>NZ_BSOB01000001.1 GCF_030160295.1 Dyella acidisoli
CGATGACACCCTGAAACGGATGATTATTAACGAAATATCAGTCGGTTAACGATGGTGACGGGTGTTTTTACCGGACAGTACTGGGGCCAGCAAAGAAAAGTGACTCGGGCCCCTTAGGGTCCGAAAGCGCCGCAGGCAATCCCCCAACACCACGACATGCCCAGCCGAGGCCCCATGCTAATCAGGCCCCTTCGGAAGAGAGGCACGCAATGCAAACTTTCCCGAATAGCAGTGCGCAGGTTGGGGGGCGGCATCAACCACCCAACATCCAGCGCTGAAACCAGCGACGTTTGATGGATGGCTGAACAGCATAAGCCGCATGCCGGGACAAGCTCAGTTCAACCGTGGTGCCTCGCGGACTGGCACTCCGGATGACCAGCTGACCACCAAGTTTCGCCGCGCGTTCACGCATGCCCGCTACGCCCCAATGCCCGTCTTGTTGCTGCTCCTGGATCTTTTGTTCGCTAATGCCGATGCCGTTATCCGTGACATTCGCGATGAAGGCGTCAGAGGTGTAGTAGATGGACACGAGCACCCATTCGGCCTCGGCATGTTTGAAAGCGTTGATGACGCTTTCCCGCACGATGGCGATGGTTTCCTCGCACACTTCGGGGCGAAGCGGGCGTGACTCGCCTTCGACACGGATGGAGAAGTGTGTGTTCGAATGCATAGCCGCATCGTTACCAATGGCCTCCAGCTTTGCCATAAGGCCTGCATGACCGGATTCTGCTTGCCGAAGCGCGCTGATCGCGTCGCGTCCTTCGATCAGGACACCACGCATTTTTTCTTCAATTTGAGTTACTCGAAGCCGCTGGGCATCCGACAACTCGCGGCTGTTGGAAAGCGTTTCGACTTGCAGCAGCATGCCTTGCATGCCTTGAAGCAGCGTGTCGTGCAGATCGCGTGCTATGCGCTCACGCTCGGATAGCCGCTCTTCCATCAGCAGGTGGTAACGCCGCTCGAGGAACCGGAGCCGAAGCAGGTAGATCAGCGAGAGGGCCAGCACGACAACACAAGCCACCAATACCTTAAACCAAAGTGTCTGGTAGAAGGCTGGCATGATCGTGAAATTCAACGTCGCCGGTTGCGGGCTGGCAACGCCGTCTTCGTTGAGTGCAGAAACTTCAAAGCGGTAATTGCCGGGTTGCATGTTGGCGTAGAAGACTTCGCGCCGACCACCGTCGTCCTGCCAGTCGCTATCCACTCCCTTGAGCCGATATCGGAAATGCACACGTTCCGGCATGGACATGGCGGGTGCGGTATAGGCGATGTGAATGCCGTGCGTCGTCGGCGGCATGGACGGCACGGATTGCGCCGGCCAGGTGGATTTCGCCGCGGTGAGCGTGCTGATCGTAACGTCTGGCGCAATCGTGTTGCGCCGGATATGCGACGGGTCGATCCAGGAAAGATTCTGCTTGGTCACCACCCAGATTCGACCATCCGTGCTTTCGGTCATGGTCGGGCCGGGACGAATGGGAATGGCCACTCCGTTGATGCCATCCGCTTGCGTGAAGAGTTCGTAGCTGGGTCGGTAGCCTGGCTGCTTGAGCCATTTCGCGATCTCATCAGCGCCTATCCGATAGACACCATCAGGCCCATTGAGCCATAGCTCGCCGGTTCGTGTTTCGACGACACCCGACATGTCGCGGAAGGTGTTGTCGTTTTTACCAACCAGACTCGTGAATGCGCCTGAGGGTGATAAGTAAGCGACGCCATTATCGCCAGTGGCCCAGGCGTGCGTGCCGCGCACATAAAGGCTAAGCACGTTCCCGACGTTCAAGCCATTGCGGATGTCGTAGAGCGTGACGTGATCATGATCGACAACAGCGATGCGGCTGCCGGGATAAGTCAGCCAGATGCGGCCGGATTCATCACTAAGCACGCGAATGGCCGGGCCTTCCGGCAAAGCCTTCAGGCCGCCGTCGAGGGTCCAGCTTCCCTTGGATAATTTGAAGACGCCTACTTTGACGATGGATACCCACACATCGCCCGCTGCGTCTTCCGCGATACCTTGGCAACCCTGCAGGACTTGCTCGCCGTGCTCATCAGCTACGGTGCCGGGTGGCGGAGGAATGTGGGCGATGTGCGAGCCGTCGTAGGTTTCCAGATCATTTCTTCCCGGCATCCAGACAACGCCGCGACGGCTCACCATTGAACAGTCCGCGCCAAGTGCGAAGCCGGCAATGCGGGTAGGGTTCTGATCGGCCTTGATATCGCCCTCGATGTGCAGGCCATATTCCCGAAGGCTGCCTACCCATACACCACCCTTTGCATCAGCGGCGATGGTTAGGTTAGACATGCTGCCCGGAAAGTGGAAGGGCGTGAATTTCCCGATCGTGAAGCGATCGACGCCATCTTCTGTCCCTACCCAAACGTTTGATTCGCGATCCATGAAGTAGACGAGACCATATTGGCCCGTCAATCCATCACGCTGATCGAAGTGTTCCTCCGAAGAGGGTGAACCGCTTCCATCGTTCCATCGTACGCGCGTGATGCCTTCCTTATCTTCGTGAGTGAACCACAGTGCACCGGATGGATCGCGCAGGCTTGCCCAATAGGGATTATTGTCCTTGTTCAGCGCGATGCCAGGTGGAAGCCCGATGAGATCGTGCATGGCTTGCGAAAGGTCGACAATGTGAAACTGGTGGTTTTGCTGGTCGAGTACGTAAGCGGTTTTGCTGTCGAACAGATAGATGTCGCCGTTGACCTTTCCGAACCATCGCGGGTGCTGGCCGGGATAGCCCTGGGAAGGGCCTATCGTTTCCCAGTGATCGTTTTTTTGCCTGGCAACACCACGTGTCGTTGCAATCCAGAGCGTCCCATCAGCGGTTCGCACAAAACCTATGACGCTACCGCCGGGCAGATCTGACGCAGGAATGTTCGATAGCTTTCCGTCATGCAGCACACTGATGCCACCGAATGTGTAGCCCATCCACAGATCGCCATTCGGCTCCGCATAAAGAGAAAAAATATTCGTGGAAGGCAGCAGGCGGGTCACGCTCTTGTCAAAGTGCACCCCGTCAAACCGGTACAGGCCGTTCTGGCTTGCAAACCACAAAAAGCCGTCAGGTGTTTGGACGATCGCCGAGGTGTGCGAGGGGGCGCCATCCCGGGTTGGATAGGCGTGATGCTGCAGCTGGCTCAGCTGCAATCGATAAGGTGTTTGCGACGATAGCGGAACGATGGCGTGCGGCGGCTCGGCCGGCTTGGCCGCTGGTGGAAAACAAAGCGCTGCCAGAAGAAGGCACGCGAACGCCGAACGCAGGTATCGGAGCTGGTTGCCGACTCTTCGCCCGACCGGCAGAGGGGCCGTTCTGCCTACGGCATGCATGTTCGCTTGGACAACCATGACTCGTGGAAGATGCCCGATTCGCTTGGACAACCATGCTTGAAATTGGAAAAAACTGCTACCGCTTGAGACGCACAACTACCCGTTTGGGGGACGAGCGATAGCGGGGTGCTGGATAGAGTGGGAAACGAGTCGGCAGATAACCAGGGTGCCTACCATGAACGTCCCAGCCGCCGTTATTCACGCACCGCGAAAGGCGGAAACCGCATACGCCATAGCGTGGGGATTCGCTGCCGTCTTCTACTTCCTGGAATATGCGTCGCGCTCGGCGCCCGCCGTGATGATCCCCGAGCTGGCGCAGGCGTTTGGGGTTACCGCGCTCGGTGTGAGCGCCATCCTGGGTACGTACTACTACACGTATTCCACCACCAGCCTGGTGGCCGGCATCCTGCTTGATCGTTTTGGCGCTCGCTACGTTGTGCCTTCCGGCATGGCGCTGCTTGCCGCCGGATGCGTGCTTTTCGCCGTTCCCCAGGCTTCGATGGGAAATATCGGGCGCCTCCTGCAAGGTGCGGGTTCGGCGTTTGCATTCACCGGCGCGGTGTATCTTGCATCGCACGGGTTCTCCGCCAAGAAGCTGGCGACGGCGATCGGGTTCACACAGTGCTTCGGCATGTTGGGCGGCACCATGGGGCAGATTGCCGTAGGGCCGCTCATTCATGGTGTTGTGGGTATCGGCCAATTCTGGATGGGATTGGGTGTCGTGGTGTTGCTGGTGGCAGTGGGCTTGCTGCTGGTGACGCCGCGCGAAGCGCATGCGGCCGTGGCCGGCGAAAAACGCAGCTTCCTAGAGCCTTATAAAGTCGTGCTCAGCAATCCGCAGTCATACATATGCGGCATTGTCTCGGGTCTTCTGTTCGCGCCTACGACGATTGGTGACATGGTGTGGGGCGTTCGCCTGTTTCAGGAAGACCGGCTATTCAGCTATCACGACGCCGTTTTCGCCATCTCGATGGTGCCATTCGGTTGGGTTTTCGGATGCCCACTCTTCGGATGGTTGGCCGATGCGCTTCATCGTAGAAAGCTCGCGCTTCTTATAGGTGTAAGCGCGATGCTTGTGTGTGCCTTACAGCTGACGTTTCTCCCGGGCGCTCTGCCGAGTTGGGTCACGCTGCTGGTATTCGGCATCGCGTCGGGCGCCGCGATGATTCCTTACACGATTATCAAGGAAGTCAATCCGGACAACGTGAAAGGCAGCGCAACCGGTGCGATCAACTTCATTACCTTTAGCGTTACGGCCTTGCTTGGCCCCGTTTTTTCCAAACATATTGGAAAGACGATCGGTTCATCCATGATCAGCCCCGAGCTGCATTTCTTTAAGTCGGGCTTATTTTGGGTGGGCGTTATCGCACTGGCTTTGCTGGTGTCGTTTGCGTTGCGCGAAACGGGGAAGCGTACTTCCTAGCTGTCATCCCTGCGTGCGTAGGGATAACGAGCAAAAACATCACAAGGTCGAAAAACGTATGCCTCTCTATACGCTGGTTACGCAGAAAGGAACGCTCGACCAGACGGCCAAGGCTAGCCTGGCAAAACAACTGACGACCTTTCACTCCGAATACGCCGGTGTGCCGCAAAATTGGGTACACGTCGTATTTCAAGACTTCCAGCCGGGTGATGGCTTCACCGCCGGCGAACCTGCGGCTACGGCGGCGCTTACGCTGCTGATTCGATCTGGAAGATCAGCCGAATACAAGAAAGGGATGCTGATTCAGTTGTGGAACATGTTTCAGACGGCAACCGGTGCCCCTGACGATCAGATCGTCATAGGGATACAGGAGGTTTCCCCCAGCCAGGCCATGGAAATGGGGCAAATCATGCCTGACGTTGCAGAGTAATAAGGCAAGCGTAGTCCCGATCTTCAGTCGCGGGGTTATATCGTCGGGGAGAGCTTCTCTAGAAAATCCATCTCCAACTCGCCTTCGTACGTTTCAGCCCCGACCTTCAAGGCTTCCTTCACGCGCGCTTGTGACACCTCGCTGGCGACACTCAAATCGGACTCATGGGCTTCCGACGTCCCCCCGCTTTTGGGTCGCTAGGCGGATACACCTTTTCCGGCTTGCCGTTGACGCCACGCTTCGGGTTGCAATGGGATGAAGCATCCGGCGACCGCAATCTGGCCGATCACCACGTAGGCACCTTCAATCCGCTTTTCCCGAATGGCTACTACGTGACATTGTCCGGTTATACGGGCTATACGAATTTTATCCACGCCAAGCCGTCCATTACGCTCAATCCGTTGCAGAAATTAAAGCTGATCGCTGCGATCGGTTTGCTGTGGCGTCAGACGACGCACGACGCTATATACGCGCAACCGGATATTGCCGTGCCTGGTACGGCGGGCGAGGGCGGGAAGCGAAGCAGTACCTATGCACAGCTTAAGGCGACTTGGGCCGTTTCGCGCAGCCTGTCGTTCGATGCTGAATTCGATCGGTACTGGGTTGCCGAGGCGCTCAGGCATGTAGGCGGGCATGACTCTGACTTCTTTGAGCTTGAACTTCACTGGGGGTGGTGATTTATGCAAGCTCGCTGTGATCTTTCAAATCGCGCAATCGCTGAATTTTCGCGTTTCATTTCAACAAAACCGATTCGTCGCCCCGGCGAAGGCCGGGGGCCAGTGACGTTGACGGACATCCAAGTCGCTAGGTCCCGGCCTTCGCCGGGACGACGAACTTAGAAGTATGGCGAGCAGAATGAATTGAAGAACATGAGGAATAGCACCATGTTGAAAATGCCAAAGCTTCCAACGCTGCTCAGCTTCAATGCCGGCTATATCGATACAGCCGGCTTTCTGGCGCTGCACGGCCTCTTCACAGCGCATGTAACTGGCAACTTCGTGACGCTGGGCGCTGCGATCGTGTACAGGTCGAGCGGAACGCTGCCGAAGATTTTGGCGATTCCCGTGTTTTCTTTGGTTGTCATCTGCGTGCGCTTGCTGCACTACAGGCTGGAGAAGCTTGGCAAGCCTGTCTTGCGAACACTATTCCTTGTGGAGTTGGTGCTACTGATTGTGGGCGCATGGCTGGCATGGGCACTTGGTCCGTTCCCTGATGCCGACAATATTGGGACGGTCGTCGTCGGCATGATCTTCGTTACCGCCATGGCGCTCCAGAACGCGGTGCATCGTGTCCATCTTTCCTACGCGCCGCCGTCGACGCTTATGACGGGAACCACCACGCAGATCATGCTGGACCTGGCGGACAAGTGGCATGGCGGTTTAAGCGAAGAGCAGGCAGCGACGGTCAATTCCCGTCTTGCCCGGTTCAGTGCAAACGTTGCCGTGTTCGCATTCGGATGTGGATGCGGTGCGCTGCTGTTTGCCGTCGTCAGCGTGAAATGCTTCGCGTTGCTGCCTCTCTCCGCTGCCCTGGCTTACGTACACAACGAAGCAAAAACCAAATCATGACCGAGATATCACCGACGCGGTTTTGGTTTGACTGCATCGAGTAGAAGCACAATCCATATCAGGACGACAGTTTCGTCCAATACGTTAATCGGCATTCGCGGCATGGTAACGACACAACTCCCATCGATGTTGTGTCAGACCTTCAAGCAGGTACCGCATGTCCGAAGTCGTCAAAGAAAGCCAGCACAGCGCTGGCGCCAAATCCACCGTCCCCCGCCTCTTTGTGCTCGAGATTAATGCCGGGCGCATTCACGTCATGAATACGGATGGGTCCGATCGTAAAACCATCGTAACGGATTGCCGTATGCCCGACGGCATCGTCGTCGATGTTGATGCAGGTCACATCTACTGGACCAACATGGGCGTTCCCAACCTCAACGACGGATCGATCGAGCGTGCCGACATCGACGGCCGAAATCGCACGATGATCGTCGCGCAGGGAGACACTCACACGCCGAAGCAGATCATTCTCGATAAGCGAAACGGCAAGCTATATTGGTGCGATCGAGAGGGCACGCGCGTCATGCGCTGCAATCTGGACGGATCGAAGCTGGAGACGCTCATCGAAGTAGGGCGCGGCGAAGCCGATAGCAAGGATAAGACAAAGTGGTGCGTCGGCCTGACGATCGATGCGGAACGCGGGCATATCTACTGGTCGCAAAAAGGTCCGGACAAAGCCGGGCTCGGCCGCATCTTACGCGCCAATGTCGAAATTCCCGCCGGCGAAACGGCTGCAGCCAGATCCGACATTGAGATCTTCTTCGATGGCCTGCCGGAGCCGATCGATCTTGAGCTCGACGACAAGCACCGCGTCCTCTACTGGACCGACCGCGGCGACCCTCCGCACGGCAACACGGTCAATCGCGCGTCCATCGACAACAAGCCGGCCGAGCCGGAGATCGTGATAACGCATCTGATGGAAGGCATCGGCATCGCCTTGGACGTAGCTGGTGATCGCATGTTCGTGACCGATCTTGCCGGCTCGGTCTATTCGGCGCGTCTCGATGGATCGGAAGAGAAAAATTTCCTCTATGCACAGGGCAACCTGACCGGCATCGCCTACGCCGAAATCCCGAAGGAGAAGTGACATGTCTCATAGCAAGCCCATCCGCCGGGTTGCGATTATCGGCACGGGAGTGATTGGCGCCAGCTGGGCCGCACTTTTCCTTGCAAAGGGGCTGGACGTGGTGGCGACAGACGTTGCGCCGGACGCCGAAGCGGCACTGAAGCGTTTTATTGCAGCGGCTTGGCCTGCGTTGCAGCGGCTTGGCCTCGCGCCGGATGCTTCTCAGAACAGAGTGTCGTTCACGGCGAACCTTGCAGACGCCATCAAAGACGCCGATCTGGTGCAGGAAAACGGACCCGAGCGCATCGAGTTCAAGAAGACGCTCTATCGTCAGCTTGACGAGTTGTTGCATCCCAGCGTCATCATTGCCTCAAGCTCATCGGGCTTGACGATGAGCGAAATTCAATCCGCCTGCGAAAAGCATCCCGAGCGCTGCGTTATCGCGCATCCATTCAATCCGCCTCACCTGGTTCCTTTGGTCGAGATTGTCGGCGGAGCAAAGACGTCGAAGGATACGATCGACCGCGTAGCAGAGTTTTATACGAGCCTGGGCAAGCGAACTGTCCGCTTGAACAAGGAAGTGCCGGGGCATGTGGCGAACCGTTTGCAAGCCGCGTTGGCGCGAGAGGTCTATCACCTTGTTGCCGATGGCGTCGTCAGCGTCGCCGATGTCGACACCGCATTGTGCTGGGGACCTGGTTTGCGCTGGGGCATCATGGGCCAAGTGCTGCTCAATCATCTTGGTGGTGGCCAAGGTGGCATCGAGCACTTCTTCCAGCAATTCACCGGGCCCATGACCGCCTGGTGGAAGGTGCTGGGGTCTCCCGAACTTACTCCCGACGTCCAGAAGAAACTGATCGACGGCCTGCATGCCGAGATCGGTTCGCGTTCCATCGACGAACTTGCGTCGGAACGCGATGAGGTACTGCTCGGACTGCTTGAGCTGCGCAACAAAGTTGAGAAATCGAGCCAAGTCAAATCGGCAGCGCCGGTCGCTTGAGGCTGGGCGCGCCCGTCTGGATCGATCACATATTTTCATCTTTTCCGGCTTTCGAGCCGAAGAAATCGGAGTTCCCAATGTCCGCAGCAGCAACCGCAGCAAGCAAGGTCGACGGACCGAAGCCCATACCTGTACCGAACGGCGATTTCTATCTGCTGGTCGAGCTTCTCACTGAAGAGGAGAGGGCCGTCGTCAAAAAAGTGCGGACGTACATGGAAACCAAGGTCCGACCGATCATCAACAAGTATTGGTCGGATGATGCGTTTCCGTTCGAACTGCTGCCGTCGTTCAAGGAACTTGGCATCGGCGGGCTTGGCTATGAAGGCTATGGCTGCGCAGGCGGAAGCCAGAAGTTGTTTGGTTACGTCGCGATGGAAATTGCGCGTACCGACGCATCGATGTGCACGTTCTTCGGCGTACACAGCGGCTTGGCGATGGGCTCGATTTATCTCGACGGATCGGAAGAGCAGAAACGGAAATGGCTGCCGGCTATGGCGCGTTGGGAGAAAATTGGTTGTTTCGGGTTGACCGAGCCACTGGTCGGTTCGGGAACTGCCGGCGGCTTGACCACGACGGCGAAGCGCGACGGCGACAACTGGATTCTCAACGGTCAGAAGCGATGGATCGGCAACTCGCCATGGTGCGATATCTCGATCATCTGGGCGCGGGACGTAGCCGACAATCAAGTCAAAGGCTTCATTGTCGAGAACAAGACTACGCCGGGCTTCAGCGTTGAGAAGATGGAGCACAAGATCGCACTGAAAGTGGTCCAGAACGGTCAGATCACTTTGACAGACGTGCGTGTGCCGGAGGCGAACCGCCTGCAGGGCGGCAACTCGTTCCGTGATACAGCACGCGTGCTGCGGATGACACGGTACATGGTGGGCTGGGCTTCCACCGGTATCCAGATGGGTGCGTTCGAGGCAACGCTCAAATACACGCAGGAGCGATCGCAGTTCGGCAAGCCGATCGCTTCGTTCCAGATGGTACAGGACATACTTGCAAAGATGCTCGCCAATGTGACGGCGTGCCAGTGCTTGATGCTGCGGCTCGCGCAACTCGATGACGAGGGAAAACTCAGCGATCACCAGGCGGCACTCGCAAAGGCGTTTTGCACGGCCAAATCGCGTGAGACCGTTTCGTGGGGACGCGAGCTGCTGGGTGGCAACGGCATTCTTGCCGACTACGACGTCGGCCGTTTCTTCGCTGACGCCGAAGCCCTCTATTCCTATGAAGGTACGTATCAGATGCAGAACCTGATCGTCGGTAAAGCCATCACCGGCTACGGCGCTTTCGTTTGACGCGCGCCACGGCGATCAGCCAGAAAATGTGAGGAGATGAAAATGCCTGAGATCGTGACCGAACGCCTCGAGAACATACTTCGAATCCAGTTCAATCGACCGGAAAAGAAGAACGCGATGACGTTTAACATGTACTCGACCATAGCCGAGCTGCTCAATGCCGCTGCCAAGGACGACGAAACGCAAGTTGTGCTTCTGCACGGCGTCGGCGATGCATTTTGCGCGGGTAATGACCTAGAGGATTTCCTCCACCATCCGCTTAAGGGCGACGACAGCCCGCAGGGCCGCTTCCTCGCCGCGCTGATCGCGTTCGACAAGCCGCTTATCGCGGCGGTGCATGGCGTCGCCATCGGCGGGGGCACGACCATGCTCACGCACTTCGACTTCGTGTACGCCGCGGAACACACGCGATTTCAGATGCCTTTCGTGAATCTCGCCCTGGTGCCGGAACTGGGAACGAGTTATTGGCTTCCCGCACAGATTGGCTATCTCGCCGCAGCGGAGTTGGTTCTACTGGCACAGCCGTTCGATGCACGCCGCGCCGCGGAGCTGGGGTTCGTCACTCGCGTCGTGGCGGAAGCAGACCTCATGGCAACGGCGCTGGACACAGCACACAAACTGACACGGCAGCCAGCCGGGGCGGTGTGCGCGAGCAAGCGACTGATGAGGCGCACCTTGAGCGCTCAAATGGCGGCCGTTGCGGAACTCGAGTTCCAGGAATACGCGTCGCGTTTGCAGTCGGGTGATGCCAAGGAAGCGATCACGGCATTCCTGGAAAAGCGCAAGCCCGACTTCACAAAGTCCAAGGCTGCAGCTGGAGGATCCTTACAATGATTGCTTCGACACTCGAACCTTCTTCAGCGACGGGGCTGAAGCTCGAGAATGTTGTGTACGAGAAAAGGGGTTCGATCGCCCAGGTGACGGTTAATCGGCCCAAGGTGCTCAACGCGCTAAATACCGCGACCTGGACTGATTTGCAGACTGCATTCGAAGCTGCGAAAGCAGATGCTTCCGTGCGCGGCGTGATCCTCACCGGCGCGGGCGACAAGGCTTTCATCGCGGGCGCCGACATCAGCGAACTCGCGCATCTTGGCGCTTACGAGGCGGAGGAATCGAGCCGCCTCGGGCAGCGCGTGCTGGATCTCATCGAAAATCTAGGCAAGCCCGTGATCGCGGCAATCAACGGCTTTGCGTTGGGTGGCGGCTGCGAGACGGCCATGGCCTGCACGATGCGGATCGCTGCGGAAAGCGCCAAATTTGGGCAGCCCGAAGTGAAATTGGGTTTGCTGCCCGGTGGTGGCGGAACGCAACGTTTGCCGCGTCTGGTAGGAAAAGGGCGCGCGCTACAGCTCATCCTCACCGGCGAAACGATTTCCGCGCAGGAGGCCTACCGCATCGGCCTCGTCAACGAAGTTGTTGCTGCAGCCAGCCTTATTGAACGCGCCGAGACCATCCTCAAGCAAGTCGCGGCCAACGCACCGATCGCCGTGAAGTTCTCCCTGGATGCCGTGAACAAGGGGCTGGACATCAGCCAAAGCGAAGGCCTTGCGCTGGAAGCGGCCTACTTCGGTATTTGCGCTGCCACCGAAGACAAGCAGGAAGGCACCTCTGCCTTTCTGGAGAAACGTGCGCCTCAATTCCATGGGCGATGAAGCAACCACCGCACACAACGATTCAGAAGAGACAGACATGGCAAGCGACAATATTTTTTCCGGGCTGAAAGTGGTGGATCTGGCGAGCTTCATCGCGGGCCCCAGTGCCGCGGTGATCCTGTCCGACTTCGGTGCCGACGTGATCAAGGTGGAGCCGCCGAGTGGCGACCTGTGGCGACACGCGAACAACATGCCGCCACAACCGGTCGCCGAGGATGCATACCCCTGGCATTTGGCCAACCGCAACAAGCGCGGCATGGCGCTCGACCTGAAATCGCCAGGCGCCCGGCAGGTGATCGAAAAGCTCGTCAAATGGGCCGACGTTCTGATCGTCAATACGCCGCACCCGGCACGCGCGCGACTCAAGCTTGAATATGAAGATGTGGTGGGATGGAACCCGCGCCTGATCTATGCCGACATTACAGGATTCGGCGAGAAGGGGCCTGATGCAGATCTCCCGGGCTTTGACATCACCGCGTACTGGGCTCGCAGCGGTTTGCTGTCGATGACACGCGACGCCGGCGCGCCACCCACCTGGCCGGTGGCGGGCAGCGGTGACAATGCAACCGCAGTCGGGCTTTATTCCGCGATTGTTACCGCACTGTATCGTCGCGAGCGTACGGGCGAGGGCGGACGTGTCACGACTTCGCTACTTGCGGAGGGTGTCTGGTCTGCAAGCGTTTCGATCCAGGCTGCACTGTGTGACGCGAAGTTCTTTGGATTGCACGACCGCAAGAGTCCTGCGAATGCGGTGATGAACGTCTATCGCGCCGCCGATGACACATGGTTCGTTCTCGTCGTCACTTCCGACAAGTTGGAAGCCGTGGCAAAAGCGATCGGCCGCCCTGATCTCCTCACCGATCCGAGATTCTCCGACCCGGCGAAGCTGATGATAAACAGGCCGCAGCTCACCGCCATCCTGGACGAGGTTTTCGGCGCGCAGCCGATGGAGTATTGGTACAAGGTGTTCAGTGGCGTCCATGTGACGTTCGGTGCGGTGCGCAATCCGCAAGAGGTCATCGATGATCCGCAGCTGCGCGCCAACGACATCGTCGTTCCGCTCGAGGGCGCGGGTGGCAAACTGACGTCCACCATCAGCAGTCCGCTTCAAATACATGGCGTCGCCAAGGTTTCTGCAAAGCGTGCCCCACATATTGGCGAGCACAATGAGGAGATCCTGCGGCAGCTTGGATTCAGTGCGGACGACATTGATGGTTTGCGTGAGGGCGGTGCGATTCCGAAAGCAAAGGAGCGTGTGGTTTAGCGTTGCGACATTCTTGGGGCGGCGAGGGTCGCATTTGGCTCGTCATCACGGCTTCCGCTCATCGCTGTACAGGAAGATATTCGCAGGCTTGCCGAAAAGCCTAAATGTTCGTCGTCCCGGCGAAAGCCGGGACCCAGCGACTTGGATGCCCCTCAACGTCACTAGGCCCCGGCCTTCGCCGGGGCGACGAATCGGTATTGCTGAAATTAAACGAGAAAATTCCGCAATTGGGCGACATGCGAAAAAATTGAAGGGGCCATTGCCTGCCCTGACAGCTGCTTATCACAAAATAAAACACCAGCCTCCCACATTGCCGTAGCATGCAGACACACTATGCCTACTTATAAGCATTGCGTCCCTTGGTCATTTTGTGCGGGAAGAGGTTGGAATGGTCTATTTCGTGGTGTTCCATGCGCGGAATAGGGTCCGAGCGTTCTGCGGGTTGCTGCTGGTCGTCGTCACCCTTTTGCTGTCACGCCAGGTCCTTGCCGATCCGCGTCCATGGACACTTGATCGTTATCAGCACCAGGCATGGACCGGAAAAAATGGCGCACCCACAGGGGTGTCCTCCTTAGCGCAAACGTCGGACGGCTACTTGTGGATTGGCACGGACCATGGTCTGTACCGGTTTGACGGTGTGCACTTCAAGCGCTTCGAGGGAGTGCAGGGAGCGTTGCCACCGGAGAGCTCCGTCTACGACCTGTATGCCAGCAAGGATGGCGGCCTGTGGATCAGTTACGAATCAGGTGAAATAGGTTTTCTCAAAGACGGCCATGTCGCCCATTACGGTGCAAAAGCCGGGCTCCCCAAGCACGGCATTATCGAAGGGTTTGCTGAAGATAATCGCGGCGCGATTTGGCTTTATGGTCTTGGATATCTCTACACACGCGTCGGCGAGCGTTGGGAAAGCATGGGCGGCGATCTGGGGCTCAAGGGTCGTTACGCGACTTTCTTGTATATCGCACGCGATGGCGCATTTTGGGTGGGTACGGGCACGGGGCTGTTTTACCGCGCCGCGAATGCCAAGCAATTTGTGCCCTTGGAACAAGAGGGGTACGTAAGCGACATCGTACCGGCTTCCGACGGCAGCATTTGGGTTGCGCATTTGCGCGGAGCCATCGAGCGCTGGACAACTCATGCCGTCATGCCGGTAAGGGCGCCCGGACACATAGCAACGACCAGCGTGGGGCAAATCAAGTTCGATCCTCAAGGTGGACTGTGGATCAACGGATTGGGCGATGGCGTACGCCATGTCGAGTCCAATGCTATTGGTCAGCAAATGGATCTGTCCGCGCTGAGCGCAAGTATTGAGCTGTTCAACAGTTCCAACGGACTCAGCGGCGACTATGCGTGGCCACTGTTGATCGATCGAGAAGGAAACACCTGGGTCGGTACCGGTGCTGGCGTGGATCGATTCAGCCGGAGTAATTTCACG
Organism: Dyella acidisoli; assembly: GCF_030160295.1. GTDB lineage: Bacteria > Pseudomonadota > Gammaproteobacteria > Xanthomonadales > Rhodanobacteraceae > Dyella_B > Dyella_B acidisoli. The sequence goes on from NZ_BSOB01000001.1 coordinate 14,471, forward strand.
CCGGCACCTTTCCCGCCAGGCACGCATGACTTCGCATTGGCTGCCGGAGCGGATGGAGCGATCTGGACAGGAAGCTCCTCAAAGCCGGTCATGGAGCTCAAGGGCTCGCAGATCAAAACGTTCGACATCGCGCCTTTCACGCTCGCGGCATATCGGGATCGGGAGGGTGGGGTTTATATCGGCGGGTCCAGCGGCATCTGGAAGATGAGCGATGCAGGTGCTGAGCATCTGACAACCGTCCCCAAGTCGGGTGATGGGAACATGGTCATGGCGATGACCAAGGATCTGCACGGCACGTTGTGGGTATCGATCAGTGGCTCGGGTCCAACCAAGGGGCTGTTTACGTGGTCGGATGGCCAGTGGAAGAAATCATCCATCAGCGGCACGCCACGCACTGCGTTGACCGATGCCGATGGGCGGATCTGGCTGGGTTTCAGGGAAAATCGAATCGTTATCGCTGATGGCGACAACGTCACCACGCTGGGACCTCAGCAAGGCGTGATGATCGGTGATGCGAAAGCCCTTCAGCAGAACGGGCGCCATGTATGGATAGGCGGCAGCGATGGCCTGGGTTACTCGGATGGGCACCGTTTGAACATGGTGGGCCTGGCTGACGGTGGTTCGTTCAAAAACGTTACCGGATTGGTGTTTTCGACGCAGGGCGATTTGTGGGTTCATACGCTGGAAAGTGTTTTTCAGCTTCCTGCAAACGAGGTGCATCAAGTTGAAATGAATCCGTCGTATCCGATGCATTTCCGCAAGTTCGATACGCTGGATGGATTGCCTGGCTCGCCGGCATTGGAAGAGCCGCTTCCTTCGGCCATCCGGAGTGCCGATGGAAGAATCTGGTTCGCGACCAGTAACGGTGTCGTTTGGTGCGATCCCGCACAATTGATCTCCAATCCTCTGCCGCCTCAAGTAGCTATCGATGCTATTGAAGCGGATGGTAAAACCTACACGCCACAAGACGGGCTCGTATTGCCCGCGCATACCAAGAATCTTCGCATCACCTTTTCCGTGTTGAGCCTGACCATGCCGGAGCGCGTGCCGGCAAAAATTCGCATGCGCGGTATGGACAACGATTGGCGTGATGTTGGCTTGCAGCGAGAGATCGTCTACTCGAATCTTGGGCCAGGACACTACCGTTTCGATGTCATCGGGGCCAATGAAAATGGCATCTGGAACAACGCGGGCGCCCACTTCGAGTTCCGCATAACGCCCGCGTTTTATCAGACGTTCTGGTTCAAAGTGCTCTGCGTATGCCTTGCTGCTCTCGCTCTTTGGCAGGCTATTGCATTTCGTGTGCGCCAGGTCAAACGTCGACTGCGCGTTCGCCTGGAAACACGGCATGCAGAGAGGGAGCGGATCGCGCGCGATTTGCACGACACGTTGCTGCAGAGCTTTCCAGCGCTGCTGCTGAAAATGCAGGCCGGCGTAGACCGGCTTCCGGAAGATGCCGCCGAGCGGAAATACCTTAATCAAACCCTGGATCAAGCGCGCGAAGTGATTGTGGAGGGCAGGGATCAAGTCGCCCGATTGCGCTCTGAAGAATCCGGCAATCTCACTGAGGTTCTATCCGCTTTTTCCACGGAACACGCAAACCGCGTGCGGATGACATTGAACGTGTCGGTGAAGGGGCGCGAACGGCGCCTAAAGAAAGAGATTTTTGAAGAGGCTTCCTTCATCCTGAAAGAAGCCATGATCAATGCCTATAAACATTCCGGCGGAAATCTACTGAGCGTTCGTTTGGATTATCGCTCCGATGCGCTGTTGTTGGAGGTACAAGACAATGGCAAAGGCATCGATGCGGCTATTCTGGATACGGGCGAAAAGCCGGGGCACTGGGGTTTGGTTGGTATGCGAGAACGCGCGAGACAGATATCGGCGAAACTCTCCATCGAGTCGCAACCAGACAAAGGAACCCTCGTTACGCTGCGCATTCCTGGGCGCTTCGCTTATGCAATGTCCCCAAAGGCGAGTCGTTTTTTCTGGTCTACGCGCGACACGGCTGACTAATCTTTTCCCTTCCGCGTGCACCCGCGGAATGCGACCAGCGATTCAGCCTCTACGTGCGTCGTGCAATTACCTCTCATTTCGCTGGCTGTGCGTTGGCCATTTTGCCAGTAAACACAGGATTTACCTGTCTTTTTTGAGTGATGCGCCCGTCTTGTAAACGAGGGCGCAATTTCTTGCAAAAGCGCGTATCGTGGCTGTGCGCATATCTCAAATATGCGTACTTGCGCGAACGCTCATCGGCGCGATCGACAGCAGCGTTCCAGGGGGCGCGGTCACCTAACGTAACGACAGGAGACCGATGATATGAAGACTCGATGGCTCATCGCCGTGGCGGTGATGGCGTTCGCTACCTGCGCTTTCGGGGCGACTCCAACCACGCTCACGTTGCAACGAGGAGGCACCACGGTACCAACGACCACACCCCTTGGAGGCGCACCGTTGACAAGTCTGGAATTGGATCCGGCAATGACTGGCGGTGACACCGATTCGGGCAATGGCCTCGGCCTTGGATGGAACACGGTGGTGAATCGCTCCATTGCTCATGGGCACGCCGGCAGCAACAGGATGGGGAATGCCACGCGCGCCAAGTCGAGCCCGGAACTCCTTGGTGGTCTCGATGGCCTTAACTTCCACGACCAGCGTTACGCCAATGGCGGTAATCAGTTTTCGGTGGAGCCGCCCGATCAAGGGCTGTGTTCCGGTAACGGATTCGTGATGGAAAGCGTCAACGACGTATTGGCGATCTATGACAGCCACGGCAACAAACTTGTCGGACCTGTCGATCTCAACACCTTCTACGGCTACGCTGCGGCGATCAATCGCAGCACTGGCGCGTACGGTCCTGAAATCACCGACCCCTCTTGTTACTACGATGCAGCCACGCAGCGTTGGTTCCAGGTCGCGTTGACGCTCGATCGTATTGGCAGTTCGCCATTCCTGGCCGGCACGAATCACCTGGATCTCGCGGTCAGTCAGACCTCCGATCCTACCGGTGCCTGGAACATCTACCGCTTGCCAGTGCAGAACAACGGCACACAGGGCACGCCGGATCACGGCTGTGCGCTTGGCTTCTGTCTGGGTGACTATCCCCACATCGGCGCTGACGCGCATGCGATCTTCCTGACCACTAACGAGTTCTCGTTGTTCGGTCCAGGCTTTTATGGCGCTCAGATCTACGTCATCTCCAAGCAGGCGCTGGCGTCGGGCGCTGCATCAGCGAATGTGGTGCTGTACAACACGGGCGATCCGAGCATTCCGGTGATCGGGTTTACGGTATGGCCGGCTATTTCGTCGGGTGGGGAATATGTCGGTGCACATGGTGGAACCGAATACCTTCTCAGTTCGGATGCCGTGTTCTACAACTCGGGTACATCGAACACCATCTGGCAATGGTCGGTGTCGAATACGCACGCTATCGATACCATGCCTGGGAGCGTGACGTTGAACGTCTCGCCGCTGACCGTGCAGCAATATGCCGTGCCGACCAGTTTGGCTCAGCAGAAGCCGGGCAGCACGCCGTTGCTCGACTGCTTTGCATTGACCGGTTGCGCGCCGACGTATCTCGGCTATCCGAATATCGTCTACCCCGGGCCGCGCGCCTTGGCGGTGAATGACTCGCGCATGCAGCAGGTGAGCTACGCCAACGGCAAGCTCTGGGGCACGCTGGATACCGACGTCCTGCTGGGTGACGGCAGCCATGGTTCGGGCATCAACTATTTCGTCATCAATCCGAACTCCGGCGGCATCTATGTCAACGACACGTTGGCTTTGCCGGATGCGAATCTGACCTATGGTGCGGCGGCCGTCATGCAAAGTGGGCGCGGCGTCATCGCGTTCACCGTGGTTGGCCCCAACGACTATCCAAGCGCTGGCTACGCTAGCCTGGATGCAAAGATAGGTGCTGGTGCGGTGCATATCGCCATGGCGGGTGCAGGTCCCTGGGACGGCTTTACCGGCATTCCCTTCTTCGGCAGTGGCCCGCGCTGGGGCGACTATGGTGCGGCTTCGGTTGACGGCAACACGATCTGGATTGCGTCCGAGTACATCGCGCAAACGTGCACCCTGACCGAATACTTGACTGCTCCGCTGTTTCAATGCGGCGGTACGCGTGCTGCTCTAGGCAACTGGGCCACGCGTATCTCGGCTATCGGATTCTGAGGCATCGGCAAGACCAGGCAAAGGGCGTGATGGGAGTGTTCCACCACGCCCTTTTTTAAAAAGCGCGAGCCCCCTGTTTCTCTGACCCAATACAACTCTATAGTGCCTCCAGATAGATCATGCAGGCCACTTATGACCACACCTATCGCCACCGGTACGCCGCCCTCGGATGAAGACAAAGCCCGCGCTCGGCACTTCCGTGATTTCATCGTGGACATACTGGACCCTCTTCTGGTCGAGGGGCGCTTGCGTGACGGGATGGCGAAACGGGAGTCGGTCGAGGCACTGATTGCATTGCATCGTGACGGGACGCTGGCTGGTCATCGCTGGGATGAGCACCATCCGTTTTGGGTTGTCCACCCGAATCTAAAAATCTGGCAAACCAACAACCTTGCGCGCGCTCGCGCATTTGGCGAGGAGTTTGCCGACGTCCACAAATGGTCCCGCGATGCACACCACTATTTGTTCGTGGGCCGAGACAGACTCGCCCTCGTGGGTTTGGAGGCGCGCTGCAAGGATCTTCGACAACATCTAACCTTGTAAGCGTTAACGATAACGTTGCCGTTTCGCCTCCCTTTAATAGACAAATAGGTGCACTACGTGACAAGCATACCTATCGGAACATTGGGCAGAATTCTTGCTGGCGAAGATCGGGATAAATTCGTCAAAGTAATATCTGATAAGGAAAATGCAGGGGGTTTTTAATCCTCACAGGGGAGGGCACGGAGCTCAAACATGGATTTGATAATTGGGTGAAAAACGAAGTGGATCTGGAAGGTTACTTTCAGGAGAGTGGTTGGCTGATTGAATGGGTTAGTGACTGATCCCTGATGAGATGTTTTGGGTCTTCTGATAGAAGATTTGCGCAAGAATGGGGTCACCATTTTGCCACCTTAGTCAATACGCGTATGGATTCCCGCCTCCGTGTGTCGCGGAGGTGGGGTGTTCCGATTCTTGACACCGTCAGCCTCCGACTGTTTAGCTAAACTGGTTCCACGCGGGCGGCCCCCGGGGAGCAGGTTGGCCGAGCCGTATGGCGTATCGTGTGCAAACAGGGGACTAAAACATGAGGAATGGACGTGCGCGCGGCTTGGCGGCCGCGCTGTGTTTGTTGATGCCTGTCGTTGCCGCAGCCGGCAATCAAGTGCCGGTGGAAGCTTTCGCGCGTCGAGGTGGTTTTTCGTTGCCCAGGCTTTCGCCCGACGGCAAGTATTTGGCGGTAGCCGTTGAGCAGGGGGAAGACCATGCCGTGCTGATTTACCATCTCGACGACATGGGCCATCCGAAAAGTCTGAGGCTGCCCTGGAGCCAGCTCGCATACGACATCCAGTGGGTGGGGCCTGACCGCATCGTGGTCGAACTGGCTAAATTTTGGGGCTCGCTCGATCGCCCGGAGCGACTGGGCGAAATCACCGCCGCCAACGCGGACGGTACGCGGGTCCAGGCTATGTTCAATCGCGAATGGAACCAGGCCGGGCGTGGCGGTTCGGAGCGCGCCGCCGACTACGGTTATGCCACCATCGCGGGCCGGCCAGCGAAAGCCAACGGTCACTTCTACATGCAAACGTACATGTGGAATGACGAGAAGAACACCTGGCTGTACGACGTAGACGCCAGCAACGGTGTGCGCCACCTGATCGGCCAGATCAATGTCAGCGACATGGACTTCACCTTGGATCCGGACGGCAACGTGCGCTACGCGCAAGGCCGGGACATAAACAATAACTACGTCGTCTATCGCATGCAGAACGGTCAATGGGTGAAGCTTGCCAACGACGGACGCAGTAATGACTTCGAACCCATCGCCTTCTCGCAAGACAAGCAACATCTGTATGCGCGCACTAGTGTCAAAGGCGGCCCGTTTTCGCTGGTGCAAACGAACGCGGACGGCACCCAAACGCAGCTGCTAGCCAAGGACGACTTTGGCAGCATCGGCCATGTGCAATGGACGCCGCAAAACGAGCCCATCGCCGCTGCGCCGGCCACCGGTATTCCAAAGTCGATGGTAATCAACGGCGACCAGTCGCTGTCTCAGATCTATCAAGTACTGCTCAGCAAATTTCCAAATGAGTTCGTCAGTTTTTCCAGCTTCAGCGAAGACGGAACCATACTGATTTTCAAAGTCAGCAGCGATCGCGAGCCTGGCACGTATTACCTGTTCGACATGAAAGCCAGGAAGGTAGGGAAATTATTCTCGGAGGCCGCGAGCATCGATCCTGACAAGATGAGTTCGCGTGTGCCCATGCATTTCACTGCTAGTGACGGCATGCTGCTGGAAGCGATTCTTACAGTGCCGCGCGGCGCCACCATGAGCAATCTGCCCATGGTGCTGATGCCGCACGGTGGCCCATTCGAGATCCGCGATACCTGGTTTTTCGACACCTATGCGCAGTTTCTCGCAAGCCGCGGATATCTGGTTTTGCAGGTTAACTACCGCGGATCAGGCGGTCGCGGTCCGGGGTTCGTCGACGCCGGATACGGCAAATGGGGAACGCGCATTCAGCAGGACCTGATCGACGGCGTGAAGTGGGCCGAAGCGCAACACTACGGCGATCCCAAGCGTGTCTGCGTTTACGGCGGCAGCTTTGGCGGCTATTCGGCGATGATGACGGTGATCCGCGCGCCCGGCCTGTTCAAATGCGCGATCGGCGAGGCCGGCATCTACGATCTTTCCATGATGTACGACAAGGGTGACATCAAGGATCGGGAGACCGGAAGAAATTACCTGGAGCAAGCCATTGGTAAAGATCAATCCGAACTTGCGGCCAATTCCCCCGACAAGCTTGCCGACAAGATCGACGTGCCCGTGCTACTGATTCACGGTGAGGCAGACGAGCGTGCCCCCTTTGCACAGGCCAAGGCGATGCGCGCTGCATTGGAGGCCGCGCACAAGCCGTACGAATGGCTGACCAAGCCAAAGGAAGGACACGGCTTCTACAAGGAAGAGAATCTCGTGGATATGTACAACCATGTGCAGAGCTTTCTCGAAAAAAACATCGGGCCTGGCGTGCAGGTGAACTAACGGTTTGAAACGATTCTTTCTGTAGATCTTCGGCTGGGACGCCGAAGATTCAAGCGGCGAGCTAAATGATGGTTGGTTGGATGCTCGTTTCCGCAAATCAAAACGGGCACCGGATTGGACGAAATAGAGACCATCGAAAGGTCATACGTATGCAGAGCAATGTCAAAGAATGCTCCGAGATGATCATGGAGGGCGTTGGCCTACCCAGCTATGTCTTTACGAAGCGCTTTCGATCGCATCTCTTCTTTGCTTCTGGATTAGGCCATCCCGAACTGACGGAAGCCATTCGTGAATTGGTGACGCCATGCCTCGGTCCAGGTACAAGGGTTGCGGTGTTTTCAACCTATACGCATGCCTTCCTGGGTTGGCTTGAGGTGGCTGATGATTGGCAGACACTAGTCGAGGGAATGATTCAGCGCATGCGGGGCGAAGGTGATCATGGGGGCATGTTGTGGGTGGATGCTGCTGGTCGCTTGGCTGTCTACCAGTGGCAACCGGTCGACCTTGGGATCGTAGCTTTGGACGCCCATGTTGATTGGCACGTGGCACTCAACGAAAGCGGTGACCCATACTTCGCCACAGATTATTTCTTTGATGTGGCGGCTCTTGAGCTTCTATTGGCGGACAAGAGTGAGCGTGGCTTGTCGCTGGCCCATTCGTCAGGGCGTGAATTTCTCGAGGAGTTGGCGAGGAGCTATGCATGAAGCGACAATGGCTGACCACGTCGGGTTCGGAGCGCGGTTCACGTCACGTGCATCGTAGCTGGACACTACAGCAATGCCGCCATCAATGTCTTTTAACCGTCTTGTAGTGCTCACGGGGAACGGCGACCATGGGCAACACTTCCTCGGCTTGTGCGGGACATAGTTGTGTTGCATTGACCGACTGAAGCCGCAAAGGAAGCGAAGGTATATTCCAGACACGGAATGCCGGGGCATTCCGCCTTAAACCAACAGGGGACATTATGAAGTTCAAGACGACGTTGCTCGCGGCGGGCTTGTTGCTGCTATCCAATGCAGCACAGGCAGGTTCCTATTCGGACGCGCTTTCGGCCTGCTTAGTTGGAAAGAGCACCATGGATGATCATGTGGTCTTGGTGCAGTGGATGTTCGCAGCCATGTCAAAGCATCCGGCCATTGCGTCGATGGCTAATGTTCCGGATGACAAGGTAGAGGCAGCTAACGCGAGAATGGCGGAACTGTTTATGAGGTTGATGACCGTGACCTGTAGAGATGAGGCAAAAGCTGCTTATAAGAATGAAGGAAGCTTCGCCTTCAATCAGGCTTTTCAGGCGCTAGGTCAAGAGGCCGGAAAAGAGATATTCATGGATCCCAATGTGATGAAAGACATGGCAACGATGTCCAAGTTTGTGGACCATAAGAAGTTGGCTGATTTAGTGGGGCCGTGAACTGCGTTAATAGAAGCGTGATGTCCGCTTCCACAACCGGAAGCAGACATCAGCACCTGATCAATTTATCGGCTTAACGATCATATCGCCTCGGTCAAGTTGATCAACTTCATTGGTATGCGCACTCCCTCGATCGAGCCATTCGTCGTTCGCAGTGGTAGAGACAAAACGTTTCAGTGAGGAACCAAGCTCTTCGATGGCATTGAGCTGCGTTTTATGGGTGAGCTCGTGCAATGAAGTCAGCAGACGCAATGCGGTTTCTCGTCCTGGCGCGGTCAGCGCCAGGATGATTTGCCGACGGTCCCATGAAGAACGATGGCGGCGAACAAAGCCGCGGTGGGTGAGTTCGTCCACCAACTTCGTCAAATGTGTTGGGGCGATGCCCGTGGCGGATTTCAGGTCTAGCTGTTTGCAGCTGGCTTTCCTCGACAGGTGAACTAGAACGAGGCAGTGCATGAGTGTCAGGTCATTCGTTCCTGAGGCCAGGTGTACGAATTTCTCGATGGTGGAGGTCGCGCTCCTCAGAACGCGACTGACCTCCGCCATCTTGTAGAGCGCGTCGACGTCCGTCATGTCGATGGCTTCGTCTCCCGTTGAAGCCGCGCTCATCTCTCTTTTATCCGACTGGTCAACGTGTTTGTTCACGAATCGGTACTCCTGCAGACGATCTAGGAACGCGGTGCTTGAGCGGCTGTTGCAACCTTGGCGGTGGCGGCTTCCGGATAGGTCGATTCCCAACCGCCGCCCAGCGCCTTGTACAAAGAAACAAGGGTGGTGGAGATCTGCGTGGTGTTGTCGGTGAGATCCTGCTGTGCCGACAGCAGGCGACGTTCTGCATCGAGCACCTGCAAGAATGATCCCGTGCCGGCGGTGTATTGAGCTTGCGCAAGACGAAGGGCGCGCTGGTTGTCCTGCACTTCTGCGGCCAGCTGATCGTGACGCAACTGCTGCGATGAATACTGGGTCAGCGCATTGTCGATCTCATGCCACGCAGACAGCACCACGCGCTGGTAATTCACGGCGGCTTCTTGCTGCTGTTCCTTGCGGAGATTCAACGTCGCCTTCAGTCGGCCACCTTCGAAGATGGGCAGGCTGATCGATGGGCCGATGGAAAACTGTCGCGATCCCCAATTACCGAGCTGGCTGAATTGCAATGCCTGAAGACCGGCGCTGCCCGAGAGCGTGATGCTCGGATAGAAATCGGCTTTGGCTACACCGATTTCTGCTGTCGCCTGATGCAGGCTAGCCTCTGCCTCGCGAATGTCCGGACGGCGGCGTGCCAGATCCGAAGGAAGGCCAACGGGCACCATCGGCGGGGTTGGCGGTACGGGTTTGCTTTCTTCGAGTTCGGTGCGTAGTGCCCCGGGAGCTTGTCCCAGCAGGAAGCTCAAGCGGTTGATGGTTTCGTCCTCTTGCTGCGCGAGCTGGGGCAGGATCGCGTTTTCGGCCGACACCTGCGAAGCGGCCTCCGCCACATCCAGCTCGCTGGAAAGGCCGTTTGCACTGCGCTCGCGGGTGACGCGTTCTGCATCCTTGGCTGCGTTGAGATTGTCGAGCGTAATGGTGTAATCGGTTTGAATGCCGCGCAGTTGGATGTAATCGCGTGCAACTTCGGCCATGGTGGACATCAGAAGGTCGCGGCGCGCATCCGCCTGCGCGTCCACCGATGCATCGGCGGCTTCAATCTCTCGGCGAACCTTGCCCCACAGATCGAGCTCCCACGATGCATCGAAGCCCGCTTGGAAGAGATTAAAAGGGGCGGGGCCTGACGACCCCTTGCCACCCGATGGCAATGTGACGACGCCACTGCCGGTTCCATTGGCCGCACTCGCTGCGTTGGTCGGTTGAGCGATTGCACCGGCAATACTCATCACACCATTCGCACTGGCGCGCTCACGTACCGCACTCGCGTTGCCATTGATCGTGGGGTACTGATCGGCAGCCGTGATCGAGCGCTCGGCACGGCTTTCGGCGAGCCGGAGCGATGCCACCTTGAGATCCAGGTTGGCATCGGCTACGCGCTCTTCCAGCTTGACCAGTTCAGGATCATTGAACGATGTCCACCATGCGGTGTTGATCGGCGCGGGCGTCGTCTGGGTTGGAACGGTTTGCTTTGCCTGGCACTCAGCCGCGCACCAGGCAGTGGGCAACTTGGCATCGGGCCGTGTGAAATTCGGGCCTACCGTGCATCCCGCCAGCAGTGCGGCAGCGACCACAATTTGCAGCTTGATGATGTTCATAGCGTTTGTCCTCGATTATCGAGAATGCAGTCATTACAAAGGGATTTAGTGCATGGGCGCGGCAGCGTGGCCGCCGTCTTTGACGGGCGACAGCAGCATCGCCAGCGGGATCATGGCCGCAGCCAGCACAGCGAAGTAGATGAAGGTATCGGCGTAGGCCAGCACGGAGGCCTGATGTTTCAAGGTCTGGAAGGCATATCCCACAGCCGTTTCGTGCAACGTGCTTGCAGCGCGGCCTAACGATTGCAGCGCTGCTTCGTTTTGTGCAACCAGCGCGTTGAACGACTGATTGAATGGCGTCAGCCACGTGGACAAATGCGCCTGACTTGCTTGCGTACGTTCCGAAACAACCGCGGTGGCAATGGATATGCCGACCGAGCCCGAAACGTTGCGGAACATGACAAAAAGGGCGGAAGCGTCGGCCCCGAGCGAACGAGGCAGGCTGTGATACGCCATGATGCTGATGGGCACGAACAGGAATCCAAGCCCCGCGGCCTGCAAGCTGCGCATGACCGTAAGCGTATGAAAATCGATGTTCGGTACTAGCTTGCTCGAATACCAGAACGCCAACATCATGATTCCGAAACCCACGGCGATCAGATAACGCAGTTGCACCACTTTCATGAGCCGCCCGACCGGCGGAATCAGCATGATGATGACGAGGCCACCCGGTGCCAGTACGAGTCCGGCCAAGGTGGCGGTGTAGCCGATCGTTGTCTGCGCAAATTGCGGAATGAGCACGGCCGCTCCATAAAGGATGAAGCTCATGCCCATGATCAGGCCGCAACTGACGGCGAAGTTGCGATCCTTGAAGACACGCAAATTCACGATGGGCTTCTTGGCGATCAACAACCACACCACAGCGCCGGCGATGCCGAGAACGGCCAGAATGGTCATGTGAACGATGAAGGGCGATTGAAACCAGCCTTCGTCCTCGCCGCGATCCATCATCACTTGCATGCAGCCCAGGCCAAGCGTGATCAGTGCCAAACCGATGTAATCCACAGAGCGCTTCTGCTTGACGGCCCACGGCGGATCGTCCACCAGTGCTGCGACAGCAATGCAAGCAAAAATGCCGACCGGAATATTGATGAAAAAGATCCAGCGCCACGTCACATGATCGGTGATGTAGCCGCCGAGCACGGGACCAAGCACCGGCGCTACCACGGTCGCAATCGCGGTGATGGCGAACGCTGCGCCGCGTTTCTGGGGCTCGAAGGAATCCACTACGATCGCTTGCTGATTCGGTTGCAAGCCACCGCCGAAGAAACCCTGCAGCAAACGGAACACGATCAATTGCGGAAGGCTTTGCGCCAGCCCGCACAGCAGCGAGCACACCGTGAACATGGCAATGCAGATCAGGAAGTAGCGCTTCCTGCCGATCACCGTACCCAGCCAACCGGAAATGGTAAGCACGATGCCGTTGGCGACGAGATACGAAGTGAGCGTCCAGGTTGCATCGTCGGGGCTGCTCGACAGACTGCCGGCAATGTGGGGCAGGGCCACGTTGACGATGGTGGTGTCGAGAATTTCCATGAATGCGGCGAGCGTCACCACCACCGCAATCAACCACGGATTGCCGCGTGGTTTCCATGCGACGTCATGCACTGAAGCTTCGGCGCTCATTGCAGTTCTACCGTCGGTTCAACCGAGAGATTCAGCGGTAGCGGCTGCTTCGCATCCAGGCCGGAGTCGATCACGATCTTCACCGGCACGCGTTGCACGATCTTCACGAAGTTGCCGGTGGCGTTCTCAGCCGGGAACGCCGTGAACTTGCCGCCGGAACCGGCCTGGATGCTATCCACATGGCCTTTGAGCTTGAGGTTGGGATACGCATCCACGGCAATGGACACATGTTGGCCTACGCGCATGTGCGTGAGTTCGGTTTCCTTGAAGTTGGCGGTAACCCACACTTCCGGGCTGACAATGGCAAACAATTGCTGACCCGTCTGGATGTAATCGCCCTTCTCGACACCGCGCTTGGTCACCCAGCCATCTTGCGGCGCTACGACATCGCAATAGCCGACATTGAGCTTGGCCTGGTCCAGATCGGCTTGCGCGCGCTTCACTTCACCTTGAAGTTGCTCAACATGCGCTTGCGCCTCGGCGATGTTGAGATCCACCGGTTGCGCTATGCGCGCTTGCGCCTGTGCCTGAGCCACATCGCCTTCTGCTGCGTTTCGAGTGGCGGTGGCGAAGTCGACGTCGTGCGACGTGGTGGCTTCTTTGGGGATGTCATGCTGGCGATGGAATTCGGACTGCGCTTTGAAAAGGTTGGCGCGTTCCGTGGAGAGTGTGGCTTGCGCTGCTGCAAATCGCGCGGGGTAGGTGATCTTGGCCAGATCCAGATCCGATTGCGCGACGGCCAGCTGCCCTTCGGCGGATTCGAGCGCGCCCTGTGCGTGATCCCGGGCGGCGAGATAGTCCGTGCATTGAATGCGAACGAGTACCTGACCCCGATGGACGAATTGATTGTCGGTGACGTCGAGTTCGGAAACGTATCCAGCTACGTGCGGGGCGACGGTGACCGCACGGCCATCCGTGTAAGCGTCGTCGGTGGAAACATCGCGACCCGCCATGACGGCATAGGCGACGCCGCTGACGACCAACAGTGCGACCGCGGTCACGGCTACCGCGATCCGGGTTTTACGGGGCAGGGAACGGGGCTTTGCCTTGTCCTGCGTTTCGGTGTTGCTCATGACCAACTCCTCCATTCAGAAGCCGGCTGGCGCCCATCGCAAGCTGGCATATTTGTATGGCGGCAGACAATAATGTAAGCTGACAAACAAGTCAACTGCCATACAATTAGGAGGCGTAGTATTTTTATGTCACTGTTTTTCTTCCAGAATCATTGCCTGGTGTCATTTGTCATTTAACATACTGTCCAGCGCCGGATCGTTCCGGAGAGAGGTAATCCCTTGAAAGACATGGACTCCAGCGAGCAGACCAATTTCCCGACGCCCTATCTGCGCGAGGCCTACCTGCAGCGTTTTCCGGTGGCTGCGGGTCAACGGTTGGAGACGGTGTTCCTGCTCAAATCGGCCACCCAGCAGATCACTAACGTGTTGAACGGATGGTTGGAGGGCACCGCCGGTTCGCCTGCACGGTTTCAGACGCTGGCGCTGTTATGGGGAGCGGGTGATCGACTGGTGCCGCACCAGGAAATCATTGCGACGCTGCAGGTGAAACGTGCGACCGTTTCTGCCTTGATGTTTTCGCTGGAGCAAGAAGGCTTGGTGCGCTCGGTGGGCGATCAGCAAGATCGCCGTCGCTTGCTCGCCACGCTCACGGAGAAGGGCAGGGAAATCTTTACGAGCGCGATGGATCTCAACGCGAGCCGGCTCGCCAATGCACTTGCCGATGTTTCACCGGAAGAGCTTGCCTTGTTTCAAAGGCTCCTGGCGCGTATCAGAGATGGCTTTTTGAAAGTCGCTGAGGACGAAGCCAATCAGTAAGCTCGTGCACTTCGGACGTCTTCTTTATGCAAGGCGAAATCTGCTACCTCCCCTGCTTGCAGGGGAGTGGTTTGTTCCATGTTTCGTTTTGACTTTCATGTATGCGAGAACATTTGTCGAAGGCACGACGCAGCTGCAAACTTGAAACGGACGCAGCTCGGTCTTCTCAAGTCATATGGAGCCTCCACAGCTCCGATTGGAGATGCCGCAGACCAAGCCGTATTTTCACTTGGCCTTCACGGTCTTCTGGCTGGAATCGTGGCGGGGTAAGGGGGCGCCAAACAATCGTGGCGTGGGCGTTTAGGAATGGCGCTGGCGATTGATTCCGACCAAAGAAAAACCCCCAACATTCCCCAGGCGTTGGGCAGGAAACACGAGGATGGCTTTACCAGGCAGCGAGCTTGTAGGGGCCGCATGTCGACTCGCATAAGCTTCGTCGTCTGATTATCAATGTGCACAAGGGCCGGCAATGACCGGTCTGGCTTGGCTTCACAGTGCGTTGTAGTCCCGTCGTACAACACGAATAAGGGGAGACGCAGATGAAGGGGACGAACAACCTCAAAGTCGCACATCGCCTGCTACTCGGTTTCGGCGGTGCACTGGCCATTACCTGCCTTATCTCGATTGTTGCGCTGTGGCGTACGTCTACCACTTACGATCAGTTCGAAGACTTGAGTCGCGTCAAGCTGGTGAATCTGACGACGTCCTATGACTGGATCGTAGGCTTGCTGCAAACCGCGCAGCATACCCGCGATATATCGCTGATGGACGACCCGAACGACATCAAGAAAGCCGTCGAAGCGATCAATCAGGCAAGGCTCAAACGCAACGAAGACATGGAATGGCTGAAGGCCAACGTCGTCACGAAAGAGGGCAAGGAGGCGCTGAGTAGTGTCGTGGCTGCCAGAGAAAACTATCTCCCGCTGGAAGATCAATTTCTTCGCCTGACCCAGGATGGGCAACTGAAGGACGCCAAGACCAAGCTGATGACTGAAATGCGTCCTGCGCAAACCATCCTCATCGAACGGCTCACCAATCTGGTCAACGTGGAAGTCAACGTCGTTAATGACAAACGACTAATGGTCGACAACGCCTATCAGTCCACGCGAACCATCATCGTCATATTCCTGCTTGTCGCACTGGCAATCAGCATGGGTCTGGTTTTCTGGATGCTGCAGTCCACGACACATCCATTGTCACGCTTGCTGGATATGTCGGTGCGCTTGGGCTCCGGGGATCTTTCGCACCGGCTCGACTTGCAACGTCAGGACGAATTTGGCGATCTGGCGCGCGGCTTCAACCGCATGAGCGACGAACTGGTCGCCTTGGTGGGGCAGGTGCAGACCTCCGGGATACAGGTGAACACGTCAGCGACGGAGATTGCCTCCACCGCGAAGGAACAACAGGCTACCGCTACCGAGATTGCTGCAACCACGGCTGAAATCGGTGCCACGTCCAAGGAAATTTCTGCCACGGCGCGCGAATTGTCGAAAACCATCGGCGAAGTAGCCGTCTTCGCGGAACAATCGGCAACGCTGGCGGGTGATGGTCAGACGGGCCTTACGCACATGGAAGAAACGATGCGTAACGTGATGGATGCCGCCAAATCGATCAATGCCAAGCTGGCAGTGCTGAGCGAGAAGGCGACCAATATCAACGAGGTGGTCACCACCATCACCAAGGTCGCCGATCAAACCAATCTGTTGTCGCTCAATGCCGCGATCGAAGCGGAAAAGGCCGGTGAGTACGGTCGCGGCTTCTCCGTGGTGGCCGTGGAAATCCGGCGCCTGGCGGATCAGACCGCGGTCGCGACCTTCGACATCGAGCAGATGGTGAAGGAAATCCAGTCCGCGGTGTCCGCCGGCGTGATGGGCATGGACAAGTTCTCCGAAGAGGTGCGCCGTGGCGTGTACGAAATTCAGCAGGTCAGTAACCAGCTGACGCAGATCATCGTGCAGGTGCAAGCGCTGGCGCCACGGGTAGAGGCGGTGAACGAAGGCATGCAAGCTCAATCCAGTGGTGCGGAACAGATTACGCAATCGCTGACACAACTGAGCGAAGCGGCACAGCAGACGGTGGAATCGCTGCGCCAGTCCGGTGCTGCGATCGACGGTTTGAATCATGTATCGAATCTGTTGCGCGCGGGTATTTCGAAATTCAAGCTGATCACTGAGTAATTGGAAAAGCGGTACTACGGAGCATTGGGTGGTTGGGGTTCTCCAGGAGCGACGCGCATGCTGTTCCTCGTGTTCCGACTTGGCCAGGATCGATACGCACTGGATACCGCCCAGGTCGTGGAAGTCGTGCCGCTGGTGAACATCAAACAGCTGCCGCAGGCGCCTCCTGGGCTCGCCGGCTTGATGGATTATCACAGTGAACCGGTGCCAGTGATCGATCTGAGCGAGTTGGCGTTGCGGCAAGCCGCACAGCGTCGAATGAGTACGCGCATCATCATTGTGCACTACACCGGCGGCAATGGCCGCAATCACATGCTTGGCCTGATGGCGGAGAAGGCGACCGGCACATGGCGACGTGATGCGGCGGATTTCGTGGCCTCCGGTGTGCGCAATGACGGTGCGCCCTATCTGGGACCGATATGCACGGACGACAACGGCATCATTCAATGGGTGGATGCCCAACGGCTGCTGTCGCCGGAACTGCGGCATGCCATCTATGCTGAACAGGCGGCCGTTTCATGAGCCTGCCTGCATTGGAGCAGATGCTCAAAGACCGGATGGGGCTGGACGCCGCTTCCATCGGTCGTTCCTCTGTGGAGCGCGCGGTGAAGGAGCGGATGGCGGCGTGCGCCATACGCAGCTTCGAGGCTTATTCGCAGCGTGTGCACCATTCGCACAGTGAAATGCAGGAATTGATCGAAGCGATCGTGGTGCCGGAAACCTGGTTTTTTCGTGATCGCGAAGCATTTTCCGCACTAGCGAAACGAGTAGAGAACAACGAACTGCGGCTGTCTCCGCCGGGAAGTTTGCGCATTTTGAGCGTGCCATGCTCGAGCGGCGAAGAGCCCTACACGATCGCGATGACGCTCCAGGAATGCGGCTTACCGTCGACCTGCTATCGCATTGATGCGGTGGATATCAGCAGCCGGGCTTTGGCACAGGCGGCTATGGCGGTATACGGATCGAATGCGTTCCGCGGAACGGAGCTGGATTTTCGCGAGACCTATTTTTCACGGACGACGGCGGGTTGGCGCTTGAATGACACGGTGCGCGCCAGTGTGCACTTTCAGCAGAACAATATCCTTGCCCCAGGCTTCATGCCGGGCGAAGCCCTTTACGACATCGTGTTCTGCCGGAATTTGCTGATCTACTTCGATCGCCCCACGCAAGAGCGGGTGGTGATGACATTGCGCCGTCTGCTGAAACCGCAAGGCATTTTGTTCGTTGGGTCTTCCGAAACCGGGCTGCTGATCACGCTTGGTTTCGTGTTGGAAAAAATCCCGCAAGCGTATGCGCTTCGATTGCCGGGAGAGCCTGCTTCTGTCTCACCGCGCGCACCGGAACGACATAAACCGGTGCCCCCGGGCGCAAGCAAAAAGGTTATGCCCGTATCGCGTGCGCAGCCTGCTGCCGTGCCGCCCAGGCCAAGCGAAAAGAAGCCGATACCTCCATCACTTCCGCCTTCGCCAAAGCACGACCGCATCGCCGAAGCCATGCGACTGGCCGATCAGGGGCGCCTGCACGAAGCCACTGACATCTGCGAGTCGTATGTACAAGAGCACGGCGTATCCGCGCAGTCCTGTCATCTGATGGGATTGCTCAGCAAGACGGCTGGCCGCGAACACGAAGCCATCGCGTATTTCCGCAAAGCGCTCTATCTCGATTCGCAGCATTCCGAAGCGATGTCGCATCTGGCCTTGTTGCTGGAAAAGCAGGGTGATGACGCGGGCGCGAAAGTGCTGCGCAACCGCTTGCGTCGCCTGAGCGGCACATCTGCCAGCGGCCAGGGAGATGCGTGCCGATGAACGCGCAACGCCGCATCCACGATTGCTGGAACACGATTGGCGTGCGGGGTGACCGTTCGTGCCCAGAGCTGAAAAAACACATCCACTGTCGCAATTGCCCCGTGCACTCGGCGGCAGCGATGGATCTGCTCGACCGGCAGTTGCCTGAAGAATATCTGCAGCATTGGACCGCGCATCTTGCTCGCAAAGAAGTTGAAGCTGTGCGCGCCGGCACGCAATCCATACTCGTGTTCCACGTGGGTGCGGAATGGTTGGCCATGCCCACCGGCCTGTTCAAGGAAGTCGTGAGCAGTCGCGCCGTGCACGCCTTGCCCGATCGACGCAAAGGCGCGGTACTTGGCTTGGCCAATATCCGCGGTGAACTGGTGGTGTGCGTATCGTTGTCGAAACTGCTGGGTCTGGAACAGACCGTGGCAAAGAAAGCCGAAAAGCGCCGGATATCGGACTGGCGCCTGATGATGATCGAATACGAGGGGACACACACGGCGTTTCTTGTCGATGACGTGCACGGCACGCTGCGGTTTCATCCTGATGATCTGCGCGAAGTGCCTTCCACCCTCGCGAGGGCAACGGCCACCTATATCAAGGCCATGCTGCCCTGGCAGGATCAAACGATCGGCATCCTGGATGAGCAGTTGCTCATCGCCACTCTGAATCGGAGCCTGTCATTAGCAACGACCTGAGCCATATGTCGATGCTGGATCTGTTTCGTCTGGAGACCGAAAGCCAGGCGCAGGTGCTGACGTCTGGTTTATTGGCGCTGGAACGCGATCCGGCCGCAAGCGAGCATTTGGAGTCCTGCATGCGTGCGGCGCATTCGCTGAAGGGGGCCGCGCGCATCGTAGGCGTGAATGCCGGCGTACATGTTTCGCATGCGATGGAGGATACCTTCGTCGCGGCGCAGCGAGGCGACATCCTGCTGAGACAGGATCATATTGACGTGCTATTGCGCTGTGTAGATCTGTTCAATCGCATCGCCAAAACGTCGCAAACCGAGCTCAATCAATGGGAAGAAGCTCGCAGCGGGGAGGTGGCAACCGCGTTGAGTGATCTCAAAGGTGCGCTGGCCAGCTTTCCGGACAGGGATGCGGAGACGCGCGAGGACAAACCCGCGCCAGCTGCGTCCGAGAGAAAGCCAGAAGACGTTGCCGTAGTCGAATCTCCGCACGAAGCGCATGAGCAAGTCTTGCGCGTTACCTCGGCGCATTTGAACCGCTTGCTCGGATTGACGGGCGAAGCGCTGGTCGAATCGCGCTGGCTGCGTCCTTTTTCCGAGTCGATGCTGAAACTCAAGCGCCTGCATTACGACATCGACCGGGCCATAGAAACCCTGCGCGGTGCGTTGCCGGAAAGCGCTTTGAACGAGCAGAGCGTACACGCGCTGAATGAAGTGCGGCGGCTGGTTCTGCAGTCGCATCATGGCATGGGGAAACGCCTCGCCGAACTGGAAATGCATGATCATCGTGCTTCCAATCTTGCGCATTTGATGTACAGCGAAGCGATGTCGTGCCGCATGCGGCCATTCACCGATGGGGTGCTCTGGTTGCCGCGCATGGCACGCGATGTAGCACGCGCGCTAGGCAAGCAGGTGCGCGTGGAACTCGTGGGTCAATCCACGCACGTCGACCGGGAGATCCTGGAAAAACTCGAAGCGCCGCTTGGACACCTGGTACGCAACGCGATCGATCATGGCATTTGCGCACCGGAGGAACGCCGTACCATGGGCAAGCCGATGGATGGCCTGGTGCGAGTGGAAGCGCGTCATCATGGCGGCATGCTGCAGATTGAAGTATCCGATGATGGTCGCGGCATCGATCTGGGGCGGCTGCGCGAGGGCATCGTCCGACGCAAGCTCACTACGGAGGAAACCGCTGCCCGGCTTTCGGATGAAGAGCTACTGGAATTCCTGTTCCTGCCTGGTTTCAGCATGAAAGACAGCGTCACCGATATTTCGGGACGCGGCGTGGGCCTGGATGTCGTTCGCACGATGGTGAAACGGTTGCGCGGCAGTGTGCGCGTATTCAGCACGGCGGGGAAGGGTACGCATTTCCAATTGCTGCTGCCCTTGAGTCAATCGGTTGTGCGTGCACTGTTGGCGGATGTCGGCGGCGAGCCATATGCCTTCCCGCTTGCTGCCGTGGTGCGCACGCTAAAGCTGGGCAGGGATCAAATCGAAGTGCTGGAAGGCCGGCAGTTCTTCCAACTGGATGGGCGCGCCATTGGACTGATCAGCACACAACAAGTGCTTCAGGGCGGTACGCAGAGCATCGAAGAGGATTTGCCGGTGATCGTGATCGGCGATGCCGGCAGCGACATGTACGGCTTGGCGGTAGACCGCCTATTGGGCGAGCACGAGTTGGTGGTGCGCGCGCTCGATCATCGCCTGGGCAAGATCAGGAATGTCGCGGCTGGCGCGTTGATGGAGGATGGGCGGCCGGCATTGATCGTGGACATCGAAGACCTGGTGCGCTCGGTGGAAAAGCTAATTGCCACGCATGATCTGGGCACGCTACGTGCAGGAGCCGAATCCGCGCGCGTAAAGCGCAAACGCGTGTTGGTGGTGGATGACTCACTTACCGTGCGTGAGTTGGAGAGAACGCTGCTCGACAACGCGGGTTACGAAGTGGAAGTCGCCATCGATGGCATGGATGGCTGGAACGCGATACGCACCGCCCACTACGACCTGATGGTGACCGATATCGACATGCCACGCATGGATGGCATCGAACTGGTGACGCTGATCAAGAAGGACGCACATCTGAAAACCACGCCGGTGCTGATCGTCAGTTACAAAGACCGAGAAGAGGATCGCAGGCGCGGCTTGGAAGCAGGCGCGGACTATTACCTCGCCAAGGGCAGCTTCCACGACGAATCATTGCTGCAGGCGGTGATGGATTTGATTGGCGAGGCGGACGCATGAAAATCGGCATCGTGAACGATCTTCCTATGGCAGTGGAAGCACTGCGGCGCGCCATCGCACAAAGGCCGGGCTGTACGGTGGCATGGGTGGCCCACGATGGTATCGAGGCCGTAGCACGCTGCGAACAAGATCCTCCTGATCTGCTTTTCATGGATATTGTGATGCCCGGCATGGATGGCGTGGAGGCAACGCGGCGAATCATGGCCGCAGCGCCATGTCCGATCCTGATCGTCACCGTAGACGTAGGCGCGCATGCTTCGCGCGTGTTCGAGGCCATGGGGTACGGCGCGCTGGATGCTGTCAGTACACCGCGCATGGGACAGCCGCAGGATGTTCAATCCTTGCTGGCGAAACTCGATGTCATCGACAAGCTGATCGGCGATCGCCAGCGTGCCGCTGTAAGCAAGGCGCGTCTGGATTCATTGACAACGTGGCAGCACGCGCCCCTGATCGCGATTGGCGCATCCGCAGGTGGACCGGCTGCACTGGCCACATTGCTGTCCGCGTTGCCCGGGGATTTTTCCGCATCCATCGTCATCGTCCAGCATGTGGACGCCCGTTTTGCCGAAGGCATGGCCAACTGGCTGAACGAACAAGCTGCATTGCCGGTGCGTGCAGCCAAAGAAGGTGATCGGACCACGCCGGGCATGGCGCTGATGGCTGCCACAGGCGATCACTTGGCACTGAAGGATAGGAGTCATCTTGGCTATACGCCGATTCCGCGCGAATACGTGCATCGCCCATCGGTGAACGTGTTCTTCGAAAGCGTGGTTCGCTATTGGCAGGGCAACGCCATCGGTGTGCTGCTCACCGGCATGGGGCGTGACGGTGCGCGTGGGTTGAAAGCCATGCGCGACGCGGGCTATCACACGATTGCCCAGGACGAAGCGAGCTGTGCGGTATTCGGCATGCCCAAGGCTGCGATAGCCCTGGATGCCGCAGTCGATATTCTTCCGGTGGAACACATGGCTTCGCGGCTGGTCAGCCTGTGCTCCGCCTCTTCTCTTAAGCGGAGCAAGTCATGAACGAGCCCGGCCCTGCAATGTCTGCACTGTCCGGCGAATACCGGACCATGGTGATGCTGGTCGACGATCAGGCGATGATCGGCGAAGCGGTGCGCCGAGCGCTGGCAGATCAACCGGAGATTCATTTTCACTACTGCGATAACGGTGCTGACGCGGTGCGCATCGCCGAACAGGTCAAGCCGACCGTCATTCTGCAGGATCTGGTGATGCCCAATGCCAGTGGCCTGGATCTGCTGCGCCAGTACCGGGCGCACACAGCGTTGCATGATGTTCCCGTAATCGTTCTGTCTTCGGAGGAAGAGCCTGCCATCAAGAGCGAAGCCTTCTCCCTGGGAGCGAATGACTACCTGGTCAAGCTGCCCGATCAAATCGAACTGATAGCGCGAGTCCGCTATCACTCCAAGGCCTATACCAACCAGATTCAACGCGACGAGGTGTTTCGCGCGTTACGCGAAAGCCAGCGGCAACTGGTGGAAAAGAACTTGGCGCTGGAACGGCTGACCCACGTGGATGGACTCACCGGTCTCAGCAACCGTCGTTACCTCGATCAATTCATCGACAATCAATGGCGCTATGCAATCCGTAAAGCGCAATGGATGGCCGTGCTGATGATCGACGTCGACAAATTCAAGCGCTACAACGACAGCCACGGCCACCTGGCCGGTGACGAGGTGCTGAAAAAAGTAGCGGCCATCATTCAGGGTTACTGCCGGCGTCCCACCGACTTGGCTGCCCGTTTCGGCGGCGAAGAATTCCTGGTGGTGATGCTGCCCGACCCGGCCGAATCGGCCGAGCTTGTTGCCGAACGTTTGCGTAGCGATGTGGAGAAGGCCGGTATTCCGCATACATCCTCCAGCGTGGGTGATGTGATCACCGTGAGTATCGGCGGTGCGCAATGTGTCCCCAAACGCGAAGAAAACTATGTGGACCTGATCCAAAAGGCGGATGAGGCGCTTTACCAAGCCAAGCATCAAGGCAGAAATCGTGTCGTGCTGCTTGACAAGTAATGTGCCGTGTTTTTAGCTGGGCTTGCAGGCGATGTGTATCTTTCACGCCATCCCACTAACAGGGGAATGTGTCGATGAAGCGCTGGGGTTCTCGACTACCGTGCCTGTTCGTCTGGGGCATTGCCGTGGCTGCCCACGCTGGAAGCTTGACGATAAAGACGATCGACAATCGCGGCCATCCCGTCAGCGATGCAGTCGTCACCATTGATCGCGCCAATTCACCCACCACGGCAAGCACGCATTACATCGATCAGAAGAGCGAGACATTCATTCCCTACGTCGAGGTGATGCATCCCGGTGATAGTGTGGTGTTCCGCAATAGTGACAACACCCGTCATCACGTCTATTCGTTCTCCCCGATCGGAGCATTCCAATTTATTTTGAGTCCAGGTGAAAGCTCCTCGCCCGTGGTCTTGAACCGTACCGGCATCATCGCACTGGGCTGCAACATCCACGATCACATGATCGCGTACCTGGTGGTGACCACCGACCAGGCGCAGGTGACCACACAGCAAGGTCAAGCCCGTTTCGATGATCTGCCGGCCGGTCACTACACCGTGAAGGTCTGGCATCCGCAGCTGTGGCCGGGCCATCCGCTGGCGAGCTCAGACGTTGACGTGCCGCCTGAAGGAGCGGCACCGGAGCTTCCATTTACGTTGCGACTGATGCCTGATCCCCGCAGTGTTGTCGATCGCGAACACCTGGATTATTAGAGCGATGCGAACAGTCATCGGCTTCCGACTTCGCCTTGCGCTGTTCTTTGTAGGGATGCTGGCGACGGTGCAGCTGATAACCGGGGCGCTCGTCTACGGCGTGACGCGCCGCGCGCTGATCGTGGATGGTGAGCGTCAGCTCGTCGCCAATGCCAAAGCCTTCGATGCGCAGATGGACGATGTTTCCGCCCGCATCGCCGGCAACGTGCGTGTCATGGCCCTGGACTTTGCGTTGCGCCAGGCGATTGCGGAAGGGGATCGTGGCACCGTGCTCTCGGTACTGCACAACCATGGACGCCGGGTGGGCGCTTCGCGCATGCAGCTCATTAACCTCGACGGCACGATCGCCGTGGACACCGCCGATGTGCATGCCGACGGCAAGTCTTTTCCATTTTCGGAATTGATCCAGCGCGCTTTCTATGAGCGCGCTGCTGAAATGGCCGCGGTACAGGGACGCGTGTACTGGATCGTTGTCGTGCCTATCTATGCGCCGCAGCCCGTGGGTCTGGTGGTGGTTTACGTGCAGGTCGACGATGAATTGCTCGCGCATATGCAGGAGCTGAGCACTTTGCGCCGCGACGTTGCGCTGGAGGTACAGCTGGCTCCAGTGCAATGGCAGGCCGTGGCATTCGGTGATCGTTCTGCGCCGTTTGCACGCGGCCTGGAACATGTCACAGGCGACTTTCCCTCGCAGCCAAGCTTGCGGCGCATTGCTCAGAGCGATTACATCGTGCTGGCACAGCCGCTGCGGCACCCGTATAACAGCGCGCCCGTCGTC
The DNA here is from genome assembly GCF_030160295.1 of Dyella acidisoli. Lineage (GTDB taxonomy): Bacteria > Pseudomonadota > Gammaproteobacteria > Xanthomonadales > Rhodanobacteraceae > Dyella_B > Dyella_B acidisoli. Next base: position 39,194 of record NZ_BSOB01000001.1, read on the forward strand.
ATCTTGTTTGGTTATTCGCTCGATGATGCTTTGCGGCCTTATCACAACCTTGCATTGGCATGGTCGGCGCTGCTTGCGCTCGGACTTGCTGCCGGCTTGCTTGGTGCGTGGGTGATCGCGCGCAATGTGTCGCGCCCGGTGGAGTGGCTGGCCACGGTGGCCAAGCGCATCGAACAGGGTGATTACCGCGTGCCGCCCCGCTTGCACCGCCGCGATGAGATCGGCGCGCTCGCCAATGCCATCGGCACCATGGCGGCAGGTGTACAGCAACGCGAGGAACGCATTTTCCATCAGGCCACGCACGACGCGGTGACGGGCTTGCCCAATCGCACGGCGATCGAGGCAGACATTACGCGCGACATGGACAGTGGTGTAACGCAGGGCAGTTTATTGATGATCGGCCTGACACGTGTGCCAGACATCATCAAGACCATGGGGCATGGCCTTTGCGATCGCCTGATGCACGACGCGGGCGAGCGCATTCAACACATGGCCGACGGCGCACAGGTTGCACGTGCTACCGATAGCAATTTCGTTACCTGGCTTCCAAACACGAGCAGAGACGAGGCGGTGCAAGCGGCGATCCGCATACTCGAAGAGCTTGCAACGCCTTATACGGAGCCTGACGTGAGCATCGACATGGTTCCCGCGATTGGCATCGCCGTCTATCCGGAGCACGCCACCCAAGCCGTTGCCTTGCTGCGCTACGCCGAAACGGCGCAATTCGCCGCGGTCGGTTCATCCAAGGCCTGGGCGTTTTATCAGGCATCCATCGATCCGCATCGCCCCGAGCAGCTTTCGTTGATGGGGGAATTGCGTGAAGCCCTCACACGGGGGCAGCTCGAGTTGTTTTATCAGCCCAAGCTGACACTGCCGACACGCCGTCTGGACAGTGCGGAGGCGCTAGTACGTTGGCAACATCCCGTGCGAGGGGCGATATCGCCCGATGTGTTTATCGGCATGGCCGAGGACACCGGCAATATCCAGCGCCTTACGCGCTGGGTTTTGGAAACAGCCATTGCGCAGGTTAGCCAATGGCGAGTACAGGGCTTGCAACTGCGCGTGGCGGTGAATCTTTCCGCCCACGATCTGGGCGATGCCGACTTGCCTCAGTACATCGTCGATCTGGCCGCCTTGCATCGATTGCCCCACGAACAGCTGACGCTGGAAATCACCGAACGTGCGGTGATCGGCGAATTCGATGCCGTATCGCGCGTACTACAGCAATTGGGCGAAGAAGGTTTCCACATCGCCATTGATGATTTCGGCGTGGGCCAGTCTTCGTTGTCTTATCTGCACAAATTTCCCATTGACGAGCTGAAGATCGACCAGAGCTTCATCAAGCATCTGAACGACGATTCCGATGATCGAATTATCGTGCGTTCGATCGTAGAGCTCAGTCACGACTTGGGCTACCACGTCACCGCAGAGGGTGTCGAAGACGAGGGTACGCTCGACTACTTGGCCTCGATCGGCTGTGACCATGCCCAAGGTTATTTCGTAGCGAGACCGATGAATGCCGATTCGCTCGCCCATCTGATCACAACCCAGCCCAAAAGCAGCCACGCATGAAAAAACACCGACTGTGTTCGATCATTGCGGTATGGGGTGTCGCCACGTCCTTGCACGCGCAGGACTTCGTTCTGCACGCCTATATCGACGAGCGCCTGGTGGCGGCGCCGGACGATACCAGTTGGACACGCGGTGGCTTCGGTAAAACCCGTTATGGCGATGGCAAGACACAGTTTCACTTTGGTGGCGCTGCCGTGTATGGCGCGGCGCAAATCACCCCCGAACTGCTCGCGCTGGCGCAACTGCAAGATCAAACCAGCGGTCACAGCGGCTTAAGTCTGCTGGAAGGTTGGATGCGCTATCGCCCCGTTTCTACGACGCCATGGCGCTGGTCGGTGCGCGCCGGCGCGTTCTTTCCTCCGGTGTCGATGGAGAACGACGGTGTTGGCTGGACCAGTCCATGGACGCTCAGTTCTTCGGCCATCAACACATGGGTGGGCGAAGAGTTGCGTGCGGTAGGCGGCGAGTTTGTGCTGGAACATCGCGGCGAGCTCACCGATTGGGATGTGCGTGCAGCGGTGTTCCGTCGCGACGATCCGTCCGGCACGATACTCGCGATGCGCGGCTGGTCGATCGGCGATCTGGTTTCAGGCATCGGCAGCCGCTTGCGTGAGCCTGATGCTCCGGTGAGCGCGGAGGGAGGCACGCCGCCGCGCTACTACGATCCATTTCGCAACATCGGAACATCACACTGGGGCGACTACGCGGCCGTCGATTGGCATGCACCCAGCGAGACACGTGTCAGTCTTGTGTACTACGACAATCATGCCGATCCTGGCGCCACCGCGCCCTATGCCAATGGCGATCAACAATCTGCCTGGCGCACCCGTTTCTGGAGCGTTGGAGCGCGCACCGATACCGATGCCATCACCTGGATCGCGCAGGCGATGGATGGCGATACCACCGTCGAACCGATAGAAGACCTGTACCGGCGTACGCATTACCGTGCGGCGTTCGTGCTGGCGGGTTGGAATCGCGGCGCATGGCGCCCCGCGCTGCGCATAGAACACTTCAGCACGCGGAAACCATCTAACGACCCCGACGTGCACAAAGGTGAAAACGGCAATGCGGTGACGGCCGCGCTCAATTGGCGGCCGCGCGACTATCTGCGTTTCACGGCAGAAGTGCTTCGCATCGACAGCACGGCGACAGTACGCGCCCAATACGGTTTGCCCGAGCATGTGATCGATACGCAGGTGCAGGTGAGTGTGCGGGTGTTGTATTAGCCAGGTATTGGTGGGCTCGAGGCGGACTTTAGGGTCTTCGCAAACGGCCGATATCCGTCCCATATGAATCCCGTTACCCGTACGACTATTCCTTCCAACCTCTTCGGTGCATTGGTCGCCACGGTCGCCCATGCGCACACGCTGGAGGCATTGGCTCGACCGCTGCTCGAACTTCTGCAGGCGGCGACGGGGACGGAGTCGACGTATCTGACTCGACTGGATGAGTCGGAGGGTGTTCTCCGTGTTTTATACGCCCGCAACACCCATCGCCTGACTATTCCGGAAGGTCTGTCGACACCTTGGGAGCACACGCTCAGCAAACGCGCACTGGACGAAGGCCGGTTTTATACGGACGACGTCAGGAGCGGCTGGGGAGATTGCGAAATAGCCCGGTCGTTAGGCGTGGTTACTTATTTGAGCGCCCCGGTCCGCGAAAAAGGCGGCGAGCTTTTTGGCACCTTGTGCGCTGCAAGCAACGAGCGCAAGCCGCTCTCTGAGACGGGCGCTCACGCGCTGGCACTCTTCGCCCAATTGATCAGTCAGCAGATTGATCGGGATCGGCTGGCCTCAGCGTTGCAGCAGGCCAACAGTTCCTTGGCAGCTATGGCCCTGACCGATTCGGTAACGCAGCTACCCAACCGGCGGGCTTTGCTGGAAGAAATGCAGCGGCATCTTGCATCCAGCCAGGAGGATCAGGCGTTGATCGTAGCCCTGATTGGTCTGGATGACTTCAAAGCGATCAACGATCGGCATGGACACGAGGCCGGTGATCAGTTGCTGCAGACGATGGCGAAGCGATTCCGGCGGATGCTGCGCGACAGCGACATGGCGACGCGTATAGGTGGCGATGAATTCGTCGTGCTGGCCGTAGAGCAACGCGAAAAGGCCATCGAGGCTGCCGTTGCGCTATCCCGGCGATTGGAGGGTGCTACACGAGGGCGCTTCAAGCTGGACTCGGTGCTTATCGACTATGACGGCGCGAGCGTCGGGGTGGTCGTGGCCGAACCAGGCTGCTCTAGTGTCCAGGCACTTTTAAATAGAGCCGATGCCGCGATGGCGGCCGTGAAGCGGTCGCGGAAGCATCATGCTTCGTTGCCGGTGGCAGCTGGCCGGACCATCGCTCGTTACAAGTGGCCTGTTATCGAGTGATGCGGCATCGCTGGGTGCGCGATTGGTGGGAACACACGATGCCTGCTGGGCTTTCCGGTTCTTGTTTGATCTGCGGCGATTCGAAAAACTTATCGAGTGAATCCCTCTCCCTCCGGGAGGGGGTGCCGAGAGGCGGGTGAGGGTTCGGGCTAAGCGTGATAGCAATCTCTCGCGCAAGTCGTTGTGATCGCGCGCTGATCGTACCCTCACCCCAACCCCTCTCCCGGAGGGAGAGGGGCACGAGCTCGTCCGAATTGCCAGTACAGCCGTACGAATCCGCCGGACAGGACGCATGGGCGGCCGCGCTCCGCCATCCTGCGGCCTTTCCTCCATGAGTCCAAGCCATGAAGTTCGCCCGATACGTTCTTCTGAATCTGCTTGTGCTGGCACTCGCCGGCGGCGCCGTACTGTGGTTCAAGCGGGAGGCGCTGCATATCGCCGCTGCCTCGGTCAGCCAGTCGCTGTGTGCGGCGACCTTTGTGTCCCGCATCGATCCCGATCGGGTTTACGCGGAAGAGCAACAGCCGCTGATGGACAGTATCAGTTGGGCAGTGCGTTACGTCGTGGACCGCCCGCATCGCGAGGTACGCAGCACCGTGATGGGCCTGTTTCATGCCCGTTCGGAGTACCGGGATGGCCTGGGCTGCATGCTCGCGTACGGTGATGATCCAGTTCCACAAACAACTACGTTCAACGAGCAGGTGATACCCGATGCCTTCGGCTCCCAGGTCGTCACGCCAACCGATCCAGCACTGCAAGCGGCGCTCGACCAGGCCTTTGCCGAGCCTGATCCAACGCATCCACGCTTGACCAAGGCCGTCGTGGTGCTGCACGACGGTCAGTTGATCGCCGAGCGCTACGCTCATGGTTACGGTCCGGAGACGCCGATCTGGGCGCATTCGATCACCAAGTCGGTCACGCAGGCACTGATCGGCATCCTTGTGCGCCAGGGACCGTTGCGCCTGAATCAAGCCGCGCCGATCGCCGACTGGGCATCGCCCGTAGATCCGCATCACGCCATCACGATCGATCAATTGCTGCGCATGGACAGCGGATTGCCTTTTGATGAAACCAATGGTCCGGTCAGCCCGAGCACCCACATGTGGTTTCGCGAGACCGATACGGCAGTCTATGCCGCGCGCATGCCGCTTGCTCATGCGCCCGGTAGTGCGTGGGGTTACAGCAATCTCAGTTACGCGCTGCTGTCCAAGCTGGTCGGTGATGCGTCGGGTGGCACCGCTTCCGGCGCCGAAGCGTTTGTGCGTCGTGAATTATTCGCGCCGCTAGGCATGAATCATTCGGTGATCGAGACAGACGCCAGCGGCACCTTGCTCGGTTCCGGATTCATGTATGGCTCCGCGCGCGACTTTGCCCGCTTCGGCCAGCTTTATCTGGATGACGGTGTCGTGGCCGGCAGGCGCATTCTTCCCGAGGGATGGGCAGCCTATGCCCACTCGCAGACGCTCGACACAGGTTACGGCGCCGGCTTCTGGACCAATCTGGTGAACAAGGGCAGCGTGCCGGTGTGGGATGCGCCGTGGGGTATGCCGCAGTTGCCGAAAGACATGTTCTACGCACGCGGCGCCTTCGGCCAATACATCATCATCGTGCCCTCCGAGCACTTGGTGGTGGTGCGGATGGGCCTGAGCGTGCAAGGTGGAGGCACCGGCATCGGCAACGCAACGGCTGCAATCATCGCCGCCTTGCATCACACCTCGCCAGCCACGCTTGCGGTCAGGTGACCTCTGCGGCGGCGGTTTGGTGACGACGGTAGTTGCTGGGCGTATCGCCTACCTGACGTTTGAACGCAGCGTTGAATGTGGATTTGGAGGTAAAGCCGCAGGCGTAGGCGAGGTCGAGGATCGTTCGCAATTCGGCCGGGTCCGCCAGCCGTTCGCGCACCGCCTCCACACGGAGGCGGTTGATGTAATCACAGAAGCTGCCGCCCAGGCGCCGGTTTATCACCGCTGAGACAAGATATTCCGGATAGCCGCTGCGCTTGGCCAACTGCCCGATGGTCAGCGCCGGCTCAAGGTAGAGCGGCGTATCACCGCGCATCAGTTGTGTCAGGCGCCCTTCGACTTCCTCATAGCGTGCCGCGTCTATCGCTGTGGTCGAATCGGGTTCGTTTTCTGAAGGGGGTGCCAGCGGTTTTGCTGGCACCGGCGGCTGCCTCAGGCTGAACCAGCCCACCATGCACACCCACGCAGCCACCAGGCCGAACAACAAGCCGTAGTTCAAGATCGGCAGGTACACCACCGCCTGCACGATAGCTACACCCCAGATCGCGACCTGGAAGCCCGCCATGGCATCGATCCAGCGCAAGGACAATCGATCAGCATCGGACCGCTGTTCGCGCAACCGCCGGCGGTACCTGCGTACCAGGAACAGCGCGGCAAGAACGTAGGACAAGCTGTAGAGAAACAGCGGGCCGTCAAACCAGGCGCCGATGGTGCGCTCGCCTGCGATCCAGCGCTCGGATAGCGCTTGTACCTGCGCGTGGGTGCCGACGAAGACATAGCCATTGAGTACCAGCATGACGCCGAAACCCGCCAGGTGCTTAACATCGCGTAGCCGAAAACCACGCTCCTCAACGAGTGCGCGCACATACAAATAAAACAGGCTGCCATAGAGGAACGGAAACAGCGCAACAAAGCGGTATGCGCGGAACCATTCCGGCGACAACAGATGCCAATACAGCGCCTTCACCGCCAGATCCACGCCAGTCAGCGCCACCCACACCGCCAGCAGGTGGTTGGCGGCGCGGTTTGCGGGTTGCCGCCACAGGGCCAAGGCGAGCAGGGCGGCCTGCACGGCGCCGGCGATGTAGATAAAGGTCCAGAACGTCATGGAGAACCGGAGGGCAAGCGCATCACCAATGAGAAGGGCGGCATTTTATGTTAGCCCAGCGGACGCGCTCGCCACGATGAGCGCTTTTCACTTGACCGTATCCTGATGCTGGATGCCTTGATGTTGGCGATAGCTTGTTAGCCGCGTAGGCTGAGGTGCCGATCCCGGCAACACGCATATTCGAAAAGACGCATGACGCAAGCTTGGTCAACCATGCAGCTCGAGCCGCTCGCGGAAGACGCGTGGCTTTTGCGCTTCGGCGACACTATCGACGTCGAAGTGAACGCTCGTGTGCATGAAGCGGCTGCACGGCTGCAGTCGAGTCTCGCTGGTGTGGAATGCGTGCCCGCCTATGCAAGCCTGCTGTTGCGCTTCAATCCGATGGACTGGCTGGATGATGAGGGTCGCGTTTCCTTCTTGCGTCTGCGCGATGCCATCAACGCTGCTTTGCAGCAAACAAGTGCGTCGAAAACGGCGTCACGTGAATTGATCATTCCTGTTTGCTATGGCGGAGAGGCAGGCGAAGATCTGCACGATGTTGCCGCGCACACGAGGCTATCGCTGGAAGAAGTCATCGCGCGCCATACACGCCCGACTTATCGCGTTGCCATGCTTGGTTTCGCCCCCGGATTTCCTTACTTGCTTGGCCTCGATCCCGCATTGGCCATGCCGAGGCGGAGCCATCCGCGTATGAGCGTGCCGTCCGGCAGCGTGGCCATCGGTGGACAGCAGACTGGCATCTATCCGCAGGCATTGCCTGGCGGTTGGCAATTGATCGGTCGCACGCCGTTGCAGTTGTTTGATCCGACGGCTGATGCGCCGTCCCTTTTGCAGCCGGGTGATCGTGTTCGCTTCCAGGTGATTGATGAGCATGAATATCGACGCCTCACCTAGAACAGCTCCTCCCCCTGCTTGCAGGGGGAGGTTGGAAGGGAGTGAACACTTGCGGGGAAGTTTCATGCAAGTACTCACCCCACCCCAACCCTCCCCTGCAAGCAGGAGAGGGCGCCACTCCGCGCATCTTGCGTGCCTATGCACGAGGATGGGCTCCGGGATATGAGCATCGAAGTCATCAAGCCCGGATTGCTCAGCACCCTGCAAGACGCGGGGCGCCGCGGCTATGCCGCGCTAGGCGTAGGGCGCGCGGGTGCGATGGATGAGTCGTCATGGCGTTTGGCCAACGCATTGGTGGGCAACCGCAATGGAGAAGCTGCGCTGGAGATCACGCTTGCCGGTCCTACGCTGCGTTTTCGACAGGATGCAGTGATCGCAGTGACAGGTGGAATCATTGACGCGCGCGCAGACGATCAACAGTTGCTGCCTTGGACGAGCTGTCTTCTACCTGCAGGCACACTGCTTCGTTTCGGCGGCATGCAACATGGCTGTCGCAGTTACCTTGCTGTGCGAGGTGGCTTCGACGCCGCACCCGTACTCGGCAGTCGCAGCACCGATCTGCACGCATGCATCGGTCCGATGGATGGAAGAAGCATCCAGGCTGGTGATGTCTTGACTGTCGGCGAGCACGCCACCGCGCCGTGGTTTCATTCCCGCAAGCACGTACAAGCGCTGCGCTGGAGTCTTGATCCGCAGCCATGGCTCGACTATGCGCAGGCACCGCTGGCATTGATGCGCGGGGATCACTACGCAGCACTCGACGACGCGTCGCAACGCGCGCTGTTTGCGCAGCGCTTCTCTATCAGCAAGGACAGCAATCGTACGGGCAGCCGCATGGATGGCACTCCGCTGCAGCTGCGTGAACCATTGGAGCTGATATCCGAGGCCACGCTGCCCGGCACACTGCAACTGCCGCCTTCGGGCCAGCCGATCCTGTTGCAGGTCGAGGCGCCGGTTACGGGCGGCTATCCGCGTGTCGGTCAGCTTGCCGCGGTGGATCTTCCACGTATGGCCCAGCGCCGGCCGGGCGATGCCGTATATTTCCGGGAAACGTCCATGGATGAGGCGTTTCAGCGCCTTCGCGAATGCGAGGAATCACTGCGGTGCCTGCTTCAACATATCGAACAACGGCTGGAATCCTCATGAAAAACCCCTTCGCCAAGACGATCGACATCAACAGCGACCTCGGTGAATCCTTCGGCGCGTGGCGCATGGGCAACGATGCCGCGCTGCTTGCCATCGTCAGCTCGGCCAATATCGCCTGCGGCTTTCACGGTGGCGATCCGGACATCATGCGCGGCACCGTGGCCTTGGCGGTGGAGCATGATGTGGCTATTGGCGCGCACGTGTCGCTGCCCGACTTGCAAGGTTTTGGTCGCCGCGAAATGGCGGTGACGCCAAACGAAACCTATGCGCTTACGCTGTATCAGGTCGGCGCGCTGCATGGATTCGCGCAGGCGGCCGGCGCACGGCTGCATCATGTGAAACCGCACGGTGCGCTGTACAACATGGCAGCACGTGACGCGAAGCTGGCGGCAGCGATTGCGCGTGCCGTGCATGACTTCGATCCTTCGTTGTATCTGTTTGGCCTTGCCAACTCGGCGCTGATCGACGCGGGAAGGGCAGCAGGCATACCGGTGGTTGCCGAGGCGTTTGCCGATCGCCGCTATCGTTCTGACGGTACGCTGCAATCGCGCCGTGAACCCGATGCTGTGATTCAGGAAAGCGACGAGGCCATTGCGCAGGCGATGGCCATGGTGCGGGAAGGGCAGGTGCGTGCCGTCGACGGCAGCATCGTCGGACTGCAAGCCGATACGTTGTGCGTGCATGGTGACGGCGCGCATGCCGTGGACTTCGCACGCCAACTGCGCGCTGCACTGCAGGCTGCCGACATCGGTATTGCATCTCCGCATCAAACGGAGAAGCGCACATGAATTACTGGCCGCTGTTGGGCGTCGCGGTCATCGTCATCGGCTTTGCACTGCGTTTCAACGCGGTCCCCGTGGTGGTTTGCGCGGCGCTCGTCAGCGGTCTGCTCGCAGGGCTGCATCTGCCTGATCTGCTGGCATTGCTGGGCAGGAGTTTCGTTTCCTCGCGCATGCTCTTGCTGTTCGTGCTCACCTTGCCAGCCATCGGCCTGCTTGAACATGCTGGATTGCGCGAGCACGCGCAGCAATGGATGGGGCGATTGCGCGGACTGACGTTCGCGCGCCTGTTGATCGGCTATCTGCTGGTGCGCGAAGGGTTGGCGATGCTGGGTCTCACCGGTATCGCAGGCGCGGCGCAAACGGTTCGTCCGTTGCTGGCGCCAATGGGCGAGGCGGCCGCGGAGAAACTTCATCCAGGCTTGAGCGACGCCGATCGCGATGAGGTGCGTGCCGTTGCCGCAGCCACCGACAACATCGGCCGCTTCTTTGGTGAAGACGTGTTCATCGCCCTGGGCGCCGTGCTGCTTATCCAGAGTTTCTACGCGCAACACGGTATCGATCTCACGCCGCTATCCATCGCGCTATGGGCTCTTCCTACGGCTATCGTCGCCTTTGTGATCCAGTCGGTGCGTGTCTATTTGTTCCAGCGCCGTCTCGCACGCCGTGCTCAAGAAGCCGGAGCCTGAGCATGCTGCGCATCGAATATGTGTATTGGCTGATCGCGGCCTTCCTGCTGTTTACCGCGTGGCGCAATCTGCGTGAGCGGCAGCTCGCGCGTGCTGCCTTCTGGTTGCTGCTGGGCGCGCTGTTTGCTGGCGGCGATGTCGTTCTGGCGCAACAGAAAGCCGGCCATGCATGGCCCGCACAGCTTGCCGGATGCATGGTTATTGCACTTGCACTGCTGGCGCCCTTGCTGCGTCGCCGATCGCATCCGGAAACCGCGAGTGCTTCTGCACGCCTCGCATCGGCCTTGCGTCTTGGCCATAAATTATTTGTGCCGGCATTGCTGATTCCATCAGTAACGCTGCTGGTGGCGTTATTTGGAGACCATCTCTCCGTCGGCGGGACAGCGTTGTTTGCGAAATCGCAGATGACGCTCACCGGACTTGCATTGGCCTGCGTGGTGGCTTTGTTCGCAGCCGCCCGCGTGGCGCATGTGCCTATGCATCAGGGTTTGGGGGAAGGCCGGCGGCTGCTCGACGCCATCGGATGGGCCGCGCTGCTGCCGTTATTGTTGGCAGCCCTTGGCCAGGTATTCACGCAAAGCGGGGTGGGTACTGCCATTGCCTCGCTGGCAGGCATGATGCTTCCCGAAGGCAATGCCTTCATGTGCCTGCTGGTGTTTGCACTCGGCATGGTGCTGTTCACTGTCATCATGGGCAATGCGTTTGCTGCGTTCCCGGTCATGATGGCCGGCATTGGGCTGCCGCTGCTGGTGCATCGTTACGGCGCCAGCCCGGCCATCCTTGGCTCCATGGGAATGTTGTGCGGTTACTGCGGCACGCTGCTGACGCCCATGGCTGCCGACTACAACCTGGTGCCCGCTGCACTGCTGGAGCTGCGCAATCCCTATGGCGTGATCCGCGCGCAGGCGTGGAGCGCCGCAGGTATTTTCATTGCCACGTTCGTCATCATGTGGCTGTTGGTCTTCCGCTGACAGCATCATCTAGAGACCTTTTCGATGAGCAAGTCCCCGCGCATCCTGCTGACTGGTTTCACGCCTTTCGGTGACGAAGACATCAATCCCTCGTGGGAAGCCGTGCACGCCCTCGACGGCAAGCACGTCGGCGGCCATCACGTGGTGTCGCGCTTGCTGCCCACGGCGTTTGCCGAATCGCAACGCGAACTGGCGTTGATGGTGGACGAGATCGAACCGGCAATCTTGCTCGGCGTGGGGCAGGCAGGTGGGCGTGGCCGCCTTTCTATCGAGCGCGTGGCGATCAACGTGCAGGATGCTCGCATGGCAGACAACGCCGGTGCGCAGCCCATCGATGAAGCCGTCGTGGCTGATGGCCCCGCCGCCTACTTCAGCACATTACCGATCAAGGCCATGCTCAAGGCCCTGCTCGCCGAGGGCTTGCCTGCGGAGGTATCCAACACGGCGGGCACCTTCGTCTGCAATCACGTGGCTTATCTGATGTTGTATCTCGCCGCAAAGCATCGCGACCTTCGCGCAGGCTTCATCCACATTCCATATCTTCCTTCGCAGGCGGCTCACGTTCCGAATGCGCCGAGCATGAGCAAGGACGATGTGGTGCGTGGCCTGTCTATCGCGCTGGAAGTTGCGGCAACGCGGCGCGACGATGAGCGTTTTGGCGCGGGTACGCTCGACTAATATCCTGCCGTCCAAAAAAAGCGTGTAGGTTGGGGTGGATGGTTAGTAATAAAGTGAGAGCGAACTCATCCAGGTTAACGCCGCCGGCCGCTTCGGCGTCGCAATCGGGTTGATCGTATAGCTGAGCTGGTTCGTTACATAGATGCCGCGTGACCAGCGATAAACATAAGAAACCGCATACGTGGAACTGTAATCCACGGCCGATATCCCGCTTGCCTGCTGCATGCGTTCAAAGGACTTGCTTAGCCGATTGAACGTATAGCTCAATGCCACCACATCGTAAGGCCGTCTAAACGGGCCCAATATGTAAGGCGTAATGCCGATATCGCTGCTGTAAACGTTGCGGTCCGGTGGTGCGTAATCGACTTTGGCGTTGACGTATAGACCGCGAAAGGACTGCGCTGCATCGGTCTGAATCAGTTGGTAGTCGCCGACCAGATAGTAGGCGTAGTTGCTGCCTGCATAGCCTCCGTTGCGAAAGTCGGGATATCGGCTTTCGTTATAAATGAAACCTTGCCGCAGCCATGCCATCCTCCGTCCCGGCGCGGAATCGACCTGGTAACCCAGTTCGTTGATATACAGAGCCTTCGCGCCGGGGATATGCCATTTCAGTCCCCAGAAGTTATTGCTGTCCCAATCCGCTTGCACCCCTTGGGGATTGATGCTGCGAGTAACGCCGAAGCGCTCGTAAAAGCGCTTGTTGGGTGAAGCCAGGCGCAGATTGACCTCTGGCGCGCTCTTGTTATTGATCAGGCCGACCTCGAAGGGGATGGAGCTTGAAATGCCTGCTGTCGATGCGGTTGCACTGGTGCCCAACGAAAAACCATAGAACTGAGTCGACAGTTCGTCATAACCGTATTCCAGCTGTATCCGCCCATCATTGAAAAGCTGGTTGACATAGATGCTGTTTATGGAGAGACCCGTGGGATTTTCTCCCTTATAAGAGAACGCCTGAAAGTCCGCGTTGAACACCAATTGGGACGTGCCAGAAAAGCCGATCCGGCTTAAGTCGTAGGTGACGGTAATATACGGATTGGTCCTGAAGCTTGGGTTTTGACCGATATACAGCTGAGGATGTTCGTCATGGTGGAGCAGGTCGTAGGAGAATCCCACCGAACCACCGCCTTCGATCATCCAACCGTGGTCGGCCAGCTTGTCGCGCAATCCACCCAAATGAGGCCACACCGTTTCGCAGGTGCCGATCGGTGAACTGTTTGTGCCTCGCTGCAGCAAATCGTCGTAACGATGGCAGCGCGCGACATCGACATCGCGGCTGGTCATTTCGGAATTGGCGTTGGAATCTGTGGAATCCGTTATGAGTTCGTAGTCAGCGCGTGCATCACTGCAAATCGCCAACAAAATTGCCAACAAACTGCCGCTTAACGCGGGCGCTGCATAGCGGAAAGCATGTGGATACATGACGCGTCAGCTAATTGAAAGATTATTCATGCGGGGCCGACAAACCGCGGTTGTCACCGTGGTTGGGGAATTGATCGGCATTTGATCTAAACGCGACCCAGGGGTTTGAGTGCGCGCTTCGTTCGATCGCTGTGCAAGCTATAAGGGTTGAAGCAAGCTTGCAATTGTGCGAATGGCGGTGGCGTTGGTTGTCGGCGTGAGCTATTGTGCACGGTTGTGACTGCTGAGAGACGCCGTCAGCTTCAAGCAAACAAACGCTTGGATCTTTAGTCAGAACCGGCAGGCGTGACAGGGAAGCAGATCTTTGTCTTCCTGATCAGCGGTGCGTATTGTCCCGCCGCATTGCAGCTTCCCTGTCACCACCTCATTTAACCAGTCACCGAGGTGCTTCCCGTTTCTAGATGCCCGGTGTAACGACGAATCCAGCTTGAGTCGCCGCTGATGGTGACGGTGAAGTCGTACCAGCCGTTTGTTTTCGCGGCAGCGGAAAAGTAGGTATTGACCGTGGCACCTGCAGCGACGTTGTACGTCCAGGGGCCATCTGTCGTGTAGTTGTTGGTAGTGACGGTAAAGGTGACCGACCCGCTGCTGTTGTTGGTGAGTGCGAAATAGATCGCCAACTGGCCGGATGCAGGATCGTTGGCATACGACGAAGTGACGCTGCAATCCTTGCCCGAGTTATTGAGATTGCCTGCAAACCGACGCAAAAAGCGATTCGGGCCGATCGTGGTCAAATCGTAGCTGCCACTGCCGTAACCAGTGCCGACGTTGAAGTAATCGCTGACCGATCCATCGATGCCGTTGCTATAGGGCGCAACCGTGTATTGCCACGGACCACCGCTGCGGTGGGCATTGGCGTAAATCGCCAGCGGCACCGCGCGTGTTGCAACGGCACCGACATTGAGCATCTGTATCCAGATCAGGATCTGGCCATTCGCGCCGTACTGGATGGAGGAAATATTGGCATCCGGCTGGTAGGGAAGGGCGCGTGCTGTACGCGTGCCTGGCTCCTGCGACGGAAGGCTATTAGGCGCATTGCTGTCGGTAGGATTCGGCAGCGGATCACAAGTGCTGGTGCGATTGATGACGGTGTTGGTCGCAGGCAGATTGCCAGGCAGGCCCAAAACGGGATTGGCGAAATCAAATGCATCCGTAAGGTCGCCGCTGACCTGGCGCCGCCATGCGCTGATGGATGAGCAGATGGCGGGCGTTCCAAGTGCGCTCGTCCATGTTTCCAGGAGGCGGATCACCGAAGTGTGATCGTAGATCTGCGAATCCACTACACCGCCACGGGTCCATGGCGAGCAGATGACCATCGGTACGCGAAAACCCATGCCGATCGGTTGCGTCTGGCCACTCACACTGATGAACTCTCCGGCCGTTCCGCTCGGCGGAACAGGCGGCGGAACGTGATCGAAAAATCCATCGTTCTCGTCGTAGTTGAGGATAAGCACGGTGGAATTGAACGTATCCGTGTTCGCTGCCAATGCCTGCAACACGAGATTGATGAAATGCGCGCCGTTGTCCGGTGGCGCGTCGGGATGCTCGGAATAGTCCTGGCTGGCCACGATCCAGCTCACTTGCGGCAGCGTGCCGTTGAGCACATCGTTCTGAATCGCCAAAGCGATGTCGTTCGGCGTGGAACCGGTGGTGCTCGGGACCGACGCCATGCCTTGCTGATACAGCGGGCTGGAATTGGGCGCATTCGCGAATTGGCTGAAATAAGCCAGGGCGTTGTCGCCGAAATTGTCGGAAGCGTTCTGATACACCTTCCAGCTTACGCCGGCAGCCTGCAGCTCTTCGGCATAGGTTTCCCAGGTGAGCCCGGATTCGGAGCCGCCGTTGTAAGCCGGACCACCGTTGCTCCCCGACGGATCGATCATGCCGCCCCACAGATAGGTGCGATTAGGGCCGGTAGCGCTGAGAATGGAACAGAAATAGTGATCGCAAACGGTGTACGCATCGGCGAGTGCGTAATGGAACGGAATGTCCTGACGCGTGAGGTAGCCGAGCGTGCGCACCGTGCCCTTGGCCAACACCCACGAGTCCATCTTGCCGTTGTTCCATGCCGAATGCTGGGTCAACCACGAATGATCGAGGCTGCCATCGCATTGCGTGACGACTTCGCCGCTTTGTCCGAAGACCGGTGAGGTCGTGTTGAAAGCCCACGGATATTGGCGTGACAAACCGTTGGGCTGATCGAACACCGAGTAGCCACCAGAAAGCGTGATGCCGGCCTTGTCGGAAAAGCCGCGCACGCCTTGCAGTGTTCCGAAATAATGATCGAAGCTGCGATTCTCCTGCATGAGAATCACAACGTGCTTGATGTCGGTGATTGTGCCGGTGCTTTCGGTGGTAGTAGCGGCTCGCGCCGGCCTGATCGTTCCGCCTAATGTGTATCCGGTAACGCCAACAACTGCAGCTTTGATCGACAACGCAAGAAACTTACGGCGATTCATCTCGATCATGGGAGCCTCACGCCTAGTTGGGTTGTTCGATCAACGATAGGTGCTCCGTATGCCGGTTTTGTGACGTGGATATTGCGCGTGCAATCTTGTGTTCTTCACGGTTTTTGCACACATGATGTGGGTGGAAAGGCATTGTTCAATGCGACTGCTTCGTCTCCCCGGCGGAGGCCGGGGCCGAGTGACTCTGACGATCTTCAAGTCGCTGGGTGATTCTCCTCACTCACCCTTTCGGGGCCGTCCTTCAGGCGTTCTCCGCGCTTCGCGCTACGTCTGGCTTTCGCCGAGACGACGAACTATCAGGCATTACTTCGCTACTCGCTATTGCGGGAAAGATCATTCTCTTCGTGTTGAATAGGTTTGAGTAACTCCAATACCTGCTCACCGGCTGCCAAGGGTGGTGCGTCGTTCTGAGTGCGACTTAGAACTGCGCTCCAGGCGCCGATCGTCTGAATGAACAGCACCGCGGGGCATTTTCACCCATTGCCTGGCCACACTATGCTGGGCGCAAGTACATGGGATGCGGGGCTTTATTCATGGCCATGAAGTTCAACCCGGTTTCCATCGAAGAACTGAGCAATGCATGCATGCCGGATAAGGCACTGCCTGGTATTTACTACCGGCAGGGAAAGGATATCGTGCTTGTCGCCTTGAACGTGGCAGAGCAACAAGACGGACTAAGCCCCATCTACCTCTGTTTTTCAGGTGAGCACGTCGAACATCGAAGGAGCATCCCGAACACGCTGTTGATTCCGCTAAACCAGTTGGAGCCGCGTTTTCATATTGAAGGATCAGCCGAACAAGTAAAGTTCACAGCGGGGGTTGCCATTGATTATTACCAGCAGCCGGCCTTGGTGCTCGTCGATGATCAACCTCACATCCTGTTGAAAGACTTTCCGGATGAACCCCATGGAGATCCCAGGTTCCACAAATATCGTCTCATGCTGAATCTGACGACTCGTCAGGTGGTCCGTTTGTCGCCTGGAAAAACGCTTGTCGTTTTCGACCATGTGGTGATGTCGGGTTATCTACTGCGCCACGATAAGGAAGAGTCGGAAAAGATGGCGGTGTTGAAACTGCGTCCCGATGATCGAGGGCATTGACTGCTGCCTCGCCCGTTAATGATGCGCTGACTAAATCGTCGTCCTGGCATTCAGTGCGGTCCGGGGAAAATTTCTGTCCGTCTTGCGCTAATGGCTGAAACTCTCGTCATCCCAGCGAAAGCTGGGATCCAGCGACTTGCAAAGCGTTAAAGGCACTGGATCCCAGCTTTCGCTGGAATGACGAATCGGTAGCGTTGAGTTCTCTGGAAAAATTTCGGCGTCACAGAGCAGCTAACGCGTGTTCTTGAAACGCTTTATTTTTCTGGAACAGCACTGAGTATGCGCTGGGACGACGAGTCTGCAATAGATCAGAGCATCACTAGAGGCCGAGGCACTCTTTCGTTGAAGACTTATCCGTTTTTCTCAAGGATGTAATGGATCGTCGAAGTTCCGCGAGCGGTGCACGATCGTCAAAGCGAATGGTGCCTTCCTCCTCCGATATGCCCAGTTGCCGGAGCATGCCATCAAGATCAATGGCGACGGATCGATCTTTGAGTTTGTCGTAAAGCGTGGTGAGGGCATTGCTTTTCACGGCGGCATCGCCTGCTTGTGCGACCTGTGCAACGCTCCATAATGCTGTATTGCCTCCGCTTGTGCGGTTGATAGCGCGCAATGCATCTTGTAAGCGATATTCGCCGTTGCTGTGCTTGTAGATGTCGATTTCGGCGAGGAGCCAGTACATGGCGCCGCCCCAGTATGTTCTCCCCCAGGTGTGCGTATGATCGAGCCCTTCGTCGCCGCTTTTAGGTTGTCCTTTGGGCATGTCGTCAACCGCCCATCGCCAGACTTCCTGCGGAGTGATCTGTCCCAACTGTGCACGGGCAATGGGTTCAACGTAGGTGGCATTGCCTTCCATAAACCATTCGCTGCTCATGGGTACGCGCGGAAGTGCCAGATGCGTCATTTCGTGCACCATTACCCAGTCTTCTCGTAGTGCGTTATCGGTTACGTCACGTCCTACGGTGAAGCGCGTTACAGAACTCGGATAGCCCCAGGTTGTAGCAGGGCCGATGCGGTTGCCTTCGCCAGGCGTAATGAGCAAGGCCCAATGATCGACGGGAAAGCGACCAAAGTATGCGGAGACGGCTGATGCACTTCGCCGGACCCAGGTCTCGATGCGGCGTTTATCAAGTGGCCGGGAGTCGCCGTCAATAGCGATGTCGATGTTTCCGCCGCACATCGAAAGTCGCAGATCGGGCGACTTTTTCACCCTGGCGTAAATGTCCTCAGGATCGTCGTACGCCTGCGCGAATGCCAGCCTGGGTAGCTGCGTTGCAACCACCAAGCTTCCGATCATCTGCACAAAGTGTCGACGATTCATACGCGTTAGGGTGGTGATTTGCTACTGCACTAGAAATGGAGCTGACCAAGAAATCCCAGGATCGCCTTCCAATTGTCTTCGGCGCCTTGAGGATCACGGCTGGCGATCAGTGTGGAGGATCCGTGAACGCCGGCGGTTGGAACGTACTGAACCTTAAGTTTTGTCGGTGAGGCTGCCAGGATGGCTCTAGCCGCATCGATCTCGCTAGCGTCCTTGGAGGAGGTGACAAAGAATGGAACGGTTACCTTCGCCGCAGCAGAGCGGATCATGGAAGGAGATTCGTCGAAATATTCACCGGGTGAAAAGACGGCAATGGCGCTGATTTCGTTCACATGCTCCGAGGCAACCACCACTGTCAACGACGCGGAATAACTGCTGCCCCAAAGGATAATCGGAAGTTTCTGTTTTTTGGCAAACGACAACGCCGCTTCGAGATCGGGCTTGGCATCAAGATAGTTGGCGGAATGACCTAGTGCTTGAACGGTTTGATTGGGGCCAAAGAGTTCGCCGCCCGACCGTTGATCGATGGCTAGTGCGCTGTATCCGGCCGCTGCGAGTCTTGGGGCTATAGTCTTGTATTCATCCTTGCTGGAACCCGCTTGATGAAATAACAGAATCAAGGCGCGTGGCGATGCAGCGCGATAGTACTTGCCATAGATCACCACGCCGTCGCTGGCTTTAAAGGTGATATCTGAAGTCGCTACGGCCGGTGTCGAAGGCATGGTAGCGGCCGCTGCTGGCATGAATGCTGCTGTGCCGCTTAGGGTGATTAGCGTCGACATGGCAAGAGAAAGTGCTGAGCGCATTTGAAATCCTTTAGGGTTCTGTGACTCTGCCGGAAACTAGTTTCTCGCTCCTACAGGAGCACATCCTTAATTGTTTCGTCTGTCCAGCGGGAAACGTTACACCAGGATGTTCCGCCCATCACATGCCACATGTAACGCCCAGCCTTGCTCAAGCGAACTTAGGGGAAATGATCGAGATACGCGGTCTCGATAGCGATTTCCACAATCCGTGAGCGGGATATGATGCGCGCAATAGCATACGCTGGTGTGATGTTGAGTCTGGCCCTGGCCGCGAAGGTATACGCAAGCGATGTGCCAACCCCAGGCCAAACGCTTACCTCGAAGCTCGTGGTGGTTGAACTCTTTCAAAGCCAAGGTTGTTCTTCGTGCCCGCCAGCAGAAGAAAACCTCAACGCACTTGCGGATGACCGGGCGGTACTCGCCTTATCGTTTGGCGTAACGTACTGGGACGGTTTGGGCTGGAAGGACACCTTTGCGACCGATGCCTATACAGCAAGGCAATGGCGCTACGCGCACTATCGCCACCGAGACACGGTTTGGACGCCACAGGTTTACGTTAACGGCCATACGGATCTCGTAGGTACAAACCGTGCGCAGTTGAACGAAGTCATTCACCAAGCTCAAAGTAATGGGCCAACTATCGCGTGGCCATCGGTTGACCGTGTGCACATCAAGGCGGCATCAGGTCGCACTGAGGCGAGTGACGTATGGCTGGTGCGCTATGACCCGCGAACCCTTCACGTTCCTATTGGTGCAGGTGAAAACAGTGGACGCACGCTTGACCAGTGCAACGTCGT
Source organism: Dyella acidisoli (assembly GCF_030160295.1). Taxonomy (GTDB): domain Bacteria; phylum Pseudomonadota; class Gammaproteobacteria; order Xanthomonadales; family Rhodanobacteraceae; genus Dyella_B; species Dyella_B acidisoli. The sequence continues at coordinate 59,059 of NZ_BSOB01000001.1, forward strand.
ACGCGAGCTGATTCGCTTGGGAAAATGGAAGGGTGACGATGAGGCATTCACATTGCCCGCGTCATCACTGCCGGGACTTGAAACTGCCGTGCTTGTTCAAGTGCAAGAGGGCGGCGACATACTGAGCGCGTCCGTACAAGATGCTCGCGGTTCAAATAAACCGTAATCGCTAGCATTGGACGAAGGTCAAAAAAAGAAAAACTGCGCTTTCTTTCCCCAGCTCAGAATATAGCGGACGTGGGGACTTGCCGAAAGCCCCTGGTCATGCTGCAGCATCGCCAACCGTTGTGAGAACTGACGGAAGCGGGAGTATGGCGATGATCGAGCATGATGTGCTGATTGTTGGAGGAGGGCCGACTGGGCTGATGTTGGCAGGCGAACTGGCGTTGGCGCGGATCGACGTTGCTGTTGTCGAGCGACGCGTCAACCAGGATGTCGCCGGCTTGCGTGCACGCGGTCTGCATTCGCGCACAATCGAAGTGCTCGATCAGCGCGGAATTGCCGACCGGTTTCTCTCGCAGGGACAGTCGCTTCAGGTCGTGCATTTCCACATTCCGCTGAATATCAGCGACTTTCCTACGCGTCATAACTACGTGCTCGCGCTGTCGCAGAAGCACTTCGAGCGCATTCTGGCCCACTGGGTAGACGAGCTGGCGGTACCGATCTATCGCGAACGTGAAGTGACAGGTTTCGTGCAGGACGACACGGGCGTCGATATTGAGCTGTCCGACGGCAACTCGCTACGAGCAAAATATCTCGTCGGCTGCGATGGAGGACGTAGCTTGATCCGTAAAACAGCCGGCATCGAGTTTCCCGGCTTGGATCCGACGACGAGCTGGTTGATTGCCGAAGCCGAGATGTCCGAAGAGCCGGAATGGGGCTTCCGCCACGACGCTGTGGGTACCCATGCGATCGGCAAGTCGGAGGATGCGAAGCGAGTATGCGTGGTGCTAACCGAGCAGCAGATAGAGGCCGCCAGCGAACCCACCTTGCTCGATGTCAGTGAAGCACTCATCGCCGTCTATGGGACCGACTATGGCATCCACAGCGCAACGTGTATATCCAGGTTCACCGATATGACTCGTCAAGCCGCGACCTACCGCGAAGGACGGGTCTTGCTGGCCGGCGACGCTGCACATGTGCATCCTCCTTTAGGAGGTCAGGGCCTCAATGTCGGTGTGCAGGATGCGGTGAATCTGGGATGGAAGCTGGCTCAAGTGGTTAACCGAACGTCGCCCCAAAGCCTCTTAGATACCTACCACGCCGAACGCCATCCGGTCGCTGCTCGCGTGCTGCGCAACACGATGGCGCACGTCGCGCTTCGCCGCCCCGACGACCGCACCAAAGTGCTGGGCGGCTATTTTTCTGAACTTCTCAGCATGGACGAGCCCCGCAAACGAATGGCTGCGGAGATGTCTGGCCTGGACATTCATTACAACCTAGGTGCGGGACATCCGTTGTTAGGACGCCGCATGCCCGACCTCGACTTGATCACGACCAACGGCCCATTGCGCGTCTTCGCACTTCTTCACAATGCAAGACCAGTGTTAATCAACTTCGCAGAGCCTGGCGATTTCGATATCACTCCATGGGCAGATCGAGTTCAGTTGATCGACGCCAAATACATAGGTACATGGGAGCTTCCCGCCCTAGGTGTGGTGGCTGCTCCGGTCGCCGTGCTGATTCGTCCCGACGGACATGTGGCCTGGGTGGGGGACGCCAGCAAGGGAGGGCTCACTGACGCGCTAACCACTTGGTTTGGGGTGCCTGCTGTGGCATAGCGTGAGCGTCGTGTGACAGAAAATTGATCTAGATCAATTTCTGGCTTCGATGCTGAACTACATTGTCACGGGGGCTGCCGCGGGTAAGGCAAAAGCTGTAGCTGGGAAGTGAACGGTCGCGTTTTTCCCTACTCGGTTTAGATGGCCGTCTTTAGTCCTATCTGCCTAGGATCAATCGCCTTGCGACACCATCCTGATGTTCGTATATTGCGCTACGGACGATTTCGCTATTGGCGTTGGCCTGATCCATTCACCATAGGCGTGGAGTTGCTTCCATGAGGAAGGTCGACTGTCGTAGCAGCGATTTTCTTGGGACGTTCTGCAACGTCGCCCTATCCATGGTGATCGTTGTGTTTTTCGCGATGACCGGCCGGCTGCATGCGCAGACCCAGAACTCGGTAACGGCATCCGACTCGACTGCAACACGTGTCATGGCATGTACCGCTTGCCATGGTGAGCGCGGGCAAGGTAGCAGGGACGATTACTTTCCTCGGCTCGCCGGCAAGCCAACTGGATATTTGTATAACCAACTGGTCGCCTTTCGGGATGGCCAGCGCAAATACCCTCCGATGAATTATTTGCTCGCCTATTTGCCGGATAGCTATTTGCGGGAAATGGCCGACTACTTTGCGGCTCAACAAACGCCCTTTCCGCCGTTGCCGAAACCCGACGTCGGGCCGCAAGTGCTGGCTTTAGGGGAGCGGTTAGTCTTGAAGGGCGACGATGCACGGCATGTTCCGGCATGCATCGCTTGCCATGGCGCCTCGTTGACCGGCATGTCGCCTGACATCCCTGGCTTGCTCGGTTTGCACAGCAAATACATCAGTGCCCAGCTTGGGGCAACGCGTTTTGGGACACGGGTTCCCATCAAGCCCAACTGCATGCAGCAGCTGACCACCCGACTGTCAGAAGAAGATATCACCGCAGTCTCCGCATATTTATCGTCGCTCCCTGCGCCTGCAAACCCCGCTCCAGCCCCTGCTGGTTCGCTGAAATTGGCGCTCACCTGCGAAGGCTTGGAGACGAAATGAGCAAGCCATCGCTACCTAAAAAACATCGTGGATTGCAGATTGCCACATCGCGGTCGATGCTTTGCCTGGCTTTCGGCATGTTTGCCCTGGTTCAAGGCGCGCGAAGCCAGGATGCAGCAACGATTGCCAAGGGCGAGTATTTGGCGCGAGCCGGAGATTGCATCGCATGCCATAGCGATCCGGGCAACAAGCCTTTTGCAGGCGGTCGGGCGATGGCAACGCCATTCGGTACGCTTTATTCGCCCAACATTTCGCCGGATTCCACGACAGGACTTGGAGCTTGGACCGCGGATGAGTTCTACACGATGATGCACAGCGGGCGAACGCGGTCGGGAGCGTTGCTTTATCCGGCCATGCCGTTTGCTTCCTATACCAAGGTAACTCGTGCAGACGCGGATGCGATTTTTGCTTACTTAAAGAATGTCCCGCCGGTGCATCAACAAAATCGGGAACAGGATCTGAAATTTCCGTACAACAATCGCAATCTGCTGCTTGGTTGGCGCACCCTCTACTTTAAGGAGGGTGAATATAAACCCGATCCATCGAAGTCGACCGAATGGAATCGGGGTGCGTACCTTGTCGAAGGACTCGGGCACTGCTCGATGTGTCATACCGCTATCAATGCACTGGGTGGTAGTTCGAAGTCGGAAGCATTCCAAGGCGGGCTAATTCCGATGCAAGAATGGTATGCGCCTTCCTTGACCTCCAATCGTGAAGCAGGGCTCGGCGACTGGAGCATCAAAGATATTTCCGATCTGTTGCAGGCCGGCGTATCGGCGCGAGGGGCTGTCTACGGACCCATGGCCGAAGTGGTTTACAACAGCCTTCAATATCTATCGGATTCCGACATCCGTGCCATGGCGGTTTATTTGAAGGCATTGCCTTCGACCGGCGATACAACAGCGCCGAACGAGGTGCAGACACAGGACAGGCTTCGTCTCGCTCCCTTGGGAAAGAAAATCTACGTAGCCCAATGCGCGATGTGCCATGGCGTGAACGGTGAAGGCAAGGGCTGGGATTTTCCGCCGCTTGCCGCGAATCAGTCGATTCAAATGTCTTCATCCGTCAACCCGATTCGAATGGTTCTCAACGGCGGTTACCCACCGGGGACGATACGCAATCCCAGGCCCTATGGCATGCCACCCTTCGCGCAACAGCTGTCCGACGAAGAAGTGGCGGCTGTCGTTACGTACATCCGTACGGCCTGGAACAACCACGGAACGGCCATTACGGCCCAGGACGTCAATGCGTTGCGTTCGGCTCCGTTGAATTGAATAGGGGCGAGATTTCATGAGAAGCACTGAAGACCCCTCTGCACGTGACGAAGATGAGCGTGTCGAGCAAATCGTAAGCGCTGGACCGCGCGGTGCGCTGATGGTCACTGGCATTGCCGTGGCCATCGTCATAGCGCTTTGGTTCCTGTTCTATTTTCTGGTTTTCCTCCCTCGCGGCGTCATTCATTAAAGGACGTGTCGTGGCTCAATCGTTTTCCGCCAATTCGCACGACACGGCTGCGTTGACCGCGCGCATCGAGAAGCGATGGGCTTTCTTGATGGTCAGCATCATCGCCTTGCTCGTTGCGATCATGATTTTCACCGGCCTGCATTGGGCGATGATGCCGCCGTCCCGAGTCGAAACCATCGATCCTTCGACGCTGCACGTGTCAGGCGAATTCGTCGAGAGCAACCTCGGCAGCGCTGTTGAACCTAACGGATCGGTCACCGTGAGGATCGTCGGCCAGCAATACTCGTTCACGCCGCAGTGCATTGTCGTGCCGTCCAAAACGCCCATCACCTTTCGAGTGACCAGCGCCGACGTGATCCACGGGATGCTTATCACCGGAACAAACATCAATTCGATGGTCGAGCCCGGCTACATTTCTACCTTCAAGACCGAATTTGAACGGGCCGGTGATCATTTGATGCCGTGCCATGAATATTGCGGCGTTGGCCATGAAGCCATGTGGGCCAATGTGAAGGTGGTCGACAAAGACGTCTTTTCGAAAATGGCTGCCAACACGAGGAGACTGACCTGTGATCTCTAACAGACGCCTTGTGCTCGCTCATTTTTGGTTGGCGTTTGCCGTATTTGGTCTTGCCATTCTTCTTGGCGAGTGGCAAATGTTCATCCGCAGTCCATTGCACGGTTGGCTGCACAATCCCGATCTCTACTACCGATCGGTTACCGCACACGGCACCGTGATGGGATACGTCTTCCCGACACTCGTTGCAATGGGTTTCGGCTATGCCATCTGCGAGCTGTCCCTCGATCAACCTTTGATTGGCCGACGCTGGGCGTGGGTTGGGTACGCGATGATCATCGTCGGCTCGGTAGCGGCGGTGGTGCCTGTTGCCTTGGGGCTCGACTCGGTGCTTTACACTTTTTATCCGCCGATGATCGGTAACGCTTTCTATTACATCGGCGTGGTGCTGGTAGTCGTCGGATCTTGGGTCTGGGTCGTGCTTATGGGTGTCAATCTGAACGCGTGGAAGCGTGCTCATCCAGGCGCTCCCGTTCCGCTTCCCATGTTTGCGAACGTCGCCGCCGCTTACCTTTGGGGATGGACAGCGGTCGGTGCGGCGCTGGAGTTGCTATTCCAGATTCTCCCTGTAGCACTGGGTTTTTCAAACACCATCAATGCCGGGCTCTCTCGCGTCCTGTTTTCCTGGACGCTGCACGCCATCGTTTATTTTTGGTTGATGCCTGCATACATCGCTTTTTACACAATCGTGCCTCGCGCAATTGGTGGTCGTCTGTACAGCGACACCATGGCGCGAGTTTCGTTTGCACTGTTTCTCGTATTTTCGATGCCGATTGGCATCCATCACTTATTTGCTGACCCTCAAGTTGGCTCAGGCTTCAAATTTATCCATTCGGTGTTTACCGCAATGGTGACGATTCCTACGCTGCTGACTGTATTCACCATCTGTGCTTCCGTGGAAATAGCCGCGCGCCTGCGTGGTGGAAAGGGTGTATTTGGTTGGCTCAAGGCGCTTCCGTGGGACAACCCGCAGATGCTCGCACTGGCATTTTCATTTGTGATGCTGGGGTTCGGGGGCGCCGGCGGTTTGATCAACATGAGTTATCAGCTGGACTCGACCGTGCACAATACCCAATGGATTACCGGTCATTTTCACCTGATCTTCGGCGGCGCGGTCGTGATCATGTACTTCGCTATTGCCTACGACCTTTGGCCGCACCTTACGGGACGGGCGATGCAGGATCTAAGCCTGATCCGTACGCAGTTGTGGCTATGGTTCGTCGGGATGATCGTAACGACGTTTCCGTGGCATTACGTAGGCATCCTGGGTATGCCGCGGCGCATGGCTTATTTCGACTACAGCGCGCCTGGTCTGTCGGGCGAGGGCATTACAGTCATCATGTCGACGGTTGGCGGTGCGTTGCTGGTTGTTTCGGCGCTCCTGTTCCTGCTCATTCTTTATCGCAACCATTCCGCGAGCCGGGCTGAAACAACTCCCTTCACCTTCAGTAGAGCCATTCACGAGCCTACCTCGCTGCCGTTGGCCTTGAACGGTCTTGGGCTTTGGGTTGGGCTGATGATCGCGCTGACGATCACCAACTACGGTTATCCGATCGCTCAACTCATCGGCTTGCACGATGCCCAAGTTCCCGCTGTCTTCATAGGAGGGAAGCGATGAACGGTGATCGCCCACGCCTGATATCGCTCCGCAATCCCTGGTTCACAGCGAGTGTCGGGGCTATCTCCATACTGTTCGTCTTTACGGTTTTCGTGGGGTTTGTCTGGCTCCCTTCTGCTCAAAATGACGCGTTGTTCAAGGGGCTGTTGAATGCTATTTGCAGCGCCGCTGGTGTCCCCAAGGCTTGGTTGAGCGAGGCGAGCCCTCCGATTCAGCCTAAAACGCCTGTTTCGAGTGTGGTGCTGACGCCAGACATGCTTGGCGGAGCGTCCTCTGGCGGGTCTATTGGGCGAGGCGCCACCTTGGCGCTACGTTGCACGATGTGCCACGGCGCTCGCGGCGTGAGCGCGGCCAATACGCCAAATCTGGCTGGGCAATATGCTCCTTCGATATATAAGGAGCTGCGCGATTTCCAGAGCGGAGCACGTACAAGCGCAATCATGGCACCCATGGTTGTCGGACTCAGCGACCAGGACCTGAGCGACTTATCGGCGTATTACGCCTCGCTGCCACGTAGCAACGCGCCTCCCGCGCAGCAAGTGCATTCAGAGCCAAATATCGTTGCCACAGGATCACCCATGCGAAACATCGCTCCATGCGGTTCCTGTCACGGTGATTTGGCGACCAAGTTGGGTGCTCCCTGGCTCGGCCCGCAACCGCGTGAATATCTGAAATCCCAGCTCGAAGCATTTGCAAACGGCAGTCGCCACAACGATATCAGCGCTCAGATGCGAAATATCGCACGTAATATGACAGCTGACGAAATTAACGCATCTGCGAGTTACTATGCGGGAAGCAGATAGACACTGTCCCTTGCCGACGAAGCCGCAACAAGGCACGAATGGATCCATGAACCGCTTCAGCTAAATCGCGCCTAATCTCGCTGATGCTGAGGCGCGGCTACTAGCAGTCCCAACTCTTGCGCCACGGGTATCCACAGCGTCCAATCAGCAAGCACGCGCTCTTGTGGCATGTCTTGGTTCTCCACGCGCCGCGATGCCTGATGCAGATCGCATCCCTGGCGCAACGCATCCAACATTCCGTATTGCCAATACGTCAACGGATAGGCGGATACGCGGTAATGCATACGGGTGATGGCAACGAGGCTGTTCTCTGATTGAGGGCACTGCGGTACCTCATCGCTCGCCGCCATCGCCTGCCAAAACGGGATCAAAGGAAGCTTCAAGTCAAGCAGCCGTACGCATGGAGGAACAGTCCAATGCGTCACATTCATCGCCGCCCATGGCGATGCAGTCAGCGCCTGGTTATGTGCATGTTCCGGTCCGTGATCGCGCATGGTTTCGAGCCAGGCACGTTCAAATCGCGCAAGTTCGACCGGTAGCAGCCACATGCCGTCGTCGGCGGCGGTTTGCGGCGGACGATGTCGTGCAAGAAAGGCGGGAAAGCCTGCGCCAAGATCGTAAAGAGTGGGGGAGTGCGAAGGGTTCTCCCACAGGTAGGCGCGTGCGAAGAAACCGAACACGTCGTCGCCCATCACACGTTGCAGCATGGGGTAGTCCGCGGCCAGGCAATCATAGAGCCGCATCAGATAGCCATCGGCATAGACGCCCAATCGCCGCATCGGATCGGCAACAGCGTTGGCATGCACCAGCTCACCCGCAGCAAGCCCATGATGTTGGCGTGCCAGCGCTGCTCCGCGCTCAGCACCGCCTGGCGTGGTCATGACGGTGAGCAACCAGTGTTGAACGTCATGGAGCGACGGCATGTTCTTCCCTCAATTGAAATGCGATCGGCGTGGAGTAGCTGGGCGATGGGGGCGTGACGTCGGCATCGATCGCCGGCGCAACGATTTCTCCGCGCAGCGTTTGGCGAGCTTTATCCAACTCGATCAACAGTTCCGGATAGGCGGGAATATTTGCGTCCCATTCGAGCAAAGTGGATACGGTGCTGTCGCCGGATGAATCAACACCGCAGCACTGCTGTGCCAGCACATAAAGCTGCCAGACTCGTGCGGGTACGGGGCGATCATGCGTGTCGATCAGCAAATCCCCGGTGTCGGTGGGTCCGGCAAGGTGGATCTGCACGATGTGCTCGGGCGGTAATTGTCGAATGTAATGCTCTGGATCAAAGCCATGGTTGTGGCTGGATACGTAGACGTTGTTCACGTCGAGCAACAAGCCGCAACCGGTTTCCCTAGCGAGCCGCGCGAGGAAATCGCATTCGGCCATGGGCGAGCAAGTGAATTGCAGGTAGCTGCTTGGGTTTTCGAGTACCAATGGGCGCTGCAGCAGTTCCTGCACGGCTTCCACACGTTGTCGTACGTGCTGATAAGTGGGTTCGTCCAAGGGCATTGGCAACAGATCGTGCGCGTTGATGCCTACGACACCGGTCCAGCACAGGTGGTCGGAGATCAAAACGGGTTCGATCTCTTCAGCAAGTTGCTTGAGCTTGGACAGGTAAGTGCGGTCCAGCGGATCGGAACTGCCGATCGACATGGAAACGCCGTGCATGACAACAGGAACCTGTGCGCGAATGCGATCCAGTGCATGGCGCGCGTAGCCGTGATGACCGATGAAGTTCTCGCTGATGATTTCGAACCAGTCGACACCGGGACCGTGGCGCAGGATGTGATCGAGATGCACGTTTCTCAGGCCAACGCCGAATCCGAGGTTGGGCAGGCCGAGCCGGGGAGCAGTCATGATTTACCTTCGATGCTGGAAGGGGCATTGAATCTCGCTCTCGATGACGAGAGCGAGATCCAGTTCCTTGGCGCTTGGTTCTTAGGTGGATGGAGGCAACGCGATGCGCAGATCGGTCGCCTTGGGTGGCGTGCCGACGGGCTTGCCGCGGTGACTCATCACTTTTTGATAAGCCTCCCAGGCCTTGTCGTACACCGACTCGCCCAAGGCAAACGTCATTTCGCCGATTTGCTGCGACTGATGACGCGGACCGACAAAGTCGTACAACACCATCGTGCCACCCGCGGGATACAACTGCGAAGCGGAAATGGGTACCGCGCAGCCGCCGAACGTGGCGCACTTATTGTCGCTGGGTGAGCTGTACTTGCCGGTGGATGGCGGCGGACCGCCGCACAGGTTGCCTTCCGCTACATCGTTGCGACTCTTGCGTCCGCGCAGCATGTAGGGCGCATGGCCTTCCGGCACGCTGGCAGTCATGCCGCAACCACCGCTGTGACCGCAAGATCCCCCGCCGGTGTCGAGCTGTGCGAAGCCGCAACCGCCCTGTGCTTTGCAGCCGTTGGAACCGCGACAAGTGTGATAGACCTCGATGGCGGCGCAGGTGCCGTCGTTGCCTTCCAGCGCCATGCCCTGGCAAGCGTGATAGAGCTTGTTGGGATTTACATCACCAATGCCCAGTGCGAGGTCCGGCGTTCTCCCGAACACGGCCCAGCACAGCGAAACGCGGTCGCCGGAACCGGCCATCGACGGGTAGGGGAAGACGGTGCTGGCGTTTTTCCAATACTCGTTGAGCACCGTCGTGACACCCGCGATGGCACCCACCGCCACCTTGCTCAGCAAGGCATGTTCGGATGGGCCTTTTGCCTTCAGTCGATTCAGTGCGTCGGCAATTTCTTGTGGCGGCGGAATTGGGGAAGTCGCGGGTGCGCTGTATTCCCGGGTTATCAGCATCGCCGAGGTCCAATGGTTGTTCGGGTCGGCATGCCATTTTTCCCAGGTCATGATCTTGTCGAGCTTGCCGTGCAACGACTCAAATCGCTCGAAATGCGTTTCGGGTGCGTAACGCCCGCGAGCTTCGGCATCGGCTGAAGGGGCATGGCCACCATTGGCGGTGTAGGAGGGGTAGTCCACTTCAAGAGCAGGCCTGTCTTCGCGATACCGTTGCTTCACGTCGGTCAGCAGTGCCTGGTTGAACCGGTAGCGAAGCAGCGATTCGCCGATCGTGATCAGGCTTCCTTCGCCCTGGTCGGTGATGGCCGACATCATGGTGATGGCCTTGTCGAAGGCGACAATGGGGTCGTCCAGATCCTGCGAACTCAGCTTGGTATCGAAACCGGGGAATTCGCGCTTGGGATGTCCTTTTTCCATCACATTGAAAAGATCCTGCTGCACGCAATCAGACGTGAACAGTTTCTCCCAAAGGGTTTGGCCATCCTCATAGCGGATGCGCAGGTATTTGGCGTAGCACTCGTACATATCGCCGATGGAACCGAACATCGGCAAGGGCTTGCCTGGGTCCCAATGCGGGAACGGCACAAGCGGGAAATACTTGTGACGCTGTTCGGGAAGAATTTCCTCGCGAGCGTCTTTCGTCGGTTGCTCGACGGCGCAGAAAAGGTCAAGCGTGTTTTTGTCGAGCGAGCCGAGCGCGACCTTGGTGTTGTGATAGCGCTTGGTGTCCTTGAGATCCACGATGTAGGGAATGGTTGTCTTTTCCGGGCCGTAGCAATGCCAGCCGTGATCCTTCGTCTGCAGCGCTGGGCTGGTGAACGTCGGCACCAGGCCAATGGCAGTACTGATGTTGGAGGCCATCTCCAGATGCAGCATTTCCTGGATGAAGACACTGAAGATCAGATTGAACGTCTTGCGCTCCTCGGTATCGGGATTGGCCGTGGGCCCCATGCCTGGCCAGCAGCGTCCCTTGTAGTAATCGATGTTCTTGGCGTTGATCTCATGCGTGCCATAGATGGAGTACATCGTCGTCATGTAGAGCGGTATGGTGAACAGCTCGACGTCGACGGCGGCTTGCGCGATCTGCCATACCGCGGCCTTGTCTGTTTCGAAATACTTGAGGCTTCGCCCGACGCAAATGCCAAGCTCGGGTTCCAATCGCTTTGCTGTTGCCGTGTCATTCATGAGCTTTCTCTCCTTGCTGCGGTGGGTAAGAAAGAAGGCAAAACAGTGTCACGAGCCCTCGTTGATGGAGACGGTGATCTGGCTTGAATCTTTGCTTGTACTTTCAGCAAGCATGGCTTTGGCTTCAAACCGACCCGGCCATGCTGGAAGCGTGATTACAGACCGCTATCTGCTAAGCGTTCTTCCGATCAGAACGATGTGGAATCTTGGATACGCAAGAAGCAGGTGCCTGATGCTTCGCCCCCAGAAGCATTCGAAGGCGCGATCTTGCGGCAAGCAGAACGAAATGACGTGAAGCACGCAAACTACTCAAGTGAACAGCTTCACTTGTTGCTTCAATTTCAGTGAATTCGTCCGGTGATCGAATGGTTCGGTAGGTGGAACTACATCTTGCAGCCTTCAATGTGGCAGAAGGATTGCGCGTGCAGTTTTTACCGTCCCTAGCCATTCCAAGTCCCCCAACCCGGACGGCCGGAGCATACGCTTGAACAAGGCTTGGTGCACGGTGCTATGCAAGAGAATGATCGCTTGATATTGCGATGGCGCGAGATTCTTGTTTGTCTCTTGACGCACTCTTCACAAAAATTTGGTTGGCGTCGAGCTTAAGCGTCCATCAAGCCGGTTGATGTTTCGATCAAAGTATCTGGCAGGGGCGGAAATAGGGGAGGCTTCTGGTGTCGTAAGGTTCATCGGTGCGCGACATGAAATCTCCATCAAATCGAATGAAGGCGACTTCGCGAAATCAAAAAATTAGCGGCCCGCGGTGCAGGCCGCCAAGTTAAAGACTGCGCTTCATTTATCAGTCGCCGTGTACGTCAAATCGGCGCTGTAACTGTCTACGTGCGCCGACACGTTCTGGAGAACATCATTAATGGATTTGCGGATCGCTTGTCCTGCTTCCTTTCCATAGACGTTCTCGATCATCTTCCACACCGAGGGGTCGGGTTCCTTTCCAATATCTGCCCAGCTTTTGGCAGGGATTACCAGGATAAAGTCAGGCGCACCTTCATCGCCTTCCCGAACGGCCCCGATCATGTAGTTGACGACCCAATTCGACTTCTCGGCAGCGGCAGCGATTTTTTTCGCGCCCGCAATAAATGCTTCCGAAGCTTCATGACCCGGCTTGAGTTTGAAATACGTGACTTCAATAAAGGCTGATGTCGGCGCTTTGCCTTTTGGCATATGACTTAATTCCGGCATCACTTCCAAAAATGTGCTTGTCTCGCTTTTCAAATGCGGATTGACGGCCGTCCTGAGCGCTTGGTCGCACGCCTTGCCCGCAACACTCATCGCATCAAAACTTTCCCATGAAAGTGGGTCTGAGACATATGAATACGCGTAAGTATTTCCCGTCTCGTGTATCCACGCCTTCCACGTGTACTTAAAGCCGTGTTGATGCAGGCATTCATTGAAGTTTTTGACGCCGGTTTCATACGCCTGTTGATCGGCTGGCGCCACAATATCGGTGTAATCCCGTATGACGCTTGGACCAGTCGTATCCGCTGCCTGAACTCCGGTGGCACATAGCAGCGTGAACGAAAAAGCGAGCCAGGGTGTGATGGGTTTCATAAAAACCTCGCTTAGGGCTGTTGCCCGGCATGGTTGAGTTGAGGCCCCTGATCGCTTCGGGCGGATGAAGCTTATCCAGTATGCGCGCAAATTTTTGCGTCGAAAGCATTGCGCGTAAACCATTGATTTTTAATGTAATTAATGCGTGCGTTATTTGTCGTAAGAATGCCCGCTGCGATCGTCGCCATCATGTGGGTCTGCACGGATCGCGTTTACAGGCATAGCTATGGATAGACGAACCGAGAGACCGCGCGTACGGGTGCTACTTCAGCCGAATGATTCCAACAATGTGCTGCATAGCCCGGCTGAAGTTGCGACCCAACGCGGACATCGTGAGCTGCTCGATTGAGACTTTTGTTCGATACTTTGAAAGCTGCCCTTGAAAGGAATCCGGACTTCTCCCGAGATCGCCACCTAGCCTCCTACTTATCTGGTTTTCCCATGACTAAACGAATTGCCTCATGCAGCTGTGGTCAACTCTCGGTGACAACGTTTGAAGATCCGATTCGAGTGTCGGTTTGTCACTGCCTTGCTTGCCAACGTCGAACAGGTAGTGTGTTCGGAGTACAGGCAAGATTTCGCAGAGATGGCATGGAGCTGGCCGGACAATCGACCAGGTATGTTCAGATAAGCGACGAAGGCAACAAAACAAACTTCGAGTTTTGTCCCAACTGTGGAGCGACGGTTTACTACACGAGCGAAGGCTCGGAAGAAATTATTGCTATTCCGGTGGGGGTGTTCGCAGAACCGTTCTTTCCTGCGCCAACTATCTCTATTTACGAAGAGAGAAAGCACGGCTGGGTACTGATGCCCGAGGGCATTGAGCATCTGAATTAGTCGATTTCGCAGCGTCTGCTTCCACCCAAAGCAGACGCAAGAAGCGCGCTCGACGTTCCATAGATCAGAGCATGCGCCGCAGCGTGTTGTCCTTGCGGCCGAAGTGGTGCCAGAGCGCACCCAAGATGTGCAGCCCGATCACGTAATAAAACACAGTGCCCACGGTGCCGTGGAGGTCCTCCCACTGGTGGGACAGCTGTCGGTTGCCCGGACCGAACAACGCTGGCAGCACCGTCACGCCGAAAAAGACGATGGGTTTGCCACCGATCTGTAGGGTGGTGATGCCCATGAGAGGCTGCGCGATCAGAAACAGATATAGCGCGACATGAGTGATCTTGCTGAGCACCTGGCTCCAACAGTCTGGTGGCGGCAGGATGGGCGGCGCGGCATGCGCGAGGCGTACCGCGAGACGAGGCAGCGCCAGCAAAAGCACGGCAATGCCGGCAAGGAAGTGCGTGGCCAGCACGTTGTTACGGCCGCTGCTGCCATGCGGGAACACGTCATCCAAATTGATCGCAATATAGGCGATCAAGACGAGCGCGAAGATGATCCAGTGCAGCCGGCGTAATGCAGGTGCGTAGCGGCCGGGTGTCGTCGAAGACATAGATGGTTCCTTGAAACTGGGATGGCCCATCGGGCAACAAACACCACAATAGCCGTCCCACCCGGTTCGGTAAATAAGCCAAGCGAATGGCTATCGCTTGTGATACTCGCGTCCATGGGAGTCAGTCACTCGTGTTCAGTGGCGCGGCGATACAGGCGCGCAACGTTATTCCACAAAATCCGGGACTTTGATGGTTGGGAGATATCATCGCGTTCACATAACGATTGGAAGTCGCAGTCTGCCGGCCATGTTGGCATGGTCTGGACGTATTGCCCTGATGCATGGGGCGGCGCAAAGTAGTGCCCGTTTTCGACTGCGGACATAGTCAAGGTGAGTGGCCTCCTGTGATGTCGAATTCTTAGGATCTTGATCGTCGCTGAGAGCAGGGTGTTCATCCTGTCCATTCACAGCGATATGAGGAGTGCGAGAAATGATCACCGTTTTTGGCGAGGGAAGGGGATTCCGGGTCATCTGGCTGCTGGAGGAAATGGGGCTCGCGTACCGGCTGCGGCCGGTGGACCTGTTGGCCGGCGTCCAGGACGACGCTGAGTTCCTCGCGATCAATCCTGCCGGTTTCATTCCGGCGATTAAGGACGGCGACGTCACGATGGTCGAGTCCATTGCGATCATGGAGTACCTGATGGCTCGCTATGGACCGACGCCGCTTGCACCCGAGCCGCACGACCCTGCCTTCCCCACGTATCAGCAGTTCCTCCACCTCGGTGAAGCTGGCCTCGCGGCCTCCATCTACTTCGTCGTTGGGGCCCGCAATTTTGCGCCGGAGTCCGAGCGGCAAAACTGGAGTGCTGGCCAAGCGCTAAGCATTTTCGAGAGCCGGCTGACGTTGGTAACGCGGCAGCTTGCACGTACGCCCTATCTTGCCGGCGCGACGTTCACGGCGGCTGACATTTCGGTGACCTACGCCCTGGAGTTGGCTCAAAGAAGTGGAGGCGTCATCCTCGGCGACGTAGAGAAGTCCTATATGGCACGCACCCGCGAACGCGAAGGCTACAAGCGGGCTATGGAAACATGTTGGTCCAGGAAGGCATGGCTCGCTGAGGCGCCAACTCCATGACTGCCCTATCAATCAGAGCATCCCTAGGGCGTACTTCAAACGAAACCGACCCGATCGGAATACTTCAACGTGATACGGAATGACTTGCCATGAACTACTCCCTCCGAGCAGCTTTTAAGCCGTTTGCTGTCAGCGCAGTTACCATCTTGCTTGGCATGTATGGCACGACATCCTGTGCCGCCGACGCGTCCGCGCCACCTGCAACGCCCGCAATCACTGCACCACCCGCCGGCGAGTACCACATCGACAAATCCCACGCGAGTCTTCAGCTTCGTGTAAGTCATATGGGATTCTCGACTTACACCACGCGATTTAGCCGTTTCGATGCAACATTGACGTTTGATCCAAGCAACATACCCGCGTCCAAGCTCGTGACCACCGTCGAGGCGGCATCGTTGGAAATGGATGCGGCGCCGAAGATGTGTACCGATATCGTGAAAGGGCCTCAGTTTCTCGACACGGCAAAGTTTCCCCAGATCGTCTTCCGCTCGGAAAAAATTCGGATGACCGGTGCCAAGACGTTTGAAATCTTGGGTACCCTGGATTTGCACGGGGTCAGTCGCCCATTGACGCTAACTGGCACTTACAACGGAGGGTATCCAGGAATGCCCGACATGGACCCGCACGCGCGCATCGGATTTTCTGCGCATGGCGCCTTCAAACGCTCAGATTTCGGTATTGCATATGGCGTACCTGCGCCAGGCACAACGATGGGAGTGGGCGACTTGATCGACGTAACTATAGAGGCCGAGTTCAGTGGCCCGTCGTTGACGACCACTGCTGGCAAGTCACACTAAGGATTCGCTTCCTTTCTCATGCGTAAGCCGTCGCCAGGCGTTTAGCCAGTTTTTGCAAGGCAATCCGCAGGAGCGCAGGACTGTTTACGCGAAATCCAAATGGCAAGCGCGCGAGTTCGCGCGCGAGCCAATCCAGGTCATCTACTTGGCTGCGCATCAATACGCCGCGATCGATAGGTTCAAACACACCTATGGCGTTGCCGAGGTTGTTCATTGCGTGCGGCAGGTCCGTAAATAGCTCCACCTCGGCCAGGTAGGTGCGAGGCTGAGTGGCGAGGCTGTCGGCGAGATGGGCCAGTGTGTCGAAGCGTTCGGGGCGTTCAAAGTGGATGGTGAGCGGGTGTGCCGCAGTGATGCGATCCAGTCGAAACGAACGCAACTCCTGACGGAGGTGGCAGCGTCCGACGAGGTACCAATAGCCACTGCGATGACCGAGCCCGAATGGGTCGACATCCCGCTCGGTGTGCTCGTTTTGCGGCGAGTGATAAGTCAAACGTATCTGCTGACGTTCCTGTGTGGCTTTGCACAGCTTCATAAGTAGCGCGCTATCCACATTAGGAACAGGGCGCCCGCCTTCCAGGCTGATTGTTTCGGTTAGTGCGCGCACATGCTGCTGCAATCGCTCGGGCATCACACGCTCAAGCTTGGCTTGTGCGCTGGCCGTTACTGCGCTGGCCTCGGTCATGCCTAGCCGCTGGGCGGCCAGCAGGCCTACTGAAAGTGCCAGTGCTTCGTCATCGCTAAACATCATGGGCGGCAGCTTGAAGCCGGGCACGAGCATGTAGGCACCGTGACGTCCGCGCTCGGTCGTAATCGGGATGCCTATCTCCTCAAGAATGGCGATATAGCGACGCACTGTGCGTGGCTGGATGTTCAGTCGGCGTGCCAATTCGCTACCGCTGATCCGACGGTGAGCCTGCAGCAACTCCAGAACAGCCAATGCCCGGCTAGTTGGGTGGTACATGCGAAGGCTCCAAGGCGGTAATTAGGACATAGATCGTCCTAATGGCTGCCTAGCATGCGGGCGTCCCGTGAGTACCGCAAGCGAGCAGTGAAGTGAGTGCTGCGGCCACTTTCGCTTTTTGCCAATGGAGGGAACATTCTGTGAAAGCTATTCGTTATGCCCACGTCGCATTGCTGGCCTGCACTTTAGGATTTTCGGCCGCTATCGCATCAACTGACAGTCCTCGTTGTGCCGACACCGCACACCGTCAATTCGATTTCTTTGCCGGCAACTGGGACGCTTATGACAGCGCCGGTAAGCTGCTTGGTCACAATCGCGTGGAAAAGGCCCACGACGGCTGCGTGCTGATCGAGCACTGGAGCGGTGTGGAAGGGGAGAGCGGCACCAGCCTCAATATCTATGACGCCAATCGCAAGGTTTGGAACGAGACCTGGGCCAGCAGCCACGGCACGCTGCTGACCATGGAGGGCGGCATGCGCGGGACGCAGATGGTGATGATTGGCACGCATGTTGAAGACGATGGCCGCGTCGCGCTACATCGCAATATCTGGACACCTATGTCGGACGGTGTACACCAGGTTTGGGACTACTCACTCGACGGAGGCCAGACGTGGATCGTCAACTATGACGGTTATTTGCGGCCGGCTAAAGCGACGCGCTAGGCATTCTCGATCGCTTCTATGAGTACCTGAAATAGGAATCTGGACCTTTGTTGGAAGCGCGATGCCAAGTGCATCGCGCTTTGTTTTTATATAGCGTGCCAATTCCGGTCGATCTGAACACTGATTCCAGTTGAGGCTGAACATGCTGTTGGCTGCGCCCCATGTAGTCTAAGTGGCCTCGTTGTCGTCGGGCGGATTTGAGTGCAAGCTGATTAGGTCCGCTTCCCACAGCGGACATATCTATTGCCGGAAACAGACCAATCTGCAAGCAGGGGCGGACGTGAGAATCTACTTGGCACTGGTATTGATGCTGGTTTGTTTCACTGCAATGGCGTCTGATGACTTCGATCAACGAGTAGCGACCGCTCACCACAAACGCCAGGCATCCCCTTGAAGATTGCCGCCGCTCTCATATCCGTACTGACCCTGGTGCTTGGCCAGTTCGTTATCGCTCGCGGCCTGCCGTTCACGCCTCACGGACACCTTGTCCGCGACATCATTTCGCTGCTGATAGCCAACGCTATGATTTGGCTATCGCGACGATCCGATTGGTCAATGCAGACACGTGCCCAGCTCTTCGGAGCAGGGTGGATATGGCTGATCGTGCAGCTTGGTTGCTCCATCTACCTACTTCATAACGGTGTTTGAGCACGCCCTGCGTCCCGACCGTGACACTCCGGCGGTGAACACAAAAAAGATGTGAGCTTATTTTCGAAGCAAGCATTGGTGACCGACGGCTGCAACGCTCGGCGGAAGAGCGCGCATTGCTGTCGGAAAGGGACATATTGCTGTCGAAATAGGACAGTCTCTGTCGTTCATCCCTGTTTGGACGTCCATTTAATAATTCAGTCATAGTGAATTAATAGCATTCGGCGCCGACGAAGCTCCTGCAGCGAGTCGATGGAAAGCGGTCGATGCAGGTGCTCGTTTGGGACTGGCAAGGTCATCGCGCACTACCACTCAATCTAGAGGTAAGTTATGAACCATTTCTCCCCAAGTGGAGCTAAGGGCAAGCTTCTCTGCCTGTCGCTCCTGCTTTCTGCCGGACTCGTTCCCCAACTCTCCCATGCAGGGTGTTCTCTCCCTGTCGGTAACAGGATGGCTGCACTGTTAAAGACTATGCCTACCCGGCAGGTCTCGGTACTGGCTCATCGTGGCTTGTGGGGCAATTACTCAGGGGATGCATCCCTTCCGGAAAACTCACGCGCCGCGCTGCAGAAAGCGGACGACGAATGCATGGATGCTGTCGAGCTGGACGTGAAATTGACGAAGGAAGGCGTTCCGGTGTTGATGCACGATTTCAACCTCGGGCGCACGACCAACGTCTATGCGGCATTCCGCGGAGGCAGCAAATACAACCCGATGGACAATCGCGGGACCAACCCGAGTGTGGATTCGGTCAGTTGGCAGACCGTGCAGTCTCTGCATCTGTTGACGCCAGACCGCAGGTCGGTGACCGGTTACTTTGTGCCTGATATCACCGGCGTGTTTACCTACTGGAATCAACACGGCTTGCGCACTCCGATGATCTTCGACACGAAGACGCAGGAAGCTGTGCGTGCCATCGACCGTTTGGCTCAGGAAAACTTTCCCAGCCCCAGCCAGGTGGTGGGCGTGAAAGTCAACGCGACGTTGTATCCCTCCTACAGCGCGTTCAAGGCCGATGCGCCGACCATTCGTGGCATTCCGGTATTCACCACCAATATGCTCACGAAAATCAACGTGACTAACGTGCGACGCAACTGGCAAGCGAACGTGACGGCCCTTGAGATCAACGTGAAGCAGAGGAATGGTCTGCTGCAAGGGGATCTGAACCTCGCCAAGCGGGCAGGCGAGGCCGTCGGCGTCTTCAATGCGATTCCGGATGGCCCGGGCAGGGATGAGTTTTACAAGAACACCGGACAGTGCTGCTACAAGTTGTCCGAGTTGTTCTTCTCTTATTCCGGTGGCAAAGACACCGCCGATGAACGCGGCAACTGGAACTACCTGGTTTCGGAAGGTTTCACCTTTATCACCACCGACAATCCGAAGGGGCTGATCAGCTTCCTCAAGTCCAAGGGACTTCATTGACCTAGGCCGCGAGCGAGGGGTGGTCAAACACCCCTCGCTCGTGTCACGCAGTAGCTGAGCCCTGAAGGCATCATACTTATGACACTTTTTCGTCGACTTCTCCGCACCGCCGCGCTTACCAGCGTGGCCGTCACTTGCGTTGCTTCAGCGCTGGCAGGCGATCAATCACCGGTGACCCTGCGCATAGGGAACACAGCGCTATCCCCGCAACAGTATCGTGATGTGGCCGCTGCATTGCAGGACACATCAGGGTCCACCTCGTTCGCAGAAGACAACGATCAGCTAAAGCAATTTGCCGAAATGGAGGTTCTCGCCGCCCGCGCGCGCAAGGATGGGTTGGATCAGGATCATGCGATAGCCGCGAAGATTCGCGTGGCGGTTGACAATGTGCTCGCACATGCCGAGCGCGATCACTTGTATGCCGCCGCGACGGTCACAAACGACGACGTGAAGCAAAAATTGGATTCGCATCCCAATGCGTACGACGAGTACGCACTCAGCCATATCTTTATCGCGATCGGGCCAACCAAAAGCGGTGGCCAACGATCCGAACATGATGCCCTCCTCAAAGCTACCCAGATCAAGAAGAAACTTGATGCGGGCGCCGACTTTGCAAGCTTGGCGCAAGCTGAGTCGGATGATCCGGCAACGGCCAAGGACGGAGGCGAACTGTCGCCCATGCTTGGCATGTTCGTCGCGAACGAGTTTCTGCCAGTGATAAGCCAACTGCACAGCGGGGATGTATCGAACCCTGTAAGGGGTAAACAGGGTTACCACGTGATCCTGGTTCAACAGCGAACCGTTGCGACGTTCGACAACCGGCACAAGATGATCGAAGCCCTCCTGCGAGATGAATCGGTAGAGTCGACCATTACGCAGTGGATGCAGAACACCCCGGTCGAGTTCAATAAATCGACGCTTGATGGCCAGGCAGCCAAATAGATCATGGCCCTGCATGCGCGCCCATCAAGCCGCATGTGCAGGGTAGGGATGCTCATGCGGCCAAACTCCCTTGCGTTCCTGTCCATGTTTATTCGCCGTCGTATATGGCTGGTGGCCGCCACGCTGAGCGCGGCCATCGTGTTGGTCGGTATTGAGCATCCAGCACGTACTGTTCTTGCGCCAGCACTGGCAACTCGTGCGCCGCGGTTCGCTCCCGGCCATCAAATGGCCTCCCGTCAAAAGGCCGCTCCCGTCATTCAAGACAATCCGGCGAGCCGCCTGTTTGATGATGCCCGTATGGATGAGGTATGCAGCCGGATTTCGGCTCAAGCTGCTTATGAATTACAGCCTGGAGAGGCTCCTATAACAGCTTCAGAACCAGGTGGCGACGAGAAAGAGCGACTGAATGGGTTTTGCGCGAAGAAGTTGATTTCATCGGATGATGAAATTCTTTCGCGTATGCGTGACGCGGCAAGCGCGGGTAGCGCTGAGGCGCGTCGCCATTTGTTGGAGCAAAAGCTTCAACAAGACAGCGAGGACTTGGATGCGATCGCAGCAGACTTGTCGACCGATGATATGCCTGCCGTTCGCGACTACTACGCGGATGACGTGGCTGCGCTCCATAGCATGGCTTTACAACCGGATGCGGAAGCAGCCAGGTTGATGGCTCAACTAGAGGATGGCGGTAAGCTCGTTGAGCGCGACCCGATAGAAGCCGCTTCGTGGCAAATATTTGCCCGAATTTCGGTGGAACGTACCTTGCCCGCAGATGAGGATCTACTCAGAGACCCTGCGCTAGACGACTTTGGCGAGGAAGATAGCGCTGCGGCAATTGCGTCCGCGAAAACGCTTTATTCGAGCATGTTGCCCGCGAACACAAGAAATCATCTATAGGCTTCGATGGGCACTCGAGAATGTAATCCAACGCTGAGAGTTGTCCGCGTATTTTGCTCGTCATCCCAGCGAAAGCTGGGATCCATTGTCTTTGCTGCATCGAAGTCGCTGGATCCCAGCTTTCGCTGGGATGACGATAAGGTGACCTGAGCGTCACGGGCCGCTTGGATGGCTTTTCGATCTTGCTGAACTCATTGGGTAAAACGCCAAACGTGCGGCGCGTTATGGTTCACGACGTGCGTGCGCATAGACGAATGTGCGCTATCCATCGCCTTGCTTGTGTCGCAATTCACCAAATTACATTGCCGTCTCGAAAGGCTCGTGGTTTGGCCGCTTATGAAATGTGCATGCAGACTTGCGCGTAACTAGACTCGCCGCGCACTTGGCGAGAGGCACATGTGCAACTTGCGTAAATGATCAGTAAGCCACACGAGGGAGCAAAGGCAGTGCTGTCAAGAAACCATCTGTTTGCAAAAGCTATTGCGGCCAAGACAATCAATCCATCATCCGCTGCTCCTCGCGTTCTGATTTCCGCAGGGCGCGGAATGTGGCTGAGCACACTGGCACTCGCAATCCTTGCTTCAATCACGGCAGTGAATGCCGCAGCCACGCGATGGGTCAACGTGGCCCATGAGGGCCAATCGTTCGACATCAGCGGCAGCAGCAGGGTCCGCTATGGTTTCGGCACCAGGTGGATTACGCGCACCATCAGCGGGAATGCCGATTGCACCAACGGCTACTTCGGCACTGATCCTTTCCCCGGCCAGGTCAAGCGTTGCCAGGTTCCGGCACAAGCTACGCCGGTCTCCAACGATACCGTCGACGAAGGTACGGTCGGCACCGTGTGGGACACGTCCATCGGTAGCAAGCCGGCAACCGTGAGCGGCACCTGGGTTGCAGGTGGTCCGTCTCCGGATCACCCCAATTTTAAGCTGGTGAAGGAGTCACAGCATTTTGCTTTCTACTCCGACGAGAACCTCTCCGATGCCGAGCTCACGCAAGCGGCAGACACGCTGGAGAACCTGGTCTGGCACAACCTGTTCGACTCCAATCTGTATATGCAGGAGCCGTTCTACAATACGGCCACCAAGATCAAGCCATCTATTCACATCAGCTCGTCGTTTGGATTGAGCGGGGGTGCATGGGATGCGAATCATCTCAGCATGGAGATGGCGCCAGCAGGCCTGCTCGATCACTGGGGACTGACTCACGAGTTCACCCACACTTGGCAATTCTGGTGGGCTGCCAATGGCGGTCTGTCGTGCTCAGATCCGAATAACTGCCGCCCGATCTCCGAAAGTCACGCCAATTACACCGCGCATCAGTTGCCGGAGAACCGCGACAACGCACACTGCACCGAGATGCTTGCCAACGTTCCGCACCTGTATCTCGGCTCTTCGCGCGATATGTACTGCAACTGGCAGTTCATGGAGTTCCTCAAGGATAAGTACGGCCCGTCGGCAACTTCCGCAATCTTTACGACCGCAGGCTCAGATCCCTTCCTGAACATCATGAATTCGCGCGGTTGGAGCCTCTCCCAACTCAACGACTTCTTCGGCGATTGGGCCATGCACAACGTGACCTGGGACTATAAGGTCTCGGGCAACGGCTTCCGTAATACGTATGGCAATATCACGCTGGCCGATAAGTCCGAGCGTATGCATCGTCTGATGCCGATGGAAGCACTGGATAGTAATTGGCCTAGCAATCATCGCTTCGTTTCGCCGTTCTATGGTGCTCCGCAGCGCTTCGGTTACAACGTTGTGCGTTTGTATCCAACTGCCGGTGCCAGCACAGTCACCATCACGTTCCGAGGTGTCGATCAGCCGGGCTCCGATGCTGATTTCCGCTGGGGCCTGGTAGCTACCGATCAGCAATTCACGACGTCTCGCTACAGCAAACTGCAACATGGTTTGGACGGCCAATTAACGTTCAAGGTCAACGCGGGCGAGCCGCTGTTTCTGGTGGTGACGGCGACGCCGTCGGTGTATCAGACCGTTGTGATGGAGCAGGCCTATGGAACAATCTGGCGCTACCCCTACATGATCGAGCTGACCAATGCCTGGCCGCAGGGCTTCCAGAACGGGCAGCGCGATGCGTGCCCCGACGGCACCGAACGCCACTCCAACGGTGGTGGATGTGCACCGAATGGCACGCCGACGTCGGTTTACATCGGCCCGTACGCCACGGTGCTGCCGGGCTCACAAGTAAGCGGAAACGCGCGCGTTGAAGACGAAGCGATCATCGCCAACGGCACTGTCACCGGCGGTACGGTGGGCGGCCTAAGCGTGATCGGTGAAACCGGCGCCGACTGGAACAACAGCTTCTCCGTCTCCGGCGATGCACAAGTGCGCACCTCGTTCTATCCGCTGGGCTTCTTTGAAGCCGGCCAGGGCGCTTCGGGCAGCGTGAACTTGTCGGGTGACGTGGAATATCGCGGCGTCGGCTTGAACCTGGGAGCGGGCAACCGCTCAGGCTTCGTGGATGCCAACTCCACAACCGGTACGGATTCCGACATCAACACCAAGGATCAGATCCACTGGCGTGAGTAGAGCTTGAGTCCTTTGCATGGCATGGGTGTCGCCTGCGAATTTGTAGGTTGGGGTTTACACGCCAACCTACGAGCTGCTTTGCAATCAGGGCCGCGCGCGTATCGCTCGGTACGCGCCTTCGACCCCAAGCCAAACGGTGAGCCCGGCAATCTCAGTTGCTTCCAGCCCGCGTCACACGCACTGGAACGGACTTGTAGGAAGGTGTCCCGCTAACCTTATCGATATAGTCGAGCGGCACCAGGCAGTTGCCTTCGGGGTAATAGGTGGCGACTGAGCCTTTTGCGATTTTGTAGATCACCGCGATGACTTGGGTCATGCGTCGCTCCTGGCCTTTGCCGAATGCGGTCTCCACGATTAACGCGTCACCTTCCTCGATGCCCCGTTCTGCGAGGTCATCTTCATTCATGAAGAGCACATCGCGTCGTCCGAAAACGCCACGGTAGCGATCATCCAGTCCATAGATGGTCGTGTTGTACTGATCGTGGCTGCGCAGCGTGGTCAGCTTGAGGATCGTTCGATCCGTAAAAACAGGGTCTTCGTGCAGCCCGGTGAACTTGAGGAATTCCGCCTTTCCGGACGGCGTATTCCAGATCCGCTGCGTCGGTGGCAGTGGCAGCCTGAAACCTCCCGGGACACGGATGCGCTCGTTGAATTTCTCGAAGTCCGGAAAAACCGACTCAATGGCATTGCGAATGCGATCGTAGTCCTCGATCAGATGCATCCACGGTACTTTGCTCTGGGGAAGCGTGGCGGCTGCCATGCCTGCAACAATGGCTGGTTCCGACTTCAGTGCTTCCGAAGCCGGCGTCAGTTTGCCGCGCGACGCATGCACCATCGACATGGAATCTTCCACGGTGATCGACTGCGGCCCGGTTGCCTGGATGTCACGCTCGGTGCGGCCCAGGCAGGGCAGGATGAAGGTGTTCTTGCACGTGAGCAGGTGCGAGCGGTTGAGCTTGGTGGCGATATGTACCGAGAGTTCGAGATGCCGCACCGCCTTGAAGCACGCTTCCGGATCGGGCAGCGCCACAGCCAGATTGCCGCCGAGGCAAATCAGCACCTTCGATTCGCCCGTTACGATGGCCTGCATGGCCGCTACGGCGTCATGACCGTGTGCGGCCGGCGGGCGGAAGCCGAATGTTTGCTCGATCCGCTGGAGCAGGGCGGCGCCTGGCTTTTCCGTAATGCCGACCGTTCGATCACCCTGGACGTTGGAGTGGCCACGTAGCGGACAGATGCCTGCACCGGGCTTGCCGAAGTTGCCACGCAGCAACAGCAGGTTGGCGATCTGCTGGACGTTCTGCGTGCCCATGCTGTGCTGTGTGATGCCCATACCATAAGTGACGATGGTCGCCTTGGATTTGGCATAGGCTTCGGCGACTTTGCGTAACTCGTCTTCAGGTAC
This sequence comes from Dyella acidisoli, assembly GCF_030160295.1. Taxonomy (GTDB): domain Bacteria; phylum Pseudomonadota; class Gammaproteobacteria; order Xanthomonadales; family Rhodanobacteraceae; genus Dyella_B; species Dyella_B acidisoli. Next base: position 84,697 of record NZ_BSOB01000001.1, read on the forward strand.
ACCTGAGGTAGTCTCGATGTCTCGCCAGGAAGTCGCGCGAAGATCGGCTGCGAACGACTCGAATCCGTTGGTGTGCTCCGCAATGAAGGTGTGATCGAGAACGGCGCCCTCCGGCCCTAGCACTTCATCCATCTCAAGCAGCACTTTCATGATGCCTTTGAGCGCCGCTGCGTCGCCACCGACCTTGGGTTGAAGGTAGGTCGACGCGATCTCGGTCGCGCCAAAGCTCGCCATTTCCAGCGGGTCCTGCGGATCGGCAAAGCGCTCCAGCGCACGCTCGCGCAACGGATTGAACACGATAATGGGGGCGCCGCGACGCGCCACTTCATGGAGCGTGCCCATCATGCGGGGATGATTCGTACCCGGGTTGTGCCCCATGGCGATGATGAGTTCGCAATGATCGAAATCGTCGAGTGAAACGGTGCCCTTGCCGATGCCAATGGAGTGAGGAAGACCAACGCTAGTCGCCTCATGACACATGTTCGAGCAATCCGGGAAATTGTTGGTGCCGTATTCCCGGGCAAAGATTTGGTAGAGAAAGGCCGCTTCGTTGGAAGCGCGCCCCGAGGTGTAGAACTCGACCGCGTTCGGGTTGGCCTGGCTGCGGAGAATCGTGCCAATGCGCGCAAAGGCTTCGTCCCAGCTGATCGCCTCGTAGATGTCCTTCTCCTCGTTGTAGGCCATCGGGTGTGTCAATCGACCCTGATCCTCCAACTGGTAATCGCTCCATTCGCGCAGCGACGTAACCGTATGAGCAGCAAAAAATGTCGGAGGAACGCGCTTATTCGTCGCCTCCCACGTGACGGCTTTTGCACCGTTCTCGCAAAACCTGAAGGTGGATTTATGCTCCTTGTCCGGCCATGCACAACCCGGGCAGTCGAATCCCTCAGGCTGATTGGTTCGAAGGAGTGTCATCGTGGCGTCAGGGGCATTCATTTGCTCCTGGACGGCCTTGGCCGTTGCTCGCAATGCTCCCCAGCCACCTGCGGGTGCGTTGTAAGGACGAATGCCGGGAATCTCTTTATCAGCCATGACGCCATCTCGCTGTAGTGCTTGTATCTATTGAGCCTGATTGTCGCCCGGCTTTTTACCGAGCAGGCGGCTTGCGCCACGCAGGTTGTGGTATCTGTTCCGGTAATGATCCGTTGCGCGACACCTTAATGAAATATCTTCCTCTGGATGGGTATTGTCTACAGATACAGATGAAGAGTAGGTGCGAATTACGCTGCCGGCAGGGAAGGCCGTAACTTTGCATGGAGAAAAAGGGTAGGCGGATACCGGACGTTTCATCCATAGGGTATGGCTTCGCTTGTTCGAGGTGAATCTAGCTAAGTTCTCGAATACGCTAGGCCTCGTGTAAGGAGATCGCAAGAATAGCAAGGCCACCAATTTCAGGGAGACAAGAACATGCCCCTCGCTCTGGCTGGTTCCACTTGGAAAAAATGGGATTTGCATGTGCATACGCCCGAGTCCTTCTATCACAACTATCCAGGCTCCCATGAGGAGGCGTGGGAGGCATTCTTGAAGGACATCGAGAACCTTCCAGAGGAATTCAAAGTAATCGGCATCAATGATTACGTCCTCGTTGATGGCTACGAGAAGGTACTGAGGGCGAAGCAAGCGCAGGGAAGATTGAAGAACATAGATCTAATCGTGCCGGTGGTTGAGTTGCGATTGGATAAGTTCGGTGGCGTGGTCCAAGGAGGCAAAAGCGGTAACGCCCCATCGAATTGGAGCCGAATCAACATCCACGTCATATTCGATCAGGTTGAACCGGAATTCATCCGCCAGCAATTCATTTCGGCAATCGCTCCGAGCTACCGTCTTCTCCCGGGCTCGACCGGTGAAGGTAAGTGGAATTCGGTGATCTCCCGGCAAAGCATCGAAGCTCTGGGCGCTGCCATCATCGAGTCTGTTCCGGCAGACAAGCGCGCGGCATATGGAAGCGCACTCATTGAGGGCTTCAACAATCTGAACGTGAGCGCTGATGGTTTGCGTAAGGCTTTGGAGAACGAAGCCCTCAAGGGAAAGTTCATCGTCGCAGTCGGCAAGACCGAATGGGAGAACCTCAAATGGGATGATCACTCGATCGCAGAGAAAAAGACCCTCATTAACATGGCCGATCTCGTCTTTACTGCAGCAGAAAAGCCGGAGGACTACGCGAAGGCCAGGACTAAGCTGCGCGAAGCCGGCGTCAACTCCAATCTCCTTGACTGCTCCGACGCCCACGGGCTGAGCGCGTCTATCGATAAGGATCGCATTGGTAACTGCTTTACGTGGATCAAGGCTGATAGCACTTTTAAGGGGCTTTTGCAGGCCATTGAGGAGTTCGAGGATCGAGTTTACGTCGGCGACAATCCGCCCAAGCGCCAGCATGTCGAACTCAATCGGACGAAGTTTATTCGGTCCGTCAAGATTGCCAAGAAGGACAACTCAAAGCTCGTAGACACATGGTTCGACATGGATTTACCACTAAATCCGGATTTGGTGGCGATTATCGGTAATAAGGGGAGCGGCAAGAGCGCACTTGCGGATATCATTGCCTTGGTTGGTAACACCAAGAACCATCGCAGTTTCTCGTTCTTGAACGAGGCGCGTTTCCGAGATCCACGAGCAAAACTCGCCCAGCATTTCGTGGGTACGCTGGTCTGGCGCGATGGTTCGGAGGCTTCAAGGGATTTGGACAAGGATCCCGAGTCCAGCAGTGTGGAGCGAGTCAAGTATCTGCCGCAGAGTTATCTTGAGACGCTATGCAACGAGCTAGGTACAGGTGGCTCAGCGACCTTCGACGCAGAGCTGCGCAAGATCATTTACTCTCACGTGCCCGCTGAGGACCAGCTTGGCCAGCCGTCTATGGATGCGCTGCTGAATTTCAAGGTGGCTGAGATCAACAAGGCAATGGAAGCTCTCCGTGGAAAAATCGCTGCACTCAACGTCAAGATACTTGGTGCCGAAGGAAGACTCTTCCCTGAGTTCAAGAATGGATTGACCGAGCGTCTCGCAGCAAAGAACGCTGAGCTTGCTTCCTTAGAAGAAGCCAAGCCCCAGCAGGTCGAAGATCCGAATGCTTCGCCCGAAGCCTTGGAGGAGTCCAAGAATGCCGCAGCTATGATCGACGGCCTTGAGCTGCAACTGCAGGATGTCAGCAAAGAAGAAACGGAATTTCGGGAGCTGAAATTCGCTGCGGCAAAGAGGCAAGCGGTCGCCCGCCGGATAGCCCAAGCGTTGGTCAACCAGAAGAAACAAAATGACGCCTTCGAAATTGAGTTGAAGCAGCTCTTGGCCGAACTCGGGATAGAGATCCCCTTCAATTCATTGTTCGAAGTCCGGATTGACGCCAAGCCTGTCAATGATCTTGCCAAGGCAATGCAGGTTGAGATCGACACAATTGACGGGAAGCTCCAAAGTGTAGAACCGGGTAGCCTCTTGAAGAGACGCGAGGAGCTCGTTGCCTCGATTGCGGATGCTAAGAGCAAGCTCGGTGAGCGCCAGCGTCTCTTCGTGCTCTACAAGGATGAGCTGGCTAAATGGGGGAAATCGAAGACCGAGATCATGGGGCCTGCTGACAAGCAGGGAACCATTGCTTGGCTAGAGTCTGAAATTAGATCGCTGGAAGCTTTGCCTCGCCAACTTCAGGAATTGAAGGCGCAACGGGCGGGCCTCTCTGAGGAGATTCACGGCCTGATTCGGGGCATGGTTGACGAGTTTCAGCGACTCTACCTTCCCGTCCAGGGATTTGTTAAGTCGGCTGGTCAGATGGACATGAACCTCCCCCTGGAAATCCATGTCCGCATCGAAGAGGCGGGTTTTCTGGACCACTTTCTGGGAAAGCTCAATCGCCAAGTTCGAGGGACCTTCTCTGGGATCGACGAGAGCAACCAGCTGTTACGACGCATGCTGCAAGAAGCAAGCTTTGTGGAACCGCAAGACGCTCTTGCTTTTGTTGAGAGGATCGATCGAGTCATGCACTCCGATCAACGCGACGGGCAAGACGGTCGGGAGACACGTCTGGCAGATCAACTTCGCAAAGGCGTAGAGGCAACTGAAGTCCTCGACTATATCTTTGGGCTCGAATACCTTTCTCCGCGCTACTCACTAACATACGGCGGCCAGGACATCGGTCAACTTTCACCCGGTGAGCGAGGGCTCTTATTGCTAGTCTTCTACCTCTTGGTTGATAAGGAAGACATTCCGATTGTGATCGATCAACCAGAAGAAAACCTCGACAACCAAACTATCTACAAGATTTTGGTCAAGTGTATCAAGAAGGCGAAGGAGCGACGTCAAGTCATCATGGTTACGCACAACCCGAACTTAGCGGTCGTCTGCGATGCCGAGCAAATCGTCTACGCGTTTCGCAACACCGAAGGCGTTCGATTTGAATATGAGGCTGGCGCGATCGAGCAATCGGAGATCAAGGATAGGGTTGTCCAGATTCTCGAGGGAACTGAACCCGCGTTCAAGAACAGGCAATCGAAGTATCGGTTGCAGTGAACGAAATCCAGCTCTTCCTTGCGCGCAAGGAAGAGCATTCGCTACGACAAGCACTAAGAAGCTGATCAGTCAGCGCGCAGCCCTTTCGTCGCAGGCTTCTTTGTTCTGATCACCAGCGAGGCAGAACGTAGTGGATGTCCCGTTGTTTCTTCTTCGACCGCTTCAATCAGCACCTCGCCAGCATCATCATCCGTCGATTGAACGATGACTTGGGCCAACCCATTGAATAGTGATCGCTTGGGTTCTTTGTCACTTTCTAGGCAGTTGGGATTGCCGTTGCCGACGCCGATCAGTTTTCCCTTTCCGGAGATTCGGAACGCGAGTTTGTTGTTCGCCGTGGGTACCAACCGGCCATGTTCGTCCAGCGCTTCGACGGTGATGATGGCTATGTCCTGTCCGTCTGCGGCAATTTCAGAGCGATCGGCGGTCAAACGGATTTTTTGCGCAGGACCGGTGGTTTCACGCTTCTCGATCAGCACGATTTCGCCGTTGCGACGGCCGCGCGCCTCGATCACACCGGGTGTGTAAGCGACCTTCCATTCCACATGCCCCAGATGCGGCACTTTCTTGCTGCCGAGACTCTTGCCGTTGAGGAAGAGTTCGACTTCATCGAGGTTGGTATAGACCCAGACGGCAATGTCCTGGCCTTCTTTCCCTTGCCAGTTCCAATGTGGAAACACGTGGAGGCTGGGTTCTTTTCGCCACCAGGCCTTGTAGTAGTAATAATAATCCTTGGGAAAGCCGCACATATCGACAATCCCGAATTGTGAGCTGATCGAAGGCCAGCCATACGGTGTCGGTTCGCCGCGATAATCGAAGCCTGTCCAGGCGAAGCCGCCGGCCATCCATTCGCGGGTGCCGTAGAAAGTCCACCATTGCTCTGGCGTCTGTCCCCAGTCCACGACGCCGTCATAGCTGTTGACTGTGTTCTTTGCCTTGTCGGAGGTGTATTCGCCGCGCGTGGAAATGGCGCTGGACGTTTCCGATCCGAATAATGCGCGCTTCGGGTGCTTCTTGTGGAAAGCGTCGGGAAAATCGGTGTGGTAGTTGAAGCCGATGATATCGAGCGCATCGGATACGCCTTGCTCGTTATCGCCGTTGACGGCCGCAGACACGACGCGGGTGGGGTCGAGTTCATGGCAGCGCTCGACCATGGTCGCTGCGATGCGTGCACCTTGTGGCGCCATATCGCCTTTTTGCAGTTCCCACTCTTCGTTGCCGATCGACCAGATAATGATCGAAGGTGAGTTGCGATATCGCTTCACCATGGTTTCGAGTTGCTGCAGGCCGCTCGGGCTGGAGCTCATCTGGCGCGTTTCGCACATCATCAGCATGCCCATGCGGTCGCACGCTTCGACCCATTCGGGTGTTGGCATGTTGTGCGACGTGCGTACCGCGTTGCAGCCCATGCTTTGCAGCACGGATATGCGGAACGCTTGCAGCCGATCGGGCAGAGCGGCGCCGACTCCGGCATGGTCTTGGTGATTGCACGTGCCTTGAATCTTGAGCGGCTTGCCGTTCAAGGAGAAGCCGTGGTCGGGGTCGAACACGGCCGTACGGATGCCGAAGGGAATCTGCTCGGCATCGCGCACGTTACCGTCTACGAGAACTTTGACGAGAGCTGTGTAGAGATGAGGCTCATCAGGCGACCAGAGTGCAGGGTTGCTGACGGATGCCGTGGCTCGATAATCCATCGATGCATTCGTCGCAATGGTTTGAGCCGTAGATGTCGCCTGCGCAACTGTGCGGCCAGCGGTATCGACGATGGTCCATTCGAGCGAGGCATTGACCGGATGCGCGTTCTCATTCTCGATGATGGTCGCAAGGTCGAGCGAGGCCGCATCGCCGTTGAGGGTAGAGCGCACCACACTTTCCCATTTGGCCAGGTGCACCGGATCCATCTTGGTCAGCCAGACATGGCGATAGATGCCGGCCCCTTCGTAAAACCAGCCATCGCCGAAACTGGCGTCGACACGCACGGCGATATGATTTTTGCCGCCGTAATTAAGGAAATCGGTGAGGTCGAAACGGAACGAGGTGTAGCCGTCGTCGTGACGGCCGATGAAGCAGCCGTTGACGAACAACATGACGTCTCGCATCGCACCGTCGAACTCGATCCAGATGCGGCGTCCACGATCGCTCTCGGGAATGTCGAACGTGCGCCGATACCAGCCGACGCTGGTTGCGGGATAACGCCGCCCAAGCGGTTTGTAGCCATGCGAGAGCATTCGGTTGTCTTCATCGCCCTTGTCGTCGTGCACAAAGGGGAGTTCTACCGCCCAGTCATGTGGCAGATTCAGCTTGCGCCAGCCGGCATCATTGAAGTCGGCGGTGGCAATCTTGAAGGTACCCGTCTTCGAAAAATCGCTCTGACCGAATCCAAAGTTGAAATCCTTGGTTGGATCATCACCGTTGCCGAGCGCGAACTGCCAGCCAAAATCAAATAGCCATTGCTCGCGTGGCGCCATGGCTGTCGTGCTTTGCGGTAGCGTCAAGAACTGCTGTCCCGCGGTCTGCTTACCGTTACTGGCCAACACGAAGCGCGGCAGAAGGCCGGCGCCGAACAATCCGATGCTTGAGATGACGAAGGTGCGGCGCGTGATGTCAACCATGAGAATCACAATCTCCTGATGTAAGACCTACCGATGTCATGGCGAAGATGGTTGCCTATGACGCGGTGGTTGAGCCAGACCGAGCGTTGCGTGATGGTTTTGATAGTGGAGGGCGTGTGATGCGGCCGCCTGCCGACGTGCACCATAGCAAAGAAAGCATTGTTCGAGTTACACACGGTGTAGATGTGCGACAGGTGGCTCATTGAGCTCCTCGATTAAGGCTGGCGCTTACTTGAGGCTCTGTTGCATTGGAAGAGGGGTGTCATGAAAGTATGCCCTCCCTCACGGCCGTCATTCCCGCGAAAGCGGGAATCCATCTTCGCTCTTGCATCAGGGCAGAATGGATTCCCGCTTTCGCGGGAATGACGGCCTTTGTAGGTAACTTTCATCATTATTTGGCCAACGCCGCCTTCTCAATCAGCTTTGCTACCGCATCAGGATGGGACACCATCACCACGTGTGAGGCTCCCTTGACGACTACGACATCTTTGGCACTCGCTCGCTTGGCCATAAATGCCATCGCTTGCGGCGGAATGTTCTTGTCCGCATCGCCATAGATAAACCAGGACGGGATGTTCTTCCAGGCCGCATCGCCCGATCTCTCGTTGAGTGCTGTTTCCGCTATGGGGCGCTGCGTTGCTGCCATCAGTACCGCCTGGGCGGAGGGGACATCGGCCGCGAACTGCGTAGGGAACTTGTTCTGGAGGATGTAAAGATCTTTGCCGCCATCGCCGAGTTCCGCGGGTGGGGCAAGTGCCTTGCCCAGTGTGCTACCAGGGAACTTGCCCGCCAACTCGGCGACGGTCTCGCCGGAATCGGGAGCGAACGCACTCACGTAAACCAATGCCTTGACGTTCGAGTGGCCGTTGGCCGCGTCGGTGATGACATTGCCACCATAGGAATGCCCGACCAGCACGACAGGCTCTTTCAGATCGGCGACCAGGCTGGCGATGTACGCACCATCGTTCTTGACGCCACGCAGCGGATTGGCGGCGGCAATGACGAAGTAGCCATCTTTCTGCAGGATCTTGACGACCCCGTTCCAACTCGAAGCATCAGCGAATGCGCCATGTACCAGCACGATGGTGGGTTTATGCATCGGCTCCTTCGCGGATGCAGAGGCGCCAATGACCATGGCGAATGCGAGCGCCACTCCTGCGAACATCTTCTTCATTTTGTATCTCCTGGGGTTTTGTGGGCCAGAGCCATGAAGCGAGATCCGGCCGGAAAAAACATTGAAATTTGGCTAATGCGGCGACACCACTTCGACAAGCGGCTTCCCGATAGGAACGATGTATGTTCCAAGCTCCGCCGCATTGGTTTGCCCGACATTTGTTGCGCTATGGACAACGCCCGTCGGAACAAACAGGACGTCGCCAGCCTTGAGCGTCACCGGCGACTTGCCTTCGAGGTGATATTCCAAAGTGCCTTCGATGACGTAGATGATTTCCTCGCCGGGATGCTTGTGATTGGGAGCGGTTTTGCCAGGATCGATGTCGACACGCAGTTGGAGTTCTTCGTAGCCCGGAATGCTGAGGTTGTGACGGGAAAGTTCCTTGCGATGCGTTCCCTGCAGTTGCTGCGCATGCCCTATATCAGGTGCCAGGACGCTTGCGATGGTCAGGAGCGTTACAGCCCCAATGATTGATGCTTTCATGTGATGCTCCTTGCTTATTTGCGTTTGCAAAGATGTTGGCCCCGCAACGGAGAATGGAGGCATCGTCTGCCAGTTGAGAGGCATCGTTGGCTGTTTCGGGAATGGCGGCAATTACGCGCGAGGTAATAACGGTTAGCCAACCTTCGTCCGATCCGTATCAAAGGTGATCGGCATCGATCACGGCTTGAGTGAACGCCTGCGGTGCTTCTTCCGGCAGGTTGTGGCCGATACCACCGGTAATCAGGCGGAACTGGTACTTGCCTGCGAACTTCTTGGCGTACGCTTCCGGCTGCGGATGCGGTGCGCCATTGGCATCCCCTTCCAAGGCGATAGTTGGCACTGTGATAGCCGTGAATTGAGCCAGCCGCTTTTCCTGGGCTTCGTACTTCGTTTCGCCCTTGGCCAGGTCCAACCGCCAGCGATAATTGTGGACCGCGATGGCAACCTGATCCGGATTGTTCAGCGCAGCCGCACTGCGTTCGAAGGTGGCGTCGTCAAAGTTCCATTTCGGCGAAGCAGTTTGCCAAATCAACTTGGCGAAGTCGTGGCGGTATTTGTCGTAGCCGATGCGACCACGCTCGGTGGCGAAGTAATACTGATACCACCACTGCAACTCGGCTTTGGGTGGCAACGGGGTTGCACCGGAATCCTGGCTGCCGATGAGATAGCCGCTCACGGTCACCAATGCTTTCACCCGCTCCGGCCACAAGGTTGCGACGATATCCGCCGAGCGCGCACCCCAGTCGAAGCCGCCAAGCACTGCATGGTTGATATGGAGCGCATCCATGAAGTCGATAACATCCTGCGCCAGTGCGACGGGTTCGCCGTTGCGCAGGGTGCTATCAGACAGGAAACGCGTGTCGCCGTAGCCGCGCGCATAGGGGACAAGCACCCGATAGCCTTTCGCTGCCAGAGCGGGTGCGACTTCTTCATAGCTATGGATGTCGTAGGGCCAGCCATGCAGAAGAATCACCACTGGACCATTGGCCGGCCCCATCTCCGCATAAGCGATATCCAGCACGCCGGCATGGACATGCTTCAGTGGGCCCCAAGGATCTTGCGATGTAGCGAGTGACTTGGACGGCTGATTCGACGAGTCTTCGGCATGTGCGAACGAAGCAAAACTAGCAAAGCTGAGGGCGAAGGCGGCGGCGAGTGCCAAGTGCGTGCGCTTCATGGTGATCTCCTGGAATGTGTGCGTGGTGAGGAAGGGACTTAAAGCGCGGTGACGACGGCCTTGATGTTTCCGCGCGTCGCCTTCGAATACGGGCAAAGCTGGTGGGCGCGATCGACGATGGATTGAGCGAGGTCGCGATCGAGTCCCGGCAGGCTTACGTTGAGACGTGCCTGGAGGAAGAAACCTTCCTCGGCGTCGTTGCCCAGGTCGACTTCAGCGGCGACCGAAACGTCTGCTGGCAACGCGATGCCTTTTTCCTTCGCGGCATGTCCCATCGCGCCGATGAAGCAGGCGGACCAGCCTGCGGCGAACAACTGTTCCGGATTGGTGCCGGCGCCGTTGGAGCCAGGAACGGACAGCTTGATGTCGAGGCGGTTGTCGTCGCTGCGCGACTGGCCGTTGCGGCCGCCGGTGGTGAAGGTCTTGCCGGTGTAGAGGATGGACATGATCGGTTTCCTTAGTGGGTTGAATGGCCTCCCCAAGTGGATGGCGGGGCGTTGGCCGGTGTGCATAGGAAACCGCGGCGAAGTATCCCGGTTGTGTCTGGGCAAGCGCCAAAAGGCATCGAAATGTGTAACGGGCGGGGTCTGATACGTTTCGATACAAAACTCACCGGCTGAGGCCGGCCTGCCTCGGGATCCGTTTGTACAAACAGATACAAAAAGCCATGGGAGCGGACACGTTCGGGATAAATCCGGGGCGTCCAATACGCGTCAAGGCGGCGCGTTGGCACTGCCACTTATCCACTGCAGGGCAGACCACCCATGACATCACTCCGCATTGCCGCCGCCATAGCCGCCTTGAGCGCGGCCCTGATTGCTTTCTGGCCAACCGCTTGGACCATGATCAGCACTGAGGAGTCCGCCAATGGCACACCGGCGCCCGACTTCACTGGCGCCGATCGCTGGTTCAACTCGGCTCCGCTGACCATCGACGGCCTGCGTGGCAAGGTGGTGCTGGTGGAGTTCTGGACACGGGAATGCATCAATTGCATCCACGTGCTGCCGCACACCAAGGCGCTTTACGACACGTACGCCAGCAAAGGGCTTGTGGTCGTCGGCGTGCACACGCCCGAATACGATGAAGAGCACGACCTGGCTTCTTTACAGGAAGCGATGGGCCGCTATCAGATCACTTGGCCGGTGGCGGTGGATAATAACTACCGCATCTGGAATGCCTACGGAAATCGTTACTGGCCGGCCATCTACCTCATCGACCAGCACGGCCATGTGGTTTACCGCCACGTCGGCGAGGGAAACTATGACGACACCGAGCAACGCATTCGGCAGTTGCTGGGCAAATCGCAGGGCACGTAACAACAACGCAACTTTGGGAATGCATGAACATGGACCACATCGACAATATCCTCGTCGTCGATGACGATCGCGACATCCGCACGGGTGTCGTGGACTACCTGCGAAAGAACGGCTTGCGCGCCAGCGCGGCCGTCGATGGCCGCGACATGTTCGCGCAACTGGATACGTCGGCGTTCGACCTTGTCGTGCTGGATATCATGATGCCCGGCGATGACGGCCTGGTGCTTTGCCGCACCTTGCGCAGCGGCAAGCATCGCGCGCTACCGATATTGCTGCTGACCGCGCGTGATGATGAAACCGACCGCATCATTGGACTGGAAATGGGCGCCGATGACTATGTGGTAAAGCCGTTCTCGCCACGCGAATTGCTCGCGCGCATCAAGGCGGTGATTCGCCGCACGCGCATGCTGCCGCCGAATCTGCGCATCACCGAAGCCACCGAAATACTATCGTTCGGACGCTGGCGCCTGGATACCGCTGCGCGCCATCTGCTGGACGAGGAGGGCACCATCGTGCCGTTGAGCGGCGCCGAATTCCGATTGCTGCGCGTCTTCCTGGATCATCCGCAGCGTGTGCTTTCGCGGGACCAGTTGCTCAACCTCACGCAGGGCAGGGACGCGGAGCTTTTCGATCGTTCGATCGACCTTTTGGTAAGCCGTCTGCGCACTCGACTTGAAGACAATGCCAAGGAACAGTCGTACATCAAGACCGTGCGCAGCGAAGGTTATGTGTTCAGCATGCCGATCACCGTGCACGGGGATAACGCGTGAGCCGTGTGGCATTCCTCACACCCGTGCGCTGGGTGCCGCGCAGCATGGCTTCGCGCGTGTACTTGATTATCTTCGTCGGCCTGATGCTGGCGCAGGGGCTTTCTTTTGCGCTGATGTTCTATGAGCGCTACGAAAGTGCCACGACGACCATGCTCAACACGGTCGAGCATGAAGTAAGTACCTCGGTTACGGTGCTCGATCGCTTGCCCGCAGCCGAGCGCGTCAATTGGCTAGGCCTCCTGCAGCGTGACAGCTACCGTTTCCTGCTTGGGCGCGGCGAGGCAGGCATGCCGCTGGTAACCGAGCGCTCGCGAGAAGTCACGCGCCGGATCGAGAAAGAAGTCGGTCCTGATTATCGCGTGCAGGCCGACACGATCTCGATGCATCCCGAGATCTATCAGGTGCACTTCACCTTGCACGATGGTTCGTCACTCACGCTGGAAATTACGCCACGCGGCATACCGCCGATCGCACAATGGCTGCCGATCGTGCTGGCCTTGCAGTTGTTCGTGCTGCTCGTGTGCACCTGGTTGGCGGTGCGATTGGCCGCGCGCCCGCTGGCGCAACTGGCGAGGGCTGCAGAATCCATCACGCCGACAGCGGAAGGCCCGCGTATGAGTGAAGAAGGCCCTGTCGAAGTGGCTCAAGCTGCGATCGCCTTCAACTCGATGCAGGAACGCATCGCCCGCCATCTCAAGGAGCGCTTGCATATCCTCGCCTCGATCTCGCATGACTTGCAGACGCCCATTACCCGCATGCGCCTGCGCGCGGAATCCTTGGAGGAAGGCGAGGAGCGCGAGAAGATTCTGCGCGACCTGCACGAGATGGAGCATCTGGTACGCGAAGGCGTGGCCTATGCACGCAGCGCACATGGCGGTGCGGAGACACCCGTTCGCATGGATGTGAAGGCTTTTCTGGAAAGCCTCGTATTCGACTACCAGGACATCGGCAAGGCTGTCACGTTATCGGAATCCGTCAGCGGTGCGGCCATGGTTCGTCAGCAGGCGCTGCGACGTGTGCTGGGCAACCTGATCGACAACGCCCTCAAATATGGCGGCACTGCCGAAGTCAGTGCCCGACGTAACGAACAAGGCGCGTTGTGCATGGCCGTGTGTGATCGCGGTCCTGGCATTCCCGACGATCAGTTGGATCAGGTTCTGCAACCGTTCTATCGATTGGAAGGTTCGCGCAACCGTGACACGGGCGGCGCAGGTTTGGGCTTGGCCATTGCTGCGCAATTGGCGCGTGCCATTGGCGGGAGCCTTCAGCTTTCTAATCGGCAGGGTGGTGGGCTTGCGGCGACTGTTACGTTGCCTTGAGGCGCTCGAAAAACTCGCTGAGTGAATTCCTCTCTCGCCGGGGCCTGATTGCGTCTCGCCTCAGCTGGGCCTGTCGTGGTGTTGGGGTATTGCCTGCGGCGCTTTCGGACCCTAAAGGGCCCGAGTCACTTTTCTTTGCTGGCCCAAAGAAAAGTAACGGCGGAGTCAATCTAGAAGTGCATCATCAATCTTCTGCGCCAGATCATCGCGACCGAGCGCCCGCATAAA
>NZ_BSOB01000002.1 GCF_030160295.1 Dyella acidisoli
CCGTGAGGATCTGCAACGGAATCGGCACCTGCTCCATCTGTTGCGTGCGGCTTTGTGCCGTCACGGTGATGTTGCCTAGCTGCTTGGCTTGGCTGGCGTCGGGCGCCTGCTGGCCGGCTGCGGACTTTTTCGTCGCTGCATTGTTATTCGTGTCCTGCCCTGCTCCATCAGCCATCGCGGGCAATGCTGCAAACAACAGCAACACAGCACCACCGTAAAGCGCCTGACGCAGACACGTGGACAACCTATGTGGACGCATGTACATGCCAATCTCCCCTCAAGTCACAACATCGCAGTTAGCGCGATGCGTATCGTCTATTTGACTTCCCCCTCACCCGATAAAGCTGCGTGTGACCTCTGCCTGGACAGAGCACCGAGCTTCACCCCCATCACTGCAACAACCACGCATGCCGAAAATCCCGCGGCCAACAACGGGACGTGGTGCACGTCATTGCCATGCACAGTCAACGACGTCACCAACGGCCCAAAACCGGTGCCAACCAACTGTGCCGGCGGCACAAGCATGGCGATACGCCCGCGCGGATCGATATCGAACGCCAAGCGGATATGGAACGGCATCTGGAACAGCCACAGAAAGCCGAATGCCACGCATAACGCGGCGAAAACCGAGGAACTGTGCGGCGCCAGCTGATACATGGTGATACCGATGGCAGCGAACGCCAGCGCACTGATCACTACGGCCTGCAACAGTTTCCATCGACGCACCATCAGGGCCGCGGCGCCGCCACCCACGATCTGCATGACCAGCACGAGTGCAGCGAGTGCGTTGATCGAAATGCCGATGCCGGCAGCATTCACCACGGGCTCGAGATAAGCCCAAAGCGCACCCATCGCACTCATGTGCAGAAACGGTACCAGCAGCGCGAAAAATCCGGTCCATGAAACGACGGACGGATGAATCTCTTCCGTATGCGTACCCAATTGCACGGGCAGGCGCGACGCCACCAGCAGCGGCAGCGAACAAAGTACGGCAAGCAGGACGAAGGCTTCGCTCCAGCCGAGCGAGGCGATCGAGATCTTGGCAAGCAGCAAGGCGGCGGATGCCTGCACCGCTGTCTGCACTGTGAGGAAAATACCGGCCAGGCGATCCGGTTGCGGCGAGCGGATGATGATCATCGTCGCGATCCAGAACAGGCACGCTTCGGCAAGCCCTGCCGCCACGCGCCACGCCACACAGACCAGATCGCCATGGGCCGTCAGCGTCAGCAGATTGATAGCCACCAGCAACAGACTCGCCACCACGGCAACATTGCGCAGGCGATTCAAAGGCATCCACTTCTCGGCGAGGATGGTGCCGATACCCAACGCGAAGATTTCACCCATGGCGACGATGCCGACGCCTTCCATCGAAATACGCTGCTGGTCCACCAGGCTTCCCAGCAATGCCGGTTGCAAACCGAGCACGAGCAGCGCCACGCAACCGGCTGCCAATGCGGCAACGGTTTCGGAAGGTTTGAAATGCACCGCAACCGATGTATTCATGGACGTCTTCCGTAAAGGCGTGTTTGGCGCTGCGACATGATGCCCCCTCAGTAACCTTTCACTTCTTCCGGCAGCAATCCTTGTGCGAAACGTTGCACCGCACGCTTCTGATCTTTCTTCAAGCGTCCATTGGCAATGCGGCAAACCCACCATGGCAGCGTGTGCAGCCGCGCACCTGTTGCCAAGGCAAGCACATAGGCCTTGGCGCACTTCTCCAACAGCTCGGCATTAAGCACGAGACGATGCACGGTAGTGCCGAATACCAACACGTTATGTTCGCTGGCCCACACATTCCCGCCCGTCGCGAGACATCGCCGCGCGTCTGCCTGCAAATCGTCAGAGTGACCGGGCATCGGTACGGCAGCAGCGCCAAGATGCCTGGCTTGTTCGTCAAACGATTGCGGCAGATGGCCGCCAAAACTGCCGAGTGTTCGCCCGAAAGCGCCACCGCCCAGCGCAATCGCCCCCACATCGGGGCGTACGGCGTATACAACGATATGCTGCGCCAGTTCGCTATTCGGTTTGGCAGATAGCGACACACGCAGCGGTTCGGCGCCGAGCGTGGCGATCAGCAAATCCTGCGTGCCAGGCAGACGCACGGAAACGCTGCCGCCTTCGCCAAGCAGATGCTTGTCATCCAGGCGTTGCATGGCATCGAGAAGAATGGACGCGAGCGTCATAGCATCACACCAGTTTCAGTACGTCTTCGAAACGGTTGAGCGCATCGTCGATCACCTCGTCAGTGTCCGCGAGGCTGGTGTAGATGCGGCTTCCCGCCAAGGTGATGATTCCATGCGCGGTATAGGCCGCGCCCATTTCCTCCATCATGTGCTTGCGCTCTTTGGCTTCGTTCTTCACGCGAATGAGCTTGAGCAGGTTGCTGGTATCCAGCAGCATCACGCCGGACGTCTGCAGATGCACGATCGAGCCCATGTTGTATGCGACATAGGGCAAACCGAGGCGTTCGATGATCTGCTCCAGGCCTTGCCGCAAGCGATCGCCAGCACGGCCTGCCTTCACTGCAGCTTGCGTGCGCTGCATTTCGAGCAAGGCAAAGTAGCCTGCCGCGCAGGACAAGGGATTGGCCGTAAGCGTGCCGCCAACGAACGCGCGCTTGGTGGTAGTGCCGATGCCGCCAACCAGCATCATCATGATGTCGCGCCGACCGCCAATGCCACCTGCCATCGGGTAGCCACCGGTAAGGCATTTGCCGAGGATGGTCAGGTCGGGCTTGATGCCGAAATAGCCCTGCGCACCGCCCATGCCCGCGCGAAAACCTGTTACCACTTCATCGAAGATCAGCAACGCGTCGAATTCATCGCATAGCTTGCGCAAGCCGGCGTTGAAATCTCGCGTTACCGGCCGGGTGCCGCTTTCAGGCCCGAACGGCTCAACGATAACGGCAGCGGTACCGCCGCGCAGGCGATTCCACATCAGCTTGCGACGTATGGCTTCGAGATCGTTCGGCAAGCTTTCCTGCGTGGTGGCAGTCGCACCGCGCGGAATGCCTATGGCTTCCATGCGGCCCGTGTTCGGCAAGCGCATGCCGTACACCATCTGATCGCTCCATCCGTGGTAACCACCGCCGATCTTGATCACGCGCTTCTTGCCGGTGTACGCACGCGCCAGACGAATCGCACCCATCACCGCTTCCGTGCCGGAGCCCATCATGCGCAGCATGTCGACGCCTGGCATGACCTGGCAAACCAACTCCGCCAGTTTTACTTCGTATTCGTGCAACAAGCCGGTGATTGGCCCGCACTCGTTCAACAGCACCTGCACCTGCACGAGTACGGCCGGATAGTTGGAGCCCAGCAAGGTGGGTCCGCCGGCCTGCAGAAAATCGATATAGCGATTGCCGTCCACGTCCGTCATATGCGCGTCGTGCGCTTCGCGGATCGCCAACGGAAACGGATAGTTGAATGCGAGGTTGTGCTGCACGCCGCCTGGAATGACCTGCTTGGCTTGTTCGGACAAGCGCTTGGAGCCCTGGCAGCGTGTTTCGAAGTAATCGAGCACCTTGGCCATCGCATCGCGGCGGATGGGCCGGATGGGCTGCTTTACCAGTGCATCGAAACGCCGATAAAGCGCATCGGTATCCGGCCATTGAGAGATCGCGCTGACGGTGGTATCGACGGACGTGTCGTGGAAGTTCATACGACCATTTCCTGGATGGGTTGAGCATCAAGTGTTGCCAGCAAACGCTGTAACGCGGCTTGTTGCGGTGATGCTTGCGCCGCGCGTGCCGTGATGCGTTCGCGCAGATAATCGAGGGTCAATCTTTCGAGCGCGGAGATGGCGCGCAGTGCACGCTCTGCGCTGGTACCGCAGCAAATGGCACCATGCGTGCGCAGCAAATAGGCATTGGCATCGGGCAGCACAGCCTTGGCCAGCTTGCTCGACAACCAGGACGTACCCGACGGTGCATACCCCACCACGCGCACTTCATCACCAAGCAAGGCACGGTCTTCGGCGCGAAGGACCGGCACAGGCTTCCCGAGCAGCGTGCACGCGCTCGCAATCGGTTGATGCGTATGAATACTGGCGCGGCAATCCGTACGAATGCTCAGCAACTTGGCGTGCATGCCGGCTTCCACGGTCGGCTTGCGATCGCCATCAATCTTGGCGAGATCGCGCAACCTAAGTACGCAGGCATCCGCCGCCGTCATCTCGTAGTAATCCATGGCCGATGGCGTGACGACGATGTGTTCATCATCGACTTTCAACGCCAGATTGCCGCCGGTCGCGGCAAAATAACCGTGATCGGCCAGCAGCACGCTCATCTCGACCACTTGCTGGCGAGCGCTTTGAAATTTCATCGCGGCGTACTCCGATGCTGATTAATGCGACGGTAAAGCGGCGCGAGGCGCCGATGCAGTTCCTTGAACGTGCCGAAGCGATCGTCGTAGAGGCCTCGCAAGGTTTCGCGCGGCTCGAATCGCCGCTGGCTCGGACATAGTGCCGGCACATCATCGAACGACAACTCGCCCAAACCGACGCCCGCAATGAACGCGGCGCCCAACGCATTGGCCTGAATCGGTGCAATGGGCTGCTCCACTACCATCCCGGTGACGTCGGCGATCATCTGGCACCACACTTGCGATTGCCCACCGCCGCCGACCACCGTCATCGACGCTCCCTTGCTGCTGCCGACGAAGTTCAGCATGGGCTCCAGCATCCAGCGTGTGTTCAAGGCCACGCCTTCGAGAAACGCGCGGATCATGTCTTCGCGCGTATGTTCCAGCGAAAGATTGAACAAACCCGCGCGCAGATGGCGATCGTCCACCGGCGTGCGCTCGCCTTGCAGCCATGGGAGGTAAATCAGTCCGCGCGATCCGGCGGGCACGCGGTCGGCGATGCTGTCGAGCAGCGGGTAGACATCGGGCCGAGAGTTGTCGCTCATCAGCTCGTCCGGATGGAACAGGATGCGATCGCGCAGCATCGTCAGATTGCTGCACGCGGCCGATTGCATGGCTATCGCCAAGTAGCGATTGTTTCGGGCGCAGGGAATCGACGCGATGTACGCGCTGAGATGAGTGCGCTTTTCTGGAACGTGGGCGCCGATCCACGACGACGTGCCGAGATAAAGATGAAGCTCGCGATCGCGCACGGTGCCAGCGCCGATCGCCGCAGCAGAAGTATCCACCATGCCGGCAACAACACGTGTAGCCGGGGAAAGTCCAAGCGTCTCGGCCACCATTGGCGTGAGGTGACCAAGTACCTCGGTGGATGGAAGCAGCTCAGGCAGACGCTCGCGATCGACGCCCAGCATGCGCAACAACCGGTCGTCGTAGCGCACACGAGAGAGGTCTCGATTGTCGGTCACCCAGGTCGTGAGGGCGGAATCGTAGGTGGAACAGAAACGTCCCGTGAGCCGGAGATTCAGGAAGTCGAGCGGCCCCAGAAACTTGTATGTGCGCTCGAACAGCGATGCATCGTGATCACGCAACCATGCAATATGTCCCGCCTGATCTTTGCCGGACAAAGACGGTGCACCGCCTGTGAGCCGCAGCCAGCGTGCCAGCTTCAGGGGCCCATAGCCCTGGATATTCAGCCATCCACTGCGCGCTCGTCGACGAATGGCATCAGCGCCGCGCATGTCCAGCCACAACATCGCGCGCGAAAGCGCCTTTCCCTGTCTATCCACTGGTACCGTGCATTCATGAAGCGCGGAACAGCAGACGGCAATCACTTGCCTGCAAAGTTGAGCGTTATCTGCCAGCAATTCCTGCGCCGCACCGAGAAACGCCTGCCACCAATCCTCGGCATCCTGCTCTACGCCATGCTCGCCAACCAGATGCATGGGAACGGACCGGAATGCCCATGACCGCACGCTTCCGTCCAGCCCTACCAGCGCGCATTTGCAGCCCGACGTGCCCAGATCGACCGCCAGGATCAGGCGCTCGTTGCTGGAGGACACTGTGGCCTGCTCGGCGTTCGGCATCGTCGACTTACCCAAAAGCTAGTTTTAGCTACAATATAGTTATAGCTATAATCGGCGCAAGCCCTCCCCCGCCGGACCGCACCCCGTGCCCTCCCAGCCCAACCGAACCCGCCGCACAGCTAAACGTCCCAAGCTCGCCCTGAGCCCCAAAGTGGTGCCGGCGCAGTCGCGCGCCGCGGAAACCTACGAGCACCTGCTTACCGTTACAGCACAGGTACTTGCCGACGTCGGTTTCGAATTGCTCACCACCAACCTGGTGTGCGAGCGAGCGAAGTTGTCGCCGCCGGCGTTGTACCGCTACTTTCCCAATAAGTACGCCATGCTGCACGAGCTCGGACTGCGTTTGATGCAGAAGCAGAATGCACTGATCCCGCAATGGCTGACGCCTGCTGCGTTCAAGTCAGCGAAGAAGCTGGAGGATGCAATCACGGGACTTTTGCTCGAAACCTACAAAGTCACGCGTGAAACCACCGGCGGCATTTGGATCATGCGTGCATTGCGCGCGATACCGATGCTTCAAGATGTACGGCTCGAATCGGCCAAGGTGGTTGCTTCGCAGGTCACCGCGCGACTCAGCGAGGCATTTCCGAAGAGTGCGCAAGAAGATCTGGAACTCATCAGCCGTGTGGCCGACAGCATGTCCTACGCTGCGCTGGAGATGTTGTTCGACGATCCGTTGCTGGATTCGTCGGCGGTCATGCGCCTGGTTGCTGCGAGCCTTGCGAGCCATGTGGCACGCCTGAAGGGAAAGGCATAATTGAGTCGGGGGCACGCCTCTCTCTCTTTGGAACCTGATTAGCCTCTGGTCTCAGCTGGGGATGTCGTGGTGTTGGGGGATTGCCTGCGGCGCTTTCGGAGCTTTCGGACCCTAAAGGGCCCGAGTCACTTTTCTTTGCTGGCCCAAAGAAAAGTAACCCAAAGAAATGGCCTGAAGAGCTCGTGGCATTGCATAGGTTACAAGCCTGATGGATGTCGCCTTGCTTTGATCATTGGCGGGCCAAGCTTCCACCGCGCCGCTATACCGCGAGGCGTCGAAGCGCTGAGGACTTAAGGCAGATCGGGCAGACCTCGGCAAAGCTCAGCTTCTGGGCAGGCGCGCTTTAAGCCCTCAGTGCTTCGACGCCTCGCGGTATAGCGGGGACGTTGAACCATAGGCGACCAACCACCTATCTAGCCATACACGTTCAGGCTTTTACCCTACCCATGCTGTGAGCCTTTTAGGCCATTTCTTTGGGTTACTTTTCTTTGGGCCAGCAAAGAAAAGTGACCCGGTCGCTTCGCGACCGGAAGCGCCGCAGGCAATGCCACAACAACACAACATACACAGCCGAAGCGAGACGCTAATCAGGCCGAAGCGAGAGGAGCTTAAGCAACTGCTGCGCGCTGCGCGACCCAACTAAGATAGTGATCACGCAACGTTTCCTCGATCGGCCGATAAACGATCCCGAGTTCGCTCACGCTGCGCTGGTTGTCCACCTTGAAGCGGATACCAAGGTGCTTACGGATGTAATCCTGCGTTAGTCCGAAGAACGGCCCGATCATTTTGACCACCGCATCCGGAATCTGATGCCTCGGCAGCAGATACGGGCGCTTGTGGTTCTTGCGAACAATCCTGGATATTTCGACGAAGGAAATCATGTCCTTCTCGGCCAGAATGTAGCGCCCGTGTGCCTGGGGCAAACGCGCGGCCTGGACATGCGCCTTGGCCACTTCGCGCACATCCACAGTGGTCAGGCTCAAATCGGGCATCCCGTAGAAGAAATAGCCTTTGAACATCTCATCCAGCAAAAACAGGCTGCCGGAATCCGACGCGGGCGTAAGCGACGGCCCAAGGATCATGCCTGGATTGATGGTGACCAGCGTCCAGCGGCTTTGCGCCTCGCACAGTCGCCATGCTTCTTTTTCGGCCTCGACCTTGGCGTAGTGATAAGGATTGTTTTCGATCGTGCTGCTGGTGTTGAAGTAGGTTTCAGAAAGCGTCTGATCCTTCATGCTCAACACATCGATGTAGTCGCCGAAGATGGCGCCTACTGTCGATGTCATCACTACGCGTTGAACGTCCTTAGCCTTGTCCGCGCTCGCAAGCACGTTCTGCGTACCGCGCAACGCCGGCTCCAGCATCTGTCGCTGCCCGTCCTTAATCTTTTCGGGCAGAAGAAAAGGCGATGCGACGTGATGCACCACCGCGCAACCGTCCATGGCTTCATCAAACGAACCCGACGTGAGCAAATCTGCCTCGAACAATCGCAACTGCTGGGGATATTGCTGTTGCAGCAACGTCAAGGGTCGAAGCTTGGATTCGTTCGCCAGGCTGCGCACCGTGGCATGCACCTGATGCCCATCCTGCAGTAACTGTTGCACCACATGACAACCCACGAAACCGCTACCGCCGGTCACCAGCGCCGTTTCTTTCACAAAGCCCCCGAATAGACAGCCCTCGCTCAGAAGTATAGTTTTTACTATCAAGCAGGTTGGGGTGTAAACCCCAACCTGCGGCGTCCTGCAATCACCCACAGGTCTTGCCATGCGCCATCATTGCTGTGCGACGCATTCCTCGTGCGTCATCAACTGGCGCACTTCGCATTCGACGGTCCACTCGTCCCCATGCACACGCAGAAAACGCTTGGTGAGTTCGATGGCTTCTTCCTTGGACGCCGCTTCCAGCAAGGCATAACCGCCGATCACTTCTTTGGCTTCGGTGAATGGACCATCCTTCACACTCAATTTGCCGCCGGACAACCTGACGCGCGTACCTTGAGCGGTGGGAACAAGGCCAGCTGTGTTGATCAGTTTTCCTTCCCGGGTCATCTCCTCCATCAACTTACCCATGTCGGCCATCAGCTGGGGGCTCGGCTGCAGGCCCGAGTTCTCGTTGATCCGTACCATCGATAGAAAGCGCATTGTCGTATCTCCGTGAATAAATGACGGAGCTGGGTTGCCGTGAAAGCCGGCTTGTGTAACCCCTCTCCTGTTCGTTCGACGAAGCAGGTTTGCGCAAATCGACAAGCACGGTGCGGGGTGCAATCCCCCCTTCTGCTTGCCGCGCAGTTCGGCGTCGAATCTGACGTCTACCGGGCTCGCACCTGACGCCGGATTCAGCACGTGTGTTGACGAGATCACGGCGATTTTACGGAGCGAATTTTTGCGTATGCAGCACGACATAATCCGCGATAAATATGGATCGATCTAATTCCCTTGCTGTTGTGCAATATCAAGAAGCCGACGAATTACTTACGCATCAACAAGATATTCAAATTTGAATCGATATAAATGCCTATTGACATCGACTTGTCTCTGTCCTATTGATTGGCCCGCTCGGGACAGTCAGTCCAACGTTGTCACGAAAATTTGGATCGATTAAAAGCAATACCCAGGGGAGCTGGGGGAAAGACGCGGCACGGTAGTTATTTCGCTCGTAGCACGTCTTGGTAATTGGGTCGGTTGCACATCTTTGAAGAGCAGTCACGGAGGGTCATGGAAATCCATGGCTCATGGGCGGGTTTGTGTCCAAAAAACCGCGAACGCGGGGCACGACAACAAACAAAGGTAGGGGAGGAAGGAATGAGCAAGTACCAGTTTCGCTTGGGCAGCAGCCTGCAGGCCTGCATACGCATCGGCCTATGGGCTACCGCACTCGCTAGCGGTCCGTTGTTTGCGCAGAGCATTACCGGCGGCGTCTACGGCAATTTGCCTGCGGGCACAGACGTCGTTGCAGAAGTCACCAACCCGGCGACGGGTTACGACAGCACCGTGCGCGCCGATTCCAACGGCCACTACACCGTCACCGGACTGATGCCCGGCAATTACGTCGTCAAACTGTTGCGCGGTGGCCAAGTGGTCGATCAGCGCAATGTGGTTGTTCAGGCCGGTTCCAACAGTCCCGCGATCTTCAGCGCAGCGGCGGCAGCCGGCAACGTGAAAGAGCTGAATTCGGTCACCGTTACCGCCTCGCAGCCGTCGGTTAACGCGATCGACGTGACGACGAGCCAGCAGGTTCAGACGTGGAATTCAAAAGACATCAATCGTCTGCCGTTGATCAATCCAGATCTGCTCACGATCGCCTCGATGCAGTCGAACGTGACATCCATTACCAGTTCGCACGGCAACGCCCCACAGTTCAACGGCGCGTCGGGTACCGAGAACCGCTACTTCCTCAACGAATTCAACGTCACCGACATGCAGCAGGGCGCGGTGCCGGACAAGATTCCGAACGAGGCCCTCGCCACTGTCTCCACCATCGACGGCGGCATGGATGCCAAATACGGCAGCGCCATGGGCGGCGTCGTTGCCGGCACGATCAAACAAGGCTCGAATGACTTCAAGGCCGGTGTGGATTTGGCGTTCACGCCTGCCACGGGCACGCTCAATGAAAACCCCAGGAACGTCTACAACTACAACGGTCAGCTGAGTACCGCCAATCAGCTGAACCACTGGTCGCCGAGCCTGCTGCAGGACTACTGGGCATCCGGCGCGATCTTGAAGGACAAACTGTTCTACTACGTGCTCGCCGAAATTGAGCCGAACAACTATGGCCAAGGTGTACAGGGCGTCAACCCGACCACGACCTACAGCTCCGGCACCAAGACCCTCAACGAAAACCGCAACAAGCAGTTCCTCGGCAACTTCACCTGGAACATCGCTGACGGCCACTCGCTGAACATCTTCATCGACCGTCAGAGCAATCTTCAGACGCAATCGCAGTATGCGCTGGCGACGCCGTACACCCCCTCCAGCGCGGCCCCTACACTGGACAACTGGAGTGGTAACGCCTGGCACGACACCATGGCGGTGGCCAACTACCACGGCCAGATCACCGATACGCTGTCTGTCTCGGCGATGGCGGGTACCTCGCAGCAGTACTTCACTTCGTATAACCAGTACGGCATCGGCGTTCCGTACATCCAGTACTACAACCCGGACACGAAGCAGTACACGCAGCCGCCCGCTAACGGTACCAGCAGCCTGTACTACCTGAAGTACCGCATGATGGGTGCGCGCATCGACTTCACTTGGAACGTGACCGACAACCACGAAGTGACCTTCGGCGGCGAGCGTTACAGCCCGACCATGTCGCAGGCCAATATCCCGAACCCGAACTCCTGGACCTACAGCTACTGCAGCACGTCGCTGGGACCGAACGAGCCTTGCACCATCAACGGCCAGTCCGTCGCGCCGGGATCGAAGTACGTCCAGTTGTCCTATGCACCGCGCATCTACTACAACAGCTCGCCCACGTACGGCTTCTATCTGGGTGATAGCTGGCATTTCGCGCAGAACTGGACCGCGTATGTCGGCGGGCGTTACGACAATTACGCCATGACCGACAACGCCAACATCAAGTTTTACAGCAAGGGCAATTTCCTGCCTCGCGTGGGTGTGGCATGGGACGTCCATGGTGATTCAACGCTGAAGGTCGGCGCCACAGCGGGTGAGTACTCCGAAGGCATTCCGCTTTACTTCAATGCTTACGGTGGCACGCCGGGTCAGGGCTACATCCACACCACCACCACTTACACGTATACCGGCGTGACAGGCAATGGCGTTCCGACCGGTCTGACGCAAGTGGGGCCTGTGCAAGGCAGTTCCGGTAGCGGCCTGCATTACCTGACGCCCGGACAATTCATTTCGAGCACGACGCAAAACGCCAAGCTGAAGCAATTCTCGATTTATGCACAACAAAAACTTGGCGACAGCTGGACCGCAGGCGCCACGTTCTTCACCAGCAAGCTCACCGGGCTGCCGAACATCTACAACAACATCGACCAGCTGAAGGCATACCTGACCAACAAGGGCTACCCGAATGCAGTGTTCCTCGGCCAGTACCTGATCACGCCGGGCAAGGACATCAACATTCCGGTGCAATTGAACGGCGCCAACAGCCCGCTCACGATGGTCAACTTCCCAAACAGCTACATCGGTTTTCCGTCGCTGCGGCGCAAGATCTATCAGCTCAGCCTGACCATGGATCACGCCTACTCCGAGGAAGAACCGTACTACCTGAGCGCGTCCTACACGTGGCGTCATGAATTCGGCAACACGGATGGCACCACCAGCTATGCCGGCGGCACCGGCAACACCGGTGCGACCGGCTATGACGGCGGCTTGAATGCCCCGGGCTTCCTGCAGGGTGCCGCAGGTAATCTGGGCAACGATATCCCGAACACGGTCAAGGTGTTCGGTTACTACAAGTTTGCCCATCAGGACAACTTGCTGAAGGGTCTGCGTGTGGGTGGGGCACTCACGTACTACGAGGGTGGTCCGGTCGATTGCAATTCTCAGTATCCGAACAACGGAACCCTGGCGATCGGCAGCAACCAGCTCGGCAACAACAACGCGTATTACTGCAACACGTTGTCGAACGTATTGGCTGGCCAGTCTCCGATCTCGAACAGCATCATCTACACCCGCGGCAGCTACGGTCGCCTTCCGTCGTACAAACAAGTGGACCTGGATATTGGCTACGACTGGGCATACGGCAAGAACGCCTTCTCGTTGGATTTGAAGGTGCTCAATCTGTTCAACAGCAACACCGTTACCTCGTACGTCACCAACATCAGCAACGGCAACGGGCAGTTCAATCCCAACTTCATGCAGCCCAATACGTTCCAGCAGCCGCGGACAGGCCAGTTGGTGTTCCGCTGGCAGTACGACTGAGCGTGACGTTGTACTTGCGTTGACATCGATGCCTCCATGTCTATCCAAGCATGGAGGCATCCTTGCCCACCTTGAGAGATTGCATGCAATCGAACGCAATGCTTTCGGAGACGAATTTGAATCCGCTACTGCAAGGCCTGGACCCTGTTGCGGCGAATCGAGTCATCGCCGCGGAACAGGCACTGGCGATGAATCGCCCTGATCAGGCCGTCGGCCAATTAGGTCCGGCGCTGGCCAGTCATCCGGATCATCCTGAAGTCTTGCGTCTGCACGCGAGTCTTCTGAGCCTGCGCGGGGAACACAGATCCGCGTTGGGCGACATGCGTCGCGCGCTGGATCAACGCCCGCACGAGGCTCTTTATCACAATGCATTTGCCCTCTTCCTCGCGGAGGCAGGCGAACTCGATCAGGCAATCGAATTTCTGCGTCGCGCCTGCGAACTTCAGCCAACTTTTGTCTTGGCCTGGTACAACCTCGGCCTGTTTCTGACCCGTAGCGCGCGCTTTGACGAAGCGCGGGATGCGCTGCGGCGCGCAGTCAGGTTGGCACCTGACTACACGGCGGCACGAGCGCAACTTGCGGATCTATTGCGCATGGACAATTCCCGCGACGAAGCCATCGCCGAATATCGAAAGCTACTTGCCGAACAGCCATGGACTGGCATGGCGTGGTGGGGCTTGGCGGAAATCAAAACGTTGCGCCTGGACGAAGAGGATAGCGATGCCATTCGACGCGCGCTCATGCATCCACGCGCCACCGACGGCGATCGCATCGCCATGGGATTTGCCCTGGCCAAGGCACTGGATGATCAAGGTCGTTATGCCGAGTCCATGCAGGCATTGGCGACGGCAAACGATATCGCCCGAAAGCATCGGACTTGGAACGCGGCAGGATTTACCGCGACGATCGAGTCGATCAACGCTGCGGCCCGTACCGCCGATGCTGGGCAAGGTCTCGGGTCGGAAGTGATTTTCATCGTGGGCATGCCGCGTTCGGGATCGACCCTGATCGAACAAATTCTCGCTTCGCATTCCAAGGTCGAAGGTACGGCGGAGCTGACTGACCTGCCCCTGATCATCGGAGAAGAGTCGGCGAGGCGCAAAAAGCCCTACCCCAAGTGGCTTCCGGAGATGAGTGCCGATGATTGGCGTCAACTGGGGCAGCGTTATTTGGAGCGAACCGCACGCTGGCGCAAGCGTCACCCGATATTTACCGACAAGCTTCCCAACAACTGGATGCACATCGGCATGATCCGCGCGATGCTTCCGGGCGCGAAGATCGTCATCAGTCGCCGCGATGCACTCGAAACCTGTTTCTCGTGTTACAGGCAGTATTTCCCCGGAAACGACTACACGCGAACGTTTCCCGACCTCGCCGCGTACTGGCGAAACTTCGATACCGCTGTGAGTTATTGGGCACAGAAAGAGCCGGCGCACGTTTACCAAAGCGTGTACGAAGACTTGCTCAAAAATCCTGAAAATCAAATTCGTGAGCTACTTACCTTCTGCGGCCTGCCCTTCGAGGAGGCATGCCTGCGTTTCAACGAAACACAACGTGCCATCGGCACGCCAAGCGCCATGCAAGTACGGCAACCGTTGCGCGCTGATACGGCGCGCGCACCACGTTACGGCGAATTATTGAATCCGTTGCGCCAAGCGCTTGGTCTTCCGGTGGCTTCGTAGGGTTCTGTGAAAGACATGCTACCCCCTCATGGTCGTCATTCCCGCGAAAGCGGGAATCCATTTGCTTCGATGCAAAAGCAAAGATGGATTCCCGCTTTCGCGGGAATGACGACCCTTGGGGTGACTTTCATCACGACGGGTACCGTGGGAGCGTAAGTCCCAACCTATATGCTTAAAAACAGAGGGGATACATGTACCGCAAGACCGTGTTATCCGCAGCCATCGTTGCAACATCAGTGATTGGTGGCTCGTATTGAAGTTCCAAGCCGAAGGGTGCTGCGGCAAACCCCTCATGCCGCCGCACCCTTCGCAATCTTGCCTCTCAGCAGCGCCGAATGCCTATGGCCGCGCAGTCTGTTGTATTGGGCATGTATGGCAATCAGCGCGTTTCCGTTCCATTCCTATTGGAGAACGTGTCCATGAAGCATACGAAGGTTCAGTATTCACGGCTGCAGCGCACGTCGTCGCTGCTGCTTGTTGTTTCGGCTCTCGCATTCGCGTGTGGAAGCGCGCATGCGCAGAGCACGGGTTATACCGGCATCTATGGTGGCGGCCCGATGTACAAACACGTGGCGAGCAATATCTCCGAGATCGAAAACTCCGGTTTCACGGAAGTTATTGTGTGGAGTGTCGAGGTAAATTCCGCGGGCGATCTCAACCTCAATGGTGAATTCCCGTTGACCTCCGGTGGCAGCTATGTGGGCAACAACACATGGCCGTCGTTCGCGGCCGACCTGGTGACCATGAAACAAGGGACGCCCAAGCGCATCACCCTCAGCATCGGCTCTTCGAACGTGGGTGATTTCCAAGACATCAAGGCCTTGGTCAATGCACAAGGTACGGGATCGAGCAGCATCCTCTACAAGGACTTCCAGGCGCTCAAAGCCGCGTTGCCGTCGGTGGACGCCATCGACTTTGATGACGAGAACAGCTACGACTCGGCCTCGACCGTGGCCTTTGCGGTGATGCTCGGCAACCTCGGTTACCACGTGACGATTTCCCCATACACCAACGCTTCCTATTGGACATCGGTGGTGTCACAGATCAACAGCCAGCTTCCCGGCACGGTCGATGGCGTGCACCTGCAAGCCTATTCCGGCGGGGCGGGTAACAGCCCATGCTCGGGTTGGAGTTTCGGTAGCGTGCCGGTTTATCCCGGACTGTGGGACAGCGACGACACACCCCCGCAGATGCAAAGCCAGATGAGCAGCTGGCACTCGCAATGCGCGATCACCGGCGGCTTCCTGTGGTTGTACGACGACATCGTCGGCAAGACTTACAACGGCGGAAACGAAACGGCCGCTTACGCCAGCGCCATTAATAACGGAGTTGGGGGAGGCACGACGACATCCGGCGTGTATGGCATCTATAGCGATGGAACGGCGTTCACCACCGGCGGGCTGGACGGCAATGGTTACGCCTACTCGGCTAATTTGCTCGGTAGCTCGAAGACTTGGAATGGCAACACCTTCAGCTTCGGTGCCGCCAATACCGCAAATGCTTTGAGCGGTAGCACCATCACCCTTACGCAAGGCCAGTACAGCGAGCTCAGCATGCTTGCGACAGGTCTCAATGGCAGCCAGGCGGCGCAGACCTTCATGGTCAACTACACCGACGGCACCAGCACGGTCATCAGCCAGAGCTTGAGCGACTGGTTCAGCCCGCAAAGCTACCCAGGTGAATCGGATGCGGTAACGATGGCCTATCGCGACACCAGCAGCGGCGGCACGGACAACCGCACGTTCTACTTGTATGGCTATGCGTTCCTAATCGACAGCACCAAGACCGTCAAAAACGTCGTGCTGCCGAACAACCGCAATGTGGCCGTGCTGTCTTATACGTTGGGCAACCCGACCATCAATGCTTCGCCGGTCAGCCTTGCGTCGTCCTTCAACCGGACTGCCATCTACAACGACGGAGCCACTTTCTCGTCCACTGGCGGCGTGGACAACGTGGGCGATGCGTACTCGGCGCAACTGCTGGGTTCGTCACTGGAGTTCAATGATGTGCTGTATCACTTCGGCAGTGCCAATGCCACCAATGACGTAAGCACGTCAGGACAGACGATCACCCTGCCTTCCGGTCAGTTCTCCGGCCTGCAATTTCTAGCTGCCGCGATGAACGGAAGCCAGACCTCGCAAACCTTTACTGTCACCTACACCGATGGCACCAAGTCGACCTTCACCCAGAGCATCAGCGATTGGTTCAGTCCGCAGAGCTATGCCGGTGAATTGCAGGCCGCCAAGCTGCCGTATCGCGACACCTACTCCGGCGGCCGCGATAGTCGCACGTTCTATCTCTACAACTACAAATTTAGCTTGAACAACGCGAAGACGGTTAAGAGCATCCAGCTGCCGAACAATACCAATGTGCAGATCATGGCTATGACTCTGGTGCAGTAGTCCAACCTTCCTGCTCCAGGCGAGCGCCACGCGGTGGCGTTCAGATCGAGTTGAATCCCCGGTAATCCACCTGTTGGTGAACCAGCGAAGGTTTCTTCGCTGGTCTTTTTTTGTGGCCATCATTTAACCCCATCCGGTAGATTCCGGCGAATACGTCTACAAACCCGACGAGGAAGGACCCATGCCCGGTAACGATGCCCTGACATATACCTGGCCTCCCAGTTGCATCGACGCGATCGGTTTTCTGCATGTGCAGTGGCCATGGCTCGCACGCGATAAGGCGTCGCCCTCCCGATCGCAGCTAAGCTCATTGACGGATGAGGCGTGCATGCGTGCGTACCAGGATGGCGACGACCGCGCTTTCCATGCGCTCTATGTGCGCTATCGAGACAAGCTTTATCGCTACACGCTCCGACTGGCGACACGCCAAGACGAAGCGGAGGAAGTGTTTCAAGAGGTGTGGCTGGCTGTGGTGCGAGGCAAGAGCGGTTATTCGTCTGGTGCGTCGTTTGCTTCGTGGTTGTTTGCCATCGCGCATCGGCGTGCAGCCGATCGCTGGCGAGTACTCGGCCGCCACGCGCCTGATGGAGTGCACCCGGCCGATCAAACGGCGACGGAGCACATGGAGCAAGAGATGCCTACCACCTCGCTTTCACCCGAGGGGCAGGCACACAACGATTCGTTGGGCCAGGCGCTGCTCGATGCCGTTGGCAAACTACCGCTGCCACAACGGGAGGCCTTTCTAATGAAAGCCGAGGGCGGCCTGGCTTTGAAGGAAATCGCCGAGGCAACCGGCGTATCGTACGAAACCGTCAAGAGCCGACTGCGCTACGCACAACAGCGCCTGCGTGATGCCTTGGAGCCCTGGCTATGAACGACGAAATATTGGATGAGCTGGTCGCGCTATATCACCAGAATGCTCGCGAAGTAGCGCCTGGCCGTTTGAATGCCCGCGTGCTGATGGCAACCGAACACGTTGCCCGGAAACGTCGCTTCAGGCTCGTATGGCCGTGGCTTGGTCTGGCGATGGCCGCAAGTGTCTTTATCTGCCTGACCCTTTATCGCGCCACGCCACCTCCTGCGCCAGTACCAAGTAACCGTCTCACTCAAAACTATCTGCTGCACATGGACGTCGAACCGTCAGGTTCGCCGGTTACTGCTTATTTGCTGAGCAACAACGAACGTGCCTACGCCCTTCTGGCCGCAGCAAACACCAAGGAAACCCCATGATCAAACGCCTGCCCCTCATCCTGGTCGCTCTCCTGCTGACCTGCCAGGTCCATGCATCCATACCAAAGGGTTGGATCGTCGCCGGCACCGCACGCGAAGCTTATGACGTAGGCACCCAAGCGGGTGATCGCCACCCTGGCGATCGCAATGCCTTCCTACGCGCAAAATCAAGCAGCAATGGCTTTGGCACGCTCATGCAGAGCATCAGCGCGGATGCCTACATCGGCAAGCGTGTGCGTCTGTCTGGTTTTCTGCGCACGCAGGATGTCATCAGCGCAGCCATGTGGATGCGTATCGACGGATCAACGGGTGTCGTAGGTTTCGACAACATGGATTCGCGCCCCTTACGCGGCACCTTGGATTGGCAGCGTTATGAAATCGTGCTGGACGTGCCGGCCAACGCGAACGCCATCGCCTTCGGGTTCCTGCTTGAAGGTAACAAGGGTCAAGTACTGGCCGACGACTTCAAGCTCGAAGTGGTGGGCAAAGAAGTACCGTTGACCGGTATCGGACGCCCTGTTTTCCCTTCTGCGCCGATAAACCTCAATTTCGAGCAGTGACCCAGGAGCAAACTCTATGAAATCAAATGGCCAGCGCCTCTTAATGATCTACGCAGGTGTGCTAACCGTCGTACTTGCTGCGGCCGCGGTGAGCGGCTTCGTGCAGGCGTCAAGATCAATGACTCTTAAGCAGTTTGACGTTCAGCGAATCAACATGCACGAGCCCAATGCCATCACGCCGCTCCTCATTTCCATCCGTGTTGAGGTAGCGATATAGCGACGGCACGCAGGAAATTTCACGCCACTTCAGCAACAAGCATCGCTACCACACCGGATAGCGAAGGGCTCAACGCCAGCGCGATCGTCGCCTTCGCTTCGTTCACTGGCAAAATCATTCATGCATGACCCCTGGCCACTTTCTGTGCTTCATCTTGGCTCCAACGCGCTATCAAGTCGCCGATCAGCACCGTGCGCTGATGATTGAGGTAGAAATGGTCGCCTTCGAAGCTGCGGCAGGTAAAACCAGGCATCGCCCAGCGCTCCCAGGCCAGTATGCGTGTCGGTGTGATATGTGTATCGGTGGTACCGGCATAAGCAGTGATCGGGAGTTGGAACGCGCTGCCTTCCGGTACCACGTAGCTGTCGATGAGATTGAAGTCCGCGCGCAGGACCGACAGCACCATCTGCAGGTATTCGGGATGTCCGAGGATCTCTTTTGGCGTGGCGGCAAAACTGTCCAGTGTTCGCAACAGTTCGGCATCGCTCAGGGTGGCACGTGATTTTTCCCGCCGGCACAGTTGCGGCGCTGGGCACGCCGATACAAAGAGCCGCTGCGGCAGAGGCAAGCGGCGTTCGTGCAACTGTCGCGCCACTTCGAAGGCGGTCACGCCGCCCAAGCTATGGCCGAAGAAGGCGAATGGCAGGTCCAGCGGCATCGCATCGACCAGCATCATGGCCAGCGTGTCCAGCCGATAGAGCGGCCGTTCGGCGACGCGTGTTTCTCGACCGGGAATCGCCACTGCCCACACTTCGGTATGGGGCGCAACATGCTTGGGCCACTCCCAGAACAGCGAGGGACCACCGCCTGCGTGGTGGAAGCAGATCAAGCGGCGGCGGGCACCTGCGCTCGCGCCGAAGCGCCGGAACCAGCGTCCCGGATCGACTGCGCTTGCCCGCGTGCTTACTACCATGCCCCTCTCCCTTCCCTAACGTCTTCTTGGGTTGTCCCGATCGATTCCGCCTAATCGCGTAGCTGAGATGTTAATCGTAGGCAGGGACAAAACCCAATATAGGGAAGACGCTAGCTTGTCCGGGACCTCATCCAAACCCGCTCGCCACAGGCGTAATTTACGTTGCGGCCAAGACGACGCCTCTTTCTCCGCCCACTCGGCAAGGTCCTTCCCCCTGACCACTTCACCCCAACTTACGCCGCTCGTTCGCCGCGCCTGACCGGAATCATCACCGTGAACGTCGTTCCGTGGCCGGGTCGACTTTCGACATCAATGCGTCCGCGGTGATGCTCGATGATGCCGTGAGAAATCGACAGGCCCAATCCCGTGCCTTGCCCGATCGGCTTGGTGGTAAAGAAGGGATCGAAAATCCTTCTCATGACATCTTCGGCGATACCGGCGCCGGTGTCGGCAATGGAGACCGTTGCGATATCACCCCAGCATGCCGTTTTGACAGTAATCGTGCCCTGGCCCTTGATGGCTTGCGCGGCGTTCACCAGAAGATTCATGAAAACCTGGTTGAGTTGGGCTGCATTGCATTCGATGGGCGGTAGCTCTCCGTAATCACGTACGATATTCGCTTTATATTTGATCTCATTGTGCACAACGTTCAGCGTGCTCTCCAATCCCGCGTGCAGATCTGACAACGCCCATTCGTCACCACTAGGCCTGGAGAAGTCGCGCAAGTCGCGCACGATCTGGCGCACACGCATCGCTCCTTCGATTGATTCATCGATAAGCATCATGATGTCGTTGCGCACATAGTCGAGATCGAGATCGACCGCTATCTTTGCAACCGGCCTGAGCATGTCCGCAGCAGGCACGCCGGTGGCCGCTTCTTGCGCGACGATCACTGCCAGCAGCTGTCTGACCCAGCTCTTCAAGGTGTTGAGATTGGCGTTGACAAAGCTGATCGGATTGTTGATTTCATGCGCCACGCCTGCTGCCAGCTGGCCGATCGATGCCAATTTTTCAGATTGAAGAAGTTGCTTGCCAGCTTCTTCCAGCATGTGAATCAACCGGTGCTGCTCTTCCTTCTCGATAATGAGTCGATACAGAGTCGCCTTGCGTTGTTCGATCTCCTCCTCCATCCGTCGGCGTGTCTGCTCGAGGACACGCGTCGTCTGCTCGTATTGGCGTAGCGCCCCTTCGAGCTCACCCGTTCGTTTTCTGACTTGTTCTTCAAGTGTGTCGTTCATGCCGCGCAGAAAAGCAGTACGCGCATCAAAGCGGGACACGACGAGCGTGGCACTCAGAATGGTGGCAGTAACCACTGCGATGGTGCCACCCAGCCACGGCCCACGGATGCCATTGACAGTGGTGCAAATGGCATTGACCTGAAAGTGTGCAGACGCCATGCCTGTGTAATGCATGCCGGCGATGGCAATGCCCATGACGCTGGCCGCACCGATACGCTTCATGATGACGTGCGACTTGTCTTCCATGCTGAGCCGATGCGCCAACCAAAGTGCGATGGTCGAGGTCACGATGGCGATGGCAACCGAAGCGATGAACAGCAACGGGTCATAATCGATCGGTGGGTCCATCTGCAAAGCCGTCATGCCCACATAGTGCATGCCGGCGATGCCAAGCCCCATCAGCACGCCGCCTGCAGCGAGTCTTTCCGGCTTCAATACGGGTCGCGTGACCGCATTGAGTGCAAAGTAGGAGACGAACATGGCAATGGCCAGCGAAAGGAACGTCTCGCGAAAGTCGTACCCCAGCGGAACGGACAGGGAAAAAGCGAGCATGCCGATGAAGTGCATGGCCCAGATGCCGATGCCCATGGAAGCCGCGCCCGCAGCCAGCCATCCAAGTCGCAAGCGTGGCTTGCCGATCAGCGAAATAAGGCTGCTCAAATCCAGTGCTGTATAGGACGCCAGCGTTGCAATAGCGAGAGAGAGCGCAACGAGCGAAGGGCTGTACGTTCCGTTCATGAGTACCCCTAACCAACACTCACACGGCTTGCGCAACGCAATCGGAATCTTCTGGTGGAGCCTGGACCAGAATGGTGAGCGGTGTTTCTTCCTGCGCCTCGTAACGCCGGACAATCGCAACCTGGTAGTCGGACACTACGCTCCCTTTCGTCATGAGCAGCACGCCACGGCGGGTACGCAGATCATCGGCCAGGTGCATGCCAGCGGCCAGTTGCGCACCGGCAATCTGTACATAAGGCATCGCACCATCCAACTTGGATGAGTCTTTTAGCAATGCAAGGAAATGCTCAACTACCCGAGGGTCGTAGCGCAGATTGGCCTGCAGCTTAATAAGCTCGACCGCCTGCTCTGGCAGCATGCGCTCTCTCGCCAGCGCTCCGCTTTGCAGTCCTTCGTAATCACGCACCACAGCAAGAATCCGCGAACCGATGGGAATGTGTTCACCAAGCAGACCATCCGGCGTACCCCGTCCGTTAAAGCGCTCGTACTGATGCCGAATGATGTGCGCCACATGGGTAAGCTGGGCAACGGGTGTAAGCAGCATTTGCGCGCGCAGCGGGTGCTGGTGATAGAGATGACTTTCCGCTGGCGTCATCCGATCGACGGACTGGTGCAGCAAATCGTCAGGCAGAGACAGCTTGCCAACGCCGTGTAATAACCCGGCAAAATAGAGATCTTGCGCGTCGAGACCATCCAAGCCGAGTGCGAGCGCCAGTTGCTTCGCCAATTGACCAACGCGATGGGATTCGCCGCCGATCGCACCGCAACGCAGCTCGATCATGCTGGCGCCAACTTGCACCATGGTCATGAAGTTGCGCTTCAGATCCTTCTGGGCATCTTCCAGGAACATCACGGTTTGCCGGATTTCCTCGGTCCTTGCTTTTACCTTCGCTTCAAGCGCGGTATTGAAGCAGGCAAGCTGCTCGTTCTGCTGTTGCGTAAGAATCAACAGCCTGGCCGTCTCCTTGCGCAGCCGTTGCTGCTCGAGCGCCTGCTTGATGGTGAGAAGCAGATCGTGCTCATCCCAGGGTTTGCTCAGATAACGGTAAACCCCTCCTTCATTGATCGCTCGCACCACCGATTCGAGTTCCGAATAGCCGGTGAGCAGAATGCGCATGGTTTCCGGATAGAGCGCCTGCGCTTGCGACAGCAGATCCGCGCCGGACATGCCCGGCATGCGCATATCGGAAATGATCAGGTCCACCTCGTTGGCACCGAGCACATCCAGTGCAGCGGCACCGCTCGCCGCCGTAAGGACTCGATAGGATGCCGTGGCCAGCAGACGCCTGAGCGCGGACAGAATGTTTGGCTCGTCGTCGACGACAAGAACCGTAGGTGTTCTTGTCGCGTCTTCGCGCACGGCAGAGACAGGTGCCTGTGTGGATGCTTCCAGCACGGCAGACAAAATCTTTTCGTCTGATGGATTCACGAGAAGTCGCCTCATGCGTGACTCGATGAGGTTATCGACGACAGATCAGGGAATCTTTAGGTAGGAACTGCTTCGCAGATGCATGTAAATCGTGAAGACAATGTCTACATACTGTGAGCGAAAACATCATTTCACATTTTCGCTTTCACAGGTGGATGACGAATCTTAGCCTCGCAGTAAAAAACATGCTGTACACATAAAATCAGGGGGCAATTCATGAACATCAAGTCCGCGCCGAAAGGTGCGCAGGGGAAGGTCGTTCCCATTCCCGGCCGTTTACGCCGTTTCGGTCTCACTTCGCGCGACAGATTTTTGACGGTCATCGCAGCGTCTTTGGCCCTGGCTGGCGCAGCGATGCCTGCATCCGCCACCAACTGGTGGACGGCAACGCCGACCATTTCGATCGGCCCCACCGTACTCAATGTCCGCAACTTTGGCGCCATGGGTAACGGCGCGACGGACGACACCGCTGCATTCCAAGCGGCCATCAATGCCCTGCCCGCCAGTGGCGGTACGGTCGTGGTGCCGGACGGCACATACATGATCAACGCACTCAAGGCCATCAATCTGCGCTCGCATGTGCGCCTGTCGATGTGGGGCAATGCATATCTGCAGGCTATTCCAAACAACGCCAGCCGCTACTGGGTGGTGAAGGTGTGGAACGTGAACAACGTCGAGATCGTTGGCGGCCACGTCATCGGGGAGCGCAGCACGCATCAGGGCACCAGCGGCGAGTGGGGTTATGACATCAGCGTCTCCGGCTCAAGCAACGTCTACGTGCACGACATCAAGCTCGCCGACTCCTGGGGTGACGGCATCCTGATCGGCGCGATCGGCTCGGGCACGTCAGCCGTACTGTCGACTAACGTAACGCTCAACCGCGTCACCTCCGACAACAACCGCCGCCAGGCCCTGACCATTGCACCGGCCACCTAGGTGTACGTGGTGAACAGCACTTTCACAGGCTCCAACGGCACCGCACCGCAAGCTGGCATCGACATCGAGCCGATGACACAAGGCACCACGCAACACATACGACTGGAGAACACCATGCTGGCGAACAATGCCGGCAATGGCCTGGAAATTCACGACTACGTGTCGGACCTGACGGTGAACAAGGTCACGTCCGAGAACAATAAAGGTTACGGTGTGTTCGCCAACAGCCCCAATGGCGTGGCGATCACGAACAGTACGCTTACGGAGAACTACCTGTTCGGCGTGGACATCGGCGGCGTCACCAGCAATGTGCAGCTTGTCGGCAACACGATCAACTACAACGGCGCCGCGTGGTTTGTTGCGCACAACGTGTCGGTCTTCACGTCGGGTTGGGTGCCGCGCGACATCACGATTTCGAGCACGGCTACGAACGTTACGCAGTTCAATAACATCGTTTCGCCGCTGCGTACAAAGTAATCTCGGCGATTCGATCGTCTGCAAGCCAAAGCCCTCTCCTTCGCGAGGGGGCTTTTTTGTAGGGTGGGGTGTAAACCCCAACATCGCGATGCATGTGTGCATGGCAATGTTGGGGTTGTAGCCCCAACCTACACGAACTTCAGGTCGGCATGTCGCGAGTTTCGCCATTGCCTGCGGCGCTTTCGGACCCTAAAGTGCCCGAGTCACTTTTCTTTGCTGGCCAAAGAAAAGTAACCCAAAGAAATGGCCTGAAGAGCTCACAGCATTGCATGGGTTACAAGCCTGAAGGATGTCGCCTTGCTTTGATCGTTGGCGGGCCAAGCTTCCACCACCCCGCTATAACGCGAGGCGTCGAAGCATTGCGGGCTTAAAGCGCGCCCTCCGCAGGTTGAGCTTGGCTGAGATCTGCCCGATCTGCTTTAAGTCCTCAGCGCTTCGACGCCTCGCGGTATAGCGGGGGCGTCGAACCATGGGCGACCAACCACCTATCTAGCCATACACGTTCAGGCTTTTCCCTTCCGCATGCTGTGAGCCGTTTAGGCCATTTCTTTGGGTTACTTTTCTTTGGGCCAGCAAAGAAAAGTGACCCGGTCGCTTCGCGACCGGAAGCGCCGCAGGCAATGGTCCAACCCACGAAATACCCAGCTGAGGCGAGACGCTAACCAGGCCCAAAGGGAACAGGCGATCACGCATCGCGCATTACAAAACGTTGAACGCCTTCTTACAAACAGCATATGCGCGGCGCTGTTCATGAGTAAGAATGTGCGGATGCCGCGCCGTCAAGCTACCCAACCCGTCGTCAACAACGAAACCTCCCAGCCCGAGCTGTTCCTGAGCCGCGAGCTGGCCACTCTCGAATTCAATTTCCGGGTCCTCGCACAAGCGCGCGATACCAGCATTCCGCTGCTGGAACGCCTGCGTTACCTGAGCATCGTGGCAAACAACCTCGACGAATTCTTCGAGGTGCGTGTGGCGATGCTCAAACATCATCACCAGTTCGGCTCCGCAGCGCCCGGGCCCGACGGTATTTCTTCCGGCGAGCTGCTGGCGCGCATCCGCGAGCGGGTGCTCGACTTGGTAAGCGCGCAGTACACCACCTGGCAGGACGAGCTCGGCCCTGCGCTAGTCGCGGAGGACATCCACTTTCTCACTCGCAAGCAATGGACGCCGCGCCAGCGCCGCTGGCTGCACGGCTACTTCGAAAACGAAGTGCTGCCGGTACTCTCGCCGCTGGGCCTGGATCCCGCGCATCCTTTCCCGCGCATCCTCAACAAGACGTTGAACATCGCGGTAGTGCTGCAAGGCCGCGACGCATTCGGCCACGAAGGTCATATGGCGCTAGTGCGCGCACCGCGCTCGTTGCCGCGTATCATCCGCATTCCGAACGAAGTCAGTGGCTCGGGGGATCACTATGTGTTCCTGGCTGAGCTGCTGCAGGCGTTCGTCGACATGATGTTCCCCGGCTTCAAGGTGGCCGGCTCGTATCAGTTCCGCGTCACTCGCAACAGCGAGCTGATCGTGGAAGAGGAAGAAGTCGAAAATCTTGCACGGGCACTGGCAGAAGAGCTGCATGGCCGCGGCTATGCACGTCCAGTGCGGCTGGAGATCGGTGCCGATTGCCCGCAATCGATCGTATCGATGCTTATCAGCAATTTCGAGCTGGAAGAAACCGACGTCTACCGATGCAACGGTCCGGTCAACATCATCCGCGCCGGACTGGTCTATGACGAACTCGATCGGCCGGTATTGAAGTTCCCGCGTTTCACCTCTGCCCTGCCCGCTGCACTGAGCACTGGCCGCAAGATTTTCGAAGTACTCGGCCAGCGCGACATCCTGCTGCATCATCCCTACGAATCGTTCAACGCGGTCGTGGATCTGCTGCGCGAAACCGTGCAGGACCCGGACGTACTGGCGATCAAGCAAACCCTTTACCGCGCCGGCAAAGACACGCCATTGGTGGATCTGCTGGTGGAAGCGGCGCGCAACGGCAAGGACGTCACCGTGGTGATCGAGCTGCGCGCGCGGTTCGACGAGGAAGCCAACATCCGCTTCGCCACGCGCCTGCAGGAAGCCGGCGTGCAAGTGGTGTACGGCGTGGTGGGCTTCAAGACGCACGCCAAGATGATGCTGATCGTGCGGCGCGAGAACGGCCACCTGCGGCGCTACGTGCATCTTTCCACCGGCAACTATCACCAGACCAACAGCCGTCTCTACACCGACATCGGCCTGATGACGGCCAATCCAGAAATCGGCGAAGACCTGCACAAGATCTTCCAGCAACTCTCCGGCCTGGGCCCGGTGATCAATCTCAAGCGACTGCTGCATTCGCCCTTCACGCTGTACAAAAGCGTGGTGGAGAAAATCGAACGCGAAACCGCGCACGCACGCGACGGCAAGCCCGCACGCATCGTCGCCAAGCTCAACGCGATGAACGAGTCGCACGTGATCGAAGCCCTGTACGCCGCGGCGCAGGCTGGCGTGGAGATCGACTTGATCGTGCGCGGCGCCTGCACCTTGCGGCCCGGATTACCGGGCGTGTCCGAACGCATTCGCGTGCGCTCGATCGTCGGCCGCTTCCTTGAACACAGCCGCGTGTACTGGTTTGCGAACGATGGCGCGCCGGAAATCTACTGCGCCAGTGCGGACTGGATGGAGCGCAACTTGATGCGGCGTATCGAAGTTGCGTTTCCGATTCTCGATCCGCAATTGGCTGAGCGCGTCTACGAGGAAACACTGGCCAACTATCTCGCCGATAACACACAGGCCTGGTTGCTGGACGGCAACGGGCAGTACACGCGCGCCACGCCGGGTGACGACAAGCCGCATTCGGCGCAGGAGGCCTTGCTGGTGAAGCTGTGCAGCGCGTCGGCAGTTGCGCCCACGCGCATGTCCACTCCTTCCACGCTCCGTGACAGTGAGTAGGTTGGGATGAGTCCCGACTCAACGCGCAGGGTTGATGATGTAGCTATCCATGCGAGAATCCCCGCAGTTCGAACAGGAGTCCCGCGTGAGCCTCGGTGACCAGATGCAGATCAAGGATGGCGAGCTCATGGCCGCCGTCGACATCGGCTCAAACAGTTTCCACATGGTGGTAGCGCGCATGGAGCACGGCGAACCGCGCGTGATCGACCGTCTGCGCGAAACCGTACGCATGGCCGCTGGCTTGCGCGCCGATGGCACCCTCGATGCAGAGCATCGCGCCCGCGCACTGAACTGCCTGGCCCGCTTCGGACAACGCATCGCTGGCATTCCCACCGCTCGCGTCCGTGCCGTGGCCACCAACACGGTGCGTCGCCTTGCATCGCCGCAGGCGTTCCTCACCGCCGCAGAAGCAGCGCTTGGCAATCCGGTGGAAGTCGTCTCAGGCCGCGAGGAAGGCCGCCTGATCTTTCTCGGCGTATCGCACGATCTGCCCACCTCGCGCGAGCCGCGCCTGGTGATCGACATTGGCGGCGGCAGTACCGAATTCATCATCGGCCGTGGCCTGGCGCCGCTGCATACCGAAAGCGTGCAGGTCGGCTGCATCGCCACCACGCAGCGCTTCTTTCCCGGCGGCAAGCTCACACGCAAGCGCTGGCAGAAGGCACGCGGCGAGATCGGCGTGTTACTGCAACAGTTCTCGGAGGAATACCTGGAAGCCGGCTGGACAGATGCCTTCGGCTCCTCTGGCAGCGCCAAGGCGATCGGCGCCGTGGTGCAAGCCATGAAGCTTTCCGATCATGGCGTTACCCCCACATCGCTGGCCATGTTGCGCGATGCGCTGCTCGAACAGGGTCAGATCACCACGCTTAAGCTGCCAGGCCTGTCGGACGAGCGCGCGCCGGTGTTTGCAGGCGCCCTAGTGATCTTCGAAGCGGCGTTCGCCGCACTCGGCATCGAACGCCTGCGCGTGTGCGAGAGTTCGATGCGCGAAGGCCTGCTGTGGGATCTGATCGGCCGCGCCGGCGGCACCGATCCACGCACATCCAGCATCGATGCATTGGCCAACCGCTACGGCGTGGACCGCGCACAGGCGCGCCGCGTGGAATCCACCGCACTAGCGCTGTTCGACCAAGCCGCCCCGAGCTGGAAGCTGGATGGCGAAGCGCGCGAGTGGCTGTCGTGGGCCACGCGCGTGCACGAAATCGGCCTGGCCATCGCACACAGCCAGTATCACCAACACGGCGCCTATATCATGCGCAATGCGGACTTGGCCGGCTTCTCCAAGCAGGAACAGCATCTGCTAGCGGCCATCGTGCAGGCGCATCGACGCAAACCCGACAAAACCACCTTCGCAGCCTTACCGCAACGCTACCGCCAACTGGCCAAGCACATCACCGCGCTGCTGCGGCTGGCCGTGCTGTTACGCCGCGCGCGCAGGCCGGAATCCATGCCGCCGCTGCGCCTCAGCACAACCGCACAACGCCTTGGATTGCGCCTGCCGGCGGCGTGGCTGGAGCAACATCCGCTGACCCAGGCCGACCTGGAGCAGGAAATCACGCCGATGGCGGAGCTGGGTTTGACGTTGTCGATCGGGACCGAGTGATGAAGCCCCTCTCTCAAAGGGAGAGAGGCGTGTCGGCACCAATCAGCCATAAGCAGGCTCCACCCGCGTATGATGCGCGGATATTTCAGCCGTACCGCTCCCTCATCATGCCAAAGTACCTGCTGACCGCCCTCTTCCTCATCGCTCCGCTCGCCGTTGCGCAGACCACCAAGCCAGCCGCCGCACCCACTGCGCCGGCAGCGGCCAATCCCACGGTGATCCTGCATACCTCCCAAGGTGACATCACGCTGGAGCTGTACGCGGACAAATCACCCAAGAGTGTCGCGAACTTCCTGCGCTACGCGCATGAAGGCTTCTATGCCGGCACCGTCTTCCACCGCGTAATTCCCGGCTACCTCATCCAAGGCGGCCTCTACACAGCGGAACTGCAGCCACGTCGCACGCATTCGCCCGTAGCCAGCGAAGCAGACAATGGCCTTTCCAATCTGCGCGGCACCGTTGCGGTTGCGCGCGGTGCGGACCCCAATTCCGGCACATCGCAGTTCTTCATCAACCTGGTGGACGATCGCCGCCTCGACTATGTCGGCAACCAGAATGGCCTCACCTGGGGCTACACCGTCTTCGGCAAAGTGGTCAAAGGCATGGAAGTGGTCGACAAGATGGCCAGCCTGCCTACGCGTGCACAAGGCCCCTTCGCTGCCGACGTGCCCAACCCGCTGGTGGTGATCCAAAGCGTGAACATCGAAGGTGAAGAAGCGCCCGCCGCGCCAGCCTCCGCCGCAAAGCCTGTCGCCACTGCGCCACGCAAGTCGAAATGAGCACGCTCTTCATCTCGGACCTGCACCTCGACGATAGCCGCCCGCACATCACCACGCTGTTCGAACATTATCTGGCCAGCGACGAAGTACGCAGGGCCGATGCGCTGTACATCCTTGGCGATCTGGTCGAAGCATGGGTTGGCGATGATGACGATGCGGAGCTGCCGCAACGCATTGCACGCGCCACCCATGCGGTGCGCGATGCGGGCGTGCCGGTGTATTTCATCGTAGGCAATCGTGACTTCCTACTCGGTGAAGCGTATGCCGCGCGCGCGGGCCTCGCATTGATCGAAGACGGAACAGTGCACGATCTCTACGGCACGCCCACTTTGCTGATGCATGGCGACGTGCTCTGCACCGACGACGTGGCATATCAGCAGTTCCGCCGCCAAGTGCGTTCGCCGGAATGGAGGGCACAGGTGCTGTCGATGCCACTGGACGCACGCCGCGCGTTGGCCGCGAAAGCCCGCGCCGAAAGTCGCAGCCACACCAGCAGCACTATGGAAACCCTGATGGACGTCAATGCCGATGCCGTAGCGCAAGCCATGCGCCATGCGGGCGTGACGCATCTGATCCACGGGCACACGCATCGTCCCGCCATCCATCGTTTCGAATTGGATGGCCAAACCGCCGAACGCATCGTGCTGGGCGATTGGTATGAGCAAGGTTCGGTGCTGCGGGTGACGCCAGAAGGGCGCGAGTTGCGCGCCATCTAACTAAGGCAACGCTTCTCATAAAACAAAACGGCCATCCTTGCAGATGGCCGTTTTGTTTCTTACCGAAAACCGCGGATTACTTCTTCGCAAACAAATGCTCGACACCCGCGCGCTCTTCGCGCAGTTCCTTGTCAGTAGCATCCATACGTGCACGCGAGAAATCGTTGATTTCCAGGCCCTGCACGATTTCGTACTTGCCGTTCTTCACCGTCACCGGGTAGCCGTAGATCACGCCCGGCTGGATGCCGTAGGAACCATCGGACGGAATGCCCATCGACACCCAGTCACCTTCAGCAGTGCCAAGCGCCCAGGTGCGCATGTGATCGATGGCGGCTGAAGCGGCTGAAGCCGCCGACGAAGCACCGCGCGCCTTGATGATCGCTGCGCCGCGCTGCTGCACGGTGGGGATGAAATCCTTCTCGTACCAGGTCTGGTCGACCAGGCTCAGCGCCGGCTTGCCGCCCACAACGGCGTGGTGCAGATCCGGGTACTGCGTGGAGCTGTGATTGCCCCAGATGGTGACTTTCTTGATGTCGGTGGTGTGCTTGCCGGTCTTTTCGGCGAGCTGCGACAGCGCACGGTTGTGATCCAGGCGCACCATCGCGGTGAAGCACTTCGGATCGAGGTCAGGTGCGTTCTGCTGCGCGATCAGCGAATTGGTGTTGGCCGGGTTGCCGACCACCAGCACGCGCACGTCGCGCTTGGCGTGATCGTTCAGCGCCTTGCCCTGCGGAGCGAAGATGGCGCCGTTGGCTTCCAGCAGATCCTTGCGCTCCATGCCCGGACCGCGCGGACGTGCACCGACCAGCAACGCGTAATCGACGTCCTTGAAGGCGACGTTGA
Source organism: Dyella acidisoli (assembly GCF_030160295.1). Classification (GTDB taxonomy): domain Bacteria; phylum Pseudomonadota; class Gammaproteobacteria; order Xanthomonadales; family Rhodanobacteraceae; genus Dyella_B; species Dyella_B acidisoli. Next base: position 31,287 of record NZ_BSOB01000002.1, read on the forward strand.
CGTCGTCAGTGGCGACCACGCCAGCGAGCAGCGGGAACGCGCAATCGTTGAGCTCCATCACCACACCTTGCAGCGCGGGCAGCGCCGGCGTGATTTCGAGCAGATGCAGGATCACCGGCTGATCCGGACCGAGCATGTCGCCGGCGGCGATGCGGAACAGCAGGGCGTAACCGATCTGGCCGGCTGCGCCGGTCACGGCAACACGAACGGGGGCTTTCATCGTGGCAACTCCTTCAGGTGCATAAAACGACAAAGCCGGCATCCTAACGATGCCGGCCGTAAAAAAAGATCAACTCAGTTCGGCGAAGAATTCGGCGATGCGGGCAAGGCCAGGTTCGAGCTGAGCGGTGGGACAGGTGTAGGAAATGCGCATGGCACGCGGCTCGCCAAAGGCCGAGCCCGGCACGCAGGCCACGCCCTTGGCACCCAGCAACGCGGCGCAGAAATCCACGTCGGTCTCGATGCGTGTGCCGTTGTGGCTCTTGCCAAACGCCACCGAGATATCCGGGAACGCATAGAACGCGCCCTGCGGACGCGGGCACACCACACCTGGAATCTTCGCCAGCGCAGCCAGCACCACATCGCGCTTCTGCGCGAATTCCTTGCACTTGGCCTGCGGCACGTCCTGCGGACCGCTGAAGGCTGCAATGGCCGCGGCAGCGATTACTTCCGGCACGCTGGTGATGTGGTTGGAATTGAGCGTAGTGATCGCTTTGGCGACGTTTTCCGGTCCGGCGATCAGACCCACGCGCCAACCCGGCATGCCGTAGGTCTTGGAAACGGAATCGACGAAGATCAACCGATCGCGCAGCTCCGGCCGTGCGAACACGAAGTTGTGATAGCCGATGCCATCAAACACCATCGAGTTGTAGATGTCGTCGGTGATGATCCACGTGTCCGGGTATTGCGCCAGCACGTCCGCCAGCGCGGCGATTTCCTCGCGCGTGTAGACCATGCCGCTGGGGTTGGACGGATTGTTGAACAGGAACACTTTCGGCTTGCGCGCCAGCGCCGTTTCCAGTTGCTGCGGCGTGAGCTTGTAGTTCTGATCAGGGCCGCAATGCAGCACGTTGGCTTTCGCGCCCACGATGTCGGCGATGTCGTGATAGGTGGTCCAGTACGGCGCCGGGAAACAGATTTCGTCGCCTTCGTTGAGCAGCGCCTCGGCCAGGTTGTACAGCACCTGCTTGGCGCCGATGCCCACCGACAGGTTCAGGCGTCCGTAGCCTTTGAAACCCAGGGCTTCGATGTGCTTGAGGAAGGCATCCAGCAGTGCATCGGAGCCGCGATTGCTGCCGTACTGACCGCTATCGTGCGACAGCGCTTCGCGTGCGGCGGCATACACATGTTCGCCAGGCAGAAAGTTCGGTACGCCGATGGAGAAGCTGATGATGTCGCGGCCGGAGGCCTTGAGTTGCTTGGCCGTTTCGGCGATGACCATGATCGCGCTGGGTTTCGCGCGGCCAATACGCTGGGCGAGCTGGGGCATGGCTTCCTCGTGAGTGCGGGACAGCAAACTTGGCGATTTTAGCATGCGGCGTTGCGGCAACCCGAGAGGCTGATGCGACAGACCCAGAAAATTCCTATTGCTCCGTAACGGTGCGCTGGCATGATGTGGCCGGACCGCTGCAAGACCGGGCGGAGGGGGTGTCACGCCATCAACCAAGGCTCAGACGCAAGGGGAAGTCCATGTTCCATATCATCTGGTCCATCATCGTCGGTTTCATCGTTGGCCTTATCGCACGTTGGATCGTGCCGGGTGCCGAGCACTATGGGTTCATCATGACCACCGTGGTGGGCATCGTGGGCTCCGTCATCGGCGGCTTTATCGGCACGCTGTTCAGTAAGCCGCAGCCCGGTCAGAAATTTCATACGGCCGGTTTTTTGCTTTCGATCGTCGGCGCAGTCATCCTGGTGTACTTGCTGCGCTTCATCCAGCACTGAAGTCCCGGCATCGACCGGTACAAAAAAAAGCACGGCGGGTTCTCCCCACCGTGCTTTTTTTATGGATGACGCTTAGGCCGTCTTTGCGGCCAGCAGCTTTTCGGCCAGGCCACCGAGCATTGACAGATCGAAGCCTCCGCCACCATTCGAAGGCACTTGGCCGTCCGGGGTGACGTGATCCACCGCATGCGGCAGCACTTGCGCGAGCTGGCCGATCAACTGGCTGGGATCCACACCAAGCTTGCCGGCCGCGTTATTCACCACCGAATCAAGGCCACTCTTCTGCAGCACCTGATTGAGCTGGTCGCCAGAAATGGCCTGGTTTGCACCCGTACCGATCCACGATTGCACCGCATCGCCGAGGCCATGCTGCTGCAATGTGCTGGCCAGACCCTGCACACCGCCTGCCTGCTGGATCAACTGCCCGGCTACCGAGATCAGCGAACCGCCGCCCTCGCCCTGATTATTACCGCCCAACAGACTGCCCAAGCTATCGAGTAACGACATGGCTGTGCTCCTTTGAGAAAGATCCAAGCTCGACGATTCTATGTCGACGTCGGCTACACGGTCGTAACAGTGGCGTGAAGAACGCTACTCCCTCTCCCCTTCGTGGAGAGGGTTGGGGTGAGGGGCAAACCTCGCGACGAACTTCACTAAAACACCTCGTCGCAAAATCAATCTCCACGCTAACGTGTCCCCTCACCCTAGCCCTCTCCCCGGAGGGGAGAGGGAACAAAGAGCAATAGATCAACCGCGCTGATCGAGCACCGTGTTCCATTCCTTGACACGCTCGGCCTGAGCGGCCAGCAGCGCATCCACATCGCCTTCCACCGTGACCTTCTCGATCGCGTCGCCCTGCTTGATCGCATTGACCACCTTCTGGTCTTCCGCACTGACCACTTCGCCGAACACGCTGTGCTTGCCATCCAGCCAGGGCGTGGCGCCATGGGTGATGAAGAACTGGCTGCCGTTGGTGCGGGGGCCGGCGTTGGCCATGGACAGAATGCCCGGCTTGTCGTGCTTCAGCGAAGGATTGAACTCGTCTTCGAAGCGATAGCCCGGACCGCCGCGGCCGCTACCTTCAGGGCAGCCGCCCTGGATCATGAAGTCGGCAATCACACGATGGAACGACAGGCCATCGTAATAGCCGCGACGCGCGAGATTGACGAAGCTCGCCACCGTCACCGGGGTTTTGTCGTCATGCAAACGCAGGTGGATCGGGCCGCGGTTGGTGGTGATCGTAACGTTGATGGCCATGGAGATTCCTTGTGGTATTGAACGAACGTGCGCCCAGGAAACGTAGGGCGCCGAACTCACAAGAATACCCCTAGAACGGACTCAGGCGTAGGTCGGGGTTTGCACCCCGACCTACATGCCGAGCATGCTCGCCTGCAGCACACCTGCACCACGTGCTGTCCCGGCCGGCGTCGGCAGGTCCTCCGGCCACGGCTGCGCCTGGAAAAGATGCGCCCACACCCGATCCAGCGCGGTATAGCCGTAAGGTAGCAACGGCAAATGCTTGTCGCCGAAGCCCGGCAGCGCGAGGAAAGCGTCGAAGTGCTGCGCATGCGGCACCTTCCAATACAGCGGTCGGCGCCCTTCGGCATGCAGCCATGCGATGTACGGTTCCGACGTGAAGGCGGTGGGCAGCAAACCATCATCCGCGCCGTGCAGTACCCACATCGGTAAATCCTTGCGCGGCAATTTTGCCGCCAGCGCGTGCACCGATGCATGCAAAGCACGCCCATCCGCATCATCGCCTGTCCACAACGCGCGCAGACAGGCGATGCCGGCGAGTTGCGGATCGGCGCTTTCATCCGTGCCGCCGAACAAACCGATACCGTTACCGGGTGGAATGCCTGCGCCATCCGCCCACCAGCTCGCACGCGTAGCTTCGTCTGCTACGCCTGGTTTACCGTTGACGACGACGTTGTAGTGATAACCACATGGCATGTTGTCCGCGTCACGACGCAGATACGCCGAGGCATACGCGGCGGCGATGACGCGCCACAAATCCAGCGCGGTCGACGATGCCGCTGTCGCCATCGCCTGGTCAGTCCAACCGGTACTGCGCAGATGTTCATACGCCTCTGCTGCTTGTTGCTCGGGCGTGGCGGCTTTCAGCAAACCCTGCGCATGCAGGCTCGCGCAACGCGCTGCCCACGCGGCATGTGGCGCACCCTTCGCATCACGCGCAAACGGTGTCGATGCAAAGCGTGCATCCATCAATGCGCACGGCAGCCACATAGCCGCCTCGGTCGCATAGTCATATAACGCGCGCCCGCGCTGGGGGGTATGTACATTCGGTTCGAGCGCGACTACACCGGCAAGCAGGTGATGCTCGTCCAACCCCGCCGCCTGCAGCACGGCACCGCCTCCGTTCGACAAGCCGGTCGCGATGATCTTGGTGTTCTGCGGCGTAAACGGCGCTTGCTCCGGAAACGCACGATCCAGCATCGCCAGACCGAATTGCGCCGCCTGCAACACATGCTGTCCCCACTCGGCTTCCGGGTTGTCTCCCGAGTGCGCATGCTTGAAAGCGATGCCCTCGCCCTTCGACGCCGCGGGTTCGAATTCCAGCATCGCCGTGCCACGCACGGCACGTTCGCCGTTCAACGCGACGCCGCTGTTATCGGCGTAGTCGAAATAGCCGGAACCCGTGCCTTTATCGGTGTACGCCACGGCGCAACCTTTTGGCAGCCCCCATGCACCCGCCAATGCAATAGCACCATAGATGCCACGCGAACCGGATGACGCCGTCACGACGAGGCAGCGATGCGCCTGATCGAAGTGATCGGGCACTTGCACCAGCACGCGATGCGGCTGATGCGCGCCGGGATTTTTTGCGAACGCTTGGTATTCACGCCCAGGCACCGCGGGAACGGCACCGTAGATCGTGCCGTATCCACCCAACGGGCCGAGATCGGCAATGCCCTTCCAGCTTGTTTGGATGGCACGCTGCCGCAATTCCTGCACGGTGGGTTTCGCCGGGTTCGCAAAGGGAGATGGCGCTCCCTTCAAACCATCCAGGCCAAGCCCCGCGCTGAGCAGGTCGTCATGATCGCGGTGCGTGGCGACGCTCACCTCACCCTGCACGAAATCGATCCCTTGTTGCATCGATGGCTCCTTCGCAAACGCCTGCATCGCACAGGCAAATAGTGCCAGTGGAGCGATACCTGCCAAAGGGTGCCGGATGTTCATCCGCCCACCCTAGCAAGTCCACGCCCGCCAGCCATCGTACGAAAGTACAACATGCCACTTCGCATCTCGACGTGACCGCTTACCGCAGCTATGGTCCGCGTCATGCCGCGACTTCTTATCGCCGACGACCACCCTCTCTTCCGTGCTGCGCTGCGCCATGCCGCCAGCGAGCACCTGGATGATTGCAGCGTGCTCGAAGCTTGCGATCTGCAAGGCGTGCTCAATGCACTGGCAACCGATCCGGATATCGACCTGGTACTGCTCGATCTGCACATGCCGGGCAGCCAGGGCCTCTCTGGCCTTGCTACCTTGCGGGGACAATACCCTGCTGTGGCGGTGCTGGTGGTGTCGGCGCATGATGAACCGCACGTCGTGCGGCGCGTACTCGACCACGGTGCAGCGGGTTTCATCCCCAAAAGCGCTAACCCCAACGAAATCAGTGAAGCCGTGCATGCTGTGCTGAACTGCGACAACTGGCTGCCACCCAATTTAGCGCGTGGCGTTGCCGCCCTGCCGAGTACCCCCGCCGACGCGGATCTCGCCGCACGCTTAGCGCGCCTGACCGACCAGCAATATCGCGTACTGGCCTTGCTGGCGGAAGGTTTACTCAACAAGCAGATCGCAGATCGACTGGGTATCCAAGAGCGCACGGTGAAAGCCCATGCCACGGCGATTTTTGAAAAGCTGGGTGTGCGCAATCGCACGCAGGCAGGTGTACTGTTACACATGCTCGATCTGGGCGAACCAGGTGCCTCCGCCGCAGCCTCGGGGGCTAGGATGAATTCCCAGCTTTCTGACGTGCGCTGATACCAAGGTTCCGTTCCCGCGTACCTGCTTGCGAAGACAGTTCCAAACCTGCATCACATTTCAGTAGATAGGCTGACCGGAGCGTCAACCACGGATGAGTCAGTCCGTTTAGGCCACTGAGTAGCCGTTAAAGATTGGTGTTCCGATGACACGCGCCGCGCCGTTAGGCTTTGAAGTGGAGCAGGGACAGCCTCGAGACATTTTCTTTTTTATGACCGAAGTGGTGTCCGGTTCCTGGCATGCGCACTTCGGCAGTCAGTTCAGATCGCTGCCGATCACAGAGAAGGAATTCGGAACACGGTGCGCCAAGGCCATTTTGGAAAGTATTTTCCCGTTTTGGCATACCGCGACACAGCGGCAGTTCGTGGTGATTCGTCACCAGAACGAGGTCGTCGGGGCCGCCTTGAGTTACCTCATTCCTGATCAAGCTGCCCATCCGCGGACATGTATCGAAGTGGTTGTAGTGGCCAGGCGATGGCGCCAGCAAGGTATCGGTCGGGCACTTGTCGTCTATTTTCAAAAGCACACGCCACCAGAAGGATTGCTAGAGTGCTATTGCGCACCTCAATCACGAACCATGGCCCGTTTGATCAAGCACTTGGGTTTCGTGCGCACACACAAGGTCACCAAGGTCGCGATGCAGCATGGACGCTACATGCAGTTGCCGGAACGGTGGGAATGGCAAGCCCGACCTGCCCGCCCGCCTATTGAGCCAGCGCAGCACAAGATAGTCGAAGAGACCAGGGTATAAGCGTCTGGAGCTTGTCGCTTGCCGTCAGCTCCGTCCCCTGCTGCACCCTCTCATGCAAGCAGAAGGTACAGTGTTTCGCGGTGATCGAGGTGTGCGCTTAAGTAAGCGCCATTCGGTTGTAACTCCTACATTGTCTCTTTTCCCACCATCACCTTCTGCATCACCTGCCGCATCGCCAACGGCTTGAGCGGTTTGTAGAGCACCACCACACCCGCTTCGTGCAAACGCTGCCGCAACTGACCATCGCGATCGGCAGTAAGAATGACGCCAGGCACATCCGGATACGCGCGGCGCAATGCCAACAGCGCGTCCCATCCGGTCTGGCCTCGATCGAGGTGATAATCGAACACACACAGATCCGGCCGCCACGGCGCTGCCAGCACCTGCTCCGCATGCGCGGCGGCATGCACCTCCCATCCCCAGCTATGCAGCAACGCACCGAGTGCAGCGAGTGCGGACGGCTCGTTGTCCAGAATCAGCGCGCGTCCCGCTGCCAGTGGCCGCACGTCCGCAGCGGTGGGTGCGGTGATGTGATACGCCGTCGTCGCCCGTGGCACATCGACGTAGAACATGCTGCCCTGTCCGAGCCACGAACGCAGCCCTAGCGGATGATCCAGCAGCACAGCTACGCGCTGCGCAATCGCCAAACCCAACCCAAGCCCTTGGCCGCCCACGGTGCTGCCGCGACGAAACTCTTCAAAAATCAGACCGCGCTCATCTTCCGCAATGCCCGGCCCGGTGTCCCACACTTCCAGCCGCAAACCGCCCGCGCGCCGACGCACACCCAGCAACACGCGTCCACGCTCGCTATAACGCAAAGCGTTGGAGAGAAAATTCTGCAGTACGCGCCGCAACAGCAGCGGATCGGAATGCACCCAGACGTGGCTGTCGACTACGCTAAGTCGCACGCCACGATCGCGCGCCAACGCACGACACTCCGCCGCCAGCGGCTCCCACACTTCCGCCAGCGGAAAATCGCGCGGCTGCGGATGCAGTCGACCGCCCTCCAAACGCGCGATATCCAGCAAGCCTGCGAGCAGACCTTCCGTAGCCGCGAGCGAATCACTGAGATGTCGCACATTGGCAGCATCGTAGCCACGCTCTGCCAACGCATGCGCGAACAATTGCGCGGCATGCAGCGGCTGCATCAGGTCATGGCTCACCGCGGCAAGAAAATGGCTCTTCGCTTCATTCGCGCGATGCGCTTGCGCACTCGCTCGCGCCAATTCCCATGTACGTTCCGCTACCCGCAATTCCAGCGTCTCGTTGCTGAGCGTCAGCTCATGCTCGGCCTCGCGAAATGCCGTCACATCGGTAAACGTCGCTACGTAACCACCGCCAGGCATCGGATGGCCGCGTATCTCCACCACTGTGCCATCGGGAAAACGACGTTCCGAAATCAGTTCGGTACCGGCTCGCATATGCGCAAGCCGTCGTCGCACTCGCCCTTCCACGTCACCCGGGCCGATGATGCCTGCGACGATATTGCGACGAATCAGATCCGCCACCGGCCGACCGACCTGCAACAATTCGGGCGGGTAACCAAACAGCGCCACATAGCGGCTATTCCATGCGACCAGGCGCAGTTCCGAATCCACCACGCAGATGCCCTGGCTCATGTTCTGCAGCGCCGCTTCCAGCACGCGTTGACTGAAGTGCAGATCCTGCGCGGCCTCGCCGACGATCGCCGCAACGGTATCGAACTCAGCGCGACCTTGGCGATGCACCACCTCTAGCAACAAGCGTGCAGAAGCTGCACCAATCACCGCGGCCAGTTCGTGTTCCACCTCTGCGACGCGCGCATTGCCCGCCGGCCCCTGCCCTTGCACCGCGGTACCGACAAACAAGCGTTTCACGCGTTCGATCGGCAGAAAGCGCTCAGACAGCGCGCGCAGCTCCGCCACGGAGACATTGCTCACACCCACTCGCCACCGTCGGCGGCCGTAACGCGTATTGGCGATCGCCAGCATCGCCAGCACATTCGCCACCAGACTCAACACCACCGCACGCGCAAGCCGGCTCCAATCATCCAGCCCCAGGAAACCGTCCGGCGTCAGCCAGCGCAAACCGAACGGCCCTTGCTCCAGCCAATCCGGTTGATGCGCCATGCCTGCCGGCAACAGCACGTACAACCACACCAAGGTGCCGACAGCGAGTCCCCACATCACCGCGCGCGGCCCCAACTGCGGCCGATACACCGCCGCCAACAGCGCCGGCGCCAACCCGGCCAGCGCGGAAAACGAAATCGCACCGATATCCGCCAGTGCATCATTACGCGCCAACAAGCGGCTATACACCCACGCCAGCAGAATCACCGCGAGAATCGCTGCGCGACGCTGGTTCAATACTTCGCCACGCAGATCGCCCTGCTCGTCACGCCCCCAGCCAGCACGCACACGCAACGGTGCGATGAAGTGGTTTACCACCATCAAGCTCAAGGCCAGCGTCGCCACCACCACCATGCTCGTCGCCGCACTGAGTCCGCCGAGAAAAGCCAGCAGCGCAAGGCCATCCTGGTTGCGTGCGAGCGGCAAAGCGAGCACGTAGAGGTCCGACGGCACACCACTCGGCGCCAACCACGCATCGCCCAGTCTCGCGAGTGGCAGGATCGGTAAAGCGATCAGCAACATATACAGCGGAAACAACCAACGTGCAGTACGCACGTGCGAGCTGTCGCGGCACTCCACCACGCCCGCGTGGAACTGGTGCGGCAACGTGAACATCGCCAGCGCGCCGAGCAGGATCAGTGCGGGGAAGCCGCTGCTGTCGTGCGGCGGCGACGCACCGATCGCAGCACCCGCCGGCAACGGTGTAAACAACAAGGTGCCCAACGCAAGCATCGCACCGAGCTTGAACAGCGACTCGAACGCCATCGCCAGCACCAGTCCACGGTTATGCGCCATCGCTGATGCACGACGCGTACCGAACAACATGGCGAACAGCGCCATCAACAATGCCACGTACAACGCACTGTCATGCCACGGCGCTGACTCCGTCAGCTCGCCACGGCGCAGCAGTGTGTAGCTCATCGCCACCGCTTTGAGCTGCAATGCGATGTAAGGAACAATGCCGAGCAACACGACACTCGTCACCAACGCCGCCAGCCCGGCATGCCGCCCTAGTCGCACCACGATCAAATCGGCAATCGAACCCGCGTTGTATTCGCGCGCAAGCTGCACCAGCCGTCGCAGCACCGAGACCGCGAACAAATACATCAGAATCGCACCTACGAACGTTGGAGGCAGCCACCAACCCGATCGGCTCGCCTGCGTGACCGTGCCGTAGAACGTCCACGACGTGCAATGGATCGCGAGCGACAATGCATAGACGATCGCCCAGCGCTTTTCGAACAGATGTGGATGGCGTTCACCGGTGAGTGCGACGCCGAAGAGCAGGCCGAGCCATACCAGCGCGGCAGTGGCGATGAGGCCGGTGCTCAGCATATCTTGGCCTGCACCTGTAACCCCTTAGCCGTCATTCCCGCGAAAGCGCGAATCCATCTTGCTCTTAGCGAAAAGCGACAGTGGATTCCCGCTTTCGCGGGAATGAAGGCCATAAGGGGATCGCTTATCAATGGTGTACAGGCAACCCCAACGTTTTCACCGCATTGACCACCCACCGCAGTTGCACCCCCTGCCGCGTGTCGTAATTGCCACCCGAATAACCCCACCAATCCCAGCATGCCTGCGGATTCAACGGCGCGAAACTCGCTCGTGTCTGAGGATACAGGATGACCACGTCGTACACGTCGGCCCAGCGGTTGAAGCCGGCATCCTTCACGAACGCCTGCCCCACCGCATCGGCATTCTGCTTGCAGCCATGGAACGCCACCATCAAGCCGCAACGCTTGCCTGCTGCACAATCCGGCGGCACATACAGATAACCGGTGGAAGCCAGCAACGCGTCGGTGCCATCGGGCTTCAAGGCATCCTGGTCGAAGCGTTGCAATTGACCTCGCGCATCGCCCGCCGCGTGCGGTGCTGAACCATACAGATGTGCGAAGACCTCACCTGCTGCATCGAACCCGCAATGTCCGAGATAAGGCGATACAGACTTGTCGCAATCATCACCTTTAGCAGCCACTGGAAGGTTGTGCGCAAATGCTCGCTGGCCATCGTCAACCACTTGCAGACCCGACATGCCTGGCTCGCTGCGCAATGTCTCGTAGAAATGCGTGGCAGCTCCCGCCACCACCGGCGCGACCACGTTGTCCTGTGTGCCATGCAACAGATACACACGTCCGTGCGAAAGATCCTTCAGCGATCCGATCTGTTGATTCACCGCGCGCTGTTTTGTTGCGGCTATCAGTGCCGCGACATCCGGCGTTGGATCGCCTTTCATGCATGCACTCAATGCTGTCTGGAGCTTGCCTTCCGCGCAGCCATAAGGGCCGCCTGCTATCAGTGCGGCCTTGGGAAACAGTTCTGGATAAGCGATCTGCATCTGGGTGGCCATATAGGCGCCGGATGAGAGACCTGTGACGGCGACGCGTGTGGGGTCCAGCTTTAAATGAGGCAGCGGCTGCATTGCATCGTCGGCGTGCACTGCATCGGCGATCAATAACAAACCCATACACAGTTTGGCGATCAAACGCATGGTGACCATCCTTCCAACAGGCAGTTCAAACCTCAGCGTCATTCCGGCGAAGGCCGGAATCCAGTTCAAATATGCGTCCAAAGGACACACAATCGATTTCGAGTGCTTCGCACGGCGTATTGAAACTGGATTTCGGCCTTCGCCGGAATGACGGTGAGGTAAGGATTAACGTCGAGGCAAGAATATTGCCTTTGGTCAAAACGCATACTTCGCCGACAACGTCACCATCCGCGGTGGCCCATAGAACCCCGTCACGATGCCCAGCGCGGCGATGTTATACCCGGTGGTGCGATACGCCTTGTTCCCCAGATTCGTACCTTGCAAGCTGATCGACCACGGCTGATCGATCTGCCAGATCAATCCAGCATTGAGCAAACCATACGAGCCCTGCTTGATGAGCGGCGACAAGGTCGTCTCCGGCCATACCGAAGTCTGGTACTGGTAATTGAGGCGCGCACTCAGATCACCGTGCTCACCCAGCGAAAAATTACGCTGCAGCGTCAAACCACCCGACCACTTCGGCGCATTGGTGAAGAACTGCGTGTTGGCGATGTTGACGCCGCTGCTAAAAAATTCGGTGTATTTGGTATGCAGGTAGGCGAAGTTGCCGCTGAGCGTCCACGCCTGCGACGGATACCAGGCGAATTCTTCTTCCACGCCATCGATATGTCCTCTGCCGGCGTTGGTGAAATCGCCAAAGAACCCCTTGGTGCCGTTCGGCAACGTGTATGACGTGAATACCGAAAGCTGGATGTTCGAATAGTTATTGTGGAACAGCGCCGTGTTCATCATCAGGCTGTTGTCGAAGAAGCTCATCTTGCTGCCCAGTTCGAACGACTGCACTTTCTCGTCCTGGATCGGGCGACAGGATTCCGGGATCGCCGCACAATTGGCGCGAATGTTGTAGCCGCCGGAGTGGAAGCCTTCGCTGTAGCTTCCATAGAGCTTGATCTGCTCGTTGACGGTGTAATCCAGCGATACTTTCGGCGACGTGTTGTGCGACGTATGCGAGCCGGTGAAATTGGCTAGCACGCCGATCGGCGTACTGAAAGTGGCGTCCGAATAGACGTAGTTCTGGATGGTCGCGGTCTTCTTTTCGTCGGTAATGCGTGCACCGACATCCAGGCTCCAGGAAGGACTGATGTCCCAGGTGAAATCGCCATAAGCGGCATAGCTGCGCGTACCCATGCTGCCGCCGGTGCTGCCGTATTCGGAAAAGCCCAGCGTGCTGTACGGCGGCGAGCCGAGGAAGATGTTGTGGATTTCGCCGGCCGCTGAGCCGTTGAAGTAATACAGGCCCATCACGCCATGCACTGCACCGCCCGAATCATAGTTGGCCTGTAGTTCCTGGCTGAATTGATGATCCTTGTAGATGGCCGATACATCCGCCACCGCCACCGGCAAGGTATCGAAGTCGATATTGCTGTCGGTCTTGGAGGTGCGATACGCGGTGATCGACTTCAACGTCCAATCCTGACTCACGATCCAATTCAGCGTGAGCGCCGCGCCTTTCATCTTGGTCCAGTTGACCTGGGGCATGCCACTTTGCGTGTTGTAGTTGCTGGACAGCGGCTGATACAGCGGGTAGAACGAGTTGGGCTCCAGCAGCTTCGCACCGCGCGGGTTGGAGTTGTCGTGCAGGCCGTCGATCTCCAACTGCACGTTGAAGTTCTGCGTAGGAAAGAAACCCAGCGTGCCACGCGCTGCATTGGTGTTCTTGTTGCCGTTGCGGCTGCCGGTAAGGATGTCGCTGCCGAAACCGTTGTCGTGCTCGCTCGCCACGGCGATGCGTCCGCGCCACACGCCATCCGCCGACGCGCCGCCCACTGCGGCTTTCACATCTTTCTCGCCATGCGTACCGGTGGTCACTTCCACCGAGCCCTCTGTCTTGGTCGGCAATGGTTTGGACACGTATTTGATCGCGCCCCCGATCGTGTTCTTGCCGTACAGCGTGCCTTGCGGACCACGCAGCACTTCGATGCGCTCGACGTCGAACACATCCAGCAGCGTGCCCTGCGGGCGGGCCATGTAGACGTCATCGAGGTAGATGCCCACCGCAGGATCGAAACCCCACGTTGGATCAGCCTGACCCAAGCCACGGATGTAAGCAGTGAGCGTGGTGTTTGAACCGCGCGCGGCATAAACCTGCAGATCCGGCACCTTGCCTTGCAGATCGCCCAGATTCTGCACGTTCTGGTTATAGAGCGATTGCGCGGTGAATGCGCTCACCGCAATCGGCACGTCCTGCAGTGTTTCCTCGCGCTTGCGAGCGGTGACGGTGATCTGGTCGAGCTTCTTGGCATTGACCGGGCTCGCCTGCGTGTTGTCGGCTGTGGTGTTGTTATTGCCGGTTTGTTGCGCGTACAGCGGCGCGGCACAGGCCAAACTCAAACCAACGGCCAAACTCAAATGGCTACGCTTCATGTCTCCCCTCGCATTGGCGTGCACCCGCCCACGGATGCCGATGTTGCGCAGCATAGGCAAGCGATATCAGGGGAGCACTTGTACCTTCGTACAGTGCCGTTGTGTGTAGAGGTGCCGGGATACTGATCGCAACTGTCGCCCCATGAACCTAAGCCTGGCGAGACGCGGCCCTCCCCTCGCCGTCATTCCCGCGAAAGCGGGAATCCATTTGCTCTGATGCAAGAAGCGAAGATGGATTCCCGCTTTCGCGGGAATGACGGCGAGGAACATAAGCCCCGTACGGCCAGTTGCGGAAATATCCTGCTCATGGGGAAGAGCAAGTTCTGCATGATTGTGTTTCGGGATCGACGAACAAGGATTAACGGAATGGCTTTTCTCATCGTGCTAGCAGCACTGTGCTTTCTCATGCTGGCAGCCTACCGCGGCTACAGCGTGATCCTGTTCGCGCCCATCGCTGCACTCGGTGCGGTGCTGCTGACTGATCCCACGCTGGTCGCGCCGATGTTCACTGGGCTTTTCATGGACAAGATGGTGGGCTTTCTCAAGCTCTACTTTCCGGTGTTCATGCTTGGCGCGGTGTTCGGCAAGGTGATCGAGCTGTCGGGATTCTCAAAGGCGATCGTCGCATCCACCATCGGTCTGGTCGGACGCAGCCGCGCCATGCTTTCCATTGTGCTGGTGTGCGCACTGCTGACCTACGGCGGCGTGTCGCTGTTCGTGGTGGTGTTCGCGGTGTATCCGTTTGCCGTGGAGCTGTTTCGCGAATCGAACATTCCCAAGCGCCTGATCCCCGGCACGATCGCACTGGGCGCATTCACCTTCACCATGGATTCGCTGCCGGGCACGCCGCAGATCCAGAACATTATTCCCGCTTCGTTTTTCGGTACCACCGCATGGGCAGCACCTTGGCTCGGCACATTGGGCGCGCTGTTTATCCTGGTCGTCGGCATGCTGTATCTGGAATCGCGCCGGCGCAAAGCCGCTGCAGCGGGAGAAGGCTATGGCGAAAATCTGATCAACGAACCTGCGCCTTTCGATGGCAGCAAGCTGGCGCACCCACTAATTGCACTGCTGCCGTTGGTGCTGGTCGGCATCGCCAATCTTGCCTTCACGCATGGCATTCCGCGTTTCTACGGCCACACTCAATCCTTCGTACCGGCGGTGATCGGCGACCCGCCGCCGGTGGTGCAGGAGGTGTCGAAAGTGGCTGCGATTTGGGCCGTCGAAGGTGCATTGCTGCTCGGTATTCTGTGCGTGCTGCTGTTTGCCTGGCGCCCGGTCACGAAACACTTCGCCGAAGGCAGCAAAGCTGCCGTGAGCGGTGCCTTGCTTGCTTCAATGAATACCGCCTCCGAATACGGCTTCGGCGCGGTGATCGCCGCCCTGCCCGGTTTTCGCGTGGTGGCGGATGCCTTGCGCGCCGTGCCCAATCCGCTGATCAACGAAGCCGTATCGGTGACGTCGTTGGCAGGCATCACAGGATCGGCCTCAGGCGGCATGAGCATTGCGCTGGCGGCGATGGCTGACACCTTCGTGCAGAACGCGAAGGCGGCAGGCATTCCGATGGACGTACTGCATCGCATCGCTGCGATGGCTTCGGGCGGCATGGATACGCTGCCACACAATGGCGCGGTCATTACGTTGCTGGCGGTAACCGGCCTGACACATCGGCAGTCGTATCGTGATGTGTTTGCGGTGACTTTGATCAAGACAGTGGCGGTATTCGTGGTGATCGGCGTGTTTTATGTGACCGGCCTGGTGTGAACATCGATCGATCGCGCTTGCGATCGTCATGCACGCCGGGCAAGCTTGCTCGTTTTCACCACGCGGAGCTGTCATGTCCAAGCAAACGAATATCCTGCAGATCCTTCCCGCCAATGGCTGGGTCGCCGTCTACGACGAAAGTGGCGACGAAAGCGCCGCAACGCTTGTCTGCTTCGCCTTGGTGGAAACGCTCGACAACGGCGTCAAGCAGCAAGCAGTACGCCCGATGTGCGCCGATGGCAAGCACATCGTCTTCGCCGACGAAGCCGCCAACTTCCTGCGCGTGGAAGAGCTGGCTGAGTTCTCGGAAGACGAAGAGGATGAGGAAGAAGAAGACGCTGAGGCTTGATGGCCTCTAGCGAGCTTGTCGCAAGATTGACTCACCCCGCCCCAGCCCTCCCCTGCAAGCAGGGGAGGGAGCAAAGCGGCCGTAAGCACTACGCCCAACGGCGCCTCCGCTTTCACGGGAACGACCGCAATGTGAGTTCTCGCGAGGTTGGCCCCTCACCCCAACCCTCTCCCCGGAGGGGAGAGGGAGTTCAATGAGCAAGCAACCAGTCACATAACCCCGTATAATCCACAGGTTAACCCTGACCTAACTCATCGCGGCAGCCTTACAGCTCGCCCAAGTCCGGCACTCATGTCCATCGAAAACCTGCGCAATATCGCCATCGTCGCTCACGTCGACCATGGCAAAACCACCCTCGTCGACCAGCTGCTGAAGCAGTCGGGCACCCTGTCCGAGCGCACCGTGCTGGCCGAACGCGTGATGGACAGCAACGACCAGGAAAAGGAACGCGGCATCACCATCCTGGCCAAGAACACGGCGATCACCTGGAAGGGCAACCGCATCAATATCGTCGACACCCCAGGCCACGCCGACTTCGGCGGCGAGGTGGAGCGC
Organism: Dyella acidisoli; assembly: GCF_030160295.1. Taxonomy (GTDB): domain Bacteria; phylum Pseudomonadota; class Gammaproteobacteria; order Xanthomonadales; family Rhodanobacteraceae; genus Dyella_B; species Dyella_B acidisoli. The sequence goes on from NZ_BSOB01000002.1 coordinate 47,678, forward strand.
GTGCTGTCGATGGTGGACACCGTGCTGATCCTGGTTGACGCGATGGACGGCCCGATGCCGCAGACCCGCTTCGTGACCCAGAAGGCGTTTGCGATGGGTTTCAAGCCGATCGTCGTCGTCAACAAGGTCGACCGCCCCGGCTCCCGTCCGGAGTGGGTCGTCGAGCAGGTGTGGGATCTGTTCGATCGCTTGGGCGCCACGCCGGAGCAGATGGAGTTCCCGATCGTCTACGCATCCGCGCTGAACGGCTACGCCTCGCTCGACCAGGACACCCGCGAAGGCGACATGACTCCGCTGTACCAGGCCATCATGGACCACGCGCCGAAGCCGGAAGTGGATCCGGAAGGCCCGTTCCAGATGCGCATCAGCCAGCTGGACTACAACAACTTCGTCGGCGTCATCGGCATCGGCCGCATCCAGCGCGGCACGCTGAAGAAGAACATGCCGGTCGCGGTGATCAACCGCGAAGGCAAGAAGCGCCAGGGCAAGGTGCTGCAGGTGCTGGGCTTCATGGGCCTGGAACGCATCGAACAGGACACCGCCGAGGCGGGTGACATCGTCGCCATCTCCGGCATCCAGGATTTGACCATCTCCGACACCGTCTGCGCGCTGGACACCCCGGAAGCGCTGCCGGCACTGACCGTCGACGAACCGACGATCAGCATGACCTTCCAGGTGAACAACTCGCCGTTCGCTGGCAACAAGGATCTCTCCGGCGGCAAGTTCCTCACCAGCCGCCAGCTCAAGGACCGCCTTGACCGTGAGCAGGTGCACAACGTGGCACTGAAGGTCGAGCAGGGCTCTGACGCGGACAAGTTCCTCGTCTCCGGCCGTGGCGAACTGCATCTGTCGGTGCTGATCGAGAATATGCGCCGCGAAGGCTATGAGCTCGCCGTGTCGCGCCCGGAAGTGATCATCAAGGACATCGACGGCCAGAAGATGGAGCCGATCGAGCAGTTGGTGGTCGACGTCGAGGAAACTCACCAGGGTCCGGTGATGGAGCGCCTCGGCGTCCGCAAGGGCCAGCTGAAGAACATGGAGCCGGACGGCAAGGGCCGCGTACGTCTCGAATACATGATCCCGGCGCGTGGCCTGATCGGCTTCCAGAACCAGTTCAAGACCCTCACCCAGGGTTCCGGCCTGCTGTTCCACGTGTTCGACCACTATGGTCCGAAGGAAGAAGGCCAGATCGCCAAGCGCCTCAACGGTGTGATGATCGCCAACGCCGCCGGCACCACGCCTGCTTACTCGCTGGGGCCGTTGCAGGAACGCGGCAAGCTGTTCGCGGCGGAAGGCGACTCGATCTATGAAGGCCAGCTCGTCGGCATCCACGCCAAGGACAACGACCTCACCGTCAACGCGATCAAGCCCAAGCCGCTGACCAACATGCGCGCCTCGGGCAAGGACGATGCGATCCAGCTGACCCCGGCGACCAAGTTCTCGCTGGAACAGGCACTGGACTTCATCGACGACGATGAATTGGTCGAAGTCACGCCGAAGGAAATCCGCCTGCGCAAGAAGCACCTTACCGAGAACGATCGCAAGAAGGCTTCGCGCAGCGCTGGTTGATTGGCGTTGGTGAGTTGAATGAAAGGCCGCCGCAGGGCGGCCTTTTTTTATGGGCTTTATTGCATAACTCCCCTCTCCCTTCGGGACCCGATTAGCGTCGAGCTTCAGCTGGGCATGTCGTGCGTTGTGACATTGCCTGCGGCGCTTCCGGTCGCGAAGCGACCGGGTCACTTTTCTTTGCTGGCCCCAGTACTGTCCGGTTAATCGGCAAATAAAATCAATTGGTTAGCGTCAC
>NZ_BSOB01000003.1 GCF_030160295.1 Dyella acidisoli
CCTTGGTGAGGCCTCATACATAGATGCAGCCGGCATTCGGGGATGAAAAAAGCGGTTGACGAAGGGGGCGAGTCCATACATAGGCTGGGATGCAATCCCAGCATAACATTGTAGGCATGCATGATAATGCTGGGATTGTCATCCCAGCCTACGAACGTCCATCAATTCACTGCTACACCTGCCATCGAGCGCAATCCATCGACGTCCAATACCCGCACCTCGCGACGTTGCACGTTGATGTAGTTGAGATCGTCCAGACGCGACAGCGCACGGCTCACCGTCTCATGCTTCAATGCAAGAAAGCTGGCCATGTCGATACGGCTCATACGCAGAATGAAGTGCCTGGCGCTGTAACCCAGCCGAGCGTAGCGTGCGGCTACTTCGAGCAGAAAGGCTGCGACGCGACGCTCTGCCGCAAGCGTGCCGAACATCAACATCCATGAGCGGCCGTTGCGAACTTCGGCAGCGAGCGCTTCAGTGATGCGAGCCTGCACGTCAGGCACGTGCAGACAGGCGCGTAACACAGCAGGATAAGGCAGCTCCCAAGCTTCGCTGTCCTCCAGCGCAATGACGTCGCAGGAATAGGTCTTTAGGCCGATCGATTCCACGCCGATCAGATCACCACGCATGCGAAAGCCCGTAACCTGTTCACGTCCATCCTCGGCCAGCTCGCAGGTTTTATAGGAGCCGGCGTGCACCAGATAGATCGCCTGAAATGGCTGCCCGGCGTGGTAAATGCCCTGCCCCGCAGCGTGCTTGCAACGGTGCATCGGCACGTGCTGGCGAAGCATCTCAAGGTCCATACCGATGCCACCGTCGTTCGCCAATGCAAGCAGCGCATAAGGTTTACCGGCAGGCATTTCAACGGCGGCGGATACTAGCGCGGTCATGACGATGTCCCCAAGGCAGTCTCTGGTCGCTGTAGAGCTCACTCTAGACTCAGCCAGTAGCGCCAAGAGTTCCGACTGGCAACGGTTTGTAACGGTTTGTAACAACGCCGCTCGCCGAAGATGCAGACAGCAACCTTCACTGCACTTGACCGCGATCAAGCGCATGTCATCTGCTGCGCGCTAAATAGTTCATGCGTCCATTGGACATGACTACCGCGAGGTCTTCGCCATGGCTCCCGACACGAAGCAACCGTTTGCCGAAAGCTCCACGCCACTTGCCGCACTGGAAGGTGACCACTGGATCGAATCGCTGCGTGACGGAACGCGGGTACTCGTTCGCCCGCTGCGCAAAGCCGATCGACCGCTGGAGGAAGCATTCATCCGCAATCTCTCCGCCGAAGCAAGACGTTACCGTTTTCTCGGCGACTTCAAGGAACCGAGCAAAGAACTCATCGATCGACTGATGCATGTGGATTATGTACACGACATGGCTTTTGTGGCGCTTGCGCACGACGAAGGCAAGCTGAAAGAAATAGGCATCAGCCGCTATTCGGCCACGCAAGACGGCAAGCAATGCGAATGCGCCGTTACTGTGGCCGACAACTGGCGCCACCGCGGCTTGGCTGTGCTGCTGATGCATCACCTCATCGATATGGCGCGCAAACACAAGTTTGCCCGGATGTTCTCCATCGACGATGCCGGTAACGAACCCATGCACGAACTGGCCTCGTTTCTAGGCTTCAAGCGCGAATTTCATCCAGAAGATCCAAGGACAGTGGTCTATTCACTGGTCCTGTGATCGATATGGCATCGACTTGCGGAAGATCCACTCATGCTTGCTCAAGAATCCAAAGGCACCATCAACCCCACCTCACCCTTGGCGTTGCGATTCCACGATGTGCTCGCACTGGCAACCTCCACCGGACCGTGGAGCCCTGCGCTGTTGGCTGCCGTCGACATGGCCGCACGCTGGCACTTCAATGTGACCGCTTGCTATGTGCCGGGTGCCCTGCGCGAACAGCGTGCGTATGAATCCGAACCCACGGTAATGAGCCTGCTCACCGACGTGGAATACGAATGCCTGGACGATGCCGTGGCGTTCCAGACCTATGCCCGCAGTCATGGTGCGCTTTATGCGTCATGGACGGTAACGCGCACGGCAATCGCACCTACGCTACGCAAGCTCGGCGCGTGGCACGATCTGGCAGTGCTGGAACGCGACATGGTGGACGAAGTGCGCATATTCGACATACTCGGGGAAGCGATGCTGAGCAGCCGCATTCCGTGCCTGGTGTTGCCGCCACAATGGAACCAGGCCGTCTCGTTCGAGCGCGTGGTGATCGGCTGGAACGGAAGCTTCGAGGCGACCCGCGCGCTGCACAGTGCCTTGCCGCTGATCAAGCTTGCCAAAGAAGTAATCCTGATCAACGGCGAAGTGCGCACGCCATACGACAACCAGATCAGCGTCGCCGAACCCGACCCCATCGTCTACCTGATGCACCATGGCATCACTGCCAAGCCGCATTACATTCATGTGCCCGCCGACAAAGCAGGCGAAACACTTCTAGCCAAGGCACACGACGCGCACGCGGATCTTCTGGTGATGGGCGCCTACGGACACTCGCGCATTCGCGAGCGTGTGCTGGGTGGTGCAACGCGGCACGTCATGGCGCACGCCGATATACCGGTATTCATGCAGCACTGAGCACGAAGTGCATCGGAGGCACCACTCATGTCCATGGCAACCGTGACAAGCTGGCAAGACCAAAACGTGCTGCCGAATGCATCGTTCCAGCATTTGCTCATACCTATCGACGGATCGGATTTGTCGCTGCACGCCTTCAGCCTCGGCCTGCAACTGGCCCGCACGATCGATGCGAAAGTGCTGGCGCTGCATGTGGTGCCGCCGTTCAATTCGATCGCCTACATGACCGAAATCCTTGCTGCAGCGGAATTACGCTACAGCACCCAGGCCTTGCAAAGCGCATCACGCTACTTGGACCAAGCCAAAGCCATGGCTATGGATGCACAAATACCCTGCGAATGCCGCTACGTTTTCGGCGATCACCCACATGAAGCCATTCTCGATGCGGTCAACGAGCACCATTGCGATCTGATCGTGATGGCCACGCATGGCTGGCACGGTCTGAACCGGCTGGTACTGGGCAGCGAGACACAAAAAGTGCTGGTGAGCAGCCGCATACCTGTACTGGTTTGCCAATAGCTCAAATGGAACGCCGATTGCAGCGACGGTGAAAGCCTCAATATCACGGCATATATTGATCAATTTCACCCATGCTTAGCAGGCGCCAGACTCTGCAATGCCGTCGGCAGCAACTCCGCAACGGTGGGATGAATGTGGACGGCATGCGTCACCGTGCGATAAGGCGCCTTGGCGTACATCACATCGAGCAGGCTGTGAATGGCCTCGTCGCCGTTGACGCCAAGAATGGCTGCACCGAGCAATTGCTGGCTATCCGCATCCACAATCATCTTCATGAAACCGAGCGTCTCGCCACGTTCTATCGCGCGTCCGACGCGTGTCATGGGCCGCACGCCGATTTCCACTTTATAACCTTGCTTTAGCGCTTCTTGCTCCGTAAGCCCAATGCGTGCAAGCGGCGGATCGATAAACAGCGCATAAGCCGCAATGCGATCGGAAATCTGTCTGGATTCACTGTCCAGCACATTGGCGGCGACGATTTCAAAATCGTTATACGAAGTATGGGTAAAGGCACCCTTGCCGTTGCAATCGCCGAGTGCCCATATGCCCTTCACATTGGTCCGACATTGATCGTCGACCGTGATATAGCCACGTTCGTCCGTGACGACGCCCGCCTTCTCCAGCCCAAGCTCATCCGTATTGGGACGGCGGCCTACTGCCAGCAAAAGATGTGTCCCGCGCACTTCCAGCCGTGGCTTGGCGCATTTGGCTACTACATTCACGTCGCCCTCTTTGCCATGCACTTCGATGCATTCCGCCGAAAGATGAAAGGTGATGCCTTCCCTTTGCAGGATATCGACTACTGCTGCGGAGACTTCGGGGTCCTCGCGCGGCAACAAGCGATCGCTGCGCTCGACTATCGTTACCTCAGCGCCAAAACGCCGAAACATCTGTCCGAACTCCAGGCCGATATAGCTGCCACCAACGATCACTAGGTGCTTTGGTAACTCGCGCAACGCAAGGATGCCGGTGTTGGTCAGATAAGGGACCGTATCGATGCCAGGAAAATCGGGTATGGCGGCACGCCCACCGACATTGAGAAAAATCTCGTCGGCCTCGATAAGTTCATCGCCTACGCGCAAGCTGCGCGGCGATTCGAACACGGCGTGTCCGCGCAGCAAGGCAACGTTTTGCATGCCGGCGAGCCACTTTTCGACATTGCTGCGCGACTGCCCTGATATGCCTTGTGTCCGCGTCCAAACACGCTCCATGTCGACGCGAACATCGCCTTTGGCAAGCACACCATAGCTGTCCGCGCGACGCGCCATCTGCGCGACATACGCGCTTGCCACCATGGCCTTGGTGGGAATGCATCCGGTATTGACGCACGTGCCGCCTACCAGTTTGCGCTCTATCACGGCAACTTTGCGACCGGATTTACCAAGGCGCTCAGCCAATGATGGACCGGCCTGCCCTGCCCCGACGACCACAGCATCGAATCGCTGACTCATGACGCCTCCGCGAAGCAGGTAAATGCGGAGTGTGTCGCAGCGTAGAAGAAGAAAGCGTTAATCACCGTTCGTAGGTTGGGGTGCAAACCCCAACATCAGGATTTATGCATGCATGGCCATGTTGGCGTCTTCACCTAACCTACGCACCATAAATCACTCAAGCCTTCTTGCGATTTTTCTTTGTGTGCCGCACCAGATTCTTGAAAGACTGCGTGCGTCGTGGTCTTGTCCTCATGGGACAGGGCAGTCCAAAAAATTTAGGCGTACATTGCCGGCGGCATTTAACAAGCGGGTATCGAAAAAGCGATTTTCCGGGTGCGATGAAAACCGGAGCAACGCCGTCCGACGAAACGTTTGATCGCCACGGCGACGTTCTGCACTTGAGCAGTACTGCCAACCTAGAGAGGGGATAATGAATAATATTTTACGCCGAGCCATCGCCAAGGGGCTCGCTTACGGCACATTTGCCTTGCTTGCTGCATCACCTGTTGCAAACCTTGCGGCACAAACCACGACAGCACCTTCATACGCCTGGAAAAACGTACGTATCGTTGCCGGCGGCTATGTCGACGGCATCATCGCGCACCCCGCGAAACCTGGATTGTTCTACGCACGCACCGATGTTGGCGGCGCCTATCGTTATGTATCGACGACCGGCAAATGGGTGCCGTTGAACGATTGGGTGTCACCGTCGGACTCGCAATGGATGGGCGTCGAGAGCATCGCCATCGATCCGAACAATCCGAAGATGCTGTTCATGGTCACGGGTTTGTATACGCAGTCCTGGGGCGCCAATGGTGCAGTGCTCGTATCGTTCGATGAAGGAAAAACATTTGCCTCGCATCCGCTGGGTTTCCGCGCGGGTGGCAACGAAGACGGGCGCAACGCAGGCGAGCGTCTCCAGGTCGATCCGAATCTCGGAACGATCCTGTTTTACGGCACATCCAATGATTCCTCGCAGGCCAGCACCAACGGCTTGTGGAAGAGTTCCGATCGCGGCACGACATGGAGCAAGGTGAACGGCTTCGGCGCACTTTCCAGCGATGGCAGTGGTGCGGGCGTGGCCTTCGTCGCTTTCTACAAGCCGTCGGGCATCAGGGGATCAGCCACCAAAACCATCTTCGCCGGTGTGTCCACCGCTACGGCCACGTCGACGCTTTACAAGAGCTCAGACGGTGGCGTGACCTGGACACCGGTCAGCGGCGGACCGACCGGACTGATGGCGCAACGTGGACTGATTGCACCGGATGGCACCTTGTACATCACCTACGGCAACGCAGCCGGCCCCAATGGCATGACCAAAGGGCAAGTGTGGAAGTACAACATCGGCTTGAATACGTGGCAGAACATCACGCCGCCGGACAAGTACAACTATCCGTCCGGTTTCAGCGGGCTGTCGATCGATCCGGCCAAGCCCGGCACCGTCGTGGTGATGACGATGGACCACTGGTGGCCGAGCGACACAATGTATCGCACCACCAATGGCGGTACGAGCTGGGTGGACGTGGGCGCCACTGCAACGCGCGATGCCAGTGAGTCGCCATGGATCACACAAGGCCAATCGCAAGCAGCGTTCGGCAATTGGGGCGAAGTAGTCATCGATCCCTTCAATCCCGCGCATGCCATGTACGGTTTCGGCGGCGGCATTTGGGAGACTGGCAACCTCACCGCAATCGATAGCGGGCAAGCGACGAACTGGAGCGTTGGCGCCAACGACATTGAGGAAACCGCCGTCATCACGTTGATCTCCCCTACTGCCGGTGCGCATCTGCTCAGCGGTCTTGGCGACGTCTGTGGTTTCGTCCATACCAACCTTGCCAAGGCTCCGGCGAAGCAAAACAACAATCCCATCTGCTCCAACGGCACCGGGCTCGACTTCGCGAAAAATCTTCCTTCGAAGATCGTGCGTGTCGGTACTGGCAGTAACAACGTGTTCGGCGCGGTGTCGAGTGACGGCGGTACAACCTGGACGCCGTTTGCAAACCAGGCCGGCTCCACCAATGGCGGCGGCAGTGCAGCCATCTCTGCAGACGGCGGCACGATCGTGTGGGCACCGTCGGATGTGACGCCTGCTTATTCCACCGACAACGGAACGACTTGGACAACGTTGAGCGCGCTGCCCAAGGGTGTGCAGGTGGTGTCGGATGGTGCCAACGGCAATCTGTTCTACGCATGGAATTCGTCGACCGGCACCTTCTACAGCAGTTCCGACAAGGGCGTGACCTGGTATGCCTCGGCAACCAATTTGCCGGTGGTGGCTTCATGGCAGAAGAGCCAGGTGACCACCGTCACTGGGGTTCAAGGCGATATCTGGCTCGCCACGCCGGCCGGCTTGTATCGCAGCACCAACTCCGGCTGGAGTTGGAGTGCGTTTGCAGCGTCCGCCGTGACGTCGGCCAATTCGGTTGGCTTCGGCAAGGCCGCGACGGGTGCGTTCTATCCCACTATTTACGTGTCAGGCACCGTAAACGGCACCACCGCGCTGTTCCGCTCTACCGATGTGGGCAAGACGTGGGTGCAGATCAACGATGCGCAGCATCAGTGGGGCGGCGTCTCGCTGGTTGTCGGCGATCCGCGCACCTTTGGCACCGTGTATCTCGGAACGAATGGTGCACGTGGTGTTATCTACGGCACGTCGAACGATTGATGTGTCATGTTGCTCCCTCCCCTGCTTGCAGGGGAGGGTTGCAGCGCAGGTTGTGGCGCCTCCCCAACATTCCGTCTGAAACAAACTCAATCTGCCCACCGACCATCATGCCATCCGCGGTCTTTGGAGCAGCCACCGCCTCTTGGCATCCGACCGATTGAAATTCACGTTGCCGGCGCTCGGGTGCATGCTCTAACGAGTGGATTGATAATCGCCAAAGCAATACGCGTCAGCTATAGACGTGTCATTTAATTTTCCTGACGCCCGACGATTTGCGACGCTGAAAAGTTGACGCTTTCATCACGCCATGTAGCCGACGCTTTCGCGGCCTATTTACGTCAAGTCACATGGGGATTCCGGCTCTGCCGGTGCGGCGAGAAGTCTTGACGTCTGCTGGAATTGCATCGGGACGATCGTGAGTCGACAGGCCCACGAAACGACTCCGATGACGAGCACGCGCCCAGCCAAACGAAATCGGGCGCACACACCACGCGGGTGTTCATCCTGACAGGTGCGGAGCGCATCGGCGCCCCGCTCAGCCACTTTACGTGATCACTCTTTGAGGAGGTAATGAGCTATGAAAGCATTCGGTAAACGCATCATGTTGGCTGCAATGGTAGGGACCACTACGCTCTCCTTGATTGGCTGCGCTAACACCGTAACCATTCATTACAATCAATCCGCGACTTGCAGTCTCTTTGACAGCAATCCGACCGGCTCACCGCATACGACCACTCAATCCTCTAACGGACTGTTCGTGATCTACAAGGTCACTTCCGTCGTAAACACCAGTTCTGGGGCCCAGGATTTCAACTTCAATCCATCGAAGGTCTACAACGGAAATCAAAACTTCGCCAATAACCAGTCTTTCGACTATTTGCTGCAATTGGCGCAACCGAAGACGGTGGCTAAAGGAACAACGGCCAACGATCTTGGCAAGCTCATTATCGATACCACCGCGGATCCTAACAACGATCGGAAAGCGGACTTCCCGCTTCGCTATAACAGCGGCCAAGGCGAGAGCGTATTGCTTGTCAGAGACAACCCGAACACACCTCCTCCTTTCCTCGATCCGTGTTCGCCATCCAATATCAATAGTCTGTAAAGGACAATCGTAGGTTGGGGTGAAAACCCCAACCTACACAGATTCAATGGATGTCCAAAACCACTAGCGATTTTGCCGGCAACGCTACCGTGACCACACCATCCTTGATCGCGGCATGATTGAACGCGGCCGGCTCCACTATGTGCGGATGGTCGAAGGTATTGATGGAAGTCATCGCCGGTGCAGTCAGCACCCTGCCCTGCATGTTTGTTCCCGCGATACCAGCAAGGCGCAAGTGAACCGTCTCGGCACGATGCGGGTCGAGATTCACCAGCGCCACGTGCACCACGCCGGTAGTGTCACGCCCGGCCGCGGCATGGACGCCCGGTACCGAGACATTCCCGTAGCGATAGTCCGGCGCTTGCACATCGACCGGCAATGAAGTGGCACCCTGAAACACCTTGTACATGTCGAAGACGTAGTACGTCGGCGTCAACACCATCTTGGCCTTGTCCGTAAGAATCATGGCCTGCAGCACGTTCACCATCTGCGCGATGTTGGCCATGCGCACGCGATCTGCATGTGCCTGGAAAATGTCCAAGGTGATCGCAGCAGAAAGCGCGTCGCGCAGGCTGTTCTGCTGGCACAGCGCAGCGTCGCCCGCACTGGGGTCCTGGTCCATCCAGTTGCCCCATTCGTCCACGGCCAATGCCACACGCTTCTTCGGGTCGTATTTGTCCATCACCGCACTGTGCTTGGCGATGAGTTCGTCCATGCGCAACGCACCCTGCATGGTGGACATCCATTCGCTTTCGCCGAACTGCGTGGCCGAGCCTTTGTGCGACCAATCGCCGGTTGGAATGGTGTAGTTGTGCAGGCTGATGGCATCGATCTGGCTGCCTGCCACTGACATCACCGTGTCGGTCCAGCCAACGTCATCGGCGTTGGCGCCGCTGGCCACCCTGGATATCGGTGCATTGCTGGGCGCATGCACGAACGTGGCGTACTGGCGATATACGTCCGCATAGAACTGTGGGCGCATCGAACCACCACATCCCCACATCTCATTGCCGATGCCGACGTAATCGAGCTTCCACGGCTTATCCCGGCCATTTGCACGCCGCTCCTGGGCAAGGGCGGAGTGGCCGTCGGCCGTGATGTACTCGATCCACTGGCTCATCTCACGCGGCGAGCCAGTCCCGACATTGATGCTGAGGTAAGCCTTGGCGCCGATCAGTTCCGCGAAATCCATGAATTCCTGCGTGCCGAACTGATTGTCGTCCTCCCCACCCCATGAGGCGTTCATGCGCATCGGCCGCTTGTTACGCGGGCCAATGCCATCGCGCCAGTTGTATTGATCCGCAAAACAACCGCCGGGCCAGCGAATGACCGGCACCTTGATCGCCTTCAAAGCCTCGACCACATCCTTGCGGTAGCCCTTGATGTTGGGAATGGAGGAATTCTCCCCAACCCAGATGCCACTGTAGATACCCCGCCCCAGCTGCTCGGCGAACTGGCCGTAGATCTCCGGATGGATCACCGGCCCTGGCTTGTCCGCGTGTACGGTGACCTGGACTTCCGTATCGACGCCGGCATAGGCATGACTCGTTGCAAGCAACAGCGTGGTGACGGCAAGACTTTGGCTCAATAACCGAACAGCTGCTTTCATGAATACCCTCCCGGTCACGCGCGTATGCAGGAATGCACAGCATGGAAGTCGAGCAAATTCTCGCAACGATTTCCAGGGAGTGTCTTTTATGATTTTGCGTAGGCTGGGGTGCAAACCCCAACTCGCAACGTAGACATGCGTGGCAATGTCAGCGTTGCCACCCCAGCCTACGCATGCCTCAGTATGGCAATGACGATCTCCACCACGATCAACACAATGATGGCCAACTCCAGCAACTCTGCACGCTTGCCAGATGCTTCTTCATAAAGCGCGGCGTACGTATCCCGGATGATCGCCAGCTTGCGGTCCACGGCATCACTCACGCGGCTGACCCGGAACAGATCCAGCGCCGCTGCGTAAACACGGGCGAGATAGACGTCCTCGGTGACCTGTAGCGCGTTGTCCACCTTCTCGGTAATTTCGGTGACTTCCGCCACCAGGGTATACAGCTTGCGCGCCAGATCGGCGAAGCGGCGCGATGCCAGCGGATTACCCGCGTGATGAGCGGCCTCGACCATGTCGTACATGCGCGGCAATTCAGCGTCGAGCAGCTCGTCGTAGAAGCGCATCTCCAGCAATTGCGCGTTGGCGACTTCGAGAATGTCCGCCACGTCGGAATCGCCGCGCGGCTCGTAGATGAAGGCACGGTCCCAGGTCAATACCACCAGGTCATCGAGGTAGTAGGAGAAGCGATGCTGCAGCAGGTCCCTGCGCGCTTGCTCCGACAGCGTTCGTTGCTCACCCGACAGCAACGGCACCAGATCGATCTGCTCATGCATCGTATTGGCAGGCACCGTTTCCTCAAACGCGTGCACGATGCCAAGCAGGTAATCCTCGTGCAGCGAAGCAGTGGTGGGCTTGGACAACGCGGGCAGCAGCGCCGCACGTACCTGCTGCAGCAACTGCCCCCAGATGAGGCTATCGGCGCCAGGCCCCAAGAGGGCATCTACGGCATTCACTCGCTGCGAAAAAGCCCCCCAATTGCATGACGCAACCGGAATCCGCACCGAAAAAGCCACAGCGCCGAAATCGTACAGCCTAGCTGTGACGTCGGCCTGGTACATTTGTCCCCGCAGCAGTAGCTCCAATGGGTCGAGTTTCAATAGCACCGGAGGAACGCCGAAAGCCACTGCCTTGGGCGGTGTGCTGCCAAGCTTGCTGCGTACGCTGGTCGAAGGTCTTTGCTGATCCCACAGCAATTCCACGTTCGACAGATCGATTGCATCGGCAATATCGATCAGATGCATCGCAATGATGGCAGCCGAACGGACTGTGGGTTGCTCGTACGGCATGATGCACATGCCTCTGGCGAAGGGGATGCGCTATTCAACCCATATCAATTCGCCGACGCAACAAGCCTGGTCGTGCAGGTTGGGGGCAAACCCCAACATCACCACCTGCACATACATGGCAATGTTGGGTGTTTACACCCCAACCTAACCTCCCCAAAAACCTCCGGTGCATGTAAAAAAACAGGCGCTCAATGCAATCCAATTGAGGTAGGATTTCCCCACCTCAAGGACTGCTACGCCTATGACCAGCTACGCTCTGGAGTCGCTGTTGTCTCCCCTAGATGGGGCTTCGCCTACCGGCGAGAATCTGGAATATGACCCTGATTTCATGGCCCTGGAACGCCTGGCGGCGACCAAGGCCGAGCGCGCCGTCGGCGACAGCGTGATTGCCGCCGAGGAGCCGGACTGGGACAAGGTTTCCAGTCAGGCGAAGGCGTTGCTGGGGCGTTCCAAGGACCTTCGCGTGGCAGTGCACCTGACCACCGCCTGGATGCGTACCACCGGCATGCCCGGCTTTAGCGCCGGCCTGCAGCTGACCCGTAACCTGCTGGAGCATTTCTGGGATAGCGTGCATCCCCAGTTGGATGCGGAAGACGACAACGACCCCACCGCACGGGTCAATGCCGTATCCGCCATCACCGACCTGCAAGGCATGCTCGGTTTTTTCCGCAATACGCCCTTCGTGCAATCGGTGCGGCTGGGACGGTTCTCACTGCGCGACCTGCGCATTGCCAACGGCACGCTCAAGATCACCACGAATGATGATGAGGAAGGCACCGAGCTTCCTGGCATGACCCAGATCGAAGCCTGCTGCATGGATTGTCCAGAAGAGCAGCTCGCTGCGAACGTAGCGGCGATCAACACCGCGTTCGATCACATCAAAGCCATTGATACCATTTTCAGCGAACACATCGGCACGGCCGGTCCGGATTTGAAGCCGCTGCTCAGTGATGTCTATGAAGTAAAGAAATTTCTGGAGCCGCAACTCGCCAAACGCTCACCGCAGACTGTGGAGGCCACGGGTGTTGCAGAAGGTGAAACCACCTCGACATCAGCCGGCGGCACAGCGCCAGTTGCCAGCGGTCGTATCGAAACGCCGCAAGATGTGATTCGCAAACTGGACGAAATCTGCGACTACTACGCCCGCTGCGAACCCTCCAGCCCCATTCCGCTGCTGCTGCGCCGCGCACAGCGCCTGGTGGGCTTGAGCTTCGTGGATCTGATGAAGGATCTGGCGCCGGGTGGTATGAGCGAGTTGCAGGTGATTTCAGGTCCTGAGGAATAGAACGCGCTGGTATCTGTAGGTTGGGGTTTGCACCCCAACCTGCGCGTTAATACACACCTTTGCAGATATTGGCTGCCGACCGCACAAACACCGTACGCGTCGACGGACTCCAGCTCAATGTAAATCCCGCAGGCAAGCCAAGCGTGATATCCGCAGTGGCACTTTGCTCGACCGGCCCCACCGATGCGCTGTTGCCATCGCCGAATGCCACCTTGGCGCTGATGGCATAACGCGATGGATCCGGACATGCGGCAGCATCGACCTGTCGTGACGATGTGCTGCCGTAAGCTGTGACGTCCGGCAAGCTACCTGTTACAGGCACGCGTTGACCATTGCTGCACGTTGCGGTCAATTCGTAATTCACTATCACGCGCAAGGGCTGCGTCACCTGCAGCACGGCTAGTGCTTCCGGTTGTGCAGAACAGCCCATAAGAAACGATTTGTGCTTGGTCACCACGTGCAGCAGATAGGTGCCGGACTTGCTCCCTACCCCGTTCGGAAGTTTCAGCTCGATACGTGTCGGCAGCGTGCCGGTGATGACCGGCTGCGCATCGACGGCTTTGCCTTGTTCGTCGGTGGCGGTGACTTGCGGATCCGCGCATTGCGGATCCCCGAGATTCGTGCCGACCAGCGCCAAGGCAATCGGTGTGCTGCCTGGATGCAACGCAAACAACGGCCGATGATCGATGGTTTCGACGCCACTGATCACCGGCGTAGCTTTCGATGAACTCGATGCCGTAGCGAGCCGGTCGATGGTGGTAATCAAGCTATCTGCCATCGCCTTCGCGTCGCTGCCTGGGCACCCCGGCTCCGCATCGAGATAAGCGCGTGTGCGCTGGACGGCCGCATCGCCACGCCATACTGCTACGCGCGAGCTGTCATCGATGATGTCGACTGGCTGACTCATCTTATTGCCCAGCGACTTGCGCAGCGCGTCGGCCATCGTGCCCAGGCGTGCACTTGCTGCGGTGAGGCGATCGTCGTGCAATTTGCTTGCACGCTCGGCCAACTCCTGCCGTATTGCATCGAGCCGGCCAACCACTGCTTCGCCGGTCAGGCGAGGCGCAATCTGCGCCTGCGCATGACCGGCGGCAAACATGCCGCAGCACCCCAGTAAAACCAACCAACGTGCGCTGCGCATCCACTCTCCTCGCTTATTCGTCCGAACAATCCGTGCCACCGCCCGTCTGGCAACTCTGCTGATCCGGCGGCAACAAAATGCCGGAAGGCACGATACCAAACGCGCGGTAGTTCGCAGTGATCACACTGGCGTCGATATAGGAATCCAGGTGATTGTTTACGTTCTGCGCGCGGCTGGAGAACAGCGAGGTCGGCACGTTCACGCTATCGCCAACGATCGACAGAATGTCGCCGAACCGATCCACTGCGTAGAAGTACGCCGGCGGGTCACCAACCAGCGGCACATACTGCGTCGTCAAACCCGTGACATAGATCGGATTCGCCTGCGTACCAATCGCACCCGTCGACGACCAGTAGCCGCTGCCGTCATACGTCCACGTGTGATCTGACTGGTACAGGTTGCCGTGAGTGACCGAGATCGACGCCGTCGATGTACCGGCATCTACCACATAGTTGCTGCCGTTCAAGGAACTCAAGGTCAGCGTTTGGTCATCCGCGAAATTGAAGCCGGATAGCGAACGGAAATCACCCAACGTGCCTACTTTGTTCAAGCCAGTGAGCGTGGTGAGTCCGCCGGCGTTGCCGCTAAGCGTGGCCGCCGCGATTGTGCCGCCAGTACCTTCGCTCAAGGTGCCCGCTGCGTTCAAGCTCGTCGCAGTGCCGCTGATAGCATTGTTGATGGCGATATCGCCGCTGGTGGTAGTAAGCGCGAGACTGCTACCGCCACTTACCGCACCGCTCACCGTCAACGCCTGCGCATCGGCCAGGCTGAAGCCGTTCGCAGTAAACGAACCCAGCGTACCCACCTGATTGGCACCATTGAGCGTGGTGGCGCCGATGGAGCTACCCGTCAGCGTGTCGGCCTGGATGCCGTTGCTGCCCTCGCCGATCGCCTCCGCCGAGTTCAACGACACCGTGTTGCCGATCACCGTACCGTTGATGGTGATACCGCCGTTGGTAGTGGTCAGCGCGGTGCTGCCATTGCCGTTCACCGAACCGTTAACCGTTAACGCCTGCCCGTCGGTTAAGCTGAACCCATTGGCACTGAAGTTGCCGAGTGCGCCCACCTGGTTGCTGCCGTTGAGCGTCGCGGCACCAGACGCACCGCCGCTGAGCGTACCTGCAGTAATGCTGCCGCCGCCCTCGCTGATAGCTCCGGCAGCATTCAAGGTCGTAGTGCTGCCGAGCAAAGCGCCATTGATGGTGAGACCGCCGTTGCTGACGGTGATGGCGGTACTGGTGCCACCATTCACGGTGCCGTTGATCGTCAACGCGGGACCATCCAGCAGAGTGAAATGCGAAGCGCTGAAATTACCCAGCGTGCCGATTTGGTTGGCCGAACTGCTCAAGCTGGCCGACCCACCGACGCCACCGGACAACGTGCTGGCGACAATGCCCCCACTACTGCCTTCGTTAATATTGCCTGCCGCGTTCAACGCGGTGGCGGAGCCACTCACCAAACCGCTGAGAGAGAGATCACCGCTGGTAACGGTAAGCGTCGTGCTGCCATTGCCAGTCACAGGCCCTGCTACGGTCAAACTCTGCCCGTTGCTCAAGCTGAAGCCATTCGCATTGAAACTACCCAACGTGCCGATCGTGTTGGTACCGCTGAGCACGGTAGCACCCGCCGATGATCCAGTCAGCGCACCTGCGCTGAGACCACCCGAGCTGGTGATCGCACCATTCGCGCTGGTCATCGTCAGCGAACCACTCGCGGTGATGCTGTTGGTCGAGGTAATACCGTTCACACCCGTCAGCGAGATGTTACCGCCGCTGATCGCGCCGCCGGTCGACAGCGTTCCGCCGTTGGAAGCCAGCGCGATATTGCCGCTGCCTGCACTGATGCCATAAGCCGTCAACGTGCCGCCTGCGGTCAATGCGACACTGCCATTGGCATTATCGGTAAGCGAAGCGACGGTGAGATCGCCAGCATCATTTAACGCCACACCCGCGCCCGTCGCCGTGACTGCGCTCGTGAAGGTGTTGCCGCTATCGGTAAGCGATATCGCTCCATTACCACCATTGAGTGCTGTGGTGCCGGCGATCGACAACGCACCGGTCTGACTGATCGCGCCGCCATTGCTGGTCGCCACCAAGTTGCCGCCAATGTTGCCGCTGCCGAGATTCAAGTTGCCACTGCTGGTGATCGTCAGATCACCCGTATTCAATGTGCCCAAGTTCAGTGCTGCGCTGTCCGTGATCTGCGTGGTGCCACCAGTGAGGTTAACCGCTCCACCGAACGCATTGCTGGCATTGGTCAACGCGATCGCTGCGGTGCCTGCATTGAGCGTGCTGTTGCCGCTGACCGACAACGGACCGCTCTCGCTGATTGCGCCACCGTTGCTGGTTGCTGCTAGATCACCGCTAACCGAACCACTGCCTAGATTCAGATCGCCCTGGCTGTTCACCGTCAGCGATCCCGTGTGCATCGCACCCAGTGTCAATGCCGAACCTTGGCTGATTTGCGTGGTGCCACCGGTCAACGCTACTGCCCCAACAAAATTGTTACCACCGTTAGTCAATGTGATCGCATTGCCGCCTGCATTAAACTCACTGTTGCCCGTTACGGCGAATGCGCCGGTCTGAGTGATCGCACCGCCTGTCGTAGTGATCGACAAACCGCCACTGCCGATCGTCAACGCACTACCGCTGAAGGTATTGCTGGTGCTGGTCAGGCCGTTGAGAGTTGCCGCGCCACCTAATGTGACGTTGCCGCTCGTATTGAGCACAAGTGCATGGGTGCCATTAATGGTGGAAGTAAAGGTGAGGTCGCCATTGCCTGCGCTATGCAACGTGGCATCGTTACCCAGCGTAACCGCACCGTTGTAGATTTGCCCGCCACCAGTGGTCTCATTGCCATTGATGGTGATGCCGTTGGCAGTGACGTCCAATGTGCCGCCTACTGCGGTTCCCGGCAACATCAGGCCCGCATTGGGGTAAATCAGCGTAAGGTTGCCACTGATGCTGGCCGGCAATGTCAGGCCGCTGCTCGAAGTGGCATACGCATTCGCAAACGTAAGATTCTTGATCTGCGTACCCGCAAAACTCACAGTGCTCTTGAACTGGTTGCTGGTGTTGCCGAGCAGCACGTCCTGCCCGCTACCGCTCTGCGTGACACTGGCCGCACCGTTCACCGTGAGCGCGCCGTTCTGAGTGATCAAACCAACACCCGATGCAGTGAGCGTACCGCTCACTGTGCCACTGCCCAGGTTTAAACCGGCACCGCTAGCCGCGATCAAGGCACCGGTGTTGAGCGTGCCAAGCGTAAGCGCGGTGCTGTTGGTGATCTGCGTGGCGCCGCCCGTCAGCGTTACGGCACCGGTGAAAGCGTTACTCGCACTGGTCAAGGTGATCGCGTTGCTGCCAGCGGTGAAGTTGCTGGTACCGGTTACCGTCAAAGATCCAGCCTGCGTAATGGCGCCGTGAGCAGTTGCAGTCAGATTGCCATGGATCGTGCTGCTGCCAAGCGTCAGCGCTGTACCGTTGTTGATTTGTGTAGTACCACCTGTCAACAGTACAGCACCTGTAAAGTTGTTGCTCCCGTTGTTCAGCGTGATGGTATTGCCGCCGGCATTGAAGGTGCTGGTGCCGTTGACCGAGAAAGTGCCGCTCTGAGTAATCGGGCCGCTGGCCGTAGAGATCGACAGTCCGCTAGTGCCGATGCTCAACGCGCCGCTGCTGAAGCTGCCGCCGTTGCTGGTTAGCCCCATGAGCTGGGTGGGCAAGCTGCCGCCGATCGTCACGCCGCCACTGGTATCGAGCGCGAGAGCGTAAGTGGATCCGCCAACACCCTGCGCGAGATTGATGTTGCCGCCAGCAGTGCTTTGCAGTGTGGAGCTCCCGCCCAAGGTCACGGCACTGTGATAGGTTTGTGCGCCCCCCGTAGTTTCGGTGCCGTTGAGGGTAATGCCGCCCCCCGCAGTAAGATCCAGCGCGCCCGTGACAACGATTGTCGTTGGCACTGCCAGCACGCCATTGACGTAGTCAATGGCGAGATTGCCGCCCACGCTCGCGGGCAGTGTCAAAGAGGAAGGCGGTGCAGCATTGGTGAACGACAGATTACGGATCGGCGCACCCGCAACGAAGCTGGCCGCGCCCAGGATATTATTGCCCGAATTATCGAGCACGATGTCGTGATTGCTACTGTTCTGCGTAAAGCTCGCTGCGCCGGTAACGCTCAATCCAGTCGTGCCACTGCTGTCGTCCTGAGTAATAGAACCATTGCTGATGACGGTAAGCGCACTCACGGAGCTATCACCCAGAATCAGCGCACTATTGTTGGTGAGCTGCGTGGTACCACCGATCAGTGAAACCGCACCAGTGAAAGCATTGCCCGCGTTGGTCAACGTGATCGCATTGAGACCCGCGCTGAAGCTGCTAGTACCGCCGACGGTCAATGCACCGCTTTGCGTAATAGCGCCGAGGGTGCTTGAAACATCGAGCGTACCGGTGATCGTGCTTGTCCCCAGCTGTGTGGCAAGCGTGTTCGTAAGCGAAGTGTTACCACCTGCGAAGTTCACCGCTCCGGTGAGCGCATTGGCATTGTTCAAGGTGATCGCATTGCTGCCCGCGCTGAAGGTACTGGTGCCGCTCACCGTCAAAACACCGGCACTTGTCTGGCTGATCACGCCGCCGCTGTTAACCGTCAAGCTGCTGACGACGCTGGTATCCAATTGTGTGGCCAGCTGATTGGTGAGCGACGCTGCACCGCTGATCAGGCTAACTGCCCCGGTGAAATTGTTCCCGGCATTATTCAGCGTGATCGCGTTGGTGCCCGCTACGAAGCTGCTGGTAGTGCCTACGCTCAACCCACCACTTTGCGAGATGGCGCCAGTGCTCGTTACGCTGAGGCTGCCTGTTTCCGTACCCGCGCCAAGCTCTGTCGCCACGCTGTTGACCAAGCTGACGTCGCTACCACTCAGGCTGATCACCCCAGCAAAATCGTTCGCTCCGCTGTTGAGTGTTATGGCATTGCTGCCAGCATTGAAGCTGCTGGTGCCCGCTACCGTAAAGCCACCAGCTTGGTTGATCGTTCCGGAGGTAGCAACCGACAAACCGCCGTTACCGATATTTAGCGTATTAGCACTGAAGCTGCCACCTTGCACATTGAGGCCGTTCAGCGGGCCGTTGGTGCTGCTGCCGCCTACCGCGCCCGCAAAGCTTACAGCCCCGTTCGGCGCATCCACAGTCAACGACTCGCGTGTGGTCGCGGCATTATCCACCGTGCTGCCGAAAGAAATACCGCCTGTAGAACCTGAACTGGTCAGCGTCACGTTATTGCCGAGCGTTACTGCGCCAGTATACGTTTGCGAATGCGCTGTAGTAGTGATGTCACCTCGCAGCAGCGCAGCGCCGGTTACCCTCAAGCCGGTAAGCGATGAGGTGCCGCCAAACGTAGCAGCGCCGAAAAGGGTGACCCCGGTGCTTTTACCGCCACTTACTCCATTGGTAAACGTAGTACTTGCGGCGGCAAGGCTGCTCACTGAACTGCCTAGTGTTACCGCACCTGTATAGCTTTGCGTGCCGCCGGTAGTAGTGACAATTCCATCCAGCGTCGATGTGCCGCTGACGCTCAGCGAAGCGAGATTTTCCATGCTGGTGCTGCTCAGCACCGCGTTACCTGCGATAGTCAGATTTTCACCGGATTGATTGATCGCATTGTTGATCGTCACCAGAGAGCCTGCCAAGGTGGTGTTGGCGCTGCTCAAGGCCAGTGCACCAGTATAGCTCTGGGTGCCGGTGGTAGTGACATTACCGCCTAACGTAACGCCGCCGCTGCCGTTCACCGTCAACGAAGCCAATGACGTGAGGCTGCCTACCGCACCACCGAAACTAACTGCGTCGTTCGAATTGGTAATACCGAGGTTGTAGCCACCGTCCACGGTAGAGCCGAAGCTAATCACACCACTCGACCCGGTGTTGGTGAGCGTGGTATTGCCAGTCAAGGTCACAGCACCCGAGTACGTCTGCGCGTCGGTGCTGCTGACCGTGCCCTGCAACTGCGTCGTTCCGCTAACCGACACGCTGGCCAGCGTCGAAGTGCCACCCAAGACCGCATTGCCGGTAATGCCCAGTGAACTGGTGCCGGTACCGCCGCTGACACCCGCGCTCAGGTACACCGTACTGCCGGAAAGCGAATACGTATTCGTTCCTGTTTCGCTGAGCGTCAACCCTCCGGCATAGGTCTGGCTACCTGTGGTGCTGACGTTACTAAGGTTGTTGTTCAAGCTGGTGGCGCCGCTGACATTCAGCGACGCCAATGGTGTTGTATCGCCAATGTCCTGATTGAACGTGGTGGTGCCGGTGGTACTTACATTGAGGCCAAACCCGCCGTCCACCGTGCTGTTGAAGACCACATTGCCGCCGCCAGAACTGTTCAGCGAGGTATTGGCACCTACAATCACCGGACCGTCATACGTCTGTCCTAGCCCCGAAGCGACGTTTTGCGTAAGGGTAATACCGCCTGTGCTAATCGCGTCGAAGCTGCCACCTACCGACACCGTACCCAAGGTCAGCGCATTGCCGCTGTTGTTCACGGTGACGCTGTGGCTGCCGTTGTTGCTCAGTGCCACCGCCCCTGTGAAATCGTTGCCGCCATTGTTGAGCGTGATGACGCCCGCTCCCGCATTGACGGAAGCTGCTCCGGCGCTTGCCACCTGCGTGATGGCAGTACCCGAAGCTTGCGTAATACCGACGCCAGTCAACGTTAGCGTGCCGGTACCGACCGACACATTTCCCACCTTCAGCGCGTTAGTGCCATTGCTTAAAGCGACGTTGTTGGCACCGCTGTTACTCAATGCCACCGCCCCAGTGAAGTCGTTACCGCTGTTGTTAAGCGTGATGACGCCTGCCCCGGCAGTGAAGGAGGCCGTTCCGGCACTCGCCGCCTGCGTGGCGGTAGTCCCGGACGCCTGCGAGATGCCGACGCCCGTCAACGCCAGCGTGCCGGTGCCAACTGACACATTGCCCAGCGTCAGCGCATTGCTGCCATTGTTCACGGTGACGTTGTGGGCGCCGCTGTTGCTCAGCGTCACCGCCCCCGTGAAGTCGTTGCCGCCTCTGCCGAGAGTGATGACGCCCGCCCCTGCATTGAATGAGGCCGTTCCGGCGCTCGCCGTCTGCGTAATGGCGCCGGACGCTTGCGTGATGCCGACGCCGGTGAGCGTCAGCGCGCCGGTGCCGACCGCCACATTGCCCAATGTCAGCGCATTACTGTCGTTACTTACAGCGACGTCATTGGCACCGCTATTGCTCAGCGAAACATTACCGGCAAAGTTATTGCCACTGTTGATTGCCGAAATAGCACCCGCACCTGCCGTAAGCGAGGTGGTGCCACCAATGGTCAGCGCGCCTGCCGCATTGATGCCAGAACTGGCGATAACGGCAAGGTTACCGTTGCCGCCGGTGGTATCGATGCTGGACGTACTGTCGACACTGAGACTGCCGACGGCGCCAGTGGTTGCGTCTCCGATCTTTACGTTGCCACCGCCTGTGCTGATGCTGGACGTGCTGCTAAGGCTGACTAGACCATTGGTCTCGATATCGACATTGCCTCCATTGGTGGCAATGTTGGCGCTCTGCAGTTGCACTGTGCACGCCGTGGTGCAATTGGTACCCGCACTGTACGTGGCGCCCGTCGCCGAGCCACCGTAATCCGCCCACAGATTGACATTCAGCGAGTGCGTGCCGCTATTAGCGGCGGAGATGTTGCCGTTGAGAAAAATACTCCCAGCCGCTTCCAGATACAGCGAACCGGCGCCAGCCGCAGTGATGTTCGTCCCGCTGGCAAGCGTAATGTCACCGTGATCTGTGCCGTTGCTGCTGGTATTGGTGAACACGAACACATTGGTGTTACCGGTCAACGCAGCATTGATACCGGTCGGGCTGATCGTAGAGGTACCGGTAGCCGTGAATGGATTGGTGAACGTCGAACCACCTGTCTGGATGGTGACGTTGTAGGGATCCAGCAACCATGTACCCGCCGTACCATGAGCCGCCGACGCATCCACGTTGCCCTGCGAGTTGAGCCCGTAATGCGAGGACGTTTCGACCAATCCACCGTTACCGCCCAACGCACCACCACGCGCACTGATATTGCCGTAGAAATTATTGACCTGGTTGCCCCATACCACCACTGAACCGCCATTACCTGTCTGCGTGGCATCAGCATTCAACGTCGCGGTGGGCGCCACATAAGTGGCGTTGGCAGTCTGCAGCCCTTCCCCGCCCTGATAACCACCACCCACGCGAATGCTGCCGCCGCCGTTCGTGCCGGAAGCATTCACATTGCCGCTGACGTCGACACCATGGTCGGACAACACCTGCACGCTGCCACCTTGCGTGCCGGACACATCAATGGTGCCGCTGGTAACCGTGTTGCCGCCGCTGGCAATCAGCTGCACTTTGCCGCCGCGAGTGGTGATGCCGCCCGCGCTGACTACGCCGGTGTTGTTGACCAGGTTGGTGAACAGGTCCTTCGCTGCCGAGGCCTGCAGCACTACCGTGCCGCTGTCCGCTTGTAGCTTGCCTTTGTTCGTGACGGCGGCTTCGTCGGTGTTGAGGCGTTTTTGGAGTTCACCGGTGACCTGCACATTGATCAGGCCATCGCCGTCGAAATCGAGCACGGCGCGATCGGCGCCATCGAGATTGATGTGGCCGTAGTTGGCGACGATCAGGCCGTCATTCTCTACCTGTCCGCCAATCAGGCTGACCGAACCGCCGCTGGCCGCTTCGATGGTGCCGTGGTTGACGATGCCAGCGCTGCTGCCGTGCGCATCCAGGTTGAAATGGTTTTTAAGGAAGTCGCTGGGTGTGAGATCCAGCGTGCTCGCCACAAGACCGCCCACATTCATCTGCGAGCCGGCACCGAAGATGATGCCGTGCGTGTTGATCAGGAAGATCTGGCCGTTGGAATTGACATGGCCGAAGATCTGGCTGGGGTTCTGATCAAGAATGCGATTGAGCGCTACCGAGGTGAACGATGGTTGCTTGAACAGCACCGAGGCGTTCGCGCCGACGTTGAAGCTTTGCCAGTTCAATGCCAGCAGTTGCGAATTCTGTACGACGGTGGTGTTGGCGCCGCTCTGCGAAATGGAGCCGCTGCCGCCGACGATCGCGCCGCCAGTGGGCGTGGCGTTCGCCGCCACATGCCCGCCTGCCCATACTTCGCCGCCGAAGGCGAAAAGACCCAACAAGGACAACAGGCTTGCCGGGAGCAATTTGCGCCGCAGGGCCGGCAGTCCATTCGAGTGACGCGACACGTGCAGCTGTTTGCCAGTATTCGTGTTCATGATTGCCTCCATCAAAACGTCAAGCCCATACGTCCGTATACGTGGTATCCGTGACGGTCCGTCGCTTGCTGACTGCCAAGCGGAATCGCACCGTCCAGATGGAATTCGAGGTGGTGGAACTGCGGCAGGCGGAAAATGAAACCAGCGCCCCAGCCACTGAAATTGACCGGTGGCGTGCCGTGCAGATCCGCGCCAGCCGCGAAACCGCGCGCGTAATCGAAGAAAGTTTCCAGTTCCAACAGTTCACGCCATGGTCTGGCGTAGAACGGCGAGGTGACGTTGCCGAAACCCGGTGCATCCACGTGGTATTCAACCGATGTGTAATAGCCGCGATCCGTCAAACCATCGGCAATGGGATAGGCGCGCACGCTGTCCGGACCGCCGATGACGAACTGCTCCATCGGCACCAGCGCATCCGGTGTCCATTGACCGT
Organism: Dyella acidisoli; assembly: GCF_030160295.1. Taxonomy (GTDB): domain Bacteria; phylum Pseudomonadota; class Gammaproteobacteria; order Xanthomonadales; family Rhodanobacteraceae; genus Dyella_B; species Dyella_B acidisoli. The sequence continues at coordinate 23,367 of NZ_BSOB01000003.1, forward strand.
TGAACTTGAAATACAGACGCTGTGACTGCGTGAGGAACTGCAAGCGCGTGTAGCCGATCTTTGCCACGGTGAAGTCGTGCGCGTGTTTGGGGCTGACTAGATCCGGATCGTGTGTCTGGTCGTCCAGCGACTTGCGCACGCTTACCTGCAACAGATCGACGCCTTGGAAACGTCGATCGGTATGGTTCATCGCATAGGAAAGTTCGAGCAGGTTGAACTTCTCGTCCGACAACTGCAGACCCAGCGTGCTCAACTTCGATTGCTCGCGGATCACGTGCAGCGACGTCTGCATCTTCATGTCGTCGGTATTGATGAACTTCCAATCACTGCCGGCGTAATACGTGGTCGTCGGGCCACGCACTTTCAGCGCCGCAAAGCCGTCGGAACTGATCTGCAACTGGCTGCGCGTGCCGCCGAGAGTCATGCTCAAACCGGGCACCACCACCAGCGGCGCGGTGTAGTTGAGCGAGCCATACGCGTTCTGGTTCGGGTCGAGCGCATAGTTCGCATTGGCCGACAACGTATCGCCAATACCCAGCGGGCTGTTCCAGGTGACACCGCCTTGCACGCGATAACGCCCGGTGAGCGGCGTGCCGTAGTTATCAGCGCCGGTGGTGAACGTGAAAGGCATCGGCGCTTCGCGCGCCACCATCACCAGATCGGTGTCGCCGGTCTGACGACCCGGCTGGAACGTCGACGCCACCGATACGCCCGGCAGATCGCGCACGTACAGCAGTGCCGAGTCCACCGTGCTCTTTTGCAGCGGCTCACCCTTGAGCTGCTGGGCAGGTGCAGCGATCACGCTGGCGTAATAACGCTTGTTGCCTTTGACGATGATGCGACCGACGCGACCTTCGAGAATCTGGATCTGTACTTTCTGGTCATTGCCGATCGTCTGCGCTGGTAGGAATGCGCTGGTCAAGATGAAGCCGGCTTTACGGTAACGGTCGGTAACCTTGTCCGCCACACCCTGCATCTGCGCGAACGTGAGCATCGCCGGCTGGTCGGCGCTGCCGCCCAGCTTCTTGTACTCCGCATCGGCCATCGCCTGGATGGTGTCGAACGTGATACCCGCATCGGGATGATCACCCACGCCATCGACGTGAAAACCGCGTACGGCGATGCGCTGCGCTGCTGCGTTGCCTTCGCGCTCTTTCACTGGCGGTACTACGCCGCTCTCGCTCGGCGCCGAGGCCAAAGCAGCGGTGCCTGCTGCGGTGGCTGCGGGCACCGCGCTGGCGGCAGCTTCGGCATTACCGCTGCTAGCTGCATTCGCGCCCGCTCCAAAACTGTAAGTAACGAACTGGTCGGCTAAATAGGCATGTGCCTGTGGATAGCCGGCCTTGTTCAATGCTGCAGTGATGCGATCAGCCAATGCCTGCAACTGCGCATGCGTGAGCGCGTTTGCATTGCCGGCTGTAGCCGCTGCTTTCTGATATTCGCCGTCGACGATCTTCTGGATATCCGGTGACGATGCCGGTACCCCGCTTACTAGGATGTTCTGCGCAGCCGCGGGAGCGCCACCTTGCGCCCACGCCCTGCCGCCACCCAATGCCAAAGCCAATGCTGCTGCCATGCATGCAATCCGCACGATACGTATCCTCTGAATCGAAACGCGGTGGTGTATATGGGTCGGGAGAGCGCTCATGCGCTCCCCTTCAATCGACTTTTTCTAAACGGAACCCCTTGCTGCGGAGCGCACGCTTACCTTGGTGCGTCCGTTTGTCCCCCATGCGCCCGCCAATGAAACGTGGCGCGTGTCTGCCTATGATGCCTCCATTCGATACCGTGTTCCAAGTCGCGCTTTTTACTTTCCTAATGTTGTTGCGGCATTACTCTTGCTTTAAATCCCGTCGCCCGTAAGCGGGGTTGCAAACCTCAACATCGCCGTGTTTGAGAGCTCGCCAGGTTGGGGTTGGCAACTCTACCTACGTCCTTGTTCCGACAGCATAAGCCTGCCTATGTATGGTCTTAGAGGGGCGTGCGGGAGAAGTTGGTTACACCTGCTCCGAATACCGGAAGAGCGGCCTCTTTGACCTTATTGATCAACAATCGCAAGGCAATGAGATCGTTGCCATAATCGGCAACTTCGTCATCATCCTTCGATGTTTCACAGATATGCGCCCATTTCGCATCCAGCTCTGCGAGGGCTTCGAGGATCAACTGTGCCTCACCGGCAACCAAGGGCAGTTCGATCTGTCTCACGCCATCTTTCCTTCTTTCTTGAACACGCGCGTTGCTTTGAGGGCAAGTTCTTCGAGCAGCCCTTTGTATTTATCAACAGGCATGTTTTGAGCGGGGGCTATACAAAAATGATGGGGTCTGTCGTTGACGAGCTTCAGGCCAACGGGCAATGGTGTGTTAGGAGGGAAACGCCACACCCATCCTGACATAGGAGAAGCCATGACGCCTTCCTTGTCAAAGACACTTATGCCCTTTCCGTTAGCGATGACGACGACAATACCGTTCAGGTCTGTTGTGTCCACGTCCCTAGGGCGAACATTCGACAACCTTGGGTTGTCGGTATTGCCTAAACGGAACACTTCCTCAGGAACAAGAAAAAACTCGCGATTGATCATTCTCAACCCTCCATGAGTAGCTTATTTGTTCGATAACCACCTCATCTGAGGTGGTGGGTGGTGCTCATCTCATCTTCAGCAACCAATACAAAATCAGCACGCACAGCAATACGCCAATAACCACCACCGTAATCAACTTCCACGCGGCATGCCGCGGCGGAAACAGGCCAGGCAACACGTCGCCATCCGACACCGACGCAGGTTCATGCGAACTGACCGCCTGACGCACGATGACATTGCGCGCGGTGACTACGTGGCTTTCCAATAATGCCCCGAGCAGATGACGGCGCCGCGACCGGTATTCCTCGCGGCTGATGCGGCCCAGGCGATGAGCATCGTCCAATGCATGCAGGCTGTGATTGATATGGCGTTCGCGTTCGTTCATTTGAGCTCTCTCAACACGCGGAAGCCCACATCTTTTTGCGCCGTACCGCTATCGTCACGACGGCTGTTCACCGTGCAATCGGACCAATAGCTGTTGTAACTGCCACCGCGCACTGCCACGCCACCGCCTTCCGTGACCCATTCCCACACATTACCTGTCATGTTCACCAAGCCCCATGGATTGGCCTCGCGCCCGCGCGCCGAAATCGGTGTCCCTGCACTATCACCACTGCCGGCCGTAGGCGGAATGCAGTTGCTGTCCGACGCTTGCGACCAGCTCCCGCCCGCCTTGGCGGCGTGCGTCCATTCTGCATCGGTCGGCAGCCGGTACACGTAGCCGCCGCTGGCCGAACTCAGCCACGCCGCATAAGCCTTGGCCTGGGTCAGGCTGATGTTGCTGATCGGCAGGCTGCTGCCGTCCGGGTCGTCCACCGGCTTGGCCGAACACTGGCCGGTGGCGCTGCAGAAACGGTTGAATTCACCGACGGTGATTTCGGCACGCGAAAGCGCATAGGCCTTGCCGCCACTTACGCCGGGTATCACCACCAGCGGCGGGCCACGACGCTGGCCGAGCGCGTCGGAACAGACTTTGCCCTTGCCGATCAGATCAGGCTGATTGCAGGGATCGGAACTGGGGCCGGCCGGAGTCGCCGGCGCGGTGGCATTGGCGGTCGTTGCCACGCCAGTATTGGGCGCTGTGGTTTTGCCGTTCGCCCCAGGTTTCGCGCCCGTACCGGGCACGGCCGTTGGTTGCCCTGGCGTGTTGGTGGCGGGCTGGCCGGGATTGGTGGGCGATGGTGTGGCCGACGGTGTCGTGGCAGCCACTTCGGCCGGCTGCATGGTGGCGAGCAGATCGGCCAGCGTGCCTTGCAATTGACCGCGCTGTTTCAAATCCGATTCCAACTGCTTCAAACCATCCGGATCGGCCTTGCGTGCATCGGCCAGTTGCTTCTTCATGCGATCCAGATCGGCAGCAGCCACCGGCTTGCCACGTGCGTTCATCACCGTAGCGAGCAGGTCGTAGCGCGCTTTGGCATTGCGTAGATCACTGCGAGTGCCGAGCGTCTTGATGCCTTTGGTCAGTCCATCGGAAGCTGCCTGGTAACGGCCACGCTGAATCGCGTTGTCCGCCTGACGCAAGTAGGCATCGGCCAGCAGTTGCGGGCCGTCCTGAGTCAGGAATGGATTGTCCGGTTGCAAGGTGCGGATGCGCGCCAGTGCCTCTTCTGCCTTGCCGATATCGTTGGCCGCCGCGGCGCGCTTCATCGATTCGATGCGCGAGGTCACTTCGGCTGCGGCGCTTTCCTGATTGAGCTGCGCTTCTTGCTGCTGCAGCAACGTATCCAGGCGACCGCGTTGCGCGCGTAGTGCGCTCGATTGCGGCGCATATTGCAAACCAAGGTTGACCAGGTTGCTGGCCTGCTGCAATTGCAGCGGATCGGTCTGCGTACTGGCCTGCGTCGCGATGGTTGCGGCGAGGCTGTCGACCAGCTTGCGCGTATCGGGCGAATTGTCGTTGCGCAGCGCACCCATCGCATTGCTTACCGACTGCTGCCAATCCGCGCTCACGGCAGGCTTGGCGATCAAGTCAGCCAGCGTCTTGCGTGCTTCCGGCAGGTTTTGTTCCGGCTGCGTTGCTGCCACGGCTTGTGTTGCGTTCATGCCGACCAGTTGCGCCTCGCGCTGTTTCAAGCGTTGCGAATCCGGAAATAGCCGTGTGGCCAATGCCAGTTCCGACTTGGCTTCGTCGACGCGGTTGGCGCTCATCGCATGGCCGATGGCGATGTCGTACTTCAGCTCCAGCTCGGCGTTCTTCAGCAAGGCGCTATGCGGATCGATGGCACGGATCTGGGCCAGCGTTTCCACCGCATTGTTAGGCTGGCTCTCGAAGATCGCCCCTGCATCGATGCGCTGCGTGAGCTGCGTGTCGAGCGTATTGAGCAGATCGTTCTTCTGTTCCTCGATCGCCGTGCGCTTGGTATCCAACGTGGGTGAATACAGTTTCAGCTGATCGCGCAACTGGAACACGTGCTGTGTACCGGCATAGTTGTAATGGTTCTGCGTCGGATTCCAATAGCTGTCGATGCGGCTGAGTAGATAGCTCTGGATCGCATCGCCTTGGTCGAGCACGATGCGCTTGCGCTCGTCGTCGCTCAAGCTATTCAACGCCTGCGCGGCCTGGTCTTCGTTGGCGTAATGATCGGGTACATTGAGCGAGAACCTGCCGACAATGCTCGCTACGTGCTGGTTGTGCAGGTAATGCGTCAATCCCCAGCCGGCACCGACCAGCAGCACCAGCGCACCGCCGCCATACGCCAGCTGCGGTCCGATGCGCTCACGCAGACTCAGCTCGCGCAAGCCTTCGACCAAGTCGACCGCATTTTTCAGACGCTGCTCGCCATGGAACGCGACGGCATCGCACAATGCTTTGTATTGGCGTTTGGTCAGGCCGGGCACCAGCGGCGGTTTGCGGCCTTCGCGCAGGGCCACTTCTGCACTGACTTTGTCGAACGGATGCTTGCCGGTCAGCAGCTCGAACGCGACGCAACCCAGCGCGTAGATGTCATCGCTGGGCGTGGGTTCCTTACCCTGGATCATCTCCAGGCTGGCGTACGCCGGCGTGAGCGCGCCGAGCGTGCCTGCATCGAACAGCGTCTGTTCGCCTGACGCATCGCTGGCATGTTTACCGGCGCGGGCGATACCGAAGTCGAACACCTTCGGCACGCCATCGCGTGTCACCATCACGTTGCCGGGCTTGAAGTCCGAGTGCACGACGCCCGCGCTGTGCGCACGCTTGAGTGCCCAGGCCATACCTTCGATCAGCAGACGCGCCTGGGACAGCGGTAGGCCGTTATAGGCCTTCTCGCGAATCAGTGCCTTGAGATCCTGGCCGTCGACGTATTCCATCGTCATGAAAACGATGGTGCCGTCCTTGTCGAAGTCGAACACACGCACGATGTTGTCGTGCGCCAGCAATTGCGAGCGGCGCGCCTCGCGCTGCAGCGCAATCAGCGAATCGGGATGTCGGCGGAATTCGTCGTTCAGCACTTTCACCGCAACGTAAGGATCGCGGTCGCGCGCCTCCACCTTGCGTTCGTCGCGCGCCAGGTACACCACGCCCATGCCGCCGCGGCCAATTTCCCGCTCAAGCAGAAAGCGGCCTTTGAGCAGCATGCCAACCGTGGCGTATTCACCGCCTTCGACCTGCGATATGCGCTGCCAGGTGTCGCGATTGGAACTAGAGTTGCTCGTGTTCTGTTCGGTATGCGCAGGCCCGGTAGACGTTGGGCCTGACGCTGGTTTCACCACCGTCGCTTCGGCGTCCGACGAAGCGGGCGCCATCGCCGGCTTCACCTGCGTTACTTCGGCCGATTCCGTACCTGGTGTCTTGACCAGCGTGGCATCGTCAGACGATGGGCTGGCAGGCCGCTGTACCGCATGCAGCTTGGCAATCAGCGCACGGGCGATATCCGGCGACAGCGTGCCCTCTTCCAGCATGCGTTCGAGCAGCGCGATGTCGGCACGGTAGTCCTCGTCAGGCTGCGAACCACGCTCGGTCAGTGCTTGGAACAGCTCCGGCAGCTTGCGTCGGCGCGCGTTGAAGTCGTCGATTAGTTCAGCGAGGAAGCTCATGGTGTGCGGTCAATCCTGCAGCCGCACGATCACGGCGGAAATGTTGTCGCGGCCAGCGCGGTTCAAAGACAGCTCAAACAACCTGGCCAGCAGCATCTGTGGATCGGTGTTCGTGCGGCATTCCTGATCAAGCTCCGCATCCGACAGCTCCTTGTTGATGCCGTCGGTGCAAAGCAGGAACGCCATGCCAGGACGGCTGCCGGCCACGACCCAATCGACGAAGAGATGTTCTTCGGCACCGATCGCACGCGTAAGCACGCCGGCACCCGCCGGCTGCGACTGGCCGATCTGTGTGACGTCGTTCTTCAAGCCATGCACGTGATCGCGCGTGATCTGCTGCAAATGCCCGTCTTCGAAGCAATAGGCACGGCTGTCGCCCACCCAGCCGCAGAGCACAAAATCCTTGTCGTGCACCAGCACCACGACCGTGGAACCAATGACATCGACGTTGCGTTCCTGTGCTGTATGGCGCAGATCGGCGTTGACTTGAACCAGCGTGTCTTCGATCGATTCGACGAAATCGAACACGCTTTCAGGGCGTGGCAAAACGCGCAGGCGCTCAACGATCATCGTGCTGGCGTAATCGCCGGCCGAGTGGCCACCCAGGCCGTCGGCCACCACCCACAGGCCGACATCTTCGCGCACGAGCACTGCATCCTCGTTATGTGCGCGAACTTTGCCGGTGTCGGTGTGGCCGACGGATTCATAGCGTAGCGTCATGCAGTCACCTCGATCACAGCCAGCGGCCAGTGCGCTGGTTCGCTGCCCAAACCGGCCGCACTAGCGATGCGCGCACGCGCGTCATCGCAAGAAGGCATGGCCAGTGCGCGCGCATACACATCGGGCGGAAGCTGCACCAAGCTTTGCGTAACCATCAGCAGCAGGCGATCGCCCTCCTCCACCGCGCAAACCACTTCGTCGCACAATGGTTCGGTCGGACCGCCCAGGCCGGAAGCCACCGGCGCGGCGCGCGTGAACAGCAGGTCGTCGAATTCACCGCCCAAGGCGTCGCCGCCTCCCTCTGCCACAGCTGCACCGGTTGCAAACAGTGATTGCAGACTGCCACCGCGCCAATGCCATGCTGCTGCCGTGCCGATGCGCAGCAGATTGGCCCAGCGACGGGTGATGTGTACGGCGATCACTGAGCCGTCTTCGGTCACTGGATTGATCAAGTCTTCGCTGCGGTCGCGCAACGAGGGATGCAGTGCGAGCAGACGTTGACGCAACATCTGCAAACCGCCGGTGAGATGCTCGGCGTCCAGTTCGTGTGCGATTTTGTTGGCCGCAGCGGCGGCCTGCCTGCGCGGATCGTGCCCGCCTTCGTCCGCCGCCACCACAGCCAGCGCAACGTCGCCGCGATAGACCGTGGACGCGCTGCCGTTTGCCTTGGGCTCGCTCTCGTCGGTCGTGCCGGAAGCTACCGCCATGGATACTGGCGGCACCAGATCGGCAAACAGTTCGCTTAGGTCATCGGGCAACAGCTGCTGCGATGGTGCTGGCGTTGCGACATGAGAGGCCACCGATACGTGCGCAGCATGATGAGGATGATGATGCGGCGACGGCGGCTCTTCGAACACACCCAGCGATTGCCAGCCTTCATCTGCATAATCTGCATCGAGAAAGCCTGCATATGCCGCTGGCTGCGGTAAGCCACGCGTAACCAGCACGCTGGCCGGCACATGACCACCACCTTGCGTCCACCACAAGCACCAGCCATTGCCGCTGGTGCTGATGCGTGTCCACAGATCGGCAAGAAAAGCACTATCGCTACGCATACGCGGCAACGGTAACCGCCATTGCACCGCGTTCCACCAGGCGATGTGCTCCACGCCGTGCACATGCGTGCCGGCAGGCGCAGTCATCGGCATGTCGGCCAGCGCGAGCAGTTGTGTGTCGAACGCTTCCACGCCAAGAGCTGCAGCCTGCGCAGCTATATGCACATGTTCGATTGCGGAGAACCACGCATCGCCATCGCGTAGCACATGCGCGACGTTCGCCATGTCATCCCAAGGCGTGGCAATCACCATCGGAAAACTGCGACCGACGCGATCGTTCGCCGGCCCCATCACGCCGACCCACGCAGCGTCTGTGCATACGCCCGGCGACAACAGAAAGCGCCAGGCCGGGCTGCTGCGATACGCGTGCTGCCATGCGTCGCCCAGCGCGACCTTGCTTTCGTTCACCGCACGCTCGAAGTGCCGATCCCAGGCTTCCACGAAAGTCGACGGCAGACGTCGCTGGACGAAATCGCCCGCGCCCGGAAGCTTGCCGAAGAAACCCGCCCCTGTCGGATCCATGCCGCCTTATCCTCCGCACCTGAAACGCTGCACAGCGTTATTAAGGAAAGGATTCTTCAAGTTGTCGGCTTGCACCGTCACTTTGGCGACATGGCCGCCGAAGTTGAACGTAGCCAGGTAACGCAGATCCGATTGCCGCTGCAGATTCGCGGCCTGCATCGCATGGAAGAACGCCCAATCACCCTGATAATCGAATGTGCTGAGCAGGTTACCGCTGCTATCCCATGCGGAAATCGTCACGTGACCGGGCTGCGGTCCCGGCCATTTCATGCCCATGCTGCTTACACCGCCCGCCTGGTATTCGAACTTTTGCCCGTCGACGGTCACCGCGAACTTGCCGATACCCGCATCCAACGATGGCGCCACCAAGGTGAAATCCACCTCCGGCGTGGCGCCGTTGTTGCGGAAATACATCTGCTTGATGGTGTCGGCCAGCTGCATCTGCGCCAGCATGCCGGGCGAGCCGCTCACCGCGCCCGGGCCACTCTTCCACTTCCAGGTGGCACCGCTGGCGTCGACCAGCTTGTCCAACGTCTGCTTGTAGAAGCTGTCGAAGCGTCCGCCGTAACCAAACATCTCGCCGAAGTTCTGCAGCGGAATGTCCTGAGCACTATTGGGCGCGAAGGGATAACGGCCGCGCGTGAAGCTGGCGCAATCCTTGCCGACGCCCTGTTGAAACGCGTCGCCCAGCGCACCAGTGGTGCTGGTGGCGACCAGTGCTTCGCTCTTGCCGGTCAATGCGGCCACCCAACCCGTTACTGGCGGCGGCAACTGCGCGGCCTCCTGCTGCGCCATCAGCAATTGCGGATTGGGTTGTCCAGCAGCATTGCTGAAGTCGTTCATCGTCAGCAGGTTCTTGCTTAGCTGATCGAGCACGCTCAAGGTGTGATCAATCGGCGTGCTGCCAGGTGCACCTTCAGTCAGCTTGTCGAGCGTATCGAAGTGCGCGCTGATCTCGTCACCAGGCTTGGCGGCAACCTTCGCCTCTCCGCTTCCATTGACGCCCGCATTGGCCAGTGCACGCATGACTGCGCTCTGCTCGGCCCGCTTTTCCGCCACCTTCTTCAGCGCGCCTTCCGCCTTGTCGGCATCAGTTGCCGGTGGCGCGCGCATCAGGTCGTGCGTGTTGTCGCGCACCAGTGCGAGCAGTGATTTCAGCGGCGAACTGGGGCCGGATAGCTTGGCCGCCGTTGCGCTGGCATCCTGGATGTTTGCGATGGGCTGCAGCTGCAGATCGTTGAGCAGTTCGTCCCAGACCTTGATGTAATCAGTCTCGTACAGCGCCAGCACCTGTTGCGCGAGCTTGGCCTGGCGAATCGCATCGATCTTGCCGGTGCCAAACACCCAATCATCCTGCGTGAATTGCTTAACCGCTTGCTCGATACCCTTGTTCACCTGCATCGCAAACACGGGTTGCGTGTAGAGCGCTGGGATCGGCTCCGACAACGCTACCCCACTGCGTCGGCGGAACACGTTGCCGAGCAAACCTAGCTCCTTGTCCAGTTGCAGCGGCGGATTGTCGGCATTGTCCGCGTTGAGCTTCATGCTGCCGTAGATCAGCGTGGAAAGATCCGCGGTGCGCAGCGTGCTGCGCGCCTGCTCCACCATCGCATCATCCAGATGGATGGCTCGCAGTTGCCCTGGTTCGCTGACCAACGCGTGGAAGTGCTTGTCGAGTGCCTTCTGCAGCACCGGATCTTCCGGGAAGATCTTGCGCCATTCGATATCCGTGAGCGCCACCAATTGGTCCGCGTTCTGATGCTGCGGCTCGCCGAGCATCAGGTAGCCCTTCAAGTAGTAATACAGCGCTTGCGGATCGCTGGCACTACTGGTCAAGCCCGTACGGAACTGCGAAGCCACGCCTGGCAGTAGCAACCCGTTGAGTTCGCGCACATACGCTTCGTGCACTTCATTGCCGACCGCGTTGCCTTGATACAGTCCGAAACGCATGGACAAAGGCACGTCGCCGTTGTGCTGCTGCGCCACGTCCTGCACGCCAGACAAGCCTTCCAGACGCGACAGCACACGCGCGAAATAATCCTTCTGCGAGGTTGCATCGGACACGTCGCTGGTGGCGGGATAGCCCTTCAAGGCATCGCTCACCTGCCCCAAGTAAGTGCTGTTTCGGCTGTAACTCTCGGTGAAGCCGGCCAGCAACAGCACCGTCACCACCAGCACGCCCAGATACGAGGCAGCTTGCAGCAAGATTTTCTGCCGTTCCAGCTTGGGATTGGTGCCCGCAAAGCCCGATTCGCGGAACAGCACGTCCTTCAGCAGACGCTCCACGAAGAACGTGCGCTGCTGCGCGCCCGGTGCATGCACTTGCGCTGCATCCAGCCCGAACGTGCGCGCCACCGCCGCCATCATGCGATCGATCGGCGTGCCTTCCTGCGTACCCGAGGTGAGATACACGCCACGCAACAACGGCGGCGTGCCATAGGCGTAGCCGGTGAACACGCCTTCGATGAACTGGCGGAGCGTTTCGCGCAGTGCATTAAGTTGCTGTGGGAACGAAAGAATAGCCGCGCGCCGGTTCGGATCGCGTTCCGCATGCAGTCGACTGAGAATGCGCGTATGCAACCGGTTCAACAGCAGCTCGAATTCCCCGACGAACTGCTTGGCCGACGTACCGTTCATGGTCTGCTCGACCGGGAACGACACGCCCCATACCTGGCTGCGCAGTTCGGGACTGAGATCGTCGAAGAACTCGGTGAAGCCGGCGATGAGGTCGGACTTGGTCAGCACCATGTAGACCGGCACGCCGATACGCAATTCGGTCGCCAGTTCGTCCAATCGACGGCGGACCGCCTGCACATGCTCCTGCATGCCGTTCTGATCCAGCGTGAGCAGGTCGGACATGCTCATCGCGATCAGCACACCGTTGATCGGCCGGCGCTTGCGATATTTGCGCAACAGCTTCAGGAATTCGCCCCACGCCGATGAGTCCGCGGCTTGATCCGAATCCTGTGTGGTATAGCGACCGGCGGTATCCAGAAACACCGCTTCGTCGGTGAACCACCAATCGCAATTGCGCGTGCCGCCAACGCCACGCAGCGCCTGTTTGCCGAAGCGATCCGACAGCGGGAAATTCAGGCCGGAATTCTGCAGCAATGTGGTCTTGCCGGACCCCGGCGGACCAATCACCACGTACCACGGTAAGGTGTAGAGATTGCCGCCGCGTTTGCTCTTGCGCAGCGTATCGACCGCTTCCTGGAAACGTCCCTGCAATTGGGTGCGTTCGGCCGCGCTGCGCTCATCGCGCTCGCCGCCGGCTGGCTTGGCATCTTGCGAAGCCAGGTCACCGGACATCTGCGCAGTCTTCTTGCGTGCGCGCAGTTGCGCAATCTGCAGCCAGATCGCCCATATCGCGAGGATCACGATGATCAGCACCAACCGCGACACCGGGCTAGCCAGCGGTTGCGAATCGCCAATCCCCAAGTACGGACCGCCCAGCCAGATCAGGATCGACAGCAGGATGATGCCAACCAACGCAATGAACCAACCGGATTTGAACAGTGCCAAGATCTTCACAGGGTTCAATCCTCCGGAATGAACATGATTTCCACGCGCCGGTTACGCGTGCGGTTGTCGGGTGTATCGGGCGGCAGCGCAATGGGCTGCGACGAACCCGCACCGCTCGATTCGATGCGGCCGGGATTGTCCAGACCTTGGCCGAGAATCTGCGCAACGCTACGCGCACGTGCGCCGGACAGCTCGAAGTTGTCCTTGTATTTCAACGAGCGCACCGGTTGATCGTCGGTATGCCCCACGACGATCACACGCCCCTGCACCTGATTGAGCGCAGCGGTGATCTTGTGCAGCAAGGGAATCTGATCGGCCCCAACGTCGACGCCACCGGAGGGGAACATGCCGGTGGCGGCAAGGCGCACCATCGCCTGTCCATCGGGTTTTTCGTCCACCGTGAGCTGGCCGGCCTGCTCTTCCGGCGACAGCAATTGCTTGAGGCTCTTGCGCGCTGGCTGCGGTTGGTGCGCGTTGTCCGGCGGTGTACCGTTTTCCAGTCCGATGCGCGCAAGCTGCCCACTGATCGGCGACGACATATCGTTGAGCCGCGTGTAGAAAAACAGAAATGCAACGAGCAGCACCACAGCCGCACCCGCGGCGATCACCCACAGCGGCACGTAACGGATCAGCGGATTGCGGCGATCCTCGATTCCGCGCCAATGCGGCGCCAATTCGTCCGCCGGCTTGGCGCGTTGCGCCTGGATGCGCCGATACAGGTCTTCCTGGATGTCGGCAAGCTTGGCTCTGCCGCCTGACTCGATCTGGTAACGGCCGGCGAAACCCAGCGCCAGGCAGATGTACATCAGCTCGATCAGGTCGATGTGCTTGGAAAAATCCGCGCTCAGGCGTTCCAGAATCTGGAAAAACTTAGCGCCGCCGTACGATTCGCTATGGAAGGTGACCAGCAACGTTTTCTGCGCCCAACCGCTGTGCTCGCCCCAGGGCGCATTGAGCACGGCTTCGTCGAGCATGGTACAGAGCACGTAGCGCGCGGCCAGGATCGTTTGTTGCGGAACGTTGGCCGTCTCCGCCAAATTTTCAAAGCGGCGCATTTGCGCGACCGCCTGCTCACGCAGATGCATGGCATCGGGCTGCACCACGCTATGGCGCAATTGCACGGCCAGCAGCAGCAAGGGGCTGGCCGCCTGCACCAACGGATTCGCACCACCTTCCAGGAATTGGTTGATTTCCGCGGGCGGCGCATACGAGGGAGCCGGCGCGCGCGCAGCGGAAGGTGGCGGTGGTGCAGCAGGTGTAGGGGCTGCACCGCGCGGACGCACGATCGTGGCGTCGCGCATGTCGTCATTGGGGCCGTTGGTGCTCATGTTCCGCCTCTGATTGCCCACAGTTGCAGATCAAGCCCGGCGAATTCCTCGCCGAAGTGGAACGCGATGCCGCCGGACGTCTTCAACATTCGCCACATCTGCGAATTCTTGTCGAATTCGAAATACAGGAAGCCCGCGTTGTACGGAATCTGTCGCGGCGCCACCGGCATAGGCGCTACCCCGATGCCAGGCAACTGCAAATTGACCAGGTCGCGAATCTTTTCCACAGGGCCGATCTTCGACTGTGCAGGCAGTTGACGACGCAGGTCTTCCGATTTCATGTCGGACTTGGCGGCGAGCACGAAGGCCGCAGTGTCGAGCAAGGTGAGATCCGGCACCACCGCGACCCACACACCGAACTTGCGCTGCTGCAACGGAATCGGCGTGGCGGTCTGTTCCATTACGGCGCTCAGGCTGTTGCGCAACGCTACGATGACCGGCTCGAAACTTTCGCGCAGGAATTCGTGCCGATAGGGCGGAAAGGCCGGCGCACGCTTGCCCGGTGCAGTGAACGTAGCCAGCTCGCCGGCCATCCCTACCGCAATGCGATAGAGATCTTCCGGATGCACAATCGGTGCGGCCGCGAGATGTGCAACCAGCGGTTGATAACGGTTCACCACTTGCAGTAACAGGAAGTCGGCAATTTCCGCTGCACCACCACGATCGGTGACCGCGACGCGACTGGCTAGCGCTTCACCGCGCTGATGCAGCAAACCAAGCAATTCCGTAAGGAAAGTGACGAGCCGCGGTACTGCCTGGCAGCTCTGTGCAGTGGGCATGAACGTTTCATCCAGCACCACGCGCCGGTCGGCGCGACATTCCACGATACGCGTCAGCGGAATGTGCGCCAGGCCTTCCATCGGTTGCGATTGCGGCAACAGGCGGCTGCTCATGCCGCCTACTTCGAGCACAGTGATGCCATCCATGCTGCCGGAGGCGTCGCGCACTTCAGCTTCACGCACGCGAAAGCGGAACAGTTTTTCCTGCGGCGCTTCCGGACGTCCACTATCGGGCTGCGTGGGCGAACGCAAAGGAATCGTGAGGTAGACCGTCTGATCACGCCAGTTTGGATCCACTTCCAGCGCGGGCGGCAAAGGATCGTCGTTGGGCATGGAGAACGGCGTGCCATCGGGAAAGATACCGCGCGCACGCTTGATGCCGAGCTTGCCGATCGCTAGCAGGTCAGCTTCCAACTCCAGTTCGTGGAAACCCCATGCATACGGACGCAAGCCGCCTGCACGCAGTTCCACGAAGCGCTCCATGTAGCGCTCCTGCTGCTGCAAATGCTGGGGCCTCAGGAACAGCCCTTCACTCCACACCACTTTGTTGTTTTGCGTCATGTATCCGGTCCGTCTGTTTATTCCCTCTCCTGTATGAAGAGAGGGCAACAACCTTGCGTTGCCGTCATTCCCGCGAAAGCGGGAATCCATGTTGCTCTTTAGTAAAAGCTAAAAATGGATTCCCGCTTTTGCGGGAATGACGACCAAGTGAGGCTTCCTGCAACAACAACTTCTGTTGAGCGCGTGCATATACACAAAAGCGTTAACGACGTTCATTGCGCCGACTCCCCTTCAACCGCGCCAATTGCTCTTCATAAGCCCGCGCGAATTCATCACCGAACAAACGCCGGAAACTGTCATCAGGGTTCTTGACTAGCCCATCGTAGCTGTCACGGTATTTGTCCCAATAGCGCGCTTTGGCACCAAACGCCGCACGTTTGCCGCCGTCCACCTCGTTTTCGTAACGATCCGGATTGAAATGCATCAGCAGCGCCTCGAAACCTGCGCGCACACCGGCAAGCATGGCCATTTGATGGCAGCGGATGTCTTCGAACGCATCCTGGAACGCGGCGGTTCCGGAAAGGAAACCAGGGTTGGCGGGCCCCAGGATTTTCTGCATCGCCTCGTCCGTACCGAGGGCAAATTTCAGCGGATTGTTCTCCGAACGCTGGATGACCGTAACCGGCAGGCGGAAGGTGTTCTTGATCTCGGCACGCGCACGCAGCACATCCATTACGCCATCGACCACGATGCGGAAAATCAGCTCGACGTCTGGTGTAAGCGCACTTGCCGATGCCGGCGTCGCTGCGGGTGCCAGCACTGCAACAGGCGCTGGTGCTGGCGCGGGCGCAACGACAGGCTCCGCTACCGGTGGCGGTGCAGGTGCTGGCGCGGGAGGCGCGAAATCGCCAGCAGTCAGATCCCAGTTATCTGGCAGCACATTGGCTTGCCGGCGCACGTCGGTGGTGGGTGGGCGAAAGTGATCGCTGATGCCCGACGTGTGATTCCAACTCGGCGCAGGCACCGGTTCCGGCGCGGGCGCATTGAACGGTGCATCGAGAAAACTTAGGGGATCCAGATCGCCGCTGGTGGGCGACGGGATATGCGGCGAAGGAATCAGGCTATCCGCGGACAGCGGTCGCGACGACGCAGGACTTTGCGGCAACGGATCGAGAAAACCGAAATCCAATGGATCGTTACCGAAAGAAAGCGGCGACGCTGCCGGTATGGGTGCCGGCGCAGATGCTGGTGCGGAATGAGGTATCGGTGCGCTCGGCTGGAAGATGGTTTCGCTGTCCTGCTCCATGCGCACCGCAATCTCGAAGGTATCGATCTGCAAGCGATCGCCATTCTTCAGCGCCGCCGGGTCGCCCTTTATCAATGGCGAGCCGTTGAGCAACATGCCGTTGGTGCTGCGGTCTTCAATGAAATAGATGCCGTTGAGAAAACGCACCATCGCGTGCACGCGCGATACGCCGGAAGCACTCAACACCCAATCGCAATCCTCGGAGCGCCCGATGCTGCCGTCCTTGCTGTGAAAGCTCTTCTGGGCGCGAGGGCCGAACTGCGCCGCCTGCTGGCCTTGCACTGCGAGGGTCAATACCTGTGGCATCTGCTCTCCTGCTTAGCGATGGGCGTCGGCGTTCGCGTTGAGCAGGCTCATCGCGCGCCCGATGAAAGCGCTGCGCCGCGCTTCGAATTGCTCCTCGATCAATGCCGCCATCAGATTGATCGCGGCCACGGTGGCGCGCGCGGTGAGGTGTTCCGCTGGCGGTACGGGTGTTTCCTGCGTGGCCGGTGCCAGGCTACCGCCCGACCAACCTGCAGCAGCGGCCAACCACGCACCCAGCGAGCGATAGCCGCCGGCATTGGCGAATTCATAGGCAGCGCGGCGGTTGTCTTCGTTCGGCTCGCGCACCCATTTTTCAGCCAGCGATGCACCGGCTTTGTCTTCCAGACCCAGCGGCTGATCGCGCGCGCATTGCAACAGCCACGCCACCGCATAACGCTTGGGCAGCAGCCGCGCAAGAAGTTTCAGGGCGTCCTGGGTATCGCCAGCATCGAGCAGCGTTTGCACCGCCAATTGCGGCGTCATTTCCGGACGCAGCCTGGCACTGGCTGGAGCGGACAAACCCATTTGCGTCGAAGCCTGCGTAACGACCGACATGCTCAGGTTCCCCTTTGAACCGATCCTTGTTATTGCCCCTGTCCTAACGATCAACCGATCGATCAACCGATCATGATGATGCCGCCGGATACCTTCGTCATGGCATCGCCAGTGGCGCTGACCATGGTGCCTTTCACCGTGGTCATTGCACTGCCTTCCACCTCCAGCATGCCGTCCGAATGCACCTTCATGCTGGCGCCGGCGCCGACGTCCATCGTCGCGCCGGCCTTGATGCCGACTTGCACTTGCCCCTCCACCTTCACCGACGAATTGCCGGTGATGGTGATGTTCACGCCGGTGATCTGGATCTCGCCCGTGCTCTTCATAATGATACTTGAAGAGCCCGTGGTCAGTTCGATCTGCGTGCCGGCTGTGAGCTTGAAAATCTGGCCGACGTCGATGGTGTCGTTGTTGCTGATGGTGGCCTTGCGGTCGTGCTTGATGGTGACCGTTTCGTCGTGATCGATGGTCACGATGTGATCATTCTCGACTTCTTCGTGCATGTCTTTCTGTGCATGCATGAAGAAATCTTCGCTGCCCTTCTTGTCTTCGAAACGCAGCTCGTTGAAGTCGGCCGTGCCGCCCAGCAGGCTGCGACTCTTGATGCCGCTTTGCGTCTTGTTGTCCGGCAGGCTGTACGGCACCTGGTTGTCACCGTTGTAGACGCTGCCGATGATCAAGGGGCGGTCCGGATCGCCTTCCAGGAAGCTCACCACGACTTCTTGCCCCACGCGCGGAATGCTGATGGCGCCCCAGTTCTTGCCAGCCCATGGCGTAGCCACGCGCACCGGGCAAGAACACTTCGCGTTTTTCTTGTCAGGCGTATTCCAATGGAAGGTGACTTCCACGCGGCCGTACTTGTCGACCGCGATGTCCTCGCTGGTTTCGCTACCCGTCACGATCGCGGTTTGCAGGCCGACGATAGTTGGCTTTTTTGCCATCTGCATGCTGCGGAATGGTGTCTTGCTTTCAATAGCGTTGAAGCTGCAATGAAAGGAGACGCTACCGCCTCCACCACCCGGACCATGCGGCGGCGCGTGCAGTTGGATGTCGCTGCCGACGATCAGGTACTCCTGATTGAGCTCGTCGCGTGGAAAGTTGCTGAGAGTAAACAGGCCGCCAATCTGTACCGACGGCGTTCCGGTCGCGCCGGAATAACGGGAATGCCAAGCCGTCAGCGCCTCCGCACGAACCTGCGCATAGTGCGCACCGACCGCTGCAGTGACATGTCCTCCGGGAAAATCGAACACATCAAGAACATCATCAGCCTCTGCGGCACCATGCCCATCGGTATTGCCTAGCGAAAGCAGAGATGCCTTCGGTGCTTGCGGGTCGAAGTCGGTCAAGGCGTATTTGGTTTTGTCCACACTCCGCAGCGTGCCCCAACTAACGATAGTGGCTTCTCGACGCAACACCGAGTCGGAACTGGAGGCATAAGCGACCTTGCTGAAGCCATCAACCTTTTGATGTCCGCCAATCCCGTCGGCGAGTACAAGCGTGTGAGTGCCTGCCGTATGGGTGAAATAATAATAAATACCCTCTTGTTCCATCAGCCGACTAATAAAATTGAAATAATCTTCGCGGTACTGCACGCAATAATCGCGGGTGGCGTAGGAACCGGATAGGCTTAGCTTGATATCGCTATAGCCGATCTCGCTTAAAACCTGCTTGATGATGTCTGGAGCGCTGAGCTGCTTGTAAATACGGCAGTCGACCTTTTGCCTTAGCAGCCACGGCTTAGGTGCCAGTGACACTTCATAAGTGGCATAGACAAGGTTTTCGATGGTTTCGACACCGGTCTGGTTCGCGCGTATGACCATGCCGTTGAAGTAACGCTTGAAACCATCCTCGGTGGCAATCGTGACGGTCATGGAAGAACCTAGCAGACCGGAAAGATCGATCGCTATATCCTGACTTTCAAATTGCACATAAAAATCAAATAACTGGCCTAGTCCTTCCTTGGCCATCATGGTGACAAAACGCAAATCGTCACACTTGTCGGAGGTGATCGTAACGATGTCGGTCATTCCACTGCTCTCCCTAAACATGGGACTCTGCTATAGTCCATTCGCATAAAGCACGGCGCCATCAAGGAAAAGGATGCATTATGGCTAGCACATGCGATCCAGGCCCTATCTTTTCGCTACTGCCATCGCAAAACCCCTGTGCAGATCAGCGATTCTTCGATCCGCTCAAGCCGATGCTTTCCCCTCAGCCTAACTGGCTCTCCCCCCTGTCGACCTACCTCGATCCCTGGAACGGTCCTATTGTAGCACCGGCACCAACGGTGCCTAGCGCGAATCCCGATATCTCACAACTTTTTACCAACACAAAGTTACAGCCACAGACCGGCATCACGGAAGATCAGTTCAAAACCATTGCCGAGCAGCTCAAAGTCGAAGTTGCGGTGATTAAGGCCTTTGCGAAGGTGGAAACAGGAGGGGCGCCATTCGACCATCTCGGCCGACCGGCCATTCTGTATGAACGCCAATGGTTTCACACACTCACCAAAGGCAAGTACGACACCACGCATCCGCACATCTCCGATCCGAACGCCTATCACCCCAACCCGAAAAAAAAGCCCCGGCCCAAACACGCCAAAAAGGGGGCACCTGCCCCAGCCCCGTCCGCACCGTTTAACCCGGTACAAGCCGATCCCAAGGATGACTATTACGGCAACGACAGCACCCAATACCCAAGGCTGAAAGAGGCTTATGACCTCGACGGCGTCGCCGCCCTCGAATCCGCCTCATGGGGCCGCTTCCAGGTTCTGGGTGTCAACCACAAGAGTTCCGGCTTCCCTACCGTGCAAGCGTTCGTGCTCGCCATGATGCGCTCGGAGTACTGCCACCTTGAGGCATTCGCTGGCTTTGTCCGCCGCACCAAGGGGCTACAGACGGCCTGTCAGAAAAAGGACTGGGTGAGCATGGCGCGCCTCTACAACGGACCGAAATACCAAAAGTACCATTACGACACAAAGCTGAAGGAAGCCTACGACGAAATAACAAAGTAAGTCATTCACTCATTGGCCGACTGCCTCCTTATCCACCCACCCCATGCATCTCATTCGCTCTTGCAAACTTGCCACGCTTGGCCTGCTCTGCTGGACTTCCGTCGGTCTGACCCAGCCGCCGCCTCAGGGCTCACTTTGCCGGCCTCCCGAAAAAACGTACTACAGCTGCCACACCGTCAACCATAAAATCATGAGTCTGTGCGGCGCCCTACCTGGCGCGCTGCAGTACCGTTTCGGCACCCCTGGCAAGATCGAGCTGCAATACCCTGACAAAGCAGCGGACGGCACCAAGCTGATGCGCTACGCCTACTATTTCCGCTTTCAGACCAACTACTCAGAAGTCGTGTTCGACCACAACGGCTACAGCTATACCGTGTTTGACTACGACGAGAACGACTACGGTGAACGTCACAGCGCTGGTGTGCGTGTCGCGGGCAGCAATGGGGTCGAACACGAAGTGAAGTGCAAGGAACCCGTGGACGGCGACCTAGTCCAGCCGGGCAAATACCTGAAATGTGATCCGGACAACGCTCTTAACGATGACGGCAATCCAGACAGCTGCCACCGTTGAGCCTCCCTCTATTTATTACCGACCATACTCCTTTGGCCATGCGCAAACTGAATCTGGTGTTCGCTCTCACAACGACCCTACTCTCATGCCTGAACGCCCCCTCCTTCGCGGCGGACGCTCCACCACCGGCTAGTTTGTGCACCGCCACGGAAAAGACGTATCTGAGCTGCGAAACCGAGAATCACAAGATCCTCAGTCTGTGCGGCGCGCTGCCGAATGCCTTGCAATATCGTTTTGGACGGCCATCCAGGGTCGAGCTACGTTATCCTGAAGATGCGTCGAAAGGCACCTCGACTATGGCGTACGCCCGCGACGTTGAAGGCAACGACGACAGTTCCGACTTGAATTTCACCCACGGAAGCTATCACTACCAAATATTCGACCTGCGCCATTCCCATGGAGATCGCTATACCGGTGTCATCGCGCAGGGCAAGGACCAAGTCGAGCACAAGGTTGTATGCACAAGCAAAGTGCAAGGCAATTTGGATGAAGTCGGCAAATATCTGAAATGTGATCCGAACGATCCATTTAACGGTGGCACCGAAGACGGCTGCCACGGCTCATGAACACGCAAACTCAGCGCAGCCGAGTGAGCTGGAACGACCGTCGCAGATTGGGTTAGCGCAGCGTACTCAACGCCGGACGCTGAGCCAACACAACCCAGCCCACTACCGGTTGGCCACTTTCCTTGCGCAAGGTGTCTGAACTGACGCGCACCTGTGCGAAACCGGCTGATGCCAATACGCGCTCCACATAACCCCGCGTGTGCTGATAGCGGCCACTTGGCGTGAGATCCACCCTATCTTCACCGCCCTCTGCCGCCTCGAGAGTAAAAGCCAGCCAGCCGCCCGGCCGTAATGCAGCGCACGCTTCGTTGAGCACCTCTTGCAACTCACCGAAATACACCAGGGTGTCGGCGGAAAACAGCACGTCGTAAATCTGCGGATGCGACTGAAGAAAAGCCGTGAGCTCGGCCACCTCCAGTTCGTCGTAGCCTCCGCGCTGGCGTGCTTTTTCAACCATGCCGCCGGAAAGATCAACGCCCGTCAGGCGTTGCGCATAAGGACGCAGCAAAGGAGCGCAAAGCCCAGTACCGCAACCGGCGTCCAGAATATCCAGCGTACCGTCCGCTAGAGTAAGCTCCTTGCCCAAGGCCTCCGCCAGGACCTGTGGTGCACGATAGTTGAGATTCTTTAGCAGTTGCTCATCGAAACTATCGGCAAACCCATCGAATACCTTGCGCACGTAGTCATCACCCGCGCGCGACGGAGCTTCCGCACCACCACAGGCAGCAAGCATATGGCGAGGCACGGGATGCTCCGGCTCGCGTATCAACCAGTCGCGGTACACCTGTGCCGCCTCTTCTTGCCGATGCAGCGCATACAGCGAAACACCTAATCCTTCCAGCGCACGCACATTGCGCGAGTCCAACGCATAAGCCGTGCGAAAACATTCCACGGATTGTTCGACATGCTCCACGCTCTGCGCGTTATTGCGCAGGAACGTGCCCATCAGATAATGCCCTTGCGCAAACTTCGGCGCTTGCTGCAGCAACTTCGCGTATGCCTCGAACGCCTCACCCAGCCGCTCTTGCGCCTCAAGTACTACCGCAAGATTGTTCTGCGCGTTGTAGTGCTTTGGCCCGCACGCCAGCGCCTTCTTGTAGCAGCGCTCCGCTTCAGCCAGACGCCCGCATTCCTTGTGAATATTGCCAAGGTTGTTGTGTGCATCCGGATGCTTCGGCGTGATTTTCAGCGCAGCTTCGATCAAGCGCACAGCTTCGTCGCTGCACCCGCGCTGATGGCATAGCACGCCCAGATAGTGCATGGCGTCGGGCTGGGCCGCCCGAAGATCCAGCACTTCGCGGTACAGGCGTTCGGCGGTGTCCAAGTCGTCGGCCTGGTGTGACTGCATGGCTTGTTTCAGGACGGCACGATAGTCCGTAGCCACTGCAGCAGCAGACCGCTGAGCAGACATACGCGCGTGGTCTCTCTTCAAGCCCATCACCCGCCCTTAGGAGAACATATCCAACGCGCGCCTTGCCATCGCCGACAGGAAGCGGAACAACAAGCCAAGTACGTATTCAATGAATCCCACTGTGATCTCGACCGTTGATACGATAGCGCGCCCCATAAACCGCATCGCCGCCGACATCATGTTGCGGATGGCCTCCGCCAAGCGAATCGATTGCAATGCGCCGCTGTAAAGCAGGCGTGCAAGGGTGTCGAGCACCGTTGTACCGGCGAACAAACCCACGCCCAATACATTAGCCGGAGCGCTGCGCACCTGCTTAAGAATCCAATCCAATGCGGACAAAATCAATTGCAGCGCAGTAGCCGAGCGCATGATGAAGGGCCCGCTATCCTTCGCCGCATCCGCAAGCCATTCACTCGCCTTCTCGAAGCTGCTGTGCTTGGGCAGGATCACTGGCAGAGAAGACCAGGTGCAGCCCGCCACGGACTTTTCGTATGCGTCGGGCATCGAATGCGCTTCAATGCTTATCAACTTGCCCGGCCCCTTCAGGCGATAGGCATTGCTGCCATAGGGCACATGAAAATACGGAAAGATCGGCACCATCGGCACCGGATCGGTATCGTGATAGCAACGGTAAATATCCTGCTCGCCCAATCGGCCGGTGAGGTATTCGGCATGTCCCTCCAAACCGGAACGTGGCGCACCGAACGTATACAGCCGTACTTTGCTGCCCATGCCGCTCAAGCTGTCGGCAATCAAGGTGGCCATCGCGCCGCCAAGACTGTGGCCAACGACGTGCAGCGCAGAAGGATTACGCCCTCGCAACTGTTCCGTGATCTGCGGCAGAACAGATTGCGCAGCACGCCAGAAGCCGGTATGAACAATGTAACCGCTAGGCCCGATAATGCCGCCCATACGCACGTTGCTCAGCCAGTCGTAGCCACTCTTGGGATACGTACCGCGCACGGTAACCAGGCACTCGCCTTGGCGAGGCCCTTTCCCCCAAGCCACGTAGCCGAAGCCCGTCTGCTGTTCGATCACACCCATGCCAGTGCTTCCCACCACATGGGCGCCACCGGCAATGTCGAAAGATTCTCGCGCACTCGGCGCCGCTGCCTCGGCAAACCGCATATTTGAACTCAGGCGCACTTGGTAGGTGCTATCGGCAATCTCGGCCGCCTGTATCGGAGAAAGTTCCATGGCCATCGTTATCCCCTGAAAGAATTTAAGGAGCCGTGTCTCACACGGCTTTGCAAATGCCGTAATGCTTGCCCTCGTAATCTGGCTGGCGAGTCAGCTCACAAACCAGATTGAGGGGCTTACCGTCGAGCTCTGTGTTGGCGTTGTAGGAAGTCTTGCCGTGCAGCCAAGCGGTGTACTCAACGCCTTGATACTTGATCGTAATGGTCTGCTGTATCGTCGGCTGCGCCGGAATCAATCTAAGCAAACCCGCCTTACGCTCAATGGACGGAAACGAGAAAGCCCCCTTGGCATCGCTTACCGCATGCTGCTGAGGAATTTCATTCTCGTCATCCGACCACACCACTTTTTCGATCAGCTCGGCGCCTTCCACAGGCTTGCCGTCCTTCAACACCGTGCCATGCACTTCAGAAAAAAGAACCAGACGATCGAACGCACCCATCGCACATCCCTCTGACAAGCCCGACAACGAAAACACCAAAACAATAAGCAAAACTTTCCAGGCCGAACGCGACATCACCCGCTGTTTTCGCATCGCAGTTCGCCCTTCAACCGATCAACACTTTGAAACATCCCAGCACGATCACGCCGCCGTGCACGGTGCTGTCACCCAGGCGCGCGACAGGTCGACCGCCAGCCAGAACCTTCGGCGAACCCATGGCGATCGCATCAGGCGGACCCACGCATACCGCTATGTCACCCACGCATGCGACAGGCAGGCCGCCGACCAATACGGTAGGCGCACCAGGTGATGCGATCGGGCCGCCGACGTGGGGCACTGGCCCGGTGGTCATTGGGCAGGTATGCATGTCGGTGAGGCGGGCTGCGGGTTGCATGAATATCTCCAGTCATCTGTAAGCTCAAAAAGCTCCAATCCTTTGTTACTAATAACGACTCATCGTTACCAAACCATTTTTGCATGAAGATGATGACGCCGTTTCGACAGGTCTTAGCCGGCTTTTCCAAGGCTTCCTTACCGCCCAACCAGCAAGTAAACCGAATAAATCAGCGTAGCTAAAAGAGCAGCAGGCAAGGTTATCAACGAAAACCAGCCGCTAACGAACATCGCGTACAGCATCTTCCCTACGTCCTTCCCCGCGATCACGCATGGACCAACGCCTGCCTCGCTCAGTTGGCACTTCGTGCAGTTCGCCACAGCACCTGCCAGCATAGCCATCAGCAACGGGACCAGGCCTAAAAAGCCGATCACCAAATAAACCAGCCATGGCTTGAAGTGCATAGCGTGACCTCAACCCAAAAGACGCAAACAAAAAACATATAATTTCTGTGCTGTTACATCTACCAGCATCCTGACCACTGCTTCCTTTTAAAACCCGCCTAAAACTCACCGCTCTCAATCACCATCAATCGCCGAATACGCCCAGGTGAACCGGTGGGCCGTCCTTGATCTGCCAGGAGCTGCGCGCGCCGGTAGACTTATTCATCGTCGTCACCACAGCGGTCTGGTAGACGTTCCAGTACGCGCCGTCTTTAACGCAAATAATGGTGTGCTCAAAATTCTGGCCGACGATGTCGTGATCGCGGCGGTCGGGGAAGCGGCTGAGCGTGCTCATGGCTTTCGCACCCGGACCTTCATACATGTCGGCTTCTACCCTGCATTTCGCAGCAGACGCGAGCACCGGCATGTGTTTTCCGTCGGAGTCGTGGTAAAACCGATTGCCGGCAGCGGTCGGATGCACTTCAAGCGCGCAACCGTTCATCGGGAAAGTCACTACCAGCGTTCCGTTCGGCTGCCCGCTGGGCACATCGCAGTATCGCGCCGCGCCTGATGCGAAAGGGATGAACCAGTCGGTCCCGCCGCCGTCGGCGACATCGATCAAATAAACGCCATCGTTGGTCGTGCACGTCAGAGTGCAATTGCCGCCCAGCGCGCTGTTGAGTGGCGCGCCACGGCACATGAATCCCCACGCCGCGCAAGCAGTCGCGGGCTGCGTTCTTAGCAAAGCCAGCACTTGTCCAGCAGGTTTCATCGGCATTTTGGCGTCCTCCTAGACATGGATCGAATCGTAGCCACCGAACAATTGCAGTTGTAAAACCAACCCCATTTTCCTGCTACCCGATGATGCTCTTAAGCTTGACGTTCCTTCCTTTTACGCCAGACATCGGTACCGAACCATCTTCGGATATGAAATCACTCTTCTTGCCATTGCACTTTTTGCAGATCCACCAAAGGTTGTGTGGATCGTTATAAAGCATTCGTACGTGCCGAATCTTGATGATGCCGCCCTTTGAAATATGCGGCCCGGCGACCGCGGCAATGTACTGACGCCATGGCCCCATATGATCCAGCTCGAACGAGTCGCCCTTTTTGCCACAGCTAGGACAGATTGAGCCCCATTTGGGTTTTGCCGGAACCCCCATCTTGTAAAGAATAGACTTGGACAGCCAGCTGACTTTTTTTCGCTCCAGGGTGTTCAAGTTGACCAGGTTCGAGCGAAATCGTGCACCGTGGGACCTCGCCTTTCTCACGAGCGTCTTAGAATGTGTTTCACCTTTCTTGTGGGATGGCATATAAACCTCCTCGCACTGACTGGTTGACGTCCGGACGTATCCAATGCTCCTAAAAATTCACCCTGCCCCCAATCACCTGCTTTCATTCGTCGAACGGACTTCAGTCACGGAAACTCAAACTGCCATTGCGTCAGCCTCTCTAATCCCGGCGAACGCGGAAATGGCTGAAAATCACAAAATACACTCCGACCGTTTTTTCTGATTCACTTATGCACTGAATCAGGCCCAGATATCCAAGTTGAAGTCCGCTGCTTTAGATCGACGATGTACTTCCCACCAGCCTCGTTCTCAATCTCGATTTCGTCCCGCTCAGGCAGAAGTCGCATAGTGCGGAAATAACGGCCTGGCGTACTGACACCAGCAGCATCCTGACTAGGGACTTCATAAACTTTAAGCATCCACAGCCGTTCACCGGATTTCGGGTCTATAGCGACCAAATAACCGCCGGACTGAGTTCCACCATGGCTGTAGCTCTGCATGTCCTGCTCATAGCGGACGCCCTTATGTAGGATCGGAGCCACCACAGGGGCGGATGGACGGCTAGGGCTAGGCATATCGTCGTTCATCGTCGTGGTCTCTTGCGAAGTATTTGCGTATGAATGCGCAACATCCTGTGCCACATGAGCTGTTGCGTCCGAAATGAGCGATGCTGATGCGTGGTCTGTGCACGCAAAGGCCACCACTATCGCAATCAGCGCAGCCTTATGTATACGCATGTCAGATCACCCTCAGTGCCTTGTTACGTTCTGCATCGGTCAACGCACCGCCACAGTCAGCAGCAAAGAATGCCCAGTTGTCTGCATTGCGCACACAATCTGTTATGGGATACCCAGCGTGCGGGCCAATACCATACCAGGCATAACGATCCTGGCCATTCTTCACATCCAGCGTGCCACATATCAGATGGGACAATTCATGGACAATGATTCTTGTCCAGTTAGCTTGGCCGTGAACCACTCCACCAGGATCGTCTGTAAAGAAATTGCTTTCGATATACACGACATCCATGCCCTCGTGTTTGTTCCGAAATGTAAATGCTTCAGATGCCAGAAAACCCGCCTCATCCACGTCCGTAGTTCCTCGAAATGGAACCCAGTCTGTCACCACGAAATGGCCTTTATTGAGCGTGGCAATGATGTCCTTGAAGCCCCTGCTCAATGTTGCAATATGCGTATCGAGAGCGGCATCGGACAGACCAGATTCGGCGAACCATCTCCGCACCATGTCACGTGCCTTGGTCCGCTCGCCCTGGACTGAACTGCCGCTAGCGGAAGCATTGGCTAGCAGTATGCTCACTTTTTGGCACCAGGCAATCGCCTGCTGGGTCGAATTGCCGAGATAACGCCGCTGTTGATCGGTGAAGTGTTCATCCTTCGCCGCCAGCAGCCGCTTGACAGCGCCAGCGGTGGACGCGTGCGTTTCAAGGAACCTGCTCGGCCAGTCGGTAAATTCCACAGGTAGTGAAAAAACCCATACCCGCCGATTACCCGCTTTATTCTGTAGGTAGATGTGCCTCAGAAATTTCAGGCTGGCAGCGCACTTTTTAGTCTCGGTGTCGATACTACCCGTATCACCGTCGACCCAGCCTTTCGCTGCCTGCAAAATGCCCTTGTCTTCAGAATGCCTGGTCTGACTTGGACCTTTGGTGATGTTGCCGCGCAACTCGTTTAATGCCGGCTCCTCGGCTGCCTCGAAACCATTGGCCCCCATTACCTTTTCCAATCGCATGACTAGCGATTGCCAGCTTTTTTCGAAACTGCCGATCTTAGCGACAGAACTTCGTGCAGCTGTATATTCGGTTATAAATTTTTTGACCAATCGATCATATTCCATTCCCTAGATTCCTAATGAATCCGACCCTAGTTCCGGCAGTCAATTATGTTCCAAAAGGATATGAGTCTTTTCGGCATGTTGACCTCCAAACCATCGACTTGCTGGTCCCAGACCACCTTGGCCAGTGCCAAACGCAATTGGAGTAAGAAATTTGTTGCCTTGCTGCACCCGGAAGGTCCACTCCTTCGCTGCAATCGTACCCACGGGCGCATTTGTAACAGCACTATGCCCCCACACCCTCCATTGAATACCAGCAGAAACCCACTCGTACTTGAACCCCCTCTCTGTGCGAGGCCCGGGCACATAGGAATTCAGGGTCCCTGCAGGGATTAGCGCTGACAAAATGGCAGGCGTCGCCTGTGTTCCAATTTGATTTTCAAAGTCCTGCGCAGTAGGAATGCCTCCGTTTGATGGATTAATCATCGCATCAAGTTGCAACATGGTCATATCTGTCACCCTTCTTTGCTAGACAAGCCGTCAATAGATCTCTCAATTCTTGAGCATCAAAGCCTGGACCACGAGCCGGCATGAATATTTGGCGCGGTGCCTATCGGTCCATTTATCGCTAGCGCGAACCTACGCATCGCGTCTGTCGTGGGAGCACAAGCCAGGAACGGGGTCAGTTTCGCTTCTCAAATGCCATAGCATCCACTGTTTCGCCCAGCATCTTCGAGAAGAACATTCCGCCCCCATTTATCTTGTTATGGGGTAACTCTGGAAGACCATATCCACGGCATTTGCTGTTAATAACTCAAACGTTTGCAACATTCGGAATGGCCGGAAAGCCTGCAGGAGCTGCCTGATTAGTACCCGCTGTCTTGGTGCCTCCGTGGTACCAAATGTAATACGGAAATTGGTGGGCACCCATTACTTGCCCCAATCCGTGATCGGCCGAGTACGATCCATTATTCGCCGTAATTTTGAACACAACCGAGATGCTCTGGCCAGTGAATTTTCCGTCGCATTCGGAGCAAGGGAAGGCATCCTGCTTAATCAGAAATGGTCCGCCTGCGTTCTTCTGCCCCAATGCGTTGTAAACGACTATCTCCGAATGTGTTTGCTTACCCTGTTTGGCAACGGACTGACTCGCCTCTGATTTCCATGATCCGTTTTTTACGCGAAAGCCTTCAGTATTGATCGCCACTGGAATTTCTCCAATTTGTGGATTTTCGCCTGAAAAAAGGTCTCGAGCCCGTTTCCCGAACAAAGGGGTCAGACTCCTTTTCAAAAATCACCCTGACCCTATTCTCAGGGTGATTCTCAAGCAAACCCGTACTCAAAATCCTGACCTTTAACTCTTACATTCACTCCTGCAACCGCCTTGCCTTCGATCATCCGCATAAGGAACTCGCGACTTACGTCCGGCAACATCGTGTTAGTCAAAATCGCATCGATCATGCGACCGCCCGACTCGCTCTCGGTACAACGGCTTACCACCAGCTTCACTACGTCGTCGTTGTACTCAAACGGAATCTTGTAGCGCGTCTCGATGCGCTTCTTGATGCGGCCGAGCTGCAATTTCACGATTTCGCCCAGCATGGCTTCACTAAGTGGGTAATAGGGAATCGTCACCAGACGTCCCAGCAACGCGGGCGGGAAGATTTTCAGCAGGGGTTCGCGCAGGGCCTTCGCCATGCCATCGGGTTCGGGCATCAAGTCTGGGTCCTTGCACATGCTGGCGATCAGCTCGGTGCCGGCATTGGTGGTAAGCAGAATCAAGGTGTTCTTGAAGTCGATCTGGCGACCCTCGCCGTCTTCCATCATGCCCTTGTCGAACACCTGGAAGAAGATTTCGTGTACGTCGGGATGCGCTTTTTCCACTTCGTCCAACAGCACCACGCTATACGGTTTACGACGCACTGCTTCGGTGAGTACGCCGCCTTCACCGTAGCCGACGTAGCCGGGAGGTGCGCCTTTGAGCGTGGAAACGGTGTGCGCTTCCTGGAATTCGCTCATGTTGATAGTGATGAGGTTTTGCTCGCCGCCGTAGAGTGCCTCGGCCAATGCGATGGCGGTTTCGGTTTTGCCGACGCCGGAGGTGCCGGCGAGCATGAAGACGCCGATCGGCTTGTTGGGGTTGTCGAGGCCTGCGCGCGAGGTTTGGATGCGCTTGGCGATCATTTCCATGGCGTGGTCCTGGCCGATCACGCGCTGACCCATGAGCCTGGCCAAGTTCATCACCGTTTCCAGCTCGCTCTTCACCATGCGACCGACCGGAATGCCGGTCCAATCCGCCACTACCGAACCTACGGCGGTGTAATCGACGGTGGGCAGGATCAACGGATGCTCACCTTGCAGTTCGGCGAGTTGCGCCTGCAGTCCGTGCAGCTCTTCGAGCAACGCAGCGCGTTCGGTATCGCTGAGTTCTTCCGGCACATGGGCAGCTTCTGCTTCGGCGGCTGCGGCTTTTTCAAGCTTGCTACCGGTGCCTTCCACCGGGGAATGATCGCCGCGCAGCTTGGCGCGAATGATAAGGATCTTTTCGACCAGCGCCTTCTCGGCCTGCCAGTTGGCTTCGAGTTTTTCCAGTCGCGCTTTTTGATCGGCAAGCTTTTCGTTGGCAACGGATTCACGCTCGGCCACATTTACGCCTACGGTCTTTTCGCGGGCAATAATCCCAAGTTCCGTTTCCAGTGCTTGAATGCGCTTGCGCGTGTCGTCCACTTCCGGCGGCACGGCGTGCTGGCTGATGGCAACGCGTGCGCAAGCCGTATCGAGCAAGCTCACTGCTTTGTCCGGCAGCTGGCGCGCGGGGATGTAGCGATGCGAAAGCTTGACCGCAGCTTCCAGCGCTTCATCGAGGATCTGCACGCGGTGGTGCTTTTCCATCACGCTGGCGACGCCACGCATCATCAGGATGCCCTTTTCTTCGCTGGGCTCGTCTACTTGCACAGTCTGGAAGCGGCGCGTAAGGGCGGGGTCTTTCTCGATGTGCTTTTTGTATTCGGCCCAGGTGGTGGCGCCGACCGTGCGCAGGTTGCCGCGTGCAAGTGCTGGTTTCAGCAGATTGGCGGCATCGCCTGTGCCCGCTGCGCCACCAGCGCCAACCAGCGTGTGGGCTTCGTCGATAAAAAGAATGATCGGCTTGGGCGAGGACTGCACTTCCTCGATCACCTGGCGCAGGCGGTTTTCGAATTCGCCTTTCATGCTTGCGCCGGCCTGCAGCAGGCCGACGTCGAGCGTGCGTAGCTCCACATCTTTCAACTGCGGCGGCACATCACCAGCAACGATCCGCAGCGCGAAACCTTCCACCACGGCGGTCTTGCCCACGCCGGCTTCGCCAACCAGCATTGGGTTGTTCTGGCGGCGGCGCATCAAGATGTCGACCACCTGGCGGATTTCTTCGTCGCGTCCGACGATGGGGTCGATCTTGCCATCGCGTGCTTGTGCTGTGAGGTCAACCGTGAATTGGCGTAACGCTTCCTGCTTGCCCATCTGCGCCGGCGGCATCGCCCCGCTGGCCTCGCCCGGTACTGCAGCGCTGCCGATGCGGAAACCGTCGTTGGCACTCTGCCCGTCCTCTGGTGAGCCGCTGACCACTTCGGCAAACTTCTCCGCCAAGGTTTCCGGCTTGACCTTCTCGAATTCCTTGGAGATGTTGAGCAAGGTGTTACGCAAGTGGCGCGTGCGCAATGCACCGAAAATGAGATAGCCGCTGCGTACCTGCGCCTCGCCGAACATCAACGTGGCGAATACCCAGGCGCGCTCGACGGCTTCTTCCACATCGCTCGACAGGTCGGAGATGGAGCTGGAACCGCGCGGCAGGCGGTCCAGTGCTTCGGTGACGTCGCGCGCCAAGTTGGATGGATTGACGTTGAACTGTTTGACGATGCGGTGCAGATCCGAATCCTGCAACTGCAGGATCTGGTGAATCCAATGCACCAGCTCGACATAAGGATTGCCACGAAGCTTGCAGAACACGGTGGCGCTTTCGATACCACGATAGGCGAGCTTGTTGAGCTTACCGAACAGTGCACTACGACTGATTTCCGCCATGACGACTACCCCTGAAGTTTTGGATGCTTCTGTCCGGTTATGGAGAGAAGGCTGAAAATATGTGCACTGCCTGTAAATGTCTTGCGCGTGACCCGATGCTCAGTGATTCACCAGTTTCTGGTAGGGAGGCAGATGGCTCGTGGTTCGCTGTATTTCTTCATAACCATCTCGAAGCTCCTGCAAGGCTCTCTCATAGCTCAGGAGAAGCCGCTCCAGGTCGCCGGCGCCGGACGCATCATGCGCACCGAGCTGCTCCTCGATGTCGTTGATCTTCGAATGGACGGCTTGTATCGCCATCATCAATGTCAAACCGCTGATGTGAGACATGTTGTTAGCCCACCGACTCGTATCGCTACGTTAGGTTTTACGCCCCAACCCGCAACTGCTCCATACCGTATCGAGCTACTCCAGAAGCTCCTCATAGGGAAGCAGATTCTTTGAGGTCTTCTGTTCGTCGATATACAGCCGCTTCAACTCCATCTTCGCTTTGGAATAGGAAAGTAATTCCTCTTCCAGATGGGAGATCTCGGGATCTTCTGCGGCTTCGATTTGCTCTTGCAGCTCCTTGACCTTCGCATCAACCGCGAGGACGCACATCGTTAACGTGTGAACACTGATCGTCATAGCCATGACTTTCAACTGCGTGCTCCTTCGTACTTCCCTTTAATGCCGGACTTCCATTGCAACGCCGATTTGACCGGCGCCCTATCCCACTGGCCTCAACACCACATCATCGTTATCCGCTTTGCGCTGCGGCTGCCCCAACCAGGTGGTCAACCCCATGCGCCCGTTCTGCCCTAAACGTGTAGTCGGCACTTCCTCTTGCTTGAGCACAAGTTGCACGTCCCACACCTTCTCTTCACCGACGTACGTCTTCACTGCTGCAATCAACTGCCGCAGCGCTTCGCCGCCTGGCAGAAAGTTGCTGAACTCGGCGCGCGTCAACGGTCCCAACCGCAAGCGGAAACGTTGTTGCGCGCCCCACACGTATTCGCCCAGCACGGCCGTCGTGCCGAGGCCGGCAACTTCGCGTGATTGCCCGAGCTTCAGGTGCGCCGTGCCAGGCAAGCGCATCCAATCAGCAACGAACTCGACAACACGCACGGGGATGCCAAAGAAATGTTCGAGAAGATGCTTCAAGCCTTCCGCATTCCGTGCTTGCGCCAGCAAGCGCCCTGCGAAGAAATGCTTGTAGCGGTCCGGCAAGGCATCGCGCGACTGCAAATTGGGTGTCGACAATCCCACCAGTGCGCCCATGTAGAGACTGAAGCGATCTTCGCCGGGGCGATCCAACTGCACCGTGGGCTGTGCATCTGCCCAGGCGCGGTAGAACAGGCTCAGCATACGGTGATGGAAGATGTCGGCGAACGCGACGAATGTGCTGTCCCGCTCGTGGTGCTTGCGCTCGAGCGCATACTCAGTCAGGTGCAATGGCAATGGCGCATTGGGTCCGAACAGGCCGAAGAACAGGCCATACATGCGCGGCGGCTTGCCTTCCGCCTGCTGATCGAAGCGTTCCACGGTGCGTGGCGCGAAGGCCAGCGAAGGCGTTTGGCACAAACGCACGGCGTCTTCCGCCGGTTTGGCGGAATGCCCGAAACGGGGCTTGTCCGGATACGCGCATTCGAGCCAGCGCAGCGCTTCGAAAAACTCGAAGGCTTCCGGCTGATCGCGCAGCGCATTCTGCAGCGCTACAAGATCTGGCGTTTGCCGAGTCGTGCCGACCATCGAGCCACCTCATTGCGCTCCAGAGTGCGCAGTACGGTTTCGGTAAATGAATTCACCGAGACGTAGCGCGCGAAGAAATGCTGCATCACCGAACCAAGCAGGAAGGCTCCCGTGCCTTCGAAAGCTCCGTCATCACAGGTCAAAGTAATTTCCAGGCCGTGCCCGAAAGAGATCGGCCCTGGAACCGGAATACGCCGGACTACCGATTTGGAACTGACTGCTTTCACGCCTTCAATCTGTCGGCGCGCGCCAGCATCGAATTCATCGCAGTACAAGGTCAGCATTTCGCGCAAAGCGGCCGCGCCTTCCTCGCCGCCTTCACCTAACAGCGATACGTAATTGAGCTGCAGGTGGCTGAGCAGCCGCCACGCAGTCTCGCCATGTGCAGCGGGCGCGCGAGGCTTGGTGGGACCGGCCACGCAGCGAATGGACGCCACCGGCGCACCGGTTTCCAGCGTGAAATCGGTTCGCGATTTACCCACCGGCATCTGCAGCGGAAGATCGCGATTGGTGCACATCAGCATCATGCCAACTTGCCGCAACTGGGTTGAGTACGGCGCGTCGTTGGCGTCCACCAACGACATGAATATTTCACTGCCAACGTAACTGGATCGTGCCCCCTGCAGCTTCTGCCGCGCGGATAACAATCGTGGTTCGCGCCTCAAGGTATAGAACGCAGCGTTGCCGCTGTGCCACACGCGCTCGTCGCAACCGTAGAAAGGTTGGAACCGTTGTTCGGGCTCCTGCCTGTCGCCAAAGCCTTCCACTTGATGGACGCTGTGCACCTCGAAATCCATCGGCCGCGTGCGATCGGCCAGCACGTGGTATTCGGTTTTGCCTTGTTGCAGATGAATGCGGTCGGCGCGGCGCGGAAACAAATTGATGGCCGGCGTGCAGAACAGGCGGAAATTGCTGGTGTCGACGGCGTTGTGCAGCCGAGTGACACTGCGATCGAAGAAGATCGTGAGATCAAACTCGGTGGCCTGCGAACGTGAGAGCACCTGCTTCAAGCCGGTGAATACGGCGAACAGAAAGCGCTCCGGGCAGGAGAAATATTCCTGCAGCAGGCGATAGCCGCTGAAGGAACGGT
Source organism: Dyella acidisoli (assembly GCF_030160295.1). Lineage (GTDB taxonomy): Bacteria > Pseudomonadota > Gammaproteobacteria > Xanthomonadales > Rhodanobacteraceae > Dyella_B > Dyella_B acidisoli. The sequence goes on from NZ_BSOB01000003.1 coordinate 58,494, forward strand.
CGGAATACGGCAGCAAGGCCTCGTCGTCGGCAAAGCCCTTGTCGCGAATGGCCGATGCATCGAAGTGTTCGACCAGCATGCCGCTTGGACTCGGCATCCGCACCACAAAGCCTTGCGCGTTGCCCAACAGTTGCTCATACAGCCGCTTGGGCAATTCGTCGGCGCCAGCAATGAAGATCGGCAGTTCGTCCATCGCCAGCATGTTGGCTTGTGCGCCGGCGGTGATGACGAATTTCAGGCGCAGGCCAGCGCGCACCGTCTTGCCAGCCGGGATAGGCACACTGGCCGCGGCAATGGCGGCCGGTGTTTCAAAGTATTTGGCTTCAACCAGTTCCAGCGGCCACAGGGTGACATCGTGCGCGGTGCGGTATTCGCAGGCGGTGCGATCGTCGTTGGCGATCAGACTGCGCAACGCGGTATTGCGCGCAACGGTGTAACCGGTAGCCAGCGCACTTTCTTTCGTATCAGGATTCAGCTGCACCACCGCCATCGATGGAATCGGTGCCAGGTAGTGCGGGTAAATCATCTCCATCAGGTGTTGCGTGAACACCGGATACTGCGCGTCGAGCTTCAGCTGGATGCGTGCTGCCAGGAAGGCAAAACCCTCCAGCAGGCGTTCCACATACGGGTCGGCGCACTCGAAGCCTTCCATGCCGAGGCGGCCGGCAATCTTGGGATATTCGCGCGCGAATTCCGCGCCCATCTCCCGGACGTGTTGCAGCTCGCGGTTGTAGTAGCGCAGCAGTCGCGGGTCCATCAGCCAAAGCTCTCCGAAACGTTGAACTTGCCCGTTTCCAGGTCCACTTCAGTCTTGAGATAAAGATTCAACGGAATCGGCTGCGCCCACATCTCCGATTCGATGTTGAACGTAAGCGATTGGTGATCCATGCGCTTGAGATCGGCATTGACCACCACGCGCAAGGTGTTCGCCGTAAGCCGTGGCTCGAACGCCAGGATGGCGTCCCTGATCTGCCGCTGCAGCACTTTGGGATCGACACCTGCCACGGCCGAGCCGGTGAGATCGGGAATGCCAAAATTGAGCACCGAACGAGCCACGTCCGGATAATCGGCCAGTTGGTCGTCCAACCCCAGGTTTACGCAATTGAGCAGCCAGGAGATATCGCGCGCCACGCAATCGCGCAGCCGCGTGGCGGAAATCACGCGCTTCTCGCGGCTCTCTTCCTTTCTCGCCGGTTCGTCATCGGCCAGCCGATCAAGCAATGAGGGCTGCAGGCGTTCCTGGGTGGTCAGCTCGGCCATGTGCAGAGCCCGGTTAGGTATTAAAGGAAATGGTGCGGATATCCAGCAACGGATATTCGCCGGCATCCGTCGCCAGCATGCGCTGGCCGGATCCCACAAAGTATTCGTTGCCGAGGTCAACCCATTCGGTCTTGCGCGCGAGCACTACATCGCTGTCCTGAGCACGCTCCGAACCCGGATAGCGACATGGCACGAAGCCGATTGCTTCACCGCCGTTGCTCCAGGTGATCTGCACTGGCGCCCAAACCTTGTCGCGCAGATCAGTTGGTGCTTCGAACTTCAATTCGCGAATGCGTGCAAACGGAACCCACGAATAGCCGCCGTTGACGACGACTTCCAAACACGGGCCAAAACGTGGATCTGCATCGGCAAGCCACTCGAATGGCACCCCATCGATGTTGCCACTTACCGCTTCGGCTTCTTCGAAGGCTTGATCGCGCAGCGGCAACGCCTGTGCATAACGCCCCTCCCCGATCAGCTTCAGCGACTGCAGCAGCAGCGCGAGCCATTGCGCAGGTTCGCCGATCACCAATGGCGCACGTGCGCCGCTGATCACAGCATTGCGTTCCAACTCACCTTGCAGGGCGCGGCTGTATGCGCCAACCATCAGCGTATTGCCAGGATCCAGTTCGCCGCTCACCTTTAGCTGCGTTTGCGCACGCTCCCACTGCCCCAACAGCGACAGCAGCTGAAACAGAAACACTCGCGCCTTTGCATCGGCTGGATTGCCACGCACCTGCGCGGTCAAACCCTGCAACGCCTCGTCGAGGCGGCCTTCTTTCAGCATGTTTTCGGGAGTCATGTCCAGGAGCCTGTTCACGATCTTTTCGTAGCCCGCGTTGCTTCTGAGCGGGAGCCAGGGAACAGCGCGCGGCGCAGCGCCTGACTGGCTGTCTGGTCAAGCCGCGCGCTGTTCCCTGGCTCCCGCTCAGAAGCAACCCATAGGGCCGCACCCGTTTGAGTGCAGGGCGGCGTCCTCACTCGCTCATGTATCGACATACACCTCACTCGTTCCTCCTTGCCCTGCACTCAAACGGGTGCGGCGCGGGCCACGAAAAGATCGTGAACAGGCTCCTACCCTGCATTCCGGAAGGACAGGGATTTTTGGCGAAGTAAACCCCACTGCCCTCCCATGCATGCAAGGGAGGGTTAGGGTGGCGTTGCTCGAAGCTCGTGGGTAGATCGAGCTTCGCGCAACGCCACATGTCGCCAGCAAAATCCCCGGCAGCTGTTACCGAGGTCAGTACAAAAGCCGGATCAGGCTTAAGCCTTGGCGACCTGCTGCATGTCGAAGGTGAAGTCCTTCGTGCCGCCGTCCTTGCCGCCCTTGTCGTCCTGCGGCTGGAACGAGTACTTGAACTTGCCGAAGTGCAGCGTGACGTTCTCGGTGAGGCGATCCTCGCCACCGCTGCCGCCGGTGGACACGGAGGTGACCAGCACGCCTTCGCTCAGCTCGATGGTGAGGAAGTCGGTCTGCTCGCCGGTGGCGTTGGTCACATACAGTGTGGCCTTTTCAATGCGCGCACCGGTGGCGCAAGCCTGCAACAGAGCGTTGGAGCAACCGTCCACGTACTTGGTGACCGAAATGTCCTGCACGTGAGCCTTGCCGCCACTGGCTGAACCTGCACCGGAGTGCAAATCGCCGGTGTTGCTCACGCCCCACGACCAAGCCAGGATCGGCACTTCGCCCTTGTGCTTCTTGTGATTGGAAGCACCCTTGACCTGAACACTGCCGCCCTCAAACTTGATATGCATGTCGAATGCCATGAAACCTCTCCTCGGTTACCTGATTGATGATGGCTACCGCCACACTGGCGGCTCCTTTTACAGCACTACTTCCTGATTCAAGCCTTCGCCGCCGACGGCAGACGCGAGACCAGGCGCAACGACACGGTCAAACCCTCAAGCTGGTAATGCGGCTTGAGGTAAAACTTCGAACTGTAATAACCAGGCGCGCCTTCGACCTCTTCGACCACCACTTCCGCCGCCGAGAGCGGCTTGCGCGCCTTGGTTTCTTCGCTGGAGTTCTGCGGATCACCATCGATGTACTGGCTGATCCAGTTGGTGAGCCATTTTTCCACCGACTCGCGGGTGCTGAACGAACCGATCTTGTCGCGCACGATGCACTTCAGGTAATGCGCGAAACGGCAGCAGGCGAACATGTACGGCAGGCGCGCAGCCAGTGCCGCATTCGCTGTGGCGTCGGGGTTGTCGTATTCCTCAGGCTTCGCCAACGACTGTGCGCTGATGAAGGCTGCCATGTCGGAGTTCTTGCGATGGACCAGCGGCATCAGGCCCATCTTGTCCAGCTCCGCCGAGCGGCGGTCGGTGATGGCGATTTCGGTGGGGCACTTCATGTCCACGCCACCGTCGTCGGTCGGGAAGGTGTGCACGGGCAAACCTTCCACCGCACCGCCGGATTCGATGCCGCGAATGCGCGAGCACCAACCGTATTCCTTGAATGAGCGGTTGATGTTCACCGCCATCGCGTAGGCGGCGTTTTGCCAGGTGTACTTGGACGAGTCGGCGCCGGTGGTGTCTTCTTCGAAATCGAACTCGTCAATCGGGTTGGTCTTGGCACCGTACGGCAGACGGGCCAGCGTGCGCGGCATGGCCAGGCCGAGGTACTTGGCGTCATCCGATTCGCGCAACGAACGCCATGCGGCGTAATCGGGCGTCGAGAAGATCTTCGCCAGATCACGCGGGTTGGCCAGCTCGTTCCAGTTGTCCATGGCCATTAGCTTGGAATCGGCGGCGGCGATGAACGGTGCATGCGCAGCGGCTGCGACCTGGGAAATGCCGGCCAGCAACTCGACGTCCGGCGGACTGTGATCGAAATAGTAGTCACCGACCAGGCAGCCATACGGCTCGCCGCCCAGCTGACCGTATTCCTCTTCGTAGACCTTCTTGAAGATCGGGCTCTGGTCCCACGCCGTGCCCTTGTAACGCTTGAGCGTTTTGCCAAGTTCCTTCTTGGAGATGTTGAACACGCGGATCTTCAGCAGCTGATCCGTCTCCGTGTTGTTGACCAGGTAATGCAGGCCGCGCCAAGCGCTTTCCAGCTTCTGGAAATCCGGGTGGTGCATGACCAGGTTGAGCTGCTCGCTGATCTTGCGATCCAGCTCGGCGATGTAGGCATTGATGGTTTGGGTGACATCATCAGAAACGATGTCCGCCTTGTTCAACACCTGCTCCGCCAGCGTGCGCACTGCGGATTCCACTTCCTCGCGCGCGCGTTCGCTCTTGGGCTTGAATTCCTTGCTCAGCAGCGCGGCGAAATCGCCGGCTTCAAGGGTCTGTACGGCACCGCCTTGTTCGGCCAGTTTCTCAGTTGCCATGACTGCTTACTCCCCTTCCGGCTTCGGCGCAGATGCCAGCGATTGCAGCAATGCCGGATCGTTGATGGCCTGGGCGATGAGTTTTTCCGCGCCGGCCTTGCCGTCCAGATACGTGCCGAGGTTGGCGAGCTGGGTGCGCGCTTCGAGCAGCTTGGCGACCGCTCCCACCTTGCGCGCGACAGCCGCAGGCGAGAAGTCGTCCATGCTTTCGAAGGTGATATCGACATTGAGGTTGCCTTCACCGGTCAAGGTGTTGGGCACCGCAAAGCTCACGCGCGGCTTCATGGCCTGCAAGCGGCTATCGAAGTTGTCGACATCGATTTCCAGCGCTTTGCGTTCCTCGATCGCTGGCAGTTCGGCGTTGTTGGAGCCGGACAGGTCGGACATGACGCCCATGACAAAAGGCACCTGCACCTTTTTCTGTGCGCCATAGACCTCGACGTCGTATTCGATCTGCACACGAGGCGCGCGATTTCGCGCGATGAATTTCTGACTACTTTGTTTTGCCATACGACGTCTCCTTGTAAAGGATCAAAAACTACAGAGGTACTGCAACATTCGAATCCACCCACCGGGTCCGGCGGTTTACAGCCAAATGACAGACGTGAGTCACCCGACGGAGCAAACTTTGCAACCGACATCCGAGGTGAAACAAAGCGGCTAACGCGGCTCCCCCCGGGGCCTGCATAGCAAAGGAGGACGCACCGTAACCGCCGCAGAGTCATGCGTTACGACGCGTAAAAAAAGAGTCCCTGTTACCCGCCTAAATTTATGCTTAATCACACCAACTGGCAACGCTTATCTGCGCTGTGAAAATCTGGTGAAAACCCGTCGACATTTCCGGCATATTTACGACAACCCCCTGATTAATCACGAATACCTTTTCGAGATTTTGATCTCACCTGACGCGTCTAATCGCCGATGTCTTGCAACGGCGCGCCATCGCCACTAAAGCCCCTGATCACAAGCTTGCCCATGATGAAAACGCATCGATGGAACACCATCATCACTGGTTGGCCGAATCATCAATGCCCTGCAATGGTATGGGCTGGTCCTCGTAGCGCCCGAGACCCATCCGTTTCATCAGCGCCGACATACGCGGTCCGTCATGAGGAAAACCCGCAGTGAGTTCCTTGCCTTGTGGATCGAACAGGCGCCCCCATTCACGCGACGTACCCTCGCAATCGGGGCGCAAATCGCTTTCCGTACAGACATAAGACACATAGATGTATGCCTTGCCGTCGGCAGACATCAGGCACGTCCAACCGCTCACGGCCGCATCCAAAACCTGTGTGTTTTTCAGGAATGGCTGGCGCAATGGACGGCCATCGTGGTGCAACCCAATGGAACCATTCGATCCGGGCCGCTGCATCGTGATGCGCTGCGAAAGCGGCTGGAAGTCCTGGTCTGGCACGTCGAGATACACCGTTTCGACCGTCAGGCTGGCACCACCGCAGCTCAGGTGACCGGTAGCTGTGATTCGTTTGGGCGCCGCAGGTTGAGGACTCGCATGCACGCAACCGGCAGCGAGGATGGCGACCAGAAATATCAGAGAACGTCGCAGCCTCATGACTTGCGCGCTTCATTGGCATACTTGGAAAAGAGCGTTCGTGCCTCATCCATGGTCATTTTCGATTGCGAACCACCGGGTAGCGATGTCCATTCCTTGCGCAGCAGAGGAATCGCCAGATCGATGTCCCCCTGTTGCACGTAACCAAGCGCGTGACGACTGCGTAATTTCTCGACGGCCAGCTTGTCCTGCGATGCCTTGGAAAAATCGGTCACGATGCCGCGCTCCCTCGCTTCTTTCCATGTCGCGTACAGAATCTGATACGCGCCGGCCGCGGTCGAGGTACGTCCCCACGCAGTCACGGCCTTGTTCGGATGCTTGCTGGTATCGGTGAAACGCTGCTGACCGCCGTACAGCAGAAAATAAACGTCGTCGCTATCGGAATGGTGTTCCGCGAAGCGGATCAGCCTTAAAAACGCGGCTACGTAGATGTCATCGTCGGTCATATCATCCCTAACAAACCACCCAGATGCTTTCGTTGCAGACGGTCGACGGCCGAGGCAACAACAGCTGCGCCACATTCCTTACGCAGGATGCGGACTGTACCGACAAACGAAAAAGCAGCGCAAGTACCTACACGCTTGTGCGCCACCTCTCGCCAAATTCAATGCACGACAGTCGACAACTTTGCCCGAGCTGATGCACTGCCGTCCCGAAATACTACGTCTCGGGTACGTAACGATGGTTTTTCACCATGGACGGATCGACCTCAAGCGGTCGCGAGAAATCGGCGACTAGCAAGCCTTCGGAACTGAAGTGTTCGCGCTCGAGGGCTTCCCAGGTAAGCCAGACGTTGGAATGTTCGGAGCCCGAGCCGACGGATGACGAACGAGAGCGGCAGGGATAAACGGTCATGGTGGGCTTGATGCGTGTCTGCATAGGCGTTTCCCATCAACATGAAACACCCGGCCAGTCGGGCCGGACGAAGCATGGAAGTTACCGCGACCTGCGTGTGAATTACCAGCATCCACGGGCACAACACTTATTTAAGGTAGCTCCTGAGCACGGCCACAACCGGCGCAAGTTCTTCCGCCTGTTCCGCGTGATCTATCTGCAGGTGTGAACGCAAATGCCCTTCCAACACTTCCAGGATCAAGCCGTTCACCGCCCCGCGCACGGCTGCAAGCTGCTGCAGCACGGCGCCGCACTCGGCCCCCTCGGTAAGCGCACGCTCGAGCGATTGCACTTGCCCGCCAATGCGGCGAACGCGCGTCAGAAGTTTTTTGTCCTGTTTTACGTGCGACATTTGGCCCCCTCGATATACTGGGGTCCAGTATAAGCCCGGAGAGGGTTCGGTGAACGATACATTCGATCTGGCGCACAGCCACCAATTCAACCAGGGCAACGTTCGCGGGGAAAAACGCACCCGCGCCGTCGTACTGATCACAGCGGCCATGATGGTGGTGGAGATCGTCGGGGGCTATGCGCTGAATTCCATGGCCTTGCTCGCCGACGGCTGGCACATGAGTTCGCATGCCTTGGCGATGGGCATGTCGCTGCTTGCTTACGTGCTGGCCAGACGCTATGCCAATGATCCGCGTTTTACGTTTGGCACGTGGAAAGTGGAAATCCTTGGCGGGTTCAGCAGCGCACTGATGCTGGCGGTGGTGGCAGTGTTGATGCTTTATCAGTCGGTGGAGCGGCTGCTGACGCCCGGACCAATCCATTACGACGAAGCCATCGTCATCGGCGTGCTCGGCTTGATCGTCAACGTGGCATGCGCATGGCTGTTGCGCGACGAGCACGATCATCATGGACATGATCATCACGAACATGGCCATGAACATGCCCACGTGCACCACCACGGTCATCACGATGTGAATCTTCGATCCGCGTATATCCACGTGATCGCCGATGCCGCCACGTCACTGCTTGCTGTGATAGCGCTGCTGGGCGGCAAGTTTTACGGCGCCGCCTGGCTTGATCCGGTGATGGGTGTAGTCGGTTCGTTCCTGGTGGGACGCTGGGCGGTGAGTTTGCTGCGCGAATCAGGACGGATCTTGCTGGATGCGGAAATGGACGCGCCGGTCGTGCAGGAAATTCGCGAAGTCGTGGCGGAACAATTGCCCACCGCGCGAATCTGTGATCTGCACGTGTGGCGCGTCGCACGCGGAAGCTACGCGTGCATCCTGGGCATCGTTACCAACGAACCCGTGTCGCCTGCCGAAGTGCGTGAGCATCTTTCGATTCACGAGGAACTGGTGCACGTGACAGTGGAGATTCAAAAGGCCGCGTAGGTTTGCATCCCAACCGACAAAGGCGTGCGGATATCCCTAAAAAAGCCGCGCAGTCCATTGCGCGGCTTTGTATCCAAACACTACATATCCATTAATGCTTGCCGTGACTCTTGGTGGTATGGCTCTTGCCGTGCGTCGCGCCGGTTACGCCCTTTCCTTTGGCCTTGCTCTGCGCTACATCGCTCACCGCTGGACCTACGCGGGTATCGCTCGACTTCGCCTGGGCGGCTGCGGCCGATACCGTGTCACCGTGGCTATCCCGATTCATTCCACCGCCTGTGCCATGGCCGTGCGATTGCGGCGCAGCAAATGCGCTTGTTGCAAAGCCGAATGCCAGGGCGGCAAGAAGCATGGTACGCATGATGATGCACCTCAGTTGGATGGATACCGCTCAAGCGGCGGACCAACGGTAAGACCAGGAAGCTCGCCGGCAGCTGAATTTTTGAGGCGGCGGCTGAACGTCGGGCAGTCGGGCGTATATGTCAGCGTGGCGTAAGCCTCCCCATCTGTCATCGTGGCCCAAATCGACAGCGATTGGTCCCTTGTTGCTCTTAGTGATGTGCGTCCCATTCCGTTATCTTTTTTTACGCATCATCGGATGCCATGTCTTGTTGCCTAGGAACCAGCAAGTTCATGGCATCCGATGATTTTTACTTTTTTGGTCGTTCCGCTCAGGGGCGTACAGCATTGCGGCAGCGCACAGTCCACCCGCCAGCGGCGGACTGGCCGAATGTTCCATTACCCGCGATTTCGCTATAGTTCGCCCCGCAACAGGGGATTTTTGGGATGTCTATGAATACTGGCCAGCCGCAATCCACAGAGGACGGCAGGCTCCGCGCAGGGCCGCAGGGCACGCAATTGCTGTCCGCCGCGGAAATGCAACAACTGGCTTTGGAAGAAACACTTGCCTCAAATGGCCGGGCTTCCTCGCACAAGCCGGTACTGGAAGGTACCCAGGGCTCGCTCAAGGGCAGCCGCTTCACCTTGCTCCAAGGCCGCCAAACCATCGGCCGGCGCGGTGACAACAACATCGTCGTCAACGATCCCAGCGTGTCGGCCACGCATGCCTGGATCATCAATCAGCACGGCCATTACGTGCTGATGAACACACTTTCCACCAACGGCACCTTCGTCAACGACAAACGCATTCACGAAACGGTGCTGACACATGGCGACCGGGTGCGTTTCGGCCAGGCCGAATTTACCTTCCTGACCCACGAGCAAGGTTCGTCGGCACGACGCTATATATATGTCGCAGCCGCGTTGCTGGGACTGGCCGCGCTGGCGGGTGCCATCTGGTGGATGGTCTAACCGCACGCGCATGAGCCAGGCCACGCCGGCTACGATCGGGCGTTATCGCATCGACGGCATCCTCGGCGAAGGAGCCATGTCGATCGTCTATGCCGGCTTCGACCGGGAAATCCAGCGGCAGGTGGCGATCAAATGCCTGCACGACAATTTCGCCGACGATCCCGACTACCGGAAGCGCTTCCTGGTGGAGGCGCGTGCCGCCGGACACCTTACGCATCCGCACATCGTCACGATCTTCGACACGGGCGAAACGGAGGACGGCCGTCCTTACATTGCCATGGAGAAGTTGTCCGGCGAATCGCTCGCCGACCGCGTGGCATCACAAGGCCTTCCCCCGACATCGGTGGTACTGGAACTGGTCGGCCAGCTCGCGGCGGCATTGCATTACGCGCATTCGCAAGGCGTGATCCATCACGACATCAAGCCCGACAACGTCATGCTGCTCGACGGCTGGCGGCACGTGAAGATCGCGGATTTCGGCATTGCCGAACGCCGCTCACCGCGCGCCCGGCCATCCGGTGCGGCGCTGGGAAAGATCGGCGGCACGCCGAACTATATGTCGCCCGAGCGTTTGCGCGGCGAGCGCGCCGGCGCCAGCAGCGATCTGTTTTCGTTGGGCGTGGTGCTGTTCTGGCTGGTCACCGGCCGGCTTCCATGGACCTATTCCGGTGACGTGCAACGCTTTCTGAGGCAACGCCAGCGGCTGCCCGAACCACCGATCAAGCCGCACGACCCGTCTACACCGCCGATCCTGATCGACATCATCCGCACGCTGATGGCACCGTTGCCGGATGCGCGTTATCAATCCGGCGCCGAAGTGGCGGAAGACTTGCGCCTGGCGCGACGCAGTTATGAGCGATCGCGTGAAGAACTGCCCCACCCTCGCCTGCAATCGTTGGGACTGCGCTGGGCGAGCGTGCTTGGCGCCACCGTGGTAGCGGTCCTGCTGCTCGGCATGTTGGCCATTTACGGCAAGCAGCACGTGGCCGTTACCGGTCTAGCGGAGGACTTCGGCAGTTCACTGGGACAGATCATTGCGCGCAGCGCTGCCGAAAACATCGTCATGGGCGACCATGCCGGTACACGCGCACTGGTGCAAGACATGGCGCGCAACGAACAGCTCGATTACCTCGCCATTGCCGATCGCGACGGCAAGATCATCGCCAGCACCCAGACTGGCGAAAACGATCAGATCTTGCCTGCAGCAACGGGCGACGCGCAGCAACAGATGCTCAATGGCATCACCAGCTACCGCGCGCGCCTGGAAGGCACGCATGGTTTGCAAAACACACTCGTGTTCGACGTGCCAGTGCGATATCAAGCCAAGGTCGTGGGTCGCTTACGACTTGGTGTGAGCCAGGTGCCCTTGCAAGCTGCGCAACACACAACCATTGGCGTCATCGCCTTGGTATTGCTGACAACCCTGGCGTCGGTGCTCGTTGCCGCTTACTGGCTTTTCCGGCAGTTACGCGGCTCGCTTGATCTGCTCGTTGCATCACTGCTGCGCGTCGCGCGCGGTGATTATCAACATCGCATCCGCATCGTTCGCCGCGACGAACTGGGCCGGTTGTTCGCTGCATTCAATCTGATGGGCGAAACGCTTGGCACGCATCGCGATGCGCACGCCGCACCTGAAGTGGTTCACAAGCACGAGCCAGTGAAAGCGCAACCGACGCAGTTGCTGGTTGTGCCAAGCGCGGATGAAAAAGCGTGAAGCTTGTAGGCTGGGATGCCAATCCCAGCATCGCGATCTATGTATGCACGGCAAGGTTGGGGTTTGCACCCCAACCTACTTAATACTGTTGCAGCCGTTGCTTGAGCTCCAACGCCCGCGTGCGATAAACAACCGCCGGCTCGTACCCCGGATCAACCACCAGGATGCGATTCCACAACGCAATCGCCTGGTCCAGATGCTGATCCAGATAAAACACCATGGCCTGCTGATGCGAATTGGCCACCCAAGCCCGGCTTAAGGCCGCGAAGGTAGGGTCCGAAGACTTCAGCTGCGGATTCAAGGTCAGCGCCTGATCGAACAACGCCAGCGCCTGGTCATGATGCCCTTGCCGATACAGGGCAATGCTTTGGTTTTCCAACTGCTGCGCGCGCAGCGTTGGCGGTACAACCACCGGTGCTACGGGTTCGGCGAGAACTGCTGCAGGAGCGCCACTAGGACTGGAAGATGGCGTAGGCGTCGCTGCAACCTCGGCACCATTCGATGACGCGGGCATCTGCAAGGTGGAGCCCACGCGGATCAAGGCGGGATTGGTCGAACCGTTGTAGCGCGCAAGTACCAGGAACAGATTCGGGTCGCCCAGATATTTGGCGGCCAACGTGCTGTACGACTCTCCCGACTGCACCACGTGCGGACTGGATACCGTGCCGAGCGCCTGTTTCGGGTCTTCGGTCAGCTGACGCAAAAAGAACTGCGCGGAGCGATCATTCGGATGATCCTGCAGATACTGCCGCAGCGCCTTCTCACCTTCCGCGTAGTGACCGTTTTGCAAATCGCGGTTGATGATCGCCGAGAGCGACAACCGTGACGAGGTTTCGCCGGAGACGGTTTCCGAGGTGGCAGATGTCGCACCGTGTACAGTGGTGGACGGTTCGCTACCCTTCGGCTTAAAGCTCACCTTTGCGCAACCACCCAACAAAACCACGCCTAGCAAACCGACTGCCATCGCCCAGGCGCGCACTGAGATAAAGCGAGCTTCCCTATAAATCATTGATCTTCCGTCACCCTGTTCAGACGCTGATTTGCCCCGCCGCACGAGCGACTGGGTTGCACAAATTAAGCCAGTCCCCGAACTCCTGCAAACCTAGTCCGGGACAAGGCTAGGATGCGTGAAGGCGGAATCATGGCTATCGGCGGCCAGGCGGGCCACTTGAGAACCCGCACCACGCCCAACCCCTTACCGAAAAATGAAGCAGTTCGCATAGGTTGAAGTGCAAACCCCAACCTACGTGACTGCACAAACCTGTCCGCAGCATCGCACTCACAGCTATCAATGGCCTTTCGTGCCAAGCGCGCAGCGTGCTATCGCCGAATCGAATGCAGGACAAATTCCACACAGGCCATGTGCAGCAGATCGCGACAACATCGCATTGTCCTGAATTGACAAAGAGTTTGTCCCTTCCAGCGATAGATGCTGCGCCTGCAAAACCGCATGATCAGAACACCATTCGCGAAAGAACGGATGGTGCAGACATCAGACGGATCATTCGAGCGCGCTTGCGCTCTTTCGACGCGACTTTCCGGAGCTTTGCACAGGCTCCAAACCGTACAGGGGCGGTCCATGGGCACACGACGCACGCACCGCGCGCAGGCAACAGGTTTTACCTTGATCGAGCTGATGATCGTAGTGGCGATCATCGCCATTCTTGCGGCGATTGCCATACCGACCTATATGAACTACATCACGCGCGGGAAGCTGACCGATGCGCAGAACATGCTGAGTTCGCTGCGCGTGCAGATGGAGCAGTTCTATCAAGACAACCGCCAGTACGCCAGCACCTCCAGTGCGACAGTCTGCGGCGTATTCAGTCCCACCGCGCCCACGTCGAAGTACTTTACTTATAGCTGCACGCTAAACGGCACGACCGGCTACGTCATCACGGCAACCGGCGACACCGGCACCACCGTCGCCAACTTCAGCTTCACCATCGATAACAACAACACCCGCGCCACCACCAGTGACAATGGCTGGTATACCGGCTCGATGACCAATTGCTGGGTCACCGCCAAGGGAACCTGCCAGTGACAACGTCAGGCCAGCGCGGCGTAAGCCTGATCGAGCTGATGGTCACCGTGACTATCTTGGCGATTCTCCTCGTGCTGGGTATTCCAAGCTTCCAGCAATGGACGTTGAACACGCGCATACGCACTGTCAGTGAATCCATCCAGAACGGTTTGCGGCTGGCACGCAATGAAGCTGCGCAGCAGGCTGCCTATGTACGTTTTCAGTTGAACTCCGCCGGCAACTGGCAGGTATGCGTGCTGCCTTCGAGTTCGGCCAGCGCATCGGACTGCAGCAACGCATCCAGTGTCGTGCAAACCTGGAACTCAACCGATGTCGGCAGCAGCGTGCAAGTGGGCGCTTCCACAGCCGTCAATAATGTCGCGGCTGGCACATTCGGTAACGCCACGATTACGGGCGGCGTGCCAGCAGGCATTACCTTCAATGCGTTGGGACGGCCGACGGCCTATGGCAGCAGCTCAGTGCTGCGCATCGATGTCACCGCCGCGCAGGCTTCCATGCAAGCCACCAGCCGGCGATTGGTGACCCTTATCTCGACCGGCGGCATGGTCAACATGTGCGACCCCGCCTTCCTCATGAAAAACAATCCGATGGGGTGCCCATGAAATCCGTGCACAAGCATGTGCGCATAGCCCTGACGCAACGAGGCATCGTGCTGATCGATGCGTTGGTGGCGATCGTGATCTTTTCTGTCGGCATTCTTGGCATGGTGGCGCTGCAGGGCTCAGCCATCGAAATGACCGGCTCTTCCAACTATCGCATCAACGCGGCGTTGCTGACCGACCAGGTCATCGCCCAGATGTGGGCTACCACGCCCTCTCAGTTGGCCACGCTGTACCAAGGCAAGCAGGGTAGCGGCGGCACCAGTTACGTGACCTGGTTTACCAACGCCGATTGCTCCACCAAACCATCCGTGACCGGCTGCCTACCTGGCATCAAGACCAACCCGCCCACGATCACTGTCACTCCAGAGACCTTCTCCGATTCCAGCAATACGCAATACCTGGTGACGGTCACCCTCTATTGGCAAGCCCCCAGCGACAACAGCGTGCATCAATATGTATCCACGACAGCCATTGGCCCGTAAGCGCCCGCATCAACAAGGCTTTTCGCTGATCGAGCTGATGGTGGGCTTGGTGGTAAGCATGCTCTGCATGCTGGCGATCATGGCGGCCTTTGCGGTGTACGAAGGCAAGAAGCGCACGACTACCACCACCAACGACGCTCAACAGAATGGCAGCTATGCCATGTACGTGTTGGAACGTCAGTTGCGTACTGCCGGTGCAAGCATCGTGCAGGGTTACAACTATGGCGTGTGGGGTTGTCCGGTCACGGCGTACACGAACGGAACGCAAACCTTGCCGATCTCTGGCGCCCTGCCCGCGCCGTTTAAATCGTCCGGCTGGCCTGCCAGCACACTGCTGATGCCCGTGCTCATTGCCTATGGTGGCGGCAGCACACCGGACACCATCGGTGTGGTAGGTGGCAACCCGGCCATGCAGGTGTTCAAGATTCCGGTCACCAGTGTTCCCTCTACCAACAGCGTGGCGGTGAGCAACAGTTTGGGGATTCTTAGCGGTGACTACGTACTAGGCGTGCTCTCCAATGGTAACTGCGCGCTGGCGCATGTTCCGGCGGCAACACCGACCACGCAGGTGGCTGGCACCACCTTTACGCTCGACACTACGAACAGCCCGCCGAATGGTTTGCAGACCGCAAACTATCTGTTCGATTTCGGCTCCTCGCCGGCGTTTACCTTGTTCGGCATCGATACGTCCTCGCTCAACCTAGTGTCGTATGACTTGCTGCAGCGCCCGGTGAACGGCAATGCCGCCGCAGTCACGCCGCTGGCTGAAGGCGTCGTGCAAATGAAGGCGTTGTACGGCGTGCAACAAGCAGGTTCCAGCTCGGTGCAATGGGTGCAACCAACCGGCACCTGGTCGATCGCGACGCTGACCGCCAGCGCCAGCGCAGCGTCCAATGCGATGAAACAGATCAAGGCCATTCGTGTAGCCATCGTGGTGCAAAGCCGGCTACCGGAGCGCAGTACCGACTATACGAGCGGCCAGCCCACGCTGACCTTGTTCCCGGATCTTCCGAGCGTGCAATACATCGTCACCACCAGCACGCAGTACCGCTACAAGGTGTACGACACCACCATTCCGGTGCGCAACGCACTGGTTGCCAAGTACTACTAGGCCGGTACGCCATGAACATCTTTCCTATTTCATTGGTTTCGCGTTTTCGGCAACACGGCATGATCTCCACACTGATGGCGCTGATCGTGCTGGTGGTGTCATTACTTGCAGCCATGGCGCTGATGCGTTCGGTGGATACCAGCAACACCGTCGCCGGCAGCCTCACCTTTCGCCAGGCTGCGCTGCAAGAAGCCGAGCAGGCTTATGTGGATGCTCAGCAGAAGATCACCTTCAGCCAGCCCACCAGCGACAACGACAAGGCCAGTCTCGGTTATTACGCGGAACCGCAACCGGCGACGGCGCGCTCTGCCGGCGACATACCCAATGTGCTGGTGAACCTGGACACCGGCAACGTCGGCACGGTGGCCAAACAGAACACCAACGACGATGACATTTATTACGTCGTGGAACGGCTGTGCCAAAGCTCAGGGACCGCTACCGCGGCCAATTGCATTGTGGCGGGGGCATCAGCGCTGGGCGGTGACTCCTCCAATCAGACGTCGGATCAATTGACACCGTTCAACAACGGCTTCAGCGCCCCGTTCCGCCTGACCGTGCGTGTGAACGGCAGGAAGGGAACGGTCGCTTACGTGCAAAGCATCCTGCGCTGAAGTCGCTCACCTATATGTCCCCACGTAAGCCCTCTCATTCTTCGGAAACGGCCATGCTCAAGTCTCTCAAGCATTTTCGTCTCAACGGCAAACTGCTCGCAGGCATGATGGCCTTGACGGCATGTGGCAACGTGATGGCGGGTAGCACCACGTTGTCGGATATTCCGGTTTACAGCACGTCCAACGTGCCGGCCAATCTGATGCTGGCACTATCGGTGGAATACCCCACCGGCACGGTAGGCGCCTATACGAACTCTTCGGGCTACTCGTCCAGCAACACGTACATCGGTTATTTCGATCCGACCAAGTGCTACGACTATGACAGCAATACGGGTGCGGGCTATTTCGTTCCGGTGAATACGTCTGGGCCGGTGTGCACCGGGCACTGGAGCGGCAATATGCTCAATTGGGCCTTGATGACCGCGCTGGATGAGTTCCGCCAAGCACTGACCGGTGGCAACCGCTCCATCGATAACAACGGCCTCACAGTGCTGTTGCGCTCCAACCTCAACGCCACGCAGAGTTCCACTTCGAATTTTCCGGTCAAGTGGCTCGGCGTGAACGGCCGGTTCTCCAACGTATCGCCATCTACCGTGATCGGCGACACCAATTATGCTTCGTTGGGTCTGGTCTACCTGAGATCGGCTGGGCAAGGTACCACTTTTATCATTTCCAACAACAAGTCCCTCAACAATAGCGGCACAAACAGCGACGGCGTACCGAACATAGCGACAACCTATAACGCAGCCGTGCAGGTATGCGTTCCCGGCATGCTGGAGAGCAATTGCAATGCCGCGCATCAGTCGAGCGACTATGTCGGCGCGGGGATGTACAACAAGCCGGAAGGACTGATCCAACAGAACTACACCAAAGTGCGCGTGGGTGCCACGGCGTACGTATTCCAGGATGGCTATCTGCATCCGAATGGTGTGGTACGCGCGATGCTGCGCGACAACGGCCCGACCTCCTATAACGGCTATGGCGCGCGTCAAACCAATTCCTATACGGAATGGAATCCCAAAACCGGCATTTTCAATACCAATCCGGATGCTGCCGACTCGGTCTACGGCTCCGCGCCCGGCAGCGTGGCCTTCACCCAAAGCGGTGCGATCAATTACCTCAACAACTTCGGCTACAACGGGACTTACGAGTTGCACGACACCGTGGCCGATCTGTACTGGGCCACGCTCGCCTATTACATGCAAGTACCGCTGGATGCCAGCTATACCACTGGCTTGAGCCAGAGCAACAGTGTGGATCCGACCTTCCCGGCGTTTAGCGGCATGCCGGCCAACTCGTCGAACCATCCCACCGTCAACGACCCGATCCAGTACACGTGCCAGAACAATGCCATCGTAGTGATTGGCGACTCGCACACGTGGTACGACACTCGCGTGCCCTCCTCCGCACCGGCAAGCAACAATGGTTCGCCGGGCACACCGCTTGGCGCCATGAACGCGGGCGGCACTGTCGCGACATCACTGGATGCCTCCAGCTACGTCACCAAGCTCGGCAATCTGCCGCTAGTCGAGGCGCAAGGCAGCACGCCTGCTTCGAATACGATGGCGCAATATCTCAACACCTCCTCGCTAGGCACCATGTTGGAAGTGAGCGATACCGGCGCCGCCACGTACAACCTGGCAGGCCTAGCTTATTACGCGCACATCAACGACATCCGCAACGATCTCAGCGGCAACCAGAAAATCACCAGCTACGTCGTCGACGTGTTGGAACCCGGCACCTACGACGGCAGTGCTAACGACCCAACCTTCAATCCGTCAGCCCTCGGTTCCGGCGCCGGCCCTAACATGTACTGGCTGGCAGCCAAGTACGGCGGATTCAATGACGTGAACGGTGACGGCGTTCCCGCCAACATCCTCACGTGGCACACCAACAACACGACGGCGACGGCACAGAATCTGCGTCCGGACAACTATCTGCCGGGCAACCAGGCCAATCTGATCCAGAGCGGCTTGCAGGCGATCTTCAACAATATTGCGTCCACTGTGTCGCAGACGGGTTCGGGGCTGACAGTCTCCTCCACGCGCGTACTCTCCAACGTCGCTGCCAACGTCGCACCGTATTACGCGCCGGCTGCGGGTTTTCCCGCCTACGCCACGGATTACACGCCGGTAGCCTGGACGGGCGACGTGATAGGTTTTGTGGGTACCACCGATTCGACCGGCGCAGTCACCACGGTCGCCGGTACCACACCTTGGCATGCGCAATTGCAATTGGACACGCTGACCCAGACCACCTCCAACTCCACCATCGTCGGTTGGAACACGGGCCGCCGCGTCGTTACCTGGAATGGCAGCACTGGCGTGCCGTTCCGCTACAGCAGCCTGTCCTCCAGTGAGCAGTCGGCCATGAATACCAGCGGCAATGGCGCAGCGCTGGTGAATTACCTGCGTGGTGACAAGAGTAACGAGGGCACGCTGTTCCGCGTGCGCAGCCATATCCTGGGCGACATCGTCGATTCCGCTGCGGCGCTGGTGCAAGGTGCGCTGTCACCGTCCTACACAGAAACCAACAACCCCGGCTACACCGCGTTCTCCAACAACGTTGCCAGTCGCGAGCCGATGATCTATGTCGGCGCCAACGACGGCATGCTGCATGCGTTTGAGGCGGATTTCCAAGGCGCCACCAGCACTAACGCTGTAACCGGTGGCGGCAGCGAACTGTTTGCCTATGTGCCTAGCCTGCTCTACAACGGCCCCAACAGCACGCCGCTGGTGGATGGCTTGCCTGCGCTCGCCAATCTCAACGGCGTATCGGCCAACAACTTCTATCACCACTATTACGTAGACGCCACGCCGCAGGTGGCGGATGTGGACTTCACCTATGTCGGCACCGGCAACAGTGCACCTAGCACATCCACCACCACCGCGGATTGGCACACCTTGCTTGTGGGCGGGCTGGGTAAAGGCGGTAAAGGCATCTACGCGCTGGACGTAACCCAAGTGCCGCAGGCGATCGATACCACCAGCAGCGCCACGGTAGAGACCACGCAAGCCGGCAAGGTGTTGTGGGAATTCACCGATGCAGACATGGGCTACAGCTACGGCACGCCACTGATCATCAAGACCCGTAAATACGGCTGGGTCGTCGCCATGACGTCCGGTTACAACAATACGGGCGGCAAGCTGGCAGGCCACGGCATTCTCTACATCTTGAATGCCAAGACCGGTGCTCTCCTGCAAAAGATCGATACCGGCGTGGGCAGCGCCACTAATCCAGCGGGCCTTGCGCAGGCCGCTGCATATACACAGGACGTAACGGACGGCACCGTCGATCAGATTTATGCCGGCGATCTGCTGGGTGATGTGTGGCGTTTCGATTTGACCGAGGGCGCGCTGGATTCTTCGGGTGCACTCACTGGCAACTATCCTGCGCCGACGCTGTTCGCCCAGCTCACCGATCCGTCGGGCAACCCGCAGCCAATTACCACGCAGCCGCGCGTGGAAGTCAGCCTCAGCTCGGATGGACTCAGCACGCTTCGCTGGGTGTTCGTGGGCACCGGCCAGTTCTTGGACATCACCGATCTCACTACTACCCAGCAGCAGACGATGTATGCGCTGCGCGATGGCTCCAACACCACGCCATCCACCAGTAATCTGCCGCTGACACGCGACGCATTGACCGCAGTGACTGATCTCACGCAGGGCGTTTCCATTGGCGATAACGGGCTGGGCTGGTACTACGATCTGACTGGCAGTGCGGGCGGCGCGAATGGCGGCACGGAACGTATCGTGGTGAACCCTGCCGCGACGGCTGGCTTGAACGTAGTGGCCTGGGCCACAGTGATCCCGTCCAGCAATCCCTGCTCATTGCAGGGTGCGGTGTATGCCACCAACTACGCCGGGCAATCTGTACTGACCGATAGCAGCGGAGCGTTGATGAAATACATCACGACCACGGCAGCCCCCACTGGCTTGCAACTCGTGCAAACCGCGAGCGGCGCTGCTGCCGTGGGGTATAGCGGCTCGGACGGCACCAACAAGCTCAAGAATACCAATTCAGCCCCTCCGAAGAATCAAGTTAACCGCGTGCATTGGCGCGAGGTCCTCAACTGAGGTTGGCCCAACCGAACAAGGATTTGACCCCTGCCGCCATGGGCATGGCGGCAGGATTTGGCCAGACTGCAGTGGCATCCCCGCACGATGCTGTCTAGGCGCGACGTTCCCAGTGTCGACCTGCCAATCAGTAGCGATACGTGGCATGCACAACGGCTCACTTCCTCCCTTTGTGACCGTTGTCCAACTCGCGGCGTCGGAGATGTATCCGCCCACATCTCCGACGCCGTTTTTTTTGCGTGATGATCGCTCCCCCTCCGCCAACCTGTGATCAAGGATGGGGAGAGGGAACTGCTCAGCGGATTACTGCGCGTTGACCTGGAACCACGTGGTCGACACCCAACCGTTACCGCGCACGATCTCGCAGCCGGCTTCCACTACGTCCAGGTACATCGACTTGCTGAAGCTGGCGCGGCCTACCAGCTTGTTGAAGAAGTGCATGATGTCGATGTTGGCGCTGCCGCTGGTCGGCAAGCTAGCGGGCACGCTGCTGCGCTGGGGCAAGAAGGTGTAGACGTAGTAGCCCGCTGCGGAGTTGTCGCCGTACCACAAGTCGTAGGTGACGCCGTTTTCGGTGATCACGCCGGTGGCGATGGGCTGGCCGATCGGGTAGGAGTTGTTACCCGCCCAGATCATCACTTCCAATTGCGGCGTGGACTTCTGGTTGTCGTTGCGCAGGAACATGTCATAGGCGAAATCCCCAGCCATGTTGCTGCCGCCAGATGCATACGAGAACGCCGCCGGAATGGTGCTGGCTGACGATATTTGTTTGGGGAACAACGTATCGCCGGTGGGATTCCAGCCGTAGTGCCAACCGCGGATACTCGCCGGATACCCGTAAAGGCTGTTGCTGGAGAAATTGAATGAGGCCGTCCATTGCGGATATTGGCCGGAGGAAGGGCTCCAGGAAATGTTGCTGTCGTTGAAATTGTTGTCCCACGCGAAATACGGCGAATAAAGGTTATAAGACCCCGCCTGAGCGGCGCTGTTAATCCCTACGAAAAGCAGTACACCGGTAACCAGCGAAGCAAGCGTCTTCTTCATGTTTATTCTCCCGATGCGATAAAAGAACGGCCTGCAAGGCGCAGCCGTACCCCTGGGGAGGCGTTATCCCCTGACGAATTTCTGGATTGACAACTCCCCTTCCCTCCACGCAGCAACATGCGCGTGGAGCATTGCTATCGATAATGGCGCGCGTTTACTACGTCAAATTGAAAATCGCAGATATGCGTTTGAACATTCAATTTCATAAGAAGCCGTTTTTGTTTTAGCAAAAATCGACCGGGCATCATCACAAAATATCCACGTGCATCGACAAGCTACTCTTCACTGCATATCCACGATGACTGTCATCACATTCACTACATTGCACTTCATGACATGCCGGTTACGTAGGTCACCATGAAAATATGCATTCCCTCACAGCCGTCATTCCCGCGAAAGCGGAGGCGCTTTTCAACAGCGAAGCTGGTCAATCCATCTTGCCCTGATACATCCTTGAAAATGGATTCCCGCTTTCGCGGGAATGACGGCCATGAGGCAAGGTGAAACGCAGCCACACCTATCGACAGGCATAAAAAAAACGCCGGCGAAACGATCCCGTTTCGCCGGCGCCGTTCAAGCAAGGCACCAGGGGTTGGTATGCGCTTACTTGTACTCATCGATCCACTTTTGTTCTGGGGTGGATGACGCGTTGAAAAGATTAAAGCTTGAAGCGCCCGCTTTGGAGAGCCAGAGTGGCCCAACAAACTGTACGAATGGGCCAAATGCATATGCATGGAGATAAGGTTCTTTCTCGTCGCCCCGGCGAAGGCCGGGGCCTAGTGACTTTGATGGTTGACAAGTCGCTGGGTCCCGGCCTTCGCCGGGACGACGAATCAGTAAGATTGAGCGAATCGCACTTCAGCCGATGGCGTGATAAGTGAAATCTCTAATGCGAATGCCACCCTTCTTTGCGCTGTAAATGCCAAACTTCAAACTCAGAAAACCGCCAAACACATTGTGGTGCATGCCCGATACTTCCATGCGCAGGCCATGCAGCACCCAGGTTTTTCCACCGTCGTGCGAGTAGTGATAAGTCACGACGTTGTTGTCGTTCGTCAGCCGGATGCGCACGCTGGAAGTGACCATCGGCTGCTGCATCCAGGCCAGCTCGTCGGCGTATTCAAAGGTTTTCATGTGCTCCGGCGTGAAGCCCACGCCCACGAAAGCCTTATGGTTATAGAACAGCAGCACGCCGCCTTCGGCGCCATCGAGCAAATCGAGGGTAACTTCCGCGACATAAGCGCGATCGCCTGCCAGGCACGTCAGTGGTGAGCTGTCCGCAGGCGATTGGCCTTTGGCGGCCAAATACAACGCACCTTTTTCGTGACGCACCCGCTGCATGTCTTCGGCCGCAGGCTGATGCAGGCTCCATTGCACACCGAACTTGTTGCGGGTGAAGTCATCCGATAATGCAAAGCCAGATGTACTGCTCTTGCCGCCTTTGGGCTTCGGCAAGGGCTTGGAAAGATCGCCACCCTTGGCGCGGAACCAGCCATCGCTGGTCCATTCCATCGGTTCCAGCAGCGTCTGGCGTCCCAGCGTGCGGAACCCGTTCTCATAGCCGTGATACACCATCCACCAATCACCAGCTGGGCCTTCCACCAGCGAAGCGTGCCCGCGCGACCACCACGGTTCTGCCGCGCTGGTAGTGCGCACCAGCGGATTGTGCGGACAGTGTTCCCATGGACCATGGATGGATTTGGAACGCGCTGCAATCACCATGTGGCTGGTCGGCGGTCCGGCCGTGCCGCCTACGGCGGTAATCAAGTAAAACCATTCGCCGTGACGCAGAAGCTTCGGGCCTTCGGGGGCGAAATCTTCCACGACCCAATCGTCCGGATAACGCCATGGACTGTATGCCGGCTCCAGCGGACCGTCGGCAGCGAGGCCGTCATCGGTAAGACGAAACTTGCGAATGCCGTTGACGAACAAATAGCGCTTGCCGTCCTCGCCCACGATGTGGCCAGGGTCGATGCAACCGGTGACCTTCAAATCAATAGGATCGCTCCACGGCCCTTTGATGTGGTCCGCCCAGATCACATAGATGGACCAACCCTTCCCCTGCGCGGCCGCGGGAATGTAAATGAAGTAGCGGTCGTTGTGTTTGCACAGATCGACGGCGAAGACAGTGCCAATAGGTTTGGTCAGCGCTGCCGTCACGGGTGACCAGTTCACCAGATCCGTCGAATGCCAGATCACGATGCCTGGAGAGGCATCGAAGGGCGTGAACGTCATGTAGTAATCGCTGCCATCTTTGAGGATGGTGGGATCGGGGTGATCGCCTGCGACGATGGGGTTGAGGTAGGTGCCGTTGCCGAGGTCGGCTTTGCGTTGGCCTTCCACGCCATGTGCCCACGTAAGCTGCCTTGTTTCTACCGAACACGAAGCAGAGGTGCTCGATTTCGCGACAAAAGGCGCTGCAACGGCGCCAGTTACCAGCATTTTGAAGGTATTGCGGCGGGATGTATCCACCATGTTTGCGACGCTCCCCATTCCTCGCCGGACGTCATTCCCGCGAAAGCGGGAATCCATCTTCGCCTTTTGCATCAAAGCAGAGTGGATTCCCGCTTTCGCGAGAATGACGCTCGGCAAAAATAACGCTCTCGAAAATGTGTGTGACTGTAACCAAGCGCTAGTCGCGCTTCGTTCCCGACAACACATCCACCCACACGGCAATCACCAGGATCGAACCCTTCACGATCAACTGCCAGTAGTTGTCGACATCCATCATCGACATGCCGTTATCGAGGCTTGCCATCACGAGTGCACCGATCAGCGCGCCATGCACCGTACCGGCGCCGCCGCGCATGGAAGCACCGCCGATAAAGCACGCTGCGATCGCATCAAGCTCACCATTGGTGCCCGCAGAAGGCGAACCGGCGGCCAGGCGAGCGGTGTTGATGATGCCCGCGAACGCACACATCAGGCCCATCAGTGCGAACACCACCATCTTCACACCGGCGACATCGATACCGGAAAGGCGGCTCGCTTCCATATTGCCGCCCACCGCATAGATATGCCGGCCGAATACCGTCTGCGTGCCGACATAGGTGAAGATCGCCAGCAGCGCGAGCAGGATCATCACCGGCAGCGGTACGCCGTTGTAACGATTGAGCATCACCAGAAAACCAGCCATTACTGCACCGATGGCAACTAGCTTGAGCGCATCACGCCAAGCTGCCGACTGCGGAATCGACAGCGCTGCACGACGCCTGCGCCGCGCCACCGTCATGACGACCAGTGCGAAGAAGATGATCGCTGCCAGCCAGCTCGATAGCGTCTGGTTCACATAGCCTTGTGCGAGATACACCATGTCCGCTGGCACCGGCGCAATGGTGGCGCCATGCGTAATGCCCTGCAGCACACCGCGAAAGGCCAGCATGCCGCCCAAGCCAACGATGAACGACGGCACGCGCAACCGCGTGACGATGAAACCGTTGAGCAGGCCCGCAACAAGACCAAGCAGCAGCACGGCCACCACCGTGGGCCACGATCCCCATTGCAGATTCACTGTCATGACCGCCGCGATACCGCCAAGCAGGCCAAGCAACGAACCTACGGACAGATCAATCTCGCCAGCGATGATCACGAACACCATGCCGCAAGCGAGCATGCCGGTGATCGACGTCTGGCGCAGCAGATTGGAAAGATTGCGTGAGCTTATGAAAGCGCCGTCGGTGGCGATGTGGAAGAAGATCCAGATGACTGCCAAGGCCAGCAGCAGCGCAAGGATCTTGTAGCGGACGAATAGTGCTCGGAATTCTTGTGCACGCATGTGGAAGTTTGTTCCGTTGTACAGCCTGGGATCACGAAAATGCTTGGTTTCACCTGGACGTCATTCCCGCGAAAGCGGGAATCCATGTTGCTCTCATAGGAAGGGCAACAATGGATTCCCGCTTTCGCGGGAATGACGACGAGGCAAGATTGCGCATTCCCTAACCATAAATACCTACGCCCTCTTCGCCTGCGGAATCGCCGCCGCCAGCACCTGTTCCTGCGTAAGCCCGTCGTTCGGCAGATCCGCGCACAAACGCCCCTCGCCCATCACCAGCACGCGGTCGCTCGTCCCCAGAATCTCCGGCAATTCGGACGACACCAGGATGATTGAAATGCCCTCTTTCGCCAGCTCAAAGATCAGGCGATAGATATCCACCTTGGCGCCAACATCCACGCCGCGAGTGGGTTCGTCGAGAATCAGAATGCGCGGCCGCGTCAGCAACATGCGTGAGAACAGCGCCTTCTGCTGGTTGCCACCGGACAAGTTGGCAATGGGCAACGACGCGCTCGATGCCTTGATATGCATGCTGGCGATCTGCGCCTCGGCCACGCTCCATTCGCGCCCGCTGTCCACGTGACCCGCGCTTGCGTAGTGTTGCAAGGTCGCCAGGGTGATGTTCTGGTCTACACCCAGCATCGGCACGATGCCGTAGCGCTTGCGATCTTCCGATACGAGACCCATGCCGACACGAATCGCGTCACGCGGCGAACGGATACGCAACGGTTTGCCGTCCATATACAGCTCGACCTGGCTGCGCCCCGGATAGGCACCGAAGATGGCGCTCACCAACTCGGTACGACCAGCACCAACCAGGCCGGCAATCCCTAAGATCTCGCCGCGCCGCAGGGAGAACGAAACATCCTTCACGCGCTGGCGCGATGGATCGGAAACGTCGTAGCAGGTGACGTGCCTGGCTTCGAACACCACCTCGCCGATCTCGTGCTCGACCCTGGGATAGAGCGTTTCCAGCCTGCGCCCCACCATCATCGCGATGATGCTGTCCTCATCCAGCTCGCTCATCGGCTTGGTGGCAACGTGCTTACCGTCGCGGATCACGCTGACCGTGTCGCAGATGCGCGCGACTTCATCCAGCTTGTGCGAGATGTAGATGCACGCGATGCCGCGCTGCTTGAGCCGCTCGATGATGCCTAGCAGCACCTCGATTTCCTTCGAGGACAGCGACGAAGTCGGCTCATCGAAGATCAGCAAACGTGCATCCTTCGCCAGCGCCTTGGCGATTTCGAACAATTGCTGATGGCCGCCGCCGAATGCCTTCACGGGCAGCGACAGATTCACATCGTCCAGCTGCAGTTCCTTGAGCAAGGCATGGGCACGCGCGTACATCGCTTCGTAATCCATGCGCCTGCCCGGCAAGGTCAGCTCGTTGCCGAGAAACAGGTTCTCGACTACGGAAAGCTCAGGCACCAGCATCAGCTCCTGATGGATGATGACGATGCCGGCCTGCTCGCTGTCGCGCACCGAACGTGCATGCAACGGCTTGCCCTGCCAATGGATCTCGCCTTCCCACGTGCCATAGGGGTAAACGCCCGACAGCACTTTCATCAAGGTGGATTTGCCGGCGCCGTTTTCGCCGCACAGCCCCAGGCATTCGCCCGGACGCACCTGCAGATCGATACCGTCCAACGCACGCACGCCGCCGAACGATTTACGGATGCCCCGCATGTCGAACAGGTAATCGCTCATGGCCGGTCGCTCAGTTGCCGTAGATTTGGGCGTGGGTGTAGAAGCCGTCGCGAATCACGACATCCACGTTTTGCTTTGTAAGCAGAATGGGATCGAGCAGAACCGTGTCGACGTCCTTGGTGCCGTTGTTCAACCTGGTGGTGTATGTCGGCTTTTCGTCACGCACCAGTTCCACCGAGAGTTGCGCGGCTTGCGTGGCGATCTGTTTGATGGGCTTGTACACCGTCATGGCCTGCGTGCCGTCGATCACGCGCTTGACTGCGGCCAGATCCGCATCCTGCCCGGAGACCGGCACCTTACCGGCCAAACCTTGCGCAGCCAGCGCCTGCACCGCGCCGCCGGCCGTACCGTCATTGGACGCCACCACACCCTGGATGTTGTTGGCATTTGCAGTCAACGCATCTTCGACGATGCGCAAAGCCTTGGACGCATCCCAGTCCGGTGTCCATTGCTGCCCCACGATCTTGATAGCGCCACGGTCGATCGCCGGTTGCAGCACTTTCATCTGGCCTTGGCGAATGATCTTGGCGTTGTTGTCGGTCGGCGAACCACCGAGCATGAAGTAGTTGCCGTTGGGTGCTTTGTTCAACACACCTTGCGCCTGCAATTCCCCTACGCGCTCGTTGTCGAAGGTGATGTAGGCATCGACGTCCGCGTTGAGAATCAGGCGGTCATAGGAAACCACCTTGATGCCGTTGCGCCGCGCTTCGGCCACGACGTTGCTGAGCACCTTGGAGTTGAACGGCACGATCACCAGCACGTCGACTTCGCGTGCAATCAGGTTTTCCAGTTGGGCCACCTGACGCGCTTCACTGGCGTCGGCGGATTGCACGTAGACCTTGGCGCCGAGTTTGTTTGCTGCAGCTACAAAGTAGTCGCGATCGTGCGCCCAGCGTTCAAGGCGGAGATCGTCGATGGAGAAGCCGATGACGGGGTGGTCTTTGCTGGCGTGGGCGGGAGCCGTGCAGAACGTCGATATGGTCAAAGCTAGACTTATACCGAGCACTCTCATGGCCGTCATTCCCGCGAAAGCGGGAATCCATTTTGCTCTTGGATGAAAGGCGAAGATGGATTCCCGCTTTCGCGGGAATGACGGCAAATAAGCTTTGAGCAAGAAATTTAAATTACGCTTCGACCAACCCCTCACCCCAACCCTCTCCCCGAGGGGGAGAGGGAGTTGGAAAGCACGCCTCGTCATACCGCCCCCTCTGCGCGATAAACGCCAGCAAGCTGACGATACAACGCGCGAAACTTGGGCTGGCGCCGCTCGCGGTAATACATATGCCGTGACGGATTCGGCTCACGCACCGCCGTCACTTCCGGCATACCACACACGTCAGCCAACGTAGCACCCGGCTCCGCTGCAAGATGCGCCAATCGCGCAGCGCCAAGCGCAGCGCCCACTTCACCACCTGCACGCAAGGTCAACGGCCTGCCAATGATGTCCGCCAACATCTGCGTCCAATACGCGCTGCGCGAACCGCCACCGATGACGGTGATGTCGTCGGCATGCAAACCCGCCGCATCTACCGCTTCGATACCGTCCAGCAAACCGAGGCCAACGCCTTCCAGCGTGGCGTTAGCCAGATCCGCGCGCAGGGTGTCCGCACGCAAACCGGTGAAAGCCCCGCAGGCATGCACGTCATTGTGTGGCGTGCGTTCGCCGCTGAGATAAGGCAGGAATACCGGTCCATCGTTGCGCATGCCGGCGCGCTCAGCATCGGCAAGCATCGCGGGCACGTCGGTATAACCACCTAAGTTCGCGGTGAAATCCAGACAGCTTGCGGCACTGAGCATCACCGACATCAGATGCCAGGTGCCCGGCAACGCATGGCAGAAACTGTGCACCGCCTGTTCGGGGCGCGCGAGATAGCCGTCTGATACCGCGAAATACACGCCCGAGGTACCCAGCGACAACATCGCCTGTTTGTGTCGCACGATGCCCACGCCCACTGCACCCGCAGCGTTGTCACCGCCACCTGCAGCGACAGGCACACGCTGCATGCCCCAGCGATCGGCCAGCGCTTGGCTGAGATAGCCGGTAACTGCGTTGCCTTCGTACACCGCAGGCATCGCATCCGGCGATAAGCCGGTGGCCTCAAGCATGGGCGTGCTCCAGCCGCGTTCGGCCACGTTCAACCACAGCGTGCCGGCAGCATCGGAGGCATCCGTGGCGTATTCGCCGGTAAGGCACAGCCGCAAATAGTCCTTGGGCAAAAGCACTTTGGCGATGCGTTCAAATACAGCAGGTTCGTGCTCACGCAGCCACAGCAATTTAGGTGCGGTGAAGCCGGGCATGGCGAGGTTGCCGGTGATCTCACGAAACGCCGGCCAGCTTTCCATTTCACGACATTGTTCGTCGCAGCGGCCATCGTTCCAAAGAATGGCCGGCCGCAGCACGCGATCGGCCTTGTCCAGCACCGTGGCGCCGTGCATTTGTCCACTCAGGCCAATACCGGCGACCTGGCGAGGCGTGATACCTGCCCTGCTCGCCTCGGCCAGCACGTGTTCGATCGCCGATTGCGCAGCGTGCCACCATGCGTGTGGATCCTGCTCGGACCAGCGCGGCTGCGGATTGGACACGGTCAGCGCCTGCGACGCGGTAGCGCGCACCTTGCCGGCAGCGTCGATCAAGACGGCCTTGATGGCCGAGGTACCCAGATCTATCCCTAGGAACATGCAGCCGCTCAGCTGTAGATGTACGCGTTGACCAGGTTTTCCAGATATTCCTGTTGCCCGGAAACATGCGACGGGTGCAGATCGCGCTTGGTGGCTTCCTGCGCCAGGGATTCAAGCGTGTAGCCGCCTTCCAGAATCTGCTTGCCGAACGGTGCGTCCCAACCCGCATAACGCTGGGCTTTGAATTCGGCCAGTGCGTCGCGCTCGATCATTTTCGCTGCACGCTCCAGCGCCAACGCTAACGTGTCGATGGCGCCGATATGGCCATGGAACAAATCGGCTGGATCACTGCTCTGACGGCGCACCTTGGTATCGAAGTTGAAGCCGCCGGTGGTAAAGCCACCATTGCGCAGGATTTCGTACATCACCAGCGTCATTTCTTCCACGCTGTTGGGGAACTGGTCGGTATCCCAGCCGTTCTGCGGATCGCCGCGATTGGCGTCGATGCTGCCGAACACGCCCAAGGAAATCGACGTGGCTACTTCGTGATGGAAGGAATGACCGGCGAGCGTGGCGTGATTGGCCTCCAGGTTCACCTTGATTTCCTTTTCCAGGCCGAACTCTTTCAGGAAACCGAAGACCGTGGCGGTGTCGTAGTCGTATTGATGCTTGGTGGGTTCTTGCGGCTTGGGTTCGATCAGGATCGTGCCCTTGAAGCCAATCTTGTGCTTGTGCTCCACCACCATCTGGAAGAAGCGGCCGAGCTGTGCTCGTTCGCGACGCAGGTCGGTGTTGAGCAACGTGTCGTAGCCTTCGCGACCACCCCAAAGCACGTAATTGGCGCCGCCCAGGCGATGGGTGGCGGCCATGGCATGGAACACCTGCGTAGCCGCGCAGGCAAACACTTCTGGCTGCGGGTTGCTGGCCGCACCCGCGGCATAACGCGGATGGCTGAACAGGTTGGCCGTGCCCCACAGCAGCTTCACGCCGGTTTCGGCCTGCTTGGCTTCCAGCACGTCGACCATGGCGGAAAAATTGCTCACGTACTGGACGAGGCTGTCGCCTTCCGGTGCCACGTCGGTGTCGTGGAAGGTATAGAACGGCGTGCCCAGGCGATGGAAGAAATCGAACGCGGCATCGGCCTTCTCTTTCGCGCGCTGCATCGCGTCGCCGCTTGCATGCCATGGGCGGCCGAAGGTGCCGTTGCCGAACATGTCAGTACCCGGCCACACGAAGTTGTGCCAGTAGCACACGGCCAGCCGCAGATGCTCGTCCATGCGTTTGCCCAGCACCAGGCGGGCCGGATCATAGTGGCGAAACACCAGGGCGCTGGGGTTCGCGCCGGCCTGGCTGATGGGGGGAATACGCTCGAAATAACTCATGGGAAGCTCCTGAACCAGACCCTGGATGCTGCAGTTGGCATCCCAGGGTGGCAATTGCGAAATCCACCAGCAGCGCTAGATTTTTCTTTGTCGCGTTGCGTCATGTGCCTGATCCTGCGAACTGTTAGCGTCGCGTTTACGGCACACGCCGTTGTATCTGGTCTGCTGTCCGCTTATGACAAAGCCACACCGCATCGCGCTGCTCTTCAATGCCAACAAGGTGTACGACCGGCAGGTGATCGCCGGCATCGGCCAATATCTCACTTCCACCCGCGTAAAGTGGGATTTATTCATGGAAGAGGATTTCCGCAGCCGCACGGTGGGCATCCATCAGTGGCGCGGTGACGGCATCATTGCCGACTTCGACGATCCGGTGGTATGCGAGTCGCTAGCCTCCATGCCTATTCCAGTGGTCGCCGTGGGCGGCTCCTACGCGGACGAAGCGCAGTACCCGCAAAACATTCCCTACGTAGCCACCGACAACCACAAGCTGGTGCGGCTGGCCTATGACCACTTGATCGAACAGGGTCTGCAGCGCTTTGCCTTCTACGGCCTGCCACCCAGCCCTGGCAACCGCTGGGCGCACGAACGTGAAATGGCGTTCCTGCAAATGGTGCGCGCGGATGGGATGGAAGGCATCGTCTATCGCGGTTCCTCCACCAGCGCCGGCGGCTGGGGCCGCGCGCAGGAAGACCTGGTGGAATGGGTGCGCTCGCTGCCAAGGCCGATCGGCATCGTCGCCACGACCGACGCACGCGCACGGCATTTGTTGCAGGCGTGCATCGTGGCGGACGTACCGATTCCCGAACAAATCGCCATTGTCGGCATCGACAACGATCCCATCGCGCAATTGCTATGCCGCATCCCGCTCACTTCGGTGATCCAAGGTGCGGAAGAAATGGGCCGCATGGCTGCGCAAGTGTTGCATCAGATGCTGCACGGCGGTGACTGTTCAACCACTCGCGTACTGGTGCCACCGGTTGGCATCAATGTGCAGGCCACCAGCTTGCACCAGCCGCTGAAGAGCGCCTATGTCATGCGCGCCAAGCACTACATTCGCCAGTACGCGTGCTTGGGCATCAAGACCGAACAGGTGGCCGACTATGTGGGCATCTCGCGCACGCTGCTGGAAGAACACTTCAAGCGCGAACTGAAGCAATCAGTGCATCAGACCATTCTCGAGCACAAGCTGGAGATGGCACGCAGCATGTTGGCCGATCCATCCATTCCGCTTACCGATGTAGCGGTGCGCAGCGGCTTCACGTCGCTGCAATACATGTACGCGGTGTTCCGTCGCGAGTTCAATTGCACGCCGCGGCAGTACATGGAGAATGCAAGAGAGAGCGTGCGTCACTAAACGCACGCTCTCTCTTCTTCCTTAGTGAGCCCGTAGGTTGGGTTACCCCCGGATCAAGTCCGGGGCAACCCAACCTACACTAGATCATGTAGCAGGGGCAGTTTCTACGGCACGCGCTTCCGCCATCGCTACACCACGCGCCTCCGGCCCGAACATCATTAGCAACATCAGCGCCACGGCAACAGTGCTCGCCACCAACAGCAGCGCATAACCATAATCCTGCCCATGCCGCTGTGCGATTTCCGCTTGCAGCACCGGATTGATCGCCGCGAGGAAATTGCCGAGCTGATAGACGAAGCCAGGGAACGTGCCTCGAATTTCCGCCGGCGACAGCTCATTGAGATGCGCGGGCACCACGCCCCAAGCGCCCTGCACGCCGAACTGCATCACGAACGCGGCTGCGCACAGCATGTACACGTCGCGGCTATGCGACCATGGATATACCGCCAGCAAAGCCAATGCACAGGCCAGCATGATGGCGCGACGCCGGCCGATCTTCTGGCTCAACATCCCGAAAAACAATCCACCCAGGATGGCCGCCACGTTATAGACCAGCACGATGTTGGTCAGCGTCGCATGCGGCAACCCTAACTGCTTGGCCAGGAACAGCTTGGGATAAATGTCTTGGGTGCCATGCGAGAAGAAGTTGAAAGCAGTCATCATCGCAATCGCGTAGACAGTCAGCTTCGCATTCGCCTTCACGATCTGCAGCAAGGAACTCCGCGGCCGCTGTTGCATCACCTCGAACGCGGGGCTTTCGTGGATCTTGGCGTTGATGAAAATCACCAACAATGCTGGCGCGGCGCCCACGAAAAACATGCCTCGCCAGCCGAGCGTTTCATAGCAAAGCCCGAACAGCAACGTGGCAAGGAAATAACCGGTCGGATAACCCGCCTGTAGCAAACCCGATACCCAACCGCGCCAGCGGGCCGGAATCGTCTCCATCACCAGCGAACTGCCTACGCCCCATTCGCCGCCCATGGCGATGCCGAACAAAGTGCGGATCACAAGGAACGATACATATGACCACGCCAGGCCGCTGACGAACTCGAACAGCGAGTAAAGCAGGATCACCAGCATCAGCGTGGGCTTGCGTCCGAAACGATCCGCCATGCGGCCGAATAGGAAGGCACCCACCGCACGTGAAGCCAGCGTCAGCGTGATCGCCAGCGTGATGCTGGTAATGCTGACACCAAAGGTCTTGGCGACTTCGTCGAACGTGAAGATCAGGATGAAGAAATCGAACGCATCCAGCGTCCAGCCCAGGAACGCGGCGAGAACGGTGTTGCGCGCTCGCGCGATGTCTACTGCGGAAGTCATAAGAGGTTCCTGCCGTTTACAAATCAGAAGTGCTGCAAGCCATGATCACTTCGATGCATCCCCTCTGCCGGCCGTCATTCCCGCTTTCGCGGGAATGACGGCCGGCAGAGGGGAGGCATCGAGGAAATGCTAGAAAGCAAACCGCACACCCACCGTCGGATCAAACGAAGCACGCTGCAAATAACCGCTACCCATGCCGTCGTAAACCTTCGACCACTGCACACCGCCATACACATCGAAGTGCCGACCAAACCGCTGATCGAGCACCAGCGACAGCGCGTCGTAATGGCCGCTGCATTGCGGTGAGCTGGCATCCGAACAGCTCACCTTCGCGTAACTGCTCTGCATCGCACGGTAGTAAGCACCGAAGAAATCGAGCGACGGTGTCACCGCATAACGCATGCCGACCCAAGCCACTTCGAAGATCTTCGGTCGCGGAAAGGCGCTGTTGCTAGGAATGATGAAATAGCCGCCAATGGTCTGACTGCCGATGGGCAGCGGCGAGGATGGATTGACGTAACGAATATGTTCGTAGGCGCCGAAGAACTTCGCCCTGCCCGCATCGTATTCGCCGAGGAACGAGTAGGAGGTGTTGTCCGACACCGTACCCGGTAGCGTCTTGTCGGCCGGCAAGCCATACGTGGACGAACCCGGCTTGGTCAAAGCGGCCACTTGCGCCGCGGTCAACGAACCACCCACTGAGATGGCGTCGTTTTTGTGCGCAAGCACGCCATCGAACGACCACGGACCTTGTTTGATGCCGAGATCCACCTGGTACGCGGTGCCCCTTGAGCTGGACAGCTCCCGCGCATTGCCGAACTGATAGAGCGCGCCACCATGAAATATGCCGTTGGCATAGGTGTATTTCAGCGTACCGTCGAGCAAGCGGTCTTCGGTATCACCCGTACCTGCGGTGGCACCGAAAAAACCGACGTACGAAAACGCGAGCGAACAGCTCAGCGGATCGTATTTGCATACCGCATCATTGAGCAGCGTGCTCTGGCGACCGAAAGTAAGCGTGCCGTAATGCGGCGATTCGATGCCAATGAAAGCCTTGCCGTTGAACGCCTGGCCGGCGCGCGTGGAATCACCATAGGATTTCTGCTCCGCCAACGGCACACCGTTGTTCCTGGCGATCGAACGCAAACCGTCGAACAGCGTCATCGACGCGGGCAGAAAACCCGTATCGAACTGGAACACGCCCGACCATCCCGCTCCCAGCGGTTCGCGCCCCTTGAGGCCGATGGTCGAGATGCTCATGCCATTGGAAGCCAGCGAGGTATTCGACTTGTTGCTGGCCTTGATCAGGAAGTTGTTGACGTTAGTGGCGGCCCCGTCGCTGAACGCGCTGCCATGGCTTTGGTAGGAAACGCCGACGTCGACCGTACCGTACAGCGTGATGCCGTACATGGTGAGGCCATCGGTGTTGCCGGGTTCATTACCGGCCCATGATGTCGTAGACGCCAAGGCGCAGGCCATCGCCAGCGCGCTGATGCTGTATTTTGTTTTTGGCATGAAGCTCTCTCCCCACTGCAACGCGTGCCGATGCCCCATGAGCATCGGGCTGTATGGTTGTCCCCGGGGAACAGCATGCCGCGTGTTCGTGCGGCGATGAATAACACCATGCGGTTAGGACGTTTCGACTAATACTTTCCGGCTAGTTTCCAACTAGCCGATGATCGCCCCTCTCCCCTGTGGGGAGAGGGCTAGGGTGAGGGGGCAATCTTGCCGAATAGTCGACTGTTCGCTTTCCGAAGTAAGGACAACGCACCGCATCCACCATGGGTATCATGGCAAGCGCAGCCCCTCACCCCAGCCCTCTCCCCGAAGGGGAGAGGGAGCACATCACTGTAGGCAACGACTTCATGCCAGGGCATCAACAAAAAGCGCTGAAAATCGCCCTGCTGCTTGCCCTCATCGCAGCCATTGCGGGAAGCACCTTGGCCGCCGCCTGGTATGCGCGACAACGCGCTCTGGAACAGCTTTCCGCCCAAGCCTTGAATCAACTACAGGTGCGTGCGTTGGCCTTGCAGCGTCTGATTGATCGCTACCGCGTCCTGCCAACGGTATTGGCGCTCGACCCGGAATTGCGCCACGCCTTGTCATCCCCTGCCTCCGCCATCGACGTCGATGCACTCGATCGCAAACTGACGCAGGCGAATGGCGCCACGCACGTATCCACGCTCACCCTGATCAATCGCCAAGGCGTGGCCATCGCAGCCAGCAACTGGAATGAGCCTTCCAGCAATGTGGGCCTCGATTATGCGTTCCGCCCCTATTTCCAGCAGGCGATGCAGCATGATCAGGGCACGTTCTACGGCATTGGCATTTCCACCAACCTTCCTGGTTATTTCATCTCTGAAGCGCTGCATGACGATCAACGCCAGCGCATCGGCGTAATCGTGATCAAGATTCCGCTCGATACGCTTGAGCAGGAATGGGTGAACAGCGGCGATACCGTGTTACTGAGCGATGCGAACGAAGTCGTCTTTCTCAGTAGTCAACGGGCGTGGATCTATCGGCCGCTGACACCACTCGGACCGAACATCGAATCCTCATTGGCGCGAACTCGCCAATATGGCAACAGCCTGTTGCCGTCGGCGGCGTTCCGTAACGTGCAGTCGCTTGGTTCGGGTGGCCAACTGGTTCATGTCGACCGTCCAGGCATGCCGCATGACGTCGTGTGGCAGTCAATGCAGTTGCCCGCGCAACAATGGACGCTGCACCTGCTGCGCGATGCACATCCGGCAACCATCGCGGCTTATCGCAGCGCCGTGCTCGCACTGAGCATCTGGTTGCCCGTCATCTTGCTTGCCTTGTTTCTGCAGCAGCGGCTGCGAGCCGCACAACTTCACACGCGCAGTCGTCGCGATCTGGAGCGGCTGATTTCGCATTACGCCAGCGCGCTGCGTTCCGAAGAGGACAGCCTGGTACACGCCGCCTTGCAGGCCATGGCAGGACATCCGGAAGTACTCGAACGCTTGCCGCAAGGTGTCAGCGTGATCGACGCGCAGCTACGCCTGGTGGCCTGGAATGCCCGCTATGCCGAGCTGTTCGGTTATCCGGAGACGTTGCTGAAGGCAAGGCAGCCGGTAGAAGAATTGTTCCGCTACAACGCCCGCCGCGGCCTGCTCGGCCCCGGCGACATGGACGAAGCCATCCAGCGCCGTCTCAACTATTTGCGCCGGGGTAGTCCGCACATGGTCGAACGCGAGCGCCCCGACGGCAGCCTGCTCGAAATTCGCGGACGCCCGCTGCCCGGCGGCGGCTTCGTTACCAGTTATGCGGATATCGCCTTATACAAAGAAGCCGCGCGCGAGCTGCGTACGTTGACCAGCACACTCGAGCACCGCATCGAAAAAAGCACACAGGATCTACGCGCGGCCACCACGGAAGCCGAGCGGGCCAATCGCAACAAAACCCGCTACGTCGCCGCAGCGGTACACGATCTGCTGCAACCATTGAATGCCGCGCGCCTGTTTGCCGGTTCGCTGAAAAGCGCAAGCGCATCCGCAACAGATCCAGCTTTGCTGGAAAGAATCGAACGTTCGCTGCAGGCCCTGGACAGCCAGCTCACCAGCATGCTCGATCTCGCGCGCTTGGATGCGGGAGCCATCTCGCCGGATCTGCATGTATTTGCCTTGGCGCCCATGTTGCAGGAACTGGCTGGCCAGTTTGGCATCATGGCGCAGGCCAAGGGCCTGCGCTTGTCGTTCGTCAACACCTCGGCATGGGTGCGCAGCAATCCTGCGTTGCTGCAACGCGCGGTGCAGAATTTTCTTTCCAATGCGGTGCACTACACACCCAACGGACGCATCCTGCTTGGTTGCCGCCGCACCAAACACGCATTGCGCATCGAGGTGTGGGATACCGGCATTGGCATTCCGGAGGACCGGCGACACGTCATTTTTCAGGAGTTCCGGCGCCTGGATACCGCTGTCGATGCGGACGAACGCAGTGCGGGCCTGGGGCTGTCCATCGTCGAACGTATCGCAAACCTGCTCGGTCACTCCCTGCATGTGCGGTCGTGGCCGGGGCATGGCAGCGTATTCGGTATCGAGATCGAACTCGCAAAACCGGCCATCGCAGGGCACGCAGACAACGATGATAGCAGCAGCGATTCGTTGCTCAAAAATCGTAATGTTTGGCTGATCCAGGAAAACGCACATCTGCGGCACAAGGCGGTGTCGCTGCTGCAAAGCTGGGGATGCAAGGTGGCTGAATGGCCGAAGGTTGATGACGCGCTCACACATGCGGGTGCGTCGACGGCACCTGACTTGATCTTGGTGGATGGTCAGTGGGAGCCGATCCTCGCGTTTCTCAAAACCGACGTGTGGCTGCGCAGACCACCCATGGTCGCCTTCCTTGGCAAGGAGGAAAGCAGCTTGCAAAGCGTGCTGCGCGAAGCTGGTGTGCATACCACCACGCTGCCGTTGTCAGCTGCACGCTTGCGTGCAGTGATGACGCAATTGCTGCTTGCCCAAGACCAAGCCCCTCTCCCTTCGGGAGAAGGGTTGGGGTGAGGGTACGATCAACGCGCGATCGCGACGACTCGCGCAAGAGGTTGGCATCACGCTTCGCCCGAACCCTCACCCGCCTCTCGGCACCCCCGATCGAGTCAAGGGCAGGCTCCTCTCCCGTGGGGAGAGGGACTCACTCGGGAAAATCAGCCTAAAACGTGCACATCACGGCGCGTCGCCGCCTTCTTCCAGATCCAGCGATTTAACCAGCACCGCCGCCTGCGTGCGGGAGCGGCAATCGAGCTTGGACAACACCGCCGTCACGTGAATCTTCACCGTGTTCTCGGCCAACCCGAGCCGATCGGCGATCTGCTTGTTCAACAGGCCTTCCGCCATCAGCATCAATACCCGGAACTGCTGCGGCGTAAGTTGCGCGAAGCGCGCAGCGAGTGCCGCATCCTGCTCGCTGCGTTCTGCTCGAGAAGATTCGAACCACACTCCACCGTCCAGTACGCGCTGCACGGCTTTGTTCAAATCTTCGACCGGTGCTGCTTTCGGCACAAAACCGGCTGCACCGAACTGTTGTGCGCGGCGCACAGTGCGCGGGCGGTCATCGGAAGAAATCACCAGCACCGGCAGATCCAACCGCTCCGCGCGCAGCCACAGCAAGGAGGAAAAGCCGATCGCGCCGGGCATGGTCAGATCCAGCAGCACCAGATCGATGTCAGACTCTGTGGCGAGGCAGGCTTCGAGCGTGCTCTGGCTGGACACTTCCAGCACGCGGCATCCGCTAATCGCCGCATTGAGCGCGTGCACGATCGCCGAGCGGAACATCGGGTGATCGTCGGCGACGAGAATGGTTGGCGTGTCGCTCATGTGCTTAGGTCATTGGCTGTGCAAGGACACTAACGTGCGAAGCACAAGGCGGCAAGTACGCCTCTTTATCCCCTCTCCCCTCCGGGGAGAGGGTTAGGGTGAGGGGTCACGGCTTGCAGGAAAACACAATGGTGCGCGCTGATTTTGCTTAGGCTTTTTACGCGCAAACAAAGATTGGGCAAGGCTGCCCCTCACCCCAACCCTCTCCCCGAAGGGGAGAGGGAGCAGTCGCTAGCTAGCGTGTCAACGTTAGCTCCGCCTCCAGCGATATGCTATTGGATGCATCACCCACATACACCTTGAACAAACCTGGATCGACCTGCCAATCGTGGCGGCTTACGTCGTAATAAGCGAACGCGCGGCGATCAAGCTGCAAAGTCACGTGTTGCGTCTGCCCCGGCTTCAGGCGCACCTTGCGGAATGCCTTCAGCTCACGCGCTGGACGCGCCACCTTGGCGGAAGGATCACCCACATACACTTGCGCCACTTCAGCGCCTTCGCGCTTGCCGATGTTGGTGACGTCGAACGAAATCTCCACGTGATCCGGAGCCACGGTCTTCGTCGCAAGATTCGCGAAACGGAAGTTCGTGTACGACAAACCATAGCCGAACGAAAACAGCGGCTGCGCCTTGTCAGGATGACTGGTGTACCAGCGATAGCCCAGGAACACGCCTTCGCCGTAGGTCACGGAAGGATTCGTGCCCGGTGCGTGCGACGGCGCGTCGTACCAGTCGTGGGTGGGATTGTCGGACCACTGCCGTTCAAAGCTGATCGGCAATTTACCTTCCGGCGAATGCTGGCCGAACAACACCTGCGCGATGGCCGCACCGCCCTCCTGCCCTGGATACCAGTTCTGCAGCAGCGCAGGCACCTTGTCGAGCCAGCCGTCGGTGGCATAGCCGCCGCCGGATGTCACCGTCACGACCGTCTTGGCATTGGCTGCGGCAATCGCTTCGATCAATGCCTCCTGCCCCCACGGCAACTGGAATGTGCGGTCGTAGGCTTCGCTTTCGGAACTGGGATCGAAACCGACCGCGACGACCGCCGCATCGGCCATGGCGGCCATCTTCTTTGCATCCTGCGAAATCAGATCGTCGATCGCGACGACGCCGAAACCCATGCGGCTGTAAGCGACGTCGGGCTTGTAATCGAGGCGAATCGTCACCGCCTGGTTCGCATGCAACGCCAGCGTGGCATACAACGGTGCCTGGCCTTCGCGATGCGGCTGGGTGATCACTGGTTTGCCGTCGACGTAGAGCGTATAGGTGTCTTCGCTCGCTGCAGCGGTAAGGAACAGGTATTTGCCGTCATGTTTGGGCATGAAGCGTCCGCTCCAGCGAATGCTTTGCCGCTGCGTGGCGTGCTCGGTCCACAGTTCCGGCTTCCACAGATCGACCTGCGCATCCACTGTGCTGCTTGCGGGTTTGCCCTGGAAGTCGTCGTTGACAAAGGTTTCCTTGAGCAGGCCCGATTTTCCATCTGACGTACTGAAAGTGGATTTTTTGAACACATCCATCGCAGACGGCAAACCGCGGCTGTACAGCACGCGCACCTTGTCGCCCGCCACATGCGTGATGCCGGTGAGCACGCTTTGCGCCTGGAACACGTCTATATGCGAACTGCCACCCGCGCTGCTGATAGCGGGATCGGCATTCGGACCGATCACGGCGACCGTTTTTACCGAAGCGTCGAACGGCAGCACGTGGCGATCATTCTTTAGCAGCACCAGGCCTTCAAGCGCGTTCTTCAGCGCCACTTGGTCGTTCTGCACGCTGTACAGCGGCAGCGACAGATCTTTCTGCGGGCGATCCAGGAAGCCGAAGCGCACGGCCGTGCGCAAAATGCGGCGAACCTTGTCGTCGAGCATCGCCTGCGACAGCTTGCCATTGCGCAGATTCGCCAGGATCAAGTCCGGCTTCATCGCATCCGGCGCCGGCATCTCCAGATCAAGGCCGGCATTGAATGCTTTCAGGCCATCGTGCGTAGCGCCCCAGTCCGACATGAATATGCCGTCGAAGCCCCACTCCTTCTTGAGGATGTCGTAGCTGATCGCGCGACTCTCCGCGAGATAATCGCCGTTGACGAGGTTGTAGCTGCTCATCACCGCACCGACATGCCCCTGCTTCACCGCCATTTCGAACGCGGGCAGATAGATTTCGCGCAGCGTGCGCTCATCGATATGCGTATCGAGATGACGACGGTCGTATTCGGAATTGTTGGCAGCGAAGTGCTTCACCGTCGCCACTACTCCCTCACTTTGCACGCCTTCGATCAACCCGACCGCCATGCTGCCGGCCAGCAGCGGATCTTCACCGAGGTATTCCATATTGCGGCCGTTCTGCGGCGCTCGATACATGTTCACGCCCGGCCCGAGCAGAAAATGCACGCCACGCGCGCGTGCATCGCGCCCCATTGCAGCACCAACATCCTTGGCCAGATCCGGGTCCCATGATGCCGCGAGTCCGATGCCGGCCATGTATGCGGTGGAAGGTCCGGGTGCGCGTACGCCATACGGGCCATCGGACATGATCAACGCCGGCAGGCCAATCTGTGGCTCGGTGTGAACGGAGAAATTGTCCACGCCACCGAGCAGCTCTACTTTTTGTTCCAAAGTGAGCTTGGCGAGCATGGCGTCGACTTGTTGGTCGATGGCGGTGTTGCTTGGTGTGGGCGTGATGGCGTATGCCGCACCACAAATGCCAAGTGCAACGAATAGCGAAAAAGTAAGACGTTTCAGGAGCCGGTTTTGCATGAAGCGTAAAGTTCCTTGTTGAACGCGAAGCCTAACTCCGCCTTGTCGTCATTCCCGCGAAAGCGGGAATCCATCTTGCTCTTGCGCGGAAAGGCGAAAAATGGATTCCCGCTTTCGCGGGAATGACGGCCATGGGGAATGGAGATCGTTGATCGAATTTTGTAGATACTTGTTCCGCCTGAAAAAGCAAGTCACTGATACGTCGCCAACTTCACATGCAATACCTGCGGCCTATCAGTGAAGTTCAACCCATAATCCGTCTGATCCCCATTCCACAACCGCATGAAATTCCAGCGACCCTGTTGGTCGTAGCGTCCCTCTTCCACCCGTTCAAGCAGGAAGTGCTCGTGTTCCTTGCCTTTGCCAGGCATGAAGTCGACACGTGCGAAGTAGCCCGTGACGAGGTATTCGTTTTTGCCAAGCTGTGCGATCAACACGCCACCCTTGGGCGGTGTATTGCCAGGTGGCGGCGTGCCTGTACCGAACGACGGCAGACCATAAGAAATCGTGGCGCGCCAATCGCCAAGATCCAGCACCTGACTATGCGCATGCTCAGGTTCGGAAGCGCCCCATACCTTGCCGGCAAAGCCCAACGTTGCAATCAGTTCACCCATCGGACGCAACAGGCGATTGTTCATCGCGAACGGCTCGAATGCGTCCGCATCCGTGTTCTTCGAACCGAGTGGCCAGTTGGAATAGCCGGTGTAGTCGATGCCGAACGGCACAAAACCCAAACCTTGCTTGCCCAGGGTGGCGAAGATGTAGCGTGCGTAAGCCTGGTCGTTGCCGGTCTCGGTGACGATCAGCGGGTTGTCGGGCCGCGCATAGCGGTCAAGCACCGCCGTGTAGTAGTCGTAGTCGCGGTGATAGATATCTGGTCCTTGCACCTCCAAAGCTGGCGCAGCAACTTTCCAGATGAACATCACGTTGTCAGTGGGACCGCCAGTCGGATAGCTACCCGGCGGACCAGGATGCAACGGATCGCGCAGCGCTGCGTTTGCGTACATCGGCAGCGGATACACCGCCTTGCCCGCCGCAGCGACTTCGCCGATGAAATGGGAGACCTCCCACGCATGGAAATATTCGGCCGCGTCCTTGCCGAATACCTGAATCCACGTGCCGGCTTTCTTATTGACCGCCTTCACCAGTGCGGCGGGCACCTGCCCTGCGAACGCTTGATTGGCGGCCTGCGAATAATCGCGATCCGTACCGTACGTACCGGATTCGTTCTCCACCTGCACCATGATCGTGGTGTGTTGCGCGCCGTCAACTTGGCGCAGATGCGTCATGAACTGCACGAAGGCCTTGCGATCCGCCTCCAGCGTGGCGGCATTGAGCGGCGAGAGCGAATCCAGCCATTTGCCGTCACGCGTTACCACACGTGGAAAACGCTTGTTGTCCAGCTTCACCCAGGAAGGCGCGTAGTTCGGACCGGTGTTCTTCCAGGTACCAAACCACAGCAGCACCAGACGCACCTTGTGCTCGCGCGCCTGGCTAAGCAGCGTATCGAGAAAAGTAAAATCGAAATGACCTTCGGAGGGCTCGATCTGCTCCCAGGCGA
Organism: Dyella acidisoli; assembly: GCF_030160295.1. Classification (GTDB taxonomy): domain Bacteria; phylum Pseudomonadota; class Gammaproteobacteria; order Xanthomonadales; family Rhodanobacteraceae; genus Dyella_B; species Dyella_B acidisoli. The sequence continues at coordinate 101,703 of NZ_BSOB01000003.1, forward strand.
TCGGCACCATCACCGTGTTGGCTTCGACATGTTCGATCGCTGGCCATACCTGATCCAGCATGGCTGGCCAGTTACTGGAATTGTTGACCTGTGCGCCGAGCAACAGGAACGGCTTGCCGTCGACCAGGAAAACATGCCGCCCATCCTTGGTGACAATGCGCGGCATGTCGCTCGGTGCTTCTGCACCGGATGATGGCATCGACAAGCCGATGGCGAACAAGACGGCGAGGAACAGCCAGAGGGACATGACTCGACGGCGTAGTGTAGTTTGCGGCTGCCTCATCAAATCACTCCTACTGCGTTTGCGCACACGTTTTTATTTTGCGAGATATGTCCATCTAATTGGACGTCATTCCCGCGAAAGCGGGAATCCATCTTCACCCTCTGCATCAGAGCAACATGGGTTCCCGCTTTCGCGGGAATGACGTCCAGGAACAACCACGCATCTGGCAAATAACATCCTTCATGGCCTCTTCTTCTCCACCGGATCGCCATAGAACACACCGCGTCCGCTCGTCGCAAAATACACACGCCCGAACACGCGCGGATCGCCGGTAACGAGTCGCTGGCCACCATAACGATGCGCATCATCATCGATACGCAGCCAATGCGCGCCATCATCGGTCGATCGATAAAGTCCATAGACACCGGCATATTCACCGGCCGCAAATACGGTGGGCAACGAACTGCCTGGTGCCGATTTGCCGAAACCGAAATCGCGGGTGTTGGCGAGTTGACCCATTTGTGTCAAAGCACTGCCGTCATCGTGCACACGCAACAGGCCCAGGCCAAGGCCGCTTACGTACACCACGCCAGCGGCGTCGGGCCCAGCGCGCATCTGCATGATGCTTCCGTGCTTCAACCGTTCGCCCAGCGCACCTGTGATGGGTCGGAAGTGCTCTCCACCATCGCGGCTCACGAAGACTTGGCGCGCAAGGCTGTCGTAAGCGTAAAAGCGCTTCGGATCAATGCGATCGCTGAGTACGTGCGCGCGTGGCGACAGCCCTTGCACGGGAATCCAGTGTTTGCCGAAATCGCGCGTAAGAGATGCGTTCGGCGCGTCACGCGGAAACCAAAGCACGGCCGAACCATCCGCCGCCACTGCGATACTGCCAGCGCCCTGCCCTGCTTGCGCCGGCTCGCTGGCAAATGTGTGCCAATGCGCACCACCATCCTTCGAGTAAGCCACACGAGTGGCCTGACCAAACGGTTTGCGTAGAAAGCCGCTGCGTACGATCAGCGATGGGTCGTTCTGCGCAAAGTCGATGCTTTCGCTATTCGCATAGCGCGGCGGCGTGGCAAATTGCAGCGGCGCCACGTCCAGATCATCGTGCTTGTAGCCGTCCAGATCGCCAAGGGCACTTAGCAAATGCGCGCCTTGTGGTGGACTGATCAGATCCAACGCCACGGTTTCTTCCAGGCCGCGATCCTGAAATTGCCAATGCACGGCGCCACCATGATCGGCATGACGCATGTCGGTGGACATCCAAACGCCATAGCCGGTGACGAACCACACACGATCTGCGTCATGTGGATCGATGGCGATCGAGGCGAGCCAGTGCGGCGTGTGCTCGCGCGCCCAGACCGGATCGCTGTAGTCGAACTGCGAGCGTGCAAAAATTTCCTGCCAGTGGCGACCCCCATCGGTGCTGCGAAACAGCTCGTCCTTAGGTATGTAATGCGCAAAGGTGGCGGTCATCACCACATTCGGGTCGCGAGGATCGACCACCACTGCGCCCCAACCATAACCACTCGGCGTTCCGGTAATGTGCGGTAATGGCGTGATATCCGTCCAGCGTTGTGTCGCAGGCTCGTATTTCCACACGGCTCCGTCGTTCATGCGGTCGGGACCGGGCTCATCGCCATAACTCAGGTAATACGCGCCGTCACCCGCACGCACCATGTGATTGGGTCGCAAGCCGGTGGGCTGCCCTGATACGGGATTCCAGGTGCGTCCGCCGTCAATGGAACAAAACAGGCTGGCTTCCTTGGTGGATACACCGGCATAGAGCGTGCTGGAAGGTTTGCCAGGCGAACCGCTGGTCGGATCAAACACGACGAACACGATGCCAATTGCCTGCTGCCGCCAACCCTTTGCACTGGCCGACGGAGACGTGGCAACTGCGGGAAAGCTGTCGACGCGTGTCCAATGCGCGCCGTAATCACCGCTACGCCACAGACCTGCGTCACGCGAACCAAGAAATAGAATGCGGCCATCGTTAGGATCGACCGCGAGTCGCTCGCCGTCGCCGCGTCCCAATTCATTGCCCCCCATCTTGAACGGCAAGTCTGCACGCTGGAAATGCGCACCGCGATCGGTCGAACGCAGCACGGCCGCGTTACCTACGCGAGGATCGTTGTAAGTGCCGGAGAGTAGATAGAGACGATGGGAATCCCGTGGATCAACAGCAAGACTGTCGATGCCGAGCAGATTGTTGTCTGCTGCGCTCACCCAATCGGTGAGCGCAGTCCAGCGCATGGATGATTGATCCCAGCGATATGCACCGCCGACATCGGTACGTGCGTAGAGCAATTCCGGCGCGGATGGGTGATAGACAAGTCCGCTGACGAAACCGCCGCCGCCGATGCGGACGCTGGTGAAATGGTAGGGAGCGGTTGGTTCGCTGGCGTGAAGGTGGAGCGCGAAGAGCAGCGAGCCGACAGCGATGCAAATTGACTTGATCATCCCAGCAAAGCCTGTGCTTGCCACATTGCTATTCCGGTCACACCCGAATAGCAACGTGAGGGTTCGTCGTGAAGTTGGCCAATGATCCCAACTTCAGATCGGGTGAGTGGCAGGCTCCTCTCCCCGCTGGGAAAGGGAGAAGGAGCCAAAGCGAGTCCCTCCCTCTTCCCGAGAGAGGGAACTACGCCCCGCCACATCAGAAGGTCGCCCGGAGCACCAACTCGTAACGGCGATCGGCGGTGAACCAGCTGCGCTGATATTCACGGTAGTCAACGATCCCGTTGCCGTAGCTGGTCGGGCCCATCCACACGCGCGTCGTAGCGTTGGTGAGGTTGTTCGCTTGCAGCCCCACCTGCACGTTCGAGTTGATCTTGTAGAACACCGAAGCGTCGAGCTGGCCGTACTGGCCAGACCAAGTCGGCAGATGCGTGCTGGCATCGCTGGTGGTGAGCAGATAACGCGAGCGCCAGTTCCATGCCAAGCGCGCCGACCACGGACCGCGCTCGTACATGCCGGTGAAGTTGTAGCTGCGCTTGGATAGGCCCACCAGCGGCAAGGCCACACCGGTCACCACCGCATTGGTGTACGGGGTGGTGGCGCTGTTCACGCCGCCAGTGCTGCTAACGAAAGTGGCATTGGCCTGCACGCCAAAACCCTTCATCCAGCCGGGGAGGAAATCGAAAAACTGGTTGTAGCCCACTTCAGCGCCGCGGATCAGGCCGCGCCCGATGTTGTAGGGACGCGTGATATCGAACACCTGGCCGTTATAGGTTTCAGGCTTCGTTTCCTGGGCGATGTAGTTGTTGATGTCCTTGTAGAACGCCGTGCCGTACAGCAGACCGGTGGGCGCGAAGTACCACTCCAGTGCGGTATCGAACTGGGTGGCGCGCATCGGCTTGAGGTCAGGATTGCCAGCCAGACCGTTCCACTGCACCACTTGGGTGTTGTTCGAATTGAGCGTGTAGCCCAACTGCACGAAGGACTGCATCTGGCTGAAGTCCGGACGCGTCACCGCCTTCGATGCAGCGATACGCCATTGCAGATCATCGGTCAGCTTGAAGCGCAAGTTCAGGCTAGGCAGCGCGTCCTGATAGTGGTTGCGAGCGCTCAGCGGAGTGTAGCCACCGTTCCAAATCGCCTTCTCAGCAGCCGACACGCCCGTGCTGCTGAGGTTGATATCCTGCACGACACCGGTGGTATCCACGTCGGTGCGGACCAAGCGCACGCCGATGTTGCCGTCGAACGGAATACCTAGCGCCGTCTCGTTGCCGAAGTACAACACGCCATACGCGGCCTTAGTCTTCTCGCCCTGATTATTGAGGTCAGCCGGTGTGATCTGCACCGGGCTCCAACCCCAGGACACACCGAGCGGGTGCAGGTAGCTGTAGGCCGAAGAATAGTTCTCCACCAGCGAAGCGCTGGGAAAGTACAGCGGGGTCGGAATCTTTACGCTGCCGCGGAAGAAATTCGAGAACGAATACAGCGTCGCGTTAGTCGGATAGTAGCTGACGCTAGCCACGGTGCTTGGCGTATTCACCGAAGCCCAGCTGTCGGTGATCACGCCCCAGTTGTAACCGGTGCTGACGTTGTCTTCAGTGCGGTCGGTGGCGCGTACGCCAACCTTGAAATACTTCAGCCAGTTGCTGTCATCGAAGTCGTATTCCAGATCCAGACGAGCGGCGCGTTCCATGCCGACTTCGTTCTCGCGGTGATCCATGGCCGCGGACCAGAAATAGTTGGCCGGGTTGGAGGTGTAACTGGAAGGATTGACCGTCACAGAAGGCATGCCGCCACTTCCGTTGACGTTCAAATCCAAGCCTGGCAGATAGGTCGCCTGGAAAACGGTGAAGTCCAATTCATTGCTGGTGGATTTCACGAACTGCACGTCACCACTCAACATCATGTGGTCGTTGAGGTTGTACTTGAAGGCGGTGGACCAGTCGTTGGTGGTGGTGGTCTGTGTCTGGTAGCGCGTATCCGTGTCGAAACGCACGCCACCGTTGCTCAGGTTGTTGCTCCAAGCACTGGAAGTCAGCGCGCCGCTCTGGAACACGCCCTGGTCGTTGTAATTAAAGGTGGTGCCGCTGGCGGGATCGATAGAGCCGGTGGTGTCACTGAAGATCGCACCGTGCTCGAGCCAGCTCATGTCGTAGCGGGAATGGATGAACTGGGTAGAGAACTCCAGATCATTGGTCGGGCGCCACTGCAAGGCGGCGGCGATACCGATGCGGCGGCGCTGAAAGTCCAACGTGCGCCAGTCTGCACCGCCCGGTACGTACACCGTGTTGAAGCCGCTGCCGGCCGTCGCCGCCGAATCGGTGCGCATCGAATAGGGTTCAACCTGGATGCCGTCGGTACGCGTGGCCAGCTCGGAGTAGGAGACATCGAGCAGCGCGCCGAATTCACCAAGACTCTCCGTCTTCCAGCGATTGCTGTAGAGGAACGAGGCCGAGGGCTTGCTCTTCTTCGACAGATCGCCTTCGTTGACACCGGTTGAAAAACCAACCACTTGGCCCGGCGAATCGAACGGCATGCGCGTGCGCAGGTTCACCGTGCCGCCGATGCCGCCTTCGATCAGCTCCGCATTCGGGTTCTTGTATACGTCCACGCCGGCCATCAGTTCGGCCGGCACGTCCTCGAAACTTAGCGCACGACCACTGTTGGAGGAGAAACTGTCGCGACCGTTGAGCAAGGACTTCACCTGGGAAAGGCCACGAATGGACACACCGCTGCCTTCGGCAGACGGATGATCCGGATCGTTGGGCGAGATGAAGTGATCAATGGTCACGCCGCTGATACGCTGCAGCGTTTCGGTCACGCTGCGATCGGGCAAGGCGTTGATGTCCACCGCGGTGACCGAATCCACGATTTGGTCGGCGTTCTGCTTCAGATCCTGCGCAGACTGCACGCTGGCGCGGATGCCGGTGACAGTAACGGTTGCCAGTTCTTTCGCATCCTTTTTCTTCTTCGCCGTAGCGTCCGGCTGACCGCTCGCCGTGTTCGGCTGCGCAACCGTGCTGCCCGTGCCGGAAGCGGTTGCCGCATCCTGAGCATGCACGTCGACAGCACCGTACGTGAAGGCCAATCCCATCGCCACTGCTACGGCCAGCTTGGCGCTGACGACAGACTTGGAACGCACTGAACGTACAACGCCGTGCATTTCGGATGCTTGCACTTTCCCGATCATGAGCAATGTTCTCCCCGCAGTTACCCGTGCCGGCAGGACCACGCCTGTCAGCTGTTCTTGTCATTTCGGGCCACCGGCCCGACTGGTGCATCTCCGGCAGACTCCCCTATTTCGTTATCTGCCACTTCACAGATGCTTGATGTGGATGCTGCGGCTTAGTCTTTTGTCGGGCAATTACGAAATTGATGGTAGGAGATAATGTTTCTTCATTTGCGGTTGCCACATTGCATCGATCTAAATGCTTATTGAGGCTGATTTTTTGGGGCACGCCAGAGGAAACCACCGCGCAAGGTGAGTGACATTCGTAGGCTGGGTTAGCGCAGCGTAACCCAGCACATTCGCGCAGTATTGTTGGGTGACGCTGCGGTAACCCGACCTGCGAACTGATTAGCGTCTCGCCTCAGCTTGGCCTGTCGTGGTGTTGGGGGATTGCCTGCGGCGCTTTCGGACCCTAAAGGGCCCGAGTCACTTTTCTTTGCTGGCCCAAAGAAAAGTAACCCAAAGAAATGGCCTAAAAGGCTCACAGCATGGGTAAGGGAAAAGCCTGAACGCCTATGGCTAGATCGAAGGTTGCTCGCCCATGGTTCTACACCGCCGCTATACCGCGAGGCGGCGAGGCACTGAGGGCTTAAAGCGCGCCTGCCCAGAAACTGAGCTTTGCCGAGGTCTGCCCGATCTGCTTTAAGTCCTCAGGGCCTCGACGCCTCGCGGCATAGCGGCGCAGTGGAAGCTTGGCCCGTCAACGATCAAGGCATGGCGTCATCGTTCAAGCTTGTAACTGGCACACGCCATGAGCTCTTCAGGCCATTTCTTTGGGTTACTTTTCTTTGGGCCAGCAAAGAAAAGTGACTCGGGCCCTTTAGGGTCCGAAAGCGCCGCAGGCAATGCCACAACAAACGAAATGCAACATCACCGTCAAGATGATCATCACCAATCAGCAAGATGATCGAGTTCACACGCGCAGGAAAAACGCGCTCGCAAGCAAGTCATGCGCACCGCAGACACATCCCCGCAATCAAGCGCGCAACGTCATCACGACAACAAAACACTCGCAACAACGTCGCCATACACGCCACGCACACATCACTGCACACACATCAACATTCATGAACACAACATGCATTGCACGTTAAAGATCCACATCACACACACACTTCGTCCGTCACGATCAAAGAGCAAAAACACAAAGCACAACGCGCCAAACCATTCACATCACAATCACCTTCAAATGAATTTTCGCTATCACAATCTTGAATGAAATTTTGCGATACGAAGCACGTTTCTTAACGCCGCATACACCACGCAAACCATAGGATCGCTCACCAAGCACTAGCAACAAGTTGCGCAGTAATCGCGAGGGAAGCAGGGGCCGTCGCGCTACATGTGAAAGTCGTGTAGTCGGGAGAGTCCATGCAGTACCGGATGCTAATTTCGTGTGTCATCGCCGTATTGTCTTCTGCAGCCGCCATGATTCTGCTGTACCACCACGCAGAATCGATCGGACTCGTTGATCGACCTGACGAACGTAAGCGGCACGTTGGCAACATTCCTCTTATCGGTGGCCTTTCTGCATTCTTCGGGGTCATCGTCAGCGTGTGTTTCGAAGGGCAGACCCTTCTATTCACCAATGCACTGCTTGGCACAGGTGCCGTACTTGCACTGACAGGTGCGATGGATGATCGTTTCGACCTCAGCGTACGCACTCGCCTGCTCATACAGACAGGTGCAGTGCTCACCATGGTCTACTGCACAGGCGTATACGTGCATACGCTTGGGCGTCTGTTCGGCCAGGACCTTGAACTAGGTATTGCCGGCATTCCGTTGACGCTGGTTGCCGTGGTCGGTCTGCTCAATGCCTTCAACATGATGGATGGCATCGACGGCCTGGCTGGCATGCTCACTTTGGTGAGCATTGGCGCCATCAACGTATTCCAGGGTTTTTCGCAATGGCATAGCTGCATTCTTCTACTGCTGCTTGCCGCCGCTTTGATCCCTGATCTCGCTGCCAACCTGGAATTCGTCGGCCGCAAAGTCTTTCTTGGCGACGCCGGCAGCGTGATGATCGGCTACTTCCTCGCGTGGACGCTGATTCAACTCAGCCAACCGCCCCACCCACATCTATCTACGGTAGACGTGTTGTGGTGTGTCGCGCTGCCCGTGCTGGATACGCTGGCGGTGATGGTACGCCGCATGAGCGAAGGCAAATCGCCGTTCAAGCCTGATCGTGGACATATCCATCACATCCTGCTGAGCGCCGGTTTCAATGCGCATACCACGCTGGTGTTGTTGGTGGGCCTGGCCATGGCATTGGTCTTCATGGGCACGCTGACACGCAACCTGGCGCCAGGCAGCAACTTGCTCACGTTCGGCGCACTCACCCTCATCTACGTTGCGTTGACCGGACGCGTCTATCGCGCACAGCAGGCACGCAAGCTGGCCGACGCCATCGAACAACCACTGGCACAAACACTGCCGCTGGTCGCGCAGCTTCATCTGTCCGCGTTGACCAGTTATCAGGACGACGACGACGAAGCCGAGCAGGAGACCGCGGAATCATCCGAGCAATGACGACTCCCCAAGACCATCACGATGATCGAGCTAAAAACAGGACGTGATCGCCATGAGTCGAACTGACACTGTGATGAGCAAGACTGGGCAACCGAAAGCTATCGAGGAACAGATCGATAGCGAACTTCACAACGCACCGATCCATGGCGGCGACATCGCCGCTGTGAGTGTGGTCGTGCCATGTTTTCGCTGTGCCCACACCATCGGCCAGGCCGTGGCATCGGTGGCAGCGCAGATAGTTCGTCCAGCTGAAGTGCTGCTGGTGGACGACGGCAGCGGTGACGGTACGCTCGAACGCTTGTGGAGTGTGGCGCGCGTTTATCCTACCGGCTGGGTCAAAGTCATCGCCATGCCGCGTAACGCGGGCCCCTCGGCGGCACGTAATCGCGGCTGGGAGCAAGCCAGTCAACCTTGGATCGCCTTTCTCGACGCTGACGATAGCTGGCATCCACAAAAACTGAAGCTGCAGATGGAGGCGCTGGCGAACGATCCGCACATCGACCTGATTGCGCACGACATGAACGTGCAGTCCCGTTCGGCTCCGGCGCCTGCCCTGCGTGATCCGCTCAAGGTTCGTGTCTTTCCGCGCCGTTTGCTGATGCTTCGCAGCCCCTTCCCTACAGCTTCGATCATGCTGCGGCGCGATCTTCCTTTCCGCTTCGACGAAGCGCGTCGGCGTGCGGAAGATTTCATGCTGTGGGCGCAGATTCTGCTGTCCGGCTACCGCTGCGCCAAGCTCAACCAGGTGCTCGCTTCATGGCACAAACCGCCGTTCGGAGCAGGCGGACTCAGCGGCGATCTGGTCGCGATGTATGAAGCCGCAGGCGACGTGCGCAAAACCCTGCACCAACGTGGCCTGCTCAGTGGGTGGCAGCGGCGGCTTGGCGATGCCTTCAGCCTGATGCGCTACGCACGGCGGCGCGTGATTACCTTCAAACGACGCCACGACGACTGGCTGCCAGCCCGACGCAACGCTTGAGTGAATTCTCCATGACGACACCCGCAACACCCTATCTCCACTATTCCTCGACGTCGAATATCACGACGAATGCGCGGGTCATGCTGAGCATGATGTTCATCGGCGCTGCCTGTCTGTTCGTCGACCTTGTGGTGGGCTTGCGTGGCATCGATGTGGGTTCCGATACATACGTGTATGCGGAGGTCTTCCAGCAACTGCGCGGCAACCTGGTGGAAACGCGTTTCGAGCCAGGCTTCCTGCTGATCACACGTCTGATGAGCCTCGCCGGTTTCAACGTGCATACCTATCAATGCGTGCTGTTCGGACTGCTCTTGCTGATGGCAATCGTCGCCGCACGCCACTATTTCGATTATCTTGGCGGTGAGCGCGGGCGCATGACCTTCGTAATCGCGAGTCTGGCGTTCCTGTTCATTTCGCCGATGTTCGTGAACGCTTCGATCAATGCTGTGCGCCAAGGCCTGGCCTCATTACCGGTGTTCATCGCCCTTCTGGCTTTTCATCAACGCCAGTGGCGGTCGTTCTTCATATGGGGCGTGATCGCTACCAGCTTTCACTACTCCTCCCTGGTCTATCTGGCGTTTGCACCGCTGCTTCTAGTCAATCTCAAGCTACTTCGCATAGCCGCCCTGCTGGCATTCATTGCGTACTGCACCGGCGTGACCATGATTGTGGTGCGTGCAGCCGTACCCGCACTGTACAACGCCGTAATGGATTACAGCCTTGCGTCCAAATACAAGGCGGGCGTTCGCATCGATTTTGCGGTGTTTTCGACCTTTTGGTATGCACTGCCGTTCATGCTGTCGGGCTTGATACGCGAGCCTTTCAGCACGCGCCTGAAGGACAGCACGGCGGTGTATCTGGTGATGTTGCTGCCGTTCTTTGCACTGGGATGGGGCAACTTCTCCAACCGCTATCTTCTGTCTGCGTATATGGCGATCTCACTCATGGTCGCCGCAATTTTTTTCCATAGCCGTCTGTCGGTACTGCGCAATCCCATCTTACTGCGTGGTGGCTTGATGATTTCCTGCGCGGTGTTCTATTACTACGTCATCAATCAGGTGCTGGTATGAGCGCGTCGGCCAGCGATCTATCCAGTGCATCGCTTGAGGCCATCAAGCGAATCCAGATCACTACTTCGCCCAATGCTGGCGAAGTGGATCTCTCCCCGCTGTACGATCATGGCCGGGATTTTGCCTCGTTTGATCTGGTATCGATCGCCGACATCCTGCGCAATGCTTCCGTCTATCCACCGCACACCATCTATCGCGATGTAAAAGTCGCCGCGACGGGGTTCGATCCAACACAGGATTTGCATGACCATCCGTGCTTCCATTTCCCGTTCCAGTCGGAACTGGCTACGTCACGTCCTCCTGCGGATGCCATCGACGAGCATGCGCTGCTGCGAACCTACCATCACCTGTTGTGCGAAGCGGTTGCGCGCTCGACCAGCAGTATGCGATCGCCCTGGCTCATGCAAAGCGGCGGCAAAGATTCCACCTCGATGGCGATCGCGCTGGCCGATGTGCGGCCTGATACGACCTGCCTGACCTATTTGGGCGGCAATGAAGAGAACGAAGTGGCGTCCGCACGCTTCGTCGCGCAGCAACTTGGCCTTCGCCATGAAGTGCTGGTCTGCGATCCGGGCCGTGCCTACGACCGCTATCTGGCCGTGTTGCCGCATATACCGCTGCTCACTGCGGATTTTGCTGCGCTGTCCTACGTGGACCTCGCCACCGAAGTGAGCTTGAGCCATGGTGACGGCCTTATCGATGCATTGGGTTCGGATCAGTATTTTGGCGTACCGCTGCATGGGCACGACCGTGTCCTGGCATGGCTGGCGCGCGATCTGCATGTTCCGCAGCGCGTGTTCCAGTCGCACCTGGTAAGCCGTAGCTTCAAGCTCTGCTTCTTGCTGGCCACGTTGCAAATGAACAAGTTCGAACGCTATTTCCCCGGTTCGCGCTTCAGCGACGTTGAGGTGGATACGCTATTTGGCTGGGATATTTCGACCTGCTCGCGTCGCCGCATGGAAACTTTCCGTGCCGACATCGACGCAGCCGCCTCGCAGGAGGCCGTACGCAGGTTGTCGCTGGTCATCGGTGAATCATCTCATCTGATCAAGGGCATGAATGCAGCGCATGCGCTATCGCTGCACTTGGCGTATCCGTACGCCGATCCGAAGTTCCGCGACTGGATTTTTCATCACGTTCCCACTGAGCGCCTGATCAGCCCGGACGGCGTGAACAAGGTGCTGATGCGCCAATACATTGCCCAGCGCTTCGAACAACTGCCCTATGTGAAAACCAAAGGTTGTTTCCGCTTCAACCTGCGAGGCCTTGCCAGGCAACGCTTCGATCAGGTCTACGCCTTCGCCGAGCAAATGCAGATATTGCTGCCCGGCGTGCCGCATTGGCTGGAAACGTATCGTGATCGGCTTGAGAACAAGTATTTCGCGTCCAAATTCTATTTACTCGCCATGATTTTGCCGTGGTTATTGAGCCGCATGCACACGGCCACGGCTTCCGAACACACCGCCGTCGAAGAGAGGGTGGTGTTGTGACAAGGAAGATCCTACTCAGGCAAGTACAAGCGTCACCACGCGAATGCAGCAACATCCGCTTCACCAAGACGCTGCCTATCAGCAAGCTCCGTTTCGCGCCTTTGCGCTCCATGGTTGAAGCAGAAAAAGCTTCACGGCCACGTGGAATCTGCCCATCAGGCATCTGCTATCGGGCCATGCACCTGGTGACTTTATGACATCCGCCATGCTCCCCCAAAAAAAACACGATACGCTCGCACCAGCACAGATCCAGCTCAACGCTTCACCCTATCAGGAGGAAGTGGACTTCTCCCCACTCGACCGGCTCGAGCGCGGTGAAGCATCGCTTGATCCTGTATCGATTGCCGACCTGCTGCGCAATACATTCGTCTACCCGCCGCACACCATCTACCGGAACGCAAAGGTTGCCTCATCGGGTTTCGACCCCTTGCAGGACATGCATGACAACCCTCGCTTCCATTACCCCTTTCAATCAGCTCTCGCGCCGCCGCGGCCAGCGCCCGACGCCGTCGACGACGACACGCTAGTGAAGACTTACCATCGCTTGCTATGCGAGGCTGCCGCGCGCGCTACCGCAAGAATGCGCGCGCCGTGGTTTTTTCAGAGTGGCGGCAAGGACTCCACCTCGATGGCGATCGCGCTCGCCGATGTACGCCCGGACACCACCTGCCTGACTTATCTGGGCGGCCGCGAGGAAAACGAAGTAGCGTCAGCACGTTTCGTCGCACGCAAGCTTGGCTTACGTCACGAGGCGCTGGTGTGTGATCCGGGGCGCGCCTATGACCGATATCTCGCGATGCTGCCGCGCATGCCCTTGCTTACCGCCGACTTTGCCGTGCTCTCTTATGCCGATCTGGCAACGGAGGTGCGCCAACGGCATGGCGACGGCATCATCGATGCGATCGGTGCGGATGAATATTTCGGAACGCCGGTGCACAGCAAGGAGCGCATTCTTGCGCTGCTGGCGCGCAGCCTCCGCCTTCCGCAAGCACTGTTCAGGCCTAGATGGGTAAACCGCAGCTTCGAGCTTTGCTTCATCCTTGCGACGTTGCAGATGGACGAGTTCGAGCGTTATTTCCCCGGCTCACGCTTCAATAATGCCGAAGTGGATGATTTGTTCGGCTGGAACATTTCCGCGAACTCGCGGCAGCGTCTGGAAACGTTCCGCGCCGACATCGACGCTGCGGCATCCATGGAAGCCCAGCGCCGTCTCTCGCTCATCATTGTGGGTTCGGCACACGTAGCCAAGGGCATATACACCGCGAGAGCAATGTCGATGTGGCTCGCTCAGCCCTACCTCGATCCGGATTTACGCGACTGGGTTTTCAACGAAGTTCCCGACGAGCTCTTGATCAGTCCCAGTGGTGTAAACAAAGTGCTGATGCGCAAGCACATCGCTCAGCACTTCCAGGAGCTGCCCTACGTAAAAGCCAAGGGCTGTTTCCGTTTCGATTTGCGCGGTCTGGCCAAGCAGCGCTTCGATCAGGTGTACGCCTTTGCCGAGCAGACGCGCAGCGTGTTGCCCGGCGCGTCGAAGTGGCTGGAAACGCATCGCGATCGGCTGGACAACAAATTTTTCGCCTCAAAGTTCTACCTACTCGCCGTCACCTTGCCATGGGTACTGAGCCGCATGCATAGCGTGCCCCATTCGACTATTCGCGCCGAGGAACGAGTTTCATGAGCAAAAGAAGTTTCACGCCTGCCTCCACCACACGTAGAGATTTTCTTCGTCAATCATTGCTGCTCCTGCCACCCCTCGTGTTGCCGGCATCGCTGCTTCCCCGCGCTGCCTGGGGATGGCAAAGCACAGGCACGGTGATCAACGTTCGCGACAAGGGCGCCAAGGGCGACGGTGTGCACGACGATACGTCGGCCTTCCAGGCAGCTGTCGACGCGTTGCCTGGGGGCGGCACCGTTACGGTTCCATCGGGTAACTACATCATCGACGCCATGCGCGCCGTCAACCTGCGTTCCAACATGCTGCTGCAGCTGGCGCCGGATGCGACGCTCACTGCCATTCCCAACAACTCGCCACGCTCGCACGTAATCAAGGTCTGGAGCGCGAACAACGTGCGCATCACCGGCGGACGTATTGTCGGCGAGCGCGGCAACCATACCGGCGCCGGCGGCGAATGGGGCTATGGGATCAACATCCAGGCGTCGAACCATGTGCACGTTTCCGATATACACATCTCCGAATGCTGGGGCGACGGGATCTGGATCGGCGGGATCGGTCACTTCAACGCGGTGCCATCCAGAGACGTCGTCATCGATAACGTGACGTCTACCCACAATCGCCGACAAGGACTTTCCATCGGTCCGGTGGACGGCGTGGTGATCATGAACTCCACGTTCAGCGGCAGCGACGGTACCAAGCCTATGTCGGGCATCGATATCGAACCGCAAGCGCAAGGCCTTGCACGCAACATCACCATCGATCACTGCATGATCAGCGGGAATCAAGGCACTGGCATGGAAATTCATTACAACGTCAGCGGGGTTACGATCAAGAACTGCACGTTCCAGAACAACCAAGGGTATGGCCTGCTGACCGTGGACAGTCCGTCCGGAATCACCATCACGGATAACGTGTTCACCGGAAACGGGCTGGTCGGCTTGGTGATCGCCGGCCAGACAACCCATGTCAAAGCGACCGGCAATACGATGACTGGAAACAGCGCGCGTTATGCGCGGCGCGTTGTCTCTGCGCTGACCTCACCCAGCGCGATAGCGGACGCGCAGAAGCGCGAGTTGCGCGTGGACCCCGGTACCAGCGACGTGACGATAACAGGCTCCAAGTTTTCACAGTGACTTGCGCGGCAGGCTCGCAATGACATCCCTCCCATCAGGGTGGGGATGCTCCCGCCGTCGCACGCGGAGGAAGGAGGCCGATCATGGCGGGCGGCAAAGTTACAGCATCGGCCTCTGGCCCTCTTTGATGAAAGAAGAGGGAATCATTTCTTCACGTTGTGGATGAGATCGGATGAAATTCGCCTTCTTCGCCAACACCGATTGGTATCTTTATAATTTCCGCTTGTCGACTGCGCTGCGCCTGCGCAACGACGGGCATGAGGTGGTGATGATCTCGCCACCAGGAAGCTTCGGCGAACGTTTTGCCGCGCATGGATGCCGTTGGGTTCCGCTGCAGTCAATGGACCGCGCCAGCCTTAATCCCTTGCGTGAAGCAGTGACGCTGTCTCAGCTGGTGCGCGTGCTACGACGGGAACAGCCCGATCTGCTGCACAACTTTACGCTGAAGTGCGCAATCTATGGCGCGATCGCAGCACGCATCGCGCGCGTACCTACTGTCGTCAACGCAGTGGCCGGCTTGGGTTACGTATTTACCAGCCATACGCTCAAGGCGCGCATGCTTCGCCCGCTGGTTAAGGCACTGCTGCACACCGCACTCGACAACGAGCGCTCCCTGCTAGTGCTGCAAAACCCGGACGATGCCATGGCCTTCACGTCCGCCGAACTGATCGCACCGGAAAAAATTCGCGTCATCCGGAGTTCCGGTGTGAACACATCGCGCTTTCAGCCCTCGAAACGCTTCCCCAATCGGCAGGAGCGCCTGCGCGTGCTGCTCGCCGCGCGATTGCTGCGCGAAAAAGGCATTCAGGAATTCGTCGATGCCGCAGCGCTGCTACACGAATGGGGGCGCGATGTGGAGTTCGTTCTCGCCGGCACGCCGGACCCTGGCAATCCGCACTCGGTCACACAGGATCAGGTGCAGCAATGGGCGGACACTGGCCTTGTGCGCTGGCTTGGACATGTCGATGATATGCCCGGCCTGCTCAAGACCGTTCACGTCATGGCCTTGCCCAGTTATTACCGCGAAGGCGTGCCAAAATCGTTGATCGAAGGCGCCGCATCTGGACTGGCACTTATCACCACCGACATGCCCGGCTGTCGCGAAGTGGTGACAAACGATGGTTTTGATGGACTACGCGTGGAGCAGCGCAATGCTCGTGCGTTGGCGGATTGCATTGTCAGATTGGATGATGATCGTGAACTGCTCTTGCAGCTTGGTCACCATGCACGCCAGAAAGCATTGCGCGACTTCGATGAGCGGCTGGTCATCCAAAGGACGCTCGACGTCTATACCGAGCTCATGCACTCAATGACTAGCACGACAGACGCCATTCGATCATTGCCATGATCGACTTCCTCCGGGCGCCCTTTACCACCTGATTAGCGTCTCGCCTCAGCTGGGCGTCTCGTTTGTTGTGGTATTGCCTGCGGCGCTTCCGGTCGCGAAGCGACCGGGTCACTTTTCTTTGCTGGCCCCAGTACTGTCC
>NZ_BSOB01000004.1 GCF_030160295.1 Dyella acidisoli
TTCATGGACTCGCCCTCGCTCGTTACAGAACGGTGGATAGTTTTACTCTCCACCGCTGGCCCATGAGGCCTTATTTAGCGCGGGGGCGAGTCCATGTAATTACATGGGCATTTGCGCGTCCCATAAAGCACGAGTCAAGATGCGCTTTCCGGTTGGCGGGAAACTTGGGAAAGTTTCAGGGCTGGAATCCCCATTTTGTGGACATCGTTCCTAGCGTTTGTCACAGTCATCAGCATCCGTCTTCCACGCTCTTGCCCATCATCCGGTGGTGAAGCACCATCCGAATGCTTCGCATGGCTCATCTACCCAGGGGAAAGGAATATGGCGCAACCGATCGTAACTGGCTTGTCCGGAAATGAGATCTATTGCATGCAGCTGAAGGGCTTGAAACCCAGCGGCATCGTGGTGGGCAATAGCGTTCAATCGATGGGATTTCTTGGCGGCGTATCCTCAGCTTTTCGTGGCGCAATAGGAGGCGAGGTTTCTGCTGTTACCTCGATGATCCATGACGGACGCGAGGCGGCCTTCGAACGCATGGCTGACGAAGCGCGGCGCGAAGGCGTGCACGGCGTGGTCGGCGTTTCGTCCGACCTGCGCAATCTCGCGGGCAATTCCGAATTTCTTTTTGTCGGCTCGGGGGTCGTCGGCAGTACAGGCGCAAAGTCGTTTACCAGCGCAGGCGATGCTCAGGAACTCTATTGCCACATGGATGCGGGCTATCAGCCGCTCCAATTCGTGTTTGGCAACATCGCCTATTCCGTAGGCGCGGTGGGTGGAATAGTCGGCAACCTGAAAACCATGGTTCGCGGCGAAATTCGTGAGTTCAGCGACATCTTCAACGCAACCCGTCATCGCGCGTTGGATCGCCTGGTGAGTCAAGCAAGAAAAGCCGGTGCCAATGCAGTGGTCGGCGTCAGAACCAACGTCATGAAATTCGTCGGATTCCACGAGATGTATATGACGGGGACCGCGTCCTTTCATCCCGACCTGCCTGCCGAATGCAAGACCTACCCCGTTACAAGTGATTTGACGGGTGAAGAACTGTGGTCCATGACGAGCCTTGGCTACGCTCCGATCAAGCTGCTTATTTCGACCTCGGTTTATTCCTTGGGCGCTGTCGGCAGCTTGAAGGCCATGTTCAAGGGATTCGTCAAAGGCGAAATTAGCGATCTGACCACCTTGATCTATGACGCGAGAGAAAATGCCTTCGACCGTTTAAGGAAGGACGCGGCAGCGGTTCACGCTGAGGAAATCGTCGGCATCAAGACCTACATCATCGAACTCAATCCGGGACTGATCGAAATCGTTGCAGTAGGAACAGCCGTACAGAAACTATCAGGCGTCAAAGTCGCCACGCCTTCGCTCCCTGCCCAAGCCATCATTCGCGACAAGGACACCTGGCTGAGCGGTGAAAGCGGATTCGGGCTTCAGTCGACACGCGCCGGTGGCTCGGTAAGTTCGTAAGTTGGGATGAGAACCCCACCATCGCGATGTATGCATGGCAATGTTGGGGTTCTCACCCCAACCTACATTGAACTGAAGTGGGTCAGAGTGCGCTTTCCGACATTATCTGTTGGAAGTCCACGTCGCCTCTGTTTTGCCCCTGTCTTGATTCTCACTCGACTGCAAACAAAGCTCCGCTGCCGTCGCGATATACATGGACGCCGTGATCGTCGGGGACATCCGGCAGATGGAGCGGCTCATCGTTCCAGTAGTCATCTTTCGCGAATGTAGGCGATGAAAAGTCGAAGCCGTGATTGCGAGAAACGTAGAACAGTATCGTGTCGTCGTCAGTCGTGATCGTAATGCCCCAAACATCCAACCGATGACCTTCGCGCTTGCTGTTGTCATGTATGGACCAGAATTCTGGAATCAGCATGCGTGAATACTCCTCGGCTTTCGCCGTGACATCGGGAATAGTCACCCATATGTTGTAGAGCATGGGTTCGACTTCGTTGGCGCATGCTTTGCACGCTTCACGATGCTTGCACTGGACCCAGACCAATCTCTGACCGATTTGATATTCGGATCGGAAATAACCATCTTTGTCGGAATAGGTGCCGAGCAGGCCGTCAAGTCGGAGTTTTTCCATATTGAACAGCACTGAGTTCGTTAAAGAGCGGGGGTAGGTTCGCCTACTGGCAAAACTCAACCCACCCCCGTTTTTAGTTATTACCGGTGCAATCGATCAACAAGCTTATTTCAAGTCACCTAGCAGACCATTCATGCCGGGGGTAACCATCCATTCGGCAATGTCCTCGCCCAGCTCCTTATTCACACGATCAAGAACCCCGCAATTTCCCTTGAACTGACCGAAGGCGCCACCCATCGAGACGCGACGGGCCTTGAAGTTTCCGACCAATTTTCCGTCTTGATACAAACTGCCCTTTACTGACATCGATTTGTGATGCCCGATAAAGGCGTTGCCATCGGATACGGCACTGGTGATTTCCATGGTGATGACACGACCCGGAGTACTGGAGCTCAGATCGGCCATGCGCGTAACCGCCATCCCACGCTTTTGCGCATTCTCCACCACGTATTGGGACAGATTTTCGCCAAGATGGCATTCGGTTTTTACCGAGCCGGAAATCTCGGCATCTTCGTTTAAAGGTATGGCCTGCTGAATGGTCACACTGTCTGCCGCGAAAGCGGAATGACAGAAGAGCGGGAATATCACAGCCAGGAAAAGCAATTTCTTCATTTATGTCCCCTTTTTTCGAGACCGTCGTGGTCTCAAGTCCAATTGTGCCAAAACGGAACCAACTCACTCTTACCTCTATTCTGCCAAAAGGGGCTCCCAAAAGCGGCCGAAAAAAAGGCCGTGGGTAGTTAAGCCACTTTAACTACCCACGACCCCTTTTCGCGTTTGGACCGTCCTTGGAAGTGAAACCCGCTCAATCATTAGCGCCAAAACGCATTGTTGAAGTCATGTTGATACTCGTCGACTTCGTCGTTTGACCACACATGACGATCCACCTTATCAATTAGGAGGCTTGCGCCAGGGCGCTCTTCGTTAGGATAGATTTTGTCGAATATCCAGTACATTGGGTTATGTTCGTCATTGCGCCACGAAAAGACGACGGACACTCCTTCTGGCAAGTTCACAGATGAAGCAACTTGTATAGCTTCATCGGAGCTTATAACAGCTTCCTCTCTATATTTCGTAGGTACGCTTAGGGACGGAACGCGAACATCTCTTAACCGCATAACGGCCATCATCGCCTGCATTCTTCTGATATTTAGCCCAAGAAATCCGCTGTAGTCCTTGTCGATATCTACATTAAAATTGATATCGCGAATGATCTTGAAAGCATCCTCTATCACCAAGCCTTTAGTCACCCGCGGAAGATAAATATCGCAGCTTTGATAATTCATAGTAGATAACCTGGTGTTACGGAGTTTTTATGAATACTGCCTGTCCAGTCATAGACTTATCTAGAGCAGAGACAGGAACAGAATATGATGATCCAACCCCTGGTGGCCATGGATCACGGATAAATGCCATTCCGCCAGAGATCTCATCTACTACCACCGCATGAATTGAACCTGCTCCGGTCTTGACGTTGACAATTGCTGTGCTGCCAGCTGCCGTCTCGGCTGCGATGGAGTCAGCTGTTGCCCCCGTCACGAAAGACGAACTTCCTTGATAGCCCAACTGCTGAAGCCCTCCTGGGATACTAGCCAAGCTAGTGCCATCTGTATTGCTCGTTCCAATCGCTGCACGGACGTATGCTTCTGGCATATCTGAGGTAGCCGCCATCCTCACACAACCCGCGACACAAGAATTACTTTCCAATTGCCCTAGCAAAGGCCCTGTAGGCTGATAAATGCCCTTAACTACATTCGGGAACACTTGCTCTCCATTTCCCGCTATTTGACCTAATGCTGCGTCGTAAGTACTGGATGCTGCCCTCCCAACGTCTAGCAATCCACCCTCAAGCGCAGCCGGTCCGAACAACAGAATCGACTGCCCTGCCGCGTCCATATACTTGCCGTCCGCCAGCGACACGCCAATTGAACCGACCGGATTCAACTGCAGAAGTGGTTTGAGGGCCTGCAAATACGCAACTTGATTCAATTCGCTTTCAGTCAGCGTCTGCCCTTGATCTACTTTTCGATACAACGCTGCTAGCGTCGCATTGTCGCGTATCTGATCTGCAATGCTGGCATATTGATCCAAGTCAAAGCTTGCGCCTGTTTGATCTCCCAACCCATATTTGAGCGTCGTAAAGTGTGAAAGCAGGTAAGACGTCTTGTAGGGATCGGCGTAGAGATTCCAGTTAGCCTTTTCAGCGTCAGTCGCGGTGAACACCTGCTCACCATTGGGCAATGCATATTGCGATGCATTAGCAGCCAACCACGCACGCGCCTCACCATCATCCTGTCCCAGCTGCTGGGCCCATTGATTATCCACCTGCCGTAACGCCTGTTTGATTAACATCGTCTCAGCATCCGTTTGATCGATGGTCGCATCTGGATGGGCTGCGTTGTAAGCGTCGACATACTTCTTTGCGAGATCACCGACGATCAATGACAACTCCGCTGGGTGCAGCTGCCGGTTGTACTGATCGCCCTGAATGGCGGTAGCTGCGCCCGCGCCACCACCGACAGATCCGCCGATGATTGCACTACCCAGTTGCATCAGCGCCTTGCCCTCTGACGAACTTGGATCGATATGATTGCTGAGTAGGTAGTTCTGCATGGCGCCACTGGCTATCTCACCAGCGCTTGCTCCCAGCGCGCCCTGCAAAGCGTTGCCGCTACCTAACGCTGCGGTAGCCGCGCCAACCAATCCGTGTAGCAGAACCTTGTCCGCTCCCCCATCACTCCATGCCTGTAAATTTGTTTGTGCGCTGGTGATTGCAGCTTGGTCCCCACTCTTGCTTGCCTGGGCGAGATTTTCCGCTGCCTGCTTTTGCATGATGTAGGCAATATCGCCTACAGCGGTCATGCCAACCTGTCCGGCCAACATTCCCGCCTGCTGGTTCTGCGCAACCTTGTTGGGATCGAAGGTATTGGCCAGCCCATTCGCATCGCTCAAGCTGGGATTGCGGTTAAGGCCAGAGAGATCCTGTTTCGGATTGTCGCGCACAACGACCGTGCCTTGTGCGATGCCTGCCTGTGTCGTGCTGCTCTTGTTACTGTTTTGCGGAATGCCAATACCGCCGCTGAAACCACTCATGCCCGACATGCTGCCCGTGCTCATGCCACCGCCCACGCTGATGCTTTCGGCGCTCGACTTGGCTTGGTTCTGGATATTGCTGTAGGTGAGGCTGCCGGTATCGAGGATGTTCTTGTCCACACTCGCAGTGCTGGCAACCACCGCGCCTTTCAGGTTGGTGTTGCCGCCAACGAGGAGGTCGAAGCCACCGTTGCCGGCTCCGATGCCGCTCATCTGCGTCACACTGGCGTAGTTGCTGTTCGCTTTGCTCGCAGACAGATTTCCGCTGACGCCCACACCTCCGTCGCTCCAGCCATACACCAACGTGATACCACCCTGGATGCTATGACTGGCGTAATCGTTGGTGTCCTGCTCACTGGCAACGTTGAGATTGCCGCCGATGTTGGCGAGCACGGTGTTGCCAGTGGCTTGTGCACCCTTGATGGTGGTGTCGTTGCCGCTGAGCATGGTCAACGTGTTTTGTGCGCTGACGACACTATCTGTGTGCGTGGTGCCGTTGCCATGGGCGATGGCTTCGCCAGCCGCTGCACTGAGGTAAATGCCGGTGGTCTGACCAATGCTGATGCCCACTTCGCCGCTGGCGTTGTGGCTATCGTTGCTTTGGGTGTGCTGTTCGGCCTGGCTGAGCAGGTTGATGTCGTGCGTGGCAGACAAGGTGACGTTGTTGCCATTGATCTGGCTGCCAACCACATTGAGATCGCCGCCGGTGGCGGCAATGGTGACATCGCCGTTGCTGCTGATCTTGCTGCCGTAGGCCACGTCGTCGTGCGTCTTGCCGGTGGTGGTAGAGCTGCCGCCGCCAATACCGATATGCAGGCTGATGCCTGTGGACTTGCCGGCATCTTCAACCCCGCCGCCAACGCCACCGCCTGTGGCTGTGCTGCTATCCGTAAGCCCTTTTTGATAACCGCTCTGGAGAGCTCCAGGCGTATTTTCCAGCGCGTCCAGACCCGTGCCGTTCACATGCATTGCGTTGCCGGCGCCTGGCGAGAACAAGGTCTGCGCGGCCTGCATCGCGTAGAGCGCCTTCAGGCGTGAATCGCTACTGCTGCTGGTTGCGCCTTGCACATCCGCGGCCAAGGTTTGCGCCGTGCCAGCAACGCCACCACTCAGGCCTAGGCTGATGCCGCCCTGGCTTTGCTTCTGCGTCTGCGTGATGTCCTGGCTGCCCAACGCCGCATCGATCGTGACGTTCTTGCCAACGATCGTTGTAGCCGTCTGGCTGAGCACATCACTGCCTGTAATGTGCACGTTGTTGCCGGCAGTCAGTGTAACGGCACCGTCCGTGCTGCCGACCAGGCTGCCGGTGTAGCTCACTTCCTTGTCGATGCTGGTGGTCTTCTCCGACTTGTTGCCGATCAGCACGCTGAAGCCGCCGCCGTTCATCAGGCCGGTGTGACTGGTGCCGGAGGATTGGGTTTCGGTGTAGGTGTCCTGGCCTGCATTAAGCGTGAGGTTGTTGCCGGCGGCCAGCGTCACATCATGCGTGCCGGCGATCTGCACGGCGGTGCCGGTGAGATCGTGGCCGGCGGCCACGGTGACCGTGTCGCCGGACAGCGTGCTGCCGATGCTGGTGGTCTGGTTGATCGTGGTGCTGCTCTGGTTGCTGCGCCATTCCGGATCGACCGAGCCGAAACGTTTGGTGCTGTCGCTGAAGAAGTTGAAGCTGCTGTGCTGGTAGTCGTGTTCTTCGGTGTGGGTCTGCTCACCGGCGCCGAGCGTGACGTTGTTGACGGCACTGATGCTCAGCGCGTTGTTGGCGGTGAGTTGCACGGCCTGCGTGGCGAGGTTGTTGCCGGCCGCCAGCGTCACGTTGTTGCCGCTGATGCTGGTGCCGATCACATTCGAATCGCTGCTCGCGTCGTACGTGTGCGTGCTGCTGCTGGACAAGAAGCCGCTCGTCCTGGTGAGCGTATCGCGATAGCTGCTGTGATCTTCGTTCGCCGCATTGAGCGTGAGATTGTTGCCGGCCGAAAGCGCGACGTCGCCATTCGCGCTATTGAGCTGCCCCGCGGTAATCGTGAGATCGTGATTGGCCGCGACATTGATGCCGTTGCTCCCAGTGAGCGTGGTGCCGCGCACGGTCTGATCGCTCTGACCGGTGCCGACCAGCATATGGCCCTGGAAGCCTTGCGTGTTGCGCGTGACCGAATCGGTGACCGTAGTGAGCGTGGCGTCGTGGCCGGCGCCGAGGTTGATAGTGCCGCCCGTGAGTTGCGCGCCTTGGCTGATGAGGTCGTTGCCGGCGACCAGCGTTAATGCACCGCCGGCGCTGAGCGTGCTGACAGTGTGCGTGGTGGTCTCCACGCCGTTCATTAGCGTACCGACGCGGTTGGTGCTGCCGGTGGCGATCAGGCTGAGATCACGGCCGGCGAGCAGTTGCGCGTTGCCGCCTGCGCTGATCGCAGTGGCGGTGGCGGTAAGGTCGCGGCCTGCGGCAAGACTGAGATTGCCTCCGGCCTTCACCGGAGCAGTGTCCAGTTGCAGATCGCGGCCGGCGTTGATGGCCAGGCTGCCGCCCGCCGTGATGCCGCCGGGCAGTGCGGTGTTGTTGAGTGCCACCGGGCCGATCGCCGTGCTCAAACCGGGCAATGCAACAGCACCCAGGTTCTGCGCCACGCTTACGCCGCTCAGCACATCACCACCCGCAACCAGCGATACGTTGCCACCGGCCTTGATGGTGCCGCCGTTCAAGATGTTCTGCGCAGCGGTAAGGCTTAGATCGTTGCCGGCGCTGATGGTGCCGCTGTTGAGCAGGTTGCTTGCGGTGAGCTGCGCATTCTGGCTCGCCGCAATGGTGCCGTTGTTGGTGATGTCGCCGCTGGCGTTCAACACCACGTTCTTGCCGGCAATGGTTGCGCCGTTTGCGGCGAGGTTCTTCGCATCGCTCGTGCTGAGGTACACCACCGGTTCCAGCACTTGGTGGCCATCTACGTTCACGTTGACCAGCCACACGATGTCTTGCGTGAGGTTGGCCATCTGCGCGGGCGTAAGCGCTACGCCTACCGACAGGTTGAACTGCTGCGCCACCTGCACCGCGTTGTTCATCAGGTCGCGGTATTGATCCAGCGCATCGGTGTCGTCGGCGAGATAGCGGCGGCCGGTGAGATCGGTGATCTGGTCCAGCACTTGCTGTTGTTCGTAGAAACCGTCGCCCAGGCGCTGCTCGGTCTGGTGCGGATCAAGGCCGAGCTTCTGCAGCATGTAGTCGCTGCTGATGAAGGTGCTGTAGCGGGTGAACTGCGGGTTGGTTTCGATCAGGAACTCGCTGCCCGGTTGCACGTCGATGGCGTACAGGCCGGTTTGTGGCAGCTTGATCGTTGCGTTTGGGCCGACCAGCGTGCTCACAACTTGCGGTGATGCTAGCGAAGGGTGTGCACCTGTCGCTGGAGTCGAAGTGCTGTTGACGCCGGGTGTACTCGCAGCACCTGGCGCAAGGCCCTGTGCCACACCCGGTGCATTGACGGTCGAACCGGTGCCGGTACTGCGTGCGCTGGCGACGCTCAACGAGCTGCCATTCGTTTGGTTGGGGGTATTGCCCACCGCAACGCTGCCCACGCTGCCGCTGGCGCCGCTGGCACTACCTACCGTAGTCGCAGCGTTGCCACCCACAGCCTGACCCGCACTATTGCTGCCGAGGCCGATCGCGTTCTGCACAGGCTGACCGTTGGCGCCGACCGTCGTGTTGTTGATGGTCTGCGCGGTGATCGACACGGTGTTACCCGCGCTCATGACGCCCGGTGCGTCGCTGCCCGCGTTGAAAGTGATCCAGCTTGGTACCGATCCCGGTGCCAGCGAGATCGTGCTGCTGGTACTGCTGGTGCCGTAGCTCATCCACGGGCCATCAACCCATGCGCGGGGGTTCGACTGCAGTTGCTGGGTGGCGCTCTCCTCATTGATGCTGGTTTGCACCGTAGCCGTCGGCGCAAAGGCGATGTTCTGCACCGTATAAGTCGAGGTAGCACCGCCGCCAGCGTTGCCGTTCTGGCCGTTGATGGTCAGGTTGTTGCCGGCTGCGATGGTGGATTTGTCGTTGAGCACCGAGCCATTGATGGTGATGTTGCCGCCAGCAAGCAGTTTGCTCTGCGAGCTGATGGCAGCGATTTCCTGCACCGCGGTCACGGTGGAATTGAAAATGCCCTGGAACGTATTGGGTTGGCCGACACCGAACGGATAACCCGCACAACGCTGGTTATTGGTGTTGTTGTTGAGGTTGTCGCAGAACGATTTGGCCACCGCATATTCGGACGAACTGATCACCTGGTCCGGTTGCACATTGGGCACCTGGTGCGTCGGATCGGTGTCGTAATACGCATAGCGCGACAGCGTGACGCTGGTGCTGTTCTGCGCTTGCTCGGCGGCGGTCAGGTTGTACGTGGTGGTCTGGAATACGCGCCGCTGGTTGGTGAACTGCTGCGCATTCAGCGTCACGCTGCCATTGGCTTCGATGTCGCCGGAAAGATTGGTGATCGACGCGCTCAGGCCACCACTGGCATTGCCAGCCAGCGTGAGGTCGCCAGTGGTGAAGATGGTGGCGTCACGGTTGAGCAGTGCACCGCTCACGTACAGCGCGATGCTGTTGGTGGCTGCGATCAAGCCGCTCTGATAGGGATTGTTGCTGGTGCTAGTACCAAGATCCACGCCGTTGGTCAGCGAACCGGCGGTGGCGGTGATGCTGCCGCCGATGATGTTAGCGGTGTTAGTCAGCGCACCGGCGTTGAGCGTGATGCTGCTGCCATCAATATTGCCTTCGTTGCTGAGCGTGCCACCAGTACTCAGCGTGGTGCTGTTGCTATTGAGCGTGGCACCCGCGGCGTTATCGATGTTCGCCGCACTGACGGTGAGGTTGTTCGGCGCCTGTAGCGTAGCGCCCGCGGCATTGCTGAAGTTGCCGGAGACGTTGAGCGTGAGGTTGTTGTTGGCGCTTAGCTGGTTGCCGACGGCGTTGGTGTAGTTGCCACTGAGGGTC
Source organism: Dyella acidisoli (assembly GCF_030160295.1). Taxonomy (GTDB): domain Bacteria; phylum Pseudomonadota; class Gammaproteobacteria; order Xanthomonadales; family Rhodanobacteraceae; genus Dyella_B; species Dyella_B acidisoli. The sequence continues at coordinate 10,155 of NZ_BSOB01000004.1, forward strand.
AACGTGAGATTCTGACCCGCAGCCACCTTGCCCACGCCGGTGAAACTGCCCAGGCTCAGGTTACCGCTGCCATTGGTGGCCAGCGTGCCACTTGCGTTATCCAGCGAAGCCAGTGCGAATGTGAGGTTGCCGCCGGATTGCAGCGAGCCTTGTGCATTTTCCAGGCTGGCGCTGCCGTCGTTCCAGGTGAGATCGCCGGCCGCGTATAAGGTGCCGCCAACGTTGCTCATGCTGCCAAGGCTAAGCGTAAGTGCTTGCCCGGCCACAATCTTGCCGCTGTTGTTGTTATCGAGGCTCGATGCCGACAGCGTAAACGCGCCTTGGCCGCCCAAGGTGCCACCTTCGTTCACCACGTTCTGCGCCACCGACACAGTGGTCGTGCCCTGGCCGGTATTGGCGATGCGGCCGTTGGTGTCATCCAGGCTTGCGCCGTTGAGGCTCATGCTGGCCACGCTATTGCCACTGCCCGCTTCGATCGTGCCGGCACGATTGCTGAGGGCGCCATTGCTGCCGAGGCTCAACGAGCCGAGCGCTTGCAGTGCACCACCGTCGTTGATCAGGCTGCTTTGCGCGGTAACACCGAGCGCAGTGCCGGCATAGATTTGCCCGGCATTCGTGAGGCTGCCGGCGTTGATGGTTGCCGCGCCGTTGCCGCCGATGAATCCGCTAGCACCATTGGTCAATGCGCCGTTGATGGTGAGGTTCAACGCTTGCGCGTCGGTCACCTTGATGAAGCCGCCGCTGTTGTCTAGCGCATTGGCGTTTGCCGTCAGCGCACCGCCGGATTGGATCGTGCCGCCGGCGGTGTTGGTCAGCGTCTGTGCAACGGTGAGTCCAACGTTGTTGCCGATCAGCGTGCCGTGCACGTTGCTGAAAGTGCCAGCCTTGGTGGTGACGTTGCCGGATACGCTCAGCAGGCCGCCGTCATTCGTCAGTGTGCTGTTCGTTTGTAGCGAGAGCGCGCCGTTACCCTCGACCTTGCCGTTGCCGTTCGCAAAGTTGCCGGACGTAACAACGCTGAGCGTGCCGCTGCCGGCATCCTGCAACGTGCCACCGGTGTTGTCGACGGACGCGGCGTTGATGGAGAGATTCTGCGCGTTGGTGCTGAAGGTGCCGTTGGCATTTTCGAACGCGCCGCCGAAAGTCAGATTCAGATCGCCGCTGCCGGTCTGGATCAGCGAGCCGTACTGATTGTTCAGCGCAGCCGCTTGCAGCACCAGCGTACCTGCGCTGATCTTGCCGCCTTGTGCGGCGGTCGTTCCGCCGTTGATCAAGCTGCCGGGTGTGGTGATGGTAACTGTGCTGTTGGCGGCCAAGTTGCCGCCCGCATTCGTCACATTGCCTTGGTTCGCAGTGAGCGCAATGGTGTTCGCACGCGTCTGACTGCTCGACAAGTCAATCGTGCTGCCGGTAAAGCGCAGATTGCCCGCCGCCAATGCGCGTCCGTTGTCGGCCAGGTTGCCAGTGGTCGTTACGGTGAGATCGCCGGTGTTGCCGAGCGAACCATTGCTTTGCAAGCTAGCTGCGAGTGTGCCGTTGCCACTGAGGCTGGCGGCAGTGAGCGTGGCATTGCCTGCAGCAGCAAGCGTGCCGGTGTTGCTCAGCGTACCGCCGATGTTCCAGGTTGCGTTACCCAGCGCGTAGGCAGTGCCGCCATTGCTTGCATTGCCTTGCGTGGCGACGCTGAGTGATGTGCCACTGCGCAAGCTGCCGGTGCTGACGAGACTTGCAGCGGTGAGATTGAAACCTTGTGCGCCATACACCGTACCAGCGTTGGTCAACGCTCCACCCAACTGCAGCGTGGTCAGCTGCGTGCCGTAGAGTGTGCCGGTTGCTTCATTGTCGACGACACCCGTACCGGTGATGTTGAGATTGCCGCCGCCTTGGATGATGCCGGCGTTGTCGAGCAGCGAAGACGTATCCGCACTCAAGTCACTCGCAGCGAGGATCGAACCGCCAGTCTGGTTGGTGAGCGTGGCATCGTGTTGGAAGGCGAGTGTGCCACCGGCCTGCAAGCTGCCGCTGTTGGTGACACTTGCTGCCTGCACCGTGACGTTGCTGCCACTTTGGATTTGACCGCTGTTGGTGACGCTGGCGCCGGTAAGCACGAGTGTCTGGCCGGTAACCAGTTTGCCGCTGTTGCTCAGGGTTCCCGTGCTGCCCAGTTGCGTGGCACCCGTGGCGCTCAAGGTACCCTGGTTGGTAAGCGCGCTACCGGCGATGACGAGGTTGCCGTTGTCCGCTTGCAGCGTGCCGCTGTTGCTGGCGCTGCTGTGCGCCGTGATGCTGACCGACTGCTTGGCTTCCAGCGTACCGGTGTTGGCGAAACTGTTGGCGCTGAACGATACGTCCTGACCGCTGTAGATATCGCCGCTGCTGGCAGAGCTGAAGCTGCCACCCACCTGCGCGGAAAGATTGCCACCGATGGCGTACAGCTCGCCACTGTTGCTGAAGTCGCCGCTGCTTTGCAGGCTCAGGGTTTGTTGCGCCTGGATCGCACCGCTGCTTACGACGTTGCCGTTGCTGTCGAGCGTGAGCGTGCCCGCGCTGCGCAGCGTGCCAGTGTTGTTCACGCTGCCTGCCGTGAATGTGGCAGTGCGCGTGGCGTACAGCATGCCGGCATTGGTCAGTGCCTGGATAAGGCCAAGATTGAAATCCTGGCCTGCATACATCGTCGCGCCGGCGGTATTATTGAGCGACGCCGCATGCGTCAGATCGAGATCGCTGCCCGCCTGCAGCACGCCCGCATTGCTTACGCCGCCGGTTTGGCCGAACGTAAGCGTGCCGCCCGCGATCCACTGGGCGCTGCCAGCGTTGGTCAAGGCAGTGCCAAAGAGTGCGGCATTGCCTTTCGCGTTGATGATGCCTTCGTTGCTCTGCGTGGCCGCCGACAATGTCAGATCAGCACCGCTCTGCACCTGGCCACCGGCCTGGTTGTCGAAGCCCGTCGCCGTCAGGTTGATCGCCTGTCCAGTCACCAGCACGCCGCTGTTCTGTGCGGTGCTGGTCAGCTGTGCTTGCAGGTTGTGAGAAGCACTGAGTGTTCCGGAGTTGGAAAGCGTGGTCGCGTTGAGCGTGATGTCAGACTGATCGGACTGCAGCTTGCCGCTGTTGGTGAACGCACCACCCAGCGTGAGGGTATCCGCTTGCTGCGCTTCGATGCTGCCTGCGTTGCTCAGCGAGGCTGCACTGAGCGTGATGCCTTGGCTGCCGTAGATATCGCCGCTGGTCTGACTGGTGAACGCACCCGTTAGCGTTGACGTCCATGCACCACCAAGTGCATACAGCTTGCCGCTGTTGCTCAGCGTGCCGCCGCTCAACGTCAGCGCGCTGCCCGCCTGCACAGTGCCAGCGGTAGTGAGTTGCGCTGCAGTCAGGCTCACGTTGCTGCCGGCGAGTAGTGTGCCGGTACTGCTGAGGCTGTTGCTTGCATTGAGCGTGGCGCTACCGTTGGCACCCAAGGTACCGGTGTTGCCGAGCGTGCCGGTCGCGAGCGTGAGGTTGCCCGCACTGGTCTGCATCGCGCCACTGTTGGTGAGCGATGCGGCGTACAGCATGTTCAGGTCGCCGCCGGACTGCACCACACCGGCATTGCTGACGTTGCCGGTCTGATTGAGCGCAAGTATTCCGGCGGTAATCCATTGCGCGCCACTGGCATTGGTGAATGCGGTGCCGGAGAGCGTCGCGTTGCCTTTTGCGTTGACGCTACCTTCGTTATTCAGCGTGGCGGTCGACAACGTGAAATCAGTACCGCTCTGGATTTGTCCACCGACCTGATTGTCGAACGCGGCAGACGACAGATTGATCGCTTGCCCGCTGACCAGCACGCCGCTGTTCTGTACGGCGCTGTTCACTTGCGCTTGCAGATTACCGTACGCGCTGAGCGTGCCGCTGTTGGAAAGACTGAATGCGCTGAGCGTGAGGTCGGATTGATCGGATTGCAGTTTGCCACTGTTGATCAAGGCACCGACAAGCTTGATGGCATTGCCCTGCTGCGCTTCGATGTTGCCGGCATTGGTCAACGACGCAGCATTCAACGCAAGGTTCTGGCTGCCGTACACGTCGCTGCCGCTCTGGTTGGCGAATGCGCCGCTCAGTGTGGCCGTCCACGCGCCGCCGAGTGCATAGAGCTTGCCGCTGTTGCTTAGCGTGCCGCCTTGCAAGCTCAGCGCACCGCCTGCCTGCACTGCACCGCTGGTGGTCAGTTGTGCCGAACTCAACGACACGTTGCCGCTGGCGATCGCTTTACCGGTGCTGCTCAGCGCGCTGGTTGCGCCGAGTGTCGCGTTGCCATTGGCGCTCAAGGTACCGCTGTTGCCCAGCGAATCGGCGTGGATGACGAGATCGCCGGCATCGGTCTGCAAGATGCCGCTGTTGTCGGCGTGACCGCCGGTCTGCAAGTTCGCGCCTTGCGCTGCTTCGATCGTTCCGGCATTGCCAAACGATGCGCCGCTCAGATTGATGGCGCTGCCGGCGTAGATGCTGGCCGAAGCAGCATTGTTCAGCGCACCGCTCGCCTGCGCGGTGAGTGCGCCGTTTTGCGCTTCGATCTGGCCGCTGTTGCTTAGCTGGCCGTTGGCGGACAACGTCATGGCGGAGCCGCTGTACAGCGTGCCGCTGTTGCTGAGATCCGCGCTGCTGACGTTCACTGCGCCACCGGCGGCAAGCGTGCCCTGGTTGCTCAACGATTGCGCTGCTTGCACGGTGAGGTTGCCGGTGGCGGTGGTCTTGCCGCCAAGCGTCACCTGGCCTGCGCTGGTCAGCGAAAGATCGCCGTTTTGTGCGGAGATCTGGCCCTGGCTGTTCACGCCAAGACCCGCTTCGGTGCCGATCAAACGGATGGCATTCGCATACATGCCACCGAGTGCCGATACATCCAGCGCCACCGCGGGCGTTGCGCCCGTGCCAGCAATGGATTGCGTGGCCAGCGTGGTGTAATCGATGCGATTGCTGCCGGTGATGACGTTGATCTGGTGCGCCCACACGCCGGCGTTGATTTCCACCGCGCGCGCAAGCAAGTCGACCTGATCCATCTGGCTGCCGAGCAGACCTTGCGCGTTGACCGTGATGGTGCCGCCGCTGACGTTGAAGCCGGACAAGCCGCCGTTCGCATCAAGAATCGGCACACCCGTCACCAGCGTGCCGCGCGGCGCGTTGATGAAACCGCAGCCGCCGCAGGTGATGCCGTTGGGATTGGCCACCACCACTTGCGCTGCGTGGCCTGCCACTTCCATTGCGCCGTTCAACACGCTCGGCTGCGTGGATGTGACTTCGTTGAGGATCAGCGTTGCTGACTGGCCGGGGCCAAGATTCGGATTGCCGGTGATGTAACCCGCCAGCTGCGTATTGCTGATGGCACCGCTGTTGTTGAGGATTAGCCCGTTGCTGCTGACGTTGAACTGCTGATACGTGTTGTGCGACACGCCTGCGTTGTTCGGCGCAGCGATGTTCACCACCGGCACGCCGTTGGGTGCAGCGATCACGTTGGTGTGGGTTGCGCCGTCGGGGACCGTTTGGGCATGCGCATTTGGCAGACCCAATGCGAGCGTGAGTGCTGCCCAAAGTGCTTGGCGGCGCAAAGAGTGACGCCATGCTTTTTGTTCCCTCCCCTGCGGGCAGGGGAGGGTTAGGGTGGGGTTGCTTGCGCTTGCCGCGACATGGGCATTCGTCGCAGAGCTGGGGACTTCACCCCACCCCAGCCCTCCCCTACTGCACGTAGGGGAGGGAGCAAGAATTGTGTTGTTTGTGGCGTGGCGTACAGCAGTGTCCTTCATAGCATCGATCCTCGATGTATCCCCTGCATGCCGTTACCGGCATGTCGTTCGAACTGCGACGCAACGCGTCAGTAGGTGTAGATCCATTGCATGCCGGCGGTGGGGCGCCGGACCGGGAAACCGCGTGGCGTCTGCAGCGGCCACCCGGCAAACAGATCCCAGCTCAGGCCCCAGCGCGAACCGCGCACGCCCGTCACCACGCCGCTCAGGCTATGGCTTGCATAAGTGCTCGACACGTTGCCGCCGACATGGCCCACGTCCACGCCGCCGTACAGCGACAAGCCGCTGCCGCCCACTGGCAGGTTGAGCGTGTTGCGCCAGTACGCGCCGTGGTCACCGCCTAGTACGGTGTTGCCGTCGTAGCCGCGCACGGTGTAGCGGCCGCCGAGCGTGAGGTAATCCTCGGCATAGAGACGATCGCCGGTGGCTTGTGCATGCAATTCGGACAGCCACAACCAAGGCGTAGAGAACATTTGGAACGGCGTGCTGAGGCTCGCGTCGAATACGGCGAGCCCGTAACGATTCGTCGGGCCACCGTGTTCACTGGCCTGCCATTGCCCGCCCATCCACGGCACGCCCCAGCGATAAGCCAGGCGTAGATCCAATTGTGATGAACCGATGTAGCGGCGCTGTATCAACGCGAGTTCCGCAGCGCTCACCTTGCGGCGCTGTGTCTGGATTTCCACGCTGTCGATGTAGCTGTGTTCGTGGCGCGTGGTCATCGTCAGCTGCACCGAAGTGTGGCTGTGCTGATCCCGATGCAGCAGGCGCGTGGCGCTGAAGGCGGTGCTGCTGGAGCTGCCGGTATAAGCGAAGGTTTGCAGCGAGCCGAACACCGATTGCCGGTAGGCGTAACTGTTCGCGGCGAGGCTAAAGGTCCAGTCGCCCCACGGTACGCTGTAATTGAAGTTGTTGCCGTGCGTGCCTTTTGCGTGGTCGTAATCGCCCACGCTGTGCGTGTAGCCGATGCTGAGCAGATCGTTGATGCCCAGCGGCTGATCCACCGCAAACGTCAGCCCACCTTGTTCCTTGCCGGTGTTGTACGCGCCGCTATCGTCGAGGCTGGCGATCAATCGCCAGGGCTTGCCGCGCGTGATGGTGAGCACCAGATCCGAGCTGCCCGGCTGTGTGCCGGGAGCGATATCGATCTTCGCATCTTGCGAGGGCACGCGCTTGAGCTGTTCCAGCCCTTGTTCGATGGCGCGCAGGTTCAACACATCGCCAGGACGAATCGGCAAGGCACTCTGCCAATCGGCCTTGGCCGAACCCGGCGCGAAACGCACCGCGCCCAGCGTGCCAGCAAGCAGCACCACACGCAGATGGCCGATGGCGAGGTTCTGCTCCGGAATGACCACGCGACTGGTGATGTAGCCGCGCGCCAGCAGCAAGTCGGACGTGCGATGCGCAAGCAGACGCAAACCTTCCTGGCCGATGCATTGGCTGCGATAGGCATCGAGGTACTTCTGCACGAAACCGAATTCGTGCACGTGCGCGCCTTCCAGCGCGATTGCATCGATGTGAAAGCACGGCGTTTCCGCCGGCACCGTGGTGATGTGATAGTCGGTCTGCTGACCGGTTTGCAGGCGCACGTCAGGCGCCGTGCGCAAAGCTTCGCGCTGTTGCGCCTGCTTTTGCGCTTGCTCGCGCTGTGCCTGGTCGACTGCGGTGTTTTGCGCGCGGGCCACGGGCATATGACCCGCTGCCGCGACGATCAAAGTACACGTTGCCCACGTACGCCACATCGATGTGGCACGGCGTTCGGACGAACGCCGCGTAAATCCCCTGTTTCTACCGCGCATGCCAACAACAACTCCTTGAAAAGCCGTCTCTAGCCCCTGTTCACCGCATTCCTTAGTTCCTGCGGTCTATCGACGAGCCTTGTGCTGACATGGCCGGTCGGTACGCGCTTATTGTAGCGTGACGTGTGTCTCACTCCATCAGACTTTTCCCAGCGACAGCGCAACGCAAGGTTCGCGTAGGTTGACGGTGGATCCTAACGTTTGCGGTACTGATGCATGTCATGTTGGTGTGGTAAGGCCTGCGGCGCTTTCGGCCGCTGGAACGTAGGTTGAGGTGCAAACCCCAACATCGCGATGTGTGCATGCATGGCAATGTTGGGGTTGTCATCCCAACCTGCGCATCGTGCATGACCCTATTGCGATGCGGCATGCTTGCCCTCTAGCCAACTGCTAATGTCCCTGATATAGATCGATCTAAACAGGGACATACCGCGATGTGTCGTCGCTCCTGCGCCAGCGCAGGATTCCATCACTCATATAAATACGGTTGAGCAGCATGCTTGAACGAATCCGTTTGTCCGCGCGCGCACTGCGGCGTCTTCCGAAAATCACCGCGCTGTCGCTGCTGCTGTTACCACTCGCGACCAGCGGCGCCTGGGCCCAGACCACCTCGCAAAATTTGGATAGTGGCTGGCGCTTCCGTCTGCAGGAAGGCGATGCGCATGCGAAGGAGCATCACGACGCCACGCGCTGGCATGCCGCGACGGTGCCTGGCACGGTGCAGACCGATCTGATGGCGGCCAAGCTGCTGCCGGATCCCTACTATCGTGACAACGAAGCTCGCGTGCAGTGGGTGGGCCTGTCCGACTGGCAGTACGAAACCACCTTTACGGTGGACAAAGCCACGCTCGCGCGCGACCACGTGGAACTGGTGTTCGACGGACTCGATACATTCGCGGACGTCTATCTCAACGGTCAGAAGCTGGTCTCGGCGGACAACATGTTCCGGCGTTGGCGGTTGCCGGCGAAAGCAGCGCTGCACGAAGGAAGCAATACGTTGCAGGTGCGGCTGTATTCGCCGATCAAACGCCTGCTGCCGTGGCTGCTCAAGCAGCCCTATGCGTTGCCCGGCGAATTCGATTCCGCTTTTGGTGACGAGCCCAAGGGTAAGCAGACGGCCAATTATGTGCGCAAGGCTGGCTATCAATATGGCTGGGACTGGGGCCCGCGCATCGTTACCGAGGGTATCTGGCAACCGGTGCACCTGGATAGCTGGAACAGCTTGCGCGTGGATGATTTCCATGTGCGGCAGAACTACGTGAGCAGCGAGGCGGCACAAGTAGCTGCTCAGCTGGATGTGATCGCCGACAGCAGCAAGACATTGCACGTCAGCGTGGACGCGATCGATCCGGATGGACAGACAGCGGCACACGTGGAGCAAGACGTGACGGTCGATCCCGGCAGCAATGCAGTCAGCGTGCCGTTGCGTATCGCGCATCCCAAGCGCTGGTACCCGGTCGGCTACGGCTCGCAGGACATGTATACGTTCAAGGTCAGCGTGCGCGACGGCAGCAATGAGTTGTACAACATGCAGCGCGCGACCGGTCTTCGCACTGTGGAACTCCGCCGCGAAAAGGATGCCTGGGGCCGAAGCTTCGCGTTCTTGATCAACGGTATTCCGGTGTTCGCCAAGGGCGCGGACATGATTCCGTTCGACAGCTTTCCACCGCGCGCAACCGATGCGCAAATGAAGCGTGTGCTGCAGTCGGCGCGCGACGCAAACATGAATGCGGTGCGCATTTGGGGCGGCGGTTATTACATGCCGGATTCGTTCTACGAGATGACCGATCGGCTCGGCCTGATGGTGTGGCAGGACTTCATGTTCGGCGGCGCGATTCCGCCGAGCGATACTGCTTTCGTTGAGAACACGAAACAGGAAGCCATCGAACAAGTGAAGCGCTTGCGAGATCATCCCAGCATCGTCTTGTGGTGCGGCAACAACGAAGTGCAGACCGGCTGGGATTCCTGGGGCGATCGCGTGGCGCTGAAGAAGGCGATCTCGGGCGATGAGCGCGAGAAGCTGGTGATCGGCATGGTGAACCTGTTCAGCAATACGCTTCGCAATGTGGTCACCGAATACGATCCCAGCGTGCCGTACTGGGCCAGCACGCCGAGCACGGATTACGAGGGCCCGGCGAACGTGCCGGACGATGGCGATTACCACTATTGGAACGTGTGGTCCGGCGAAGCGAAGCCGGTCACCGAATACCTCAACATTGCGCCGCGCTTTCAGTCCGAATATGGGCTGCAGTCTTTCCCTGAAATGCGCACGATCCGCGCATTTGCCGACCAGAGCGATCTGCAGCCGGAGTCGCCCGTGATGCGCGCGCATCAGAAATTCGACAGCGGCAACGGCAACAAGCGCTTGCTGTTGTACATCACGCGCAGCTATGGCGAGCCAAAGGATTTTGCTTCGTTCGTTTATCTGAGCCAAGTGATGCAGGCCGAGGGCATCCAGCTCGCCGCCGAGCATCTGCGCGCGTCGCGCCCGCAGGCAATGGGTTCGATGTATTGGCAGCTCAATGATGTATGGCCCGGAGCATCGTGGGCGAGCATCGACTACTTCGGTCGCTGGAAGGCACTGCAATACCATGCGCGGCGATTCTATGCGCCGCTAATGATCGCAGCATTACGCAACAACGGCACGACGACTGTGTCGCTGGTTTCGGATCGCACGGCGCCGGCAACGCTGCATTGGCGCATGCGCACGATGGATTTCTCCGGCAAGGTGCTGAGCGAGCATCAGGAGTCGGCCGATCTGCCTGCGCTGAGCAGCACGAAGGTGGCTGCTTATTCCGACGCGCAGTTGCTCAACGGGGCGGATACTCACACAACGTTCGCGGTGTTCGAATTGTTGGATGGCGACAAGGTCGTGTCGCGTAATCTGGTGTTCTTTGATGAAGCCAAGACGCTGGCCTTGCCTGTGCCGCAAGTCCATACCTCATTCGATGCGGGTTCGGATGGCTATACGTTGACGTTGAGCAGCGACAAGCTTGCACGCAACGTGTGGATTTCCTTCGGCGATCTGGATGCGGAGGTGTCGGACAATGCGTTTGATCTGTTGCCGGGGCAGAGTGTGACGGTGACGGTGCGTAGCAAGGTTGCGCTGGATAAGTTGAAACGGGCTTTGTTGGTGCAGGATTTGGCGGGTGTGATGGCCAAGCCGCATAGCTGATCTGCGCCACGAACTGGTCCCCTCTCCCCTCCGGGGAGAGGGCTAGGGTGAGGGGACAATCTTGCGGGAAACTTCTCCTCGCACGCAGTACAAGTAACGGTTTCAAGTAATCACAACCTTTAGCGCAAGCCCCACCCCTCACCCCAACCCTCTCCCCGGAGGGGAGAGGGAGCCGGAGCCTCGCAAGGAGATGTTTTAAGCCATGCTCACACGCCGCGATTTCCTCAAGCTTATTAGCACCGCCACCGCTGCAGGCATGGCCGGCTTCTCATTGCCGACATTGGCCAATAGTCAAGCCAGCTACACGAGCCAACGCCCTCCTCTGGCCAAACGCAAGTTCGTCAGCGAAGCCGTCGAACACCAACTTGCGAACGTCAAAGCTTCCATCGCTGATCCAAAACTTGCGTGGATGTTCGAGAACTGCTACCCCAACACGCTCGACACCACGGTGGAGCTCGGCACGCTCGACGGCAAGCCGGACACGTTCGTGATCACCGGCGATATCGATGCGATGTGGCTACGCGATTCTTCAGCCCAAGTGGTGCCCTATATTCCGCTGGCGAAGAACGACAAGGCACTGCAGCGACTGTTCCGCGGCCTGATCCGCCGCCAGGCACGCTGCATCCGCATCGACCCCTACGCCAACGCCTTCATGCCCGATCCGCATGCGCAGCCGCTGATATGGGCGCGTCACGATCTAACCGACATGAAACCCGGGGTAGGCGAGCGCAAATGGGAGATCGATTCGCTGTGCTATCCAATTCGCCTGGCGCACAGCTATTGGCAGGCGACCGGCGACACCGAGCCGTTCGATGATGATTGGCGCGAAGCCATGCATTTGGTGCTCAAAACCTTCCGCGAGCAGCAGCGCAAGCAGGATAACGGGCCTTACCACTTCCAACGCACCTCGGAGGTGCCGACGGAAACGCAGATGCTCGGCGGCTACGGCAATCCTACTCGGCCGAACGGCATGATCCATGCGATGTTCCGGCCATCAGACGATGCTTGCACGTACCCCTTGTTCGTGCCGGCCAATTTGTTTGCCGTGCTCAGCCTGCGCCAACTCGCGCAAATGAGTCGCGCATTACACAAAGATGCAGAGTTCGCCGGGGAATGCGAAGCGCTGGCGAATGAAGTGGAACAGGCCGTGCACAAAGATGGCCGTATGCACGATGCCGAAGGCCACGAGTTTTGGGCCTATGAAATTGACGGTTTCGGCAACCAGGTTTTCATGGACGACGCCAACGTGCCCAGCCTGCTCGGCCTGCCGTACCTTGGCTGCTGCGATCGCAACGATCCGCTGTATCGCCATACGCGCGAACTCGTGTGGAGCCCACGCAATCCGTATTTCTTCCGTGGCAAGGCTGCCGAAGGTATCGGCGGTCCGCATGAAGGGCTGCGCATGATCTGGCCGATGTCGATCATGATGTATGCGCAAACCAGCCGTGATGTTGCCGAGGTGCGGCAATGTTTGAAGTGGCTGCGTGATACGGATGCGGGCACCGGGTTCATCCATGAGACCTTCGATCAGGATGATCCGAAGCGCTTCACACGCAGCTGGTTTGCGTGGGCGAATACATTGTTCGGCGAGTTGATTATTGATGTGCAGCAGAGATATCCGGCTTTGCTGCGCAGCGAGCTTTGATTTTGTAGGTTGGGGTGCAAACTCCAGCATCCCCATGCTATGCCACAGACGGTGTTGGGTTTTCATCCCAACTTAGACGGCTGAGGGGCGTGGTGGTCAGCAGATTAGGTAGCGTGCTGACCGACTTCCAAGGGCTTCTGCGCGAAAGGCCTTGAATAAAAACCGGTGTCAGCCTTCTCTGGTGCATTCGCAGAATATGCATCGACCCTACACATATCCTTCACAAGGATTTCACGGGCTAGACGGTGGGATCGATCCAATAGAGAGCCTTAGACGTCAGCGAGTTAGGGCACCTCTTCACACGCTTTCATCTCTGGCGATTAGGGATAACATGCGGTTCTACTGCGCCATCCCGCGCACAGGGAAAAAAACATAGCGGGTTACTAGGGGGAGGGGGAGCCGTGTTGAAACGACTTATTCCGGCCGGCAGGGTGACCAGTATTGGAGGGATTTTTCTCCTCCTTGTCAGCTTGCCTTTGCTCGCGAAGTCTTCGACGGCAGGCACTTCTGCGAAAGTCGACACGTTGCTGAGCAACGGCTATCTGATCGGTGCGTTGGTGGTGTTGCTGCTGATACTGGCCACGTGGCTTGTGTATATGCAGTGGCGCTTTCATGTGATGCGGACAAAGATGCTCGGGAGTGTTCGTCTGCTCGACGACATCTTTCAACATTCCAATGTGGCAATGAAAGTGAAGGATCGGGATGGCCACATCCTGCGCATCAATGACGCTGCCGCCAAACTCATGGGTCGGCCCGCCAACGATTTGGTCGGCAACACGATCGACGTTGTAGCCACGCCGGAAACCATCGCCTTGATACGCCAACACGATCACGAAGTGATCGAAAGACGGCACGTTACGGCCCGCGAGGAACAAGTCGATTACCTTGGCGGTTCCCACAGGCTTCTTACAACACGCTTTCCCATTACCGACGCACACGACGCCGTGGCCGGTGTAGGCGTGATTTCGATGGACATCACGGACCGCGTGCAAATGGAACAGGCTTTGCGCCTGACCAAGGCGGAGGCGGAGGCCGCCAATCAGGCCAAGTCGCTGTTCCTCGCAAACATGAGCCATGAGTTGCGCACGCCACTTAATAGCATCATCGGTTTGAGTGAACTGACGTTTGAACAGGCCGAAGAGCGTGAAGACAACGAAACGGCCGAGATCATGCAGCGCGTTGTCAATGCCGGACGCCATCTGCTCTCCTTGATCAACGATATTCTGGATATCTCGCGGGTCGAATCCGGACGCATCGAACTTCACGCCGAAGTGGTTCACGTACAGACCCTGGTCGAAAGCGTGATCAATTCCATGCAGACACTGGCCAGAGCCAACGGCAATAAACTGCTATTGGAGGTTGCGCCCGGCGTGGGCATGGCCTGCGTTGACAGCACGCGGCTACGGCAGGTGGTACTCAACCTTATCGGCAACGCGATCAAATTCACCCGCAATGGCGAAGTGAAAGTGGCGCTTTCCAACCGCGGCGACCAATTGCATATCGCCGTTTCCGATACCGGTATTGGTATGACCACTGAGCAAATGGAGCGCATTTTTGAACCGTTCGAGCAGGCCGATCGCTCCATTTCGCGACGTTTCGGCGGCTCCGGACTGGGCCTTACCATCTCGCGGCAGCTGCTGGGCTTGATGCGCGGACGCATCGACGTCACCAGTGACATTCAATCGGGTAGCGTATTTACCGTGACGGTGCCGGTGGGCGACGTCGATAACCCCGAGGTTCGACCCTTGACCAAGGGTGCTCCACCCGCTCACGGGCGTAATCCTGTGGTGCTGATCGTGGACGACGATCCCGATGCGTGCGACCTGGTCCGTAATGCTTTACAGCGCAATGGCATCAACGTGGTCGCCGCTTCATCCGGCCAGGAAGCGCTTGCCCTCACACGCTCGCTGCGACCAGCGGTCATGGTGCTGGATATTCTGCTTGGCGATATGACCGGATGGGATGTGCTCGCTGCCATACGTGCTGATCCGGAACATGCCGAATTGCCGGTCATTCTCTGCACGGTCACAGATCCGGACCAACGCACCGGCGTGCTTGGCGTGGTTGAACATCTCACAAAGCCCTTTGACCGCGATCACCTGAGTCGCCTGGTGCAACGTTTCGTGGGCAGCCCGAAGAGCAGCTCTCTGCTGGTCGTGGATGATGATGATTTCTATCGCGACTCGATTGCCAACGTGCTTCGCCAAGCAGGACACAAGGTGGATACAGCACCCAATGGCGAGCACGCTCTGAACATCATGCGTAACAGTCCGCCTGATCTGCTGCTGCTGGACATGATCATGCCCGGCATGGACGGCCTGGCGGTGATCGAAGCCATGCGTATTGATCCAACACTGGCCCCCGTGCCCATCATGCTGGTCACAGCGGCAGACATTACACCGGAAGTGTCGCGGAATTTGTACGAACGCGCTGTGTTGCTGGTCCGCAAGGGCGAGGCTGATCTCGCGGACGTCGTGCGCGAGGTACACCGTCTGCTGGATCGGTTGCAGATACCGACGAACGAGAGGGAGGTGAAACAAGCGACATGACCACCCTGCTCTACGTCGAGGACGATGACGATAACGCCTTCATGCTGGGTCGGCGGTTGCAGCGGCACGGTATCCAGATACGTCACGTCGAAGATGGGGAAAAGGCGTTGATTGCCGCGGTCTGGAAGCGCCCTGACGCGGTGCTTTTGGACATCAATCTGCCCGGCATCAGCGGGTTGGAGGTCTTGCAGAAACTGCGCACCAATCCACTCACCCGCGACGTGCCAGTGATTGTGCTCTCTGCGCATGTGATGGAGGACGACATCCTCAACGCCATGCAAGCAGGTGCCAATGCATTTGTTCCCAAACCGATCGACTTTCGGCAACTGCTCGATGCCTTGCAACGCGTCATCAAGCGCGACAGCCTGGAGGACAGTACATCGTGAGCCTGGACGCTCGAATCCTCGTCGTAGACGATGACGAAAACAGCCGCTTCATGCTGCGCAAGCGGCTCAAGCAATTGGGCTTTCAGCATTTGGCCGAGGCGCACGACGGCGTGACCGGCCTCGCCGAAGCCCTGCGAGAGCCCCCCGACATCATGCTGCTGGATGTCATGATGCCCGGCACCGATGGTGTGTCGGTCCTGCGTGCCATGCGCGAGGACGAGCAGCTACGCAACATCTCCGTGCTGATGATCTCGGCTCATGACACCCTGGCCATGGCCGCGCAGTGCATCGAACTGGGCGCCGAGGATTACCTCGCCAAGCCCGTTCCCATGCCGTTGCTGCGTGCGCGCATCTCTTCTGTGTTGGAGCGCCGTCGCCTGCGCGCGGTCGAGCATGCATTCCTCTCGCATTTCGACGCGCAAACCGGTTTGCCCAATCGCGCTGCGCTGCTCGAACGGACCGAACGCATGATGGCTTCCGGCCGGCCGCTCGCACTGATTGCAGTCGCCTGTAACAACCACGCCAACATCGCGCTTGGCACGGACGAGGGCCAGGCTGCAGCCATTCTTCGTGAACTGGCCACTCATGTGACATCGCAGTGGGAACAAGTCGACACCGTTGCACGTGTGGCCGAAAACATGCTGGGTTGGTTGATACCGGATGCGCAAACCGGGCAGCAACTCATCCTGGAGGTGCAATCCGCCCTTGGCATGACGCCGCATGCATCGTCGTCCGTAAACAGCTCGATGCATGCACTTACGGCGAGCATCGCCATGTGGTCAACCGAAGGCACAGTGATTGAAGCCGCTGAACTGATGCGCCTGGCCATGAACGAAGCATCCCGTATCGATCCCTTGGGCGATGAGCGTGTAATCCTGGCCGATCCGGCGCTTCGCACGCGTACCCGCACCGCGCTAGCCGTTCATCAGCAACTGGAAGAAGGACTTGAGCGCGGCGAGTTGGAGCTCTATTTCCAGCCGATTTTTGCCGTGCAAAGTGATCCGCGTCCGGTTGGTGCCGAAGCGCTGCTGCGCTGGAACCATCCACAGCGTGGCGTGCTCGCTCCTGGCGCGTTTCTCGATGCCATCGAGCACACGCCACTGATGACTCGCATCGACGCCTGGGTCATGGAACGCGCCATCGCCAGTTTGGCAGCATGGAGCCCGGGGCTGCCATCCATGTTCCGCCTGCATGTGAACATCACTGCGCGCAGCCTGGCATCGGGACGAGTGACGGAGATTCTTACTTCCAACCTGTCCGAGTCGGTGCGCAAGCATCTGGCCGTGGAACTCACCGAACGCCTGTACGTATCGGACATGCCTTCGTGCGTCGCCGCTTTGCAATCGTTGCGTGCGTTGGGCGTGCACGTGGCGTTGGATGATTTCGGCACCGGCTTCTCATCGCTGAGCCACGTGAGCTTGCTACCTTGCGACACGATGAAAATCGACCGCAGCTTCGTCACCGGCATTGGGGCCAATATGCAAATGCGTCGCCTGCTCGAATCCATGGTCAGCATGGCTCGCTCGCTCGGATTGACAGTGATCGTGGAAGGCGTCGAGCGGGACGATGAACTGGCCGTGCTGCGCGAACTTGGCTGTCCGTTTGTGCAGGGTTATCTGCTTGGGCAGCCGCGGCCGGAAGCGGATTTTTTGCAGCACTTGCATTGAGCCATAACCTCCGAGGTTATTGCTTCCCCATAGCGACTTTGAAAACGTAACGCCGATCCCCTTCCCCGCCCTACCGATCCTCAGGAGTCAACGCGTTATGCGATTCGCTTCTCTGTTATGCGGGCTGGTGCTGGCCGCAGGCACGACCGTGCCCGTCGCCGCCTCCGAAGCACCGGCCGCTCAAACCACCCAGATCGATCACATCCTGCTGTGGGGGCGTAGCATTGATCAAATAAATGGTGTCATGTCGGTGAAGCTCGGATTCCAGGTACTGCCGGGACGCGATCCGAACGGCGTTGCCAATCATTTTGTACGGATGCCCGATCGCAGCTATGTGGAATTGCTCGGCATTACGCAGGCAAATCCGAAGTTGGACCCGGGCATGGATTCGGACCAAGCCGTCCTGCATGGCGGGCCGGGTTCGCGAAGCTGGGGTTTGCGGTCGTCGGCGCTTGACCAGATACGCGCCTTCTTGCAAGAGCAAGGCTTCAAACCCACACAGATGTTTTCGGCATCGCCCACGGATCCGGACGGTGCAGGCCCATCGAAACCACCGCGCTGGCGGCTTTTCGCCTTCACTACGCAGCCGCTTTCGACCACTCTTTTCATCATCGACTACCCGCCTGAGGGACTCAAGCCGCACCCGGCGATCGACGACAAGGTCATGCGCGAGCATCCCAATGGCGCAAAAGAAGTGTCTGCCTTCTGGCTACTCTCGGCGAATGCCGACTCAGAGCGCAAGCAATTCGAGCGCATGGGTTTTGCAGGTTCGGTTCCTGTGCGCATGCCTCAAGTAGCGGCGAGCGGCTTTTGTGTTCCCGTCGGCAGCAAGCGCATTTATGTGCTGCAGCCGGATGGCGCAGGCACGGCTGCCGATGCCTTGCACAGCGGTGGCCCGCAAGTGTTCGGTGTAAGCATCGGTGTTGAAGATCTGGCTCTGGCTAAAAGACGTGTCGAGCGTGGATATGAAACGACACTTGCGAATTACAAGGGATTGATGGGCGATTCATTCCTGGCTCCAACGCAGAATGATCTCGGCGTGTGGATGGAATTCCACGCCATGGCCGCCGATAGGCCGTGTGGCTGAAGAAGGTCAGGCAGCGGCCAGCTTTGCGCAAACCGCTGCCGTGTGGGCGTCGGCGGGAAAGGACGATTCGATGCGAAGTTCAGCCAATGTCACATCGCGTGGCATGGAGAACGTTGTAATGGTTTCGAAGAAGCGCAACTCGCCTTCGCTGCTTTGAAAAACGAACGTGAACACGGGTGTTTGCGTTCGCTGCAGATCGCGGAAGCGCCAATGTTCGGGTACGTCGGGATACTGCATCACTTGCTGCAATAGATGCTGCGTTATCTGATCCGATGGCGCCATGGCGATTTCGTCATGCAGATGGCGAATGAATTTCTCTGCAACCTCCGGCCAGTTCAGCATGACGGAGCGAACGTCTTCCGGATCGAACACCTGATGCAACAAGTTCGTATGCTTGCTTTGACGCCCCTGCATCAGCAAATTACCGATCCGGACGGCGGCCTGGTTGGTCATCAACACATTCCAATGGCGATCGAGCACGAACGCCGGATACGGTTCCTGATGCGTGATAGTGAGGTCGACGGCCTGCCGCATCCATTCCAGCGCAGGCGTCGCCAGCGGATTTTCCGGGTATTGCGGCGCATAGCCGCCGGTCAGCAATAACACATTGCGCTCACGCAGCGGCATCTCCAGCACGTCAGCGAGACGACAAAGCATGTCTCGGCTCGCTTGCGCCTTGCCCGTTTCGACATAGCTGAGATGTCGAGCAGACAGATTTGCTCTCAGCGCGAGATCAAGCTGACTTATACGCCGAGCTTCCCGCCATGAACGCAATAGCACGCCGATAGGTGACTTGTTATCGCCTGCGGTTTCTTGTGACTTCATGTACCGTGCTCTCGATCAGGTGAGTTTGCGGCCTGCAACGCGCGCTTGTTGATGCAGACGTCAGCGCGGTCTGCTCACGACAGGTTATTGCCACACGGCTCACCCGACCATGTGACGAAATGCATGTTTGCATGCGTAGACCTTCAAGCTAAAGCGACACAGCTCCAGGTAACTCAGTCGCAAGGTGATCAAGGAAGGCATTGACGGAAGGCAAGCGGCCATGGCGATAGGGCATCAGCGCCGTCAAGGTGGAATCTCGAGCTATCCACTCGGGCAGCACTCGGCGAAGGGCACCGGCTTTCACTTCCGCGCGACATGTATATCCCGGCAGTGCGACGATACCAAGGTCATTCCGGGAACGGATCGAAACAAGCTGATCTTCGCCGGCATCTCGCTGGAAGTTTGCGCCGCATTTCCGGCCATCACCGCGGTGGGCAAAGCACTCGACGCGTACGTCGCCGTCGATGCATCCGGCACGTTCTCCGAAACCAAGCGCCAGGTTGGTCTGATGCGTATGCAGCAGGCGGGTGTGATTCTTTCTGACTACGCGACGCTCATGGTCGAGATCTTGAAGGACAACGCGCGACCGGAAGCTCTCGAAGTCTATGCGGCCATGGATATGGGCTGGGCGAAGCTGGTTGGGCAACTCGCTCAAGCCTATGGCAAGTAACCAGGTGGTGAAGGATGACTAATCATCCTTCATAGCGGCGCCTCGTATGAGAGTCGGCCATTTGAGGTAATGCGGCGTGTTCTTGCTCCATCGCAGAGAAGAGTAGCCTCCTAGCAATCTATGGCCGACCCATCTTGAGTCCACGACCGGTTCGCGATTTGGAATATTGCCTAAAAGCAATCGCCCCATTAGGTGCACCCATTGCGTCTCAGAAATGGGGCGAACTCCGTATGCGTGAAGCGATCGACCGCTATCGAAAAAATCCAGGTCAATACCAAGATAGCGATCAGCCCACCTTGTCACTTCACCAATCTGTCCAGGTTTCACGACAAGATCGGCCATAGGTATGTGTCTTACTCGGCGCCCCTGCGTGAGGATCGAATGCATGGCCAACTCTTCATTGGGAGAAAGTCGGGCCAGCTGATCTCTAAACCACGCATGCGTAACTCCTGCCAGAGGAACTCGAACAGGTGTACGCAGATCCTCAACGGACTGCGGTACATAAACGTACCTTGAAAAGTGAGCGTCCCAGCCATCTCCCACATCGGCTAGCCATCTAGGCACGAGACTGATGGGATGTACGTCTAGATTCATGTCTTTCATATGTATCGAGGGCCGCCGGCATAAAGGCGCTGAAAGCTGGCAATTGCGTAGTCGTCGGTCATACCTGAGACATAGTCAACCAGAAGGTGTGTACGCGCAAACCATTCCCCAAACTCGCGCTCCTCGCTGGTTCCACTATTCACGTCCGTCGCGTACCGATAAGCGAGAACCTGTTTCTTACCCAGGAAACTACATAGGGTTGGAGCAAGGATGTGCTCCGGATTTTTCACATGCTTCCCTGTGATCAGTTCATACGCTTGATTGGATGGCAGATCCAAAAGTGCACCAAACCGGTCAAGAATGCCGGTGATGACCTCAAACGCCAAAAGCTCCCGCTGGCGGACAACACGACTCGTATATAGATGCTCCGTGGAGAAATCTTTGACGGCACCGAGTATCTGTTTCGCCGTGTCACATCTGTCGAGCAGATCAAAGTATAAACCTTTGAGTATGTCTTCCTGATGTTGGATGAATAGATTTGCCGCTTCGTTGACCAACGTGTTAGTTACGTCGGTCCTGAACTTCACGTACCAGGCAAATCGTGATTCATTTTCTACCGTGGCATCGGCGTCTTCAGGAAGATTCGAGAGAATTTTGCTGACAGCTCCGCTTGTTGTTCCACCAAGTTTTTTGCGTAACCAGTCGACAAAATCGTGGCCTCTGATGACGTTCTTTTCGAAAGCATCTTCTATATCGCTGAGGCAATAGGATATATCGTCAGATGCTTCCATCAGGTAAGCGAGAGGGTGTCGCGTACCAACATTCATCTCCAATGCGGAGTACACCCCCTTAATAACCTCTTCTTCACTATAAAAAGCCCCAGCCTTTTTAATGGTTTTGCCATCGCGTTTCTGTCCAACATGATCCGGCGTCCATGGATATTTGAGCATCGCGGCTAGCTGGGTATGGGTCAGATTGTAGCCATGCTCGTCCTTGACCCATTGCAATTTTGTCGCAATTCGAAAACCCTGGGGATTGCCATCGAAGTGTCGAAAATCACGGTAAAGCGATTCGAATTTGGTCCGCTTGTTCTTTGAGAACTTAGCGCAAAACTTGTCCTGGTGATTTTCGAACCAAGCTTGCAGGGTGCTCTCGCCGAAATGGCCAAATGGCGGATTGCCAAGATCGTGCATGAGGCAGGCAACTTCAACAAAGGTCACCACAGCGCTCGACACATCCAATGTCTCTTCATTCCCCAATGGCCCAAGCCAACCTTTTTTCAGCATTTCTCTAGCAGCGACATCTGCGAGATAGCGCCCAACAGATGCAACTTCCAGTGAATGAGTCAGGCGTGTTCGAACCGACGCATTCAACTCTTGATCGAAGACCTGAGTCTTTGATTGAAGGCGTCGAAATGCATTGGAGAAAAGAATACGGCCTCGATCGCTCGCTGCTTCAATCGAAAGCGTCTGGTTGCGATTGGACTGCGATGGTCTGAAGCGGGTGACTTGAAGCAACTTTTGATACCGCGCAGCGATATCCTGCTCTGGATTTTTCTTTGCACGCGCCATCGAATGACCCCTTTGACGTGATAGGCAATGAGTGATTCCACAATTGGCGAAGTTGTACACCCCATCCGAAAATGTCCATTTCAGCGAAGTCGCCAATGACTCTGTTTTTCGGCCAGCACGCACTGCAAAGCTTAACGAATATGACCCTCTTCCGAACGTCTCGTCCAACGCTATCGTTCGGCGTTACGACTTATCAGCCACTTTTTTACCGAATCGCGTCAGGCTGAGCTAAATAATGATGAGACAACATTCCCCCGGGCATTCGCATTCCGACGAAGCCGCTTTCGACGTCCCGTTAACGTGATTTACGCCATACTACAAAAACAAGTGAGTCGCCAAACTCAACGTGTACGGGGTCAACTAAGTTCTATTAGTGGTGCGAAAGGGCTCCCCTTTCGCGGGGTGAGTGAGTGCGCCGGACAATAAGGGATTGTATGTGGCGCTGTAGGTAAGCGAATTTGCGTCCGACGCGCATTGCCTCTAGCGGTCGCTAGAGCTGCGCCAAACGAAGGAGTGCAGATTATGGCCTTCATACTTTCTCCCGCTGTCCAAGTAGAACGCGACTCGACCGGCACCGTGAGGGGCCTCATGCATCTTGGGCAGCCCTATGTTGCTTCAGCACTCGTGCTGAACGCTCAAAGGCTCGCGGAAATATACCTTCAAGACGTAGCAACTATCTTTTCGATAGATCCTTCGTGGCTGACAGCCCTGTCCGCGACACCGTCCGATGCACTTGAAAACGTCGGCACTGAACTGCGATTCGGCCGTCAGGACACGATAACGGGCACGGCAACCGTAAGTTACCAGCAGACCCATTTCGGTCTGCCAGTCTGGGAAGCTGGGTTTACGGTGGCTATGCTGAGTACACCTCTGCGCGCTACATCATCCCAAAGCGCGCTGCATGCAGTCATCGACGCCAGCAAACCGAACGCCGATGCAAAGTGCCTGCGCGGCCGCATCACTCCAGAGGAACTGTCAAAGTTGCTCAATATCGAGCGCGACAAGGAACAGGTTGTCATCAGCGCGGAAAGGCTGTGGATCTATCGCTACGACGCGGCGAAGCGCGTTCCGTCAGCGCCATCCAAGTCCAGCAATGGATTGCGCCCTGAGAAATCACCAACGCTGCCCTTGACTCCTCCTGATCCAGGCCTCGTCGATGGGCGGCATTACGTCGTGAAGGAGCTGCTGTTCGAATTGCCAGTGCTTCCGCGGTTTCCCCGCCTGCTATGGCGCGCGTTCATCGAAGTCACTACATGCTCTGTGGTCTATCTGCGGGCGATGGCCGAGGCTTGGACAGGTAGCGTCTATGTCGCAGATCCGATCACAACAACCGGTGACACGACGATCACCGCCTGCTCCGCTGCGAGCGTTCTGGACCCGTTACGCACCAGTGTGACGTTACAGGGGCTCGTATCCGCAACGCCCCAAGGGCTCAATGGAAACTACGTTACAGTCGTGCAGCTCAGCGGGCCTAGTGCACCGCCGACCGTTACCCCGCCGCCGACCGACTTCACCTATTCGGTGCCAACTTCCGACTTCGCCGCTGTCTGTGCTTACTATCACATCGACGAACTGTTCCGGTTGGTCGAGAGTTTTGGCTATTCGCCAATCACGAATTTCTTCTCTCAAAGAACGACATTTCCGTTGCCTGCAGGTTTCCTCAGCGAAACCGACGTCAATTCGCATTTCGTGCCCACTAGTAACGGTTGGGAGATAACCAGCGGCATAGAGCAGACTGGTTGCCCGGTTGGGATCGCAACAGACTGGCGCGTAACGATGCATGAGTTCGTCCACGGCATGTTGTACGAACGCACGGGGGATGCGGACCTCGGGTTTGCGCACAATGGCGGAGATGGGTTTGGTTCTATCTACATGGATCCGGGCTCGAAAGCACCGGACCGTGGCCTGTCCTTCCCATGGGTTCCTGAAGTTCCTCGGCGGCACGATCGCGATGTCTCGCTGGGATGGGCGTTTGGGGGGACGCAGGACGATGGTGCGGGTGGGTATCAAGCCGAAGAGATTCTGGCAACCGCGCTATTTCGCTTGTATCGATCGACTGGTGGTGATTCGCCGTATTTCGACAAGCAGACGCTTGCATCGCGGTATGTGCTGCTGGTGATGACACACGGAATGGCTAGCCTGCCGCTTGCGTCCTCAACACCGACAACTGCCGAATCGTATGCTCAGGCACTGATGAATGCGGACGCAGGCCTCACGATACCGTATCAAACGATCGTATTTGGTGGGATGGTGAGCGTGCCCGGAGGCGCTATCGGAAAGGTCGTGCGCTGGGCCTTCGAGCAGCAGGGTCTCTACCAGCCAACCGGCGCTCCGACGCCGGTGAGTACACCGGGTGCACCGCCCGACGTGGATGTCTACATCGACAACGGTTTTGGTGGTCAATACAACTATCTCGAGGATTTCTGGGAGAACACCAATATATGGAACTTGCTCGCTCCGAATCCCTCAACGACTCCGACTGATCATCAGACGCCCATCGTGGGACAGACCAATTACGCGTACGTCAACATTAGCAATCGCGGCACTCAGCCGGCGAGCAGCGTGGTGGTGAGTGGGTACCATTGCAAACCATCAGCCGGCTTGCTTTGGCCAGATAACTGGCAGGCGATGACGACTACCTCGATCACGGTACCGGGAACCATCGCGCCAGGGGCGACGGTACTTGTGGGACCATTTGAGTGGACACCTTCGGAAATCGGCCATGAGTGCATGCTCATGTCTGTCTCCGCATCGGGTGACCTTAGCAATGCTGATCCCGCTTCAGGCCTTCCTTGTGCGACAGGACCGACACCTCATTGGCGGCTGGTGCCATTCGACAACAACATCGGACAGCGCAACGTCGCGCCGGTCGCGGGAGGCGGCGGCATCAAGGGCCTCATCGATTCTTTCAATCCGCGCCACTTCTGGGTGAACAATCCGTACGGTTTTGAAAGCAGGATGCAACTCGAAACCTTGATTCCGGATTGGCTGAGTCGACGTGGCTGGAGTTTTGCCTACGAAAACCCAGGTGGCAGTTCATTCTCGCTGCCATCGTACGGCAGCCGTGAGGTGCTTTTGCGGTTGCGAGCTGGATCGGATTTCTCTCCGTCAGACGTACCTCGCACAGGAACCGGGTCGCGCATCGTCGTGCGCTTGATCGCCAATGGCATTCCAATTGGTGGGATGTCATATCTGATCGATCCGAACCTTATATCTCCCCCGCCCGAGACAAAAGGCAAAGGGGACA
Source organism: Dyella acidisoli (assembly GCF_030160295.1). Taxonomy (GTDB): domain Bacteria; phylum Pseudomonadota; class Gammaproteobacteria; order Xanthomonadales; family Rhodanobacteraceae; genus Dyella_B; species Dyella_B acidisoli. Next base: position 35,093 of record NZ_BSOB01000004.1, read on the forward strand.
AGTGTTGCGCAGAAGAGGCGGAGGAGTTACTGAAGTGCTTGCGGATTTCAGCCCATGATGTCGAATCAGTTCGGATCAAACGAATCACTTTGGACATCAAGTTACGGGACGATTGCGATTGAACCACCAAAACTTATCTAAGATTCTTGTGCAATGCGTATAAGCCGGTGAAATTGGCTACGTGATGTGCAACAGCGATGCGCTTAGAGAACGAATCCAGGGGCACCTTCTGGAAAAGGGCATCGCTTAGGATCGAGATTGGTACTGCGGTCAATACCCGCAACGCCACGCACTCAATTTGATGCGTTGGATCTCGAATGTCGGTGTGCAATGGCAGGTGTTGCCGCACCGAGCCGAAGCAAATGGCACGTCTTGTTTGCGCGTCCTCGAAACTACGACACTGCGTTGGCTTTGGCACTAGTGGAATGGTCGACCCTGACCCCAGCTTCCATTCGCTGTATTTACGAGCATTGAGGGACTTCCCTTTGTTTAACATGTAGCAAAATGCCGATTTCTTCGGTTTAGATGCCTGCTTCGAAATCCGATCATGACAATCACCGTGCGTCCTGCCATCGCAGACGATCTGCCGGCATTGCGAGCGCTGTTCTTGAATTCACGTCGTGAGACCTTCGCCTGGCAGCCGCCGGACGTGTTCCAGCTCGCTGATTTCGACACACAAACCCAGGGCGAACTGCTGCTCGTCGCTGAAGACGGCAGCGGGCGACTCTCCGGCTTCATCTCGGTATGGGAGCCTGACGGTTTCATACATCACCTGCACGTCGACCGGCAATTTTTTCGGCGTGGTGTCGGCCGTGCGCTGCTGCGCGTGCTGCCAGGCTGGCCTGAAACACGCTACAGGCTCAAGTGCCTGCGTTTGAACGAAGTGGCGCTGGCTTTCTATCGCACATGCGGCTTCGTCGAGATCGGCTCAGGCATGTCGGGCGACGGCGAGTACCTGCTACTGGAGTCGGGTAGCGAGAGCGATTCAATTGTCTGAAAGCCAGTGGGCGATCCACCGTTGGAGTGAACGCAGCGCGCCGTGATGGCGTTACGCAGTTGTCCGTGTCGTCTTACCTTGTCGCACCAACCAATACCTTGATCTACAAGGAAAAACTTTCCGAAGAATGCTCTCGCTTGTCAGTCTGCGACAGGGTTATGGGGTTTTCTACGCTCCGCGACAAGGACAGATGACAAGAATGGTCAGATGCCCGGCCTCTCCTTGGCTATGCAGGCATCACTGCCAGGCGGACATACTCAAAGCTTAATTGTGGAGAGGACCAATTCCTGAAGGATTTTGAGCACGACTAGGCGCAGATGAAGCAAGCGCGGCCTCTGAATTGGCCAATGATTGAATAATCGACTCGCTTTATCTCTTTCTCCAAGAGAATCTATGGCACGCACGACTAATAACACAAAATACCGTTGTTATATTAACTATATTTTACCGGCGGATTCACATCGAAGCAGGATCTTGTGTGATACCTAACTCACAGGCTTGACGTCAGTCTCGCCGGAGGGGAGTTATCAGTCTCAATTGCTATACGCGTTCCGACATCCCGTCGGAGGCAGATTGATGCGGCTGCATCCTTATCCAAAAAGGGGAAGGAAATGGCTACACGGCGAGACTTCTTATCCTGGTCAGCGTTTGCATTTGGCGCATTTGCACCACCCTTTCGCTTCGCAAACGCAGAAGCACATTCCAATCACGCATCTACCCGCGTCCCTGATCCAGCATCATTCCAGGCTGGTGACCTGATTTGGCCACGAAAGCCGGACGAATGGATTCCCTACGATTCGGATTACTACGAAGAGGGACAGGATGCCGCCAAACAATGGCAGCAAGCTCGTGACGAATTTATCGATTCAATAAAACGCAAAGGACAGCTGGCCACACCACAAGAACGAGCCGCGGTAAACAACGTGAGCGATTTAACTTATGAACAATTTACAAAACTTTACTTGCAAGCGCAAAACAAAGATGATTTTTATAAACGGGGCTCATCTTCGGCTTTCTCTGTCGGCCATGTTGCGATCATTACAGAGACGAAGCGAGACCCTATCGTTGTAGAGGCTCTTTGGGGCAAAGTTAATAAGGTACACACTGTTCAATATAGCAAGTGGATAGAAGGACGCGCCAATGAACTTGTCTGGCAAGGACGTTTGAGAGGATTCAATTCGGACCAACGTACCTCTTTCGCAAAAGAAGCGCTGGGACACGAAGGGACACCCTATGATTTCTGGAATTTCGATCTGAATGATCCGAGTGGATTCTATTGCTCAAAGTTGGTTTGGCTCTCAGTATTTCGATCACTTCATGTCGCACTTGATGGAAATAACGAACCAAGAAGATCCATCTGGTTCTCGCCAAAGCAATTGATGAATTCGACCGAAGTCGTACTCATTAATGATCCTGTGAACTATACCTTCGGACATTAGATCAGAGGCAGCGCCATGCACCTTGCATCGCTTAAGGGGCTCGTGTTTATTGCGCTTGGCTTCTGTGTGGTCCTATCCGCCAAAGCGCAAGATTCAAATTTGGCAGCAAGCCTGGTCGCGAAAGACAAGGACGCCATTGTCTATATCGACGCCGCGTTCACACAAGACGACGATCCTCAGGCTGCAGAATCTCACGAGCACGGCATTGGTTTTGTAATCACCGACCAAGGGTACATATTGACCGCTGCGCACGTGATTACGCCGCCGCGAGCAGGGCAAAAACTTAGCGGCATTACGGGACGCATGCGAACGTCTCAAGGTTATCCGCTAACGTTAAGCTTGGTAACACCGATCACGGGGCAAGATGGGGACGTCGCGTTACTTCAGTTGCCCGATGTTCAAGATTCCTTCAAACACGTTGAAGTAGAAAGAGAATTAAAGGGACTTAGCGTGGGAAGCGAATTAATAGCTCTAGCCATCCCGCCTCAACAAACCACAGTAATTCCTATAGCGGGATCAATCAAAAGCATCAACGCAGCGGAATACACTGACATTGCCACAAATATCCCATTTGTTTCTGGTGAAAGTGGCTGCCCAATATTTAATACATACGGTCGAGTTGTAGCACTTTGCGAATCAGGCGCATCAGAGGATCCTTTACTTACCCACATAACTCCAATATTTATGGCCGACCGCCTCGTAGACATTGCGAAAAAATTTACCGAATTGAAGCACGAATCAATGCAAGACACGTCAGCACCCTTGGCGATTCCTACTACAAATGACACGACTTCCTCGAGAACTATCGTGCAAAAGTATTGCTCTAAGTATGCGGAAAAGTTGGTAGTAGATAACATATCTACTTTCCACGATGAAAATTCTGCGACAGTTCAAAACGTGATGGTTGATCCGAATCACCCGAACTGCGTCGACATTGTGGTCTCACTTGCTGGCAATCAGGTATCCATCTCAGAAGGCGATAACTCGTCAAATTTAGATGGCGCTTCGTCTCAGTCCAGCTCTCCTGCGCAAGAAACAAAATCAAGCCCTCAATCAATAGCGCAAAATACAGGTTACACGGGGGAAATCACCGATGGGAATAATTCGCCCCCTGGCAGACCAGTGACCGGCACTCGTGCTTCTTGGATCGGATTAAAAGTACAAGCCACTCGAATCGTTACCGATGATGGCGGAAACGAAATCCACATGCCCGCCAAACACCTAAGCCTCGATCTGTCGCATGCAAATGCAAAAAACTAGACGTTTCAAAATGTGTTATTTGGCATGCAAGCTGGTATCGGATGCGCTCTTGGTGGTGATCTGCTTCTTTTGAGCAACGGACCGCAACATGAGTGAGCGTCACCAATTAGTCACAATCCCACCCAACAATTTCAGTTGCCCTAAGCCACCGGAACCCAGTATGAAACGGTTACCTGCCAAGCTGGTCGTCCTGGTGCTACTCATCTGCGGAGCGCTCTCCGCCATGCCAGGGATAGCGGCTGAGCCGACACGCAATGTGATTCTTTTCGTTGCCGACGGCCTGCGACACGGCATTGTGACACCGGAGACCGGCCCCACACTCTCACGTGTGATGCAAGAGGGAGTCACCTTCTCCAATAGCCATTCGATATTCCCAACGTTCACCACCGCTAACGCCTCGGTCATAGCGACGGGTCACTATCTGGGTGACACCGGGGACTTTAGCAACACCATCTACACCGGCAAGGAGCCGCTGCCCGCCGCTAAGGGCAGCATCACACCCTTCCTTGAAGCAGACCCGATACTCGGCGACATCGACCAACGCTTCAACGGCAACTATCTGAATGAAGAGTCGGTTTTGGCGCTGGCACGAGCGGCCGGCTACGACACCGCCACGATTGGCAAGCAGGGACCTGCGCTAATTATGGATCACACGGATCGCGGCCAGAACTCGATCGTTATTGACGACTCCACTGGCCAGCCAGCCGGAGTACCGTTGCCATCCGCCGTGCAGGAAGCCATGAAGGCGGCGGGTCTGAGCCTGGTGGCCCCCGCGCGCGGGGTCAACGGCGACCATGGTTCGTTCAATGTTGCCGGCACGATGGCTGCAAACGTCAATCAGCAGGCATATTTCGTTTCGGCAGCGACGACGGTGGTACTGCCCTTGTTCAAGCGGCAGAACAAACCCTTCCTACTGGTTTTCTGGTCGCGCGATCCCGATGGCACACAGCACAACCAAGGCGACAGCTTTCTGCGGCTGACGCCGGGTATCAACGGGCCAACGTCGCTGGCCGCGGTGCGCAATGTCGACAACAACTTGGCGACCATCCTGTCGGCGTTGAAGTCGCTCGGTCTGGACGCTACCACCGACGTCATTGTTACAGCAGACCACGGCTTCTCCACGATCTCGAAGCAAAGCGACTCTAGCCCGGCCACCAAGACGAACTACAGCGACGTACCTGCACACATGCTGCCTCCGGGTTTCCTAGGCATCGACCTGGCTACAGCCCTGCAACTCCCGCTCTTCGATCCGGATAACGGGAACGCCGCAGTGCCGGCGGGCGCCCATCCAACGCCTGGCAATGCGTTGATCGGAGTAGATGCCAGCCATCCAAGCGTCGTGGTGGCCGCGAACGGAGGGTCCGATCTCATTTATCTGCCAGGAGAAGATCACGCTGCCATTGCCCCAAAGGTGGTCGACGCGCTACTCGCTCAGGACTATGTCAGTGGAGTCTTTGTCGACGATTCCCTGGGCCGCTTCCCCGGAACGCTGCCACTGTCTGCGGTCAACCTGTCAGGTAAGGCTGTGACGCCGATACCGGCCATCGTCGTGAACTTCAAATCGTTCCATGTAAGCAGTCCGGCGTGCCCTACTTGGCTGACTTGCACTGCAGAAATTGCCGACAGCACACTGCAGCAAGGTCAAGGCATGCATGGTAGCTTCAGCCGAGCGGACACCTTCAACTTCACCGCCGCAATCGGGCCATCATTCAAGCATGCCTTTGTGGATCGTATGCCGATAAGCAACGCTGATGTGGGGCGGACCATTGCTAAGCTGTTGCAATTGCCGATCGCGGAAAATCAAAAGGGTCCGCTGATGGGCCGTGTTCTCAATGAGGCACTGCTAGGTGGCCGCGAGGCTCCCTTCAAGCAGGGACAATTGGTATCCACAGCTGCGACCAACGGCCTCAAAACGGTGGTGCATTATCAACAAGTCGGCGAGACGCGCTACTTCTCGGTTGCCGGCTTCCCTGGTCGCACAGTCGGGCTCGATGCCTCCGGCAAGCCTGAGCATCTAGACGATGCACCTAACAAGAAGAATTAAATTTCCGATCACTGAGCGGGGTACTCACAGCGAGTCTCTGAGCGTGGCCACATCACGCCGAGGCATAAGGAGTATCTACAACTTAGCCAAAGGATAAGCCTCAACCTCAACAACAGGAGTGGCATCCGTGCGGGCATGATTTGGTTCTGTCCAAACCGATCGACGCTGCAACTCGCTGGGAGTGTTTGCCGCTTCTTCCGCTCTTGGGGCGGTGAGGCCGTCTATGTTGGTCATGAAACGGAAAAAAATACTGCTGAAATTCTCGCAACCGTAGGCACGCCAACGATAGTGAAATATGCGATTCCGTTTCCTTGCGATGATCCCTACTAACCGAAATTCGCAGCGCGCTTTCTTTCCTGGCTCATCGCCGACGAAATTGAATATCCGGAGCCGCCAGCATCCTTCGATCTTAATACGAAGCGCAATCTCGAGGGAGCCTAAATGGCATGCAATTGATCATCCCCTTGCTTGACTCAGCGGAGGCAATCAATTCAAACGCCATTGTTCTTAGAATCTTCTTTCCGGGCATTGGAGGCCTCAAGCGGCGATACCTCATAAATAAGGATGAGCTCGGGACGCCCTAGCTGTACGTACTTAAGGCTGTCCGCCATTTCCATTCGATCATCAAACCAAGCGTGAATATCGCGCACGGGTTTTTTAATGATCGAGCTCAAACGGCGAAATAGATTGGTCAGCCACTTCTCCTCACGCGAATTGATGTCCATATTGGTTTTGACTCGCACTTGAGCCAAAAATCCCGTGCCAAAGTCCCTTTCAAATTGGTCCATCAGTTCTGTTGCGTAGCTCATACGCAACATGCCAGACATCAGGTATCTCCAGTCGACACCAAGATCACGACCCCGAGTGACTATTGGAAGGAATTTGGCTATGCGATATATCAGACGTGCGATGAAAGTAGCTGAACGTCTGGAGCGAACCGGCAGCATTGTGCATAGCACGGTAACTGCACCAAGTGCGAGCATTCCCACAGCCGACGAACCATGACTTCCGTCAACAGGAAGCGTGTCACATGCACTAAGTAACACGATAGGAGGCATGCTAACTCTATGCTTCAGTTCCCATACGTCAATTGCATTGCCACCAATTACTATCGAGCCAACGCCAGTTTCTTTATCCCGAGTGCCATGACCATCAAAGATGAGAACAGCGCCGTGAAATGATTCTATTGCGTCCACAAATTGATCGACTGTTGATACATCAACGAACTGGACGTCTGGTAATTGGGTGCCATCTTTATGCCAATTAGGTGAAGTAATCGCAATTTCAAGGTCTTCCGCAATTGGATCGCCATCTTCAAAGCATCGAATGACGAGAATCTTCTGAAAGTCACTTAGACCAAGTCGAATGCGATCGCTCATGGCAGATTGAGCCAACATGACATTACCGGGCGTTGCCGGAACACGACTTACGTCATGAAGCACAGATAGTGGAATGCCATTGATCTCCAGCCATTCAAGTGGCATATCCGTTACCAAACACACCGAACCAACAGCCGCAGTGTTTCGCCTTATCTCATTGATGATCTTTCTGTCTAGCTTCTCTTCAATCGAAGATGATAGACGACGAATCAGCTTCCTAGTTTTGAAATTGTGATGAGGCCCATTTCCGCGCGCGCAATCTGCAATTTGAGCCAGAGATCCTCGGAGTCGATTGAGACCTGGATTTAGCCTAATCGTTGTCGTGAAAGTTGAAGTTGCGAGTAGCGTTAGTGCTGCTGTGAACGCCCTCAACTCGGCCGTTCGAGTACCGACGAACGCTTTCACCTCTGGTGATTGCAGCAGCTGCTGTACGTCCTCTCCTTCTTGAAGGGGAATTTTGCTCTGATATCCATCGCGAAGTATTACAGCATTTACAATGCGCGCTTGCGATTTTGTAAGACCAATTTTCTCGGCAATTTTTTTTGCCCCACTGCGAAAGAAGGGCCAAGTTAGGGAGTCCACAGCAAGAATTAAGTCATGTCTGACTGCACGGAAATTATGTGGCTTTAAAAGCGCTCGCCGCAGCTTCCGAATAGTTTCTGCTGAGCGAGCAACGGCGTCGATGTATTCGATCGTTTTATTCGGATCAATTGACTTTAGCGATCGCTGCTCAATATGCAGCGTTCGTAAGATCTCATCGTTCGGTGTAGTTAAATTGTGCAGATAAATAGGGCAATCCGTCGACATTGGAGCATCTTTGAATAGATCGCTACGTGCGTACCCAGAAAAAATGCGTTTGACTCGTTGATCATTGTTCCTTTCGACCATGTCTCTTAGGAACTGAGCGAAGTCTTCGCACTTCAAGTCTTCGAACGAAATCCGAGCCGCGGTTCCTTTTGGTCCAACGTGCAACCATGGTCGCTGTGATTGCTCAATAATTTTCTCTATCGGATCAACCATGTCTTCGGTCGACAGTATGCAATTGAGAAGGTATGGCGACTCTCGGACCAGGTCGGGTACGGCCTCAATCATTATCGGCCAAACTGACGGCTGCACTATCCCGGCTGCGCGCGAAAACAAGACGTCCGATCGATCGGAATACATTTCACGGATGTCCATCGGCAATTGTGCAGCAAACATCAAGAGATGCGTGGAACGCAAAACGCCGGAAGCGAATCCTTGAATTGGGCTGGCTTCGTGATCAGCACCATCAGCGTGCGGAACCCAATACGCGATGCTCCACATTTTGCTTGAAGCTCCCAATTGATACTGCATCTCTCGTATTGCTCGCGACCTGGTGTGCCTGTTCAATGATCATTCTCCACCTGACCGATATGGGATTCCCGAGCGACATACCTGAGATCGACCTCAATCGACCCGACGTTGCAACGCAGAGCTAGACTATTCCAAAATCGTAAAGCGAAACACCTAAGGAACGCACTCATGGCCAGACTCGAAAAAAGGAAGTCGCCCGAAGCGCGCGAATATTCCATATTCACCAAGTGGTTCTTTGCTGGAGCGGTGTTGTCGGAAACCAAAGTTGTTTTGCATGTCGGAACATTGAGCGTCATGGGGTGCCCCCTCTTCGATAATCTGAGGTGAAGTCGAGTCCGTTTTTGCATCAGCCTGCTGCAACATTTGGGAGGGCCTGGGGACATTCTCGGATTGGGCGACACCTATTGCCCAACTGCCTAACAATCCAGGGACCATGGTGCGCTCTAGCTCCCAGCGAACAACTCCCGCTCAACTGAGCGCGCAAAACAATGGTGCCAGAAACTGTCACTATGGTGACCTAGGCTGAGTTTCCTCACTCAATAGAAGGAAACCGTCATGACCAACACCAACGGCACCGCGCTGGAAATTGCTCGCACTTACGTCGAAGCAATGGCGAACAAAGATGTCGATACGATCGTTTCGATCTCGGCCGACGACGTGGTTTGCACGTCACCCCTTGGACAAACGACTGGTGTTGAACGATTCCGTGCCTTCCAGGACGGCTTCGCCAAGATGATCACTAACCTTGTCACTCTCGCCGTCTATGGTGATGACGAGCAGGCAATTGTGGTCTACGACGTGGAAACCCACCCGGTTCCACACGCCGTCGTCGCTGAACTCATCAAAGTCAAAGACGGCAAGCTCGGCTCCACCCATGTGATCTACGACGCCACGCCGTTCGCTGCTTACGCTGCAACCGTTCAGCCGCACTGATCGGCTAGAGCAGCTTGCCATGAAGCGCATTCAATACAACAAATACGGTGGCCCAGAGTTGATGCAACTCCAAGACTTCGCGCTGGCTGAGCCAGGCCACGGCGAGGTGACGGTGAAGATCAGGTTTGCTGCCATAAATCCCATCGACTGGAAGGTGCGCAACGGGCATCTGAAGATGGTGACGGGAAAAGCGTTTCCACGCGCGATGGGAAGCGATTTCTCTGGGATAGTGATCTCGGTTGGGCCCGGAGTTACACGCTTCAAGCCCGGTGACGCCGTGTTTGGTCTTGCCCGCCTCAAGGAAAGCGGTGCCCTCGGTCATGCCGTAATCACTAGCGAAACCTTTCTTGCCAAAAAACCTGACAACGTTCCCTTCGAAGATGCAGCTTGCCTGGGAACGCCTGGCGTTACGGCGTGGAACGGCTTAGTGGACAAAGCGAAACTAACGGCCGGCAAACGTGTTTTCATCAATGGATGTGCTGGTGCTGTGGGCGAGGCGGCGGTACAGATGGCGCGGATGTTGGGTGCTACCATCTCGGGTAGTTGCAGTGCCGGGTCCATGGAAAGGGCGCGGTCCATCGGCGTTCAAACTGTCTACGACTATCGGACAACCGCTCTACTAGAACTCAGCGAACGTTTCGATGTGGTCTACGACACCGCCGCGACCATGGCGACCGACGTTGGCCTCGGCTTGCTGCGGCAGGATGGCGTGTTCCTGGATATCAATCCAACTCCGGGCAAGTTCCTTCGTTCAATCTTCAACCGGCAGTTGAAGCCGATCGTCTGCACACCGAGCACCGACATTCTCGATGCCCTTGCTCGTGCCGCCGAGGAAGAAAAACTTCGACTCCCTGTCGCGGAGATTGTCCCCCTGAGCGGAGCGATCCGACTGATGACTGCTCTTGAGGCGGGCCGTAAGCTTGGAGGGAAAGGACTCGTAGTGATGGACTGAGCGTGTCGCGAAGCCACCGGCTATTCGATCTCATGCAGGTACTACGCCGACACCGCGGAACGGTGTCCGGCGAAGTGCTTGCGCGCGAGTCTGGCGTGTCACTACGCACCATCCGTCGTGACATCGCTACGTTACAGGCGATGGGTGCCGATATCGATGGCGCGCCCGGCGTCGGATACATTCTGCGGCCGGGATTCCTTTTGCCACCGCTGTCGTTCACAGAGGAAGAGCTGCAAGCACTCGTCGCAGGTGCGCAGTGGGTCAGCCGCCAAACAGATGACGCTCTGGCCCTTGCTGCACACAATGTGCTCGGCAAAATAAGCGGCGTTCTTCCGCCTGAGATGAGACGCGCCCTGGACGACAATGCACTTTATGTCGGCCGCAAAAAAGAGGACACGTCAGGACTCGACCTGGCACGGGTCCGACAAGCTATGCGAGAGCAACGCAAGATGCGCATCGTATACAAGGATCAGAAAGGGGCGGTATCGGAGCGGACCATTTGGCCCATCATGCTTGGTTTCGTCGAATCACGGCGGTTCATTGCCGGATGGTGCGAGTCGAGCAGTGACTTTCGCCTATTCCGCGCGGACCGCATTATCAAGGTCGAATTCTTGAACGATCGCTACCTGCGCAATCGCAGACAGCTCGTCAAGGAATGGCGCACGCAGGAAGAGCTTCGGCGCAAATAGTGAGGGCTGCATGAGTCTGAAGAATCGAGTCAAGATCATGCGCGAGGCCCGTGCGTAGTCTCTTAAATTGCTTGTCTTGCAAAGCGGCACAACAAACCAACAGATCAGTTTGCTCGAGGTGGGTAAACGCCGCCTCACCGTAAAGTGGCTACTTCGTCTGAGTGATGCCTTGAATTGGCATCCTTGGTAAGTGGCTGCGACACAGATATGCAGCGATATGCAGCACCGACATTAAGCAACGCCGGTAGCAGCAGCATTTTGCACCGCCGCAAAATTTGGATAAAAGTCTTTTTAATTAATTGCTTAAGCTCGACAAAGAAAAATTTGGATCGAGGCAAATTTTTCGTTTACAGTCGACTAGTGAGCAAGGTCCGACGCGGGGCCGCTGCTCCCATTTAAGTGAGTGCGTTCCACATGCGATCGGGAAATGTTTCCCGCAAGCATCGCTGACGCATTCGCTTTCACCACAACGAGAAAATCTGGGGAGTAGCAGCAATGGTGTCACGTCGAAGGTTCTTGCAGGGCTTGGGTGCGGCGGCTGCGTTGGGTGCGCCGCTGCCGGCGTTGGCGCGGTTGGCGGATGGTTCGGGCGCTGCGCAAAAAGCTGCAGGTGGTGCGGCGGCCAAGGCGGGCGGTGTGTCGAAGTATGTGGATGTGTTCGTTGGTACGGGCGGTCACGGTCATCTGTATCCGGGTGCGTCGCTGCCGTTCGGCATGGTGCAGTTGAGCCCTGATACCAACGACACCGGCTGGGATGCGTGTTCGGGCTATCACCAAGCCGATGGTTCGATCATGGGCTTTTCGCATACGCATCTGAGCGGTACCGGCGCGTCGGACATGCTGGACGTGCTGGTGATGCCGGCGCAGGGCGAAGTGTTGCTGCAGCCGGGTGATCGCGGTTTGCCGAATGTGAACTATCACTCGCGTTTCGATGGCGCGGCCGGACCGGGACCGCAGCTGACGGAGCACAGCAAAGCGCACCCTGGGCATGGTTATCGCTCACGCTTCACCGCAGAGCACGCGCGCCCTGGTTACTACAGCGTGCATTTGACCGATCACAACATTCTTGCCGAGTTGACGACCACGCTGCGTGCGGGTCTGCATCGCTACACCTTCCATAACGCCGGCAGCGGGCACCTGCTGGTGGATTTCGCGCACGGTTACCACTTCGATTCAAAGAATCCGCTGAAAGTAAGCGATGTGGAATTGCGCCTGATCGGCAATGACACGCTGGTCGGTGGCCGGCGTGCTTATGAATGGGCACCGGGCCGTTATATCTATTTCGCGCTGAAAGCGTCGCGGCCGTTCTCGCAGGTTACGTTGTATTCCGAAGACGTCGCGGCACCCAGTGGCACGAGCGAACTCAAAGGCGTGCATCTGAAGGCGGCCTTGCATATCGACGACATCGCGAAAGAGCCGTTGTTCGTGAAGGTGGGTATTTCGGCGGTCGATATCGACGGTGCGCTGCGTAACCTCGACACGGAAATTCCGGGTTGGGATTTCGATCAGGTGCGCCAGACGGCTGCCGAAACCTGGGAACGCGAGCTGAGCCGTATTCGTGTGGAGTCATCGTCCGAGCGCACGCTGCGTGTGTTCTATAGCTCGCTGTATCACACGATGCTGGCGCCCACGCTGTTCAGTGATGTGGATGGTCGTTATCGCGGCATGGATCTGGGCATTCACCAGTTGCCGCAAGGGCAGAACAACTACAGCACGTATTCGCTGTGGGATACCTACCGCGCATTGCATCCGCTGTTTACGTTGTACCAGGCCGACCGCGTGCCGGATCTGGTCAACGGTCTGGTGCGCATGGCAACAGAAAGCCCGGAAGGTCCGCCGGTATGGCCGCTACAAGGTGTGGAAACCGGTTGCATGATCGGCTACCACTCCGCAGTGGTGCTCGCCGAAGCGCAGGCCAAAGGTTTCACTGGCATCGACTTCGCGCACGCGTGGCCGATCTATCGCAAGCGCGCGATGGACGACGATTACCGCGGCCTGACGTATTACCGCAAGCTCGGCTACATCCCCAGCGACAAGGAAGGGGAAGCCGCCAGCAAGACGCTGGAATATTCCTATGACGATTGGGCGGTATCGCACATGGCGGATGCCGCGGGCGAGAAGGAACTCGCCGAAGCTTTGCGCCATCGCTCGCGCAACTACCGGAACGTGTTCGACACCAAGATGAACTTCATTCGCCCGCGCGGCGAGAACGGTGACTGGCTGGAGCCGTTCGATCCCCGCGGCATGGGCCATTCCGACCAATGGCGCGATTTCACGGAATCCAATTCCTGGCAGGCCACGTTCCTCAACCAGCACGATCTCTATGCATATATGGGGTTGTTCGGCAGCCCGGATGTCTTCGAACGCAAGCTGGATGAGTTGTTCACCACCAGTCCCAAGCTGCCGGCCGACGCGCCACCGGATATCGCCGGCATGGTGGGCCAGTATGCGCACGGTAACGAACCCAGCCATCACGTGGCTTATCTCTATGCGTATACCGGTGCGCACTACAAGACGCAGGCACGCGTACGCATGCTGATGGATACGATGTATCCGCCGGACCCCGATGGCCTGGCCGGCAACGAGGACTGCGGCCAGATGAGTGCGTGGTATGTGATCAGCGCCCTGGGTTTGTATGCGGTCGACCCTGTAAGCACCAACTATGTGTTCGGCAGTCCAGTGCTGGACCATGCGGAAATCGCGCTGCCTGGTGATCGCAAGCTGGTGATACGCACGTTCAACAACGGTGCGAATCGTCCGTATATCAAGTCGATAACGTGGAACGGCACGCCTTGGACGAAGAGTTGGATCAGCCACGCGGAACTGGCTGCGGGGGGCGTGTTGGAGTTCCATATGTCGGAGACGCCGAATGTGGAGTTCGGGTCGAAGTTGGAAGATCGGCCGCCTGCGTTTGGTAAGGCGGCGAGTGACGTGATTGCGTTGTGAGTTGAGCGCGCGACGCAGTTGAGGTTAGAAGCCCGGTACGACGTATGGTCGTGCCGAGCTTTTTGTTTTTCTCCCCAATCCACATTCACCCTCACGACCGTCATTCCCGCGCAAGCGGGAATCCATATTGCTCTGATGTGTAAAAAGCAAAGATGGATTCCCGCTTGCGCGGGAATGACGGCCGTGAGGAGTGCATGGGCTTTCGCGAGATTGGCCCCTCACCCCAACCCTCTCCCCAAAGGGGAGAGGGGGTAAAACGCGCGTGTAGTCGTCCAACTTGTCGAAGCAGGCCACTTGCTTGATGTTTGAGGCCATAGATGCGCACAACGCTTCTTACGCACGAACTTCATAGCAAACTGACCACACTAAGGTCTTGCATCGCATGTGGGGCGATGCAAGGTGACATGATCCCAGCATGTCACCAAACGGGTCTGTTTCCTGCACTCCCTCCAAGAAGGGAAATCCGACCCTTGAAGCCCCGGCAACCAGTCCCCGGTTGTCGGGGCTTCATTCTTTTCATCATTCGCATCGTCTTTGCAAAGCGAAATGAAACGCCGCTTGTCATCGTGAGCCAACAACTTGAGGTCACGGGCCAAAAACGTTAGGCGAAGCGCCGCACGTCATTACGCGCGGTAATGTGAAAAAAACATTCGTCTTACACACGCGTTTTTCAGCACTTGCCGCTGGGCTTTGCCCGGCGTGGCCTTTTACTGCTCATTGTTGGGGAGAAAGTTCGCATGCAGCATCGTGACAATAAGAATTTGCGATACAAGAAAATCGCCTGGGCGATTACGTTCGCTTTCAGTGCAGGAACCGGCGCTGTGCTCGCGCAGAGTACGTCGGGTTCGATTTACGGCACGGCCGATTCCGGCGCGCAAGTATCGGTGATCAACGAAGGCAACGGCTCCACACGTACGGCAACGGTGAGTACCGACGGCCGCTATCAATTCAACTCGCTTCTACCCGGCAAGTATCAGGTCAACCTGATCGAGAACGGCAAAACGTCCAGCCAGGAAGTGGTGGTGCTGGCCGGCCAAGGCGCCAATGTAAATCTCGCGACCGCGGCGGCCGCAAAGAACCTCAGCACCATCAGCGTGACGGCCAATTCCATGCCGTCGATCGATGTGTCCTCGGTGCAGACCAATACAGTGGTCACTGCCGATCAGATGAAGTCGCTGCCGATCGCCAAGAACGTCGAAGCCGTCGCCATGCTCACGCCGGGTGCAGTGAAAGGCGATGCCGCGTTCGGCAATCTCGTGTCGTTCGGCGGCGCATCGGTTGCCGAGAACGCGTACTACGTAAACGGCTTCAACGTCACCAACCAGTTCGACTCGTTGAGCTTCTCGCAGGTGCCGTTCGAGGCGATCGATCAGGAATCGATCCAGGATGGTGGTTACGGCGCTGAATACGGCAACGCCACCGGCGGCGTGGTGTCAGTCACCACCAAGCGCGGTACGAATGACTGGAAAGGCGGTGTGGATATCACCTGGAATCCTGCCGAGACGATGGCCAGTGAGCCGAACGTCTATTTGAACAATGGCAACATGTCGTACTCCGCGCGCGGCAACAAGAATGCGTCGGTCGGCAATAACGGCAGCTGGAATCCGATCGACTTCACCTCGCGCTGGAATGCTTGGGTCGGCGGCCCGCTGATCAAGGACAAGCTGTTCGTGTTCGCCCTGGTCAGCCAGACCAAGACGGATTCCGATTACTACAACCCGATCACCCAGGCCGGCAGCGGCGGTTACCAGCAGCAGACGGAGAAAGATCCGTACTGGCTGTTGAAGGTCGACTGGAACATCAACGACAGCAATATTCTCGAATTCACCGGCTTCAACGACACGCGCCACTACAGCACCGATGTCTACAACTCGGGCTTCACCGCCGACAACACGCCGTACCACTACGGCTACCAGGGCGTGGTGAAGACCAAGTACGGCGGCCAGAACAACATCCTGAAGTACACCAGCTACATCACGGATGACTTCACACTCACCGCGCAGTACGGCGAGAACAAGAACAAGCGCTACAACACCGCCGTAGCGGCGGACGGCACGGTGGAGAGCTACGACGGCACCATCACCAACGAAGCCTCCGGTTGCCCAGTGATCGCGGACAACCGCAATCCGGTACTGGCCGGTACGATTTCGCCGTATACGCATTGCAACTTCGTGCCAGGCAGCTTCCTGACTGCGTACAACAGCCAGGACAGCCGCAAGTCGTTCCGCCTGGATCTGGAGTGGAAGCTCGGCGATCACGACATCACCGGCGGCTGGTCACGTGACGTCACCACGTCTTCGTATGGTCAGGCTTACGAAGGTGGTGCGGAGTGGGAGTACCTGCCGGATAGCTCAACGTCGGGCGCCGCCGCGAACGAGAACTACGTCGAAAAGATTGTGTTCAATACCGGCGCCAAGGTCAGCATCATTCAGCGCGCCGAGTATCTGCAAGACAACTGGCACATCACCGACAATTTCCTCGCGCGCTTTGGCCTGCGCAACGACCAGTTCAACAACAAGAACGCAACGGGCCAGACCTTCGTGCGGCAGGACCACAACCTGCAGCCGCGCCTGGGCTTCGCCTGGGACGTGCACGGCGATTCCTCGCTGAAGATCTACGGTAGTGCGGGCGACTATTCCTTGCCGATTGATGCGGGCGTGGCCATTCGCGGCGCGGCGGCATCGATCTACAGCTATCAGGCTTTCAGCTACACCGGCGTGGATTCCGCGAGCGGCGCACCGACCGGGCTTACTGCTTTGGGTCCAGTGCAATACGCAAACGCTGAGGGTGGCGTGGCGCCGGCGGCTTCGTCTTATGCACCGTCAGGCCTGAAGCCGTTCAAGCAACGCGAGTTCATTCTCGGTGCCCAGCAACAGTGGAACGATTGGACACTGGGCGTGAAGGGCATCGTGCGTCACGTGCTCACCGGCCTGGATGACGAGTGTGATTTCCGTCCGATCGCCAAGTATGCCGACTCGGTGTATGGCTTCGACTATTCCACCACGTCGCTGAGCCCGGCCTTGAACAGTGGCGCTGCGGTGGCTTCCAACCTCAACGGCTGCTTCATCAACAACCCGGGCAGCGGCGCGACGCTGTATCTGCCGTTGGATCCGAACAACCCGAGCAAGCTGTACAAGGTGGTGTTGAGCGGCAAGGACATCGGCGAGCCGGCGTACAAGCGCAACTACTACGCGCTGGAGCTGACCGCCGCACGCAACTTCGGCAACAAGTTCTACCTCAATATGTCGTATACGCTCGCGCGCTCCTACGGCAACACCGAAGGCCTGGTGGATTCCAACAACGGCCAGGCGGACACGGGTACGTCCGAGCTGTTCGACTATCCGGAAATCATGATCGGCAACAATGGCAACCAGACCAACGATCATCGTCATACGGTCAAGGCTTACGGTGCGTGGCGCTTCAACGACGAGTGGCAAGTGGGCGCCAACCTGATCGGCCAGACCGGTCGTCCGAAGAACTGCTACGGTGATGCCCCGATCGATTCGCAAATCAGCGGCTATGGTTCGACCGGCGGTTCGCCGTACTTGTACTGCTACATCAACGGTGTTGGCACTTACGTTGCGCGCGGCTCGGCCGGCACCACGCCGACGCTGTGGCAGCTGGATCTGAGCGGTGCGTACCATCCGCATTGGATGAAGGGCCTGACCTTGCGCGCCACGGTGTTCAACGTGTTCAACAAGCACACGGTGTTGACGGTGAACGAAAACCAGAATGCCAACAGCGGAGCGTCGCTGTACACCACGACGACGTATCTGACGGCGACCGGTTATCAGACGCCGCGGTATCTGCAGTTGAATGCGGAGTATGACTTCTGAGGTTGGGTGACTAGGTCCCTCTCTCTTTGGGAGAGGGACCTACCTGTTTGGTTTCATGGCAAAAAAGGCCGCGGGATGCGGCCTTCTTTTTTGCATCGGAATGTATGGCTTTCGTCGGGAAAATTTGACGTTCGTTGCGTTGCCCCCTCTCCCCTTCGGGGAGAGGGCTGGGGTGAGGGGGCGGATCTCGCGCAATAGTTAGAGCTATACGAGATTCAAAGGGCAAAACTTGTATGTACGCAGGGAGTTTCCCGCAAGCCCAGCCCCTCACCCTAACCCTCTCCCCGAAGGGGAGAGGGGACTGGTTTTCAGCAAGATTGATCCGAGACCGCTTTCAGGTCCCCGTCGACAGCAACCGCGCCCGGTACTTGCTCGGCGACTCTCCCGTCCACCGACGAAACGCACGCGTAAGATTGGCCGGATCCGCGTAACCCATACGCACCGCGATTTCATCCATGCGCAACACCGGATTCAACACGTCGCGCAGCACGGCATCCTTGCGCGCATCGTCAACCAGGCCGCGAAAATTCAGACCCAGGCGTTGCAGTTTGCGCTTGAGCGTGCGGCTGGACATGCACAGCATCTTGGCGGATTCCTCGATACCTGGATAACCGCTGCGTTCGTGGCTTTGCAGGAGATCCATCACGCGCACCACCAGATCGTCCGAGCGGCGCAGACGCGCACGCTCGCGTTCGCATTGCGCTTTGATGTAGCGCAAGGTCGAACCGTTGGCGTTGGTCAGCGGAGTATCCAGGTCCGCAACGGGGAAACGGATCAGGCTGAGATTAGTTTCGAAGCGCGTCGCCACCACGCGCTTGCGATAGCGCGCGTAGTGCAAGGGTTCCAGACCGCGGTGCCAGATTTCCATGCCGGGCAGCAGGCGTTGCGACAGTTGCTCGCACAGACGCGTGGTCATGGTCATCAGGCGATCGACGGCGCAGAAGCGCATCGGTGCGCGCGGTGCAAGATCATGGACGATGAGTTCGGCGAAGCCGTCACGTTCAATCAAGCGCAGGTTGAACGTGGTGGTGCGCAGATCCAGGAAGTTCGTCCACAGTTCGAGTGCATCGCGCAGCGTGGCGCAGCTCATCAGCCCATAGCCCAACATGCCGTGCCAGGTGACCGTGCTGTGCAAGCCGATCTGGTAGCCGATGCCGGGATCGTTGGTCAGGCGTACGGCGTTGGTCAGCAACAGCGCGTCCTGGTGCGTGGTCAGGCGGCCGCCGTCTTCCAGTTGCTCGTCGCGAATGCCGGTGCCGGCCAGCGCCTGCTCGTGGGAAATGCCCTTCTGCTCCAGCAATTGAAGTAAAGCCACAGCGTATTCCACGTGGACATCGTCTTTGTACAACTTGTGCATACCTCTACCCCACAAAAGTGCAATCGCGTTTGAGTCTTAGCGGTGGCGTCCATGCAAGAGCCTGTGATCAGGCTCTAAGGCGCGCTCGCGCCCAATCGAGCGTGGCGTGCATCCATACGCCACAGGTATCCAGTTCGCGCAGTAGCCGGCCGGCCTCGCCCGCAACGACCAGTTCGTCGGCGGTCTTGCTGCCGCACTGTTCGATCGGTGCGTTGAAGTACCAGTCGATGGCCTGGTTCAAATCGCGTCGTTGCAGCTGCGCCGCGTCCAGCACGCTGAGCAACTCGTCCGCGAACTGCTCCCACGACACGCGCACGCCGCGGCGAAGCCAGCGACGGCGCAAGGCGGTTTCGGTCATGCCGAGGCAACCGGCCAGCCGCATGCACGACACGGCGCCGGTGGCCGGGTCATAGATGTCGGCCAGGAACTGCAGAAATTCGGTGGCCAGCTTGCGTTTGCCTGTTGCCATGAGCGCTTGTCCGTCGGCGCCCTGGTGGTGCCGCATGAGGCCACCTTGGAGCAGGACTGTGCAGGAAATTTGGAGATTCCGTGGAATCGCGCGGTTGCGCTTGCAACTGTCCGGACAACCCGCCTTAATTCCAAAAGGGACACCCACATCACAATTTCTTGCCGACACCATGCGACCTGGCCTGACCGCCAAGCTTTTCCTCGCGATGCTCGCCGTCGCCGTATTTGCCGTAGTGGCGATGGGCGTTGCTGCGCGCCTCAGTTTCAACCGCGGATTTCTTGGCTACCTCTCCGAGCAGGAAACCGAGCGCATGCAAAGCGTGGCGTCTTCGCTCGGTACCGCTTATCGCAAACATGGCAGCTGGGATTTCCTGCGCAACAATCCGCGCGCCTGGATGGAGGTGATGCGGCAAGGCCATTTCGCCGGCATGCCGGCACCGCGAAATCTCGTTGACCTGGGACCGCCCGATCAACAGCCGCCTGATGCGCCGGATGGCCAGCCTCCACCCGATCAATCACCGCCGGGCGGACCGCCGCCGGGTCAAGGCGATCATCCGCCGCAAGGACCGCCGCCCGCTTTGGATCGCATGCACGGGCCGGCGTCGGTTTCGGAGCTCACCGGTACCGACTTCCGGTTTGCCTTGCTGGATGAGCAGAACCAGATCTTGTTCGGTAACCCTTCCGCAGTCACCGCCACGCACGCGTTGAAGCAGGCGATCGTGGTGAATGGGCGCACCGTTGGCTGGTTGACGATGCTGCCCTTGCGCGACGTCACCGAAACCGGTGATCTGCGTTTTGAGCAGGGACAGTACCGGGCTAGCTGGGTCATTGGCGCCATCGCGCTGTTGGTCGCTGCGTTATTGGCGGTATGGCTGGCGCGTACCCTGCTCACGCCAGTGCATCGCATTGCCAAAGCCACGCATTCGCTAGCCAAGGGTGATTACGCAGCACGCGTGGAAACGCATTCGCGGGACGAGCTGGGCCAGCTTGCGCGGGACTTCAATCAACTCGCGGTGGTGCTGGAGAAGAACGAGCGCACGCGCCGCCAATTCGTTGCCGACGTATCGCACGAACTGCGCACGCCGTTGGCGATCATCCGCGGCGAACTCGAAGCGCTGGAAGATGGCATACGCCGCTTCGACAAGGACGCCATCGGGTCGCTGCAGAGCGAGGTGGCTCTTCTCAGCAAGCTGATCGACGATCTCTATCAACTCTCGCTCGCCGATGTGGGCACCATGATCTACCGCAAGGTGGAGGTGGATCTGCGCAAGCTGCTGGAGAGCGTGGCCGACACGTTCCGCGATCGTTTCCGCCGTGCGGAGATCGATCTGCAACTGAGCTTGCCCTCCTCGCCCGTGCTGGTGACGGCGGATGAAGGACGCCTGCAGCAGCTGTTCGTCAACCTGTTCGAAAACAGCGCGCGCTATACGGATGCGGGCGGTGTGTTGCGCGTCAGCTGCCGGATGATGGCCGACAGCGCCGTGGTCGATCTGATGGATTCCGCGCCGGGCGTGGAAATGGCCAACCTGCCACGCCTGTTCGAACGCTTTTATCGCAGGGAAGCTTCACGCAATCGCGCCAGCGGCGGCGCGGGGTTGGGATTGGCGATTTCGCGCGCCATCGTCGAAGCGCATGGCGGTACGATCGATGCGCATCCCTCACCGCTTGGCGGCTTGTGGCTGACGGTGCGACTGCCGTTGGAGAATGCGTGACATGGAGACCACACCGCAGGCACTCGCACGCATCCTGATTGTGGAAGACGAACCAAAGCTCGCCGCATTGGTAGGCGATTACCTGCGCTCCAGCGGTTACGAATCGAGTTGGGTAGCCGATGGCCGCGAAGCCGTCCCCGCCGTCAAGGCGAGTCAGCCCGATCTGGTGCTGCTCGACTTGATGCTGCCCGGACGCGACGGCCTGGATATCTGCCGCGAACTGCGCAGTTTCAGCGACGTGCCCATCATCATGCTCACCGCACGCGTGGAAGAGATCGACCGTTTGCTGGGCCTGGAACTGGGCGCAGACGATTACATCTGCAAGCCATTCAGTCCGCGCGAAGTGGTCGCGCGCGTCAAGGCGATTTTGCGACGTGCGCGTGCTAGCGGCGAGCAAAGCAGCAGCATTGCTCTGCGCATTGACGAAGCTACGCACAGCGCCATGTTTCATGGCACGCCGCTGGATTTGACGCCGGTGGAATTCCGCCTGCTGAAAACACTGGCCGCCAATCCGGGACGCGTGTTCTCGCGCGATCACCTGCTGGACAACCTGTACCTCGACCATCGCGTGGTCACCGACCGTACCGTCGACAGCCACATCAAGAACCTGCGTCGCAAATTGGAGCAGGCCGCTCCCGGACAGGATCCGATCCGCTCGATCTATGGAGTAGGCTACAAGCTGGAAATCGAGTGACGATTGTGCAGTCCGCGCACTTACGAGGTGTACGCCATGCGCAGCGATGTTCTGATCAGCGGAGCAGGTCCGACGGGTTTGGTGCTCGCACTGTGGCTGACCAAACTGGGCGTCAACGTCCACATCATCGATAAAACATCCGCAGCGGGTACTACATCCCGCGCGCTAGCCGTGCAGGCACGCACGCTCGAGCTTTACCGCCAGCTCGACCTGGCCGATGCGGTCGTCGCGCAAGGCCATAAGGTGCCTGCGGTGAATCTGTGGGTTAAGGGCGAAAAGAAGGCACAGATACAGTTCGGATCGCTCGGTTCGGATCTCACGCCGTTTCCGTTCCTGCATATTTTTCAGCAAGACCAGCACGAGTGTCTGCTGATCGAACGACTTGAAGAGATGGGCGTGTCGGTGCAACGACAGACCGAGCTGCTCGGCTTCGTCGACGAAGGCGAACGCGTGGTCGCACGCCTGCGCGGTCCTGACGGCATCGAGCAGAATTGGGAAGCGCGTTACCTCGCCGGCTGCGATGGGGCACGTTCGCTGGTGCGCGAAACCATCGGCACCGGTTTTCCGGGTGGTACGTACAAGCAAGTGTTCTACGTGGCTGACGTGGAAGCTACCGGTCCGTCGTTGAATGGGCAGTTGCACGTCGATCTGGACGAGGCGGATTTCCTGGCCGTATTTCCGCTCGCCGGCGAAGGTCGAGCGCGCCTGATCGGCACGGTGCGTGACGAGCGTGCTGAGCATCCCGAAACGTTGCGCTTCGAGGATGTCAGCGGACGCGCGATGACACGTTTGAAGGTCGAGGTGAAGCAGGTGCATTGGTTTTCCACCTACCGCGTGCATCACCGTGTAACCGAACACTTCCGCAAGGGCCGAGCGTTTGTGTTGGGCGATGCCGCGCACATCCACAGTCCTGCCGGCGGCCAGGGCATGAACACCGGCATCGGCGATGCCATCAATCTGGCCTGGAAGCTCGCTGCCGTTTTGGACGGATACGCGCCCGACCGTCTGCTCGACAGCTACGAAGCAGAGCGCATCGGTTTTGCGCATCGCTTGGTCGCTACGACGGATCGCGTTTTCACTTTCGTTACCGCCGAAGGCCGTGTCGCCGATCTCGTGCGTACGCGGCTCGCGCCTGCACTGATTCCGGCCTTCTTCCATTTCGAAGGTGTTCGCGAATTCCTGTTCCGCACCGTGTCGCAGATCACCTTGAATTATCGCGGATGCCCCTTGAGCGAAGGTGTGGCAGGTGATGTTTATGGCGGGGATCGCCTGCCATGGGCGACCGCCGCGGGAAGCGACAATTTTTCGAGTCTCACGGCCATGACCTGGCAGGTGCACGTGTACGGTAGCGCGAGCGACGCACTACGCCAGTGGTGCGCGGATCACGCCATGCCGCTGCACGTCTTCGATTGGCAACCACAGCACGAAGCCACAGGTTTTGCGCGCAACGCACTTTACTTGATCCGTCCGGATACCTATGTTGCTCTGGCGGATACCTCTGGCAGGCCCGAGGCTTTAGACACCTATTTTACTTCCCAAGGCATTAGGCTCCCGATGGCGCGCGCGATGTCCACCGCTCAATGTGATATCGCTGCGCATCCGAGGGAAATCCATGAATCCTGAAGAATCCATGCGCACCAAGGGGTCCGCATCGGCCCACGACGATGCCGTGGGCGCTTATAGCAAGGTTGCGGCCATCATGGCCGCCGTCGTCGGCTGGGCGGTCGGCATATACGCGGGTTTCAATCTGCTGGTGCCGCTGGTCGCTACTGCGATTGTGTGGCTGGTGAGCAGGAAACTTCTGAGCAAACCGAAGCAGGCCGTCGTCGCACCGTTCTGCGTACAGGCCGGACATCTGGTGTGGTTCGTGGTGTTGACGGCGAAGGGCCACGAGGTGATCAATCCGAACCTGATCGACATTGCCTGGCTGACGATCGGATTGACGTGGCTGTGGTTGAAGCCGGGCAAGCTTGCGTTATGCGTGCTGGCTGTCTACCAGCTGCTCACACTGCCCTACAACCTGCTGCAGTTTTCCGAGACGGATTTTGGTAGCGCGGCGAACAAGATGTTGGTGGTGCATGTGGTTTGGCGCGTGCTGGCGTTGTTCTATATGGGCAGGTTGTATTACCGCATGAGCAAGCCAAAGAAGAATGTAAAGCGTTGACTCCGTAGGTTGGTATTTGTACCCCGGTAATCGTGCTGCGTCACGACACCCGCCATGATGAAAGTCACTTCACGGCCGTCATTCCCGCGAAAGCGGGAATCCATCTTGCTCTGATGTACCGTTGAAAATGGATTCCCGCTTTCGCGGGAATGACGGCCGTGAGGCATGGTCGCATCGCAAATTGATCGGCAAACACGCATATAGCCGTTTTTTCTTCCGCTGCATCCTTGCAACCATTTAGCGCGTCGCCGCATCCCTTCTCTTGTTGAACATGCACTGGCTGCCTTTTGGCTTGCGGCCGGGGCTCGGTTTGCCCAACGGAGAGATCATCATGCGCTACGCACTATGCGTCGTGGCGGGGCTGCTTGCGTCCTGCTCAACCATGGATCCACCGCGACACTATGTGGATTTCGTCAATGACAGCCCGGATTCCGTCGTTTCACTGAGCGTGGCGGCACCAGGCAGTACGAACTGGCAGGCGCTGCACCTCCATGGCACTTTCAACGGCGGACCTCTTGAAGGTGGATACGTCGGCGACGCTAACGTTGCCCTGCCTGATGGACAGGGCTGCACATATGACGTGCTGGTCGAATTCGCGCATCAGAAAGCTCTGCTGATCAGCGCGTTGAACGTTTGCAAGGTTCAACGGCTACACATTGGCCACGCGTGGCAGCAGGCAAATCTGCATACGATTTGATTTACATCGCCGCGATGATGCGTCCGGTTGCTGCCAATACGACAGCACGTCCATCGCTATCCTTCGCCGGATTTTCGTAATAGGCCGCAACAAGCAGTGGTTTGCGATCGGGCGGCCAGATGATGGCGACGTCGTTGTTCTGCATTACGCCGCTGCCGGTTTTCTCGCCGACCCGCCAGTCGGCGGGCAATCCCGCGCGCACCAGTTTTTTTCCGGTCGTCGTGCCGAGCATCCACGTCGTCAGTTGCTTGCGCGAGGCTTCGGATAAGACGTTGCTCAACATCAGTTTCTGCAGGTTCGCCAGCATCGCGCTAGGCGTGGTGGTATCGCTGACGTGGTCGGGGGTGGGACGGTTGAGTTCCGGTTCGATGCGGTCAAGTCGCGTGATGGGATCGCCTAACTGTCGTGCGAAATCCGTTACCACGGAAGGGCCGCCCAGATGCGCCAGCAACACGTTTGCCGCGGTGTTGTCACTCAGCGAAACGGCGGCCCCGCACAGTTCGGCGATCGTCATCCCAGGCGGGCCAACGTGCTGGCTGGTGATGGGTGCGTATTCGAGCAGCGCGTCTTTATTAAAGACCAGGCGGCGATCCAGCTGCTCCTTGCCATGATCGACACGCGACAGCACTGCTGACGCAAGCAGCATCTTGAAGGTGCTGCACATGAGAAAGCGTTCGTCCGCGCGACGCCCTGCGCGATCGCCGCTTCCGGTATCCAGGATCGCTACGCCCAGCCGTCCACCGTATTGGCGTTCCAACGCTGCCAACTGCGCGTTGATGTCTTTCGTATCCGCTAATGACAGCGAAGGACGGAGACCAAGCGCGACCGCGCCCACTGCGATGCCCTTGAGCACACTACGACGATCCATGCTGCGTTTACCTCCGAAACCGTGTGGGGTGCTCATGCTAGCTGTGTTGCAGGTACTCCTGCTGTCGAAGTTGGGGCGAAATCAAGACAGCCATGCTGCGCATTGGCTTGCCGGAAGTGCGTGCGATTGGCTCTTGTACCTCCGCCGCTCGCCGTTTGAATGAGCGTATCCATTACTGCGGGAGGCTTGCATGCGCATCGCTGACATCGGTCGTTGGTTGTTTGCACTGGCGTTCGTAACACTGGGTTTGCTGAGTGTGTTTTCGCGTGATTTTGCTTCGGTATGGCAACCGGTGCCCGACGGTGTGCCAGGGCGGGCGTTCCTTGCGTTGATGTCCGGCGCCGTGATGGTGGTGGGCGGCGCGGGATTGCTGCTGCGGCGCATGCTGGTGCCGGCCTCGTTCGTGATGATGGTGTATACGCTGCTGTGGCTGCTGGCGCTGCATGTGCCCCGCGTGATCATGGGACCGTGGCATGAGATCACGTGGGGTGGCTGCGCGGAAATCATCACGTTAGTCGCCGCGAGCTGGGTGCTGTACGCAAGCGCGGCAACACCGGATGACAAACCTTACTTCGCTGCGCTCAGCGGCGCACATGCGGTGCGTGTCGCGCGCATTGCGTTCGCCGTCGCGCTGCCCTTGATCGGGCTGGAGCATCTGATCTACGCCAAGGAAACCGCCGACATGGTGCCTGGCTGGCTGCCTTATCACACGGGCTGGGCGTGTCTGACCGGTGTCGCGCACATCGCCGCGGGATTGGCGATTGCGCTGAACGTGTTACCCCGACTGGCGGCCACGCTTGAAGCATGGATGATGGGTGCCTTCACTGTATTCGTGTGGATTCCCATGGTGATGGCTACGCCATCGCAGCGGTTTGCGTGGACAGGTTTGGCGATTTCCACGGTGATTACGGCGGCGGGGTGGATCGTTGCGGCGTCGTATCGGGAAGTGCAGTGGCTTTCTTTCAGCCGGTCGCGCAATCAAGCGTTTAGTCCCCTCTCCCCTCCGGGGAGAGGGTAGGGTGAGGGGATAATCTTGCGGTGTGGGTGAAATCGGAGCGAGGCTCTTAATGAAGCTTGAGGCAAGCCTTGACCCCTCACCCCAACCCTCTCCCCGGAGGGGAGAGGGAGCAAAAGAGCTCTAGACGGTACGCCCCGTCTCAAACAGGAACCACACGCGCCGCTCCGCCTCATCGATCCAGTTTTCAAGCAGGCTGGCGGTTGCTACGTCGTTGTATTCATCGCACAGGTCGTGCGTTTTGCGCATGTAGTCGGCCACGCGCGCGTTGTCCTCGCGCAATTCGGCCAGCATGTCCGCCGGTGTGACGAAATCTGCATCGTTGTCCGACAAGCGCTGGTGACGGGCGATATCGCCGATCGACCGCAGCGTGGTACCGCCGAGCTTGCGTACGCGTTCGGCAATCGGATCGGTGATGGCGTAGATCTCGTCGGAATGTTCGTCCAGCAACAGGTGGTAGTCGCGAAAGTGCGGACCACTCATATGCCAGTGGAAGTTTTTGGTTTTGAGATACAGCGCGAACACATCGGCCAGTAGGGTGTTGAGTTCGGCGGAGATGTCGCGCCGCGCGTTTTCACCGAGTGCGCTGGGGGTTTTTAGCGGCCCTTTGCGCAGCTGCTTGGCTTTTTCGACCTTGTCGGCCTTGTTTGCTTTGGGCATGGCGGTTTCTCTCCTTGCAGTGGGGATGGGTGATTTGAGAGATCGGCGGGCGACAGCAGATTTATGACCATAGGCCAGCAAGCTCGCGCAGGCAACCGCTCAAATGTGGTACCGGCTTACCCCGCTGTCACCTTTCATCGCTAGACTGCTGGGCAGTTTTGGGGAGAGAACAGCGCCTGCCATGACCGAAGTTTCTGCAAACCCATTGAAAAAGCCTGCTTTGTTGTGGGCCAGCGTTGGTGCCCTCGGCGTGGTGTTCGGCGATATCGGCACCAGCCCGCTGTATACCTTCAAGACCGTGTTGGACATGACTGGCGGTAATACGCCGCAGACCATTTTCGGCGTGATCTCGCTGTTGATCTGGACGCTGATCATCATCACGTCGATTAAATACGCCGGCTTCGCCATGCGCATCGACAACGATGGCGAAGGCGGCATCCTGGCCCTGATGGCCCTGTTAGGGGTGAAGAACCGCAGGCGACCGGCGATCGTCGCAGCCGGCTTGTTCGGCGCCGCGCTGATTTATGGTGACGGTGCGATCACGCCGGCGATTTCGGTGCTATCGGCACTGGAAGGGCTGAATATCGCCGCACCTTCCCTGCAGCACTATGTATTGCCATTGACGGTGGTGATCCTGCTGGCGTTGTTCGCGTTCCAACCCGTAGGTACAGCGCGCATCGGTCGCGCGTTCGGGCCGATCATGGCGTTGTGGTTCATCACCATGGCGGTGCTCGGACTGTGGGGCATTGCCAAGCATCCCGGCATTCTGTGGGCGCTCAATCCGTATTACGCGCTGCATTACCTGTTGTATGGCGGCAGTGGCGCATTCCTGGTGTTGGGCGGCGTGTTTCTATGCGTCACTGGCGCAGAGGCGCTGTATGCCGACATGGGGCACTTCGGCGCAGGGCCGATCAAGCTGTCTTGGTCGACGCTGGTGTTTCCCAGCCTGGTGCTGAATTACGCGGGCCAGGGTGCGATCGTGCTGGCCGGCGCGCCGACGCAAGGCAATATTTTCTATCGGCTGTGCCCTGCTTCGCTCACCTTGCCGTTGATCGTGCTGTCGACCATTGCCACCATCATCGCCAGCCAGTCGATCATCACCGGCGCGTTTTCGATGACGCGGCAGGCCATTCAACTCGGTTGGATGCCGCGATTCAGAGTGTCGCAAACCTCCGAAGAGGGTTACGGGCAGATCTACGTCGGCGCGGTGAACTGGATGCTGATGCTGGTGACGATCGGATTAGCGCTGGGCTTCCGCAAATCCGACAACCTGGCTGGCGCGTATGGCATTGCGGTATCGGCGACCATGCTGATGACCACAGTACTGCTGTTCATCGCCATGCGGGAAATCTGGAAATGGAACATGCTCGCCAGCGTGATGGTTGCGGGCGTGTTCTTCATCGTCGACAGCTCGTTCTTCGCATCCAACATGATGAAGCTGTTCGACGGCGGTTACGTGCCCTTGTTGCTCGCCGCACTGGTGTACCTGGTGATGTACATCTGGCATCGCGGCATCGTGGCGCTTGCCGCGCGCAGCGGTGAAGATCCACTGCCTGTCGACGTGTTTCTGGATGAGCTCGGCGCCAGCGGCATCGTCCGCGTGCCCGGCACGGCGGTGTTCCTGACCAAGACAAAAGCCACTACGCCACCGGTGATGCAGTGGTACGTCAAGCACAGCAAGTCGCTGCAAAAACGCGTGCTGGCCGTGACACTGGAGATTGCTTCCACGCCGTGGGTGTCGGCCAAGAACCGCCTGGCCCTGTCCGAAATCGCACCGAATTTCTGGTCGATCACCGCCAACTACGGCTTTATGGAGCGTCCGGACATGCCGGCCCTGATGGCGCAAATCGCCACACATGGCTGCCCCATTCAACCCCATGAACTGACCTATTTCGTCGGCATGGAGAAAATCGTTCCGCGTGAAGACGGCCGTGGTATACCTCGTTGGATTCGTGCGGTGTTCGCCATGATGCTGCGAAATTCAGCCCGCGTAACCGATTATTTGCGTATTCCCGCCTATCAAGTCGTGGATATCGGGCGGCAAATTTCGATCTAAACCGCGCACGCGCAGATTTTCATAAAGTTAAACACAACGCTCTTTCCGGCTCCTATTTAGCTGAACAACTCGATCCCCCTTTACTGGCATGCTCCTTGCCTCGTTGTTTTGACAGGCAGGTGCACATGCTCACAACGGCATGTATAGGCGCATGCCGATGATGCGAATAACCGCGCGACGGAAAGGGGAAGCATGGCTATGTTGACGATAAAGCCTATCGATGTGCAGTAAAGCTGGCAGTTTTGACGCATCGGCGGTCCGTCGATGACGTTGCGTTGCGCATGAAGCGCAGACGATCGAAGCTGGCTGCCATAGGGATCTCCCGATGCATCTGAACATCGAGACACTTGCGCTGATCAATGGCGGGCAGGCGCTGGTGCTTGCGCTGATGCTCTGGTTTGGCACGCGCAGCGGCAGCAACCGCGCGGTCAAAGGGCTGCGTCTGCGCGCGGCGGCTTTGCTGCTGGAAGCGGGCGGTGATTTCATACTCGCGTTCGATTTCAAGCTTTCCCAACTGGCCGTGCTGCTGATGGGCAACACGTTCAACCTTTCTGCGCAGGCGCTGACCATCGTGGCGCTGCGCATGGTGCTTACCCGTTCGCTGCGCTGGCGTGAAGCGCTGATGCTTGGCTTGGCGGCTTGGCTTGGCGTGACCTACTTGAGCACAGTGCACCCGGATTATCGGATGCGCGTGCTGTGGGGCTCGATCATTCTTGCTTGCAACGCCCTGCTCAATCTCTCCGCCTTGTGGGGCGGCTGCAGCAAGCAGGATACGCGCGCGCAGTGCCTGCTGTTCTGGGCTTATGTGCTGGCCATTGCGCTGCTCGCGTGGCGCAACATCTCGCTATGGACGCTCGACACGCCGCCGCAAGGTATCGGTGTGCCGACACCGGTGAACATCGTCTACGTCTTGTTGATCGGGTTGCAACCGCTGCTGGCCAGCGTGGGTTTCCTGTTGCTTTACAACGAGATTCTGCAGCGTGATCTGTATGACCTTGCGCGCATCGATCCGCTCACCGGCGTCATCAACCGCCTGGGCTTGGTGGAAGCTTCGGATGTTCTGCTTACCAAGGCGCGTGCCAAGAACGAATCGATCGGCGTGCTGTTGATCGATGCCGATCACTTCAAAAGCATCAACGACCGATTCGGTCACGACGACGGCGACCGCGTGTTGTTGGAACTGGTTGCCAACATACGGCGCATGCTGCGTTCCAACGATCTGGTGGGGCGCGTAGGCGGCGAGGAATTCCTCGTGCTATCGCCTTCGGTGAAAGAGGGAGACTTGCTGGCGCTGGCCGAGCGCATTCGCTCAGCGGTGGAACGCACGCCGTTCCACATCAACGGCCAGTCGTACGCACTCACCGTTTCCATTGGCGCAGCCATTGCTACCGGCAATGAACCCGACATGATGGCGGCGCGGCGCCGTGCGGACGCTGCGCTTTACGACGCCAAGCGGGCGGGACGTAATTGCGTGAAGATTTCACCGACCTGAAGCATCGTGCAGGCACGCATGCAACTGCTGCAAGGCCGGAAGAATCTGTACCGGCTCGCGCATGGAGCGGCGCGCATGCGCAAGTGCGCGATGCACACTCGGCGGTGCTTGGCCTTGTTCAATCAGCTTGCCGCCTGGTTCCCGGCAGCTGAGAAGCGCCTCGATCCAGTCAGCGGACCGCTCCGGTCGCACACGTTGTGCGATATGGCGGGTAGCTCGAAACGGCGGCGCAACCTGTTCCACGGCGTGAAGCGCAGCGAAGAAGGCATCCGTGTTGCCGGCTGGTTGTTGCCGATCCAGCGCGGTGGAAAGTGCGGCCAGTGCGTCTGCGATGCGCCGGCGTAGCACGCCGGTCGAGCGGACCGGCAAGACAAACCACCCCGCTGCCACGCCGATGATCGCGCCGATCACGATTTCTTCCAGGCGCGGCCACAGCATCCGCGCTGCGGGTACGCCCACGAGATCCTGCAACAGCGCCAACGCCACGGTGACGAACAACGCCCACCAGCCATAACCAAGCGGCCGTAGCCATACACCGAGGAAGATGGCGGTGAGGATCAAGATGACGATCGTGTGTTCATCCAGACCGAGATGAACGCCAAGAACCAGCGCTATGAGCGTGCCCACCGCTGCACCGAGTACGCGCAACACGCTCTTGTGCGCCACATCCAACCGCCCACGATTGCCGCTGTTGACGATGAAGGCTGTCAACACGATCCATGACCAGTGCTGCGGAAACGCGGCATAGCCCACGGCAAACGACAGCAGCAAAGCAACCGCCATTTGGATGGCCATGCGCGTGGAGGCGATAGGGCGCAGTGAACTTTCCGGCGTTGGTGCAGCGACGAAGGCCGCATGGCCGACGCGTGGCAGCAAACGGAGCGCTTGCGCCAGCGCGTGCATCAGGTTGACCCAGAACAAGGCCAGCAATCCCACGACGATCGGCAACAACAACACTGGAACCGGGCCAGGTTGTTTGGGCGGTATATACGGCACCGTGAGCAATGTGACGAACGGCAACGCAATCAATGAGCCAACGCGACGCGCCATCGGGCCGAAGCGTCGCAGCCAGATCGACACGAACATGCCGGCGGTGAACACGAGCGCGCCCACAATCGGAAAACGATGCAGCAGGATGCCTACTCCAGCTGCCGCGAGGCCAACGGCTGGCAACACAAAGACCGCCTCGATGCGACCCCGGCGATCCCGATCGAGCTGGCTGCGCGACAACGAAAGGCACAACACCACGGCCAATATGCCGGGACCAGGTTCCCGGCTGATCGCGAGCGCGCAAAGCAGCGTGGCGATCGCCGCTATCAGCGTTGCGACGGCTTCTACCAGGGCGCGCCCTAGCCGTGACCGTTCGACCAATCCTTGAGACGACGGAAAAACGAGGCGCAAGAGATACTCCTGAATGACGTTGGCGGAGCAGCGGACCAAGATAGCACTTGCTGCCGGCCGCCTTATCGATGAATCAACGCAAGCTTTTGCGCACGCCGAGCGACGTGCTGCGTCAACAGCGGCGGGGGCTGCCCGTTCTTCCGCTGTGACGGCCTTCACGCAGCGCAGCGCCCGGACGCCGGAGCATACGCCGCATTGAAGCTATGGCGGCGATGGATTCCATCAGATGAATTGCGACAAGGCATAGCAACGCATGAGCCTGCTGTACGACCTGTCAGCCAATATGGTGCGTCGGCTTTACGATGCGCGCATCGACACGCCACCCGTGCTGGATGCCGGCATCTACTTTCCCGATGCCGGCAAGTTTGTCGACGCCTGGCCGACACTTCGTGACGAAGCGCTGGCACTTGCTGCGCGATTGCACACCATTCCACGCTTTCACGACATCATGCCGGCGCAGATGCCGATTTCCGCCAACGATGGCAAGGATTGGCGCGTGCTGGTGCTGAAGGTGTACGGCACGGATATCGGCAAGAATCTTGCGACCTGCCCAAAGCTGGCACAGCTCATTGCGTCATCGCCGGATGTGCTTTCGGCCACGTTGTCGTTTCTCGCACCACACAAACATATTCCGCGGCATCGCGGTCCGTTCCGCGGCATCTTGCGCTACCAGCTGGGACTGTCGGTGCCGGTGGATGCAGATGGGCGGCCTGCCGCCGTGCTCGCACTCAACGATCAGGAGCATCGCATCGGCAGCGGCCAACACTTGCTGTGGGACGATACCTATCCGCATGAAGTGTGGAATCACAGCGACGAGCCGCGCATCGCGTTGCTGCTGGATGTGCGGCGCCGCTACATGCCGGTGGATATGCGCCTGCTGTCGCGGGCGTTGATCGCGTCAGTGGGCATGGTGGCACGGCTGCGCGGTGTAGATTGACCGTGGGTTGGGGTGCAAACCCTAACCTACAGAGCTCATTGCTTGCGCATGACACCATCGCCGATGCCGAGACATCGACGAAGATAGTTCGGCACCTCGCAGATACGCTGCGCATGACTGTTCGTCTCGCCGCTTCTATGTGCAGAGCGTGCGCGTTCCAGCGGCCATCGACGATCCGTGACGTAGCCATGCAGGAACAGCCTATCGAACCAGGTCGAAGTCATAGAAGATTCACGTTGATGGTGCGTACGTGCGAGAGGTCAGTCGACGGTTTCGCCCACGAATTCGGTCAGCTGCATGGAAGGCCGCTGCAGGAACGCGCGATACCACGCCGACAAACGCGGCCGTCCGTGCTCGAAATCTGGCAACCGCCGGAAAGCCAGCCAATCCAGCGTGGTGGCGAGCGCGATCTGTCCGAGATCGACGTGTTCGGCTTCGGCATCGTGTGGTGTGAAGCCTCCTTCACGTTCGAGGAAGTCGTAGGCGCCGATCAGTTTGTCGAGTTGCCCGTCGCGAAAGGCGGGATAGCGGAGTGCCTCAGGACGACGCGCGGTTTCATAGCGCGCGGCGATGCCTGCATCGCACATGCCTTGTGCAAGCGCCTGCCGGCGCAGACTGACGAGCCTTGCGCGGCCATGTTGGGGAAGGAAGCGTTCGCGCTGATGCAACCCGTCGAGGTAGTCGCAGATCACGATGGAGTCAAACAATGCGAAGCCGTCATCGAGGATCAGCACCGGCACCTTTCCAAGCGGGTTTTGCCGGAACACTGCGTCGTTGCGCACCGTGGGACTGGTTTCGTGATGGATGACGTCGAGACGATCCGCGAGGCCTGCCTCGTGCGCCATGACCAAGACTTTGCGGGCGTAAGGGGAATGCGTTTGATAGAGGAGTTTCATGCTGTGCTGGGTCGGGGAGGTCGCAGCATTTTTCCAGCTTTATGCGCGGTCTAGCCGCGTTATTGGCCTCTTCGGCGTTGCATGGCCGCATTCTTTGGAGTAATTCTGCGGCATGACCGACGATACCGCTCTTGACGCCTTCGACCGCGAGATTCTCCGTTACGTGCAGCGTGACGCCCGCATGACCGGTGAGGACATCGGCGCCGCCATCGGTCTTTCTGCAGCCGCTGTGCAACGCCGGTTGAAACGCATGCGGGAAATCGGCGTGATCGTGGCTGAGGTCGCGATCGTTGATCCGCAGGCGGTAGGCCAGAGCATGGGCTTCATTGTCGGCGTGGAGATGGAGCGCGAGCGCGCGGACATGCTTGATGCGTTCCGCCATGCTGCATGCGCTGACCCCAATGTGCAGCACTGCTACTACGTGACTGGCGTAGCGGACTTCATCCTGATCGTGACCGCCCGCGATATGGACGATTTCCAAGCCTTTACCCGCCGCTTGCTGTTCGACAATCCCAACATCCGGCGTTTCACCACCAGCGTGGTGATGGCTCGCGACAAGACCAGCCAGGTGGTGCCGGTTTAAAAAGTTTAAATAGCGGGACTACGTAGGCTGGAATGCAAACCCCAGCATTGCCCTATCGGCATACACCGCGATGTTGGGGTTTGCACCCTAACCTACGGTTAGCATCACGCGTTCATGTGTGACAAACGTGAAGCCACATTTGACGCTTTAAAACTGTAAACCCGATGAAACAACTAAATGCGCGCAAGGCACTGGACGATGCTTTCGCGCGGGCGCACGATCGAGTGCCCCGATGTTCAAGCGGGATATCAGTTGGGGAGCAATGCAATCCAAGGCAAGTCAACGCGATCGCAGCCGGCGTGGCTGTGTCGGGCCTATACGGCGGTCCGATGACTTTTTGCGCACCTTTACCAGAGAGGTCAAGACGACGAGTACATAAGTTGGCTGATTCATCACAGGGGGACTCGCTTTTTTCATCCAGACTTAAAGGAGAAAAGACGTGAAAACCGAGCATGTGATGATGGCGTTGGCGATTGCGGCCGCATTCGCAACGCTGCCTTCGATTACTCAAGCAGCTTCTTCCAATCCGGCGCTTGCCGGTCTCAATACGACCGAAGCACCGCGTGTTACGCAGGTCGTAGACAACAATGCGGTCTCCGCATTGGAGCACACGCATCTGGCCGTTGTTGCCAATACAACATCTGCCGGCCGCGTGGACGATGCGTTGCCGATGAACCATATGCAACTGGTTCTTCGGCCAAGCGCGCAGCGCGCAGCGGCATTGCAAACGTTGATCGCCGCACAGCACGATCCGGCTTCGGCGAAATTCCATCAATGGCTGAGCCCTGAAGAATTTGGCACCAATTTCGGCGTCGCCGATGCGGATATCGCTGCTGTGAAATCGTGGCTGATGTCACGCGGCTTTACCGTGCATGGTGTCTATCCGAACAAGCTGCAGATCGACTTCAGCGGTACGGCGGGCCTGGTTCGCCAGGCATTCCACACGCAAGAGAACCGTTACGTCGTCAACCATGTCACGCATATCGCCAATGCGGGCGACATCAGCGTGCCTTCCGCACTGCGCGAGGTGGTGGTGGGCGTAGCGGGCCTCAACGACTTCCGTCCGCAACCCTTGCACGTGGCACCGCAAGTGGCGCAGTTCGATCGCGGCAAGAGCAACTTCAACATCAAGCAACCGGCTAATTCGTTGGCGGGAACACCAGGCCATTCGGCAGTGAATTTCACAGGTGGCGTGCGCGGTTTGGTGCCG
This sequence comes from Dyella acidisoli, assembly GCF_030160295.1. GTDB lineage: Bacteria > Pseudomonadota > Gammaproteobacteria > Xanthomonadales > Rhodanobacteraceae > Dyella_B > Dyella_B acidisoli. Next base: position 71,113 of record NZ_BSOB01000004.1, read on the forward strand.
TTCGACATGCAGACGATCTATAACGTCAGCAGCTTGTATACCAGTGGCTTGACGGGCACGGGTATCAACATTGCAGTGGTCGAAGATGTGGATATGTACACCCCCGACTGGGCTAATTTCGTCAGTCAGTTCGGCCTTGGCAGTTACGGCGGAACGTTCACGCAATTCCAGCCACAGTTGACGCCCTCCACCGGCAACTGCACCGACCCGGGCGGCAACTCGCCAGGTGGCGAAAGCATCGAGACGGTGCTGGATTCGGAATACTCAACTGCGATGGCTCCCGGTGCGAACATTTGGGTGGCTACCTGCAATGACGCCGGCTCGACCAATTTCTTCGGCGGCGTATTCACCGCAGCGTCCAACCTGATCAACAACACCAATCCGGCGGGACGTCCCAACATCATCAGTGCAAGCTATGGCTACGGCGAAGGCTTTACCGACGCCGCCAGCAAGACCGCGATCGACCTGATGTGGGCGCAAGGCGACGCCGAAGGTATTTCGGTGTTCGTATCCAGCGGTGATTCCGGTTCCAATCCGAGCTTCAACGGCAGCATCATCAATGGATTTGGCGTCGACGCGAACTCGTTCGCTACCTCGCCTAACGATACGGGTGTAGGCGGTACGGATACTGCAGACGTGCTCGACGGCACCACCAGCAAGTACTTCAACAGCACGCTCAATGCGCAGTACGGCTCTGCGAAATCGTATGTGCCGGAGCTCACCTGGAATCAGTCGTGCGGCAATACGCTGGCAGCGAACAAGCTGGCGCACGTGTCCGCGTTGCAGTTCTGCAAGAACGCGCTGATCTACGATCCGTACGGCTTTTACGTGACGTCCGAGAGCGGTAGTGGCGGTCCATCGTCGGTCGATTACAAGCCGTCATGGCAGCGCATCGTGCGTGGCGCGGCGAAGGACCAGTCGCGCGATCTGCCGGATGTGTCGTTGTTCGGCGGTTCTTATGGCGGGTATTCGTGGGTGATTTTGTGCACCGGTTTTTATCCTTGCACACCCAACTTCACTTCACCGGTGGAACTGGTGGGTGGCACGTCGCTGTCGGCACCGATGTTTGCGGGCATCCAGGCACTGATCGATCAAGGCTTGCATAACGACGGCCTGCCAGCGAACCAGGGCAATGCCGCACCAACCTTGTACGAACTGGCCAGAAATGAATACGGCGGCCCGACCGGGAAGACGCCTGGTACGTTGGCAAAGTGCAACTCCAGCAACGGCACCAGCGGTACCGGCAGTTGCGTGTTCCACAACATCACCACGGGCGGTAATTCCACGCAGTGCGTGCAGCTCCAAGGGCAAACCACGCCCGATTGCTATTTCTATGGCACCAGTCAGAACTTCCTGCAGTTCTATGGACCGACGCAGCTGGGTCTCACTTCTACTAGCTCCTCGACGTACAACAGCAACACTGCAGCCTATGCCGCACAACCCGGCTGGAGCTTCGCGAACGGGTTGGGTACGGTGAATGCGTACAATCTGCTGAGTGCATGGAGGGCATTCGTGAACGCGCCGTAATCCATCTAGACATGAATGCGCAAACCCTGGCGGCACAGCCGCCAGGGTTTTTTGCATCGATGCGTATGCTGCAGTTATGCCGGATAGTCGAGCTTCGGATACCAATCCGTTCCGCGCCCTTCCGGCGTCATGTCGAGCAAGGTCCAGATCGGCATGGGATCGGGCGCGCCACGCGGATCCTGGCCGGGATCGGAGGTTTCGAAACCCATTTCAGCGGCCCAGAACAGGCGGATGATGCCGTCGCGGCGAGTGAACACGTTTATTTCCGGGATGTCGCTGCCGTCCGGCGCAATGGCGTGATAGTCGCGGCTGAAGTTGCCGTTGAGATCGGAATACAGCTTCAGGTCGCGCCAGCCACGCTCGCGTTTGAACGCCAGTAGCTTCTGGAGCGGCGCGCGCGCGATCACGGCCAGTGCAACGCGCTGCTGTATGTCACGTGCTTCACCTTCCCATGCGCTGAGCAGCGACGTGCACATAGGGCACGGGCGCTCCCTCTGCGGACCGTACATGTAGCTGTAGACGACCAGCGTTTGCTTGTCGCCGAACAGGCCTGCGAAATCGAGGGGTCCGTTTTCCCCTTCGAAACGGTAATCGCCGATGACTTCGCCACCGGGCGGCAATGCGCGCCGCATCGCTGCAACACGTTCGATATGACGGCGTAATTCGATTTCCTCGCGCAGCAGTTCGTTGCGCGCGTGGCGGTACTCGTCACTTTCGTTCGGCTGGGTGGCGGCGTTGCGCTTCACCAGTTCGACGGCGGGGACGAGGGTGGGGTTCTGCGTCATGGTTGCGTTCCTCTGGAGGGGGGCCCTATAGGGGTGACGAACAAGATGGAAGGAAATCGACGTAGATCTTCCCCTCCCCTCAAAACTTGCGAAGAAACCTCGACTCGTCGTCCCGGCGAAGGCCGGGACCCAGGGACGTTGCTTTGACATCAAGACACTGGGCCCCGCCCTTCGCCGGGGCGACGGCTCAGGATTTTCAAGGATGGAACGCCATTTTCCGACCCTGACTTGCACTTCGATACAATTTCGATATATCGTTTCGACCGTCATTTAGATATATCGGAGTTATATCATGCGCGGACATTTCCTGTTTCATCGCTTCATGCATCGCCATCATGACGGTGGCTGTGGAGGCTGGCGTGAAGCCGGCGGGTACGACTACGAGGAGTACGCCTTCCATGGACGGCGCGGCCGGCATGGTGGGTTCGGGCATCACGGTGATTTCGGCGACTTGGGCGATCTGCAAGGCGGCGGCCGACGCGGCGGCGGACGCATGCTGGGTCACGGCGATCTGAAGCTGTTGTTGCTGGCGCTGATCGAGCAGCAGCCGCGCCACGGCTACGAGCTGATCCGCACCATCGAGGAAATGTTCCTCGGCCAATACTCGCCCAGCCCGGGCGCCATCTATCCGACGCTGACCATGCTGGAAGAGCTCGGCCATGCCTCGGTGGAGAACGAGCAAGGCGGACGCAAGCTGTATGCGATCACTGCCGAGGGCCGCGCGTATCTGGACGCCAATCGCGCGACGGTCGAAGCGATCATCGAACGCACACGCGAAAGTGCACGCATGTTCGCCAAGCTGTCGGTGCCGATGACGGTGCGCAAGGCGATGCATGCACTCAAACACGCCGTGTTGATGCGCGGTGGCGATTGGAAGGCCGAGGCACAACGCGTAGCCGCGATTCTGGAGCGTGCCGCAACCGAAATTGCATCCGGTCACAAGGACAAAGACAAAAGCGAGGACAGCGACAAGTGACGCGGCACGAACATCGCATGGTGCGGCATCAGCTGGCGATGCGCACGCTGGAAGTGTTGAGTTCGAAACGCATGACGCCGCACATGCAGCGCATCACCTTGAAGGGCGAGCAGTTGCACGGCTTTGTCAGCGCCTCGCCCGACGACCACGTGAAGCTGCTGTTTCCCAATGCGGATGGCGAACTGGTGTTTCCCGCACTGGGGCCGAACGGTCCGGAATTTCCGCCCGGCTCCAAACCTTCGCCTATGCGCGACTACACGCCGCGCGAACACGATGCCATGCGCAATGAGTTGATCATCGACTTCGTGCTGCACGGCGATGGGCCGGCATCGACGTGGGCCGAACAGGCCAAGCCTGGACATCGCATCGGCGTGGGCGGGCCGCGCGGCTCTTTTCTGATCGCCGACGATTTCGATCGCTACATGTTGATTGGCGACGAAACCGCCCTGCCCGCCATCGGCCGCCGATTGGATGAAATGCCAGCCGGTGCGCATGTGGTGGTACTGGTGGAAATTCCCGAGCGAGCGGATCGTCAGCCACTGGGTTCGCAAGCGGCATTCGAAGTGACGTGGCTGGAACGCAACGGTATCGAAGCTGCCAGCAGCGATTTGCTGGAAAGCGCATTACGTGAATTGCCGAAGTTGCCGGGCGATACGTTCTATTGGATTGCGGCGGAATCGCGTCGCGTGCGAACGATGCGGCGTTTTCTGGCAGAGGACCGTGGCGTGCCGAAGGAGTGGATTCGCGCGACGGGATATTGGAAGGCGGATGGGAGTGAGGAAGATGAGGATTGACGCCAGCATCAGCCCCCTCTCCCCCTCCGGGGAGAGAGGACCGTTTACGGCAAGCTTTAACGCACCGGCTTCACCCACGTATCGAACAACTCGTAAATCCGCCGATACTCGTCATACCACGCATCGGCATGCTCGAATTCATGCCGTTCCAACGGATACAGCGAGATCCAGAAATTCTTTTTGTGCAGTTCGACGAAGCGCTGATACAGGCGAACGGAGTCGCTGGCCAGCACGTTGTCGTCGATCAGGCCGTGGTTGATCAACAGTGGATCGCGCAGGTTTTCCGCATACGTCATCGGCGAGCTGATCTTGTAAGCCTCCGGATCGACCTGCGGCGTGTTGAGAATGCCGGAGGTGTACTGCGCGTTATAGGTCACCCAGTCGGACGGCGGACGCTGTGCTGCACCGGCAGCGAATTCGCCGGGTGCGCGCAGTAGCGCAATTTCGGTCATGAAGCCGCCATAGCTGCCACCGCAGATACCTACACGCTTGGGATCGACGCCATGGTTCTTCACCAGCCATGCCTTGCCGTCGAGCAGGTCTTCCAGTTCCGGGTGGCCCATCTGGCGATAGATCGCGGTGCGCCATGCACTGCCGTAGCCTTGGGAGGCGCGGTAATCCATGTCCAACACCACATAGCCTTCCTGCACCAGCATATTGTTGAACAGCTGTTCGTGCTGGTAGTACGTTGCGCCCTGCTTCACGTCCTGCAGATAGCCGGCGCCATGTACGAACAGCACGGCTGGGCGTGACGCCAACGCATTGGTTTCATCAGCCGGTCCGTAATACTTCGCATAGATCACACCGGCACCGTGCGTGGACGGCACTTCCACGATCTTCGGCTCGATCCACTGATGCGAGGAGAAGCCGGATTTCATGGTGTTGGTGAGTTCTCGCGGCGTGCCGCCTTCCGCGTTTTGCACAGCAAGTTGCGGCAACACGTAGGCGGACGAATGCAACACTGCCAGCTGCTTGTCGTCTGACGAGAGTGCGAACTGTTCCATGCCGCCGTACTGAGTAACGCGGTTGAGTTCGCCACCGCTCGTCGGCACGCGATAGACGTCGTAGCTGTAAGGCGCGGTCTTGTTCGCACTCAGGTAGAACCATTTGCCGTCATTGGACAGTTGCGGCTGGCTGACTTCGAACTTGCCGGAAGTCAGCGCCTTGGCAGCGCCGTCCACGGGTTTTGCGTAAAGCTGCGAATAGCCGCTTTCTTCGCTGAGGTACCACAGCGTGCGGTTGTCCTTGAGCCAGCCGAAATCATTGAAAGCCCAGTTGATCCATGCATCGTTGTGCAAGCGGTGTTGCGGCACCAGCGCGTGATGCGCGAAGTCGATGCTGGCGATCCAGCGATCTTTGTTGTCGATGGAAAGGAATGCCAGCGCTGCGTTGCGGCCGTCGTCGCTCCACACGATGCCGGCACTGTCGCTGTCCATGCTGTACAGGGTGACCGGCCGCACGTCCGGCGCCTTCAGTGCCTTGGCGTCATCGTCCTTGCCGGCTTTCTGCAGTTCGGCAACGGTTTTGGCGCGAATCGCCTTCAGCGGATCGTCCTTGATGCCGGGCAGGTTGTCGGTCGAGAGCGGGTAGGACTTGTGCGCGGCAAGATCGAGCAACAGCACCGATTGCGGCGCAGGATCATTGCGGCCGACATACGTGCGCGCCGCTTCGGTTTCGGTGAAGCCGGAATCGGTGACGTAGTGGATGACGTCGGGCGCCTTGCCGTCGTCGTGATGCGCAGGCTGTGTCACCACCAGCATCCAGTGGCCGTCGGGCGAAAGTTCGGTGTCGGCTAGCTGCTGCTTGTCGCCGAGATAGAAAGGCTGCGGTGCGCGCGAGGCGTCGGCCACAGCCAGTTCCTGTTCGTTGGCGTGCAGCGCATCCTTGTCCGCCTTGTCTTCGCGCAGCGATTTGAACAAATCGAGCTGCTGCTGGCCGAGCGCATCCGGCTTCTTGGCCTGCGGATCGTCGGCGAATTTCAGCACGGCAGCCGGTGACGTGACGCCGCTAGCGATGTCGTAGACATACCAGGTGTTGCTTTCGCGAAATTGCAGCGCGCGACCATCGGCCGAGAAACGCGGCGACGATTCCGGCAATGCACTGCGCGTGACTTGCGTGCGCCGACCGCTGCTCAACTCCACCAGGAACACGTCGCCATGGAAGATATACGCTGCATAGCGATGGGCACGGTCGTAGATGGCAGGGCCTTCTGCCCGCGCAGTGGCGGCGGCGTCCAGCTTGGTGCTCGTTCCGCTGGCGGGATCGATGCGATACAGATCGCGCACCGGGCTGCTGTCACGCTTGAGCCGGTAATACAGGCTGCGGCCGTCCACGCTCCAGTACGGATTTTCCACCGCGTGGCCCATCCAGTCCGGGTTGGCCATGATGGTTTCCAGATCGAGCTTTTGCGCGCTCGATGGGGCTTCTGCTGCCACAGGCAGTACGGTGAATGCGATGAGGCCGGCGAGCAGCAGTCGGCGCATGGGAGAGCTCCGGAGGTCGAAAATCGGCCAGCATAGCCAAGCGTCGGCGGGAGACAAGCGCCAAGGGTCCCGTTCCACGGGCCGGGAGCCGGATATAGTCTGAGCGGTCGGCCTTATCTAACGTCATTTCCAACGTCAAAAGGATTTCGGCATGCCCTCTTTCCTGCGTTGCCTGCCTGCCCTCGCCCTGATTGCAACCATGGTTACGTACGCGAACGACATACCGAAACCACCCGCATCACCTACGCGAACAGCCACCAGCAGCTTGCATGGCGTTACGGTGAACGATCCTTATCGCTGGCTGGAAAACCCGCAGGATCCCGCGGTCCAGGCCTGGATCAAGGCACAGAACGAACACACGGAAGCGGTGCTGGCGGCCATGCCGTACGGCAAGGCAATGACGGAGCGCGTGCAGCAACTCGCCATCACGTCCACTACGCGATCCTCACCGCTGCTTGCCGGTGGCACGCTGTTCTACATGCAGGAAACGCCACCGCAGCCGCAACCGCAGTTGATGGCGCAAGCGTGGCCGAATGGGCAGGCGCGGGTGCTGGTGGACGTCAATGCCGGCGACGGCAATACCGCGATCACCGGTTATTGGCCTTCGCCCAGCGGACGTTATCTGGCGTACGGCACGGCGGAAGGCGGTAGCGAGTTGACCACTGTGCACGTGCTGGATGTGCAGACCGGCAAAACCTTGAGTGACGCATTGCCTTATGCGGGCGGCGGTACCACGCCGGAGGGTGTGGCGTGGGATGCGAATGAGCAAGGCTTCGTGTACGTGCGTTTTTCGTTGCCGCCGGCCGGAGCCGAAGTGCAGCAGTTTGATGCGGCGTTGATGCATCACGTGTTGGGCCAGCCGATCAGTGCCGATGAAGCGGTCTTCGGCAGAGGCTATTCGAAGGTTGCCGAATACCGCCTGCTTACTTCACCGGGCGCCAAGCAGCTGGCCGTGCTCGCCAACATCGGTGACGGCGGTCCGGCCGAGGTGTATCTGCGCGAGGGTGAAGATTGGAAGAAGGTGCTGGGTCACGATGCAAACGTGCGCGAAGCGGCTTGGGTCGGTCAGCGTCTATTCGTGACAAGCTTTGCCGACGCGCCGCGCGGCAAAGTGCTTGCGGTGGATGCGCAAGGCAAGGTCACCACGGTGGTGCCCCAACACGAAGGTGCGTTGCAGGGCGTTGCGCCGATCGCGGATGGATTTCTCATCACACGCAGTTGGGGGCCGGACTGGTGGATCGAGCAATACGACGCGCAGGGCAAGTGGCTGCGCCGTCTGCCGCTGCCGGGCCACGGCATAAGCATCGACGGCATCGCTGCCGAACAGGGCCAGGATCATGCGTTGATCACGTACGACGGCTGGACTTTGCCCTCGCGCTGGGTCGACTACGACGCGAAAACCGGCGACCTGCACAGCGTGTTCGAAGTGAAGCCTGCTGCCGACTACAGCAACGTGGAAATGCATCGTATCGACGGCGTGTCGAAGGATGGCACCAAGATTCCCGTGACGGTGCTGGCACTGCGTGGCGTCACACCGAACGGTCAGCGCCCCACCATTTTGTACAGCTACGGCGGCTACGATCTTCCGGTCACACCGCATTTCATCGGCGCCCGCCTGGCCTGGCTGGAGCGCGGCGGCGTGTTTGCTTTCGCCAACATCCGCGGCGGTAATGAGTACGGACAGGACTGGCACGCGCAGGGTCAGAAACTGCACAAGCAGAATGTATTCGACGATTTCCATGCTGCTGCGCTGGCCTTGGTCGATACGCATTGGACCGACCGCAAGCACCTGGGCATTCTCGGCGCCAGCAACGGCGGCCTGCTGATGGGTGCGTCACTGGTGCAGCATCCCGCCGATTACCGCGCTGTGGTAGCGATGGTCGGCATCTACGATGTAATTCGCCATGAAACGAACTTCGCCAACGGTCCGTACAACGTCAGCGAAATTGGCACGGTAAGCGATCCTTTGCAGTTCAAGGCGACGCTGTCGTATTCACCGTTGCAGAACGTGAAGCCACATACCGGTTATCCCGCGGTGTTGATGACGACCGGCGCGAACGACCCGCGCGTGGCGCCGTGGCAATCACGCAAGTTCACTGCGGCACTGCAGAACGCAAGTTCCTCGGATCGACCGATTCTGTTGCTGACACGCATGAATGCAGGTCATGGCGTTGGCGCGCCGTTTAGTCAGCGGGTTGGGGATATGGCGATCATGCTGACGTTCTTTGCGCATGAGTTGGGGTTGTCGGCGCAGACGGCGTCGAGCGAGTGAATCTGCACGAGATTCAATCCCCTCCCCTGCTTGCAGGGGAGGGTTAGGGTGGGGTGACGCGAGCAAAGCTCGCGTTCGGCTGCGCCGGAACAATGTGAGGCACTGACGGAGCATCATCGCGAGAGTGCTTCACCCCACCCCAGCCCTCCCCTACTACACGTAGGGGAGGGGGCACATCGTGTGTGGATTACGCCAATCAGAACATCAAGCCCCACGAAACTCCCGCCGATACATCGACGGCGTCGTATTGAACGCCACGCCAAAATGCTGCCGCATCGACAACGCGGTGCCGAATCCCGCGCGCTCGGCGATGCGTTCGATCGGTTGATCGGTGGTTTCCAGCATGCGTTGCGCCAGGCCGAGCCGTTGCGACAGCAGCCATTGGCCGACCGTGGTACCCGTGTGCTGGCGAAAATGCCGCGTAAAGCTACGTCGACTCATCAGGGCGCGGGTGGCGAGCGAATCGAGCGTGTGGGTGTGGCCGAGATGTTGCGTAGCCCAGTGCAGGGTTTTGGTGAGCGGTGTGTCGGTCGCACGCGTGAGCACAGGCTGCTCGATGTATTGCGCCTGGCTGCCTTGGCGATGCGGCGGCACGACCAGGATACGCGCGATACGGTTGGCGATTTCGGCACCGTACTGCCGCCGCACGACGTGCAAGCAACAGTCGATGCCCGCAGCCGTGCCGGCAGACGTAACGACGTTACCCTGATCGACATACAGCACGTCTGGGTCGAGCCGCACTTTGGGGAAGCGCTGCCGGAAGAGTTCCGTCCAACGCCAGTGCGTGGTGGCGAGCTTGCCGTCGAGCACTCCGGCTTCAGCCAGCACATAAGCGCCAAGGCAAAGTCCGACGAGGGTGGCGCTGCGCTTGTGCGCGCGGCGCAACGCGGAAAGCAAGGGCTCGGGTGCGGATTCGTGCGGATTGCGCCAGGACGGCACCACGATCACATCGGCCTGCGACAGCTCGCGCAGGCCATGACGTGTGGCAATGCCGAAGCCGGCAGTGGTGCGCAATTCGCCCGGTTCTGCAGCGCAAACGCGAAGCTGGAATAGCGATTCCGGTTCGCCAAGCGTTTCGCCAAAAACAGCGCAGGGCACGGAAAGATGGAACGGGCGAATCTGATCGAAGGCAACGACGGCGACTTTGACAGGCTGCATGCGAGGATTCTCCGGCGGCTTGGCCCGATTCTATCGCTAAATGGCAATTGGGCCACTGCCGGGTCGCATGGCAGAAGCGGAAGATGCACTCACCGGGAGCACTCACGCTCTCTTTCACAAGGAATCGCCGTCATGAGCCATACCACTCCTCGCCGCGCGCTGGTCGTGATCGATGTGCAGAACGAATACGTTACCGGTGGCTTGCAGATTCAGTACCCGCCAGTCGCCACCTCGCTGCGCCATATCGGGCGCGCCATGGATGGTGCACGCGCAGCCGGCATTCCGGTGATCGTGATCCAGCAAACCTCGCCCGCCGACGCGCCGCTGTTCGCCATGGGCACACCGGGATGGGAGCTGCACGAGACGGTGGCCAAGCGCCCGCACGATCACTATCAGCGCAAGCTTTTGCCCAGCGCCTTCGCCGGTACCGATGTGGCCGACTGGTTGAGTGAGCACCAGATCGACACGCTGACCGTGGTCGGCTACATGACGCACAACTGCGACGACACCACCGTCAAGCATGCGTTCGATCGCGGATTGCAGGTGGAATTCCTGCACGACGCTGCGGGCACCGTGCCCTATGCGAACCGCGCCGGGTTTGCCAGCGCGGAGGAAATCCATCGCGTGTACAGCGTGGTGCAGCAGTCACGCTTCGCGGCGGTGTTGAGCACGGACGAATGGCTGGAATGCATTGCCACGGGGCGCGTGCCGGAGCGGGATACGATTCATGCTTCGCATCAGCGTGCGTTGGCGCTGCTGGCGCAAGGTGCGGCAGCATGAGGCTCAACAACAGCAGCGAAGAACCTGGCTCCCTCTCTCCTTCGGGGAGAGGGTTGGGGTGAGGGGTCACGCTCGCCTGATCTCGCCCGCAACACCTCGACATCGTCATTCCCGCGAAAGCGGGAATCCATTTTTAGCTTTCACATCGGAGCAACATGGATTCCCGCTTTCGCGGGAATGACGACCATGAGGGTGAGCAGGTTTCCTTGCAAGATTGCCCCCTCACCCCTCTCCCAACAGAGAGAGGGAACAGAGTGTCGTGCTGCTACGATGCCATTTCGAATCACTCCCCTCATGCTGCTATGTCCTTGCTCCCCACCGTCGAATCCGAAACCGCCGCCAACCCCGTCTATAGCATCATCTGGCTGCACGGCCTGGGCGCTGATGGCCATGATTTCGCGCCGATCGTGCCGGAGCTGGTTGTGCCCGAGTGGCCGGCTATCCGCTTTGTGTTTCCGCATGCGCCGGTGCGCCCCGTGACCATTAACAACGGCATGGCGATGCGCGCGTGGTACGACATCTATGGTTTCGATCTGCTCTCACAGCAGGACGAGGCGGGCACCCGTGAATCCATTACGCAAGTGGAAACGTTGATCGCCCGCGAACAGGAACGCGGCGTGCCGAGCGAGCGCATTCTGCTGGCGGGGTTTTCACAGGGCGGCGCGATTGCATTGGCGACGGGCTTGCGGCACGCGCAGAGGCTGGCGGGCATCGTCGCGTTGTCCACGTACCTGCCGATCGCCCATACGCTCGCCAACGAGCGCAGTGCGGCGAATGCGGGTGTACCGATTTTCTGGGGGCATGGCACTTACGATCCGGTGGTGGCGCTGCAGCGTGGTGTGGAATCGCGCACCACGCTGGAAGCACTCGGCTACAGGGTGGATTGGCATACCTACCCGATGCCGCACTCGGTTTGCCCGGATGAAATTGCAGATCTGCGCCGCTGGATCGGCGAGCATCTGCGCTGAAAAACGGCCAGATCTGCAGGCATACTGCACGCATGCCAGGGGCCACTACCAAACCATCCACCCAGCCGCACAGTCCGCTGCCGGATTTCTGTAGCTTGCCGGTCATTTCCGCGCTGCTGATCGTTGGCGCACTGTGCGTCACCCTGGCCTGGCTCGCGCCACAAAGTACGCGTGGCTGGCGCGGTTACAGCGTCGGCATGTTGTTCGTGGAATGGGTGGCGATGGTGATTGGCGTGGCGCTGTGCAAGTTGCGCCCGTGGTTGCTGCGCCTGCCGGGCCTTTTGCCGTATGCAGGCGTATGGCTGGTGATGGTGCTGATCGTGGTGATCGGCAGCGTGCTGGCGCAGTGGATGGACGGCACGCTGGAGATGCGGCTGATTCCGGCTGACTCCTCCACGTTCGTGCGCAATAACGCGATGATTGCTGCCCTGCTTGGCGCGGCGATGCTGCGTTATTTCTACGTGCTGGCCGAATGGCAGGCGCGCTTGGCGGCGGTGGCGCATGCGAAGGTGGAAGCGTTGCAGGCACGCATTCGACCGCACTTTTTGTTCAACAGCATGAACACGGTGGCGGCCCTGGTGCGGGTCGATCCCGAAGCGGCCGAACGCACGGTGGAGGATCTTTCCGAGTTGTTCCGTGCTGCACTGGGACAGGACGATACGCACAGCGGCACACTGGGCGAGGAACTGCAATTGGTCGATCGCTATCTGGCCATCGAGCAGTTGCGGCTGGGTGAGCGCCTGCGCGTGCAACGCGATCTGGACGATCTGCCGATCGATGCGTCGATGCCGGTGCTGCTGCTGCAGCCGCTGGTGGAAAACGCGGTACGTCACGGCGTTCAGCCGTTGCGTGAAGGCGGCGAGATCGTTCTGCGCGGTGCGCGGGAGGGATCGATGATGCGGATCGAGATCAGCAATCCGCTCGCCGACCGGCCAGCCATCGGCGGTAGTGGGCATGGCCTCAACAATGTGCGTCAGCGCGTGACTTATCATTTTGGGCCACGGGCAAGCGTGGAAGCAGGCCCGCAGGAGAATTGCTTTGTGGTGAAGCTGCATCTGCCGATCGTAGGGGTTCCCTCAAATCATGCGCGTACTGATCGTTGACGACGAACCGCTGGCGCGGGCACGACTCGATGCCTTGCTGAGGGAATGCGCGGACGTGGATGTGGTCGGCAGCGTGGGCGACGGCGAAGCCGCACTGGCAGCGCTTTCGGAAACACAGCCTGATCTGCTGCTGCTCGACATCAACATGCCGGGCATGGATGGCAAGGCCCTGGCCGCCCGTTTGGCCAATCGCACGCGCCCGCAGGTGGTGTTCTGTACGGCGTACGAAGCGCACGCCGTGCACGCGTTCGACCTGGGTGCGGCCGATTACTTGCTGAAACCCGTACGCGTGGAACGCTTGCGCGATGCACTCAAACGCGTCCGCCAACGGCTGGATGCGCAGCCGCGCGAACCCACCGGCTGGCTGCATGCACGCGTGCGTGGCGAGCCGGTCCGCATCGCGCTGGATGAAGTGATCTGCCTGCTGGCAGAAGAGAAATACGTGGTGGCGCATCGCGCGGGCGATCAGCTGCTGCTCGACGAATCGCTGCGACAGCTCGAGGAAACCTATCCCGATCTGATCCGCCTGCACCGCAACTGCCTGGTACCGGCGCGCCGCCTGATCGGCCTGAAAACGCTCACTGATGGCCGCGTGCTGGCGCGTCTGGCCGGTACCGATTTCAGCCCGGAAGTGAGCCGCCGCAATCTGCCCGCTTTGCGCAAATTGCTGCGTATGGGTTGAAGTGGCTGGGAGTGAGTAGGCTGGGATGATAATCCCAGCTTTGTTGCGGCTACTGATGCTGGGATTTCATTCCAGCCTACGCGATTGCTGCGCGTGAGTTGACGAGTGCGCGACAATGATAGCCGCCATCGTTTCCGGAGCCGTCATGTCGCCTTCTCTCCTCCGCATCGCCACCCGCAAAAGTGCGCTTGCCTTATGGCAGGCCGAACACGTGGCTGGCTTGCTGCGTGCAGCACACCCGGGGTTGCGGGTGGAGTTGGTCCCATTGACCACACGTGGCGACGAAATCATCGATAAGCCGCTGGCGACGATCGGCGGCAAGGGTTTGTTCCTCAAGGAACTTGAGGTGGCGATGTTGGAAGGTCGCGCGGATCTCGCCGTGCATTCGCTCAAGGATGTCCCCGCGGAACTGGAACCCGGCTTCACCCTGCCCGCCGTCCTGCCGCGCGCCGACGCGGCCGATGCGTTCGTCAGCAACGATTACGCCGATGTGACGGCGCTACCGCTAGGGGCGCGTGTCGGCACCTCATCCCTGCGTCGTCAAGCGCAATTGCGCGCCGTGCGACCCGATCTGGAATTGCTCGACTTGCGTGGCAACGTCGGCACACGTTTGCAGAAACTCGACGCCGGCCATTACGAAGCCATCATCCTCGCCTGCGCCGGCCTAGAGCGACTCGGTTTACATGCGCGCATCCGCAGCCGCATGAGCGCACCGAGCTGGTTGCCTGCACCCGGCCAGGCGGCCATCGCCATCGAAGCACGCTCGGATCAGGCTGACGTGCTCGAAGCCCTCGCCGTGCTGGACGATGCCGATACACGCTTGGCTGTTACCGCCGAGCGGGCGATGAATCGTGCTTTGGGTGGAAGCTGCACGGTGCCCGTCGGAGCGTGGTGTACGGTGACGGAGCATGGGTTGCATCTGCGCGGCATGGTGGGCGACGTATCAAGCGGTCGTCTACTGCTGGCCGAGGCCTCGGGTAACAGCAGTGACGCCACGAAGCTTGGTAACGATGTAGCACAGGCCTTGTTTGCACAAGGTGCTGCAGATTTCCTTGGTCATTAAAAAAGCGGGCGCAAAGGCCCGCTCTTTCAAAGCGACAATACAAAAATTCAAAGGTCGAATTTCTGGTTGTACTGCAGATAGAAGAAACGATCGATGTCGAAATTCGGATCATACGGCGGGCTACCCGAACCCGTCTGCACGACGCTGTAGTAGAACGGTCCCTTCTTGTTGAAGATGTTGTTCACGCCCAGTGAAACAACGCCTTTCCATGGGGTGGTGTAACGCACCTGGGCGTCATTGAAAGCCACCGAACCCTTCCGCGAGATGCCGTAAGCGCCAATCCAAGGATTGGTATACGTGGGATTAGCACATTCGATCATTGGCGTTCCTGGAGGACTGCCATAGCTGTTGCTGTAGCAGGTGTCTTTCAAGCCTGAGTAATACCGAACGGTCCAGCTTGCACCAAATTGCTTGTAATCCCAGTCTGTCTGGAAGGTGGAACGAATGCGGTACAAGCCCTGCTCGCCGTTCATGAAGCCGGCGAGATCTTGCGGGACTGCGCCAGGGCCGCTGGTTTGCTGATATTTGGTGAGATACGTGCTGTCTGACGAGATGCGGAAGCGCCCGAACGACGTTTCCGGCAAACGATAGTGAATGCCTAGATCGTAACCGCTGGTGGTTATCGAACCCAAGTTGTACAGGGTTTCCGTGAGGCTACTGATGGCTCCTGTGCTATCACGCGTGAAACTGTTGCAGAAGCTCGAAATGTTCTGCACGTAGCAGTAATCCAGAATGCCGCCCGCAACCACACTGGTAATGGCGTTCTTCAGACGGATGTCGTAATAGTCCAGCGACATATCTAGGCCGTCGACATAGTGCGGGCTGTAGACCACACCAAAGGTGCGCGTGGTGGATTTTTCCGGTTTCAGGTTTGGATTGGAGCTTGCGAGAAAAGCGTTAGGCGTCTGACCGCCCGCTGCGCTGGTGATCGCACCACCGGATTGATCGATCTGGCGGTAATTGGCCGGTACGCCAGCTGCCGCACACCGCCCCGCAATCGAAGGATTGCTGGCCGCGGCACCGTACACGCTATCGCATGGATCAAGGAACGTTTCGAAGCTCTGCCCCGTGCCGCTATAGAGATCGTTAAGCGTTGGCGCGCGGAAGCCTTGTGCATACGTGCCACGCACCAATACATCCTGGATCGGCCGCCAGCGCACGCTGTACTTGTTGTTGGTCGTGCTGCCGAAACTGCTGTAATGCGAATAGCGGCTGGCGATGTTGATGCCGAATTCCTGCGCACCCGGTAGGTCGCGCAACAGTGGTGCGTCGAGTTCGATGTAAGCCTCGTTGACATCGTAGCGACCATTGGTCGGCTCGCTGGCCAGATTGGTGGTGAGGCCGGCGGAATCGTTGGGATCGGGCGCGAAGTAACCTTTTTCGCGACGATGCTCGATGCCAGCGGCCACGCTGAATGTGCCGCCGTGAGGAATGTCGAACAGGCCACCGCTCACGTTTGCCGTGACGTCGTCGGTCTGGCTCATCTGACGCGCATTGCCGACGTAATTCACGTAGTCCCATACGCTCTTTGGCGTGTTGCCAGGACCGGCAAGGATGTTCCAGGGAACGCATCCACCTGTCGGGTTCGCACAAACGGGCTGACCGTCCGGACCTGCAATCGCATTCAACGCATTATCGGCATTAGGCAAATATAGGTTGCCCGTGGAAATTTGACGGATGCGCGTTTGCGCGAAGGTGTAGCCCGCATCCCAGTTCCAGTCGTGACCGAGGAAATCGAAGTAGCCTTCGATGCCTGCGTCTATATGCGTAAGACGCGAATTGGTCCATGTGATGCGCGGCATTTCAGAGGTGCGGCGCACGAAATCCGTTTCAGAGCCTGGGAACGGGTTGTAATAGGCGTCAGGATTAAGGGTCCAGGAAAATGGATAACCTGCGAGCTGGCTGGAACTGTTGCGGCTGCTGTAGCTAGCGGAACCGCGCAGCGTGATGCTGTCGGTCAGCTTGTAGCGTTCTTGCAAGAACAGGTTCTTTAGCGAGGTGCCCGCGCGGAAGGTCATGTCCTTGCTGGCGTTGTATTTGTCCGCTGTACTGGAGGAATCGTAGAGGTGGTAGTTAGCTAAATCTGCGCTATTCGTGCTGCCGTGATTGATGACATACGCCACTCCCGTATTGGGATCAAAAACGCGGCCATAAGGACCCGTACCCAATCCGGCATCCGGATGACGCGGACCTTGCGCATAAGCCGTGATGTCACGGCTGCGATCCCATGTAGGCTGCTCGTCCTGATAGGAGGCGCTCAGGATGAAGGACGACTTTTGGGTGGTATGCCCCCAGGTGAAATCCCCGTTCTTCTGCTGGCCATCGCCTTTCTGGTTCTGGCCGTAATAAGCGTTGAATTCCGCACCGTCGAAATGCTCGCGCGTAACAATGTTGACGACGCCACCGATCGCATCGGAACCGTACACCGAAGAGGCTCCGTCTTTCAGCACGTCGATGTGATCAATGATGGATACCGGAATCGTAGAGAGATCGGTTAGCCCAGTGAGGCTGGTGCTCCAGCGACGACCGTTGACCAACACTAGCGTGCGTTGTGAACCGAGATTACGGATATTGACGTAACGTCCGCCGATATCCATGCCGGAGGACAATGTGTCCTGCGGTGTGATATCGGGTGTACCGATAGAAGGCATCCGCGCCAGAATGTCGTTGACGTTAGTCAGACCCGTCGCTTTGATCGCCTGACGATCCATGGTGAACACTGGTTGCGAAGTTTCCACATCCACACTGCGGATATGAGAGCCGGTCACCGTGATGACCTCGAACTGTTTTGCCTTGTCGGCGCTAGGGCCTTGCGCACCGTCTTGTGCTCCCGCACTCCACGCACAAATCATAAGCGCCGCAGCAATGGCAGATGCCATACGGTTCTTGTAACTCATCGATGCACCACTCCCTCAGACAATACGTGTTTGCGGCACGCGTGAAGTGCGCAGCCGGCTTTACGAAAAAATGACGTCCAGCCAGTTTTCGCGATGCCGTGTCGAAGGAGTAGCGGACACCGGCATTCAAATGTGTATGCCTGCACTGACAACGGTGAGCGGGATTAACCTCAGCGCATGAGGCAATGACCGATGCACGGAAAACAAAACCCCTCCGCGCTTGCACACGGAGGGGTTGAATAGACGGCTAAATCGCGACGCGCGATCAGAGGTTGTAAACGATATTGGTCGTCGTCAACGTATCGGTGTGACGGATGCCCGACAGCACATCACTGTTGTGGCGTACCTGGAAGCCCACCTTGAGCGACAGCTTCTTGGTCATGCTCACCGCAACTCCGGCATCGTTTTGCAGGTAAGTGTTCTTGGTACCGGATTCCATCAGGAACGTATCGTCGAACGAGGTGTTGTCGGTGATGCGGTACTTGTAGTTCACCAGTCCGCGCGCAACGACCTGGCTCTGGCGCGGTTCCTTGAGCGGCACAGTGACGCCGTTGATGGTCTGCGTGCCGGTAGCCGGCTGGTATTCGGTGTAACCGGGACCGATTTCGAAGGAGAGCTGGGTACGATCGGTCTTCAACGCCATGTAGCCGTAGCCGATCGAGACCGTGCCCTGCCAGCGGTAAGCGGCGAAGTCGTCATGCTCATAGCGGCCGGCGGCGACGATGTAGCTGCGCGGGTCGAGCTTGTAGCCGGCCGAAGCACCGAAGTCATAGCGGTCGGCCGTGGTGTCGAATTGCTTGACGGCTTGGCCTTGCGCGTTCGTCACCGTGACCTGGCCCCTGGAGCGCAGCCAGTCGGCGAAGAAGCTGTTCTTCCACTGGTCGGTTTCCTGTGCAAGGTTCAGCTTCGCATTCACGTTCTGCGAGCGGGAGTTGCCGGTAGTAGAGGCGAAGCCCAGTTCGCCCGAGCCCGTCCAGGTGCCGGCGCTGGTCTGGGTACCGGAGGACGTGTCCTGGGCGTGGGCAGTGAAGGTGGCCAGGGTGGCGAGCGCCAAGCCGGTCATCAGCAGGTTTTTCATCGCTGGAGTCGTCCAATGTTAAAAAGCTGTTGGAACAGGCCACTTTAACGGAGCGGCTTGAACGCTTTGTGAATATTTAGAGCGATCTTAATGGCCTGATCGTGACAATCGGGCCGGCAACGCGCATCGGCGCTAAATCTCATGGGAAAGCCTGCGACACGCTTGCGGGCGTCACGCGGCATGGCCATGCTACGCAGACTCCCCTGCTGAATGTCGACATGGATCGGTACGAGCGCATTCTTACCCTGCACCGCTTGTTGAAATCGGCGCATTACCCGGTGCCGCTGCCCAGGCTGATGGACGAGCTTGAGTGCTCGCGAGCCACGCTGTACCGGGATATCGCCTTCTTGCGCGACGCCTTGGGCGCGCCGATCGAGAGCGCGGGCGGCGAACACGCCGCGTTCCGCTACGAAGCCACCGAGGGCCAGCGTTTCGAATTGCCAGGGCTGTGGTTGACCTCGGACGAGTTGGCCGCGCTGCTGGCGCTCAACGAACTGATCGGCCGCAGCGGCCCCGGCGTGCTGGCCGGTGCATTGGCGCCCTTCAAGGCGCGTATCGAGCACCTGCTTTCCGATCGAGCCAGCGGCAAAGCTTTGCCGGTGGAGCGCATCCGTGTGATTCCATGGGGCGAGCGCAAGCTCGACCAGCAAGTGTTCCGCATTACCGCGGGAGCAGTGTTGGACCGCAAGCAAGTACGTTTCCTGTACCGAGCGCGCACGACCAACAATGAAAGCAAGCGCACCGTATCGCCGCAGCGACTGACGCACTACCGCGACAACTGGTATCTGGACGCCTGGGACCACGATCGCGAAGCTTTGCGCAGTTTCGCGGTGGATCGCATCGCCGATCCGCATGCGATGGAAGAAGCAGCGACAGATGTGGCAGAAAGCGAGCTCAATGACCTGCTCGCCTCCAGCTACGGCATTTTCGCCGGCAAGCCGAAAGCCTGGGCCACTATCCGATTCTCTGCACACGCCGCGCGCTGGGTGGCCGATGAACATTGGCACTCGCAGCAGAAAGGCGCTTGGCTGCCGGATGGGCGGTATGAATTGCAGCTGCCGTATTCGAATTCGCGCGAGTTGCTGATGGACGTGCTCAAATACGGGCCAGATGCGGAGATCGTTGCGCCGCTGCCGCTGCGCGAGGAAATGAAGATCATGCTGCAGCTCGCACTCACCGGCTATCAATAGCGATTAAGCCGCTCGTCACCCATGCCAGCTACCCCGTCCACCGAACTTCAGCCGCGCGTTGGCAATGAGGGAAATGCAGCACGCAAGCCTACGGTTGCGTTGGCGCTCGGTTCCGGCGGCGCGAAGGGGCTGGCGCATATCGGTGCGATCGAGGAGCTGGAAGCACAGGGTTTCGACATCGTCGCCATCGCCGGCTGTTCGATGGGTGCATTGATCGGCGGCGTTCACGCAGCCGGCAAGCTGAGTATCTATCGCGACTGGGTCTGTACGCTGGACAAGTTCGACGTGCTGAAGCTGGTGGACTTGTCGTTTTCCTTCGCTGGCGGCGGCTTGATCAAGGGCGAGAAAATCATCGGCACCATGCTCGATCTGGTCGGCGATGTGCGTATTGAAGATCTGCCGATTACGTTCACCGCGGTTGCCACAGATCTCGAGCGTGAGCGTGAGGTATGGCTTACGCGCGGTTCGCTGTTCGATGCGGTGCGTGCGTCGATCGCGATTCCCACGCTGTTTCGTCCACACCTCATCAACGGACGATTGCTGGTGGACGGCGCACTGCTCAATCCCGTACCGGTAACGCCGTTGATTCGTGAGCCGGCCGATTACGTCATCGCGGTCAGCATCGATGGGCCAGCCGAAACGAATCTGCCGACGGAAATGTCTGCGGGCGATGCAAAACCAAAGGGCGGTATTGGCCGCTTGCTGGGACGGCTTCTGCCGGGTGGCGAATTGAAAGCGATGGACGCCGCAAAGCCGCGCGAAACGGGCGCCTTGGAGTTGCTCGGCCAATCGATGGATCTGATGCAGGCGAATCTTTCTCGTCTGCGCCTGGCCGCGTATCAGCCGGATCTGCTGGTGCAGCTGGCGCGCAATGTATCAAGCGCGTATGAGTTTTACCGCGCGCGGGAGTTGATCGAATTGGGGCGGGAGAAGATGCGGGTGGCGTTAGAGTCGTGGAATCCGCCGCCGCGGTGATGCTTTTCTTTCTCTCCATGTTGGTTGGGAGAGGAAACTGAACACATCAGCGCAGGCTGTTCGCCCTCATCCAATTATCCAGATACATCTTCAGCGCAACCGCCTGGTTGTGCTCTTCATCCTTCGCGCCAAACAGCAACGTGACACGGTGCCGTTCCGCCTTTGTCACCAAGGGTTGCCAGAATGATTTTTGCGCGTCCAGTTCGGTCGCATAACGGTGGCGGAAGCTTTCCCAGCACGCGAGATCGTGGCCGAACCATTTGCGCAGCGCCGTGCTGGGCGCCAGTTCCTTGGCCCATAAATCCAACGTGGCGTTTTCCTTCTTCAGGCCACGCGGCCAAAGCCGGTCCACCAGGACACGATAGCCATCAGTTTGGGCGGGCGGGTCGTAGATGCGTTTGACGGCGATGCTCACGGACGGCCTCCTGCAAGACTACGTCCGTCAAGCATACGCCTGCGTCATTCAAACAACGTGATCGCGGTCTAAGAACCTACTTTCATCTCCCAGGTATCTCGCGCTGCGCCGGAGCGGCCGTCGGGCGGGCGTGGCGCAGCGCCTGAGTGCAGCCACTCAGGCGCAAGGAGGGATGCTTGGTAGGCTCTAGAGTTCTTCGACGTGCGTCACCTTGGCGCGGCGCATCAGCCAAGCCACGCCGCGCAGATCGGCGATGCCCACCCACAGGCGGTCGAGCATGCCGTACTTGGATTTACCGGCCGTGCGCGGACGGTGTCCCACCGGCACGCTCTGGCTTTGGAAGCCGGCGCGTTTCACCAGCGCCGGCAGGTAGCGGTGCATGTGGTCGAAATAAGGCAAGCGTAGGAAGACGTCGCGCTCGAACAGCTTGAGACCGCAGCCCGTGTCCGGCGTGGCATCGCGCAACATGCGCGAACGCACCGCGTTGGCGATCTTGGAGGAGATACGCTTGTTGAAGCTGTCGCGCCGCGTGGTACGCCAGCCGGCAAACAGTTTGACTTCCGGCTCGGCCGCATCGCGTGCGGCAAGCAGATTGGGGATATCGGCCGGATTGTTCTGGCCGTCGCCGTCGAGCGTGGCGATCCACGACGAGCGTGCCGCGCGCACGCCATTCCACACCGCCGTGCTCTGTCCGCTGCGGGTTACGTGATGCAGCACGCGCAGTTCCGGATAGCTGGCTTTCTGAGCTTGCAACACGGCGCGGCTGTCGTCGCTGGAGTCGTCATCGACGTACACGATCTCGAAGTCCAGCTTGCCGCGTAGCGAGGCGGCGATTTCGGCGAGCAGCGGAGGAATGTTGTCGCGTTCGTTGAAGACGGGCACGACGACGGAAAGTTGCGGCATGGAATCTAGCCTTGTGATGCGAATTTATTTTTTGCCCTCTCTCCTTCGGAGAGAGGGCATGGTTCGTGGCTCAGCGCAGCTTGCCGAGAATCCCATCCAGCTCGTCATTGCTGTGGTAATGGATCACCAGCTTGCCGCGCCCGCCGCGGCCATGCGCCACTTCCACCTTGGTGGCAAAGCGCTCGCCCAGTTCGCGTTCCAACGCATCGATGTTCGGATCACGCGCCGGTGCGCTCTTCGCCTTGCCCTTGGGTGCGGTCTGCGCCTTGCGGGCGGCGTCTTCGAGTTCGCGCACGCTCCAGTTGTGGCGTGCGGCTTCCAGTGCCAGCGATTCAGCTTGGAATTCGGGCAGCGTGAGCAGGCAGCGGGCATGACCCATTTCCAGCTTGCCGTCATCGAGCAAGCGTTTGATGGATGCCGGCAGATCGATCAGGCGCAGCATGTTCGACACCGCGGCGCGTGAGCGGCCCACTGCGTCGGCAGCTTGCTGGTGGGTGAGATCGAAATCGTCGATCAGGCGCTTGATGGCGTCGGCTTCTTCCAGCGGCGTGAGATCCTGGCGCTGGATGTTTTCGATCAGCGCCATCGCCGGTACGGCGACTTCCGGCACGTCCTTCACCAGTGCGGGGATCTCGCTGAGCTGCGCGCGCTGCGCTGCACGCCAGCGACGTTCGCCGGCGATCAGCTCGTAGCTGTTCTTGCCGATCGAACGCACCACAACGGGTTGAATGAGACCTTGCGCGCGAATCGACGCGGCCAGTTCGTCCAGCGCTTCGTCATTCCAATGGCGGCGCGGCTGGTATTTGCCGGGCTGGATGTATTGGATCGGCAGATTGCGCAGCTCGCCTTCCTGTTCGATCACCGAGGGTGCGCCGGTGTCGCCGCCGCCAAGCAGGGCATCGAGCCCGCGTCCCAATCCACGTTTCTTCGCGGCAGACATTCTTGATGCTTACTCCTGATCCAGATGTGCCGAGGCTTCCACCGATTCCTCGGGTGAGTCGCCGTGCATGGCATGCAGCGCTGCGACAGCCGCCTGCGAACCGCGTTCGCGGCGAATGATTTCGCCGGCCAAACCGATGTAAGCGATGGCGCCGCGCGAGCTGCGGTCGTACAAATGAATGGGCTGGCCGTGGCTGGGCGCTTCGGCCAGGCGCACGTTGCGCGGAATGATCGAGCGCAGCACCTTGTCGCCGAAATGCTGGGTGAGCTGCGCGGAAACTTCATTGCCGAGGTTGTTGCGCACGTCGTACATGGTGCGCAGCAGGCCTTCGATTTCCAGCTGCGGATTCAGATGCTGGCGCACGGCTTTCACCGTATCGAGCAGGCTCGAAAGGCCTTCCAGCGCAAAGTATTCGCATTGCACCGGAATCAGCAGGCTGGTCGCAGCGGTAAGCGCGTTGACGGTGAGCAGATGCAGCGTGGGCGGGCAATCGACCAGGATGATGTCGTATTTGCCGATGACTTTCGCCAGCTGTTCCTTGAGCCGGTTCTCTCGCGCCAGCGCGTCCATCAACTTCAATTCGGCGGCAGTGAGATCGCCATTGCCCGGCAGCAGATCGTAATGCGCTTCGGTAGTAACGATGGCTTGCTCGATCGGTGCTTCGCCCAGCAGCACTTCGCAGCCGCTCGGCGAAACTTCGCGCTTATCCACGCCGGATGCCATGGTCGCGTTGCCCTGCGGATCGAGATCGATCAGCAGCACTTTGCGCTTCGCCGCAGCAAGCGCCGCAGCGAGGTTGACAGCGGTAGTGGTTTTGCCGACGCCACCTTTCTGGTTGGCGACAGCGATGATACGGGCCATGTCTCGTCCGGTACCGTGGGTGTATTCAAAAGGACGGCTAGATTAGCAGGAAGGGGGCGAAACAGCCTGCTGTCAGAGCCAGTGCAGGCCGCCCGGAGATCGTAGACAGGCTCTCATGGGTTTGCGTGCTCCAGCACGACCAGGTGGCGTTCCGCGGACCCCAGGCCCGGCACCGCCAGCGCATGAATGCCGCGAACGACGAATGCGGATGGCACACCTGCAAGCTCTTCTTCCGGTGTCTTGCCCTTCATGGCCAGCCATACACCGTGGGGCGCCAGCAGATGGCCACCCCAGGCCAGCATGTCCGTCAGGCTGGCAAAAGCGCGGGCCGTGACGCAGTCGAACGAGCCTTCCACCTCTTCGACGCGCGATTGCAGCGCGCGCACGCCTTCCAATTTCAGTGCACGAATTGCTTCGCGCAGAAAGCGCACCTTCTTGCCGTTGGAATCCACCAGCAGCACCTGCCGGCCCGGTGCGGCAATGGCCAGGGGAATGCCCGGCAGGCCGGGGCCGGTGCCGAGGTCGGCCAGCGTTTCGCCCTTCACGTGAGGCAGGATGGCCAGCGAATCGAGCAGGTGCCGGCTCACCATCTCCGCAGGATCACGAATCGCGGTGAGGTTGTAGGCCGCGTTCCAGCGCTCGAGCAGCGCAAGGTAATCGAGCAAGCGCGACACGGCATCGGTCGGCAAGGACAGACCGAGCGCAGCAATGCCCTGTTCAAGCTGGATTTGCAGGGTAGAGCGATCGGCCATTGCGGTTCCTTGAGAGACGTACGGTGCTTCGTAGGTTGAGGTGAAAACCCCAACGTTGCCATGCCTGCGGCCTTAAGCAGATCCGCGAAGCAGTAAAAAAAGAAGACCCGCCGTAGCGGGTCGAACTTCTCAGATTCCCCTGAGCCGGTGCTTCTTGGGCAACCTGGCCAGATGCTTTTGTTAGGCGGCGGCGTCCAGCTCGACGCGAGTCACCATCACACCGCGTTCGCGCAGTTGCTGGTTGAGGCTGGACTTAAGGCGAGCCACAACCTGGCGCTGTTCCTGTTGACTGGTTTCCGACTCCGACTGCAGGGCATCGAGCACGCCATGGCGGATGAGCTGATCAGCTTGTTCGATCACTGCGTCGGCGCGCTCAGGCTCCAACACTTGCCAGTACACGGTGCCTTGTACCGGCGTGGCTTTGGCATTGGAGGCATCGAAGCGCAGCACGCGTCCACTAAGGTCGATGCGATGACCGACACGATCCAGCAGCGGCATCACCACATGGGTGCCTGGCTGCAGCAGACGAACCTGCTTGCCGTAACGATAGAGGCTGTAGACCTGACCCGCCGGCACACGCTTCACCGCCACTGCAGCTAGGGAGAAAACCGCTATAAGAGTAAAGGTCAGGATGGTCATGATCTTTTAAAACAACCAGTTAACTACGGTTTCTAAAAACTTTACGGAGCATCATTCTACAGGCACATGACGCCGCCAGGATTAATTCTAATTTAACGCCTGGATTTTCAACCCCGCAAGCCCTTTTTGTCAGCAAATCCTTAACGGTTGTTGGCACTGAAACGTTTGCATCGTTCGTGCCGTAGGCCAAGGCACATCGCCCCAGCTGTCCATGCTGTGACCCAAAGCACATCGCCCCGCCGATAGGTCTATCGGCAGGGCGATGGCGTGGCTGAAGTGCTAGCGGGCTAACTGGGGTTAAAACTTGCCGGCGCGGAAGTCAGCAATGGCCTGGTGGATTTGCTCAGGTGTGTTCATCACGAACGGGCCGTAGCGCGCTACCGGCTCCTGTAGTGGCTGACCGGCCACCAAAAGCACACGGGATGGGGCTTCGCGGCCGGCAATACGCACGCTGGTACCCTCGGACAACACCGCCAGTTCGCTGCGCGAAAGCTTCTCGCCCGCCACTTCGGCATCGTTACCGTCGAAGACATAGGCGAAGGCATGGTGGCCTTCCGGCAGCGGAATCTCGATGCCAGCCCCGGCTTCCAGGGCGATATCCAGGTACACCGGAGCGGTGACAATTCCCGACACTGGACCGGTTGCGTCACCGAAATGGCCAGCAATGACCTTGAGCGTCACTCCAGAGACCGGGCGCACAACAGGAATGTGTTCTGGATCAATATCCTGGTAGCGCGGCTCGGTCATCTTGTCCTTGGCCGGCAGATTCACCCACAGCTGGAAGCCCCACATCAGGCCGTTTTCCTGCTGCGGCATTTCCGAATGCAGGATGCCGCGACCAGCCGTCATCCATTGCACGCTGCCGGGCTTCAGATCGCCGCGGTTGCCGTGGTTGTCGCCATGCTGCATGTGGCCGGCCAGCATGTAGGTGACGGTTTCGAAGCCGCGGTGCGGATGCTCAGGAAAGCCGGCTATGTAATCGCCCGCCTGGTCAGAGCGGAATTCGTCCAGCAGCAGGAAGGGATCGAGCATGTCCAGCCCAGGCTGGCCGATGATGCGCTTGAGCTTTACGCCCGCACCGTCGGCGGTATCGATGCCGCGGATGCGGCGGAGAATGCGGCGCTCAGTCATGGTGTGCTCCCGTAAGAACGATCTGGCGCACATGATGGTTGTGCTGAAGCAGCAACCCAAGTAGGAAGGGGCGAACGGACTGTTTCGAGTCATGCACGCAGAACTGCGTTTTACCGCAAGTCGTGCCCGCTCACCCTGGCCCTCTCCCTGGAGGGAGAGGGAATAGAACGACTCAATGCACCCAATGCCCGCTGCGTTGCCGCGGTGGTGCGGGATGCTCGGCTTTCGACTCGTTCGCGCGAAGCAGCGCATCCAGTTCCGCTTCTGTGGCGGGATGCTCGAACCAATACTGGTTTACGGCGGCCAGCACAGCGGGGAGTTGCGCCAAGCAGTCGTCGTATTCCTCGTCGGTGAGTTTTTCGAACTCGGCTTCGGCGCTGAGAATACCTTCGTCCACGGCCAGGGCCATCACGGGGCCGAGCACTTCCATCAAGGACGGATCGTCGGCCAGGCGCTTTTCCCACAGTGCTGCGCGTAGATCGATGCCGCGGCTGAAGCCCTCGCACCAGCCGGCCGCCGACAGCGCCGGGCCGGCTTCGGTGTCGATTTCGCCGAGAATCGGTTCGTAGGCGTCCACGTCCAGTTCGGCGCTAATCGAATCGTTGAGCTTGGCGAGCAAGGCCAATACGCGGTTGCCTTCGTTTTCGTCCGCAAACGGCTCATGCAGCACTTCGGGCAGCCATTCCTCCGGCAGTACCTGTGTGGGGCCTACGGCCAAGGCGCTGAGCAGGCCGTGCACCCCGTCGAGCAGCAGATGGCCGTCACCTTCCTGGGTGTGCGTGCGCAAGTAGGCATCCAGCTCGTCGAGCTCGCGATCATCCAGGGAACTGGGCCATTCGGTCTTGGTTTCGCTCATCGTCATTCAATATCCAGGTCTACCGTGACCGGAGTGTGGTCGGAAGGCCGCTCCCAGCGCCTCGGTTCACGGTCAATGGTGGCACTCTTGGCCGACGATTTCAGGGCATCGCCCAGCAGGATCAAGTCGATGCGCAACCCCATGTTGCGCCGGAACGCACCCTGCCGGTAGTCCCACCAGCTGTAATGGCCGGCGTCCTGTTCAAAAAGGCGAAAGCTGTCGTGCAGGCCCAGCTCCGTAATGGCTTTCAGGGCGGCGCGCTCGGGCGGGGAGCACAGCACTTCCTCACCCCAGGCAGGCGCGTCGTAGACGTCGCGATCATCCGGGGCGATGTTGAAATCGCCCAGCACCACCAGCTTGGGATGGCGCTGGATTTCTTTCGCTAGAAACGCGTGCACTTTTTCCAGCCAGTGGAGCTTGTAGGTGTATTTCTCGTCACCCACGGCCTTGCCGTTCACGACGTAAAGATCGACCACGCGCACGCCACCCACCGTGGCGGCGAGGATGCGCCGCTGCGGATCGTCCAGCCCGGGAATGTCGGTGATTACGTCTTCAAAGGACAAGCCAGCATCATTCCGAGCCAGGATCGCCACGCCGTTGTAGGTTTTCTGACCGGCGTAGATCGCTTGATAGCCCGCGGCGGCCAATTCGTCGACGGGAAACTTGGCGTCTTCCAGCTTGGTTTCCTGCAGCGCCACGACGTCTGGGCGTGCATCGGCCAGCCACTGGGTGAGGTGCGGAATGCGCACCTTCAGCGAGTTCACGTTCCAGGAGGCGATTTTCATGCGCGGGATTGTACGGGATGACGATGACGCACACGGGCTGCCCCATGACGCAGCGTGCCTTCATGCACATGGGCACAAGGGGGTTAGCTGCTAGCGTGGGGCTTTCTTGTGTCCGCGGAACGCTGTCATGCTCAAACCCTCCCGCTTGCTGTTGCCGCTCCTTGCCGCGTTGCTCGCCCCGGTCGCGGTGGCCGATACGCGCAGCACTCCTGACCCGCGTATCGAAACCTTGCTCACCCAACTGGGTAAGGTGCGCGATATCAATGAAGTAGCGCTGTCGCCGGATGGGCATCAGCTCGCCTGGGTTGTGGAAACCGAGGGCAAGCCAGGTATCGTGCTGGCCGACGTCGACGGCAAGAACGCGCATAGCGTCGGCATAGCCACCAAACCCGGCATATGCAGCGAAGAAGGCATCGCTTGGGCGCCGGATTCGCGTCATCTGGCCTTTCTCTCTAATTGCGCCAGCACTCGTAACGGTATGGGCGGCAGCAAGCAGCAGGACGTCTACGTGCTCGACACGCAGTCGTCGGGCCAGCCGGAACATCTGTCCAACCTCAATGGCTACGCGCATGCGCTGAGCTGGTCGCCGGATGGCAAAACGCTGGGCTTCCTTTATGTGGAAGGTGCCACGCGCCCGGCCAGTGCGCTGGCGGCGGCGAAGCCGTCCGTCGGCGAGATCGGCGTGGAAGGCATCGAAGTGCAACGGGTCGCCACCTTGCCTGCGCAGGGCGGTGCGGTGCAGCGAGTCACGCCAGCCGACAGCTATGTCTACGAGTTCGCGTGGGCGCCGGATAGCGATCGCGTGGCTTATGTCGCTGCACCAGCACCGGGTGACAACAATTGGTGGATCGCGCAGCTCTATGTGCAGAGTGCGCAGGCAAGCGCGACACGCACGGCCGTGGTCAATCCGAATACCGTCAGCGGGCCATTACATGGTTTGCAGATCGCGTTGCCGCGTTGGTCGCCGGACGGTTCGCGCATCGCTTTCATTGGTGGCTTGATGAGCGATCAGGGTTTTACTGGCGGCGACATTTACAGCGTTGCCGCTGGCGGTGGCGCACCCGTCAATCTCACATCAGGCATCCATGTCTCGCCATCGTGGTTTACCTGGAGTTCGCCGCAGTCGCTGCTAGTGAACCAATTCAGCGACGGTCACGCGCAATTGGCGGAATACACGGTGGACGCACGGCACGCGCAGCAGCAGCGCGTGTTGTTCACGACGCAAGGCGCGGTATGGGACGGGAGCGCAATCATGGGGCTTTCATTCTCCGCTGATCATCGCTACGTAGCGTTCGAGCAATCGTCCTTCGACGTGGCACCGGAGGTCTACGCGGGTGCAGTGGACAGTGGAGCACCTCATGCCGTCACCGCGATCAACGCAGCGTTGAAGCCGAGCTGGGGCAAAGCCGAATCGGTCGAATGGGATCACGATGGTTTCCACGTGCAGGGTTGGCTGCTGTACCCGGTCAACTACGATCCCAACAAGCACTATCCGATGATCGTGAACGTGCACGGCGGCCCTTCCGGCGCAGTGCTGCCGCGCTGGCCTGGGTTGGGTGCGAGTTTCGCGCCGTTCTCTGGATTGGGCTATTTCGTTTTCATGCCGAATCCGCGCGGCAGCTACGGTCAGGGGGAGGCCTTCGTGCAGGCCAACCGCAAGGACTTCGGCTATGGCGACCTGCATGACACGCTTGCCGGTGTCGATGCCGTGGAAAAGAAAGTGTCGGTGGACGATCACCGTCTTGGCCTCGTCGGCTGGAGTTACGGCGGCTTCATGAGCATGTTCGCGCCCACGCAAACGCAGCGCTTCCGCGCCGTGGTGGCCGGCGCAGGTATTGCCAATTGGCAGAGCTATTACGGGCAGAACCTGATCGATCAGTGGATGATTCCGTTCTTCGGCGCATCCGTGTACGACGATCCTGCGGTGTATGCGAAAAGCTCGGCGATCAACTTCATCAAGAATGTGAAGACACCCACGCTGATCGTAGTGGGTGAACGCGACGCAGAATGCCCGGCGCCACAATCGTTCGAATACTGGCATGCCTTGCGCACCCTCGGTGTGCCGACGTCGCTGGTGGTGTATCCCAACGAAGGACATCATTTCGTCAATCCGGTGCATCAACGTGATCTGCTGCAGCGGGCGTTGAATTGGTTTGAGAAGTATTTGCCGCCGCAGTCGTAACACGAGATCCACACACGCTCCTCTCTCGACGTGAGAGGGGCGTTATCTCAGAACAGCTCACCCTGCGGCGACACTTTCCGCGGAGGCACAAAACGCGACGTATCCAGTTGCAACGCGCGTGCGCGAGTCAATCCACGACGACGGCATGTCACTTCAAAGCGACGCCGCAACAGTTCGGCAAATACGCCTTGCCCTCGCATGCGCGTGGCGAAGTTGCTGTCGTAATCTTTGCCACCATTGGACTGCTGCACTAGGCTCATCACGTGCTCTGCACGCTGCGCCGCGTGCAAGCTGAGCCATTCGCGAAACAGTGCTTTTAACTCATACGGCAATCGAATGACCGTGTAGCCCGCGCAGCTCGCGCCCGCGTCGGCTGCCTGCTTAAGCACGGCTTCCATATCACGATCGTTCAACGCAGGGATGATCGGCGCCACCAGCACGCCTACCGGCACACCAGCCTCGGCCAAGGTGCGAATGGCTTTCAACCGCCGATGCGGCGCACTCGCACGCGGTTCAAGCTTCGCCGCCAAATGATTGTCCAATGAATTCACCGAGACGAACACCTGCACCAAGCCTTCTCGCGCCATCGGTACGAGGATGTCGAGATCACGTTCCACCAACGCGTTCTTCGTGACGAGGGTGCAAGGGTGATGGCATTCGGCCAGCACTTCCAATGCAGCACGCGTGATGCGCCATCGTTTTTCGATCGGCTGGTAAGGATCCGTATTGCTGCCGATATTGATGGGACTGGCGACATAGCCTGGCTTGGACAGTTCTGAACGCAGCACTTCAGCCAAGTTGCTCTTGGCACGAAGCTTGGTTTCGAAATCGAGGCCAGGGGACAGATTCAAATAGCTGTGGCTGGGTCGCGCGTAGCAGTAAATGCAGCCGTGCTCGCAGCCGCGATACGGATTCATCGCCGCTGTGAAACTCAGGTCTGGCGAATCGTTGTGTGTTATGACACTACGTGCACGTTCTTCCGTCACTTCCGTGCGCGGACGCAGACACTCTTCATCCAGCATGGCATGCTGCCAGCCATCGTCTTCGGCGTGATGACGAATGCTTTCGAAGCGTCCTTCCGGATTGGATGCAGCGCCGCGGCCTTTGAATGCGTGAAGGGGGTCAGCCATTGCTCAATGATGCGCCGTGCTCATCTCACACTGCGCGACACTCAGGGTTCTTTCGCTTGCTTGAGCTGCTCCGCCAGCCAGGTGGCCATGTCCGCCATGGGATAGTCGGTATTCAACTGCCGATGCATTTCTTCGAACACAGGTGGCGAAATCGTCCAGCCCAATGGAAGCAGATAATTGCCGGGACACAGTCGCATGTGCCAGAGCACGTCACTGCGACCGGGTTCAGTAGCATTGATGTGCAGCGACGCCAGTAGCGCGGCTCTGGCGTATTCGCCACGCGCATCCCGCGTGTCCAGCAGCGCCACCAGCGGTGCGGTTGCTTCGCCATAACTGCGTTGTTCGGTAGTGCTGAGTGTGCGTGGACAGGCCGCAGAGTAGAGCGGTACGGTTTGCGCAGGATCGTGCGCATCGACGAAATCGTGCAAGCTGGGATCGTTGCTGATGTGGAGCACGATGAACTGCAGTGGTTGCTGCTGCACATCAGCGATCGAACGCAGTCGTTGCATCACTTCAAACAAGGTGGTGGCGCCCGAATTCTCGAAGTAGCCGCCATCCACCAATTGGAACGAGGCCGGCGGCAGAGCGCTGTTGCCGGCAGTCTGCAACGTGCCGGCCGGACTCAGATAGGTGAACCGGGCACTATTGAGCACCACTTCACTGAGCGGCACGCGCGGATCCAGCCAATGCGCCGCATCATACGCGGTGGTCCACGGGCTGCGCGCGAACGGGCGGAACGGGTGCTGCACGAAACGCCAGCCCTGTCCGACGGTGGTGCTATTGAAGAACAGTGCAGGTGTGTTCGTGCTGACATCGCCGTCATCGTTTTCATAGAGCGCGGCAAACGGTTGCGCCAGCGCGTTGACTCCCTGCTCCTGCGCTGCCTGTTCCCAGGCATGCGAGAGCGCACGGCCACGATCGTTGAACAAAGCACCCGGCAGCCAACGTTGCGTGAAGTCGATAAACCAGGCGTTGGCCATCACCGGTGCAAGAAAATCGTGATCAAGCATGTTTTCGGTGCGGTTCTGCGCGGACAGTCCGGTCTGCGGTGCGACACGTAGCGCGGCTACGTAGCTGGCCAAGCCCAAACTGCCGCCGGAAACGCCGGAGCCTGCAAAAAGATATCGCTCGAACAGGGGTTCGGTGCCGGCGGGCGGTTCCGCCTGGTCGATCAGCTTAGTGAATTGCGTCAACACCGTTGCGGTCCAGGCGGCCGCACGCAGGCCGCCTCCTTCGGCGGAAACCATGATCACCGGGCAGGCGCGTTGCGGAGTGCATCGACTTTGCAACCAGGCCTTGGCGTAGGCGTCGAAGTCTGGCCGATGGTCGGGTGGTGGAGGCGCAGGCTGTTGGTGCGTGGTCATCGCCGGATACTGGCGTACGTGGTGGTTGTCGTTGAGATGCAGCGCGTGCAACAGCACGGACACCACCATCAACAAGCTCAGCAGAGGTACGCCACGACGATCGGCGATCATGCACAGAAAACCGCCGCTCATGCAGAAGAAGCTGCAAGTGATCAGCAATACGGCCAGCGAGCCCATGCCGTCGAATTGCCGCGGCTGGAACGCGACCAGGACGGTAATGAGGACGTTCAAGATCAGCACAGCAAGAAATACGCTCAATGGCGTCGTGCCCAACGTTGCGATAGATGTCGCACGTGGTTCTGCCGCTGCGCCGGTTCGCTCGGCGTTGGCCTGTAACAATCGTTGACGCCCAATGAAGAACACGATCATTGCGGCAGCCACGATCAGTAGCCCCGCGGTGCGCTCATCGCGCCGCAAGCACTGCGCTGACGTGGCGCACACTGCATGGGGCGTGCTGCGCAAAGCCATCAGGTATCCGAACAGCACCAGCAGCGGCATCAGGATGCCCAGGACGCGCGGTATCCACTGCCGCAGTGTGGCCGCGCGCGGATTTTGCAGCGCGGGCCAGCGCGGGTAGGTCAGCCGATAGGCCTGGTGTGCGGTGTACCAGAGGGCGAGGCCAGCCAGTGCGGCGGTCGCCAGCAAAAAGAGGTAGCGGGTGCTGCTGGGATCGACCCACATGGCAATCAGGAACAGCTCGTTGGCCTGATCGACGTTGCTGATGACGATGCCGGCGAAGGCAAGCACCAGCAGGGAGACGCGGATCGGCTTGCCGTGGTCCAGAACGATAATCAGCCAGTCGACGATGTTCAGCCAGGCCAGCCGCGCGTTCTGCGTTACGGAAGTAGGTGGATCGTGCTCAGCCATCATCCCTTGTTCCCGGGCATATCCGATCGGCGTCCATATTACGGATATGACATGCATCGGGCCGGTGGAGAGGATCGCAGTTCCAGGCGGGGGTACAGCGTTATGATGATTTTGTTTCGGGGGATCAGGTGTAGGGGTCTGTCATGCGCTGGTTACTGCTGTTTGCGACCTTGCTGTCGTGGGTGCTCTGCTTCACGCGCCACGGCGCAGGCGCCATGGCCTTTTGGCTATTCGCGGGGATCATCGGTGCCATCGCCACCGTTCTTGGTTTTGCGCATGCGCGCATCTCTGCCAATGCGCAACCAGAGATCATGCTCGATCTGCCTAAGCGTCAGCCGCCGCAAGAGAAGCCGCCGCAAGCATGAAATGCTGCACTGCAGCTTTGGTGGTTTAGCCATCCAAACGCTACACTCGGGTGATTGACGCAGCGCAAAGGTGCGGTGCGCAATCATTCACGAGTGCGCTCCCGGCGAATCGGCGAGCAGGAGGCAAAACATGTCCAAGGTCTATCCCGTCGATCCCGCCTTCGCCGCCAAGGCGCGCATTCGCAAAGAAGACTACGAACAGCTGTATGCGGAGTCGGTGAAGGATCCCGAAAGCTTCTGGGGCCGCATCGCCGAGCGCTTGGAATGGTCGAAGAAACCCACGCGCATTCGCGACGTTTCCTTCGATCCGAGCAACCTGCATATTCGCTGGTACGACGATGGCCAGCTCAACGTGTCAGCCAATTGTTTGGATCGTCACCTGGCTACGCGGGGCGACAAGACCGCGATCATCTTCGAGGGCGACGATCCGTCGGAGTCGCGGCGCATCAGCTATCGCGAGCTGCATGCGGAAGTGTGCAAGTTCGCCAACACGCTGAAGCATCTGGGCATCAGCAAAGGCGATCGCGTGGCGATCTATATGCCGATGATTCCCGAGGCCGCCGTGGCGATGCTGGCCTGTGCGCGCATTGGTGCGGTTCACTCGGTGGTGTTCGGCGGCTTCTCGCCCGATTCGCTGGCGGGCCGTATCGCCGACTCCACCGCAAAGTTGGTGGTGACGGCGGATGAAGGTTTACGCGGCGGCAAGAAGATTCCGCTGAAGACCAACGTGGATGCTGCGCTTCAGCGCCCTGGCACCAACAGCGTGGAAACCGTGATCGTGGTGCGCCGTACGGGTTCCGCCGTGCCGATGCAATCGCCGCGCGATCGGTACTACCACGTGCTGATGGAAGGGCAGTCGGCAGATTGCCCGGCTGAACCGTTGGAGGCGGAACATCCGCTGTTCATCCTGTATACCTCCGGCTCTACCGGTAAACCAAAGGGCGTGCTGCATACCTCGGGCGGTTATCTGGTTTACGCGAGTTTCACGCACGAGCTGGTGTTCGATGTGCGCGAGGACGATGTGTACTGGTGCACCGCCGACGTGGGTTGGGTTACCGGGCACAGCTATGTGGTCTATGGTCCGCTCGCCAACGGCGCGACCACGGTGATGTTCGACGGTGTGCCGAACTATCCGGATTTCAGCCGCTTCTGGCAGGTGGTGGATAAGCACAAGGTTACGTTGTTCTACACCGCGCCCACGGCGATCCGAGCTCTGATGCGTGAGGGCGAGGGCCCCGTGAAGAAATGCTCGCGCGCCAGCCTTCGCCTGCTCGGTTCGGTTGGCGAGCCGATCAATCCTGAGGCGTGGGAGTGGTATCACCGCGTGGTGGGCGACGAGCGTTGTCCGATCGTAGATACCTGGTGGCAGACCGAGACCGGCGGCATCCTGATTACGCCGCTGGCAGGCGCCATCGACACGAAACCCGGCTCGGCCACCTTGCCTTTCTTCGGCATCAAGCCGGCCGTGGTGGATGCCGGCGGCGCGCTGCTGGAGGGAGCCGCGGAAGGCAATCTGCTGATCACCGATTCCTGGCCTGGCCAGATGCGCACGGTGTATGGCGATCATCAACGCTTTATCGACACTTACTTCAAGGCTTACCCCGGAAATTACTTCACCGGGGACGGCGTACGTCGTGACGAGGATGGCTATTACTGGATCACTGGCCGCGTCGACGACGTAATCAACGTTTCCGGCCACCGCATCGGTACGGCCGAGGTGGAAAGTGCATTGGTGGCGCACCCGAAAGTGGCGGAAGCAGCGGTGGTCGGCTGCCCGCATGAGATCAAAGGCCAGGGCATCTATGCCTATGTGACGCTCGTGGCCGGTGAGCAGGGCAACGACGATTTGCGCAAGGAGTTGGTTGCCTGGGTGCGCAAGGAAATCGGGCCGATCGCCACGCCTGATTACATTCAATGGGCACCGGGTTTGCCAAAGACGCGTTCGGGCAAAATCATGCGCCGCATCCTGCGCAAGATTGGAGAGAACCAGCCCGATCAGTTGGGGGATATTTCCACACTGGCGGATCCGGCAGTGGTGAAGAACCTGGTTGAGGAACGGTTGATTCGCTAAGCGTCTGCTTTTTCTCGAGCCCGAGGTTTGCGTTACCGTCTTCCCGGTGTACGCCGGGAAGACAAACGTTTAGGGGCAGCGGATCACCGGGCTGCTTGTTTACCTGCATTACGTTCCGGCAGCATGCGCGTATGCGCACCACGCAAGGCCAAGATGTCGCCGGTATTGCTGCCGGATTAGACAACCATCAGATCCATGTATGGCGGCTTCGCTATGACAGGGCGCAGCGACGTGAGCCTTTGTGCGCGTTGCTCAGTATCTACCTTGGCGTGCCGGCGGCGTCGATCAGCCTGGAAGATGGTGAGCATGGACGGCCCGAACTTGCGGAACCGTTGCATCAAATATTGCAGTTCAATTGGTCACATAGCGGCGATGCGGCGTTGATAGCTGTGGCACGTGACGTTGCTCCCGGCATCGACATCGAGCGTCTTCGCCCTCGCGCGCATGCCATGCAGCTCGCGGAGCGGTTCTTTCATCCGGAAGAAACTGCCGCGTTGGCGGCGCTGAACGCAGCGGAGCAAGAACCGGCTTTTCTTCAACTCTGGACGGGCAAGGAAGCCGTACTCAAAGCCATGGGGCGAGGCATTGCATTTGGCCTGGATCGCCTGCGCCTGACCGTCATGCCTATGCAGCCGAGTGTGCTCTGGGTGGATGGCGACGATCCCGCACAGTGGCAACTTCACACTTTGCCAGCCGGCGCCGATCATGTCGCCAGCGTGGCTTGGCGCGGACCGGACCGGGTCATTGCCAACTGGACACTTGCCGATAGCGCTTGAACGGAGCACTGTGTTCGGCCAATGATTTTTTGTTCCTGGCCTCCATGACCCTGCTCAGCGTCAATCTCAACAAGATCGCCGTGCTGCGCAATTCGCGCGGTGGCAACGAACCCGACATGGCCCGCGCTGCGATCACCTGCATCGAATCAGGCTGCGGCGGCATCACGGTGCATCCTCGCCCGGATATGCGCCACGTGCATCCCGATGATGTGCGTACGCTCGCCGCTATGTTGCGCGGACGTGTGGAATACAACATCGAGGGCAATCCGTTTGCCGCGGCCCGCGGAGCCTATCCCGGGTTGATTGCGCTGGCACGTGAAGTTCGTCCCACTCAGGTGACCTTGGTGCCGGACAGCGATGGCCAGATTACTTCGGATCATGGCTTCGATTTGGCGCAGGATACGGAGCGGTTGCGACCACTTGTGACGGAGTTGCGCGAATTGGGTTGCCGGGTGAGCTTGTTCGTTGATCCAGGTGCGACAGGATTTGAGCATGCCGTGGCGATCGGTGTGCAACGCGTCGAGATCTACACCGGGCCTTATGCACACGCCTTTGCAGAGGGCGACGCCAAAGAGCAGCTGGATTTATGCGTCGACACGGCTCGCCGTGCTCAGCAGGCTGGATTGGCGGTCAACGCTGGACATGACCTCAGCCAGGCGAATCTGGGAACGTTGCGCGCGGCCATTCCTGGTCTTGCTGAGGTGTCCATCGGACATGCTCTGATAGGTGAAGCGCTGTATGAAGGTCTTGCTACCACGGTGCGCAAGTATCTGCAGATTCTTCGCTGAAGCTTTGGCCGTTTAGACGGCTACAAGTAACCCGACATTGCCGTCATTCCCGCGAAAGCGGAGGCGTGTTTCGACATCGGGGCTGGTCAATCCATTTGCTCTAATGTGGAACGTGAGCAGTGATTCTTGCTTTCGCGGGAATGATGGCCGTGCATAGGTTGAGATGAGATGCAGCCTATTAAATGGACCCCATAAAAACAGAAACCCCCGCATACGCGGGGGCTCTGTGGGTAACGCTTGGCTGCACGGTTGAACTGTTCCGATTCAACCGCCGCTGTTTTACTTACTGTCCACTACTTTCGGTGAAACCGATCTTGTTCAGGCCGTAGCTCTTCGCGTCGGCCAGCACACGTGCAACGACTTGGTAAGGTACCTGGTCAGCTGCATCGATCTGCACTTCCGGTTGATCAGCTTCAGCCTTGGTCGAGATCACCGCGATCTGCGTCTTCAACTGCGCCTCATCCACCGGGGTGTCGTTCCAATAGAACGCGCCCGATTGGTCGATCTTCAGACGAACCGGTTCCGGCGGATTCGAAGGCGGAATCACGTTCGGATTCGGCTGCGGCAGGTCGATCTTGATCTTGTGGGTCATGATCGGCGCCGTAATCATGAAGATGATCAGGAGCACCAGCATCACGTCGACCAGCGGCGTGACGTTGATGTCTGCCATGGGGCCTTTGCCACCACCTGTACTAAATGCCATGGCACATCACTCCTTACCGGTCGTCATGAAGCCGACGTGGACCATGCCCGCGTCCTTGGCCTCACCAAGCACCTTACGGACCGTCTTGAATTCCGTGTCCTTGGCGGCACGGATCTGCAGTTCGGGCTGCGGCGACTGCTGTGCAAACACCGCAAACTTCGACTTCAATTCGGCGTCGGTGATCGGGTTCTGATCGTCATTGAGATACATGCTGCCATCGTCCTTGATGGCCAGATCCATCGGTGGTGTCGGCGGCGCGGTATCCGTGGTTTTCGGATTGGCCGTCGGCAGCTTCACCGTGATCCGGTGCGACATCAGCGGTGCTGTGATCATGAAGATGATCAACAGCACCAGCATCACGTCAACCAGCGGCGTGACGTTGATTTCCGACATCGGCGAGCCGGACTCGTTTCCGGAGCTCATCGCCATGGGTCAAATCCTCACTTCTGAGTCGGAGCGACGCCTTCGACGCGTGCGCCGGTGGCGAAGAAGTCGTGCAGGTCATGCGCGAATTCGTCGAAACGGGCGTAGGTCAGGCGGTTGGAACGGGTAAAGAAGTTGTAAGCAAGCACCGCCGGAATAGCGGTGAACAGACCGAACGCGGTCATGATCAGCGCTTCACCCACCGGACCAGCCACCGCTTCCATCGAAGCGTTACCGGAAGCCGCGATGCGGATCAGTGCGTGGTAAATGCCCCACACCGTACCGAGCAGACCGATAAACGGTGCGGACGAACCGACCGTGGCGAGCAGGGTCATGCCGCCTTCCAGACGCAGGCTCTCGCGAGCAACAGCCTGACGCAGGGCACGGTCGATGAATTCGGAGCGGCTCAGCGATTCGGCGAGACGACCACCACCGGCGGAAGCCTGCTGGTGGTGAGCCACCGCCGAAGCGGCATCAAGAGCGATCTTCGAGAAGGGTTCGCCCTTGGGCTGGGCTTCCAGCTCACGAATCGCGTCTTGCGTGGAGTTGTTAGACCAGAAGCCGTTGATCACGCCGTCGGCGCGACCGCGAACCATCGAGTTGCGGATGGCGTTGGCGATGATGAAGTACCACGAGGAGAACGACATCGCCACGAGCACCACGAACACAATCCACCCCAGGAAATCGAAGTTGTGGAGCAGGTCGTGGAAACCCATTTGCTGCATGGCCATCGCATTAGCGTTGCCACCCAGTGCCGGAGCTGCGGCGTCGGACGGAGGAGTTTGTTGGAACATAAACGCTACCCTTGGAAGTCAGGCGTGAACTGTAACTGTAATAGGTATTACAGCTGATTGAGATTGAAGTTGACGGGTACGCGTACGTAACCTTCAACCTTTTTACCGTTTTTCATTTCAGCATTGAAACGCCATTTCTGAGCGGCCTCAATTGCTGCGCGATCCAGCTCGCGGAAACCGCTGGACTGCTCGACCTTGATGTCCTTCGGCGTGCCATCCACGGCCACCAGAATCAACAGCGTCACCGTGCCTTCATGCCGTTGGCGAATCGCCTGCGGCGGATACTTCGGCTGCATGCGGCTGTTGTAGCTGATGTCCTGGCTCGCCGTGATATCCGCAGGCGGTGCTGGCGGCGCGGGCGGTGCCGGCGGCGGCGACGGCGCAGGATTGCTCGACGCTTCTTCCACAGCCGGCGGTGGTGCTGGCGGCGGCGGCGTCGGCGGCGGAACCACCTGCTTGATGATCTTCGGCGGCGGCTGCTTCGGCGGTTCCGGCGGCGGCGGCGGCGGCGGGGGAGGTGGCGGCGGCGGCTCGATGAAGTTCACCTGCACAATCTTTTCTTTCTGAACTTCCGCCGTTTTCGGGGGTGCCATCGGCGCGATCAGTATCAGGAAAGCAAACGCATGCAGCGCAATGGCTACCGCCAGCGCCCATGTGCGCCCCCAACTGAACGGCTTAGTGCCGGTATCTTCGTTACTTGAGGCCATCTGTCGCTTTCAATCAGGAGCTGGTTAATTCGGAATCGTGATCGCAGCATCCATCGGCAAAAGTCCGCTCCCAAAAGAGGGTGACATTTGCCACTGGACAACGCGGGAAAAGTCCAACGGTACAACAGCACATGGCGTTTGTATAGCTTTTGTGTAGGCCTAAGATGGCAATGTTATGCATGTCCATCCGGCACACTAAAACGTGTTCGCCACGTGCTTTTCAATCAGCCGCCGATGTTCGCTTCCTTGAGCCATTTCTTGGCTTGTGCGGCGGTTTCCGGATCCTTCTGAGCTTCCATGACTGCTTCGGCTGCAGCTGCCTTATCCTTTAGGCCGACGTTTGCCTGAGCAAGCGCCATGTACGCCTTGCCCTTATGCTTCACGCCCTTGCTGATGGCCTGTTGGAGCAGCGGCTTGGCTGCGCTGTATTCGTTCTGTGTGACGAGCGCAACGCCAGCTTTGTACGCTGCTTCACCATCACTGGAGAGCGGAACGGCTTTCTTATATTGCTCAGCAGCTGCCGTAGCGTCACCGCCGATCATATGAGCGTCGCCCATCAGTTCGTAGTTCTGCGCGCTGGGCTTGACCACACCTTTGGTCATTCCTTCTTGCATGACCTGCACAGCTTTCTCAGAGTCCGGACCTGGATCTTGAGTGGACTGGCCCTGGGCTCTATTCATATAAAGCTTGGCCATGGTCACGTAGTCGTTTTCCGTGTTCAGAAGGCCTTTGGATTTGCCGTCCTCCATCAACTTCAACGCGTCGTCGTATTTCTGCATCTGGATATCCAGACTCAGCGCGTTGTGGAAGTTGGTGGGATCGGTCGGTGAAGCAGCAACTTGCTGCTTGGCGATTTCAGCAGCTTTATCTTTCTGACCAGAATCGTTGTAGTCGAGCATCAGCAGCTGATTCCAGCGCGGATCAGGCTTGTCCGTCATCGATTGGGCCTTCTTGATGGCCGCAATCGATTCGGAATATTTCTGCAGGCGGTAATACGCTTCGCCTTCCAGTGCGTAGGATTCAGGTGTTTCCTTCTTGCCCTCTGCACGCCATTTTTCGACCTGGTCGATGGCCTGCTGATACTGCTGATTAAGCACGTAGAACTGGGCTAGTTCGAGCTCAAGCGTGAAGTACGTGTCGTTCGGCATAACGCCGTTGTCGAGTGCACGCTTCAGCATGTCGATGCCGCCGGGCAGATCGTTGTTCATCGCATGCACGCGGGCCAAGCCTTGTAACGCTAATGCCTGCGCGTACTTGCTCTTGCTGCTGTCGATGAGTGGCTGCAGCAATTGCGTGGCTTGGTCTTTGTTGTTTGATTGTGCGGCATCGAGTCCCTTGTTGAGCGCTTCCTGTTCCTTCTTGTCGGTCAGATCCAGCTTGGGCTCTTTACGAGTCGCGTTGGGATACTGCGGAGCCGCTTTCTGCTGGTCGCCCGACGAGTTATCGCTCGCTAGCGCCGGAGTGCTCGCCAACATCAGCGCGAACGCGGCGCCGGCCAGCATCTTCAGGGAAGCGTGTTTCATAGCGTTCCTCAAAATGGAAAGGAGTCGAATTTAACGCACAGAGCGTGCGGGGGATCACTGAGATTAACCTGACCGTGCTATCGATAACAAGCTGCATTGCCACATTAAACTTTCTTTAAAATCAGGCGGTTATGACGTTATCGCCATACGGTGCCGAATTGCAGGCCGAAATTCGCCTCAAATAGGTTTGTGAGCATCCAGTGCCGGTCGTGACAGACGTGTGTACGCTTGTTCCGTTGTATTAATGCGTTAGTGCAATAGCTAAATCATCGAGGCACTGCA
Organism: Dyella acidisoli; assembly: GCF_030160295.1. Lineage (GTDB taxonomy): Bacteria > Pseudomonadota > Gammaproteobacteria > Xanthomonadales > Rhodanobacteraceae > Dyella_B > Dyella_B acidisoli. The sequence continues at coordinate 113,101 of NZ_BSOB01000004.1, forward strand.
GATTAAGCAGTGCCTCGAGTTAAAGCTCACATCAGATGTCAAGGTTGGCGACCTTTAGCGCATTGGCTTCGATAAAGTCGCGGCGCGGCTCGACTGCCTCACCCATCAGCATTGAGAACATCTGGTCAGCAGCGATCGCATCTTCAACGCCCACCTGCAGCATGCGGCGCGTTTCCGGATTCACCGTGGTTTCCCACAGCTGCTCCGGGTTCATTTCGCCAAGGCCCTTGAAGCGCTGGATGGTCCGACCCTTTTTCGCTTCGTCCAGCAACCAGGTGCGTACGTCCCCAAAGCGAAGAACACCGCGCGACGCGTTGCCGCGACGAACAACAGCTTCGGATTGGATAAGTCCGGCCAACTGCTGGCTCATGTTCAAAATGGGACGGAACTCCGAGCCAGCGAAGAAAGGCTGCGGCAACAGCCATGTGTGGCTGAGGCCGTGCTGATCGCGGACAACCTCGATTGCCGCCGGCTGATCGCCATGCGCGGCGCGGAACATGAGTCGATAACGTGGCTTGCCCAGGCCGCTGAAAGCGAGATTTCGCGCAACGCCGTCCAGCCAGGTCTGCATCGCAGCTGTGTCTTCCCAATGACGCGGTTCGATCGGCGCGTGCTCAAGCATGGCGGTAAGCACGTTGGCGTCGAAGCGATGACCGAGGCGTTCGATCTGATCCAGTCCAGCCTGATAATCACGCAGCAGCTTTTCCAACGGCTCGCCGCTAATCGGAAGTGCGTCCGGGCTGTAAATCAATTCGGCGTTGTCGACTGCGTTGGAAATCAAGTACGCGTTGAGTGCTGCGTCATCCTTCAGATACAGCTCCTGCTTGCCTTGCTTGAGTTTGTACAGCGGTGGTAGGCCAATGTAGACGTGACCACGTTCGATCAAGTCTGGCATCTGACGGTAGAAGAACGTCAACAACAGCGTGCGGATGTGTGAGCCGTCCACGTCCGCGTCGGTCATGATGATGATGCGGTGGTAGCGCAATTTGTCGGGGTTGTAGTCCTCTTTGCCGATACCAGTGCCCAGCGCGGTAATCAGCGTGCCGACTTCGGCAGACGAAAGCATCTTGTCGAAGCGCGCCTTCTCTACGTTGAGGATTTTGCCTTTCAGAGGCAGCACCGCCTGCGTCTTGCGATTACGGCCTTGCTTAGCCGAGCCGCCTGCGGAGTCACCCTCCACCAGGAAGAGTTCGCACAGCGAGGGATCTTTCTCCTGGCAGTCGGCCAGCTTGCCCGGAAGACCTGCGATATCAAGCGCGCCCTTACGACGGGTCATCTCACGAGCCTTACGGGCGGCTTCGCGCGCACGCGCAGCGTCTACCACCTTGCTGGCGATGGCCTTGGCCTCATTGGGGTGTTCCAACAGGAACTCGCCAAGCTTCTCGTAGACCACCTGCTCCACCACCGTTTTCACCTCGGACGAGACCAGCTTGTCCTTGGTCTGGGAGGAAAACTTCGGATCGGGCACTTTCACCGACAGCACGGCGATCAGGCCTTCGCGCATGTCGTCGCCGGACAGCGTGACCTTGGCGTTTTTAGCTAAGCCTTCCTTCTCGATGTAAGCCTGGATAGCGCGCGTCAGCGCGGCACGGAAGCCCGTAAGGTGGGTGCCGCCGTCGCGCTGCGGAATATTGTTGGTGAAGCAGAACATCGTCTCCTGGTAGGAGTCGGTCCATTGCATCGCCAAGTCGACCGTGATGCCGTCCTGTTGGGCATTGAGGCTGATCACGTTTGGATGCAGCGCGGTCTTCAGATGCGCCAAGTGCTGCACGAAGGATTTGATACCGCCTTCGTAGGCGAAGGTATCGCTGCGCCCTTCCCCACGTTCGTCACGCAGATCGATGGTGACCCCGGAATTCAAGAAGGCCAGCTCACGCAGGCGCTTGGCCAAGATCTCGTAGTGGAACTCGATGTTGGAGAAGGTCTGTGTGCTAGGCAGAAAGCGCACTGTGGTACCACGCTTTTCGGCCGATCCCACGTTCTTCACCGGATAGAGCGGCTCACCGAGCTGATATTCCTGATGGTATTCATTCCCGTCGCGGTAGATGGTCAACCAGAGGTGTTCGCTGAGTGCATTCACCACGGACACACCCACGCCGTGCAAGCCGCCGGATACCTTGTACGAGTTTGCGTCAAACTTACCGCCGGCGTGCAGCACGGTCATCACCACTTCGGCAGTGGAACGGCCCTCTTCCGCATGCATGTCCACAGGGATGCCGCGGCCGTTGTCTTGCACGCTGACAGACCCATCATCGTGGATGGTCACAATGACGTGATCGCAATAACCTGCCAGGGCTTCGTCGATGGAGTTGTCAACGACTTCGAACACCATGTGATGGAGGCCGGTGCCGTCATCGGTATCACCGATGTACATGCCTGGGCGCTTGCGCACCGCTTCGAGGCCTTTGAGTACCTTGATGCTGTTCGAATCGTAGGATGCGTTCATGCAGTAACTATGTCCCGACGCCAATAGCCTGCCCGGTGTGGCGCCTTGAGGGCCGGGCTGGATGCAACCGATCGATTATAACAGGGGCGTCAATTGGCCCTGTTCCACGTGAAACATTTTTGCAGGGGTGTGCACCAACACCTCAGGCAGTTCGGTGCCTGAAATAAGGATCTGTGCTGATGTAGCTCGCAAGCTGTTCACCACGGCAGCTTGGTGGGTTAGGTCGAGCTCAGACGCAAGATCGTCCAGGCATACAATCGGCCATTCGCCCCGATGTTTGGCATCCAGCCAAGCTTGCGCCAATACGCAGATGAGGGCCGTAAGCTTCTCTTGCCCTCGGGAAAGGTGTTCCCGTTGGGGTGCCAATTGGAAGGAGAGTGACCAGTCAGCCCGGTGAACTCCGGACGTGGTATGCCCTCTTCCCTGATCCCGTATTCGTTGAGTGGCCAGAACGTCGGCAAGGTCCTCATCCTCCGGCCACCCTGGACGATACCGAAGCTGGATGTCTCCAAGCTCTGGTAGCAGCAAAGCTGCTTGCTCCTTCAAAAAGGGAAGCAGGGCTTCGAGATAGGCTCGCCGCCAGCCGTCGATAAGTACCCCATTTCGGGCTAACTCATGCTCCCAAGGCTTGAGTAGGAGCTCATCAAGTACGGAGGCAGATCGAAGTAAGCTGTTTCGTTGTTTGAGCGCCCGCTGATAACGACGCCAAGTCAATAGGAAATCGTGTTCCACGTGGAACACGCCCCAATCTAGAAACTGACGACGTTCCTCTGCCCCGCCCGCGATCAAGGCGTGCGATCCGGGCTCGAAACAGACGACCGCGCATTCCCTAATGAGTTGTCCAATAGCAACGTCTTCGCCGTCCAAACGAGCGACCCACCGTGCACCCTCACGTCCCAAGCCCAGGCGGCGCACTGTCCCGTCATCATGTCGAATACCTGAAAAAATGCTCAGCCCAGAGGTACCGCGCTGAACCAATACATCACGCGCTCCGCTGCGGAACGAACGGCCATGAGAAAGCAGAAAAGCAGCCTCCAGCACCGAGGTCTTCCCTGCCCCGTTTGCGCCCGTCAAGACATTGAACCCAGGTTCGAAATCCAAAGTGAGATCACGGATACAACGCAGCCCCTGAAGATGCAGACGCTCCAGTCTCATGCGCTACAAGCTCTCAAACGACAACGCCGGAGCTTGAGGCTCCGGCGTTGCGCTGGCAAAAAACGCCTGCAATCGAGCATGGAAACGGAGATCAGAGCCGCAGCGGCATAATTACATGCCGGGACTGCTCGCTATCGTCCTCTTGTACCAAGCAGCTCGACTGGGCATCACGAAGGCTCAACCGAGCCTTTTCGCCACGAAGCGCCGCAAGTGCATCCAACAAATACCCAACGTTGAAGCCTACCGTGAGATCCGACACGCCGGTATCGGCTTCGACTTCCTCAACCGCTTCTTCCTGTTCCGGGTTATGCGCAACGATGCGTAACTTGCTTGGCGAGAACTCAAGTTTGACGCCGCGATACTTTTCATTCGACAGAATGGCGGCACGCTGCAGAGCACCGCGCAACACCTCGCGATCAAGTATCGCCTGCTTATCCGCTCCCAATGGAATCACTGCTTCGTAATCCGGAAAACGACCGTCAATCAGCTTCGACGTAAACACAACCTCGCCGCGACGCACACGCAAATGGTTCCGCCCGAATTCCAGTTCGACCGAACCATCACCTGATTCCAGCAAACCGACCAGCTCATTCACACCTTTACGCGGAATGATCACCTGGCGACGTGCAGAAACCTTGCTCTCCAGATTCGTTTCTTTCAGAGCCAAACGATGGCCATCCGTCGCCACGCATCGCAATGCGTGTTCTTGCAGATCCAGCAACATGCCATTGAGGTAATAGCGAACGTCTTGGTTCGCCATGGCAAATGAAGTGCGTTCCATCAGGTCACGCAGCACTTCTTCAGGAAGGCTTACGCGCTCGACCAGTTCTATTTCATCGATGGTCGGAAATTCAGTAGCGGGCAACGTGGCTAGCGTAAAACGGCTGCGCCCTGCGTTGAGAGCAACGCGATCGCCATTTTGCTTCAACTCGATCTTGGCGCCATCTGGTAATGCGCGAACGATATCGAACAGCTTGCGCGCGGGAATCGTAGTTTCACCGTCCACCAGCTTTTCTGCTTCGGTAGCGGCAACCATTTCCACTTCCAGATCGGTACCGGTGAAAGACAGCTTCCCGCCGCCCACTTTCACCAGAAGATTGGCGAGTACCGGCAACGTCTGACGACGTTCCACCACGCCGACAACCTGCTGCAAGGGTTTAAGCAGAGCTTCTCGTTGGATGCTGAATTGCATGTTTGTGCTTTCCCTATCCTGCTGTTCTGTTTTTAAAAGAAGAGTAGTGGTTGCAGCTGGGGGCGTGGATAACTTGAAAACTCAAAATTATCCTTAACTAACAAAGGGTTAAGAAAATTTCCCCTGTGCCTCGAACGCTTTGCGACTTGTGCATCGCCAGTGGATAACTTTGGCGTGTCAAGGCGTCTTCATATTATCCACAGGATACGCGCCTACTTTTCAAGCGCTTGTTCAAGTTCCGCCGTGAAGAGACCCCTTTTCGACACTTGCGATCAACCTGTCAAGCTGCGAATCAATTGTTCCCAATCCTGACGCATGCGTGTGTCGGTTTCGCACAGCTTGCGGATGGTGCGGCAGGCGTGCAGCACGGTTGTGTGGTCACGGCCGCCAAAGGCTTCACCAATTTCGGGCAGGCTGTGCTCGGTCAGTTCCTTCGATAACGCCATGGCGATCTGGCGCGGGCGTGCCAGCGAACGCACGCGTCGCTTGGATAAGAGGTCCTGCAGGCGCACGCCAAAGTACTCAGCGACGATCTTCTGGATATTCGGGACTGTTATCGCTTGCGCATGTGTGGCGAGCAGATCACGCAAGGTTTCTTCGGCGAAATCCGTCGTGATCGGCCGGCCATAGAAATTGGCTCGTGCCGCAAGCGTGTTGAGAGCACCTTCCAGATCGCGCACATTGGAACGTATGCGTTTGGCCAGCAGCATCGCCACGTCTTCGCTGACGCGTACGCCTTTGTCATGCGCCTTGGCTAGCAGAATCGCGGCGCGGGTTTCGAAATCCGGCGGCTCGATCGCCACCGACAAACCCCAGCCAAGGCGTGATTTCAGACGTGGCTCAAGCTTGTCCACCTCTTTCGGGTAGCGGTCGCAAGTAAGGATGATCTGCTGCTTGGATTCGAACAGCGCGTTGAAGGTGTGGAAAAACTCCTCCTGCGTGGTGTCCTTGCCGGCGAAAAACTGGATGTCGTCGATCAGCAGCGCGTCCACCGAGCGGAACCGGCGTTTGAACTCGTCCATACTCTTGGTGCGCAGCGCCTCGATCATGGAGCCCACGAACTGCTCCGAGCGCAGGTACAGCACCTTGAAGTTCGGATTGTGCTCGCGCATCAGGTTGCCCGCAGCGTGCATCAAGTGCGTCTTGCCCAGACCTGTGCCGCCGTACAGCAACAATGGGTTGTAGGCGCGACCCGGGTTCTGGGCCACCTGCATCGCGGCGGCCTTACCAAGCTGGTTGGACTTGCCTTCAACGAAGGTTTCGAAGGTGTAGTGCGGATCCAGATTGTGGTGAAAATTCACCGGGGCAGCTTCGGCGACGCCGGATGGCTTGATGATCGGTGCCTGCATGGGGCGGCTGCTACCAGTCCCTGCACCGCTGCTGGAGCCGACTTCCAGCCGCACGGGCAGGCGCTGCCCGTTGAGCAAGGTCAGAACGGCTTCGATGCGAGGCAGATAACGGTCGCGAACGGCATCCAACGTGTAGGGATTAGGCGCGTAAAGTTGCAAACCTTCCGCATCGTCACGCGCCTGCAGCGGCATCAGCCAGGTATGCAGGTCCTCGGCGCTCAATTCACCTTCAAGACGCTCGAGACAGCGCCGCCACAAGTCACTCATGGATCCTATCAACCACAGCAGGGGCGCCTTCGCGCAGGGTGGACCGAGGAGTCTACCAGCAGGAACGGGGCAACTATCCACACGGATATCCACAACTTTCCTCGATCACTGCATTTGACACTGAGCGACCGGACTCCGCATAATCCAAGACCTTTTTCACCCATACATTTAGGAGGAAGCCATGAAGCGGACCTTCCAGCCCAGCAAGCTCAAGCGCGCCCGCACGCACGGCTTTCGTGCTCGCATGGCCACGGCCGATGGTCGCAAGGTGCTCAACGCACGCCGCGCCAAGGGTCGTAAGCGCCTGATCCCGTAAGCGATCGCGTTTATGAGCACCGCCGGCCTGCCGCGCGAGGCGCGGATTCGCCGAGCCGGTGACTTTGCGGTCTTGCGTCAAGCCAGCGGTCGCCTCGGCGGCCGCTGTTTTTCTGTGCGCTATCGGCAGAATGGCGCAGGCCATGCCCGGCTCGGCCTTGCCATATCCAAACGGGTTTCCAAGCGCGCCGTGGATCGCAACCGCATCAAACGACTTGTGCGCGAATCTTTTCGTCGCGCCTGCCACACGCTACCGCCGGTCGATCTGCTGGTGATGGCTCGTGAGCAGGCCTGCGTAGTGCCTGGCGCGGTGCTGCTGGCCGAGCTCGACGCCCTCTGGCGCAAATTGCCGCCGTTGAAGCGTGAAGGCGACACCTCCACAATGGCGTGCTGACCCTCCTTCATTCCTCCGCCTGGCTCGCCATGGCAGGGCCTTACCCTCGGATCGCTACGCGATGAATCAAACGCGCACCTTCCTTCTCTTCGCCCTGTTGGCCGTGGCCTATCTGCTATTTCAGCAGTGGGAACAGGATTACGGCCCTCATCCGCTCACGCCGAGCACTGCGACCAGCAACGCGGGTGACAACGCCACGCCCGGTACAACGCCGACGATCGCGAATGCCGCAGGCGGGGAAACCGGAACAGCCCAGCTCATCACTGTCACTACCGACGTGCTCCGCCTGACCATCGATACGCGTGGCGGCAGCATTGTGCGCTCCGAGCTGCTGCAGTACCCGGTTACGCCACGTACGAAGAAAGATCCCAATCCTGCACCGATCCGTCTACTCGACGATGGTGCCAATGATTACTTTGCCGCGCAGAGTGGCTTGGTGAGCGCGGACGGTGCGGCCCCTGATCATCATGCGATTTTCCAGGCAGCGCAGACCAGCTATGAACTTGCTTCTGGTCAGGATGCACTGAATGTCGACCTGGCGTGGACGGATGCTTCCGGTATCAAGGTAACCAAGCGCTACACGTTGCATCGCGGGAGCTACGTGATCGATCTCGACCAGCAGGTCGACAACGGCAGCAGCAAAACCTGGGACGGCCAGGCTTATCGCCAGTTGCAGCGCGCGGATCGTCCAGCCCCTGTTTACAGCAACTTCCTGCAGCGCATTTCTGACCAGTCGCGCTACGGCTTCTTCGGCGCTGTGTGGTACAGCACTGAAGACAAGTTCAAAAAGCTGGAATTCGGTGACTTCACGAAGCCGAAGGACCAGCCGCCGAGCAATCAAATGACCGGCGGCTGGGTGGGTATGATGCAGAACTATTTCCTCGGCGCCTGGATTCCGGCTGCGAAGGAAGCAGATACGTTCTCCACGGCTGTCATCAACAAGGAAAATGGCAAAACTCAGTACGTAATTCGTACTGTTGGCCCGCTGATCAGCCTTGCGGCCGGCCAGCGTGTGAGTAGTACGGCGCAGCTCTACATCGGTCCCAAACTTCCGGACGTTTTGGAAAAAGTTGCGCCAGACCTAGACCTAACAATCGACTACGGCATGCTGAAGATCTTTGCCGTACCGCTGCACGGGGTCTTGGCTCTGCTTCACAAGCTCACCAGCAACTGGGGCGTGGCCATCGTCCTGCTGGTGCTGCTGATCAACCTCGCCACCTTCAAGCTCACCAACGCGCAGTTCGAATCGGCAAACAAGATGCGCAAGCTCAAGCCGCGTATCGATGCTTTGAAAGAGCGTTATGGCGACGATCGCCAAAAGATGCAACAGGCGATGATGGAGCTGTACAAGAAGGAGAAGGTGAATCCCGCTGCCGGCTGCTTCCCGCTGCTCATCACCATTCCGATCTTCTACGGTCTGTATTACGTGCTGCGCGATAGCGTCGAGCTGCGCCAGGCACCCTTCTTCGGCTGGATCCACGACCTGTCCGCCGCCGATCCGTACTTCGTGCTGCCAGTGCTCTACACCATCGTGATGCTTGCACAGCAGTGGCTGATGCCCGTGCAGCCGGGCATGGATCCCGCGCAGCAGAAGATGATGAAGTTCATGCCGCTGATGTTCGCGGTAATCTTCCTGTTCTTCCCGTCAGGCCTGGTGCTCTATTACGTGGTCAACGGCGTTTGCCGTCTGCTGCAACAGTGGTGGATGATGCGCCGCGCCGATGCTGCTCCGGCCAAGGCAGCAGCTTAAAGATGCACTTCGCGCGGGCGGCCAAGGCCGCCCGCTGCGGTTATGCTGATACACCATGACCGCACACGCTTCCGATAACGACACCATCGCCGCCATTGCCAGCGCACCCGGCGCTGCAGGAATCGGTGTCGTGCGCGTATCTGGCCCGCGCGTACCCCTCATTGCGCAAACCCTGCTTGGGCAAACACCGGCACCACGTCATGCCCATTTCGCGGCATTTCGTAACGCAGAGGGTGAGCTGATCGACCGTGGTTTGCTATTGCACTTCCCGGCCCCCGCTTCCTACACCGGCGAACATGTGCTCGAGCTTCAAGGTCACGGCAGCACGGTACTGCTCGATGCGTTGCTGCAGCGAATATGCGAGCTCGGTGCACGCCTGGCGCGTCCTGGCGAATTCACCGAGCGCGCGTTCCTCAACGGCAAGCTCGATCTTGCGCAAGCAGAAGCCGTCGCCGATTTGATCGCTGCGCGATCTCAAGCCGGAGCCCGCGCAGCACTGCAATCCATGGAAGGCGTGTTTTCGCGCAAAGTGGATGCTTTGCTACAAGCACTGATCGCGTTGCGCGTGCATATCGAAGCCGCGATCGATTTTCCGGAAGAGGAAATCGATTTTCTTGCCGATCCCACCATTACACACAAGCTAGAAACGTTGCGTGCGCAACTGACCGATCTGCTACGCGAAGCACAACGCGGCGTGCGCCTCAACGACGGTTTGCGCATTGCCATCGTCGGTCGACCGAACACCGGCAAATCAAGCTTGCTCAACGCCCTGGCCGGCAGCGAACGCGCCATCGTCACGGATATCGCCGGCACCACGCGCGACGTATTGCGTGAAAGCATTTCGCTCGACGGCATTGCGCTGGAACTGGCCGATACCGCGGGATTGCGTGACACACATGATCCGGTGGAACGCGAAGGCGTACGCCGCGCGCACAACGAACGCGAGCGTGCCGATGTCGTGCTCCTCGTCACCGATGCTGAGCATTCAAATGCCGACCTCGCATGGCTGCAAGATCTTCCTGCCAGCATCGAGCGCATCGTCGTCATCAACAAAATCGATCTTGCCGGTTTGACCGCACACACACAGACGCGTGATGGGCTAACCTGGTTATGGCTCTCCGTCAAAACCGGCACGGGCCTCGAAGCACTGCGCGGACACCTCAAACAACTCGCAGGTGCCGGCAGTGGCGAAGGCGCATTCAGCGCACGTCGCCGGCACGTGTTCGCGCTTGAACAAACAGCCGATCATTTGAATCATGCGGCGCATGTCCTGGCCGATACGCACGCCGGCGAACTTGCCGCCGAAGAACTACGCCAAGCACAGCACGCGCTTGGTGAAATCACTGGCACGTATACCAGCGACGATTTGCTAGGCGCGATCTTCAGTTCCTTCTGCATCGGCAAGTGATTAAACGTGCTGCCTTGCCAGGAGCGCTTCCACTTCCGCCGGATGCGGCATGCCACCGCGAGCGCCAAGGCGCGTTACGGACAACGCTGCAGCGGCGCAGGCTTTACGCACGGCAATAGGTAAGCCTTCATGTAGAAACACTGCGAAGGCCGCATTGAACGTATCGCCAGCTCCAGTGCTGTCCACCGCTTCCATCTCAAAGCCTGCTTGATGCTGCGGTTCGCCTTCTTCGCGGAACCATGCGCCTTCGGCACCGCGTGTTAGCACGACTGGACAAGGTGTACGGTGCATCAGGCTGCGAAAATCTTCGGAAGGATCAGCGCCAAGCAAGATGGCGAGTTCATGTTGATTTGGCGTGATATAGCGAGCGAGATGCAACCATTCCATCGGCAATAGCTGCGCAGGTGCGGGATTGAGAATGACGGGCACGCGTTGTGCATGGGCGATACGTAGCGTGGCTTCCACGGTTTCAAGTGGAATTTCCATCTGCACCAAGACTGCGTCCGCGCTTGCAATCAGGTGTTGTGCTTTGGCGACATGCGAGGGTTCCAGGCGTGCGTTTGCGCCAGGTACGACGACAATTTCGTTTTCACCGCCAGCGACAGTAATCGACGCAGTACCACTGCTGCAGTCGGCGATGCGCGAGACATGCCCCACTCCGACGCCTTCCTTCGCCAGCTCATCGCAGAGCGACTCAGCAAACGCATCGTCACCCACTGCACCGACCATGTGTACCTGGGCGCCAAGCCGAGCAGCGGCTACGGCCTGGTTGCCGCCCTTGCCACCATGCACGGACAGAAAACGCTCGCCGAGCAGCGTTTCACCTGGTGCCGGAAAGCGCTTCGCCACAGTCACCAGATCCATATTGATGCTGCCGACAACGACAAGGCAGGTCATGAAGCTCTCGCAGGTGTGAATGACGTGCGAGAGCGTAAACGCAGAAGGGCGACGAGGGTAGCTTGTGCGTCGCGCTCAGTGGCTGTTGCTGTCGGGGCCTCCGTCCGTGCCGCCAGAAGCACCTGACGCATTATGTGCGTTCTGCTGGCGTTCCTTCATGTTCTGCTTCAGCGTGGCGTATTGGGTTTGTTGCGCTGGCGTGAGCAGGGCGTTGATCTGTGCATCGGTGTCATGCTGGATCGAGCGGATTTTGGCGCGGCGATCCTGCGGGGCAAGCGAGCCGTCATTGCGTACGGAAGCGAGCTGCTGCTGGCGATTCTGCAAAATCGCAGTGACTTTCGATGTCTGATCGTCACTAAGTTCCAGCCGCTTGGCGAGCCGTGCTGCCTGCTTTTGCGGGTCGGGAGCACGGTGTTGCGCAGTTGACGCGTCATTGGAATTCGCAGGTGCTGCATTGTCCTGGGCAAACGCGACGGGGACATAGCTCGCAACAGTAAGCGCCAGACCCAGTAGTGCAAAACGCAAGGCAAATCGGTTCATGGGTGTCTCCGGGGTTCCATGGTGAAGGTCGTCATTCGACGGTCGGCAGGAAAACAAACGGCGAAGTCTGCACGCCGTTTACCGTCCGCCTGGCTCGTCTATCTTTCGCAACCTTGAAAGCGGATACGTCGGCCCCGACGCTGAAGAATTCCCACCCTGGAGTCGACCATGATCGAGCTCTATTACTGGCCTACGCCGAACGGCCACAAGATCACCCTGTTTCTGGAGGAATGCGGACTGCCCTACACCATCAGGCCAGTGAACATCGGCAAAGGCGAGCAATTCGAGCCAGCGTTCCTGAAGATATCACCCAACAACCGTATGCCCGCCATCGTCGACACCAAACCGGCGGATGGAGGTGAACCCGTCAGCGTGTTCGAATCCGGCGCGATCCTGCAGTATCTGGCTGAAAAGACCGAACGCTTCCTGCCCAAGGATCTACGCGGCCGCGCAACGGTGATCGAGTGGCTGTTCTGGCAGGTCGGCGGTCTTGGCCCGATGCTGGGCCAAAACCATCACTTCAATCGCTACGCGCCAGAGAAGATTCCCTACGCAATCGATCGCTATGTGCGTGAAACGCGCCGCTTGTATGGCGTGCTCGACAAGCGATTGGAAGGGCGTAATTTCATCGCCGGCAGCGAATACACCATTGCTGACATGGCAGCCTATCCGTGGATCGTGCCCTACGAAAACCAAGGCATGAGGCTGGACGATTTTCCGCATCTGAAGCGCTGGTTCGAACGCATTCGTGATCGTGAGGCGACGCGTCGGGCCTATGCGATCGCCGACACCATCGAGGGCAAAACAGATTTGCGCACGGATGAAGAGGCGCGACGACATTTGTTTGGGCGTTGAGTCACCATGAGTCGCAAAAACAAAGCCCGCCAAATGGCGGGCTTTTTCATGCATGGATCAACGTGCTCGTCCTACACCCGAATCGCCTTGTAGCAGCGGCGGCGGTGCACCGGCCACGGCGAGCAGCGACTGCGCGTAGCCATCTTCCATCGTCACCGTGGACACCTCGTCCCATGCGAAGAACGAAGGTTCGCACAGCCACTCCGCATCGGGGGTGATCTCCTGCAGATTGAAGCCGTCGTCCTCCACGCTGATCAGGCGGCCGATATAGCAGACCTCCGATTCGTCTTCGCTGTCCACGTGGACGCCGATCACCGGCATCATCGCGCTAGCGGCTTGCACCACTTCGCGAATGCTGTCGAGCGGGAAGCTGCGCGGGAGGCGCGGCACCAGATTCTTCAGCACCAACGCCTTCTCCATGAAGGGACTGTGCTTGTCCGGCGTCTCCAGCTCGGAGATGTCGCGATGCCGCATTACATACATGCCGTCGTAGGTGATGCCATCACCTACCACCCACAACAAGAAAAATTCACGGCCCACGCTACCGACATAACCGCAGAAGCTGCCGTGTTCCAATTCGCCGCGCCATAGACGCACCAGTTGCTGTTTTTGTTGCGCTTCGCGGAGTTGCGCACGCGGACCGGTGGTCTTCAGTTCAATGATCGTACCCATACCCGCCATTTTATCAGAGGGGGTCTGGCGGCTTGTTTACAGCCCGCTAACTCCCCTCGCTTCGCAAAAATAGCCTTTCTGTACAATCATTTACTGAAAGGCTTTCGCATCAGAGGATATACCGGCTCAAATCCTCGTCCTTGACCAGGCTACCCAGGTTGTTATCGACATATTCGGCGTCGATCAGGTAGTTTTCGCCGGATTTATCCGCAGCTTCGTAGGAGATCTTCTCCAAAAGCCGCTCCATGACCGTATGCAGGCGGCGGGCACCGATGTTTTCGGTCCGTTCGTTCACCTGATAGGCCACCTCGGCCAAGCGGTCGATGCCCGTTTCGTTGAACGTCACCGTCACGCCCTCGGTACCGAGCAAGGCAACGTATTGCTTGGTAAGCGCGTTATGCGGCTCGCGCAGGATGCGCTTGAAGTCATCGACCGACAGTGCCGACAGCTCGACGCGAATCGGCAAGCGGCCCTGCAGTTCCGGAATCAGGTCCGAGGGCTTGGCGAGCGAGAACGCGCCGGAGGCGATGAACAGCATGTGGTCGGTCTTGATCGGGCCGTACTTGGTCGACACGGTCGAACCTTCCACCAGCGGCAGCAGGTCGCGCTGTACGCCCTCGCGGCTTACACCCGCGCCGCCCCATTCCGAGCGCTGCGCGATCTTGTCGATCTCGTCGATGAAAACGATGCCGTTTTGTTCGGCTGCCTCCATGGCCTGCGTACGAATTTCGTCGTCATTGAGCAGCTTGGCAGCCTCTTCGTCGATCAGCAGCGGGCGTGCGGCTTTGATCGGTAGCTTGCGCTTCTGCGTGCGTGCGCCGCCCAGGTTCTGGAACATCTGGCGCAGCTGCTGGCCCATTTCTTCCATGCCCGGCGGCGACATGATCTCCACGCCGACGTTCATAGCGACATCCAGTTCGATCTCGCGATCGTCCAGCGCACCTTCGCGCAGCTGCTTGCGCAACTTCTGGCGCGTATCGTTTTCGAGCGAAGCGGCTGGCGCGGGATCATGCGTCCAATCGGTCGGCGAAGCACGGCGCGGCAGCAAAGCATCCAGGATGCGATCTTCGGCGCGGTCTTCGGCCTGCGAACGCACGCGCTTCATCGCTTGCTCGCGAGTGAGCTTGTAGGACACGTCGGCGAGGTCGCGCACGATCGATTCCACGTCCTTGCCCACATAACCCACTTCGGTGAACTTGGTCGCTTCCACTTTGACGAACGGCGCATTGGCCAACGTGGCCAGACGGCGCGCGATTTCCGTCTTGCCCACGCCGGTAGGGCCGATCATCAGGATGTTCTTTGGCGTCACTTCCTCACGCAGCATCGGTTCCAGCTGCATGCGGCGCCAACGGTTGCGCAGCGCGATGGCGACGGCGCGCTTGGCGTCGTGCTGGCCGATGATGTAGCGGTCGAGTTCGTTGACGATTTCGCGAGGGGTCAGTTCAGACATGGGTTTAAATCCAGGGAACAGGGATCGGGGAACAGGGAACATGGAGATTGCGGGAGGGGTGACGTTCCCCCCTTCCCTGTTTCCCGTTCCCGGCCTTCCATCAAAGCTCTTCGATCGTGGTGTTGTGATTCGTGTAAATGCAGATGTCACCGGCGATCTTCAATGCGCGCTCGACGATGGCACGCGCATCCAGGTCGGTGTTCTCCATCAGCGCGAGTGCAGCCGATTGCGCATAGGGGCCACCGGAGCCGATCGCAATCAGCCCGTGCTCGGGTTCCAGCACATCGCCGTTGCCGGAGATCAGCAACGATGCTTCCTTGTCCGCTACGGCCAACATCGCTTCGAGCCGGCCGAGGCGGCGATCGGTGCGCCATTCCTTGGCCATCTCGACGGCGCCTCGGGTAAGGTTGCCGCCGTGCTTGTCCAGCTTCTGTTCGAACAATTCGAACAAGGTGAATGCATCGGCGGTAGCGCCGGCGAATCCGGCCAGTACATCGCCCTTGCCCAGGCGGCGGATCTTGCGCGCATTGGCCTTCATCACCGTGTTGCCCAGCGTGACCTGGCCGTCGCCGCCGATCACGACGCGGCCGTTACGGCGCACCGATACGATGGTGGTGGCGTGGAAGGATTCCATGTAGCTCTCCGAATAAAGCCAAGACCGCTGAGATAGGGTCGCCCTGAGGAAATCCAAGCTGCTTGGAGCGTAACCGCCGGTCAGGGCTGATCAGTGTCGCTGCCAGAGCAACACCGCACCGGCGGCGGTTATACCCCAAACACACAACGCTACCAGCAGGGCCGGCAGCAGACGTAGCCGATCGACCAGCCAATACAGACTTGCCAAGTACGCCAGATAAGGCACCACCGCCCACATGCCGAACACGATAGTGGCCTTCAGATCGGCGATGCCGCGTTCGCTTCCTACAATGTAATGCGCCATCAGCGCGAACGTCGGAAACAGCGGCAGCAAACCGGCAACGTAGTAGTTGCGCGTGCGCGCGAGCAACCCGATCAGCAGCACCATCAACGCACCGATCAGAGCTTTTAAAAGTAGATTCATGTCGTCGGTAGGATCTCGACTATTTTCTGCGCGCGCGTGGATGCGCGGCGTCGTACACCTTGGCCAGGTGCTGGAAATCCAAATGCGTATAGATCTGCGTGGTAGCGATGTCGGCGTGACCGAGCAGCTCCTGCACTGCGCGCAGATCACCGGACGATTCCAGCATGTGACTGGCAAACGTATGGCGCAGCAAATGCGGATGCACGTGCTTGGCGAAACCTTGGCGCAGGGCGAGCAGTTTCAGGCGTGCCTGTACTGTGCGTGGGCTGATTGGCGCACCATTGCGTCCGCGGAATATCGGCGATTCCGGTGCACGACCTTCCGCATCACCCAGCGTGCGCAGCGCGGCGATCGCATGACGGCCCACCGGAACGATGCGTGTTTTCTGTCCCTTGCCCAGCACGCGCACTTCGCCCGCATTGAGATCCAGATCCAACCAGCGCAAGCCGGTCAATTCGGAAAGACGCAAGCCGGAGGAATAGAACAGTTCCAGCATGGCGCGGTCACGCACGCTCAGCGCGTCATCGTTGCCGTCACCTTCCACCAGCGCGGTGGCTTCATCGACATCCAACACCTGTGGCAGTTTGCGATGCACCTTCGGCCCACGTACGCCGGCCACAGGATCGTGCGAAAGCATGCCTTCGCGCGTGAGCTGACGGAACAAGCTGCGGCAAGAGGAAAGTAGCCGCTGCAGACTCTTCGGCGACAAGCCCGCGCGATGTTCGGCAGCGATGAAGCTGCGCATGTGATGCGGCTTCAACTGCTCAACCGAAGCCATCTGCTGCTTCTGCATGTAGCGCAGCAGCTTATCCAGATCGCGGCGATAGCCTTCTATCGTGTGCGGCGATGCCTTGCGTTCGCTACCCAGTCGCGCGAGCCATGTATCAACCTGGGATTGCGCGTCCATCGCTACGTTCAAACGCCGTCCCGCATGCGCGCCAGCGCGGCAGTGACGGTGGCTGCGATCATCTTCAGGAATACCGTGCCCATGCCGGGCTGGAAGTGGTCCGCGTCCTGGCTGCCCAGCGCCAGCAACCCCAGTTCACCCAGCGGCATCAATGCGGCGGATTTGATGTTCGTTGCCTGTCCACCGAACAACCGCTGCAAGCGATCGGCAGAAAGCCGTCCGGAAACCGGCTCGTGATGGGCGAGGAAATCCGCAAATTCCGGCATGGCAGCGCGGCCGCCTGGTTCGTGCACGAGCCAATCCGCCGGCGGGAGCATCGTCTTGCCGAACACCACCAGGCGGGTCTGGTCGGTACCGAAATCTTCCGACAGACGAGCCACCACGCTGCGTGCAGCCACTTCCGGCGTGTTGGCGCGCAGCACGGCGACGTTGAGCTCATGCACGCGCTGCATCAGCCGCTCGTTCTCGGCGGCGATGGTGGTGAGTTCGGCCAGCTTGCGTTCCAGCTCGGTGTTCTTATCGCGCAAGGCCTGCAATTGATAGGCCGCGAGCGATGCCACGGCACCCTGCTCGCGCGGCAACGTCAGCAGCGTGGCCAGTTCCGGGTAATCGTTGAGGAAAGCCGGATGCTGACGCAGATACGCCGCTACATCGCTAGCTTTGATAGTGTCGTGAAGCAGGGCGTTGGTGGTCATGCGCGGAGCCTCTCTTAACCCTGGGGTGCAGTGTGCGATGGACGCGCGCGCGCATCAATCACCCAACCACTCTCCCTCATAAACGAAGGTCGCAGGTCCGGTCATCCACAGTCGTTCGCCGGGACCGACCCAATCAATCTGCAGCGTGCCGCCGGGAAGATCCACCCGCACCTGCGCATCCACTTCACCGCGACGCCGCAGCACCGCCATCGCCGCGCAGGCGCCAGTGCCGCAGGCCAGCGTCCATCCGGAACCGCGCTCATGCACCCGTAGGCGTACGTGCTGCGGGCTCAGTTTCTGTACGAATCCGGTATTCACGCCTTCCGGAAACCGAGTGTGCGCGGTCAAGGCCGGGCCGAGACGCGCCAACGCCGGGGCCAGCAGATCGTCCACCACGACCACCGCATGTGGATTGCCCATGGACACTGCACCGATGTCCAGTGTTTGACCATCCACTTCGATCGAATAGCGATCCGCCATCTGAGTGGCGTTGAAAGGAATGCGTGCCGGTTCGAACACCGGCACGCCCATGTCCACAGTGACGCGGTTCGCGTCGACCACGCGCACCGCCACCGGTCCGGAAGGGCTCTGCACTTGCGCCGTCTCGCCGATCGCCAACACACCGGCCCGCTGCAGCCAGGCGGCGACGCAACGCACGCCATTGCCGCATTGACCCGAAGGCGAGCCATCGGCATTCCAGATGCCGTAATAGAAAGCGCTAGCACCGTCGCGCGCCGGTTCCACACTCAGCAATTGATCGAAGCCGATGCCGGTATGGCGATCGGCCATCGCGCGGATGCTGGCCGGGTTCAGCGCAAGCGCGCCGCTGCGGCTGTCGATCACGGCAAAGTCGTTGCCGCTGCCGTGCATCTTGGAAAAACGCAGAGCCATGTTCGATCGTGCTATCCGTTTCCGTCCAGCGGCTTGGTCTGAACGCTGCTGGCGCTCGCGGGTGCTTGCGCGGTGCTCGCCTTGGCCGGTGCCGGAGCAGGCGCGGGATGAGCCGCGGGCGCCGGATTCGGCGGCGGATAGTACAGCGGGCCTTTGTTGCCGCAGCCGGCGATCGCAGCGAAGGCGAGGCAGGTCGGCAGCAGCAGAATCGATCGGCGCATGGGAAGGGAATCCTCGGAAAACGCCCGCAGTATAGCCAAGGCGGCCCGTCTATCATGTGCGCCTTGCAGAACATCTTGAGTACCCGATGAACTGGAATGAAGTGCTGCGCCTGCCCACCACTCTGCTCGTCATCTTGACGGGCGTGGTCTTGCTGCTTGCTTTGGTCCAACTGCTGGCAGCACGTCAGCACGTGCGCCAGCGCCGGCACATCGCCGCGGCCGGACATTCGTTGTTGCTAGTGGTGTTCCTGCTGCTGGCAGCGTTTCTTGGCGGCATCGCCATGTCGTTGCGCGGCTACCGTTTTCTCGGCGAAGAGGCGCCGGTAGCACAGATCGATGCCCGCATTCTGTCGCCGCAGCGGTGGGCGCTCACCGTGACATGGCCAGATGGCGCCACGCGCAAGATGATGCTGGCCGGCGATGACTTCCAGGTCGACGCCATCGTGCTGAAGTGGAAGCTGCCGGCGATGCTTGCAGGCCTGCCGCCGCTGTATCGGCTCGACCGCATTTCCGGGCGTTATGACGACGCCAGCCAGGAGACCACTTCGCCACGCACCGTGATCGACTTCAGCCAGGCCGGCGCGGACGATCTGTTCGACTTGAAGAAGCAGATGCCGCGCTGGTTCCCCGAAGTGGACACGGTGTTTGGCAGCGCGGCCTTCCTGCCGTTGGTCGACGGTGGGCGCTACAGCGTGAGCCTGATGCGCACCGGTGCGCTGGTGGCGCGGCCGGATGACGCAACAGCCCAGCGCATGGGTCAGCCTTTCGGCGGCTGAGGGTCGGAAGATTCTGCCGCAAGAACTTCCCCGTGGCCGCTGTCATGAAGCGCTGCTAGATTCCGCTCACCGTCCAACTGCTTCGCAGACACAACAAAGGGGAAAAGCATGAAGCGTCTTACGTTGATCGCCATGACCGCCGGTCTTGTTCTTGCTGCTACCGCTACGGTCGCCCAACAGCCGGTGCGCGACGTCAGTGCTCGGCGCCATCCGAATCTGGCTGCCGCGCAGCGGCTGGTCGACCAAGCCTACAAGCGCGTGACCGATGCGCAGCAAGCCAATGAGTTCGATCTCGGCGGCCACGCCGCCAAGGCCAAAGAGCTGTTGGATCGGGCCAACGCCGAGCTCAAGCAGGCGGCAGAAGTTTCCAACGAAGACCACCACCACTGATTGCCACGATCTCGAGAAGGCCTCCCCAAGCGGGAGGCCTTTTTTATGCAAGCGCTTTTTCGTAGACGAAAGCGTCCGTACCGTCTTCGTAGAAACCTTCTTTCACCGCACCGACCCGGTGATAACCCAGCCGCTCGTATAGGCGGACCGCGCTGTCGTTATCCGTGCGCACTTCCAGTCGCAGCGCTTCGCAGCGCCGCTGGCGCGCAGCCGTTTCGGCGGCTTCGATCAGCGCCGTGCCTACGCCCTTGCCACGTGCTTCCGGCAGGCTGGCGATCGAGTAAAGCCGAGCCACGCGGCTGCCCTTGCGGAAGAACACCATCGCTGTACCCAGGAAGCGCCGATGATTCGCGCTGGCCACCAGCACGCGCGCGGTATCGCTGTCGAGATGGCGGCGAAATTGCGCACGGCTGATCTGGTCACTGTCGAACGTGGCCTGTTCCAGTGCGACCAGATCGTCGAGATCGGAAAGTTCGGCGCGGCGCACCCGCACGGCGGCGGTGGCTGGCGATGGGGTCATCAGCGGCTCTTCTCGTGAAAGCAATGCACCTGCGACAGGCGCGGTGGGACTGAAGGGTTCTTTGCCCGGGTCGGTTCGAGCAAGCGGGGCACTCTAGTGCACACGGCGTTGGAAATCATCCCGCCGAAGTCATCCTTCGCGCGTGCAGGCCAGCCGGCGCATTTAGGCCTGCTTCATCGGGCACTCTTGTGTGTCCCGCCGAGGTGAAAGACACTGCCGCCTTGCGCTGCGCCGCCTCGTTTCCCCACGCGACGACGTCCCTCCTGCTGGTCTGTTTGAGGTGTCATGACCCGACTCGTCATCGTCGTCGAGAAAGCTTCCGACTGGAGCTCTTACTACCCCTCCGTCGACGTCGTCACTGCCATGGACTACCTGCGCGAGCCGGTGGGCGGTGATGAGGAACGCACTCACGTAATCAACCTATGCCGCAGCTACAAATACCTCGGCACGGGCTACTACGTATCGCTGCTGGCCGAAGCCCGCGGGCACCGTGTGATGCCGTCCGTGCGCACGGTGAACGATCTGCGCCGACGCTCGCTCTATGGCATCGCTATCGACGACCTCAACGCCAAGCTCACGCACTTTTTGCCAGCGGGTGGGCGCGACACAACGGACTTCGGCATCCTCGTCTACTTCGGCGAGACCGCCTACCCTGCGTTGCAGGATATGGCGCGGCAGGTATTCGAAATGTTCCCTTGCCCGCTGCTGCGCATCGAGTTTGAGCGTGAGCGCGTCTGGCAGATTGCCTCGGTCAAGCCGGTCGGCCTGCACACGCTGGACGATGCGCAGGAAGACGCCTTCGCGGCCGAGCTCGATCGCTTCTCCAAGAAGCTGTGGCGCAAGCCTCGCGCAAGGCGTCTGTATCGCTATGACCTGGCCATGTTGGTCGACCCGAATGAAGCGATGCCGCCGTCGAACAAGAAAGCGCTGAAGTCATTCATTGCCGCCGGCAAGGAGCTTGGCATCGAAGTCGATCCGATCGGCAAGAACGACTACCAGCGCCTGGCCGAATACGATGGGTTATTCATTCGCGAAACCACGGCCAGCGACAACCACACTTACAGCTTTGCGCATCGCGCCGAACGCGAAGGCATGGTGGTGATCGACGATCCCAGTTCGATCCTGCGCTGCACGAACAAGATCTTCCTCAACGATTTGATGGTCGCGCGCAAGCTCGCGGTGCCGCGCACGGAAATTCTCTACCGCGACGACGCCAAGGGTTTAAAAGAAGTCGCTGAAAAGCTCGGATTTCCAGTGGTGCTGAAAATCCCCGACGGCTCGTTCTCGCGCGGCGTCGTCAAGGTGGAAAGCGAAGATCATCTGGAAAAAGCGGCGAGCGAACTGTTCCAGCACAGTGCCCTGCTGCTGGCGCAGGAATTCGTCTATACCGATTTCGACTGGCGCATCGGCGTGCTCAATCGCGAGCCGCTCTATGCATGCAAGTACTACATGTCGCGCGGCCATTGGCAGATCTACAACCATGGCGCAAAAGGCACCGACAAATCGGGTGGTTTTGAAACGATCCCAGTTCGCGATGCACCCGCCGAGGTTGTAAAGCTGGCGCTCAAAGCCACCAGCGCCGTGGGTGATGGTCTCTACGGCGTGGACCTGAAACAGATGGGTGACAAGGTCGTAGTGATCGAAGTGAACGACAATCCGTCCATCGATGCCGGCGTGGAAGATCGATATCTGGGCGAAGATCTTTATCGACGCATCATGCAAGAGTTGCTGCGCCGCATGGAACGCAAACGCATGGGCATCGTCGTATAGAGTTATCTGGTTCGTGTCGAACCTCGGTTGATCCTTTTTTTGCTCGTCATCCCTGCGAAAGTCGGGGTGACGGTACGGCGTAGTTGACGTTCGACGCCAATAAGATAGGGCTATTCCGGTCACCCATCCGTGGGCGAACCGGAATCGCAGGCGCACTCCTTTGCGCTGACTGTCGGCCGCGACCACTCCCTGCCAGCCGGTAGTCATCCCTGGATGCGGCACTCCGGCCGCAACGGCTCCACTGCCAAGCGGAATTCGATCAATTCCAGATCAATTGAGAGGTGTTGCGGCGGCGTGGTCTGCGCATGCTCAACAACAGTCGCGGAAGCTTGGGCTCCAATGTCAGCGCAACGGCAAGCGGCGCGACAAACAACCAGAAAAATGGCGTCCAACCCAGCAACACGGTATATGCGGGAACGAGTGTCGTGACCAGCAGCACGCTGCCGCCGAACAACCACAGAAGGGCTGCGGCTAAGAGACGCGGATGCCGATTGGGATCGATGGACTTGCTAAGCATGACGAACTCCGGAGCTGCACGATGAATACAGCTTGCTCGGCGTTCGTCTCATAGGTTGCGATGCCTTTTACCGAGCGCGAAACCAGTCGGTGGGGAGCTTGCGCATGGCTGACATACCACCCGTTCTTGAGCATCGCGGGATGTGTCATGCGTCAAAAAAGGTCCGCCTTCACATTTAGTTGTCTTGACCGGCGTATGACTTTCGACCTACTTTGAAACCGGCAACACCCTTTGGGGAGGGTATGCCAGCGTGTCGGGGAGGCACGCTCTCATTTCGTTTCTTCTTTTTATCTCTGCGAGATTGGGGAGGGGTAACTCATGCCTATACATATACATACACCGTCGTTTCGACGACATGCCCTGTGGCTGTCGATGCTGTCCGCACTGCTTTCCGTTTCCGCGCTTCACGCTCAAGACACCAGCACTACGCAAGACGACAAGAACGTCAAACAACTGCAGCAGGTCGTCGTAACCGGTACGCGTGCCACCAGCCGCACGGTGGATGAATCACTCGCTCCCATCGACGTATTGACACCCAAAGATCTGGCGGCGACCGGTGCCGGAGACTTGGCGACCGCACTCAATCGTCTTTTGCCATCGCTGGATTTTCCCAAACCTGCCATCAACGACGGCAACGATGCGCTACGACCGGCCACACTGCGTGGACTTTCGCCGGATGACGTGTTGGTGCTGGTCAACGGCAAGCGCTACCACACCTCGGCCCTGGTCAATTACAACGAAAGCGTGGGTCGCGGTTCGGCGCCTGTGGATCTCAACTCCATCCCCATTGCTGCGATCGATCACATCGAAGTGCTGCGTGATGGCGCTTCTGCGCAATACGGCTCCGACGCCATCGCCGGCGTGATCAACATCATCCTCAAAGGCGCGCCGGGTCCGGGCAAAAACAGCATTGATATTTACGGCGGCGTGATGGACGTCGGCGACGGCGAAAACAACGGCGTGGAAGGTTCGGTAGCCATTCCGTTGGGTGGTGTGGAAGGGAAGGCGCCAGGCTGGGCGCGTTTCTCCTGGAATTACCAGAGCGTGATGAATACCAATCGCGCCGAGAACACTGATCCCACTTTCAACTATCCGCCACGCGACTTCATCAACAATCCGTACCCGCCACCGACGCCCTACCAGCGCTATGGCGAACCCGCGGAAAAAGTTCTTCAGGGTGTGCTCAATCTTGATTACAAACTTGGCGGCACGGTCGATCTATACGGCAACCTGATCATGGGCAAGCGCGACGTAACCTCCAACGGTTACTGGCGCATGTGGAACAATCCGGATCGCAACGTGACTGCGGTGTATCCCGATGGTTTCCTGCCGCACATCGTCAATCCCACGCGCGATTATCAAGGCACGCTGGGCCTCAAAGGCCAAGCCTTCGATTGGAACTGGGATCTGTCGGGCACCTATGGTGAGAACGACCTGATCTTCGACGTCACCAACTCCATCAACACCAATCTCTATCATTCCACCGGTTCTTCGCCGACAACCTTTTACGCCGGCCGCTATGCCACCAAGCTTGCTGTCGTGGATTTCGATGCGTCGCGCGAATTCACCCTGGGCTTTCTCAAGAATCCGCTAACCGTCGCGTGGGGTGTGGAATACAAGAAAGACGAATACGACGTGGGCGCGGGCGAACCGGCGTCGTGGTATTTCAATCCCAATGCGCTCGATCCCAGCGGCAATGTCTATCCGGGCGGCTCGCAGGTATGGCCGGGCATCACACCCAGTCTCGCCGGCAATTTCAGTCGTCATAACTACGCCGCCTATTTCGATCTCGAAAATGACATCACCGACAAGTTCTCCGCGGGCGTAGCCGGACGTTATGAGAACTACTCCGGCGGTGTCGGGTCAGTGGTATCCGGCAAGCTTTCCGGGCGCTATCAATTCACCGACAACTTTGCCTTGCGCGCCACCGCCTCCAACGGTTTCCGCGCACCGTCGATGGCGCAGGTGAACTACAGCTCCACTGTCACCCTGGTATCGAACGGACAACTCGTGCAGGTCGGTACGTTGCGGCCGAACGATCCACTGGCCATTGCCTATGGCGCTAAGCCACTGACGCCGGAGAAGTCCTCGAATTACTCGGTCGGTTTCGTGTTCACGCCACTGGATCGGCTCAATGCGACGCTGGATGTCTATCAAATTCGCATCTGGCACCAGATTCTGTACAGCGATCCGCTGACCAACACTAACCCGAACTTCCCGCAGATCGCGCAGCTGCAGTTCTTTGTCAACGGCGGCAACACGCGCACCCGTGGTGCGGACTTGGTCGTGAACTACACCCAGGACATGGGTGACTTCGGACGCCTCAACAGCGGCGTCAGCGCCAACTACAACCAGGTGCACATCGAAGAGATCAGCAACCCTGCCTTGCTGGGCCCCTACAACCAAGGCCTGCTAACCAAGGGTACGCCACGCACCAAATACGTGCTGTACACCGACTGGGTGCATGGCGGTCTGGACGTGCACGCTGACTTTACTCGCTACGGCTCGGTCACTGACGTCTCCGATCCCGCCATCGGCCTGGTTGGTCAAACGTTCTCTGCACGTTGGCTATTGAATCTGTCTGCCAACTACAGCTTGCAGAACTGGATCTTTGCAGCCGGCGTCGACAACGTCACCAACCAGTACCCGACCAAGGTGGCTCTGTCGAACAACGGTGGCTATGAAGATCGCGCGAACGGCTTGCAGTATTCAGCACTCTCGCCGTTCGGCTTCGATGGCCGCTACTGGTATGGCAAGGTGACTTACCGCTGGTAAGCAAACACAACATCCAGTGATACAAAACCCTCCCCTGCTCGCAGGGGAGGGTTGGGGGTTTCTAGGTTGGGGTTTGCACCCCAACCGACGCAGATTTTGGGTACATCGAAAAATTGGGACGACGCCAAAGCGCTTACAATGGAGCACCACGCAGGAGCACCGCATGTCCCAGCCTTTGCAATTCGCCGTCTTCGGTCATCCGATCGCGCACAGCCTTTCGCCGCAGATCCATCAGGCTTTTGCACGGCAGTTCGGCATTACGCTCGAATACCGTGCGATCGATGCCGCACCGGACGCCTTTGCCGGGGCAGTGAAGCATTTCTTCAACGAAGACCATGCACGCGGCGCGAATGTCACGCTGCCGCACAAATCCGCCGCCTTCGCGCTGGCTGATGAACGCACACAAGCCGCTACACGCGCCGGCACCGCCAACGTGCTCACCCGTCTCGCAGATGGACGTCTATCCGCCCATAACACTGATGGCCATGCATTGGTGCGTGACCTTACCGAGCGGCACGATCTGGATCTGCGTGGTCACGATGCGTTGCTGCTCGGTGCCGGTGGCGCCTCGCGCGCGGTGGCCTGGTCGCTGTTCGAAGCGGGCGTGCAGACGCTCACCATCGTCAACCGTTCGCCCGAGGCAGCCGACACCCTGGCCGACGCCATCGGCGAACCCGCGCGCGTGCACACGCGCTATTGGGAAGACCTCGCCAATATCGGCAGCTTCGATTTGATCGTCAACGCCACCTCAGCCGGTACGCTGGGTCAATCGCTGACGTTGCCGATGTCGTTAGCCGGGTCGCGCGCCGCCTGTTACGACCTCGCTTACGGCAAATCCGCGTTCGCCTTTCTCGCTTGGGCACGCGCAGCCGGTGCGCGCTACGCCTACGACGGTCTCGGCATGCTGGTGGAACAGGCGGCCGATGCGTTTGAACTGTGGCATGGCCAACGGCCAGGTACCGAACCCGTCTATCAATCGTTGCGTGCGCAAGGTTCGTGAGGATGAGCATGCAGTGCCGCGTGGGCTGCGGAGCGTGCTGCATCGCACCGTCGATCACGTCGCCCATTCCCGGCATGCCACACGGCAAGCCCGCCGGCGTGCGCTGTGTGCAACTTACTGATGACAATCACTGCGCGATCTTCGGTGATCCGCTTCGTCCTGTGGTGTGTGCAAGTCTCAAACCGGAACCAGTGATGTGCGGTGCGAGTCGTGAGCACGCGCTTACATGGCTCAAGGCCTTGGAACGAATGACCGCGGCTTGACCCTGATCAGGCGCGCCATATGGGCCCTCCAACCAATGATGCCTAGGATTGAATATAGCTGTTCCGCATAGCTATATTAAACGCTGTCTATCATATGGACCTGTTGTGGTTCCATATTCAACGCAGGAAAGCACATGAGCGCCCAGGATGCTTCGGTTCGCGCCGGTCGTTATATACGTCAGCCCACGGGGTATCGGGCGTTTATACCTGCACCGTTGCCTCCGGAACCGCCGTTGGCCTTGAATGGCGAACTGCAGGGGCTTTTATCTCAGGCTGATCGTGCATTAGGGCGCCTGGATGGCTCGGTGCTGACGCTGCCTAATCCAGACCTATTCGTCTTTATGTATGTGCGCAAAGAGGCAGTGCTGTCCAGTCAGATCGAGGGTACGCAGAGTTCATTGCAGGATCTTTTGGCGGCCGAGGCTGATCTCTTTGATGAGACCATGCCGCGTGATGTGGACGAAGTTGTCAACTACGTGCGCGCGATGGACGTCGGGTTGAGCCGGTTGACGGAATTACCGGTGTCGGTGCGCTTGATCCGGGAAATCCACGCTGAACTCATGAAGGGTGTACGTGGTGGCCACTTACAGCCGGGGGAATTGCGCCGTAGTCAGAACTGGATTGGACCCGCAGGTTGCACGCTGGCAACGGCCAGGTTTGTGCCGCCACCTTATGAGGAAGTTCCGCGGGCATTGGGTGAATGGGAAAGCTTCTTGCATGAAGACACCACCTTGCCACCGTTGGTGAAGATCGCGCTGGCGCACGTGCAGTTTGAAACCATACATCCTTTTCTCGATGGCAACGGTCGCGTAGGGCGCTTGCTCATCACCTTCTTGCTGACAGAATGCGGCGTGTTGCACAAACCGGTGCTCTATCTCTCCCATTTTTTTCATCAGCATCGACAAGCCTATTACGAGCATTTGCAGGATGTGCGAGATCGCGGGCAGTGGGAAAGATGGTTGGCTTTTTTTCTACGTGGAGTGATCGAAGTGGCGGCGGAAGCTGCGGACACTGCGCGACGTATCCAATTGCTGCGAGAGCAGCATCGATTTGCCATTACTGAAAAGCTTGGGCGTGCTGCCGGCAATGGGCATCGTGTGCTGGAGAGCTTGTTCGATCGTCCCATTGTTACAGTGGCGGACGTCAAAGCACTGACCGGTACGACCTTCGCTGCGGCCAACAATTTGGTTACCCGACTGGCGGAGCTTGGCATTCTGTCGGAGATGACGGGTTACGCGCGTAATCGCCGATTTCGCTTCGAGCCCTACGTTCGTCTGTTTACCGATGACATCGTCAGCGAGGATGCTGCGTAAAGCGAAATTAGCTCCCCTAAATTTGACCTTTCTAAAAGCAAGGTCATGCTAATTTGGGAGGACAGGGGGCATCACTGTGGGGAGAGTTGCACCATGTTGTTGCCGATGGGGTGTATCAGTCGCTGCCTGGCGGTAGCTGGGTTTTCGATGGTGTTGGGTGGTGTCGCGCAGGCGGCGCCGGATAGCAGTCCAATTGGCTCGGCCAACGTCACCGTGGCCGATCCCACCGTGCCGCGTCCACCGGGCCAGCCGTGCGTGGTGCAGCTTTACACCGATGACACGTTCAATGATTTCAGCACGCGGCCTTATAGCTACACGCCGCCCACAGGATGCGGCACGCGCTGGTCGAAGGTCGTACTGGAAGCCGATTTTTCCGTTACGGCTGGCGTGCAGTTCGACCGCACGGCTTCGATCTGGCTGGGCGGCGTGAATCTCTACTTCGGCACTACACAAGAACCGGGATCCAGCTTGGCGCCGAACTGGCATGTCGAGCGCGACTTGACCGATTACAGCGCCCTGTTCCGCAATGCGGGTCAAGGCCAGGCGGTTCTCTACAATCTGGTCGACAGCACCTACACGGGCGTGATTCACGGCAGCGCTCGCCTGCTGTTCTATCCGGCTTCCATCGTGGCGCCCGCGGCGCGAACACCGGATGCGATCTACCCGCTGGGCAGCGATCCGGTCGGCAACACCGTCACCTTGAACAACTCAAGCAGCCAGATGGCGGCCACGCTGAGCTTGCCGACCAACGTCGAGCACGCTTACTTGGATGTGTTCACGCAAAGCCAGAGCAACGACGAGTTCTGGTACACCTGCGTGCCTGATCAGTACGCTGCGGAAGTGCAGGAATGCGGTGGCGGCAATTTCCGCGAAGCCGAAGTCAGCATCGACGGAACGCCGGCTGGCGTAGCGCCGGTGTATCCGTGGATCTACACGGGTGGCATCGACCTGTTCATCTGGAAGCCGACACCCGGCGTGCAGACGTTGAACTTCATGCCTTATCGCGTGGACCTGACGCCGTTCGCTGGTCTTCTCAGCAATGGTTCGCCGCACACCGTGGCGGTGAATGTGCAGGGCGCGAACAGCTACTTCTCTGCCACTGCTGCGTTGCTGGTCTACCAGGATCCCCATAAGAAGCAGGTAACCGGCGCCGTGGTGAGCAATACGCTCGCCAACCAGCCGCCCACACCGACCATCGGCAGCACCGTGACGCAGGATTCGTCCGGCAACGTCACCGGTGCCATCACCACCGACCTGAGCCGTCACTTCGTGATCCAAGGCTACGCGGATACCTCGCATGGCCGCGTGATCACCACGGTGGATCAGACCGTGGCCTTTGCCGACACGCAGACCTTCAACATCACCGCCACCGACTACCACCAGATCAGCGATCAGCTCACGACGGTGCAAGGCGTGAGCCGCAGCCAGACTGGCAGGTTCGTGCGCGATGAGTTCAAGGCAAGCTTTAACTATCCGCTGCACGTGGATTACAACCAGACCGCCGAGTCGAATGGGGACTACTCCATCCTCACCGCCATCTCGCAGGGGTACGACCAGCACAACGGTTTGAGCTTAGGCGGCTTTCCACTGTATTCGGCCGACGTGCATAACCAAGTGACAGGTTCCGACACGTTGGTGCTGGACAGCGGTTTCCACATCGTTAGCCACAGCGGCCAGCAAGCCACGCAAAACTTTGCGTTCAGCGATTCGCTGGGCGGCTGCTACAGCGGCAGCGTGAGTTCAGCGAACAACGTGGTGACGGCCTATAGCACCGGCCAAAGCTGCCCCGGCGGCAACAACCGCGTGTTCTGGTTTACGCATCCGGATGGTTCGCCCTATCAAGGCAGCGGCTTGCTTCCTTGGTAAGACGCAGGTGAACGCGGTGCCCCTTCAGATGGTCTGAAGGGGCACCGGCATGCTAGTTTTGCCGGCATGTGAATTGAGCACCATGGAGTTCTTAGCGATGCGTACCCGTTTGCTTGCCCTATCCATTCTTGGCGTAGCTGTTGCCCTGGCTGGTTGCCACCACGGCACGCGTCCTGATGGTTCGTCAGTGGACAAGAAGGGTGTCACCGACATGGCTTCGTTCGAGAGCTTCATCGGCACGCATCCGACGGCCGAAGAATTCAAGAAGATGTATCCCGGCGTGCAGTTGATGCTGCCCGGCATGATCAGCACGATGGAGATGCGCTACGACAACTCGCGCTTCTTCCCGCAGATGGATAACGGTGGCCACATCGTCGGCGGCGATTTCCACTGACGCGACGAGAATCGCTCGCAGCTCGTACCCAAACTGTCATTTTAGACAGTCCAAGTCATTTTGCTGACATGTTGCGCCGTTAGCCTGCTCCGCACAGGGCGCCGTCCTCGCAAGTGGACGGCTGTTTTTCCAGGATCAGTACGCGAGCCAGCATGTCGTCACCCAATTCACCCGATGCGAACCGTCGCGGTTTGCTTTTTGTCGTGCTCGCCGTCGCCGTACTGGCGATCGTCGGCGGTGGATTCTGGTACGCGCATGGATCGCTGCGCAGCAAGTCGGCCGAAGGGCATACGGCGAACGATGGCAGCGAAGTCGGCGTGATGATGGATCTGGCCGACAAGGCCTATCAGGAAAAACGCCTGGTAGCGCCGGTGGGCAGCAATGTCTACGAGTTTTATTTCAGCGTACTGCAGCTTGACCCGAACAACGCCACTGCGCAGCGCCGTTTACGCGATGCCTTCAAGCCGGCTTGTGACGTGATTGAAAGCACGCTCAACGGTGGCGATCTGGATGAAGCGCAGCGCGAGCTTTCCCTGCTGCGCCAATACGATGCGCACAACTATAAGCTTGCCTTGCTCGGCAGCGTGCTCGATGCGCAGCGCATCATCGAACGACGCAAGCATGAGGCCGAAGCGGCGCTTATCCAGGCCCAGCAGTCAGGCGGGAACTAGATCGTAGGTGGGTCTTGGGGCTTGCCCCCAACCTGCTCAACCGGCGAGATAGGCGTCTTTCAAACGCACATAGTGATCCGCCGAGTAATGCAGTTGCTCGATTTGCTTGTCCGTCAGCAATCGCACGCATTGCGCCGGGTTGCCCAGCCATAGCTCGCGTTCGCCGACCACCTTGCCCGGCGCCACCAGGCTGCCGGCGCCGACGAAGCCGTATTTCTTGATCACGGCGCCGTCGAGCACGGTGGCATGCATGCCGATCAAGCAATAGTCCTCGATGGTGCAAGCGTGGATGACCGCCGCATGGCCGACAGTGACACCCTCGCCGATCAAGGTAGGAAATCCGCCGGGTGAATAGGGACCGTCGTGCGTCACGTGCACGATGGTGCCGTCCTGGATATTGCTGCGCGCACCGACACGAATGTAGTGCACGTCACCGCGCAACACCGCGCCGGGCCAGATGGAAACATCATCGCCCAGCACTACGTCGCCGATGACGGTAGCCGCCGGGTCGACATAGGCGCGGGCGCCGAGAGTGGGCAGGATGCCCTTGAAGGGACGCAAAGCATTCATCCCGCTATTTTAGCCTTCGAGCGGAAGATGTGCCGTATCGTTCGAAGACCGCGGTGCGCGTTCCAGCGCTTCCAGCACGCGCATCGTCTCTTCATAGCCCGAATCCACCGCCAGCTGCCAGTCGCGCCAGTCGAGCATGCCCACGTGTTCCAGTGGTGGGGTGATCAGCACGTCGGCTCGTGCGCGGCAGTGTTCGCTGGTCTCCTCGCTATTGACCATGGCGGCGCGAGTCAGCGTGGAAACCAGGCGTGGCCATCCGGTGCCGCGCCGCTGGCGGATCCACAGTCGCCACCAAGGCGGCGTGGCAAATTCCTCGGTTTGCGCCTTCAGTTCGATGTCGGCGCGAATGCTCACCGCGGTGATATGCGCGATACCGTCATCCGCCATCACGTCAGCCGGCAGGTTGTCCACCAAGGCGCCATCGACGTACACCTGACCGTGATGCAACACCGGCGGAAGGATGCCGGGAATGGAACTGCTCGCGCGCAGCCACAACCACAGTGGACCGTGGCGATGCACGACCTTGCCCTGTCCTGAAAGATTGGTGGAGACACAGAAGAACGGCAGCTCCAGGTCCTCGATGTCGATGGCCCCAAATGCACGCCGCAGCATGATCGCCGCACGGCGCCCGCGCGTGAGCGCCACCAGCGGCACGGTCCAGTCCGATAGCGGTTTGCCGCGCACGAAGGCTTCGTAATACACGCGCGTCATGTCTTCGATGCTCCAGCGGTTGGCGACGCCGGCGCCAATGATCGCGCCGATGCTGGTGCCGCCGATCGCGTCGAAATGATGGCCGGTTTCGTGCAACGCGCGCAGCGCTCCCAAGTGAGCAAGACCGCGCGCACCACCGCCGGCCAGCACCAGTCCGCGCGCGTGGCCGCTGATCAGGCGCGCAATGCGTGGAATATCACTTTCGCCGCAAATATGGTGATGCTCCAGCTCGCCGCTGAACTGCGCGCGCCACCGCCGCGCCGCGCCCGGCAGCACGCGGTGCGCGGGATGGATCAGCAGCAAGTGACGCGGGCGATGGCGCACGCGCGCCGGATGTCCCGGTGCCGCTTCCGGCCATGGCCTTGCCGGTTGTGCCGCCAGCGCAGGCAGCAACAGCACATCAGCCTGGCGCAGGCAGCGCAGGCGCCAGGATGCATCGCCCGTGCTGTCGAGATAGATCACGAACCGCGCCTGCGCCTCGCGCTCGGCAAACCAGTCACTGCCGCGGTTCGCGCCGTGCTCGGCGTCGATCACCACGCAGCTGCCATAGGCTTCCAGCGATTGCGCCAACTGCATCGCCAAGCCGCGCACCGGCACGCCTTGGTCAACCGGAAGAATGGCGAAAGTGCGCGGCTTGTCCGGCGGTTCCACATGGCGTTCACGACGAATCAGCCGATCGACGGCCTGCCGCGCCATGCCCAGCATGGCGCGGGGATGGTGCTCGATCAGCTGCTCGAAATGGTTGCGATCCAGCCTCAGCAGCTCGCAATCGCGCAAAGCGCGCACGTTGTAGCGCAGCGCCTCACCACTGAGCAGGCTGACTTCGCCCAGGCAATCGTCCGCGGAAACCTGCCGTATCAGCGTAGTCGGTCCGTCGAACACGCCCAGGCTGCCGCTGCGCAGCAAGTACAGTGCGTCTGCGGTTTCGCCGGCTTTGAGCAGGTACTGCCCGCCTTGAAGGCAGATCCAACGCAGATGGTCAGCCAGCGCTGCCCGCTGCGCATCGGTCAGATGCGCAAACAACGGGATACGACTGATCAGGGCGGAAACGTCGGCAGGCAGCATGCGCGCGATGGTACGACGAGCGCGATGTCGCCCGTCACCATGCTCTGCTTGATTTCGACACACGGCGCCAGCACGCTTCAGGACCTGAAGGAGTAAACCTCATGAGCCAAGACAACCCCCTGCTGGCCGACACCACGCTGCCCACCTTTACTCAGATCAAGCCCGAGCACGTGCTGCCGGCCGTTGATAACCTGCTGGAGGAAGGCCGCGCTGCTATCGCTGCGCTGACTACGCCCGGCGCGCTGCGCGATTTCAATGCGGTGATGCTGCCGCAGGAACGCCTGGAGCAGCGCATTTCCCATGCATGGTCACCCGTTTCCCATCTGCACTCGGTGGCCGATAGCGAAGCGCTGCGCGAGGTCTATGGCCCGGCCGAGGAAAAGCTCACGGATTACTCCATCGAAGTAGGCCAAAACCGTGATCTTTACGCCGCCGTGCAGGCTGTGGCCGACGCGCCGGATTTTGCCAAGCTGTCTCGCGCACAGCGCGCACTGGTCGAGCATGCGCTGCGCGACTTCAAACTTTCCGGCGTGGCGCTCGAAGAACCCGCGCGCTCGCGTTTCCGCGACATCGGCGTGGAATTGAGCAAGCTTTCCACGGAGTTTTCCAACGCCGTGCTGGATGCCACGGACGCCTGGCAAGAACACATCACCGACGAGCGTGATCTGGCGGGTATTCCCGACTCTGGCCGCGCCGTGCTGCGGCAGTACGCGAAAGAAAAGGGTTTGGACGGCTATCTGGTCACGCTCAAGCAACCCAGCGTGCAAGCCGTCATGACCTATGCCGACCAGCGCGGCTTGCGCGAACGCGTGTACTGGGCCTATCAGACACGCGCGTCCGATCAAGGTCCGCATGGTGGCAAGTACGACAACACCGGGCGCATCGAAAAGATCATGGCCTTGCGGCACGAGGCGGCTCAACTGCTTGGTTTTGCCAGCGCAGCGGAGGAATCGCTTGCCACCAAGATGGCCGGCACGCCGGACGAAGTGCTGAGCTTCCTGCGCGATCTTGCCGCGCGTGCCAAGCCCGTAGCGCAGAAAGAACTGGTCACCTTGCGCGACTTCGCCGCCAATGAACTCAAACTCGACAACCTCGAAGCCTGGGATGTCGCCTACGCTGCAGAAAAACTGCGGCAAAAGCAGTACGCGCTGGATGAAGAACAGCTCAAGCCGTATTTCCCGCTGCCCGCTGTGATCGACGGTTTGTTCGGTCTGGTGCATAAGCTCTACGGCATCACACTGAAACCGCGCGATGGCATCGACGTATGGCATCCCGACGTGCGCTACTACGATGTGGTCGATGCCAACGGCCATATCTTCGCCGGTGCCTACATCGATCTGTACGCACGCAGTGGCAAGCGCGGCGGTGCGTGGATGGATGTATGCCGCGCACGTTTCGACGACGGCACGCACATGCAGCTACCGGTGGCGTTTCTCACCTGCAACTTTGCTCCGCCCACGGAAGGCTGTCCGGCGTTGCTTACGCACGACGACGTGCTCACCCTGTTCCACGAATTCGGGCACGGATTCCACCATCTGCTGACGGAAGTGCCCTTGCCTTCCGTGGGTGGCATCGAGGGCGTGGAATGGGATGCTGTGGAATTGCCTAGCCAGTTCATGGAGAACTTCGGCTGGAATCGCGAAGCGCTGGACCTGTTCGCCAAGCATTGGGAAACCGGCGAACGCCTACCCGACGAACTGTTTGAACGCATGCTGGCGGCACGGCATTTCCATACCGGCCTGTTCCTGGTGCGCCAGCTCGAATTCGCCTTGTTCGACTTCCTGCTGCATCTGGAATATGACCAGGCCAAAGGTGCCCGCACGCTCGAAGTGCTGGAGCAAGCCCGTCATGAGGTAGCTGTGCTGCATCCGCCGGCCTGGCAACGCTTCCCGCACGCGTTCACACATATTTTTGCGGGCGGCTACGCCGCCGGCTACTACAGCTACCTGTGGGCGGAACTGCTGAGCGCGGATGCCTTCGGTGCCTTCGAAGAACGCACGCATGCTGGCCAAAGCGCGATCGACGCTGCCACCGGTGACCGCTTCCGTCGCGAAATCCTGGCTGTGGGCGCAAGCCGGCCTGCGCTGGAAAGCTTCATCGCCTTTCGCGGCCGCAAGCCGGAGCCGGAGGCGCTGCTGCGCAGCCACGGGCTGGCGTGATTCCGCGCTTTTCTCCCCTCTCCCTTCGGGGCCTGATTAACGTCTCGCCTCAGGTGGACATGTCGCGGATTGGGGTATTGCCTGCGGCGCTTTCGGACGCCGTAGGCAATGCCCCAGCACCACGACATACCCAGATAAGGCTCAACGCTAATCAGATCCCGAGGGGAGAAGGGATGCCCACCTCCCTCCAGGCCTCTCGCACTTACCAGGCCAACCGGTTCACAATCGGCCTCGCACTGCCCTGCCACCATCGGCAGCGCACCAGGCTATCGAACTGACAGCGCTGTAGACCTGAGGAGTCTGCGATGAACGCGATGACACAACTGCCGCCCGAATGGCACAACTGGATCCAAGAGAACCTCGCACGAGGTTGCGCGCCGCAATCGCTGATCGACGACATGGTGCGCAATCACTTCGATCCCGTGTTCGCGCGCGCTGCGGTGAATGGCGTGATGAGCGGCCCGTTCACCACACCCGCGCAAACACAAACCAAGCCTGTCAGCCACACCGCCGGTTACGTTTACGAAAAACCGCGTCTTCACGCTGGCAACCTGATCCGCACCTTCGATCGCGATGTCCGTATCGTCACACGCGTCAATCGACCCATGATCGCCGTCCTGGATGGTGTACTGAGCGATGAAGAGTGCGACGAAATGATCCGTCGCTCCGCCGACAAGATGCGCCGCTCCACGACGGTGGATCCCATTACCGGCAAACACGAAGTGATCGCCGACCGCAGCAGCGAAGGCACCTTCTTCGCGCTCAACGCCGACCCCTTCATCACGCGCCTCGACCGCCGCATCTCTGAAGTGATGAACTGGCCCGTCGACCATGGCGAAGGCCTGCAGATCCTGCATTACGGCGTCGGCGGCGAATACAAGCCGCACTTCGATTACTTCCCGCCAGAAGACCCTGGCAGCCAGGTGCAAATGACCATCGGCGGCCAACGCGTTTCCACCATGGTGATGTATTTGAACGAAGTGGAAGAAGGCGGCACCACCATCTTCCCTGAGATCGGCTTAGAAGTTGTGCCGAAAAAAGGTTCAGCCGTCTATTTCGAATACACCAACAGCCACAACCAGCTCGACAAGCTCACCCTGCATGGCGGCTCGCCCGTGACGCGGGGCGAGAAATGGATTGTGACGAAGTGGATGCGGCAGCGCAGGTATGGTGAAGCGGTGGCGTAAAGCTGCCGCCGCTCGTATTCACCGCGTAAATTCCCCAAGTGTTCCTGTAGATCGCGCAAGACTGTTCACCGCGGCTGCGATGAGCATCACGTTCTGAGCGGCGCAATCCAGCGCTCACTAGACAACGTTGTCATTTCGGGCCAATACTCCGCCAGGACTTTCCGTGGCGGCGCGCATGCGCGACACGCTGTAGGAAGCGGGATGCGTGATGTTCACCACTCCGGCGTGGCGGCTGGGAACGTTGTCATGGCTCGCCGATGCCACTCACTTGTTGCAAGTTCCTTCACTCGGGAGACGGCTTATGCATGTGAAGAAGTCGACGACGCGCTCTACCTTGACCTTGAGCTCACTCAGTACTGCTTTGGGTGCAGCCCTATCGACCAGTTTGCTTACGGCAGCCCCTGTGCAAGCGCAAACGACTTGCGCTGCTGCCTGGAGTTCGACGGCGATTTATACCGCGGGCAATGTGGCCAGCGAAAACGGTATCAATTACAAGGCTAACTGGTGGACGCAGGGGAATGATCCGGCGACCAACAACGGCGGCCCGGGTACTGGTCAGCCTTGGACTTCGCAAGGTGCTTGCGGCGGTTCGCCAACACCGACGCCTACTCCGACCCCCACGCCTACTCCGACTCCAACTCCAACACCTACCCCAACGCCGACACCCACACCCACACCCACACCCACACCCACACCCACACCCACACCCACACCCACACCCACACCCACACCCACACCCACACCCACACCCACACCCACACCCACACCATCTCCGTCGTCGGGCGACGTCAATTTCCATTTGCTGCTTGGCATAAGCAGCGCCCAGGATCAGATTGCATTGGCGGGGGATAACTACACCGACCTGATCATGTCCAACATCATCGCAGGCGTGATGTATGGCCACTTGGTGCAGGAGTATTACCCGGGCATTCAATTCGACAAGGACTACTTGTACGGCTCCATCCTGGGTCAGCTACTGCAAGAGAACATCGCCACCGAGTATTACGTCGACACCAGCAACCTCATCGACCCGTCGCCAAATCAGGCAGCGGTCATGGGCGTTGGGCAGGGTGGTCCGTATCAGATCAACAACTATGCGGCCGATATGGTTTCCGGTTCGTATACGCCATCAGGGCACTCGTTGATCAACTACGTCACGATCCAGAAGAACATCGGCTACACCATGGCGACGGCGCCCACGCAATACAGCAAGCCGACACCGGCATCGTTCAACGATAAGTATTACGGTCCTATGTTGACGGCGTATTTCCATTACAACGATTTCGTTGCGTTGAATGTCACCGGAAAGGGGGCCAATGGTTGGCAAACACCCTGGGAGCCGGCTTACGACAACGCCCTGGCGAACTTCAAAACCTTGCCGAACAATTTCCTGGACGTGCTGTTGAACGTCGCTTACAACCAGGGCTATTACGGTGGTCTGGTGCAAAGCTATAGCAGCTTGGGTGCAACGGCTACGTCTGCAACCGTAGCATCGGTAAACAACTACGGTTCGGTGTGGGGTGTGAACGACACCTACAAGCAATATCCCTATCAGGTTCGTTACTACCTCGATCAGCTCTACGACAATCCGATTCCGACGACCAGCCTGTCGACCATCGTCACGCCCGGCAATCACGTCGTATTCGATATCGCAACGTTGGAAAACGTGTTTTCCAACGTGTTCCAGACGCTGGATTACGTCAACAGCTCAGGCACGGGTACGTACATCACTGCCGCACAAGCCACTACAGCGTTCAATACGGCCCTCACCCAAACCGGTATCTCGAGTACCGGAACGCTGGATTTAAGTAACGCATCGGATCGTGCGCAGATCTTCAGCTTGCTGGAACATGCGATGGGCAATCTGGAGGCGAACCTGGGCACGCAATTCAACGCCACTACCAATTCGCAGTTGTAAGAATCTGCAGGGCATGAAGCCCTTCGCACAAGCGAAGGGCTTCATGCTTTAAAGCCGCTTAGTTCCGCGCGCCGTCGGCTTCGAGGTGGTAATGCGTGGCAACCTCGACCTCTTTCTTTGAGCCAAGAAACACCGGCACGCGCTGATGTAGACCCGTCGGCTGAAGCTCAAGAATGCGTTCGCGCCCGGTGGTTGCCGCGCCACCCGCCTGCTCGATGATGAGCGACATCGGATTGGCTTCATACATCAAACGAAGTTTGCCGCCCTTGCTCTTGATCTTGGCATCCAACGGATAGAAGAACACGCCGCCGCGAGTGATGATGCGGTGTACGTCGGCCACCATCGAGGCGACCCAGCGCATATTGAAATCCTTGCTGCGTGGACCATCCTTGCCGGCAAGCAATTCACCGATGTAGCGCTGCATGGGCGGTTCCCAATGGCGCTGGTTGGACATGTTGATGGCGAATTCGGCGGTATCTTCGGGAATGCGGATGTCGCGACGGCTCAAGGTGAAACTGCCCACTTCGCGATCGAGCGTAAACTCGTGCGTGCCATAGCCGAAGGTGAGCACGAGCACGGTGGCCGGTCCATACACCACATAGCCCGCGGCGAGCTGCGTGGTGCCTGGCTGCAGGAAATGTTCGGCCTTCGGTTCGGTAATGCCATCCGGGCAACGCAGCACGGAGAAGATGGTGCCGACGGAAATGTTCACGTCGATGTTCGAGCTGCCGTCCAGCGGATCGAACAACAACAGGTGATTGCCCTTCGGGTACATGTCGGGAATCGGCTGCGGATCTTCCATTTCTTCTGAAGCACATGCCGCGAGTTGGCCGCCCCATGCGTTGGCTTCCAGCAGGATTTCGTTGGAGATCACGTCCAGCTTCTTCTGTGCCTCACCCTGGATATTGCCGGTGCCCGCCTCGCCCAGCACGCCGCCGATGGCGCCTTTGTTGGTGGCGACGGCGATGCGCTTGCATGCGCGCGCGACCACTTCGATCAGCAAGGTGAGTTCGGCATTGATATGGCCAGCGCGGCGTTCTTCGATCAGAAACTGGATCAGCGAGATGGGCTTCATGGTGGACTTGGTGGCAAAAGAGGCCGCCATTGTCTCGACTCAGCCTTACAGAAGCCAGTCAACGGCCTGAACCAGCCCACCCCTTCCTGCTGACAACACGCTGGCAGTAGCAGGGGCGCACGCTCTCACCATCGAAACGGAGGGACGATCATGCGCGACACGGTTTATGTGCTGGTGTTCGAAGGGTTTGCGGATTGGCAAGTGGCCTTGGCTCTGGCCGAAATCCGTCGTCCCGGGGAATGGGAAGTGCGCAGTGTGGGTTTCACGCGCGAGCCGGTCACGTCAATGAGTGGCCTGCAGGTGCTACCCGACGTCAGCATGGACGAAATCGATTTCAATGCCGTGGCATTGCTGATGCTGCCGGGCGGACATCTATGGTTGTCTACACACATCGAGCGAGCGGCAGAACTGGCCCGTCGCGTGCATGACGCGGGTGCGCCGGTCGCTGCCATCGATCAAGGTGTGCTTTACGTCGCGCGCGCTGGCCTGCTCGGCGAATGCCGACATACAGGCAACTGGCCAGGCCAAATTGGCCGAGAAGTGCCGAGCTACCAAGGACATGATCAATACGACGCCAACGTGCTCGCAGTGAGCGACGGTGGCGTCATCACGGCGAGCCATCTCGGAACGATCGAGTTTGCGCGCGAAATCATCCACACGCTGGATCTCTACACCGCCAGCGATCGCGAGCACTGGTATCGCCTGTTCAAACATGCGGTTCCGCCGCCGTGGCTTTCCGTCGAAGTCGTTCGTGCTGCCTGAGGGGTTTATGTCATGAGCAATTTGTTCGATCGCATTCTGATGGCTTATCGGCCGCTGTATCTGCGCGGCTTGCTGATGGATGGCCAATATCGCCTGCCGGCGAAGCAGGAAAAGAAACCGGAGAAGGGAAACCGTGTAGTGCAACTCACGCCGGCATTCGATCCGGAACGCAAGCGCGTACTGGTCGCACCTGCTGCGGCTTCTGCAAATTTCAGCATGTCGTCCGCCGACGATTCATTGGACGACCTGCGTCGCGCATAACATCACCACGGGATATTCATCATGCAAAAGACTTATCACGGCAGTTGCCATTGCGGCGCGGTGACATTCGACGCCGATATCGATCTGAGCCAGGGCACCGGCCGCTGCAATTGTTCGATCTGCACCAAGGCGCGGCAGTGGGGCGTAATTGTGAAACCGGAAGCGTTTCGCCTGATCAGTGGCGAAGGTGAGCTTACCGATTATCAATTCGGCACGCACAGCATGCACCACCTGTTTTGCCGGCATTGCGGCATAAGGCCGTTCGGAAAGGGCCACCTGGATGTAGTGGGTGGCGACTTCTACTTCGTCAATGTGTTTTGTCTGGACGATGCCGAGCCGATCGAACTGATCGATGCGCCAATGCGGTTTTCCGATGGGCGCAACAATAACTGGCCGTCCACACCCGCCGAAACGCGGCATCTGTAAGTGTTAATCACGGAGATGACGTCATGACGCATAAGATCGATTTCTACCACGCACCCAACAGCCGCTCCGGCAGCACGCTGGCTTTGCTTGAAGAACTGGGTGCGGACTACGCGTTGCATTTGGTCAACTTCAAGCGTGGCGAGCAACGCCAAAGCGCCTATCGGGCCATCAACCCGATGTGCAAAGTGCCGGCGATTCTGCATGACGGTGTGCTTGTTACGGAGCAGCCGGCCGTTTTCATGTATCTGGCCGACCTGTATGCCGAAGCAGGCCTTACTCCAGCGATCGGCGATCCACTGCGCGGTGCCTACCTGCGCTGGCTGGTTTTCTATGGTTCGTGCTTCGAGCCTGCGCTGGTCGATCGCTCGCTCAAACGTGATCCGGCGCCGCCTTCCACTTCGCCTTATGGCACCTGGGAGGATGTGATGAACACGTTGCAAACCCAGCTTGCGAAGGGGCCTTACCTGATCGGCGATCGATTCACCGCGGCGGATGTTCTGTGGGGCGGCGCTTTGCACTGGGCCACGATGTTCAAGCTGGTGCCAGAAACACCAGAGTTCCGCGCCTATATCGAGCGCGTGATCGCGCGCCCTGCGATGCAGCGCGCAGCGGCCAAGGATGCCGAATTTCTCACGCAGCTGGCTGCGTGAGGCGGGTGAGCAGCATGGCCATGCTTTTGCCGAGTTCACATAAGGCGGTCTCACCTATTGGGACCGCCACACATGACTTCGGACGCTGGTCCACCGCTGCGACCTGGGCGATCATGCACGGATGCGTCGAGCCGATCGCCTCTTTCTCATCATCAACGCCCTGCGTGGTCGCCGCACCGCGTTGCAGGCGCGTCAGCTTGCCGAAATGCTGGGTGTATCGCTGCGCACGGTCTATCGTGATGTGGCGGACCTCCAGCTTTCCGGCGTACCCATCGAAGGCGAAGCCGGCGTGGGCTACGTGCTGCGCAAGGGCTCGGACATCCCGCCGCTGATGTTTACCGCCGACGAACTCGAATCGCTGGTGGTCGGCACGCGCTTCGTCCGCGCGTTTGCCGGCGAGAAACTGGCGGCCGGTGCGCAAGCCGCACTGATGAAGATCGAAGCCGTGCTGCCGCCGGAATTGCGCGAGCGCTCCTCGCGCACGCGCATCTACGCACCGATCTGGCGCGACGAGCATTCCACGGCATTCGCCGCGCGTATCGATCAACTGCACGCGGCGATCGAGGCGCAGCACGTACTACGGCTGTTCTATCGCGATGAAGTAGGTCGCGAAAGTGAGCGCGAAGTGGAGCCGCTTTGTCTGGCCTTCTGGGGCGGCAAATGGACGCTCGGTACCTGGTGCCGGCTGCGCAAGGATTTCCGCAACTTCCGGCCGGACCGCATCGAGCGGGTGGAGAACACTGGTGAGGTGTTCAAGGGTGAAGCCGGTCGCGATTTAAATGCGTACCTGCAGGCCATGCGCGGCTATTACGCGGGAATGGAATAAGCCCCGTTGGGGTTCAAACCCCAACATCGGGATATATGCGTGCACGGGGATGTTGGGGTTTGCACCCCAACCCACGCTTGCTACCCTGCGCCAACCAGGGCTACCGCAGGAGTCACCCCATGTCGTCAGGCGTGCGTCATCCGTTGTTGTCGATTGCCCCGGCCAAGCTGCGCCCCACCCAGATGACGGTGGGCAAGGCGGAAGTGGCGGAGAAGCGCACCCAGTGGGAGAAGCTGGGCAAGAAGAAGCGCAAGGAACTGCTGGCCGCGCACTGGTTTCCCGGCGTGCTGGGTCCAAAGCGCCAAGTCTTTATCGTCGATCATCATCACCTTGGCCTTGCCTTGTGCGAGGAGCGCGTCAAGGAAGTGCCGGTCATGATCCAGCGCGATTTCTCCTGGCTGGAGATGGACGTGTTCTGGCGCACCATGGAGTTCAACCGCTGGGCGCATCCCTACGATGAACAAGGCCAGCGGCGCGAATACGACGCCATTCCGCGCAGCCTCAATGATCTGGCCGACGATCCCTACCGCACCCTGGCCGCGCGCGTGCGTACGGCGGGCGGCTATTCCAAGGACGCCACGCCGTACTCGGAATTCCTGTGGGCGGAGTTCTACCGGCGCAACATGAAGCTCAAAGGGAGTGCGGTGAGCGCCAAGCAGCTGCAAGACGCATTGGTATTCGCGCATTCTCACGAAACGGCGTATTTGCCGGGTTGGAGTGGGCAATTCGGATGAGCAACGCCGCGCTTTCGTCGGCGCGCGTGACCGACCTGCTGGCCGGCCTGGCCATCGCGGGTCTGTTGGTGCCCGAGGCTGTGGCGTATTCGGGCATTGCAGGCATGTCGCCGGAGGCCGGCGTGGTGGCCTTGTTCATCGGACTGCTCTGCTATGGCCTGCTCGGCACCAGTCGATTTGCGATTGTGTCGTCCACGTCGTCGTCCGCGGCGGTGCTCGCAGCCGGAACGTTGCTCCTGGCTGGTGGTGCGGTGAACCGCACGGCAGTGGCCGCCATGCTCGTGCTGCTGGGTGGCATCTGTTTTTTGATTGCCGGCGCGGCGCGGTTGGGCGGTCTGTCGCATCTGATCGCACGTCCGGTATTGCGTGGTTATACCTTTGGGCTGGCTATCGTGATCGCGCTCAAGCAGCTTCCGCATCTGGGCGGCTGGCCGGAGCTGCATGGCGACTTCGTGCCGCTGCTGATTGCGAACTTGGCGCGAACGTCCGGGCAAGTTCACTTAGTGACATTGGGCGCCGGCTTGTTGGCGTTGCTGCTGCTGTACGCATGCGAGCGCGTACGCCGCTTGCCAGGCAGCTTGCTGGTGATTGCACTGGGCGTGGCGGCTTCTGACTGGTTGGCCGCGCGTGGCGTGCCGCTGACGGGTGCGATCAGCCTGCACATGAATCTGGGCATGCCTGCGTGGCCGGCCAGCGGCCAGTGGCTGCCGAGCGTGGAATTGGCGGCGGCGTTGTTACTGATTCTGTATGCCGAGTCGTACAGCTCCATCCGTGGCTTCGCGCTCAAGCACAACGACAAAGTGGAAGCGAACCGTGATCTGCTGGTGCTTGGCGTTGCCAATGTCTTGA
The DNA here is from genome assembly GCF_030160295.1 of Dyella acidisoli. GTDB lineage: Bacteria > Pseudomonadota > Gammaproteobacteria > Xanthomonadales > Rhodanobacteraceae > Dyella_B > Dyella_B acidisoli. Next base: position 157,010 of record NZ_BSOB01000004.1, read on the forward strand.
GTGGCCTGTTCCAGGGCATGCCGGTAGGTGCCGGGTATTCCGCCACTTCTGCCAATGAAGCGGCGGGTGCGCAATCGCGCCTGGCCGGCCTGGTGGCGGCCGGCACCGTGTTACTGATGGTGTTGCTGCTGCTGCGTTGGATCGAACGCATTCCACTGGCGGTGTTGGCGGCCATCGTGATCCACGCGGTGAGCAAATCGTGGCGCTTGTCGGTATTCCGGCCTTATCTGCAATGGAAGCGCGATCGTCTGCTCGCGCTTGCTGCGGTAGTAGCGGTGCTCTCGCTGGGCATTCTCAATGGCCTGCTGTTCGCGATTGCTTTCAGCCTGATCCTGCTGTTGCGGCAACTGGCGTCGGCGCGGGTGAGCGTGCTCGGGCGTTTGGCCGACAGCCACGATTTCGTCGATATAGCCCAGCATCCGAATGCGGTGCCGCCGACAGGCATGTTGATTCTGCGGCCGGAAGAACCGCTGTTCTTTGCGAACGCCGAATCCATGATGGGGTTGGCGCGCAAGTTGGTCGAACAGCACAGCGACGTCAAACAGGTGATTCTCAGCCTGGAAGCTTCGCCGAATCTGGACAGCACTGCGCTCGAATCGCTGGGCGATTTTTCCGGTTGGCTGCAGTCGAGCGGCATCGGCTTGCGTGTCGCACGCCTGAAAGATGAAACGCGCGCCTTGTTGCTGCGCGCCGCGTTGCCCCAGCTTTCGTCACAGGCACTCGATAGTTGGAGCGTGGAAGATGCCGTCCAGGCGTCGACGAACGCATCGTCTGCAACAGGGAATCACACGTAGTGAGCCACACGAAACGTATTGCCAGCGTGGCCGTGGGCCTGCTGCTGACCATGCCCGTGTTCGCGCAGCAGGGCGCCGATGGGCACTTCAAACAGATCTACGAAAAGGAATGGGCCTGGCGCACAGGACAAGCCGGCGTTAGTGCCTCGGGCGAACCCCAGCCGAACAATGGCCGCCTCGATCAGGTGGATGCCAAACGCCAGCAGGAGCGTCTCGCTTACTGGCAGAAAGTGATGAGCCAGCTCGACGCGATCGATGCGAAACAACTCTCGCCGCCCGAGCAGGTGAACTACGCGATTTATCGCGAGCAGATTCGCAATTTCATCGCCGATCAGCAGTTCAAGCTGTGGCAGATGCCGTTCAACAGCGATTCGGCGTTCTGGAGCGAGTTGTACGACGATCTCGGCGCGGATTCGCTGCACAACGAAACCGACTATCGCCGTTACGTGGATCGTCTTGGCCAGGTGCCTGCGTATTTCGATCAGCAGATCGCCAATATGCGTGCCGGCTTGAAGCGCGGTTTCAGCGTGCCGCGTGCGGTGCTGACGGGGCGTGACGTTTCCATCGCTGCAGTCGCCGACGTGAAGGATCCAACGCACACGTCGTTCTACGAACCGCTGCAACACATGCCGTCGAACATTCCGATCGTCACCGCGGCAGCGATTCAGGCCGATGCGCGCGAGAAGATCAGCAAGGACGTGATCCCTACCTACGCGAAATTGCTCACTTTCTTCCGCAATGAATACGTGCCGCAGGCGCGCACCACGCTGGCGGCGGAAGCGCTGCCGGATGGGAAGGATTACTACCGGCAGCAGATTCGCGAATACACCACGCTTGATCTCGATCCCGACCGCATTCACCAGATCGGCCTGGAGCAGGTGGAAAAAATTCACGCGTCCATGCTGCAGACCATGCAGGAAACCAGCTTCAAAGGCAGCTTCGCCGACTTCCTGCATTTCCTGCGCACCGATCCGCAGTTCTACGCGAAGACGCCGCAGGAGTTGCTCGACAAAACCGCATGGGTGGCCAAGGAAGTAGATGGCCAGCTCGGCAAATTCTTCGGCCATCTGCCGCGCAAGCGCTTCACCATCGAGCCGGTGCCCGACGATATCGCGCCCTATTACACCTCCGGCCGCGGCGGCCCGGACGTCTATTTGGTCAACACATACGACCTGCCCTCGCGGCCGCTCTACAACATGCCGGCGCTGACCTTGCATGAGTCGTATCCCGGCCACGCGTTGCAACTGGAGTTGGCCGAAGAGCAGCGCGACCAGCCTGCGTTCCGCCGCAACAGCTACATCTCCTCCTACGGCGAGGGTTGGGCGCTGTATTCGGAATACCTCGGCAACGAAATGGGTATCTACAAAACGCCCTACCAGCGCTTCGGCTATCTCACTTACCAGATGTGGCGCGCCTGTCGCCTGGTGGTCGATACCGGCATCCACCACCTCGGCTGGACGCGCCAGCAGGCGATCGACTACATGACCGAGAACACCGCGCTGTCCGACCGCGAAATTGCCAACGAGATCGACCGCTACATCAGCTGGCCGGGGCAGGCGCTGTCCTACGAGCTGGGCTATCTGAAGATGCTCGATCTGCGAGCGAAGGCCGAGAAGGCGCTCGGGCCGAAGTTCGACCTCCGCGCCTTCCATGACACGGTGCTTTCAGTGGGCTCGGTGCCACTGCCCGTGCTGGAGCAGCGGATTGATCGGTTTATCGCCGAGGGTGGGCGGGAGCCGGACTATGGTGCCGGGCGTTAGCCCTTCCCGGGGTGGACCTCTTGGAGGGCTGATCATTGGCAAAAACTTCACCAATAAAGTAGTATGACTCCAAACTTCATTGGGAGAGTCGGTCCATGACAGCCCACGCCTTGCATCGGCCAGCCCCTGCCGAAGAGCTGAGCGGCCCCGCCCTGCGCGCTTTCTTCAACATGGCCGAGCGCTGGAAGTTGCGTATCGCCGAACAGCGCAAGCTGCTTGGCGACCCGCCCGAGTCCACCTTCTACAAATGGAAGCGTCACCAGGACGGCACGCTTGGGCGCGATACGCTGGAACGCATCAGCTATCTGCTCGGCATCTACAAGGCGTTGCAGATTCTTTTCCCCAATACCGAGCAGGCCGATGCCTGGTTGCACAGACCCAATCGCACGCCGTTGTTCGGCGGGCAGTCGGCACTGGACCGGATGTTGTCGGGCAACGTGAGCGATCTGTACGTAGTGCGTCAATATCTGGACGCGCAACGCGGCTGGTAAGACATTCGTCGCAGTCGGCGAGAACCCGCTTCGGCACTATTTGGCGTCGGACAGGGATGAACGAAAACGTAGCGGTCATGTGCCGCGGACTACGCCATGCCTATCGACACGCCTCCCCTTCGCCGAATCCGTTGGACGCACGCCTACCGCATCGTACCGAGCCGCTTTCCGCCGGCCGGGCTGTTCGATCGCATCGCCGATCCGGCCGATCTCGATGCCATTTTTGCGATTGAAGCGATGACCAATCCGCGCCTGCGCGAAGAAGCGGATGCGTTGCGCCTGGTGCCTAAGGATCACCGCATCAGTGGTCCGGGCTCAACGCCGGTGATGGCCGCATTCACGCATCTCAACCCAGAAGGCAGCCGTTTTTCCGATGGCACGTGGGGTGTGTTCTATGCGGCACGCAACGTGATCACCGCGGTGGAAGAAACGGTGTATCACCGCGAGCGATTTCTCGCGGCCACGTCCGAACCCGCTTGCGATATCGAAATGCGCTGCTATCGCACCAGTGTCGATTGCAAGCTGCACGATATTCGCGGCGGCTGGCCGGAGGCGCATGACGCCGACAGCTACGTCGACAGCGTCAAACTCGCGCGCAAGCTGCGTGAAGAAGCATCCAACGGCATCGCATACGACAGCGTGCGGCATGCCGGCGGTGAATGCCTGGCCGCGTTCTATCCCGATGTTGTAGCGCCCTGCGTGCAGGCGCAGCACTTGATCTATCGCTGGGATGGTCAGCACATCGCGCAAGTGTTGGAAGTCAGCGAGTTGAAGCGTCACTGATACACGTGTGATTTGCGCAGCGGGATTATGATCGCGGTTTGCCGTAACGATCGAACCGGGAGCGTCATGAAGATCCTGCTATCGCTGTTGCTTGCCCTGGCGCCGTGCTTCGTGTGTATGGCGCAGACCAATCACATGCAATGGAACACAGCGATTGAGGCCTTTGAATCGTCTGATCGCGCCGATCCGCCGCCACAAAATGCAGTGTTGTTCATCGGCAGCTCGTCGATCGAACATTGGAAATCCGTCGCGGCGGATTTTCCGGAAGTGAAGGTGATCAATCGCGGTTTTGGCGGTTCGGAGTTAGGCGATTCCACATATTTCGCCGATCGCATCGTGAAGCCTTATCACCCGCGCGCGATCGTGTTGTATGCCGGTGACAATGATCTGTATAACGGTCACACGCCGCAGCAGGTGCGTGACGCTTTTTCAGCGTTCGTCAGCAAGGTGCGCTCGTTTGATCCGGGTGTGACAATCGCTTTCGTCTCGATCAAGCCGAGCATGGCGCGCAAGATGTTGTTGCCGAAGATCAAGCAGGCGAACGAGCTAGTGCGTGAGTACGCAAGCACTCAGAAGAATGTTGCGTACATCGATGTGTTTACGCCGATGCTGGGGGCGGACGGCCAGCCGCAGCCGAAATGGTTCATTGAGGATGGGCTGCATATGAACCGCACGGGGTATGCACTGTGGATTGGGTTGCTCAAGCCGTGGGTGGATACGCACGGGCGCTAACCTCACCTGCGTTCACAGAACTGCCGTCATTCCCGCTTGCGCGGGAATGACGGCCTTGAGGGTTACAACAAGTTTCTCGCGAGGTTTGCCCCTCACCCCAACCCTCTCCCCGGAGGGGAGAGGGAGAGGGAGCACGAGCGCATCAAGTATCCGCGTCAGTCGCAAACCCTTCGCGCGTACCGCGATTGAACACGCGATCGCTAACCAACACATCGGCGGCGGCATGCGCGGTCTGCTGCTTCAGCTGCGCATAGATTGGCGTGAAGTCCGGTCGCGTGGCGTCGAACAACTGCTCGAAACTGTCGATCACGAAGTAGGTCTGCTGATAGGTATCGATGCGATAGCGCGTATTCATGACGCGCTCCAGGCCGAAGCCGATGCGGTTCGGCGCAGGTGAATCCAGGCAGTAAATCGATTCGCCCTTGGAGCTGACGATGCCCGCGCCATAGATGCGCATGCCTTCGTCGGTGTTGATCAGGCCGAATTCCACCGTGTACCAGTACAGGCGCGTGAGATTCATCAGCGCTTCGGGGCCGATGCCGAATGCCTTCATGCCGCCGCGGCCATAAGCTTGCATGTAATCCGCGAAGATCGGATTGAGCAGCAGCGGCACGTGGCCGAACAGGTCATGGAACAGATCTGGCTCGCTGAGGTAATCGAGCTGTTCTGGCTTGCGTATCCACCAGCTGACCGGGAAGCGGCGGTTGGCGAGGTGATCGAAGAACACTTCATCCGGTAGCAGACCTTCGACGGCGACCAACTCCCAGCCGGTGGTCTTGCCCAGCACCTTGTTGAGATCGGCGAATTTCGGAATGCCACCATCACCCAGGCCGAAGCGCTCCACGCCTGCCAGGAATTCGCGGCAGGCCCTGCCGGGCAGCAGCTCGCGCTGGCGCTTGTATAGCGTGTCCCAAACGTCGTGGTCGGTACGGCTGTAGCTCGCCCAGGGCTGCTCCACCACGCCGGTGGCGTAGACCGGCACGTACCCGCGATCGGTCTGATGGTGTTCGACGCGGCGGGGAGGGGTGTTTTCCATGGGGGCTCCGTGGGCTGTAGGGCTGGTGCCTACGTGGTGTATGCAAGATCATAGGTCTGCCACGGCGCAAGATGATTGTTTTGTTGTCGACTCCATGGGTCTAGGTGCAATATTTCATCGTCAAACGAAATATCGGACGAAGAATATTGCAATGACCGATCTCGATCGCACCGACCTGCGCATACTTGCCGTCCTACAGGCCGAAGGGCGCATCACCAATACCGAATTGGCGGAACGGGTGAACCTGTCTCCCTCCGCCTGCCTGCGCCGCCTGCAGCGGTTGGAAAGCGAGGGCGTACTGACTGGCTACAGCGCGCAGGTGGATCCGGAAGCGGTCGGGCTGGGCCTGCAGGCGTTCGTGCGCGTGCAGCTCACCCGGCACGAAGGCGATGTGATCGAACGCTTCGTGGAGCGGGTGAACGGGTGGGATGAGGTGGTGGCCTGCTACGCACTAACCGGCGATATGGACTATCTGATGCACATTTACGTCGCCGATTTGCAGCATTTCTCGCGCTTTCTGCTCGATCGCTTGCTCAATGCCTCCGGCGTGGCGGACGTGAATTCCAGCTTCGTCCTGCGTACGGTGAAACGTTCGCCCGCCTTGCCGCTCAGTCAGCTCGAACGCTGACTGAGAGCCTGTTTCAGACTCTTAAACATTCTCACCTGCCACAACCAGCGGCATGCGATCGTCACGTCGCCGAATGCGCAAAGCCAGGAACGCCGCGACCACACCGGTGGCACCGGCAATCACGAACGGCGTGAGATAGCTACCCAGCTGTACGCGCAACACGCCGGCCATGAAGGCCGCTGTCGCTGCACCTATCTGGTGGCCCGCCACCACCCAGCCGAACACTACCGGCGCATCGCGTTCGCCGAAGGCTTCGGTGGTCAGGCGCAGCGTGGGCGGTACGGTGGCAATCCAGTCCAATCCATAGAACACGCCGAACAGCGACAGGCTGTAGAACGAGAAATCGGAATAGGGCAGATACATCAACGACAAGCCGCGCAGCCCGTAATAGACGAACAGCAACTTGCGTGGATCGAAGCGATCCGTCAACCAACCTGACAACGTGGTACCGATGAGATCGCAGACGCCCATCATCGCCAGCAATCCAGCCGCACGTACTTCCGGAATGCCGTGATCGCCACATAGCGCGATGAAGTGCGTGCCGATCAAGCCATTGGTGGTGAAGCCGCATACGAAGAACGTGGCGAACAGCAGCCAGAACACGCGGCTCTTGCTGGCCCGCTGCAGAGTACCCAGCGTCAATGCGAACAGATTGCCTGATGGCGCGCCCGCATCGACTGGTTCATTCGGAGCAGCGCCGTAGCGCGTCAACCCGATATCGGACGGACGCTCCGGCATCAGCCACAGCACCAGCGGCAGCAGCAATACGCATACTGCAGCAATGGTCAGCACGACCGGGCGCCAGCCGAAGTATTCAGCGATGGCGGCCAGGCCAGGCAGAAAAATCAGTGTGCCGGTCGCGGTACTGGCGGTGAGCAGACCCATCATCAAACCGCGATGCGTACTGAACCAGCGGCCGACCACGGTCGCGCCCAGCACTACCGCCACACAGCCGGTGCCGGTGCCGGAAAGCACGCCCCAGGTCAGCAGCAAATGCCAGGGACGGGTCATTAATGCGCTGGAAGATGCCGCCGCCGCCATCACCGTCAGTGCAATAAGCAGCACGCGCTTGATGCCGAAGCGTTGCATCAGTGCGGCAGCGAACGGGCCCATCAGGCCATAGAGCAAGATGCCGACTGCCGCGGCGGAGGAAATGTCGTCCCGGCTCCAGCCGAAGGCGCGTCCCAGCGGCAGCATCAGCACACCGGGTGTGGCGCGCATGCCGGCCGAAGCCAGCAGCGCCAGAAACACCACGGCAACCACTACGAAAGCATAGTTTTGGCCGAAGGGCCGGCGGCGCTGTATAGTCATGTTACCGATCGGTACGGAACGGAAGCGCAGAGTACGTACCGATCGGTAACATTGTCAACCGGTTTGCTTATGTCCATGCGTTCTAAATCTGCTCCACGCCGTGCCGCGGACCGCATTCGCGAAACGGCGTTTGATCTGTTCTATCGCGAGGGCATCCGCGCCGTCGGCGTGGAGGAAATCGTCTCCCAGGCCGGCGTCACCAAGCCCAGCCTGTACCGAGCCTTCGAATCGAAGGACGAACTGATCGCCGCCTACCTGCGCGACTACAACCAACGTTTCTTCCAACGCTTCGAGGCGCCGGCGGCCGATCACCCGGATGATCCCAAGGCGCAGCTGCTCGCCTATGTTGACCGGCTCGCCGTGCGCGCCAGCCGCGATGGCTACCGCGGCTGCGGCCTTACCAATGCAGTGATCGAATATCCGGACGGTGATCATCCGGCGCACCAGGTTGCCGTCGAAAGCAAACAACAATTGCGGGACCGCTTGCATGAGATGTGCAGCAGCATGGGCGCGCGCAATTCTGACGAACTGGCAGACGGCATCTTGCTGCTGCTCGAAGGTAGCTATGTTTCCGGACAGACCTTCGGCGAAGGCGGTCCGGCGCGCGTGCTTGGTACGATGGTGCGACGTTTGATCGACGCTTCGACATGAGAGCTTGAGCAACATCTCAGCGTGGCCTGAAGCGACATCGCAGTGACGATGTGCAGTCGATTAACGCTAAACTAACCGCACCAATGAACATCGAAGCCGTATCCACCCCGGACCGAGACCTCCTGCGCCCGCTGCGTTATGTGTGGCGCGTACCGCTACTGCTGCTGCATGTCGTGCTCGGCATCCTGTTGTGCGGGTTCATCCTCACCTGGAATCGCCATCGGGTGATGAAGAACGGCCGCGAGCCATTCACCCATCGCATGATCCGCGCGTGGTCCACCGGGCTGATGCGCATCTTCGGACTGCGTTCCGTGCGCGTCGGCCAGCCGCTGCAAGATTCGGCGCTGTTCGTCGCCAATCACACCTCATGGATCGACATCGAGCTGCTGCACAGCCAACGCGCAGCCTGCTTCGTCGCCAAGGCAGAAATCGCAAGCTGGCCACTGGTCGGCTGGCTGGCGGCCAGCGGCGGCACGATTTTTCATCGCCGCGGCAGCAACCATTCACTGGCGGCGGTGATGCAGGTGATGGTGGATCGGCTGCGCGCCGGGCGTTCCGTGGCGGTGTTTCCGGAAGGTGGCACCGGCCACGATGGTGTGCTGAAAGTATTCCATGCGCGCATCTTTCAGGCCGCGCTCGATGCAGAAGTGCCGGTGCAGCCGGTCGCGCTGCGCTTCGTGCGCGACGGCAAGCGGCAGATCGATGCGGGCTTCCGTCTCGACGAGAACTTCCTGCAGAACTTTCTGCGTTTGCTCGGCGGTGCGCCGATGGATGCCGAAGTGCATTTCCTCGAGCCGGTGCCGGTCAATCCGGAAGGCCGGCGCCGCATGGCCGACCTGGCGCGTGAACGCATCGCTGCAGCGCTCGAGGATCGCTCTGCATGACCCTCCCGCAAGGACGCGACTTTCAGCCGCCCTGGCCGCTGACGAGCGGGCATATTCAAACCATGCTTTCTTCCAGTGGCGTGCGGCGCACGATGCTGCCGCGCAGCGCCTACCGCGTACTGGAAGGCGCGCAGGAAGTGATGGTGGATGGCGGCGAAGGCATCCGTCTCACTGGCTCGTTTACGCCGCAAAAAAAGCAGCAGGTGTCGCGCGGCCTCGCAGTGCTTTTCCACGGCTGGGAAGGCAGCGTCGATTCCACCTACGTGCTGCAAACCGGCAGTCGCTTGCTGGACGATGGTTGGGACATCTTCCGCCTCAATTTCCGCGACCATGGCGAGAGTCATGACCTCAACGAGTCGCTGTTCCATTCCTGCCGCATCGATGAAGTCGTGCATGCGTTGGGCGATATTGCGCAACGCTGGCCGGCGCGCGTGATGGCGCTAGCCGGCTTCTCGCTGGGCGGCAATTTCGCGCTGCGCGCGGCGATGCAGGCCCCGGTCAAAGGCATTCCGCTGCAGTACGCACTGGCGGTGTGCCCCATCATCGACCCCAGCGAAGGCCTGTTCTCGCTGGAAGAATCCGCACCCTGGTTCTACCAGGCGTATTTCATGAACAAGTGGCGGCGCTCGCTGCGCATCAAGCAAAAGGCGTTTCCGCACGTTCAATACTTCGAACTGCAAGAGCTGAAGCAGAACCTGCGCGGCCTGACCGAATCACTGGTGCTGCGCCACACCGATTTCGGTTCGCTCGAAGCTTATCTGGACGGCTATTCGGTGGCGGGCCGCGCGCTGGCGCAGATGCAGATTCCCGCGACCATACTTACTGCGCGCGACGATCCGGTGATTCCGGTGACGGCGTTCGAGAAGCTGGAATTGCCGAGCAGCATCGAACTAGACATCGCCACGTATGGCGGACACTGCGGTTTTATCCGCGGCTGGGACATGACCAGCTTCTGCGACGAATACATCGCTGCTCGTTTCAACGCGATCGCCGAAGGGCAATTCCCGCGCGCCTAAGCCGGTTTGCGTGACTTTCCTCACAGGTGACTTCCTGCAGGCGGAGGTCGCGCATAGACGCGCGTAAGCTGGCTCACAACGTTGCATCACTGACGCACGGAGCTGCCATGAAACGTTGCACCGCCTTTTTGCCTGCCTTGTTGTCGCTGGCCATCTCGGCAGCCTGCTTCGCTACGAATCCGCCAGCGGATGGCGAGCTAGTCAAAGGTGATGGACATCCGGGTTGCGAAGGTATCGATGCGAAAGCCTGTGTCGAGCACGCCATGGTTGCCATGGGGGGCCGTCAGCGTCTCGAAGATATTCACAGCATCCACTACGAGGCTATTGGTCATACGGCGCTGGCGGAACAATCGTACCGGCAGCAGCCATTCATCGCCGCCTACGAACGCGACGATGTCACCATCGATTTCGATAAACAGCGATGGCTCAGCGATGACCAGGTCACCTGGCCGGAAGCCGATCCGCATACCGAGAACATGGAACTCACCGTGATCGCGACACAGCAAGGCGTCGTTCGTCGCGACAAGCATGGCGATACACCGGCTTCGCTAGCGGACCAGGATACGGCTCGCGATGTCCTGAACCTGGAGCCCGAACGCTTGTTGCTCAACGCCGCTGCGGCCGGCGATTTGCATTACGCCCCATCCCAATGGCTGCGCGCGACGCCGCACAGCGTGGTGGAATTCAGCTGGCAAGGCACGCCTATCCGCGTATTGCTCAATGCCTCCAATCATTTACCTGATGCGTTGGAGCGCACGAGCACGTTCAATGATTTCTGGTTTGCATGGGGCGACGTCGACCAGCGCATTTATTTCGACAACTGGCATCTCGTGCAAGGTGTGGTATTCCCGACCAATCGCATCGATCAGCGCAACGGTCTCCTGCTTGGATCCATGCAGTTGTTCGATGCGAGGTTCAACGCCGACGTTGACGACAAGGTATTCACGATCGATCCCACCGTTGCCGCCAAGAGCGCCCAATCCAAGGGCTGGAATCGCATCTTCAGCGACAAGCAGCGCGTGGAGCTCGCGCCGGGCATCGAGCTTTATCAGGGTGCCTGGAATACCACGTTGATCAAGCAGGACGACGGCGTGTTCGTACTGGAGGCGCCGATTTCCCCCGCTTATGTAAAAGGCATCCTCGCCAAGGTGCATAGCGAATACCCGGGAGTGCCGATCAAGGGCGTGCTCAGCACTTCCGATTCATGGCCGCACATCGCTGGTGTCAGACAGGTTGTCACGGAAGGCGTGCCGGTCTACGCACTCGATCTCAACCGGCCGCTGCTGGATCGCCTGGTCGCCGCACCGCATCGCCTGCAGCCGGACGATCTGCAAAAGCATCCCAAGTCGGCGCATTGGATCACGGTAGGTGATCGTCTCGTGCTCGGCCAGGGTGCCAATCAGGCCGTGTTGTATCCCTTGCGTGGTGCATCGACCGAACGCCAATACATGGTGTACTTCCCACAGCGCAAGTTGTTGTACGCCAGTGACACCTTGGCGCTGAACGCCGATAACACCCTCTACGATCCGGATCTGATGTACGAAGTGGCCCAGGCTGTCGCACGCGAACATTTGCAGGTTGATACGGTGTATGCCATGCATGAGGGGCCTACGCCATGGAAGCAGGTGCAGCAGCAGCTCGCTCAAGCGATGTCGGCTGCCAAGCCGGCGACCTAGCGCAGTCTACTTAGTCCGCCGGTACGCAACGCCCTTGTGCCCAGGCGCGCAAGCTGGCGACTTGCTCGTGCATCAACACCGACAGCGGCTTGGTCACTTGCAAAGCATGCAGCAACGTCGCCTGATCGAGCGTACCGCCATTGCCGCTGGCATCGTAAAGCGCACTAACGATGGCCTGTTCGATTTCCGCACCTGAAAAACCTTCGCTCGCTTGCGCCAGTGCATTCAAATCGAACTCGTTCGTGTCTAACTTGCGGCGCTTCAGATGCATCGCGAAGATTGCTGCGCGCACCTCGGGCTTGGGCAGATCGACGAAAAAGATTTCGTCGAAGCGACCTTTGCGCAGCAATTCCGCGGGCAGTTCGTGTACCGCGTTTGCGGTCGCAACCACAAACACTTTGGCCTTGCGCTCCGCCATCCAGGTGAGCAGATAGCCGAGCACGCGCCGCGACACGCCACCATCCTCGCCACCGCTGGCCAAGCCCTTCTCGATTTCGTCGATCCACAGCACGCATGGCGCCAGCGTTTCGCAGCTCGACAACGCCTCGCGCAGATTCTTTTCGGTCTCGCCCTGGTATTTGTCGTAGAGCGAACCGAAATCCATCCGCACCAGCGGCACACCGAAGCCCCCGGCAATGGCTTTGGAGACCAGGCTTTTTCCGCAGCCCTGCACGCCTAGCAGCAACACGCCCTTGGGCGGATCGAGCGCAGGCTTGGGATTGGGATCGAGAAACACCGTCCGCCGCCGCTGCACCCACTCGCGCACCTGGCTTACGCCGGCAACGTCGGCAAAACTGGCCGTGGCGTATTCGTAATGCAGCAAGCCGGAACGATTGAGCAGTTCGAACTTGGCCTTCATCAATTCGGGCAGGTCGCTCGCGTTGAGCGCGCCGTCGTTGTAGATCAGCTTGCGCACGATGCGCCGTGCATCCGGCCCGCTCAGGCCGACCAGGTTGCGCACGATGGTGCGTGCAGCTTCGTTGTCCACTTCCAGGTTGCGGTTGTTCTCGCGCTGCCAAGCCGCGGCTTCGCCGCGCAGGATGCCAGCGAGCTCCTTGATATCCGGCAAGGCCAGCGGCACGCGCGTAGCCAATGCATCCAGCTCCTGCGGCAGTTCCACTTTCGCGCCCACCAGTACCAGCGTGTGCGCAGCGCAACGTTGCCGCTGTACGATTTCGCGCATCTGCCGGAGCGTCCCTGCGTATTGCAGACAAGGCTGAAAGTCGAACAACAGATAGATGCTGCGCTGTTCCGCCGTGCGAATGGCATTGAGCGTGGAGGTGGCATCCGGTGCGACTTCCACATTCCTCGGCCCGTTGAAGTCGAGCCGTTCCAGGCCGTCCGTAAGCGTCCAGCGCCACAGCGGATGTAACGCCTGAGCGATGACATGGCGAAAGCATTCGATCACCCGCTGTTCGTCGATCGTTTCAATCACCAGCAAGGGTGTCGCCGCACGCACCAGCGTGCTCAGGTCTTCCAGTTCGCTCATGCATCCTCCCGCGAGATCGTTAAGGTAGCAGAGCTGTCACGACCGGATCATGGCCCGCACGTTATGCTCGCCCGGGACAAACGCCGACTTGCGCGTGCGCGACCCTGCCCCAAACTGACGGCTTTCCATGGCGTTACGGAGATTCCCCATGCAGCTACGCAGCGACAACTTCCAGCACGGCAAGCCCATTCCGCCGACCCTCGCCTTCGCCAAGCTCGGCAAGCCGGTTGCGCTGTCGGACAACCGCAGTCCGCATCTGGCCTGGAAGGACGCGCCTCAAGGTACGCAGTCGTTCGTACTGACCTGCATCGACACCGACGTGCCGAGCAAACCCGATGACGTCAACAAGGAAGGCCGCACGGTGCCGGCCGACTTGCCACGCGTGGAATTCGTGCACTGGCTGATGGCGAACATTCCGGTGGAATGCGGTGAGCTGACCGAAGGTGCATGCAGCGACGACATCACTCCGCGCGGCAAGCGGCAGCCCTACGGTCCGCCCGGCAACGTACAAGGCGTCAATAGCTATACCGACTGGTTCGCGGGCGACGTGCAGATGGAAGGTACCTACCTGGGCTATGACGGCCCGTGCCCGCCATGGAACGATTCGTTGGTGCATCACTATCACTTCCGTGTTTACGCGCTGGACGTGCCGCGCCTGCCGTTGGAAGAAGGGTTCTCGCTGGAAGAGTTGCGCGCGGCCATGGCCGGCCATGTGCTGTCGGAAGCGTTGCTCACCGGTACGTACAGTCTCAATCCCAACGTGCCGGCGTAAGACAACCTGGGCGAACCCTTCACGCCGGCACAGCGCGCTGTGTGGCACATGGAACCGAGGGCCGCGACGGGACGCCCTCGGTTTCGGAGGCATGCCGCCATGCTGCATTACGCCTTGGTCTTCCTGGTTATTGCTGTCATCGCTGCTCTGCTAGGTTTTACCGGCATTGCCGGTACCGCCGCGTGGATCGCCAAGGTGCTGTTCGTGCTGTTTCTGATCCTGGCTGTGATCGCATTTTTTCGCCGAACCAGCTGAACGACGCGAAGGTCTATTCAGCCAGCAGCCCGGCAAACCGTTAGAGTGAACATTCTTGAGTTCTCGGAGAACGTCATGAACAAAGAAGTCCAGGCGAACGAAAACACCGTGCACGAGCGCATCGATCACGGTGCGGAACGCATCAAGCAGGCCACTTCCGATGCCGTGGCCAGCAGCAAGGAAAAATTCGACCGCGCCGCCGACCGTGTCGAAGAGCGCGTGCATCACGCCACTGATCGCGCCGCGGATGCCGCCAATCGCGCCAGCGACAAAGTCAGCGAAGCCACTGAGCGTGGGCGCGCTGCTTACGACCAGGCCAGGGATCGCGCTGACGAGTGGCTGGAAGAAGTGCGCGAATACGTGCGCGAAAAACCTGTCCAGGCGGTAGCCATCGCACTTGGTGCTGGCTGGTTGCTCGGCCGCATCCTGCGTCGTTGATTAGATCCAGGCACGGGGGCGGGTGATGCACGATTCCGTGCACGACAACGAAACAGCGGAGCAGCCGGAGCCATCCGGCGAGCCGGCATCGGGCACGAACAATCTGCTCGACGACATCGGCCGACTCGCCCGTGGCGTACGCAGCCTGTTCGGCGCCCAACTTACTTTGTTGGCCGCCGAACTGGGGTTGGCACGTAGCGCGGTTTCCTGGCTGCTGGCAGCTGGCCTCGGCGCCACCGTCGCCGGCGTGGGTCTGGGTTTGACGCTGCTTGGCCTGATCGGCCTGGTGCTCGCCAAATGGTTCGATTCCTGGATCTGGGCCTTCGTGGTGCTTGCCGTGCTGGAAGCGCTGGCCTTGTTTGGCGCGATCTTCCTGTTCCGCCGTTGTATGCACTGGATGAGCCTGCCGGCCACACGCCAGGAGTGGCGTGCGATCATGCGCGACACGGTGCGGCGAGCCGAACAGGACATCGACGCCGGCAAGGGGGAAGTCTGAGATGAGTCTGTTCAAGCAACTCGAAAAGGTGCGCGTCGCGCGCGAGCGCGTGGCGCACCATCGCAACGAAGTGGCCGCGCCCGCCGCCGCGCTGCTGGAACGCGGTTACCACCATCCGCTGACAACGGTGGGTGCAGCTGCCGGCGCCGGTTTCGTGCTCGGCAGTCTCGGCGTCGGCCCATTGCGCGTGCCGGGACTGATTTCAACAGTAAGCGCCGGACTGGCGGAGGCGGTGGCGTACGGCACGCGCCTGATCGCCGAACTGGGCATCATGGAGGATGGTGATACCGGCGAAGCGCCATGACCGCCATCGAACCGACGGCGTTGCCGAGTACGACGCCCGTGGACGAAACACCGCACAAGACGACATCGACCTCCGCGACCTCGCCGCCCTCGACCTCGGCGGTCGCCGCACAGGTGAAAGAAGCGACGCGTGGTGTCTACCGGCTACGCGGCCATCTGCGCGCCATTCGCATGACGCTCAACGCGTTGCTGACGCTGGCCCTGCTCTACACCCTCACGCTCGTCAAAGCGCTGATCATTCCGCTGGTGCTGGCTGCATTCATCGGCTTGGCATTGAACCCCATCGTGGCGCGTGGCACTCGCCATCACATCCCGCGCTGGCTGGGCGCAAGCGTGTTGATGGCGAGCCTGATCGCGGGTATCGCGACCGGCATCAGCATGCTCACGGAGCCGGCCATCGGATGGCTGCATAGTGCGCCGTCGCAGATCCACAGTTTCGTCCCCAAGCTCCAACACTTCACTCGCCCGCTGGAAGCAGCCGGACGCGCCACGCAGACGCTGGTCAACGGCCATCCGGCGTTATCGGCCCAGAATCCCAGCGATGTCGCCATCAGCGTATGGGATGTGCTGGCGAACGCACCCAAAGTGCTTGCGGCGGTGTTGACCGTGCTGCTGCTGGTGTTCTTCTTCCTGGTCTACGGCGATCTGATCCTGCGCCGCCTGGTCGAGATCGCACCCAACTTCGGCTACAAGCGTCACGCAGTCAGCATCGTGCGCGGCATCCAGACCGAAGTATCGCGCTACATCCTCACCACCGTGCTGATCAATGCATCGCTCGGCATCACCACAGCGGTCATGCTGTATCTGCTGCACATGCCCGATCCGCTGCTGTGGGGAACGGTGGCGACGTTCGCCAATTTCATTCCTTATGTGGGTGCAATCGTCACGACTACGACGCTGCTGTTCGTCGGGTTGATCCACTTCGACGTCGTGCCCAACGCTTTGTTGCCTGCCCTATGTTTTGCCTGCATCACGGCGGTCGAAGGCAACTTGATCGCGCCAATGATTCTCGGTCGGCGCATGCGCGTTAGCCCCATCGCGATCCTGATCTGGTTGTTGATCTGGGGCTGGCTATGGGGTGTGCCCGGTGCGTTGCTGGCGGTGCCGATGCTCACCAGCGCGAAGTTGATTGCGGAGCGCGTGCGCGGGTGGGAGTGGTTTGCGCGGATGGTGGAGCGCTGATTCCTTGATCTTGCGCGGACCATTCCCTCCCCTACGTGTAGTAGGGGAGGGAGTCTGCATCACTGCGCTTGCGCAACATTCGAGCAATTCGCATCACCACAAGCCTGCCAGCCACCGCCAAGCGCCTTGTACAACGCCACCGCACGCGTATCGATCGCACTTTCCGACTGCGCCAACGCATCTTCCGCCGCCAACTGCACGCGCTCGGCATCCAGCAATTCCAGATAACCGGTCGCACCTTCCTGGTAGCGAATACGCGCAAGCTCCGCCGCACGACGGCTTTGCTCGGCCTGGGCGATCAACTGCTCCACGCGAGCATGCTCGGCGTTGTAGTTGGTGACGGCGTTGTCCACGTCTTCGATCGCCTCCAGCACAGTGCGTTGATAATTCGCTTCCGCGGCATCAGCACGTGCTTCGCTGGCGTGCAGATTCGACCGCACGCGTTCCACGTTCAAACCGTTCCAGGTGATGCTTGGCGTGAATGAAAAAGCACGCGATGCAGGACCGCCGAAGTCATTTGGACGTCCGGCCAGGAAACCCACGAAACCGCCGAGCGAGATATGCGGAAAGAAATCTGCCTTCGCCACACCAATGCGTGCGGTGGCCGCAGCGTATTGCCGTTCCGCGATGCGCACGTCAGGTCGACGCGACAGCACCTCACCCGAATCGCCGATCGGCAACACCGTAGCAATCGGCTTGAACGTGATGGGCGAAACGTCGACGTCCAGTTCGCCAGGACGCTCACCCAGCAATACCGCCAAACGGTATTCATAGCCGCGGGCGGCTGCATCGAGCACGGGCAGCTGAGCTTTGGCTGCGCTGAGCTGTGCGCTGGCGCTAGCCACATCCTGCTCGGACGCCGTACCGATCTCCGCACGCGCGCTGATTAGCTTTAATGAATCGGCCTGATTGGCGATATTGCGCTGGGCGATGGCCAAGCGATCCTGCGTGCCGCGCAATTCGAAGTAATTGCGCGCCACTTCCGCAAACAAGCTCACTTGCGCGTCATGCAGGGAAGCTTCGCTCGCGCCCAGGTCGCCCCGCGCGGCTTCCACCGAACGGCGGATGCCGCCGAACAGATCGAGTTCCCACGAAGCATCAAAGCCGGCCTGATACGTGTCGACGCCCACACGTTGCGTACCGAAGCCGGGTTGCTGCTCAAGCGATCGACTGGCAGAGATGGTGGTGTCGATAGTGGGAATCTGATCGGATTTTGCCGTGCCCAGCAGCGCACGCGATTCGGAAAGCCGCGCGCGTGCAATACGCAAATCGAGGCTGCCCTTCGCCGCGCGCTGAATCAGCGTATCCAGCACCGGATCGTTGAACTGCTTCCACCAATCGGCCTGGAACTGCGCATTGCTTTCGCGCGCGGCGTCGACGTTCTGCACCTTCGCCGGCGCCGCGTTCGGCGTTTTGTAGTCCGGCCCCACGCTGACGCAACCGGCCAGCGCGAGTGCGGCGAACAACGCGGTATTACGAAGAAAACGTGTCATCTCAATGGCCCTCCAAAGCGGGCATGTTGGATGCGTGCTGCTTCTTGCGCGCTTCGCGGCGTTCCACCACGGCACGGATCAGCACGTAGAACAGCGGGGTATAGATCAAGCCGAAGATGGTCACGCCCAGCATGCCGGAGAACACCGCCACGCCCATCGCATGACGCATTTCCGCACCGGCGCCGTGCGAAGTCACCAGCGGCACCACGCCCATGATGAAGGCGATCGACGTCATCAGGATCGGGCGCAGACGCAAGCGAGCTGCTTCCAGCACCGCGTCGTAGCGCGTCATGCCCTCATGCTGGCGTTCGCGCGCAAACTCCACGATCAGGATCGCGTTCTTGCACGCCAATCCCACCAGCACGATCAAACCGATCTGGGTGAAGATGTTGTTGTCGCCACCCGACAGCCACACACCGGCAATCGCGGACAGCAGCACCATCGGCACGATCAGGATGACCGCCAGCGGCAGCGACCAGCTCTCGTACAGCGAGGACAGCACCAGGAACACCAACAGCACGCACAAGGGGAACACGAGGATGGCGGTGTTGCCGGCCAGGATCTGCTGATACGTAAGCTCGGTCCATTCGTAGCTCATGCCGTTCGGCAGGTTGTCGTGTGCCAGCTTCTCCATCGCGGCCTGCGCCTGGCCCGAGCTGAAGCCCGGCGCCGGACCACCGTTGATTTCCGCGGTGATGTAGCCGTTGTAATGCTGCACGCGTTCCAGGCCAGCCGTGCGGCGCACGGTGACGAACGAACCGAGCGGCACCATGTCACCCTTGGCATTACGTGTCTTGAGCTGCGTGATGTCTTCCGGCTCATGACGGAACGACGGCTCCGCCGACACGTTCACCTGATACACGCGGCCGAAACGGTTGAAGTCGTTGACGTACAGCGAACCCAGATACGCCTGCAGCGTTTCGTTGGCGTCGTTGAGATCGATACCTTCCGCCTTCGCCTTCTCGCGATTCACGTCCGCGTCGATCTGCGGCACGCTTACCTGATAGCTGGAGAACAACCCAGCCAGCTCCGGCGTCTTGCGGCTCTGCATGACCAGGTTCTGCGTCTGCTTGAACAGCTCATCGAAACCGAGCTGGCCGCGATCTTCGATCTGGATGCGGAAACCGCCAATCGTGCCCAGACCCTGCACAGGCGGCGGCGGGAACGTCGCAATGTACGCATCCTGGATCGTCGCGAACTTCTGGTTCAACGCCATCGCAATCGCACCGGCGGACAGCGAGGGATCGCGACGCTCCTCGAACGGCTTCAGTGTCTCGAACACGATGCCTGCGTTAGTTGCATTGGTGAAACCGTTGATCGACAGGCCAGGGAATGCCACCGCGCTCTGCACGCCAGGTTGCTTCAGTGCGATTTCCGACATGCGGCGGATCACGTCTTCCGTGCGATCCAACGACGAGGCATCCGGCAGCTGCGCAAACGACACCAGGTACTGCTTGTCCTGCTGCGGTACGAAACCGGTCGGAACGTGAGAGAAACCGAAGCCGGCGAGTGCGATCAGACCAACGTACACCACCAACGCGGCCGGCCCCTTGCCCACGATGCGGCGCACGCCGCCGACGTAACGGTCCGCGCTGCGATGGAAAAAGGTGTTGAAGGGACGGAAGAGCCAACCCAGTGCCTTGTCCATCAGGATCGACACGCGATCCTTCGGCGCATCGTGGCCACGCAGCAGCACGGCGGCGAGCGCAGGGCTCAGGCTCAACGAGTTGAACGCGGAGATCACCGTGGAGATCGCGATGGTCAGCGCGAACTGGCGATAGAACTGGCCGGTGAGGCCGCTGATGAAGGCCGTCGGGATGAACACCGCGCACAGCACCAAGGCCGTGGCGATGATCGGTCCAGTCACTTCATTCATCGCGCGGCGAGTGGCCTCGCGCGGTGTGTAACCCAGTTCGATATTGCGCTCGACGTTCTCCACCACCACGATCGCGTCGTCCACCACGATGCCGATCGCCAGCACCAAGCCGAACAACGACAGCGCGTTGAGTGAGAAGCCTGCCAGATACATGACCGCGAACGTACCGACCAACGACACCGGCACGGCAACCAGCGGAATCACCGATGCACGCCAGGTCTGCAAGAACAGGATCACCACCAGCACGACCAGGAAGATCGCTTCCACCAGCGTGTGCGCCACCGCTTCGATCGAGCCGCGCACGAATACGGTCGGGTCGTACACGATGTGGTATTCAATGCCCTGCGGGAACTCCTTGCTGAGCTCCTTCATCGTGGCGCGTACTTCGTTGGAGATCTGAATGGCGTTGGAGCCCGGGCGCGCAAAGATCGGAATGGCCACTGCCGGCTGGTTGTCCAGCATGCTGCGCAGCGCATATTGATTCGAGCCCAGTTCGATACGCGCGATGTCACGCAGGTGCACCACGCTACCGTTGGCATCGGTGCGCACGATGATGTTGCCGAATTCATCGGTCGTGCTCAGGCGGCCCTGCGTGTGGATGTTGAGCTGAAAGTCGGTATTGCCTGGCACCGGCGGCGCATTCAGCGCACCGGCCGCCACCGCGACGTTCTGCTCCTGGATCGCGTGCACCACATCACCGGTGGTCATGTTGCGCTGAGCCAGCTTGTTCGGATCCAGCCACACACGCATGCTGTATTCGCCAGCGCCGAACAACTGCACGTCACCAACGCCGTCGAGTCGGGCGAGGATGTCCTTGATGTGCAGGCGCGCATAGTTCGACAGGTACAGCATGTCGTAGCGCTTATCCGGCGAAGTAAGGTGCACCACCATGGTGAGGTCGGGCGAACTCTTCTGCGTGGTCACACCCAGGCGCTGCACTTCTTCCGGCAGACGCGGCAAGGCTTGCGACACGCGGTTCTGTACTTCCACCTGTGCATTGTTGAGATCGGTACCCAGCGCGAAGGTGACGGTCAGCGTCATCTGGCCATCGCTGGTCGCCTGCGAGGACGAATACAGCATGCCTTCCACGCCATTGATCTGCTCTTCCAGCGGCGTGGCGACGGTTTCACCGATCACTTCCGGGCTGGCGCCTGGATAGTTGGCGCGCACCACCACGGTGGGCGGTACCACTTCGGGATATTCGCTGATCGGCAGCTTGAACACCGCGATGCTGCCGGCGATCACGAAGATCAGCGAAAGCACCGCGGCCATGATCGGCCGGTCGACGAAAAACTGTGCGATGTTTTTCATGGAAAGTTCTCTCTCATTCTTGCCGCAAAGTGCTCCCTCTCCCCTCCGGGGAGAGGGTTGGGGTGAGGGGAGCACACTCGCGAAGATGTAGATGTCAGGCCGCTCTTGACGTGACTTAGTCGCAAGATTGGCCCCTCACCTCAGTCCTCTCCCCCGTCCTCAATCAAAGACGGGGAGAGGAGGCAAAAGCTTCAACCCTGTGGCTTCTGCGGATTCCTGTTATCAGCCTGCGCCGTGCGCGAATCATTGCCATCCGGATTCGTCGCCGCCGCATCTACCAGCGCCTTGTCCTGCGCATCCAGGCGGTGTTCCATCGTCACTTGCTGCGGATTCACTTCCGCACCCGGACGCACGTGCTGGAGGCCATTCACCACCACCACATCACCGGCGGCGAGACCGTCATTGATCACACGCAAACCGTGGAACAGCGGACCCGGCGCCACCTTGCGGTACTGCACCTTGTGCTGGCCATCCACCACGTAGACGAACTGATTGCTTAGATCAGTGCCGAGCGCGCGATCGTCGATCAGCACGCGCGGACGCGGCTGTCCTGCTTGCAGATGCACGCGTGCATACAAGCCCGGTGTGAGCAGACCGTTTTCTTCATCGAACACGGCGCGCAAACGCATCGTGCCCGAGCCCACACGCACCTGGTTATCGACGAAGTCGATGCGGCCTTCATGTGGATAGCCTTGCTCGTCCGCCAAACCCATGGTGGCTTCGATGCGCGGCGCGTGACCGTTCTTGATGGTCTCGCGACGCAGGCGATCGAGCTTCAGCCAGGTCTGTTCGTCCACGTCGAAATACACGTAGACCGGATTCACCGACACCACGGTGGTGAGCACGTCCGCGCTGGAAACCAGGTTGCCCGGCTGGATGCGCGCATTGCTTACGCGGCCATCGATGGGTGCGCGCACGTCGGTCCACCCGAGATCGAGCTTGGCCGTAGCCAGCGCCGCGGTGGATGCCGCCAGGGTTGCCTTGGCACTTTGCTCGCCAGTGTTCTGGCTGTCGGCTTCTTCCTGCGAAATCGCATGCTGAGCCAGCAGTTTCCGTGCGCGCGCGGCATTGGCTTGCGCCAGGCCGAGTTGCGCCTGTGACTGCGCCACGTTGGCGGTCAGCCGATCGACCTCGGCCTGGAACGGACGCGGATCGATGCGAAACAACACGTCGCCCTTATGGACTTCAGTGCCTTCCTTGAACTGCACGGTTTCTACGTAACCGTTCACCCGCGGGCGTACGTCGACCGAATCGACCGCCTGCAGTTGGCCGGTGAAGTCCGCGCTGTCGCTAATGGGGCGCACCACCACTGTGGCGACGGTGACCTCGGGCGGGCCGCCTTGTCCGCCGCCGGCGCCTTGGGCTTGGGCGCTTCCGCCGTGGCTGCCCAGCAGCGCCCAACTGCCGGCAATAGCTGCTATGACCAGACTGGCCAAGATGGCTTTCTTTAACATCGTTCGCTCCCTTGGATCGTTCATTGCCGCATTGCAGCAAGATTTTCTAGGGAACGAATAATGGGTATACCGTACAGTTTAGAAAATCCGTTTCTTGCGCAAGCCACTCGTGACTCTCAATCACGAATGGGTGCATAATCACCAGCAGAACGTCTTTTGGAACGTGCTATGGAAGACTTTTCTGCCATTTCTGCTTTTGTCCGCGTCGTGGAAGCGAAGAGTTTTGCGTCCGCGGCGGCCCAGCTCGGCATGACCCCGTCCGGCGTCAGCCGCGCCGTCTCCCGGTTGGAGGAACACTTGGGCGTCCGCCTGCTGTTCCGCTCCACCCGCACCTTGCGCCTTACCGACGATGGCGCCTCGTTCTATACACGTTGCAAGGAGATCCTGACCGATCTCGCCGAAGCGACCGAATCCCTGGGCTATGCCCACCGCAAGCCGCAAGGCAAGCTGCGGGTGGGCATGTCGGCCTCGATCGGCCGTACCACGATCGTGCCCAAACTGAGTGAATTCCAGCATCGGTATCCGGAGATCCGCCTGGAATTGATGATGTGCGACTTCCCGTACGACCTGAACGAGGAAGGCGTGGACTGCGCCATCCGCATGGGCGAGCTGGAAGATTCCAGCCTGATCGCGCGCAAGATCGGCCACCTGCGCAACGTACTGCTGGCCTCACCGGAATACCTCGAACGCTACGGCACGCCGGCCAGCATCGACGAGCTCAAGAACCATCGCTGCATCAACTACGTCTACCAGAACGGCAAGCCGCGACAGTGGTCGTTCGACATGCCCGATGGCCGCATCGAAGTGGACGTCAACGCGCATTTGCTGATCAACGACGGCGAATCGGTAATCCAGGCAGCCATGGCGGGCTTGGGCATCATCCAGGCGCCGCACGTGATGGCGACGTGCGCGCTGGAGGTGGGCAAGCTCGAGCCGATCCTCACCAACACGGTGTCCACCGGCAAGAACGTGTGGATCGTGTATCCGCAGAAGAAACATCTGTCGGCGCGCGTGCAGGCCTTTATCGAGTGGGCGCGCGAGTTGTTTGAGCGGCCCTTCGAATCGGTGTGTCCGATTGCGCCGGTGGTGGAGGCGTTCAGGCCGCCGTTGCCGACGGCACGGAAAGAAAAGGCGGTACGTACGCAGTGACGCGCTTTAACCCCCTCTCCCCTTCGGGCAGAGGGCTGGGGTGAGGGGCCAACCTCGCCCGATGTACGTTAGTGCGAAGAGCAAAAAGCGTAACTCGCACGCACCACTGCGTTGCCATGCAAGCCTTGTCCCCTCACCCTAACCCTCTCCCCGCGGGGTGTTTAGGTGCCGGTCGGAACCAACAGCAACAGTGCAGCCCCAAGCGCAATGCGATACCACGCAAACCACGTGAAGCGATGCGTGCGGATGTAGCCGAGCAACCACTTCACCGCGGCGAAGGCCACCACCAGCGACACCACGAAGCCAACGATCAGTGCGCTCCAGTCTTCATGCGCGGCGCCGCCACTCTTGAGCACCTTCAATAGCTCATAGCCCGTCGCTGCATACATGGTCGGAATGCCGACCAGAAACGAAAATTCCGTGGCGGCGGGACGATTGCTTGTGCCCGCGAGCATCGCCGTGAAAATCGTCGCCCCGGAGCGCGACGTCCCAGGAAACACACCCGCCACGATCTGCGCAATGCCAACCAGGATTGCGACACGCCAAGTCACCTCACTGCGATCCACCTGCCGCGCGGCAATGGCCTCCGCGCCCAGAATCCAAAACCCGCCAATCAACAACGCCCACGCAATCGGCGTCACGGTTTCCGGCAGCTTGAAGCCGTAGTGCGTCACCACGAAGCCCAGCACGCAGGTGATCAGGAACGCCACGAACAGCTTCAGCAAGTACGCTCGGTTAGCCGGCTCTTGCCACTGCGTGAGCAACTGCCAGATGCGCTTCCAATAAATGAAGGTAATGGCGAGGATCGCGCCAGCCTGGATACCCACATTGAACAAGTCTGAGCGGGCGCCGAGGCCAAAGCTTTCCGCAATCAGCAGGTGTCCGGTACTGGAGACGGGCAGGAATTCGGTAATACCCTCGATGATGCCGAGCAGAATCACATGGACAAGATCATGCACGCGGAAAACTCCTTGGGGCAAAGCGGCAGGGCAGCTTGGTCGGTAAGAAAAACGGTATAGCTTAAGACTTAGTTCTTCCTTGCAGGCTGGTTAAATGAGCAGGCTTGTTTAGCACCAATAAGGTGCAAATACGCCATAAATTGGTGCAAAAGCTGTCTGCGCAAAATGTGCCTGCTTGTGCAATCCATTGAAGTAAAAAGTGTTTTAAAGTTGGTACGGTGCTTGCCTTAGTGCACGCGCGACCCCCATTCACGTACTCCTATCGAGGTTCTACATGTCCGCCAAGAAAGTGCTCGACCTGATCCAGGAAAAAGAGGTCGAGTTCGTCGACCTGCGTTTCGCCGACATGCTCGGCAAGCACCATCACGTCACCTTCCCGGCTCATGCCATCGACGAGTCCACTTTCGAAGACGGCAAGATGTTCGACGGTTCCTCGATCTCCGGTTGGAAGGGCATCAACGAGTCGGACATGGTGCTGCTGCCTGACCCGGCGACCGCCTACCTCGATCCGTTCAGCGCCCACACCCAGCTCGTCCTGCATTGCGATGTGCTGGAGCCGAGCACCATGCAGGCCTACGGCCGCGATCCGCGCTCCATCGCCAAGCGCGCCGAAGCGTTCCTGAAGTCCACGGGCGTGGCCGACACCGCTTTCTTTGGTCCGGAGCCGGAATTCTTCATCTTCGATTCCGTGCGTTGGCAGAACGACATGGGCCGCGTGTTCTACGAAATCGAATCGCAGGAAGCCGCGTGGAGTTCGCGCTTCAAGTACGACGAAGGCAACAGCGGCCATCGTCCGGGCGTGAAGGGTGGCTACTTCCCGGTCAGCCCGGTCGATTCGCTGGGCGATCTGCGCGCCGACATGTGCAAGGTGCTGGAATCGCTCGGCCAAGAAGTGGAAGTGCATCACCACGAAGTGGCCAATGCGGGCCAGTGCGAGATCGGCGTCAAGTTCAACACCCTGGTGCAGAAGGCCGACGAGCTGATGACGCTGAAGTACGTCATCAAGAACGTCGCGCACCAGAACGGCAAGACTGTCACCTTCATGCCCAAGCCGATCGTCGGCGACAACGGCAGCGGCATGCATGTGCATCAGTCGCTGAGCAAAGACGGCAAGAACCTGTTCTCCGGTGACCTTTACGGCGGCTTGTCGCAGCTCGCGCTGTGGTACATCGGCGGCATCTTCAAGCACGCCAAGGCCATCAACGCGTTTGCCAACTCCACCACCAACAGCTACAAGCGCCTGGTGCCGGGCTTCGAAGCGCCGGTGATGCTGGCCTATTCCGCGCGCAACCGCTCGGCGAGCTGCCGCATTCCGTTCGTGTCGAATCCGAAGGGCCGCCGCATCGAAGTGCGCTTCCCCGATCCGATGCAATCGGGCTACCTCACCTTCACCGCGCTGATGATGGCGGGTCTGGACGGCATCTTGAACAAGATCGATCCGGGTGCGCCGGCCGACAAGGATCTCTACGATCTGCCGCCCGAAGAAGAGAAGAACATCCCGCAGGTGTGCTCCAGCCTCGACGCTGCGCTGGAAGCGCTGGACAAGGATCGCGACTTCCTCAAGGCCGGTGGCGTATTCACCGACGACTTCATCGATGCCTACATCGAACTGAAGATGCAGGAAGTGACGCGCTACCGCGCCAGCACGCATCCGCTGGAATTCCAGATGTACTACGCGATCTGATCGCGATTGCGATGGATGCAAAAAACACCGGGCGCTTCGGCGCCCGTTGTTTTTTGTGCATGCAGCGTGTGTGTTACTGCCCGGCGCAATTGCGCACGAATAGCCATGGTGTGCCCAGCCCGTTATGCAGATGCGGCGGCATGTTGGTGTTATGGAAATTTTGATGGTAGATCTTGCCCTGGTCTTCCACTTGCTCACCATACGCCGCATAGGTTTTGCTGCTGTCCCAGGGCGGCACGCCATCGCAGCCGCCGCCACTACTGGCAGGTTCAACCAATACTTCGGCTTTGAAGGTCGATGATTGCTTGCCGTCGCTGACGTCCACGGACACGTCCATCGGTGTTGCGCTTTGCACGGAAGGCGCCGTCACCGTAAGCGTGTCGGTATTGCCCCCTTGGGGATTCTCAAACCTGCCGTGATTCCACCGATAGGAAAGCGCGTGTCCACCCGGGCTGCTGACATCGGCCACCGCAGAGAAGCGATCGCCGCTGTGCACTTCATTCGGCACCACGATGTCGCCAACCGGAGGCAGTTCTTCGTCGGGGCCGTAATAGGTATACGGCGCTGACATATCGGTGTTTTCCCAAATGGGTTTATCGAGCGTCGGCAAGTGCAAGTCCTCAACCGTCCGCCGTGTGGCGGCGGTGATCGGCATGCCCCATTTCTCATAGAAGGGAATCAGGTTACGACCGGCTACGCGGCTGGTTTCGATCACCACACGCGCCTGCTTTTCAGCCTTGGCACCGCCGGGATAGCCCTGCAAAGCGCGCGATTCGCGTGCATATCGAGGATAGAACGTAGGCCCGAATGCCAGCTGCAATTGCCAGAACATACCAAAGCGCATAAGCCGGGTTCTCTCGCTATCGAAAATCAAGTCATTCCAGTTTTTCGAACTCTGATCCAAGTAACGTTGGATGTGCGGCCAGACCCTTTCCTCCACGAGCAAACTTTCCATGTCAAAGAGATCGATTTGAACCACCTGAGAACTCAGCTCGACGACGGACTCGGCGTCGTTCGGGGGATCCATAGTCAAATCGTCGTGCTGAAGAACGTGCCCCAATTCGTGCCCTCTCAATGAATCCTCTTCGAGTAAGCGCCTGTTTACCGCGTACTTGATCGCATCATCCACATACGCCGTACGATATGGCCCCGCATACATAAAGCCGTCGCAGCGCACACACTCCACCATGTGATACGGTAACTGTGAAGCATCATGCGGAGGGGCGTTATCCAGTGCTAGACCATATTCGGCCTCGCTGAAATTGGTGATGCGATCCCAGTCTTCCAGCATGCCAACCGGATCGTCCACGTATTGCCTGGCGTGTGCCAGCGTCAACGTAATCATCGCGCGGCGGCTGATCAATTCGGCATACGGAGCGTTCCCATAGGCCTGCAACATGCTGGTCCAATCGGATGCCGTGTGCTCTCCCAATACGAAGCGGGGCATCGGATGCCCGCCGGAGATGATGTTGACGGTCATCGTCCCGCCAGTGGGCTGATTTTCGACTGCGATATAGACAGCCCCCTTCTTGCTTGCGCGGATGGTATTGATACCTTGGCGTAGACGAGCTCTCTGAGTCTCGTCGTATTCCCACGTATCCTCATCCAGCGAATGGATCCATACGCTGGGCATGGGCGATGGTGCAGAGCCGGT
The DNA here is from genome assembly GCF_030160295.1 of Dyella acidisoli. GTDB lineage: Bacteria > Pseudomonadota > Gammaproteobacteria > Xanthomonadales > Rhodanobacteraceae > Dyella_B > Dyella_B acidisoli. Next base: position 185,287 of record NZ_BSOB01000004.1, read on the forward strand.
ATACTGGAATTCAATTTCCAGCGTATCGCCAGAGCTGACCCAGTAACCCGTCGAACGCATCGGCGTCAACGGAAATTCAAAAAAAGTCCGCTGCCTTATCATGAATTGCTTATCGGGCAGTTTCGCTTGTACCAACGTGAAACGTCGCGACGGCAAAATATCCGTGTGCAATGTTGGATTATCGAGTGCCGCTATCCTTGCGCGGCTCTGCACGGGATGCTTGTGCGCGGGGATGGCTGGCACCCGCGATTTGGCAAGCGGCGCCCCTTCGCGCGGGAGTTTCATGCCCGCGAACTTATCATTCGCATGAGACGGCAGCGTCAGGCACGTTAGAACACAGAACAGGAAGCTCAAGAAAGAGGCTTTCACGACACGTCTCCGTGTACAAAGCACAGGCCGATCTCGGCGTTCACACCGGGGTATCCCATGCTCGATGGCATAGGTCAGGCGGCGTACTGAAGCGACCACATTGAAGCGATGGAGCCAAACCCCTTGCATATGGCGGCAGTCTGCATCGCCACCTTGGTACTACGGCGGCGTAATATTTTGGAAGCGCGATGAAGGTCCAGTGAAATCGGTAGACTCCAACCTGTCCCACTTTCATCCGACACGGTCAGATGCTTGTACAGACAAGAACGGGCGTGTTCCCCATCGAAACAACTAAGAGCACAAGCTGCATGAGCAAGGTTATGAGTGGGAAGCGCGCGATGGTCCTTTTGGCCGCTGGTATGGCGTGGTGGTCACCCATGCTCTTAACGACATCGTCGCTCGCACAAACAACACAAGCCGCCACTGCACTACGACGTCCGCTTGATCAGCCACAACCACGGCAAAACCCCGGTCCAAGCGCGGAGACGATCAAAGCTTGGCAAGACCGTAAGTTCGGCATGTTCATCCACTTCGGCCTGTACTCCATCGCAGGCGGCATGTGGAACGGCAAGCGCGTAGATAACGGCTATAGCGAACAGATTTTCGCGAACGGACCGATTCCTGCAAAGGACTACGAAGCGCTGGCCAAGCAATTCGATCCGGAGCAATTCGACCCCGATGCAATCGTGGCGCTGGCGAAAGCCGCGGGCATGAAGTTCATCGTGATCACTGCCAAACATCACGATGGCTTCAATTTGTTCCAGACCTCGCAAACTTCCTACAACGCGGTGGATGGCACGCCGTATCACCAAGACATCGTCAAGCAGCTTGCCGATGCTTGCGCACGCGGCGGTCTTAAGTTCGGCGTGTATTACTCGACGATCGACTGGCATCACCCAGGTGGCAACACGTACATCGAGGGCAACAGCAATCCAATCACTCCCGAGCAGGAAGCCTTCAACGCCGTACAGCTGAAAGAACTACTGAGCCACTACGGCCCCATCTCCGAAATCTGGTTCGACATGGGCAAGCCCACGCCGGCTCAAAGCGAGCACTTCGCGCATACGGTGCATGCGCTGCAGCCGCAAACCATGATCTCCGGGCGCGTGTGGAACCATTACGGCGACTTTGCCGTGATGGGCGACAACGCCGAACCCGACGTTGCCATGGAACTGCCCTGGCAAGCACCGGCTTCCATGTTCCCTGAAACCTGGGGTTATCGTTCATGGCAGGAAAGAAAAGATCTGCCGGGCAAAATCCGCGAGAACATCACGCGACTCGTGCGTGTCGTCAGCCAAGGCGGCAACTACATTCTCAACATCGGTCCGGAAGGCGATGGCTCGGTCGTGCCTTACGAGGCGCAGGTGCTGCGTGGTATCGGCGAGTGGCTCAAGCACAATGGTGAAGCCATCTATGGCACGCGCAAGCAGCCGTTTGCGCCGCTGGATTTTGGATACGCCACGGTGGGACCTCACGCGGTCTATCTGTTCGTCGCGAAATGGCCGGCGGATCATCAGCTGCATATTCCTGGTGTGGCCGACACCGTTTTCGGACATGCTTATCGACTTGGATCATCGCAGGTCACCACAAACGTTCAGCGCGATGGAGACGGTGTAACGGTCTCGCTGGATCGCTTAGGTATGAGGCAGTCGAGTGATAACGGCGACACCAACGTCGACGCATTCATGCCGGTAGTCGTGCTGCCTGTCAAAGGCCCGTTACGCGTTCGCCCTAGCATGGTAGCTGCGGCACCCGACGGCCGCATCCATTTGCAGCCGGAGCATGCCGAGCACTATCTCAACTACAACGGCGAAGGTTATGAAGCGCCCGCCACGCTCTACAAACTGAGCTGGCAGGTTGATGCGCAAGCTGCCGACTACATGCTTACCTTGCATTACAAAGCGGCAGCAGCGAGTGCGAAGGTGGATCTGTGGATCGACGGCCAACGCTATCCGCTTGGTTTGGGCGGACCTGATGCGACGAGCCAATCGCTGCGTGTTCATCGCAACCAGAAAACTCACCCTTACGCCATGCAAGTCGAGCTGACGCCTTCGGCACCTTTCAGAGAAGGCATGGCGCTTCCGGTGACCGTGCAATCAGTAGAGCTGTCGCCGACGCGATAAGGCATAGCCAGGCTGTCAACGTAGGCCGGGATGAAATCCCAGCATCGAGAAACCACAGAGCATGCTGGGATTAGCATCCCAGCCTACGCGCTACCGATCATTTTGATCCTGCAATCATAGAAATATCGTTTCGCCTCTGTTGATGGACATGCGGTGCACATAGGCTGCTCACACCTCACTTCCCCAACAAGAGGTTTCTCATGCATCGCTATAAAAACGCACTCGCTTTCATCACTCTGTTGCTCGCGTTGACCGCATCCATCGCTCAAGCCACGACCTCCGCACAGGATAAAGCTCAGCAAAAAGCCGACTCCGAAACCATGAGCGGCACCATGTCCATGCCGGCACCTTCCTGGCTGGTTGGCACATGGACACTGGTTCGTTGCGATAACGTCTACCCCGACGGCCATCGCGTCGAACTGTATGGTCACGATCCCAAGGGCTTATGGATGATTGATACCCATGGCCACTACATGATGCAGATCGTGCGTGCCCAGCGCATGCCGTTTGCGGCGGGCGACAAATCCAAGGGAACGCCGGAGGAATACCGCGCCGCATCGCTAGACAACAATGCACACTACGGCAGCGTCAGCATTCAAGGCGACAAGCTGGCCACGCATATCGAGCAGGCCTCCTTCCCCAACTGGAATGGCCATAAGGGCGCCACGAGTTACACCTTGAGCGGTAATCAGCTCAGCTACATCGTCGCCAAGCCCAGCAGTGGCGCCGCAGAAGGAGCCCACGGCGAAGTGGTCTGGCGGCGGGTGGATTGATCGAAGCCGTGCTCTGCGGTGGCAAGCTCAGGCCGTGGCAAGGCTTTCGAATGCTGCGGCCAATGAGCTCATGGCATGGCGCGAGCGGCGATCGTTGAGCGCGGTGTAGAGCACCACGTCCTGCCTGGGCAGTTTCGGTAGCGACAAAGCTGGGCCGATATCCACGGTGCCGCTTGGTGCCGTGCGCCGTGCAATGACGGCAACGGCGAGCCCGGCGGCTGCCGCGGCGCCCACGACCGCGGCGCCTTTGCCGATAAACACCTCGGTCCAGGGAATGCCGGCCTGATCCAGTGCGCGCACGGCTCCGGCGCGAATGCTGCACGAATCGCCCTGGGTCGATAACGGCAAAGGCTGGCCGGGCTGCAGTTTCCAGTTGGCTGCCGCGATCCAGGCGAAGTCTTCGCTAAAAAGCGCTTCGCCCTGGTCGCGGCGATTTTCCGGTTGCAAGACCAGCGCCGCATCCAGCGTGCCATCTTCGTAGGCCTGCATCACTTCGCGCGAACCCGCCACACGCATCTCGATCAGCAAGCTCGGGTCGTGCTCGTTCATGCGCCGCAGCAGCGCCGGCAATTCGCTGCCGACGATCTGATGGCTGATGCCGATGGTGAGCCGGCGTTGCTCGACCTGGAAGGATGTGACGGCGCGTTCATGCGCGCCGACCAGCGAGCGTGCCGCATCGAGAAACACCGCCCCTTCGGCCGACAAACGCACTTGCCGCGGCGTACGCTCCAGCAACCGGCGGCCAAGCTGGTCTTCCAGCCGCCGCAGCTTCAAGCTGATGGCCGATTGCGTGGTATCGAGCGCTTGCGCGGCACGCGTGAAGCTTTGCATATCGGCAATCAGGACGAAGGCTTTGACGGCATCGAGATCGAGCGCTTTCATGGTGTTCATCATGGGATTTTCGAATCGCTGAAATATATATCAGCTGCTGTAATCCCGGCGCGGCCGCGAACTAAGCTGCGTGTTCCCCGCCAAGGACACACCGCACATGAACACGCTACTTGCACGCATCGGTCGCCCTATTGCCGCATTGCTGGTTGCCGGCTTGATAGGGTCGTCTTCGACGCTTGCCGCTTCCCCTGCGAATACCTTTCCGTTGAGCGGCACCTGGACCCTGGTTGCCGCCGACGTGCTGCATGCGGATGGCTCGCGTACTTCTGACTTCGGTACGAATCCCAAGGGCGTGTTGCTCATCGACGATCAAGGGCGCTACTCGCTGCAAATTTTCCGAGCAGATCGGCCACGCTTCAGCACGGGCGACAAGGCGAAGGGCAGCGACGTCGAATACAAAGCTGCGGTGATGGGGTCCAGCACGCACTTCGGTACCGTGCGCGTGGATGCGGCGAGTGGGGAATTGATCTTCCATATCGATGGCGCATCGTTTCCCAATTGGGAAGGGCAAGAGCAGCATCGGCACTATGAATTGAAGGACGGGGTGCTGAGCTATCGCGTGCCGCCGCGTCCGAATGGCGATGTGCCTGTTTCGGTGTGGCGGCGTGTTGATGTGAGCGCGAGCCAGCATTGAAGGTGCTGCCACATTTCTGTCATTTCCGCCGCTTAGGGTGACTGGACGACTTAGCTATTGAATTCTTCACCCTCATGACGATGTCTCAATCCAGAGGCCGTCATTCCCGCGAAAGCGGGAATCCATGGCCGCGTCTGGCCAAGAGCAAAATGGATTCCTGCTTTCGCAGGAATGACGGCAAGGCAAGAGTGGCGCTCTCGGCGTTAGATGGGTTGCGATTTACCAGAGACGTACTGGTTAGTGCGCGACACCAACGCAACGTGGCCCGCGCATGACGATCACGCGGCGCGATTTTCTTCGGGGCGCTGGTGCTTTTGTCGGCATGTACACGCTCGCAGACGCATGGCACTCAGCTCGTGCATCCACACCGATGACCATGCCCGCGCGAACCAGCGCCGCCATGCTGGCGCCGCCCAAGGTGCCACTGATCAACCCGACCTCATTGGCGCGTTTTGTCGACGCACTACCTATTCCGTCGGTGGCACACGCCGAGAGTCAACGTACGCACCCTGCCTATCCGGGCCGTAAGCTGTCCTACCACCGCATGGAAATGCGCGAATGCAAAATATCCCTGCATCGCGACATTCCTGGCACGCGACTGTGGGGCTACAACGGCCAATTCCCCGGCCCCACCATCGAGGCGCGACGTGGCGAGCCTTTGCTGGTGGAATGGATCAACGCGCTCCCGTCAAAACATTTCCTGCCCATCGACCACAGCCTGCATGGCGCAGAACACGACAAACCGGAAGTGCGTGCCATAACGCACGTGCACGGCGCGCGCGTCTCCGCGAAAAACGATGGCTTTCCGGAGGACTGGTACACGCCTGGACACTCCACGCTGTATCACTATCCCAACGGTCAAGACGCCGCCACGCTGTGGTATCACGATCATGCCATGGGCATCACGCGGCTGAACATTTATGCCGGTTTGTTCGGCGCGTACATCGTGCGTGATGACGAGGAGCAGGCACTCAACCTGCCCTCCGGCGACTGCGACATACCGTTGATGCTGTGCGATCGCCTGGTAGCGCAGGACGGACAGCTCTACTACCCCGTGTCGGACGATCCCGCTGCGCCCTGGGTCATGCAGTGCAACGGCAACCTGGTGCTGTGCAACGGCAAGGTCTTTCCGTATTTCGATGTAGAGCCGCGGCGTTATCGCTTCCGCCTGATCAACACGGCCAACACGCGTTTCTTCGATCTTTCGCTCTCGCACGATCAACCGCTGCAACAGATCGCCAGCGACCAGGGATTGTTGCCTGTGCCATTGCAGCGCGCGCGCATCGAGCTGTATCCCGCCGAACGTGCCGACGTGGTGATCGATTTTTCCGCCTTCGCCGGCAAGGCCGTGCAACTGCGGCATCAGGCCGAAGGTATCCTGGAGTTTCGCGTACGCGATCACGGCCGTCGTGATTCATCCACGCTGCCGGCGGCGTTGCGCGGGGTGCCGCGCATCGATCCGCAAAGTGCGGTGCAAAACCGGATCCTCACGCTCAACGAAACCGATGACGCCAACGGCAACGCCATGACGATGTTGTTGGACGGCAAGCGCTGGTCCGATCCAGTGACGGAAAAGCCGCGGCAGAACAGCATCGAAACCTGGAGTTTCGTCAATCTCACCGGCGATGCGCATCCGATCCATCTGCATCTGGTGCGGTTCCAGATTCTGGATCGACGGCCATTCGATCTGTTCGCCTGGAATGCTCAGCGCAAGCTGCTGTTCACTGGCCCCGCTCAACCACCCGAACCGCAAGAACTTGGCTGGAAAGATACCGTGCGTGCCGATCCAGGCATGGTCACGCGCATCGCCATGCGCTTCGAGGGCGAGCCGGGCCGCTATGTGTGGCATTGCCATCTGCTCGAGCACGAAGACAACGAAATGATGCGCCCCTTCGACCTCTTGCCGGCGCATTCGTAAACGGAGTGTCAATGCAGCGTGCAGATCGTCACGTTTGTCGCAGCACTGTCATCACGCTGTGACGTGATGTCGCGCTTCTGCCAACGTTGCGTCATCTAAGCGGCGCAGACTTTTCGACGGCTTGCGGGGGACCTTTATGCGAACGCAAGCCGTAATCAGGGGGATTACTCGCAGGCACGTGCTATTTGCCAGCAGGAGACACCAGTTATGCCCACCCAGTTTGGCCGTACCCGGTTGAAACCCTTTGTACTCTGCGCGCTCATCACCAGCCTCGTAGGCTTGGCGAATGCGCAGGATGCATCCAATGACGCAAAGTTTCGCGCCAATGTACCCACCACCGCCGTCAAGCCCGTAAGCGGCCAACCCGGTGGCGCCATCACCCTCTACAGCCCGGATTCCGCGGACGCGAGCAATCGCACGCGCACGCCGATCAAGCACGTGATCCTGCTGATCGGTGAAAACCGTACCTTCGATCACGTGTACGCCACTTACACGCCGCCGAAGGGGCAGACCGTCGACAACCTGCTGTCCAAGGGCATCGTGAATGCCGATGGCACGCCTGGTCCGCACGCGGATCTCGCCAAGCAATGGCAGGCCAGCCAGACCGGTGACTTCCAGCTTGCGCCGACGCGCACCAGCGCATACGCCAACCTGCCGTCGATCAATACCGGCGGTGCGCCCACGCAGCCGTATCTTTCATCGGCGGCGCAAGCCATGGCGATCGAGCCAGGCTTGCCGACGAACTACTATCCTTACCTCGCCGAAGGCGGCACGGGCTTGCCGAACGGCGTGCTCGATACACGCTTCCCGACCACGCTGCCGAATGCGCCGGTCGATATGCACGCCTCGATCAGCTACAACGACTACGCCAACAGCCCGGTGCACCGCTTCTTCCAGATGTGGCAGCAGTTGGACTGCGACGCGAGCCACGCCACCCGGAAGAACCCCAGCGGCTGCAATGCGGACCTGTTTCCATGGGTAGAAGTGACCATGGGTGCCGGCAACAACGGCAACACGCAGCCGGCCAACTTCACGGATGAAAGCACCCACGAAGGTGCGACCTCCATGACCTTCCTCAACATGGCGCAGGGCGACGCAACGTACTTCAAGCACCTGGCCGAGCAGTACGCGCTCAGCGACAACTTCCACCAGTCGGTGATGGGTGGCACGGGTGCCAACCACATCATGCTGGGCTTTGGTGATCTTGTTTATTACGCCGACGCAAACGGCGAACCTGCCGTACCCCCGTCGAATCAGATCGAAAACCCGAACTCGCAGTCGGGCACCAACAATTGGTGGGTACAGGACGGCTACGGCGGCGGTTCCTACGTGAACTGCGAGGATGAAAGCCAGCCGGGCGTGGCTGAAGTGCGCAAGTACCTCAAGAGCCTGCCGTATCACGTGTTCAAGCACGGCGATTGCAAGAAGGGTGCGTACTACTTGGTGAACAACTACAACCCCGGTTACCTGGGCGATGGCACGCCCGCACCGCTGGGTTCTCAGCAGTTCACCATTCCGCCCACCAAGCAGCAAAACCTCGGTCTGCTGCTCTCGCGCCATCATGTGAGCTGGAAGTACTACGGTGAAGGCTGGGACGGCGGCAAGGAAGATGGCGAAGCCGGCACCTTCTGCAACATCTGCGATCCCTTCCTGTATTCCACGCAGATCATGACCAACCCGACCCTGCGTGCGCACAACCAGGACCTCAACAACCTGTACAGCGACATCCAGAACGGCACCCTGCCGGCGGTATCCATCGCCAAGCCGGATGGACTGCTGGACGGCCATCCGTCCTCGAGCAAGCTGGAGCTGTTCGAAGGCTACGCGCAGAAAATCGTCGACATGGTGAAGGCCAATCCGAAGCTGTGGGACAACACCGCCGTGATGATCACCTTCGATGAAGGCGGTGGCTACTACGACTCCGGTTATGTCCAGCCGGTCGACTTCTTCGGCGACGGCACGCGCATTCCGCTGCTGGTGGTGTCGAAGTACTCCAAGGGCGGTCGCGTAGTGCACACGTACTACGATCATGTGTCGTTCGACAAATTCGTGGAAGCTAACTGGGATCTGGACGAAACCATCTCCCATCGCAGCCGCGATAACCTGCCGAACCCGATCGCGTTGCCCAACAACCCGTATGTACCGGTCAATGCGCCGGCCATCGGTGACCTGATGGATATGTTCAACTTCCATCGTCACTGGGACGGCGACGACACCGCGCAAAACTGAGTAAGCCCCGATGCATACCCTGCCTGCGGAAGCAGGCAGGGTATGTTCTTTCTACCCACATGATTGACCATCACGATGACCTTGTTCGCACGCTCCACCATCCATCTGAGTCGCTGGTCCAATCCCATCGCTGCGCTGATGTTGATCGGCGCATCCGGTGCCATCAGCACCAATGCGCATGCCGATCCCGCCGATTTCCAGGCTATGCCAGGGTTGTGGAAGATCACGCTGCATACCATCAAGGATGGGCATGCGGAACAGGATCAGGTGAAGTGGAAATGCTTCTACGATGGCGCGGACCCGTGGACCACGTTTGCCGATGCCATGCAGCCGGACACCAGGTGCGAACGTAACGGCGAACACCGCACCAGCACTGCGCTGGCCTGGAAAGTGAGCTGTGGCGAACACGCCGGCAACGGCCGCATCGTGCTTGATTCACCGCAGCATTACAGCGGAGAAGTCGCGTTGAACGGACAGCCTTCGCTGCACGTTGAAGGTCAACGTTACGCAGCCTGCACCGGCCCCAGTGACTGATCGCTAGAAAATCTCATTCCCTTTCTCGATCGCCTGCTCTTTATTCCCATCCTGTAACCGAGATCGGTTACTCGCCAACGGATCGTGGAAGGCCATTCGGGCTAGCTGCAACAGGTGGTGATCACTTTGATCGCACCTTAACAGTCAGCAGCGTAGATTCCGGGCCTCAAAGGACAGGGGTGCAGCGTTCCGTGGGGATGGAGGGCCGCAAAATCTTGCTTGATCCATCTGCCGCCGAAAGCATGACGGCAGACGCCAGTGTGTGCGCTTCGCATGACGACATCACGTTACGCGCCGCCACGGATGCGGACATGGATTTTCTTCGCGATGTGTTTTCGTCCACGCGAATGCAGGAATTCGCAAGCGCCGGCATGCCAGTCGAACAAGCCGAACCTTTGCTTGCCAGCCAGTTCTCGATTCAACACGACTATTACCGCCGGCATTACCCACACGGCCGCTTCGACATCATCGTGCGCGGTGAGAAAAACGTCGGCCGGCTTTACCACGATTGGCATGGTGACGTCGCGCAGTTGATCGATATCGCGCTCTTGCCGGCTTATCGCGGTGCGGGCATCGGCACGCGCTTGATGCAGGCGATCGTGGCCGAAGCGGCGCGAAAGAATATGCCGATGCGGTTGTATGTGGAATTCAACAATCCGGTTCGCACGCTGTATCGCAGGCTTGGATTCGTGCCGGCCGGCGAAAACGGTGTCTACGAACTGATGCGTCGGGACGCCATGCCCTTTGAACACGAAGGGACGTGGGCGCCAATAAAAGGTTTAAGCAACCACTTTCAGTAGTCGACGTTTGCATGACGTTTGTGGTGTGTTCGCAAACGCAACAAGGGGGGCAAATGCAGGCTGTTCCAACTCATGAAGCGCTCATTGCATCGCTACATCGATTGTTCGTGCTGGAAACAGCCGATGGCCGTCGCATAGAGGCGCGCCTGGCCGCTGCGCCAGCCGGCATCGCGATGGATGCAGCGTATGTCAGTTATTCCGCGATCTTCGAACTGCCCGTTGGCATCGGGCTTCCCCAGGATACCTATCGCATTACGGCGCCTGATGGCGCGTCCTGGGATCTGCTTGCCACGCCGACTCAGCCCAGTGCCGATGGCCGGGCCAACCTGACTGCCGTCATGCATTACCTGCGTTCCAAAGACGCCGCCCAGCACGACACAGAACCGTCGTGCCAGGTGGTGACGTAATCACTCGATCCTTCACTCTTAAACAGGGGAACATCATGAGCGATCCGTTTCTTGGCGAAATTCGTATGGTTGGCTTCACCTTTGCACCGATCGGCTGGGCCATGTGCAACGGCAACCTGATGTCGATCAGCCAGAACAATGCGCTGTTCGCTTTGCTCGGCACCACCTATGGTGGCAATGGCACATCCACGTTCGGCTTGCCCGATCTGCAGGGACGCTCGCCGGTCGGTACGGGTAACGGTATTGGGCTTAGCCCGATACTACCTGGCGAAAAGGCTGGTACCGAGTCCACTGCGCTCTTGGTCACGCAGATGCCCGCGCATACGCATACGACAGGCGGCGCCAATGTGACGGTAACCGGCAGTGCATCTATTCCGGCCTGCTCGTCGCCAACCTCTGGCAGTCAGTCAGGAACACCCGGGCCAACTACGGTATTGGGGACGAGTGTCGCCGGCGGCCGACCTGGCGAGCTGTACACCACCACCGCGTCCAACACCAACCTCCTGCCTTTCAATGTGCAGTCGACCGGCACAGTTGCCGGTGGAACGACGGGTGCCACGGGTGGCAGTCAGCCGTTCTCGATACGCAATCCCTATCTCGGGCTGACCTGCATCATTGCGCTGCAGGGCATCTTCCCGAGCCGCGGCTAGTGAATGCCATCGCACGGTCAACACGCCTCGCCGTTCGCGTTTCGCGCAACGGCAGGCATAGGAATGGATTGGATCGTGCACGTTAAAGAACGGAGTGCGTCAGACCAGTGGCGCACATCACGCAATAAAGCGGTCGGGCGCTCGTATTCCCGGCCGCTTTCGTTTGGGTGAAGTGCGTCCCTGACGATGAGCCTATTGTGATGTACGTCACAAATAAGGCAGCATGCCGGCAGTCTGATTCGGGCTCTGAAGTGTTCGATTTTTGAGCAACCTCAGTAGCCGTTGACCACGCTGCGGCGCCACGCTGTTGCCAGCAGCGAACGCGAAGGCTGGCATAAACGCTGCTTGAAGTTTTTGGGGATCACCGCTCGAGAGGCCGCATGGATTGTGCGAATCGTGGGTGACGTCGGTTGCGTTATTACCGCATGAGGACTGGCGCTCAGCCACGGGCGCCTTACAGGGGACAATCGAATGAACCGCATCTTTCGGCTGGTCTGGAACCGCAAGCTGGGCGTGCTGCAGGTGGCGTCCGAATTCGCCCGTGGCCGTACCAAGGGTGGGCGCAGTGCGGAAGGTGGCATGCGCCGTGCCGCGTGGTTGGCGGGTATACCCCTGAGTCTGCCGCTTCTGGCGTTCGCGGCGGCACCTTCTCCCGGCGCTGTCACGACGAGCGCCGCGCTCACTAGCACTTCCGCCGTAGCGGCCAACGCACTACCCACCGGCGGTCAGGTCACCAACGGCGCCGGTCACCTTGCGCAACGTGGCGACACACTCACCATCACCCAGCAGAGCCAGAACCTCTCGCTCAACTGGCAGACCTTCAATATCGGCAGCCAGTCCACCGTGGACTTTGTGCAGCCTGATGCCAGCGCCATTGCGGTCAACCGCATCGCCGATACCAATGGCAGCCAGATCTTCGGCCACCTCAACGCCAACGGGCAGGTGTTCCTGATCAATCCCAACGGCGTTCTGTTTGGTCAGGGTGCGCAAGTGAACGTGGGCGGCCTCGTCGCCTCGACGCTGGATGTCAACGACAGCGCATTGGGTTCCGGCTCACTGAGCTTCAGTGGCACGGGCAAGGGCAGCGTGACCAATCTGGGCACGATCAACGTCACCGGCGGCGGCTACGCAGCCCTGCTCGGCAATCAGGTCAGCAACCAGGGCGCGATTCATGCCCAGCTGGGCAGCGTGGCGCTGGCCGGTGGCAGCGCCGTAACGCTCAACTTCGGCGGCGACAAGCTGGTGAGTGTGCGGGTGGACCAGAGCACGCTCAACGCGCTGGCGCAGAACGGCCAGTTGATCGAAGCGGATGGCGGCAATGTATGGATGACTGCCGGTGCACGCGAAAGCTTGCTCGCCAGTGCGGTGAATAACACCGGCACCATCGAGGCGCAGACCGTACAGAACCAGCATGGTCACATCATGCTGTTGGGCGGCATGGATGCGGGCACCGTCAGCGTGGGTGGCACGCTCGATGCCAGTGCTCCTAATGGTGGAAGCGGTGGCCAGATCGAAACGAGTGCGGCGAAAGTCCGCGTTGCGAATTCCGCAAAGATCACGACGGCGGCTCTACTTGGCCTGTCCGGAACGTGGTTGATCGACCCGAATGATTTCACTATCGCGCCCTCGGGTGGTGACATTACGGGCGCCGCACTCAGCACCGAGCTGAGCGGTGGCAATGTCGTTATCCAGTCCAGTGCGGGCAGTACCAGCGGCAGCGGCAACGTGAACGTGGATGACACGGTGAGCTGGGGCTCGAACACGCTGACGCTGGATGCGCAGAACAACATCAATATCAACAGGACGATGACTGCGAGCGGTTCAGCGGGTCTCGCACTGAACTACGGCGGCTACAACGGTACGACCGTTACCACTCCCGCAGCGGGCACCAGCGTCAACGTGGGATTGAGCGGCAGTGGGTTCGCTGGTCAGGTGAACTTTACGGGCAGCAGCACGCTGAGCATCAACGGACAGGGCTATACGTTGATCAGTAGCGCTACCGCACTGCAGAACAACGTGGGAACGAGCGGATTCTATGCGCTTGCTAGCAATCTGAATCTCACAAGCGGCTTTACGCCGATCGGAAACAGCACCACGGCGTTCTCGGGTGTGTTCGACGGACTGGGCCATACCATCAGCGGCCTTACCATTACGAGTTCTACGCTCCGCGACGTTGGTCTGTTTGGAGCGTCCTCCGGAACGATCCGCAACGTTGGTTTGCTAGGGGAGAGTGTTTCGGGTACAGCTTCAAACGGCGGCACTGGCATCGTGGCTATCGGTGGCCTGGTTGGCGATAACTCGGGCACCATCAGCAACGTTTTCATGACGGGAACGGTTAGCGGCTCGGGTGTTGCTGGTACATCTGGTCAAACGATCGGCGGACTGGTCGGCAACAACGAAGCTAGTGGCACTATCAGTAATGCTTATGCCACGGGGGCAGTCAGCGGGTCGACATACGCTCCCTTTGTCGGCGGTCTTGTCGGAAGCAACTACGGTTCGATTCTCAATGCGTACGCCACAGGTCCGGTGAGTGGCTCCTATGGCGGTCCGAAATCAGGATTTTACGATCTCGGTGGGCTGGTCGGTAATAACGTAGGCACCATCCAGAACGCCTATGCAACGGGCAGTGTGTCATGGACCTCAGGTGGGAGTAGCAACCAGAATGACATCGGCGGACTGGTAGGTTCCGACGGAGGATCGATTACCGATACCTATTCTACGGGCAATGTGTCAAGTGGAGATTCAAGCGATCGACTCGGCGGTCTGATTGGATACGCTTCCGGCGACACGATTACGGCCAGCTATTGGGATACGCAGACCAGCGGACAGACCAACGGCGCCAGCGGCGGCACCCCAACCGGGGTGAGTGGTGAGGTCACCTCCAGCATGATGCTGAAGAGCACTTTTTCCTCCTGGAGCATCTCAGACAGTGGCGGCAGCGCCAACACCTGGCGAATCTACGATGGTTACACCACACCCTTGATCGACAGCCTACTGATTCCGCTGACGATCAGCGCAAGCAATCAGACGGTGACGTATAACGGAACCAATCAAGACGCTGCAGTGTTGAGCTATTCGCTTCCATCGCCAAACGTTTCGGCGATCACGCTGGGGCTGACGACCGCACAGCACGCAGGCAGCTACAGCGAGAATGTCTCATTGGCGTATTCCACCAGTTACGACCTGAGCTTCGGCACGTCGAGCGCGACACTGACGATCAATCCGGCGACGCTGACGCCGACGCTGACCAACACCGGTGTGACCAAAACCTATAACGGCACCACCGCTGCACCGGTCGGCTTTACCCCGACGTACAGCTTCAGCGGGCTGGTCTCCGGCGATACCAGCGCCAGCCTGACCGACACCAGTGCGACGTACAACAGCGCGCACGTGGTCAACGCTGCCGACGTCACGGTATCGGGTCTGAGCATCAGCGGCATTACCGGCAGCAACGGCTCGCTGGCGAGCGATTACACCTTGGCGTCCACGAGTGAGAATGTGGCGGCGACCATCACACGCGCCATACTGACGCCGAGACTGACGAACAGCGGCGTGACCAAGGTCTATAACGGCACGACCAATGCACCGGTCGGCTTTACCCCGACATACAGCTACCTTGGCTTGGTCCCTGGCGACACCGGCGCCATCCTGACCAACACTGGCGTGGCCTACAACGGCGTGCACGCGGGCAGCGCCTCTCGGATTACCGTATCGGGTTTGCGCATCCTCCTCGTTACGGGCAGCAACGGTTCGCTGATCAGCGATTACACCTTGGCACCCAACAGCGCGAGCGTGGCGGCGACCATCACACCCGCGACGCTGACGGCGACACTGACCAACAGCGGCGTGACCAAAACCTATGACGGCACGACGAATGCGCCAGGCGGCTTTACGCCGACCTACAGCTACAGTGGCTTGATCTCCGGCGATACCGGCGCCAGCCTGTCCAACACCGGTGCGGCTTACAACAGCGCCCACGTGGTCAGTGCCACCAACCTCACGCTATCGGGTCTGAGCATCAGCAGCATAACCGGCAGCAACGGTTCGCTGGCCAGCGATTACACCTTGGCATCCAGCAATGCGAATGTGGCGGCGACCATCACGCCAGCACCGTTGACGGTATTGCTTTCCAATACCACCAACGTCACCAAGACCTACGACGGCACCACAGCGGCACCAAGCGGCTTCAGTCCGACATACAGCTTCGCGGGCCTGGTATCTGGCGACAGCGCCACGGCGAGTAGTTCGGCGACGCCGACATTCAATTCAGCTCACGTCGCTTCAGCAACGACGATCTCGCAAGGTGGCCTGTCGCTGGTGTCGATCACCGGTAACGGTACCGATAATTCCGTACTCGGCGATTACACCTTGGCGAGCACCACTGCTTCCACCGGAGCGGGCGTAGCGAGCATCTCGCCGCTAGTGTTGACGGCCACGGCCCCAACCATCGGCGGCATACTGACCAAGGTCTACGATGCCACCAGCGCGGCGAGCGGTGCCAGTTTGAACGGCGGCAGCGTCAGCGGCGCAATCAGCGGCGATAGCTTGGTGCTCGATACCACCGGCATCACGTTAGCTTACAACAGCAGTCATGTAGCCAATGCCAGCAGCATCAACGCCATCGGCAGTCTCGGGGTGAATATCGTCAGCAGCACGAACGGCAGTCAGAGCACGGACTACAGCCTGTCGGTGCCGGCGATCACTTCGGTGGCCGGGACCATCACGCCGGCGACGCTGACGTCCACGCTAACCAACAGCGGCGTGACCAAGATCTATGACGGCACGACCAATGCGCCGGCCGGTTTTACCCCGACGTACAGCTACAGTGGTTTTGTTTCCGGCGACACCGGCGCCAGCCTCACCGACACCAGTGCGGCTTACAACAGCGCCCACGTGGTCAGCGCCACCAGCCTCACGCTATCGGGTCTGAGCATCAGCAGCATTACCGGCAGCAACGGTTCGCAGGCCAGCGATTACACCTTGGCATCCAGCAGCGCGAATGTGGCGGCGACCATCACACCTGCCACGTTGACGGCGACACTGACCAACAGCGGCGTGACCAAAACCTATGATGGTTCGATCGCTGCGCCGGCTGGCTTTACCCCGACGTATAGCTATATCGGTTTGGCTGCCGGCGATACCGGCGCTAACCTGGCCGACACCAGCGTGGCTTACAACAGCACGCATGTGGCCAGCGCCACCGACGTCACGGTATCAGGGCTGAGCATCAGCAGCATTGTCGGCAGCAACGGCTCGCTGACCAGCGACTACACCTTGGCATCCAGCAGCGCGAATGTGGCGGCGACCATCACACCCGCGACACTGACGGCAACGCTGACGAACAGCGGCGTGACCAAAACCTATGACGGCACGACGAATGCGCCAGGCGGATTTACGCCGACGTACAGCTACAGTGGCTTGATCTCCGGCGATACCGGCGCCAGCCTGGCTGACACCGGCGTGGCTTACGACAGCGCGCACGTGGCCAGCGCCACCAGCGTCACGGTATCGGGGCTGAGCATCAGTGGTATTACCGGCAGCGACGGGTCGCAAGCCACCGATTACACCTTGGCATCCAGCAATGCGAGTGTGGCGGCGACGATCACGCCTGCACCGTTGACGGTATCGCTTTCCAATACCACCAACGTCACCAAGACCTACAACGGCACCACGGCGACACCAGGTGGATTCAGCCCGACTTACAGCATTTCGGGTCTGGTGTCGGGCGACAGCGCCACGGTGAGCAGTTCAGCGACGCCGATATTCAATTCAGCTCACGTCGCTTCAGCAACGACGATCTCTCAAGGTGGCCTGTCGCTGGCGTCGATCACCGGTAACGGTACCGATAATTCCGTGCTCAGTGATTACACCTTGGTGAGCACCACTGCTTCCACCGGTGCCGGCATTGCAAGCATCTCGCCGCTGGTGCTGACGGCCACGGCACCGACCATCGGCGGCGCGACGACCAAGGTCTACAACGGTACCATCGCAGCAACCGGCGCCACCTTGAATGGGGGCGGCGTCAGCGGTGCAATCAGCGGCGATAGCCTGTCGCTCGATACCAGCGGCATCGTGTTGGACTACAACAGCAGTCACGTAGCCAGTGCCAGCAGCATCAGCGCCAGCGGCAGTCTCGCGGTGGATATCCTTTCCAGCACAAACGGTAGCCAGAGCACCGACTACAGCGTGGCGCTGCCGACCATCGCTGCGGTGGCTGGAACCATCACGCCGGCACCACTGACGCCGACGTTGACCAACATCGGCGTGACCAAGATCTACGACGGCACAATCACTGCGCCGATCGGCTTTACCCCGACGTACAGCTACAGCGGTTTTGTTTCCGGCGATACCGGCGCCAGCCTCACCGACACAAGTGTGATCTACAACAGCGCGCACGTGGTCGCCGCTACCAATGTCACGGTATCGGGATTGAGCATCAGCGGCATCACCGGCAGCATCGGTTCGCAGGCCAGCGATTACAGCTTGGTATCCACCAGCGCGAATGTGGCGGCGACCATCACGCCCGCAACATTGACGGCGACACTGACCAACAGCGGCCTGACCAAAACCTATGACGGCACGACGAATGCGCCAGGTGGCTTTACGCCGACCTACAGCTACAGCGGGCTGGTCTCCGGCGATACAAGTGCCAACCTCTCCGACATCGGCGCGGCTTACAACAACGCCAACGTAGTTAACGCCACTAACGTCACGGTATCGGGTCTGAGCATCAGCGGCATTACCGGCAGCAACGGTTCGGTGGCGAGCGATTACACCTTGGCGTCCGGAAGCGCCAGTGTGGCGGCGACTATCACACCGGCCACGCTGACAGGCAGCCTTACCGGCTCGATCAGCAAGGTGTATGACGGCACCACTACTGCAACGCTCACACCGATCGATTACACGCTGAGCGGCTTTGTCACTGGCCAGGGCGCGACGGTGACGCAAAGCAGTGGTACCTACAACAGCCCCAACGTGGCTAACGCCACGACGGTCACGACGACATTGGGCGGTGGTGACTTTGTCGCCAACAGCGGCACGAGCCTGTCCAACTACACATTGCCCATCAGTGCGAGCGGCGCGGCGAGCATCACGCCGGCGTTACTTCTGGTGACGGCGAACAACGCCAACAAGACCTATAACGGCGCCGCCTACAGTGGCGGCAATGGCGTGGTCTACAGTGGCTTCGTGAATGGTGAAGGTGCATCGGTACTCGGTGGCACGCTGGCCTACAGTGGAGCTTCACAAGGCGCGGTCAACGCCGGGTTCTACACCATCACGCCGACAGGGCTGAGCTCGAGCAATTACACGATCAATTACGACAATGGCCTGCTGACGGTGAACCCGGCCACGTTGACGGCCAACCTCATTGGCGCGGTGAGCAAGGTGTACGACGGCACCACCGCGGCAACGCTGGCGTCGGGCAACTACACATTGACCGGCGTGTTCGGCAGCGATGTGGTGAACCTCAATAATCCGACGTCCGGTGTCTATGCCAGCGCCAATGCCGGTAGCGGCATCAACGTACAAGCGAGCGGACTGACGATCAGCGGCAGTGGCGCAAGCAATTACATACTGAGCAACAGCACAGCCACCGCTGCCATCGGCGTGATTACTCCGGCCCGACTCACCGTTACGGCCAATAACGCCAGCACCATCTACAACGCGCAGACGTACAGCGGTGGCAACGGCGTTATCTACAACGGCTTCGTTGATGGACAGACTTCGGCAGTGCTGGGTGGTGCGCTGGCCTACGGCGGCAATTCACAAGGCGCCTTGAACGTGGGCAGCTACACACTCATGCCCGGTGGCCTCGCGTCGAATAACTACGCCATCACCTACAACGGCGGTACGCTCACGGTAACGCCGGCCACATTGACCTACTTGGCGACACCGGCGCAGATATATGCCGGGCAAGCGATTCCGACGCTGAGCGGCATGGTCACCGGCTTCCAGGGAAGCGACACATTGGCCAATGCCACCACCGGTGGGCTGACCTTTACCACGCCGGCCACCGCACAGAGCCCGGCCGGGCAATACGCCATTAATGGCAGTGGCCTCGCCGCGAACGATGGCAATTACGTCTTCGTGCAGGCCGCAGGCAATGCGCTAGCGTTCAATGTGTTGGTCAACGGTGACGTGGCGTTACCAGGCGTGGCGTATCTGGACCAGGGATTGGGTCAGTCAGTGCCCACTGCCACCGAGCTACCGCAGGGCGGCTTGTTGGTGTCGGCGATGGATACATCGGATGGATCGGCGCCGTCCACCGTGCCGCTCCGGTCCGCTACTCCAGCGGCTGCATCGGATCTCTACACGCCGGATGTACGCGTAGTGGGCGGCGGTGTGCGCCTGCCATAACGACTCACACCATCTTCCTTCCTCGTCTTTCGGATGCTTGCCTGTGACCCGATCAACCGCGTTGCGTTTGTCGCCCCTCGCCATCGTCCTGTTGGCTGCTCCCGCGTTTGCGCAGCAGACGCCGCCCACCAGCGGTCAGCTACTGCAGCAGGCGCAGCCTCCGCAGCAACCGTTGCCCAAACGTGAGCCGGGGATACAGATTCAGACGCCCGTGACCGCTCACGTCACCGACAACACCCCTTTCGAGGTGAAGCAGATCGTCGTCAGCGGCAACACGACTTTCGATACCAATACGCTGCACGCATTGATCGCCGATGGCGAAGGCCACACGCAGACGCTCGCCACGCTCAACGTCCTCGCGCAGCGCATCACGGACTACTATCGCGCCCACGGTTATCCGTTGTCCCGCGCTGTTGTGCCGGCACAGGCGTTGAGTGATGGCGTGGTGCAGTTCAAAGTCATCGAGGCGCGCTATGACCAGGTTCAGTTGATCAACCACAGTCGTGTTCAGACGAGCCTGCTCAAAGCGACCCTCAGCCCGCTGCAAAGCGGTCAACTGGTCACGCAGGATGGACTGGATCGCCAGTTGTTGTTGATGAACGATCTGCCGGGAGTGCAAGGGCACGCAGTGCTGGGCCCTGGCAGTGCGCCCGGCACCAGCGATCTAAGTGTCGATGCTCAAGCGCTGCCGCCCGTGACTGGCAACCTTACGCTGGATGATGGGGGAGATCGCTACACCGGTCGCATCCGTTTGGGCGGCAACGTGACCGTGAACAATCTGACATGTCTCGGCGATCAGCTCAGCGTGGGGCTTTTGGCTTCCGACGAGCACATGCACTATGGCCACGCGGCTTATGACTTTGCGCTCAATGGTGCGGGTACCCGGTTCGGACTTGCGTACTCTGCGCTGTCCTACCAATTGGGCGATGGCTTGAAGGACTTGCATGCACGAGGGCATGCCACCGAAGCCAGTGCATGGTTGTCGCAATCCATCGTGCGCAGTCCCAATACGAACGTCAGTGCCCGGCTTGAAGTGGACAATCACCATTTGGCGGACGACACCGGCAGCACCGGTGTGCACGATGACCGCCACTCGTGGGACTGGACGGCCAGCGGCACATTCGATCACCGCGATAGCTGGGGCGGTGGTGGTGTGACGCAAGCGCAACTGTCGCTGACGCGCGGACAGCTGGGCTTTGATAACGCTGCAGCGAAAGCCAGCGATGCGGTGACAGCTCACACGCAGGGGCACGAGCTGCATTGGAATGGCAATGTAAGTCGTCTGCAGACGATCACTGCCACGACGCGCTTGTACGTCGCGCTCAGCGGCCAATACAGCCACCACAACCTGGACTCTTCCGAACAGTTCCTGCTGGGTGGCATGCAAAGCGTACGCGGCTATGAAGTGAGTACGCTGGCCGGTGCTTCGGGCTATCTGGCCACGGTGGAACTGCGCCATGACTTGCACCTGCCCGGCGGAGCTTGGCAAGGCAGCGTGTTTGCCGACAACGGTGGACTATGGATCAACCCGCATCAGTGGGCTGGTAGCACTGGCAGCAATCACGCCACGCTGAGCAGTGTGGGCGCTGGGCTGGCTTGGGCCGGTCCCGATCAATGGATAGCGCAAGTGCAAGTAGGCCAGCCAGTGGGCAGCACGCCGGAGCTTGCAGGTAAGCGCCCGTCCACGCGAGCATGGGTGCAGCTCAGCAAGGGATTCTGACGTGGCAACACCCACTTTCGTTGGTGTCACCGGCCTGCCGCGCGCAGGTTCCACACTGCTGTGCCAGCTACTCGCGCAGCATCCTGAAATTCAGTGCGAAGGACACAGCTCGCCGTTGTGCAACACGTTGCTCGGCATCCGGCGAATGATCAGTGACGATCAGTTTTTCCTGTCGCAGCTGGATGCATCGTTCGAGACAAGCTATGCGCATCTGGCCTCGGCCATGCGCGGATTCCTGCACGGCTGGTATCACGACAGTGGTGAGCACCGAGTAGTGATCGACAAGAACCGCGCCTGGTTGCATGCGGTCGAATTGCTGCTGCACATCGAGCCGGAAGCCAAATTGATCGTCTGCCTGCGGGAACTGGGGCAGATCTACGGATCGATTGAAGCGCAGCACCAGCGCACGATACTCGTGGACTTTATCGATCATCTGGCGGACTACGACCGCTTCGGCCGCGCGGATGCGCTGTTCGCGAAAGATCGGGTGATCGGCGCGCCGCTTATCGCGCTGCAGGCAGTGCTGGATTTGCCTGATACCGTGAAGCAACGTTTGTACTTCGTGCGTTTCGAAGACCTGATCGCACAGCCGGTGAAATGCATGTCACATCTGTACGCATGGTTGGGGCTGTCGCCATTCGAGATTGATCCGGATCGACTCACGGCGAGAAAACAGGAAAGCGACAGCCACTATCGGATGAAATACCCGCACCGGCAGTCCACTCGCATCGTGACACCCGCGCCGCATGCTGTGCCGGCACGAATACAGAAACAGATAGAGACGGTATGGGCGTGGTTCTATCGGCTTTACTATGGCGAGAGGATGTCCTGAGGAACGCGTCTCTTTTGGTAGCCAACGCCATGCGTGCTACTGCGCACCGAACAACGCCGCCGTTGAGCGTCAAACACTAGCCAAGCCCGACACCCTGCGAAGGTAATCGCGTGCAGCATGCATATCTTCATCGACTTCTTCGCATAACCATTCGCGAAAGCGGGCGATCTTCGGGCGACGTTCCTTCGCACTGGGAAAGACCATCCAGAACGCCCGTCCATCGGTGGCGACGAAATCGTGTGCTGGCACGAGTCTTCCTGCATTGATTTCAGCGCGGAACAGGATGGGTGATCCGATCGCGATACCCTGGCCTGCAACCGCTGCGGCAATATCGAGATATTCGGTGGGCAGGCTGGTGCCGAATTCGCCGGGGAGGGTGTCATCGTGGCAGCCTTGCGCGCGGTACCATGTCGCCCACCAATCTGGACGGCCAAGTAGTGGAACGTCTAGCCGCGCGCGCGGATTGGCGATGTTCTGCGCTGCATCTTTCAACGCAGGCGCGCAAAGCGGCATGAAGATGCTCGGAAAGAGTTTTATCGCGCGCAGTCCCGGCCAACGGCCGTGACCATTGCGAATGGCGGCATCGAAACGGCCTTCGGTCAGGTCCTGCGCAGGTACCGAGAGATCGAGCTCGAAGGTGATCTCTGGATGCCGAGCGCGAAATTTCCCCAGCCTTGGCGTAAGCCACGTCGTGCCGAATGTCGGTAGTGTGGTCAAGGTCAGGTGCGATTCGTCGGTGTCGACGGCCTTGATGAAGCTGGCGCGCAATGCGGCGAATGCCTGGGTGGCTTCGGTGGCTACCAACTGGCCCGGCACCGTCAGTTCAACCTTCTGTGCATGGCGCAAGAACAACTGCACGCCGATCTGCTGTTCGAGACGGCGCACGTGATAACTGACCGATGCAGACGTGGTGTCCAGTTCGCTTGCCGCTTTGGCAAAGCTGCCCAGCCGTGCGGCGGCCTCGAACGCGCGGATCGCCGTGAGCGAAGGCAGTCGGCAATCCTCGACCCCAAGTCGTGCTTGCCCTGCACGCCGATTCTTGAGTGGTGGACGGCTCATGGGGATGGCCAGAATGGTCTGGCCGCATCCTCTCATTGCCGACACTGGAGGTCCAGAATGACGCTGTCTACTTGCAAGCCGTACACCTACCTGCTGGTCATGTCGTTCGTTGTTGCAGCAACGGCGGCCGCATCTACGGACGATCCGCCTCAGGCCGATTCCGGAGCGATCCCCCCGGGTTACTCGACCACGGTCACCGGAACCACGCACGATTTCGATTACTTCATGGGCAGTGGCTGGCTCACCACGCAGCATCGCCTCAAGGAAACCGGTGTCGGCAGTAAAGAGTGGTACACCTATCCCGCCACGCTGTGCGCAACGCACTATCTCGGCGGCATGGCGACTGTGGATGAGATGTACGCCCCCACCAAAGGTACTTCAGGCTTGACCCTGCGGGCATTCGATCC
Organism: Dyella acidisoli; assembly: GCF_030160295.1. Taxonomy (GTDB): domain Bacteria; phylum Pseudomonadota; class Gammaproteobacteria; order Xanthomonadales; family Rhodanobacteraceae; genus Dyella_B; species Dyella_B acidisoli. The sequence continues at coordinate 208,991 of NZ_BSOB01000004.1, forward strand.
GGCCAAGCGCCAGTGGTCGATCTACTGGGTGAGCAGCCGGGATGGATTGCTGGAAATGCCGCCAGTGGTCGGTGGTTTTCATGGTAACCAGGGCGAGTTCTATTCCGAGGATCACGACGCGCATGACCGGCCGGTCAAGGTGCGATACCTCTGGACGATACGCGATCAAGATCACGCGCGGTGGGAACAGGCGTTCTCTTACGACAACCGTACGTGGGAAACGAATTGGATAGGTGACTTCGTACGCGGCGATCGCGCCAAGTTGTGCGATGACGGACGTCCCAGGCGATAGCGCATAGAAAAAGGCACCAGGTCGACTTACGTGAACCTGGTGCCTTTTTCATGAGCGTGATCATGGCGGTGCCAACGTTGGCGATCTTATCTGCTGAGAAAAACGTGGCGCCGCCAAAGAGGGATGTTCAATGCGCCGGTGGGAACGCGTTGAAATAGCTGTCGGCACCCATCGCGCCGAAAGCGTCCACGCCGCCGCCAGTGCCCGTGCCTAGGATCCATTGGCAGGTTGTGTAGTTGCCTGCCGCATCGAAATACATGAAACCTTTCACCAGTGGGAAGTGGTAACCGTTAGGGTTCGGCTTGCCCTCGATCTCAGCCTGTGCCAGACCAAGATAAGTTGTTTGCTCGGCAGGACACTCGCCCGTTTCTCCTATCAGGATAGGTTTGCCCTTGCTCGCGAACTCGCTGTAGAACGGACTAAAGATCGGCCCGAAATCGTTGGTGTTCTGTTTGTCGTAGCCGTCGACACCGATCCAGTCGACCACATCGTCGCCGGGGTAATAAGGCATCGGATCTTCTGAAGTATTGTCCCCGCGGTTCGGATTCCATAGCCACGTCACATTGGTCACCTGCTCGTCCACGAAGATCTCGTGGATATGCCGCCATGCGTTGATATAACCCGCAGCGCCACTGGTGCCCAGGCAATTCTGATGGTTGGCTTGTGGCAGATTCATTTCCCAATACCAGCGAATAAAAACAGGATGCCCGAATGCCTTGATGGCATCAGCGGTGTTCTTGATCAAGGTATCGTCGAGCCCTGCCGTGACATTGTCGTCGGTATTGCCGCAGTGCCAAGTGATCACAGGCGTGCGGCCGTTCGCGACGTCGTCCTGCATCGCTGCGTCGGGAAAGCTGGGGGTAGTGGCGCTAGTGCTGGATCTCCACGGGTAGTAGTGCATGTGAAGCGCCAACGTGCGGCCGATGGCAACTTCCAGAGCCTTTGTAGCTTGGGGAACCTGGCTTACGTCACCGTTTGGATTGACCCAGGCACCAAAGTACGCGCCGTTGGCGGGTGGTGGGATGGCTTGAGCCATGGCATGGTTGGCAAACAAGGTGAGACACAGCGAACTGGCAGCAGCTAACACAGCGATACGGCTCGGCATGATCGAATCTCCAATCAGGGGGATGGATGCACACAGTTACGGCCGATATCAACGAAATGGCGTGCTTCTGCGTTGACTAGGGAAATCCCTAGTTCATGGACACCTAAACAAAAACAGTACGTAGGCTGGGATGAAATCCCAGCATCACGAAGCTGCAAAGAAAGCTGGGATTGTCATCCCAGCCAACGTCGCTTCATGTCACCCGGTCCTGCTTACTTCAGGCACGGCAATCGGCTTGCCCAATTGCCGCGAGCGTCGCTTCTCTTCTTTCCGCGCCTTGCGTACCGCTTTGCGCACACGCCGATCGTGTTGCCACAAATAAATCGCCGGTGTGCTGAGCAAGGTCAGCAACTGCGATACGAACAATCCACCAAGTATGGCGATACCCAGTGGCTGACGCATTTCCGAGCCGATGCCGAAGCCGACTGCCAGCGGCAGCGCTGCGCCCATTGCGACTAGTGTGGTCATGGTGATCGGGCGGAAACGCACGAGAGCTGCTTCGCGGATCGCTTCCGGTGGCGTCAGTCCGCCTTCGCGTTCGGCGACCAGTGCGAAATCCACCATCAGGATCGCGTTCTTCTTAACGATGCCGATCAGCATCAGCACCGCGATCACCGACATGGTGCTCAGCTGCGTATGCGTGACCAGCATGGCGAGGAACGCGCCCATGCCGGCGGCGGGCAGGGTCGAGAGAATGGTCAGCGGATGGATGAAGCTCTCGTAAAGAATGCCCAGCACGATATACATCGCGAGAATGACCGCGAGGAACATGACCGCCGCGTTGCCGGCCGCTTCCATCAGCTGCTGATTGTCGCCGGTGTATTTCCGCATCACGCCCGGAGGAAGTTGCGCGGCGAACATGGCTTGGTCGACGTATTTGAGGCCGTCGGTCTGGCTTAGGCCTTCCTGAAGGTTGTAATTGATCGTCGCCGATTCGAGCTGGTTGTAATGTTGGATATCGATCGGTTCGATGCGTGGGCGGATATGCGCTAGCGCGGACAGCGGCACCATTTTGTTGAGGTTGTTGCGCACGTAGATGTTCAGCAGCGTGGCGGGACTCAGCGAATAGGCATTGTCGGCAATCAACACCACCTGGTACTGGTCGATGTCGGAATAGATCACCGACGCCGGCGTCTGCCCGAAGGCATCGGCCAGGGCCTGATCGACCTGTCCCACGTTAACCTGCATCCGGGCTGCCGCGTTGCGGTCGATCTCCAGCAATTGCTGTTTGCCGATGCTGTCGAAGGTCGTGCTCACATCCTTGAACTGTTTCATTTTGCGCATCGTCTGCGCCAGTTGCAGCGTAGGCTTTTGCAGAGCCTGGCTGGTGGTGCTGGTGAGTTCGAAGGCGTACTGACCCTTCGCCTTGGTTTCATTGCCGCTGCTGAAAAAACCAAGGCTGGTCACGGCGACGTTTACGTCGGTCAGCTTCTTGTAGTGTTCGTTGAGCCGCTTGATCACTTTGTCTGCGGGATCGCGTCGCTGGCCAGGCCCATCACCACGCGGTTTGAGGTCGATGAAAAATGTCGCTTCGTTGCCGACCGCGCCGTTGGTGTTGTTACCGCCGAGGAACGACGCTACGTCGAGCACGGCGGGATCGGCCAGCATGACGGCTTCCACATCCTGGGTGCGTTTGCCGAGCAAGTCCGGCGAGATGTTCGCATCGGCGACCAGATCCGCCTCCAACATGCCAGTGTCGCCTTCTGGCATCAGCGTACCGCCGGCCGTTTTTGCCACCGCCATGCCCAAGCCGATGGTCAGCACAAGCAGAATCAGAGGCTGCCAACGCATGATGCGTCGATGGCGCATGGCCCAGTCCAGGCCGCGCTCGTAAATGTGCAGCAGCCAGCGGTCCAGGCGTTGCACAGCTACTTCGAGCTTGCCTGGTGCGGGCCGTTCGCGCGTTTCTTCGGTAAGAAAGCGGCCACACAACGCGGGCGTCAACGTCAGCGACACCACGGCGGAGATCACGACGGTGGCCATCAGCGTGACCGAGAATTCGCGCATCAACATCACCATGGCGTTGTTGCCGAACACCATTGGCGCGAATACGGCGACCAGCGATAGTGTGATCGAGATGACGGTAAAGCCGATCTCACGCACGCCGATGAGCGCGGCATCCAGCGGTTTCGCGCCCTTCTCCATATGGCGGAAGATGTTCTCGATCACCACGATCGCATCGTCCACCACGAAGCCGATGCACAGCACCAGCGCGATCAGTGACAGCATGTTGAGCGTGAAGCCGAGCGACCACATCAGCACAAACGCACCGGCCAGCGACAGCGGCACGCTGAACATGGCGATGATGGTCGGGCGCATGCGCCGCAGGAATAGCAGCATCACCAGTGCCACCATCACGATGCTTAGCAGCAAGGCCACTTCGACCTCATGCAAGGCGGACTTGGTGGATTGCGTCAGATCGAAAATCGGCGTGATCTGCACGTCGGCCGGCACCAGCTTCTGCAGCTTGGGCAGCGTGGCGCGGATATCCTCCACCACCTGCACCGAGTTGGCCTCGGAACGCTTCATCACCTGCATGATCGCGGCATGCTGATTGTTGAACCAGGCCGCCTGGGTCGAATCCGCTTGCCCGTTGCTAACGATGGCGACGTCGGAAAGGTGGATGGGAACGCCTTTTCTATTTGCGATGACCAACGCCCCGAAATCCGCCGGCGTGTGCAGCCCGTCGTTGGCCGTCACCGTCATCTGGGTCATGCCATCGCTGATGATGCCTTGCGGCGAGGCGACGTTGGCAGCGCGCAACGCATTCGCTACATCGTTGGAGGTCAGCCCTTTGGCGGTCAATGCGGCGCCGTTCAGCGACACACGCACGGCGTGCGGCGAACCGCCAATCAATTGTGCCTGCGCCACGCCGGTAATCTGCGACACGGCCGGTCGCATCAGGGTGTCGGCCAGATCGTAAAGCTTGTCCGGCGGCATGCTGGTCGACGTCATCGCAATCAGCAACACCGGAATCGTGGAGGTGTCAGCCTTGAAGTATTGCGGCGGGAACAGCGCCATTTCCGCCGGCAGATCCGGCGCGGCGGCGTTGATGGCCGCCTGCACGTCGCGCGCAGCCTGATCCGCATTGCGGGACATCTCGAACCGGATCTGGATCAGCGAGCCGCCGCCGGTCGAATCGGATTGCATCTGCTGGATGCCGGGAATGCGCGCAAGCTGCCGTTCCAGCGGAGCGGTGACCGTCGATGCGACCGTTTGCGCGCTGGCACCAGGTAACAAGGCAGTCACTGCCACGGCAGGAAACTGCACCGAAGGAAACGCAGCGATGCCCAGCACGAGATAGGCACAAAAGCCCGCCAGTACAAGGCCGATCGCTAGCAGCGAAGTGCCCGTAGGCCGGCGGATGATGGGCTCGAAGAGATTCATGCCGGCATCCGTACGGCCGCAATATGCGAGCCGCGTGATTGGCCCAAATGCGCGCAGAAGATTTTCATGCGTACTTCATACGCCGATATTTATGCGTGCAAATGTGCTTGAAGTCGGGCCGTGCCGGAAGGCATGGGATCGCCGTCATGACGTGGAGCCACGCGATCCCTCATGGTCGTCATTCCCGCGCAAGCGGGAATCCACTTTCGCCTTTTTGCATCAGAGCAAAATGGATTCCCGCTTGCGCGGGAATGACGACCATATGGATTACGTTGCCTCGTCGGCTACGGCTTTAATGGCTGGTGTTTGCTGCCCAAAGTGCCGCAAGCGCCGCTTCTCCTCACGCCGCGCCTTGCGCGCCGCTTTACGCACACCGCGGTCGTACGACCACAGATAGATCGCTGGCGTACTCAGCAGCGTGAGCAACTGCGACACCAGCAAGCCGCCCACGATCGCGATACCCAGCGGCTGGCGCATCTCCGAGCCGATGCCAAAGCCGATCGCCAGCGGCAGCGCCGCACCCATCGCCACCAGCGTGGTCATGGTGATGGGACGGAAGCGCACGAGCGCCGCTTCGCGAATCGCATCAGGCGGTGACATGCCGTGCTCGCGCTGTGCGACCAACGCGAAGTCGACCATCAGGATCGCGTTCTTCTTCACGATGCCGATCAGCATCAGGATCGCGATGATCACCATCAGCGACAGCGGCGTGTGCGTGACCAGCATGGCCAGGAACGCGCCCATGCCGGCAGCGGGCAAGGTGGAGAGAATGGTCAGTGGATGGCCGAGGCTTTCATAGAGAATGCCCAGCACGATGTACATGGCGACGATGGATGCGATCAGCAGAATCGTGCCGTTGGATTGCGCCTGCTGGAATTGCTGGTTGGTGCCGGTGAAATCCAGTTTGACGCCGGATGGAAGATGTTCTGTCAACGCGGCCTGTTCGATCAGCGCAATGCCCTCGCTTTGCTGCACTTCTTTGGCCAAGTTGTAGTTGATGGTGGCGACTTGCTGCTGATTGTGATGGCGGATGCCCATCGGGGCGATGTCCGGTGCCACTGAAGCGAGCGCGGACAGCGGAACCATCTCGCCTGTGCTGCTGCGCACGTAGAGATTGAGCAGCGCCTGAGCGCTCATCGATTCGGCACTGGATGAGGTAAGCACCACACGATATTGATTGATGTCCGAGTAAATCACGGACACCTGGTTTTGCCCGAACGAGTTGAGCAATACCGCGTCGATGTCACCGACGCTGACGTGCAGACGGCCGGCGGCCTGGCGGTTTATCTGGATCTGCTGTTGCTTGCCGACCTGATCGAAATTGCTGCTGATGTCGCTCAACTTCGAAATGGTGCGTAGCTTGCGCACCATGTTCAACGTGATCGGCTGCAGCTCCTGGCGGCCGGTGGTGTCGACGATCTGGAATTCGTACTGGCCGGCATTGTCGCCCGCACCGCCACCGCTAAAGAACTGGATCGGGTTGAAGTAAGCCTTCATACCCGGGATCGGATCGAATTTCTTCTGCAGTCGCTTGATCACCTCTTTGATGTCGTCGCGACGCTCGCCAGGACCATTACCGCGTGGCTTGAGGTCCGCATACATGCTGGCCGTGTTACCCACCGCGGCACCGCTGCCCTGATTCTCGCCACCTAGAATGGTGAGTACATCCAGCGTGGCTGGATCGTCCTTCAATAGCTTGTTGGCTTGCTCGACACGCTTGGTGAGTGCGACGGGCGAGATGTTGGCATCCGAGCGAAGCATCACGGCAAGCTGTCCGGTGTCCTGGTCCGGCATGAAAGTGCCGCCCGCGGTTTTCACCACGGCAATGGCCAGCCCGACGGTAAGGAGCAGCAGAATCAGTGGTTGCCAACGCATCACACGGCGGTGATGCATGGCCCAGTCCAGCGCGCGCTCGTAGTGGCTGTGCAGCCAGCGATCGAAACGCACCAGCGCTTGTTCGATACGTGAAGGTGGCTTGGCGGAAGCCTTCTCCAGTTTCAGGAAGCGGCCACACAGCGCCGGGGTAAGCGTCAGCGAAACGATCGCCGAGATCACCACGGCCGCCGTCAACGTGACCGAAAATTCACGCAGCAGGATGATCAGCATGTTGTTGCCGAATATCAACGGCGCAAATACGGCAATCAGCGACAGCGTGATGGAAATGACCGTGAAACCGATCTCGCCCACCCCGCGCAGCGACGCATTCAACGCCGTCTCGCCCTGCTCCATGTGGCGCACGATGTTTTCGATCACCACGATCGCATCGTCCACCACGAAACCGATGCACAGCACCAGCGCCACCAGCGACAGCGTGTTGAGCGTATAGCCGAGGGACCACATCACCACGAATGCGCCTGCCAGAGAAAGCGGCACGCTCAGTGCGGCGATCAGCGTGGGTCCCAGTTTGCGCAGAAACACCAGCATCACCAGCGCCACCAGGACCATGCTGATCAGCAATGCCACTTCCACCTCGTGCAAGGCGGATTTGGTGCCTTCCGTGAAGTCGAAGATCGGTGTCATCTGCACGTCGGCGGGCAGATAGTGCCGCAGCATCGGCAACTTGGCGCGAACGGCCTCGGCGGTTGCCACGGCATTGGCGTCCGGTCGCTTGTTGATCTGGACGCCGACCGTGCGTTCGCCGTTGAACCAGGCTGCCTGATATTTGTCCTGCTCACCGCCGGTGACCTTGGCGACGTCGGACAAATGCACAGGCACGCCCTTGCGTGTGGCGATGACCAGATTGGCGAAGTCTTGCGGGGTATGCAGTGCGTCGTTGGCAGTGACCGTCATCTGCGTTCGACCGTCGCTCAGCGTGCCTTGTGGCGAGGTCACGTTGGCGGCGATCAAAGCATTGCGAACGTCGTTGGCCGTCACGCCCATGGCCGAGAGCGCGGATGTATTCATATCCACGCGCACTGCATGCGGGGTGCCACCGAATACCTGCACCTGCGACACGCCCGTGATCTGTGCAAACACGGGGCTAAGCAAGGTATCGGTGAGGTCGTAGAGCTTGTCAGGCGGCAGGCTGCTGGAAGTCAGCGCCAGATGCAGGATGGGAATCTGCGAGGTATCGCGCTTGAAATACACCGGTGGGCTCGGCAACGCAGGCAGATCAGGCTGCGCGGCATTGAGTGCCGTCTGCACGTCGGTCGCAGCTTTGTCCACATTGACGCCGAAATCGAAGCGCACAACGATCGTAGCGCTGCCCTGGGTCGCGTTGCCGTACAGCTCCTGCACGCCGGGAATGCGACCCAGATGCCGCTCCAGCGGCGCCAGCACCGTGTTGGCCATGGTTTCCGGGCTGGCGCCTGGTTGGGCGGCAACAACGAACACACCGGGAAAATCGAACGTAGGCAGCGCCGCCACGCCCAGCATCAGATAGGCGCAGAAGCCGGCGATGGTCAGCCCGATCGCCAGCAGGGATGTGCCGATGGGGCGGCGGATGATGGGCGCGAAGATATTCATCGTCTCACCCCCGCAGACGCGTCAGGGAAACGCAAGCTACGGACGCGCAAATCCCGCGCGGACCGTGGCGCAAGCAAAAAGAAGGGCACATTCATGGGCACCTTTATGCCGTGGGGGGCCAGCCCCGCAAATGTGCCTGAAGTCGGGCCGTGCCGGAAGGCATGGCATTCAGCTATCGCGCGTTCGTGGGCGTCTCACCCTTGCCGGAAACGTTCCCTCCCCTACGTGTAGTAGGGGAGGGAGCTAGAGCTGCATGCCTACAGCCCGTACCGCACCGTCAAATACCAGGTACGACCCAGCTGGTTGTAGTAGTACGCCGTCTCATAGTTGTGATCGAACACATTCGCCAGCTTGGCCTCCACCTGCCAGCCGGGCGCGAAGGCGTAGCTGGCACGCAGATCGGTGGTGGCGTAGCCGCCCATGCGGCGGGTGTTGGCGGTGTCATCGTAACGCTGGCTGGCTGCGAAGAAGGTGGCGCCGACGTTGAATACACCCAGCTTGCGATCGATATCCACGCGTCCCGTGCGCTGCGCGCGACGCGGCAGCAGTTTGCCGTTGTTTGCGCCGCCGTCGTCGTTCTTCGGCTGCATCAGCGTGAGATAGCTCTGCACGCGCCAGTCGTCGAGGTTGAAGCCGAATTGGCCTTCCAGGCCACGGATGCGCGCGCGGCTCAGGTTTTGCGGAACGAAATTGCTATCGAAGACGATCAGGTTATTGATGTTCGTCTGGTACGCATTTACGCCCCAGTTCCAGTGATCGAGCTGTTGCGTAAGCCCGATTTCGGCACTGCGCGAGGTTTCCGGCCGCAGATTGGGATTGGCAGTAGGCACGCCACCGAATGCCGGGAAATACAGGTCATCGAACGTCGGCGCATGGAACGCCGTGCCGTAGCTCACCGACAGCACCGGGCCGTTCTGGAAGTGATAACCCCACGCGGCCGAACCGGTGTTGTGATTGCCGAACTGATCGTTGTGATCGTGACGCGCCGAAAGTTGCACCTCGTTCTGGCCGAAAGTGCCCTGGTATTGCGCAAAGGTGCCGGTATCGCCGCGCGTGGTCTGCTGGAAGGCGGTATCGCTGGCGATGTGTTCCTGCTGGTAATCCACACCGACGGTGAGCAATTGATTCGCCGCCAGCGTGATGTCGTTCTGCCACGACGCCTGGTTGCGGCGCGAATTGAAATAACCCGTCGCCATGCGTGGGTAATACTGGCCGTAATAGCTGCCCTGGTAGAAGGTCGCGTTGTCGTCGCGGCTCCGGCCCGCGTTGAGCGTGACTTTCCAGATCGACAGCGGCGAGAAGCTCAAGCGCGCGCCGGCCACGTACTGTTCTTCGATGCCGTCGTTGCCGCTGTAAGGGCTGCCGGCATATTCCGCGTTGCTCTTGCTGCGCAGCCAGTCGAAAGCGAGTTCGGTGCCGTTGTCCCAGCGATAGCCGAAATTGGCGAAGCCATTCCAGTTGCGATAGGCGTCATTGCGCGGATCATCGACGAAACACGCCACGCCCAGCTCCGCCGCGCCCATGCGGCAAGCCGGAGTGCCGCCAGTGTATTCGCCGCCGAGGCTGGCGTTGTACCAAAGATGCGCATCGCCGCCGGAAATGCCGGCTTGCCCGTTGACGAAACCATGGCTGCCGCCGGTCACGCTCACCGAAGGTGCAATGCCGCCGTTCGGCTGCCCGTGCTTGGTGAAAATCTGGATCACGCCGCCGAGCGCGTCAGAACCGTAAAGACTGGCGCGCGGACCGCGCACGATCTCGATGCGATCGATCGCCTGCACCGGAATTTGCTCCAGCGCCGGCAAGCCGATGCTGACCGAGCCGATGCGCACGCCATCAATCAGCACCAGCACGTGCGTGGCATTGGTGCCCCGCAGATACAGTGACGTTTGCTGCCCGATGCCGCCAGTCTGACCGATCGACACGCCGGGCAGGCCGGTGAGCAGGTCGGCGATGGACACCGGCTGCAGCCGGTCGATGTCCTCGCGCGTGATCACGGTTACCGACGAAAGCGCCTCATTGGCGGTGATGGCGGTGCGCGTGGCGGTGACGATCACCGTTTCCAGCGTACCGTTCTGATCGGGCGTGGATTCGGCGTAAGTCGCCTGTGCAGCCAGCGAAAGCAGCAAAGCGGCTGCAAGAGAGTGCTTCTTCAACAACATGGATGTTCCCCTGCCGCACGTCCCCGTGCGGCTCAAGCATTGAGCGAGCAGGCACCTGGAACGGAAGATGGGAACGGAAGGGCGACAGACGCTGGACGCGCCGACGCTTTTATCCGTGCCCCGCCCGCCGCGAGTGCCAGAACCTGTTCCGGGCCGGTCTCCGGACTTACGAGTGGCGCGCGTCAGTGCATGCCTTCGAACGATGCCTTCCCATGCAAAGCACAGTGGCGTGTGATCGTTCGAAACGTTCTCGCTTACCGTTGCGGGGGCAGTGCCGGTCTTGCTGTGCGAACAGCGCACCGGCTTCCCGTTTCATCCCCTTGGAACTGGCCGTGGGGACACCTGGAACGGGCGGAACTTTAGCGGGTGGGGGCGGTGAGGGCAATTTGGGGGAATCTGCGCGACTCGCAGCAGCGTCTGTCCATCCTTCCGGCGAAGGCCGGAATTCAGTCTAGGGGCACAATAAAGCCCTGTGGCGGCAGAGCTGGGGATGACGTTCGGTTGGGCGGATCAGTCTTTCGCCCGCAGATCGCTCTCATAGTCTTGGCCACCGTGATAGACGCCCAAGATCTCGACGCGACGTGCCGCGGGGTCGATCGTGAAGGCTACGATGGTCTTACTTTGGTGGTTGGTGATGCGTAGCTCGGGTCGGATATCGTCGCGACGCACACCGCGTTCGGGATACAAGTCCAGGCTGTCGCAATAGCGTTTTACGCCGGCAATGAAAGATTCCGCGACTGCCACGCCGGCATTCGTAGCCACGTACCACAGCAAGGCTTCGAGCTGGGCGCTGGCTTCGGGCGCGTAGCCCACGGCGTAGCGGATCACGCTGCGTTTGCGTTGGTGCGCAAGCGTTGCAGTTGCTTCACCAGGCGTGCCTGGACTTCGTCGGGACTCAACAGGCGCGAAGGATCGGCTTTGGTTGCGTCGTACGCCGCAGCCACCTCCGAACGCAGCCACGCTTCCACGGCTTGGTCACGGGCCTGCAAGGCACGCAACCCGTCGCGCACCACTTCACTTTCGGAGCCGTATTCACCGGAGGCCACCTTGCGTTCGACGTAGTCGGCCATTTCAGCCGGGAGCGTGATGCTCCGTTTCTTGGCAGTCATAGGGCGCCTCCTTCAGAGGGGTTTGGTAGGATTTTATCCTACCATGAGGCCATGACCCAACAATGGCCGCACGTACATGCCGGTCATCTTGGCTAAAACCACCCCACGCCCAGCCACTAGGGACAATGGCAGGGTCCCTCAAGGTACGCACGAACGAATGATGCTGTGGGCTCCTGCCTGCGAAGCTCGCTGCCCTCCGTGCTGACGGTTCGTCGGCTTTCCCTAACCTAACCTTCCACGTGAATGGCTTTCGCTTGTCGGTCCCAGCCCGAACCCGTCTATGTACTAACGATCTCGAACGACCCCACATGGCCTTCTATCACGGCTGGCTCAATGGCTCAAAACAAGTCGTGCACAGCACACAACTTAAAAACGTTCGGTGTGCTTCGCATGGCGTACCAAACTGGATTCTGATCTTCGCCGGAAAGATCGCAAGGTAACCGGGACAATTAGTCGGTCTGCAGCTCAGCTACGAAATCGTAGATATCCCCGCGGTACCACGACGTGGTGAACTCCACCACGCGTCCATCGTCGAGAAACCCACGTCGCTCGATGTGCAAACCCGCACTGCCGGCGCTCACGTGCAACAGCCGCGCTTGCCGCGCACCAAGCAACACCGCGCGCAAACGCTGCAATGCGCGCACGGGGCGGCAGTTGTATTTCTCCAGCGCTTCGTACAGCGAATCGTGCACTTCATGCGGATCCGGCAGCACGCTGGCCGGCACCACGCTGCGCTCGATCGCCAGCGGCTCGTCCTCGGCATAACGCACGCGGTGAAGGCGCGCCACCAGCACGCCAGGCGAGAGATTGAGCGCCATCGATTCCTCCGGCGTCACCTCGCCCACACTGCGCTCGAAGAATTCGGAGCGCGGATGCAGGCCGCGTGCGCGCAGGTCTTCGGTGAAGCTGGTCAGGCGCGACATCGGCTTGATGATGCGCTCGGCCACGAAGGTGCCGGCGCCGTGCCGCTGCGTGAGCAGGCCTTCCTCAACCAGTCCTGAAATCGCCTTGCGCACGGTCACGCGGGACAGACCCAGGGCCTGCGATAAATCGCGTTCGCTCGGCAGGGTTTGGCCTGGCTCGATGTCGCGATGCTGGATGACGTTGCGAATAGCCCGCCGTAGCCGCAGGTAAGCCAGCGGCTGGTGGGTGGTGGTATCGCGGCTTAACCGCCGGTATTCCTCGGCCAGGGCATTCTGCATAGTTGCAAACCATACCAATGCGTAACCACTGAGACAACCGGTGTGTGAAGTAGGGGTCGTCCATTGGGAATCGCGATGGCAGGCATGCCGTAGGCCTCTCAAATCCAACTCCCACGCCGTTTTTTACGATTTTCGATTCCCGGCTTACGATTCCTGGCCTTATGAAAACAATGCATACGTTTGCACTGCACAAGGGACTGGTATTGCCTGGTACGGCATTGGTACCATCGAGCTTCCCCGGCGGCCGCACTGTCGCGGTTGCCCGCATTTCAAAGAGGTGAGTTGTGACTGCACCCGCGCTACCGGTCGATCTGTTCGATCTGGTGATTTTCGGCGGCACTGGCGATCTGGCCGTACGCAAATTGCTCCCTGCCCTCTTCCACCGTTTTGTCGACGGCCAGATCCAGCCAGGCAGCCGCATCATTGGTGTGGCTCGCGAAGGCCTGGACGATGACGGCTACCGCGCGCAGATCCGTAGCGCGCTCAATGGCGCGGCGTCCAAGCAGGGCGACCAGCTCGATACCTTCCTCAAGCTGGTGCATTACCGTCCGCTCGATGCGCGCAAAGACGCCGGCTGGGACGACTTCGCCAAGCTGATGGGCGAATACCCCGACAACGTGCGCGTGTTCTATCTGTCCACGTCGCCCGACCTGTTTGTGGACATCTGCCAGCGTCTGGGCGGCTACGGCCTCAACCAGGGCAAGTCGCGCGTGGTGCTGGAAAAGCCGATCGGCAAAGATCTGGCCAGCGCCAATCGCATCAACGACGACGTCGGTCGTGTCTTTGCCGAATCGCAGACCTATCGCATCGACCACTACCTCGGCAAGGAAACCGTGCAGAACCTGCTGGCATTGCGCTTCGGCAATGCGCTGTTCGAGCCGCTATGGAACGCTGGCCACATCGACCACGTGCAGATCACTGTGGCGGAAACGCTGGGTGTGGAACGCCGTGGCCCGTATTACGACCATGCTGGCGCGCTGCGCGACATGGTGCAGAACCATATGCTGCAGCTCTTGTGCATGGTGGCGATGGAGCCGCCGTCCTCGCTGTCGCCCGATGCGGTGCGCGATGAAAAGTTGAAAGTGCTGCATGCGCTCAAACCGATCAACGAAACCAACGCCTCTCAGCTCACCGTGCGCGGCCAGTACCGCGCTGGCGTCGGCGAAGGGCAGAGCGTGCCCGGCTATATCGAAGACTTGAACAGCAGCAGCAAATCGAAGGTCGAGCACTCCAGCACCGAAACCTTCGTGGCGCTCAAGGCGGAAATCGCCAATTGGCGCTGGTCTGGTGTGCCGTTCTATCTGCGTACGGGCAAGCGTCTGGCCGAGCGCGTGTCGGAAATCGTGGTGGCGTTCAAGCCGGTGCCGCACTCCATCTTCACCGCATCCGCAGGCCCGTTGGCGCAGAACCGCCTGGTGCTGCGCTTGCAGCCCGATGAAGGCGTGAAGTTGTGGCTCACCATCAAGCATCCTGGCCCAGGCGGTTTGCGTCTGCGTCACGTGCCGCTGGATATGAGCTTTGCCGAAGCCTTCGGCGTGCAACAGCCGGATGCATACGAGCGCTTGCTGCTCGATGTGGTGCGCGGCAATCCCACACTGTTCATGCGTCGCGACGAAGTGGAAGCCGCATGGCGTTGGGCCGATCCGATCCTGGCCGCGTGGGCCGCAGGCGGTGAATCGCCACGGCCGTATACCTCCGGCACCTGGGGTCCGAGCGCCGCCGTGGCATTGATCGAACGCGACGGTCGCACCTGGGACGAGGATTTCGAACAGTGAGCGAGCAACACGCCCTGCACGCCTTCGATGGCGGCGAGGCCTTGGCCAAGGCCTTGTCGGCCAGCATTGCAGGCAAGCTGCGCGAAGCCATCGATGCGCGCGGTGAAGCGTTGATCGCAGTCTCCGGCGGAAGCACACCCAAGCGCCTGTTTGAAGCACTGTCGAACGAAACGCTGGACTGGTCGCGCGTTACCGTCACCTTGGTGGACGAACGCTGGGTGCCGGATAGCGACGAACGTTCCAACGCACGGCTGGTGGAATCATTGTTGTTGCAATACAAAGCCGCCGATGCCGAATTCATGCCGCTTTATGTGGAAACCCCCACGCCGGAAGCAGGCATCGGCGAAGTGCGTGCGCGTGTGGCGGCATTGAAGCAGCCGTTCGACGTGATCGTGCTCGGTATGGGGCCGGATGGACACACCGCTTCGTTCTTTCCCGGCGGTGATCGCTTGAGTGAAGCGTTGGATGTGTCAAACACCGCGCTGGTGCTGCCGATGCGTGCGCCGGGTGCGGGCGAACCACGCATCACCTTCACCTTGCCGGTGCTGCTGCAGGCGCGGTCGCTGTATCTGCACATTCAAGGCAACGACAAACGCGACGTGCTGGCGCAGGCCGAGCAGCCTGGCAGCACGTTGCCGGTTGCCAGTGTGCTGCAAGCGAAGCGGTCATTGGATATCTATTGGTGTCCGTGATGCGCCAACTCGCATCCCCTTATGGCCGTCATTCCCGCTTTCGCGGGAATGACGCCGAGGAAGGATGGCGCATTGTCGAAAACGCCAACCTTCCGCTGGAAAAAGCATCAACGCCGAGCCCGCTCGGCCGGAGCATGAAATGAGTTTGCATCCCGTCGTTGCCGAAGTCACCGAGCGCCTGCGCGAACGCAGCCGCGCCACGCGCGCCGCGTATCTGGAGCGCATCAACAATGCCGTCATCGACGGCCCGCATCGCGCGCGGCTTTCCTGCGGCAACCTCGCCCACGGCTTTGCGGCGTGCAACACGCACGACAAGGCGGCGCTGCGCGAAGGCCACGCGCCGAACGTCGCCATCGTCACCGCGTACAACGACATGCTCTCGGCGCACCAGCCGTACGAGCGCTATCCGGATTTCATCCGCGAAGTGGCGCGGCAAGCAGGCTTTACCGCTCAAGTGGCGGGCGGCGTACCGGCGATGTGCGATGGCGTGACGCAAGGCCGCGCCGGCATGGAGCTGTCGCTGTTCTCACGCGATCTGATCGCGATGACCACGGCCATTGCCTTGTCGCATGACATGTTCGACAGCGCGCTGTACCTCGGGATCTGCGACAAAATCGTGCCAGGTCTCTTGATCGGTGCATTGAGTTTCGGCCACCTGCCCGGCGTGTTCGTGCCGAGCGGCCCGATGCCCAGCGGCATCAGCAACGAGCAGAAATCGAAAGTTCGCCAGGCGTATACGGAAGGCAAAGCCAGCCGTGACGAACTGCTCGAAGCCGAAGCGGCGTCGTATCACTCGGCCGGCACCTGCACGTTCTACGGCACCGCCAACTCCAACCAGATGCTGATGGAGATCATGGGCTTGCATCTGCCAGGTGCCAGCTTCGTTGCGCCGGAAACGCCGCTGCGCGATGCGCTTACCGCTGAAGCCGTGCGTCGTTGTGCAGCACTCGGCAAGGCGGGCGAACATTTGCCGATCGGTCACATCGTCGATGAACGTGCCATCGTCAACGGCGTAGTCGGCCTGCATGCAACGGGTGGTTCCACCAATCATCTGTTGCACCTGGTGGCGATCGCACAGGCCGCCGGCATCGCCTTGCGCTGGGAAGATTTCGACGCCTTGTCATCGGTCGCCCCGCTGCTGGCGCGTGTGTATCCGAATGGCTATGCCGACGTGAACCATTTCCACGAAGCCGGCGGCATGAGCTTCCTGATCGATCAGTTGCTGAGCGCCGGTCTGTTGCACGGCGATGCGCGCACGATCGCCGGTACTGATCTTTCCGGCTACGCCAAAGTGCCGGAACTGGATGAAGCGGGCCAGCTCATTTGGAAGCCGGTCTCGAAGGAAAGCGGCAATCGCGGCGTGTTGCGCGCCATGAACGAACCCTTCCGCGCCGACGGTGGCCTGCGCATGCTCAACGGCAATCTCGGCCGTTCGGTGATCAAGGTGTCGTCGGTGCCGGACGATCGTCTGGTGATCGAAGCGCCTGCGGTGGTGTTCCACGATCAGGATGACATCAAGCGCGCATTCGATCGCGGCGAGCTCAACCGCGACTT
The DNA here is from genome assembly GCF_030160295.1 of Dyella acidisoli. GTDB lineage: Bacteria > Pseudomonadota > Gammaproteobacteria > Xanthomonadales > Rhodanobacteraceae > Dyella_B > Dyella_B acidisoli. Next base: position 225,731 of record NZ_BSOB01000004.1, read on the forward strand.
CATCGCCGTGGTGCGCTTCCAGGGCCCGCGCGCGATCGGCATGCCGGAATTGCACAAGCTCACGCCGACGCTGGCCGTATTGCAGGATCGGGGCCATCGCATTGCATTGGTAACGGATGGTCGCATGTCGGGTGCCAGCGGGCGCGTGCCAGCGGCGATCCATGTGACGCCGGAAGCGGACGACTGTGGCCCGATCGCCAAGGTGCGCGACGGCGACATCATTCGCCTGGATGCCGCGAAGGGCACGCTCGACGTGCTGGTGGATGCCGCGGAATTCGCAGCGCGTACGCCGGCGGTTGAAGATCTTTCCAGGCATCAACATGGCATGGGCCGCGAATTGTTCGGCATCTTCCGTCGCAATGCGGTGGCGGCTGACCTTGGTGCCGGAGTGCTGTGACCTTCACATAACCATGTGGCCGTCAATTCCGCTTTCGCGGGAATGACGGCCACAGAGAACTCGCGGAATGACTATGAACATCGAAACCAAACAACAACACGTTGAAGCCACCATGCGCCTGGCACCGGTCATTCCGGTGGTGATCATCGAAGATGCCAAGCACGCTGTGCCGATGGCGCGCGCACTGGTGGCCGGCGGCATTCCGGCTATCGAAGTGACGCTACGCACACCGGCCGCGCTCGATGCCATCCGCGCCATCGCTGCGGAAGTGGAAGGTGCGGTGATCGGTGTTGGCACCGTGCTTACTGCCAATGATCTGGCTGCAGCAGAAAGGGCCGGTGCACGTTTTGCCGTTTCGCCCGGCATGTCGCCTAAGTTGCTCGCCGCGGCGGATGACAGCGCCCTACCCTTGCTGCCCGGCATCGCCACCGCCAGCGAAGCCATGGCGCTGCTTGAACGTGGCTATCGCCACCTGAAATTCTTCCCGGCTGTTCCTGCTGGCGGCGCGAAACTGCTCGGCGCATGGGCAAGCCCGCTGCCACAGATCCGCTTCTGTCCGACCGGCGGCATTTCGCTGGCTACTGCGAAGGATTTCCTCTCGCTACCAAACGTGTTGTGCGTGGGCGGTTCGTGGCTTACGCCGAACGACAAGTTGAAGGCTGGTGATTGGGCGGGCATCGAACAGCTTGCGCGCGAAGCTGCAGCACTGCGCGCTTGATCCTTACACTCGGCGACACCCCTCTCCTTTCGGGAGAGGGGCCGGGGGTGAGGGTTCGGGCGAAGCGCGGAACTGATTCCTTCTGCAAGTCTTCATCATCGCGCTTTGATCGCACCCTCACCCCAACCCCTCTCCCGAGGGGGGAGGGGCTCAAGCGGTCTCTATCGGCAACACATATCGCCGCTTGATCATCTCTGTCGCACCCAAACGCAAATAAAATCGCGCCGCATCCACGTTCCATTCCGGTGTTTGCCACTGCACGGTTCGACAGCCGCGCGCGCGGGCGAACGCATGTACCGCGCTCCATAACTGCTGCCCAATGCCTCGGCCGCGCCAACCATCACGCACGAACAAGCAGTCCATATGCAAATACGTTGCGTGATCGAGCGTGGAGAAATCCACTGTGGCGCTGGCGTAACCGATCGCTGACTCGTTTGCCATCGCGATCCATGCAAACAGCAACGGTGGTTCAGCAGTAAGTGCCCGCACAAGCTCTTCCATACCGCCGTCTGGGGAGTAAGTCAGTCGTTCATACGCCGCATGCTCGGCGCAGAGCGGCAGCCATTGTTCGAGATCGGCTGCAGCAATGCGACGAATGTGCACGGACGCCTGCATTTCAGCCACGCTCCAGGCCGAAGCCTTCGTCGATCCAGCCAGTCAGTCCACCGATCATTTCCTTCACCGGCCGGCCGAGTTGCGCAAGCTTCACCGCCGACTTGTTGGCACCGTTGCAATGCGGTCCTGCGCAATACACCACGAACACCGTATCCGGCGGATAGTCCGCCAGGCGCTGTTCGCTGATCGTGCGCGTCGGCATGTTGATGGCGCCGGGCACGTGGCCTGCCGCATAAAGCGTCGGCGTACGCACGTCCAGCAACACGAAGTCTTTCGTTTCATGCTGCGTGGCGTACCACACATCGGCGCAATCGGTTTCGAACGTAAGGCGCGCTTCGAAATGCGCCAATGCTTGGGGACTTGGGGCGGCAGGAATGCGCGTGACAACCGTGCTCATGGGCGTTGCTCCGTGTTGGACATGGCAACAGTCTGGGCACTGGCGTGCCTGCGCGACATTGGCAAGAATGCCTATCACCATGAAAAAACCGCCAAAACGTTCACGCGCCGGCCAAGGTCCAGCCAACCCTCGCGTCGTCGCCCTGGTCTACGACGGCCTGTGCACGTTCGAATACGGTATTGCCGTGGAAATGTTTGGTCTGGCGCGGCCGGAATTCGAGCGCTGGTACAGCTTCGCCTCGTGCGCGGTGGAGCGTGGACCATTGCGCGCGGCGGGCGGATTGCGCGTGCAGGCGGATGGCGGGCTGGAACTGCTGGCGAAAGCCGGCACCGTGATCGTACCGGGCTGGCGCGGCGCCGACGCCATGCCACCTCCGGCGCTACTCGATGCGTTGCGTGCCGCACACAAACGCGGTGCGCGGCTGCTTTCATTCTGTTCCGGCGTATTCGTGTTGGCGGCTGCCGGTGTATTGGATGGTCGTGCCGCGACCACGCACTGGCGCTACGCGCAGGCTTTGGCAGAGCGTTATCCGCGCATTCGTATCCAACCCGATGTGCTGTACGTCGACGAAGGCCATGTATTGACCTCGGCGGGCAGTGCTGCCGCCATCGATCTTTCGCTGCATCTGATCCGCCGCGACTACGGTCCGCGCGTCGCCAACCAGGTGGCGCGCCGCGCAGTGGTACCCACGCATCGCGATGGCGGGCAGGCGCAATTCATCCCGGCGCCGCTGCCGGAACAGGGTGCTGCGCTGGGCAAATTGCTGGAATGGATGCGTGGCCATCTGGATCAACCGCTGCAGTTGAACGAGCTGGCTGAGCGCGCACGCATGAGCGAGCGCACGTTTCTGCGGCGCTTCGAGGAAGCCACCGGTTGCTCGCCCAAGCAATGGTTGATCCAGGAGCGCCTGGGTCGCGCACGCGAATTGCTTGAAGGAAGCCAGTGGCCGGTCGAGCGGATCGCCGATGCCTGCGGTTTCGGCAGCGCCGATACCATGCGCCACCACTTTCGACGGACGTTGAAGGTGAGTCCCGCCCGCTACCGGGAACGCTTCGCGCATGCGGCATAGTGACTTCTGGCGTATGAAACTCGGCATGCGCAATGCCTAAGCTGGGAATCCCGGTGCATGAACGCGCCAGCCCCAAGGATTCCTCATGCGCAAGCTTCCGCTCGCTCTCGCCCTGACCGCGCTCCTGCTCGGCAGTGCCCATGCTGCCGATAAAAAGGACAAGACACCGTCGGACGAAGCGAAGCCCGAAGCTGCCTTGGTGCATCCGCAGGCATCGACCACCGAAGGCTCGGTGACCGTGGAAGGCAAGCACATTGCCTACAAGGCGGTTGCGGGCACCATCGTGCTGCACGGAAAGGGCGACAAGGAGAACGACCCGACCGTCAGCATGTTCTACGTGGCCTACATCAAGAAAGGCGAAGACGCTGCCAAGCGCCCGGTCACCTTTATTTACAACGGCGGACCGGGCTCCGCGACGGTGTGGTTGCATATGGGCGCATTCGGTCCGCGCCGTGTTGTGACCAGGGACGATAGCCACACGCCGGCTGCGCCGTATCAGCTGGTAAATAACGACTACAGCTTGCTCGATGCCTCCGACCTGGTCTTCATCGATGCTCCCGGTGCTGGTTTCAGTCGATTGATTGCCAACGATCCCGATGCGTCCAAGCGCGATGAGCAGATGAAGGATCGGCGCAAGGACATCTACAGCGTCGACGGCGACGGCCATGCCTTTGCACAGTTCATCACCCAGTTCCTGACGCGTTACGGCCGCTGGAATTCGCCGAAATATCTATTCGGCGAAAGCTACGGCACCACGCGTTCGGCGGTGCTGGCCAACGATCTGGAAAACGAAGAAAGCGTCGATCTCAACGGCGTGATCCTGCTCTCGCAGATTCTCAATTTCGACACCAGCATCGATGGCGCCGACCAGAATCCTGGCGTCGACCTGCCTTACGAACTGGCGTTGCCCACGTTTGCCGCCACTGCGTACTACCACCACAAGCTGCCGCAGCAGCCGGCGGCGCTGGAACCGTTCCTGCAGGACGCGGAGCAGTTTGCGATCGGTGACTATGCGCAGGCGCTGATGCAAGGTTCCAACCTGGACGATGCACGCAAACAGGCCGTTGCCGAAAAACTGCATCAGTACACCGGTCTTCCCGTGACCTACTTGCTCAAAGCCAATCTGCGCGTCACCGGCGGGATGTTCGAGCACGAACTCCTGGGCGACAGCGGCGATACCACTGGCCGTTTGGACTCGCGTTTCGCCGGACCGTCGCTCGATCCGCTGAGCAAAGAGGCCGAATACGACCCGCAGTCTTCCGCCATCAGCGCGGCCTATATCGCCGCCTTCAACGACTACGCGCGCAAAGATTTGAAGTACGGCGCAGATCAGGTCTATCACGAATTTGCTGACGTCAACGACTGGATCTTCAAGCACAACGGTCACGACGGTGCCGTCAACGTGATGCCGGATCTGGCCAAAGCGATGAAGACCAATCCTGATCTGAAAGTTTTCCTCAACGGTGGTTACTACGATCTGGCCACACCGTTCTACGCGGCCGACTACGAAATGCATCACGTGCCCATCCAGCCTGCGCTGATGAGCAATATCCGCTACGCGTGGTATCCATCCGGGCACATGGTCTACGCGCACGAGGAATCGCTGAAGCTGCTGCACGACAACGTGGCGCAGTTCATCACGCAGACCAATAACGTCAAAGCGCACTAGCATCGGCTCACCGCGTCGCGCTCCCTCCCCGGCATGCAGGGGAGGAAGCACATCGCCAACTATCATGCGAGAACTTCGTATTCGCTTTGCACCAACCCGCTTGCGTATTGGCGTGTTGCGATGTGCTTGAGCCGAATGTCCTGTGCGACCGCACCGAACAACGGAACGCCGTTGCCGATCAATACCGGCACACGTGTAATGATCAATCGTTGAATGAGTCCGGCGCGTAGAAATCCCTGAATCGTCAGGCCGCCATCCACATAGATATGGTTGATGCCGAGCTTGCCAAGTTTGGCAACGATTTCCTCGGGTTCACCGACCACGCGCTGCACGAGAGCGCCGGCAGGCGATGGTGCAAGTTCGCGAGTGCTCAATACGAAAACAGGCTTTTTGCCGTACGCCCATGAGCCGAAGCCGAGCACCGTCTCATAGGTTTTTCGCCCTATGACGAGTGCGTCCACGGTGCTCATGAATTCGTCGTAGCCGTGCGGCTCCCCACCGCCTTCCGGCAGAAAGTCGAGCTCGCCATCGGTCCTGGCCATAAAGCCGTCGACGCTGACGCCCACAAAGACAGAAGCTTTCATCGCAGTCCCTCCCGAGGATGACGACGATGCGTTATAGGCTCCACCTTGGCGGCAAACCACGCAAGTCCGGTATGCTGGTTTCACTCCAGGGAGAAACGCCATGCGTGCGCTCATCGACCGCTACCTCGACGCCTACAACCACATCGACGTCGATGCCATGCTTGCCACCATGCATAGCGAAGTAATTTTCGAGAACTACACGGCTGGCGTGCTCAGTGTGCGCACCGTGGGCGCGTATGAACTGCGTCATCTGGCGGAGAGTTCGCGCTACCTGTTCTCCGCGCGCCATCAGACCATCACCCGCTATAGCGAAGTCGACGGCGTAGCGCATGCGCAAATCCATTTCCAGGGCACCTTCGCCGTCGACCTGCCCAATGGCATACGGGCAGGCCAAAGCATTGCCCTGGATGGGCGCAGCGAATACCGCGAGCGTGATGGTCTGTTGATCTACATTGCTGACTACAGCGACTAATCAGTGGTCACAGCAGTGAATCGTAGGTTGGGGTGCAAACCCCAACGTCGCGATGTGTGAAGATGGCGATGTTGGGGCTTGCACCCCAACCTACGAACTGCTGCCGTCATGCGATGCATTTGCATTCGCCGCCCCGACACCTGCGGCAGGATCGGATCAGCGCTTCTGCACCATGACCACCTTGGTCTTTGGAATCGAGTCGTGCCAGCCTTCGCGCCCGAAGAACGAGAAGGGTTCGAAAGGAATGAAACGGCAAAGCGTGCGTCCAAGAATCTGCCCGAAACTCGGTTTTTCCCCTGTAGCGTTGACGACCACCGTGCCCAGGATGAATTTGCCCGGCGTGCGCTGCCAGACGCCTTCGAAGATCAGGTAGTAACCGATAAGCACCGTGAAACCTATCAGTTGCCAAGGCATTCCCGCCGCACCTTGGCCTCCACGCGTTATGCCGACAGCGAAGCCGATAACAAAGATGATGAGATAGAAGAACACGTAATCGATCAGCAGCGTGCCGAAACGGCGTCCCTTGCTTGCCAACTCATGCTGAATGTCATCGCGTTCCCCAACGACGCTGGTGGGCGGCGAATAAGGGTTGTATTCGGTGTTCATAGGTCTCCTCCTTGGTTGATACCTGCAAATCGAATGGCGTTAGCTGCATGCAGCCGATGGATGGGTACTGCTTGTCATTGCCTTGCGGTGGATCACGGATGGCGCATCGCTTTCAGCCAGCCGCCCGAAAGAACGAACCGCGGAAACGTAATCCACTGTTCGAGAAAGATGCGCGAGACGGCGTTGATCGGGCTGGTGAAGGGTTCGGGTAGTACAGCTTCTTGTCGGTGCCCGCGACCCTGCAATGCAACGGACAGCACCATCGCCGCCAACCCGGCAAACCCGATGATCCAGAAACCTTTGATAATCGCGACGACCAGCGCGACATTGCCGGCGAGGAATACCGGCACGACGAAAATGTGCAGCAGCAGATTGATTCGCGACTGGTGGTAGCGCGAATAGCCATTCCATTGCCAGCCTAGCAATTGTGCGATCCCCACAAGCGCCCCCTGATGTTCCGCGCGACAGGCTTAACTTAGCGGAGAAAGCATGCGATGTCAGCGATGCACGTACGTTACATCGCTGGTGCCATCCGGCTCCGGCCGCCGTAATAACGCGTTATACCAGCGGCGCTGCTGCACGAGATCGCCTTCGATTAGCCATTGCGGTTTGCTGGCGACCAAGGCGGCCACCGGTATGCCGTCTTCGTATAGCACGCGCGTACCGGCCAGCGCAGGCAGGCGGTCGCCGGCAAGGACGGTGCCGACCAAGTTGAGGGGATCGCTGCCGCTTAAGGTGACGCGTTGCTGTTCCAGCGGACGCAAGCGGATGCTGCGCAGATGCGCAATGGCTTCGGGCAGCGCGAACTGTTCGCCGACCAGACCTTCCACGAAGCGGCCACCACGAATTTCGCCGCGCGCTTCCAGTCGATGGTAGACACGAAGCAGTTCGCGCCAGGAAGGAAGCCACGCGGCTTCGCGTTCGAGCAGTTTCCAGAAGACGACGCCGTAGCGGCGCAGCAGCACGCGGGCGATGTGTTCGGTGGTTTCGTCTTGCGAAATTTCTCGCGAGGTTGGCCCCTCACCCCGGCCCTCTCCCCGGAGGGGAGAGGGAGATATACGGCGGACCACCGACCAGCGTCCTGCATCTTCGATTTCACTCAGCGTATGTCGCCGCACGCGGCGATGTCTGGGCGATTCGCGTTTGGCAGCAGGTGTGAGCAGCGCACGCAGGCCGGCGAAGCTGTCGGAAGTGACGCGGCCGGCGGAAACCAGTTCACCCAGCGCGTCTTCCAATTCGGTACGCAGCAGGTGCGCGGCATCGATCAGTTCGTCGAAGAACAGCGCGCCGTGGGCTGCCAGCGCATCGGCGACAGCTTGGGCACGGGAAGACAGCAATGTTTCCTGTTCCTGATTGCGATCGGCCAGCGACGTCCAGATCGGCAGCTGCCGACGCGGCAGCAGCACAATGGGCGTGGCACGTACGGGCCCGCCGCTGCCGCCGCCACTACGCAGGCGGTTCCAACCGATTCGACCGGCGCGGCACAACTCGTCCAGCCAGCGGCTGGAGTAATCCTCGATACGCGAGGCAAGCAATTCGCTTTCCCATGCACCTGCAGCAGCTTCGTAACCTTCCATTTGATGGAGCACGGCGCTAAGCGCATCGGGCCCGCTGAGTTTCGTGCCGGCGGTGGCGTGCTGCCATTCGAGCAGGAAGCGCATCAGGTCGCGGCGACTGACGGGTTCGATCTCCCGACGCAGGCGGCCGATGGTGTAGCGGTGGATGCGTGCGAGCAGATGGCGTTCGCACCATTCGGTCTCGGTCGCATCCGGCGTGAAGCGGCCCTGCATGACGTAGCCTTCGGATTGCAGGCGGATCAGGGCGAGTTCGATGTCGCCTGGATCGACTCGCATCGACATCGCGAGCGATGCAACGGTGCTGGGACCGAGACCGGTAAGACGGCCGCGTATGAGTTCGAGCAGTGCGTCTTCGCGGGTCCAGGTTTGTGCGGCGTATTCGGCGGGAGCAGTGATCGACGGATTCAGTGCGGCATGTCTATGTACTGCTCGCCACAGAGGAAGTTTTTCAGCGCAGATCCACATGCTCTTTCCCTTCTCCCCTCCGGGGAGAAGGTGGCCCGAAGGGTCGGATGAGGGGCCACGGCTTGCGTGATTGTTGGAAAGTGCGATCGCGCTGTTGGAAGTGTTTGGCGAGGTTTGCCCCTCACCCCCGCCCTCTCCCCGAAGGGGAGAGGGCGTAAGAAGTGTGGCGCGATGAACGTTGGCGAGCTTGTGCAACGAGTCAAGCCATCCATCATTCGTTCGAATATCTTCGTCAGTCACGAAACCCAGCACATTGAGCGCCTCGTGCATCTCATCCGCGCTGCGCACTTCCGGCCACGCCTCGCTGCGCACCGCGGCGATCGCCTCCGGATCAAGCTTGGCCAGATCGTCCGTATCTTCGATACCGTTCCAGTGACGTGTTTGCACGGCGCGCGTACGACGCTCTTCCAGCGGCGCATCGTCAAGGAATGCATAAGGTGCTGCGTTGAGCACTTCGCTGGCCAGTGGGCTGGGTGCGGTGAGGTCGCGCGCGACGACCGTGATCGCGCCGGATTCCATCTGCTTGAGAACATCCAGCAACCCGTCCACGTCCATCGCTTCGCGCAAGCAATCGTGCAACGTCTGGTTGACCAGCGGGTGATCGGGAATTTGCCGTTCACCTACGATGTTTTCCAGGCACGCCACTTGATCGGGAAAGACGCTGGCAAGCAAATCTTCGCTCTTCATGCGTTGCAGCGGAGCAGGTACTTTCTTGCCGCCGGCATAACGCGGCAAAGCAAGCGCTGTAACCGCATTCCAGCGCCAACGCACCGGAAACAGCGGTGCATCCAGCAGCGCCTGCACCAGCACGTGCTCAGCAGTGTTGCTGTGCAGATAGCGCGCGACTTCGATCAACGGAAAGCTGTGGCTGGTGGACAGCGACAGTACGATCGCGTTCTCGGTGGCGGCGGCCTGCAATTCGAAATTGAACTGGCGACAGAAACGTTTGCGCAGGGCCAAACCCCATGCTTTGTTGATGCGGCTGCCCCACGGTGTATGGATCACCAATTGCGTGCCGCCGGATTCGTCGAAGAAGCGCTCGAAAACCAGTGTCGACTTCGTGGGCATGACGCCGAGCGCTGCTTTGGCCTTGGCCAGGTATTCCACGATCTGCTGCGCGGCGGATTCGTTCAGACCCAGCGTTTCGCGCAGCCAGTCGAAGGCGACCTGCACACCATCGGCATCGATGCGCGTCGATAGTTCTTCGCGCAGGCGCGACACGCCTTCCGACAATTCATTGCTGCGGCCCGGCGCTTCACCCAGCCAGAACGGAAGGCTCGGCGGTGCGCCTTGCGCATCTTCCACCCGCACGCGATCGCGCTCCACGCGCTGGATGCGATAGCTGGTGTTGCCGAGCTGGAAGATGTCGCCGGCCATGCTCTCGATGGCGAAGTCTTCGTTGATGGTGCCGACGATAGTGGCTTGCGGCTCCAGCACGACCAGGTAATCGGCGGTGTCGGGAATGGTGCCGCCTGATGTAACCGCGGTGAGTCGCGCACCGCGCCGTGCGCGCAACTCGTGATGCACGGCGTCGCGATGGATGTAGGCAGCACGCGCACCGCGCCGTGTGCTGAAACCTTCGGCCAGCATGCGTACCACAGCGTTGAAGGTTTCGCGCGGCAGCGTGCGATACGGATACGCGCGGCGCACCAGATCGAACAGCGCGTCTTCATTCCATTCCGCACACGCGATTTCGGCCACGATTTGCTGGGCCAGCACGTCGATCGGTTGCGGCGGCTGTACCAGCGTATCGAGCTCGCCGCGGCGCACGCAGTCGAGCAAGGCGGCGCATTCGATCAAATCGTCGCGGCTGCTTGGGAACAAGCGTGCTTTCGGCGTGCCGTTCACGGCGTGGCCAGAACGGCCGGCGCGCTGCAAAAACGCGGCAATGGAGCGCGGCGAGGAAAGCTGACATACGAGATCGACGTCGCCGATGTCGATACCCAACTCCAGCGATGCGGTAGCTACCAGCACTTTCAGCTCGCCGCGCTTCAAGCGTTGCTCGGCATCCAGGCGATGCTCTTTGGCGAGGCTGCCATGATGGGCCGCAACGGCTTCATGTCCGATGCGCTCGGACAAATGTCGCGCCAGGCGTTCAGCCATGCGTCGCGTATTGACGAACACCAGCGTGGTGCGGTGCTGCTCGACCAGTTGCGCGAGCTGGTTGTAGACCAGCTCCCACATGTCGTTGGACATCACCGCTTCCAGCGGTACGGGCGGCACTTCGATAGCGAGATCGCGTGCGCGGGTGTGGCCGACGTCGATGATGGTGCAGTGGATGCTTTTCTCCCTCACCCCTCCGGGGAGAGGGTTGGGGTGAGGGGTCGCTCTTGCGAAGAGGTCTGTAATGATGGGTTGGGGCTTTTCTGGAGTTTCTCGCGAGGTTGACCCCTCACCCCAGCCCTCTCCCCGGAGGGGAGAGGGGGCAAGGCCGGTGCCCTGCCCTACCAAAAACTTCGCCACGTCCTCGATCGGCTTCTGCGTCGCCGACAAACCAATTCGTTGCAACGGCCGCTGGCACAACGCTTCCAATCGCTCCAGCGTCAGTGCCAGATGCGCACCGCGCTTGCTCGTCGCGACAGCATGGATTTCGTCCACGATCACGCTGCGCACACTCTTGAGCATCTCGCGACCGGACAGCGAACCCATCAGCACGTACAGCGATTCCGGTGTCGTCACCAGAATGTGCGGCGGTGCTTTGCGCATCAGGCTGCGTTCGGCTTGCGGCGTATCGCCGGTGCGCACAGCGGTGCGGATGGGTGCGCCGGGCAGGCCGAGTTTTTCCAGCTCGATGCCGATGCCTTCCAGCGGCGCTTCGAGGTTGATGTGGATGTCATTCGACAACGCTTTCAGCGGCGATACGTACACCACGCGCGTCTCGTCCGGCAGCGTGCCACCGCGCGCGACACCTTCTTGCACCAGTTGATCGATCGCGGCGAGAAACGCAGTGAGCGTTTTACCCGAACCGGTGGGCGCGGCCACCAGCGTGTGCTGCCCTGCCCGGATCGCCGGCCATGCCGCGGCCTGCGCAGAAGTTGGCGCAGGAAACGTGGCTTCGAACCACGCGGAAACGGCGGGATGGAAATTCTGCAAAGGCATGGTCGATAACCCGCGATCGCACGGCGCGCAGGTGGCCGTGGATCATGACATAGGGGTGATTCCGTCGCTTAAAACTCCCCTTGCTCCCTGGGCGCGCATTGGGAAATCCTTGCCGCTCGCCGTCGCAAGGAATGAGACAACGCCCCCTTACGCCACCGCCCGTTGGCCGAAGTATCGCGCCGGCGGATGCCCGAAGCAGCGGCGGAACATGGCAATGAATGCGCTGGGGCTCGCATAGCCGAGCCCGTCCGCTACGGCAGCCACTGGCAGACCCTCTGCCAACTGCTCCAGCCCCTTGGTTAGCCGTGCCTGCTGGCGCCATTGGGCAAAACTCAAGGCGGTTTCGGCGCGAAACAAGCGGCTGAGCGTGCGTGCGGAAAGGCCGGCCCATGCAGCCCATTCCTCCAGGCTGCGGTTGTCATGCGGCTGCTCCAGCACGGCATGGGCAATGCGCAGCAGGCGGCGATCCATTGGCATCGGCAGATGCAACGGTTCGCGCGGGGCGTGGCGGATCTCATCCAGCAGCACCGTCATCACCCGTTCCTGCCGTTCATTGAGTTCGGGATTCCAGGTCCAGGAGCTGGCGCGATGGACCAGTTCGCGCATCAGTGCATTCACGCCGATCACGCCGGGCTGGTCGGGCAGGCAATGGCTGAGGTTGGGATGGAGAAAGACGCCCCATCCGGTGAGCGGGCCGTTGATGCTTACCTTGTGCAGCTCGCCCGGTGGCATCCAGCCGGCGCGATGCGGCGGCAGCAGCCATGAGCCATGTGCGGTGTGCATGTGCACCAGACCGCTCTCCACGCAAAAGAACTGCCCACGCGCGTGGCTGTGCCAGTCGTATTGCTTGGTCTCCTGCTTGTACTCGCTGAAGGCTTCACCGTCGTCCCAATAGGCGATGAGGGCAGGGCCGTCCAGGCGTTCGATCAACTGGTAGAGCTCTTCCTTGGTCCGTTGCATGGCCGAATCTCGACATTTTTTGGCCAAATAACGTTATCAGCTTGTCATCCGCTTTGCCTAAGCTGTGCCAATCGACCGGTGCGACGCGCCGGTTCCTCTCTCACGCCGCTGCCGCCGCTCGCGGCTTTTCGATGAAATCCCCAGGGGATGCCGAGACTTGCGCAAACGCGCAGGCCCATGTGCTGGGCGCGCTTATGTCGGTCACGGCAGATCTCGTTCGTCCGTCTTATAGGAGAGCCTGTTCAACACCTCCACGCGGCCCGCATACCTCCTGAGTGGAGGTATCGAACAGGTTCTGAGCGATCCGCTGCACGAAGAAAGGAAAGGCCATGTCCCTGATCCAACTGGTTTCTGTGAAGTCCGAAATATCCAAATCCCCGCTGGAGACGTTTGTCGTCTGTGCCCATCAGATGCTCGACCCCGTTACGCCCGAAGCGGTGAGGCGGGCCATGGAACCACGCTTGCTGGCGCAGCTGCCGGCGTTGCGGGCGTTGGGGGTGTTCGAGCTGTTCGACCTGCGTGACCCGGCCCTCAAGGCTTGGCTCGACGACGAGTTGGCCGAGCTGGCAGCGGGGCGGCAATAGTTCACTTCTGTCCATTTGCTGAAACAATAGGTGCGTAACATATATTTGCCTTGACAAATATTTCGGGAGCAATAAAATGCTGCTCCCATGAACACCGGTCCGCTCATTACCCCCACCAGCCAGGAGAGCCTCGGCGTGCTGATCGGCCTCGTCCGCACCGAGCTGGTGCGCAGCATCGAGGCGGAAATCGCGGACAGAGGCCTGGGTCTTCGGTTCACCCAATTCCTGATCCTCAAGCGCTTGGCCGATCTGGGGGCGATGACGGCCACCGAGCTGGCCCGCGCGGTGGAATTGGACGGTGGCGCCATGACGCGCCAGCTCGACCAACTGGAAGGAAAGGGCTATTTGCGCCGTAGCCCGCACGAACAGGATCGGCGCGCCCTGCGCATCGAACTCACGGAAGAGGGGAATGCGCTATGGCGGCAACTCAGCGGTTGCAAAGAACACGTGCTGGAAGCGGCGCAGCGTTCGCTGAGCGAAGAGGAGCGACGGCGCTTGCACGATTACCTCAGCCGCCTGCTGCTCGCGCTGCGTGACAAAAACAATAGCGTTGAACAAGAACAAGCGGGTCTCGGACGACCTGCCGCGCAGCGGGCACGAAAGCACCCGCCGCGCTGACGCCAGCCGGCGCGTGCCGGTTTCGGCGAGCCGGGAAAGCGTCAGGAGAGGCTTCCCGGTGCACTGCTTCATTCACTTCAAACTTCGAGATTGAAAGCCATGCGTCTGCAAACACTTGCGGCTGCTGTCGGACTGACGTTCGCCCTGGCCGGCTGCGTAACCAGCGGCGGCCTGCACCCGAACGGCGCGCTGACCGATGCTTCCTCGCTGAAGGCCGAGCGCAGCCTGTCGAACGTGCAGGTTTCCGAAGCGGCTTGGCCGAAGGACGATTGGTGGACCGGCCTGGGCGATCCCCAGCTCACGGCGTTGATCACGGAAGCGTTGCGCGATAACCCGAGTTTGGCCGTCGCTGACGCACGCGCCCGCCAGGCGCAGGCGGCAGCCGGTGCGGCCGATGCCGCGCGCCAGCCAACGGCCGGCGTGGGTGGCAGCTTCGCCGAAGCGCGCATTCCCACTTCCATTCCCGTGCTCGGCACCGGCCACACCGGCGCGGCCAAGTACGTGTACGGCAGCTTCAAATGGGATCTTGATCTGTGGGGCGGCCAACGCGCCACGTGGGAAGCGGCACTGGGCCAACAGCGCGCAGCGGAAATCGACGCACAGGCCGCGCGCATCGAAGTGTCGACCAACGTTGCGCGTGCCTATGTGCAACTGGGCTATGCCTACACACAGCAAGACGTCGCTGCCGCCGAACTGAAACGCGCTGGCGATGCGCGCGATCTGACACGTCAGCGTGTCGCTGCAGGCATCGACAATCAGATGCAGCTCAAGCAGAGCGATTCGGAAGTCGCCAGCGCCGAAGGGCAGAAGGCGCAAGCCGATCGCTCAGTGGATGCGGCGCACACCGCGTTGTCGGTGCTGCTTGGCAAAGGTCCCGATCGTGGCCTCGACATCACGCGTCCGCAATTGCTGCCGCCGGCAGCGCTGAGCGTACCGGCGAATCTGCCGGTGGAATTGGTTGGTCATCGCGCCGATCTGGTCGCAGCACGTTGGCACGTGGAAGCGGCCAGCAAGGACATCAAATCCGCCAAGACCGAGTTCCTGCCGAACGTGAACATCGGCGCGATGGCGGGTCTGATCAATCTCGGCGGCGGCAATCTGTTCTCGATGCAGAACCGCTTCTATGAAGCAGCGCCGGCTATCAGCCTGCCGATCTTCGACGGCGGCCGTCGCCGCGCCAACTTGAACAGCAAGGATGCGCAGTACGACCTCGCCGTTGCGCAGTACAACAAGACACTGGTGTCTGCCGTCAACGAAGTCGCCGACGACTACGACGCCATCGCTTCGATGCAACAACAGATCGCCGCGCAACAGCGTGCGCTCGATGCAGCAAACGATGCATGGAAGCTCGCCGAGCAGCGTTACAAGGCTGGCATAGGCAGTTATCTGGAAGCACTCAGCGTGCGCCAGGAGCTGCTTGCCGCCGAACAACGCATGGCCGCACTCCATGCACAGCAGTCCGATCTCAACGTGCAACTGATCCAGGCGCTCGGCGGCGGCTTCCGTCCGCAGGCCGACGCTGAACTTTCCTCCAAATAATTTTCTTGCGTATCTGAGGCAGCCCCCATGTCCAGTCCCAATCCCAATACCGCCGACACGTCCGCCGTGCAGGCACCGCCGGCCAACAACCGGCGCGGCATCCTGCTGCGACTGCTGATGGCGCTGCTGGTGCTCGCCGCTATTGCATGGACGATCTGGTATTTCATCGTAGGACGCTGGTACGAAAGCACCGATGACGCCTACATCAACGGCAACATCGTACAGATCACGCCGCGCATCGCCGGCACCGTCACCAGCATCGGTGCGGACGATGGTGATCTCGTGAAACAAGGCCAGGTGCTGGTGACGCTCGACAAGTCCGATTCGGACGTTGGACTGCAGCGCGCCTCTGCGAACCTCGCCAACACTGTGCGCCGCGTGCGTGGTTTGTACAGCACCGTGTCCGGTGCACAGGCGCAGGTGGCGGTAGAGAAAGTGGCGTTGCAGAAGGCGCAGGCCGACTACGACCGCCGCCGTGATCTGGCCAAGACCGGTGCGATCTCTGCCGAAGAATTGGCTCATGCCCGCGATGCGCTTACCGCGGCGTTGAGTGCGTTGACCACGTCCCAGCAGCAGTTGGCGACCAACCAGGTGCTGGTGGATGACACCGTCGTCGCTTCGCATCCGGATGTGAAGGCCGCCGCTGCGCAATATCGCGCCGCGTATCTCGATGACGTGCGTACGGTGATGGTGGCGCCAGTGACCGGCTACGTCGCCAAGCGCACCGTGCAGGTCGGTCAGCGCGTGCAGCCGGGTGCGGCCTTGATGGCGGTGGTGCCGCTGCATGAAGTGTGGGTGGATGCGAACTTCAAGGAAACGCAGCTCACGCATATGCGCATCGGCCAGCCGGTGGAAATCACCTCCGACGTGTACGGCGGTTCGGTGAAGTACAAGGGCACGGTGGAAAGCCTCGGCGTGGGTACGGGCAGTGCGTTCTCGCTACTGCCGGCGCAGAACGCTACCGGCAACTGGATCAAGATCGTGCAGCGCATTCCGGTGCGCGTGGTGTTCGCCGATCCGTCGCAGCTCGACCAGCATCCGCTACGCATCGGCATGTCGCTGGACACCGAAGTGAACCTGCACGACCAGAACGGCCCGACGCTGGCGCAGAGCGCGCGCAGCGAACCGCGCTTCAGCACGGACGTGTACCAAAACCAGCTCGCTGCGGCGAATGCGCAGATCGAGCAGATCATTCACGCGAATATGGGCGGGCGTTGAGTTTACTTTTTGCTCCCCTCTCCCCTTGGGAGAGGGGCTGGGGGTGAGGGTACGGGCGAAGCGCGATGCTTACTTTTTCTGCACGTTTTGATGTGCGCGCGCTGATCGCACCCTCACCCCAAACCCCTCTCCCGAAGGGAGAGGGGCTTACAAGGCGCACCGCTAGCTAGGTGACATCGATGAACACCCACTTCCGTCCACCCAACCTGGTCCTCGCGACAATCGGTTTGTCGCTGGCCACGTTCATGCAGGTGCTGGACACCACCATCGCCAACGTGTCGCTGCCAACCATCGCCGGCAATCTCGGCGTGAGTTCGGACCAGAGCACTTGGGTGATCACATCCTTCGCGGTGAGCAATGCCATTGCGCTGCCACTCACCGGCTTCCTCACCCGCCGTTTCGGTGAAGTGAAGCTGTTCGTGTGGGCGACGCTGTTGTTCTCGCTCGCCTCGTTCCTGTGCGGCATTGCGCAGAGCATGGGCATGCTGATCGGGTTCCGCACCCTTCAAGGTGCGGTGGCCGGTCCGATGTATCCGATCACGCAGGCACTGCTCATTTCGATTTATCCACCCGCGAAACGAGGCATGGCGCTGGCGCTGCTGGCGATGGTGACGGTGGTAGCGCCGATCGCCGGCCCGATCCTGGGCGGCTGGATCACTGACAACTATTCCTGGCCGTGGATTTTCTTCATCAACGTGCCGATCGGCATTTTCGCCAGCAGCGTGGTGGCCAATCAGATGCGCCTGCGTGCCGTGGTCACGCAGCGGCCGAAGATCGACTACGTGGGTCTGATCACATTGGTGATCGGTGTGGGTGCGTTGCAGGTGGTGTTGGACAAGGGCAGCGACGAAGACTGGTTCAATTCCAACTTCATCGTGATCACCTCGATCATTTCGGCCATCGCCATCGTGGTGTTTCTGATCTGGGAATTGACCGACAAGGAACCCATTGTCGATCTCAAGCTTTTCCGTCACCGCAATTTCCGCATGGGCACGATCTCGCTGGTGCTGGCGTACGCGGCGTTCTTCGCGATCGGCCTGCTGGTACCGCAGTGGTTACAGATCAATCTGGGCTACACCGCCACGTGGGCGGGCTTCGCTACCGCACCGCTGGGTGTGTTGCCCGTGCTGCTCACCTTCATCGTGGGCAAATACGCCACGCGCTTCGACTTGCGGTTGCTCACCAGCGGCGCCTTCCTGGTGATGGGCATGACATGCTTTATGCGTTCGAACTTCTACATCGGTGTCGACTTCGAGCACGTGGCGCTGGTGCAGTTGTTTCAGGGCCTTGGCGTGGCGCTTTTCTTCATGCCGGTGACCACTATCCTGCTTTCGGATCTGCAGCCGCATGAAATCGCCTCGGGCGGTGGTCTCGCCACCTTCCTGCGCACGATGGGTGCCAGTTTCGCGGCGTCACTCACCACTTTTATGTGGCAACGGCGCGGAGTGTTGCATCACTCTCAGCTTGCCGAACAGATCACGCCATACAACCCGACCGTACAGCAGGCGGTGAGTCAGACCAGCGATACGCAAACGGCGGTGGCGGTGCTGAACCAGTCGATCACGCTGCAAGGGCTGCAGATTTCCTTCAACGAGATCTTCCACGTACTGGGTTGGATCTTCCTGTCACTGATCGTGGTGATCTGGATGGCCAGGCCGCCGTTTGCGGCGAAGGCTGGCGGAGCAAGTAGCGGCGGGCACTGAGCGTGTGGGGTTTGCGCTCCAACTACAAAAACGGCCCCGCGGAGGGGCCGTTTTTATGTGTGAAATGCGCGCGGAATTAGAACGCGATACCCACGAACGCAATCGTCTCGCCACGGTTCGGCTCATGGATGCCGGCGTTGGAGATATGGCGAACGCCCACGCTCCAATGATCGCCCTGATAACCCACCGTGGTCATAAATTCAAAAGCGCTGCTCAGCGCCAACGTGCGGCCGGTATGCACCGTGGGTTGTTCGCTGATGAACAAGCGCCGGTACCACGCATTGGCGGGACCGTAGTGAATACGCACGCCAGCGCCCACCAGCCCGATATCGTCACGGGTGGTGTAACGGCTGTTGTCGTAGCGCTTGAGGTCACGACCGCTGATCCAGCCGCCAGTGATGTCAGGTGACCAGCTGAAGTTGCTGCTGCCGAACTGGTGTTCGTCGAAGATCACTTCGCCGAACGCGGCGGGTGTGCTGTAGCTGTCCATGTAGCTGACGCCGCCTTGCAATTCGAAGCGGGCCGCCATCGCGGGCAGGGCTGGTAGAGCAAACATCAATACGGCAGCCAAGCCGCGAGTGAGGGGATGCATGCGCATGCGAATACCTATGTGGGGATAGGAATGTTGGTTTGTGTACTTAAAAGTTTACAAATTATTAAGCGCGCTTGCCAGCCATAAACGTTGCATTTTCGGCAACTCAGCGTTGCTTGCAAGCATCTGTGCGTGGAATTGACAGCGTGATGTAAGCGAACACTGGCGCAGGTAGCCTTGGATAGCATGTCCATGCCTCCAGATCTTGGATGATCCTGCCCGGACCAGGATGCGGATCCTGTATGGCTATGGCGTGCCGATGATGGTGGCTATACGCCGCCCTTCAAGCTCTTGGATGCCAGGCACTGCGCGATATCCAGGAACGCTCGCACCATCGGGTCCTGCGCGTCGTCGCGATAGATCGCCCATACCGCCGTGGCCGCTTCCATATGCTTCACCGGCCGGTAGACCACGTTCTCCACCATCATCCGTTGCACTGAGCCGGGCAGCACGGCCACGCCGAAACCGCCGGAAATCAGCCCGATGATGGTGGGCAGCTCGCGGACTTCGTAAAGAATGCGCGGACTGAAACCGGCACCCCTGCACAGTGCGATCACCTCATCGTAAAGGCGCACAGCGAGATGGCGCTGGTAAAAAATGAAATCGTCATGGGCTAGCTCGCCGACTTCGATCGGGCCTTCCTTGGCCGCGAGTGGATTGCTGGCGTGCATCACCACAACGAGTGAGTCCTTGAACAGCTCGATGGCCTTGATACCGTCCGGTAATGCTTCGGGGCGGATCACGCCGACGTCGATCAAGCCTTGTTCGAGCGCGTCGATTTGATGCACGGTGGCCATTTCGTGGATCAGCAACCGCACATCGGGCAGGCGTTCGCGAAAGCGAGCCAGCACACGTGGTACGACGAAGGTGAACGGGCCAGACGACATCAAGCCCAGGTGCAATTCGCCTAATTCTCCGCGTTGCGAGCGAGCAACGGATTCGGCTGCGCGCTCGGCCTGGATGAGGATGGCGCGTGCACGCGGGAGCAGGGCGCTGCCGGCGCCGCTCAGCACGATGCCACGCCCTTTGCGTTCGAACAACTTCGCCCCAAGACGCTGTTCCAGCGCATGAATCTGCTGGCTGAGCGGCGGCTGCGAAATGCCTAATCGTTCAGCTGCGCGGCCGAAATGCAGTTCGTCGGCCACCGTAACGAAGTACTTCAGATGCCGCAGCTCGAGGTAATCATTCGTCATGCATATCAAGCCATTCGCGGTCCTGTATCGATCTTAGCAAGCTCTACAACTAACCTTCACAAAGAACG
Source organism: Dyella acidisoli (assembly GCF_030160295.1). Taxonomy (GTDB): domain Bacteria; phylum Pseudomonadota; class Gammaproteobacteria; order Xanthomonadales; family Rhodanobacteraceae; genus Dyella_B; species Dyella_B acidisoli. The sequence goes on from NZ_BSOB01000004.1 coordinate 245,874, forward strand.
GCAACCTCCCCCCAAGGTACGTCCCACTCCGTTTAGGCGTCATCGGTTCCTCGCCGTTATTTCCGCGAGGATCGAAATCCAGTTTCGATATGGCGCGAAGCATTCGAAACTGGTTTTGTGTTCTTCTGACGCGTATTCGAACTGAATTGACCAGCTTCGCTGTTGTAAAGCGTCTCGGCCTTCGCCGGGATGACGAGCAAGAAAAGCAGGGGGGCGTATCGGCTAATCCCTGGAGCCCATCCACATGCTGAGAATTGTACGGCTTGCGCTGGAGCGGCCTTATACCTTCGTCGTTCTCGCGCTGCTGATCCTGATCGTCGGACCGTTGGCGGCCTTGCGCACGCCCACGGATATTTTTCCGGACATCAAGATCCCGGTGATCGCGGTGGTGTGGCAGTACACCGGCCTGCCGCCGGATCAGATGGCAGGACGTATCGCTTCGCCGTTCGAACGCGTGCTCACTACGACGGTAAACGACGTAGAGCACATCGAGGCCAAGTCGATTGCCGGCTTCGGCATCATCAAGATCTTCTTTCAGCCCGGCGTGAACATCGCCACTGCCAACGCGCAGGTGGCCGCGGTGTCGCAGACGATGCTCAAGCAGCTGCCGCCAGGCATCACGCCGCCGTTGATCCTCAACTACAACGCATCGACCGTGCCGATCGTGCAGCTCGCACTGTCGGGTAAGGGCCTGAGCGAACAGAACCTCGGCGATCTCGGCCTGAATATCCTGCGTCCGCAGTTGGTGTCGGTGCCGGGCGCGGCGATTCCCTATCCCTACGGTGGCAAGACGCGCCAAGTGCAGATCGACGTGGATTCCGCGGCGCTGCAGGCGCGCGGACTTTCCGCGCAGGACGTGGCCAATGCGTTGGCGGCGCAAAACCTGATCATTCCAGTGGGTACGCAGAAGATCGGCACGTTCGAGTACACGCTGAATCTCAACAACGCGCCGTCCGACATCAACGAACTGGGCAACCTGCCGATCAAGCAGGTGAACGGCACCACCATCTATATCCGCGATGTGGCGCATGTGCGCGACGGCTCCCCTCCGCAGACCAACATCGTGCACGTGGACGGCAATCGCTCGGTGTTGCTCAGTGTGCTCAAAAATGGCTCAGCTTCCACATTGGCGATCGTTGCCGGCATCAAACAACGATTGGCCGACAGCAAGGGCCTATTGCCGGACAACCTCAAGGTGGCGCCGATCGGCGATCAATCCTTGTTTGTCCGCGCGGCGATCACCGGCGTGGCGCGCGAAGGCGTGATTGCCGCCGCGCTCACCAGCCTGATGATCCTGCTGTTCCTGGGCAGCTGGCGCTCCACCGTCATCATTGCGGTGTCGATTCCGCTGGCCATTCTCGGCGCGATTGCCATGCTTTCCGCATTCGGCGAAACGCTCAACATCATGACTCTGGGCGGTCTGGCGCTGGCGGTAGGCATCCTGGTGGACGATGCCACGGTGACCATCGAGAACATCAACTGGCATCTCGAGCACGGCAAGGATGTGGAGACGGCGATCATCGACGGTGCCAAGCAGATCGTGACGCCGGCCTTCGTGTCGCTGCTGTGCATCTGCATCGTGTTCGTGCCGATGTTCTTCCTCGACGGCGTGGCGCGTTTCCTGTTCGTGCCGATGGCCGAAGCGGTGATCTTCGCGATGGTGTGCTCGTTCATCCTTTCGCGCACGTTGGTGCCGACGATGGCGAAGTACTTGCTGAAGCCGCACGCGCCGCATGTCGGTGAGCATGGTCAACACGTGACGCCGCCACCGTCGCGCAATCCGCTGGTGCGTTTCCAGCGTGCGTTCGAGGCGCGCTTCGAGCGCATCCGTAGTGTGTACCACGGCATGCTGGAGCTGGCGTTAGCGCATCGCCGGCCGTTCGTCATGGGCTTCCTGGCGTTCGTGCTGGTGTCGTTTCTGTTGGTGCCGTTCCTGGGCCGCAACTTCTTCCCAGACGTGGACGGCGGCCAGATCCTGATGCATGTGCGTGCACAAGTCGGCACGCGCGTGGAAGAAACCTCGAACCTGTTCAACCAGATCGAGAGCACCATCCGCACGGTGATTCCGCCGGAGGAAGTGGGCACGGTGGTGGACAACATCGGCCTGTCCAACAGCGGCATCAACACCACGTACAACAACACCGGCCTGGTCGGCGAGCAGGATGGCGACATCCAGATCGCGCTTAACGAAGGCCATCGACCGACTGCCGAATACATACGCAAGTTGCGCGAACTTCTGCCGCGCAAGTATCCAGGTGTCACGTTCTCGTTCCCGCCCGCGGACATCGTGAGCCAGATCCTCAACTTTGGTTCGCCCGCGCCGATCGACCTGCAGATTCGCGGACCGAATCTGGCCGCCAATTTCGCTTATGCGAACAGTCTGCTTGGGCAGATCAAGCGCATTCCCGGTGTAGTGGATGCGCGTATCCAGGAATCGCAAGCCAATCCCGGCTTCGATATCAATGTGGATCGCACGCAGGCGCAATTGCTCGGCATCACCGAGCGCGACATCACCAACAGCCTGGTGGTGAACCTTGCAGGCTCCAGCCAGGTGGCGCCGACGTTCTGGTTGAATCCGGCGAACGGCGTGTCGTATCCGATTGTGATGCAGACACCGCAATACGCACTCGACAGCCTCGCGCAATTGCGCAACCTGCCGATCAACGGCAGCAACGGACAGGCACAGGTGCTGGGCGGCCTGGTCGCGCTCAAGCGCAACGACACCAACGCGGTGGTGGATCAATACGACATTCAATCCGTCGTGCAGATTTACGCTGCCACGCAAGGGCGCGATCTCGGCGCCGTGGCAGCTGACGTGCAGAAGCTGATCGCCGCTACCGCCAGCCAGCAACCCAAAGCCTCGCACGTGGTGTTGCTGGGTCAGGTGCAAACCATGAACAGCGCGTTCTCGGGTTTGTTGTTCGGCCTGCTGGGCGCGGTGGTGCTGATTTATCTGTTGATCGTGGTGAACTTCCAATCGTGGAGCGATCCGTTCGTAATCATCACAGCGTTGCCGGCGGCGTTGGCCGGCATCGTGTGGATATTGTTCGCCACGCACACACCGCTGTCGGTGCCTGCATTGACCGGCGCGATCATGTGCATGGGCGTGGCGACCGCCAACTCGATTCTGGTGGTGAGCTTCTGCCGCGAGCGCCTCGCCGAACACGGCAATGCCGCCGTGGCCGCGCTCGAAGCTGGCTTTACCCGTTTCCGCCCGGTCTGCATGACGGCGCTGGCGATGATCATCGGCATGGCACCGATGGCGCTGGGCCTGGGCGAGGGTGGCGAACAGAATGCACCGCTTGGCCGCGCCGTGATCGGCGGCCTGATTTTCGCCACCTGCGCGACGCTGCTGTTCGTGCCTGTGGTGTTCAGCATCATCCACGCGCGCCATGCGGAAAAAAGCGCAGACGCTTCCGGAGAACCAAGCTATGTCGTCTGAAGCAACGATCCATTCCTCGCAGAAGCTGTCCAAGAGCGGCTTGCGTCTTGCCGGCATCGTGGTGACGGTCATCCTCGTCGCTGTCGTGGTCATCGGCTTGATCACGCGCGCCACACAGGCAAGCAGCCTGAAAACCTGGACGCAGGAACAGGCCGTTCCCACTGTCAGCGTGGTCGTGCCAGAACCAGGCAAAACGGGTTCCGTGCTGGATCTTCCTGGTCAGCTGCAGGCCTATACGCGCGCGCCGATCTACGCGCAGGTCAGCGGTTACCTGAAAGAATGGAAGACTGACATCGGCGCACCGGTGAAGGCTGGCCAGTTGCTCGGTGAAATCTTTACACCGGAACTCGACCAACAGCTGCAGCAGGCACGCGCCGATCTCGCCAGCACCAAGGCGAATGCGGATCTCGCCGGCGTGACTGCAAAGCGCTGGCAGGCCATGCTGGGCAGTGATTCGGTCGCACAGCAGGACGTTGACCAGCGTACCGCCGATTACACCGCCAAATTGGCGCAGATGAAGGCCGCGCAAGCGAATGTCGATCGCCTGGAAGCGGCCAAGGCTTTTGCGCGCATCGTGGCGCCGTTCGATGGCGTGGTGACGGCACGTGATACCGACGTCGGCGCGCTGATTAATGCCGGTGGCGGCACGGGTCCGGAATTGTTCGTGGTGTCGGACATCCACAAGCTGCGCGTGTACGTGCAGGTGCCGCAGCGTTACGGGCCGTCGATCCGGCCTGGCAGCAATGCGGTGCTGATGGTGCCCGAATATCCTGGCCGCGAATTCCATGCGCAGGTTGCCGCGACATCGAACGCGGTTAACACCACGTCCGGCACGACGCTGGTGCAGTTGCAGGTCGACAACGCCGATAGCCAACTCATGCCGGGCGCCTTTGCACACGTACGCTTCAATCTGCCGGTGGATACCACCGCGTTGCGCGTGCCGGCCAGCTCGCTGATCTTCGACAACGCCGGCTTGCGTGTCGCCACCGTCGGCGAGGGCGACAAGGTTGCCTTCAAGAAGGTCAACATTCTTTTCGACTACGGTAAAACAGTCGAGATCGGTTCGGGCCTCAGCGCGGGCGATCGTGTGATCGACAGCCCACCCGACGGCATCAAGGACGGCGATGCCGTGAAGATCGCCACCGACGACGCAACGGCCAAGCCTCATGAAAAAGCTTGAGTCCCTGCTTCCTTTCGCGATCATGCTGGCGCTGAGCGGATGCTCGCTCGCACCGGCGTATCAGCCGCCGGCTACGCCGCCGGCGCAGGTGTATCGCGACATGGGTCCGTGGGTAGCCGCGCAACCGTCCGATCAAACGCCGCGCGATAACTGGTGGCATCTCTACAGCGATGCCGATCTGGACGCGCTGCAGACCAAGCTGCTCGCCAACAACGCGGATCTCGCTGCGGCCTTCGCGCATTACCAGCAAGCGCAGGCGTATGCGATGCAGGCGCATTCGGAGCTGTTTCCGCAGATCGGCCTGGGTGCGACGGGGGTGCGTGAGCGCCAATCCGATCATGCGCCGCCGCTGCGTAATCCGAGCGCGCCGGCGGACTACAACGTCTACACCATGGGTGCGCAAGCCAGCTACGAGGTCGATTTGTGGGGCCGCGTGCGCAACACCGTCGAAGCCGGCCGCGACAACGCGCTGGCTGCTGCTGCGGATCTGGCTTCCGCGCAATTGAGCTTGCAGGCGCAACTGGCCGACAACTACATGCAATTGCGCGGACTGGATCAGCAGATCGAACTGCTGCAGCAGACCATCCAGGCTTACGAGAAAGCGCTAAAGCTCACGCAGACCCTGCATGCCGGCGGTATCGTCTCTGGCCTCGACGTTTCGCGCGCGCAGACACAGCTTTCCGATGCGCGCTCGCAATGGTCGCAAGCACTCGCGCAACGCGCCTTGGTGCAGGATGCCATCGCCGTGCTGGTTGGCGAGAACGCGGCAAACTTCAGTCTGGCGGCACATGCCGACGCGATGGGGGTGCCGGTGGTTCCGCTTGATGTGCCATCCACCTTGCTGCAACGGCGCCCCGACGTAGCCGCAGCGGAGCGGCGTGTTGCAGCCGCGAATGCTGGCATCGGCGTTGCGCGCGCGGCATGGTTTCCATCGCTTACGCTCAACGCGCAGGCTGGTTTCCAAAGCACGGGTTGGGCAAATCTGCTGACCGCCGGCAATCGCATCTGGGCGCTCGGTCCGACGCTCGCCTTCGATCTGTTCGATGGCGGTTACCGCAAGGCCACCATCGCCGCGGCGAAAGCCAAGACTGATGAAGCGGGCGCCACGTACCGCGGAGTGGTTTTGACCGCCTTCCAGCAAGTGCAGGACAACCTGGCTTTGCTCGACCACCTTGGCACCGCCAGCGCCAATCAAAAAGATGCCGCGGATGCCGCGCAGCATGCGCTGGATTTGTCGATGAGCCAGTACAAGCACGGTGCCGTCAGCTATCTGGATGTCGTGCAGGCGCAAACCACGGCGTTGCAAGAAAAGCGCGGGCTGCTGCAGCTCGATACACAACGCCTGCGTGCGAGTGTGCAGCTGATCCGGGCCTTGGGTGGCGGTTGGTCAATAGAGCAGCTCGCTCAAAAGTGAGGCTTAAAAGCCCCTCTCCCTTCGGGAGAGGGGTTGGGGTGAGGGTACGACCAGCGCGCGATGGTAAAGACTTGCAGAAGCCGTCATCATCATCATGCCTCGCCTTAGCTCTTACTCAGCCCCCTCTCCCAGAGGGAGAAGGGGAATGGCGCGGGGCCATGAAACATCAAGCCATGAGAATGAGCCCGGCATGACCAAGCCCAGCACCGACACAACGATCAACAAAGACGGCAACACCGACGCCAGCGTACCGCCGGGCGCGATGCATGGCCCTCATCACAACGCGCTGGACATGGCTGAAATCGCGGCGCACGACGAGGTGCAGCACGAAGATGCGCTGCGTAATTCCTCGTTGCGAGTACCGCGTTGATTAATTGATGGCGCTGTTGTTGCCGGACAGCTGATCGGGCAACACAAACTGAAATCCACGCTGCTCCAACTGCGTAAGCAGCTCGTCCAACGCAGCGGCCGTGGCAGGTTTTTCGTGCAGCAACAGGATGGACTGATCTTCCGTCTGTTCTAGGCTCCAGTGAAGAATCTGCTCGGGCTGAGTCATCCAGCTGTCTTCACTGTTGGCATTCCACAGCATCTGCTTCATGCCTGCCGATTGCGCCATCTGGGCCACGAGCGGTGAAGTCGCGCCGTAGGGTGGACGGAAGTAGTAGGGGCGCCGACCGGTTAGTTCCGCAAGGCGCTGGCTGCATCCGTCGATCTGGTGTTCAAGCACGGGTTTTGAAGAAACGGTATCTAGCTTGAGGTGATCGTAGCTGTGATTGCCAATCAGGTGGCCCGCACCTTCAAGCTTACCGAGCACGTCCTGATTCGCATCGTTGATGTGGCTGCATACAAGAAAGAACATGGCGCGTGCATGATGCTTGCGCAGCGTGGCCATGATCTGCTCATCCACGCCGTAGCCATACGGACCATCGTCGAACGTCAGCACTGCGTATTTGCGTCCTGCCAGGAAATCGCTCACCTTGCGCAAGCTCAAGCCGCTGGCCTGCTTCACATTGCCGTCCGCCTGATCAAGCACGAAACGCGGCTGCGTCATCCCACGCCCGGTCAACAGCATGGCGTACAGGAAGAACGTCAGCAGTATTCCGAAGGTTGCTATATAGCGGCGGTAAACGTACAGCAGCATGGATGTTCGCTCGTCGAAAGGTTTTCGGGGATCGCTCCGCGTCTGAGTGAATAAGACGTAAGAGACCTGCCAAATCCCTACTGCGCCTTTCCGCTTCTCTTGCGCTGTGGGCACGGGGTCTGAAGCATGGGTCATGCCAAGCGCAGTCGGGCTATCCCAAGGGGGCCAAATCCCGGTCAAGATGGAATGGCTGAGCCAAGAGGAATGTGATCGGGTTCACCTGAGGGGGAGGAAGTTCTAGGCGGAGTGCCTAACTTGCCTGTGGCTTACAGCCGTTCTTCACTTCCATATGCGGGAAAGTGACCCACAGCGTCCGTTAGTGCCCCGCGCCATTCAGGCGCATATCCGCCAGCAGCAGAATCTCCCGCCCGTAGATGTTGTAGTTCTGGTTGTTGAAGTACGGGTAGGACACATACCCCATGTCACGCGGAGGCATCTTGTTGGCGATGTTGTTGATCAACAGCGAAAAACCAAGATTGCGCGTGGGCCGATAACTGGCGCTGGCATTGAAGGTGATCCACGGTGACACGTGACCCGCACCGATACCGTTGTTGGCCGCGGCGAAATTGGGTGACGGGCCGTAGCGATGCCCGTACAGCGTTCCCGTCCAGCGTCCGCCGGGGCTGGTCCAGGTGACGCTGCCGTTCAAGATGCTCTTGAACTCGGTGCTGTATTGCGCATTGGCGAGCTGGTTGATCGGCAGCTGGCCGGAAGCGATCTGAAAGTCGTGCTTGAGCACGTCGTTGTAATCAAACTGCACATCGAGCATGCCGAGGTGAAAGAGCGGAAAGTGATACCGCGCGCTGCCCATGATCGATTTCGTCACCTCGTTGGCGAGGTTTGCGTAATACGTCGTCACGCTGGTGATCGGCCCGTAGGTGTAGGCGCGGTGTATCTGGTTGAAAGCTGCCTGGCACGCAGCGGAGTGGGGATCGCGCTGGCCAAGCAAGCATTGCGCATCCGTCTGCAGCACGGGATCAAGAACCTGTTGCACAACTTCGTTCTGAATGGCGATGTGCAGGTAATCCACGCTCAAGTCCAGTCCATCCGCGGGCGACCAGACGGTTCCCAGTGTCCAGCTTTGTGCAGATGTTGGCTGCAATTTCGGATTCGCCAACGTCGTGCCCTGTACGCCGTACTGATACGCCGTGCCGCACGTAGCGCTGTTCGCGCGCGCGCATTGGTAATAGTCGGTGATGGTGGTGTAGTAGTCGGTGGGACCCAAGAAGATGGATGAAAGATCAGGCGCCTTGAACGACGTAGTGTAGTTGCCGCGGATCAACCAGCTAGCCAGCGGTCGATATTCCAGACCCGCCTTATACGTGAATTTGCGATTGTTGCTGCCATGATCGAGCGCGTAATAGTCGTAACGCCCCGACAGATCCATCGTCAGCACTTTCAGCAGCGGTAGATTCCATTCGAATGCAGTGGCTGCGTGAAAGCGCTTGCCGCCTCCGCCCGTCGCGGCATGATCGTAAATGGCACTTTGCGTAAACAGGGGATTGACCGGTTCGTACCATGCCTCGCTGCCGCCTTCCAGCAGTGCGGCGAATCCGGCGTCGCCGCCGGGCAGGGCAAACAGCGAGGCATTGCTGAGCGTGGCTCGCGTAGTGTTGATCCAGGTCCGGCTGGATTCGTCCACGCCTTGCGTGAAACTCGCATACTGCGCTGGCGTAAGCGCCTGAAAGAATGCGCGGTAATTGGGGTTGTATAGATTCAAGCCGGACTGGGGATCCACGCCAAGCACGGGCCCGAGCAGGGTGTTGAAGTACGCATCGATCTTCGTCTCGATCGCCAGCGGTTCGATCACCTCCGTGCGATCACCGCTGCGCAGGTAATAGACATCCCAATCCCAGCCCGAATCGCCCCAGCGGCCGTTGGCGCCGATATCGGCCTGGTAAAGCAGGTCATTCTGTCGATACATCTGGCCCGCTGCACCGCCGGGCATTTCTTCGGGTGCGAAGAATCGTTCCAGAGTCAGGTAATGACCGGTGCTGGCATCCTCGATCCCGCTATGCGGAAGGTCATCGGAAAACCAGGCGGAAGGGCCGGGGAACCAGCGTTGCTGCTGCGAGTTCACCATGGCGTCGCCATAGAACCTCACGTGATCGTTGAGCTGATAGGCAAGTTTCAGCATGCCGTCCACGTTGCGCAGCTGATTGCTGTAGGTGGTGTAGCCGTTGAGCTTGCTTGCGCCGCAATAGTCACCCGGCGGATTTGGCGCTTTGCTCGTTACCAACACCGTGCTTCCACCAAAAAGCTGCTGTGCACAGCCGTTTGGCGGAGGGATGTAACCCAACTGATTGCCGTTGAACGTAGCGGCTGTGCCGAAGTCGAGCACAGCAGCCTGAGTGCTGGGCGTACCTCCGTCACTGGCTGTCAATGGACGTTGATAGCCCCAGATCGCGGACTGGTTGTCGAACTCGATGGCCGCCAGCACGCGCCACTTTCCGAAGTCATGGCCGTAGGCCCCGCTGAGGCGCTGGCTGGCGCCGCCGCCATCCGAATAACCGCCCGCCTGCACGGTGATTTCGCCGCCCTCCATGTGCGATCGCGTGACGATGTTGATCACGCCACCGATCGCCTGCGAGCCGTAGATCGACGATGCGCCGCCGGGCATCACGTCGATATGGTCGATCAGGGCGACAGGCAGATTGGATACGCTGTTGAAATTGATGGTGCCGTTGTAGAGCCGACCAAAATTGGCGACCGGCTTGCCGTCGAGCAGGATCAGCGTGAACTGTGGGCCCAGCCCGAAGAAGCTCACCGTCTGGGCGCCCTGCGTGAACGAACCTGCCGCTTGCGGCCCCTGCGTCGAACCTGTCGCCAGTACGGAGTTCTGCAGCACCTCGGCCAGGCTATTGAAGCCGCGCGCGCGGATCTCCGCAGCGGTGATGGTGTAGGTTGGCGTGGCGGTCTGGATGTTTGCGTTGCTGATCAGCGAACCGCTGACGGTCACGGCGTTGAGCGTTTGAGGCTTTTCTTCGATGACCGGTGCGGCGATCGTGGTTGATGACGGGTGAAAAATCGCCGGCGGTTCCAGCACAAACGTGAATGCGTTGACGATTTTCCAGCTCACGCCCGTGCCGGCGAGCAGCCGCTGCAAGGCTTCGATCGGTGTGAAGCGTCCGGCCACGCCGCGCGTGGTCTTGCCGTTTACCAGCGCGGGATCGTAGACGATCTGGATATCGCCTTGCGCCGCCAACGCATCCAGTGCACTGCGCAGTTCACCGGCAGCCACCGAATAATGGCGTGTCTTGTTCGCCGCTTCGTCCGCCACGACGGGCGGGGATGTGAGCACTGCAGCAACGCACAACACCAGCGGTTGTGCGCACGCAAGCATGCAGCGAAGCAGGGAGCCCGGCTTTCCGGCATTACCCAGGATGTGCGGCATGCGAATCCGCAGCATCCGTCCCCCACAGCTTCGGCGCATCCCCGTCTTTTGCCTCCCAGTCCCATCCCCACAAAGGGACATGTCCACAACCCGCTCTGCGGCAGGCGGTTTGATGATAGGACAAGGCAGACCGCTCGTGCGGTCGAATATTCATAAAGCGCGCTCGATACGGAACGCAGGGCACGTGCAGGTTGAGGTTTACCCCCAACCTGCATGAGCATCCCAACTTCGGCGCGCGTCCCTGCGCACCGAAAACCCCATCAGAACGACAGGCTCCAGCTGTTGAGCGTGCCGTAATCGCCGTAGTACTGCGGATCGTTGTCGATGACCTTCAGCTTCCACGTGCCATTGGCCGGCACCGACGAGGCATTCACCGTCCAGGTGGTGTTGATGTTGCCGTCGTCGCCGTAGTCCGGGTTCTGCAACACGGCGTACGCACCGTTCGGGGCAACCAGCTCGATGGTCAGGTCGCCCGACCAGTTGTGCGTGATGTTGGCGCTTACCTTCAACGTGGATGACGCATTACCCGTCCGGCCGGTCACCGCGATGCTGCTGGTGATGGTGGCGTTGTCATTGATCACCACTTGCTTGTTGTTGCTGAACACGCCGCCCGTACCGCCACCGCTGCTGCTGGTCACCGTTACCGAAGCGGACTTGGTGTTGGTGGCGCCCGTGCTGTCCTTAACGGTCAGCGTGACGGTATAGGTGCCGGCCGCCGCATAGGTGTGGCTGGGGCTGGCCGAGGTGGACGTGCTGTTGTCGCCGAAGTTCCAGGCGTACGAGCTGATCGTGCCACCCGTATCGGTGGAGCTGTTGGTGAAGCTCACCGCAAGGCCATTCACCGTATCAGTGAAGTTGGCCACCGGGTTGCCGGTGGTGGTGCCACCGCCACTGCTGGAGCCGCCCCAATACTTCGTGACGTAAGCATTGAACTTGGCGACGTCGAGACTGCCCCAGCCGGTGGTGTTGTCGTAACCCGCGGCAGCGTTGTAGCCGTAGCCGTTGTAACCGTTGTTGCCCGAGGTCACGTCATGCAGCGGCGTGGCGTCCTTGGGGAAGTAGGTGTACATGTTCTGCGTCGGCAGACCGAGCGAGTTGTTGTTGGCCGACTGGATGCGTGCCCACATGCCCACGAACAGCGGCGATGCCAGGCTGGTGCCGCCCACCTGCTGATTGGCCTGGCCATTGATCACGATCAGGGCGCCGGAACCGGAGGCTGCATCGAATGCCACGTCCGGCACCTGGCGCTTGGTCACCGACGAACCCAGTGCGGATGTCTGCCATGCAGGCGCGTTCTCGAACAAGCTGACGCCACCGCCCGTGGCCCAAAGGCGCTCGTTGTTGTCGCCATTGCTCGGATTGACCGCGGCAAGGCCTTCGTTCCAAACCGTCTCGCCCGCCCAGGTGGTGTTGCCGTTGGTGCTGAGCGTGGTGCCGCCCACTGCCACGACGTTCGGCGAGGAAGCCGGTTCGCTCACGCTGTAATGGCTCAGGTCGATCTGCACCGTGCCGCTGGAATTGGCGACATAGCCCGGTGCGCCTGCGGTGGGATCGCTCGACCACTGATACACGCCGGCATCGCCCGACGAGACGGAGAACGTCTGGCCCTGCGCAACAGCCTGCGCGAACACCTTGTCGTCGGCTGCCTGCGTGCCGGAATTGTTTGCCGCCGTCTCATCTTCGCCCAACGATACGTTGATCACCTTGGCGACGTTATCCGTCACGGCTTGGTTGTAGGCGGCGGTGATGGCTGCGTCGGTCAACTGGCTGTCATTGGCATCGCCGTTGATCGCCGCGTAGAAGATGAGCTGCTTCACACCGCCGGACATCGCCACGATGTCCTGGCTGTCCAGATCCCATTCCGACGGATCGCCGTCGTTGGCGAGCGTGCCGGTGCCCGCGGCGACCGTCTTCGTGTTCACCGTGGCCAAGCCGGCGCTGCTGGTGAAGGAGTTGAGATCGCTGATCGTCTGGGTCATGTCACCCCAGGTAATGATGCCGACCACGGTGTTGGAAGCGGTAGGCGTGCTGCCCACATCGTAGATCTGCGGAAAATCGGTGGGATTGTGGCCAGTCACACCCGCGGTCGCTTGCGTTTTGATCGCGTCGCTGCTGATGCGATGTGACATCACATGCGGCTTGGCGTAATCCTGCAAGCCCAGCACGCCATCCACGATGCTACCGAGCGATTGCGGCACCGTCACATCCGTGGCGTTGGCGTAGTGCGCCTTGCCCTTGAAGCTGAAGGTCTTCATGTTGGCGTTGAACGCTGCGTTGGCATTTGCCGCGCTACCGTCCGCCGAGACCAGCATATTGTTCGGCGACACCTTGATGTTGCGGAAGCCGGACGTTTGCAGATGCGCGACCACCGCCTGCACCTGTGCATTGGTTGGCGCGTACTGCGCCTTGAACTGTGCGGGCGTCAGGAAGTGATGGTAATTCGCACTGCCGGGCTGATTCACGGAAGCGAGAAAACTCTGCAGCTGATCAACATTGCGCAGATTAAGACTCACTTCCACGTGCAGCGGCTTGCTTTCTTCCAGCGGCGCGATCTGTGTGGCATCGATCGACGGATGCCCGGTCATCACCAGCTTGGAAACCTTGGTGCCTGTATTTTCAATACCTGCATGCGTGCGCGTCCCCACGCGCGTATCGGCACCGTGCGCCGAGACCGACAACAGCGCCAGCGACAACGCCGCCGGCAACAACAATGGACGAACCCCCAAAACCCCGTAATGCTTCGACATGTATGAACTCCCAAATTTTTCAGGGCAAACGAAGCCGATGCGGCTCGCAAGCCTCATGCGTTAGTTATGGCCGCACATGCGGCACGTCGATTCACAGCGATGCCGGCGCGCTGGATTGAACTCTCTGAACGGCTGCGTCCCCTAAGGGATGCCCCGACTCATTCCACGCAGGCGTCACCGCCCCTGTGTGTCCGCAACTCTTCGGTCCATCGTCTCGACAGACATCCAGTCTGCCTTCGCCGATGGCCCTGTGATCTGCGAACACACAGGGGCGGTGACACCTACGCGGAACGAATCAGAGCATCCCAAGATCCCTCACGCAGTCCGCATTGCAGCGTCGCCGATCAATAAGACGGGGTCGTTGAAGACATCCCTACCTGATAGACGTTAGGAAGCATTGTTGATTGCAATGTGCGTAACGTCATATGTGAATTGGAACGAGATAAATTTTGTTTCGTCATGTTCGTGCAAGCAGGGGGCCTTTTTTGCTCTTGGCGGTGCTGCTGCATTTTGTGTTGTTGTGGCATTGCCTGCGGCGCTTTCGGACGCCGTCGGCGCCCGAGTCACTTTTCTTTGCGGGCCCAAAGAAAAGTAACCCAAAGAAATGGCCTAACAGGCTCACAGCATGGGGAGGCTCACAGCATGGGGAGGCTAAAAGCCTGAACGTGTATGGCTAGATAGGTGGTTGGTCGCCCAAGGTTCTACGCCCCCGCTATACCGCGAGGCGTCGAAGCGCTGAGGACTTAAGGCAGATCTCAGCCAAGCTCAACCTATCGGCAAGCGCGCTTTAAGCCCTCAATGCTTCGACGCCTCGCGGTATAGCGGCGCCGTGGAAGCTTGGCCCGCCAACGATCAAAGCAAGGCGTCATCCTTCAGGCTTGTAACCCATGCAATGCCATGAGCTCTTCAGGCCATTTCTTTGGGTTGGCGGTCTCTAAACTCAAGTGCAACACCCCCGATTGAGGTGCTGTATGGGACAGAGTTACCACCATCTGAGCGCGGAAGAACGTGGCGCCATCATGGTCGGCAAGGCGCGCGGTGAGAGCGCCCGGCAAATGGCGGCATGGTTGAACCGTTCTGCCAGCACGATCTGGCGAGAATTGGCGCGCAATGGCCATCGTGAATCTTCCGAAGGCCCCGTTATGGGGCGACCGCGCTTGACCTATGACGCACAACGGGCCGGGCGACGGGCGGCCAAGTTACGTCACAAGCCGCGCCGCCCACGCAAATTGACGCCCGATTCGCCCCTGTGGCATCAGGTGCGACAACGGCTAGCTCAGCGCTGGTCACCTCAGCAGATCAGTCGCACACTGCGACGACAGCACCCTCATCAAGCGGATTGGCACGTGTCGCACGAGAGCATCTACACCGCTATCTATGCGGCGCCACGCGGGCAGTTGCGCCGAGAGCTGGTGGCGCTATTGAGGCAGCACAAATGCGCGCGTCGTCCTCGCGCACGAGGTACGGATCGACGTGGCCAGATGCCGGATTTGCCCAGCATCCATGATCGGCCAACGGAGGCGAACGAACGACTTTTACCCGGTCACTGGGAAGGTGACTTGATCATGGGGGCCCGCAGCACGCCGCCCGTAGGCGTACTCGTGGATCGTCAGACCTTGTTCCTAAAGTTGGTCAAGTTGCGGGGTAGCTCGGCACAGGAAGCCCTGGAAGGATTCAGCCGCGCCTTCGCCCCCTTGCCGGCATCGCTGCGCAAGACACTGACCTACGATCAGGGCAAGGAGATGGCTTTGCATAAGACCTTGTCCCGTCGTACGGGATTGGCCATTTATTTCGCCGATCCGCACAGTCCTTGGCAACGTGGGATCTGCGAAAACACCAACGGTTTGCTACGCCAGTATTTGCCTAAAGGAGAAGACCTCTCCATGTACACCCAACGTCAGTTGGATGCGATCGCACGCCAACTCAATCTGCGCCCACGGGCCACCTTGGATTTTCATTGTCCGGCTGAAATGTTCATGCGTGCGCTGGGACGTCACGATCTGGCTCAGCAGATTGATGATGCACTTCTAGATTGACTCCGCCGTTACTTTTCCTTGGGCCAGCAAAGAAAAGTGACTCGGGCCCTTTAGGGGTCGAAAGCTCCGAAAGCGCCGCAGGCAATCCCCCAACAACACAACATGCAGCAGCATCGCCAAGAACAAACAAGGACTCCTGCTTTCGCAGAAATGACGGCTATGTGAGTTCGTAGGCTGGGATGCAATCCCAGCACTATGTTGTCGACATGCATGGTGATGCTGGGATTGCATCCCGGCCTACGCGTTTCGTTAGCGAGACAATACGATCTGCTTGTCGCCAACACGCTTGGCGCGAATCGACCAGCCTTGCTGCAACATTTGCAGCAACGTCTGCTGATCGCCAGTGCGGAAAACGCCGCTGATGTGGATGTTCTGCAAGGACGGATCAGCGATCTCGACCTTGGTGTAGCTATAGCGATTCATCTCGGACAGTAGCTGCGGCAGGCGCCAGTCGTGCACGAACAGCTTGCCCTGCGTCCAGGCTTGCGCTTGCTGCATGTCGATCGCACGCACGGGAGTAATGTTTCCGCTTTGGTCAAAGCTCAGGCCTTGACCGCCGATCAGCGATGCACTTTGTTCGCTGCTGTTCGCCGATTGTGTGGCGATGGCCAGCTTGCCCTTCAGCAGCGCCACATCGGTAGCGCCGTCATCGAGGCGTACCTGAAACTGCGTACCGACCGCCGTGACCGTGCCGCTGCCGGCATGCACCACGAACGGCCACGCATGATTACCCTGTACTGAAAATTGCGCCCGGCCACGCAAAAGGTCCACGCGACGTGTACGCGAGCTGTAGCGAACAACTACTTCGCTATCCGTATCCAGCAACACCGACGAACCATCCGCGAGCTGCTGGGTGCGTTGCTGGCCGGCCGTCGTCATGTACGCGGTACCGACGGGATCGCTGGATGTCGACAACCAGCGGGGCAGGGCGACGGCGGCAACGAGTATCGCCAGGCCCGCCGCCAGCGCGGGAAACAACCAGCGGCGCGGTGCATGTGTCTCAGGTTCGCGGCGCAGGGCGCGGTTCGCCGCGGCGAGAATGGCCGGGTCTTTCACCGCCTCTGCGCTGCGCTTCCAGAGTATCTCCAGTTCGCGGTAGGCCACGGCATGCTTCGGGTCGGCATGTCGCCAGCGCTCGAATGCGGCGCGTTCCTCCGGCGGGCAATCCGCGTCGAGCAGGCGCGCAAACCAATGCGCGGCCTCGTCTTGCGAGCCGGCATGCACGCCCTGGTTCGTATTTTCCCTGTCCATGCCCATTACAACGTTTCCGTAGACGAATCACCTACCTTACGCCGCAACTGTGTAAGCGCGGTGGCAAGGTGCTTTTCCACCATCTTCATCGAGATGCCGCAGCGCTCGGCGATTTGCGCATGGCTTAAGCCGTGCACGCGCTTGAGCAGGTAGACCCGCTGGCACTTGGGCGGCAGTTCCATAATGGCCCGGGTCAGGCGGGCCACCTGTTGGTCGTAAAGGGCGCGCTGTTCCGGGTTGTGCTCGCCGGCGGCTATTTCCAGGCTGTCCAGCGCCACGTGATCTTTGCTGTGATGGCTGAGTGCCACGCGGTACTGGTCATGCGCCACGTTCACGGCGATCCGATAGAGCAGTTGCTTCCAGGCCGAAGGAGGCTCCGACTCCCGGTAGCGCAGCAGCTTGGCCATGCTTTCCTGGGCTGCATCCTCGGCATCCTGCTCGGAGGCCGTCCGCGCGCGCAGAAATTGCAGCAAGCCGCGAAACTGGCTGCGCAGAAACACCTCGAACCCATGCGCATTGGCGCGTACATCGATGGCCGGGACGTCCGGCAAAGGTCCCATCGATGCACTCTCCCGCTTGTCTTTCATCCCCAGTTCCGCACCCAACCCAAAGAGCGTGGTCGAATGTGACGCAAAACGGGGTGGCATGCAAATCGGCGTCTGGTCGCCCCGTTTTTCTCAAGACTCCCCTCCCTCTAAGAGCCAAGGGCTTGAATCGTGCTAAATAAGTATCGGCCGTGACGAGCCGCGCTCGTCCATGATGAAAGGCGCCATCGCAATAGCCGGCGAGCGTAGAGCCCCGATCACCCAAGTGAACAACGCAAGACGGGACGCATATCCCATCACAAGCCTGGCAGGCATTTGTCACACAGGCTGAGGCAAGCTTGATAGAGATCCAAACATCTGGAGCATGTCGTCGTGAATGTATCGGTGCAGCTTGAAAGGAACGAAGTCTCGGGCCTGGAAAATGTCGCAGAAGGGCGAGTTGCCGCTGTACCGGAGGACATCGTTTCACGCCTGCTGGCGATGGGGATGGTACAGAAGTCCCACGATGGTGCAGGGCGTGGCGTAACGCTGCAGCTCACCTCCAAGGGTCTTTCTTTCATTCGGTCAAGCGATCAGTGAGATCCGCTCAACTCAATATCACGATGCCGCCGGGCAAGCTGGTGACCTTGGCGCCGTACGCATCCTTGATCAGTGCAGCGACATCCGCGAGCTGATTCAACGAAAACCGCGCCTGCACCTTCCGTGTGGCCAGTCCGTCATTGGCAAGAATAATTCTGCCCGGGCGATAGCGATTGATTTCACGCACCACCTCGGTCAGCGTCTGGCCGTCGAAAATCAGCACGCGCCGCCGCCATGCCATCGTCGCTTCGACATCTGCGGGCACTACCTGGCCGACGCTTCCGTTGTTGTAATCCGCGCGCTGCGCGGCTTTGAGAACGGCGATCTGCCCCTGATAGTGGAGCGTGGTCGCGCCATCGAGGCCGGTCACCTGTACGCCGCTGTCGTCGCAACGCACATTGCATTTGCCCATCATGCCGACGTCGATGCGTCCACCACCGGCGTATACGCTGATTGGACCATCCGCGACGCCTGTGGCTTTGACCTGAATTTCGCCACTCAGCAGATCGATGCCGCTCATCCGGCCTTCCGACTTGCGCAGGTTGATGGTGGTCTGCGTGTTCATCTGCACCACGATGCCTTGCCCCAGGTCCACTTCGCGTTGCTCGCCCGTGGCGGTGCGATAGTCCGCCGCCATGTCCGACAGCGACGGCCACATTTGCAGCGGCGGATGCATGACCACGAGTGCAGCGGAAGCGGTGACGGCTGCGCCGAGAAAAGCTCGGCGGCTCATGCGTGGCCATGTGGCGGTGCGGTTGGATTGCGCGGCGGCGCGCGTCCGTTCGCCCGCCATCCATGCATGGGCGGCTGGCCCGAGGTTTTCCCACATGCGCCGGGTTTCCGCGAACGCCTCCATGTGCGCAGGGCTTTGCCCGCACCAGTGCTCGAAGGCACGCGCGTCATGGGCGTTAGCCGTGCCTGATGTCAGGCGCAGCAGCCAATGCTGCGCTTCTTTGTGCAGCGCGGCACGGCGGTGGGCCATGTGATCGAGTATCGGCATACCCCTTAAGACTCTTTTCCCGCGCCTGGACCGAACCGCTGAATGACTTTGCGATTGAGACGCTTGCCACAATGTTCGAGCGCCTTCTTCAGTTCCTTGCCCACCATGCGCACAGAGATGCCAAACCGGCGGGCGATCTCCTCCTGCGCCACATCGTCAACACGGGCGGCAATCAGGATGGCACGCTGTCGTTCGGTCAACTCACCAAGCGCCTGTTCCAATACATGTACTTCCTGCTTGGCATGTACCACCCTGGCCGGATCAAGCGTATCCGCGCCGACGTTGAGCAGATCTTCCACCTCGCTGCCAGTGAGGTAGCGCGCATCGGCGTGGCGCTGGTCCGACGCGACATTGATCGCCATGCGGAACAGGTAGCCCGCCGGATTGCTCGACACACAGGAGCTGTCGCCCATGCGCTCGATGCGCAGATAGGTTTCCTGCAAGGCGTCGTTGGCCAGCTCGTCGGAACCCAGGCGGTTTTTCAGGCGTCGCCGCAATTCATGGCGGCGTTCCATGAACAGCCGAAGCAACGGCAATGACGCGGGCTCCATCGCCGGGACCTCAGTGCACGTACGGCAAAGCCGTAGCGCATACCGAAACGTCGCCCGCATGTCCGGGCAGCAACAGCATGGTGATCGGCTGCGGCATGCCGGGGGGGGGCGGCTCAAGCACGAGCTTGTTCAGGGCGTGTCGTACTTCGTAGTCGCGCTGGCCGCTGATGGGCGTTAGCAGCTTGGCTTTTTCGACGTGGCCTGATGAAGCAATCCATATCTGCACGGCGAGCCGATACGTGCCTGGGCGCGTATCGTCCAATTGGCACAGTGCGGCTTCAATGGGTTTCTGGATCTGTCCGGCATAGTGTTCGATCACGGCTTCGCTTTCCTCCACCCCAACGCTTTCTGGTCGCTCACGCACCGTTTTGCCGGCGCTTGCATCTGACTCCGCGAGCTTCAACGTGAACGCCTGGTCGCTGGAATAGCTCGCGACCAGCCCGGTTCCTGCGAGCAACTTTTGTAACGCTTCGGTCTTGTCGAAATTCCCGTGTACGCCGGGGGACCTTCTGCCCTCTGCCAGCGCGTTGTCGACGAGCACCGCTTGCCCGGTGAGTTCGCTATAGGTTTGCAACGCCGTCAGCAGCGATTGCGCAGGTATGTCGAACGCGATGCTGTCATCGATGCGGAGTAGACCGGTCCGCCCAACCGTGGGCGAAGCCGTCTGAGACGGAGTGGAAGCTGTTTCCGCGGGAGATGCCAAAGGCAGCGTCAAACACAAAACCACGCATGCAAACCATGGGAATACGCGATCAAGACCCTTTGTTACGAAAGCGCTGCACGTTGTATGGCCTCCTTGGACAAGTCACAAAGACTATGCCCGCAATGTGACAGTGAATCGCGCGAAAACGTTTTTATCCGCCTCTCCTCCACGTTTGTGAAGAAGCCTTCACGCTCATTATTTCGGTGAAAAAATTTTTCACGACTTCTTCCATGACAGAAAAAGCACGCGCCATATCTCCGTTGTGTGTCCAGACACATGACACACGCATGTCGAAAACCCTTGTCTACGCTCGATCCATGAATTTTTCGTGACAAGGTTCAGTCCCGAACTGAGAAGCCGGTCTATTCGAGCAGGGATGTTGTGGACAGGCAGGGATGCCTTTTCAATTTTTTGCGTCACGCGCAGCGCTAGGCGCTCGCGTGCGGGAATTTTTCGACTCTTGCAAATGGACGGCCAAAAGCCGCCGCGATCAGGATGCGCATTGCGTGATCAGGCAAAAGAGACATCGTCTGCAAGGACTGCGAGTGCCACATGGACGTGGCAGGGGGACGTGCTTGCCGTGTGTTGCGGAGCCGACACGCCACTGTCGTGATTCGGTTACCCGCGGCGCGTTAGCTTCGTGGCATCGATGGGGAGTGCATCAACGGCCCCATGCCGATCAACCCCATGCCAATCAATCGACGGCCGATCAAACGACGCAGGCACGAGGCGGCGAATGAACATGCGACATGGAGGGGATATTCCGGCGCGTTTGGTGTGTCCTTTGGCGGTACTGATCAGCTTGGCGATGGCGTTTCCGCTTGCGGCGCAAACGCAAAATTCGACAGCGCCGGCACCTTCGTCCGCGCCGGCCAACTTTCAGATCAACGAATACCTCGTGCGCGGCAACACCAAGCTGCAGCCGGTAGACATCGAAGGCTCCATGGAGCCTTATCTGGGGCCTGGGCGCAGCATGAACGATGTGCACGCTGCGCGCGATGCCCTGCAAAAGTTGTATCAGTCCAAGGGCTATCAATCCGTGGTGGTGGAAATTCCGCCACAGCAGGTGAAGAACGGCGTGATCCTGCTGCAGGTCACCGAAAACAGCATCGGCCGTCTGCGCGTGGAAGGGGCGAAGTATCACTCGCCGCAGGAAATCCGCGATGCGGTGCCTTCGCTCGCGCAAGGTACCGTGCCCGACTTCAACCAGGTGCAGAAAGAACTCACCGATCTCAATAAACAACCGGGGCGGCAGGTCGTTCCGCTGCTGAGTCCGGGCAGCATGCCGCAGACAATGGACGTTACGCTCAAGGTCGACGACACCTATCCGTTGCACGGCAGCGTGGAGGTCAACAACGACCACAGTGCCTATACGCCGGATCTGCGCACCATCGCCTCTGTTCGCTATGACAACCTGTGGCAGTTGGGACACACGATTTCCGCCACGTATATCGTGGCACCGCAGGATCGGCACGCCACCGAAGTTTATGCGCTGTCGTATCTGGCACCTTTGAATACGGATTGGAGCCTGCTCGGCTCAGCCTACAAATCCAACAGCAATGCCAACACACTGGGCGGTACGACCGTGCTGGGCAAGGGCAATGCGGTAAGCCTGCAAGCGACGAAGCAATTGCCCGTGCTGGGTGGCGACTACACGCAGATGGTGTCGTTTGGCATCAGTCGCAAACACTTCGAGCAAAACATCCAGCTCGGTGGGCAGACGCTGCAGGCGCCGCTTACGTATTACCCGCTTTCGGCGTCTTACACCGGGCAGCGCACCGGCGAAAAATCCACCCTTGGGTTCACGTTTACCGGCAATTTTGGCTGGCGCGGTGTCGGCAGCAGCAACCAGGCGTTCGACAACCAGCGCTACAACGCGCGCGACAACTTTGCCGACCTGCGTCTAGACCTCAACTACGCCCACAGCTTCGCCGGCGACTTCGCCGTTGCAACGCGCGCCAGCGCGCAGGCCAGCACGCAACCACTGATTTCCAGCGAACAGTTCGCGGCTGGCGGCATGAGCAGCGTACGCGGCTATCTGTCGGCGGAAGAAACAGCGGACAACGGTGCGATCGCTTCGGTGGAGCTGCGCACGCCTTCGATTCATTCATGGGTTGGATCGTTCGCCAACGACTGGCGCTTCCACATTTTCGTCGACAGCGCGCGCCTGATGTTGATCGATCCGCTCGCCGAACAGCGCGGGCGCTTCACCTTGCTCAGCACCGGCGTCGGCACGTCGTTTACGGTTTTCCATTACGTGAATGGCGATCTCGAGTACGCCTATCCGTTGCGGGATGGCGTGCAGACCAGGGCGCACGACGGACATCTGCTTTTCAGCGTGAAAGCGGGACTTTAGGGCCCTAAACAGGCTCCAGATCACTTCGGATAGAGGCTCAACGACCATGCGGTACTTCATTCTTCTCTGCACATTGTGTCTGTTGCTGGCGCCAAGATTGAGCATGGCCGGCGAAGCCTCGTGGTGGAACGACGACTGGTCGTATCGCAAACCCATCACGTTGGATACCACGCCCAAGGGTGGCAACCTGACGCAGCCAGTGGGGCGCATGCCGCTGCTGATCCGCTTGCATCCGGGCAACTTCCAGTTCGACGGCGTCGCCAAGACGGGATCCGATCTGCGCTTCGTCGGTCCGGATGGCAAAACGCCGCTGAATTACCAGATCGAAAACTTCGATCCGGTGATGGGCGTAGCGCAGATCTGGCTCGACGTAACGGATCTGCCGAGCAACGGCCAGCAGACGATCTGGATGTATTACGGCAACAGCAAGGCGCCCGCGCTGAGCAGCGGCGCAGCCACGTTCGATGCGGATTACACCTTGGTGTATCACTTCGACGAACAGAGTGGCCAGCCGCCGAAGGATGCGACGGCCTACGGCAACAACGCGGCGAGCGGTGCGCTGCGCATCGTGGATGGCGGCATTGCCGGCAACGCGGCGCGCTTCGACGGTTCCACCGTAATCACGCTGCCGGTGAGTTCTTCGCTCGATATCAAGGAAGGCGGCAGCTTCACCTTCAGCGCGTGGATCAAGCTGGATGCGCTGCCAACTACTGCGACATTGCTTTACGGCCATCGCCAGGACGGCAAGGCACTCTTGATCGGTATCGACAGTGGTGCGCCATTCGCGGAAGTGGATGGTGGCAGTGCACCGCAGCGCACGAGCGCGGGCACGCCACTGAAAGCGGGTCAATGGACACATCTGGCGGTGACGGCCGGCAATGGTCAGATCGTGCTGTACGTCAATGGTCAGCCCTACGCGAATCTCGCCGCTGCATTACCTGCATTGAGCGGCACCGCAACGGTGGGTGGCGACGCAGCGAGCGCGGGTGCCACGCCGGTACCGTTCGCCGCCTTCGTGGGACAGATGGACGAGCTGCGCCTGTCGCGCGTGGCGCGTCCCGCCGCTGCGATCACGGCCGACTTGTTGACGCAAGGTGCGGAATCCAAACTCACGGCCTACGGCGAAGACGAAAAGAAATCGGGCTTCGGCTTCGGCTATTTCGGCATCATCGTCAAATCGGTCACGGTGGATGCATGGGTGGTGATCGCATTGCTGGCGATCATGGCGATCATCTCGTGGCTGGTGATGTGGCAGCGTGGCAGCTACGTGTCGCAAGTGACGAATGCGAACGAGCGCTTCCTGCATCGCTATCGCGAGCTCGGCAGCAATCTGTTGGGCCTTTCCGGCAACCATGTCGCGCCGGCCATGAAGCAGGAGTTGTCCGGTTCGTCGCTGTACCGGCTGTACGAAACCGGGGCCAAGGAAGTGTGGCGCCGCCGCGATGAAGACGGTCGACTGGTGATCGCCAGCGAGTCCATTGAAGCGATCCGCGCCGTGATGGATTCCACCCTGGTGCGCGAGAACCAGGCGCTGTCGCGTTCGATGGTGATGCTTACCATCGCAATTTCGGGTGGCCCGTTCCTCGGCCTGCTCGGCACCGTCGTCGGCGTGATGATTACCTTCGCCGCCATCGCCGCCGCAGGCGACGTGAACATCAATGCGATTGCGCCGGGCATTTCCGCCGCGTTGCTTGCCACCGTGGCTGGCCTGGCCGTCGCGATCCCCGCACTGTTTGGTTACAACTACCTGTTGACGCGCAACAAGGCTGTTACCGCGAACATGCAGGTGTTCGTCGACGAATTCGTCACGCGTCTGGCCGAGCTGCATCGCGCTGCCGATCTTTCCACAGTAGAGAGCTGAGGAGAGCGCCATGCGAGCCCATGACGAAGACAAACCGTACGACGACATCAACATCACGCCGATGCTCGATCTGGCGTACGTGCTGCTGGTGATCTTCATCATCATGACCACCGCGGCGGTGCAGGGCATCAAGGTGAATCTGCCCAAGGCCAGCGCGTCGGTGAGTCTGGCCAAGCCGCAAACGAAGGCGATTACGGTTTCCGATACGGGGCAGGTTTTCCTCGACGCCTTTCCAGTGACCATGGGCGAACTGGAGCAACGGTTGCGCGAACAGAAAGCGCTCACGCCCGACTTTCCGGTGATCGTGAAGGGCGACTCCAACGTGCAGTATCAGAAGGTTGTCGACGTACTCGACCTGCTGCGCCGTCTCGAACTTACGCAGGTCGGTCTCGTGACCGGCAAGCAAGCGAGCTGAGAACTTGGCGATGTCAGAGTCCGGTTACCCAGAGCAGACAGCATGGCGTCGATGGCGCGGACGCATCGTCGCCCTTGTGCTGTTGCTTGCCGCGGCATGGCTGGTATGGATGCTGGCGAGCCATGAAGTAGGCGTGCGCCGCTCGGCGCCGCGCATCGCCACCATCACACCATTGCCCCCTCCGCCTCCGCCACCGAAGGAAAAGCCGCCGGAGCCGAAGAAGGTGGAGGAAACCAAGCAGGACGTACCAAAACCGGCGGAACCGCTGAAACCCGTGCAAGCACCAAAAGCACCGGATGTCGCCAAGCAAATCACCATCAATGGTCCCGCACAGGCCGGCAACGACGCTTTCAACATCGGCGCGGGCGAAGGCGGCGGCATGGTGGGCAGCGGTGGCGGCACAGGCGTCGGCGGTTCCTCTTATGAGCAATACCTGAGCTACGCGCTGCAGGAAGCGATTCAGCGCGACGACCGCACGCGCCGCCTGGTGTTCGAGGTACGCGTGAATTTGTGGCTGTCGCCTGATGGTGGCGTAACGCGCGTACAGCTGATCAAACCCAGCGGTGTCGACAAGACCGACAGCGCATTGCTCGAAGTATTGCGTGGCGTGCGCATCGATACGCCACCACCGCCGACGTTGAGCATGCCGGTGCGCGTTGCGATGCGCGGCTATCGACCTGGATGAAGTTTCAAGAAACTTTTTTATGGAGAACGCAATGAAGTCCCCAGCAAGCCCGCACGGTGCGATGGACACGTCCCCTCTCCCCTCCGGAGAGCACATTCTCTCCTTTCCCTTTCCCCAAGGGGAAAGGGGTAGGGGCCGCACTTGCGAAAGTGTGAGGCCAGTGCGTCCCTTCACCCCAACCCTCTCCCCGGAGGGGAGAGGGAGCCGCGCTGGGTGGCGTGCTCGCAAGAGCATGTTGTGCATCGCCATCGGCCTTTTGCTAGGTGTACCTGCTGTTGGCGCGTATGCGCAAGACACAGCACCTTCGACCAACGCCACCATCAACCTGATTCGCCTGATGGTGAAGAAAGGATTGATCACGCAAGGCGAAGCCGACGGCTTGATCAAGCAAGCCAACGATGAAGCCGTACAGGCGCGCCAAGCAACTGCCGCCACCGCTGCACCAACAGATGGCGCACAACCGGGCGACGTACGCGCGGTGTACGTTCCACAAAGTGTGCGCAACGAGATTCGCGAGCAGGTGAAGCAGGAAGTGATTGCGCAGGCCAAGTCCGAACACTGGGCCGAACCGAACGCGTTGCCGGAATGGTTGGATCGCATCAGTTGGTACGGCGACGTGCGTGTACGCGACGAATCCTGGTACTACAGCCGCAAAAACTCGCCCGACTTCATCAACTACGCCGCGCTCAACCAGACCGGTCCGTATGACCTCAACACCATCACCCAGGGCGTGAACCCGCCGATCCTCAACTCCACCCAGAATCGCCTGAACATGCTGCGTTTGCAGGCGCATATCGGTATCAAGGTGAAGCTGGGCGATACCGTTACCGCGGGCGTGCGCATTGGCTCCGGTAACGACAACAATCCGGTATCCACCACGCAGACGCTGGGCGGTGGCCTGGTCAAGAAGAACCTGTGGCTGGATCAGGCCTGGGTGCGCTGGCAGCCCAATCAGTATTACTCGGTTACGGCCGGCCGCATGCCTACGCCGTTCCTGCAGACCGATCTTATTTTCTCGCCCGAACTCAATTTCGATGGCGTGGTTGGCCATGGCGAGTTCCCGTTCACCGATGACGTAAAAGGCTTCGTTACCGCAGGCGCGATTCCGATCCAGTACACCAGCAACAACGCGCCTACGCAGGCTTTTGGTGATGCGAAATACGGTGTCGGCGACAAGTGGATGTGGGCCACGCAGTTGGGCTTCACATGGAAGTTGGCTGAGGATGTGCAATGGAAAGCCGGGTTGGCCTACTACTTCTTCAACCGCATGCAAGGCCAGCTTTCCGCGCCATGCCAGGTCAATAACGGCCTTACCAACTACTGCAGCACGGATAACACCGCTCCCGATTACATGCAGTGGGGTAACACGGTATTCCTGCTACGCGACATCCTTCCTTATCCGGGCTCGCCGAACAACTATGCGCAGCCGCAGTTCGTGGGCTTGGCGTACAACTATCACATCGCCGACATGGTCAATAAGCTTGACTTCAAGGTGGGTGAAACGCCGATCGAGATTCAGGCGGAGTACGAGCGCAACATGGCCTACCACATGCGCAGTGCATTCGATCGCTATCCGAATGGCCTGGGCGTGCCGGTGAACAACTACCAAGGTAGCAGCAACGGATCGAATGGTCCGTACAAGAGCGGCCCGGTGGGTTGGCTGTTGCGCGGCATCATCGGCACGCCGCAACCGATGGCATTGAACGAATGGAACATTGCCCTGGGCTACAAGTATCTTCAGCCCGACGCGATGCTCGATGGTCTCACCGACCAGAACTTCCACCTCGGCGGCACCAATGCCAAGGGTTTCATCCTTACTGCCGACTACGGGATCGCGCCACGCACATGGTTGTCCGCGCGTTACTACGGCGCCAAGGTGGTGTACGGCCCGCCGTTCAACATCGACGTGGTGCAGTTCGAAATAAGCACGAAATTCTGAGGTGAACGATGAAACGCGCAGCGATCGCCATCTTGCTCTATCTCGCGTTGATCACGAGTCTGCATGCACAAACGTTGGAGCAGCAACTGCGCTCGCAGCTCGCCGATGCGCGCAGCCAGTTGCAGGACCTTCAAGGTCAGCAGGCGCAATGGCAGGCGGAGAAAACCAAGCTTGAACAGGAGCGCGACGCGGCGCGCAAGGAGGCGGATGCTGCCAAGGCCGAATTAGGCAAGCATCGCTCTGCTTCAACGCAGGACACGGCGGCCCTGGCTTCCGAACGCGCTGCCCGCGAACAGGCCGAGTCAGAAGTACAGCGCCTGCAAAAAACGGTGGCTGACGCCAACGCCAACGAGCACACGCAGGAACAACATGGCAATGATCTTGCCGGGCAGCTGCACGAAGCACAGACGCAGGTCGCCACCTGCACCGCCAAGAATCAGCAGCTCTATCAGATCGGCAACGAGATACTGGATGCATATAGTCATATGAGCATTGGCCGCGTGATCGCCAGCCGTCAGCCGTTCGCAGCCTCGGAGCGGGCGAAGCTGGAAAATGCGGCGCAGGCGTATGGCGATCGTCTGTATGAGCAGCGGTACGATCCGCGCGCCACACCGTCCAAGAAGCCATAACTTTTATTCCCTCTCCCCTTTGGGGAGAGGGTTAGGGTGAGGGGGCAAGGCTTGCCGGAAACTTCTATCGAAGCGGCCTGAGATTTTTGTGGTCTGGCATGAACGGGCATGAGGCAAGATTGGCCCCTCACCCCGGCCCTCTACCCGAAGGGGGAGGGAGTGTTGCCAACTTGCTGCAATCAATGCGCAATTGGCGTAGCTTGAAGTCTTTTCCACCACTGAAGGACTCCATTATGCGCATTGATCGCACGCCGTTAGCTCTAGCCGCCCTTGTTCTGGCCATCGTTCCGGGTACCGCCGCGTTGGCCCAGTCCAGCGATACCAACCCGCCGCTCGGCGGTCCCGTGGTATCCGGCGTCTGCCTGCTGTCGCGTGAAGCGATCTTCGCCAACGCCAAGGTCGGCAAGGCCGCGTCCGCGCGCCTGAAGCAACTTGCCGATCAGGCACAGAGCGAGATCGATACGGAGCGCAAGCCGATCGACGCCGACGTCCAGGCTTACCGCGCGCAGGCGGCTTCGCTTTCTGCCGATCAACGCCAAACGCGCGAACAAGCGCTTTCTCAGCGCATGCAGAAAGTGCAGACGGACCAGAATCAGCGTGCCCGGCAGTTGGAAGCCACGCGCGTCAAGGCGATGGGGCAGATTGCGCAGTATGCGCAGCCGGTGATTACCGACACCTATCGCAGCAAGAGCTGCGGCCTGCTGCTGGACCGCAACGCGGTGCTGGGCGGCAACATGGGTAACGATCTCACGCCACTGGTCGTGCAAGGGCTGGATGCCAAGATCTCGACTATTTCATTCAATCTGGAACCGGTTCCTGCCGGCGGCGGCGCATCGGGCGGCACGCAGCAGTGATTAGGCAATGAAGTCATGCGCGCGATGCAATCGCCAATAGTGTTGCTGGGTACGTGGTGCCTGGCATCTGCAGCCGTGATGGTGCAGGCGATGGCGTGCGCGCAAACGACTTCGCCTTCTTGCGTCGACGTCAGCGTCAATGATCGGCCGGCATTGTCATATGCCTGCTTGAATCAGCGTCTGGCGTCGACCACTCATTTGGCATCAGAACCACAGGTTCAGCTCGACGCTGTGGCGCACGCGCCCAGCAATCAGCAAGTCGGGCAATTCAACTTTTCGGCATTCAGTCATCAAATGGGCAACAGTCTGGGCAAGTCGGTGATACCGCAGCGCCCAGCGCCGCCAGCTGCGCCACCATTGCTGGGTGTGCCCATCCACCCGTAGTCCGTAAGTTGGGGTGCACACCCCAACATCACCATGCCCGATACATAAGGATGTTGGGGTTTGCACCCCAGCCTACGGAAAACATTTCCTTCGCGTGAAGACCCCGCGACATTCCCCATGAAATTTTGATGACACGGTTCAGTCCGTCATCCACGCAGCGGTCTACTTAACCGAAGGCCAGGCGAAAAACGTTCAGGGGAAGAGCTTCGTGATCACACCGGTCGGTTCAGGCAAACGTTCCCGTTCCATGCGTGCAACTGCGGCCAGACATCCCCTGGCCTATGCCATTGCCTCTGTACTGGCGATGGCCGCTATGCCGACGCATGCCGGCGGCCCGCAGGCACTAAGTTCAGCGTGGCTGTCGCAGCAGGCAGCGAATCGTCCCGCTACACAGGCCACCGGTGGAAATTCATCGGCGCTTACCGGTGTTGCCGCTCAGACGCCGCAGCAGTTATTGCAGCAACAACAAGTACAGCAGTCGCTCGCCAACTTAAATCGCGCGGCACAAGCTGTTGCTGCGCAGATCGCCGCACAGCAATCGGCACAGCAAGCTGCGCAACAACAGACATCGCCAGTACCGAATGGCCTTACATCGGGTGGCCTGGTTGTCGCGTCGGGTGTCTCCAGCAATCCATCGC
Source organism: Dyella acidisoli (assembly GCF_030160295.1). GTDB lineage: Bacteria > Pseudomonadota > Gammaproteobacteria > Xanthomonadales > Rhodanobacteraceae > Dyella_B > Dyella_B acidisoli. The sequence continues at coordinate 275,618 of NZ_BSOB01000004.1, forward strand.
TATGGCAGAACGCAAACCTGCCTACGCAAACCACGTCGAACGGACAGACCACCGTCCAAGTGAAGCAGACCGCACAAAAAGCCATCCTCACTTGGAACAGTTTCAACGTCGGTCGCAACACCACGCTGTACTTCAATCAAAGCGGCGGCAATCAGACCAACGGCAGCAACAACAATTGGATCGCGCTCAATCGCGTCATTGATCCAAGCGGCGTGCCCAGTCAGATCTTCGGCCAAATCAAGGCCGAAGGCACGGTGTATCTGCTCAATCACAACGGCATCTTGTTCGGCGCGGGTAGCCAAGTGAATACGCAGTCGCTGATGGCCAGTTCGCTGGATCTTTTCAGTAGCGATGTGAATGCAAGCAATAGCGCGTTCCTTAGCGGCGGCATTGCCTCCGGCAGCGCCAATTTGCCGGTCTTAGTCAACGGCGCGTTTACCGATGGCAAGAATCACGATGTGGTGGTGCAGAGCGGTGCCTCCATCGTTGGCGGCACGCAAGGCTTCGTGCTGCTGGCCGCACCCAATGTCGCCAACGCCGGCAGAATCGTGGATGACCAGGGGCAGGTGATCCTGGCGGCGAGCACGCAAATCGACAACGCAAGTGCAGGCTCTGCCACGCAGCCGTTGTCGGTGGTGAATGCGGGAGTCGGCGGCACCGCCGCCAATACGGGCTTGCTGCAATCGCGCCGGGGCGAAGTGGAGATGGATGGCTACAACGTCACACAAGATGGCGTGGCCCTGGCCTCAACCAGCATCAGTTATCCGGGCAGCATCGTTCTGAATGCGCAGGATGGATGGATCGGCGGCACAAACTATGGACGCGGTGGCATTCTGGTGCTCGGCCCCGATTCCGTTACCACCGTGCTGCCGGAAGAGGATGGTGCGACCACCACATCCACCGCCGCAGCTACTGCAGCTTTCGAGACCAGTAGCCTCATTCTCAGTGGCGAAACCGTCAACTTCCAGTTCGGCTCGTTGCTGGAAGCGCCCAACGCCAATCTCAGCATCAATGCTTATTTCAGTAATTACAGCACTAATGTCTACACCAATCCGCTGGCCGGCCGCCTTTACGTCGACAACGGCGCAGTGATCGATGTTTCGGGCCTGGCCGACGTTGGGCTTCCCATATCAGTCTTACTGGTGACGATTCCGCGCATCGGCCAGAACGAACTGGCGAATTCGCCGCTGTTGCGCAACAGCTTTCTGTATAGGCAGAAGAATGTAGTGGTCGACAGCACCCAAAGCGGTGTTATGGCCAATGGCCTCGCATGGGTGGGTAGCCCCATCCTCAATGTTTCCGGTTATGTAGATGATGTGCCGCGCACCATCGATCAGATGATGACCAACGGCGGCAGCATCAATCTCAACGGCAATCAGGTCATCGTGCGTAGCGGTGCGCAACTGAATCTGGGTGGTGGCTATATCGCCTACCAACCTGGCTGGATCACCACACCCAACTTGATGGCTTCCAACGGCCGTATCTACAACATCGCCGATGCCGACCCCAACGTTACTTATGTCGGCTTTGCAGGCGATTACGAGGTGGTCGACAACCGCTGGGGCGTCACCACCAATTACAGCAATCCGTTGCTAGCCGGCACTACGCGTTGGGACAGTGGTTTTGCCGTTGGCGGCAATGCCGGCACGCTCAACATCGCCACAGGCCAGGCCCTGGTGCTGGATGGTCAGATCAACGCGCAAGCGTTTGCCGGTCGCAACCAGGTGACGCAGGGCACTCAACCTAATGGCGGCACGCTGGATATCAGCGTGAGCGGTGCGGCGAACGCGGCGGGCATGTCGCTTGCACCCAGCATCTTGTTGCAACAATCGGTATCGCCACTCGAACAGCTTGACCCCAGTTTCCAGGCCGATACGACTTGGTCTAGCGTGCTCAATGCCAACGATCCCACCGGCACCAGCCCATATGATCTGTCGCGCTGGGTGCCGGTTTCGACCAACCTGGTGCAGCAAGGTGGGTTCAGTGCGGTCAACATGAGTTCCACTCTGCCGAATGGTGGCGAGATTCTAGAGCAAGCCGGCGCTGTGCTCGGTGTGAAGCCCGGCGGTTCGATCCAGCTTACGGCAAACGCCATCAATATCTTCGGTGAACTCAGCGCGCCGTCCGGTGCGATTACCTTGACGGCATCAGGCGATGGTGATTTTCCCGACCCGACCAGTCTGACGGGGGCTGTGCAGCACGAAAACATCACCATCCATAGCGGCGCGGTGTTGAGCACGCGCGGATTGTGGGTAAACGACGCTGGTGCTTCCGCAGACAATTACATCGGCGATCGCTACATCAATGGCGGAACCATTAGCTTGATTGCAAATCAGGCTAGCGTTCAGGGTTACAGCGGTGCGACGACTGATGAAACGGGTTCGATCGTATTGCAATCCGGCAGCTTGCTGGATGCATCGAGCGGCGGCTACGTCAACAGCAACGGGCAGTTGCAATTGAGTAATGGGATACCGAATGGCAGCGGAGGCAGCATAAGCCTGATCGACTATGCGAATCAGGGCTTGTTTACATTCAGTAACCGAAATCAGATCGCGCCTTCTGCCCTCGGACAGGGCAAGCTTGTGCTGGATGGTAGCTTGCGTGCGTACGGCTTCAGTGGTGGCGGTACGCTTACCTTGCAGGCGATCGACATCCAGATTGGCGGCAGCGCAAGTGATCTGGCGTTGAACAATGGCTTGTACTTGTCGCCCTCTTTCTTCGCGGGCCAAGGTTTTGACAATTACGCGCTTACTTCATTCACGGACGCCAATATTGCGCCAGGCGCGGTCGTGCAGATCAGCCGTGACAATTTGCTTCCGAATGTCACTGCACTCTTGGATGCACCTACAGGCACAGACATCTATGGTGAGAGTCCGCTAACCAGTAGCGCCTATGCAAGCGTGGGACAGCTGGCGCCTTACCTGCGTTATATCTCCCGTGGTGCGAATGGTCCCGGCTTCTCATTGAGTGCTGGCCTGTACCTGGGGTGGCCCGCAAACCCGTTAGCTCCTGCAGTGGGTCCGACAACGTATCCCGGCGTCACGGGCTCCTTGACGTTGGGCACGGGAGCGGCGATTACTGCCGACGCAGGCGCCAACATCACGCTGGCAGGCACGCAGTCCACCATCGTAGACGGCACGATTGATGCGCCTGGCGGGACCATCAGTGTCACCACTACGCCTGTGAATGCCGTCGCCATCCCCAGCGTGCCGGAGGTGTGGCTTGGTTCTCAGGCGGTTCTGAATGCCGCCGGTGTGTCCCTGGTCAATCCTTTGGCGGCGGCGGTGCCTGGCGAGAGCCTGAGCCAAGGCCTGACTACGCGCTATAACCCGCGCACCGGCGTGGTGTTGAACGGCGGCAGCGTGAGCCTGACTTCTGCCGAAGGCTATGTGCTTACCGAGCAGGGCAGCATGATCGATGTATCGGGCAGCTCCGATGTGTACGACTTGCCTAAGACAAATGGCGTGCTCGACGGTACCGAAACTGGCTATACGCTTACCCCGGTATGGAGCGACGCTGGCTCCATCGTGCTGGGCGCAGCAGCAGGCCTGTACGCGGACGGCAGTCTGTTGGCGCAGGCGGGTAGCTCACAGGGTGAAGGCGGTAGTTTGCAAATCACGGGCATGAGTCCGGCCAACAATGTTTATGCCCCCAAGTCCACCGCCATCGTATTGCAGCAATCCGGCCTGCTGCTGCCGAGCTCCAGCCTGCAGCCGGGAAGTAACTCGGCGGCAAACAGTGCTACGGGCGTACTGTATTTCGCGCTGGATCGACTGAATGGCTCGGGCATCACTAGCCTTGTCCTTGGTCCCGATGTTTCGATCAGCAGTGCTATCAATACCAACAACAACTACAACCCTTTACCGATCGGCTTTGCCGGCAATATCAATCTTTCATTAGGCAAGCGCTTCGCGGCGTATGCAAACACGTTTACGGCTTTGCCCGCCGGCAGCAAAGACCTGTCCAACGTCAGCACTATCGCCTACAACATGGGTGATGGCACGGTGCAGATAAGCGCACCCTATGTGGAGATCACTGGGGGCGTGGGTTATGCGACGGGGCAAGGGAGCCCGGTAGCTGGTAGCGGCGCGCTGAATATCAACGCTGATTTCATGGACCTTGGCGGCTTGATCAATCTGCAGGGTTGGGCCAGCACCAGCTTCACCGCCAGCAACGCCATCCGTTTCTACGAACCAACAGACCTCGAGTATGGCAGCAGCGGCAGCATGACCCCTGGGCTGCTGTTCAGCACCGGCAATATCACGCTGCAGGCGACCGAGCTCTACCCAGTCACCAACTATTACTTCGCGATCGATGCCAATCCTTCGGGTCTGAAGAACGCCCAAGGCCAGGCGCTCAGCACCACGCTCACAATCCTGGGCAATGGCAACGCCAGCGCGCCGTTGTCGGCGGGCGGGGGCCTGTTGCTGGATGCCGACAATATCGTGCAGGACGGCTCGGTGTGGGTGCCTTCCGGCGATCTCATCATCGGTGTGCAGAACCCCAGCGCCACGGCGAGCGCTTTCGGCCTCAGCGGTGTGGGTGCCGCTTTGAATTTGGTCACTACGCAAAGCGCCACGCTCGGCACCGGCAGTCTTACCTCAGTTTCGCTAGACGGCGAAACGGTTCCCTATGGCAGCACGACTGATGGCCTGGAATGGAACTATGCCGGCGCTCCTTATTCGAGCTTTGCCGTTTCGCCTCTGACCGCGCCACCGTCCAAGTCCATCACCATAGCTGGAAATAACGTGTCGCTGGACAGCGGCGCCACTATCGATATCCGCGGCGGCGGCACCTTGCAGGCATCGGAATGGGTGCCTGGCACGGGTGGCACTGTCAACGTGCTTACTCAATACGAAACCAGTTACGCCAACAGCACCACGGGCACGCAGGTACCGCAGTACACCGATGGCCGTGCTATTTACGCCATCCTGCCCGGTTATACCGCGCCGGTCAGCGCGCAGGATGCGGCTATGACCAGCGCTGCGGGCGCCGGGGCTGGCCCGGGCCTGGGTCAATCGATCTATCTATCCGGCGTCGCCGGCCTGCCTGCTGGTTACTACACCTTGCTGCCGGCTGGCTACGCGACTCTGCCAGGTGCCTATCGCGTGGTGCAGGACACCAGCTCGCAGAACATCGCACTTGGGCAAAACGCTGTGCTGCCCGATGGCACGCTCAGCATCACGGGTTATTTTGCCAACGCCCTCGATGGTGCGCACCAATCCACCACCACCACCTTCCTGGTGCAGTCGGCCCCGGTCTGGCAGCAGTATTCGCAGGACCGGTTCACCAACGCGGACAGCTATTTCACGGCCCAGGCCACCAGCAATGGTACGGTCGCGCCCTTGTTGCCTGCCGATGGCGGCCATCTGGTGCTGAGTGCCACTCAGCAATTGCAATTAGGCGCCAGTTTGGACAACGCGCCTGCCACCGGTGGACGCCCTGGTCTGGTGGATATCGCGGCGCAAGCGATCCAGGTAGTGGGTGCCGATTCCACTCCGCTGGTGGGTTATCTGCAGATCTCTGCCGATCAGCTCACCGCACTGGGCGCGGGCAGCTTGCTGCTAGGCGGCAGTCGCCAGCTCACCAGCAACGGCTACCAGATCACCAGCATCGCCGACAGCGTTGTGCTCTCCAACGACAGCGCCGATCCTCTGCAAGGGCAGGAGATCCTGCTGGTTGCCAACGGCAACGGCGATCCTGGTGCGCAAGGCGTCGTGCTGCAGTCGGGCAGCTATCTGGCCGCTACCGGCACAGGCACGCCCAACAGCACATCACTGTTGTTCGGCAGCAATGCAGTCAGTGGTGGCAATGCCGCGATCAGCGGCAACGGCGCGCTGCTGCGCGTTTCGCAGAATGGCCTTGCCCCGATCACTCGCTACGATGTGTCCGGCACCACGCTCGGCAATCTCATTATCGATGCCGGTGCCACTGTGCAGGGTGGTAGTTCGCTGACCATGGATACCACCGGCGCCACCAGCGTCGATCCGAACGCGGTATTCACCGCGCAAAACATCCAGGCCACCGCCAACCAGATCAGTTTCGTAGGTAGCGGTGCATTGGCCGGCGCCAGCACCGGCGGTCTGGTGATCGGCTCCGGTACGTTGAGCTTGTTCAACAATGCCAGCCAGGTCACGCTGAATAGCCGCGGCGCCATCAACTTCCTTGGCAGTGTCAGCATCGACTTGCCGCAGACTCTGGACCTCAACGCCAATGCCTATGTCAGCGATGGCGGCACGGTCAGCATCAAGGCGGGCAGCTTAGGCCTGGGTAACGCGGTCGGTACCAGCGGTGACACGGCAACGGCAGGCACGGGCCAGTTGATACTCAACGCGAACGAGCTGGATTTCACCGCCGGCAGCAGCGTCACACAGGGTTTTGCCAGCGTCACTGCCAATGTCAGCCAGGGCATCACCGGCCAGGGTACCGGTGGCGTGAATTTCGGCGCGGCCAACATCAACTTCAATACGCCGATCCTGCTGGCAGGTAGCGGTGCCGATACTGCACTGACCACCACCGGTAGCTTCGCCGTCAACCACGCCAGTGGCACCGCGCTGACCGACAACAGTCTCGGCGGCACGCTGATGCTCAGCGGCGGTACGCTCAGTATCGGCACGCAAGTGGATGCATTGGCCGGTCAGCTCAAGCTCACCGCCACCAGCGGCGATCTCACTCTTGCCGGAGGCGCCAACGTCGATGCCGCCGGCGTCAACAAAACCTTCTATGACGTTACCACCTATGCAGCCGGTGGCGACCTGGCGCTCATATCCAATCAGGGCTCAGTGATCGTGGATACCGGCGCGGTGGTGAATTTTGCCGGCGCGCCACTAGGCGGTACGGCGGGCAGCCTCACTATCGCCGCGAACAATCTCGCCACCCTTGAGGGCAGTTTCGAAGGTGGCGCTGTCAGCGGCTACAAGGGCGGCTATTTCAGCGTGAGCAGCGGTGGCGCGCTGAATCTGGATCAACTGGCGTCTGTGACCCGCAATGCGGGCACCACCGGCGGTATCTTCATCACCAGCGGTGCCGGCAACCTATTGCTCTCCGCCGGGCAAAGCCTGGTGGCACAGGATGTGTACCTCACCGCCGATGGTGGCAGCGCCGCCGTCAACGGCAACGCTGGCGTGGTGGATATCGAAGGCACGGTGAATGTTTCCGGTAACGCCGCCGGCGAAATCCAGCTTTACGGTCGCAACGGCGTCACCATCAATGGCAGTTTGTTGGCGACAAGCAGTATGCCGGGACAGTTTGGCGGCATCGTGAACATCGGTACCGTTGGTACGCCGGATGGCTCGCTCAACAGTACATACGGCTATGAGAACGTGCAGCCCGGTAGCGCCGGCAGCATTGTGTTTGGGCCCAATGCCATCATCAATGTCGCTGGCGGCTCTGCTGGTGTGGGTGGTGTAGTCAGCCTGCGCGCGCCGCTGCTGGTCCATGGTGACGTACCAATTACCTTTGCCAACAGCACATCGATCACTGGCGCCAACAAAATTACCATCGTGCCGTATGCGGTGTGGAGCACAGACGACTCCAGCACTAACCTCGCGCAACATTTCGATGGCCTGATCGATCCTGCCGGCTGGTATACGTCCGGCCCTGGCGGTGCGCCGCAACTGGTTTCAGGCACCTGGTACAACGAGGCAGGCATCGCGCTGGCCGCGCCGACCACGGCCGCCATGCTGCAGGCCTATCTGAGCAATGATTACTTCATTCCGGATGCGGCCAATGCCGCGCATCAGGATTTCTACGGCTACGTGGGTGGCAATGCTGGCAATCCCGGTACCTTGATGGGCTATGTGGAGCAGCCGGGCTACAGCTTCGGCAATCGCTATGCCGGCATTGCCAATCTAGTGATTAGCCCCGGCATAGAACTGGTTAATCCGGATGCCAACATCAATGGCGGCGATATCTCGGTACTTACCAACTGGAATCTGGGCGCTGGCGTTACCGCGGCCGACGGTACGATCCAATTGGCGTATCGCTATGGGGCCAATCCTTCCGTCTCCGCCTCGGGCATCGCGCCCACGCTTAGTGTGCTGGCTCTGCATAACGTAAATGTCGATGCCAGTGTTACGGATGGCTTCTATCAGCAGAACGTTGGAGCGACGCTTACGGCGCCCGTTTATCAGCCGTCGGGGGGAGGTAGCTCGCTGTATGCGACGGAATACAACTTGTATCTCGCCACGATCAATTTTCTGCAAAACGACAGTCTGAGTCTTCAATCTGGATTCTATTTCACGCCAACAGGTGGTGCTGCGTACTACTTGTGGAACGGCGGGTACGCTAATTTCTGGGATCCAAGCCAGCTAGTCGTAGATCCTTTAGGTGTCAGCTCTTACATAAACGGCTTCCAGTTCTATCAGCCGGTGACGGCGCCGCTGCCGGGTCAATCCACGACGTACTACACCAACTACCAGTCGTACATCGACGCAGTGGGAGCGGGTCAGCAGGGAACCTGGTCGTATACCTACAACGAGGGCGACGCCTCGGGTTTCCTCCCTTACAACTTGACCAACATACCCGCGCCGCAGATCGGCGCCAGCTACGCTGCTTATCAGCAAGCCTATCAACAATGGTTGACGAGCAATTTCAACAGCAGCAATGACGATGAGAACCTCAACCTTCTGGTTTCACAGATCCAGACACCATCGCCTCTTCTGCCGCCTCTGCAATCGGAGGCGACTAGCAATTACAAACAGTATTCGCAGGATTACAGCACTTACATCACTGGATTCAACACCTACTACAACTACGTCGCCAACAATCTAGGCACCGTTATCGGTCAGAATCTGGATTACATTCCTGCTTCGGGCATCACCACTGCCACGGCCTACGGCTCGCAGTTCTTCTATGCGCCCACCCCGCCCGTACCCGGAGCTTTGCTGATATCTCAGGCAGCGAATAATTCGCCGTCCAACATGCCGAGCCTGGGCAATCCGGTGTCGCTGCCGTCAGCCACGTTGCTGGGCGGATCAAGCAGCAGCTACCAACTTGTAGCCGGTGCCAATTTCGCAAGCGCCAACCCGCTTTCCGTGGTGGCCAATACCAGCGCGGGTAATATCAATCTCAACGGCCATTTCGCCGTGCAGTACACCGCTAACGGCGGCGACGGCAAAACGCTGGAATTCCCCACCGTGGTGCGTACCGGCACTGGTTCCATCGATATCGTGGCGGCAGGCGATATCGATTGGCAGGATTCGACCGCGCCGACTGCGGTCTATACCGCAGGCGCACCAGCGGCGGGCACTACGGCAGGTACCGGTGTCGCGGTAGCAACCCCCGTAACCGGTGAGGGCGCCGTACCTGATCTGCTGGTCAACGGTGTGGTGAATCCCACTAACGCAGGCAACGTTCTGCTCAGCGCTGGTGGCAATATCAACGGGATCGAACAGATCTACGACACCACTGGCAACATTACTGGAACGCAAGGCGCGTTTATCGGCCAGTTCTGGTGGCCATGGATGGAAACCGGCAACAGCGCTACCAGTTCATCGATCAATTTCGCCAATTTCGACCAGGGAGTGATGAGCGTAGGCGGCAATGTCGCCGTCACGGCGGGCGGCAATATCAACGATCTTTCGGTATCACTGCCCACTACGTGGTACGCCAATGTGGCGGGTAGTGCCATCACGACCGTCGGCGGTGGCAATCTTGCCGTGAGCGCGGGTGGCGACATTCTTAGCGGCAGTTACTTCGTCGCGAAAGGAACGGGCAGTCTTTTAGCCGATGGCACGATCGGTTCCAATTTCAGTTATGTGCTGCCGAACGGAAGTTATGCCGCAAACGGTGCTGCGATCGGCGGTTTCACTACGCCTGTTTCCACCTTGCTTGCCCTGCAGGATGCGCAATGGAACGTTCGTGCGCATGATGGCGTGAATATCGCAGACATCCTTGACCCATCTTATGCGGCCCCCAGTGGGCTCAGTGCCGACGAACAAAGCTACAGCAGCAGTTCGGCGGTCAACGCGACCACTGCTGCGGGCAACTTGACGTTGGGCAGTCTCGCCTGGGAAACGCAGGTGCTGGGAGACGCTCTGGGAGGCAGTTACGATCTTGGTGTATTGCCTTCGACGCTCAGTTTCAGCGCGTTGAACGGCAACATCAATATCCTTACCGGAGGGGGGCTGTATCCCTCGGCTACGGGCAATCTGAGCATGCTTGCCGGCGATTCGATTCAATTCGCGCAGCAGAACTACGATTTGGCAAATACGACTAATACCAATAGTGGTGCTGCGAGTGGTTTTGGCCTGATCGATGCGGAAGCCACGGTATTACCCTCGCCTTTGCATCCGCAAGGTTCCGATCCTGTTGACTACGGCATTTCCCTGTCTCCGAGTCAGTACCTGGATACCAGCATCACCGGTGGCTTCATCGATAAAGTATTGCATCAGGCCGGACTGCATAATGCCGACAATACGCCGGTACGCATCTATGCACTGAACGGAAGCATCATCGACGGCACGGCGGCACCTAACGGTACCCAGATGGATGAAATGCTGATCGAGCCGGACAAGCCGGCGCTGATCCAAGCGAGCCAAGATATCGTCAATCTGTCGTTTGTCGGCCAGCAAACCCATGACGCGGACTTCACCCGGATCGCGGCCGGTCATGACATCTACGATACGCAGTACAACCCAGCTTCATTGAGTTTGATTCAGCCCATCGGACTGAATAGTCAGCCAGTACCTGTGATTGCGCTAAGCGGTGTGGGTACGTTGCAATTGCAGGCCGGCCACAATCTCGGCCCGCTCACCAGCCAGGCCGATCTTCTCAACGCAAATCCCTCCGAGAACGCTTCGCTTCCAACTGGCATCGAAACCATCGGCAACTCACTCAACCCCTATCTGCCGCACGATGGTGCCAGCGTCGATGTGCTGTTCGGTGTAGCACCGGGTATCGACACCAGCAACTTCCTCACGCAGTACCTGAGCAATCCCAACGGCGTGGATGGTTTCGGCAGCTTGCTGCCGGATCTGGTCACGTTCATGGAGCAGCAGGAAGACGGCCAGGCTGTGGATACCGGTTTTGCGCAGGATCAGCTCCACATCGTGCTGACACCGCAACAGGCGGAAGCAACCTTCCAGCAATTGCCTTACTACAAGCAGGAATTGTTCGTGCAGCAGGAGTTCTTCAAGCTTCTGGCCCAGGTCGGTGCGGATTACAACGATCCGAGCAGCCCGTATTACAACCAGTACGCACGAGGCTACGCGGCGATCGAGAGTCTGTTCCCTGCTGTGCTGGGTTACACCAATAACGGTAGCGGCGCAGGCGGCATCAATGGCGAAGCCAAGACGATCGATACGGGCGATCTGGATATTCGCAGTTCCACCATTCAAACCCAGCAAGGCGGCAACATCAGCATCCTGGGTCCGGGCGGTCAGGCGCTTATCGGTAGTGTCGATGCGCCACCTGTGATCACCAACCAAGGCCAGGTCGTCGCCGGTCCCAACAACATGGGCGTGCTCACCTTGGAACAGGGCAACGTGGACATCTTCACCGACCGCAGCCTGCTGCTGGCACAAAGCCGCGTTTTCACCGAACAGGGCGGCAATATGGTGATCTGGAGTTCCAACGGCGACATCAATGCGGGGCAGGGTGCGAAAACGGTGGCCGTGATACCACCACCTACCTATCTGTGCGATCTGGACGCGTTCTGCCTGCTCGATGCAAAAGGCGAAGTCAGCGGTGCCGGCATCGCTACGTTGCAGACGATACCTGGCGCACCGACGGGCAACGTCTATCTGGTTGCGCCGCGCGGCACCGTTGATGCGGGCGATGCGGGCATTCGCGTTTCAGGCAATTTGGTGGTGGCTGCGGCGCAAGTACTGAATGCCGACAACATCCAGGTGCAGGGGCAGAAGATCGGCGTGCCGGTTGCGCAAACGGTGAACGTTGGCGCGCTTACTAACGCAGCAGCAGCTGCCGGCGCGGTAAGCAAAGTGGCGCAGGACATGGCCAAGCAACAGCAGAGCGATGCGCTCGGCAAGCAGCCCTCGATCATCTCGGTGCAGGTGCTCGGTTTCGGCGATGGCAGCACTAGCATTCAAGGCGGCGGCGGTTACAACCCGAACAGCCCCGTACAGATATTAGGTGCTGGCTCCCTCAGTGATGCGCGCAAAAAGTCATTGACCGAAGCCGAACGCAGGCAACTTAGCGAATAACGACATACCCATAACCAGCGCAGAACTGGAAAAACAGCAAGGCCGGCGGGGCAGGCGCCGGCTCGAGACCCACAACATGAATCGAACATCCTCCTTGCGGAATCCGTCCCAGGGAAAGGCCGGGTTTTTCCCCTATGCAGCCCAAGACAAGGGATTGAGGCGAATCACAGTGAATCAGGGTGCGCTTGTCGAAACACTGATCCATCTTTCCAATTTTCGTCAGTACACCATGGCCGAATCGCTATTGAGGGCTTGCGCGCGCGAGCAACTGCAGGCGTCGCTCGATGTGGCGGAACGTGCTTTCAGCAAGCGGCTCACCTATTCGTTGGAGAGACAGCTCAAGCGTATGGGCGATTCAACGGACAAAGTGAAAGGTGTTTTGCTCGCCGAACTGATGAAGATATTGAACACGTGGTGCATGGAAGGGCATCGCAGTGCGATTCGCTGTGTGCTGATGGAGCTGACATTGGGAGAACTCACAGCGCTTGCGCACATGCATGAGTTAGACAGGGAGGTGTATTCCATGTTGCACGAATACGGGCTGCCGTACGAATCATCCCCGTGCCAGTGCCGATGACTACGCATCTTTGCGATGTTCCGTCTGCGAGATCGTCATTCCCGCGAACGCGGAGGCACTTTTCAACAGCGAATGCCGGTCAATCCATTTGCTCTGGGACTGCTGGCAAACATGGAGTCCCGCTTTCGCGAAAACGACAGCGGACAGGCAAGCATCATGGCAGGCACAAAGTGCTTGTCGGCGTGCATCAGCGATTGAAGTCTCCGCTGACCGCAGTGCTTCTATCCAGAAACCCCTGACGCCTTAAAGAAAGTTGGCTGATTATTTATGGCGCTTGTAAACAGTGAATGCGATGCTGGAAGCAAATACATAAAGCCCCTTCCAGTATGGAAAATTGTATGGCTAAAAAACGTGAAAGTGGCAGCGAAAAACAGCCATCACCGCATGGTAATGTGCTGTGCATCACGCGTAACTTCCTATTGAAAAAATATGACGTTAAATATTATTTCAATGCGTCGATATTGTAATTTTACTGGCACATTCAAAGACACCAATACTTAATTGAGCAGTCATTGCGCGAGCGTAAAAAGCCATGGCCTCCAATTCCGGAGGTATACGCGCCATGGGGAAAACCATGAATTATGGACTTATTAGGTTGAACACCCGCACCAAGCTCATTGCTGGTGCTCTCGCGTTGGTGATGGCCGGGTTGTCGCACGCTTCCGGCACGCAGGTGGGTGGCGGCGCGACACTGCCGTCGATCGGTTATGTCGGCAGCAATGCTGCCACGAATCTGCAAGTGTGGGACGGCACGGGCAGTACCGCTACGATCGCTACGGGTTCGCTGTTCGGCCAATATATTGCGACAACAGGCAACCCCAATGTCTCCTACTGCCTGACGGGTAGTGGCGCGGGCAAGAACATCCTCGCTGGAGCTACCGTAAACGGTGTCACGTTCAACGTGCAGAATGCTTGCACGAAGAACAGCTCTGGTACCGTTACTGGCTTCGGTGCCGGCCTTACGGGCGTGAATCGTTCGGATCTCGTCCAGCCGAACTTCGCCGCTGCGGATTCGCCGTTGAACGCGTCGGATTACCTCAACTACCAAAATGCTCGCCCCAGTGATGTGGAATATCCGGTGCAGTTCCCGGCTGTGGCTGGCGCGGTAGCGATCGCCTTCAACTTGAAGGACAACACGGGCGCTACGGTGACCTCTTCGGAAGCAAACTTCAGCGACGCGCAGCTCTGCCAGATCCTCTCCCACCAGGTCACCACCTGGGACCAAGTGTCCAGCGCGTTTACCCTGCCCGCCGGCCATTCGATTCCCGCCAATCCGATCAACGTGCAGTATCGTTCGGATGGCAGTGGCACCACCTTCAGCCTCAGCAACCATTTGGCGACCGTCTGCGGCACCATTAACAGCCATGTCTTTGAAACCAACCAGGCCTTCACGAGCGTGGTCGCCAATTTCGTCAACCCGGTTCCGTCCAACTGGACGGGTTCGAGCGGCAACGCGTCTGTAGCGAATGCCGTTAGCAGCACGGCCAACAGCATCGGCTATGTGGAAACGGCCAATGCTCTGGCAACGAACCCCGGCCTGCAGTTTGCCGATGTGAACAGCACGAGCCCGACTGCAAACTTCGGCAGTCCGCTTACCATCGCTGGCACGGCCATTGTCTACAACGAAGTGATCAACACCACCAATAACACGAACGGCACCGCTGCTCTCGAGGCGATCAGCTCCATCTCGGGTGTAACGAATCCTCCCACCACATCGTGCATCGCGCTGGTGAAGCCGGCACTCTATGCCAAGCCGAACGTCCCGGGTGGCATCGTACCGACGGGTACCTATCCGATCGTGGCCATTTCGTATCTGCTGGGTAACACCGATGACAATGGAACGGACCTGACCAACACCCAGAATCTGTTGGCATTCCCGTACACCGTCACCCAGTCGAACGTAACGACCATCGGAGCTGGCACGGGCCTGGCGTTCCTGAACCTTGGCACCAATGCTTTCACCACCAGCCAAATCAAAGGCTGCCTGGTCAACTAAGTTCAACGTTTCATACCGCAGTAAGCAGAAGAGGAGGGGATGCTATGCATCCCCTTTTTTTACGCCTAGCTGCACACGTAACGTCGAAATAAGTGTTGATTTGATCGCGATGGCCAAGCTTCATCGTTCGTTAGACACATGCTCTCGCCAGTGCGTCCGCTATTTCGCAGCCACCAGCTGAGATTCGACGCCAGCCAGGTTTACTCAAGAGCAGCACGGATTGACCGTTTCGCTGTTGAAAGACGCCTTCGCTTTCCTTGCTTCATGTGCATTCCCCGCGTGTGCGGGAATGGCGACAAATGGGCGCGCATCATCGAAGGCGTAAATGTGATGCAAATGCATATGGTGCGCACATAAAGTACAAAAAAATATAAAATAAAGTGCCTGCTAAAGGTGAAAATGCTTGAAAATTGCCGTTAATTAACTAAAGTATTCGTGTATTTCACGTACACATATATTAATGCCGAAAATATTGCGTGAAATATTATTTCAATCCATCAATATTGTAATTCTATCGGCATATTCAACGACATCAATGCTTAATCGCCCCGTCATTGCGAACATGTAAAACGCCTTGGCCTCCAATCCCGGAGGTATATGCGCAATGGGGAAAAACCATGAGCATGAGTTACGAACGTAATAAGTTGGGCATCCGCGTCAAGCTGATGGCAGGCACTCTTGCATTGGCTATGGCGGGACTTTCGCACGCTTCTGGCACACAAGCGGGTGGTGGTGCGACGTTGCCGTCGATCGGTTATGTCGGCGCCAAAGCTGCCACCGTACTGCAAGTAACAGGAACCAACATCAGCAGTGGTTCGCTGTTCGGTCAATATATCGCCCACTCGGGTAATCCCGGTGTTTCCTATTGTCTGACCGGTAGTGGCGCGGGTAAGAATATCCTCGCTGGGGCCACCGTAAACGGTGTCAAATTCAACGTGCAGAATGCATGCACGAAGAACAGCGCTGGTACCGTCACCGGTTTCGGTGCGGCGGCTGTCGGTCGCACGGACCTTGTTCAACCGGACTTTGCCGCTGCGGATTCACCCGAGAACGCCAGTGATTACCTCAACTACCAGAACAACCACGATGCCGGTGACTACCCCACGCAATTCCCTGCCGTGGCGGGTGCGGTGGCGATGGCCTTCAACTTGAAGGACAACACGGGCGCTACAGTGACTTCTTCGGAAGTAAACCTCAGCGACACGCAGATCTGCGACATCTTCTCCCACCAAATCACCACCTGGAACGATTCCAGACTGGCAAGCGCATTCACCCTGCCCGCGGGCCATTCGATTCCTGCCAATCCGATCAACGTGCAGTACCGTTCGGATGGCAGTGGCACCACCTTCAGCCTCAGCAACCATCTGGCGAATGTCTGCGGCACCATCAGCAGCCATGTCTTTGAAACCAATCAGGCCTTCACCAGTGTAGTTGCCAATTTCGTCAACCCGCCGCCATCCAACTGGACGGGTTCCAGCGGCAACGAATCCGTAGCCACTGCCATTGGCAATACGGCCAACAGTTTTGGCTATGTGGAAACGGCCAATGCTTTGGCGACGAACCCCGGCCTGCAGTTTGCCAAAGTGAACAGCACGAGCCCGACCGCTAACTTCGGTAGCCCGCTCACCGTCGCCGGCACGGCCATTGTCTACAACGAAGTGATCAACACCACCAACAACACGAATGGCACCGCTGCCCTTGAAGCAATCAGCGCTATCCCGGGCGTGGTGAATCCCCCTACCACGTCGTGTATTGCGTTAGTGAAGCCGGCACTCTATGCCAGGCCAAACGTCCCAGGTGGCATCGTGCCGACGGGCACCTATCCGATCGTGGCCATTTCGTATCTGCTGGGTAACAACAATGACAATGGAACGGACCTGACCAACACGCGCAATCTGTTGACGTTTCCGTACACCGTCAGTCATAGCAGCGTAACCACCATCGGACCGGGCACGGGGCTGGCGTTCCTGACTCTCGGCACCGGTGCTTTCACCACCGCCCAGGTCAGCGGCTGCCTGGTCAACTAAGTTCCACGCTTCACGCTGCAGGAAACAGAAAAGGAGGGGTATCCCCTCCTTTTCTTTCTGTACCTGACGAGATGCTGTTCTGCCACCAGGCTTCACTGAAAAACAGCTATCCAATGTGAGATGGCTGTCTACTTTTGCTCCAAGGCAACGGTGCGGGAACCACACTGGCCCGTCACATGACTACTTCGTCACCATTCTGGCTGGGTTGCCACAGCTACTGGAACATTGCCCACGCTTACCGTGGCAATCACTTTGTTGGTGAAGGGATTGATCACAGAAATGCTGTTGGAATTGGCATTGGCCACATACACACGACCGCAATGGTTGACCGCGATGGCTTGAGGAGAATTCCCCACCGGCACCGTCGCGAACACGGTCTTGTTGAACGGATCAATCACGGAAACGGTATTGTCCGTGAAGTTGGCTGCATACACTGGAGCGCCAACTGGGCTTGTTGCTACCGCATAGGCACCGTTCCCAGCGGGCAACGTGGCAGTCACGGTGTTGGTGGACGCGTCGATCACGGAAACGTCGTTGTCGCCGAAATTGGCGACATAGACGCGTGCGCCAAAGGGATCGGCCGCGACCGTGAAAGGGCTGCTCCCCACCGGCACCGTGGCAGTCACGGTGTTGGTGGCCGTGGCGATTACAGAGACCGTGTTGTCATTCGTATTGGCCACATACACATGAGCGCCATCGGGGCTGATGGCTACGCTATTTGGACTGTTTCCCACTGATACGGTGGCAATGACGGTATCGCTGGCCGTCGCGATCACGGAAACAGTGTTGGCATTGGCATCGGCCACATATACATCAGAACCATTTGGGGTAACCACAGCAGCGACAGGGCTGCTTCCCACAGGTACCGTGGCAGTCACGGCGTTGGTGGCTGCTTTGATCACGGAAACGGTGTTGGAACTGAAATTGGCTACATACACACTATTGCCGTCAGGACTGACCGCAATGCCAGCGGGATTTGTCCCCACCGCCACCGTGGCGGTCACGGCGTTGGTGGCCGTGTTGATTACGGAGACCGTGTTGTCCACTTGATTGGCGACGTAAGCATTGTTGTTGTTAGCGAAGGCGGGCAGCGCTACCCACGCCATCAGTAGAGGGAGTGTGCAGCGAACTGCAGCAGTGAACCATTTGCGTCCCATCGGGCGCGTCTTGAGCTGATAAGTCGTCATGGAATACCTCGCGTAGAAGATCATGGGCGCCACGATGCACCCGACATGAAACCATCTTGTTGCGTCGGCATTCGAACCGTTGAAGGATGTTTTGCAGTACACCGGATCGGATGGTCTGATGCCCCTTGCCACCCTGCCGTGCGTTCCTCAAGCGATGACTGGAACGCGGAACATCCTGTTAGCGCGCATGCCGGCGCTCACTTGTCCCACTTGTAATGCTGTAATCACTTTCAAGTACCGACGCATGCGAGCTTCGTCCTGTCGCAACGCGATACCTGATCAAGCATGCGCTTGGGCTATGAAGAGCGTGTGACCTTAAAAAACAGCGGAAAACGGGATTTGTCACGTTTTTGTCATTGCGTGTGCTTGGGGTGAGTGAAACGGCTCACGCACTGCAGTGAACGCAGTTCGACTCCTACTTGTTTCAGCTGCGCCTGAAACTTAAAGTCCGACGTTTTTGGAAGCGATGGGCTTGTAAGAGGTCTGTAAATTTCACCGTCATCTCTATGCATGGTAATGAGTGTCGAGTACCTAACTCACTTCATTCACTGAAATCAGTCGCGATGACAAAGATGTGGCAAATCACTGCAGATCGCGTTTTTTAAGGTCATACGCTCTTCATAGCCCAGGCGCATGCTTGATGGGTACCGGACTGCGACAGGGAGAAGTTCGCAAGCATCGATACGCGAAAGTGATCACAGCATGTCGGGTGCGTCGTTGCGCCCACGTCTCTACGGGAGGTATTCCATGACGACTGATCAATTCAAGAAGCGTCCAGCTGGACGCAAATGGTTCGCTGGCGCGGCCCGCGGCATCTTTCCTTTGCTGATGGCGTGGGTAGCGTTACCCGCCTTAGCCCACAATCACAATGTGTACGTGGCCAATCAAGTGGACAACACGGTTTCTGTAATCAACGCGGCTACCAACGCCGTGACCGCCACCGTGTCGGTGGGCACCAACCCTGCGGGCATTGCGGTCAGCCCCGATGGCAAGATTGTGTATGTAGCCAATTTCAGTTCCAACACCGTTTCCGTGATCGACGCAGCCACCAACGCGGTGACCGCCACGGTGACAGTGGGGAGCAGTCCTGCGGCCGTAGCAGTCAGCCCCGATGGCAAAAGTGTGTATGTGGCCGATGCCAATGCCAACACTGTTTCCGTGATTGATGCGGCCAGCGATGGCGTCATTGCCACCGTGTCGGTGGGGAACAGTCCCAATGGCCTCGTGGTAAGCCCTGATGGTGCTCAGGTGTATGTAACCAATACGAATGACAACACTGTCTCCGTGATCAACTCCGCCACCAACGCCGTAACCGCGACGGTGCCAGTCGGCAACAGTCCTTTTGGGATAGCAATCAGTCCCCGTGGCACGCGTGTGTATGTGGCCAATTTTGGTGACAGCACCGTTTCCGTGATCGACACGGCCACCAATGCCGTGACTTTCACGACAGCGGCAGGGAGCGGCGCCAATGCCGTAGCCGTCGGCCCTCATGATGGCCGCGTGTATGTGGCCAACTTCAATGCCAACTCCGCCTCCGTGATCCGCGCTCACAACAATGCCGTGATCGCTACGGTGACAGTCGGGGCTTCTCCCGATGCCATAGCAGTCAACCGCGATGGCGCTCGCGTGTACGTCGCCAATGCCGATTCCAATACCGTTTCCGTGATCAACACGCGCACCAACAACGTGATCGCCACGGTAAATGTGGGCAACGTTCCTGCTGCGGTGGCAACCCAGCCGGCTGCACGGGATGGGGACGATCACTAAAGATCGACGCCGGTTTGGGCGTGAGTGAAAGGTTCGTTCTGCAGGAAGCAGAAAGGGAGGGGATGCAGCCCCTCCCTCTTTTTTGCTTTGCTTATGGATGGCTATTTGGCAATCAGCAACAACAACGATTGTCCGCACTGGCCATAGGTGGCGCCGCCACCGCCGATCAGCGTTTCGTTGCCGGGCGTGACGAAGGTGTTGGCGCCGTCATTCCAGTCGCAGGTGTCGGTGACGCGATACCAGTTGGTGCCGGTGGGTGGCGCTGGAAGCGTGAAGGTCACGCTGCCAGACCAACCGTTGTACGCGATGTACATGGAGTTGCTGTCGCCGAACGACGAGCCGTTGACCGTGTACGCGATGGCGTAGTTGCTGGTGTTGTTCCAGTAGGTGCTGTCGGCCACCGCTCCGCTGGGCTCATACCAGACGACTTGGCTCGACGTGTACCACGTGGAAGGACGCAGTGCCGGATGCGCTTTGCGGAAAGCGATGAGGCGTTGGGCGAAGTTGTAGAAGTTCGACTGGTCCGTGCTCCAACTGTAGTTGAGCCAGTTGGCGGTGGAGTCGAGGTTGTAGGCGTTATTGTTGCACTGGAGCGAGCGCATGTACTCGTCGCCGCCTTGCATCATCGGTGTGCCGGCCGACAACATCACGAAGGCCAGGCCGGTGCGTGCGGCACGACGTTGGTCGACAGCGGTGCCGGTGCCGGCGGACATGCCTTGATCCCAACTGTAGTTGTTGGAGATGCCGCCGTCGGACGGGCCGTAGGGCCAGGCTTGGCTGTTGTTGGCGCCATTGCAGGAATACACGTCCTTCAGCGTCATACCATCGTGGATATCGATGAAGTTGGTGGAATTCCACGGCGAACGCCCGCTGGCCTGGAACAGATTGGCTGAGCCTGAGAAATCATTCGCATCCTGCGTGATGTAGATCGTCATGTTGCCGAGTTCGTTCTGTGCTTCCCTCACGCTGTCGCGGAACAGGCCGTTCCACTCGGACCAGCCTTTCGGGAATCCCCCGAGCTGGTACTCGTTGCTGCCACTCGCTGCCCACGGCTCGGCATACAAATCCAATCCGCTGCCGCCGGATGCCGGGCGCACCGTGAATTCATTGAGGATGCGATTGACGGCAACGTTCGAATCCGACGCATCGAAGTAGAAGCCGCCGTTGGGGCAGTTCGGTGCACCTGATTTCGCGGCGCCATTGAGACAAGCGTTACCCAGGATGGGGCCTTCGTCGAAGCGGAAACCATCGACGCCCATGGAGTTGCTCCAATAAGCGAGCGAATCGATGATCAGATTCTGCGCGACGGTGTTGTAGGTGTTGTAGTTCGCGCCGGTACCGGTGTTGTCGTAGAAGTATTGGTTGTCCGAGGTGAGCTCGTAGTACGTGGTGTTATCCAGGCCGCGCCATGAAAAAACCGTGGCCGTAGTGGGATCGGTGTTGCTCCAGGTACCGCCTTCAGCGGTGTGGTTGTAGACCACGTCCATGTAGACCTTGATGCCGGCGTTGTGGAACGCTTGAACCATCGCTTGGAATTCCGCGGTGGGGCCGCCCGGCGATTTGTTGTACGCGTAACGGCGATCCGGTGCGAAGTAGTCTTCGGTCATGTAGCCCCAGTAATTCTGGTTGGCATCCGAATTGGGCACGACATCGTTCGCGTCGTTCTGGGTTTCCTGTATCGGCAAAAATTCAACCGCGGTCACGCCGAGGCTGGCGAGGTAACTTGCCTTGAGTCCAGCTCCGTAATACGTGCCCTGGTATTGCGAGGCAATGCTGGAATCCTGCTTGGTAAAGCCGCGCAGATTCACTTCGTAGATCACATCGTCTTTCTGCGCGCGCGTTGGCTTGGTACCGGTGCTTTGCGTGCTCGGTGCGAGCACGATGCCTTTGGGGGCGTAAGTGCCGCTATCGATCAGGCGATACGCCACGCCAAACGACGAATCGACCGTGGCGCCCGTGGCGAAGATGTGGCTGTTCTGGTTGTTCGTGTTGAGCGGATCCTGGCTGATTTCCTGCGCATACGGATCCACCAGCAGCTTGTTGGGATTGAAGCGATTTCCGCTGCTGTCGACGTCGGAAACAAAGCCCGCCGACGAACCCTTGGTCCAACTCGAGTCGTACGGCCAATTCGGGCCCCATGCGCGATAGCCGTAATACACCGAACCGGTGATGCCGGCGGTTTGAATGGATGACACCGGCACAACGACCTGCCACACGCCGCCGCCTTGATTGGTCATTTGATACGTGGCTGCTTCCTGCGCGCCATAGCCGCTTGCATACAGATACAACACTAAACGCGTGGCTTGCGAGGAATAGACGCGGAAGGTGATCTGCGTTTTCTGCGCGTTATAACTTGCGCCAAGGCTCATGCTGTTGATGGCTGCGTGAGCAGGCATGGCGGGTATCGCTGCGAGGCTGGCACAGGCCAGCAAGGCGGCAAGAATCTTCGAACACTTCATACGGGTGTGCCTCCTGCTTCGTGGTTGAACAGGCTTTCTGATTTCCCTGAAGTGCATGCAGGCGTAACGATTTGCATGGACGCAGCTCGCCGCACGCCGAATCGATCTCCCCATCGATTGCGTGTGATGAACGCTAAGTCTGGCTATGCGTAAAGCTGGTGCGGCGGATAGTAGGAAGCATCGCGGTGCAGCAACCAGCGTATGCATACGTATTCATTGAAATAAGAGTGCGAACTTTCACACGACGCATACGTTATGAGCGAAGCGTAGGCCGGGATGCCAATCCCAGCTTTCATGTAAATGGCGATGCTGGGATTGGCATCCCAGCGTACAAGCGGCGCACGAAACAAAATCGCCGCGATGTTTCCATCGCGGCGATTGGTTTGCAGGAAATGATTAGTGGCGTATTACCACGGCGCCGCCACCAGCGAAATCGGCTCCCAGAACACCAGCGCCTTCGATCCCCGTGTGTCGACCGATGCCATGGTTTCCTGAGGATGCGCCGTCGGGCCGGAGGAACGCAGCAAGGCCATCGCCACGGTCAGGTTGTTGCGCAGTGCCGGGATGGTCTGGTGTGCGAGATCCTTCAGAGCTGAGTTGGCGGAGGCTGCCTTCGCCGCCTCATAGGCGGAGATCATCCGGCAATGACTGCGTACCGCCGAGCTGGCAAACGTTCTGTCGAACGCATCGCCATTCAACGCCTGCATGTGATACAGGGTGATGCTGGTAGTGGCTTGCTGGGCGCCCAGGTGCTTATCGGTGGTGAGCTGCGCCAGCTGCGTGTCGAGCGCTGTCCGCTCCTGAATGATCGTGTTGGCCAGTTCGATGACGTGCGGGTTGGTGGATTTGGCCAGCGCCATCTTTGCCATGGCGATCTGGTTGGCGTTATCCGACATGGCATGTGCCAGGAAGGTTTGGTCGTCGGGGCTTAGCGGCTGCTGGTTGGTGTCGGCGGCTTGCGCCAATCCCGCCGCTAACGTGAGCCACATGAGTACCAGCGAGGCGGGAATGAACCGGGAAAAACTTGCAACGCGCATAACGTATCGCCTCAAGGCAGAGCCTGTGCCCCTTACGGCTTCAATGTGAACTGCGAGAAGTTCAAAGAGTGTTTAGAAATCGTCAGACAAATATGCGAAAGCGTTAGCAAGCGGAAATTTTCTCTACGCATGCACCGCGCGACGATCGCGCATTAACAACTGCCAGGCGACAAACTCGGCAGCAATCACCACCAGACAGCTTACCGGCGGCCACCACAGATAAGCGCCGCGCAACAAAGTGAAGCACGCAACCAGCACCAACACCACGCTAGTTAGCAGCAACGCCCAATTCCGGCCGATGCCCGGCAAGCCGTACAGCAGCAGCGGAAGCGCCAGCAGTACGGCGGACAGTGCGAACTGGCGGAGGAAATCCAGCGGCGTAACGAGCAAGCCGCGTTCCAGCGATTCGAGCACGTTTGCCTGGTATTCCACACCGGGCATGGGCGAGTCGGGGGTCTGCAGGATGTCGCCCAGGCCTTCGGCGGTGGCGCCGACGAATACCCAGCGATCCTTGAGCAGATCCGTGGGTACCCGGTTGTTGAGCACATCGACATACGAAAGCGTCCCGAACGTGCCGGTTGGGCCGGCGTAACGCAGCAGTACGTAGTTGTCGCGCATCCATAGATAAGGCGATGCGTCGTTGTGTGCGGGGTCGTGCAGTCCGGGTAGCGCCATGTTCGGCGCGTGTCCGAGTTGCAGCAGGGCAAGCGCCAGCGATGGCCAGTACGCGCTGCCAAGCCCCGCCTTGAGATAGGCACCGCGTACGCGTTCATCATTGTCTTTGGCGACGTCCACTTGGCCGAGTGCGGCCACACTCTGCGCGATGGTTTGCACCGGCAGCGCTTCCTGCAGCGGCCCGCCCAGGGTGACGGCTTCAGCGAACACCGGCAGCACTACCTTGCCGTTGCGGTGTACGGCGGTGGCGACTTGCTGGTCAGTGTTTGGATCGTTGGACGGCGTGGACATGGTGACGTCCATGCCGATGCCGCGCGCCCCATCGGCGGTGAGGCGGTCGATCAACTGCGCATGGATCGAGCGTGGCCAGGGAAAGCGGCCGATCTCATCCAGACTTTTGGGATCGATCGCAACGATGACGACGCGATCGTCCGGCGTGTAGTGCCAATAGCGCGCGTGCAGGTCGTAAAGCGCATTGTCGAGCGGCACGGTGAGACCGCTGACGATCAGCAACACCAGCAAACCGACCCCGGCCATCCAGAGCATGCCGCGGACCAGCCAGGTGAAAGCAGTGGTGGGCATCAGCGCATTGCCCTCGTCATCCTCAAAGCAATAACCACAACACCAAGCCGCCGCCACCGGCTACAGCGCCAATGCGACAAGCCAGGCACCCCAACCGAATCTTCTGCACCGCACCCCACGGTCCGGCGTAACCGTCGGTATCCATAGTTTGCACGCGTACATACCAGATGCCAGAACCGGGTTTCTTGATCTGCAGTAGCGGCTGATCCAGCGTCTGGTCGATCGACGTATGCGCAAAATCCGGGTGGCGATCCATCTGGATGTGATAACGCTGCCCAGGCGTGCCCGCGGGCCAGCCGAAACTCACATCGGTTTTCGATGAGGTGGGTTTGCCCGCTTCCGGCGCCGCCGGCTGCGGTACCAGGTCGAACGGCAGCGGATCGGTGAACGGGCCGACTTTGCCGTTCTTGTCGCGCGTGGCGATGCGCCAGTAGTAGCGGCCGTAAGGCAAGGCGTTGGGTGCGCGCACGCTGTCGCCGCTAAGTTGCGCTTCGCCGGCCAGCGGTTGCGCAAACTGCTCGTCGGTGGCGAGCTGCCACACGTAGGAGCTGGCTTCCAGGCTTTCCGTCCAGTGGAAGCGTGGGCGCGTATCGCGCACCTTGCTGCCAGGCAGTGGCTCCATCACCAACGGTGGTTGCGGATGGCCAGCGACATGCAGCAAGCACACACCGTCCTCGCCTTCGAGTTTCTGCGCGTCGATACCGTGTACGCGCACGGCGTAGTCGCCATCGGGGACATCCGGCAGGGCCAGTTGTGCAGAAGAGGTCAGGTGATCGAGCAATAGCGTTTCGAAGCGCTCGTTCGCGGCCATCTGAACGCGATAGCTCGTGGCGCCATCGAGCGGCACCCACGCGAACACGTAGGGAAGTTTGCCAACCGGCTGCGCAGGACAGTGCAGGGTCGGTGCGGACAGCAGCGGTTGCGCTTGCGTGGGTTTGCCGCCGTCAGCGACCGCTATGCCGTGTTCTTTCGGTACCAACACATGTGCACGATCGCCAGCCACATCCACGCGCCCGGTCAGCACTTCGGTGCGCGACTGGCCTTCTTCCGCCGCCACGCGGAAATGCGTGCCGCGCACGCTGGAAATCGTCCCTGGCGTTTCCACGCTGAAATGCGCACCAACGCCAGTCATCGGCGTCACTGCATTGGTGACGCGGCCATGCTGCAAGCGCAGGCGGGTGTCGACCATGCCGGTGCGGCCGTACGCACTCATCTGGTCCAGGTCCAGCGTGCTGTTGGGTTCCATCAGCAGGCGCGAACCATCGGCGAATTGCAGGGTGAGGCTGGCGTCGGAGTCGGTGCTCAAGTGGGTGCCGATGCCGAGCGTCATACCGGACGTAACGGTTTCCGGTTGCGCGTTGTCGGCCAACTCCACGTGCGCGCCCCCTGTCACCGCGACTACCGTTGCATGTGCAGGCTCCAGGCGCAGCCACGCAATGGGAATGCGCAATGTCATGCCGGGAGGCAGGTGATAAGGATCGGCTACGTTGTTGTACGCCTGCAGCTTCTGCCAGGGCACGTCGGGTTTGAGATAAAGGCCGGACAGGTTCCAGATGTTGTCTTGCGGCCGGACGCGGTAGGTCCAGTCGGCGGCGGAAAGCATCGGTACGATCGAAAAAGCCAGGAGCAGCGTAGCCAGCCTTGGCCATAGCCTGTTACGCGTGGGATGCATCATTCCCCCAAAAAACCAACAAGACGCCCCCTTCGTCATGGGCTGGCAAGGGGCAGGCAACTTGAGTCCAGGGTTGCCTGACGATGCCGAGTGTTGGTGGGCATTGTGCTATGCATGTATGCAGAATGCCATCTACGACTGGGGCAGGCCTCTCTCTCCTTTGGGCCTGATTAGCGTCTCGCCTCAGCTGGGTGTGTCGTTTGTTGTGGCATTGCCTGCGGCGCTTCCGGTCGCGAAGCGACCGGGTCACTTTTCTTTGCGGGCCCAAA
>NZ_BSOB01000005.1 GCF_030160295.1 Dyella acidisoli
CAGGTGGCTGTAGTGCTTACCCATGACGTTCCTTTGGGAGAGGGTGTTGCACTTGAGTTTAGAGACCGCCGTTACTTTTCTTTGGGCCCGCAAAGAAAAGTGACTCGGGCCCTTTAGGGTCCGAAAGCGCCGCAGGCAATGCCCCAACACCACGACATGCTCAGCTGAGGCGAGAGGCTAATCAGGTCCGGGAGGGAGGGGGCACGCTGCAAATCTCCCCGGACAGCAGCGGACCTTCGCCGGTATGACGATACGCTCTCAAACAGAATCACTGTGAACCTCGACTTTTCGTGAGGAAAACGAAAAATCGTGGGGCGCCATAGAATTCTTAGCGCTTTGTTGATAGCGGCCACGTCGCGCAGCCGCCCGGCTTCTACAAAGCAAGCCAGCGTTGGAGAGGGCAACTGCCTAACGCATAATACGCAGTCGGTACGACGTACGGATCGGGGCAGGGTAGTCCATGACATCGATAGAGCTGAGTCCGGCGCTCATCGTCGAAGACGATCCGGCCACTCGGCGGCGCCTGCATGCGTTGCTGGTCGGGCTGCTTGGTGCAGATGCCGTTATTACAACGGCCGATTCCGTTGCGTCGGCGATGGCGGCGGCTGGGAAGGAGCGGTTCGCGTTGGCATTGGTCGACGTGGGCTTGCCTGATGGCAACGGGGTGGACGTTATCGCCTGGTTGCACATGCATGCGCCCGATACCGTTTCGGTAGTGATCTCTACCTGGGGGCATGAGGACACCGTGCTGGCAGCGCTGCGTAGCGGAGCGACCGGCTATCTGCTCAAAGAAAGCGAAGACATCGAGCTCAGCCTGTCGCTAAAAAGCTTGCGGCGGGGCGGTGCTCCGATCGATCCGGTGATTGCGCGGCGAATTCTTGCGCAGGTGTCGGTGCCCGAGCCCACCGTCGAGACCGACAAAACGTCCACGCCACAGCTTTCCGAACGAGAACTGGAGATTCTTCACCTGGTCGCGCGCGGTTACAGCAACCCCGAAATCGCGGCCATGACCGGGCTCTCGCGTTTCACCATCGAAGATCACACCAAAAAGATCTATCGCAAGCTGGCGGTGAACTCGCGCATGGCGGCTGTATTCGAAGCGAACTCCTTGGGTTTGCTCAAGTGACGTGGCGTGTCCTGGTTGGCATCGCCTTGTTGTGGCTTTTGGCGGGATGCGCGTCTCACCGTGCGACCGATCGCGACGCGCTGGTTACCCTGACCCAGGCCGATGCAGTACGGGGAAGCTGGCAAGGCAACGAAGCGCCCGTTGAGGGCTGGATGCCAGTGAGTTTGCTCGATGATTGGAGTAAACGCTGGCCGGGTCACGACGGTGTGGTCTGGTATCGCTTGCACATGAACGTGCGCGATGCGAACCAGCCGATTGGCTTGTTGCTCGACTATGTGTGCCTCGCCGATGCCGTATACGTCAACGGCAGCCTGGTTCATCAAGATCCCAGCCTGACTGAGCCGCTTTCACGCAGTTGGGTAGCGCCGCAGTATTTCTTGCTCGACAAGCCGTTGCTGCAATCTGGCGACAACATCGTGTTGATTCGTGTCTCGGGCCTGGCGGCTTATCAACCAGGCTTGGGCGCCGTTCGTTACGGCGATGTGCAAGTGGCTTATTCGGAGTACCGCAAAGGTTGGTTGGCGCGCTACCAGCTTCGCTTTTTCGATTTTGCGATCAGTGCTGTGCTGGGTGGCGTGTTCCTGATGATGTGGCTGTTCCGCCGCAAAGATGCCACTTACGGCTGGTATGCGCTCAACGTCTTGATCGGTGCAGTGTTTGAGTGGAATTACATTGCATCGGACGTCTGGCCATTTTCCGGTACTGACGGTTTCGAGGCTTTCAACGTCGCTGTTTACGTGGCCTATGTATGCAGCTTCGTGGTGTTTCTGCTGCGTTATTGCGAACAACGCTGGCCACGCTTGGAGCGCGTTCTATTTGCGTTGTCCTTGCTCGCGTTTGCTTGTGCACTGGTGGCACCGGGTTGGGTTGGCCCTTCGCGTGGGCCATGGATCGCTGTCGCATCGCTGATTTATTACATTGCGCTGCCGACGTTCATGATCCACGCATGGCGTAGCCGAAAAGCCGATCAGCGTGTGTTGGCGCTGTGTCTGATCATTCCCATGGTTGCATCGGTGCACGACATCCTGCTGTTTTATCAATGGGTGCATGACCGCATTTATCTGCTTGCATTGACGGCGCCGTTCACCCTTGTCGGCATGGGTTTTGTCTTGGCATACCGGTTTTCTGCGGCCATGCGTCGCGTGGATGGCTTCAACGTCGAGTTGCAAACCAAGGTCGATGCCGCGACGACCGAACTGTCCACCAGTCTGGAGCGCGAGCATACGTTGGCGTTGGCGACCACTCGCATGAGCGAGCGCCTGAATCTGGTGCGCGATCTGCACGATGGTTTCGGAGGCAGCTTGGTCAGTGCCATTGCGGCTCTGGAGCATCCCACATCAGAGCAGGACGTCAAACCCACCGTCGAGACATTGAAAGAGTTGCGTGACGACTTGCGTCTGGTCATCGACACCACGGCGCAGGATCACAGCCGAGACCTTGCCGAATTGCTGGGGCCGTTCCGCTATCGATGGACGCGACGCCTGGATGCGATCGATATCGAAGCGCGATGGCAGCTCGAATCGCTGGAGGGTTTGCATCTGAGCGCTGCCCAGCAACTGGACTTGTTGCGCTTTCTGCAAGAAGCGCTTACCAACGTAATGAAGCACAGCGGCGCAACATGCGTGGATGTGACCATGCGGGCGGCCGAAGCAAACTTGCACGTTACAGTGAAAGACAACGGCCGCGGCTTCGACCCGGCCGTCGCTCGTGCTGCCGCCAGTGGTGCTGGTCTCAGCAGCTTGAGTGCCCGCGCGCATCGCCTCAGCGGCGCGTGGACACTTGATGCCGAATCGGGTACAGGGGTCACCTTGAAATTGGTCGTCCCGCTTATCACGGCAGCGAGCTAAATAGCGAGCCCCCCGAGCTCGGGGATCGACGTTAGATACGTCAGCCGACAAGCTTCGCGCCGAACCATTACGTTTTTCGGTGCGCGATAGCACCCATCGCGATAAGCCCATGCGGAATGCGCAAACCTGACCGGAAGCGGATCGGGAAGGTGTCGTGTTGACTGCGGTTTCTGTCGCGTCGGTAGGAGCGTCGAATCCCGGTCGAAACGTAAAGCGGGGTGACGTCAGCGTCTTATTAACTGGGTTGCATCGTAGCGAGAAGCAACACGTGATTTCTGTGATCAACATCATTCGATCGATCACGCGAAGCAGAGAGTCATCGCGGCGCGTCGTCATGCACACCATCGATCTATGTATGCCTGATTAAGAAATTTTCCGCCCATCGAACGCAACCGCACCACCCACACAAACACACGATTCAAGTTCGTATCACAGGGGAAAACACACATGAATCATACCTACCGGCTTGTCTGGAACCGCGTGCTGCGCGTGTGGCAGGTAGCTTCCGAGTTGGCGCACGCACCGCAAGGCACGATTGTTCACGCAGATGTTGTGGCAAGTGCTGGTCCACGTCGACGTTTAGCACAAGCGTGTGCAGTGGCATTGCTTGGCATGTTCGCTGTGACTACGCCGATGCATGCAATGG
The DNA here is from genome assembly GCF_030160295.1 of Dyella acidisoli. Taxonomy (GTDB): domain Bacteria; phylum Pseudomonadota; class Gammaproteobacteria; order Xanthomonadales; family Rhodanobacteraceae; genus Dyella_B; species Dyella_B acidisoli. Next base: position 3,620 of record NZ_BSOB01000005.1, read on the forward strand.
CACAAACCATTGTCGGTGCTTCCGGCGGTGCAGGTTCGACGGGTACTGCGCGCAATTCGCCCCCGGGCGACTGGGGTATCGGTGGTTCCGGCGGTAGCGCAGCGGCAGAAAGCGGGACTTCGCCCGCAGCGGGTGCTGCCGGCGGGGATCAGTACAACGGCGGCAGCCAAGGTACTGCCGGCAGCGGTGGTGGCGGCGGCGGCGGCTCATACACTCCTTTCAACCTTTATGCAGGCGGTGCGGGTGGCGCTGCTTCCCAAGGTTGGTCCGCCGGCGGTGCGGGCGGTACCGGTGGCGCGGGCGGCGGCGGTGGTGGCGGCGGTGGTGGTGGTTATGCCGGTTGGTATCTCGGCGCGGCGTCCTCACCCATCTCTATCACCAATGCATACGTCGGTGGCGCAGGTGGTGCAGGTGGAAACGCCAACAGCGGCAACTCGACAGCGTCGGGTGGTAGCGGCGGCACGGGTGGTGATGGACTGGTAGGCAGCGCGTTCAACCTCACCGTGCAATCCGGTGCCAGCGCCACGGGTGGCAATGGTGGCAGCGGCGGTTCGAGCGGTGGCGCCGGCGGGGTGGGTGGAGTCGGCGGCGTCGGTGGGCAAGGTGGCAACGGCGGTGATGGCGTCGGCGGTTCTGGGTTCACGTTGACCAACCAGGGCAGTATCACCGGCGGTAACGGCGGCACGGGCGGTACGGCAGGAGGCCCAGTCGGTGGAGGCATAGCCGGTAATGGCGGTACGGGTGGCGCCGGCGTTTCGGGATCAGCAATAACTGTGGTGAATACCGGCACCATCACCGGCGGCAATGGAGGCAGTAGTGGCAATCCTGGTAGCGGCGCTGCTGGCACAGCAGGAGTGGGCGGTGCGGGTGTCGTTGCATCGGGCAATTCAACCGTCATCAACGCCGGCACCATTTCGGGTGGATTTGGCAATAACGGAACCGGCGCGCAAGCTGCTGCGGTGAATTTCACCGGCGGCGGTAACACCTTGTTGTTGGAAGCGGGTTCGACCTTGAACGGCAATGCGGTTAGTGCCGGTGGCGACACGCTTGCGTTGGGCGGCAGTACCAACAGCAGCTTCAACGTCACCCAAGTCGTTTCGGCCGCTTCAGGAAGTCTCAGCGGCACTCAATACATCGGGTTCAGCACGTTGCAAGAGTCCGGCGCGGCCACCTGGACGGTGACAGGCACCAATAGCAGCGGAACAGGCTGGACGCTCAATTCAGGCGTGTTGTCGGTGTCATCGACCAACGGTGCCGAACTGGGTCCATCCGTCACGTTCAACGGCGGCACGCTCAACTTCACCAACAGCAGTGCGGCGACTTACACCGGCAATATCGTGGTCGGCAGCAACGGTGGCACGCTCAACGCTGACGGCGGTGATCCGACGAATTTCACCAACAATGCAGTCACGCTTACCGGCAATGTTTCCGGTGCAGGAGCATTGGTGCTGAATGCCGATCCAGCAAGCGTGAACGGGCTGGTGGTGCTCAATGGCGCAGGCAGCACGCAATCGGTCGGAACCCTCACTGCCGATAACGGTATCGTCGAGATCGGCGATGGCAGCACGTCCGTCAACGTGGCAGTCGGCAATCTCAATGTAAATGGCAGCACCGAGCTGAGCGTGTCGCACAACGCGGTGCTGCAGGTAAACGGTGCAATCAATGCGGCGAGCGGCTCCACGCTCATGCTCAACGGTGAACTCGACGTCACCGACAGTACGGCGATCGGAGCGCAGCTGGGCATCAACGGGTCGGGCACCGTTTCCGTTGCCCAGGGCGCAACGCTCAACTTGCAACAAGGTTTCTATGGCGAAGGGCTGCTGACGATAAGCGGCAATGGCACGTTGCTCGACACGGGCACGGCCAGCAACATCATCGGCATGACGATAAACAGCGGTGCGACCTTTCAGATCGGCAACGGCGGCGTATCCGACAGCATCATGGTCGGGCCGTTTGGTTTGACGAACAACGGTACGCTGATTTGGAACCACAACGATCAGGTGGCGCCGTCGCTTTCGATCAGTGGCAGCGGTGGGCTAGTTCAGGAAGGCACGGGCACTTTGACCTTGAGTCAGACCAATACTTACACCGGCGCCACCGTGGTGAATAGCGGCACGATTGCAGTGACGAGCACGGGCAGCCTTGGTACGGGAGCACTGAACATCGCCAGCGGCGGCGAAGTGGATCTCGCCAACACTGCGCAACAGATTGCATCGCTCAATGGTGCGGGCACGCTTCAGCTCAACGGCACCGCACTCCAGGTCACGGATAACAGCACGAGCGAGTTTTCGGGCTTGATCGGCGGCAGCGGTTCGTTGAACTACAGCGGCAGCGGATCGTTGATTCTCGACGGCAATAGCAGCGCCTTCGCTGGCAGTACGACGGTGGCAAGCGGCATGCTGGTCGTCGGCAGCGTGAGCGGCAATGGCGCAACCCTTGGTGGTGACGTAACGGTAGATAGCGGTGCGATATTGCGTGGTCACGGCACCATCGGCGGTAGCGTGAATGTGTTGAGTGGCGGGTATCTGGCTCCAGGCCATTCCATCGGCACACTTACCATCAATGGCGACCTCAACCTGGCACAAGGCAGTGTGCTGAATTACGACTTCGGTTCACCGGGTGCGAACTTCCAGACGGTGGGTACTGGCGACAGCGTGCATGTTGGCGGCAATCTTTCGCTCAACGGCGCCACGCTCAACGTCAACGATGTCGGCGGCATGGGAGCGGGGCTGTACAACGTATTCACCTATGGCGGCACGTTGAGCGAAACGAACGGTGGCCTGACGCTGGGTACCACACCGGCCGGCCAGATTTTGCAATTGCAAACCCTGACGACGCAGAAGCAGATCAATCTGATCGATACCACCGGCCTTACGCTGAATTTCTGGAATGCCAACGGACAGGCTTCCAGTACACAGATGGGCGGCGGCAGCGGTACCTGGTCGGCCACCGCGCCGCAATGGACTGATGCCAGCGGCGGTGTGCCGAATACAACCATGCAGCCGCAGCCGGGTTTTGCAATCTTCGGCGGCACGCCGGGCACGGTGACGGTGGACGATAGTGCCGGCGCAGTGCAGGCGAGCGGCATGCAGTTCGCAACGAATGGCTACGTGCTCAGTGGCGGCACGTTGACGCTGACGGGTACGGCGGCGGTGATTCGTGTTGGCGATGGTTCCAGTGCGAGCGCCGGCATGACCGCCACCATCGACAGCGTGCTGGCGGGCAATGCTGGATTGACCAAGACCGATGCCGGCACCTTGGTGCTGGGTGGCATCAATACCTATAGCGGCGGTACCGCCATCAATGGCGGCACGTTGGTCGTATCGAGTGATGCCAACCTCGGCAACGCTTCCGGCGGCCTCAGCGTTAATGGCGGTACGCTGGAAAATACCGCGGCTTTCAGCACGGGCAGAGCGATCACGCTTGCTGGTAATGGCACGTTGCAAACCCATGCCGATCTCACCGTCTCGGGCGTCATCGCAGGCAACGGCGCATTGAACAAGACCGGTACAGGCACTCTGACTCTCACCGGCGCCAACACCTACAGCGGCGGCACCACGATCAGTGCGGGCACGTTGCAAGGCGATACACACAGTCTGCAGGGCAGCATCGTCGACAATGCTGCGCTGGTGTTCAATCAGAACGATCGCGGCGTATTCAACGGCACGCTTTCCGGCAACGGCCAGATCGCCCTGCAGGGCGGCGGCACATGGGTGATCGACAATGCCAATACCACCTTCAGTGGCGCCACTTCGGTAAATGCCGGCACGCTGGTGGTTGGCGACGATAGCCACGCCGATGCATCGCTGGGTGGTCTGGTCACGGTGAATGCAGGTGCGACCTTGCAAGGCATCGGCACCATCGGCGGCCTGAATCTCGCCGGCACCATAGCGCCCGGAAACTCCATCGGCACCTTGCACGTAACGGGCGATGTAGTGTTCCAGAAAGGCTCCATCTACCAGCTCGAAGCGCTACCCAACGGCAGCAGCGACCAGATCGTGGTGGGCGGCAAGGCGAATCTGCTTGGCGGCAATGTCACCGTGCTTGCCCAGCCCGGTTTCGTCGCTACGCGTACCGAGTACACCGTGCTCACTGCCAGCCAAGGCGTCAGCGGTCGATTCGATGGCGTCAGCAGCAATCTCGCTTTCCTCACGCCGGTGTTGAGCTACACCGCCAATGCGGTGGATCTCACCCTGCAGCGCAACGACATCGCGCTGACGAACGTGGCAACAACACGCAACCAGCGCGCCGTGGCCGGCGGCATCGACAGCCTGGGTTACGGTCAGGCGATTTACGACACGGTGCTGGGCATGAATGCCGCGCAGGCCCGTGCCAGTTACGACGCGCTGAGCGGTGAGCTGCACGCCAGCACACGCACCGCCTTGATGGACGACAGCTACTACGTAAGAGACGCGGTCAATCGTCATCTGCTTGGACAGGATGGTGCAGGCGGTGATGGTCGATCCGCGACACGTGGCGACGTTACGGCGTGGACGTCCGTATGGGGGCATGCAAGACAAATCGACAGCGACGGCAATGCATCGCAAATGAATGCGAATGGCGGCGGCGTGCTGGTGGGCGCCGATATCGTTGCGGACAATCAATCCAGGCTTGGCGTTTTTGCCGGTAGCGGCGAGCAATCCTTGCGGATGGTGACACGCGACGACAGTGCCACGGTGCATGCCACACATGCAGGCGTCTATGGCGCCACGCAATGGAGCGCATGGCAGCTGCGTGCCGGTTTGGCTTATGGATGGCAACGGATCGACAGCACGCGCACAACCGGATTGACCGGCATGGCGACGACTGGCGCACGCTACGACGCAGGCTTGACACACGGCTATGTCGAAGGCGCATATCAGTTTTTGTTTGGCCAAACCGCACTGGAGCCTTATCTCAATGTCGCACGCATGCAATTGCACACCGACGCCATCCACGAAAGATATTCCACGGCGGCACTGGACATTGCTGGTGAAAACACAGGCGTAACCACAGCCACTTTGGGCGCGCGTATCCATGCCGGACTCGATCACAAGGGTATCGCGCATGCCTATGCCGATCTGGGTTGGCGGCGTGCATGGGGTGTCACGATGCCGGCGATCCAGGCACAGTTCGCCGCAGGAGGTTCGTCCTTCACAGTGGATGGTCTGCCAATCGCGCGTAATGCCATGGTCGTCGATGCAGGACTCGACCTGCAGCTCAGTTCGCGTGCTGTGATGGACTTCGGTTATCACGGTCAGTTTGCCAGCCGCGACAAAGATCATGCCGTGCGGTTGAGCCTGAGCGTAGCGTTCTGACTTGATTTAAAAGTAGGCGGCCAAACACAGGCATGTATGGCCTGTGCTTGGCATAAGAGCTTTGTGAGCTAGCGGTCGTGGCTGAGCTGTCAATCACTGACCAGCAGGAGGTTGCCAGAGCTCGACCTTGTTCCCATCGGGGTCAACGATCCAGCCGAACTTGCCGAACTCCGATTCATCCACCTTGTCTTCGACCTGCACACCTTCGGCTCGTAGCGTCGCCAGCAAGGCATGAAGATCCTCGACACGATAGTTGATCATGAAGGGAGCCGTACTCGGAGCGAAGTAGCTGGTGTCCGCAGCGAACGGACTCCAAGCGGTCGTGCCAACACCTTCGGGGTTGTCAGGCCCCTTCCATCGAAACGCGGCGCCACCCCATTCCTGGACGTCCACCCCGAGATGCGTTTTGTACCAAGCACCAAGGGCTTTCGGGTCCTTGGATTTGAAGAAGATTCCACCGATGCCAGTGACTCGTTTCATGGTTGCTCCAGTGCAGACGGATCGAAACGCGGATTATGTGCGGCCTAACGCTTGAATTAACGGTTGCGTTGAACGAATAGCAGGGGCGAAATGGAAGGCACGATAGCGCTGCTTTGCGCTACCCGTAATGACACGATAGGCGCGCATGATGGCGTTAGCGAGTCGATGACACTCTCCTCATTCCTTCAAATCTATTACGCCAGTTTGGAGCAAATAAAATCAGTCGGTTACGTCATTTTTAGGGATGGCTTAGCGACAATCTTGTGAAAGAGGGCGCGATTACGGAGATCATCGCAAAAGGTCACACGGGTGATCCGTCAGCAGTCTGTTGCGGAACCGTCATCCCCACAGTGAAAATTTCAGGAAATTGATAGGTAAGCCTAGCAATGTCAGGCTTTCGCGTATCAGACGATTGGCGTCAGTAGCCGGGCCGTCGTGAATGATGATTTTGTCGGGTCGTATGACAGCCGCCCAGCCGACGGAAACAAGGCGCGGCAGAAACGCGCTATCCAGATCCTCCCAGGCACCATGCGCTTCGACATGCAAGCGCTGTCCGCGATGAATGATCTGAACAATGGAGCCGCCTGCTGCGGCGAAAGCGGCAGCGATCGAAGCATCCAGAAAACTACTGACATCCACGCCAAATCCTATTAGCGCAAAGCCGCGGCCCAATACGTCATCGCTAAGGCGTGTCGTGCCATCGCTTCCTCTCACCCGGGTTTGTGGAAGAGGGGAGCCGTGCGCCAACTTTTCGCCCTTGTTCTGCTTTACGAAAAGTCCTCGCCGAAAGATGTTCCTGGGGTTGATGCCCAACTCCTGTAGATAAGTCGGCCAAGGTGACACGCATCGCAGTAGACGCAACAGTCCATGCATGATGAGGCCGGGGCCGCGATGGCGAGGTGTCACACACTTTCTTATGAAATTTCCAAAGCCCATCATCGCATTCATGTGTGGGCGTCGTTCTTCGTCGTACGTGTCGAGAATTTGCGCATCGGCATGATCGTAGATGACCCACGCCAGCTTCCAGCATAGATTGGCCGCATCGTGTAACCCCGTTGCGAGGTCTTGATCCAACCATGGCGGCGCGGTGTAGGCGGCATCGCCCGCCAGAAACACGCGTCTGGATGCCGTCGATTCCATGTCTTCGTGGTTTCCATCCTGGGCAAAGATTCTCGCTTTGGAGTTTTGCTCGATGAGTTTACGTACGAGTGAGTGGGCGCCGTCTGCACTGATGAGATAACGGGTCTCGACCGAATACCTTCGCCCGTGGCCTAGATCCAGCGTAGCGATAATGCAGTCTTGCTTTGAGGCGAAGTCAGTGAGCGTTGCGCCCACCACCATATCTGCGCAGTCATCACGTTCCAACTGCTGGCGCAGACAGTGCTCAAGATCGTGCTGGTGCACGGAGACGAACTTTGGATGTCCATGGAGGTTATTCACCATACTGAACTTGCCGAATGCGGGCCGCCGCATGCGTACATGTGGCATGGCGGTTGCGTCAAAGTCGCGCTCGGTGATACCTATCATTTGCAGGATGCGCAATGCATCGTTGTTTAGTGCGATGGCGCCGTGCATCGTCGGGCTGTCGATGGCTTTGTCGATCGCCATCACATGTACACCGTAACGTGCCAATAGATTGGCGATCGTTGCACCCAACGCCCCCAAGCCGACGACCAGGACATCCACGGCTTGTGGCAATTTTGCGTGCAATCCGGGCTGGCAAGAAGTCGAGGCGTCGACGTTGGTGCTCAACGCGCTGCCTCGTGTGCACCACTTTCCTGGTGGAGAGCTATGCTGCACGATCGAACCGCCATCAGATAAGAGAGCGTTTTCATGACGTCGCTGTATCCAGGTCGGCATCTTCTGTCGTTGGAGCGCGCTTGAAGCGACGACGCAGCCACTGTTCAAGATCGTCTACGTAAGTAAACGTCACTGGAATCACGATCAGGCTAAGCAACGTGGAGGCGATCAAGCCGCCAATCACAACGATGGCCATCGGTTGGCGGAAACTGGGTTCCGCGCCCAGGCCGAGCGCATTGGGCAGCATGCCTGCGCCCATGGCGATGGTCGTCATCAAGATGGGGCGTGCTCGTTTGTGGCAGGCGTCCATCAGTGCGCCCATGCGGCTCATGCCGCGTTCGTGCCGCGCGATCACGGCGTATTCGACCAGCAGGATCGAATTTTTGGTCACGATGCCCATCAGCATGAGCAAGCCAATCAACGCCGGCATGGAAAAGCTCATGCGAGTTATCAGCAGCGAAAACACTGCGCCACCGATCGACATCGGCAGTGCACACAAGATGGTGACCGGTTGCAGGAAGTCTGAAAACAGCAGCACAAGCACGGCGTACACGCAGAAGATGCCGATCGCCATGGCCAGGCCGAAGCTCTGGAACAGCTCGCCCATGTGCTGCACTTCGCCTTGATCAACCTGGTGAACACCGGCAGGAAGATGTTGCAGCGCCGGCAATTGTTGCGCTTCACTGTTGACTTCGCCGAGTGTGCGTCCGTTGAGTTCAACAGACAACGTAACGTTGCGATCCCGATCTATCCGGTCGATCTGCGATGGACCGCTGCCGATGGAGAGCGTGCCGACGGAGGCCAGCGTTACGCTGCCATGGTTGCCAGCCACGCGCAGTTGCCCGATGGCATCCAGATCCTGCCGCAACGCCGGATCGAGACGGACACGCAGGGCAATCTGCCGCTCGGGAAGATTCAGCTTGGGCAGCGAGGTGGAGTAATCGCCATAGGTGCCGATGCGCACGGCATCCGCTGTGGCTTGGCCTGTTACGCCCAGGGCAGCGGCCCGTGCAGGATCTATCCGGTACTGCACTTCGGGACGTTGTAGCGCTGCACTCGACGTTACGTTGCCGATGCCGTGTAGTGTTCGCAATTGCTTTTCCAATTCCGCCGCTACCGTTTCTAATGACGCGGCATCATTGCCGCCCAGTGTGAGTTGCAGCTTGTCGCCATTGCCGCCATTGCTCACCGATACCCGTACGCCCGGCAGATCGCGCAACTGCGCGCGAATCGCATCTTCCACTGCCGGCTGCTTCAGACTGCGCTTGCTACGCGGAACCAGATCGACGATGAGTGTCGACGTGCGCGCATCGGCGGCGCTGCTCGCACCATTGACGGGGTCGTTGTCGTCATTGGAGCGGCCGATAGAGGCGAAGACGCTCTCGACTTCGGGCAATTGGCGGATTAGCGTTTCGGCCTGCAATACGGTGGCGCGACTCGATTCCAGCGTGCTGCCTGGCGCCAGTTCCAGTTTGACCTGTGTCTGCGATTTGTCCTGCAGTGGAATGAAGCCAGTCTTCAACGCAGCGATCATCGCGAAGGAAAGCAGCAGAAACACGCTGACGACTGCCATAGTGCGGCCCCGCCTGCCAAGGCACGTGCGCACCCAGCGCAGATAACGCGTCATCAGTGGACTGTCATGCTCGACAGGGTTGACTGCCTTCATCAGATAAGCGGCCATCATCGGCGTGAGCAATCGCGCAACAAGCAACGACATCACCACAGCCACCGACGCCGTCACCCCGAATTGCCGGAAAATCAACCCGGGAACACCCGACATGAATGCCGTTGGCAGAAACACCGCCACCAGCGTCATGGTCGTGGCGATCACGGCCAGGCCGATCTCGTCGGCGGCTTCCATGGCCGCCTGGAAGGGCGTTTTGCCCATCCGCAGATGGCGCTCGATGTTTTCGATTTCGACGATCGCGTCGTCGACAAGAATGCCGACTACCAGTGAAAGGGCCAGCAACGTCACCGTGTTAAGCGTATATCCGGCCAGGTACATGAAGCCGAATGTCGGGATGATCGACAGCGGGAGTGCCGCTGCGGAAACCAGCGTGGCTCGGCCATCCCGCAAGAACCACCACACCACCGCGATGGCGAGCAGCGCCCCCTCGATCAGCATGCTCATCGAGCCTTCGTAGTTTTCCTCGACGGGCGTGACGGTGTTGCTTGCTTCGACGATATGCACTTGCGGATGTGCTGCGGCGAACACTGCCATGACACCGCGTATATCGTGCAGCACCGTTACATCCGAGGTGCCCTTGGCGCGCGTGATCTGCGCGCCGATGACCTGTTTGCCATTCAAATAGGCGTACGTGGTGCGATCTGCAGCGCCATCGAAAACGCGGGCAATCTGGTCGAGACGCACGCGCCGACCGTCGCCCGTGGTGATGGTCAGTGCGGTCACATCCCGTGCGGAGCCCACGCCGATCAACGTGCGTGCCGATTGACGCTGACCGCCGATATCGCCTTGGCCGCCCGAACGATCGCGTTGCATGGCTTTTAGCTGGTCCGAGACGGTTTCTGCGGTCAAGCCAAGGCCCGACATCAGGGCCGGATTCAGGTCGATGTGCACTTCACGGTCGATGCCGCCGATGCGGTCGACCTTGGAAACGCCTTTGACGGAAAGCAGCGCCTTGCTCAGGTCGTTGTCGACGAACCAGGATAGATCCTGCTCGTCCATCGTTGCAGAGCTGATGCTGTAGGTGAGCAGGGCAGAGCCGGCCGTGTCGACTTTCGATACCGTGGGAGCAGCCATTTCGCCAGGCAGATCGGCACGTGCACTGTCCACTGCATTACGCACTTCGCTAAGCGCGGCTTGCGGATCTTTTTCCAGCTTGAAAGTGACGCTGATGTTCACCGCTCCGTCGGTGATCTTGGTGGTGATGTGATCCAGCTTCGATAGCGAGGTGAGCTTGTCCTCGATCTTTCGCGCTACCTCGTTTTCCAACTGCGACGGCGCGGCGCCTTCGAGCGAGGCGGAGATGCTGATGGTCGGCAGATCCATATCCGGAAAATCCTGCACCTGCAGCTTGTGGAAGCCGAGCAGGCCGAAAATGGTGAGCAGAATGAAGCACAATACCGCGGGTACGGGATTGCGGATCGACCAGGAAGAGATGTTCACAGACTCGTCCCCTGCGTCGTGCCATGTGTTTCGGTAACGCTGGCAGTCTCTTTTTGCTGCGACACCCTTACCGTCGAGCCTTCAGACAGAAAGCCGCCGCCGCTGGTCACCACGCGCGCCCACAATTCGAGTCCGGAGAGGATTTCGCAGCGTCCGTCGTGGTGACGTCCCGCCATGACGGTGCGCTTTGCCACGGTCGTACCGTCGCTATTGAGTATGTACACATCGGTGCGGCCGTCGCGCGATACCAGTGCCGATTCCGGCAACGTCAATGCCGGCGTTGCGCTCAGTTCGATGTAACCACTGGCAAACATGCCGGGTTGGGCGTCATGTCCGTTCAGCGCGACATAGACGATGGCACGGCCAGTGTTGGTCGACAGCGTTGGAGACACCAAGCGCACCGTGCCGTTGATCACTTTTCCACCGGGCAACGTGACGCGTGCAGGCTGTCCGGCATGGATGCGCGACAACTGCTGTGCATCGACTTCTGCCTGCCATTCGATTCGCCCTTGTCGTATGAGCCGGAACAGTTCCGTGCCGACACTCACTACGTTCCCAAGCAATGCAGAGCGCGACGAAATGATGCCGTCGTCGACTGCGACGATGCGCGTTTGGGATAAGGCGATGCGCTTGTTTCGCAGGTCGGCTTCAGCCGAGGCCAGCGCAGCGCGGTCGACCGCTTCCGTGATGCGGTACTCATCAAGCTTCTGCGTCGATACGGCGCCGCTGTCAGCAACCAGTTGGGAGCGTTTCACGTCAGCTTCGGCCTGCTGCAGATTGGCGCGTGCCTGCGCAACGGCAGCCTCCTGCTTGCGCACGTCTGCGGTCGCCGTGTCATCTGCAAGGTGCGCAAGCAACTGACCACGTTTGACTTCGCTGCCTACGTCGGCGGACAGATCGGTAATGCGCAAGCTGCCGGTCTCGGCGCCGATCACCGCTTCTTGCCACGCGGCGGTGTTGCCATCGGCCTCGATGGTGTCAGGCCAATTCAGATACTCGGGTTGGACCACACTCACGGTTAGTGCCGCAAGTGGTGTTTGTGTCTCGGCGTGGGCAGGCGAACTAGGCGCCAGTCGCCAGATGGTGACTCCGGCAACGATGGCAAGGACTGCCCATGCAGTCTTGGGATGACTCAACTTCACAGTGTGGTTCCTTGCGAGGCGGTGGGTGTGGTGCGCGCAGTCGATGTCACGGCATCGCTGGTTTGCCAGCCACCGCCCAGGGCCTTGTAGAGCGAAATCCAGCTACGGATGTGATCTCGCTGCACTTCGATATATGTGATATTTGCGCTGGTGTACGAGCGGCGCGCTTGTTCCAATGTCAGAAGGGTGTCAAAGCCTGCGTGCCAATTGATTTCCGTTGCGTTTTCATAACCACGGTATTGCTCGACAGCACGACGCGCATCATCGCTGCGGCGTGCAGCGCCATCGAGATCGACCAGCGCCACCTCGACCTCTTTAACTGCGGTCAGGACTGCGCTGTGATACACGGCCAACTGTTCGTCATAACTGGCTTGTGCCGAATTCACCGCAGCCTTGCGCTTGCCCGCATCGAACAGTGGTATCGACAAGCTCGGGCCGAACGACCAACTGGAGAGAGGTGCAGTCAGGTTGGTGGCCGAGACTGTCATCGAGCCCGACAGCGACAGGCTTGGGAAACGGTCTGCACGCGCTTGCCCGATGGAGGCGTAGGCCGCAGCCAGCGCACGTTCGGATGACGCCAAATCGGGGCGCTGGCGCAGCAAATCGGCCGGAACGGACTCCACACGGAACGCCGCTGGCTGAGGCAGATCAGGTGCTCCAGGGCGGTCGATGATAGTGCGTAACGTCGGTTCGTCTGCACCCGTGAGCGCCACCAGCGACTTGACCAGTTCTTCGCAGGTGACGTTTTGCTGTGTCACCGTTGCGTTGGCGCTGGCTGTGTTGGCGTCTGCCAGGTAAGCGTCGGAAGCTGCCGTCATGCCGGCAGCAGCGGAGGCACGCGTGGTTTTTTCCGTTTGTGCGTAAGACGTCGCCGCCTGTTGATACGCGAGAATAAGTTGGCTGCAAGCGCGGTACTGCACGTAGTCGTCGGCAACCTCGGCGGCCAGCGAAACACGTGCGTCATGCCAGTCGTCGACGCGGGCTTCCAGTTGCGCTTGTGCGGATTCGCGACTCGAACGCACTTTGCCGAACAGATCGATTTCCCAGGATGCATCCTGCGCGTTGCTGCGCGTCGTTGTCAGGCTCGTTACGTTGGTTTTGCCTAGTGTGATGGCAGATTTTGCGCGCGTGACCGATCCATCGTCGGTCAATGTCGGCCAAGCATCGGCGCGTGTGGATGTCACCGTGGCGCGAGCCTCGCTGATTCGGGCCACAGCCTTGGCGAGTGTGGGGCTGTTGATCTCGGCCGTACGGATCAGTTCGGCCACTGCCGGATCGTCAAAGCGTCCCCACCAATCGACCAGGTTCTCCACGTTTCCATCGTGCGGCCGTTCGGCCTGCCAGCCGGTCGCCGTGGCCATGTGTGGGGCCTTATAAGCCGGCTGTAATGCGCAGGCGGACAGTAAGAGGCTGCTCGCGATCGCGACCAGCCATTTCAAGTGATGGGGATTTTGCTCGATTCTGCTCAATGCACGCTCCACGGCCCGAATGGGGCCGAAGGGCGTTATTGTCCGGAGCGCATCATTTAGCGCCGTATGGTTAGGTTAAGTTGCGCAAAATTTGGCGAAAACCGCTATCTCGTGCGCTATAGGCTGCACCATACTGGCTGCATGACAAGTCCTGATCGATCCTCCATGACGCCGGTGCTGCTGGTCGACGACGATGCTGAGCTGACCAGCATGCTTGCGCAGTATCTGACCAACGAAGGCTTCGCGGCAGAGGTCGTGCACGATGGCGAGGCCGGCGTAAGCGGCGCGCTGTCCGGACGCTTCGCCATCGTGGTGCTCGATGTGATGATGCCGCGTTTGTCGGGTATCGAAGCGCTGCGGCGCATTCGCGCAGCCAGTCGCGTGCCGGTGTTGATGCTGACGGCGCGCGGCGACGATATCGATCGTATCTCCGGTCTCAATCTTGGCGCCGACGACTATGTTCCGAAGCCGTGTACGCCCGGCGAGCTGGTTGCGCGACTACGAGCCATCCTGCGTCGTATGCCGGACAGCGGCACGGCCAGCGCAAGCAGTCCGATTCATGCCGGACCGCTCATTTTGTGGCCTTCCAGTAGGCGTGCTACATGGCAAGGCATTCCGCTCGAATTGACCGGAACGGAGTTCAGCGTGCTCGAGATCCTTGCCCGTCATGCGGGGCGACTGGTTAGCAAGGAGGATATTTCGCTGCAGGCGTTCGACCGACCGCTGGCACGTTTCGACCGACGCATCGATGTACACATCAGCAGCATCCGCCAAAAGCTGGGCCAACGCCCTGATGGGCAGCCGTGGATCATCAGCGTGCGCGGTATGGGCTACCAGCTCTTGGCGGATTGAGCCATGACGATGCCGCTTGGTAGTCTGTTTTGGCGAATCTTTTCCATAGGCTGGCTCGTCATGGTGGCCGCATTCGCGTGCGCCGGCTTCTATGTGCATATCATTGGCTTTCATCCTCCCGAGCCACCGCACTGGCTTTTCCTGATCCCGGTGCTGTCAGGTGCCACCGTCGGTCTGCCGGTAGCGTTCGCATTGGCATGGCACATCTCCAAGCCGGTACGGCATCTCAGTCAGGCGCTGCGTGACGCAGCGCAGGCGCGCTTCGACGTGCGTGTTTTGCCCGCGCTCGGCTCACGTCGGGACGAGTTCGCCCATCTGGCAAAAGAGTTCGACGACATGGCGATGCGTCTTCAACAGGCCGCGATGCAGCAGCGTCAGTTATTTCATGATGTTTCGCATGAGCTGCGATCACCGTTGACGCGTATCCAGGCTGCCATAGGGCTTATGCAGCAAGACCCTCAATCCGCAGCGGCCATGATCGAGCGTGTCGCGCGCGAAGCAGAAAGGCTGGACCGGCTCATTGAGGAACTTCTAACGCTGCACAAGCTGGAAGTCGGCGCGATGAATCCGGCGCGCGAACGTATAGACGTGGTGGAACTGCTGGCCGACGTCGTGCAGGACGCTGCCTTCGAGGCGCAGGCGCGCGAGTGCGCTGTGACACTGGATGCGCCAAATGGCTTTATGGCGGACGTCGTCGGAGAGCCGCTTTATCGCGCGTTCGAGAATATTGTGCGAAATGCCGTCAAATACACCGCCCCGCATACCACCGTAGAGGTTCGTGCGCGTACGCTGGAGACGGGTGGGAGAGCAGGGTGGCTTGAAATCAGTGTGGGCGACAGAGGTCCGGGCGTGCCGGCGGAATCGTGTGAGGAAATCTTCGAGCCGTTCCGCCGCCTTGAGCCGCAACAGCGCAATACTACGATGCGGTCAGTGCCAGGTACCGGATTGGGTTTGGCCATCGCGCGGCGCGCACTCACGCTGCATGGCGGCGATGTTTGCGCTATCCCACGCGAGGGTGGTGGTCTTCTCGTGATCGCACGCTTGCCAAATCAAGTGACCGCAAACCAGCAACCGCTTCGATAGCCTTCCTTCGATGAGCCATCCGGCTTAAGAGCAATCTCCCTTACGGCGTGCTCGCACGGTGTGTTGGATTGAACGTGATCCGAAAGGCGTCCTTACTTCCAGCTTCTCAAACAGATTCACTTGCTCCGACGAGAGTATGGTCGCGTTGCCAACTCCTGTTATTGACGGACTTACGCAACTTACCTCCCATGTAGAGTTGGCGCCTTCACGTCGCATCTGGGTGTAGACACACTTGGGCGGTGGCCTTGAAGCATCGTTGCTGGGTTGCGGCGATGCTTCAATCATTGCCTTCTCGAAGCCGGAGCCAAGTGCTGCTTCAGAGAGACATATCGTTTGGGTCTGTTCTGCATCGCTGCCGAAAGGCATGCCTTTGAATGTACCGGTTAGCTGCCATTTTCCAGGCTTCACAGGTGCCTGCGCAAATGCGCCGCTATGCATCATCGCAATCGCCAGCAAGAAGGCGGATCGTGCTTGATTCCTCATCACAAGGTGGTCCCTTTGCGCGCCTCTGATGGCGATGAGTGCGCAACTTTCTTGGCAACGGTATCGAAGCTCAGTCGTCCCAGCTTCTGAGCAACGGACTCGATACCGAAGAATGGAATGCGGTAGTGGGAATCGAGCGGAAGTTGCTCGCCATCAACCAGCGCGACGGCCTTGATCTCATCCTTCAGTGCCAACGCAAGCGGGCCGGCGACGAACGAAGCAGCACGGATCACCAGACTGCGTTCTGTGTAGCCCTTGATCGTTAGAGTCATCTGAGCGTCTCCTGCGATCGGAACGCCCGCCTTCGCTGCCGCCGCCGCATAGCTGGCACGGATCAGCTCAGGCACCTTGAGCGGCACTCGACATTCCCCACAATCGATGAGAACCGAAATGCTTGGCACGCTTTTCGGCATCGAGCTTGATGCCTTTGGCGCTTCCGTCGTACAGGCCGACAAGAACAATGCGACGGGCATAAAACCCGGTGCGACCCATCGAGCAAATTTCCCAGGATGACGACTCATGTCGGCCCGAGCTCCGGATCAGGAGCAGGCATTGGAGCGGGGACTGGAGCAGGCACCGCTGGCGGTGGCGGATGCGGCGCAAGAGGCACACAAGCAGATAAGAGCAGCGCCATGAGCACGGTCCCGATGGCGAGTCGAGCTATAGGCATGGCAGCATGCTTGAATGAGCCAATCGGCTTGTTCATTTCTCAAGTTCCTTCAAGTTGGTTCCATCGCTTTCATTAAGCGAAGGCAGAGCGCTTGATGCAGGAGTGGGCGTGAAGTTGTGAGTAGGGATTTTTCGCATGATAAAAACGCCCGCTGTTCGCTGCGGTCAGGTAGCGTTAGGCAGGGTAAAATCGGTGCTATAAGGTGCGCCGCGCGACATGCGTTCAATGCGACGGATGCGCTCTATAGTGCAGTGACCCGCAGAATGGCCGTCCAAGCGCGAGACGGCGCTAGTTAGCAGAAGCTAAAGGCGATCGCGAGTATCGCTATGCAAGTTTGGCCGAAAGCGAGCCGCCTAAAAAGCGGTGCCAGGCATCGATGATCTCGTAACGCCAGACGATGTTTCTTTTATCGTTGCGTTGAAGTGGAAAGGAGCGGAGCGCCACTGAAGATCATGACCTTGGCATGACCTTGCGGGGCATGAAGCTTGATGGTGCGTGGCGCGTCCTGAGCCTGGAAAACGGGAAGCGTGAGGTCATCCAAGGCGAAACGTTGATCGTCAACGTCCACAGCGCCGAAGATCGGCATGACGAAGGTGCAATGTCCTGCTGCCACTGGGATAACTAATGCAGCGCCGTCATCCAATGAGATATCGAGCATGTCTACCGTCGTTGGTGTCTGGAGCGGAGAGTGCACGTTGTTGAAGTGCCCCACGGGTACGCGCACTTTGGCCCCCGGCATCTGCAGAGTAGGAACCTCCTGAGGCTCCAGGCTCAATGCGGCGGGAGGCATGTTCTGCTGCTCGCGTGGAAGGCTGACGAAAATCTGCAGCGAGTGGACCGTTTTACCGGTTTCGGCGGGGACTTCTTCATGCACGATGCCGCGCCCGGCGGCCGTCCAATGCAGGCCGCCGGGTTGGATCAGATTGTGCGTGCCGATCGAGTCCTGATTCAGGATGCCGGTTTCCGAATCGAGAAACACATACGACACTGCGGAGAAGCCCGCATGAGGATGCGGTGGAAACGTTGGCTCGCTCATCCAGGCGTGATCGACGCCGAGGAACGGATCAATCAGTGCGGCCATGCCGCGAAGTCCGTAAGCACGGAACCCTTTGCCGTGATTGGCGCGCTGAAGGGCAGCGATCGCGGGCATGTCTTTCTCCCTTAGGCTTCCGCGGCTTCGCGCAGGGAAGGGTAGTCGGTGTAGCCCTTTGCGCTGCCGCCAAAGAACGTGGTGCGATCAGCATTGTTCATCGGTGCATGGGCTTTCAGTCGAGCAATGAAATCCGGATTGGCCAGAACCATCTGACCGTAGGCTTCCAGGTCCGCTAATCCGGCGGCCACGTCTTCACCGATCTGATCGCGCTGGCGACCAGGCCGGTTCACGATCAACGTCTGCTTCCACAGCTTGCGAATGTCCGCCAATAGCGGCTCGTTGCCCTGATGCATGATGTGCACATAGGCAAGACCCAGCATGTTGAGTTCTGCGATCAGGTAACGATAGAGATCCGGCCCTTCGGCGCCTTCGTCGATACCCCACATGGTCGTGCCAGGTGAGAAGCGGATCGCCGTGCGGTCAGCCCCGATTTCGTCCGCAATGGCCGTGGCGACTTCGATTGCAAAGCGTGCGCGGTTCTTGATCGATCCGCCGTATTCGTCGGTGCGAACGTTGGCGCTGGGTGCGAGGAACTGCTGAATGAGATAGGCGTTTGCGCTATGGATCTCGACACCATCGGCGCCGGCTTCGATTGCTCGACGCGCCGCATTACGGAAGTCGTTAACGGTTTGGTGCACTTCTTCGGTGGTCAGCGCACGCGGTGCGGGAATGTCCTGCATGCCTTTCATCGTGAACATCGGTGTGTTCGGCGCAATGGCAGAAGGCGCAACACCTTGGCGGTGATGGGGGGTGTTGTCGGGATGCGACATGCGTCCCGCATGCATGAGCTGGATGAAGATGCGGCCGCCTTTGTCATGCACAGCCGAGATGACGTCGCGCCAGCCTGCGACGTGCGCGTCGGTGTAAATGCCTGGCGTGGTCAGATAGCCTTGCCCGTCATCGGATGGCTGCGTACCTTCGGTCACGATCAGACCCAAGTCCGCGCGTTGCACGTAATACTCGGCAGCCAGTGCTCCTGGCGTGCCATCGAAGTCGGCGCGGCTGCGTGTCATGGGTGCCATCACCAAGCGGTTCTGCAAGGTATAGCGGCCGACGCGAACAGGGGAAAAGAGTGGATTCACGGTGTGATCCTCGAAAGTGATGTGTGGGAAAGCATGTACGTGATTACGAAGTCACGCCCTGGGAAGTTGCCCGAGCGATCAGCGCTTCAGAAGCGCTCAGGAATTGAACGACGTGAGCGTTGGTCAGTCCTGACGACGGCAGGATGGATCGCCCTTTCTGGTTGAACATCGCCCCGCTGTGAATCTCAATATCAGGAGACGCCAGTAGCGGGACGATGTGCTGCGCATAGGCATCGACGTTGGGTGTCATCCACCCGATCAATGTCTCGATGAGGCGGGATTTCAGCGAATGCTTGCCGAGGAAGTTGTCGCGGATGTTGGTCTTGATAAGCCCGGGATTAAGACCGAAGAACGTTGCATGCGGATAACGCTTGGCCGCATCGAGCACCAACATTTCATTGCCGGCGACAGTATTCATATGCACCGACATCGCCTTATAGGACTTCTCGGCGTTGAAATCGTCGAATGTGCCGATCTGGCCGCTTCCTGGATATCCCATGATGAAGACGCGCGGTTTCATGCGTGCGGCCGCAGAACGCTGCGCGCCTAGCTTCGGCGCGATGCTGCGCAGAATCGCGTATCGGCTTAGATAGCTGACCGCCATATCCCGCTCAATGCCTTCAGCCGTTGCTTGGCGTTCGGGCGCGGCAAAGATACCTGTGGTGAAAATGACCAGGTCCAGGGTCTCGGCCGGCAGCAATGCGGCGACACGCTGCGCTTCGCGCATCAGACTCAAATCGGCTTGGATAAACTCGATGTTGGGCGTGTCGGCGTCGCGGAAGGTTTGACCCACGACGATGACGTGCGCACCGCGCGACGCCAATAAGCGGCTCAATGATCGGCCAATGCCGCCCGTTCCACCGATGACCGCGACACGCCATCTCTGAAAGTTGAGGCTTGCATCATCCGTGCGATGCCAAGTTACCCGCTTGTCTAGCTTCACCACGATGCCCTCGAGATCTGGATGCGAACATCATGAGGTGCGCTCCAGGCGGGATAAAGCCGGTATAATGGATAACATTGATCCATTTATGGTGCAGTGGGATGGAGCTTCTGAACGATATGGCCTTGTTTGTCGAGGTCGTCAAAGCCAAGGGCTTTCGGGGTGCTTCTGAGGCGACAGGTGTTCCCAACTCGACCTTGTCACGGCGAATCAGCATGCTGGAAAAAGCGATCGGCTTGCGCCTTCTGCACCGCACGACACGCAAAGTGGAGCTGACTGAGGCGGGCCAGATCTATTTTGAACGCTGCAAGCGCATCGTCGACGAGGCCAAACTGGCCCATGAACAGCTGGGTGAAATGCTTGCGCAACCGAGTGGCCTATTGCGCGCATCACTGCCTGTGGATTTTGCAGTGACTTACATGGCGCCGTTAATTGCCGAGTTTGCGGGGCGCTATCCGGGTATAACTTTTGATTTTGATCTCACGTCACGGCAAGTGGATCTGGTGAGTGAACCTTTCGATGTGGCCATTCGAATGGGGCAGCCGGAGAACTCTCGCCTCATCGCGCGTCCAGTGGCCTCTCTGCTGCCGCATCTCTACGCGTCGCCTCAGTATCTCAAACGCTCAGGCAAGCCCAAAGAACCCGCTGAGCTCAAACAGCACGAATGCCTCAACATCGTGAGAGGCGGTTTATGGGCACTACAGCGTGGGGCCAAGTCGGTGCAAGTTTCAGTGGGGAGCCGATTCACGGTCAACAATGTGGGCCTGATACGCCGCTTGGCAACGCTAGGCATGGGCATCGTTCTGGTGCCAAGGGAAATTGTTGCGGATGATTTGGCTGCAGGGCGACTGGTTCCCGTGCTGCCTGATTGGCATGGAAAGCCCATGCCCGTTTATGCGCTCACTGAAACGCGCTTGCTCCCGGCGAAGACACAGCGCTTCATCGAGTTTCTCAAGGAGCGTTTGGGGAAGGTCTGATCCTAGTTTTTGGCAACAGGCTGTTCCAAAAAATGAGATTGCTTCCAGCGCACTCGTTTGATGCAGTCGATGTTTTTCTATTGATGTCCCAAAATGACTTTGGCGGTGTCCTGATGGGAAATTTACAGTTGTAGCCCTGTCACTACCTTTGCGGAGATTTCTGCGCATATAAGGACAGGGGCATGGCTTTGCATTCGGTAAAAAAGATTTCACGACGTCTTCGTCGAACATCTATAGCACTGGCGCTATGTTTTTGTGGTTTGGGACCGATGCTGGCAGATGCACAAACGTCATCAACGTTTGTCCATCCTGGCATCGGGCTGACTATCCAGGATCTCAATGCCGTGAAGGCTAACCTCGGCAACGCGCCGTGGGCATCGGGGTATCAATTGCTAACAAGCGATTCGAAAGCATCGCTCAGCTACACGATGCAAGGTCCGTTTGCACAGGTAAGCCGCAATCCCGATGTCAACCGCAGCGCCTGGGTAAGCGACATGGCGGCGGTCTACGAACTGACGCTGATGTGGCACTTCACCGGCAACGCGGCCTATGCGCAAAAGGCGCATGACATTCTGCTGGCCTGGGCCAAGACGCAAACCTCTTTTGGTGGTGCGGAGGCCGCATTCGATGTGGGTGATGCGGCGTATCAATACGCGACTGCTGCAGACATCTTGCGTGGCACCTGGTCCGGCTGGACGTCGGCGGATACGTCAATCGTACAGAACTATTTCAACACGGTGTTCTGGCCAACGCTCAACATACCGGGCCCCGTGATGAGCGGCTCCCAAGGCATGGAGCAGATTCAGGGCGCTGTGGCCATCGCCATCTTCGATGACGACCACACCAAGTTTAACCAGGCGCTGCAGGCGTATATCGATGATGCCGATTCCGGTTTGCAGGGCAGTTATCCCAATGGCGAAGTGATCGATTCGGGTCGCGACCAAGGCCATGCGCATCTCTATATGGCTGACGCCGCCTGGATAGCCGAGGCGTTCTGGAAGCAGGGCGTCAATGTGTATGGGGTGCTCGACAATCGCGTCCTGGCGATAGGGGAGTATTACGCACGCTATAACGTGCAGATGCTGCAAACGCCGTCCGTGCCATACATCCCGTTGGGTGGTCCGGCATGGGGGCTGTTCTCCACCATCTCTTCGACTTACTTCGCCAATCAGCAAGATCGGATGGCAACCAATATTTTGTATAGCGCTTACGCGGTACGCATGGGCGTGGCAACACCGTGGATCGAGCGTTTGCGGGACAACGAATATGAAGATCTGTTTTCCTTCGTCTATCTGAAGCCCGGCGATGCCTCGACTGCTCTGACACCAAGCTTGCCGACGCCACCGGCTACGACTTGGTTGACCAGGGGCCTGACTTCTCAGGATTTGAATAGTCCCACGCCCGCAGGCAATACCACCTTCGGCAACGGTGTCTGGACTTTGCAAGCCGGTTACAACGGCTGGGATCCCTATTGGGAAAGCAACGATGGCGTTCAATTCGCCTATAAACCCATCACGGGTGACTTTGCGTTCATCGCCAAGGTCACTTCACTGAGTGCGGGCGCGAACTCCGGCGCCAAGGCGGGTGTCATGTTCCGCGATACGCTGGAGAACACCAATGAACGCGTGTGGCTTGCGGTCGAGCCAGGCTATCAATTCGAACGTAACATCAAGGGATGGACGGGTCTCGCTTACGGCCAAAACAACGAAACCCGTGTGAGTGCGATTCCCGGCGTTCCGTTCTGGCTGAAGATGCAACGTGTCGGGCAGCGTGTGTCGACCTTTGTATCGGTCGACGGGGCAAGCTGGAGTCCGGCCTCCGTGGCCGACTTCGCCAACCTTCCTTCCACCATCTACGTTGGGTTATTCGGTACGTCCCACGTACAAGGCACACCGTTCACCGCGACCTTCGGCGACGTGCAAATCACCGGTGGCGACGGCGCGGCTTCCGTTTACGTTCCGCCGGCGCCGCACTCCGTTTATGCGTCCGCGGGTGCGGGAAGCGTTTCGTTGCGATGGGATTCGGCTTACTTGGCCACGTCCTACAACATCAAGCGTGCAACGAGCGCCAATGGGCCGTTCAGCACCATCGCCACGGCTACCAACAACGCCTACATCGACAACAACGTAAGTAACGGCACCACCTACTACTACGTTGTCACCGCGACGAATGCTGCCGGCGAAAGCAGTCACTCGCTTATGGACAGCGCCACATCGGTTCAAGCGGTGAGCAATCTGGCTCTTGCCGGGGGTACGGCATCGGCAAGCAGTTATGGCTATCCGTTTACACCTGCCTCGGCGTTCGACGGCAGTCCACTATCGGAATGGGAGATCACCAATTCACCTACGGGGTGGTTGGAATACGACTTCGGATCGCCTCAGTCGATCGTGAGTTATGCACTTTCCAGTCCGCTCTACGAGCCGAGCTTCGATCCCAGAGGCTGGCAACTGCTTGGTTCCAACGATGGCGTGAATTGGATTGCCGTCGACACCCAAAGCAGTCAGGCTTTTCCATACCGCTCCATGACACGCAACTACGCGGTAGCCAACCCGGGCAACTACCGGTACTACCGGCTCAATATCACCTCGAACAACGGTGATTCGTCGCATGTGCAACTAGGTGAACTTCAGTTGCTAGGTCGTGGCGGACATGTGCTCGCCAACGACACGTATCACCTGACCAATCGTTGGAATCACAACACGCTGGATACGGCTTCCGCCAACAGCGTTCAACAGGCGGTTTACGTCGCGGGTTCCGCTGGCGAGTCATGGATGCTGACGGACACGGGCAGTGGCTTGTACAAAATCGAAGCGGGTAATGGTCAGGTGCTTGGCTTGCAGGGGGCATCAGCTGCGGGCTGGAGCAGCTTGCAAACGCAAGCCGACACAGGCGCGAGTTTCCAGCGCTGGTACCTGGTTCCGTCCGGCGACGGCTATTTCAATCTGATTTCGGCTTCATCCGGCATGGCGATGACTCAGGAAACATCGGGCTCGGAACGTATCATTCAGGCCCCCAATGCGAATACGGTCAACCAGCAATGGTATGTGTCCGTGTTGCCATGAGAGATACATGATGTATTCGGTTAATCGGCCCCGCTGAATGCGGGGCCGTGATGCTCTTTGCTTGTTACAAGCCAATAACTGCCTACGGCCGGCCATCGGTGCTTATCCCAAAAAATCGTCATTCACGCCATTTCCACGCTGCCTCGTGATAGCTTCGCGCCGCTCTTGGGGAATTCAGGAATTCATTTTAGTCGGCCAGGATTGGTCAATTCGCTGCATCTAGAAATGGTCGTCGAGTTTTCGGCGTCATTTTGGCGTTTCTACTGGTTGGCTGCTTCTCCAGCTGCACGCTGGTGCATTTCATCAAGCTTTTTGTTGGCAATCGAACGACAGTTCGACTGCGGTTGAGTCTTGGCCGTAGTTTTTCCGTCTGGAGAAATTTCGGCAGTCATGTCACCGAAGTAAGGGCCATTCGTTGTATCCCTTCAACAAGGAGAGCCAATATGCGCATGAAGAACACTCGCTTAGGCTATTTTCTGGCATGCGGCGTGTCATCGTTGATCGCCATGTCTTATGGAGAAGCTGCTTTCGCGGCTCCCGTCACAGGGACAGCAAAGGTGCAGTTGACCCATGTGTTCGCGACGTTGCAGACAGGTCAGCCCGATCCAAAGCCTGAAGATACCGCCGCCTGCCGCAAACAGGTGTCGTCACCTAACTCTCGGTACTTTGGCGTCACCGTCACGACGCGCTACTCCATCGATGCGCAGTCGCTGATGATGAGTGCATCATCGTCGCTGCCGTCTCCGAAAGCCACGCTACCGCTTATGCTGACTATTCAGCTCTCAGCGCTCGGTCTGGCGAATCAGTACGCCTTCGGCGCATTCCGTCCGACCGCACTGCCTGACACCTACGTGTTGTTCTCTATCGGGCTCGACTTCAAGGGCGCGAAATCGTCGGTGCTGGTTCTTAATGCCGATAAGGATTACAACTGCCTCGTCACCAGCGATCCGAAACCCTTCGAAAGTGGGTTGGGCGCAAAGCTTGGGGCCGATCAGAAATAAAGATATTCGACGGCGCCTCGTAGATGGCGCGCTATCTTTTGGTTGGCGCGCCATACTTTGTCGATACATTGTGTTCGTAGGGAAGGCGCGGCAGGAAACGTGAGCAGGACTTCAACGGGGTAAGGGCTGATGGCCGCAACATCAAGTTCAATGAATAAGGTTCTCATCGTCGGTCTTCTGCAAAACGATGATGATCACAGCATGGAAAATATGGCAGTAGGCTTTGCCGAACTCGTCAAAGCTAGATCCGGTTTTCCGACCAGAGTCAATGTGCGTTCGGCCGACGAACTCAAAAAGCTTATGCGCAGCACTGAAGGGATGTTTAACGAAGTGATGTTTGCCGGGCATTCTTGCTTCTATGGCGGCCCCAGCGAGGCACCTCTTCGCTTTGAAGACCGTAGGTTGGGCGGCCTACCCATTGGCGACGTCGTTGACTTCGCGTGGCATTGCATAAAAACGTATAAGGTCAACGAGATTAGTATTTGGTGCTGCGAAGTTGCCACAAGAAGAGGTTTTCATATGGGCAGCAGCGGCGCTGGCGAACTAATAGCACCGATGTATCAAGGTCACATAGTCAACGTACATCGTCGTGTTAAAAAAAATGACTACGCAAGAGTAAGTACGCTGGAATTCATATGTCTTGATATTGCAAAGAAATGTATAGCTGCTGGCATCATAAAGCCAATAATTATACGTGGTATCAACGGGGTGGGTTATATTGGAAAGGGAAAGGGTGGTGTGCTCGAGGTGGAAGCAATTGATTATCGGAATTACAATCTAGTACAGAGATTGAATGCCGCAAAAAGCCTTCCAGCAACCGTCGGTGCCTTGAAAAAAAAAGAAGCCATTGCCAAGTGTGAGAAGGCTATCGAGGATGAGATAGCAAAGAGGACTTCACCACACATTATTGGTTTTCAGCTAAATATAGATGCATATTTTTTTAATAAAAGAAAAAATCTTGGCACTGTGGTTATAGAAGATGAGCTAGAAGAGTAGCTACTTATAATCATCTAAAAACATCTGAACGCTTCGCCGGAATCGTGGCCTACCCGGAGGCAGGAGGTGGATATGACATGCCGAAACCATGTCATTGGTCGGATTTTATAGTTGATAGAGTTCAGTGGTCGAAGCGTTTCGGTTGGCAGTAACCACTGACTCTTCATCGCTGGGCGATATGCGTCAACGGCACGAGTTGTGGGCATGAGCGAGCGCGCACTGCAGCGCCGCATCACCGACGAAGGAAAGATTTTTCGCGAGCCTCTCGTGGAAGCGCGCCAGGAATTGGGGCGCCAACTGTTGTCCCACGCAGCAGCCGATATCGACGAAGTAGCTTGTCAGCTCTAGGGATTGGGAAGGAGTGACGCCGAGCCGGTGGCGAGAGCTCAACGTCAATGGTCCCCAGAAGCGTCAACGCCTAATCCATTAACCGGCCTGAGAGAAATAGCGAAAGTAGGGTATCTCGAGCCCTGGCTAGCTCGATGCACGGCCGAGGCGATTGACATATCAGCAAGGTCCATGAGCGGCAGGGCAGCCGCACGAGTAACAGGACGAAGTTACGGAAGCGAATACTTCAGATCGGCCTTCATATAATCTCGACCGCATTTACACGTGCCATTAACATTTCTAGTGGAACGGAACGCTAAGCAATAAAGTTATTGATTGCCAATACACAGAAGTATAACGTCCACTACGCCATCGCTGACCGTGGTGCGCGGGTCGCGACGATCTTCCAGTATCGGGTGCGGCAAAAGGGGTGATCCAGGGAGTGGTGATCTGATCGAAAGTGTCATTGCCAGTGTCCTTGCTCAAGGCCGACTTCTGGGGTGCCGATCGATATGTGCGACCAGGAAAACTATGTCGTTTTTCTTCTCGACGAAAAGCGTTACGCGCTGTATTTGACCGCGGTCGAAAGAGTGGTGCACGCGGTGTACGTCACTCCTCTGGCAAAAGCCCCCGATATCGTTCTAGGCGTCGTAAGCCTGCAGGGGCGGATCGTGCCGGTCTTCAATGTGCGTCGGCGGTTTCACCTGTCGGAACGAGAAGTTCACCTGGCTGATCAGATCATTTTTGCGCGTACCGAGCGACGAACGGTGGCGCTATGGGTCGACATGGTCACGGGTGTGATCGAGTGCGATAAATCGGATGTGACCCATGCCGGGGACATCCTGCCAGCGATGGAGTATGTGCGGGGTGTCATCCAGCTTGATGATGGATTGGTCCTGGTGCATGACCTCGATGCTTTTCTGTCACTGGATGAAGAAAAGCTGCTGGATGGCGCATTGGAAGCAAGCCACTCCCTATGATGCAGCCGACGATTCCCGCACAGACTTTGTCGAAGCTCAGCGATTGGCTTGCCACCCGCATGGGCTTGAACTTCCCCATGGAGCGCAGGAGCGATCTGGAGCGAGGCATGGCCGCTGCCGCCTCGGCCTTTGGCATGCCCAACGCCGAGTCCTGTGCAAATTGGTTGCTGTCTACGCCACCGACGCGCGGTCAGATTGAGACATTGGCCAGTTGTCTGACGATCGGTGAAACGTATTTCTTTCGCGATGAGTGCTGCTTCACGGCATTGGAGATGAATGTACTGCCGGAGCTGATTCATGCACGGATGAAAAGTGAGCGGCGTTTGCGTATTTGGAGTGCCGGTTGTTGCACTGGCGAGGAACCTTATTCCATCGCCATGTTGATTGATCGGCTTATTCCGGACGTCCATGATTGGAATGTGGCCATTCTGGCTACCGATATAAATCCTTCGTTTCTGCGAAGGGCATCAAAAGGTGTCTATGCGCAATGGTCGTTCCGAAACACGTCGGTCAGGGCTGAGTCCATGGATGGATACTTTCAACGCATTTCTGCGTCGCAGCGCGAAATAAAGCCACGTATACGAAAATATGTATCGTTTTCGTATCTAAATCTTGCCGATGATATCTATCCATCCATAGCGAACAATACCAACGCCATGGATATCATTTTTTGCCGCAACGTGATGCAGTATTTCACTGCGGACCAGGCGGAACGGGTTTGCAGGAAGCTTCAGGATTCGTTGATTGACGGCGGATGGTTGATTGTCGCGCCTGCTGAGACCTGGGTGCATCCACGCCAGGGCCTGAAGATGGTGGAATTTCCCGGCGCGATTTTTTATCAAAAGCATGAGCATGAGAGCGATGAAGCGTCGATGCCGCCGGCAAGGAAAGTTTATCCGACATTCGAATTGCCTTCCTTGAAACATCCCGTCGGGAAGAGTGTGCCGGCAAGCAAGCAGATCAAGGTGCCTGAAACGCGGAAAGAGACTGCATCGATATCAATTGAGCACGTGGGACCGGTGTCCTACCACCAGGCCAGAAGCTACGCCAACGAGGGAAAGTTGACCGAAGCCGCGGAGTGCTGTGAAACAGTCATCGCTGCCAACAAGACCGATCCGAACCCTCAGTATTTGCTAGCCATGATCAAGCAAGAGCAAGGCCAGTACGAGCAGGCCGTGCAATCGCTAAAGCGTGCCTTGTATCTCGACCCTTCGTTTGTGCTGGCCCATTTTGCGTTGGGCAATCTTTATTCGTTGATCGGACGACCTCGCGATGCAAGACGATATTTCAGAAACGCGCTTGACCTTCTGCTTCCGCTATCCAAGGGAGAGGTCGTTCCCGAGTCGGATGGACTGAGCGCCGGTCGCCTCGAAGAAATTGTTACGACCTTGCTGGAAAGTCTTGATGGGGTTGCAGCGGCGAACTCATAAAGGGGATGCATGGTATGCAGAGCGGTGAATCCAAATTGAGCAGGACATCGGCCGTTGGTTTCGACTACGGAAGAATAGAAAGGAAACTGGCTGCCGCGCATGCCGCCATCGAGTCGGTCTGGACGCCGACACCCGAAGAGAGTCGAAAGATCCTCGCGTCGAGAGCGCAGGCGCTGGCCATGGAGAAGTTGGCGGATGAGGCAGTTGAGACGTATATCGAAGTTGTGGAATTCAATTTGGCCTACGAACGCTACGCCATCGAATCCCACTACGTGCGTGAGGTCTATCCACTTGAAAACCTCACTCCAGTGCCATGCACGCCATCGTACTTACTCGGCGTCGTCAATCTGCGGGGCGAGATCACCTCGGTCATCGACATCCGGGTATTTTTCGATCTTCCCAAAACGGGGCTTCCCGATCTCAACAAGGTTATCGTGCTTGAATCGGAGCACATGAGTTTTGGCGTATTGGTCGATGCCGTTGCAAGAGTGGACAAGATTCGAGTTGCCGATATTCAACCGGCATTGCCAGCCACGACCCGGATCCACGAAACCTATCTCAAAGGCCTGACAGCGGACTGTGTGGCGATTCTGGATGGCGGGAGGTTGCTGTCCGACGCGGGTATCGTCGTAAACGAGCAGATACACGAAAGTTGAGCGGAAAAACTCATCCAAAATACCAGGCAAGGGGGCAATATGAAATTCACCGTTGGGGCGAAAATAGGTGCCGGTTATGCCGTCGCCTTAATCATCATTGCCGTGTTCGGCATTGCTTCGTATCGGAACGCCAGCGGCTATGTGGACGCCGTGCAGCAGCGCGCGAACGATTATCAGGTGATCGAGAATCTAACTGCCACGCTTTCGTCCATGCAGGATGCAGAAACAGGGCAGCGTGGCTACTTGATCGTAGGCGAGGATCGCTATCTGGCTCCCTACAATGAAGCATTAGTGAGTGCATACAAGAATTTGCAGAACCTTAAAGCGCTTATCGGCAGCAATGCAGAGCAGCAGCGAGAGCTCGATCAACTCCACTCGCTGATAGACGCCAAGTTCGACGAGCTCAAGGAAACCATCGCACTGCGGCGGGACAAGGGGTTTCAAGCCGCCGAGCAGGTGGTGCAAACGGATAAGGGCAAGAAGATCATGGACGACATAAGGGCTGTCATAGCGGACATGAGCAGCAAGGCAAAGGCGACGCTGGACCAGAGTGATGCCGAACTCACCGTCAAATCGAATGCTTCCATTCATACTATCGCCTATGGCATACCGATTGCCTGCGCAGCATTGGCGTTGCTGGGTTTTGTGATCGTACGCAAGATTACGCACGAGCTTCGGGAAGGCATTACCAAGCTGGCATCCTCCGCATCGGAAATACTTGCCACGACCACCCAGCTTGCCTCCAGTGTCGTGCAGACGGCTACCGCTGTCAGCGAGACGACGGCGACCGTGGAAGAGGTAAAACAGACGGCGCAGCTCGCGACCGAAAAAGCGCGCTATGTTCTGGACAGTGCGCAAAGGGCGTCGACTGTTTCTACGGCGGGCCGTACTGCGGTGGACGATACCGTGCAAGGGATGCACCGCATTCAATCGCAAATGGAATCCGTCGCAGACAGCATCGTCCGGCTGAGCGAGCAAAGTCAGGCGATCGGCGAGATCATTGCTACCGTCAATGGATTGGCCGAGCAGTCGAACTTGCTTGCGGTCAACGCCGCGATCGAGGCAACCAAAGCCGGTGAGCAAGGCAAGGGCTTCGGCGTGGTGGCGCAGGAAATAAAAAGCCTTGCCGAGCAGTCCAAGCAAGCAACGGCCCAGGTGCGGACCATTCTGGGTGACATCCAGAAAGCGACCAGCGCCGCCGTGCTCGCTACTGAACAGGGCAGCAAGGCCGTGGAGGCCGGCGTAAAACAAACCGGCGATACCGGTGATTCCATTCGCATGCTGGCTGACAACATTACGGAAGCGGCCCAAGCCGCCACGCAAATCGCCGCGTCCAGCCAACAGCAGATGGTGGGCATGG
Organism: Dyella acidisoli; assembly: GCF_030160295.1. Taxonomy (GTDB): domain Bacteria; phylum Pseudomonadota; class Gammaproteobacteria; order Xanthomonadales; family Rhodanobacteraceae; genus Dyella_B; species Dyella_B acidisoli. Next base: position 33,990 of record NZ_BSOB01000005.1, read on the forward strand.
ATCAGGTCGTGGTAGCGATGGAGAGCATCAAGCAGGCCAGCACGCAAAATGTGGCGGGTACGCGCCAGGCGGAAGAAGCGGCGAAAAGTCTGCATCAGCTGGGGATGCGGCTGGGTGATCTGATCGGAAGCCATCGCGCAGCGGTGTGACGGTCATGAGCAAGAATCCCCACGACAAGAAAAGCGATGATCTTCTCGAGCGGCTGCGTGCGACTTTCCAGTCGGAGGCTGACGAGCATCTGAAGTCGATGTCATCGGACTTGCTGACGTTGGAGCACGCGTCCTCAGACGAATCGAAAAACCTGGTCGAGGCCATATTCCGCAGTGCGCACAGCCTCAAAGGGGCTGCGCAGTCGGTAAACCTTGAACCCATCGGGGTGGTATGTCAGTCACTGGAAAGCGTCCTGGCCGCTTTGAAAGCACGGCGGCTCGAGCTTATGCCACCGCTGCTCAATCTCCTGCACGAGTCGCTCGACGCGATTGGTCATCTGCTTTCGATGGACGTGGCGTTATTAGGCAAGCGCCAACCACTGGCGGCGGCAGTGGCACGGCGGCTCGATGATGCGCTGAAGGAGCCGCCGACAAACGCTGGACAGCTTGACGAGCCCGCTACCGAAGCGCCAGCCGAGATGCCGCACGTTACCCCCATCGTAGCTCCGGAAACCGTGCGTGTTTCCATCGCGAAATTGGATACGGTGATGCGGCACGTGGAGGAGCTGCTTGCACCTCGCCTGGCTGCAAGTCAGCGCCTGCTGGAGCTGCGCGAGGCTGTTGCGATGCTCGCAACGTGGAAGAAGCAGCGGGCACGCCTGCAACCCATCTTGCGCGTAATCGAGCATTCGCTGCAGGCTCCGTCGTTGGGTGTGACGGGGGAAGGCGGCGATCATGGCGCTCTGAATGGCGCGACAAGCCGGAAGCAGGAGCTATTGAAGCTGCTCGAGTATTTGGATGGCGAGCAGGTGCAAATGAAAGTTCTGGAGGATCACCTGGCCAGACTCAGTCGATCCGGGGAGCACGACCAACGCGCTCTGGCCGGCATGAGTGACAGTCTGTTGCGCGATTGCAAGGAGATGCAGCTGTTACCGTTCTCTTCGCTGCTGGAAGGCTTCCCACGGCTTGTTCGCGGGCTGGCCCGCGAGCAAGGCAAGACCGTGGAACTGGTGATGCAGGGAGGTGACATTGAAATCGATCGGCGCATTCTGGACGCGATGAAGGACCCTCTCATTCATTTGCTGCGCAATAGCATTGATCACGGCATCAGCACACCCACGGTGCGAAGCGCCAAGGGCAAGTCGCCGCAGGGCATGATTACGGTGGCCATCTCGCAAAAGGACAGCGGCAAGGTCGAGGTGGTCGTCGCTGACGATGGCGCGGGTATCGATGTCTCCGCAGTGAAGGCAGCAGCCAGCAAGCTCGGAACCACCTCCTTGCAGGATGGAGGTGGCACGGATGAGCAGGATGCGTTGGCTTTGGTATTCAAATCCGGCCTCAGCACCAGCCCCATCATCACGGATGTCTCCGGTCGCGGTCTGGGATTGGCGATCGTTCGCGAAAAGGTCGAGAAGCTGGGCGGAAGTATCGCCATTGAATCGCATCGCGATACCGGGACAGCGTTTCGCATCGTCCTTCCGTTGATGCTGGCGAATTTCCACGGTTTGATCGTTCGCGAAGGCGGCCAACTTTTCGTCATTCCAACCATCCACGTCGAACGCGTGACGCGTTTGCCGAATAGCGATATTCGTACGGTGGAAAATCGGGAAACGATTCTCGTGAATCGTCAGGCGGTATCACTGGTGAAGCTTGGCGATGTGCTGGAGATGCCGCGATCACGTGCGGACGAACCACAAGCGCATAGCACGTTGGCGGTGGTCGTTGACATGGCACACGTGAAGGTGGCGTTCCGCGTGGACGAGATACTTGGCGAGCACGAAGTGCTGGTCAAACCGCTGGGCCGCCAACTGGTGCGCGTACGCAATGTTGCCGGTGCGAGCGTACTGGGTACGGGGCAGGTCGTACCGGTATTGAACGTTTCAGACTTGCTGAAATCGGCAATGAGGCAAGCGTTCACGCCACAGGCCGCCAGTGCCGACTCAGTCAACGGTAAAAGCGAAGTTGCCGAAAAGCTATCGATCCTCGTGGTCGAGGACTCGATCACCTCACGATCCCTGCTAAAGGGCATCCTCGAGACAGCGGGTTATCGGGTCAGTACGGCAGTAGACGGTGTGGATGGCTTTACTACGCTCAAGACCGGCAAGTTCGATCTGGTCATCTCCGATGTGGAAATGCCGCGCATGGATGGCTTTGACCTTACCGCCAAATTACGTGCCGACAAACAGCTGTCGGATTTACCAGTGGTGCTGGTGACGGCGCTGGGATCGCGCGAACACCGCGAACGTGGGATCGATGTAGGCGCCAATGCCTACATCGTGAAGAGCAGTTTTGATCAGAGCAATTTGCTGGATGCCGTTAGGAGGTTGGTATGACGCCACCCGATGGATCCCGATCCTTTCTCTAGAGGTTTCCAGGAGGAAACGCGCGTGATCAAGGTTCTTATCGTGGAAGACTCGTCCACGGTCCGCGATTTTCTTGTTTACGTGCTGGGTTCGGACCCCGACCTGAAAGTAGTCGGTACCGCGCGCGATGGCGAAGAAGCATTGGATGCCGTGCGTCGTTATAGGCCGGATGTCATCACGATGGACATCCACATGCCGAAGATGGATGGACTGGAAGCCACGCGCCGCATCATGGAAACCATACCTACGCCCATTGTTATCGTCTCTTCGAGCCGCGGTGCAAGCGAGTTGGCGGCAACGTTCAAGGCCATCGAGGCTGGTGCGTTGACCGTGTTGGCAACGCCGAAGGCCATTGGTCATCCGCACCATGCAAGCACGGCAAAGGAATTGGTACAGACAGTAAAGCTGATGTCGGAAATCAAGCTGGTACGCCGTTGGCCGCGTACAAATAACGGGGCTTTCGCGTTATTGCCGGAAACGATGAGCCCATCGGCTCCGGCAAGAATTCGAGTGGTGGCCATCGGGGCTTCCACGGGCGGTCCGCCGGCGATTCAAGCGGTACTTAAACGCTTATCACGAGAATTTCCGATACCTGTGTTGATCGTGCAGCACATGACGACCAGCTTTACCGAAGGATTCGTCGAATGGCTTAGGCCGAGCATTAAGCTTCCGATCCATGTGGCCCGCAACAATGAGGTTATGCAACCTGGGCATGTTTACGTGGCGCCAGACGGTTTTCAGATGAAGGTGTCGTACGGCGATGCCATCGTATTGACGACTGACCCGCCCGAGAGCGGCTCACGTCCATCGGCATCCTATCTATTTCGTTCCGTTGCCGAGGTTTACGGCGGAGAGGTTATCGCCGGCTTACTGAGCGGCATGGGGCGAGATGGTGCCCAAGCGCTGCGATTGCTGAGAGAGAAGGGTGCCATCACGTTTGCACAGGACGAGGCCAGTTCGGTCGTGCACGGCATGCCCGGTGAAGCCATTCGACTTCATGCGGCGATGCACGTTCTATCTCTGGACAAGATTGCCGACATGTTCATAGCGGCCGCTCATCGACGCATATAAACCACACTGGAAGGTGAATCATGAACCGCGAAATCAGTAAGATCAAAGAAAAAAGTCGCGATATCGAGATTCTTGTTGCCGAAGACAGTTCGACCCAGGCCGAACGTGTGCGCTATCTGCTCGAAGAACATGGTTATACGGTGACGATTGCGTCGAATGGTCGCCGCGCACTGAATGCAGCGAAGCAGCGGAAGCCTGCTCTGATCATCAGCGACGTGATGATGCCGGAGATGACCGGTTTCGAACTATGCAGCGAAATCAAGTGTGATGGGCAGCTCCACGACGTTCCGGTGATTCTTCTCACCTCGCTCTCGGATGTCTCGGACATCATGCAAGGATTGAAATGCGGAGCCGACAATTTCATACGCAAGCCGTACGAGGATAACTATTTGCTTGCACGGGTCGATTATTTGCTGATGACCAATGAGTTGCGTCGGAATCAAAAGATAAGCATGGGGGTGGAAATCTATCTCGGAGGGGAAAAGCATTTCATTACGGCAGAGCGGCAGCAAATCGTGGATTTGCTGATATCGGTTTACGAAGAAGCTGTCCATCTTGCTTCGGAACTGAAGGAACGCGAGCGCGAGCTGTCTGAGTTCAACCTTACCTTGGCCGGCCTCTATCGCATTGCCGAGGGTTTGAATGGCGCCATGAGCGAGCGGCAGGTATGCGAACAAGCCCTCGAAAATGCGATGCATCTTCCAGGGGTGGAGGGCGGATGGATCTATCTGCGAAATGACGACGAGTCGTTTCGGCTTGGTGGCATGCACAATCTTCCGGCAGCGCTGCACGCCAAGTGTGCGACCCATGATTTGTGCGAGTGCCAGCGCCAATTTTTTGCAAGTGGGAAGGATCGAGCGGCAAATGTGTCAGTTTGTGAGCGGCTCGCGAAGGCCGGGGGCGACGCGCGGACTCACGCCTTTGTGCCGCTATGGGGTGGTGAGGAGAGCTGGGGCATCCTGAATCTGGTTGGTGGGGAAGAGGCTTTCAAGGAAAGTGAACTGGAAACGTTTGACAGCGTGGGGCATCAGCTGGCCACTGCGCTACAGCGCGCCAATTTGCACGCACATCTGGAACGTCTGGTGGATGAGCGGACCGCTGCGTTGACTTTAGAGGTTGCTGAACGCAAGCGGATGGAGTTGAAGTTTCATAATCTTTTCGAGTATGCGCCCGACGCTGTCCTGATCATGGATGGGAGTGGCAAGATTGCACTCGTCAACCGCCAGGCAGAGGAGGTGTTTGACTATCGACGGGACGAGCTCATCGGCGAGCAAGTCGACAAACTTTTGCCACGCCTCCTCGACGAAGCTCATATGGATTTGCACAAAAAGATCAGGCTGGGAGAAGTGGGTTTGCACGCCGTTGCCCTGCTCGGCGTGCGCAACGACAAGACAACATTTCCCGTGGACATCAGTCTCAGCCCTATGGAGGCAGACGGCGGCACCATGGTTGCTGTCGCCATTCGCGACGTGACGGAACGCAAGATCTATGAGGCGAAGATAGCCCGCCTCAATCGGCTCTACGCCGTACTCAGCGGTATCAACACTGCCATCGTGCGTGTGAAGGAGCGCGGGCAGCTTTTCGAGGAAACCTGCCGTATTGCCGTGGTGCTTGGAAAGTTCGCCTTTGCATGGATAGGCCTGATGGATGCAGAAAGCCAGGTGGTGACACCCGTTGCGTGTAGAGGCCACAATGATACGTACCGATTCACCCTTAAGTTGAAGGATGCCAAGGATGCTGGCCTGCAGGATGCATGGGTCGTTCACCCACTTCTGCAAAATCGGCCGGTGATATGCAACGACATGGTTGAGGATGATCGTCTGCAACCATTGGGTGGAGAGGCGCGCAAGCGAGGTTATCATTCTTCAGCCATGTTTCCTTTGGTGATACAGGACAAGTTGGTTGGCGTGTTGGGCTTTTATGCGTCCGAAAAGGATGCATTCGATACGGACGAGAAACAGCTGCTGATTGAAATAGCCAGCGATATTTCTTTCGCGATGAGTCACTTGCAGAATGAGGAAAACGAGCGTCGGCTGCGCGAAAAAAATATCGAACTGCGTGCCATGTCCGAAGCCAAGGATCGCTTTCTGGCCTCCATGTCGCATGAGTTGCGCACGCCACTCAATGCGATCCTCGGCTATACCGGCTGTTTGCTGACGCGATTGCCCGGCGAGCTGAACCAGGAGCAGGAAAGTCAACTGCAAACCGTTGAATCCAGTGCCAGCCACTTGCTGTCGCTGGTCAACGACCTCCTTGATCTGGCCAAGATCGAATCAGGGCGTACCGAGCTGAACATGCGATACCTTCCCTGCAAGGAAGTTATCGAGGAAGTGACATCCTTGCTGCATCCATTGGTCAAGCGGAAGAATATTTCGCTTGAACTCCATTTGCAGTCTACCGAGCTGGATGTCTATGCCGACCGACGCGCACTCAGCCAGATCCTGATCAATCTTGGCAATAACGCCATAAAGTTCACCGATCATGGCGGCAGGATTTCCTTCGAAGCAGAGCGCATCATGATCGATGGCCTGTTTTGCTGCGAGATACGCGTTGCCGATACAGGTTGCGGCATTCGGCCGGAAGATCAGAATGCCTTGTTCCAGGCTTTTTCGCAGATCGACCAGGCATCGGAGCACCCCATCGAAGGAACCGGCTTGGGTCTTTATCTTTCCAAACGCCTAGCGAGTATGCAGAACGGAAGCATTTCCTTTGAAAGTGAATATGGGCGTGGCTCTACCTTCAAACTTATTTTGCCCGAGCATCACAGCACCATGTCCGTCTCGAGCGAGCTTTGAATGGCCATTTCCCGCCTCGTTCGCGATGCTTTCCACTCAAACGATGCGCGACGTAAATGGTTGCGTGCCATCACTCTTCTCAAGGGAGAGATGGGCTACCCAAATTAAAAGAGCCCGGACTGCTCGATAAGCATCCAGAAATATTGCAATAAAACCCAGCGCTCAGAGTGATCCAGGCGTTCGCGCACATGAGCGACCACCTGGCGACGTCGTGCTGGGCGTAGAAGTTTCCCTTGCTCATCTCGCGCATGATCTGGTTGTCGATCACTGGATCCGACAATGCGCGACACAATCGCGCGTTCCCCATCTCCAGATCGTTTGGGCGCTCGGCTCGATCCAGCCCAGGCCGCTGTATTCCTTGTACGAGCGGAAATAAATCTTCCCGGTGACGCCCAAGTGCCTGATTGGACGCGGAAGCGGATCGGGTGGCGACTGGCTAGGAATCCTCTGATTTACATCTTTCGCAAGGTGCTATATCTAAATGGTCATTAAATACTATAAATTACGAAACGCGCCTTCTTTGAGGCGAAAATGCTGTTTTGCACAATGGTTGGCAGCGGTGGAAGGGCTCGGCCAAGGGCCGAAAGATATTTCCAGTGGGGATGCGTGTGACGTCGGCGAGAAGCGGCGCCGAACCTTTCGAATTTTCACGATGCGTCGATCTGGGCTGAAAGGAGGAGCCATATAAATTTAGTCAAAACGATGGTTTGTTGGAGCCAACGACTTTTAAGGGGTTACTTATGAAAAATGTCACATCTGACTTTCTCAAGGGTGCAAGTCTAAGAAGCAATTGGCAGGGCCAGTGGTGGTCTTTCTTCATTTCGATGGTTTTGTTGTGCGTGCTGGGAACGACCGCCGTCAATGCGGATGAATCATGGGCACTCGCTTCAACAAGAACTCGGTTGATCGGGTTCAATTGGGCTGATGCTCGCGATAACTTCCAAAGCGGAGAACTTGTTCTATCCGGAACGCTTTCTACCTATGGCTATAACGATTTCTCTACTGCTGCGCAATACGTTGCATCAACGTTTAAGAAAGGATTTTCCCCTGTCAACACAGTGCGAATTCCCATCAACTACGCCACGGTAAACGATGCGAATTATTGGGCCAGTTATAAAGGTGCGATTGACGGGTTGCTCGCAAGTGGCTTGAACGTCATCATCTGCTATTGGCCTGATGGCAGAGATGGATTTGGCGTTCCGTATGGAACGGTGAATCAGGCCAATTGGGATAGTGCGTGGAGTACGGTTCTCAGCGCCTATATCAACAATCCATCCGTCTACTTCGAACCTATCAATGAACCTTGGGGATATAGCACCTGGATTCAGTCAGATCTTTCCGCATTGCATGACACCGGAGATTTGGATTCTCTCAAGCAGCTCTATAAGAACTGGGAATCGACGGCCCTCCAGGCCTACCAAGGCACGGCTACTGGTACGAGTGCCACGTCACTTCCAAGCTCAATCAAGCATCGAGTCATCCTGGCAGGTGGCATGGTCGAGGAGGACATCAAGGATCTTGCCAACGATTCCTACTGGGATGACTACCTGTTGGGATTCCATATGTATTCGTTCGTATATGACGAGCAGCACGGGGGGACTATCTCGAGCGAACCTCTTATTCCGCATAGGAGGCACACGGATTGGCCGACTTATCTTGCCTGGTTGATCAATCGGCACTGGCCCAGGGTTGTCATTACGGAATTTGGCGCTGAAACCAGCAACACCGGATACGACAATCCAAACAATGGTTATGACAACAGCAGCGAGAAAGTTCCATCTATACAGGGCATCGCCAACTATGCCTACACCTTTGGGGCCGGCATGATTTGGTGGCCTGGCTTCAAAGGCTCGTACACACAGAATCAATCCACGGCTCAATCCCTCAGCTTGGATGGCTATAACTTTTTCAGCAGCAGTACGGAAACATCCGCTGGGCAGTATGCAGCGACACCCTACATGCTCCTTTCAAGCACGCCAGCCAATTCCGGTCTCTCCACACTTTTGTCAGCCGCAGCGGGTCAAAGCAGCATGTACACGCTGCTTTCCGGCGAATTTCAGAATGGATGCTCGGGTACCCAGTCAAACATAGCCTCTTATCAAGGCACGGGAGGGTACGTGTATGACCGAGAAAGTTGGGCGTCGGCCGGTCCAACAGCAACAGGCGTGAATCTCTACATTTGCAACACGGAGAACTCCGATGGTTTTTATTACATTGGTAATAACAGTGTTCCACAGAATGGCCAGGTCGTTGAGGTCAACGGAAATTCAACTTCTTCAAATGCAGGTCTCGACTTCTACGGCGTCAATGATCAAGAGAACCAAAAATGGTTGCCGATTCAAGCTGCCTTGGATCAGTCGGTGTTTTTTGCAAATGAGCAGGATTACCAGCTTTGGGACGTCAGGGGCGATCCCGGGGCCAGCTCAACGTTGACGGCGGGGCAGGATCTTGATCAATGGCCATTGGATGGTCAAGGCAATCAGAAATGGTCAGTGATCCTGGTTAAATAATTCGCCAGATACGTAACATTGGTGCTGTTTTTCAACTTCACCTCGTCTCCGCCGGTTGCGGAGGCGAGGTAGTTAATGCGCTTCTTTCCAAAGTGCATAAGCCGGCGCGGACTATGTCCGCGCCGGTTTTGTTTTAGGCATTGCCGCCGTTGATTCGGCGCAAAGAGAGTCTTTGGTGGCCTGGACTTACAATCCCTAGTGGAAGCGTTCCAGTCTTGGGCTTCCACTCTGTGCATTCACTCGAGCCACCTTGTGAAGGTCTGTGAATGGCACAGCCTCAAGATCTTTTGGAACCTCAAGAACTTCGTGCTTCTCACCTTTCGATGGAACGTAGTGCACCGTGAAATCGGGACCACGCAATTTTTCCGGGTCGAACATGGTGAGGATGGTTCCATCCGAGTCATAGCTGACTGCGAGTTTCATGATCTGCCCCTTATTTCATGTGGATTGTTGTTCCTTGTCGTCTGCCGGTTATCCAGCAGTTAATTGCTGCCAACCTGCAGGTTGTAGTAGGTGGAGTTTGGGCCATTGTTCTTAACCGTGTAGCCGAACGAATACTGGCCATGGTTGTTCAAGTTGACGGATTCTGACCCTGCGTAAAGCAAGGAAGCCCCGGTATTCAGCGGTTGGGGCTGAATGAACGTATCACCTTGCCAGCCAGAGTTATTCCACGTTGTGATCCAGCCTTGCGACTGACCATTTGCAATGTAAATGTTTCCAAGTGTGATGGATGACATGTCAAATATCTCCTTCTTGGCTTCGCGGAAACCGCGTCCAATTCAAGAACACGCCAATTGACCTCTGCGCTCGGTATGAGCGGCAGTGCTGGTGCTTCGGTGATACCGACCTACGTTTTGCAACGCAAAATCTAAGTCGAAGCTGTGATGCTAATTAGGAGGACGTATGAGTTACGTCGGCCACAAGGTGGCGATGCTGGAGGCCGCCACAAAAATACGGGCGGTCAAAATGAAGCTAACGAAATACCCCAGGAGTTTGACTATATCAATTTGTATGTAAATCACGCGTCAAAATGTGCTTTAAGAAGCGTCTCGTAGGTGAAGGGCTTTATAGGAGAGCCTTTCGGCGAGGGCGAAATTGAGCCGTGGAGAAGTTTCGGCTCGTTCTATTAGCGATAAATCTCCCTTGTCACGATTAGAGGGCGTTATCTGGGATTGGCCAGCAACAACGCTAACCATGACGGTGTAAATCCAAGCGAAGTTGGACTACACCGTCAACAATTTTTTCGATACCGATCTGTCCCTTCTTTTTTGCGGACCTTGCCTCTATTGCGGCACCAGGGCCTGCTGCAGCGTGTTGAAATACGTGGCGATGTTTTTGGCAAAGACCAGTTCGATCTCTGTGTTGTCGGGCGTGATGGTGCTGCCCACTGTCTTGCCTACGAAGGATGCAGCGGGATATTGCGCTCGCAGGAAGCGGATCAGTACGTCCGGATCGCCGATGGGGAACGTGTCGAGCACGCTCATTGCCTTGTAGACCTGCACGTCGGCGAAGCTTTCCGCCGCCACGTTTAGGTTGGGCCATTGCATCACTCCCTGCACCAGCACATAGCCTTTCACCTGGCACTGGCCCGTGGTCTTGCTGTGCATGGTATCGGCGATGGTGAAGCCGGTGAACTCAGCAGAGTTCAGGAACGGACCGGAGGATTGCAGCGATTCGCTCGCCGTCATATCCGAGCTGATCCCGGAGACGAGGTAGTACCGCCACTGGTCGCCGGGAGTGCCGTAGAGGTCGTCGTCGCCGGCAAGATTGAACACGCTCTGGTCATAGGTGGAGGGCGGCTGGATGTAGTAGGTGATGGTGCCGTCCACCGTCGGCACATAATCCGCCTGCAGCGAGTGGTAGAGCTTGCCGTCGTAATACTGGATCGGGTTGCCGTTCACGTCTTGATAGACCAACGTTCCTGCGGTGATAGGCACATTCACGGTAAGACCGTTGGGATCGAGATAGACGGTGTACACCGTCGATCCGCCCGGTTCGACGACATCGGTGACCTTGGTGGAGCCTGCCGGCGCAAACGCCGACATCGGCACCGTGTTCTGCCGCGTGATCGAGAGTGTCAGCGCGCTCAAGAGCTTGGCATTGGCGCTGTCGCCCCAGTTGACCAACTGAGCCGGGTTCTTCGGAATGTCGAAGGGGATGACGTTGTTGGGTAGCACGGGCAGCCCTTGGCCGGTGCCGCTGGTGGGCACCGTGCCGATGCTGAGGCCTGATGCGGTGGGCGCAACCAGCACGACATTCGCCTCTACATCGTTGTACGGATTACGCGGAGAGGTGACAGGGCTGCGCGGCGGCTGGAACAGGAAATCGCTCACCGAGTCGATCACCGGCACCGCGAACACTGGATTGATCTGCGGCACAACGGTGCTGGCGGTGGAGATCGGCGGCAGGAAGCGTTCGGAATACGTGACGCGGTGGAACAGGCGCCACGGTATCGAGTTGTTGGACTTCTTCGCGCTCAGCAGCGCGATGGCATCCGTGTCGCCGCTGTTGTTCAACCAGTTCTGATCCACCACCGTGTTCCAGAAATCATCCGCGTTCTGTTGTTTGGGCTGCAGGTAGAAGGTGTACGCGCGGAATCCTTTGGTTTTGCCCGGTCGATCATACGGTTCCAGATTGCCGGTAAGGCCATTGGCGTTGCCGGTGGCATAAGAAGGTTGCGGCTGCTGGTAGCTGAAGGTGGAGTCGATATTGTCGGAGATCGGCAGCCCTGCGCCCGACGTAACCGAGGGCACGATGTTGTAGACCAGCCCGTCTGAACCGATCACCAGGTTCAATCCGCTTTGGTTGGCCGGATTGAACGTCGAATTGAAATTCATCACGAAATGCGCGTCATTGTTGGCGGCATAGCGCATCTGTGTGTCGTTTTCGATGCCGTCGAAGGAAGACGCGACGTCGAATTGGACATTGCCGGAATAAGTGACTTGGAATTTCTTCGTATGGCTTTGCACCCATTCATAGCCGCCCGACAAGCCGAGCACTTGCGATCCGCCAGCACTGACCTTCGCGTTGAAATCCACTTTCACATCCAGTGACGAGCTTTGTGTCGTGGTCAAAACTTCTTCGTAAGTGGTGGTGTAGGTGTGCTTCACCTCCTGCGTGCCACCGCGGGCGGTCCACACATATTCGTTGTAGAAATCCAATCCCGGTGTCAGCGCATCGTTCGGCAACGAACCCTGGCTGTTATAGGTGGATTGATAGAGCGCCATGGCGTTGAATGCTTGCTGGTCGATCTGCTTCTTGAGCTGATAGGCCTCCACCACGCGCATGTAGCTTGCGTTGTGCCCGACCTCTCCCTGCGAGAAATTGCCGTCGTAAACGGGCGAGAGCTGGCCGGTGGTGGTTTGCCAGGTGGTGACACCAGAGGCCAGCCGGGCAGCGTTGTATTGATAGCCGATCATGCCGTCCAGCACGCCCGGGCGGATGTATTTGCTGCTCATCCGGAACGACAGAATGTTGAGATCGCGTGGGATTTGCGCGTCGGGCACGCGAATGAAACCGAAGGTGGTGTTGGTCTGCAACAAGATCTGCTGATAGACGTCCAGCGTGGTGGAGGTGACGAAGGCCTGTCCATACGATGAGGGCACGAACATGCGCTGCCCGAAGCGTTCTTCGGTGGGCGCGGTCTTGGGCAGCGCGCCCGGCGGGTTGGACGTGGTGAAGCCGCCCAGAGCAGGGCTGGGCAGGATCGGGGTTTTTGATGCCGGTGTTCCCACCGTCGCGCTCGGCACGCTCAGCGAGTTCAGATTGGCCATGAAACTGTCGCCGGTATAGGGCGCCATCGTGCCTTCCAGCTTGACGGTGTACTTGTGGCCCTCATCCAGCTTTTCAGTGGCGGTTTGTTGCGTGGTACTGCCGGTTCCGCCGCCGCCGCTGACAGTGAGTCCCGCGGATATGCCGATGTTGACGGTCAGTTTTTCGCCTTTCAGCCCGAAGCCCAGAGCCGCAAGCACCGGACCGATGCCCATCTGGAAGGACATGTTTCCGCCACCGCCTTTGGGCGGAGTATCAAACTGCGTCTTCTGAAGCGTGTCGTCTTGGTTGAAGGTCTGCTTAAGAACTCCGTCCGGCGTGTTATTGGTGATCGTGTATTGGGTGTCCGAGGGTTTTACGCCCGCCTGGGTTATGGTCACGCTCGCCGACGAAGGCGCAGAGATGCTCGCGGGGTCATAGTTGCCCGAGGCACCGCCGCTCCCCTTGTTCGTCGTGGCGCCGTCGTCGCTGTACGCGTATTTGAAAGAGAGCGAAATCGGCGCGTTGAAGGTGACGCTGGTAGCGCCGGCATACGTTGATTTGTTGGTGAGGTTGGCCATCGGCGCGGGCGGGGCGCCCTCGACATAGCCGATGATCTGCACGTCACCCTGTTCCTGGGACACCCAGACCAGTGACAGATCGCCCACTTTCTTGCCGGCATAGACCGTCAGCACATTGTTGCTGATGAAGACATAGGCTTCGTTGAGCACGCCCGCGAGCCCGCCGGTGACGGAGTTGACCGTCATCGAATAGGTAGTAAGGCTTGGCGGCGTATCGCACACGGTCAGCGCCACGCCGGGAGGCGTGTAGAGATTGGGTGAGACCAGCGGGCCGCATCGGCCGATCGCCGGGCAACCTTGCAGGTCGAGCGAGGCATTGACCAGATCGATAGTGAATGCCGCCGCATTCTTTACCGTCACGTTCTCGATGTATTTCGCCATCGGCAGCAGCGGCACGTAGACACCTGATGTACCGACAGAGAACGAGCCGGGCAGATAGAGCGTCAGGAACGGCTCGTTGGTGGTGACCAACTGCCCGAACATATCGTTGATCACCTGATAGGCCTGACGCGCCATGCTCCAGAAACTGATTTCCTGGATGCGGTAGGTAATGCCGGCATTGAAGCTGAGGTAGTTGAATCCGGACGGGCTCGCCGCATTGGTGGACAGTGGGCTCAACGTAACCGCGCTGCCGTTGACGTAAAGCGTGATGCCTTCGATCTCGCGATGCGGCAAAGGCGCCAGCACCGCCTGCGTGCCGTTGCTGGATGCGGCGTATGCACTGCTGTCCACTTGATTGGCGACGATGCCGTTTGGATCGTAGGCTGCTTTCCAGCAGCCAACCAAGCCGGCGCCTTGCAGATCGGTGTAGCTGGCCTGGTCGATCTGCACGAAGCCCTGACTGGTGCGGATGCCCTTCTTGCTGCGGAACGCGCTGGCGAAGAGATAGACCTCGCGAATATTGCCGGGCGATCCGTTCGCGCCGAACGGGATCGCGGTGCCGTCGTCCTGGTAAGCGCCACCGATCACCAGATTGGCCGCTCCAGTGTTCGCGACCAGCAGCGCGGCGTCGGCGGCGTTGATCAGCGGGCTCGCCAGGCTGGTCCACGCACCATAGGAGCCATCCGTCTGCATCGGGCGCACGGCAATCGAAATGATGTAACCCGTGTCGGTGCTTTGTTGCGGCAGCGATGCCGCGAATGTCTCGAAGTTTGTGGCGCCGTCGCTGTCGTCGGGCGCGACGGCGATAGTGTTGTCGTTACCGATCTTGACCGAACTTGGCCCCTTGGGCGTTTTCATCATGGTGTTCGGATCGAAGGGCGGCGAGTAGGGATCGGTGTCGGCGTCATCCGAGCCCATCGGGGTCTTGGTGTGCTTGGTGATCAGTACCTGAAAGAACCCTTCCCCCAGCGCCGGGCCGGTGAAACTGCCGACGGTGCCGTCGCCGTTCACCACATCCAGCACCACATGGTTTTGCGCGTCCAGCGTCACCCGGAAAGAGGCATGTGTCTGCGGTGCAGGGATCGCTGAACCGGTGCCCTTGTAGAGCAGCCCTTGCGTGTTTCCGGTGGCGCTGGCGGCGACGGTCATGGCGATCGTGAAATCGCGCTCGAAATTGAAACCGCTGCCGTTGGCGACCACGAAGGGGGAGCCGGTGCACACCATCACATAGGGCTGGGTGTAGGAGAGCGCAACATGGCGCCAGCCCGTGGTGAGCGTAGACGGCGTCGTAGAGGCCTGCATCACCGTGTCATTGACGGTGACGGTGATCAGCGACGTGTTGGGGAAAGTGATATCCGTGTAGTAAATCAGCGAATTGTTGCTGATGCACGTGAAGATCGACTGCTCCCACACGGGCGTCACCGGGATCGAATGCCAGAACTCCACGGTGAAATCGCCCTGCGGTGTAATCAGGTTGGTGATGGCGTCGTCAAAGGAAACGACGGGCGTGTTCCATGCCGCCGAGAAGCTTTCCACCGGGCTCGCGGTTTCATCCACCGCAGTGGTGAAAGCGTTGTAACCCCCAGTCTCGAAAGTCAGTGGGGCGTAGGCGGGCAAGAAGGTGAAGGTGGCGGTTTGCGTGAAGCTGGGCAGCAGCTTCGGCACGTCGGCAACGATCTGGTTGGCGCTACTGCCCTGCGTGTAGATGATGTCGAACAGCGTCGGATTGCCGGAGGCATCGGTGGCAGGGAACTGGAAGGTGGTGCCGTTGACGATGACATTGGTCGGCTGCTGAGCGAGCCCATAGACGAGGCCGAACTGGCTTTCCACCGTGTTGAGCGAAGTCGCCGACCACATCGAACCGGGATTGATCCCCGCGGGCTTGGCATCACCCGCCGTAGTGCCGTCCGTAACCATGTAAGTCGTGCCGCCCATATCGAAGACGGCCAATTGCTGCTGCCCGACGACCGGCGCGGAGACGTAGACGCTATAGGACTTCTGCACGGCGACATAGACGCCGCTGGACTTCACGAAGGTGTAGAGCACGTTCTTGTAAGTGAAGAAGTCGGCGTAACCCGATTCAGCGGTGCCGGGGTAGACGTTCAACACCGTGGTTCCGGCTGTCACCTTGCCGATGGGCGCGACCGAACCCGCGTAATTGCCAGCGCCAGGCGCGCCCATGCTGAGCGTGAACAGCAGGCTCGAGTCGAGCTTGAAGGTCAGCGCAGGCTGCGCGATCAAATAACTCTTGGTGCCAGTGATCGTCAGCAGGTTGTGCTGGCTGTCTTCCACATAGGCATAGATCTGCCCGTTGAGCGTGAAAGTGGAATTGGCGATCGGCTGACCGGCCTGCACGGTGATATCGGTCTGCAGCGGCGAGCGGTCGTTATTGCCGACGATGGTGTGCGGTGCCTGATTGGTATCGATGAGGTAATTGGCGCCGTTGATGCTGAACATCATCGGGTTGGCGATGAGCGGGTACGGGCGCCGGTTGTTGTCGGTCACCACCAGATTGGTGGTGTCGAGCGTGAAGGTGGTACTGCCGATAGTGAAGGTGGGAATCTGGTTGACGGTGAACTGCCCCACCACGGACGCAGCGTTGTAGATGTCCGCATCGGCGAAGATGAATTTCGCCGTGGTGGTGTCAAAGGGATTGGAGAGGGTGAAGGCAGAGTTGGCGATAGGGATCGCCGACTGCCCCTGGCCGCGGAGCGTGCCCGTGGTCGTGCTGGCATAAGTGATCACGAAGATCTGGTCGCCCACCGAGATCAGGTCGCGGCTGGGCAGCACCGGGAAGCTGGCGGTAACGGTCTGCGGCAGATTGTTTTCGTCTAGATGGAGCGTGTAGACAATGGTGGAATCGCTCAGCGTGAACGTATTGGGCCCAGTGAATGGGAACGGCGGCTTGCCGGCACCCACTACCTTGCAGGCACTGTAGTTGTTGCCCACCGCGCCGGCGGTGATGGTGTAGAGCTCGCCGTTGATCTCGAAGCTGTCGAGGTTCACCGGCACAGGCACGCCGCCGCTTGCTACGGGATCAACCTCGTCGATCTCGACGGTGAAAATGTCGGAGCCAACCGTCGCCACTCCGGCGTTGACATTGGCGCCCGAAATCACCGGGAACACCACCTGCACGGCGTTGTAGTGAATCAGATAGGTGTTGCCGTCCGCAGGCGTGAAGGCATAGCGCGTCGTCTCCGGCAGGATGAGCAGCGCCTCCACCCGATTGTCAGCGGTATCGACGTAGAAGGTGATGCCGGTCAGCGTGTCGATGAAGAACTGGCTGCGATAAGGGAAGCTCACCGAGATCGGGTTGTTGCCGCTGCTGTCGAAGCTGAAGCTGGCGCCGGCGATCGTATCGGTGAAGCTCACCATGTTGCCGGCGATCGTGGCGGGGAAGGCGGTCGGGCTCTTGCGATTGTCGGTGACGGTATTTGCGCCGACCGTGTACGTGACAGCACCACCTGGGTAGGTAACGGCAAACTGCTTGGTTGCACTGTTGTACGTGAGCCCGGCGGGCTTGATCGTCGCCGTGGTGGCGCTGAGCGTGTAGCTCAGCACCTGGCCCTGATAATCCAGCGTCACCGTCTGGCCCGCCAGCTGCGCCTGATTGGTCGCCTTGGTGACATTGACGGCGTTGATGGCATAGACGGCTTTGCCGTCGGGCGAGAACTCGTCGTCCTCGGAAACAAGATAGCCCTTGATCGCTTTGCCCTTGCCGGTCTTGTCCACGCTCACCGTATAGGCAAGGGCGGAAAGCGGAGCGGCTTGCGGCACGATGAAGCGTCCGGCCACCATCGGCCAATAGGGCCCGGCGGCATTCGTAAAGGCGACATAGAGATTGACGGTATAGGTCGTCGGCTGCGCGGCCGGCCCGGCAATGAAGCTGTTGTTCTGCACCAGCAATACATTGGGCGGCGCCTGGTTGTCGATCGCCACGGTTACTCCGGTCGCCACCGGAACCAGCGCAGTGAAGTTGCCGCCGCTGAGTGGCAGCGGGTAGGCGTTGTTGTTGGAATCGATGAAGACGACCTGTTGGCCCTGCCGCACGCAGGTATAGACGATGCTGGTAACGGGATCGGTAAAGGAACCACCCGTCAGTGCGTTCGCCGCCGCTGTCAGTGTCGCGACCGGGGTGACGGCACCGAAGGTCAAGGCGTTGACCGAGACCGTGCTGCCCGCAACCGTGATCGTGTAAACCAGCGGGATGGTGAAGTTGCTGCCGCTGATCGGGAAGACGCTGGTGATGTCGCCCGCGGCCGTACCGAAATCGGCGACAGCGATGTTCACATAATAGGTCGGCCCTCCAGGCACCTCGAAATAACCGCCCTGGCCAAGGTTGCTGAAGATTTCATAGCTATTGCCATCACACACGGCCGTGTTTGCGCTCAGTGTGTAGAGCTTGCCGGTGTTGGAGTCGGTGAATTGGCTATTGGCGATCGGGAAATAATGCGTGCCGTCAAAGGCGGCGATATCGCTCGCCCGCCCGAAGAACAGCGTCTTCGCACCGAAAGGCACTTGATTGGGAGCAAGCGGACCGCTGTTGACGAGGAAGGTTTTGCTCCCGCCCACGGTAATCGCCGCTGCGTCGTTGCGCAGTTGGTAAGTGATGGCGCCGGCCTTGAATTGGGGCGCGGCGTTGGCGGCGGGGCTGGTGATCAGGTAGTAGGCAGCACCATCAAAGGCCGCACTCTGCTTCACGGTATAAGTCTGCCCGCCGTCGGTGAACTGGAAGGCGGCCACTGCCAGCGGTTGCGGAAGGCTGACGGTGCCGTCATTGCCGATGACGTAGCTCACCGTTTCATCGACGAAGGTGCGGTACACCAGAATGGGGTAGGTGATGCCGTCACCCACGACGGACGATCCATCGATGCGGTAGACGATGTTGCCGATGGTCACCGTATCGGCATTGGCCTCGGTGGTGACGGTGAAGCTGTTGTTGGCGGTCGCGATCGTATACGTGAAGCCGGACGTGGTCAGCGGATAGGCCGTGCCATTGCCGACGATCTGCCCGTTCATCGTATCGAGCAGATAAATGTAGTCCTCGATGGCGACGACATTGCCCTGATTGATGTTGAACTGACCGGAGATCGTCGCGCCGGCGAGCGAACCGCCTTTCAACGTAACCGTGTATTGAGCACCGTCCAGCACGAACTGCGTATTGTTCGTCGTCATCACCACCGTGTTGCCGCCACCGCTGACGGTGTACGGCTGTAGATTGGTGTTGATGATGTAGACCACGCCGTTGAGCGAGAACTGGTAAGGATTGATGGGCAGCGTCTGGCCATTGCCGGTGACGCTGACCCAAGCGCCGCTTTCGGAGACATCGAAGGTGTAGAAAGCGCTGCCGAAGGTGAACATCTGCGGCGCGGTCATCAGCGGATAGCTCGCTGGGCTGCCGGTTGTCGAAGCGGCATAGGGGAACATCGGGCTGCCGTTCGCCGTGTAGACGCCGTCTTCAAAGCCGATCACATAGCCATACGCCGAATTGGAGGCGAAGGTCACTCCAGTCTGGATCGGCACGGTGGTGCTGGTGGCTCCTGCAGTGATGGTGACGGTGCCGTGGATGAGATCGACACTGTATTGCCGACCGACAACGCCCAGCCCGATACCGTTGAGATTGCCGGGTGCGTTGAACACGTCGACGGTGGTGACCTGTTCGTTCGCAGGCAACCCACCGCCTGTCATGGAGAACGGGCTGAGCGTGATAGGTGAGGGCGCCTCGTTGGTCTGCGGCGCATCGAGCGAAGCGTATGTGACGGTATAGATCCCGCCCTTCATCGGATTGAAGGTGAAGAGAGTGCGGTCCACCTGCACCTGAGTGTTGCCAGCCTCGAACAGATAGCTCTTGTCGCCCACCACCAGCGTGTAACGCGAGGTCACGCCATCGCTCAGTGTGGTGCTGATGTTGACGGCATAGCTGTTGCCGTTGAACGAGAATTTGGGCGTGGATATCACCACCCAGATCGGGTTTTGCGGATCGGTGGTATCGACGAAATATTGTCCGCCACCAGCGCTGCCGCTCTTGCCGGTCGAATCCATCACCGAGCCAGTCACGGCGTTGTAGGTATAGAAGACGCTGTCATCCCCCTTCATCGTTGTTCCGGGGTTGGGATTGGCAGCAATCTGCGGCGGAATGGCGCCCGCGCCCTGGAAAGCCTGGCTGAAAGATGTGCCGATCAGTGCGCCCTGGCCGTTGCCGCCATACATCCCGGCGGTGACAGTCTGCGGGGAAGTGGTACGAGGCAGGTAGCTGCTCTTGTCAGCCGATTGCAGTTGATCGACCGTCACCTGCTTGTCCAACCCATGCGACAGCGACCCGTAGAACGCCAACGGCTTGCCCTTCTTGGGATCGAGGGGTTGGAGAGTGGTCGACCCTGCGATGGGATAGGCGATGTTGGCCGAGTAAATCTGCGAAATCAGCACCGGCTGTTTGCCCGCGCCAAGCACGTTCAAGCTGTAGCCGCTGAAGCCTGGCGCGCCGGAGATCGGCGCGGCCGGGACCGGTGAACCAGGCACCGGCGGCCCGGCCACCGCCTGTATTGGGATATAAGCGGGCGGCTGACCTGACGAAGAAGCGCCGAACACGGCGTACGCGATGTTCGACAGCTTGTTGATCTGCGTGACCAGATCCTGCGGATTGACGTTGTTGGGCGTCTCTCCGACAGCGGGTGTTGCAGCGGGGTTCGGCGGCGCGGCAAGTGTTACACGCAGCGTGAAGGTGTTGGTTTCGAGGATGCCGCTGCCACGCGTATAGAGCACATAGGTGTACAGCTCGTAGTAGTTGCCGTCTGTATCGACGTAATACTTGGCGACCTTGTTGCCGGTCCCCGTGCCGTCATCGACAAGACACATGGCGTAGCCCTGATCGATCAGCTCGAACGTGGCGTTGTCCAGTGTGTAGTAGTGATCGCGCGAGAGCAGGAAGAAGTCGTATTTGGTCGGCAGTCCATACAGCGGGAAGCTGTTGGATATCGACGGATTGGTGCCGAGCGATGCGACATCGCGGTCCGCCTTCTTGTTGACGAACACCGATCCGGTCACGCCGTTCCGCAGATGCAGATTGATCGAGACGACCGAGCTGAACGTGTCCATCACTCCGATCGCTTGCGGCCTTACCTGATTCTCGAAGTTGAGCAACAGCGAACGGGTGCGATTGCTGAAGGTGGGATCGGCGATCGAGGGCGGTACGTTAGGAATGTAGTTCGGCAGACCGGGTGCGGTCTGCGCGTCATAGATCAGACTCCAGTATTGCCGAGGCAGGCTGAGGTCGGTGTCGTACATGGCCACTTCGTAGCCAAAGAGGTTGGCCACCTGATCGAGCAGTGGCACCTGGCTGGGCAGCACGTCGTTGACGTCGAAATGATCCGGGCTGGAGAACGTGTATCCAGTCGTCCCCAGGTAGCCGTTCAGCAGCACCATACCCTTGTTCGTGAGCGCAGGGTCATAAGCTTTCAGATCGGCCATGTCGTTGTTGTCATAGTCGAACAACACCGCGATCAGCATGTTCGCCACCGACGATACGGTGGAAATCAGTTGTCCGCCGGTCTGGTCGCTGGACAGCGAATTGGAAAGCGTCGACTCCTCGATGTTGTAGACCCCACCCGCGACGGAGAGGAAGCTGTTCACCGAAAGCCCTTTGGTCTGCTGTCCGAGGGACGTCCAAACCGGGCGGTTGTGCGATGAATAGATGATGTTGGTCCGGTCCATGTACCAGCCGCCGGGCAGATCCTGCTGAGCGCAGATGTTGTACGGAGGTTCCCGGTCGTCGACCTGCAAATGGTCCGTTCGCCAGCAGATGCCTTCCTGGATCTGGCCGTTGGTCAGCGCCAGCACCTGTTGTTTCG
Organism: Dyella acidisoli; assembly: GCF_030160295.1. GTDB lineage: Bacteria > Pseudomonadota > Gammaproteobacteria > Xanthomonadales > Rhodanobacteraceae > Dyella_B > Dyella_B acidisoli. The sequence continues at coordinate 55,437 of NZ_BSOB01000005.1, forward strand.
GGCTCAGCGAATATTTGTGCGTCAGGTCGTTGGGTGTGAACAGAACAGCAAGCGGGTCGTAGACGAAATGCAGCTTCTGTAGCGAGAGAATCGGCTTGCCGTCCCCATCCAGATTGAAACCCTGCGGATAAGGGACGCCGTTCACCGTTTCGCCAGGCTGCGCGATCACTTCTGCATAGATGAAGGTCCAGAACTGCTCGCTGAGGAAATTCGCGATGTCGGCGACGAAGCCCTTGCTCGCATCAAGCTCCGGGATCGGCACGAAGATCGTCGGGGCAAGGAAAGTGGTGCCGGCGATGCTCGTGAAATCCAGCGTGTCGAGGGAATCGACCATGGTGGTGGGCGTGTAGCTTTCACCGAAGAATTGCATGGCGCTGCGCTTGTAGCGCGCGCCCTGCGCCAGCACGAGATGGCCGTCGGAAGTTGGCACAAAGGTATCGATCAGCAGTCCCGAACTGCAGCCGAGTCCGCCCACTGCCGTCAACGCGCTGCAATTCGATATCGCGCGCACCAGATAGACGAGGTTGTTATAGGGAATCACCTTGAACTGCGGCGTGGGCAGTCCGTTCTGATCCACAGGCGTGAAGAAGCCATTGGTGTCGCTGAGCCCATAACCGAGCGTGGTGACATCGGCGAGCGTGGTGCTTGCCAGGCCCACAACCTGGATTTCCGTCGGGAACGTCAGCACCTGGTCCGCACTCATCGGCAATTGCGTGGTGCCCGTGGTCGCGTTGATCGCGAAGCTGGAAAAGACCGGCGTATCCAGCAGATTGCCGGCGGCGATAACGAACGGCACGTTGGCAACGCTGATGGTTTGGACGGCCTCATACTGGCGGACAGAAAAACTCCCCGTCAGGTTGTACATATGCGCGGGCAGGCTGGTGTCGACGTTGAATGCGTCATCCAGGCGCATCGGCACCAGGTCGCCGCCACCGAAGGCGAGAAACAGATGTGTATTGGTGGGTCGCGTGGACACCATCAATGTACAGGTGGCGTTCCAGTTGCGGCGGCGACAGGCGAAGGTGATGGGGCGGATGTCAGCGATGGCTGCAGTCGCTAGTGCGCCAAGCGAATAATAGGGCAGGTTGGTGCAAACATACGTTTGCGCGGCACCTATCGTGCTGTCCGTGATAATGGAATGGAAGGCCAATGTGTCAAAGCGATTGCCTTGATCGGCAAGCGACCACATGTAGCCAAGAGAGAAATCGTCCGTTTTCGCGATCAGATTGGTGTAGGTCGGTCCCGTGTCCGGTTGCGCCAGATGACCGAACTGATCGTGCGCGAGCGACGGCACGATGATCGACATGTTATAGGCCTTCAACCGCTGCACGAACACGACCCGCACGTAATAGGGGTCGTAGGTCGCGCCCTGCGTCGGGTCCGGCAATTGGTTGGGAGTGGTGAGGTCGGTCGGCACCAGCTCGATCAGGTAACACTCGCCGGTCTTGATGTTGTAGACCGAAAAACCGTAAGTCACCTGCGGCTTCTGCTGCTGGGGCACCACGCTTTCGGCCGTTGTGACCGTCGTACTCTGCGCGGTCGCGATGTCGAACTGCGGGCCGCTCATCTTCACCTGGGCAAGATTGGCCGCGGTCTTCTGTACCTGCAGATCGGCTAGCCGAAGATCCGTGTCCAGATTGGATGGTGAGGTGCTGATCGCGGCGGTTAAATTCTGTACCACGATGCCGTTGATCGCGCTTGCTGTCGTGCCCGTTGTCAGCGAGACCGCACTGGTCGCCACCGCCGTTGCGGCCAATGAGAAATCGACGCCATAGGTATAGGGGTTCTGCTGGTTTGCAGCGCCGGGCAGCACTACTTGCTGACCTTCCGACACGCCGATGCCCGGCGCTGGCGCCGTGGGAATTTGTACTTTCAGCAGGTTGAGGACTTCGTTCGCCAGCTCGAGCAAGTGATTGGGATCCACCGACTGGCTGTGCGTGTCGAAGGGAAAGCCCAGGATCGGCCAGACAACCATGCCGTCCGTATCCAGATACATCTGCATGGGCTCCTGCTTTCTTCGCATGACCTTGGCGATCGCCGCCGTATCGGCTTGCGCCTTGGCGATGCGCGCGTCCTCGGTTGCGCCCGCATAGCGGATGTCGAGATAGGGATTGTGGCGGTTGGCAAATTGCCAAAAGCGCGAATCGGGCCAGAAATTCGGCGGATAGGGCCGCTGCGTGGGATCGTCGGTCAATGCCGCCAGCTCGATCACGCTCAGCATGTAGCGCTTGCCGCCAATCATCACGCTGTCGGTTTCCGGTACGAACACGAATTTCGTTACCGTGCCGACCTTGGCCTGACGGACCAGCCCCAGCACGAACTGCGTCGGTGCAAAGGCCTTGGCGGAAAGATCGTCGGGCGTGGAGTTGATGGCGATGCCGGCGATATAGACGTTCGACGAGCTTGTCGATCCAGCCTCGCCGTTGTCCACGTCGATATTGGTGAAGACGAACAGCGAGCTGTCGGTGATCTGCAACGCATAGGCGGGCAGGCCACTGCTCACTGCGCCCAGCACCATGCTGCCGTCGAAGGAAGCACCCGGCAGCGACGAAGGGGAAACGGACAGGAAGATCGGCACCGCCCACACCGTCATCGTTGCGGCACCACCGATGAAACTGCCGAAATAGAGATCGCCGGTTTGCGGCTTGGAATTGTCGGTCGGTGTGGGAGTGGTCACCGCAACGCCGCTGGCGACGACAACCTGATCGGCATCGAGAATGTCGAGCAGTGACTGCTTCGTCGCATGGTGGAGGCAAACCGAATACACCTCTCCTTGCTCGATGCCGTTACTGCCGACCGCGGGTGCAGGCAGGCTGAGGGAGAGAAGCGGATACAGACGGATACTCGTCAACCCCGTCGTGAAGACGATGGCACCGACATAAAGATGCTGCGGATCGGGGTTGGCAAGTTGCGGCGTCGCAGTCTGCTTGGTTCCGTCCGCGGCCCGCACCGTCAGCGCGGTGCCCTGCAGGCTGAAGACATATTGAGTGCCAGCGGCGAGCGTCACGCCAGCCGTGGCAAGCGGCAGATCGATCGGTGCCAGCGCGGGGCGGTCGCGATGGGCGTCGCACAGATTCAAGATGCTGCCCGAAGCATTGGCCTGGAACGTGCCGCCATCACCTAACGCCTGCTCGAAGAAGGCAGTGCCGATCGGGATGGCACTGATGCCCGTGCTGGCGAGCGCCTCGATCGGAATGAATGCGTCCAACTCCGCCTGCACGGTGGTAGGCGGACTCGGAGTGGTGGAGGGCGTGTTGCCGCCTTGACCTACCGGCAACAGGATCGGCTGTCCCGGAAAGCGCGCGATGATCGGAACGTTGTTCGCAGGATTGACGGCCTGCGCGAGCACCGGGCGCGGCGTCGCAGCCTTCGCCGCTGCTGCGTTTGCTGCACCGCTGCCAGCAGGCACAGCCGGCGCGGGTGGCGTGGTGGTGACCGTGGCGGTTATCGGCACCGTCAGCTCGTCGGTGATGCCTGCCACCGGATTGGAGCTCATGTCGAAGGCGAGCGCCGCACTCATCACGCTCAGCCCGGCAGGCACGCCAGCTACGGAATAGGCGCCGGCGTACTCGATCATCTGCTGCAGTTGGTCGGGCGAGAGGATGTAGCTCGCTGCGGCAAATTTCGCGAGCACATTGGGCAGGTTGCCGCCGCTCAGGAAGGGGGTCGCCGGGTCATAGATCAACTCGGGCGATAGCGCATTGACGACATTGGCAATCTCGAACGCCGAATTGTTGGTTTGATAGTCGTAGATCGGATAGCCCAGGCTCTTCGCCCAGTCGTTGTCGCGATAAAAGCCAAGGATGCGCTGGCTGGAAAAAGCCGACAGCGGCATCAACGCAGTGCAGGTGAGTGCCGAAACGCCTGCTACGACGCCACCGCCCACTGGAGCGATCGAGTAGGCGATGGTGTCCTTGAATTGCGTGGTGACGAATTCATGGTCAGGAGCAACGAGCTGGGTTTCGATCGAAGCCGTCAGCGTTTCGGCTTTGGTGGCGTCGTAGCCTGGGCCGTTCTGAAACACGGCGGTTTGGCCGTAATCGAGAGAGGTGACCTGATTGCCCTGCTGCGTCGTCTGTGTTGCGCCGAAGCGGTTGACGGCGTACTGCCCTTGCGTCGCCTGATCGACGACATAGGCGACCGGTAGCACGAAGGTGGTCTGACCAATCGCGTTATGAGTGGTGACGTCATAAACCAGCGAGGTTGCCAGCGGCACGATGATAGGGCTCTCGTCATACACCTGCCGGTTACCCACTTGCGAAAAATCGCCGATCGGCACCACTTGCGCCATCGCCGATCCCATCAGGATTCGCCGCAGCCCGGTGGCCGGGTCATAACCCGTCGTTTCCGTTCCCACCATCAGCGAAGGGGGAATGATGTCCACCCTGCCCGGAACATAGGCATGGGTGACGAAAGAGAAAATGTCGCTGGCAGCCAGATCCTTGTACATCTGGAGGATGCCGCTGTCCGTCCGCTCGTAATGTTGGACGCCGCTGCCTTCCAGCGGCGCGTCAGAATCGATATCTGCCGCGATGGAAAGCAAAAACTCGTTCCGCACAGATTGAATGACGAACAGCCGGGTTGCGCCCAACCGTTGATAGGGATCAACGTTGGCACCAACCAGAGCGGTGCCGAAGCTACGCTGCGTGTTGGATGCATCGAAATAGCTTTGCCCCAGCCAGCACAGCGCGCTGTAGAACCACGCCGGTGCCCATTGCAGGACGATGATGTGGAAGTTTTGACCCAGGCCCGGGCCAAGCGTCGGTCGCGGCAGTGGTCGCGGATCGACGATGCCTACCGGCGTGGCAATCTGGTTCGTGCGCGGGGTGCTGATGGCGGAACCCGGTTGAGATCGGAAGGGGGATAGCCTTGCCCGTCGTTGCCATGGGTGGTGTGGACTAATCCTTGAAGCGTCGGCTGTGGCGTGCCGTTGAAATAGGTTCGCCATATGTCCTCCCTCAGTCATGCATCGGGACGAGGCAGTGCCGTTGACGGCGTTGACCTCGCGACCATCGCCCACAAGACGGAAAACACAGGCCGCGGTTTCCCGTGACCGATCTAACCGTCTCGAATGCTCAAGATTCCCAACGGGTGCTCATTGCGAGCAGGGCTCGCCACACCTTGGCATCCCGCCTCTTCATTGCCAGTTACACGACATGTGGCGTCGACCAGGAACGCACGCCAACCGGTAGCAAAATTACGGCAGGAAAATAAAGGACTCGCGATCCACCTGGCTCACTGGCATGCACTTTCTTCCAGCGAACGTAGCCCCAACTCTGGGCGCGACTATTTGGAAGTACACCCGCCCCCCGGCAGGTTTGTTCAATCGCGGCGTGAAAGCTTAGTACGCATCGCGTCAATGGGACGTCAACCTTGACGCCCACAATGATTCGGATCCTCAAGAGATTTTTGCGTTTTCATAGCCAAGGCGCTGCCGCAATCGCGGTGTTGCAAAATCCAGGAATGCGCGCAGCTTCAATGGCACTTGGCGTTGTTGCGGATACACAAGACTGGCAGGCATAGGCGTTGGTTCGAACGCTTGAAGAAGCCGCACCAACGCACCCGATCTCAATGGCTTGGCCACTTGGTCAGATAGAACACGAGCAATACCTGCGTCAGCGATAGCTGCAATGACAGCAGCTTCAGCCGAATTCACTGTGAGGCGCGACGCTACCTGGATCAGTTGAGAAGTTCGTTCGAAGCGAAACTCCCATCTGTCTGCAGCGGCGTAACCCTCGTAGGTAATGCATTCGTGGGAAACAAGATCGCCGGGACAGCTTGCAAAGGTCCCGCTTTGGATATCGCCTTTGAATAGAGCTAGACCCTTGGCCAAATCGGTCAACTCTTCATGGCCCACGTACACCTGGATGCAAAACAGGAAATCGGCACTGTTGGTCGTGATTTCCAGCTCGAGAGCGCGTTCGTCCTGCCATATCTTCTTGATGCGAATCCCGCTATCCATCCCTGCTCCCTACGCGCAACGTCAAATATTTAAGGCGCCCCTGTAAATGTCCGCTCCGGGTCGGGAGCGGACTTTGCTATTGCATCGATTCGCCCGAAGCGTTTTTTTTCAAATCATTGCGGCCACTTGATCGGCGGCTTTTTCGGAGCCTTCTGGCCAATGATTCGTATAGAAGAAACTAGCGGATTAACTATTGTTGGAATTGTGTAATAAAGATAAACCTGTTCATTCCAGTCGTTTACAAAGACTTCCGCGCGTTCAATTCCCTTAGACAGCACGCCGGCCGAACGTAGACCCAACGCCCTTAAATCTCCCTCGGCCTGTTTTACGGAGAGCGTTGAGTTGCATGAAAGGTCTACCGTGGAGGTGGAGCCGGGCTGCCATTGCAATGCACGCCATGTGGAAAAGGTTTCGATGGGCGGAAGGTTGTCTTCGTGTATTTCCACCCTAAGGGAAAGAAAGGTCGAGTAACTGCCACTTGCCAACGGCGTTGCCAGCTGTTCGTAAATGCCAATGGTATCTATCGGGCCGACCTTGACCACATGCTGTATCTTCACACCTGTCACTTGCTCCATGTCTTCGATGCTTATGTAACTGTTATTTTTTGCCATTAAAGGAAGCAACATCTTCCATATGGAAGTAAGGCAGTATTGAGACTTCAAAGATTGCGAATGCACTAAATCTTGAGCGCTGGTGGCGCTAGATGTGTCATATGAAAACAACGACACCAAGAGTGATGTGGCCAGAAGTGCAGTCTTTAACTTTCGCATGTCTTCCCTAAAGTTATGGCAATACAAAGCGACCATGTCCGCTTCGGTTCGGAAGCGGGCATTATTCACCCTTGATGAAAGTTAATCTCGATGTCTTGCGTCGATGGATACCACCACATGGCGGACGTACGGTAGGGTATGTTGGCGGCCTTACATTCCATTGAAAGCGGCGGAGAAATCCCGTTTTCAATATGTACCAACGTGCAGCGCTCATCAAGCACACCGTCAGGACTTTGCCCCGGCTTAAGCGGCGGAGAATTTATCGGAGTCAGATTCGCTCCATTGACGAATGCCAACTCATAACCTTGGATATCAGACCCCTTCGCGATTACCCCGCGAAACTCCCAAAGGCAGCGCCCAGGAAGCACAGCATCGACGGCGACACGAGTCCTGTAACGAAGGCCGTCCATGCCAAGCTTTAGAGGCACGGTTACGCCATATGGCTCACGCGTGCCAACCCAAATGGTTTGCCTTGTGAAATCCGAACACGCGGGATTTGTGGCCACAAATCTTTCATAAAGGCTTACCTTGATCGAAGAGTCGATCTGCCCGTGAACGAGAAATAGATACTTGGGATTTGGATTAGGCTTTGGATAATCCGCGCCACCTGGCGGAATCTCTCTTGCTTCTATTGGAAGAAATATGAAGCACAAAAGCAGTAAGAGAAAACTCGTTACCTGATGCTTTGTAGCAAATCGCGGACCATATTTTTGTTTCTTTGATCCAACTGACGACTTCATGCAACATTTGCGCTTCATTTCGAACTCCATGCCACAACTTTTAAATAGTAGAGTATCGATTGCGTCGTCGGCCTCGCCAGCAAGGTCCGCATAGGGTCGAAAGCGGACCCGAGACGCCCATCGTCGACGCAAACGCCTCGATTCACTTCTAGCTGTCGCTCAAATCTGCTGCTTGGTCATTTGGCTAAAATCTAAATCTCACGCCCCCCTCTCTAGGGATAGAAGGATTCGCCTCGGTTCAGCATGTCGACGAATTCCTCGATCTTGCGTGCCCGTGTTTCGGGCTTTTTAGCATTCTGTATCCGAAATAGGATGGCATAGCGGTTGCGGCTGTTCAGTGTTGCAAAAAACGTCCTGGCTTTGGGATTTGCGTCCAGGGCGACCTGCAGGTCGTCCGGCACCGTTGAGTTGCTGGCGGACGTATAAGCCATTTCCCAGCGACCGTCTTTCTTGGCCTTCTCGATCTCTTGCATGCCTGGCGGACGCATTCTGCCTGCAGCGATCAGTGCTTCAGCCTTGTCTTTGTTGAGCTTGGACCAGATGCTTTTCGCGGAGCGTCGAGTGAAGCGCTGTAACCAGTATTCCTCGCTCTCGGCCTGCTTCTGACCATCAATCCAGCCATAGCAGAGAGCGCTCTCCAGCGCTTGTGCGTAAGTCAAGGTCGGTTGTTTGGCGTTCTTCTTCGCTAGGCGCAGCCATGTCCCGGTCGAAGCACCTTCGTTTTTTGCCAACCAGGTTTCCCATTCATTCTGGGTAGCAAATGTTAGATGCGATTCAGTCATGACAATGAGCTCACTCCCCTGAGAGCGGCAGTACACAATTAATGCGTCGCCGAGAAAAGATATTTGTGTAGGTGACCGTAGCAGGTCATTTGCTGCGAGCAAACGTGCCAGAACGTAGTGACCGAACGCTGTGACCATCCAGGGTTGACAGATTGCCTCGTCCTCCACCACGCGCCGAACATACGGCCACTCCGCTCAGCATCATTCTCGTCGGGACGCTCGGCTCAGGAAAATCTGAGTAACGCTTCCTTCCTGCATCTGTTTCAACGGCTTTTTTGACACCCAAAAGCGAAATTTACTGCTCTCATGATCTACAGAATAAATAGCCAGTGCGTGAGTTGAATAAAATCAGGGGAAAGTGATGAAGGCATACAAGTTTCGATCGTCTGGCCAACTTTCGTTGGACTGCTGTGATGATGAGTAAGCGTTACTCGCACGCGCGATAAATCTTCCTCGTCGCAATCAGGGAGCGTTATCGCGGATAGCGCAGAAAAAGATTTTATTCCTGCTGGCATTCCACTCAGTTGGACAAACCACGGCACTCGACTGCCTCAACATCCCTTCGGTCGGACCCGCAAATCGGGCAAGCACTCTTCGCGCAGCCGGCGTGATGTGCCGTTTGCGGAGGAGGGTGTGACCAGTGGGCACCTAAATTCCAGTCGTTGTCATGGTTAATTGGCGGCAAATCTTCACAATTGGTGCGTCGCATCATATTTAGCCAAGTTTGTCGCTATGCTTATTAATAAAATACATATTTATCAATTTAATACATATCTTATGTACTGTTAATTATTGATGCTGTGTCGCAAGTTGACACCGGTGACAATGATCCGCAATCTGATGCCCGTTCCCGGTGCGGGGAGGCACAGTGAACGCAGTCATCGACCTTCTGGATCGACCAGCGAGTGTCCCGACGATGCCGTTTTTGGCGGCGGATGTCGGTGGGACGTATGCGCGTGTTGCATTGGTCCGGACCTCGCAAGATGAGGGGCATGAGATCGAGGTGCTTGCTTATCGCAAGTTCGCGTGTGCGGACTTCCGAGGGCTGGCGGAACTGTTGCAGACATTCGTCGATGTCGATGCGCGGACCCCGGTACGGCACTGCGTAATCGCTTGTGCTGGTCAGGTCATCGGCAACGAGGTCTTGCACGACAACTCCGCTTGGCCCATCCACTTGTCGCAGCTGCGTCAGGCGTTGGCTCTGGACGATATTGGCGTCCTCAATGACTTCGAAGCGCTGGGATACGCGCTCGACTACCACGCGGACAGCAGCGCTCGTCTTCTTTGCGGGCCAGACACGCGGGTCGATGGCCCCGCGTTGGTGATTGGCCCAGGAACAGGCCTTGGCGCAGCAGTACGTCTGCCTTGCACTGCGGGTGATCACGTGCTGACGACGGAAGCCGGTCAGATGGATTTCGCGCCGAATTCGATTCGCGAACGCGAGGTGCTCGCACACTTGGCGCCGAATGGTGGCTACGTGGCGTACGAACACATTGTGTCAGGCCCCGGTCTGCTGACCTTGTATTCGGCGCTGTGCACGTTGCGCGGCGAAACACCAAAACTTTCAACGCCTGAGGCCGTGACCGACGCAGCTGTGACGTGCAGTGATGCGCAAGCGGTGGAGGCCGTGGAAATCTTTTGTGCGTCGCTGGGAAATTTTGCTGGCAGCCTTGCCATGACGTTCATGACGCTGGGCGGTGTGTATTTGGCCGGCGGCTTTCTGTATTCGCTGTTCGCCTTGCTCGAACGCAGCGCTTTCAAAGAACGATTTCTGCACGGGCGCAGTGCGCGCGCGTTTCTGTCGCGGGTTCCAGTGTGGGTAACGGAGCACGGTCGCAAAGGTGTATTGGGGGCAGCCAAGTGGTATCTCCGGCGCGGTCTGTCTGGAGACGCGAAGTCGAGTCATTTTTCCGCGGCCGGGTTGACCCGATGAATCGCATGACGGCATCGGCGCCAAAAAATTTTGAGCAACCCAGGGGAGGGTTGCATCAATGTTCCGAGCTTAACGTCAACGTCGCTGCAGTTTCGAAGCGAATTGTCATTCCGGCGCAGGCCGGAATCCAGTCAAGAATGATGTGCGAAGCACACGAAATAAGGGTTTTGTGTGCTTCGCACGACGTATTCAAACTGGATTCCGGCCTGCGCCGGAATGACGGATCGCTCTGAAACAGCGTTGATGCGGGCATTAAGTTCGGAGCGTTGAGGGGGGGCACGAGTGAACTACCGACGCGAATCACCCGCTCGGCAAATAGGTAATACGTGGAATAGGCATTTCGCAGGGGAAACACGGAGTGGGAGCGGTCGTGGCACGCAGGTGCCACGGTTGGATCGGCATTACAACGATACGCCACGCAACAGACGACACCTGGGTGCACGCGTTGAAGACAATCAAGAGGTAAGGCTCATGTACACGTTACATCGCAAGCACCCCTTGTCATTTGCCATATCGATGTCTTTGCTCGCCGTTGTGGCGACATCAGCCATGGCGTCGCAGCCTACGGGTGCTCAGGCGGCGCAAGCCACCGCATCCCAAGACGCAACGGCAACGCCGTCGCCTGATGCGAAGAAAACCAAGCCTGGCGCCAACGCTACAGATACAGATGCGGAGGCCAAGAAAAAGGCGGCCACGTTGGCTGCCGTCAACGTTGTCGGTGTGCGTGCATCGCAGATGCGTGCGATCGAAACGAAGCGCGACGCTGCGAACATCCAAGACAGCATCACGGCGGAGAGCATCGGCCAATTGCCCGATGTAACCATCACCGACGCACTGCAGCGCGTTACCGGCGTGCAAATCAACCGCGATGCAGGCGTAGGTACCACGGTGGACGTACGTGGTCTGCCCGAAGTCGGCACCATGTTGAACGGTGAGTCATTCATCACCGCGGACCAGATCGACTCACAACAACCCGACTTCACCATGCTGCCCGCCACGCTGTTCCATAGCGTGGATGTCATCAAGTCGCCCCAAGCGAGCACGACCGACGGTGGCATTAGCGGTGCGCTCGATCTGCATACCTATCGGCCGTGGGATTTGCCGAGCGGATTCACCTACAGTTATTCCGCCGATGGAGAACGTGGCCGCACCAGCAATCAATGGGGGCCGGAGGCAAACGGCCTTATCTCGTACAACGACCACGGTCGCTGGGGTTTTCTGGTTTCCGCCGATTATTCCGACACCACGCGAACGAACTCGAGCGAAGGCCTGGACCAATATGGTGTGGTGCTCAACGGCGAGAATGCAGCCAGCGCAGGCAGCTACAACGGTTTTCTGACAGCGTGGAATGGTGCGCCGATTCCTTCCCGCATCGTGCAGAATCCCGACGGCAGCGTCGACGTGAACGGCGATGGAAAATCCAACGGCGTGTTCATGGGTAGCCAGGACATCAGCCTGTACGACATCACTACCGAGCGTAAGCGCAAGTCCGGCAATGCCTCTTTCCAGATGGATCTTGGCAGCGGGCTTACCTTCACCAGTGATTACTTTTACGCGCACCAGGCCGAGTTCGTTCGCAACGTCGGTATCCAGTTCAACTCCACCAACTGGCAGGGCGCGACGTACGTGCCGTTGCAATCGCGCAACACGGGTAGCCCTATTGCCGGTCAGTACGCCACACCGGAACCGGGTTGGGCCGGCAGCCAGTTGTACACCACGCAGGTCTATGAAAAGTGGCCGGGCGACGTCGAATCGTTCTCGCAAATCACGCGGAAGGAATCCTATGCGCAGAACTTCAATATGCAGCTGGATTTCGACAATGGCGGGCCGTTCACTGGAAGTGTGCGCGGCATTCGCGATACAGCACGACAATCTCTGGTCGAAACCGACATCAATATTTCCGATTCCGATGGTGGCCTGTGGCCCAACGTGCTGATGCCTGGCGTCCCGGCTAATGCCGTACCGTATGGCACCTTCATCTATCCCAGCCAACTCGGCGGAAACCGCGTATTCAATGCCAATGGCACCCCACAGAACACGGTGCCGATCATCGCGAATTTCACCGGCCGCTACCTCACGGTCGGCATGCCTGGATCGCTCGCCAGTCAATTTGCCAACACCGACGGCTGGACGATGAAGACGCTGGAATCCTCCGGCGACTACGATCGCTCAGTCGGGCTCAACGTGCTGCGCTTTGATGGCCATTACGATTTCGGCGATGGCATCAAACTCGACTTCGGCGTGCGCAACAACATTCGTAGCGCCAACAACGTCGGGTTCACCTTGGAGACCCCGGTGTACGCCGGCATCGGTGCCAGCGATCCGAACGGTTGCCTGGTGCGTTATGTGGGTGCCGACGTGGTGCTCAATAGCGGTTCGTGTACGGCAGGCAATGCGCTGGGCTACTTCCGCGCCGGCCCCTTGTCAGCACAGCAGTTACCGAACACGCCGGCGCCGCTGGCCAATAACTGGAAGGAGTACGCCAACCTGCTCGGATCGGGCATCACCTTCTGGGCCATCGATCCGAATGCGATGAACGACCCAGAGAGCTACTGGAAGTCGCTTTATCCCGATACCACGCGGGTGGGTGAGCCAGGCACCACCTGGGCCGTGGGGGTGAAGGAAACGTCGGGCTACGCGCAGGGCGATATCGAGGGCATGCTCGGCGACATGCCGTACAGCGGCAATGTCGGTGTGCGCGTGATCCGCACCAACCTGGATGTCACCCAGCATTTGACCGGTGCGCCGGGTGCGTACGGTGATGAGCCCGCCGATGCTGGAACCCAGGTCACCCGGCGTGAATACCGTGACATCCTGCCGGCACTCAACTTCGCGCTGGACCTCACCGATGCTCTGAAGCTTCGTCTCGCGTATTCGAAGAACATGATGCCGCTCAACCTCAGTCAGTGGGGCGGCGGCCTGCAGTTGAACTATTCGCTGGAGGAAACGCCACAAGGCCCGTTGTTCCGCGTTTCGCAAGGTACGTCGACCGGCAATCCGAACCTCAAGCCGTGGCGTTCCACGAACTTCGGCGCATCGCTTGAGTACTACATCAACCCCACCAGCATGATCAGCCTCGCAGGGTTCCGCATCAACGTGGCGAGCTTCATCAAGAGCGGCAGCGTTATCAATTGCACGTTGCCGGATGAGGATGGTGTCGTTCGTGATCATTGCATCACGATCACCGAGCCGGTGCAGGGTAGCGGCAACAGCATCCAGGGTGCGGAATTCGATTACCGCCAGGGCTTCACATTCCTGCCTGGCATCCTGTCCAAGACCGGCATCGAAATCAACGCCACCTATGCACCGAGCAACACGGGAGAAAGGGATCTGTCCGGGAGCAAGATTCCGTTCCAGGACAATTCGACCCAGTCAGGGAATCTCATCCTGTGGTACCAGAGCGATCGATTCCAGGCACGCGTCGCGTACAACTACCGTTCCCGGCGCGCGGTGTCGGAAGACGTCGGCGGCATCACGGGCATGGAGATGTACGAGGCGCCGCAGAAGTATCTCGATGCATCGGTGTCGTACAAGATCAGCAAATATGCGGAGGTGTTCGTGGATGGCACCAACCTTACCAACGAGTATCAGCGGTATTACTTGGTGTGGCCTGATCAACCGGCGCACTCGAACTTCTCGGAGCGGATGTTTATGGTTGGTGTGCGGGGGCAGTGGTGATCGCGAAGATGGGTGCTGAACAAGTGCGTGAACCAGTCCCCTCTCCCCTTCGGGGAGAGGGTTAGGGTGAGGGGCTGAGCTTGCGAGAAACTCGATGGCTGCGTGCAAGTTTTGCTCCTTTGGGAAACCAGCATTTTCCGCGCAGGTTCAACATCACTGATTCGTCGCCCCGGCGAAGGCCGGGGCCCAGTGACTTTGACGATCTTCAAGTCGCTGGGTCCCGGCCTTCGCCGGGACGACGAGCTATCAAGCATGGCGGCTGTGGGCCATATTCCCCTGGAGAGCCTGTGAAAAAAACAATGCTTATGTCGTCATTCCCGCGAAAGCGGGAATCCATCTTGCTCTGATGCATCCTTGAAAATGGATACCCGCTTTCGCAGGAATGACGGCCCTCTGTGACCAACCGCATCCGACAACAACAAGGCTGACATGCACGGTCCCCAAACCACATGCTCCACCCGCGCCGGCAATTTCCACCGCTCCATCGGCCTGTTCTCGGGAACGGCGATCAACATGACCCAGATGTGTGGCATCGGGCCATTTATCACCATCCCGATCATGGTTGCCACCATGGGTGGACCGCAGGCAGTGATAGGTTGGATCGCCGGTGCCATCCTCGCGGTAGCCGACGGCATGGTCTGGGCAGAGCTGGGCGCTGCCATGCCCGGCTCCGGCGGAACATACGTCTACCTTCGCGAAGCCTTCCAATACCGCAGCGGCAAGCTGATGCCGTTCCTGTTTATCTGGACGATGTTGTTGACGATCCCGTTGTTGATGTCGACCGGCATCATCGGCATGGTCGAGTACCTGGGGTTCTTCTTTCCGCATCTTGGCTGGTGGCCGGTGCATCTCGTCAGCCTGGCATCGACGGGTCTCGTCACGCTGTTGCTGTACCGGCGAATTGAATCGATCCGCGTGATCACGATCGCGCTATGGGTGATCATGCTGCTCTCTGTTATCGGCGTCTCGGCGGCGGGCTTCTCGGATTTCCATCCAAGCTTCGCCTTCACCTATCCAGCCGGCGTGTTTGGCGGCCACTTCTTCGTAGGTTTAGGGGCGGGGCTCATCATCGGCATCTACGATTACCTCGGCTATTTCACAACCGCCTACATGGGCGACGAGTTGCGCAACCCGGGCCGCACCATGCCAAGCTCCATCATCATCTCGGTGATCGCGATGATGTTCGTGTACCTCACGCTCAACATCAGCGTGCTTGGCGTAGCACCGTGGCAGGAAATCGCCCAATCGCAATCCGTGGCATCGCTGGTGGTGGAGCGTAGCTGGGGACATATGGCGGCCTCGGTCATGACGATTCTCATCATCGTGACGGCATTCGCCTCGGTGTTTGCCGGCTTGCTGGGCGGCTCGCGTGTGCCGTTTCAGGCGGCGCACGAAAAGGTGTTCCTGTCTGTGTTCGGCAAGCTGCACGCGAAACACGGGTTTCCCCACGTGGCATTGCTAACGATGGGCGTGGTGACCGCTATCGGCACGTTCTTCGATTTGACCGAAGTCATCAACATGCTGCTGGCTGCAACCATCATCGTGCAGTCCATCGCGCAAATCGCTGCGCTGGTGGTGTTGCGCAAGCGTCAGCCGACGCTCAATCGGCCGTACAAGCAATGGCTGTATCCCGTACCGTGTGTGATTGCGCTGCTGGGCTGGATCTACGTCTACGTATCGGCGTCCGCGTTGTCGCTGATCCTGTCGGGCGCCTGGGTCGTTCTTGGTCTTGTGGTGTTCGCAATCTGGGCCAGAGTCAATCGGTCCTGGCCGTTCGCGCCCGTGGAAATCCGCGAAGCCTATCTAGGGAACGACTGACGTCATGCGAATTCTGGCTAAATCCGAATGGCGCTTACTGAAGCGGAGCGCATTGAAACAGGGCGCGCATTTCGATGTCACGAAAGACGATTCCCTCCCCTGCGTGCAGGGGAGGGTTAGGGTGGGGTGCGAGCGAAGCGAGCGGCGGAGAGCCAATGTCGCTACAAAACACTTTCTTGGCTGCACTTGGCTACACGCTAAAGCACAAGCAACCCCACCCCAGCCCTCCCCTACTATCGCAGGGGAGGGGGTGCATATCGGCAAGTGTCGAGTTGCGCGCTTAAGTAGGCGCCGTTCGGTCAAGCCCATGTTCTTGACGATGATGGTGCTGGTTGCATCTGCGAGCATACCGCTCGCTCGCGCCGCAACCACGTACGCGCCCACACAGGTACACGACGGCGCCGGCTCCACGACCGCCATAACCCATTGGCAAATCCAGTCCACCGACAAAGCACAACAAAGCGGCGCCGAAATTTCCACACCCCGCTTTTCCACCGATGGCTGGTATCCAGTAAGCGGCCGCGCGACGGTGATGGCAGGGCTGCTGGAGAACGGGGTGTACAAGGATGATGTGTTCTACAGTGACAACCTGCAGGCCGTGCAGGTGCCCGATGCCAGCGGCAATCTGTTCGTGAATCCCTGGTGGTATCGCACCGAGTTCACGCTTGCCGAGGGCGGACGAGGACTGCACACGTTGTTGCGCACCAACGGCATGATCGCGAGCGCCGATGTGTGGGTGAATGGGCGCCTGGTTGCCGACCATGCAATCGTCGCCGGTGCCTATCCCGTGCACGAATTCGACGTGACGCAGTGGGTGCATGTCGGGAGCAATATCGTCACGTTGCGCGTGCATCCGGGTGATCCAAGAAGGAGTCTATCCATCGGCTGGGTCGACTGGAACCCGACACCGCCGGACAACAACATGGGTCCGTGGCGGGGCGTGGACATCGTGCAGACAGGGCCGATTGAGTTGCGCTTTCCGCAAGTGATGTCGACGTTGTCGCTGCCTGATCTCACTCGCGCTGCGCTGACTGTGAAGGTGGAAGCACGGAACCTCGATGCAGTGGCGTACGATGCAACAATCACAGGCGAGGTGGCTGGCGTTTCGTTACGACAAGCCATCCACCTCGCACCCGGACAAACACTGACCGTATCGTTTTCACCCAAGACCGATTCGGGCCTCGACCTCAGTCATCCGAAAGTCTGGTGGCCCATCGGCATGGGTGCGCATCCGCTGTATTCGTTGCAGATGACCGCCACTGTCGATGGCGCAACCTCCGACCAGGCCAGCACAACATTCGGCATACGCAGCGTCAGTTCCAAACTCACCAAGCAGGGCTATCGCCAGTTCATCGTTAACGGCAAGCCGATCCTGATTCGCGGCGCAGGCTGGGCGCCGGATATGTTCCTGCGTGATGATCCCAAACGCATGGAAGCCGAGTTCAGCTACATCCAAAACCTCGGCCTCAACACCATCCGCAGCGAAGGCAAGCTGGAAAACACTCGCTTCTACGACCTGGCCGACCGTAACGGCATCATGATCCTCGCTGGCTGGGAGTGTTGCGACAAATGGGAGTCGGCAGCCCAAACGGGCGGTGCGCCGTGGGACGCTGCGGACGAAGCCGTTGCGAAAGACTCGATGGCCAGCGAAGCGCGCCTGCTGCGGAATCATCCATCGGTGATCGGATTTCTGATCGGCAGCGACAATGCGCCGCCACCAGCCATCGCGAAAATGTACGTCGACACCTTGCATGCCGAAGACTGGTCAACACCGATCATCGCCGCAGCATCGGATCAGGGCACGGCCGAAACCGGGCCATCCGGTATGAAGATGGCCGGACCCTATGCATGGATTCCACCGGCGTACTGGTATGCCGACAAGCTGGGCGGCGCGTTCGGCTTCGATTCCGAAGTCAGCGCTGGCGCCGACATTCCGCGGTTGGAAGATCTAACCCGCATGCTTTCGCCGCAGGAGTTGGAGGCGCTGTGGAAGTACCCGCAGGTGCGGCAGTACCACGCCTCCGCAGCCTGGTCGCCATTCGCGCGCATCGATGACTTCGACACCGCGCTAGCCAAGCGCTATGGCGCACCCAAGAATCTTGCGGACTACGTCGCCAAGGCCCAGCTCGAAAACTACGACAACGTGCGTGCACAGTTCGAAGCGTTCAACGCGCACATGGATGCGCCGAAGCCCTCGACCGGCGTGATCTACTGGATGCTCAACAACGCATGGCCGTCGCTGCACTGGCACTTGTACGACTATTTTCTTAACCCGGCTGGTGCGTACTTCGGTGCGAAGAAGGCCAACGAGCCGGTGCACATCCAGTACACCTACGACACGCACGCGATCATGCTGGTCAACCAAACACTCACCAGCGAGCACGGCTTGCGGGCGAGCATCCGCGTGCACAACATGGACGGAAGCGTGCCATACAAGAAGCGCTTGCAGGATATCGATCTCGACGGCAACCACACGCGGCAATTGGCGACGCTGCCGGCGCTGGCCAATTTATCGCGCACCTATTTCGTCGAGCTTGAGCTTGCTTCCGCCGACGGCAAACCGGTCAGCCGCAACGTGTATTGGCTCTCCACCCAACCCGACCAACTCGATTGGCCCCATTCGAACTGGTACCTTACGCCGGTAACGCAACACGCGGACCTGACCGCACTGCAGTCCTTGCCAACCACGTCGAGCGAGGTTCAAGCGACGATGCAGCACGTGGGGGGCGAAAACACGGTAACCGTCACACTAACGGTACCCGCGTCGTCCAAGGCCATGGCACTGTTCCAACACGTCTCGATCAAGCGCGCAGACGGCAAGCTCGCGCTGCCTATCGTGTGGAGCGACAATGACGTTACGCTGTGGCCTGGCGAATCGATTACTCTCATCGCGCACTATGCGGAAGAGGGGGCAGGGACGCCGGTCATCGAAGTGAGCGGATGGAACGTTCCAACCCGAAGCGTACCGGTGGTCAAAACGAATTGAACCAGGCCAGACTTGCATGACGCGCGTGACCATGAGCGATGTCGCCCGCATGGTGGGGACGTCCAAAAAAACCATTTCGCGGGTGCTCAACAACGATCCGAACGTGAGCGAATCCCTGCGTCAGCGTGTGCAGTCCGCTGTCGAGGCACTCAACTACCGGCCGCTTACCTCGGCACGCAGCCTCGCAACCAATCGCTCCTTCATGATCGGCCTGCTGTATGACAACCGCTCACCCAGTTACATCATGGAAGTGCAGGCCGGCGTGCTGGAAGCGTGCGAAGCTCAGCACTACAGCATGATGGTGCAGCCACTGGTTTCGACGGCAGCCGACTTCGTCGAGCGGGTCGAGGACATTCTGGTGCGGCACCAGCCCGACGGATTGATCCTCACGCCACCGCTCACAGACCATCCGCAATTGCTGGATTGCTTGCGCGAGAACGGTGTACCGTTCGCCTCGATCGCACCGCGCCAACCCGAAAACTGCATTGGCGTCATGCTGCGCGAGCGCGAAGCCGCCGCCGCGATGGTGGAACACCTGGTGTCGCTTGGCCATCGCCGCATTGCACACATTGTTGGCGATCTGGAACACGGTGCTGGCATCTGGCGCCTGGCGGGCTATCGAGATGGTCTCGAGCGCGCCGGCTTGAAGGAAGACCCCGTTTACATGGTCCAAGGCCGTTTTTCTTTCGAGTCGGGCGTGGAGGCCATGCGACAGTTGCTGGCACTGCCGCGTCGGCCCACCGCCATCTTCGCGGGCGACGATGACATGGCTGTCGGCGCAATCTGGGCAGCAGCCGAAGCAGGCGTGTCGATCCCCCGCGACATGTCCATTTGTGGATTTGACGATACGACAATCGCAACGCAAGTGTGGCCACTACTCACCACCATCCACCAGCCCGTGCGCGAGATGGGCCGATGCGCCACCCAGGAACTGTTGCTTCGCGTGCTCAACAAAGGGGAGCCCAGGATGGTCGAGGTTGACTACAAAATGTGCATCCGTGCCTCCACTGCGCCACCGGCACAGCATTGATTGCATACCATCAGGCAGTGCCCGATGAAGCGTTTTTCGGTACTTGATTGCTGTTGAACCCAACTAGGCCGTTCACTTCACATCCGTCGTCCCGGCGAAGGCCGGGACCCAGTGACTTGAGGATCGTCAAAACTTAAGCGTAATCCATGTATCGTCATTCCAGCGAAAGCTGGGATCTAGTGTCTTGGGTTGTTTGTAAGTCGCTGGATCCCAGCTTTCGCTGGGATGACGAATGTGGGGATTACGCTTAAGTTCGTAACTGGGACGTTTTTCTGCCATCCACATCACCGATCCACAGGAGACTGCCCACATGCCAGCCACCCCCGACGTCGCGAAGCCATCCCGCAAGTTCCACTTCATCTCAGGCCTGCCACGTTCGGGCACCACGCTCCTCGCCGCCATCCTCAACCAAAACCCGCGTTTCCGCGCAGGCATGACCAGCCCGCTTGCCGACATCATGGGCGCAGTGATGGCAGAGGCGAGCAGCAAGAACGACTTTTCGTTCGACGTCTCCGACGAGCAACGCGTTGCAATGCTGCGCGGCCTCGTCGAGAACTTCTACGCAGGCTACGGCGACGCCAGCCTGGTGTTCGACACCAGCCGACTATGGTGCAGCCGAATGCAATTGCTCGACACACTTTTTCCACAAGCGAAAGTCATCGCCTGCGTGCGCCAGTTGTCCTGGGTGCTGGACAGCGTGGAACGCTTGGTGCGCAAGCAACCGGTCAGCGTAAGCAAAGTATTCCGCTTCGACACCAACACCACCGTGTACTCACGCGTCGAAGCGCTAACCGATCCGCGCGGCATGGTGGGCTTCGCCTTCCAGGCCACCAAGGACGCGTTCTACGGCCAATACGCCCCAGGCCACTTGCTACTACTGACCTACGAAAGCCTGGTGCGCAACCCGGCAGCAGCCATGCGCGCGGTCTACCAATTCATCGGCGAACCCTGGTTCGAACACGACTTCGACCACATCGCCTATAACGCCGACGAATTCGACGCCCGCGTCGGCATGCCCGGCCTACACACCGTGCGCCCAAAGGTCGAGCCGATCGAGCGCGTATCCATCCTGCCGCGCGAAATTTTTGGTCGCTTCGTGAATGAGTCGTTCTGGATGGATCCGAAGAACAATATTAGCCAAGTGCCTATTGTGTAGGAGCTTGCATAGAAAGCGGGCACGCATCCAATCAAGGAAAATAAACGCATGAGCAAGGTACTGCTCGTTACGCCGCTGCACACGCTGGTCATCGCCACGACTCTGATTCTGATGACGGGTTGCAGCGCACCCGCCAACCAAAACGCTCAGAAGACCGATATTCAAACGGTTGCCGATTCAAGCCACGGCAATGGCCACGCCAAGTCGGAAGAGGCATGCAGCAACAATTTGCTGACCAAGGCGCTACCACCCAAAACCACCATCAACGACCTGCCGTTCGAGAGATGGGATTGCACCTTCAATACCGCGCGCGCCGAGTACGGCACGAAGGGCGGCAAGGAGGTGGAGATCACACTGACCGATACGCGCTCGCCAAATATCAACTCGCAACCGGACTCGCTGCACGACTTCTACACGCACATGGGTGAAACCGTGCGCCAATCGGCCCAATTTATCGTGCAGACCTCGGTAGACACCCGCAAGAATACGCCAGCCGTGCCAGGGGCCTTGGAGGCGATCGGTGGACCGGATTATCTGCCAATCATCGAAAGCACCCTGACCGGCGACCCGCTGGTAATCCAGGTGGGTGCCAAGGATGATCACACGCCGGCGGAAGTAGAGGCCCTGCTCAGGGACCGCTACGCGTTGAGCATCAGTGGCAGCGACAAGAGTGGTCAGATCTCCGGTTTGTCTGGCTCGCAGGCGCAGACGCTCTACGATCCCTTCCTGAAACAGATGCATTTGGATTCGTTGCCATGACCAAGCGATTGAATCGCGTGTACTGCATGAGCATGGTCTGTAAAAATTGACGGGAGAAACTGGGTCGAGGCGACTTATCTTGCTCTATAAGTGGCTCTGACCCAGTTACGTGTAGCGCGTCTTCTCGCATGACAGTGTCGACCTAGACAAAGGATTGAATCATGAAGGCTGCCTTGCTTGTCCTCAGTGATATTCACATCACTTCGGCTCAGGATCCCATTCTTGCTAAAGCCCGTGACATCGCATGCGCGACATATCCAATCCTTGCGCACGTCGATGCCGTGTTGGTATTGGTTGCCGGCGATGTGGCTTTTAGTGGTAAGCGAGATCAATACGTCCTCGCGTCACAGTTCTTTGCCGAGATAACCAAATGGCTGCAAGCGGAAGGAAAGGTGCCTGTCCGATGGTTTGCCGTTCCAGGCAACCACGATTGTGATTTCGACAAAGATGGCGCCGTTCGGCAGACACTCATCGATGGGGTATTGCGGGGTGGGCCTGTGGACGATCAACTCATCGACCTTTGTACGAGCGTCCAGCTTGAGTTTTTCGCTTTCCGAAACCAATTGGAAGACAACACCGGCGACGGTACAGCCAAAGACCACCTGTGGCGATCGACCACGATGCAGGTGGCCCAAGAAACAATCACAGTCGAGGCCATCAATATGGCCTGGTTATCTAAGCTGCGAGAGACGGTTGGTGGCTTGACGTTCCCTTGGAACCAAGTTGCTCCTGGAGCAGGGTCGGGGAGCGAGAAGGGGCTGCGCATAGCTATTCAACATCATCCTGCCAACTGGATTTCGCAGACTACGTATCGGCCGTACCGTGCGTTCCTTAAGCAGCGATCGCATCTGGTCATAACCGGGCACGAACACGTCCCAAATGTTGGGGTCACCATTGACACTGAAGCTGCCACAACTGCATTCATCGAATGCGGTCCGCTTCAGGAAGGAACGAGCCTTGAGAGTTCGAGTTTCCTTGTTTTGACCATAGATACGTCTAACGAAAAGCTATCGGCACGGAACTTTCGCTTCGACGGGGAGCGGTACGTTCAATCGCCCGACTTCCCATGGGAGCAAGAGCGTGCCTTGATGCTTGCCGAAGATGAGGCGTTTCGGTTACGACATGCATTTGAGTGGTCTCTCAATGACCCTGGCGCTCCCATCCTGGATGCCAATGGCCGGGAAATCGAACTGGCTGATTTTTTTGTTTTCCCCGACATGGCTGACCTTTCTACAGAAGGAAAGTCGGGCACCGTAAATATCTACCCGGCCAGCGACCTGTGTAAGCTCGATATCATTAAGCCTGGAGTGTTCATTATCGGGGAGGAGAAGTCCGGCCGAACATCTTTGCTTTATCAGCTGTTTTTGCGCTACCGAGACGCTGGATTGGTTCCGGTGTTGATATCCGGTGAGGACTTAAAACATACGCAGCCGGAGATGCTTGGGCGCGTAGTCCGAGCCGCTTACGAAGCGCAATACGAGACCGCTTACGTCGAATTCGAGCAATTGAGCAAGACCAATAAAATTCTCATTGTCGATGACTTCCAGTTCACCCCGATCAAGAATGAGCAACACCGTTCTGTTTTGCTGGAAAACCTTGGAAAATTTGCCAGCGGCCTCCTATTTTCGTGCGACAAGTCGATCCCTTCCGAGCGTTTCGAGCTAAGCAGCGCAAAACTACGGCGATTCGGTCTCCAGCCTTTCGGCTTCCGCGCGAGGCACGAACTCATCAAGCGCTGGCACGGATTTTCTGATCCCGACCTGAGCGAAGCTGAGTTCCTCGTGCGCTGCGACGAATCCGAGCGTGTCGTTAATCATGTAATGACGCGTAAGGTCATTCCAGCCCTTCCCTTGTATCTTGTGACTCTTCTGCAGAGCCTTACCGTTCGCCGAGGGGCCGAGCTGATCGACAGTAGCCTCGGGCACTACTATCACTATCTGATAACAGAAGCTTTTCGTGGTGCGAAAGCTTCCCTGGATAAGTTCAACGAACTATTCGATTACTGTTCCCATCTGGCATGGGAGTTCTACCGAAAAGATACGGACGAATTATCCGAAACCATGCTGCGTCAGTTCACGAACGAGTATTCGAAGGTGTGGACAACCGTGGATTTCCAGCCCCGACTGGAATTTTTGCTTAATGCCAAGATCCTTGAGCGACGAGGATCATCCATTGCCTTCCGTTATCCGTACGTGCACTACTATCTGAAAGGGCGGTATCTCGCCTCGCGATTGGAGGAGCCGGATGTACGCGCTTACATCGAGAATGCATGCACTCAACTCTATGTGCGTGATAACGCCAATACCGTTCTGTTCCTTGCCCACCACGCTCACGATGAATTCTTCATCCAATCCATCCAGCGGTCTTTGGATGGACTATTTGAAGATTGCCCGGCGGTAACTTTCGATGGTGATGTCACGGACGTAACAGCCCTAATCACGAATGCGCCCAAGATCGTATTCAACGGTGGGACGCCGGAAGATCATCGTATCAAGGCCGCGGAACTTCATGATGACATGGACGATGGTAGCGATGGGCTTATGGAGGCACCAGAGCCAGGCGACCATGTGAGCTTTCAGGCCGAGATGACAACCCTGTTCAAGACTACAGAAGTGCTCGGTCTGATTTTAAAGGCCCAATACTCGGGATTGCGGCATGATCGGAAACAAGCGCTCCTTGCTAGCATGTTCAATGGATTGATGCGTGGACTGCACTCTGTCTATGACGGGTTGATTCGTCGGCCTGAATTCTTACAACAAGGGGCTGAGCAACTGGCGGAACAGGCATCCAAAGCACTGGAAGACCGGCGTAAGCGGGTAGAGCGCGTGATCGCCCTCATAATTGAATTGATCAGCTTCGCTTATGTGATGCACGCAGCCGAGTGCGCTCGGTCGCCGGAGCTCACTGAGAATGTCGAGGCTGTCGCTAAGCAAGCCTCCACGACGGCGTTCGACCTCATTGCCATTGCCATTTGTCTCGACTCAGGTAATGGCCTTCCTCGCGCCCAACTGCGATATCTCCAGAAGAAGGTGAAAAACAATCTGGTAGCGTCTCGCCTTCTGACGTTCATCGTGCTCTATAGGCTCTACATGTTTGAGACCTCAGACGAAGACAAGTTGTGGGTAAGACGCCAATTCAGCTTTGGGTATGGAGCGACGCAAAAGGGTTCTGCTATTGCAGGAGCATCCTCGTCCATAGCAGGCCTGATGAGTCACGACTAGAGCTACCGATTGTTGGGTGATTGCAGAAACGAGGTTGGGTTCACTACTTTATCTGCGACATGCGTAGAAAATCTCTGCTAGCGATGAAAGCATAAAGCGGGGGATTTGTTCGGGTCTTCCTTAAGCACAAGCGTTGCAAAGAAGTTGAATGTACGCCGACGGAATCCGTTCATAGCTTCGGCGTGCAAGCCGGCGTGGCTCTCGAAGAAGTTTGCCGCAGGGCCACATGGAAAGTGCACTCAACGAGAGGATGAAAAAATGGTTACGCCCGTTACCAGCAGCGAAAAATACGATAGGGCTATCGAAGAGCATGCGATGCGACGATCGGGCATGCTCGGGCGCGGAGGCAACATGGGGAATGCCTTATATGCCATCGACTACGACCGACTTCCCAGGGAAGCGCGTCACACCATCAGTCTCATTATTTCCAACGGACCTTTCCCCTATCCGGTAAAAGATGGGTCGATTTTCGGAAATAGGTTTGGTGATTTGCCTGACGGCCGCTATCGCGAATACACAGTGCCAACCCCCGGTGTAAACAATCGTGGCGCGCGAAGAATCGTGGCAAGGTGCGGCTCTGCGCAATTATTCTTTACGGCCTGTCACTATGAGCGCGTAGAGGTTAATGGGGGTTCGCCAGCTCAAAAAGATCAGGAGCGAATCGCCCGCACCAGTGCTGTGGATCCCGAGTGGCAAAACGGGTTTTACATCATTACTGGGATGACCCTTGATTTACGCAACGATATAAGCAAGGCAATCAAGGCGCTCAGTTAAGGATCGGGAGACGACCAGGCCTGTCTTGAAGGCGTCGAAGGGCTAGGGAGTGAACCATTTATCGGTGAACGTCGCAAGGAAAAAGGAATCTGAAAACTTATGTCGCCGCTTCCCGTGCTGGCGGTACATTCGAGACCACCACAGTTTCGATGATCGTTCAGCGACAGGCGGCAGCCATGTCACTTTACGCAGCCATTGACCTGCATTCTGATCGCCATATGATAGCAAGACCCCCAAGATCAACTTGGGTGGCCGGACGTCGTTGCAAGTAATCGACTATTACATGCTGGAGCACTAGCGCAATCCTGTGCTGTGCCTGAGATCACTCATGGAGCCACGTATGTCAAGCGCAACACCTTTTCCCGCACAAGGAACTGTTCTTTGGGGTGTGGATGTCGACCTCTCGCGAGAGGTATTCCGATCAGGTGCCGCATCAAAGCCTAACGTTGATTACCTACGCTTTATCGATATTGAAAACCATCAGTCAGATGGGCGCATTGCTCCAGAAGATGGCGACAAGTTCATGGTGGAACCCGGGCAAGGAATATCCTTGTTCTTGGAACGGATGATTCCAGAGGGAATGGTCCTCATGGATGCGGCGACTTGGAAAAATGCTGGCAAGGACAAGAAGAAGATTTCGTGGTGGGGCATCGAACAAGATAAGCCCATTCCTGTTGGCCTTACGCTGATCTACGACGGCGTTCCACCAGGTCATTGCACGCTTACGACTGACAAAACAAGAACTGTCCGCGCCTTCCTCGAGCTAGTTGCAATGATCACCTTCGTTTCAAAAGGGACCGATTTTGTCGGCCCAAGGAGCAGCTAATGATCAACGTTGAATTATCCGCAAGGGAACTAACTTACCTTCTACTCTCGCTGCGAAAATATGAGCAAGGACTCATGGCGCAGGAGGAAGAAGAGATGGAAGACACAGCCACTGACCTGATCTTCATTCAATCTCTGTCAAAGAAATTGGTGGCCGCTAAGGAAGCCAAGTGATCATGCCATAGCCCGCCACCATGGCGGGCTTTTTTCATTGTGCATCACCGCACTTAATAGGGGAGCACGCCGGTTGCAAGTTCTTGCTTCACACCTCGAAGTTCTACTCGTGCGTAGGAAGTGAACCTAGCCCTTTTTGCGAGTTTTGGATTTCGGCTCCTACCCCGAGAAAGCCCCAGATTTGCTGGCGTTAACCTGAGCGAGGCATTAGCGCACCACACTCAATGCCGGTCAATTTCGAAGCGGCTATGAGTGGATCCAAAAATCGCTTTACCTTCTTCATTTATATAGATCCTCGAAGTCACGGTCGACGGGTCTTTAAAAATGGAGGCATCTTTGGGTACGGCGATATCGTTGAATGCCTCCATTTTAATGCGCCCACGTTCGGTCTTTTCCGACCGCGCCACGTCGACGCAAGGCACGATGTTCGTGACGTTGTAGAGATAGCGGATCTCGCCTGTGCCTTCGCAATCAAGCTCTAACAATTGTCCGAACTTTGACAAGAACGCGCCCAGCGTTTCTTTGGCTCGTTCATTGAGTACCAAAGCGCCAGGAACCATTGCACTGACATCTGCAGGAGGAAGTTTATGTTTCCGCCGTTTGCTGTCGGCAAAACCTACCAATGGCCGATCCATCCAATTTTTCGGCTTGCCGTCTATGTCAAATCGACCCGAAATCGAGTCGTCGTCATCGAGGGAAACGACCATGGCGTAGTCGTTGATCGAGGCATATCGCAATTCCCAAATCATGGTCT
The DNA here is from genome assembly GCF_030160295.1 of Dyella acidisoli. Taxonomy (GTDB): domain Bacteria; phylum Pseudomonadota; class Gammaproteobacteria; order Xanthomonadales; family Rhodanobacteraceae; genus Dyella_B; species Dyella_B acidisoli. The sequence continues at coordinate 82,799 of NZ_BSOB01000005.1, forward strand.
TGCTGTCTCCGAATTAGAGCGAAAGAACGCCTGAAAGCAATTGTCCCTTGATGGATCGAAGACTCTTTCGCCCACCCGTAGCTTCCGTTCCCTCGCGCAATTGATCGTAAACGGCCAGGTGATATTCTGGGTCGTGATGAGAAACCTCAGGGTCAGAGTTTTTTTCCGGGCCATGCGGCTGCTGAAAAATGGCCCTGCCACCTTTTCTCCATCGTTGGAGCTTAGGATACTCATCGATTTGCGACCGACCGAACTTGCAAAAAAAAGACGCTGGTCGTCATGAGTGATTATCTTGACAATACAAATTTGTATGTCCAACGTATAAATGACCGCATCTCGAAGCACCGTATCCCGGTATTTGAAAAGCAAACCGGGCACGCGCAACTACGCAAGATCCCGTACCTCAACTCCAATCGATGCAGGCCGGCAATGAAATCCGACTTCCAACAAGCGCCAACACCGGTGATATCCCATTCTGCGGAAAATGGCATGGTTGCGCGAAGTGATTGTGATGTATTCGGATATGTGGGGAGCGGATTGTCAAATGTCATAGCGACCATCGTGGTCGTCATCATGCTACTGGTGTTATGCGGGGCCTTTTTCCTTAACTATGAAGAGACGCGGCACTGGCCCATGGCAATCTTTGGATGCTTTCTATTTGTGCTTGCCGTGGGTGCAGTCGCAGGTGCAATTTTTGAGCGTAATATCGAGATTATTATCGACGAGCAAGGGGTTACCAAGACACGTAACAAACGGGTTTCTGGAAAACTCGACTGGAACGACATGGCCTCCATCGATGCGATCAAGTCGCGCGGGCGGTATCAGGTGAGTCAGCTCTATCTGAATCCGACGGAGCTTGCGAAAGCTAGACATCGCAAGACTCTCATCCTCGATAGGAGGGGCCTCAAAAATCCTGAACTGTTTGTCCGTCGACTGAATGATCAGATTTTAAAGTACGAGATTCCCGTGTTGGACAGGAATCCTTCGTATGCGGAACCACGCAAGGTATTTAGGATTCCGGAGTAAATTCAAAGGAACCCCGTCGATGCTGCTACTGAAAAATGGCTCTGACACTGAGGGTTCCCCACGTTTTTGTGTACAGGTTCCAATGAAATCGGCAGTCTGGCTGAAATCTTGGAAATAACCTTGTCGTCATTCCGGCGAAGGTGGAATCCATGCTTCGTACTGGCGATGGATTCCGGCCTTCGCCGGAATGACGACAAGGAAAAAATGGGCGTTTCGGGCAATAAGGCCTTCCCTTTATTTATCTCAAAAACGTTGGGATACCTCAGGCCTAGGTTCACTTCCTGTGTACGCAAAATCACCCTGACACTGCCCGCAAATCGGCCAGCTCCTTGCGCAGCGCCGCGTTTTCTTCTCGAAGTTCGGCCACCTGCCTGCGCAGGGTGATCAGTTCGTCTGCGTCGTCATCGGCGCTTGTCACTGGCGATGGCGTGATCGGCTCCTTGGCGGCCACGTCCCGTGGTTTGCGCTTGGCATCGCGCACTCGCTTGGCCATTTCCTTCAGTTCCTTGCTTCCCGCCAGGGCCGCCTCTCTCTGTTCCTCTTCCGGAAGGCTCGACACCGCTGCCGCGGCATTGATAGAGATCATGCCCGAGCGCACGGCAGCGACGACTTCAGGTGCTGCCTGCTTCTGGATCTTTTCGATCAGGGCTACTTGATTGCCGCTGAGCTTGGCTTCGCGCGCGAGTGCCTCTCGGCTAGGTGGTCGCTCAGCGGGGTGGGGGGTAGGAGCGGGTGGTTCGTCGAGGGAAGCTGCCTCGTCCTTGTCCTCGTGCTCGGTGGTGGGCACTGGGGGTGTCGAGGCCTGTATGGCGGATCGTTGCGCCAGGATCTCGCGCTTGCGCAGGGCCAGAACGCCACGTTGAAAATCCGACACACTGCGCCGGCCCAGGTGTTGGTCGATCATCCATAAATGCACATCCTCGATCGACTGGAAGCGGGGATTTTGCATCGTCTGGAACGGCAGGCCGTGCTTCTGGCAAATGCCATAGCGATTGTGACCATCGACCAATACGTTGCCCCACAGCACCAGGGCATCGCGGCAGCCCTCTGCAAGAAGGCTGCGCTCCAACGACTCGTGTTCCTCCGGCGTCAGAGGATCAATGTAGGCCTTGAGTTCTTCGTTGACGATGATGTCCAAGTCCGCTTCGCCCAGTATGAGAAGAAAAGGGCGCGCATTGTAGTGCGCGCGGCCGGGATGGGGATACGTGTTGACAAGGAGGGAGTGCCAGCCATGCAGGGCCTGAAGCCTCAATGCTCTGAACTCAAGGGTGCACTCATGTCCAGAATCACGACAACCGTCATCCCAGCGAAAGCTGGGATCCAGCGACGTTGAGCTGAAAGACACTGGATTCCAGCTTTCGCTGGAATGACGAGTGCGGAGTTTCTGGCTCGTGTAACGAGCACAGCGCGGAGGGTTGACGGATGAGTAGTGCGCGAATTAAACGTTCATGAGTTGGGAAACTCATGCCAATAGAAAAACGCTTGTTCTGTTACTGCCACGTCTGGCGTTGCAATCCAAGCCAATTCTCATCGCCTAACCGCGCTAGCACTTCGTCAATCTTTGTGTTGATCGCTTCAAAGATGAAATAGAGTTCGGCGCGGCCTATGGTCATCATGGCGTTGCCGTTCGCAGCGTTGTCCTCGTTATAAGTGATATGCGCCATCAGGGTCAGCATGTCCTGCAGGTGTTTCAGGTTTTCGTAGCCGTCTCTGGACAATAGATAGAGCTGCGGTCCGCAGCGGTCGGCTTGCATGTCTTTCATGGTGTTCTCCACACGCTTAGGTCACGCCGCGTGTTGCGCGCGGCGTGAAGGGCTTCAGGAAAAATCCTGCTCGTTGTGTCGGAATCAGCTGCTTCCGTTTCGACGAATGCCCACTTTGGCTCGACGCCGCGCAGTTTGCGCGGCGGTGAAGTAGGGGAAATGCACCTTGGCGGGGGCACGCAAGCGTGCGGGTGCCGTATGATTCGATGTAACCACTGTTGACTCCAGATAAGTTGATGGTGGCCAGCGGATTGTCTGGGGGCCTAAGCCCAGGCAATCCGCGCTACTTCACTCATGTCGGGCGTGTCGCAGTCATCACAGCGGATGATCACGCTCGACAATGACACCATCGCATGAAATACATCGTGCAATCTGTCGGGTCCGAGTGATTCGCTGCGTTGGCGAATGCCTACTTGGCACATGCGAAAGAGCTTGGATGATGTCGATAAGCTCGAACTCTTATTCGCCCCGCCAAGTGTGCTTATCGATGTCGTGATGAAAAATTTTCCACCCGGCCGTCATTCCCGCGAAAGCGGGAATCCACTTTGCTCTGATGCATCCGTAAAAATGGATTCCCGCTTTCGCGGGAATGACGGCCGTGAGGGAGGGCATACTTTCATGGATCTACTCATGCGAACGGGACAGTTGGTTAAGTTAGTCAGCAAACCCTCTACGCCTAAGTAAGTGTCATTCGGGGTGGGGATCGATACTTGTCTCGAAAGGCCATTGCGTTGGCCTTTACTGGAGCTTCCCAAAACACAGCCTTTCCGGAGACTAGCCGCACATATGCAGGTTTGACGCAACGGCTAAAAGGGGAAGTCTTTGTCCAGGGGAAATCAGGGAATGATGCGCGTGGAACGCATCAAAATTGCCGCGGCTGAGGCCGATTCGTCAGCTTCGAATGGCGCATGGTTTGCACGTCATCGAGGACTTCTTTCCGCGGCAGTCGCTGCCATGGTTTTGTTGCAAGCAGCGCCGCTTACGGTTGCCGCGCAAGACACCAAAAATCAAAGCACGATTTATGTGCACGCGAGTTACATGGATCTATTCGATGCGACAGGAGGGCCGGCGAGCCTCTCCTACTCGCCTCCGCAGAACCCGTTCGGCTCTCTTCCTCCGATCGCTAAGGGGCTTGCCTTCTCACCTAAGCGGCCGTTCTCTCCTCAGAGCGCTGCTCCCAGCACCGATTGCAAGAAGAACCCGAATGGTGGCGGGGATAAAAAGGCAGATCCCGTGTTGCTGAGCAGTGGCAGCAAGATCGAGACATTTCCGCTATTCCAAACGCCCGGCGAGATGGGCTTGAAGTTCGTGCTGTATCACAACAGCGGCAACGTGGCGCCATGGACGAGCAATCTCGATTACATGCTGGATACCACCTGCCATTACCAAAGCTTGGCGGAAGGCGCCACGGTGACCAATTGCAGTCAGGTCACTCTGCATCGCCCGGATGGTTCGATGGTGGCCTTCAGTGGTGGTGCGAACAACACGTCCTACCCAATCATGGGCAATGGCGTGCAAGTGCTGACACGCGATCCGTCCAGTGGCAATTACACCTTGCGGGATGACGACGGCAGCACGCAGGTGTATGCATCATCGGGTGCCATCCAGTTGATCGTGGATGCTTCTGGCATCGGCTGGGTCTTCACCTATAGCGGCGGGCTGTTGGCATCGGTGACGCATACCAATGGCCAGTCGATCCGCTTTACCTACGTGCCTTCGGCAAACGGCGGTGCACCCACCGTCACGGTCATCGATCCTGCCGGCAATGCCTATAACTACACGGGCACGGAATCCCCAGCCAATTACACGTTAAACGATGTCGTAAGTTCGATAAGTTTTCCAGGGAGTCCTGCAACCACGCTTTCCTTCAAGGGAACGTCGGGCGGCATCTTTGGCGAGATGGATTACAACGGTACGCCGTATGCGTACACGACCTACGATACGACTGTCTTGAGCGTCAACAACGGCACCCCGAATTTCGGTCCCTATTGGGGATGGGCCACCAGCACTTATTACGCGGATGGCAGTGGCAAAAACACGATCGCCTACAGCACAGATAGTGCTGGTCACCTGGTGGCCACGGTGACCAATCCGCTGGGACACGTCACCACCAACACCTATGCAGGCGTGAACGGGTTGCTGAGCACCATCAGCGATGGCGCTACGACCACGTGTGGCCCCACCGCTCACACTCGAACTTACGACAGCAACGGCAACCTCTCTCAGACGGTCGACAACAACGGCAACGTTCATACCTACAACTACGCAGCCAACGGGCAACTGCAAACCGAAACAGAAGCGGCTGGCACATCCCTCGCGCGCAAGACCGACTATGTGTGGGATCCCACTGCCACGTTGAACCGGCCGCTTAGCGTGACCGTGGAAGGCGTCCGCAAGACAACGTACACCTACAACGCCCAGAATCGCATCGCCTCCGTCAGCGTGACCAATCTTTCTGCGAACGGCAGTGCAGGGCAGACGCTGACGACCAGCTATCAATACGCGCTGTATGGCAATGGTCTGGTGCAGACCATGACGGTCACCAAGCCGTCGCCCAACGGCAGCGATACCGATACTTATCGCTACGATGGCCTGGGCAATGTCACGTCCATCAGCAACGGTCTGGGTCAGACGACGTCCTATGGCAACTACAACGGGCTGGGTGAGCCTGGTGCGGTTACAGGGCCCAACGGCGACACGGTGAATTACACCTACGATGCGCGTGGCAGGGTATGGACCAAGACGACGCATCCCAACGGCGGTAGCGCCACGTGGACGTATGGCTACGATGGTTTCGGTTTGCTATCCAGTCTGTCCGGGCCGGATGGGCAAGTCACCACCTGGAATCGAGACCAGGTGATGCAGGTGAAAAGCATCACCCATAACGATAAAGACGGAACCTCCACCGAGAGTTTCCAATACGACGCCAATGGAGACGTCACTCAACACACGATCGCTCGCGGCACCACCACCACCCTGATCCAGAATGTCATTTACGATGGACTGGGGCGGGTTTATCAGCGCTTGGGCCAGCACGGTCAATCGCTCACTTACGTTTATGACGGCAACGGCAACGTGGCATCCGTCACTAATGCAGCCGGTCATGTGACCAGCCATCAATACGATGCGTTGGACCGTGCCACCCGGACCGTCGAGAGTGGTGGCGCCAGCCCATCGGTCGGCAGCACAGCTCAAGCGAGTGCAACGATCAGCTACATGCACGACGCCGGGAACCAGCTCACAAGTGTCACCGATCCGCGTGGTCTCATCACCGGCTATGTCTACGATGGGTTAGGGCAGCTTTGGCAACAGACCAGCCCTGATACCGGCACCACAAGCTATAACTACGACGGGAATGGTCGCCGCACCAGCATGACGCGTGCGAACGGTGTGCTGACCACGTATGCCTATGACGCCATCGGCCGCACCACCGGCATCAGTGCGGGTGGGCAGTCTCAAACCTTCACTTACGATAGCTGCGCCAATGGCCTTGGTCGCTTGTGCAGCGCGGCCAATGCCGGCGGTCACGTGGGTTATGGCTATACCCCAGAGGGCTGGGTGAGCAATCGCTCCTTCACCGTCGGGGGCGCGAGTTATTCGCTGGGTTATGGTTACAACGCAACAGGGGATGTTGCTGCGGTGATCTACCCGGATGGCAATCAGGCCATCTACAACTACACCAATGGCGTGGTGTCTTCCATCAGCTTGAATATCGGGGGCGTAGGGAAGACCGCAGCCAGCCAGATCACCTATCAGCCCCAGGACAGCAACATGGCGAGTTGGGTGGGGAGCAATGGTCTGACCACCCACTTGTATTACGACACCGACGGCCGGTTCACAGGTGCCAACGTGCCGGCGGTGCTCACTTACGGCATTTACTACGACAACGCTAATCGCATCGCCAAGAAGCAAGACTTTATCTCGCCTGTTCTGACGGAGAACTTTGGTTACGACGAGCAGTCGCGGCTGGTCTCAGAAACGGGTGGTGCGGAGAACGAAAGCTATCAATACGACGCCAACGGCAACCGCATCGCCCAAACGGTCAACGGCACCAGCATGAACCTCTTCTACGAAGGCGGCAGCAACAGGATGATCAATGCCGGGGGCGTCACGTTCGGCTATGACGCAGTGGGGAACACCACCACCGCGAATGGAAAAAGCGGATGGCAATTCGATCCCTTCAATCGCATGACCTCGGATTCTGGTAATACGTATTACATCGATCCGCAAGGGCAGCGATTGATGAAGTCGGTCAGCGGCACGACAACTTATTTCGCGCCGGACGAAAGCAACCACCTGATCGCCGAGAATGATGCTGGCGTGTGGGTGGACTACCTGTGGCTCAACGGTCGACTGATCGGTCGCATCCATGCGGGGCAAGTGCAAGATATTCATGTGGACCAACTGGGACGTCCTGAGGCGATGACAGACGCCAGTCAAGCGCTCGCATGGCGTGCGATGAACTTCCCGTTCTCGCGGTCGGTGGCCACCAACAATGCGGTGCCCCTGAACATCGGATTCCCTGGCCAGTATTTCGATGCGGAGTTGAACCTTTGGAACAATGGGTATCGGGATTACTTTTACTGGGTTGGGCGGTATCTTGAGAGTGATCCGATTGGGTTGGGTGGCGGGATCAACACGTATGCCTATGTGGACGGTGGTCCCATAAACTTGATTGATCCATCCGGGCTTGGTGGATTTGGATTGAATGCAGGGGGTAGTGCGCAGGCGGGTGTGGTACATGGCGGCGCGATGCAGGCAAATTCTGGTGCAGGTCTTTTTTGGGGGAATGGCTTAAACGCGGGCTGGTATACCGCTAGTGGCAGCTTTGCTGGTCGGGGCAATTTCGACTATCACATGCCCGGAAATCAGGATATGAGTGGATATACCCCCGACAACGGATACTCCACGATGGCCATTGGCGCTTCTGCCGGGTTGGGAGCAGGCATATGGGGTACGAATGCAAATAGCGCGGAGCAATTGCTAGGGCCATTCGATACCTCAACGCTGAATTTTGCCTTCCTCTCCTTCCAATGGGCTGAGGCTGATGGGACTTGGGTGTGGTCAGTCGGTTTCTCCAAGGGATTGGGATTTGATTTCAACCGATATCAAGTGGTCACAACGGCCGCAGGTACTTTCTATAGACGGAAAAGCATATGCCACTAATTAAAATTCTCATTAAGCATGCGCTTCTCTTTGGCCTCATTGCCGGCATTACTGTGGCTGTGTTAATGGCCTATGCGTCGGATCTGTTGAACCAATACAAATTGGTAAGTCACGCACAAGTAGCAACAGGTTCTGTTGTTAAACCGCAGTGTGATCAGCACCTGACATTTAGCTACCAGTTTGTCGTGAATGGCGCCACTTATAAAGGATTGGCAACCTCGGATCAGTGCCATCAGATAAAGTCAGGCACTCCAGTTTCCGTCCACTATCTACCCGAAGATCCAAGAATAAGTATGGGCGCGGATCCGAAGGAGTCACTTATCAACAATGTGGTCGCCATCTTAATAGCGGCGTCAGTAGTTCCGGTGGTACTTCTGTTGATTTTTCGTATCAAGTTGCGGAAATGGGAGAAGGGTATTGAAGCTTCGGCGCGCTAATGATGCGTGATCAACACCTTTGCAAAGTTGGATGGATGTAGGCTGGGATGCCAATCTAAGCAACAAGAGGTATGGACGTGCTGTGATTGCCATCCCAGCCTATGCACTGAAAACGGGGCGATGTTGATTGTCTCGACATCGCTGAGGTTGACTCAGGGTTCGCTAGTGTCGTGTCAACCATGGGTGTTGTTCCGTGTGAGTTGCCAGGTGTAAGCGCTTTGTCGAAGCTGCTGATCGGTTGGGCTAGGGGCTGGTGCTTGTCTCGAGAGGCCAATGCGTTGGCCTTTACATGAGCTCCCCAAAACGCAACCTTTTTGCAGACTAGCCGCACCTACCGAGCTTTGGCGCAACAGCAAAAAAAGGGGAATCTGTGTCAGGGGAAAATCAGGGAAATGATCGGGGGAATTCTTACGACCTGATGCGGCACTTCGCTGCTGTGCTCGTGCTATACAGCCATCAATTTGCGCTGCATGGAAAAGTGGAGCCTATTTATCCATTTTGGGATACCTATGGCTTCGTTGCAGTCGCCATCTTCTTTTCAATCTCCGGCTACTTTATGCCGGCTAGCTTTAAACGCTCCGGCAATTTCATTGAATTTAGCAAACGGCGGTTAAGGCGTCTGTTACCCGCCATGGTGGTGTGCTCGTTCTTGATGACCTATGTTCTGGGCGCTATCTACACAAGCGGGCCCAAATGGGACTACTTGACGTCCAACTTTGCGTTGGTGACGTTCCTGAAATATTCGATATTTTCGGGCCCGGCGATCCCGAGAGTTTTTGCAAACTATATTTATCCAAACGCGGTCAATGGAAGTCTCTGGACGCTGCCCGTTGAATGTGTCTGTTACATCGCAATCGGTGTCGCGCTGTCTTTTTCACAATCGTGGAAGGTCATTCTTGCGCTCTTTGCTGGGTCGATCCTGGGAACAGCATCGCTTGTGCATACCGGCACCGGATTTTCATTTTACGGCGTACCACTGAATTACCTTTGCATGTTCGGGATATGCTTTAGTGGTGGGGCTCTGCTGTCCGTAACAAAAGAGACTTGGTATCCGAACAAGTGGTTACTATTGATGTTTGGGCTTGCAGGCATGTTCCTCATGCCAGGCAAGCTCGAATACAGTGTTCTCGGAACGCTTGGCATTACCATCGCTGTTGCGACTATCGGAGAGTCATTCAGCGAAAAGCTGATAAACGGGAAATTCGACATTTCGTACGGTGTGTATATTTACGGATTCCCGATCCAGCAAATCGTTATTAATGAAATTACACATCGATTCTGGCTTGGAATGGCGATATCTCTCGTTCTTGCATTGACTGCCGGGTATCTTTCTTACCGCTTCGTCGAAAAGCCTTTTCTTCGCAAAAATCACAGGACTCAGTCGTCATACAACGCTCCAGTGGTTGGCGTGCCTGAACCTGATTAGCGCTTAGGCTGGGATGGCCATCCCAGCCTAAGCGCTTCGAACTCAGGCGGCGGCCGGGGCGTTGCGCAGGTAACCTGCCGACTGGTTGCGCAAGGCAGCCTGGAGTGCCGGCCGCGCCTCGCAACGCTTGAGGTAGTCATTGAGCGGCGAGAACTCCGCCACCAGATCCGTATGCCGCACGAACCTAAGCACGGTCGCCATCAAGATATCAGCGGCCGTGAAGCGCCCAAGCAAGTAGTCACGGCCTTCGAGGCACGCAGAAAGCGCAGCCAACCGAGCCTTCGCTTGGTCGACCGCGCCGGGACGGCGCAGCGTCGTCCAAGCCTCATCGCCGTGCAGCCGGTCAATCGCGAATAGATTCCAGAGCGGTGGTTCGACAGTGTTGAGCGCGGCGAACATCCAGGCGAGCGTCTCGTTGCGCAGGTCGGGCGGCATGAGCGCTTCGCACTGCTCGGCGATGGCATGAACGATGGCGCCTGATTCGATCAGGGTTCCGCCGTCGGTGTCGAGCGCGGGCACCATTCCAAAAGGATGCTTGCGCCGGTAGTCCTCGGAGTTCCGCTCACTGGCGTCGACCCACTTGCTCTCGTAGGCAAGCCCCGCCTCCTCAAGCGCCCAGCGTACGCGCAGATCGCGCACCAGACCCTGGGCAAAGGGTGGTACCCAGCTGAAGCCCCACACAGCTATATTTTTCATGCCGTTCTTCCTCGTGTCGTGCCGCTACCGGTCGTCTCCGGTGCTTGGCGATCGCGGGATAGACTGCCGCCGAGTGCTCAAAGGGTGGGAGTAACAAACTTGGCGAGATTCGAAGTGCCGCGACTTGCGTACAGCCCGAAGGCAACCATGCGCACTACTATTCGCTGACGTTCATCGAACCGCAGGCGGGTCAGCAGCTGATCTTGGCAGACGCGCTGTATCAAACGATCAACAAGGTGGGTTTCGTCGCCTTGTACATCAATTTCTAAACTAACAAATCCGAGATCAAGCCCGAAGGTGAGCCAGTGGTCGCACAGATCGTGGCGCTGCTGAAGGCCAATCCCAACCTCAAGATTTCGGTTGATGGCCATACCGACAATGTCGGCTCGCCCGCTGCCAACAAAGCACTCTCTCTCCAGCGCGCCAAGGCCGTGATGCAGGCGGTCGTCAAGCAGGGCATTGACGCATCGCGCCTGACGGCACGTGACTTTGGGCAGGAGGCGCCGATTGCTGACAGCCGCATCGAGGAAGGGCGCGCCAAGAACCGCCGCGTCGAATTGACGAAGCAGTAACGTTCATTCGTTGTCCGGTCACCCGGTTGTTCTTGAGGAATCAGTTTAAAACGGAAATGGATTTCCCCTTTGCCTGCATGGCGTACCGTTGCCTCGACGATGGCTTGCGTCAGGCGCATTCATCATCGAGCACTAATGTCGATTTCGAATTGGGCAAATGGCTTCGGAAGAGGTAACGTGCTGACTTCGTCCTTGGAGTGGTCAGCATGTCTGCAGCAAACGGGGTGGCGCTTCCGCGCTACGGTTTCGGCGACGAACTCGCCAGCAGCGTGATCCACGGCATTGGCATTTTGTTGAGCGTTGCCGGGCTGGCGGTACTGGTTATGCATAGCGCGGCGGCAGGTCGCCCAAGCGATGTCCTGGCCAGTGCGGTCTACGGCGTGTCGCTGATCGCGCTCTATACGGCGTCCACGCTTTATCACGCCATTCGCATTGAATCGGCTCGGCGATGGCTGCGTACGCTTGATCACATTGCGATCTTTCTGCTGATTGCAGGCACTTACACGCCGTTTACCCTCATCGCATTGCGTGGCGTGTGGGGCTGGAGCCTATTCGGCATGGTGTGGACCCTTGCCTTGCTTGGCAGTGCCTTGGAGCTGGGCATGTTCAATCGCTACCGGCGTTTTGCGGTGCTGCTGTACGTGGCGATGGGATGGATTGGCATGATTGCCTTCAAGCCGTTGCTGGCGCATCTGCAGGCCGGGGGCATGGTGTTCCTGCTTGCGGGCGGCGTGGCCTATACGTTGGGGGTGCCGTTCTATCTGTGGCGCAAGCTGCCGTATCACCATTCGGTGTGGCATGCCTTTGTGCTGGCGGGAAGCGTGCTGCAGTTTCTGGCTGTGTTCTTTTATGTGGTTCCGACATCGTCGACATAAAGGCCTGCTTCTTATCCTGTGAGACGTCGATCAGAGCCCGGAGTAATCGTTATGGATTGCCCGGATTGCAGTGCAATGTCCCGAGCATGCTTGCCGAACTTCAACTGTGTCCGGGTGCCACCGATGCTGCGCACCGTAACGCTCGTGATCTCGCCATCCTGCCAACGCATGTCCACCACGAAGCCGTTGCGTGCGCCTATGCCGGTGACTTCACCGCTTGCTGCCCAAGCTTTCGGCAGGGCAGGGAGAAGCTCTATCGAACCTGGCCGGGAATACAGCAGCATTTCCAGCATGGCCGTCGGCGTTCCGAAGTTGGCGTCGATCTGGAATATGCCCGAATGAGGCGTCATCTGATAAATATCGAACAGGTTCATGGCGGTGCCATTGCCGCGAATCTGCCAAGGCGCAAGATTGTTGAGTATCAGTTGATAGGCGCGTTCGCCATGCTTCAGGCGTGCCCAACATATCGCCCGCCACGCACACGCCCAGCCATAGCTGGTCATGCCGCGTGCGTCGAGCAGGCGCGTAACGCCATCCATTAAGGATGCCGGGCTGTTGTCTACGGTGATGCGGTCTCCCGGAAAAAATCCGATCAGCGGCGATAGATGACGATGCTTGGTTTCTCCCAGATTCTGGGGCGACATCCATTCTTCCAGCCAACCGTTTTCACTACTGACCTCCGGTAGATAAAGCTTTGCTTGCAATCCGCCAATGATCGAACTGTAGTGCGCGTCCACACCCAGGATGGCGGCTGCTTGCCGGTAGTTGTTGAACAGATCCCACACCAGTTCCTGGGCGTAGGTGATGCCCTTTGCATTCTTTGGGCCTTGCTCCGGGGACCAGTCGCTGTCGTCAATCAACACTTCACGCTCAAGTCCGCTGGCGTGATCGGTGACACGCAGCGTGAGCAAGCGTGCTTCCCAGAACTCGCATGCGCCTTTGAGAAGAGGGTAGATGCGCACGAGGTAATCGTGTTGAAGCGTGTATTGGTAGTGCTGCCAGAGGCTGTTGCATAGCCAGGCGTTGCCGGCAGGATGCCACCACCAACCATTGCCGCCAAAAATATTGGTGGAGATGGCTACCGTCCATCCAGCCAGTTTGCCGGAGCTATTGCGAAAACCGTTGCTTGGATCATTGAAATGCTGCTGGGTTATCGCGGTCCAGGATTTGTGCTGCGACAGGCAGTAATTCGTCAGTGCATCGAAGCAGGCGGACAGTCCGGCGCGGTCTGGCAGCCAGTAGTTCATCTGGATGTTGATATCGGTGTGATAGTCGCTCATCCAGTCGGGCGCATTGTTGTTGAGCCACAGTCCCTGCAAGGTAGTGGGTAATCTGTCGCGCGACCCGGCGATCGTCAGGTAGCGCCCGAACTGCAGGTATGCCGCTTCCAGCTCAGGGTCTGCAGCGGCACCGGGTTTTGCGCGTGCCTGCAGACGTGTCCACGTATCCCATCCGCGTTGTTCCGGCGTCGATGCGCCAAGGTTGACCTGCATGGTGTCGTACAGTGCGGCGTAGTCGGCGATGTGGGTATGTAGAAGAACATCCGCGGTCAATGAAGCTGCCGCCTCAAGCTTCTGCTTCACCAGCGTCAGCGGATCGAGTGAATGATCCAGGTAGCCTTTCGTTACATCCGGGGTGTAGTTGGTGCCGCCGCAGCACAGGATGGTCAGTGCGTCACAGCCGGTAAAGTGCAAGCTGCCGTTCTCGACGGATACGGAGCCGGACCGGCTGATGGCTTTTACGCTGGCGGCATATTTCAAGCCGTTATCGAGTGCACCACTGAAGTGACTGCTCGCTGCCTGTTGCGCAAACTGGGTGGTTTCTCCGTGTGTTCCCTGCAAGTCGATGGTACCCGACAAGGTGCCGCCACCGCTCTGTGAGAGATGTACGACGATGACATCGTCCGGATGGCTGGCAAATATCTCGCGCAGATAACGGATTCCATCCTTGCGATAGGCAATCCGCACATAGCCATTGGCGAGATCCAATTCCCGCCGGTAGTCGCTAATACCCGACAGCTCATGGCCACTCACTTCAAGGAAAAGCTTGGCAAGCATGGTAAAGCTGCCGAAATCCTTCACCTCGTAACTGAATTGCCCATCAGCATCGAGGGCATTGTTCGGTCCGCCGAGCCACATGGAGTTATCAGTGAGATACAGGAAGTCCTTTGCTGGATGACCGCCAATCAAGGCCCCCATGCGCGCGTTGCCGATCGGCGTCGCTTCCTGGATGACATTCGATTCAGAAGCGGGTGCGGGGTACCACAACGTGGGGCCGCGCATCGAAGGTGCGCGTGTCCGTCTTGGATTTTGTACAGGGATAGTTGTGACGGCGAATCCGGGCGCGCTCAACAAAGGCAGCAACGCTGCCATCGTGCCGGTCATCTTCAGGAAGCGGCGGCGTGCAGCATGGTCAACGTTGCCATGATCGTTTTTCGCGCCATTGCCCTGTGATTTCTTCATCGGCGATGTTCTCTCTTGGCTCGTCTACTCGCGGTCGAAAGCGATTGCTGAGCCCTGGAAATCACCACGCATCACGACATCGATGCCTACGTTCATCCAATAGGCGCCACTCGCCACGGTTGGCGTGCGCTCGGCCATCGTTCCCTGCAGCACGCGCACGCGGTAACGTGCATCCGGATCGAGTCCTTGCAACCGCACCGTTGGATACGGATAACCTTCGGTACTGGAATGCAGGAATGCGAACAGCACTGCATGAGCCTTGTCGGGCGATACGTTCTCGGTGGCCGAGTGCTCGCTGCCGTTATCGGGTGACATCAGGCGATACAGATCGCCATGCTGCACGGTCTCGCGGATCACTTTGTAGTCGGCGATCAGACGTTGTGCGGTGGCCATGTCCTGCGCGCTCCACTTCGTCAGGTTCGCACCGATACCGAGCGAGCCCTGCATGGATGACAGGAAACGATATTCCAGCGACATGCTGCGCTTATTCATCGATGAGGGAGAGTCGGTGACCCAGGCCATCATCACACCTGGCGTATGTGCTTGGGTAAAGCCGTCCTGGATACGCAGACGGTCGAACCCATCCGTGTTGTCGGAAGGCCAGACTTCGTCGGTGAAACGCATGATGCCAAGATCCACGCGACCGCCGCCGCTGGAGCACGATTCAATCTCCACGTTCGGGTGCTTGCGGCGTAGTTCTTCGAGAATGCCGTAGACATTGCGCACGAAGTCGACGTAGACGTTTTTCTGCTGGTCCGCCGGCACTTGTGGCCAACCTGGTTCAGACCAGCTGCGGTTGTAGTCCCACTTGAGGAAGGCGATCTGGTTTTCGCTCAGCAGTTTGTCTAGCGCACCGAGCACATAAGCGCGCACGTCCGGCCGGGCGAGGTTGAGCACCATCTGGTGACGGCCCAGGTTGCGCGGGCGGCCGGTCATGTTGAGCACCCAGTCCGGATGCGCGCGGTACAGGTCGCTGTCCGGGTTGACCATCTCCGGTTCGACCCAGATGCCGAAGTCCATGCCCAGTGCGTGGACGCGATCGATCAAGGGCTTCAACCCGTGCGGGAATTTCTGCGGATTGACCGTCCAGTCGCCCAGCCCGGCCTTGTCGTTGTTGCGCGCACCGAACCAGCCGTCATCCATCACAAAACGTTCGACGCCGATGCTTGCCGCCTTCTCCGCGAGCGCGATCTGCCCGGCTTCGTTGACATCAAACTCCGTTGCCTCCCAAGAGTTGTAAAGCACGGGGCGCGCTCGCGGATGCGGCGCCTGCGGCAGGATGCGAGTGAGCTCCAATCGATGCATCAAACGTGAAGCCTCGCCCATGCCGCCGTTGGTGACGCCCGCATAGAAGCTGGGCGTTTGCAGGCTTGCACCGGGCGCCAGCTTGTAGCCGAAATCAAACGGATTGAAGCCGCCCGTGATGCGTATCTGCTCGGCCTGGTCTTGCTCGATCGCAATCTGCCAGGAACCGCTCCAAGCCAGGGCGCCAAACCAGACTTGCCCATGTGTTTCGTTTGCGTCGTTACGGCGAATCGCAAACCACGGCTCGTTCTGCATACCGGTACTGCCGCGGCGGCTTTCAAGCACGGTCTTGCCTGGTTGCACCGGACGTTCGTAGATGTCGTTCTCGGCCGCCCAGCGGCCCGCCAGGTACCGCAGTGTGTAGTCGTGGCTGCGCGGCAAGATCCATGTACCCGCACTCGCTTGTTCCACGATAACCGGCGTTTCCGTGTGGTTCTCGATGAACGCGCTGCGCCGCACGATACCCGTGCCTGGGTCAATCTCGTACTGCAAGGTAACGACGATCGGGCGCTCGATGTCCTTCATGACGACGGACAGCACGTTGTCGTGCACGCTGTTCGAAACGTAGTGCAGGACCAGATCACGATTGCCGTCTGGAAACGTCACCTTGAGATCCGGCTCGTAGTAGAGCCCTTCGCCCCAACCGGTATATTCCTGCGGGATCACGTTGACCACGCCATCAATCGCGTCGCGACCGGGAGGCGCAACGGGAGTCGGCAAAGGATCGCCCGATGCCAGTCGCGGCCCCCAATAGATCGACTGCAGCTGCCCCTTTTCGTTGACCCCGAACGCGTAGGTCACTTTGGCCGCATCCAGCCGGAAGACATGGCCCGATACATCGATATGTGCGGCGCTGTCACTGGCCGCAGCGCGCGCATCTTCCATCGCGCCACATGCAGCCAACACCATCACACCAAGGATCGCCAGGTAACGGCGGGCGTATGCTTTTGGAAATTTCATCGAGCGAGAAACCCCTTTAATCATCGTTGATGAGCATGGGCGGTGCGGGTAAAGGTTTTATCATACGACAAATATATATTGTCAGATTCTTCTACATCGACTGATCGCCTGTGGAGGGAGTAGGGTGGGGGCACTCTTATCGCGATTAGAGGGGGTGTCGAGGGTAGGCCGAGAGTCGGCGCTTTCGACCCAGCATGGTCACCCGCTATCTCAAGTGTTCCTTCGCTGTAGCAGGTGCCTTAGTTCTGGTCACGCTAGCCATCGTCCCTTGAGTCAATCCATACCCAATGCGAAAAGAACCAAAATTTTCAGGGGGCTTGTCGAATTTCGATCTTGTCGTTCGTCGCTATAGCAAAGATCGGGTAACTAGCCCGGCTAATGACCCTATCAGGAGACGAAAATGCCTCAATATCTCATCTCTACCTACATTCCCGACGACTTTGACCCGTCGCTCGTAACCGAAGAAACCGTCGAAGCCATCCACGCGCTCAACAGGGAAATGATTGCCGCGGGTGTGAGGAAGTTCGCGTGTGGTCTGAGTCCGAAGGCAGTGACCATTCGATCGCAAGCCGATGGTGAGGTGGTCGTCACCGACGGGCCTTATATCGAGGCGAAAGAGTATGTGGGCGGTCTTTCGATACTGGAAACCGAGAATCTGGAAGAGGTGCTGGCATGGATGCGCAAAGGTGCCAAGGCGCTCCCGGGTGTGGTCGAGGTGCGAGAGATTTTCTTTATGCCTGCGCCCGCGGAGAGCTGAGCGGTACGGCAGCAGCGAACGAGTGCTGCGTAGAGGGTGGGTGCACGACACGTTTCTGTGTGAAATGACCGATTGTGAGGAGAGGGGCTATGCGCAAAAACAAGATTGGTGCAACGGTAATCACGAGCTTCGCACTACTTGTTGGGCTTGGCATGGTGCACCAGGTGATGGCGCAAGATGCCACGCCAAGCTATCCGAAGATGGCCCCGGTCGATCAATACCTCATGGCGGATAACGCCGCGGAGATAGCCTTGGCGCGCAGCGCAGCGCCGGAATCCATTTCCCGTGATGCGACGATCCTGGTTCTGGGACGCAAGGGCTACGAGAAAGCGATCGAAGGCAAGAACGGGTTTGTCTGCTGGGTAGCTAGAAGCTGGATGGGGCCGTTTGACTGGCCCGAATTCTGGAACCCGAAAGTGTTGGCCGCCGATTGTTTGAACCCCCAAGCTGCACGTTCGATGGTGCCCATCATTTATTTGCGCGCCAAGATGGTAATGGCTGGCCGTTCCAAGGCGGAGACGGTGTCGGCACTCAAAGCGGCGTTTGAGAAGAAGCAGCTGCCGGACCTCGAAAGCGGCGCCATGGATTACATGATGTCGAAGTCGTCGTATCTGACAGACCAAGGGAGCCACGACATGCCTCATGTCATGTTTTACACCCACGTCAAAGACGGTAGCGACTGGGGCTCTGGAGCGGAGGGCTCCCCCGTTATGTCTAGCCCCTATTGGTCCTTCTCTCAGGAGGAACAGCCTCAAACGAAAGGGTTGCCACCTATTCTTGTGTTCTTAGTCGCGGTCCCAAATTGGTCCGACGGAACGCCTGCCAGCATGCATAGTCACTGATAGCCAAATGCTGTTCGGTAAAAGTGACATGACATAGCGCTGAGACGGGGGATGCAGCAAGGTTATGGCTGCAGATAGCCGTGGCGACCGATCATTACTGTTGAACCAGTCAACACTAATCCGCCGGTACGCCGGAAAAACCGCCGACCGCACGTAAGGCGTTTGCATCCATCAACACACCGTCCATCATCACCAGTTTGGTATGGCGCAGTTCGCCGATGTTGAGTTGCGGGTTGCCGTCGACCAGCAGCAGGTCGGCAGTCTTGCCGACTTCGATGGAGCCCGTGCGTTTGTCGGCACCAACCAGGTGCGCCGGCACAATGGTGGCGCTTGCAAGTGCTTCGGGGGTGGTGAATCCAGCGCCTACGTAGAGCTCAAGCTCGCGCACCAATTCCATACCATATCCATCCGTTCCTGCGACGATGGGCACACCTGCCTTGTGCAGGACGCCTACCAGACTCTGCAACTTGGCGAAGCTCGCGCGATAGTCCGCACGTGTGAGACCGGCAGGAACGGCTAGGCCGCCCTGGCGCAAACTACGCTCGAAGCTCGCGGGCAAGGTGCCGGCAAACGGCGCATACGCGGGCGAAAGGTCGCCATTGTTTTGGACGTAGAAAGCTTCGACGATGGAAAGTGTCGGATCGACGGTGATCTTACGTTGCGCCATCGTCGCAATCAGCGATGTCATCGGCTCCGCATGAAGATCAACATCCTTGGAATAACGTGCTGTCCCTTGCACACGGGTAAGGCCCGTTGCCGATACTACCGAGTCCGGCATGGCTTGCATGATCACATAGAAGATGTGGGTAATCTCATCGTAACCGTCTGCAATGGCTTGCGCGGGACGCATCCCAAAGGGAAGGTGCCCATGCACATGCAGGCCCAAGCGGTGCGCCTCTGCAGTCGTAGCGCTCACCCATGCAGGATTGAACGAACCGTAGATCTTGATCGCGTCAAAACCCTCGCCTTTTGCCTGCCGTACAAGAGCAATAGCCTGATCTTGGGAAGTTGCGACACTGCCCACCTGCGCCGTGTAAGTGAAGCGTCCTCGTTCCTTTGAGTCATTTAGAGCTAGAGGCCAGGGTTAATGATGCCATGGCATTGCGAAGAGGTGACAGTCCACTGGGCGAACGGTGCGGTCGATCACGCTAAAAGAGGGGGGCGGGAGGTTTGCGCCGGTCCTGTTTCAGCGCGCACCGTCATTCCGGCGAAAGCTAGAATTCAGTCTCAACACGCGTATTGAGAACGCATGGGCGATGAGATGACGCGTGGCTCTCCGGTGGAATGTCTGTTCGGAGAAATGGGCTTATGGGTGACGGAGCGTCCTCAACTTTTGGTGCCGTTGGCCGATAGCCCATAGAGTGCGCCGTATTTGCGATACGAGCGGTTGTTTACTGTCATGCAAAGCAGATTATGTCGTCACGTTTGTTGCGTATCGAAATTGCCGCACTTCTTCTTTCAGTCGTTGCCAATGTCTCTGCCTCTTCCAATCGATCGACGTTGATGCAGGTCAGCCTCAAAATCGAGGAGCTTTGCCAGATCACCTCGCGAACCGGCTCAGGAGAGAAGGAGTCACCTGTTGTGCAATGCCAGCACGAAACGTCTTACCGATTGTTTCGACATGCACCCAGGCAACAGAATGCCGATTCGACATCACCCGATGCGGCTTATCGCGGAACGTCCGTGGAAGGGCTATGGGTCGTCGAATTTTGAGTGTCGTCAGAACGCGACAGTTGCCGTGATGGTGTCGCTGTAATTGCCTGGTGCGGGTGTCGTTTGTGCAGGTACGCGGCCGTAGACGGTCGCAGTCTGAGAGCTGCCTGTGCCGGTGGCGGTGTACATGCTGGTTCCCGCGGTGCCGTCGCCCCATGGAGTGCTGTGGGCTGCGTCCAGGTAAAGTTGATAGGACACCGTGCCACCCCCGCCTTGCCGAGGCATAGTGCGCGCGCTCACATTGCTGCTGCTGCCGCCGTTGAGTGCGATGCGAAAGGCATCGTTGTTGGTGCAGGTTACCGAGATCGACGTCGTGGCATTGATGCCGCTGCTCAGCAGTCCGGTCGTACCGAAGTTGAGGTTGCTGGCGCTGATCAGGCAATCATTGACCACGGTGGCGGTGGCCGTAAATGGAAACGCTGTAGCCGGTGTAGTGATGGTCGAGCAACCCGGTGGTCCCAGCAAATAGTACTCATAGTTGAGTACGGTCTGGGCGCCGCTGAAGGCCTCGCTGTACACGGTGCTACTGTCTCCAACGGTTGGCACCAGCGGCTGATTGGCCGCGATAAGGCCATAGAACGAAACCGTCTGGTTTGCGGAGGTGCCAATCAACGGTTTGGCTAGCGTGACGGATATGGGGGTCGTACCTGCGGTGGTCGAGCCCCAGGCGATGGAATCGGCGGCGTCCTGGTACAGCCCATACTGCAAGGCATTGCTGCCGTTGGTCATGCTGAGCGGCGCGGCTGCGTTGAGGTTGAGGCAGACCTGTGCGTTGGGCGCCAAGGAAATGATCGTCCAGTTGCACGTTACGGTGATGGAACCGCTAGCCGATACAGCGGCGCCGCTGATGGGATTCACGTTGCCGAAATTGATGGTCGTAATGGTGGCGGAGCAGGTTTGCGCATGAGCCATTTGCCCGATGAGCAGGAGCAGAGAGGCCAGCAACAGGCGCCATCCATTGCATTTGCTCATGGCTGCACAGCCCCGCGGCGACAGGTCAGCGGTCCAATCAAAGGTAAGGCGTGATGCGTGGGGGGCTTGTAAGGAAAGGTGACAGTGCAACGCCATGCAATGCCTTCGAGCTGAAGATGATTGGTGGCTTGCAGACCATTGACGAACGTGAGGCCGTCATAGCCAACGATGGTGTCAGTGCCGCTTTCGACATGATGCACCCGCGTTCCCTCAGGTATCGGTTTGCCCGATGCGTCACGCAAAAGAATCGACGCGGCGGCGTATCGTGTGATCAGGAATCGCCCGAGCACACCCGATTGGGCCTGAGGCACAAGTACCATCGCCGTGGCATCGATGCGCATGTCGACCGGCAGCCTGGAGGTATCGATCGATACATGGTTGTCTTGATATGAATTCAGGTCCGGAACGAGCAGGTAGCCGTGATCGTCGGTATGGCCGAGCAAGCGATTCTCGTGCAGTACTGGCACGCCCGCCACGCCGTCTGTCGATACCATTGCGAAGCCATCGTAAATACGGCGGGAAAACTGAATGTCGCCATCCATCAGCACGATGGAGCCAAGGGCGTCGAACGATGCCGTAGTGTGTCCGGCGTAGTTCTGCACAATGCCGGTAAGCTGGCCGGCATTACCCAGGTATTGCAATTGCGCCTGGTGAAATCCCAATTGATTGAATTCACCACTTTGCAAGCCCCAGCCCCAGCCGCCGCCGTAATCGACTGGCCGAAACGCCTGCAGGTTGTTGTACGCGTGTCCGCCCTGGCTTCCCGCCACCGCATTCAATGACACGTTGTTTTCCAGCCCAAGGCTGATGTTGAGAAACACGCCGCGTGAACTGTGCTGGTAAATATCCCGGTAAGCGCTCAGATTCAAGGACAGGTTGTGACGCAAACTCAAGCCGTAGGAGAGTGATGCAATGCGCGATGCTTCCACATGCGGAAGTTTCGTTCCGATGTAGCTCAGGGCGAAATTCTGGTTACGGAAAAAGGGTAGGGATATCGTCAGGCGATCGGTGTGCGTGGGGACGGGTGCGCCATCGAGCGCCGCAAGGTCGCCATAGTGGCCGAACGTGCGAATGCTTTGTGCATCGATGGCATAGTGTGGTTCGATCCATTGATACCCCACACTGACCTGGGTGCCCGCCAACCGGCCACTGCTGAACCCGATCGCGCTATTGACGACGCCGTCCATGCCAAGCCTGACGAGCGTGCCAGCGCCAGCATTGAAAAGATGATCGGTCGCCTCGCCATGCGCTTCGACGGTGAGTGCATCGCTGATGCCATAGCGCCAGGACCCGCTACCGGCCAAGTGCGGGGCGTAGTCGAAAGAAGCGATACCGTAATCACGCCGCAAAAAACCTGCTTCCATCGAATAGCTCGACAGGCCTGTCGCCAGCATCTGCGTGTCGATATAGATGGGCATCGACAACGTTACGGTTTGCCCCAGGGCGTTGCGTGTTATCAGGGTGGCTTGGCCGCCGCCCGTGATGCCGGGTACTTCATTGACCACGAACGGACCGCTCGGCACCTGCACATTGAAGTGCTGCATGTTGTTCACGTACAGGTCGAGCGATGACGGCACCAATGCCGACCCCGTCAAGACGGGAAGAGGGAAGGTGACCAGATCGGGACGCAACGCGAAGTTGCTGCGCCACTGGAAGCCGGCGAAGCGGATTGAGCGCGACCATGACAATGATGACGTAATCGCATCGCCCCATTGGATGGTGCGCAGCGTATCTGGATCAGATTGGCTCCACGATGTGTCGTACCGTAAATAGCGTCGCGAAGCAGCGTCGAGATACGCAATGCCGGTGTTGCTGAATACCCCATCAGGATCGAAATAGCGCTGTTCCGTCCAGAGTGCAAAACGATTGCCCGTTTCGTTTTGCGCAAAGGCGTCGTAGTTGAGTACAAGGCCGCGTCCAGATGTCGCTGGCATCGCTTGCGGCAACTGCCGCGAATCGACCACAAAAGGTTTGCGCACATTGTCCGGCAGCATGATGGTGACACGTTGGTGCGCTTTATCGTAGCGATAGCGAACGCCTGGAATCGCATCGAGCTGCACCTGGGCTGATTCGGTGATCCCCAACGTGTCGATCGCTATGCCGATGCGCGCAAGATCGGTTCCTGCGGCAGACAACTTTCTCCCGGTCGCCCGAAAGTGCACGATGAATGGCAGCGCCTCTCCGTTCACCGTTACTTCCAGGTAAACGTCTTCAGCCTGCTGCATATCCGCCACGAATGCTGCAGGAACGGCTGCGCGTCCAGCGAATGTCACGAGTGCGCCGGCCAGCGCCACGCCTAGCAGCGCCTCGCGAGGAAAGGTTCGAACAGCATGACCCGAGCAGCCTCTGCTGCGGCAGAGCACGCATCGATGTGCTTCGCAGCGGGCTCGGTGATTGACCACGCGTCAGGGTGACGTGTCGATGGCGACATGATCTTCAATCGGCAGCGCATTGACGTCGGCGCGGATATTCAAGGGCGCCTTAAGCTCACTATGGCTGTCCAGATTCACCCGCCACTGCATGGAGCGGCCGGCCAGCGCGTAGCCAAGCAGCCCCTTGTCCACCATGTAGGTTTTCCCATCAGCGGTCACGAACTGCACCATGCTTATCCGTGCTCGACGCCGCCCGGTATTGGTGACGCGCAACCACCAGCCTCCGGCATCATGTCGCGCATGCCAGGTCAGCGCTGGTGCTCCCGTCATGCCGTCGGGTTCGACGAACACTGGCACGGAATAGCGCAACCGTATCATCACGCCATTTTCACCAGCGTTATCGGCAGCAGATAGTTCATCGATCAGAAGGCGATAGCTTTGCTCTTCGCTGGAATTTCCCGTATCGCTTCGTACCAGTCGAACGAACTGCTCGCCGTGCGCAGGAATTTCGATCAAGGGCGGACTGGCCACCAAATCCTGGGTGGTTAAGAGGTTGTCCTGGTCACTGGCCTGGTCCCAGTGAAAAACCCGCACTTGCCCGTACAGCGATCGATCGCCGAGGTTTTGCAAGGTAATGGTGACTGCACCTTCGCCGTGCCGAAGCTCGATCATGACCGGAGAAATCTGCAACGACGACGCTTGCCCGATGCCGCAAGGCATCAGCATCCCTGCCGCAAGCAGCAGGCGTCGCACAGCGGCGCCCCGGCTCAGAAATACACCGTTGCAGTAACGGTCGTCTGATACGTGTCTGGGACGGGTGTCGCTTGCGTAGGTACCTGGCCGTACACCGTGATGGCTTGCGCGGAACCAGTCCCGGTGCCACCTTCCGTATTGGTGCCTTGAGTATTACCCCATAAGGTCGTATGACCGGTGTCCTGGTACAGCTCGAAGGCGACGGTAGTGCTTGTGTTGCCCGTCGTCGTGCCTGCCATAAGCCGGTTGGTAACGGTGGATCCAGTCACTGTGCCGGCATCCAGGCCGACGTTGTAAGGTGTGGTGTTGCTGCAGGTTACCGACAGCGTCGTCTGCTGGTTGATGGCGGCCGATAGCACTCCCGTGGTGCCGAAATTCAGCGGATTTGCAGTAATGCTGCAATTGGCCTGCAGCGTCAGGGTGACATTAAAAGTGGCGGTACTGGTGCCGTTGTTGTAGATGCCTGCGGAAAGCGGCATCGACAAGGCCCCAGCGATCACGGCAACAGCCAACGCACAGCACAACGAATGGCGCTTCATAGGTGGCTTCCCCTTGAGTTGCGGAATGATCAAGCAGTCACGCCCGTCACGCATAACTCTCACACCACTTCCTGGGCATGTGCGCCGCTATCTTTCTCGCGTTTGATCTCAGGGTCAAGTATCGCCAAGCGATGGGTTTGTACCAAAAAAAGTCAGACAAATTTAGATCGCTTTAAATATCTATCCGTCGACGCAGCTGAAAAGGGGAGGCTATGATCGAAAAAGAAGGTAGATCTTGAGGTTTCCCGCGTTATCCGATGCCAGGCTTGCCTGTTTCATGGCTACTTAGGCACCTTTCCTGCTGACACGAAACGACCCATGATTTCGCGCAGCGTCGCCGAGACGTCCGGGGTGAGGAAAATTTTGACGTAGTGAGGAGCGCGATGGTCGAGACAGCGACAAGTCTTGGTATCGATGAGTTGCATACTTACTGGGCTCGCGAGTGCGCGCCAGGATCTGCTGCGCCGCTATCGCAGGATGTCGTGAAGACGTTGCTCGCTGGCTTGCGTCTTAACGTGCTGGAAACCCTGCGCTATTTGCATCAGGAACAGCCGAGTTATGCGCAATTTGAAGCCTGGGTATGTGAGCGCAATGGCGGTGAGCTGAAAGAAGTCTCGCTGAATCGCTTGCGGCGTGCACTAGCAGGCGAGACCGTCGACGCCGAAGTCGGCAACCTCGAGCGTGTCGAAGGTCTGACCGCGGACGATCTTGCACATTGGCATGAGCATGGCTACGTCATCCTGCGCAACGCAATCACCCCGGAAGCGGCGGAGATCGCAGAGATGGCCATCTACGATTTTTTAGGCATGGGCCGTGACGATCCGGAGTCCTGGTATCGCGAATCGCTGGGCCATTCCATCTGGGTGCCGTTACTGCGGCATCCGGCGCTGGCGGCCAATCGTCGCGCGCCACGTATTCACAAGGCTCATGCACAACTGTGGGGGCGCGAAGATCTTTGGGTAACCATCGACCAAGTCGGATTTAATCCACCGGAGCGCGAAAACTGGCCGTTTCCCGGACCGCATTTGCACTGGGACGCCACGCTCGCCGAACCGCACTGCTTTGCATTGCAGGGCATCCTGTATCTCGCCGACGTCGATGAGAACCAGGGGGCATTTAGTTGCGTACCGGGCTTTCATCGCACGCTGAAGCATTGGCTGAAAAGCATTCCCGAGGGCGTGAGTGCGCATGATCATGCGCGGCGCACCTTGACGATGAAGCCGGTTGCCGCAAAGCGCGGCGACATGATCATCTGGCATCACCTGCTGCCGCATGGCAGCAGTCCGAACCGCGCACAGCGACCACGCGTCGTGCAATATATGTCGCTGCAACCCACTCGCTTTGCCTACACCGAGGAATGGAAGTCTTGATTGCGAAAGCTTCGCCAGTGATGGCACTCAGGTTGACCTTCGTCGGAAAAATGAGCCAATCAGGCGATTGTTGTAGGGAGTAGGGCGAGTATTCGCTTCCCACTGCGAACCCATCCAGCTTCAACTAAGTGGAGAATGTCGGCATGAGGCAAGCTTTAGGTGCAAATGCAGCTATCGCGATCGCCTTCTTATCTTGGGCCGTTCTGTTCTTTGGTCTGACGTCCTTGCTTGGTGACCCCAGGCACGGCTTCGAGGCCCCGGGACAAGCACTCAAGCTGCGTTCTTTCTGGAGCTTATCCATCTTAGGTTTTTGCCTGACTTTGTGTTCAGCTTTTCTCGCAATCGGAACTTTTCGGATGGCAAGATGGCGAGCCATATTTTCAATGGCAATATCCGGGATTGGAGGAGCTTGCTTCTTGTTTGTATTGTTTTACTGAATCTTGGATGGTTCGCTTCCGACCCAAAACGGACCTAAAGTAGGTGTCATCTATTGCTGTTTAGGTGTAGCCAATGATAAGAATGCCCTCCTATCGAGTTTTGCACTCTTGCGTCCATCTTGGCCGAATTGGAGTTCTTGCTGAATTTGGGTGCGATTCGGATTTCGTGGCGAAATCTGAGAAATTTCGAACATTCATTAATGATGTGACGATGCATATCGCTGCTAACGTAGCAACGGATCTTGAATCGTTACATGCAGAGCCATTTTTTAAAGACGATTCTCGAACCGTACGCGACATGCTGGACGAGGCGTCGCGTCAGTTTAGGGAGGGCATCTGCGTGCTACGGTTCGTTCGATGGTCAGTCGATGATTACGAACGCCCCTTTGAATCTATGCCTCCACGAAGTCCGGCAGTAATTTACCGATTTGGCCATCACTAGTTTGACTTCGCGCATATATTCGGCAGGATGCTTAGCGGTCGAGTTTTGTGATAGCTGAGTGTCCGCCTCCGCCCCGAAGCTGGCAGTCCCGGGCCGGGGCTCTCTGTCTGGTTAAAAGTCCGGTGGCTAGTCGGACGCGGCAGGGATAAGCTTCAGCAAGAACAATGAGTTGAGCACGGATCTCTTTGCACGATCGGGATGTATAACCGGGCAGGTTTGTCCGTACATTCAATAGTTAGAAGTCATGGGGGGCCATGCAAATTTATGAGCGCGTGACCGTTGCTAGCGACCTCAGTTGTAGAAGGGGCGACGACAGCGTCGCTGTGGTCCACGCGTGCAAAAGTCCATGCCACCAGATCGCAGTGGGATACAGTGGAACGTTGCCTAACACCCATCCCAATTATCTTGTGCTTGAGAGGGAAAACGATATTTTTCTAAATATCATTGATCCATCTGTGCCTCTCTTCATGCCCCCATTGTTTACTCGATTTCTGGAATTTTCTAACAATCACTGGCAGGCTGGACAGCAACTGCTCATCCACTGCTCATCCACTGCAACCTGGGTGAGTCCAGGGCGCCATCTTTGGCTCTGCTTTTCTTAGCGAAGGGGCTTTCTGCCATTCCCGCTGATTCGTACGAGTTGGCGCGGCGAAGCTTTCAGGAACTTTATCCTCGATACAATCCCGGCAAAGGTATCGAGAGTTATTTTTCCAGAAACTGGAAACTTCTTGGCAATGACTTCTAACAAATCGCTGCAGCTGTCACTTGCCCGGTCGCCTGCGGTTGCTTCCTCAACCACGGCCGCCGCAAGTGCAGCTGAGCTCAAGCGTTAGCGCCGCCCGCACATGCTCATTCACGATTACAACGGCAAAGGTATGTGGAGTGTAGAAGCCGTCCAAGGGCGGTACATGGAGTACTGTGGCCGACTGGGTGTTGAGATTCCGCGCGAGCTGCTGCCCAAGATCTACCAGCGGCAAGATGTGACCTGGATCTATCCGATCATGGAGCCGGTCATTGAAGGCATCAAAGCTGGCGACACTGCTTGCGCAACGCTGGGCGTGGAGTTCATGGAGCAGGACACTACATTTCCCTTTGGCCGGGTACTTAAGAGCAATACTGCGCGGGCTCTAAAGAGAGCCGATCTTTCGCCAGCCCTTAAAACCCGTATTAGGCGGCGGGTCGCAGCCATGTTGGCTGCAGGCAATACGCCTCGCGAGTTCAAAGAGTATGCCCGCCTGCTTCGGAAAGTCGGTTTTGAGGAGTTTTGGCCCCGCATGTCGGTTACAGCGCCAGTGGGCAACAAGTACGCCATGCGCTACTTTGCCTACTTTCGTGCAATTCAAGAGCGCTCCGCCTCAGTCGTACCGGGTGGGCGCTGACAATTCATTCAAGCCGACGTCGCTTCGCAGCTGGTTCTCATTCGTCGGGCCAACTAATACAGGCTAGAAGGTCCGCAACCCGAAGCGGACCCCGGGCTGCCGGGCGGGCTATATTTGGATACCGTTGTGCAGTGGAGCGAAGGTGATATGGGTCGTCTAACGGCACTACCATTCATCGTAATTGGAGGCATTCTTCATCTTTGCGCGTTGTTTGCGATAGAAATTCCCATCCTCAATTGCGAAGCGCGACCGGAATGCATATCTGAGGAAAGTGCGGTTGCTTTGAGGATTCTAGGATTTCCGATGAACGTGGTTATTAGCATCTTTGGCCTAGGAGGCCACCCGTTAACTCAAGTCATGTTGTTTGCAGGTCTTCTCAATTCGTTCGTTGCAATGGCTATTGTTTGGTTTGTTCTCGTTAGGCCATTCGTTGTACGCGCAAAACGCAAAACATCCACCGGCTGAATCCGCAACCCAAAGCCGACCTCAGCAGGACAAATGTGAGAGGGTGCAGGAAGGGCAGAGTGACGCCAGGCATTGATTGATGCGGGTGTCATCCACGCGATGGTTAGAGCAAACCATCGATAGGAAGCTGGCGCAGCAGCGTCACTTCCGTGCGTCGCTTAGTGCTTGCACCGGGCTCGCTCTGAAAAGTAACCGGCTTACCATTGTCCTCGGCCTGCCAGATCAGCTGGTGGGTAGCCGGGTCGATCGTCACTTGGTACGCATTTGAAGGCTGTGTGGCGGTGTGGAAGAAGTCGCTAATGGCGTGGGCCAATCCAGGCGAATCCACGATCACACCCATTTCAGTGTTGAGCAGCTTGGAGCGCTGATCCATGTTGAGAGAACCTATGAATACCTCATGGTCGTCCACGACAATGGTCTTGGCGTGAAGGCTGATGCCCGACGATTTGCCAATGGATGTGGATGGCTGACTCTGGCCCGACGTGGGTTTGAGTTCGTAGAGCTGCACGCCGCCTTCGACCAGCGCCTTGCGATAGTGCACATAGCCTGCATGTGCCGCTGTCTCGTCAGTCGAGGCAAGTGAGTTCGTCAGTATTTTGATGGACACGCCCCCCTGAGCCCGCGACACGAGGTGCTTGCTGCCGGCATCACCAGGTATGAAGTAGGGCGTCGTTGCGAGTATCTCGTGCTGGGCGCCGTCCAGCATGGTTTTGAGCTGCGGGCCGATGCGCAACGCCGGCACGTCGCCGTCGGTCTCGATTTTCTCCGGCTGATCGGCCACGAACTCGGCATTGCCCCAAAACCATGCCCCTCGCTTGTCGGCGGTCGGCCCATCGGGCAACTGGTCCAGCACCGCTTGCGCGTAGTCGGATTGCGCGAATTTGCGCACCTCTTTCTGCAGAATCAACCGAGCAGCAGTGAGGCGTTTGCCGGATTCATCCGTCTTTTTAAGCTGGTCGAGTGGATAGGCGGCATCGCAGTTCCAGTACGCATCGAACGCATCGGAAGCTTGCTGCACGACGGGACCGATGGCGACCACGTCGAGGTCACGGAAGTGCGTGTCGCTGCCTGCGTCGAAGTAAGGATCGCCAATGTTGCGTCCACCGATGATGGCCACGTTGTTGTCGACGATGAACGCCTTGTTATGCATGCGCCGATTGAGGCGCCGCCACTCCATCATGAACTGGACAGCACGAGACAGCAGGGTTGGGTTCCGCGTTCGGAATGGATTGAACAGCCGAATTTCGATGTTCGGATGGGAGTTCAGCGCCTCGAACAGATGATCCTTGTCATCGAAGTTGTCGTCGTCGATGAGCATCCGCACGCGCACGCCACGGTCGGCAGCGGCAAGGAGATGCTGCATCATCAGGCGTCCGGTCATGTCGCTGGCGAAGACGTAGTACTGCAAATCGATCGAGTGCGCAGCATGATCGGCCAGTGCCACGCGACTGAGTAGTGCGTTCGTGCTCAGCGTCAGCAACCGAAAACCTGACTGGTTCGGATGTTTGGCCACCTCCGCATGCGCGTACCGGGCCGATGCAGTATCGACGGCTGCCGGCAGGTGGTGCGTCTCCGCTTTCTCAGTGCTGGGCGGGAGGGTGGAGCACGCCTGAAGGAAAACACAAAGAATTGTGACGGCAAACACGACGACCCAGCGATCTGTTCGCATGCTTACGCCCCCAGGTGGACCAGCCCTTCCTCGGCTCGCGGATCGTCGTGGATTTATCACGAACTTTTCACGACTTGGTTAATTGCCCGGCACATTGATCGAAACCATGGCGATCTAATAACAAGCATAACGCTTGAAGAGCGTGCAAGAGCGGCCGATCACTCGCTCAACATTGATTGTGAAGCGCCTCTCGCGCTCCACCCCAACCTCAATGCTCACACCTTTTCGGGGTAGTATTCGCGGAATGGACCAACATGGCAGTAGTCAATGGACATGTACGACTGGGTTGATTTTGAGGGCGGCAGGGCGCGCTTTTCCGGTGGCATACGAGGTTGGGACGAGCTCGGCCATGAGACGTTTTGCGCGGAATTGAACGGTAAGTCCTGGTACGGCGAAGTCGTAAAGAATTGGGAGGGGGACGACTTCAGCTCGGAGATTCTCTCTTTCGGCTACAAGCAATCCTCCGATGTCGGCATGCCAGCGTCTGCACGGGTCGCTTTTTCGGCGTTTGATATGGAAAAGATCAAGACCATGGTGACGCGGCTGATTCATATTGTGTCCCAGTGCGATAATCCCCCGTTCGTACTTTCTCGCGGCAAGACATCCAAGTTCTCGGGGAAAGTGGTTTTTCGGGACGGCTGGATCAACACCCACGCCAATTGAAGGAACGCATAGACCAATAAGGACATGGCGACGATGATGGATTATTTGGCATCCATAGCAGAGGTATCCAAGGCTTCTTCTTTGCAGGATATTCAAAAGATTGCCGCCGATTTCCCGGCTAAAGGCACAGGCAAATGCGGCATCCTCTACAGCGGTCGCGTGGGTGATACGAATTCGGAAAAGATTGCCTTGGCCCTGGCGGACAAGACCGGATACAGCGTCATCAATAGCACCCCCAGAGCCGGCTTCCTGATGGCCGCTCAAGGGGCTATCAAGAATCGCGTGGCGAATATCCTGGAGTCGCAAGGTATGGTGCGGCCAGAGGCGGAAGCAGAGGCATCCAACTTTCTTTACGGTAGCGGTAACGCTCCAGCCGGTAGCCCTACCTCCTTGAGGGGCTGTTTGTGGGGGCAGGCATCGCATGAATTCGCATCATCCTTGAAGGGCGATGTGGTGTTGGTGGCCTCCGCCGCCAGCCCGGATCGCGTTTTCGGTCAGGTCGAAGTGCCTGCCGTTTTGAACGACAGCCATGTGGCCAGCTTGGGCAAGCAACCGGTAGCGGATTTGCGGGCAGCGAATGCGCAAGGCGGTACCAAGGCGGTATTGTCGAAGGTTCAAACAGCATTCGTTCGCGCAGCACCCCGCGGTATTTTCAACGCCAAAAGTGGGTCAGGCGTAGTTCTATCCAAAGAGGTCGCCGACGCATTGGGCGTCGATTCGTCCCCTATGCCAAGTTTGTCCGACGCGCTTTCTTCCGGCATGACGCTGGCCCCGATCGGCATGGGGCGCCCCGCCGCGCGCCTGACCGATATGCATACCTGCCCTATGACCACAGGGCCGGTGCCGCACGTCGGAGGTCCGATCTGCGCCCCCGGCGCGCCCAAGGTATTGATCGGTGGCCTGCCCGCGGCACGTGTTGGAGATATGGCGATATGCATCGGGCCGCCGGATTCCCTATCGGCGGGCTCATCAAAAGTGAAAATCGGCGGCCAACAGGCTGCGCGATTAGGGGATGCTACGGAACACGGGGGCGTGGTCGTGCTTGGATGCTTTACGGTGCTGTTGGGTGGTTAAGCCGTTACCGGTTGACCTCGTCCAGCAAAGCCTTTGCCGGAACCTGCATGGTCATCGAGTAATAGGGTGCGTATCCGGTGATGGTCATGACCACCTTGCATGGAATGCTGGAGCGACCTGCAAGCAAACTGTTGACGTCGGTCTTGCTTAAAGCATGATCGGATGTACCCTCATCCAGCGTCTCGCTGAAAGTCAGCTCAGATGAATAAGCGAATGAGGGCTGCTGTCCTTTCTCCGCATGGTCTGCCGATTCGGTGATGCCTCGCATGAACCGTCGCAAGGAGAACGCGTGATCGATGGAGAAATCAGTATCTCCATCGAGGGAGCAGATCAGCCAATGTCCCACGACTGGCAACTTGTCGGTATAGGATGCAGCAAGAAAGCCGGTGTTTGAATTGAACGTGAGCTTGTATGCATAGCGCGTCTTTTCAAATCGAACGAAGCTCACGGCTGCCGGTGGCTCTTGCAGGTGCTTGACGCAGCCCGCGCAGCTCAGCATCAGCGGCAGTAACAGTAACCTTTTCATGCGATCACTCATCGGAGTCGGCATTCGTCGGAGCTCCGTTCGTGTTGCTGCGAATGGACATGTACATCATGCCCGCCACCGACTTTCCATCGCCGGCGGTGGTGTTGAACAACCCTCCGGCGTCAGCGTGATGTGTATTGGAATCTACATTGATATCGGGTCCGGACGGTATCACCCAGCGCACGCCAAAATCCGCAACGTCATCTGATGAATCGGAGGTTGCCGGCGTCGCATGGACGTTGATCCAGAATTTGGCTTTGGGCGTGGTTTCCGGATGGAAAGGAATGGCGGAAAAGAGCTCGACCAGAAAACCTTTGCCCACCGGATCAAGCGTCACCAGCATCTGGACGTTGTAGCCCGCATCGACAAGCTTCCTCGAAAGATGCGCCCCGTTCCAGCCGCCCAGGCTGTGCCCGACGATATACACGGGGTTGGACTTCGTGGGAATGACATCGATGACAAACTTTTTTATGTCTGAGTCGTTGTGTATTTGGTAATACCCAAGGTCATACGAGATATAGAGGTCTTTGCTTTTGAGGCCACCTTCCCAATTATCGAGAATGGTTTTGGGTACCTCGATATTGTGATAAGGCCCTGCGCCGTAATAAGACTCCTTATCGCCTGCGCCTCCAATAAAGAACGCTATGACCTTTTGCGACTCCGCCGGTGCACCAGTACCAGTCGTTGAACCGCTTACCTCATACCTGGGATCAAACTCGCGCATATTGTTTTGCCATCCTTGTGCCATTGTTGTGGGCCTTTTGGGAAAAGGCGAAAACATGTCCACTCATCGTACGTCGGCGCCGAACCCCATATGCCTCTCAAGCACCGACTCCCCTTGCCGGGTATGGTAGTGGTCCCATTGAAAAATGCTACCATCCGATCACTTTAGGGATGATATCTATTTTACAAGGAGCGTAGCCGCATGACCGTAGCCATGACGATCACCTCGGCCAAGTGCGACGACCTGTATTTCATTGAATTGAACGCGGAAGAACAACTGGGCGAACTCTTCAAATTTCGCGTCAAGTTTGAATCCCAGGACTCGAATATCGACCTCAGCGCACTGCTCGGTTCGCCGATGACTGTGACGTTGACCACAGAAAACGGCTTCATCCGCTATTTCAACGGTATTGTCTGCGAGGCGGCGCA
This sequence comes from Dyella acidisoli, assembly GCF_030160295.1. Classification (GTDB taxonomy): domain Bacteria; phylum Pseudomonadota; class Gammaproteobacteria; order Xanthomonadales; family Rhodanobacteraceae; genus Dyella_B; species Dyella_B acidisoli. The sequence goes on from NZ_BSOB01000005.1 coordinate 116,612, forward strand.
AACCGGCGTCTCGTCGATCGAAAATCTGGTGTATGCGCAATATTCCGTCACGCTGGTGCCTAAACTCTGGCTGCTGGGGCAGATGGTGGATTGTCGCATTTTCACCAACATGACCACGTCGGACATTATCAAGCAGCTGTTGACCGAGTCCGGCTATAGCGACATCAAGCTGAGCCTTACCGGCAATTACACCCCACGCGAGTATTGCGTGCAGTACCGCGAAGATTGCCTGAGCTTTGTCCATCGTCTCATGGAGCAGGACGGCATCTATTACTACTTCACCCATGACGAGAGCACGCACACCATGGTGCTGGCTGATAGCCTGGGTGCGCATTCTGCGACAGACGGTTTCGCCTTGGTGCCTTATGCGTCCCAGGTCGATAGCGTGCTGCGTAAACAGGCGACGATCAGCAGCTTCGCTTCGGCGCGTGGCGTGGATGCGGCCACCTTCAAGCTGACCGACTACAACCCTTTGAAGCCGAAGGCATCGTTACTCTCGTCGGATACCACCGAGGGCCATCAGCCGGAGATCAACTACAGCGTATTTGATTTCCCGGGCGCACACGGTGACACGGCCCTGGGCCAGCACTATGCCAACGTGCGTGCCGAAGCGTTTACCGCTTCCCGCTCGAAATACATGGCGAGGACCGAGGCTTGCAGTGCGCAGATAGGCGGCCTTTTCACGCTGACCCATTTCCCGCGTCTGGAACTCAATCAGGAATATCTGATCATTGGCACAAAGACGTATATGCATGGCGGTGGCCGTGCTTCGGGTAGTGGTAGCTCGCAGTCCTTCCAATGCTATTTCGACGCGCTCGAAAGTCGCATTCCTTTTCGCAAGGAAATCGAGACCGAAAAGCCGAAGATCGTTGGCCTGCAGACCGCGGTGGTCACCGGCAGCAAAACCGATGAGGACATCGCGGTCGATCAATACGGCCGAGTGGAGGTCACTTTCCACTGGAACACGCCGGATAAGAAAAATGCCAAATGCTCCTGCCCGGTGCGCGTGGCGACGTCTTGGGCTGGCAAGAATTGGGGCGCCATCAGCATTCCACGCGTAGGCCAGGAAGTTGTGGTGAGTTTTCTGGAGGGCGACCCGGAACGCCCATTGATTATCGGCAGCGTCTACAACGCAAGCAACATGCCACCATACAGCCTGCCCGATAACAAGACACGCAGCGGCGTCATCAGCCGCAGTCTGCTAGGCACGGCAGCAGATGCCAATGAATTGCGTTTTGAAGACAAGAAAGGAAGCGAAGATTTCTTCATGCATGCACAGAAAGACATGCATCAAGAGGTTGAAAACGATCTGGTGGTAACGATCGACCACAACGAAACAGTCACTATCAAGAACGACCGTTCGCATTCGATAGGCAACAACGATACACAGAACATCAAGCAGAACTACACCTTGACCGCGGGCTCGCAGCTTCAGCTGGTTTGCGGCTCGGCAAGCATCACCCTGAAAAGCAGCGGCGAGGTCGAGATCAACGGTGTCAATCTCACGATCAACGGGCAATCGCAGGTTGGCATCAAAGGGGCAATGACCAGCATCGAGGGCAGCGGTGAGATGCAGGTTTCCGGTGGCCTCATCATGATCGGTTGAGCACGTTCCATGCTAACGGTCATGCAAGGAGCGCTGGATATGGAACTCTCCGCGCCTGCTTTGGGTTGCCTCCAATCCGGCATGGCTCCACGGCCCGCCGTGCGCACTTTGCTCGATCGCGGGCATAGTTTTGATGCCTTGAAGCTGATAGCGCGACTATTGCCAAAGATCTACGTGGTGGCCTGGTTATGCGATTGCACGCGCGACATTCCGCTCGAATGGAATGATCGGGCTGGTGTGGTCCTGGCGAATGCGTGGGTGCGCGAGCCGAATGAAACGCATCGTTATGCAGCGCTGAATTTCTGGACGGCGGACCAAAAACGCACCCTTGGTGCCTGGTTGGCCGCTGCGACGGGCTGGTCCGGTGGCAGCATGACGCCGCCTGGGGCAGCGGCAGTGCCGCCGCCGGACCAAATGACCGCGCTGGCGGCCATGGCCGTCATCAACAAATTGTCCATGTTGGATAGCGCAGCCTTTGAGCGCCGTCGCGAAGCTTTTGTAGAGCGAGTCATTCATTTGTTGCCTGATGCGTAGCTGCTCAATCAAATCGCTCGCATCCTGAGCCCTCTGCGAGTGAGTCAGGGGCTAGGGTTCATCCTAGTGGGCAGGGGTTTGCCCTGATGCTTCAATAAGAAACACGATCCAACCATGTGGAGATGGCAGACATGATCCCTCGCGTCTCTGCAGACATTCAACCATTTTCGGAGGTGCGCCATGATTAATACCGATGATCTGAAGCACTTTTTCGGATTGTTTATCAGCTGGCTATTGCCGTAAGCCTCGTATTGAGGTTGTCGTGCGTGCCCTTCGGGGCGCGCATTTTTTTGAGCGAAAAATGGTCCGCTATCAGTTGGCCACGCCTTGCCTCACTCAGAAAGACTCAAGAGATCGCTATGATGTTCCGCAAATCATCTCTCGTTTTTTGCACCGTCATCTGTATCGCCGCATTTCATGCAAGCGCACAGGAGAGTGCGGAGTTCAGCGCATGCCTGGATCAAGCCGCTGGCGCTTCCGGGGCAATGTTGGAATGCCATAAGGCTGAAGTCGGCAGATGGGACCCGAGACTGAATGCGGCCTATCAGACCCTTCTGCATAGGTACAAGGATAAGGAGCGGGCTCAATTGCAACAAGAACAGAGAGCATGGCTCAAGCATCATTTGAGCGAGACCCACCGCCTGGCTGCACAACCGGAGGATATTGGGGACGCTGCATTCTTACAGTCGGAGAGTTTTGAGTTGGATGACTTGATCAAGCGAACGTTGGCGCTTGAGAAGCTCGTCAACGAGAAGTGATCTGATGCGGGTACCCAGGCATTGCGAATACCGAGCCGTACCTTCACCGCCGTCTCCTGTCATGCGCAGGCGTGGCCGAAGTCACAAGTTTTGAGTTTGCATCACTAAAAATCTTCATCGCCAAGTTATAGCGATTAGGGACTGTTATCGAGGCTCAACTCCTCCTCCGACCCTGGAAGTCGGTTCTAAATACCGACTGCAGCGCTGGATGGGCCGCCCTGATATACATAACGAGATTCAGCCGAAGGTAAAGGCATAAGCCAGCACGCCAGGATCGAGGAAGGTGATTTCGAACGTGTGCTCATCACCGCTGCCATGGGCTTGTCGCACGAGCTGGTAGAGGCGTTGCGCAGTGACGGTGCCGTTACCATCCGCATCAATGTCTACGCCATGGTCGACACCGGGCGCCTTGTCGTCGATCAGCACGCGAAAACGCACGGGCTTAGCGCCATCGCTAGGTCCCAGCACCAGGTGCAAGTCGCGACCACGGAAGCGATAGACGATGCGTCCGTTGGCGCTGTCGAGCTGCGCATTTTCTTCGCTCACTATCCAGCGTCCATCGAGCGCCCACTGATTGGCTATCAGTGTCTGAGGTGCGTGATACGCCGAGCTGCTGTCTTGCACGATCTGGCCACCGGTAAAGTTCTGGGCACGCGCATAGCCAAGGTAGGTTTCCGGCGAGCGCGTGGCAACGCCAGAGCCAGTAGCTTCTGCACCTTGTGCATTCGGCTCCACATAGCCGCCAGGCAGGTTCTTTTGACCTGCCTCGGTGAGCAGCTGTCGGATCACGTCTTCGCTCTCGTTGTATCCACCTTCGCCAAAATGGTGATGGCGGATACGTCCCTGCGTGTCGATGAAATAGTGCGCGGGCCAGTACTCGTTGTCGAAGCCCTTCCAGATGGCGTAGTGGTTGTCGAGTGCGACTGGGTAGTCGACGCCGAGGTCTTTTACGGCGTTGATAACGTTGTGCGGATCTTTCTCGAAGGCGAACTCCGGCGCGTGCACGCCGATCACTAGCAGGCCGTAATCTTTGTACTTGTCTGCCCAGCTACGCACATAAGGCAGTGCGCGAATGCAGTTGATGCAGGAGTAGGTCCAGAAGTCGACCAGTACTACTTTGCCGCGCAGCAATTGCGCCGTGAGCGGAGGGCTGTTGAGCCATTGGCTAGCGCCATCAAGCGAGGGCAGCTCACCTTCCACCGGTAGTGGCGTGCCGGCTTTGACGACGGCTTGCGCGGGAGGGGCAGGGTGCGCGGCATCGATCAGCTTCTGTTCGATGCTGCTAGTGCTCGCCAGTGATACGCGAGTCAGTAATCCAGTATCCAGCCCCAGTGCGATGGCGACGACGCCGGCCAACACCAACGCACCCAGCACGCGACGCACCCATTCACCTGCACCGAGTGAGCGCTTCATCAAAGCGAATACTCGTCCACCAACGACGAGCGCCAGCGCAAGCGATGTCGCAGCACCTGCGGCATAGGTGAGCAGCAAGAAGGTGGTCTGAACACTGGCTCCGTTGAGCGCCGCGCCGGTGAGCAATAGACCCAGGATCGGACCTGCGCACGGCGCCCACAGCAATCCTGTGGCTACGCCAAGCCCCGCCGCCGAGAGCACCGAATCATTCTCGCCGTTGCCGCCTTGAGAGAGCTTGTTGCCAAGCGTTACGAATGGACGGCTAATCCATTCGGCGAAGTGATTGGAAAGCAAGGTGAGGCCAAGCACGGCGAGCACAGCCAAGGCGACGATGCGGCCATATTGATTGGCGTGAACCGCCCAGCCGCCACCCACGGCAGCCAGCGTGGCGACCACTGCGAAAGTGAGCGCCATACCCACCAGCATGGGCAGCCCGTTGCGTACGAACGGACGGTCCGCACGCGCGAAGACGAAGGGCAGTACCGGCAGGATGCACGGACTGAGAATGGTCAGTGCACCGCCGAGGTAAGCAAGGATAAGTAAGAGCATGCTGGCGACATCCGAGGTGGATTCATGGAGCGATTTGCGCGGCTTATAAGTGCGCATCTGCGACGGGGACGGACATGCCCCCATCGCAGACGATCAGTAATCAGTTGATCTGCTTTGCGGCAGCCTCGATCACGCGAGCGATGGCAGCCGGCTTAGAGATAAAAGCAGCATGACTTCCTGCAACTTCGGTGACCTTGGCACCCGAACGTTGATACATCCAGCGTTGCAACTGGGGACTGACGACACGATCCTCGGTGGTCAGGATGGCGTAGCTGGGCTTGGTGCGCCATGCCGCCACGGAGATAGGCGTGCCCATCGCTTTCTGCGCGAGCGGCTGTTGTGAATCCGCCAGGAACTGCGCCTCTGCTGCGGGAAGATCCGCTGCATAGGTCGCACGGAATTTCGCTGCGGGGATATAGAAGTACTGGTCCGGAGTTGCGCGCATCGCGTCGTTTGGCGCGGCGAACTTCGACAGCAGTTGACCACCGGCTTCACCCGCATCGGGTTGGAGTGCGGAGACATAGACGAGTGCACTGACTTTCGGATCGGCACCTGCTTCCGTGATCACCGAGCCGCCATAGCTATGGCCGACCAGTACAACAGGGCCATTCTGTTGATCCAAAACGCGCTTGGTGGCATCGACGTCTTCGGCAAGTCCAGTGAGTGGCTCCTGCACGATGGTTACGTGGAAACCATCCTTGGTCAGGATGTCGTGAACGGCACGCCAGCCGGAGCCGTCCACCAGTGCACCATGAACAATGACGATATCTTTTGCAGCCGGCTGCGGTGCGGCGTGTACAACCGTGCCGCCCAGTGCGAGCAGAACGGCAACGGCGATCTTCTTTCGTAGTGTGAGCATTTCAATCTCCAAAAGTGTTTTGGTTTGCTCGACGTTGTGATTCAGCTAATGGCTGTTCGGCAAACATGGAGCAGTAGTGGTTGTGTGTAAAAGAGCGCCCCGGTACCCGTGCTTGTCCGGCCAGCTCGAACTGGCCGTGTCATGCGGACGCTTTGGTTGCGTTTGTGCGCAGGCGTACCGGGGTGCAAAGACATCAGGGCAGTTCGTTCTTCATCGCCAGGACGTCGATCGGTTCCACCGACGGTGCGTTGGCTAGCAATTCGCTGGCACGCGACATCAAGGCCTTGGCCATATCGCCGTTCAGATGCGCTTGACGGTTGGCTTCATTTGCAAAGGCATCGAAGACGCCAAACGTCGTAGGCGACAACTTGATGGCGAACCAAATCGGCGTTCCCGCCTCTCGATTCGTCAATTCCAGGCCGGCAGCAAGGAAGTCTGCAACCGCCTGCTCTTTGCCCGGCTTCGCTTCGAGCCGGACGAACAATCCGCATTTGACCATCGTCGTTTCTCCAGTATTTGGCTTGGGTGGGCTGCGCAGTGGGCGAAACTTTACAAACGAGGTCCCCGGGCAGATACTGACTCGATTGACATCTTTGATATCGATCGTGCCATGCGTATTTACATACTTGCCCTGGAGGGCATGTTCGACACCGGTCTGGCGACGGTGCTCGACGCACTGACGACGGCCAACACACTCGCGCAATGGACGGGCATGTCTACGCCGGGTTTTGACGTCACCGTGATGGGAGTGCGTCCCCAAGTGCACACCGCGCTCGGGCTGCAGGTGCCAGTGCACGAAATTGCTGACGCGCCGATCCCCGATTGGGTCATCGTGCCGGCGCTCGCCGACATCGTGCCCGAGCGATTGTTACCTACGCTTGCACGCGATGATGTTGTGGATGCGCTTGACGTCCTGCGTCGATGGCGCGATGCAGGTGCTCGTCTTGCGGCAGCGTGTACCGGTACTTTCATACTGGCCGAAAGCGGTCTGCTCGATGGACGCGAAGCCACGACAACCTGGTGGCTCACGCCAGTGTTCCGTCAGCGCTATCCGGATGTACACCTGGATGTGCATCGCCTTGTCGTGCCAAGTGGCATGATGGTGACGGCGGGTGCGGCGCTCAGTCATCTCGACCTTGCGCTTTGGTTGATTCGCAACAACAGCCCTGAACTTGCGGCGCTCGTCGCCAAATATCTTGTATTCGATACGCGACTGTCGCAGTCGGGTTATGTGATTTCCGATCACGTCGCCCATTCCGATCCTTTGATCGAGCGTTTCGACCGTTGGGTACGGGAACATCTCGACTCGACACTCGCGCTCGATTCGATTGCTGAAGCGCTAGGAACCAGCAAGCGCACGTTGTCACGACGTCTCGATAGCGTGCTAGGCAAGACGCCGGTTGAATACATTCAAGATTTGCGCATCGAACGTGCTGTCCATTTGCTGAAAACCAGCAAGCACAGTGTCGATCAGATTGCCGAACAGATTGGTTATGCGGACGGCGTGACGCTGCGCACGCTGCTGCGCCGGCGGCTTGGAAAAGGTATACGAGAGTTACGGCCGCGGGAGTGAAATTCCAACGCATCTTGGGGTTCCACGCGTTCCAGCCCTAAAGGCCGCACCTATGGCGAGCAGGGCGGTCGCCGCCAAAACAGGCGCCGCCCTCCATCATCAGTCGCTGGTTGCTGTCGAGTATCAGTCTTCGAGCACACCAAGGTCGATGGAGTTCGCCATCGCCTGGTATCCAATGTCGTTGGGATGCAAATGATCGCCGCTGTCGTAAGCGGGCAATAGGGTGGTGGGATTGGACGGGTCTCGCACGATCTGGTCGAAATCGAGTACGCCGTCGGCGCCGTTCGCCGAGCGCACGAAGGCGTTCACGGCCTCGCGCTTCATTTCCCCTGCGGCGTCGTAATACGAGGCGCCGTTGTAAGGGGTGATTGTTCCCAGGTAAATCTTGATCCCGCTAGCTTTCGCCTGAGCGATGGTGGCCTGCATGGCCGCGATGATCTGATCGGCGGAAACGTTTTGCTGCGGAATGAGCTCGCCGATGCCGATGTCGTTGATGCCCAGCAGGATCATGACGTGGGTCGCGCCCGAAACACCGGCAACATCGTGGGCGAATCGCGTCACGCCGGCAGGGCCGACGCCGTCGTAGATCCAGCGGTTACCGGCGATGGCGGCATTGACTACGCTCGCACGGCCGAGGTCCTCAGCAGCGGCCTGTACGCGATTGTCGAGGAGGTTGGGCCAGCGATGGTTGGTATCCGGGGTGGAACCGTATCCGTCGGTAATCGAGTCGCCGAACGCCACGACCACCTTGTACGGATGCGCCGCCTGGTCGGTAACGCTGGCAGATGCATCGGCTGTCGATGCGTCAACTTCGCTGAGCCAGTAGTACATGCTCGTTGTCGTGGCATTGCCCATCACAACGGCACCCGCCTGATCGCCCGGTGAGAGGTAATTGGTTTGCATACCTATCGTGTGAGTGGTGACGACGGGCGTGTTCAGTGGAACGTACAGGCTGATTGCCAGATCCGATTGCGTCGGTACTTGCAGGTAGACCGGGTCGCTCCATCGCTCTTCGCCGGGCGCGAGCGTTACGGTGCTGTTGCCGCCGAATCGAAGCGTGTGATCGGTAGCGAGGTCGACGCCACCGTTGCCCGTGCTGCGTGCAATCCGGGCTTCGCCGAACGTGACGGGTGTGGTCCCGAAGAAATTGGACAGCTTGACGCGGATCAGGCTGCCGCCATGCGATGTGTGGACAATCTGGCGAATTGACTGGTTTGAGATGGCGAGAGGCGGAACGGTGACGCCGGGGTAAAGGATGTTGTAGTTCTGCGGCGCCGCATACCAGGTTGCGAACCACGGTGGTTGAACGCAGGCTGCCGACAAAAGCACAGCCAACGCCATGACGGCGATGACTCTTCCGAGTAAATAAAAGGTGCGAGTGCCTCTCTGGGATACGCGCTTACTCATAACCATTTCTCCTGTGTGGTGGTTTGCACGTGTGTTACTGAGGGCGTTTCGACTTAGGAGCAGGCAAAAGGTGGCAAGCCGCCCGGGCGGGCGGAGACGCGAAAACGTTCTTGAATACGTGTGGGGAGCGAGCGTTCTATCGCCAGTCGTGCGGTGAATTCGTTATGAAAGGTGGTGTCAAGGCGCTAGCCGGGCGCCCCGATTTCAATCCTGCAATAGCGATCACCTTTGCAGCGCACAGCAAAGGTGAAGTGCACGTGTAGCGACTCAGCGGTAACCCTTGAACTGGAATCGCAAATCATTGCTTCATAACCAGTTGGGACGCCGCATCGTCATAACATCAGCTTCGACTAGAAAGATCCAATTGACCAAAACATCGCAAAGCCAATCGAACGTGCTGAGTGCCTGCGCGTAAAACAGTTTGATCACTCATGGCAGATCTGAGGAGCAGGGCGATTAGATTGGGTTATCGAGGGCAGGGCAGACTGAGTCCTCTACATGCGATGCTGGGGTTCGTATACGCTGAAGAGGCAGGCCATGCCAACGTGGACCTGAGGCTTGTCGCGTGACATGGGTTTGTAGACATTTCATGCAAGCGCGCAGGAGAGCGCGGAGTTCAGCGCATGCCTGGATCAAGCACAGTGCCCAAGTTTTTCTGGCCACATTTTCCAATGGCAATGGTACAAGCAGTGCCTGCTTTGCTATGACGTCCAGCACTGGCTCGAAGCTACATTCCAATCTACCTTGCAGCGCCATCTGCTTCAACTTTTCGTGCCGAGTAACTCAAGTTTTTTGCGGTTCTTCCCCACAATTACGCATTACGACTCACTTTCAATTTGCTATGTGCAGTTGGAGGAATAAATGCAGTCGACAAAGGTCGTCGAATCACTTCTCTCAGGCTCGGCGTGGACGCGCTTGATCGCGCCATGGATCTTCGTTCTTGTGCCATCGCAGGCCTTTGCTGATATCCATAGTGAGCAGGCCAAGCCGATAAAGTCGGCGGGGCACATGATGGCTATGGCTTCCGCCAACCCCGTGCCGGCGGCGACAACTCTTTTAACGGGTTACGGCACCGGTGGATTTGCGGTGAAAACCTCGAGTCAGGAAGCCCAGGCCTATTTCAATAACGGGATGCAGCTCGCACATGCTTTCGCGCATAAGGCGGCTATCGCAGCGTTTCGGCGCGCCGAGCAACTCGACCCTCAATGCGCCATGTGCGCATGGGGAGAAGCGTGGGCTCGCGGACCTACGATTAACTATCCGATCAGCGAAACGGTTCAAGCGCAATTGGCCAGCCTTGCTGATCATGCCGCTGCGCTCGCGAAAGACAATTCGCCCAAGGAGCAGGCGCTGATTGCCGCCCTGCAAAAGCGCTATCACCAAGGTGGCGGCAAAGGTCCGGGCGATATGGCGTTTGCGCAAGCCATGGATACCTTGTACGAGTCCAATCCTTCAGATGATGAGATCGCGGTCATAACGGCCGACGCCTGGATGATCCCTGCTGCGCAGGAAGGTAACCGCGACCATCTGGATCGATCCGTGCAGATTCTCGAAAACGTGCTGCATCGGGCGCCCGACAACAGCGCCGCGATCCATTTTTATATTCATGCGACGGAAATGGACGGGGTTGCGGGAGAGGCGCTTCCCTATGCAGAGAAATTGCCCGGGCTGGCGCCAGCAGCAAGTCACCTCATTCATATGCCATCTCATACATATTTTTGGGTGGGGCAATATCGCGCCGCAGAGAATGCGAATCTCGAAGCCGTGAAAATCGATAGTGAAAATGCAATGCGATTGAAGCCAAGGGGTGGCGTCTTTGGGCTCCCTTATCACGGACACAACGTGCAGTATGGCGAGGCGGCAACGTTGATTGATGGCGATGCAAAAGAAGGGCTCGCACTGGCGACGGCACAGTTGCAGCAAGTGTCGGCGTCCAATGCTTCAAGCTTCCTCCATCAATTTGAGTTCGTCACCGCCTATTTCGTCTTCGGGCGATTTGCCTCGCCGCAAACGGTGGCGTCCCTGCCTCCGCCGGACAAAACACTCCCGTATGCGCTAGCCATGTGGCATTACGCGAGAGGGGAGTCCGATGCGCGAAACGGCGACGCCCTGGGCGTTCAACGAGAAGCCCAAAAAATCGCGATCGATCACGCCGATCTCGCCAAATTCGGGGACTCCGCTGCGCAAGTGGAATCGATGGTCGATATAGCACGACTGGTTTTACAGGGCCGCGTTGCGATGATCGAGAAGCGGTGGAGCGACGCCGAAGCCGACTATCGCAAAGCGGCAGATATCCAGGATGCGAAGCTAGGGGCATTCACCGATCCGCCGACCTGGTGGTATCCCATACGCAGAAGTGTTGCCGCTGCGCTGCTGGCCAAAGGCGATCCGATAGCCGCAGAGGTCGAGGTAAACGAGGCGCTCCTGCACTGGCCGTTGGATCCTCAGAGCCTGAAAATCTTGGCGGACTGCCAGCAAGCCACGGGGCATTTGGAAGAAGCAAAACACCAAAATGCGCTTGCCCATAACAACTGGCTTGGCGATGCCGCTGCCTTGCCGATTGCGCTGCTTTAGTCAGGGAAAAGTAGCCTGCGAAATCCCAGATGCTGACAGGGTGTAGAACCAATGCCGCTGCGGCCCAAACCAAGAACCTGAAATCAAGAAGCTCCAGGGGCAACAACGTCCGATCGGACATTGCATCACTAAAGATGCGAGCGGTGGGTCATGAATAGCTTATTGACTTTATTAACCTTTGATGCGTTCGTGTCGCAACTTTACTCCGCAGGGCTAACCAGAAAAGTTGAGAGTTTTTCAGGCAAACCACAAAATTTGTGATTTTTTTCGTTGTGATTAGGGAGCGTTATCGCGGGTAGGGTAGCCAAATGCTTTTCGGTAAAAGTGACATGGTTACTAGAACATGTTGGAGCGAAAAGAATCAGTGCCTGGCGTGCCCTCCAGGCGTGCACACTTTTTGTGTGCCGGATGAGTTCTGTTCTATCCGGGTGTTTCCGTTTGCATGAAGCCCTGCCTATTGATCACGCAGTCGCCTAGGGACTAACGTAACTTACGAGAGCACAGCAACTTGCGGAAGATTGAGTGCTGCTGACGCTTTGAGCTGATAGCACCTGAGTTATGGTTGTGCAGGCTCTCAACGATCTTCAGTCGCCTCGTCGTGATTCCAGCGCCCTATACGAGTTAAACCTCCGCAAACGCCATATCCTGCCTTTGGCGATAAATTTGATGAAAACCTGCCGTGTGGTGCAGTTGCGCACCTTCCGCCCAGTGCTCGTCGGAAACGACGTGGCCAAGGAAAAAAGTGTGCAAGCCGATCACCTGACTGTGCACGATGTTCAACTCTTGAATACGTAGTGCTTCGACGACGGCGGGAATACCGAATTCCTTCGACGGTCGAATAGGAAATGGAAGTGCGTTCCAATCTTGAAGGGGCTCTTTGTGGTGCACAGAGAGCTTGTAAACGATCCCTTTCATGGCAGCGGGGACATTGGACAACACAACCCGGCGAACCTCGCGCATCACTGGCTCCGACACGTTGGTGCTACGTAGTGCGAAGGAAAAAAGTCCGCTCCGTTTCAGCGGGCCAATCAAATCCATCGGGAAGATATTTTGCTGACCGGGCGCGTCGACGGAGACGAGAACGACCGGCCGCGGGCACAGGTAAGCGACCATGAGCTGTTGCGCCGCCAAAGGGGCCATATTCAGGTGATTCGACGCACGGTTCTTCAGCATGCTTCGATTCTGAAGCCACGTGTTCCATGAGCGCCGCGGCCACGCAAGACAATGATGCTCACCGGCTTCAACGTGGTAGATGGCAACCGATGCATCTTGGATAGCAATAAGGGCTGTCCGCGACAACCGCAAAAGGCCGAGCAACTTTCCCGTGGCGTTATCGTTATACTCAAGCATCACCTGCTCGCTGGCATCAAAACTGATCGCAATCATGAGCGGATTGAGCGACGCCACCGTGTGATCAGTCGTGACATCCATCGACTGTCCATCCCAATGCAGGGTCGCAGTCACTGCATGCGACGGAGGCACAATAGCAACCGGCGACCATTGCGGTAGGGGGCGAACGAACGGCCTTATCCAATCTTTCCACATGTCAGATGCGCCGGAATAGCAGGAACATATAGAGCTGAGTGGCCAGCCCGAAGCCGCGCGGAGTGAGGCGTTCCAGTTGGAAATAGGGTTCTGCGGCACGCGCTACGGCACCCGGCGTAAAACGGTGGATACGGCTTTCGCTGTCGATGGCGTAATGGCCGCGTAGCAGAAGATTAAGGAGATTCGCCCGCCACCATGCGTAACGCGCATCGCTTAGGTAATAAGGGTTGAGCATACTAGTCAGCACAAAGCCGCCTCGATGAACTACGCGCGACAACTCTTCGAAAAGCAGTGCGTGGCTCTCGAAATGATTGAGCACCGCAAAGTTCGCGATAACACCTTGAACCTTGCAAGCAAGCGGCGATGGTACGGCGACGATGCTTTTGCGTTCGATTTCGTCGCTGCAATACTTTGCCAGATACTCACCCATTGCCTCCGACGGCTCATAAACGAAAGTACGATGACCTTTGGCGGCAAAGGCCTTGGCATCGATACCGGTCCCGGCGCCAAAGTCGAGCACATCCGCCCCCTCAGGCAGCAGATCCAATGCCATCTTCTGAAACCTGCCGCGTACCAGAAGATCACGCTGCGAGGTCAGAATGAAGTTGTGATACTGCTCTCCAGTGTGCATGTCGTCGATTGCCTTCTGACAGACGTGTTTCCAATTTGATGGCCGTGGCTACCTGACACCTCAGATTTGTGCCAAGTGTTAAACAACCTTCAAGCAAAGGCGCAAAAGGGTCTTGCGCGGATGAGTGCCGCCTAACTTGTGAAAGGTTGTATTGAGTTTGAAATCGGTTCGCCAAGCTGTGAGAGATTTCGGCATGGCCTATTTTGTAATGGCAACGATTCGCGCCTTGCGTCAACGACTACGTAGTCTATGGTGTCGGAGACGTACTAGATGATCTTATCGAAGCGGCCAAGTCATCTCGGGACAGGTTTTGCAATCATGATGACATTGAGCAATAGGTCTCGAGGCGTTACCCTCCGGTGCGCTCTCGTGTGCCTGGTACGTCGAAGATGTGACTTTCGCTGAAGTCTGTCTCGATGATAGTTCGCGTACTGTCATGCAACCAGCTGATTGGAAGCGAAGCTTCGTCAAGATGCGCTAATTAAGAGGAAACAAGTGATGCTTGGATGCCGGCATAGGATCTGCCGTAGTGTGTTTGCGTGCCTAAGTTTGTTGGTGACTTGGACAGCCTGGTCGCAAACCGTGACGCCAGAAAGCGAGTTCAAACAGCTTATCCGCGTTAATGAGGATATTCATCCACTTGGAGAGAATCCGTTTGGCGAGAACGTAAGCCTGTACAACGGCAGCCTCTCGTTTCAGGAAACGGACATCGATTTAGCCGGGACAGGGCCGCGGCTGCAATTAGTACGCACGTTTGCCGTGGCGGATACTGCCGATCCTTACAATCGCGCCTTTGTCGATTGGCGGCTCGAGTTGCCTCATATCGAGACGTTGGTTGCGGATGCGGACACATTCTTCTCCAGTTCAACAGACCGTTGCAGTAATTTCCGCGCAGCTCCCACGATCACCGTGACATCGGGTTCGTCAACGCAGCCGAACTTCTATTTTGCGGGTAACTGGTGGCGTGGCTACCAGTTGATTGTTCCAGGTCAGGGGAGCCAGGATCTTCTAAAGCGCGATGCGGCCGGCAATGCACTTTCTCCGCAGATGACGGCGGCCGATGGCTCCCCGATGAGCTTCGGCATTGTCACCAAGCAGCACTGGCAGGTGAGTTGCCTGGCCAAAACATCCAACGGGATGCCGGGCGAAGGTTTCCTGGTGGTATCTCCGGCAGGCGAAAAATACTGGATGGATTGGCTGGTTTTGCAATCAGCCAAGAACGTCGGCTTCGCCCAGCCGGGATTCGGCGGCATGGCTCGGCACGTTGCGATGATGATGGTGTCGCGTGAAGAGGATCGTTTCGGCAATAGCCTCTCCTACAGCTACGACGGCAATGGCAACCTCACCGCCATTCAAGCCAGTGATGGTCGCGGACTATCGTTGAGCTACGAATTCTGGCAAGGGCCGGACATGACCTCGCCGACCACGAGGATCCATAGCGTTACCTTGCAACCATCTAATGCCGCAGCCCGAACCTGGGTCTACGGCTATGCAAATACCCCAGTACGCCTAGCAAGTGTGACGCTGCCCAATGGTTCGTCCTGGTCATTCAACCTAGGGAGCTTTCGCGCATCTAGCGAAAGCGTCATGATCCTTTATGACGCCTATGATGGTTGTCATTTCGATCTGCACCCTGAGGCCGCGGTCACCGCAACGGGTACCATCACGCATCCTTCTGGCTTGACCGGCACGTTTACTACTCAAACTACGATCCGCGGACGTTCATACGTTCCGCGCGCTTGCGACGTAACCAGTAGCGGTCATACCTACCTGGAACAACCGGACGTTTACGCCTCGACGGCATTGGTAAGCAAGCAATTCTCCGGTGCAGGGCTATCAGGCTCGCCAACCTGGACATACGCGTATTCTCCGGCCAACGCAAGCTGGGGCAGTGATTGTGCAAGCGGCTGCGCGACAACAGCCTGGACGGATGTTACCGATCCTTCTGGCAACAGTACCCGTTACACCTTTAGCAATCGCTACGACGCAACGGAGAGCCAATTACTTTCCACTAGCCTTTATTCGGGAGGCATCAGTGGAAGTCCGGTACGCAGCGAAACCCTTGGCTATGCACCTACCACTACGGGGCCGTGGCCAACGCATCTTGGCAGCACCCTTCTGACCAACATGAATGCGGCACAGTTGGAGCAGCTATCTCCTCAGAATCTTCGCGTGATTCAGCAGGATGGTGACACCTATACCTGGCAGGTCCAAACCTTCGACGCTTACGCACACCCCAGTCAGGTGGTGCGTTCCAACTCGATTGCAGGCCAAAGTGCCATTACCAAGAAGACGACGTATCTCAACGACCTACCACACTGGGTGCTTGGCTTGCTGCAGGAAACCGATAACCTCAGCACCGGCGAAGTCGAAACTCTCGATACGTACAATCTGACCAACGTAACCTTGCAATCGCGTGCGCGATTCGGCCAAGTGCTGATGAGTTATGCGTTCAACGGCGCCGGCCAGCTGGCCAGTTTCACCGACGGCAATAGCCATACGACCAGCTTAAGCAACTACAAGCGCGGCATTCCGCAATCGATCGGCTACCCGGACGGCACGTCGGAAAGCCTCGCCGTCGACGATTTTGGTCAGATCACTGCCGTCACTGACCAAGCTGGCCATACCACCAACTACAACTACGATGCGATTGGTCGCGTGACACAGGTCGCTTATCCCAGCGGGGACAGCGTGGCTTGGTATACCAAGCAAATCGCGTACAACTACGCCACTAGTGCCGAGCGAGGGGTTGCCGGCGGTCACTGGGACCGCACCATCACCATCGGCAATGCAAAGACGGTAACGTACTTTGATGCCATGTTGCGCCCAGTGCTTACCGATGCATCTAGCGGCAGTGCAGACATTACTACAACAGGTACGTATGACTGGCGCGACCAAGCCACGTTCACCTCCTACCCAGTAACCGGGTCACCTGATATTGGAAGTGTCACCTCTGGTACGCATCACGGTTATGACTCTCTGGGACGGGAAACGCAAACCCAGGCTGACAGTGAACTGGGCGCGCTCACCACAGCTACGGTCTATCTGGCTGGCGCGGGCGAGCAAATCACGGATCCGAAGGGCAATGTCACAACGACCTATTTCCAGGTGTTCGACGAGCCCACTTACAACAATCCTATCCGCGTGAATGCACCAGCGGGCATTACACAAAGCATTGCTCGCGATCTGTATGGCGACCCCACAACCATTACGCAATTCGGCACCTACGGTAGCGAAAACGACAGCGTCACCAAAACGCTGGTGTACGACACCTATCATCGCGTGTGCCGCACCACCGAACCGGAGAGTGGTAGCACGGTGATGGCCTATGACGCGGCCAACAATCTTGTCTGGAGTGCGGAAGGTTTAAGTATTTCGGGAAGCGGCTGCGGCCAGGATCAGGTGGCTTCCACGGCGCAGACGGCGCGCACGTATGATGCCATGAACCGGGTCCTGACTATCGCGCCACCGACTGGCACGCAAAGCACGATCTACACCTACGATGCGCTCGGCAACGTCAAGACTGCTGTCTCCGACATCGCCACTCAAACCTTTAACTACAACACGCGCAATCTGCTTACAAGCCAAACTCTGTCCATTGCAGGCACCAGCTACAACTGGGGCATTGGCTACAACTACGATGGCTACGCTCACCTCAATGCTGTCGGTTATCCAGCTTCCAATGGCCTTAGCGAAGGCGTGGCTTACAATCCCGATGCGCTAGGCCGTGCTACGCAGGTGGGGAGCTATGCCAGCGGCATTACGTACTTCGCTAATGGGCAGGTGGCTGGCTTCAACTTCGCCAATGGTGCAAGTTACGTGGCCCAGCAGAATGGGCGACAGCTGCTCAACAACTTCAGCTACGGTATTGGCAGCGCGCTCAATCTCAGCGAAGACCTGAGCTACGACAGCAACGGCAACATCACCAACGTCAACGACTTGGTGAACGGCCAACGTACCAAAGCATTCGGCTATGACGCACTGAACCGCCTCACCAGTGCGACGGCAAACAATCTATACGGCACGGAAAGCTACACCTACGACGCTCTCAACAACTTGCGTAGCCGTCTTACCGGCGGCAACACATTGACTTTTAACTATGACGCTGCCAATCACTTGGCGAACGTCATGCAGGCCGGCAGCACGGTGACCAGCTACGGTTACGACGTGCAAGGCAACCGTAACCGTCTTTCCAGCAACGGCACCACCACGCAGTACAACTTCGACGCAGAAAATCGATTGCTGCAGATCCCCGGCCTCGAAAACTACTCGTATGACGCCAGCGGACGGCGTGTCGCCAAAACCACAGCCGGTGATAGTGCGACGTATTACTTCTACGATCAGGCCGGGCAGTTGATGTTTCAGTACAACCCGGCCACCTATCTCGCTACTAATTACATCTACCTGGGGCGACAACTGATCGCTAAGAACGTAACGGACGTGAGCGTGCTGACGGCAGCACAGGTGAACGTCTCGGTGGCCTTGGTCGGTGTGCCAAGTCTGTCGGCTGATGGTCAGCAACTCATTGCCACCATCGATATCAGCAATCACGGTAGCGCTACGTTGACCTCGTCGGGGCCACATCCCGTGCACCTGGGCACCCATCTGGTGGACGGTTCCGGCAACATCCTGGTGAACGACCTTACACGCGCCAATATTCCAGATATTGCACCTGGCGCTCATGCGGCCGTCACTATCACTGTTCCGGCCAACCAAGTGCTCGGCACAGGCAAATCCATCCAGTATCTGCCGGTGCAGGAAGGTGTTGCCTGGTTCAACGCCTGGGGTACGCAGCCGGTAACGCTCGGGCCGTTTACCACATGCAGTGCAAGCAATAGCACTGGACTTTGCAATACCAGCAATCGTTTTACTGCCGGCCAAGTCAATGTCGCGTTGAGTCTGACCAGTGGTCCGACGCTGTCTGCAGATGGCCAGACGCTGACTAGCGTGATCGATATCAGCAATCTAGGCATGATCACGCTGAGTTCCTCGGGTACGTATCCCGTGCACCTGGGCAGCCGTCTCATTGATGCATCAGGAAACTCCCCAGCGAACGATGTCAGCACACGTTCCAATATTCCGGACATCGCACCGGGCACGCACACGGCCGTCACCATCACGATGCCAAGCAACGGCGTGCTTGGTACCGGCAACAGCATTTTGTATGTGCCTGTGCAAGAAGGCCTCGCGTGGTTCACGGACTATGGCACCACACCGATCAAGATCGCGCCGCTGGTGAATGTAAATGCGCCAATCAGTAGCTTCACTGGCAGCTTTAGCGTCAACTGGGGCGGTGTCGCTGGTGCCGCAACGTACAACCTGCAAGAGCAGGTCGACAGCGGCAATTGGTCGACTGTGCAGGCCAGCAGCGCAACGAGCTGGAGTACCAGCGGCCGCGGCAATGGAACGTATGGATATCGCGTACAGGCGTGCGGCAGCGGCGGATGCGGGCCATGGAGTACCGTTCAAAAAACGGGTGTGCTGTTACCGCCTCCAGCCCCAGCCAGCATCAGCACGCCAGTCAGCAGCTTCAATGGCAGCTTCAGCGTGAGCTGGAGCAGCGTAACTACACCCGCTACGGTGCAATACATCCTGCAGGAACAGGTCGATAACGGTGCTTGGACGACGGTGCAAGCCAGCAGTGTCACGAGTTGGTCCACTAGCGGCCGAGGTAACGGCACCTACCACTATCGTGTGCAAGCCTGCAATGCTGCTGGATGCAGCAACTGGAGCAGTACGGCCAGTGTAGGTGTGTTGTTGCCACCGAGCAGCGCACCGACCTTGAGCGTGCCCGGTAATAGCTACAACGGCAGTTACACCGTTAGCTGGAGCAGCGTAAGCACCCCGGCTGCCGTGCAATACACCTTGCAAGAGCAGGCAAACGGTGGAGGCTGGGCCACGGTGCAGTCAAACAGTGCAACAAGCTGGTCCACCAGTGGGAGAGGGAATGGCACGTACGGTTATCGCGTGCAGGCCTGTAACGTGGCCGGATGCGGCCCGTGGAGTAGCACCGCCAATATCACGGTGATTTTGCCTCCCAGCAGCGCACCCAGTGGATTGTCTGTCAGTGCGTCAGGTCCATCCTCTAACACCTTCGTGACGGTCACTTGGAATCAAGTTGCTACGGCCACTCAATATAACGTTGAGCAGACGAACCCCGGCAACGTGGTGAGTATGCCCTACAGCGGCAATTCCACGGGATTCGGCCAGGTAATGAGGGTCAACGGCACAGTGAAGTTCCGAGTTCAAGCCTGCAACGCGGGCGGGTGCTCCGGCTGGAGCGGATATGTCTCCATCTTGCTTGCCTCAGGGAATTGACATGGCGCCAATGATGAAAAATCTGCTGATGATTCTCGCTTTCTGTATCGCGGCCGTTTCTGCGCATGCGGGCACCGTCACCTACGTGTATTCCGATCCGCAGGGCACGCCGCTCGCGGAAGCGGACGCGAAGGGCAACATCACTGCGACGTTCGATTACACGCCGTATGGTACGACTGCATTGGGAGCGCCTCCCAATGGGCCGGGATACACCGGGCATGTGAATGACCCTGAGACAAATCTCGTCTACATGCAAGCACGGTACTTTGACTCTGCCACCGGCCGCTTTCTGTCTGTGGACCCGAAAACGGTGAGGGCTGCGGACATCAGAACATTCAGTCGTTATACCTACGCAGATTCGAATCCGATCACTAAGATGGACCCTAATGGTGAATCGACCTGCGCCAATAAGGACTGCTCAATGTCGACTATCGATGTACATCCTGCAGGGCCTAACGGACCAACCATTACGTTCGTCAACGATAATCCAAGGGGCGCTTCGCCTAATCAACCGGTCACGACCGCCACCGCGAAAATGGTGGAGTCCGCAGTGATTCGATCAGGCGTATCATCCGTTAACATCAATAGCAGTACGGGTGGAACCCACAGTGCGACCAGTCGCCACCCAGGTGGTATGGCAGTAGACATCGATATGGTTAACGGACAAAACGTTCGAACTCAAGGATCGTCCAATGCAGTCCAAAATTTGCAAAATGCATTTGAGCAAGAACCCAATTCCAGAGAGAATTTTGGTCCCTCTAAAGTGGAAGTGACGCCGAAGCAGGGGGACGCGCCGAGGCCGGTAACGAACTCTTCCCTGGTAGAGCAACACGAAAACCACATTCATGAAGGCGGTCAACATTAAGCAGCTGTTGAGCGATATTTTTCTACAAAGCAGAACCATTTTGGAAAAGGTGAGATGATCATGAGAGCCAGCATCAAAGTTTTGAATCTTCTTCTTTTTATTATGCTGGCGGCCATGGCTTCGAATATCTGTGCAGCTGAAAAAAATGAATGTTCGAATGTGATTAAGTTCGAACCCATAGCAACGTTGCCGGTTAACTATTTAGGGTGGCTCGCAACCCCCATTTCGAGTTCGGATGCCGATGGTGGTGTTGTGTTTTGGCCGTTCGATGAGGAAAGTTACCCTACAAAAGGGGAATGGGCCTCGATAGGCATAGCGCTAGGTAATACGGGCGACATTGGCGCTCAATCTATTGGTGGCATCATCTGGGTGAAGAAGAACGTAAAGTCACGCGTAGACTATAAGGCGATCGACAAGAGCGCCCGCGTCATGTTCACCATTCGAGATGGGCAAGATGGTTGCAATCAAGCAATTGTCTTTGAAGTAGACAACAATCGGAACGTGAATTTCGGTGGGCTGTTGGTGGGAAAGGCTAAGTCGATTGTGGAATAGGGTGCTGCTTGGAGAATGCGATGCCTCAGAAGGCGTTTGCCCGAATATAACGTTGACGCAGGCGAATGTAATTATCCGCTTCTGTATCTCGTGATGCCTGTAACGATGTTTCCCGCAACGATCGCGAGCCATGAAGCAACTCATCGCAGAAGCGCGCGTGTACCAGGCACTCGGTCAAACCGTTTTGTGGGAACGGTTCCGCAATAAGGCACAACAGTTGGCTGGTGACGTTCCATTGCCGGCGCCGGCAACGCTCGTATTTTAGTCTGCCATGGCCTTCAACGACGCCGACATTCGTTAATCGATCAAGATATTCGGCGCGGATTTACCCCTAACCTGCGAGCTCATTTGACAAGACGCTCGCTGCATCGGCAGCAACGCTACACCCTGCGTCACCGCATAGGGAGGGTAGGGGCGAGTCGATGATGTTCCATTAACTTCTATGCGATGGAAGTGGGTGGCCGTCCAGCAGCTATTACGATAGTTAACGTATAAGCCAGTATGCTGCATAGCTGTCCAAATGGCTTCTACGCCATCTGAAGCCAAGTGCTCAACCTCCGCGTTTCGAGGGTGATCGCGTCAAGCGTATGCCCCCGTTTCGAACCGAAAATACTTTACTCAAGCCAAACGTAGTAGACCTGCCAAGGTCTTACTAACTTTCTCGAAAGTAATGTCATTTAGTGAGATGCTACGTGGATGAAATGCAAACGCACATCCGACGGGCGACGACTGGATCACGTAACGCTATGTTGATTTCCGCCGAAAACTGAGCCGGGTTTTTCATCGAAAAGTGAGCCACCCGTTTAGTGCTGCAGGTTAGCTTAGCTCGGGATGGGTGCCGGGTTCCGATTCTCCTTTTTGATGTCGGTTGCATGGTTTCTGAAGCGGTAACTGTCGTTGCCCGTTTCCAGGATGTGGCAGCGATGGGTTAGGCGGTCGAGCAGCGCTGTGGTCATCTTGGCATCGCCAAACACATTGGCCCATTCGGCGAAACTGAGGTTGGTGGTGATGAGCAGTACTCTGCTTAGTATCGATTGGCCGTTGGCTTAAATGTTTAATGTCCGTTTTCAACTGCGGATTCAGCCGGTCGATGCAACACTCCCGCTGCTCACGCAGCCTTTAGTGTGTTGCATCAACCAGCTGAATCCATACGGTCATGCAGACATTAGCCGCCTGGCGGCGGAAGCGCCGCGCCGCCCGTCAACGCATGGGCGTCATCGGGGCGGGTCAGCACTCCGCTGGACCGATCGAAAATCCCGAAGGCATTGTTGCCGGAGCCGTTGTCGGCATCGTCCCAGTACACCGGACGGATGCCGAGGCTGTTGGCCTGGCTGACGATATATTTGTCGAAATACGTCCTCGACGCGAGATGCAAGTTGAGCTCGGTGCCCGTCAGACCTGTCGTGCCGGTGCGGCGAATGGCGCCGAATTCACCCAGCAGCACAGGGATTCCTTTGCGGGTGAACTGGGAGCTCATCTTCTGCAGTTCCGACGTCACGTAGGATTCCTCCGTGGAGGACGTCGCGTTGCGGGTCGTTAGGATCGAGGAATGATAATTCTGCCCCCAGAAGTACCACATCGATCCCCAGGTGGCGTCAGCGGTCATCAGTGCATATTGATAAGGCGCGTAGTAGTGCACTTCGAACACCAGGTGCTTTGCTGGATCGGATGGCAGCGACGTCACCCAGTTGTTGGTATCGTCGATGTTGCTGCCGCCCGGCCCCTGCAGCACCAGCCAACGCTTGCTGTTGTTGCCTCCGGTGGAACGAACCGCATTGATGAAGTTTTGGTAGTACTGCAACAGAACCGTGGTCTGCGCCTGCGAAGAAACGTTCGGCTCGTTGGCCACGGCGAAAAGCAGCTTCGTGTTATAGCCTCTGAAGTTGTTCGCGATCTGTGTCCAGTAGGAAACCAGCTTCGCATTGACGTTCGGGTCGTAGGTGTTGAAGTTCGAATCCTCGAACCAGCCGCCGTCCCAATGATCGTTAATGATCACGGTGAGATGGGCCGCCTGAGCCCATTGCACGACCTGTGTGACCGTTGCCATGTAGGAGGCATTGATCACGTGCGTATTCGGATCGGCGTTGTGATCCCACGCGCAAGGAATGCGAATGGTATTGAAGCCCGCGGCCGCGACGTTATTGATCAGCGTTTGAGTGGGCATGGTCACACCCGACCACGTGGCTTCCAGGGTATTGCCGAGATTCCATCCATAAGTGGGGTTCGCCAGCTGTGCCCGTCCGCTTGCGGAGAACAGCGACAAGCCGGCGGCCATAAGTAGCGCAGGCAGGATTCGGAACTTTGATTGGCTTCCAGACGACCGACGGTGGGCGGCTGGAAGGGCTCGATCTCGTGCAGTGGTCGAATGGCGCAAAGGCATACGGAAACCCTCTCGGTTGGGTGAACTGCAGCGTTCATGCGGTACACGGGCATCACGGTGCTCGCTAGTGATCGATACTGAGAAGCTCCCCGGGCGGCAGGCAATTGCGAAATCGACGGGGGCGAATGATGTTTATTCATTTGCAATCGCCGCATTTGAGGTGTGTCTACCCAGTCGCTGTCCTGCGGGAGGCGGTCATGCATCTGATGGATGCTTTCACATTTCCAGCCCAAGGCGAACGCTATAGGAAAGGCAGGTGGAGTGATGGTCATCGTTGATTTCAGCATCTTCTACATGGGTGGTTCGTACGGTCATGACGCTTTCGAGCATTGTGATGCCAAGGGAAAAACTGCTCGAAATACAAAATGACATTCTCGCCTCACGTGGACTCGAAGGCGAGGCGCCGTGGCCACCCATGGCGCCGTATGTCGATATCGAAAAAATGGTTGAGCGTAACCACGGATGATGTTGAGCTTGAATAATGTTCGCTTTCTATTTGGCGTAGATGCTAAAGAGGTTCGTGCATATGAGATTTCTGCAGATCGCGATGGGTGTTCTCGTAACGGCAATCCCGCTTTGTTCCATGGCCTGTAGTCCGGCTTCTCCGGATGCAAACGAAGCACGTCACGCCATTTATATTGCTCGTGGAACGGTCCAAAGCAGTCGCTGGGTTCCGCCATCACGGTTGCTTGTCCGTGTCACCGTCAATCAGGTGATCAAGGGGCTTGCTCCAAATAGCTTGGAGGCCATATCGCTGTGCGCATTGCCTGTCGAGGATAGTGAGGACGTGGTTGTCTTTAACCTTGATGGTGATCTGCTTGCCTATCCAGAAAAGATCTATGGACAAGACATTCGATCAGCCATCAGCGGTATGCAATGACGGGTTGTGTTGATCTAAAACGACACGGTTGGTTTGTTCGACTTACTTTTTGATTATGTCTTTGTGGATCATTTGTTTGTCACAAAGTGACGTGGTTGCGGGAAGACTTCCATAACGATCTTGGTTCGCTTTTTGAAACCTTGTCCAAAGGTCCGTATATGGACCTACGGAGGTGTTAGCAGGAGGCATCTCATGAAGTATCAGGATGGCGATAAGGGTCCAACCCAACATTTGCTATTCTGGTAACCCGGAACGATGAGACCATGCTTCAACACGGGCATGATCCGAGCTCGGCAAGCTTGCACGCAATGCGTCGATGAAGTCGCGCGCGAGCGGGTAGGGTGCTTCCTTCTCTCGGTATTGGATAAGGAATTGACGCATTGTTTGCTCGGCGAGAGGAGCCCCAGCCAGCCGCTGGTAGTCCATCAGGGCCAGTGCCCCCTTGTGATAAGCCACAAAGTCTTGACGTTGCACTTCATCCAGTGGTTCTTCGGGTTCTGCAAGGCCTTGCTTGCCCGTTTGATAAGCGTCACGTTCGCTGGCCAGGAGTGCATTCAGGCTCGTGTGCTCGTGTTGATCAACCAATTGGATGGCGCTGAATTGAGCCATGGACTCGGTCAGTAGTCGCGCGCCTGGAGCATCAGCAGGAACAAGCAGATGCCCCCACCATTGATGGGCGAATTCATGGGCTGTGATGAAGTATGGATAGTCGATGCCACTGGGATCATCGCGGTGCGAAGTGAAGCCTAGGGCTTCCGAATATGCAATCAGTCCTGCAAAGGATTGCGCGAACACCCGGTAACTTGGGAATTCGGCCACACGAATCTCGCTGAGCGGATAGGGGCCATACGCCTTTCCATAGGCATCGAGCCCATCTTTCAATGCAGTGATGATGCGATTGACGTTCCATGGATGCTTCGGATCGGCATACACTTCTATGACGACCCCTTTCCATGTTGTGCGAGTGACCTGCCAACGTGCGCTCAGGAACACGTAGAGATTGAGCATCGGACGCTCCGACACGTATTCCGCATAGGAACGTCCGTCTTTTCGCCATGCACGAACCTGGCGACCGGGCGCAAGCGGCGTTTGATCACCGTCGGTGGCCACCACCGCGTGAAAGGTAATGCGGCCTGCATCGTCAGACACATACGGATGAGTAGCGTCCATGACGGCGATGTAGGGCGGTAATCCATGCGCGCTCCGAACTCGCGCATTGGTCAGTTCGCGCATGTGGTTATAGCCGATCGATGGCAGCAACCTGTTGTCCAGGAAGGT
Source organism: Dyella acidisoli (assembly GCF_030160295.1). Taxonomy (GTDB): domain Bacteria; phylum Pseudomonadota; class Gammaproteobacteria; order Xanthomonadales; family Rhodanobacteraceae; genus Dyella_B; species Dyella_B acidisoli. The sequence goes on from NZ_BSOB01000005.1 coordinate 142,334, forward strand.
GCCATCGGCCACCAAATCATCGTCCTCGCTGTTGTTGGTGAATCCCTGTCGTTCATCCGTGGTCTCGAACGCCATGCGTAAAGACTGACCCGGAGCGATCGGCGCAGCGAGGTGAATCTGGATGACCCCGGCCATCGTATCGGTCGACATCGACCGCATCCCCATGACATGCAGCGTAGTGTTCGTGGTTGGGTCGACGGAAACGATCAGTGTATCTATCGGCTGGCTGCTTTCGTTGGTCAGCAGATAGATGCCATCGACGCACACACGACGTTCCGAGGGGTGAAGGTCCACGCTTAGATTGACGTCTGTAACGCGCGGCTGCGGCACTTTGATCAAGCTGCGATAGTTGTGTTCATACGTGGCCTGTCGCGTTTGAGCGCTTTCCTCCGGATGGATATCGTTGAGCAGGTGCGTGTTGTAGAAAATCCAAGCGCCTGTGACCGCAAAGACGACCATGAGGCTGGCCAGCCATGCGCAGCGACGGCGGTTGCGAAAGGTGACTCTGGCCAACGCCCAGCGAGACCTGGCATCGTCCGAGTCACCGCGAATGTGAAGTGCCGATGCGAACAGGAGCAACGCCACCCCAACGACGCCCCAATAGAGGTCGAACGAACCCGCCGCGGCCAAGGACGAACCGAAGCCGCTCATGTCGGAATAACGTATCGGAGGTGTGGTGCCAAACAGGGCGAGATGGTCCTGGACACCGAGTTTGGCCAAGCCGATCGGTAATGCCCCGAGCAAGGCCGTCAGCGCATATCCGGCCATCCGATTTCCGGCGAGCAATTGCATGGCCAACGCTGCAACCGCAAAGATGCCAAGCGGCAGCGCGATAAGAAGCGCCCCTTGTACATAAAGCGCTGGCTCGATGGCCGTGACGTCACGCAGCAACTGGAAGCCAATCGCGGTCATCACGCCAGTGTCCACCAGAACAGTAAGCAGCCCAAGCAGCGCTAAGGTCTTGCCAGCGAGCCAGGCGCCTTCACTCACAGGGTAGGCATCGACCAGTGAGGCCAAACGTTCCTCTCTCTCTCGATGGATCATTTCGCCTGAGTAGAAGGCCAGGATCGCCGATATCGGAAGAGGGATTGCCGCTTCGATCTGTCGCAGCATGAAATGGGTCAACGGATAGACGGGCGTGCCTTCGATCGAGCGCTCGAACAGAAGGTAGACCGCAACCACACCAGCGATCAGAACAACGCAGCACAGAAAGGGAACGCCACTGACGTATTGCGCAAATTCAGTGCGGGCGATATGCCAGGCTTTGATGACTTCTGACCATCCTCCCACACGAGGCACTGTGATGACGGAAGGTGTATGGGCAATCGGGGGGACTGCAGATTCCGTTGTGCTGTTGGCATGCGCCGCCTTGCCTGCATCGGGCAGTGAGCCGAACCGCCAATACGCACCCCATGCCAAGGCGGTTGATACCGCCAGCCAGAACAGTCGATTGAGCCAAAAAGTGCCACTTAGTGGGATCGCGCTATTGAGCTGGTCGGCGGTCCACTTATCGGCCATCTGAATCATGGCCTGCCCAGCAAACGGGTCCAGCATGGCCGATAGCATCGAGGCACCATGCGTCATCGTGTTGCCGACGTTGTGCAACACCAAAACGCTAACGACAGCCACCACTGTGTATTTCATGGACCGGGTGAACGCGATGCTCGCCGCGACCATCGCAGCGCCGAAAAACAGGTTGGGTGCGATGAGCGCACCGGTGGCCATCGCAAATGCCGACCACGGCATCGGTCCAAGACTGTTGGCGGGAAGCCAAGGCATCTGGTAGCCCACGACTAGCGCCACGACCGTGGCAAGCAGGGTAAACAACGACAGCAGGTAACCCGCTGCGAAGCGCGCGCTGAAATAGCTGGCGCGCGGCACGCCCGTCATTTGGATGAGTTCGACTGTGCGTGCGCGATCATCTCGCAGCAGCGAAGTGCCCACGAACATGACCGCCACCAACTGACCGATGATGCTCAGACCGCCCAGGGCAATCATCAACAGTGTTGGTCCATTTCGGTGAAATCCCTCCCTGACTGCGTTGATTGGGACAGGATCAGAGATGGCTAGGTCGAAGCCTATGGCCGCAAATGCAAGAACGACCAACCAGAACAATGGCCCAGCGCATTGCAGACGCATCTCGAAAACAAACAGACTTCGGAACGGACTCATGCGATCGCTGTTTCCTGCGTTACGCATGGCTGGGGCGAGGTGGTACCCAGGCGCGTGATGCAAAAGAAGACGTGGCCTAAATCCGGTTCGGCTTCGGTGCTTTGGTGGACCGCAGATGACTCTCCGATCGCGTAAGCCATGATCGAGCCCGCCACGCGGCGGGTGCAGATGATGGACGACGGTAGGGGCTTGCTCGCTTGTTCTGGCGTGAGGGGGTATTTCCAAAGGCGTCCGCGCAAGGCGGCGATGGCGTTCGCCGGCGTCGAAGTCAGGCGCACTTGCCCGTCAACCATGATCGCCATGCGAGGGCAAAGGTCGGCGACGTCATCCACAAGGTGCGTGGACAGGATGACCACTGCGTGTTCGCCACGCTCCGCCAGAAGATCCAGCACACGGTTACGTTCCGTCGGATCCAGGCCTGCGGTCGGCTCATCCACAATGATCAATCGAGGGTTGCCGATGAGCGCCTGCGCGATACCAAAGCGTTGGCGCATGCCACCCGAGAATTCCTGTAGGCGAGCGCGCTGGTGTTTCCAAAGGTTGACGCTGGCCAGTAAACCTTCGATCAACTCTCTGCGCTCCGCACGAGCCGTCATGCCCTTGAGCACGGCCAGATGATCGAGCATGGCTTGTGCGGTAGCGCGTGGATACAGCCCGAAGTCCTGCGGAAGGTAACCGATCAACTGGCGCGTGCGCTCCGGAGAAGCGAGCAAGTCCTGTTCATCCAGGGTGATCAAGCCAGCATCGGGCCGCTGCAGCGTAGCGATGGTGCGCATGAGTGTGGACTTGCCTGCGCCATTGGGCCCGAGCAAGCCGAAGACACCCGTCGGAATATCGAGGGTGACGCCTCCGAGCGCCCTATGGCCATTTGCATAGGTTTTGGTGAGTGCCTCGATCTTGAGCATGAATGATTCCGAGACGTGAGGAGCTGCAATACGATAACGTGGGATATCCCTCGCGAGACAAGAAAGACAGCCCAGTCATACTGGGCTGTCTTTGCATGGGCAGGGCGTCCCCTTTCCATTTTAGATTGGCATCTGATTAAAACTTGACGCCGTTGATGTAGCCAGTTGCCAAGTAGGCAATAAAGCCCAGCACGCTCGGCTCCGGCAAGCCACCGCTGACTTCCTCAACCTCGATCTCGGTCATTTCGATCATGTCGTTCATGTTGCTTTCCTTTGAGTGGATGCGGTTTTTTCATGGCCGCGATTTTTGTGTGCACGATGCACACAAAGCTTTGAATAGGCATGTCATGCCATGACGGGTGTCGCGCTAACCGGCTCGGTTTTTAGGGCCGCCGTTATGTCCTCGATCTCATGGTTTTCGTGGCGCGTCCCCAAGAGCAGAATGCGGTCCGCGGAACCAAAGGTTTCTCGTCGGTGTGCGATGATGACTCGCGTCATCGGCAGGGCGCGGATGGCTTCGTTCATCATCCCTTCGTGTTGAATGTCCAGGCTGCTTGTGGCCTCATCGAGCAGCAGCAGCTTTGGTTTCCGGTATAGCGCCCGCGCCAGGGGGATGCGTTGGCCACCCGAGAGCATCGAGCCCATGGACCGTGCGACGATGCCCCCATGAATCGATGCGAGTTCTGCTGCGTCTTCGATGTTTTGCTTGGTGGCGTGTTCATCGAAGAACGAGATGTTCTCAGCGATTGAGCCAGCGAAGAGGTGACCCTCCTGCATCGTGGCTACAACCAACTTGCAGTAGCAGAGCAAGGCGATCAACGCGACCGTCAGGGAGCCGATTAAACCGGCCAACGCCTGGCGGCGAAGAGGCGATACGATTTCGATAGCACCCAGCGAGTCGCTGAATTGAGCTTCCAACACTTCCCGACGGAATGTGACCTCCACTCCTTCCCTCTCATCCGGATCATCCGTCCGGCTCCATCTAAACTCAGTGGCGACAACTCACCGCCACGACCTTGTTCGACTGCTTGAGGATCCTTCTGATCAATTACCAAACTGCTATTGAGGAGCAATATGTCGGGCGTGCAACAGGTGCACACATCCTGCGTGTAAACAGCTTCACGTCAGAATTAACGTAGAGGGCAGTGATGTATGTTGGACGATAATCTGCTTCATGAATGGCCGCGCTCAAGGTCAGAATGGGCCAAGAAATGCACAGGACAGACAGGCGAATGAATTTGCGGACAGATAGCGACACAGATTTGGCTGTGCGCCGGCTTCTTGCACTGAGTTAGGAGCTTGCGCGTCTATAGTGTGCTGCGTCGACCGGCTGAATTCGCACCCCGCAGCGGGCATAGGAATGACGGTGTTACCTCTTGGTAATTGGAATCAGTTCTAGCCTTTACGTGATCGCATTGCTCATGGTTAATCTCAAACGAGCAATTGATAACACTGTCAGATTGGGACAATTTATTGTCGCGACATTGCTATCAATTTGGGACAGATGCGCGCTTATATCGATCTGATGATTCACGCAAAGAAATTCTTTCAATTGATAGCAAAGAATGCGTCATTTGCTGTTGCAGAGGTGCAGGCTGTTTGTTAGCTTCGATTGCATGGATAACAAGGAAGCTTGTGCAGGGGGCGCACGTTGTCAGTTGTCTATCGTTCTGAAGTTTTGCAAGCACAACGAACGTCATCGATGGGTTCGATTGTGGTTGCGTCGAAACCATCCCATTGGATTATCAGCATCTTTGCATTGACGTTGGTCATATGCCTGGTGCTCTTCGGATGCTTTGCGAAATACACTCGCCGTGAATCGGTGTCGGGTCAATTGCTGCCCGGCACTGGACTTATCTCCGTCGATGCTTCATCGAAAGGGGCCATCACCAAGCTTTATGTGCGTGAAGGGCAGGCCGTTTCCAAAGGTCAGTTGATTGCGGAGCTGACGGAACCTCAAAGTTCCACGACGTTGGGCGACACGCACACCATTGTTTCAACGGAGTTAGATAAGGAGCGCTCTCATCTTGAGAGCGACATGGCCGAGCGTTCGAAGGAAGCGAAGCTTCAGTCCGATGAGCTCATCAGGCGGATTGCGTTGCTTCAAGCGCAGGTGGATGAGATCAGCAGCCAAGAAGTTTTGATCAACCAAAAAGCGACGGCCTCCAAGGAAATGGTGGGCCGCATGAAGCCGCTGAATAAATCGGGATACATTTCAGACCTTCAGCTTCAACAACAGGAAGCCGTTTCCCTGGATAACGAGGGGCAACAGAAGCTCTTGGCACGACAGCGCCTGGATTTGCTGACACAGATCAGCGCTGCCAAACGCGACCTTGAGCAGATTCCGCTGGAGACGACAACGCGCAACAACGAAACCTCCCGGCAGATGGCAGAACTGAATCGCACGCAAGCGGAGAGTGAAGAGAAGCATCGTTTGATGCTGCATGCACCGGCAGACGGGATTGTCTCTGCATTGATTGTCGAACCGGGTCAAACGCTCAGTGCCGGACAATCGCTGATGACGATATTGCCCCGTGGCTCTGCACTCTATGCCCAGTTGCTGGTGCCTAGTCGGGCTATCGGATTCATTCGTCAGGGAGATACGGTCACTCTTCGCTATCGGGCGTTCCCTTATCAAGAGTTCGGCCAATATTTTGGCCGCATTACCGACATTTCACGAACGGCTCTGTCAGCGGAGCAGGTGAGTGCGGTGGGTGGACCAACCCATCCGGACGAGCCGGTGTATCGCGTCATGGTGGACCTCAACGAGGACAGTGTTCAGGCCTATGGACGGAAGGAACCGCTCCTACCCGGAATGGCCCTGGATGCGGACGTCCGCATAGACCGGCGAACACTGTTGCAGTGGATGTTTGAGCCGCTCTATGGCGCGCAACGTAGATTGGATGCAGGGCATGGCTGATGGATCGCAGGCTTCTTCAGGAAAGCCAGGTGGCAACTTAAGCAGTCGACTCCAGTTTTCGTGGCGTCCTCAGTTGAGCATGGTGCACCAGAGCGAGGTCACGGAATGTGGCTTGGCGTGTTTGGCCATGGTGGCTAATTTTCATGGCCATGATGTGGACTTGCCAGCGCTGCGGGCGCGGTTTGTCTCGTCACTCAAAGGTTTGACCCTTGCTCAAATCATCGGCATGGCAGGTCGATTGGGTCTCAACTGTCGACCCGTCAAGGTAGAACTCTCAGCACTACCCAAGTTGAAGGTTCCCGCCATCCTGCATTGGGATCTTAATCATTTCGTGGTCATGAAATCGGCATCAGCAAAATTTGCCGTGATTCATGACCCTGCCGTGGGCATTCGAAAAATGCCGATGGCAGAGGTGTCGAAGCATTTCACTGGCATTGCGTTGGAAGTCGTTCGGTCCGAGACATTTGAGCCGGTACAGGACCGTCGAAAGGTTTCCATCGGCGCATTGGTTGGAAAGGTCGAAGGGTTGGGTAGCGCGACCATCCAAATTTTCCTGCTGGCGGTGGCACTGGAGGCACTCAATCTCACCGTCCCGTTTTACATGCAATGGATCATGGACCAAGTCTTGGTTGGGGCTGACCGAGACCTGTTGTTGGTGTTAGGCATCGGGTTTACGTTCATTGTTGTTTTCCAAACTGCGATCACAGCTCTTCGTTCCTGGATGACCACGTGGCTGGGTGCTGTGATCAATGTGCAGTGGATGGGCAACATCGCCCATCACCTGCTACGCCTGCCGCTGTCGTGGTTTGAGAAGCGACATGTGGGGGATGTGATTTCAAGGATTGGTGCGACGCAAACCATCCAGAGGACGTTGACAACCCAATTCATCGGCTCCGTGCTCGATGGGGTGATGTCAATTGCAACGCTGGTCGTTCTGGGGTTTTACAGTGTCCCGTTGATGCTGTTTGTACTGGCGATGTTTATCGTCTACAGCATTGCCAGAACTGCTTTCTTCAAACCTCTGCGCCGGGCCAATGAAGAGCAAATCATTGCCAATGCAAAGCAGCAGACGGAAATCCTGGAATCGATTCGAGCCATCATGGCCATCCAATTGGCGAACCAGCAGGCATCGCGTGCTGGCCGGTATATCAACACGGTAGTGACCACCACCAACCGGGAGGTTCACACTCAACGGCTGGCCATCAGCTTCAGCGCTGTCAATCAGGCGCTCTTTGGGTTGGGGCGTGTGCTGCTTCTTTGGTTTGCTGCCACCAAAGTGCTGGACGGGCAATTGTCGGCCGGCATGCTGGTGGCTTTTGTCGCCTACGCGGACCAGTTTTCAACGCGGGCATCAGGGCTCATCGACAAGTTGATTGAGTTCCGAATGCTAGGGCTCCATGCCGAGCGCCTGGCCGACATCGCCTTGTCTCCTGTCGAAGCCGAGACCATCACGCCATGGGATGGCCCGTTGGCCAACGGGCGACTGAGCGTGCGGAATGTGTCGTTTCGATACTCGGACCAGGAGCCCTGGATCCTTCACAACGTTAGTTTCGAAGTGGGTGATGGTGAGTCGGTGGCCATCTGTGGGCCATCGGGGTGTGGAAAGACCACCCTGGCCAAAATCGTGGCTGGACTGCTCAAGCCGACCGAAGGGGAGGTGTGCTTTGCGGACGTTCCCATTGAGAAGCTGGGGATGGAGCGGTATCGGTCTGTCCTTGCCGCGGTGATGCAGGACGACAGTCTTTTGGCTGGCTCTATTGCAGAAAACATCGTCTTTGGGGCTCAGGTCATGCAACCCGAACGCATGATCGAGGCTGCGAAGGTCGCTGAGCTGCACGACGACATTGCGCGATTGCCCATGGGCTACCAGTCAGCGGTAGGGGACATGGGATCAGCCCTATCCGGCGGTCAAAAGCAGCGCCTCATTTTGGCGCGAGCGCTCTATCGGGAACCCAGGCTCTTGATACTGGATGAAGCCACCAGTCATCTCGACTTGGTCTGCGAAAGCAAGGTCAACAGCGCCGTCAAAACACTTCGAACGACACGGCTCATCATCGCGCACCGGCCAGAGACCATTGCCAGTGCGGACCGCGTTGTGCAGCTCCCATCGTTGAGCGGGAAACGGACATAGTTTTTGAAGCCACTGGCTCTTTGGGACGGTGGTGCTGCATGGATATGTCGACGACGCGTCCCGTCGACATGCTTGGCAAAGTGGACGCATTCAAGTGCAAAGGAAGAAGCAAATGGAAAACATGGGCATTCAGGAAATCTCGATGGCTCAGGCCGATGAAGTCGGTGGTGGCATCCTCCCGTTGATCGCGCTGGCCGTGTTCGACGTCGCCATCATTGCGTATGACGCCTATCAGATCTCCAAGCTGTAAGTAATTTGAGGCCGACGGGCTAAAGATTATGCTGTACGCCGGGATGCGTGCACCGTCCCGGTTCCACACGCAGTAGAGGTGTCCATGCGTTTCAAAGTAGGAATGCCCCCGGCGGTCAGTTACAGGCTTGTGGAAGCCCGTAAGTTGGTGACCGACTATTCAAGGGTTCACATCATTGCCCTGATGATAGGGGTTTTCGTGGTCGGCCCTATCCTCTATGCCGCCTGGCGCATGCGCTGGGAAAACCACATCATTTTCGGTGTTTTCGACCAGCCTCCTGGCATCTTTCTGGGGACGTTGGCGGCCATCATCGTGGTGCATGAATTCGTTCACCTACTGGCTCATCCTTGGATGGGGCTGTCGCGACATTCCATTGTTGGCGTGTTGCCGAAAAGCTTTCTCTTCTACGCCGCCTACAATGGTGAGCACAGTCGTGGCCGCGCCATTGTCATGCTCCTGGCGCCATTCGTTGTTCTGACCATCGTTCCTTATGTGGTTTCGACGATGGTGCCAGCGGAGTGGGTGCCTTTCTTGGCCTCGCTCTCCATCATCAACGGATTGGCCGCGTCCGGCGATGTGCTGCTGACCTACCAAGTTCTGAAAACCATTCCATCGTCGGCCGTACTTCACGGTGAGTATTACGGGTTTCTGCCGTCTTCCGGCTCATAATTTTCCCATCGACGGGCATTAACAGCGAATATCCATCCTGGTTTGACCTGGGTTTCTACCAATAAGGAGCAGGTTGTGGGTAAGTTTCTTTTCGTCGCAAGCTTGCTGTGCTTCTCGGTTCTGGCGAACGCAGTTTGCGTAGGATTTCTGCCGTGAGTGCTGAGGTCTTGCTGCCGAGAACAGCAGTCGGGTTTTGTCGCAGTTTCATTAACTCGGTCGTCGAAATTATATTTTTAGAAATCAATCGGTTGCATAACTTGCCGCCGTCCGTGGCGACTTCTAGCTGAGAACCATGACCTGATTAGCAGGCCAATCCAAGGAATGCGACCTAGTTTGCGAACAGGTCGCGCCCCAAGTGGCAGGACACGCGTATCAATGCTCACTGCGGTTTGCACGACACCCCAGGCATTTCCGGTGCCGGCGTGCCTTGCGGCGCATGACACGTGCCTTTGCCGTGGGGCGTAACGGTTAGCGCCATGGCCAGCGAATTCGTCATGGGAGAACCATGGCGCGGGGTTTGGCTAGCGATTGGGGAGCGTTATCGGGGTAGGGCAGACTGATCCCTCTACGAGCAAATCAGGGCTAGGGTTCATCCTTCCGCATCACCATTCCCGTATGCCGCCATAAAGGCATCCACCGCTCGTGCGACAACTTTCGCAACATTGCGAGGCGAAGTGTCCACTGATACGCCCAACGAGCTGGGCTCCAACAATTCAGCTTCGTACAACGCGCGAAGATGCGCCGCCGCCACCGTTGCATTGCACTTGCGTAGGTGCCCAAGTCGGATGGCTTGCTGCAAGAATTCTGTCACCAGGCTCCAGCCGTGCTTCGGTCCTCGCTCATAGAATTGCACGCCGATCGAAGAGCGCCCCGCCTCATGCATGGCCAGGCGGCGCATCGCAAGCAACTGCGGCTTGAGCAAAGCAGTCAGGTACTGTTTGCCCAAGTTCATCAACGTCTCGCGAATAGGCTTCGAAACATCGAGTAAAGCGATCGCGATTTTGATTTCGTCAGCTGCCGATCCAAGCATGACCTCGATGAACATTTCTTCCTTGGATTCGAAGTAGCCATAGAGCGTTGCCTTAGATCCGCCGACGCGAGCGGCGATTTCGGCCATCGACGCCTGCTCGTATCCAAGTTCGAGGAATACCTCAAGGGCGGTGTCGATGATCGCCTGTCGTTTTTCTTCCGTCTTCTTTCTCATCGAATTTCCTCGCGTGAGGTGCGCCAACGTCAGCCAAGGGCAGGGCGGGTATGACTGTGGTTATGCCGGCGGGGGATTCTATCAAAACTAAACCAGTCGGTCTGGATATGTTGACACTCGCCAAATTATAACTAGACTGTACGGTATTGTTATGAAGGGGCGTTACTGTGAAGAAGGTCGTGAGGACATGGGGTGTACCCAGCCAAATGGGCGGCGCATTGGCAGTAGCGATGCTCTTGAGCGCGTGCGCGCAATTTCCCAGCATGCCACCCAAGCCGGTGACGAAAGACGTGCAGAGCTACCAGACCGCGCAGAGTTTCGTGGCCGATGCAGCGCAGCCTGCATCCACTTGGCCGGACGAGCAGTGGTGGCAGCGCTACAACGATCCGCAGTTGAACGCATTGATTGCCGAAGCACTGAAGGGTGAGCCAACGCTGGCGGCTGCCGAAGCACGCCTGCACAACGCCGAGGCTTCGGCGCAGGAAGCGGGCGCGGCATTGCTGCCTCAGGTCAGCGCACAGGGATTGGTGGAGAAGGAAAAGCAGAGTTACAACAACGGTATTCCTGCGGCATTCGTGCCCCAGGGGTGGCGCGAATACGGTAGCGCCGAACTCAATTTCAGCTACGAAATAGACTTCTGGGGCAAGAACCGCGCCGCGCTGGCGGCTGCGACGTCCGAACTTGATGCATCCCGGGCAGACCTAGCGCAAGCCAGGATGGTGCTGGCGGCCTCGATCGCCGATGCGTACGCCGATCTCGCGCGCCTCTATGCCGAACGCGACAGCGCCGAGGCCGCCGTGAAAGTACGCACGCAATCCGCGCAATTGTTCGCCGACCGCTTTGCTCATGGGTTGGAAACGCAGGCGAGCGTGCAGCAAGCCGAATCGAGACGGCAGAGCGCAGAAGCGGACCTGCTGTCACTGGATGAATCGATAGGGCTCGCACGCAACCGGATTGCCGCGTTGATGGGCGAAGGCCCCGATCGCGGCTTGAGCATCCAGCGTCCGGCCGTGAATTTGACGCAGCCCGCCGACATGCCCGCGAATCTCGCCCTGGGCCTGCTTGGCCGTCGCCCGGACGTGGTGATTGCGCGACTGCGCGCCGAGGCGGCTGGCAAACGCATTGATGTCGCACGCGCCGGGTTTTATCCGAACGTCAATCTGGGCGCGATGATCGGTGTGCAATCGCTCGGCTTGAACATGTTGAGCAAATCAGGATCGGAAGTCGGCAACGTAGGTCCGGCGATCACCTTGCCGATCTTCAATGGTGGACGTTTGCGCGGCGAATTGCGCGGTGCTCGTGCCACTTATGACGAGGCTGTGGCCAACTACGACGAAACGTTGACCAAAGCGCTGCATGACGTCGCGGACGTTGCGGTGAGCCGGCGTGCGTTGGCCGATCGGCTGCGCGCGACGCAGGCGGCTTACGACGCTGCGGCGCAGGCGCATCGTGTTGCTGTCGACCGCTACCGAGTGGGTCTTTCCGGTTACCTGGACGTACTGAGTGCTGCCGACACCATGACCACGGCACAGCGCCAATTGGCCGACATCCAGTCAAGAACCTTCACGCTCGATGTATCGCTGGTGCGCGCCCTCGGCGGCGGTTACCAGCACCCGTCGATTTCAACAAACACGAAACCAGCAAGCTAATTTTAAGGATTTGAACATGTCTCAGAGCCAATCTGTGGCCGCTGAAGGGCCAATCACGTCCGCTTCGCCTGCCGATCTCACCGCGCATGGTGTCCAGCGTAAAAAGTTATTCTCTGTGTTGGCGGGTGTCGTAGCGGTAGCGGGCCTGGGATATGCCGGCTACTGGCATTTCATCGGCTCACGCTTCGTATCGACCGACAATGCTTATACCGGTGCGGAAGTCGCTTCGATCACTCCATCGGTAAGTGGCATCGTGAAAAGTGTCAACGCAGTCGATACGCAGTACGTGCACAAAGGTGATGTGCTCGTGGTGATCGATGATACCGACGCAAAACTCGCACTCGCACAGGCCGAAGCCGAAGTCGGCTCGGCTGAGCGGAAAGTCCGGGCGTATCTTGCGACCGATGCTGGCCTGACCGCACAGATCGATGCACGGGCCGCCGATGAGTCGCGCATGGCCGCGCAGGTTACCTCGGCGCAGGCCGACTATGATCGTGCGGCGCTTGATCTGAAGCGTCGCGAAGCGTTGGCCAATTCCGGTTCCGTGTCCGGAGAGGAACTGAGCAACGCGCGAACGTCCTTCGCCAGCGCCCAAGCGGCTTTGGCCTCCGCACGCGCATCCGCCTTGCAAGCAAAGGCCAATCGCGAAGCCGCGATCGGATCGCGAAATGCAAACAAGGTGCTGATCATCGACACAACGGTCGACACCAATCCGGAAGTGTTGCTGGCGCGCGCCAAGCGAGACCAAGCGCGCGTCGATCTCGATCGCACTGTGTTGCGCGCTCCGGTCGATGGGATTGTCGCAAGCCGTCAGGTTCAGATCGGGCAGCGGGTTCAGCCGGGCGCGTCGCTGTTGTCGGTGGTACCCATCGATGCTGTGCATGTCGACGCCAATTTCAAGGAAGTGCAGCTGGAAAAGGTGGATTTGGGTCAACCGGTCGAACTGACTTCCGACCTTTATGGAAGCCATGTCATTTACCACGGTAAGGTCGCAGGCATCGCCGGCGGTAGCGGCTCCGCATTTGCGATGATTCCGGCGCAGAACGCTACCGGCAACTGGATCAAAGTGGTGCAGCGCTTGCCGATTCGCGTGGCGATTGATCCGAACGATCTTCGCGCGCATCCGCTCGGCGTCGGGCTCTCCATGGAAGCGACCGTGGATACCCGCGGCGGCAAAGACACCCCGGCAAGCTGAGGCCTCCCCATGTCTTCCCAGCAAAGTCGGGATATCCCGTTACCCCCGCTATCGGGCGGCATGCTGATCGCTGCCGGTTTGATCCTGGCCGCGGCAAACTTTGTGGCGGTGCTCGACACGACCATCGCCAATGTCTCCGTGCCGACCATCGCCGGTGCCTTGGGCGCGTCGTCCAGTCAGGGCACCAACGTCATCACGTCCTATTCTGTGGCCGAGGCCATTACCGTGCCGCTGACCGGCTGGCTCGCTAATCGGTTCGGCACCGTGCGGGTTTTCATCACCTCGCTGATCATGTTTGGCGTGTGTTCCGCGCTCTGCGGTATGGCGACGTCGCTCAGCATGCTGGTGGTGTTTCGTGTGTTTCAGGGGTTTGCCGGCGGTCCGCTGATGCCACTGTCGCAAACTTTGCTGCTGCAGATTTTTCCCAAAGAAAAGGCCGCTATGGCGATCGGCATGTGGAGCATGACGACGCTGCTGGGGCCCGTCGTCGGCCCCGTTCTCGGCGGCGTGATTTGCGACTGGATGCACTGGGGCTACATCTTCTATATCAACGTGCCGGTGACGCTGTTCTGCGGCTACTTCGGCTGGCGTCTGCTCAAGCCCCATGAGACATCGCTCGTGCGGCTGCCCATCGACAGGGTGGGGATCGTGCTGTTGATCGTTTGGGTCGGATCGCTGCAGATCTTGCTCGACGAAGGTAAGGATGCGGATTGGTTCGCCTCTCCTGAAATCCGCGTGCTGGGCATCATTGCAGCCATCGGCTTTGCGGCGTTCATGATCTGGGAGTTGACGGAGCGCCATCCGGCGGTGGACTTGCGAGTGTTCCGCCATCGCGGATTCAGTGCGAGCGTCATCACCATCGTGCTGGCGTTCGGTGCATTCTTCGGCACGGCCGTGCTCACGCCCTTGTGGCTGCAGAACAACATGGGCTACACCGCGACGTGGTCCGGCTGTGCTGTAGCGATGACCGGTATTCTTGCTGTGGCGTCGGCGCCCTTGGCGGCCATGCTGTCTTCCAAGATAGATGGTCGCTGGCTCGTCTTCTTTGGCGTGATGTGGTTGGGCGTGGTGACCATCGTACGCACACACGCCAACACGGATATGCCTTTCTGGGGCATTGCTTTTCCGCTGTTGTTGCAAGGCGTCGGCTTGCCGTTCTTCTTCGTACCATTGACGGGACTCGCGCTAAGCAGCGTCGACGAGGCTGAAACCGCCTCCGCGGCGGGCCTGATGAGTTTTTGTCGAACGTTCAGTGGAGCAATCGCCACGGCACTGGTCAATACGTCGTGGGAGAACAAGACCAAATACGCTCGCGCGGAACTGTCTGGACTGGTCGACAAGGCGGGGCACTATGCAACCACGTTGACGCATGCAGGATGGAGTGCTGAGCAGGCGCGCGGCCAAATCAGCAATCTTGCGCAGTCGCAGTCGGTAATGCTCGCCACCAACCAACTCTTTATGGTGGTTGGATTCTGTTTCGTGTTCGCCGCGGTGGCGGTGTGGTTTTCGCCGAAACCCACACGTATTGCCGATACGTCGCAGGCGCACTAGTTCATATCGAGAGGTATGACGGTTGGGACTGTTTCCAATTTCCCACGGCATTACGGCAACCACGTAGTGCGCATTCGATTACTTGCCGCCGGCTCCTCGTTTCGCAGGAAGTTGGCAGGTGTTGTGAAATCATGAAAGCCTTTCCGACTCTTATCGTCTGCGAACATTGCGACGCTGTGTACCGACGTCCAACGCTGGCGCCAGGTGAAGGCGTGCGCTGCGAAATCTGTGCGGCGCCGTTCTTACGCCTGAGCCGGCTGGATGTCGATCACTGGCTGGCCCTGACCATGACGTCCGCCGTCATCTACGTCATAGCCAACGTATGTCCAATCATACGTGTCAGCTTCAACGGACTGCATAACGAGACCACGCTCTGGCGGTCCGTTGCCGCGCTGGCACACGGTCCCGTCACATTGATGGCCGTACCGGCGACACTGACGGTGATCGTCGTGCCCTTGCTGCATATGCTGCTGCTTGGATGGGTGCTGCTGTACGCACGTCGAGGCCGTCGGGCGCCGGGCTTCCGCATCGTGATGAAACTTCTCGTCACGCTTCGTCCATGGAGCATGATCGAAGTGGCGCTGATCGGCATCCTGGTCTCGATCATCAAGCTCGCAGGCTTTCTGCACGTGGTCCCTGGCGTTGGCCTGTGGGCCATGGGTGTGTTGACGGTGTTGTTTACGCTCATCGCCAGTCCTGACACACGCCATCTGTGGTCACTTACCGAAAGCGACGTGGCGGTATGAGCATGCGTCCACGCGCTCACGAACTCGGTGTGATCGGCTGCCATGCCTGTGGTCTGGTTTGCGAAGCACCCGGCACCACAACCCATGCAACGCAGTGCCTTCTTTGCGGCGCTGTTCTGCATGCACGTCGTCCAAATAGTCTTTCACTTGCGTGGGCATTGCTGTGGGCGGCGATGATCTTCTATATCCCGGCCAACCTGTTGCCGGTGATGCATACCGACATGCTGGGAAGCAGCAGCGGCAGCACCATCGCCGCGGGCATTGTCGAGTTCTGGAAGTCGGGCTCCTACGGCATCGCACTGGTCATTTTCACCGCCAGCGTTGCGGTGCCATGTGCCAAATTTTTGATTATCGGTTTACTGCTGGTGACCGCCCAACGTCGCACGCCGTGGGCTCGACGCGAGCGGGCGCTGCTCTATCGCCTGGTGGAACAGATCGGTTACTGGTCGATGCTAGATGTGCTGGTAGTGGCGATCGTCGCGGGGCTCGTCAAGTTCAAGTCGCTGGCTGACATCGAGCCGCGCCTGGGCATTCTTTTTTTCGGTGGCATGGTGATCCTCACCATGCTCTCCGCCATGCAATTTGATCCCCGGTTGACCTGGGATGGTAACGAAACATGAGTGACGCAATGAAGCACGTGCTGCCTCCGGATGAAGCCGCAATCATTCGGCCCCGTCGACGTATTTCCGTGATCTGGATCGTTCCAGTGCTGGCGGCCCTGATCGGTTTATCGATGCTGATTCATGCGTGGCTCTCGGTCGGACCGGAGATATCCATCATGTTCCAAACGGCCGAGGGTCTTGAAGTAGACAAGACGCCGGTGAAGTACAAGGACGTGACGGTTGGCGTGGTTTCCGCCATTTCCTTGAGCGAGGACGGCTCCTATGTTGTCGCGACCGTAACGTTGGACAAGCGTGCCGAGAACCTGGCCCGCGCCGATACACGCTTCTGGGTCGTTCGGCCACGCATTGGCTTACAGGGCGTGTCGGGCATCGACACCTTGCTGTCTGGCGCATACATCGGTGTCGACAAGGGAGCGTCTCATCGGCCGGGCAACAGCTTTGTCGGGCTGGAAACACCGCCTACCGTTATCAACGGTACGGCGGGGAAAAGCTTCGTGTTGCATGCCGATGATCTGGGTTCGCTGGATATTGGCTCGCCCGTCTACTACTGCCGTATCCGCGTCGGCCGTGTAGCTTCCTACCAGCTGGATGCCAATGGCCGCGGCGTTACCCTGGAGATATTCATCGATGCGCCGTATGACCGTTTCGTCACCGCACAAACACGTTTTTGGCACGCGAGCGGCGTAGATATTTCGCTGGGCGCGGATGGTTTGAAATTGGATACGCAATCATTGACCACCGTGCTTGCCGGCGGCATTGCGTTCGCGAATCCAGCCAACGTCGCTGACGCGCCCGCGCCGGCCCGGCGCACGTTCGACCTGGCGAAGGATCAGCAAACGGCCATGGCGCCGCCCGATGGCCCTTCGCAGTATTTGCAGTTGCGTTTTGAGGATTCATTGCGTGGCCTGGTCATAGGTGCACCGGTGGAGTTCGCCGGACTGAATATCGGGCGGGTAGCATCGCTCGATCTTGGTTATGACGCGGCCAAGCACCGCTTTCCGACCGTAGTCGGCGTCGTCATTTATCCCAGCCGCCTTGGTGGCGTGCTGGCGCAACTACCGAAGTACAGCGGTAACCCCGACCAGCAGGCGGCTTCCTTTCTTGCCAATATGATCCAGCATGGTCTGCGCGCCCAGGCGCGCTCTGGCAACTTACTCACTGGGCAGCTCTACATCTCATTTGAATTCGTGCCCAATGCAACGAAAGTCGACTTCGACCCTGACGCGCGTCCGATCGCAGTACCCACCGTTCCCAGCAGCTTCGATCACATGCAGGAACAAGTGGCCAGCATCGTGAGCAAAATCGAGAAGATGCCACTGGATGCCATGGGCCAGCACCTTGATGCTTCGTTGGTGGACCTGGACAAGAGCCTCAAGCAAGTCAACGGACAGGTACTGCCTGCCACCACGCAAACCCTGCAGCAGGCGGACCGCACTTTTCAGACGGTACAAGGCGCGTTCAGTGATAACGCGCCGTTGCAGCAAAACCTTCAACAGACGTTGCTGGAAGTTCAACGTACCGCGCAATCGGTACGTACGCTCACCGACATGCTCGGCCGCCATCCCGATGCGTTGCTCAAGGGTTTGCCGAACGATCCACCGGCGGCAGATTTTCCCTCTTCCTCCCATGTCACCAACCCGGGACATTCGCCATGAGCCTGATCTTCCGCCCGGTACCTATTGCGCTGGCTCTCGCGCTAACGGCGTGTGCTTCAACACCTGTCCACTACCACACCATGCTACCGCCCATGACTCATGAGGCAGCCGCGCAACCGCCAGCCGCATTTCTGATCGATGTGTTGCCAGTCGGCATTCCCGCTCAACTCGACCAGTCACAGTTGGTGGTGCGACAAGGCCAGAGCGATATGGTTGTGCTCGATAGCGAGCGCTGGGTCAGTCCCTTTGGCGACGAGGTTCGCGGCGCACTCTCTTCCGAACTGAGCGCGTTGTTGAGCACGCAAGATGTGGCCGGATTGCCCATCCAGTCCGACAAGCCTGTTATGAAAGTGAAGGTTCAAATCCGCCGCCTTGATGCGTGGCCCGGCAAGCAAGTCCAACTAGTCGCGGATTGGGAATTGAGCTTTACAAATGACCCGGGAAGCGCGCGCGTGGTGCATACCGATCGCTTCGATGAAGCTACTGCTGACGGCTATGTAAAGATGGTGAGCGCCTGTCAGCGTGCAGCTGTGGACTTGGCTGGACGCATTGCGTTGGATGCCAGGGAATTGGCGCGTTTGAGTCGTCCACATTAACCAATGCAGTTGTAAATTTAGTTTA
This sequence comes from Dyella acidisoli, assembly GCF_030160295.1. Lineage (GTDB taxonomy): Bacteria > Pseudomonadota > Gammaproteobacteria > Xanthomonadales > Rhodanobacteraceae > Dyella_B > Dyella_B acidisoli. The sequence goes on from NZ_BSOB01000005.1 coordinate 160,625, forward strand.
AGTAGAAGTTGAGGCAGGCCCCGGTGGTCCCGATACCCCTCTCTTATCGCGATGACGATTAGATGGGGTTATCGAGGGTAGGGTGGGAGCCTGCTTTCGCCTATAGCTGCCATTGCCCGACGAGAAGAAGCAAGCTGAGGTTATCGATCCACAGAATTAGAGGCACACTCGTTTACGAGCTTCTGATCGGGACACTTAAACCTGGCAAGCATGAAGGCTGCGGGATTTGCTCGCGCGGCCTATGATTCCTGATCGCAAATTAAAACGAATGGCCGAATGCGTTGCGCATTCAACTTAGCCTGATGGATCCTGATTTCGTTACAACCGTTTTTTCGAGGAACCTTGGTCAACACGGCAGGTCTACTGGGCTGGCTGCAATACACGCGTGGATACTAGCGTTAGTGTTGTGTGAGCAATCAGCTTGAATGAGGCGGGGTTATCGAAGCGCCCGGACAGGATCGCGATCAAGTACATGTGCAGGACGCTGCGCGTTGCAAGATTGATACGTATAAAAATCAGGTGCCCTGGTCCGCGCGGTCCTTGAATCCGCGGGAGAGGGTGCTGGTGCTTGCCGTAGTGCTGGCTCTACACGCGCTTTTCGCCCTGGTGCTCTGGAACGCGATGCGACCGCCCTCGGAGGATAGAGAGCAGCCGCTAAGCGTGCGTTTGATCGACGTGGCAACACCAGCGAAACAGTTGCCGTCGCCCGCGGCACCCGTCATGGTGTCGCTGGCATCGGCGCCGCCTGTGAAACCCAAGCCAACTGAAAAGCCGCATAAAGCGTTGATCGATGCGTCGGCTACAAAGCCCGCGCCAACGCCAGCCCCGCCTGGCAACAAACCTGACGCCAGCCAAATATTTTCCGCCAGCGGCTCGATCCGGCTGCCGCCCGAACATATCCAGTACTCGGCCAATACACCATCCGAGGTAAAGACGAGCAAGCCGAAGGATGACCGTCAGATCATGGAGCATACCGACTTCACGCATTACCGGCCGACTCGCTTCAACAAGTATTTCCCGCCGCCGAACGAAACCCTTGGTGGCGCGGTAGGCCGGCATATCGACGATGTGATCAAGGAAATAGCTAAGACCATGTGCGATCCGGAAAAGCGCAGCACGGCTACTAATCTGCTGTGCGGCGCGCCGCCGATACCTCCTGACCCGAAGGACACCGACGAGCGCCTCAATCTGCCGCCATCGGCGTTGGCTGGAGGCGGCACGCCAGCCAAGCCGGTACCACTTCTAACCTGCATCGATGAGTACAGCCAAGGCAAGGGCCTGTCGCAAGGCTGCCCGGTCAATACGCCTGAAATTATTTTCCAGGCTCAAATGCGCGAGTGCGTCGATCTCTATCGGGCTGGCAAGCGCCTCAAGAGCTGGTGTCCAACCGATACTCCCAAGCGTGCTGCGGCGGAGGCGCCGGCAAGCGCCGATTTGCATTGATAACCCGGCAGCTCGGAATGCAAGAGTGAAGCCCCGCTTCCGACCCGTAGCCAGCATCAGGGCAGGGCGATTAGCCTGTGTTATCGAGAGTACGGATGTAACTTCCAATGTTCATTTGGACTCTCCATCACTCTCATGGATTGGCCTGACGCGCTGCTTGCTGGTTTATGGGCGTAAATACCGCCATACGTGTTTCGACTACAAATAATTCAGTCGGTTTGCACGTTTTCTGTAGCCGCCAGCTAATAATGTGCTGATCAAGGGCGCCTGAAACAGCAAAAGTGGAGCTCACCGCCCTTACGCCGCAAATCTGAAGGCTGCGCCGTCGCGGACTGTGTGGCCGGCGGTGGGGTGGCAAAGTGGGGCCGATGACAAGGATCGTTTGGTCAGCGCATCCGGCAAAGCGGAGCGAGCGGGCAAGTGCATGGCCTCCGGATCATTGTTGCCAAGCGACTAGTCCGGGTGCGGCATCTGGCGGGGCGATGGGTCATGTCGCCGGTGATCACCGTCCGAACGCCCTGAAATATCTGCCAGCCATCGTTGATGCTTGCACAAAGACAAATTCATATACGATATCCCTACTGTCTTCTGAATAGGGCTCGCAGGGGGAGCATCTATGCAAAGGAAGTTGCAGTTGTCGCCGCGCCTTATCCAGCAGATCAAGGAAGGTAAGGCAATCCTATTTCTCGGTGCCGGCGCTTCTTATGGGTGCAAGTCTGCCGATGGGGCAAAGAGTGCGCTGACCGGAAGGCAGCTGGGCGAGGCACTTTCCAATGAATTTCTTGGTGGGAGGCGCGCAGACGAAGCTCTTGCGCGAATTGCGGATTACGCTTCTACGGACGGCAGCGTCTTGGAAGTGCAGCATTTCATTCGAAATGCATTCGATCCTATCGACCCTCTGGATTTTCATCAGATTATCCCTCGTTTCAAATGGAAGGCCATTGTTACTACCAACTATGACCGTGTAGTTGAGAAGGCATATGAGAAGGTCAAGGAGCGCCTCCAGGATCCACTCGTCTTAGTTCGGGATGGAGATATCCGCACATACGAGGGGGAGGCGAACGCTGTCCCTATTTTTAAAATTCATGGCTGCATAAGCAACGCTTCGGACACGCAGCTTCCCTTGATCATTGCGAACGAACAGTATGCAAAGTACAGGGATGGGAGAGGAAGGCTAATTACTGCCTTTCAGGAGATGGCCAAGGACTATCCGGTCATCTTTTGCGGGTATGAGTTGGGCGATGCCCATATTGCTCAAATACTGTTTTCGTTGGAAGAGGGCTTCCAGGATCGCCCCTCCTACACAGCCATAAATCCCCGTTTCGACGACCACGATCGTCGGTATTGGGCAAAGTACAAAATGGACGCGATTCCGGGAACGTTTGAGGAGTTCCTGAGGACCATCGACAAGGAGATTCTTCCCAACCAACGTGTTTTGGGTCAGCTTTTCACTGGGTCAATGGGATCGATTTCACGCTGGATAAAAGTTAATGCGACCCTTAGCCACAGCTTGCAGGCCGTCATGACCGGACGCTTACTACATGTCCATCATGACATGCCAGTTGAGAATCCAGATCCGTCGAAGTTCTATCGCGGAGACTCGACGTCCTGGGCCCCGATAAAACATGGCTTTGACTTCCCTCGACGGACTACCTATGGGTTAGTGACGGGACTATCTCGGCTCGATAAAGGTGCGGAATTCGTGCTCGTGAATGGCCATGCAGGTTCCGGAAAGAGCGTCGTGCTGAAGAGGGCTGCATGGGGGCTCGCAGGCGATTCGAATCCCGCACTCTGTTTTTACTGCGACACCTCGTTGAAGGGCGTAAAAGAGGTTCTTCAGGAGCTGCATGAGGTCTCTGGCGAGCGAATTTTCATTTTCGTGGACAATGCGCTCTTTGACATTGCTAGCCTCAACGAGTGCTACAGCTACGCGGAAAGAGCTGGACTTCCAGTGACGTTCATCTGCGGAGCGCGTACCAATGAGTGGAACACTGCGCATTCCGGCGCAAAATTTATCCAAGGTGAGGAGTACACAGTTGGAGATTTGTCTCGTGATGAGGCTGGCATGCTGTGCGATCTATTGGAGAGACATGATTGCTTAGGTGAGCTTAAGCACGTCCCGTCTGCGGAAAGAATTGATCGATTGATGCAGCTGTATGAGCGTCAGCTTCTGGTTGCGCTTCATGAGGCGACAATGGGGTCTGATATTCGAAATATTCTTCGCGACGAATATCGAAACATCACACCACCAGAAGCCCAGGTTTTGTATCTGGACATTTGTTCGCTCCATCGCCTGAACATCCCTGTTAGGGCGGGCTTAATATCGCGTATGAGTGGAACCAGCTTCCACCAATTTGAGGACCGCTTCTTTCGGCCGTTGGAGAAAGTAGTCACTTCCTATTCTGATTGGCGATCCAAGGACTTTGCGTATCGAACGCGGCACACCGAAATTGCTCAAATTGTATTTGAAGAGGCGTTTCCCGCCCCTTCCGATAAAGCGAACCAGATTGCGCGCGTAGTTCATTCACTCAACACGGACTACTCCAGTGACGACGACGCGGCAACCCTTCTTCTGAGGGGGCGCGTCATGGCGGATGAATTTGCCGATCGATCCCTGGCAGATCGAATCTTCGATGCAGCCGAGCAATCCGGCGTTGATAGGTCTTTTCTTCTTCAGCAGCGGGCGATCTTCGAATTGAGGCATCCTGGCGGATCCGCTGCTCGTGCTCAAAAGTACATTGACGAGGCCATTGCTTCAGGTAAGAGATCCACTGGTGTTCTACATCACACTAAGGCAGTGGTCTTGCGTGAGCTTTCTCGCGAAGAGGGCATAGATCCTGTTCTCGCGGAGAGATATCGCGAGGCTGCGTTAAATGAGATTAAGGATCACGGACTTCTCAAGTCTTCTAAGCATGGAGTAGTCACATACTGCGAAGTCTTGCTGGATCAGATCACTTTACGTATGGACGCAGATTCGTCCAATGCGCAGAAACTGTCCGAGGAAGTGGCGATTCGAAAGATGGGGGAACTGGAAAGGAGCTTGGCAGAGGGTCTGCAAAGATGGCCTGACGACACCTATTTGATGGGGGTCAGAACTAGCCTCTATGGTGTTCTAAGTAAGCATCCGCAGGCTCTGGCTATGCTGCGTTCTGCTTTCCAGCGTGGACCGGGAAATGAGTTCGTTGCGTTGCGTCTTTCAAGACAACTAATTGATAGCGAGGAAACTGCGCAAGTCGAAGAGGGTAAGGCAGTGTTGCGTAAAGCTGTATCATTAAATCCTTCATCCAAGGCGCTCAGCTATCAACTTGCCAAAATTTTGATGCGAGAAGACGAAGTAGCAAATGCTGGGGAGATATCTAAGCTTTTGCGACGTAGCTTCACTGACGGGGACACTCACTTTGAAGCCCAATTCTGGAGTGCACGACATGAGTTCCTGTATGGCGACCGTCAGAAGGGTCTGACGATGTATGCTCAGTTCAAAGCAGTCCCCGTGCCCTATGTGGACTCAAGCGAGCGGCGAGGAATCGTCAAAGATCGGAGGGGCTTAGCGACTGACTTTGAAGGAACAGTAAGAAGCCTAAAGGGTGACTTTGGCTTTGTCGATTGCTCTGCTCTTAGCGGATCGATCTTCCTACACAGCACACAGCTAAGAGGCGGGGGATGGCAAGACTTGCGTCCCGGAGATAGGTTGAAGTTTAAGGTTGCTTTTTCTTTCCGAGGCCCGTGTTGCGTAGACGCCCATAAGTAGCTCCATGTCTCTCCCCAAACATCTGCAGTCCATGCGTCAATCTCGATAAATTCATGAAAGAAGAAGGCTCGGTATCTTAGCAAGTTCACGTCGCGGGGATTGATATGACTACAAAGTTCGACGCCTTGAGAGACGAAGTGTCAGCACTTGCTGCTCAAGGTGAGCTCCTCTATTTTTCTCTGCGCAAAGCCTGCAAAAATCTCTCAAAAGCTGAGCTCGCCATTATCGAGGAGCGGAAGTTTCAACTTCCCAAGTTTGGAGATAAGTACGAAATTTGGTACTCGGAAGCTCTTCAGTTAGTAAAACAATTGCTCCCCGATCGTTTCGGTGACTTCACTCGACAATACAAAGACGAAAAACGAAAGGAAATCACATATGCGTCATACGGAATTTCCGACGCATTGAATAGCCTCGTCGTCAAATTTGGCGTAAACATTGTAGCGGATGCGAACGCGTCTATCCCAAAAATGGGAGCCCAGGTAGCAATTGTCAAATCCGCCGAAAAGCGATTTTCGAGTTCGCTATTTGACATTCGCGAAGTTGTCCAGGCTGATCTATTTGATTCCGAACTGGACGCTGCACGCTCTCTGGTGAAAAACGGCTTCGTTCGCGCCTCAGGCGCCGTGGCAGGGGTCGTACTTGAAAAACATCTGGGCAATGTTTGTTCGACGCATCAGATTAAGAGCAGAAAGGGACATCCAACCATCGGTGACTTCAATCAACTGCTCAAAGACGCAAGCATCATTGACCTCGTCAAGTGGCGTTTCGTGCAACATCTCACTGATATTCGGAATCTCTGCGACCACGGCAAGCATCGCGAGCCAACTGACGAAGAGGTGCTGGAACTAATTGATGGCGTAGATAAGGTTATCAAAACCGTTTTCTGACACACGATAGCTTCTTCGCATGAGGCTCTCCGCGGTGTGGAAACTAAAGATTTTCTCGATAAATTGATCGAATTGCTTTTGTTTCCACAAGGCGCGCATATGGCGGTGGCGGCGCACGGCAAAAGAGCAGCAGGGCGGTTCGCCAGGCGCGCGGCGATCATAGTCATCACGCCAGAAACGGGCCTGTTCACTGGTCAGCCACCAGCGCCGCATGGACGCCTCCGAATACCGCTTGCCATCCGGGGACCACAAGCCATTACGGTTAAGGGTCCAGCCGTTCCAACTGTCATGCAGCGCGCCAAGGTCACCAAGCCGTACCAGCCGTACCGCCGACCAAGGGACCCGACAACGGCCAGCGTCCCAGTGTCGAATCGTGCGCACGCTGAGCCGCAGCTCGCGGAATCCGTCAGGAGACAGGAGCCACATGCGGCGGCAACTTGGACGGCGACGGCCAGGGCGAGCAGCAGTAGGGCCAGCTCCAGCCAGGTCTGGTCCGGGTCCTGATTCTTCATCGGACCCATCCTTGATTGCGCATAATGTATATTATGTCAAATTGAATTCGAAGCCTCCGAAACGCTGGTACACGCCTGGCTACATGGACCTTCCAACCGCATGGCGCTGATTTGTGCCACGGAAACGCCCTCGCCTGAAGGCGTATGCGTGGCGACCGGCTATACCCACCCGGATCGACCGCAGCGCTCAAGCCCGATACGACACGAGCATTCCTTCGATGGATCAACGCAGCCTACGATCAGACAACATCGCACAACGATAATCGGTCTGACGCATATGCGACTGATCTATCCGCTCAATCACAAAACCTGTGCCCGCACACAACCAGCGTGGTCCAAGTAGCTCCCGACGAGACATTTCCTCAGGAGGCATCACCTCCGGAAAAGAATCAGCAATCGGCCGCACCACAATCGGCTGAGAATCAGCATGTAAGACACCCAGCAAAGCGGCACCGGCTACGACCAAGCCGGAAAAAACCAAAAGCGCGCAAAGCACGCCCCAGAACACACGAGTATCCATCCCTGCCCCTGCACTCATCGACGAGTAGAAGATACCCAAAAGCAGGTTTGGCGAGGAACTGAAAACGCACGATTCCCACGCCGCCGGATAAGGCGGCGTGGGCTGATTACAAAACGCGGCCTGAGGCCTAGCTCTCGTGTCGCTACGGCGTCCGCACGAATCCGTTCACGACGCCCGCGGAGTTCACATAGAGCCCCACGATGACACCGCCAGGGTTGATCCCTGTCGCCTCAGTGAAACTCGCTCCGGGGTAGTCGAACGACGTGTAAGCACCATTAAACAGAAAACCGTGGCTGACGCCCGAAGCATCGGTGTAAACCCCCACGACGTCACCCGGCGCGTTGGCACCGCCAGCAAACGTAAACGCGGCGCCTGGATAGTTGATGGTGGCATACGATCCGTGGAACAGCAGATACCCTTGGCACTGTGTGGAACATGTCGTTCCACTTAGGTGTGTGTAAGCACCAACGACTGCGCCAGATGGGATCACCACACTGCTGGTACTACTGGCCGCACCCGGTGGGTCGAAGGTCGCTGAGAAGACGCCCTGCTTGGACACCAGGAAACTGTGGGTAACGTTGGTGTTGCCGGTGACGCCGCAGGCAGCGTCGGAACAGGTAGCGCCTGACAATTCACCTGAAGGGTTAGAGGGATGGCCGACATTTGCCCGAAAACGCTCACTTCGGCGATAACACATTGATATATAAATAAGATCGTCGCCTCGTTGGGTGCCGGCCACCGGCACCATGCAGTTATGTCGATGGTGACAACGTTGCGACGGCCGAGGGCTGCAACTTGGAAAGGATCTCCTCTAACGTGCTGAGCCGCGTTTGGATTTTCGAGCTATGGTCTTCAGCGCGTTGCCGCTTTACACACTCCAAATCTAGTGATCGCGTGGCGGCTTCCAAGTCAGCCCGCAGGCATTCGAGAGTTTTTACATCCTGGCCCCACCTCGTGCGCAAATCGGCCAATTCTGTTACGACGGGCTTCAATGTAGCCACTTCCTCTTGCGCGAGGCGCGTCGCGCTCCGTGCCTGCTGCAAATCCTTGTCCAGTCGTGCGACGTGTTCGGTCAAACGGCCGTTATCGCGATTGAGTTGCATCAGATCGTGGTTCTTGGCTGTGAGGGTTTCATTGGCTTGGCGCAATGCGACCTGTAACTCTTGGACCTGGTGTTCATGCCGACGCTGCTCTTGATCGCGCTGTTCCTTGATAGAAGTTCGGTAATGCTCCAGCGCGTCGCGGGCATGTTGATGCTTCTCCTCTAGTGATTGCGCATGTGCTTCGTGCTCAGCCAAACGGGTCTGCAATCCTGTAATGCGCTCTTCGAGTTGTCGAAGGTGCGCCGTGGTGTCACTCAGCGCTTGACGAGTTGTATCGTGCTGGGCGCGTTCCTCGTGGAGCGCGGTTTCCGTACGCTGTAGCTGCGTAAGGGCATCCGCCGATTCGCGCCGAGCTTGCTCCAGAAGGCTCCCCTGCTCTCTCCGTTGTGCCTCAAAACGAAGTGTGGCCTCCGCTACCTTGGCATCTGCTTCCTCATTGAGCCGCCCGGCCAAGCGACCGACCAGATCAGCTAACACGCCGCTGATCGGGAATTTGTCGCCTCCGGCCGTATCTTCTGCCTCCAGCTCCTTCAGGTAGCGGTGAATCGTCGTTTTCGATCCGGTATTTCCCAGCGCCACACGTACTGCGTCAACAGACGGGCGCTTTCCTTGCGCAATCAACGTATTACGCGCCTTTTCGATATCGGTTCTGTATATCCCGCCGCGAGCCATGGTGGTGCCCTGTTTATTTCGTAATGTATTACATACCATGCAATTACGTAATACTTCAAGCAATCATAACCAGGGGTCGGACCAAAAAACTAACACCGGATAATTGGACGTTATCCGGTGTTAGCTCATTCTCGGGCGGGTTATACGGCGGGACGTGGTACACATCGCTGCTGGCTTACCGAGTCCATCCTCGGATCCGGATCGGCCAGTGAAATGGAAAAGCTGATTCGATGCATGAACACAACGGGCGTCTGCCGCGCTGAATGAGGGGTTTGGGGAGCAATGGAACGTAAAACAGTTACAAGGCCGATTCGACCTTCTTAATCAAGAAGATACAGGATTGACGGTTCTGCTTTTTATGACACAGCTTTCGGGTTTGGTTGGTCAGAACCAGGCTTGGTAGCCCCCATCGTCGCCTAATCGGCAGACGGCAGCGTCGGAAACACTAAGCATCAAGCGCAAGTTTTCGAATGAAGGTGCCAATGGAACGTAAAACAGTTATAGGGCCGGTTCGCCCCTTTTAATCAATAAGATACAGAACGATCCGCGCTGCATTCTGGGGACTCTTTCTCGGCTTAGTTTTCGTTCACTCGCCCCGCTTGATGGGCGACCGCAAGGCAAGACCGTAGCGACTCCATTTAGGGCAAGACCGTAGCGACTCCATTTAGGGGTTGTCTTGATTTTCGTGCAATTTGTAGCGACCTAAATTTTTACCCCACCTAGCGCCAATCTTGCGATTTGGGTTGGCGGTCTAGAGCCTCGGCTCCCCAGGAAATACCCTCCGCCATGACTCACACCACTCCGTTTATGGGTTACCTAGGCTTCTGCCCTGTTAGGCCTTACAGAAGCATCGATTCTCCGACATGCGAAGCATTCGCTCTATAAAGTGGGTGTAATTCCTTCTCCTCAAAACCCCAGCACGGCGGATTCCGTCAAGGGCTGGCGATCACCAGCGAGCTCCTGGGCTTTGCTTCGAGACTTCTCCCACGCAGGCATCTGCCCTAAAGCTTTATACACACAGGCTTCCGTCCAGGCTGCGCGCCAGTCGAGTTGGCTCCAGTTCGACAACCGGCCACTCACGGCTACGGCCGGATCCACATTGCCGCTATTGAGCAAAGCCTGCGCATACGACTGCCCAACACTCACGATAAGTTCGGGTACACCGAGTCTGTCTGCCTGGGCCATGGCCAGTTTCAGCTGATCGAGCGCCTGTTGGTGCTGGTCTTGACTCCAGGCTTCTGCCGCTGTCGCGCGCACGAGGTAAAGCTTGATCCAATCATCTTGCTCCTTCAGTGGCGTTGCCCAGGTTTGCATGGCGGCGACGCTGTGCTTGAGCTCGTCGAGCTTGCCTGCACGCAACAGAATGTTGATGTGGATCAACCACGCTTCGGCGTAATGGCGCTTGTCTTCGTCCTGTGTCAACGCCGATCCTTCCATCGCCTTGGCTATCCACGACAAAGCCACTCGCGTATCGCCACGCTCCAACGCCAGTTTGGCCAGCAAGGCTTCTACCCATGCACGCTGGGCCGGTTTGTCATCGGTCTTGAATTGTGTGCTCAGTTGTTCGAGCACGGCGCTGGCTTCGGACGTGCGGCCGTTATCGGCCAGCGCGATGGCACGCAGGATGGTCATGTCTCTGCGCACATAGTCGTCGTAAAACTGCAGGTTTTTCTGCTCAAACGGCCAGTACCGATCGGTGACCGCCAGTTCTTCAGGAAACTGCAGCAGCATCTTGTGCGAGTAAGCCAGCCCTTGTAGCGGCAAGGAAAGCAGCTCGCGCAGACCTAAGCGCTGATACTGCTCATACGCCTGCTGCTGCAGCTGCAGGGCTTGAACAAATTGCCCGCGCTGCATGGCGATCATCGCCATCGCCACGTCCGCCTTCGATGGTCCTGCGCTATCGCCTGCCAGCGTGTAATTGACACGTGCCAGGCCTAGATCCCCGGCAGCCTCCTCCAGCTTGCCGTCGAAGAATTCAAGATGCGAGCGATCCAGGTAAGCGGTAGCTAACGCTTCGGCATCCTTTTGTCCTTGCAGGAGACGAATCGCTTCGCTCAGAGCCGCCTCTCCCTGCGCAAACTGACGCTCCTGGTAGTAGCTGTACCACAGGCTGGTCAGCACCTTGGCACGCAACAGCGGTTTTTTATCGGCTGGCAATTGCTGGAGCAGATCGGTAAGTCCTTGCTTGCAGCGCGCGAGGTCGCCCTGCTTGCAATGGACATTGGCTTCCGCATAGACGAACTCCGGCATCCGGCGCACCGCGGGCGGCGCCTGGTCGATCAGCGTGCGCGCAAGATCCGAACGGTTCGCCAGATGGGCCGCATCGATCCGTAGCAAATATTCCTGCTGCGGATCGCCACCATGCCGCATGGAAACGGCACCGTAGCCGAGCTGCGCCAGTAGCATGTCACTTGCCGCATGCGCCGCGTCGAGCACACTGGTGGAGGAAGATTCTGCTTGCCAGTTCTGTCCATTGCGGACTTTCGCGTCCAGATGTACGTGCCAGGTAGTGCCGGTCAACGTCACTCGCGGACTGATGATCAGCGCGGAAGAGGCCAGACTGTCGCCATGCTCCTTATTCGCCTGCTTCAACAGTCGGAGTACGTTTTGGCTGCTTTCGGTGGGTATCGCCGCAATGCGCAAGTGGTTTGAAATCAACTCCATCAAACCAAGCTGCAGCCATTTCCAATCTTCCGGGCCATTCACGGTGGCCGGCAGCACGATTGCCAGATTGTGATCGAAGCGCTGCACTGGCGAAGCCGGTTTGTTGCGCTGGTACTGCAAAACGCCATACCCCGTAGCTGCGACGATCGTCAGCAGCAAGGCGATCAACAGCGAAGGGGGCCGCAGCCACTTAGGCGATGACGCGCTGTTGCGCGGGCCCAGTGCGATCAACGGCTCAGTCACCTGCCCCTGCGCCGATACCGCCCCGGTCGTTTGAAATTCCACCACCGTATCCAGCGCCCAGCGATATCCCACGCGAGGAACGGTCTTGATGCAACGCTGCTCATGGCCGGCATCGCTCAACGAACGCCGTAGACGCACGATGGTTTGCGCCAGCAAATTGTCGCTGACGTCCGCGCGACCCCACACGGCGGCAATCAACTCGTCCTTTCCAACGGCGCGCGCCCGGTTTTCGATCAGATACACCAGGCAATCGAACGTGCTGGCGGGCAACACAATCGGCGAGCCATTCCGAGTCAACTCCCGTGCAAGAGGATCGAGACGAAAATCATCGAAGCAATAGACTAGATTCCCCATGAGAGAACTTTATCGTTCACGCTAAACCACTTGCCGTTTCAAACAGCGAGACGCGCACGACCTAATAATGTTTCCCCTGCTGGTAGATAACGCAAGACAGATCATCGCGATCGCACTGCACTGTCAAAGCAGCTTGAATAAAATACCCGGATGGCTGGCGTCGCTCGGTCCGAATGTGCCGAAACGGACCCAAGTGCCATTGTCAGGCACGTAATAATTTTTCTCTTAAACATCATGGATATCCTTTTGCCCCCCTACGCTCGGATGCGTTTCATGCGAAAAAGATAGCCTATGATGGATTGTGGATCGTAGCCTTCAATTCTACAAAGATCGGAAAATATGTCGCCGCTAAGGCAACTTTTCTACAGTAGGATCCTCAAACGAGCGTACCGCGGCTGCGACATCCGCGATGACGGTTGGGCGCAATATTTTCCCTTGCGCCCTTTCCAGCCGTTGTTGGAGCACCTTCACCTGTTGACGCGCCTGATCAACCTGCTGGCGGGCACGATCCTCCACCGTGCGCACGTGAGCTTGCGTGGTGGTGTGCTCCGTGCGCAAGACGTCCCATTCGGCCTGTTGCCGCTCCATTTGCGCTTGCGCGCGATCACGCTGCTGCAGCAGGTCGATCCGCTGGGCTTCTAATTGGCTATCTATGCCCATCCCCCGATGAGCGTATTCTCCGAGCATCTCGGCCAATGTAGACAAGGAATGGCGCGACTATGTTCAAGATAGAAGGGCTCGACGAACTGACTCGGCAATTGTCCGAGGCGGAACAAGCCATTGCATCTATTGATGGCGATTTGGGCGCCGTCAATTTCGATCCTCATGACTCGGCGAGCATTGAACGGGCGATTCAGGCGGCTGAAACGCTAGTTGATGAGAAGCTCAAGGCCTATGCCGGCAATTCGCTAGTTGAATCATTGGTGGAACAAATGAAGGAGCAACTTCGCCAGGGCATCATCGACAAGGCTGCGCAAGCAAGAACGGAACAAGGATAGGAGGTGTGCCGGAGCCTTTTGAATCGTTATTGATCTTGTGCCGTATTTGAACATCACGACTTGAGCAATGTTTGTGGATCGTCGAGGGCGACTTCGATAAGGTCGCTAGCCCCCGATGATATACATGTCCGTTGCCGCAACAAGGCTGGACAAGGCGATGATCCCCAATGAACAAACGATCAACCATCCCTGCGTTTTAGTGGGTTCGATGTTTTTGTTCAAGAGTAGCGATACGAGCCTCCAAGAGCCCACTATCGTTATCAATAGCAAGGACGCTGAAAAAGCGAACGCACACGCGGTGAGCAGCCAAGCCTTCGGCCCGTGAAGATAGCCCTCAACCGCGGGGCTACGTGATATGCGACCTATATCTATTTCACCGCGAAGTGCGCCATGTAAGCAGTAAACGAACGGTAACGCGAATAGTCCACTCATACCCCAGAGGGTGGCCACCCCCATGATGCTTTACCTCTTATCCATTTTCTTTTCTTCCCCTTGGCGCAAAGTGGAAATGCCAGCCCAACTGGGCGACTTAGACAGCTGATTAGAATACCTGGATAGGCACCACCCATTTCCGATGGGTCCACGTAACTATTGTGGGGTCTTTTTTGCTCGATTTCGCGGCTTGCTTTTGCCCACTGGCGACGCTTTGCGTGATTGACGTTTAGATGGTGACACCTGGCTACGCCATTGACTGAGCGTGGCTTCCAAGGCCGCCACCCGGCCGGCCTGATGTGCGGCCGCCTGTTCGGCCGTGCGCATGACATTTCGTATTTCGTCCTGCTGTGTTGAGAGTTGTGTCACGAGCTTATGGTGGTCGCGTTGCTCTCGTTCCAGCCGATGCTGCAGCAACTTAATTTCCTGGCGGGCCTGGTCAACCTGCTGGTGCGCACGGTCTTCCACGGTGCGGATGTGCTCCTGTGCAGCACTGTGTTTGGCCTGCAGGCCGTCCATCTCAACCCGGTGCCGTTCGAGCTGCTCTTGCAATCGATCGCGTTGCTGCAAAAGGTCGGTTCGTTGAGCTTCCAACTGGTCGACTAGTGCTTGACGTTCATGCAATTGTGCATCGGCTTGCGTGAGTTTCACGGAGCTCTCGGCCACATTCGCCTGGGCTTCGGTGAGGGCAATCTCCCACAGCTTGCGCTCTTGGGTGAGCGTCGTTTGCGCGGCAAAGAGGGCATTCCGGTCTTCCGTCAGCGCCGCGCGGGCCGTGACCTCGGCATGTTCGAGCGCTAACCGCCATGTCTCCGCATACGCCTGCGCCACCGCACCCGGCAACTCCGGCAGCAGTGCGTGACCTTTTAGACGCTGTGCGAGGTGCTCCCACCATTGCTCGAGTAATTGGCCGACGCGCGCCGGACTGCCACGGCCCAATTGCACACGTACACGTTCCACCGTGGGGCGTTCGCCACGGGCCAGCACCGCATCCGCGGCTTGGAAAACGTCCGTTTCAGGTACCCCGATGGCCATGCCCTGCCCCTTTGGTGATTAGGTATGATAAGTAAACCTTATCCGACCTGATTGGCTAAAATTCGCTCTTTTCATACGGTGTACGTAATGAATCATACGCTCATTTTGGCTGATGGCACTGCACCCACACTGGACCTGGCCACGCTGGACGCGGCCAGTCAGTCCGCCGCCGCCGCGTTTGTCGCCGCGGGCACCGCCGCCAACACGGTGCGCAGCTACCGCAGCGCCCTCACCTATTGGACGGCCTGGCTGCAGGGACGCTACGGGCAACCGTTGGGTGACAAGCCATTGCCGGTCACGGTCGTCGTGCAATTCGTGCTCGACCATTTGGCGTGCCCGCAGGATGACGGCGTGTGGGCGCATTTGCTGCCTCCGGCGTTGGACACCGCGCTGGTCGCCGCCGGCATCAAAGGTCATCCGGGCTCGTTGGCGTACACCACGGTCAGCCATCGCCTGGCCGTCCTCGCGACCTGGCATCGCGTGCATGAGTGGGAGTCGCCGACCGAAGCTACCGCGGTGAAGAAACTGTTGCAGCAGGCGCGCAAGGCGCAGGCCCGAAACGGGATCACCGTGCGCAAGAAGACCGCAGCGGTGGCCGAACCGCTGCAGGCGTTGCTGGCGACCTGCACGGATGGCGTGCGCGGTGTGCGCGATCGCGCCCTACTCCTCTTGGCCTGGAGTGGCGGCGGACGGCGACGTTCGGAGGTGGTCGGCTTGCAGGTCACCGACGTGCGGCGCCTGGATGCCGACACCTGGGTGTATGCGCTGGGCAGTACCAAGACCGATACCAGCGGCGTGCGCCGCGAAAAACCGTTAAAAGGCGCAGCGGCCCAGGCGTTGGCGGCCTGGCTCGCCGCGGCGCCAGCTACCAACGGCCCCCTCTTCCGCCGCTTGCATCGCGGCGGCCACGTCGGTGTCACGGCGCTGACCGCCGATCATGTGGCGCGCATGGTGCAACGTCGCGCCAAGTTGGCCGGATTAGAAGGCGATTGGGCCGCGCACAGCTTGCGCTCGGGCTTCGTCACCGAAGCCGGTCGCCAGGGCGTGCCGCTCGGTGAAGTGATGGCGATGACCGAGCATCGCGGCGTCAGCACGGTGATGGGGTATTTTCAAGCAGGCAGCCTGCTGACCAGTCGGGCGACGGACTTGCTGGCTACCCCGCCCGGAGATGTGGGTGGCGCTAGCTCCCCTGCGACGAAAGACACCTAGTTCGTTGGTTCCCAGTCCCTCCCGCGGCCCAGGCCTGTCGCCGGAGGCCGTCGGCCGGGGGCCTCCATGGGTCGATTCCCAGTTGCCTGTCCGGCGCATCGTCTCGGCGAATGAGACCACCCGCTGCTAGCGTTCACTCGGAACAATTTTCACGTAGCCTTGAATTTTGTGAAGAACACCACATGCAGTGGTGTGCTTGGTGTGTTAGCGCCATTGGTTGGGGAGTAGCTAGTGAGCAATGCCACGGCAAATCGACCCTTTCGTGTCCTGAGCCTGGACGGTGGGGGGATGCGCGGCACCTATACTGCCACTTACCTGGAACAGGTCAGTAGCGCTTTCGCAATGCGCCGGGGGTTAACTACGCTCGACCTGGGCGGTGCGTTTGACCTGATCGTCGGCACCAGTACTGGCGCGATCATTGGTTGTGCCCTTGCCGCCAAAGTACCGCTGCCACGGATCATCGCCCTGTACCGCGAGCACGGCGCAAAGATTTTCGCGCGACATCTCCCTACTGGTTTGGCCGGGCTTCCCGCTGACCTGATGCGGCGCCCCGCCGCGTTGGCCAAGGGCACGAAGGCACTTGAAGCTGCCCTGCACGCCGAGCTGGGCGATACCACTTTGGCGGAGATTTATGCGAACCGGGGCATCGCGCTGGCGATCGCCACCATCGAGATGAGTCAGCACCGCAGTTGGGTATTCAAGACGCCGCATCTGCCTGGGACCAATCACCGCGATGATAACTATCGCCTGGTCGACGTCTGCCTGGCGAGCAGCGCCGCGCCGCTCTTTCGTTCATTGGCCGTCCTCGATCACCCGGAGAACGGTGAAGGCACGGCAGGCTATCGCGTGTTCGCGGATGGCGGCTTATGGGCCAATAATCCGGTGCTGTTGGGCTTGATTGATGCGCTGGAACTGGCCTGTCCAGGGCAAGCCATCGAAATCTTCTGCATGGGCACGTGCCCTCTTCCGGCGGGCGAACAGATCCCGCGCCATGCGGTCGACCGCGGCTTGACGCAATGGCGTTTCGGTGCCGAGGCGGCGGTCTTGGCCATCGACGCCCAAGAATTCGCCTACGACAACATGGCGCGGATGCTGGCGCGTCATGTGAATCGGCCCTGCCGCGTCATTCGGTTTCCTCGTGAAAAGGTTCCTGCCGCGTTGTTGCCGTATCTCGGGTTGGATGACACCCGGGATGCTGCGGCCGTTGCCTTGATCAATCAGGCACGCACCGATGCAGATATGTTGAACAGCCGTTGCACCAATCCCGTGGACGAAGAGGCGAAAGCCATATGCAGCCTCTTTGACGATGCCCCGGGCCTAACGTAACCAGGAGCCGGTGTGCTTTCGCTCGCCGAGTGCATCGGACTTAATTCGTGGTGAGCATCAATCCGAGTAGTGGAGCGTGTATGTATAACTGTCATGACGATGTACTGGCGTACCACGATAAAGAAGTGACGCTACCCACGCCAGAGCAAACCAAGATGCGTGAGCGAAGGAATGCAAATCGCAACCGACTCGATCGTGGGTTGACGAAAGCAGGTCACCCGTTACCTGCCGAGCACAAGAGCCAAGGCTCTTACGCCATGAAAACCATGGTGCAACATTCGGATAACGACTACGACATCGACGATGGAGTGTATTTCGATAGAGCAGATCTCGTCGGGCCGCGCGGTGCTGAATTGACTGCACTGCAGGCGCGCCAACGAATCCGTGACGCGGTTGATGACGGCACTTTCAAAACACCGCCTGAAGTGCATACGAACTGCGTACGTGTTGTATACGACGCCGGTTATCACGTCGACCTACCCGTCTACCGCCGCGTCGTCACTACGGATTTTTTCGGCAAGGAACAGACGATCAACGAACTCGCCAGCGCCGACTGGAAGCGCTCGGACGCCCGCGACGTCACCGCTTGGTTTGATGAAGAAAACCGGCGCCAAAGCCCCGACGATACAAATGGGCGGCAACTGCGGCGGATCACTCGCTTCATCAAGAAGTTTGCCCGTAGCCGAAGCAGTTGGCAGGGGCAGATGTTGAGTGGCTTCGGCATCACCAAGCTGGTGACCGAATGTTTTCGTGCCAATGCCGAACGGGAAGATCAGTCCCTGTACGACACCATGCAGGCCATCCAGAATCGGCTGGCGTTCGATCTAGTAGTTAAACACCCAGTCACCCCGAACGAAACCATTACGAACGGGAGTGATGATGCTAAAGCACGGCAACTGCGCGATAAGCTCAAAGACGCGCTGGACTGGCTGGCACCTACGCAGGCTGGTGACTGCACGCGTGCTCAGGCGCTCAAATGCTGGGATAAGGTGTTCAACACCGACTTTTTCAGCGAACGTGCCGAGGAGAAAGCTGCAAAGTCGGAGCGGATATCCTCGACGGCCCCCGCGATTTTGACGGACTGGCTGCGTCAGCAGAGCGACGAGGCGGCACAGCAAGGTGCGATGCGCAAGGAAGGTGGCGGGCGCTATGCCTGACGCCACACCCGGCGAGCGTCGGTCCGTTCACGTCGATGCACGTGCGACGCTCGCGGCGTTCCTTCAACCCGATCCGATCCGGGCGCATGAACTCAGTGCGGCCGAACTGCATCGACGTTATCCCGCCCGCCACTTTGTGGCGGGTTGGCGATTTACGTTGCCCATTGCGACAACAGCCCTCGAACTCGATGTTTTAGTAGGGGACGAATTCCCGTGGCAGGCACCACGGGTCGCCCTGGCAGGCGCTTCTCGTTTCCTGCAATGGCCACACGTTGAACGCGATGGTGTGCTTTGTCTTGTCGCTACACACGTCACGGTCGACGCGAGCAAGCCCGTCGCCGTATTGAAAGAACTTTTGGGACGCGCCGTCAACCTGCTAGAAGCCTCGCTGGCCGGGACAAATGTCGACGATTTTCGTTCCGAATTTATGTCGTATTGGGAGTGGAGTTGGCGTAGCGAGGAATTACATCGAACGGTGTATACGCTCAGCACGCCTGAGTCTCCGAGTCGCTTTCTGGTGGCTTGGCGAGGTAATCAATGCCATGTGGTCGCAGATGATGAATCTACGTTGCGTCGCTGGCTCAGCCACCGTCATGACGAAACAGTTGCGCAGCAATCGCTGAGTGAGGGCGTTTTGCTTTGGCTTCCACAACCGTTGCTTCCGGCCGAATATCCGAAAACCGGCATGGATATGCTGCATCTCTTGCATGAGCATGCACCGGCGTTGAAAGAGAAGTTTCTCAGCACCATGGCTCAAACACCGTCACAACTTCCGATTGTGATGGCCTCCCCAACTACAGCGGGACCCGGCCAGATAGCTGTGACCTTGATAAAACCGTCGTCGACGCGTCTGCCGGCCGGAGTTCGCCGCGACCCGCTGACCAGCGGATTCCGCGCTGGCCACGTCCCTACCGATGTACTCGCACAACGCTATCTGGGGATGGTGAGCATAGAACGTGGGGTAGCGGTTCGTTTGGATGCGGACTGGGTACACGGTCGAGGGCGAGATCCGCGCGCCCAGAGATTGCGCGACGCACGCGTGGTCGTCTTGGGTTGCGGCTCCGTTGGCGCGCCCGTTGCTATGAAACTCGCTTCAGCCGGCGTCGGTCATCTCGCCGTCGTTGATCCGGAGAGCTTGAGCGCGGCGAATGTGGGGAGGCATCCACTGGGCATCTCTGATTGCGGCCTCGGAAAGGCTAACGCATTGGCGCAGCGCCTACGTGCTGCTTACCCGCATATGATTGAGGTAACCGCGCATTCGAGTTCCTGGCAAGTTGTTGCATCCACCACGCCTCACGTGCTGCAACAGGCCGATCTGATCGTTAGCGCGATTGGCGATTGGGCAGATGAAAGCGCACTCAATGCATGGCAGATTGCCAACGGCAGGCGTATACCGATTCTGTATGGATGGACAGAAGCTTATGCCGCAGCGGGCCACAGCGTCTTGATAGGTTCCGTGGGCGGCTGTTTAGCGTGTGGCTTCACGGGCCTCGGCGTCCCATCCCTTGCGGTTGCCCAGAGCAATGGAGCGATTGATCTCCAGCAGGAGCCTGCGTGTGGCACAACATTCCAAATGTACGGCCCGGTGGAATTGACGCACGTTGAAGCGCTGATCGCAGAGCATGCGCTTGATACGCTGCTCGGCATCAACGATGGTGGATTGAATCACCGTATTTGGGTGGGGCGAAGACGAGGCTTGATCGACCCAAACGTTGAATGGACCCCCGAGTGGCTCGCGTTTACGAACTGGCCCCCGCATGAAGGACGCATCTATGAACGGGCATGGCCCTGTCGCGCAACCTGCACTTGCCGGAGCCAGGACGGTGATCATCTTTGCAATAGGTAATTCAGGCCAAGAACTGATCTTGCACGATCGTGTGCTGGATCATTTCAAGCGGCATCGCCAACTGACCTCGAAGTCGGCGGAAGCCGGAGGTCAGTTGTTTGCGCGCTTTGAGGGATACCAGATTCATGTTGTCGAGGCGACTGGTCCTCATCAAGAGGATAAACGTGGTCGATTCAGTTTCCTCCCCAATCGAAATAAAGAACAGCGCGATATCGACAACTTTTATCGCAATGGGCTTATTTTCATTGGAGATTGGCATACACATCCACAAGACATACCAGTCCCCTCCGTCACGGATATCGCATCCATCACTGATTGCTTTCGGAAGTCTCAACACAACCTGTACGCTTTTGTATTGATTGTTGTTGGCCGCCGTGAAGCTCCAGAAGGATTAAACATCTCATTGCATAACGGCACGGAGATGTGGACCCCGCAGACAGAAGAAGTCAACGATCGGCACTCGTCTATTTGATAAGGCATGACATCCACGGCGGCTTCTTTCATTAATCCTGTTATCGTCAAGATTCATGCGTGTCTGATAGCAAACGCATTGGGAACATTGACTTCCAGACGCTTTCAGCATCCCGTGAGTGGCTATGAAACCTCTTACCAAAGCACCACCATGCCCAGGAAGGAGTATGTCAAATGGGGCTTTTCTATCACTACTGCGTTCCATCGACGTTCCATTCAATCGTCAGTGGGCGATCACTTTGGCTATCGTCGCTCTCCATGTCCAATGACAGCATGGAGGGAAAGTTGGTTTCGAACATTGTTTCCACTTTAGCCAAAGATGACAAAGTGGAAGCGAAGGTTTTGGAAGAAATCAAAACCATTGTCGGTTTTTATGAATATGTGGCTGACGGGTTTGGTATCTGCCTCTCCGTAGAGGGAGACTTATTAAGCCAATGGCGCGGATATGCCGGTGATGCAACGGGCTTTTCGATCGGCTTCAACGGGCTTTACCTGGCGCAACTCGCAGAACAACAAAAGGACGCCAACATCGTCGTTCAACGTGTCATCTATGACAAACAGCAGCAAGTTGATCTGGTCAAGCCACTCTATGAGACTATCAAAAAACGTGTCGAAAGCGGCCCGCTGGGAGAGCAAGATGAGACATCTGCTGAGGCTACGGAATCGTTTGGTCAAGCATTGGCCTATGAGGAAAAGTTGAATAAAGCGCGTGTAAACCTCATCCAGCGCTTTGGGCCTACCATTCCCCCCTCTCTATTTGCGATGAAAAGCTCAGCTTTTGCTGAGGAAAAGGAGTGGCGTGTGATTTCTCTTGGTGTTGCGCTGGGGAACTGCTCGTTTCGTGTTTCGGGAAATAAGATTGTTCCCTATCGGTCATTGGCGCTCGACGACCTAACGCAACCTGCGATCGTCAAGGTGATCCTTGGTCCCAAAAATCCCACGCCAAAGCGAGTCGTCGAACGATTTCTTGAAAACAACGGCTTCAAAGATGTCCGGGTGGAGCAGTCCACGTTAACCTATCGTTGATTGGCACGACACGCAGACGCCCCTGTAAGCTCAGCCATTCGCAAAACGCAGGGATGAATTCGGACAGGTCGAACACGCCCGTCTTCGCTCCATTGAGACTAGATATGTACACCTTACCGAATCCTTGCGGCATATCGGCCACAACGATCGGTGCGTCGAAGCGATAGGCAACCGCGATACCAATCATCGAGAGTACGACGCCTGTCTGCATGACCAATGCAATGTGGTATTCATGCTTTTTTCCCTGAGTCAAAAAATCGATCAGTTTGTCGATGGGCGGGATGACTACGGCAACTGAGTTCAGGCGTGTCATCACGTCCGACACATTCCAGGGCAACGGTTCTTTTGAAGATTGGCCAATTAGAAAATTACGCATCTGCGACCCTGTGCGGGACTCAATGTATTGCAGGCCGAATTCTATGCAACAAATTTCATAGATCACCTTGGCTTGTTCGGCAAACAGCACGTCGAAATCGGCACCGAACGGTGCCGTGAACGAAGAATCCACACTCCTCTCAAACGGCCTGCCTGCAATGACGGCGCTTGCCACGGCTTCGATCTGTTGATCCGTGCAATTGAATTTTTTGCCGTCTCCGTTTTTAAAAAAGCGAGTTACTGCTTTTCGAACAATCGAGGGAATTTTCGCCTCGTCGGCGAAATCAAGCGACATTTTGAATGTAAACAAGCCGTCGACGAATGAAATTTCGGGTGCTTGACCAACAACCGTTGGTTTCCAGTTTTCGTCGAGCTTGAACCTAATGGATGTTTCGCCGTCCTTCGCCATAAAGATGTCATCGAATGGGCGCGGTAGGTGTCCCTGTTTGCCCGCAACGCGATAAGTTGCGCGCGCGAGGCGTACGACGGCTTGATTGACGAAAGCCGCGTCTATGGTGTGGCCAAGCTTGCTATTGCAAGATTTGCACAGAATGAAATCCGAAATATCGCCACCCGCAGCTTCGGGAAAGATATGTTCGTCAGTTAATGGCAATGTTGGGTCGAGACAAAGAATGCAGAAGCTGTGCTCTTTTGTGGTGGCTCGCATAGTTCGGTTTCCCTATTCCCTTTCAGAACGCGCTCCCCACCACTGAAGGCGGCTTACTAGCTATCGTCTATTACCCATCGGCGAGGAAATCTGGACTCTAGTGAAAATCCTTCGGTGGGTGTCAGATAGCATCGAAGGAACGCAAACCTCTACGGAAGGAGTCATAACGCTCTTGTGTGTCCTGCGCGACTGTTATCGAGGATTTGTCCTTGCCTCGACGCCCGGACTTCAGATTACCAAGCAGCGGTAGAGCTAGGTGTGCTGAAGCAACGCCATCAGGCGCCGCCTTTTGACCAGGGAAAGGCGATGAAATGTGGCGATGAGAGTAGCTAAGTCATCATCGTTGGCGAAAAAATAAGCAATCGGCACATCAAGTACTTCCCCGAGCTTGGCCAGGGTGCTGGTATCCGGCGTATGTTTGCCCCGTTCGTACTGATTGATCCTGGGAGAAGCTACAGAGGGATCTAAACCCGCACGCACTCCCAGCTCGCGCTGGGATAGCCCGGTGACCGTTCTGGCCTCGCGCAGGCGAGCAGCGACCACCGCCTCCTTTTTGCCTCCACGTGCCACCAGTTCCGTCGCCCTCGCTGTATTGCGAGAAGCTTCGATGGCATGGATTTGCCTGCATACTAAGACTTCCTTAGTATAGGCGAGCTATGGTGGGGTTAAAGGCCACACTGCCTCCTGCTTCTTAATTCAACGACTTAAAGGTTTGACGTGAATCCAACCGATCTGACCGCCAGCCTTTTCTTTTCGGCGGCCGTACGGGTGGGGGCAGACATCGCCCTGACACGCCTGCTGCCTCTGGATGCCCTCAACAAGCCGCTTGCACCGCACGACAACTACTCACAGCGCGTGCTGCTATCGCTTCACGCGCTGGGGATCATCGAGCCGGAACTGTCTCAGTCTCATGCTGAGGACTGGCTGCTCGCGCGAGACTGGATGCGCCATGGGTTTGACAGCATCGCGTGGCGGATTCGCTGGGCGTCGCGTGACTGCCGCCGGCAGCACGAAGAAGTCAAGGAGCTGCTCCGTGACATCGAGTTCTCCGAAGACACATCCCAGGCACTCCTAGCACTGTGGGAGGACCTCGCATTAGCGGAAGTCACTCAATATGCGCGGTGGACCTTGGCCAAGTCGGGCTACAACCCCGAGTGGACGGATCAAGCGGTTGATGCATTGCGTCGGGCGCTGGAAGACTTCAGCGTCGGCCAGGTGATGTACCTGATCTATCTGGCCATGCGCACATTGGCGATGACGCATCAACAAGGTGGAATGGATGTCGCCCGGCTAAGCCTAGTCTTCGCAGATACGATCGCCGGCTACGCTCGTCGTGCCCAGGTTGAAAGCTGGGCCATTCGCGGCATGAGCAGGCCCACCGATCTACCCATGAGCACCCTCGCACTCATCTTCGCGCACGAAGTGACACGGCTGGATGACGAATACCTGACGGTCAGACCCTCGGCCGAAGCACTAGCAAACGCCATGACACGGCACCGCACGCTCCATTAACTCGTTCTGGCGATGCATGGAGAGTCTGCAACGAGTAATGACTGAGTAGGAATACGCGGATGGCACACGCGGGAGATGATCGATTAGAGGCATTGTGGCTTCACGCCAGTCATAGCAATCAGGCAGAAACGGCCTTTTTGCGCGAGTTGAGCGATCAGCGGGTAACGGCAATCCTACGGCAACCCCCGGGAGCTGGTGAGGCCGCTCCAGAACGTAACCTTGTGCAATGGCACCGTGAGACCGATGGCACTACGTTTGTTCCTGTCTTCACCCGCGCAACCCACCTGCCCTTCGCGCTGCCGTCACCGGCTCAGGGCGTGCAGGTTCTCATGCGCGTGCTGTTGGCAGCGGGCGGTGACCAAACGTACATCGTTAATCCACTATCAGAGGCGCCCTTCGAACTGCGGGCAACGCAGCGCGTGTTGCTGCGTCGTTTTATCGCGGAATCGCATCACGACGCTGAATGGCCTTCCCGTCGCGCGCCTTGGATCTTTCGGCTACCCGACGATGCGCTTTATCCGGTGGCGGTCAAATTAGTGGAGTGGTTCAACGCTACGGGCCGTGTTGATCAAGCATTCCTTTATGAACTCACGCGAGGCAAGGAACGTCGGACTGAGATCGTGTTGGGGTTGAATGAGCCTACGGATAGAAGGCTTGCAGACACGCTGAAAACGATAGCGACTCAAGCCGGACTCGATACAGCATCCTTTATCGTTCGCTTTCTGCCAGACGAACCATCGCACCGGGAAGGCTTGGCACAAGCCGGTATGACACCGTTTTATCAACGACCGGGGACATCACGCCACTAAGGTGGTCGCCTGCCCTAGTGTGACCATAGTTTATGGGGATCACGGATTAATGGACGTGGCGTTATCTCCTCACGCCCTCCCCTGCTGTCGCAGAGGAGGGCACAGCATCGCGAGCATTCAGGCTTACCAATTAATACGAATGCCCGCCTTGCCGCCATAACCATTGGCATGATTGCTGACGCCGACGTCATAGCCGACGTTGGCATAGACGAACACGTTGCGAGCCAGTTGCGCACTGAGGCCACCGCGCAGTCCAACCCACGAACCTTCGAGGTTGGAATGGAAGCTCACCGGCGCGGTGGGCGTAGAGAACGAAACGCGCGGATTGGCCATGAACTCGCGCCACAGGTCTACGCGCAACCAGGTGCTCATCAGCGTGGGTTGCGTGGCGTCGTTGCCAAGCTTCCAGTTCTTCTTCGCCTCGGCGCCGACGCGACCGGCGAGCGAGTTGGCGTTGTTGAAATACACGCTGGACGCCGTATCGGAAGCATCATTGAAGGAGGCAGTTTGATAGACCAACTGCGCTTGCGGCACGAACACCCAGCCGGCGCGCAGCGGTATCGGATAGCCACCCTCCAGTGATGCAGCGACACCACGACCGTCGGTTTTCAGCGGAGCCATGCGCGCGGAGCTGGCCTTGACGTTGTAACCGGTGCCCTGCACGACAGCGTCCGTGTACCAGCCGGACGCACCGAAGTGCGTCCAGTAGCCACCCAGCGTGTAATTCTGTAGCTGATCGTGGCCGGCCGTAATGCCGTCAAAGTGCTTCACGTCACCAGCAATCTGACCAAGCGCAATGTAGACGCCAGCGACATCGCGGCTGCCATCGTCGTGCTGA
Organism: Dyella acidisoli; assembly: GCF_030160295.1. GTDB lineage: Bacteria > Pseudomonadota > Gammaproteobacteria > Xanthomonadales > Rhodanobacteraceae > Dyella_B > Dyella_B acidisoli. The sequence continues at coordinate 186,472 of NZ_BSOB01000005.1, forward strand.
CCACGATAAAGATCGACGCCGGCCTGCAAGGCGAACATGTCATCGGTGTAGCTCGGTCCCTTGTCACCATAAATACCGAGCGAACCGCCGTCACGCGAACCGTGCTGAGCGATGACGCGCGCCCAGCTGCTGTCGCTCTTAGCACCCGCGGCCTGCAGCACGTCCTCGCCAACGCGCTCCTGCAAACTGTCCATCAGGTCCAACCCATAGGACAACGCCATCGAAGGCACGGCGGTGTAAAGCGAGACTTCCTGGCGATAGAGCGGAATGGTTTTCTGCGTTGCGGTGTTGCCCGCGCTGGAAGACGACGAAGGCGTGGGCGTGGGTGTAGGAGTGGGAGTCGGCACTGGCGTAGGTGATGGGACCGGAGTGGGCGTTGGCGCTGGTGTGGGAGTCGGTGCCGGAGACGGTGTTGGAGTGGGACTCGGTGCAGGCGTTGGTGAAGGCGCACATGCCGCAGCACCTGGCACCAGCGAACAATCGAGCTGCGAACGCAAGTACCAGCTCTGCGCACTGCTGCTATCCGTGCTACCACGATAAAGCGAATACTCGTAAGGACCGGCCGCCACTGCACTGGCCAAGCTGAAAGCACCGGCGGACGTCGTACCACCGTTGATCGCTTGCACCACTTCGATACCGTTGGCTGTGGTCAGTGCACCCGAGCCACCCGCGTTAGTAATGCGCAATGCGGTGCTGCCGGTAGCCGTGCCGCCGTTGATCACCAAAAGATCCGACGGTGAACCATCGCCGCCGAGATAGGTGTTGAGCGCAACGACACTGCCGCTACCGCCCACGTAGTTGGTGGTCACGAGCTTGTTGCCTGTGCCAGTGCCACCTACTTGCACCAGGCCGTTGTTGTTCAACGTGTCGTTGATGGTGAAACTGCCTTTGGCAGTGCTGCCCTGCGCCGACAACGCATCAGCCACGGCGATCGTGCCGTTGTTGGTCACAGTGCCGCTTACGCTGCCATAGCCGCCCAACGTCGTGCCCGACGCTACCGTGGTGCTACCGCCACCGCTCAACGCTGCGCTGGCATGACTGTCGTCGCCCACCACGAGCGTACCTGCACTTACGTTGGTATCACCGGTATAGGTGTTGTCGGCATTGAGAATGGTAGTACCGCCGCCGAGCTGGTTCACGCCGCCCGTACCAGAGATGGTGTTGGCGAAGGTATAGGTATCCGAGCGATCGAAGGCGAGTGTGCCGTTGTCGGTGACGTTGCCAGTGATGGAACCGCTGGTGCCATCATTGCCGAGCTGCAACGTTCCAGCAGTGATCGTGGTGCCGCCTGTGTAAGTGTTGTCGTTCGTCAACACCGTGGTGCCGCTACCGAGCTGGTTGACTGCACCGCTGCCGGAAATCACGCCGCCAAAGCTGTGGACATCGGAACGATTGAAAGCGAGTGTTCCGTTGTCGGCGACATTGCCAGTGATGGAACCGCTAGTGCCACCATTACCAAGCTGCACTGTGCCAGCCGTGATCGTGGTGCCGCCCGTGTAAGTGTTGTCACTCGTCAGCACCGTGGTGCCGCTGCCAAGCTGGTTGACCGCACCACTGCCAGAAATCACGCCACCGAAGTTGTAGACGTCGGAACGATCGAAGGCGAGTGTGCCGTTGTCGGCGACATTGCCGGTGATAGAACCGCTGGTGCTGCCATCGCCGAGCTGCAGTGTGCTGGCTGTGATCGTGGTGCCACCCGTGTAGGTGTTGTCGTTCGTCAGCACAGTGGTACCGCTACCGAGCTGGTTGACTGCACCGCTACCGGAAATCGCGCCACCAAAGCTGTAAACGTCGGAACGATTGAAAGCGAGCGTACCGTTGTCAGTAACGTCGCCGATGATGGAGCCGCTGGTGCCGCCGTTCCCAAGCTGCAGCGTGCCGGCGGAGATGGTCGTGCCGCCCGTGTAGCTGCTGTCACCCGCCAGCACCAGCGTGCCGCTGCCCGCTTTGGTCAGCGCGCCGGTGCCGGTGATGCCTTGCGTAAGCGTGCTGTTGAAAGCCTGCGTATCGATCGTACCGCCAGCGGCGTTGAGGGTCACGGCGCGCGTCGATGCAAGATCGAAGCTCTGCGTGAGCTGCAAGGTACCGCCGTTGAAGGTGACGCCGCCTGACGCGTCGCCCAATGCACTATCCGCACCGACCGCAAGCGTGCCGTTGTTGATGAAAGTGCCGCCGGCATACGTGTTCGCGCCGGTCAGCATGGTCGTGCCCGAACCGATCTGCGCCACGCTGCCGCTACCGGAAATCACGTTGCTGAAAGTCACCGCGTTGCCTCGATCGAAGGCCACCGTACCGTTGTTGGTAATGGACTTGTTGATGCCGCCCGTCGTGCCACCGTTGCCCAACTGCAGCGTGCCGCCGTTGTCCACCGTCATGCTGCCGGCATAGGCCGAATTGTTGTCGGTGAGGATCAGCGTACCGCCCTGCACTTCGGTCGAGGTCAGGCCTGTCAGGTCGGCGAGCGGATTGGCAATGGTCCAGGTACCGCTATCTTGCTTTTGCAGTGTCTGGAAACCGGAAATAGAGGTCGGGCCGCTACTGCTGCCCACGCTTAACGTATCGGTGTCGGTACCGTTCAAGGTGAGTAGATTGGTGCCGCCGCCACCACTAATGCTGCCGCTCACCGAAGAGCCGGTATAGAGGTGCAGAGCATCGTTGCCACCCGCAAACCCCAGGTTGCCTTTCACCTGGCCTCTATTGGTGAAGTCCACTGCACCATTGCCGGAGGCACCCAGCACGTTGCCGTGGGTCACATCGGTTTCGATGATGCCGGTGGCACTGTTGACCACGGTATTGGAGCCGGACGGAGTCTGGAACCAGATGGCCGCCGCATGGACGGCCCGGATGGTGCCGTTGTTGATGATGGTGTTGCCGAAGCCAATGGGATTCACCGCTTCGGCATCGTTCGCCGTGCCGTTCGACAGCACGGTGGCACCCTGCTGCACAGTCAAGGTGCCATTGTTGTTGAATTCGATGGTGTTCTTACCGTCGCCGTAATTGCCGCCACCCGTGCTCGTGGCGCTGTTCTGAACCAATGAGCCCGACTGCAACAAGATGGTTGCGTTGTTGCCAAGCGAAATGTCGGAGACGTTCCCCACCACAATCTGCGCATTCGATTGCAGCGTGACCGAAGCGCCGGAAGCCGTCGAGTTGCCCGTGCCGATCGAGCTGGCCCACGGCGATGGCGCTGTCGTATCGCAAGTCGTCGCGTTACTGGTGGTTGTGCAATTGGCGTGTGCCTGCGACGTCATTAGAGCCACATAAGCCAACACGGCCAGGCAGGTTGCCTTGCGCTGCGGCCAGGCATGGTTATTCGTAGGAGTGGAGTAATTCATATTGACCGTAGTGGCAATACCGTGCGTCGTTATGTTTTTCATGACTGGCCTTTGCGTTATTTGAAATTGGTTTTTTCCGCACGCGCTGCAAAAGACACGCAACAGCCCACACCGGCGCTTTGCGCAGGCGCAGACGTGATCGGATTCAGTGCGAAAAACCGGCTGCTTTGCTCATACGAGGGCACTCCCATGCCCCGCAGCCAAGCGGCCGTTTCGTGGCGCATAGGATATCCGCGAACACGGTGCTCGCTGGCCAGACGATTCCTAAAATAAAGTCAGTTAAAGACTGCTTTTTGTCCCTTTTTGATAAGAGCTGTCCGAGCAGGCTTGTTTTTCTGTCTCTGGAATACTGTCTGCAAAATCAAACAGCGACCCAATTGGTTTAATGGCGCGGAAAGGAACTTATTTAGATCACTTCGATGGCGATTCAAGCCGAGCGATGATGGCTCGTTATAGGGAGTGGCATCGACGCTCGCCGGGCCAGTCTTCGAAGTTCTAGGGCAACGAGCGACAGTGTCACGATCGGGCCTCCATCACGATCAGGGCCTTACCGTTGATGCGACTCCCCTTTCCAACTGCCTGATCAGTTCGATCCCTTCATGCAATCGAACCATGCGTCCGACCGAAAGTTTCAGTATTCCCTTGCTTGCAAGGTCGACCACTTCTCGCATCGTTGCCTTGTCTTGTTTACCCATGACGAACTTGCGAGAACGTGAGAGAAGAATGCGACCATTTTTGCGGGCGAAGGGTTTATGTCGAGGATCACGCCCCTGGCTTTAGGAGCCTGTGCTCATCCCGAAGGGGCAAGCTTCCAGGGTGTCAACGACGACATCGAACTCGTCGAGCAGGCCACCTGGATAGAGTGCGCGTAGTTGAGCACCGCATCTGCTCCGTTCGCCTTGGCCGCGTTCATGGACTCTGCGCGCACACACCCGACGACGGAGGCACCTACCACCTTTGCGATTTGGGTTGCAAAGCACGCTCCTCACCCTGATAACGCTCCCTAATCGCGATAAAGTCGCAAGTGCATTGCGCTATCGCCTCTAATCCTGACGTAGGCAGGGCTACGTCTTACGCTGAGACAAAGGATTTACTCGCCAAGACGCCATAAGCTGACGCGTCCACCTTCAACATTCCATCGCCGTGCACAATCACCGACAGAGGGTCTGACAACTCGCCGATAAACGCGCCATCCGTTTCGTTTTTCAGAAACGCCATGAAGTGCAAGGAACCATCGCGCGCGGGCATGACACGTCCTGCATAAAGCTTCCCAAGCGGATCGCCCACCAAAAAATCGCCCGGCACCAAGTGCCACTCACCCAATGGATGATCGGCCATCAGGTAATGCGTGCCGGTCATGGGGTGCGACATGGCTGCGCTCGAATAATTCCAGTCAATCAAATTCGCAGCCGTGCAAAACAGGCAATACCAGCGTCCTTGCCATTTGAAAATCTGCGGTACTTCCAGATGCGCAAACACGCGTGAACGAAACAGCGGCGGCTGCAACGTCCATTGATGCAAGTCATCCGACGTGGCGTGGCCGATGACACCTCGGCCGATACTCGGCCCGCTCGGCTCGCGCGCGGTGAAGACCATATGCCATCCACGACCATCGGGGTCGGGAAATACCCATGGATCGCGGCAGGCCTGCTCGTACCACACATTCTTGTCGAGCGTTTCGTAAAGCGTGTTGTCTGACAATTGCAATATCGGATTGCGGGGCGAGCGCTCCCAGCGATACAGATCCGGCGAAGAAGCCACGCCAATGCGCTGGATCAATCCTTCTTCTTCGCGGCTAGTGCCCGTATAGAACATCAGCCAGTGACCTTGAGGCGCCTGCACCACAGTTCCGGTCCAGGTGGTGTAGTCGTCCCACGCGGGCGACGCTGCCGGACGCAACGCTTCCTCCACTTCCACCCAGTTCACCAAGTCTTCGGATATGGCGTGTCCGATCGAGACGTGCCAATGGCGTTTATTGGGATCGCCCAGCGACTTGGGTGCTTGCAGGAAGAACAGATGGGTTCGCCCGCCCTCCTGCGCGAACCAAAAATCCCAGACCCAACGATCATCGAGGCGAAACGCCATGTGTGCTTGCTCAACAGGCGCGCGGATTGCGCGGCGCAAATATTACCTGTTAAGTGAATTATTTCCATGGACATCCTGCGAAAATGGGACTGATAAGGCTTTTCTCGTTGACGAGTGCGGCGCGCTATAGCTGATTTAATTGTCCATCTTCAATGTCTTATTAGGGACAAGATTCAGGCTAAACGGGACTTTTTCTCAGTCTCCCGCTCTGTCAACAATATGACACATGATGAGTGATATTTTTCCCCGGTCCGCGCCGTCGGCCCTGCCGCCCGGCCACCGCATCCGCACCTGGGAAAGAACCATGCTCACCTATTCCGAACGCCAGCACGGCCGTCGGCTGTCTGTCCTGGCACTGGCCATCCTGACGGCCTTGCCGGCCATGAGCCGGGCCGATGACACCAACGCCCTGCCCGACCAAACCAAGGCGAAGACGTTGGCTAATGTGGAGGTCAATGGTCAGGTTGCCGCCAATGGCATCGCTATCGCCGCCAAACAGACGCAAGACCGCGTGATGGACGTGACCACCAGCGAGCAGATTCAGTCCTTGCCGAGCTTGAACATTCCGCAGGCCGTGCAGCGTGTGGCCGGTGTGTCCACCAGCTTCAATTCCGACAACATCAACGGGCGCGACGAAGCACAGCAAATCGCCATCCGCGGCCTCGACGCCAGCTACAACAACATCACGCTCGACGGCGCACCGATGGCCACCACCGATCGCGCCAGCCGCGGCGTGCGCACGGATCTCTTGCCTGCGTCGCTGGTGCAAGAAGTGGACGTGTACAAAACCTGGCAGCCGGACCAGGACCCTAATGCGGTCGGCGGCTCCATCAACGTGGTCACGCGCAGCGCGTTCGACAATCAAGGCCACACCTACGCAAGCGTTACTGCTGCACTAGGTCACGTGAGCGGCACGGGCAACGCGCTGTCCGCCGATGCGGGTCTGGCTCGCAAGGGTGACGCGGTGTTTAGCGCCACTTTCGGACCGAATCACACGCTGGGCTTCGTGCTCGCGGCCAACTACGAAAACCGCAATCTGTATTCGCTGGGCCACATGACCAGCGACAACATCTTCTACAACTACTACAACGCCAACGGCAGCAACGCCAACAACCCCGGTATTGGCGGCAATAACTTCGGCAATGGCTATCCAGTGCCGCAGCAGAGCAAGTACTGGAGCTTTCCGGAAAACATGCAGCGCAAGGGCCTGGACGGCAAGCTCGAGGCGAAGTTTGCGCCGAACATGTATGGCTTCCTGTCATTCGGCGTCAACGATGAAGTCGTCCATTCGGAACGCAACGAGATCATCCTCGACGACAGCCGTTCCACCGGCACCAATCCGGTGCAGAACCAGACCGGGACCTCCGGTCAGTTCGCGCTCGGCGAATCGGAAATCGGCCGGCAGCAGGCGATGATCAAGCGCGAAGACAAATTCACGCAAAGCGGCTTCGACTGGCACGTCGATGACGACAAGGTGTTCTCGGCGCGCGCCTCGTACTCCGACGCCAGCGACTGGAACCCCTCTGCGCTCAACAAGTACGCGTACGGCAAGTTCAAGTACAACGGTGCTAACGGCGCGGTGCTCAACGGCACCCCGGGCCTCGCCATGGGCTACGACACCAGCGGTTTCCAGCCCGATTTCAGCATGACCCATCCGGCCAACTTCACCAACTTGAACAACTTCAACGCGGTGTACTGGCGCAACGACAACATCCGCATCAGTGACAGTGTGGGCGATCTGAAGCTCGATTTCCGCCAGAACATGGACGCGGATGCGCACGGCTTCGGTTATGCCGCGGGTATCGACGGGCGCCGCCTGCGTCATCGCTACAACGAAAGTTACCAGCAGTTCGTACCCACTTCATCTGGGGATACGCTGGCCAGCGTCGGCACGGTATCCAGCGAACTGATGCCAGGCACCAATGTGCCGTTTCTGTACATCAATCCAGATCTGGCGTGGGGGCAGCTCGCTACCAGTTCACGCGCCACCGCGTATGCCAGCAACGCCAACAACAGCTTGCAGAGCAATTACTCACACACTGAAGACACCGCCGCGGCCTACCTGATGGGCACGTACAAGACCGATCGCCTGAGCGTGCTGATCGGCCTGCGCCAGGACGATACCTGGCTGTCGACCACCGGCAACGTGCGACAGGTGACTGGCAGCGTTACGCAATGGCAGCCGCAAACCAATCGCTCGCGCTATGACTTCACCCTGCCTGCGGCTTCGCTGATCTACAACGCCACCGATGCGGTGCGCTTGAAGTTTGCAGCCGGCAAGACCATCGGCCGCCCCACCTACGACGATTACGCGCCGAATACCACCTACAGCCAAAACACCGATGGCAGCGTAGGTATCACGCGCGGCAATCCCGCCATCAAGCCGCGCCTGTCGACCAACTTCGACACGTCAGCGGAATGGTATCTGCCTTACGACAGCATGCTTTCGGCAGCCGTGTTCCACAAGCGCATTGCCGACGAAATCTATACCTTGAACAGTGTCGGCACCGTGTTCTTCGATGGTGCCAATCGCATCGCGGCGATCACGCAGCCGATGAATGCCTCGCGCTCCCAATTGAACGGTGCCGAGCTCAACTTTGTGCAGGGTTCGCTGGGCTGGTTGTCGCCATGGCTGAGTGGTGTCGGCTACAACGGCAATGTCACGTTCCTGCGTGGCCGCCTCGATGCACTTACCTCCTCCGGCGCGACTCGACCGATCGACGGCCTGGTGAATCAACCTGGCCAGATCCGTAACTTCACCGTGTTCTACAACCAGGACGGATTCGGTGTAGATCTGGGTTACCACGGAACCTCTCGCGCTTTGCGCCTGATCGACAGTGCACGGGCAAGCCAGGACGTGTACTGGAAAGCGCGCAAGGAAATCGACCTGCGCGTGCATCAGAACATCGGCAGCGACGTGCAAGCATTCTTCGAGATCGCCAACCTCACCCGCTCGCCGGTGACCAGCGCCACCGGGCCGGCGCATGATCTGTTGAAGGATACGTTTTCGATCGGGCGCACGTACTGGCTGGGAGTGAAGTACACGCCGCATTCGCTTTGATACGCCATCTTTCAATGCTGTCATTCGCGCGAAGGCGGGAATGACAGCCAGGAAGGATCACGCTTCCGGAAGATGGAAGGTACTCCCGATGACTGAAATCAATCCATGCTCAGCAAATACCACCAGCCCCTGACCCATCTGAATCAAAAATTCGACGCACACGGCAACGTGCTGCGCTTTCCTGGCAACACGCTGATCTGCCACTTGCCTCTGTTCACGCCGCTGTCGAATGCCCTCACTGCGGTGCGAGATCGCATCAAGGCCGCGCCGCACGCCGACTGTCTGGCAATGCTGCCGCCAGAGAGCTATCACATGACGGTGTTCGAGGGTGTCAACGATCAGAATCGCACACGTGAGCGCTGGCCGGAGGAACTGCCGCTCAACGTGACGCTGGCCGAATGCACGCGTCACATGGCGAACAAGCTGCAGACGTTCGATCTTGGTATCGATCTACCGCTGCGCATGAAACTGGCCGAACCCGCCGAGCAATTGATGATCGGGGCGATGTCCCTGGTGCCTGCCGATGCCGAAGAAGCGCACAAGCTGCGCGATCTGCGCGATCGTCTCGCCACGCACCTAGGCTTTCGCACCCCTTGGCACGACAGCTATACGTTCCACATGACGCATTCCTATCTCATCCAATCGATGAGCCTGGAGGCGATCAAGCAAGCGCTGGCCTTGCAAAGCGAGCTATATGCCGAATGGGTGGCGCCGGCGGGAACGATCACGCTCGGCGCACCGGAGTTCTGCACCTTCATTGACATGCAGGCCTTCGACAATCTGTTCTTCTTGCGCCGGCAGGAGCGCCCTGCATGATGTTGCGTGCCGCCCCGTGGATCGCCTGGATGCTGTCGGCATGCATTGCCGTGCTGCCAGCGATCACGCGCGCGTCAGCGTTCGATTTCTGGTACGCGCATGGCGGCATCTACGCACAAACCATCGACGAGCTGTGTGCCGGTTTCAATCAGGCCCATCCCCAGGATCACGTGCGCTGCCTGCCGCAAGGCACTTACGAACAAACCCTGCGCAAGGCCGTCGCTGCCTACCGTGCCGGCCGGCAACCTGCGGTGGTTGAGATCTACGACGTCGGCACCGCCGACATGATGCGCAGCGGCGCTATCTATCCGGTGGATGCGCTGATGCAAGACACCGGACATGCCAGCGACGATACGGACTATCTGGACAGCATTCGCCGTTTCTACGCGATGGAAAACGGGCACCTACTGTCGCAACCGTTCAGCGCATCCACGCTGGTGCTGTATGCCAACCGGCGCAAGCTTGCGGCGGCCGGTGTGACTCGCCTGCCGCAAACCTGGGAAGACTTCGACCAGGCGCTACAGGCACTCAAGACGCACGGCGAAAACTGCCCGGCCGTGGCCGATTACACGCCGTGGAAAATGCTCGAGCAGATCAATGCCGTGCAAGGTGCACCCATCGCCAGCGCGGCCAACGGCCACGACGGCCTGCAGGCGCGCTACGTGTTCGCTCATGGCATCCATCGCCGCTATATGCACGATGTGGCGCGCTGGCATGCACAGGGTTTGCTGCTGCCGGCCATCCTGACGCACGCCAACGATCAAACGCTGGCGTTCGCCGACGGCGAATGCGCGATGGTGATCGACGCCACCGGCGCTTATGCGATCGTCGCGAAAGCCGGCATCGTCGATACCGAGATCGGCTCCCTGCCGGTGTACGCAGACACTACACGCTATGGCAATACGATCGGCGGCTCGTCGCTGTGGGTGTTCAAAGGACAAGACCCATCCGTCTATCCGGCCGTGGCACGGTTTCTCGCCTATCTGCGCGAACCGAAGCAGCAGTTGCTGTTCGCGACGCGCACCGGTTATCTGCCGCTGACGCATGCCGCGGAAAAAGCACTTGCCAGCATGCCCACCACCACTGCACCGGACGCCATCCGCGTGGGGCTTGCATCCATGGAGCTGCCCGGCAACACCTATAACGCCGGCGTGCGGCTTGGCTTCGTGGCGCTGTTCCGACTGATCTGGCAGGAAGAAGTGCAACGTGCTCTGGGCGGCAAGGAAAGCATGGATGTTGCGCTCGATCACGTCCAGGCGCGCGGCAACCAACTGCTCGAACGCTTCGAGGCCACGTACCGTGCAGCAAAACCCATGGACAACGCACCATGAAATCGAGCGCACGCTTCCACGGTCGTTGGACACCGTTCGTGTTGGGCCTGCCACAGCTCATGCTGATCGTACTGTTCTTTTACTGGCCTACGCTGAAAGGCTGGTGGTGGTCGTGGCATCTGGAATGCCCGTTCGGGCATTGTTCGACCTTCGTCGGCTTCGGCAATTACGCGCGTGAACTGAAGGACGGCAGTTTCTATGCGTCGCTGCTGACCACGGCCGTGTTTTCCGCACTGAGCGTGTCGTTGTCCGTGCTTGTTGCGCTGCTGTTGGCCGGCATGGTGGAACTGCATCAACGAAGCGGCAAGCTGTTCCGCAATCTGCTGATCTGGCCTTATGCAGTGGCCGGTTCCGTGCTGGGCGTGATTCTCAAAGTGGCCGCCAGTCCGAGCATCGGCCTGATGGGTTATCTGAACACGCTGTGGCCGGGCTTCTGGCAGCCGCATTTGAGCGGTGTGCAGGCGATGTCGATGGTGGTGTTCGCCTTTGCCTGGACGCAAATTCCGTTCGATTTCATCGTGCTGGTAGCGGCACTGCGTTCGATTCCCACCGACTACATGGCCGCTGCGGCGATCGACGGCGCCGGCCCGCTGCGGCGCTTCATCGACATCCAGGTGCCGATGATCCGGCCGCAGTTGTTCTTTGTCGCCATGATCAATCTGATCGATTCCATCACCAACAGCTTCGCCATCATCGACACCATGACGCAGGGCGGCCCCGGCGGTGCCACCGACATCCTGGCGTACAAGATTTATCGCGATGGCTTTATCGGGCTGGATCTATCCGGCTCGTCCGCGCTGTCGATGTTGCTGATGCTATTGGTGCTTGCCGTAAGCGCGGTGCAATTCGTGATGTTCGAACGTCAGGCGAGGCGGGAGGCATGAACATGGTCGAACGCCATCCCCTGCTGAAAGCCACGACGCTGGTATTGTTGATGTTGAGCCTGGTGTTCGCGCTAGGTCCGATCTACCTCGCGCTGTGCTCGGCTTCCGTAACGAGCCACCAGATTTTGTTGCACGGCCTCGCCCTGCTCCCTGGCAAATATCTTTGGGAAAACCTCAGTGCAGTGCTGCATCGCGCAGATATCGGCCACATGCTGGTCAACAGCTGCGTGGTGTCGCTGATCGTGGTGGCCGGCAAACTTGCCTTGGCTTCCACCAGCGCGTTCGCCGCGGTGTATTTCCGCTCGCGCGTGCGGCATCTGGTGTTCTGGGGCACGTTCATCACGCTGCTGCTGCCGCTCGAGGTGCGCATCGTGCCGACCTATGCGGTGGCGTCCGATCTGTTCGAGCCGCTGCGTAGCATCCTGACTCTTTTCACGGGCCTTCACCTGCACGCATCGCTCAATCTGCTGGACAGTTACACCGGCTTGTCGCTGCCGTTGATGGCGTCGGCCACCGGCACATTCCTGTTCCGCCAGTTCTATCTGACCGTGCCGGCAGAACTCTCCGAAGCCGCGCGCATGGACGGTGCCGGTCCAGTGCGCTTCTTCGTCGACATACTCCTGCCGCTGTCGAAAGCAAATTTCGCAGCACTCGGTACCATCGTTTTTCTTACCACCTGGAAAGACTACATGTGGCCTCTCGTCGCCATCAGCCGGCCTGAGATGCGCACCATCTCGCTCGGCATCTCCACATTCTTGCCGACCGAAACGGGCCAGCCACCGGAATGGAACCTGGTGATGGCCGCGGCGCTGATCGCGCTGGCGCCACCCCTGGTGGTGATCGGCCTGACGCAACGCTGGTTCGTGCGCGGCGTAACGGGAGTGGGCAAATGAGCGGTGCAGCGATACAGGTGCGCGGCTTGTCCAAGCGTTACGGCGAGCGCACCGTGATGGAGCAGCTCGATATCGACTTTGCCACCGGGCAGTTCACCGTGGTGCTCGGCCCTTCCGGCTGCGGTAAATCCACCCTGCTCCGTGTGATCGCTGGTCTTGAAGAAGCCGATCAAGGCACGGTGAGCATCGGCGATGTCGACATGACGCGCACGCCACCGCAAAGCCGTGGCTGCGCGATGGTGTTCCAGAATTACGCGCTCTATCCACATATGAGCGTGCGCGACAACATCGGCTATGCGCTCAAGCTGGCCGGCCTGGATCGCGTCGAGCGCGAGCGCCGCATCGGCGAGGCCGCTGAGTTGCTGGGGTTGCGCGACCTGCTCGATCGCAAGCCCACGCAACTCTCCGGCGGTCAGCGCCAACGCGTAGCCATCGGCCGCGCGATCGCGCGTCGCCAGCGCGTGCTGCTGTTCGACGAACCGCTTTCCAATCTCGACGCCAAGCTGCGCCATGACATGCGCATGGAACTGCGCCGGCTGCACAACGAGATCGGCGCCACCACCATCTTCGTCACGCACGATCAGATGGAAGCGATGACGCTGGCCGATCGCGTCGTGTTGCTCAACAAGGGTCAGGTCGAACAGGCCGGCACGCCCATGGCGCTTTACCACCAGCCGCGCACCACCTTCGTCGCCGGCTTCATCGGCACACCGCCGATGAACGTGCTGACGGCACACCACGAAGGCGACTACGCAACGATCGAGGATGGTGGCCGTCTGCATGTGGACCAACGCGCAAGCCAGCGAACGTCGATGATGATCGGCATTCGCCCAGAAGCCATTGCGCTCGATGCACCGAACGGGATCATCGCCACCTTGGACGCGATCGAAGACCTTGGCAGCCATCGTGTGATCTATGTGCGCATCGGTCGCCAGCGCGTCCTCGCCATCGACCATGGCCGGCGTCCGTTTCAACCGGGCGAAACGCTGAGCCTGGGATTTCCGCCCGATGCCATCTGCTGTTTCGATGCGGCCACTGGCGAACGCATGGCGCGCGTTGCAGAGGTTCAAGCATGACCAGCCTGCATGCCCGCCTGATGATGGCCACACACATCGCCGAACGCGGCGGCCACATCGCACGCGGCTATTTCGCCGCGCGCGAACAACTGGCCACTACCTGCAAGGGCCAAATGGATTTCGCCAGTGAAGCAGACACCGCAGTGGAACGTATGCTGCGCGACGAACTGGCCACGCTCATCCCCGGCGAAGCCATCGTGGGGGAGGAATTGGGCGGCGAACTGGATGCACGCGCCTGGGTGCTCGATCCCATCGATGGCACCAGCAATTTCCTGCGCGGCTCGCCGCTATGGGGTGTCGCCGTGGCGTATGTCGTCGATGGCGAGCCGGTCATCGGCGCCATTCGTTACCCCGTGCTCGGCGTGACCGTAGCGGCCGCTACCGGTTTGGGCCTGTTCGTCGACGGCAAACCGGCCCCGCGCGCGATACCGTTTCCCGACGTACGTATCGCCGCCATCGGCAGCAACGCTCGGTGGAACGTCACGCAAACATCCGCGCTGGAAGCACACCTGAGGCAACACCAGTGGTTCGCCACCGGGTATCGTTGCGCCAGCGTGGGCCTGGGCTTTGCAGCGCTGGGTTACGTGGACGGCTATTTCGAGGATCACACCCATGTGTGGGACATCGCCGCGGGCATGGTGCTCTGTCGCGAAGCCGGGTTGATCGTCGAGTCCGCCGCTTCCGTTGGTGCAGGCACGCTGCGTGTTGCCGCGGGTACGCCAGCGCTGATGCAAGTGGCGATGCCGTTCTGGTCCACGTTGCGAGCCAACTATCCTGGCCGGAGGGAGGATGGGGGTGAAGCCTCCATTTCGCCATGATGATCGCAACAGTTAGGTAACCGCTTTTGTGGAGCGCATTGGAGTCATGAGTACGAATAAAAAGAAGCAAACGGGTGCTGCATCGAAACGCGCACAACCTAGGCGCGCGGGCAGCCTTGTGCTTTCTCCCAGCGAACGGATGATCCTGGATATCGTGCGCCGCCACAGCACGATCGCGCGCGCAGCCATTGCTGCCGAAACCGATCTAGCGCAGCAATCCGTGCATCGCCTGGTGGAACAACTGATCGAACGCGGGCTGCTTCGCGCCGGTGCCACCGTTCGGAACGGACGCGGCCAACCCAGTCCACGCATCGAGCTGGTGCGCGAAGCGGCCTATACCGCCGGCATATCTATCAACACCGATTCCATCACGCTCTGCCTGGCCGATTTGGGCTGCCATATTCTGGAAGAAGTGCACATCCGCACGCCTCCTACGCACCGCAAGGCATCGTTGACCGCCATCAGCGATGCGTTGGAGCGCATATTGACGCGCAATGGTGTACGGCGCGAACGGTTGATCGGTGTGGGCGTTGCGATTGCCGGCTTTTTTGTCGCCGGCCGCAGCCAGGTCAATGCATCCGAACCCCTGCAGGATTGGTCGCTGATCGATCTGGTGCCGATTCTGGAAGAAGCCTTCCATCTGCCGGTATGGCTGGAAAACAACGCCACCACCGCAGCCATCGGCGAGAGCCTGCTGGGCGCCGGACTGTGGGCGCAGAACTTCGCCTACCTCGCTTTCAACTATGGTTTCGGCGCCGGCATCGTGCTCGGCGGTAAACCCTTGTTCGGCACGCACGGCAATGCGGGCGAACTCACCTTGTTTACGTCCGAGGAAGCGGCGCATCGCCCCACGCTGCGTTCGTTGATGGATGAGCTGAGAATGCACGGTGTCATGGTGGATTCGGTGGAGGATCTGCGCCAGCGTTTCGATGCCACGTGGCCAGGTGTGGAAATGTGGATCCAGCGCAGCCTGCCCTCGCTCAATCGCACCATCAATGCGCTGGCCGGTTTGTTCGATCCGCAAGCGATCGTATTCGGCGGCCAGTTGCCGCTGCCGCTCGGTCGCATGCTGATGGACCGCGTGCGCTTTCTCGATATTCATCGTTACGGCATGGGCCCCGACCGGCCCAAGCTGGTACTGGCCGAAACCAATGGCGATGCGTCGGCGATCGGTGCCGCGCTCGTTCCGTTGAAGGAGCGGTTGTTCGAATAAACCAGAAAAGTTTTTCGCACTAAGCAAAGCACGTCTTCCGATGCGGCCCGCTGCGGGCACAAGGGCCGCTAGAAAACACTAAGACAAGGATTTCCTTTCGTTATCGAACTTCGACGCCTTGCGCCGATGCGGGTGTCTGCACGCCTCGTTTTCCCCTGTGCCCGATTGCACCTCAATCCAAACCATCCCATGCTCGACAGGAGTCTTTGCCGTGAAGTATCCGTTCAAACGAAAGCGCAGCGCATTGTTGGTAGCACAGGCCCTGGCCGTATTAATGGCCAGCGCCACTCTTCCCACCCACGCCCAAAGCGCAGGCCAATACAAGCTGACCGACAGTGCTACCCGAACCACCCTGATCAATCTTCTCAGTTTCCGTTTGCCAAATGGCACCACGCGAATCTCCGATTACGACAGCGCGCCCGTGATCGTGGCCGCGCATCGTGGCGCGGTGAATAGAGCCCATCCGGAAAACACGGTGGAGTCGGCGGTCAATACCTTGAACGCAGGCATTGAATCGATGGAACTGGACGTCTATGAAACCAGTGACCATGTTCCCTACTTGATGCATGACAAGACGCTGTATCGCATGCTCAACCGCCCGGAATATTCCGACATCTATCGTTGGGCCAGGGAGAACGGTGCTGCCAACCTGCGGACGCCCGCATGGAGCGACATTGAGAATGATTCGATATGCACCGGTGAAGATGGCTATGGCCAGACGGTCAACAGCCCCTTCTGCAACGACGGTACGGTCATGCCCCATATAAATCCCGCCACATTGGAGCAGGCTCTCTATGAACTTTACCAGGATAGCTACGAAGGCCTGGTGTTCCTTGATCTGCGCGAATGGCAGAACGTGAGAGACGTGGCAGCGATCATGTCTCACGACTTGGCTGTTGGCGATGGCTATGGTGTGTGGGAAGCCAAGCATGTGGTGCTGAAGTTCCAGACCGCCTTGTTTGCCGGCCCGGAAGACTTCTATGAAAAAACCGCCGCTTACTACCAGTCGCTGTATAACGCATCGTTAACGCAATCGGCGCTCGCGCAGTTATACGTCATGCCGACCTACACCTCCAATGGCGTGGCGAACCAGGACACCAACGGCAATACCACATGGGCCAGAACCGACTATCAAAATTGGCTGGTGTGGAATCTGCGGAACAATAACGGAAACGTCTACAACGTATTGTCCCCGCTGGTCGGTCTCAAAGCCTTCGGCGCCAGCCTAAACTACGGAAGCGACGATCTGTATACGGCCCTATGGCAGAGCGGCCGGAATATGGGCGTCTATATTCCCGAGACGCTGTGCACCATGACCAATCCGAGCACGGCCAAATCCAACCTCTTTGGCGCCAATGGCACCTACTGGGAAGGTGGCATCTGCGGCCCGCTTGCGCCGGCCATGAATGCGAACGAATGCGGCACCGCCAGCACCACGACGTTCGATCTCACCGGTCAAGGTTGTACCGACCATCGTCCGTTTGCTCAGTTTTGGCATGACAAGGCCCGCTTCGGTTTCATCATCACCGACAAACCGATCGAGACGCTCGACTACCTGATGCAGTTCCCCGGCCAGCGCCCAGGCTCGGCATGTCCCGGTTCTGTCGGCACCTGCCACATCACAGTCACTCCGCCGCCAGTGCTGATCGTGGCGGCGGACGGTAGCGGCAATTACAAAACCATCAACGCGGCCGTGGCGGCCATGCCTGCCAGCGGCGGCGTGATCGAGATCAAGCCCGGCACCTATCACGAAAAAATCACTATCACGAAACCCAGCGTATCGTTGATCGGCCTGGGCCAGGATGCCTCCCAGGTGCTTATCACCCACGACGACTACGCGGCCAAGATCAACCCCGCCACTGGCAAAGCCATGAGCACCAGCGGCAGCTACACCCTCGCGGTGAGCGGCAACGACTTCTACGCCAGCAATCTCACCATCCAGAACACCGCCGATTACGAAGCGCCCAACTTCGAGAACAACTCGCAGGCAGTGGCGCTGTACACCACCGCCGATCGCGCCGTGTTCCGTGCGGTCATGCTGGAAGGTGGGCAGGACACCTTGTACGTCGGCAACGACAAGCGCGCTTATTTCAACAACTGCTATGTGGAAGGCTATGTCGATTACATCTTCGGCAACGGCAAGGCCGTGTTCGACAGCTGCCTGATCAAGACCAAGATCCACGGCAATCTGAGCGGCGAGGCGACCATTACCGCGCAGAGCAAGGCCAGTGCCGGTGAAGACAGCGGTTTCGTATTCCTCAATTCGCAGTTGTTGTTCGACAGTCCCTACATGACCAATGCATGGCTGGGACGTCCATGGGGCGCATACGCCACTACCTATTTCGTCAACACCAAAATGGGCTCTCAAATAGAGCCGGCGGGCTGGATCGAATTCATTCCCGCTGCTTTTGCCCCGCCCGGCCAAGGCACCAACAACCTGCCCACCTCGACCTATCGCGAATACAACTCCTTCTACCCTGGCGCGAACGGCAACTGGACCGTGTTCAATCTCAGCCAACGCGAAAGCACGTCGCCCAACAGCAACATAGCGCTCAGTTCCAATGACGCGGCCAACCTCCAGCCGGATATTTATCTTGCTGGCAGCGACAAGTGGGCTCCGACCAAGGTCTTTTACGGCGGCGACCATTCGAATCAGGCCTTGCCGATCCCGACACCCGCGCCGGGCGTGCCTACCGCACCGACCATCACCAGCAACGTCGCCGGCAATGGCAATGTGCAGGTAAGCTGGGCTGGCCAGCCCGCCAGTCCGGTCGAACAGGGCTACACCATCACTGCTACGCAGAACGGCAAAACATTTGGTCCGATCACACTGCCGCCTTATGCATCGACGGGTTATATCGACGGACTTGCCAACGGCACACCTGCCACCGTGACCGTGCGTGAATTCAACGCGCAGGGCAGTAGCGCTCCTTCGGCGTCTATCCAGGTCACACCGGTCGCACACGATCCGAGCGCACCGACCAACATCCAAACGAGCACATCGAGCACCAGCGCAACGGTAACCCTCACTATTCAAAACCAAGGCATCCAACCCGTCTTCGGAGGCAGCGTTGCGCACGCGGGGATCTACACCTCCCTGTATGCAAGCCGGTCCGACGCGTATGCAGGCAAAGCACTCGCAGGCACTAGCGCAGGCTTAACTACTAACAGTTGGACGTTCACCAACCTGCGCCCCAACACCACGTATTGGATGTCCCTGGCCGCCTACAACGGCTACTACAGCCCAACCGTCATCGCCTCGTTTACTACGAAGCCGTAAAGCACAACGCACGAAGCTCTCCCCTGCTTGCAGGGGAGAGCTATTGATTGGCCCGCATACATTGGTCCAAATGTAAAGTTAGTTTCTTGACGCGCCTTCACGAGTAGCTCGCGGAACGTCACGAACTGGACGTCACCGATCAACAGCATGTGGTCGTTGAGGTTGTACTTGAAGCCGTTTGAGAAATTGGTGGTGACGGTGGGCTGTATCTGGTAGCGCGTGTCCGTGTCAAAACCCACACCACCATTGCTCAGTTTATTGTTCCAGGCACTGGAACTCAGCGAGCCGCGCTGGAACACGCCCTAGCTGCTGTAATCGAACGTAGTGCCACTGGCCGGGTCAATATCGAAGCTGGTGTCACTAAAGATCGCGCCGTGTTCCAGCCAGGACATGTCGTAACGTGAGCGGATGAACTGGGACGTGAACTCCAGGTCCTTAGTCGGGCGCCACTGGAAGGCACTGGAAATGCCGACGCGGCGGCGTTGGAAATTCAGCGCGCGCCAATCGGTCCCGCCTTGCACGTATACCGTGCCCAGGCCATGTCACGTAACTTTGCGCATCCCCGGTTTTTAACTCGGTGTTGCCAAGCTCATTCAAGTATTTGTAGGCAAAGAAGACCTGTTGAGGTTGAATGAGCCCGCCGATAGAAGGCTCGCAAACACGCTGAAAACGATAGTGGCTCAAGCCGGACTCGATACAGCATCTTTTATCGTCCGTTTTTTACCCGACGAGCCGTCACACCAGGAAGATTTGGCACAAGCAGGTATGATACCGTTTTACCAACGACCGGGCTGCCGCGCCGCTAAGTGACAGTACTGCATAGCGAATAACTATTGAGCGAGAAGATGCGTATCGGTAGCACTCTCAGATTGAGATTTCTAGTTTTCAGTGAGAGCAAATGTACGGACAAGCTCCTAAAGCCGAGAGTTCGAAAACAAGCGAGTGCCCGGACCATACTGTAAGATCTCGATGCTTTGGCGCAGTACGGAGTAGCTTAGAGGTGCTCCTGTAGCATCATGCGCCTGCCCGCGCCAGAACACTTGGCCAGCCGCTGGTATCGCGTCCTTGAACAGGCCATGGACCGTATTCTCATAGTCATAATCGCGCGCCCCCTTATCGTTCCAGACTGCAATCTGTCCGCCTGTGGGACCGTGCGGCCCCATGACACTTGCGGGGGTGCGGTTGTCCCAACCGTCGTATAAGGCATCACCACGCACACCCTTCGGATTAAAATAATCTGGGCCAAAGGGAACGATGTACCAATCGCCATACGACTCGGTCCAACGAAAGCCGTGCTCACCCCAATTGAACTTGGCCTCATCGCCCCAGTTGATCCAGCGTTGGATCAGAAAAGATTTATCCAGGCCGATCGCGAAATCGGCGCTGCCCCACATCTCGACCTGCTTACCGCGCCACTGCAAAAAATGCCCTAGCTGATTAAGGTAATTCACCTGTGAGACGATGCTGATGTCTTCCTGATTGACACTCGCTTCGTCGCCACCGATATGGATCACATCGGAGCGAAACCACGGCAGGAATTCTGCGAATATGGACTCCACATAAGCCAGCGTCTGGGGTTTGCTGGGGTCCAACGTGCCGCCGGATGGAGTGCCGCCTTGATACAGTAAGTCTGGGCGGGCCGCACCAATGGCGCCGGCGTGACCGGGAGTGTCGATCTCCGGCACGATGCGCACCGCGTTGGCAGCGGCGATCTCTTCCAATCGATTCCAATCCTGCCGGGTGTAGTACTGGCCGTCGGACGGCAATAGATCGTGGAAGACTGGGTTGTCGCTCTTTAGGCGAAACGCCTTCATTGACCAACTGCGGTGGTCGTCGCTATTGACCTGGTCGTCCAGATGTAAATGCAACGTATTGAGCTTGTACCAGCCCATGAAGCGAATGTAGTCCTCCAGGAACGGTACGCTAGCAAACTTCCTGCCGACATCGAACATCACCGACCTCTCGCTGTAGCGCGGATAATCGAGTACGTGACCACGAGGAACGGAACGATGCTTGCCGGCACTTTGGCCATCCAGCATCAGCATCTGCAACAGTGTGCGGCTGGCGTAGAACAGACCTGCGCGAGTGCGCGCACATAGCGACAAGCTGCGGCCAGCTTCCAGAACGTATCCTTCATCGCCGATCAACGACGAATTGTCGCAAGACGCGAGACGCAGCGTGATATCTCCCTCTGAACCAGCTTTCCCTTGCCGAACTTGGGGACGGATATCGGACACATTCGCAAGCTCCCGAGCGAGCGCGGCTGCCAAGGGGCGAAGCATTTCAGCGTGAGAAGGATCGATCAGAATGCGGCTATGCTCATGCAACTCCCAGCGGCCCTGCCCGCCCTGCCAGCTTTGCAATGTCGGTATGACGACTGGCGCTGGATTTGGTGCCAGCATCGGTTTCGCAGTCGCACCAAAACACGTTATGGCGAGTCCGAGCCCAATAGTGCAGCCGAACCTTCTATGACGAATGCGCTTCATTGCCTACCGAAAATATAAAATGTCCCCGTAATATAACGGCAGATCGAAACATCGTTGTAGCCCAACGCCAACTTTCAGAAGCAGCAAAAAATATTATTGCTTCCCCGGAGCAGGCAGGTCTGCAGCTGCCCGCCTGGAAGCTTGAGGTGCCGGCTTTAGGAGGTAGATTCGCCTACCTTTGAAGTCCCAAACGGTCTTGTATTGCCTGAAGAAGCCATACCCTATCGTAATGATGTTGGTTTCCGTTAGGCCAATGGGTTGAGCGGCCGCAAACGGAGAGCTGCTTACATCCATTGCCGGTATCGCAGCCTTGGCTCCAGAATCGAAACGAAGTCCAGATACGTCGAATTTCTCCATGTCGGCATGAGAAGGCGTCAAATAGCCCTCACGCGTCAGGCGATGTAACGTTTCAGCATCTGCGTAGACCGTACCGTACTGCCCGGTATCGAATGCAGCTGCGAAGTCGACCGAACCGATCTTGACGTGCATGATGGGTTGATTGGGAAGTTTCCGCACCTCAAACGGCAATTCTGCAATGATTTTCTCGCCCTTCAGATAATCGCCAGGGCCGTCTTTATAGAACGTCGCCTGGGATTGCTGGTAGTCGAGTTTCAGTGCGTAGCCATCCCAGAACCAATAGCCAATCCACCCCAAAAAATCTGGCGTAATTGCTTCCAATAATTGGGCGTTTTGACTAGCCACCTGTGTTGCACTGGCATAACTGAGCGATCCAATGTGAACGTTTTTTATGGCTGGCCGCAACATGACCTCAAAGGTTTGACCACTACCGAATAGGCCCTTGCCAATCACTGCCCCGCCACTCAGCAAAACGCGATGATCATTGATAGCCAGTGCCTGTTCGGCTCCCGTATCAAGCATCAACTTCCCCTTCACCCCAGCCACTTCGCCCTCAATGAAAGGGAACTCCCTCACCATGCTAATGGGGAAGCTGATGTGATCGCCGTGCAGTCGTATTTCAGGAGCACGCCCAGACTTGGGTAAAGCTTCAGCCAGACACGTTTTGGTAGCGAAAGAGCTAATGACGGATGCGGCAAAAAGTAGAGTGGAAATTAGGCGATGCATAGGAGGAGATACCGGGCGGGATATGTGTTTCAAGTTTTTTCCAGGAAGCCTTATGCCAGTGATTAGTCTGCACATGAGGCGTTGCCCAGAAATTCGGACACTTAAAAATAAGAATCAGTTAGTTAATGTCCCGCCATGAGCGCAAGTTGCCGTTCCAGTGCTTCGCGAGTACGTCGCGCAACATCGGCATCCACGCGGTCAGCCAAAACCTGGCAGATCTGACGCAGCTGATCGGCGGTCATACCGATGTTCATGCCAATACGCATATGCGCTTGCACCTGTGGTTCGGCTCCCGGCAATGCGGCCAGCATGGACACGGTGGCAAGCTCACGGCTTTGCCAGTCAAGGTTGTCGCGCTCGAAGATATCGCCAAACAAGTGGGTCTTGAGGTATTTATCGATGGCCGGCGCAAAATCGAATACGGGTCCCTTGACCGGGCCGCCCGCCAACTTAGTTTGGTTGGCGGTACCTGCGGCAAGCAGCGCGTCACCCGTTGGAATGGGGCGGCTGGGCGCTTCGCCAAGCGCATCCTGGATCCCACGCTGCTTGCGCGAATCCAACACTCGCATCAGCTCGCCGAGGGCATTGAGGCTGCGCGGAAATCCGGCGTAGGCGTAGAGTTGCACCAGAATTTCCCGTACGTCGCTCACCGTCAGGCCAACGTCCAACCCCTGGTTTAAGGCGGCACTCAATTTGGCCATATCGCCTGCAGCGGCAAACGCCGCAATGGGCGCAATAGCTTGCTGGCAAGCCGAAAGCGTTTCCGATGCCGTCGATGTACTCGTCACGTTTTGCAATTCCTATGTATGTAGTGGGTTCGGGTGCGCAGCAACCGTCAATCCGAAAATCGTCGACTTCAGTGCGCGGTGTAACCACCATCGACCGGGAGGGCGATGCCAACGACGAAGCTGGCGCCTGGGCTGCACGGCCATAGAACCGCATCGGCGATTTCCTGAGACCTTCCGAGGCGCCCGACTGGAACATTCTTCATCATCTCGTTCATCACTACCGTTTCGCCTTTCAGCATATCGGCGACCATCGGTGTTTCGTATGATGCCTGGGCAGATCGCGTTGACTCGGATGCCCCGCGCCGCATACTCGAGCTCCGCACTCTTGGTCATTCCGGGCAGTCCATGCTTGGCAGCATGGTAGGCCGCGCGGCCGGGAACGCCCACCAAGCCACCGTGCGATGAATTGTTGACGATCGCCCCCCCTGCCCTGCGTGCGCATCTGGATCAGTTCGTATTTCATGCAGAGTCAAACGCCACGTAAGTTAATTGTGTTGATGCGATCGAATGTCTCGCTGGTAACATCGGCGGTTTCTACGGCCGGGCTTTGTATGCCAGCATTGTTGAAAGCGGCATCCAGACGTCCAAAAGCCGTCACTGTCTGTTCAACGAGTGACTTTACATAGCCTTCGTCGGATACTCATGCGTAATCCGGATAAGTCTTAGCGCAAGACGACGGCTACCGAACCTCGAAATCGAGGGCGATATTGGCCCCATCGGAACGAAAACGCATTGAACCAAGCGCTTCGCTGAGATGGCTTCGAACTCTTCCCGCGTGCCGGGTCACGATTGCGCCATTCCTTACTCCCTATCACTACGAACCCGCGCACGCCGTGGCCAACAACGTGCTGCACGCTTGAAATTTTCTCGCGTCGCAATTCGCAGAACCCTATCGCCGTCTCAAAAAGATAGCAGTTTGGCCGTGTTGTGAAATGTACGTGAATATCCTTGAACACTTAGAGTTGCCGGGCACATGGCAAGGGGTACGTGTGCCACTACCGCAAATGACCAGTAAGCCATGCACAGAGAGCGAAGCCAATGTTGTCGAGAGACCGTACGTTCGTAAAAACCATCGCAGCCATGGGGCTTATTGCCTCCGGATGTGCTGCTCAAACCCTATTCGCCACCGATGTTCCGGAAGGATTTGGGCACGACACGACCGGCGGCGCCAACGGAGAGGTCGTCACTGTTACCACTCCAGCCCAGCTGCAAAACGCACTTTGCGGCAGTCTCAATGCAGAAGGACTCTGCGCGGACGATACACCGCGCACCATCGTGATTTCCGGAACGATCGACTTCCGCGGAGCGGAGGGCACAACCTCCGGACTTGGCTGCGATCCCTATCCCAATAAAACCGAAGCGCTGGTGCTGTTGAATAGCAGCGATACGCACTGCAACGGCTTTACGACGTCGCAGATTCCTTACGACAAGGTCGGGAACGACCCGTTGCTGGTCGGTTCGAACAAGACGGTTACCAGCACCGACGGCAAGGCGGTCATCGAAGGCCGTGGCCTTCGGTTGGTCGACGTCCAGAACGTCGTCATTAGCAACCTGACAATCCAAGACATCAACCCGAGCGTCATTTTCGCAGGCGATGCCATCACACTGGATGGCGTCGACAATGTCTGGATCGACCACAACAAGTTCTTCATGATCGGTCGCCAGATGATCGCCGCAGGCTTCGGCGCGGTGACGCATGTGACGGTTTCATGGAATGACTTTGACGGTAGCACTCCTTACGCCGCTTACGGTGACGGAGACCATTATTGGAACATGCTGTTCGAGAGCAGCGATCAAAGCGTCACCATCGTAAATAATTGGGTTCACCACTTCGCCGGTCGCGCACCGATCATCACGGCGAACGGTTCCACCGGGCACGGTGTCTTCCAGATCGTGAACAATTATTTCCAGGACGGGTCTGTGTACGGACATGGCTTGAATGCCTACAACGGTATCGATGTGCTCGTTGAAGCCAACTTCTACGATCAGGTCCCGATGCCTATTCTCAAAAACGCCAACCCGGACCAGGTGGGAAGCGTTTTTGGTCTCACCAGCGGCCCGCATAGTGCGCAGGTACCTTGCCTCCAAATACTGAAGCGCAATTGCGGTACTAACGCCATCGTGGGCACGTCCAATATCGGCGGTTTTGATCAGGACGTAAACGCACTGCAGGCCTTCAAGGGTTCGCCGTACTTGGTGCATCCATATAAGGCCAGCCAGGTACGCACGTTTGTTCCGGCCGGAGCAGGTCCCGGCCATATCTAAGCAAGTTCAAGCTTGAAAGTTCTACGCAGCTCGTGCAGTGATCATCACTGCACGGGCTTTGTATCTGCCGCACTTGTTGCTGCTCGAAGCGGCAATCGCGCGAGCACCGGCCAAAGCGATGCCGCCGACGTTCCTGCGCGGCGGGCTATCGAGGAGGCCCGAACACAAGAGGCGCCCTGGTTCGACTGCTTACGTTGGTCGAGTTGTGCGAGCACCACACCGCGACGGTCGAGGAGCGCCGCGCCCTCCGGACGCTAATCGTCCAGCTACCCGAAGCGCACAATACGCCCTTGCCAGGAAGAGCTCGCGAGCAGATCGAAAGAATGGAACCCAACTGACCCGGTGCGTGGCGCGGACCGGTCAGCCTACTCGTGTACCCTGCTCCCACAACTCCCTGGCGAATCACGAAATTCGTCAGGCCAATTCAGCACGCACCCAAATACCCGCTAGAGCCGCGTAGCATTCGCAACGTATTTCGCATTGAGCGATCTCTGCCCGATGAGTCATCAGGACCTAAATCCAGCTAATCTCGAATGGGCTTCAATAGCGCTGCGCGCGCGTGCCATTGCCCTTGATACTTCCTAGTAAGTTCGATGGTTCCAGAGATATTTTCCTTGGATGAAAGGGCTCGCTCGATAGTTCGCTCAATTGCGACATGTCTCGACCCATTCACCACGTTCAACAAAATCTACGCCATAGCTCGATCGCTACGACGTCGATCTATCTGCACGCAGAGGACGACGTCCGCCACGCTGCAACGACGACGAAAAGGCAGTCTTGATAGCAACAAAGGCGGAAAGCCCCTCAGTCCACCAAGCCGCTAAAGCTCAGCCGCTGCAACCACCGTGGCTCTACTGCGACACGAACGCCAGACACTGCTCCTGTCTTCGGGATAATCGGCATAAGTGTACTTTTACCTCCCCGCCATTTTTTTGGACAAACACCGTGTAAGAAACGGAATTAGGGGGAGTCGGCCTTTTCTCGTCGGCGCTTTGGATATTTCCCAGACCTGGACGAGGTTCCAGGCTCAATGCGCGACGCCGACTCTTTTCACGTATGCCATACCACCCGGCTTGGAGTTGAGTATGTCAGCCCCCATCACGGGAGAGCCCGGAAGTTAGGCGCCGACGAGGGGGCCCTTCGTCATATGGATGACCGATGCCGGACCGTGCCACCTTTGGGTAGCACGTTTCATTTTTCTGGCTCAGAAGGCTGGCGTGAGGCGGAAGTAATGGGGTTCAACGTAACGCCCTTCTTCAAACGCATTGTCATGCAACCGTTCAATGCCCGATCGCTCTTCGATGATCTTGGCGCAGTTGTTACTGGTTCGCTATGGATGGAAGGCATAGAGATAGGTGACTGGTAAGCATTCGGAGAGTCGATGCATGTCCTCATATTGCCAAACCATCGCGGTTGGGAACGATGGTGATCCACTTAACGTGAGGTTTGAATCTTCCAGCCCTGCCCCATGTTATTTGATATCAAATGTTTCTAGCAAAACGACCAGTCAAAAGTTGAACAGTTACACTGGCGATTTCCTGCATTTCATGAATATCGGCACCGCTACGTGCGCGAAGCGCCAAGCTCTGCACCATCGCCGTAGTCTGCCTCCCCAACATCGGAGCTGAGATCGCCGAGTCGATTTCGTTGCAAGCCTGAGCGATTCGAAAACGCCTCGCAAAAGCTTCGTCCAGCAAAGTGATGAGCCGTTTCAACGATGCCCGCACCGCAGGCGACTCGATCGCCTCTGCGGGTGCGGTGCACATTACTAGGCATCCACGTGATTTCGCACCCGAGAGATAATGATCAATAGACATCTTGAAGAAAGCGGACAATTCGTCACGCAGAGGCCGAGCCCCCGCTAACGCAAAATCAAGCGCGGCCTTCGTGTCGCCGATCACCCGGTCGACGACAGCGAGATACATAGCATTTTTATCGGGGAATGCATCGTACAGCCTTGGCCTGCTGACGCCTGCAGCATCGGCGAGGTCGCTGAGCGAGGCTCCCGCATACCCCTTTTCCCAGAATACCCCCAGCACAGCATCGAGCACGTGGCTGTCATCAATCTGTTTGGGACGGCCGCGTGGCCTGTTGCTGACCTTCATTTTCGTACCGATATGAAGATAATTATTGACAGGCCCATTTAACTGCAGAATGATACGAAAATCCACAGTCGATGGAGAACCCTATGAAACTTTGACTTTTCGCCTTTAGCCTAAGGCTGCTCGATGTGATGCGCATTGTCTTCGGATTCGGCCTGAAGCGCTCGGCCGTGCCAGAAAGCCGTGTACCTACAGGTCAGCTGCCGCTGCTCCTTAGCATCACCAACCAAGCTCGGTGAGTTCGCAACGTTCAGGCGGCTCGGAGCTACGTATTCCCAATACTTCAAGACATCAGCGCCGCTCCTCAAGCGGTGACGAGAGCGCTTGTCTCTGAATAACCAATTGGAGTGAATGATGCAACATTATCCCGTTTACGAAAACCCCTATGTAAAGGTCAACATCAACAGCAACACCGTTTTGAAACTATACCGTTTCGCTGTCGGCAATCCGGAGGTGGCGCGCTACGTGTCCACTCTGTCGCCGCCTTCCACGAAATTGGAGGCGTACTTCAAAATATTCAAAATTTCCTACGAAGTTGTGCCGGTGACAAACACCGATGAGGCACCCCGCCACAAGGTGCCGTACATCCTTGCCGGCGACGTCAAGCTTACTGATTCCGATCTCATCATAAACTACCTGAAAAGGACACAAATCAATCCTGATGCCAAGCTGACTTCGGCGCAGCTGGCATTGGGGCATCTCGTTCAGCGCACGCTGGAAGATCACCTCTACTGGATCGTTGTCTATTATGAGTTTTACGATCAGAACGGCTGGGACTTCCTCTTGCGAGCATCTGTAGGTGATCCCTCGGTACTCCCGCCACCGGTTATCGCTGCCTTTGACGAAGTACGGGCTGACCGGGCCAAGCGGTGCTATGACCAAGGAATTGCCCGTTACACGCCAAGCGAAATCTTAGAGAAGGCCTGCAAAGATCTTCAGGCAATCTCGGAGATTTTGGGTGACCACAAATATCTACTCGGAACCGATCATCCGACATCGTTCGATGCAGTTTTAGTCGGCATGACCCTTGCGATATTCCAGGCAAGAGACATGCATCCCGAGATCACCGACTTCGCCCGCAAAAACCCGAACCTTAGTCGATACATGCATCGCATGCTCGGTACATATTTCCCAGAGCTTGAACTAGCCTTCCTGCCCGCATGATATCGCCACGCTCCTACACGCCAGCCCATCGGTGTAGGAGAGGTCGCCCGAGGTTATCTCGGGCGACGTCGTTATGAATTGTATCTCATTGGATGGCTTATCCATTTCACCATTGCATTGAGGCCTTGCACGGCCATGTCGCGACAACTTTCTTTCCTGAGCATTGCGTCGAACCTACACCTACCAACTTAAGAAGTGTTGCATTCTATCTGAAGATGTGCGGGTACTTAACCGCGCAGTATTTTCTTCGCAACACCAGAAGGACTGTCGCAGCCGATGATTTACTCTTGACTAAATGGCTTACTTCGAACGGCAGTTTTTTAACCCAAGTTAGCGCTTAACTAGCAAGTATCTTATTTGTTCTTAGCGCGAAGTCGCCTATCAGCCGGATACGTCAATTCATATGTGCCACGGCTTTGCTTGCGGAAGGCTCGAAGTGTTGCGAGCAAATTCTTGCACCAAAACCGGAGTAACCCGGAAAATACGACAAAGTTACAAACGGCCCACTGTCTGATCGATGACAGCACGCCACTGCTCTGGCGTGATCGCCTGCACCGCGCTTCTTCGCACCGAAGCACTCGATATCACAACATCGGGTCTCATTTCTCGTAATTTCAGCAAGCTGTCGCCCAAAGCTTTCTTTCGCCCGCCGGAGTGCCACTGCACAAGCGTTCCCCATCCATCGTCTTCGGGATAAATAAGGTCTCCGGTGAAGAGATAGCGATATCCATGGGGCGACTGGAAGACGAAGCAAGTACTACCGGAAGTGTGACCAGGCGTTGGAATGACTTCAACACTGTCTGGCTCAACACTTGAGCCATCAAATACGACGTCGACCTTACTGTATTTGCCAATGGCATTCACTTCTAGAGCATGGCTGCAAAGCTGATTTCCAAACATCTGCTTGATGGCAGCCAATGGTGGGCCCGCTTCATCACGATGACTCACGTATTGTCGAGAAATTCCTCCCAAGCGCTGAATCGCAATGAGGTCCTCATGGACGCCCGTGCTGTAGAAGAGTGTGTTGCCGCTATCCTGGGTCAGAAGATAAGCGTGCGTAGTGACCCCGTGGAAGGGATGCTCTTCTTGTGTTTCCCATAAATCGGGGAACAATTGTTTCATTGAAGCACTTCTCGTAACCCAGGAAAAAGACAACCCGATACCGGGAGAGCCAACCACACACCGTGGCGCGACTCTTGCGCTAATCGCTCAGCTCAGCCATCAGATGACAGCAGAACGGCACCGCGGCGTGGGGTTTCTTGAGCCGAAGCCATTGCTTTGACAGCATCCGGAAGTGGGAATACTCGATAGTCAGCAAAGCTTGCCGCGTTGGCCCGGATTACGTGGAAAATATCTTTGAGGTCGCTGGCTCGT
Organism: Dyella acidisoli; assembly: GCF_030160295.1. Lineage (GTDB taxonomy): Bacteria > Pseudomonadota > Gammaproteobacteria > Xanthomonadales > Rhodanobacteraceae > Dyella_B > Dyella_B acidisoli. The sequence goes on from NZ_BSOB01000005.1 coordinate 216,526, forward strand.
TGATCGGAGGACAACTCCCTCACGTTCACCCCTTTTAACGTCAACCCGCGAACCGTCAAAGCAATGCTCGACACCATCGAGGGGGAATAATCTAGCCCCCCATAAGTCAGCAGTGTGCCCCGATCAGCTAGGACGTCGAGCAGATCCGCCGTCATTGCTCCGCCAATTGGATCGATTGCCACTTTCGGTGCACTGCCATAAACAGCCCTCGCCTGATCTTTCCAGTCGCTGGCCGAGGTATCGATCACAGGGACATCGGGAAATACAGCGGAGAGGACGTTGGCGGATGGTAGACTTCGGACCGTCGTGATGAGTTCGAGTCCACGCATTTTGGCCAATGCGATCAGATTGCGGCCAACGCTCGAGCCCGCCGCTGTCACCAGAATTGGTGCCCTTTCATCACCAAGGCTCCAGGTGGCAGCAGTTTCGCGGAGGAGCGTGGCAGCGGTGATGCCGTTAATCATCACCTGAGAGGCAGCTTCGTCGCTGATGTCATCAGGGATAAGAATGAGATCTTCTGTTGATACCGTGACGTGTTCCGCCCACGTGCCGTGAACATGGAACAATCCGACACGTTTCCCCACTCCAAACCCGCTGGACAGATCCACTCCAGAGCCCACGGCTGCAATCGTGCCCACACCATCCCCTCCCGGGACCAAGCCAGACTCGGGAATGGGAAGAGGTACGATTCCGCGGATCATAAGGCCATCGATGGGGTGCACCATCCTCTGGTGCACCTTAACCAAGACCTGACCAGGACCGGGCGTAGGAATCCCCAGGGATTCGTTCGGTACCAGCACCTCGCTGGGCTCGCCGTGACGGCGGTAAATCATGGATTTCATTATTTTGTCCTGAGGATGGGCGCGCTCAGCTAGACACACATGCTGACTTGCGCATGCGAACTAGTACCCAGGCGCAGTGCTTAGGGTTCCAGGTACGGCAAGCGCAGCCTCATGATCACTGGGCGCACCGAAAACACCCGAGCCCGCCAGTTGCATAGCGCCATAGCCCAGTCGCTTCACACTGCGATCACCTAGGGAGAATTGACCTCCAAGATCACCAAATCGCTCGTTCGTTTGCATGAGTGGCCACCAGTCGTCTTGTAGGCTCCTATGTTGGCAGCTACGATTGCGTAGATTAACGCCACTAATCCGGACAACCTGTACGGAATGCCGAACAATGCGCGCTGACTTAACTGAGCTCAACGCCTTTCTTGCGGTGGCGGATGCCGGGGGCTTTCGGGATGCGGCACGCGAAGCCAATGTCAGCCCTTCAACGTTGAGCGATGCGGTACGACGCCTCGAGGGGCGATTGGGGATGCGACTCCTTCATCGCACGACCCGTAGCGTCACCCCTACGGAGGTAGGCGCTCTTTTAATCGAGCGCCTCCGGCCGGCGCTTGGCGAGGTCGACGCCGCGCTTCAGATGCTGGAGAGCATGAGTGGACGCCCTGCGGGAACACTACGCCTGAATGTGCCCGTCAGTGCAGCAAGATTAACGCTACCCGCCATCCTGCCTGGGTTCATGATTGCTTATCCCGACATCCGCGTGGAAATCGATGCCGATGACCATTTGGTCGATGTCCTTGCTTTGGGCAACGACGCAGGCATTCGTCACGACGAGCGACTCGAACAAGACATGATCGCGGTGCCTATTGGACCGAGAGTGCAGCGCTACGCGACCGCCGCAGCACCAGGATATTTGGACAAGCATGGTCGACCGACGCATCCCCGTGACCTGCTCGGGCACTCATGCATCGTTGGTCGCTTCGTTGGCGGAGCACTTGCAACGCCCTGGGAATATGAGCGTAACGGCGAGGTGTTTCGAGTTGATCCGCAAAGCCGACTTGTCGTCAAAGTCGGAGGAGCCACCGATCTTGGCGTAGAGGCGGCGATAGCCGGCATTGGAATCATCCATTTGTTCGAAGATTGGCTTCGCCCGCATTTTGAAAGCGGCCAATTGGAACCCGTGCTTTCGGAATGGTGGCAGTCGTTTACAGGGCCGTTTCTTTATTACTCTGGGCGCCGCCTAGTCCCACCTGCGTTACGCGCATTCATCGACTACATCAAGACAGCATCCCACTAGGGCCCGACACGCGAGTGTATCTGGCCTATATCTCGATGAAGGACAACGACGTAAATGCCGAAATTGTCGGCCGGCTGCAATAAAATCCTTACGACGTATTTCAGCTCTCCCGCGAAGAAGGTGCGGAGTCGCAAGTAAGCAGTTGGTACCGCTTGACGGATTCACCGCTCAGCCTTGCACTGCGGCATAGACCTTGCTGATGTCGAACATGTTGTGGACGGAGATGAATTTCTCCGATGCTACATCGATGGTGAAGATCGAAGTCGCCGGCAGCGCTATGCGCTTCAAAGCCGCGCCTTCACCAACGGAGAAGATCGGGAGCGCTGTCGATACGACCGTTACGGAGGATGCGGGCCGTCCGGGGAGCAGGTCTACAGGCACGACATCGCCCATGAGCGGGTTCGTCCAGACCTCGACCTTGGTATGCTCGATTCCCGCCAGGGCCTGACCGAACCCATTAGTGAACTCCCTGATGGCATCGATCGTCATGATGGGCTCATCGGCGTTGAACTGCAGCAACGTCGTCGGCGCCGGATAGTAGAGACCGGCGAGCCGATCACCGTCCAGGGAATCGACGGCGTCGTAATAGTTCTGCACAATCCGCACGATATTCACGTCTGCAAGGGGTGGTTTGTTTTTCATGATCAATTGCATTCCTTTTTTGGGGCATGTAAACAAAGATAAAATAAGTGAAGTTTAGTTATAACATGAAGCGGTAGGACGCACCTTCGCCGAATCTTCTTGCCCAGTGCAGCAATGACCTCGTCAATGGTTGCGCACCACTTTCTTGTGGACACCTATCGGCCCAAAGATGCGCTAGAGATAACAACATCGTGACTGCAAGATCCGCAACTTCGAAGGACTTTTTCTTAAATCTCATCCATCGCGCCAGTGCTATAAAGAACGAAGTATCTATCGATTGAAACACCTATTTGTCTTCGCTAACAAACGTCATGAATATTCTTTTGAAATCTCTTTTCGCTTTGCTGCGATTCATTCAAAGTATAGCCCATGATGGACTAATTATTTGTAGCTCTAAATTCCACAAAGTTCGGAAAATATGTCGCCACTAAGGTGACTTTTTCTACAGTAGGATCCGTCACTCGAGCGTGCCAAAGCTGCTACGTTCGCGATGCGAAATGGCTCCAACTCCTTTCCGTTGTCACAGCTTCTTTTCGTGTGTGATCTTCATTGAGAAAATTCGGATGAAGAATGCGCCGCCTAAAGAACCTCAGAAGAAATCAAAATAGACGGACAAACATTCATCGACGTGTAGAGTCATGCAGTCCCCCCTCCCTTTTTCATGTCATGTGGCTCATGTCTTCGATACGGAATACCCAATGAGAGATAGGAGCCGACCATGACCTGGTCTTCAGGCGAACTACACCACATCGTTAAAGCGGACGATGTCAAGATCGCATCGCTCCGTGATGACCGTATGACTCCAGGCACTCAAACATGGGTTTGGTGTGTTGCTGTGAACGGTGAACTGTACGTGCGCGCCTACAACGGAAAGCAATCCCGCTCATATCAGGCTGCCATTCGCCAGGGTGCCGGGCTGATCGTCGCCGCTGGGATGGTCTGGGTCGTGAAGTTCGAACTGGCTGCTGGGGAAATCAACGCAAGCATCGACGATGCCTATCGTGCCCAACACAAGGGAAGCCCTAGTCTCCGGTCGATGATAAACGATGGCGCACGCGAAGCGACTACCAAGGTAACTCTTCAGCGTAATACCTCGAATAACTGATAACTGCATCAATGATGCAATTGACCATTCCGTCTAAAAAATAAGGTGCATTAAGAGGTCAGCCACGCCCCATCTTCGCTTTACTGACCTATAACGGCCCTTGTCAATTCAGAGCACATCCATCCAATCAAGACATGACCACTTCATTCGCTGAATGAAATTGAGTGTTGATAGAAGTGCGGGATCTGTAGGGCAATCACATTTAATAAGTTAAACTTCATACGTACATTTTCAGATGCTTTTTAATGTTGCCTAATACTTACTTATTAGTATTTTGGTTAAAAAGCATCTAGGCTCGCTAATAACTCGGAGGAATCATTTTGGCAATCCCTCTCATTCAACAAGCCTCGATTGCGCGCTACATTATCAAGAAAAAGCTAAGCGGTCAGAAACGTTACCCGCTGGCGATGATGTTGGAGCCTTTGTTTCAGTGCAATTTGGCTTGCGCCGGTTGCGGAAAGATCGACCATCCAAAGGAAATTCTGCAAAAGCGCATGAGCGTTGAGCAGGCGCTGGCTGCCGTGGACGAGTGCGACCCGCCCGTGGTGTCGATTCCCGGCGGCGAGCCACTTATCCACAAGGACCTTCCTAAGATTGTCGAAGGCATTATCGCGCGTAAGAAGTTTGTGTATCTGTGCACTAATGCGATCCTGCTACCCAAACACATCGACGAATACAAGCCATCACCCTATTTTACTTGGTCGGTACACCTGGATGGTTTGGAAAAGCACCATGACGAGTCTGTGTGTATGGACGGAGTATTTCAGAAGGCTGTGACTGCGATCAAGTTGGCATTGTCAAAGGGTTTTCGCGTTACTGTAAACTGCACGCTCTTCAACGGTGAGCAGCCAGAAGAAGTGGCCGACTTCTTCGACTATGCGATGGGACTGGGTGTCGAAGGGATTACCGTGTCGCCAGGTTATAGTTACCAGCATGCGCCACGTCATGATGTGTTTCTTGGCCGTGCCGAAAGCAAGCAGTTATTCCGCAACATCTTCAAAATTAGTAAGGAACGTAAGAGCAACTGGGCATTCAATCAGTCGGCGATGTTCATGGACTTCCTTGCGGGAAATCAGAGCTATCAATGCACGCCATGGTCCACCCCTACTTATAACATTTTTGGCTGGCAAAAGCCTTGCTATCTGCTGGTCGATGAAGGTTACGCAGAGACGTACAATGAATTGATGACAGAAACTGCGTGGGATAGGTACGGCGTAGGCATTAATCCGAAGTGCGATAACTGCATGGCGCATTGCGGCTTTGAAGGTACCGCCGTAGATGACATGTTTACCAGCCCCTTGAAGGCGTTGAAGGTGTCAATGTTTGGCCCTCGCACGGATGGCCCGATGGTGCAAGATTTGCAGGTAAAATACGGCGATCGAACTGAAGCCACAGCCATACATATTCCGATCAGTTCGATTCAACGCCGCACTGATAGATGAAAAGTGGATCACCGAAATAAGCCATTATCATTAGCGACTTAAACGTGCTCTATATCATCGTCAGGCACCATACGTAGGCCACATCATGTGTGTGGCCGGTGAGCTTGGATGCGAATTCGGATGCCGAACGTAGCCGATTAAATTGGGCTTCATAAGGCAGAAAATAGAGTATTCGGAAAGCGCGTTCAACCTCAATTGTGGGCCAGATTATTCGCACGACCGGCTTGACTGTCGCAAATTGTAAGGGGTTATTAAGCATGCGCGCTCTGATCCAGTAGCCGGCTTTCTCCCCTTTCCTTTCAATTTTTGCAACGTTGGAACGGCCATTAGGTGACATTGCTTGGCTTGAGTTAGTGGACACTTATTGCTCACCTAGAGATAAACCGCGCAGCAAGCAGGAAAAAAATCGTATTTATGCACCTTCTTTCATCGAACAAGTGCGCGATAAAATTGGCAATGTGCTGCTTTAACTCGCTTTAAAAGAAAGCCTATGACGGTTTGCGAATCGTAGCCTTTGGCTCTACAAAGATCGGAAAATATGTCGCCAGTAAGGCGACTTTTCTACAGTAACATCTTCAGCCAAACATACTGTTGCTACAACATCTGCGATGTCGAGTAGCTGCAATACCTGCCCTTTCATCCGCGACACCTTTCCGCGCACTCTTTCGTTGAGAAACTCGGATGCAGACTCTGTTACCTATGACAGTAGACATTGCCGAGACCAGCCACCCGCTCAATGCGGGTAGACAGAATTAGCGATGCGTTTCCCGACGAAGCGGCCCATGCGAGCCTCATCAAAGAAAGTGCTGCCCTCGTCGAAACCCTTCTGACCTGCCGTGAAGTCTGATCGCACTCCACTGTCCCCGCTCGCGATTGCAACCTGCCAGGCCACGCATTTTTTGCAAGTTATTCGAACGCTTGCAGGAGATGGAGGGATCTGCCCATGGCAGACCTAATCTACCATTTTGGTGATTTTCGCCTTGCCCCCAATGCACGGAAACTCACCAGGAACGGCAAACCGAATCTTGCTCCTGCACGCGCAAGCTATCGAAGCGTGGAGAGAGAGAACCGGCGCGACCAAGCCATCACTCAGTTGAAAGAAGCCATGATCAAGGCCGACACGCTGGGTGTGCCCGAACTCATCGGCGACGTCGGCTACGCTTATGCGCAGGCTTTATTGGCGGCAGGCAAGCTGGATAGCGCCACTTCCATCAGCGGCAGGATTTCCACTTGGGCCGAGAAGGATTGGCGTGCCGCCTGGACGCAGGTATGCGCATACCGCGCACTAGGTCAGGATGCATATGAAGAACAACACAAGAACAAAGCTCGAGAGCTAATCGGAGATCGCGCGGTGCCAGTGTGTGCTGTGGCAGGCTACTGAATCCATAACTAGCATTTTTATTCGATATAAATTTTTAATAGCAAAACAACCAAAAGTATCGAATTCATTGTCGCCTATGCACTTCGCATAAAAAGTTTAAGAATCGCAGTAGAAATGCCGACATCTAAGGAATAGATCCGCGACCGACGCATATCAAATTTATCAATCACAATGGGACAAAATTAGGTCATTTAAGGACTTTTTATGAAGTGAGATGGTGAATTCACATGTTGAACACACCATCAAACACTAAATACGAAAAAGATCTTCCGAAATCGTTTCGTTGCATCGCTTCAAGGGAATTCTTTGGTTCTGCTTCTTATTCGAGGCCCAATTTGTCAATCTGATTTTTTACCCACATCGCATGACGAAACGGTGTCACGCGAAGCAGCACGCAGGGCCTGTGTGCGGTTAAAGCCGTTCATGGGATAGCAGTGATTTCTGGCCGAATGTCATCAACTTTCGATAGAGGGGAAAGAGAGAAATGGCTGAAAAAGCGAATTTGACCCGTAGAACGGCGCTGAAATTTGTTGGTGCACTTGGAGCGTTGAGTGCGACGGCAGCGTTCGGTCAAGACCGTAGTTTTTTGAACGGCAATCTATTAAGGCGTGGCTCGTCTGGCCTGATGCTTCCTCAAATGGAGACAACTGCAATCGACATGGTCACTGCTCGTTCGCTAGCCACACCGACGAACGATTTCAACAGAATCATGGCGACTTACAGCAAATGGGACTACAACGAAGTGATTCTTTGGGCGAATCCGGATGGGACGCTGACGCTCGTAACAGCCTTCACCCGGGCCGAAGTTGAACAGTTTTGGGACGCCTACCTCTCCAGCGCCCACTATCCTGGAGGTGAAAGGCGTAACTCAGACTTTCCGGGAACCTGGTTCGACCTTATAGATAGTCAGTACTACCAGATCGATTCGGTCACAGGCGTCGAAACGTCTTACCGAGCAGCGTTCGTGTTCATCACCTGGCCCGATGGCGTTATTGGTGAATTGTACTGGCGCGAGCCATCGTGGACGCCGGCCTTCGAAATTACGATGCCTCAGACATTCATGGAGATGTTGGTTGCATACGAGAATGCGTGGCAAACAGGAGACGTGGACGCAAGGTTGGCCCTGATCGAAGACGAAACATGCAGCGTGGTGCGCATCGCCAACGTCACCGGAGACCATCGCACTCGCTTCGTTGCGAGGACCAAGTCCGAGCTGCGCGCGGGCTGGACTTCAGAGTCGTACGGTAAAGTCATCGAACTCAAGCGGCTCTACAAGGTGATATCCACTTTCTACATTAGCGCTGGCTACAAACTCGTGCTTGATGTCTCGGGAAGGCGGGTCGAGAGGGAAACCGTCATTCTCTTCCCGCTTGGGCCCAACCGGAAGTTCATTGGTGAATTGAGCTACTCGTTTGAATCATGAGTAAGCGGCGGCGCGGATCATGCGACGTTCTGCGGAAGACTTTGCGAGGCCGTGGCCGCATCCTCAGCTCGTGTATGTTCTCATAAAAGTAACTCCTGGCGATGGGCGGTAACCAAACGTACATCGCCAATCCACTATGACTATTGGCGACACCCCTGGCGCTGCGGGCGACGCAGTGATGTTGACGCGTCGCTATATCTCGGAAGCGCTATGACACTGAATGGTCGTTCCGTCGAGTGCCCCGGATCTTTGATTTCCGATGGTGGTCATGCTGCTAATAGAGCGGTCCAATATGCGATCATAATTATACATATGCTCCTGACTGCATCTGTCGGATTATTTGGAATACGTGTCGTTGCCCTATCGCTGTATCCAAGAACTCTCCCGGAGACCGATTCTTCAACGCAGGCACAGGCGTCCGGAGCCATCGGCCTATCCATGCAGCAGCATCAAAAGCTTCAGTTTCTCCACTTTCATCAACCATACGATGAACTTCTACAATTAGCTGAGTCACCCCCAATACACGCTCACTTTCGGACTGTGACAGTCGTTCATTGGCAGCAATTTTTCGTTTCAGCGTTGATCGACCAAATCCCAAATACTTGATCAGTGTCTCCTGATCCATGCCAATGTCCATTGCCACCAACGTAAAACCAACTGCTGGCAAACCTCTGCGAATCCACTCAATCAACTGGTCAGTGGGTGAATGGTGGATGGCAACATATGCGGTCATGCGATCAGATTGTTGATTTATCAACAGACTGTCCAAGTATGGTTGCTCGTCCGCCTTTTGCATCCTCGCGCCACGGGTACTTTTAATGATTGATGTGTCCACGTGCTTTGACATGTGTGATCCGACTGAAATTGGCGTCTCTAAGCCCGCGCCGAGCCTCATCCTCGCTTGGATCCCGAAATGCTCCAAGACATAGTTGATTATGATGGCAAAGCCTCATCCATTGGGGTAGACCAAGTGCACATCTAGGCTCTGTGCGACCTCCAATGACTGGATCAATGGAGACGAAATGCTTTCTATCTACTTAAAGATGCTTCCGGGACTGTCCGCGTTAACCGGTGTACCTGCTGAGATCTTTCCCTTCGCTGTGGCGCCATGCTCCATTCTCCGACCGGAAAGAGCTAGTTGACTATGTGGCCATATTTGACACGTTTAAGAACATTTTCTCAATTATAAACCGTTGGTTGTTACTCTATTAACCGGGCGGTTTGTATTGATCGTAATGGTATAGAAATTGTCCCAAGAAGACATTGCTGCATTGTCAATTGCCACGTTAGCCTCTCACCGCACTTCACAATACATATACGAAATCTATTTAATCACATAAACCGTTTAAATTTCTAATGCGGTAATTATGTCGTATCGATAGGCACGGAAAAAAGGCCTTCAAGTAGGCCATATTCAATGTAGAGAAATAGATTTTCAACCAATTGTCCTCGGGGGGGCTAACATGTCTACGACTTGGCGTCATTTGACGTCAGCGGTTTTTCTTCGACCCAAAACACTAGTGCTTGCCATTAGCCTCGGCTCTGCTGGAATGGCTTACGGCCAAGCAACGACGGGTTCGATTTTCGGTCAAGCGCCAGTTGCGGGTGGTGAGACGGTGCTCATCAAGAGCGCCATTGGGCTTACGCGGGAAGTATCAGTGGATGGAGATGGGCATTATTCCACTGGGTCACTCCCATTGAGTAACTATACGGTCACACTGATACGTGACGGCCATGCCGTCGACACGCGTTCGGGTATTGAATTAAAGGTTGGCACGGCAACCGAAATTTCCTTTGTGGTGGCAAGTGTTGATTCCAAAAATCTGGGCACCGTAACGGTCACTGGTAGCAAAGTTCCTCCGATCGACGTAACCAGCGTAGACGCACGAACGGTCATTACCTCTCACCAACTTGATACCCTGCCGCTTGCACGCACTGCGGAGGCTATCGCATTGCTGGCGCCCGGGGTTGTCAGCGCCTACAGTGGTTTTACAGGCCCTACTGGCAATCCACTCGTGTCTTTCGCGGGCTCGTCCGTGACTGAAAACGCGTACTATCTCAATGGCTTCAATACGACCGATCCGCTGAGCGGTTTTGGCGGTATTACGCTGCCTTACGGTGCCATCGACCAGCAAGAAATTCTCAGTGGTGGCTACGGTGCGGCATACGGACGCTCTGATGGTGGCGTGATCAGTCAGGTTGGTAAACGCGGCAGCAATGATTGGCATTTCGGAGCGCAGCTGCAGTGGACGCCACGGTTTGCGAAAGGAGACTTGAACGACTCCTACTATGTCTCCGGCAACAAGGCCGGTCAGATCTATCAGCGCAATTCGGACAGCAAGAGCTGGGAAACAATGGAGAGCGCCTATCTTGGCGGTCCCATCATCAGGGATAAACTCTACTTCTTTGCTGCATTGGAAGGCGACAAGCGACGCGGCAACAGTGTCGGCAACGTGACGTCTCCGTACGATACGAGGTACCAGGATCACGATCCGAAGTGGTACGCCAAGCTGGACTGGAACATCAACGACAGCAACATCCTTGAGTTGACCGGCGCGTCGAGCAAGGACGAATACAGTGGATCCCACTACAACTACAGCTATTCCAGCAGCGCAACAGGAAGCTTTCACGACTTTGATACGTCGTCGAAGACGGCAGCTGACGTTCGTATCATCAAGTACACCAGTTACATCACCGACGATCTAACCTTCAGCTTGCTGTATGGAAAGCAGAAGATCGTTTACTACAGTGCGATTCCTGGTTACAACGGCACACTTCCCTACGTGGGTGGACCGGAGAATGAGAATCCAGCAATCACTGGTGGCTCAGTCATTACCAACAGCCAGACTGTTCAGACCTTCAATAATCCTAACCATCGATCCACCAATACCAATCTGCGCCTGGATGTCTCATACAAGTTGGGCGATCACACCATCATTGCAGGCATCGACAACCAGGATACCCACGACATCGACGACGGCACGACCACTGCGGGACCAGGCTACGCGTGGCAATATGAACTTGGTGACCCAAGTACCCCGATCAGTGGGAGTCCTTTCGTCGACGCTCCCGGCAATTATCCGGGCGGTTCGACGGGTTATTTTGTCGCCAAAGACATCTTCAGCACGGCCGCCTCCGTGCGCGTCAAGCAGCGTGCGCAATACATCGAGGATGCATGGCAGGTATCCGATCGCTGGTTGGTAAAAGCGGGCTTGCGCAACGATCAGTTCACCAATTTCAACCCGGATGGTCAGGCCTACCTTCGACTTACCAAGCCACAGTGGGCGCCCCGCGTAGGTTTCAGCTGGGACGTGAACAATGATGCCACGCTGAAGGTGTACGGCAACGTCGGTCGCTACTTCCTCGCCATGCCAGCCAGTGTGGCTTTGCGCGGGGCCGCCGGCTCGACGTTTACCGATCAATACTTCACCTACACCGGGATTGATGACCGCGGCATTCCGATCGGTTTGACAGCCATCAGATCGAGCACCGGAGGCCCCATATCAGCGAACAATGAATATGGGCAGCCGCCAGATCCGAAGACGGTGGCATCGCAAAACATTAAGTCCGAGTATCAGGACGAGTACTTGTTGGGCTTCTCGCAACAGTTCCATCAAGCATGGGCGTGGGGGATGAAGGCGCAGGTACGCAAGATCCGCAATATTCTGGACGACATCTGCGACACCAACACCATCGCGAACAAGGCGAAGGTACTTGGTTACAGCGTCGACGACAGCACGTTGAACGGCTGCTATCTATCCAATCCTGGTCGTAGCAACACCTACCTAATTCCGAACCATGAGAGTGGTTATTTCCCAGTAACCGTTACGACGCAAGATTTCGGCTTCCCTCCCGTAAAACGCAACTACTATGGTCTTGAAAGCTTCCTCGAACATCCGTTTGACGGCAAGTGGTACGGCAAGATCGACTATGTCTATTCCCGTAGCTACGGCAACTCAGAAGGCCAAGTGCGTTCTGACATTGGCCAGACCGACGTATCAGCCACCGTAGATTGGGATTTCGGCAAGTTGATGGAGTACGCCAGCGGCTATTTGGCGAATGATCACAAACATCAGCTCAAAGCCTATGGGTCCTATCAGCTCACGCCCGAATGGATGCTTTCGGCAAATGTGGCATTGATTTCCGGTTCGCCAAAGGTCTGCCTTGGATACTATGGTGCTGACCAAACCAATCCTGTTGGCTACGGTAGCTACTACCATTATTGCGGTGGCCACCCATCTCGCCCCGGCGATGCAGGGCGGCAACCGTGGCAACACGTGGTTAGCCTGGAGGCCGAATATCGGCCCGCGTGGGCCGGTAAAAAACTCGCTTTCGACGTGATGCTTTACAACGTGTTCAACGAGTCCGTAGCCACCTCCACCTACGCCTTGTACGGCACGGCTACGGCGCCGAATGTGAATTACGATCGCGTGCAATTTTGGAGCACTCCGCGATACGTTCGCTTCGGTATTACGTACGACTACTAAGTCTGCCCCTCCCCAGGCCTAACGGTCGCATGCGACGTTAGGTGTTTTCGCCCTGGTGCTTATTCACCAGGGTTTTTTTCAGGAATGGAACTTATGATCTGGTTATCGATCATCGCATCGGACAGTGTGCTCGGGCGAAGTCGGGCTTTTCGCTGCTCCATGTCCTTCATAGCGTTTGGTCTGATCCAGCTTCAACCCATCGCATTCCTTGTGCCAACGGAGATACGCTGCTCGTTGATACCCAACTACCGTATGATCTCCGCATAACTAAAGCGCTTCTTTGGCATGGTCAGTAGTAGCATTTATACGAAATACACTTGTCTAGTGGAACAACTGCCTATTTTTTGCGGGCGTCGAATGCCCCTCATATAGCGCATTCCGGATTTATGTAGTGGTTAAGCGTCTAACAGCTTAAGGTTAATGGTGGCCACTTATCGTCTGGGCATTTCAACGCCGGTCACTGCTAATTGATGGAGAACGATTTGGACTCATCGCAACGCGTTCGCACAATCCTCTCTTTTGTTCAGGCAGCAGACTTAGGTAGCTTTGTCGCTGCAAGTCGCGCGCTTGGTATTACCTCAGCCGCAGTGAGCAAGAACGTTGCCAATCTTGAGAAGGCGCTGGGTGTGCGGTTGATGAATCGCACGACTCGGACCCTCAAACTCACCGACGAGGGCGTCGCATTTCTTCGGCAGGCCCGTATTGCCCTTGAGGCGCTCGATGCAGCGATCAATACCGTTACAGCGCAGCGCGTTGCACCTGGAGGGCGTGTCCGCATTTCGACGAGCACGGCGTTTGGACGCGAGCACCTGTTGCCCGTTCTGCCTGGACTACTGTCTCGTTATCCAGCTTTATCCATTGAAGTCGATTTCGACGACCGCGTCGTCGATCTTGTGCGTGATGGCTACGACTTTGTGTTCAGAGGCGGCAACGTCCCGGATTCCGCCCTGGTTTCGCGCCCGATCTGTCGTTTGAACACGGTAGTTGTCGCGTCTCCCGAATATTTGGCGCGCCACGGGATGCCTCGGGCTCCACAAGAACTACCGACGCACAAGCTCATTGCACGGCGATTTTTGGGTGGACAGGTTGCACCATGGTATTTCAGGAGCGAAAACGGCAGCACCAACGCGTTCGATCCAACGAATGTCGCAGTATTGACCCTATCCGCGCCTGAAGCAGTTGTTCAGGCTGCCTGCAATGGCGTGGGCGTTGCCCACGTCGGCGTTCATCTAGCCTGGGAGCATCTGCTTTCCGGTGTGCTGAAAGTTGTACTTCATCGCTATCACCAGCCAGGAACGTACGAGATGGTGGTGCAATACCCCCATCGGGCGTTGCTAGCGCCGCGTATACAAGCAACGTTGGATTACTTGATGGAGGCGTTTGCGGAAAATAAGAGCCTGCATGTGCCATTAGAGGCATTAGACACCTACGTCGCATGACTGACATGCGATATGCAGGTTGAGCTATTCCAGACTTGATCTAGGTAATCTAGTCCACGCGCAAAGGCTCCCTCACCACGCAACCTCACCGTCTTCCGTTGAAATATCGTAGTCGCTTTCGCCAACTTGATCTCTCATGGCTGAAAGATTCGCTATGCCTTCTTCAAAGAATGCTCACTATTGCGACTAAACCCTTGACGAGGTTGTCTTTACTACCTCACTGAATTGCCATGCCATACACGGCCTTCATTCATCTCTAACTCTATGCGCGCGTATAACTTCCGCATCATACGCATAACGAACTTCACCCGAAGCGCCTCAGCTTCACTATGTTGATCCGTTTGGCATCGGCATGCGCTGGATTGATGAGGACGTTGAACTCTTCACGAATAACCGCAGAGGGGACCCGCATCAGTGCACTCCGTCCTGATCTCATCCAAACCGCACCAGCCTGAGCCGTCACTTGACCAGTGGTAAGCTCCGCTTGATTTTCGTGACAGGGAAGCGTACACGCACGGGACCACACCATATCAGGGATGTCGATTCTTACAAGATAGCGATTCAGCGGCAACGTGTCAGATGAGACATGCACAAGTGTTTCTAGCATCGCAAGAGCAATTGAAGGAGATGCATAAATGATTGAAGTTCCTATGGCACTCCAACGCCCGCCAGTCAATGCCGCGCAGGCACCCGTTCGGTCATCTGCCTTATAGGTAATTGTATCAACGGCAATACGCCATGCAGTCGCCACTAAAATGAGCTCCATTTTGAATTTGCTTGAATATTTGGGGCACGTACTTCTGCCGCAACAGTGGCGTCTGCTGAGTTGATCCAGCCTCCGTTATAAAGGCCTAGCTGAATTTCTGCTAGGTATTCGGCCTCGAAGACTTTGGTCGAACCGCCACGCCCGGATGCAATGCCTACCTTGCACATATGATCTACGCAAGCGCCATACCAATCAGGCAGTCCAAATTCGGCACTAAAAAATTGCAACGACGACAAAAAAGGAGTGTCCGCGGACGAAAAGTGTCGGACACACGGACAGTCTTGAATTGTTAATCGCAATGGATCGGTTTTCAATAAAGAACATTGCATGCACGATGAACGCAAAAAGTCTGTCATTAAAATTGATTAGATATAATAAATGACAACCATCGCATAAGTAAGCGAAATTTTTTGAACATTATTCTCCCTGCTTAGGTTCAGTTCTTACTTGGCATGGCGCTTGCAGATCACTGAACTTCACCTCGCCTATTTTGATTCGCCATGGACCTATCCAAGTTGACGCTCTTGAAATCTCTTACTCTTCGTACACAGATCAGCAAGCTAGTGGGTATCGCCTTCTTGCTTCTACCCGGACTGTGTACCAATGCATTGGCGTCGGAATTGGAGGAGCCCATTGCCCCCCCTATTACAACCGTGCATACCGCCATCATCGGTGGGCATCCCATCAAATACACAGCCACGTTTGCTGAAACGCCAGTTGCTGGTGACGCTGCACACCCTTTGGCATCGATGTCATCGATCACCTATTTGCGATCAGATCACGGTGCTTCCGGCGTTAATCGTCCGGTTGTATTTGTATTCAATGGTGGCCCTGGCGCCTCATCAAATGCTCTTCATTTGCATGCATTAGGGCCGCGGAGAGTGATGAGTCCCGATGCTAGCCATCACGAGAACTATTTCGTCGATAATCCTTACAGTCTTCTCGATGTAGCTGACCTGGTGTTTATCGATCCTGTTGGGACAGGGTTGAGTCGGGTATTCCGAGGTGGTGACGGGCACCCATATTGGGGGCCCGATGGTGACGCAAAAAGCGTCCTGATTCTGATTCGAGAATGGTTGAAGACGCATGGGCGAGAGCGGTCGCCTATCTATATAGCCGGTGCAAGTTATGGCGGCTATCGAGTAGCCACTATGATGAAATTATTGGGAGACCAGCACATAGATGGATTGATCCTGATCTCCCCCCTATTGAATGTAAGCACGATGGCGGATGAAGACGGTAATGAACAGTCGTATATCAACAACTTTCCGTCCATGGCAGTAGCTGCCTGGTTTCACCACAAGACGGATCGCCGTGGATTGGACGCAGTTGCTTTCAGGTCCAACGCGGAAAAATTCGCTATCGAAGAGTATGCACCCGCTTTGCAATTGGGTAATCGAATCCCTCGAGAGCAACGCGCGGTCATCGCAAAAAAAATTGCCGCATTCATTGGCCTTTCGGTTAACCAGGTTAGCGAGGCGAACCTGCGCATCACTAGTGAGCAGTATCTAAATACGCTGTTGTCGGGCGAGAATCTTCGCATCGGTCGATTAGATACACGCATGACTGGACTCTTGCACGCAAAAGCTGCTTCCGGCATTCCAACGAATGATCCCTCTCTCCTGCTGAGGCCGAAAGACAACACCACAGACCAATACTTCCGTCAGGAGCTGAAGGTGTTAACCCATCGCAATTACATCCAGATGACGTGGGACATCAATGGTACCTGGAACTGGTCGGACGACAGAGAAAGTGATCATCAGCCGCGATTCTATTTCACAGGAGGTCCAGCCATCGGTGATGTCATGGCTGCGCAACGTAATATGCGGGCTTGGGTCGGAAGTGGCCTATTCGACATGGCAACACCGTGGGAGGGCGTACGCTATGAAATCAGTCATGGAGAAATTCCAAGGGACCGTGTAACGGAAGTTGTGTTCGAGACGGGGCACGCTCTCTACGACACCGAAAGCACCCTTAGTCAGTTTTCGACATCACTACATCTCTTTATACAGGGAGCTTCCGTTCCTGATCGAAGCCATTGAGCTGCGATATGCGTGAAGTGGCGCGAGCGTGTTCTCGAGACTTTTCAGCGTGGAATTAGGTGCATATGACGATCCGCAATGGTTAAATACGGCTTCGCGCCAATCATGTCAGTCTTCCCACTGAGCTGACCTGAAAAAACGATCCAGATCGTTCGTTCATAAACTATGACCGAGGAAATTTGGATCAGTTTTTTTTCAGATCAGCTCAGGCGCTTCCAATTGGACCATTGGGCCACAATCGAGGCCAGGCAAAAGGGACGTATCAGTGATCCGAGCGCTCCCAGTACGCTTTGGCGCCCAGCACCACTGGATTGACGTCCAGAAATGTTCGCGACGCCCCCATTTTCTGCGTGGATTCGAAGAACCTCCGGAAATGTGGCGTCTCACGGTGCGAGTTGTAGGCCGCCTCATCCTTGTACATTTCGAAGACGAGAAATCGGTGAGGGCTGTCCTTAAGCGCAACCGCGTACAAGGCATACACGCCTTGCTCTACGTGCACAGACGTGGAGACGCTCTCCTGAAGCACCGCCTTGAATTCCTCAAGACGCTGCGGATCGACATCCAATTGTGCTATGCGCACGTAAGGTGCGGGAGCCTGTTGCCCACTGATGGCCGAAGTCCAGAATTCTGAGATCTGCATGGTTCCGTTTCCTACTTGCTGCTGTGGATTGTCCGAACAGCACCGGTTTGTGCAACAAGGCAAGCCACCAAGGCCACTGCGATGCCACGTAACGCAGGTCGGGCGGACAACAAGTGGATTCACATATCATCTCCGCGGGTTAGCCGTTCCCAATTGGCATGTGCGAATTTCCGCTTGTTGTCGTCAGTCAGTTGTAGCGTTTCAAGGAAACGCCGTGCATCTCCACCAGGCCGATACTGATAGGGGTAGTCGGTTGAGAAAAGTATTCGATCAGACCCGACTATCTCGATGGCCTGACGCAGATACGCCCGGTTGAACATGCCGCTGGCGGTCAGATAGAGATGGTTCCGGACATAGTCGACAAAGGGGCGCTGCAACTTCGATACTCGGTCGAGCATGGCAATACGCTCAAGATAGAACATCACCAGTTCACCCCAGTGCCCGAGGATCACCTGAAGATTCGGGTGCCGATCAAATACACCCGCCAAGACAATGCGTACGAACTGGATACCGGCTTCGTAATGCCATCCAAGGCCAAAGGTTGACAGCGCCAGATCGATCGGTAGGCCAAACCCTGCGTAGTAGGCGTCGCGAACGCCTGCTTGGGGAATCTGTGGATGGATCAGCAATGGAACACCCATCTCCGCCGCGCAGGCAAAGGTCGGTTCGAATATTGCGTGATCAAGATTTTTCTCACCGACGCGGCCATACAGGATGGCGCCTTTGAAGCGAAGCTGCTCAACACAACGCTGAAGCTCTCGCGCAGCACTTTCACCGTCCGCGAACGGCAAGACCGTCAGTGCTTGAAAGCGGGAAGGATTGGCCGCGACACTGCTGGCTATTAGGTCATTGACTCGTCGCGCCAGATCGATACTGTGATGTCCTACATTGTTCAGGCCAGGTGTCGTTAGCGAGAGCACTTGCACATCGACACCGGTTTCATCCATCAACGCTAGGCGCTGCCCGGCGAGATCGGCTAGACGCTCGCCGAGCTCACCCGAATTCAGCGCAAGTGTGCCGTCGTCGGCGCCAGGGATCGAGGTCCACGCTTGCTTCACCACACCAGGCAGAACGTGCTCTTCAATGGCGACGATCTTCATGTCAGGGCATCGCCATAAGCTGCTTGAAAACCGCTTGGCCGACGCCGTAAGCCGAGGCCGGGTTCTGGCCAGTGATCAGGCGACCATCCACCACCACGTTCGCCGTCCAGTTGCGTGCGGGCTGATGTAGAGCACCCCGCTGCTTGAGGGTGGTCGCGAGCAGGTAGGGCACGACATGCGTGTACTTGACCTCCGCTTCCTCTTCGTCGGTGAAGGCGGCGATCTTCTTGCCGGTGACGAGATGACTGCCGTTCGAAAGCGTCGCATTTACTAGTGCGGCCGGGCCATGGCAGACAGCAGACACGATGCCACCGGCTTCGTAGATGTCTCGAATCACTCGCTGCACGGCAGGGCTGTCCGCAAAGTCCCACATCGTGCCATGGCCGCCTGCGAAGAACACCGCTGAGTAGCGCGACGGATCGACTTCGCCAAGAACCAGCGAGTGGGCGAGCGCCTGACGGAATCCGGCGTCATGCCAGAAACGATCGTTGACTGGATCATTGAGGTCAAAGAAATCGATCGGTGGGTGCCCACCGCGAATCGATGCAATCTCCGTAGGAATGCCTGCTGCGCGGAAGACATCGAGCGGATGCGTAAGCTCGACCATGGCAAATCCGGTCGGCTCACCGGTATCGCCCCGAATCGGGTGGCTTGTGACGACGCATAAAACGGGCTTGATAGTTTTGCTCATGTATTTGCTCCTTACGATTTGAGGGAGGCCATGTCGATGACGAAGCGATACTTCACGTCGCTCTTCAACATGCGCTCATAGGCTTGGTTGATTTGCTGGATGGGAATGACTTCGACATCCGAGACGATGCCGTGCTGCCCACAGAAATCGAGCATCTGCTGGGTTTCGCCTACGCCACCAATGAACGAACCGGAGATGGCCCGACGCCCCCGAACAACGCCTCCAGCGTTCACCGGCGTGCTGAGCGGCCCCATGTATCCGACAAGCACCAGCACACCTTCAAGTGCCAGCGTCGGCATGTAAGGATTGATGTCATGGTCGTAAGGCACCGTGTCGATGATCAGGTCGTAGCGCCCGGCGACAGCCGTCATATGTGCTGGATCACTCGACAGCACCACGTGATCAGCACCGAGTCGAAATGCATCCTTCTCCTTACCACCAGAACGCGTAAACAAAGTCACGCTGGCGCCCCGTGCTTTCGCCAACTTCAGCGCCATGTGGCCAAGCCCACCAAGGCCGATCACTGCCACCCTGCTGCCTGGGCCGACCTTCCAGCGATGCAGCGGCGACCAGGTAGTAATGCCTGCGCACAAAAGTGGCGCCGCGCCGGCAGGATCGAGACCGGCCGGAATGGACACAACAAACTTGTCCCTGACGACAATCGAGTCCGAATAGCCACCGTAGGTCACTGCACCATCATGTCTATCGGTGCTGTTATAAGTGAAGGTCGCGCCTTCGGTGCAATCCTGCTCCCATCCCGTCTGGCAAGGCTGGCAATGCTGACAGGAATCGACCATACAGCCGACACCGACCATGTCGCCGGCCTTGAAGCGACCGACCTTCTCTCCGACCTGTCGAACCGTTCCAATGATCTCGTGGCCGGGCACGATCGGGTAGATCGTGAAGCTGCCATGGTTGCGAGCCAGGTGCAAGTCCGTGTGGCAGACCCCGCAAAACAGGATATCAATGACGACATCGTCCGGTCGGGACTTGCGTCGCTCGAACGAAAATGGCGTAAGCGCGCTAGTAGCCGATGAAGCGGCATAGCCTGAAACCCTCATGGTCGATGTTCCTAAGGCTCGGAGGTGTTAGGTGTTGTCTGGCGCGAACAGCAGTTGCCAGCCCGTGAAGGGCCCGAGTGGGATCACGTCCCAGCCAATGATTCCTGCCTTCGCGAGCGGAAATTCGCTCAATGCCTTTCTGGCAGCCTCAATCGAATCGGCCTCAGCAATGATGGCTACACCAGGGCGATCCTGGCGGAAATAGATGTCGCGCACGATGCCGCTGGTGTAGAGCTTCCAGCCATGACGCACTTCGTCATGCATATGCGGCTGGTACTTCTCCGGGCTGGCACCGGGCTGTGGGATGTCAAGGCAAAGGAGTTTCATGGATGAGGTTCCTGGGGAAAAAGTCAAATCGAGCATCAAACCGGTTGAAGTCGGCGCACGGTCTCGGCGACGCGTTGTCCAAGGTATGCAGCGGTTTCCAGATCGCTGTGGATAGGCGTATCGTCTGGCCCCTGGTCACCGTTGGATTGCGCCATTGCACCCAGCCAGCTGCCCAGGCGATTGAGGTCATGCACGCTGCCACTGCTGGAGTCGTTGCCCGGTTTCAGATCGAGCCCCACCCACAACATGCCGTGCTGCGCGGCAAACAACGTCATCGAGATCAGCGAGTGGAGCTTGTCGCCGTTCTGTGCACCCGAGTTCGTGAAGCCGGCAGCCACCTTGTTGCGCCACTTCATGTCGATCCAGGCAAGCTTGGTGGAGTCTTCGCAGAACTGCTTGAAGCGCGCGCTGGGTGCGCCGTTGTAGGTGGGTGCGCCAAAGACGATGGCATCGCTTGCCTCAAGTACGTTCCAAGGTATATGCCCTTCTGCCACGGAGATCAGCCGGGTCTCGACACCCGCCACGCGTTGCACGCCTTGTGCAACGCTTTGTGCTTGCTTGGCTGTATGGCCATAACCGCTGTCATAGACGATCGAAATCTGCATCGGAACGTTCTCAATGAAAAGAAAAAATGACTAAGAGTCGGCAACGCAACTCACAGCGAGGCGCCGGGCGCTGTTGGGCGTTGTGAATGCCGTGGTCGGAAAAGATGCTACTGTAGAAAAATAAGCTCTGGTGGCGACGACCGTTCCCATCTTTGTAGAATGGAATGCTACTTATCGCATCGCCTAAACAGCTATGTTTTTGCATGGGCGGCTGCTATGCGTGTGATGCAGTAGCAGAGGAGCGCTCGCGTGTTACGTACGAAGGCGCGCGCACGCTTTTTTGAAGAGGCATGCAATGATGAAGACCGACATGCAAGGCCGATTGGACGGCGTAGCAGTTTTCGTGGAAGCAGTGGAAGCAGGCGGCTTTGCCCGCGCCGCTGAGCGCTTGGCGCTATCGAGATCGGCTGTAGGCAAGGCGATCGCACGCCTGGAGGCTCGTCTTGGCGTTCGTCTCTTCCATCGCACGACGCGGACCCAGAATCTGACCGAAGATGGCCAGGTCTATTACGAACGATGCCTTCGAGCGATCGAAGAATTGCGTGCTGCCGAATCCCTACTGGAATCGGGCAAGCAGGAAGTCGCCGGACGGTTGCGCATCACCATGCCCGTGCTGTTCGGCCGCTACTGCATCGCGCCAGTGCTTTTGGACTTTGCGCGTCAACATCCCAAGCTGGAGCTGGAACTGAGCTTCAGCGACAGGCCCGTAGACATGATCGCTGAAGGCTTCGACCTCGGCATTCGCAGCGGTGCCCTGGGCGAAGCCACTGGACTGTGCGCGCGGCCTTTGGCCACGCAGCCAAAGGTCTTGTGCGCCGCTCCCGCCTACCTCAAGGCGCGTGGCGAACCCGATACAATTAAAGCTCTCGCCACACACGACGTGCTGATTCATTGGCGCACAGGCCACCGCTATCCGTGGCTACTGCCCGATACGGATGGACACCTGACTGAAGTCAGACTCGCGTCGCGCCTGCGGCTCGATGATCTAGAAGTGACCGCCGATGCGGCCGTGGCTGGAATGGGTATCGCGTGGTTGCCTCATTGGCTCGTGCGCGATCGTATTCAGTCAGGGGCACTCACTGCGTTGTGGGAAAAACGGCCCGCGGCTTCCATGGACAGCCATGCCATCTGGCCGGCGACGGATTACATGCCGCTACGTGTACGCCTCGCCATCGACACGCTCGTCGAAAAACTTCCGAACGCGGTGGGAGTGAAGCCGCCCACTGTACGACCAGGTTGGCACGCGCAAGGCATCACTGCAGGCGATACCTCCTCCTCGCCGCGAAAAAAGCGCCGCACGCCCTGAGCTTGGCAATTCGGGCCTGAACTACTCATGCCACCATCTTTATCACGGTGGTGACAGTAGCTATGGCTCGCAATCATTGAAATGACAACCTAGCGCGTTGATCGCGCCAAGGTTGTCGATGCCGAACAGGTGGCCGTCCCTGGCCTCGATCCAGGAGCCAAGCGATACACACTGCCCACGTTAGTACGCGCGTTGTAGGCAGCGTTCAGCAAGATGGAACACCGATCCGCTCACATGGCCGCCACCACCTGGCTATACGCAATCGGACAGACCGGTCGCGCATCACGCGTCCATCCCTCCGGCCATCATCAAAAAGTCGCGCGGAACACCATCTCGTAGCGCCGGTCGGCGACGAACCAACCACGGTTGTACAAGCGGCTATCCACTAGGCCATTGCCGTAGCTGGTTGGCCCCATCAGGGTACGCACCTTGGCGTTGTTCAGATTGTTCATCTGCAGGCCCACTTGCATGTTTTTGTCGATGCGATAAAACACCGAGGTGTCCAGCTGCCCGTAGTTATCGGACCAGGTCGGTAGGTGTGTGGACACGTCACTGGTGGTCAGTAGATAGCGCGAGCGCCAGTTCCACGCCACGCGCGCCGACCAATCACCCTTCTCGTACATGCCCACCAGGTTGTAGCTTCGCTTAGAGATGCCGGTCATCGGCAAGTCCACACCGATCACGGTGGCGTTGGTATACGGATTAGTGGCGGTGTTGACGCCCCCATTGCTATCCAGGTACGTGAAGTTGGCCTGCACGCCAAAGCCCTTCATCCAGCTTGGCAGGAAATCGAAGAACTGGTTGTAGCCCACTTCCGCGCCGCGCAGCGTACCGGTACCAATGTTGTACGGCCGAGTAATCTGGAACTGCTGGCCGTTGTAGATCTCCGGGACAGTCTCCTGCGCGATGTAGTTGTGGATGTCCTTGTAGAATGTCGTGGCGTACAGCATGCCGGTGTTGGAGAAGTACCACTCCAGCGCGGTGTCGTATTGAGTGGCGCGCTCCGGTTTGAGGTAGGGGTTGCCGGCCAGGCCGTTCCACTGCACCACTTTCGAGTTATCCGCATTCAGCACGTAGCCCAATTGCACGAACGACTGCATGTTAGTGAAGCTCGGCCGCGCAATCGCCTTGGACGCCGCGATGCGCCATTGCAGGTCGTCGGTCAGCTTGAGCCGCAGATTGAGGCTGGGCAGCGCGTCTTGGTAATGAGTGCGCGCGTTGATCGGCAGGTAGCCGCCGTTCCAAATCGCTTTCTGGGCATCCGGGACGCCCGTGCCACTGAGATTGAGCAGCTGCACGACGCCATTGGTGTCCACATCGGTACGCACCACTCGTAGGCCGACATTGCCGTCGAACGGGATGCCGAGGGCGGTGTCATTGCCGAAATACAGAATGCCGTAGGCGGCCTTGGTCTTCTCGCCCTGGTCATTGAGGTCGGCCGGCGTGAACTGCACCGGGCTCCAGGCCGACGTCGACGACACGCCCATCGGATGCAGAATGCCGTAGGCTGAGGCGTAGTTCTCCACCAGTGAGCTGCTGGGGAAGTATAGCGGCGTCGGAATCTTCACGTTGCCGCGGAAGAAGTTCGAGAACGAGTACAACGTCGCGTTCGCCGGGTAATAGTTGAGGCTCGCGACCGTGCTTGGCGTGCCCACCGACGCCCAGCTGGCCGTGATCACGCCCCAGTTGTAAGACGTGCTGATGTTGTTCTCGGTGCGGTTGGTGGCTCGCAGGCCCATCTTGAAGTACTTAAACAAGCTGCTGTCCTGGAAGTCGTACTCCAGATCCAGGCGGAAGGCGCGATCCATGCCCACCTCCTCCTCGCGGTGATCCATCGCTGCGTACCAGAAGTAGTTGGCCGGGTTGGACGTGTAGCTGGCCGGACTTGCCGAAACCAGCGGCATGCCACCGCTGCCGGTGGTGTTGAGGTACATCCCTGGCAGGTAGATCATCTGAAACGCCGTGAAATCCAGCTCTTTGCTGGTGGACTTCACGAACTGGACGTCACCGGTCAACAACACGTGGTCGTTGAGATTGTACTTGAAGCCGTTCGAGAAGTCGGTGGTGACGGTAGCCTGTGTCTGGTAGCGCGTGTCCGTATCAAAACCCACACCACCTTTGCTCAGGCGATTGTTCCAAGCGATGGAACTAAGAGAGCCGCGTTGGAACACGCCCTGGCTGTTGTAATCGAAGGTGGTGCCAGTGGCCGGGTCGATGTCGAAGCTGGTGTCGCTGAAGATCGCGCCATGCTCCAGCCAAGACATGTCGTAGCGTGAGCGGATGAACTGGGAGGTGAACTCCAGGTCCTTGGTCGGACGCCACTGGAAGGCACCGGAAATACCAATGCGGCGGCGTTTGAAATTCAACGCGCGCCAATCGGCGCCACCCGGCACGTATACCGTGCTCAAGCCGCTTCCGGCAGTCGCCGCTGCATCGGAGCGCATGGTGAATGGCTCAAGCTGGATGCCATCGGTCCGGGTGGCCAGTTCCGAGTAGGAGACATCGATCAGCGCGCCGAACTCACCCCAGTTCTCGGTCTTCCAGCGATTGCTGTACAGGAAAGACGCCGACGGCTTGCTTTTGTGCGACAGGTCACCTTCGTTGATGCCGTAAGAGAAACCGATCACCTGCCCCGGCGAATCGAATGGCAGGCGCGTGCGCAAATTGACCGTGCCGCCGATGCCACCCTCGATCAGCTCCGCCGACGGGTTCTTGTACACATCCACGCCGGCCAGCAGTTCCGCCGGCACGTCCTCGAAATTCAGCGAGCGGCCGCTGTTGGAGGAAAAGCTGTCACGACCATTCAACAACGATTCCACCTGTGTGAGGCCACGGACGGACACGTTGCTGCCTTCGGCCGAGGGATGATCCGGATCGTTGGCCGAGAGGAAGTGATCGATGGTAACTCCGCTAATGCGTTGCAGGGTCTCGGTCACGCTGCGATCAGGAAGGGCGTTGATGTCGACGGCGGTGACCGAGTCGACTATCTGGTCCGCGTTCTGCTTCAGTAATTGCGCCGACTCCAGGCTGGCACGGATGCCGGTCACGGTGACGCCTTCGAGGTTCTTGGCGCCCTTGGCGTTGGCGTTGGCGTCGGCGCGGACTGCATCAACATTTGTTTGAGAAAAGGAAATTTCAGTCGCCGTTCCAACTTTTAGTTCAACACCTGAACGCTTATCGACTTCACTTCCGTCGCGCAGAAGTGTGATTATATAGTTACCCAATGGAAGAGATTTGACTGAATAACGTCCACTTCTGTCCACTGATACTTCTCGTGTAAGTCCAGTGGTACTTTTGATAAGGATAGTTTCTCCACTTGCGACTGGTGCTTGGCCAAAAATAGATCCGGTCGTCGCTTGACCGTAAGTCATTCCAGCAGAGCCAAGGCCAATGGCAAGCACTAGTGTTTTGGGTTGAAGAAAAAACGATGACGTCAAGTGACGCCAAGTCGTAGACATGTTAGCCCCCCGAGGACAATTGTTTGAAAGGCCTATTTAAAGGCCTTTTGTGTGCTTATTTAACGCATTGGAAATCGAAACAGTTGCAGTTTTGATTCATACGATTTCGGATATGCGTTGCGAAGACCAATGAGAAGCTAACGTGACAATTGGCGATGCATCAATGTCTCATTGGGACAATCACTATGTCACTGCAGTCAATGCAAGCCATATGGTTATTAGAGTATTAACGCATAGTTTATAATTGAGAAATTGTTCTTAAACGTGTTAAATATGACCACTATATAGTCGTCTATTATTTCCCGGTAAAAGAATGAAGCGGGGCGCTTTTGCGCGAAGGAAAAGATCTCTGCGGGTTCACCACTACAACACCCATCGTCCGCATAGTGCGCTCAACTATCAACCACCGGCTCCGCAGTCCGTCCGGCCCAAACTACTTCAATCTGTGAGGCTTGCTGCTTAAACTGACTTCACATCTGGACCGGTTAATGCAGGCCAGTCCAGGTTGTCTTGGCCAACGCCATCTTGCCGATTATCGAGTGAAGGGGCACTTGCATTCCGCATGCATCATGTTGACGACAGCGTCATGGTCAGGCATAGCATGGGGTGCTCGACGCTCTTGCAACGAGAGAAGGATACTTGGTGAATCATTCACTAAGAAGCCAATTTCAAATCACGTTGGGACAACCTGTTGCCCGCTTCAATATTTTCGGCGACTTCATCACCAGCCGTTAACGTCTTGAACATCACGCTCTTCTACGTTTCTGGAGTTCACGTTTTCCCGCAAAAAACTGTGCATCGGGTGAAATCACGGTCCGAGGGCGTTTCTGTACTGGAGCGACTAGCGGATGACATCTTCAAAGGGAAAGGTCATGCCATCTAACCCTGTCCTGATCGGCGGCGATAACCGCTCTGGCGCTACGCTGCTCAGCGCTCTGCTCGACTCACGTCCTGGTCGAACGTTTCGGTCTCAACCGTGGCGACGTGCAGACCTTGGTGACGCGTGTAATGGCCAAGCATTAACCAACAACTTCTATAACGATTGTGTTTCTAAGGCGGTGTCATGCCAGTTAGTTACCTTACGGAAGAACAGCGCGATAGCTATGGGAAATTCAATGGCACTCCTTCTCAAGATGAAATGGCTCGTTATTTTCATTTGGATGATCAAGACAAAGCTTTTATCGGCCGGAAGCGTGGCCACATCAACCGCCTTGGCATTGCCTTGCAACTTACAACATTACGCTTTCTTGGCTCTATCCCAGAAGATGTTTCACATATACCACCAGCCGTCGTTGCTACTGTTGCACGTCAATTAGGCATTACCGATGAAAAACCTTCGATCGAAAACTACTGGGTAGCTGATGTAAGGTGGGATCATCAGGCAGATGTTCGTCATCATTATGGGTATGTCGATATATCAGATCCACCCATCGGCTTTCGGCTTGGTCGTTGGCTGTATGCAATATGCTGGACAGGCACCGAACGGCCAAGCGTACTGTTTGAACGAGCTACAGCATGGTTACTAACCCATAAAGTACTCTTGCCTGGCCGTACAACGCTTGAGCGCTTCGTAGCGAGCATCCGTTCACGCGTCGAAAATCAACTGTGGCGACGCTTGGCGAAAAATCTCACCGAAGAGCATCGCTCCCGTCTAGAACAACTACTTGTCACTCAGGTAGGCAGCCGCCGGTCTCTATTAGATCATCTAAGAACTGGCCCCGTTCGCGTAAGCGGGCCGGCACTCATCCAGGCATTAGCGCGTCTTGGGACGGTTCGAGAACTAGGCATCGACTTGCCGGTAGCCGCGCATCTTCCTCATAGCCGCATCACGACGTTGGCGCGTTTTGCAAGTGCCGCCAAAGCGGCTGCAGTCGGGCGGCTACCTGAACTGCGTCGTATGGCTACCCTAGCCGCCTTTGTTCACTGCCTTGAAGCGACCGCCCATGACGATGCGGTGGAAGTGCTGGAAATGCTACTTCGAGATGTTTTCGCCACGGCTCGCAAAGAGGATCGAAAGACGCGCCTGCGCACGATTAAAGATCTGGACAAGGCAGCCGCGCTGCTGGCCGATGCATGCCAGGTCGTTCTTGATACGCAACTTGCCGATGAAAACGTACGTAACGAGCTATTCGCCAAGGTTCCTCGTCCTATGCTGAGCCAGGCGCTTCAGGAGGTTATCAACCTTATTCGGCCGCCTGATGATGTTTTTTACAATGAATTGAGCGACCGCTATCGACGCATACGTCGCTTCCTGCCATTCGTACTGGAGAGCTTGCAATTTGGCGCCTCACCGGCAGGCATGCCGGTGGTGGCGGCATATGAATGGCTTCGCACACACCCCGGACGCTTCAAAGACGATGACGACGTGCCTCGCGACGTTATCCGCAAGCGGTGGGCACGCTACGTCATTCGCGAAGACGGAACCATAGACCACCGTGCATACACCTTCTGCGTGCTTGATGAACTTAAAATCGCACTCCATCGACGTGATGTCTACATCACGCCAAGCTGGAAGTACGCCGATCCACGTGCCGGCTTGTTGAAGGGGGACGAATGGGAGAACAGTCGCCCAATCATCTGTCGAACATTGAACCTTTCGCCTATCGCCTCCCCTACCCTTACTGCCATCACACGCGAACTGGACGAGACCTACCGATCAGTGGCACTTCGATTGCCGAACAACCCTGACGTCCGCTTTGAAGGCGATGGTGACCTGGTTATCACTCCACTCGATAAGTTGGATGAGCCAGAATCCCTCATTGCGCTTCGTGCTGCGGTCAATGCGCGGATGCCTCGCGTAGATATCGAAGAGGTGCTGCTGGAAATCGCAACACGGACTGGTTTTACGGATGCGTTCACCCATTTGACCGAGCGCTCGGCACGTGCCGCAGACCTCCCAATCAGCGTTTGTGCCGTATTGCTTGCCGAAGCTTGCAACACGGGCTTTGAACCCTTTATACGTGCGGATGTTCCTGCCTTAAAGCGATCGCGCCTTCTCTGGGTCGACCAAAACTACTTTCGAGACGAAACCATTACGACAGCTAGCGCGGCGCTCGTCTCCGCACAAAACCACATCGCACTTGCCCATGCGTGGGGTGGCGGTGAAGTGGCCTCCGCAGATGGCATGCGATTCGTTGTACCTGTGAGGACTGTGCATGCCGCCGCGAATCCGAAGTATTTCGGCAGGGAGCGCGGTGTGACGTGGTATAACCTCGTTTCAGATCAATTTACCGGTCTCAACGACATCACCGTGCCGGGTACGTTACGCGATAGTTTGGTTTTACTCGGTGTAGTACTTGAACAGCCCACCGAGCTTCAACCTACACAAATCATGACCGATACCGGTGCCTACAGCGACGTAGTGTTCGGCCTGTTTCGATTACTAGGCTACCGGTTCTGCCCGAGGTTGGCTGATGTTGGTGGCACACGCTTTTGGCGCATAGATGCCAACGCAGATTACGGCGAGCTAAATGCGATTTCCAGGCACCGGATCAACATGGGTCTGATTGAAGAGCATTGGGACGATATTCTCCGTCTCGTCGGGTCCTTGAAATTGGGCACTATTTCCGCCCATGGCATCATGCGTACCTTGCAAATTGGTGATCGCCCTACCGGCTTGGCTCGAGCTATCGCCGAATTTGGGCGCATTGAGAAGACACTTCACACGCTTACCTACATCGATGATGAAGCGAAGCGGCGCGGCACCCTCACCCAACTCAACCGTGGTGAAGGGCGCCACAGCGTAGCGCGCGCGATATTCCATGGTAAACGAGGAGAGCTGCGTCAGCGCTATCAGGAAGGTCAAGAAGATCAACTGGGAGCACTCGGCTTAGTGCTAAATATCGTGGTGTTGTGGAACACCATTTATATGGAAGCAATCTTGGATCAATTGCGCAGCGAGGATTTTCCAGTGAAAAGCGAAGACGTAGAGCGGCTGTCACCACTGATCCATGAACACATCAACATGCTTGGTCGCTACTCCTTTGCAGTGCCAGAGGCGGTGAGTCGGGGTGAGTTGAGGCCCCTGCGCAATCCTGCTGAAGACGACTCAGACTAATACAGGGTAGAAAGATGCGGCCATGGAACGATCTTCTCATGCCATTGATTTAATTGATAAATTAAGCCTTATAACTGTTTTACGTTCCATTGCTCCCCAAACCCCTATCACCACGGTGTGGTCGCACGGCGTCTTCAATAACCTGCCGAGCGCACCACTGGTCGTCCCGTCGTTCAACTATCAGGCAGGTCATCGCTATGTACTCGTCCCTGGCGCTATTTACGACACGGCGTGGAGCGACCCCGCGCACCCGATTCTTACGACCTACATTTTGCGCAACGGAAAATTCGTCGACAAAAACGTCGCCGAGGCAGCTGACGAGGCTAACGCAGAAACGAATGAACTCGCCTTCATGGAACAACAAAAACGGGACAGGCCGCGCATTATGAAAAAAGGTGCGGAAGTGTGTTTACGCGGCAGGAATGGCGTAGCGAATCACGGATATGTTGAGGACGTGACCGATGAGAAGATCGAGATCCGCCTCAGCAGCTGGCAAGGGAATGACCGCGATGTGTGGGACTTCCCTAACCAGTGGTTCTTGTGTGGCCACAACTGACGCTACTGTCCTCAGCCGCCAGATCAGAATACATCACGGCCCAAAGCCATCCATAGCATCTCGCACTTAGCACTGGGTTGGCCGGTTCAATGCGCATTTAAACGAGGCATTAAGCAATCCATATGACGGAATTGCTCCTCTGCACACACCATTCGTCACGAAGCCAATTTCCAGTCACTTTGAGACAATGTGCTGCATATGTCTCATTTGAAATAGCTCTATCACCACCCGTTAACGCATTGGCCGCCACGCTCTAATCCATTTACGGGGAAAGTCACTACCGGCTTCTCTGCAAGGAATCCACATCGCTGCAGATAACCCGCCCGCCACATACAATGATGTCGGTAACCTCCATGTCGTCGGTACAAACTAAGCACGTACCATTTATGGCTGATATCCATCGTTATCTCGAAGCTGCGACGCGTGACAATACGCAACGCAGTTACGCGTCAGCCGTTCGGCATTTCGAAGTGGAATGGGGTGGTCACCTACCCACTACGGCGGACGAGGTGGCGCGCTATCTCGCCGACCACGCCAACCAACTTTCGATCAATACGCTCAGACAGCGCTTGGCGGCATTGGCGCAATGGCACAGCGAGCAGGGCTTTGCCGACCCGACGCGCTCCTCGCTCGTGAGGAAGGTGCTGAAGGGCATCAAGGCGCTGCATCCGTCGGTCGAAAAACAGGCAGTGCCACTGCAACTCAATGAACTTGGAAGGGTGGCGGACTGGCTAGACACTGCAGCAACCAACGCAAATGAGCGTGGCGACACGGTGCGCACCATGCAGTATTTGCGCGATCGGGCCTTAATTCTGCTGGGCTTCTGGCGAGGGTTCCGCGCCGACGAATTGATTCGCCTGCGCATTGAACATATCGATCTACGGCCAGGCGATGGTCTTACTCTGTTTCTTTCACGCAGCAAGACCGATCGCGACAATAATGGCCAGTCGTTCAAAGTACCTGCATTGTCGCGATGGTGTCCAGTCGACGCCACGCAAGCCTGGATAGTAGCGTCGGGGCGAGCAGAAGGCCCACTATTCTCCCGCATCAACCGCTGGGGAGCGTTGAGCGACGCCCCCCTAGACGTCGATAGCATCGTACCTATCCTACGACGCGCCTTTGCTCATGCTGGCCTGGGGCAAGCGGACGCGTACAGCGGTCATTCCCTGCGCCGGGGTTTTGCCAACTGGGCCAATGCCAACGGCTGGGATATCAAGAGCCTGATGGCGTATGTCGGATGGCGTAAGGTCGACACGGTCATGCGTTACGTGGACGCCAGCATGCCGTTTATGCCGGCCAGTACTGACGCACGTTCACCACAACTAACTGTGACATCCACGCCCTCCCCAAATGCCACGATGCCCCAGGTGGATCTCGTGGCGCAATTTTCGCTGACTTCCTATACCAATAGTCTGCGTCAGCGCGCTAAGGCTCGAAAACTAATCGAGGAGGCTTGTCTAGCGCGACACCGCGCACAGCGCGCGGACACGGACGGTTATCGCTTTCACATTCAGATCCCCGACGACGCCGAATTTGAGGAAGCGATTGCGACTGTTCTTGACGACATGTATCGCATCGCCAACAACCATGGCTGCTACCTTGAGGCCACGATAAGCGAAAAGAAAGGCAGTCGCAGCTGGGAATAGGTCAGGACAGACCCATCAATGACGAAACTGGACGAAACTTCTTATCCTTACCTCAACCCGCAACCCTCAGACGCCGAAATCCAGAATCACTACACTGCCTCCCCGGACGAATGGTCGTTCGTTCGGGAAGTAGCTCAAACGGCAGACGGACAGCTGGCCGCTTTATTCCATCTGAAACTCCATCAGCGGCTAGGTCGATTCATCGACCTGGTAACCGTACCGAACCTTATCCTGCAAAAAATCGCAGCGTCGGTCGGGGTGAACCGCATTCCAACGGTCACGGCGTTGCAGCAATACGATGCCTCATCGACCGGCCGCCGTCATTTGACTCGGATTCGCGACTACTGCGGCGTGCGGCCCTACGATGCCAACGTAACAACCTGGCTGACGACTGTGGCCGAGAAAGCCGCAGAATTGAAGAGCCGACTTCCCGACATCATCAACGTGCTGCTCGAGGAACTTGTTCACCACCGCTACGACCTACCTTCCTTCGATGCGCTGGATCGCATAGCCGCCACAGCACGCGAGACCGTCCATGAAAGGTACTATCAGAATGTCGAGGGCCAGCTCACCTCCGAGCTGAAAGAGACGATCGATAGTTTATTGGAAACGCACAACAGCCCGACTACCGGCTGGAACTCATTGAAACGCGAATCGCGTAAACCCACCAACAAGGAAGTACGGCAATATCTACAGCATGTGGTACGCCTGCGCGAACTCTCAGCGCACATGCCGAAATTGTCGCTTCCCGTACCCAAGTATAAGTACTTCTGTGACTTGGCGGCCAGCTTGGATGCTAGTGAGCTGCGCCAACAAAAGGCGAGCAAGCGCTATACGCTTGCGGTCATCTATATTCGTTCGCGGTATGCAGGCACGCTCGACGATGCGGGCGAAATCTTCGTCAAATTAATGCGCGCGCTTGAGAATAATGCCACAGCGCAATTGATCGAACATCAGCTTGAGCATACGGAGCGGGCCGAGCGCCTAATTCTTCAGCTCAAAGATGTATTGGAAGCCTTCGTCCGTGACGGCTCCATCAAAACGCGCATTGAGGCTATCGAACACTGCCTTACTGAGCAACCCGACGAGCTTATCACTCAGTGCACTGAGCATCTGGCTTATGCGGGCAAGAACTATCTGCCTTTTCTCTTGCGTCCTTACGCAGTCCAGCGCCCAATCCTCATGAATTGCCTGGACATCATGAACCTCAAGAGTGCGAGTGACGATAAGGTCATGGAGCACATGATCGAGGCACTGAAGCGCTGTCGCTCCTCGAAAGGTGTACTTCTGAGTGCGGAGGCGCTGGGCATTGATCTGTCCTGCGACCTTGACTGGTTGAAGCCTCATTGGCGCAAACATGTCCTGGTCCAGTCAAAGGAGGGCGCAACCTCATTTCAGATCCATCGTAAGTATTTTGAACTCGCTGTCTTTACTCAGCTCAAGGAAGAAATCACGACGGGTGATGTATTCATTCCGGGTGGCGAGACCTACGATGATTTTCGTGAGCAGCTCGTCGACGACACGACACTGGACCAGGAACTGGTTGAATTTGTGGAAATATCCGGCCTGCCGGCCACGGGCAAGGAGTTTGTCCGTATGCTCAAGGCTGAAATGCTTACCGTGAGCGAACGCGTCGACAGAAGTTTTCCAGATAACTCGGAGGCACGCATTGTCGATGGCATGATCGTACTGAGTAAGCTCAAAAGGACGCCTTTGGCGGATGCTATCAAGCGGCTGGATCTTGAGATCAGCGCCAGAATGGATCCAACGACGATCGTGGACGTCCTCGTGGAGGTCACCAAATGGCTTGGCGTTGAGAGACATTTCAAGCGACTAGCTGGCACCGAAGGACGAATCGACGATTTGCTTCGACGGGTGGTATTGACGTTGTTTTGTTATGGATGCAACGTTGGCCCAACGGATCTCGCTCGCTGCGTCAAAGATCTTTCTCGCAAACAGGCTGCATGGCTGAACCTGAAATACGTCAATGAGGAAACGTTGCTGCGAGTAATCAATGATGTGATCAATGCGTACAACCAGCTGGATTTACCCATGTATTGGGGATCTGGCTTGTCAGCTTCCGGCGATGGTAAGAAATGGACCATGCGCGAAAACACCATTATGAGCGAATATCACCTCCGTTATGGTGGCTATGGCGGTATCGGCTATTACATAGTCGCCGATACCTACATCGCGCTGTATTCGCGCTTTATTACGTGCGGCTCCTACGAGGGGCACTACATCCTCGATGCCTGCATGGAAAACACTTCCGACATCCAGCCCAAGTATTTGCATGGAGACACCCATGCGCAGAACTATGTGGCCTTCGGCCTGGCACCGTTTCTGGGCGCCAAGTTGATGCCGCGTATTCGCCGCTTCAAGGATCTCCATCTCTATCGACCCTCGCCAGGAAAGCGATACAAACATATCGACGCCCTGTTTGACCGAACCATAAAATGGGCGCTCATTGAACGGCATTACCGCGACATCCTGCGCTTCGCAGTCTCCATCAAGCTTGGGCGGATCAGTCCTTCAACGATTCTGCGTCGCTTTAACAATAAGAGTAGGAAAAACAAGATCCACGACGCCATGCAAGCACTAGGCGCTGCTTACCGTACCATTTATATGTTGGAATACATTGAGGACCCGCAACTGCGAAGAGCCATCAGTGCGGCAACCAACAAGAGCGAGGCATTCAATCAATTCATCAAATGGGCATTTTTTGCAAACGAAGGCCTGATCGATGAGACAATTCGTCACGAGCAGCAAAAACTGATCCGCTATAACCATGTCGTGGCGAACATGATCATGTACCACAACGTTCAGCAGATGCAGCGTGTGCTCGTGGAACTCAGGCAAGAAGGATGGGATATCACACCGGAAATGCTTGAGGCGCTCGGTCCATATCGGACCCAGCACATCAACCGCCTTGGACAGCATGACGTCGATACCGGTCGACCGATAGAGGCGCTACGAGCGGGTTCTCAGATCTCACTTGCCCGCGCGCTGGGCCACCAGCACCCGCGGCAAGAGGCTGCTCCGGCATAATGAAATTATTTAAAACAATAACTTAGGCGCCAAGTGAGCGTTTTCGGGCAAATCTCGGCCATCCCTCTATTTGGACTCAGGTGAATATCATCATTATTAGATTTAGCCACATAAATAGTATCGTTACCCGCACCTGTCCAAACAGTATCGTTACCACCCATGGCGGTATTCGATGCACCAAGCACGATGGTGTCGTTGCCGCCGCCTATGGCCCCACCCTGCGAATCACCCTCAATGACGTCGTCACCTGAGCCAGCCACGATATAGTCGTTGCCACTACCAACATAAAACGTGTCATTGCCTGCACCTACGCTACCTATAAGTGCATCTGCCGCACTACCTGAACCATCCAGAGTGTCATCGCCGTCTTGAGCAATCAGCAAACTTGGCATGTAGTTACCCACGCCCAAGTGATAGCCGTTGCGCTTTGATGCCACCAGATCACTACCTCCACCGCTAGCTGCCACCTGAATATCAAGCGAGTCGACTGTCGCTGTGAAACCAGTAGCCCATGGGTTCAACGAAGTGTCGGTGATATACCTATTATTTAGTTCAGTGTCAGCCCAATTAAGCTCACCTTCCAGAGCTTGAACAACAGTACCACTAACAGCAGGGGCATATTGCTGAATCTCTTGACTCGAAAGAGTATCATTAGCTCTGTCAATGGCACTAACAATTTTATTATTTTTACCCCTATGATTCACCCAAGTGTTTTCATAACTGAAGGCAATAGATCTATTTGTTTGACCGCCTGTTTTTTGCGAAAACTCTGAATAGATCGAGAGGGCTTCGGTATTCGTAACGTTTGATTTCGAAGTGTCAGTTGGCGCATAGAGACCGAATATTTCACTTTCCGCATACCGCCGTGTGGCTGCAGCCATTGTGTTGCCACCGTTCATCTTTTGGACGATTCCGGTCTTGGGGATTCACGGCACATCCATCCTGCTTGGCACCTCCGAGTGGACCTTTGGCTCACTACTGTTACTGGGCTTCTGGAACAAGAAGATGGGTGCGTTGGGCGCCCTCGGCTCCATCGCCACCTTCATCTCCACCGTGACGATCCTTCCGTTCGTACCCGATGGATGGGATGCCGGCGCCGGTGGTTTTCCCGCGATGGGGATGAACGCAGCCTTCCTTTTGAAGGATCTCGTTCTGCTGGTGGTCTCGGTCTACTTGCTCAGGGAAGACGTGATCCGCGCGTTGAACTTGCCGCGCAAGGATTAATGCAGCCGAGTCAGTTGCAAGGTCGCACAGAATGGGAGGCCATCAGGCCTCCCTTTTTTTTAACCAACATTGCGGTTGCTCCAGCTGGGTTGTTCTCAAGCATCGTCGACGACCGCCATCGCATCGACTTCGATCAGATAGTCGGGTGATAGGGCTGCTACTCCTACTAGAGTATCGACGGGCTTGTGATCCCCGAACAGCGTCACCCTGGCCGCTTCGATGATCGGCAAGTGTTCGTCCCGCTTGTAGTCGACGACGTAGATCGTAATTTTCGCTACGTGTTTGGGGGCGGCGCCGGCGGCTGCGAGAGCTCGGCCGAGGTTGGCGAACACCTGGCGAGCCTGCGTCGCTAAATCGCCTTGGCCAACGAGTTTACCGTGGATGTCTTCGGGCTCCTGGCCGGCGACGAATATCAGCCTGGTACCCGTCGCGACGACGACTTGAGTGTACGTCTGCGGAGTGGGCAGATCCTTGGGGTTGATGCATTCGAGCGCCATGGGTTTGCGGCCTTCTGTGCGATTGACAACGACCCGTTAGGCGCGTGTCTGTTCGATTCCATATCGTATGGCATCTTCGAGAACATCAACGTCTATATTTTTTAGTGCGCGGAATTTGATGCAATACCCCGTTACGCTCGCCTGACCGATCTTCTTTCCAAATTTCTCGGCCAAGTATTTTTTGTCTTTTATGCCCATGATGTAGACGGATATGCCTGTTGTATTTGCGCTCATGCCAATCTGATAGAAATCCTTGTTTTTTCCGTCGGCATACTTAATAGCCTGCACTCCGTAACCTATGTTCGGATTGGAAACCACCCGGCCGCTTTCGTCTTTTCCATCGAGAAACCACAATTTACAGTCCGGCATGATTCCAAGAATGAGGCCATGAAGCTCTTGGAGGTCTTTTTGTTTTGCCTCTGGCTGGGCCGCGATATAGTCCTTGATTTGGCTGCGTACGTTCATATGAAAATCCCTGCCTGGGGTCTGCTTAGCCAATCCTACTCCCGATAACACGGGCTAATCGTCCTTCAACAGCGAGCGTCCATTCGACGCCGATATCGCCCAGCAGTTCTTCGAACACACCCACAGCGGCAGCACTAAGCGTAAGATCGGAGCCCTCGCGCACTTACTACAGTCTTGAGGGAGGTCTTATGCCCCTTCTTCGTTACGCTGTTTCAGCAAGTTTGGTGGTGGTTGCTACCATCGCTACCGGCCTTCCCGCCCGTGCCTCGCAGGATGTGCCGAAACCGCAGCAGACACCTAACCTTTCTGGCGTACACGATTTCGACTTTTTCATCGGCAGTTGGCGCACACACAGCCGACGACTGAAATATCGTCTTGTCGGCAGCCACGACTGGGAGGAATTCGACGGCACGATCCGCTCGTTCAGTCTTATGGGTGGATTGGCGAATGTCGACGATACCGAGTTTGATACACCGGAAGGCGTCTACCGCGGCGTAGCGCCGCGTGCTTACGATCCGAAGACGGGATTGTGGGCCATCTGGTGGATTGATGGTCGCAATCCCCATGGTGCACTCGACCCGCCGGTCAAGGGGCGTTTCGTGCACGGCATCGGTACCTTCTACGCCAGCGATACACTGCGCGGCAAACCGATCAAGGTGCGCTTCATTTGGTCGCAGATCACTCCCACCACTGCGCACTGGGAGCAGGCCTACTCGGGTGATGGCGGCAGAACTTGGGAAACCAACTGGATACAGGATGTGCGCCGGGTCAAGTGAACCCGAGCCTCGAGCCTAAAATCGAAGAGATCAGCAATCTCTTTCTACGCCAGGCTAAATGTGAAGTTGGGGGGATCAAGGCGGATTAACGCCAAGCAAATCCTGCAGTGCTACGTCCAGCTGATGTGCCGAAACGGGTTGTTCTTCGCCGTCCGCAGAGCTCATGAATTTCATGCCATTCAGAACGATGCCGAGGCCGCGCCGAAGACATGGCCGAGATGGCTGTTGTGATGGGCCGAACGTACTTCGGTGCGGATCACACTATGTTTCCGTGCGCGCGATCCATCGAGAGGATACCCCCGGGCCGCCGGCCACGCGTTCATCGCGCAACTGCGGCGGCGTCAGGGTTGTTATGCGCAGTTGCCCAACAAAAGATGCCCGCAATAAAACGTGTCAGGGACAATGTGAGCGCCGCGACGGAGCGGAGGGATTATCCCGCCGCCATCAGCAAGGTCTTGGGTTCAAGGTACGCGCTCATGCCCCATCGACCCATCTCGCGGCCGAGCCCGGAATGCTTGAAACCACCGAACGGTGCGCGTGGTTCGTGGGCGAGTGTGTTGACGAGTACGCGGCCGGAGTCGATCTGGCGCGCCACGCGCTCGCATCGTTCGAGGCTTTTGCCTAGTACGACGGCGCTGAGGCCGTAGCGCGTATCATTGGCAATGGCGATGGCGTCGGCCTCGTCGTCGTAGGGAATAATCGTGAGCACGGGGCCGAAGATTTCCTCGCGCGCAATACGCATGCGGTTGTTCGCGCCGGTGAAGATCGTCGGCTTTACGAACCAGCCGACGCGCAGACCATCGGGCCGGCCCTCGCCGCCGGCGAGCACTTGTGCGCCCTCCTCGATGCCGAGGCGAATGTAGCTTTGTACGCGCTCCCACTGCTTCGCGCTGACCATCGGGCCGATGTCGGTCGTAGCATCGCGCGGATCGCCGGACTTGACCTGTGCGACGGCCGCCTTCGCGACCTGCTCGAATTCCGCTAGCCGCTGCCGTGGCACTAGGATACGCGTGCCTGCGATGCAGGCCTGGCCGCTGTTGGCGAATCCCGCCTGCAGCACGAGCGGCATGATGGCGGCGAAGTCCGCGTCGTCAAGCACCACGGTCGGTGACTTGCCGCCCAGCTCCAGCGTTACGCGCTTCATCGTCTCAGCACCGGCGCCAACCAGATGCTGGCCGATCGCGGAGGACCCGGTGAATGAGATCTTGGCGATGTCGGGATGGCGCGCGATGGTTTCGCCAACCACGTCGCCACGGCCATTGACGATGTTGAACACGCCGTTGGGGAGACCCGCTTCGTGCAGCGCCTCGACGACGACCTGCGTCTGCATCGCACTCATTTCGCTGGGCTTGATGACAGCGGTGCAGCCGGCCGCCAGAGCCGTCGCCAGCTTGCTGCAGATGAAGCCGGCATCGCTGTTCCACGGCGTGATCAGGCCAGCGACGCCGACTGGCGTCAGGATCACCCGCGCGTTGCCGACTCGTTCCTCGAACTCGAAGGATCGCAGCGCGTCAATGGCTTGCATGATGACGTCGGCCGGATAGGTCGCCATCCAACGACCACGCGCGTGCGGCGCGCCGTATTCGGTGACGACGGCTTCCATCAGCGCATCCTCGCGCGCCGCGATGGCTTTATGCATGCGCTGAAGCGCATCGATGCGCTCCTCGCGCGTGGTGCGCGACCATGCTGAAAACGCCGCCTTCGCCGCGGCGATTGCGCGCTGCGCGTCCTGCTCGTCGCCCAGCCGAACCTGGCCGATGACTTCCTCGGTGCTGGGGTTGTGCAGATCAAACCATTCCTGGCCGTGTGGCACGACGAATTCGCCGTTGATGTAGATGTGTTCGATGCGTTGCATGTCGATTTCCTCTAGGAAAGTGAGGGTGCCCCGTCAAGCTGGGAGAGCCGGCACTGGGGGCGTTGCACAACGCAGTCTAGGGAGGGATCATTGTTCTGATAATCCGATTTATAGTGAATGGCATATTCCGAATATCAGGATAATCCATGCATCGCACGGGAATGACCGAACTCGAAGTGATCCTTGCCGTCGCGCGTCGCCACAGCTTTCGCGGCGCGGCGCAGGAGCTGGGCATGTCGACCACGGCGGTGAGTGGCGCCGTGGCCGGGCTGGAGGCGCGCCTCAAGGTGCGCCTGTTCAATCGTTCGACGCGCAGCGTGGCACTCACCGACGCCGGGCAGCGCTACGTAGAGCGTATCGCCCCGGCGCTCGCCGAAATCCACAGCGCCGGCGAGGAAGCTGGTAGCGGACCCGACACGCCCAGCGGCACGCTGCGGATCAATGCGCCGCACGGAGCGGCGTCGCTGCTGCTGGAACCACTGTTCGTCCCCTACGCGCAACGCTACTCCGACGTGCGCATCGACCTGGTGAGTGAGTCGCGCATGATCGACATCGTGGCCGAAGGCTTCGACGCTGGCATCCGCCTCGCCGAATCAGTGCCGCAGGACATGATCGCCGTGCCGCTCTCCCGCGACCTACGCATGTTGGTGGTGGCGACGCCCGAATATCTGGAACGCCACGGCACGCCCAGGCATCCGCGCGACCTGCTCAAACACCAGAGCATCGGTATGAACATGTCGCACGGTGGCATCTACCGCTGGGAACTGGAGAAGAACGGCCGCAAGCTGCAGATGGACCTGCCAGTGCGCATGGCACTCAACGAGCTTGCCGCCATCAAGCAGGCGGTGCTGCTTGGACTGGGCATCGGCTTCATTTCCGAATGGTTCATCGCGGAGGAACTGCAAGCCGGCGCTCTGGTGCCCGTGTTAGTTCCGTGGTGCCTGCCCTTCGGCGGCCTGAGGCTTTACTACCCAGGTCGCCGTTTCGTGCCCGCGCGGCTGCGCGCGCTGATCGAACTGGTGAAGGAGTTGCGGCTGGCCTCGGGCTAAAACAGGTTCCCCATTATTGGCGACAGCACAAAGGAGGACTTGACGTCGAACCAGGGCAACGCGTACTTGGCAGTCGTCCATGATCACTCGCGCTAATGCTGTGTACTATCCCGGGAATCGCCAGAACGATCGCACTGCCCCATTGCTTCGGGTCGTATGCAGCTCTATCCCCTACCCTCGATAACCCCATCTAATCGCTATAAAGGTAGTTTATTGCGGTTACTAGACGAGCCGGGCGATCCGTGGTGCGTCAACTTAAGTTACCCCGCTCGCGGTTTTACACAAGGTAACCACTGCTAGGTTTCGACTACTGTCTTGGCATCCAACAGGCAGATGGTCGTATCTGACGATGCAGGTTAAGTCTCAGCACGTGCGACCCACGGATGCTCTAATCGCCCGCCGATTTTTGAGATGCACCGATGAACGCCCTCTCTGATCCCATCCCCACCCACATTGCCGTGGCTTCCACCCGCCGCACTGGCCATGTGCTTGCCATGTCGGCTCGGCCAAAGACGTGGGTCGCCGCTCTGCTTCTTGGGATCAGCTCCACCGCACTATGCGCCCCACAGGCTCCGAGCCATCTGTTTGGTGGAGTCCTCCACGCCCGAGGTCCTCATGGGGTTTACACCGAAATCCGATTTGCGCCACATCGCTTGGTCGCGCAGGTGCATGAGCCTCACATGTGCGTCTTACGTGCCCATCTCGTGCACGGAGATCCGCACACCAGCCGCTACGCTATCGAGACACCTCAGGGCGGACGCTTCTGCGATGAACTGGTTGGCGGAGAAATCGTGATCCATCCGCATTCGCCGAATGACGTGATGGCGGAGTTCCGATCGGCGCGTATGGATTGGTCAGGGGAGTTTCGCCGCCATGCGCCGGGCCGCTGACTTCTTAACGGACAACGGATTGTCTTCTGTAAGAATCCGCCTACAACAGAAAGCGAAAGCGCCTGATAGCTAATTCTCGTGCGCTTACAGAGAATAGCGCCATGCCCCGTGAGTCCCGCCGACGTTCGGCTGGTGGCACGGATGTCAGGTGCGGCAAGGAGGTCGCGATCCGACGAATGGGGCATCATTCACAGGATGTGTCAAAAGCCCCGGCTCTGCCGGGGCTTTTTCGTTTTGGCGTCGAGGCATCGTGGCGATCACCCATGGGTTTGCCTCCTTCTTCATGGTGGCTGGCCCATCCAGTGATGGGTAGCAACCCGTCAGATACTTCGATCAACGATGGCCGTGCATGAGTGGCGTCGAAGCCACCGCGGCACTAATGCCATTGCTACTCCTACGCTCATACATACGAGGTTGCGCGCAAAATTCCAGGCGAAGTCCTCAAGCGCGTTCAAGCCGTTTAGCCTGATTCGATGCGGGTCATTTGTGATCTTGTGCGACACATTAAATGGATGTGTACGTTTACTCATTTCGGCGTCGTGAGAAACCATCGGCCACCCCTGAAATCAGGGGCTGTCATGCGTTGCCGGGGGCGTAGCATGCGACCTTAAACTCAACCACGAAATGGGTGGAAGGTATGGATACGAAACGTGGCAGCATCGGTGATGTCAGCGCGCTAAAAAAAGCAGCGAAGAATTTGTTTGACAACGACATACGCGTTCGCTGGGCAACGGCCAACAATGTGTGGCGCACTGCGTGGGCACTGGACAGCATTTTGGATTATCTGAGCATCTGCAAAGTCGATGGTTCGGCATTGGGGGATGACGCGCTGCACGCTCTGGATCCCACTTGCGCTGGCAATTGGTGGGACGACTTTGGCTGGATTGGCATCGCAGCGTTACGGGCCGCTGAGCAA
Organism: Dyella acidisoli; assembly: GCF_030160295.1. Lineage (GTDB taxonomy): Bacteria > Pseudomonadota > Gammaproteobacteria > Xanthomonadales > Rhodanobacteraceae > Dyella_B > Dyella_B acidisoli. The sequence continues at coordinate 259,505 of NZ_BSOB01000005.1, forward strand.
CAGGCATTTCCTTTGCAAGGCACTGCGTTTATCAAAATTGCCATCAACGCATGGGCTTATATGCACGGCACCGGGTGGTCGAGCAGTACCAGTAATACGGCGGTCTATCCGTTCCTGGACGATGCGCTGCCAGGATGGCGTGAATTTGCCGAAAGGCCGGACACGCAGAATAAAAAATACGGTGCGCCACGTGTCTGGGAGAATATTCGCAAAACGTGGCCGTCGGCCACCGACGAGGAAATTGCACAGCGCAAGCCACGCTATTCACCTGGTGGTATCTGGAACTCGCCGTTTGAAGGTCCATCGCAGCCATATCTCACCACAACCTACGATGGTACGGCGAGCTACCTCAATCCCATCCAGAATACGGTCTCCAACGGCCTCTACACCATTTTGAGCTTGCGCCTTTACATGGCCTGTGCCAGCAAAAAGTATAAACAGGTGTTCGAGGATTCCACGTTGGATGAGGGCGCCTGCCTAAGGGCATGGACAGGCCAGATCACTTGGTTGAATAGCTGGATGATGGACACACCCGCGGACGAATCGCTGTTGTTCGATCTGGGAATGGGTAGTGTCGTGCGCGAACGCGTCTCCACGTTCCAGTCGCCCTATTGGGATGCGGCGTACCGAAAGACGCTCGCCTGGACCGGCGATCAGGGACTGCTGATGGGTGCGCTGCGCGAGTCGCGCGCAGTCGGCTTTTTGCTTCCCGGGCTCCCCGTCCTTGAGCAATACGTCAACATCATGATCGGCACCTTCAAAAACGCGTACGCGCCGCGCAGCTATGGCCAGGTGCAAGGGCTTTCCTTGCTGCCATGGATGCTCATCGGCGAGACCGGCATTCCGGGAGGCTTTCCGTTGGGAGATGACGGGGATTACCAGACAGGTACCGGCGTCTTTATGCGGTACTTGCTGCAGCTGTATCTGGCCGAGCCCGCGCGTCTGCAACCCTATGCCGATCTGATCACCAACTCCGCATGGCAAGTTGCCATGTCGCCCCTGGGTGCACCCAATCCACCTGGCAACTGCGACGCTTTTACGCCCTACCCCGGCGACGGTTTGAGCGAATTGACAGTCCACATCAATCGACTGTCGGTGATTGTGATGGCCATTGCGCTGGATGCGACGGGTGGCGCGTCCGCATAGGTAAACACAGGTATACCCGACCACGGCGGGTCATCGAGTCGATGGGTAACCCCGCGCTCGATCGCGGCAAGCACTACACCCCCGCCGTTGCGCGGGCGCTAGGGTAGCGCCGCCTGCAACGCATCCTGCGGCGGTAACCCGGCGCGCGGGTGGCAAAGCACGCCGACGTGGCGGAGATAACGCCTCGTGAGCGTGAGATCCTCGCGCTCATAGCTCAGGGGAAACGCTGTCGAGACATCGCAGCGTCCTTGGGAGTTGCCGTGCATACCGTCCGGAAACATCGGACGAACATCTGTGAAAAGGCTGGCCTCCATGGCACGGGGCAACTAGCCGCCTACGCCATACGCGTAAATGCACAGGCTGCTCCTGTAGGAGGCAACGCCGAGCAGATCAATGCGGCCGCTACCGAGCACAGCCAACTGCTGGCTTCGCTTAGCGATCGCGAGCGGCATGTGCTCAGGCTTGTCGGCCAGGGACTGACCAGCAAGGAGATCGCGCGCCATCTCCTGATAAGCCCAGCTACCGTCCGCAAGCATCGCGAGAACATCTCCAGGCGACTGGCATTGCATGGTCTTGCGCCGCTCGCGCTTCTCGCCCATCAGGCTTACCTCGCCTGACTACGCCATCGGCGGTATTCCGCAGAACCCTTGTCTTCGACAGGCTACGCCGGCGCCCTGCGGAAGTGACGAGACAACACTCATTTCTGTCAGTACAGCGTGGAGCGTGACGACCAGGTGCGGTCAGGGAAGCACCAACGTCGCCTTCGAAAAGGGACCACGTGGATACATCCATTAACTCCATGGTGCACCCGCATTCTCCGACAAACCATCAAACGGAGCTTCCAATGACAACGATCACCTTGATGAACAACATTCGACAGGAGCCGTCGAAAATCCACGCGATGACTGCGCTGCCGATGGGCGTGCGATTAAAGGGCCTGAGTGGAGGGCCTACTCAATTCAAATGCAGCAATCCGCTTGATGACCTCAAGGGAGCGAAAAGCGTGCAGATCACCTACGACGCAACTGTTCGCGGAGATCCTCACGAATCCGTCCAGGTAAGTTCGGTGATGCCGTAAGGAGTCTTCCGAACAGGGGTCTGCAGGTGCCCTCTTCAGCGCTTTGGAGAGGGCACGTGGGTAAGCCCAGTGCACGATCTGCAACGAATGAGCGGGAGAAAGCAGTGATGGTCCGGAGTTCGGACTTGCTGGGTTACCCCTGCATCCGCTACGCCATCGGCGGTATTCCACCGGCTTATACCGCTCAGCATGCTTCCGCTGTGCACGACGGTTGCTGTCCCCTCTTCCTACCAAGAGGCACGCACAGCGGCGCTGATGCACAACGACCACGTCGACAGCAGGGCGATGCATCACGTCGAACGCGCTCATGACGCGGAACCTTCCATCCACACCTCACCGACAGGTGGGGATGTGGCTTCGCTTCGGACAAAGGGGAATCACAATGACCAAGAGCTACTCATGGCGAGCAGCGCTCAGCCTGGGGATCCTGATGGCAGCGTTGGCTTTGCCTGTGTGGCAGGTCGTGGCGTCGGGCCAAACCGCCGCTACCGGCGTGGCGCCCGCTGCCGCACAGAACGACACGCTGCGCGACAACGCCAATACGGTCAAGCAGGAACTGAGCAAACGCATCATGCTTCTCGAGCAGCAGGAAGCCATGGGTCGCCGCCAAGCCGAGAAGCTCACGGCGGACCTGGGTAACTGGGTTTCAGAAGGGAATGCGCTTAGCGATAAGGCCAAAACCGTCGAGGCCGATATCAAGAGCAAGGAAAGCATCGAGAAGGATGCCAAGGCACAACGCGAGAAGCTGGAAGCCGAGCGTCAGGGCATTGCACAGGAGATCGAGAGGAAGAGGAACGAGTCGATCACCTGTTACATCCCGATAGTCCAAATCTACTGCTGGGCTGCTGATCTCGGTGGCCAGCTTGCCACTCTCGACAGCCGCCTCTTCGACGCCACGCGTCGCTGGGCGGATGTCCACCGGGAGGCCAGCATAGCCAGGGCGCAACTCGAGCAACTGCAGAGCGAGCAGCGGATGATTTCCAACGGTCAGGACCGTTCGAAGCGGGCGATTGCTGACCTTGATGGTCGGCTCGCTGCGTTGAAGGAATCTTTGGCCAAGTACCGTGAGATCTCGCTGGCGCAAACCGATGTCCTCAGCAAGTTCACTTCGAAAGTGAATGATCTCGCCGCAGGGTCCTCCTCGTCACGCCCCGAGGTCATCGAGCGCGAAGTCGCCTCTCTGAGCCAGGCGCTTGCGAGCCACATGGGCAAGGCTTGCAACCTGCTGAAATCCTCCGGCCCCGCCATCCCCGCCAACGTGCAGCAGGCCTGCGTAGCGCAATAAGTCGCTGGCGCCGCTCCAACCACCCCATCGCGCGTTCATTCGCCCGCATTACCCAATCCTTAGGAGATCGCCATGTCCACTGTTCAGTTCAAGACGAAGCAGGAAAAGCTCGCAACCGCAGTTCGTGACGGGCTCGACGCAATGCTTACTCAGAAGCCTCTGCGTCTTCCAAATCCGGATGACGCTTTGGTTTCGCATTGCGTTGACCGCATCCAGGATTCCTACGATGCCGCAAATGCAAAACTTGATACGGACAACGCTATCGACCTGCTTTACATCGCCTATTCGGCGACGCCACACAGTGAGGCGGACATTCGCAACGGCATTCAAAAAATCATCTGGGGACTGATAGACGCCCAGAAAGATAGCTTCGGCGTCATGAGCGATGCGATCGCTATCGCGGACCGCATCAATGGCAAGTTGGCGGCACTTTTTCCGACTTGGTTGGAACTCCGCGAACCCGTCGCAAATGGCACATCGACACCGGCGCAAATGGAAGACTTTCGCGACTTTATCAAGACGGAACTGGTTGTCGTCGCAACCCATATCGCGAAGGAAGCAAGGGAGATCGAAGAGGCTCTGCTGCGGTGTGGCGATTCCTATAACGGAATCATCGCGAACACACAACTGGTCACCACCAAGAGCAGCAATGTTCTTGGCGAGAGGATCAAGGAGCGCGAAGCGCTCGCGAAGGCAATGGTTGAACAGAATGCGAAGCGCGAAATGCTCGAGTCTCTGGTTGCCGATCTCGCCAGCAAGGTGAAGCAATTCGAAGCCCAGGCCAAGGACTTCGAAAGCCAGGCCAAGAGCTCTGAAGAGAAAGCGTTCGTGCTTGCCATCATTGGCGCGGCGGCGTCAGTTGTCGCCGCGATCATTCCTCCCGTGGCCATGCTGGCGTCGTCTGGCCTGGTTGGAGCCGCATCGCGGGGCAAAGTGGATGCCACCCCGGCTGCTACGAATCCCGCGGTGGGCGATGAGGCAAAGACCACTACCGAGTTGGCCACCAAGAAGGCGAAGCGCGAAGCTGTGAATGGCGAAGTCGAGAAGCTCGAAAAGGAAATCGAGAATCTCAGCTCGACATCAAAACCGGATGACGACGAAGCCACGAAGAAGGCCTCCGAGGCACGCGTCTCTGAGCGGCAAGGCGTGCTCACCGAGAAAAAGCAAGAGCGCGCCGCTCTCGACAAAGAGATTGGAGAATTAGGAGCTGCGCTCGAGCGAGGACGAAAGGCGGCGGAGGATATGTCCGACAAGAGCCGCGACCAGGCAGCCAATTTCCGCAAGATGCAAATGGAGATGCTAAACAAGGCGGAATCATACGAGAAGGAGCGCCGCGAGCAAGCGGCAGACCTTGTTCGCATCAAGGTGCTCCTCCAAGGCCAGCAAAGCCATGACGAGAAGCTGCAGATCGCAGTCAGGTCGCTCGACCTCAGCATTTCGGCCCTTAAGCGGATGCAGGAAATCATTCGCGAAATTGCTTTCTTCTTCAAATCGTTCGCCGACTTCATGAGCGAGATCGCTCATGAGGCCGACGAACAGCTGGAGGAGATGGGTAAGCTGAAGGACAGCGCGGCCCCGGGTTACAAGCTGCGTCAACTTACGCGGGCCACCGACACTTTCTTTGTCAAGCAGAGTGCCGAATGGCATGCGGTCTACCGCGTGTCCTCGCTCTTCAAGACCGGCTTCCGAGATGGCTTCACACGACTCAACGAGCTCGATGGGAAGTTCACGCGGACTGATCAATGGGCGGCGTATTTGACGACGGCCGCTGCGGATCTTGAGGTCATCGCCAAGTCACGCCAGGAGCGCGCCGACGCGAAGATTACGGATCTGGGTGCCTATCGCAAGGAGCTCGAGAAGAGCGCGGCGTAATGACTACAAATCATGGAGACCGTCATGACCGATAAGCCCAAGTTACCCGAAACCCACGTCCAACCTGTTCGTGAGATTTTTGAGGCACTCCAAGCTCGCGCCTACGAGGAATGCCACTACCCCACGCCCAAGGACACTGTCATTTTCGCAATCGCCGAACTATTGAAGGCGGGCATTTGGTTGGAGTTGATCAAGCAAGGCGAAAAGAGACCCGAGCCGAAGGCCGCCATGGTGGCACTCTTCGAGGAAGTAAAGGCAACCATGCTCCGTTACAACAACAAAAACTGGAAGCCCGATAAGGTAGTCACTCTGACGCAGAAGGATGCACGACTTGCATACCTCTGTCGCCAGGCCTTCGGTAATCTGCCAATCAAGGAGTCCTATTGGAAAGTGTGGGGCTGGCTGATCACAGAAGGCGCGAAGTAAGCAATTCCGACTGCATCATCCGCTTTGTCCGATCAGGTCGAGCACATGGCAAAGGGGTGCGATCGGCGCCCCTTTGTTGCATCGCCTACTTGGGATTGTCTACCGTGGCGCACTCCGGCTTAGAAGGTATCGGGAGTCGTAGGCTCAATCTACCTTACCCTCGATAGCGCTCCCTAATCGTGTTCGACATGCGAAGGCCTGCGTGAACGCGCCCTGCTCTGCTTTGGCTTTGGCCAGCGTCGGATGCCGCTGGACTCCAATGCCGATCGCGACTCAAAGCGAGGAACGTCGATTTCGCAGCAGATCGTGAAGGCTCGGACTGTACTTGCGGCTTGCGCGCAGCGTCTGCCCATCTCGTAATGTAACGAGTGCATCGCGATTGGCGAGCGCCTGCACGCGAACGATGCGATCTACCTGGACGATCGAGGAGCGATGGATGCGCAGGAACTGTGAGCTATCTAGATGCGATTCCAGAGAGTTGAGCGTTTCGCGAATTAAGTGCGTCTTACGCTGTACATGCAGGCCGGCATAATCCGCCAAACCCTCTATCCAATCGACGTCGTCTGCCTTCACGAAGGTAATATCGTTGCCACGGCGAACCGTAAAGCGACGAACCGGCTGGTTACCTGTGCCAGTGTGCTTGGCAATTAGCTGTTCATAAAGAAGGCCGTACTGGCTTTCTTGTCGGTGTAGCGCAACCGTTCGCCGAACGCGATCAATGCATGCGGCGAACCGTTCGCTATCAATGGGCTTGAGCAAATAATCGAGTGCCTCGATATCGAATGCGTTTAACGCATATTCGTCGTGCGCAGTCAGGAAGACAAAATGCGACGTGTAACCCTTAGGTAGCAGTCGCACTAGCTCAATTCCGGTAATACCCGGCATCTCGATGTCAAGAAAAACCAGATCGGGCGTCAGATGAGAAATCGCATGCAGCGCTTCCTCTCCCGTCGCGCATTCGCCGACAACGATCATGTCCGAGTACGCGCGTAGGCGCGTGATTACACCAAGCCGTGCGAGCGGTTCGTCATCGACGATAAGGATTCGGATAGTCATCATCCGACCATCGAAGAGCTCACAACCGGCTCCGTTACAAGCGGGAGCTGAAGTGAAGCCATGAATCGTCCAGTCTCAGCCGACAACACCAGTGTAGCGTTGTGGGCACCGTAGATCTGCCTCAATCGAGCCCTCGTATTCGCCAATCCAACCCCATGGCTTTGATGGGTGGACGTCGCTTCTAGATCAAACGTGTCGTTCGCAACGTCGATCTGCAATCGTTGCTCGGCCAAACGCGCACTGATGGTGATTTCACCGCCTGAAGGTGACAGAGCAATCGCGTGTCGTATGGCATTTTCGATGAGCGGTTGCAGCAAGAAGCGTGGCACCTGCGCGTCATTCGCCTCGTCACCCACATCGATGGATACCTTAAGTCGCGAACCGAAGCGTATCCGCTCGATGGTGAGATACTCGTCGACCACTGCGAGCTCATCGCGAAGCGTCACCGTATGGGTGTCGGGAAAGCTCAGCGTGTTGCGCAGAAGCGCAGCCAGCCTTGCAATCATTTCGGTAGCCAATAGAGGCTGATTACTTACCACCAACGATGAAATGGCGTTGAGTGTATTGAAAAAGAAGTGTGGTTGAAGCTGATAGTGCAGCGCCAACAACTGTGCATCGCGCGCTGTCGCTTCCGCTGCAAGCAGCCTAGCCCTTTGTTGCCCAACGGTCTGATAATGCTTTATGCCGAAATAGAACGCACTCCATCCTTCAAGGGTCACGCAGACGCTGATGGCTTCCGTCAGTGCGAATCTCCAGTCAAACGTCAACGTGCTGTCGGACCAGTGCATCTGCGTGAGGCGCGACGCGATCGTGCACGCAACGCCTAGCGCATAAGAGACAATCGCGCAGAAGGAGAGCGCGCGAAACAGCGGCACACCCTTGCGCCATAGATATCGACAAAGAAAATACAAGAGAAAGCTGGCAAGAAAAGAACTACCAAGCTCCGCCACTATTCCAAGCACTTCGGCACCGGTGTGACTGTAAGGTGCAAGAGTGATCGCAGTCGCCAACGCATAGAGCGCCCAGCCGCCGATCTGCAGCGGCCAGAAAGATACGAGGCGCCTGGCAATCTCTGGAGTAGGCATGCCGTCATTCTATAGGCGGCCTTTCTGTTCTTGCATCCTTTGGGCGTACTGAATGCACGGTTCATCGCAAAATTACTGGGTCTCGTCGAAGCGGAGGCTTCTAGTCGTCGTGCGCCCCGTTAGGCTCCGCACAAGTTCCTGCTGCATTCATTCAATTAACGCCCTAACGCAATTTATACCCGCTGCCAATCCGGCAAAATCAAGGGGGGATCTTGTGAAGAATCACGTCTTGAAGAATTCTGGAATAGCCATAGGTCTGTTCGGAGCCCTGGTCGTTTCAAGTAGCTTTGCGCAGGAGTTTATGCCTGCGATGAGGCATCCAGGTGCGCGAATAGCGATGTCTAAAGCGCAAGTGAGCACACGGATGTCGGACTCACCGACCTATACATACACTCTGCTCAGCTATCCGGGCACTCTCGACACACAGGGCGTTGGCATCAACCCCGATGCCCTTGATCCCGACTTGGGCGGCCAGAGCGGAACAGCTAGGCCGAAGATTAAGGTCGTGGGGGCGTGGTCTTCGCCCGACGGGACATCCCAGACAGGCTTTCTTGCTCGAGTGTCTGGAACCAAGCCCGTCCGCGAGACCTACGATCTATTGAATGATCCTCTGGGTTCACTGGTGCAACAACCCTATAGCATCAATGATTTCGGCCAGATTGTCGGCGACTATTATATGGGTGAAATCGGAGGCTCTTATATCTTTCACAGCTATGAGCTGGACGGCGATAAATTCATACCTCTAAATGTGCCGTTTGTCGGCGCCGTTAGCACCTTCTCTCCGGCCATCAACAATACGGGCGAGATTGTCGGTGGATGGACCGACAGCGCCGGAAACTCGCACGGATATACGCTGATCGGAGGTGCGTACACCTCGTTCGACTACCCCGGTGGCGGCCAGATTCAGCTGTATCTTTCAGTCAACAGTCAAGGGGACATCGCTGGCTCCTACGCCGATGCAAGCGGCAACGTCCATGGCTTTTTGCGGCGTGGGGACACCTATACTTCGATCGACTTCCCAGGTGCGGTCTACACCGCCAGCACGGGAATTAATGATGCCGATGAGATCGTTGGAAGTTACTGTCCAACCAGCCAATGTCTTGCAACGGGTGGTGAAGGCTTGCAGGGATTCATATTGAAGAATGGGATCTATACCACTTTCGCGATTCCGGGCGAGTACGCCACGGCGTTAGCCTCCATCAACAACAAAGGCGTGCTGATGGGCAACTACTACGATGCAAACGTGAGTGCGGCCGACACAGCCAATCACGTTTACACGTTCCTGGCGACGCCGACTCCATAGGGTGTCGCTAAGACAGGCGAAGCGATCGACGGGGCATGCGTGTTTCGCATAGATAGCAGTACACGTTACTGCGTTCCGTTCACGTCCTATTGACGGACTCTATTCCCCCCCCCTTACAGGGCACCCTCTTCTTTTAAATCACCAAATGTTCGTCAGCATTGTGCATCAGTCGAAAATTACTCATTTTGCAGTGTCATTTACACGCACACAAAAATCACCACAATTCTAATCGACGCTATTGAGAATAGCGTCAGTCATAGAAGCACCACACGAGAACACACTTGTTCAGCACCTTTAATATCAATACCAGGAGGGTTATCTATGAAATCGTCATTGATGTCCGCCATTTTAGTAGGCGGATGGGTCGCTATTGCTCCAATCGCAAGCCATGCTCAATCTTCACTGCCTCCCTTCGTCCAGTTCCAAGAAGTTTCTAAGAATCCCGACCCTTATGCGGGTATCCATGAGGTCGGGCCGCAACCCTCACTCACTCCGCTATCCACCAGAACGAGCAACGGCATTGCGAATACACCAACGCAGCCTGTGGATGGCCGATTTACATTCAATCCCATCACGGTCTACATTCCTTATAGTGAAAGTACTGGATCGTCTACTGTAGACTGGTATTGGAACGAAACGGACTCATATTTTCGCTTCGGGTGTTTGTACATTGTCGTAGATAATATAAGCCCTGAAGCGCAGGGAAAAGTCACTGAGTGTGAGACACAAGGAAGCTACAGCGTAACCCTTCCTTGGATTCAAATAGGACATATCTACACTGCTTATCTGCAAGCGCAAGACACTCCCTACCAAGAAAACCGCGGTACACCTCAGTCTGCCGTTTTCTTCAATCCCGGCTCCTCCGTCGTCATTCGGGCGCAACTGCCAGTCAATATTTCCGTCAGCCCCAATCCTGCGACCATTCCAAGTGGAGCCACCTCTACCACGGTCACCATCAACTGGAACAATCTGGACCCAAATAACCAACGAGTATCATGGTACGGCACCAACAGTGCCCCTCCATATAATGGGCAAACGCTTTGCCTTGGACAACCAGCGAGTCCTGCTGGGGCTACTACCGCCAAGGTCGTGAGCGGTCAACGCTCAACACTTTACGTGGTTCCCTATGATGGATGCGTTGCCGGCACTGTAGTCAGTTCAGTTCCTCATCCTATTCTCAATCAGGTGTCGTTCTATACAACTAACTAAGGTTGGACAATAAAAGTGTACTGCGTCATTTGATGTAAAGCCCCTCTCCTAGGCGGGGCGTCATCAATGCAAGGATAGAGAAGGCTGTCGTTAGATAGCCTTCTTTACGTTCAAGCTGTCAAAAAAATTTTGCAGTAGTCATCGATTAAAATTAAGAAGATCCAATTGATACCTTATCCTGAAGGATCGCTGATTTATCGGCACTGATCTACTTTCTCGTCAAACAATGCCCTCGCCGCAAATTTGCATTCCTTCCCGCAGCACCCGTCTCCAGTCCCGGCTTTTGCCGGGACGGCGATTTATTCAGAGTTTTCTCAATTACGATTTTTTCAAAGCTTGCGGCAGCGTAATAAGACTCGATGCTTCCGGCGAGTTGGGGCTGACGACCATTGGACGCGAGCAACCAGGCACGACGGCTACGTCATACAACTCGGCAACCGGTCCATCGATGCGAAACCAGTTGACGCACGATCGCTTTTCCAGATCGATCACATGGATACCCGTCCAAGGTTCGGAATCGGCTTGCTTGAGTCGGGCATCCAGCTCCAGCCCTTCAAAGCGCTTATAACGAGGTCTCGACAGGCCAACGAAGGCGTATTTGTCGTAAAAAGCCAGGCCGCGCAAAAAACCGGGGCAAAACACTATGGGCTCGAACTTTCCGATACCTTTTTTTTTGAAGCCGGTGATTTTGCCGAGCTCGCCGGTACCGGAATTGAGCACCCATAGCGCTCCGTTATGCACTCGCGGCGAATGAGGCATCGACAGGCCTTCGCATAGGACTCGGTTGCTCGTCACATCCATCACGATGCCGCCGTCGCTGCGCCTGTCACGCCAGCCGTCGATCGTGTCGGAACGGCTTACGGCTGTAACGTAAGCCGGTTTGCCGTCGGCCATGGCCAGGCCATTAAGATGGCAGCGATCTTCGCTGACGACCTGTGAAATGAATGGCGGCTTCCAGATCAATTCAAAGCTGTGTCGCGCGGAAACGGTGGCAAGGCAATTGAATTGCGTGTTGACAAAAATGCTCCGCCCCTTGGAATCCACATCAATATCATGAGCATCAAGTCGACCGGTCAAATGAATGGTGCGAGGCATGTAGCACGCATCAAAGCTGTCGTTGATTTTTTCGCCGTATTCCAGCACGTTTTCAAAACGAATGATCTGCGAGTCGCAACAGAGGACCATGCCCCCTTTTTTGTCGATGGCGATTCCCATCGGCTTCAAGATTTCCGACTGATGCAAGTGTGCGCCGCCATCCTGGCGTCGCCCGAGGAGATACAGCAGTCCGGACTGATACGACGTGAACGCCAGAGCTATATTCAATTTGGACAGAAGTGCGATGAGTCCATTGGAAAATGAATAACGCACCTCTTCCTGCTGCAGAACAGGCTCCTGCAAAGGGCTCTGCTCGTCCGCTCCGGTTTCATTATCCAAACTTGCGCTCCCCGATAGTCCGCGAATATAGAGCTGTTGGGTTACCCCCGAATCGCGTCCGGGGTAACCCAACCCACGTTTCGCCATCTCAAAGTTCTATCTTTATGCCTACCCTTCCCGATCGCTCGTGACCATTTTTACCGTCCAGCGAAATGTTGACATCGCCGGTTGCGAACACCAGAACATTTTTAGCCAATCTTCCGGTTATCCCGACACCTAAATCAAACCAGGTTTCGCCCAGATTGGTTTTGATAAGAACAGGATTTTGATGCGTCAAGGATGAAAACGTGGTTTCTCCCTGCGTCCCGAAGGACTGCCATACATTGCCACGCACCCAGAGGGTGAACATGCGCGGTTGATATGCGCTTGTGGTTGTCTGGTTCGGCATCCAGTCTTTGCTGAGTTTCGCGCCTATTCGGCCATAGCCATTGTTGACGTCGCGATAATCGATCGAGCCATAATCGTCTTGACCATTACGGAAGGTGAGATGCTGGAAGATCAGCTGTGCCTGCGGAGTGACTGCCCAACCGTTATTGAAGTCAAATTTATAGCCGCCTTCAACAGAAGCCATGACACCCGAACCGTTCGACTTGAACAATTGGTTGTTGCTCGTGTTGATGGAGTCGGCCCGGATGTCGTCGTAACGCGTGCCTTGCAGCACCACATCCGTATACAAACCTTGCGGTGCGTAGCGCGTCCAATAAACACCAAACGTGTAGGTATTCATGCTGACGTGCCCTGCTGGGCCGCCGCTTGGATTCAAGCTGTCGACGTCGCTGTCGGTTCGACCCGCGCCCAGATAGAAGCCGGCCATATTCTTCACGCCGTTCTCGGAGGTGCCGCGATAGATATCGAAGCCGATTTGAAAACCACCAAGGCGATATGACACCCCTTCGATAGAACCGGATGCACCGAGAACCCTTCCCCACCCTGCCTTGCTATAGGTATCTGCCGAAGTATTCGTAGATGGGGGAGGCGTAAATTGATCCTGTGACACTGCCGTGCGGTAGTCGAGCGTGTCCAGCATGGCCAGGCCCAGGCGGCCCGCCAACACCGGAACGCGAGCATCCGCCGAAACTTCGTTGCGGTAGTTGGGTACCAACGCGACCGATGTCGCTCCCGGTGCAGGAGTTGGTGTTGGCGCAGGCGTTGGAGTCGGGGTTGGAGTCGGTGTGGGGGCTGGCGTTGGGGTTGGAGTTGGAGTTGGAGTTGGAGTTGGAGTCGGTGTAGGTGTTGGTGCGGGAGTTGGCGTCGGCGCGGGCGTTGGTGTCGGTGAATTCAACGCGGACGTGAGATACCAACTCTGGCCATTCTGCTGCAACGTATATTCATACGCGCCTGCTGCAACACGATTACTCAGGCTGAAAGCGTTGGACGCGGTAGTTGCACCGTTGTTCGCCTCGACCAGTTGAATGCCGACGCCTGTTGTTTGCGCACCAGATCCACCCGTGTTGTTGACATAGATCTGCGTACTTCCAGTTGCCGTACCGCCATTGATGATCAGCTTGTTGGCGGGTGATCCGGTGCCGGCAAGATAGACGCCCATATTCATGGAGCCGCCGCTACCGACGTAATTTTTCACCGTGAGGGTGTTGTAATCCGCGGCCACGGTCGGACTTGCCGGCGCTGCAAAATCAATCTTTCCGCTATTGGTGAGCGTCGAGGCTATGGTCAGATTCGATGTTGCCACCTGCAGCGTTCCCGCCGCTGCGATGGTTACTGCGCCTGCGCCAAGGCTCGTGTCATTGGTAGCAGTAAGTGTGCCCTGCATGATCGTCCAGGGCGCTGCATTGGTCGTGCCGTTCTGCAATGTCCAGTCGCTGGTGCCGGTTTTCTGCAGGGAGGCAAAATTCTGATATTGCGAACCAATCGTTGACGCATCAAAGCTTGCATTGTTCGAGCCGCCCAGCGTCAGCACGTCGGTGCCGCCTGCCACGGCCATCACATTGCCCTTGATCACAAACCCTGCTTGCAAAGTCAGGCTGTTTACGCCGCCGGTAAACAGAATGGCGTCCGCCAAGGTGACGCCGTCGCCGTTCAAGCCACCCGAAACGGTGCCGTTATTGATGACGGCGATATTGGAACCCGTAATACCGGCTCCGCCAACGCTACTGCCAAAACCATTTCCGCCGGAGATGGTTCCACTATTGGTTATGCTTGCCGTTCCACCCGGCGCATTGACGCCCGCACCACCTACGCCGCCCGCGCCCTGGGTACCACCCGTACCAGCCGTGCCTCCCGCATTGCCGGCATTACCCGAGATGGTTCCACTATTGGTAAGGGTTAGCGTTTCGCCGCTTACGCTAACGCCGCTACCACCTGCGCCACCGGCCCCGCCAGAACCCGCGCCAGTGCTCGCACCACCCACGCCACCCGTCCCGCCAGAAATATTTCCGCAGTTGTTGACGGAAACGGCCGTTCCACTCTTTGCACTGATGCCAGTACCACCTGCGCCACCCACGCCACCGGGGCTCGTGCCAAAACCCTCGCCGCCCGCGCCACCGGCTGCTCCTGAGAGAGCACCGCAACCGGTAATAGTCAGCGTTCCGCCCGTGGCGTTGACCCCATCGCCACCCGCCCCACCTGCACCGCCTGCGCCGCTGTTGGGGCCGTAACCTGGAACGTTTCCATCCCCGCCGTGATTTCCCGCACCTGCTGAAATGGATCCGCTGTTGGTAATAGTAATGTTGCTGTTGAGGCTCGCTATTCCGGCACCGCCCGCACCACCAGCGCCTCCGGCCCCGGTTCCTCCACTGCCTTTGCCTCCCGTGCCGCCATGGCCTGCCTGGATGGATCCGCTGTTGGTAACGGTCAAAGCATGATTGTTGATAAACAGGCCGGCACCACCGTCACCGCCGCCGCCACCACCGTAATTGGAGTAATTGGGGTGGTAGTTGCCGCTAGTACCAGCCGGACTTCCGCCATTGCCACCGGCGCCTCCATTCAGAGCGCCCGTACCCGAAATCGTCAGGCTTGCGGTGGTGCTAGCTCCTGTAACCAACACGCCGAGTCCACCATTGCCGCCGCCACCTCCCGGATAGTCAACGACGCTGCCGCCACCGCCGCCAGCGCCACCCGAGTATGTAGTCGTCAGGACAGGGCCGACCGGATTAAGCGCCCCTGCGCCACCACCGCCGCCGCCAGAGCCGATGGTGCCAGCGCCTCCGGCACTACCGCCCACGCTTCCACCGCTGCCACCGGGATGAGGGCCATAGACGTTGGTGTAACCGCCGCCGCTATAACCATTGCCGGTGACGATACTGATGCCGCCGCCACCGCCACCACCGTTGCCTGAGGAGCCGTTGCCGCCATTGCCAGTAGCTGGGCTGGTTGCGACCGAAGAGCCCCCTGCGCCACCGAAAGCCGGACCGGACGATGACTTGCCGGCAGTCCCGCCATCAGCAAAGGCAATGCTGCTGGATAGGCTTAGAGAAAGAACGCTGACAGCACCAAGCATGCGCTTGGAGGAACCATGCTTTTTACGGGCGGAGTTCATAAGTACTCCCGGGCAGCAAGTATCCACGGGCACAGCGGGGGCTTTAACGATTGCGCACCTCGCTCAACGAGGCTTGTTCGCAATCGAACATCAAAAGCTCGCCATCCCCATTCGACGCTTCGACTTCACCATCCCACGCCAACATGCGCCGTCGGTTCGATATCTACGCGCAAGCCACCTCACTGCCGACGGCCACTTCTGTAAACATCAAACTGCTACTGCCTCCCCGGCGAAACCGAGGATCCTCCTATTGGGCTGGATGATGGTACACCTGACGGATACCTGTTCAAACGATATGCAAATGAAAGAATTTGTGCATTGTGGCGTTGCCTCGTATCGCCTATTGCATGACCCATCCGTAGGCCCGGTGTATGCGCAAGAAAGGCGGCCTCTTGTTAAAGAAACCGCCTTCACATTTAGCTTTTGATGAACGCCAGAATGTCCGCGTTGATGACATCCGCATTGACTGTCGCCATGCCGTGTGAAAAGCCCGGATAGATCTTGAGCGTCGAGTTCTTGAGGAGCTTGGCTGCCAGCACGCCGGCATCCTTATAGGGCACCACCTGGTCGTCGTCGCCGTGCAAGACCAAAGCGGGCTGGCTGATCTTCTTCAGGTCCTCAGTGAAATCCGTTTCCGAGAAGGCCTTGATGCAGTCATAGTGGGCCTTGGTTCCACCCATCATGCCTTGGCGCCACCAATTGCGAATGATGCCCTCGGACACTGTGGCGCCCGGACGATTGAATCCGTAGAACGGCCCTGACGGAATGTCGAGGAAGAACTGCGCTCGGTTCGCGACGAGCTGCTTCCTGAAGCCATCGAAAACTTCAATCGGCGTTCCGTCGGGATTGTTCGCGTTTTTCACCATGATCGGTGTCACCGCACCAATCAACACAATCTTGGCAGTTCGTTCCAGGCCATGGCGCGCAACGTAGGCAGCTACTTCACCACCACCGGTCGAGTGCCCAATGTGGATGGCGTTTCGAAGGTCAAGCGCCTCAGTCAGGGCTGCCAAGTCCGCGGCGTAGTGATCCATGTCGTTACCATCGGCCGTCTGCGTGGAACGCCCATGGCCCCGGCGATCATGAGCGATCACGCGATATCCATGATCGAGAAAGAACAACATCTGGGCATCCCAGTCGTCCGAAGACAGAGGCCAACCATGACTAAAAACAATCGGCTGACCTTTACCCCAGTCTTTGTAGAAAATCTCGACACCATCTTTTGTAACGATCTTGCGGCTCATTGGCTTTAGCCTCCTGTCGATAGATGCGTTGGCTTATAAAACGGCCAGGATGATGTGTGCGCGATGCCCGCATGACATCGTCATGGACATCAGATAGTTCCAAACGAATGAATGCTTGAGCGTCCGGAATCCTCTGATGTTGTCACAACACAAGCCACACTATCTTATGCGCCACCTGCCCTTTCACGTTGCGATGGGCGGGTTCCGTGTGGTGATGTTACCGTCACCATGCTCGGCCAGGATGCTGCCGGCGACCGGGATTGCTCCCCGCTATCCCGGTCGCCGGGGATTTCGTCAGCATCGATGAAATCCAGTTGATCTCATTTTCTTGAGCATTTGGAAGTGCAATCCCCGCGCACCACCAAAAATGCCTTCGCTTCCGCGGGAATCGCGGCCGAGTAAGAGTCGACACATATAGCAACCAGAGAAAGACTTGATAAGGATGCTCTAATCAATGCTGGGCGGGCGATCAGCAGGCATTCGATAAGATGGAACGTGATCCTTGATTCATACGCACTCAATGCGGCGACATTTCTTGTTCGATCAATGACCGAGAAAATGCTGCCCCTGTTTAAGCACCACGCCACAGGCCTTGGTCGCGATCTTCGACTTCAAGTCGCTGTTGCCGCCCCCGACAGTCGCCAAATTGGTGGAATGGCCGTCGCTACCTTTCAGGATGCCATTCATGCCGCTCACGTAGTCGGCATTGCCCGTACCGCCCTGTGACTGTCCAAGCAGCTTTCCAGCAATGCCCGCAGCGCCAGAGTTACTGCTGAGATAATTATTCTTTTCGCAATACTGCAGCAGACCGGCAACGTTCCCCATACTGCCCGACGGCAGGGATCCGCCGCTGCCGCCGCCAAGCATGCCGCCGAGCTTTCCGCCGAGATTGCCGAGCCCTTGCGCCATGGTCGTACCACAGATGAGACCGGTGATCAGTGCTGCCGCAATGATCACGCCACTTGCTGCCTTATGGTTCTTTCGCACCGTCATTGACATGGTTTTCTTTTCCAGTGATAGGCCGCTGACATGAACGCGGCAAGGTTTGTCGTGAATCAACAAATCACGCTCGCCGGAGGCGCTGCAGGACGGCCAGCACAATGATGGCTCCGAGCAATGCGGTAATGATCATGCTCAGGAGCGGGCCGCCCCAAGACATGTGCAGCGCGCACGACACAGCACCCCCGATACAGCCACCGAGCATGCCGGCGACAACATCCACCAGCCACCCCAAGCCATGAACGCTAAGGCCCGATATCCATCCCACGGCACCACCAATGACAAGCCACGCAACGATGCTGTGTTCCATGGTTCCATCTCCATACGAAGCTCTGATTAAATCGTCGGCTCGGCCGTGGTCATGTATAGAATCCCAGCAGATCCGTCACAGGGGGCGGACGAGATCTGCTGCCGGTGTCCATTCACCGACGTGCACGCTTCCCTGCGTGCACGGAACAACGGGTGTGCCGTACTCATCTGTCGTTTCTTCTCCGCTTTCGAGCGATGAGGTACGCCGCCATCGAGAATGCATGATAGAGACGATTTCTTTATAGAGAATCAGAGAATTCCGAAGGGACATTGCTTCATCGTCCAGCTTGATCAGCGATGCGTGTCAATCATGACGTCAGCAGAACCACAGTCCATTCAATCGCATGTATTCGAATAGTTGACCTTCACCATCGATGCCCAGTTTTCGCATCGCATCGTGTTTCTGCTGGCTGATGGTTTTGACGCTTCGCCCCACATGATGGGCCACTTCCGAAACAGTGAGGCCGCAAGCCAGCAAGCGCAGCACTTCTGCTTCGCGCGGCGACAGCGTCGAGCTGCTTCCGTTTTCGTGAGAGTGAGCGCCATCACATCCGCCGTTTTCCCGCAGCTTTTCGCGCAAGCGCTGACTGACATAGGTGCCACCGGCGCCGACGGATTGAATGGCCGAATGAAGTTCGCTGGTCATCGAACCCTTTTCCACTACACCCTTCACACCCGCTGCAAGCATGCCTTTTACTAGCGCAACGTTGCTCAACATCGTCAGAACGATAATGGGTAGGCCGGAATAATGCTGGTGCAGTCCATGCGCAAGCATCAGGCCATCCGTGGCTTCATCGCCCGACGATGGCATGGAAAAATCCGTGATCAGAAGATCGCACGTGTGTCTGGCCAGCACGGCCTTCAGTTCGGAACCATTGCATGCTTCGCCGACCACTTCATAGCCAGCGCGCAGTTCCTCCAACAGTGTGCGCAGCCCCATCAGTACAACGGGATGATCATCGGCAATGACAATACGCATAGTTTGATCCTGAAGCGAAATTTGCAGGACTTTGTCCTTTCGGCCGCATCCCAAATCGCCAGGCAAAACCTCGCGAAATGCTTAAATAGATTTTCTTGCCGCAAGTCGAAGACGGCGCCTGTGTTTCCGTACCCTGCTGTTGGCATGAACAAAAGCCATGATTTCGGCATGCGCCGAGCGCGCTTCCGCAACGAGGGACTGGATCAATTCCGTGCAACCTAGGGCGCGGGCTACGCGTGCAGCCAGCATGCAGTGTGCGCGTATGTTGTAACTCTGCTCGTAGATAGGCATGAAAGCTCTCCCTCACCGTTGAGCGACTGGACGGATTGGATTCCGACCGACGTCACCGTCGACGATGTTGAAAAGCTACTTGCCGCGTATCAGCTTTTGAATCAGAGAACTCCTACCGTCTTCATTTGGTCATCACGCCTCACGACGTGGGATCGGCGCTCATGTTTTACTGCTCGAACAAGGCTTCCAGCGCTTGCGCGAACAACTCCGGCTTCCCCCGATAGAACGCTTGCCCTGCATCGCTCTCCAGCAACTTCCGTCGCAGGGAAAGCCGCAATTCATCATCCTTGATCAGCTGTGCGGCGGCTTGCACGTATTCGTCCGCCGATTTGGCAACAAGCCAGCTCGGCAAACCCATGCGGGTGAACAGCGCTTCGTCGATATGTTCCAATACTTCGGGCCCGGTCTTGCACACACCGACCAGACCCAATGCTGTGACGTCCACAATGCCGTTGGTGTTGCCGAATGGAAACGGATTCAGATACAGGTCGCACTCGTTGACCCGTGCCATGTATTCGGCATACGGCATGATGGGGTGAATAGCGGTTTCTGGCAGGTAACGTTGAATCAGGTCGCGCGCTTCCAGGTAAACCAGGCCGCGCGCCACGCCGGTGAAAAAATGGAATTCAACCGGCCTCCCCGCTTCGCGTCGGATACGTGCGAGCGTATGGATGAAACCAGGATTCAATTTCATCGTGGTCGCAGCAACCGCCACGCGCACCTTATCGGGATGCTCGCGAAGGTTTTGCTTATAGCTTCCACTTTGTGCCGATGGCACGAACGGCATGGCGGACTTCGGCAGTGGCAGCAGCTTTTCGCTGAAACAGCCAGGATCGCCCACCCAGTCTTCCGGCAGCACGAAGTAATCGATGAAGGGCGACATCGACGTGGCCGGATGTCCGTAGGAAACGATCTGCACCGGTGCCAGCCGCAAATTGGTCAGATAGATGCTGTGCGGAAACATGCCGAACGCCGGGTAATAGACAATATCGGGCCGCAATTCCTGCGCCTTGGCGCGCACGAAGGTCACCGTATCGCCCACCACTTCGATGTATTCCTCGAACACGGCTTTGCCAAGCTCATCCACCTGGCCCGCGTGACCGATGCCTACCACGCGGAAACGTTCACGCGCCGCCTTGATCGATGCCGAATGGGTGCGATAGATGGAGTGCGCACCGGAGAACCATTCCAGGATCACCACCATCAGCGGCTTCTCACCGGGAGCGTGCACGCGCGGCGGACCTTCCACGTCCCGGATGCCCTGCTCCACCAGCTTCTTGCGTACCAGCCGATTGATCGGTGCCTTGATCGCATGCCGCTTCGGTGTGTCGGCGTAACTGCAATGCATGTAGACGTCGTGGAGTACGCCGATGGGCAGCACGTTGAGGTCTTCGATCTCGTCAAGCTTGGAAGGCAGCCACTGCAGAAGCACTTCACGCTTGTCGTGTGCGGCAGCCGTTCCAAGGAAACGTGGTGAGAGCAACGCACAGGCCAACGCCGCCGCCAGATGACGATCGTGCTTCCACAGCGATTCCATGTTCATGGGAATTTCGGAATTCGGTGTGTAAAGCAGGCAGAACTTCGCCAGATCGCGGTTGTTCACCTCCACGGCCCTGGCGTCCGGCCCCTTGATATTGAGCGCGCGCAGGATGTGATCGGCATTGCGGAAGGAACTGGCGGCAAACAACGTGGCAATCCAGCGATGGAAATACAGCAGCTGCCGATAGCCGTCGAAAGACAGATTGAACGCCGGATCGCTGAACAGCGCCGAGAGCGCCGAGCAGATGCGATTGATGATATGCGGATCCTGATCCATGCCAGCCATGCTGGCGGTCGGCTGGGCGAAGAAACTGCGATCGAGCCCACCGTAGTTGCGATCGAGCATGCCAAGCAAGGCAACGAACTCGCGCGCGGCGGCTTCATGCTGCCGCGCGTAGCACACGGATTCGAAACGCCCGAGCGAGAAGATCGGCTCCGTTGCGGACGGCGCAGGTTTTGCTCCGGCATTCATCGATAGACGCTCCTGGCTCCGCTCAAATGCCGCCGCTCCGGCGCGACCTGGCGCAGTTTTCCACTGGCATCGCATTCACGCCGTCCGGCACGCGCATCACACCCTGCACGCAATACAAGCCTGACGCAGAACTTCCTGCCGCATCCGAATTGACCGGGCCAGTCGTCGGCGGCTGCCCGGTGTCTGCCACCTGCAGCATCTGCGGCGATTGCGGGCTCTGCGTCACCGTCAACCACGGTGGCGGAAACGCAGTTGCCATCGATTGCGTCGAGTGCAATGCACCTTGCCATTTGGCTACGTCGATACTGGGGCTCGGCGGAATGCTCACCGGCCGCGCGGGAGGCACTTCCGTTGGCACTGCATGTGAAACGCCAGGTGCACTGTTGCCGGTCGACGCCACGTTCGACACTGCTGCGGGAGGCGGCGTGATCGTTCCCACACTGGCGACATAGCTGATGGCGTAATCGCTCAACGAGCTGCCACGATTGCTGCTCATACCGACATCGCTGCTGTTGACGACCAGGGTCGAGCCATTCGTGCCCTGCGCATTCGGATCGGTATACGCCTGAGTCAATCCGGTCAAGCTGTCGCCCGGCAGCAAGCCAGAAATGTTGGTGACGGCGTCAGCGCTTGCGGTGGTGCTGTCGTACGCCTTCGTTTGCGGCGTTGCCGTGACGGATACCGGCACCGGCGTGATGGTCGCGCTGGTCGGCTGGATCAGCGTTATGTGGTAATTCGCCAAATCGTTGCCACTCAGATCAATGGTGAGATTGGCGAGACTGAAGTTGGCTGACTGGGCACCTAGCACATGCGGGCTATTATAGGCACCCGCGCCGGCGATGCTGACGATCTTATCGCCTGCGATCAAACCTGAGCTGGCTGTTGCGGGCAACGCAACGCCGCCTTTGGCGTAGGCAACGGTGGTGCCATCGTAGACCTTGGTGACGTTGTTCAATTCGATGGTCAGATTGCGCTGGGCAACGGTGCCGCTAGCGTTTACATAATCGATGGCGTAATCGGTGAGTGCGCTCGCGTGATTGCCCGTCACACCCACGTCACTGCTGTTGACGATCAAGGTGGAACCATTGGCACCTAGCACCTGCGAGCTGTTGTAGTACTGGCTGAGACCGGTAAGCGTGTCGCCTGGTAGCAACCCGGTAACGTTGGTGACCGTCGCATTGCTGGCCGTAGTGCTGTCGTAGACCTTGGTATCGGCGGACGCTGCAACAATGACCGACGCCGGCGTGATCGTGCCTGGCGTGTTGACGTAGCTGATGGCGTAGTCGCTCAAGGTGTCGCCATTGCCACTATTTACGCCCACGTCGCTGTTGTTCACCACCAGCGATGAGTCGCCAACTCCCAGGGCGTGCGAACTGTTATACGCCTGGAACAAACCCGTCAGGGCGTCACCACCCACCAATCCCGTAATGTTGGTTACGCCCTGATTGCTGACAGTCGTGCCGTCGTACACCTTGGTGTCGGAGGTGGCCGTCACCACCACAGATGCCGGCGTGATCGTTCCTGGCGTGTTGACATAGCTGATGGCGTAGTCGTTCAGCACGCTCGAATTATTGCCAACGATACTGACGCCACTGCTGTTGACTACCAGCAACGAGTCATTGGGTCCCAGTACCTGCGAATTGTTGTACGCCTGGAACAAACCCGTCAGGCTGTCTCCCGGAACAAGCCCGGTGATGTTGGTGACGTTCTGCGTGCTAATCGTAGTCGCGTCGAATACTTTCGTATCCGCCGCCGCTGTCACGGTGACCGGCGCAGGCGTGATCGTTCCCGTATTGTCCGCATAAGCGATGGCGTAATCGCTCAGCAAGCTGGAGTGATTACCGATGATCCCCACGCCGCTACTGTTGACGATCAAGGTGGAACCGTTGGTGCCCAGTACCTGCGAACTGTTGTAGTACTGGTTGAGCCCCGTGAGGCTATCCCCCGCTACCAGGCCGGTGATGTTGGTGACGGGCGCAGCGCTGGCCGTGGTGCCATCGTAAACCTTGGTATCGGTGGAGGCCGTTACGGTAACCGCTGCGGGTGTGATGGTACCCGGCGTGCTCACGTAACTGACGGCATAGTCGCTCAAGCTGCTCGAGTGATTGCCGGTTACGCCCACATTACTGTTGTCGACGATCAGCAAGGAGCCGTTCGTGCCGAGCGCGTGCGAGCTGTTATAAGCCTGGAGCAAGCCCGTAAGATTGTCGCCAGCCAGCAGGCCGGTGATGTTGGTGACCGACAGGTTGCTTGCAGTGGTGCCGTCATACACCTTGGTTTGTGTCGACGCTGTCACCGTTACAGGCGCTGGCGTGATCGTTCCGGTGTTGTTGACGTAGGTGATGGCGTAATCGCTCAACAGGCTCGAATGATTGCCAGCCACACCCACGCCACCGCTGTTGACGATCAGCGAGGAACCATTGACGCCGAGCACTTGCGAGCTGTTGTAGAACTGATTGAGTCCGGTGAGGCTATCGCCCGCCACCAAGCCAGTGATGTTAGTGACGGGCGTCGTGCTGGTCGTGGTGCCGTCGTAGGTTTTGGTTTGTGTGGATGCTGTCACCGTGACGGGTGCCGGCGTAATCACATTGGCAGCCGCGGTATTGGAGTAAGCGTTCACGCCGTAACCGGACACCACCCACGTCGTGCCACCGCTGTTGTAAGTCGCGGTGTTCGCCGTGTAGCCAGCATTGAGGGTGAGGCCCGCTCCGGCATGACTGGTGTTGAACGTTGCGCTGGTCAGGCTGAGGTTGGCGAGGCCGAGTTGGTCGCCTTCGATCTGTCCACTGACCGTCGCATTGCTTCCATTCACATGCCCTAGCGCGGAGTTGGTGCCGTCGTACACCTTGGCGGCGGTGAGATTGGCCACGGTGAGCAAAGGCTGCGCGCGATAGTAGAAGTTGCGCGTGCCGGCCACCGCACCGGACACCATGCCCGTCGACGCATCGTATGTCTTGTATTCCGTGGTACCGGTCGCACCGTTAATGCTTGTATTCAACGTTGCCGTATTGGGATTGCCCTGGAAGATCGTCACCGTGCCGCCCGCCGTGACGTTCACCGGATTGTTGAACGTCACGTCGCCGCCCGTCGCCGTGCCTGCTGGCGTCGCATCACCCGCTTCCAGGGTAATGCTGCTCTGCACGCCGCTGAGATTGACGATGCGATCCACGGTAAGACCACCGCCCATCTCCGCCGTGAAATTGCCGGTGCCGGTAATGCCCGAGGTATTGCTGCTGATGGCGCTCAAGCTTTGCGTGTTGGAGAAGTCGAACACGAGGTTGGCGTTGTCGGTCACCTTGCCGGTGCCCAGCGTACCGGTGGTGCCGTTATTGCCCACCTGCAACGTACCTGCGCTCACCAGCGTCGGCCCGCTGTTATTGTTGGCACCAGTGAGAATCTGCGTGCCGGTTCCGACCTTGGTGAGATTGCCAGGCCCTGTGATCACACCGGCAAACAGATCGCTGGCGTCATTGAGCAAGCCCGTGGTGAACGTGACGTTGGTGGCTGTATCCGAAAGCAGATTGAGCGTGCCACCGGCGTTGCCGGTCAGCGCTCCGATCGTCATGTTGGCGCCAGTGGTGAATGTACCGCCGGCTATCACCAACTTGGCGGTCGGCTGATTGACTGCGGACGAACACCCGTAATATCCGATGCGAAAATCAGTGTTGTATTCGTAATTCACGGACACGTTGCCGCCCGTGACTGTTAGCGTGCCCGTGCCCCAGCCATTATTGGAATTGAACTGCACCCAATAGGGCTGCGCATTGGCTGCACCGGCGGTAACGTTGCCGGAGTAGGTCGCCATGTTGCCGTAGACGTCGAGCAAGCTGCGATAACCACTGCCCGTGTACAGCGAGACATTGCCCGAGCCGGTGAATCCCGCGATAAAAGTCAGGCCTTGTTGGTACTGGGTGCCATACATGGTGACGCTGTTGTTGCCCACCATCATCACGGGGCTGTTCACCTGGGTATAGCTATCGCCACAGCTAGTACAGTTCAAACTGACAGTTGTGTTGTTCAAGGTCAGCTGGGACCCGAAGGTATAACTGCCACCCGCGCCCATGTTCCAGGTCGAGTTGATCAGTGCTGCCGAGGAAACATTGTTGTTGTTACCCAATGAAACGGTCGCATTGGTAACGGTCAACGCGCCCCTTAGATTCGGTTCCGTGATCGACCAGCTCCCACCTGTTGCTGTCAGGCTGCCGGTACCAGAGATGTTTCCGCCGAGCGATCCGGTGCCGGTCACGGTCAGCGCCATGCCACCGGTGACGTTGTAGCTGCCCACCAGGCTGATATTGGCCGCACTCATCGTCAGCGAGCCCGGCCCGGTCACATTCACGGTCGCGGTGTCACTGATGTTGCTGCTTGCCGTCAGCACGACGTTGCTGGTTGCAAGTTCCGATCTGAGCTCGCCATCGGTGATGGTGCCGTTCACCGTTGCGGGCAATCCGTCGATGGTGCTGCTGTTGGAGCCGCCGGTGCCGTTGACGACGAAAATATTCAAGGGATCGAGCAGCAGCGTGCCCAACGTGCCGTGCGGTGCGCGTGTATCCACCGCTTGCGCGGGGTCAAACAACAAGCTGTTCTCGCTCGATGTCTCCACATGACCGCCGTTGCCGCCGAGCATGCCGCCACGCCCAAGAATCGCGCCGTCGAATTCGGTCTCTTCATCCGACCACAGCACCACCGTGCCGCCGTTGCCGTTACCCGTCGCCGAAGCATCGATGCTGCTGTGTGCATCCATCGATGTGGTGAGTGCATGCGTCAGCGATCCTTGACCGTGCGCATCGCCACCGACCAGCGCGGTGCCGCCGCCGGCATAGCCGCTCACGTTGATCGCACTGCCCTGCAAATTGACGTGCGGGCCGGTGATGGTCACCGTGCCACCCTGCTCCCCCGCATTCGCACCCGAGGCATCCACCGTCGCATCGAGCAAGGCCACGGTGCCGCTGTCGCCTTGCGATGCATCGCCACCATCGATCACGATCCGGCCGTTCTTGGCGCCGATCGAACGGGCGTCGATCACGCCGCTGAGGTTCATCACGTTGGTTTGCAGTTGATCCAAACCGCGCGCGGTCAACAGTACCTGGCCGCCATCGGCTTCGATCAGCCCCTGGCTCTTGATCAATGCTCCGAGCGTGGCAGCGTTAACGCTAACCTTCAGCTGACCGAAGTTATCCAGGTTCAACGTGACGCTGTCGCCCGACGCCAAGGCCACTGTGCCGGTGGTGGCATCGATCGTGCCGGTGTTGATCACCTGATCGCCGGCCAGTACCACGAAGCCGCCGTTCACTGCTTTGAGATGACCTTGGTTGATCACCTGCCCTGCGCCGCTGCTGGCGTTGCGACTGAAGGTGTAGCCGTTGCCACCCTGCATGAAAGCGGACGTGTCGATCGGCAAAGTGCTCGCAAACAGGCCGCCCACGCTGACCTGTGCGCTCTTGCCGAACAGCACGCCGTTCGGGTTGATCAGAAACACCTGGCCGTTCGCCTGCAGATTGCCGTAGATCTGCGAGGGGTTGTTGCCCAGTACCGTGTTCAACGCTACTGCTTGGCTGGAAGGTTGATTGAACACCACCGTATTGCCGGTGCCGATGTTGAAGCTGGCCCAATTGATCGCCAGCCGTGAACTATTCTGCTGCACCGTCATCGTGGTGCCGGCCGCGCCAATATGGCCCTGGCCGCCTACGATGCTGCCGCCAGTGGGCAAGCTCTGCGCGTGCAGTGCTCCGCCCAGCAGCATGACCAAGGCCATGCCTAATGGGCACAGTGCAGGCAGCTTGCTGCGCGCCGTCGTGTTCGTGGTTCCACCATGCGCACCGCTGCGCGCAATCTCGGGTGCAACCACCACGCAGCCCAGCTGCTTGTTGTAGACGTGACGATAAAGTTTGGCATTCATATCATTTCTCCGGTACGCCGTCGCACCGAAAACGTTGGAGCTCAGAAGAAGATTTGCGCCTGACCCCACAGCCAACCGCGGTGATCGCGGGTGGCTGTATCCGGTTCGCCGCCGGGATCGCGGATCGCATACATCAACTTGAAGTCGTAGCGACCCTGGTGCAGCAGATCCGCACCGATGCCCGTGCTACCTAAATGACGCTGCCGCAGCCCCTGATAACCCGCCCATGGCGTGTGATTCACCTTCAGCCAGCCGTTATCGCGAAACAGCGAAAGCGTGAGGTTGTCGCCGCCCAATGCGGTCAGCGCGAAGGAATCGCGCAATTCCAGCGTGGCGATCGCGCCCTCATCGCCGATGGCTTCGCCAACCGGATAACCGCGCACGCCAGCCGGGCCACCCATGGTGAATTTCTCGACGGAATCGAGATTGGTATTGCTCCACTGCGCTTGCAGCGCACCGTACACGCTCAGTCGCTGCGTGTCGTTTGCCAGGTATCCCACGGTTTGATCGCGGGAGGCACTGACATCCAGTTTGGTGAAATGGCCCGCTGCGTTGGGCGTATCGACAGGGCGCGGCCCATGGCCGTAGGCGATCAATCCACGCATGAGCGACGCGCCGTATTGGGTGAGTCCGCCGCCACCGAAGGTGTCGATGGCATCGCCGTTCGCGCTGAGCGTTACGGTGGTGTCGCGTGTATGGAAGGTCTCCTCCAGCACGCTGTCGGACAGCCACTTGATGCCGTAGCTGGCGCGCACCCACAAATGCTTGTCGGGTGCCAGCAGTATTGGATAGGCCGCATAGGCGTTGAACTCATTGCCACCGCCGTATGCATCGGTGGCGTTGAACGGCGCGCCGAGCCGATACAGCAGATGCGTGTAATTGGCGCCGACACGCCAGCCGTCGTAACCGACCGGCAAGCTGTAATCGAGCACGCCGTTCAGCGCGCCGCGACCGCGCGTGCCGCCGAGGCCCCAGCGATCTGACAATGCCACATCGGCCGTGAGCAAGTCGCCGATGCCCAGTGGACTGTTCCAACGCAGCGCACCGGTTTCGCGAATGCGTCCGGTGTATTCGTTGCCGTAGTCATCGACACCCAGCGCGCCGGTTACGCGCGGCCCCGGCACCGCGTCCAGCGTGAAGTCACTGGTTCCCACTGCTGAACCCGGCGAAAGCGTGCCTGATGCGCTCACTACGCCCGGCAGGCTCGAAGCCAGACCAACGGCTCGATCGGCACGCGTGCGCGTCAGCGCGGCACCACCGCAATCGCTGCTTTGACTGCATAGCGCGCTGTCTTCGTAACGTTGCAGCCGCGCCGGATCGTAACCGCCCGTGCGGCTCACGTGAGTCTGATCGAGCTTGCCCTCCAGCACGGCGATGGTGACCACGCCATCTTCCACCGACTGGCGCGGCACATAAGCTACGGCGACGAAGTAGCCGCGCTGGCGGTAATAGTGCGTAACCGCGGCGGCCAGCGCCTGCAATTGTGAAAGTGAGGCAGCCGTTCCCTGAGTGCGATCGATCTCAGGAATCGCCCGGCGCAAGCTGGCGTCATCAATATGGGTGTTGCCAGAGAAACGGATGGTTTTGACCTGGATCATGACCGCCGATTCGGACTGCGGCACACCAGGCGCGCCAGGTGCCTTGACCCCCTGGTTCTGCCCCCGCACCGGCGGCGGCAGCGTAGGCGCTGTTTGTTGCAATAGCTGCCCCGCATTGGGGCGCGAGGTTTGTGCCATGACCGGAGTTACCGCCATCGTCAGGGCAATAGCGAGCGCAATCGGCCGGTGATGCATGCACCACCTGACGCCCACGCACCTGCTGCGCCCCGTTCGACTCGTTGCCTTCATACCCAACCCCTGCAAGTAGATGTGGGTAAAGCTACAGACGATTCCGAACCAAGAGCATCAGAATAGTCCTAGTGGGACAGAAATTGTCACCATGGGACCACAGTATTGTTTGAGACCGCGACTCCCCCTCCCCTTGGGAGAGGGATCGGCACCAATCAGGCGCTGTCTTACCCCACGCTTTACCGCTCGATCTTCGCGTCCTTCGTCAGCTTGCCTACCAACGCATCCGTAGCCTGTTGCTGCTGGCTCGCTTCAAGCTGCTGGCGAATCGCATCTTTGACTTTGTCGTACGGCAGGATTTGAGTTGGACGCACTGCATCGAGCTTCACGATGACGCGACTGGTCCCGAGCGTCACAGGCGCCTGGGTGTACCCGCCCGCCTTCAGCTGCGCGATGGCCTGTGCCAACGGCAGTGGCAAGCCGCCGGTTTGGCCGTCGGTCACGGGGGTCTTGAAAGTCACCCAGCCCATTTCACCACCGGCAGCACGATTGGAAGCCTG
This sequence comes from Dyella acidisoli, assembly GCF_030160295.1. Classification (GTDB taxonomy): domain Bacteria; phylum Pseudomonadota; class Gammaproteobacteria; order Xanthomonadales; family Rhodanobacteraceae; genus Dyella_B; species Dyella_B acidisoli. The sequence continues at coordinate 288,974 of NZ_BSOB01000005.1, forward strand.
GCTGTATTGCCTGGCCAGGTCATCGAACGATTGGCCGCTTTTCAGCTTGGCAAGCACCTGGCCGGCTGTCGCATCATCGGCGACGCTGATGACGCGCGGCTTGTATTCCTGGCTGCCGGCTTGCGCGGCCATCTGGTCATAGCGTGCCTTGACCTGCTGATCAGTCACGGTGGCAGGCTTGGCGTTGTCGCGCAGGTACAGCTCACTGACGGCTTTCGCCCTGGCAGCCGTGAGGACTTGCTTCACTTCCGGGCGGTCGGCGTAGTTCGCCTTCTCCGCGGCTTGGCGTACCACTTCGCCGGAGATCATCTGCTTTTCGAGCGCGGCACGCGTCGCATCGTTGTCCGGCAAGCCGGCCATCCGCATCACGTTATCGAGCTGCGCGCGGTAGAGCGGCTGACCGTTGACCTTCGCAAATACGGCCGATGCATCGGCCGCCGATGCCGGAGTCGCCTGTTGTGCCAGCGCATGGCCGCTCAACAGTCCAAGCGCCAGTGCGCCGATGATCCGTTTCGAAAACTGCCTGTTTGCTTTCATCGCTCTCATTCTCATGGCGGGTTGCCGCTGGGTGCTCATGCGTTGCCAGCAGGGAAAGGCGCATTGCCCCGCTCCTGCAACAGCCGCTGCAGGCGCTGCAGCGAGAACAGATGCAACCAGGCGCGGGCGAGCCAGCCATTGCGGTGCCATTCGGCGACAACCGCCTCGGGCAGTTCCATCAACTTCTTCTCGTTGATGCCCATGAAGCCCGTGACCTGCCAGTTGTCCTGACCCGGCCGGGTCACCGTGGCCGTCAGCGGCTCGAGCAGATCGAATTCCAACAGCTCCGCGCAGAAGACATTCGTGCGCTCCAGATCGGCCTCGTATTCGCGCAAGAACAATTCAATCTGTTGCCATTCCTGCGTGGCCCTGCCCTCCCCGTCGAACAGCTGGCGAGTGCCCGCGACTGCATCATCTGCAACGTAGTCCTTCTCCACGCACACCAGCAGATTCGGATCGGCCTGACCATTGACGCTTACGCGCGCCATGCAGAACGGATAGCGTCTTACATAAGCCGGCAGGTAGGTTTCGGACTTCCAGCCCGCCTGCGTATTGAACAGGTTTTCGCCTGCTGCCAGACCAAGCATCGCCACCAGGGAGACGCGCTCATTCGCGGCATCGCGCACGAATACCAGCGGGTAATGCCACGCTGCCGGCACCATCTCGCCGAGGCTCAGCGGCACGATGGCGGTGTCCTTGATGAAAGGTGGCGTGTCGGTGGGGGTCGAGTAGCGCACGTAATCGGCGCGGTTCAAGGCTTTGATGTCTCGATAGCCAAACGGAGGAGTGATGTTCATGGAGAGCAACCTCGTTAGTACGCGATCACAATCGCGTTGTGAATGATGTAGCCAGGACGGTTGTTGGGGCCAAGCAGACTCCAGCCCACTTCCGACTTCAGGCTGAGCCAGGGATTGATGTTGAAGCGCAGGCCGAAACCGGTGCTGGCGATGGTGAAGGTCTTGCGCGTAACGCCGAGCGCAAGGTTCTGCAGCGGAGCGCCTCGTGCAAAGCCTTGGCCGTAGTCGTAGAAGACCACGCCCTGCAATTGGCTGTTGAGGCCGCCGACCATGACCGGCATTGCTGGCGTGAGCAGTTCCAGGTTCACTGTGTAACCCGAATCTGCCAGCAAGGCGTCTTCACGGTAACCACGTACGGCAGCCGCACCGGCAATCTGCAACTGTTCGCTCGAGATGAGCGGGCTGTTCGCCCATTGTCCGTTGAAGCGCCCATGCAGCGAGAAGGCATACGGCAGATTGACGTAGCGGTCATAGGTGAAGTCGAGGCGACGGTAGTCCGACTTCGCACCTGCACGCGCCGCATTGAATTGCTTGCTGTCGTCGAAACCCGGTGCAAATGTGAAACGTGTATTGACCGTATTGCTGCCGAACCGGTCGACCCACGGAATCTGCAGGCCCGTGTAGAACTGATAGATATGCGGCACCGCATTGGTGGCCGTAGCGCCATTGAACAGCAACTGGTCGCCGATGCTCTTGTATTCAAAGCCACCGGTAACCTGACTGCCGCCGGGGAACCAACCACCCAGCAAATGCGTCCATTGCGCGCCGGCCTGGATGTTCTTCCCATGCATGTTGAAATAGCCATCCTGCACAGGAATGTTGCTGGTCGAGTAGTCGCCTGTGAAGGTGAGCGTGTCGCGCTGGCCGACCGGCATCGTGTAGAGCAGGCTGTGCTCTTTGAGCTGGTGGAAGGTGTCGCTCCAGGTGAAGCTGTAGTCCAGGCGGCTGCCGATGACGCCGAACGCATCGCCCCAGTTGACGCCAGCGCGGAAGCGATCCATGCCGGTCAACGCGGTACCCGTGTTGTCCCACGAGCCGTAGACGCGCAGCGGATAACGGTCGACTGTCTGCAAGATCAGATCGGTGTCGCCCGGCTGAGCACCCGGCGTGAATGACGAACTCACCTGCCGCCACGGCGAATTGTTCAAGAAGCTCAGATCGTTGGTGAGCGTCTTCAGATTCACAGGATCGCCCTGCCGCATGTGCACTTCGCAGGTCAGATCGTGCGAAGAGATGTGCTTCTGCCCTTCCGTGCGGATGGCACCGAGCTTCGCCGCGGCCAGCACCACCACCAGATTGCCGTTGCGCAGCGGTTGTGGTGGCACGTACACGTTCACGATGTTGTTGGTGTGTGCCGATACGTACTTGGTCGCGGTGTGCGTAAGTTCCTTGATCAGCGCCGCGTCTACCGGTCGGCCGATGAAGTCGTGCAGCTTGGCTTTCAGTCCGTCCACATCGGTGGTGGGTACGCCAGGCTCGGCGCTGACCGCACCGGACTGCGTCAGTGAAGCGAGGTAGGCATCGGCGGAAGCCTGATCGGCAAGTGGCGGCAACGCGGGTACGGAATCGACCGCTACCGAGGTGGTGTCGCAGTTGCTCGTGGCGCGACCATCGCCGTCCACGGCAGCTTGCCCTGGCTGTGGTCGCGTGATGTCGCGCGCAGCCAGTGTGATGCTTGCGATATGACCGACCACTGCGCTTGCGGCGGACTGCGACGCCGCGCTTCCGCTCGCACTGTCCGGCATCGCCGCGGCATCACGCTGTCCTGTCGCAACAGGCGTCACCGCAAAACCGCCATGGTTGGATGCAGGCATCACGCCCGCCGGAACAAGCGCTGCCGTGCGCGATGTTTGGGATGCCACGGCAGCGCCTGCGCCACAGGGTGTGGCGAGATCGGCGGACGACGTCGCTGCCGGTGCCATGTTGTTATCGCGCAACTGCTTCTGCAGTGCAGCCACTTGGCAGCGCAAAGCTGCGATGTCCTTCTGCTGACGATCGACCAGCTCGGTCGATTGCTGCAAGACGACTGCATCGTGTTGCCGGTTGGCCTGAAGCTCGATCAGTTCCTGTTCGGCGCGCTGATCGGATGTACTCATGCCGGACGATGCGGTTTGTGCGTGAACGGGTGTAGCCAAGCTCAAGCCATAACTCAAGGCCAGCGCTGGCATCAGCACTGAACATCCTCTGGCGCTCGTTGGTAGCAACCGCGCGCTGATGGCGAGCGCGAGCTTTGTCTTCGCGATATTCATGTCACGTTTCCTGGCTTTCGGCTGCGCCATGTGCGCATCCCCCGCTTTGCCTGACCATGGGTGTCTCTGCGTCTATGGCGTAAGCGGTAGATCGCCGTCGCCATTCCGTTTCAGGCTGTATTTGAGCCTTCTCGGAAGCGGTTACCCATCAGAGGAGTCCTAGACTGGCGCATTAATTGCGCTTTCGACGATCGCCTTCTGTTGCTGTCCATGGCCTGGTTGCGCAAGCCATGGACAGCGTCCGTCACTACAGCGAAGACAGTGTTGGCGAATGCTCCATGCACACGTGCTTGACCTTGCCGTTGTCCTTGTCTTCCGGAATGTCGACACAGTTCTCGGCGCTGCCGGGAAACACACCGAACATGAAGCGCGGCGGCGCGTAGTTGCCGTTGATCGGCAGCGAAGCGTCGAACGTCGAACGGATGAAGGGCACGGCCGTCTGGTCTACAAACCACGTGGTGGGCGTGTCGAACAGCGAGGAGATGTCCACCACGAAACCGCCGCCGTATTGCATCTGCGCAGTTCCCGTTGCAGGCGGCACCATCAAGGTAGGTGTTACGGCGATCTGCGTTGGCACCGGTGATGGCGAGGGGCCTGACGAAGGCGAAGGTGTCGGCACCGGTGTTGGCGTGGGCACAGGTGTCGGATTCGAGCCAATCGGCACCGGTGTCGGCGCCACGGCGGCAAGCGGTGCCTTGTAGAACATGCCGTAGCCACCGCCGTTGTATCCCGGCACATAACTGCTCGACGGATACGCCTGACCCCAGCGGGATGCCGGTGCATTAGGCGTGGTGATGCCACTGATCGTGCCCAATTGCACTTGGTTGTTGGCCGTAGTGCCGTAGCCTTGCGGTGCTTGACCACCCGCCACTGCGTAGATCGCCACTCCCGTGTTCGAGCTGATATCGGCCGTATTGCGGAACCAGCCGGGACCGGGCTTCGAGCCCGACGCCGCATCGGCCACGAACGTGATCGGTCCGTTGGCTGTGACGTTGCTGTGTACGTTCACGTCCACACCACCGACGCCGATCATCGCGCCACCCACATTCACCGGCTGATCGATTTCCAGCGTGCCGTTGGTGGACGGTGCCGCCAGCAGCGAGAGATTGCCGCCGGTGGTGATGCCGTTCTGCGCGATGCCTTGCGCGTTGTTGGCTACTGAAGGCGTCAAGCTGACACTGCCCACCGTGAGCTGGCCGCTGCGCGTGCTCAACGCCATGTCGCCCTTCGTGGTACCCGCCGCGGTCATCGCACCGGCATTGCTTACATAAGCACTACCCTTCGAAGCCGTAACACCCAGCGTATTCACCGCTGTCTGGATCGCGCTGCCGGATGTGCCGATCGAACCTGTGTCAGCCGTGAGCACTGCGCCCGACGCCGACAGCGTGCCCGCGGACTGCGTGATGTTGTTGGCTGCTTCGACGAATGCGTTGCCCGTGGTGCTGAGGTTCGCACCCAGGTTCACGTTACCGCTGGTCGACTTGACGTTGATCTCGCCACCACCGCTGGCCACGTTGGCATTGACCGCCAGATCGCCACCGTTGGCCTGCAGCACCACATTGCCGCTGCCGTTCGCGCTCACGCCGCTTTGCGTGAGACCGGCCGCATTGCCGGCCATCGTCGGTTGCACGCTGATGGATGCCACGGTCAGTGGCCCCTTGACCGTACTTACGTTGACGGTGCCGTTGGAGTGCGTCACCGCACCCAGCGTCAACGCGCCATCGTTCACCGCATAGGCGTTGCCTTGCGCATTCAGACCCAGTGTCTGCACGTTGGTCGCAATGGGAGAACCCGCACCGCCGATGCTGCCTGCATCCGCGGTCAGCACGGCACTGGCGGCATTCACCTTGCCCTTGGTCTGCGTGATGTTGCCCTGCTTGGCTTCGACGAACGCATTGCCGTTCGTTGTGACGTCCGCCGCCAATGTGGCCGCGCCATTCGACAGCAGGTTGATCTCACCCGTATCGGCCGAGTTGTCGACGGCCGTGGACGTGAACATCGTGCCCGTGGCGGTGGTACCCGACAAATTCGAGTTCGTGAGATCGAAGCCCACTTCGTTGATCGTGCCACCCAGCTGCACTGCACCAGTGGTGGATACCGCCGTGCTGCCATTGCCACTTTCGCTGGTCGCCAACACCGGTGTATCGCCCGCAGCGATCGCCGTGGCCGTGTCGTACACCACGGGTGCGTTCGACGCACCGATGCCGGTTGCCGCATTCAACGCCAGCGCCGCTGCCTTGATCCCCGGCGCACCCTTGCTCTGCGTGATCGACCCGTTCTGCGACGTCGCCACCATGCTGTTGGCCACCGTCACTGCACCCAGCTGCAGGTTGCCGCTGGTTGCAATGTTGGCCGCATCGCCGTTGTTGAGCGTGACGGTACCGAACGTGTTACCCGTGTTGTTCAACACGATGCGGCTGCCCTGCCCGCCATTCAGCGCATTGTTGTGCACGTCGTAATTGCTGCCGGCGATGGTGCCCAGCGTGTTGTTCTGCATAACCGATGGCGTATTCGCGCCAGCCACCGCGTTTACCGTCACGTTACCCAGATTGAGCGCGGAGGTCTGCACCAGGTTGTAGTCGGCAGTGGTCTTGGTGAGCGTCACCGGCGCCTTCGCCGTGTTGAGCGTCACCGTGCCCAGCGTATTCGCGCCGCCATTCAACAGAATGGCATTGGTCGCACCACCTACGTTGCTGACCGTGGTGCTGCGCAGATCCACGGTGACATTCTGACCCGCGTTCAAATTCACCGACGACAGATCAAAATCCGGACCGCTGCCGGATGCCACCACGACACCCGTGGTCGCTGCATTGGCATTGGTTGCGCTGTTGGAGCCGCCGGCTGTGACGCTGCCGTTCGGGCCGTAGGTGTTCACACCGTTGTAGTTGCCACCCACGTTCACGGTGCCGTTCACCGTGCCGCCGGTTTCGCCTGTCTCAGTCAAATTGCCGCCGACGGTGGTGGTGCCGGTCTGATCCAGGCTGCCCTGCGTGCTGATGGTGTAATTGCCCGCCACGGACGAGCCGTTCTCGGTCATGCCGGCCGTGCCGTTGGTCAGCGCCGCCGAATTGCCGGTGGTGAAGCGCGTGGTATCCACCGCTAGCGTGGTGTCGTTGATCAGACCGCTGGTCTGCTGCACCAGGCCCGCCGCATTGATCGACAGGTCGTTCGCCGTAACATTGGAGGCCAGTGTCACACCGCCCTTGTTGGTCGACAGCCCCGTCGAACCCAGTCCGGTCATGCCTGAGATCAGATCCACCGTGCCGCCTGTGGCATTGATCGGACCGCTCACCGTGATGCCCGCCGTCGAGCCTACGTCCAGCGTGTTCGCATTCACGCTGCCGCTCACGTTCAACGCACCCAGGTTCTGGATCACCACGTTACCGGTACCGGTGATGTTGGCCGACAGTGTCGACACCTCTGTCGCCAGATCCCCCGTCACGCCCGGACCCGAAGCAACCGTACCGATGCCATTGGCCGCCGCCGCATTCAACGTGTTGCCGATCACCACCGGCGTCGACGCCGCCTCGTTATCGATGATCTGCCCGTTGGTCGCTGTCAGTGCCACCGTGCCCGTTGCACCGGTCGTGGTCTGTGCCACACCGTTATTGAAGGTGATGTTGTTGTCAGCCGTGCCGGTGATCGCCCCACTGCCGCTGGTCACGTTCTGATCGATCAGCAGATTCGAACCGCTACCGCCCGCAACGAGATTCACCGCGCCCGTGCCGTTCGCACTGACCCCGCTCTGCGTGAGACCCATCGCATTGCCGGCGATGGTCGGATTCACGTTGATCGCGCCCACCGTCAGCGTGCCGTCGGTGGTCGCCACGTTTACTGCACCGTTGGACGAAGTCACCGCGCCCAGCGTGAGTGCACCGCTGTTCATCGCATTGACATCGCCCTGCGCGCTCAATCCAAGCGTGCTGACGTTGGTGTTGATCGGGCTGTTTGTCGCGCCGATGCTACCGGCGTTTGCCGTCAGTACCGCATCGTTCGCGCTCAGCAGTCCGCCGGTCTGCACAATGTTGCCACTGATCGACTGGACGAACGCATTGCCCGTGGTGGTGACGTTCGCCGCCAGCGTTGCCGTGCCGCTGGACAACAGGTTGATCTCGCCCGTGGTCGCGGTGTTGTACACCAGCGTCGGCGTCAGCAAGGTGCCAGTGGTGGTGGTGCCCGACAGATTGGAGCTGGTCAGATCGAAGCCCACTTCATTGATCGCGCCGCCCAGCTGTACTGCTCCGGTGGTCGACACCGCCGTGCTGCCGTTGCCGCTTTCGCTGGTGGCGAGCACGGGTGTGTCGCCCGCGGCGATCGCGGTGGCCGTGTCGTAGCGGATGGGCGCATTCGTCGCGCCAATACCGGTGGCCGCGTTCAAGGCCAGCGCCGAGGCCAGGATCGCCGGTGCGCCTGATTTCTGGGTGATTGCGCCGTTTTGCGAATTCGCCACCACGCTGTTGGCCGCCGTGATCGCACCCAATTGCAAGCTGCCGCTGGTGGCGACGTTGGCCGAGTCCGCATTGTTGATGGTGATGCCGGCAAAGGTGTTGGCCGGATTGTTCAGCACGATGCGGCTGCCCTGCCCGCCATTGAGCGTGTTGTCGTGCGTGTTGTAGTTGATGCCGTTGATGGTGCCCAGCGTGTTGTTCTGCATCTGCGTGGGCGTGTTTGCCCCCGCTACGGCATTGACGGTCAGCGCAGTTGTGGTCGGCAGCGCGATCGCTGCGGTCTGCACCAGGTTGTAGTCGTGCAGGCCGGTCGTCACCGTCACTGGCGCATTGGCCGTCGTGATCGTCACCGTGCCCAGTGCGTTGTTGCCGGTGTTGAGCAGTACCGCATCGGTCGCGCCGGTCACCGTTGCGCTGATCGAGCGCAGGTTCACCGTGATGTTGGAAAGCGTCGTGCCCGCCAGGTTCACCGACGACAGGTCGAAGTCGGGGCCTGCGCCATTGGCCGTCACCACGCCAGTCACGGCCGAGTTGTTGTTGACGGCACTGTTCGAACCGGCTGCTGTGATGCTGCCGCCACCGGCAGTGTTGTTCACACCGCTGTAGTTGCCGCCCACTGTCACCGTGCCGTTCACCGTGCCGCCGGTTTCACCGCTTTCAGTGAGATTGCCACCTACCTTGGTTGCGCCAGTCTGGTTGAGCGTGCCTTGCGTGGTGATGCTGTAGTTGCCCGCCACCGTCGAACCTGCTTCGGTCATCGTGGTCGCGTTGTTGGACAGCGTCGCCGAATTGCCCGTGGTATAGCGCGTGGTGTTCACGCGCGTGGTGGTGTCGGTGATGTCGCCGTTGGTCTGCTGCACCAGGCCGGCCGCGTTGATCGACAGCGTGCTTGCGGTCACGTCGTCAGCCAACGTCACGCCACCGGCGTTGTTCGACAACGCGGTGGAACCCAGCGACGTCATGCCAGAGGTGAGATCCACCGTGCCGCCAGTCGCGCTGATCGGGCCACTGACCGTGATCCCCACGGTCGAGCCGACGTTCAAGGTGTTGCTGCCCACACTGCCCTGCACATTCAACGCGCCGCTGTTTTGCACCACCGCGTTGCCCGTGCCGGTGATCACCGCGTCCAAGTTCGACACTTGCGTGGCCAGATCGCCCGCCGAGCCCGGACCACCCGCGCTCGCCGCTGTGCCGATGCCGTTGGCTGCCGTCGCATTCAGGCTGTTGCCGATCACCACCGCCGTGGCGGCCGCTTCATTGTCGATCACCTGACCATTGGTCGCCGTCAGGCTCACGATGCCGGTCGCGCCAGTGCCGGTTTGCGCGACGCCGTTGTTGAAGGTGACGTTGTTATTGGCCGTCACGTTGATCGCGCCGCTACCGCTGGTCACGTTCTGGTCGATCAACACGTTCGAGCCAGCGCCATTCGCGGTGATGTTGGCGTTGCCCGTGCCGTTGGCGCTCACGCCCGAGAGCGTCAGGCCCGCTGCATTGGCGGCAATCGTCGGTGTCAGCGCTACGCTGTTCACCGTGATCGTGCCGTTGGTCGTACTCAGATTCAGGTTGCCGCCATTGGCCGATTCGGCCGCTAGCGTCATCGCTCCGGCGTTGTTGACGAATGCATCGCCCGCACTGTTCACACCCAGCGTGCTTACCGCCGTTTGCACTGTGCCCGCGCCCGTCGCGCCGATCGGGCCGTTGTCGGACGTAAGCACCGCGCCCTTCGCCGTGATCGTACCGGCGGTATAGGTGATGGCCTGGTTGCCTTCGACGAATGCGTTGCCGGTCGTCGTGATGTTCGCGCCCAGGTTCACGTTGCCGGTGGTCGACTTGGCGTTGATCTCGCCGCTGCCACTTACCATCGCGTCGTTGACGTTCAAGTCGCCGCCGTTGGCCTGCGTGCGGATTGTGCCGGTGCCGTTCGCATTGAGACCGGCAAGCGCCGCCCCTACTGCGTTGTTGGCGATGGTCGGCGTCAGCGTCACTGCACCGACGGTCAGGTCGCCTGCGGTGGTCTGCACGTCCAGTGCGCCATTGCTCGTGGTCACGCCCGCCACGGTGGTCGGACCTTGTTCGGTCGCGTATGCGCTGCCGGCCGATTGCAGTGCCAGCTGGCTGGAGTTGAGATTGATGCGGTTGGCTGCGGTGCCGATCGTGGTGCCGGCTGTCAGCACCACGCCCTTGCCGCTCACCGTGCCCGCGCTTTGCGTGATCGCCTTGTTCTGCGCCTGGATGAACACGTTGCCGCCCGTGCTCACGTTCGCGCCCAGCGCCACATTGTTGGTGGCCAGCGCGTTGATTTCGCCGGCAGACGAGCTGACCGCCGCATTCACCAGCAGATCCGCTGCGGAGGTCAACTGCACAGTGCCCTTGCCGTTGGCAGTCACCGCGTTGCTTAGCGTCACGTTACCGCTGGTGTTGGCGATGGTGATGTTGCCGCCGTTGGTGGTCACCGTGTTGCCGGTCGTCACCGGGCCGGCCGCGGTCAGCGTGATGTTGCCCAAGAGACTGCTGTTGCCTAGCGACGCGGTGCTGACCGATGTGCCAGTGGTCGTGGTCGCCGTATTGCACAGGTTCGAGTGCGTGTTGTCGCAGGTGAAGCTGATCGTGTTGACCATGCCGCCCAACTGCACCGCGCCAGTGGTCGACACAAACGTGCTACCCGTCGGCCCCGTCACCGCGGTGGCCAAGATGCCAGGCGCGCCGGTCGCCGACACCACCGTCGCCGTGTCGTAGTTGATCGGATTGGCCGCCGTGCCGATGCCATTGAGCGCGGACAAGTTCAGCGTGCGCGCCTGGATCGCCGTGCCGGTGCCGTTGCTGATCGCACCACCCTGGGATGCCACCGACAGGCCGTTGTTCACCGTGACGTTGTTGACGGTGATGTTGCCGTCGCTCGACACACCTGCCGTGTCGCCGTTGTTGATCGTGATCGCACCGATCGTGTTGCCCGAGGAGGTCAACGCGATACGGCTACCGTTGCCGCCATTCAAGGCGTTGTCGTGCGTGCCGTAGTTGATCCCGTTGATCACGCCCAGGCCGTTGTTTTCCAGGCCCGTTGCCGCACTCGAACCGGCCACGCTGTTGACCGTCAGCGATGCCACGTTCACCGGTGCGGTCTGCACCAGGTTGTAGTCGTTCGTCGCCGTGTTGACTGTTACCTTGCCGCCGGTGGTCAAGGTCACCGTGCCCAGCTCGTTCGCACCGCTGCCGTTGAGCAGGATCGCGTCTTGCGCACCAGTCACCGTGGAGGTCTTGCTGCGCAGATCCACCGTGATGTTGTTGCCGGTGCCCAGGTTTGCCGAGGCAAGATCGAAATCAGGACCGGCGCCGGTAGCCACTACCACGCCCGTCGTGGCGGCATTGGCGTTGGTCCAGCTGTTGGCGCCCGCGGCGGTAATGCTGCCGCCTGGGCCGTAAGTATTCACACCGCTGTAGTTGCCGCCGACTTTCACCGTGCCGTTCACCGTGCCGCCGGTGAAGCCGGTTTCCGTCAAGTTGCCGCCCACCGTTGTGCTGCCGGTCTGATTGAGCGTGCCGCCGGTGCTGATGGTGTAGTTGCCGGTGACGCTCGAGCCGTTCTCGGTCAGTGTCGACGTATCGTTGGTCAACGTCGCCGAGTTGCCCGTGGTGTAGCGGGTTGTGTCTACCTTCAAGCTGCCGTCCTTGATCGAGCCGCCGGTCTGTTGCACCAGACCCGACGAACTGATCGACAGCGCGCCGGTGGTGACATTCGCGCTCAGCGTCACGCCGCCTGCGTTGTTCACCAGGCCGGTTGAGCCCATCGCACCCATGCCCGAGGTCAGATCCACCGTGCCGCCGCTCGCGCTGACCGGGCCGCTCACCGTGATCCCCGCGGTCGAGCCGACGTTCAAGGTGTTGCTGCCCACACTGCCCTGCACGTTCAACGCGCCGCTGTTTTGCACCACCGCGTTGCCCGTGCCAGTGATCACCGCATTCAAGTTCGATACTTGCGTGGCCAGGTCGCCAGTCGAACCCGGACCACCCGCGCTCGCCGCCGTACCAATGCCGCTCGCCGCTGTCGCGTTCAGCGTGTTGCCGATCACCACGGGCGTCGACGCCAGTTCGTTGTCGATCACCTGGCCGTTGGTGGCATTCAAGCTCACGATACCGGTCGCGCCGGTGCCGGTCTGCGCTACACCGTTGTTGAACACCACATTGGTGTTGGCGGTTGCCGTGATCGATCCGCTGCCGCTGGTCACGCTCTGGTCGATCAGCACGTTCGAACCGGTGCCGTTCGCCAGCAGGTTCACGTTGCCGCTGCCATTGGCGGATACACCTACCAGGCTCGCGCCCGCGGCAAGCGGCGTGTTGTTCGGGTTGTTGTCCCAACCTACATCCTGACCGGTGCCGGGCAGAATGCTCGTGGCGACGTTGACGTTGCCCACCGTGATCGTGCCGTTGGTGGTGCTTACGTTGATATTGGCGTTGTTGCTGCTCCGCGCTGCCAGCGTCACCGCGCCTGCGTTGTTCACGAACGCATTGCCACCGTTGGCGATCGCCAGATTGGCGGCATTGGTCTGCACCGCGTTGGTCGCCGTGCCTATGGTGGTGCCCGAGGTCAGCACCACAGACGCGGCGTTGAGCACGCCCGCTCCGCCATAGGTCATCGCCTGGCCCGATTGCGCCAGGATGTTGCCGGTGGTGGTTGCGTTGGCATCCCAGTTGATGTTGGTTGCCGCGTACGCGTTGATCTCACCGCTGCCGCTGCTGAGCGTGCCCGCTGCACCTTGGTTGATGCTACCGCTGCCGCTCAGGCCGGCGGCAAGCACCACGTTGCCGGTGGTGTTGGCGCTTACCGCTGCGTTGACATTGACGTTGTCGTCTGCAGCCAGACGGATGTACCCGCCGTTGGCCGTGGTCATCGCGCTGGTGACGTCGAGCGAACCACTTCCCGCCACCGTGCTCGCGCGCGCGGTGATGTCGATGTTCTTCTGCGAACTCACGCCGCCGCCGATCACCACGCCACCGGAAGCATTGGTGTCCAGCGCGGTCAGATACACGCCCGACTGTGCACCGGTGCCAATCGAGGTCGCGCTCAAGTTGCCGAAGTACACATCCAGCGGATTGGGCGTGGTGCTGCCGTCGCCACCGATCGTGTTGCCGGCATTCAAGGTCAGCAGCCCGCCCGCCGAGAACGCCAGGCTGTTGGAGGTTGGCGTACCGGTGCCGATGCCGATGTCACCGTAGTTGGTGTCTTCTTGCGTATCGACGATGTTGCGGCCTGCGTTCACCGTAATCGTGCCGTTCGGCGTGTACGTGTGTGCTGCCGCCATCACGTCGCTGTTCGCGCCGATCGCGTTCAAGGTGATGCTGTTGCTGCCGGTATCGACAATGCCCACTTCCGACGTGAGGCCTTGCACGTACACGTTGTTGGTGATCGTCGGCGTCAACGTCGTTTGCGGCGTGGTGCCGGCCGGGAAATTGCCGACTGTCAGCGTGTTCTGGCTGTCAGTGATGTTGACGGTGCCATTCGCACTACCGGCTGCGGTCAGCGCCAGCGGACCGGACTGATACACGTACGCGCCGGCACCAGACTGGAACAAAGCCGCGTTGACGTTGGTGTCGATCGCATTACCGGTGCCCGTTGCGCCGATCGCGCCGCTCGCGATCATGGTCAGATCGTTGCCGCTGATCGTGTCTGCGCCCTGTGCACCACCGCCGTGCGTGATACTGCCCTTGTCGGCCTCCATGAAAATGTTGCCGTTAGGCCCGGGAATCTGGGTTGTGATGTTGCTGTTGATCTGGATGTCACCGGCTCCGGTCGTACCGTCTGCATCCAGATTGATTTCGCCAGTGGTGATGCCTGGTGAGTTGTTCACAAGGATCGGTGCGTTGACGATGATGCTGCCACCCACCGTGCCGATGTTGATGCTGCCCGCCAGCGTTGCGCCCGCGCTCTGTACCGTGAGGCCGATGGGATCCAGCGGACTGGTCGTGGTCGAGCCGTACGGCGCCGGCGCCGGCCACACCAGGCCTTTCGGGCCGAAGGTGAAGGCCGCCAGCATGCCGTTGACGAAGCCATTGTTGATCGTAATCGTCTTGCCGTTGGTCACCGACAGCACGCCCGTCGGCGTGTCGCCACCGATCGTCATGCCGTTATAGGTGGCGGTGCTGCTCACGCCGAGCACGCCAGTCGGGTTGTTGGCCGGCGCGATCATCTCGCCGGACAGACCGTTCACACTGGTGCTGATGTTTGCGCCGTTACCCACGATCAGTTGCAGCTGATCGGCATTGATCGTCACGCCTGGCGCGGTCACGATCATGTTGCCTGCGCCCAGGGTGAGATCAGAGCCCGAGCTCGCGCGTGTGAGTGGCCCCAGAACATCCAAGTCGCGGTTGGCCACCAGGCTTACCGGTGCTGTACCCGCCGACGGGTTGATACCACTCGCATCCGTCACAAGGATGTCGCGGTAGCCGGCCACCGCGATGCTGCCACTGGTGGTGCCCAGCTTGAACCACGTGGCCGTCGACGTCGGATTGTTCAAACCTGTGTTGGCAACCGCACTGCTACCCAACCGCAAATCGGCAATATCGCCTGTGATATGCGCCCATTCCGTACTTTGGTATTCGTAGCCGGAGCGGATATCGATGTTGCCGGTGCCACTGGTCAGCGAGATCGGCCCACCTTGCTGCGTCATCCAGGCCTCGGGCGTTCCCATGCTCGAATAGGTACCCAGTACCCCGCTTGGCTGCGTCACCTGGGTATAGAACTGCCCGGACAAGCCCAGACCCTTGCTGCCGGTATTGCCGGTGACGATGGTGCCAATGGGATTGGCCTGCCCGCCGACGTTGGTGACCAATCCGCCATCCACTGTCAGCGCTTGCGGAGCAATACCGCCCACGCTAGTGCTCGTGCCCAGCGAAACATAAGGCATGTTGTATTCGCCGTAGTAACCGCCAGCGGCTACCACGGCATAGTTGTAAATCGCGTAAACCGTGTTGCCTCCGTTGGTCAACACGGTAAATCCACCCGGTACAGCGCCTGGCTGAATCACTGCTTCGCCGGCCGTCAATGCCGTACCCGCCGGCAACGGTGTGCCGGTCAGCGAATAGAACGTGTACCCGGCCGGAACCGTGGTGTTGCTGTTGGCGGTGATGACCGTACCGAACTGCGGCGTGAGCGCGTTGGTGCCACCCACCCATGCGAATACAGCACCCTTGCCATCTGCACCGGCCGTATCGTAACCGCGCGGATCGGTATTGCTGCCCGTGTAAACAGGGTTGATCGCCGCGTAGCCGGCGTAGATGCTGTTGAGATTGGCATCCGCCTGCAAGCTTAGATTGCCCGCGCCGGTGCGGGTGAAATTGGCAGCTACACCGATGTCGCCTTGCGAGCGGATGGTGATGTTGCTGGTGTCAGTGGTGTTGCCCCAGTTGGTGATCTGAATAAGGCCGCGCGAGTTGACCGTCAGGTTGCCGGCCAGCACTTGCAGCAGAGAGAGATTGACGTACTCCTCCTGCAACGTATCGTTGGCGGTGCCAGACGTATCGGCCGAAAGATTGACAACGCTGTTGGTGTTGCCCGCTGTCACGCCATCGGCCAGCACCGACCGGTGCAGCAGGTTCAGATAGAAACCAAAGCTGCGCGACCAGTCATTGCCCGACACCGTCGCTGTCGTGCCTGAATTGAAGCCGAGGATACCCAGCGTGTTGAGACTGTTGGCGTAGATGGCCGTCGCCCAGTAGCCATCGCTCTGGTTGAGGTACAAGTTCGGGTCAATGACGACGTCACCCTCGATCGCTGGCACCGACGTATTCCCAACAGGCGCGATGTCAAGCGAATTGCCACCGCCGCCGCCGATGACGATCGGTAGGTTGTTCGCTGTCTTCACGGTGACATTGCGGAATGCGAAGAGCTGCAAATACGAGTTCATCGGCACGTAATTGATCCCGCCGGTGGTCCAGTCCCATTGCAGATTGGTCAGATCATTGGCGCTGCTTGGATCGTTGCCCTGGTTGTTGACCAGGAGGTAGGAATCGCTGCCACCGGGCTGGAAGGACGCCAGGTTGGTGCGCGCCGCCAGCGTGGCAGGGTCCATGAAGGTCAATTTGCCGTGCTTGACAGCGGTGTCGTAGTTCCAGCCGTTATAGCCCGCGCGCCAATCGACCCCCACGCTGCCGCCAATATTTCCCATCTGAAAATACTGGTTGAACAGGTTGAGGTTGTTGCTGGCGTAAAGGACGGTACTGCCGGTCGTTCCGAAGGGGAATGTTTGGGTAAAGCCGTTCAACACGTTGCCCGACCAGCTCAGCGAAGCAGGCGTCGTCGAGGCGCTTACTGCGTACAGGTTGATGTTGCCGAAGCCCTGGAGATTGATGTTGTTGAATTTGCCTGATGCAGGCGCCTGCATGATGATCGGCTGCCCGCTAACGGGGAAATCATCACTGCTATCGGTAGCACTGGGCGTGGCACCGCCGGTCGCGCCACCGGCGAAATCGATGCGCCCCACTGTGCCCGCGGTGGTGTTATAGCCAAGGCCGGACCAAATTTGCGCATTGTTGATTTGCCATAGCGGTTGCGGGGCCAGCACCTTCAATAGGCCGAAGAGGTCGCTTTGGTTTGTTGCAAAGTCATAACCTGCCGCGATATTTACCGTGTTGGCCACCGCCAGCGTCTGCGTAACAGCATTGATGCCGTAACCCTGCGCCAGAATGATGTTGCCAGTGTCATTCAGAGTCAGATTGCCGGTGCTGTTGACCGCCAGCGTATTCAATACAGCCGTATTACTGCCGTTCTGCAGCAAATCGATGCGCGTATCGTCGAAACCGCGGATGTCCATGTTGCTGAACGTGTTGTCGGTACGCGCCGGGCGTAACTGCACGTTGTTCGCGGGCGTGTCGAACGCCGCGCGTCCCTGGCTCGGCAACTGCGCTTCGGTGGCGGCGACCGATCCCTGCCAGGTCGCCTGCGAGTTGGTCGGAATGGTACCCGCCGTGCTTACGCCCAGGCCGGAGTACATGTAGACGTAATCGCCCTGCAGAATCGTGTCAGGTTGCGTAAACGTGATCAGACCCTGCTGGTTGGTAAAGCCGCCGTTATAAACACCGTTGACGGCCGCCGCACCCAGCACCAGGCTACCGCCGCTCCCCAAGATCAGATTCTGGGACACGGTAATGTTGTTGGCGGAAACCTCGCTAATGTAAGTCGAGGCCAGGATTGGCGTCGTGGGTCCGGCACTGTCCTGCACGACCATGTTCTGGAAGCCTTCCACCTCCAGATAGCCAAACTGTCCATTGGGCGCATCCGGATGGATCAGCACAATCGACGGGTTCCAGGTCGTGCGATCGGATGCTGTGCAGTTGGCCGCCGTGTTGCACCCGCTGGACGCCCAGATGTTCCCGCCCTCCAGCAAGGTGGGGGCGGTTCCTGCGAACTGGACGGCACCTTGGTTGGCAATGGCGTTGTTAAGGACTACCGATGCGGGACCACCACGGCCTGCATCTAGCACGAGCTCGCCGCTCGGTCCGCCGATATACGAATTACCTTGCAGAACGATATTGCCCTGAGAGGTTTCGAACACCAGCGACGCACCGTTCGGTGCGCTTTCATTGACAGGCACCGTCAGCGCGGTGCCACTGGTCACCCCTACACCTGCGTAATAGACGATGCCACCACCCGTGGTGGCCGCGGGATTGAGGGTGATGTCTGGTTTAATGGTGCTGGTGGGGGCATCCCAGCGCTCCACTTCCATCTGCCCGAAGCCGAGTATCCATAGGGCGCTGTTGAACGAATTGTTACCCGCACCATACTCAACGACGACGTTGCTCGGCAGGAAATTCGACACACCGCCAACGCTGCCCGACATCGCCACCACATTGCCGCCCTGCAAGATCACCGGATTGGCGGTACCACTTGCAAAGGTGACCAGGTTAGGACCAAACCCCTGGTTCGTACTTGCATTGCTCAGCAGGCTTGACGCCTGGCCCGTCGAATTCCCCAACCAGCTATAGGGGGCAAACGTATAGGGGCTGACGTTACCCACCACGTACAACGTGCCGTTCGGGCCTGCCGTTAACTGTGGTGTGTTTACAGCGACGCCTTCCCCCGCTTGCAGCCACAAGCTGCCGCCCGTCAGGGTGATGTTGGAGTTGAGTGTCATCACCTTCTGGGACGCCAACGTGAGCGAACCATTGCCGGTGTTGGTAATCGCCGCACCGGAGTTCAACGTCAGGTTGTTGATCGCCTGCAGGGTCAGGGTGTTGTTGCTGGCGTAGGTATACCCCTGCGTGATGGTGATGTTGCCGGTACCACCACCGCCTGTATTGGTGTTGATCGTTACAGCACCGCTACCCAGCGCTGTGACGATGTCCTGCCAGCTGATCTGCGAGGTGTTGGCCGTAAAGGTCGGCCCCGCACCGCCTGGCACCGTCGGTGCGCCGGTAAAGCCGGTGCTGGTACCTGCGCCTGCTGCGTTAATGGTGAGGTCGGAAGGGTCCAGCAATAGCGTGCCGTTCGCGCCGCCAAGGTCGCCGCCGAGCAGGTCGTCCTTGCCACGGTAATTGAGGATGGCATGGCCCGACACTTCGGCATTGCCACCATTGCCGCCACCGCTGCCAGTGGCGGTGATACTGCCGTAGTAGTTGGTCGTGTCGTTCGCCCACACCACCACTTTGCCGCCCGATGCATTGCCCTGCGTGCCGCTGGCATTCAAGGTGACGCCGCTGTCCACAAAGGTGTCGGTGGCATTGGCGATGTCCGTGCCCTGCCCGTGCATGTCGCCACCCACGCGGATCACACCGCCGCTGGCGGTGCCGCTCGCGCTCAATGCGCTGTTGCCCATTAACGCAGTGTGGTGGCCGGTGACGTCGATGTGGCCACCGCTGCCGGACGTACCGGCTGCATTGATCGAGCTATCGCCCGCAGCATACGAACCATTCGCCGTATAGCTGCCGCCCACCATCGCAGTGCCCGCATTCGGATCGGCCGTAAAGACGGCTGTACCACCTTGCGTGCCAGAGACATTGATCTGCGCGTTGCTGGCGTAAACGTTCTGACCGCTCACCTGCACCGTGCCGCCGCTGCCGTCCGCGTTCTGTGCCTGCACCGTGCCGCCGACCTGCACATCGCCGCCACCGCTGGCCACAATCTGCACGCTGCCGTCCGGATTCGCGGCCGTGCCGGTGGCCTGGATCATGCCGCTGGTGTTGATCGCCAGCGCGCCCAGGTTGTCGTTCACCGCTGCCAGCATCACCTTCGCCGCCTGCAGTGTGCCGGCGACGTTGATCGTGCCGTGCTCGCCCGCTTGCGGCTGCACGGTGATGGTGCCGTTGGAGAGCGTGACCTGATCGGCCGCCAACAGGTTGACCTTCGCACCTGCGGTCAACTTCGCTCCGGCATCCACCGCCACCGCCGGCGCCACCAGTGTGATGTCGCCACCGGGCGTGCTGATCGTGCCCAGCACTTCGATCTTGCCGTTGCTGCCGGACAACACCATCGTGCCGCCCTGCATGAAAGCACTGTCGGAGATGTTGCCCGTTGCGGCGACAAAACCACCCTGCACGTTGATCGCGCCGCTCTGCCCGACCAGGATGCCGTTCGGGTTGATCAGGAACACGCGGCCGTTACCTTGCACCAAGCCGTTAATGGTGCTGGGCAATGATCCAACCACGCGATTGAGCGTGGCCGACGTTGCATTCGGTGCCTGGAACGTAACGGACTGGCCGCTGCCGACGCTGAAGTTGTTCCAGTTGATGACGGCGTTGTTGCTGGTCTGGTGGATCAGCGTGTTGCTGCCGTTCGCGCTGATGGTGGCATTGCCTGCCATCACCTGCCCGCCGGTCGGGCCGCCGGCCAGCGCAACGCTGCTATACGCGGCGCCCTGAAGCACGCCCAAGACTGTTGCAATCTGCAAGACCAGCGATTTGACGCGTGGCGTTGCGGAGATCGATCTGCGCGAGTTCGAGCGATGATGTGTCTTCATATGCAGTCCTGCACGGCGTTGTTATGCGAAGTGATGAAGCAAGCGATGGCTATTTGTTCGTGTGTCGTAAGGCGCATCGGTAACGAACGCGCGACGATGCTGTGCGTGGTGCTGGAAGCGGAACGACTGAACCCCTGAACATCCCACTCCCCTTACGACCGAAACGGTCAAGCGTTTTACCGACACGCTCTCTTGAACTGCCAAACTCAAGACGCATGCTGGCAAGCAGCACGTTATTCGTGCTCGTCATGCCTAACCATCAGAGAATTCCTAGCGGATGCTTGGATGCATCAGGGAGAGGACGTAACACCAAAAGACGTGCCGATATCGATCATCGAAACCCAGCGAACGAATGCGCAAAGCACGGACAGTTCGACGCTTCACTCTTTTCTGCGATAAAAAAAATCCCTGACGGCCGGAAGCACTCTGGGGGCGCTTCCGACCGTTGCCGACCTGGTCGTCAGCCATCGCGTCCATGCCATGCGGGAACGTGCGATCGACGCGGCGGCGTATACCACCATGCACCGTATCGATCTGTTGGAGGCAGTCTGACGCGGGGCAGACTGCGTATGAATCAGAGTATTCCTAGCGCATGGGTCGCAGTGAAAGTCACGTCACCATCGAGGCCGTCATTCTCGCGAAAGCGGGAATGACGGCCTTGGGGGAGTCATGCGCAATGCCTGCACCGGAATTCATATCCCATGCGTACGCATGTATTCGAACAACTGACTGTCGCTGTCGATACACAGTTTGCGCATGGCATCGTGCTTCTGCTGACTGATCGTCTTGATGCTGCGGGAAGTCACCCGGGCGATTTCCGTAACCGTCATGCCGCGCGCCAGCATGCGCATGATTTCGGCTTCTCGGGCCGATAGCGCCGAACCGGCCTGATCATCGTGGGCGCGCTGCGTGGCGGTTTCCATCGCCCCTTCCGCCAGCCGCTTGCGCAAATATTCACTGACATAGCTGCGTCCCGAGCGAACCATTTGCACCGCCAATGTCAGCTCTTTGGTCAAGGCGGTTTTCTCGACCACCGCCTGCGCGCCCGCAGTCAGCATTCCTTTGATCAGAGCCGGGTTGTGCGACATCGTGAGCACGATGATTCCCAGCCGGGGATAGCGTTCGCGTAACTGGCCAATCATCCCAAGGCCATCCACCGTTTCGCCATCGACCGGCATGGAAAAGTCGGTAATGACCAGGTCGCAGGCTTGTTCGGTCAAAAACGTAAGCAGATCCGCGCCACTATGTACCTCGCCGATGACCTGGCAATCGGCGCAATGGTTTTGAAGCAGCATACGTAATCCCACCAAGATCACGGGATGATCATCAGCTATGACAACACGCATACACCCCCCAGGCAGGTCTACCAAAAAGCGGCGCCGTCCGGCTGGCAAAACGATGGGAATCCATGCCGCAAACAATGGACCAGCACCTATGCCTCGCTGTGCCGAACAAGAGCGCATCCAACGCTCAAATCAGCACGGGCGCTAGTCTATGACCAGACTGCACGGGTTTGTACAGCCCCGGTTTTCCAGGATGTGACCTAGCTTGCGGGCAGCTATCTGACGCAGATGGCATTTGATCGATCCATATCACTCTAATGGCCGCGAACGACGGCCTAAACGCCTGCTGCTGCGGCAGGGCGTCACATGAGGAACAGGCACCGGCGTCAGGTAAAAAACCAGCTCGGTCAACCCGCGACCAAGTACTACATGCGTAACAGGGGGTCTAAATTTTGGGTCGCAGCGCGCCGGGTCTCACGACCGGGTATCAAGGCGCATCAAGCGGCCGAGCTGGGTTGCTAGAGATTGCTGAAAGCCCGAAACAAATAACATCAGAGCATTCCTACCTGCTTTGCGTGATGCAAACACGGCTTCATTTCGCAGTGAATCAGCGTCCTTCTCCACTTCGGCGAGGAAGCGTCGCACCGTCAAACTACCTCGAACATGAGCAGTTCACTGCAGCCGAATGTGGCTGCCCGGATCGTGGTCCATTCGCGTGACATGCGTAACACCGTTGTACACATACTTCACGTCGTAGCCGACGATCTCGCTACTCGTTTCATTGACGGTGTTGCATTGATGCTCGACCGTGGACGTCACTTGCGCTTGCTGGTGCGCTGCTTCGATGCGGTTGCCCGCATAACCGCCGCCCACCGCGCCCACCACCGTCGCCACCGTCTGGCCTTTGCCGTGACCCACCATATGGCCGAGCAGACCTCCCGCCACCGCACCGATGGCGGTGCCTGCGATATCGTGCTGATCTTTCGGCGGCTCGGTGTGGTTGACGACGACATCCTGGCAAACCTGCCTTGGATGCTCGACGGTTTTGTGTACGGGCGTTGTGCTGAGCACGTCGCCGTATTCAGGACCGCGGATAACCGGCACAGCAGCCGGCGTTGCGGCCGAGGACGCACCGGCGGTTCCGACGTCCGCAGTTGCATCGCGGTTGCATCCGCCCAGGCCCACCACGAGGACTATCGTCGTGCCCGTAATCAATACATAGCTCAACAGTTTCTTCATTCGCTACTCCTCAATTGTGGAATGCCGTTGCAACAACGAGCCATTCCATGTGCTCTCGTTCGGCAGGCAGGCATCGAACGTTGTTCGCACCCTTGAAAGAAAATCCCTGGCGATCGGGAAACCCCACACCATCCCGATCGCCATTCAGCAACATGGCTGATCCAAGGCAATCGCCGAGGAGGAAACATACGAAACAGCACACATCACAAGCCATGCGATGCCGAAGCATGGTTGCGGGAGGAGTGTCGAGAAGGAGAAGGCGAGCTGCAATCAGAACATTCCTACCGCGATGGCAGCTAAGGTGTCCCACGTTTTTTTGCTTGGTGGGTTCCTTAAAATTTCGAAGCCATGCAAACTCGCCATGATCCTTCAAACTGCCCAAGCGTCATCCCAGCGAAAGCTGGGATGACGAGCAAAAAAGGTGAGGCAGTAAGTTACTGAGACAGTTTTTGCAGCTTTACAACCTGACCTCATCCAGCCTGGTCGTGGTATCTGGACACTGCTGCCCCTTTTGCCGCCTGTCGCAGACCACGGCGGACTTCAAGCTTCCGATCCAGAAATCGACTTGTTCTTTGGTGGGTTTGAACCTGAAAGTTTTCTGCAATACGTAGAAGCTGTCGTTACCCTGGATGATCTTGAACAAAGCGACTTCAGGCTTGCCTGTCGACGGATTGCGCGGGCATTCCATCACCCAAAAGGCATAGGCGTAGCCGTTTTCCGTCCCATTGACAGGCATGGACGTGTCGCTTCCGGCACATAGCTTGGACCACTTTTCCTTCGTGGTAGCCCAGAATTGTTTTTCATCGGTGATCTTCATGCCATGAAGAATTTGGACGCTCAGCATTTCCGTCCAGTGATCCATCGATTCGCCGTTGGGGATATACACCTGTGCACGCAAGTGGCCTTGTACCTGCGTGGTCCCCAACTGATGGCCGGAGGGAAGCCGATAGTAGAGATTCTCACCCGCGAAAGGAGCCGTCCGCGCGATGTGCAGTACGCAGGTACTGTCCATACCCTCCAGCTTCTGCCGATCGACGCCACGCACACGCACGGCATAGTCACCATCCGGCACGTCGGGCAGATCCATTGCTGGCGATGCATCGAGACGATCGAGCAGCAAAGCTTCGAACTTATCGTTGGAGGCCATTTGCATGCGATAGCTCGTGGCATCCTTTATCGGAACCCATGTCACCGCATAAGGCCATCGATCGATGGGCTGCGTCGGGCATTGCACAGCCGGCGCATCCAGCAGCCGTTGCGGCGAACCGGGTTTGGAACCACTAGCAACGGCGACGCCATACTGTTTGGGTACCAGCACGTGGGCATCATCGCCTGCCACATCCACACCACCGGTAAGCACTTCGGTTTGCGATTGTCCCGCATCGGCCGCCACTCGAAAATGCGTGCCGCGCACGCTCGATACAGCGCTTGGTGTTTCCACACTGAAATGCGCACCGACACCCGTCATCGGCGTTACCGTGGCGGAGGCGTGGCCATGCTGTAGGCGCAAGCGCGTATCGACCATGCCGGTTGCGCCATACGCGCTCATGTGATCCAGGACCAGCTCGCTATCGCTTTGCATCAATACGCGCGAACCATCAGCGAATTGCAACGTAAGGCTGGCGTTATCACCCGTGCTTAGCTTGGCGCCATATCCCAGTGTCATGCCGGCTGCCACAGGCGCACGCGATGTCTGGCCGAGTAACTGCACCTGTGCGCTTCCCGCTACGGCCACTACCTGCGCGTCGGCCGGCTGCACGCGCAGCCATTCAATCGGTACACGCAAAATCATGCCGGGCGGCAGACGATGGGGATCGGCAATGCCATTGTAGTCCTGCAGCTTTTGCCACGATACGTCCGGCTTGAGATAACGGCTGGAAAGATCCCAGATGTTGTCGTCCGGCCGAACGCGGTAAACCCAATCGGCCGCCGAGGCGGCACATGCACTCAGGAAAGCCAGCACGAGCGCGGCCAGCCTCACTGATAGATGGCGATGTGGGTGGAAATGCATAGGTAACTCTCTAGCACAAGGGATGTTAGAGCACTTCTGGCCGAGTGTTCGCCAATCTCACCTTAGATATCTACCACACCTTCGAGCATCAGAGGATTCCCAAAAATAACCGGCGACCCCGTCATGACTTCACCGCCATGCTCAAGCGCATCCCCAATGCAGATGAGTACTTCATGCCACTCCCCTGCTGCAATGGATTATTGCCTGGATGGCGACGCCTTGCGATCACGCCTTTCAGCCACTTGCCATGCGCTACCGCGCCAGGCGGCATGCAGGGCGATGAGTGCTGCCAACCCCAGGTAACTGAGCGGATGAGTCAGAAAACGGATCGCCGCGGTCTGCACGCCCCAGGGCGGACCCAGCGTAGCCACACCGAGAGGGATTACGACCAACACCACCCACACAGCCATCTCGAAACGTACTGCAGCGTGATCGTGTCGTCGTAGGGAATGCACCAGCGCATAAACAGCCAGGATGATAGCCAGGAGATTGGCGAGCACCATCATGAAATAAACCATGCGTACCTGTTCCTCTCGAAACCATGACGCTTCTGACCGTGCCGTAGCAGAGCATAAGTTCCATGCCTGCCCCTTCGGATGGCGATCAGTCGTCTTGCAGCACAGACCCGAACGCCTGGTGCAACTTGATGCGAATCAACGTCGTGATGAGAAGAACGACGCTCAATGCCAACGGAACGGTGAGGGTCATGCCGGAAGGCGAATGCACGCATGAAATCATCAGCGAAAGCACCGCGGGAGCCACAATAATCCACCATGGCGTATTGCTGTCGAACCATACGCGGCGAGCTGTCATGCCATAGAGCACGCCAAGTCCCAACGAGCAGCCGAACTCAAGGAGTGAGCGTCCGCCTTCGACGAAATAGATAGCGTCGCCGACAAGATGCGATAACGCGGAATAAGCCAGAATCCCAAAAAGCACCATCAAGATCCTTTCGTCGTGATCCTGCAGTACCTGATGCCGATGAGAATGCGCGACTTCCTCGCGATGACGACAGCCTTTGTGCGTAGGCTTCAGTGACATAGGTCTTTCCCCTTTTTTTATGACCTTACTTGGCTCGAAAAACACTTGCATGCTCCGACGCACTAATTTTGAAGCGACACAAAGCTGTCTTGAATCAGAGAATTCCGACGCTTCGAAAGGATGCGTCAGTGATACGACATGACGCCGATCTACCGATCGTCATGTGTCGAAGCTAGGAATACTCCGATGGCAAAGAGGACTGCGCCGGCCGAATCTACTTGGCAACACGCTTAGCTGCATCACGCGAACTGAAATAAAAAGAAGCGATGAGCACTTCATCCGACACTAGTCGTTTTGACGACGCCGATCTCGCGTTCGGCATGCGCTACGTCAATTTACTTATTGCTGCGCTTATGTTCGCAGTGACTTTGTTCTTCGGGATCGCCCCGCCAATGTTTCTTGCTGGCGCGTTCGCCCTCGGGATGTCATGGCTGCTTATTACGCTTCTGCACTGGAGATATGGCTTCAAAGGAGTGCGCGAGTTGTTCTTCATATTGCTGATCATCGGATCACGTGAACTCGCCAGGCGATACCACATCACGCAAGGCAGCATGTACTGGCAGGGTATGTCGCTAGGGCTGGCATCCCCCTCACTCTTCATTGCCCTGGGTGCCAAGCCCATTCGACGCCTATGCCGGCTTCCCTCCGGCATCGGTTAACAGCACCAAGGCCACACAGCACGCGAAATCTGGAACTTGCCGAGCATCACCGGGGACAGGCATGCAGGCATCGCCACCTACTTCACGCACGAACTCCCCTTCTTCTTTTGCGTCACAGCCACCATGCGCGCATGACAAGCGCCGCACAGGCGTCGACCACGATGATGGAAAATTGGACCGCGCACGAGATGGAGGCTGCTCTGGCAATACCATTCGCCGGTTACGGCCTCCACTCGCAAGCGTTGACGCTTGACCTCGTCTTTATATTTCGTGGTCTTCATGGCGAACGTGCACCTGCAGTCGCATGCAGTATTAGCAGCAGATAACGCTAGCTCCATCAGAGCATTCCGAACGTGCAGCAGTAGCGAAAATCGATTCAGGCAGATCCGACGCCGCTCTGCCCGACAATGCGCCTAGCGCGAAAGTAGCTTTCTACCGCTCGAAACGGCAGCGCTTCCGAAAGGTAGTGCCCCTGCAACCCATCGCACCCTATCTCTGTCAGAAGCATCGCCTGCGCTTCCGTTTCCACCCCTTCGGCCGCGACCTCCATATCCAGCTGGTGCGCAAGCATCACGATGGTGCGGGCGATAGCGGCATCCCTGCTTTCACCGGGCAGGTGACGGACAAAGCTCTGGTCGATCTTCAGCTTGTCGAGCGGAAACAGGCGCAGATACGAAAGACTGGAATACCCCGTGCCAAAATCATCCAGCGAGAGACGTGTGCCAAGATTCTTGAGGCTGGCCAGTGTGTGCCGAGCGCGTGTCACGTCCTCCATGACAGAGCTCTCCGTCATTTCGATTTCCAACATGCATGCAGGCACCGCGTGTCGCTGCAGAGCTTCCTTCACTCGCTCTGCGAGACCGGAGCGCTTGAGTTGCTGTGCCGATACGTTGATGGCGACGATGAAATTGCTGTGTCCCTGATCGAGCCACATGCGCATCTGCTGGCAGGCAGTATTGAGCACCCAATTGCCGATCTCCGGCATGAGTCCGAGCGCTTCGGCGATCGGGATAAATCGCCCGGGCAGCAAGAACCCCAGCCGCGGACTGTTCCAGCGCAACAACGCCTCGAAACCCGTCAATGCCAGATCCGTGGCCCGGTGTTGGGGCTGATAATAGAGCTCCAATTCGCCGCGCTTTACGGCATCCCGCAAATGAGATCCGAGCGTAACCCGATCTTCCAGTTCGATCATTTGCGCACGGGTAAGCTCTGCAACCTGATCCCGCCCCTCGCGCTTGGCCTGGATCATCGCCGCTTCGGCTCGACGCAGCAGTTCCTCCGGCGTGCGTCCGTGATCCGGGAATCGACTGATGCCTACGCTGGCTGTAAGCAGCAGACGATAATTCTCGCCCTCAAGCGGTTCGGCAATGACTGTGCGCAACTTCTCCGCCATAACACGTGTACTGACAGAATCGAGCCCGATGACGGCTATGACGAATTGGTCTCCGGCAAAACGCGCCACGTGTCCCAGATTTTTTACGACCGATTCGAGACGAACGGCGAGGCACTTGAGTACGTCATCCGCAGCCAGATGGCCGACCGATTCGTTGACGACGCGAAAGCGGTCCAATCCAATCGCGAAGACGGAAACAGGTGGAGCCCCGTCATGCAGAGTCTTGCCCAACTCCTGTTCGAACAATGGATGATTCGGAAGCCCCGTGATGGCATCGTGCGATGAAGCGTAAACGAGGCTCGCCTCCATCTGGCGACGTTCGGTGATATCGCGCGCGACGGCGTAGACCAATCCGTCCGGCGCAGCAAAGGACATCCACTCCAGCACACATTCCTTGCCGTCCCTGCATGCACAACCGCTGACAAACTCGTGAATGCTGTGCCCCGCTTCGTTGAATAACGGCTCTCCCCTTTCGGTGTGAAATAGCTCGCGATAGCTTCGACTGGCGAGTTCCTCAGTGGAATACCCTGTAAGCCGCTGCAGGAACGGATTGAACTGGACCAATCGCTCGGTCGCTGGATCGATGATGCAGAACAACTCCAGCGACATTTCAAAGAAGCTGTCGCGCACACGAAGGCGGTTGACCAGGCGCGCGCTTTCGATGGCGACGCCGGCGACCGGCACCATTCGATCGATGCTCTCGAGTTCTTCCTGCTGAGGTTCGCGCTGTTCGCGGTAATACACCGCGAAGGTGCCGAGCACTTGTCCGCCGCTGCCGAAGATGGGTGTGGACCAGCACGCCAGGAGCCCATATGCCAGCGCAAGCTGCTTGAATTCTTCCCAATAGGGATGGGTGGCAATGTCTGCCACGACGACGCGTTCGCGGCGCCAGGCCGCCGTTCCGCAGGAGCCGCGCTTGTCGCCGATGGTCAATCCGTTCAAAGCAGCGTTATAGGCGGCGGGAAGACTCGGGGCAGTACCGTGAAGCACGTAGCTCCCGCTTTCATCCAGCAGCAAAATGGAGCACAACGCGCCGGGATTGAGTTCTTCGTGCAAGCGTGCAATCCGCTCCAGGCTTTCCGAGAGCGCACGTTGCGCGGCCACGCCCACCAGAATGTCATGCTGTCCTACGGCAAGCTGTTGCGCACGTTTACGGTCGGTAATGTCTTGGCAGGTACCAAGCATGCGAATCGGCTGCCCGCCGTCATCCACGTGGACCACTCCACGGCTGAACAAAGTGCGCTCGACACCGTCCGGGTGAACGATGCGCTCTTCGAATTCGTAGGGCTGATGGTCCGCAAGCGACTGCTTGATGATACCCATGACTCGCGCACGATCGTCTTCACGTACGCGAGCCAGATAGCCTTCGAATGTCGCCTCGTGCTCGCCGGGGGATATCCCATAGATACGATAAAGCTCGTCGGACCACGTTACGCGGTCGGTAGCAATGTCCCACTCCCAGCTGCCGAGATGAGCAATCTCTTGCGCGCGGGAAAGAACTTGCTGCTCATGTTGCTGTGTTTGGTTGGCCAGCTTTTGCTCGGTGATGTCTCGAAAATAAATCGTCGCACCATCACCTGCTGGATAAATGCGGTATTCGAGCCATCGTTGGCGAGACGGAACCAGGATGCTTAACGATACCGCCGCCTGGCTCTTCACGGCTCTTTCACATGCCTGACAGACGGTCTGACCGATGCCATCTGGAAATTCGGTCCCTACGCGCTTGCCGATAAGGTCCTTGGCATTGCGCCCCAGCAATGCATAGGCCTGGCTATTCAAATAGGTATAACGCCATTGCTCGTCGACCGCGGCGAGCGCCTCGGAAATGCGTTCAAAGACCTGGACCGGGTCGAAACCCCAGGATGAGGTGCTCATAGCACGATCGCATTTCCCAAAAAGGCCCGATTTTTAGTTGAGATTACGCTGCCGATGGCGATGGCCGCAATGCTTTGCAACTACGCAAAGAAATTCTCTCTGTTCCTCGTCTGCCGCGTTTTATTCGACCAAGCACTCGACTAAGGCACCGTACTACTCACAACATCGTGCGCATTGCCGTGCTCGCGCAAAATTTTCAGCACGTCCGCAATCGCGTCCGGCCTGTTTGGCACTTTGTGATCGGAGCGAACGATCAATGTCGTCGTGGAACCTGGCAGCAGTGCGCTGCTCAAGGGTACGTAGCCATCTCCAGGTGGCTTTACACCTGGAAGAACACCGGCAATTGTGTCGTAGCGCACGCCGGCCGCGGGCATCAGCTTCTCATCCGCAAGCGTGACGGGCTCGTCGGGTCGCAAGCTGGTGATGCTGGTGATGTGGCCTGTCTGAAGAATGGATTGGATCGCCGGTTGAATGGATTTTGGGTTCTGGACGACGATGCGCATGAGCCCCGCCATCTCTTCGATATGCCGCCATGCCAACAGTCCCACCAGGCGCCCTAGCAATCCTTCCGCCGCGGGGCTTCCGCGCTGCGGCGCGGCCATAAAGATGATCTCGTCGACGCCTGGGTACGGCGTGAACTGGAAAACGTTCTTGAGTGTGGTCAGATCGCTCGCATCGGCATGCAGGCTGTCCATAGGTGCCGTAAAAGCCGCGCTCCATACCTCTGGCGTACTTTGTGCGCACAGCAGTCGCGCAATCACGCCACCCATGCTGTGCCCGATCAGCACGACACCTTGTCGTGCCGGCGCGCGACCATCCGGATCAAGAACACGCCAGGCTTCGTCTATGTAGTGCTGCACACGATAACGCTCCACCAGCAGCGGTGCGTTGCTCTGATAAACGATGTGCCAGATCTGGTAGCGCCGATGCAGTTCGGGATCGCCCATGATCGCGTTGCTCAATCGCGCCCAGATCAATGGGCTTCCTGCAACACCATGAATCATGATGATGGGGGTCTTATTAGGGTCGTAGTCGTCCAGAAGAAACAGCCCCGACCGCTTCCCTACTTCCGCACCGCCGATCATGCCCCACCATGCCAGCCGCCTCAGGCGCGTTTGTTCCAGCAGCTGCGCATAGGGTGCCGATACATCCTCGGCAAGTTCATAGCGATTAGTACCCGCCACGTGTTCGGGTTGAAGTACGGGGTTCTGCAATACCAGAACAGGTGCGTCGTCATGAGCGCCGGCGCCGGATGGCGCTTCCAGCCACATGGTTGCGGGTCGAAAAACACCCTCCGGCGGATAAAGACGGCAGATGGGCCGATCGGAACACGGCAATGCAAACACCACGAGCGGCACGCCAAAACCGGCACGGTGGTGGCGAACGCCGTCGAGAGGGTCCATCGGTACCTGGTCAGCGGGTTCCAGGTAGACGCTTTTGGCAAGGCTATCGGGCATACCTCGAAATTCAACGCGGATGGCGATGCCTCCAAGGAATGACTTTCCCATCGTCACGTCGATAGGGCCACCTTGCGCCACCCGATCGAAGAAAGCGCGACTGCATTGCGTCGCAAGCAACCCAGCTGCCGTTTTGGTCGCCGCTTGTTCGGCGGCCATGGCATCGTGCGCCAGCATGGCGCAGTGTAGCCACGCATTCGTTTGAGCTTGTGCCGACTGCCCGCGAATGGCTTCCACCTCTCGCGCCTGAGCTTTCTCAAGCAGCGCCTCGGCAGAAGAATGTCCCCCACCTGTCGACGCACAACCAGCCAAACACGCCGCCCACACCATCCATCCGATGCATGCGAAAGCTCGCACGACTGACAGCCTGCGAGATATGCGGCCATGTTGTGCACGATCCGCCATCATCCAACTTTCTCCGTACCCGAAGAATGCGCATCCACGGCTTGCGATTGTCGACCGCTCGTCGTCACCCGCCGCCCTCTTGCGGAGTGCGAGCGGTGTAGCGGACTTAAGTCTACGCCGCGGCGGCAGAAACCCTAAGCAAATAAGGTTGCGAATTTACGGCGGCCTTGCGCCGATTTTTGCGACAATTCCCACCTGCCCTTCAGTGGATCGCACAGAAGCGTCACCCTAGAACGAGATCGGGCAGGCGGCGCTGAGTGTCATAGCATTTTGGAATCGTCATCGTGCATGTCGTAAAAATCAAACCTGCCCGCGAAAAATCCGCGTTGCACCGGCATCCCTGGTTATTTTCCGGCGCACTGGCACCCTTGGCAGATACGCCAACATCAGGCGAAACGGTCAAGGTGCTCGATAGCAGCGGTCGCTTTCTTGGCTGGGCGGCATGGAGCGGCGAATCGCAGATACGCCTGCGCTTCTGGAGTTTCGACGAGCGCGAAACCATCGATCGAGACTTTTTTCGACGCCGTTTGAGCCGAGCCATACAGCTACGCGCCGGCATGGATCGCGCGAGCGACGCCATGCGCCTGGTGAATGGCGAATCGGATGCCCTCCCCGGCCTGATCGTCGATCGCTATGGCGAGGTATTGGTGTTGCAGTTGCTCTCGGCCGGCCCAGAAGCCTGGCGCGAGGTCCTTTGCGACGAACTACAAGCACTCACCGGCGCGCGAGCGATCTACGAGCGCTCCGACGCAGATGTGCGAGAACTCGAAGGGCTACCGCTACGCAGCGGCCTATTGCGCGGCGAACTGCCGACAGTTACCGACATCACCGAACATGGTCTTCGCTATCGCGTCAATGTAGCGGCAGGCCAAAAGACGGGTTTCTATCTTGACCAACGCGCCAATCGGCAACGCATAGGCGGCTTGGCACGTGGTGCAGATGTACTGAACTGCTTCTGCTATACGGGTGGTTTTTCCCTGGCCGCCCTGCGTGGGGATGCGCGCTCGGTGCTGTCGGTAGACAGCTCCGGCGACGCCCTCGATGCAGCACGCGTCAATCTCGGCTTGAATGATCTGTCCAGCGAACGCGCTGAATGGGTGGAGGCTGACGTCTTTCAATACTTGCGGCTGCTGCGCGACAAAGCACAAAGCTATGACCTGATCGTGCTCGATCCACCGAAATTCGCCCCTACCGCACAGCATGTTGAACGCGCCTCGCGTGCGTACAAGGACATCAACCTGTGGGCCATGAAACTGCTACGGCCAGGCGGTCACCTCGCCACCTTTACCTGCTCCGGCGGCATGAGCGCAGAATTGTTCCAGAAGGTCGTGGCAGGCAGTGCTTGGGATGCAAAAGCCGACATGCAACTGATCGAGCGATTCACCGCGGACGTCGATCACCCCGTATCACTTAATTTTCCGGAAGGCGATTACTTGAAAGGATTGCTCTTGCGGAAGGTCTAGGAAGTTCTAAATGCCAGCCTCTGCATGCGTTCCAGATCTCTGTTGCATCTGCAGCGCCTCCTTGGCGGCTTTCGCAGTGTGGTGGTTGCCGTCATGGCTCCAACCTGGCGGCATGACAAGGTAAAGCAGCTTGTTGCCTATTCCAGGTGCATACCATACGTCTCGCCCTAACAACCAGAATTCACCCAGGTAGGCATCAAGCACGCTGTAAGGTTTTACCGGCCGGGTGATGCCGTATTCAATCTGGACATCCTCATGCACTTCCATGTAAGTGCCGAAGACGCGATCCCAGATCGGTAGCAGGTTGCAGAAATTAGTATCCATGTAAAGCACGTTGCGTGCGTGGTGAACACGATGGTGCGAGGGCGTCAGCACCACACGATAAAACACACCAAGCTTCCCCTTCGGCAGCACATTCTCGCCGAGGTGGATGAGGCTGCCCCAGAAGCTATCGATGATCACGATCAGGACCAGGAGTGGCGGACTCACTCCCAGCAACATGCAGATGCTTGTGCGCACAAAGTCGGCATAGGCGCCTTCCAGAAATATGTGCGCGAAGTTCACCGACAGATTCATCGCAACCGGCGCATGGTGAGTGGAATGCAAGCACCACAGCAGGCGTACTTTGTGTGCCAGGAAGTGATACACGAAATGCGCCAGCTCCCATGCCACGTAGCCGTAAAGCAATCCGTACCAAGTGAGCCCGGCCTGGAACGGCGCAAAGCGATTGAACAAGCCGACACAGAAGCCAACCATGGCGATGGTGAGAAAGTTGCCGATGAAACGGTTCAGCACCATCGTTAAAAGTGGAACTTGGTAATCCTCGCGCTTGGTCCGACGCAGCACGATGCCGCGCACGAGTTCGAATACCAACAGCAGCGGGATGATGGGGGCGATCGCGTTACCGAAGCCGTCTACCGTGAGCAGGCTCCGATAGTCGCCGGAGGCGAACATCTTCAGCAAAGGGTCTAGGCCAAAAAAGCCCATCAGCTGATCGCGGATCCAACTCAAGATATCCATGGCAGCCCTCCCCGGCGGCGTCTGTAGGATGGCTTTGGCGGTACATGGGATCACCAGTCCTCAGTGCCCAATTTGTCACGATCTAAATGGCTGTGCAAGTGCACTTTCGGGTAAATGGACAACCCACGCGACGTGCATGTCGCCTCTGTCCTTGCAACGAGCAACTCCAATCTTCGATTACGCCCTGCTGGAAGAAAGAACCAGCTTCAGGCTCAACGCGACAAAACCGACGGCAAAAATACGCCGCAACCAACTCGTGACCTGCGGGCGTGCAAGCACGTGCGTGCGCATGAACGATGCAAACACGCCATAGACCATGAAGACCACCAGCGTCATCAACATGAAGACCGCACTGAGTGCCAGCATATGCATCACGGGCGCCGGATCACTCTTGGCGATGAACTGCGGCAGAAAAGCCAGAAAGAAGATCGGCAACTTCGGATTGAGCAGATTGAGGAGGATGGCCGAGACGATGATCCTTAAAGGCGATCGTGCCGCAACTTCTTTGCTGGGGTCGAACGCGCTCCGATCGCGCAGCGTGCTCCATGCCATGTACAGCAAATAGGCGGCGCCCAGGTACTTCAATAGCTCGAAGGCAAACGCGCTGGTACGAAAGAGCGCCGCAAGGCCTAGTACGGCAACCGTCATGTGCGGCACCGCGCCAAACGCGCAACCGACAGCCGCCAACAGACTGGCGCGCGTGCCGCGCGACAATCCGGTTGAGACGGTGTAGAGCACACCGGTTCCTGGTGAGGCTACTACCAGAAGCGAAGTGAGAAAGAATGCGGCGTTCATGGCCGACACCTGCTGGGCGGGAAAGGCGACGATGACCATCGCAAACCCGGCCAAGCACCGTCTTGAAGAATATTGCGGGCCCTAGACGATCGCTGCCTGATACCGCGCCGGCGTAATGCCTAACTGGCGAACGAAAGCACGGGTGAGATGACTCTGATCGGCAAATCCGCTCAGCAACGCAGCTTCCGCGATCGATTGCCCCTGTGCCAGATATCGCCGAGCCAATCGCACTCGAAGTTGGATACGGTAGGCATGCGGCGTCGTTCCCATGTCGCGCATGAAACCGCGGATCAGTTGAAAGCGAC
Organism: Dyella acidisoli; assembly: GCF_030160295.1. Lineage (GTDB taxonomy): Bacteria > Pseudomonadota > Gammaproteobacteria > Xanthomonadales > Rhodanobacteraceae > Dyella_B > Dyella_B acidisoli. The sequence goes on from NZ_BSOB01000005.1 coordinate 323,896, forward strand.
TCATGTCGCAGGAAGCTGCCAGTGCAGACAAGGACGTAGCCGCATCCGGTTCGGCCTCAATCCATTCGACTGCTCGTGCGATAGCGGGGGATGTACGCGGCAATGGCGGGCCGCTCATGCGATGACGCTGCACGACACGCGCTAAGCAGGCAAGCAAGAGTTCCTCTGCGTCATCGCATGCTGCTGTCGCAGGTTCAAGCGCGCCCAGCAGCTTCATCACCTCACCCGCCAAGGATGGGTCATGCACTACGGGCTGAAACATCACGTCGCTGCCACTGAGCTCATCCGCCAGCTCGCGAACTAATAAGCGAGGTTCGAGATAAAGCATATGCCATTCGCGTGCGCCTCCGATCGGTGAGCCATCATGCATCTCACCCGGACTCACCATGATCACGTCACCTGCTGCGGACTCCACCGTCCCTGCTCCACTCCAGGACTTCTGGGCACCGGCAGTGATGACGCCAATACCGTACTGATCGTGCGCATGACGGGGAAAGGCGTGCTCGCTACGCGAAGACAAGGCTTCCACGCCCGATAGACAGGATCGACGCGGAATGACTTGGTGGGTTTTCTCAGTCAATTGGCCACCTCAGGTGACTTCCGAATGATTGTCACTCATCGATTCGGAAATCACCAGAACATGTGTTGCCAGCCATAAAACGGCTGCAAATCAGTGACCGCCTATCTTCAGTATCTGATTGAAGTTCTCGCAAATACGCGTCACGAGCGCGCTTCCTCTTGCTCGAAGTACCAAGGTGTGGTCGCCTTTGGCAGCACGGTCAAGCACATCCAGAATCTGGTCGAGTGGCCGCCACGTACGCCACCACTGCGCAACAATCAGGATGGTGATAACCACGCCAAACAGCACGATGCTGCTGATCAGTAGGAGTTCGCTCTTTCCGAAGGCATGGTCATCGGTCGTATCCACCGCCACCATGGCGAGGTCGAGGCCCGACACGTGAACGGGCGTAACCCAAATCTGAAAGCCGCGTTGATCGCCACGAATAATCAGCGGCCCTCCCCCGCTACGCGCGAGGGCCATGACATCAGCCGCCCGCGCACTTAGCATGTTCTGCAAAGTCACATCCACGCCATTGCTGAATGCTGCAACGATTGAGGGAGATGTCATCAACGCTACGTCGCTACGCGACAGCCCGCTGACTCGCTGAGAAAACAATTGCGTGGCTTGGTTCGCCGTGACAAGCAAACCTTTCAGCGCATTGGCTTGCGTCAGCGGGGACACCACCACCCAATACAACACGCCATCCTGAAACCACGCGCCCCTGGAAGCAGCACCGTTCTTCATGGCTTCCGCAACCAACGGATCGTGCGCGATGCTGTCACTGCTCTTGGCTAGCACGCCCGATTGGCTCACAAGGTTTCCCTGCGCATCCAATACCATCGCCACGTCGTAACCTTGCCGACGCTCGCCCAGAAGATCCGTAATCGATAGCTTGTCGATCGCACCGCCTCTCGTCGGATTCGGAGTCAGCGACTGAGCGACGTATTCGACAAAATCGCGATCCGATGCCAGCATCTGCGCCCGCAGGGCAAGCTGCTCAAACTCGGATTTCTGCAGCTCCTGCTCGATCAACCCAGCTTGCTGCATTCTCTCCAACTGGAAGGAATGCGTCGCCTGCTTAAAGAGCGCATTTGCACCAAGCGCAGCTGCGAACGTCAGCACTGCCACGATGAGCACGCCGCGAAACAAAAAGGCATTGGAGGGCTTCATCGTATCTGGCCCGCATTAAGCTCAGTAGCCACGGCAGGCTTCACCGCCACCAACTGCCGCGTCAGGTCCGTGACAGGTACGCTTATGCGTGATTGAACAAGACCAACGCGAGGATTCCAGAAATAGAGCTGGCCAGCCCCTTTGGGTAATCCGCGCAGCACGAAATGGCCGTCTGTATCGACTTGCGATATGTAAGGCGTTGGCACTACCAACAAATCCAGTTCCATCGAGCGATGTACGCTGCATCCGATCAGAACCAAGCCAGCATGCGTAAACGGATGGGATATCGACTGTCCCGATGCCTGGAACTGAAAGTCGAAGGTCGAATTGGGCGTTGCCGAATAGAGGTTATGCAGCAATTCGTCCAGATTGGTAAAGGTGACGGTGCTTCCTACCGGAACGGCCATGGCTGCGGGGCGAAAGTCATGCTTGACGGTATAGACCGAAAAGTGACCGGGCTTGACGTGCACTCGTCCTTTCGCCGGAACGAAGTACACCAACGTGTTCGGAATGTCGCTGGCATCCACACTCTGACCGGGTCCGGCGGACAGAACGACACGTCCGGTTACTTCAGACGATTGATCAGTCGCTGATGAACCCGACGCATGAGATACCGATGACATAAGCGCCCACGCCAAACAGGCGCACCACCATGTTGCGCGCGGCTTCGCCGCAAATCGAGCAGTCGTTAACATCAATGCCCCCTGTTGCATTGCTTGACTGTGAGCTACCACTATCGATCCGCGCAAAATCGCGCGATCGCCATATCCGCAAGATTTCACCCGCCCCTGACCCGCATGTCTTCGTGCGAGCGACACCCAGAATGCTGTCTTCAAAGCACGTAGCTGTCTTATTAGGACAGCCGCAATAGGCATTCGTCTAATTGATTGTTCGAATAGAAATGATAGGTGTCTTCTATACAGACAGCGTATTAAAGAATGATTTCAATCCTGCGTTATCCATTCCTTCTTGCGACGCGTTTGATAGGCCAGCAAGTCAGGTCTTTCGCAGTCAATCGTTTCTATATAGATGTTTCTTTCGTCCCACATGATTTCCATGTCATACAGGCAAAACGAATAGCGCTCAGACTGCTCGACCCAGCCATCGCTCGTCAGCACCGACACCGAAGTGAACAGCTCGTTGCCGTTTCCCCACCAGCAGACGACCAGATAAAGCATGGTTGCGCCTTTATGGAAAATCGAAAAATGCGGCGTTTGCGGCCAGCTGATAGAGCACGAGACCTTTACTTGTCTCAAGCGATCGTAAAAAGGCTTTCTATCGACAGGCGCAGCATCCACGGAAACCGTGTAGATCTTGGCGCTGTCCTCATCTTGCCAGGTCGGTGAGCTGCGGATGGTGCGTGGAATGTACATGGGGGCCCCGTAAGTTGCGGGTAAAGACTACGTCATTTCCCAAGCCGCCTACGGTCGACCGGAAAAAAACACTTCAAGAAAACGGGTTACCTGTTCCGTGACATCGAAATTTTTCAAGAATATTCAACGCTACCGATTCGTCATCCCAGCGAAAGCTGGGATGACGACGGTTCCAACCATTCCTGGAAGGTGGACAGAAACTTTTCCGGGACAGCATTGCCGCGCCGCTCCAATCTGACGCTGCCGATCACGCGTTGGCACACAGATTTGAAACAAAAGGCGCCGATTATTCTCCCTGGTGCGCCGGAATGCCTCGGGCGTCTTTTCATTACCTGAGAATTTCATACACAGTGGCCGCCGTTGATATCGAAGAAACGACAGAGCGGTTACCGGGTCCGAGCTTTGCCGCCATTTACAGCTTGGCGCACGTCGGCAAGAGTCTGTTCTGGCACGCAAGCGAGCTGCTGTTCGGTTATTTCCTCACCGAAATCTGTGCGCTGCCGCCACGGCTGACGGGCCTGATCCTTGGCGGATCGCTCTTGCTCAGCGCGTACGTAGATCTGTGCGTTGGCCGTTATCTTGCGCGTTCGGTCACCGGCATCGCTAGCGCGGGACGCGTTCAATGGTTAGGCGCAATGACGAGCTGCCTAACCTTCGCCCTCTTCGGTTTTTCCAACCTGGTACGAATGGAAGTACGTTTTGTCTTCGCATTGATCAGCATCGTCGCGTTCCGGATTGCATATGCGTTCCTGGACAATCCACAGAACGCCATGCTGGCTTTGGCCAGCCACGATGACAAATCACGCACGCACTTGTCGTCTTTGCGTTACATATGCGGCGGCGTGGCCAACCTTGTCATTGTCATCATCTTTGCGACCACACTGAGAAGAGAGCTGCACGACATGTATCCGGCCGACTTTGCTTTGGCGGCCGTGGCAATCGCCGCAATCGGCGCAGTGTCTTCGTATCTGCTCTGGCAGCACTTGCGGCGCCATGCGATCAACACGGAGATCGATCACGTGGAAGCGCCACCCGAGGCACTGGTTGCTACGCCTCGAATACGTCAATGGCCCATCTTGCTTGGCATGTTCCTGATCTCCATAGCCAGCTCGCTCATCGGGCGGCTCCAACCGTACGCAGCCACCTACCAATTGACCGGTGCCTTTCAGGGTAGCGCGTGGATGGCGTGTATTGCCATCGGCATGACTGTGTCGCAGCCGTGCTGGCGCTACGCCGCAAACCGCCACTCACTCGTATGGGCACTGCGTGCCGCAACAGTGGTTTTCTTCGCGGGCAGCTTGTCGTTCGATGTTATCGCCCGGCAAGGCATCGTCGGAAGTGCGCTGAGTGGACTGCTTTACGGCTGTGGTTGCGGAGGCATGCTGATGAGCCTATGGGCGCTGGCTGCCGCATCCGTTCGTAACGACAAGGCTTCAACCAGTGCTACCGCCACGTTTGGCATGCTTACTTTCAGCTCAAAACTTGCGCTGGCCTGCGCTGCACTGGGCGTTGGGGAATTTCTGGCGCGCTTGCATTACCAGTCACCAGATGGCCATGGCATCGTAGTTTTCATGAGCTGGGTTCCTGCAGCCAGCGCAGCTGCATGCTTCGTGCTGTCGTATTTTCTTTGCGAAAAAACTTCGTAGGTTGGGGTGCAAACCATACGAAGGCGCAGCCGCACAGATTTTGACGAAGTCTTCACTTTTCGTCGATTGATTTTGGCGGCACATGAAACGTAATCTCGCCGTTGGGGTGAGCTAACAATGGACCGCGTATCGAACTTCAGGGGAGCATGGTCGCTCGAGTAGCCAATGATCATTATCGCTTGCAGTAGCAGTGATGATGTCAACTTATGCCCGTGCAAACGTTACTTTTGTGCACTGTGCCGGCCCTACAGATTTGATGCGTCCAATCCATGGAAGTTGCATTTTTCGACACTCTAAGTACCGCATATAGCCAAGCTTGGCTCGGAAAAACGTTTCAAGCAAGCAGAAACAAATGAGCAGACACCAATGTCCGAAGCAGGCATTGGCATCCTGTGCAGGAAAGTAGCTTCCCTTCTGGCGACGGTGGATCATCCATTGCACTGAATTGAGGAGGAATCGGTCATGTTGGGCCTCATACCCAATCCCGCAGTTGGCAATTTCCAGGGGCATTATCAACAGGCGCTTGCCTACCTGCGCCGCTCCCAGTTTGCCAGCCAGATCATCCAGGACCTGGAAAACGCGCCGCAACACATTGGCATCTTGGTTCAAGCCAATGGCGGGTCGGAATACATTCCGCCTTACAGAAATAGATGTCCACACTATCTGGACGGCGGCCTTATCGTGTGGAACTACACAAGCACCATGAACACTACCGACTTCGCCAGCAACGATCCTCGCCTGGGGCCAAACGAGCCGCATCGGCAGGATGCTCCGTGGCTAAGGGAGCAGAGTTGGGGAGCATGGCTGATGGAAGGCGTCTTTGGCCCGCGCACGCGAGTAGGACAGCTCTCAGAAGCCATGGGCTTGCTGCATGAGATGGGGCACGCCATGCAATATCTTACTGATGCAGCGGGCTTTCAGAATCTGGACGCCAACAATCTGATGGAGCTGGAGAATCTAAACGTCTCCGCCATAGAGGCCACCGTGGCGCAAGAGCTGAGATCGGCTGGGGCGAATGAAGGCATTCGCTGGGACTATCAGCACCAAGGGCATTATCCCGGCGGCAATGCATGGCCGAACTGGCTGAGATGGATCCACGAGTGAATGCCACTGGGGATGGCACAGATGGATGCATCTGGCCGCCGATAACAAGTGGCGTTCGCGCCGGCTCCATCACGCCATAAACCAACCCCTCTCCCCTTTTTAGGAGAGGGTTAGGGTGAGGGGCTGGGCTTGCAGGGAACTTGCCTGGGTGTGGACAAGTTTTCGCCCGTTGAATCTTGCAGCGCTAAAACCACCGCGCAAGATTCGCCCCTCACCCTGCCCCCTCCCTTTTTGGGGAGAGGGAGACTCGTGACGCTACCAACCGATGCCAAACGCCATGTGCTCCGGCTGTTGCGTCGTAATGGTCGTGCTCTGGTTGTTGTTGTCGTCATACGAGAACCCGTACGCCAACCCGCTCACCGAGTGCTGATGCCAGAACTGCGAATAAAAGTTGGCTGGCGAAGACTGGTAATACGTCGTAGCAGTCGCCCAGTTCGCGGGAGCCTGCAGTACGCCGCGATTCGTCGCCGCGCAGATCTGGTTTTCCAACTGTAGCTGGATGGCGTTCTCGTCCTGTTGCTGGGGCGTGCTACCGGCAACACCATTCGCCATCGTTCCGGCACACAGCAGCACATCCTGCGTGGACGGCTGTTGCACGACAAAGGTCTCGCCGACGTTGGCTGCAGATGGATTGACCTCGGTAAAGGTCAAGGTCGATGCGGAGGCTTTTCCAGTGAATTGGCGGCCGTTGACAGTCAAGGTCACAGGCGTGCTGCTGTACTGCGTCCACGCGTTGGCGATGTAGCTATCAAAGTAGTTTCCATTGGGGCCACCCGCATTGAAGGTAGTTTCTGCCGGAGAGAGGATGCGCAGATTGCTCGGCGTCGGCGTGTGGAACGCTGCCGGCGTCTGGCTGATGTACTCCTGATCAAGGTTTGCAATCGACTCATTGATACCTACCTGCATGTGGTAGGTCTCATTGGCGCCCCACACATCCAACAGCAGTGGCAAGCCGAACTGATTCACCTGGGTGGTGTTGATATAGATCCCACCGTTCGCGGCGTAGTTGAACTCGTACCAGTCGTAGTGAACGTTGATGTTGGGATCGGTGGCGTTTTGCGGGTTAGGCCCGGCGTATCCATTATTGCCACCGTTCGCGCCCGCCATGATCGACATGTACAGCGGATTGCCTTCCGAAATGTAGATGCGTCCGGACGTAATCGGCGGCAGCTTGAGCTGATGGTTGGCCTGTGCAAGCGTGAACGCGTAGTTGGGATACGTTTGCCCATTTGGTCCGACCAGTGCATTGGCCGCCGTGTTGTCCGACACATTGGCCAACGTGATCGTGCCGTCGTAGTTGACCCAGGCAAGCTTGCCGGTAGCCGGATCATTGCCAAGAATCTCGACATAGATCTGGTTGTCCGCCCATGCGCCGTTGGTGTTGTTGTTGAGGTCGGTAACGATAAAGCCAGGGACGACGGTGTAACTCGGCGCAAGATTGACGCTCAGCGCAGCTGCCGAAGACGTCACCGATCCAGCGGAGTTGCTGACCGCAACCGTGAAGCTGCTGGTGTTGTCGGGATACGTGGTTCCCGGCGTGGTGTAGCTTGCGCTGGTTGCGCCAGTAATCGCGGTGCCATTCTTGTACCACTGATAAGCCAGTGAACTGCCGCTCGCAACCACGGAGAACGTGGCGGTCCGGCCGATGGTTACCGTCTGATTGATTGGTGCCGTGGTAATGGAAGGCACCGTTGCTGTCGGCAGTGCCGAAGTGGTGGCCACGGCGGTGTTGGAGGCCGGCGAAGTACCCGCCGCGTTGACTGCCTCAACCGTGTAGGAGTACGCGGTCGAAGCCGTCAGGCCGGTGTCGCTGTACGTCGTTCCATCGAGGCCGTTCGCAATGACAGCACCATTGCGAGTCACCGTGTACGTCACTCCGGATGTTGCCGATGCGGCCCAGCTCAGGTCGATCTCGCTGGACGAAGCCGACGTTGCTGTTAGGTTCGCCGGCGCAGACGGAATCGACAGAGTGCTGGTGCTGGCTTGCGTACTTGGCGCCGACGTGCCGGTCGTATTGGAAGCCTCGACCACGTAGTAGTAGGTCGTGTTCTGTGTAAGACCCGTATCCGAGTAACTGTTGCCGGTTGCCGTCGCAATTTGGTTAGCACTGGTAGGTGTAAAGCCTGCCGTGGTGCTGCGGAAGATGTCGTAGACCACACCCGAAGCCGACGACGCCGTCCAGCTCAAGTTGATCTGGCTGGTGGAAACCGGCGTCACGGCCAGGTTGCTGGGCGAACCAGGCGGCGGGGCAACCACTTCGATGCCGTTGATCTCGGCATTGTCGGTAACCGTGGTGAACTGCAGCACGATCTGACCCTGCGCATTGGCGGTCGTCGTAAAGGGCTCGACGATCGCAATGTCCTGGCCACCGGCCGTCGCGACGATGTCGAAGTTGCTCAACACCTGCGTGCCATTGATGCTTACGTTGAACACGCGCTGCCCCGCCTTGGTCCAATAGAACTCGGCGAAGTGCAGGCGCACCAAGTAGCTGGCACCAGCGGTCAGGCCGGGAAGCGTATAGGTGAAGTTGTTACCCACGCGCTGGTGCTGATACACCGACTGCGGCGCAGGATTCGTCACGCCAGCAGTATTGATCGTCGAACCCGTACCAGATGCCGCGCCACCGTTGAAGTACTCATCGGCAACGTAACTGCCCGATGCAGAGCCACCCGCGCTGATCGCAAGCACATCCGAACCACAGCCCGACACACAGTCCACATCGAACGTGGTCGCCGTGGCGGTGTTGGAGGCCACCGATGTACCCACCGCATCGACGGCTTCGATCGTGTAGGAGTACGTAGCGGAAGATGTCAGACCAGTATCGCTATAGGTCGTTCCAGTCAGGTTATTGGCCACGGCCGTTCCATTACGGAAAACCGTGTACGTCACGCCCGATGTCGCCGAGGCTGTCCAACTCAAGTTGATCTGGCTGGAAGAAGCCACTGTTGCCGACAGATTCGACGGTGCATTGGGTGGCGTGTTCGTCGTCGTTGCGTTTTCAATTTCGATGCCGTTGACCTCGGCATTGTCCTTGACCGTGGCGAACTGCAGCACGATCTGACCCTGAGCATTGGCCGTCGCCGAAAACTGCTCGGCGATGGCAATGTTCTGCCCGCCAGCGGCTGCAAGCACATCGAAGTTGGTCAGCACCTGCGTACCGTTGATGCCTACGTTGAATACACGCTGCCCTGCCTGAGTCCAGTAGAACTCGTCGAAGTGCAGACGCACCACGTAGCTGGTGCCTGGCGTCAAGCCAGGAAGTGTATAGGTGAAGTTGCCGAAGCGTTGATGCTGATAGACCGACTGCGGCGCAGGATTGGTCACGCCGTTGACATTGATCGTCGCATTGCTGCCCGAGGCCGTGCCGCCATTGAAATCTTCATCGGCAGCGAAGTTGCCCGCAGCAGGACCACCCGCGCTGATCGCAATGGCATCCGAACCGCCGCAGTTTGTCGTGCAGGTCGATGCGGATGTCGTCGCGGTAGCAGTGTTGGAGGCTGCCGAAGCGCCGGCTGCATCGGTGGCTTCCACGATGTAGTAGTAAGTGGTGCCTGCCGCCACGCTCGTATCCGAATACGTTGTTCCGTTCGAGGTAGCGATCTGGTTCGCACTGGAGGGAGTGAATCCGGCGACAGTGCTGCGATAGATGGTGTAACTGACTGTGCACGCACTGCCCGCCGTGCTCGCGCCCCACGTCAGGTTCACCTGATTAGAGCCGTTGGCGCCTACAGCCAATGTTCCTGGCGCACTCGGAACGGCACTGCAGCTATTCACCTGCGCGGTGAGCGTGGCGCTGTTGCTGTTGGTCGTACCAAACACGTCACCGACAGCCACACTGAACACTGCGCCATTGTCTGCTGTCGTGGTAGCTGGCGTCGTGTAGCTGGCCGACGTTGCTCCGACGATCGCACTGCCGTTCTTGGACCACTGGTAGCTCAAGGTGCCAAGACCGGTCGCTGTCACGCTGAAGGTTGCCGCCTGCCCAACGGCTACGTTCTGGTTCGCTGGTTGTACGGTGATGGCAGGCGCAGCCCCAGCGTCAGTGCCAGAGGTGCACAGCGTGGCGCCAGGATAGTTGTTGGTGACCTGGTAAGCCGACGTGCCGTCGAAGTTCACCACTGCGGTCTTGGTGGAATCATTCGGATCGACCGTCGATGTCCATGTGCTCCAGGTTCCCGAGAAAGCACAGGTCGCATTGTTGACGCCGCCGATGCTCTGCGCCTCCGACTGCGTGGGCAAGCGCATATTGATGCCCGCGCAATACGTCTGCGCATTCACGCCGGTGAATTGCGAACCCGGCGTCGTGTCCGTCGTAACGGTGCGGGTCCAGGTCAAACCGGTGAGGTTGTCCGTCACCAGGCTGGCATTCGACGCGTTGACCGTATAGCGCTCGGATGCGCCGCCGCATTGCGGCACGTTGTAAACCTGGAACTCATAGACCGAGTAGCCATACTGCGTCGCGCGCTGTGTGCCGTTCAACCGCACATAGCGAGCACTTACCGTCGGGAAGCCGAGCGTTTCCGTTCCGCCCGCGCCGGTGGTGGTGCTGTAGGCCGTCTTCCACGAATTACCATCGGTGCTGTAGAGAATCTGATACTGCGTCGCGTACGCGTTTTCCCAGTTGATGATGACTGTATTGAAGGGTTGCACCGAGCCCAGATCGACCTGCAACCACGAGGGATCGACACCGGGAACCGCAGGCGTCGGCGGTGCACCGGCAGTTGCCGAACCCCAGCGCGTGGAAAGACTGCCGTCGACGGCATTCTCCGGCCCAAGGCAATTCGTGCCCGAGTACGGCGGTGTGGTCGTTGCGTCGTTGCACGCGTTCTGCGTGCTGCTCGATGTTGCAAGCGCATCCAGAGCCAGATTGACGCCCGGCGGCGCGAGCGTGATTTTTGCAGCGTTGCTGGTCGCAGACGCGCTGGCGGCATTGTTGACCGTTACCGTGTACGTGCCGACATTCGCAACGCTCACAGCCGGGATCGTATACGTGAGCGAATTCGACTGCTGCGATCCGCTGGTGAGAATGGTGGCGGAACCGCCAGGGGGCGTGAACTGCCATTGATACGTGTACGGCGCAGACCCGGCAACGACCGCCGTAAACTGCACCGGCTCATTGACCGGAACGATGGTGCTGGCCGGTTGCGTGGTAAAGGACACGGGTGTCGCAGCGCCAACCGTCACTGCAACAGTATTGGATTGCACCGAACCGAGTGCGTTCGTGACGACGACATAGAAACTTTCGGTTCCAGCCGTCGCGAATACCGATGTGGTGTACGACGCTTGCGTAGCGCCTGCGATAGCGCCGGAGCCAACCTGGTACCACTGATAGGTGAGCTGCGGGGAGCCGGTTGCCGCGACGGTCAGCGTGGCCGAATCCCCTACCACCACCGCTTGGGAAATGGGCTGCGTGGTGATCACCACGTTGGCAGGCGCATCAACGCTGAGAGCCACCGGCGTCGATGTCACCGTACCGGAGCTGCTTGCGATCGTCACCGTGAAGGTATCGCCGTTATCCGCAGCCGTTGTTGCTGGCGTGGTGTACGTAGCACTGGTTGCACCAGTGATCGGGCCGTTCTTGTCGGACCACTGATAGCTCAGCGTGCCCGAACCTGAGGCGACGACACTGAATGTCGCGGGATAGCCCGACGTGGCCGCCTCGTTCACAGGCGGAACAATGATCACCGGCGCCTGCGATTGCGAGGGCGCGACAGGCGCTACCGAACTCAACGTCACGCTGGCGCTTTGCAGCCCCGGCGCACTCGCCGTCACCGTGACAGTGCCCGGCGTAAACGTGCTGCGCAGAGCAATCTTTTGCAATCCACCTTCGAAGTTCAGTTCCGGATCACCGGGCGAATGGAAGAACGCATACGGCAGGCCCTGGATTACCGTGCTGTTCGCCTGCGAAAACGCGTCCTGGTAGTAATTGGTCAAGGTTGGATCGGCAACGATCTGCTGCGTGCCACCCATGTAGGTGGCCGGTCCCGTAACGGAGAACGTGACGTTGTCCGCGGCCGTCGGCACGAGATTGCCGTTGGCGTCCTGCACCTGTGCAACCACGAAGGCTGCATCCGAGCCATTAGCGGTCCACTGAAAACTCGTGCCGTCCGGCTTGGTCAAGTCAGACACAACGCTGAGCACGATCTTGCTCTCTGCGCCGGCGGTCGTCTGTGTATCGCTCACGCCTGCAACCGGATTGCCATTCGCATCCAGGCATTGCGCGGTAACCGTGCCAGCTGACCAGTTCACCATCCAGTGAACCTGTCCAGGCATGACCGTGGTGTTCTGCCCTAGGTTCGCGCTGGAGTTGATGTTCCACGGATTAGGCACCTGATCCGCAAGCAGTGTGCCGGTAACCGGATCGTTGGGCTGGCCGTTGATCAGCAGGCGCACCGACGGACAGTTACTGAAGGCATTCTCTTGAATCGGCGTGCCTGCGGTGTATTCGTAAGCACGGTTCCAGTGATGCGCCAAGTGCACAACCGGCTTCACCGAATACGATATCCAGTTGGCCTGATAGATGTAGTAGAGCAAGCGCGGGAAGCGATTCGCGTCGGTCGAGGAGTAACCCAGCGAACGCACGAAGTTCGTCATGTTGGGCTGGTTCTGGTATTCGGCCCACAGGCTGACCTCGCCCGGCGATTCAGCGAAATACCACTGCGCCATGCCGAAGGCATTGGCCGCCCTGCCCTTACGCCAGTCATCGAGATACGGTGCGGCAAACGCAAGCTCGTAGTCATAGGCCAGGCCACGACCCGTGCCCATGTTGTCCCAATACTCAGCGCCAAAGGCCGGATTGTTCGGGTTCTGCTGCTTGTTGCCGGCCTCGCAACCAGCGCCGTCGCATTCGTCGATCAAACCGAATGAAGGACTGTACGTGCGATCAGCGCTGCCGCGCGGGTTGATGTTGTCCCACGTGGTCTCAATGGTGCCGAGCTCACTCGCAAGCGTCGTATTCATGCCACCGTTGTCCCGCTCCCAATCGAGAATGGACGGATGGCTACGATCGCGGATGATCATGTCGCGATGCAGTTCCTGCTTCAGCTGCTGATCGTCGGCGGTCGGATTGGAACTGGCATTCCAGTAGCCCTCACCATCGCCGCTGGGCTGATCAATCATGATGCCGTAGGCATCTGCGGCCTCCACCAGTTCTACACTGCTGGTCGAGTGCCCAGGTCGCCAGATGTTGCCGCCTTGTGCCGCGATCTGCGCCATGTCGCGCCACACTTGTTCGTCGGGAACCGACGATCCCAGCGCCGGATAGTCGTAGCGGCCCGAGCCGCCCCACAGATAGACGGCGTGGCCATTGAAATAAGGAAAGTTCGCATCCCATGTAATCGTGCGAATACCCAGCGTGTCCTGCGTCGAATCGACCACGACACCGTTCACGCTGACGATGTGATAGACCTTGTACAGATAAGGCGAACCGCACAAGACCGCGGGCGTGCCACAGGTTGCATTGTTCGGATACCACAAAGTTGGATTAGGTACCGTAATCTTCTGGTCGAACATCGGCGTTGCGCCGGACGGGAATGTACTGGCCGTCATCGCCGGCACGGTCTGTGTGACCGGCGGCGCTGTTACCACGACATTGCCCTTGGCGTCGACGATCTGCGTGGTCAAGGTGACTTGCTGCGCGGTCGATGTTTCATTCACCACATTGGTTTGCACATCGACGACCGCCGAAGCGGCCGTTGCAGTGCCTTGCGCAGTGGGAACCTCGGATACCGTTCCAACATAGGTACCCCAGGTCTTCTGATTCGAATAGACATTTGGCGGGATATGCACCGGGTTGGTGACATACAGGTGTACGTTGCGGAACAAGCCCGCCATCGCCTGGCCGAAACGGAAAGCGCCGGAAAAGTTCGGTTGCTCATACCACGGCGCACCACGCGAAACGTCGATGGCAATGACGTTGTCGGTTTTGCCATCCGCGGTGATGTACGGTGTCAGATCGACAATGACCGGAACGAAACCCACTACGTGCGTAGCTTGCGCATCCGCCGCCACGGCGCTAACGCCCTGCAGCAACGTACCGTTGATAAAGACCTGCACTCCGGTGTGCGAACCTTCAAGCTTCAGCAGGAACTTCTGCCCTGCGTATTTCGGGTCCACCTTGAAATGCAGGCGGTACCAGTTGAAGTTGCCTGTCAAAGACCCTTGGCCACCACCGGACGCCTGGTTGATGAAGGTGCGCGGGATATTGGCATCGTAGGGCAAGCCCACTTGCATCCAGTTGGCACTGGTATCGGAACTCTCGTTGAAGCCCGCCGTTGAGTAGGCCGTCGAATTATTGGAGTTCTCAAACCACCAGTTGCTCTGCGGCGCATTGGACGTGGAGCTTGCGTTCCCGATGTATTGGGGAATGCCTGCGGCGAGGTTGATCGTTTGGCGCTGCGAAATGGGCAGTGTCGGCTCGACCTGTTGGGCTGCGGCGTAACCAGCGCTCAAGAACGCCAACAGCACAAGAAGCATCGTAAAGAGCTTCCGTGCCGGGCTTGCCTTTGTGGAACCACCGCAATCTACCTCACGACCATGAAAGGCAAGATTGCACTTCCCAGCCACGAATGCCCAATAAGTATTCAGTCCCACAGTCGTCCCCCTTTGCACATCCAGAGCTTCGGAATCGAGTCCTGCCAAAGCCCAGCCAACGCCCGACGCACGCGAAGAAGCGCGCAAGTTGGGGGTAAACCCCAACACATTCGTGCCGACCTACATCCCAATACTGAGGACAGATGCGTAGTCCGTGGACTTGTCCCGACTGACCTCAGATGAGTGGCGGAATCATCCGCGCTGCTCGTGATCGCTGCAATGCAGAAAGGAATTTTTTTACGTACCCTTTCGGGTACATCTTTGAGTAATGCGATGCACTACTCATTTAGATGTCTAAATTTAGAAAACGCGAACTGCAACATAAAAGACACAAATAAGCGACTGAAAGCCGATCGAATTATTCGAAAGCTTCGTGTCAGGTCGTTGCGTGAAATGTGTAAATGATGCGGTGGACAGCCGTTGAAGAACTTGACGGGGAAGATGCTGACGTCGATGACGGGGTGCAGAAGGGATAAAGCGGATCAGACTTCGCTAGCCGTCCGCACAAAACACATCGAACAGCGTTGCCATAAGCGTATGCACACGGTCGTCGCTGATGCAGTAATAGATGGACTGGCCTTCGCGGCGCCCTTTCACAAGGCCTTCCCGCCGAAGCAGCGATAGATGTTGCGAGACGACGCTCTGCCCCAAGTCCAGCGTTTCGGCCAGATCGTTCACTGAGCGCTCGCCATCTACCATTTGGCACAGCAGCAGCAGGCGGTTCTGGTTGGCGATTGCCTTCAGCACGTCTACGGCATCTTCGGCCCGCTCATGCATGGCCTGAATGTCCAGGTTGCTCTTTCGCGCTTTAGCTGCAGTTTTTTTTGCCGGCTTCATAGTGCGTCCAACGGAATCTTGATGTAGCGAATGCCGTTGCCTTCTGGCAAGGGAAGATGTCCGGCACGCATGTTCACTTGTACTGCCGGAAGTAGCAGCCGAGGCATGCTGAGTGTCGCATCGCGTGCTTTGCGCATTTGCACAAAGTCATCCTCGGTCACACCTTCGTGCAAATGAATGTTGTTCCGGCGCTCTTCGCCGACGGTGGTTTCATAACGGTATTCATTACGCCCCGCCGGTTTGTAGTCGTGGCACATGAATAGCCGCGTTTCATCGGGCAGCTGAAACAATCTCTGGATGGATTGATAGAGCACGCGCGCGTCACCACCGGGAAAATCGCAACGCGCGGAGCCGTAGTCGGGCATCAATAGCGTGTCGCCTGCAAACGCCGCATCACCGATCACATGGGTCATGCAGGCAGGCGTATGGCCTGGCGTTTGAATGGCCACTGCTTGAATGCTGCCAACGTAATAGCGCTCCCCATCCTTGAATAGATGGTCAAACTGGCTGCCATCGCGCTGAAACTCAGTGCCCGCATTGAACAGCTTTCCAAAAACCTCCTGCACATCAAGCACGCGCTCACCAATGCCGAGCTTGCCTCCGAGTCGCGATTGCAGATAAGGCGCAGCCGATAGGTGATCCGCGTGTACATGGGTTTCGATCAACCATTCGACCGTCAAGGCGCAAGCATCGACGAACGATGCCATGGCGTCGGCTGACGCATGTCCCGTACGACCCGAGACAGGATCGTAATCGAGCACACTGTCGATGATGGCCGCTTTTCGCTCTTCCGGATCCCACACCACATAGCTGAAGGTGTTAGTGGATTCGTCGAAGAATGCTTTGACTTCAGGACGCTTCACGTTTCAATGCCTCATATCAACGGCGCTTTACGCCAGTCGGAAGCTGGCCGGCCAACCACCAGCCTGCGACCATCGCAGCCACCAGAATCCAAACCGATAAGGCACCGCCGCTTAGCGATACCAATGCAGGGCCAGGGCAATAACCAGCCACACCCCAGCCTATGCCGAACAAAGCCGCGCCAGTTAGCAAACGAAGATCGATGCGATGCGTATCCGGCAAATGGAATCGACTATCCAACCATGGCTTTGCGCGACGCAGTACAAGCCGGTATCCGATCATCGCGGTCAGCACTGCACCGCCTATCACGAACAGCAGCCGCGGGTTCCATGCACCAAAGATATCCAGGAAGCCGAGCACGACGGACGGCTGTGTCATGCCACCTAAAACCAGGCCAAGGCCAAACAGCAAGCCAGCCAGGACGGCCATTACGTTTCTCATTAAAGAAGCCCCCTTGCTACATGGCGCAAGACAAAAACCGTGGCGATGCCGAATAGCATGAATACGACAGTCGCCAGCAGCGAGCGTGTTGAAAATCGCGCGATGCCGCAAACGCCATGACCACTCGTGCAACCACTACCTAGCCGAGTACCAAAGCCAACCAGCAACCCGGCAACGGCCATCGCCGACCACCCGACTTGAGGCATGCCGATACCGCCATTTCCCACAAATGGCATCAAGCACAGTGGCGCGATCAGCAGCCCGAGTATGAAAGCCCATCGCCATGACCGGTCACCCCTTTTGGCGCCCAGCACCAGGCTGCTCGCGATGCCGCTGATGCCGGCAACGCGCCCTAGTGCGCTCATCAGCAACACCGCCGCCAAGCCGATCAAGACACCACCCATAACAGAGAGAAACCAAAGCTGCATAACCAAGACATTAACATATTAGATAATTCTAATATTATGATGGATGCACTCAGGATGCAAGCTACCCACTCACGCATCACATGTACTGTTTGCTTCCTATATAACCTCATAGGTTATTGCTACGCCCAACTTCCCGGCTACCTTTGCATCAAGGCATCAGACATTGGAGCGGGCAATGCGACTATCACTATGGAATTGTGCGATTTGCGCAGCGTTGATCGCGACTTCGGCGCAGGCGGGCCAGGAAGTGGGCGACTATACGGGACTGCCTCAGGACCTGGCAGCCGCCGCAACGGCTTATGATCTCGCGCAGTTCAAATCCAACCGGCCCGAACTCGAGCGGCTCTTGGCCGATGACTACACGTTGGCGGGTTCAAGCGGCAAAAACCAGACCAAGGCCGAATACATCGCCGATGCGGTAGCGCCGGGAAGCAGGACCACCTATGTCGCCATCACCCAGCAAGTACGCAAGGTATGGCCGAACGGTGCCGTGCTTGGTGGAATGGTCGATGCCAAGGGGTTCAACCGCGGCAAGGCCTATGCGATTCGGGCTCGCTTCGTCGACATTTGGGCGAAACGCGACGGTCGCTGGCAGTTGATCTTCACCCAGGTCAACGATGCTCCGTGAAAGCGCGCCCTCTTGGAAAGCAGGCATCTTTCTGACGAACAGATAATACAGACGGCACGAGACATGCTTTCGAAGAAATAGGCGGCCAATCTAAGGAAAAAACAACGTACGCCCCGTCTGGGCAGGTCTATAATCGGACCGTCTAACCCTGGTAACGGACCGTCTTCGGCCGAAGGGGGCTTTATGGGTTTCGTAGCATTCGCGTACGGACTCCTCGTCTATCTCTTCTTTCTAGCCACGTTTCTGTACACGATCGGCTTTGTAGAAGGCATCCCTGGCATCAAGACTATCGACAGTGGCCTGGCCGGTCCGGCTTGGAGCGCTGTCATCATCAACGCCGTGCTTTTGGGCATCTTTGCCGTACAGCACAGCGTCATGGCCCGTTCCGGATTCAAGCGATGGTGGACGCGCTACGTACCAGCGTCAGCCGAGCGCTCCACTTACGTGCTCGCTGCCAGCCTCGCGGTCGCCCTGCTCCTTTGGCAATGGCGTCCGCTTCCCGACGTCGTGTGGAGCGTGGATAACCTTGCGGGACGAATAGTGCTGCTATCCATTTCGGCGCTAGGCTGGATCGTGCTGCTTATATCCACGTTCCTGATCAATCATTTCGAACTGTTTGGCGTGCAGCAGACATTCCAGCGCTGGCAAGGAACACCCGCCAAAACGCAGACTTTCAAAACGCCGGCTTTCTACAACTACGTTCGCCACCCGCTCTATCTGGGGTTCATCCTGGCATTCTGGGCGACACCGACCATGACTCAGGGGCATCTGCTCTTCGCGGTGGCGACTACCGGATACATCTTCGTTGGCATCTTCTTCGAAGAGCGGGATCTGATCGCCAGCTTCGGCGAAGAGTACCGGCGCTACCGGAATCGGGTGCCGATGATTCTGCCGTTCTGGCCGAAGCACGAGAGGCCAAGGCCAAAGCCGATAGGTACGCTCCGGCCCAGGCATTAAAAGTCGCAGCGACGCTACTTCTGCTTGGACGGTTGCTGCTTGCGATATTCCGGAACTGGCAAGCCGCCCCAGCCCCAGTTCTCAAGCTCCACTTCGTCGATCGCCACGAAGGTGGAATCCATTGGTTTGCCGAGCACGTCCAGCAATAGCTGACTGACACCCTTGATAAGTGCAGCCTTCTCTTCGGCAGTGGCCGCACTGCGGCCCGGGGCCGAACCCTCGCGGGTGATCTTGATGTTTACGAAAGGCATGACGTTCTCCTCCAAAAAACGGGGTGAGCGAAATGCTCACCCCGTTTTGCCTTAGTGGCCGGCGCTCTGGCCGCCATCGACGTGCAGGATTTCGCCTGTGACGAAACCGGCTGAGTCGAGATAGATAACGGCGTCCGTGATGTCGGAGATCTCACCCATGCGACCTACTGGATGCAGGCCGGCAAGCGCGCCGTGAGTTGCAGGTGCATGCATCGGCGTCTTGATCACACCAGGCGCCACTGCATTCACACGCACACCACGCTTGGCGTATTCGATCGCCAACGACTTGGTGGCCGCATTCAATCCGCCCTTGGTGAGCGAAGCCAACACCGATGGCACGCCATCGATGGCGTGATCGACCAGGCTAGTAGTGACGTTGACAACGTGCCCGCTGCCCTGCTTCTCCATTTCCGCAATAGCGAGCTGCGTAATGTGGAAGAAGCCGTTGAGATTGACGGACAAATTGTTCACATAGTCTTCCACCGTGTAGGCCGTGAAGGGCTTGGCGGTAAAGATGCCTGCGTTGTTGACCAGCGTGTCGATGCGACCGAAGCGGCTCAACGCTTCCCTCACAATGCGTTCCGCGACCGCGCGGTCGGCGATGTCGCCCGGTACCGCGATCACGTCCGGATCACTGGACGGTTTAATGGAGCGTGAGTTGGCAATAACGCGATAGCTGCGGTCGCGGAAGGCCTTGACCAGGCCAGCACCAATACCTTGCGATGCGCCCGTGACGATAGCGACTTTCTGTTGACTGTTCATGATATGCGTCTCTCGTAGATGTAAGGGGAAATGTCGATCGGGCTTGTTGCGCCGACGACCCCAATCTAGGAGCACGCGATCAATTAGCGAATCCCTGCTATCCGGCAGACATTCTTCCGCGCCGCGGTGGAATCGGTGCAGCGGGAGGCGTCTCCATCTCCTTCGCCATACGAGCGAAGTGAGAACGCAAGCGCGGCAGCGCGAAATCGACAAAGGCGCGCACTTTCGGCACGGAAAGCCGCCCAAATGGCGAAACGATGTGCACCGGTATCGGCAGCGGTTCCGCCTCCGCTAATAGGACCTGCAACGATCCCCGCTTGATTTCCGATGCCACGTGATAGGAAAGAAGGCGCGTTACGCCGTGGCCATCGACCGCCGATTCGATTGCGGCGCGTATGCTGTTGACGACCAGTCGCGGAGAAAACGAGATGGAGCGTGGGACCGATGATCCTTCCAGCGGTGGAAAGCTCCATGAATCCAGACCCATGTGAGCCATCGCAACGATCTGCTGTTTGCCCAGATCGGCAAGCTCCACGATGCGCGGATGCGTCGCCAGATAGCGTGGCGATGCCACGACGACTCGCCGCACTTCGCCCACACGCTGGGCAACCAGCGTCGAATCGGCCAGATGCGTGATGCGCAATGCGAGATCCATGCCTTCATCGATCAAGTTGACCGGCCGCTCCAGCATATGCAGTCGCACGGATACCGTAGGGTATTCGTCCATGAAGGCATCGACGATGGGGCGCAGTATTTCCACACCCGAAAACACCGTGGCGGTGATGGTCAAGGTTCCGCGCGGCACGGAACGCTCACCCGCAGCATTGCGGTCAGCCTCCTCCAGATCCATCAGCAGCTTGCGGCAAGCTGTTGCATAGCGCTCGCCAGCTTCGCTCAATTTGATGGAGCGCGTGGTTCGATGCAGCAACGGCACGCCCACATGCGCTTCGAGAAAAGCGATGGCTCGACTGACTGCGGCAGCCGAACGGCCTGTCTTGCGACTGGCGCCAGCAAGACTTCCTTCATCCAATGCCGCGACGAAGACCTTCATCGCATCTAAGCGGTCCATATGACGTGCCTCGCCTTGGTAACGTGAACATTTTGTCACGATGTGAAACACATCGCAGAAGAAACGATTGATCTATTGGCGATGTAACCATGAAACCACCCTCCTCGAAGTAACCCAAGTCCGATGCGCACGGTCGTTGAGAGTAATCAGCCGCGATAACAGATGTTGTCGCACCCCTAAGCTAGAAATCGAGGAACAACCATGAAGAAGGCAATCTACGGATCAGCGCTGCTCGCGCTGATGGTGGCTAGTGCTGTCCACGCACAAACCGGTTCTCGCTGGAACGACGGGGATCTCGTCGTCACCTCGTCGAACGCGGCCAGCAATGAGTTGCTCGTCTACAACACCCATGGAGCCTTGGTCGAGCAGTCCAAAACCGGTGGTGCTGGTGGCGTCACTGGCAATGCGGGCGGCATCGCCCAGAACCACGACCTGCTTGCGGTGGTGAATTTCGGATCGGGCAATGTTTCGATCTTTAAGAAAGGTAGCGATCAGGTTCCGCTGCAGTTGGAGAAGGTTGTGCCCGCTGTCAACAACCCGGTGAGCGTCGCCTTCGGTCGCAACCATCTCTACATTCTTACCGCCACGTACATCGAATCGCATCCCATCGATCGGTATGGCGTAAGCGCCACCGCTGACGGCGAAGCGAAGCTGGTCATCGCCGATGGTTCCGCAGCCCAGGTAGGTGTGCTGCGCGGACAACTGATCATCTCCGAAAAGAGCAATGCGATTGAAACCGTCAATCTGACTGATCAGGGCGCCGTATCCGGTTCGACCAAACTGGTGGCCAATATCCCGGCCAACGTCAACACGCCTTTCGGGCTTGCTACACGCGGCAATGACGCGTACGTGACGATCGCGCACGCCAACGAAATCAGCCTGGTGCGTAACGATTCGGTATCGGCAGTCACCAGCTCCGGCACACAGATGGCGCCCTGCTGGGTCACTTTGGACGGGCCGTTCCTGTTCTCGGCCAACTCACCAAGTCTGTCCGTATCACGCTATACGGTCTATGGACAGAAAATCGTCCAGGAAGCGGCAGTGGTCGCCAAGTTCAGCGGCAAGCCAACCGATATCACCTATCGCGACAATCTCGCCGCAGTGATTGATGCCAACGGATCGGTTTCGCACGTATCCATTTTTGACGTGGATGGGGACGGCAACTTCAATCTGAAGAGCAGCGCGACCATCAACAATCCCACCACCAACGGCGTTGCGATTGTGCGAAGCGACGACAATTTCAACTATTAGTTGCGCTCCTGCCAGTGCTGAGGAGCGTCATCACTCCTCAGCACTGAACGCGCGAGCTAGGTCGACGATGGATGTCGTGGCCGGAAGACACGTGTAGCATGAGTGTTCTACCGGAGCCCGCGATGAGACTGACCTATCAGACCGACTACGCCCTGCGCCTGCTGATGTACCTGGCTGTGCAAGGTGACCGCCGCTCGTCCATCCACGAAATCGCCACGCAATACGGGATTTCCGAAAATCACCTGATGAAGGTGACGCAGCGGCTGGCGGCCCTCGGTTATGTCGACGCATTGCGTGGCCGCAGCGGCGGATTGAAGCTGGCTGGCAAGTCGGAACAGATCCGCATCGGAGAGGTTGTCCGCGCCATGGAGCCGGATCTCGCGATCGTGGAATGTTTTGGCTCCGAAAACACTTGTACCATCACGCCAGCTTGCTCATTGCGCCATGTACTGGATGAGGCGATCCAGGGTTTTCTGAACGTGTTGGATGGCTACACGCTGAAGCAGTTGGTGGCGCGGCCCGGAAAACTACGGATCGCGCTCAACATTGTGACGTGACCAACTCAACCTTCGCTCACAGTTACCTTAGCCGAACGATGCACCGAAAAACTCAGCGTGGATGCGCGAGTCCGGTATCCCTACTCGCTTCAGTGAGTCAATCTGCGCACTCATGAAACCGCGCGGACCGCAGATGTAATAGTCCGCATCGGCCAGGTGATTCTGTGCCGCAATCTGACCGGCATCGATGCGGCCTTGTTTGTCGTAGTGCCGGCCCACCACGTCGGCCGTACCGACTTCCTCGTAGTAAATTTCCACATCCAACTTGTCATGTCGTGCAGCCATGGCCCTGAGCCAATCATTCATGGCTTGCACATCACGGTTGCGCGCAGCATGGGCGAAATGGATCGATCGCCCTGGTTGTTCCTTGGCGATATGGCCAAGAATGCCCAGCATCGGTGTGATGCCAACGCCGCCGCTCAACAACACCAGCGGCGTGTCTTTTTCCTGATCCACCACGAAATGGCCTTGCGGGAACGATAGCTCGATGAGATCGCCTTCGTTGACGTCGATATGAAACGCCGTCGAGACGATTCCCGCAGGCGCATCTTCGCTGCCGTCCTGACGCTTGACGGTGAGGCGCAGGTAATCCTGATGAGGCGCATCTGACAAGCTGTACTGCCGTATACGCGTCATGCCTGTTTCGTCCACCGTGCGCACCGACACGAATTGTCCTGGCTCAAACGGCGGCAGCAATCCATCATCAGTCGGCTTGAGATAGAACGACGCGATTTCGCTACTTTCACGCACCACCTTGATCACCCGGAACGGACGCCAGCCGGACCAACCGCCTTTCGTCGTCGCGGCGTGCGTAAACAAGGCTTGTTCAGCCTCGATCAGGATGTCGGCCAGTTGCGCGTACGCGGCACCCCACGCTTCCAGCACTTCAGCTGTTGCGGCATCCCCCATCACTTCAGCGATAGCCGCAAGAAGATGACGACCGACAATGGGATAGTGCTCTGCACGAATGCCCATGCTGACGTGCTTGGCCGTGATCACCCTGATGACCGGCGCCAGCACCGACGTATCGTCGATGTTTTCAGCATAGCCAAGCACCGCCAACGCGAGTGCCTGCTGTTGTTCGCCGGTGGCCTGATGGCTCATGTTGAAAAGGTGCTTGAGCTCAGGATTGGCCTTGAACATGCGTCCGTAGAAGTTCTTCGTGAGTGTCAAACCGTGCGCTTTCAGTGCGGGTACGCAGCTCTTAACGATGTCGCGTTGGGCTTGGGTCAGCATGGGGAGGTGCCTTGTCGCCTTAAAGATGCATATATAATACATCTTATAAATCGTGCGCCGTTGTGCTGCGACGCACTGCCGCGGTGGCGGCATCCAGACGGCTACCGATTGTCCTCAACACCTAGTCTTGCCTTACGTCATTCCGGCGAAGGACGGAATGACGGTACGGTACTGAGAGGCGCCATTGAATAGAGTGGCGTCTCCTTGTCCTCAGTTCAAAGGGCCATGAAAAGATCTACTGCCAGCCGCCGCCCAACGCGAGAAAGATATCGATCTGATCACGATTAAGCGCAGCCTCTCCGGCAGCAGCCGTTTGCTCGGCCATCCAACGATCTCGTTCGGCTGCAAGCAGCGACAGGCGGTCGATTCTGCCGCCCCGCTCCAACTCTTCGGCCTGCGATGCACGATGCACAGCATTGTCGCGCGCAACCTTTAATTGCTCCTGCTTGTCGAGATCGGCTACGTACGTATCCAGCGACGTTTCGGCTTCCCGCAGCGCATTCAGCACCACACCATCAAATGCCGCAAGATTTGCATGGCTTTGCGCATTAGCCTCATCGATGCGCGCCCGCACCGCGTTCCGATTCAAGTTCCAACTCACCATCGGTCCGATGGCGAAGCGGTTGGTATATCCGGTCAAGGCATCGACGGCCTTGCCGGTCGATCCCAGCGAAACCCCGAATTTGATGTCCGGATACAAGGCTGCCGTAGCAATGCCGATACGCGCGGTTGCTGCGGCCAAATGCCGTTCCGCCGCGCGTACGTCGGGGCGTCGCTTGAGCAAATCCTGTCCGTCGCCAACAGGAAGCGGTTGATCCAGATGCAGCGGAGTGTTGCACGCAAGCAAGGTGCGGTCGAAATTGGCGGGTGGCTGCCCCGCCAGCGTGGCCAGACGGAACAACGCATTGCGTTGCTTAGCCTCAAGCGGTGGCAATTGCGCCTTGATGGTGGCCAATGCGTCCTGTTGACGTGTGCTGTCCAACGGCGATGCTCGCCCGTGCAGCACCAGTTCCTGGGTCATGTGCGCATCATCCTGCTCGACACCGATGCGCTTTTGCGCGAGCAGGATCTCGTGCCCTGCGTTGCAGGCATCGGCATAGGCGCGCACGGTTTCGGCGACCACGTTGATGCGCACCAGGTCACGCGCTGCGACAGCCGCTTCGTCATCCGCGCGCGCAGCCTCCACGCCACGACGAATCGCACCGAACAGATCAAGGTCATAGCTGATCGATACACCGCTATTGTAGTTCTGGTATGGCGTTACGCCGGTGCGCTTCAACACCGCTTCTTCGGAAGGATGATTCCAAGCGGTCGCTGCATCCACGCTACCCGTGAAGCGCTGCGAATCAGCGTCGATAAGCAAAGCATCGCTGTGCTCGAGATTCGCTTCGGCGAAACGCAATTGCGTATTCGCAGTCAACGTTTGCGCGATCAGACCGTCCAGCACAGGATCGTCGTAAAGCTTCCACCATTTGGCTGGCAGGGGCGCAACGCTTGTCGCAGCGGAAGTGGAAACAAAGCTACCTTGAGTTGCGCGAGTGTTCACTACCGCCTGCGCTGGCACATGGTAGTCAGGCCCGACTTCAGCGCATCCAACGAAAGCAGTGCATACACACGATGCAAGAAGGGTACGAAGCGTTACCACGGCAGGAGGCCTCGTGGCTCATCAGCCGAGTGCACAACCACCGTGGCGGTTTGGCCCGGCACCAGGCGAATACCCTTGGGCACATCGTCAATCGCGATGCGCACCGGTATGCGCTGCGCCAAACGCACCCAAGTGAAGGCGGGATTGACGTCTGCAAGCTTGGCAATGTCGCCGGTGCGCTCGCGATCCTGGATCGCCGAAGCAATGCTATCGACGTGACCACGAATCTCACCTGATACACCCATCAGGTGAATGCTGACGCGATCGCCGATATGGACGCGCTGCAGCTTGGTTTCTTCGAAGTAACCTTCGACACGCGTCGATGCCGCGTCCACCAGCGCAATCGCGGGTTTGCCTACCGTGAGATAGATGCCGGGCTGCAGCGTGACGTTGGCGACCTCGCCGCTTACCGGCGCCTTGATCTGGGTGCGGTCCAGGTTGAGCCGGGCCAGATCGCGTGCCGCAATGGCCTGCGCCACTGTCATACGCAGCTCTTCGACCTTGGCTTGCCCTTGCTCGATCACTTCGCTCGCCACCACGTTGGACATCGAGCGGTTGCGCCGATCTTCGCGCTCGGCTTCGGCGAGCGCGGCACGCTGGCCGCCGAGGTTTGCCTGCGCCTGCTGTAGCACCAATACGTACCGCGAAGGATCGATCACCAGCAGCACCTGCCCTTGCTGCACCATCTGGTTGTCGTGCACGCGAACTTCGGTGATCAATCCGGCCACATCGGTGGCGACCGGCACGACATCCGCCAGCACCTTGCCGTCGCGCGTGACCGGTTCCACCTGATAGCGAATCCACAGCGCACGCACCGCAAACAGCAACACGGCGATGGCCAGCAGCGTGCACAGCGCACGCACGATCTTCATGATCGAGGGTTTGATCAAGGCATTATCCATAGTGAATGAAGCGGTCGGCACCTACGGTCAGTGCCCACCACAACAAGGCGAACAAAGCGAGTTCCCAGACACCCGCGTGCCCAAGCGCGCCGGACCAAGGCAGGCGTTGCCACACACCGCGCAGCAGATGCGCAAGCACGCCGGCTACCACTGCCCAGACCAGCGCGGTGGGCAGGTACACGCCAAACACATGCAGCTCTTCAAGCATCGCCAGCGATCCTTGGAGCGTGTGCAGTGGGAAACAGGTTGCAACGCATGCCGACCAGTGCGAGCAAAGCGGGATGCGATGGCTCCGCTTGCTCGGCGACGCACATGGCACCAATAGCTTTATCGATACTGGTAAGCAGTGAAGCGGGTGGCGGCAGCAGTTCGCCTTGGCGACCGCGCGATTGGAACAGGCCTGCGATGCCTTCCAGCACATCACGCAGCGCCGCCTGAATCGGAGTGGGTACCGTCGATAACGACCGCCGAATCGCAATCACGTTACGACCGATACGCAGATCCGCCAGTCCATCTGCCGCATGCAGCGCATCACTGCCTTCGGCGACAGCCATGCGCGCGGCAGTCTGGCCCAGTCGGTCCACCGCCATACTTGTCCAATGCGCCGGTCGGAACGGTCGTGCCATCGAAGCCATCTGTCCGATCTCGATCCAGTTACCGCGGATCATGCGCTTGGCCGTCCAACTCACATTGACCGAGCGAAACAACTTCGCCACGGCAATAGTCGCGATGATGCCGCCGACCTGTGCAAGCCCGACGTTGATGAAGGTAGCGAAGTCGGCAATAAAACGATCTAGAAAACCCAGCGCAACGATCAGGCACGAAAACATCGGCAAAGCGCGCGCCGACAGCGCCGGGATGGCTTGGATATAACCGATCGCCAGCAAAGCTGGCGCCAGCGTCACAATCAACATGGCGCAACCATCGACGCGCGGCAGCACGGCAAACAGATAGAACGCAGCCAGCGGAAAAGTCAGCAACGTTGCACCGAGATAGCGACCAAGCACCGGCGCCGGATCGTCCTGGGTCGCGAACGAACAGGTGATCAGCGCGGCAAACGCAGCAGTGGCTGAACCATTGGGCCAGGCCAGCAGAATCCACACAGTGCAATACAGCATGATGGCTGTGGCTGTCGCCAATCCGGCCAGCATTGCCAGGCCATGGTCACGCGCCAGCGGAAAGGATTTGTCGCGCTCCCTGCTCTGCTTCATCTTGGGCTGCGATGCAGGTGTGCTGCCGAGCTGCTGCACCAGCCGGCATGCTTCGACTTGTGCTTCGATGAATTCGGCCATGCGCACGCAGAGGCTGGAGCGCAACAGATCACGCCAGAACAATGGCTGCTCTTTTCGCTCAGCCAGCTTACGGCAGCGGATGGCCAGCTCGTGTCCCGTTGCATACTGCAGCTCTGCAGGCTTGGCGAGCCATGCACGTGTGTCTTCGACCAATCGCGCCAGCTCGGGATCGAGCGGCGCCAAGGCGCTGAGCATGTCCAATCGGTTTGCCGCCGCAGATGCCAGAGGGAGGATCGTGGCCAACTGTTTCTGCACACCCAGCACCATGCGCCGGCCTGCACTGGCCGGGCGCTGATCAGATGGCAGATGGATGGCCATCATGCCGAGTTCGGTGACGTCTGCCGCCAGCGTGCGTCGATGCTCGTATTCAAGCCGCGTGTGGCGTTGCGCAAGCGCCTCGCGCGTCCATCGTGACGCGTGCGCAAGAAAAGAGCTGGCGCGGCCATGGATAACTGGCGTCACGCTCCACGGTTGCAGCAGGCCATGTACGAAACTAACGCTGACGATAGCCACCGTCATTTCTTCCACGCGGGAGATAGTGGTAGTGAAGACGTCCGCCGGATCGTCCAGATACGGAAAGCTGATCACCGCCGAACTGAAAGCCGCCATTTGGAACAAGAAGGCTCGCGGCGTGCGATCCAACACGGCAAGGTAGATGCACAGGCCGGTCCATGCAGCCATGCAAAGCACCAGCAATTCCGGCGCATGCTGCAAGTTGGGAACCACCAGGATGGAAACCGTTGCGCCGGTCAGGATGCCGCCCAGGCGATAGAGCATCTTCGGCCGGAACGCACCGGCCATCGGTTGCGCCGTCACGTATACCGTCAGCAACGCCCACCATGGGCGCGGCAGGCTGAACTCGAACGCGATCGCAAGCGTGATCGCCGCGGCGATGAAACTGCTCAACGAAAACAGTAGTTTCTGCGGGTCGAGCAGTAGCAAGGACCACGGCAATGACGCCGTCCGGGCGGTAGCGGGCATGTGGGAATGGGGCGAGCGTGCGGGGATATGGGAACCGTTGTCGCGGCTTGCGGTGTGGACCGCTGATCGGCGAGCGCGCGCATTCTGCCTGATAAATTCGTCAAAGCTGAGATCAAAATATTGCTGGTTATCAGCAATAAAAATGCTTTAAGGCAACTGACCAAGACGAAGCGTCATACGTCACCTCGAAGTGATCGATTCAACACTACCGCACCGTCGCCCCGGCGAAGGCCGCCGGGGCCTAGTGTCGTTGACGATTTTGGGTCCCGGCCTTCGCCGGGACGAGGAATCATCAAACCTTGCGGCAGATTGTGGACAAACACTTGCCCAGGATGAATCAGCACATCCTTATGCCCCCTGCTCTGCTGATTAGACACCCCAGCCACCGCAGGTTGGGGTGAGAACCCCGACATTCCCATGCATGGGGGCGCCGAAGTTGGGGTTTGCACCCCACCCTACAAACGCGAAGGCGTTCAATAGCTCTCATAAAAATATTAGAATTGTTCACGCATTAAGTAATAAAAGTTTGCTAGATGGACATAAACGCCGCACGCACCTTCCTGGAAATTGTCAAAACCGGCAGTTTCGTCAGCGCCGCCACCAATCTCAATCTCACCCAGACCGCGGTCAGCGCCCGCATCCGGGTGCTCGAAGAACAGCTGGATCGCCCTTTATTCGTGCGCAATAAAGCCGGCGCGCGGCTCACCGCTGCCGGCGAGCAATTCCTGCGCTTTGCCAGCAGCATGGTCCAAGTGTGGGAGCGCGCACGCAAAGCGGTCGCCTTGCCGCCAGGACGCGAGATGGTGGTCACCGTTGGTGCCGAACTCAGCTTGTGGGATCCGCTTCTGCGCGATTGGCTTTTCTGGGTACGCCAAGCCTGTCCCGAATTCGCGGTGAGCGCGCAGATCGATGATGCCGAGCGATTGGTGGATCGTGTGCAGGCCGGTTTGCTAGACGTGGCGATCGTCTACGCCGCACCACAACGGCCGGGCGTGATTGCCGAACTTCTATTCGAAGAAAAACTGGTGATGGTCAGCACCACCGCGGACCGCAAGCATCCACTGCAAGCGGAAGATCACGTGCGCATCGATTGGGGCGATGCATTTGCCGCCAGCTACCAGGCGGCTTTTCCGGATCAGCCCAATCCCGTGGTGTCGATCAGCTATGGGCCGCTGGCACTCGATTACATTCTCGCAATGGGCGGCAGCGGCTATTTCCGTAAAGGCTTCGTGCGCCGTTATCTGGAAGACGGGCGCCTCGCCCTGGTGCCGGATAGCCCCGAGTTTTCCTACTCGGCCTATGCCGTGCACTCTGCCAAGGCCGACAAAGGTGTCATGGAACGCATCCGTGCCGGCCTGCGTGAAGCAGCATTGCGGGCCACATCAGAAAGCCTCTGATTGCTCATGAGGCTTCCTCTCATGCATCACAACGTGGCTGAGCTAGCAACAGATTCGCACCACTTCAAAACCTCGCTCGCATTTCCACCCCAAACGTCCGCGGCGGTGTAATCGTCGCATACGGCGTCCCAAAATCATTCGTGCTGTCGTTGCCAATGCCCAGCACGTAGCGCTTGTTGAACATGTTGTTGACGTACACCCCCACGCCCCATCGCTGATCCGGCGTATGCCAATCCAGCCGCGCATCGGTGCGCTGCTGCGACGTACCGATCTTGAACGCCGTCGTGGCAAAGCAACTGCCCTGGAACGTCGAATCGCTATTGCAGCGCGTATGCCCGCGATACGCGTACTGCATGTTCCATTCCAGATCCCCGCCGTAAACACCGTGCCAGGTGTAATCAAAGCCGGCCGTCATCGAGAACAGCGGCTCGCCGGTGGGCTGCCCATCCAGCACTACGCCCGAGGTCGACGTGCCATGCACATAGGTGGCATCGATGTACTCGCTGGTGACGTTCAACCGCAGGTTGGCCGTCGGCTGCCATTGCGCTTCCAGATCGATGCCGTGCGCATGCTGGTCGGAAGTCTGCACCATGTAGAACGGCACGCCGGAGCCCGAATAGTTCGGATTGAGCACCGACGACTGCAGGTTCGAGTAGCGGTAGTAGTACGCCGAGGCGTTGAACAGCAGGTTGTACTCGGGCACGACGGTCTTGAGGCCAGCCTCGTAGTT
>NZ_BSOB01000006.1:0-150599 GCF_030160295.1 Dyella acidisoli
CCGCAAGGCGCCCACACAAGTCACCTGCGCACACTGTCAAAGATCAATCACTTGCAACCTTCTCTTGAAGATCGCCCCGAAGCATTTCGTCCCGGGTGAGCCGCCCATTCTACATCTCTTCACACTTCCGTCAACACCTAATTTCGAAAACGTTGACTGGAGTTTTTCAGGGAACCTCCGGGAAGGGCTATCTCGTCGGAGGGGGTGAAATCATAGCGCCGGCTAACGATCCTGGGAAGGGGCACAAGCGCGCTCTGTGAAACTTTTTTGCAAACAACGGATGCCGACAGTAAAAACAGCCTATGGCGGCGCCGGTCGCTGCGGGCCGGCGCCGCCATATTAAGGTGATTTAGGCAATCAACGCCCGGATGAAGATCAGTTCGGCATCACCGGCGCACAGCCAGGCGCCTCATTACTAGAAGGATTCGGGCGGAGTTGCCCGCCTTCGTGCGCTGGCACAAGGCCAACGCGGTAGGGAATCAGTGCCTCGGGGCGCATCTTTTCCAGCGCGTCCCAGTCGTCTTCGAAGGGAATGAATTGCTGCATGGCCGTTCCTCGGGGAGGGGTTTCGCACGAGGAACATTCCAACAGGGGAAAAAGCCGGCGCGCTGGCGAAATCGGGCGATTTGCAGGCAGCGTGCGGCGAATCAGTCGATTTCGACCATTTCGAAGTCGCTCTTGGTCGCGCCGCAATCCGGACACGTCCAGGTATCGGGCACGTCTTCCCAGCGCGTACCGGGCTCCAGGCCCTCTTCCGGCAGCCCCGCAGCCTCGTCATAGATGAAGCCGCAGACCACGCACATCCATTTGCGCAGGGTGGTGTCGGTGGAAACTTGGTTCATAAGGACTCGCTGGATCGAAGTGAATAGCACATTCTCGCAACTCCTTTGTCGATGCGAAAGCGGCCACATCGGCCGTTGCGCCGATGTGATGACAGAAAGTCACAGTCGATCGTCATGGCTGGCAGATGCCGGCTATCGCCCGGACAATGGCGCATCCCCCTCAGGCAAGCCGCAACGATGTTGCCGCGAGCCCTCTCATCTTGAATCAAGCATCGAGCCATTGCCCATGACCAACCATGAATTATTCGAACGCGCATTGAAGCTGCTGCCTGGCGGCGTGAATTCTCCGGTGCGCGCCTTCAAGTCCGTCGGCGGCGAACCCTTTTTCACCGCACGGGCCGACGGGGCTTATCTGTGGGATGTGGAAGGCAAGCGCTATATCGACTACGTCGGCTCCTGGGGGCCGATGATCGTGGGGCACAACCACCCCAAAGTGCGTGAAGCAGTGGAGCACGCGGTACGCGACGGCTTGTCCTTCGGCACGCCCTGCCCTGCTGAAGTGGTGATGGCGGAAACCATCACGCGCCTAGTGCCATCGGTAGAAATGGTGCGCATGGTCAATTCCGGTACTGAAGCCACGATGTCGGCCATCCGTCTTGCGCGCGGCGCTACCGGCCGCAGCAAGATCGTGAAATTCGAAGGCTGCTATCACGGTCATGGCGACAGCTTCCTGGTGAAGGCTGGCTCCGGTGCACTGACCTTTGGTGTACCGACTTCGCCCGGCGTACCCGCGGCAAACGCCGATCTCACGCTCACCCTGCCCTACAACGATCTGGCAGCCGCGCAAACATTGTTTGCCAAACACGGTGACGAGATCGCTGGGCTGATCATCGAACCGGTCGCCGGCAACATGAATTGCATTCCGCCGCAGGAAGGCTATCTGCAGGCCTTGCGCGAACTATGCACGCAACACGGCGTACTGCTGATCTTCGACGAAGTCATGACTGGCTTCCGCGTCGCACTCGGCGGCGCGCAGGCACACTACGGTATAAAGCCCGATCTCAGCACCTTCGGCAAAATCATCGGCGGCGGCATGCCGGTGGGCGCCTACGGTGGACGCAGCGAACTGATGGAACAGATTGCACCGGCTGGCCCGATCTACCAAGCTGGCACCTTGAGCGGAAACCCGGTCGCCATGGCTGCAGGCCTGGCCATGCTGGAGTTGATCCAGGCACCCGGTTTCTACGAAACACTGGCTGCACGCACGCGTCTGCTTACCGATGGACTGCAGGCCGTGGCCGATGGTGAAGGCGTCCCTTTCAGCACGAACCGGGTGGGCGGCATGTTCGGTCTGTTCTTCACGCATGAAAGAGTAAGCAGCTACGCGCAGGCCACGGCAGCGGATACGGCCATGTTCAACCGCTTCTTCCGTGGCATGCTCGAACGCGGCGTATTCCTTGCACCCAGCGCTTTCGAAGCAGGCTTTCTCTCTTCCGCGCACACCGACGAAGACATCGCTGCAACACTGGATGCCGCACGCGCTGCGATGCGCGAGGCTCGAGCAGGCTGACCGTCATGCGCACGCGCTCGCCCTTCACCGATCAGTTCGGTCCCGCGCCGGGCAGCGCATGGCGGACGCGCTGGTTCCACATCATCTTCGGGCACGAAGATGCAGCGGGACGTCGCTTCGACGTACTGCTGATCATCGCCATCCTCGGCAGCATCACTGTGGCGGTGATGGATACCGTCGCATCGGCACACGCACGATACGGCGCGATCTTCTATGTATTCGAGTGGGCGTTCACGGTGGCTTTTACACTCGAATACATCATGCGCATCGTGGTGGTCGATCGCCCGTGGCGTTACGTGCGCAGCTTCTTCGGCATGGTCGACCTGCTTGCCGTGCTGCCCACGTGGATCAGCCTGATCGCGGTTGGCAGCCAATATCTGCTGGTGGTGCGTGCACTGCGTATTCTGCGCATCTTCCGCATTCTCAAGCTCACGCGTTACGTAGGCGAAGCAGATCTGCTGTGGCTCACACTGGTGCGCGCACGCCGCAAGGTACTGGTGTTCTTCTGCACCATTCTTACTCTGGTATTGATCTTTGGTGCATTGATGTACTTGATCGAAGGGCCAGAAGACGGCTTCACTTCGATCCCCACGTCGATGTATTGGGCCATCGTCACCATGACCACCGTCGGCTTCGGCGACATCACGCCGAAGACTGCGCTAGGCAAGATGGTTACATCACTGATCATCCTGATCGGTTACAGCATCATCGCCGTGCCCACCGGCATCTTTACCGCAGAGCTTGCCGCCAGCATGCGTGCAAGGCGCAAGTATCTGCCCTGCGCGCGGTGTGGTCAGGCAGAACACGAAAACGACGCCAGCTATTGCCGGGTGTGCGGGACCGAGCTACCCGCAAAAGAAGATCAGCACTGACGGCTCAATGCCGCCCTCCCCCGCATGCAGGGGAGGGGAAATTTCGCGATTACCAGCCACCCTCGTTCGGCATCGACGCCCACGGTTCGCGCGGCGGCAGATGACCATCCTGCAGCAGTTCGATGGAAATCAGATCCGGCGAGCGCACAAATGCCATGTGACCGTCACGCGGCGGGCGACTGATGGTGTAGCCCAACGATTGCAGATGCTCGCAAACGGCATAAATGTCCTTCACCTCGAAGGCCAGATGGCCGAAGTTGCGTGCGGAGCCATAGTCCTCTTCCGAGCCCCAGTTGTAGGTCAGCTCGACTTCCGCTTCGGGATTTTCCGGCGCGGCGAGATACACCAGCGTGTACTTGCCTTGCGGCACGTCCATGCGGCGCGTTTCTTTCAAACCAAGCCCTTCGCGGTAGAAACGAAGCGACGTATCGAGATCACGCACGCGAACCATGCTGTGCAGATATTTCATTGTGATGACTCCTGAGTGGTAGACGTCATGCCTTCCCAACGAACGCGCGCAACGCGGCGAGCAGGCGAACCAGACCTTCCGACAAATCATCGTCGGAGATGTTCAAAGGTGGTACGAAGCGCAACACATCCGGCCCCGCCTGTAGCACTAGCAGGCCATGTGTCGCCGCCACGTCAAGCACCTCGCCCGCCTTGCCTCGATAGCCCTCAGCGAGCACTGCGCCAAGCATCAATCCGCGCCCGCGCACTTCGGAAAACATGCCAAGCTCCGCGCCAATCGATCCAAGCGTTTCGCGCAAGGCGGCAGATTGACGATGCACATTGGCCAGCAGTTCTGGCGACGATAATTTGCGCAAAGCAACGCGCGCGACGGCTGCCGCCATGGGATTGCCACCAAAGGTAGTGCCATGCGCACCAAACTGCATGATCTGCGCGACTTTCGGACCGGCAAGCATCGCACCGATCGGGAAACCGCAACCCAGCGCCTTGGCGAGCGTCACGATGTCCGGTGTCACACCATCCTGCACGTGTGCGAACAATGTGCCAGTGCGGCCCATGCCGCATTGAATTTCATCCAATACCAACAGTGCCTCGTGCGCGTCGCACAACTCGCGCACGCGCTTGAGAAAATCGGGCGCTGCCGGCAATACGCCACCTTCGCCTTGCACGGGCTCCAGCATGACAGCAGCGACATCGCCGGCAGCGAAGGCAGCCTCCAACGCGGCGACGTCGTTGAAATCGAGATAACGGAAACCACCGGGCAACGGCTCGTAGCCTTCCTGGTATTTCGGCTGCGCGGTAGCCGTGACTGTGGCCAAAGTACGGCCATGGAACGAACCGCGGAACGTGATGATCACGCGCCGCTCCGGCGGCCTATCTTGCGCCGCCGCCCATTTGCGCACCAGCTTGATCGCCGCCTCATTCGCTTCCGCGCCGGAATTGCACAGGAATACACGCTCGGCGAAACCAGAGGCTTCCACCAGTTCTTGCGCCAAATGCAGCGGCGGCTCGGTATAGAACACGTTGCTGCTGTGCCAAAGCTTGTGCGCCTGCGCGGTCAACGCGGCAATCAGATCCGGATCCTGATGACCCAGCGCATTCACAGCAATGCCAGCGCCGAAATCGATGTAGTCGCGTTGCTCGGTATCCCACACGCGCGCGCCTTTGCCTCGATCGAGCACTAGCTCGCGCGGCTTGTAAACAGGTAACCAATAACGCTTGCCGAGATCGACGAGGGACGACACCGAAGACTCCTATGGTGAACATGCGTGACCCCACGCGTGGCCGCGGCCACGCCACGTGGAAGAAACGCAAAAAAAGGGGAACCCGCATCCTAGCCAGCAAGCGGCGCCCTGCCAACATACTCCGGCGTTGTTTACCGTGATGCGATGTGTATCAGAGGTGTTACACCTGCTGAAAAAGCGCTTGGCTACGCCATTCGCCGCAATACGGACCGCGAACGCGCTGTAACACTGCTGCACCGGCTAGCAAACCTCCAAACTACCGCCTCCGTTCGCCAAGCCTTCATTTTTCAAGGCTTTTTGCTGATGGCACGGGACTTGCCCTTAGTCCAGCGAAGGGGACATTGGAGGAGGAGCCCATGGACGCCATGCGTCAGCACCAGTTGAATCGTCATGCACACATCGTTGTTGCCATCACCGGCGGCTGGTTGATGGCGCTGATGCCCATGCTGGCCTCCGCCGATGGCGCTCGTGTCGCACAGAAAGCCAAACCGGGCGAAATAGTGGTGACTCGCAACGTGGCCACGCGCCCGGCTGATCGATCGCCCACCGCACCGGGCATGGCGCTGATGGTCAGCGCGTCACCCAATCCCCAACTCGTCAATGGACTCACCGGTGCTAGTGGCCCCGGCGAAATCAGCGATGCGGAAATCGCCAGCCTCAATGCTGGCCGCATCACCGCAAGCATGCCCGGACAAAACAGCATGCAGCACGCACTCAATACGGCGCTTGGCACGAACATCGGCGGCAACAGCGCCGGCGCTGCAAGCAGCAATGGGGTAAGCAATACCTTGAGCGCTCCCGCCGGCGGCGGCGCTGTGGTGGATGGCACACGCAACATCAGCGACCAGGTGAGCAATGCCCTCTCGCAGATTCCTGTATTGGGCGCGGGTCACTAAGGGGCGCGTCATGAAACGGATGTCTTATCACTTGATGTTGTGCGCAGTGGGTGTCTCGCTTGTTGCACCCCTATCAACGTCCACCTTCGCACAAACAGCGAGCGGCGACGCCTACGCCGCGATGCTCAGCTATCTGGATTCCAACACCATCAACGGACACGTCGCGCAAGGTGCGCAAGGCATCAGCGCGGTGAACACCGCCGCAGGCGATGCCAATCTGCAGGCAAACATGCACGCGTTCGCGCTGGGTAGCCATACGCAGGCTCTGCTCCTGGCGCGGCAACACACCTACAGCGATGCAGCAGTGGATGCATCGCTCCATGCCAGCGCCACCATCGGCGGTAATGCCTATGACAACGGGCGCGGCATTGCATCGATCAATCAGGCCAGCGGCAACGGCAACACCCAGCTCAACGGGGTTGTCGCGCAGCTGGCCAGCCAAGGCATACGCGAGGCGACGGACGGCACCCTGTCGGCCACTGTCTCTGCGTCGGCAGGGGGGCAACCATCGTCGAACTCACATGCACAGGCTGGCGGCACACGGAACGTGGCAGTCGATCCGTCGGCAATGGAAGGGTTCAACGGTGTGATGCAACTCAACCAGGTCGCGGGATCCGGCAACGCATCGGACAACGTGCTGTTGATGTCCGTACCGGCTTCCTCGCATTGATAACTCGCAACACCCGTCATTTAGAGAGGACATCATGAAAGCAAATCTGAGAAGGACTTTGATCGCACTGACCGTGTTGAGCGTGTTCGGCGTAGCACAGGCCTCCGCGCAAACCGTGTCGATCAGCAAGGATGTGTCGCTCGACTCGAGTATCGACGTCAGCGGCTATATTGACCTTGACGGCGCCATCAAGATCGACGCCGCGGCCCTCGCCTTGTCGAGCGCCGCGCAAGCATCGCTCACCAATATCGTGATCAACAATGGTCAAGTGGCTAACAGCTCCACCATCACCGATAACGTCGGTGCCGGCGCATCGGGCAACGTGGGCGTGAACCAGGCCTCCGGCGACTACAACGCGCAAGGCAACCAGGCCGCAGTGGCCTCCGCAGGATCCTCGGGCACTGCGGATGCTGGGTTCACCTTCAACTGCGAACACAGCGGTGGTTGCGGCGGCGGCGATCCTCAGTCGCAAGCCGGCAGCATGGCCGACGCCGAAACCTTCGCCGTGCAATCGGGCATGGGTAATCTCACGTACAACTACGGCACCACCAACAGCGCCACCATCAGCGGTAGTGCCTTCAGCAATGTGTCTGGCAACCTGGGCGTGAACCAAGCCTCCGGCGACAACAACGAGCAGCTCAACCAGCTCGCCGCCGCCAGTGCCCAGAACGTCAGCTACGCCGTGGCCACCTCGACGCTGGAGCAGGAATGGTCCGGCAATGGCGTCGACAACGAACCGGGCGCGCTGAACTGCGCTTATTACCTGCAGCCGACCACCAACACGACCACGCTGTCGGGCTCGGTGATTTCCAACGCCAGCGGCAACGTCGGCATCAACCAGGCTGCCGGTACCGGCAACATGCAGAGCAACAGCCTCGCCATGGGTGTCTCCAACCCGTAATGGCGTAGTGGAAGGAACGCGCCGTCGCAAGACGGCAATGAGGGCGGTAACCCGGCGACATGCCGCCGGGCACCATGTGGAAGCCCCCGGCCCGTCCCCTGCGGGTCGGGGGTCTTCCCTTCGCAAGGACATGGAGAGCTAAGAAGTGCGATCTCTATTTTTGACGCTGCTGATTTCGCTGGCGTTGACCACCATGTGCGCACGCGCGCATGCCGGTGACGTGAGCTTCGCCGGTGTGCTGCCCAATGGCGCGCAGTACAACGCGCACGTGGCCAGCATGCAGGAGCTGCGTTTTGCGAACATCGTTCGGCAGCACACCGATTACAGCTGCGGCGCCGCAGCGCTCGCGACGATTCTTCGCTACGGCTATCACCTGGACGTCGATGAGACAGTCATCATCGACGGTATGTTGGGGCTGTCTGATTCCGCCACGGTGAAGCAGCGTGGATTCTCCATGCTCGACATCAAGCACTACATAGAAGCGCTTGGTATGCGCGGCCGCGGCTACCGCGTCGACATCGCGCGCCTTCGCACACTGCGCGTACCTGCCATCGTATTGATGGATATACGCGGGTACCGGCATTTCGTGGTGCTCAAGCAGGTGCACGACGATCAGGTAGAGCTGGCCGACTCGATTCTCGGCAATCGCACCATGAAGCTCGACGATTTCATGAAGGCGTGGCCGTCGCATGTGTTGTTCGTGGTGATCGGCAGTGACTTTGATCGCCACACCGTGTTGCTGCAGCCTGTAAGCAAACCCAGCGCACGCAATCTGTTCGCCCGCCAAGGTGGCGCCATTACCGACGCGGAATTACTCGATTTCGGCTTCACGCACGCCGATCTGTTCTGAGGGCTTTGCCATGGATAAGCATTCACTCCTCCTCACCGCGCTGGCGCTGGCGATTGCCTGTCGTTGCGGCACCACGTTGGCCAGCGAGGCCGACGACCACCACGTAGGACCCGGTATTCATGAAGTGGCGGATCCGGAACTCGCCGACATGCGCGGCCGCTACGTCGTCGGCGACAACACGGTGTTGTGGTTCGGTGTGGAGATGATTTCCACATGGCAGACCAACAATGGACAGACATTGCGCGGCACGCTGACGCTGAGCATGGATTTCAGCAAGAACGCAAACCAGCCGCAGGTGACATTCGTACCGACTGTCACCATCACCACGATCGGCAGTGCCGCGCCAACATCCACGGCATCCAACGTGAGCCGCAGCGTGCAGAGCGGCGGGCTAGCCAACGTCGGTGGCCTCGTACAGAGTGTGCAGATTGCCGGCGATCACAATGCGGCTGGCAACGTCACCAGCCTGAGCATCCAAAACAACAGCGGCGCACGCGCCTCCAACACGCTGAGTCTGGCGCCATCCAATAGCGCCGGCGCCACGTCATCTTCCACCATCGCGGTTACGGGGCCGATGGTGAACGTCAGCGGCTCGACGACCAACCTCTCGCCTAGCAATCCGTCATCAAGCAATGTAAGCAACACGAACACGGTCGCCACGACAACCACAGGAACCAGCATCGCCGATGGCCGCGCCGCAAGCGCCGGCAACGCATCGGTCTCGTCCACGTATTCGAACGACAGTGCACAGGTCAACCTGTCCGTCGCCGACCAGGGTTCGGTGTCGCAATGGGTCAGTCAGGGAAGCCTTGGCCAGACCATCGCGTTGACTGCCGACAGCCAGATCGTGACCAACCAGATGATCGTGAGCATGGTGACGCAGTCCGTCAACGCAACCACCTCGCAGCTCGCGCACAACCTCGCGCAATCGCTCAATCTCAGTCATTCCAACCGCTGAGCGCGTCCTAGCCCAACGCTCTCACAACATGCAGGGGAGACTATCGCCATGCGCAAGACCATTCTCGCCACTGCGGTGGCATGCAGCCTTATTGGCTTTTTTGGAAGCCTCAGCGTGTTCGCGGAGGGAGCACCCACCGCTCCTGCTCCGCCCGCCACTGCACAAGATCAGGCGGACGTGCAGGAGCTCGTTCGCCAATTGCAGATGCTGAAGGTGAACTACGCGCAAGAGGTACGCAAGCTGCGCGCGTTGGATATGCAGGTGCAGGCACTTCAAGCGCGCCTGACCGGCAAGACCTCGACGAATCCAATCCCGGCGGAAGTCGCCAGCGCAGAAGCCACTTCAGGCGCTGCCAGCACCGCGAACGCCGGCTCGGTGGAAAGCTCGCAGGCAGCATCCACCACGCAAAGTGTGCAAGCCAGTACATCCGCCCAGACACGCAGCGTGCAGGACGTGCTTGAGCAGCAACAAAACGCCGTCTTCAATCGCAAATTCACGTTCGAAAACGACGTCACCTACAACCATTACGACCGCGCCGAACTTACGCTCAACGGCTTCCTGGCACTGAACTCAATCTTCCTCGGTAACATCGCACTGGATCGAGTGAACTCCAACTCACTGACGTACGACATGATCGGGCGTTACGCGATCACGCCACGATTGAGTGCCAATCTCGACATTCCTTATGTGGGGCGCAGTACCGACTACCAGCAAGGCGGCGCCGGCGGGTCAGCGGCTGCCATCGACGAGCACACGTCGACCGGCAAGGGATTGGGTGACGTGAATTTCTCCGTCAACTACAAAATCCTGACCGAAGCGCCTGGTCGGCCCGATACGGTGCTGACGCTGGGTGTTACCGCACCGACCGGTCGCGCACCTTACGGCATCAAGTGGGTAAACGTTGCGGCCAATTCGCAATACGAACAGTTCGCCGTGCCGACGCGGCAACCCACCGGCAACGGCTTATGGCAAGCCACACTCGGCTCGTCGTTCGTGAAGACGATGGATCCAGCCATCGTGTTCGGCAACGTCGGCTATATCCATTCCTTCGAGCGTAACTTCAAGGACATCGATACCGATCCGCAGATCAGCACGCCGGGCAGTGTGCGCCTGGCCGATGTGTTCTACTTCGGCGCGGGTTTGGCCTTCGCCTTCAACGAGCGCAGCAGCTTGAGCATGTCCTTCAGCGATCGCATCAATGGCAAGGACTCGCTGCGCGCAAGTGGTGGCCCGTGGACCAAGATCATAGGCAGTCAGGCGAATGCAGCGACATTGAACTTTGGCTTTACCTACGCACTCAATCCGCACACCACATTCGTGACCGTGCTCGGCATGGGTATGACGCCGGATGCGCCGAATTTCACCTTGACGTTCAAGGTGCCGTACATGTTCTGACGTTTGATCGCCGTGTGGGCTGGGGTGCAAACCCCAGCATCGTGATCCACGTGTGCATGACCATGCTGGGGTTTGCACCCCAGCCTACGAAGCCGTACACGTCAGTGCTGGTCTTCCAGCACCAACTGATGCTTCTTGCACAAGCGATAGATGGTCACCCGCGACACTTTCAAGCGCCGCGCACATTCGCTGATATTGAAACGCGTCTCGCGCAGACAGGCCATCACCGCATCACGTTCGGCCGAGGTGCGCGTCAAGCCGAGACTGGAATGTCCCGCACGCGGCGCCACCACATCCTCCAGATCCAGATCGGCGACGCTGATCTGTGCACCTTCCGCCACCACCGCCGCGCGCTGCACGCGATTAAGCAATTCGCGCACGTTGCCGGGCCATGAGAAATCGCGCAGCGCCTTGCGTGCCAGTGCGCTGAAGGTACGCGCGTGGCTGTCGTGCTGTTTGCGGAAACTGTCGAGGAAAATCTGTGCAAGTTGCAGCACGTCGTCGGCACGCTCGCGCAAGGCAGGCATGCGCAGGCGCAGGACGTTGAGGCGATAGTACAGATCTTCGCGGAAGCGGCCTTGCGCCACCGCTTTTTCAAGATCCACATGTGTGGCCGCCAGTACGCGCACATCGAGCTTGATCGACTGCGTGGAACCAACACGTTCCAGCGTACCTTCCTGTAATAGCCGCAGCAGGCTGATTTGCGCATCCGGTGGGAGATCGCCGACTTCGTCCAGGAAAACCGTTCCACCCGCTGCCGCTTCGAAATGACCGATGCGGCGCGCATTCGCGCCGGTGAATGAACCGCGCTCATGGCCGAACAATTCCGATTGCACGAGATTGGCGGGTAATGCGCCGCAGTTGATTGCAGCAAAGGGGTGATCCCGTCGCTGCGACAGCTTGTGCAGTGCACGCGCCGCAACTTCCTTGCCGGTACCTGTTTCGCCGGTGATCAGCACCGGCAGTTCCACGGGTGCATATTTGCGCAGGCTCGCCACCACCGCCATCATCGCCGGACTGTTGCCGGTAATGCCTGGCACATCGGCATGCGCGGCGACTGGCGGAGTGGCGTCACCTGCGAGCTTGCCGAGTGTTTCGACCAGCCGCTGCATGTCGACCGGTGCGGTGAAAAAGTCGATGCTGGCGCGAAGTACGCGCTCCACTTCCGGTGCCTGCACGGAGGTATCGGTGGACAGCAACGCTAACCATGGGATGCGCGGATGATCCGCCATGAGT
This sequence comes from Dyella acidisoli, assembly GCF_030160295.1. Lineage (GTDB taxonomy): Bacteria > Pseudomonadota > Gammaproteobacteria > Xanthomonadales > Rhodanobacteraceae > Dyella_B > Dyella_B acidisoli. The sequence goes on from NZ_BSOB01000006.1 coordinate 11,843, forward strand.
ATGGCCATGCTGCGCAAGGTTTCGATGTCGGCATGTCGCACATCCGCCATCGCGACCACTGTATCGCCTCGTCGGATACCTACCCCGCCTCCTGGTGCGCTCGCATCCGCTACACGCGTATGCCAACCTGCCTGTGCCAGCCGCGCTCTTTCAATGCTTGTCGGCTCCCCGAACCACACTAAACAGCGGATCCACGTATCGCTAACCATCGCAACGCCTCCCTCCAGGATGGCTGGCCCACGGTCCCCGCTACATCCCGTAGCAGGAGTTCGCCCCCGCGCCCGTGGCCGGCCGGCACCAAAAACTCGGCACCATTCACGGAATATACACCCGAATTTCCCGGGTAATCACTTTTTAACCAAGTAAAACCCTCCTGCTACCCCAGCAATTCGGAGCGGCGCAGATGCATAGCTTAAGCGCCGAATGACGGCGGCCTGATGACAACCTCAGGCATGCTCTTGAATAGGTCAGTTCAGGAACAGATCGGGTAGTAATGTCTCGCCGAGCTTATAAGCATAGGTGTCGAAATCGTGTATCCCCGCCTCACGCAAGACATCCTCGTCGATAGCAAAGCGCCCTGTGCATTGCCTCGACGGTTGTGTCAGCAGCGCGTGCGCTGCGTCCGCGACGATCTCGGGACGACGGCATTGTTCGGGTTTCACGCCATCGATCATGGCAATAGCTGCCGTGGCAATGACTGTACGTGGCCATAAAGCATTCACCGCGATGCCCAGCGGTGCCAATTCCGCACTCATGCCGAGCACGCACAAGCTCATGCCGTACTTGGCGATGGTGTAGGCCGTATGCGGCGCAAACCATTTCGGATCGAGATCTGGCGGGGGCGAGAGCATCAGCACATGCGGATTGCTCGCCTTTTTCAAATACGGCAAGCATGCTTGCGTCACCATGAAAGTACCGCGCGTGTTCACCTGATGCATGAGGTCAAAACGCTTCATCGGCGTGCCTTCGGTACCGGCAAGCCAGATTGCACTGGCGTTGTTGATCACGATATCGATGCCGCCGAAACGTTCCACCGCCTGGGCGACCGCCGCGTGCACCTCTTCTTCCTCGCGGATGTCGACTTTCAATGCAAGCGCCTTGCCACCCGCCGCTTCCACTTCGGCCGCTGCCGTATAAATAGTGCCGGGAAGCTTCGGATTCGGCACGCCGCTCTTTGCAGCGATAACAACGTTGGCCCCGTCGCGTGCAGCGCGCACTGCAATGGCAAGGCCAATGCCGCGCGATGCGCCGGTAATGAACAGCGTTTTTCCGGCAAGATTGCTCATATGGATGCTCCGATCAATTTTGCGTAGGTGTCACCGGCCCTGCCTGTCCGCAGGCCACAGGGGCGTTGGTGAAGGCAGACTGGCCGTCTGTCGAGCCGACGGACCGAAGGCATGCGGACAGACAGGGCCGGTGATGCCTGCGAAGAATTGATCGGAGCATCCATAAAGTCCTCAGGCTTTCTGAAAGCGCGGCAGGATATCGCGCAAAGTGGTTAGACGCAGCAATGGATCGGTCATCTCCAGCAGCTGCTGTTGTTCCTCGCGAGCCAACGGCAGCAATTCCGCCAGCCGAAAGCCCAGCCAACCGGCATCGTCATAAGAGGAACGCGGTGCATGCCGCCAGTGCGGTCCCATCGTTTCAATCAAACGCTCAAGGATGGTCTGCAGCAAGGCGAATTCCACCGGCACCGCTTGCGGCGTTTCGTCCGGCCACAGTTGCACGTCACCTCGCAGCAAGCCGTCCGAGCGTGCACGCGTGCGCAATACGCGAAAGCGGCTGCCACCTTCGGCGGCGATACCTAGCAATCCGTCCTCGCGATGACTGAAATCGACGATGTGTGCCAGCGTACCGATAGCAGCAGGTCGGGCCGGCACACCCACTTCCGCGCCATCCAGAATGAGGCAGACGCCGAACGCCGTGCCACTGCGCGTGCATTCGCGCACCAGGTCCAGGTATCGCGGTTCGAAGATGCGCAACTGCAACTGTCCGCCCGGATAGAGCACGGTGCCGAGGGGAAACAAAGGCACATCTAGGAAGGGTGATTGGGCCGCCATATCCGACATCTTATCTACTGGACGTTGCACATCGCACACGGCAGAGTGCATGAAGTCCTCGAAGGAAGCCTCTGCGGATGTCCGGCACCCAATTGGCCAGTCCCATGCCCCCTGTTTTGTCACCCGCACCGCACCCGGATGCGCCACCGGCCCTGCAGGTCCGTGGCCTGGATAAATCCTTCAAGAAACGCCAGGTGCTCAACGCGCTGGACTGGAGTGTGCCCAGTGGTCGCGTGGTCGGCTTGCTCGGTCGCAACGGCGCAGGCAAGACCACATTGCTGCGCTGCCTGCTCGGTCTCTCGCCGATCGATGGCGGCCATATCGATCTGTTCGGCGAGCCGATGCTGGAACCGGGCGGAGAACGCATGCATCGCATCGGTTTCGTGCCGCAGACCTTCGATCTGTTTCCGTGGATGAAGGTGCGCGCCTATCTCGATTTCACGGCGGCGTTCTATGCACGCTGGAATCCCGAACTGGTCGAACGACTGCTGACGAACTGGGAGCTGGACGTCAAGCAGAAGATCGGCGAACTGTCGCAAGGCCAGCGCCAGAAGCTGGCGATCGTGCGCGCCATCGCGCCCGATCCGGATCTGCTGGTGCTGGACGAACCCGTCGCCAGCCTCGACCCGCAAGCGCGCCGCGCTTTCATGGGCGAGCTGTTGGCGCTGATGCGCGCACCCGGCAAGACCGTGATTTTCTCCACGCACATCACCGCCGATCTCGAACGCGCCGATGCAGATATCTCGTTACTGCGCGAAGGTCGCATTCAATTCACGCGGCCGCTAGCCGAATTGCGCGCGCGTATGAAACGTGTAGTGCTCACCCGCACAGAAGGATGGACGCAGGCACCCACCGTTGCAGGTGCTCTGAAATCCCAGGTGCAAGGCGAGCAGGCTGTGTTGCTGGTCGAAGATCCCGTGGTGGAAAGCCTGCATTCGCTGGCTGCAAACGAACATGCTCATCTGCAGATCGAAACTCCTACGCTGGAAGATCTGTTCGTGGAGTTGGCATGAGCGTCGCCTGGCAACTTTGGCTGCAATTGTTCAGACGCACACCGTTGCTGGTAGTGCTGGCCAATCTATTGCGTGCTGGGGCACTGTATTTCGCAGTGCAATGGCTACGTGGCGACGACGAAGATGTGATGATGGCCGCCACGCTGTTCGGTGTGGCAACGTGGATGTGGCACACCGGCCAGGGCTACAACCTGCGCGGCGTTTGCGTGCCCGAAAGCTTTCTGATGCCGCGTTTTCGCCGCCGGCTATTGGAATATGGCGCCATCGACATCGCATCGTGGGTACTGCTGCCGCTGCTCGTCGCCGTCTTTGGCGGAGTACCGCATTTGCTGCTGGTCGCGTGCGGCCTCTTGGTCGTCGCCGCACTCGGAGTCACCATGGGCTGCAACCCGCGCAGCGGCATGCTGCTGTGGCCTATCTTCATCGTCCTGGGTTGGATGCCCTCGCTCGTCTCCACTTTTCTGAAAGAAGCGCTGCGTTCGCCATTCACGCCGTGGCTGCTGGTGGCGATCGCGGCCTTGCTGCTGCGATTTAGCGTTGCACCGCTGCTGCGCATCGAAGATCGCGAAACAGAAACCTCGCCGCTGGAAAGCACCAGCCTCGGCCGCACACAAGCACGCAACGCGCCGGGCGAGCCGCGGCGCATGGGTATGTTCGGCAGACGTATCGCCGCGCTGTATGACCGTTTATCTCAGCGTGCACTACAGCGCGCACTTGCCGCCTATGCGCGCCATCCCACGTTGCAGCGACGCATGCTCCTGGTACGCAGGCTGCTGCTGCCGCACGACAATCCCGAAGCGATTGCTTTGCGTATTGCCTTGGTCGCGGTGATCGTCTTCTTCTATTTCTTCGTATTGATGCATCGCCAGCATTTCCAGCCGGTGGCGGTCGGCGCGTACGCCATCATGCTCAGCATCTCGCGCTTTCCGCAGTTGAACGTCGGCATGGTACGCATGCGACCGAACATGGCGGATTTGTATCTCACGCTTGCGCCCGAAACACGCGCCGAATATCAGCAAATCATCTCGGACGCGTTGCTCGTGCTGGTGCCGATCAGCGTGCTGACCGCGTTGACGTATACCGCGTTCGGTGCCGTGCTGGTGCATGCGCCAGATCCGCTGCACATGCTGTTCGTGGCGGCGGTGGTATCGCTGGCGGCCAGCCTGGCGGCGCTCGCCGTGCACCTGATCGGCCCGGAAGGCGCGACCGGCCGCACCATCGTCAACCTGGTGGTGGTGTTCGGCACGATGGCTGTGTACTGGGGCGGTTATTGGCTGGTAGGCGCGGCCGGCTATGCGTTCGGCGGCGGATTGCTTGCGCTGGTTGCGCTGGGTTTTGGCGTGGGTGTGTGGTTTGCCGCGCAGCGTGAATATGTGTCGCGTGCGCCGCGGTTCGATGCACCCATTGCGTAACAAGGTTGGGTTAGCGCAGCGTAACCCAACAAAACCTCATCGAAGCGATCAGCATTGTTGGGTTAGGCTGCGCTAACCCAACCTATAGAGTGAGTGCTTCGACGAAACGGCGCGGTGCATTCTCGAAGCCGCCGTTGGACATGAATACCACGTGGTCGCCTGCACGCGTTTGAGCTTTCAGCGCAGCAAGCAGTTCGTCGACGGTTGGCGCCGTGCTGGCGCGACCGTGCAAGGCATCGGTCACGCGCCGGGCATCCCACGGCAACTCAGGGCGATGCAGGAACACCACCGCATCCGCATCACTCAGTGATGGTGCAAGCGCTTCGGCGTGGGCACCCAGACGCATGGAATTCGAGCGTGGTTCCAGCGCAACCAGAATGCGCGCTTGACCCACCTTCGCACGCAGGCCTGCCAGCGTGGTGGCAATGGCGGTGGGGTGATGGGCGAAATCGTCGTAGACGCGTACGCCATCCACTTCGCCTACCACCTCCATGCGGCGCTTTACGCTTTCGAACGTGGCGAAGGCCGGAAGCAAAGCGCGCGGATCGGCACCCGCTGCAGCCGCAGCCGCCAACGCAGCCAACGCATTCATCACGCTGTGATCGCCAAGCAACGACCACTTGACCTCGCCGATCACTTCACCCTTGTACTGCACGGCAAAGTGCGAGCCGTCCGCCGCGATCAGCGCAGCCTGCCAATCGCCTTTGCCAATGCCGAAGGTTTCCACCGGTGTCCAGCAACCCATCGCCAGCACCTCGGCCAGATACGCATCATGCGCGTTGACGATCAGCCGGCCATTGCCGGGCACGGTGCGCACCAGATGATGAAACTGGCGCTGGATTGCCGCGACGTCAGGAAAGATATCTGCGTGGTCGTATTCAAGATTGTTGAGGATGGCGATGCGCGGCCGGTAATGCACGAACTTGGAGCGCTTGTCGAAAAACGCGCTGTCATATTCGTCCGCTTCGATCACGAAATGCTTGCCCTGCCCCAGCCTCGCGGAAATACCGAAGTTACCGGGCACGCCGCCGATCAGGAAACCTGGTGCAAGCCCTGCACCATCGAGCAGATGCGCAAGCAGACTGGTGGTCGTGGTCTTGCCGTGCGTACCGGCTACGGCCAACACTTCGCGCTCAGCCAGCAAACGCTCACCCAGCCACTGCGGGCCGGAGACATAGCGCAGCCGCTGATCGAGCATGTATTCGACGGCTGGATTGCCACGCGTCATCGCATTGCCGACGACAACCAGGTCAGGTGCAGGCTGCAGATGTTCGACTTTGTAGCCTTGCATCAGCGCGATGCCGAGTGCTTCAAGCTGCGTGCTCATTGGCGGGTAGACGTTGGCATCGGAGCCTTCCACCGTTTCGCCAAGTTCGCGCGCCAAGGCGGCGACGCCGCCCATGAAGGTGCCGCAGATACCTAGGATGTGCAGACGCATGCGGTGTCCGTGTAGTTCAGGCTCCACCGAGGGAGCGCAGGAATCTCGGTGCTGTCGTAGCGACCGATTCTCGCCTGGACGTCATTCCCGCGAAAGCGGGAATCCATCTTCGCTTTTCGCATCAGAGCAACATGGATTCCCGCTTTCGCGGGAATGACGGCGAGGAGTAGGCAAGCATCATGGTGAGACGTGCGGCCTATTACCTCAAAGGATTAGCCGTTCGCCGCCGCCGTCTCGTTGGCAAGCGCACGCTTGACGCGTGCAGTGACTTCGTCTAGCTCGCCTACGCCATCCACCACCTGCAGCTTGCCGCGGCGCGCATAGAAATCGGCCACTGGCGCGGTCTGTTCGGCATAAACCTTCAAACGATCACGTACTACAACCGGATCGTCATCCTTGCGGTGCTCGGCGGCAAAACGGATTTCACAGCGCTTGATGATCACCTCACTCGCCACTTCCAGTTTCACCACGGCGTCCAGCGGCTGGCCGATCTTGGTGAGCAGGTGATCGAGTGCATCGGCCTGTGCGAGGTTGCGCGGATAACCATCCAGGATGAAGCCGGAGTTAGCGTCGGGTTCGGCCAGTCGCTCTTCCAGCATGCCGAGCAGGATGTCGTCGGACACCAGCTGGCCGGCATCCATCACGGCTTTGGCTTTCATGCCGAGCGGCGTCCCCGCTTTCACCGCGGCGCGCAGCATGTCGCCGGTGGAAATGTGCGGCACACCGAGATCGGCCTTCAGCCGGGCTGCCTGGGTACCCTTGCCCGAGCCGGGCGCGCCAAGGAGGACAAGTCGCATAGAACTCCACAGATCCTTACGTTCTGCCGCACACTGCGGCAGTTACCAAGGATTCCTTAGATGAATGCCGATCAAGGTAACGTCTGCGGGGGGTGCCGTCAAACGACGAACGCCTCGAATTCACGCCAACTGCTTGATAAATATGTGATCCGTGACTGAAGTCGATTTGTCACACAATTCTATGGAGAGCGCCCCATGAAGTCGAAAGCCCGTTCCGCTACTGGCCGCCTGCTATATGCCCAGTCCGGTGGCGTTACCGCCGTGATCAATGCCACTGCCGCAGGCGTGATCCAGACCGCCCGTGCGCATCGCGTTCCGGTGTATGCGGCACGCAACGGCATCTTGGGTGCGCTACGCGAAGAGCTGATCGACACCACTAAGGAATCCGCCGCGGCCATCGCCGCACTCAGGCATACGCCAGGAGGCGCTTTCGGGTCCTGTCGGTACAAATTGAAATCCCTGGACGCCAATCGCGCTGAGTACGAGCGGTTGATCGAAGTGTTTCGCGCGCATGACATTCGCTGGTTCCTCTACAACGGCGGCAATGATTCGGCCGACACGGCACTGAAGATTTCTCAGCTCGGCAAAGCGATGGATTACGACATCCGTTGCATAGGCGTACCCAAGACGGTGGACAACGATCTCGCCGTCACCGATTGCTGCCCAGGTTTCGGCTCGGTGGCGAAATACACCGCCGTGTCCACGCTGGAAGCGAGCCTGGATGTCGCCTCGATGGCCGACACCTCCACCAAGGTGTTCATCCTGGAAGTGATGGGCCGCCACGCGGGCTGGATCGCCGCCTCATCGGGTCTTGCCGGCGAAGGGCCGGATGCGCCGCCGCATATCATCCTGTTCCCCGAGCGCGTGTTCGACGAAGCCGCTTTCCTCGAGAAAGTGAAGGCCACGGTCGAGCGCGTGGGCTGGTGCACGGTGGTTGCATCGGAGGGCATCAAGAATGCCGAGGGCCAATTCCTGGCCGAAGCGGGTACCCGTGATGCGTTTGGTCACACTCAGCTCGGCGGCGTCGCGCCTGTGTTGGCCGCGCTGGTCAAGGAGAAGCTCGGCTACAAATATCACTGGGCCCTGCCCGATTACCTGCAGCGTTCGGCTCGCCATATGGCCTCCAAGACCGATGCTGATCAGGCTTACGCCGTCGGCAAGGCTGCGGTGGATTACGCACTGGCCGAGATGAACGCCGTGATGCCGGTGATCGTGCGTACCTCCGATGCACCGTATCGCTGGAAGCTGGAGCCTGCTTCGCTGGAGAAGATCGCCAATCACGAGAAGAAAATGCCGGCGAGTTTTCTTACGCGTGATGGTTTTGGCATCACACCCGCTGCACGGCGTTACCTGTCGCCGCTGATCCGCGGCGAAATGCCGCCCCCCTATGGGCGAGAGGGTTTGCCGAAGTATGTGCAAATGAAAAATATGGCGGTGGCGAAGAAGTTGGAGCCGTTTGCGCGCTAAGCCCCTCTCCCACCGGGAGAGGGGTTGGGGTGAGGGTGCGATCGGCGCGCGATGATAAAACTCGCACAAGACTTCATCATCACGCTTCGCCCGAACCCTCCCCCCGTCCCCTCTCCCGTTGGGAGAGGAGAGCAAAAGCAACAAAGGCTGCGGCAACGCACAACAATTCATCACACATGCTCTGCCTATACTCGCCCGGACCCGTTCCATCCTGGACGGCGACACAACTCGAGGGGAGTAACCGATGCTGCAGCAGTATGGCTTGTGGATCGCGTTGGCTTGCGCGGTCGTGGCGATTTTGTACGGGGCATTTTCGGTACGTTGGGTACTGGCGAAATCGCCGGGCAACGAACGTATGCAGGAGATTGCCTCGGCTATCCAGGAAGGCGCGCGCGCCTACCTCAACCGCCAGTACCGCACGATCGCGCTTGTGGGCGTGGTGCTGCTGGTAGTCATCGGTTTTGCCCTGGATTGGGGCACGGCGATTGGCTTTGCGATTGGTGCGGTGCTGTCCGGAGCCACCGGCTACATCGGCATGAACGTGTCGGTGCGCGCCAATGTACGCACTGCTGAAGCGGCACGCAACGGACTCGCTTCCGCGTTGAATGTGGCGTTCCGTGGCGGCGCGATCACCGGCATGCTGGTAGTGGGCCTGGCCCTGCTCGGCGTCGCCGGCTATTTCGCGGTACTCACGCATATGGGCTACGACAACGATCGCGCCTTGCACGCGATGGTAGGGTTGGCGTTCGGGTCGTCGCTGATTTCGATCTTCGCCCGTCTGGGCGGCGGCATCTTCACCAAGGGCGCGGACGTGGGTGCGGACCTGGTCGGCAAGGTGGAAGCCGGCATTCCGGAAGATGATCCGCGCAATCCCGCCGTTATCGCCGACAACGTAGGCGATAACGTGGGCGACTGCGCCGGCATGGCCGCTGACTTGTTCGAGACGTACGCGGTGACGCTGATCGCCAGCATGCTGCTCGGCGGTGTGCTTGGCGAGCAAGCAGGTGTGAACGCGGTGTTGTATCCACTGCTGCTCGGTGGTGCGTCGATCATCGCTTCGGTGATCGGCACCTTCTTCGTACGTGCACGCGCCGGCGCGAAGATCATGAGCGCGCTATATATGGGCGTGATGGTATCCGCGGTACTGGCAGCGATTGCATTCTGGCCCATCACCCAGTCACTGATGGCCGATGCCACGCTTGGCGTTACTCGCTTGTATGGCAGTGCGTTGATCGGCCTGGTGTTGACCGGCGTGATCGTGGTGATCACTGAGTATTACACCGCTACCGAATATGCGCCGGTGCGGCACGTGGCGAAGTCGTCCACCACGGGGCACGCCACTAACATCATCGCGGGCCTCGGCGTGTCGATGAAATCCACCACGCTGCCGGTACTGGCGGTGTGCGCGGCGATCTGGGGCGCTTACGCGTTGGCCGGTCTATACGGCATCGCCGTCGCGGCCACCGCGATGCTGTCGATGACCGGTATGGTGGTCGCACTCGATGCGTACGGCCCGATCACCGACAACGCCGGCGGCATCGCCGAAATGGCCGACCTGCCACCGGATGTACGCGGTGTCACTGATCCGCTCGATGCGGTCGGCAACACCACCAAGGCCGTCACCAAGGGTTATGCGATCGGCTCGGCCGGCCTGGCTGCGCTGGTGCTGTTCGCCGATTACACGCACCGCTTGTCGCTGGATCACGCAGGCACGATCTACACCTTCGATCTTTCCGACCACCGCGTGATCGTGGGCCTGCTGATCGGCGGCCTGATCCCGTACCTGTTCGGCGCGATGGCGATGGAAGCGGTGGGCCGCGCCGCCGGCGCCGTGGTGGAAGAAGTGCGCCGTCAGTTCCGCGAGATCGCTGGCATCATGGAAGGCACTACCAAGCCGGACTATTCGCGCGCGGTGGATATGCTGACCAAGTCGGCGATCCACGAAATGCTGATTCCCTCGCTACTGCCGGTGCTGGTGCCGATCATCGTCGGCTTCACGCTCGGTCCCGTCGCGCTTGGCGGCTTGCTGATCGGCACCATCGTCACCGGCCTGTTCGTGGCGATCTCGATGACCACCGGCGGCGGTGCGTGGGACAACGCGAAGAAGTACATCGAAGATGGCAACTTCGGCGGCAAAGGCTCGGATGCGCACAAGGCTGCAGTAACCGGTGACACCGTTGGCGATCCGTACAAGGACACAGCAGGCCCCGCGGTGAATCCGCTGATCAAGATCATCAACATCGTGGCGTTGCTGCTGATTCCCTTGCTGTAATCACTATTGCGAATGGCGCCCTCCCCTGTTTACAGGGGAGGGCTGCACATATCAGCGACCATCCGGCACAGCCAAGAACGCCGCACTCGCATTGGTTGCCGCATTCAACAATGTCTGCCCTGTGATCTCGCCCGCATCATTGATGTCATTCGCAAACACCAATCGATGGGTGTAACCGGGCGCAACCAACTTATTGAGATCGACAATGCTGCCATCCTGCCGCCACAGTACGGCGCGGCATATGCTGCCGCATGATTGACCAACGACCAAACCTTGGTCATTGATACCCAACGCCTGGCTGGTGCTGTCGCCAGACAACGTACCCAGATCACGCATGCCCGTGGCAGCCGTCCAGATAAAGGCGTGCTCGTGAAGCCCTGCCGGGCTCGAACCACCTGGCACATTCGCAAAACCCACCACGACGCCGAACTCGTTGATGGCCATCGGCGTATTCCACGCCGCTACGCCAAGATTGCCCAGATCCGTAGCGTGATGGTTTTGCCACAGCACCGCATGGATGGCCGAATAACGCCCGACCGCCTGATCACACAGCCCGGAAATGCCGACGATCTGGCCGCGATCATTGACGGCTGTCGCTGCACCTGAAGTATCGTTGCCGATCAGCGGCAGGGCCTGGATGTCATCGTCGTCCGGCCCCCATACCACCGGCTTGAACTGCAACACCTGTTTGGACGCTGGATCGCAGGTCGGGTCGTGCACAGTGTTTTCCGCCCAACCGACGATCTGGCCGAGATTGTTCGCACCAGCTGCAAAACCATTGTTGCCGCCCAGCGTAGGCAAAGCATGCATATGTCCCCACCGCCACACGAAGCCGCGGCAGACGTGGCCCGTAGCGGTGGGAAAGAAAGCCAAGTAGCAGCTCCAATTTTCGCCAAGCGGATCGAGCTGCGCCGTTTCCGCGATGCCAACCAGCACGCCATAGTCATTTTTCACCGGCCAGGTAATGGCGCTGTTGGGGCCACCCAATGTGCCGAGATCGAACGCCGCGCCATTGAGCCAGAGCGCCGCGTGCATGCTTTGATCGCCTGGCAGATTGGCGTACCCGCTCACCAGGCCTGGTTGGTTGATGCTGATGCCTGCGCTGGATGTGCCACCCAACGAACCTAGATTGCGAACTTGATACCTACCGGCCGCCGCTGCTGGCGTTGACACTGCCATCACACACAAAGCCGCCACCAACACGCTCGTAGTCCGACGCATGGGATGCTCCTTTCTTCACGTTTTAGAGGCTGGAATCAGCCGTGGGGACGAACGGCCCAAGCGTGGCTCACCCGGCGACCGGCCAAAAGCGCCACTTTTGCGATGCCGGCTAGTCCGGTCCGCGCTATAGTCGGGCCATGCGTCGCTGGGCTCTCACCATTGCGCTCGATCCGCAACGCGAACTGCCGATTTTTCTGCAGCTCGCGCACGCGATTGCCGGCGATATTCGCCGCGGCCGACTGAAACCCGGCGAGCCGCTGCCTAGCACACGCGAACTGGCCGAGCAGCTTCACCTGAATCGCAATACCGTCGTCGCCGGTTACGAAGAACTCGCTGCGGAAGGATTGGTGCAGACGCGCATGGGTGGCGGCACCTTCGTAACACCGTCATTGCCATCGCAGGCCCGCGTCGAGCCGTCGGCGCAAGACGCACCGACCTTCCCGCTCGCCGAAACTATCCATGCTGTACCCGCGGTCAAAGTGCCGCCGCCCGGCACCTTGATGATCGCGCACAGCTTGCCGGACACGCGGCTATTCCCAGCCGAAGCATTCGCGCGTGCATTTCGTCGCGCCATCGTGCAACGCGGCCGATCGTTGATCGGTTATGCGGAGCCCTGCGGTCATCCGCGCTTGCGTGAAGAGCTTGCAAAGATGCTGCGCAGTACGCGCGCCCTGCCCGCCACCGCCGACTGTTTGATGGTGACGCGCAGCCTCGAACAAGGCATCGATCTCGTTGCGCGCATGCTGCTCAAGCCTGGTGATGTGGTTGCGGTGGAAAGCTTCGGCTACCCACCTGCTTGGAGCGTGCTTCGCCTGGCTGGCGCGCAATTGATGCCGCTGCCGGTTGATGATGACGGCTTGGATGTTGACGCGCTTGAGGAAGCATTGAAACATCAGCGCATCCGCGCTGTGTTTCTCACACCGCATCATCAATTCCCAACCACGTGTGTGATGTCATCCGCGCGTCGCGAACGGCTTGCGGCGCTGGCTTCGTCGCATCACTTCGCCATCATCGAAGACGACTACGATCACGAACTCCACTACGCCGGCAAGCCGATCCTACCTATCGCCGCGGGGCCGGATCGCGCCAACGTCATCTACATCGGCTCGCTTTCCAACTTGCTTGCGCCAGGCATCAGCACCGGCTTCATTCACGCATCGCCGGCAATGTTCGGTCATCTTGCAGGCTTGCGCGCAGCCAGTGATCCACGCACTGACGTGGCGATGGAATGTGCTGTCGCTGAGCTGTTCGAAGATGACGAACTATTGCGTCACATGCGCCGCATGCGGCGTACCTACGCAACACGCCGTGACGCTCTGGCGGAAGCATTGCGGTGCCATCTCGGTGGCGCCCTGCACTTTCGCATTCCCGATGGCGGCATGGGCTTATGGGCGCGCGTGGACGATGCCATCGATGTGGATCGCTGGAGCGCAGAAGGCGAACGCGAAGGCGTGCAATTCTTCGGCGCGAAACGCTACGACTTCCACCAGCGCGAACAGCCGTATCTGCGTCTGGGCTTCAGCTATCTCGACGAAGCCGAATTGGATGAAGCCGTGCAGCGCATGGCGCGGGCACTCGCACGAATGCACATCCATCAACGAACCAAGCCATCCCGAAGGGCATCAGTAGCCACGATCGGACACGGCCACGCGCCGGCGCACACCTGACTTTCACCACTGGTGTTTTCCATACGAACGTGCATGCTGAAGACCCTGCGCGGGGACCCGCCTTGCGCCTCTACCACGGAGCGGAAGCATGAGCTTGAAGGCACCGATACAGCTGGCTCTGGCACTGGCCGTCATAATGGGCGGCATGACCCAAGCCCATGACACCTTGACCCCCAGCGCAACTGCAAACGCCGACGATCCCTACCTCTGGCTGGAAGACATCCACGGCGCGCGTCCGATGGACTGGGTGAATGCCCAGAACACCATCACCGAAAAGCAGTACGCCAGCAGTCCCGAATTTACGCACACACGCGACCGCATTCTGGAAGTGCTCGATTCCGACGCACGCATTCCGTACGTGGAGCGTCGCGGCGACTATCTCTTCAACTTCTGGCAAGACAAGGCGCATCCGCGCGGCCTCTGGCGTCGTACCACGCTGGAGGAATACCGCAAGTCGGAGCCCAAGTGGGAAGTACTGCTGGATATCGATGCGCTCAACAAGGCCGAGGGCAAGCGCTGGGTATTCAAGGGTAGCGACTGCCTGAAACCCGATTACAAGCGTTGCCTGCTGAACCTCTCGCCCGACGGCGGCGATGCGGTGGAAGTTCGCGAATTCGATATCCCAAGCAAATCGTTCGTGAAGGACGGCTTTGTGTTGCCGGCGGCCAAGACGCAAGTCGGCTGGATCGATGAGAACCGCATCTACGTCGGTACGGATTTCGGTCCGGGCTCGATGACCACCTCAAGCTACCCACGCATTGCCAAAGTGTGGGCACGCGGCACGCCGCTCAGCGCTGCCACCACCGTGTACGAAGGCAAGATGACCGATCTTGCGGTGAGTGCGTCCCATGACCGCACGCCAGGTTTCGAGCGCGATTTCGTCAACGTCGCCCACGATTTTTTCCACAGCGATATGTATCAGCTCAAGGACGGCAAGCTGATTCACCTCGACGTGCCTGAAGATGCAGCTAACGTGGACGCGCATCGCGAATGGTTGCTGGTGCAACTGCGCAGCGCATGGACGGTGGGTGGCGTCACGTATCCGTCGGGCGCATTGATCGCCATGAAATACGACGACTTCATCGCCGGCAAGCGCAACTTCACCACCTTGTTTGCGCCGAATGAGCACACGGCGTTGTCCAGCTACGCGTGGACAAGGCACCACCTCATCCTCGACGTTATGGAAGATGTGAAGAGCCGTCTCGATGTGCTGACACCCAAGGACAATGGCAGCTGGGCACGCGAGGATATGCCTGGCGCACCGAAGTTCAGCACCGTATCGGTGATCGATACCGATCCGGATCACAGCGACGAATACTGGCTGAGCGTGACCGGCTTCCTTTCACCTTCGTCACTGGATCGTGGCGTGCTGGGCGAAGGCAAGGCAGAACTGATCAAGCACAGCCCTGCGTTCTTCGATGCATCCAAGTTCGAAGTGAGCCAGCACTTCGTCGCATCCAAGGACGGCACGCAGGTGCCGTACTTCGAAATCGCACCGAAGAACATCAAGCTCGATGGCAGCAACCGCACCCTGCTGTATGGCTATGGCGGTTTTGAAATATCGCTGCAGCCGTTCTACAGCGGCAGCATCGGCCGTGCCTGGCTGGAGCGCGGAGGTGTGTACGTCATCGCCAATATCCGCGGGGGTGGCGAATACGGTCCGCGCTGGCATCAGGCTGCGCTGCAGGCGAATCGTCCACGTGCCTACGAAGATTTCTCGGCGGTAGCAAGCGATCTGATCAAGCGCGGCGTAACGTCGCCCAAGCACCTGGGCGCCGAGGGTGGCAGCAACGGCGGCCTGCTGATGGGCAATATGCTCACGCTGTATCCGCAATTGTTCGGTGCGATCGCCTGCGAAGTGCCACTGCTGGACATGAAGCGTTACGTGCATCTTTCTGCCGGCACGTCATGGATCGCTGAGTATGGCAATCCGGACGACCCCAAGCAGTGGGACTTCATCAAAACGTTCTCGCCTTATCAGAACGTAAAATCCGATACGACCTATCCCGCCGTGTTGTTCTACACAGCAACCAGCGACGATCGCGTCGGCCCGGTGCAAGCGCGCAAGATGGCCGCGAAGATGCAAGGCATGGGCTACAAGGACGTTTGGTTCTACGAGAACACGGAAGGCGGTCATGGCGCCGGTGCCGACAACAAGCAGTCGGCGCATATGCATGCGTTGGCGTATGAGTTTTTGTGGGATAGGTTGAAGTAAGGCGCACCGCTCAACGCTCTCTCCTCTCAGGGGAGAGCGTTGCCATAAAAGTCCCATTCTTGCTTTATGGCCGTCGTTCCCGCGAAAGCGGGAATCCATTTTCGCTCTCACATCAGGGCTAGATGGATTCCCGCTTTCGCGGGAATGACGGCGGTGAGGGGAGCCAGCAGTGCCGCAAGAATGCCTCTCTCCGCGTTCTCATAACGGCTAAAATCGCCCGCATGAAATCGCAACTCCCCATACGTCCTGAACTCCGCGACTGGATTCTCACCACTACACGTGCTGGCCACAGCGTCGACACCGTGCTGAAGATGATGCAGGAAACCGGCTACGACCCACGACAGAGTCGCAGTATCGTCGCCACCGTCCTGAACATGCCAATCTCGGCGCTGGATGCACATTCTCAGTCACCGAAGAGCCAGGGGCGCCGCACACAGCATCCTGAAGCACCGCAGATGGTGATCGACGGGCGCACCATCCACGTCGGATTGAGCATGGAATCTCCCACGCTGCGGGTACTCAACGACTTTCTTTCAGCCGAGGAATGTGCGGCGCTGATCGAACAAGCCACACCACGACTGCAACGCGCCAAAACCGTCGATAGCTCTGGCAAGCAGCAAATCGATGCACGCCGCACCAGCGAGGGCATGTTTTTCACGGTCGGTGAAACGCCGTTGATCAAGCGCATCGAACAGCGCATCGCCACGATGCTCAGCATTCCTGTCGATCACGGCGAAGGCCTGCAGGTGCTGCACTACCTGCCAGATCAACAATACGAACCGCACTACGACTGGTTTAATCCAGAGCAACCCGGCTTCGCCGCCATCACTGCCAAGGGCGGCCAACGCATCGCGAGCCTGGTGATGTATCTCAACACGCCGGAGGCCGGCGGCGGAACGGCATTTCCGGAAGTTGGCGTTACGGTGACGGCGCTGTTGGGTTCAGCCGTCTATTTCGCTTACGACACTGGTGATACGGCGTCGCTGCATGCCGGCTTGCCGGTGCAGAAGGGCGAAAAGTGGATTGCCACGAAGTGGCTACGCGAGCGGCCGTTTCAAAAAGCTTCGCGCTGAATCCGTAGGTTGGGGTGCAAACCCCAACATCGCCATATTCGTGAGCACGCCACCCTACAAAGCCCGTCTCGCGCTCAAGGCAATAGCCAGCCCAATAATCACGTGCACCACGATGCTGCTGATGATCCAACTCATCACCACCGGTGCTTTTGGCACAGCAGACAACGGCACCACGATCAAATTCATCACGATGAAGAGCAGCGCACCGTAAAGCGCACCATACAGCCATGGCCGTTGCGTGAGCACTACGAGCCTGCCGGCAGCCACGTAATACACACCGACCATCGCCGCCATCATGGCGTAATGAAGCAACACGCCCAGCGCCGCCGTGCTGCCGCCGCCCACGAACGCGTGCTTGCCCAGCAAGCCCGAGGCAATGTTCTGCGCGATGCGTGCGGGCGGCACGCCAAACTTTGAATACCAATAGGTGCAGGCGAACAGCAAGTCCGCCGTGGCCAGCATCAACATAACTACTGCTGCGGAAATCACAACACCTTGGCCACGCAAATCCTGAGGCGCGCCGGAATCAACAGGTACGGACATGGTTTTCACTCGGTCAAGAAAAGTCCCGCGGAGCAGTCGTGGAAGAGGGAGACTGCCCCGCGGGTGTGGGAAACGAGGGAGACGTCGTCGCCGCTGGGTTCGTCTGCCTGGGGAGGTGCCGACGATAAAGTTTTGTTAGCGAGCCCTGCGACGAGTTGAGACTAGGCAGGTCGGCACATTCCCTCCATAGCCAATTACCCGTATTTTCTTAGAGCCACTTCAGTATCTCAGCGCGGTTCGCTTAGCCCCTGAATGATCGCCAGGTGATTGTGCGCGTCTTGACCAGACTGGGTGTCTGGTCAAGACGCGCGCGGGCGCACCGCGATCACTCAGGGGCTAAGCGGACTGCGGGGAGATATTGAGGGGCTCTTGACGCCATTGGGAGGGCACGGCGTGTATCTACAACTCGACGGGCGTGGGCCGCTCTACGACCAGCTAACGCGAGCGTTGAAAGCATCCATTCTTGATGGCCGCATCGCTGCCGGTACGCAGTTGCCGCCTACGCGCGAACTGGCACAGGAACTGGAGATTTCACGCACCACGGTGCTGGCCGCCTATGAGCAGTTGCGCGCCGAAGGCTTCATCGATGGCCGCGTGGGATCGGGCAGTTTCGTCAGCCAGCTGCAAACCAGGCCGATGCCACATCATGGCAGCACCGCCATTGACGCACCCTCCCGCTATGCGGAACGGGCTCGCGAGGTGCGCAATTGGGATATCCCGCGCTTGCATCGCGGCCTGCGCTACAACCTGGAATATGGCTATCCGATGATCAATCCCACGCTCAACAATGCGTGGGGTCGGGAACTCGCTCGCGCGGCAGCCTATACACAGCTCAACGCCATCGAAGTGGCTGGGCTGGGTGTATTGCGCAAACAGACTTGCGATTACCTTGCGCGCCGTCGTGGCATACAAGCACAACCGGACGACGTGCTGATCGTCAGCGGTACGCAACAGGCGATCAACCTGACCGCTCGCGTGCTGGTGAATGAAGGCGATAGCGTGGTGTTGGAGGAACCGCATTATTTTCTGGCGCATCAGGCACTGGTCGCGCACGGTGCCGAACTGGTCGCAGTGCGCACGGACGACCATGGATTGGTCTGTGACGAACTTCCGGCGCAAGCGCCGCGCATGATTTACGTAACGCCTTCGCATCATTTCCCCTCCGGCGCCGTGCTCTCCATGCAGCGCCGGCTCGATCTTTTGCATTACGCCGAACAGCATCAATGCTGGATCCTGGAAGATGACTACGACGGCGAATTCCGCTACGACGCACATCCGCTTGCGGCGTTGCGCTCACTCGACGAACAGGATCGCGTGATCTACGTGGGCACCTTCTCCAAGGTGATGTTCGGAGGCTTGCGCCTGGCTTACATGGTGATACCCGCCGCACTGCGCGCGGATTTTCTCAATGCGAAATACCTCGGCGACATGGCCTGCCCGGTGATTGAGCAGGCCGCCTTGGCTCGGTTCATGGAAGACGGCGGCTTTGAGCGTCATCTACGCATGTCGCGCAAAGAGCTGAAGGCGCGCCGCGAAGCACTGGTTGCAGGGCTGAAGGAGCACGCGCACGACCGCATCGAGATCACCGATACGCCAGCCGGCATGCATCTGGTGGTGTGGCTACGTGGCTACGACGTGCCACGCCGCGAAGCGCTGGTCGACTACGCCCACGAGCGTGGCCTGGGTCTTCATCCAATGAGCCCGCTGTATTTGCACGCACCGGAGCGCCAGGGACTGCTGCTGGGTTACTGCGGTCACTCGGTAAACGAGATACGGGAGGCCATGCGGCTGTTCGGGCAGTGTCTGGATCATATGGAATGCCCATAAATACGCGCGCCCACCGCTTGCCTTGATCTCCCCCTCCCCTGCCCGGGCAGGGGAGGGCCGGGGTGGGGTTGCTTGGGCTTGCCACGTGATGGAATCCACCGCGAGATTGCTTCATCTCCCTCACTACACGTAGGAGAGGGGCATTCGGCTCCCGGGCTCGCTGGTGCACCGCGACAAGCTTTGCCTTATGCTGAGCGGCTTTCCCCGCTTTGGCTAAAGAAGTAAGGAGTGCCCCATGGGCCTGGATATGGTTAGCGCTGGCCGCGACGTGCCGAATGAGATCAACGTCGTCATCGAGATTCCCAAGGATGCGGAACCGGTTAAATACGAGGTGGACAAGGAAAGCGGCGCGATTTTCGTGGATCGCATTCTCTCCACCCCGATGCGCTACCCCTGCAACTACGGCTACGTGCCCGGCACCCTGGGCGGTGACGGCGACCCGCTGGATGCGCTGGTGATCCTGCCGCTGCCGCTGGTACCGGGCTCGGTGATCCGCTGCCATCCGGTCGGCATGCTGAAGATGACCGACGAAGCCGGCAGCGACGAAAAGCTGGTGGTGATTCCCTCGCCGAAGATCTTTCCTGGCTACGCACACATCAATGACATCAAAGGCGTGTCGAGCCACTGGCTGGAGCGCATCGGCCACTTCTTCGAGCACTACAAGGATCTGGAGAAGGGCAAGTGGGTGAAGGTGGAAGGCTGGGTCGGCGCTGATGAAGCCAAGGCCGAGATTCTTGCTGGCGTGCAACGCAGTAAGGGCAAGGCGTAATCCCGGAAAGAAGAGCGCGACGCCATTTCGCGACGCGCTCTTTTTCAGGCTTCTCGTTTAGTCCCCGAGTATGACGCCTACACCAACGCGGAAGATCGGCGAATCACCTTTCGCCGCCGACACGCCCGCATTGATGTTTACACGGCCGTTCTTGCTCCAACGCGAAATCGCTATGCCCACCGCGCTTTCGCTACGGTAGGTTGCGGCACCCGCGCTCAACGCCACCTTGCCCGGCACATACGGCATGTTGTTGACCAGCGCCGCTGACGAGGCGATACCACGATTAGCCTGCCGCTGGTTGCGATTGATCAACTGCTGCAGATCGTCGATCTTCTGTCCGGTCCAGTCCTGCAGGTTTTGCAACTGTCCGACATTGACGGCATCCGTCGCCTGCGAGCCGGCCGCGACATTGGTGATCTGACGTTCTGCCCCCTCTGTGCCCACCGAAACGGTATTGGCACGATCAGCAACTGAACCAGCACCCAGCGCCACCGCATTGGTGGCCGAGGATGACACCGTGGCTCCCTGGCCGATCGCCGTGCCCGATGCCGCGCTCACGCTGCTGTTGGCGCCGATGGCAGCGGCATTGCTTGCGCCGGCTTCCACTGTACTGTTTGCGCCCACCGCTACGCTGTTGTCCGCCCCGACCATGGCATTACCACCGATCGCAGTGTCGTTGGCGCCAGCGGCGTACGAATCGTTGCCGACTGCCAGACCATTGGTACCAAGAGCCTTCGCATTTTGACCGACAGCTGAGGCGTTATCGCCCGTTGCGGCCGAGTTGTAACCCAGTGCGACGCCGGGCGAGTTGCCTGCATTGGCCTTGTCGTTGTTTCCACTGCCGCCAGTGCCATCCAGGTAAGGTGGCGTGCGATCTTCATTCTCGAGAACGGTAACCCGCGTATCCAGACCATTGATCTGGAACTGCAAGTTACTTTGCAGATCGGTGAGCTGGCCGACGTTGACCGCATCGTAAGTGCTCACTCCGTTGGCGACGTTATGAATCGCAACAGGTACCGACGCACCCATGCCGCCCAACGTGATCGAGCTGTGGCTGGGGTCATCGTATTTCACGGCCAGTGCATCGATTTCACCGACATCGCCGGCAAGATCCTTTAGCTGGCTAAGATTCACGGCATCATCGTCTTGCGTGCCAGCTGCCACACCGCGAATCTGACGGTCACCGTCGGTACCGTTGATCGTCACCAGCGCGCCGCCACTGCCAGCCGCCACCGTCACGGGTGCACTGGCGTCGGCCTGTTGCACCAAACCGGCATGACCGATCAGCAGATCGTTGATGTTGCCAGTATTGCTAGCCACCTGTTGGTTGGTAGCAAACAACTGGCTGCCGTTGATCGCGTCGTGGCTGGTGACCGACAGTTCGCCATCGGCAATATTGCGCAGCGCTACGGGCGCCGTTGCGCCGGCACCGCCCAGCGTTACCGAGGTCTTGCTGCCATCGTCATATTTGACTGCAGAAGTGTCGATGATGCCGACTTGGTCCGAGAGGTCGTTGAGCTGGCCGACATTGACGGCGTCGTCATCCGCCGTGCCCGCCGCCACGCCCTTGAGTTGTCGGTTGCCGCTTACGCCAGCGATGTTCACCGAAGCACCGCCGCTCTGGGCAGCTACCGTCACCGCTGCGTTAGTGTCGGCTTGTTGCACTAGGCCGGCATGACCGATCAACAGATCGTTGATGTCGCCTTCATTGATCGTGACGCGACCATCAAGCTGGGTGATGTTCTGTGCATTGGTCGCTACGTTCTGGTTAGTGGCGAACAACTGGCTACCATTGATCGCGTCGTGACTGATGGCCGACAGTCCGCCGTCGGCAATGTTGCGCAACGCTACGGGCGACGTTGCGCCGACGCCGCCCAGCGTTACCGAGATCTTGCTTCCATCGTCATATTTGACTGCGGAAATGTCGATGATGCCGACTTGGTCCGAGAGGTCGTTGAGCTGGCCGACATTGACGGCGTCGTCATCCGCCGTACCCGCCGCCACGCCCTTGAGTTGTCGGTTGCCGCTTACGCCAGCGATGTTCACAACAGTGCCACCGTTGCTGGCCGCCACCGTGATCGGCGCCGTTGCATTGGCTTGCTGCACCAAGCCCGCCGCTCCAACCAAAAGGTTGTTGATGTTGGTGGTGTTGCCCGCGATATTGGCCGTGTTCGTGGTCACTTGCTGGTTCGTCGTATTCAACTGCGAACCATTCACCGCATCGGTGCTGGTATTCGAAAGTGCGCCATTGGCTACGCCGGTGATTTGTCGGTTGCCGACAGCACCGGCCACGTTCACCAAGGTTCCGCCATTGCCTGCAGCTACTGTAATCGGTGCGGTGGCATTAGCTTGCTGCACCAGGCCCGCTGTTCCAACCAACAGGTTGTTGATATTGGCGGTGTTGCCTGCGATGTTGGTCGTGTTCGTACCCACTTGCTGGTTCGTGACATTCAACCCTGTATCCAGCGCAGTGAGCGCAGCACCAACATTAGTTTGCGTGCCACCTTGTACATTGTAGGTTGGACCAGTGACAGCACCCGTCGTCGAGTTGATCGACGCACCGCCGCCCAGGGCACTCACCACTGGCGAGAACTGGCTGACATTGACTGCGTCATTGGCTTGCGTACCGGCACCCACGTTGACGATCTGGCGAGTGAATGCCGAACCGCTGACATCGCTACCCACTGACACCGTGCTGTTGCGGTCGGCTACGGAGCCTTGCCCAAGCGCCACCGCATTTTGAACACTCGCTGCGACAGATGCATTTGCTCCTAAGGCGACCGCGTCTTCCCCGGCAGCGTTGGCTAGAAAGCCCAATCCGGTTGCATAAGCTCCGCTTGCTGAAGTCTGATCGCCCACGGCCAATGCTGCGATAGCTGTTGCGTTTGATAGATAACCAATTGCCGTTGCGACGGTGCCATTCGCGTTGGCCGCACTGCCAATGGCCAGGGAGCCAAGTCCAGTTGCACTCGCATTCGCAGAAGCGACTCCTTGATTCACCTTCACATAGGCATCGTCGAGCGCGGCCAGCGTACCAATGCCACCGTTAGCGCTACCAAGCACACCCATCCCACGGGATGTTTTAATAGTGCCAGCATTGGCTACACATATACCGTCGATACTCACCGTGCCCCATTGCTGCTCCGGCGTGATGCATGAGGCAGTGGTATCGGCAGCGTACGCTGCGCCAAGTGGGATAAATGAGGTGAGCGCGATAGCCACAGCACAGGTCAGTGCGTTGCGGCCGTCTTTCTTTTTGCAGCCCCTGGTCAATTCTGACGTCACTGCCCATTTGCCAACACCAGCGTCCCAGACCACCCGATAAATCTTATTCACCTGATCATCTCCTTGAAATGAAACTACTCCGCCGGAACAAATTGCCTCTAAATTGCCTCTAAAAGTGGAGTCCTTTGGACGTAACGTCCCGACCCACTGCAAACGCCTAAGTGGGCATGCATTCTTGTCGAATGCCTCAACGAGCACAGACGCATCTGCCTGCTGCTTTTGTTCCGGCAATGCAAGCGAAAAACATAGAGGGTGATTCAACCAATGAACATCGGTCGAAGCTGATACGTCAGCAGTCCTTGAACGCTGCGTTTTTCGGATAAATCTGTATTTCGTTTATCGTGCATGGCACGACGGTTACGCAGGAGAACGCAACTAAGAACTCAAAGTGGCTGCGACATCTGATGTAACGATGTTATGTCTTTACTGACTTGGCCACTCATTTCGGCAAAGACGCCATGGCAGTGCATTGCTTCGTGATCTTTCGAACGATCGACTGGCAGACGGCTTCTACGCTTCCGTCATGTCCCCTCCACGCTCCCACGGTGGTTGAGTACCAAACTGCTCCGCCAGAAAATCCACGAATGCCCGTACCCGCAACGGCACCAGCCGGCGCTGCGGCATCACCGCATAAATGCCGGTATCGGCGATCGCATACTCCGGCAAAACCACTTTCAAGCGCCCGGCACGCAAATCCTCGCAAACGTGCCAGGTGGAGTGCTGCGCAATACCCAGCCCGGCCAGCGCCGCATCGCGTAGCAGTTCGCCGAGCGTGGATTCCAGGCGTCCATTTACGCGTGCCGTGTGTACTGCGCCTTGCGCATCGTGCAGACGCCAGATGTCCTGGCGACCGTTGCTGCCCACCAGCATCAGACATTCATGTCGGGCAAGATCAACCGGTGTTTTCGGCATGCCAAAACGGCGCAGGTAATCTGGCGAGGCGCATAACACGCGCCGGTTGAGCGCCAGCTTGCGCGCCACCAGTCGCGAGTCGTGCAAGGCACCGATGCGAATGGCCAGATCGAAACCGGCGCTAATCAGATCCTGCAACTCATCAGTAAGCTGCACGCTCAGGCGCACGCGCGGATAGCGAGCCATGAAGGCCGGCAGCAGCGGAGAGACGTATTGACGTCCAAACGACGCGGATGCAGTCACGCGCAAGGTACCGACTACGTCGGCCGCGCCCTGGCGCAAACCTGAAGTCAGCGCCTCCAGATCTTCCACCAAAGTGCGCCCCTGCTCAGCCAGGGCCAGGCCCTCCGGTGTGGGATGCAGGCGGCGAGTCGTTCGGTGCAGCAGTCGCACGCCCAGATGTTGCTCCAGGCGCTTCAAGCGTTGGCTGGCGACAGCCACGGAAAGATCGAGGCTGCGCGCCGCGCCGCTGATCGAGCCTTGGTCCAGTACACGCAGGAACAGGATGAGGTCGCCGACACGGTCCATTTTCAATACTTTATTGAAAGTGATTCGCCATCTTGGCGGTTTTTGCAGAGGATGCAAGCGCCTACGCTGGGGCTTATCGATTTCTAACGGAGCCCTTCGCATGGCCGCCTCCCCTTCCCGTTCCATGCCGGTAGCGCTGTACGCGCTGGCCGCCGGGGCCTTCGGCATCGGCACGACCGAGTTCGTGATCATGGGTTTGTTGATCCAGGTGGCGGCGGACCTGAAAGTCACCATCGCCACCGCTGGCCTGTTGATCTCCGGCTACGCGCTAGGCGTGTTCGTGGGTGCGCCCGTGCTGACCGTCGCCACCAGTCGCATGCCACGCAAGGCTGTGCTCATTGGGCTGATGGCGATCTTCACCCTCGGCAATCTGTGCTGTGCGATGGCATCGAATTACGCAGTACTGCTACTAGCCCGCGTGATCACGTCGCTGGCACATGGCACTTTCTTCGGAGTGGGTTCGGTCGTAGCAACCAGCTTGGTGTCGACGGATCGCCGCGCATCGGCCATCTCGATCATGTTCACCGGTCTTACCATTGCCACCCTGCTCGGCGTGCCGGCTGGTGCGTGGCTTGGCCTGCACTTCGGCTGGCGCTCAACGTTCTGGGCCGTGGCCGCGATCGGCGTGATAGCGATGCTGATCATCGCCACCTTGGTGCCCAATCATCACGAGCATGGCAAAAGCATCGCCGTGCGTGACGAATTACGTGCCATCGGCAATCCTTCCGTGCTGCTCGGCTTGCTGATGACGGTGCTTGGCTTTGCCGGCGTGTTCACCGTGTTCACTTACATCCAGCCGATCCTGACGGAAGTAACCGGCTTTGCGCAGACCGCGGTGTCGCCCATTTTGCTGGTATTCGGCGTCGGATTGATTGCCGGCAACCTGCTCGGCGGCAAGCTGGCTGATCGCCATTTGACGAGCACGCTACTGCTGACACTGGTCGCGTTGATCGTGGTGCTCGGCGTTATGACCTTTGCGCTGCATAGCAAAGTGCTGGCGGTGTTGTTTGTTGGTCTGCTTGGCATCGCCGCATTTGCAACCGTACCACCGCTGCAACTATGGGTGCTGCATAAAGCTGATGACGCGAAAAGTCTCGCTTCGAGCTTGAACATCGGCGCATTCAATCTCGGCAACGCACTCGGTGCGTGGCTCGGCGGCGTAGTGGTAGCGCGCGGCCCCGGACTTGGTGCGCTCACCTGGGTCGCCGCGTTGGTCACCTTGTCGGGTCTGCTCGTCGCGCTGTGGGCAAGGCAACGCGAAGCCATGCTTCCCCAACTGCCTGCTGTCGCTTGTTCGAGCAGCGGCTCGTAATCACGGCACGCATCCCTCTCTCTTTTTCACAGAAAGGAACGATCGTGGATTATCGATTTCTCGGTGCATCCGGTTTCAAAGTACCCGTACTCGGCTTCGGCGCGGGAACGTTCGGCGGGAAAGGACCGCTGTTCAGCGCCTGGGGCAACACCGATGCGGCACAAGCACGTCGCCTGCTCGACATCTGCCTGGAAGCCGGTGTGAATCTGTTCGACACCGCGGACGTCTATTCGGATGGCGCATCGGAAAGCATTCTCGGCGAAGCGCTGAAAGGCCGCCGGGATCAAGCGATCATCTCCACCAAACTCACGCTGCGTGCAGGCGAAGGCCCGAACGAGGTGGGTGCATCGCGCCATCATCTAGTCACTGGTGTCGAGCGCGCGCTCAAGCGTCTCAATACCGATTACATCGATCTCTTGCAGCTGCATCACTTCGACGCCATGACGCCGGTGGAAAGCGTGATGCGCACCCTCGACGACTTGGTGCGTGACGGCAAGGTGCGCTATCTCGGTGCGTCGAATTTCTCCGGCTGGCAGCTGATGAAATCGCAGGCCGTCGCCGATCGCTACGGCTACACCCGCTTCGTTGCCAACCAGACGTACTATTCGCTGATCGGCCGCGATTACGAGTGGGAACTGATGCCGCTAGGTCTGGACCAGGGCGTTGGCGCAGTGGTGTGGAGCCCGCTTGGCTGGGGCCGCCTCACCGGCAAGATTCGTCGCGGCCAGCCGCTGCCGGAAGGAAGCCGCCTGCACGAAACAGCCGGTTTCGCGCCACCGGTGGACGAAGAGCGGCTCTATCGCGTAATCGATGTACTGGATGACATCGCCGTGGAAACCGGCAAGACAGTGCCGCAGATCGCGCTGAATTGGCTGCTGCAGCGCCCCACTGTTTCCAGCATCCTGTTTGGTGCGCGCAACGAAGAACAACTGCGGCAAAACCTGGGCGCAATCGGCTGGACGCTAACGCATGAGCAGATCACGCGACTGGATACTGCCAGTGCCGTCACACCGCCTTATCCCTATTACCCGTGTTGGAATGGGCAATTTACCGAGCGCAATCCGCCGGCCATTCAGATCGCATGACTTGCCAATGAGAAACCACACGATGAAAGCTGTCGCCCTCACCCGTTATCTGCCCATCGACGATCCGCAATCGCTGATCGATGTGGAACTATCCAAGCCGGACATCGGCACAAACGACCTGCTTGTGCGCGTGGAAGCCGTGTCCGTCAATCCGGTCGATACCAAAGTCCGTTCGCCTAAGCCGCACGTGGAAACGCAACCGCGCGTACTCGGATACGACGCTGCGGGTACGGTAGAAGCGGTCGGCGCTGACGTGATCGGCTTCAAACCCGGTGATGAGGTTTATTACGCGGGCGACATCACTCGACCAGGCAGCAATGCGCAGTATCAGGCTGTGGACGCACGACTGGTTGCGCATCGTCCGCGCCGCTTGGACGCCGCCGCAGCCGCAGCTTTGCCGTTGGTCACCATCACCGCGTGGGAACTGCTGTTCCAGCGCATGCCTTACTCATGCGAACACGGCGGTGAGGGCAAGACACTGCTGGTGATCGCCGGCGCAGGTGGTGTGGGCTCGATCGCGATCCAGCTCGCACGTCGCGCGGGTTTCACCGTGATCGCCACCGCATCACGTCCGGAAACACAGGCATGGTGCCGCGCAATGGGGGCGCAGCATGTGATCGATCATCGTCAACCGCTCACGGAGCAGCTGAAGGCGCTAGGCTTCAACGAAGTCGATGCCGCCATCAACCTGGCCGATACGGCACGTTACTGGACCGACCTTGGCGAATTACTCGCACCGCAAGGGCACGTCGGCCTGATCGTGGAACCGACGATGCCGTTGAACATGGGTGATCCTTACAAAGCCAAATGCATCGGCATTCATTGGGAAATGATGTTCGCGCGGCCGCGCTTCAAAACAGCCGACATGGCTGAGCAAGGACGCATCCTGGCACGCGTGGCGGCGTTGATGGATGAAGGCGAACTGCGCGGCATCCATCGCGAAACGCTGAGCCCGATCAATGCAGAGAATTTGCGCGAAGCGCATCGACGGTTGGAGTCGGGCAGCACGATCGGCAAGCTGGTGCTGTCCGGCTGGTAACTCATCACCCCGCTCAGGGAAGTGTGTAATCGAAGATGTAGTAGTGGCTACCATCTTCGATCTTGATCTGCATCGATCCACTCAAGCCAGTCAAAGCATCCGTTCCTGAATCCGGCACCACCGTCACCGACAACTGCGGCGAGCCACGATCCATCACGCCGCAGTGCTGCAGGACGAAGCTGCCACGCTTGCCGTGCAGCGTGCCGGTCACGCGCTCAATGGCCACGTAGCCGGCTGATCCCTGCACCTGGCCCATCGCCGACAACATTTCGCCAAGGCTGGTGGCTTCCAGGTCACCATGGAATTGCTTTTCGATTGTCATCCGCCCCAAACTGGCTTGCTCGATGCCGGGCGCCGGCGGTTGTGGTGCGAGTTTCACCTCGAAAGACCCGTTTGCTTGCATGACATGTCCCGATTCGCTTTCCTGTTGCGACATTAGTACAACGGCAGCCATGACGATTGGAAAAACGCGACATCCCGTCCAGGTGGAAAAGCCATGACCATCGATTTGGGCAAGCCTCGCGGCATCTTGCACCCGCAGCTGGCACACGGCGAATTTCAGCATGACCGCCGCGCGCCATCGCCTGTTCTTGCGGAAGTCGTGGAGCATTACTGGCACGTAGCATGGGATTTGCGCGGACTTCCGGCTCAGCAACAGGAAACGCTGCCCCACCCAAACGTGCATTTCGTGGTCGAACCGGCGTTGACTGGCATTTATGGCGTACACACCGGCCGCTTCACTCGATTGCTTGAAGGGAAAAGCCAGGTATTTGGCATCAAGTTCAAACCCGGCGGCTTCTTTCCGTTTTACGGTGCACCGGTTTCGGAGCTGCAGAATCGCTCACTCGATCCACGCCGCATCTTTGGCGACGATGCGGCACGCTTCGAATCAGAGGTATGCGCCAGCGCGGATATCGATGCGATGGTGCTGGCCGCGGAGCAATTGCTGTTGGCGCATGTTCCTGCCGTGGACGCGAACGTCACGCACGTCAGCGAGCTTGTCGCTGGTATTGCTGCGGACCGCAGCCTGACCTCGGTCGATGCATTGAGCCAGCAATGCCAACTCACCAAGCGTGCGTTGCAAAGGTTGTTCAACCGGTACGTCGGCGTCAGCCCAAAATGGGTGATCAACCGCTACCGGATGCATGAAGCCATTGCGCAACTGCAAGCAGGCGGACCCGTCATATGGGCTGATCTGGCGCTGGCACTCGGCTATTTCGATCAAGCTCATTTCATCCGTGATTTTCGGAAACTGGTGGGGCGCTCGCCCACTGAATACGCACGTGCGGAAAGCCATTCTGACCCATCATGCAGGTGATCCTCATGACCGACTACGGCGTTGTCACCGAACCCACTTCAATCCGCTTCGAACGCCTGCTGCCAGGCCCCATCACACGTATTTGGAGCTACCTCACCGATTCGGAAAAACGCGGGCAATGGTTTTCCTCCGGGCCGATCGAACCGAAGGTCGGCGGAAAAGCCGAGCATGTGTTCAACAACGGCAAACTGTCGAAACACGACGACCCGCCGCCCGAGAAATACGCGGATCACGCTGGCGAAGTGCGTTCGGAAGGGCGTGTGCTCACCTATGATCCGCCATACGCCCTGGCGTATACCTTCGGCGGCGACATGGAGGTGCGTTTTGAACTCACCTCACAGGGTGACAAAGTGCTGCTGGTGCTCACGCACACACGGCTCACTTCTTACGACATGCTGACCAGGATCGCCGGCGGCTGGCATACGCATCTGGACATACTGGCCGATCGTCTCAGCGGGCGTGAACCGCCGGCATTCTGGAAAACGCATGCACGAATGGAGGCGGAATATCAGGCCAGGATTCCACGAGCTTAAGCTTTTAAACCCGTTTTTTTATGGGATTTATACGGCAGACCGCAAATGCCATATCGCAACTTTATGCACGGAGCCAGAGAATGCCGGACATGAAGATTCCAACGTCACGCACAGCGCCCATGACGCGAATGAAACGGGGCTTTGGCCAGATCGTTCTGGCCTTGCTTTTCCTGTTCTCGGTTTTCCAGTTAACGCATCTGCCGGTGATGGCGAACCACGGACTGACGGATATGTGGCGGGCGCTGGCGGTGGGATCGCTGTTCTTGTTCTTCTGCGTGCCAGGCTCGAATCGCCAGTGAGACGATCCTGAAGCTTCCCCGGACTTGATCCCGGGGAAACGCCACGGCAAGACTTCCCCATCTACGGGGGAAATCCAGGCATCAAGCCTTGTGATAAACCTCCGCGCCTTGCGCGCGGAATTCTGCTGCCTTCTCGGCCATGCCGTCTTCCAGCGCGGCTGATTCATCCATGCCATGCTCTGCGGCGTAGTCGCGCACGTCCTGGGTGATCTTCATCGAGCAGAACTTCGGGCCGCACATGGAGCAGAAGTGGGCGGACTTGTGCGCGTCCTTGGGCAAGGTCTCATCGTGGAACTCCTTTGCCTTTTCCGGATCGAGACCGAGATTGAACTGATCGTCCCAGCGGAATTCGAAGCGCGCCTTGCTGAGTGCGTTGTCGCGTACCTGTGCGCCGGGATGACCCTTGGCCAGGTCCGCCGCATGCGCGGCGATCTTGTAGGCGATGATGCCGTCGCGTACGTCCTGCTTGTTCGGCAGACCAAGATGTTCTTTCGGCGTGACGTAGCAGAGCATAGCCGTACCGAACCAGCCGATCATCGCGGCGCCGATGGCGCTGGTGATGTGGTCGTAGCCGGGCGCGATGTCGGTAGTGAGTGGGCCCAGCGTATAGAACGGCGCCTCGTGGCACTTTTCCAGTTGGCGCTCCATGTTTTCCTTGATCAACTGCATCGGCACGTGGCCGGGACCTTCGATCATTACCTGCACGTCGTGCTTCCACGCGATCTGTGTGAGTTCGCCCAGCGTGTCGAGTTCACCGAACTGCGCAGCGTCGTTCGCATCCGCCACGCATCCAGGACGCAGACCATCGCCCAGGCTGAAGGACACGTCGTAGGCCTTCATGATTTCGCAGATTTCCTCGAAGTGCGTGTAGAGGAAATTCTCTTTGTGATGTGCGAGACACCACTTGGCCATGATCGAACCACCGCGCGAGACAATGCCAGTGACACGCTTGGCGGTAAGCGGCACGAAGCGCAGCAGCACGCCGGCGTGGATGGTGAAGTAGTCCACGCCTTGCTCGGCCTGTTCGATCAGCGTGTCGCGGAACAGCTCCCAGGTGAGGTCTTCGGCGATGCCGCCAACCTTTTCCAACGCCTGGTAGATCGGCACGGTTCCGATCGGCACCGGCGAGTTGCGGATGATCCATTCACGCGTTTCGTGGATGTTCTTGCCGGTAGAAAGATCCATCACGGTGTCGCCACCCCAACGGATCGACCACACCAGTTTTTCCACTTCTTCGGCGATGCCGGAACTCACGGCGGAGTTGCCGATGTTGGCGTTGATCTTGGTGAGGAAATTGCGACCGATGATCATCGGCTCGCTTTCCGGGTGGTTGATGTTGGCGGGGATGATCGCCCGGCCACGCGCCACTTCGTCACGCACGAATTCAGGTGTGATCAGCTTGGCCAACGAGGCGCCGAAGGATTCACCCGCATGCTGGTTGCGCAGCGCGCTGTTCTGCAGCGCTTCGATGCGCTGATTTTCGCGGATGGCGATGTATTCCATCTCGGGCGTGACGATGCCACGCCGCGCGTAGTGCATCTGCGTGACATTGGCGCCGGGCTTGGCACGCAACGGAGTGCGCGTATGGCCGAAACGCACGGTATCGAGCTTCGCATCGGCAGCACGCTCGCGGCCGAAGGCAGACGTGAGCCCGGACAGTTGCTCGACATCGCCGCGTTCCACGATCCATGGTGCGCGCAAGGCAGGCAGACCGGCTGCCAGATCAACGCTGTAATCCGGATCGGTATACGGACCAGACGTGTCGTAAACGGTGATAGCCGGATTGGTTTCTCCGCCAAACAACGTGGGCGTCTGCGCCTGCGTAATTTCCCGCATCGG
This sequence comes from Dyella acidisoli, assembly GCF_030160295.1. Classification (GTDB taxonomy): domain Bacteria; phylum Pseudomonadota; class Gammaproteobacteria; order Xanthomonadales; family Rhodanobacteraceae; genus Dyella_B; species Dyella_B acidisoli. Next base: position 43,767 of record NZ_BSOB01000006.1, read on the forward strand.
CACTTTCAGATCAGCGCGGCTGCCCTGCACATGGATCTTGCGCGAGCCCGGAATGGGCCGTGTAACGGCTTCGGAGAGTTCTTGCGCGGCGCGCACGAGATCGGAGGGCAAGGCATTCATCGGCATTCGTCCAGTACTGAAGCGATGTCCCAACAGGACGCGCTTTGTTGAAAAGTCCGCACATGGATGTGCGGGGTTTTGCGAACGGATTCGCATATCAACGACTGAAGCGATGGCGCCAACGCACGGCGTTGGTCCGTGCGGCGAAGCTCCCTACACCGGTGCTAACCGGATCAGGTTCGAAGGGACTCTCTCAGCCGACTGCGGTCGGCACCCCCGCTTCCTAACAACAACCCCGCTATTTGACCATGAAGCGGGGTGATAAACGAGTGCAGATGCCGATTCAGTGCTGCGACGGCGCGTAAGCGCGCAGGAACATCGTGACGCTGGCGCGGGCGTTTTCCTCGATTTCTTTGGCATAGGCCTGCGCGCAATCCACGCAACCGAACATATGTCGCATCATCATGTCGCCCTTGATCAGCGAGATGAACTGGATGGCCGCACGAGGCACATCAGCAATATCGAGCATGCCCGCATCAGTCGCTTGCTGCAGCAGACGCTCCAGCAGGGCCTTTGAACGCATCGGGCCTTCTTCCCACATCAGCTTGCCGTAGCGGGGGTTGCCCTGACGGCAGTCGCTGAGGATGGCGCGGAATGTGCCCACGGTTTCCGGATTGCAATCCAGATGCGCGTGGGTCTGGGCGATGCGATGGAGGATGTCGCCGATATCGGCACTGGGATCGAACTGGTAGGTCTCTTCGGGCAACAGGTCCTGGATGCGTGCGCGGATGACCTCGCGGAACAGGTTGTCCTTATCGCCAAAGTGACTATAGACCGTGAGCTTGGATACGCCCGCCTCCGCGGCGATGGCATCCATGCTGGTACCGGCAAAGGCGTTGCGTATGAACAGAGCCTTGGCAGCGTCGAGGATGGCCGCGCGCTTTTCCATGTCCTTAGGGCGGCCTGGCCCATGCGGCTTGGTCAGCGGGATCGAGTTCATGGATGCACCTTCACAAATCAAAAAACCCAATTTATTATACGGGTCGGTTTACTTATTTTCTGAATGATACCGAATATTTCGGCCAATGTGCGCAACTACCCCAGAAATGGCGCTCAGCCCTCCCTACCGCAAGGCCCAACGCCTGCTGTCGGAATGGCTGGAAGCGGGCCGGACAGCGCGCAGACAGGTGTTTGCGATCCGGACCGTCATTCCGACTCTGGATGCCAATGACAAGCATCGTCTATGCCGCTGGCTGGCCTGGTGGTGCGTGGCGGCCGGAGAAAGGGGTGAATGGTTGCTTGGGCGCATCAAACGACTGGATGCAGCACTGGGCATAAGCACCGAAATGGCGCTCGCGCACTTGCCTGTTGGGGTAGGTCTGAGCACCGTTCGCGATCATCGGAAAAGCGCGTAAATGTCCGCGGACACAGGACATTGCATGACTTACGTCAGGTCATCGCGATGACTTCCGGCACTTCGTGCAAAGCATGTCGCACCGCAACCTTACCATTGTCGAAACAGGGTCTAAACGCTTATCCTTTTTGACCTTTTTTCGATCCACACAGGCTTGTTTTCCATGGCGATGAACTTCGATCAGGCGCGTCAAAACATGGTTGAGAACCAGGTGCGCCCCTGGGAGGTGCTGGATGGTCGCGTACTTGACGTGCTGCGTCACGTTCGCCGCGAGGATTTCGTCCCGTCCGCTCATCGCCAACTGGCCTTTGCTGATCTGAACCTGCCGCTCGGGCACGGCGAAATGATGATGAAGCCGGTGCTGGAAGGCCGCGTGCTGCAGGCACTGGAGCTGAAACCCGAAGACAGCGTGCTGGAAATCGGCACCGGCTCGGGCTTTCTCACCGCCTGCCTGGCCAATCTCGCCGCGCAGGTCACCAGCGTGGACGTCCATGAGGACTTCACCGCGACCGCAGGCGAGCGCCTCAAGGCTGCCGGCATTGCCAACGTACAGCTCGTGACGGGTGAGGCCGTGAACAGCTGGCAGCCGCAGGGCACGTTTGATGCTGTGGTTGTCACTGGCGCCGTCTACCGTATCCCCGATCGTTTCCTCGGCTGGCTCAAACCCGGCGGCCGGTTGCTCGCCATCCGTGGAGAGTCGCCGGTGCAGCAGGTAGTGGTGTTCACGCACGAAGGCAACGGCCGTTACCGCGAGGAAAGCTTGTTCGAGACGGATCTTCCCTATCTCGCGCACGCCGAACCTCCTCGCCGTTTCGTTTTTTGACCCCGATTTTCGAACCTACGAGGCAAACCATGCGCTTGAAGCTTCTGACCCTTGCCCTGTCCCTGGCCGCAGTCTCCCTGCCCAGCTATGGCGAGGATTTGCTGGATGCATACCGTCAGGCGCGTGCAAACGATCCTGTGCTGGCACAGGCTGACGCTACTCGTCTTGCCGTCCACGAAGGTGTTCCGCAGGCGCGCGCGCTGTTGCTGCCGCAGATCAATGGCGGCATGAGTCTGCAGCAGACAAGCAGTACCGGCTACAACGCCGACCTCCACCGCGACCCAGGTCATGAGCGTACGCGCTCAATCTCGGCCAGCGTGGACCAGACCATCCTCAACCTGTCCGACATTGCGAACCTGCAAGCTGCGCATTCGACCTCAGATTCACAGGAAAAAACCTATGAGGCCGCTGCGCAGGAATTATTCGTGCGCGTGGCCAGCGCCTACTTCACGGTGCTGAATGACGAAGAGCAGGTCGCCGTTGCGAAAGCAAACGAAGAAGCCTTTCGCGTTACCTACGACCAGGCAGAACAGCAATACAAGGTTGGCATTGCCGCCATCACCAACCTCTATCAGTCCAAGTCGTTATACGAAGCCGCCAAGGCGAACACCGTCACTATTGAGAACACGCTGGCCAACGATCGCCAGGCGCTGAGCGTTATCACCGGCAAGCCGGTAGGTGATCTGAAGAAGCTGCGTCCTGACTTGCCGATGGATCCACCAGCGCCGGCCGATCCGCAGAACTGGGTGGACAGCGCCATGAAGAACAACCCCACCCTGGCCGCCGCACAACTCTCCGTGGATGCCGCGGAGCATTCCATCAACGCGGCGCGTGCCGGTCATTTGCCCACCATCAGTGCCAGCCTTACCCGCGCCAAGAGCACTGCGTGGCTGGAAAACGGCAGCGCCAACCAGATCGGCGCAACCGGCAACGGCCGCTGGGGCAACACCATCGGCTTGACGCTGTCGGTGCCAATTTTCTCTGGTGGCCTCACACAGTCGAAGGTGCGCCAGTCGATCGATCAGCGCGACGAAGCGCAGGATTCGCTGGAACTGACCCGTCGCCAGGTCACGCAGAACACGCTGAACTACTACAACTCGGTGATCGCTGGCATCAGCGAAGTGGAATCCGGTAAGGCAGCCGTGGAATCCGCACAGAAAGCCGTGGACGCCACCAAGGCCGGCTTCCAGGTGGGTACGCAGATCATCCTGGACGTGCTGACCTCCATTCAGACGCTGACCTCCGCACAAAGCACCTACTCCACCGCGCGCCATCAGCTAGTGCTCAATCGCCTGCTGCTGAAGCAATCGTCCGGCACCATCGGCTACGATGATATGGAGTACGTCAACTCACTGTTGCAGTGATCGATGGTATCGATAGCAAAGAAGGCCAGGATTTCCTGGCCTTTTTTATGGCTCGAAGATTGGCAACGCATCCAATGCACTACCAACCCACCCGAAGAAAAAATCTGCGTGCGTTACTCCTGCAACATCCGATCAATCAACCGCATCACCCGCTCCACAGCGCCGCGTTCGCTATCGAACACCACACGTGCCTGACATCCCATCTGCTTGCAGCTCGCTTCGTCCTGCAGCAGATCGAGCACTTCGGCACCCAACGCTTCGCTTTCCAGCACACGCTTCGCGCCGCCGCCGCGAATGAGCGTCAAGGTGATTTCCTCGAAATTGAAGGTATGCGGCCCTACCAGCACAGGCCGAGATAGCGCCGCCGGCTCAAGCACATTGTGGCCACCGATCGGCACCAGGCTGCCGCCCACGAAGGCCACATCGGACGCTGCAAAGAACTGCATCAGCTCGCCCATCGTGTCGATCAGAAAAACCTGATGCGACTCACCCGGCACACGATCGGCGCTGCGCACGGCCATGGTGAAGCCCAGGCTGCGGACCGAATGTTCGACCAATCGAAAGCGCTCGGGATGGCGTGGCGCGATCAGCAACAAGGCATCCGGGAGCCGCTTGAGCACTTCCAGGTGCGCTTCCAGCACCGCCAGCTCCTCGCCTTCATGCGTACTGGCGGCAATCCATACCGGCCGCAAGCGACCCCACTGTTGACGGAACGCCTCGCCAGCTTCCTGCGCACCTTCCGGTATGGGCATATCGAATTTCAGGTTGCCGCTGACGGTGACCAGTGCCGGATCGGCACCCAGCAACCGATAGCGCGCCGCGTCGGTGCGCGACTGCGCCGAAATATGCCGCACGCCACGCAACGCCGAGCGCAATAGTGCGCGCATCGGCGCATAACCACGCAGCGAGCGTCCGGACAGGCGTGCATTGACGATCATCAGCGGAATACCGCGCCGGTAACAGCCGAAATACAAGTTCGGCCATATTTCTGTCTCCACGATCAGCGCCAGGCGAGGCCGTACCTGTTTCAAGAAACGATGCACGGAAAATGGCAAGTCGTATGGCAGATACACATGAAACACGCTGTCGCCAAACAACTGTTGCACGCGCGCCGAACCGGTCGGCGTGACGGTGGTAACCACCAGCGGCGCATTCGGATAGTCATCGCGCAGCGCCTTGATCAGCGGCTCCGCCGCGTTCACCTCGCCCACCGATACCGCGTGCACCCAGATGCTGCCGCGCAGATCCGGTGCCTTGAAGATCCCGAAACGCTCCGGCCAGCGCTGGTGATAGTTGCCGTAACGCATCCCACGCGTCAGCAACCGCAGTACAAGCACCGGCGTGGCGAGGTACATCAGGAGGGTATAGAGATAGCGCAACGTCGATTCCTGTCCGGAACGCGGAAGTATACGGGGCACAACGCCCCCCTCCCCAAAGAGGAGGGAACCGACGCGTGTGCCGCTACAATGACCCGAATGCCCGGAACACCTTATCCCCCTTTCACCCGCTCCCTGCTCGCACCACGCCTCTGGCCCGCCTGGGTCGGCGTGGGTGTGATGAAGCTCGTCGCCATGTTGCCGTTCCCGGTGTTGATGGGCATTGGGCGTGCGCTGGGCTGGATGATCGAGCGCTTTCCCTCGCCCCGGCGCAAGGTGGCGGCCACCAATGTCGCGTTGTGCTTTCCGGAGCTGGATGCAAAGGCGCAGGCGGCGCTGGTAGATGCCCATCTGCGCGACATCGGCTTGATGCTGATCGAATTCGCCCTGGGCTGGATGGGCTCGGATCGCGCCATCCGAAAAATACCGGTCACCATCGAAGGACTGGAACATCTCGAAGCCGCGCACGCCGACGGGCGTGGTGTGCTCCTGGTCGGCGGACATTTCTCGCATCTGGAACTGTGCGCGCGATTGGTTTCGCAGCGCATCCGCATTGCCGGCATGTACCGGCGCATGGACAACGCCGCGTTCGAATGGACTGTGCTACGCGCACGCCTGGGCTACGCGCGCGCCATGTTCGACAAGGACGACATCCGCGGCACAGTGAAATACCTGCGTAGCGGCGGCACGTTGTGGTACGCGCCCGACCAGGACATGCGCAGCAAGGACAACGCCTTCGTGCCGTTCTTCGGCGTAATTGCCGCCACCATCACTGGCACCCACCATCTCGCGCGCCTGTCCCGTTCCGTTGTCGTGCCGTTCTTCCACCGCCGACTGCCGGGTAGCCAGGGCTATGTCTTGCGCCTGGGCGCGCCGCTGGAAAACATGCCCAGCGCAGATGCAGAGGCCGATACCGCACGCGTCAATCACTGCATCGAAGACATGGTGCGAGAAGCGCCAGAGCAGTATCTGTGGGTGCACAAGCGCTTCAAGACACGTCCCGAAGGCGCCCCCCCGATCTACTGACAGGCCTGCGCCAACCTACGGGGGCCGTCCAATGCGACAATGGCGCGAGCCTATGCTTCACCGAGCCCATGTCCGCCTATCCCATCTTCATGTACCACAACGTTGCCCAGGCACCGCGCGACCTTAAGCGCTGGCGCAGCCTGTACGTGAGTCCGGGCGCGTTCGCGCGGCAGATGTGGTTGCTCAAGCGACTCGGCTACACCGGCCTTTCGATGTCCGACGCGATGCCGTATCTGCGTGGCGACAAACAAGGCCGCATCGCGGTGATCACGCTGGACGACGGTTACGTCGACAATCTCGAATCCGCGTTGCCGGCACTGCAGCGCTATGGCTTTACTGCCACGTGCTACGTAGTGAGCGGCAGCATCGGCCGCTACAACAACTGGGATGCAGAAAAACTCGGCATCCAAAAGCCCTTGATGACACCGGCACAATTGCGCACGTGGCACGAGGGCGGCATGGAGATCGGTGCACACACGCGCAGCCATCCGCATCTCACCCAGTGCAGCGATGCGCAGCTGCACCACGAGATCGCCGGCAGCAAGGCCGATCTGGAAGATGTGCTTGGCGCACCCATCACGCAATTTTGCTATCCCTATGGCGACATGGACGATCGCGTGGCCGAGGTCACGCGCGCATCGGGTTATGACGCCGCCACCACAACTCAACGCGGACGCGCAACCACCGGCATGAACCTGTGGCGCCTGCCGCGCGTACAAGTTGCGCGCCATCATGTGCTGCCGCAATTTGCCATGCGCGCATTCACCCAATACGAAGACAAGCGCGGCCAAAACGGGCACTCGAGCGACTACGCATGAAATTTCTTTTCGTCGGCACCAATCCGGAAAACACCGGAGCGGCCACGCACTTCGTGGCGCTCGCGCAGGCGATGGTGGAAGCAGGTCATCAGGTCAGTGCCGTGGTGTACCCGAACGGCTTGATCGCCAACGCGCTGGCCAAATCCGGCGTGAAGCTCTATCTCGCGAAATTCCGCAACGTGTTCGACTTGCGCGGCTATTTCGCCACGTTCAAGGCCGCACGCGATCTGCAACCGGACTGGCTGGTGGGCAACTTCGGCAAGGAATACTGGCCGCTGATCCTGATGAGCCGCTTGCTGAGCGTGCCCGTAGCACTGTTCCGTCATCGCACACCGCCGATGGGAAAGGTGTCGGGTTATTTGGTTCCGCGTCTTGCACAACGGTTCTTCGCTGTTTCCGCCCACGCACGGCAGGCGTATCTTGGACGCGGCGTGCCACCGCAGCTGGTGCGCGTGCTGTACAACCCGGTGAACATGGAGTGGTGCAAGCCTGACGCGCAGCGTCGCAGCGAAATCCTGCACCAACTTGGCATTCCACAGGACGCGATCGTGCTCGGCTACTTTGGCCGCATCCATCACAGCAAGGGCATTTTTAGTTTGCTGGAAGCACTCGATGGCGCGATGGGACAGGAGTCGCGCCTGCATTGCTTATGGCTCGGCCACGGCCCAGACACGCAACAACTCGGTGAGCGCATCGAAGCCGGTACCTTTGCGCACCGTCACCACATGCTCGGCTGGATCGACGACGTGCACCCGTACTACAGCGCGATCTCGATGCTGGCTTTTCCCTCCATCGCGACAGAGACCTTCGGCCGCGTGTCGGTGGAAGCGCAGGCAGCCTGCGCGCCGGTGCTGGGCAGCAATATCGGCGGCGTACCCGAAACACTCTCTCCCAACGTTACGGGCCTGCTGTTGCCACCCGGCAATGCGGGGGCGTGGCGCAACGCCATCCTCAAACTATGCGAGCCGGAAGTGCGTGAACCGATGGGCGTTGCGGCGCGCGATTTTATTGATCGGCATTTCAGCACGCGCGTGATTGCGGATGAGTTTGTGCGTATTTTGAGTGATGGCTAGCACGCCCTGCTCCCTCTCCCCTCCGGGGAGAGGGTTGGGGTGAGGGGTCAACCCCACGACTAACTTGTATTCGAAGCACGCGCTGACGTGAGATGGCGGCAAGGGTGCCCCCTCACCTCAATCCTCTCCCCGATGGGGAGAGGAAGCAGAGCGTCTAGCTCTGCGTGCTTCGTGCAACTTCGCGTACTTGAGAAATACATAAAACGCACCGAGCATGCTCGCGATAAACCCCGCCCACCCACTCAAGAAATACCGCTTCAACACAAACTGCCGCAGAAAGAACAACGGCGGATAGATCACCATGCGCACGCCGGTAAAGCGCTGCCCACGTCGCAATTTGTGCGCCACCATCCCGCTGCTGTAGCGATTGATCTTCTCCACACGCGTAGCGATATCGCCGTCGCCATTGTTGACGAAGTCGGCGCCCCATAGCGTCTTTACCGGGCCACGCACTTCTACTGCGGAATGCACTTCGACATCGTTCATGCCGCCATGCTTGCGGTTGAACAGGCGAAGATGGCCGTTGCGATGGCTCAAGCGATGCTGCACGGTCCAGAACATGCGCTCGCGGCGCGGCAACCGAAAACCGGCATGCCGGGGATCGTCCAGCGCGCGTTCGATGATGGCACGCGTGCCGGGCGAAAGGATTTCATCCGCGTCCAGATTCAGGACCCAATCGTTGCGCGCCAACTCATACGCGCGCTGCTTCTGCGGGCCGTAGTCGTCGAACGGATGCACTTCCACCCGCGCGCCATGCATGCGTGCAATCGCCACGGTGCTATCGGTGGAGCCGGAATCAAGCACGACAATTTCATCGGCCCAATCCACCTCGCGCAGGCAGGCATCCAGCGTGTCGGCGTTGTTATAGGTGATCAGCACCACCGAAAGCGGCTCACGCACCATCGTGCTCTACCCTCGTAACTGCAAACAGCACTGCACACCATAGCCCCAGCAGCCAGGCGAACAACAGCCCCCACCATGCGGAATAGAAGGCCAAATGCGAATTGAACGGAAACAGCATCGCAGCCAATGACACCGTGACCGGAAAGGCCACCGCACGACCGATGTCGCCAGCATGTCGCCACGTGCGGAAAGCGATCGCGACACCGATCAGCCATAACAGCGCACCCACAACACCCGTTTCGGTCAGGACTTCCATCATCAGCTGATGTGCATGGCAAGCGCCCATGCCATCACCGCAATTCTCCGCCACCATAAAGTGATCGTTCGCGGGTGCGTAGTGCGGATATGCGTAGCGGAATCCACGCACGCCTACGCCCAGGAATGGATGCGCTTCGATCATGCGCAAACCGGTGTGCCAGATATCGATACGTCCGGTCGTCGCTTCGTTGATGGATTGCTCGCTGCCGCTCAAGACCATCAGGGTGCGCTGCATTCGCGTCTCGAAACGCGTGGACGTCTTCCAGGCAATACCACCCGCGATCGCCAGCACTACCGCAGCTGCCGCGCAGACGGCAGCAAAGCGCGCGAACGAGCCGGCTTCGCGCCATAGGAATACCAACGTCACTAATCCAAATGCGATCCATGCAGAACGCGATCCGCTCAGCATCACCGGCCCGAGCAACAGCACGAAACCGACGATCAGCCCACGCAAGCCCCAGCGCTTCCGCGCCGACCACAGCGCGAATGGCGACAACACCGCCAGTGTGGGCCCCAGCTTGGGATCATCCGCACCGAATATGCCTGAAATGCGTTCCGGTTCGGCATGCCCGCGCAAACTCCAGCCGGTAAGCATCTGCATCCATGCATCCAGCACCCAGAAGGCAATCACCACGGCAACGGCGAAATAGAACCCGTGTACGCGCTGTTCACCACGCAACACATGGCAGGCATAAAGCCCCAGAGGTAGATAACGCAGCAAAGCCAGCACTGTTCCCCAGCTTTTACCGGGAGCCACGGCCACAAACGAAGACAGCAAAGCGGCACCGATATAGCACGCCAGCAACGCCAACAGCAGGCGCGCGGAAGGCTGTTTCAATTCCGCCGCAATACCACGTCGCCACGCGATCGCCAGGCTGATCAGGCACAGCAAGGTACCTAGTTCGGCGCTGCGCCCGAACGGCAGCAACGCGGCCACCAGCCACAATGGCAGCAAAGGCGAACGTAGAAGGCTTTTCAGGGAGAAGTGCATGCCGGATCCGAAACGACCATCCGGGCATTGTAAGAGCCTAGGCCGCCACTTCCTCGTACAACGCCAGCGAGGCGTGCTGCATATCGATCAGGCGATAACGCTGCAGGGGCGAAATGGGCGGTGCCACGCGCAACAGTTCTGCTGCGCGTTCAACCAAACGCTCGCGGTCGCCGGGGGGCACACGGCCAGCCGGATAGAGTTCGGCCAGCAGCTCGCCCACACCACCGTGGGCATAGCCGAGCACCGGGCGGCACAACGCCAGCGCTTCCACCACGGTGCGCCCGAAAGCTTCGGGCTTGTTCGATAGCTGCAGTATCAGGGAGGACATGGCGTAGATGTCGCGCACGTCTTCACGCGGCGCCGTCATGACCACTTGGTTGGTCACGCCGCGGCCCTTGATCAATTCCTTCAGCTCTTGCGCATAGGCTTCGCGACCTTGCTCGATCACGCCGAGCAGCAGCAAGCGTGTATCGATACCGCGCTGCTTGAGTTCGGCCACCAGCTCGATGGCGTCGTGATGGCCTTTCAGGCGCGTGCCGCGACCAGGCAAGGTCAGCAGGGGCGCGCCAGCGAGGTTGGGAAATTCGTTGAAGAACGCTCGCTGCCAGCTTTCGTCCGGGCGGTGCCCGTACGGGAACTTGTCCGGATCGATGCCGCGCGGAACGATACGAATACGGGTGATATCCAGCTTGCGGTAATGGCTGATGAGGTAATCACGCACCGTCTGCGAAACGACCACGATGCGCTCGCCGCGCAGCATGATGGCGCTGTAGCGGCCCGGCGAATTGAGGCCGTGCACGGTGGTAATGAAATGGGGGCGGCGCGACATGCCCTTGAGTGCCCACCAACCCAGCCAGGCTGGTAGTCGCGAGCGCACGTGGAGGATGTCCGGTTTCAGTTCGCGCAGGAGGCGTCGCAACCGTCCCAGCCGACCCAGGGTAAGCAAGGACTTGCGGCCGATGTCCAGCGTGATGTGCTCGCTGCCCTCGGCTTCGAGCTGCCCGACCAGCCGGCCGCCGGCGGAGATGACGATCGAACGATGTCCGGCCTGCACCAACGCCTGCCCCACTTCCAGCACAGAGCGCTCCGCGCCACCCGATTGCAGCGCGGGGATAAGCTGCACAACGGTCAGCGTTCTGGCCGGTGTGGCGGCGACGGACATGATTCCCTCATTCGCGACTCTCATCCATAAAACCCAAGCACCAATCGTGCCGTATGGCGCGGTTTATGCACTGGGTAAGGGCTGTGTTCAGTCGCGCAGGACGTAATGCGCGCCGCAGTAAGGACATACGGATTCACCGCCGTCGTCCACGATGGGCAAATAGACCTTCGGATGGGAGTTCCACAGCGCCATGCCGGGCATCGGACACGACAACGGCAGGTCCGAACGCGTCACTTCATAACGATTTTCGGCATTCGCCAGGATAGGCGTGACGGCGGCAGAGGAACCCGACATGGGATGTTGCTCCGGGGTAAGACGTTGGGACCGGCAATGTTAGCAGGCCCAAGTTCGCTCGATATAGCGATCTTCTCCCTCACGCCTGCTTTCGCCCCTCCCCCTGCCTGCAGGAGGAGGTTGGAAGGGGTGAACACTTACGGGAAAGTTTGAGGCAAGTACTCACCCCACCCCAACCCTCCCCTGCAAGCAGGGGAGGCAGAAAAAAGCTGCGATTTACTGCCCAGCCTTCGGCACCGAGCCTTCGGTGGTGATGTTGATCTGGATCTCGTCGCTCACCTTCGGCACATACGCGCCCAGGCCGAAATCCGAACGCTTGATCGTGCCGGTGGCGTTGAAGCCGATCGCTTGCTGGCCGGTCATCGGGTGCGGGCCGACATTGTTGAGGGTGGCATTGAGCACCACCTGCTTGGTCACGCCGTGCACGGTGAGGTCGCCCGTCACCTTGTAGTGCTTGTTGCCAGCCGGCTGCACGCTGGTGCTCTTGAAGGTGACGGTCGGGAATTTGTCGGCATCAAAGAAATCCGGCTCCTTCAGGTGCTTGTCGAGCGCCGGCACGTGCGTATCAAGGTTGCTCAGCGGCAGGGTCACTTCCACCGAAGCCTTGGACGGATCCTTTTCGTCGAATACCAGCGTGCCATCGCCGAGGCCGATGTCAGCGGTGGGATGGGAGAAACCGAAGTGGCTCCAGCTGAACAGCACCATGGTGTGGCCCGGATCGAGCTTGTAGGTCACCGGGGCTGCCTGGGCCGAGAACGCCGCGCCGAGCAAACCGGCCAGCAACACGTAGCGAAGGTTACGCATGAAAAAATCTCCTGCCTTCATCGAGTGGATAGGTAAAAATCACTTTCGTTTGGAACAACAGGATCGTCTTCGGAGCATAGTCCCAAGGCCGAACCTTCAGAAAAGGCTTATTCGACGCGACATACCTCATCGAACGAGAAGCGCGGGCTGCGTGGGAACAGATCACGACTGGCGTCGCCGTAGCCGATGTTGATCAAAAAGTTCGACTTGATCGTGGTACCGGCAAAGAACGCCTGATCCACGCCAGCATTGTTGAAGCCGGACATCGGCCCGCAATCCAGGCCCAATGCGCGCGCCGCGATGATCACGTAAGCGCCTTGCAGCGTCGCGTTGCGGAACGCCGTGGTGTCGATATGCGGCTGATTGCCAACGAACCAGCTGCGCGCATCGGCGTGCGGGAACAGCTTCGGCAGGTATTCGTAGAAAGCGTGATCAGTCGCCACGATCGCCGTGACTGGCGCCGCCATGGTCTTGGCGCGATTGCCTTCGGAGAGAAACGGCTCGAGCTTTTGCTTGGCCACGGCGGATTTTACGAACACCAGGCGCATGGGCGAGGAATTGGCGCTGGTCGGGCCGAACTTCGCCAGTTCGTACAGCGCATGCAATTGCTCGTCGGTCACTTCCTTCGGCAGGAAGGCGTTGTAAGTACGGGCGGTACGGAACAGCTGGTCCAGCGCTACGTCGGCAAGCTTCTCGCTCATGGGTATCCTCTGCATGACGAAACAAACGTAGAGTGTAAGCGCAAGCCGGACCGACCAGCGGCGAACGAGGCGAACGTACTGTGCACGATCCGGCGACAATCGACCCTTCCGGGCATGAACCTGCGCACAGCTTGCGTGGCGAATGCTGGGCCATCACCGACGCATCCGCCGGCAACCAGCGCCAAGCGCTGGCACTGGCCGAACGCATGGGTATGCCGGTGCGGCATCTGGTGTTGTCACTGCGTGCGCCATGGTCATGGCTGTCGCCTCGGATGACTTTAGGTGGCCGGCTTGCCCTGCCCGCTTCGCAGCGCAACGCTTTTGCACCGCCATGGCCCAGCATCGCCATCGGTTGCGGACGCAGCGCAGCCGTGCTGACCCGCATGCTGCGCACTTTGACGGACGGCTATTGCCATACCGTGCAGATCCTCGATCCCCGCATTGACCCCGAACACTGGACCACCGTCATCGCTCCCCGCCATGACGGTCTCATCGGCGCCAACGTGTTGAACCCGCTGGGATCGTTGAACCCGATCGATGATGCATGGCTGGCCGATGGCCGTGAGGCGAGTCCCGCCTTGGGCGACCTGCCGCGCCCACGCGTGGGCGTACTGCTTGGCGGTCCGCGCACAGGCATCCGCATGGATGCGGATTACGCACAACATCTCGCCCAACACTTGATCGCACGCCAGCGCCGCGAAGGCGGCAGCCTGTTGGTGCTGACTTCACGCCGCACGCCCGATGCGGTGAAGGACGTCATGCGCAAAACCATGCACGGTATTCCTGGCTTGCTCTGGACGGGTCCCGACGACGGCAACAATCCTTATCCTGCCGTACTTGGTTGGGCCGATCGCCTGGTAGTAACGCCCGATTCGGTGAACATGCTCAGTGAAGCGTGCGCGGTGGGATGCGCTGTGCATACGTTTGTGCTTGGAGAGTTGCCGGCGAAACTCGCGCGATTTCATAGCAGCTTGCGCGAGGCTGGCTTGTTGCACGATATCGATGACAACGCACCAGCGAAGCAAACGCCGTTGCGCGAGACCGAAGCCATCGCCGAAACATTACGCAAGCGCCTGCTTGCCGCCTAGAGAACTATATGGCTGCGCGGAACGCCCGCTCCCCTGCTTGCAGGGGAAGGTGCTTGTTCAAGGACTTGCTTTGTCTTTGCACAAAATTGGGTAGATACGCACACCTGCGACACCATCAGAAATCGAATCCCAACGCGTGCGTCACCACCATGACCTCGCTGCACAGCTCCTCCAACTCCTCATCGCGCGGCGCGATGCGTGAGCGCAAGTCCAATGTGCAGAACAAAGCACGTCGCAACAATTCGGCATGCGCGCGCGTAAGGCAATTCGCCTGCGCGGTATCGAGCAAGCCTGCGTTACGGCAAAGCTCGATCAAACCCGAATTCGCCGTGGTCGACAGCAGATCCGACGATTGTGCCGCATGTGCCAGCACCAATCCCTGCAATGCGAATTCGATATCAAGCAAGCCACCATGGGCTTGCTTGATATCGATCTGCTCAGCATCGGAGCGGTCGCGTTCCGCGCGCCAACGCCGCCGCATGTTGCCGACTTCCGTGATCACTGCGGCACGATCGCGTGGCACGGCGAGCGTGCGCCGCCGCACCTCGATGAGTTCGGCGTTCAATGCAGCATCACCCGCGACCGGCCACGCACGCAGCAGCGCCTGATGCTCCCAGGTCCAGGCGCGGCTCTCCTGATACGCGACGAAGGCTTCCAGGCTGCCGACCAGCAAACCCTTGGAGCCATCCGGCCGCAAGCGCGTATCCACCTCATACAAGCGACCCGCGCGCGTGAGCACGGTCAGCCAATTCATCACGCGCTGCGTCAGGCGCTGATACCAGCGTGAACCTTCCAGCGGACGCGGACCATCGCTCATCGCTTGCGCGCGCTGGCCGTCGAACACGAACACCAGATCGAGGTCGGAGGCGAACCCCAGTTCTGCGCCACCCAAGCTGCCGTAACCGAGGATCGAAAACCCCGAACCTTCGCCCGGCAATCGTCCATGCACGGCAATCACTTCGCGCTCGGCCAGCGCGGCGATGGCATTGACCACCGATTCCGCCAGCGCCGCTAATCGGCGCGCCGTCGCCACCGCATCCACACGCCCGTCGTTGAACGCCAGCCCCAGGCGAAACGCGATGCTCGATTTGAACTCGTTGATACGCTCCAGCTCCGCTTCTGCCTCCCGTTCTTCCAAAGTCGTGAGCACATGCGCGATCTCCGCGCTGATATCCGCACGCTTGAGCGGCAGCTGATCGATACGCGGATCGAGCACGTCGTCGAGCAACAAAGGTTGGGCGATCACGCGCTCAGCCAGAAACGCGCTGTCGGCAAATAACTGCGCCAGACGCTTGCGCGCCGAAGGCTGCTCTTCCAGTAGCGCAAGATAGGAAGGACGGCGCGCCACCGTCTGCACCAGCCTGCACAAACGCAGCAGGCACGGCACCGGTGCGGCAGTATCGCGCGCGACCGCCAGCAATTGCGGCATCAGATGATCAAGTTGCTCGCGCGCACGCGCTGACATGGTGCGCAACTGCGAAGCCTGCGGCAACTTCAGCAAAACGTCTGCCGCTTCCGCACCAGGCGAAAAACCGGAAGCCTCCAGCAAAGAAGCATCGAGCGATTCGTCGCACGCGCGCTTCCACAAGACAGCATCCGCTGCCGGCACGCTGGCCTTGGCGCCACCTTCAGGCATCAGCATGGCTTCGAACTCGTTGGCGACGATGTCGCGATGCTTCGCCAGTTCCTCGGCCAGCGGCTCCCAGGCTGGATAATCCAGCGCGAGCGCCAACCGCTCACGTGTGAGCTCGTCCTCCGGCAAATCGTGTGTCTGCGCATCGCGCATCATCTGCACGCGGTTTTCCAGCCGGCGCAGGAACACATAGGCTTGGCGTAAAGCACGCGCACGGGAAGCTGGAATATGCCCACGCGCCTCGCACGCGGTAAGTGCCGGCAGCAGGCCGCGCACACGCAGACTGGGCTCGCGACCACCGCGGATCAGTTGCACCAGCTGCACGACGAATTCGATCTCGCGGATGCCACCAGGACCGAGCTTCAGGTTGTCGGCCAGATCCTTGCGCGCCACTTCCGCGTCGATCAGTGCCTTCATTTCGCGCAGTCCCGCGAACGCGGTGTAGTCGAGATATTTGCGATAGACGAACGGCCGGAGCATTTCCTGCAATTGCTTGCCCGCGCTGCGATCACCCGCCACCGTGCGCGCCTTGATCCACGCATAGCGTTCCCAGTCGCGCCCTTCACGCTGGTAGTACTGCTCCATCGCGCTGAACGGCAAAGCCAGCCGTCCGGCATTGCCGAACGGACGCAAGCGCAAATCCACGCGTGCGCAGATGCCATCCGTGGTTGGCTCGTGCAGCAGGCGAACCAGCTGGCGTCCCATGCGCACGAAGTATTCGCTGTTGTCCAGCACGCGCGCACCGTCGCTCTCGCCGCCCTGCGGATAAGCCAGCACCAAATCGATGTCGGAAGAAAAATTCAGCTCGCTGCCGCCAAGCTTGCCAAAACCGATCACTATCAAGCGTTGCAGCACGCCATCCACATCGCGCGCATGGCCATAGCGCAAGGCCAAGTTGCGCTCTGACCATTCGAGCGCGGCGCCAAGCAAGGCTTCGTAGAGCACGCTGGTGGCGGAAAGCGTTTCGGGCAGATCGTCCAGGCCGTTGACGTCGCGAAACACCAGCCGCAAGGCCTCGGCATGGCGGAAGCGACGCAGCGCCGCCATGCAAGCCGCTTCATCGGTATCAAGCTTCAAGGCGTCGATGCGCGCCGAAGCATCGGCACTGGCACGCAATCGTTCCAGACCCTGCGGCGCGAGCAACTGCGGCTGGCTGCGCCACGCTTCGAAGGCGAAGTCGCTGGCCAACAAGGTGCGGCGTATGCGCTCGGCCACGCCGGCATCGTCGTGCAGAGGCACGCCCGCAGCACGGCAACGCGCGACCAATTGCGCGTAACGATCGTCGATCAGGGCCCGCAGCGCGGACGATTCAGTGGGAGGAGGAATGACAGCCATGCGGCCATTATGAGCCCTACACGTTGCATGACAGAACCGTCTTGCGCGCCCTGAGCTTTCATCCTTGACCGCCATCACCCGACAGCGGCCCGCCGGATGCCTGCTGCAGCCTTATCGCGACGCGCTAACAAGGAGGATCGACAGATGACGGCGACGCCACACGACGAGGCATCAACGGCCGCCACCACTCTTCAATACGACGCACAAGGCGAGGCCGTATTGGAACTGCAGCAACAACTGCGCGAACTCGACTACCGGGACATGGCTGGGCTGATAAGGGCCGATGGCCATTTCGGCGACCGCACTCGGCGCGCCGTGGAGGCCTTCCAATACGACTATGGCCTTACCGTGGATGGCATTGCGGGACCGAAGACATGGCGTGCGCTACGGCACGCACTTCGGCATTCCTCGCAAGCCCGATCTTCGAGTGAGTAGGCTTGGATGTTTTGCAGGCTGGGGTTCGCACCCCAACCTATGACTGCCATCCTGGCTTGCTTAAGCTTCAACCCGCCGCCAGGGTCCTACCGCGACAGGAAAACTCGCGTGAGGCGGATGCAGGGTTGCGCGCGCCAGCACACGGCCCTCCCGATCACTGGCAAAGACCGACAACGCCTGAAAATGGACGCCGATAACATCGTCGGCCGGACCATGATGCCGTGCCCAATCGCGCTCGCTCCATTCCGCTTCGATCGGCTCGTCCATGCTCTCCACGAGCAAACTCGCACGCACGGTGCCGGCCACGTGCCGCAGATTGAGCAGCTTCGCCTTCAGACCATCGCCCGGCAACGAGGTGAGCACGATGTCTTCGGGACGCACGTGCACGGTGACTTCGTGCGCATCATTCCCTGCAAAATTTTCGATGCGCCACACGTGGCCGAACAGATGCAATTGCTGCCCCTTTACCTCACCAGGCAACGATTGGCCGCGCGCAATGAAGCGTGACGCAAATGGCGTAGCAGGCTGGCGATAGATCTGCTCCGGCGTGCCGATCTGTTCAATGCGACCGCGATTCATCAGCACCACACGATCGGCCATTTCCAATGCCTCATCTTGATCGTGCGTGACGAACAAGCTGGTGATGCCGAACGAACGATGGAACTCGCGCAGCCAGCCGCGCAGATTTACGCGCACCTGCGCATCAAGTGCACCAAACGGTTCATCCAGTAGCAGCAGACGCGGCTCGATCGCCAGCGCGCGCGCCAAAGCAACACGCTGGCGCTGGCCGCCGGAAAGCTGCGCAGGATAGCGGTGTGCGAAACCTTCTAGCTCTACCTTGCGCAGCAGATTCTCGACGCTTGCCTTGATAGCCGAGGTCTTGGGCCGCAAACGCCATGGACGAACGCGCAAGCCGAAAGCCACGTTTTGCGCCACCGTCATGTGCGGAAACAGCGCGTAGTGCTGGAACACCAGACCCACACCGCGGCGCCGGGCGTCCAGTGCGAGCAGATCCTGGCCATCGCGCAGCACGCTGCCGGCATCCGGTTGATCGAGTCCGGCAAGAATGCGCAGCAGGCTCGTTTTTCCCGAGCCCGACGGACCGAGCACGGCAACAAATTCGCCGTCACCGATAGTCAGGCTGACGTCGTCGAGGGCGATGAACCCATCGAACTGGCGACGCAGGCGGGAAATCTCGATAGCCATCCGGTCAAAGATCCTCAAGTGTTGGCATTCAACTCGCCGCCGTGCCGCCACTCCACGAAACGCTTGATACCAAGCGTGAGGACAGTAAGCAGGGCAAGCAGTGAAGCCACTGCAAAAGCGGCGGAAAAATTTTCTTGGTACAGCTGATCCACCTGCAGCGGCAGCGTATTGGTGATGCCGCGCAGGTGGCCCGAAACCACATAGACCGCACCAAACTCGCCCATGGCTCGCGCATTGCATAACAGGACGCCATACAACAGCGCCCAGCGCACGCGCGGCAGGGTGACGCGGAAGAAGATCTGCCATCCGCCGGCGCCCAGCGTCAGCGCTGCTTCTTCCTGTTCCGAACCCTGCGCCTGCATCAACGGAATCAGCTCGCGCGCCACGAATGGCAGCGTCACCAGCACCGTTGCCAACACCAAACCAGGCAAGGCAAAGATCACCTGCACGTTATGTGCTTCCAGCCACGAACCCAGCCAGCCGTCTTTTCCGTAGACCAGGATCAGCATCATGCCGGCGACCACCGGCGAGATCGAAAACGGCAGATCGATCAGTGCTGCAAGCAACGACTTGCCACGAAACTCGAAGTGCGTCATCGACCAGGCAGCGGCCAGGCCGAAGACCATGTTCAAGGGCACGGCAATGGCGGCAACGGTCAAGGTCAGGCGTACGGCGGCGAGCGTATCCGGCTGGCGGATTGCATCCAGATAGAACGCCACACCCTGCCGGAACGCTTCGGCGAAAATCGCCAGCAACGGCAACACCAGCAACCAACCCAGTACAGCGAGCGCGGCGAGCACCAGCACAACGCGCGCCACTCGCATGGACCATGTAGGCCGGCCCATCGACACCACGGCAGCGACGGCGGCCATCAGCGCACCACCGCCCAACGACGAGTCCAGCGATTTAGCCAGGCCATCGCGACAAGCAACAACAACGAGGCACCCAGCATCACTGCTCCCAGCGCAGCCGCGCCGCGATAGTCGTACTGCGAATCGATTTTCTGCACGATCAGATAAGGCGCGATCTCCGTGCGGAACAAGCGGTTGCCAGCGATGAAGATCACCGAGCCGTATTCGCCGATCGCGCGCGCCAGCGCCAGCGCGTATCCGGTCAGCAGCGTCGGCAGCAGCAACGGCAACACCACACGGAAGAAACGTTGCACAGACGAAGCGCCAAGCGTATAGGCTGCTTCCTCCAGATCGCTTTCCATGCTTTCAAGCACTGGTTGCAGCGTGCGCACGACGAACGGCAGACCAACGAACACCATCGCCAGCAGCACACCCAGCCGCGTGTAGGCCACTTGGATGCCGAGCGGTGCCAGGCGGCTACCTATCCAGCCATTCGGCGCATACAACGCCGTCAACGAAATGCCGGCGACAGCCGTGGGTAACGCAAACGGCAGATCGACCAGCGCATCGCACACGCGACGGAACGCAAAGCGATAACGCACCAGCACCCACGCCACCAACAAGCCGAGCAGTGCATCGATGGTGGCTGCAAGCAGTGCAGCACCAAAACTCAGTTTCAACGCTGCCAAAACGCGGCGCGTACCTATTTGCGCCCACCATCCCGCCGGCCCGAGTTCGCATGCCGTCCACAACAACGCCGCGAGTGGAAGCAACACGCAACTGCCAAGCACCACGAGCGTGTAGCCGGTGCTCAGGCGAAACCCTGGTAGTACGTGGCGGGCCATTGCGGTCAGTGCGCCCCCTCGGTGATCTGGTCGAACACTCCACCATCAGCGAAATAGGTGGCCTGTACCTGACGCCAATCGCCAAACTGTTCAGCGATGGTGAAGGTTTTCACCGCGGGAAACTGTGTCGCGTACTTCTCGGCCACCGATGCCAGGCGCGGACGGAAGAAATGCTTGGCGGCAATCTCCTGCCCTTCCGGGCTATATAAGTACTGCAGAAACGCTTGTGCGATCTTCTGGGTGCCACGCTTGGCCGCCACCGCATCAACGACAGCTACGGGCGGCTCCGCCAGGATCGTTGTGGAAGGCACGACGATTTCATACTTGTCTTTGCCGAATTCCTTCTGCGTCATCAACGCTTCGCTTTCCCATGCAATCAGCACGTCGCCGATGCCGCGCTGGACAAACGTGTTGGTTGCGCCGCGTGACCCGGTATCAAGCACGGGCACATTCCTATAGAGCTTGGTGACGTAGGCACGTGCTGTGTCTGCGTTGCCATCCGGCTGGCGAAGCGCCCAGCCCCACGCAGCAAGGAAATTCCAGCGCGCGCCGCCCGACGTCTTCGGATTGGGCGTGATCACCCGCACGTCGGGGCGAATCAGGTCGGACCAATCGTGAATCTGCTTTGGATTGCCCTTGCGTACCACGAACACCACGGTAGACGTGTAGGGCGAACTGTTGTCCGGCAAGCGTGCCTGCCAGTCCTTCGCCAACAATCCCTTGTCGGCGAGCACGTCGATGTCATACGCCAAGGCCAGGGTCACCACGTCCGCCTGCAAGCCATCAAGCACCGCGCGAGCCTGCTTGCCGGAACCGCCATTGGACGTTGTGACGGCAATACTCTGCCCTGTCTGTTTCGCCCAGTACGCCTTGAAGGCCGTGTCGGTGTCCTGAAAATATTCACGGGTAGGGTCGTAGGAGACGTTCAGCAGCTTCGTATCGTCCACTGACGAGCAGCCGGTGCACAGCGATAGCAGAACGGCCAGCAGGAACAGTAGGCGTCTCATACGTGAAAATCTCCTCGGGGCAGCATCGCCCACTGTGCACTATAGGTTCGGACGGCTGGACGTCCGAAAGCGCGGATCGTCCTAACCATATGCTTGCTACTACTCCCTCTCCCCTCCGGGGAGAGGGTCGGAGTGAGGGGTCGGGGCTTGCCGTGAATCTCAATCGAAGCAGTGCTTCGCATGGTGCACTTCGCGAGATTGGCCCCTCACCCTAGCCCTCTCCCCGGAGGGGAGAGGGGACTATTTCTCGCTATATGAAAATCTCCGCACGCAGCTCGAAAATATGCGGATCGATCACCAGCCCCTTCCTGTTGCTGAAAGCACGGATGTAGTTGGCTTGCAGGCGCAAATGCGTACCCAGGTACCAGTTCGCACCCGCGGTCCAGTCGTGTTCCTTACCGCCCTGCACGCGTCCGTCGTTGAGATCGAGGTCGCTGTAACGCATCGCCAATTCCACCGCTCCCCATGGGTGCGCAGGAATCACGTTACTGACATTGCCGTCGTGATATTGACGTGATTCGCCGGTAAGCACCCAGCTGCCGAACACGTAATAACCAGAGAGGTCGTAGTTCGGCCGCGGCACGTCAAACGTGGTCTGTGCTTGCAGGTATTCACCCTGCACCGACCACGGGCCGTCGATCCACAACCCTTCCAGACCAAGACGATTGATGTGCTTCACCGCCGTCAACGTGCCCGAACTGATCAGGCTAACGGTGGTAAGCCCCGCTTCTGGCGGCGCCTTGAAGCTGGTCGTAGCCGGTTGCTGTACGCCTAGCGCGTTCACCAAACCATAGGGACGTTCCTGTGAAGCCGCCACGCCCAGGTGCAGCACATTCGTTGCCTCGTGAATTGGCACCCAGGCAGCGCGGGCTGCAAGGGTATGCCCTCGGTTCTTACCCGTCAGGTTCTGGCCGTAATAACCGAGGCTCGCCAACCAATGCTGGCGCTGGATGGCCCAATCCACACCGACACGGCGGTTTTCGTACACAGCCTGTGAAGGTAGCGCCAGTTCAATAAAGGTGGTCTGCGTTGATGTGGTGACGCCTTCGAAGCTTACGGGCGTCTTGCTTTGCCCGAAGCGAACGGCACCCAGGTCCTCGCCAAACACCGCTTTCGACTGCAGCCGGGCAAAGACGTCCTGCCACTGCCTGGATTGGAAGTCGTAGTACACCGTGGCGTCATAAACGCCAGGCTTTTTGACGTAGAAGCCCAGGTATTTGCGGCGATTGGTATGCGCGTCCGTGAACTTGCCGTCGTCGTGCGAAAAATCATTGAGGTCGTACTGGTAGCGCAACACCAGGCCGATATCGGTGCCGTCGCTCAGTTGCGCGTGCGTCGGCCAATTGTAAAGCCAGTCAGGGTCGCCAGCCTTGGCGGCGGGTATGGACGCGGCCAGCGAAAACGCCGTGACCAACGTCAACACGGCATGAAAAGGCTTAGATCGTCGAGGCATGCGAGGCTCCGGCGCCGCGCGGCGGCGCCTTGGACAAGTGGATGAAGACCCATGGCGCGCTGGAGGGGGTAGCGCACCCGGTTCCATGCTGCCTGTGCGGTTTTGCTCAGTGGAAAGGAGGGAATGGCATGCGGATATGCCACCGCATCATTTCTGGGCAAAAAAACAAAGTCCTAACATTCTTTAACTGATTTGGACGTCTAAACGTCCAGGACCTCAAACAATGACCGCCGCCACACTATCGCCGTTCCCCGAAGACAAGCAACCGCTGGTTGCGCGTCTGATCGACGGGTTGGAAGCACCGGCGTTGCTGTGGCTTTCCGGCTACCTCGCAGGCGTTGCAGGCCAACGTCAGCTTCCCGGCAAAAGCACAGCGGCCGAGGCTTCACACGCCGTCGACGCCCAAGCTCGCCTGACCATTCTCTATGGCAGCCAGACCGGTAATGCCAAGCGCCTGGCTGAAGATCTCGGGCGTCGCGCCTCCGCCGCTGGACTGGCCGTACGCGTAGTGCGCACAGATGCTTATGCCACGCGCGAGCTGAAGCAGGAGCGCCTGCTTTACATCGTCGTCAGCACGCAAGGCGATGGCGAGCCACCGGACGATTCGCGTGCCTTCTTCGAATTCATCACTAGCGCACGCGCGCCGAAACTGGAAGCCTTACGTTACGGCGTGCTGGGTCTGGGCGATTCCAGCTATCCGAACTTTTGCGCAATCGGCCGCCAACTCGATGAGCGCTTTGCGACGCTGGGCGCGCAACGCCTGTTCTCTTCCGGCGAAGCAGACGTCGATCTGGAAACCGTGGCGCAGCCCTGGCTGGAACAAGCACTTCAGCAAGCGCGCGAGCAGCTGAAAACCTCCGCACCGCTGGCCAAGGTCACCACCTTGCGTACGGCGCGCAGCACGCCGGCGTGGCATCGCGAACAGCCGTTCCTGGCGCCATTGCTGCTCAACCAGCGCATTACCGGCCGCGGCAGCGATCGCGACGTACGCCATCTTGAACTTTCGCTGGAAGGTTCCGGCCTGCGCTATGCGCCGGGTGACGCACTAGGCGTGTGGCCGACGCAGTCACCTGCCCTCGTCGATGCTGTGCTGACGGCCTTGCGACTTGACGGGGATACCGCTGTCCGCGTGGGCGAGGAAGAACACGCGCTGCGCACATGGCTGACCGAGCATCGCGAGCTGACTCAGCTCACGCGCCCCTTCTTCGCCGCTCACGCAGAACGCAATGGGGATGCTCATCTGCGAGAGCTGTTGTTGCCGACATCGCGTGATGCGTTGGCTGCACTGTTTTCGCAATGGCAGGTCCTGGATCTGCTCCATCGCTATCCCGCAGATTGGACGGCGGAAACACTGGTCGCCGCGCTGCGTCCACTCGCACCACGCCTGTATTCCATCGCCTCGAGCCAGTCCGTGGTGAGCGATGAAGTGCATCTCACCGTCAGCCACGTCGACTATGCGTTCGACGGAGAAGCACGTTGGGGCACGGCCAGCCGCTATCTGGCACAGTACGGGGAAGGCGAAAACGTACCGGTCTTTATCGAGGCCAACGAACGTTTCCATCTGCCTGGCGACGATCGCGACATCATCATGATCGGCGCAGGTACCGGCGTCGCACCGTATCGCGCATTCGTGCAGGAGCGCGCCGAACGCGGTGCCAGCGGGCGCAACTGGCTGGTGTTCGGCAATCCGCATTTCTACTCGGACTTCTTGTACCAAGTGGAATGGCAGCAGGCGCTCAAGCGCGGACAGCTGCATCGCCTCGATCTCGCATTCTCACGTGACCAAGCTCAAAAGCTTTATGTCCAGCATCGTCTGATCGAGCAAGGTCGTCGCTTGTACGAGTGGCTGGAGAACGGCGCGCACGTGTATGTCTGCGGCGATGCCAATCGGATGGCCAAGGATGTGCATAAGGCGTTGGCTTCGATTGTTGCCGAACACGGCGCGCGTTCAAGCGAAGACGCCGAAGCATGGTTGAACCAGTTGATCCAACAGGGCCGTTACGCCCGCGACGTGTATTGAGGTCCGCGATGAGCGAAGTCGCCCTTTCCGAACTCGAGCGCATCAAGGCGAAGAGCCGCTTCTTGCGTGGCACCTTGGTCGAAAGCCTTGCCGATCCTGTCACGGGTGCAATCAGCGAAGACGACAACAAACTGCTGAAGTTTCACGGCAGCTACCAGCAGGATGATCGCGACCTGCGCGAAGAACGCCGCAAGCAGAAGTTGGAGCCCGCGTATCAGTTCATGGTGCGTGCGAGGCTGGCCGGCGGCGTGCTGAGCCCCGCGCAATGGCTGTCGTTCGATCACATCGCGCGCACCTGGGCCAATCACACGCTGCGCATCACCACGCGGCAGACATTTCAGTTGCACGGCATTCTGAAGCGCGACCTGAAGCGTTCAATCGCTGCGATGAACAAAGCGCTGGTCAGCACCATCGCTGCCTGCGGCGACGTCAACCGCAACGTGGTCGCCAGCGCGAATCCTGTCGCTTCGCCAGCGCATCGCTTGGCCTATCACTGGGCGGAACGCCTGTCGGAACACCTGAAGCCAAAGACGCGCGCTTATCATGAGATTTGGCTCGACGAGAAGCTGGTCGCAGGCGGCGAGGAAGAGAGCGAGCCGCTGTATGGTTCCACCTATCTGCCGCGTAAATTCAAGATCGGCATCGCCGTGCCGCCCACCAATGACGTGGACGTGTTCGCGCAGGATCTCGGCCTGATCGCCATCATCGAACACGGCGAACTGCTTGGCTTCAACGTAGCCATCGGCGGTGGCATGGGCGCGACTCATGGCGATCCCAGCACGTATCCGCGGCTCGGCAGCGTGATCGGTTTTGTGGAGCCCGAACAACTGCTCCGCACTGCCGAAGGCGTCATCGAAGTGCAGCGCGATCACGGCGATCGCCGGGAGCGCAAACACGCGCGGCTGAAGTACACCATTGATCGCATGGGCTTAGCCGCTTTCAAGGCGGAGCTGGAACGCCGCATCGGCTTCACGTTGCAGGCTTCGCGGCCGTATCGGTTCGATCACAACGGTGACCGTTACGGCTGGACCGAGGGCGACGACGGCCGCTGGCATCTCACCTTGCAGATTGAATCGGGCCGTCTCGCCGATCTTCCTGGGCAGCCGCATCTGAGTGGTCTGCGTGCGATTGCGGAAGTGCACCAGGGCGATTTCCGTATGACCTGCAACCAGAACCTGATCATCGCCAACGTGCCGGTCTCGCAACGCGAACGCGTCGACGCGCTGGTTGCCGAGTACAAGCTCGATGGCTATCGCCAGCTGAGCGGCATTCGTCGACACGCGGTGGCCTGCGTCGCCTTGCCGACCTGCGGCTTGGCCATGGCTGAAAGCGAGCGTTACCTGCCGCAGCTGCTGCCGAAGCTGGAAGCGTTGCTCGAACGCCACGGATTGCGCGACGAGCCGATTGTGCTGCGCCTGTCTGGATGCCCGAACGGTTGCTCGCGCCCCTACCTCGGCGAGATCGCGCTGATCGGCCGTGCAATTGGTCGCTACGACCTGCGCGTAGGCGCCGACTTCGCCGGGCAACGCCTCAATCGCATATTGCGCGAAAACATCGACGAGGCCGGCATTCTCGCCGAGCTGGATGGACTGTTTGCACGCTACGCCGTCGAACGCCATGAACACGAACGTTTCGGTGACTTTCTCGTACGCAGCGGCGTGTTGCCGGCCGCGCGCCACGCCATTGATGCCGAGGTTTTCGCATGAGCCTGCCCACGCCGGAACAGGCAGCGGTCGATGCACGCGCACGCGACAAGCTCGAAGCACGACTGCTCCCGCTCAGCGCAGAGGAGCGCATCGACTGGGCGTTGCAGCATCTTCCCGGCCGACAGGTGCTTTCCTCCAGCTTCGGCGCGCAGTCGGCCGTATCGCTGCACCTTTTGACTCAGCGTGTACCGGATATTCCGGTGATCGTGGTCGATACCGGCTACCTGTTTCCCGAGACCTATCGCTTCATCGACGAACTCACCGAGCGCCTTTCACTCAACCTGCACGTGATCCGCCCCAGCCTTTCGCCGGCTTGGCTGCAGGCACGTTATGGCGAACTGTGGAATCAGGGACGCGAAGGACTCGATCACTACAACAAACTTGCGAAAGTGGAACCGATGCAACGCGCATTGGTCGATCTTGGAGCGGGCACCTGGTTCGCAGGCTTGCGCCGTCAGCAGTCGGTGAGTCGCGCGGCGGCGCCGGTGCTCGAACATCGGCATGGACGCTGGAAGGTGCATCCGATCGTCGATTGGACCGATCGCGATGTCGGTTTGTATCTGCGCCGTTACGACTTGCCCTATCACCCGCTGTGGGATCAGGGCTATGTCTCGATCGGCGATACGCATACCACGCGCCGCTGGGAACCCGGCATGCGCGAGGAGGACACCCGCTTTTTCGGCATTAAACGTGAATGCGGATTGCATTTGGATGTGTAAGTAACACCGGCAACTCACAAAAAATTAGATCAGCCCCGATTCGAGGAAACACCATGAAAGCTCTCGCCGCCGAGATTGTCTTGGCCGAACATGATGCGCTGGTTGCGCCGCACGGCGGCGTGCTGCGCGAGTTGTACCTTCCCACCGCCGAAGCCGAAGCACTGAAGCGACATAGTGCCTCGCTGCCACAGTGGACGCTCAATCAACGCCAGCTGTGCGATCTGGAACTGTTGCTCAACGGCGGCTTCTCTCCACTGCAAGGTTTTCTCGGACGCGCCGATTACGATCGCGTCGTCAACGACATGCGTCTGGCGAACGGCACTTTGTGGCCGATCCCGATCGCGCTCGATGTGGATGAAGCCTTTGCCGCGCGCCTTCTTGAAAACGCGCAAATCAGCCTGAATGACGTGCAGGGCACACCGCTCGCGGTACTGACGGTGGAAGACGTGTACTTCCCCGACCGTATCGCCGAAGCGCAAAAGGTGTTCGGCACCACCGATCGCACGCATCCGGGCGTGGCCGAATTGCTGGATCGCACGGGCTCGGTCTATCTGGGCGGACGGGTGCAAGGTATCCAGCCGCCCGCGCACTACGACTTCAGCGCGCTGCGTCGCAGCCCGCGCGAGCAGCGCGACTGGTTCCATCAACATGGCTGGCATCGCATCGTCGCGTTCCAGACACGCAACCCGATGCATCGCGCACATCGCGAGCTGACGCTGCGCGCAGCGGAGCAGGTCGGCGCGAAACTGCTGATCCAGCCTTCCGTGGGACGTACGAAGCCGGGCGACGTCGATCACTACACACGCGTGCGTTGCTATCGTGCGCTGCTCGAACATTATCCGCACGATCACGCCACGCTCTCGCTGCTGCCGCTGGCGATGCGCATGGGCGGCCCGCGCGAGGCGCTGTGGCACGCGATCATTCGCAAGAATTACGGCGCCAGCCATTTCATTGTCGGCCGCGATCATGCCGGCCCCGGCAAGGATGCCAATGGCAAGCCGTTCTACGATCCTTATGCCGCGCAGGAGCTGTTGGCCAAGCACGAGGACGAGCTTGGTATCGAAATCGTGCCGTTCCCAGCCATGGTGTATGTCGCCAATCGCGACGTTTACGTGCCGCAGACGGAAGTGCAACCCGGCGATGAAGTCCGCGACATCTCTGGCACCGAGTTGCGGCGCCGCCTGCAACAGGGCGAGGCGATCCCGGAATGGTTCACCTTTCCGGAGGTGGTGAAGATTCTGCGCGAGCGTCATCCGGCGAATGCACCCCAGGGATTCGCATTGTTTTTCACCGGCCTTTCCGGCTCAGGCAAATCGACGCTGGCGCAGGCAGTGCTGGCCCGTCTCCTGGAAACCAGCAGCAGGTCCGTGACCGTGCTGGATGGCGACGAAGTGCGCCGCCATCTTTCCAAAGGGCTGGGGTTTTCGCGCGAAGACCGCGACGCGAACATCACGCGCATCGGCTTTGTCGCCAGCGAAGCGGTGCGTCATAGCGGCATCGTGATCTGCGCGCCAATCGCGCCCTACGCCGGTGCGCGTACCGAAGCGCGACAGCTGGTGGAAACGCATGGACGATTCATCGAAGTTCACGTTTCCACGCCACTGGAAGTGTGCGAAGCGCGCGATCGCAAGGGTCTCTATGCAGCAGCGCGCGCCGGGAAGATCAAAGGTTTTACCGGCATCGACGATCCTTACGAAGTACCTGCAACACCGGAACTGCGCATCGACACCAGCCAAGTGACGGTGAACGAAGCTGCAGGCAAGGTGTTCGATTGGCTGAGTAACCAAGCCTTGGTGTGATCCACGAGAACGTAACCGATAAAAAAGCCGCTTCCTTCACAAGAGGAAGCGGCTTTCGCGGTGACTTAAATTATTTGCCTGCCGCAGGTTGTGCAGGCGCAACGGCAGGTTTGGTGGCATTGGCGTTATTGACTGCCGCACCTCCCGGATTCGCTTCACGCACTACATAGCCGATCGGTTCCCAACCGGATGAGCCCTTGGCCATCGACACGGTTTCCAGCGTCATCGCTTTCGCAAACTTGGTGGCGTACATCACGTTGAGATACTGGCCGGCGGGCAGGCCCTGCGGATTGTCGATCTTGCTCACCGCAACCCAGCTGCGCTCCTGCTCGTTACCTGCCTTGTCGCGCAGGCCGCTGATGTATTTGCCCCAATTCTCCTGCGTAACACTCTTCTGCAGCACGAAACTACTCGCCTTCCACATCGCATCCGGCTGATTGGCATCGGCTTGGGCGATCCACTTGCCCGCGGTGGCTACGGCCTTGTCCAAGTCCATGCTCTGCGCCATTGCCGCGCTCGCAGCGACCAACAGCAACGTTGCCAGCGCACCACCGATCATCCGCTTGGCCGTCGCCGAGGTTTTACGTGCCATAAGCATTCTCCTGATTGAAACCGTGAGGGGACTCGCTGGTGACGCTGCCACAGCGAACTCGCGGATCATATTAGGCTGGGACGCTAGTCGTAGGCTGGGGTGCAAACCCCAACATCGCGATTCCGTGAGGCATGGCCATGCTGGGGTTTGCACCCCAACCTACAGGAACCCACTTATTTACTGGCGGCAGGCTGCGCTACGCCGCTTGCCGGAGCCTTCGCCGGCTGCTGGGGACGCACGATATAGCCCACCGGCTGCCAGCTCGATCCGCTCTTGGTCAGCGAAACGGTTTCGAACGTGGCGGCGTTGGCGAACTTGGTGTTGTAGACCACGTTGAGATACTCGCCCGGCGGCATGCCCTTTGGGTTATCGACCTTGTTGACCGCCAGCCATGCGCGGCTCTGTTCAGCGCCTGCTTCTTTGCGAACCTGAGCGATGTATTTCGTCCAATCGGCCTGGCTTACCGATTTCTGCATGGTGTCGCTGCTGGCCTTCCACATGGCGTCGGCCTGACCGGCGTCGGCTTGTGTGGCCCACTTGGCTGCGGTGGCGACGGCTTTTTCCAAGCCCGAAGGAGCCTGTTGTGCAAGCGCTGCGCTGGCGCCAAGCAGTGCGGCGGACAGGGCGCAGCCTTGCAGTGCGCGCTTGGTGAAAGATGAGCGGTTACGGGCGGTGTGCGTCATGGATTTCCTCCGTGAAGAATGAGGTAGTGACCCTGGGGTCCCACGTGAATGCTTGCGCCGCGTAAACGGCACGCATTCATCCTGTCACGGCCCACGCACCAGCCGCGCTCAGATTTACCTCAAATGATTGTCCGGCAGCGGCTCAGCACGCTCCCGGACACGAGGGAATAAACCAGCCCGTTACGCTGCGCGTGATGTCGTGCGCCGCACGCCGCGCTGCTGCAGTTCGCTCCATAACGGCGGCGCGGGCCAATTCGGCTCGGCATGCCCGGCGACCACGCGGCGCAGTTCCGCCTCATCGATCTGCGGGGCCACCAGTCGCGCGAGCTGCGCCACATAGCTGCGCAGTACATGGTCTCGACGCAGCACCATCCAACTGGTGCACACCGGCAGCAGACCGTCGATGTCCAGCGCAACCAGTTCGCGTGCATCCGCCGGAGTGATGGCCATTTCGGCCAGGATGCCGACGCCCAGGCCGGCGAGCACGTAGGTCTTGATCAGATCCGCATCGGCGGAGGTGCAAGCAATGCGCGGAGTGAGCGATGCGGCAGTGAAGGCACGCCGCAGCGACGATTCAGACTGCAGGGAGGACTCGTAACTCACCAGCGGATACTCGGCCAGGTCCTGGATACGCAGCGGACGCCCCAGCTTGGCCAGCGGATGGCCCTGCGGCACTACCGCGCGGCGATACCAGCGAAATAGCGGTACCGCGATGCCGCCTTCGGGCGCCTGCCCGCTGGTGCTGACAATCACCAGGTCGACTTCGCCGCTCTCGAACAGGCTGATGATGCGGCCCTCGCCCTGCGGACGGATGTGCACACCAAGCTCCGGGTAGTGCTGCTTGAGGCGGGCGATCGCCTCCGGCAGCACGAACCGCGCCTGCGTATGTGTGGTGGCTACGGACAGCTCGCCCTGGGCTTCTTCACGCAGATTGGCGGCCAGCGCACGGATGTTGCGCGCCTCGTGCAGGATGGTGCGTGCCCGCTCAAGCACCTGCGAGCCGGCGGGTGTGATCGCGTCCAGACTCTTGCCGCGGCGGGTAAACACCTGAAAACCCAGCTCACCTTCGAGCTGCTTGAGCTGCTTGCTGATGCCGGACTGGGTGGCGTGGACGTTGTCGGCGGCGAGAGTGATGTTGAGACCGGCGTCGGCGATGGCGACGATGTAGCGCAGTTGCGTGAGGGTCATGAGATCGGCTCCGGGATGAAATGCATGCAGGGTTGTGCTCGGCGCATGGCAAAGCACATACAGCTCACAAACCACCCTGGACAGCGTTTCATCACGATCCCCACCTACAAATACCGGCCCTGTTACCGGTCGTCTCCGGACCTTAACACAGCGTTATTTGGACGTCTATACATCTATAACTCCATTCTGCGTGATGGCGAAGCCTATGCCGTACCGGCATATCTTCCGTCCCAGCGACCATTTCCATCAGGGCGCCTTGGGGCATTAGCGTGGCCGTCCAGCCTGTTTTTGCGGACCCGATCCATGCTCTATCCATTGTTCGCCGACTTGAACGACCGCCACGTGTTGGTGGTGGGTGGAGGCGACATAGCGGCCAGAAAAACGACCATGCTTCTAAAGGCCGGCGCCAGGGTTACCGTGGGCGCGCCGATGCTGGTGCCTGAGCTCCGCGAATGGGTGCGACAAGGACGCATTGCATACAAAGCAGGTACTTATCAAACCGACTGGCTGGAAGGCGTTTGGCTGGTGATTGCAGCCACGCGTTCGCGTCCGCTCAACGCGCGCATTGCCGCCGACGGACAAGCCAGGCAGCGGCTGGTCAACGTCGTGGACGATCCCGCCCTGTCGAGTTTCCAGGTGCCAGCATTGATCGATCGCTCCCCGCTCCTGGTTGCGATCTCCAGCGGCGGCGCAGCGCCGATGCTGGCACGTCGCCTGCGCGAGCGGATCGAAGGCTTGCTGGATCCTGCGTTCGGCTCGCTGGTGCAACTTGCGCAGCGCTATCGCGCACGTATTCGCGCCCGTTATGCGGATCTCACCGCGCGCCGACGTTTCTACGATTGGCTGCACGATGGTCCTGTGCATGCACAGCTGCGTGCAGACCGACCCGCACATGCGGAACACCAATTGATGACCGCGCTAGCCGAAGGCGCAGCGCCGACAACAATTGGCTCTGTTGCGCTGGTTGGCGCCGGCCCCGGCGATCCAGGCTTGCTTACTTTGCGTGCCTTGCGCGCATTGAACGAAGCCGATGTAATTCTGCACGATGCACTTATTAGCGAGCCGATTCTTGATCTTGCGCGTCGCGATGCCGTGCGCATCGCCGTTGGCAAACGGGGCGGCAGCACGCACACGCCCCAAGCGTCGATTCATGCACTGATGCTCGAACACGCTCAGGCAGGATGTCGCGTGGTTCGCTTGAAAGGTGGCGATCCGTTTGTGTTCGGACGCGGCGGCGAAGAACTGGAGTTTCTGCGCGAGCACGGCATTGCCTATGAAATCGTACCAGGCATAACCGCTGCACTCGCCTGCGCGGCATACAGCGGCGTGCCGTTGACGCATCGCGAGCATGCGCAGTCCGTGCGTTTGGTGACTGCTCATTGCCAGCAATCGTTCAACACGCTCGATTGGTCGGAACTGGCGCGCGAGCGGCAAACCCTCGCGGTCTACATGGGCGTGGGTCAACTCGATGAGCTAACCCGCCAGTTCATCGCGCATGGACGCGCTGCAAGCACCCCATTCGCGCTTATCGAAAACGGTACGCTGCCGCAGCAACGGACACTCACCGGCAAACTCGGCGAGTTGCCGACTCTCGCAACGCGCCATGCGATTCAAGCGCCCGCCTTGCTCATCCTGGGTGAGGTGGCGGCACAGGCCAATGTCTCGCATTGGTTTGGCGAGTTACTCGGTGATCCGCTCTTGCAGCCTGCCTTTGCGCCCGCGCTGGCCGATGCGGCGTAGCCGGTGCTACCCCTCGGTTCAGTAACACGCATATCTTGCCCAAGCCGTTGTTGACACGCGGGATGGGCCACCATGGCACGATGGCGGCCCATTTCTTTCGCTAAATTCCTGTAAATCCATCATAAACCGGCATGAATCCGCCCGATCCCCTGCCCGAGGGGTGACAACCGATTCATGTCAATCACGTTACAGTCCGTATCCTCCAGGATGACAGGTCACGGATTGCATGGCTTTCGTTTCCTCCACGCTGTTGTCAAAACGCACCGTCGCCACGCGCATCGTTCTGGTGCTGGCGATGATGGCGGCGTTCGTTCTGCTGACCGGCTTTCTGGACGGCAACGATGGGGTGGCCGCATCCCAGCTGTTCGCGCAGCCCGCATTCCCGCTGGCCAACGCCATGCCTGGCCTGATGCTGGCGCTGCTGCTGTTGGTGATGACCCGGCGTACGTTGCTCTCTTTCGGCCTGGCGTTTTTGGCTCAGGCGGTGATGTACGGCGTCAATGCGCTGAAGGTGGCCAATCTCGGCATACCGTTGCTGCCGGCGGACTTCCGCATGGTGGAGCAATTGCGCAAGGGTGGCCTCCACGTGTTGGGCAGCTATCTGCCGCACAGCCCCTGGCCTTATCTGGCCTTGCTTGGCGGCATCGCGGTGGTTGCGGCGATGTGGCGGCTTGAGCCACCGCTGTTCGCGTCACACACGAGTGGCAAACGCGTCACTACCGGCGCGCTGCTTGGCGCCATGTTAGCCACCCTGCTGCTGGGCATGCCAGGGTGGGGCAATTTCTACAACGGCAAGAAGCTGTGGATGGAACCCTGGTCGGCATCGGCGACCACCAGCCACTCCGGCCTGGTCAGCTCGCTGGTGATGTTCCATCTGCAAGACCGGCGCACCAAACAAAAAGTCGATCCCGGCGCGGTCAACAACCTGCTGCAAACTACCGGCGACGCGGTGCGTGCACGCATGCAGACGCCGGTCGATCCAGGCACGGCATTGCCCGATATCGTGGTGATCCAGAGCGAATCGTTCTTCAACCCGCGCATCATGCGCGGTTATGAAAATGTGCAGCTCACACCCAACCTCGACCGTCTCGCGGCGCAGGGCATGAGCGGTCCGCTGCACGTACCCACCTTCGGCGGCGGCACTATCCGCACCGAGTTCGAAATGCTCACCGGGTTGTCGCTGCGCTACTTCGGCAACATGCAGTTTCCGTATCTGCAATTGAACGACAAGGTCGTGCCGAGCATGGTGCGCACGCTGCGCGCCCACGGCTATGAAACGGTGGCGATCCACGGCAACGACCCCACGTTCTGGAACCGCAATACCGCCTTCAAGACACTGGGCTTCGATCGCTTCGTCTCGCAATCGAGCTTCCCTGCGAGCGCGCCCATGGACGGCAAATACATGGCCGACAGCGCGATGACCGACGAAATCATGGCGCAATTGAAAGAAGCCGGCGCGCCGCAGTTTCTGTTCGCGATCAGTCTCGAAGGGCATGGCCCTTACGACACCGTACCGAACGATCGCGCTGCACGCGACGCGATTCCAGTGCCGGCCGTTGTCGACAGCAAGGACAAGCTGGAGCTGCAGAACTATCTCTATCACATGCGCCACGCGGACCAGGAACTCGGCCGTTTGGCCGATCTGCTCGCCAAGCGCAGCCGTCCGACTCTGCTGTTGTTCTACGGTGACCATCTACCGGGCCTGGTCGGCGCGTATCACGCCACGGGCTTTGTGGATGGCCAGAACATGCTGTCGCAAGCAGGCACATGGCTGCTGATCGATCCGCGTAATCCGGGCGAGCCACAGCGGACCGACATGGCCTCATGGATGCTGCCGGGGCTGTTGCTCGAGCGTGCAGGCATCCACGACGACGCGTACTTCGCGCTTACGCAGGTGCTGGCACCATCGCTCGCTCAACTCACGCGCGCACCAGGCGCAACACCGATATCGCTCGACGCGCAGCAGGAGCTGTTCGATAAGGACATGGCCAGCGTTACCGTACTGCGCATGAAGGGCAAGCTCGACAAACTGCTACCAGCAAGCTTGTTACCGCCCAGCACCGTGGTGGCCAAGCAGGACAGCGAAGAAGAAGGCACTCGCGCGGCGGCGGCTATGGGCATGCATCGCTAATCTGCATTTCCAGATCCATCGTGATAGCAAACCTGTGGATCCCCGTCCGTATCTGGCGATGTTGTAATGGTGAGAATCGGAAGCGCGGTTTTGTAGTCACGCTTCCGATTCCCGATAGACGATTCCTCGCTTTCAGATACTGATCGCCGCACGTCGCTGCTGACGCTTGTAGTGAATGATCAATGCACCAATCAGCAGCACCAAAGTGACGACAAAGATGGTGGCGCCTAGGTTATCGCCGCGCATGCCGCCCGCCACACCGGCTGGAGCCTGTCCGCCGTTTTCATCGATGTTGAACGCAGCCATGCCGGTGTAATGCATGCCGCATACGGCGAGCCCCATCACCAGTGCGCTGCCGATCATCTGCAACGGACCGCGCAGATTGAACGCCAACCACAACGCGACGACTGATGCGACGATGGCGATAAGCATCGATGTCGCCACCAGATTCATGTCGTAGCTCGTGTATGCGCCCATTATCACGGCCGCCATACCCAGATAGTGCATGCTGGTCACACCCAGCCCCATGCAGATGCCGGCTGCGGCGAGTTTGGCCCAACTAAAGGCGCCACTGCTGGCAATGGACAGGCCCAGCGAACATGCAGCAAACGCGATGACAGCCGATAGCGCAGTCAGCAGCGGGTCGTAGCTCACCGGCATGCCCATGTCGCACGCAAGCATGGCGATGAAATGCATCGCCCAGATCGCCCCCACACCCATTGCTGCGCCCGCCGCAAGCACGGCGGCTATGCGCTGCTGCGATGTTCTGGCAAGAGGAATGAGCACGGCCAGTTGCAAGGCCGTGAACGATCCAAGCACGGATATCACGTACGACAGCAAGACCAACAACAGGTTGTAATGCTGATGAGCAGACATGGCTTGCACCCTCCGATCGCAATAGCTTTAGTCGATGCGAAACGCACGATCAGCCCCATCGCACGTCGCTTTTTTTTGGCGCACGGTCACGGACTCACCGGGAGTGCGGTCGGCCGGACACGTACTGCACCGTACTTCCTGTCTTGCTGGACTACTTCATCGGCAACATGCCGGACATCGGCCGGGTAAAACCTGCGACATCCGGTGGTTTGTGAGCCGCTCCATGGCTCTCACTGATACGCGCGCCCTCCACGCCCGCATCAATGGGATACTTCGAGAATGCAGTCACCCGCGCCGCTGCTATGGCTGCGGCAATGCACATTGCGCACGAAGACAGTCTGCGGCGCGGCGGAAGCGCCCAACATGCCTTCGAGGAAACCGCTGAAGAACTTGCAACCGGAATGGCCGCCGGGCGGGCACAGCGGGCAGTTCTGGATGTGGACGTGGCGCTCGCGCACGTCGACAGTCACCAGTGCACGAAGAGCCGGCGACGCGATACGCTTGATCGAATCGATCAAGCCGAGCTTGCCGCCCATTTCGTAATCGCGCTTGTATACCCAGATACCCGTACGCCGGCCGGCAAGCAGCAGCGAAGCTTCCCGTGCTTCAGCAGCGACTTCGTGCTCCAAGGCCAACAGCCAGGGGAAAATCTTCGGGTAATCACGCGCCAGTTGCGGCAGCACGGTTTCCACTTTGCTCACGTCGGGGCCGACAGCTGCAAGCGATGGTGGCGAGCCGTTCGTTGCACCATTCGGCGCGCGTGGCACAGGTAATGGTGCAACGCCCACCGGCGCGGCAGCACCCGGCGCCAGCAATGTTGCTTCGAAACTCAGTACGCGATTGTGTGTGGCCAGCAGCTCTTCCAGGCCAAGCTGCCGCTCCACTTCGCCGCGCACCACCATGACCAGCCACGCGCCCTGGCTGTCCTGGTACACGCGTTGGCGCAGCAAAGTAAAACCGCTGGCGACCACGACACGGCCAAGTTCCACAAGCAATCCTTCCCGGCGATCGGAAAGGATCTGGATCTCCAGCTCGATCATCGATGAAGCTCTCCCTGTTTCGTCGATGCTGGCAAACGAAGTGTGAAAATTACGAACCTTTGGTCCGCGTGAAGTGTGATAGTCCTCGCAAAAGTCGGCGCGCATTTTGAAATCGATAACCACTTTCGGCATTGCGTGTGCTTGGCGCGCAATGCCTTTTAGTTTTTGGATCGCGCGCACAACGCAACACATAAAAGAAAAGCCCCGCTTGCGCGGGGCTTTTCAGTAATGCACGTAACGGAGGAAGGACGATTAGAAGTCCATGCCACCCATGCCGCCCATGCCACCGCCCGGAGCGCCATGGCTGTGCTCTTCCTTCTTCGGCAGCTCGGCCACCATCGCTTCGGTGGTGATGAGCAGGCCAGCCACGGAGGAGCCGTACTGCAGCGCCGAACGCGTGACCTTGGTCGGATCCAGGATGCCGAACTCGATCATGTCGCCGAATTCGCCAGTGGCGGCGTTGTAGCCGTAGTTACCCTTGCCTTCCTTGACCTGGTTGACGATCACGGACGGCTCGGCGCCGGCGTTGGCCACGATTTCGCGCAGCGGAGCTTCCAGCGCACGGCGAGTGATGGCGATGCCGTGGTTCTGGTCTTCGTTGTCGCCCTTCAGGTTTTCGATGGCCTTCAGCGTGCGGATCAGCGCCACGCCACCACCGGGCACCACGCCTTCTTCAACAGCTGCGCGCGTAGCGTGCAGGGCGTCTTCAACGCGGGCCTTCTTTTCCTTCATTTCGACTTCGGTCGCAGCACCGACCTTGATCACTGCCACACCGCCGGCCAGCTTGGCCACGCGTTCCTGCAGCTTCTCGCGGTCGTAGTCGGACGAGGTCTCTTCGATCTGCGCCTTGATCTGGCCGATGCGCGACTGGATCTTCGCGGCTTCGCCGGCACCGTCGATGATGGTGGTGTTTTCCTTGGTCACCACGACCTTCTTCGCGCGGCCCAGGTCCTGGATCGTGGCCTTGTCGAGCTGCAGGCCGACTTCTTCGGAGATGACCTGGCCGTTGGTGAGGATGGCCATGTCTTCCAGCATCGCCTTGCGACGATCGCCGAAGCCCGGCGCCTTCACGGCGGCAACCTTTACGATGCCGCGGATGGTGTTGACCACGAGCGTGGCCAGCGCTTCGCCTTCCACTTCCTCGGCGACGATCAGCAGCGGCTTGCCAGCCTTTGCCACGCCTTCGAGGATCGGCAGCATTTCGCGCACGTTCGAGATCTTCTTGTCGTGCAGCAGGATGAAGGGATCGTCCAGCTCGACCTGCTGGCTCTGCTGGTTGTTGATGAAGTACGGCGAGAGGTAGCCGCGGTCGAACTGCATGCCTTCGACGACGTCGAGTTCGTTCTCGAGACCCGAACCTTCCTCAACCGTGATCACGCCTTCCTTGCCGACCTTCTTCATGGCGGTGGCGATGATGTCGCCGACGGCAACGTCGGAGTTGGCGGAGATGGTGCCGACCTGGGCGATGGCCTTGTCGTCAGCGGTGGGCTTGGAGAGCTTCTTCAGCTCTTCCACCGCAGCGACCACGGCCTTGTCGATGCCACGCTTCAGATCCATCGGGTTCATGCCAGCGGCCACGGCCTTCAGGCCTTCGCGCACGAACGCCTGGGCCAGCACGGTGGCGGTGGTGGTGCCGTCACCGGCAATGTCGGAGGTCTTGGAAGCGGCTTCCTTGACGATCTGGGCGCCCATGTTCTCGTAGGCGTCGGCCAGCTCGATTTCCTTGGCAACGGACACGCCGTCCTTGGTGACGGTGGGGGCGCCGAAGCTCTTCTGGAGCACGACGTTGCGGCCCTTCGGACCGAGGGTGACTTTCACTGCGTTGGCGAGGGTGTTCACGCCCTTGAGGATGCGTGCGCGGGAGTCTTCGCCGAAACGGACTTCTTTAGCGGCCATAAATTTTTTGCCTCAAAAAATTTAAATTAAATACGGAAAATCTTGCGAGAAACTGCGGAAGGAGCCGAAGGCGACGGGGTGCGGTCTTGGTTTTCGCACACGTCGCGTCGAATCAACCTTCGATCACTGCCACGATGTCGTCTTCCTTCAGGAAGACCAGCTCTTCGCCGTCGATCTTGATTTCCTGGCCGGAGTACTTGCCGAACAGCACGGTTTCGCCGGTCTTGACCGACATCGGGCGAACCTTGCCGTCTTCCAGGATGCGGCCTTCGCCAGCGGCGATTACCTTGCCGCGGGTCTGCTTTTCGGTGGCGCTATCGGGGATGACGATGCCGCCGGCGGAGACACGCTCCTCCTCCAGGCGCTTGACGATGACGCGATCGTGCAGCGGACGCAGTTTGCTCATGAGTTGAACTCCAGCTATGGCTTGAGGATGAAAAAATTCGAGAACCCCGGGCCGGCCTTGGTGGCCTTGTTAGCACTCGAGGTACGTGAGTGCCAATTCTAGTCACCAAAAAAACCCCTGCAATAGGGGCCGGATAGGTCGTGCCTGGGTTAATGGGGGATTCGGGAGGGCTTTCAAGGGCTGCCAACGAAACGACGCAGTTTGGAAATTGAGGGATCCCGAAGGATCGACAGCGGCCGCAAAAATGCCGAGGATGCCCCGTTTCCACCTCAGCAAACGAGCACCACGCAGTGACCAGGGACCAGACATTACGCGAGCAAGTCGTCGCCTACGGCTTGAAGCTGACGCCCTCGGGCCTGAGCCAGGGCACCTCCGGCAACCTGAGCGTGCGCCACGACGAGGGTTTTCTGATCACCCCCAGCGGCACGCCTTACGAGGAAATCACGCCCAATGGCGTGGTGCAGGTGGCGATGGATGGCAGCCATGCACAGGGGGTGCGCCCTTCCAGCGAATGGCGCTTCCATCGTGATATCTACGCCGCACGCCCCGACATTCACGCGATCGTTCACGCCCATCCGCCCCACAGCACAGCCTTATCGATGTGCCGCATCGAAATCCCGGCAGCCCATTACATGATCGCGGTGAGCGGCGGCGATTCGATCCGCTGTGCCGACTACTACACCTATGGCAGCCAGGAACTCTCCGACGCGGTGATGCGCGCGATGGAAGGGCGCCTGGCCTGCCTGATGGCGAACCACGGCATGATTGCCACCGGCCCCACTCTGGAACAGGCAATGTGGCGGGCGGTGGAAGTGGAAACCCTGGCCAGGCAATACGCCCTGGCGTTGCAAATCGGCAAGCCGGTGTTGCTGACTGATACCGAGGTTGCGCAAGCGCTGGAAAAATTCGGCAACTACGGCCTGATGTCCCGCAACAAATCGTCCGCATGAGCAGACCCACCATGACCAATGCTTCGAACTTAAGGGTATTTTGGCAGGCGGGGATCCAACATTCGTCATCCCATTGGCGAAAGCTGGGATCCAGTGACTTTTCGACATAAAGACACTGGATTCCAGCTTTCGCTGGAATGACGGCAAATTGGGGTTTCCTTAAGTTCGGAGCACTGTTGCCATGACCGCCACCGATCCCGTGCTGCTCTGCTATTGCACCTGTCCGAACGCCGAGAGCGCGCGGCATCTGGCCGAAGCGCTGGTCGGTGAACGGCTGGCCGCCTGTGTGAATCACATTCCCGGTATCCAATCCACCTATCGCTGGAAAAGTGAAGTCACCACGGATACCGAAGAGCTGCTGTTGATCAAAACCACCGCTGCACGCTTTGAAGCCTTAAAGGAACGCGTGCTGGCGCTGCATCCTTACGAGTTGCCTGAGTTGATCGCAGTACCGGTGGAACGCGGCCATGTGCCTTATCTGGATTGGGTGCGTGCAGCTGGCGGCGATTGATTGCCCACGCGATCCCAAACCGTCAGCGTTGCGTCGGGAGTCGCGACGAAAACCACCAACATGGTCGCTGGCTCCGTAGTGCTCGCGTTGCCGCTGACGACGTGATGCGCTCCCATCGGCTCAAACCAGCTATCACCTGGGCCGTACGTGCGCACAACATCGCTGCCCACCTGACTGCGTACATGGCCGCTCAGCATGTAGACGAATGCGTCACCACCGTGCCGGTGCGGGCCTGAGGATTGCCCGGGCCCATATGTCACGGTGATCGCTTTCAGCTCTCGGTCACGGACAGCCGTCAAAGGCGACGACAGCAATGCGTGCTCTTCGGCCGCCAGGCTAGTGCCAGTCACATCGAGTGCCATGCATAGAGCAATAGCTGTTATGTAGCGCATGGATCTTTCTCCTTCGGCACGACGTGCGCGATATGCGGAATTCAAATCGCCGACAGCGCTTTCAATTCATC
Source organism: Dyella acidisoli (assembly GCF_030160295.1). GTDB lineage: Bacteria > Pseudomonadota > Gammaproteobacteria > Xanthomonadales > Rhodanobacteraceae > Dyella_B > Dyella_B acidisoli. The sequence continues at coordinate 85,407 of NZ_BSOB01000006.1, forward strand.
GCCCAACTGCGCATCAACACCTTCGATACGCTGCACTAGCTTTCCCTGCGCATCGAACACCAGCAAGGTAGGTACATGCATCACGCGGAAGCGACGGAACAGTGCGCCTGAGTCGTCCAATGCCAAGGGCATCGTCAAATGATGTTCCTGTTGATACGCACGCAGATCGTCTTTGCCCGCCCACAAACCGGACGCCACACCAAGCCAACGCACATGGTCGTCACGCGACAGCGCCGTAACCTGCTCGCGTACTGCGCGGCAACTTGCAGCGACGGCCGGGCGACTTTGTGCAAGATAGGTCTCGCACCACGGCGACATGAATACCAGCACGGTGGGATGGTTGTTCGCGGCATCCAATTGAAACGTGATGCCCGAGAGCGTAGGGACCGCCAAATTCGGCAGTTGCTTATCCGCAACTTCTGAGTCATTCACCGCTGCAGCAGCAACCGTATTGGGCGATGCTGATTTGCGCGCAGCCAATAGTGCCGCATCCAGCTTCGCATTCGCTTCATGACCGATATACAGAATGCGACCATCGCGACCGATCACCACATGCTGCGGCGTCACGCGCAAGTGAAATGCCTCGCCGACGCTGCCGTCGTCGAATACGATCGGCATCTTCAAACCCATCTCGCTGCGGTAGCGGCGCACATCTTCCACCGTGTCATCGAAACCGACATCGACGGCGATCACCGCCATATCCGATCCTGCCTGTTCGTAGACATGCTTGAGATGCGGCATTTGCTCACGACACGGCACGCACCAGGTGGCCCAGAATTTCAGGTACACCGCTTTCTTGCCGTAGTAGCTGGCCAGATCAATGGTTTGACCGTCGATCGTTTTGAGCACCAGCCTGGGCGCTGGCGTACCGATCAAGCCGTGCGCCGCGGCTTGCGCATGCTGCTCGCCTGTTTCAGCCTGGACCAACGCGCTGACCAACATCAACAACAGAAGAACCATGATACGCACGATCATCTCCTTGTATGAGGTGCGTGCATGCTCGCAATTTGCTCAGCGGGTCTTACAGAGCCACTTTGCGGCAATTCAGGTGGACCACTGGTTTTGTTTTTGTAGGTTGGGGTGCAAACCCCAACATCGTGATACGACATATATGGTGATGTTGGGGCTTGCACCCCAACCTACGAAACCAACCTCATCAACTTGGCTATGCCTTCATCAATGCGTGCCACGTCGATCATGCCGAGGCCGAAGGCGAGGCCGTTCGCGACAGGATTGTCCTTCGTATATCCGTCCAACGACTCCAGATTGATTGCATTTGTTGCCGCGCGTGCAAGCAACCCCGAACTATCGACCGACGCATCCAGCGTCGCGGCGAGATGCAAACCCGCATCGGAAGCATACGCCTGCAGCCTGCCCTTCCCGTATCGCTGCAATGCATCCAGCAACACATTGCGACGCTCCGCATACACCTTGCGCATATGCCGCACGTGGCGCACAAGATGCCCTTCGGCAATGAATGCAGCCAACGTGTCCTGCGCCAGGATGTCGCCATGCCAATCGGCCTGATGCTTGGCATTGACGAACGCGGTGCGCAGCCATGGCGGCACGACCGCGTAACCGAGCCGCAAGGTGGGAAACAGACATTTGGAGAACGTGCCGACGTAGCACACGGTGTCGTCGCGATCCAGCGTCTGCAACGCATCCAGCGGCCGACTGCTGTAGCGGAACTCGCTGTCGTAGTCGTCTTCGATCACCAAGGCGCTGCGTGTGCGCGCAAATTCCAGCAACTCGACACGACGGCGCGGCGACATCACCACGCCGAGCGGAAACTGATGCGAAGGCGTCACGTAGATCACGTTGGTGTCATGCGGAAGCTGTTCGACGATCAGCCCTTCCTCATCGACCGGCACGCCGAGCACACGTGCACCGGCGGCGAGAAACACGGCACGCAACGGTGGATAACCAGGATCTTCCACTGCCACTACCGTGCGCCCCGGTGTGACAAGCACGCGCGCCAGCAGATCGAATGCCTGCTGCGCGCCGCTGGTCACGACCACGTCCTCCGCTTCGCACGACACGGCTCGTGCAAACGATATGTGTTGCGCGATCGCCTGGCGCAACGGCAAACGCCCTGCCGCCACATCGTAAAGCGGCGCGGCTTTGGACAGATTGCGCAACGCTCGTGCAGAAAGTCGCCGCCAGATGTCGTAGGGGAAGGATCGGCTGTCGGGAATGCCTAAGCGGAAGTCATAAGCAAAGCCGCTCGCATGCATCGGCGCAGGTAGGCTGGCAAAGTTTCGCCAATACGGGGCCAGCCTGTCGTCGATTGTCGATGCGTTAGCGCGTGCATCACGCCGGTCGCTACGGCGCATGACGAGATCGGCAACGAAATTGCCGGCGCCGCGCCGCGCTTCGATGTAACCCTCACCAAGCAGCAGGTCGTACGCCGCCACCACGGTGTTACGCGACACTTCCAGCGCTTCGGCCAGTTCCCGCGTCGCCGGCAAACGCAGTCCGGGTTTCAAACGACCGTCGAGAATGGCAGCACGCAATTGGCCATGCAGTGCAGCCATGCGCTGACGCGAGCCGCGGTCCGGCAATTCGAGCGGAAACTCAAAGGGATGCTCCACACCGTAGCCCCGACCAAACTGGACCCGTAGATTTGCCCTGATGTGGTCCTTTTGCAAGACCACCTAATTACCTAGGATGGCCTCAACCTCCACGGAGCAGCCCGTCATGATCGATCTCTATTTCGCCGCTACCCCGAACGGCCTGAAAGCCAAGCTGTTCCTGGAGGAAGCGCAGCTGCCCTATCGCATTGTCTCGGTCAGCCTCAGCAAGGGCGAGCAGCTTAAGCCCGAGTTCCTGGCCATTTCGCCGAACAACAAGATCCCGGCGATCATCGACCACGCGCCGGCCGGCGGCAGTGAGCCAGTGAAGCTGTTCGAATCCGGCGCGATCCTGCTTTATCTGGCCGAAAAGATCGGGCGCTTCATTCCGCAAGACGTGCACGGCCGCGCCGAGGTGTTGCAGTGGCTGTTCTGGCAGATGGCCGGCCTGGGGCCGATGGCCGGGCAAATCGGGCACTTCAACGTGTATGCGCCGGAAAAAGTGCCTTACGCCATCGACCGCTACACGCGCGAAACCAGCCGGCTCTACGGCGTGCTCGATCGTCGGCTGGCCGATCGCCCATTTATCGCCGGCGAATTTTCGATTGCCGATATCGCCTGTTACCCGTGGATCGTTCCGCACGAAGCACATGGACAGAACCTCGCCGAGTTTCCCCATCTCAAGCGCTGGTTCGAAAACATGGCAGTGCGGCCCGCGACGCTGCGCACGTATGAAGGTGTCGAGAACGTGTATGCGCCCAAGCAGGCGATTTCGGAAGAAGAGCGCAAGATTTTGTTCAACCAGGGTGCGAAGGTTCGCGCCTAGGCATACCGCGTCGCTTTTACCGAAGTCTGCTGACAGGCCCTGTCACCGTACAGGCTTAGGTTTAACTGCCCCTCTCTATGAGCAGCTCTGCCATGAAGAAATCCGACCTCGCCGCATTGCTGTTACTTGGAGCCCTGTGGGGCGCCTCGTTCCTGTTCATGCGTATGGGTGCAGCGCAGTTCGGCAGCATGGCGCTGGCCGGCATGCGCGCAAGCGGTGCGGCGATCTGCTCGATACCGCTGTTGCTGTCGCGCGAACGCCTGGCCGAATTGCGCGCGAATTGGCGTTCGATCGCGTTGATTGGACTAAGCAATTCAGCGCTGCCGTTCGTGCTGTTTTCGTACGCGGCGCAAAGCTTGCCGGCCGGTTTGTCAGCCATCTTCGACGCGATTGCGCCGTTGTTGGTGGCTTTGTCCGGCTGGCTATGGCTGGGCGAGCGGTTGAACGCAACGCAAGCGAGCGGCCTGTTGATCGGCATGACGGGCGTGGTGTGGCTGATCGGCGGGAGCATGGGTTTCGGTCACGGAGGAGCCGCAGTCGGCTGGGCCATGGCGGCCTGCGTGGGCGCCAATATCTGCTACACCTTCGGCGCGCATTACAGCCATCGGCGCGTGCAGAGCGTCTCGCCGCTCACGATAGCGATCGGCAGCCAGGTGGCCGCCGCGGTGATGTTGCTGCCCTTCACGGTATGGCTGTGGCCAGCCAAATCGCCCACGCTGCAAGCGTGGGTCGCCATGTTCGGCCTGGCCGCTGCCTGCACCTCGCTCGCCTATGTGCTGTTCTACCGGTTGCTGGCGCGCATCGGCTCGACCCGCTCGATGGCGGTGCTGTATTTGATTCCGGTGTTCGGCGTGGTCTGGGGCGCGATGTTCCTGCACGAGTCGATCACCTTGGCGATGGTCGGCGGCAGCGTCGTGATCCTGCTCGGCGTAGCACTCACCACCGGCATGTTGAAACTTCGTCCCGTGGCACCCGCGCCGCTGGATGCGGTCGAAAAGGCCTAGATTCCAGTTCACCCTGCGAGCTGGTCCATAATCCCTCTTCGCGCCTGGCGCGATCCCCACTGCATGGAGTTGGAATGCGCTCGCTTCGTTACGGCCGCGTCGCCGCTTATCTGCTTACTCTGCTCACGCTCGTGTTCGGAATGCAGGCCTTCGCCCAGGATGCCGAAGACAACCTGCTACCGGTCACCGAGGCGTACAAACTCACTGCCGATGCGAGCACGCCCGGCGTGGTGAAACTGCATTGGGCCATCGCTCAGGACTACTACCTCTATCGTGGCCGCATGGCGTTCAAAGGCGGCGACGGCGTAACGCTGGGCGAAGCGCAGCTGCCCAATGGCGAGAAGCATGACGATCCGTATCTCGGCCCCGTGGAGACATATCACCACAGCGTCGATGCGACCATTCCTTACACCGTGGCGCCTGGCACCACCACGCTGTCGTTGAGCGTGCGTTACCAGGGTTGCCACGAGACCGATCCGAAGATCTGCTACCCGCCGCATACCGAGCATCTGAATCTGCCTTTGCCGGCGGTGACTGCAACTGCAACTGCAAACAAGCTCGAAGCTGCATTTGGCGGACAAACGCAAGCTTTACCGGGTGCCAACAATGCGCCGCTGCCGGCAGAACAAGCTTTCCGCTTCGACGCCATCGCACAGGATGCACATCATCTACTGCTGCGCTGGACCATCGCCAAGGGTTATTACCTGTATCGCGACCAGACGAAGCTTGAAGTAAAGGATGCGCCGAAACTTTCGCTATCCCCGACTTGGCCTGCTGGCGTGCAACACCAGGATCCGCACTTCGGCAACACCTCCGTCTATTTCGACGAGCTGACTTTGCCGGTCGCCATCAACGGCGATACCAAGGGCACGACGTCGCTCGCTGTCGTAGCGAGTTTCCAGGGTTGCCAGGATGGAGGCTTGTGCTATCCGCTGATGACGCGCGAAGCGCATATCGATCTGACCGGCAACGGCGGCACGACGATTGAAGCCGCTGCGAATCCCGCACCGGAAATGCCGCCGGCCGATGTGCAGAAGAACCACTCGCTCAACGTGAGCTTCTTGTACGCACTGCTGCTCGCCCTGGGGGGCGGCCTGGTGCTGAACCTGATGCCGTGCGTGTTGCCGGTACTGTCGATCAAGGCGATCAGTCTGATTGAAAGCGGCGAAAACCCGGCACGTCGACGCGTGCATGCGCTGATGTATACGGCCGGTGTGCTGGTGAGCTTCGTGGTGTTGGGAGCGGTGATCATCGCGCTGAAAACCGCGTGGGGCGCGCACCTGCAGAATCCGGTAGTCGTCGCCGTGCTGGCGCTGATCATGCTGAGCGTGGCGCTGTCGATGTCTGGCGTGGTGCAGTTCGGCGCGTCGCTGGGCAATACCGGCAACACGCTGGCGAGCCGCTCCGGGCCGGCGGGTGATTTCTTCACCGGGGTGCTGGCGGTAGTGGTGGCGAGCCCTTGCACCGCGCCGTTCATGGGTAGCGCATTGGCGTACGCACTGGTCGCACCGATTGCCAGCGCCATCTGCGTGTTCCTCGCCTTGGGCGTTGGCCTTGCGCTGCCGTTCCTGGCCGTGGGTTTCGTCCCAGCATTGTCCCGCTGGCTGCCGCGTCCCGGCCGCTGGATGGAAACGTTGAAGGAAGTCCTTGCGTTCCCGATGTATCTCACCGCCGTGTGGCTGGCGTGGGTGCTTGCGAATCAGCGTGGCGCGGATGCCATCGGTCTGCTGCTGGTCGCCGCCGTGCTGCTGGCGATGACGCTGTGGTGGTTTGAGCGCAGCCGCAACCGCGGTGTGCTGAGCCGCGTGCTGGTCGCCTTGCTCGCGCTGTTCACGCTCACGCCGCTGTATTACCTCGCCACGCTGCCGCCTGCCGCTCAAGCGGCCGGCACGGCGGACGGCATCGTCGCCTATTCGCCGGAAAAACTCGCCCAATTGCGCAAAGCCGGCACCCCGGTGTTCGTGGATATGACCGCTGACTGGTGCGTGACCTGCAAGGCGAACGAACACGCGGTACTCAGCGGCGACGACTTCAAGGCACTGCTCAAGCGCACCGGCGCCGTTTATATGAAAGGCGACTGGACCAACGAAGATCCGGCCATCTCGGCTTTCCTGCAGGAATACCACTCGCCCGGCGTGCCGCTGTACGTGGTGTTCTCCAAAGATGGCAGCGCCGGACGCAAGCTGCCCACCGTGCTGACGTATTCACTGGTCGAGCAGGCCCTGAACGAGGCGGCGAAATGACGGGTTCGAAGGCATGCTGAGCCGCACCAACCTGTTCATTCTGGCGCTTGCCCTGCTTGCCGCCATAGCCGGCGGCTGGCTGCAGCACGAAAGCCGGCTGGCGCACGTGCCAGCCGGAGTTCATGTCGCGAACGTCGGCGATCTACGCCCGGATGTAGCCTTGCTGGATCTGGATGGCCGGGAACGCCGGCTGTCCGGTTATCAGGGCAAGCGCCTGCTGCTGAATTTTTGGGCCAGCTGGTGCGTTCCCTGCGCCGCCGAGATGCCGACCTTGGACAAAGCTCAGCACAACTTCGCCGATCAGGGTGCGATCGTGCTCGGTATCGCCATGGATGAACCCGATCGTGTGCGTGCTTTCCTGGCGCAGCATCCGGTGCAATACCCGATTCTGATCGGCCAACTCGCCTCGCCCAGCACTACGCTGCGCTTCGGCGACGTGGACGAGGTGCTGCCCTACAGCGTGTTGCTGGATGAAAACGGCCGAATTCTGGCTGTGCATCGGGGCGCGCTCAGCGCCGATCAACTCAGCCGCTGGCTCTCGCAAAGGGGGCCCTGACGCGGTTTGCGGTGCCATACGTGCCCGCACGTTTAACATCTTCTTTCTCCGGCAAACATCGTCGATCTACGCCGAACTGGACAATATTCTTGTCACCCCCCACACTCTCGCCGATTCTGGACACGGGGAATGGCTGGAGCCTATGGCGAAGCTGCTGGTCCTGCACGGACCCAACCTCAACCTGCTCGGCGTACGCGAACCCGATATCTACGGCCGGGAAACGCTCGCCGACATCAACAACCAGCTCGCCCAGCACGCCCATGCGGCAGGCCATGAGCTGGCCTGGTACCAGTCCAACGCCGAGCACGAGCTGATCGGCCGCATCCACCAGGCGCGCGACGAACAAGTCGACTACATCCTGATCAACCCCGGCGCCTTCACTCACACCAGCGTGGCCTTGCGCGATGCGCTGGCTGCGGTGGGCATCCCCTTCATCGAGCTGCACATGAGCAACGTGCACGCCCGCGAGCCGTTCCGCCGCCACTCCTATCTGTCCGATCTGGCCGTAGGCGTGATCTGCGGTTTCGGTAGCGCCAGCTATCACCTGGCGCTGGAGGCGGCCCTGGCCAAACTTGAACAAAAAGCCGCCGGCTAGCCGGATCTATCGCTCTCTTTCACTCCATACCGTTCACAACAGTGCCGCGAAGCTGCGGCCCCAGACCCTGAGAAGGCAAGCCCCATGGATCTGCGCAAGATCAAAAAACTGATCGATCTGCTCGAGGAATCCAACCTCGCCGAACTGGAAATCAAGGAAGGCGAGGAAGTCGTGCGCCTGTCGCGCGTGCCCAAAGGCGCCATCACCGTCGCCGCACCACCCGCCATGCACGTCCCCGCCCCGGCCGTGGCTGCGCCCGTGGCCGCTGCGCCCGCTCCAGCCGAAGGTGGCGAGGCGGGCAGCAATCTGCCGGCCGGCCACGTGGTGAAGGCACCGATGGTCGGCACCTTCTATGCCTCGGCCAGTCCCGGCGCAGCCGCGTTCGTGAAAGTCGGCCAGCAAGTAAAAGCCGGCGAAACGCTGGGCATCATCGAAGCCATGAAGATGTTCAACCAGATCGAGGCCGACGTCGGCGGCACCGTGCAGGCCATCCTGGTCGACAACGGTCAGCCTGTGGAATTCGATCAGCCTATGTTCGTGATCGCCTAAAACGGCCTGACGACTATGCAAAAGCTCGAAAAGGTCGTTATCGCCAATCGTGGCGAAATCGCGTTGCGCATTCTGCGTGCGTGCCACAGCCTCGGCATCAGGACCGTGGCCGTGCATTCCACTGCGGATCGCAATCTCAAGCACGTAGGTCTTGCGGATGAGGCAATCTGCATCGGCCCTGCACCGTCCACCGACAGCTATCTCAACATTCCGCGCATCATTGCGGCGGCGGAAATCACTGACGCCAACGCGATTCATCCCGGCTACGGCTTTCTTGCCGAGCGCGCGGATTTCGCCGAGCAAGTGGAACAATCCGGCTTCATCTTCATCGGCCCGACAGCCGATGTGATTCGCATGATGGGCGACAAGGTGGAAGCAATCCGTGCAATGAAGTCCGCTGGCGTGCCATGCGTGCCCGGTTCCGGTGGCCCGCTCGGCGACAACGTCGAAGAAAACATGCGCATTGCGCGTGAGATCGGCTACCCCGTGATCATCAAGGCCGCCGGCGGCGGCGGCGGTCGTGGCATGCGCGTGGTGCGTACTGAAGCGCACCTGGGCAACGCCATCACCATGACCAAGCAGGAAGCCAAGGCGGCGTTCGGCAACGATCAGGTGTACATGGAGAAGTTCCTGGAGAATCCGCGCCACGTGGAAATCCAGGTGCTCGCCGATGGCCAGGGCAATGCGATCCACCTGGGCGAACGCGACTGCTCGATGCAGCGCCGCCACCAGAAAGTCGTCGAAGAAGCACCGGCGCCGGGCATCACGCCGGAACTGCGCGCGCAGATTGGCAAGGTGTGCGTGGATGCCTGCTTGCGCATCGGCTATCGCGGCGCCGGCACGTTCGAATTCCTGTTCGAGAACGGCCACTTCTACTTCATCGAGATGAACACGCGTATCCAGGTGGAACATCCGGTGACGGAACTGATCACCGGCGTGGATCTGGTGCGCGAGCAATTGCTGATCGCGGCGGGCGAAAAGCTGTCGCTGAAGCAGGAAAACATCAAGATCCAGGGTCACGCGATCGAGTGCCGCATCAACGCGGAAGATCCCGATACCTTCATGCCTTCGCCTGGCACGGTGAAGCGCTTCGAAGCACCGGGCGGCCCCGGCGTGCGCGTGGATACGCATCTGTACGACGGCTACAAGATTCCGCCGAACTACGATTCGATGATCGGCAAGCTGATCGTGCACGGCCCCGATCGCGAAACCGCCATCGCACGCATGCGTTTGGCGCTGGCGGAAACGGTAATTGAAGGCGTGAAGTGCAATGTTCCGCTGCAGCAGCGCATCATGTCCGACGTCGGCTTCCAGCAGGGTGGGCAGAACATCCACTACCTGGAGAAGCGTATGGCGGAAAGCAAGGAGCATCCGCATAGCGGGCATTGAGTTATTGCTGACTTTTCGGCCGTCATTCCCGCGAAAGCGGGAATCCATTTTCGAGTACGCATAGGCAACACTCGATACATGCATTGAAAAATGGATCCCCGCTTTCGCGGGGATGACGGCGAGTCAACGTGCGATCCTCGTCGCAAGATTCACCTTCCCACCCTACCCTCTCCCCACATCGTAGAGGGACAATCCCTGCATCACCCGCCTCACGGAACGCCGATGCCCTGGCTGGAACTCTCTTTGATCGTCCGCGCCGAACACCAGCCCCGCGTGGAAGAGGCGCTGGACGATCTGGGCGCGCTGTCGGTCACGCTGCGCGACGCCAACGCCGAAACGCCCGATGAGCAGGCGATTTTCGAACCTGGCGTGGGCGAACTGCCGTTGTGGCCTACGATCACCTTGAATGCGCTGTTCGATGCGGATGCCGATCGCCGTGGCTTGAGCGAAGCCTTGGGCGAACTGCTGCCATGGCTGGAACCCGATCAACTGAGTTTTCGCGACGTCGAGGACGAAGATTGGGAACGCGCATGGATGGATCAGTATCAGCCGATGCAGTTCGGGCGGAGGCTGTGGATTTATCCGTGGAACATCTCGCCACCCGACGACGACGATGCGGTGATCGTGCAGCTCGACCCCGGCCTTGCTTTTGGCAGCGGCACGCATCCCACCACCGCGCTGTGCCTGGAATGGTTGGACAGCCTGGATCTCACCGGCAAACGCGTGATCGACTATGGCTGCGGCTCGGGCATCCTTGCGATCGCGGCGCTCAAGCTGGGCGCAACAGCAGCCGTTGGCGTGGACAACGATCCGCAAGCGCTTACGGCCTCTGCGGACAATGCCGAACGCAACAACGTGGGCGACCGACAGGCGCTGTTCCTGCCCGAGGATTTCGCGGGCGAACCCGCGGACGTTTTTGTTGCAAACATTCTCGCCGGCCCGCTGGGCGAACTGGCACCCGAATTCGCCCGATTGGCCAAGCCAGGCGCACCGTTCGCGATCTCTGGCATCCTGCAGGGCCAGCACGAAGAGTTGCTGACACGCTATGCGGAGTGGTTCGATGCATTGCGTGTAGATGTGCGTGAGGATTGGGTGAGGATCAGTGGCCATCGTCGCAACACTTGACTCCCTCCGCCCTCCGGGGAGAGGGCTGGGGTGAGGGGACAATCTTGCATGAGACGTGATTCAAAGTACGCTTCGATAAAAATGACGCAAGACCCGACCCCTCACCTCAATCCTCTCCCCGAAAGGGAGAGGAGGCGAACGCAAAGAGCCACTCTCAAGCATGTATACGCAGTGCCCTGAATGCCTATCTGTGTTTTCAGTGGATGCGCGCACGCTTGCGCAAGCGCATGGCTTTGTCATGTGCGGACATTGCGGCGCAAGCTTTGATTGCATTGCGACGCTGGCGGATCAGTTGCCGCCGGAGCCTTTCAACGAACTGCCTTCGCACGAACCCGGCGTGGAACCACCGCGCCTGGAAGCTGCGGTTTACCGTCCCAAACCCAAACCAGAGCCTGCTGAAAGCGAAGCCACGCAGCTGCGTGATGATTTTGCCGATCTCATCGTTACACCGCGTTTCGCGCGCGATGCACACGCCAATCGGCCGCACCGTTGGCCATGGGTGCTCGCATGCCTGTTATTGCTGTTTGGTCTGCTGGCACAGCTTGGATGGGCACTGCGCGACACCTTGATTGCAGATTCCACCGTCGGCCCAATGCTGCAGAGTGCGTGCAATGTCATGCAATGCCGATTGCCGCCGGTACGCGACGTCAGCAAACTGCGTTTGCTGGCACGCGACGTGCAAACACATCCCACTGTTCCCGGCGCATTGTTGATCAGCGCCACAGTACGCAACGATGCAACGTTCACCCAACCGTGGCCGGTAGTGGACATACGCTTATCCGACGGCAATGGCAAGACGATCGCCATGCGCCGTCTCAATCCTTATGAATACCTCGACGATGTGGAAGCAATGCGTCGCGGCCTTGCACCGGGCGCTAGCACAGCCTTGGTCTTTGAGGTAGAGGATCCAGGCCATCAGGCCGTCGCCTTTGACATGGAATTTGAGTAACAGGGATGCTCTGATCGATTCCACGTACCCGGCATGACGTCCAGAAGGCCCGCAGGGTGTGTTGCGCGGCGCAGGGAAGACTGGCCGTCTTGCCAAGCTGCGCGGCACAGCGTGCGGGCCTTCTGGACGTCACCCCGTCTTTGAAATTCAAACTGTTGGGGCCGCACTGTATGCGCGCAGCGCTTCGCCCCAGCGTCTCGACAGACAGCCAGTCTGCCTTCGCCGCTGCGACAAACCGCTGCGCGCATACAGTGCGGTGACGGGTACGTGGAATCGATCAGAGCATCCCTAGCTTAGTGCCTGTTCGGCATGGCGTTATGCGTTTTCATACGTTTTCATGGTGCAAGGCTCTTAATTTTGTCGCCGGTCACGAGTACACTCGATCCCTCGCGCTGAAGGGATGCTCCGGTTCAAGGCATGCCGTGGCGCAACTGCCGATCCGCCGCGCAAGCGGTAACTGCCAAAACATGGCGATGGCCTATGCAGCCGTTGCGTGGAGCACGTGAGGGATAATGTCCTTGAACGCCGTCAGACTGCCTGCCAACGAGGCCGTACGCGAGTCCTCGTCGCAAAGTGCACTGAGTGAATGCGTGAGCCGTACCGTACGCCGCTATCTCGCGGACATCGGCGACACGTCGTGCGATGAAGGGTTGCACGCACTGGTGATTCGCGAAGTCGAAGGGCCTCTGCTGCGTGAAGTATTGGCATTCCATGATGGCAACCAGAGCCGTGCGGCAGCGGTACTGGGCATCAATCGCGCTACGTTGCGCAAGAAGCTGGCGGCGCACGGCCTGCTCTGATTCGCCAGCCGAGGCTGGCCGCAAAAATCATTTCGTTTAGCCGTCCAAATCGCCTCAGCGAGGCATGCTGCATCGCGCTATAATGCACAGCTTTCACGCTCCTGGAAGCTGTCATGTCCGCACCTGCCGTCACTCCCATCCGCCGTGCCCTGATCAGTGTCTCCGACAAGACCGGACTGATCGAACTGGGCCGCCGCCTGGCGGCGGCAAAGGTGGAACTGCTCTCCACCGGCGGCAGCGCCAAGGCATTGCGTGATGCTGGCATACCGGTGAAGGATGTCAGCGAGCTGACCAGCTTTCCCGAGATCATGGACGGCCGGGTGAAAACCCTGCATCCCAAGGTACATGGCGGCCTGCTTGGCCGGCGCGGCACGGACGATGCAGTGATGGCCGAGCTGGGCATTGCGCCCATTGATCTGCTGGTGCTGAACCTATATCCGTTCGAGGCAACCGTCGCCAAGCCGGACTGCACGCTGGAGCAAGCCATCGAGAACATCGATATCGGCGGTCCGGCCATGCTGCGTTCCGCTGCAAAAAACTGGAACGACGTCGGTGTACTCACCTCGCCCGATCAGTACGAAGAAGCACTGGCGGAAATCGAACAGCATGGCGGCCTGAGCCGCGCCACACGTTTCAAGCTCTCGGTTGCTGCGTTTAATCGGGTTTCCAACTACGACGGCGCAATCAGCGATTACTTGTCAGGTGTGCAGCTCAACGATGCACACGATGCCATCGCCGGGCACGATGCCTTTCCCGGCCAGCTCAACAGCCGCTTCGTGAAGCAGATGGATCTGCGTTACGGCGAGAATCCGCATCAGCAGGCTGCGTTCTATCGCGAACTCAATCCCGCACCAGGCACACTGGCAACGTTCCGGCAGTTGCAAGGCAAGGAACTTTCCTTCAACAACATCGCCGACGCCGATGCCGCGTGGGAATGCGTACGCAGCTTCACCAAGCCAGCTTGCGTGATCGTGAAGCATGCCAATCCGTGCGGCGTGGCGGTGAGCCTTGATGGCATCGGCGGCGCCTACGATCTGGCTTTCCAAACCGATCCCACTTCCGCATTTGGCGGCATCATCGCCTTCAACCGCGAAGTGGACGCCGCTACCGCGCAGACGATGGTAGAGCGCCAATTCATCGAAGTCGTGCTGGCGCCGGCTTATTCCACCGACGCGCTGAAGGCCTTCGCCAAGAAGGGCAATGTGCGCGTACTCGAAATTCCCGTACCTGCCGAAGCTAGCAGCAGCGCAGCAGCGTACGATCTGCGCCGTGTTGGCTCAGGCCTGCTGATGCAGACCGCAGATCGCGGCATGATCACCGCCGCGGAGCTGAAGATCGTCACGCGCCGCGCGCCTACGCAGGAAGAAATCGACGATCTGATCTTTGCCTGGAAAGTGGCCAAGTACGTCAAGAGCAACGCCATCGTCTACGCGCGCAACCGCCAGACCATCGGCATCGGCGCTGGCCAGATGAGCCGTGTGTATAGCGCGCGCATCGCTGGCATCAAAGCGGCAGACGAAAAGCTGGAAGTGCGCGGCTCGGTGATGGCATCCGATGCATTCTTCCCGTTCCGCGATGGTATCGACGCAGCAGCAGCTGCAGGCATTCGTGCCGTCATCCAGCCCGGCGGCTCAATGCGTGATGCAGAAGTGATTGCCGCAGCGGACGAACACGATATGGCCATGGTCTTCACCGGCATGCGCCACTTCCGCCATTGATCTAGGCCGATCGTAGGTTGGGTTAGCGCAGCGTAACCCAACATATTCGGAGCAGAACTGTTGGGTTACGCTGCGCTAACCCAACCTACGTTAATCGGCGGCAAGCTCTTCCGTTCGGGTAGCACTGCGCTTATCGACATCCATGCGCTGCGCATATCGCCGCGCCAACACCGCGCACGTCATCAATTGCATCTGATGAAAAAGCATGATCGGCAACACAATCATGCCTAGCGCATGTGCAGGAAACAGCACATTCGCCATCGGCACGCCACTTGCCAGGCTCTTCTTTGAACCGCAGAACACAACGGTGATCTCGTCCGCGCGCTTGAATCCCAGCGCGCGCGAACCGTAGCGTGTGATCAGCAAGGCAGCTGCAAGCAGCACGGCGTTGACGATCAGCAAACCGCCCAGCACCGGCAGCGGCAACTGCTTCCACAGACCCTGCAACACCGCCGCACTGAAGGCGGTATACACCACCAACAGAATCGAACCTTGGTCGGTCAGCCCGATCAGCGGACGGTGGCGCTGTATCCAATCACCAATCCAGCGCTGTGTGATCTGCCCGGCTACAAACGGCACGAACAGCTGCAGCACGATATCGCCCACTGCATGCCAGGACATTCCGCCCTGCCCATGCGCTTCCAGCACCAGTCCCGTCAGCAACGGTGTCACGACGATACCGAGCAAGCTGGACGCTGACGCTGCGCACACCGCTGCGGGCACATTTCCGCGCGCAATCGACGTGAACGCAATCGATGACTGCACCGTCGATGGCAAGGTGCATAGAAACAGGATGCCCACATACAGCGCCGGCGTAACCAGCGGCAGCAGCAATGGCTTCAACAACACGCCCAACACCGGAAACAGCGCGAACGTGCTGGCCAGAACCACCACATGCAGGCGCCAGTGCGTGATGCCCGCTACCACGGCTTCGCGCGAGAGCTTGGCGCCGTGCATGAAGAACAGCAGCGCGATCGCCAGATTGGTCAGCCACTCGAATACGGTTGCCGCCTCGCCACGGCATGGCAATACGCTGGCCGTGATAACGGTAGCGATAAGACAGAGCGTGAAATTATCAGGCAGGAAGCGACGCAGGGACATGGCTTCAGATACGCGCGAAGAACGGGGAGTGCGGGCTATTTCACCGCTTGACTATTGATAAATCAAATAACTTTATTGTATTCATTGATTCACTATGAGCATTAATATCAGCCTCCGGCAATTGCGGGTGTTCCTGGCCGTAGCGCAGCAGCGCCATTTCCGGCGCGCGGCAGAGCATCTGCATCTCAGCCAACCCGCAGTGAGCCGGCACGTTGCCGACCTGGAAACCGAACTGGGCGTGCGCCTGTTCGATCGCAGCACCCGCGAAGTGATTCCCACCGAATCGGGCCGTTATCTGGAAAGCGCGATCGAGCGTGTGCTGGACGAACTCGAAGGCGTGCTGGATCACGTGCACTCCGAAGGCGAACGACGACGCGGCAAAATACGCATCGCTTCGGTACCGACACTATCGGCCAGCCTGATGCCCGCCTGTATTGCCGATTGCGCACACGAATATCCCGAACTCACCATCCAACTGCACGATCAAGCACAAACGCTCGTGCTCGACAGCGTGCGCGGCGGCGAGGTGGATTTCGGCATTGCCATCGAACCAACCGAAGTGGGTGATTTCGACAGCGAGACCATCATGCGCGATCCGTTCTGCCTCGCATGCCGGCCGGATCATCCGCTCGCACAGCACAAGACCGTTGCATGGAAGAAGCTGCAGGGCCAACCGCTGGTGCTATTGGATTACTCCTCCGGCAGCCGGCGACTCATCGATCAGGCCATGCAGAAACACGGCGTGGAAGCGAACGTCGTGCAGCAGACCGGACATACGCATACGGCGTTCCGCATGGTGGAAGCAGGTCTTGGCGTGACGGTGACGCCCATGCTTTCTTCACCACCTTCGACGCTCGCCGTACGTCCGCTGACGCCCACGGAACAACGCGCCGTGACGTTGATCCGTCGCCGCCAACGTTCGCTCTCGCCACTGGCGTCATTAGTATGGGAACGGTTGCGCGAATTGGCAGCCAAGGGCGCGCTTTCGCCACCTCGGCCACGTAAATCGGGGTAGGCCCCAACGCGATGCAGATGGCGATATGGAAAGCCTGCGCTCACTCCGGCCTACACGAAAAATTCAACTTGCGCAGCGGATGTTGAAACGACCCTGTTGGAGGACAAGCCATGCGCTACGAACTCTATTATTGGACTGGCATCCAGGGTCGCGGCGAATACGTGCGCCTGGCTCTCGAAGATGCAGGCGCCGACTACATTGACGTAGCACGCGAACGCGGCGACAACGTCCTTATGCCGTTCCTGCGCGGCAAACGCGAAGGCGCATGGCCATTCGCACCGCCCTTCCTCAAGGCTGGCCGCATGGTGATTGCGCAAACAGCCGCCATCCTCGCTTATCTCGGTCCGCGGCTTGGGTTGGTGCCGGGTGGTCTATCCGCCGAAATCTACGCACAGCAACTGCAACAGACCATTTCTGATTTCATAGTGGAAATCCACGATACGCATCACCCCATTGCCGCTAGCCAATACTACGAAGAGCAGCGCACCCCTGCGCGCAAACGTGCGCAAGTGTTCCGTGACGAACGGCTGCCGAAATTCCTGGATTATTTCGAGCAAGTGCTTGAACGCGGCAATGGGCGGCAGGCGCTTTCTCGCCATTCGTACATTGATCTGTCGCTATTCCAGCTCGTCGCCGGACTCGATTACGCGTTTCCCAACGCCATGCGTCGCACGCAAAAGCGCATTCCGCGCTTGCGCGCACTAGCCAAGCGCATCGCGGAACGACCGAATATTGCCGCATACCTAGCCTCGCCACGACGCATTCCTTTCAACGAAGAAGGCATCTTTCGCCATTACCCCGAACTGGATGCGCGCTGAGTCTGCGAGGCAAGATTCAAAACAGCGCGATCACCAGCGAGCCAGCGACGATCAGCACACCGCCGATCAGCACTGGCCAGCTTGGCTTTTCACCGAGCACCAGCAAGCCAAACACGATCGCCATCGCCACGCTGAGTTTGTCGATCGGCGCGACTTTGCTCACCGGCCCCAATTGCAGTGCGCGGTAATAACACAGCCACGAAAGACCGGTGGCGATACCCGAAAGCACCAGGAATACCCAGCTATGCCACGGCAGCCCGGAGGGCTTCGCCCATTCCGAACGCAAACTGAGAATGCCCGCGGTCACGACAAGGATCACTACGGTGCGAATGAACGTGGCGAGATTGGAATTGATACCCGCCACGCCAAGCTTGCCGAACAGCGCGGTCAGCGCGGCGAAGAACGCCGAGCCGATGGCGAACAGCAGCCAGCTTTCGCGCAGGTTCATGCGTGGGGGCGCTCTGATCTATTCCACGCACCCGGCATGACGTTCAGAAGGCCCGCAGGGTGTGTTGCGTGACGTAGGGCAGACTGGCCGTCTGTGCAAGCCGCGCGACGCGGCCTGCGGGCCTTCTGAACGTCACCCCAAACCTTAAATTCAAGATGTTGGGGCCGCACTGTATGCGCGTCTCGCTGCGCCTCGGCGTCTCGACAGACAGCCAGCCTGCCTTCACCACCGGAGCGCAGCGAGACGCGCATACAGTGCGGTGACGGGTACGTGGAATAGATCAGAGCACCCCGTGTCACTGCCCGTTGTCTTCTGTCGATGAAGCGGATGCTGGCTTGCTGTTGCCCCACTGCATGATCTTGTATTCAACCGGTTTCACCCGCGTACGGCTGATCGGATCGAACATGTAGCCGTTCTCGTCCACGTTGTATGTCTGTGTCGGCCCATGCTTGGGCGTCACCACGACCATGTAGACGCGGCCGTTCTGGCGATATTCCTGGATGGTGTTCTCACCTTCCTGACGCACGGACACATCCGGTGGCTGCTGGCCGTTGGCATCGTGAGCGTGAGAAGCTGGCGCTGGTGTACCCGCCACCCGTGGCACCGGAATCGGCTTGCCTGGCATATGACTCGGCTCCAATTCGGCCGGGCTGGAAACAGGCTTGCTGCTGGTGCTCGCCGAGGCCGGCTCCCTGGCGGGATTCACACCCGGATCGTTCATGCCTGGCGGTGGTGGTGCCGGCGCGAAGTGCGGCGTGGCCGACGAAGAGGACGAAGTCTGCGCGAAAGCCGACGGAGCGGCCAGAAGCGAAAGGGCGAGCAAACAGGCTGCGTGTTTCATGACAGGGGACCTCGTCGGGGGCTTAAAGCATAACAGTGGGCGCTTCGCCCGGCAGTGAATGGCCAGGTGCCATCAAGACCTTGTGTCCCCACATATGTTCCCTGCTCTCCTCACGTCGTTCCCGTAGAATCCCGGCATGCCAAAACTCACGCTCATCGACGGCTCGTCGTACCTCTACCGTGCCTTCCACGCGCTGCCGCCGCTCAGCAACGCGCAGGGTGAACCCACGGGTGCACTGTTCGGCGTGGTCAACATGCTGCGCACGACATTGAAGGAGAAGCCCGATTACGTGGCGTTCGTCTCGGATGCCCCCGGCCCCACCTTCCGCAACGTGCTGTACGAGAAGTACAAGGCGAATCGCCCGCCGATGCCGGACGATCTGCGCGCGCAGATCGAGCCGATGCTGAAGATCGTCGGCGCACTGGGCTTTCCGATTCTGCGCGTCACAGGCGTGGAAGCCGACGATGTCATCGGCACGCTCGCCACGCAGGCGCACGAACATGGCATCGATGTTCTGATTTCCACGGGCGACAAGGATCTCGCGCAGCTGGTGCGCCCCGGCATCACGCTGATCAACACGATGACCAACACCAGCATGGACAGCGCCGGCGTGGTGGATAAATTCGGTGTACCTCCTGAGCAGATTGTCGACTTCCTCAGCCTTACCGGCGACACCGTCGACAATGTTCCCGGCGTCACCAAATGCGGCCCCAAGACCGCAGCGAAATGGCTTGCCGAATACGGCTCGCTCGATGGCGTGATGGCCAACGCCGACAAAGTCGGCGGCAAGATCGGCGAGTACCTGCGTGAAGCACTGCCCGCCCTGCCCCTCTCGCGCCAACTGGTGACGATCAAGACTGACGTACCGCTGGACTTCACCGTGCCGCAGCTTGCCCTGCGCGAACGCGACGTCGACGCGCTGCGCGAGTTGTACACGCGCTATGAATTCAAAGCTGCGCTTAAAGAACTGGACAGTGCAACGGCAGAAGCCGTCACGACATCATCGCCCCCGGCCACAGAAGCCATCGCCAAACCTGCGCACGCAACGCCTTCCGAACCTTCGGTAGAACTCGCCGCGCAGGGCCACTACGAACTCGTCACCACACAGACGCAATTCGATGCATGGCTCGCACGTGTGCACGAGGCACCGCTGATCGCCTTCGACACCGAAACCACCAGCCTCGATTCGATGCAGGCGGACGTGGTGGGCATCAGTCTCTCCGTACAACCCGGTTATGCGTGCTATATCCCGCTTAGCCACGACTATCCCGGCGCTCCGGCGCAATTGCCGCGCGACAAGGTACTCGCTGCGCTGAAGCCCATTTTCGAAGATCCAAAGCGTCCGAAAGTGGGACAGCACGCCAAGTACGACATGAACATCCTGTCGCACTACGGCATCGTCGTGCAGGGGCTGGCGCACGACACCATGCTCGAATCCTACGTGTGGAACGCCACCGCCACACGGCACGACATGGATTCGCTGGCGAAGAAATACCTCGGCTACGACACAGTGAAATACGAGGAGGTTGCCGGCAAAGGCGCCAAGCAGATTTCCTTCTCGCAGGTCGATCTGGATACCGCTTGCCGCTACGCCGCCGAAGATGCCGATGTCACTCTGCGCTTGCATCACGCACTGTGGCCGTTGCTGGAAGGCGAGCCGAAGCTGCGCAAGGTCTACGAAGACATCGAAATACCGCTGGTACCCGTGCTGGCCGGCATGGAACAGCACGGCGTGCTGATCGACGTCAACGAATTGCGCAAGCAAAGCCAGCAGCTCGGCAAACGCATGCACGAGTTGCAGCAGGACGCGTGGAAATCGGCCGGACGCGAATTCAACCTCGATTCGCCCAAGCAATTGCAAGCGATCCTGTTCGATGAGCTTGGCCTGCCGGCAAAACTGAAAACACCCACCGGCCAACCTTCCACCAACGAAGAAGCGCTTGAAGCGATCGCCGAGGAGCATGCGCTGCCGCGCCTGATCCTCGATTACCGCGGTTTGGCCAAGCTGCGCTCCACTTACACGGAAAAGCTCGCGGAGATCGTCAATCCGCGCACGGGCCGTGTGCACACCAGCTACCACCAGGGCGCGGTGGCGACAGGGCGCATTTCGTCCACCGATCCGAACCTGCAAAACATTCCCGTGCGCACCGAGGAAGGCCGGCGCATCCGCCAGGCGTTCATCGCACCGGAAGGCTGGCGGGTGATGGCGGCGGACTATTCGCAGATCGAACTGCGCATCATGGCGCACCTGTCCGGCGACGAAGGCCTGCTGCGCGCGTTCCACGAAGGCGGCGACATCCATCGCGCCACGGCTGCGGAAGTGTTTGGTCTGGAGCCTGATGCCGTCACCAACAACCAACGCCGCGCTGCCAAGGCGATCAACTTCGGGCTGATGTATGGCATGAGCGCGTTCGGCCTGGCGCGCCAGCTCGGCGTCGACCGTGGTGAGGCCAGCGACTATATGGCGCGCTATTTTTCGCGCTATCCCGGCGTGCACGCCTTTATGGACGCCACGCGCGAACGCGCGCATCGCGATGGCTATGTCGAAACCCTGTTCGGCCGGCGCCTCTATCTGGAAAATCTAAGTTCACGCAATCAGGCGTTGCGCGCCGGTGCCGAACGCGCCGCCGTCAACGCGCCGATGCAAGGCACCGCTGCTGACATCATCAAGCGCGCCATGATTGCCGTGGCCGCCTGGTTGAAGGGGCGCGACGACGCGCACATGCTGATGCAAGTGCATGACGAACTGGTGTTCGAAGTCCGCGCGGATGCCGTCGACACGGTCCGCGATGCGATCCGCCAACGCATGTCAGGCGCGGCGGAATTGCGCGTTCCGCTGGTGGTGGATGTGGGCGTGGGCAAGAACTGGGATGAGGCGCATTGATCCCACTTTCCACTTCCCCTCCCCAGCGGGAGAGGAAGTGTCGCACGCATGAATCCCCGCTAACCAAATCCGATTTTCTGCACCGCTTCGTGCAACTTTTCCGGTCTCGCGGTGTTCTAACGCTTTGGATGCACGCAACGGCATCCCCCGGCGCCCACCTCCCTGGGTCGCCAACCGGAGTCGGACCTCTCCCCTGGGTCTCCGATTCCCCGGCCCCGCGGACTTCCCCCTAAAGTTCGCGGGGCCTTTTCTTATCTGATTTCGGCTTTTTCTTGCCCTGCGTCAGGACATGCGCCGATTCAACCGTTAGGATGCCGTTACGGGACGGCCGCCGCCCGCCGGTTGCCCGAAGCAAAAGAGTTGCGCAGCAGTGCAGATCAAAGGGAAACCCACTTCCTTCGACATTGCCCATCTGACCGGGGTCTCGCAATCCACGGTTTCGCGGGCCTTGCGCGGCAGTCCGTTGGTTAGCGAGGAGACGCGGCAACGTATCAAGGCTGCTGCCGACCAGCTCAACTACAAGGTGGACAAGAACGCCTCGAACCTGCGCTCGCAGCACTCGGGCACCTTGGCGTTGCTGCTGTTCGAAGATCCCACCGCTGACGACTCGCACATCAATCCGTTCTTCCTGTCGATGCTGGGTTCGATCACCCGAGCCTGCGCCTTGCGCGGCTATGATTTGTTGATCTCGTTCCAGCAGTTGTCCGACGACTGGCACGCGGACTACGCCGACACCAAAAAAGCCGACGGCATCATCCTGCTGGGTTATGGCGACTACCTGGCCTATCGCGACAAACTGCAGAAGCTGGTCGCTCAGGGCACACGCTCCGTGCGCTGGGGTGCGGTGCTGCCAGATCAACCGGACGTGTCCATCGGTTGCGACAACTTACAGGGCGGACAGGCGGTGGCAGCCCATCTGCTGGAACAGGGTTGCCGGCGTATCGCCTTCCTCGGCGATGCCTCCAGCCACTATCCCGAGTTCTTCGACCGCTACCGTGGTTATGTGGCCGCGCTGCAGGCAGCCGGCATCCAGGCTGACGCCGACCTGCAGGTGGATGCCGACGAAAGCACCGAGCAGGCCGGCTACGATGCGCTGGAAGCGCTGCTTCAGCGCAAAGTTCCGTTCGATGCCGTATTCGCCGCAAGCGACCTGATCGCGATCGGCGCCATGCGCGCCTTGGCCGACCGCAACATCACGGTACCCGAACAGATGGCGGTGGCCGGCTTCGACGATATTCCGATGGCCCGCTTCCTTAATCCGCCGCTGACCACCGTCCTGCAGGACACCAAGCTGGCCGGCGAGACCCTGGTCGACAACCTGTTGCGGCTGATCCGCCGCGAGCCGGTGGAGACGCGTCTGCTGCCGGTGAAGCTGGTGGTACGGCGCTCCAGCCAGTTCGGCACCCGCTAAACACCCCACCCCCGTCGCCCCGGCGAAAGCCGGACGCATCCATGTGCCGCCTCCGTATGCCAGGCGACGACATCATGTCGATTTCGCTCCTCCTGCTTCGTCTTCATTTCGAAAGACCCACTCAAGCCACGGAGGAAGCCCCATGTACATCCAGCCCTATCTGTTCTTCAACGGCCGCTGCGAAGAAGCCATCAACTACTACGAGAAACACCTCGGCGCCAAGGTCAACGCCAAGATGCGCTACAAGGAAGCGCCGCCGAGCGATGGCCCCGGCGCAAATGCCGACGGCGAGCACATCATGTACAGCAGCATCACCATCGGCGATACGGAGCTGCTGGCTTCCGACGACTGCTTGAACAAGGAGACGAAGTTCCAGGGTTTCTCACTGTCGCTCACAGTGAAGACCAACGCTGAAGCTGACCACGCATTCGCCGCGCTGGCCGATGGCGGCCACGTAAACATGCCGTTGAGCCAGACATTCTTCTCGCCCTACTTCGGCATGGTGGTCGACCGCTTCGGCATCAACTGGATGGTGATCATCCCGCCTCAGCAATAAGGAGTACCGCCATGCGTTTCATGATGTTGATGTTCCCCGCCGACCAATGCAATGCGGCGCCCGATGCGCTGCCAAGCGCCGAAGCAGTCGAGCAGATGATGCGATTCAATAAATCGCTGCAGGAAGCCGGTGTGCTGCTTGCGCTGGACGGCCTTCACCCGCCCTCGGCCGGTGCGCGCGTGAGTATCGTCGATGGCAAGGTGCGAGTCGTCGACGGTCCCTTCGCTGAAGCCAAAGAAGTAGTGGGCGGTTACTGGATCATCGACGTAGGCTCTCGTGATGAAGCCATCGCCTGGGCATCGCGCTGCCCCATCGGGGCCGGTAATACGATCGAGGTCCGTCAGGTGTTCGAAATGACGGAATTTCCGCCTGAGTTACGCAAGGCTGCCGAAGGCTTCGACGATCCACGTCGACCGGCTGCCAGTTGAGACGTTATGAACTTGCGCCGCGCCGAAGCAAGTGCTGTGATCGGTGGCCATGACGGCCACCGACATCCATCGCACGATCGACGCAGTATGGCGTATCGAATCGGCCCGGCTCATTGCCGGCCTCGCGCGCATGGTGCGCGACGTGGGGCTGGCGGAGGAACTGGCGCAGGATGCGCTGGTCACCGCGCTCGAACGCTGGCCGGAAAGCGGCGTGCCGGACAACCCCGGTGCGTGGTTGATGACCACGGCCAAGCACCGCGCCATCGACCTGCTGCGCCGGAAAAAGCTGATCGAGCGCAAGCATGAATCCCTCGCCTACGAATCCGAAAGCGACGCTGTCGACAGCAAGTCGGAGCTGGAAACCATGCTCGACGACGATATCGGCGACGACCTGCTCAGGCTGATCTTCACCGCCTGCCACCCGGTGCTCTCTGCCGAGGCACGCGCGGCGCTCACCTTGCGCTTGCTCGGTGGCTTGACCACCGACGAAATCGCACGCGCATTCCTGGTGCCCGAACCCACCATCTCGCAACGCATCGTGCGCGCCAAGCGCACGCTGGCCGAAAAGCAGATTCCTTTCGAAGTGCCGCGCGGCGAGGAGCGCGACGAACGACTCGCTTCCGTGCTCGAAGTGATCTACCTGATCTTCAACGAAGGCTACGCCGCCACCTCGGGCGACGACTGGATTCGTCCGGAGCTGTGCAACGAAGCGATGCGTGTCGGCCGCGTGCTGGCCGGACTCGCGCCGCAGGAACCGGAAGTGTTTGGC
Organism: Dyella acidisoli; assembly: GCF_030160295.1. GTDB lineage: Bacteria > Pseudomonadota > Gammaproteobacteria > Xanthomonadales > Rhodanobacteraceae > Dyella_B > Dyella_B acidisoli. The sequence continues at coordinate 110,002 of NZ_BSOB01000006.1, forward strand.
CTGCTGGCCTTGATGGAAATCCAGGCATCGCGCTTGCGCGCGCGCACCACCGCTGCCGGTGAACCGATTCTGTTGCCTGACCAGGATCGCAGCCTGTGGGACCCGCTGCTCATCCGTCGCGGACTTACTGCTTTGGAGCGCGCCGAAAAACTTGGCGGCGCGCGTACGCCTTACGCACTGCAGGCAGCCATTGCGGCCTGTCATGCGCGCGCACGTACTGCGGACGCGACTGACTGGAACCGCATCGCCGCGCTCTATGCCGAACTGACGCAGGTGCTGCCATCGCCGGTAGTTGAGCTCAATCGTGCCGTGGCGGTTTCGATGGCGTCGGGGCCTGCAGCGGGCCTCGCCTTGATCGATGCGCTGTCGGATGAACCACTGCTACGCAACTATCACTTGCTGCCCAGCGTGCGCGGTGATCTGCTCAGCCGGCTGCAGCGTCATGCGGAAGCGAGGGATGAATTCGAGCGCGCGGCATCCATGGCGCGCAATGTGCGTGAACGGCATTTCTTGCAGCGGCGTGCAGCAGCGTGCGCCGATGCCATGCGCTCGCCAGATTGATCATTCTTGCTTCGCCGGAATGACGATTAGGCAAACTCAAACTTCTCGTCACGCCGATGGCGATAAAGAGCCTGACAACACCGGCTCCTTCACCCGCAACACACTCAACCCCGCCACCAGCAAACTCGCTCCACCCATCGCCAACGCATAAATCGGTTGCCCGTGAAAAAACACGCGCAACAACATGCCCAGCACGCTAGCCGCAAGCAACTGCGGAATCACCACGAAGAAATTGAAGATGCCCATGTACACGCCCATCTTCTCTGCCGGCAGGTTGTCCGATAGCAGCGCATAAGGCAGGGAAAGAATCGACGCCCACGCAAAACCCACGCCCACCATCGGCAGCAGCAGCCAGTTCGGATCGCGAATCAGCAAAAACAAGATCAATCCCGTACCACCCAGCCACAGATTGATCAGATGGCTCACGCGCAGTCCCCAACGGCGCACCATCAGTGGAATCACTAGCGCAGCTACTGCTGCGAATCCGTTGTAAGCGGCGAACAGCACACCCACCCAGTTGGCGCCATTGTTGTACGCCTCCGAATGCGGGTCGCTGCTACCGAAGTGCACCTGCGCCACGCCTGCGGTGGTGTAGATCCACATCGCGAACATCGCGAACCATGAGAAGAATTGCACCAGCGCCAAACGACGCATCTCGCGTGGCATGGTGTGCACGTCGGTCATCACTTGCGTGAGCACACCGCCACCGTGCGCCACGTTCAACCACAGTTGCGCCAGCCCGAATGCGACTAGGCCGCCGGCCAACAGATACAGCTCGTGTTCCAAACGGCAGGCATACACCAGCCATATGCCCAGCACACCCACCGCCAGCCAGATCAAGCCGAGATTGCGCGCACTGGATCGATTGACTTCCGCCGGCTCGGCTTTCACCGCATCATCGAACACGCGAAGTTGATCGGGTGGATATTCCCGCGTGGACAACACCGTCCACAACACCGAACCCAACAGCACGGCACCACCTATGTAGAACGCATCACGCACCGTAGCGGGAATGCCACCAGGGCCGGCCACGTTGCTTACACCTAGATGTGCCAGCAGATAAGGCAACAGCGAAGCCACCACCGCACCCAAGCCGATAAAGAAGCTCTGCATCGCGTAGCCCAGCGGCCGTTGTCCGGTCGGCAACTGATCGCCCACAAAAGCACGGAAAGGCTCCATCGACACGTTGATCGACGCATCCATCACCCACAGCAGCATCGCGGCCATCCACAGCACTCCCGAATTGGGCATCCACAGCAAACCCAATGTTGCGAGCACAGCGCCGGCAAGAAAGTAAGGACGACGACGCCCCAGTCGCCCCCAGGTGCGATCGGAGGCATAACCGATCAACGGCTGCACGATCAGCCCGGTGAGCGGCGCGGCGATCCACAGCATCGGAATATCCGCCACGCTCGCACCCAGCGTCTGGAAGATGCGGCTGACGTTGGCGTTCTGCAACGCAAAGGCAAACTGGATGCCGAGGAAACCAAAGCACATGTTCCAGATCTGCCAGAACGACAGGTTCGGTTTGCGATTCATGGCGCACCTGCGGCTGGCATGATGATGAGATCGCCAATGCGTGCATCATTGAGCGGCCCTTCGCTACCGCCCTTGCCGCCCGTGTAATGCGCGAAATGGCTAAGGTCGCTCATGTTGAAGCCTTGTTCCAGCTCGAAGCGGCACACAGCGCCAGCGTTCGCGGTGATCACACCATACGTGGATGATTGCTCGCCCATGCTATGCGGCATCACGATCGGCACGCGCTGCGGCGTGGTGTCACCGCAATGGGCCACCAGCATCTTTACCGCTGCAGTGACGCCGGTGTTGATGGGGCCATGATTATTTTCATAGCGCAGCGTGATGCGATAGCGGCCGGAAACGGGTGCAGTCCACGACCGCGGCCAACCGTCACCGATGGCTACGGGCTCTCCGCCACAAACCGTTGGACTGTGCAGCGATTCGATGCCGTGCTCGTCCACGCGCGTTACGCTCACACAGGGCGGCTGCGCACCTTGCGCGATGTACGTGCTGCCATCGATGCGGCCGACACGTTGTCCATCGGCATACAGCACTACTTTGCCGTCAGCCTCTACACGCCAGCCTCTATTGTCTTTCTCGATCGAAGGCGCATCGGGCGCTGCGGGTGCATACAGTGGCGCCTCGGTACGCAAAGGAATGACCGACACATCGATCACCTTCAACGTCACTACCGTTTCCGTTCCATGCTGCTTGGTGGTATCGGCTACCAGCAGATCGCCCTGCAATGCGTGCGGACGGCGCAGGGTGATGGTGCGGTCAGGCATCGTGAGACTGATGCTGTCGCGCTCGCCGAACAGCATGGGTACCAGGGAAACCGGCAACTTGGGTTCGATCCATCCATCGGGCGCGAGACCGAAAACACCTTCGCTCACCATGTCCAGATACGCCGCTACCGACCATAACTGGCGCGGCGAATCGACCACTGGGCCGCTGAGCTTGCCTTCGTCGACATGTGTGGACTGCGTGGCAAGCTCATAGTTCTCCATGTTGGAGCCAGCGATCGCAGCGCCGCGCATGATCGAACGCAGCTCGTGCGCAATGCGTGCTGGATCATTCACGACACGCGCGGCACGCAAGGCATACGCGCTGACGAATGGCCAGATCGCACGATTGTGATAGACCGGCTGATCAGCACGCTCAGGCCAGATCACCGGACTCCCGGCGGGCCACGTCGGATAGTTCGCCAACGCGATGTGCGCGGCCTCGCCTTCGGCGACACCGCTGGTAATCGCCAATGCGGTACCAAGCAGATCGTAGGTGTCGTAAGGCGTACCGTCACCATCGATGTAACTCATGTACATGCCGCGATCCTTGCGCCAGAAATGCGCATTGATTGCGGCTTTCAAGGCGGCGGCTTGTTCCTCATAGCGCTTCACCTTGGCGCTATCGCCGTGCGCTTTCGCCAAACGCGAAGCAAGCTGCAGCGACTGATAGTGCAGCACGTTGGTGGACAATGCGAACGATTGCGCGATGAATACAACATTGTCGGCCGTCCACGCCGGATAGGTTTGCTCACGCCAGTCGAGGAAAGATGTTTCGCCGCGATACAACCCCATGTCCGCATCGAAGGCGTACTGCCGATCCTGCGTCAAGGTGTCGTTCAAGGCGCGATACACATTATCGGCAAAAGCCTTGTCATCGAGCAGATGCTGCGCGCCGAGGAACCACGCCACGCGGTCGGTGCTGATCGGCCAACTGCCGCCCGAACCGGTGTCCTGCATCACATACAGGCCTTGTTGCCGTGCAGGATCGCGCACGTCCGACAGCTTAAAATTCAAGCCGTTGCGCGCGCGCTGCGGATCGAATTTCCACAAGCCAAGATCGATCGAATAGGACAGGTCGCGCGTCCACACGTACGGCCACTTCACACCCGTCACGAAGCAGGTGCACGGTATCGGCTGGCCATGATCGAACGCAGGATCGTTGATCGCCGTAACCGAATCCTGGGCCAGTTCGTCTTGCGCCATGGCGAACAGGCCGTCGAACATCGGGCTTGCGGTTTCCGCGCGCATGCGCTGCACCGCGATATCGCGCTTACCGAACGGGCCGGTCAGGGTGAAGTGTCCGTCACTTGTGGTGCTCATATGTGCCTGCGCGCCACGCCAGGCAATGTCGTCACGCCATGTATCCCCTTGGACGCCCGCAGCCAGGGCCGCCATCATTGCAACGCTCAGCATGCACGCTCCGCGAATGGGTGATTCAACTGATTCTCCCTCTGGTTATGTCATGACGCGAAGCGATGGACATGCTGCGACTGCAGCACGAGTAGGGTTCTGCAGGGGTGATCACGCATGGTAGGCAACCCAGCGGCTTGTGGCGGGGTTGTGCATACGTATTCATATGATGTGCTTTCTTCACCACAGCATTCTCCTCCCCCTGCTTGCAGGGGGAGGTCGGGAAGGGGTGAACACTTGCGGGAATGTCTCATGCAAGCGCTCACCCCAACCCAACCCTCCCCTGCAAGCAGGGGAGGGAGCTACATCTCGTACTCAATGTAGTTCAAGGACAACTAACCCCTGCGGCGGAATATCAACGCGCAAGCGACCGTGTTCGAGCGTTAGCGATTCCGGTTCAGCCGCCTTGCCTGCCGCGCGCAACTGCGCGATTTGCTCGCGACTGGGGAAATCTGGACGCCCCATGGCGTCGAAGGTTGCGAGGGCATTGCCGTGATTTTCATCCACACGCCACATAGTCGCCTTGGCATCCGCGCCCAGATGCGACACATCGATATCAAAGTGTTTCATCGAACCTTGCGGCTCGCCCTTGGTGTACGTATCGGTGTCACCCACTGGCGGCGCATAGTTCCACAGCGCCAGCACTACCGTGCCATCATCACGACGCGTAGCCAGCGCGCTATCGGAAGACACGGGCAGGCGCGTGTTACCCAAGCGATGCAGCATCGCAAATGCGTTGTACGCGGGCTTCGGGATGCGATCGGCCGCAACTAAGCCGAAGCCGCCGTAGAACGGATTGCGCACCACGCCCTGCTCCTCGAACACATCGGAGAAGCTCCAGTAGCTCATGATCTCCACCTTGCCGGCGCATTCGCGGATCGTGTTCGCCATCCACGGGCCCATGTAAACCGTGTCGGTAACGTTCGGCAGATTGGCGTACGAAGCGTTGTACTCGCTGAAGATCAGCGGCATCTTCGGAAACGGCGATGCGGCGATCTCGCGATGCACCTTGTCGACCGAACGACATACCATGTCGGCACGCGGAATGTTTTCCTCCGTCTTGAACACGTTCTGCGCCGTGTCGTCGCCATAGACATGCGTGCTCACGAAATCCGCCGGTACCTTCGCATCGTGCACGTGCTTGAGAAAATCCGGCACCCAGGCTGCTTGTGCCGTCGCCGGGCCGCCGACGCGCAAGCGCAGATTGACCGCCTTCAGCGTACGCGCGGTGTGGTCATACAACGTGTAGTAGGTGGACTGCTCCGGCTTGCCGCCCCAGAAGGCGAGGTTGGGTTCGTTCCATACCTCGAAGTACCAGCTGGCCACTTCGTCGATGCCGTAGCGCGCAATCAAATGCTCAGCGAAGGCGTGGATCATTGCGTCCCACTCGGCGTAATCCTTCGGCGGCATCACGTTCGGGTGGTACCAGAAATCATGCTGCTGCGACGGATCGGAACTCAGTTCCGGCGGCATGAAGCCCAGCTCGACGAACGGCTTGATGCCTCGCTCCAGCAGGCCGTCGTAGATCTGGTCGACGTAGGAGAAGTTGTAGGCAATGTGGCCATCCTTATCGCGGCGCACTAAGCCCACGTCGCGATCGAAGATGCCGTGGAAGCGCACATAGCCGAAACCCGTCGCTTCATGCACGGCTTCGATGTCCTTGCGGTAGTCGTCCCGCAGCGCGAGTGATGCGCGCCCCGAACCGAACATCTGCTCCCAGAAATGCGGAAAGGCTGCACCCTTCGCCGTGGCGTCCACCTTGAGCGTGACGGTGTCGGGCGAAGGCGGCGTTGCAGCATGGGCGCCCCCGAAAGCCAGCAGGACGGCAAGACCGATCCTTGATGCAGTGCGGCGTAGCATGGCGTGATGGGGCATGGTGATTCCTTGAGGCTTTACCGACATGTAAACGTTTACTTTCGGAAGACTCAAGTGTCTTACAGATAAGGGGCTGCGTTCAATGCACGATTCGCCGCAATCCACTCCCTCCCCTGCTTGCAGGGGAGGGAGCTATCTCTCGTGTTAATGCGCGTCAGATGCGCGAAGCGTCAGATGCCTTGTTTGACCAGCTGCAACGCGCAACAGCGTCACGCTGCCATAGCGATCATGATCCACTGCCCAGCCCTCGCCCTTCGCCGCCTGCAACGCATCTACACCGGCATAGGCCTTGAGCGCTCCCGCACTGCTTGCCGTTACACCGCGCACTTTCACCAGGTAATACTTCAATGCCGGCTTGTAGCTACCATGCGGCGCCTCGATATCAAATTCGACACGATCACCATCTCGCTGTGTGCTCAACCGCTGCGAGTAGAACGCGCCGTGCTCATAGGCGTACGTGCTGCCGTCATCGTCGTAATAGTCGAAGTGCGTGGCGTGATCCGCGGGGAAAACATCCACGGTCAGTTCGCTCACCGGCTGCTCGCCCACGTAATCCATCACCGGCTGCGTGGGAATGATCGCGCCTTCGCGGATGAAGAGCGGAATGTCGCTCCAGGTCTTGCCATCCACGGCATAGTGGATGGTCTGGCCACCCTGGTAGACCTTGCCGGTGAAGTAATCGGTCCACTGCCCTGATGGCAGATAGATGTCCTTTTCGGTCTGTCCTTTGACCACCACAGGCGAAACCAGCAGGTTCTCGCCGAACATCCAGGCATCCACGTCGTCGCGCACTTGCGGATCATCGGGGTAATCGAAGGTCAGCGGACGCACGATGCCTACGCCTTCAGTCGTCGCTGTGCGGTCGTAGCTGTAGATGTACGGAATCAGCGTATAGCGAAGGCGCATCGCATCGGTCGCAGCCTTTTCCGCAGTCGCACCGTACGCCCACGGCTGACGCTTTTCGCCCAGCGTGCCGTGCACGCGGAAGATCGGCACGAACGCGGCGAACTCGATCCAACGCGCGTAATTTTCGTTGTCCGGATGGCCTTTGAAGCCGCCGCTATCCATGCCCCACTTCATTTCGCCCACGTCGATTGCGCTCAGCATGCGCTGGCGTTGCGCAGCCATGCTGTCGAAGCCGGTATCGATGTCGCCGGACCATAGGCCATAGGCGTAGCGCTGCGCGCCAAGATAGAAGTCGCGATTGATCGACCACACGCGAGCCGGTGCGTAGGCACGCTGCCCTTCATACAGCGCGCGCTGCATGTTGAGGAATTGCGTGTTGCTGTTGGTATCGTCCGCTTCGTCGTTCCACCAACCGACGATGCCAGCGTCGAAGGAGCGCTTAAGCGCATCGTTGAAGAACCACGCACGCACTGCGGATTGATCGAAATCCAGCTCACGCACGAGCTTGAGCGAGAAATAGTCGGGATTTTGCGGCTTACCGGCCACCCAGTAACCATGTGCCTCGGCGTAGCGCCCTTCCACCGTGTCGACATGGATGCGCGGCTTCATGATGCCGGTCATATGCATGCCGAGCTGATCCATCGTGGTTTTCAGCGCACCACTGGGACCGTCCGGAAATTTCTTGTCGTTCCAACGAAATTCGCCGTAGTTGTCGTCGCCCCAGGCCTTCCAATCGAAATCGAAGGTGAAGTTGTCGATCGGAATGTGCCGGCTGCGATAACCGTGCACGATCGCCAGCAGTTCCTGCTGATCGATGCCCCACTGGCTGTTGGTGAAGCCCATCGCCCATTTGGGAAACATCGGCGGTACGCCACTGAGCGTGGAAAGCGCGGTGAAGATTTTCGGTGGCGTGCCTGCGATCACGTCATAGCTGACATCCTCGCGGCTGGTGCCGGTGACGTCGATATGTCCGTTCGTCAGTTCGAACTTGGCGCCGACGGTGTCGACCAGCACGCCGTAACCGCGCGTGCTCCATACGAACGGTCCACCCGGATAACCCTGCTCGCCGGCCTTGGCGATTTGCACGCCCTGGCGCAGCAGGCCACCTTTGGCGGGTTCGAAGGCGTCGTAACCGCCGATACCGTAAAGCGGATCGGCAGCATCATGTTGCAAATCGATACGGCCATCCATCAGCACGGAAGGGTCCGTCTGCACCAGCACATGCCCCTGCGCATCGGCGATGGTGAGGCGCGCGGCCTGGTTGTCCCATGTGGCGACCAGTTCGCTGCTGGCTACGGAGGCGCTGCCCGTGCTGGTGCGAACGCGCAAATTCGATAGCGTGTCGCGTGAGGCGTGCGGATCCATCACGACGCTGGATCGCGTGCTCATGCCACGTGGCATGCCATGGATCTGCACGATATTTGGCGCTACGAAACGCACGCTGATGCGATCTTTGCCTTGCACCAACTCGATGCCGCGTGCATCGGCATGTTCAAGCTGGAAACCCGGTTTGCTTTGATCAGCGAGGGCCGCGTGGAATGTCGAGGCCATCAACAGGCCGCAAAGGGCCACCTTACGCAGGGTTGTCATCCACCCATCCTTTTTCGTTGCAACGTTGCCGTGTGCGTGTGCTGCTCCCTCCCCTGCTTTGCAGGGGAGGGCTGGGGGTGAACACTTGCGATAGACCTTCCCGCAAGTGTTCCCCCCCCCCAACCTCCCCCTGCAAGCAGGGGGAGGGGTGATTCCGGAAACGCCCGACTATAACCGCATGTCATGCATGCGGGGACAAATCAGACACACAGCTGATTACTGCAATATCACCGTCGTATACGGCGGCAAGGTCAGCTTGCCATCTGCCAGCACCGCACCGCCCTGGCTTTGCAGCAACACCATCGTGACGTGCGCATCCGCACCCAGCTCAACCACGCGCGCCTCACGCGACAGGTTGTGAGCGACCAGCACACGAGACTGCGCATCCTGCAGCGTATAGGCCAACACATGCGGATCAGCCACCGGTACGTCATGCAGCACACCATCGCGCAGCGCGCTCACTTGCTGACGCCAGCCGATCAGCTTGCGATACAGATTGAGTAACGAATCCGGATCGGCCTGCTGTACCTCCACCGAAATAGCGGCATCGTCGTTGGTGCTCCAATCCTTCCAGCTCGCCGTACCCGGACCTTTACCGTTGTGATACCAGCGCATCGGTCCGCGGATGTTTTCGTCCGGTTTGCTACCTTGCATACCCAGCTCTTCGCCGTAGTAGATGAAAGGATGCCCAGGTAGTGTCAGCAACAACGCAGCAGCTAGGCGCATGTGCGCCATGTTGTCGTCGAGCTGGCTCATCACGCGTTGCTGATCGTGATTGGAGAGGAACGGCGCGTCGTCGAAATCGCCACGCGCGTGGGCGCGATAGGCTGCATAGGTGTATTCGAGGCCGCGGCCAATGCCGAGATTGCGCTCCTGGTTCACGCTTTCGATCAGCTGCGCCGCAACCGGAAAATTGAACACGGTATTCAACGGGCCCATGTACGGCGTTAGATCGTCCGGGTTCTGGCGTGCCACTTCGCCCACCAGCCACACGCGTGGATTGGTCGCTTCCAGCGCATGGCGATATTCGCTCCACCAGCGAACGTTCTTCTGCAACGCGATGGGATCACCCATATCGGTGCGTAAATCATCGTAGATGTGCTGGGCTGCATCCAGACGAAAACCATCCACGCCCTGCTTCAGCCAGAAGCGGCCCACGTCGATCATTTCCTTGCGCACGGCCGGGTTATCGTAATTGAGGTCGGGCATGGCACTCACAAAGGTGCCTTCGTAATACGCGCCATTCGAAGCGCGATGCCAGGCAGGACCACCAACCGCGCTGACAGCTTGCAGATCAGTGCCCGGCTTCGCCCACAGGTACCAGTCGTGATGCGGGTCCTTCGGATCCAGCGCCGCCTTGAACCACGGATGCTGATCGCTGGTGTGGTTGATCACCATGTCGATCACCACCTTGATGCCGCGCTTATGCGCTTCAGCCACCAGCTTCTTGAAGTCCTGCAGCGTGCCGTACTGCGGATTGATGCCTTCGTAGTCGGTGATGTCGTAGCCGTGGTAGCTCGGCGAGGGATTGATCGGCATCAGCCAGATACCGCTGACACCCAGCGACTTGATGTAGTCGAGCTTGGCGGTCACGCCATTGAGATCGCCGATGCCGTCGCCGTTGGTGTCGTAGAACGCACGGACGAAGATTTCGTAGTAGACGCCGGATGCCTGCTGTGCGGGCTTTGCCGCAACCGGATTCTCGCGTGCAAACGAAGGGACGGACAGCAGCGACAGCGCCGCGGCAATCGCGATGGAGCGAATAACGGCTCGGAACTTGGACATAAGGTCGTCTCCCGGGGATGGAGTGTCGTCGTTGCGGCACGGCCGCGCAACGATGTCCTAGGGACGACTACGGCGATCGCGCCTTGAAAAAGACCCGACTCCACAATCGTCAACGGAGCCGGGCCGGGGGAGCGTGCCAGGCACCACAGGAGGGTGCCCGGCACGTTGCTAGGCCTAGAGCTTGAAGTTCACGCCGAAGTAGCTGGTGCGACCGAAGTACTGGATCGTGCCGGTCTGCTGCGGGTTGCCGCCGAAATAGGTCTTGGTCGGCTGGTTGCTCAAATTGAGCATCTGGTAGACCACACTCAGCTGGCTGGTGATGTTGTACGAAGCCTGGAAGTCGTACACCGTTTCGGCCGCGAACGTCACCAACTGGTTGGTCACCGCAATCTGCGTGTTGGAGAGGAACGACGAGCGGTAGTTCGCCGACAGACGCGCGGAGAACGTCCCGTTGTCATAGAACAACGCAGCGCTCGCCACGCGCTTGGACAAGCCCGGCAGACCGATGTACGTGGTGGGGCCGGCCAGATTGGTCGGGTTGTGCACGTTGGTGTTGGTCAGTGCCAAGTTCGCATCGAAGCCCAGACCCGACCAGATGCCCGGCAGGAAGTGCGTCTTGGTGAACGAGGCTTCGACACCGCGCACATCGCCACCCTTGGCGTTGTACGAGGTCTGGTATTGGCCGTTCGCATACGGCTGGCCGGTGGCCGGGTTGGTCGGCACCTTGATGCCCGCCGCCGCGAAGTCGAAGTTGTTGTAGGTGACGTTCTGGATGAACGAATTGATCTTCTTGAAGAACACGCCGGCCGTTACGGCGCCGGTGGAATCATCGAAGTAGTGTTCGTAATCCAGGTCGTACTGCGTCGCACGCAGCGGATTCAGCAGCGGACTGGTGCCGCCCCATACGTTGTACTGGCCGTTCGACACCCACGAACCGGCACCGGCCAGCATGGTGTTGATCGGCGGACGCGACAGCACTTTCGACGCGGCGAAGCGCATCTGATCCTGATCCGTCCAGTGATAGATCAGGTTCGTGGATGGCAGGTAGTCCGTGTAGGTCTTGCCGGATTTGATTGGCGCGTAGTCCATGCTGCTGTTGCCGTTGCCGTCGACGATCAGCACACCTTCGCCGTTGCCAACCTGCTGCAAGCCGTAGCTGTACTGCGATTGACGCGACACGCGCATGCCCACGTTGCCGGTCAGTTCGTGACCGAACAGCTGCGAATCGATATCGCCCATCACGAACACGTCGCGGGTCTTTTCGTTGACCGAACCGCTCTGGATTTCCGACCAGCTCTGATCGGTGATGTTCTTCACCGGGTTCGCCGTGATGCCATGCGACGCGAGGATGGCCGGGCCGTTGAGCGTAAGGAAGCAGGGGAAGCCACTGAATTTGCCCTTCCAGCAGGTGACTTGTGCGTCGCCGGCCGGGATGGTCAGCGGGGGCTCGCCGGCGACGGGCGAAGTGTTCCACTCCGAACCGTAGACGTAGACCTCGCGATCCGCATTGTAGGTGTGATTATTGAGATAGAAGCCCGCCTCGATCGCCGAGAACACCGGATTATTCGGCAAGTCGTACTGCACGGCCGTGCGGAATGCCTTGTCCTTGTCGTGGTAGATGTACGGATATACACCGTAGCGCGACAGCCCCATGTCGTTGAGGTTGGTGTAGATGCCCGGATTGGCGACCGAGAAATCGCCGACGGAGCGTCCCTTCAACTGGAAATTGGCGGACTGCGCCATCAGCTGTGGATTGCTGGTGCCCAGACCAGTGTAAGGATCGGCCGTGGTGTCGACGTTGATCTCGTTGCTGGAGGCATGCGACAGCGACACATCGGATTCGACGTGCCAATTGCCATGGTTCCACTTCAGGTTGAGGCCGCCGGAAAACACGCTGGTGTTGTCGGTGTAATTGTCGGCCGTCGTTTCGTTGGAGAACTGGGTAGTGCCGCTACCGTTGACGGTACCGCCAGTTACCGTGCCCAGCGAACTGAGCACCGGATTGGTGATCTGCGCATTGTTGCCGTAGTAATTCTGCGAACGGAAGCCATAACCGAACGAAGAGTTGTCGAACTTCGAGAAGAACGTGTCCGCGGTCAACTGCAGTTCTTCGGTTGGTTTCCACACCACTGTGCCGAGATAGCCACGACGACGTTCTTCGCCGCCATTCTGCTGCAATTGCACGCCTTCCGGCACATACGCTTGCTGCGAGCTGTTCTTGTTCAGCGTGTACAGGCTGCCATCCGACGCCTCGCCCACAAACTGCTCAGACACGTGCGGCTGATACATATCCGCAAAGCCCAGGCCGATGCCCAACGTGTTGTCGAGGAACTTGCCCTGATAGGCCACGCTCAGGCGATAACCGACCGCATTTGCACCCGGCACGTCGTGCGCCTGACCGTCGTAGCTGCCGCGCGTGTCGATGTTGAGCGACTGGTCCTTGGAATTTTCCAGCGGATTGGCCGTCTGCAGTGCGATGGTGCCCGCCACACCACCGGTGATCAGCGACGCCTGCGATGTCTTGTACACCGTCGCCATGTTGATCAGCTCCGACGGATACTGATCGAACTGGATGTAGTTCGTGCCGCTGGTCGAAGGCTGTTCGCGCCCATCCAGCGTGGTGAGGATGAAGTCACCCGACAGACCGCGGATATTGATCTGCGATGCCTGGCCCGCAATACGCTCGGCTGAAACGCCGGGCAGATGCGTCAGCGAGTCCGCAATGGATTGATCCGGCAAACCGCCGATATCGGCTGCGGTAACCACGCTTTGGATGGTATCGGCATAGCGCTGATAGTCGATCGACTTCTCTACGCTGCTGCTGAAGCCGGTCACCGTCACCGTGGACAGGCTCTTCGCCAGCTGTGCCTGGCTCTTCGGATTGGTGGTTGCCTGCGACGTGCTGCTGTTGCTGACGGCATTGCTCTGCTGCGATGCATCGGGCGTCGTCTGCGCGCCGGTATCACCCGTTGCAGCCTGCACGCCGAAAGCCATGGTGAGACCGGCCGAAGCAAGAGCCATCACCAGCAAATTACGCTTAAGAATCACGAGTCCCCTCCCCAAATAATATTTCTTGTAGTCGCCTCTTCTTGGCCGCCGACGCAAAGTTCGCGGAACGGTCGGCGCCCACGCAGACGGACGAAACCGGCGGCGTGAGCGGATGGTAGGGCGCGTATTTCCAAGCAGACCACATCCTGCATACGTATTCATACCCTGGCCTTCTTGACGTTCATCGCAGCGCAGCATGGATGCTTTGCATGCACGCACTACTACGTTGAAACAGCTAGAAATCCAGGGATTACGCATTTTTTTACGACGCGCATCGATCGTGGCGTGCGCAGTTTCCGTTTTTCTTCGAACGATTCATGCCGCAACCGCAGCACGAATGAATACGTATGCAGGCCATGCAAGCAACAGGAACCTGACGACTAAGCTGCACCACGCCGATAAGCTCTGCCTCCTGCATGGGAACCTCAGCCTGGCGCGTTGGAAGATCTCGCCTTGCCGTCATTCCCGCTTTCGCGAGAATGACGACCAAGAAACAACCGATGCGGCACGCGAGCAGGTCTTGCCCGTAAAAAAGTAACGAAGCAGAGCCGGCAAGTTTTCGGCTTTACAGGGAAACCGTTGCAAATGACCGATGCATCCTGGTGGCGCGGCGCCGTCATCTATCAGATCTATCCACGCAGCTTTCTGGACACCAACGGCGACGGCGTGGGCGACCTGCCGGGCATCATCCAACGGCTGGATTACGTGGCGAGCCTGGGTGTGGATGCGATTTGGGTCGCGCCGTTCTTCCGTTCGCCGATGGCCGATTTCGGCTACGACATTGCTGATTACCGCGACGTGGACCCGCTGTTCGGCACGCTCGAGGATTTCGACCGCCTGCTTGCCAAGGCACACAGCCTGGGCCTGAAAGTGATGATCGACCAGGTGCTCAGCCACACCTCCGACCAGCACGCGTGGTTCAAGGAAAGCCGCGAAAACCAGCACAACCCGAAGGTCGATTGGTACGTCTGGGCCGATGCGAAACCCGATGGCAGCCCACCGAACAATTGGCTGTCGATCTTCGGCGGCTCCGCGTGGCAGTGGGAACCGCGACGCGGCCAGTATTACCTGCATAACTTTCTCGCCTCGCAGCCGGATGTGAATTTTCATCATCCGGATGTGCGTGCTGCGGTGCTCGACAACGTGCGCTTCTGGCTGGACAAGGGTGTGGATGGCCTACGCCTGGACGCGATCAACTTCTGCTTCCACGACAAGCTGCTGCGCGACAACCCACCCAAGCCGAAGGAAAAGCGTGTGGGTCGCGGTTTCAGCCCGGACAATCCGTACGCGTTCCAATATCACCTGTACAACAACACGCAGCCGGAAAACCTGGAGTTCCTGCAGGATCTGCGCGCGCTGCTCGACCGCTATCCACGCGCCGTCACGCTCGGTGAAATTTCCTCGGAAGATTCGCTGGCGACGATGGCCGAATACACGCGCGGCCATCGTCTGCACATGGGCTACAGCTTTGAATTGCTCAGCAACGATTACAGCGCCAGCTACATCCGCAACACAGTCGAGCAGCTTGAAGCGCAGGTCAGCGAAGGTTGGCCGTGCTGGGCCATTTCCAATCACGACGTGGAGCGTGTGCTCACGCGCTGGGGTAATGGCAACGCCTCGCCGCGCCTGGCAAACCTGCTCACCGCGATGGTGTGCTCGCTGCGCGGTTCGGTATGTGTCTATCAGGGCGAAGAGTTGGGCCTGACTGAAGCTGAGGTACCGTTCGAATCACTGCGTGATCCATACGGCATTACGTTCTGGCCAAATTTCAAAGGCCGCGATGGCTGCCGCACGCCGATGCCCTGGGATGACAGCTCGTTCGCGGGCTTCAGCCAAGCGATGCCGTGGCTACCGATCGATGAAGCACACAAGGCGCTCGCCGTCGCAAACCAGGAAGCCGATACAGATTCGGTGCTGCACGGTTTTCGCCGCTTCATGCAATGGCGCGCCACGCAATCTGCGCTGTGCCGTGGCAACATCCGTTTCCTGAATGTACCCGAACCCGTATTGGCCTTCGTGCGCAGCCACGGCGGCGAGCAAGTGCTGGCAGTGTTCAACCTTGGCAAAACAGCGCAGTCGCTGAGTTTGAACGGCTTCGACACAGCACAGCTGCTCACCGGGCATGGCCTGCAGCAAGGGCAGCTGCAGAACGGCCAGTTGCATCTTCCCGGGCACGGCGTGCTGTTCGCGCGTTGCTGATCGCGCATTTATTGAACTGAACACTGCGCTCGTAGCTGGATAAAGGTAACGAGCGCAACTAACGCGCAGCACCACGACTACCACTCACGAAAGTCATGTCGCCCAGGCCATGGAGAAAGGGTTAAAATCCCGTAGTTCCGGCCGGGCGCACGCATCATTCCCGTTTGGACGGCTTTCCGTAAACCACTGTGGTTCTTCGGATTCCGGCATTCGACGCGCTCCCATTGCTCATGCCCTGCGCACTTTGTGTGCGCGGGCGTAGCGACTGCGGCCGGCCTTGCCCCGCCCCTACCGAGGACCACTGGTTTTGAATACAGCGAACGATACGGCAGCACGACGCAACCCTGGCGTGAGCGGCATGAGCCTGTATGTACCCCGACCGCGCGTATCCCTGCGCGATTGGTGCGAATGGACAGGCAACTCCTGGGACAAGGTTCAAGCCGTGGTCGGCCGCAGCTTCCGTCAGCCGGCAGCATATGAAGATGCCTACACCATGGCGGCCACCGCCGTGCTGCGACTGATCCGCAACTACAACATCGATCCGCGCAACATCGGCCAGCTCGCGCTCGGCACGGAGAGCAGCAAGGACAACTCCGCTGGCGCGGTGATCGTGCGCGGCATGGTGGATAGCGAGCTGGAGCGCCAGGGTCTGCCGCGTCTTTCCCGTCAACTGGAAGTGCCCGAATTCAAGCACGCCTGCCTTGGTGGCGTGTACGCGCTGAAGAGCGCACTGCGCTACGTCGCTTTCGACGCGCAAGGCCGGCAGGCGATCGTGGTGTGCAGCGACATCGCCGAATACGAACGCGGCTCCAGCGGTGAGCAGACGCAAGGCGCCGGCGCGGTGGCGATGCTGGTGGAAGCGGACCCCAAGCTATTCGAAGTGGACCTGGCCAATGCCGGCAGCGCTTCGGACTACCGCGGCCCGGATTTCCGCAAGCCGTTCCGCCGCCACTTTCACCACGACTACGGCAAGCGCCATCCGCGCTTGCATGATTTTCCCATCTTCAGCGGCAAATACTCCACCTTCGCCTACCTGGACGAAGTGGGCCAAGCCACTGACGCGATGATCGAACGGCTCGGCGTGTCCGACCTCGACTTCCTCGAAGGCGCGAGCGGCCTGTTCTTCCATCGGCCTTATCACATGATGCCGTTGCAGGCGCTGGCCTTCATTTATGCGCGTGCGCTCGCTCGCGCACCGCAGCCGAATGCCCAATTCCTGGCACTGTGCGAGCAGGCCGGTGTGGCGCCGGATGCGGTGATCCAGGAATGCCGTAACCAGCCGGATCTGTTCGGCGAATTCGTGCGCGGCGGAAGCCACGCAGAAGCCGCGCAGGAGCCCCATCCGCTCACCACCAAGCTATCGGGCATCGTGCGTAAGAGCGCCGCGTTCCAGCAGCTACTCGCTACGCGCGTGAATCTGGGCACCGATTGGGCGATGGAGCTGGGCAATCTCTACACTGCCGCGCTGCCGGCATGGATCGCCGCAGGCTTCGAGCATGCGCTGGAAGACAATGCCGACTGGACTGGCGCCAAGCTGTATGCCATCGGCTACGGCAGCGGCGATGCGTCCGAGGCGATTCCTTTGCGTGTGGCACCGGCATGGCGCGAAGCGGCAGCGAAAATCGGCTTCCGCGAGGCACTGGCCGTATCGACCGATCTCACCCGCGAGCAGTACGAAGCGCTGCACGACGGTTACAACGTCGAGCTCGATGTGCCGCCGCGCGATCAGTTCGTGATTGCCCGCACGGGCGATACGTATGAAGCGGCGTTCCAGGATCTGGGCATCGATTACTACGATTACGCGCGTTGACCTTCTCTGGCCGGGGCCGCATGCATGCGCCCCGGCCAAACATGCCCCACCCACTACGCCTGCCTTTGGCTAGACTCTGCGCCGGTCAGCCCTCTCCCCCACAGGCAGGTGCGACGATGTTCAAGCTCAAAGGCATGCTGTCGCTACAGGTAGGCGATCGGGCACTGGGTGGCACCGACCGTATTGCTCTCTTGGCCAAGATCGGCGAGACCGGCTCGATTACCGCCGCGGCGCGCGCCGTGGGCATGAGCTACAAAGGCGCATGGGATGCGATCGACGCCATGAACAACCTGGCGGACGAGCCCCTGGTTACACGTGCTGCCGGCGGCAAAGGTGGTGGCGGTACGCACCTGACCGAACGCGGTCGACGTTTGATCGAAACGTTCGCTGCGCTGGAAAAGGTGCATAGTCGATTCCTCGAGCAATTCGAGACCTTGACCGAAGCCCCCGCCACCGACATTGAGCTGATCATGAGCCTCATGTTCCGAACCAGCGCCCGCAATCAGTTTTCCGGCCGCGTGGCAGCCATCCACAAAGGTGTCGTCAACGACACGGTGGAACTGGAACTCCCTGGCGGCGAGCGCATGGTTGCCACGGTCACCAGCGAAAGCACGGAGAACCTTGGCCTTAAGCCCGGCAGCGAGGCCATCGCATTGATCAAAGCCTCCTCCGTGCTGCTGGCCTTGCCCGACGAAGGCATGCGCTTGTCGGCACGCAACCAATTCCCCGGCACCGTCACGCACGTCATCGAGGGACCGGTGAATGCCGACGTGCGTGTCCAGTTGACCGGCGGCCATGTGATGAGCGCCGTCGTCACGGCGGAAAGCGTGTCAGAGCTGGGGCTCAAGGACGGCGTACCGGTGGTGGTTATCGTCAAGGCATCGAGCGTGATCCTCGGCACCCACCGCTAAACACGGCTCTCCATGCGGCTTGAAGCAGCCTCTTAGTGCTATTCGGCACAACGCCTTCACCGGAAGTCGCCATATACTCGACTACATAACGCTGGCCAGGGGCAGCACCGGGGCGCGATTCGCGCCGTTTCACGGGGAGAAAATCAGCATGATGAAGCCGAGGGCGCTCGCCGCCGCCATGTTTTGCCTGTTCGCGGCAAGCACAGCCGCACACGCGGACGATGACATTTTCAGCAATGGCCACGTGGACGGCGACCTGCGCCTCTACAACTTCAACCGACTCTACGACAGCAAGACCGTACCGAACGCCAGCGCTTTTTCCGTTGGCGCGCTGATCAATGCGCAGACCGGAACGTTTCTTACCGGCTTCAGCGTGGGCGGCTCGTTCGCGACGGTCAATTCGCTCGGCACGCATTCAAGCGAACTTGCCAAGATCGACACCACGCTGGCCGGGCCGAACAATTCCATCGGCACTTTCAGCCAGGCGTATCTGCAATATCAAAACGGCATGTTCTTGTTCCGCGGCGGCTATCAGTACCTTGCCGATGACCCCTGGATGGGCAACAACGATTCACGCATCATTCCTTCCTCGTACAACGCATTGAAGGTGCAGATCACGCCGCTGCCCGGCTGGAATCTGTTCGCCGTGCGCGAATACAGCTGGAAGAGCCGCACCTCGTACGAAATGTATGCGGACAATCTGTATTACCCGTCGAAGTACGACGGCGACTCGATGTACGGCAACAACGGGTCACTGCCACTGCATGCGCGTTCCGCACCCGGCACCTGGGAAGGTGGCACTACGTATGTCAACGGCGGGCTGAACGCACAGCTGCGTTACTACGATTTCATGCACTTCGCGCGCACCGCCTATGCAGTAGGCAGCTACGTTATCGACACAGGCAGTGGCTTCAACCCGGTGATCGGCGCGCAATACCTCGCGCAGAATGACGGCTCGGACAACCGCTTCACGGAAACCGACACCAAGCTGTTCGGCACTGCCGGCAATCACGTGAAAAGCCGTGTCATCGGCGGCGATATCGGCGTGGTGATTCCCAATGGCCGCTTCGACATCTTCTACAACAAAGTGGCGCACGAAGAAGGCGCCGTCGGCGGTGGTGCGTTGATTTCGCCCTACACCTCCAACTACGGCACTGATCCGCTGTTCACCACCTCGATGATCCGCGGCCTGATCGAAGCCGGCCCAGGCCGCGCCTGGAAAGGCAAATTCACTTACGACCTCTTCGACAAGAAACTCGAGCTGACCACCGCTTATGCGAAATACATGACCTATTTCCGCGGCAACAGCCACGACCTGTATTTCGACGTGATCTACCACCTGGACGGCGCCCTCAAAGGACTGACGCTGCGCAACCGCTGGGAGCTGTCCAATGGCGGTATCGACAATCTCAATCCGACCAACAAGACCTTTGTCTACAACCGGCTGATGATCGACTACAAGTTCTAGCGAGCATGAAATTTTGCTGAGGACGTTGCGGTGCATGCCGGTACCGCAACGTCTTTCACATGATGTTGCCGCTATGATCGCTTCACCTTTTTCCGTGGATTGAACCATGCGTTCCATTCTGCTCATTCTTGGGCTCGTGCTTCTGGTCGGCGGCTTGTGGGTAGTGTTCGGCCACGCCAGCTATACGCAAACCGATACCTTGCTCCAGATCGGGTCGGCCAAGTTCACCGCTACGCAAGACAAGGCGATTCCACAGTGGCTGGGTATCAGCGGCATCGTGGTGGGTGCGCTGCTGGCACTGGGTGGACTGTTTTCGAAGCGGTAATTGCAGCCCTCTCTCTTCGCGTTTACTGCGCCCGTCATTCCAGCACAAGGTTGATACGCGGAAAGCGCACATGGGCATGTCAGCTTTGAGGCGCAAGGAACGCAGCCTTATCGTGCGAAGCACACAAAGCTTGTTTGGATATTGAATGCTTCGCCCGCCGCGGGGCAGGCCGTTGCGCGTAGTCATTGTGAAGGAAACCGCTTCACTTCTCGACGAATGCTATACATAAAAGCGCTTACAGTCGCCGCGTTTTGCGACTTGCCTGCAGGGATATACAAAGTCGGCATTTAAAATCGGCGTTTAAGGTGACGCGGAATAAACGTTGCTGCCGCCGGGGGATTCCACACCGCTGGATCGCGCTCTCGAATCCGGGAGCGATAACAAGTTAATGCAACGGCTGAAAAACCGGATGCTTTTCCCTGTTATTTCATCTACGGTACAAGGAGGATTCCATGAGCAAAATCATGGAGGTTCGAATTCCCGGACCATACAGGTGGTGGCGACTGTTAGCCCGACTCTGCTCGGTCGCACTCTTGGCCTGCACGATCATCACTCCCTTCCGGCAAGCCGTCGCGCACGGCGCCGTGGGAGTTCCGATTTCCCGGCAATATCAATGCCGCCTCGAAGGAGGCTACCACTCGGGCAACCCTTCGCAGATTCCGAGCCCCGATTGCAGACAGGCGTACATCGAAAGTGGGGGCACGAGCGGTGGCTGGTGGCCCTTCCAGCAATGGAACGAAGTTTCCGCCAATCCTCTTGGCTGGGGCGACAATGAGGAAGAACTAAAAAAGGCGGTTCCCGACGGGCTACTGTGTGCTGCCGGCGATCCTCGAAAGGCAGGCCTCGACAGAACGCCAGCTACGTTATGGCGAAAGACCAAAGTGACCCCGAAGGATGGGAAGGTCGACGTGGTCTGGGAAAATACGCAGGACCATAACCCAGCCACCATGCGCATCTATATCAGCAAAGCCTCCTACGATCCTTCACGTCCACTGCACTGGGCCGATCTGCAGAAAATTTACGAAGGGCCTGCGCCTACTCCCATTCCCGCCCATGGCGAGGGGCATCTGCCAGGCGACATCCAAAGCTTTTATGTCCTTCGCGTACCGATTCCGGCAAATCGCACCGGCGATGCGGTGCTATACAGCTACTGGCAGCGCAGGGATACCGGCAACGAAGGCTTTTTCAACTGCAGCGATATCACTATTGGACCGGATGAAGGCAACCCAGGTTTCCCCTGGTTCCAGGAAGGACCCTATCTTCCCCATGGCTTTGCACCCAAGGTCGACGACCTGGTTCGCTTTCGTGTGATGGGTGGCAGCCCCAAAGGACTGGAAGTGGTGGACCTCTATCATCCGATCACACCGCAAAACGTCCAGCCCGCCATCTGGGCGAAGGAGCTGGCCGACACGTTGAACACCCAGCATCAGCAATATGTCCAGATCGGCGTGCGTGTTGGCGACACGATTCACTACGACGCCGATCATCTCGAGAAAAACTCGGTGTGGCTCAAGGCCAACTACAGCAGCGCCATGAGCATCATCCCCGGCACGCCTCCGGAGCCAGGCAAACCGATTGCCCACATCGCCGGCCCGAACACCGTACAGGAAGGCGCTTCAGCCACTTTCTCCGGAGAGCAATCCCAGGGTGACGGACTCACCTATCGTTGGGCACTACCGTATTTCGAGCCCAATAGCGGAACGACCCCGACGATTGCAGCAAAAGCCCTGCACCCACCGAAGTCGGGCTGGGTGGATATCTCGCTGACCGTGACCGACAGCCACGGCAACCAGGCCATCACCCATGAATCGGTCATCATCGTTCCCGGAGGCTCCCAGCCCACCTATCCCAACTGGCGTCGACAGGACGTAGGAAGCTATTCGGCCAGTACGAAGGTGACAGGACTGGACGGGAAGGTGTGGGAATGCAAGGTGCAGGCATGGTGCCAGCAGCCGGTTCCCAATGGCTGGAGCGATAACAGCTGGCCCTATGCGGCGGGAAGCGAAGCGGCACATGCATCTGGAAACCTCGCCTGGACGCTTGTATCCGGAAAATAATGACCGCTGCGGTAAACGGCCGCCCTTGATGGCGGCAAGCACGTACGTGCCTGCCGCCTCAAGCAGCGATCGAAAAGCGAGATTGATGCGCGCCACTGGAGATTAGGACCATGGCACGGATGCCGTCTGCAGCGGATACGCGATCCACTCGCGAACAAACGTAGGTTTCGCACAAGGAACATCCTTCCGCTTGGCGGCTACAATTCCACGGATGGATGTCTCTTACCTGATCGAATCGCTCAACGACGCGCAGCGCGAAGCCGTCTGCGCGTCACCCGGCCACTACCTGGTCCTCGCCGGCGCAGGCTCCGGCAAAACCCGCGTGCTCACCCACCGCATCGGCTGGCTCAACCAGGTCGAGCGCGTTCCGACGTGGGCGATCCTCGCCGTTACGTTCACCAACAAAGCCGCGGGTGAAATGCGCGCGCGCCTGGACAACCTGATTCCCGGCGGCACACAAGGGCTCACCGTAGGCACCTTCCACGGCATCGCGCATCGCCTGCTGCGCCGTCACTGGCGCGAAGCGGGTTTGCCGGAGAGCTTCCAGATTCTCGATGCCGACGATCAACAGCGCATGGTGAAGCGCGTGGTCGCCGGTCTTGGTCTGGATGAAGCGCGCTTTCCACCACGCCAGGCCGCTTGGCAGATCAACAGCTGGAAAGACGAAGGCAAGCGCCCCGAAAACATCGAAGCTGGCCAACATCCGGTTACACGCACGCTCGTGCAGATTTATCAGGCCTATGAAGACGCCTGTCGTCGCGCCGGCCTGGTGGATTTTGCCGAGCTGCTACTGCGCGCGCACGAACTGTGGCTGAAACAACCGGCTGTATTGGAGCATTACCAGCAGCGCTGGCGCTATCTGTTGATCGACGAATTCCAGGACACCAATGCGCTGCAATACGCGTGGATTCGCGTGCTCGCCGGTCGTACCGGGCAGACGTTCGTAGTCGGCGACGACGACCAGGCCATCTACGGCTGGCGCGGCGCGAAAGTGGAGAACGTGCAGCAGTTCCTGCGCGATTTCCCCGGCGCACGCACGATCAAGCTGGAGCAGAACTACCGCTCCACGTCCACCATTCTGAAAGCGGCCAACAGCGTGATCGAACGCAATGGCCACCGCCTCGGCAAGCAGCTATGGACGGCCGGCGAGGAAGGTGAACGCATCGCCGTGTACGCCGCCTATAACGAACAGGACGAAGCGCGCTTCGTAATCGAGCGCATCCGCGAATACGTCGCCGAACACGGCGATGCGAAAGATTGCGCGATTCTCTACCGCTCCAACGCGCAATCGCGCAACTTCGAAGAACAGCTGATCCAGCACGATGTTCCCTATCGCGTGTACGGTGGCCTGCGCTTCTTCGAGCGCGCGGAAATCAAGGATGCGCTGTCTTATCTTCGCCTCACCGCCAATCGCCACGACGATGCGGCGTTCGAGCGCGCGGTGAACACGCCGCCGCGCGGCATCGGCGACCGCACGCTGGACGTGCTGCGTCGACGTGCGCGTGGTGAAGGTTCGTCGATGTGGGAAGCAACGCTGAGCGAGCTTACCGGCGGCACTGAATTGGCCGGCCGCGCGAAAAATGCGGTGAAAGCTTTTCTAACCATGATCGATGAGATGGCACGCGCTTTTCAGCCCCTCTCCCCCCGGGAGAGGGGTTGGGGTGAGGGTGCGAACTTGCCAAATGCAACAACTCCAAATTTGCTCGCTCCGCCCGAACCCTCACCCCCAGCCCCTCTCCCGGGGGGAGAGGGGAGTAGTGCACTCTCCCTCGCCGAACAAATCGACCACGCCATTACCCAAACCGGCCTGCGCGACTTCTACGAAAAAGACAGCCGCGGCAATGCCGAATCGCGCGTGGAAAACCTGGACGAACTGGTCAACGTCGCCAGCCGCTTCGAACTCACACCGGATGACATCGAAGCAGGCTTGAGCGAACTCTCCGCGTTCCTGTCGCATGCGGCATTGGAAGCAGGCGAAGGCCAAGGCGAATCCTGGGACAACTGTGTGCAGCTGATGACACTGCATTCGGCCAAAGGCCTGGAGTTTCCACTCGTATTCCTGGTCGGCCTGGAAGAAGGCCTGTTTCCCAGCCAGCGCTCTGTGGAAGACGAAGGGCGACTGGAAGAAGAACGCCGCCTCGCCTACGTCGGCATCACACGCGCACGCCAGCGCCTCTTCATCACCCATGCGGAATCGCGCCGTATGCACGGCACGGAAATGCTGTCGCGTCCGTCCCGCTTCCTGGGTGAAGTACCACCTTCCCTGCTCGACGAAGTACGTCCGCGCGTACAAGTCAGTCGCCCGTTGTACGCCGGCCGTTTCGCGGAACCCGCACCGTCGTTGCAAGAAGATCTGCCAGTCAAACTGGGCCAGCGCGTGAGCCATCCAAGTTTCGGCGAAGGCGTGATCGTGAGCGCCGAAGGCAGCGGTGCACACACACGCCTGCAGGTGAACTTTGAAAGCGCCGGCAGCAAATGGTTGGTGGCGGCTTACGCCAAGCTCACACCACTGTAGGGATGGCACACGGATGAACCAGCAGCCTTTTCGCGAACTGCGCCGCGAGCTCGGCCACTTCCAGCAACAGCTGCAGGACGTCTATCAACGCCTGCCATGGAGTCATCGTCTAATCAACGGCTTGTCATTAGCTGTGCAGACGCTGATCGCCGCGAGTCTCGGTTACGGGCTGGGCCTGTTATTGCACACACAGCAGGCGTTTTGGGGCGCACTCACCGCCATCGCAGTGACGCAGCAGAGCTACATCGACACGCGTAAATCATCGATCGATCAGGTGATCGGCGCTGCGATAGGCGCAACGATCGCCATCTCCGCTTCGTACCTCGCGCAAGACAACTACTTTGTCTATGCGATCACCATGGCCATCTCGATCGTGCTGTGCTGGCTGTTCAACATCGGTAGCGCCGGCAAGCTCAGCGCCACCACCGTCACCATCGTGATGCTGGTACCGCACAACGGCCCGTTCTGGACGATTGCGCTCACGCGCCTGGGCGAAGTCACTATCGGTATCGCCAGCGCATTGCTGGTAACAGGGATAGCACACAAGCTGGAGAAACTCTGGCTTGACGAAAAACCGTAGGCTGGATTGCTCCGGATTTGATCCAGGAGCCATCCAACCTACGTGACTATCTGTGAAACAAACGCAAGGCAACAGGACTACTGATTCCAATCCGTGTCGGAGAGACTTGGCCAACCCTGATCCGTCCATTGCGGCACCCAATATCTGCCGCTGTCCGAAGCAGGCGTGTAGCCACTTCCTGGCACTACATAGAAGGTGTTGTTGCGCCAGATATTGTTGAGGCTACTTCTCCAATAACCATCGCCGTCATAAGCGATATACAGGGCGCTATTGGTTGGCATCAGGTCGGTTCCGAACACATTTCCGGTAAACGTGTCATTCGTGTTGCCATCACCGACTCCACCAAAATCCACCGTGTTGTGCCAACCGGAAACATAGTTGTTGGTCACGGTCACGTGATCGTAGCCCTGGGTGTCGTACTGTAGCGCTATGCCCTCGTTGTTTGCTTCCGACACGATGGTGTTGTGGTTGATGGTGAGATAACTCACGCCGTCGCCATCGCTGGACAAGATGCCATCGGTGTGATCAATGCCACCACCGTCTTGGCGTGCGTCGTGAATGTATGAATCACTGATCGTTACCGGCTGTGTTTGATTTGAAAGGCCGATTTGCGCTGCTGCGGCCAAGCCCCAAAAATCCGAGTGGTCAACTGAAAAGGCGCCAGCACCGTAGCCGCTATCTGGCGCCTCGACCTGATTGATTCCGTATTCCACGCCCTGCTCGTACGTCACTGGCAAGGACGTAATCCCGGATGGCCGGAAAGTAGAGTAGGAGAACCGAATGCGATCGCCATTCGCGTATTGCACGACAGCCTGGCTACCATTGTCCGCGCCGTTGAAATTCGACTCGAATAAGCAACCAATAAATGTAACGTCAGTGGGCGTGCCCGGAACGCCTGCCGTACCTATCTTCAACCCATTTGGAAAGTAGCAATATTTGTAGGTCTTTCCGCTTTGAATCGGACCGGAACATTCCGTGCCGTTTGGAATTTCGGAATACGTGGTGTATGTCCCCGGATAATTCGGTTCGGCCTGATATCCGCTGTTGGACGCATTGGGCCATCCGGGCGGTGGCTGAGCGACTACAGCGGCGGCGATACCGCTATAGCCGATGACGCATACAGGTAACAATCGAGCGATGAGATTCATTGGCCTTGAATGTCTGACTTCCATCGTCTGCTCCGTGGTCGAGTGTCGTTCACCTAATAACCGCGGGACAGACTAGCTTCGTCAAATGGGTTGAAGTGTGATCCGATCGCCTACCTGAATACGGGCCAGGTAATGAAAACAACGCAGTCATGACCAGCGTGATGTCGCTGATCATGGTTTTGCTGCTCGAAGCTTTGTGAGCTGGGGTGCAAACCCCAATGTCGCGATACGACACGCGTGGCAGTGTTGGTGTTTACATCCCAAACCTGCGCGCCATCGCCACA
This sequence comes from Dyella acidisoli, assembly GCF_030160295.1. Lineage (GTDB taxonomy): Bacteria > Pseudomonadota > Gammaproteobacteria > Xanthomonadales > Rhodanobacteraceae > Dyella_B > Dyella_B acidisoli. The sequence goes on from NZ_BSOB01000006.1 coordinate 136,777, forward strand.
ACCCATGCGAAAACAAGGCCATACGCCGCATAGGCCAGCACAGAGTTCCCTCAGGACATAAAAATTTACGCGTTCTTTATGCGAGGCGCTGTTTTCGCTACCCGCTTCTTATACGCCGATGCCTACAGTTCGCAGCTGAGAGGCATCGAGCGACATCCATGGACTTTATCTACTTGCTCTTCGGCTTTGTGCTGGCTGCGGCCACGCTTGGCTTTCTGCTGCTCTGCGACCGCCTGGGGCCACGTTGACCGCATTCGCGGCGGCGATTTCATAACGGAGCGAATCCCATGAACTTCTTCTACGGACTGGCTGCCGCCATCGCGGTGGCTTTGACGGTTTACTTGTGCGTGGCATTGCTGAAACCGGAGTGGTTCGAATGACTGCCAACGATTTCGTCCAGATCGGCATTTATCTGGTTGTCCTTTTGCTGCTCATCAAGCCGATGGGTAGTTATATGGCGCACGTTTTTGCCGACAAGCCCAATCGCATTACCCGTGTAGGCGCCGGTTTTGAGCGCCTGCTCTATCGCCTCTGCGGCGTGAATGCCGAAGAGGACATGGGCTGGAAGCGCTACGCAATCGCCATGCTGTTGTTCAACGTGTGCGGCATGGTCGCGGTATATGCATTTCAGCGCCTGCAGCAGTGGCTGCCGCTGAATCCGCAGCACTTCCCGGCGCTGTCACCGGATCTTTCGATCAACACAGCGATCAGCTTCATTACCAACACCAACTGGCAGGCTTATTCGGGCGAGTCGGCGATGAGCTACCTCACCCAGATGGCTGCGCTGGCGGTGCAGAACTTCATGTCGGCTGCGACCGGCATTGCTGTCGCGATCGCTGTCATCCGCGGCTTTGCGCGCAAGACCGTCAAGGGCATCGGCAATTTCTGGGTCGACCTGACGCGCACCACGCTTTACGTGTTGATGCCCATCTCATTCCTGCTGGCAATGCTTTTGGTATCGCAGGGTGTGATCCAGAACTTCAAAGCCTATGTGGATGTTCCGGTGGTGCAGACCAGCACGTACGCCAACCCGGTGACTGATGCGGCTGGCAACCCTGTCAAGGATGCATCTGGCAACGCCGTGACCAAACCCGCGCAGCTCACCACGGAAACACTGCCAATGGGTCCGGCTGCTTCGCAGATCGCGATCAAGATGCTGGGTACCAATGGTGGCGGCTTCTTCGGTGCGAACTCCGCGCATCCGTATGAGAACCCGACGCCGTTCTCCAATTTCCTGCAAATGTTGGCGATCTTCCTGATTCCCGGCGGCTTGTGCCTCACCTTCGGCCAGATGGTGGGTGACAAGCGCCAGGGCTGGGCCATTCTCGTCACCATGCTGGTGATCTTCATACCGCTGGCCATTGGCGTGACGGTGGCGGAGCAGGCCGGCAATCCGATCCTGCACACGCTGTCGATCGACCAGCATGTGTCCGCCTTGCAGTCGGGCGGCAACATGGAGGGCAAGGAAACGCGCTTCGGTATCGCCGCCAGCAGCCTATTCACCGCCATCACCACGGCAGCTTCGTGTGGTGCCGTGAACAACATGCACGATTCACTGACGCCACTCGGCGGCCTGGTGCCGATGTGGTTGATACAGCTCGGCGAAGTGATCTTCGGCGGCGTCGGTTCGGGCTTTTACGGCATGATGGCCTTTGCGGTGGTGGCGGTGTTCATCGCCGGCCTGATGGTGGGCCGCACACCCGAATACATCGGCAAGAAGATCGAAGCATACGAGATGAAGATGGCGAGCCTCGCTGTGCTGATTCCGTGCGCGCTGGTGGTGATCTGCACGGCGATCGCAGTGATGACGCCAGCAGCTACCGCTACGGTCGGCAATCCCGGCGCCCACGGCTTCAGCGAGATTCTCTATGCCGTAACATCCGCCACTGGCAATAACGGCAGCGCGTTCGGCGGTCTTTCCGCGAACATTCCCTTCTGGAACGTGATGCTGAGCGTGTGTATGTTCTGGTCGCGCTACACGCTGCCAATCGCCATGCTTGCGCTGGCGGGCTCGCTGGCCGCCAAGAAGCACGTCCCCGCTTCGGCCGGCACGCTGCCGACCCACACACCCTTGTTTGTGACGCTGCTCGCCAGCGTGGTGATCGTGGTGGGCGCACTTACCTTCCTGCCTGCATTGGCGCTCGGCCCGATCGCCGAGTACCTGATGTCAGCACATTGAATGCTCGATAGCCCCTCTCCTTATCGAGGAGAGGGAGTGAAGAAAAGCACGGAGTTCGAAGAACATGACTTCCCATGCCCATGCGGTCCGCACCTTCGACCGTACGTTGATCATGAAGGCGATTGCGGACGCATTCCGCAAACTCTCGCCACGCCTGCAGTTCCGTAATCCGGTGATGTTCGTCGTGTTCGTGTGCAGCGTCCTGACCACGCTGCTATGGATACAGGCGATAGCAGGCCATGGTGAGGCACCCACCGCATTCATCTTCTGGGTGAGCGTGTGGCTGTGGTTCACGCTGCTGTTCGCCAACTTCGCCGAAGCGCTGGCCGAAGGTCGCGGCAAAGCGCAAGCAGCGGCGCTGCGCAGCACGCGCAAAGACGTTATCGCCAAGAAGCTGGCCGAGCCCAAGCGCGACGCCTCCATCGTGTTCACGCCGTCGAACGAACTGCGCGCTGGCCACTACGTGCTGGTGGAAGCAAACGAGCAGGTTCCTGGTGACGGCGAGGTCATCATCGGCGCAGCCAGCGTGGACGAAAGCGCCATTACCGGCGAATCCGCGCCGGTGATCCGCGAAGCGGGCGGTGACCGCAGCGCCGTCACCGGCGGCACACGCGTGCTGTCGGACTGGCTGGTGATCAAGATCACGCAGAATCCAGGCGAGAGCTTTCTCGACCGCATGATCGCAATGGTGGAAGGTGCTTCGCGCCGCAAGACACCGAACGAGATCGCACTCACCATCCTGCTCGCCAAGTTCACGCTGATCTTCCTGCTAGCTTGCGCCACGCTGCTGCCCTACTCCATCTACAGTGTGCAGGTCGCAGGCAAGGGCAATCCGATCACGCTGACCGTGCTGGTGGCGCTGTTGGTGTGCCTGATTCCCACCACGATTGGTGCACTGTTGTCGGCGATCGGCATTGCCGGTATGGATCGCATGATCCGCGCCAACGTGATCGCGACGTCCGGTCGTGCAGTGGAAGCAGCCGGCGACGTGGACGTGCTGCTGCTCGACAAGACCGGCACGATCACGCTCGGCAATCGTCAGGCAGTGGCGTTCCATCCTGCGCCCGGTATCGAAGAACGCACGCTGGCCGATACGGCACAGTTGGCCTCGCTCGCTGACGAAACACCGGAAGGCCGCAGCATCGTCGTGCTCGCCAAGGAACGTTTTGGCTTGCGTGAACGCGAACTGCAAACACTGCACGCCGAATTCGTTCCGTTCACTGCACAAACGCGCATGAGCGGCGTGGACATGGGCGAGCGCCGCATTCGCAAGGGCGCACTGGACTCGGTGGATCGCTATCTCGACAGCCTCGGCAGCCACTTGCCGCCCGCTGTGAAGCGCATGGCCGAAGACATCGCGCGTCGCGGTGCCACACCGCTGATCGTCACCGAAGGCGATCGTGCGCTCGGCGTGATCGAACTGAAGGACATCGTGAAGGGCGGCATCAAGGAACGCTTCGCCGAGTTGCGCCGCATGGGCATCAAGACGGTAATGGTGACGGGCGACAACCCGCTCACCGCCGCCGCGATTGCCGCCGAAGCGGGCGTGGATGATTTCCTCGCCGAAGCCACGCCGGAAGCGAAGTTGAAGTTGATCCGCCAGATGCAAGGCGAAAGCCGCCTTGTTGCCATGTGCGGCGACGGCACTAACGATGCCCCTGCGCTGGCGCAAGCCGACGTGGCCGTGGCGATGAACACCGGCACGCAGGCAGCGAAAGAAGCCGGCAACATGGTGGACCTGGATTCCAATCCCACCAAGCTGATCGAGGTGGTGGAGATCGGCAAGCAGATGCTGATCACACGCGGCTCGCTGACCACGTTCTCCATCGCCAACGACGTGGCGAAGTACTTCGCCATCATTCCGGCCGCGTTCGCCACGACGTATCCCGCGCTCAACACGCTGAACGTGATGAAGCTCGCCACGCCACAGAGCGCGATCCTGTCGGCGGTGATCTTCAACGCGCTGATCATCATCTTCCTGATTCCGTTGGCGCTGAAAGGCGTAAAGTACCGCCCGCTGGGAGCGGGACACCTGCTGCGCCGGAATCTGCTGATTTATGGCCTGGGCGGCATCATCGTGCCGTTCATCGGCATCAAGCTCATCGACATGCTGCTCGTCCTGTTTGGTCTCGCATAGAGCCTGTCTACGGTTCCGGCGTGGCCCGCGCCGGTTCTGTTTGCCTGTCGGGCTAGGAGGAACGAAGACGTGTATGTCGATACACAACTGAGTGAGGACGCAGCCCGGCGGGCAAACAGAGCCGGCCCGGAGGGTTGCCACGGTGCGTCCACCATGCGGCAGCGCGCGGCTTGGCTTGCCAGCCAGGCAAGCGCTGCGCCACGCACTACCACCTGGCGGACGCACCGTGACAACGCGGGCTACGCCGGAATCGTAGACAGGCTCTTTTGGAGACGCGCGCTATGCAAACCCTGAAACTGTCTTTTTCGCTGCCGGACGCCACCCACCCGCAAATGGAATTACGTGTCTCGTCCAACGATTCCGACTGCGATGTGGTGATTGAGTTACCGGTACGCGACCAGTCCAAGGGAGGCGCCGGCGCGGCGCCCGATACACCGATGTCACCAGAAGACGAATACGTGCTTGGCGGTTACGCCGGCATCTGAAATCCCCCACATCGGCGTCGCTTACTGGGCGATGCCGTCCAGTAACGACTCTTCGAGAGGAAGGTATGTATTACAAGAAGGCTCTAGCCGCAGCGATCATGCTGTCCGCGGCACCGGTTTTTTCGCAGGCGATGGCGCAGTCCACCAACGTCAGCAACATGCCGGCAAGCACCAGCCTGCCCGCGTCGCCCGTTGCGGCCGAAAGCGGTGATTGCAGCAAGGGTTTCCTCTCCCGTTTCGCCGCAGCCTACCGCGAGGATGCGCAGCCGGCCGATCCGAATGCCGCGCCCGCTAAGCGCCGCGCCATGGACGCTCCATTCGATTCACCGCCCTTTCCAAGCTCGGAATGGCAGATGGGTGGCGTAGCCGCACCCATCGGCGTACCGGATACCAATAACACTTATCCGCTGGAGAAAGCACTGAGCTGCACCAAGCTCGGCGGGTGGATGCAGCGCAACCGCATCGAGATCTTCGGCTGGGTGACGCCGGCGGCGAACGCCAGCAGCTCCAACTTCAGTAATTTCCCACTGTCCTACAACACACGCCCGAACCGCGTGGAACTGGACCAGCTCGTCACCAACATCACGCGCGTTGAAGACACCGTACAAACCGATCACGTCGACTGGGGTTTCAATATCTCAAACCTCTACGGCTACGACTATCACTACACCGTTACCAAGGGCATCTTCAGCAATCAACTGCTGAACAATCCTGCGCCGAATCAGCCGCTCAACGGCAAGATCTACGGTGACGACCCGATGCTGTTCTACGGCGACATTTATATTCCGTGGGTCGCCCAGGGCATGGTTGTTCGTGTAGGTCGCTGGCTATCGCTGCCAGACATCGAAGCGCAGTTCTCACCGCAGAACTACCTGATGACGCACTCGGTCCTGTACACGGTCGACCCGTATACGCAGACGGGCATCATGACCACCACGCGACTCACCCAGCAGTGGACCTTCCAGATCGGCGTGAACGCCAGCAATGACACGGCGCCCTGGAATCATTCGGCACGTCCCTCGCTGCAAACCTGCGTGCGCTGGGTGTCGGCCGACAACAACGACATGCTTTACCCCTGCGTCAATAACTGGAACAAGTCGGATTACAACTACAACAACGTGCAGATGTACGTGGCCACCTGGGGCCATCGCTTCAACCAGCATTTCCACATGCTGACTGAGGCGTATCGCATGTATGGCCGCAATGTCCCAGGCTTCGGGCCGGGCGGCACTCCTGGTGTTGCAGGATCTGCTTCGCTGCCCGGCACAGCGGGCGAATTCGGCATCGTCAACTACCTGAACTTCGAGTTGAACCCCAGCAACATGCTGTCGTTCCGCAACGAGTTCTACAACGACGAAAAGGGCCAGCGTACCGGCTTCGCCACGCGCTACAGCAGTCACACGCTGGGTATTACGCACTGGGTTTCGCAAGACTTGGAAATCCAGCCGGAAATCCGCTACGAGCGCTCGTACGACACCAATGCGTATAACGCGGGCAAGAAGGATTACCAGGTCATTGCCCTGCTCGACGCGATCATTCACTACTGAGGTAACCGCCATGAGCCGGTTGATTCGCAATGCCGTATCGATGTTACTGGTGATGACGCTCATCACCGGCATCGCCTACCCGCTGGTGGCCACCGGCGTGGCGCAGGTGCTGTTCCCACATCAGGCCAACGGCAGCCTGATCGAAAAGGACGGCAAGCCGATCGGTTCCGAACTGATCGGCCAATACTTCGACGACCCCAAGTATTTCTGGGGTCGTCCTTCGGCCACCACGCCGCAGCCGTACAACGGCACGGGGTCGAACGGCTCCAACCTGGGTCCGACCAATCCGGCGCTGCGCGATGCCGTGCAGCAACGCATCGATGCCTTACGCAAGGCCGATCCGGGCAATACCACTCCGGTGCCGGCGGATCTGGTGACGGCGTCGGGTAGCGGCCTCGATCCGGAGATCAGTCCGGCGGCTGCGCAATATCAGGTGGCACGCGTGGCACGTGTGCGTCATCTGAGCGATGAGCAGGTGAAGGCGCTGGTGGCGAAGTTCACGCAGGGACGGCAGCTTGGCTTGCTGGGAGAGCCGAGGGTGAATGTGCTGCAGTTGAATGTGGCGCTGGATGGATTGCAGACGCGGTGAGCCACATACGCCCTCTCCCCTCCGGGGAGAGGGTTGGGGTGAGGGGCCAATCTTGCGAAGCAGCCACGCCACTGCTGTAGTGCGGAGCAAAATATCTTCCCGACAAGTTTGAGGTTTATGGCAAGCCTGGCCCCTCACCCTAACCCTCTCCCCGAAGGGGAGAGGGAATTGACCTCGCAAGCCTGACAATCCCATGACCGACACCTCCCGTGACGCCCGCGCCGATGCCCTGCTTGATGTCGTGCAGGAAGAAAGCAGCCGCCGATTGAAAATCTTTCTCGGTGCAGCGCCGGGCGTCGGCAAGACCTACGCCATGCTTTCTGCCGCACGCGAATTGAAGCGGCAAGGCGTGGACGTGGTCGTCGGCCTGGTGGAAACCCATGGTCGCGCAGAAACTGCTGCGCTGCTGGAAGGGCTGGAAATACTGCCGCGGCTCACGTTGAACTACCAAGGGCGCGAATTCACCGAATTCAACGTGGACGCAGCGCTGGCGCGCAAACCCGACATCCTGCTGGTCGACGAACTCGCACACCGCAACGTGCCCGGCAGCCGGCACGAACGGCGCTGGCAGGACATCGCTGAACTGCTCGACGCAGGCATCGAGGTCTACACCGCACTCAACGTGCAACACCTGGAAAGCCTCAACGACCAGGTGCGCCGCATCACCAACATCACCGTGCGCGAAACAGTGCCGGATGCCGTTCTGGATCGCGCACGCGACATCGTGCTGGTCGACCTGCCCCCACGCGAGCTGATCGATCGCCTGCGACAAGGCAAGGTCTATGTGCCGGAAACAGCAGCCGCTGCGCTGGATTCTTTCTTTTCACCCACCAATCTCGCTGCCCTGCGCGAGCTGGCGGTAGATACGGTCGCCGGCCATGTCGACAGCGACTTGCGTGAACACATGCTCGCGCGCGGCGGCAAGATGCCGGTACGCCGCCGCGTGATGGCTGCGATCGACGGTCACGCGCAGAGCGAATATCTGGTACGTGTTGCGCGCCGCATTGCCGAACGCCGCGGCGCGCCGTGGACGGTGGTCTTTGTCGACACCGGCGCCACCTTGGATGAAGCACGCCGCGAACGCATCGACACCGCAATGCGCCTGGCTCGCCGGCTCGGTGGTGACGCCACCGTGCTGCGCGGCCATGCGATCGCCGATGAACTGCTGGTGCATGCCGATCGCGAAGGCGTCGGCCAGATCATTCTGGGGCGCACGCGCGAGCGCCTTATCGCGCGCATGCTCGGACGCTCGCTCACCCAGCAGCTGCTGCGCCGTGGCGCGCATCTGGAACTTACCATCATCGCTACGCCCGCCGAACGCGTACGTGCGCGCAAGCGGCTGCGGCTAATGCCGATGTATGGTCGCCGGGACGAGTACATCTTCGCCACTATCGTCACCGCAATAGCCATCGGCCTGGCTTTCATCGCTGATCGCTATCTTTCGGTCGCCAACCTGGCGCTGATCTTCCTCATCGCAGTGATGACGGTAGCGGTGCGCACGCGCATGGCGGTGGCTGTCTATACGGCGACGATGTGCTTTCTCGGCTACAACTTCTTCTTCGCGCCGCCGCGCTACACCCTGGCCATCGCCAATTCCGACGATGTATTGGCCGTAACACTGTTTTTTGCAGCCGCATTGATTTGCAGCCGCCTGGCAACCCGCTTGGCCAGCCAGGTGGAATCGCTGCGCGCCGCGCACGATTACTCGCATGCATTGCTCACGCTGGGCCAGCGGCTTTCAGCCAGCACGGATGCGGACGGCATACGCAACGTGGGTTGCGCTGCACTTGCACGCGCTTTGCGTTGCGAAGTCGCCATCCTGGCGCGTGACGTGGAGCACCGCCTGCAGATCGCCGCCAACAGTTCGCGCACGCTCACCTTGACCACCCAGGATCTCGCCGCGGCGGAATGGTGCGAGCAGCATGCCGAAGCGGCAGGTCGCTACACCGATACGCTCAATGCTGCGCGCTGCTGGATGCTGCCGCTGGGTACGGAAGATCATCATCTGGGCGTAGCTGCGCTGCGCTTCGAAAACGGTGTTTCGCCGGATATCGAACGACGCAGCCTGGCCTTGGCGATGGTGCAAGATATCGGTCAGGCACTGGAACGCGCACGGCTAGCATCCGAGTTGGAAGGCGCGCGCGTGCAGGGTGAAACCGAGCGTTTGCGCAATGCCCTGCTTTCTTCCGTGTCGCACGATCTGCGTTCGCCGTTGGCGTCGATGATCGGCTCGGCCGGCACGCTTTCCAACTACGGGGATCAACTGCCTGCGACCGAACGCAAGGAACTGCTCGAAGCGATTCTTGGCGAAGGCCAGCGCCTGGACCGCTATATCCAGAATTTGCTGGACATGACGCGCCTGGGCCATGGCACGCTCAAACTCAATCGCGACTGGACCGATTCCGCTGAAATCGTGGCCTCCGCCATTACGCGCATGCGCAAGCTGTTTCCTGAATTGCGCGTCGATACGGTACTGCCCGATGAAACCGTGCTGCTGTTCGTACATCCGGCACTGATCGAGCAGGCACTGTTCAACATCCTGGAAAATGCTGCGCGTTTTTCGCCACCCGGCGAACCGGTGCGAGTGATTGTGCGCGTGGCAGGTGACCGCCTCTTCATCGACGTCGTCGACCGCGGTCCCGGTATTCCGGAAGAGGAGCGCGCGCGCATTTTCGACATGTTCTATTCCGTTGCGCGTGGCGACCGTGCACCGCAAGGTACCGGCCTTGGCCTTGCGATCTGTCGCGGCATGATCGGCGCGCATGGCGGCAGCGTGGAAGCCTTGCCGGGCGACGGCGTTGGTACCACCATTCGCATCAGCCTTCCCCTTCCCTCTCCACCATCGCCATGACTGCTGCCAATCCTTGCGTGCTGGTCGTCGATGACGAGACGCAGATCCGCAAGTTCCTCGATATCGGCTTGCGCGCCGAAGGCTACGACGTGTTGCTTGCTGCAAATGGCGGCGAAGGCCTGGCGCTGGCAGCGACACGCAATCCTGACCTGATTATTTTGGATATCGGCCTGCCCGACCGTGAAGGCCACGAAGTGCTGGCTGAATTGCGGCAATGGACGCAGGTGCCGGTGCTGATGCTCTCCGTGCGCGACACGGAACAGGAAAAGGTGAAAGCGCTGGATGCGGGCGCGAACGACTACATGACCAAGCCGTTCGGCATTCAAGAGCTGATGGCACGCTTGCGCGCGCTGATGCGCAACCGCGCCACGCAGTCGGAGGCACCGCCGCGCTATGAAGACGATCGCTTGCATATCGATCTCGGCTTGCGCGAAGTCACGCTGGACGGGGAACTGCTCGCGCTCACGCGCAAGGAATATGCGGTGCTTGCGATGCTCGTTCGGCACGCAGGACGCGTGGTGAGTCAGCAGCAGTTATTGCGCGAGATATGGGGTGGCACGCATGTGCAAGACACGCATTATCTGCGCATTGTGCTCGGCAAGTTGCGGCAGAAGTTGGGAGATGATCCGACGACACCGCGATGGCTGAAGACGGAGCCGGGCGTGGGGTATCGGTTTTTAGCGGGGAATGGGTGAACCATTGATGGTGGTCACCCTTGCTTTTTTTGCCGTCATTCCCGCGAAAGCGGGAATCCATTGGGCTCTCAAGCAAGAGCGAAGATGGATTCCCGCTTTCGCGGGAATGACGACCAGGCAAGACCGAACTTATTCTTTCAACCGCGGCACCCCGTGCACATCGCGCTCTTCGATCGCGATCGGCCGCGTATCCAGCCTTCCGCCAACAAGACCGCCTTCCGGTAGCGGCTCCGTCACATCGCCACGCACCAACGCGATGGCGTTGCGGTAGCAGCGCTGCGCAAGTGCGGCATCGCCAAGACCAGTGTAAGTATCACCCAGGGCTTCCCATGCACTCGCATTGGGCGCCAAGGCCAGCGAACGTTCCAGATAGGGACGTGCTTTGGCCCAAAGATTCAGTCGCACACTCATGCGGCCCAGCGTAAGCAGCAGACTGGGATCATTGGGATGCGCGTCGAGCCAGCCTTCGGCACGGCGCATGCGCGCCTCGAGATCGTCGCCAGCCAACAAGCCGTAGGTCTCCACCAGTTGCGGCGACCATTCGCGGCGCAGCGCGGATTCCACTTCGTCCATCGCCGGCAGCACGAGGCCATAACTTGCAGCCTTGCGCGCGTATGCATCGATGACCGCCGGTGCGCGACGCTGCGCTTTCGGCAATTGCGACCATAGCGTGTTCAATACCGCGCCATCGCCGGCTGCTTGAATGCTGGCGACCAGCACCTGCGTTTCGAGTGCGCTGTAGGCGCGTGCGCTCATCACGCCGCTCTTCTGCAACGGCTCAAGTGCGCTGCGCGCACGGCGCGTATCGCCAGCCGCCAGCGCGGCAAGCACGAGTTCGCGCCAACCACCGGGGCTGAGATTGCCGCTGTCGCCTTCGGGCGTGAGCAGCGCAAGTGCTTCGGCCGACTTGCCATCGCGGCGCAATACACGTGCGCGCAATACACGCGCTGCGCGCGGGGCGACTTGCGAAGCCTGATTCAGCGCCTCGAGTGCACGCACATGTTCACCACGCCGCGATGCAGCTTCTGCAGCCGCAAGCAGTGCCGGGCCACGCAGTGCATCCAGACGTGATGCACGATGCAGATCGCGCTCGGCATCACCATGGCGACCTTCCATCAACGCGACCAAGCCATCCGCAAGTCGCTGCCGGCTCAAGCGGCGATGCCGGCGCGAAAAGGCGCCGAACGGCCAGCGCACGACACGCCATGCCACACCGAGAACGGCCCACGCCAGCAACAGGATGAACACCGCAGCCAGCAAGCTGGTTTGCACGTTGATGCCGCGAAAGCGAATCAACATATAACCAGGATCTTCGGTCACCCAATGCCAGCCGAAAGCCGCCAGCGCGGAGACGATCACCAACGCCAGGATCCAGCGCCATACCTTCATGGCTTGGACCCGTTCGAGGGCGCTGCACTCTCTGCGTTCGGCTTGAGCGCGTGTACGGCACGCAGATTGCGCAACTCACTCAATGCGGCGCCCAGCTTCACCGGTGCGGACGGTTTGAGCTGCGTAAGCAGTGTGGCGATGCGTTGATGCGCCTGCTGCACGGCGGGCGACTGGGTATCGAACTGCGCAGTCAATCCTGCATCGGCACGCTTCAGCGCGGCGGCGCTGGCGTCCGCATCCCACGCCAACAGTCCGGCTTGAGCCTGTGCGAAATCCAGCGCAACCAGTTCGCGGGCAATGCGTGCATCGGCAATGTCCACCGGTGCGCCATTGTCACGCCGGATCTGCACCACGTTCTTCAGCGCGCGCCAAATGCGGGCCCACACGCTGGTGCTTTCCTGAGCCGCAGGTTCGTCCAGCGACTTCAACGGCAGATTGGAAAGATCGCTGCGCAACTGCACCACGCTATCGAGCAACTGCGTGGGATCAGCGGACTGGCTCTTGGCCAAAGCTTCGTGCTCGGCTTCGATGCTTTGCTGCACGCCCTTGAAGGCATTGTCGTTGACGCCAGCCAGTGTTTGTCCGGCCAATGCAAACGCTTGTGCCGCGCCTTGCGCATCATGGAACAGCGCGTAGCGTTCGGCGCCCATGCGCAGCAGCGATTCGGTTTCGTCCAGACGCATGGCGTCCTGGCCGGAGAGGGTCTTTTCAGACAGCTTGCCGACGGCTTCTTCCAGATCGCGCACGCGCTGGTCGTGCGACAGCAATTCCTCGCGCAGGGAACGATTGACCTGATCGGCATCGTTCAAACGCTGCAGCAGCAGATTGCCCTGACTGGTGGTCGTGGACAGTGTGCGCTCCAGCGTATTGGTGCGTTCCTCCAATGCTGCAGTGGTACGCAACGCCTGTGCATTGACGTGCAAGAGCTGCCATTGCCGCCAGGCCACATAGCCGACACCGATGATGGCGATCAGGGCCAGCAGCAGCGCCAGCGCGAGGGCGCCACCTGCAGGGCGCGCAGGCGGCGTGGGCCGGCTGCTGCGCGCGGAGTCGGAGGGAGTGCCCATGCCGGGCGCGGTACGTACGTCGGGGGTGAGATCGTCCTGGCTCATGCGCGCATGCTAACAGCCTAAGGATGCGCTGATCAGTTCCGTGCAGGCGTCGCCAGCCCTCAATCGTGGCGTGCGCGTGAACAAACTTCGCAGGCACCGGCCAACAGCTCTGCCTGGACGGCCGACGCCGCCCTATAGATGCGCGAGAACCCGGCCGCGCGCGCCGCCGCCTCGATCCGCTCGCTGCTGACGACGGCCGTAGCCTGACGTAGCCGTTCCCATGCCGTGACAGGCAATTGCTGCCGCAGATTCTGCAGGGCCTCGATACTGGAGAGCAGCACGCAGGCGGTGTCGGCCATCTGCAGCACCGCCTCGGCATGACGCCGGGTCAACCTGGACGCAGCGCGTTGGTACACGTGCACCTCACGCAAGATCGCACCGCGCCCGGCAAGCTGCTGCTGCATCAGGCCGCGACCGCCAGGTGCGGTAATCAGGGCAACACGCCGGCCCTGTAGGTGTTGCAGCAATGGCAACGCCAACATGCCTTCGCTGTCCTGACGTGACGCGGGCACCTGCGCGGTAACGCCATGCCGCTGCAGAGCACGCGCCGTGCCCTGCCCCACGGCGACGACTTCGCCATGCGCCTTATCCAGTGGTGCGAGGGCCAACGCGTAGCGAACCGCCGCCGGACTGGTGAAGATCAACACATCGTCGTCTTGCGCATCACGCCATTGTTCGCGTGCTTGCTGAGCATCGGAGGTGCCACGCAGAGAAAGGCCGGGGAGCAACAGCGAGGTTCCGCCCAAGGCGCTTACCTTTTTCGCCAGCGGTGTGCCGGTGCCGGCAGGGCGGGTGATGACGATCGTGCAGCCGGTAAGTTTTTCTCCCTCTCCCCTCTG
>NZ_BSOB01000006.1:150766-241815 GCF_030160295.1 Dyella acidisoli
TACCTGATTCTTTCTTGTAAGAGATGAGTTTGACCGCAAGACTGGCCCCTCACCCCACCCCTTTCCCCTTGGGGAAAGGGAAAAGAAAGAACGTTCTCCCCAGAGGGGAGAGGGAGCAGGTCCTTCGCGCAGTGTAGCCTCTACACTGTCGCCCCCTCCCTGTCCCTACCGTATCAATGGAAAAGCTCGACCCGCACACCGCCGCCCTGGCGTTGGTAACGTTCATCCAAGAAAACATCCCCCTCGCTCACACCATGGGGCTCGAACTGGGTAGCTACGACAGCGAGCGTCTGGTACTGAACTGCCCGCTCGCGCCCAACGTCAACGACAAGGGCTGCGCGTTCGGTGGCAGCTTGACCAGCCTCATGACGCTCACTGGCTGGGGCTTGGTGGAACTGGCCCTGCGCCAGCGCGGCGAAGATTGCGACGTATATGTAGGCGAATCCACGGTGCGCTACCTCGATCCGGTTTGGGGCGATTTCCAGGCCGAAGCACAGCTGGCTGAAGACGCGAACTGGGAAACCTTCTTCACCACTTTGTCGTCCCGCAAACGCGCACGCATCGCGGTGCGCTGTCAGGTACCCGGCGAGGGTAGCAAACCGGCTGCCACGCTTGAGGCACAGTTCGTGGCGAAGCGCCGCACAGCTGCGGCAGAATAAGCCTTCTTTGGAGGGGACTTAAGTTATGCGCCGTATTGTCGGTCCGATCCTGCTGTCGACCATGCTGCTCTTGTCTGGCTGTGCGACGGACAAGCGTAATGACTCGCTCACCCACACCATGATCGCTTACGCGAACGCGGTGCGCTGGGATGGTTTCGAAGCGGCGGAGCAGTTCGTCGATCCGAAAGTGCGCGACGCACATCCCATCACCGACCTCGACCGCGAGCGCTTCAAGCAGGTGCAGGTCAACGACTACGACGACGGCAACGGCCCGGTGGCCTCGGGCGAAAACGAAGTGCGCCAGAACGTACGCATCAGCGTGACCAACCTGCATACGCAGTCGGTGCGCAGCATCATCGATCGCCAGGTGTGGCATTACGACTCGGAAAAGAACAAGTGGTGGCTGGAGACGGGGATTCCGAACCTCAATCAGGGGGATTGAGGGATAACCGCGCCGCCATTCCGGCGAAGGCCGGAATGACGCCGTGGCGAAATCAAGCCTCCTGAAAAGATGAGCAACCCCAAGTCTTGAGGAACAGGGGCTATACTTCGCCGTTTATTCGAGCCTATTTGCGCCAGTGGCCCCCACATGAACGATTTCCTCCACAAGCTGCCCCAGTTCGTGGGCAACCATCTCGCGCTGTCCCTGCTGTTGGTGGTGCTGGTGATCGCGCTGATCGTCACGCAGATCATGCTGCTGCTGCGCAAATTCACCGAGCTGACGCCGGCCGGCCTGACCCAGCTGATCAATCGCGACAGCCCGCTGCTGATCGATCTTTCGGCCATCGCCGATTTCGAAAAAATGCACGTCCCGGGCGCCAAGCATGTGGCCATGAGCCAGTTCGATCCGGAGAACAAGGATCTGGCCAAGGCGCGCGAACTGCCGGTGGTGGTGATGGACAAGGACGGCCGCAACGTTGACGGCGCAGCCCAGCGCCTGGTCAAGGCAGGCTTCACCCGCGTCTATACGCTGGGTGGCGGTGTGCTGGCGTGGCAGCAGGCGCAGTTGCCGGTGGCGAAGGGAAAGAACTGATAACTATCGCAAGGTGGCTCGCGGCTACGCCTGCTCGGCAATACCCGCTCGCCCGGACAGAATCTGCGCCAGCACATCGGGCGCATATTCGAAGGAATCGAAATACAGCCGCTCTTCCGGCAAGCCGGATTCGATGAACAGCTTGCGGCCGGCATCGACCATCGCCGGCGGTCCGCTCATGTAGACGTCGTGGCCGGAAAGATTCGGGTGATCATCCAGCACCGCTTCGTGCACCAGTCCTTCGCGCATGCCGGCCATGCGTGCCTGTTCCGGATCGGAAAGCACAGCGTGAAAGCGCAGGCCCGGTGCCGCTGCCGCCCATTGCTCGGCAAGCGTGTGCAGATACAGATCCGCTGCACTGCGAGCGCCCCAATAGAGATCGATCGTGCGACGCGTGCCCAGCGCCAGGAAATGCTCAAGGATCGCTTTCACCGGCGCAAAACCGGTGCCGCCGGCCACGAAGATCATGGGCCGCTCCGAATCCTCGCGCGCCACGAAGGTGCCAAGCGGCCCTTCGATGCGCAGCGTGTCGCCCTCTTTCAGCACGTCGCTCACCCATGAGGTGAAACCACCGCCGGCGACATGGCGCACGTGCATCTCGATCACACCGTCCGCCTGCGGACCGTTTGCGATGGAAAACGGGCGGCGGCGACCTTCATCCAGCAGCACATCGAGATACTGGCCCGGCAGCCAATTCAAACGCAGCTCGCCCGGCGCAGGCTGCAGATGCAAGCCGATCACGTCGGGTGCGAGCTGCCATTTGCGGCTCACTTGCACATTCAGCTGGCGGCGGGCGATGTCTTCGACCGAAGTGACTTCGCGCGCCTGGACCACCAGATCGCTGGCGGGAACGGCTTGGCACAGCAGCACGGCGTGCTGCACGCGATCATGCACGTCCAGCGCTGTGGGCGGATTGCGGGGGTATTCGCAACGGCCGTGGATGAGCGCGGCCTTGCAGCTACCGCACACGCCCGCGCGACAGGAGTAAGGCAGCGCAATGCCCGCGCGCTGTGCCGCTTCCAGCACGGTTTCGCCGGGCAGGACGTCGAAGCGGCGGCCGGAAGTGGTGAGAGTGACGGTAAACACTTGAGATGACCTGAACGATCCCGCATTGTCGCCGCTGGGGTGGTCGGCGGACAATGCTGGCTTCTCTCGCGATCTCAATGCCCATGAGCATCTGGAAACAAGACACCCACCTCGAACGCCTCAACGGCTGGAGCCGCAACACCTTGATGGAGGCGCTGGGCATCCGCCTTACCGCCGTCGGCGAGGATTGGTTGCAAGGCACGATGCCGGTAGATCCGCGCACCCACCAACCGTATGGACTGTTGCACGGCGGCGCATCGGTAGCGCTAGCGGAAACACTCGGCAGCACCGCGGCCATGCTCACGCTCGATCCGGAAAAAGAACGCGCGGTCGGCTTGGACATCAATGCCAATCACGTACGCGGTGTTACCAGCGGCACCGTAACCGGCACTGCACGTCCGCTGCATCTCGGGCGATCGACGCAGGTGTGGGAAATCCGCATCGAAGACGACGCCGGCAAGCTGGTGTGCATTTCGCGCCTCACCATGGCGGTGGTGCCGGCGGCAGCGGTGGGTACTCGCTGATACATGTCCAACGAGACACCTTACGCGCGCCTAACGCCCGATCTTGTGCTCGATGCTGTTACCGCTTGCGGCTTGTGGCCGGATGGCCGCTTGCTTGCATTGAACAGCTACGAAAACCGCGTGTGGCAGGTGGGGCTGGAAGAAGGCTCGCCAGTGGTCGCGAAGTTCTATCGTCCCGGCCGATGGAGCGATGCGGCGATTCTGGAAGAGCACGCCTTTGCGCAGGAACTGGCCGAGGCAGAATTGCCCGTCGTGGCGCCGCTGCACTTCGCGGAACGCACGCTGTTGCATCACGATGGCTATCGTTACGCACTGTCGCCGCGTCATGGTGGTCGCGCCCCTTCGCTGGAATCGGCCGATCAATTGGAATGGCTCGGCCGACTGATCGCGCGCATGCATAGCGTCGGCGCACGCGCATCATTCGCGTATCGCGGCAACATCGATCGCACCACGTTGATTGCACAACCGATGCAAGCCGTGCTGTCTTCTTCGCTGCTGCCTTCTGCATTGCGCGATCGCTATCGCCAAGCTGTCGAACGTGTGAACGGATTGGTCGCTGCACGCTTTGAAAGCGCTGCCCCCTTACGTACGCTGCGTTTGCATGGCGACTGCCATCCGGGCAACGTACTGTGGACCGATACAGGCCCGCATTTTGTCGATCTCGATGATGCACGCATGGGGCCGGCGGTGCAGGATCTATGGATGCTGGCCCACGACGAACGCGCCATGGAGGCATTGCTGGAAGGTTATGCTTCGATGCGTGACTTTGATCACGCAGAACTTATCCTCATTCCCGCCCTGCGCGCCATGCGACAAGTGCATTATGCGGGTTGGATCGCGGCACGCTGGCACGATCCGGCTTTTCCGGCGGCGTTTCCGTTCGCGGCTGAAGCGCGCTGGTGGGAACAACACATAACGGACCTGCATGAGCAGGCGGATGAACTTGAATAATTCGTTCTTTCTTTGGGGTGTTGAATGCGTCAGATCCTGTTTCGCCTGATCGGTATCCTGGAAGTAGCCGGTGGTTTCTACGGCATGGCCATCGAGCTTCCGCATCTGCTCGCCTCCGGCCCGCTGCACACCGCGGTGATCCAGCTGATCGCCTTCGCACTCTATGCATTCGTGCTGGTGTCGGGTGTGCTGTTGCTTGAAAACAGCGAGCGCGGCATTCGTTTGTCCAGCATCGCGCAACTGCTGCAATTGCCGCTGATTGGCACGCCAATCTTCAGCTATGGGTTGTTTTGCGGCGCTTTCATCAACGTGTTCACCACGATCCACCTTCATCCGGAGGTCACCTGGCGCTTCGCCAGCCAGGGCTTCAATCTCGCGTTTGGTGGCCCGTCGGTGTCGTACCTGGGTATCAACTTGCTGGCACTGCTGTCCTGGTTGGTTCTCAAGTTGCGATGAACAGAACATCCTGTCGATAAGGCCGCGGAAAGGTGCTCACTTGCACGCCCTAACGAGTCGAACTTGTTGCGTGATGCGCAACACCGTATCATTACGGCGCAATGATCAAATCATTCCGGCACAAGGGATTGCGCAGACTGTTCGAGACAGGCAGCACTTCGGGTGTACAGGCGAGCCATGCAAAACGCCTTCGAATGCAGCTAGCCGCCTTGGATACCGCACAATCCATCGAGGACATGGAGATCCCTGGCTATCGGTTGCACCCTCTTAAGGGGCAAATGCGCGGACGCTGGTCCATTTGGGTTAGCGGCAACTGGCGCCTGACGTTCGAATTTCAAAATGGACATGCTTACGTTCTGGATTACGAGGACTATCACTAATGGCCATGCACAATCCTCCACATCCCGGCGAATTCATCACCGAGGTTTACCTCGATCCTCATGGGATCAGCGGCCGTGAACTCGCTGAAAAGCTGGATGTCGCCCCATCTACCCTCAGTCGCGTCCTGAAGGGCACCAGCCGAGTTACCCCGGAGATGGCACTGCGGCTGTCCAAGGCCATCGGCCGTTCTCCAGAAAGCTGGCTAGTCATGCAAGATGCCCATGATCTTTGGGTGGCCAGAAAACATGTAAATCTCCAGCGGGTAGGCAAACTCAAACTGGCCGCTGCCTGAAGCCAACCCGCTATCATTAGCGGATGAATGTTCCCGCCTCACTCCCCATCATCCGCCTGAAATCCGACCGCATGCCCGGCCACCCATGGGTGTGGTCGGCGCAGGTGCACAAGCCTGAATCACGCATACCGCCGGGCAGCGTGGTGGATGTGATCGATGCCAAGGATCGCTTTGTCGGACGCGGCTTCTGGAACGGGCATGCGCGCATTGCCTTGCGCCTGCTTACCGGCGACGCAGGCGAATCGATTGACGCGGACTGGATCACTGCACGCATCGATCGCGCCGTGACGTTGCGGCGGGAGTTGCTGCAGCTGGATGCAGTGACCGATGCGTGGCGCGTCGTGCACAGCGAAGGCGATGGGCTTTCCGGGCTGATCGTGGATCGCTACGCCGACATCCTGGTGATCGAATATTTTGCCGCTGGCATGTGGAAATTCCGCGATGCCATTCATGCCGCGTTGCTGCGGCAGTTTCCTGGTGCGCGGCTGTATGGGTTCGCCGAAAGCCACGTGCAGAAGCAAGAATCCTTCGACTGCCGAGTCAACGAAGCGCCCACGCCAGTGGAAGTCCACGAACACGGTTTGCGCTTCCACGCCGCACCGGGGTACGGACACAAGACCGGCTTTTTCGCCGACCAGCGCGAAAACCGTCGCCGCTTCGCCGAACTGGCGCGAGGCCGTCGCGTGTTGGATTTGTGCTGCAACGCCGGTGGCTTTGCCGTACATGCCATGGCCGGCGGCGCGCGCGAAGCCATCGGCGTCGACATGGATGCAGGCATTCTGGAGATTGCCCGCGCCAATGCCGCGGCGAACGATCTTGCCATCCGCTTCGAACAAGCCGACATCTTTGAATGGCTGCGCCAGGCCGTGGCGAGTGGCGAACGTTATGACGCGGTCATTCTCGATCCCGCCAAGCTGACACGTGATCGCACGAAGGTCATGGATGCTCTGAAGAAGTATTTCGCCATGAATCGCTTGGCGCTGGATGTGATTCCACCTGGCGGGCTACTGCTCACCTGTTCCTGCACAGGTTTGGTCAGCGAAGCGGATTTTCTGGAAATGCTGCGCCGTGTGGCACTCAATGCTGGGCGCGAGATTCAGATTCTGGAAGTGCGCGGTGCCGGTGCGGATCACCCCGTACGCACCGATGTGCCGGAAAGCCGCTACCTCAAGGCCGTCTTCTGCCGCGTGGATTAACGTAGGCTGGGTTAGCGTAGCGTAACCCAACGAATCGCTCCGAAAATGTTGGGTTACGCTGCGCTAACCCAACCTACGAACGACGCCACAACAACATCAACACATACGACAGCACCAGAAACGCCACCCATAGCGCTGCCGCATTGCGTAGCGTGAGCGCATAGCCAAGCTGCGACGCATCGATGAAGTGATATGGATAGCTGCCAATGATCACACCACGCGCCAGCACGTAGGCGAAATAGATCACCGGATACAAGCTCCACCACAGCGGCGCCGTCCAGCGCAATGCCACTCGATGCAGCGTGAACAAGCTGTACAGCACAACCAGCGACGGCACCACGTAGTGCATCAGCACATCCGCCACCAGTTGCAGTCCCTGCGGATTCCAGACGTGCCGCAACAACACAAAATACGAAACGCCCACGAACGCAATGCTGGTCGCTACCCAGCCAATGGCCATCGGCTGCACGAAGAACCGCCCCAGCGCTGAAGCAGACAAAACCAACGGCCACGTGGTCGCCATGCCGACCAGGATGTTCGTGAGTACGGTGAAATAGCCGAAATAGATGGCCAGCCCTTGTGTCGTGTTCATCCCCATCGAATCGGTCAAGCGCAGCGAGAGATAGAGCTGCAACCCCGCCCCAAACCATGCAAGCAGGGCGATCAACACGGCCAGTGGCTTGCCCCGGGCGATGGATGCACTCATGCAGATTCCCGCGAATGGCTGGCAATGCGCCGATACTACCCCCCGCGAGGTGATCTCAGGGATTGATACGACTGCGCGTAAACTGTACGTCGATACCATCGGGAATGCCCATGTCTCTGCTCGATATCTCACTGGCTCTGCTCGTCATTCTGCTTGTGCTGCAGGTGGTCGTACTGCTGCGCGGCCGTAGTGACGGCGGTCTCCAGGCCAAGCTGGACAGCTTGAAGGACGACGTGCGCCACCTGCGCGAAGCGCTGGCCCACGAACAACGCGAAGGCCGAAACGAACTGAGCCAATCGCTGATGCAATTCGGCCAGCGCCTGGATGTACTCACAGAGCGCACGGACAGTGGCCTGCAAGCCCTGTCGCAACGACTGGTCGAGGAAACACGCCGTGGCCGCGAGGAACTCGCGACCACACTCAATCAGCTCGGCGGCCAGCAGAAACAACAATTGGCAACGCTCACCGCCGACAACGAAAAACGCCTTGGCGAAGTGCGTACCACGCTCGAAACCAAACTCACCGCGATCCAGCAGGACAATGCCGCCAAGCTGGAGCAGATGCGCGCCACGGTCGATGAAAAACTGCAATCCACCCTGGAAACGCGCCTCGGCGAATCATTCAAGCTGGTGTCCGAGCGATTGGAAGCAGTCCAGCGTGGCCTGGGCGAAATGCAGTCGCTCGCCAGCGGCGTGGGCGATCTCAAGCGCGTGCTAAGCAATGTGAAAACGCGCGGCATCCTGGGCGAAATGCAACTCGGCGCGTTGTTGGATCAAATGCTCACCCCCGAGCAATACGCGGCCAACATCGCCACCGTGCCAGGTTCCGACGAACGCGTGGAATTCGCGATCCGTCTACCCGGCGGCGATCGCGATGATCAGGTATGGCTGCCGATCGATGCCAAATTCCCGCGCGAAGATTACGAACGGCTGCTGGATGCACAGCAACAGGCGGATGTGGAAGCCGTGGAACGCGCCGCTAACGCACTGGAACGTCGCGTGCGCGACGAAGCCAAGACCATCCGCGCCAAATACATCGCGCCCCCTGCTACCACCGACTTCGCCATTCTGTTCCTGCCGACGGAAGGCCTTTATGCGGAGATCATCCGTCGCCCTGGGTTGTTCGACAGTCTGCAGCGCGAACAACGCGTAACCATAGCCGGCCCGACCACGCTTTCAGCGCTGCTCAACAGCTTGCAGATGGGCTTCCGCACACTGGCGATCCAGAAACGCAGCAGCGAAGTGTGGCAATTGCTCGGCGCGGTGAAGAACGAATTTGGCAAGTTTGGTGATGTGCTGAAAATGGTGCGCAAGAAGCTGGACGAAGCGGGCAGGCATATCGATGCCACCGCCGTGCGCACGCGTGCGATCGAGCGCAAGCTGCGCGATGTGGAGTCGTTGCCGGGTGAACAAGCGCAGCAGTTGCTGGGGGAGTCGCTTAATGGCGATGAAGAGGTTGCGGAGGATTGATAAGCCACCCTTCAAGCGTAGGGTTTCTACACAACTTTTCGAGGCGTTTGATTGCACCTCACCGTCGTCCTGGCGAAGGCCGGGACCCAGCGACTTGTAGCTCATCAAAGTCACTAGGCCACGGCCTTCGCCGGGGCGACGGTGAGGAGAAATGTGGTTTTACGAGCGCGTAGGTTAGGGCGCAAACCCCAACAACCCCATGCTCACACATTTCGATGTTGGGGTTTGCACCCCAACCTACACGAGCTAACCGTCTTCCCGCATTACCCCAACGCATGCGAGGCCGCACGCGCAATCAACGCTTCATTCGGCCGCACGCCGGTATAAAGCACAAACTGCTCCACGGCCTGCAGCACGATTACTTCAGCGCCTGTAATCACCGGTTTGCCCAACGAACGCGCCAACTTGATCAACGGCGTCTCCGGCGGCAACGCAACCACGTCGAATACGGCTTTTGCCCGCTCCACCGCCTCACGCTCGAAGGCGAGCTGATCTTTTTCGGTACCTTCCATGCCGATCGGCGTAACGTTGATCAGCAGATCCGCTTGCACGTTCGACATATCCGCAACCCAGCCAAGACCGCTCGTTTCGGCCAATTTTCGGCCCGTCATCTCATTGCGCGCCACGATATACCCGTGCTTGAAACCGGCATCACGGAACGCGCAGGCCACAGCCTTGGCCATGCCACCGCTACCGCGCAGAGCCAAGCGCATATCGGCATTGAGGTTGTGCAGCTCGATCAAACTGCGCACGGCGATGTAATCCGTGTTGTACGCATGCAAATGTCCATCGTTGTTGACGATGGTATTGATCGAAGCGATGGCTTGGGCTGAATCGTCAATGCTGTCGACCAGCGCAATGCACGCTTCCTTGAACGGCATCGACACGGCGCAGCCGCGGATACCGAGTGCACGAATGCCGCCGATCGCCGCGGGCAAGTCACGTGTAGTGAACGCCTTGTAGACGTAATTCAAATCCAGCGCTTCGTACAGAAAGTTCTGGAAGCGCGTACCGAAATTGCCCGGACGACCGGACAAGGACATGCAAAGCTGGGTATCGCGATTGATGGAGCGGGTCATGTCGTAGTGCTTGGGAAACTGGGCGTTCCATCATACCGTCGCCCCGGCGAAGGCCGGGGCCCAGTGTCTTGTGCGTGAAAGTCGCTGGGCCCCGGCCTTCGCCGGGGCAACGGGGAGATGGGGCCTTGACGCGGGCGTTACACTTGCAAGCCTGAACCAGTATCCCTGTACCAAGGAAGCCGCATGAGCGAGCACAAGCCCACTGAAGTCACCCGCGAACAGGCCGAAGAGGCCGTGCGCACTTTGCTGCGCTGGGCCGGCGAGAATCCCTCGCGCGAAGGCTTGCTGGATACGCCGCGCCGCGTGGTGAAGGCCTATCGCGACTGGTTCAGCGGCTATCAGATCGATCCGGGCGAATACCTGCGCCGCACATTCGAGGAAGTCGCCGGCTACGACGAAATGGTGGTGCTGCGCGACATCGAATTCGAAAGCCATTGCGAACACCATATGGCCCCGATCATCGGCCGCGCACACGTGGGCTACCTGCCCACCCACCGCGTGGTAGGCATCAGCAAGCTGGCGCGCGTGGTGGACGCCTACGCACGCCGCTTCCAGGTGCAAGAAAAAATGACCGCGGAGATCGCGCGCTGCATCCAGGAAAACCTGCAGCCGGCCGGCGTGGCTGTGGTCGTCGATGCCAGCCACGAATGCATGACCACGCGCGGCGTGCACAAGCGCGGCGTATCCATGGTCACCAGCCAGATGCTTGGCGCGTTCCGTGACGACGCACGCACCCGTGCTGAATTCCTGGATTTCATCGGGATCCATGGCGGCCGCCGCTGATGCGCATAACCGCTGCGCTCCTTGTGCTTGGGCTGCTACCTGTCGCCGCGCTTGCGCAGAGCACGGCAACCGGCTTGTTCCAGGCCATGGATACCAATGGCGACGGCCGCATCAGTGAAGCTGAATATGTGGCTTATATGAGCCAAGGTTTTTATCGCCGGGACCTCAACCACGATGGCGTGCTGGAGCCGGAAGAGCTGCCCGGCGGGCATGGCAAGCCGATAACGCTCAAGGAATGGCAAGACAATTTGCGTCGCGAGTTCCATAAGCTGGATCGCAACCATGACGGGTATCTGAGCCCGCAGGAATTGATGCAGCCGCCGCGGTGACGTTGGCTTTTAAGCCCTCTCCCCTCTGGGGAGAGGGTTGGGTGAGAGACCACCCTTGCGAGATATTTTCCCGTTGCGATGCTGTTGCAATGTCTTGCGCTGAGAGAAGCAACCCTCACGCAAGATTGTCCCCTCACCCTAACCCTCTCCCCGAAGGGGAGAGGGAACTAAAAGCCGCGACATTTTCTGCACACTCCAGCCCATGCCAAGCCACGCCGCATCGGCTATCGTTGCGCCTTTGGCCCTACCCGTTCCGTGGCTATCCGCGCTCGCATGGACTCTGCACCCACCGCCCCTTCCTCACGCCAAACTGCTGCATTCGCCTTCATCTTCGTCACGGTGATGGTGGACATGCTGGCGTTCGGCATCATCATCCCGGTGTTGCCGCATCTGATCGTGGAACTCAGTGGTGGCAGCATCGCGCAGGCGGCGGTGTGGTCGAGTGCGTTCGGCACGGTGTTCATGCTGATGCAGTTCGTGTTTTCGCCGGTGCAAGGCACGTTGTCGGATCGTTTCGGTCGCCGTACCGTGATCCTGATTTCCAGCTTTGGATTAGGTGTCGACTTCATCGTGATGGCGCTCGCGCCAGCAGTGTGGCTGCTCTTCATCGGCCGTATCGTGGCAGGCATCTGTGCGGCAAGTTTCACCACGGCCAATGCCTACATCGCCGATATCGTGCCGAAGGAAAAACGCACTGCGGCCTATGGTGCAATGGGCGCGGCGTTCGCCATCGGCTTCGTAGTCGGTCCGGCATTGGGCGGCTTCCTGGGGCACTTCAGCATCCGACTGCCGTTCTGGGTGGCAGCTGTGCTGTCGTTGATCAACTTCTGCTACGGCTTCTTCGTGCTGCCGGAATCGCTGGCACCCGAACGGCGCAGCAAGCGCTTCGAATGGAGCCACGCCAACCCCTTCGGCGCGCTGGTGCTATTGCGCCGCTATCCGCAGGTGTTTGCACTCGCCAGCGTGTACTTCCTGATCAGCCTGGCGCAGTTCTCGCTCAACGCCACTTACGTGCTCTACACCGACTACCGTTACGGCTGGGGTGCGCAGGCGGTGGGCTATACGCTGGCACTGGTCGGGCTGTGCAGTGGCTTCGTGCAGGCCGTGCTGGTGCGGAGGCTGATGCCGAAGCTGGGCGAGAAGCGCCTGATCATCATCGGCTTGCTGCTCTGCGTGGTCGGCCACTTGTTCTTCGGCTTTTCTTCGGTGTCGTGGATGTTCCTGCTTGGCATCCCATTCCTGTGCCTGGGCGGACTCTCCGGGCCACCTACCCAGACGTTGATGACGCAGCAGGTGGACCCGCACGAGCAAGGGCGTCTGCAAGGTGCGTTGAGCAGCCTGGCCAGTCTGGCCGGCATCTTCGGGCCCGCGCTGTTTGCCAATCTGTTCGCCTTGTTCATCAGCGATCACGCCCCCATGCATCTGCCCGGTATCGCCTTCGTGCTGGCGGCACTGCTGCTTGTCGTCGCTACCGGTATCGCCAGCTATGCGGTACGACACGTGCACGCGGTGCCATCCGCCGATAGACATCCGACAACACCGCCGCATGGCGAACTTTCGCCCATTGCGGATGTGATTACCCACGAGTCCCTTCCTCATCATCACTCGGAGTCATCCCCATGAGTCTCTCGATGTACCAAGCCTCAGTACCGCTGTTCCTGCGCGCACTGACCAACCTGCATCACGTACTCAAGCTCGGTGAAAAGCACGCCAACGAAAAAAGCGTAGAAGGTTCGGTGATGTTGCATACCCGCCTCATCCCCGACATGCTGCCGCTGGTCAAGCAGGTGCAGATCGCCACCGACATGGCCAAGAACGGCGCCGCACGCTTGGCCGGCGTCGATCCACTGAAGTTCGAAGACAACGAAACTTCGTTCGACGAACTGTATCAACGCATTGAACGCGCCATCGAATACATCAAGAGCTTCAAGCCCGAACAGATCGACGGCAGCGAAACACGCACCATCACGCTGAAGATGCGCCGCGGCGACATGAACTTCGAAGGCCAGGCCTATCTGCTGCACTTCGTCATTCCCAACCTGTTCTTCCATTGCACCACGACGTACGACATTTTGCGTGCAGCTGGTACGAATATCGGCAAGGAAGATTTCATCGGCAAGGCGTAAGCCCATTTGCTTCCCTGCGCAGGGCGATGCTTTCGCCCTGCGCATTGTCCATCGAGTTGATGGATTTTCACTGCATCACGATTCGCATCTAGCCATCCGCGCACGGCAAGTTCTCGTACAAATCCGTAGCCGCGTCGACGAACACCCCTCTTTCCTGAGTCGCAACGACTCGCCCTACATCAAATTGGGCGAACTCCGATTGTTGCAAAAACGTTAGTGGCTTATTTGATCACTACGGTTTGCAACATCTTCCTTTTAGGGGTTGGACCGTAAGACCGCGATTGTCGCCTTCAAGCCATCTAATCGGCTTCGGAAACCTTTCGCCTTTTATCAGATGTCGCTTGTTGCTACGCAAGCAACGAGCAGCGACTCCAGGGAGAGATCACCTTGAAAACAGGAAACACTTTTAATTACTCATTGCTGTCGTTGGCATGTGTTGCCGCGTTGGCAAGCACGGGCGTGTTTGCTCAAGACAATCAAACAAACTCCAATACTCCAAGCCCAAAGAAACTTGAGGCTGTTACCGTCACTGGCTCTTTAATTCCCCAGACTCAGATTGAGACGTTTACTCCGACGACCACCATCACCTCTCAGGAGCTTAAGGCCAGAGGTTTTTCGTCGGTTGCAGACGCGCTTCAGCAGATGACGTTCTCTACCGGAAGCGTTCAGAACTCGCAGACGACCAATACCTTCACGCCAGGGGCAAAAACCCTGAGCCTGTTTGGTCTTCCAGTGGGTTACGTGAAGTACCTGATCGATGGCCGCCCGATGTCGAGCTTCTCTGCGCTTTACAACAGCACTGACGTCTTCACCAACCTCAATACGATTCCGACCGACCTTGTTGATCACATTGACATCCTTCCAGGCGGACAGTCCACGCTGTACGGATCTGATGCCATCGCTGGCGTCGTTAACATTGTGATGAAAAAGAAGATCGATGCGCCCGTCATCGACGTGCGGTACGGCTGGGACCAGCAAGGTGGTGGCGCAAGCCGCCACATCAGCTTTGCCGATGGCTTCAGCTTCGGCAAGCTCAATCTGCTGGTGGGCGCACAGTTTGAAAATACTCAGCCTGTGTGGTCCAAGGATCGTTCACTTACCTCCCACTTCTTCGAAAACGGCACATCCCCGGCTACTGCGAGCCGTGACTACCTCGTGTACAACAGCGACACGAGGAACAACTACTTGATGATGGATCCCAATCATTGCGCATTGACCACCGGTCAATTCAACGGCACCGAGGGCCTGCGCAATCGCGAAAGATTTGGCGAATACTGCGGTTCGTTCTATTCCCCAGGTCAGTCCACGCTGTCAAACGGCAGCAAAACGGCGAATGTCTATACTCATGCGACGTTTGACGTGAACGACAATGTTCAGCTGTACAGCGACGTCATGCTGAACTTCGATCGCGAAAAATATAGCCCTGGTTCGTCGGTTCTCTGGTGGGGAACAAACTCGAAGTACGGCTATATCTATGACCCGAACCTCGATGACTTCATCAACTTCCAGAAGGCCTTCAGCCCTGAGGAAGCCGGCGGGTTCCAAAACATCATGTACAAGACCTACGAGCGTAACTACACGTTTACGTTCGGCGCCAAGGGCGCACTCGGTGCCTCCAACTGGGAATATGACGCCTTTGCCATGCACGCGGAGGACAAGCTGAACGAAATGAACTTCGCTCGATTTACCGAGCCGATGGAGGCTTTCTTCGCTAATCGCGTGCTTGGCCCCGATCTCGGCCCGGATCCTTATGGTTTTGGTTTCAGCACGTTCCAGCCAAACTACGCAGCGTTTTATACGCCGATTTCCAACGCCGACTTTCGGACCTTCACCGGCTACACCTCCACACAAAGCAAGACGTGGCAAAACGTTGGACGCGTTACTCTGACTAATCCATCGTTGTTCCAGATGCCAGGCGGGGACGCGGGCGTAGCCTTCCTCTTGGAAGGTGGCAACGAAGGCTGGGACTACTCCCCCGATTCTCGCCTGCTGAGTGGTGACGTATGGGGCGCCTCTGCCGTACAAGGTGCGGGCCATCGCTCTCGCTACGCCGCAGCGACCGAATGGCGATTACCACTGCTATCGCAGCTGACAATGAGCGCTTCAGCTCGCTACGATGCATTCAACGTCGCTGGCGCCACGGTGAGCAAACCTACATACAGCGTGGGTCTTGAGTACCGCCCGTTCGACATGCTGCTGCTGCGTGCTCGCTATGGCACATCTTTCAAAGCCCCGACGCTGGCTGATGAGTTCCAGGGCGAAAGCAGCTCCTACGTGTCCCCCACCGACTACTACAACTGCGCAAAGCTGGGTTACGACGCAGCCGTCGCTCCCATTTCGTGCCCGGCAAAATACAACGGAGCCTCTGTGATTGCCGTGCAATCAGGCAATCCTTCCTTGAAGCCGATTTCTGCCTCCAATTGGAGCGCGGGCCTGGTGTTTTCACCCGTGTCGCGGATGGCCCTTTCGATGGATTTCTATCACTGGAACATCAAAGATGAAGTCAGTGCCCAAAATCCCGATCAAATTCTGCTACAGGAAGCTGCATGCCGACTGGGCCAGCTTGATATCAATTCGCCAAGCTGCGTAGCAGCCATCAACCAGGTCACGCGAAATGCGAAGGGTGACATCACTGAGATTTACACCCCCAAGGTCAACGTGTCCAACGAAGTGCTCGACGCTATCAGTGCGGGCTTCAACTATTCTTTCGGTATTGGTCGTTTCGGCGAATTGAATACGAACCTGGCATATACCGATATCCTGCAGCACAAGCAGCAGATGTATGCAGGCGATCCCTATGTCGACCTGCTGCGCTCGCCGTACTACAGCACGGACTTCAAAACCAAGTTGAATGCTTCGTTGACCTGGAAACTGGACGACTGGAGCGCCACGTTGTACGCCACCCGCTATGGCAAGTCGCCCAACTATCTGGCAACCCTTGACCTTGCCACCCCGTACCAACAACCGGGGGAAGGCACGCTACCGGCATGGGTTATCTACAACGCCAGCGTCTCCTATAGCCCGATCTCCAACCTGAAGCTGTCCTTCGTCGTTGACAATCTGTTCAACACAATGCCGCCCGCGGACAACAGCTATCCAGGTACATCACTCTCCCCGTACAACCAGTACAACTACAACGTGTTCGGGCGCACGTTCTTCTTGGAAGCCAACTACAAGTTCGGCAAATAAGCGCATATTGCTTGCCTACTAGCCCTGCATTCTCTTGCAGGGCTTTTTTTCGTGTTTGACCATATTCCACCACACGATGTCACATTGAATCGACCGGACCATGCCCCCACCAAAGCGGAACCAGCAGAACCCGCAAGGGGTTATCGTCGTGACCAACCTGCCTCAAGTAAAAATCGACTTCGTCTCCGACGTCGTCTGCCCCTGGTGCGCCATCGGCCTGAAATCGCTCGAACAGGCGCTTCAGAAGCTGGATGGGGAAGTGACGGCGGAATTGCACTTTCGCCCTTTTGAATTGAATCCGCAGATGCCGCCGGAAGGCGAGGATGTGGCCGAGCATCTGGCGCACAAATACGGCAGCACGCCGGAGCAGATGTCCAAGAACCAGGAAGCCATCCGCCAGCGTGGTGCATCCGTGGGCTTTACCTTCAACATGGACAAGCGCAGCCGCATCTACAACACTTTCGATGCGCATCGGTTGCTGCATTGGGCAGAGCTGCAGGGACAGCAGCCGGCGCTGAAGATGGCTTTGCTGGAGGCCTATTTCGGTCACGGCGAAGACGTCAGCTCGCATGATGTACTGACTCGGGTAGCTGGCGAGGTGGGGCTGGATGCCGCCGCAGCGCGCGAGGTGCTGGGCAGCGGTCGCTACGCGGACGAGGTTCGCCAGGAGGAGCGCCTCTACCAGCAGCAAGGTATACGCGCCGTGCCGTCGGTGATCGTCAATGGCAAGTACCTGATTCAAGGCGGCCAGCCACCTGAAATGTTCGAGCAGACCTTGCGCAAGATCGTGGCGGAGGTTTGAGTCAGGTTGGCGGTGAACACCCCAACACGGCAATGACGCATGCCATGGTGATGTTGGAGTTTTTACCCCGACTTACTTCAGTTTGAGGCGAGGTTGGCCCCTCACCCCAACCCTCTCCCCGGAGGGGAGAGGGAGAATGTGGGGCGACGTGAGAGAATACCGCTCCCGCTCAGCCTCATTTTGCAATGCTGCGACTCACCGACATCAAGCTCCCCCTGGACCATCCCGAGGAAGCGCTCACCGCTGCCATTCGCGCCAAGTTGCATGTCGGCGCCTCGGCCATTCGCGGCTATTCGGTGTTTCGCCGCGGCTATGACGCCCGCAAGCGCGGGGCGATCCAGTTGATCTACACGCTGGACGTGGATGTCGCCGACGAAGACAAGCTGCTGGTGCGTTTCGCGGATGATCCGCACGTGCGCCAAACGCCGGATACGAACTACCAATTCGTTGCGAAAGCCCCATCGGTATTTTCACGTGACATCCCTGTCACGGAGAGCGAAAGTCAAAAATCGGCCATCCATGGCCGAACTCCTCAAAAACACCCACACCGCCCCGTTGTCATCGGCCTGGGCCCATGCGGCTTGTTCGCTGGCTTATTACTGGCACAGATGGGCTTCCGACCCATCATCCTTGAGCGCGGCAAGGCGGTGCGCGAGCGCACCAAGGACACCTGGGATCTTTGGCGCAAGCGCAATCTGCATCCGGAATCGAACGTGCAGTTCGGCGAAGGTGGTGCGGGTACGTTTTCGGACGGCAAGCTTTACAGCCAGATTTCCGATCCCAAGCATTACGGCCGCAAAGTGCTTACGGAATTTGTGAAAGCCGGTGCTCCGGAAGAAATCATCTATGTGAGCAAGCCGCATATCGGCACCTTCCGCCTGGTGACGATGGTGGAGAACATGCGCAACACCATCGAAGCCTTGGGTGGCGAAATTCGCTTCGAGCATCGCGTCGACGACCTGCAGGTTGAAACCGACGCCGACGGTGTTCGCTACGTTCGCGGCGTAACGTTGGCGAACGGCGAGCAGATACGTACGGATCATGTGGTACTGGCGCTAGGCCACAGTGCGCGCGATACGGTTGCCATGCTGCATCAACGCGACGTGTATCTGGAAGCCAAGCCCTTTTCGATCGGTTTTCGTGTGGAGCATCCGCAGTCGATGGTCGACCGCGATCGCTTCGGCTCACAGGCAGGTCATCCGCTGCTTGGGGCGGCGGATTACAAATTGGTGCATCACTGCCGCAACGGCCGTTCGGTCTACAGCTTCTGCATGTGCCCAGGCGGGACAGTGGTTGCTGCCACCAGTGAACCCGGCCGCGTGGTGACCAACGGCATGAGCCAATATTCGCGCAATGAACGCAACGCGAATGCGGCCATTGTGGTGGGTATCGAGCCCAACGACTTCGCTCCCTATGACAGCAGTGGCAGTCCGCTGGCCGGCATCGCTTTGCAGCGCGAGCTGGAAAGCCGTGCATTCGACCTCGGTGGCGGAACCTATGAAGCACCGGGCCAGCTCATTGGAGACTTTCTCGCCGGCAAGGCATCAACCGTGCTTGGCGACATCATGCCTTCCTACAAGCCCGGCGTGCACCTCACCGATCTATCGACAGCACTGCCGGACTATGCCGTGGAAGCCATTCGCGAGGCGATGCCCGCGTTCGATCGCAAGATAAAAGGTTTCGCACGAGCAGATGCTATTTTCACCGGCGTAGAAACGCGCACCTCTTCGCCAGTTCGCATACGCCGCAATGACGATGATCTGCAGAGCCTCAACACACGCGGGTTGTTTCCGGCCGGTGAAGGTGCTGGCTACGCAGGCGGCATTCTCTCCGCGGGCGTGGACGGTATTCGCGTAGCTGAAGCCGTAGCGCTAAGCATCACACAGCAAGAAGTGCATGCTTACTGACGCAACCAAAGACAGTATTCGCGAAGCCTATGCGCGAGTGAAAGACGGCTTACCCGGTTTCCGCGCACGTGCGGCGCAAACGCGCATGATTGCAGAAGTGGCCAAGGCACTGGCGCAAGGTGGCGGCGCGGCGGTGATCGAAGCGCCGACTGGCACCGGCAAATCCATGGCGTATTTGATTGCCGGTGTGGAAGCGGCGCGTGCGCTCAAGAAGAAGCTGCTGATCGCCACCGCAACCGTCGCTTTGCAAGAACAGTTGGTGGAGCGCGATATCCCGCTGTACTTGAAACTCAACGGTTGCGAACTGAAAGTGGCGCTTGCCAAAGGACGCGGCCGTTATCTTTGCCCACGCAATCTACGCATGGCCGGCAACAGTCTTGCCGAAAGCGCGCAGATGGGCCTTGGGCTGGATGCGGATCTCGCGTTATGGAGCAAACCTCCGGCAGAACGCGACAAGCAGGTACTGCGCAAACTCGCCGACACCTTCGACCGCAACGAGTGGAACGGTGACATGGATGCCGCGCCTGAAACGCCCGGCGACATGCTGCGCGCGATGATCACCACCAGCACCGGCGGCTGCACCGCCCGCCGCTGCGCGTACTTCATGCAATGCCCGTTTTTCGCCGCGCGCCGCGCTGCGGCTGATGCGGACATCATTGTCGCCAATCAGGATCTGGTGCTTTCCGATCTCACCTTGTCCAGCGGCGAGGAAAGTTGGGGCGGCGTTTTTCTGCCCAAGCCGGAAGAAACGCTGTATGTGTTCGACGAAGCGCATCACATGCCCAGCAAGACCATCGACCGCGGCGCCGCCGATGTCATGCTCGGCACAGCGGTTCGGCAGATCAGCCGCCTTGGCCGCCAGGTGCATGCAGCCTATTCGCTTACCGACAAAGAAGTTATCGGCAAGCTCACACTCGACGCAGGCGATCAAAAACTGCAGGAGCTGAGCGACGCACTAGAGGCATTGGAAAAGGAAATCCGCCAATCGTGGATGCCGGACCCAGCAGAAACCGAACCGGTGTATCGCGGCTCGCTGGGGCAACTGCCCGACAACTGGGTCCAACAGGCCACTTTCCTCTACATTGCGGCTTCTGAAGTGCAACGCTGGCTCACCGCAGTGCGCCGCACCGTCACTGAGATGAGCGAGGGTGGCCCCACGCAGGAAGCCTTGGCGCGCGAACTAGGCATGGCGCTGGAACGCATCGATCGCCAGGTGCGCACGTGGCGCGCGTGGTCCAGCGATGATCCGGAACATGCGCCGCCGCTCGCTCGTTGGGTCACGCTATCTAACGACCAGCAACTGGTTTGCCACGCCTCCGCGGTTTCTGCAGGCGCACTGCTGCGCAATATTCTCTGGGACAACGCCAGCGCCGTGGTGATGACGTCGGCCACGTTGAGCGTGGGCGGCAATTTCCGCGGTTTTGCCGATGCAGTGGGTTTGCCGGATGATGCGGTTACCGTAAGCCTGCCTTCGCCCTTCGATCTTGGTGCGCAAGCGCGCCTGGAAATACCCGCGGTATCCGCGCTGCCCGACGCACGCGAACAACACGCACAGGAAATCACCGAGTGGCTGGCCGAGCATCTTGACTGGGACGCCGGCAACCTGGTGCTGTTCACCTCACGCGCGAAACTGGAACGCGTGTTGCAGCGCCTGCCGATCGACAAGGTACGCAAGGTGCGCGCGCAGGGCTCACTGGGCAAAACGCAATTGATCGCCGAGCACGTTGCGGCGATCGAAGCCGGCAAGGGCAGCACACTGTTCGGACTGGCATCATTTGGTGAAGGTCTGGATCTACCCGGCAAGCTGTGCGAAACGGTCGTGATCACGCAATTGCCGTTCGCCGTGCCGACCGATCCCGTCGGCGCCACCTACGCCGAATGGCTGGAATCGCGCGGACGCAATCCCTTCATGGAAGTCGCCGTACCGGAAGCCACCCGTTTGCTGATCCAATACTGCGGCCGCCTGATTCGCAGCGAGACCGACCGCGGCCGCATCGTGCTGCTGGATCGACGCGTCATCACGCGGCAATACGGCAGCCAGATGCTAAAAGCCCTGCCACCGTTCCAGCGTGTGATCGAGCGTACTGCATGAGCATCATCCGCCTGCGCGATTGTCCTGCCGTGCCATGGAAGAACGGCATGGGACGCACACGTGAATTGGCTATCCATCCTGCCGGAGCCGGCATGGGGGATTTCATCTGGCGAGTGAGCGTGGCTGAAGTGGATAGCGCGGCGCCGTTTTCTTCGTTCGAGGGCGTCGATCGCTACATCGCGCTGTTGGAAGGCGCAGGTTTTACGATGACGCTGGATGATGGTCGCAGTCATGCTCTCACTGAACCTTTCTCGCCTTTTGCATTTCCGGGTGAAGCGAAAGTGACGATTGCGCTGCAAGGCGGCTCCACGCGCGATTTCAACCTGATGTTGCGTCGCTCGAAAGCACGCGGCGAGCTGGTGACTTGGGAAGATCCAGGCCGGCAGGTGGTCGACGATGCGGTTGCGCTGATCTACTGCGCACGCGGGCATGTCGATACGTCCGATGGGCGCCTGCAGCCTGGGGATGCGTGGTTGCCTACGCCTTCAACGGGGCGCGTTGCGCTGGATCGCGGGACGTTGGCACTTGTCGCGCGGGTGGAATTGCTGGGTAATTAGTAGTCGGCATCGTCGTCATTGACCAGCTTCGCTGTTGTAAAGCGCCTCGGCGAAGAAGGGCGTAGGTTGGGTTAGCGCAGCGTAACCCAACAGGTCTTGCCAAACGCGATGGAATCGTTGGGTTACGCTAGCGCTAACCCAACCTACTCCGGCCTTCGCCGAGGCGCTTTACAACAGCGAAGCTGGTCAATGACGGTGAGGTAGTTGTAAGGCATTTCGGCTAGATCCCGCTCCCTTGCGCTTGAGGTTCCCACCATGCTCGTGCTGATCCTCGGTCTTATTATTTTCATCGGCTTGCATTCCATCCGCATCGTCGCCAACGACTGGCGCACGCAGCAGATCGAGCGTATCGGCCTCAATCGGTGGAAGGCCATTTACTCCATCGTTGCAGCGGTTGGTCTCGTGCTAATCGTCGTCGGCTTCATCATGGCAAAGCGGCATATTGTGCCGTTGTATGTGCCACCGGCATGGTTACGGCATCTCAACGGCTTGTTCATGCTGATCGCACTGATCCTGTTTCCCGCTGCACGCGTGCCGAACAACTCCATCAAGGCCAGGCTGCATCATCCGCAGGTGCTGGCAGTGAAAACCTGGTCGTTCGGCCACCTGCTCGCTACCGGCATGCTGCATGACGTGGTGTTGTTCGGTGCATTCTTCGTTTGGTCTGTGGTTTTATTTGCAGCTTCGCGCCGGCGCGACCGGCTCAACGGCACGGCCTATCCCCCCGGAACGGTGAAGGGCACCGTGATAGCCGTCGTGGCAGGCATTGTGCTCTGGACCTTGTTCGCGTTCGGGCTGCATAACTTCCTGTTTGGCGTGAACCCGATGGCGTGACAGGTGCCGATGGTCATCTACGCCGGCATGCCGGGCAGCGTTATAGTCGTGCCGTCCAATAGATGGAGGTGACGCCCATGGTTGGCTTTCTGCTCTGGTTGGTGCTGCTGGTGTTCTGCTGGCCGCTCGCGCTGCTTGCGCTGGTGCTGTACCCCATCGTGTGGCTGCTGTTGCTGCCGTTCCGGTTGGTTGGTATCACGATGAATGCCGTGTTCGCCTTTCTAAAAGCGCTACTGATGCTGCCTGCGCGGGTATTACGCGGGCCGGCATAAGCTCCCTCCCCTGCGTGCAGGGGAAGGCCGGGGTGGGGTTGCACGAGCTTGCCGCATAGATTGAATTCATCGCGAGGTTGCTCCACCCCACCCCAACCCTCCCCTACTGCACGTAGGGGAGGGAGCCGGTTTTGGACGAGCTGAATCCTCTTACTGCACCGACACCACCGGCAAGCTGACAAAGCTCGCATGTTCCGGCGTATGCCACACGCGCTGCGTGGCCTTCACGTAATCACTCGACTTCGCATCGAAGATATTCGGCACAAAGGTTTGCGGATTGCGGTCGTAAAGCGGGAACAAGCTGGATTGCACCTGCACCATGATGCGGTGGCCTGGTTCGAATACGTGGTTCACCGTGGGCAGACGGAAACTGTATGCCAGCGGTGTATTTGCTTCAATCGCCTGCGGATGCTCAAAGCTGGTGCGATAACGGCCGCGGAAAATATCCAGCGAAATCGGCAGCTCGTAACCACCCATGCCAGGGTTCGAAGGCACGGTGTCGGGATAGACATCGATGATCTTCACCACCCAATCGCTATCCGTGCCGCTGGTCGACGCCACCAGATTCACTTGCGGCGCACCACTGACGCGTACGGGTGAATTCAGCGTCTCGCTCACGTAGGTGAGCACATCCGGACGGTCATCGACGAAGCGTTGATCGTTAAGCAGCCAGCGCGTCCATGCTTCATGATCGGAGCCCACCACCGGCCGTGGCTGATACGGCACCGGCTTGGCCGGATCGGAAACGTACTCATCGTAGTTTGCATCGCCGGCTTTTGGCGCGTCGAACGAAACGCGGCCATTCGCCAGCAGGTAAAGCGGCTTGGCCGTGGCATCGCAACCCTGATCGCACGAGAGCGGCCAATGCGTGAAACGATCCCAATGATTCTCGCCGGTGTTGTAGATCAGCACGGGCGGGGTATCGGCTTTCGGTGCGCCATCCTTGAGATATTGATTGAAGAACGGCAACAACACATCACGCCGGAATTGCAGTGCGGTGTCGCCATCCCATTTCATCGGCCCGAGTTCGCTGCCGTCGTAATTCACCTGGCTGTGGCGCCATGGACCCATCACCAGGTAATTCATGGTGTTGCTGCTGTCTTTCGGCTCCATCGCCTCGTAACTGTGAATAGCGCCATACATGTCCTCCTGATCCCACAGGCCCTGGATCCACATGGTGGGCACTTTGAGCGGCTGTTGCGCCATGGTTTTATCGAGCGCCTGCGCCGACCAGAACTGCGTATAGGCCGCGTTTTCGTGAATCTTGCGCCAGAACGGTAATCCATCCAGTCCATGGTGGCGTGCGTAATCACCCGCCGAGCCTGCGCGCAGGAAATTGCCGTAATCGTCGTGCCCCTGGCGCGGAATGATGTAGCCCTTGGCACGCACAGTTGTCTGGGCGGTGATGTAGTCGAAATTGGTCTGACGGAAAGCGCCGTAATGGAACCAGTCGTCGCCCATCCAGCCATCCACCATCGGGCTTTCCGGCGCAGCGACCTTCAGGGCGGGATGCGGATCGACCAGCGCCATCACCACCGTGAAGCCTTCGTACGATGAACCGAGCATGCCGACTTTGCCGTTCGATTCGGGAATGTTCTTCGACAGCCATGCGATGGTGTCATAGGCATCGGTGGATTCATCCACCTTGCCGTGATTGAGCGGGCCACGCAGCGGCAAGGTCATCACGTACGTGCCTTCGGAACCGTATTTGCCGCGGATGTCCTGGAACACGCGGATGTAACCGGCTTTGACGAACACCTCATCGCCTTGTGGCAGCAAATCCAGCATGTGCGAAGAGTTCGTGCGCTCGGTGCGTCCATCCGCGTTGTACGGCGTGCGCGTGAGCAGGATCGGCGCGTTATTTGCGCCCTTCGGAATCACGATCACGGTGTGCAACTTCACACCGTCGCGCATCGGGACCATCACTACGCGCTTGATGTAATCGTTGGCGTTGGTTGGCGCGGTGAAGTTGGGCGGAATGTCCGGCGTCATCGACGCCGTCTGCGCATGCACGCCGGCGGCCATCAAACCCATGGCAAGCGCCGCGCACGAAAACAGGGAACGAATCGGGTGCATGAAAATCTCCGCGGCATCAGCCGCCCATACCCTGACGGCTGATGCATTCGATGTGGGGAATGCTGCTCTCCCGGCAGCACCCAGACTTTAGGCCATCCCGCCCACCACGCGTGCATGACTTCCTGCACTACCTCTTGCAATTACGTGCCGCCGGAGCAGGATGTAAGCCTGAGTTACCGCTGGACCAGTACCTTGCAAGCCGTCGACACCCTCACGCCCTGCCCTTGCGGCCATCACACCAGTTACACGCGTTGCTGCGGTCCGCTGCACGATGGCGCCATCGCAAGCACGGCCGAGGCGCTGATGCGATCGCGCTATAGCGCCTATGTGCTCAAACGCGAAGATTATCTGCTGGCAACCTGGCACCCCAGCACACGGCCGGCCAGCCTGAAGCTGGCAGCGCAGCAACCCTCACCCACCTGGCTGGGGCTGGACGTAAAGCAGCATAAACAGGATGGCGAGCACGCCACGGTGGAATTCATTGCACGCCTGCGCTACGGCGGCGGCAAGGCGCAGCGCATGCACGAGATCAGCCGCTTCGTGCGTGACCAGGGGCGCTGGTATTACGTGGATGGGCAGTTTCCGGAGTAGGTTGGGATGCAAACCCAAACCTACGTGCTGATCGACAGCTCGCTCTCGCCTTCGAAGTGTCCGTTCGGCCCGAAGCGGCGTTCGATGATCAGCCCCTTGCCGTCATAACCCATCGCCACGATGGTGCTGGCGCGCGTACCGTATGCTTCGCCGCGAATGAAAGCAGAAGACAGCCAGCGCTCGCGCTCCACTCCCACACCCGTATCGGGCAACAACTCATCCGGCGCTTGGCGCTCATCGGCCAGCGCACGGAACAGCGGCGCGAAATCCACTTCGTGACCCGCATCCATCCATGCCTGCAAGCGTTGCATCAGCGCGCGCGTCTTGGGCCACGGCGTGTTGAAGTCGGCATTGGAAAGGCCATGCACGCCGGGATCGATAAGCTGCGCCCGCGATGAAGGCCGGTTGCTGATGTAAAAACCGTGCTCGACGTCGAAAGTAAGCAAGTTGAAGGGACGATAGCTGGATGCGGTGGCGACAAGTTTCTGCGCATGCTCCACCGCATCGTCGGTACCGGTGAGGTAATCGGTGGCAAGCAGTCCGCGCGACACGCCATGCTGCGGGTCGCGTGGGTCGCGCACGTTGGTGACCACACAGCATCGACCTGTCGGTGTAACGCCCAGCCAGGTGCCGCCTGCTTCGAGATCGCGTCCGCCGACAATCCGCGCATCGTTCCAGCGCGACAACGGTGCACTGGGCCGCGCATGAAATTCATCGCGATTGCCAGCCAGCAATAAACGCCAGCGGGGATGTACTTGCCAAGCGAAGGTGATCAGGCACATGACGACACCATAACTCCCTCTCCCCCTCGGGGAGAGGGTTGGGGTGAGGGGGCACGCTTGCCGTGGTGTACACACCTGACACCACAAGCGGCACTCATATTTTGCATGCTTGGAAGTGAGCTTGGTCGCAAGATTGTCCCCTCACCCTAGCCCTCTCCCCGTAGGGGAGAGGGAACCAAAGTCGCACGCTTTCGCGCAGCATCGGCCCAGCGTGCAGCAACGCGTGGCGATGTCATGCACACCGCACCGTCAGTCACCGTGGTTACCGCGCGTTCCAACAACTGGATATCGGCTTCGTGCTGGCGCGCGACGTGCGGGTCTTCAAAGAAAATGGCGCGCTGACAGCGCCGCTCCAGCACCAGATCGGCAATCTGCGCATCACCACCCATCGGTCCGCTTTGAAAGCGCTCCACCCAGTTCTCGCCTTGCGGCCACCCGCGACTCCACGCCAACTCGTTCAACTGCTGACCTGTCGTTCCCGTGGCGACGCGACGCGCAAAACGCGCAAGCACATCGAAGTGATCGGATGCGTACGCCATCATCTGCGGCTTCATCGCATCATGTGCAATCAATGCAAGCGTGTGTGTTTCAAGCGCATGCAAATCATCGGCACCGGCGTCGGGCACCATGCTGGCCTGGATACGCTCCATCTCGATCCAATCGCGCGCGGAGGCCACAGTGGAAATAAACGGCTTCTGGTGAATTACGCATTGGCGCTTCAACGCTACCGCTTCGGGAAAGATGGACGACGGATCGACCGGGTCGATCAAATAAATCGCGCCATCCAACGTGCGGCCCGGCCCATGCATGCCGACTATCTCGGCCACCAGCTTCATGAGCCCGCCTTCGCGGCCATACGGATAGCGCGCCAGGCCGGGGTAATCGCTGAGATAACCGCTCCGCTCGATGGCGGCATGCGTACGTCCCACCGCGTGCAGGTGCAGATTCAACTCACGAATGCCTTGCTCGCACGCACGCAACCAACGGAACAGCGCCGCGTCGTCGTGATCGTGATGAAGCGCGTTGGCGGCAAGACCCATCCGCATGTTGCTTTTCCCCTTGTTTGAAAGTTCAGCTAAAGAACCAGTGACACGCCCTGATGGACACCGGCACGCCGGCCAGGTCCATCAACAAGGCACAGCCTACCGTATACCGTACGCGTCATAGCTGCATTGTCCATGACAACGCATATGCCATCTCGACTTAAGCAAGAAAAGAAAAAGGCGCGCCGATTAACCGGCGCGCCTCACGTAACACTTGGAAGATGTCTTGCCTGACAGCCTTAGAACTTCACCTTCACACCGACGTTCCAGAAGCGGCCGATGATGCCGGCGTAGTCGTAGGTAGGGTTGTAGAAATTAGCCGCATAGTTCAGCGGAGCAAGCGGCGGCTTGCGGTCCGTCACGTTGTCCACCGAGGCTGTGAGCGTGATGTGATCATTCAACTTGTAGCTGCCCACGAGATTGCCGTAGGTGAACGAGGACATCGTACAGTTGCCGGCCAGCGGCCCGCCGCCGGGACCTAGAGCATCGAAGCATGCCGTGGTGCCGGTGACGTCCTGCGCCGACTCGTATTCCTTGCTGACGAAGTAGATCGTGCCCGTCAGGCTGAGCGGACCCCACTCGATGGTGTTTGCCCAGTTGCCACGAGTACGTGGCGTACCCGCACCGGAGGACAGGTTGAACGGACCCTGCGTACCGACGTAGCTCTGGATCTGCCCGGCGGAGTCCTGCTTCCACTGGAAGATCTGCGTGCCCTGCAGTTCGCTGATGTACGTGATGCCATTGCTGAACTGGAAGTGCACCTGCATGTCCAGATCGACACCCGTCGTCTCCAGCCAATTACCGTTGACGTAATCGGCACCCACGAAGATCGGACGCAGCGGCGCAGTCGGATGCGCCGGATCGGGTATATCGAAGGTCATCGTGTAGCCCGGCAATACCGTGCCGGTGTTGTAATAGTTCAACAACGCAACACCCGGGTTCGCCGGCACGATCACGTTGCTCTTCCTGATGTTGTAATAGTCGATCGAAGCGTTGAACCAGCTGACCGGTTGCACTACTACACCGAAGGTGAAGCTCCGCGATTTCTCAGGCTTCAGGTTGGGATTACCCGAGCTGCCCTCTTCGAGCGCGTAGGGCACAGTCACGTAATTCGAATTGCCGTGCGCTGCCAGGAACGACGCCGGTGCACCCTGACCCGCGACCGAATTGGCGACGAAGCCTGCACTGAAGCTGCCGGGGCCCTCGCCAAATTGCGGAGCGCGGAATCCCTTCGAGTAAGTAGCACGCAGCGCGACCCAATCCAGCGGCTTCCACTTCAGGCCGACTTTTGGCGAGAAATTGTTGCCGACACGCGGGTAATGGTCGAAGCGGCCAGAGACGTCGACTTCCAGACTCTCCAGCAGCGGCGCATCGAACTCGGTGTACATACCGCTTACGTTACGAGAGCCGGTAATGAAGGTGTTACCCAACCCTTGATAGATACCGCCCGGATTGAGCTGCTCCTGTAGCTGTCCTTCATGA
The DNA here is from genome assembly GCF_030160295.1 of Dyella acidisoli. Taxonomy (GTDB): domain Bacteria; phylum Pseudomonadota; class Gammaproteobacteria; order Xanthomonadales; family Rhodanobacteraceae; genus Dyella_B; species Dyella_B acidisoli. The sequence goes on from NZ_BSOB01000006.1 coordinate 179,464, forward strand.
CGGAACTGGAGACCGGCAGCGAAGCCCGTTGGGCCACCTGGCAAGTCGAACAGTTGACGGTTCACAGTGAAGTCGAACACGTCCATGTCCGAGTGATTTTGTGCGATATCGGGTGGCGCAATCTGATTGCGAATGGCCGCACTGTTTGCCGACGGATTGACGAAGTTGTACGTGCCGTTCGCAACGGCGTTGAGCAAGGCCTGATAGCTGAGAAAGCCCAGGTTTTCGTAGCCCTGCCACTCATGGTTGCCCACTACCGACGCTTCGTAATTCCAGTCGCCGAAGGTGCCTTGTATATCGAGTACGGCGCGCAGGTTATGGGTGTCGACGTTTGTTCCGCCCGGAATATCACCGAACAAATAGTTGATGTACGCATACTGGCCCGGGAACGGGTTGGACGGATTTCCAGGCGGCAACTGAATGTTGTCGGTGTTGTTCGGTACGCTGGATTGGATCTGAGGCGGCGTCCCAAGCTCATGAACCACGGACTGGTAATAGCTCACCGCGGCATAGGCCTTGGTGGTGTCGTTGAACTTGTAAGTGAAGCGGCCATAGAGGCCATCCTTGTTCGAGTACTGCTGTGCATGTCCGTATTGATAGGCGGCATCTTGTGCGCAGTACGAGCCCGCGGCATTCGTCTCGAGCTGGGTACCGCCGGTGCAAGGACCCAGCGGCTGGCTTGGGCCGGTAGCCGCACCGCCTGGAGTCGGCCCGGCCGGTGTTACGGAGCCGACCGAGGAACCGTTGAAGTTCGCCGGATTGCCGATGCGAAGATCCGGGCCGCCGATGGAGGTGAGATTCGTGCTGTTGAAGGGAAAGCTGCGATCCTTCAAGGGAATCGCCTGATCCTGCTCCCATTCCGCGCTGAAGTAGGCGTTGTAGCGATCCGTGTTCAAATCACCGTAACCCGCCACCAATGACGCATGTTTGTGGAAGCCGCCACCGTGCTGCGAATTGCCGACTTCAGCCGTGCCTTCCACGCCCTGGAATGTAGGCTTGAGAATGATGTTGACCACGCCGGCGATCGCGTCGGAACCATAGATCGACGAGGCGCCATCTTTCAGTACTTCGATGCGCTCGATGGCAGCCAGCGGAAGCGTCTGCAGGTCGACGAACGAACGAATGCCGTCGTCCACCAGCGGGTAGCTTGCCGAACGCTTGCCATCGACCAGTACCAGTGTTGAGTTCACCGTCAGGCCGCGCAGCGCGACACCCGAAGAACCTGTCGCGAAGCCGGCATAAAACGCGGGCGGGATGGTACCGCTGTTGTCAGCGGAAATCGCACGCACCACATCGGATACGTTGGTGAAACCGGAACGTGCAATGTCCTGCGCAGTAATCACCGTGACGGGTGATGGTGTTTCAGTATCGACGCGTGGCAACGCAGAACCCGTAACGGTGATGGTCTGCAATTGCTTTGCGCTGGATGGCGCGGGTTGCTGTGATTGTGCAGATTGCTGGTCTTGCGGGGCAGTGCTTTGTGCAAAAACCGCTCCGGAAGCAGGCGCTAGCAACAAACCTGCAAGCGAAAGCGCAAGTTGATTACGTTTCATTTGGAACCCCTCCAAGGTTTAACCGGTTATATGGGTGTAACCGCTTGTGAGTTGCCCAATCGATCCGCTGGATGACAAGTAGTAAGGAATCCCTCCAGACCCCGAGCCGGATCTACCACAGTAAGGCTTTATGGACAAGCCATTAACAATGGCAATTATTTACGAAACCGCTTTGCAGAAATGCCGATATTTCTTGGAAAGATGAGCACAACTGCCTATCTGTGGCCGCTTAAACGATTACAAAGCGGCGTCGTTTTTGCGTAATTACTTACGAATTCACTTAATTTTGAAGTGATATAACGCGTTTCAACAGTCAGCTAACTTTTCACCTTCGCAAAAATAACGGCGCGTCGAAAACGACGCGCCGTTATTGAAAACAACAATCCGGTTTAGTCGTGATGCATGACGCGGATAACGTCATGCATCACGTTTCGGATCTTAGAACTTCACCTTCACGCCAACATTCCAGAAACGACCGATAACACCAGACTGCGTGTAGGTCGGGTTGTAGTTGTTGCCGGCGTAGTTGGCCGGATCGAACGGTGCCTTGCGATCAAACACGTTCATCAACGAAGCAGTCACAGCGATGTGCTCGTTGATGTCATAGCTGCCAGTGAGGTCGAAGTCGTAGAACGAACCGACGTGGCAGCTCCCCGGCTGGAACGCGGTACCGGCGCCGTTGAGGGTCAAGCAGGAGCCCGGACCCACACCAACGTCTTCGGCGATTTCCTGGTAACCGCTGGTGTAGTACAGCGTGCCGGTCACGGTCAGCGGTCCGTACATGACGGTGTTGGACCACGAACCCTTGTTGCGCGGCGTACCTGCGCCGGACGACAGGTTGTACGGCCCCTGCGTACCAACGTAGCTCTGCACGATACCGCCCGGCAGGATCATCTTCCATTCGAAGATCTGCGTGCCCTGCAGCTCGCTGATGTACTTCACGCTGCCGAAGTCCCAATGACCCTGGATATCCACATCCACGCCAGTGGTCTTGAGCGAGTTGGCGTTGGTGTACTCACCCGTAAGCAAGGCTGGACGCGCCAGTGCGGTCGGGTGTTGCGGATCAGCCAAGTCTGGCGTAATCGTCACGCCCGGCACAGTGCCACCGTTGGCCCAGTAGGCGGCGAGCGCGCTACCGTAGTCAGGCGTAACAATGACGTTGCTCTTGCGGATGTTGTAGTAGTCCACCGAGGCATTCAGCCAGCTGGTCGGCTGCACGACCACGCCGAAGGTAAAGCTGTTCGCTTTTTCCGGCTTGATGTTGCGATTGGCCAGCGTGTACTCGGAGATCGCGTACGGCGAGGAACTGTAAGCGTTGCCGCCATGCAGTGCCTGGAAGCTAGCCGGCGGCGTGACGGTGACGAAACCCTGCGCGGAGCTGGAACCGTTTTCGGCGAAGCTCGGTGCACGGAAGCCCTTCGAGTACGTACCGCGAACCGCAACCCAGTCCAACGGCTTCCACTTCAGGCCAATCTTCGGCGAGAAGTTGTTGCCCACGTCGGAGTAATGGTCAAAGCGGCCGGAGACGTCAGCTTCCAGTGACTCCAGCAGCGGCAAGTCGAACTCGCCATACACACCGGCAACGTCGCGGCTGCCCTTGGTCGTGGCATTGCCCAGGCCCTGGAATTCGAAGTTCGGGTTGAGCGTCGGGTCATTCTGCGCTTCGTGGCGCACCTGCGCACCCACGGCCAGACCGGCTGAGCCGCCCGGCAGATCAAACAGGCTGCGGCTGGCATTGAAGTCCAGCGAATCCAGGTCGGACGTGGACGTCTTGGCATAGCCCGGCGCCAGCGACGCGCGCACAGCCGCCGAATTCGACGACGGATTGGCGAAGTTGTAGGTGCCGTTGTTGATCGCGTTGACCAGCGCCTGATAGTTGATGAAACCGAACTGGTTTGTATCAAGCGAGGTATGGTTGATCACCGCAGTGGTGTTGTAGTTCCACTCACCGATGGTGCCCTGGACACCACCCACCAAGCGCATGTTGTGATTGGTGTAGTTGTTACCCTGCGGAATGTCGCCGAACGCGTAGTTGATCGGCGCAGGCGCATTGAACGGGTTGGACGGATTGCCCACCGGCAACGTGATGTTGGTCGTGTTGACTGGCGTGGTGACCTGAATCTGCGCCGGCGTGTTCACCGACCAGGTCTTGGACTGCATGTAGCTGGCCGACAGGTAGGCCTTGGTGGTGTCGTTGATCTTCACCGTGATGCGGCCGTAGATGCCGCCCTGCTCCATCTGCGGAGCCACCAGCGTGTACTGATTGATCAGATCCTGGTAGCAATAGCTGCCGGCGCTGCTGGTGACCAGCTGGGTACCGGGCGTGCAGTTGCGTAGCGGCTGCAGCAGGCCAGTGGCCGGGTTGGTGATCGAACCTACCGTGGAGCCAACGTTGTTACCCGGCACGCCCGGATTCGGACCACCGATCGAGCTGAGATTGTTGGTGTTGTAAGGGAACTCGCGATCACGACTCCAGATCGGGTTGTCCTTCTCGTACTGCACGCTGAAGTAAGCGTTGTAGCGATCCTTGTCCAGATCGCCAGCACCGGCCAGGAAGGTGGCCTTCTTGGTGAAGCCACCGCCATGCTGCGAGTTGCCGACGTCGGCCGTGCCCTCGATGCCCTTGAAGTTGGGACGCAGGATGATGTTGACCACGCCCGCGATTGCGTCAGCGCCGTACAGGGACGAAGCACCGTCCTTCAGCACTTCGATACGCTCGACGGCTGCGAGCGGAATGGTGTTGAGGTCGACGAAGGAGCGCTGACCGTCATCCGACACCGCATAGTTGGCGGCACGCTGACCATCGATCAGCACCAGGGTCGAGTTCACGGTGAGGCCGCGCAGCGCCACACCCGAAGAACCGGCCGCAAAGCCAGCGGTGAAAGCGTTGGGGATCGAACCGGAGTTGTCCGCCGAGATCGAGCGAACCACATCGGAGATGGTGGTGTAACCGCTACGTGCGATCTGCTGTGCAGTAATCACGGTCACCGGCGACGGCGTTTCCGTGTCCACGCGCGGCAGTGCCGAACCGGTCACCGTAATGGTCTGCAGTTGCTTGGCGTTACCCTGGCTCGGGGCAGCCTGGGATTGATCCTGCGTAGCCGGGGCGCTCTGGGCAAAAGAGGTTCCGGCAATCGGGGCAAGCAGAAGGCCCGCCAACGAAAGCGCAAGCTTATTACGAGTCATTTTTCATACCCTCCAAGGTACAGCTGATTGTGATTCGCCCAACTAGGGGTTGTTGCGGGTAGGGGGAAGTTGGGCGTGTGGGGACACGACGCCGAAGTCTTCCACACCCTTTAGCCTTCAGACAAGTCCTTAACATTGCGAAAGTTATTGCGATGCCGGTGGCCGGCATTGATCGCAAAAATTTGCCAGCCTTTCCCCTGCTCGCCAACTACTCCCTCACGCGTTACGCATGAGCCAAACCGAGGGATACGCAAGATATTGCTTGTTCAAACAAGTATATGGATCGCCGTGCGGGTATACCCCTACACGCAAATATGGCCCTTAAAGACAAGCAAAAAGCAAAGCTTTTGCCCTGCATCAACACAACTGTTGCGCGGTAGCGCCCCGAGCTAGTTCCGTCGATTTCGTAATTTCATGCAAAGACGTAGAACTCGTTCAAGCGTCAGGAAAGGCCCTTAGAAAATTACGTAGCTGCCTATGTTTTCTCGCGGAAATGGACGAAGAACTCGTAAGTTCTTGACTGGCGCAATTTCTTCCGTTAAACAAAGATTAGCGGGCATGGCGGGGGAACCAATCAAATCCCATGCCCGAGCGCAGTAAAACCATTGTTATCGGGGAAAAAAGCTATGAAGAATTACTTGGGCGGCTATCGGCCGCACCGTAAGGCGCTTGCTGTCGCGTTGGGCATGAGCCTGGCCGGCGTGGCCATGGCGCAGTCCACTACCGGCACATTTGTGGGCCAGGCGCCGGTCGGCGATTCGGTTACGGTCGTGAGTGCAACCGGCCTTACCCGCGAAGCACCGGTCGACAGCTCCGGCCACTACCGCATTGCCAACATGCCGGTCGGCACCTACACGGTGCAGCTGAAGAAAGACGGTTCGGTGGTCGACAGCCGCGACAACGTGACGCTCGCCGTAGGCATCAGCACTGAAATTTCCTTCGCAGCCAAAACGCTGAGCACCGTTACGGTGAATGCGAATGCGCTGCCACAGATTGACGTTGCATCGGTGGATTCGCGCTCGGTCATCACGTCCAAGGATCTGGAGCGTCTGCCGCTTGGCCGTTCGGCCGAAGCCATCGCGCTGCTGGCGCCAGGCGTTGTGCAAGGCAGTGGTTACTTCAACAACTCGCTCTCCTTCGGTGGCGGCAGCCCCAGCGAGAACGCGTATTACATAAACGGTTTCAGCAGCTCCGATCCGCTGTCCAATCTGGGCGGCGTGGGCCTGCCCTACGGCTCGATCGATCAGCAGGAAACCTACATCGGCGGTTACAGCGCGAAGTACGGCCGCTCGGACGGCGGCGTCATCAACCAGATCGGTAAGCGTGGTACCAACGAGTGGCATTTTGGTGGCCAGATGCTTTGGGAACCGCGTTTCCTGGAATCCGATCCGCAGAACCGCTACTACCCCAACATGGCGCTGCCTTCGGGCTACAGCTATGCCAAATCGAACCTGCCGGGCACGCTCTATCAGTACCGCAAGGGCGATAAGCAATGGCGCACGGTGTATGACGCTTACGTGGGCGGCCCGCTGATCAAGGACAAGCTGTTCTTCTTCCTGTCGGCCGAAGCGGAGAAGGTGGAAGGTCGCAGTACCAATACGGTGGATGCTTCGCAGGCGGCTTATCTCAAGTACATCAACAAGCTGCAGAAGTTCTACGGCAAGATCGACTGGAACATCACCGACAACCATCTGCTGGAACTCACGCACATCGTGAACAAGCAGCCTGCCGATGCAGGCGCGAGTGATCCACTGAAGCCGAGCTCCGGCGAATACTACGCCTTCAACTACGCCAACCTCGGTACCGGTGGTGCGAAGGGTCTGTACCCGGTGTGGTCCAAGGACTCCACCACGCTAGACATCATCAAGTACACCGGCTACATCACGCAGGACTTGACGGTGAGCGCGACCTACGGTCGCAACAAGGTGACGAACTTCACCCAGATTCCAGGCCAGAATGACACCGACCCGTTCATCGCCAACCCGCTCAACCAAAATCCCGCATATACCGGCGGCGGCACGATCACCAACGGCAACACCGTTCGCCTGATCAATTCGCCAGACGCCCAGACCCGTACGCACGGTCTGCGTTTGGACGTCGATTACCACCTGGGTAGCCATGATCTGTCGGTGGGTATCGACAACATGTACTACCACGCTGCCGATCAGGGCCAGGTCACCAGCGGCCCCGGCTACGCTTGGTATTACTTCATCACCAAGACCCCGAACAGCCCCATCAACAGCTACTCCGCTGCACCGGGCACTCCGTACTACGTGCGGCAGCGCATTTTCCACGACGCCACCAGCATGTCCGTGGCGCAGAAGGCGTACTACCTGGAAGACAAGTGGCAGGTCACCGACCGCTGGATGGTGGACGTTGGTTTGCGCAACGACAAGTTCACCAACTACAACAATAGCGAGCAGCCTTATGTCCGCAGCGGCAATCAATGGGCACCGCGCCTGGGCGCGAGTTGGGATGTGTTCGGCGATGCCAGCCTGAAGCTATACGCCAACCTTGGCCGTTACTACCTCGCGCTGCCGAGCAGCGTGGCCATCCGCGGCGCTTCGGCATCGACGTATACGGATCAATACTTCACCTACACAGGTATCGCCGCGAACGGTGCACCTACCGGCGTAGCCGCTCTTGGTCCGGCTCACTCGGCAGACAACGAATACGGCGTCACGCCCGATCCGAAGACCTTCACCGCCACCAACCTGCGTTCGGAATACCAGGATGAGCTGATCCTCGGTTTCGACAAGACGCTTGGCCCGAGCTGGACCACCGGCGCGAAGTTCACGCTGCGTAAGTTGGAAAGTGCGATCGACGACGTCTGCGACATGGACAAGTTGGCGGCCAAGATGCAATCGATGGGTTTGGATCCCTCGTTGTACAACACCACTCAGCCGGGTTGCCGTCTGATCAATCCGGGCCAGAGCAACGACTTCCTGGTGTCGCGCATCGACGGCAGCGGCTACAGCAAGGTGACGATGACCAAGAGCGACTGGGGCTTCACCGATGGTGCGAAGCGCAAGTACTACGCGCTGAACATGTACCTGGAGCACCCGTTCGATGGTAAGTGGCAGGGTCGCCTGGATTACACGTTCTCGCGTAGCTATGGCAACACCGAAGGTCAGGTGCGTTCGGACATCGGCCAGACCGACGTCAGCAAGACCGAGGACTGGGACTTCGCGTCGATCATGGCGAACAGTAACGGTGTGCTGTTCAACGATCGTACGCACCAGATCAAAGCTTACGGTGCTTACGCGGTGACGCCGGAGTGGATGGTGTCGGCCCGCGTGTTGCTGACCTCGGGTGCACCGAAGAGCTGTCTCGGCTACTACCCTGCACCGGACACCGATCCGTCGGGATATGGTTCGGCCTATCACTACTGCTTTGCCCAGGCTTCGGCTCCGGGTGCAGTGGGCCGCATGCCCTGGAACCAACGCCTGGATCTGGGCGTGAACTATCGCCCGATGTTCGCGCAGCAGAAGCTGGCCTTCGGCCTGGATGTGTTCAACGTGTTGAACCGTCAGGTGCCGACTCAGTGGAGTGCCACCAGCGAATCCGCGTCGCCTGGCACAGTGCTCAATACGTACGGCATCGGCATGTACTACACGCAGCCGCGTTACGTACGTCTGTCGGTGTCTTACGACTACTGATAGCAAGTTCGGTAATGGGCGTTCTTCCCAGAGACGTCCACTTCCCCGCTCGCCCCGGTTTACGCCGGGGCGAGTTTTTTTCGGCTGCCCGGGAAAAGGTCACGTAAGTTGGGGCGCTATTTTCATCGATCTTCGTAAAACAAAACGGCGCGCCGATCACTCGACGCGCCGTTTTCACATCAACTGCATCGCCATGACGCGATACAGCCTTTCAACCACTGCTTACTCGAACGTGTACTTCGCACCCACCGTGAAATAACGGCCGATGGCGCCGGTGGAATCCAACGGGTTGTAGTTCATCGCGCCGTAGGTCGTCGGGTCGAGCGGAGCAATTTCGTCGGTCACGTTCTGGATCGAACCGAACACTTCGAAGTTGTTCGCGAAGTGATAACGAGCCGAGAGATCCACTGTGGTGAACGACGGAATGCGGCAATGCTCCGGTGCGTCCGTGCCATCGGCAAACGACGTGTTGCACGGAGCGCCCGCATAAGGCACGTTCTTGAACGCGCTGCGATAGTTCACTGTGGCACCCAACGAGAAGTTGTTGATGTCCCAGCCGGCAGTGATCTGTGCACGATGGCGCGGCGTACCGATACAGTTGGTGGTATCGCAGTTGCCGTGCGTGCCCGCGTACTGCACGGTGCCACTGGCGTCCTCACGTGCATACGAGATCAAACGCGTAGCATTCAGATCGAAGTTCAACCTGCCGTACGTGCCCAGGTCGAAGCGCTGCGTGAAATCCAGATCGACGCCACGCACCGAGGTCGCTGCGGAGTTGATGTAGCTACCTTCCGCTGCCAGCAGCGTACCGCTGTTGGGGATGCCGGGCAGATTGTTGTCCGAGCGGATCACGTTGCCCGCGGCGATTGCCGAAGCGGCCGTGCTCTGATTGATTTCATCGGTACGACGAATGCGCCAGTAATCGACGGTCAACGACGTATCCGCAGTCGGTGCCAACACGATGCCGCCGGTGTAGCTGCGCGAACGCTCCGGCTTCAGATGTGCATTCGGCCCAGTGATGATGGCAATAGCGGCATTGCAGTCCGCCTGCGAAGCACCCGGCAACGGAGCGCCGTTCGGGCAACGCACTGGATCGGGAGCATTGGTGAACGCGGCCAGGCGGCCACCGGTTTCAGCCGGGTTCGGTGCACGGAAACCACCTGCGAACGTGCCGCGCAGCGACAGCCATGGCGTTGGCGACCACTTGAGGCCGAACTTCGGTGTGACCGCGGTGCTGCCGGATTTGTAGCTATCCACGCGGCCCGCAGCCGAGACTTCCAACGTGCTCAGCACCGGTGCATCCAATTCGAAATAGCCGGCCGCCACGGATTGCGAGCCCTTATAGGCCGAGTAACCCAGACCGATGATGTCGCCCGTGTCGGTATACGTGGTTGGCGTGAGCGACACGGCCGTGCGGCGATATTCAGCGCCAAGTGCCAAGCCGAGCGGACCGCCAGGCAGATCAAACAGAGTGCGCGTGACCTTGGCGTCGATCGAGTCGAGCACACTGCTGGCGTCCGCGTGCAGCGTCGGCGAGATGTAGTTGTAGATACCCGGGTTGTTCAAACCGGAGTTCTCACCGATGCGCCAGTAGCCGAACGGACTGTTGGGATTGGTGAGCGCATCGCGCACCGCGCTGTAACGCAGATAGCCCCAGCGCGAGCTGGTGAGATCGGTGCCCGAATGCATGTACGCGGCATCGTAATCCCACGAACCAAAGGTGCCCTTCACGCCGACCAGGAAGCGATAGAAGTCATTGTCGGTGCGCGTCACGCGCGGACCGACATCCCACGCGGAGTAACGCAGACGTGCGTTCGTGCCGTAGGGATTGTCGGGATCGCCAGGTCCAAGCACCACGGCGCCTGCGCCGCTGCTGGCATTGACCGGGCCGCCCGGATAACCCCAGGCACCGGAGACGCCCGACGGTGTGGTCTGGAACTTGGAAACCTTGTTCGAGTAGCCAAATTCGCTATACACCTGCGTGTCGTCGGATACCTTGTAGGTGCCGCGCACGAACAAGTTGATCGAGCGATCGCTCGGCGTGATCCAGCGGAACTTCGCCGTATCCCACAAGCAGCCGCCACCGCCGCCAGCCTGCGAAATGTTGGAGAACTGTCCGCAGCCAGGCAGCGACGTGTAGAGACCCGTAGCCGGATCGCGCACCGCACCCGTCGGCGAACTGCCTGCCACGGCGCCACCGCTGGTGATCGCACCGCCGAGGAACTGGCTGCCTGTCGCGCTGTAACCCCACGGACGCAGATCGCCCGTACCAATCCATTTGCGATCGCTGCGATCGGTCGCGAGGATCGCGTCGTCCTTGATGCCTTCCAGGTTGAACAGGATGTTGTAGCGATCCTTGTTGAGGTCGCCCGTACCTGCCGTCAGCGAGGCCTTGTAACGATTGCCGTCGCCGTTGCCGGAAACACCGGTCGAAACTTTGGCCACTGCGCCGTGGAAGTCGCTTCTCAAGATGATGTTGACCACGCCGGCGATGGCGTCGGAACCGTAAATAGCGGATGCACCGTCCTTCAGCACTTCGATGCGTTCCACTGCTTCCATCGGGATGGTGCTGAGGTCGGTGAAGACTTTCTGGCCGTCATCGGCCAAGCCGAACGACGCCATGCGGCGACCATTGAGCAGCACCAGCGTGGAACCAGCACCGAGGCCGCGCAGCGAAACGCCGGTGGCGCCGCTGGCAAAGCCGTTGCCAAACGTGGAAGGAATCGAGCCGGCACCATCAACAGTCAGGCGCTGCAGGAAGTCGGCAACCGTCGGCAGGCCGCTCGCCTGCAGATCCTTGGCAGTGATGACTTGCACCGGCGAAGCGGTTTCCAGGTCGGTACGCGGAATGCTGGAACCGGTCACCACGACCTTCTCCAGCGTCTTCGTGGATTGCGTTGCGTCTTGCGATTGCGCGTTCGCCGCGAATGCAAAACCGGCGGAACCCGCGAACAAGGTCCACACGATAGCGTCGCGCAGCCGTGTCGTTCTCATACGCATGAATGAAATCTCCCTCGTTTCGGCAGCAGATGTGGGGTATGGGTAGGGCTCTGCTGACTCCCCTAGCGCATAAACCTACGTCGTAAGAAGATGCGCATTTCAGGATAGTACCCACACTTCGCAAGAAATTAACAGTACCGCTTGGCCCAAGAAGACGGCTTAAATGGCCTCATTTGGCTCGAAAAATTTCTTAAATCTTTGAACTATAAGGGTCAGCGCATACGACTGTCGCGCATGTGCAATCGCAGCATTTTGCGATTCCACATGACGTGTTTGGACAAATTCGTAGGTGCGATCGAATGATTTCGAGCTCGCGTCGTGCGTGGGTCGCACCCCAACCCCTAAAACATCCTGGCCATGCAGATCGCGGCAATAAAAAAAGCGGCGCATTGAACATGCGCCGCTTTTTTGAGCCGAACTTGGTTGCGCGTATGGGTTAGCCGACGGCGACTTCTTCTTTTACCGACGACACATTCGCCAACATGCTGGCGATACTCCTACCCGCTTCACGGCCGTCGTACACCGCACGTACCACCAGATCCGCACCACGCACATTGTCGCCACCCGCGAAAATTTTCGGATGGCTGGTCTGGTGCGGAAGGCGGCCGTGAGCACCAGTGATCACTTTGCCCGACGAGGCGAGATCCACGCCGTGCGCCTTCAACCAATCCGGCGGACTGGGCAGGAAGCCGAACGATTGGATCACCACATCCGCGGCGATTTCCGATTCAGTGCCAGGCACGTTCTGTGGACGCGCACGTCCATCGCCCGTATCCACCAGACGCGTTTCCACCACGCGAACACCACGCACATGGCCCTTGCCGTTGTCGAGAATCGCCACCGGCTGACGGTGGAACATAAAAGTGACACCTTCCTCGCGGCTGTAATTCACCTCGCGCGCGGAACCCGGCATGCTCGCTTCATCGCGGCGATATACGCAGGTGACGGATGCGGCACCAAGGCGGATCGCGGTGCGGTTGCAATCCATGCCAGTATCACCACCGCCGAGCACCACCACGTGCTTGCCGTGGAAATCGAACATGGAAGCTGGTTCGTTGCGCAGCAAGCGTTCGGTGTTCGCGATCAGGAACGGCAAGGCATCGTGCACACCCAGCAGTTCGCGTCCTGGCAATTGGCCGTCCACAAAGGTGTAAGCGCCGGTGCCGACGAAAACGGCGTCGTATTCTTCCAGCAGCGCGCCAAATTCCACATCACGCCCCACTTCCTTGCCGAGCAGGAAACGCACGCCCATGCCTTCAAGCACTTCGCGACGCGTGCGAACCACGCCCTTGTCCAGCTTGAACGGCGGAATGCCGAAGGTGAGCAAGCCGCCGATCTCGCGTTGACGATCGTAGACATCCACTGCAATGCCTTCGCGACGCAGGCGATCTGCACACGCAAGCCCTGCTGGGCCGGCGCCAACTACCGCCACGCGATAACCGGTTTCATGCACTTTGGAAAGATCCGGACGCCACCCCTGACGCAACGCTTCGTCGGTAACCCAGCGCTCGATGCTGCCGATGGTCACCGCGCCGAACGCGGTCTGCTCCAGTGTGCAGGCGCCTTCGCACAAACGATCCTGCGGACACACGCGCCCACAGATTTCCGGCAGCGGATTGGTTTCGTGCATCAGCGTGGCCGCTTCCATGATGCGACCCTGCTGCACCAGTTTCAGCCAGTTCGGAATGTAGTTGTGCACCGGACAGGCGTGTTCGCAATACGGATTGCCGCAATCGATGCAGCGCTCCGCTTGCGAAGCTGCTTGCGGCGAAGCGAAGTCGCCGCCGATTTCACCGTAGCCCAGCACGCGCACCGCCACGGGGACGGTGCGCGGCGGCTGTCGAGGCAAGTCGAGGAATTGGAACAGTTTTGCGCTCATGCCGCCCTCCGCAGTTCTTCGGCCAACACGGCAAGGCTCGCGGCTTTTGGTTTCACCAGCCAGAATTTGTATTGCAGGCCGCGGAAGTCGCGCAGAATCTGCCGACCCCATTCGCTGCCAGTCAATTCAACATGGCGGGTGACCAATTTCCGCAGGTGCTGCATGTAGTTTTCCATCCCCTCGGGTGAGATACGCAGAATGTCGACCAGCTCGTGGTTGTAGCAGTCGACGAAGTCGCGCTCGATGTCGAGCACATACGCAAAGCCGCCGGTCATGCCCGCACCAAAGTTGAGGCCAACCTTGCCGAGCACGGCGACCACACCACCGGTCATGTATTCGCAGCAGTGATCGCCCGCACCTTCGACCACGGCGATCGCACCGGAATTGCGCACGGCGAAGCGTTCGCCCGCGCGACCCGCAGCATAAAACTCACCATCCGTCGCGCCGTACAGGCAGGTGTTGCCGATGATCGATGCGTCCTGGCTGGCATAGGGCGCATCCGCCGGCGGACGCACCACGATACGACCGCCTGCCATGCCCTTGCCGACGCCGTCGTTGGCTTCGCCGACCAATTCGATGTGCACGCCGCCGGCGTTCCACGCGCCCAAACTTTGACCGGCTGCGCCTTCCAGCTTCAATTCGATGGGGTTCGCGTCCATACCGTGATCGCCATGACGACGCGCGACATCACCGGACAAGCGCGCACCGATCGCGCGATCTGTGTTCTCGATGCGATAAGCAAACGTGCCGCTGGTCTTGTTTGCCACCGCGTCCGCTGTGTCGATCGCAATGCGCGAAGCCAGTGCGGCTTCGTCGCGCATCGGATTGCGCGGCAGCGTGCATGCGAATTCGCTGCTGGCACTCAAGCCCGTGCCGTCAATCAGCGGCGTAAGGTCAAGCCTGTGCTGCACCGGCGTGACGCCTTCGAGCTGTTCGAGCAGATCGGTGCGACCGACAATTTCACCCAGCGAACGCACGCCGATCTGCGCCAAATGGGCACGCACGTCCTGCGCGAGGAAGGTGAAGTAGTTCATCACCATCTCGGGCAGGCCGACAAAGTGATCTTTGCGCAACACAGGATGCTGCGTAGCTACGCCGGTGGCACAGTTGTTCAAGTGGCAGATGCGCAGGTACTTGCAGCCCAGCGCCACCATCGGACCGGTGCCGAAGCCGAAACTTTCCGCACCGAGCAGCGCGGCTTTCACTACATCCAATCCAGTCTTCAAACCACCATCGGTCTGCAGACGCACGCGACCGCGCAGATCATTGCGGCGCAATGTTTGCTGCGTTTCGGCCAAACCGAGTTCCCACGGCGTACCGGCGTACTTGATCGACGTGAGCGGACTCGCGCCGGTACCACCGTCGTGACCACTGACGGTGATCAAATCCGCACCGGCCTTTACTACACCTGCAGCAACCGTACCGACGCCTGCATGCGAAACCAGCTTTACCGAGATCAGCGCATCCGGATTCACTTCCTTCAGATCGTGAATCAACTCGGCGAGATCTTCGATGGAATAAATATCGTGATGCGGCGGCGGCGAAATCAGACCAATGCCCGGCTTCGCGTAACGCAGGCGCGCAATGGTCGCATCCACCTTGTGGCCAGGAAGCTGACCGCCTTCGCCCGGCTTGGCACCTTGCGCAATCTTGATCTGCAGCACTTCGGCATTCACCAGATAAGCAGGCGTTACGCCGAAGCGGCCGGAAGCCACCTGCTTGATCTTCGATGCTTTCTCCGTGCCATAGCGCGCGGGATCTTCGCCGCCTTCGCCGGAGTTGCTGCGCGCGCCAAGGCGATTCATCGCGATCGCCAGCGCTTCGTGTGCTTCGGGCGAAAGTGCGCCCAACGACATGCCGGCGGAGTCGAAGCGCTTCAGGATCGCATCGACAGATTCCACTTCATCCAATGCAATCGGCAACGAGGCGGGCTTCAAGCCCAGCAGATCGCGCAACGCTGATGGCGGACGATGATCGACGTAATTCGCATACGCGCGGTAGTCGTTGGGATTACCGGTGCGCACTGCTTTTTGCAGCGTACCGATCACGTCCGGGTTGTACATGTGGTACTCGCCGCCGTGCACGTATTTGTACAGGCCGCCAGCACGCAAAGATTGCGCTTGGTTCCAGGCTTCCGCGGCAAGCAGTCGCTGCTCATGTTCCAGGTCGTTGAAGTTGGCGCCGCCGATGCGCGACGGTGTGCCCGGGAAGCACAGTTCCACCACTTCCGGCGCGAGACCCACGATTTCGAACAACTGCGCACCGCGATAGCCGGCGACGGTGGAAATGCCCATCTTCGACAGGATCTTCAGCAAACCCTTGCGAATGCCGCGACGATAGCTGCGCCCGATCTCCAGACGATCACCTTCGATGTGACCTTCGCGACCCAGCTCGAACAGGCTCTGATACGCCAGCCACGGATAGATCGCCGTGGCGCCATAACCGATCAGACAGGCGAATTGATGCGGGTCGCGCGGTGTGGCGGTTTCCACGACGATGTTGCAATGACAGCGCAGGCCTTCGTCGATGAGATGCGCGTGCACGGCGCCCGTCGCCAGCAACGAGTGAATCGGCAGCAGATCGCGCTGCGGATAGCGATCGCTCAAAAACACCAATGCACAGCCATCGCGCACGGTTTGCGCCACTTCGCGGCACAAACGACGCAATGCCGCCTCCAACCCCTCTTCCGGCTCATACATCAGATCGAAGCGCTGCGTGTTAGCGTATTGCGGCATCGCCAGCAGCTGTCGCAACTTGCGCTGCGAAAGAATCGGCGAGTTGATCAGGATCTGCTTGGCGTTTTCCGGCTTCAGATCGAACACGTTGCCTTCCGGCCCGATCTGCGTCACCAGCGACATCACCAGCTTTTCGCGCAGCGGATCGATCGGCGGATTGGTCACCTGCGCGAATGCCTGGCGGAAACGGTCGAACACCGGACGCACCTGACGCGACATGGCGGCCATCGGTGTGTCGTCACCCATCGAGCCGGTGGCTTCGGCCTCCAGCTCGGCGATCACCTTGAGTACGGTTTCGCGCTCTTCGCGCGACAGGCCATACAGCTTTTGATAGCAGCGCAATTCATCCGCCGGCAACGGCTCGGCCGCCAGCGACGGATCGATCAGATCCGATTCCAGATAGCTCACGCCCGCGCGCAGCCAATCGCGGAAGGGTGCGCGCTTGCGGTTGATTTCGTCGATATCCGCATCGTGCAGCAGACGGTTTGCCTTGAAATCCACGGCGATCATTTCGCCCGGCGCCAAGCGACCCTTGGCGATCACACGCGAACTCGGCACATCCCATAAGCCGGCTTCGGAGGCGACGATCAAATGATTGTCATCAGACAGCGCCCAGCGTGCCGGGCGCAGACCGTTGCGATCGAGCGTACACACCGCGTAACGGCCATCGCACATCACCAGACCGGCGGGACCATCCCACGGCTCGCTGTGCAGTGCGTAATACTCATAGAAAGCGGCGAGGTCTTCGTCGATGCCTTCGCGCGCGGCGAACGCTGGCGGTACCAGCACGCGCATCGCGGCGATCATGTCCAGCCCGCCGGCCAGCAACAGTTCCAGCGCGTTGTCGAGGCTTTCCGAATCCGAACCGCTTTGACGCACGAACGGACCAATGTCAGAGAGATCCACCAGCGGCGAGCGCCACACGTGCGCACGCGTCTGCATCCAGCGGCGATTGGCGCGAATGGTGTTGATTTCGCCGTTGTGCGCCAGCAGTCGGAACGGCTGGGCCAGGCGCCATTGCGGTGTGGTGTTGGTGGAGAAGCGTTGATGGAACACCACAGCATCGGCGGCGAGCGCTGGATGGCGCAGATCTTCGAACACATCACGCAAGCGTCCCGGCGCGGCCATGGCCTTGTAGCCGATCACCTGGGCGGAAAGCGACACCACATAGAACTGCGCATCATCGGCCAGCGCACGCTCGGCACGACGGCGTGCACGGAACAGCGCGCGCTCGAAGCCGGCATCGTCCATATCGTCCGCTGCGTTGACGAAGATCTGCCGCACCACCGGCATGGCCGCGGCAGAGAGGGGTCCACACGCTTCAACATTGACCGCCACATCACGCCAACCGGCGACGTGCAGACGTTCCTCTGCCACATAACGCTGCAATGTCTTGGCCGCTTCGCTCTCGGCCGATTCAAGAAACACCAGGCCAGCAGCGAAACGCTCGCCCAGGGGAATGCCTGCCTGCACCGCCAGTGCGCGCAGCCACGAATGCGGGTGATGGATCAGCACGCCGCAACCGTCGCCGGTCACGCCATCGGCGTTCACGCCGCCGCGATGCGAAAGTTTGGCGAGCGCCGTGAATGCCGTATCGACCACCCATTTGCTGGCACGGCCGTCGATCTGGGCAACCAGACCAAAGCCGCAGCTATCGTGTTCAAAACTGGGGTCGTACAACCGCGGTGCCACCAACATGAGTTTTCTTCCTCCCGGCTCGCTAGGGCGCAAAAAGCCCGCCGCCGAGGAGGCGGCAAGCTGCATGCGAATAAGGCTTGCAACCCGACTTTAAGCACAACTTGTGCGTCGCGTCAAAGCCGGCTAGACGTCCAAATGAAAAATGGTCGTTAGGCGTAACAGTGCGCGCTAACAGACCAGTCCCGTGCGCTCGCCCCCAAAGGCGCAACGGAGCGCCGTTTACGGCGTCTCGCGAGAACAGTCCAGCTCATAGATAATTCGCGCATGCTCATACATCTCCGCGCCTCCCGCCCGCTCGCTTTCATCCTGATCGCCATTGCGATCGCCCTTTCTTCCAGCTTTCCCGTCAGCGCCGCACAGGACAACAAGGCCGAAGCCGAACAGGCCCAGACCAAGCAGCAGCTGACAGACCTGCGCGCCAAGATGCAGGCGTTGGCCAAAGAGCAGGCCGACACCGCCGCCAAGCGCGACAGTGCGAACGCCGAGCTGGCCAAGCAATCCGATGCTGTGGCCACCGCTGCCAAGCTGGTACGCGACACCGACGCCCAGATCGCCGCCAAGCAGCAGCAACTCGATCAGTTACAAACGCAACGATCGGTACTCAACCAGAGCCTCAGCAGTCAGCGCGCCGCGATTGCCGATTTGCTGCGCGCCACCTACGCCGTCGGTCACGGCTCGGATCTGCGCCTATTGCTGGGCGACGAAGACATCGCGCGCATCGCCCGTTCGCTGGCGTATTCCAAATATTTCCAGCAAGACCGCATGCAGAAAGTGCAGCAGCTGATGACCGAACTGGCCAAACTGCAGGATCTGGAAAACCAGATCACTACCGAGCAGCAGGCGCTGGAAGCCACCCGCACAGAGCGCCAGCAACAGGCCTCGACGCTGCAACAGCAACGCAAACAACAGCAGCAGCTCGCCAGCCAGATCGACGCACAATATAAGAATCAGGCGCAGAAGCTTGCGACGATGAAGCAGAACGAGCAATCGCTCAACGATCTGCTGACGAAATTGCAGAAGGCCATCGACGACGCGGCCCGCGAAGCGGAGCGCAAGGCCCACGCCAATCCCACTGTTCCCAGTGGCAGCACCGGCAAGGCGATGGCCAACATCCGTGGCAACCTGCCTTGGCCGGCGCCCGGGCCCGTGCATACGTTTGGTAACGGCGTGCTGATCGGCGCGCCACGCGGCGCAGATGTGAAAGCTGTGGCGCGCGGACGAGTGGTGTACGCGCACTTTCTGCGCGGCTACGGGCAACTTATCATTCTCAGTCACGGCAATGGCTGGCTGAGCATGTACGGGAACAACGAAACCCTGCTGCACGGCGTGGGCGACGATGTCGCAGCGGGCGAAGCACTGGGCACCGCCATGCTGAGCACTGGCGACAACACCGGGGTGTATTTCGAGCTGCGGCAAAACGGGAAACCGATGGATCCGCGGACTTGGTTGAATCAGAAGCGCTAACGCTTGTGACGCCATGCCCCCTCTCCCCGCCGGGGAAAACATTTCTTCCTTTCTCTTTCCCCAAGGGGAAACGAGGTGGGGTGAGGGGCTGAGCTTGCCCGAAACTTGTTCTAGCCTGCGAACATTTTCACAAATCATTTCGCGCAGCGGAGCAAGCCGCGCGGCAAGATTTGCCCCTCACCCCGGCCCTCTCCCCGGAGGGGAGAGGGAGTAGAGATATTTGAAGCCCACTTCGGCGTATGCTTTCAGCATGAATTTCGACGGCCCCGAGCGGTCTCAACGAGGTCGTCACATCACTTCTTGTGGAGTTTTGCCCCATGCGTTTCCCCCGCTCCTGCCTGCTCGCCCTGTTGCTGGCGACGCCCCTGTTGCACGCGCAGGCGGCGCCTGATGCGGCGCCCGCCGCCAGCGATCCCGCCCCCGCCAAGGCGACGAGCAGCGCGGCACCGGCAGACCAGGTAAACATGGATGACGTGCGCAACTTCGCTCACGTCTACCAGATCATCCGCCAGGCTTACGTCGAAAAGGTCGACAGCAAGACCCTGATGAACGATGCGATCAAGGGTATGCTCGCCGGCCTCGATCCGCACAGCGCCTATCTCGACAAAGAGGGTCTGCAGGAACTCAACGAGGACACCACCGGCCAGTACGGCGGCTTAGGTATCGAGGTCATGCAGGACAACGGCATGCTGAAGATCGTCTCGCCGATCGACGACACGCCTGCTTCGCGCGCCGGCATCAAGCCGGGCGACGTGATCACCTCGGTCAACGGCAAAGTGATCACGCCTGACAACATCGACAGCATGTTCGACGCGCTACGTGGTGATCCGGGCAGCAAGATCACGCTGGGCATCCTGCATGAAAAGGCCGACCAGCCGGTCAATATGACGCTCACCCGCGAGCGCATCTCCATGACCAGCGTGAAAGTGCGCGAACTCGAACCCGGCTACGCCTATATCCGCATCAGCCAGTTCCAGGACGACACGGCCAGCGATCTGGAAAAGAAACTGGGTGCACTGACCCAGAAGAACGGCGCACAGAAGGGTGCGATCCTGGATCTGCGCTCCAACCCAGGCGGTCTGCTCACGGCGGCGGTATCGGTGAGCGATGACTTCCTCGACTCCGGCAACATTGTTACCACGCGTGGCCGCCTGCCCGACTCCAACCTCACCTTCGCCGCGCATCCCGGTGACTTGTTGAACGGCGCGCCGATGGTGCTGCTGGCCGACAACGGCACTGCCTCTGCGGCAGAGATCGTGGCCGGTGCGCTCAAGGACAACCATCGTGCGTTGATCGTCGGTCGCCGCACCTTCGGCAAGGGTGTGGTGCAGACCGTGCTGCCGCTCGACAGCGATCATGCGGTAAAGCTCACCACGGCGCGCTACTACACGCCCAACGGCACGTCGATCCAGGCCGAAGGGATCAAGCCGGACATCCCGCTTGCCGACCTCACCGTGGCCAAGGTGGACGATACGCAGAACCCGATCAGCTCCGAAGCTGACTTGCCGCATCACCTGGCCAATGAAGCCAATGCGAACAGTGACGGCATCAATAACGATGGTAGTGCGGAGAATGCAAAGCTGGCGACCAGCGACTATGCGCTGTCGCAGGCATTGAACATTCTGAAGGGCCTGGCGCTGCGCAAGGATGGCGGGCAGTCGGCGGCGTCGGCTCACTGATAAATCCCCCTCTCCCTCCGGGAGAGGGGTTAGGGTGAGGGTGCAATCGGCGCGCGATCGCAACGACTTGCGTGAGAGGTTGGCATCGCGCTTCGCCCGAACCCTCACCCGCCTCTCGGCACCCTCCCCCGAAGGGAGAGGGTTCACTAAGGTGGATCTGGCCGAATTAGAAATCGAACGGCTTTTCCAGCGTCAGAAACACACCACGACGCGGCCCATACTGCGGCGCACCCACGCCGACACCGGTGCCGCTACGCAGCCGGTACGAACGATCCAGCGCATTGATCAGCGCAAGCTGCGTGTGCACCTTGCCGATGCTTTCGAAGTCGAAATCATGTGACACGTTGAAGTTGAGCTGGAAGTAGTACGGCAGCGAAAGGCCATTCGGCACCAAGCCCGCCTGACGCAAACCGCTACCGAACAGATAATCGGCGCCGACCTTGGTGGTATCGGTGATGGCGTAAGTAACACCACCCGATGAAGCCAGCTTCTGATCGTGATCGAGGTGAATAAAGTTGTTGGTGATGTAGGCCAGTTCATCCACACCGAAGTTGTACTGGCCGGTGATCACGTCCTTGCCCATCGCACGGCTGTACGCGGCGTTGAAATACGCGGACAGCGGGCCATGGTTATACGAAAGCGTGAACTCGGTACCACGCACGCGGCCGTACTTGTAGTTGAACGTGGAGTACACCAACGCGGTACCGAACTGCCCAAGATCCTGCAGGCGCTCCACCTTGCGATAGTAGGCATCCAGACCCAGCGTCCAATCCGAGCCGATGTTCTGCTGTACGCCCGCGTCGAAGTAGTTGGAACGTTCTGTCAGCGGCGTGTTGTTGCCGTAGTTTTTCACCGCATTGGTGGTGTTGGCGAACGCGTCGATGTTCTCACTGGAGATCAGCTCCGTCTGCGGCGGCGTGAAGTAACGCGAATAGCCGGCATGGAACGTGGTGCTGTCGGTGGCCTGCCACAGCATCCCTACGCGCGGACTGAGCTGACTTTCTTCACGGAACGCCGTGTAACGGTCGCCGCGCAAGCCGTAGTTGAGGGTAAAGGTGTCGGTGATGTCCCATTCGTCCTGCAGATAGATCGCCGCCGTCTTCGCGAGAATGCGATCGCCCGAGAAGATATTGAACGGTACCGTGCTGGCTTGGCTGCCATCCGGGTTGGTCGGGAACACCAACGAATTGGTGTTGGTCATGGCGCGATCGAATTCGTAATAAACACCGTAGCGCAGCGTGTGCGAACCACCCCACGGCGTGGCGAAATCCGCCTGCAGCGTCGATGCGCGGTCGTTCTGGTTGATCTGACCCGCGACGCCGTTGAACATCAGATCGCCGATGTCATCGGGGTAATACTGCAATCCGCTGTAACGCTGGCCGATCGACACCTGATAGGTGGTATCACCGAGTTTCCCCTGCAGCGCCAGCATGCCGAAGCGCGTCTGTTCGTTCTGGCGCTCGTTTAAGTTGGCGGAGTTGAAATCAGTCTGGTCCAGATAGCCGAACTGCGGCGTCTGGCTTGGATTGTTCGGAATCTGGAAGCGGTTGTTGGTCACGCCAAACAGGAAACTCAGACGCGTGTCGTTGTTGATCAGATAGGTGATGTCGCCGAAACCCTTCACCTGATTCGTGTGGTCATGGATCGGATCGCGGCTACGCGTCGGGTTTTCGATGCCGACGTTGTTCTCCAGATAATTGCCGGTGAAGAAGTAGCTCCAGTTACCGCTGTGCCCCCAGATCGACGCATACGGATTGACGGTGCCGAACGTTCCGCCGGTGATGCCGACCACACCACCGTTGCTGAGGTCCGTACCATTCTTGGTAGTGATGTCTACGACCGCAGCTGTGCGCTCGCCGTATTGCGCTGGCAGCGCACCGTCGAGCAGTTTCACGCTCTGGATGGTGCGCGCATCAATGGTTTGTCCGAAGCCGGCAATCGATTCCGGCAGCATGACGCCGTTGATGC
Source organism: Dyella acidisoli (assembly GCF_030160295.1). Taxonomy (GTDB): domain Bacteria; phylum Pseudomonadota; class Gammaproteobacteria; order Xanthomonadales; family Rhodanobacteraceae; genus Dyella_B; species Dyella_B acidisoli. The sequence continues at coordinate 202,285 of NZ_BSOB01000006.1, forward strand.
GGTACTGCAGATTGGCGTGATCACCGCGCACGTGCAGCTGACCGTAGGAATCCTGCACCACGCCCGGCGCTTGCAGCAGCACCTGATTGAGCGGCGTGGAGGCACCCAGCGGCAGAGCCTGGATGTCCTGGGCGTTGATCACATACTCACTGCTACCCGTATCCGGCGACAGGTTGTTGCGCGCCACGTCCAGTGCCGCGGTGACGTTTACCGCACCGAGCTGCTTTGCCTTGGTGGCGCGACGGTTGCGTGACGCCTGGTCGGCGGTATCGCCCGAGGTATCGTCGCCAGCCGGCGGCTGCGCCGTCGCGGCGGGAGGCTGGGTGGGCGCCTGACCAGTAACGGACTCGGCGTAACTGGCGGAGGCATACAGCGCGAGGCAAAGGCCTAAGGCAAGCGGAGACACTTTCATGCAGGGGAATCCGGGCGGTTGTTGTTAGACGGAAAGGAAGCAGACTGAAATGTTATAACATTTCCATTACGCCGAACGAACGCCCCAGAAGTCATGCCCAGTGACATAAGGGGTTCATGCCGCCCTCATCAGCCGTGCACATGGGCGGTCTATGATCGCCCGGTCTGATATTTCCCCACGGAGCGCGGCATGACCGAGCCCAACGGCACGCAAACCACCCCCAACCTGCCTGCAGTAGTCACTCAGGATGAGGCAAGCAGCCGGGTGACCCGGGCGATTCTGGATTTCATCAGCCAGATTCCCGACAGCAAGGTGCACAGTCAGAGCAATCCGGACGCTGAGGCGCGCCGGCTTGCCAGCCGCGCCGCCCAACGCGCAGCGCTGACTGCCGGCACGCTAGCCTTGCCGCCCGGCCCGCTCGGCTGGCTCACCATCCTGCCGGAACTGATTTCGATCTGGAAAATCCAGGCGCAACTGGTCAGCGACATCGCCGCGGCTTACGGCAAGCATGCGGAATTGGGCCGCGAACAAATGTTGTGGTGCCTGTTCCGGCACACCTCCGCACAGGCATTTCGCGACTTGGTCGTGCGGCTAGGCGATCGCCTGATCTTCCGGCGCGTCTCCTATGGCGTGATCGAACGCGTTGCCAAACAGATCGGCGTGAAAGTGACGCAGCGTGCGCTGGGCGAAGGGCTCTCACGCTGGATGCCGGTGATCGGTGCCATTGGCGTAGGCGGTTATGCCTACTACGACACTCGACAGGTGGCGGCGACCGCCATTGCGATGCTGAAGAGCGAGATTGGGACAGCCGACAGCGAAGACAGCGCGAACACGGTGACGCAGGAAGTGCAGGCGACGCGGATGCATTAGATTTAGCAACGCAATAGCTCGGCAAATCCCCCTATTTCCTCAGCGTCATTCCGGCGACGGCCGGAATGACGCCAAGGCTAGATCGCGCATAACCATAGGAACATGCATATGGATTCGTCCAAACCGCGCCCGGTCGCACTGATCACTGGTGGCGCCAAGCGCGTAGGTGCCGTGATCGCGCGCACCCTGCATGCCGCCGGGTACGACCTCGCCTTGCACTGTCGCCATTCGAGAACAGACGCGGATGCGCTTGCTGACGAACTTTCCGCGCAGCGCGCCAACAGCGCGCTAGTCGTGCAAGCGGATCTTGCGGACCTACCGGCACTGCCGAATCTGGTCGACACAACGGTTTCACGTTTCGGTCGTCTCGACGCACTGGTCAACAACGCCTCCGCGTTTTATCCCACGCCGTTGGAAACGGCCACGTTGACGCAATGGAACGAGTTGTTCGCATCCAACGCGCAAGCGCCCTTCTTTCTTGCACAAGCCGCGCTGCCGGCATTACGTGAAGCGCGCGGCGCTATCGTCAATCTCGTGGACATCTACGCCGAGCGTGCGCTGGCGCAACATCCCATCTACGTGATGGCAAAAGCGGCATTGGCGGCGATGACGCGCTCACTGGCGCTCGATCTCGGCCCGGACATCCGCGTCAACGGCGTCGCACCCGGCGCGGTCATGTGGCCAAGCGATGGCAAACCGTACAGCGATCAGGAAGCCATGCTGGCGCGCACACCGCTCAAGCGTGCCGGAGCGCCGGAAGATGTGGCCAGCGCCGTGTTGTGGCTGTTGCGCGATGCGCCGTTTGTCACCGGCCAGATCATTCGCGTGGATGGCGGGCGCAGCGTATCGGTCTAGAGTTGCTCGATGATGAGCGGCTCGCTTTCAACCGGAAATGCCGCCCACAGCTCAGCCATAGTGCGTCCGTTGACCGGGTGACGCATCTCCGGCGCGATATCGGCGATCGGCTTCAGCACAAACGCATGCTTCAGTTCCTTGCGCGGAATATCCAGATGCCCCGGCCCCTGCGTAACGAGGTCGTCGTAAAGCACGATATCCACATCCAGCGTGCGGTCGGCGTAACGCGGCACATCGCGGCGACGGCCATGGCGATCTTCCAGCGCATGCAGCCAATCGTTGAGTTCGTTGGGCGAAAGCTCTGTATCCAAGCCCACGGCGAGATTGATGAAATCCGCACCGTCGAAGCCGACCGCGGCACTGCGATAGGCAGGCGATACGTCGATATCGCCGAAGTGCGCACGCAACTCGTTCAGCGCGGCGCGCAGATAGCGATGCGGCTCCTGATTGGAGCCAAGACTCAAGTAAACGCGCGCCATGTCTATGGGATGCTCCGATCCATTCTGCGTGGGCGTCACCGGCTCTGTCCGTTCGCAGGCCACAGGGCCATCGGCGAAGGCAGACTGGCCGTCTGTCGAGGCGATGGACCGAAGGCATGCGGACGGACAGAACCGGCCCGAAGGGTGATGTCCAGAAGGCTCGCAGGCTGCGCCGCGCGACTTGAAAAGACGGCCAGTCTTCCCTGCGCCGCGCAACACAGCCTGCGAGCCTTCTGGACATCATGCCGCCTACGCAGAATGGATCGAAGCATCCCTAGGGCCGCTTCCCGCGCTCAATGCGTACACCGACGGCTTTCGCACCGCGCACCGCGCCGGGCTTGGACAGTTTCAGCCGCACCCACACCACGCCGAATTCCTCGCGAATGATCGCGACGCAACGCTCGGCCAGCGTTTCGACCAAGCCGAATTTCGATTCACTCACGTAAGCGATGAGCCGCTTGGACACATCTTTGTAATTGAGTGTGTCGGTGATGTCGTCGCTGGCGGCGGGCACGGTGTTGTCGAACGCCATCTCGATGTCGAACGACAAGGTCTGGCGCACGCGGCGCTCCCAGTCGTAGATGCCGATGACGGTGTCGATGCGCAGATCTTCGATGAAAACTATGTCCATGCGTGCAAGCGTCGCGGATGCGAGCGATACGATCAAGCGGCGGGCGGCAGGGTCTGCAGATCCCAGCGCGGAAAGACCTGCACGGATTCATCCTGGTGCTGGCCATGCGCCAGCCGGATCGCACCGGCCAGCGCGATCATTGCGCCATTGTCGGTACAGAACTGCAGGCGCGGAAAATACGTTCTGAAGCCATCTTTTGCGCCGGCGGCAGCGAGCTCTTCGCGCAGACGGCGGTTGGCGCCGACACCACCGGCAATCACCAACCGATGCGCGCCGGTTTCGGCAAGGGCACGACGGCATTTGATCAGCAGCGTATCGACGATCGCTTCCTCGAACGCGCGAGCGATGTCGGCACGCGTTTGTTCGCTCTGATCGGATTGCTGCCAAGCCAGCAGCACCTGCGTCTTCAGTCCGGAGAAGCTGAAATCGAGCCCGGGACGATCGGTCATCGGACGCGAAAAACGGAACACCCCCGGCCGCCCCTGGCCCGCCAAAGCCGCCAGTGCGGGACCACCCGGATATGGCAAACCCATCATCTTGGCGGTCTTGTCGAAGGCTTCGCCGGCGGCGTCGTCCAACGTGTCGCCCAGGATGCGGTAATGGCCGATGGCCTCCACCTCTACCAACATCGAATGACCGCCGGACACCAGCAGAGCCACAAATGGCGGCGCGGGCGGATCGTCTTCAAGCAGGGGCGCGAGCAGATGTCCTTCCATATGATGGACACCGATCGCAGGCACGCCCAAGGCCCAGGCCATTGCCCGGCCTGTGGCTGCGCCCACCAACAATGCGCCGACCAGGCCAGGTCCGGCGGTGTAAGCTACGCCGCCGAGATCCGCGGGAGTCAGTCCGGCCTCCTTAAGAGCTTCACGCACCAGCGGCAACAGCTTGCGCACGTGATCGCGGCTGGCGAGTTCTGGCACCACGCCACCGTAGTCGGCATGCAGCTTCACCTGGGTGTACAGGGTGTGTGCCAGCAGCCCATGTCCTGGCGCCTGCGGCTCCCAGCGCAGCAGGGCGACGCCGGTCTCATCGCAGGACGTTTCGATGCCCAGCACGGGGCGGGGAACGGGGGATGGGGAATGGGGAACAGAAGACATCTCGATAGGTACCGTCATCAGCGCCAAATGGCATTTTGCCGATGCAGCCCGCCTTGCGATACCTTTCCACGCCCTCGCCACCTAATTTCTGTCGCCCGCTCTTTGAATTTTTCACCCACACCAGCGTATACTTGGCGGCTCGCCGTATTTTTCACCCAATTCACCATCCCGGAGTTTCCATGCCCAGCGTAAAAGTCCGCGAGAACGAGCCATTCGAACTCGCCCTGCGTCGCTTCAAGCGCACCTGCGAAAAGGCCGGCATCCTCGCCGAGACCCGCAAGCGCGAGTTCTATGAAAAGCCGACCCAGGAACGCAAGCGCAAGCGCGCCGCTGCTGTGAAGCGTCATCTGCGCCGTCTGTCGCGCGACGTTTCGCGCAAGACCCGCCTGTACTGAGCCTGCCCTTAGCGGGAGTGTTCCGCTTCGGCGGGGATTGAGGTCCTGGCGCGCCTCGCGCCGCACTCGTTCAGCGCTCGCAGCTGGCGCGTCCATTCGCAGCCACTGCCTGCAAGGCACTTGCACTAGCCGACGTTGCTCCGCAACGTCGGCTTTGTGCTTTCCGAAGGAGTCATTCCATGACACTAAAGCAGCAAATTACGGAAGACATGAAAGCCGCCATGCGAGGCGGCGACAAGCACCGCCTCGGCGTGATCCGCCTGATCCTGGCTGCCGTGAAGCAGCGCGAAGTGGACGAACGGATCGAGCTGGACGACACCCAGACCCTCGCCGTGCTGGAGAAAATGCTCAAGCAGCGCAAGGATTCCGTCAGCCAGTACGCTGCCGCCGGCCGCGAAGATCTTGCCGACGTAGAGCGCGCCGAGATGGCGGTGATCGAAGGTTATCTACCCGCCAAGCTCAGCGAGGCCGAAATCGATGGCCTGATCGACGCTGCCATCGCCGAAACCGGCGCCAGCGGCGCGCGTGACATGGGCAAGGTGGTGGCAGCAGTGAAGGCCAAGGCCGCTGGCCGTGCCGACATGGGCCAAGTTTCGGCCCGCATCAAGACTCGCCTGGGCGGCTGATCGTAGGTTGGGGTGCAAACCCCAACATGGCCATATCAATCAGGATCGCGATGTTGGGGCTTGCACCCCAACCTACACCTGCGAACAGATATCCCTGGGCAGCGGAACGAAGCAGAAACGCTAGACTATCCGCTTATGCGCGGCCGCATCCCTGACAGCTTCATCGACGAACTGCTTGCCCGCGTCGACATCGTCGACGTGATCGAGCGGCGCGTGCCGTTGAAGAAAGCCGGACGCGAATGGACCGCCTGCTGCCCGTTTCATAACGAACGCACACCCTCGTTCTACGTAAGCCCCGCCAAGCAGTTCTTCCACTGCTTCGGCTGCGGCGCGCATGGCAGCGCCATCAAATTTTTGATGGATTACGAGCGACTGGAATTTCCGGACGCGGTGGAGGAACTGGCGCAATCGGTGGGATTGAAAGTCCCCTATGAAGGTGCACGCGACAACGCGCCACGCGAAGACAAAACCGATCTTTACGTCGTGCTCGACGCTTCCGCGCGCTGGTACGAAGGCGAATTGCCGAAAAGCGCCGATGCCAAGGCGTATTGCGCCAAACGCGGCCTGGACGCAGACACCATCGCGCGTTTTCGCATCGGCTGGGCGCCGGCCGGTTTCGACGGTGTGATCCGCCATCTTGGCACCACCGAAAAGCGCATGCAGCTGCTGACCGAAGCAGGCATGGTCGCCAACAACGAACGCGGCAACAAATACGACCGCTTTCGCGAACGCCTTATGTTTCCGATCATGGATCGCCGCGGCCGTGTGATTGCCTTCGGCGGCCGCGTACTGAAATCGGAGCAAAGCCCCAAGTACCTCAACTCTCCGGAAACGCCTCTATTCCATAAAGGCCGCGAACTATTTGCGCTGTGGCAGGTAAAGCAAGCCAACAGCAACCTCGCGCGCATCGTGGTGGTGGAAGGCTACATGGATGTGATCGCGCTGCATCAAGCAGGTTTGCCGATCGCAGTGGCGACATTGGGCACGGCCACCACGCCTGATCACGCCGAAGTCCTGTTTCGCGCTGCGCCAGACGTAGTGTTCTGCTTCGACGGCGATCGCGCTGGCCGCTCCGCCGCGTGGAAAGCGCTTGAATCCGCGCTACCGCGTTTGCGTGATGGGCGTCAAGCGTATTTCCTGTTTTTGCCGGAAGGTGAAGATCCGGACACGCTGGTGCGCAAGGAAGGCAAGGAAGGCTTCGAAAAGCGTCTACGCGAAGCCACGCCGCTGTCCGAATATTTCTTCAGCGAGCTCTCGCACGAGGTGGACCTGAGCAGTCTTGATGGACGCGCAAGGCTCGCCGAGCGCGCGCGTCCACTGATCGCGCGCCTGCCGGATGGCGCGTTCCGCGACCTGATGGCACAGGAACTGGAAAAGCGCACGGGCGCACGCGCGGTGCTGGAGGCTGATCCCGTCGCGCGGCGTCCCATACAACGTCCTGTGGCCGTGCAACGTTCACTCGTGCGCAGTGCCATCGCTCTGCTGCTCGCACAACCCGGGCTCGCCGATGAAGTGCAGCAACCCTACGCATTTCTGCGCTTGGACAAACCAGGCGTGGAACTGCTCGCCGAATTGATCGACATCGCGCGCTCTCGCCCCGGCATCAACGCCGCAATGCTGGTGGAACATTTCACCGACCGACCCGAATACGCCGCATTGCAAAAGTTGATGGCCGCCACCGTGGTCGGCGAACCGGAAATCCAGCGAATAGAATTCTTCGACGCTTTGGCACGCATGGAAAAACAGGCCATCGATCAACGGCGCGACACACTCGTCGCCAAGAATCGCGAAGGCACGCTGAGCTCTGCCGAAAAAGCGGAGTTACGCGAGCTGCTGGCCGCGCGTGTACCGACACCCACGGCCACGTCATGACCCGCCGCTCGACAACAAGGAACGTCGATGGATTTGCTTGAACGCCTGATCACCTTTTTCGCCGAACACGGCTATGTGGCCGTGTTCATGGCGCTGCTGCTGTGCGGTGCCGGCCTGCCCCTGCCGGAAGACATCACTCTGGTCGCAGGCGGCGTCATCGCCGGCCTGGATTACGTCAACGTGCACACCATGGTTGCAGTCACCATGGTCGGCGTGTTGGCGGGCGATGCGGGCATGTTCCTGCTCGGCCATCATTACGGTGTGCATATGCTGCAGTGGAAACCCATCGCCTTGCTGATGCCGCCGCGCCGCTACGCACAGATGCAAGATAAATTCACGCGCTACGGCAATCGCCTGATGTTCTTCGCGCGTTTCCTGCCAGGTATGCGCACGGCCGTGTACATCACGGCTGGCGCCACGCATCGCGTGAGCTTCTGGCGCTTCCTGCTGCTGGACGGTATGGCTGCGTTGTTGAGCGTGCCGTTCTGGGTGTATCTCGGTTATTTCGGCGCCAATCGACGCGAGTGGCTGGGCATGTGGATACGGCGGGGACAGAACAGCCTATGGTTGCTCGCCGGCGCGGTCCTGGTGGTGGCGCTGGTGTTGTGGTGGCGCCAGCGTCGGCGAAATACTGCGCAATGACTTATTGCGCTTTTTTATTGTTGGCGGCAAACGCAGCATTTTTGCGATAGCGGCGTAGCTGCGTAGGTTGGGTTAGCGCAGCGTAACCCAACAATGCCATCGCGTTTGGCTGGATCTGTTGGGTTACGCTGCGCTAACCCAACCTACGCCGCGCCGGCCTTCGCCAAAATGACGGTGGAAGAACGGTCGATTCACGACCCAGCCTTACCCGGTGCAGCAATCTGCATATGCAACTGGTCGCTCAAGGTCTGCATGCTTTGCTGACTGACTTGGATCAGCCCATTTACCGGCGAATCGAGATCCGCGATCAAGCTCACCGCGATCGCCACCATCAACACCGGTACAAAGGTAGCAAGCGCGGCACGATGACGCTGGCCATAGCCGATGATCACTGAAGTCATCACCGATAGCGCCGCCAATAGCATCCAAATATCCAGCGGCACACGGTTGAGTCGCCCTGCCACGCGCTTGCCGTCCAGATCGATCATGTCATTCAACGCCGACACATAGAGCGCCGTGACCGGTGTAGGCGCTTGCTGCGCTGCCGTTGCAGCGTCGCTCCAAAGCTCGTTTTGAATCTGCATGGCACGCTTGGCGGCGTTGCTACGCGCGTCCTCTTCCGATGCATTGCCAAAAATGGCGAGACGCGAATCCACGTACTCGCGCAGCAAAACCGGCGCCTTGCTGCGCACCGGCTCGACCTGCATGGTCGCGCGCAAATACACCGTACCGATGGCGTTGGCTTCATCGATCACTAGATGTTTGCGCTCATCGAAACGTGCCAGCGCCATGCTCATGGTAAAGCCGAGCAGAAGGCTGAGCAGCACGGCGATCTGATTACGCGTCTCGTGGACCTGTTTCTCCCAGTCCTGCTCTTCGCGATGCTTTGCCAATGCGCGCAGGCGGAAGCCCGCCTCGTGCGCCAGCAGCAGGACGGCCACCGCCACTGCGAACAGCGAAATTGGGTGATCCAGCAAATACATCGTCGCATCCTTACCGAGCCATGTGCGCGGATTCTAGCTCAGCACTTTGGGTTTGCACGCCCGCTGCACCGGGCGTGCAAAACGTCCGGACGATCTGCGGACCAAGTCAGTGGCTGGTAACTGCCACATCGTTGCGGTTCCACCAACCGCCGCCCAGCGCCTGGAACAGAGCCACCGTGTCGGCATACCGCGCCGCGCGTGCCTGGATCAGGCTCAACTCCGCCTGACGGTACGTGACCTGCGCATTGAGCAGCGCCACCATGCTGATATCACCTAACGCATGCTGCTTCTGCGCGATGGCATAGCTGTGTGCGGCCGCCTGTTCGGCGCGCGCGGCCGCACGCATCGCATCTGCGTCGGATTGCAGGGCGTGCAGGGTATCAGCCACGTTCTGCAGGGCCGATAGCACCGTGCTGCGGTACTGCTCTGCAGCTTGTTTGTAGGTCGCCTCTGCAGCGCGCTGCTTGTGCTTGAGCGTGCCGCCATCAAACAGCGGCATGGTGATCGCGGTACCGATATTCCAGAAGCCGGTACCGGAACCGAACAGCGTGTGCTTCTCGTCTGTGGCGCTGCCCCAGGCGGCGCTGACGTTGATGTTCGGCAAGCGGGCGGCGACGGCCACGCCCACTTGTGCGCACGCCGCGTGATACTGCGCATCGGCCATGCGCACATCGGGGCGCTGTTCGACCAGCCGTGCAGGGAGGCTCAACGGGAGGTCTTGTGGCAATTGCAGGCTATCCAGATTGAAACGCGCGGAAACGTCCTGGTCAGGCGTGTGTCCCGTCAGTACGGCTAGCACGTCGCGCTGTTGCGCCAGCTGTTTGTGCAAGGGCGGCAAGCTGGCACGCGTCTGCTCCAGCGTGGCCTCCTGTGCGGCGATGTCGGCTTCCGAAGCATCGCCCAAAGCCAGCTGCTTTTTATTGGCCTCCAGAATCTTCGATTGGCTGTCGATCATGTCTTCGGTGGCGGCGATCTGCCCGCGCAATGCAGCCTCCTGCACTGCTGCGTTGACGAGGTTGGAGGTAAGCGTGAGGTAGGTCGCTTCCAACTGGAAACGCTGTGCATCGGCCTGCGCCACCAGCGATTCCACGGCGCGCCGGTTCGCGCCCCAGACGTCGGGCGAGTAAGACACGCTCACCTGAGCAGTCGTAAGGTCGTAGAACGACGCGCCTGACGAAGCGGGGCTGGCCAGCGTGCCGGCAATTTTCTGTCGCGTTGGATCAACGCTCGCGTCGAGCGTTGGCCAATAGAAACCGCGCTGCGCGTAGACATTTTCCCACGCCGCCTTTAAGGCCGCCTGCGCTGCCGCCGCATCGGGATTGATCTTTAGCGCATCATCGATCAGAACGTTCAAGGGATCGGAGTGGAACAGCGTCCACCATTGGCCGGGGATATCTATGTCCGTTTTGAAGTGCTGCGCCTGCCCGTCCGCGCCCGGCGCGGAAGCTGTAGTCGATTGCGCGCCCTCTTCCATGTAGCCCTGCGCGGTGGGTGATGTGGGTCGGTGGTAGTCCGGCCCGACCGCGCAAGCGCCAAGCGCAAGGCTCACGCCCAGCATGAGTAAGTGGCGATGCAGTTTGAAAAGACGATTCGTAGCCATGATCAGATCTCCACCTCGCCCGGCGCATGTCCCCAGCGCTGCTTGATGAAGTTTTCCATCCCGTAATAAAGACTCGGCAGGATGAACAACGTAAGCAGCGTGGCAATCGGCAGACCGCCGACAACCACCGTGGCCAGCCCGCGCTGCACGTCAGTGCCAACACCTGTCGCCAATGCAGCGGGCAACATACCGATGCTGGCCACGGTCGCAGTCATCAGCACTGGTCGGAAGCGTTCCGTGGCACCGACCACCACGGCCTCGAACAACGACAGCCCTTCCTTACGCACGCGGTTGATGTTCGACACCATGATGATGCCGTTTTGCACTGCCACGCCAAACAGAGCAATAAAGCCCACTGCGGTAGCGATGTTCAGCGTTTCGCCGCGTATGTGCAGCGCAATCAGGCCACCCACAGTGGCCAACGGCACTACGCCGAGCACCAGCAGCGCCTGATGCAGTTTGCCGAATTCGGCGAACAGCAGCACTGCCATGATGGCAAGCACCATGCCCATCACCACGGTCAAGCGTGCCTCGGCGCGCTGTTCGTTCTGGAAATTGCCCGCCCATTCCAGGTTGTATTTCTGCTTGTCGAAATGAACCTTCGCATCGATCTGCTGCTGCGCATCGGCCAGATACTCCGAAAGCGCACGATCGCGGTTGTCGATGCGGATGGTAAGTTCGCGCTGACCATGTTCGTGCGCGATCGTGCTCTCGCCCATGGCCAGCTTAATGTCCGCCACCTGTTTGAGTGGCACCTGCGCGCCACTGGCGGACGTGAGCGGCAACTCGCTCACCGCTTGCAAGCTGTTGGCGACATCGTTGGATGTGCGGGCAGTTACGTTATAGATACGATCAGCCACATATACCTGCGTAATAGGTGCGCCGCCGATGGTCGTCTGAATCAGATTGGTGATGTCACCCACGTTGATGCCATAGCGCGCCGCTGCATCACGGTCCGTAGTGATCGACAGTTGCGGAATCGGCGACTCTTGGAAGATCGACGCGTCAGCCGTACCACGTATACCGCGCAGCACATCCACGATCTGATTGCCGATCTGTCGCAGTTCATGGAAATCGTCGCCATAGATGCGCAGCACCAGCGGACTGTGCGCACCGCCGATCATGTCGTTTTCGCCGTCGATGATCGGTTGGCTGATACCCACCGTGATACCAGGTATCTGCTGCATGCGTGCGTTGAACTTGCGCAGGAATTCCGCTTTGGTCTCACCGTTCGCCCACGTGCTGTATGGCTTCAAGCCTACGCCAGCTTCCACGTGCGAAGGTGTCCAGGGGTCTGAGCCGGTATCATTGCGACCGAGCTGCGTCACGATGTAGGACACTTCAGGAAACTCGCGCACGACTTTGCGCAACTGAGACGTCATCTGGCTGGCCTTATCCAATGACAGGCCAGTAGGCATCTGCACCTGCAACCACAGCGCGCCTTCGTCTAGATCGGGCAGGAATTCACGGCCAATCGTTGCGCCGAAAATCAGCACACCACAGAACGCAATACCTGCGATCGAATAGGCAACGGGAAGCCGATGCAGCAATCGGCCGAGGGTATGTGTGAAGCCTGCCTGCAGACGTTCCAGCGGCTTGTTGTGGAAAATTTTGCGCGGCTTGCGCAACCCCAGATAGGCCAACGCGGGCGTCAACGTGACGGTACACAGCAGTGCGGCGAGCAAGGCGTAGCCCACGGTAAAAGCCATGGGGCGGAACAGCTTGCCTTCCGCATGCTCGAACGCGAACAGCGGCAAGTAGGCGGTAATGATGATCAGAGTGGCGAAGAAGATCGACCGCCCTACGTGGCCGGTCACTTCCATCACATCGTCTTCGGTCAGCACTTCGGTTGGCTTGTGCTCGCGCTTGCGAAGAATCGCCTCGGTCACCACGATGGCACCATCCACGATCACACCGAAGTCGATCGCGCCAAGCGAAAACAAATTCGCCGACATGCGCGTGAACTGCATCAGGATGAACACCGTCACCAGCGACATCGGAATCGCCACGGCAGCGACCAGCGCGGAACGCGGGCTACCCAGGAACAGGATCAGCACGATGCACACCAGGCCGATACCTTCCATCACGGTGTGGAAGACTTTTTCCTTGGTCGCATTCACCAGATCGTCGCGATCAATGTACGGCACGATCTGCACGTCCTGGGCTGCGAGCTGCTTGTTCAGCTCAGCTACCTTCGCGTGAATGCCATCGAGCACGCGCGAAGGATTTTCGTACTTGAGCAGGTCGACGATGCCCTCGATGGTATCGGGATTGTTGTCCTTGCCGAGAATGCCTTCGCGCACCTGATGACCGTAACGCAGCTTGCCAAGCTCTCGCACCAATACGGGCACGCCGTTGTTCTGCGTGACGACGATGTCACCCATATCTTTCAACGTATGCACCATGCCCACCCCGCGCACGATGTACGATTGCTCGCCACGTGTGATGCGCCCGCCACCGGCATTGGATGTATTGGCCGAGATCGCTGCCGTCACCTGATTGACGCTAACGCCATAGTGCAGCAACTGCGTTGGATCGAGTTCGAGCTGAAATTCCTTGGTGAAGCCGCCGAAATTGTCGACGTTGATCACGCCAGGCACCTGTTGCAAGCCCGGGATCACGATCCAGCGCTGGATCTCCGACAGCTCCATTAGATTCCTGGTTTTTGACTCGAGGGTGTAGCGATAGATCTCGCCGGCCGGACCACTCACCGGATCGAGCCCAGGCGTGACACCGGCCGGTAGCGTGACTTGGCCCAGCGCATTTTGGACGCGCTGACGCACCCAGTAATCGTCAGAGCCGTCCTTGAACACCATGGTGATCAGCGACAGGCCGAAGGTGCTGCTCGAACGCATGTTCACCAGGTTCTGCGTGGTGGCCAACTGGCGTTCCAGCGGAATGGTGATCTGCTGTTCGATTTCCTCGGCTGCAAGACCAGGCACCTGTGTGGTGACCTGCGCGGTGACGTCGCTCAGTTCCGGATACGCCTCGATCGATAGTTGCGTCCACGAGTAATAGCCGAAGCAAATGACGAGGAACGTCACCACGATGAACAACTTGCGCTTCTCGAAGCACAAGCGGAAGAGCTGGTTAATCATTAAGCAGCACTCCGCCTCGGACAACCACGCGATCACCCGCCTTCACGCCCTTAAGCACACGCGTGTCGCCGGATTCGTCGTAGCTCAGCTCTACCGTACGGCGCTCGAACGTCCACGGTGCGACTTCGACAAACACACTGGTGTTGTCGTTATTCATCAGCAGGGCCGATTCGGGCACAAACACCTGTGCGGGTTGCGGAACGGCGATGCTGACGTTGGCGTACATGTTGGGCTTGAGCTTGCTGTCTGCATTGGTGAATACGGCGCGCACCAGATCGCGGCGTGTATCGGACTGCAGCAGCGGATTGACGAAACTCACGGTGCCATGGAACACCTCGTTCGGATAGGCCGACAGCACCGCATCGACTTTTTCGCCCTTGACGATCTGGCCAACATCACTCTCCGGCACATTGGCGGTGATCCATACCGAATCGAGATTCGAGATGGTCATCATGGCTGCAGTGGCGTCGTTGACATACATGCCGGACGACACCGACAACGCGGTGATGTAGCCACTGGTCGGCGCCGTCACTTGCATCGGTCGCTGTGCCGCGGAACCCGGCGTACCACCCACGGCAGCAAGGCGTGTTTGCGCACGATTGAATTCCGCCAGCGCCTGGTTGTAGCCACTCTGCGCCGCTTCAAGATCTTTGGTGGCGTTGCCACCTGCGGCTTTGACGCCGCGCGCGCGATCCAGCGTCTTCTTCGCAAGATCCAAGGCATCACGCGCCTTCTCGACATCGGCATTGGCCTGCGCGAGATCGCCGGAGTCGACGACTGCCAGCAACTGACCACGCGTGACGTGATCCCCCAATCCGACTTTCAGTTCCATCACTTTACCCGTGAGCGATGGCAGCACATTGGCCGTATGCGTGGGATCGGCTTCCACGTTCGCCGGAAATACCATCGCGTGAGGCGCCTGTCGCACCTCGACGGCCTGGACGACCAGTTCCTTGCGCAGGGGCGAACTGTCTGGGACTTTGATCTCGCCATGCTCGACGGTGAAAGCCGGCGGTACTTCGGCCCCGTTTTCGCCATGTGAGCAGGCGGCGACACTCAGCGCCACGGCCATTGCAGCCGCCAGTCGCCATCCTTGTTTATTGAGCAGGTGAAGCATTGGTGTTCCCCATCGTTGCTGCGTTATGGCACTTCCCCGTAACCACGAGGCCATAACGTTGTTGCAATACGGTGAAGGGAGCAAGGCAATGTGTTGCAGATACCTTACAGACCCGACCGCGGTTGTTTCGCTCCTAACCGCTGCCGAGTCGATGGCGGCGGTCAGCGAAGCGGGCTAATAGTGGGAGGTTCCGCTTGCGTATGACTGTCCAAGTTCAGGCTTTTCCTTCTGCAACAGAGTGATTGCCATTCGGTTGAACCAGCCTGCCCTGCAGCAGGCCAGCGCGTTCCAGCGGCAGGTATGCGATGGCCGCCAGGTGAGAATGGATGCGGCGCAGATCGCGCAGGATGCGCAGGTACACATCGCCACCGCCGCCGTCACGCTGCTGGCGCAAGTCGCGAATGTGCCGGTCGGAGGCATCGTTTTCCAGGCGCCACAGCAATTCCTTGCGTTCCATCAGGTGCTGTGCGGCACGCAGGTCGCCGCGCATGAATACGGCGAGCGCCAAACGCAGGCTTTCCATGATCTGCGCATGCATGGCCGCAAGATCCTGAATATCGTCCGCCGAGAAATCTTGTCCGCGCTGTGCTTTCTTGGAGGCAAACTCAACCAGGTTGTTGGCAGTGATATCGCCGATGTGCTCGATATTGATCACGAATGCGTGGATTTCCTGGCTGCGCTCGCCGTCTTCCTCATTCAACGCCTCGCCCACCAGGTCGGCCAGATACTGCCGGATGGCGACGCCAAGGCGGTCCAGATACGGATCCATCTTGCTGATGGCGCCGGCACGCGCGCTATCGTCCTTGCCGAAGACCTCTACCAGGCCCTTCAACATGCCTTCGACCATGTCGGCCATACGCATGGACTCGCGCTGCGCGTTCACCAGCGCTACGCCCGCGCTATCCAATGCCGCCTCTTCCAGATACAGCGGCACGCCTGGATCAGCGGGCTGAGGCGGCTCCGGCAACATGCGCACCAGCCATTGCGCGAGCTTGTTCACCGGCAGCAGGAAGATCAACGCCAATGCAAGATTGAACGCCGTGTGGAAATTCACCGCGATGCGCGCAGGTGAATCACCCAGCGCCGCGAGCCAATGTGCCATGGGATTGAGCAGTGGCAGGCAGACCACGCAGCCGAACGCACGCACCAGCAGATTGCCCAATGGCAAGCGACGTGCGACGGGCGTGTGCGCCTCGAGCAATGCAGGCAAGGTGCTGCCGAGATTGGCACCAAGTATCAGCGCAAGCGCACCCGGCGCGTCGACCACACCGCCGGTTGCGAGCGACACAATCAACAGGACCACGGCCACACTGGAGTGACACATCCAGGTGAGCAACCCGGCAATCAACACGGCGAATACCGGTTCATCGGCCAGCGCGTGCATGCCCACCTTGAGCAATTGCGCGTTTTCCATCGGCGCCATCGTCAGCACCAGCAGATGCAGGGCCAGCAGCATCAGGCCCAGGCCGATGCCAACGCGGCCGATATTTTCATAACGCACGTCGTCACTACGGCGATGCAAGGCCGTGCCGAACAAAATCAGCACCGGTGCAATCAGTGCGATGTTGAACGACATCACTTGCACGATCAGCGTGGTGCCGACGTTGGCGCCAAGCATCACCGCAAGACCCGGGGCAAGGCCGAGCATGCCGCTGGCAGCGAACGAGGTGGCCATCATGCCGGTGGCGGTACTGCTCTGCAGTAGCGCGGTGATGCAAATGCCGAATGCAAAGGCGCTCGGCCGGGTGCCGAGAAAACGACCCAGCGAACGACGCAATGCACTGCCGTAGCCGCGCAGCACGCCGCTAGTCACCATGTGCGTGCCCCACAACAGGAGCGCGACATAGCCTGCGATGTCAAAGAGTGCGAAGGTGCCTTTCATGGCACACCTCCCCTGTAGTGTCTGCAGAAGTTCGTGGGTTGGAGTGAGGTTTGCACCTCAACTCCAACCTACCAAGCCACTCTCAAAGCCAATGCTTGTAGCGGCGGATATAAATCGTCTTCACGAACTGCGTGAGCACGGCATAGGTGAACACAGTCGCCGCAACCCAGCCGAAATACGCCGAAGGTAGTGATACAAAACCGAACTTCGAAGCGATCGGCGAGAACGGCAACACCAGTCCGATGCAGATAACCGCCGTGGTCAACGCCAGCACCGGCGCTGCGGCAATGCTCTGCACGAACGGTATCTTGCGCGTGCGGATCATATGCACGATCAGCGTCTGCGTCAGCAGGCTCTCGATAAACCAGCCGGTCTGGAAGAGCGGTGAATGCTCCGGCGAGTTCGCGCCGAAGACATGCCATAGCAACCAATACGTAGTGATGTCGAAAATCGAGCTGACCGGGCCAATCCATATCATGAAACGGCCGATATCGCTGGCATCCCACTTGCGCGGCTTGCGCAGGTATTCCTCGTCCATGCGGTCGAACGGAATCGACAGCTGCGAGCCGTGATAGAGCAGGTCCAGCACGAGCAATTGCAGCGGCAGCATCGGCAGGAACGGCAGGAACGCGCTCGCTACCAGCACCGAGAACATGTTGCCGAAGTTCGAGCTGGCAGTCATCTTGATGTACTTGATGATGTTACCGAAGGTGATGCGGCCTTCGATCACGCCTTCCTCAAGCACCATCAGGTTCTTTTCGAGCAAGATGATGTCCGCCGATTCCTTGGCGATATCGGTGGCGGTATCCACCGAAATACCTACGTCTGCTTCGCGCAACGCCGGGGCATCATTGATGCCGTCGCCGAGGAAGCCGACCGTATGACCTTGGCGCTGCAGCGACTTCACCACGCGCGCTTTCTGCAGCGGCGACATCTTCGCAAACACGGTGGTGCGCTTGACCAGTTCGTCCAGCTCCGCGTCGTCCAGCGGCTCGATGTGCTTGCCTTGCGCGGAGTTGGCCACTTCCAGGCCCACTTCGCGGCAGATCTTGCGCGTCACCGCTTCGTTGTCGCCGGTGATTACCTTCACTTCCACGCCATGATGATGAAGCGCGGCGATGGCGGTGCCGGCGGTATCCTTCGGCGGATCGAGAAAGGCCAGACAGCCTACTGCGATCAACCCGGCTTCATCGGCAACGCCGTAGGCGCGGTTGGCCGGCGGTTGGTGCTTGATCGCCACGATCAGCGCGCGCAGGCCATCCTCGTTGAGATCGCGCGTCATCGCCTTGATCTCGGCGCGCAGCTCGTCCGTCATCGGGCGAATGCCGTCCTCGGCCTTCGCATAGGCGCAGATCGACAACATTTCTTCTACGGCGCCCTTGCACACCAGCAATTCTTCGCCATCGCCATTGGTCACGATGACCGACATGCGGCGGCGCTGGAAGTCGAACGGAATCTCGTCGACGATGCGGTACTTGGTGGCGGTGGGTTCCAGATCGCGATGCGCCAGCACCGCCTTGTCCATCAGGTTCTTCAAACCGGTCTGGAAGCGGCTGTTGAGGTAGCCGTATTCCAGCGCCTCCTCGGATTCCTCGCCGAACAGATCCAGGTGGCGCTCCAGCACGATCTTGTCGAGCGTGAGCGTGCCGGTCTTGTCCGTGCACAGCACATCCATCGCGCCGAAGTTTTGGATGGCGTTCAAGCGCTTCACCACCACCTTGCGCTTGGACATCGCGATGGCGCCCTTGGCCAGGTTGCCGGTCACGATCAGCGGCAGCATTTCCGGCGTAAGGCCCACCGCCACGGACAGCGCAAACAGGAATGCCTGCAGCCAGTCGTGCTTGTCCAGACCGTTGATGAGGAAGACGATCGGCACCATCACCAGCATGAAGCGGATCAGCAGCCAGCTGACACTCTTCACGCCGCGGTCGAAGCTGGTCTGCACGCGCGTACCAACGATGGTGCGCGCCAGCGAGCCCAGATAACTGCGGGGACCCGTCGCCACCGCCACTGCGGTGGCCGAACCGCTGACCACGTTGGTGCCCATGTAGCAGACCGTGGACAGATCCAACGGGCTATCCGCCCCCTCGGTCTTGGCCTGCTCAGAATCCGGACTGTGTTGCGGCGCCGACTTCTCCACCGGCAGCGATTCGCCGGAGAGAATCGCCTGGCTGATGAAGAGGTCCTTTGCGCTGAGCAGACGCAGGTCCGCAGGCACCATGTCGCCCGCGGCAAGATGCACGATATCGCCGGCCACCAGCTCCCCTACAGGCACTTCGATACGCTCGCTATGCCCATCGGATGCGCGTCGCGTTACCGTCGCGGTATTGCGCACCATCGCCTTGAGCTTTTCGGCCGCCTGCGAGGAGCGGTATTCCTGCACGAAGCTCAACGACACGCTGATCAGCACCATCACCGAAATAATGGTGGGGCCGGTCAGCGTGGTCGGGTCGGTGGCCAGCTGCACGCCGGCCAACACCAACAACACCACGATGAACGGGTTCTTGAACGCATGCAGGAGCTGCAAAAACCAGTGCGGCGGCTTCTCATGCGAAACTTCGTTTACGCCGTCGCGATCCAGACGCTCGGCGATCTGCTCTTCATTGAGCCCGGCCAGGCTGGTGTCCAGCGAGGTCAGCAGCTCATCGTTCTGGCGGTACCCCTCCTGCGCAACGGCCACCCGCAAGGGTGCCGCGGCGCCCTTGCCGGCCACCTTGCCTGCGATGGTCTGGGGGGAATGCTTATTCATTGACTCGCTTCCGTGGTTTTCGTTGATACCTGGATGGATCAGCGAGTCGGCGGGTGATCACCCGCGGTAACGCCGAACCGCGCTAAGGCCGCCCACGCGGCCTCAACCAGGGAACTGGCGGAGGCCAACCTTTACGAAGAACGGCACAAGTCATCATTGATGACTCATCCGTGACTGGATACCAGTTGTAGATGACCGCGAGATTTCGGCGAGTCATGTTCCTGCCGCGAAGACGAGCGGCCGTGCGCCTGGTCCGCATGACGGCGCAGGTCGATCACATTGTCTTGAGAATGATCCGGCAGCGGCTCGGGGACAGTGATCGTCCAGGTGCGACGCGAGGCGTCGCGGCGGCCACCCAAGAGGGAACGATCCGAGGTGCGGATACGAAAGAAATCGCGAAGGAGCTTCATTGGCCCATCTCCTGTAAACGGTGCTCACGGCACCGTTAGGAGCGGGCCGGACTTCCCTAGTCGAGGAAAGCGCCGGCCAACCGCTGGCGGTTGCCGCGAACGATCAGCTTGTTATGCAATGCCGGCACCCGATGCTCGCGGATGTCGACGTTGCGACTAGGGTAAACGTCCATATGCCTTGGTTAGTTCGGACAGAGGCCCGGCCGGCCATGCTGCGCCGGTGGGCGCGGGAATTGTCTTGCTGCGGTGCGGAACTGTCAACCCTTGGAAATAATTTTTTTCATGCGTTGCCCCCTTTCCCCTTCGGTAAGAGGGCTGGGGTGAGGGGCAAACCTCGCGAGAAGCCACTACAGCAAATGCGAAAAGGTCATCGGCTGCACCAGCCAATGATCGGCCAGCAGGAAGGCGAACAGCGCCATCAGGTAGATCACCGAATACTTGAACACTCGCATCGCGAAATATTCATCCGGTGGATTCATCAGGCGGATCGCGTAGTAGAGAAATCCAACACCCAACACCGCTGCGCCGCCGAAATAGATCAAACCACTGTGACCCGTGATAGAAGGCAGCAAGCTCACCAGCACCAGCAGGATGGTGTAGAGCAGGATCTGCCAGCGCGTGTAGCGTACGCCGTGCGTCACCGGAAGCATGGGTATCTGTGCACGCGCGTAGTCGTCACGGCGAAAAATGGCGAGCGCCCAGAAGTGCGGTGGCGTCCATACGAAAATGATCAGACACATCTGCAGCGGAAAAGGATGCAGCGCATCGGTGACGGCCGTCCAACCCAGCACCGGCGGAATGGCGCCGGCCAAGCCGCCGATCACGATGTTCTGCGGCGTGGCGCGTTTCAAATACGCCGTGTACACCAGCGCGTAACCAATCAAACCGCCGAAGGTCAACCACGCCGTGAGCACATTCACCTGCGTGGCAAGCACCACCATCGACAGCGCGCCAAGAATGGCCGCGAATACCAACACCTGCCTCGCGTTGAGTTTGCCGGTAGCCAACGGGCGCCGTGCGGTGCGTGCCATCAGCTTGTCGATACGTTCGTCGATCAAATGATTGAAGGCCGCAGCAGAACCCGAGGCCATCCAGATACCGAGCGTACCGAACACCAGCGCACGCCACGGCGGAATGCCGGGCACCGCGAGAAACATGCCGATCACCGAGCAGAACACCAGCAGCGCAACGACACGCGGTTTGGTGAGCTGCAGATATTCACTCACCAGCATCATGCGAGCGACTCCACATCATCCGCATGCCACGATTGCAACCGCGTGTAGTTTACCAGCAGCGCAAACAGCAACAAAGCCGCGCCACCGTTGTGCAAGGTAGCCACCAGCAAAGGCAGACCGAAGTGCACGTTGCTGATACCGAGCAGCACCTGCGCCATCAGCACGACCGCCACGGCGATACCGCCATTACGGAATCCGCTGCGTATCAAGCGGTACGAAAGCCAGGCTAAATAGCAGAACACCACCAGCGCGCCGATGCGATGTGCGATCTGGATCGCGCTGCGTGCCGCCATGTCGAGCACACCGCCTTCGTAGTTCACACCGATCTCGCGCCACAGCACGAAGCCTTCGCGAAAATCAGTGGGTGGCGCCCATTGCCCAAGGCAAGTCGGGAAATCCGTACCGCAAGCCAACGCAGCGTAGTTTGCTGATGTCCAGCCACCCAACGCGATCTGGCATGCCAGCAGCACGATGCCGAGCACTACCGCCTTGCGCAACGACGCGTAGCGATTGTCCGGCCAACCCAATCCATTGCAGCGCAAAGCGGCATACGCAAGCAAACCAAACGTGGTCATGCCGCCAAGCAAATGCCCCATCACCACGGCGGGCTTGAGCAGCAGGGTGACTGTCCACATGCCAAGCATGGCCTGGAAAATGATGACGCCCAGTGCCAACACGCTCATCTTCAGCGACGCACGTTCGCGCAGCAAAAATGCGCCAGCCGTCGGCAGCAATATCGCCAACAATGCCAGGCCTGACGCCACATCGCGCTCGCCATGCAAATACAGCGTGACACCGACAGCGGCAAACACCGCGCTGAGAATGATGGCAAGCATCACCATGCGATCACGACGGGCGGCCAGCAGTGCCAGCAACACGACCAGCACGCCCAGTGTGCCTGCCAACATGCGGTGCACTTGCTCGCGCCACGCCTTGGTCGCCTCGTACGGACGATCCGGAAACGCCACATTCGCTGCCGCCACGGCCTGCTCGTGATGCGGCCACGTGGCCTTGCCATAGCACGTAGGCCAATCCGGGCAGGAGAGTCCCGCGTTGGAAAGCCGCACAAACGCCCCGAACATCACCAGGCCGAAGGCAAACACGGCCGCCAGCACGGCGAGATAAGGAATGATTTTTCGGGTGCGCAATGTCATCAACGAATTACCTTTTGCAGATCCTTGCGCAAGCCGCTTGGATCGAAACCGACAGGATACCGCGCCAGCGCGGTGCCGTCGGATTCCACCAGCACGGCGCTGACGCTGTCGGGTGTGTCCGGCCGGAACGCCGCAAGCTTATTGCCCGCGTCCGAACCAAGCTCCCAGTAAGTCTGCATGCCGTTGCTGGTGGTATCCGCAGGTGGCTGGCCGACATAGAGCAAGCGCAGTCGCGACATGTTGTTGTTGAGCGTGATGCGGGCGGCAGCCATCTTGGTCAGCACGTCCATGCAGCGCGCGGCGCAATCCGGGCCGGCCATGGCGACCAACGTCATGCGTGGCGAGGCATCACGCCACGCCCAGTTGCTCCCGTCAGCAAGTCGGATCTGTATGTGCTCTTGCTCGAAGTTGCGCTGAGGCGCGATGGGCTCGCCGTAGGCTTTGCCAGTCGGTTGCCAGCCACTGACATTAAGCAGCGCCGCGCCGATGATCGGGGCAGCGAACACCAGGATCACCAGCAGGAATTTCAGGCGGCTTGTGCGTTGGTTTGAGTTCATCGAGGTATTCACGTCTGTTCTCGGAAGCTTCTGCGTGCCCCGCCGTCATTCCCGCGAAAGCGGGAATCCATTTTGCTCTGATGCAAAAGCGAAGATGGATTCCCGCTTTCGCAGGAATGACGGCGCGGAGATGTAAGCAATGTCGAAAGGGATATCGAGCTCTGCATTCGCTCACCTAAATTTGCGCTTGCGGTGCAACACCAGAAAAATCACCACAGCTGCGATAGCAAACGTGAACCACTGATAGGCGTAAGCACGATGCCGCGCTGGCGGCATGGAAGATAGATCGAGCGTATGAACGCGTACATAGATCGCTGCCGGATCGGCATCCAGCACCAAGACACGCGAATAAAACGTCGCGTGTAAATCAGCCGCCACCTGATCAAGATCCAGATACACCGATGTTTTGGGCCACTGCGCCTGCTGCGCTAACGCATTACCGCCCAATTCCAGCCCGGTTCCCGGCGGCGGCTGATACACGCCTTGCAAGGCCTGCCCATCGGGAGGCAGCGGCGGCAACTGTGGCGCCTTGTCCGTACCGTTTCCCGGCAGGAAACCCAGATCAACCAGTAGCAACTTGTTTTGATGCGCCGGCTGAAATGGTGCATATACCTCTACGCCACCGAAGCTGTCGTGCTTGGGGTTGTCGAGCAGATACAAGCGATCGACAAGATAACGCCCTTCGACACGCACACGCGGATAAGCATCCATGGGGGGCTGATCGGCCACTGCATCGAACGCTTGCACCGGTGCGCCAGCCGCCGCGGCATACCGTCGCAGAAGTGCATCTTTGTCATCCGCGCGATGCAGCTGCCAGATGCCAAGACGCACGAAAACAAGCACTCCGGCCACTGTGAGCAACACCGACCACCATGCCGGACGCCGCATCGCACTCACGCAGCAACCTCGCAACGCAT
The DNA here is from genome assembly GCF_030160295.1 of Dyella acidisoli. Taxonomy (GTDB): domain Bacteria; phylum Pseudomonadota; class Gammaproteobacteria; order Xanthomonadales; family Rhodanobacteraceae; genus Dyella_B; species Dyella_B acidisoli. The sequence goes on from NZ_BSOB01000006.1 coordinate 225,869, forward strand.
GGCTATACTGGCAATGTCGAGCCTGCTTGGGATTCTCACGTGGAAACCATCTACAAAGTAGCGCTGGTGATCATGTTCCTGGTGGTGATCTTCAACCTTGGCCAGGCGTTGTATTTCATGATGACCGAGAAGGACGAAAGCAAACGCACCGTGTGGGCGCTGACCCGGCGCATCAGCTTTTCCTTGCTGCTGATTGCGATGGTCATCATCGGCATCCGAATGGGCTGGATCCACCCGCACGGCGTGGGCCAGTAATTGTAGCGGGCCACCCCTAGCCACGCCCGCACTGCGACGTTCCGGCACAAAAAAGCCCGCCTTCCGGCGGGCTTTTGCTATGCCCTCGAGCATCGCCTCAGAGGATATAGACGAACATGAAAAGTCCCAGCCACACCACGTCCACGAAGTGCCAGTACCAGGCCACCGCTTCGAAGCCGAAGTGATGCTCCTTGCTGAAGTGGCCAGCCAGCACACGCAGCCAGATGATGGCCAGCATGATGGTCCCAAGCGTCACGTGCAGGCCATGGAAACCGGTAAGCATGAAGAAGGTGCAGCCATACACGCCGCTACCGAGCGTGAGGTTGAGTTCCTTATAAGCCTCTGCGTATTCGTGCGCCTGGCAGGCCAGGAAGCTCGCGCCAAGCAGCACGGTAAAGCCCAGGAAGGCCAGCACCTTGCCACGATGGCCCGCCTTCAGCGCATGGTGTGCGATGGTTACGGTTACGCTGGAGCTGAGCAGGATCAGCGTATTGAGCAGCGGAAGTCCCCACGGGGCCACCGTCTGGAAGGCGCCGCCAACATGTCCCGGACCATTGCCACCACCCGCGCCCCATGATGCAGCGTAGTCGCTCCACAGATATTGATGCGTCAGCACGCCATGCCCTGAACCGCCCAGCCATGGCACCGAGAACATGCGGATGTAGAACAGTGCGCCGAAGAACGCGCCGAAGAACATCACCTCGGAGAAGATGAACCACATCATGCCCATGCGGAACGAGCGATCCACCTGGCTGTTGTAGCTACCGGCCATCGATTCGTGGATCACCGAGCGGAACCAGCCGAAGAACATGCCCAGGATGCCGACGAAGCCGATCAACAGCAGCGTCCTGCCGAAGCCGCTTTCGCCAGGCTCGGCATTGAGCCAGTGGGCTGCACCGTACACGGTGAGGAACATGACCACCGCGGCCACGATCGGCCATTGGCTCTTGCTCGGTACGTAGTAGATGTCGTGCTGCTGACTCATGATGATGGATCTCGTAGATGTTCTCGTTGACCTACGCTCCCGCCGTAGCGGGTTACTGCATGAGCGCCTCTTTCACTGCCTGCGCGTGCGCCTGCGGATGATGCTGCAACCAGAGCATCTGCACGACCGAAACCACGAACACGGCGAAAGCGACGATGCCGACGATCGTTGCGGTGCGTCGCGCGCGGCGCAGCCGTTGTTCCTGCCCTGCTTCCAGCGAGCGATGATCGAGTCTCACGTGATCAATCCTCAACGTGGCCATGCGCCAGTTCTTCGTCGTGGATCACCGGCGCAATCGTGAAACTGTGATGCGGCGGCGGTGACGACAACGTCCACTCCAGCCCGCGCGCGCCTTCCCACACGCGATCAGTGGCCTTCTTCTTCGAGAACCACACGCAGTGGATGACCACTCCCAGGAAGATCAGCTGCGAGGCGCCAAACAGGAAGCCGCCGATCGAGCTGATCATGTTGAAGTTGGCGAACGCCACGTTGTAGTCCGGAATACGACGCGGCATGCCGGCAAGGCCGAGGAAGTGCTGCGGGAAGAACAACACGTTCACCCACACCACCGAGTTCCAGAAGTGCACCTTGCCCCAGAACTCACTGTACATATTGCCGGTCCACTTCGGGATCCAGTAATACGTGGCCGCAATGATCGCGAAGATCGCACCCGTCACCAGCACGTAATGGAAGTGCGCCACGACGAAATACGTGTCGTGATACTGGAAGTCCGCCGGCACCAACGCCAGCATCAGGCCGGAGAAGCCGCCGATGGTGAAGAGAATGACGAACGCCACCGCGAACAGCATCGGCGTCTCGAACGTCATCGAACCGCCCCACATGGTGCCGACCCAGTTGAATACCTTCACACCGGTCGGCACCGCGATCAGCATGGTCGCGTACATGAAGAAGATTTCCGCACCCAGCGGCAGACCCACCGCAAACATGTGGTGTGCCCACACGATGAACGACAGGAACGCGATCGATGCAATGGCGAACACCATCGCCTTGTAGCCGAAGATCGGCTTGCGCGCGAAGGTTGGAATGATCTCCGAGATGATCCCGAACGCCGGCAGGATCATGATGTACACCTCGGGGTGACCGAAGAACCAGAACACGTGCTGGAACAGCACCGGGTCACCGCCGCCGGCAGCGTCGAAGAAGTGCGTGTCGAAATACTTGTCGGTGAGCAGCATGGTCACCGCGCCCGCAAGCACCGGCATCACCGCGATCAGCAGGAACGCCGTGATCAGCCAGCTCCACACGAACACCGGCATCTTCAACAGATCCATGCCCGGCGCACGCATATTGAGGATGGTGGCGATGATGTTGATGGCGCCCATGATCGAGCTGATACCCATCAAGTGCACCGCGAACACCACATAGGCCGTCGACTCGCTCTGCAACGACAGCGGCGGATACATGGTCCAGCCACCGGCGGGTCCGCCGCCTGGCAGGAACAGCGTGGACAGCAGCAGCGCAAAGGCGAACGGCAAAATCCAGAACGAAAGATTGTTCATGCGCGGCAGTGCCATGTCCGGCGCGCCGACCATCAACGGAATCATCCAGTTGCCCAAGCCCACGAAGGCGGGCATCACCGCGCCGAAAATCATCACCAGCGCGTGCATGGTGGTCATTTCGTTGAAGAAGTAAGGCTGCACCAATTGCATGCCCGGCTTGAACAGCTCGGCGCGAATCACCATCGCGAAGCTGCCGCCGATAAAGAACATCAGCAGCGAAAAAACCAGGTACAGCGTGCCGATGTCTTTGTGGTTGGTGGACATCACCCAGCGCTGAAAGAAATTCAGGTGCTCGTGGTGCTCGTCGTGATGCTCATCGTGGGTGGCTGCGTGGGCCATGGCGTTGAAACCTCTACCTCAATGAATGCTTCGTTCGTTAACTGCTTTTCTGCAGCCGAGAGATCAACCCTGAGTGTTCTGTTTCGCTGCGACCTGCGCCGTCGCCTGTGCGGGCGCGGCGGCGGTCGATGCCGGTGCAGGTGCGGGCGTTGCAGACTTCTGCTGATCTGCCAGCCACTTGGCGAAGTCGTCCTTCGACAAGGCCTTCACCACGATCGGCATGAAGCCATGGTCCTGGCCGCACAACTCGGCGCACTGGCCGCGGTATACGCCCGGCACTTTGATATTGGTCCACGTGGCATTCACCACGCCCGGAATCGCATCCATCTTCCAACCTAATGCAGGCACGAACCAGGAATGGATCACGTCGTCAGCGGTGATCACGAAGCGGATCTTGGTATCGACCGGCACCACCAGCGGATGATCGACGTCCAGCAGATAGGTGTTCTCGTCACCCACCTTCACGGCATACGGATCGAGGCCGGAATTGAGCTGACGCGTTGCATTGCTGCGATCGTCGAGCTTGGACATGAAGCCCACGTGGCTGACCGGCTTGCCGAGATAATCGACGTAGTCGTAGCGCCACTTCCATTGATAACCGGTGACCTTCACCGTCATCTGCGCGCCGGTGGTATCGGAGAACTTGCGCAAGCCATCTGTCGCCAACCAGGCCAGGCTGACCAGGATGATCACGGGAATGGTGGTCCACACGATTTCGACGGTGGTGTTGTGCGTCCACTTCTCCGCAACCGCACCGCGCGATTTGCGGAAGCGGAACATGGCGATGAACATGGCGCCGAACACCAGGATGCCGATCACCACGCACACGCCCAACGCAACGTTGTTGAGCATGTAGGGAACGTCGGAATACGTCGTCACGCCCGGCGTGAGATTCAGCTGCCCGGGCTGCGGATTGGCTAGAACGCTATTGCCGAACAAACTCAGGGCTGCGATCCCCAACGCCCCGACGACCTGCCTTACGTGCTTGGAACCACCAAACCGGATGCCGTGCTTCCCGATGCCGCCAACTGTCATGTTTGCACCTTTGTTGGACCTACCCGCGTTGGGCCTGCAAATCAGCCAGCAACGCCCTCAGTTTCCGGAATAACTCGGCGCGTTCCTCATCGGTGAGGAAAGCCCCGACCTCCAGCTTGCGTCCGTGCGACGACAACAACAATCGGTAACGCCCCTCCCCTGACTCCAGCAGCACGCGCACCCAATAGGGTTGGAAGCGCGTGCAACGACGACCTGGCAGGGTTTGCACCTCCAGCGACGTAGCGTCGAGGGTGATGCGTTCGCTGCGGTCGCCGGCCCGCCAAGCCACGCTCAAGGCAATGGCTACGGCGGAAGCCTCGATCAGGGCGAACAGCGGGGCGAAAACATCGCCCTGCCACGCTCCCAGACCTGCCGTTATCAACGCCAGCGCAGCCAGCACCAGGATCAGATGACGCAGGCCGCGTCGGCTGAGTGTGCGGTTGGGCCGAAGCCACATCACGCACGGCAGGCCGCCGAGGGCTGGTCGAAGCACGATCATGGAAGTCCGGCGTGCCTGGAACGTGCCCGATCATAGGCCGCGTCGTGAAGTCGGGCAAGGACAGGCGCAGCGTGTTGCAGAGTCTTTGCAAGCCACGTATTTGCCGCATCTACGCGATTCGCTGCGTGAAGTTGGGAAAGCGCAACAAATCACCCATGCATGCTGCTGCGACCCGCGACAATTTGCCCCGCTATTTGGACATCAACTATCTATCAGTTTCCGATATCGCAAAACGAAGCCTCGCGTCGCCCCTCCCCTCTTGCTTGCACCTGATTGGCGTCGAGTCTCAGCGACACGATGCGCAATCCCCTCCCCTGCTTGCAGGGGAGGGTTAGGGTGGGGTGACGCAAGCAACGCTTGCGTCCCGTTATGCCGAGACGGTAGAGAGGCATGGGCTGAACATCATCGCCAGGGGGCTTCACCCCACCCCAGCCCTCCCCTACTACACGTAGGGGAGGGAGCGTGTAGCAAAGAACTGAGACTCGACGCTAATCAAGCTGCTTGCGCGGGTAGGGGACTGCTCATTGCATTTATGCAGATGCCTAGGCGTCTAAGTATGGAATTCGGCACAAAGCAACCACGTTGCGCCGCAGCGCTGCGGGCGCGGCCTTTCCCTTACAATTTGCCGTTCCCTCATCCCCCAACTCACGCGCCACGCCATCGTGACCCAACCGATTCTCTTCCCCGAACTGCCGACCAGCGTCGAGCCGGCCCGCGCGCGCATCACGGCCAATTGGCTGCGCGACGAAACCGAAGCCGTCAACGATCTGCTCACCCAGGCCACGCTGCCGCCGGTCGAGCGCGAAAAAGTGATCGACCTCGCCGCCGACCTGGTCACCCGTGTGCGCGCCCGCGCCAAAGATCAGAGCGCGGTCGAATCCTTCATGCGCCAGTACGATCTTTCCAGCGAAGAAGGCGTGCTGCTGATGTGCGTGGCCGAAGCGCTGCTGCGCATTCCCGACAAGGCCACCGCCGACAAGCTGATCCGCGACAAGCTCGGCGATGCGAACTGGAAGAAGCATCTGGGCCAGAGCGAGTCGCTGTTCGTCAACGCGTCCACCTGGGGCTTGATGCTCACCGGCAAGCTGGTGAACCTGGCCGAAGAAACCCGCCACGATTTTACCGGCGCGCTGCGCCGCCTGGTCGGCCGTGCAGGCGAACCGGCGATCCGTCTGGCCGTGCGCCAGGCCATGCGCATCATGGGCCATCAATTCGTGATGGGGCAGACGATCGGTGAAGCGCTCGATCGCTGCGCCAAACCGGAGTACGCGGTGTATCGCTACTCCTACGACATGCTCGGCGAATCCGCGCTCACCTCGGAAACCGCCGAGCGTTATCAGCAGGATTACCGCAACGCTATTGCGGCTATTGGCTCGCGCGGCCCCTTCGCCAATCACACAGATGCGCCATCGATATCCGTAAAACTTTCTGCGTTGCATCCGCGTTATGAAGTGGCGAACCGCGAGCGTGCGCGTCGCGATCTCACTGCCAAGCTGCTGGAATTGTCGCAGTTGGCGATGAAGCAAGGCATTGCGCTGTCTGTGGACGCCGAAGAAGCCGATCGCCTGGAGCTGTCGCTGGACATCATCGGCGATGTGTTTGCACATCCGTCTCTACAAGGCTGGAATGGCCTCGGCATCGTGGTGCAGGCATATTCCAAACGCACACCGTTCGTCATCGACTGGCTGATCGAAACCGCACGCGCCGCCGGCCGCCGCTGGTATGTGCGCTTAGTGAAGGGCGCGTACTGGGATGCGGAGATCAAGCGCTCGCAGGAGCTGGGTCTTTCGGGCTATCCGCTGTACACGCGCAAGCCGAACACTGATGTTTCGTACCTCGCTTGCGCGCACAGATTGTTCGACGCGGGCAGCGAATTGATCTATCCACAATTCGCCACTCACAACGCACACAGCATTGCAGCGGTGCATCACATCTCGCGTGGGCGTCCGTTCGAATTCCAGCGCCTGCACGGCATGGGCACGGACCTGTACGCCGAAGTGATCGGAAAGCAGAACCTCAACGTGCCCTGCCGCGTCTATGCGCCGGTGGGCACGCACGAAGATCTGCTGCCGTATCTGGTACGCCGTCTGCTTGAAAACGGCGCCAACACCAGTTTCGTCAACCGTGTGGTGGACGAAACGCTACCGGTGCGCGATCTCGTGGCCGATCCCTGCGAAACCGTGCGCCGCTATACCTCCATTTCGCATCCGCGCATTCCTGCGCCGGTCAACCTCTTCGGTGAGAATTCTGCGCTTGCGCAAAATTCAAATTTTGTATCCAGGAAGAATTCCATGGGCGTCAACTTTTCCAACGACAACGAACTGAAGGCCCTCGCCGAGGCGGTCAACGCAAAGTCCACGCAATGGGCCGCCGGCCCGCTGGTGCCGGGTGGCGAAGGCAAAGGCCCTACGGTGCAGGTAACCAACCCGGCCGACCGACGCCAAGCGGTGGGCAGCTATGTAAGCGCCGATGCCGCGCTGGTCGACAAGGCGCTGGCCAATGCCGTCGCCGCGCAGCCGGCTTGGGATCGTCTACCGGCCGCCAGCCGCGCGGCAATCCTGGAACATGCTGCCGAGCAACTCGAAGCACGCCGCGGCGAATTCATTGCGCTGTGCGTACGCGAAGCCGGCAAGAGCCTGCCCGATTCGATCGCCGAAATTCGCGAAGCCGCCGACTTTCTGCGCTACTACGCCGCGATGGCGCGCCGCCTGTTCGGTCATCCGGAACAACTGCCCGGCCCGACGGGTGAGAACAACCAGCTGTTCCTCAACGGTCGCGGTGTGTTCGTATGCATCAGCCCGTGGAACTTCCCGCTCGCGATTTTCCTGGGCCAGATTTCTGCGGCATTGGCGGCTGGCAACAGCGTGATCGCCAAGCCGGCCGAACAAACCACGTTGATCGGCCACGCTGCAGTGAAATTGCTGCATGAAGCGGGTGTGCCGGTCGACGTGCTGCAGTACTTGCCGGGCGACGGCGCCGTCGTCGGTGCAGCGCTCACCAAAGATCCACGCGTGGCTGGCGTGGCCTTCACCGGCTCCACCGAAACCGCATGGGCGATCAATCGCGCGCTCGCTGCGCGTAACGCACAGATCGCTGCGCTGATCGCCGAAACCGGCGGACAGAACGCGATGATCGCCGACTCATCCGCCCTGCCCGAGCAAATCGTGAAAGACGTGATCGCTTCGGCCTTCCAGTCCGCCGGGCAACGCTGCTCCGCAGCGCGCATCTTGTTCGTGCAGGAGGACATCGCTGACAAGGTCGTCGGCATGCTCGCCGGCGCCATGGCCGAACTGAAAGTGGGTGATCCGGGCCAGCTTTCTACCGACGTAGGTCCGGTGATCGATAACGATGCGCTGAAAATCCTCACCGACCACGCCGCGCGCATGGACAAGGAAGCGAAGAAGATTGCCGACGCCAAGCTCGATCCGTCCGCCACATCAAACGGCACGTTCTTCGCGCCGCGTGCTTACGAAATTGCCTCACTCGACGTGCTCAAGCGCGAAATCTTCGGTCCCGTGCTGCACGTGATCCGCTGGAAAGGCAGCGAACTGCCGCAGGTGGTCGAGCAGATCAACCGCACCGGTTACGGCCTTACGCTGGGCGTGCACAGCCGCATCGACGACACCGTGGAATACATCCGTAGTCATGCGCGCGTCGGCAACTGCTACGTCAATCGCAACCAGATCGGTGCCGTAGTCGGCGTGCAGCCATTCGGTGGCGAATCGCTTTCCGGCACCGGCCCGAAAGCGGGTGGCCCACACTATCTGTTGCGCTTTGCCACGGAGCGCACGCTCACCATCAACACTACGGCAGCAGGCGGCAATGCTTCGCTGCTGACGATTGGCGAGTAATCTGCAGACAATTTCCTTTCCTTGAAGGGAAGATTCCGTAACCCTCATGGCCGTCATTCCCGCGAAAACGGGAATCCATCGTTGCCTTTGCATCAGAGCAAATGGATTCCCGCTTTCGCGGGAATGACGGCCATGAGGTTAATCCGGGAAAAGCCCGCACATAACAACCGCCGGCAGGCAAGCGTCATGCGACGAACAGCGCTCCTGATTTCACTGTTATGGATGGCAACTGCAACACACGCGGCTGGTCCCAGCCAAGACGAACAACACTTCGTCGCAAGCTTGCACCTCGGCGCCGCACCCCAAATCCGCTATCTCGACGCCACTGGCAAGCCACTCGATTACACCGCCTTCGCGCAGCAACTGAGCCAAGGCCGCCGCCACTACAGCATCACCCGCGACATCCACGCCGGCATGGCAGTGTTGCGTCTGCGGCCGCCCGGCGCCCATGCCGGTGAACCAGGACGCTTCGCCTTTGGTCGTGGCGATGACTTCCCTCCCTTCGAGTTGCCATCACTGCAAGGTGGCATGCAGCGGCTGGGAGATTTCCACGGTCGCTACACCCTGGTCAGTTTCTTCTTCGCCGAATGCGCGCCTTGCATCGCCGAGGTGCCGACGCTCAACGAATATGCGCGCGAGCATGGCGACATGAACTTCGTAGCCATTACGTACGAGGACGCCACCACCGCGCGCGAGTTCGTGAAACAGCATGGATCGACATGGAACGTGCTGTACGACGGGCAAGCGCTGACTGACACGCTCGGCGTTGGCATTTTCCCCACTTTGATGCTGCTTGATCCTAGCGGCCACGTAGCGGGCGCTGCCGTTGGCACGGCGATGCAAGATGCCCCAGCCAAACGCCTCGCCGACCTTGGCGGCTGGATCGAGCAATGGAAGAACGTGGCATCCAGCGAGCAGACACGCTCATTGCACGGAACGCCAGCCCGGCAATAACAACCCGGCGGACTTGTGCGCCGCGCCAACCACCCAGCCTCTGCACGTGCTAGAACAGACTACTGCGCCAATGGGGTTGGCACGGGGGAAGGATCGGCATGTCACAAGCGGCATTCGAACTACGCGACACGCGGAGCATGGCGACGCCAAGCATCGAGCCAGACCCGCGCGCGCAAGCCGCCGACATCCCACCCAACATATTGGTCCAACTCACCGAATTCGCTGCCGTGCACGGCATCACCAGCGACGCCTGGTTCGCTGGCTTAGGCATCACGCGGCAGCAGATCAACGATCCAAGCGTACGCGTTTCGTACCGGCAAGCGCGCATGATGATCACCCGTGCGCTACGGGCGCTGCGTTATCCGGCATTGGGTCTGCTGATCGGCCGTAACGAAACCATCGGCAGCTTCGGCCTGCTCGGCCTGGCCATGATGACCTCGCGCAATTTCGGCGAAGCGATGAACGTGGGCATTGAAAACCACAGAATCTGCGGCAGCCTGCTGGACGTGGATTTTTCCATCGTGGATGCGCAAAGTGTTGCTGTGCAGGCATGGCCACGCTTTGGCGAAATCGAGCTGTTGCCGTTCTTGTGCGAAGAGCTGTTTTCCAGCTGTCTGGCCATGGCACGCGAACTGGTTGGCCACAAACTCATTCCGGTGCGCATGGAATTCACCTATCCGGCGCCTTCATATGCAGCGGAATACACCTCCACCTTCCAATGCGACGTGCGTTTCGGCGCGCAACACAATCGCATCCTGGTGGACGTCAACTGGCTGACGCATCCCCTTCCCGGCTACAACCCGCTCACTTCTCGGCAGGCGTTGGCACTGTGCCATCAACAACTGCGCGGCAGCAGCCGTTCCGATGAAATCGTCGGCTCTGTCGAGCGCCTGTTGCGCAGCCGTTTGCGCGAACACCCCAAGCTCACCGAAGTCGCCCGCACCCTTCATCTCAGCGAACGCTCGCTACGCCGCAAGCTCGCCGAGAGCGGCCGCATCTTTCGCGAGATCCACGATCGCGTACGCGCAGAGCGTGCGCTGGAATTGCTGCATGCGGGTCAATTGAGCGTGGCGGAAATTGGTATCGAGCTGGGTTTCAGCGATCCGCGTGAATTTCGGCGTGCGTTCAAGCGCTGGACTGGGATGCCGCCGCAATTGGCGCGGCGAAGCCTGCCCTGAATTTCAGTCTTGCCTCAGCTCGTTGGTGATACTATAGGTAGTATCGTCGACTAATGAACGCAAAGGCCAAGCTCCTCGCATCCATCCTTGCCAATCCAAAGCAGGTTCGCTTCAACGATGCCTGCAGGGCCGCGGAAATTCTTGGTTTTATACACAGCGGCGGAACGGGTTCACATCGCGCTTTTGCCAGGGCAGGTGAACCAGTGGGGCTGAATTTCCAAAACCGTGGTGGATTTATTCCGCCCTATCAAGCCCGTCAACTCGGCGCAATGATCGAGAAATACGGAGAGAAGCCGTGAATCACTACCCCATTGAAATCTTTTGGTCGGAAGAGGATGAGGGCTATATCGCCGAAGCGCCCGATCTACCAGGATGCTCTGCATGGGGCGCCACCGAAACCGATGCCGCCCGCGAGATCAAGCATGCCATCAGCGCCTGGATCAAAGCCGCCAAGGCGGCGGGAAATGTCGTCCCACCTCCATCCACCATGGAGCCATTAGAGTCTTACAGCGGTAAATTCGTCGTGCGCGTACCGCGGTCGCTGCATGCACGCCTTGCTCGCAAGGCCAAGATCGAGGGTGTAAGCCTCAATCAATACGTTACTCATATGCTGTCGCGGTAATCGCGCGTCATGTCATACGCATGAGCCAGGACAGCTACGCGATAAGAAATTAAGAACTTGGATCACTCATATTCCTAGCAACATACACGCTGCCAGAACTCACCCAACTCGCGATCTGCCACTGCCTTGCTTGCGCTTGGTCGCACGCATCCGCTCAGCCGCCTGAATTTGATGCGCCTTCATGATCGTCATGATCAATCCAGGAAACCGCTGGTTGATCTCCTCGCAACGGGTGCTGTTGCGCATTTCCACACCTTGTCGCTCGCTGCGGATCAATCCCGCTTCGCGCAACGCACGAAAGTGTTGCGATAGTGTCGACTTGGGAATATCGCGATCGCTGATCTTCAGGAAGTTGGAGCAGGTGGCGCCGCTGGAGATAGACAGTTCGGCATAGATAGCTGCACGCACGGGATCGGAAAGGGCGTGGAGGATGCCTTCGACGGTAATGTCTTCTATGGATGGATGAACCAGCGGCCTCATGGTGCGCATTTTATCAGGCACTTGATTTCTAGTTCTATAGTTCATAAGTTACGAACTACAGGATTTCAGAACTACCTCACCCCACCAGGACATATTCCATGAGCAAGCTGAAAGGTAAGGTCGCCGTCGTCACCGGCGCATCCAAGGGTATCGGCGCCGGCATCGCCAAGGCGCTCGGCGCGGAGGGCGCGTCGGTTGTCGTGAATTACGCCTCCAGCAAGGCGGGCGCGGATGGTGTGGTCAACGACATCGTGAAAGCCGGCGGCAAGGCTGTGGCCGTGCAAGGCGATGTATCCAAAGCTGCGGACGCGCAGGCCATTGTCGATGCAGCCATCAAGCATTACGGTCGTCTCGACGTGCTCGTGAACAACTCGGGCGTCTACGAGTTCGCACCGATCGAGGCGATCACGGAAGAGCACTACGACCGGCAGTTCAATGTGAACGTGCGCGGTTTGCTGCTGACCACCCAGGCTGCCGTGAAGCACCTTGGCGAAGGCGCCAGCATCATCAATGTCGGCTCGCTGGTCTCGCGCATCGTGCCTGCGAACACGGTGGTGTACACCGCCACCAAGGGTGCCGTGGATGCGATCACCGGCGTGCTTTCGCAGGAATTGGGACCGCGCAAGATTCGCGTGAACGCGCTCAATCCTGGCATGGTGGAAACGGAAGGCACGCATGCCGTGGGTGCTATCGGCGGTGATTTCGAAAAATCTGCCCTGGCACATACACCACTGGGCCGCATTGGCCAGCCGAACGATATCGCCTCGATTGCCGTGTTTCTGGCTTCTGATGATTCGTACTGGCTCACGGGTGAGCGCTTGTATGCAGGCGGCGGTGCGCGCTGATCGCTGGATTTCGAGCGCATCCCGATAGAGGATGCGCTCGAAAAGATGCGCATTATTGTGCGGCTACCGCATTACTGCCTATGCACACTGCCGTCGCCGATGCCCAGGCAGATACGGGAGCGAGCAGGCATCACCCCTACGGGGCGAACCTGGGAATTATTGATCCTGTTGAATGCCGGCGGCACATTCGGACGCACCTTGCCCGACCCGGCTCCACTGCCTTCGGCATGCCCAAACAAACGCCCGACCCAGCGAGAACGCATGACTGCCTCCCTTTGCGATACGTTGACAGGTATTCAAGATATAACTGCCTGATCGGCCCTAGTAGCGACATCTTGGCAAGGCAGATTTAAATTTTCTTCAAGCATTGCTGGCCGAATCGCTTCATTCGATCGCACTGAAGCAAGGCATCCAGGTGCTATCACGCCCAGCAGACTGGCCGCTTTGCCCCCCATACCCGTCCTTTTTGCCCTCCCCTCTTTGCATGGCTTACGGGACAGTGCGTCGGTACGCGCCCGCATGGCGCGTGGGGAGAAATGGTTGTCATGCGCAAGATCTATCCTTTGATCGCTTTTTCGTTGCTGCTGACCGCCTGCGGCCATCAGGAAAATGCTGCACAGAACCAGAGCGACGCTTCGTTCGAAAGTAAGTTGGAACAGCAACTGCTCGACGCCAAACCCGGCAGCGTGATCGACATTCCGGCCGGCCATTATTCGCTTAAGCGAGGCTTGAGCCTGCGCACTAACGGCGTAACCATTCGCGGCGCGGGCATGGACAAGACTGTGTTGTCGTTCAAGGGACAGATCGTCGGCCCTGAAGGGCTGCTGGTGAATGCCGATGACTTCACCATCGAGAACCTCGCCATCGAAGACACGATGGGTGATGCGCTGAAGATCAATCAGGGCAAGAACATCACCATCCATGGCGTACGCATCGAGTGGACCGGCGGCCCGAAGAGCACCAACGGCGCCTACGGCCTCTATCCGGTCAAGACGCAAAACGTCTTGGTGGAAGATTCAGTCGTCATCGGTGCTTCGGACGCCGGCATCTACGTGGGCCAGTCGAACAACATCGTCGTGCGACGCAATCGCGCCGAACAGAATGTAGCGGGCATCGAGATCGAGAATTCGGTGAACGCCGACGTGTACGACAACACGGCGACGAAGAACACCGGCGGCATTCTCGTTTTCAATATGCCGAACCTGTCGCAGGCCGGTCATGCCACGCGCGTGTTCCACAACAAGGTGTTCACCAACAACACCGGCAACTTCGCCAAGAAAGGGGCGGCCGTTGCCAGTGTGCCGGCGGGCTCGGGCGTGGTGGTGAATTCCAACGACAAGGTGGAGATCTTCGATAACGACATCGCCGACAGCCAGACGGCGAACGTGATCATTTCCAGCTACTTCTCCACCAACTACTACAACACGCGCGGCGTCGCGACCGATTACAACCCGTATCCGAAAGGCATCTACGTCTATGGCAACCGCTTCAAGGGCGGTGGTGATTCACCGGACGGCCTGAAGCTGAAAACACTCAAGACCGCGATGTACGGCATCAGCGGCAACTTCCCTGACGTGTTATGGGATGGCTACACCGATCCGAAAAACCAGGCAGACGGCCTGCCACCGCCGAACGACCGCATCTGCATCGTGGACGCCAACGGCGTACTCAATGCCGACGGTCCGCACGATTACAAGAATCCCAGCACGGACACCAAACCCTTCCAGTGCAGCTTGCCCAAGCTGCCGCCCGTTGCGCTGAATCCGGAACCGAAAGTCTGAGAGCATTGCTGATGCAGAAGAAGATGTGGATGCGCGGACTGCTGCTGTCCGCGCTTTTGTGCCTGGCTGCTTGCCACCAGGGCATGGAACCGGTTGCATTTCACGACGACGGCTATCCGTCGAAGCTGAGCGATTGGCATGTCGTGGAAGCACACGATGGGGTGTTGCAGTTGAACGATGGCGTGGTTCCTTACGAACTCAACACGCCACTATTCACGGACTACGCGCACAAGCTGCGTACGATCTGGATGCCCAAAGGCGTGTCAGCCAAGTACAGCCCCAAGGATACGTTCGATTTTCCGGTGGGAACCATCATCAGCAAGACGTTCTTCTATCCGATCCCTAAGGATGCAGCACGTAACGCCACTGACGTGGCACGTACGTATGACACGAGCCGCGATTTCGCAGCACCCGGGCAAGGACTGAATCTTGCCGAAGTACATCTAGTCGAAACACGCCTGCTGATTCGGCGCAAAGAAGGCTGGGTAGCCATTCCCTACGTGTGGAACGCGGAGCAGACCGAGGCCACGCTCGCCCGCACCGGCGACGTGCAAGCGTTGACGCTGGTGAGCGACAACGGCGAGCGCGAAAACTTCAATTATGTGGTGCCCGATCAAAGCCAATGCGCAAGCTGCCACGCGCGCGACTGGACCACACGCGCCATCCAGCCCATAGGCCCGAAGGCGCGCCATCTCAATCGTGATTACCGTTATGCCGATGGTGATGAAAACGAACTCGCGCATTTAGTCCGCATGGGTTATCTCACTGGCGCACCTGTACCAGCCGACGCACCACGCAACGCGAACTGGATGGATACACACGCCTCGCTCGATGCACGCGCACGCGCTTACCTGGATATCAACTGCGGCCATTGCCACAACCCGAAAGGCGCGGCCAACACCACTGGACTCACTTTGGATATCGCCACGACCGAAGATCGCCATATCGGCATCTGCAAGCCGCCGACGGCAGCCGGACAAGGCACCGGCGACCATCTGTTCGACATCGTGCCAGGCCATCCTGACGACTCGATTCTGCCTTACCGGCTCAGCTCCACCGAGCCGGGCACGATGATGCCGGAGATCGGGCGCAGCACGATGCATCGCGAAGGTGTTGCGCTGATCAAGGCGTGGATTGCGGCGCAATCGGGGGATTGCTTGGTTTTGCACTAATGCTTTCGTCCCCTCTCCCCTTCGGGGAGAGGGCTAGGGTGAGGGGACAAGGCTTGCGGAAGAACACTTTGCCGCGTACAGCTTTTTTTTGCGCCAAACAAACATTGGGCGAGGCTGACCCCTCACCCCAACCCTCTCCCTGAAGGGGAGAGGGTGTACTGCTAGCAAGATTGTTTTCTGAGGGGAAAAAATAATGACGATACGCCAACGAGCACTGCCCGCTTACGTACGCCATCTGCTGTGCGGTGGTGTCGCCTTGTTGATGTGTGCACCGGTTTTCGCATTCGACGACGCACCGGCGCAAAACACTACCGATAAGCAAAGCCAGCCCGACGCCAGCCAAGCCAAGCAGCTAGGCAACATCACCGTGACGGCACAAAGCCGCACGCAACAGATGGAGCAGGTGCCGATTCCGTTGCAGATCCTCACGG
>NZ_BSOB01000007.1 GCF_030160295.1 Dyella acidisoli
GGCGGAGTCAATCTAGAAGTGCATCATCAATCTTCTGCGCCAGATCATCGCGACCGAGCGCCCGCATAAACATCTCAGCCGGACAGTGGTAGTCCAAGGTAGCGCGCGGTCGCGTATTGAGCTTGCGCGCAATCGCATCCAGTTGGCGTTGGCTGTGCACCGATAGGTCCGTGCCTTTGGGAAGGTATTGCCGCAACAAGCCATTGGTGTTTTCGCAGATCCCCCGCTGCCAGGGACTGTGCGGGTCCGCAAAGTAGATCGACAGTCCCGTGCGCTCGGACAATGTCTTGTACAGCGCCATCTCCTTGCCTTGGTCATAGGTCAGGGTCTGGCGCAATGACGCCGGTAACAACTGGAAAGCACGACTAAACCCCTCCAGCGCCTGCGGTGCCGAGCAGCCGTCCATTTTCACCAACTTCAGGAATAAGGTGCGTCGATCCACCAACACGCCCACGGATGATTGATTGCGCGCTCCCTTGATGAAGTCACCCTCCCAATGCCCTGGCAGCAGGCGTTCGTTGGCGTCCGGCGGCCGATCGTGGATGCTCGGCAAATCGGGCATGTGGCCGCGTCGATCGGTGCCTTGACTCCGTGGGCGACGGGCACACTTATGTTGGCGCAGCAAGGCCACCAGTTCGCGTCGTAACGCACCGCGCGGTGCGGCATAAATGGCGGTGTAAATCGTTTCGTGAGACACGTGTCTGGCCGGTTGATCGGGATACCGCCGACGC
>NZ_BSOB01000008.1 GCF_030160295.1 Dyella acidisoli
TATCAGTCGGTTAACGATGGTGACGGGTGTTTTTACCGGACAGTACTGGGGCCAGCAAAGAAAAGTGACCCGGTCGCTTCGCGACCGGAAGCGCCGCAGGCAATGCCCCAACAAACGACACCCCCAGCTGAGGCGAGACGCTAAGCAGGGGGAGCCACAGCATGGCGGCGACATTTTAGGAATCGTCCGATACAGCCATCCCACCCCGAACGGCATGCTTCACACCCATAAGGCAACGCCGTCCATGCACTAGCGATGGCGTTCGAGATTTCCCGCACGCCCATGGATGGGCGTGTGTCGGCGAGTTTACGCCGGCGGCAGGCATGCATTACCCCCTGTGAGTTATGTCTGCCGGGATCTCCTTTTGTTGCAGGGCACGTTGTTGTACGGCATGAGGTGTCGGCCATGTACATGGACATGCAAGGAGAAGCACTTGACCGGCTGCATGCGGTGATTCACGCGCACCCACAATGGCAGTGGGAAATCGATGAGCGTCACCGCTTCACCAAAGTCGCCGAAGGCCTGCTCGAACTGATGGGCCGCGAGCGCGCGAGCGTGCTCGGCGAGCCGGTCAACGCTTTCATGACGCCAGCCGAAGCAGCGCGCGTCAATCGCTTCTTCGCCTCCGGGCCCAAAGCCTTTTCCTGCGCCATCAGCCGCCACCTGCACGCAAATGGCAGCGCGGTGGCGCTCGAATCCGATGCTGTCGTACTCGAAGACGAAAACGGCGCGTTCTCCGGCTACCGTGGTGTCGCGCGCGGCGTGATGGATCTTGCGCACGCCGAAAACGTGTACCGCATGATGGCCATCTACAACACCGCACCCAGCGCGCTATGCCTGATCGGCCGCGATGGCCGCTACCTGGCAGCCAACGCTGCCTATGCCGCCATCCATGGCATTCCGGCGGAGGCGCTGGTGGGCCGCAAAGTGGCCGAGTTGATGCCGGGCGCCGGCCAGAGCATCCGCCGCAGCCTCACGCTGCTTGAGGCTGGCCAGGATGTGCCCGCGCAGGAAATCGAGCATCAGGGTAAGTTCTACCAGGTGCTGGCCAACCCGGTGCACAACTTGATGGGGCAGGTAATCGGCATTACCGCTGCGCTCACCGATATCACCGATCGCAAGCAGGCCGAGCAGAAACTTGCCGAAATCAATCGCAAGCTGGAGTACTACGCCAACAACGATCACCTCACCGGCTTGCCCAATCGCCGTAACGTGGACGAAGTGCTAGCGGACGAAGTGCGGCGCGCGATGCGTAGCAACCATCCGCTGTCAGTGCTGATGATCGATGTGGACTACTTCAAGAAGTACAACGATCACTATGGCCATCTGCGCGGCGACGACTGCCTGCGCACAGTCGCCGCCGAATTGCAGAAATCGCTGCATCGTTACTGCGACGTAGTGGGTCGCTACGGCGGCGAGGAATTCGTCGCCATCCTGCCCGGCACCGATGCCATCGGCGCGTTGAAAGTGTCCGGTGCGATCCTGCATGCAATCAGCGCGCTCAACATGCCTCACACGCAAAGCCGTTACGGCAAGGTCACGCTGAGCATTGGCGCGGCCAGTCTGGAGGACGCACCTCACGCGCAGGGCGTAGAAGAAACGTGCGATGCCCTGCTGCAAACGGCTGACCGAGCGCTCTATACGGCGAAGTTGTCAGGCCGCAACACGGTCTATGGGATGTCGACGGGCGAGCTTGATGAATTGTTGAGCGATTCGTAGGTTGGGGTGCAAACCCCAACATTGCCATGTCGATCAGTATCGCGATGTTGGGGTTCGCACCCTGATGTATCCCCACATTTTTCGCTCGTCATCCCAGCTTTCGCTGGGATGACGACCAGGCGGTTTGAAAAATCGCGGCGAGCTTGGATAGCGTCAAGATTCCGCTGGAGCCACCAGGCAAAAACGTGGGGATACATCAGGGTTCGCACCCCAACCTACATTGGAATTCAAGCTCACTGCCACGTTACGCTCACATCGTCACGAACGCCTTGCTTCGGCAAGGTAACGATGGCGGTTGCTTGCTTATCGTCCCAATCCCACTGCATCACTGGCTTTCCATTTGCATTGATCGACTGCGGCTTGTTGTTCGCATGGATACGCAACACGTACGACCGTGATGCCGGTTGCCCTTGATAGCTTCCCTTTGCCGGCGAAACCGTCAGTTCGTGCGAGCCATCCGGCTTGGTCACGTAGCTGATGGGCGTGATCGCATAACTGCCCTTCGCATAATCGAGTGATCGGCCATCATCTTCGTACAGGTCGAAGTGCCCTTTGCCGCCACCATAGACATTGAGGATCAGCACATCCAATGGTTTGGCATCTGAATAGTCGCTGGGCTCCTGTTCGGGAATGATCGATCCTTCGCGCACGAAGACAGGCGTTTCGTCTACGTCGTAATGCGCGGTGAAGGACTGCCCGCCGTCATGACGCTTGCCGTTGAAGAAGTCGATCCACGAGCCCGGCGGCAGATAAACCGTCCGGTTACCGCTAGCATCGAGTACCGGCGCAACCAGCATTTCATCACCGAAAAAATATTCTCGGGTTTGCTCGTAGGCCTCTTGTAGATCTGGATACTGCAGATACAGCGGACGCAGTAGCGGCAAAGACAGCGTGTGCGCCTGCCACGTGTATGTGTAGATATAGGGAATGAGCTGCGTGCGCAGGGTAAAGTACTTGCGCATCAACGCAACGCCCTTGTCGCCGTAAAGCCAAGGCATGCGCGTATTGCCTTCCTTCGGGTTGGCGTGTGCGCTGTGCATGCGCAGGATAGGGCTGAAGGCGCCGAATTCGATCCAACGGGCATACAGGTCGAAGTCGAGTTTGGCGCCATGGAAGCCACCAATGTCGTGGCTGATATACGGTACCAATACGTTGCCGCCGCGCGCGGTAAAGGCAACTTCGTAAGCCAGCACGGGCCATTCCGAATACGTGTCGCCGGTGAAGAATCCCGGATAGCGTTCGCTGCCCCAGTCGCCGTAACGACTAAGGATGAAAGCGCGCTGCCCGGTGAATTGCTGCGTGAAATCGTAGAAAACCTTGTTGGTCCAGAACTGTGGGTTGAGTCCTGGCATGTCGGCAGCACCACCGCCGCCATCCACCCACCACGAGCTGACACCGGCTTGCATCAGCGGCCCGTGCAAGTCGCGCATGAAAATATCGGCCTGCCGCTTGTCGGCGAGATTGAAGTAGATCCGTTCCGGCGGATTCACGTCGCTTAGCGCTACCGGCCCGCGAAAGATGCCGCCACCTTGTTCGCCCGGCACAACGCGCAAGGCAATTTCATTGCGCTGACCGGGTCGAACATAAGGTTTGATGTTGGCGTAGGTAAGCCGCTGTGGCCATGGCACATGGGTATGCTCGACTTCCTTGCCGTTCACGAACAGGCGATACGTCTGACCGACTTCACCGATGGTGAGATACAGCGCGTCCGGCAGTTTTTCCGGCAAGGAAAGCGAACGACGGTACCAGCCGACACCTTGATAGTCCGGATAACCCTGCTTCTGCCATGACTGGTCGGTATGGATGGGCTTCCAGGCATGGTCGTCGTAATTAGCCGCGAACCATTGTTCTTGCAAGCCCCCATCTTTTGGATCGGTAGCGAATACCCATTGCCCGGAGATATCCATATCGAAGGAAGGCTTCGGCGGCAGCGGACGACCCAGTGCTTTCAGCACGCCCGGTGCATGACTGTCGTCGTAGGAAAGAATTTCCTCCTGCGTGCCTGCATAACCCGGATGATCGTTGAGGCTGAGCTTGATGCCGCGATCGTGCAGCCATTGCAGGAATTGCGTGGGCTGCGGAATCAGCGGACTCCAATCGTAGCCGCCTTGCCAGCCGTAGTTGTGCCACGCGAAGTCCAGCACCAGGGTATCGAACGGGATATGGTTCTCGCGCAGGCGCGACAGTTCGTCTTCCAGGTATGGCTGGTTGTAACGCTCGAATTGCGGGTCGTGCGCGTCGGCCGTGTTCGGAAAATATTCGAAGTTGAAGTCGGTGACCCAGTTGCCGAGCACGTAGCGCGGAATCATCGGAATGCCGCCGCAGAGTTGGGCGTATTCCTGCAGTACGTACGGATAGTTGCGGTCATACGTAAACAGATACCAGTCCTGCCCATACGGCTTCTCGCGCGGACCGATCCATTGCATCTTCGCGTCCCATAGCGGCGTTTGGCTATCGTCGATGAACGCGTAGCCGCTGCGGCTGAGCAAGCCGGGCTTGGCCGGCTCCAGCGGAATCTCAATGCCTGGAATGATGTCGTTGACCGGGCTTTCCAGATCCTTGCCCTTCGGCAGATTCGTTTCGCTGACGTGATCGAGCGAATAGGTCAGGCCGCCAAGATTCTGTGTATCGACTTGACCGGGGTGCCACATACGCGGTGCGCTATTCGGATAGGTCCACGTCACTTGGAGGTTGCTGGCGTTGAAAGGGCCTGAGTCCAATCGATAGCGCAAGGTCATGCTGCTGGTGTGCACCACCAGCCAGCCGCTTTCTTTAGTGGATTGCGCATTCACCGCGGGCCAATCGCGTTTCAACACTACGGCCGTGGGCGCATCCACAAAATGGCCGTTCGGCGCATATTCCATGCGCACCAGCGAAGACGTAAGGAACTCGAAGCGCGCGTTGCCGGCGACGATGATGGAGGTGCTCTGCGTCCGCGCTGACGAAACCAGCGGAGCCGATACGAAGCCGGCCAGCGCAATGAGGAGCATGCGGCGGAACATGGTCATGCGGGATCTCTTCCCAGCGACGGAAGACCTCGCACTTATACTCGCCAAAGCGAGCCCAGAACACCCAGCGAAAGTCGTGAGCACAAAAAAGTGGAGGCCATGCGGCCTCCACCTCATTCCTCAATCGTGCTCTATTAGGGCGAATTCACCAACGTAGTGATCAGTCCAGCTTTCGGACTGCCCCAGCCTGTCACCAAGTCATAGCCGGTCACAGCCGAATAACTGCCGGATTTGCCACTGGTGATGTCGTGGAAGTCCGTCGCATAAGTGCTGGTCAATTTGCCGCCGGATTCGTTCTCCGGATAAACCGTCGCATTGAAATTGCCGATGCGTTTCTTGCTAACGGCCACGCGCTGTTGATTGATCAACGCCACAAAGCCTGCCCACATCGGTGCCGCGAAACTGGTGCCACCATAGTTGTTGGCTGTACAAGTGGTTTGATCGGCGCAGACATAGAAAGTGAAGTTCGCATTGGCCGATACATCGGGGCCATTGCGATGTGTCGTCGAGCCCTTGTTGCTGGAATTGATCACGCCGGCGATCTTTTGCCATGTGGGAATGGCGATGCCATCCGGCGAAATGCCGCCGCCGCTATCGACCCATGCGGTTTCCGATTTCCATGGACCTGCTGCGCGAGTGGTTGTGAGATCCGTGCCGCCAACGGAGATCACGTACGCATCATCCGCCGGCCATGCCTCGTTGCTGGCCGACCATGTCGAACTATCGCCCGATGCTGCGAAGAAGGTCTGGCCCTGTGCCGCCATCTTCTTGAAGTAAGGATCGAGCGTTGCCGGATCAGCCGGCGTCCAGCCCCACGAGCAACCGATCGTTGTCGGCAAGGGGCTGTGCGTAGTCATCGCACTGATCATCGCGGTGTCGCTGGAGCCGATATACATCACCAGGCTGGCAAGGCCAGGTGCCATGCCGAGCGCTTGCGTCATGTCGAGTGTTTGCTCGGTGTCATCGCAACTTTGCGAAGCGAGGCAGGATGTGCTGGTGCCGTCGGTCGAAAGCAATGTGATCGGCACTTTGTTGGTCTGACCCACGTTCTTGTAATACGTGCTCAAGTCAGCCAAATCAGTACCTACGAATTCGAGCAGGCCAAGATTCTGGCCTTTGCCGGTAAGTGCCGTGCCGCCGTAGTACGCCGCACGCATATCGCTGCCGAGGAATGAAGCGGAAGGACCCGAACCCGTCGTTGCATGTGACACGACCGCATCAGGACTTATGCCGTGTGCCGCAGCGTAATCGCTCTTCTTCACGTACAGCGGTTTCGGAATCGAATAGTTGTCCAGTCCCGAAACATGCCAGAGCGGGATTGCCAACGATGTGGTCGGCTCGCGATCTGGACTGTAGAACATGCGGTTCTCAGTCGGATGCTTGTACGTGCGCATCTTCACATTGAACGCCGCTTCCACCGCGGAAACGGGGCCAATCACCTGGATATCCATGCCGTCGCGGCTGCCGCCCGTCACCGTGAACCCATAGCGGGTGAGGTATTGCACCACCGTATCGTAGTCGTTCTGTGTCGGACCGAATCGTGCGGTGAACTCTTGTGGCGTCACGTAATGTTGGTAATTCGGACTAGAGGGATCGGTCACTGCCGCCACGAATGCATCCAACCCTGCTTCATCGCGCACTGGAAGCACGACGTCGAGGCTCATCAACTTGCTGGCCGGTAAGCTGCTGACTTGTTGAGCGACATTGCTATGCACAACGTCGCGCACGTGATGGGTATAGACCTGTGCAGCATTCGCCGCGGCACTGGCGCCGAAGGCCAGTGCAATGGCCATCGAAAGTCTGCATGCGTTGCGCGCCATGCTGAAAATTTCCGTTGAACGTGTTCCTGTCGAATCCGTGCTGGTCATTGGAAGCTACTCCCGT
The DNA here is from genome assembly GCF_030160295.1 of Dyella acidisoli. Lineage (GTDB taxonomy): Bacteria > Pseudomonadota > Gammaproteobacteria > Xanthomonadales > Rhodanobacteraceae > Dyella_B > Dyella_B acidisoli. The sequence goes on from NZ_BSOB01000008.1 coordinate 6,612, forward strand.
AAGTAGTCAGTGACAGATGAAGAATCGAGGAAACAACGATGCTCCCTCCCCGGAGGTGCCAAATGGCCTCGGGAGGCTAGGACGGGTGCCGTCGTTTTCGGGTGAAACTATTTTTTACGCTGAAATATAGGGGTTTTTGATGCTTGTGCAGTGCGATGCACCGTGTGCGGGGAATCGTTGCAAGCAGCGTCTGGCACGGTTGCCTGTACGTTGCTTTATGGGTGCTCGCCCGATGCGTCGCCTACATGCGAGGCGAGCCTGACCCTGATGTATCCCCACGCTTTGCTCGTCATTCCGGCGAAAAGTCGAGGTTCACGGCGATTCCGGTTCAGAGCGCATCGTCATCCTGGCCTTCGCCAAGATGACGATACGGTGCATTGTCGTGATGCGCTGGCGTGTAACTCTATGGTTTACCCAGGAATAAAAGGTAAAAGATGTGGTGTATGTCAGAGCATGATTGCGTTTTTAAGGTGTGTGCAAAGACGCTAGTCGTTGATCCCATGCGTACGCAGCACGCTGGAGATATCCACCCGCCAAATATTGCGCGAACCATTGAGTGGGCCGCTCAGTCGTTGCTGCAATGTGGCCACGGTGTCGCGTCTCTTGGGGAAGTGCACGTCCTCCTGACGGTTGCTGGATACATACAGCTCGCCGAACGTCGGCCCTAGCGTCGGCGCGTTCTCCAGGCTTTTGGTGTTTACATCGCCGCCGAGGTGCTCGGGTTTGCTCCAACTTCCATCGGCTTGGCGGAAGGCGATGTAGATATCGGCGCTTCCCAAAGAGTCGCCTTCATCACCGGCGAACAGCAGAAAGCGCCCGCGCGGATCGATGCACGGGTCCATGCGGTTATGTGAGATATCGCCCAATTCTACGCGCTGCGGATTGGAATAGCCGCTGCCGGCAGGGTGCACCACATAGATCTGATAAGAGTTGCCGGAGTCAGGGCGATGCGCAGAAAAGTAGATATCGCCATTGGCCGCTACGGAGGGGTTGTAGAGCATGGCTCCGTCATTGAGCGCACCGTCCACATGGTTGGGTTCGCCCCAGCGTCCGTCTGCCTGGCGCTCGACGTACCACAGGTTGGTGCCGGGAAAATGCTGGCCGTGCATCTCGACGACCAGCGATGCGCCACCCGGACGCACGGGTCGATTGGAGACGAAATACAGGCGCTTGCCATCCGGTGTGAAGGTCGGCTCGGAGTCATGCCATTGCCCGGAGAACGATGCCACCTCTGGCGTAGACCAGCTTTTGCCCTGGCGATGCGATACCAGAATGGTGTCGTCCGTTTCAGCAAAGTCAGAGCGCAGGAAGTACAGCGTCTGCCCATCGGGCGAAAACGCCGCGGTGGTTTCTTGCAAACCGGTGGAAATGACGCCGGGGCCGAGCAATTCGGCGGCCTTTAGCGGCCCGGCGCAAGCCAGCGCGAAAGCCACGGTCCAGGCGAGTGCCTGCAATTTCATACATGCTCCTGTGAATGAAGGTTGATGCGACCGTCACCATCTTTGACGAAGCAAAAAGTACCCGCTGCGGTTTTGTGATGAGCGGTTGCGTTTGTGTGGCGAGCGGTCGGTTGTGCGCGTGACCGGCTCAGCTCATGCCCAATGTGCGTCGTGCATGCATGCGAAAGCGGCGACTCAAGCTGAGACGGGTGCCGTTGTGCAGTACCACCTCGGCGTTGCCTTGGAACAGCGGGTGGATCTCGCGAATGCGCTTCACATTGACCAGTGTGCCGCGATGAATGCGCAGAAAGCATGTCGGGTCCAGTGCTTCCAGCAGATGTCGCAGCGTTTCGCGATGCAAATAGCTGACACCGTCGACATGGATCTGCACGTAGTTGCCTTCCGCGCGAATCCAGTCGATGTCTTCGATGGCGATCACGCGGATGCTTTCGCCGAGGCGTACGCTGATGCGCTGTGCATAAGCGGCGCCGGGCGATGCCGTTGACGCCATGCGTGGCGTGCCAGCTCGTGCGTGCATACCCAGCCAATGCTGGTGCACACGCCTCATCGCCTGGTCGAAACGTGCCTGATCAATCGGTTTGAGCACATAATCCAGCGCATTCGCGTCGAAGGCGCGTAACGCATGCTGGCCGTAAGCGGTGGCGAATACGACCATGGGCGACGTATCCGGCCGCAAGCGGTGCAACAGCTTGAACCCGTCCATGCCGGGCATATGGATATCCAAGAACAACAACGCGGGTTCCAGCGCGGCGATGGCCTGCAAGGCTTCAGTGGCATTGCCGCATTCGCCCACGATCTCGACATCTGGATGCGCAGCCAGTGCTTGCCGCAGTGCCAGGCGCGCCAGCACTTCATCGTCGACCAATAAGGTGCGGATCGGTGGTGGATTCATGGGGTGGGCTCCGTCACGTATTCGCGGAAGGGAAAGCGCAGTTCCACGCGCGTGCCGCCCTCAGCCTTGCGCGCCAGCGCCACGCTGGCAGCCCCGCCAAACAGCACTTGCAAGCGTGCGCGTGTATTGCCCAATCCCAGTCCCTCGGACATGCCCTCCGGCAATCCCAATCCGTCATCGTCCACGCGCAGATACAGCTCGCTGCCTTCGCGTCGACTCACGATCTGCAGCTGTCCCGATTCGGGCTTATCCAGCAGTCCATGGCGCAGCGCGTTTTCCACGAGCGGTTGCAGGATCATGCTGGGCACGGCGGCGTGTACGGTATCCATCGCCACATCCATGTGCGTACTCAAGCGATCCTGGAAGCGCACCTGCTGTATATCCAGATAACAGCTGAGCAGTTCCAGTTCGCGCGACAGCGGCACTTCCAGCGCATGGCGTTCTTCCAAGGTCAGGCGCAACAGGTCGCTGAGTCGCGCGATCATCAGGCGGGCTTGCATCGGATCGGCCAAGGCAAGCGCGGAAATCGCGTTGAGCGTGTTGAACAGAAAATGTGGTTGTAGCTGCACGCGCAGCGTACGTAGCTGGGATTGCGCCAACTGCGATGCCAGTTGCGCGTTGCGCAGGCGCTCATCACGCAGGCGGCGCTGTGAGTCCAGGCCGCGCAGCACGACCAGGATCACCCAGTAAATCAGCAAGGCGAAGTGGTAGTTGAAGGCGAACTCCATGCGCACGAACGCAGGGAACGTGGTGACGGGCGCGCGCCCGGGTCCGCACAAAGTCCAGTAAATCGACAGATGCACTGCTACATGCAGCAGCGCCAGCGTCAGACTGGCAGGCACATGTACGGCGGCAAAGCGTCGCCAGCCTTGGCCTGCGCTCTGGCGGCCGAGCCAGGCGACCACTGGTACTGACACCATCCACAAATAGAAATCGGTGAAGTTCCACGTCAGCATCCGCGACCAATTCGGGGGGTGACCTTCGCTGATCGACGACAGTCCTGCGCTAAGCGCATACGACAGCGCGATCAGGGTCCACAACCCCAACAGCAAAGCCGGCATGGTCCATCGTTGTGGCGTAGCGCGTGTGGACACCCCATCCTCATCGGCGACAGCGGCAAGCCTGCGCCGGGGCAGTGTGGAGTGGGGTAGGCGTGTGAGGAAGTGCCTCAAGACCTAGTGTGATGCTGCTGCAGCCAGATATTCAGCGCAAAGGTATGGATGCGCTTGTCGGTGCCGCTGTAATACAGCGTGCCCAGATCCGGTGACATTCTTGCCTCGACACCCATGGGTCCAAGCGGTTGCGGCGTGCTCCAGCCGCCTGCCCGGGCGAAGGCGATGAACAGTGCGCTGTCTTGTGCTGTCGAGGGCGGACGATCCGAGCTGAAGACGATGAAAGATTGATCGGGCGCGACGGCCGGATCGAAATCCGCCGTAGAGCCACCGCTGAAGCTGAGTGCTTGCGGTAGTGTGTACAGGCCACCCCTCCGGTGACTTAGATAGAGCCGGAACGCGCCACTGGCGGGATCGGGTTTCATGAAATAGAGACTGCCGTCTGCCGCGATGGCTGGCGCGAAGATCGAGTTGCCGGCGTTGATGATGTCGGGCAGGCGTTGCGGCGCGCCCCAGCCGTGAGCGTCGCGTGCGACACGCCACAAGTTGCCGCCGCGCCCCGGTCGTGACTTGCCGTTGAAGAAACCATCTAGTGCAGCGCCATCCGCTTGCGCTGGCCGGTTGGAGACAAACACCAGATACGAACCGTCTGGCGACATGGCCGGTTCCAGATCCATCCACGCCTGCGAGAAGGGCGCAGGTGCGGCTGGCGTCCAGTTCGCACTGATATGCCTGGAAATATATAGGCGCCGAGTGATGCCATCGCCTTGCGAGAACACCACGCTCTGGCCGTCCGGTGTGAAAGCAGGCGATGCATCTTTGTCCTGCCACTGAGGTCCGTTCGCGACGCCGGATGCAAACAAGCCGGACGTAGGAGCGCTGTTTGCTGGAGCGGCGCCGCTAACTGCAAGCATGATCGCGAGCATCGGCAGATGACGCATGGTGTTTCCTCAATGGTGGAGTCACCGGGAAGCTAAGCGGCATTCGCGTCGAGGTCACTGAGTTTGTGACGAGCGGTACGTGAGTTGGGGCAAGCGGCAAGGCTGTCGAGTTGAACGGGGTGGAATCAATTCAGGCCCGCAATCAACGGGCTCAGGCTGCGCATGAACGACACATGGCGCTAGCAGGCGTAGTGACCCAAAAACATATCCACGGCCGACTCAGCTACTTTCTTTTGAGTGGCGGCATCCAGCGGCGGTTGGGCCAGCGTGATCTGCGGCCAGAACGCAAAGCCCTTGATCAATGCTTCCAATTGATGCGACGCAAAGACAGGATCTTTGGTCTTCAGCTTGCCCGCTGCCGCGGCAGCGCGGACCCACACGGTCAGCCCTTCTTCGCGTTCGCTCATGCGCGCCACCATGTCAAGCGCGCGTTCGGGCGAATGGATGCCGGCGGCAATCGCGACGCGAGCGAGCGATACAAACGCTTCGTCATTGAGCAGACGAAATTTCTGCGCGATCAACTCCAGCAATTGATCGCGCAACGGGCGATCGGCGTGATACGCGAATGCATCATTGCCCGCGATCGCTTCCCACAGATGGCGCAGGATCTCCGCGAACAAGATTTCTTTGCTGGGGAAATGGTTGTAGACGGTGCGCTTGGATACCTCGGCACGGGCAGCAATGCGGTCCATGCTGGTGGTTTCGTAACCGGCTGCGCGAAATTCGTCGATGGCAGCCTCGATGATCGCAGTGCGTTTGCGGTCGGTAAGGCGCTGGGATGTGGGGAAGGGTCTGGGCATAGCCCTATTTTACACTTGGCAGTTTACTTTTTTCACGACGTAAACTACACTGTGTAGTGTACATATTTGTCTCCCCTCGCTTACCTACAGGATTTCGCCATGCCTTCGCGCATCACCGCACTGTTTCGACCGAAGACGGACAAGTACACGTCCTCGCCGCAGCATCGCGAGAGCCGCTTCCATAACCCGGTGCCGCAGCCATCGGAAGGGATAGGCAAGATGTTGCGCATCACATGGAACATGCTCTTCAAAAAGCCCGCCGGTACTCATCCGAGCAGTTCGATACCGATGCGAACCCTTACCCGTGCGCAACTCGAAGCGGCGCCTGATCGCAGCCTCTACCGGCTTGGGCACTCCACCATGCTGATCAAATTGCGCGGCGCTTATTGGCTTACCGATCCGGTTTTTTCCGAGCGCGCTTCGCCCTTCACGTGGACGGGTCCCAAGCGCTTTCATCAGCCGCCGATCGCGCTGCAGGATCTGCCGCCGCTTCGCGGCGTCATCCTGTCGCATGATCACTACGATCATCTGGACCGCTGGAGCATCGAACAGCTCGCAGCTACAACCGACGTCTTTCTGACGCCGCTTGGCGTTGGCGACCGCCTGATCGAATGGGGTGTAGATCCCGCCAAAGTGCATCAACTCGATTGGTGGCAGAGTATCGATATCGATGGCCTGCGGATGACGGCTACACCGGCGCAGCATTTCTCAGGACGTACGCTGTTCGACGGCAACAGCACGCTGTGGGCATCGTGGGCGATCTTCGACGACGAATTGCGTGTGTTCTTCAGCGGCGACACCGGCTATTTCGAGGGCTTCAAAACCATCGGCGAGCGGCTTGGGCCCTTCGATATCACGCTCATGGAAACCGGCGCCTATGATGCACAATGGCCGTACGTGCACATGCAGCCGGAACAGACCCTGCAGGCACACAAGGATCTGCGTGGCCGCTGGCTCATGCCCGTGCACAACGGCACCTTTGACCTGGCGATGCACCGCTGGGAGGAACCCTTCGAACGCATCGCAACGCTGGCCATTGAAAACAACATTCCCCTTGCTACGCCGCATATGGGTGAGCGCATGGATCTGACGTCACCGCATGCAGGTGAACGCTGGTGGCGTGAAACCGAAGCAGCGTCGAATTACCGTTGGGAAAGTGCTGTGTCGCTGAAGTAAATGCACTACCCGCATCCATAACTTTGTCAAACACGGCTAATAGCTCAGCGTTGCCGATGGCTCGGCCTGAACATCAAGGCGCGTATCCGTCGCTGTCCCTAATGTCCTTGCGCAACATCGGCTGGCACCACGGCCACGACGCGCGCGGGAAAGCCATCGCCGTCTTTGACCTTGGGCCACATCGCGATGAGTACGGCACCGGTCGCGGGCACCTGATCGAGATGCGCCATGGCTTCGATCTGGTAATGGCCATGCTTTAGAAGCCAGGTTTCAGAATCCATTTGCGTCGTCGTGTCGGTGTCGAGCGATTCATGGCCGATCGCCGTAGCGCCGCGCTGTTCGATCAAAAAGCGCACGGCTGCCAGCGACCAGGCTGGAAAAGGGGAGCGCTTGAATCGTGCCGGATTGGCATCCCAATCTTTGGACATATCGGTGCGCAGCGCAGCGAACGATCCGGATGGGACGCGGCCATGTTGTTTTTCCCAATCCAGGATGTCGTTGACACTCAACGCATGGTTGGGATCTTTTTGCAGGAGGCCAGTGATATCGAAAACCACCAAAGGCAAGATCATCTGGTTCAACGGAATGGCGTCGATCGTCGCACCATGGGCATCGAAGTGTGCCGGCGGATCGACATGCGTTCCATACTGGCCAACCATCGAAAAGTAGTTTGCCCTGAACCCATCTTTTTCGATCGTATAGGGCTGGCCCGTCTTCGGATCTTTCGCAGGCGTGATGATGGCTTGGCCGAACCCGCTCCAGACGGGCGTGCTTGAACTGAACGAATGCGTCAGATCAACGAGCTTGCTGCCATGGATGATGGCGAGAAGTGCGGTGGTCTGGTTGTCATGCACATCGCCTGCTTTTGCCTGAGCAACGATGCCCATGTTTATGAAAGAAAACGCCATGATGGCAATCATGCGATGGATCACGTTTGGACCTCCGTGGCGGTGTCGCCCCTGTGGCGGATGCGAATGATACGAATTGTTTCACCTGCGCACTGCCCAGGTATTGTGTCAGGTACCGCAATCGGGGTTGCGATAGATCGTTGCGTGAATGGATGGAGTTGTATCCGCCATTAACAGGCACCCGCAGCGCAACAGCTGCGCGCGTTGCTGGGAGAAGCCGATACAGCTTCTTCTTTTGATGTCACCGTCTCGGTTGCTGTTAAGGTTTCGGTGACTGCTGCGGCCTCAGATAATGCGCGGGCTTCTGCGGCGCCTTTGCGTTCGCTGTAGCGATCGACCAGGTAGTCGCTGCGATCGCGCACCATTAGGGTGAATTTGAACAGCTCTTCCATGACATCCACCACGCGGTCATAGAACGGCGAAGGCTTCATCCGGCCGCTCTCGTCGAATTCCTGCCAGGCCTTGGCCACGGAAGACTGATTTGGAATGGTCACCATGCGCATCCAACGGCCAAGCACGCGCAGCGCATTGACGACATTGAAGGATTGCGAACCGCCGCTGACCTGCATCACAGCCAACGTTCGTCCCTGCGTTGGCCGAACGCTGCCTTCTTCGAGCGGCAACCAATCGATCTGGTTCTTGAATACGCCAGTGACTGAACCATGACGTTCAGGGCTTACCCAGACCTGACCTTCCGACCATAGCGACAGTGCACGCAACTCCTGCACCTTGGGATGGCTGGCTGGCACGCTGTCGAGAATCGGCAATTCGTGTGGATCGAATACACGAGTCTCTGCACCGAGGTGTTGAAGAATGCGCTCAGCCTCGAGGGCCAATTTTCGACTGAATGACTGGGGCCGCAAGGATCCGTAAAGGATCAGGATGCGTGGCGGATGGGTGGAGCCCGATGGCACCGACAGCTTTTCCGTACTGGGGCTGTCGAGTAGTTCAGGGCTCACGTGCGGCAGATCGGGGAGGGACATAGAGCGGCCTGGTTCCAGTTGCGCCATTTTCATGATTCTATCATTATGGAAATATGGAATAGCAATCCTGACATCCCATCCTCGGACCCACGACCTTATGCATCCCTGTCGCGTTCTTTTCATTTGTACGGGCAACTCCGCTCGCAGCATCCTCTCGGAAGCCACGCTCAATCATCTCGGCAAAGGGCGGTTTGAGGCCTTTAGCGCGGGCAGCCAGCCCACGGGTCGAGTCAATCCTTATGCCCTCGAGGAACTTGCCAGTGCGGGTATCTCCACGGAAAACCTGTCGAGCAAGTCCTGGGATCGATTCGTCGATGAGGGGGCGCCGCCGCTCGATATCGTGATCACGGTATGCGACAGCGCGGCAAAAGAGCCCTGTCCTGTCCTCTTCGGAGATTTCGTGCGCACGCACTGGGGCCTCTCCGACCCGGCAGCGGTACAGGGCAACGCCATCGCCATCAGCAAAGCTTTTCAGCACGCTCATGCGTTGATCACCTACCGCTTGATGGCATTGCTGAACTTGCCGGTCGAGTCCATGACGCGCGACGAACTCCAGCACGCGCTCGATCACATTGGTGCGATGGCCAACGATGACGACGAAGAGGGCATCGCATGAGCACGGTGGGCGCCGAGGCCGCGTCGCCCGCACCATCAAAACCGGGAAAAATCGGCTTTTTCGAGCACTACCTGACTCTGTGGGTGTTGCTATGCATTGTGGCCGGCACGTTGCTCGGTCACTTATTGCCCAGGATCTTCGAAGCCATCGGCAGCATGCAGGTCGCCCAGGTCAATCTGCCGGTCGCCGTATTGATCTGGCTAATGATCATTCCGATGCTGCTGAAGATCGACTTTGGCGCAATGGGAAATGTGCGCCGCCAGTGGAAGGGCATCGGGGTAACGCTGTTTATCAACTGGGCGGTCAAGCCATTTTCGATGGCTCTATTGGGCTGGATCTTCATTCGGCATGTTTTTGCCGCTTACCTGCCAACCATTCAACTTGATTCGTATGTGGCCGGGCTGATTCTGTTGGCCGCTGCACCGTGCACGGCGATGGTTTTCGTCTGGAGCAACCTATGCAATGGCGAGCCTAATTTCACCCTGAGCCAAGTGGCGGTCAACGACGCGATCATGGTTGTCGCTTTTGCGCCGCTGGTTGGTTTGCTGCTGGGAATCTCTGCCATCGTGGTGCCGTGGAACACGCTGATTTTGTCGGTCGTGCTCTTCATTGTTGTGCCGGTGCTGATCAGTGTCGCACTTCGTCACATGGTGTTGTCGCGTGGTGGTCCGAAAGCGCTTCAGCATCTTTTGGGTCGCCTTGGGCCCATCTCCCTGACAGCGTTGCTGCTGACACTGGTGGTGCTCTTCGGTTTTCAAGGTCAGCAAATCCTTGCTCAACCACTGGTGATCGCGATATTGGCCGTGCCAATCCTGATCCAGGTGTATTTCAATGCCGGATTGGCGTATGTGCTCAATTGGATGTTTCGAGTCCCTCACTGCGTAGCGGCCCCCTCGGCGCTGATTGGCGCAAGCAACTTCTTTGAATTGGCCGTGGCTACCGCCGTCGGGTTGTTCGGCGTGCATTCCGGCGCTGCATTGGCGACCGTCGTGGGCGTCTTGATTGAAGTGCCGGTGATGCTTTCTGTGGTTCGCATCGTCACTGCCAATAAGGGCTGGTACGAGACGCGAGCGGCGTAAGTGGAGCGCGCGATGAAAGGTCAGTACAACGTGTTGTTCGTCTGCACCGGAAACTCGGCACGCAGCATTCTCGCCGAGGCGATCACGAACCACTTCGGCCGAGGTCGTTTTCGGGGTTACAGCGCAGGGAGCGCAGCGAAGGGTTTTATTTATTCGCAGACGTTGCAGGTGCTGAAAGCCGTTGATCTTTCCACCGAAGGATTGCGCAGCAAGAGTTGGGCGGAATTCACCGCACCCGATGCGCCCGTCATGGATTTTGTGATTACTGTCTGTGACCAAGCGGCCGGTGAGGCATGTCCGGCATGGCCGGGAGCGCCTGTGACCGCACACTGGAGTATTCCGGACCCCGCGAAGGCTGAAGGCGATGAGGCAACGGTTTATAAGGCGTTTCTGTTGGCACGCAATCTTTTGCAGCAGCGCATCAGCTTGCTGCTTAACCTGAATGTCACCGCCCTGGATCGGCTTGCGCTGTCGAGTCAGCTGGCCGCGATCGGCAAAACGCCGGGTGGCGCTACGGCAGATTGATTCACCTTCAAAACAAGCCACTACACTGCGCTCACGCTTCCTTACATTTCTATCCAACTAGTGCAATCAGCATCATGCAGACCAAACAAGCCATTACGATCCTTTCAGCGCTCGCACAAGAGTCGCGACTGGCGGTGTATCGCCTGCTGATCGAGCATGCGCCTGAGGGTCTGGCAGCCAGCGTGATCGCTGAAAAGTTAGGGCTCGCCAATGCGACGCTCTCTTTCCACCTCAAAGAGCTATCTCACGCAGGCCTCGTGACCAGTCAGCAGGATGGTCGCTTTATCTACTACACGCCGGTGATTGAAGCGATGAACGATCTCATTGGCTATTTGACCGATCATTGCTGTAGTCAGAGCCAAGCGCATTGTGCTGTGGGTGCGACTTCGTGCAAGCCAACCAAGGCCGTGACCAAATCGCGGCGAAAGGTGTCTGCCTCTTAAGGAAGGCAACGTCGGTTGCGACCCGCATTTACTTCGAGGCTTGAAGACGGAAGACTTCCCGCGGCCGTGCGGACCCTTCCGAGTCTTACGTCTACCGCGACCGCCGATGTCTGCTTAACCTCAAGAGGCCCTGCAAATAATCCGGGTTGACTGCCTGTTGAGCGCACGCTTTCCCTTCGCACCAGTCCGACTCAAGGGCGGGCCGGATCCATCGATTTCGATAACTCGTTTTCAACCCGAAGCAGACAGTTCCAACGACCAAACTTGTTTGTAGGGTTGCAGCGATTTCGACTTACATTCGCCCTTCAGTTGTAGGGAAGAAACGCTCGCACCTCGACGGGTGCACGGCAGGCGATTACGGCTTTGCGCCCCCACGCCAGCGCCTCATTCATATCAGCGGCTTCCAGTATCCAGAAACCGCCAACGTGCTCCTTGGCCTCAGCGTACGGGCCATCGATAACGACCACCTGGCCACCGGACTGCTTACGCAGTGATTTCGCCTTGTCGGGCGACTCCAAACCGCCAGCGAAGAACCTGGCGCCGGCGGCGATCATCTCTTCGTTGAGCGCGTCGATATCGTGGATCATCGCTTCGTCTTCGAGGGATGGGTCGTAGTTTTCGGGATGATGAATGGCAACCAGATATTGCGGCATGTCTTACTCCCGTAAATCGCTTGCAGGCGAGCTGATTGCCGGCCCTCACTATCACAACGAACGGCCGGACCCGAATTCGACACATCGTCAGAAAAAATCTTGCGCATGGGCGCGCATCGAACAATGGACTCAACACCCAACTAAAGACACAAACGCTCCAACAGCCCCCTCCTATACCTTCTGCTTACCCGTAACTTCACACCCGTTCTGAGCACGACCTCGTATTCCCCCTCCGCGTCGGTCTCCAGCGCTTCCACTTGCGCCAGCCGAACGATCGTCGAGCGATGGATCCTGCAGAACACCGCGGGGTTGAGATCGCGTTCGAGGTCGTTGAGGCTGCGGCGCAGCAGGTGGGTACGGGAGCCGATGTGCAGGCAGGCGTAGTAGTCGTCCGCTTCGATCCAGTCGATTGTCGCAGTGTCGACGAACAACACCTGACCCACGCTGCGCACCACCAGCCGATCGCTGCGTGGTGGTTGGTCTGCGCGCTGACGCCAGCGCTCGCGGGCACGATCGAGGGCACGTTCGAAGCGGGCGTCGTCGAAGGGTTTGAGCAGGTAGTCGAGTGCACCGACCTCGAAGGCGCGTAGAGCATGGCCGTCGTAAGCCGTCACGAAGACGATAGCGGGCGGGAGTTCGGCGCCGAGCAGCTCCAGTACATCGAAGCCGTCACATTCGGGCATTTGTACATCAAGGAAGACCACGTCAGGCCGATCGCTGCGGATCATCGTCAGCGCTTGCATGCCGGAATCGCATTCGCCGATCAACTCGACATCGGGCCGCGGTCGCAGCAGCGCGACAAGATTGCTGCGGGCAAGTGGTTCGTCGTCGACGACCAGCACACGCAGGCGTTCCGAAGGCGCGACTGTGCCCATTCAATCGACCTCCAGCGGCACGAGGACGATAGCTTCGGTGCCGCCTTCGCGACGTTCGAGGCGCAGGTCGCAGCGTTCGCCGTACAGGCTGCGCAGGCGTTCGACGGTGTTGGAAAGGCCGATGCCAGGGCGCGGCGGCGCGGCATGCGCGGCGGCGGCGGGGCCGTCGTTGTAGACGCGCAGCGTGAGCAGGCCATTCTGGCCGCTGGCGGACACGCGCAACGCACCACCCTGCGCGCGCTTGCTGAGGCCGTGCTTGAAAGCATTCTCGGCGAGCGGCTGCAGAATCAGACGCGGCACGCGCGCGGTCAGCAGTTCATCGGGCACGTCGATGCCGACGTGCAAGCGGTCGCCGAAGCGCAGCTTCTGAATGTCGAGATAGACGCGCAGGAAGTCGAGCTCTTCACGCAGCGGCACCTCGGCGCCGGTGGAGTCGTCGAGCACCCGACGCAGCAGGTCGCCGAAGCCGGCGATCGTGCCGATTGCATCATCGTGCCGGCGCTCGCGCACGAGACCGGCGATCGCGTTGAGGGCGTTGAACAGGAAGTGCGGCTCGAGCTGGCGACGCAGTGCGTCGAGCTGCGCTTTGGCGAGCTGTTCGCTCAGACGCGCGGATTCGGCCCGCTCCGCGATCAGCCGTTCGCGCGCGCGGAGGCCGTAGCCGATCGCCAGCGCGGTCGCATACACGATCAGGCACGGCGCCACGCTCTCAAGGAAGCCTTCGAACCATTGCGACGCGAGGGGTGCTGGCATGGCGTCGGTGCCATACGGATCCATCGCGGCCTCTAGCCACAGCGACCACGCGGCAACCGCTAACGCCATCGGCGCGCACAGGCACAAATGTGCGAGGGCCGGCGCGAGCAAGCGCCCTCGCCGCATCGGGAAGCGATGGTCCAGCGCGAGCATCAATGGCGAGGCCAGCATCCACAGCGACCACACCACCACGCGAAACGCGAACAGCCGCGCCCACGGATGGTGCATGCCCTGGGCGTGCATCACCAGCACCGTCTGGGTCGCGTCGATCAGCGCGAACGCAAGCCACATCGCACCGACCCACGACCACGGGACGCCGAGGAAGGCGGGCGGCGTGATCGCATCGGAGCGGCGGTCGGTTGTCATGGCATCACGATAGTGCAGACGGCCCGTGTAGCGGCATCCTTTGCAGCCAATCGCCAGAACGATGCAGGGACCGGCCTGTCCCCAAATCGGGCGCGCTTCGACACTGGCGGTGTGCAGAACGCACGCCCTTATCCTTCGGAGCAACAGCATGAAAACCCTTCTCGCTGCGGCGCTGGCCGCGATCGTCTGCCTGCCTGCCATAAGTGCCACCACGGTTTCCGCCCCTGCCGCGAGCGTGCCTCGCGACGGCATGATCAAGGTTGCCTTCATGGTCAGTGACGACGCCAACGTGATCGACATCGGCGGACCTTGGGAGGTATTCCAGGACACCATGGTCTCCAGCGGCAAGGACGGCAAGCACAAAGTCATGCCGTACGAGCTGTACACGATAGGACCTTCGCACAAGCCGCTGCATACGGAAGGCGGCAACCGTCCGGGCATGACCTTTACGCCGGACTACAGTTACGACGACGCACCGATGCCGGACATTATCGTGGTCGGCGCGCAAAGCGGCGCCCCGGGCCTGGGCGCGTGGCTGCAGAAGGCGCATGCACAAGGCAAGACGATCGTGTCGATTTGCACCGGCGCATTCTTGCTCGGCGAAACGGGATTGCTGAAGGGCAAACAGGCAACCACGCACCACTGGTATTTCGGTGACTTCGCACGCCAATTCCCGGACACGAAACTCGTGCGCGAGGTGCGCTACGTCGATGCCGATCCGATCACCTTTACCGCTGGCGGGCTCAGCTCGGGCGTGGACCTGGCGCTGCACCTCGTCGCCCACCGCTTCGGTGACGCCACCGCTCAGCAGACCGCCGACTACATCGAGTACCAAGGCACCGGCTGGAAAACCAACCAGGGCATCGCCGCTGCGACCGCACCGGTTACTCACGTGCACTGGTCGGGACAGCTCACATCGCAGTCCAGCGTGGTGTTGCACCAGATCACCACCGGGTGGAGCACCGCGATCACCGCTGAGATCCCCGCGGAAAAAGTCGCCAGCGTTCCGGTCACCGAGACCAGCACAGACGATCGCACCACGCTGCTCTTCGCGATCCCGGGACATCCGGCGACGTTCACCGGCAAGGCCTCGGCGGACGGCCATTCCATGACGGGTACGTTCGTGCAGAACGGGACCTCCTATCCATTGACGCTGCGGCAGGGAAGTGACGCGGCGGAGTGAACGGCATCATGGGTTGCTTTTGATATCCCCGTGAGGGGGTATCAAAAGACGCTGATTGATCCACGCTAAAGTGGGTGCGTAGCATTTAGGTCCGCTTCCGACCTATAGCGAGCTTTGTTGGGACTGGAAAGAGCGAAAGACTGTTTTCTAGTTGAGAAAGCACTCTGCTCCTTTTGTCGCATTCACCTCAATGGACGATTTCTCCGATGACTTCATTTATGACCAAGTCGCTTATCGCCGTATCGCTCATCGCAAATGGCCTGCTGACGATATTGTTCTTGACGGGGGCTGCAGCACCACGGCAAACGACATTCGATGAAATCACGGTCCATCGCATCAATGTCGTAGAGCCGGATGGCACATTGCGTATGATCATTTCCGACAAGACCCGTTTGCCTGGCGTGATCGTAAAAGGCAAAGAGCCGCCGCCAAGCGATCGCCCGCAGGCCGGCATGCTCTTTTACAACGATGAGGGCTCTGAAAACGGCGGTTTGATTTTCGGTGGACGCAAGGACAGCAGCGGAAACGTGGTCGACTCAGGCGGTAGCTTGTCGTTTGACAAATATGGCGCCAACCAAATCGTTCAGATCGCCGGCGTCGACGATAAGACCGATCAGTTCGCTGGCATGGCGGTCAGTGACAACAACCGACGCGTTTGGGTAGGCCGAGCCGCAGATGGCGATTCCATGCTTTCCCTTATGGATGCCAATGGTCGAAAGCGAATCGTTCTACGGGTTACCGCCGATGGACATTCGAGCCTGGAATTCCTGGATGCCACTGGTCACGTCACTAAACGTATGAGTCCGGAGAGTATGTAAACGTAGAACGACATGCGTCTAGTTCTCGAACTGTCCACTTCCCAAGCCGGCCGTTCGCGCCCTAGGCCTCATCCGTCGAAAAATTGTGTGGGCGATGTCGATTTCCGAAAATCCCATCCGTCGTTCCTATGTAGGGTGACGAATCGGGCTTAATCAGGAAGGGTGCCTGCCATTGCAGTGAACTCGTCTTGACGGCCTGCCAACGTTGCCGCTCTTAATTTTTGCCAGGAGGAACGTCACGATGAGTATCACCATTACCGCTTTTGAACGGTCGCCCGACGGCGGCAAGGGGCTTGCGCGCGATACACGCGTTCGTTGGGCGCTGGAAGAGGTGGGTCAGCCGTACGACGTTCGGTATGTGTCGTTCCAGGCGATGAAGGAGCCCGCTCATCTATGCCTTCATCCTTTTGGTCAGATTCCAACGTATGAAGAGGGCGATCTGGCCTTATTCGAAACCGGTGCGATCGTCTTCCATATCGCCGAGCAACATACGGGCCTGTTGCCGAAGGATGCCCATGCCCGCGCGCGCGCGATCGCATGGATGTTTGCGGCCCTCAACTCCGTTGAGCCCAGCGTCCTGGAACTCGTCATCGTCAAGTTCCAAGAGGGCGACAAGCCGTGGAGCAAGGAGCGCCTACCACTGGTTGCGGACCGCATCCGCCAGCGCCTGGGCCAGCTTTCCACCCGCCTTGGCGACGCCGACTGGTTGGATGGTGCCTTCAGCGCGGGCGACTTGTTGATGGTGTCGGTGCTGCTTAGAACGAGGCCATCGGGCATCCTGGACGAATTTCCGAACCTCGCGGCGTATGTAGCCCGCGCCGAAGCACGGCCAGCCTACCAGCGCGCGTTTGCCGCGCAATTGGCGGCTAACACCGGCAAATCACTAGCTGGGTGATCAAGCTCGGCGCAGGGCTCAATACCGCCGTCAGAGTCTTGGTTCGCTTTATTGGGTCTGGCCTTCGACGGCCAGGCCTGGGGTGGCCAGAATGGGCGCGGTTTCAAGCAAGGGCGAACAAGCGCAATATCCGATTTCGACACAATCCGGACCTGATGCGTCGGCTTTGTCCATCGGACGCATCGCGTAATTAAGCAGGAACGTACGTCAATCTAATCACGTCTTCGACTAGCGCTGCGCGGGTGGGGAGTCGATCCGATGAATGCGAAACAGGTGCGCCGTCTTGCTGCTGTCGCGGGTGTTCTTGTCACGATTTCGATTTTTGCTGGCGGCTTTGCTGAGGTTTATGTTCCTGGCAAATTGCTTGTCGCCTCCGATCCGATTGCAACCGCCAGAAATGTTGCCGCGTCAGCCCAGCTCTTTCGGCTCAGCTTCTTGGTTTACTTGATCGAGGCACTGTGTGACGTAACGCTGACCTGGATTTTCTACGTACTCCTGCGACCGGTGAGCTCCACGTTGTCGCTGTTGGCGGCATTCTTTGGGATCGTTTCTACCGCCACGTTCGCCACGAGCGAACTTTTTTACTTCATGGCCTCGGTCCCCGTTCTTGACGAAACTGTTCAAAAACACTTTACCCCCGACGAAAGCTCACTATTCATTTATTCGGCGCTGACGTTGTATGGCTATGGCGGAACCGTGTTCATGGTGTTCTACGGTGTTGCGACGGCCCTGCGAGGATATTTGTTCTATCGATCGGCTTACTTCCCTAAGTGGCTTGGTGCATTGCTCCTGCTGGCTGGAACAAGTTTTATTGTCAAAAACATTGTCGCTGTCGCGTTGCCACAGTACGACTCCGATTTGCTGCTTGCACCCACGTTCGTGACGATGATTGCTCTCGCTGCTTTGCTGTTGTTCAAGAGCAACTATTCTCGATGGAGTGAGTAACCCGAAAAGGGTGTTTTGCCGAGGTGGTGACGGCACGACATGATCATTTACTCGGTTGATCTGCGATGTCTGCCCAGGCCACACGTGGAAACGATAGTTAGGACGGAAATCGTCAAGATTGTTTGTCTATCGGTTGAATCCGCAACCAGAAGTGGACCTTGAAGACCCCTGGCTTTACAGGCTTTTCAAGTCCCCTTCTTAACTGGGCCAAAGGAGGTAGTGATGCCTCAACCCAAGATTCGCTCACCGCTCATGGCTGGACTCGGGTTACGCGCGTTCAAAGGTGGCGCCGTGGTCATTGGTGTCGCCGTTGTGGAGGGGGAGCCTTGCGTCGTCCTCTCTACGGTTCTGGAAACGTATACCCAGGGCGACCGGCTTTCCTTTGAACCTTATCGGCTGGCCGCCGAAACGTCGCGCGAACCGTCAGGAAGGGCTGCGCCTGAAGCCGCGGCCATCGTGGCAGAGGGGCGCAGGCGTCAGAATCAGCTGGCGACGCACGGCCTGCAAGCCATCATCCATCGACTTGATGCAGCGGGACGCAAGCCGGCTGTCGCCGCATTGCTCGTCAATCGCGCCGGCTGGATTACCGATCTCCTCGAATACAGTCTTGCCTGGGCGGAGCACATACCGGTTGCCGAAAATCTGGCCGTACGCGAAGCGCTTCGGTTCGCAGCTGGTCAATGTGGTGTCGCGATGGTCGAACAGGACGAGAAGTCACTTCCCGAACTCGCCACCAAGACACTCGGCGTATCTTCGGCGGAGTTGGATGCCCGACTGAAAGCGTTGGGTGCGCCCGCAGGGAAACCTTGGCGGAAAGAGCAGAAGCTTGCTTGCCTATCCGCCTGGGTTGCGCTTGCAAATCGGCCTGTTGTCGAAATCGACCGGCTTGGTTAGTCGCCCAGGCGCGCGCACCACTCAGGCAAATGTTGGACAGTCCACCACCCAAGGCCAGTCATCGCTACAAAAAGCGGACCACCACAGTAACCACAATAAGAGCCGAGAAGATTAGCGCCGGAGCAAGATGCGCGAACGGCTCCCGATTACGTAGCAACGTGACAAGCGCGCCGATCATGATCGCGCCGGCTAGCGTTAAGCCCAAGACTCTGGTTTGTTGTCCAAGAAGAAGTGCCGCACTGAGCAGCTCGAGCGCGCCACAGAGCAACTGAAACCATGCCGGATAACCCCAGCGTGCGAAGTCTCGCTTCGGCGCGCCGCGTCTTGCGAGATTGACCGCTCCGGCAACCGCGAACAGAACCGCTACGACTATCGCGAGAATCGATTCGAACGACGCACTGTTCCACGCCATCGTCATGCTCCGCTGATGTGCTGAAAGTGGTTTTGTGCAGAGAGGTCCGCAATCAGGCCGGGGCCGTGGGGTTCCCACGCAAGCACTCGCCGGGCATGCTGGCCGCTTACTGTCTGGTCGAGCGCCAGTGCGTCAGCGAACGGTCCAAGCGATTGGCGAGCGTCGTCGAGCGGCCAAGGTTCGACGCGATCGGCGCCGATCGAGGCCCGAATCGCTTCACCCATTTCGGCAACGGCAACGGCATCTTCCGCGACTACGTTGAAGATCTGTCCTGTAACTAGAACGTCCCCGCTTACTGCCCGCTCCACCGCGCTCAGGTAAGTCGCCGCGAGATCATCGACGTGAACGGCGGGCCAGTGGTTGCGACCATCGCCGACAATCCGCACACTGCCGGTCTGACGAGCCATGCCGGCAAGCATGCCGAAGACGCCGCCGCCGTAGCCGTGCACCATCGCCGGCCTGAGGACCACTGCAGCTATTGAACGGCTTGCTGCTAACGCCAGCACATGCTGCTCCACGGCTGGCCGCCAGGCGATGAGTGGTGTCGGATTCAGCGCTGACGCTTCCGTCGCGGGCTCCCCCTCCGTATTGCCATAGACCCAGGTGCCCGACGTATAGACGAACGCCGCGCCCGGCCGCAAATGCGAAAGCATCGCTACAACCGCAGCCTCATCGGCCGCAGCGGCGGAAGCGTCCGCAGTCGACGCGGTGTGCACCACGCCATCAGCGGCACCGGCCGTCGCAGCGAAAGACTGTGGCTCACGCAGATCGCCGGAATGCAGTTTCACACCGAGACGTGCCAGCTCGCTGGCGGCCGCCGACCCGTCCTGGCGCACCAGCACCGTCACCTGATGGCCGAGGCTGATAGCCTTGCGCGCGACGGCTTGCCCGATGTAGCCCGTACCACCTGTAATGAATAGTTTCAAAGCGTTCTCCCGACGATTGCTCGCGAAGTTGAAGGATCAAAAACGAGACCAATGAGTCTCGTTTAGGTAACCGTAAACGAGACTGGTCAGTCTTGTCAACTGCGCGACGATCTGTTAATTACCCCTTATGGACGCTTCCTCTCTCCCCGGCCTGAGCCCTCTGCAACGCCGCAAGCGGGCTGCCATCCTCGGCGGCGCGAAAACCGTTTTCTTACGCCAGAGTTTTGCTCTGGCGAAGATGGACGATGTCGCCGCAGCCGCCGGCGTCGGCAAACAGACGGTCTACCGCCACTTCAAGTCGAAGGAGGCGCTCTTCGTTGGTCTGGTGACCTTGATGTGCGCTCAGGTGGGCGAGCTTCTTGCCGCCCCTCAAGACGCGCAATCCGATGGCTCACCCGAAGTCGAATTGCGCGCGTTGGGATCGTTGTTGGCGCAAATCCTTATCGCGCCGGATGTCCTGCGGCTTTACCGGGCCATCGTTGCTGAGGCCGAGCGTCTTCCGGAACTCGGCCAGGTGTTTTACGAAAATGGTGCAAAGGTCGTGCGCGCCTTCGCTGCAAACATTCTGCGAAAGCGATTTGACGAATCGACGGCCGCATTGCGGGCAGCGACATTCATTAATCTGGTGCTAGGCGACGCGTATCTGGAACTGTCCATTGGCTACGCGGTACCCGAGGTTGAGAAGCGCTTTGCGCTACAGATTGACGAGGCGGTGGCGGCTGCACTTCGCTAAGGAGCGCCGCATAAGGTGTCGCGCCGCCGCATGCGGAGCGCAACATCGTGTTGCGGGAAATGGGCGGCGAGTTGGCGAGGACGGACCGTTTGGCTGCCAACCCTGGTTAGTTTCACGAGCGAAGCTGCTCGGTTGCTGCGGCGAAGGTGGGTACGCGATGCGTCGGCGTCATCCGTCGGGCGCGTTGCGTCATTAAGCAGGAACGTATGTCAATCTGATCACGTCCTCGCCGATTAAATCGCTGGCCACCAGGCGCAGCGGCGGCCGAGGGCCCGTGAAGAATGGCTTGCCGTGACCAAGCACGACGGGGCGGAGATAAAGTCGATACTCGTCGATAAGACCAAGGTCGGTCAGGCTTCGCGCCAGGTCCGGGCCGGCGACATCGATCTCCCCGGAGTGCTGGGCTTTCAGTTTCCGTATCGCCGCCTCGATGTCATCGGCAACAAGGATGGCGTTGGCGCCGACTGATTTCAGCGAGCGCGACACGACCCACTTCGATTGGCTTCGCCAAATCGCCGCAAAATCGTGATCCTCCGTGTCCCAACCAGGCTGGTCCTCGTCCCAATAACGCATGATCTCGTACGTACGGCGTCCGTACACCATGCCCGTGAGGTTGCGCACGTGCTCTAAGAAGTGGCGAGAGACCAATGGCCCGGGAGGGCCTAATTTCTGATGGTCGACATAGCCATCCAGGGACTGCATCAGTCCGAACACAAGCTTTGCCATGGGAAACCCCCACTTGAGAGTCTTCAGGATAGTAGTGGTGCGAGTGCCTGGGCGTGCTCCAAAGTTTGTACGTAGGCCGTCCCCATAATTTGTACGTCGGGTACAAACGATGGAGTTTTGTCCAATTTGTGGACAGAACTCCATAGTCAGTGCGTTTTAGCGCCCCATAGTTTGTGCATTTGGAACGTCATCAACACAGACTACGCGCAAAGCTCGGAACCATAGTTTGTGTATGGGCTTTCAGATCAATAACTTGTCGAATGAGCGAAGTCGCGAATTTGGCCAGATTTAGCACCATAGTTTGTGCAATCAGCCGTCGCCAAGAAACGCTGCCTACGTATGCGGATTAGGGGGAAGAAGATAACCGTCTACGAAAGCGGAGGCGTACCAGTCTGTGAAGCCGGCAGTAGCTCAGCAGCTCATCCTGATGCCGGAAGATGTGTTTTTCGAAGTTCATTCATAAATTCTGCGCGCAGTTCAGCCCCACCTTCTTTCAAGGTGCGAGCCAGGCCCTGCAACTTAGAAGTGGGCAAATACTCGTGTCCCCACGCAGCCATTTCCAACAGAAGAGGAACCAGTGCGATGCCTTTCTCCGTAAGGCTATAAATCGCTTTCTGTTTGTGGGTCGGGTCATCGGACTTGGTAATGATCCCTTGTTCGACAAGCTTTCGAAGTCGGTCGGCAAGGATATTCGATGCGATTCCCTCCAAAGATTGGGTCAGGAGTTCGCGGAAATGCCTTCGATTAACGAAAACGATGTCGCGGATGACGAGCAAAGTCCATTGATCGCCAAGCACTTCGACTGTTTGGTTGATGACGCATTCGGATCTATGACTCGTGCGCACGCTGCTTCCAACTTAAATGGACATTCCAGCCCCATTTTACGACTTTAAAACCAGTTGCATAATATAACCAGTTGTATCATTGTACTGGTTGTTATGAGCGAGATCCGTCCGGCTGGCGCTCGCGTGTAACGCTGCGTTGTCAGGAACCTGGGGGTTGGGACTGAAACTTCGTGGGAGGCAAAAATATGAACATGTTCAAGCAGCTGCGCAATCTCTGGATACCGTGCGCTACGATTTTTGCTCTGACTTGCTTTGGCAATGCGTTCGCTCAAGTGAGCTACCAAGTTACCGATCTGGGCGTTCCGAAGAATGACAATTATTCGATGATCATGTCCGTCAACGATGAGGGCTGGTCGGAGATCATGGCTGGGAACTTTCTACCGGGGCAGGGGGATTCGTTATCCGGGGTACCTTTAAACGGACGGGCACTGATAAACGTCGACGGATACTACGTCGATCTTGGCACGCTCGGCGGACCGAACAGTTGGATGAACTTTGGCGAGATCAACGACTTCGCACAGGTAGTGGGTGATTCCGAAACGGCTGTCCCAGACCCGAACGGCGAAGACATTTGCGGATTCGGCACCCACCTTACGTGTCTTCCGTTTCTTTGGCAGCCCTTCCATATGAGAGCCCTCCCAACACTAGGCGGAAATAACGGGGAGGCGAGCGCGATTAATAACCTTGGACAAATCGTTGGAATGGCAGAAAACGGTGCCGTGGACCCCTCATGCCAGTCGGGCACCGTCAATAATCGGGTTCAATTGCCGGTGTTGTGGGAAAACGGCAACGTCCACGCTCTGCCTACGGTAGATCATGATCCAGACGGGTTCGCATTTTGGATCAACAATCGTGGTCAGGCTGTCGGCTACTCGGGAAACTGCAGCGGACCCATTCACGGCATATTGTGGGAAAACCGCACTGCGTCTGCGCTTGCGGACCTCGGAACCGGCGGCTTCGCTGAGAACATCAACGACGAAGGCCAAATTGTTGGAACAGTCGGTAGTGCTGACGGAACTACCCAAACTGGCGCGATTTGGCAGATTGTCAAAGGCACAGGCACCACCAAACTCACCACAGTGCTCGGACTGCTGCCGGGAGATGCCGCGGGCCTAGCTTTCGGCAACAACAACGAGGGCCAGGTAGTGGGAGGTGAGTGGAACGCCAACTTCTACTGGTCTCATGCCTTCATCTGGCAGAGCGGCGTAATGACCGACCTCAACACGCTGTTCCCTGCCAGTTCCAACCTGTTCGCGACCTTCGCCGCCAAGATCAACAACCGCGGACAAATCGGAGGCATGGCAATCGTATGCAGCGGGCCGCACCAGGGCGAGATGCACGCCTTTCTAGCAACCCCTGTGGAGCAAAGCGCGGGTGAATCGATTGCACAGGCCGCGCCTAATTGCCTGGAATCCAATTTCCCCGCAGCGGACGCTGTCAATCGACTTTTGAAGAAATCCGGACCCAGCGGCCAATTCGTGCGTTAACGAGCGCTTTCGAAGCGTTATTGAACCTCACTCCAACAACGTGGACGCATGCAGCCAGCGCGAGAGGTGGCGCTGACTGCATGCGTGAGTTGGAGCTCATTGTTTCGGTAAGCTTTGTATGAAGTCGTCAATCATGCGATTGAACGTCACTGGATCATCAAAAAACAGTGTGTGTCCATTCTCGTCGAACCGCTCAAATCGAACTTTGTCGGCAAGCTTTGCCTCCAGAAAATCCGCACTTGGCAGCAATGCTGGCTCATACGCGAAGAGCTTGGGGCGATTGATCTTGGTGAACGCTTTGGAGAAATAGCCGAAGGAAGGTACTGGCGAATGTCTGCCTCCAACCCCAAGCAGACGATTCGCGCAAAGTCTGGTCGAGACTTCGGCTAAAGGGTCAATAAATGAAAGCCGTGGAATTACATTCATTGGCTGTGCTGAAAAATAAAATAAGAAATTGATCTTGATGGATTTATTTGGAAAAAAAGAATCCCATAGTTTGTAAGTGAGGGGTGTTCCCATAGTTTGTGAGGGGTGCACAAACTATGGGGGTATGGACACATGGGCGGTTGTCGGGATCAGCAAATTTTGTCGCTTCGCATAAATTATTGAAAACAATAAATTAATTTACTAATACCCCTACGGGATGTGTCGGTCGGCGACGGGGTTAAGTGTTTTTTGTCGGCTAGCGACACGGTCACGTGATGTTTCTGTCGCTTAGCGACAGGGTTGGCTGACGCAGCCTAACGCGGCCAGCGATACAGTGAGTTTCAATTGCACCGTGGTCACGGTGCTCTCTACCACCGCGACGGGATTGGTGATGACGATGCCGAGTGGTGCCACCATGGGCCGATCAGCTCGACCGAAGACGGCCAGCAGTGCCACCCTGTTGTCATTGATGAGAAGTCTGTACTCGATTCAAGTCACTTGAGATCATGCTCAAGAGGCGTACTGTGAGCGTAAAAGTCTATGTTGTTCGGCCACGCATCGGTATGGTCCTGAAACGATTGACTGATAAGAAGGTCAGGGCTGTTCACATGTCCGGCCGCGCAAACGTGCGGCTCTCGTTTGGCGGCACTGGTCAATGGATCGTGTCTGTTTGGAGGGCTATCTCGTTGAACCAAAGGTCGCAAGATCGCTATGTGACCGGGCAACGCTATCGGTTGGCCTGTTTTGTCATCAATGGCAGGGCGTTGAGCGTAGGATGCTAAAACCAATTTACCCTTGTTGGTGGCTTCCTGCGCCAACTTAATAACGCCTACGTCGCCGCTTCGCCCAATACGCAGCCATCCCGCCGCGCTCGCTGCTTCACCCTGATAGCGTTGATAACCTCTTAACCAATGATCTTGAGCGCTGGCAAGCAATAATTCGTCGTGAAATGGAGGTCGCAGAACGTAGATGCCAAGTCGCAAACAGGCCGCTGCGACGAAAGTGCTGCAATGCGTATAGTGCGCACGACCAACATCTGGAGGAGCATTTTGTTGACCAGTCTCCCAGACGATGTGATGGCCTTTTAGCCAATAGCGATCGACTTGAAGTCCATCAAGAAACTCAACCAATCTTTCGGCACCTGCCGAAGCGTAATCCTGCGGTGCGGCCATACATCCGTCCTCTATATGTCGATTAGAGCGGCCTGGTTTTGAGCGGCAGAGAGACGGCTGCCTGAGCGCTCATATCGGTGTATTTCCATTCGACTAATGACGACCGCTTGCTAGGGTCTTCTTTGATTATTGCTTCGCTGGCGCCGACTAAAGATTCTTTACCATCCACAAAGAGTAACCAGTAGTGGTTTGGCTGATCACCATCGGATAATCCGTCAATGCTGTCGATCTGTGCCCCATAGATCGATCGATATTCCACCCGGAAAGCAAAATTTTTCGTGTTAAGCGCTTCGCCGATTATCATTGCCTGGAGCGCAGTCATCCCTGCGTACCAAGGAATTCCCGATAGGATCAGCGATGGTGGCTGCGTCTGATCGGCGTAAATATTGATCTCAACTGTATAGCCCATAAAATCCCCCTATTCATGATGTCTGCACCACGCATGTCATGTAATGACATGAACCAATAGCGGACGCTTATGAGCCCGGTAGCCATCTCCTTGTACTGCTAACAGGATGGGTTGAGCAGGTTAACCTAATTCATCAAGGCAACTGGGCTTAGCAATCACAATCATAGCAATAGCTATCTGCTTTTTTGAGAAAGAAAGCTTGTGCCGGCTGCAGCAAGGAGCTATGCGTGCTTGTGAAATCTTTGTGACGACCTGATGGGGGGACTAAATTCGTTGTGATAGCTGCAAGAAGCGAGGTGGCGCTATCGGACTCGCCCGCGCGAGCGGCGGTGGGAAGCATCGGACTTCGACAAAAGAAAGGCCCTTCGATCCCCGGCCTGTGTGCCGCTGGCGCCATTGCGTTTCATTTTGCTTTTGTCGCTTTGCGACCAGGTTTGAGGTAGGTCGGCCGGTTCGATGCTGCTAAGAGGTCGTCATCGCTCAGATGCTCTAGCTGAGCGATCGCTGCTCGGATTACCTCGCTGCGATTACGGAGCACACCCTGGCGACCGAGTCGCTGCCTTGCGTTCTCGATGGCTTTTATTTCCTGGTCAGTAAGACAAAAACTCAATCTAGGCAGCTGTTCCATATATATCAATCATATCATTAAAATGATATGATTGATACGCGATCGCAGCCCTTGCGCCTCGTACGGCCTAAAAGCTCCTTCGATAGTTCGACCCTTCGTAGACAGGACGGCAGAGCTAGGCGAATATTCCTCAGTCCCGGACAACGATCATGTCGCGAGCAGACCTTTTAGTTAACTTGGTTAAAGCTGGCAGCGAAGGCGACCAGCGGTTACTCCGTACCACGGTGGAAGCTATGGCTGCCGAGGAACGTGCCAAACATCATCATCAGCTGGCTGACCGCCTCGTTCAAAATCTCGGGGGTGACAAGCCACGCCCGCGCGCTCCTGAAGTGGTGCGTTCTTATGATGGCGGTCACGGCGGGCTCCTCTTTGAGATTGAGCCGCGGCGCACGCTTGATGCCTTGCTCCTTAACAACAGCGTCCGAACCGCATGCCGCGAGCTTGTTGAGGAGCAGCAAAGAAGCGATCTGCTCCGGTCCTATGGATTGGAGCCTCGGCATCGCGTGCTTCTTTCCGGGCCGCCGGGCAACGGCAAAACATCATTGGCCGAGGCATTGGCGTCAGAGCTAATGGCGCCCTTATTTGTAGTCCGCTATGAAGCCGTCATCGGCAGCTTCCTAGGGGAAACGAGCAGCCGCTTGAAGCGCTTATTCGATTTTGTACGTACGCATCAATGTGTATTGTTCTTCGATGAATTCGATACGCTCGGCAAGGAGCGTGGTGATACGCATGAAACGGGCGAAATCAAGCGCGTTGTGAGTTCGCTTCTTTTGCAGATCGACGCTCTGCCTAGCCATGTTGTTGTCGTCACTGCCACCAATCACGCCGAGTTACTCGATCGGGCCGTTTGGCGCCGTTTCCAGCTGCGTTTGGACATGCCAGCGCCGACTGAGGCCCAGAAAGAAGTCTGGTTTGTTGAGTTGCAAAAAAAACTCAAGGCACCGTTGGGGGTTGCGCCTAAAACGTTGGCTGCAAAGTTGCCCGCCACCAGTTTTTCGGACCTCGAACAATTTTGCGAAGATATTCAGCGGCGCTACGTATTGGCGTTGCCAGGCGCCGATCTGAAGAAGATCGTTGCTGAGCGTCTAAAACAATGGCAGGTTCGATTTACGATGTAACAATCCATTGAATGTCTTAGGGGATAAGGATGCCTGAAGGACAGCTACCCCTTCTAATTTTTCCCGTTCGTGCCAGGGGCGAACGAAATAACATGGGAGGAGGTGGTGGACGGATCCATGTCCCCGATATCGCTCGTCAGCGTGAGCGCATTGCTCCTCAGTTGGCCGTTCTTCAAGGTGCCTTCGAGGCCCGCCGATTGCAGCTACAAGACGCTGGGCCGCTTGAAAATCCTGAGTTAGTACTCGTCCTTGAAGTCGTAGGGACAATCCAACACTTTGCCAGGGCAGTGGCAGGCATCCAAGGACTGGAATGGCTGTATGAATTTGCCCAGGATCGGATTTCTCCGGACGATGATTTTCATGAACAGGACAGACAAGACAAGCTTCTAACTGGCCGCCTTTACCTGCTTGGGACGAATCAACAAGCACTCAATCAGCTACTTGCTCTTTGGGATCGCTATCAACGTAATCCGGCCGCGCCTTTTGATACAGGTCTCGCGCCATTTAAGCATTTGTTCTCTCATCTCCGTGCTATACGCCCTTGGAGCACAGAAGATCGCGTAGGCGTGGATATTCGAGATTACTGGCTAAGTGAAATCGAGAGCGGTAAACCAATTATCCGGTTCGAGATCGAGATTTGGTATCACGCATCCGCCGCTAGGAACGACGCCGCACGAGCGGAAATTGCGACCCTGATTGAACAGCAGGGTGGCGACGTTATCAGTCACGCGGTAATCGATGGAATCGCTTACCACGGACTTTTGGTCGATTTACCGATCGAGGCAGTGCGCGCCATCTTGGAGGGTGGCGTGCCGCAGCTACTGCTATCCGATCGCATCATGTTTTTCCGGCCCCGGGGACAATCGGTTACCGAAAGCGCTCGGGAAGAACACGTGGTTCAAGGCCAGGCACACGCCGCTGCGTCCGATGCGCCGCCGATCGTGGGCCTGCTCGACGGACTTCCGATGGCCAATCATGCACTGTTGGCGGGACGTCTGACTATCGACGACCCGGATGGTTGGGAGGCGGGTTACGAGGCAAAAGATCGCGTTCATGGCACGGCCATGGCATCACTGATTTTGCACGGGGATTTGGACGAAGCGGGTCCAACCCTTCATCGACGACTTTACGTTCGCCCCGTCATGCGCCCAGATCCGGACGATGGGTACCATCGCCGCAGAAGGGAAAGCACGCCCAATGACGTGCTGCTTATAGACCTCATGCATCGCGCCGTCCGGCGGATGTTCGAAGGAGAGGGTAACACTGGCCCGGTCGCTCCTACGGTCAAGATAATCAACCTATCGCTCGGAGATCCTCACCGCATCTTTGCGAATGAAATGTCGCCATGGGCCCGCCTAATCGACTGGCTGTCGTATCAGTACTCCGTGCTCTTCATCGTCAGCGCCGGCAATGATCCTTCTGATGTAACGTTGGCAACACCGCGTGATTCGCTGGTCAACATGTCGCCACCCGAGCGAACGGCGATGGCTTTGTCGGCCCTCGTGCAGGACGGCATTTCTAGACGCTTGATGGCACCGGCCGAGTCCATGAATGCTCTGACGGTGGGGGCATTGCATATGGATGCGTCCAATCCAAACGTACCGCAGAATCGATTCGATCTTTTTGAATATGGCGGCATCAGTCCGATTTCACGTGTGGGGCTCGGGTATCGAAGGGCTGTGAAGCCGGACATCCTAATGTCAGGAGGTCGTTGCCTTTATCAAGAGCAGCTCGTGGGGCAGCCCGATGTCACTATCTTGCGAGTGCTCGATGCTGGGTACGCGCCTGGCCACAAGGTGGCCATTTCCCCAGATGGCGGCGGAGATCTGAATCTCAGCACCTATACACGGGGAACGAGCAACGCTGCGGCTCTCGCCACGCGAGCGGCTGCGCAAGCATACGACATGCTTGAAGAACTTCGTGCGCAGGAGCCGAATGCTCCGGGGCATGAATATGATGCAGTCGTGCTCAAGGCGTTGCTCGTGCATGGCGCCTCATGGGGAGAGTTGTCCGATAATCTGTTGCGCCCTCGTCCAGACCTGGCAGCGATTCCTAATGGAATCACTCGACATCACGCTCAAAAGGACTTTCTGACGACATGGCTCGGATATGGGCCGGCTAACATTGAACGTGCTATCGGTTGCACTCAGCAGCGTGCCACCTTACTTGGTGTGGGAACGCTGGCCGCTGATAAAGCCATGGAGTTTTCTGCGCCACTTCCAACGAGCCTTGCAGGTCGAGTTGTCTGGCGTCGGGTTACAGTCACGCTCGCATGGTTGACACCGACTCATCCTACGCATCAAGCATATCGTCGAGCGAAGCTGTGGGCTTCGGGCGTTGGTGCGGAGCTAAGAGTCAACCGAACTAATAGTGTTAGTGACAAAGCCGCTCTGCGAGGCACGGTTCAGCACGAAGTGTTCGAGGGGGCTGATGCGGTGGTCTTCGTGGAAGGCGATGCATTCGCCTGCAAGGTCAATTGCGCACGGGATGCAGGGAGCTGGCAAGGTGGCGTTCGCTTTGCGATCTGCGTCTCCCTCGAAGTGGCTGTCGATTCTGGGATTGCAGTGTATGAAGAGATACGTGAGCGTCTTGCACCACCTGTTCCAATTCAGCCGGGTTAATGTCCTTTTTGATGCGATGAGCCTAACAAATCATGTATGGACTCCTCATGCAACTAGCCCGATTTGCTGTGGCGGTTGATGTCGGGTGAATGGATCGGTTGCAGTCGTGTATTCGGCCTTGGGGTGAACGCATCGCGTTCGGGCCATCATGGAATCCGCGAATCGAAAGCCAATCGTTCGAAGCGGCCTCGCAGGCCAGAAGAGTTATCGGCTTGGTTCGATTCGGGACCGACGCATTCGCCATGACATAGATCGCTGTGGCAACTCGGGGATGAGAAGGTTTAGTCGGTCATGTATATGTCTTCGCGGGTCTGGAGTGGTCGTACGCTGCAGTAATCGCTATCGAATGCAGCGTGATGATGTTCCATCGCCCACATGCGGCGGGCCATTTTGTTGGCCATGGCGACGGCCGCTTTGTTGTGACCCTGCCGCGCCTGCAAGGCCAGCGCCCACGCCTGTAGATGGTTGAGCGGTTGATCCTTTCGCTGCCGCACCTGCGCGGCACGCAAGGCGGCGCGTGCGCCATGGATCAACAGCAAACGCAGATAGCCGTCGCCGCGTTTGCTCATGGCACCCAGGTGTCGCTGCGCGCCGGAAGAATGTTCGCGAGGCGTCAGGCCCAGCCACGCAGCGAAGTGGCGGCCACTGCGGAACCGATCCAGCGGACCCACGCTGGCGCATAACGCGGTGGCAGTCAGCAGACCGATGCCCGGCACACTCTGATAGCGCTGGCTGGTCGGATCGCGTTGGGCAAACGCCTCCAACTGTTGTTCGATCGCGGTCATGTCCGTGTGTAAGTTCGCCAGGCGATCCAGCAAGTTACCCAGCGTATGGCGCAAGGCCATCGGCAAATCGTTATCGCCGTCTTCGAGGAACGTCAGCACCGTAGGGCGCACCTTGCTTGCACCCAGCGGGATGACCAGACCGAATTCACGCAACACGCCACGCAACAGATTGATCGTAGAGGTGTGCTGTGCTTTCAGTCGTTCGCGAATCCGATGCAGTGCTTGGATGCCCTGCTGCTCGGGCGACTTGATCGGTACAGGATTGATCTGTGCGCAACGATCCGCCTCGAGTATCCCAGCCACATCCGTGCGGTCCGTCTTGTTGCGCCGCACGTACGGACGCACGTCGCGAGCAGGGAGAAGGCATACCGTGTGCCCCTGTCCGGTAAATCGGCGCGCCCAGTAGTGGGCGCTGCTGCAGGCCTCCATCACCACCCGCAGCGGTCCGCGGTTATCCAGCGCATGGGCGAAGGTGCGGCGCGTCAGGCGCTTGCGCTCCACAATACGGTGCTCGGCGTCGGCAAACGCCAGCTCGAACACGTCCTTTGCCAGATCAATAGCGACAGTCGTAGCATGCATGGCGGACTCCTCTCGTGATCCCGTCGACTGAACGGTAACGACTCAGTCTGGCTCATCGAAGCCGCGTGGCGACGCGGGAGGAGTCCATTCAATCATTCAAGCTTGGCTGAACTAATAAACCAGACGCGTGACTTAAGCTAGGCAACATACTCATTAATGGTGGAGAAAAATGCCAAGTGAAGCTGCTACTGCGATAGCCTACGTCGGAGCTTTCGTTGGCCTCGTAGGGGGTGGCGTAGCCCTGTTCAATAGCTGGAAGGCCGTATGCTGGAAGCGAGCTGAGCTCGCCAATACATATCTAAAGGACTTCAACAGCAACGCCGAGCTAGTATTTGCTGGACGCTGCCTCGATTGGAACGGAGGCAAGCTACTCTTGCCGGAAAGTCTTCGGCCCTACATGACTGATGGTGCTAATTTCATTAACCATGATCGAAGGGTATTTGCGAGGGCCTTGCGGCCGGACCTGCAGGTCGGGGAAATGGACGATGACCCGAGAATTCAAATCTATAGAACATCTATGGATTCGTTTCTTTCATGGCTTTGCCTCGTTGCTAGTGCGCTAGACAGGAAACTGTTTTTGGTGGCTGATATGCAAGATGTTGGTTATTGGGTGGCCAAGATCCAAGCTGAAGTGGTCGTTCACCCCTTCATTGTCGCGTATGGATACCGAGAAAATATCGAGAAATTGTTGCGTTTGTATCGCTCAAAGAAATCTCCATACAAGGATTGGGTCTTCCCCATTAACAAAAAGTACGACGCCAAGGAGGGTGGTGCCTAAAGGAGTGAGCCCATGAAAGAAACGATCGAAGTCCCCAAGAACGCAGTAAGAAATCCATTCACTTCACCCATCGTGAAGAGGGTGAGTACTTGCTGGTCTACGAGCCTCGTCTGATTAGTGGCAATTTGCTCGTGTTGGAAGCGGCTGCGCGTGATGGTCTTGGTGCCGCGTGTTTGCCGCGCTATCTGTGCCGGCAGGCGCTGGCGTCCGGAGAACTGATTGAACTGTTCGCTACCGAGAGTACGTGGGCGGCCCATGCAGGGCAGCTCTACGCGCTGCTGCCCAACCTTCGAGGGAAATACGCTCGCTGTGAAACTGTTCGTCGAATTTGCACTGCCTCGTCTTGGGAATTTGCTCTGAGCGCTTTTCAGGATCAAACGGCGGACGTCCGTCACGGACGTTCAATGGGTCGCTCATGACAGCTGGCATGTCGCCCAAGCAATTGATGCTATGTGGTGTGCCGTTTAATGAGTGCCGTGGTCGGGTTCAAATTCGGTGCTTTTCCTGAATGAGGGGGCGACTTGGATGGGCAAGCCCCATACGCTGAATGGTGACCGCGATGTGGACTCGATGCCGGTGAACCCAGCCACCAACGAGGGATCGAATGGAGGCCAACTTCCCCTTTGGCGCCAGGAGGGCCTCCCTCAGCGTAGAAATGGGCCTCGGAACCCCCATATCTGGTATCAGAGGCACTTAACCGAAGTCGAGGGCCTCCGTTCTTTCCATTATGTCATTGAAAAACAATGGGTTAGCTAATTTATCAATATGTTAAGCCGAGGCTCGTAAAATTCAATGTAAATTTGTTACGTAGTTGGCCGAAACAGTTACGAAAGGCATAGAACCGCA
This sequence comes from Dyella acidisoli, assembly GCF_030160295.1. Classification (GTDB taxonomy): domain Bacteria; phylum Pseudomonadota; class Gammaproteobacteria; order Xanthomonadales; family Rhodanobacteraceae; genus Dyella_B; species Dyella_B acidisoli. The sequence goes on from NZ_BSOB01000008.1 coordinate 39,420, forward strand.
AAATTCACGCGGACGTGATAGCTAAGAATGCAACCTTCATCTATATTCGCGGCCAAAGTAAGCGTAAGTCGTTGGAGAGTAGTTGCGTACTGTCCGTTCGTTAACCAGGGGGTAAAGGAGAGCATCATGAAATTAAATACAGGCGTGGGTGACGGTTAAACAGCCCTACTTCCAGCAAGACCATTGATGAATTAGCGACAAGGCCCCCGAAAGGGGGCCTTGTCTTGTCTGCAACGTCCAGGAGGGGGAAATGGAGCAGAAGAAAGACAATGTCGTTGCTTTGGCGTGGCGCCATGTCATTGCGCCGGCGGCGAAGTCGGCAGATCCATTGAGTTGGATTCTATTTATTGCGTTCTTGGCGGTATTCACACTTGGAGTGATCTGCCGACTGGGATCGGCGGGGGCCGGAAGTCTGCATGACTTTTACATGGTGCATTACGGTTTGTTTTGGTACAGCGGATGGTTTTTATTCGTACTCGCTACGGTGGGGCCGATTATCAACCTGACGCGGGAACTCAACGAGGTTCCACTCGTTGTCCTTATCGGTTTCGGCATCTTTGATCTGTTCGTCTTTTTGGTTATCAGTGCTTTGGCACTAACTCAGGACAACTCGGTTGCTCCAGCCACTGCACTTCTCGCCGCCATCTGTGCAGCGGGAATGGTCGGAATCGGCTGGGTCGTTCAGCAACAAAGCTCAGCCAAAGCGACAAGGCGGACCCACACCTTCAATATCCTCATGCAATCGCGTCTTAGCTCGGAATTTCAAAAGCAAATAGCTGAGCGTGCCAAGTTCTATCCGAGCGGCACAAAAGTCAGTGAGGAAGACGCCAAGTTATATTTAAAGTCTGGTGTGAAGGAAAGAAAGCAAGAACTTGATACCAAGTTCGAGACGGATAAGCAGCGTAGCCGTGAAGACGCCATTCCTAAGCTTGTGGAAGAGTTGGAAGCGGCGAAGCAACAAGTTGACGAAAAGCATGCTTCGCTCAAGGGGCTCACCTATATTTTGAATTTTTACGAGTTCATCGGCGCGGGAATTTTGTTGCGCGAACTCGATGAAAGAATGCTCAAGGAAACGCTGAAGGATATTGCGGTCTCGCTCTACGAAGACACCATCATTCTGCGCACGCTCGCAAAGGAACGGCAGCCAGAAGCGTATTGCAATCTCGATCGACTGATTGGGCAGAATTGGTCCAAGCCTGATTGCTGAGTTACCCGGTTTGATAAGAGACGTATTCTGAAGCGAATCAGCGTCAGGGTACGTCTTTTATTGGGACCCCGTAGAATAACTGACGGCGCGACGTTAAAGGGCGCTATCCCCCTCAACTTGTTTCGTTGATGGTGGTGTCGTCGTTGTCCAAGAACGTCGATTTGAAAAGCATGCCAAGCGCAGCGCGAATCGCCTCATCACGGATGTCATTGGGCATGCTCATGTTGAGGTACAGCACGCCATCAATGAGCGTCATCATGGTTAGCGCAAGCACATTCGGATCCATCGGTAATTGGATGTTTATGCGTTCGCAGAACTGCGTGATGAAGCAGGTGATGACGTCGCGCTTCTCCAGCGTCAAGGCGTTCAATCGCTGCCGGAATTTCGTATCGCGCATGGCATGCAGATGTGCCTCCGCCCAGAGGATGTAGTTGCTGCTGTCGCGATAGCACTGCTCACACAATGATACGAGCTGGGTTTGAAGGCTTTCGCTGGACTCGGATGTGTCTACAAGATTCCGTAAATTTTCTTGAGTGAGTCGATGCTCAACACGAAGCAGTTCAACGAACAGATCGGCCTTGCTGCTGAAGTTCGAATAAAAAGCGCCGCGAGTGAAGCCGGCCTTTGCAGCGATGTTCTCTACGCTCGTTGCGGCCAGGCCCTTCTTGGCAATGATCGTGGTCGCAGCTGCGATCAAACGCCGACGGGTCTGCTCTCGACTTTCCGCCCGACTCAAGCGTATGCGTGACATGCAGCAGCGGCTACTATTTGATGGCGACCGCTTGGGCTCCGTCAGGTTGCCACCCGCCGCCCAGTGCCTTGAATGCAGCAACTGCCGCGCGTGTCGACTCCGTTTGCGCCTGCGCTCGCTCGTCGGACGCACGCAATAGACTTTCGTCCGCCTGGAGCACTTCGATCAAGCTGACCACGCCTTTTTGATAGGCCGCAAACGAGGCTGCTCTTGCGCGGCCGAGCGAATCTACACCCTGGGTGAGCACGGCCGCTTCTTCTTCGCGTTTGACCAGTGTTGAAAAGGCGTTTTCGACATCTTCGGTTGCGTGCAGTGCCGCAAGCCGATACGCAGCTAACATCTCGGCTTGCTGTCCCTTGGCCTGCTGGATCTGCGCATTGATGCGACCGAAATCGAACAGTCGCCAGCGCAAGCCCAACACGCCAGCCGCTTGATTGGCGCCGCCGGTGAACAGATTCCCGCCCGCCACCGAGGTCGCACTGCCGATCAATCCACTCAACGAGAGTTTGGGGTAGTACTCGGCGATGGCGACACCGATGCGTGCGTTCGATGCGGCGAGGCGACGCTCAGCCACGATCAGGTCTGGCCGGCGCCTGAGCAGTTCGCCGGGCGTTTCAGTAGTGGCGATTTGCGGGGCGACCGGAATGTCACCAGCTTCCATCAGCTCCGCGCGATGCGTGCCGGGTTGCGAGCCCAGCATCACATCCAATGCATTCATGGCAGCGTCCAGGCCCGCTTCAAGCACCGGGACGGATGCTTGTACCTGCGCAAGCGCCCCTTCAGCCTGTCGCACTTGGAGTTCAGCCGCCAATCCCTTGCCGTACAGAAGTTTGATGGTGGCGAGCAGGTCCTGCTGCGTGCGTACTTGCTTGCGCGCCACGTTTAGCCGCGCTTGCAGTCCGCGAATGGTGATGTAGATGTCGGCGGTTTGCGCGGCCACCGCCAAGCGCGTGGCGACGACGCCCGCTTCGGATGCCTGGTAATCCGCTAGCGCCGCTTGCCGTCCGCGACGCAAGCCACCGAACGCGTCCAATTCCCAGCTGGCATTGAAGTTGACCTCATAGTCATTGCCGTAGCGATCGAACCCGGGTGTGGCATTCAAGACCTGGCCCAGCGGCGTTTGGACCGACTGATAGACCCTGGCCGCCTGACCACTGATGTTGCCGGCAGGCAGCAACGCCGCATTGGCGGCGCCCAGACCTGCACGTGCCTGGGCAACGCGCGCGGATGCCTGCGCGAGATCCAGGTTTTGTTCCAACGCAAGCGTTACGTACCGGGTCAATTGCGGATCGCCGAAGCCCGTCCACCATGTGGCAAGGTCGGCGCTGGTTGTCGCGTACCGCTGATCAACCTCGGCTTGGCCCTGGAAATGCTCCGGCATGGCGATGTCGGGCCGGACGTAATCGGGGCCGACCGCGCAGCCCGCGAGGAGGCCGGTAGCGAACAGCGCGACAAGGATGTGTTTGGGCGACATGGGTTCGCTCCGACAATGGTTGTGACTATATTACCAAATAGTCACTAGTTGTCCATTCCCAAGGCGAGGGGTAAGCTCCCACCCATGAAAAAAGCAGCCACCACTCCCCAGTCCACCCGTGGTCCGGTCGACCACGAGGTGCGGGATCAAATCGTCGTCGCCGCCACCGAGCACTTCAGCCGGTATGGCTACGAGAAGACCACTGTTTCCGATCTGGCTAAGGCGATCGGGTTTTCAAAGGCATACATCTACAAGTTCTTCGAGTCCAAGCAGGCCATTGGCGAAATGATCTGCGCCAACTGCCTGCAAGAGATCGAAACCGAAGTGAAGGCCGCCATGGCGGAGGCCGATCTGCCTTCGGAAAAGCTCCGGCGAATGTTCAAGGGGTTCACCGAAGCCACCCTCCGGCTGTTGTTCCGCGATCGCAAGCTTTACGAGATTGCCGCATCGGCGGTCGCGGAACGTTGGTCGGCGGTGGTGGCCTACGAGGAACGTGTGCAGGCGCTGCTCAAGGAGATCCTGCAGGAAGGTCGGCAGAGCGGGGATTTCGAGCGCAAGACGCCGCTGGATGAAACCGCGGCGGCGATCTACCTGGTCATGCGCCCCTATTTCAATCCGCTGCTGCTGCAGCACAGCTTCGACTACACCGACGAGGCCCCGGGGCAACTGTCCAGCTTGGTGTTGCGCAGCCTGTCGCCCTGATGTGTGACGCGTGGTGACTATTGACTAATTTAGTCACTAGATAGCAGAATGAAGCCCAGGTCACTTCGCCCGTGGGGCTTCTCATGTTCCGGCTTCGTCTTGCTACCTCCGCCGTCGTCTTGGCACTGCCTTTTGCGCTCGTTGCTTGCGGTGGAAAGGCGCCCACCGATCCGCGCACCGAGGCGCCGCTGGTGCGCGCCGCCGTGGTCCAGGGCGCGACGCCCGCCACACGGTCGTTTACCGGCATCGTCGCTGCCCGAGTGCAGAGCGATCTGGGCTTTCGTGTTTCCGGCAAGGTGTTGCAACGGCTGGTGGATGCGGGGCAGAGCGTTAAGCGCGGCCAACCGCTGATGCGCATCGATCCGGTCGACCTGAAGCTCGCTGCACAGGCGCGGCAGGAAGCGGTCATGGCCGCACGCGCGCGCGCCAAACAGACGGCGGACGATGAGGCGCGCTACCGCGACTTGCGCGGTACCGGTGCGATCTCCGCCTCCACGTATGACCAGATCAAGGCCGCGGCGGATGCCGCCAAGGCGCAATTGAGCGCCGCCGAAGCCGATGCCAGCGTGGCCAACAACGCCAGCGGCTATGCGGAGCTGGTAGCCGATGGCGATGGCGTGGTGATGGAAACGCTGGCCGAACCGGGCCAGGTCGTCAGCGCGGGACAGACCGTGGTGCGTCTGGCGCACGCCGGGCCGCGCGAGGCGGTGGTGCAGCTGCCGGAAACGCTGCGCCCCGCGATCGGTTCCATCGCGCAAGCGGCGTTGTTCGGCAAGGAGGGCGAGAGCGTGCCGGCCACGTTGCGACAGCTCTCGGATGCCGCCGATCCACTGACCCGCACGTTTGAAGCGCGGTATGTGCTGGGTGGCGCGTTGGTCAACGCTCCGTTGGGCAGCACGGTCACGATCCAGCTTCCCGATGGACGCGGCTATGTGCAAGGTGGCTTGCAGGTGCCGATGGGCGCGTTGTTCGACGCGGGCAAGGGATCTGGTGTGTGGGTCATCAACGGCGAACCGGCCACGGTGTCCTGGCAGCCAGTCGTTGTCCAGCACATGGATGACGACAGTGCACGCGTCACCGGCCAACTCAAGCAAGGCGATCGAGTCGTAGCGCTTGGCGCGCATCTGCTGCACGACGGTGAGCAAGTGCGCGTGGCAAGCCAAGACGTCGCGATGGCACGTGAAGGAGCCAGCCCGTGAGCGAAGGTCGCTTCAATCTCTCTGCGCTCGCGGTGCGCGAGCGCTCCATCACCTTGTTCCTGATCTTTCTGATCTCGCTGGCGGGGCTTGTTTCATTCTTCAAGCTGGGTCGTGCGGAAGATCCTGCCTTCACGGTCAAGGTGATGACCATCATCACCGTGTGGCCCGGCGCCACCGCGCAGGAAATGCAGGATCAGGTCGCCGAAAAAATCGAAAAGCGCATGCAGGAATTGCGCTGGTACGACCGCACCGAAACCTACACACGACCTGGTTTGGCCTTCACCACGTTGACCTTGCTCGACAGCACGCCGCCGTCGGAAGTACAGGAAGAGTTTTATCAGGCGCGAAAGAAAACCGGGGACGAAATCAACAATCTTCCGCCCGGCGTGATCGGGCCGCTGGTCAACGACGAATATGCGGATGTCACCTTTGCGCTGTTCGCACTCAAGGCCAGGGGCGAACCGCAGCGCTTGCTGGTGCGCGATGCGGAAACGCTGCGCCAACGGTTGTTGCATGTGCCGGGCGTGAAGAAGGTCAATATCATCGGCGAGCAGTCGGAACGGATTTATGTCGAGTTCTCGCATGACCGCCTCGCCACGCTGGGAGTGAGCCCGCAGGATGTATTCGTCGCGCTCAACAGCCAGAACGCGCTGACGCCGGCCGGCTCCGTGCAGACGAAGGGCCCGGAGGTATTCATCCGCCTGGACGGAGCTTTCGATTCGCTGCAGAAGATTCGGGACACGCCGGTGGTGGCGCACGGCCGCACACTGAAGCTGTCCGACATCGCCACCGTCAAGCGTGGTTATGAAGATCCAGCCACCTTCATGATCCGCAACGACGGCGAACCTGCGTTGTTGCTGGGCATCGTCATGCGCGATGGCTGGAACGGACTGGATCTGGGCAAGGCGCTGGATCATGAGGTCGGCGCGATCAACGCCGAACTGCCGTTGGGTATGAGCCTGACCAAGGTCACCGACCAGGCCGTCAATATCAGTTCGGCGGTCGATGAGTTCATGCTGAAGTTCTTCGTCGCGCTGCTGGTGGTGATGGTGGTGTGCTTCATCAGCATGGGTTGGCGCGTGGGCTTGGTGGTGGCCGCAGCCGTACCGTTGACGCTGGCCGTGGTGTTCGTGGTGATGGCCGCCACCGGCAAGAATTTCGATCGCATCACCTTGGGTTCACTGATTCTGGCGTTGGGCCTGCTGGTGGACGACGCCATCATCGCCATCGAAATGATGGTGGTGAAGATGGAAGAGGGCTACAGCCGCATGGCCGCTTCTGCTTATGCGTGGAGCCACACCGCCGCGCCCATGCTGGCGGGCACGCTGGTGACAGCTGTCGGCTTCATGCCCAATGGCTTCGCGCGATCCACCGCCGGCGAATACACCAGCAACATGTTCTGGATCGTCGGCATTGCGCTGGTAGCATCGTGGGTGGTGGCGGTGGTGTTTACACCGTATCTGGGCGTGAAGATGTTGCCCGATTTCAAAAAGGTCGAAGGCGGCCACGACGCGATCTACGACACGCCGCGCTACAACCGTTTCCGTCAACTGCTTGGCCGCGTCATTGCACGCAAATGGCTGGTGGCCTGTTCCGTTGTGGGTCTGTTTGTGCTGGCCATCCTCGGCATGGCGGTGGTGAAGAAGCAGTTCTTTCCCATCTCCGACCGCCCCGAAGTGCTGGTCGAAGTGCAGATGCCCTATGGCACTTCGATCGACCAGACCAGCGCCGCCTCGGCGAAGGTGGAAGCGTGGCTCGCCAAACAGAAAGAAGCCAAGATCGTCACCGCCTACATCGGCCAAGGCGCGCCGCGTTTTTATCTCGCCATGGGACCGGAGCTGCCTGATCCATCCTTTGCCAAGATCGTGATCCGCACCGACAACGAGGAAGAGCGCGATGCGCTGAAGCAACGCTTGCGTCAGGCCGTGGCCGATGGCCTCGCCTCCGAAGCGCGTGTGCGCGTCACGCAACTTGTCTTCGGCCCGTATTCACCGTTCCCGGTGGCTTATCGCATCGCCGGTCCCGATCCGGACGAGTTGCGCAAGATCGCGGCGGAAGTGCAGCAGGTGATGACTGCCAGCCCGATGATGCGCACGGTCAACAACGACTGGGGCACGCGCACGCCTACCTTGCACTTCACGTTGCAGCAGGATCGATTGCAGGCCGTGGGGCTCACCTCCAGCGCGGTGGCGCAGCAATTACAGTTTTTGCTGAGCGGGGTACCGATTACTACCGTGCGTGAAGATATTCGCACGGTGCAGGTAATGGCGCGTTCGGCCGGCGACGTTCGGCTTGATCCGGCCAAGATCGGCGACTTTACACTGGCTGGCGCCAACGGGCAGCGCATTCCGCTGTCGCAGGTGGGCAAGGTCGACGTGCGCATGGAGGAGCCGATCATGCGCCGGCGCGATCGCGTGCCAACCATCACGGTGCGCGGCGATATTGCCGACAATCTGCAGCCGCCGGACGTATCGACCGCGGTCACCAAGCAACTGCAGCCGATCATCGCCAAACTGCCCAGTGGCTATCGCATCGAACAGGCCGGCTCCATCGAAGAATCAGCCAAGGCAACGACAGCCATGTTGCCGCTGTTCCCGATCATGTTGGCAGCTACTTTGCTGATCATCATCTTCCAGGTGCGCTCCATCTCCGCGATGGTGATGGTGTTCCTGACCAGCCCGCTGGGTTTGATCGGTGTGGTGCCCACCTTGATCGTGTTCCGGCAACCGTTCGGCATCAATGCGCTGGTCGGTTTGATTGCGTTGTCGGGCATCCTGATGCGCAACACGCTGATCCTGATCGGGCAGATCAAGCACAACCAAGAAGCAGGACTGGATCCGTTCCATGCGGTGGTCGAGGCCACCGTGCAACGTGCGCGGCCGGTGATCCTTACTGCCTTGGCGGCGATCCTCGCCTTCATTCCGCTAACGCATTCGGTGTTCTGGGGAACCCTCGCCTACACGCTGATCGGCGGCACCTTTGCCGGAACGATTTTGACCTTGGTGTTCCTGCCGGCGATGTATTCCATCTGGTTCAAGATCAGGCCGGGGAATGCAACGCACGGACACAAAGGTCGACATGAGTCGATGCAGTCTTCGCAGCGCAAGCTGGAGGAAGTCGTCGCGGGATAAAAAATCGCGAAGACACGTCTGAACTGTCATTGCAAACATCCGTCGATCTACTGATCCATCTCTTGCCCATTCATCTCTATCGAAGGGAACGCGTCATGTCTGATTCCAAAGTTGTCGTTGTTACCGGTGTGTCGTCAGGTATCGGACGCGCCACGGCGGCGAAATTCGCCAAGCGCGGTTGTCGGGTCTTCGGCACCGTGCGCAACCTTGCCAAGGCAGCACCATTGGCCGGTGTCGAACTCGTCGAAATGGACGTGAGTAACGACGCTTCCGTCAAATCTGGCATTCAATCCATCATCGATCGCGCCAAGCGTATCGACGTGCTGGTCAATAACGCCGGCACCAGCCTGGTCGGCGCGGTGGAGGAAACGAGCGTCGCCGAGGCGACGTCGCTGTTCGATGCGAACGTCTTCGGCATCCTGCGCACAGCCCGCGCAGTGCTGCCGCAGATGCGCGCACAACGGAGTGGAAGAATCGTCAACATCAGCTCGGTACTCGGGTTTCTGCCGGCGCCGTATATGGGGCTATATGCGGCATCCAAGCATGCGGTAGAAGGGCTTTCCGAAACGCTGGATCACGAAGTGCGCCAGTTCGGCGTGCGCGTAAGCCTGGTCGAGCCATCTTTCACACGCACCAACCTGGACGTCAACGCGCCGCAGGCGAGCGCAAGAATCACTGACTATGACCGCGAGCGCGATCTCGCATCGCGCGCCATCGTCAAAAGCGTCAAAGGTGCGCCGGAACCGGAAGGCGTCACCGATACCGTTGTCGAAGCGGCGCTCGGCGCATGGCGCATGCGCCACACACCGAGCGGCCAGGCATCCTTGCTGAGCAAGCTGCGCCGCTTCATGCCGGCGGCTCCCGTCGACTCAAGTTTGAGGAAGAGCTTCGGGCTTGGTTGAAAGACACGATCGCGACGTAAGGCGCCATCGAGAACGTTAGCCATGGGGAAACACCATGACAATAATGACAACTACTGATTGGACCACCCAGCAGACGTCAGCGCAGCAGCGTTCGCTTGCTGGTGGTGGCAAGTCCGGTGTCGCTCACATCGAGCAGCTCACCGGCAAGAGCGGACGCGAAATTCTCGAAGCGATGATGGCCGGCGAATTACCGTATCCGCCGATGAACGAAACCATGAACATGGCGCTGCTGGAGGTCAACGACGGCCACGCCGTGTTCCAAGGCATTCCGCTGATGCAGCATTACAACCCGCTGGGTACGGTGCACGGCGGCTGGTTCGCCGCGCTGTTGGACTCGGCCATGGGTTGTGCTGTGCAGAGCACACTACCGCCCGGACGTTCCTACACAACCGCCGAACTCAGCATCAACATCGTGCGGTCAGCCACTCACAACACCGGGCCGCTGCGTGCGGTTGGTACCGTCATTCACGGCGGCCGGCAGATCACCACGGCCCAAGCCCGTGTTGAGGACGAAAAGGGCAAGTTGTACGCGCATGCGACCACCACCTGCTTTGTCTTCGACGTGACAGCAGGTTGAGCATAGTTCGCGCGGATCAATGAACTCCTACGCTGCTGCGGAGAGCCAAGGCGTTCGGGAAACGAGTGAAATTGTCTAACATTCGGCAAAGCTACGTAGCATCCCGGGCCATGAAGCGCTCTTATCTGCCCCTGTTGCCTCGCCTGCGCCGTTCCCGGGGCCTGTGGGTATTGGCCGTGGCTGTATTGCTCTTCAAGGTCATCACAACATCCATTTGCTTTGCAGACCCGTCAGCGTCGTCGTCGGTGTGGAAGCACACCTCTGTGACGCAGGTGTCTTCGATGAAGGCATCCGTGCCCGACGACGGGGACTGCCTCCTTGGCGAGGCCGGTGGCTGCCACTGCACCTGCGCGCACAATCTGCCCGTGCCTGCCGGTCCGGCTTGGCCGGTGCTCCCTCAGAGCTTGGCATTCACTCCTGAGGCGTCCTTTATAGGGATAGTCCCGAACCCCGCCCGATCCCTACTTCGACCCCCTATCGCCGCCTGAAAACACCGACCGACCGTGTCGCGGCCTGAGGCCGCGCCGCGCTTCGTATCTGTTTTCAGGAGATGAGTACATGGCTTTGTTACGCCCAGCACCGTGGGGTGCTGTCTGTTTTCTATATGCACTATCGCTGGGCGGGATGTCGCCGCCCGCACTCTGTGCATCACCGTCATCGGCGACCGCCGATACCGACACATCGGCCCCTTGGCGGGACCCCATTCGTGCGCTTTGGATGGCCAATCCCGATGTCCGGGCGGCGCGCGCCGATCTGGAGGCTGCCCGTGAAGTCGAAGACCAACACCAGCCAGTTCGATGACTACGCGGAACGGTTCAATTCGGCGGCGCACACGCGCATGTTCTACGTCTGGCACACGGGAGTCATCAAGCGTGGTTCACCGCCAAACATTAGGCTCTGGGGGCCGGGCGTGATCGACGAAAAAAGTGCTGGAAGCGGGACTACTGGGTTGGCTGAAAGAACGCGTTTCCTAATTAGGAGTGTGCACTGATGCTTGATGGATCAAAGGGGAAATTATTTGTTTCAAGCTTCATCGTGATAGCAGCTTTATTTTTAGGAAGGGGCTCGATTTCTCTACACATCCATGAAGTCGAATGACGTGGCGTACATCAATGCGCGGCGCTTCGCGATGGAACGAAACCCGCGAAGCTCCAGCCAACGATCGGCTCGCTCTTTTCCGACGTCCATCACAAAGGTCATCACGCGCGGTTCCTCAAACGAACCGTCGCGGCCTTCCAGTTTGAGTCGTCCGTGTAGACGCGTCGACTGTGCTAACGCTGCTGCGCGATGAACGACCTCTTGTTCCAGTGAGCTCACGCCACGGCGCTGTTCACAAATCTGGAGCGCACCGACGCTGCGTTGATAGAGCCATTCCTCAAAATGGCAAACACGCCGCCAAGCATCTATGGAAGGAGGTGTCTTTGGACGAATGCCGTACGCATACATTTTCGCCAGGGTGAGGTCTTGCATGAACTGAGGGCAATCGTCCAACGCCGGTCCTTGGCCCATAAACCATTGATGAGGTAAACGTCGGAACCCGCTGGGAGCGGTCTTGGGCCACGGAAAGAGTGGGCAGCCGTGTTGGCGGCAATGAGTCAGGAACACTCTCGCCCAGTCCAGGCGAAAGTACGGTGTATAACCGGATGCCGCGTCCTCGAAAAAACAGATCGGGCAATAAGCATTACGGTAGGACATAAAGACGATATGGCTACCGTAATGGGCCAGCGCACCCGACAAGGCCGCGCTGGTCTGCCCGATTTTAGTGGCGTAGTGATCGAGAAATTTGTCCAACGGCAGACGCACATCCACATCGCGACGCCCCAGGGCACTGGGAGGATCGACCTGATTCATCAGGTCGATCCTTGATACGCCCCAGAGCGACGCTTGGCGATCCACCAGCGAGGAAATGGTTTCCCCCGGCATCAGGACCTGCGGGGCCAAACGCAGGCGCGGCGCCGAATCGTTAATCGCGGGTGGTGCCATCATCGCAGACTCTCCAACCCCTGCGGGCGAGGAGGTGGATCTTCAGCCGCTTTCAGCCCCGCTAGATCCAATCGCTCTTCACCGCTCAAGATCGCGCGCACACCCGCGCACTTAATGCGACTCATGATCTCGCGCAGGCTACCCTCGGACACCTCAGCGAGGTAGTTAAGGACTTGCTCATTGCGAAGCTCGGACGGCCTGCGCAGCGGCAAGCTGGTCTCCAGCACACCCAGGAGATCGACCAGATCCTGATTGGCTTGCCACTGCGGAAGCCGAAAAGGACGCAACCTCGCCTTAAGATGCTTATCTATGCGAAGGGCTTGATCGGATTCGGGCGTGCCCAAACAAATCAAAGCCACTTTTGCTTCGTTCATGATCATCTTCAGGCTGGTCAGTACCTGTTGGTGTTCGCGTTGGGTGCCATCCTTCACATCCTGGATTTCGTCGGCCACCAGGCCCCGGATATTCATAGCCCTGAAAAGACGGAATACGGTGTGTTGACGATCTGATGTGCGGGCATTTTTTGAAACGAGTCCTTCCAAGGCCTCGATGATGCGTCCATAGATGTCGCGCATATTGCGCGCACCACCTGCCTGAAACATGAGAACGCGGCCTTGCCCGATGCGCACCAGTTCGTTCCCTACCGTACTTTTACCTGCGCCGGGTTCGCCCGTCACCAGCATCCCCATGGGTGCTACGCCCAGAGGTTGCGTCAGTAACCAGTGGGCATAGTCCATGGCTGTACGGTAGGCCTTGTGCTCGATCACGCCGCCGTGCTTGATAAGTTCCATACGCACAGCAGCTGGTAAGGCTGCATCGGCGCGAAGCGTGGGATTCAGGTGCGCATACAGGACATCATCATCCGTGCTCGTGGTATTCAACGGTATGTCCGGCAGTGGGGAGTTCACCGGAGTGGAGATATGTTCTTCGTTGATGCGGCTATCCATAAGTTTAGGCGCTCTTCCTGTAGGTTCCAAAATCACGTATGTCTCGATCAAAAACCAGAACGGTAGATGCGGGAGACTGGGGGGGTGTGGAGCTGCTGGGTAATGGCACATCTCTTGTTTGCGCTTCGCGCGTCTTCTGAATAGCGGCAGCGCGATGAGCAGCCTTCGTGCTGGCTATGGCCTGATTCGTGTTGGCATCTCTGAAGTCGAGCCCAGCATCTTTATATGCAAGAAGTTCAGGTGCTTCAGATAGTGCTGCATTTCGTTGGCGTTGCAGGCGAAGCTCCTCAAAAGCGATGCAGCGTGTGTCGCCCTTGGTGTGCAAAGCGACGACAATTGCTCCGCTGGGTCCGCGCAGATAGACCTTGGAGGCATCGCCGGGGTGGAAGTGGATGGCGCACTTTTCTTTCCGCCCCACCCATTCGGTCAGTTCATCCGCCCAGTAAAAACGCCCGCCGAATTCAATGCCGGTCCGGCGAATACACCGCATTGCGAAGGGATAGAAAAGGACGGGAATTTGCCAGGGCGCATAGCCCGATGGCAAAGGGCGCCCGGCGTTGTGCTCTGCCGCTAACTCACGCCATTTCATCAAGGGCGGTACGTCCAGTGTCCGGTGCCTAGTAACGTGATAGCCGCGCACGATTTCGTTCACAAAAAAGGCTTTGAACGCTGAGAGCGTCATGCGTGCGTCACGTTCAGCGTCATAGTCACCGCGTTCGACGACATTGCGCTGCGTGCTTCCGGGGAGAAGCCGGCATTTACCCATGAACGTGCCGATCAGTCGTTCGATGATGCCACCATAATGAGGCGCGTCCACAGGGCGGTTTTGCAAATCGATACCGATATCTGTGCAACCGTTTTGGAGTGCTTCGCTATGGAACTCCCGTGCGTTATCGGCGTGGACGAGTAGCATGACGCCATGGACGGGCCATTCACCGTCAATGCCGAGTGTTGCGAGGAAGTCGGACTTTGGAAGGATGGCATGGGCCAAGCACATGCCTACCGAGATGGCGCTCGGTGGTTCTAGTGAGATATAAACCCCGACTACCATCCGCGATTTCACATCAATGGCGAGCGTCACCCACGGTCGTCCTATGACGATGGTCTGATCGAATTCAGATACGAGGAGGACATCGGCGAGCGTGTGGTCGATCTGGACGTACTCCAAAAGTTTCCACACCTCGAAGGAGCCCGTCATGGGGGTCAACTTGTATTTGGCGGCCTTGGCCCCTTCACGCCGTCTGATACGTTCATATTCATCGAGTTGACTTGCGCGATGCCGAATGGTGGTCGGACTAGGCAGAGGGCACTGGAACTTCCGACATTCCTTGTGGATGTGCTCAATGGCATCTGTGAGCGACGGTTTGGTTTCTTTAAGCCATCGCTCATTCAGCTGGGTCGCGATGATTTCTTCGACTTTCGGCAAGAGCAGCCGAACACCTGTGCGACGGCCGCTCTTTTCGGGCTTCATCGCACTGACCGTGCCCTGGATACGAAATTGCCTGACTTTTCGCTGCATGGTGCGAAGGGAAAGACCTAATTGCTCCGACGACTCTTCGTAGCGTTGTTTCTTTTCAGCGGGTGTCTGCGCCGCGAGGATCTTTCGTGCGGCCTGAGCGTATTGGTCCCACTCTTGCCATGCCGACGCCTCTGCGGGGGCCAGCGGCAAAGGCCTGTCGGTGGCTAACGTGAGTTCAGTGGCCTTGCATTCGTAGATCTCACCCGAATCGGTGCGAGCGATGAGCGTGACGGTATCGCCGGAGGCATCCAGTACTTCCATGCGGCGTTCGCGATAGACAACCTCCATGCCGGACTTAAACTGCATGGTGCACCTCCTGCAGCGATGGCAACCGCACCAGCGGCAGACCTAACGCAGCGGCCACGATACGGCGCCGCAGTTCCCAGACCTTGGGGTCGATCGTCACGGTCGGCGGTTTCACCTCGACGAGGCAAAGGTTGCTCAATCCCAGCATTGCCCAGTGCGTCGGCGGATGGTCGAGCAGGACGAGCGCATCGGGCGTGTAGCGGCGTGCATGGCCGTCCTCATGCCATTCAAACGTTGCAGGTTGCGTGGCCAACGCCTGGCACGACGGATCATCCGCCAGTTCGCGCAGCACGCGCCGTTCCAGTGCGCTTTCCACACGAAGCATCGGTTGGCCCAAGAATGCACAAAGGTAGCCGGTGTGATGGCGACCGTACGACAGAGGTACGCGACGATGATTCCAGAACACTTTGATGGTGGGATCGGCTGACGACGAGGCCAGTACGGGTTCGATTCGGTCCTTGATGGACGAATTGCGGTACGCCACCTTCAATTCACGATATTTCCTCATAGAAAAACAAGCTCCATGCTTGAGATGGCCATCGGCCATAAAAAGTGGAGCCCTAGGCAAAACTCGCCCTTGCCCTACGAAGGGGTTGGGCTAGCATGAGTCTGTCGGTGGCAATCGACAGCAGTGCCGGCCTACGAGATTCGCAGTCTCGTAGGCCGTTTTGCTTCAGGCTCTGCGAAATTCGAAAACGGCAGTCGAGCAGTTAGCTGATAGAGACTCCTTTTTTGATGTGATGGGTGTCGTGGAGGGAGTCCTTGCCTCACGTTCCGCTAGTAAGGGATGCGTGCAAAAGCCCAGAAGCTAGTCGGACGCGTCTTCGTCGCGGCACCGTTTGTTTGTGGAATGGGCACTCTTGGGGCGCAGTTCCTGGCTAGACAGCTGGGCCATTGACGCAGGCGTAGATTCATCGCCAGGGCAGATGGCAGATACGTCAATAGAAGCCAGCCAAGCGGCAACGTCTCGTGTCCGGGCAAACCACCCCTTCCGTCCAGGGAGCCGAAATACGCTCACCGGCAGACGGCCTGCCGCGGCGGCCCGCCGAAAGGCTCTCTCGTGGTTCATGCGCAATAAGCGTCGAAGATCGGCGCCGGTCATCAGTTCCCCGTGAGCGCCTAAGAGGCTGATTTCAATTGGATTCTTTATCGCTTGGTGACCAATGGGTCGGACAAATGCGGACATATGGGGTCTCCGATGGACTGGTGCGCATCGTAAGCCGCATACTGTTTTCTCCGACCAAACAAAAATGGGGAATTACGCTCTAATGGCTCCAGGACGGCCTTCATGCAGCTTTGCCGACCCCGTTAAGCGTGTACGGGCATGGTGTTGGCTGTCCGATTTGCAGGATGCAGTGGGTGTTGGGGCAGCACTTGAGCTGGATAAAGGCCCTCTGATGAAAGGGTTTCCTCTAGGAAGAAGGTTTCAGTCCATCGCAGATGACGGGTTTGACCCAGGTCGGGTCCAAATAACGGCGACCCTTTCGTTGCTGGATCACGTTTGTAGAAAGAGGCCATATAGCCATTTGCGAGAGGTCTATCGTCACTCGCTTTGGCGAGTGCTGGAAGATCGTTCATGGGGCGAACATCGGCGAGACGAGCTACTGGAAAAAGCCCTCAAAAACGTGGGGCTAGTTGTCATTGATATCGTCGACGCAGGTCACGCGAGGGGACTAAGTGTCGAGTGGCGAGAACACTTCAGCGTCAAAATCTACGGTCCGGGTGAATACGATTATGAACCCGTGCTTCTTTCGTTTAAGAATTCCAAAGTTGCCGAGTCTCTGGCAACGTTGGACGGCATCCTTGCTCTCGTGTTGCTTTTACGGCGTAGCCTTGATGTGGGCAACACGAAATTCGCACACCAGATATATCGTGTTCTTGAGAAGGCTTGTTATACCTTCGGTGCACGATGGCGAGGAGAAGCAGCTGATACGTGGAATTACGTGGTCAGGACGCGTGCGCTTGCGTGGATACCAGACTTTGAACCCAGTGCAAAAGCATGGGAAAGTGCAAGAACGCTTGTTCTGCTCGAATCCAAAGAGGCCAAACGTGAGGGACGTGGGCGCCCGTCTCGTAGCGCTGACCAAGTAACAAGTGGGAAGGTGGAGCGTCGCTGGAGACGTCGCATCTTAATGAAGGCGTGTGCTTTGACAGATTCAAAAATCTGGCATGTTGGGTTTCAAGAACGTACACGCTTCAATGAGTGGTTGACTGGGAACCGTCGACTCATCGAAGCGCATTTAAATTGGGCGGCCTATCTCGAGTATGTTGGTGGGGGTGAAGATCCGGATTACGAAGCTCAATTCGCAAAACTCCCGTCTCTGGAGATTCCCGTCGATGCCGACCACTCAAATTCCTACCCGTATTCTGGACGTCTAGAGGGACATCGAACGGAAGGTTCTGATCGCGGCATGCTCTCCATGGAGATTCCCGTCGATGATGATGCTCATAATGCGGACTAGGGGATTAAATGGGGCCGTAGAGAGCAAGCTTTCCAATGGCAAGGGTGTTTCCAACAGCGGTCGCGATGTTGACCAGCAATCCGAGCGTAAGCACCGGCGGTGCTCGATAACTTCGGCAGCGCTGCCAGGGCGCATCGAGGCAGGTGGCACTGATATAAGCCTGACGCGCCAGGTCGCCGACAAAAAGCGCAGGCCAAAACCGATACGGGACAAGCATCAGGACCGCCAAATGGAAGCCCGTCAGCAAAATCCAGTGATTGATCGACACGTGACGGGCCAAAACCAGCGCGATCAGGTAGATCGTCGCTATTCCCGCCTGCCGTAGAAGGGCCACCGCCCTTGGTCCTGCCTGCATCGCCTCCCCCATGGAAATCCTTGATGCCAGCTCACCCACCAACAATCCCCGCGATGTGACATGGTGGCACGTGAAACCTGGGTGAAGCATATCCGCTCTCTTGGCTCACCCCAGCCCAGAACCGGAAAACGGCTCACACCCTTGAATTGGCCCTTCGAACACGCTCATCATGTGTGCTGCCGGGAAGTCAGGCATCAAGCAGTGGGCCCGCTGTGACCAAGGATGACCGATGCACCGACCGCCGTCCCTTAGGGGGCGGCGTTTTCACTTCTCGACCCTGGATGCACGTGGCTTGGGGACGCGAACGGAGGCGGGCATGTTCTTGGGCAAAGCATCCAGCATGGCTTCCACCTGTTGTGCATAGGCGCTAAGGGTGACCCCGCAGGCCCTTGTCCATTCGTAAATTTGAAGTATGTCCAAGCGCCTACGGCCCAGTTCCACGTCCCCAACGAACGTTTGCGACCGGCCTAACTTCGCAGCAAGCTGCCGTTGAGTGAGCTTTGCGGCCTGACGGGCGGCCTTCAACAACGCCCATGCCACGGCGTATTCCCCTTTTTCTACGCTTTTTGTCTTTCGTGTGGTCGACATGGCGCCCACCATAGGGTGGTCCGCTCATGACCTATTCTTTGGTTCATGACCAATTTCTACGCAACAACTGCGCAGGAAAAAAGCCGAAATGCCAGGTGGAAACTCGCCATTTGCGGGCTTTTCGGAAACCCAGGCTTGAACCGTTTTTAAGTTCAAGTCAAAATCAGGCGAACGATTGCGCTCAGGCGACGGTCCGGCAGCCTTCCTGGGCGCCACCGGCTGAGCTGGGGCGGCGCAACTAACAGGGGAATCCAGAGATGAACACCTTATTGAAGATCGGGGCCGTTACGGCGCCCGTGCTTTCGCTGACCGGATGCGCCACCACAGTGGGCAAAAGATTTCGATCAGTCCCACGTATCGCAGTTCGTGTCGCACCTAACCACAGCGGACCAAGTGACCATGAATCCACCCTACGAGGGGGAGCCATGAAAAGGCGAATCTGGAGCGCCATCGCGTGCGGCGCCCTGATGCTCGCCTGTGGCCTGGCTTACGCAGCACCCGCCCCACTAACGTTGTTCGGCATACCGCTTAAGGGCGCAACGCGCGCTCACTTGCGTGAAGCACTCAAATCACACGGCATGATCGCAAAGCGCGAGGACGATAGCTATTGGGTCGACCTGTACGATCCTAGTTCTGTGCTGGACGGAGCCAGTGAATTTCAAGTGGGTTACGTGGCGGCCACGCACGTATTTGCTGACTGCAAATATACATTCCAAGGCTCTATGGACACCCAATTGGTAGGGAAGGTCATCGCCTTAGTTCAATCCAAATATGGACCTCCGTCCACTCGCACGGGCGATATCAATCTAGGCGAGGTCACCGCCACCTGGAATTTTCCTAGCAGTATGAGCATCACAGTAAGGCGCGGCTGGCCTGACACGACGACCTACCTTTACTACATCGATGCGGCAGAGGATAGGGTCATGCAGACAGAAGTGGACGCTGAAAAACGTCGCCAGCTGCAACAAAAGGCGCGCGCGCAGAATCAGGCTTACTGAGAAGGAAGCACAAGCATTTCCCGCCTTGTGCTCAGAACTAAGAAGCTTTTTTAACCGATAAGCTAGAACGTGTCGGTCGCTGTGCGTCTGCTCCGCAGTTGCCGCAATTGCCAATCAATTGCTACGTGTACCATTGAGAATGTCATGGCACTCAAGCTTGTCGACGATGACTTAGATGTATCGTTTGAAATTCCACTCAACGACGAAGCGCGATACATATTGAGCGTCCAACTTCAGCGGGCCTCCGAGGCCAAATTAAAGCCGCAATTCGAAGAACGGCTATGCGAACGACTTCAAGAGCTTGTCGATGCCGATCTTCGCCCGCCGACCTCGAAGCAGGTGGCCTACGCACTGGATATCGCACGAAACCTCGATGTTTCCCTGCCGAGCGAGGCGTTGCGACACAAAGGATCCATGTTTGAATTCCTAGACCGTTATGCGCCGCTGTACAAGGAACGTTGCAAACCCTCTCATGAAACACCGGCGCAACCCGCAGAATGAAACCGTGTAATCGCATTCCGCGGCCGAAAAGGCGATCGCGCTCACCAGCGACCGATGGATCTGCGTGCATATCGATTAGGCATGGCACGTCATCGCACTATTCATTGATGCGCTTTATAGGCGCTATCTTTGACAGCGCTCCTAACCAATGCCTCCGCGTGGGTGAATGAGTAGGAAAATCTCAATGGCGCATGCAGGAGATGATCATCTAGAGCCACTGTGGCTTCAGGCCAGCCGTAATCCTCAAATGGAAGCGGCCTTCTTGCGCCAACTAGTTCATCAACGGGTGGTGGTGATCTTGCGGCAACCGCCTGGGCCCGGCGATGCGGCCCCAGAACGCAATCTTGTGCAATGGCGACGCGAAACCGATGGCGTGACCTTTGTGCCCGTCTTTATCTGTGCCACCCATCTAACATATGCGCTGCCGGCACCCGCTAAATTCACGCAGGTTCCCATGCGGGTGCTGCTAGCAGCCGGTGGCGATCAAACGTATATCATCAATCCGCTGTCGGTGGCGCCATTCGAACTGCGGGAGCGGCAGCGAGCTTTGTTACGCCGCTATAGTGCCGAAGCTCACTATGACACCGAATGGCCGTCCCGCCGCGCACCTTGGGTGTTCCAGTTGCCCGACGACGCGCTCTATCCCATTGCAGTCAAACTAGCACAGTGGTTTAACGCCACGGGTCGCGTCGATCAAGCGTTCCTTTATGAACTTAGGCGAGGTAAGAAGCCTCGCACCGAGATTGTGTTGGGGTTGAACGAATCTGCCGATCAGGAGTTGGCAGATACGTTGATGGCAATAGCAGTCCACGCGGGAGCCAAAACAGCGTCTTTTATCATCCGCTTTCTGCCCGACGAACCAGCTCATCGAGAAGGCCTTGCGCAGGCCGGCATCACACCGTTTTACCAACGACCGATGCCGTCACGTCAATGAGGCATCGTTGCGGCGCGAGCGTAAGTCGGCGCCGCCCATTATTCCAGAAAAATGTGTGAGTCCGAACGTTTCACGACACCTCCGGTTTTCCGGTTTGGGTAGCCGCTTGGTTCGCTGCAGCAAACGGTCGTCATTGTTTCGGCGCGACTTGCGGACGTGCTGGATATCGAACGCCCTCAGGTGGTAGAAGTCGCCGAAATCGAGGCAGCGGGAATTCAATACGGTTAGAGCGCGGCCGGTGGCACCGATTTCAATCGTATTAAGAAGAGATGAGTGACCCCGGGCCGGTTCCGTGTGCGCTCACGGAGGCTCTGCACCGCTGGCCCGATTCGGGTCACTGGCGCGAATGGCGACGACAACAGGCGGGGTGATGCATGGCAAGCGTTGATGATCTCAATGTGCAACGTGTGCTTCGGGCAGCCGAAGCAATTTCGGGAGATCGCGCCCGAGCCATCGCATGGCTGCAGCAACCGATCCTAGATTTCAATGGGAAAAAACCGATGGACTTAGTTGATGAAGGTCGAACCGATGCTCTGTTGCGTTACTTGAACTCAATCGAAGTGGGTCCCGTCGGCTGATTTAGGTGCAGACAAAATATTTTGTTGCAGACTCGATGCTGTCGCCGAAGGTCGCCTATGAAGAACACCCGGAAGCATCACCGAACGATCAGGCCACGAAGCACCCGTGACCTACGCGCGGAAGTGGCGGACCTCGCCGCAACCCTTGCCAGCACAGCGGGGAAAGGGGAGCTGGTCATAGAAGATCGACGCATCAGTGCGCAAACGATTCAGTTCGAATGGGACCGGCTCTTAAAGGCCTTTCCGCCGCAATTGCGGTCGCGATTGACGTTGAAAATCCTAGAGCCCGAGCCCGCGTCGCACGCGCGGCATCCGGCCATTGACCAGGCACGCAGCGTGATGCTGGGCACACCCAACTTTCGCTTTGAGGTGGTACGCCAGTTGATCGGCGCCGATATCGATCAGGCCGGACCCCAAAGTGTCGAGGCCCTTGTTGAGAAGATCGGCGCCTCACAGTTCACGGTACGCAAGGTGCTGGGTGAGCTGGTCGGGTGCGGCATCGTCAAGCAATCGCGTCCAGCAAACGCACGTTTCTCCCTCAAGTCGGCCGACATCAACCCGGAGCTGCTGGGGATCGCAAGGGCCATGCCGCAGACATTGCGGTTCCGGTATGCCGCCGGCACCCGCCCGCGATCGATGGGCGAACTGATCCAGCGCTTCGAGCAGCTCATGCAAGCTGGCACCTCTGCAGGTTGGAAGAACATCGGATTGTCAGGGTCGGCAGCGACAAACCTGCTACGCCTTCGCCAGGTGGATCTCCTTGGCGTGCCACGCATGGATCTCACGGCCTATATCGCTAAGTCCGCCAAGACGTTCGACGTGTCCCTGCTCCACGAGCTGGATAGTGGCCTTGAATACGTGTCGGACGTGTTCTGGCCAGCGTCGCTGGTTATCACGCCCGTGCGTTCGGATGTGATGTTCAATCATCCCGACGGTGACCACCCTTGGCGTTTTGCGCAGAACAGCGATATTTATCTTGCGCTACTCCATACGGACTTGCGGGAGCAGGCGGTACAGTTTGCCGCTGGCGGTGGCAGGGGTTGGTGATAAAGGCTCGCACATCGGAGCAACTCGCGGTCGCGCGACTCGAAGCATTTCTCGCCCAAGCCCGACCGAAAGCTGGCTAAGTCGGACGTCATAGGCCGGATGATGGGAGCACAGCCGCCGTAGATGGCCGGCGTTGTGCCAGGCGCATGCGCGACACCGGCAAATTGCTGGGCGTATGGTCGGAGGCAGAGCGCGCGCTTTTGCTTTGGGCTTCGTGTGGGTGACCGGACGTTCGCGCTATCTCTTTGAATTCCTTAGAATTGTCCTGGATTTTTGGATTTTCCTGTATTTTAGGATAAACCTTCCTTAATCAAGCACTTGCCGAAAATTTGTCGCTTAACGACAGCGTTATCTGTTCGCGACAGGGTTAAGTGTTTTGCGACAAAGTTAAGCGTTCCCGACAACAACAGCGGTCAAAGCACCGCTTGTGCAATCGCGGAATTTGCACCAACCCGGCGCATTGTCCATGATGGTGCAATGAGCGAGCACTCCCGAAGCTGGGTAGAGCAGATGTCGACCGGTTTGGCGGTGGTCGATGAGGCGTTGCGCGTGCAGTGGATCAACTCGGCGTTGGCGGAATTGCTGGGGTTGGGGTTGCGGCATGCGCAGGGGCAGCTGCTGCAGGGGTTGTTGCAGGACGCCAAGATTGCGGAGCAGGCGAAGCGGAGTTTGTCCGAGCAGCGGACAGTGCAGTGCCGGGGTGTGTTGCTGCCGGGTATTCAGAGTGGGCAGCGGGTGGATGTGGCGTTGCAGCCCTTGGAAGGCGGCAGCCTGCTGGTAGAGGTGCATGCGCTGGCGGAGACGCCGTCCACGGTTTCGCCACTATCGGCCACGCTGCGCGGGTTTGCGCATGAGGTGAAGAATCCGCTGGCAGGTTTGCGCGGCGCGGCGCAGTTGCTGCAGCGTCGGCTGGAAGATCCGGACATGCAGTCGCTGGCTGGCATGGTGATCAAGGAGGCGGATCGGCTCGCCGCACTGGCCAACCGGTTGCTGCATCACGATGGCGCGCCGCGCTTGGTAGCGGTGAATTTGCATAAGTTGATGGAACGCGTCGGCGAATTGATTCGCGCGGAGCCTTCGCCGCCGCGCTTGCGTCAGGACTATGACCCAAGCTTGCCGGATGTAGAGGGCGATGCGGATCGTCTGCAGCAGGTGTTGCTCAACCTTGCGCGTAATGCGATCGAGGCTGGCGCAAAAACACTCACTTTGCGCAGCCGTGTCGAGCACGGAGTGCGTCTGGGCGATCGCATGTTCCGCAGCGCGTTGCGGCTGGATGTGATGGACGATGGCCCCGGTGTGCCCACGGCCTTGCGCGATACCTTGTTCGAACCTTTGGTTTCCGGACGCGTGGATGGCACCGGTTTAGGGCTGGCTTTGTCGCGCGAAATCGCCTACGAACACGGGGGCGAATTGCGCTACGTGAGTCGTCCCGGTGAAACGGTGTTTTCGCTTTATCTACCTTTGCCGCCGCGCGTAGGCGCTGCAGTATCGACGGGGCGTTCTAATGGCTAAATCCAACGACCGCTCTGGCATATGGATCGTTGATGACGATCGCGGCGTGCGTTTTGTGCTGGCCGAAGCGTTGCGTGATGCCGGACTGGAAGTACGCGAGTTCGAAGACACGGCAAGTGTACGCAAAGCGCTACAAGAGGCGACGCCGGCCTTGGTGATTACCGACGTGCGCATGCCAGGCGAAGGCGGCCTTGCCTTACTGGACGAGTTACGCGCGCAAGGCATCGAGCCGGTGATCGTGATGAGTGCTTACACGGACGTCGCGACGACCGCGGCGGCCTATCGCGCGGGCGCGGTGGATTACCTGGCCAAGCCGTTCGATCTGGATCAGGCCTTGGCTTCCGTGCAACGTGCCTTGGCAGAAGTGCCGCATGCGGATGCGGTGTCCGTCGCACCAACGGTACCCGCTCATGCGTTGCTGGGCGAAAGCGGACCGATGCGTGAAGTGTTCCGGCTGATCGGCCGTGTCGCCGCCAGTGATCTCAACGTGCTTATCACCGGTGAAACGGGTACAGGCAAGGAGCTCGTAGCGCGAGCTTTGCACGAGGAGAGTGCCCGGCGCGGCAAGCCATTCGTGGCATTGAACACCGCGGCGATTCCCAGCGAGTTGCTGGAAAGCGAATTGTTCGGTCACGAAGCGGGTGCATTTACTGGCGCCACGCGTCGTGTAGCAGGGCGCTTCGAACAGGCGGAAGGTGGCACGCTGTTCCTGGATGAGATCGGCGACATGCCGCTGATTCTGCAGACGCGCTTGCTGCGCGTGCTGGCGGGTGGCGAGTTCTATCGCGTAGGCGGGCGTGAGCTGATTCGTTGCAACGTACGCATCGTCGCGGCCACGCATCAGGATCTGGATGCGCGTGTGGCTGCGGGGCAGTTTCGCGCGGACCTCAAGCATCGCCTCGACGTGGTGCGCATCGAACTGCCGCCGTTACGGCAGCGGCGCAGCGATATCGCGTTGCTCGCGCAGCATTTTCTCGCTACTGCGGTGCAGGAACTACGCCTTCCGCCTAAGCGTTTTTCGAAGGCTGCGCTGAAAGCCATTGCACAGCGGGATTTTCCGGGCAATGTACGCGAGCTGGAAAATCTCTGCCGGCGCTTGGCGGTGATCGCAGCGGGCACGGAAATCCTGCCAGCCGATCTTGGTAAATCTACCGATGCGCAGCGTGGCGACTGGACGGATGCTCTGCGTGATTGGGCTGATCGCGCGCTGGAGCGTGGCGAAGCGGATATCCACACACGCGCACGCGAATCACTCGATCGCGTGTTGATGGAAGCTGCGCTGGCCGCCAACGAGGGGCATCGCCAGCATGCAGCGGCGGCGCTGGGTGTAGGTCGCAATACGCTTACGCGCAAGCTGGGTGCATCGCGCACGCGGCGCAAGTCATAACGTAGAGGGAGTACACGGTGTCGTCATTGACTGTTCGTCCTGCCCAGCGCGGGGATATTGCTGCCATCGCAGAATGGAATGTGGCGATGGCATGGGAAACCGAGCAGAAGCGCTTGGATCCGCAGGTGTTGCTGCGTGGTGTGACGGCGGTGCTTGATGAGCCCCGCCGCGGGCTCTACTTCGTCGCCGAACGCGATGGACAGGCCGTGGGTTGTCTGTTGGTGACGTACGAGTGGAGCGACTGGCGCAACGGGGACTTCTGGTGGATCCAAAGCGTGTATGTAGCGCCGGAAGCGCGGCGAGGTGGTGTGTTTCGCGCCCTGTACGGCGATGTGGCGCAGCGCGCGAAGCAGGCTGGCGCGGTGGGCTTGCGGTTGTATGTGGAAACGGAGAACGCGCGGGCACAGCAGACGTATCGTGAGCTGGGTATGGAGCAGTGCTATTACTTCATGTATGAGCAGATGCTTTGAGTTGTATTTGCGGAATGCGCAGAGCAGTTCAGTTATCTCTCATGGCCGTCATTCCTGCGAAAGCGCTTCCGCTTTCGCAGGAATGACGGCCGTGAGGAGTGTCGTCGCTTCGTGGCAAGGTTGACCCCTCACCCCAACCCTCTCCCCAGAGGGGAGAGGGAGCAAAAGCGGGCAAATCAAAGCACGCCGTTCACACCAGCACCAAACGCCGTAATCAATCGCGTGTAGATCAATTTCGGCGAAATCGCCACATCCGGAAAGTCCCCCACCGCCGTGTAGCAACGGCTGAAGTCGGGATTGTTTGGCTGCATCGGTGGGCAGTCAGGATCGGGCTTCATCTCGTAGCTGGTGGCGTAGCGGATCGGCCAGATGTCGAACAAAGGCAGCATGGCAGAGATATCGCCGATGGCCTGGCTGATTTGGCCAAGCACAGGAATGACCGGTTTGCGCGGAGCAATCACCCAAGCGTTTTGCGGCTCGGTGGCTTCCAGCACGGAGTCGCGCAATTCGGCGGCGAAGTGCTGGTCATACACGATTACGCCCGATTCGGTGTTGTAGTGGTCCGAGCGTGGATCGAAATTGTGCGAACCGACCATGCCAAGATCATCGTCGATGACCAGTGACTTGGCATGCAGACCGAAGCGCCGGCCTGGGCTGGTCAGCGGCGCGGGACGATTGCGGCTGCCTTGGCTGCCAAAAAAACCGGGGTGCCGCTCGGTGCCGGGGTAGCGTTTGCGCTTAGAGCCTGATGCGCCCGCGATGACGGGGGCGCCATCGTCTTCATCTACGGCATTGGCTAGCATGTACGCGTCAATGGCCAGGTCGGCGCGAGGCTTCAACTCGTAGATATTGAAGCCGTAGTCATTGAGATAGGTTTTGCGGTGCTTGTAGGAGAGGGCATACACCGCAAACGCATCGGTGGATGCCAGCGAGTTGGTAGAGACGATGATTTGCGGGGAAGGATTTTCGCGATGCAGCTTTTTGAAGATCTTCTTCGCGCGCCGGCTCATGACTAGATAGGGCGTCTGCAGTACCACTTCCTTTTTCGCGCTGCTGACCAGGTGCATCACATGCGCCGTGTATTCCCGCGCTTCGCGCCGTGTGGGTTGCTCTGTTTTGGCCGGCAGGTCGCTGAAATACTCCACCTTGCTGGTGTAAAGGCTGTTGCTGGCGATGTGCTCAGCAAGCCACTCTGGATCTTCTGCCTCGGCTTGAGCTTCATCTACACGAGCGGGGTAGGCATAGTGCGGTGCGGGCCATGGCGACGGACCGGGATTGTTTAGGATCAAGCGATTCACGTCACGCAGGTGAGTGATCGGTACGGCGCGCTTGTGGTTCCAGAACAGGTTGAACATCTTGGCCATGTCGCGCGCGGCGGGGCCGCCAACCATCACGTCGCGGTCGACGTAATCGAAATCATTGTCCCAGTTGAAATAGCGATTCTGATAGTTGCGTCCGCCGGTGATGCCGATGGTGTCGTCGATCACCAGCACTTTGTTGTGCATGCGCTGGTTGAACGTCATGAAGCAACACAGAACCCCGGCTGCGAATTCCAGCGGCGACGTGCGTGAGCTGTGGAAGGTGGGGTTGTACAGCCGCACTTCCAGGTTGGGACTGGCGCGCGCCAGTTGCGCGAGAATGGCTGGATCTTCGAACGAAAATAGCTGGTCGGCAAGGATGCGCACGCTCACGCCGCGTCGCGCAGCAGCGACCAATTCGTTGAGGGCGAGTTGGCCGACGTCGTCTTCATCCCAGATGTAGGTTTGTACGTCGATCGATGTTTTCGCTGCGCGGATAAGGTTGATGCGCGCAGCCAGCGAGGCTTCGCTGTCGTCGAGCAGGGTGACAACGTGAGCAGGTTTATCCGGCGTGGAATCGGCCAGCACTTTCTCGGCGGCATCCAGCAGTGGCGATGGTGTGGGGCAGTGGTCGGCACTGTCGCAGGTTGTCTGGCGATCGACACTGGCCGCGACGATGGTGTCAGCTTGCCGGATTTTTGCACGGCTCAATGCGCATCCCTGCAGCAGGGATGCCGCCAGCACGATCAGCAGAAGGCCGTAGCGCATGCGCATGGGAAGCGGGTTCAATGCCTGTGCGCCGCCCGCGCAAACGCGTCATGAGACAAGTGTGTGCATCCCAGCGCTGTGCGCTCATGTTTCCACATAGCTTTCGCTTTCCTGATCCATGCGCAAATGGAACCCGCCTGCTGCGAGTGATCGAGCGGGACCATCATAACGGTAGGGGTGCTCTGATCAATTCCACGTGGGCGTCACCGGCCCTGTCTGTTCGCAGATCACAAGGGCATCGGCGAAGGCAGACTGGCCGTCTGTCGAGACGATGGACCGAAGAGATGCGGACAGACAGGACCGGCCCGAAGGGTGATGTTCAGAAGGCCCGCAGGCTGTGCCGCGCGACTTGAAAAGACGGCCAGTCTTCCCTGCATCGCGCAACACACCCTGCGAGCCTTCTGGGCATTATGCCGCCTACGTGGAATTGATCAGAGCATCCCCTTAGCGTGTTTCGCGCTGAAGCGTGATGCTGAGGTTCAGGTCGACGCTATCGGAAAGTGCAAGGCGATTGCTGGTCATGCCGAAGGTGCTGCGTTGCAGGTTGCCGCGCAACAGGATCCTGCATGGTGCCGGTGCGAGCTGCGCGCAGTGCGCGGGCTGCAACGCGAAATGGATGGGTGCGGTAACGCCGCGCAGAGTGAGGTAGCCGGTGAGGGTGCCGCCGTCATCCAGTTCGTTCTGTGCGATGGGATTGGAGACGAAGTGAATGGTCGGGTGATGCTGCGCATCGAAGAACGACGGCGCTAGCACCCATTGGCGCATGCGCGACGTAGGCATCGCCACGCTATCGACTGGAATGGTTGCGTTCACCACCCAGCTGCCCGGGTTGGGTCCCGGCGCTAGGTCACCATCCACGTGTGTGAAGTGACCGTTGACGCTCTCCAGCCACAACAGGCGAACCCGGAACATGGCTTGGGATGTGTCCGGGTCGATACGAAAGTCGGTTTTGTTGGTGGCCGCGAGAAGGGATAACGGGAAAAGCAACAAAAACGCGAGATGCCATGTTGTATCACGCTGCAACACTGAAGCATTTCGTTTCATGGAGACCAGAACGCATCCAGTCGTGCGTTGCCCGGTTCCAGCGGGCCATCGAAGTGAAGCACGGCGAGTCCGGCCGGCGGCATGCCGCGAAATTCGTCCGAGCGCCCTTCCACCAGCAGGGCAACCAGGCGTTCGATGCCGGGGTTGTGGCCGACCAGCATCACGGTGTTCGCGTCGCCG
This sequence comes from Dyella acidisoli, assembly GCF_030160295.1. Classification (GTDB taxonomy): domain Bacteria; phylum Pseudomonadota; class Gammaproteobacteria; order Xanthomonadales; family Rhodanobacteraceae; genus Dyella_B; species Dyella_B acidisoli. The sequence goes on from NZ_BSOB01000008.1 coordinate 68,261, forward strand.
TGCTGGTCGAGCAATGCCAGTAGTTCGCCGGGTGTGGCGTTGTAGATTTCCGCCGCTGTTTGCATCGCGGGTGCGTGTTCCAGTTCGGAAAGCGCAAGGTCTGCCGTGGCGCAGGTGCGTTCGGAAGGGGAGCAAAGCACGCGATCGGGCCGCTTGCCGTGCTTCTGAAGCCATGTACCGGCCGCGCGTGCCTCCTGTTCGCCGCGCCCACTGAGGCGACGCACCACGTCTTCCCCGCCGGGCGGCGCGGGTTGGGCTTCGGCGTGACGTAACAGGATCAATTCGTGCATGACTGTGGATGCTCCTGGAGCAGGTTCTGGTTCATCGTAAAGAAAAAGGTGCCCTCAATGCTGTCGCTTGATCCAGCGCAACAGGGGGTTCCAGTCCTGCTGGTGCCCGCGCACCTGCTCGGAGCCGTAATCGAAAATACCTTTGCCCAATGAGGTCAGCAACACATAGGCCTGGGTATCGCGCAATTGCGCTACCACCGGGAACGGTGCCTGCTCGGCCAGTTGCGCGATGGCGTCCTGGCTGGCGTGGGTCCAGGGTTTGAGTCGGTTGCCCACCAGCGCCACCGGCAGTTTGCCGCGCTTGATCCGCCCAATGCTGCGCAGGTGTTCGAGGAAATTCAGTGTGGCGTGCAGATCGAAGGACGAGGGCAACACGGGCACCAGCACCACGTTGGCCTGTTCGACGTAGGGCTCGAGTTCTTTCTCGTGGGAGCCGGCAGCGGTGTCGACCAGTACACGGTCGGTATCTTCGGGCAGTTTCTCCAGCGCACGGCGTCCGCCCTCCACCGCCAGCACGCCGGGGACGTTGTCCGGACGCAGGCTTGCCCAGCGGTAGCTGGAACCTTGCGGATCGCTATCGACAATGGCGGTGCGCTTGCCATCCTGCGCCCAATGCGATGCAAGCTGGGTAACCAGCGTGCTCTTGCCACAACCACCCTTGCTGCTTGCTACCAATACCGTGAGCATCGGTTACCCCTGCTGGGTTCAGGTGGGACCAAGGGTAACGTTGGAGCGGGGAATAGGGAACGGGGAGCAGAGAACGTTGCGTTCCTGTGCGATCGGCCGCTCAGCAGTGCGTTACTTCCGTTCTCTTCGATAAAGATGAGCATGCGGCGGCTTTTATGCCGGGCCGCATGCTTTACGGTCCCTGTTCTTAGCCGCCGTTCCCAGCCTTTTGCGGCTGCCAATCCGTCGGCGCATCCGTGGCAATGCCGGCGTCATGCAATGCCGCAAGCACCAGGCTCATCTGAGTACCGCCGCTGCGAGCCAGAGCCAGCAGATGCTGTGCCTGGGCTTTATCGCTCTGCGCGCGCAAGGACAGCTGGGCGAAGTTCTGCACTTGCCAGATCAGGTTGCGTCGAGCGTTTTGCGCGTCCTGCTGCTGAGAGGCGTCGGAGCTGAGCACCTCGCGCAGATGCAGGCCCAGCGAACGGGCCAGCGGACTGGAACCCCATTCCAGGAGTTGGCCCAGTTTCAGGCAGTCGTCTTTGACGGCGCTGTCTTTCGGTGCCTGTGCCTCGCAATAAGTGGCGGTGTCGCGCAGTGCCGGCTGCGGCATGCCGGCAGCGGAACCGTATGCGATCAGTACCTGCACGCCATTGGCTCCGGCATCGGAGTTCGGATCGAGGGTGGCGGTGGGCGGCGGCAGCAGCGTGGCGGCATTGGCCAGGGCCTTCAGCGCGGCGCCACTGTAGTCGTCGTACAGCTTGGCGGATGCGGCCTTGTTCAAATCCTGACGGGCGTCGTCCTTTTTCAGCGTGCCGACATCCTGGCTGAGCTTCACCAGCCAGACGGCAGCGTTGTCCGGCGCCTGCTGGGTAAGTTGGGTGACGGCATCGCTATTGGGGCAGGACTGGGTATCGGCATTGCAGTCGGCCAGACGCGCCCACGTGATGGCAGGGCCGGCGTTGTCGGCGTGGCTGGCGCGTTCGATCAGGGCGTGAAAGCTGTTCAGCTTGCTCGGATTCGGCATCGGGCGGGCCAGCAGCGCGGCAGCCAGCATGCGGTCCGGGTCACCGCTGGGGGCCAAGACATTGATCAGGTCGTTTTGAAAGGCGATCAGCGCTGTTTGGCGCGATTGCCCGGCCTTTGCGCCGCTTTGGTGGGCTGCCTGGGGTGCGGCTATCGCCGCCGCAGTCAATGCGCTGGCCAGGGTAAGGGCAATAAGGCGCCGTCCGCGCATGGGGATTGCTCCGTAGAGTCATAAAAGCCGCCAGCATAACTGCGGCGGATTGAGGGGGTTCTGAACGGCAAATGTCCGGCTTCTTCGCTGAACGTGCGTGTTAGGCATGCTGTGCAAGCTCATGTAGCATGCTTGACCGCCCCACGAGTAACCCAGGAGATAGCTGTGGAGTCGTTTTCGATGTTGACCCAGGCGAACGCCCCATGGTTTGTGGGATGGGGAACCCTGGCCTTGATCAATGCCGGCCTGGCGCAGGGCAAGAACCGCAGCGGCGTGCTGTGGTTCCTGCTGTCGGTGCTGTTTGGTCCGTTTGCGACGCTCGTGCTTGTGCTGCTGCCGAAGGTGCGTGATCGGTTGTTCTAAGGGATTCGCCCGGTGAGTTGGGGTGCAAACCCCAACGTCGCCACGTATTTCGGAATCCCCAAGTTGGGGCCTGCACCCCAACTTACAGAATCACTCGCCCAGCGCTTCGCGCATGAATTCCGGCAACGCCAGCGCGCCCTTGTGCACTTCGGCGTTGTAGTAACGCGTGCTGAAGTTCTTGCTGAGTGCACCGCGCTCGCGGAAGCCGGCCAGGTCGCCGCCCTTGCGCGCCATGGTGCAGCTCCACCAGCCGGTGGGATAGCACGGCTGCGGGAAGGGCAGGGTTTTTACTGCGCTGAAGCCAGCCGTGCGCATGGCGGCACGCATCGACTTGATCAGTTCCAGATGCGCCAGTGGCGATTCGCTCTGTTGCACGAGGATGCCGCCGTGACGCAGCGCCTTGTAGCAACTGGTGTAGAAGGCCGCGTTGAAAAGGCCTTCGGCCGGACCGACCGGATCGGTGGAATCGACGATGATCAGATCCAGCGACTCCGGCTCCGCTTCGGCCATGTACTTGATGCCGTCGATGAAGAGCAGTTCCGCGCGCGGATCGTTGTTGGATTCGCACAGCTCCGGAAAGTACTGCTCAGCCAGGCGCGTAACGCGCTCGTCGATTTCTACCTGTGCTGCGTGTTCCACTTCTTCATGCTTCAGCACTTCGCGCAGCGTGCCGCAATCGCCGCCGCCGATGATCACCACGCGCTTGGCACGCGCATGCGTGAACAGCGCCGGGTGGGTCATCATCTCGTGATAGAGAAAGTTGTCGCGGCTGGTGAGCATCACGCAGCCATCGATCACCATCAGGTTGCCCCAGTCGGTGGTCTGGTAGATCTCGATGGTCTGGAATGGTGTTTTCTCGGCATGCAGCGGCTTTTCAAGGCGATAACCGATGGAGGAACCGGAAGCCTGGTGTGCTTCGGTGAACCAGCTGGGCTGCGACATGACGAGAGAATCCTGGGAGACGTGGTTAAAGAAATGCAATTGTAGCGGTAACGGTTGGCGTCGTGCCGCAGTAACTCCCTCTTCCCAAAGGGGAGAGAGAGCAAAGACCTGCACTGACCTCAAATTGTCGCAGCCGCCCGTTACAATAAGCGTTCGGCCGTCTGCGTGGCGGCCGTCAGGCTCTCCCGGCCCCGCGGCGTGCGAGGCTTCCGGCCGGCGGGCTTAGTGTTCGTCAAGGCTCCGCCGCTGCGACGACGACATCCCCCTACAAGGAGATACCGTCACATGGCGAATGCCTGGAACATCGATGCCGCCCGTCACACCTATGCTGTCCCTTATTGGGGCGACGGCTACGTCGACATCAATGACACCGGTCACATCGTGATCCGTCCGCATGGCCCGAGCGGCCCCGGCTTTTCTCTTCCTGACATCGTCGAGCGCGCTCGCGCCGAAGGTTTGCGCCTGCCTTTGCTTGTGCGTTTTCCGGACATCCTGGCCGACCGCCTCGCGCGCTTGCAGGGTGCATTTGCCAAGGCGATTGGCGAGTGGAACTACGCAGGTAGCTATACGGCCGTCTATCCGATCAAGGTGAATCAGCAGCGTGGCGTGGTCGCCGAGCTGGTCGCGGCCGGCGCGCATGGCTTCGGTCTGGAAGCCGGTTCCAAGCCCGAGTTGATGGCCGTGCTGGCGATGGCGCGGCCGGGTTCCATTGTGATCTGCAACGGTTACAAGGATCGCGAATACATTCGTCTCGCCTTGATCGGGCGCAAGCTCGGTCTGCGCATCCACATCGTGATCGAAAAGCCGTCCGAGCTCGATCACGTGATCACCGAAGCAAAAGCGTTGAATGTCGAGCCGCTGCTCGGTGTGCGTGTGCGCCTGGCCTCGATCGGCGCCGGCAAATGGCAGAACACCGGTGGTGACAAGGGCAAGTTCGGCCTCTCGCCCGCGCAAATACTGAACCTGGTGAAGCGTCTGGAGCAGGCCGGCTTGAAGCACACGCTGAAGCTGCAGCATTTCCATATGGGCTCGCAGATTTCCAATGTGCGCGACATCGCCAACGGCATGCGTGAGGCCACGCGCTATTTCGTGGAACTCAGGCGCATGGGCGTGCCGCTCGACATCGTCGACGTCGGCGGTGGCTTGGGCGTGGATTACGAAGGCTCGCGTTCGCGCAGTCATAACTCCATCAATTATTCGATCGAGCAGTACGCCGCCACGATCGTGCAATCGTTGGCCGAAGCCGTGGACGCGGAAGGCTTGCAGGCGCCGCACATCATCACCGAAGCAGGGCGCGCGATGACCGCGCATCACGCTGTGATGGTGGTGAACGTCAGCGAAGTCGAAACCGTGCCGGTCGGCAGCCTGCCACCTGCCGATGGTGACGAGCCTTCTGTGCTGCGCCATCTGCGCGAAGTGCATGACGAACTGGATACGCGTCCTCCATTGGAGTTGTTCCACGAGGCGCAACATCATCTGCAGGAAGGCCAGACGTTATATGCGCTGGGCCAGTTGTCGCTGGCAGCGCGCGCGCGGCTGGATGAACTTTATTACGCCATCGTCAACGCTGTGCGCGCACGCCTGTTGCCAGCTGAGCGTTCGCATCGCCAGGCGATGGACGAACTGGACGAAAAACTGGTCGACAAATACTTCGTCAATTTCTCCGTGTTCGAATCGATCCCGGACGTGTGGGCGATCGATCAGATTTTCCCCATCGCTCCCATTGCGCGTTTGCACGAACAACCCTCGCGCCGCGGTGTGCTGGTCGATCTCACCTGCGATTCGGACGGCCGTATCGACAACTATGTCGATGCCGAGGGCGTGGATGTAAGCCTGCCACTGCACGCATTGAAGGATGGCGAGCCCTATCGCTTGGGCATCTTCATGGTCGGCGCCTATCAGGAAACCTTGGGCGATATCCACAATCTGTTCGGCGACACCGATGCGGTGAACGTGCGCGTGGATGGCGGCAGCTATGTGTTTGCGCACAAGCGCCGTGGCGATACCACCGATCTGATGCTGGACTATGTCGGCTACGACCTCGAGGCGCTGCGCCACAGCTATCGCGAACGGATTGCGGCGGCGGGTATCGATGGCGAGCAAGCAGAAAGCCTATTTGTAACATTGAATGAAGGTCTCACCGGCTATACCTACCTCTCCGAGGGCGTGCGTTAGCGACCTGGCCATAGGGATGTTTCGGCAGGCTGTCGAAACATCCTGCGGCGATCCGATGTGCTGCCCCCGCTTTTTTTTATCCATCCGAAGGAGTGGCACATGGTAAGTCTCGACGGCAAAGTTGCATTGATCACAGGTGCCGCTAGCGGCCTGGGCAAGGCTATCGCCGAGCTTTATGCGAAGAACGGCGCGGCGGTAGCGATCGCCGACATCAATCAGCAGGCGGCGGATGCCGCAGCGGCAGAGATCAAGGCAGCCGGCGGAAAAGCCATCGGCATTGCCATGGACGTCACCAACGAAGACGCGGTGAACGCTGGCACGGACAAGACCGTGGAAGCGTTCGGCAGTCTGGATGTGCTTATTTCCAACGCGGGCGTGCAGATCATCAATCCGATCGACCAGTTCGCCTTCGCCGATTGGAAGAAGATGCTGGCGATCCATCTTGATGGCGGCTTCCTTACTACGAAGGCCGCGCTCAAGCACATGTACAAGGACAACCGAGGCGGCACCGTCATCTATATGGGTTCGGTGCACTCGCACGAAGCGTCCAAGCTGAAGTCCGCCTATGTCACGGCGAAGCACGGGCTGCTTGGCCTCGCTCGCACGCTGGCGAAAGAAGGCGCGGCGCATAACGTGCGCTCGCATGTGATCTGCCCCGGTTTCGTGCGCACGCCGCTGGTGGAAAAGCAGATTCCCGAGCAGGCCAAGGAATTGGGCATCAGCGAAGCAGAAGTGATCAAGAACGTGATGTTGAAGGACACGGTGGATGGTGTGTTCACCACCGTCGAAGACATCGCGGAAACCGCGCTGTTCCTGGCCGCGTTCCCGAGTGCGGCGCTGACCGGTCAGAGTTTAGTGGTGAGCCACGGTTGGTACATGCAATAACCACATCCACCCCCTCCCCTGCACGCAGGGGAGGGGGTGGATGGCAGTGAGTTGAAGCTCAACGCACATCAGAATTTTCAAAGGACATGTCAATGAAAATTGCCGACGTCAAAGCGAATGCCTTCGCCATGCCACTGACCAGCCCTGCGTTTCCCAAGGGGCCATACCGCTTCGTCAATCGTGAATTCCTGGTCATCACCTATCGCACCGATATGGATGCGCTGCGCGCCGTGGTGCCGGAACCGCTGGAAGTCACCGAGCCCGTGGTGAAGTACGAATTCATCCGCATGCCCGATTCCACCGGCTTCGGTGACTACACTGAGTCGGGACAGGTGATACCGGTGAGTTTCCGCGGCGAGCGCGGCGGCTACGTGCATGCGATGTATCTCAACGATCATCCGCCGATTGCTGGCGGTCGCGAGTTGTGGGGGTTTCCGAAAAAACTGGCCACACCCATCCTGGAAACGGAAATCGACACGCTGGTCGGCACGCTCGATTACGGCAAGGTGCGCGTAGCCAAGGCCACCATGGGATTCAAGCATCGCCCCGCGGACGAGAATGCGATCCTGAAAGGTTTGGCAGCACCCAATTTTCTGTTGAAGATCATTCCGCATGTGGATGGCACGCCGCGCATCTGCGAGCTGGTGCGCTACTACACGACCAACGTCACGTTGAAAGGCGCATGGAGTGGCCCGGCATCGCTGGAACTGCATCCGCATGCATTAGCGCCGGTCGCCGATCTGCCCGTGCTCAAGGTGGAATCGGCCGTGCATTACATCACCGATCTCACGCTCGACCTGGGCAGCGTGGTTTACGACTATCTCACTGAAGAAGAACACACAGGAAAGACTTATGGACGCCAAGAAGACCTCGTCCAAGGCTGAGACTGTCCCCCATCATCCGGCGCAGGACGCATACAAAGTCACCGCGCTGGTATTGCAGGGTGGCGGAGCACTGGGCGCGTATCAGGCAGGTGTCTATCAGGCGCTGGCCGAATCCGGCTTGCATCCGAACTGGATCGCCGGCATTTCGATCGGCGCCTTGAACGCGGCCATCATCGCCGGCAATGCACCGGAACATCGGGTCGAACGTCTGACGGAATTCTGGGAGACCATCTGCAAGTCGGCGTTATGGCCTACTGCAACGGGCTTCCCATGGATGGAAAGCATGAGCGTGCCATCGGTGCTTCGCGAGGGCGTCAGTATGTTTTCCGCGTGGCGCGCGATCACCGAAGGACAGCAGGGCTTTTTCCAGCCGCGCATGCCGCCACCGGTACTGCAATGGCACGGTACGCCCGCCACCTCAAGCTGGTACGACACGGCACCTTTGCGTGAAACGTTGGAGCGCCTGGCTGATTTCGATCGCATCAATCACCCAAGCTGCGTGCGCGTATCGGTTGGCGCGGTGAATGTGCGCACCGGTAACTTTGCTTACTTCGACAATCGCCATGACACGCTGCGGCCGGAGCACTTCATGGCTTCGGGTGCACTGCCGCCAGGCTTTCCCGCGGTAGAGATCGACGGTGAGTACTACTGGGATGGTGGCATGGTGTCCAACACGCCGCTGTACAAAGTGCTGACGGAACGGCCGCATCGCGACGCACTGATCTTCCAGGTCGATCTATGGAGTGCGGTCGGCGCGTTGCCGCGCGACATGGGCAGCGTGGCCGAGCGCTCGAAAGACATTCAGTATTCCAGCCGCACGCGTCTGGTTACCGAATACATGCACCAGAGCCGCGAGCAGCAGCGCTTGCTGCATCAGCTAATGGACTTGGTGCCGGAAGACAAGCGCGATAATCCAGCCTTCCGTCGCGCAGAGCGTTACGCCAATGGTGCGCTGACCAACCTCATCCATCTGATCTACCGTGACAAACCGTACGAAGGTCATTACAAGGATTACGAGTTCAGCGCAGCAACGATGCACGAGCACTGGCAGAGCGGGCTGACCGATATGCGTCATACTTTGAGCCATCCGCAGTGGCTCGAGCCGCCCACGCCGGACAACCCGTTCGTCACGCACGACGTGCATCGTGCGCTCAACTTCAATAATCAGGACCACGCATGACTTTGAAGGCAGCTTTCATCGGCCTTGGTGCCATGGGCGAACCCATGGCAGGACATCTGAAGCAACATGGTTTGCTGCATGCGGTAGCCAACCGCACGCATGCGAAAGCAGAAGCGCTGGCGGCTATGCTGGGTGTCGCTGCACCGGCAACGTTGGCCGAGCTTGCTGCGCAATGCGATGTGATTGCGCTGTGCGTAACGGCCGATGCAGATGTGCTGAATACAGTGGATGTGCTCGCGCCGCACATGAAGCCCGGCACGATCGTGATCGATCATTCCACCGTCGCACCTGATACCGCCAAACAGGCGGCTGCGCGTCTTGCTGCGGTCGGCGCGCATTTTCTGGATGCGCCGGTTTCCGGTGGCGTGGAAGGGGCGAAGAACGGCAAGCTCTCGATCATGGTGGGTGGTGATGCCGCTGTGCTGGAACGTGCGCGGCCGATGCTCGAAGCGTATGCGTTGCGCATTACGCATCTCGGCGATGTGGGTGCGGGGCAGGCTACCAAGGCGGTGAACCAGGTGCTGGTGGCTGGCATCGCACAGGCGGTTTGCGAAGGCCTCGCGCTGGGCGAGGCATTGGGCCTCGACCCGGAGCGACTGATTCCCACGCTGGGCGCCGGTGCTGCCGGAAACTGGTTCCTGGAAAAGCGTGGTGCGACGATGTTGAAGGGGCAGTTCAGTGTTGGCTTCAAGCTGGCGTTGCTGCACAAGGATCTGAGCATTGTGCGGGGTATCGCTGAGAAGGCGGGTACGTCGCGCGTGGTCATCGAGCAATCATTGGCGGACTATGCCGAGCTGATGCGGCAAGGGTATGGCGATGACGATATTTCTGGATTGGTCCGGTTGAAGCGGAGCCATCAGTAGTTCGTTTTTCAAAGCGTCAATCGAAGCTCACGTCATTCAGGCCTTCGCCCACTGTTGTCCGGGAAAGTTTGCAGCGCGCACCCCACTCCCGGAGGGAGAGGGGCTCACTCAGTGAGTTTTCGAGTCGCCTCACATCAAGAAGTGTCACTCAGCCCAATGGGCCGTTGTGCTTCCGCTGATCGCAGAAATTTTTTCCGGACAGCAATGGGCCTTCGCCGGAATGACGGTGGGGCAAGAAGACGGTTCTGGCGAAACTCCGAAAACAACAAGGGCGCCGATAGGCGCCCTTGTCTGTTATGAAGCGCGCACTGCTCGTTCGTCAGCCGCCGGCCTTCAACGCAATCGCCGAAATCCCCGCTGACGACAACCTTTGCTTGGTCGATTCCAAGTCGGTCGCCGAATGGAATGGCCCCAGGCGCACGCGGTGATACGTCTGCCCACCGACGTTCACCGACTGTACGTTGGCGACGAAGCCTTGCAGCGCCAGCTTGGCCTTCAGCGTTTCCGCATCGGCGGCGCTCGGGAACGCGCCTACCTGCAGCAGATAACCGCTTGGGCCAGACGCAGGCGGTGGTGCCACCGCCGAAGGAGGTGCCGCAGTGATGTTCTGCGTGACGGCCGGCGGCGCGTTGGGCGGCAGCTTGGGCGTAACAGGTGCGGTGGGCTGTTGCACCTGCTGCTGCTTCTGCTGGGCCAGTTGCTGCTGTTGTTCCGCCTTGGCTTGCGCGCTGATTTCCGAATCCGGGATGCGCACTTCCTTCTCCGACAGCACGGAGTAGAAGTCGTACTGCGGTTTCTTGGGTGCGGTGTTGGTGGCGGCCGGGGTCAGGCCTTCGTCGCTGCCTGGTTGTGCCGTGGCTTCCGGGTTGGGTTGCGGGCCTTTGGGTGTCATCGGCACCAGCGAATGGCGCATCAGGACCACTACGACCAGGGCGCCGATCAGAATGCCGACGAGAATGCCGGCCCAGGCCGGGAACCCGCCGCTGCTGTTGCGAACGGCCTGCCGGCCTTTGCCCTTGCGTGCTGCCATTTACATCTTCTCCGGGGCGCTGAGACCCAGTAAATCCAAACCGTTGCGTATCACTTGGCGAGTGGCAACGGCGAGCGTAATGCGCGCATTGCGCAACTCGGCGTCGTCCACAATCCACTTATGCTCGTGATAGTAGCTGTGAAGCGCGCCGGCGAGTTCGCGCAGATATTGCGCGATCAGGTGCGGTTCCAGATTGTTGGCGGCAGCCTCCACCACTTCCGGGTAGCGTGACAGTTCCGTGAGCAGGATCTGCTCGTGCTCCGTATCCAGCCGCTTCATCTGCCCGATGCCTGCCTGCATGTCGACGGGCGGCAGGCCGCGCTCGGCCAGTTCTTCCAGCACGCGGCACACGCGGGCGTGGGCGTATTGGATGTAGTAGACCGGGTTGTCGTTGCTCTGCGAACGGGCGAGGTCGATGTCGAACACGAGTTGCGAGTCGGCTTTGCGCGCGATCAGAAAGTAGCGCGTTGCATCGCGGCCGGCTTCTTCGATCAGGTCGCGCAGCGTGACGTAGCTGCCGGCGCGCTTGGAGATCTTCACCTCTTCGCCGCCGCGCATCACGGTCACCATCTGGTGCAGCACGTATTCCGGCCAACCGTTGGGGATGCCGCAGTCCAGTGCCTGCAGTCCGGCCTTTACGCGAGCGAGGCTGCCGTGGTGATCCGATCCCAGCTCAGTGATCGCACGTTCGTAACCGCGCAGCCATTTGCTACGGTGATAGGCCACGTCCGGCAGGAAATAGGTGTAGGTGCCGTCGGACTTGCGCATCACGCGATCCTTGTCGTCACCAAAATCCGTCGTGCGCAACCACAGGGCGCCACCTTCCTCGTAGGTGTGGCCGTGGGCGACCAGCTCGCGTACGGTTTCTTCCACTTTGCCGTCGGCATACAGCGAGGATTCGAGAAAATACACGTCGAAACCGACGCCGAACGCTTGGAGATCCAGATCCTGTTCCCGGCGCAGATAAGCCACGGCAAAGTGGCGGATTGCGTCGAGGTCGTCGGGGTTCTTTGCACCCACGACGGCATGGCCGTCGGCAAACACCGTTTCGCCTGCCAGGTAGGAACGCGCCACGTCGGCGATGTAATCGCCGCGATAACCGTCTTCCGGCCAGCCCGCGTCGCCCGGCGCAATGCCGCGCGCGCGCGCCTGCGTGGAGATCGCGAGATTGTTGATTTGCACGCCGGCGTCGTTGTAGTAGAACTCGCGCTTGACGTTCCAGCCGGTGGCTTCGAGCAGGCGACTCACGCAGTCGCCAATGGCGGCGGCGCGACCATGCCCCACATGCAGCGGACCGGTCGGATTGGCCGATACGAATTCCACCCCGGCCGTATGTCCGGCGCCGTTGCGATTGCGACCGTATGCATTGCCTTCGGACAGGATGCGACCCGCCTCGGCGTGATAAGCCGTCGGCGCCAGAAAGAAGTTGATGAAACCGGGGCCGGCGATTTCCACCTTGGCCACCAAGGCATTGGCGGGCAGGGCAGCAACCAGCTTTTCAGCCAGATCCCTTGGTTTGGCGCGGGCCGGCTTGGCCAGCAGCATCGCCGTGTTCGCGGCGAAATCGCCATGTTCGCGGCTGCGCGCGCGCTCGATCACAAAGGCGGGCAGGTCGATATCGGCGGGCAGGGCACCATTGCCCTGAAGGGTCCGGATAGCCTGGAGGACCAGTTCGCGCAGCGCTTCTTTCACAGGAGGGGATCGAATCGGGATGGAACCGAGCATCGTAACAGACCGCCGCGCGGGAGCCTTCTTCGCTACCGAACGGCCGTTATCCAAGTGCTTGCGCGGCTGCTGCACCGCAGTGGACGGGGCTGTGGATAAGTCTGTGGGGAAAGTGAAGGTGCCGTATGCAAATGCATGTGAAGGCCCGACGGAAACCTGGTTGTCATGCAATTAATGTTTATATATCAAAGGTTTAAAATGTGAACTTGATGTGCTTTTCGGCGATATGGCCCTAAGTGGCTTTGGAGGCGTTGTGTGCATAAGTCTTGCCAAGATCTGTCAGGGCAGGTCCATCGGGCGACTTTGACGCCATGTCGCCCGCGATGTCATACGGTAGTCATGACGCAACGCGACAATAGCTGGGTATCACCGGCGTCTCCCCCGTCCGGCTCGATACGGGACTGCCGCATCCCTTCATACCCTCCCCTCATGCGGCTCCCGGCGCGCACCTCTTGGTCGCGCCGTTTTTTTGCGCCGAAATCGTAGGGCGCGTTGTTTTGAGGCGGTGCTCTTTCCTCCAGTCCCGTCAAAGTAAGCCGCGTGCAGCCATGGATACCGGCGCTTCGCGGCCGATCACCAAGTGATCCAGTACCCGTACGCCGATCAGTCGCAGTGCCTGCCCCAGTTCGCGGGTGATGGCCTGGTCAGCTGAGCTGGGTTCCGCCACGCCACTTGGGTGGTTATGGGCAAAAATCACGGCGGCGGCGTTGTGCTTCAGGCAGGCGCGCACTACCTCGCGCGGATGCACGCTGGCGCCGTCCACTGTGCCGCGGAACAATTCCTCGAAGGCCAGTACGCGATGGCGGTTATCCAGGAAAAGGCAGGCGAATACCTCGTAGGGCAAGTGCCGCAAACGAGCGCTTAAGTAGTCACCGCTATCGCGCGGATTGCGCAGTGATGGTTGTTCGACGAGCTGTTCGGCCAAGCTGCGGCGTGCCAGCTCCAGTGCGGCGGCGATGCGCGCGCGCTTGGCCGGCCCAAGGCCGCTGGCGCGGATGTCCCCGTCCTGACGGGCGAGCAAGGCGTTCAAACCGCCGGCTTGCATGAGCAGTTCGCGCCCCAGCGTGATGGCGTCCTTGCCACGCACGCCGCTGCCGAGCAGCACGGCCAGCAACTCCGCGTCGGAGAGGGCGGCACTGCCATGCGCCAATAATTTTTCGCGAGGTCGTTCGCTTTCGGGCCATTGTCGGATACTCATGTGACCAGCATCCCGTTCGAGGCGCTCTCCGGACAGCGGTTGGTCTATGTGAATCCGGTAAGCTAGCCGTCTATTCATACGTCGGACCCCGCTTACGCTATGACCCTTGCTGAACGCCGCATCGTGCTCGGAGTGTCAGGTGGCATTGCTGCCTACAAGTCCTGCGAGCTGGTTCGTCGCTTGCGCGATCTCGGTGCCCACGTGCGTGTGGTGATGACCGAGAACGCCGCCCGTTTCGTCACGCCCGTCACATTCCAGGCATTGTCTGGCGAGCCGGTGCGGGTGAGCCTGTGGGATGAGTCCGCCGAAGCGGCGATGGGTCACATCGAACTGGCGCGTTGGGCCGAACGCGTGCTGATCGCTCCGGCCAGTGCCGATCTGATCGCGCGTCTCGCGCACGGCCATGCCAATGATTTGTTGAGCACGCTGTGTCTGGCTACAGCCGCACCGGTGTACATAGCGCCGGCGATGAATCAGCAGATGTGGGCGCATGCGGCCGTGCAAGCGAACGTTGCCACGTTGCGTGCGCGCGGCGTACATATTCTCGGACCTGCTTCCGGTGATCAGGCCTGCGGTGAAATCGGCTCGGGCCGCATGCTGGAGCCGCACGAATTGCGCGCAGCCATGGTTGCTTCGTTCGGGGACCAAGTGCTTCGCGGCAAGAAGGTGGTAGTCAGTGCGGGGCCGACCTACGAAGACATCGATCCCGTACGCTTCATCGGCAACCGCAGTTCTGGACGAATGGGGTTTGCCGTTGCTGAAGCGGCGGCGCAGGCGGGCGCGCAGGTAACGCTGGTAGCGGGCCCAGTCAGTCTGACAACGCCAGCGGGTGTTGTAAGGCGCGTCGACGTGCGTAGCGCGGCTCAGATGCATGCTGCCGTGACGGATGCTGCGCAAAGTGCAGATATCTACATCGGTTCCGCAGCCGTGGGCGATTACCGTCCCAATGCGGTCGCGGCGCACAAGCTGAAGAAACACGATGGTGCTGACCTCACGCTGCAGCTGGCGGAGAATCCGGACATCCTCGCCAGCCTCGCAGCCGCACAGCCGCATCCGTTCCTGGTCGGCTTCGCCGCAGAAACGCAAAACGTGGAAACCTATGCGCGCGACAAACTGCAACGCAAAGGCCTGGACATGATCGCCGCCAATCAGGTGGGCGAAGGTCTCGGCTTCGAAACTGCCGACAACGCCATCACGCTCTACTGGGCAGACGGTTCGCTGGAATTGCCGCGTACCGACAAGGCCGCACTCGCGCGCCAGCTGATCGAATGCATCGCCAGCCGCTACAAGGCGGTGCGCGGATGATCGATGTCGAAGTGAAGATTCTCGACCCGCGCCTGGGCGACAGCATTCCGCTGCCGCAGGCGGCCACCGTCGGCAGCGCCGGCATGGATCTGCGTGCTGCGGTAGCGGAGCCGCTTACGTTGCAACCCGGCGAAAGCGCGCTGGTGCCTAGCGGCATGGCGATCCATATCGGCGATCCAGGCTGGTGTGCGCTGATCGTGCCGCGTTCGGGTCTTGGACATAAGCACGGGCTGGTCATGGGCAATCTGGTCGGCGTGATCGATGCCGATTACCAAGGTCCGCTGATGATCTCGTGCTGGAATCGCGGCACGCAGCCCTACACCATCGCAGTGGGTGAGCGCATCGCGCAACTGCTGCTGGTGCCGGTGGGGCAGGCGCGGCTAACAATCGTCGACGAATTCGTACCTTCGGAGCGTGGCGAAGGCGGGTTCGGATCAACCGGAAAACATTAAGGCATCGGGGAAACGGGGCATGGCAGTGAGCGGCGCACGAGCGCGTTTGCCGGATTTGCAGTGGGATCGGTTGCTGATGCTGGCCGGCGGCACATTGCTGCTGGCGCTGGGCCTGTTCGGGGCTTGGCAGACTTGGCTGATCGCCGATCAAGGCGGTGCCGTGGAGCGCGTGCATGCGGCGCAGGATAAAGCCGTGCAGGTGCTGACCGAAGAAATCACCCGGCAGCACGATATGGTGAACCGGGCCGTAGCAGGTATCGACACGAGCGGTTTGCCGGGTAGTGCGCCGCAAGTGATCGCTACGCTCAAGCAGCGTTTGCCGGAAGCGCAGAACATCGAGCTATACAGCGGTGGCCTGGACGAGGTACTGCATGCCAACTATCGCGAGTTCGGCTATGCGAAAGCTGCGCAGCTGATGTCCGCACCGGATGCCGAAGGTGATCCACCGGTAGAGGCGATGTTGAAGGGTTTGGGTGATCGCCGCCTCACCATCGTTGCGCCGTTGGGTACTTCGCAGAAACCGCAAGCCTGGGCGTGGGTCGAACTGCCGTTTGCACCTGTCGCGGATCGCTTCGACACGGTTGCCGTAAACGGTGGCCGATTACGACTAAACCAGAGCACCGATCGCGGCGACAACCTCGAGCTGTTGGCCAGAGGCAATCCAGGTGCGTTGGATATCGAACCTGTCGGCAAGCAGGTGCCTGACAGCAGCTTCAACGTCGTCGCGGTGCTGCCAGGTGCATACATTCTGCTGCCGCAGTCTTTACCGCTGGCTGCATTGCTCACGCTGGCGGGTGTCGGCGGTGGTATCGGTTTATTTTGGTTAATGACGCGCGCAGGCAAGCCCCATCGTGCACCTACGCTCGAGGAACAGACGTTGTCGGATATCGTGGAAGCTCAGCCCAAGCTCGAACCCGCAAAACCTGTTACGCCGGTGGCCAAACCAGCGCAGGCAGCACCCGCACAGGTCGACGTCGACCCAGCGATTTTCCGTGCCTATGACGTGCGCGGCGTAGTGGGCAAGAGCCTTACGCCTACCGTCGCCAAGCTGCTCGGCCAGTCGATCGGCACGGTGATGCGCGAGAAAGGCTTGCGTGAAATCGTGGTGGGTCGCGACGGCCGTCTTTCCGGGCCGGAATTGGCAAGCTCGCTGGCCGATGGCCTGCGCTTAGCCGGCGTCGATGTGATCGACGTCGGCGCTGTGCCGACGCCGGTGGTCTACTACGCCGCTTATCGCTTCAACACCGGCTGTGGCGTAGCGGTCACTGGCAGCCACAATCCGCCGGACTACAACGGCTTCAAGATCGTGGTCGGCGGCGAGACCTTGTCGGAAGGTGCGATCCAGGATCTTTACCAGCGCATCACCACAGGCGCGCTCGAATCCGACGGTGGCGGCACCTTGCGCCTGGTTGATGTGGTGCCCGATTACATCGAGCGGATCACGGCGGACGTACAGACCGAGCGCCCGCTGAAGATCGTGGTCGATTGCGGCAACGGCATCCCGGGCGCAGTGGCGCCGCACGTGCTGCAAGGCATCGGCTGCGAAGTGATTCCGCTGTATTGCGATGTGGACGGCACGTTCCCCAATCACCATCCCGATCCGTCCGATCCGCATAACCTGGAAGATCTGATTCTTTCGGTGAAGCAGACCGGCGCCGATCTCGGTTTGGCGTTCGATGGCGATGGTGATCGCCTCGGCGTGGTCACGCGCAGCGGCGAGATCATCTTCCCCGATCGCACATTGATGCTGTTTGCGCGCGACGTGCTGTCGCGCCAGCCCGGCGCGACGATCATCTACGACGTCAAATGCACCGGCCACCTCAAAGGCCAGATTCTCGACGCCGGCGGCAGTCCGCTGATGTGGCGCACCGGTCATTCGCTGATCAAGGCGAAGATGCGCGAAACCGGCGCGGAGCTGGCGGGTGAAATGAGCGGCCATTTCTTCTTCCAGGAGCGCTGGTACGGTTTCGACGACGGCATCTATGCCGGTGCGCGTCTGCTGGAAATTATTGCCGGCGACATCGAAGGTCGTACGCCGGAGGAGATTTTTGCCACCTGTCCGAAAGGCGTGTCCACACCGGAACTCAAGGTGGAGATGGCGGAAGGCGAGCACTATCGCTTCATTGAGAAATTCCGCGAAAAGGCGAATTTCGACGAAGCCACACTAGTGACCATCGACGGCGTGCGCGCCGACTGGCCCGATGGATGGGGCCTGGTGCGCCCGTCCAATACGACGCCGATTCTGGTGCTGCGTTTCGATGCGGACAACGAAGAGGCGCTCAAGCGCATCCAGGATACGTTCCGCAAGCAGTTGCTGGCGGTGGATCCGTCGCTGAAGTTGCCGTTCTAAAGAGCTTCTCAGGTTGGGGCTTGCCCCCCAACCTGCGCCTGCGGAATACGCGGCGTATTAATACCCGCGATCGTTCTTCTCTGCAGCCTTCAAATCACGAAAGTGCTGCAGCTCCTGTTCCTGCTGCTGTGCGGTCGCATCGCGGTTCGCCTTCTGTCGTTCGAGCAGGGCGCGCTCATTGGCAACGACGTTGCGCTGTGTGGTGATCTGGTCGGCGAGGAATTTCGGCACCGGCTTCTTCGCGCGTTCTTCGTCCGCGGCGCGGTTGAGCAGGTCGGTGAGAGCGGCGTCCTGGGTGCGCAGGTTCACGCGTGTAGTGCTCATCTGCTGATCGAGATTTTCAAGCACCTGCTGCTGCTCGGATTTGAGCGCGTCTTCGTCAGGATAGGTGTTGATAAGCTGGATGTCTTTGCGTTTCCCTTCCTCGATAGCGCGTTGCTTGGCTGCCGCTTCCTCGGCTTGCTTCTGCGCAGCTGCGCGTTCGGCAGGGGAGAGTTGTTTCTGGACGTGCGTCATCACCATGCCGTTGCTGTTGATGACGTCGTAGCCGTATTTCAGGGCGTCTATCGTGAGGCTGTCGCTGTAATGCGGCAGGCCGCTGGCATCCACCCAACGGTAACGGGTCCCGCCAGGGGTGCTGCTTTGAGCAGTCGCCAGCCCAGCCAGGCCAAGCGACACGATGATGGATGCGCTAAGCGCGAGTCGACGCATAATTCCCCTCCTCGCTCCAGTATACCCAGCGCTTTTGACACGCTGGATGTCTAGAGTGCGCCAACGTGACTGGGTTCACTAGCAGCACAGGACAGATCAGCTGCGTACGCCGTACTGTTCGCGGTAGGCGAGCATGCGCTGGTGTTCCGCCGCCAGGTCGGACCGTTCGCCGGCGTAGGTCAGCACGTCTCTGAAGCTCGTGATAGCGACCACCGGGATGCCGTAGTCGCGTTGTACTTCCTGCGCAGCAGACAGTTCGCCTTGGCCGCGCTCCTGCCGGTCCAGCGCGATCAGCACCCCTGCCGGGGTGGCGCCCTGCGCACGAATCAGGGCGAGCGACTCGCGTACGGCCGTACCGGCGGTCATCACGTCATCCACGATCAGGACTCGGCCGGTAAGCGGCGCGCCTACCAGCACACCGCCTTCGCCGTGGTCTTTCGCTTCCTTGCGGTTGTAGGCCCAGGGCAGGTCGCGACCATGCTGGTCCGCCAGCGCGATGGCCGTGGCGGCTGCCAACGGAATGCCCTTGTAGGCCGGACCGAACAGCATGTCGACCTCCAGGCCCGAATTCACCACGGCCGCTGCGTAGGCGCGACCGAGGCGGGCGAGTGCTGCACCGGAATCGATGCGCCCCATATTGAAAAAATAGGGACTGACGCGACCGGACTTCAGTGTGAATTCGCCGAAGCGCAGCACATTGCGTTGCAGGGTGAGTTCGATGAAGTCGCGCTGGTAATCGTGCATGGGCGTATCGGGCAAGAGGGCAAAGGTGTGCAATGGTAACGCGTCCCTCGCGTGGTGCTCGATTGCTATCATGCCCCGTCCCCACGAGGAAAGCCCATGCGCATTATCAGCCTGAATGCCAACGGCATCCGTTCCGCTGCGACCAAAGGTGTTTTCGATTGGCTGCGCAAGCAGCGCGCTGATGTGGTCTGCTTGCAGGAAACGAAGGCGCAGGAAGACCAGCTGACCGACCCGATGTTTCGTCCCGACGGGCATCATTGCTTCTACCGCGACGCCAGCAGCAAGAAGGGCTATAGCGGTGTGGCGATCTATGCCAAGCGTGAGCCTGACAAGGTGCTCACGCAGTTGGGCTGGGATGAATTCGACAATGAAGGGCGCTACATCGAAGCGCGTTTCGGCAATCTCAGCGTGGTTTCGATCTACGTACCTTCCGGTTCATCCGGGGAGGAACGCCAGCAGTTCAAGTTCAAGGCGATGGACCGGCTCACGCCGATCTTCGATAAGTGGCTTAAGAGCGGTCGCGATTACGTGCTCTGCGGTGACTGGAACATCGTGCGCACGGAGCTGGATATCAAGAACTGGCGCTCGAACCAGAAAAACTCCGGCTGCCTGCCGGAGGAGCGAGCCTGGCTTAACGATCTGATCGACAAGCGCGGCTGGGTGGACAGTTTTCGGGCGATCAAGCCGGAAACGGTGGAATACACCTGGTGGTCCAACCGCGGTCGCGCACGCGAGAACAATGTGGGGTGGCGCATCGACTATCAGATCGTGACGCCGTCGCTGCACAAGCGGCTGAAGCATTGCTCGATCTATCGCGACGAACGCTTCTCCGATCACGCCCCTTACACGGTCGACTATGCCGACTGAAGCAGGCGCGGCGACTGCGCGCAAGCCGTCTATCTGGCGGGCGTTCTCGCAGCCGGCTGCGTGGACGATGTGCATGCTGGGGTTTTCTTCTGGCCTGCCGTTCCTGCTGGTTTCCGTCACCTTGGCGTACTGGCTCAAGGAAAACGGCATCGTGCTGAAAGACATCACGATGATCGCCAGTGCCGGCATGACCTATGCCTTCAAGTTCGTCTGGGCACCATTGCTGGACCATTGGCGTCTGCCGTTGCTTCGACGCCTGGGGCAGAGGCGAGGCTGGCTTCTCCTTGCGCAGTTGGGCGTGTTCGTGGGTTTGTTGGTCATGGCCGCGCTTACGCCGCGCCAACTGCCATTATTCATTGCAGCGACGCTGTGGGCTGCGTTCATGGGGGCAACACAAGACATTGCGATCGATGCCTATCGCATCGAAATCGCACCTCCCTCGGCGCAAGGCGCACTGGTTGCCACGTATTCGTTGGGTTATCGCATCGGCTTACTGATGTCGGGAGCGTTGGCGCTGATTCTGGCCGACCATATTCCGTGGGTCACTGTTTACATCCTGATGGCTGCAGTGATGCTGCTGCCAATCATTACCACGTTGATGATGCCGGAGCCGGACGTGCGCCGGCCGGCTCCGGCATCATGGCTTGAGGCCATGCGCGAAGGGGTGATCGATCCTTTTGCCGACTTCTTCCGTCGCTACGGTTGGGCGGTGGCGGGACTCACCTTGCTGTTTATTCTGCTGTTCAAGGTGCCCGAGCAGGCGCTCGTCGGCGGCTTCATCGGGCCGTTCTATCGCGACATGGGCTTTTCCAAAACGGAAATCGGCGCGATCACCAAGATATATGGAGTGTGGATCGGCATTGCCGGCGCGTTCGCGGGCGGTGCAGCGGTGGCGCGCTGGGGCGCATGGAGGGCACTGGGAGCTTGCATCGTGCTGGGTGCCATCAGCAATCTGTTATACCTGTTGCTGATTGCGCATCAAGGTCACCTGACGATGCTGACCTTGGCGATCTCCGGGCAAAACTTTTTTGAAGGCATGCTGGGGCCGCCCACCGTGGCTTTCCTTTCCTTGCTGGTAAATCGCCAGCACACTGCTACGCAATATGCGCTGCTGAGTTCACTAGTGAACCTGTCCGGCAAGGTACTCGGATTCTTTGCAGGCAGCATCGTCGCGCTGGTCGGTTATGGCGGTTACCTAGTCATCACCGCGTTTTCAGTGCTGCCGGCAATGGTGCTGTTTCTTTGTCTTTGGCGGCGCTTTGATCCGGTCGCTGTCCCCTCAAGCTAAAAGGGAGCTGAAGGCGCTCACACCTCGACTGCGAACTGATCCACGGATCGCCACGATGGTGATTGCGAGCGGCGACGCAGTTGGCGAGGATCAGCACACAGGGCAGCGTGGCAACGGAGCGACCGTCCTATGCCGGATTTGATGATTCGTCACATTGATCGATTGATGGCAGAGCGCATCAAGCTGCTGGCCAAGGCGCGCCAGTGGTCGATCAACGATGTAGTGCTGCAAGCGTTGCGGCAGGGTTTGGGTGTAACCGAAAACAACGGGTCGCTCGCAGAAACGATGCTGGAGCCGTCCGATCTTTCCTTCGCCGGCGGGCATTGGAATGCGAGCGAGCGCGCGGCATTCCAGGAAGCCGTGCAAGCGTTGGCGGTGGCGCGTTCCGAACAACTTGCGCCAAACGCGCAAGTCCACGAGTTGCTGGAATAATCAACGCGCGTCGCGTGGGGCTGGATAAACCGCGCCGAGAACGCGAAAGCCT
Organism: Dyella acidisoli; assembly: GCF_030160295.1. Taxonomy (GTDB): domain Bacteria; phylum Pseudomonadota; class Gammaproteobacteria; order Xanthomonadales; family Rhodanobacteraceae; genus Dyella_B; species Dyella_B acidisoli. Next base: position 89,900 of record NZ_BSOB01000008.1, read on the forward strand.
TTTGCACCCGTAACGGCCGGGAGATTGCCCGGCAAGCCAAGCAGCCGCTGTCGCGCTAGCCATGCGAAGGCTGAAGCTTCCAGGTAATCCGGATCGACGCCGTAAGCAGCCGTGCTGGCAAGTTCGCGCGGTTGTAGCAGTTCCTGCAGGCGCTGCATCAGCACCGGGTTGTGCACCCCGCCGCCGCACAGCAAGACGTCAGTGGCGTCATTGGCATGTGCATCGATCGCCATGGCGATGCTGCGTGAGGTAAGTTCGAGCAAGGTGGCCTGCACGTCTGCAGGAGATATCGACAGCGAATGCAAACGCGCATCTAGCCACGCCAGATGGAAATGTTCGCGTCCGGTGCTCTTGGGGGGCGGTAGTGCGAAATAGGGATCGCGCAACAGCTCCGCTAGCAGGGTTTCATTTACGTGCCCGCTGGCGGCAAAAGCGCCGCCGCGATCAAACGCTTCGCCGCGATGGCGCAAGCACCACGCGTCCATCAGGCCGTTGGCGGGCCCCGTGTCGAAACCGAACACGTCGCCGTGGGTAGAAAGCACGGTGATGTTGGCAATGCCGCCGAGGTTGAGTACCACGCGTGCGTGATCGGGAGCCTGGAGCAGCATGGCATGCACGGCGGGGAGCAAGGGCGCGCCCTGTCCGCCTGCGGCGACATCCGCGCTGCGGAAATCCGCCACGACGTCGATGGCGCAGCGCTCGGCGATCACTGCAGCGTTGCCGATCTGCAGCGTGAAGGGGTGTTCGCCGGTAGGGCGATGCCGGATTGTCTGTCCATGCGATCCAACCGCACGCACGGACGATGCAGGGGTGCTGCTTTGCGCGAGCAGTGCTTCGACGGCGTTGGCAAAAGTGTGGCCGATGGCCACGTCTAGGCGTCCAAAGGTGTCGAGGTCGAGTGTGGTTTCACCCTGTGACACTCGAAGGATCTGAGCGCGCAACGCCTCTGGCCAAGCATGCGTCAAAGCATGCATCAGCCGGGGTTGGTTTTGTTCGAAACGCACCAGCGCGGCATCGATACCATCCGCGCTGGTGCCAGAGATCAGCCCGATGTAGAGCTCCGCGCCGTCATCCACGAGCTCAGTCATCACTACGTGTAGTGGATTTGGCGCGCGCGAGCTTGTAGTTGTTGTCGATTTCCATCAAGCGTGCGAGCTGCGGCTTCACCACGCCGTTCTTGAACTGCACCAGTTGCGCACCCGGCAGTGGCTCGGGTTTGGGCAGGGTGACGGTCTGCGGATTGCGCTGCACACCATTGACGCGGAATTCGTAGTGCAAGTGCGGACCGGTGGCGAGACCGGTCATGCCGACAAATCCGATCACGTCACCCTGGCGCACGCGCTGGCCGACACGCTCATTGGCGAAGCGCGACATATGACCGTAAGCCGTGCTGATCTGGCCATCGTGCTGGATGATCACGAAATTGCCGTAGCCATTCATCCAGCCGCGGAACTTGATCACGCCATCGCCGGCGGCATGAATGGGTGTGCCGGTTGGAGCTGCGTAATCCACACCTTTGTGTGCGCGCATCAGACCCAGGATCGGATGCATGCGCGCTGCGCTGAAGGGTGAGGAGATGCGCGTGAAATCCACCGGAATGCGCAGGAAGGATTTCTGCAACGGACGTCCGTCCTCACTGAACCAGCCGAAGCTGCCATCCGCGCGCTTGAAGCGATAGGCGGTGTAGCGCTCCCCCTGGTTGACGAATTCGGCAGCAACGATATCGCCCTCGCGCAGATAAGCACCATCGCGATACACGGTGTCGTAGACCACGGTGAAGCTGTCGCCCACGCGCAGGTCCTGCACGAAGTCGATGTCGTATTTGAAGAGATCGGCGAGCTTGATCACCATCGCGTTGCTCAGGCCCGCTTTGTTGGCGGCGGCGAACAACGAATCGTCAATCACGCCGTGGGCGATCTGCTCGCGCGTTTCCACCGTGCGTGCGACCGTGCTCATGCCGGGCGTGGCACTGTCGAGACGGATGATCGCGCGGGTGGATTCATCCTTGTCGAAGCGGATGCCCTCGAGGCTGCTGTTGCGGCCGATCAGAAAATCGAATTCCTGGCCGGGGCGGATGTTGTGCAGCGCTGTCTTCGCGTCGCCTGCGTTATCCACGACGCGCTGCAGGTCGGAAAGACTCAGCCCCTGGCTCTGGAAGATGTCCGCCAGCGTCTGCCCGGGACGCACTTGCAAGACGCGCCAATCCTCTACTGCCGGGGCCTTGAGCGTAGGTGCTGCGATTTTCGGCAAGGCGAGCGGCAGCAGCGTATGTTCTATCGGTGGCGTGGCGAGGGGCTTCATCGCCGTGGCCCACGCGGGAATCAGAAAGCCGGAAAGCACCGTGATCAGCAGCGCCGTGGCTGCGAGCATCCAACGTTCGCGATACCAATGAATAGGCGGCTGCTCGCCGCCCGGCTGGCGATTGAATGACCAGTGGGCGCAGTGCTGGTAGAAGTGAGAGTGGCGGCGTTGGGCCTTGCGGCGAATGGCCAGTTTGCGTGCGATGCGCGGATCCTGCTTGCTCTGTGCCATCGCTAGTTAACCTTGTTCTTCTTATGCATCTTCACCACCGCGCCCCCTGCGGTTACAAAGTATCAGCCGACGCGTACCATAACGAGCTTGTGCAAAGTGCGTCAATGCCTTTCGCATCAAGGGTTTGCGCGAGATTTCAGGTTAACGCACAATTAACGCTATTGACGGTGGCCATCACTTTTTTGGCTGCCTAGACAACTACACGAACGAGGACAACATGAACGAGCTTGAGCAGGCGCTGGCCACCATTGCGCGCGGCGTCGACGAGATCATCAAGCAGGAAGAACTGGCCGAACGCCTCAAGCTCGGGCGGCCGCTGCGCATCAAGGCTGGCTTCGATCCCACTGCGCCGGACCTGCATCTGGGCCATACCGTGTTGCTCAACAAGATGCGTCAGTTTCAGGATCTTGGGCACACGGTGATCTTTCTGATCGGCGACTTCACCGGCATGATCGGCGATCCCACCGGCAAGAACGTCACGCGCAAGCCGCTTACCCGCGAAGATGTGCTGGCGAATGCCGAGACCTACGCCGAGCAGGTTTACAAGGTCCTCGACCGTGAAAAGACCGAGTTGCGCTTCAACTCCGAGTGGTTCGGCAAGATGACCGCGGCCGATATGATCAAGCTGGCGGCACAACATACCGTTGCCCGCATGCTTGAGCGCGATGATTTCGCCAAGCGCTACGCCTCACAGCAGCCGATTGCCATCCATGAATTCCTCTATCCGCTGGTGCAGGGTTACGACTCGGTGGCGTTGAGGTGCGACGTGGAGCTCGGTGGCACCGATCAAAAGTTCAACCTATTGATGGGCCGCGCGCTGCAGGAACATCACGGCCAACCGCCGCAGATCGTGCTGACTATGCCGTTGCTCGAAGGGCTGGACGGCGTCAACAAGATGTCCAAGTCGTTGGGCAACTACATCGGGATTAATGAGCCGGCCATCGATATCGTCACCAAGACATTGAAGATTGGTGATGAATTGATGTGGCGCTGGTTCGAACTGCTCAGCTTCGAAACCTCGCTGGACGACATCGCTCGCATGAAGCGGGAAGTGGCGAGCGGCGTGTTGAATCCGCGTGATGCCAAGCTCAAGCTGGCTCGCGAACTGGCGACACGTTTCCACAATGCCGCCGCTGCTGAGCAGGCGATTGCAGGCTGGCATGCAGTGGTGCGTGGTGAAGGCGACACCAGCTTGTTGCCGCTCACCGAAATTGCGGTGCCAGCAGAAGGCTTGCGTTTGCCGGCGCTGCTGACGGCTGCCGGTCTTACGCCAAGTAACGCCGAGGCGAACCGTAAGCTCAAGGAGCGCGCGGTGCGCATCGATGCGGAAGTCGTCGAAGATGCGCAGCGTGTGTTTGCGCCGGGCTTTGAGGGTGTTCTGCAGATTGGCAAGCGCAATTTCGCACGCGTATTGCTCACGCATGCATGAGTTGCGGGCGCGCGCGTGACGTAAACGCGCGCCGAAACAATGCAAGAAAATTTTTTTGCAGAAATCGCTTGCCAGATCGGTAGGCACTCCCTAATATTCGCCACCCCGCCGACGCACCTCTCGCGAACGGCAACTTCCCGAAGCAAAAAAGCAGTCGCTGAGGGTGTTGACGGACAACGGATTGGATGTATAGTGAGCGGCTCACCCGGGACGAAATGCTTCGGGGCGATCTTCAAGAGAAGGTTGCAAGTGATTGATCTTTGACAGTGTGCGCAGGTGACTTGTGTGGGCGCCTTGCGG
>NZ_BSOB01000009.1 GCF_030160295.1 Dyella acidisoli
GCCCGACGCCAGCCAAGCCAAGCAGCTAGGCAACATCACCGTGACGGCACAAAGCCGCACGCAACAGATGGAGCAGGTGCCGATTCCGTTGCAGATCCTCACGGCGAAACAGATCGAAACGCAGGCCGCCACCGATCTCAGCAAGATCTCGCTGTTCGTGCCCGGATTAGTCGTTGACGGCAGCCAACCCACGCAGCCGAACTATTCGCTGCGCGGCATCAGCACCAGCGACTTCGGCATCGGTACCGAATCGGCAGTGGGCGTGTACATCGACGGCGTGTATGCGGCCCGCTCCGGCGGCGCGCTGCTGGCCTTCAACGACATCGATCGCATTGAAGTGCTGAAAGGCCCGCAAGGCACCTTGTTCGGCCGCAATGCGGCAGGTGGCGCCATCTCCATCGTCACCAACGAGCCGACCGATAAGTTTGAAGGCAAGGCGCTGGTGCGCGTGGGCAACGAGGGCACGCATTACGAGAGCGCGCTGATAAACATCCCGCTCACCAAGGACATGGCCCTGCGCGTCAGCGTGCTCGACAACCAGAGCAACGGCTGGATCCGCGATCAGGCCAACGGCCAGCGCTACGGCAAGAACGACGACTGGGGCAGCCGCATGGTGTACCGCTGGAACATCACGCCGGACACGCGCGTGCTGTGGTCGTGGGATCACGAACGGCTGGACCAGCCGCCGCGGCCCGCGATCGGCCTGGTGCCCTTGTCCAGCGATACGAATGAACGCCCGCCGTTTCCGCCCAATCCGGCCACCTACCTCAATCCGCTCACCGCGCCGCTCTACAACGATGCGATCCAGGCGCGCGAGTGGCGGCATTTCGATGGCTCCACGCTGATCATCGATCACAACTTCCCTTGGGGCACGCTCACCTCGACCACCGCCTGGCGGCACTTCAACACCTTCAACGACGAAGACAACGACGGCACCGATCACGTCGTCAGCTACCTCGACACCGCCAACATCGAGCACAACAACAGCTACTACCAGGAGTTCAAGCTGTCGGGTTACAACGACCTGATGGACTGGGTGTCGGGCGTGAGCTTCTATTCCGAGCAGGCGCGGCAGACCAGCCAGGTGAACACCAACACCAGCAGCCTGGACACGCTGGCGCAGAACGTCGACGGCCTCGGCTTGCCGCTGACCGAAATCACCCAGGGCCTGCAGGCCTTCGGCTTGCCGTACAACCTGCTCGGCGATTCATGGCGCGAGCAGATCGAGAACGCCGGCAAGTTCAAAGCGTATGCCGCCTTCGGCGACGTGATCTGGCATGTGAGCGATAAGCTCGACCTCACCACCGGCCTGCGCTACACCGAAGACAAGAAAGCGTTCACCTGGTACACACCGCTGCGCCAGGCCACGGCGTTCGACCAGACCATCGCGCAGCTGGTGTCCAGCGGCATCTACGCCTTCCTGCCGCCCCAGGCTCAGCAGGCACTGACGGCGTTCGGCAACAACATCGTCTTTCCCAATGCGGTGGGACAATGGGTGCCCACGCACCACAGCTGGCACGATTTCAGCCCGCGCGCGGTGCTGAGCTACAAGTTCACGCCCAATACCATGGCTTACGTCTCTGCCACCAAGGGGTACAAAGCCGGCGGCTACAACAGCCTGCAGGTGGGCTCGTTGTACGCGCCGGAGAAGGTGTGGAACTACGAGGCTGGCCTCAAGACCGTCGTGCCCGAGTACAACCTGCTGTTCAACGCCTCGGCGTACTACTACCGCTACTCGAACCTGCAGTCGTCGGTGCTCAA
>NZ_BSOB01000010.1:0-85877 GCF_030160295.1 Dyella acidisoli
ACACCTTGCCACCTTGGTGAGGCCTCATACATAGATGCAGCCGGCATTCGGGGATGAAAAAAGCGGTTGACGAAGGGGGCGAGTCCATACATAGGCTGGGATGACAATCCCAGCATTGCCATGCATGCACACATCGCGATGCTGGGATTGCCATCCCAGCCTACAGGCCGTTGTGGGCCCTTTGGACGTGTTAGCAATCTCCGTATCCGGCTGCCAAGCAGTGGCTATCTCAGCGCAGTACGCTGAAAGCGTCGGAGGTGCGTGGGGGAAACGACATGTTTGAAGCATTCAAAAACGGCACGCCAGTGGAAGTATGGCAATCGTTGGTGCAGGAAGCTTATGAACGCACCGGGCGACGACTCGATGAATCGAGCGAGAGCTACCTGGTGTTCGTGCTACTACGCTATCAGGCTGACAATTTGCTGCTGACGCGCACGCAGGGCATGGATTGGTTGTTGGCCATGGACCTGGTCGGCACCGCGCGCGCCGATGCACTGCGCGACGTCGGCGATCGTTGCTTGCTGGTTGCCGGCCTGTTTCCAGGCCTGGCGGAGCGGCGACGAGTGAGTGTGGATTACTTCATCGCCGTAGGTCGCAGCGCGTACCTGGGCGTAGCCGATGCCACCCGACAGGCGTATGCAACGCTCTATGCGCAATTGGCGAATGGCTATCGCGAATTGGTCGTTACGCTGGATGCGATGCGCAGGCAATCGAAAGCACCCGTGTTGATCGGCTCGCCGCGTGGATAGTTAGTAGGTTGGGGGCAAACCCCAACATCGCCATGCAACGTGATATCAGGATGTTGGGACCCGCACGCCAACCTATGTGAGTGCCCAAGAATGTCCAGATACTGTCCGAACAAGGCGGACAGCTGTCCGCGGACAAGCTCTTGTCCTACTCCGCATATCGAAAAATGGCTGAAATACGCGGCCTTTTGCATGCCCACGCCATTGGCATGGGCTATGCACTACCTCATTCGAAAGCCACGTAGCCCACCAAGGAGAACAGCCATGAAATTCGAAACACTGATGCTGAACAGTCTGTTCGTCGCTTGCCTGGTGATTTGCGTAACAACGCTGGGTGCCATGCTTGCCTAAGTCATTCGATTCACTCTTGCCGCCCCCTCCTAGGCAGCGATGACGGCAAGAGTGAATCACGGCGAACGAGAAGACACCACGGAAGGCTCTATCACCTGCTTCATATAGTGCGTAGGCGTAACACCCAGCACGCGATGAAACATGCTGCTGAAAGCACTGCAACTCGCATAACCCGCATCGCGGGCTACCATTTTGATGGCGTGTCCCTGACTTATCTGACTCAGTGCCCTGGCCAGCCGAACATGCTGCCGCCAGTGCACGAATGACATCTGCAATTCACTCTCGAACAACCGCGCCAGGGTTCGGCTGCTGGCGCCCACATGTGCGGCCAGCTGATCCAGCGTTTCCACCCGTGATGTTCCAGCAAGCAGCCGCTGGCATACATTTTTGAGCCGCGGATCCGACGGCACCGGTATATGCAAGGATTCTTCGTTTGCTTCCTGCAATTCATGCAGTAGCAAGGGCGCCAGGATCGTCATGCGCTCCCTGTGCTTCTCTGCGTATGCCTGCACAGCAGACAAGATCAATTCCCGCAACAGCCCTGATATTGCCAACACCTTGCAGTGCGAACCAAACAATGCGCTGCTGAGGCGGTCCAGATACAGCATGCGAACGGCCACCTGCCCTTCCATATGAATTTCGTGTTCCATTCCCAGCGGCATCCATAAGGAACGTTGTGGCGGAACGATCCAGATGCCTTCGCGCGTAGTCACGTGCATGACGCCCGATTTGGCGTAAATCAGCTGACCACGGCGATGGCGATGCTTGGGCACATGCCATCCGCGCGGGTAATCCTTGGCGAGCGCCGTAATAGGCCACACTTTCACGCGTGGGGGCTGCTGTCTGAAACGCGACACAACATGGCCACCTTTCGAAAGACGGACGGGCCTAGGCTACGTCTGAAATCGTGGCGAAGGCAACAAGGCGGCAATCAGTTGAATGCAACCGGTGATCGCGCCAGCCGCCAAGTCGAAAAAGGCAGGTTCACATGCACACGCACGCAATGACACGACGTAGCTTCCTCAAGGTAGGTGCTGCTTTGACTGGCACGCTAGCCCTAGGCGACTGGAATCTGCTGGCACGATCAAGTCACCGCACTGAACGCCCTACTCTGGTTGTGTGGTGGCTAAACGGCGGCCCTGCCGGCCTGTTCAACAGTGCAGACGCGTTTTTTGCCAATGGTGCATTCGGCGTAACGCGAGACAACGTGCGCGCCTTGGGCAATGGACTTTATGTCGATGCCGGTTCGCTCGGTACGCTACCCGCGGTCGCCGTGGCCCATATGGCATCGGTGCACTTCCGGCATGGGCTCTATTCGCACAACGACTCACGTGCAGCGGTATTGCAGTCAGGCCCACGCAGTCAGCTGCTGCGCATGGCGGCCGCCATGCCGCGCAGCACGGTCTCGTGTGCCATCGTCAATAACCTGGGTTTACCGGTAGGTGTCTCTGCCAATCCACCCGTCGAACACGACTCTGGTTTCGAACACATCATCAAACTCGACGATGCCCGCCGCGCACTCTCCGTCACGCAATTCAACGACATCCGAGAAGCCTATGGCGCATTCGGCACCAACCCTACCATCGACAGCCAGCGAGCAACCTTCACCGCCGTAGAGGCACTGGTGCATGAAGGCGCCAACGTGATCTTTGCGCAACCGGCGTATACCGGCCGGCAGGATCGCCAATTTGATACTCACCTCGACGACACCGGAAAAGTTGCACGCGAGATCATGGCTCCCATTACACCGATGCTGGCAACGTTTCTCAGCCGCGTCATGACCATGCCGGGCCGCAATGTCGTAACGCTGCTGACGGGCGAATTCAGCCGCACACTACCCGGTGCCGATCACGCCAAAGGCGGTACCGCTACCGTGATCGGCAAATACGTCAAGACTGGCGCTGCCGCGCGCCAACAACCTGACGGATCGCCGCCTGCGAATGCGCCGCCACCCGAAGCACTCTGGGCTTTCGTCGCTTCAGCATTGCGATTGGGCGAAACCGCGCCTTTTGGGATCAACCCGCATCCCGGCTTGTTGGCACGGAATGCCGCTGAAACGACCAGCGTCGTGTGAATACGGGAAGCCGGATGCCAACCAAGCGTTTGCGCATCCATGCCGAGGCCGGCGCTTCGATATAGCGGAACATGAGCCAGGCACAGGCCACCGCGATGATCGGCCGCGTCACGAAAAGTACCACCCTGTATACATCCGGCTCCATGGGGATACGCGTCGCCACACGTTGCACAAGTTCAAACACATAGACGTGCATGAGATAGAGCGAATAAGAAATCTCGCCCATCCACACGGTCCACGCTGGCACTTTGATATCGCCGCGCTTGGCGAGCAACACGATACCGAAGAACAGGATGGCCAGCGGCGCGCCCCATCCGCGCGGGCCGAAGAAATTCACCATGCCGATGCGATGCCAGCCGATAAGCAGCGTGGCGAGCAGCAAGATCACCGTAACGTAGACAGTTGCAACGTGCTTGATCGTAAAGCGGGAGCAATACAGCCATCCGGCAAGCATGCCAAATATGAACTCCCAGACGATCGGATTGATCGCGAGGTTGGCATATCTCGACCACGTCACCAGCGGTTGCGAAGCAACGCCAAGGCTGTAACTGCCGCGCAGAAGCGGAATTGCAATCAGCGTCAGGGCAAACCAACCCGCCATCACCCCATAGCGATGCCGACCGAAAAGCATGCACGCTGCGAATACCAGATAAAAATAGCACTCGAAACACAACGTCCACGCCACACCTAACGCCATATTGAAATAGATGGGCGATGCAGCGGGATCGTGCGGGATGGAGAGCAAGCCTTCCAGATACGGGAACAAGACGGAAGCGTGGAGAAACCCGTGAATGCCGTGGTGGTCGACCGCCACGGCGATCAATGAAGCGATGGCAAATAAGGGCCAGATTCTTGCGATGCGTTTGGCCGTGAACTTCCATGCGTATGCACGGCTTGCGTCAAAGTCCCGGGTGGTCAGTACCATCAGAAAGCCGCTGATGATGAAGAAGAGATCCACGCCCATGCTCAGCGGCAAGAACAGGTGGTCGGCGATGAGTTGGCCAGCATTGGTACCCATCAGCGCGCCGCGGTTATGCACCAGCACGACCATGAAGGCTGCGATGCCGCGCAGTGCCTGGATCCACGCAAGCTTGTGATCTTGGGTGCCCATCGTAAGTGAGTGCGCACTGGCGCTGTCCTGGTTGTGCCCGCTGCCTTTGCCTGTCCTACCGAATTAGCTAAAAGACTCGTCGCCCCGGCGAAGGCCGGGGCCTAGCGTCTTGTGGATCGTAAAAGTCACTGGGCTCCGGCCTTCGCCGGGGCGACGCATGCTGAGAAGGGGCACGTGGCCGTGAACCAATTTCTCTTCGTCCGCCCGCTGTCCGGACAACGCGGACAACCGTCCGCGGACAGGTACGCGCATCGACCGAAATATCGAGAAATGGCTTAAGACCGCGGTTTTTCGTGAGCACAACGACTTGGCACAAGCCTTGCCATATCTACATCGAAAGCTTCACTCATCAACTCACGGAGAACCGCCATGAAATTCGAAACCCTGATGCTGCACAGCCTGTTCGCTGCCTGCCTGGTGATCTGCGTTGCAACGCTGGGCGCCATGTTGACCTGAGCCATACTTCGCAAAGCATCGACTCGCCCTGTCGAGCCGATGCCTGCATGAAAGCGTGGCTACAACCTGTAGTTCAAACCGAGCATCACAGTGCGTCCCCAGGTAACGTAATCCAGCGGACGCGCCACCTGTACGTTATTCGGCAAGTTGGAGATCTGCTGCGTCTTGTTCGCCGAGTTGGTCAGGTTGTAGATCTGGAGCAACACTGAGAGACCATGCCAGCGGCCGTCAGGAAAGTCGTAGCCGGCCTGAAAATCCGTCTGCTTGTCGGCCAGGATCTTGGTGTAGCCCAGTTGATCGAACAGCGCCACGGCTTCGCCGGTGAATGACGAACGGTAACGCTCGGAAATACGCACGGACCATCCGTACTTCTCGTAGTACAACTCAAGGTTCGCTACCTTGCGCGACAGTCCTGGCAGTGTGGACGGGCTGCCGGGAATGGTGGATACCGCGCTTACGGGAATCGAGCTATTGGTGAGCGAGAAATTGGCCTGCACGCCGAAACCATCGATCGCAGATGACACCAAGCCGCCTTCCAACACACCCGAAAGTTCAAGACCGCGCATCTTGCCGCCGGCACCGTTCTCCGGCCGGGTAAACGAGCCGATGTTGCTGGATGGTGTAAGCGACGGAGTGTCGTTGACATATCCGGCCTTAGCGAAATCGAAATCCAGTACGGTCTTGTCGTAGATGTAATTGAGCAGGTTCTTGTTGAACACCGCCACCGCGACGTAGCTGGATTTGCCGAAATATTTCTCCCACGACAAATCGGTGCCCACAGCCACATAAGGCTTCAACTGCGGGTTGCCGCCGCTGCCGGACCACAGCACTTTGCCCGCACCAGGGCCACTGGTAACCAGCGCCACACCCGCCGTGCTCGCTACTTTCTCATCATCGATGCGCCCGCGCGCCATGGTCTTCGCAAAACCAAAACGCAGCAACTGCCCTTCGCTAAGCTGCGCCACCAGATTCAGGCTGGGCAGCACATTGTTGTATTTGGCACCACCTGTAAGTGTGCCAACCAGCGCATTGCCATTGGTCTGGAAAGCCTGCGACGACTGGTCGGTATGCACGAACTGCACGCCGACGTTACCGCGCAAGGGCACGTCGCCCAGCTGTGTGTCGATGTTGAATTTGACATAGGCCACCGGGACTTTTTCTTCAATCGTGTAGTTGCGACTCCAGTCTGCCTGGCCATTGCGCTGGGTGAGATAGAACTGCTGCTGCAGTGCATCCAGTACGTTGTAGTCGAGGATTCCGGAAATGCCGCCGTAACTCAGCGATGTCGGTGCGTACAGCAGGCTGGGATCGACCGGCACACCAAAGCCCGGGCGATACGTACCGGAGGTGGAGCCATTACCGTTGAGCCAGGCGAAAAACACATCAGCCTGCTTGGTCTTCTTGCGGTCCGAATAATTCACACCCAACGTGACATCGCTGAAGATCCAGCCCACCGGATGGCTCACTTCCATGCGCACGGCGTGAATGTTGTCATTTTGCCGGTCGAACTCCTCGCGTCCGTTATAGCCATAGTTGTCCGGATCGGTGAAGACGATCGAAGGGCCACTCAAGTCGACGCCTGGCGTGAAATAAGGATAGCCGTCACCGACCGGCGTGTTGAACTGCACGCTCGTCGTCCCAGCATTGGCCAGACCGCTAAACAGATACGCGTCGTGCAAGGATTTCTTCGCGCTGGAGTACGACAAGTCGGCCATGGCCATCCAGCCGTTGCCGAAGTCGTACTGATTGTTCCAGCCCGCGGAAAACAGCTTGTCATGCTCTTTGGTGTATTCGTTCTGCAGAATCGGCTGGATGCCGTTGACCGTGCCCGAGGTCACGATGGGGTACGGAAAGGCCGGCGTCACACCCACGTCTGAGTAGGAGACATTGTTGTAAGGACTGCTCGACCACTGCACGCCGTTCTTGTATTTGCGCTCGTTGAAGACGGAGTAGTACAGATCGAGCGTGGAGTGGTAGTGATCGCCCGGAGCCCATTCCAGTACCGTCATCAGACCGTTGCGCAGTTGGTTTTCCGATTGCGCGCGCAGTTGCATGCCTTCCTGCGATATCACGTTGTCCGGCATGCCCGGTGTATGCGGGCCACCCCAGTTGTGATCAATACCCGCTGAGCCATTGTCCACGCTCCACCACCACGCTTGGTATTGCTTCTCCTGGATGGGCGAGTCGAGTTGCGCAAAACCCATCGCCAAGCCCAAGGTGTGATCAAAAAACTGATCGATGTACGAGAAGCTGGTGCGATGCCCCAAGTCACCAACACCTGTTCCGGGACTAAGCGTGCCGTTAGTGGTGTACTCGCCGCGCAGATTTGCGGCGATGGCGCGACGAGGCAGATCCAGCGGTTTGATGGTGTGCAGGTCCACCGTGCCTGAAAGGCCCTGCCCTACGAGGCTTGCGTCAGGTGTTTTGTATACGACTGCGCCGCTGATCAGTTCCGACGGATACTGATCGTATTCAACGCCGCGGTTCTCCCCGACGGTGGCCTGCTCGCGTCCGTTGAGCGTGGTGCCGGAGAAATCCGGCGAAAAGCCACGGATGGAAATGACGTTGGCACGGCCATCCAAACGCTGCGTTGCCAAACCGGGCAAATGCGACAGGCTCTCGGCGATGCTCGCATCCGGCAGCTTGCCGATGTCCTCGGCGGATATCGCTTCCACGATGTTGTCGGAATTTTGCTTGGCCTTGAGCGCACCTTCGATGCTGCCACGAATGCCGGTGACGACGACCGTATCGAGATTGCGGACCGAACCTTGTTGCGGTTTCTGCGTTTTGCCAGTGGGCTTGGCTTGCTGCGTATGGGTCTCGATGTTTGCCGGCTTCGTCGCCGATTGAACTTGTGTGTCTTGCGCCCCTGCATCGCTCAAAGCCAGATTGGCCATCAAGCTCATTGCACATGCCACTACCAGCTGGCGACGCGATAAACCTGCGAAACACCCCACCATCTTCCGTAACGACTTGCGACCCATCATGTGATCTCTCCCTAAAGAAGCGCCCCTTGCGCTTGTCAGGCAACAGCTGCCTTCAGCGGGCGCACAACACGTGCGCCTGCTCCCTATCAGCAAATAGACCTGGAAGTGGGGAGAGAATGATCGAGAGAATTTGCTGCTGTCATCCTGCGACGCAGCAAGTTCGTGCGGAAATGTTCAGCAGAGTGAAAAAGATGTGTTCTTAATCACGCAGAGCTTCTTCATGATTTCATGCTCGATGAAATCAAGCTTTCTGCACGCTTGTCGTTGCCTTTAGACGATGCCTATGCGCAGCTTGTTTCGCACGGTTCCCGCAAAGCGACATGCTGCACCAGCGGCGCGCATGTCCTCGTGTGTGATCCACGAATAGCAACGTACAAGTGGGCCCTTCGCACGCCTTTACATAAGCGAAGTCTTCCATGCTAACCAGCTGCGCCATCGATTCTGCGATAGGCAGTAGCAAGGCTTCCGGTGAAATCCAGCGGCGTGTTTGAACCAGGCGCAGTGCCAAATGCTCATCACGCGCTTCGGCGATGATTTCGCCATACCGCTCGTCGCGCTTGAGCAGTTGATTGAGCGGTTCAAGCTCAGCTAGATCCGCAGGCTTCAGCGGATGCCCTTTGTGTTTGCGGACGAACGCGCGAAACCACTCTCTGAGTGCGCGCGCCTGATCGGCCAGACGATTGATCTCGCCCGGAATCGCACGCTCCCGCATCGCACTGATCACCTCATCCGGCACCAGGCGCGCCTGTTGAAGCCAGCTCAGCAGCCCCTCTCCGTCTTCGAGCCAATCGACGGGCGTGTCTACAGGCGTCGCCACGGAATTGAGGAAATCCAGGCCAAGAGAGTCGGCCAGGAAAAGAGCGGGAGTTGATGGGGTCATGGGCAGCCTCCTGGTCGTCAAAGTAACCACCTAAAAGCCTATTGACAAGTTATTTTTGTCAGAATAACCTCGTTCGTAACGTTGAGGAGGTTACTAGCATTTCAAGTATCCGCCTCCCTTTCAGGTCACGCCCAACCCGCTAAAGGAGCGCTTAAAATGAGCATAGACGGGATAATGGCAGTACTTGTCCATGGTGCATGGGCCGACGAATCGAGCTGGAGCAAGGCGCTCAAGCTCATCCAGTCCAATGGCATTAAAGCAGTTACTATCAAGTTACCGCTTTCGTCGCTTGGCGACGACACAGCAGCTTTGGACAAGGTGTTGGAGCAGGTCGCCGGACCAGTCGTCCTGGTGGGCCACGCCTATGCGGGTGCTGTCATCGCCTCCACCCAAAGCACCAAGGTCCAGGCCCTGGTCTACATCGCCGCGCTGGCGCCGGATGAAGGAGAAACGGTGGCCGACGTGTTCTACCGCTACGAACACGACGACAAAGCGCCCAAGCTCGCTCCGGATAGCGACGGATGGATCTGGCTACCCGTTGAAGCGTTCGGCACTGCATTTGCTCAGCACGCAACGCCGCAAGAACAACAGGCGCTCGCAAAAGCACAACGCCCTATTTCGCCAGCATGCATCACCGTGCCCGTTGGGCAACCTCTCTGGAAGCGCATTCCAGCTTGGTACCTGATCGCCGAACAGGACCACATGATCCCCGAACGTACGCAGCGCTTCATGGCCGAACGCATGCGTGCGCACATCAGCGCACATCCCGTCGACCATCTGCCTAGCGTTACTGCGCCGGAGCTTGTCGCGGCGGTGATCGTCGATGCGGTGAAACAAAGCAAGAACTGATTGCGCCTCTCCCTCTTACGCAAAGGAGAAATCCCATGTCTTCCATTCGCTACCGCAAGGCCAACGTTGACGGCCTGAATATCTTTTACCGTGAAGCCGGTTTACCGGATAAGCCAAAACTGCTGTTGCTGCATGGTTTTCCGAGTTCGGGACACATGTTTCGCGATCTCATTCCTCTGCTAAGCAAGGACTTCCACATCATTGCGCCCGACCTGCCCGGCTTCGGTCAGTCAGATATGCCCGCACGCGAACAGTTTACCTATACGTTCGATCATATTGCGGATGTCATCGATCGCTTCACCGACATCGTGGGCTTCGATCGCTTTGCGATCTATGTGTTCGACTACGGCGCGCCGACCGGCTTCCGTATCGCGGTAAGACATCCGGAGCGCATCACCGCGATCATTTCGCAGAACGGCAATGCATACGAAGAAGGCTTGAGCGACGGTTGGAATCCAATCCAGGCGTACTGGAAAGACCCCTCGCCTGCCAAGCGGGATGCGCTGCGCGGATTCCTTGCTCCGGAAGCCACACGCTGGCAATACACGCATGGTGTGACGGATGAATCGCTCGTATCACCCGACGGCATTGCGCTGGATAACTACTATCTTGCCCGCAAGGGAGCCGACGACATTCAGCTGGACCTGTTCCTCGACTACCAGAGCAATGTTGCGCTCTACCCTACATTCCAGGCCTATTTCAGGACTCATCGCCCGCGCTTCCTGGCCGTGTGGGGCAAGCATGATCCGTTCTTCCTGCCGCCCGGCGCAGAAGCCTTCAAGCGTGACATTCCGCAAGCGCAGGTTCGTTTTTTTGATACCGGACACTTCGCGCTAGAGACGCATGCGACGGAGATTGCACAGGCCATCCGTGAATTTTTTGAAGCCTGATACCCAGCACCGAGGACAGATTAAATCCATTTAGCTCGATCCAAGGGCGACTAGGGAGCATTGCTGTCCTCCTTGTGCCGTGGAACGTCACGTCGAGAATGCTGTTGCGCGTCACACTTCCAGAAGCGCCGTAACGTGGATACGCCTTAGCTCTTCTGTTTGGCACGGAAGCGCTTACGTAAAGGGCGTTTTCGCGGGCCTTGGGCGGTTTCTGCCATCGGGCAATCCCGTTTTAACGACGTCGACACGCTTTAGGGCCAAAACTTAGCGCGAAACCGTGACGCAACGCACGTTCCAACCGTGAAATATGGCCTGCCGCATGCTTACTTACCCTCGAAGGCCCAAAAGCCTCATAGAAAGGGGAAAGCGAAAATGGAACAGATCGTCGAATGTCTAATTGCCGGTGGGCCCCAGCATGGCCTGGTGCGTCGGCAACTGTGGGACCCGGAATATCCGGGACCGCCTGTAGTAGCAACCGGTGATGGCGCGGTGTGCATTGCCGCTGCATGCCGCCCGTCGGGTCCGGGTAACAATCGGTTTCTGCTGCTGCATCCACGCGCGACCGGAGCACAGATTCTTTCCATGATCGCCATACTGAGTACGCAGGCGGCCATCGCCAAGTTCCATCTGGCTGGCTAATCCGCAGCAAGCATCTGAACATTCTCTTCCGACGCGCGGCGTGACTGGATTCGCCAATGCCGCGCAAGCGCCACAGACGAACGCGAACGATAAAGTTTGTCGCATCGGTGCAAAATTTGGTCGAGAGGCGGAAGCAACCGTGACGCACCGGCTGCATCGTTAATCATTCTGCAGAACGTCTTGCCGTTGCCATCGCGCGCTTACGCGGCATACAAAGGCGACACCCGAACACATCGAACATAGCAGTCGCTGTGTGACTCGCCCAAGCATTGCCGAACGACTGCATGTCGCATTTCAAGCACGGCTAACGCGTGCCTTACGAATGCTGTTTGCCGTGATTCAGTCAGCTGTCCGGCACCTGAAGTAGACCCGATTCCGTTCAGGATGCAGTTCGCCCAGATCGCATAGCGTCTGCTCGCCGCGTCATCGAACGCGGCACACTACCCACCAGTGAGGTCACTCTCTATGCGCAAGTCCATTCTCGTCGCTGCTATCGTCACTGCCAGCGTGCTGAGCATTCCCGCCTTCGCCCAAGTTAATGCTGGTGGTGGCGTAGGTGTTGGTGCCAGTGTGAATCCTGGTGCGGCCGTGCAAAGCGCAACGCAAACGGCTGACAGTGCTACCTCCACGGCTGGGCAGGCCGTTGAACATACGGGCCACGTAGCCAAGCACGCTATGCATAAAACCACGCACAAGGCGGCCTCCGCTGCTAGCAAGACCGCGTCGAGCACCGCCGATAAGGCAGCTACGGATGCGGCAGGAGCCGCCAACACCAATGTACAGACCGGCGCTTCGGTCAACGGCAGCGCTGGCGCTGCAGGCGCGAATGCTGGCGTCAGCGCGAATGCCGACGCCAAGGCTTCGACTGGCGGCCATTGATCGCCACCGCGCCTGATCATGTTGGAGACGAAAGCCCGGGAGACAACTCCCGGGCTTTTTTTAATCGTCGAGCAAGTCGATGGAGTCGATGCGATCCGGATAAAACGCCAGATGTTCTTTGATCACGGCAACCGCATCGTAAGGCTCTTCATAGGTCCACACCGCGTTCGTGCCGCGTTCGTCGGCAGATGGAATGCTGTAGTAGGCGCAGTCGCCTTTGTACGGACAGTAGGTGGCATGATCGGTACGAACGAGCCATGTCATGTCGGCGTCGGCGCGCGGAATGTAAAGCACTTCCGGATAGCTTGCTTCTTTCAGGATAAGCGCGTGGCGCGTGTCCGCTATCGTACGACCGCCGGCTTTGACTACGACATGCCGGGGATTGCGCACGATAGTGATGGGGTGATCCGGTCCGGGTTGCCTGATGGGCCGTGCAGTGGATGCATTGGGCGGAGTCATGGTCATATCTCCTTTCAGGGATAGCGGCGAAATCTCTATTCGACCTTGCGGCCAACCACGACAAGTTCAATGGCTCCAAAGAAATTTTACGGGCGCCCTGGCCTGTGAAGCACTTCATCAAGTAGCCCCCTATTCCCGAAGCCAGCAAACAGACATTCATCCGTCAAACGTTCCGATTTCCCTCTCCGCACTCGTCAGGCTTTCACAGGCGCGATCCAGTGCGGCGTACGCTTCAGCGAATTGCGTTCGAAACGCCTGATAGGCGGCGGCACTCTGCCAACGATCCACTGTGACATATCGGTATGGAACATCCCTATCCCTGAGCAACAGGGTTTCAATAAATCCCGGCGCCTGTTTGAACAACTGCACCCAGATTCCTTCCGAGCCGTAATGTTCCAGGAAACTGGCCTCTTGCTCAGGCTTTACCTGGAATTCCCAGATATAGGTGTAGCCCGTCATCGAATTTCGATTCCCATGATTGTTCAGCGTCGTGTTGCCAACACACCATCCAGCGCCAGCTGCGCTTTGAAACCTGCTTTCTCCAAACGTTTTGCCACTTCGCGCGGAACGTCACGATCGCTGGTGAGCTTGTTAGGACTGCCGGTGTAATGAAACAGACGTCCGCCGCGGCGAAGCACGCGCGCAAGTTGATCGTAGAACACCTGCGAGTAGAGTTCGCCCGCAATACCGAAGCGCGGGGGATCGTGCAGCAGAGCATCCACCGAAGCGTCTGCGACCTGCGCTATCGCTTGCGACACGTCGGCATGGGTCAGCTCAAGGCGACCGCCGTTGGCGAGATCATCCGGATCCGGCGACCACGGATTGATCTCGCGCAACCACAATACGTCGGAATTCTTCTCGAACGATTGGATGCGTGCGACACCCGCCTCTAAACAACACGCAGCGAAGTAGCCCAGGCCGCCACAGGTATCGAGCAGCATTTTGCCCTTCGGTTCGACCAGCGCAACTTTGCGGCGCGCATCCTCGAATGGCGATTCCTTCGACGTGGGCAGCATCTTGATGCCATCGATCTCGAAAGTAGGCGCCCCCCACTCGGTAGGGACCAGCTTGATCAGCGAGCCGGAAAAGCGCGACACCGATGCAAACTCGTCGCCATCCCAGTAGTAGATCGTGCGGTCTTTGAGCTTGTGCGGATACGGATAACGCTGTCCCTTCCACTGCCAAGTATCTGCGTTCAATTCCGCAGTACCGCTCGAGCGACCGAGATCTAAAGAGCCGGTCCATTCGACCGTACCTGCATCGCGTGATGCCAATAGCGACTCAGCGATGGAGCGTGTGAGCAACGGACCAGAATAGTGCGACACGAAGGGGAATCTCCTTGAGCGAAGATCCGCATTTTAAGTGACTGGGAACGTGCCGTTTACCTGGCTGTGTTGTCACACGCTCCAGTAAACATCCATCACATCGACTTCGACACCCGGCCCGGCGGCGATTTCGTTGATTTCCTCCGCATGAATCACCGCACTGGAATCGGCCATGGATTGTTCTTGCGCCAATGCCGGGTGTTGCTGCTTGGCTAGGTGGATGGCTCTTATCAGCGCAGCATCCGGACTGGCTGCTTCGACGACACCGTAAAGCTCCAACCTTGCCGGCCCTTCGGATCGCACAAACCCCTCGCCAAACGCCAAGACTGCCCAAAGTCCCATATCGCTCTCCCGTTGTGAGATCGAAGAAGTCGCTTGCGCGTCAGTCCACTCGCCGAGCAGTTATTTGTACTCCGGCCAAAGAACCGCCTGGGCGACGACGACATGTTCACCGTTGAACGTTGCTGCGGGGGAGCCATACAGCTGATAGCCGAGACTCAAGGCTTCCGAAACGCGACGGCAAAATGCTGCATCGTCTTTGCCGGTCAGCAACCGATAGCGCGGAAGATCATCAGGGGGTACATCCGTCATTAGGAAATTCCTCCATAAGGCGATCAGGAACGAGGTATTGTTTGCGCGGATGACAGACGTTAGCCCGTTCCACACGGTCTCGGCAATGCAGATTGAGGCTGCTTGGCGCGCCCCTGCGCTCGGAACCTGCTTCAAACCGCACACCTGCGCTATTGTTGGCCTCAGACCCGCGCGGTTTGTACGTGGGCGTATGTATCGAAGCACGCTTGGGCGGCATGCATGTGGTGTACAGGGGACAAGGGGTCATATGGAGCACGTTCGGGTGACCTGACGGTCGTACCCGCGTGGAGCGTATGCCATCGACGCAGATGGGTCGCGCTTGTCGCCGGCTTCTTCACGCTTGTGCTGACCATGCACGCCAATGCTCAGGCCATCAGCCTGGCCACGTTCACCCAGTCCCAGGGCCTGCGCAGTCTGGAAGACAATTGCCTGCTGGAAGACCGCATCGGCTTTGTGTACGTGTGCACGGAGAATGGGTTGTTCCGTTTTGATGGCCACGCTTTTCAGCGCATCGGCGCAGCAAACGGCTTGCATGGCAGCTTTATCTCGGCCCTGCACCAAGACAGCGCCGGGCGTTTGTGGGTAGGCACGCTCACTGGGCTTTATGTGGGCGATGGTCAGCATTTTGAGCCGGCCGAGGGATCAGCCCACCCGCTATCGGTGGATCCAGGCGCGATGCTTGCCGATCTGGGTGGCCGTTTGTATGCCGTAAGCCAGCACCGTCTATGGCTGGTCGAACCTGCGGGAACGCAATGGCGCATTCAACCGCGCTTCGACGCCGCGGCACTGCGCGCCACACCCGTGTTGGCGGACATCACCAGCGTTTTCAGCGACGGACACACACTGTGGTTCGGCTGTGGCAAATCACTATGCCAGCTGATCGACAATCAGCTGCATGTGTGGGATGAGCACAAGGGCGTTCCCGCAGATACCTGGACGTCCTATTTGCTCGACCGGAACGGCACGCTTTGGGTTCGCAGTCCACTCTACATTCGAACGTTGTCTTCCGGCAGCGCCGCGTTCGCCAATCACGATCTGCCGGGCGCGCGTGTAGTCACCGCGTATCTGGACATGATTCAGGACGACCAGGGACGCATGCTTACCCGTGCCAACGATGGCTTGGCCCGATGGGAAGGCGACCGTTGGCGGATTTTCGATAAACGCAACGGCTTGCCCGATATTGGTATCGACGCGTTGCTGTACGACCGCAGCCACGTGCTGTGGATCGGCACCTATGGGCGCGGTGTATTGCAGTGGCGCGGCTATGATCAGTTCGAGAGCTGGCAGACCGCGCAAGGCCTGGACAGCAGCCCCAGTTGGGCCATCGCACGCGCGCAAACCGGTGCGTTATGGGTCGGCGACGAACTAGGTGGCAGTGTGCTTGCACCTGGCAGCGAGCGCCTCACGGCGTGGCCCTTGAAAGCGCCGCCACTTGCGCAAGAAACCATTGGCCTTTACGCCCTGCCCGACGGCGATATGCTGGCCGCCTATTACTCGGGTGAGCTACTGCGCTATCACGCGCGCGAAGGCCGCACCGAAGAAGTGACGCACTCGCCCGCTTACATTCATGATCTGTTTGTCGACAGTCGTGGATCGATATGGCTCTGCACTGAGCGCGGCCTATACGTCCACGACGGCCACAAGCTGCGACGCGCCGGTGCAAACATCGTCCCCGACACTGTGTTTTCCGATGCAAAGGAAGATGCGAAGGGCCGGCTATGGTTCTCGGGCGAGGCAGGCCTGTTTCGCCTGGATCATGGGCAGTGGACGCGCATACGCGTGACCGGCGCGCCAGCCAACCAGAACTTCACCCACATAGACGTACTGCCCGCTGGTGATCTCTACCTTGCCGGCAACTTCAATGGTGTATGGCATGGTCGCATCACTGACGGCGATACGCTGAACGTACAGCACGTTGTGAACGATCTGCTTGACGACACGCGGGTCTATTTCATCCGGCACGATCGCAGAGGCTGGCTGTGGATTGGTGGCACCGACGGGGTGGAGCTCTTCAATGGCCAAGGCTGGCGCCGACTCACCGAAGACGATGGCCTGATCTGGGACGACATCGGGGAAGATGCTTTCTTCGAAGATCAAGACGGCTCGGTGTGGATCGGTACCACCAACGGTATTTCGCACATCCCGCGTCCGGAATCGCTGGGGTCACCCGATCCGTTGAACGTTGCCATCACCGAGTTGAATCTGGGCGGCGTGGCACAGAAACCCGCCTCAGCCTATCGCTTCGACTATGCATCAGAGCAACCGCTTACCCTGCATCTGGCCACGCTTGGTGCACCCACGCGCCGTACCTTGCAATACCACTATCGATTGCAGGGTCTCGAGCACAACTGGGTGAACTCTGATCGCTTGCAAGTGGATTACCCTCCACTTCCGCCAGGCAATTTCGTTTTCGAAGTAGCCGCTTACGATCCGGACAGTCGCCAGCTTTCGCAGGCGGTGCAGTTGCCGTTGCACATCGTGCCGCCATGGTGGCAGCGGCTACCGGCCGTACTGGGCGCCTTGCTGCTGGTCGCCTTTGGCATCGCACTGATGTGGCACATGCGCACACGACATCTGCGAGCACGTGCGCGCACGCTTGAACATTTGGTCGCCGTACGCACGCGCGAGTTGGAGGTGGACAAGCAAGCGCTTGAAGAAGCGCGCGCTGCACTGTGGCAGCAGGCCACGCACGATGCGCTGACCGGCTTGCCCAATCGGCCCCGTGTACTGGAGATCCTGACTCAGGCCATCATCGATACCCGTAAGAACGAACAGCCCCTAGTTGTGGCACTGATCGATCTCGATCACTTCAAGCGCATCAATGATCATTACGGTCATCTGGCCGGCGACGCGGTATTGATCGAAGCCGCCGCGCGGCTACGTGAAGCACTGCCCGCCAGCGCCACACCAGGTCGCTACGGCGGGGAAGAAATTCTGGCCGTGGTACCCGGCGTATCGATCAATGATCCCGCCCCCTTCGAAGCATTGCGCCATTGCATTGCACAACGCGTGTTCACCGGCGACGGCACTTACGTGGAAGTCACTTGTTCGATCGGTGTTGCCTGGCTGCAACCGCAAGACAGCGACGGCTTTGACTTGATCCGCCGTGCCGATGCCGCGCTCTACATAGCCAAAACGTCCGGACGCAATCGTGTGGTGATAGCCGGCGATCGCCGGAAAGCCCATTGACGTGCATCACGCCATACTCAAGTCAACTATCTTATTTAGCCATCGTCGACCGGAAACAGAAGGCCGAGCGAAAGCAATAGCGACAGGAACTCATCGCCATCCTGACGACCGACATCAAGCCGGCTGCACATGGCTGCTGCGTCCAGCCGGAATTTGAAGTAAGCGTGGATGTTTTCCTCTTCGCGGATTTGCAACACCCCATACACATCGCGTCCATCGTTGTCAGCCCGCTCGATCGAGGCGAAATGCATCGAGCCGATGTGATCGCGCGTGAAATTAAACAGACTCTTCCGCTTGCCGTTGTCGAACAGCTTGGCGCTTGCAGTGAAGCAAGTCAGCCAACTGAGCCTGTCGCCTACCTGCAGGGCGGAGATCGCCGTGCGTACCGTAGGATGCAAGTAGAGCCCTGAACCTATTTCCATAGGAAGGCGCTTCCTCAAAGACGTTTCACTGCTGAAGGCAACCTTCCATGGCGAACACATTCACGCCACTTTGAGAATTGGCCATGGCGATCGATGCGGGGCGGCTCGGCGAATAATTTACGCATGGCGTAGTCGTAAAGATGTGATCGCTCGTCTGGATCAACCTCATGAAAAATGCAGTGACGCAAGCTCATCCATGCGGACGAGCCGTTAGTGCAATCCGCACAATCACGTATCTATGTTCTTCGTGGTCGGCTGCAAGTGAAAGTCGACGTTTCGTTTACCTGTGTGAAGACTTTCTGCGTAACAAATACACAGGTCATTGACGTGTTCTGCAGGGGATTGTTGACGGTCGACGGAGCACCCTGGACCGCAAGGCCATCAAGGCGCTGTTTTGTACTGCGCCTTGACCAGCAACGCGATCTTCTCTGCATCCTCCTGCGTCGCCGGGTTGTAGATCACCATGCTTAGATCAGGCCGGCCATCCACCGCGAAGGACGAATATTCCATGGCGATCAAGCCGGCGGCTCGATGCTTGAGCTGCTTGGTGCCTTCCCCGTACGCGCGAACGTCATGGTCACGCCATATGCGTTCAAAGTCTGGGCTGGCCTGGCAAAGTTCGTCGACCAGCGCTTGAATACTTCTCGACGCGCCAGCCCGCGCCACATCCGCGCGAAATGCAGCCACCACGAAGCGAGCAACACTTTCCCAATCATGCTGCGCCGCCTGCACGCGAGGATTGAGGAAAATAAGGCGAAGAATATTGCGCTGCTCGACCGCCAAGGTTGCATAGTCGGTCAGCATCACGGTAGCTGCGCGGTTCCACGCAACGACATCCCAGGTAGCGGTCTTGATGATGGCTGGTGCGAACTCCAGCGCGTCCAGTACGCGCTGCAGCCGTGGCGTAACCCCTTCGGAAGCCTGGTAGCGCACTTCGGGTGGGCGACCCAGCGCGAGCAGGAACAAATGCTCGCGTTCGACATTCGTCAACATGAGCGCGTGCGCAATCCGTTCGAGCACGTCGGCAGAAGGCGCACCACCGCGTCCTTGCTCAAGCCACGTGTACCACGTCGCGCTGACGTTGGCGCGTTGCGCTACTTCTTCGCGCCGCAATCCTGGCGTTCGCCGACGCGTCATGGAGAAGCCGAAAGTCGCCGGATCGAGTTTTGTACGGCGATCTCTCAGGTAGGTGCCAAGCAAGTTGTCGTCTGGGATGGACATGCTCGTCCCGTCAATCGTTCAAGCTATTAGTAGTTATACCCGTATAACGTCACTACTTTACCCCGATAGCCAGGGAGCCAAGAGTATCGCCATCCACATTGGATTGGGAGCTATTTCCATGCGAGTTTTTGTTACAGGCGCCACCGGCTTTGTTGGCTCAGCAGTTGTCGCAGAATTGATCAACGCTGGCCATAGCGTGCTGGGTCTGGCGCGTTCGGATGCGGGGGCTGCTGCACTCACGGCCGCGGGTGCCGAAGTGCTGCGCGGTTCGCTCGAAGAGCTCGACAGCTTGCATGATGGCGCAGCTGCGGCGGACGGCGTGATCCACACAGCTTTCAATCACGATTTTTCAAAGTTCACCGAGAATTGCGAAATGGACAGGCGTGCCATCGAGGCTATCGGCGACGCGCTGGCAGGCTCAGATCGTCCGTTGCTTGTCACATCCGGCGTTGCGCTTCTGACCGATGGCCGCATCGCCACTGAAGAGGATGCGCGTGTCCCAAGCACCAACGCCTATCCTCGCGTTTCGGAAACAACAGCGCTATCGCTGACAGCGCGCGGCGTACGCGCATCCGTGGTTCGCCTTCCTCCTTCGGTTCACGGCAATGGCGATCATGGCTTCGTACCGCGCCTGATCGATTTTGCTCGTAGAAAAGGTGTCTCAACCTATATCGGCGACGGCAGCAATCGTTGGCCTGGCGTGCATCGGCTTGATGCCGCAGTCGTGTATCGCCTCGCTCTGGAGAAAGCCGCTACAGGAAAGCGCTATCACGCAGTCGGTGATGAAGGCGTGCCGTTCAAGGACATCGCCAACGTGATCGGCCGCCACCTCAATGTGCCGGTTGTAAGCAAATCGCCGGAAGAAGCGAAAGAGCACTTCGAGTGGTTTGCGCTGTTCGCGGGCATGAATGTTCCGGCATCGAGTCAACGCACCCAGGAAGCCTTGGGTTGGCAGCCGAAGCAGGCGGGATTGATTGCGGATATCGATCGTCCGGCTTATTTCGAACACTGAAAATCGGCCACGCAGGTTGGGGTTTGCACTCCAACCTACGTCCACTCTACCGACGCTTGTCAGCAACGACCGCTCAACGTTGCCTCACTAGCCAAATGCTTTAACCATTGCGCACGATTGGCCTGATTTAACCGAAACTTGTCCCTGCCTGATAAGCAGTGCTCGATAGCGCATGCCGCAGCATGGCGCGGCCCCCTGGCCGATACGAATCGTGCATGCTTCATCTTTCTAACCGAAGCCCGCTGCATCCAACTGCAACGGGCTTGCATAAGCTTTACTACCTAGCATCACTTTGCATCTACCTCATCCTGGCGCTCTGTTATTTCGGAACCTGGCATTCCTGGACACAGCACTACCTCGGCGAAGGTAACGATCCGGTCAGCTTCGTCTGGTTCATCCATTGGTGGCCATTCGCTCTTCAGCACCATTTGAATCCATTCGTCAGCTATTACGTCTGGCATCCGGATGGCGTCAATCTTTCATGGACCACATCTATTCCGACCATTGCGCTGCTGCTTTGGCCGATTACCGCCACGGGCGGCCCGGTGATGGCCTTCAACGTCATCAGCGTCCTGGCTCCGGCAATCAGTGCCTGGACAGCTTTTCTGTTGGCCATGTATCTCTCGCGGCGATGGCTGCCTTCGCTGTTTGCGGGATATTTTTTCGGCTTTTCGTCTTACGAATTCGGCCAGCTGCTCGGCCACCTGAATCTCGACCTTGTGTTTCTGATACCGGTCGCGGTGCTGCTCTGTGTGACTCATGTCCGCGGAGATCTTCGGCGCCGCACGTTCGTTCTGTCGCTCGCGGCGGTGCTGATTCTTCAGCTAGGCATTTCGACGGAAGTGCTCGCGAGCCTGTGCGTACTCGGTGCGATGACGTGGCTGATCTTTCTTCTCTTCACTCCGATTGCGGATCGCAAACCACTATGGCGGCTTGCCAAAGATATCGCCCTTACCGCGCCGATCGTGCTGGTGTTTGCTGCACCCTACCTCTTCTACATGTTCAAAGGCATGGCGCATGGCCAACCGTTTCATACGTTGCCATCTGAATACTCTGCGGACCCGCTGAATCTTCTGATTCCCACTCGTGTTTCCTTACTCGGCAGAGCCACCTCCACATGGGCCGAGAAATTTAGCGGCAATGCCTCGGAGCAAGGCGCTTACCTCGGCTTGCCACTGCTTTTGGTGGCCATGTGGTATTTCCGCGATCACTACCGGGATCGCGGCGTCAAAGCCTTTCTGGTCGCGACGTGTGCGCTGGCGATAATGAGTTTGGGGCCGCATCTGCAAATCGAACGGCACATCACAAAGCTTCGCCTTCCATGGCATGAAATCATGAAATTGCCCCTCATCGACGAAGCGCTGCCAACGCGCTTCATGATGTACGTGGCGCTGTGCGCAGCGATTGCAGCTGCACTGTGGCTATCGGATGCGAAGACACGCAAGCAGCTGATCGGTAGGGTCGGCATCGCCATGCTGGCTGCAGTCGCGCTATTACCTGATGGCTCGGCATTCGCGTGGACATCGTGGCCTGCACAGCCATTTTTCCAGGCCGCTCACATCGAACAGACGCTGGGCAAACATCCGAACGTGCTGATTCTGCCCTTCTCCGACAAAGGTCCGGGCATGGGCTGGCAGGTCGACGCCGGCATGGCATTTACGCAGGCCGCCGGTTACCTGGGGCCTGATCCCAAGCAGGAAGATGGTGTCACCTTGGAAGAGCTTCGCCACGGCGAACTCTCACCGGATTTTGGCAGCCATCTGGAAACGTTCTGCCTGGCACACAACGTCGATTACATCGTGATCGGCCCCGATACGCCCACTGCGCTGACCGAAGCCATTTCCAAGTTACCTTGGACGCAGCACGTTGACGGTAACGTTGTGGTCGTCGACGCGCCGCGCATGCCTACACTGACCCAGCGATAGAAACTCAAACATTCTTCCAGACGAACTCGCTCAACTTGCGCAGCTCATCGAACTGGCTGGCCAGTTCGAAGCTGACCAGAAAAATGGCCACGTAGAACACGCCCTGATACTTCACGGACCAATCCAACACCGGTGCTGCAACGCGCTCCCGGAACAGGGAATGATTGAGCAACAGGCAGATCAACACACCCAGCACGGCACCGAACAGCACATCCGAGGGGTAATGCATACCCAGGTAAATGCGTGGCAGGCAGATGAAGATGAGCGTGTAGATGAAGGCGACGATGCCCAGACGCCTTGAAGCCAGGTAGACACCCGTTGCCACGGCACACCACATCATGGCGTGATCGCTGGGGAACGAACTCCAGGTACGCACGACCGACACCTTGCATGCGGAGATGTCCGCTGGAAAGTGCATCGCCAGCGCATCATTCGCGAAAGGCCTGACCCGGAATGGAAGAAAATGCGCCAGCAATCTGCCGAGGATCAGTGAAACAAAAGTCGCGATGGCGGTGCAAACGACGATTTCCCTATCACGCCGTGCATCCGGCCCGTTGCGAAACCAGATCCACCACAACAGGCAGGTCAGTCCCAGGCCACGCGTGAAATAAAATCTCTCGATGCCGATCGCCATGTAATCGAGCATCGTGGAGTGGAAAGCAAACTGGTTGATAAATCGTAGGATGGAAAGATCGAAAGGATTCACGGTTGACCATGATTGCTACAGGGCGGTGACATGACTCATGTACCGGTCACCCCGTGGTCCAGATGTGAAATTCATGCAGCGATTGAGTGGACTTCACGGCAACGAAAAATACGAGCGCGCCGCAAAATGTATACGCGGTCGTCACAAGCTAAATAATTTGCTATCGCGCTGCACTGAATTTGACATCGCAACTAACAGCATTCACGGCGGATCTTTGTCGTACCGTGCGATCCCTTCCGGCAGTTGCACCCAAGCGTGCCTGCGACATTCGTAAACGGAATCCTGCGGCGGCGGAAAATCAGGATCGGCAAAAGCACCCACCGCCACCATCACGAAGCCTTCTTCGCCTTCACCGGTATGAAACACATTGCTTCCGCAAACGGGGCAAAACCGGAAGCGGAACTTTGCACCGTGATCGCCAGTACGCACGTATTCGGTGGCGGTGCCGGTGACTTTGTACGGAGCGGCGTAAGCGGCAATCGTGGCGAAGACGCTGCCGGTACGCTGCTGGCAGGCAAGGCAGTGACAGACGCCCGTGCCCAGCGTTTCGCCTTGCACTTCAATGCGTAGTTGTCCGCAACAGCAGGAAGCCGTTCTGCTAGTCATGGATGATTCCCCTTCACATTCACGCTACTCAGGTCTGTGAATGGTACGTCCACGCGAGCCGGCCCGGTTGGAACGGGCCGGCCATGGCGATATCAAACATGTTGCGTGGCAACCTGCCCCATTTCATCCAGCTCAGCGAGTGCACTGTTCGGCAAGCTCAGTGATGCGGCCTGCAGGTTCTCACGCAAATGCACCAGGGAAGATGTACCCGGAATCAGCAGGATATTCGGCGCACGATGGAGCAGCCAGGCCAGCGCAACCTGCATCGGCGTCGCCCCCAGTGAAGCGGCTACGTTGGACAACGTCGACGACTGCAGCGGCGTGAAACCACCGAGCGGAAAGAAGGGCACGTAAGCGATGCCTTGGCTGGCCAGTTCATCGATCAACGCATCATCGGCACGATGCACCAGGTTGTAATGGTTCTGTACACAAACGATGTTCGCGATGCCCCGTGCCTCGGCAACTTGCCTGGCGGTCACATTGCTCAGCCCGATCTCGCGAACCAGGCCCTGTTGCTGAAGTTCGGCCAGCGCAGCAACCTGTTTTGCGATCGATCCTTCAGTAGGCGCATGAACTTCGCCCACGATGCGCATGTTGACCACATCCAGGCGTTCCAGCCCGAGATTGCGCAAGTTGTGGTAGATGCCACGTTTGATGTCCTCCGGCTGCTGTGCGGGCAGCCATGCGCCATCGCTACCGCGAACAGCGCCGACTTTCGTCACGATCACCAGATCATCCCGATATGGATGCAAGGCTTCGTGGATAAGCTGATTGGTAACGTGCGGCCCGTAAAAATCGCTGGTGTCGATGTGATTGACGCCGGACGCCACCACTTCGCGCAGCACGGCAATGGCCGCGTTGCGATCCTTCGGCGGGCCGAAAACACCAGGGCCGGCCAGTTGCATGGCGCCGTAACCCATGCGGTTCACGGTACGGCCGGCGAGCGCAAACGTGCCGGCGGAAGAAAGCTTGGACATGGAAGTCTCCTTGGACCTGGGGGTATTGGATTTGAGGGAACGGAAACCACTATGCGCCCGGCCTGTTTGTTAGATAATCCCCTTCAATGTGCACGGGCTGTGCAAGGAATTGAACAATGACTGTGGAGATCAACGATCTCGCCGCATTCGTTGCCGTGGCCCGAGCCGGCGGTTTCCGCGATGCGGCCCGCATCAGTGGTGTTTCCCCTTCCGGCCTCAGCATTGCCGTGCGCCGGCTCGAATCCAAGCTCGGCGTGCGCCTGCTCAATCGCACCACCCGCAGCGTTGCGCCCACCGAAGCAGGTTCGCGCCTGATCGAAAGGCTGGCGCCGGCGCTTGCTGAAATGGAAGCGGCGCTGGATGTGTTGAACGGTTTTCGCGATCGGCCAGCCGGCACGTTGAAGCTCAACGTGCCGGCAAGCGTGGCGAGCATCGTGTTGCCGCCTATTTTGGCGGCCTTCCTGAAAGCTTATCCGGACATCCGCGTGGAAGTGATCGTGGAAGACAGCTTTGTCGACGTGCTTTCCGCCGGATGCGACGCAGGCATTCGCTACGACGAACGGCTCGAGCAGGACATGATCGCCATTCCCATCGGCCCTCGCGTGCAACGCTTCGCCACCGCCGCCGCGCCCAGCTACCTGGATGCGCATGGCCGCCCTGAACATCCGCGCGAATTGCTTTCTCACGCGTGCTTGCGCGGACAATTCGCGAGCGGTGCCACGCCGATCTGGGAATTCGAGCGCAATGGCGAGGTGATCCACGTTGATCCGTCCGGGCCGCTGCTGGTCAGGCTTGGTGCGGCAGTACATCTGGCTGTGGACATGGCGGTTGCCGGGCTTGGCATCATCCATCTTTTCGAAGGCATGCTGCGTCAGCATCTGGATAGTGGCGCGCTCGAGCCGATCCTTGAGCCTTGGTGGCAAAACTTCTCCGGGCCGTTTCTCTACTATCCCGGGCGCAAGCATCTGCCCGCACCGCTGCGTGCGTTTGTGGATTTCGTGAAGGACAACGCGTCGCTGTAGGTTGGGTTAGCGCAGCGTAACCCAACGGCGATGACCGGAATTTGTTGGGTTACGCTGCGCTAACCCAACCTACAACAACCAATGAGTCTTCCACTTCGCGGAAGATCGACTGCCACGCGCCATCCCTTCGTTAAGCAAGTCAAGGCGGGTAGAGTCACCGCCATCTCCACGCAGCTTCTCATCCTTTTCATTCGCTCAGGAGCTTTCTGCCATGGCGACTTCCTCTACTTCGCCCCTGCTCGAACTGCTTGGCATCGACGTGCCGATCATCCAGGCGCCGATGGCGGGCGTATCTTCACCGGCCATGGCCGCAGCAGTCAGCAACAGCGGTGGACTAGGTTCGCTGGGTGTTGGCGCCATGACGGCAAACCAAGCGCGTGAAGCCATTCAACAGTTTCGTGCGCTGAGCAATGGGTCGCTCAACGTGAATGTGTTCGTGCATAAGCCAGCGCAGGCGAATGCGAAAAAAGAAGCAGCCTGGCTCCAACGTCTCAGCCCCGTATTCGAACGCGCTGGCGCCGAGCCACCCGCCGCGTTACATGAGATCTACACATCGTTCCTTGTCGACGACGACATGCTGGCCATGCTCGTGGAAGAAAAGCCGAAAGTGGTGAGCTTTCATTTCGGCGTACCGCGCCCTGATCAGATCGCAGCATTGCACCAGGCAGGTATCGTGTTGCTGGCAAGCGCAACAAACGTGCATGAAGCGACGTTGCTCGAAGCAGCCGGGGTTGATGCCATCGTCGCGCAAGGCTACGAAGCGGGCGGCCATCGCGGCATTTTCGATCCGGATGGTGAAGACAGCCGGCTTGGAACCTTCGCGCTGACGCGTTTGCTGGTGCGTGCGCTGAAGCTTCCTGTGATTGCCGCGGGCGGCATCATGGATGGCGCCGGCGTTGCTGCCACCCTGAAGCTCGGCGCGGCTGCCGCACAGTTGGGCACGGCGTTCGTCGGCACGGA
Organism: Dyella acidisoli; assembly: GCF_030160295.1. Taxonomy (GTDB): domain Bacteria; phylum Pseudomonadota; class Gammaproteobacteria; order Xanthomonadales; family Rhodanobacteraceae; genus Dyella_B; species Dyella_B acidisoli. The sequence continues at coordinate 26,278 of NZ_BSOB01000010.1, forward strand.
TGAATCACTCGCGGACGCAGGCTTCCGCGCGCTTCTTTTCGGCGATGCCGCTCATCACACCACGATGACACGCGTGATTTCGGGGCGCCCTGCGCGCAGCCTCGCCAATGCATTCACGCGTTGGGGTGCCGATGTGCCGGACGATGCGGTTCCCGACTATCCCATCACCTACGACGCCGGCAAATCGCTCAATGCAGCAGGCAAGGCGGCCGGACAACCTGGTTATGGTGCGCATTGGGCTGGGCAAGCGGCGCCATTGGCACGTGCGATGTCGACGCAAGCGTTGATGCAAGTGTTGAAGAGCGAGTTGAAGCACGCGTTGAATGCGTAGGTTTGCACTGTGATATGCCCCCACGTTCTTTGCTCGTCATCCCAGTGAAAGCTGGGATGACGCCTGGGCGGTTTGAAAGATCACAGTGAGCTTGCATAACTTCAAAATTCTGGGAAAACCACCAAGCAAAAAACGTAGGGATGTCTCATGGGTTTGCATCCTCAACCTACGTATCAACGCCCAACTAGCTGCTGCAAATGCGTTGGGTAACGCTCACCCACTACCGTGATCTGCGCAAGCGCCGATTTAATGGCTGCAAGATCAGCAGCATTCAACTCGACGTTGGCCGCACCGATGTTCTCCTCCAGCCGGTGCAACTTGGTGGTACCGGGAATCGGCACGATCCACGGCTTCTGCGCCAGCAACCACGCAATGGCAATTTGCGCGTGCGTCGCGCCTTTGCTGTTCGCAATCTGCCCTAGCACATCGACCAAACTCGCGTTGGCCTTGCGGTTTTCCTCGGAGAAACGCGGCACCACGTTGCGGAAGTCGCTCTGGTCAAAGGTGGTGTTTTCGTTGATGGCGCCAGTGAGGAAACCTTTGCCGAGCGGGCTGAACGGCACGAAGCCGATGCCGAGTTCTTCAAGCGTAGGCAGAATCTCCTGCTCGGGTTCTCGCCACCACAGCGAGTATTCGCTCTGCAATGCGGCGACCGGTTGCACGGCGTGCGCGCGGCGAATCGACTGCGCACCGGCTTCCGACATGCCGAAGTGCTTCACCTTGCCCTGCTGAATCAAATCCTTGACGGCGCCGGCCACTTCTTCCATCGGCACGTTCGGATCGACGCGGTGCTGATAGAACAGATCGATGCGATCGGTCCTCAAACGCTTCAACGATGCCTCTACCATTTCGCGGATGCGCTCGGGTCGGCTATCAAGCCCCCTGTTCGGGTAGCCGTCCTTGAAACCGAATTTGGTGGCGATCACTACCTGATCGCGGAACGGTGCAACGGCTTCGCCGAGCAGTTCCTCGTTGGTAAACGGTCCATAGACTTCGGCGGTATCGAAGAATGTGACGCCGCGTTCGAAAGCGTCGCGAATAAGCTCAATGCCCACGGATTTTTCAACGGCCGGACCATAGCCAAAGCTGAGGCCCATGCAACCCAGGCCCATTGCCGAAACCTCCAGGCCGCTGTTGCCAAGTCTGCGCTTTTGCATGACGGTGTTCTCCAAGTGCTGCACGACGCAGGCAGCGTCGTTTCATGCGCACATGCTAGAGAGGAACTTCGCGTCGATTAAGATCGGCAAACCGCATGGCCTTATGTACGGCGCTCATGAATCCTCATCGCGCTTTCGATAGCGCAATGCATCGATCACGACGGATAGCGCACGCGAAGATTGGCGGCGAGTCGGGTAATACAAGTGATAACCAGGGAACGTCGAACACCAGCTTTCGAGCACGCGCTCAAGATGCCCTTCGCGCACATGCCGCTGCACCATGTCATCGGGCAGATAGGCCAGGCCGAATCCGGCTAGGACAGCGCGAAGCATCGGGCTGCTGCTGTTGAACACCCACTGCCCTTCCACGCGCGCTTTGAGCTCTTGCCCTTTGCGCTCGAATTCCCATGCCATCAGACTGCCGTGCGTAGGCAGCCGCAGGTTGATGCAATCGTGCGCCGCCAGATCTTGCGGTTTCTGTGGGCGCGGCCGCTTCGCAAAATAAGCCGGCGCGCCGACCACCGCCATGCGCATGTCCGGCGCGATGCGCACGGCGATCATGTCTTTCTCTACTTGATCGCCCAGGCGCACGCCCGCGTCGAAACGCTGTGCCACGATATCGGTGAGGCCGTAGTCGACGCTGATTTCCACCTTGATGTCGGGGTAGTTCGGCAACACCTTCGCCAACTTTGGCCACAGCACGGAGTTGGCTGCATGTTCGGCGGTGGTGATGCGCACCGTGCCGGCCGGCTTGTCCCGGAATTCGCTCAAGGCCGCCAGTTCGACCTCGATCTCCTCGAAACGAGGACCAATGGTGCGCAGCAATCGTTCGCCAGCTTCGGTCGGCGATACGCTGCGCGTGGTGCGGGAGAGCAACCGCAGCCCAAGCCGCGTTTCCAGCGCGCGAATGGTGTGGCTCAACGCGGATTGGGACACACCCAGTTGCGCTGCCGCACGCGTAAAGCTCCCTTCCCGCGCGACGGCAAGAAAGGCCAGAAGATCACTGAAGGTCTCCCGCGGCATTCATGAATCCCCTTCATGGACCAGCGTGAATTATACGCTCCGCCTTGACGGCACCCCTACCCGCCGCCCGCGCCCCGTTATTCACACGCAGGACATCAGGAACCAGTGAGACTGCGTGGTTTCAAAGCAACATCCGTTAAAACAGGGAATGCTCGTGCCGTATCGCAACACCTTTCAACGCCCTCTTTACTGGAAGCTGGCAAGCCTCTCGCTATTGGCCACCTGCATCACTCCAGCCTTTCAGGTGCATGCAGAAAAGAGCACCTCCAAGAACGCGGCATCCAGCCAGCTCGCCATGCAGGTGAACGACGATCGCATGACGTTGAGTATGGCCCGAGTGCCGCAGATCTATCTCTACGGACCGATCGACAGCGATGCGCCGCGCCGCTTCGAGTTACTGGTGAAGTCGGGCAAGATTCCCAACGGTTCGGACATCTATTTGAATTCGCCTGGCGGCAGCGTCGACGCCGGCATGGCTTTGGGGCGAATGTTCCGGCAAGGCTCGATGGTGACGCACCTGGGCACGCCGCGATTGCCCAAGCACACTCCCATCGTCAATAAATCCGCCATCTGTGAAGGCGCCTGTGCCTATGCTTATCTGGGCGGCCGCTTCCGCTGGGCGGCCAGCGGTAGCGATCGCATTGGTTTTCCTACTTATCCGGCGCAACAGGCACCTGAGCAGATCAGCGCCTACGTGAAAGAGATGGGCATTGCCGATGCTGCGCTTACCGCAGCCTCGGCAACGGGAACGGCCGATCCCATCCTGTGGCCAAATGCTGACGAAATGATCGCCAAGGGTCTTGCCAACAACGGCCGGCTCGACCTGGTTGCCACGTACAAATACGTGCAGGATGCGCCGTATCTCGAACTCAAGCAGAGCGATCGCAACGGCGAACATACGATCACGTTGTTGTGCAAACCGGGTGGCGCGGAACTCGCCACTTACGACACGATCGGCACCGTACGTGCGCGACAAACCGTAGCGCGTGCAGTGCACTCGTACTTCGAGATCAACCAGCAGGAAACGCTGCCGCAGCAAGGTGGCGCTACTGCAGTCGATCAATCTGTGGTGCTTCAACGCATCTACCCGCTGGATCAATTGCAGCACATGGCATCCGCGCAAGCGATGGGTGCATGGGTGCGCGATCGCACCGGCATTCGTTATGGCTTCGCCTTCGAAGTGGGTGGCGTGCGCAAGGTGCTCAATGATTTCTATAACGCGTGCACATACGCCACGCAGCAACATTCCTGAAATATTTCGCGGCAGTTTTCACTTACATCTGCCTGACAAAGCCATGGCGTTTCCACACGCCATGGCTTTTTTATGTGCTTGCTAAGCTAGAACTAAGCCTTGACACGAAAGCGAGCTAGTTCCCGCTTGCTTGGTCACTCTATATAGATAAGGCGCGATCGAGTCGCCAAGACTCATGCCGATCAGCGCCGCATGTCACCGTGTTGCAACAAAACACGCTGTTCGCGGCGGTCGGAACCGTGCACGACCATCATCGCAATGCGCCTTTCTTGGGAATTTTTGCAAATGATCACACGCACGCATGGCCGGACCCTGCTGGCCACTCTAATCGCCGTCAGTTTGATAAGCGGCTCCATCGCAGTCGCAGCTGCCGATAGCCAGGCAAGTACAGCACCCGCCCAGGAAACAACCTCCGACCAGGACAACTCGTCATCGGCGAAATCCAAAGAGAAGGTCAAGCAGCTCACCGGTGTGTCCGTGAGTGCAACGGTACAGACCGTGCCGCCGACGGCGGCGTACACGCAAAGCCTGATCGACGAAGACACCCTCCGCAACTTGTCGCCGGGCCCTACCCTGACCGTGCAGACCATGCTCAACCAGCAGCCCTCGGTGTTCGCTTATGCGAACGGCCCGAACGGCGTGGAAACGACGATCTATCTGCGCGCCTTCAACTCCAGCCAGTTCTCGGAGACTTTCGACGGCGTAGCGCTCAACGACTTGTTCAACGGTGGCGTGACCAACCAGGCGGAAAACCGCAACAATGTCCTGCTGATCCCGAGCAACCTGCAGTCGGTGGAGGTCTATCGCGGCATCAACAATCCCGCGGTCAATTCGTATAACTCGCTCGGCGGCACCATCAATTTCGTACCGCGCCAACCTGACGACACCATGGGCGGCAGTGTCGGCGCGAGTTATGGCAGCTTCAAGAGCTGGGACTATCACGGCACTTTCAATACCGGTGATTGGAACGGCATCAAGCAGGTGTTCTCGTTCGAGCATTCGGCTAGCCGCGGCTGGATCGACAACACCGGCGACCACAACAACAACTTCTATTGGGGTCTGACTTACGACTTCAACGACAACAACCGCCTGTCGAACTATCTGCTCTTCAACAACAACAAGGGTTTCTCGCCCTTCAACATGCCAGCGCCGCTGCAGCAGCAATACGGTCGCAATTACCAATGGCCGCTCAGCTGGACCAACTCACCCATCAAAGACACTAACTGGATGGACATCGTCGATCTGAAGTCGAAATTCAGCGATGACATCCTGTTCCAGAACAAGTTTTTCTTAGGCCGCAACGACTATCTGCGCACCTCGTTCTCGAACCCGCTCTTCCAGGAGAGCGCGACACAGCCGTACAACCTAGAGGACGATCCGAGCTCGTCCGCGTTCTGGCTAGGCAACCCCAACGGCCCTACCTACGATCCGGCCGCAGCATTCGGTTCGGCGCAAAACGGCACTGCCTACCATTTCTATGGCTACACCACGAAAGGCGTCGGCGATACGCCAACGCTTACGCTGAAGCTTCCGCAGAACGAAATCGTCGTCGGTGCCAATGCCACCTATGGCGAGCTTTACTCGCGCGAATACTGGTACGGCTCCTCCCCCGTACCGAAAATTCTTGGCTACAACGACACTTGGGACGAACACGACCGCCGCACGCTGACGTCCTTCTTCGCGCAAGACACCATCAGCCTGTTCGATAACACCCTGCACCTCACGCCGGGCGTGAAATACATCTACGCCAGCACTACGGACCGCGATGCAGTAGGCATCTACTACCCGATAGCCGGCGAAGTGCACGACACGGAACATTTCGTGTCGCCCACCTTCGGCATCAACTACCAGATCGTGGATGGCTTGAACGTCTATGCCTCCTACGGCAAGAACTTCAAGCTGCCGGATATCTCCGCTTACTACGGCGCTTTCCAGACGGATGCCAACGGCAACAACACCATCGCTCCGCCCCACGTGAAACCCGAGTACGTGCAAGATTACGAAATCGGCGTGCGCTATCAGCTAGACGGTTTCAGCGTAGCGGTTAACGGCTATCGCGAAAACTTCACGAACACCTTCGTCACCGTCACCGACCCTGTCACCTTGCTCAGCACGTTCACCAACGGCGGCGGCTCGCGCTACCAGGGTGGCGAGCTGCAACTGCAAAACAACTTTGGCGCCACCGCATTTGGCGATTTCAGCGCGTACTTCAACTATGCGCACAACCAGGCCAAGTTCACTTCCAGCTTCGTCTCCGACTACGCGGGAACGGTGAACGCCGGCCAACCGCTGGCGGGCGTGCCGCAGGATCTGATCAGCGCCGGATTCGTGTGGAAGTACGAAGGCTGGCGTTTCAATCTGGATGCGCGCTTTGTCGGCAAACAGTACGTCGATCAGCTATATGCGGGTACGCCGACGGCATCCACGATCAAACCGTATGCGGTGGTCAACCTGGGGGTCAGCGATACGATTCGTTTGCGGGAGTCGGGCTTCGGCAAACAAGTCCGCGTCGGTTTGAATGTCGACAATCTGCTGAGTCGCGAGTATTTGAATACGGCGTATACGGATACGGATTACTTCGGCAACAGCTTCATTCGCGGAATCGTTGCGCCGCCGCGGACGATTACTGGCAGTATTGACGTCGATTTTTGAGCTTGCTGATGGCTCCCTCCCCTGCTTGCAGGGGAGGGTTGGGGTGGGGCTGCACGAGCTTGCCGCGAAGCTTGAATTCACCGCGAGGTTGCTTCACCCCACCCCAACCCTCCCCTACTACACGTAGGGGAGGGAGTAGCTCGTGGCGAGCATAAACACTTCGCTCAATCCATCACCGCCAACACGCACTCATCCGCACCGAAACTGCGGCAACACACTTCGAAGATCGACAAGCCCTGCGATGCGATCACCGGTCCGAGCAAGCCTTCCAGATAACCGCTGAGGAACTTGCATCCGGAATGCCCATCTTCCGCGCACAGCGGACTGTTGCGGATGTGCAATTGGTTTCCGCTGTATTCGACTTCCAGCAGCGCGCTCAATGCGGGAACGCCTACGCGCGTCATCGCTGCTTCAAGATCCATCTTTGTATTCAACGCATGCTGACGCTGGAACACCCAGGCGCCCACACGCTGGCCTACCAGCAATAAGGACGATTCGCGCGCGCCCGGCTGCACGGATTGCTCCAGTTTCTTCACCAACGGGAATATCTGTGGGTAATCGTCCATCAGCTTCGGCAGCAGCTTTTCCACTGCAGCCTGGTCCGCTTCGAGCTGCACCATTTCCACGAACGGCTCTTCTGCCACCACCGGCGCAGGTGCAGGCACTGAAGCACGCATGAAATCGAACTCGGGCTCAGGCTCCGGTAGTGGTTCTGGTTTTGGTGCAGGCGCCGGCGTTGCCTCAGATACCTCGGGCGCTACGAGCTCAAATGCCGGCGAAACAGGACGAACATGCGGCACCAGCGCCACACCTGCTTGAAAGTTCGGTGTTTTCGTTTCGGCGGGCTTGGGAACCTTGCTTTCGACAATGGGTGCCGGCGCAGGCGCGGGTGGTGGCGGCGGAACGTAATCCTTGGCCACTGAACGCGCTGCGGCGAAATGCGGCTTCGGCGGTCCGTCGACGAACGGCGAAACCTCGAAGCTGATGATGCGCTCGTGCTTGTCCAACGTCGCTTCCAGCGCACGCTGCTTACGCTCCGGCCCACGCACGACCATCGTCAGCAGTACGCCGTTGCGATCATCCACCAGGCGCTGCCGCACCAGGGCAAAACCGGACGCTGCGACCACGCGTCCAACGTCCATAAGTAAGCCCTCTCGCGAAAGCGAGAGCGCCTGTAGTTCCAGCTCGATCATTAGGCCCCCCTGAGCTCGATGCTGGTAGTTGAATGCAGTTAGGCACGATGACCGGATTCGTTAAAAATTACCGTGATCCGTCGCAAGTCACGTGCAAGCCCCTGCTCATGACTGGCAAACACCATGCCAGAACATGTCATTTGAGGCCAATATCCGTCCACTCAGCCTGTGTAAGTTGGGGTGCAAACCCCAACTTCGGGTACCACCAAAAATCGCAACGCTGGGGTTTGCATCCCAACCTAAGCGTGCGCCGGCCCAGGTTTGCCGCGCCAGAAGGAAAACACCAACAGTACCGCCGCCAGCGCCAGGTAGGCGCCTGCAAATTGCAGCACGATCGAACGCATGCCTGCATCGAGCGTCCACGGCAAATACAAATTGCCGGCTGGCGTCACCGAATGGATCACGCCAAACAAAGTGAGCGCGCCGCCAAGCAAGGCGATCCACGACGCTTGGCGTGGCCTGCCTTCGATCATGGCAACAACGAAACTGGCCCAGATCATCGACGTGATGATGAAACCGTTGCCTAGCACGTTGATGACGGCAAGCTCGGAAATACCTTGTGATGCGTCGTTGTATAACGCGTTGAAGTGCTCGGGCGATACATAAGTGGGATCACCCAGCTTGATCGCGACCATGCGCGCGATGGCAGGAAAGAAACTGAACACCACGGCCGCGGCATGACGCACCGGCGTTGCCTCGAATGCCTGCGCGGTAATGCCGATGGCGACGAAGATCAGGATCGGCGCAAGCACCGCAAGCGGCAGCATTTCCACCAGGTTGGACAGGTAGCCGAAGATGCCGCCAAGACCGATCACGATGCCGGCCACCAAGGTGTAACCCGTGCGCGCGCCCATTGCGCGATACGCCGGCTGGCCGATGTACGGCGTCGTTTGCGCGACACCGCCGCAGAAACCGGCGATCAAAGTGGCCAGTGCTTCCACCAGCAGAATGTCGCGCGTGTTGTAGTTGTCGCCGGCAGCGCTTGCGCTCTCGGTGACGTTGATGCCGCCCACCACCATCAGCAATCCGAACGGCAGAATCAGCGGCAAATAGGGAATCGTCAGCGGCAGGCCATGCAGCCATTCCAACGTTGGCCACGGCAGTGCGAAGCGCCACTGCCATGCCGCCGCTGGATGATAGCCATGCCCCAGCCAGCCGAGCGGACCAAGCACTTCGTACAGCAGCACTCCGACGACGAACGCGACGAGCACGCCCGGCAGATTCCACGGCATATGGCCGCGCGCCACCAACGCATACAGCACCACGCCAAGACCGGCAAAACCAACCACCGGCACCTTCATGACTTCCACCAGCGGCAGAAAGCCCATCAGCACCAGTGCAATGCCGGCGATGGAACCAAGCAACCCCGCACGCGGCACGTGCCGCTGCACCATCGCACCGAAGAACGACAGCACCGTCTTGAACACGCCCATCACCACCAGCGATGCCATGCCCAACTGCCAAGTAGCGATCGCAGCAGCATGCTCGTCCATACCTGCCTGCTTGTAGCTGAGGAATGCAGGCCCCAGCACGAGCAGCGCCAAGCCGATCGTTGTCGGTGCATCCACACCCAGCGGCATGGCGGTGGTATCCGCTTTACCGGTGCGTTTCGCCACACGGCGTGCCATTACCGTGTAAGCAAGATTGCCAAGCAGGATGCCTAGCGTGGTGCCGGGAAACATTCGCGTGTAAACAAGATCAGCGGGAAAACCGAAGATGCCGATCAAGGCCGTGGCGAGAAACGCCATCACGGAAAGGTTATCCACCAGCAAACCCAGGAAGCCGTTGAAGTCGGCGCTGACGAAGAGGGGGATTTTGCTGCTGGATTGGGTCACAAGTTGTCTCACATGTTTCGGAATACGAACCCCCTCTCCCCTTCGGGGAGAGGGTTGGGGTGAGGGGCCGCGCTTGCCATGATGCTTGCGCCTATCGCGTCATCGCTTCACGTTCTTCAAGCGAGGAAAGTCGGCTCTATCGCAAGATTGTCCCCTCACCCTAACCCTCTCCCCAGAGGGGAGCGGGAATGAGAAGGCTAGAACGACACATCCGCCGGCTGCGTCACCCGCAACACCGACTGATCCCCTGTGCGCTGCTTCCACGCGGCGCGTATCGCCTCGATCTTGCCGCGGTTGTCGTTCGTATCAAGGTAATAGATCACCAGCAGTTTCGAATGCAGGCGTTCGGGCGCGGTTTCCTGCTTGCCTTGCCATTGGCCATATACGTCGATCACGGTCAGGCCGTCCGGAAAACGCGATGTGACTTCCTTGTCGAGAAAGCCACGCCATTGCGTTTCGCTGATGCCCTGCTCCGGGTGATCCGCAGGGCCAAGGCCGAAGTAGAGTTTGGTATCCACCCAGCCTTGCGTTTGCGCCGGATGCGCTGCATCGCCTTGCAAAGTAGAAGAAGCGGTAGGTGCGGAGGTGGTGGCACAGGCAGCGAGCTGCAACGCAAATACTGCGGCGAGCAGCGAACGGTGGATCTTCATGCATTCCCCTTCAAAACGTTTGGACGTCCAGATGCGTGCGTCCTGCACGCGAGTATTGATGACGGGCCGCCGCTTTCGCAACCAACCCTAGCGGATTGGCGCCAGCGACGTTTCAAACAAGCCTTCGCAATTTGTTGCGTCAGCACACCGTAAGCAATCCTTCATGCAGGGGCATAGCACCATAAGTAAAAAAATTCTTCCAATCTGTTTATTGACGTAGATTCAAGGGACTTACCAGCCATATCTCGAACTAACGAGCGTTGACCGCACCACGCGACCTAGACAAGTTCGCGTCATTACGATAAAAAAATTGTTACATCGCAGCATCGGGAGGGAGCCGGCGTTTAGATCGGCTTCTGCGGTGTTTTCGCTTGTCATTTAAGGCCATGCGGGCGCCAGTAAAGAAAGACTGGGCACGCGCTGTTTTTCGGCACATTTCGTTCCGGGGGAAGACCAGGCATGCATACATCCGCAGTTCGTCGTCACAAACCGCTTTGGCTTGCGCTGGCCGCCCTGATGCTGGGCACCGTCGGCACTGCGCACGCGGACAACACAACGCAAGCACCCAACACCAGTAGCAGCGACACGAACGAAAAGACGCACAAGAGCACCACGCTTTCCACGGTCAACGTCAATGCTCAATCGCTGGCCGGTGGCTTGATGGCCGTCCAGGATCAACCCAAGCAGGTATCGACGATCACCGCACAGGCGATCGCCGAAGTGCCGATCACGGCGGACTACACGCAGATCATCAACAGCGCGCCGGGTGTGAACTCTGCCTCCAGCGACGGCTTCGGTCTTACCGATGCCAGCAGCTACACCATCCGCGGCTTCAACGCGAGCGAGATCGGCGTAACGCTCGACGGCGTACCGGTGAACGATGCGGGCAACTACATTCCCTACGCTTCGGAATACGGCGAAGCGCGCAACTACGAATCCATCAATGTGTCGCAAGGCTCGGCGGATCTGGACATGCCGGATCTTGGCGCAGTCGGCGGCCACATCAGCTTCATCACCCGCACGCCTACGCAAAATTTCAACGTGTACGCGGGCCAGACGGTAGGCAGCAACAATGCGCTGAGCACCTTCTTGCGCATCAATACCGGCGCGATCGGTCCGGTGCGCAGCTGGATTTCGATATCGCGCAACTCGGACGACAAATGGCGTGGCGGCGGCTACAACCACATCGATCGCATCCAGGCCAAATCGGTGTGGACGATCGACGATAACGACAGCATTACCGCCAACTTCAACCTCAATCGCGAGCACAATTATTTCTACATGCCGCTGACCAAGGCACAGGCGGCGCAATACGGCTACAGCTACGACTACGGCACAACCTGGACGCCTACGCCTGCCGGTGGTTTCCCCGCCAGTTCGCTTTACAGCGACCCGGCCACAGTCACCCAGGTCAATTATTTCCGGTTGTTCCAGAACCCGTTCAAGTCGTGGGTAGCGAGCCTGGACGGCGAGTTCAAGTTCGGCAGCAATCTTTCGCTTTCCGTCATTCCCTACTTCCAGTTCGGTGACGGCAACGGCAGCTTCGGCGGATTCCTGCCGTTGCAGTTCGTCAACGGCAAGCCGGTGGTACAGGCGAATCAATTCACCGATGGTCAGTACACGGCGTACGAAGCGTACCGTCCGATCACCTATCGCCCAGGTATCAATGCCAAGTTCACGCTGGCACTGGGAATGGACAACACGCTCGACTGGGGTATCTGGTACGAGCGATCGCGCCAGCTGGAATACATCGACGCCTCTTACGTCGATCCGCAGACCGGCGCACCGGAGTCGGTGTGGGGCGACAATAAGCTGCTTACGTATAGCAACGGACAGATCTGGAAAAACTATTCCGAATACGACGTCACCACGGTGGAAAAAGCGTTCGTGGAAGACACCTGGACATTCAACGATGCATGGACGTTCAACGCCGGCGTGGCCTATCTGCATACCGAGCGCAACAATCAGTTCGTGCTGTACCCCGGCAATCCCGATCCGGTGGATTGGACGTCTTATCAGAACTCCGATAATCGCTACCACCGCTTCCTGCCGTCAGTAAGCGCCTCCTGGAAACTGGACGACAACAACCAGCTCTACTACAGCCTCACCCGCACCTTCCGCGCGCCGCCGGATGCCGCCACCTATGGCAATTCGCGACTCGGTTTACCAGCACCCTTGCCGGAAAGCGCGTGGTCCAACGAAATCGGTTGGCGCTTTACGCATGGGCCGCTCACACTGCACACCGATGCGTACCTCGCCAATATGGGCAATCGCACGGCGGTAGGTCTGGACCCGAACACCTTCATCAACTACTACATCAATGCAGGCCGAACGCGGATGGCCGGCTTGAACGCGGAAGGCAATCTGGACCTCGGGCATGGCTTCACGCTGTACAGCTCGTACACGTATACGCAGGCCAAGGTGGAGCAGGATCTCAACTTGCCCGCCACCGCGGATACCGCAGCTGCGTTCTATGCCACCAAAGGCAAGCAGTTCCCCGGCACGCCGCGCAACATGGCGTACCTGGGCGCGCGCTACTCGGCGAACGGCCTGACGCTGAATCTCAATGGCAAATTCACCGGCAGCGAGTACGGTGACTTTTTGAATACCGAGCGTGTGGCATCCAATTTCACGCTCAATGGCAGCGCCAGCTACGAGCTGCCGGATTTCAGCGTGCTGCATAAGCCGACGATTGCGATCAATGCGCTGAACCTGCTCAACCGCCGCTATTTGATGCTGCCGTCGAGTCCGACGCTTTCGGCGGAGACATCGTCGCCCACGTATTACGTGGGTGCGCCGAGGCAGTGGTATTTGACGCTTAGTACGGAGTTGTTCTAGCAGACAAGGCTCTTGTCGTGGCGTAGGTCGCCGTCAAAGTACACGCCTCCTCTTGGCCGTCATTCCTGCGAAAGCAGGAATCCATTTTCAAAGATGCATCAGAGCAAGATGGATTCCCGCTTTCGCGGGAATGACGGCGGTGAGGTTAGATGACTTTCATGGCAACCCACCAGTTGCCGCAGCGGTCAACTCTTTCGGCTGATAATGATCCGCGCCGCTCGATCACCCTTGATGTAAAGCCACAGCCAATTCAGCGCCACTAGCAGCCGATTTCGCACGCCGATCAAAAAGTAGATGTGCGCAATCGCCCATAAGATCCAGGCAGGTCGCCCACGCAGCCGCACCTTGCCGAAATCCACCACCGCCGTGTGCTTGCCAATGGTGGAGAGATTGCCGTAGTTGCGATAGCGGAATGGTGGCGGCAATGCGCTGTTTCGCAAACGTGCCTTGATCACGTCCGCCACGTAACGCCCTTCTTGTTTGGCCGCCGGAGCAAGACCCGGCACTGGCTTGCCGTTTTTCTGTTCTACCGTGGCCGCATCGCCGATCACGAAAATTTCCGGTTGCGCGGTAACACTAAGATCGGGCTCCACCTTCACGCGACCGGCCCTGTCCGCCAACACACCCAGCCACTGCGCCACCGGTGACGCGCGCACGCCGGCCGCCCAGAACACTGCACCCGCGCCAATGAACTGGTCCTTGCAGACAACGCCATCTTCGCGACATTCGGTGACCGGATGATTGAGCAGCACGTTGACGCCAAGCCGCTCCATGGTGTGCTGCGCGTAATCGGCAAGCGGTTCGGGAAAACCGGACAGCACGCGCGATGCCGCTTCGACCAGCACCACGCGCGCCTTGCGCGTATCGACGTGGCGAAAGTCTCCATGGATTTCTTCATGCGCCAGTTCGGCGATGGTGCAGGCAAGCTCCACGCCGGTGGCGCCAGCGCCGATTACCACAATGGTCTGCAGAAGCTGCCGCTTGGCGGGATCGGGCTCCCGCTCTGCCTGCTCGAACAACGTCAACAGGTGTTGCCGTATCGCCAGCGCGTCGCCCAGCGTCTTCAATCCTGGCGCGTACCGTGCCCATTCGTCGTGACCGAAGTAGGCATGCGTGGCGCCGGTGGCGAGCACCAGCGTGTCATAAGGAATACGCGAACCATCGGTGAGCAGCACGGCCTTGCCGGCAACGTCGACGCCGTTCACTTCGGCCATCAACGTGGTGATGTTCTTGAAGCGATGCAGCACGCGCCGAATCGGCCAGGCAATCTGCGAGATATCCAGCGCCGCACCCGCCACCTGATACAACAGCGGCTGGAAGACATGATGATTGCTGCGATCGATCAACGTGACGTCCACGGATTGGTTGCCTAGATGCCTCGCGGCTTCGAGGCCGCCAAAGCCGGCGCCGACAATGACGACGCGGTGTTGGTGGGAAGTGGGCTTCAAGATGGCGCTCCTTATGCAGGGCTAGATGATTAAGCTTGCAACGGATCATGCGGGACATAGCGCTTACGGTACTCGGCTGGCGTCACGCCCACATGCTTGGCAAACACTCGCCGGAACGTATCGACGTTTTGGAAACCACACTTCGCGGCCACTTGTTTCGGTGCGGCATGACCGGCTTCGAACAGCGCGCGGGCCGCGGCGACGCGCGCAGCTTCCACCCACGCTGCCGGCGTGCTGCCTACTTCGGCATGAAACAGGCGCGCGAAGTGACGCGGACTCAGGCCCGCGCGCTCGGCAAGCTCTGCAACGCTATGCTCCAACTCCGGATGCGCCATGATCCAGCGCTGGACTTCCTGCAACACGGAACGCCCCGCAGGCCGCGTTTCACCGCTACGGCTGAACTGCATTTGCCCACCGGGCCGCTTGAAGAACATCACCAATTGCGAAGCCACGCGCATGGCAATGTCGCGACCAAGGTCTTCCTCGACCAGCGATAGCGACAGATCCAACCCTGCTGTGACGCCCGCTGCCGTACGCAATTTTCCATCGCGTACGTAAAGCGCGTCTTCGTCCACAGTGACCGAGGGATGCTCCTGCCGCAGGCGATCTGCTGCTGCCCAATGCGTGGTGACGCGCTTACCTCGCAGCAGCCCGGTGCCGGCCAGCACGAATGCGCCGGTGCACACCGAGCCATATCGCCGAGCGCGGACAGCCATGCCGCGCAGCCAGGCCAGCGTCGCAGTCGGCATCGCATAGTCGGCAGCGTGCGGAGCGCCTGCCACCAGCAAGGTATCGACACGTTCGTCCGATTCGCAGGCCACCCGATCCGGCAGCAAGCGCACGCCCGACGAACTGATCAGCGGGCCGCGTTTGCAAGCGATCACTTGCAGCGCGTAGAACGCATGCCCCGCCTCGATATTGGCCTGGGCAAACACGTCGAGCGGGCCGGAAACATCCAGCAACTGCACACCGGGGCAGCGCCAGCAAGGCGATCGTCTTGGCCATGCCATGACTCCTGTGTCCGTGATCCACGGAGGATGGCAGTATATGACGTATCGCGCCATTTGATGCCATTTTGGATGCGAATGACACTGAGCCTGCTTCCACATGCAGGAGATACCTCATGAAACCCACGATCAACGGCGTTGGCGTTCCCGACAGCCAACTCGCACGCGAGATCACCGATCTGGTGCGCGATACCGCATCGCCACTGTTGTTCCACCATTCAAGCCGTGTCTATTACTTCGGCGCCCTGGCCGGCAAGCGCCGCGGCCTGTCGTTCGATGCCGAACTGCTCTACGCGGGCGCGATGTTCCATGACATGGGACTTACGCCTCAGCATCGCAGTGCCGACCAGCGCTTTGAAGTCGACGGCGCCAATGTGGCGCGCGATTTCCTGCGCAGCCACGGCATTGCCCAGGCGGATATCGATACGGTATGGACGGCCATTGCGTTGCACACCACGCCGGGCATTCCGGAGCATATGCATCCCGTAGTCGCGCTGGTGACGGCCGGCGTAGAGATGGACGTGCTTGGTATCGACTATCAGCGTTTCGGCGAGCGGGAACGCAACGCCGTCGTGCATGCACACCCGCGCGGCAGCCGCTTCAAGGAAGCCATCATCCAGACGTTCTACGACGGGATTCAGCACAAGCCGGCAACGACGTTCGGCAATGTCAAAGCAGACGTCATCGCCGATAAGCAACGTGGTTTTTTCCCTGGCAATTTCTGCAGTGTGATCCGCAGCTCAGCCTGGCCGGAATAGCATTCCTGCGGCAGGATGCGTAGTGCAAACGGGACTACGCATCACCGGGTGTCTCTGTTACCGTCACGCAGCCGACACCTATGGGGAAAACCGCTTATGCGCCTGCGCCGTCTTCAAGCCGGACTGCTTATTGCAATGGGCCTGCTCGCGTTGCCCGCTATCGCGGATACGCCGAAAGCCACACCCACCGCAAAGGAACTGATCGCCAAGTCCAAGTCGGAAGAATGGCGCACGCCCGACCCCGAGAATTTGCTTTACATGCAATTGCCGCAGGGTCGCGTGGTGATCGAACTGGCGCCGGACTTCACGCCGTTGCACGCCGCCAATATCCGGACGCTAGTGCGCGAACATTATTTCGACGGACTGGCGATCATTCGTGTGCAAGACAACTTCGTTACGCAATGGGGCGACCCCAACGATGACGACAATGGCGACAAGAGCAAGATCAAGCCGCTGGGCAGTGCCAAGCCCAAGCTTCCGCCGGAATACACGCGGGCCATCGATGCGAAACTGCCATGGACACCGCTGCCGGATGGCGACGTGTATGCGCCGCAGGTGGGATTCACTGAAGGCTTCCCCGCGGCGCGCGATCCGGCCAGCGGACGCGAATGGTTGGTGCATTGCTACGGCATGGTCGGCGTGGCACGTGACGTGGCTCCCGACAGTGGCAGCGGCAGTTCGCTCTACGTGGCAATCGGCCAGGCGCCACGCCAGATCGATCGCAACCTCGCCATCGCCGGCCGCGTGATCGAAGGCATGCCTTACCTTTCCGGCTTGCCTCGCGGTACCGGTCCGCTGGGTTTCTACACGCAGGCGGCACAGCGTGTACCGATCCTCTCGATGAAAGTGGCGGCCGATCTGCCTGCCGCCCAACGCGAGAAGCTGCAGGTGCTTCGCACGGATAGCGCCACCTTCAGCGCGATCATCGAAGCCAAGCGCAACCGGCACGATGCGTTCTATGCCTTACCTGCCGGAAAGATCGATCTCTGCAATATCGACGTGCCGGTGCGCACGGAATCTGCTGCAGATAGCAAGCATTGATGCTGCGTTTAACGCCCTCTCTCTGATGGAGAGGGCGCCTTACTCACTCACGCTCCACCTGAATCCGCGCCCAACCCTCTACACCCCATACACGTGATCTTCGCCTTGCTCACAGTTATGTTGAGCAGCTAGCGTGTTCACCCCGGCGTACCGCAAAGGCAGGAGTGATGAGGCTCGGTTTAAAAATGCTGGCCTGGATCGTGGGCGTGCTGCTGGTGCTGGTCGTTGCGCTGATCCTGCTCGTTGCTTTCTTCGATTGGAATCGGCTCAAGCCCACGATCGATGATGAGGTCAGCGCGGCCCTTGGCCGATCCTTCGTGATCAACGGCGATTTGACCGCAGCATGGCAGCGCGAGCCGAGCGAACCCAGTCTTCGCAGGCTGATGCCGTGGCCTACGTTCACGGCTCATGACATCCATATCGGCAATCCGCCTTGGGCCCGGCAATCGCAATTCGTAAAGCTCGATACATTGCAGCTTCGGATTTCTCCGCTGCCGTTGCTGCTGCATCACGCCTACATTCCCTTCGTGCGGCTCGACGGCTGGGGTGTGGATCTGGAGCGCACCAGCAAGGATCAGTCCAACTGGGAACTCAACCGCCCACAGAATGTGCAAGCTTCGAATTGGAAGCTCACCTTGGGCACGATCGCTTTCGACAAAGGCGACATTCTGCTGGATGACGCCAAGACACGGCTGAATCTGCACGTCACCATCGCGCCGCTGCAGCAAGCCATTCCATACGATCAACTGGTGGCGCAAGCCACCGACGAGTCACGTGCGGATGTGGGCCACAATGTGGGTAATGGGGTGAATACCGAAAAGACCACACCCGATACCTCTGACAAAGCCAAACACACGGCGTACCAATTTGCATGGACGGCAACCGGCACCTATCAAGGCACACCGGTCAACGGCAGCGGCAAAACCGGTGCGGTGCTGGCCTTGCAGCGCACAGATCAACCTTTCCCGGTGCAAGCGCGCTTGCACATTGGCGACAGCAAGATCGCGCTGGTCGGCACACTGACCGATCCCACGCATCTGGCTGCGCTGAATCTGCGTGTGTGGTTTGCCGGCACGAGCATGGCCAAGCTCTATCCGATCCTCGGCATCACCCTGCCCGACACGCCACCGTATGCGACAGAAGGCCATCTGTCGGCGGAACTGCATGCCCAAGGCAGTCGCTTCAGCTATCGCGATTTCAAAGGGCGTGTGGGCGAAAGCGATCTGGGTGGCAATCTGGAAGTCGTCACCGGCGGGCCACGCATGAAGCTTACCGGCGACGTGCATTCGCAATTGCTGCGCTTCGTTGATCTCGGACCGTTGGTAGGCGCAGACAGTACGGCGCAGAAACAGCAGCGCGGCGACACAACACCACAACCCAGGGATAAAGCGCTTCCGGTAGAACAGTTCCACACCAACCGCCTGCGCACCATGGACGCCGACGTCACGTTTGACGCGGCGCATATCGAGCACCCGGCTTCGCTGCCGATCGATGCGCTCAGCACGCATATCAATATAGACAACGGCGTCTTGAAACTCGATCCGCTGCATACGAGCGTGGCCGGCGGCACGATCGAGGGCAAGCTCAGCATGGATGCCAGTGCACAGCCCATGCGTACGGCGTTCGATCTGCGCGCACGCCATTTGCAATTGAAGCGACTGTTTCCGACCGTGAAATCCATGGAGAACAGCTTCGGCGAAATCAATGGCGACGTGACGATGAGTGGTGCCGGCGGCTCCGTATCGGAGCTGCTCAGCAACGCGAACGGCGATGTGAAGCTGCTGATGAACAACGGCGCGATCAGCAAGACATTGCTGGAAGCTGCCGGATTGAACGTGGCGAACGTGGTGGTGGAAAGGATGTTTGGTGACAAGACTGTGCAGATCAATTGCGCCGCCACCAACTTGGCTGGAACCAACGGCGTATTCACCAGCCGTCTGTTTGTGCTGGATACCGCCGATGCCACGATCAACGTCAACGGCACGATCAATTTCAGCAATGAGCAGCTGGATTTGGACGTGGTGCCGCATACCAAAGGCTTGCGTGTGTTCTCGCTGCGCTCTCCGCTTTACGTGAAAGGCACCTTCAAAGATCCGGACGTGGGCGTGAAGCCCGGACCGTTGCTGCTACGCGGTGGCGGTGCAGTGGCGCTTGCCGTGCTGGCAGCGCCTGCAGCGGCGTTGCTGGCAGTGATCGTGCCCAGCCGTGAAGCAGCAGAGTCGAACCAGTGTCAGCAGGTGCTATCGCAGTTGCGCAGTGGATCGCTGCCGAATGGGGGCAAGAAATAGCAACGGCGTAACCCGCACGGTCGTCATTCCCGCGAAAGCGGGAACCCATTTTGCTCTGATGCACAAGCGAAGATGGATTCCCGCTTTCGCGGGAATGACGGCAGTGAAGGTTACGCCCTGCATATACGCGAACGAATCACCAGGAAGCTTGGACTAGAATAGCCGGTCTCATCCAATCGCTTCCGTCTCATGCAGCCCGTCACCAAGGCCCGCCTGCAAATTCATTTCTGCGTACTGCTATGGGGCTTTACGGCCATCCTCGGCAAGCTGATCACGCTGCCGGCCATGGCGCTGGTGTGGTGGCGCATGCTGCTGGTAACGGGCGCTTTGCTATTGATACCCAAAGTGCGACGCGGCCTGCAGGCGATGCCGATGAAGCTGCGCCTGGCGTATGCAGGTATCGGCATGCTGGTGGCCTTGCATTGGCTGACGTTCTACGCGGCCATCAAACTTGCCAATGCCTCGGTCGGAGCAACATGCATTGCGTTAGGGCCAGCGTTTCTTGCTTTTGTCGAACCATGGATCGCCAAGCGACGCTTCGATGCGCGCGAACTGGTGATCGCCATTGCGGTGGTACCTGGCGTCGCCATGGTGGCCGGTGGCGTGCCGGGGCACATGCGCTTGGGTATCGCGGTGGGCGTGGTGTCCGCGTTGCTGGTGGCGCTATTCAGTTCGTTCAATAAGCGCATGGTTGATCACGGCGATCCCCTTACCGTTACCTGTATTGAACTCGGCACAGGCACCCTGCTGCTCACGCTGCTCGCGCCGTTGCTGCCGCACAATGGATCGGCATTTCAGCTTCCCGACCTGCACGATGCGTTGCTGCTGTTGCTGCTGTCGTTCGGCTGCACACTGCTGCCGTTCTCGCTGGTGCTGGTGGCCTTGCGTCACGTCAGCGCGTTTGCGATGCAGATGATCACCAACCTCGAACCTGTCTATGCGATTGTGCTGGCGGTGGTATTGCTTGGCGAACAGCGCCAGTTGGACGGCTGGTTCTATGCGGGTGTGGTGGTGATTCTTGCGTCCGTGTTTGCGCACCCCTTGCTGCATCGGAAGGAACAAGCGCCGGTGCAAGCGGAATTGCTGGGGACGGTGGAAAGTCACAACGTCGATTGAACGCCCCTCTCCTCCGGGAGAGGGGTTGGGGTGAGGGTGCGATCAACGCGCGATGATGAAACTCGCGCAAGACGTTGACGTCACGCTTCGCCCGAACCCTCACCCGCCTCTCGGCACCCTCTCCTGAAGGGAGAGGGACTCACTGAGACATATTCTCGCGCCACACCATCAACGCTTCGTCAATCGATCGCGCATGAAATCAATAAACGCCCGTACCTTTGCCGGTGGCTGCGGGTCCGGATACACCGCGTGGATACCGCCTTCCAACAACTGATATTGCGCGAGCAGCACCTGCAGGCGTCCGGCTTGGATATCGTCTTCCGCCAGGTAATCCGGCAATACGGATAGGCCGGCGCCAGCCAACACCAGCGCGCGAATCGCCGCAGCGTTGTTGGCCTGCATCACTTGGCGCATGCGCACCACGCGGCGAGTACGACCACGAGTGAAAGTCCAGCGCAACGGTGTGACAAGCGCGGACATGGCGATCCATCCATGCATGGCCACATCCTCCGGCCTGCGCGGCACGCCGTGCTCGGCCAGATACGCGGGCGCTGCCACCAGCAGCTGACGAAAGTTTCCTAGCCGCGTCGCGCGCAGATTGGAATCGCGCAGCCAGCCGATGCGGATCGCCAGGTCGAAACGCTCGGCAATGAGATCGCTGATCTGGTCGTTGATCACCAGATCCACTTGCACACGTGGATGCAGTCGGTGAAATTCCGCCAGCGCCGGCGCTACCACTGCGGTACCGTAATCCGTCGACGTGGTGAGGCGCAGCGTGCCTGCTGGTGTGCTGCGTTGATCGCCCACCCGCTCGATGGCCGCTTCGGCTTGTTCGAGCAGTGGCACGCAATCGGCATGAAAGGCCGCACCTGCTTCGGTCAGCGCCATGCGCCGTGTGCTGCGCACGATCAGTGTGACGCCCAGTTCACGCTCCAGGCGCAACATATGCTGGCTGACCATGGCCTTGGTCATGCCTAGTTGCGCCGCCGCCGCAGTGAATGAGCCGGCGCGCACTAGCGCCACGAAAATGGCCAGTCTATTGAGGTTTACGTCTCGTCCCATGCACAAATCATTGTAAACTATTCATTGACAGTCAATTACGCATTAGTCCGCTTATCGTTCCAATCTGGAAAGCGCATGCTTTCGAGCCATCGATTCCCAGACGGAGATACCCCTCATGAAAGTGATCCTGTTCGGCGCCACCGGCCATATCGGCCGCGGCATCCTCGAAGAAGCACTAGCGCGTGGCCATGACGTCACCGCGATCGTGCGCGATACCGGCCGGCTCACGCAGCAGCACGAAAGGCTGCAGGTGGTGGTGGGTACTGTCGAACAAACGGCATCCTGGTCGGCTTATGCCAAGCATGCCGATGCAGTGATCGCCAGCCTGTCCGCACGGCGCGACGGCAACATGGAAGACGTGCCAAACACCGCGCAGACACTGCTTCAAACGCTCAACGGCACCCACGCCAAGCGCCTGCTATGGGTGGGTGGCGCCGGCAGCCTGGAAGTCGCGCCGGGGGTGAAGGTGATCGACAATCCACACTTCCCCGCCGCGTGGAAGCCGGAAGCATTGGCGCAGGCCCGAGCGCTGGATGTATTCCGCACCAGCAAGACCGACGTCGACTGGACTTACGTCAGCCCGGCTGCCCTGATTGAAGATGGGGAACGTTCCGGCAAGTACCGCGTGGGTGGTGAGCAGTTGCTGGTGGATGACAAGGGTGTAAGCCGCATCACGGTGCCCGATTACGCGGCTGCTGTGCTTGATCGCGTGGAGAAGAACGACGCGCTGCGGCAGCGTATTACGGTGGCGTATTAAGTCGCCGCGAGGCTGCTGAGTTGAATCCCTCTCCCCTCCGGGGAGAGGAGCCTGCCCCCGACTCGATCGGGGGTTAGGCTGTGGGGCCAACCTCGCTCGATGCGAAACTGTGCGAAAGTCAAAGTAGACGCTTTGCTCTTACTATGTGCTTCTTCGCAAGCCCTGCCCCTCGCCCTAACCCCCGATCGAGTCGGGGGCAGGCTCCTCTCCCCGGAGGGGAGAGGGGATCAAACCCACGAGCCGCCATGAACTACCGCCACGCCTATCACGCAGGCAACTTCGCCGATGTCCTCAAGCACAGCGTGCTGTTTGCGTTGATCCAGGCACTGAAGGCAAAAGACACGCCGTTCGCACTGATCGACACACATGCCGGCAGCGGCTGCTACGCACTCGACAGCGAAGAAGCCGGCAAGACCGGTGAATACCGCGAAGGCATTACGCGCTTGTTGTTTCCCGATCTACAGCGCTCGGAACAAACACCGTTGCCGCCGCTGCTGCGCCATTGGCTCGATGCCATCCTTGCCCTGCCCGGCAACGAACACGGCCTGAAGCTGTATCCAGGCTCGCCATTGCAGGCAGCGCTGACGATGCGCGCGACGGACAGTGTGCAGTTGTGCGAATTGCATCCGGAAGAAGTCTCACGCCTGCGCGAACTGTTCCATCATGATCATCGCGTGCACGTGCATCACCGCAACGGTTACGAAGCACTGAAAGCGTTGCTGCCGCCGAAGGAGAAACGCGGGCTGGTGCTGATCGATCCGCCTTATGAGGCGCAGGACAGCGAGTTCCGCCTGATCGAAGCAGCCTTGCAAACAGCCTTGCAACGCTGGCCCAACGGTATCTATGCGGTCTGGTATCCGATCAAGTTGCGCAGCCAGTCGCAACCATTTCTACGTTGGTTGCAGCGCTGCGGCGCGCGGCGTGTGCTGCAGGCCGAACTGCTGGTGCATCCAGACGATTCGCCGCTGCGCCTCAACGGATCGGGCATGGCCATCATCAATGCGCCATGGAATCTGCACCAGGTGTTGCATGAACCTCTGCAAGCCATGGCACGCCTGTTGTCGCAGGAGCGTGCGGCGGCATGGCGCCTGAATTGGCTGGTACAGGAGAACGACACGCAAGCCTTACAAGCGCATCACGCCAAGCCGCTACCGCGACCGAAGCGTCCCCGCTAAGCTCGAAGGCAGTTGCACGTTCGTTGAAGGGAAACGCCATGAACATCCGCACTGCTCTCCGTCCACTCGCCCCGTTGTCGCTGCTGCTATTGGTGGCATGCGCACCGGCGCCCATCTACAAGGCCGCACCCGGCACAACCGTTGCGGCTGCACCCGCGGAAGTGGCGCATTCACCGGAGCAATATGGTAACGGCTCGGTGATCTGGGGTGGCAGCGTGGTCGGCGTGCATAACTTCCCCGATCACACGGAAATGGAGATCCTGGCTTATCCGCTGGATTCCTCGCAACGTCCGAAGCCGAATGCGCAGGGCCTCGGTCGCTTCATCGCCGTCTTTCCAGGCTATCTCGAAGCATTCAATTATCCGAATGGCGCTCTCGTGACACTGACCGGACAACTCAGCGGCAGCCGCGCAGGCACGGTGGATCAGGCGGTTTACACCTATCCGCTGGTGAGCGTGGCGCAGTCGCATCGTTGGACAGCCGATGAGCTGCGCCAAGGGCATCCCAACATCAGTTTCGGCGTGGGCGTTGGCGTAGGTATTCACTAACGCATGGCCGGCCGCGCCAATTCGCTCAAGCCCATTCTGCTGGCGCTGGGTGCGAACTTCGCGATCTTCCTCTCCAAGTTGGCGGCGGCCATCATCACCGGCTCCGGCGCGATGCTGGCTGAGGCTGTCCATTCGCTAGCCGATTGCGGCAACCAGGGTTTGTTGCTGCTCGGTATGCGGCAAGCGAAAAGGCCGCCGTCCGACGAATATCCGCTGGGGTGGGGCCGCGCGTTGTATTTCTGGTCGTTCGTGGTGGCGTTGCTGTTGTTCGCAGTAGGCGGCTTGTTTTCGATCTACGAAGGCGTGCACAAGCTCTCCGAACCCGAACCATTGCGCTGGCCGTGGCTGGCGCTCGGCGTGCTGCTGTTCGGCATCGTGATGGAAAGCATCTCCATGCACGGCTGCCTGCGGGAAGTGAACCAGGCGCGCGGTGAGCAAACCTTATGGCGCTGGTTTCGCGAAACGCGCTCCAGCGAGCTGCTGGTGATCTTCGGCGAGGATCTCGCCGCCCTGCTCGGCTTGTGCCTGGCCGCGCTGGCCATCGGCGCCACCATGCTCACCGGCAATCTGCTGTTCGATGCCCTGGGTACCATCAGCATCGGCGTGCTGCTGATAGTGGTGGCGATCGCCCTGGCGATCGAGGTGAAAGCCTTGCTGATCGGCCAAGGCGTGGAACCACGCCGCCGCGCGGAACTGCTTGCGTTCCTGAGTGATCGCCCGGAAGTGGCTGAGGTGCTCAATCTGATCACACTGCAAATGGGCCCGGATGTGATGGTGGCAGTGAAAGCGCGCATGGCGCCCACGCCCGACAACCTCAGCCTGATCGAAGCGATCAACACCGTGGAGCGAGAGATGAAAGCCCGCTTCACGGAAGTCCGCTGGAGCTTTTTTGAGCCGGACGTAGCCGACTGAAAACCTGCGGCACCTTGCTGCATCGCGGGAATTTGACGACAAGAATGGCCCCTTACACCCGATTGACGCCAACCAATCGGGCAAAACAGGCCGCCCGCATTCATGCTGCAGTGCAAACAATACGCTATAGTACGGGTATGAACATGACCTCTGCCCGCGACACCTACCCCCGCCACGCGCAGCTGCCGCCGCCCAGCCGCGAGCGCTACGCGCCTTCGCCGGTTTCCGGCAAACCCCGTGGCGAGGCGGTGCGTACCGCTGATGGACGCGAACTCATTCTCCGTAGCATCGAGCCCGGCGACATGGCTGCTGTGCAACGTTGCTTCAAACGCCTGCCATCGCAAGATGTGCGCCGCCGTTTCATGCATGCGATGTCCGAGCTGCCTTCACCGATGGCGCAGCGGCTGTGCCGCATCGATCCGGAACTGGAAGCCGCTTACGTCTTGATCGATGAAACCGTGAAACCGGCCGAGCTGCGCGGCGTGGGCCGCATCTTCGTCGACATCGCCAGCAACACGGCAGAATTTTCCGTACTGGTAGAACGCGAATGGACGCGTATCGGCCTCGGCGCGCTACTGATGCAACGCCTGGTCGACGAATGCCGCCGCCGTGGCTTGAGCGAAATCTGGGGCTATGTGCTGATGGAAAATCGCCCCATGCTCGATCTGTGCAAGGAGCTGGGTTTCGTCGCCAAGATGGTGCCGGGTGAAGCGAGTACGGCGCAGATCAGCCTGAAGCTTTAAATAGGCTGGGATGCCAACCTACGCGACGGGTTGAAGCGCGGTAAAACAAGCTACTTTGCCGTGTTGCTTGATCTCTACGTCAACGAAGTGACAGCGCAGCGCTTGCTCCAAACCTTCCAACGTATCGGCGCGATTCCCGAAAATCCCTTTCTTGTTGTAGACGCCCATCAGCTTGCGGCCGAGCGCGTTGTGCCCTGCTGCGTCGCCGAGGATGGTAGCGCCGTAAAGTACGCCTCCGCGGGCAAGATGCTGTTTCAAGTGATCGAATACGGAGGCCTTGCTCGCCATCTCGCCCGGCAGGCAATGCAACAGATAGAACAGCGCGATCGAGTCGTACTTGCGATCGCCCAAAGCGCCCAAGGGCTGCATCACGTCCTGCACGAACCAGCTGACATCCGCGCGCCCCAGCCGTGCGGCAGCGGTACCCAGGCTGTTCTCATTCAGATCAAGCAGCGACAGTTCTTTCGCGGGGCCAAAGCCTGCATGTTCGAGATAGAAGCCTGTTCCTACGCCGACATCGAGATGCCGAGCGCCGACGTGCTTGCGATAGAACGGCAGCAACACGTCCTCGGTGGAGCACTGCCAAGCCCAACGGTTGGAAACACCCAGCACCCACCAGTCGTAAAGCTTAAGCACCCACGGTGAGTACACGGCTGCGCCGGCCTGGGTATCGAGTGAAGTTCCGTCGATGGGCATGGATAAGGGCACGGTTGCGTCGGGCCGGCAAAACTTCGCATTGGAAGGGCCGGAACGCAATGTCCGAAAAGCCTCCGATGCATGCTTGATGAGCTGCTATTGACCAACGCGCTAAACTTGCGCGCTCGATTGGCGCCGCCCCACATCGCGCCCTCCCTACCCAGCATCCCCATGCCGAATCCCATCAGCCATCCGCCCCTTCCCACCAGCCCCAAGCAACGCCGCTTCTGGACGCCACCGCACGGCTCTGCGCGAGCGCTGTTGGTTGCCGAGGCTGCCAGATCGCACGAGGGCTTGGTGGTGGTCGTCACACGCGATACCCAGCGCGCCCATGCGCTGGAAGACGAACTGCGCATCTTCGCCGGCAATTTGCCGGTGCTGCATTTCCCGGACTGGGAAACCCTGCCCTACGACGTTTTCAGCCCGCACCCGGACATCGTGTCCCAACGCGTGGCCACGCTTTATCACCTGCCCGGCGTAAAACGCGGCGTACTGGTGGTGCCGGCGGCAACGTTGATGCAGCGTATCGCGCCGCGATCGCACATCACCGGCTCCGGCCTGATGCTGCGCAAGGGACAGAAACTTGATCTGGCCATCGAGCAGCGCCGGCTGGAAGCCTCCGGCTACCGGCACGTACCGCAAGTGGGTGAGCCCGGCGATTTCGCCGTGCGCGGCGCGCTGATCGACATTTTCCCGATGGGTGCAGGCGAGCCCTATCGCATCGAACTGTTCGACGATGAAGTGGAATCGATCCGCAGCTTCGATCCGGAAACGCAGCGCTCGCAGCACCAGGTGGAAAAGGTGGAACTGCTGCCTGCGCGCGAATTCCCCGTCACCGATGAGGGCGCCAAGGCGTTCCGCAGCCGTTTGCGCGAGCGCTTCCCCATCGACGTGCGCCGCTGCCCGCTCTATCAGGACATGAAGGAAGGCGTGACGCCCGGCGGCATCGAGTATTACCTGCCGCTGTTCTTTGACAACACGGCCACGCTGTTCGACTACCTCGGCGACGATGCGCTGTTCGTGCTTGGCGAAGGGGCGCACGAAGCTTCCGCGCAATTCTGGACGCAAACCGCCGAGCGTTACGACCAGCGCGCCCACGACATCGAACGCCCGGTGCTGCCACCGGCAGAGCTGTACCTTTCGCCCGAACAACTGCGCGAGCAGCTCAACAAACGCTTGCGCGCGGAAGTGGTCGAGAGCGGCCATGAGCACGCGGTGGATGCCGGCACGCAGCCTGCGCCGGACGTTCCGCTCAACCGCAAAGGCGAGGAACCGGGTACGTCGCTGCGCCATTTCGTTGAGGCCTATCCGGGTCGCATCTTGATCGCCGCCGACTCGGCCGGCCGCCGCGAAGCGCTACTCGAACAAGTCGCCACGGCCGGCTTGCGT
The DNA here is from genome assembly GCF_030160295.1 of Dyella acidisoli. GTDB lineage: Bacteria > Pseudomonadota > Gammaproteobacteria > Xanthomonadales > Rhodanobacteraceae > Dyella_B > Dyella_B acidisoli. Next base: position 54,149 of record NZ_BSOB01000010.1, read on the forward strand.
CCGCAGAACGTCGACGGCTGGCAAGCATTTCTGGCCGATACGAACAAGCTGACGATCACGATTGCACCGCTGGAACAAGGCTTCGCGCTGAAGCAGCCTGCAATCACCGTGCTCACCGAACGCGAGCTGTTCGGCGAACGCGTGCGCACCGAGCGCCGTCGCCGGCGCGGTGCGGCGCGTGATCCGGAATCGGTGATTCGCGATCTGACCGAGCTGTCCATCGGCTCGCCGATCGTGCACGTCGATCACGGCGTCGGCCGTTACCAAGGCCTGGTGTCGATGGAACTGGGCGGCATGGCGGGCGAATTCCTTATCATTGAATACGCCAAGGGCGACAAGCTCTACGTGCCTGTCGCGCAGCTCGGTCTGGTCAGCCGCTACTCCGGCACCGCGCCAGAACTGGCACCGCTGCATTCGCTGGGTGGCGATGCATGGGAACGCGCGCGCAAGAAGGCGGCAGAGAAAGTGCGCGACGTCGCGGCCGAATTGCTGGCGATCTACGCACAGCGCGAAGCACGCGGTGGCGAATCGTTACCGATCGATCGTCAGCTCGTCGAAGAATTCGGCAGCACCTTTCCATTTGAGGAAACACCCGACCAATTGCTGGCGATCGATGCGGTACTTGGCGATCTCGCCCGGCCGCGCGCCATGGATCGCGTGATCTGCGGCGACGTGGGTTTCGGCAAGACCGAAGTCGCACTGCGCGCCGCCTTCGCCGCCGCAACGGCGGGCAAGCAGGTGGCGCTGCTGGTGCCGACCACCCTGCTCGCGCAACAGCATTACCGCAATTTCGCCGACCGCTTCGCCGATTGGCCGGTGAAAGTCGACGTGTTGTCGCGCTTCCGTTCCACCAAGGACGTGAACGAGGCGCTCAAGCGCCTCACGGACGGCCAGATCGACGTGATCATCGGCACGCACAAGCTGCTGCAGCCCGATGTGAAGTTCAAAAACCTCGGTTTGGTGATCGTCGACGAAGAACAGCGCTTCGGTGTGCGTCAAAAGGAACAGCTCAAAAAGCTGCGCGCCGAAGTGGATCTGCTTACCATGACTGCTACGCCGATTCCGCGCACGCTGAACATGGCGATGAGCGGCCTGCGCGATCTCTCGCTGATTACTACGCCGCCTGCGCATCGCATGGCAGTGCGCACATTCGTTTCCACCTGGGAGCCGGCGCTGATCCGTGAAGCCTTCCAACGCGAGCTGCAGCGCGGTGGCCAGGTGTATTTCCTGCATAACGAAGTGGAGAGCATCGAACGCACCGCGCGCGAACTGCAGGAGCTAATGCCCGATGCGCGCATCGGCATCGCTCACGGCCAGATGCCGGAACGCGAACTGGAACGGGTGATGGCGGATTTCCATCGCCAGCGCTTCAACGTGCTGGTGTGCACCACCATCATCGAAACCGGCATCGACATTCCGACCGCCAACACGATCATCATCGATCGTGCGGACCGCTTCGGCTTGGCGCAGCTGCATCAGCTGCGTGGCCGCGTGGGTCGTTCGCATCATCGCGCCTATGCTTATTTGATCGTGCCGGATCACCGTTCGATTACGGCCGACGCAGAGAAACGGCTGGAAGCGCTCGCTTCGCTGGAAGAACTCGGTGCAGGTTTTACGCTTGCCACGCACGACTTGGAAATCCGCGGTGCGGGTGAGCTGCTAGGCGATGAGCAATCCGGCCAGATCCAGGAGATCGGCTTTGGTCTATACACCGAACTGCTGGAACGCGCTGTGCGCGCGCTGAAATCCGGCAAGGTTCCGGATTTCGACTTGAGCAGCGAACACGAGACCGAAGTGGAACTGCATCTGCCTGCGCTCATTCCCGATGATTACCTGCCCGACGTGCATGCCCGTCTGACGCTGTACAAGCGCATCGCCAGCGCACGTGACGAAGAAATCTTGCGCGAGCTGCAAGTGGAAATGATTGATCGCTTCGGCCTTCTGCCTGATTCGGTGAAAAACCTGTTCTCAGTTGCGGGGCTCAAGCTGATGGCGACACCATTGGGCATCCGCAAGCTGGATATCGGCGCCAACGGCGGACGCCTTACCTTCCGCGACAAGCCGGACATCGATCCGATGGCGATCATTCGTTTGATTCAGAACTACCCGCGCGTGTACAAACTCGACGGGCAGGACAAGTTGAAGATCAACATGGAGCTGCCCGGAGCGAGCGAACGGGTTAGGGCTGCGCAGGATCTGCTTGGAAGGCTTGGAGCGCGCAAGGCGGCTTGAATTTGAAGCCCCTCTCCCGAAGGGAGAGGGGAGCCAAGCTATACCGCTCGCGTGAGGTACTGCAGACTAAACATCCGCTCCGGATCAAACCACACGTGCTGCACGGCCAACCCGGCTATGGCCGCCAATGCAGCGAAATCCTCAAGCGAATACTTGCAGCTGTATTCCACCAGCATCGCTTCGTCCTCGTGGAACTGTACTTGCAGACGCCCTACGCGCACGCGCTGTTCGCGCTGGCTGAGAATATGCGTTTCGATCCGTCCGGCCATGGCGTTGTAGTGCGCGCGATGGCGGAATGCATTGAGTTCGAAATTGCAGCCCAGTTCGCGATTCAGGCGCGTCAGCATATTGAGGGTGAAAGCGGCGGTGATGCCTGCACTATCGTTGTAGGCGGCTTCGATCGTAGCGCGATCTTTCTTCAGATCCGCACCGACCAGAATGCCGCCGTTATCACCCATTTCGCCGCGCATCTTGCGCAAGAGTTGCGCTGCTTCGCGATCTTCGAAGTTGCCGATGGTCGAACCGGGGAAATACACCACCGTGCGGCGTGGCGCACGCGGCGGCACCGGCAACCGCAACGGCCGGGTGAAATCGACTGTCAGCGGCTGAATTGGCAGATGCGGAACCTGCTCGGCCATCCGTTCCATGCTTCGCCGCAACGGGTCGGCAGAGAGTTCGATCGGCACCCATGCCACCGGTGTAACCAGATGCTCCAGCAGCAAGCGCGTCTTGATCGCATCGCCGCTACCGTATTCGACCAGGCGTACATCCGGGCCGAGCACCTGGGCGATCTCGCCGGCGTGCTGATTCAGCAGCGCGATCTCGGCGCGTGTCAGGTAGTACTCCGGCTGCTCGCAGATCTGCTCGAACAACGCAGAGCCCTGTTCGTCATAGAACAGCCAGGAAGGCAGGCGTTTGGGCTGCGAACGCAGTCCTCGCTGCACCACTTGCAACAACATGTTATCGGGCGGGCGCTGCTCATCCCGCACTGCATAAGCTTGCACACTCATCGGTCCTGTCCCAGTCGGATGCCCGCGAATTGCCAGCGGGCATGGGGAGGAAAGAAATTGCGGTAACTGGCGCGAATGTGATCACGCGGCGTGGCACACGAACCGCCGCGCAACACCCATTGGCCATTCATGAACTTGCCGTTGTATTCACCCAGCGCACCGGGTAGAGGCTTGAAACCGGGGTAGCTGACGTAAGGCGAAGCGGTCCATTCCCATACGTCGCCATACATCTGCAATAAACCTTCGCCGGGCGGTACGGCATTTGGATGAAAACGCATGTTGTCCTGGAAATTACCGTTGATCGGCAATCGTGCGGCAGCGTCTTCCCATTCCGCCTCGGTTGGCAGACGCGCGCCTGCCCAGCGCGCAAATGCGTCTGCTTCGAAATAGCTGATGTGGCACACCGGCGCGTGCGGGTCCAACGCGCGAACACCAGCCAGCGTGAATTCGCTGGACAAGTCTTCCTGCCAGTACAACGGATGCTGCCAGCCATCGCGCTGCACGGTCGCCCAGCCATCGGAGAGCCACAGGCCTGCTTCCTGATAACCGCCATCGCGCACGAAGGCTAGGTATTCGGCATTGGTCACCAAGCGATTGGCGAGCGCATGGGCGGGCAGCCATGTCGTGTGCCGCGGTGTTTCATTGTCGTAGGCAAAACCATCGCCGTCGTGACCGATATCGAGCGGCCCTTGCCGGCCCGGAAGAAAACGCATCGACACGCTGCGGCTTTCGCTTTTTACTGGAGCTTGGCGATAAGCGGGTCGCAATGGGTTACACCAGAGCGCATGCTTGATGTCGGTCAGCAGCAGTTCTTGGTGTTGCTGTTCGTGATGCAGGCCCAGTTCGATCCTCGCCGCCAGCGTGGCATCCACACCGCGAACCAAGCGTTCGCTAACCATTTCATCGACGCGCGTACGGTAATTACGAATGTCATCGAGCGTAGGCCGCGAAAGTAAGCCTCGCTGCGGACGCGCGTGCATCGGCCCGACCGACTCGTAGTAAGAGTTGAACAGGTAATGCCACTCAGGATTCGGCGACCGGTAGGCTGGGTCATGCCCGAGCACGAATTGCTCGAAGAACCATGTGGTATGCGCCAAGTGCCATTTCCCCGGACTCGCATCGGGCATCGACTGCACTTGCAGGTCTTCGCCGCTCAGCCCCGCGCACAGCGCGAGCGTTTGCTTGCGGATGTGCGTGAACCGTGCAAGGACATCCTCGGTACTTACGGTGAATGTGGGGACATTCATAGCGCAGTCTCGTTTGGGGTGGACTTGCTGCGACCCACCTTGTGGAGCGCGAAACAGCGGACGATCATACAGCCACCATGCCGCAGCAGTTGTTCATATTCCGTGATGCGCGCATGGCAGGAATATGGCCAATGGCCAGGACAATCCATGCTTCTTACAGCCGTGAGGTGATTCCATGAAAGCCGTCATGTCTGCAGTGCTGGCCTTTACGTTTGCTGCAACTGCCGCAAGCGCGTTCGCGCAATCGGCACCAGCAAGCAACTCTTTACCGTATAAGGATTGCATCCGTCTCGACCAGATCAACGAGTGGCACGTGGTGGATCCGCAAACCATCATCGTACGCACAGGGCCGTATCAACGTTATCTGGTGAAACTGAAAGCAAGCTGCGACAAATTGGGCATCGGCAACCCCGGCATGCAATTTGTGCCTAGCGAATCTGACAAAGCGACTGCGCCGCTACGCATTTGCGGCGGAGTCGGTGAAAAGGTGCGTGCGAGGAACCAACCTCCTTGCGCCATTGACTCGGTCGGGCTGATCGATGAGACAACGTTCAATGGGTATCGCGACCACGCCAAATACCATAGCGTGACCTCGCAACAGCCAGCCAAAAATCCTTGAGACAAAAAAAGAGCCCGGCTTTGCCGGGCTCTTTTTCAAATCAAATTTCGATCAGTAAGCCGGACCGACGTAACGCGTCTGGTACGGATCATTGGTGATCACTGTAGTGGTCACCACCGGCGGCGGCGCGCCCTGATAGACCACCGTGCCTGGCGTATACACCACAGTCGGCGGCGGTGCGTAATACACCGGCGGACCCGCCACTGCGCCAGCTACGAGACCAGCCACTGCGCCACCTACAATAGCGCCGGCAATCCAACGACCGCCGCTCCAGTAACCACCGCGATAGCAGCATCCACCGCGGTAGTAACCGCCGTGATAACCGTAACCGCCATGCCAACCCGGGCCACCACCCCAGGGATGGGCCGATGCGCCGACCGGGACAGCCACGGCACCAGCGATCGCCAGGCCGACCGCAACCATTTTGCCGACACTACGTTTAAACATGACACACCTCCGTCAGTACGGTGTGAATGGTCGTCCCGATGCGCTTAATCTGTACTGAAGCGTTTCATTTCTTAACGCGGGCATTTTCCCAGGGATTTGCGGAGCCTCCAGCCGGTCCGTGCGGACGCAGCAGCCAGCAATCGTGAATATTTGCGCGCCGCGAAAAATCGAACGGAATACTGCCAGCACCCCAGTTCTCAATGGTCAAACGCGCTTCGAGTGATTCGCGATCAAGCGAGAAACGGCGGAAGTTATTCGAAAACACGATGACGCCATCGGCGGTCAGTCGATCCGCGCAAGCCAACAGCAGCTTTACGTGGTCGCGTTGCACATCGAAATCTTCGGCGCGTTTGGAATTGGAAAAAGTCGGCGGATCGACGTAGATCAGGCCATAACGCTCATGCGTACGTAGCAGAAAACTTGCGGCATCCGCCTGCACCAAACGATGTTTTTCGCCGCTGAAACCGTTCAACGCAAGATTACGCGAGGCCCATTCCAGATACGTGCCCGATAGATCCACACTGGTGGTATCGCGCGCACCACCCGCTGCAGCATAGACACTTGCCGTGGCGGTATAGGCAAATAGATTGAGAAAGCGTTTCCCTGCGGCCAGCTCACGCACTTTTGCACGAACCAGTCGATGATCCAGGAACAGCCCGGTATCCAGGTAGTCATAAAGATTGACCAGGAAGGCTAAGCCACCCTCTTCCACTTCGATGAATTCGCCGCGCTGATCGAACTGCCCGTACTTGGAACCACCCTTGCCACGTTCGCGCGTCTTGAGGGCAATGCGCGTACGCGGCGTGTCGAACACTTCCCCCGCCACGCGCGCCATCTCGCGCAAACGCGTGCGCGCAAGCTCAGCAGGCACATCGGCCGGAGCGCGATATTCCTGGATATGCAGATGCGTTGTGCGCGACGTGTCCGTGTACACATCGATCGCTGCGGCGTATTCCGGCAGATCCTGATCGTACGCACGCCAGGCATGCACGCCTTCGCGCTCCAATCGTTTGCGCAGATGCTTGAGGTTCTTCTCCAGCCGGTTCTTCAGCATCTGTGCGCCGGGCGAAAGCGGCGGCTTTTCGCGTGGAGTCTCATCGCGCGGATGCAGTTCGAAGATCAGCAGCACCGTTTCCAGCGCACCGTTGTAAAGCGTGTATTTCTTTTCCGCGCGCAACGTCGTGGCGCGCCCGAGTTCGGCATCGCCCGCGAGCACGGCGGCCCGCCAGCCGGTGAAATGATCGCGCAGGGTTTCGCCCAGACTGCGATAGAACTTCGGCAGGGTTTCGCGTTCGCCCAGGCGCTCGCCATATGGCGGATTGGTGATCACCAGACCGTGCTCGAAGCCGGCCGGTGGCCGTACGTGCAGCGCGTCATGCTTGTCCAACGTAAAAAATCCGGCAATGCCTGCTTCTTGCGCATTGCGTTTGGCCATCTGCACCATGCGCGGATCAGCGTCGGAACCGAAGAAGCAACTGCGCAACGCCGGCAAGCCGGCTTCTGCACGCCGGTTCGCTTCATCAAGCAGGCTGCGCCATAAACCGATGTCGTGCTGTTTCCAGCCGAGGAAGCCGTAATAGTCGCGACGCAGACCCGGTGCGACATCCGCCACCATGAGTGCGCCTTCGATCAGCAAGGTGCCGGAGCCACACATGGGATCGAGCAGCGCGCCGCCCTGCGCATAGGCTTCCGGCCAGCCCGCGCGCAGCAACATCGCTGCGGCAAGGTTCTCCTTCAGCGGCGCTTCGCCCTGGGTTTGCCGCCAGCCGCGGCGATGCAAGGGCGCACCGGCCAAATCGATCGACACGGTGGCACGGTCACGCCGCAAACGCAGGTTGATGCGCACATCGGGCTCTTCCGTATCGACATCGGGACGCGCTTGGCCACGCTGGCGGAATTGATCGACCACCGCGTCCTTCACGCGCTGCGCAAGATACTGGCTGTGCGTGAGTTTGCTTTGCGCCGTGTTGGCGTCCACCGCCAGTGTGGCGTGCAGCGCGAGGTGCTCCGACCAGTCGATGGTTTGCACGCCTGCATACAACGCATCGTCGGTAGCCGCATCGAATTCGGCGATCGGCAGCAGCACACGGCTCGCGAGGCGCGACCATAGACACGCGCGATACGCCGTTTCCAGGCTGCCGGAAAAACGCACGCCGGCCAGCGCCTCGTGCACGTCAGTAGCACCCAGCGACATCAACTCGTCGCGTAACAGGTATTCCAGCCCCTTGGGGCACGTTGCAAAGAACTGCTTCAAGCCTGCTTCGCCAGTTGTTCCAAAAAGAGACCGAATTGACGGCCGATGGCGTCGACGTGTTCGCTAAGGCGATGATCATCGTCCACGATCCACAGCGGCAGCTCACGGCGACGGGCGAATTCGTACATTTCATCCACCGGGCAAACGTCATCGCGCCAACCGTGGATCAGCAATGTCGGTACATCCAGACGTACGTCGAACGCCAAGTCACTGCCCGGAATCAACGCTGGCGAAGCGAGCAGGAATAAGCCCGCCACCGGCAACTCCAACGATGCCAGGCCTGAAACGAAGGCGCCCATGCTGGAACCCACCAATACCGGCTGCGCTGCACACGCTGCGATGCGCTGATGCAAGCGAGCGATGCGTGGTTCGATCGAGCCGGCGTGGCCGAGCTTGTCGTCCTCGCGATAATCCGGGCGCTCGGTGCTCCAGCCCATGGATTCGGCGACCTTCGCCAACGCGCTTACCTTGGTGGCATCCGGGCCGCTATCGGAACCATGGGAGAGAATGACGTGTCCGGGCATAACGGTCTCCGTGTCCGCTCAACAGGACGTGCATGATAACTGCACTGTGTAGGTTGGGTTACCCCGGACTTGATCCGGGGGTAACCCAACATAATTCGCAGCGGCATCGTTGGGTTACGCTGCGATAACCCAACCTACGGCCTGCGCCGCATGCCCATGCTCACTATCCATGACCAGCCCTTGCCCTATGTCGCCAAGCTGCCGGAACGGCCAGCCAGCGCGGTAACGCTGGCGGTCATCCACTGCACCGAACTGCCCGACATGGCCACAGCGCGCGAATACGGGGAGCGCGTGCTGTACGAAAACGGCACCGGTGCCAGCGGCCATTACTACATCGATCGCGACGGCTCGATCTATCGCTACGTACCCGGCACTCGCGTGGCCAACCACGTACGCGGTTACAACCCGCCATCAATCGGCATCGAACTGGTAAACCTGGGCCGCTACCCGAACTGGTTCGACTCGCACCACCAGACCATGGCCGAGCCCTATACCGCCGCGCAGATCACCGCACTGCGCGCGCTGCTGGCGCAGTTGCGGGCCGAGTATCCGAACCTGCACGAGATCGCCGGCCATGAGGATCTGGACACGGCCCGCGTGCCGGCCAGCGACGATCCAAGCCGCGAGGTTCCGCGCAAGCTCGATCCGGGTCCGCAGTTCCCGTGGTCAGAAGTGCTGGCTGGCAGCGGCCTGCGGCGAGTACATGCCCATTCCTGAGGCTCATCCCTGAGGCTTATCACTAAGTATGCAGAACCCCCGGCTATAATTTCCGCCGTTTATGTCAGGGGCTAGCCGCATGCGGGAAACACACGTACAGGAACTGGTCGAGCTGCTGCAGCTCGAACGTCTGGAAGACAATCTCTTCCGCGGCCAGAGCCGCGATATCGGCACGCGCTTCGTGTTCGGTGGCCAGGTGCTGGGCCAGGCACTGGCGGCGGCGCAGGAGACGGTGGACTCCTCGCGCGAGGCGCATTCGCTGCATGCCTATTTCCTGCGCGCCGGCGATATCGATGCGCCGATTGTCTACAGCGTGGAACGTGCGCGCGACGGCGGTACGTTTTCGTCCCGCCGAGTGGTCGCGATCCAGCACGGCCAGCCCATCCTCAATGGCGCCATCTCGTTCCAGATTCCGGAAAAAGGCTTGGAGCACCAGTCCAGCATGCCTGAGGTACCGGAGCCGGAAGACGTAGAACCCATGCACCGCGTGCCGGTGAAAGAACTCTCCCGACTGCCGGTCAAGCTGCAACGCTGGCTGGGCATCGATGGTCCGTTCGAATTCCGCCAGGTATGGCCGCGCGACGAACTACATCCGGCCAAGCGTCCACCGATCCAGCACATCTGGTTCCGGCTCACCTCGCCGATCAGTGATTCGGCCATCCTGCATCGCGCCTTGCTGGCGTACGCCTCGGATTTCCACCTGATCGGCACGGCCACGCTGCCGCACGGCATTTCCTATCTCACGCCCAACTTGCAGATGGCCAGCCTCGATCATGCGCTGTGGTTCCACCGGCCGTTCAGGGTGGATGAATGGCTGCTCTACTCGTTCGACAGCCCCACTGCACAAGGCGCACGCGGTCTGGCCCGTGGGCAGATTTTCAGTCGCGACGGCCAGCTGGTGGCCTCAACGGCGCAGGAAGGGTTGATCCGGTTGCGCGGCGAGTAAACTGACCTCATGCGTCTGCTCTACACCTCTCCCCGTCAGGAAAACATCGATCGCGTGATGGCCTTCATGGCCGAGAACGGGGTCGAAACCACCATCACGAATCGCTCCAACTGGAACCGGCCAAGCTACCAACGCTTCAGCTATTCCCAGCGCAGCCAAAACCGGGACGCCTGGCCGCAGGTGTGGGTCCAGAAAGCGGACGACTACACCAAGGCACGCGAGCTGCTGCGCAAGCTGGGTATCGAGCCGGAAGTTCGCCACGCCGAGGAGTTGAGGATCTCACGCGATCCTGTGGCCTCGATGTATGCCCGTCGTGAACATACCGTCGCGAGGGTGCGACGCATCGTGCTGCTGTCGATCCTGGGCGTATTCATGGTGCTCGCGCTGCACTATCTGCACATCTTTTAAGCAAAAAATCCTTGCCACGTCGGACCTTGGCGGTCATAGAATCAGGCCATGCGCTCCGACCACGTCCGCCTGTTCCAGACGCTGCCCCACGCCTGCGGTTATTACCCGGGGCGCACGGCGCAAAATCTGGTGATCGATCCAGCTGCCCCGCAGCTGGATCGGTTGTATGGCGCGGCGCTGGACCACGGCTTTCGCCGCGCGGGCGGGCATCTGTACTTTCCGCACTGCCCGAGCTGCCACGCGTGCACACCGTGCCGCATCGATGTGGCGAACTTCAAGCCGAACCGCGCGCAACGCCGCTGCCTCAAGCGCAACGAAGACTTGATCGTGCGCGAATGCATGGCCGGCTATAACAGCGAGCGCCACGCGCTGTACTCGCGCTATCTGCGCACCCGCCACCCCGGCGGCGGCATGGATGAAGCCGAAGCCAGCGACTTCCGCCGCTTCCTCACGGCGCCGTGGAGTCCCACCGTATTTCTGGAATTGCACAAGGGCGAACGTCTGCTCGCGGTGGCTGTCACGGATGTATGCATGACCGGCATTTCAGCCGTCTATACGTTCTACGACCCCGACGAACAGGACCGTGGCCTGGGCACCTTCGCCATCCTGCAGCAGGTGGAACTAGCGAAGCGTCGCGGCATTCCCTGGGTGTACCTGGGATTCTGGATCGAAGGACATCCGAAAATGGATTACAAGCGGCGCTTCAAGCCGCTGCAGGTGCGCACAGCGGAAGGCTGGGTAAATTTGAAGCAGGATTGAGTCGCCCTGACTTCATCTGCCCCTCAAACTTCCAATCGAAGCGCTCGTCATTCCGCAAAAATCCAGATCAAGCCTTTTCTGCAACCCTCGCCGGATAAGGAAACAGCTTGATCAACGGCACCGATACGCCATCGTCGCCCATCACACGGCAATGCGTACGATCCAGCTCGCGCGGATCATCCACGCCACAGCTGTGCGCAATGATGCCGACTTCATGCATGACGTTGCGCGCGTAATGCGCCACGCGCTCACTCTTGTCCGTCACCACCAAGCCGCGCTGCAAACGCGTGTTCTGCGTGGTGATGCCGGTAGGACAGGTGTTGCGATTGCACTGCAGCGATTGAATGCAACCCAACGCCAGCATGAAACCGCGCGCGGAGTTAACGAAATCCGCGCCCATCGATAGCGCCCACGCCACATCGTAGGCGGTGATGCATTTGCCCGAGCAGATCACCTTGATGCGCTCGCGCAAACCGCGTTCGATCAAGGTATTGACCAGCGCAGGCAGTGCTTCGCGCAGGGGCAGCCCCACACCTTCCATCAAGGTTTGCGGCGCGGCGCCGGTGCCACCTTCGGAACCGTCAACGATGATGAAATCCGGCGCATGCTCGATGCCGCGCTTGCTCACCTCGTCGCACAGCTCGTCGATCCACTCCATGCCGCCAAACACGGCCTTGAAGCCGGTGGGCTTGCCAGTGAGATCGCGGATGTGGCGAATCGCATCCATCAGTTCCTGCACGTTGCCGATATCCAGGTGACGGTTCGGACTCTGCGAATCCTGCCCGACCGGAATGCCACGGATTTGTGCTATTTCCGGCGTTACTTTCGCCGCCGGCAGCAACCCGCCCATACCGGGTTTGGCACCCTGGCCAAGCTTGATGCTGACCATCTTCACCTGCTTGTGTGCGCAAATCGCCGATAGCTTCTGGTCATCCAGCTTGCCGTCTGGTGTACGCACACCGTACTTGGCAGTGCCGATCTCAAACACGATATCGCAACCGCCTTCGAGGTGATACGGCGCAAGACCACCCTCGCCCGTATCCATCCAGATGCCCGCTTTGGCGGCACCGATAGACAACGCGCGCACAGCGGGCGCCGACAACGCGCCAAAGCTCATCGCAGAAATATTGAAGAACGCCGCGTGATCGTAAGGCTCCCGCGAATACGGTCCGATGCGTACAGGCTTGGGTTTCACATGCCTATCGCCCAGCGCCGGAAACGGTGCGTTGACGAAGAACGGCACACCTTCCATGTGCAGGTCACGCGTGGAACCGAATGCATTGGTGTTCTCAGCATTCTTCGCCGCGCGATAGACCCACATGCGCTCCGCGCGATTGAACGGCATTTCCTCTCGATCGCTGGAATACAGGTATTGGCGAAAGAACTCGCCCAGATGCAAAAACCAGTAACGGAAGTGCCCGATGACCGGGTAATTGCGCAACACGGAATTGTGCGTCTGGTTGCGGTCGATCACCCACACCACCGCAATGACCAGGATGGTAATCACCACCAGCATCACGAACAGCACTGCGAAGGTTTCTACCAGTACGACCAGCCAATGCGAGAAGCCTGTTGATGCCATCACAACTCTCCGTTCGCCAAATCCAGTTCCCTCCCCAAAAGCGGAGAGGGAGTCAATGCATTACAACTCGACCCGAATCACTTTCGCCGCTCGAATCGCCTTGGCCTTCGCCGTCTCGATGTCGTTATCGCGCGCCAGTGTGACCGCCATGCGGCGACGGCCTTTCACTTCCGGCTTGCCGAAGATGCGCAGTTGCGTATCCGGCTCAGCTAGTGCATCGGCAATGCCGTGATAACGCGGCGCAGGGCCTTCACCTTCCATCAGCACCGCGCATGATGCAGAAGGTCCGTTCAGGCGAATCACAGGAATCGGCAAACCAAGAATGGCGCGCGCATGCAAGGCGAATTCGGAGAGATCCTGCGAAATCAAGGTAACCAAACCCGTGTCGTGGGGCCGCGGACTGACTTCGGAGAAAATCACGCTGTCGCCTTGCACGAAGAACTCCACACCGAACACACCCCAGCCACCCAGTGCGCCTGTGATCGCCTCCGCCTGGCGCTGCGCCTCAGCCAACGCAACCGTACTCATGGGCTGCGGCTGCCAGGATTCACGGTAATCCCCGTCCTCCTGTCGATGTCCGATCGGTGCGCAGAAACTAGTACCGTCCTTGTGTCGCACGGTGAGCAGCGTGATCTCGTAATCGAAAGGAACAAAACCCTCGACAATCACGCGGCCCTTGCCAGCTCGACCGCCGGACTGCGCGTAATCCCAGGCATGCTGCATATCAGCGGAGCTGCGAACGATGCTCTGGCCTTTGCCGGAAGAACTCATGACCGGCTTGATTACGAAGGGATAGCCGATCGCCGCAATGGCCTCGCGATAATCGGCTTCGCTGTCGCAGAACCGGTAAGGCGAGGTGGGCAACCCCAACTCCTCGGCGGCGAGACGGCGGATGCCTTCGCGATCCATGGTCAGCCAGGCGGCGCGCGCGGTCGGGATGACCTTCAGGCCCTCCTTTTCCAACTCGACCAAGGTCGGTGTGTGGATGGCTTCGATTTCCGGCACGACCAAATCCGGCTTTTCCTGCGCGATCACTGCGCGCAAGGCGTTACCGTCCAGCATGTCGATGACATGGCTGCGATGCGCCACTTGCATGGCCGGCGCATGGGCATAGCGGTCCACCGCAATCACTTCAGCGGCAAAGCGCTGTAATTCGATGGCGACTTCCTTGCCAAGCTCGCCCGCACCGAGCAGCAGCACTTTCAAAGCATGGTCGGAATGGGGCGTGCCAAAAGGCTTCATTACAAGCTCCGGACAAAACGCCATTGTACGCTGCCCTGCTTGTCGCACCGCAGATTGACGGCGGGCAAAAGCAGGTATCCACTAGTTTCGACTCCGTTCCCCACGGACAGAATCTATGCGCAGCCGGATCGCCCCGCTTTTGCTGGTGCCGTTGTTGTGCCTTGCCCCGAGCCCGACCAGGGCCGATACCAATGTTGCGTCTTCCGCCAATACCACTTGGATGACCGTGTTGCTCAACGGCCGCAAAGTCGGCCATGAGGAAATCCAGCGCGAGCAACACGACGACACCGTGATCACCACGCAAACGCTGGTGATGGATATCGAGCGGAACCATAAACGGGTTCCCTACATCAACGTCAGCCGCAATGTGGAGATGACCGATGGGCTGCCGGTCAGTTTCTCCATGACTACCACCATGTCCGCCACCGAAACCAAGGTCGATGGCACACGGATGGCTGACGGCAAACTGGAGTTGATCAGCACTTCCGGCGGCAGCACCCGCCGCTCAGTCACCGAATGGCCGATGGGTGCCGTGCTGGTGGAAGGCGAGCGCCGAGCCATGCAAGCCGCCATCGCCTATCCTGGCAAGCGTTACCACCTATTGGTGTACAACCAGGCGAGCCAGGAAGCGATGGATCTCGTCGTGGAAGTGATCGGCAACGAACGCGTAGATATGCCAGACGGCGTCCAGACCTTGAACCATCAACGGGAAACGCTGCGCGGCATCAACAGCGAGCAAAGCGTGGATGTTTGGCTGGATGCGCAGGGCAACATCCGCAAAGGATCTCTGTCCATGCTGGGGCGCCCGCTAGATATGATCGCCTGCAGCGAAACCTGCGCGGCAGCACCCACTCAGAGCCTGGACATGATGTATTCGGCCATGGTGGATTCACCACGGTCGATAACACCGGAAATGCTCGCTGATTTTCTCAGCTACCGCGTGCGCGTCACTAACAAAGCGATCGCCAAACCATTCATCGCCACGGACGAGCAATCCGTCATCGATCTGGGTAACGGCGAATGGCAGATCAATGTCTATCGCGGTCTTATCGACGCGCAAAGCCCACCCACATCGGCGGATACGCAGCCCAACGCCTGGCTGCAATCCGATACGCCGGAAATCAAGGAACTTGCGGCCCTCGCCGCAGGCAACACGGTGAGCAAGCTGCATATGATGGGCAACTTGAACAGTTTCGTCAGCCGCTACCTCAGACAGATCGGGCTGGATATTGGCTATGCCTCCGCACTCGAAGTAGCGCGCGATCGCCGCGGCAACTGCGCGGAGTTCGCCGTGCTACTCGCTGCCATGGCGCGCGCGCAAAATATTCCGGCTCGTGTCGTCGTAGGCATGCTCTACACCGACCACTACGACACCAAGATACGCGTGTTCGTACCGCATGCCTGGGTGGTCGCCTGGGTGGGTGGCCGCTGGCGCAGTTTCGATCCCGCTGCCTTGCATTTCGACAGCGGACACATCGCACTCGATGTCGGTGACGGCAACCCCTGGCACTTCTTCAATGCGACCAACGAATTCGGCAGCATCGAGATCAGTGCAGTACATACGTATGACGAGACGTACGGCGGCCTGTCACCCGCCAATAGTTCGATAATCGGCGGTGGTGGCGGCAGAGGTGGAGGTTCCAGATAAGCGCATGGACCTACGTAGGCTGGGGCGCAAACCCTAACGTGCCATGCGCAGACATTTGTTGGGGTTTGCACCCCAACCTATGCGCGTCGCTTCAATGCCACACCTAACGCCATCCAGCCCACGATAAATGCCACACCGCCGAATGGTGTAACTATGCCGACCCAACGCGGCGCACCCAGCGCCAGCGCGTACAGACTGCCGGAAAACATCACAATGCCTACAATCCATGACAACGTAGCGATGCGCTGTGCCTTGCCATCACCGCACAACGCGGCAACCGCTAAGGCCAGGGTGTGCCAGAAGTGATACTGCACCGCCGTGTGCCAAAGTTCGCGATGCGCCGCATCAAGCATATCCTTGAGTGCATGAGCCCCGAAAGCGCCCAGCAATACCGCGCTCGCTCCAGTGAGACCGACGATCAGACCTTCGCGAGTTTGGGCAAGTTGTCGCATTGCGTGCTTTCCAATGATGGATGAAGGGATGAAACCATCGCAGGTGGCGTATCCTGAGCAGGTTCCACCGCCCGGAATTCTTGCATGAAGCTCTCGCGTTTCGCCCGACTGGTTTGCCTGCTCATCGCCGGAATCATGCTCGCCGCCTGCCAGCGGCACGACGAAGCGGCGCCATGGCAGCTCACCGATATTTCGGGACATATGCCCGACCTTTCCTTCCGGCTTACCGACGATCAAGGTAAAGCCGTTACCGCAGCTGATTACCATGGCAAGGTCACCCTGCTCTATTTCGGCTACACGCATTGCCCGGATGTTTGCCCGCTGACACTCGCGCATCTGCATGTAGTGATGCAGCGGCTGGGCAACCTCGCTGATGGCGCGCGCATTTTGTTCGTCAGCGTAGATCCATCCCGCGATACGCCGGAGGCATTGCATGCGTACGCCAACGCGTTCGATCCGCGCGTCGTTGGTTTGACAGGTGCGCCAAGCGATATCGAATCACTTACCAAACGCTACCGCGCCGCTTTCAGTCGCGAACCTGACAAATCCGGTGGCAGCTATGACGTCAGCCACAGCTCCGGCATCTACATTTTCGACGCCAACGGCCATGCACGCTTGCTTGCAACTCCGGAAGATTCGCAAGACAAGCTGATCCATGACCTGCACCTGTTGCTGAGCCCCGGAGGGGCCACATGAAACGGCATGCACTTCTTGCATGGTTGATGACGCTGCTGCCGCTCGCTGCATGCGCGACGCAGGCGGAGCAGATCAAGGCTGGTTACGCATGGATTCGCCTGCTGCCTGCTGATCTACCCGCAGGCGGCTATGTGCTGCTGAACAACCAAGGTACGTCCAACGCAATCCTGGTTTCCGCGCAAAGCGGCACCTATGGCTCAGTCATGCTTCACCAGAGCTCGACCGATACGCGCGGCAGTGACACGATGCGCATGCTCGATCACCTGACTATTCCAGCCCATGGGCAAGTTGCATTGGTTCCAGCTAGCTACCACCTGATGTTGCAGCAAGCGAAACATCCCTTAAAGCCGGGCGACAAGGTCGATATCACCCTGAACTTCGCTGACGGAAGCCACTTGCAGATACCCTTCCTGGTTCGCCCTGCCAACGCAACTGATTGAATGACATAAGCCATGCGTCTTTTTGCGATTTCCGATCTGCACCTGGACTACGCGGCAAATCGCGAATGGCTGCAGCAGTTGTCTCGGCATGAATACAACGACGATGTATTGATTCTGGCCGGCGATGTGTCCGATCGGCTCGCGCTACTCGATGAAGCATTCGGGACACTGACAAAACGCTTTTCTGCCGTGCTGTTCGTGCCCGGCAATCATGATCTGTGGACTACGCGCGAGCGCATGCATAGTTCGTTCGAAAAGCTCGATGCCGTATCGGCAGCTGCAGACGAGCATGGCGTACGCAGGGATATTTTTCGAGCAGGTGATCTTGCGATCATTCCACTACTCGGCTGGTATGACTATTCCTTCGGTGCCGCGGACGACTATCTCAAAGCCGCATGGGCCGACTACCGCGCCTGCCAGTGGCCAGGCCACGACGATGTCGCGCTGACGCGGTTCTTCACTGAGCGTAACCCTACGCCATCAACACCCTTACTGCAGCACGCAGGTCAGATCATCACCTTCTCGCATTTCCTGCCGCGCATCGACCTTATGCCGGAACGCATTCCGGACAAGCATCGGAAGATCTATCCCGTATTGGGCACTACCGTATTGGATAAGCAACTTCGCGCACTCGGCTCAAGCATGCATGTGTATGGACACAGCCACGTCAATCGTCGCGTGATGCTCGATGGCGTCACCTACATCAACAACGCCTTCGGCTATCCCTCGGAAGCACACTTCACGACGCGCGAGCTCGTGCAGGTGTTGTAATCCTCAATGGCTTACGCCACCCGCAGTAACGTTGGAAAGCGCCTGCACTGCTCGCGCCTGGCGCCGGATGCGTCCGCTGCGCGAAAGCCGCAACCATTGCCGCATCGCCAATAGACCACCAACGGTTTCGATCGTCGCGGCCGGCACCCAGATGATGATGCCGCCGATCAGCTGCCCAGTAAACACGTTGAAATTGAAGGCACGCCCGCAGATTTCGAAGATCGGGTAAAGGTCGGTTTTGGAGAATGTGATGATGGCGCCGGCCAGGATCTGCGGCGCCATGGTGAAACCGGGCGACAGTACGCGCAGGCCGGGAATCATGCGTCCTGGCGGTCGTGGACGATGATCGAGCACCAGCCACCAGTACACGAAGCCGCTGACGATCATCGACCAATTCATGAAGCGATAGATGCGCCAATCGAGCATCGCCATGGTCTGCATCGAGGGGATCAGCCACATTAAAACAAAGGCGACGAACAGGATGGTCGCGACAGCCGGATTGAGCAGCACCGCGCTTATCAATCGCCATGGCCACGCGCGCAGCGCAGGGCGCAGCACGTGGATGCGCCAGCGCAGCGGCAGGCCGGCACGCAGCACTGATCCCGGATACGAAGCAACGATCATCAACGGCGCCAGATGATGCAGCAGCAATTGCTGGATGCGATGCATGAAGAATTCATGCTCAGCGTAGAAATCGAAATAGGTGTGCAGGCTGAGGTAGACGATTGTCATGCCTGACCAGAACGCCATTTTGCGACCGATGCTCACTGGCAGCTTGCGGCAACCGCGTGAATACAGCACGCATGTGCCGAGAAAGCTCAGCAGGAAGACCCAGGAGAATTCCCAGGGGATTAGCCATTTGAGCAGGATGGCGGTCATGGACGTTCTACAACACTCCCCGGCGACTTGTAGCTTGCGATGGAAGTCCTCGCGCCTCAGAGGCCGTCATTCCCGCGAAAGCGGAAATCCATCTTGCTGTGATCTAGAAAGCGAAGAATGGATTCCCGCTTTCGCGGGAATGACGGCCGTGAGGGAACACATGCTTTCATCACAACATACATCCACCTGAAGCGTACACTCCTTCGTAGCAGTGCTTCTGCGGCATATCGCCCTCACCCACTACGCTGCCTGCGATTCCGCCGCGTACGCTTCCAGCCATACATCAACCCAACCAGCGTAATCAACGCCGGCAGCATCACGATGTTGATCACCTTCAGCCGCGTGCCCAGCGCGTCGATCTCGGCATTGAGCTGGTGCTGCACGTCACGCAGCTCCTTGCTGATGGCCAACTGGCGTTGCAGGAATTGCTCGATTTCCTGCTTCTGTTCCGCACTGGTCGAAGTATCGCGCGTGCCTTTGCTCGGCTGGAGTTCTTCCAGGCGACGCTTGGTGTCGGCAAGCTCGCTTTCCAGCTCCTTTTCTTTCTGGAGGAACTTGCGGTCGGCGACTCTGCGCAAGCCTTGCACGCGGGTAAAGGGACGTTGCGAGGTGGAGCGCCCGCGAATCGACAGCAGTGCGGAAGAACCGCTGAGGTTGTCCACCATGTTGTTGATGAAGTCGCCGTTGTTGGCGAATGCGCTCAACAGCGGCTGGCCGAGGAAGCTCTGTGTTTCCACCCATAGGCGGTCAGTGAGCAAGTCGGTATCGGCCACCAGGATCACTTCGGCGTTAGGCGCCGAGGTCGAAAGATGCCCTGGCCGCTTGGCAAATTCCGGGAAGGCGCTGGCAAACGTGCCGCGCAGACGGGCAGCGATCACGTAGTTCTGGCCCTGCGGCTGATAGCCGTCCAGCAGGCTGGAAGGATTGGTGCTTGCTTCGATCACACGCTGCGTGGGCACCACTTCGGCGTCGGAGCTGCTTTGCATCAGCGGGATCAGCCGCGTGTTCGCATCCGGCAGCAGGTCGAAATGCCCAGTGGTGGATACGTTGACGCGTTGCAGGCTGGCGGTGATCACATCATCGCGATTGAGTTCGGATGCGCTCAGGCCAAGCATGGCCGGATGTGCGAGATTAGCCCCGGCTAACTCAATCTGCAGCGCGCGTGCGCGATCGAGCACAACCTGGTCCGGATTGAACGAAACGCCCCAATCGGCAAACAGGCGCGGCAGGTTCGAGCTGTGATTGTTGGTGGCGCTGGTCGTATCGTCGATCAACGGCGCGGGATCGGATTCGGAGAACGGATCGACGAACACCACCAAATGCCCGCCCCCGAGTACGTACTGGTCAAGCGCGTACTGCACATCCGTGGAGAGGTTCTTGGGATGGATCAGCAGCAGCACTTGTATGTTCTTGTCGATGTGCTTGAGCTTGTCCGTGTCGATCATTTCCACATCGAACAGCTGCTGCAGCTGATGCATTACTGACCAAGGTTGTGCCCCTTGCGCGGGAGCACCCATCACTGGCAACTCGGTGATCACACCGATGCGCGGCTTTTCCGGCTCGCTCAACTGATACAGCAACTTGGCTACGTCGTATTCGAGAAAGGTTTCCCGGTTCGGATCGAAGAAGGGAATCGCCAGCGTACGATCGAAGCGTTTTTCGCGCGCCTGCTGCGGGAAATCAGCCAGCGTATCTTGTGCCGCCTCGCTGGTGGGTGGACGTGTGGTGCCGACTAGGCCGAAGAAAATGCGTTCGCCATTGCTGCCGCCGTTGAGTGGTGTAAGGCCATTGCCTTCCGCGCTGGCTTCGTCGTCGGAATACGGCACGGGGTCGGCAATCTGCAGGCGGATGCGGCCGTGCGAACGCGCCACGATTTCCTGCAGCATCTCGGCCACGCGCTGTTCGTAGCTACGCAGCGTGGGCAGGTCTTTCGTAGCATGCTGGGAGAAATACAACGTGAGCCACAGCGGGCGATCTACGTTATCGACGATCTGCCGTGTGCCGGGCGCGAGCGTATAGAGGCGATCCTGAGTCAGGTCGAAGCGCTCTGGAGCCAGCCAGCGGCTTGTGATCAGAGTGATGCTGCAATAGGCGACGATCAGCGCGAGCAAACCGCTCAGCAAGATCGTGCGTCGACGTAAGGGGAGCCCGAACATGTCAACGACTCCGCTTCATATCAAGCACCAGCACACCAGCGGTAAGCCACGCTGCAATGGTGAGAATGAAATACAGGAGATCGCGTATATCCAGCACGCCGCGCGCGATCGCTTCGTAGTGGCGCAACATGGACAGGTGAGCTATGCCGTTCACCAGCCGGCGTGGCAAAGTGCCCTGAAAGAAATCCAGCACCTGCGATTGCCCCGCCAGGATCAGTAACACACACACCACGGCGGTAAGAATGAAGGCCACCACCTGGCTGCTGGTCACGGTCGACAGGCATGCACCGATCGCCAGAAATGCTCCCGCCATCAGCCAACTGCCGATGTAGCCGGCGATGATGATGCCGTTGTCCGGCGAACCTAAGTAGTTGACGGTCACCCACACCGGAAAGGTGAGCAGCAGGGCAAGACCGACGAATAGCCATGCCGCCATAAACTTGCCCAGCATGGCTTGCCACAAGTTGATCGGCAGCGTCAGCAACAGCTCGAGCGTGCCCGCCTTGGCTTCCTCAGCCCATAGGCGCATCGATACGGCCGGCACCAAGATCAGATAGAGCCATGGATGCATCACGAAAAACGGCTGCAAGTCCGCGATGCCGCGATCATAGAAGTCGCCGACGTAGAACGTGAGGATGCCGGAGAGCACCAAGAAAATTACCAGGAACACATACGCAACCGGCGTCACGAAATAACTGCGCAATTCGCGGCGCACCACCGCCATGACCGGGCTCATGGTTGCGTCCCCGCTTCGGCACCCAAGGTGATCTGGCGGAATACCTCGTCGAGACGTCCACGTTCAAGCTGGATTTCGGAAATCTCCAAACCTTGCTGACGCAACAATGCTTCGACCGGCTCCAGGATACGTTCGCCGGGCTTGGGGAAAACAGTGATGCGACCATCGAGCGGATCGACTTCGATACCGGCCACCTGCGGCAGGCGTCCGAGCATTTCCTGCGACACGCCGCTGCCCTGTGCACTGAAGGACACCGCACCGTGATAGCGCGAGCGTGCTTCCAGTTCCGCTGGCGTGGCATCTGCACGCAACTGTCCACCGGCGATGATCACCACGCGATTGCACAACGCGTGCACTTCTTCGAGCAAGTGCGTGGAGATCAGGATGGTGCGCTCGCGCGCCATCGCATCGATCAGCCGGCGCACCGTGTGTTTCTGATTGGGATCGAGGCCATCGGTAGGTTCATCCAGCATCAGCACCGGCGGATCGTGCAGGATGGCTTGTGCAAGTCCCACACGCCGGCGCAGCCCCTTGGATAGGGTATCTACGCTGACACCCAGCGCCTCTTCCAATTGCAAATGGCTCACCACATCATCGAAACGACGACGCCCCACGTCGGAGCGCAAGCCGCGCATGCGCATGATGAACACCAGGGATTCGCGTACCGTCATTTCGCCGTAGCTCGGCGCGCCTTCTGGCAGATAGCCAAGCGCGCGCTTGGCCTTGAGCGGTTCCTTGGCTACGTCGTGACCGCAGACGCGCGCGGTACCCGAAGTGGGCGTGAGAAAACCGGCGATCATGCGCATCGCCGTTGTTTTGCCCGCGCCATTGGGCCCCAAGAGGCCGAGCACCTGGCCCGGTTCGGCGTAGATGCTGAGCGCATCCACTGCAGTCAAATGGCCGTAGCGCTTGGTGAGCTTGTCGGTCTCGATCATGTCCGCTCGCGAAAGGAACCGCAGAGCAATGTACCGCAAGGAAGAAACTCTAGAAATGAGCGCTGCGGCGTGCCCAACGGGAAAACATCATCCCCATGCTACAGAAGCTCAACAAGGGCCGACATCAGGCCGCATCGTGGAACTGGATGCGCTGCACTTTCGCGCGAAACTTCTTCTTTGCCTGCCACATGTCGTAATCGCATTGCATGTGATACCAGCTCCCTGGCGTGGTACCCAAGGCTAGCGACAGGCGCAAGTCCATTTCTGGGCTTACGCCCATGGAGCCATTGACCAGACGCGATAGCGTGACGCGTGATACACCAAGCTTTTTGGCTACGTCAGTAACCGACATATCTGCAAGCCATTCGCGCAGAACTTCGCCAGGATGCGGAGGATTATGCATGGCGCTCATGATGCCGTTTTACCTCTTCATGCCTCAGTGGTAATCCTGATAGTCGACCAGCACAGCATCGCCATCTTCAAACGCGAAGGTCAGGCGCCAGTTGCCATTGACCCAAACCGCCCAATGCCCACCCAGGTCACCGCGCAAAGGATGAAGCTTCCAGCCCGGCACGTTCATATCCTTGGGTTCTAGTGCTTTGTCCAGTCGACCCAATTGCAATCGGAGTCGATTCGCATGGGTTGTCTGGATACCTCGCGTAGACCCGGTGAGAAAGAATTCTTTGATACCTTTGTGCCGGAACGTCTTAATCATGAGCATCGTATCGTGTATCGCCATACGATACAACGCGACTCGACCAATCATACATAGGCCGATTTCGCTCATCTCAAAAGAAAAAGCCCTCCGCGAAGGAGGGCTTTTCTGGATCACGTAGTGTGCCGCTTACTTCACCGGCGCTGCGGCGGTGCTCGCCGGTGCCGGTGCCGTGCTGCTGGAAGCCGGCTGGCCGTTCGCGTTCATCACTGCCGGCTGCTTGATGCCGGCCTGCTGTTCCGGCGTCTGCTGCGGCACTGCGCCGCCGTTCGACGAATCCTGCAGCGGCAGATATACGGCGAACTGCGCGTAGGTTTGGATGGCGCCCGTGTTGTCCTTCACTTCCGGCTGCACAAGGATGTCGTACAGGCGGTTGATCACTTCGTCGTACTTGTAGCCGTGGGTCTGCGAGTAAGCCTTCAGCATGTCGCGCGTTTGCGGCACGCCGGCAGCGGTACCGTTCCACACTGCTTGCAGTGCCGGGCCACCGAACGCAAGCGTAGCGCGCACGTTGTTGTCGACAACCAGACGGCCAAAGCGATCCTTGCCACCCGGCTGGGTGTTGTCGGCGTTGGCCGGGTTGGCGGCCGTGCTGCTGGAAGCAGGCTGCAGCTGATCGTTCAACGACGGCGGCGTCGGCGGCGTGAGCTTCACGCTCTGGCCCGCCACGGTGAGCGTATCGGTATTGATCGGCTCGGCCACGTCGAAGGTGTAGGTCTCATCACCGTAGTTGGTGGTGAAGATGATGCGCGGACCGTTGGTTTGCACGCCCAGCTTCTTGGCCGCATCCTGGATCTGCTTGATGGCGGCGTCGGTGGCTTCGTTCAAACCATCCAGGCCGTCCTTGCGCTTCATCGATGTGGACACCAGCAGTACCGGCGTCGGCTTGGTCTGCTGCACGTACGGATCGAGCGCGCTGTAATCGATGTTCGGCACACCAGCCAGCACGTTCTGCAGGCTGTTCAGGCTGTACTGGATGAAAGCGTCCGGCTGGCCGTGGATGTACAGATTGGAGTAACGGTCCATCAGATTGAAACCGTAGCTCACGTCATACGACCAGGTGATCTTGGTCAGCTTGCCGGTGTTGCCCTGACGCAGCAGGTCCAGGGTGAAATGCTTGTCGCTGCCGCGCCAATCGTTGTCCACGTTCCAGATGATCTGGGCGCTGTTGACGGTGGTGTCGATCTTGCTGAAGTCGGGCGTAGCGGACGCCACGGTCAGCTTGCCGGTGCCTACCTTCTCATCCTGGCTGTTCCAGCTGATCTCCGAACCGGCGCCATAGGCGTTGCCGGAAAGGGTGTACTGGGTTCTCGGGTCGTACGCGCGGAGCACGGCGTAATCAGGGAAAGTGCGGAAATTGGCTACTACGTCATAGACCTGGCGCAGGTCTTTGCTCACCACCAATGACCGCTCAACGTGGCCACTGCCGGGCATGATGATGCCCACCACGACGCCGACCACGACGACGATGATGAGGGCAACAATGAATTCCAGAACACGCGTCATTCCAGGTTTCTCCGAGACGTCTCTCTAAGGCGGTGAACAGCGCCGGTCGGAACGGGACCGCCAAAAAGAGTCTTCCCTCGAGGGAAACCGCATCAGGACGGGGGATCGGCCGGCGCCTAAGCTGCCGATGGTACTTGCTCGCGCGCAGGAACGCTACGGGCCGAGACGGCCCGGAGCCGCGTTGCGAAGCAGCATTTTCCGACGACTTAAAGCAATCGGAGAATTAGACGATACCTAGCTCTAATGCCTTGAGCACGGCGCGGGTTCGATCACGCACGCCAAGCTTGGACAGAATATTGGAGACGTGATTTTTCACGGTGCCCTCGGCCACCTTGAGCGAATTGGCAATTTCCTTATTGCTGTAGCCACCGGACAAGAGACGCAGGATCTCCGTCTCGCGCTCGGTCAGCGGATCGGGCTGCTCCAGGCTGGTGAACTGATTATGGATACGGCCCACACCAGCCAGCAGACGCTGGGTGACCATCGGCGCCACCAGCGAACCGCCATTGGCAACAGTGCGCACCGCTTCCACCAATTGTTCCAGCGACACATCCTTCAGTAGATAGCCGCGCGCTCCGGCCTTGAGGCCCTGCAGCACGAGCTGGTCGTCGTCGAACGTGGTGAGGATGATGGTGGGCGGCAGCTCGTTGCGTGCCGACAAGGCTTGCAACACTTCCAGTCCGCTCATGTTGGGCATGCGCAGATCCAGCAGCACCACGTCGGGCTTGATGCGTGGAATATCCTGTACGGCTTGCACACCATCGGCGCATTCGGCCACCACGCGAATGTCCTCCGCCAGATCGAGCAGGGAACGCACACCCTGGCGCACCAGGTTCTGGTCGTCGACAAGACAAACGGAAATCATCGCGGGTCCCTCACAGCAGTCACGGCTACTTCCAGCCATATGGCATTCTGGCAAGTCATCAGGTCAGGCTCAATGCGGGTGGCTCGAAACGTGAAGGCGTATGCGCCAGCACCGACGGTTCGCCCAATGGAAGACGGATGCTGAGGGCAAAACCCTGCCCTACCTCGCTCTCAATCGTCACGGTGCCACCGAATTCGGCCAAGCGCTCACGCATGCCGGCAAGACCGTTGCCGGGCGTGATATCGCTGGTGCCGCGGCCATCGTCGCGTGCGCACAGGCTCAATAATGTCTCTTCTTCATAAGTAAAGGCGAGCCACAGGTTGCGGGCACCGGCGTGCCTGGCGGTGTTGGTGATGATCTCCTGCACACAGCGCAGCAGCACCTGCGCGCGGCGCGGGTCTTCCACGCTGAAGCGCGGCGGGATGGTCAGATGCACGTGCAGGCTTGGCACACCATCGATCAGGCTTTGCAGGGCCTGGGTAAGGTCGATCGCATCATCTTGCCGCAGTTCGCTCACTGCCTCGCGCACGTCGGCCAACAACAAGCGCGCTGTGCTTTGCGCCTTGCGCACATGCACCGCGGACGATTCGTTGCTGAGATGGCTGGCCACTTCCAGATTGAGGCTGAGCGCGGTCAGGTGATGGCCGATCACGTCGTGCAGCTCGCGCGCGATGCGCATGCGCTCTGCGATGCGCGTGGATTCGGCGAGCAGCGCACGCGTGGCGCGCAGTTCGGAGTTGAGCCTGCGCTGACCCTCCCGCTCCTCCGCCAATTGGTTGGCCACCAACGACGCCACAAAACCGAGCATGGCGAACGCGGTATAGATGCAGGCCTGCAGCGCACCCAGCATGAGGCTGTGCTTGAGTTCCGCGAACGTCGAAAACAGCAGCGCCATGCTGACCGTCTGCAAGACGATCCAAGCCACACCCGCCCAGAACGGCACCAGCCAGGGCAGCACTACCGCCACCACAACCAGCAGCGTTGCAGACAAACCACTGTGGCTGTACCACCCCACCATCACTGCGGTGGCGGTGAGCAGCAGCAGACCGATCAGTCGTGCCCAGATATGGGTGCGGGCGCCAAGGTTGTTGGTGATCAATAGATAGAGGACGCCGAACAGCAGATAGGACAGCGTCCACAGCAGCAGCGAGAAATTGGGCCGCTGCAGCAAATCCAGCCGCTCAGTCGCCCAATTGGTGAACAACGGCGTGCCGTCGCACAGATACGCGATCAGTCCCGTGATACGCAGCAGCCGGATGTGGTTGAAATTGGTCATCGCCATGCCTGCATCATAGGACCGGCCCAGCGCGAGGGAATGCGCGGGAAGTCATGCGCGCTATCGTACGACCCCAGCTCGGGTCCCGGCGCCGCGATCAGGCAGTGCTAGTATTCGGTTTTACAAAGCTTTTACATGCGAATTCATACCGCAATACGGCATGTGCCGCCTCGTGCCACATGCCATAATGCGCGTCGAGTTGGGCCGTCAGTCGGTCTTAATTAGCCACCCTTACAGCGGAGCAACGAATGGCCCTTGCCATCCGCGACGTGCGCGAGCACGACTTGGATGCCGTACTGGCACTCAACAACACTGCCGGTCGCTCCATCCTCGCCCTGGACGCCGAACGGTTGCGCTACTTCTACGAACAGGCCGACTACTTCCGCGTGGCCGAGATCGACGGCCATCTCGCCGGCTTCCTGATCGCCCTGCGCGATGGGCGCGATTACAGCAGCCCGAACTATCTGTGGTTCAGCGAGCACTATCCGGCGTTCGTCTACATCGACCGCATCGTGATCGCCAACGCTTATCGCCGTCACGGCCTGGGCCGCATTTTCTATTGCGACGTGAACAGCTACGCCGAAGTGCGGGTGCCTTTGCTCACCTGCGAAGTGTTCCTGGAGCCCGCCGACGACGTGGTGGTGCTGTTCCACGGTACCTACGGTTTCCAGGAAGTGGGGCAGCAACGCATGGGTGAACGCGGTCCACAGGTGAGCCTGCTCGCCAAGGATCTGCCCAGCTACACCTACGTGCGCGACACTTACCTCGAAAACGAAAACAGCGGCCTGCCCGACCTGCCCTGGCTCGCCGGCCGCGATCTCCCTTTAGCCAACCAAGATGCCAAGGCGCGCCGCCTCGCCGGAGAGCGGCGTTCATGAATGCAAAAATGGAAACCTCTGATGCCTGCGATCTGCGCTTCGGGCAGGTCGGCATTGCCTGTGTGCGTGTGCGCCGCCCCGATGCTGCGGCCTTGTGCGAAGAGCTCGAACGCCGCGTGCGCGCCGCGCCGCAGTTGTTCTCGCGTGCCGCGGTCGTCCTCGATCTGAGTCATCTACTCAATCTGCCGGACGACGGCACGGTCGATGCTCTGCTCGAAGCCGTACGCAGCGCCGGCATGCTACCGGTAGGCCTTGCCTATGGCACCAGCGCCACGGAAGCGCTGGCGCAACGCATGGGCCTGCCGTTGATCGCCAAGTTCCGCGCTGCCTATGAGCCTGCCGATGGCGGCAGCATCGCGCCGCCAACCCCTTCCGCTGCGCCAACTCCGGCACCTGTACCAGCACCGGTGCGCGAACCGGTACTGTCGCAACCGGAAGGTTCGGTTGGCGCACAACGCCACGACGGCACGGTGCGTTCCGGACAGCAGGTGTATGCGCGCGATCGCGACCTGATCGTGGTCGGCACCATCGCCAATGCCGCCGAAGTGATCGCCGACGGCAGCATCCATATTTACGGCAGCCTGAAGGGCCGTGCGATGGCGGGTGCGCAAGGCGACACGAAAGCGCGTATTTTCATCTCGGATTTCCGCGCGGAACTGGTGGCCATCGCCGGCCACTACCGCGTGTTCGAGCAGATACCGAAAGACCTGGAGGGCCAGTCTGTGCAATGCTGGCTCGACGGCGAAAAGCTGCTGATTGCAGCGCTGAAGTAACACTACTACTAAAAAAACATATTTTTCGGAGATGAGCCTTGAGTGCTGAGATTATCGTTGTGACGTCCGGCAAGGGCGGCGTTGGCAAGACCACCACCAGCGCGTCACTTGCCACGGGCCTGGCGATGAGCGGCAAGAAAGTGGCCGTGATCGACTTCGACGTCGGCCTGCGCAACCTCGACCTGATCATGGGCTGCGAGCGTCGCGTGGTGTACGACTTCGTCAACGTCATCCAGGGCGAGGCCACCATCAAACAGGCGCTGATCAAGGACAAGCGCCACGAAAATCTCTACGTGCTCGCCGCCAGCCAGACGCGCGACAAGGACGCGCTCACTCAGGAAGGCGTCGAGAAAGTGCTCGACGATCTGTCCAAGGACGAGTTCGACTACGTCATCTGCGATTCGCCCGCCGGCATCGAAAAAGGCGCGCACCTGGCAATGTATTTCGCCGACCACGCGATGGTGGTGGTGAATCCGGAAGTGTCCTCGGTGCGCGACTCCGATCGCATCCTGGGCTTGCTCGCCAGCAAGACGCGCCGCGCCGAACGCGATAACGGCTCCGTCACCCAGCACCTGCTATTGACGCGCTATAACCCCTCGCGTGTCGAACAAGGCGAAATGCTCAGCGTCAAAGATGTAGAAGAAATTCTCGGCATCAACGTCATCGGCGTGATTCCCGAATCGGAAAACGTACTGGCTGCCTCCAACTCCGGTGTGCCGGTGATCCTGGACGACAACTCCCACGCCGGTCAGGCCTATCGCGACACCGTGGCCCGCTTGCTCGGCGAAACCCGCCCGATGCGCTTTCTCGACGCACCCAAGAAGGGCTTCTTCCAGCGCGTATTCGGAGGCTGAGCGCCATGGGTATCCTCGATTTCCTGAAGCGCAAGCCGGAACCCACCGCCGCCGTGGCGAAAGAACGTCTGCGCATCATCGTGGCGCAAGAGCGCTCCACCCGCGGCGCGCCCGACTACCTGCCGCTGCTACGCAATGAGCTGCTCGAGGTCATCAAGAAATACGTCAACGTCGACCTGGAAGCGATCAACATCAATGTCGAGCGCGACGCCGGGCATGAAGTGCTGGAGCTGTCGGTGGCACTGCCGGATGGCAAGCCGGCTGGCAGCGCAGCAACCTAACCGTGCTTAGTCCCCTCTCCCCTCCGGGGAGGACATTTCCTCCTTCCCTTTTCCCAAGGGAAAAGGGCCGGGCTGAGGGGCCACGGCTTGCCTCAACCTCCCATAGTGCCGTGCTCTGATTTACCTGCATCGCAAGATTGTCCCCTCAGCCTAACCCTCTCCCCCGGAGGGGAGAGGGGATATGGTTTGAGGGGGAGAAAACATCGTGTCCTCATCCATCCTTCGCCTCGTCGACATCGACCGCAGCTTTGTCGAGACCTTGCTCGCCCATTACGGCCTGAGCCTCACGCTCGTCGCCGACGGCGCAGCCATCCCAGGCAGTTTCTGGGGTGACGATGAGGCCGGCATCATCGGCCACACCGTGTACGCGCGTGGCGACACGCCGATACATTCGGTGCTGCATGAAGCCGGCCATTTGATCGTGCTGCCGCCGGAACGCCGCAGCGAAGTGCACACCGACGCCACCGATTCGATCGAAGAAGAAGATGCCGTCTGCTATTTGCAGATCGTGCTGGGCGATGCACTGCCCGGCGTTGGACGCAAACGGATCATGCAGGACATGGATGCCTGGGGATACACATTCCGGCTCGGCTCGGCCCGCGCATGGTTCGAGCAGGACGCCGAAAACGCAAAAACATGGCTGATCAAGCACGAGCTACTGACAGAAGCCGGCGAACCGCTATAGTCGCCGTCGCCTTATCGCCGCGAAGCCCACCGTGCTGAAGAACACGCGCTATTACGACCCTATCAACGACTTCCGTCGTGCCGTCGCACGCCGACTCATGCGCCTAGTGTTTGGCAACCATGGGCAACCGACATCGGAACCGCTGCCGGCCAAGGGCATCTATCGCATCCTGGTCTGCCATGTGAGCCACAGCCTGGGCAACACACTGCTGCTGACGCCGCTGCTATCGGAACTGGAAAAGGTCTATCCCGCGGCGGAAATCGACATCCTTACACGCAGTCCAATCGCCAAGAGCGTCTACGGCCACTTCTTCAACGTGCAGCGCATCTTCCGGTTGCCGGCGCACGGCGTAGGCCATCCACTCCAGTTCTTCGGCACACTGCGGCGCATGCGCAAGATCCGCTACGACCTGGCGATTGACGCCGATCCCTTGTCGCAAACCGGCCGTCTGCTCACGCTGTTGTCGAACTCGACATATACGCTGGGCTTCAGCAGCCGGAAGAAGCACGGCGAGATCACCCATGCAGTGCCGCTGCCAGACAATCTGGAAAGCAAAGGGCAGCGCCCCGTGTATCTCCTGCGCCATGCAATGGGGCGTGACGTTGCGGCGGATTACCCAGTGCCGGACATCCGACTCAGCGCCGGCGAGCGTGCGCAAGGCAAAGAGGCGCTGATGCGTTCGCTCACCGCCAGCGGCATAACCTCACCAGGGCGCGGCATTATCGGCATCTTCGGCAATGCCACCGGCGATAAGCTGCTGGGCGAAGCATGGTGGACACGCTTCATGCAGGTGCTGGAAGCGGCGCATCCCGAGCATCGCATGGTGGAAATTTTGCCGCACTCGGGCGAATCGATGCTGGGCTCGCGGTATCCCGCGTATTACTCCAGCGACCTGCGCAAACTCGCCTGCGTGCTCTCGGGTTTGGACGTCTACATCAGTGCCGATTGCGGCGTGATGCATCTGGCTTGCGCTTCAGACGTGCCGACTATGGGCATCTTTACCGTGACCAATGCTGCCGAATGGGGGCCCTATGGCCCTGGGCGCCATGTGATTCACGCGCAGAGCAAGGAACCGGAAGAGGTCGCCCGCGTTATCGCTGCGATGCCCGAGCTGAATATGCCCCCTCACGGTCGTCATTCCCGCGAACGCGGGAATCCATTTTCAATGGATGCATCAGAGCAAGATGGATTCCCGC
>NZ_BSOB01000010.1:86083-342693 GCF_030160295.1 Dyella acidisoli
ACCTTTCCCGTGGAACGAACCACCGCAAGGTTGATGATGCCTGCACCACCGGATTCCGGCGGCGCAGGCATGCCTGTGTTGCCGGGGAATCGCACATGGGAGACAACACAGCATGAGTTGGAGTGGCTTTTTTGCCGTCGGCCTCGGCGGCGCGATCGGGTGCTGGATGCGCTGGATACTCGGCATCCTGCTCAATCCCGTTTTCCCTACCCTGCCCCTGGGCACGCTGGCCGCCAATCTCAGCGGCGGCTTGATCATGGGTTGCATGATGGGTTTGTTCGAGCATTTCCAGGCATTGCCGCCGGAAGTGCGGCTGTTCGTGATGACAGGCTTTCTTGGCGGCCTCACCACCTTTTCCACTTTTTCCGCGGAAGCGAATACGCTGCTGTTGCGCGGACAAATCATGTGGTTTGGCGCACATGTCGCGTTCCACCTGATCGGCAGTCTTGTGATGACCATCCTCGGCATCTTCCTGACGCGCGGACTATTGCGCCACTGATACGGAGTCGACCACGCCATGAGCATCGACATCTCATTCCGTAACACGCCCGCCAATGGTGTCTTCCTGCGCTTCTACACGCACGTACACGCCAGGCACGATGGACTGCTGATGTCCGAATGGCTGTTGGAGCTGGCCAAACGCAACAAACTGGGCGGTGGCTCAGTGTTCCGCGCCACCGCCGGCTTCGGCCGACATGGCGTGCTGCATCACGAAGCCTTTTTCGAACTCGCTGACGATCTGCCGATGAAGGTGGAATTCCTGCTCAGCGAAGCGAATGCGCAGACCTTGCTGCGCCTGGTGCGCGAAGCAGGCGTTGATCTGGTCTATGCGTGGTCCCCGGTACATTTCGGTGTGTTGGGCAAAGAAGGAGACGCATGAGTCAGGATTCTTTGCGGCAGCGCGCCGCCGAATTGCTGGAAATGGCCGGAGTGCATATCAACGGCTCGGCACCCACGGATATTCGCGTACACGACGAACAGTTTTATGCGCGCGTGTTCGCACATGGCTCGCTGGGCTTGGGCGAGGCCTATATGGACGGCTGGTGGGACGCAGAAGATCTTCCCGGCCTTTTCACCAAGATTCTTCGCAGCCACCTGGACGACCACCTCAAAACGTTGGACACGCTGATCGCGCACTTTAAGGCACGTTTCATCAACAGGCAGCGCGGCCAGCATGCGTTCGAGATAGGCAAGGCGCACTACGATCGCGGCAATGACCTGTTCAAGGCCATGCTCGGCAAGCGCATGATGTACTCCTGCGGTTATTGGGCAAGCGCCACGAATCTGGACGATGCGCAGGAAGCCAAACTCGACCTGATCTGTCGCAAACTAAAGCTGAAACCCGGCATGCATGTGCTCGACATCGGCTGCGGTTGGGGCGAAGCACTGAAGTTCGCCGCGGAACGCTACGGCATCAACGGCGTGGGCATCACCGTTTCCAGCGAACAAGCAGAGTTCGCGCGGGAGATGTGCCACGGCTTGCCGATCGAGATCCGGCTACAGGATTACCGCGAACTCGACGAACCGTTCGACGCCATCATGTCGATCGGCATGTTCGAACACGTCGGCGGCAGGAATTACCGTGAGTATTTCGAAGTCGCGCGCCGTTGCCTGAAGGAAGATGGCCTGTTCCTGCTGCACTCTATCGGTACCAACCAGGCGCCGGCACAGACGGATCCGTGGATCGAGAAATACATCTTTCCCAATTCGATGATTCCCGCCGCCAGCCAGGTCAGCGCAGCCCTTGAAGGCTTGTTCGTCGTGGAGGACTGGCACAACTTCGGCACGGATTACGATCGCACGCTCAGCGCATGGCGTGCCAATTTCGAGGCAGCATGGCCGATGCTGTGCAACCATTACGACGAGCGTTTCCGCCGCATGTGGCATTTCTACCTGTCGGTGTCGACCGCCGTTTTTCGTAGCCGGCGTAATCAACTCTGGCAGCTCACCTTGAGTCCGCACGGCGTGCCTGGCGGCTATCGCGTTCCACGTTGAGTCTTCTCATGTCCATATATCGACGTTTGCTCATCCTGCTGCCGCTGCTCTTCCTGCTGTGCGGCAATGCTTTAGCGCATCCTGCTCTGTGGCACGTCAAAAGTGGCGATAGCACTGTGTATCTATTCGGCACCGTACATCTGCTGCCGAACGATACCGATTGGCGCTTTCCAGCGTTGAACGACGCCTTGTCGAAAAGCCAGACGCTGTATATCGAATTGACGGATGACGATCAGGCCAGCATGACTTCGCTGGTGTTGCACTATGGCATGGACACCGAGCATCCGCTTTCCACGCAATTGAGCGAAAGCGACAACGCAGCACTCGCCAAAGCCGCACAACTGGCGGGATTACCCGGCGGCACCACGGCCTTACAGCCGATGAGGCCGTGGCTGGCCGCGTTGACGCTTGCCGTCGCACCATTGATGAAAGCCGGCCTCGACCCTGCTAGCGGCGTGGACAAGCAGTTGCAGACGCAGATGACGCAAGCCGGCAAGCCGGTGCATGGTCTGGAAACAGCGGAACAGCAGATCCGCTTCCTCGCCGATCTACCCCAATCACTGCAGCTCGCGTTTCTGCGCGATACCTTGCACGACGTTGAAAAGGACAAAGCCGAACTGCTGTCGCTCATCGATGCCTGGAAACGCGGTGACGTCGCAGCGATTGCGAAGCTCGAGAACGACGAGCTGAAAACGAAAGAACCCGTGCTGTACCAGAAGCTGCTAGTGCAGCGAAATCAGGATTGGGCGGCCAGGATCAAGGACATCATGCTCAGGCAGCCTGGCACCACTGTATTCGTTGCGGTAGGCGCGGCACATCTGGCTGGACCGGACAGTGTGCAGGCGCAGTTGGCGAAGATTGGGGTCACAGCGCAGCAGGACTAACGAAGCCCCTCGCCCTCCGGGAGAGGGGTTGGGATGAGGGTACGGCCAACGCGAGATGATGAAGGCTCGCGCAACGCTCTTCACCGCGCTTCGCCCGAACCCTCATCCGCCTATCGGCACCTTCTCCCGGGGGGAGAAGGGTTCACGCTTCAACCGTGAGGTACATCGCGCTTCAGAACGAAGCGGTAATCGCCTTAGGTGATAACGGAAAGCGCGGCATATGGATGGTATAGGCATCCATCTTGCCCAGATCCGTATACGACGCAGTCAGCAGCGTGGCGTTGAAGCCGACGTCGATGCGATACACATGCCCTGCCTGCACGTCGTCAATAGTCACCTGCTGGCGATTGAGCTGATGCGAATTCGACAGCGTGAGCTTGATCACCTGCTTACCCGGTAGCACGCGCACCCAAGGCGTCTTGCCGCCGTTGAATTTTTCCCACGTGGCGACCTGGTTCACGCCGGTGATGCCACAGATGTACTGCTCCTGCTCGGCACACACGACCAAGGCGGTATCCGCCTGCGGATGATCCTTCTCCGTGTACCCGAGCAGTGGATGCCGGCCCGCGAAATGGGCACAGCCGGCCATCAGCATGCAGGTCAGAACAATGGCGGCACGGCGTGGAAAGCGCATGGTCAACCCGGAGTGCGTGGATAGCGCCGCATTCTAGCCCAAGCGCCTCGGCATCTGGCACCATCTTAGGGTTGTGACCCCGCCGTTCCTGGCGTCGCCCCTGGCAGTCCTCTCCCCATGACCCTGCAAGCCAATTACGAACAGATCCCGCTCAAGGAATACGCCGAGCGGGCCTATCTTGATTACTCGATGTACGTGGTGCTGGACCGCGCCCTGCCCTATGTGGGCGACGGCCTCAAGCCCGTGCAGCGCCGCATCATCTACGCGATGAGCGAGCTTGGCCTGGCCGCCAGCGCCAAGCCGAAGAAGTCAGCGCGCACCGTCGGCGACGTGATCGGTAAGTTCCATCCGCATGGCGACAGCGCCTGTTACGAAGCGATGGTGCTGATGGCGCAGCCGTTCTCTTATCGCTATCCGCTGATCGACGGTCAGGGCAACTTCGGCTCGCCGGATGATCCGAAAAGCTTCGCAGCGATGCGCTACACCGAATCGAAGCTCAACCCGCTCGCCGAAGTGCTGCTGGCCGAGCTAGGCCAGGGCACGGTCGACTGGGTGCCAAACTTCGACGGCACACTGGAAGAACCCAGCTGGCTGCCGGCACGCCTGCCGCACGTGCTGCTCAACGGTTCGATGGGCATCGCCGTCGGCATGGCCACCGACATTCCACCGCACAACCTGCGCGAAGTCGCCAGCGCGTGCATTCGCCTGCTAGACGATCCGGACGCCACTGCGGCCGATCTGTGCGAACACGTGCGCGGTCCGGATTATCCGACCCCGGCGGAAATCATCACGCCACGCAACGAACTGGTTGCGATGTACCAGAGCGGCACCGGTTCGATTCGCGCACGCGCCGTGTATACGCACGAAGACGGCAACATCGTGATCACCGCGCTGCCGCATCAGGTGAGCCCGTCGAAGATCCTTGAGCAGATCGCAGCGCAGATGCGCGCGAAGAAACTGCCGATGATCGAAGACCTGCGCGACGAATCCGATCACGAAAACCCGATCCGCCTGGTGATCGTGCCGCGCTCCAACCGCGTGGACGCGGACGAGGTGATGCAGCACCTGTTCGCCACCACCGATCTGGAAAAGAGCTTCCGCGTCAACCTCAACATGATCGGCTTGGATGGCCGGCCGCAGGTGAAGGATCTCAAGCGCATTCTTTCCGAGTGGCTGACCTTCCGCATCGACACGGTGACGCGCCGTCTCAACCATCGCCTGGCCAAGGTCGAACGCCGCCTGCACTTGCTGGAAGGTTTGCGCATCGCCTACCTCAACCTGGATGAAGTGATTCGCATCGTCCGCACCGAGGACGAACCCAAGCCGGTGCTGATGGCGCGGTTCAAGCTCAGCGAGGAGCAGACCGATTACATCCTCGAAACCAAGCTGCGCCAGCTCGCGCGCCTGGAAGAGATGAAGATCAATGCCGAGCGCGATCAGCTCGAGGAAGAGCGCGCCAAGATCAACGTGCTGCTGAAATCGCCGGCCAAGCTCAAAGGTTTGATCAAGGAAGAGCTGCGCGCCGACGCCGCGAAGTACGGCGACGATCGCCGCTCACCGCTAGTGCAACGTGAAGCCGCGCAAGCGCTGGACGAAAGCGCGCTGGTTGCCAGCGAACCGGTGACCGTGGTGCTGAGTCAGAAGGGCTGGATTCGCGCCGCCAAAGGGCACGACGTCGACGCCGAAGGTTTGTCGTATCGCGAAGGCGATAGCATGCTCGCCACGGTGAAGGCGCGCACCACGCAGCAGATCGCGGTGATCGACTCCACCGGCCGCAGCTATTCCACGCCAGCGCATACGCTACCTTCCGCACGCGGCAACGGCGAACCGCTCACCGGCCGCTTCACACCGCCGGCCGGCGCACGCTTCGATGCAGTGGCCGCAGGCGACAACGACACTCGCCTGATACTCGCCACCGATTTCGGCTACGGCTTCGTCACGCGTTTCGAAGCGCTGACCGGTCGCAATAAAGCCGGCAAACAGATCATCACGCTGGGCGATGGCGCGCGCGTGCTTGCGCCGCAGGTAAGTGCAGATCCGGCACGCGATCGCATTGTGGTTGCCACGACCGACGGTCATTTGCTGATGTTCTCGGTGGCCGAACTGCCCGAACTCGACAAGGGTAAGGGCAACAAGCTGATCGAGATTCCGA
Organism: Dyella acidisoli; assembly: GCF_030160295.1. Taxonomy (GTDB): domain Bacteria; phylum Pseudomonadota; class Gammaproteobacteria; order Xanthomonadales; family Rhodanobacteraceae; genus Dyella_B; species Dyella_B acidisoli. The sequence continues at coordinate 91,749 of NZ_BSOB01000010.1, forward strand.
AGGCCAAACTGAGCAGCGGCGATGAGCGCGTGGCAGGCGTCGCCGTCGTCACCGAAGGCAAAGGCGAAATCACGCTGTACGCCGGCCAACGCAAGCTCACCCTGCGCTGGGCCGATCTGGTTGAATACGGCGGCAATCGCGCCACGCGCGGCAATGTGCTGCCACGTGGTCTGCGTCGGGTGGAGCGGATCGAGACAACTGGTTAACGTATTCGAGAATCGCCGTTCACACCTCATGGTCGTCATTCCCGCGCAAGCGGGAATGATGACCATGGGGGAGGCACACTTGAAGGAACTTCATCCGCCCGCAAGTCGTCGAATGGACATGTGCACGGCAAGGCATTGCTGTGCGTTATGTACGTGACGTACCTCGGAGCACCTTGATGAAAAGCCGCGCCCTCACCGCCTTGGCCGCAAGCCTGCTGGTTACTACTGCCTGGGCGCAGACGGCCAATCAGCAGCCGCTGAATCTGAAGCTTCCGGCCAACGGGTACCAGGGCTATCCCGCATCCAGCTCCACCGCCGCTCAGCCGGCCTCATCGTCGAGCGCCAACGGCAAAGGCACGGTGACCGTGAACGGCCACCCTGCTGCGATCAGCCCGGCGCCAGGCGTCTATTACGGTGACACCAGCGGCGCACGGGGCAACGACCGAGCTGCCGTGCCGGGATGCGACGACTCCACCTACAACAAGACGCAGGTGCATGGTTCGGTCGGCATGGGCGTCATCAGCGGTAGCCATATCGGCACCGGCAACTATCAGTCCGGTACGGTCAGCATGGTGCAGAACACCGGCAGCTGCGATCACCCCACGGGTTCAGTAGGAATCTCGATTGGCGTGAGCCGGCTGGGTGGGTTCGACCGGCATTGATGCTTTAGCCCCTTTCCCTCCGGGAGAGGGGTTGGGGTGAGGGTGCGGCCATCGCGCGATATTGAAGTCTTGGGCGAGAGATCATCATTACGCTCCGCCCAAACCCTCACCCGCCTCTCGGCACCCTCTCCTAAAGGGAGAGGGATTCACCAGGTAACACCTCGCAAGCCTCCGCGCCACCGAAAGCGCATGGAAAGCCGCTGCCCACACACTGCTGAACTATCCCGCCCTTTAGTTTGCAGTAGAGACCCTAAGTGATCCAAAACGTCGAGTTCCGCTTCGAAGGTGGCCGTATCGGCGTGCTGCTCATTCATGGTCTCACCGGCACCCCCACCGAGATGCGCCTGGTTGGCAAAGGGCTGAACCGCGCAGGTTTCAGCGTCTACGGCATGCAGCTGGCCGGTCACTGCGGCGACGTACCGGATTTGCTGGCCACCGGCTGGAAGGATTGGTACGCCAGCGTGGAAGCTGCTGCGGACGCATTCCGGCACGAAGTGGACCATCTGTTCGTGGCAGGCCTGTCGATGGGCGCGATCCTCGCGCTGAAACTCGCGGCAGAGCGCCCGGAATGGGTACGCGGCGTGGGTGTATACGGCGCCACTTTCCGCTACGACGGCTGGGCGGTGCCGTGGTACAGCCGCCTCTCCTTTCTACTGCCGCTGATCACACGCCTGGGGCTCTGCAAACACCGCATGGTGCATGAGAGCGAACCCTATGGCCTGCGTGATGAACGCCTGCGCGCACAAATCAGCGGCCTGATGCTCGGCGGTGACAGCGCGGCAGCCGGCCTGCCCGGCAATCCATGGCCCTCTTTGGCCGAGATGTACGACATGGCCGCGGTGGTCAAACGCGAGCTACCCAAAGTGACTGCGCCATGTCTGATCGCACACGCGACCGAAGACGACGTGGCCAGCCTGGAAAACGCCCACCTCGTGGCGCGCGCAGTCTCGGGTCCCGTGGACATGCTGTTGCTGGAAGACAGCTATCACATGATCACCATCGATCGCGAACGCCGTGTGCTGATAGATCGCTCAGTGGAATTTTTCTCCAAGATCGCCGCGAGCTGCACGCCCGCTGCACTCGCCGCCGCCTAACCGCAGGCTCGCACGTGTCTGCGCTTATCGCCACGCTGTGGCTGATCAACGTCTCGCTTGATACCGGTGGCCAGCTTGCCTTCAAGGCTGCGGCCAGCGATCCGCGCGCGGGCGATGGCATCGCACGCTGGCGCTACATGGCCAGCCGTCCGTGGCTGTGGCTGGGATTGTTGGCGTACGCGCTGCATCTGTTGTCATGGATTGCCTTTCTTTCGCTGGTCGATCTGTCCAAGGGCATACTGCTCGCGTCCATCAACATGGTGGCGATCATGATTGCTGGCCGCCTGCTGTTTCGGGAAAAACTCTCGCCGCTGCGCGTAGTCGGCATTCTGCTGGTGAGTGCAGGTGTGGCTATCGTGGGCGCAAGCGGATGAGCGCCCACACTCCCACCTCTGCGCGCACCTGGCGCTTCTACCTGGGCGGCTTCGCTTTGCTGATGGTTTTCGACACGCTCGTGCAAGTGAGCTTCAAACTGACCGGCACGCATGCGTTTCCACCCGAAGCGAGTTGGGCCTGGGTGCTGCGCATCGTCGGCCATCCGTGGATCTACATCGCTTTGATCGGCTACATCGGCAGCTTCTTCACCTGGATGAGCCTGCTCAAATATGCGCCGATCGGCCCCGCATTTGCCGCAACACATCTGGACGTGGTGAGCGTGATGCTGGCCTCTGCGTGGATATTTCACGAGGCCCTTACGCCCGTGCGCTTGCTCGGCGCCGGGGTGATCATGCTTGGTATCCTATGTTTGGCACTTGCCGAAAGTGGCGCCCATCCCGAACATGACGCACCGACTGAAGCCAAGGGCGCGCTCGGGGTCATGGCCGGTGACTGAGGCTGGCAATTGGGCCATTCAAGAACTGCAAGGTTTAGCTATCGCACGCGACGATGTGTCGCGCCCCGGCACAAGCGCGGTGAACGAAAGGTCCCGGGGAACACAAAAAGTTACGCTTCCCGCTCATATGGACAAGGCACGCGCGCTTCGTCACGCTTTGGAGCGGGGGACCAACGGGGAAGTTACATGAGCAATGTGCAACAAGAAGTTTCCGAGATCATCAGTAAGCAGGCGAAGATCGACATCAGCACCATCAAGGTCGAATCCACGCTCAAAGATCTCGGCATCGCCTCGCTGGATGCCATCGAAGTGATTTTCGACATCGAAGAACATTTCAACATCACCTTGCCCAACGAAGATGTCAATTTCGAGAGCGGCACCGTCGGCGACTTGACCGCCGCGGTAGAGCGGCTGCTCGCACAGAAATCCGCCGATAGCTGATATGCGCCGTATCGTGATCACCGGCATGGGCGGCATCTGCGCGCTCGGCCACAACGCTTCCGATATCTGGCAGGCCATGACCGAGGGCCGCAGCGGCATCGCTCCGTTGCAGCATTTCGATTCGAGCCTGATGCGCGGCAGTCCCGTTGGCGCCGAGATCGCTGATTTCGAACCGCTGGCGTTTATCGATGAAGCACGCTTGCCATTTCTCGATCCACTGGCCCAGTACGCGTTGGTGGCTGCCAACGAAGCCATCCAGCAAGCAGGTTTGGAATTCCGTAACGAGCGCGCCGCGCGCACCGCCGTGGTGGTTGGTACTGGCTCTGCTGGCGAAGAAACACGCGACGGCCTGTACCGCAAGCTTTACGCCGAAAAGTCTGGGCGGTTTCATCCGCTGGGCATCGTGCGCATCATGAGCAGCGCGCCATGCAGCCAAATCAGCATGGCACACGGCATCACCGGACCCACGTTCACGGTGGCTAGCGCGTGTGCCTCATCCAATCACGCCTTCGCGCAAGCCGCGATGATGATACGCGCCGGCTTGGTGGACACTGCCGTGGTCGGCGGCACCGAGGCCTGCATTACGCCCGGCGTGATGCAGGCGTGGGAAGCGATGCGCGTGCTGGCGCCCGACACTTGCCGTCCTTTCAGCTCAGGCCGCCGTGGGCTAGTGATTGGTGAAGGCGCCGCGATGTTCGTGCTGGAAACGCTCGAAGGCGCGCAAGCGCGCGGCGCCACCATCCTGGCGGAACTGGCCGGCGTGGGTATGAGCGCGGATGCTGGCGACATCGCCGCACCATCGGACGTTGGCGCGGCGGCGGCCATCCAGGCAGCTTTGAACGATGCCGGCATGCAACCCGCCGAGATCGATTACATCAACGCGCACGGCACCGGCACGGTGGCGAATGACTCCACCGAAACGCGCGCCATCCACAATGTGTTCGGTGAGCATGCGCATCGCCTGGCAGTGACTTCCACCAAGCCGATGCACGGGCATGCCATCGGCGCTGCCGGTGCCCTGGAAATGATCGCGGTGATCGGTGCGCTGCGCCACGGCATCGTGCCGCCCACGCTCAATTACGTCGCCCCTGACCCTGCTTGCGATCTCGACTATGTGCCGAATGAAGCGCGTGCCATGACGGTGCGTGCAGCGTTGAGCAACTCGTTTGCGTTTGGTGGCTTGAACGCGGTGGTCGCGGTGCGAAAGGCGTCCTAGGTTGGGGTGCAAACCCCAACATTTCCATCTGCACAGGCACGACAACGTTGGGGTTTGCACCCCAACCTAAGCACGGCTGAAAAACCTCAGCACCGCGTTTGCGCACCAGCAATACGTGCGCTGCGTCACCGCAAATCATCGCAACGACGATCTCGATCTCCCGCATGGTCACAGCCGTGTGTACGCCCACGACTGCATGCGCCCATCCTTGTACGGCATGACACCGTGGAACGGGCGTGGGTCACGATCGAACACCAGTGGCAGGAAATGGCGATCGCCCTCCCACATCGGCAGCTCCATCAGGCGGTCCAGGTCGATCCATTCGAGCGTGCCTTCCGGGTTGGCCGTGTACGGCTCGCCGCTGAAGCTGTCGATGACGAAGATGAAACCCAGCCAGTCTTCACCCTGCTTACCGAAACCGGGCCAGTTGAGGGTGCCGCGCAGATGCATCGCTTCGCATTCGATGCCGGCCTCTTCGTGGATCTCGCGCCGCATGCATGCTGCAATGTCCTCGCCCGGCTCCATCTTGCCGCCAAGGCCGTTGTACTTGCCCAGATGCTGGTCGTCGGGCCGCGCGTTGCGATGGATCATCAGCACCTTGCTCCGATCGGGAGAAAGCACGTAACCAAGCGTGGCGACGATGGGCGTGTAGGGCATGGCATCCCATTCCTGAGATCAAAACTGAAGTTTACGCGCTCAACTGGTGCGGATGCTCTTGCATCCATCACGTCCGGGCAGCGACCATCTCGGGATGCGCTCGTCCGCCCTCGCCCATCGGTTGCGTCGCAGCCTGCTGCATCGTCTGCTCGCCCTGTTAGGGGCGCTGCTGCCTTTGGCTGCCTGCAACAGCCAGGTGCAACCGATGGAAAGTCGCGAGGTGAGCTTCCAGGGCCAGGATTTCACCGTGGTGAGCTTGGATCTGCATCGTGAAGCGCTGACGCTGCATTGGAAAAATCCCGACACGGGCCAGCCTTTCGGCGATATCCAGAGTCTGCGCGAATGGGGCGCCGCCAATGGCAAGCGTCTGATGTTCGCGGCCAATGCCGGCATCTACGACCAGGCGTATGCACCGCTGGGCTTGTATGTTGAAAACGGCAAGGTACTCGTGCCGCTGAATCTGTTTCGCGGCAACCCGGCCGCCGGCAATTTTTCGATCCGTCCCAACGGCGTGTTTGCCATCTATCCAGACGGCCATGCCGCTGTGCGCTCCAGCACGGACTTCAAGACGGACGGCAAACCGGCGGACTGGGCCACTCAGTCGGGACCGATGCTGGTGGTCGACGGCAAGATCAACGATCAATTCGTGCATGACTCCACCAGCACCAAGTGGCGTAGCGGCGTGTGTGCACGCACAACGCATCAGGTGGTATTCGTGGTGAGCGACGCGCCGGTGAATTTCCATACCTTCGCACAACTGTTCCGCGACAAGCTCGGCTGCCACGATGCGCTTTTCCTGGACGGCACCATTTCGCAGTTCTACATCGACGGTACCGGCTACGCCGGTGCTCCCACCTTCATGGTCAAGCCCTATGCGGGCATTTTTGCGGTGTTTGCCGAACAATGACAACGAAACCTCGCTTCCGTTGGTTCCGCGCGCTGTTGATCCTTGTGCTGCTTTTAGTGATCGCTCTGTTCGCCACTGGCTGGTGGCTGCTATCGGGCAGCCTCGCGAAGCTGGATGGCCAGCAGCAAGTAAATGGGCCGCAGCATCCGGTGACCATCACGCGCGACGCGTTGGGCACCGCCACCTTCACCGGCCAATCGCGCGACGACATCAGCTATGCGCTGGGCTACGTGCATGCGCAAGAACGCTTCTTTCCAATGGATCTGATGCGCCGCGTAGCGGCCGGCGAACTGTCGGAACTGGTTGGCTCTGCGGCGCTGAATACCGACATCCAGCATCGCCGCCATCGGCTGCGCGCCATAGCAGAAGCCGCCTATGCAGCGCTTGCACCTGAGCAAAAACACACGCTGGATCTTTACCGCGACGGCGTGAATGCGGGCCTGGCGAATCTGCGCGAGAAACCGTGGGAGTATCTACTACTCAAGGCCAAACCGCGACCCTGGCGTTCGGAAGATACGATGCTGGTGATTGCCGCGATGTATCTGGATTTGAACAACGACGGCCTCAATGATCGCGAATTGCACATCGCGCAAATGCGCGCTGTGCTGCCCGAGCCGCTGGTGAATTTCCTGATCTCGCCCGATCCAAATTGGGAGGCGCCGTTGAAAGACGGTACTTCGCCATCGCCTGTGATACCGGCGGCGGACGTCTTCGATCTGCGCAAGAGCGGTGCACAGAATGGAAACGCGAAACTGGCCGCAACGTCCATTGCGTCCGTGGACCGCGCCTACCCCGGCAGCAACAGCTTCGCCGTAGCAGGCAGCGTTTCGCGCACGGACTCGGCCATTCTCGCCAACGATATGCATCTGGGTTTGCGCGTGCCGGACATCTGGTTCCGCGCGCGCCTGCGCTATCCCGATCCTTCTGCGCCGAAGGGACAGCGCGACGTCATGGGCGTCACCCTGCCTGGCACGCCGGCCGTGGTGGTAGGCTCGAACGGACAGGTTGCGTGGGGCTTCACCAACAGCTACGGCGATTGGCAGGATTGGGGGCGCATTCAACGTGATCCGCACGATGCGAATCGCTACAAGGTGCCGGATGGCTGGACGGCTATCGAGCCGCATGACGAGATCATCAGCATCAAGGGCGCCGCGCCATACACCTTGCATGTAGAAGACACGCGCTGGGGACCGATTCTGGATAAGGATACGGACGGCACGCCGCTCGCCCTTGCATGGATCGCCGATCAACCGCGTGCCTACAACGTCGCCATGATGCAACTCGAACACGCCAGCAGCGTGGCCGCAGCACTGGATCTAGCGCCGACCTTCGGCATGCCGCCGCAGAATTTCCTCGCCGCCGACAGCGCCGGCCATATCGGCTGGACCATCGCCGGCAACAGCATTCCGTTGCGTACCGGTTTTGACCCACAGCGTCCGGCCGACTGGTCCCAACCAAACACGGGTTGGACAGGGTGGGCCACGCCCTCACAATACCCTCGCATCGAAAATCCCGCCGACGGACGGCTATGGACGGCCAACAATCGTACTGTCGGCAGCGATGAACTGGCCTTGCTCGGCGAAGGCGGGCACGACGTCGGCGCACGTGCGCAGCAGATTCGCGACGATCTGCGTGCACGTGCCGATTTCGGTCCAGGCAATCTGCTGGACATCCAGTTGGACGATCACGCGCAGTTCCTTTCCCGCTGGCAGCAATTGCTGCAGACCACGCTCGCCAACGTGCAAGATCCTTCGCTCAATCAGCTGCGCCAGCTCACTGCGGCATGGCGCAATCAGGCTGCACCGGACAGTGTGGATTACCGTTTGGTGCATGCCTTCCGCGATGAAGTGCACAGACTGGTGCTCGCACCGTTCACTGCGCAGATACAGCAGCGCTTCGCGGATTTCGAATGGCCAGGCCCAGGCAATCAGGAAGCGGCTGTGTGGATGCTGATCCAGCAGCAACCCACACACCTGCTCGATCCCGCTTATCACGACTGGCATGCCCTGCTCATACAGGCCGCGCGCAATGTCGCCGACACTTTGGGCAAGCAACAAGGCGGTTTGACTGCGCGCACCTGGGGTGAAGTGAACCGAGCTGGTGTTCGTCATCCGCTATCGCGTGCCCTGCCCGGCTTCATCGGACGATGGCTCGATATGCCGGACGAACCCTTACCCGGTGATCACAACATGCCGCGCGTTGCATCCCCGGGCTTTGGAGCCTCTGAACGTATAGACGTCTCGCCGGGTCACGAAGACGAAGGCATTCTGGAAATGCCCGGCGGACAAAGCGACAACCCGCTATCGCCGTTCTATGGTGCCGGTCACGAGGATTGGGTACGCGGGCGGCCTACACCGCTGATGCCGGGTGAAGACCGGCATACATTGGTGCTGGAGCCAGCACCGCAATAAACGCGTTTGCGCAAACCTCTCATTCGGAGCCACCTAGGTTAGGGTGCAAACCCCGAGATATCCCCACGTTTTTCGCTCGTCATCCCAGCTTTCGCTGGGATGACCATCACGCGGTTTGAAATATCAAGGCGAGCTTGGATAGCTTCAAGTTTCTGCGGAAGCCACCAAATAGAAACGTGGGGATGTATCAGGGTACAAACCCCAAGCATACAAAAGCGTCAGCAGAACGGCCTGATTAGCATCCGCTCGCAAATCGTCTGATACAACTCCGGCAAGCGCTCCAGCTCCGCCACGTCGACGCACTCGTCGACTTTGTGGATGGTGGCGTTGACCGGGCCGAGCTCCACTACTTCCGCACCCATCGGTGCAATGAAGCGTCCATCCGACGTGCCGCCGCCGGTGCTCTGCTCCGGATCGGTGCCGCACAATTCGCGACATACCGAGACCACCGTATCGCGCAAGCGACCACCCGAGGGACACAGGAAGGGCTCGCCTGACAGCGACCATTCCAGCGAATAATCCAGGCCATGCTTGGCGAGAATCGCCTCGGTACGCGCGCGCAAGTTCTCTGCAGTGCTCGCAGTGCTGTAGCGAAAATTGATCAGCGCAGTGAGCGAACCGGGAATGACATTGGTCGCGCCCGTGCCCGCGTTGAGATTGGAAACCTGGAACGACGTGGGCGGAAAATCTGCATTGCCTTCGTCCCAACGTTCCGCCGCAAGTTCCGTCAACGCAGGTGCAAATGCATGGATCGGGTTCAACGCCTTGTCTGGGTACGCCACGTGCCCCTGCACGCCGCGTACCGTCAACGTACCCGACAGCGAACCGCGACGGCCGACGCGAATCAGGTCACCCAGCTTTTCCTTGGACGAAGGCTCACCGACCACGCACCAGTCGATGTGCTCCCCAATCTCGCGCAAATAAGCAGCGATCCGCCGCACACCATCGAGATTGGTCGGACCTTCCTCGTCGCTGGTCAACAGCAGACCCACGCGGCCAGGATGATCCGGGTGCATGGAAACGAATCTCTCCAGCGCCACCGTCATGGCCGCTACTGCGCCTTTCATATCCGCCGCACCACGGCCGTATAGACGGCCATCGCGTACGGTCGGCTCGAACGGCGGACTCTGCCACGCTTCTTCCGGACCACTGGGCACTACGTCGGTATGCCCGAGGAAAATCAGCAGCGGCCCCTGCCCCGGCACGTTGTTCGCGCCATGCGTCGCCCAGAAATTATCGACTTCGCCATAACGAAGATGCTCGATGCGAAAACCGAGGCGCGTCAGCCGTGCGCCAATTTCCGGTAAGCAACCCGCATCTTCCGGCGTGATCGAACGGCGACGGATGAGATCAATGGCTAGATCGAACACTTCAGACATAACTCAGCGTCCGAACAATTTCTTGAAGCCGTTATCAGTAAACCCAACGCTGACCGCACCATCTTCCTGTACGACAACCGGACGGCGGACCAGCGCGGGATATTCCTTCAGCAGCAACGTCCACTCCGGATCAGTGCCGGGGTTCTTACGTTGCGGCAGCAAATTGCGCCAGGTTGTGCTGGATTTGTTGACGAGTTTTTCCCAGCCACCGAGTTGCTGCGCCCAGGTCTTGAGCGTGGCCGGCGCCACGGGATGGGCGCGATAGTCGACGAATTCGTGCGCGACTTCGAAGCGCGCGAGCCAGTTGCGCGCCTTCTTGCAGGTGTCGCAGTTCGGAAGGCCGTAGAGGGTGATCGTGTTCGCGCTCATATCAGTCGCCGCTGCGCAGGAGTTCGTTGATGCCGGTCTTGCTGCGGGTTTTTTCGTCCACCTGCTTGACGATGATCGCCGCATACAGGCTGTGGCTGCCATCCTTTGCCGGCAGGCTGCCGGCTACCACCACGCTGCCTGCGGGCACGCGGCCATAGCTGATTTCACCCGTGGCGCGGTTGTAGATGCGCGTGGACTGGCCGAGGAATACGCCCATGCCGATCACGCTGCCGCGTTCCACCACCACGCCTTCGACCACTTCGGAGCGCGCGCCGATAAAGCAGTTGTCTTCGATGATGGTGGGATTGGCCTGCAACGGTTCCAGTACGCCGCCGATGCCGACGCCGCCAGACAGATGCACGCCTGCACCGATCTGCGCGCAGGAACCAACCGTCGCCCAGGTGTCGACCATTGTGCCTGTGCCAACGTAGGCACCGATGTTCACGTAGCTCGGCATGAGCACTGCATCTTTCGCAATGTGTGCGCCGCGGCGCACCAGCGCGCCGGGCACTACGCGCGCACCGAGCGTTTCCAGTTCGGAATCATTACCGTGCGCAAAACGCAATGGCACTTTGTCGAACGCTTGTGCCGGACCGCCATCCACCACGCGATTGCCGTGGATGCGGAAATACAGCAGCACCGCTTTCTTCAACCACTGATTGACCACCCAGTCGCCTTTACCGTCTGGCGCAGCAACGCGCTGTTCACCTGATTCGAGCAAATCCATCACCTGGGTCAGCGCGGGGCGCAGATGGGTTTCGATTTCGCTCTGGGTGAGGTCGTTACGGCGTTCGAAGGCGTCGTTGATCAGGGTTTCGATGGACTGCATGGGAAAAGGCTCGTGTTCGGATCGATGGGAAGATAGCGCAATGGCTGCCGCATGCCCAAATGGCGATAGGTGCGGATTCGGCTTCAAATGATCGCAAGCACGATCGGGACCACCGTCCCCGCTGCCAGCAATACACTGATCAGCACATGTTTGCGCGTATAGCGATACGCCATGTAGAGACCAAGCAACGTCGACACGAACAGCCCAAACGAAACAAAGGCGGAGAAAATCTTCAGCGGCAGTGGATGTGTGATCGGCGCAGCCGGTGCATCGGGCATGATCGGCAACGGTGCTGGTGCATGGTTCGGATTCGATACCGGCGCAGCTTCCACTGGATGCGGCTTGCGCGCGGGCAGCACGTCGGTCTGCTTTTTATGCAATTGCGCAGCTATCGCCAACCATACTGGCGGTTTGTAATCGCTGCCGCGAGAAGTTTCGTGCAGGCCGAACACCTGCAAACCTCCAGTGAACGCAAAGAACAGCACGGCAGGTGCAATGAATACACCGATGTACAGGTGAAGTTGTCGAGCGAGTTTGAGAAAGGTATGAGATGCGGACATGAGGGCACAGCCTTACGTGGCAGATTCAGCCAAAACGGGAAAAAGGGATTAACGATGACAGGCTGCCGATGCAGCCCCGCGGGAAATCATCCCCTGCGAGCTCGCATAACCGTGGGTGGGCTATGCGGACAAGCTCTGTGGTCCGATCCGCTCGACCAAAGCCTGCCACAAACGCTGCTGCTGTGTCTCGCTCAGCGGTGCGTTACGGCGATCGGTGAGTTGGAAGAAGTCCTCCACGCGCTCCCCGAAAGTGGCAATGCGGGCATCGTGCACGCGCACTTCGCAGGCCATCATCACCTGCGTAACCGCGGCAAGCAGGCCGGGGCGGTCGCTGCAGACCAGCGCCATCTGCGTACGTCCGTCCGATTGCTTGAAGTCGATGCGTGGCACCATCTGGAAGTGCTTCAAATGACGCGACATGCTGCGTCGTGACGGCATGATCGGCGCCGATTGCGACAAGGCGCGATGCAAGCGTTGCTGCAGTTCTTCGGCACGCTCGGAGCTGGCCGGCTTCTGGTTTTCCGCTTCCAGCAGCAGAAATGTATCCATCGCCTTACCATCCGGCGAACTCAGCACGCGCGCTTCCATCACGGAGAAATGCAGGCGATCGAGCATGGCCGTGACGTTTGCGAACAGGCCATCGCGGTCCGGCGCGTAGACAAACAATTCGGTACTGCCGCGCACCGACAGCGGATTGACCGCGATCAACGGCAGCTTGCCCTGTCCATGCAGAATCTGCGAAGTCTGCCAGGCGATCTGCTCCGGCCGATGGCGCAGGAAGCTCACCATCGGGAAGGTGTCCCACAACTGCGCTACAGCTATTGCATCGTTGCCATCGGCCATCAACAAGGCCATGGCCTGCTCGCGGCACGCTTGCGCACGCGCGGCGGCACCGGTCGAAGGTTTGGCGTCGCGGCGCAAGGCGTAGCGTGTGGATGTATAGAGGTCCGCCAGCAGGCGATCCTTCCATGCATTCCACAGACGCGGACTGGTGCCGATGATGTCTGCGATGGTCAGTAGATAAAGCTGCCCAAGCCGTTCACGTCCACCAACGATGTCGGCGAAGCGATGCACCACGTCCGGATCAGTGATGTCCTGGCGTTGTGCGGTGGTACTCATCAACAAGTGCCAGCGCACCAGCCAGGCCACGCGTTCGATGTCGTCTTCCGGCAAACCCAATTTCTTGCCAAAAGCGCGCGCATCTTCTTCGCCGAGCACAGAATGATCACCACCACGTCCCTTGGCGATGTCGTGAAACAGCGCCGCCAGCAGCAGCACTTCCGGCTTTGGCAAGGTCGACCACACTTCGCACGCCAGCGGAAATTCGGCTTGCGTGGATTCATCGGCAAAACGCGCTACGTTACGCAGCACACGTAGCGTGTGTTCATCCACGGTGTAGACATGGAACAGGTCGTATTGCATGCGACCGAACACCTTGCCGAACGCAGGCAAGATGGAGGCAAGCAAGCCGTGTCGATTCATGCGCCACAGCGCATCGACCGCTGGTGCGCCATGTCGTAGCAATTGCAAGAAGGAAACGAGTACGTGTGGATCGTCAGCCAGCTGCGTGCCCATCACCGCAGTGGTCTGATGGACACGGCGCATGGTGTCGGCGGTGAAGCCGATCACGCCTTTCTGATCCAGCCTCGCGATGAAAATGTCCACCAATGCGGCCGGTCGATGCGTAAACAGGTCCGGATCTCGCACGGCGATGCGTGCGCCGTAGCGCACGAAATCCGTACCCACCGGTTGCGCATCGCTCGGCGGCTCCAGCATTTCCACAAAGCGCTCGGCAATCTGCCAGCCTAGACGCTCCACCTGACTGGCAGCGCGATAGTAGCCCTGCATGAATTGCTCAACGCCGAGGTTTTTCTCGTGCTCGTCTTCGAAACCCAGCCGCGCGGCGAGCGCACGCTGATAGTCGAACAGCAGACGCTCTTCGGGACGTCCCGCTTCAAGATGCAAGGCGAAGCGATAACGGCGCAACGTAGTTTCAGCTTGCAGCAGCGTGTCGCATTCGGCCGGATCGAGCAGGCCTTCGGTCACCATGTCCGGAAAATCCGGCGCATGCGCCAGGCGTTTGCCGAGCCAGCGTAGCGAATCGAGCGTGCGCAATCCGCCCGGACCATCCTTGAGATTAGGCTCAAGGTTGTAGGCCGTATCGTCGAAACGCGCGTAGCGTGCATCGCGTTCGGCCAAACGCGCTTGCAGGTAGGCAGGCGGTGGCCAGATGTCCGAGTCATCGACGATCATGCGCAAGCTTTCGTCCAACACGGGATCACCGGCCAAACGCCGTGCATCCAGCAAGCTGGTGAATACGCTGGCCTCCGACGCAGCCAGTGCGCGGCACTGTGCCGGATCACGGACCGCATGGCCTACCTTCAGGCCGATGTCCCAGAACGTCGCAAAACATTGTTCGAGCGCGCGCAGGCGCGACGGATCGGCGTTCTGCACCAGCGCCAGCAGATCGATATCTGAATAGGGAAACAGCAAACCGCGGCCGAAGCCGCCGATAGCGAACAACGCAGCGTCTGTTACTTCGCCCAGGCAGGCCATCCATACGTGCGCCACGATGCGCGTGACCGCATCGCTGCGTCGACGCGCCAGCTCGCTGGCATCAGCGCCTTCTTGGAATGCAAGCGTGATGGAACGATTGAGGTCGCCAAGCAGCTGGCGCAGTGCGCTGCGGGCTTCGGTAGAGACGCCTGAGCGCGGGACGGCGACGGGCAGGCGGGGTAATGGCGGGAGAGGTATAGCGGACGACGTCATCCGGAAACTTGCCTGGCACGTAGGTTGGGGTGCAAACCCCAACATCATCATCCAGATCGACATGGCAATGTTGGGGTTTGCACCCCACCCTACGCCTTCGATCAGGCATCCGGCCAGCGCGTAAGAATCTCGAACCCCTCATCCGTCACGGCAATGGTGTGCTCCCACTGCGCCGACAGCGAGTGATCCTTGGTGACCACCGTCCAGCCGTCCGGCAGTTGCTTGGTCTGCGGCTTGCCGGCGTTGATCATCGGCTCGACCGTGAACGTCATGCCTTTCTGCAGCACCACGCCCGTGCCGGGCTTACCGTAATGCAGCACCTGCGGTTCGTCGTGGTAGACCTTGCCGATGCCGTGGCCGCAGTACTCACGCACCACCGAGAAGCCGGCAGCCTCGGCGTGCTTCTGAATGGCGTGCCCCACGTCGCCCAGCGTCGCACCGGGGCGCACTGCCTGGATGCCACGCATCATCGCTTCGTAGGTGGTCTCGACCAGGCGCTTGGCCAGCACGGCAGGCGTGCCCACGTAGTACATGCGGCTGGTGTCACCGTGCCAGCCGTCCTTGATGACGGTGACGTCCAGATTGATGATGTCGCCATCCTTCAGCACCTTGCCGGGACTGGGGATGCCGTGGCAGATCACGTGGTTGACCGACGTGCACAGGGTCTTGGGGAAGCCGTGGTAGCCCACATTGGCCGGGATCGCCTTCTGCACGTTCACAATGTGCTCGTAGGCAATACGGTCGAGGTCTTCGGTGGTGACCCCCGGCTTCACGTGTTCCTTGAGCATGGCCAGCACTTCGGCAGCCAGTTGGCCGGCGGTGCGCATGCCTTCGAGGTCTTGGGCGGATTTGAGAGTAATGGCCATAAGTTTTATGAATATGGCGACAAGACGGCCAAAAACCAGCCCAACTTGCCGCAAGGCGGTAGTCCCGGCTACAATTTCCGGGTTTTGCAGACCGCTTCCGGCCACTTGATGGCCCACACGGCGCAAAGCGAAGCGGGATTGTAACCGCGCTGCGGTACAACCCCAACCAACGCCACACATGTATCGGCACCGTCTTCGGGGTGCTGTAGCTGCCCCTCTTCAAGCCACGGGCGCTACGGTCGAAGCCGGGATACATGGAGGTCCCAACCCCCGGGCCAATCGAAAAAGGCCCACTGCAGGAGTACTACCATGGCTCAAGTCACCATGCGCCAGATGCTGGAAGCTGGCGTGCATTTCGGTCACCAGACCCGCTACTGGAACCCGAAGATGGCTCCGTACATCTTTGGCGCCCGCGGCAAGATCCACATCATCAACCTCGAAAAGACGCTGCCGCTGTTCACCGACGCGATGAACTTCCTGTCGGGTCTGGCGCAGAAGCGCGGCACCGTACTGTTCGTGGGCACCAAGCGCTCCGCCCGTGAGCCGCTGGCTGAAGAAGCCGCCCGCGCCGGCATGCCCTTCGTCACCGCCCGCTGGCTCGGCGGCATGCTCACCAACTTCCGCACCGTGAAGCAGTCCGTCGGTCGCCTGAAGGAGCTGGAAGCAGCCGAAACCGACGGCAGCTTCGACAAGCTGGTCAAGCACGAAGTGCTGGCCCGTCGCCGTGAGCGCGCCAAGCTGGAAAACTCCCTCGGCGGCATCAAGAACATGAACCGCCTGCCCGACGCGCTGTTCGTGATCGACATCGGTCACGAAAACATCGCCGTGCTGGAAGCCAAAAAGCTCGGCATCCCGGTGATCGCGGTGGTCGACACCAACTACAACCCGGAACTGGTGGACTACCCCATCCCGGGCAACGATGACGCAATCCGCGCCATCCAGCTGTACGCACGCGCTGCCGCCGACTCCATCCTCGAAGGCAAGGCTGCTGCTCCGGCCGCTGCCCAGGGCGATGCCAATGAGTTCGTCGAACTCGACGAAGCAGGCAACCCCGTCGCGAAGGAAGAAGATGAACGCCGCGCTGCCGCGCCGCGCCGCAACCCGCCGGCCAAGAAGGGCGCCGGCCGTGGTGACCGCGACGGTGGCCGTGGCAACCGCGGTGGCCGTGGCGGTCGCGCGCAGAATGACGTCACCGACGCCGACTAAGTCTCACACCGCGCCGGGCGCTCCACGCGATCGCCCGGCGCCTCCAAGTTTTCCGAGGATCCCATGAGCAATATTTCCGCCCAACTGGTCAAGGAACTCCGCGAGCGTTCCGGCGCCGGCATGATGGAATGCAAAAAGGCGCTGGTCGAAAACAATGGCGATATCGAAGTCGCCATGGAATGGCTGCGCAAGTCGGGCCTCGCCAAGGCTGACAAGAAGGCTGGCCGCGTGGCTGCCGAAGGCCGCATCGTTGCCGCCCAGGCTAACGGCAACGCCGTCCTTGTCGAAGTGAACTGCGAAACCGACTTCGTCACCAAGAACCCCGACTTCGTGAAGTTCAGCGACAACGTCGCCGAGATCGCATTGAAGTCCGGCGCGAAGGATGTCGACGCGCTGAAGGCAGCCGCCTATCCGGAGGGCGGCACGGTTGAAGAAGCGTCCAAGTCCCTGATCGCCACCATTGGCGAGAACATCCAGGTGCGCCGCTTGGCGACCGTGTCCAACAGCGGCGTTATCGCCAGCTACCTCCATGGCGGCCGCATCGGCGTACTGGTGGCACTCAAGGGCGGCTCCGAAGAGCTGGCCAAGGGTATCGCCATGCACGTCGCCGCGATGAACCCGCAGTTCGTGCGCGCCGAGGACGTCCCGGCCGATTTCCTGACCAAGGAAAAGGAAATCGCACTGAGCCAGATGTCCGACAAGGAAAAGAACAAGCCGGCCGACATTCTGGAAAAGATCGTCAGCGGCAAGGTCGCCAAGATCATTTCCGAGGTCACCCTGCTCGGCCAGCCCTATGTGCTGGACACCAACGTCACCGTCACCGACGCACTGAAGAAGGACGGCGCCGATGTGGTGTCGGTGGTGCGCCTGGCCGTCGGCGAAGGTATCGAGAAGGTGGAAGAGGATTTTGCCGCCGAAGTGATGAAGCAAGCAGGTCTGGCGTAAATTGCCACGCTTCGTTTGTAGAAAAGGCCGCGGGAAACCGCGGCCTTTTTTTGTTTTTGAGGGGATGCGTAGGTTGGAGTCAAACCCCAACCGACTACTCAGGCCGACTTCGCTCGCGGTTGCAACAAATCCCACTTGTTGCCATACAGATCCTCGAACACCGCCACCGTGCCGTACGGCTCTTCGCGTGGCCATTCGAGAAAACGCACACCGCGCGAACGCATCACTTCGTAGCGCGCATAGAAATCATCAACATGCAGGAACAGAAACACGCGTCCACCACCCTGCTCGCCCACGTGAGAATCCTGTTCGGACGTACTTGCTTGCGCCAGCAGCAGACGCGCCTCGCGTGAACCGGGCGGCGCCAGCAACACCCAGCGTTTGTCGCCTCCCAACGGCGTGTCCTCGATCAATTCAAAGTCCAGGCACCCGGTATAGAACGCGATTGCCTCGTCGTAATCACGCACCAGCAATGCAATGGCGGCAATGGTGTGCTGCATGACGGGCTCCGGCTATGACTGCACTATGAAGCATCAGGACGAAGCATAAAGGCATGGCGCGCTGACGTCTGCCACGCGCTCCGCTACAATGCGGTCGTTTTGCTTGGGGCATCGGGAAAATACGCGACTGTCTCACGGCGCGTAGACGTGCTGCCTGCAAGTAGTCATGCCAGATCGGCGTCCGGAAACATCTCGCGGTTGTTTCCGATGTTTCACATATCCACCCGGAGTTCTCATGAGCGACCAGTTAAAGTATCGACGTATCCTGCTCAAACTCTCCGGTGAAGCGTTAATGGGTGATGCGGACTACGGCATCGATCCCAAAGTCATCGGCCGCCTGGCCGATGAAATCATCGAAGTACAAAAGGTCGGCGTGCAGATCGGCGTAGTGATCGGCGGCGGCAACATCTTCCGCGGCGCAGGTCTGGCAGCAGCCGGCATGGACCGCGTCACCGGCGACCACATGGGCATGCTGGCCACCGTGATGAATGCACTCGCCATGCAGGACGCCATCGAAAAGCGCGGCGGTTTTGCACGCGTGATGAGCGCCATCCAGATCCATGACGTGGCGGAGGATTTCATCCGTCGCCGCGCGATTCGCCACATCGAAAAAGGCCGCATCGCGCTGTTCGCCGCCGGCACCGGCAACCCCTTCTTCACCACCGACTCTGCTGCTGCGCTACGCGCGATTGAAGTAGGTGCCGACCTGCTACTCAAGGCTACCAAGGTTGACGGTGTCTACAGCGCCGACCCGGCCAAGCATAGCGATGCCACACGTTTCGAACAGCTCACTTACGATCAGGTGATCGAACGCAAGCTCGCTGTCATGGATACCGCGGCCATTGCCCTGTGTCGCGACCAGCGCATGCCGCTGCGTATCTATGACATGACGGTGCCAGGCAACCTGATGCGCATCATGCATGGCGAGCCGATCGGTACGCTGGTCGACGCCAACTGAGAAGTGGGTGGATAAGGAATAGAGAAAGCATCCCCGGCTCCGAACACCGATGCTTTCTCTCATCCCTTAATCCTCCCTACCCACTCCCAATTCCTGCCCTCTGGCAGGCTGACACCCCTGCTATACTTGACGGCTTGCACGCCAACGGGTGATTTCACATGCTCAACGACATTAAACGCGATGCGCAGACCCGTATGGGCAAGAGCATCGATGCCCTCAAGCACGACCTGTCTCGCCTACGCACCGGCCGCGCGAGCACGTCGCTGGTCGACAGCATCAAGGTGCCCTACTACGGCTCGGACATGCCGTTGAACCAGGTGGCGTCGATAGCCCTAGCTGATGGCCGCTCCATCATCATCACCCCGTTCGAAAAGAACATGGTTGGCCCGGTCGAAAAAGCGCTGCTGGCTTCTGATCTGGGCATCACGCCGACTACCGCCGGCACGGTGATTCGCCTGAACATGCCGCCGCTCACTGAGGAACGCCGCCGCGAGCTGGCCAAGCATGTGTCGCATGAAGGCGAAAACGCGAAGATTGCCATCCGCAACGTGCGCCGCGACGCACTGCAGCACGTGAAAGACTTGCTCAAGGAAAAGAAGATCACTGAAGACGAGGAGCGTCGGGCGGATGATGATATCCAGAAGCTCACTGACCAGTTCGTCAAGGAAGTCGACAAACTGGCCAAGGCTAAGGAAGAAGAGCTGATGTCCATGTAAGGACATCGGCGCATGCGGGAACGAATGATCGGCACACGGTGTCCGCTGCTATCGGGCAGAGGATAAAGAGGGGTGAGGGGTCCATCTTGCACAACCACCATCCCTTTAAAAGCTCCGGGCATACTCGCCGCGTGAGCCCCGCTTCCGCCATCATTCTCGCCGCCGCGAGGCAGAAGGGTGCCGGCAAATGGCTTTTCCCTGACGAATGCGTTTTCGGTAACTGCCCCGACGAAGCAGGTGTTCCCGCCCCCTTTACTCTCCATCCATGACCACGACTACGCACAATTACGTACCGCGCCATATCGGCATCGTGATGGATGGTAATGGCCGCTGGGCGAAGGCCCGCCATCGTCCACGCAGCTTCGGCCACAACGCCGGCCGCAAGGCCGTGCGCGAAGTAGTGGAAGGTTGCATACGTCATGGCGTGGAAGCGCTGACCCTGTTCGCCTTCTCCAGCGAGAACTGGCAGCGTCCGCCGGATGAGGTCGGAGCCCTGCTGGATTTGTTCATGCGCGCGCTGGACAAGGAAGTGGACGAGCTGGACGAAAACAACGTGCGCCTGCGCTTCATCGGCGATCTATCCGCGTTCGATAAGGCACTGGAGAAGCGCATGATCGAAGCGGCAAATCGCACCGCCAACAACACCAAGCTGCAGCTGAACATCGCCGTGAATTACGGCGGCCGCTGGGACATCGTGCAGGCCGCGCGCAAAGCGGCGATGGCGGTGGCTCGTGGCGACCTTGCCGTAGATGCCATCGACGAAGCTGCCTTTGACGGCTGGACCAGCCTGTCCGCAGTTCCGCCGTTGGATCTGTTCATTCGCACCGGCGGTGATCACCGCATCAGTAATTTCTTGCTATGGCAGCTAGCCTATGCGGAACTGTACTTCACCGAGACGCTATGGCCGGACTTCAACCAGGCCTCGCTGCAGCTAGCCATCAACGATTTTGCCCGTCGCGAACGCCGCTTTGGCCGCACCGGCGATCAGGTCGCCCAGGCTGCGGTCCGTTGAACCGGCCTGCGATGGCCCCCGCATCGGGTCTACTCCTTTCGGCTGCAAAGAATAACCAGGGCGTGCATGCCGACATGCGACTGAACAAGGACCCCGCCGGATATGCGAACCGCCCCATCCATGCTTGCCTGCCGCACATTCCTCGTGCGGGTTGCGCAGTCGCCGTGAACAGGCACTAGAGAAAGCCCATGCTGCGACAGCGTGTTATCACCGCCCTGCTTCTTGCGCCATTGGCGATCCTGCTGATCCTGCTGTTGCCGACCAGCGTGTTCGCTTGCCTGCTAGCCGCAGCGTTCCTGGCCGCCACCTGGGAATGGACTCGACTGTCGGGCATGAAGAGCCGAGGCACCCGTGGCGTGATACTCGGGATCGTGTCACTTGTCTTTGTCGCGCTATGGACCCAGCGCACTTCGACATGGCTATGGCCGGCACTCATCACGGCCGGCGTGGCCTGGTGGGTGTTGGTATGCGTATGGCTGCGCCACTTCGCCTTCGCGGCTGCGCCGACGCCCGAGAACCGCAACTTGAAGTTGCTGGCCGGCGCGTTCGTGGTGTTTCCGGCTTGGGTGGCCGGCTTGAGCATCCACGGCAGCCCCTCGCATGGCCACGTATGGGCATTCCTCGCCATCCTGCTGGTATGGGCCGCAGACACGGGGGCGTACTTTGCGGGTAGCTACTTCGGCAAGGGTAAGCGCAAGTTGGCGCCGCAGATTAGCCCAGGGAAGACTTGGACCGGGGTCTATGGTGCCTTTGCCACCAGCGCGCTGGTAGCCGCCGTGGCCGGCTGGCTGCTGGATGTGCACGATCTACGCCTCGTCGGTCTGATCGTGGTCACGATTGTTACGGTCGCCAGCTCCATCGTCGGCGACCTGCTGGAAAGCCTGATGAAGCGCCACGCGAACGTAAAGGACTCTGGCGCCCTTTTCCCTGGTCATGGCGGCCTGCTGGACCGCCTGGACAGCGTTTTCGCCGCCCTGCCGGTGTTTGCGCTGGGAAAACTGCTACTGGGGCTTTGACCATCAGCCCTCCCCCGGAGCGGAGGGATTCATCCGACCGCGTTCACATATGGAACTGCCGCCGCGCATCGCGGTCGATAACCCAACCCCGAGCGTACGCCACCGCGGAGCCTGTCCGGCCGCCCGGCGGGTACTTCGCAACGCTTACTGATAAGCTTTGAGTTCCCAAGAGACGTACTTGCTTTGATGAATCCCTTTCTCGGCTCGGTGTTCTGGCTGCTCGTCACGCTCGGCGTGCTGGTCACCTTTCACGAATTCGGACACTACTGGGTTGCGCGCCGCTGCGGTGTGAAAGTCCTGCGCTTCTCGGTCGGCTTCGGCCGCGCGATTTGGAAGCGCATCGGCCGCGACGGCACGGAATACCAGATCGCCGCCATTCCACTGGGCGGCTACGTCAAGATGCTGGATGCCCGCGAGGGGGAGGTTGACCCCGCGCTGCGCGATCAGGAATTCACTGCGCAATCGATCTGGAAGCGCATCGCCATCGTGGCCGCCGGTCCTGGCTTCAATATCATCTTTACCATCGCTGCGTTCTGGCTGATGTTCGTGATGGGTCGCACCGATTACGCGCCGATCGTCACTGCCGCACCGCAAAGCATGGCAGCGCAGGCAGGCATCCATCCGGGTGACCGCTTACTTACCGTAGGCGGTGAACCAGTAACCACCTGGAGCGGCTCGTACGACATCATCATCAATGCGCTGCTCAGCCGCGCACCGCTGCCGGTGACAGTACGCGGCACAGACGGCACGGAACGCTCAATCGTGCTGCCGCTCAGTCGCCTGCCGGCAGGCGAAGACGTTGGGCAGTATGTGGACAAACTCGGGTTGGAGCTCGCGCCTCCGCCGGCGATCGCGGCCACCGTTACGCCTGGCGATCCAGCCGCACAGGCCGGTTTGCAGGCAGGTGATCACATCCTGCGCGTCAACGGCAACGGCGTAAAAGACTTCAACGACATCGGTACGCAGGTCAAAGCTGCAGCCGCGAAGTCACCCAAGCTATCGGTGGACATCGAGCGCAATGGCAAGCCGATGACCTTCCTGGTGTCGGCGCGCATGAAGTCGGAAAACGGTGCGTCGCCGCAATGGATCATGGGCATCACCTCGCAAGCCGCGGAGATGGCCATCCAGCACTACGGTCCGGCCAAGGCACTCAGCGAATCGCTTTCGCTTACCTGGCAGCGCACCACCGACACCTTCGGCATGGTCAGCAAGATGATCACCGGTGAGGCGTCGACACGGAACATTTCCGGTGTGATCGGCATTGCACAAGTGGCCAATGCTGCGGCGCAAATGGGCCTGGACAAATTCCTGGAATTCCTCGGCCTGGTGTCGCTCAGCCTGGCGATCATCAACCTGCTACCCATCCCGGTCTTGGATGGTGGCCATCTGCTGTATTACCTTATCGAGCTGATCAAAGGCAGCCCAGTCAGCGAGCGGACCATGATCGCGGGCCAGTACGTGGGCATCGCCTTGCTGTTCACGCTGATGGGGCTGGCGTTCTACAACGACATTCACCGCATCATCCTGCCCTCGTGAGACGGGTGCGCGCCGCTTGCAACCTCCGGTTGAACGTTGGCCGCGATCGTCGTATCGCGTGGCGAGCTACGCGCCACATGCGGAACACCACGAGGCCGGGATGATGCCGGTTTTGGAAAAAATGCAACGGAGCGGCCGCGAAACCGCCCCGTCCGAATAACACAACGGAATCGACGATGAAGCGTATCGCCGCCCTGATCCTGCTTGCCTCCCTTTCTACCGGCGCATTCGCGCTGGAACCCTTCGTCGTTTCAGACATCCGCATCGAGGGCCTCAACCGCATTTCCGCGGGCACCGTGTTCAACTACCTGCAGATCAACAAGGGCGACCGCCTCACCACCGAGGAGGCCCAGCAGGCGATCCGCGCGTTGTACGGCACCAAGTTCTTCAGCGACGTGGAACTGGAACGCGATGGCAGCATCCTGGTGATCAAGGTGGTGGAACGTCCGTCCATCGCCAAGCTCAGCATCCGCGGCAACAGTGACATCAAGACCGACGACCTCAAGAAAGGTCTGAAGGACATCGGCTTGTCTGAGGGCGAAACGTTCGATCGCCTCGCGCTGGACCGCGTGCAACAGGAACTGATCCGCCAGTACTACAACCGCGGTAAATACAACGTGTCGGTGTCGCCACACGTGACCACGCTGGACCGCAATCGCGTTTCGATCGACATCGAAATCCGCGAAGGCAAGGTTGCCAAAATCAAGGAAGTGAACATCGTCGGCAACACGGCGTTCACCGACAAGGAAATCGAACAGAACTTCGAATCAGGCACCACCAACTGGCTGTCGTGGTATTCGAAGAACGACCAGTATTCGCAAGACAAACTTTCGGGCGATTTGAAGAAGCTGCAGTCCTACTACATGGACCGCGGCTACGCCGACTTCGGCGTCGACTCCACCCAGGTGACGATTGCGCCGGACAAGCGCGCGATGTACATCGCCGCTGACGTGGTCCAGGGCGACATCTACCACATCTCCGGGACGCACCTGCTCGGCCAGCTGATCCTGCCGGAAGATACGCTGCGCAAGCTGGTGTTCGTGAAAGACGGCGATCTGTTCAACCGCCGCGCGATCGAAGCCACCTCGGACTCGATCAAGGCGCTGCTCGCCAACATCGGCTACGCGTTCGCCAAGGTGAACTCGGTACCCAAGCTCGACAAGCAGAATAAAACCGTCGACGTGACCTGGTACATCCAGCCGGGTCCGCGCGTATACGTGCGCCGCGTGATCTTCCAGGGCAACACCCGCACCGAAGACGACGTGCTGCGCCGTGAAATGCGCCAGCTCGAAGGCTCGTGGTACTCGCAGGCAGCCATCGACCGTTCGAAGATCCGTCTGCAGCAGCTCGGCTACTTCAAGACTGTCACCATCGACAAGCAGACCGTGCCCGGCAGTGACGACGAAGTCGATCTGACGGCGAAGGTGGAAGAACAGTCCGCCGGCAGCCTCACCTTCGGCGTGGGCTATTCGCAGTACTCGGGCATCATCCTGTCGAGCTCGGTGTCGCAGAACAACTTCCTGGGTACCGGTGATCACTTCACCATCGGCGCGCAGCGCAGCGATTACCTCACCTCGATCAATGCGGGCTACTACAACCCGTATCTGACCGAGAACGGCATCGGTATCGGCTATAACGCCACCTATTCGAAGGCCGACTACAGCAGCCTGGGCAGCCAATACGCCAGCTACTCGAACAGCACCAAATCGTTCTCCAGCACCCTCGGCGTTCCGATCACCGACTTCGACCGTTTGAGCGGCAGCCTCGGCATCAGCAGCACCAAGATCAACACCTACTCGGGCTATACCCCGCAGGTGCTGGTTGATTACATCAACGCGCTGGGCCACGAAACCGTCCACACCTGGACCGGTTCGCTGAGCTGGGTCCACGACACCCGCAACTCGTACTGGGCGCCCACGCACGGTGGCCAGCTCACCGCAGGCGTGAACGTGGCGCTGCCGGGTTCCACGGTGCAGTACTGGACCTTGAACGCGGAAGCCAACCACTACTGGCCACTCTGGAAGGGCTTTGTGCTGTACCTGGATGGCAAAGTCGGTTACGGCGATACCTACGGCAATCAGAAGTACGCCAACACCACGACTGATTACACACCAGCCAGTGGTGGGAACTCCCAAATCGGCTATAAGGCTGGCCAGACCATCGCCTTCCCGTTCTGGATGAACTTCTACGCCGGCGGCGTGACCGACCTGCGCGGCTTCCAGGACAACACCCTCGGCCCGCGCGCTTGCGCAGGCTACGACACCACGTCCAGCAACGGCAAACCCATCGTGCCGCAGGCCAACGGCTACTGCCCGGGCAGCACGTACACCTACGCTCAGCCGATCGGCGGTGCGTTCAAGGTGCTGGGTACAGCGGAGCTGTACCTGCCTCTGCCGTTCCTGAAAGACATCAACACCGCGCGCGTATCGCTCTTCATGGACGTGGGCCAGGCCTACCAGAACGTGCAGCACTTCAGCGCCAGCCAGCTCGATGCCTCGGCCGGTGTCTCTCTGCACTGGCAGGCGCCGATCGGCCCGCTGATCATCAGCCTCGGCTTCCCGTTCCGCACACAGGCAGCCGATCGCCAGTACGAAGAACGCATCCAGTTCACCTTCGGCAGCCAGTTCTAAGGCAGCTCGCAAGGATCGCCCCTACAGAAAGCGCGGCTTGGCCGCGCTTTCTTTTGTAGCCCGCGGATTCTTCCGAATCGCAAAATGATGCCCGCCGCGGGGAAGCAGCCCCTACAATGCGGCGGTCGCCTCGGAGCCCTGGATGATCATTACCCACTACAGCGTTGCCGAACTCGCCGAACGCTTCGCTCTCGAGTTTCGGGGCGACGGTGCGCGCATCATCGATGGCGTCGGCACGCTTGCGGGCGCGGGGCCGACGCAGCTCAGCTTTCTATCCAACAGTAAATACACCGCGCAGTTGGCAACCACGCACGCGGGCGTCGTGGTGCTAAGCGCCGACACCGCGGACAGTTGCCCAACCGCTGCACTGATTGCGCGCGATCCGTATGTGGCCTACGCCCGTATCGCTGCTTTGTTCGAGCGTTTGCCCGCTGCGCCGCCCGGCATACATCCCACCGCCGTCGTCGCGCCGAGTGCGCGCGTCAGCGCGTCTGCAAGCATCGGCCCTGGCTGCGTGATCGAAGACGGCGCGGTGGTGGAAGACGGAGCCATACTCGGCCCGCATTGCATCATCGGGCCTGAGTGCACGGTCGGTGCGCAATCGCGACTGGTCGCACGCGTCACCCTGGTGATCCGTGTGACGCTCGGCAAGCGCGTACTGGCGCATCCGGGCGCGGTGATCGGCTCGGATGGCTTCGGCCTCGCCTTTGATCGCGACCACTGGGTAAAGCTGCCGCAGCTGGGCGGTGTACGCATCGGCGATGACTGTGAGATCGGCGCCAACACCACGATCGATCGCGGTGCACTGGACGACACCGTGCTCGAAGAAGACGTGCGCCTGGACAACCAGATCCAGATCGCCCACAACGTTTATATCGGTGCGCATACCGCCATGGCCGGCTGTGCCGCTGTGGCCGGCAGCGCGAAAATCGGCCGTTATTGCATGATCGGCGGCAATGCCGGCGTGCTCGGCCATCTCGAAGTGGCCGACCGGGTTACCATTACGGCCAAGAGCCTGGTGACGCATTCGATTCGGGAGGCTGGCGAGTATTCCTCCGGGGTGCCGCTGCAAGAGAACCGACAGTGGCGCCGCAATGCTGCGCGCTTCAAGCACCTGGACGAGTACGCGCGCCGATTGTCGGCGCTGGAAAAGGATAAGAACGATGACTGACAACACCGCCCCGATCACGCTGCCTGTGACCGTGGAGCAGATCCAGCAACTGCTGCCGCACCGCTACCCGTTCCTGCTGGTCGATCGCGTCATCGAGATCGTGCCGGAACAGAGCGTGGTTACGCTGAAGAACGTGACTATCAACGAACCGTTTTTCAACGGCCATTTCCCCGGTCATCCGGTGATGCCCGGCGTGCTGATCGTCGAAGCGATGGCGCAGTCTGCAGGTCTCCTTACACAGATCAGCGCACGTCTGAAAGGCGGTTCGGCTAGCCCGCTGTTCTATCTCGCCAAGGTCGACAACGCGCGCTTCAACGCGCCGGTGGTGCCGGGCGACCAGTTGCGCATGGAAGTGCGGCTCAAGCGCCTGCTGCGCAACATGGGCCTGTTCGAGGCGCGCACGTTGGTGGACGGCAAGGAAGTGGCCAGCTGCGAACTGATGTGCGCGGCGAGGTCGGATAAATGATCCATCCGACCGCGCAAATCGATCCATCGGCCGTTATCGGCAACAACGTCAGCATCGGCGCTTTCACTGTCATCGGCGCGGACGTGGAGATCGGTGACGGCACCGTGATCGGCCCGCACGTAGTGATCCAGGGCCCCACCAAGATCGGCCGCGACAATCGCATCGCGCAGTTCGCCTCGCTCGGCGGCGATCCGCAAGACATGAAATTCAATGGCGAACGCACCGAGCTGATCATCGGTGATCGCAATCTGATCCGCGAATTCGTCACCATCAATCGCGGCACCGGCGACGGCGGCGGCGCTACCCGCATCGGCAACGACAACTGGCTGCTCGCCTACGTGCACGTTGCGCATGACTGCAAGATCGGCAGCCATACGATCTTCTCCAATTACTCGGCTCTCGCCGGCCACGTGGAAGTGGGCGACTGGACTGTGTTCTCCGGCTATTCCGGCGCACATCAGTTCTGCAAGATCGGCGAACACGCCTTCATCGCCATGGGTTGCTTGCTCGGCGCCGATGTGCCGCCGTTCCTGATGATGGCGAATGATCAGGGTGGACGTCCGCGCGGTTTAAACACCACTGGCCTCAAGCGTCGTGGCTTCGAACCCGAACGCATCACCGCGATCAAGCGCGCGTACCGCACGCTGTACACCTCCGGCCTGTCGCTGGCCGAAGCGCGGGAGCAGTTGGTCGCGCAAGCCAAAGACAGCGAGGACGTGCGTGCCATGCTGGATTTCCTCGATCGCAGCGAGCGCGGGTTGGCGCGCTAACCGACATGCGCGGCGCACATCATGTCCGCTGAAGCCGAAGCTCCACTGATCGCGCTGATCGCCGGCGAAGACTCCGGCGATCAACTCGGTGCGGATCTCATCGCGGCGCTGCGCCGGCATTATCCGCAGGCGCGCTTCATCGGTATCGGCGGCAGGCGCATGCAGGCGCTCGGTTTCGAATCCTGGTACGACATTCGCGAACTGTCGCTGTTCGGCTTTGCGGAAGTGATCAGCCATCTGCCGCGATTGCTCAAACTGCGCAAGGAACTCGTGGCACGTCTGTTAGCGGCAAAGCCCGCCATCGTGGTCGGCATCGACGCACCCGATTTCAATCTCGGCGTCGAGCGTCGCCTGAAGCAGGCGGGTTTGCGCACGGTGCACTATGTAAGTCCATCGATCTGGGCCTGGCGCGAAAAACGTGCGGACAAGATCGGCCAGAGCGTGCATCGCGTGCTGTGTCTGTTTCCGATGGAACCGCCGATCTACGCGCGGCATGGCATTGATGCACGCTTCGTCGGCCACCCACTAGCCGATCGTTTTCCACTCGTTTCTGATCGCGTGCCGGCACGCCGCACGCTGCAATTGCCGCTGGACGCACCCGTGCTGGCGCTGCTACCTGGCAGCCGCAACTCCGAATTGGAGCGCATGGGCGCCATCTTCCTGGATGCCGCCCGACGCGTCGCCACCGCGATGCCCGGATTGCGCGTGGTCATACCCGCCGCGAATTCACGGGCGCTTGCCACGCTGAAGTCCTTGCTTGCGCGTGGACCGCATGATGATTCCGCGCCGATCCTGGTCGATGGCCACGCACATGAAGCCATGCTCGCCGCCGACGTTGTGCTGTTGGCTTCGGGCACGGCCACCTTGGAAGCGATGCTGGCCAAGCGCCCGATGGTGGTGGGTTATCGCGTCTCGCCGTTGAGCTATCGCATCGCACGTTTGTTCAACATGCTCAAGACCGACGTGTATGCACTGCCCAACATCCTCGCCCGCGCCAGCGGCATGGGCAAAGACGTCATGCTCGCACCTGAGCTGATGCAGGACGATTTCACCGCGGACAAGCTAACCCACGCCACACTGCAATTGTTCCGCGACAGCGAGCGCCGCGGTGCCATCGTCGCTGCGTTCGAACAACTGCATGAAGCTTTGCGCGGCCATCTGCCTGGGCATGCCGGCGATCATGCCGCGGCGGCGATCGTTGAATTAATCGATGCACCCAACTCCCTCTCCCCTCCGGGGAGAGGGCTGGGGTGAGGGGCCAACCTCGCCACAGCAGGCATATCGGAGCAGCTTGATATGAAAGCCGAGGCAAGCCTTGCCCCCCTCACCTCAATCCTCTCCCCGAAGGGGAGAGGAAGCAAACGCGAAAAGCGCGTTGCTCAATACGCCACCCACTATGTGGCTGGCGTGGACGAAGCCGGCCGTGGTCCCCTGGCTGGCCCGGTGGTAGTGGCTGCCGTGATTCTCGACGCACGCCGCCCCATCGAGGGCTTGAACGATTCCAAGAAACTCTCCGAAACCAAGCGCGAAACACTCTTCCCGCTGATCGTGGAGCGCGCGCTGGCTTATAGCGTGGTGGTGATCGAGCGTGAGGAAATCGATCGCATCAACATCTTCCAAGCCACCATGGCCGGCATGACGCGTGCCTTGCTCGGTTTGACGCCAGCCGCCACCGAAGCGTTGATCGACGGCAACCGACTGCCGAAAGATCTCCCCTGCCCGGCGCGCGCCATCGTGGGTGGCGATGCGCTGGAGCCATCCATCAGCGCAGCATCAATCCTGGCCAAGGTCAGCCGAGACCGGCTAATGGTCGCGATGGATACGCAATTTCCCGGTTACGGCTTTGCCGAACACAAGGGTTATCCCACGCCAGTCCACCTGGCTGCGTTGCAACGGCTCGGCCCATGCGTCGAACACCGGCGCAGCTTCGCACCGGTCAAACTGCTGCTGGATCAAGGGCAGCTTTTCTGAATGCCTGAACGTTCGCGCAGCGTTTTTCAACCTGTATGACGTTCGTCATCCGTGTAACCTTTCCTATTGCGCGCGCATCAGAGCAGGTATAGGAATGGAGTCGGAAAGCCACTACGCCGGCATGTGAAGCAGAGACGTAGCGACTGCCTTGCATGGACGCGTCACCGCCGTCCGGTGCCCATACCAACCATCAGACACCGGACTTTCGAGGAGGGTGTCATGATGTTTCCTTTCCGCCGCCGCCCGAAGTCGAAACCGAACGCCAAGAAGCGCGCGCCCAAGGCCACCGCTCCACTGCCCGACGTGACCGAGTTGCACCTGCAGCATCTCGATTACAACTTGGAGCCGTTGAGCGTAGAAAGCCTCTCGCATTACATCGAGCCAATCGTCCCGGACGAGCGTTTCCGGGTGCACTGATCGAAACCAGGGAATGGGGATTAGGGAACAGCGAACGTGGTGCTTGCAGTGAACTCCATGTTCCCCGCTCCCTGTTCCCCGTTCCCAGCTCCATTGTCAATTCTTGCCCGCTCGCACCTGCCCCGCTAGGCTGAGCCATTGCTTCGCGTGCGAGCCATGTCCGTCCGTTTCGCTCATCTGCATCTGCACAGCGAATATTCGCTGGTCGACTCGACCATCCGCATCAAAGCGATGGTAGCTGCGTGCGTGCAGGCCGGTGCGCCCGCTGTCGCACTCACCGATGAGTGCAACATGTTCGCCTTGGTGAAGTTCTACAAGGCGTGCAGTGCGGCGGGTATCAAGCCGATCGGCGGTTGCGACCTGTGGATCAGCTCCCCGGACGATCCGCGCCCCTGGCGCATGACCGTGTTGTGCCAGAACCGCGACGGCTATCTCAACCTTTCCCGTCTCGTCTCCCGCGCTTGGCGCGAAGGCCAGCACGGCGGCCGCGCACTGGTCGAGGCGGCATGGCTCACGCCCACTGCGACAGATGGCCTGATCGCGCTGCTGGGACGCGAAAGCGAAGCCGCCCGCATTGCCGTCAACCAAGGCACGGACACAGCCACGCCGCGTCTGCAAACGCTGACGCAGCTGTTTCCGGATCGCCTGTACCTGGAACTCACTCGCTGCGGCCGCGAAGGCGAGGAAGTGTGGAACAACGCCGCGCTCACCTTGGCGACCGGCCTCGATCTGCCAGTGATAGCCAGCAACGACGTGCGCTTCTTGAAGCAAGACGATTTCGAAGCGCACGAAGCACGCGTGTGCATCCACCAAGGCCGCGTGTTGGCCGATCCCAAGCGTCCGCGCGACTACAGCGACCAGCAATACCTGAAAACGCCGGAGCAGATGGCCGAGTTGTTCGCGGACATCCCCGAAGCGCTGGAAAACACGATCGAACTGGCCAAGCGCTGCAACCTGGAACTCTCCTTCGGCACCTACTACCTGCCGAACTTCCCGGTGCCCGAAGGCCATGACCTCGACAGCTATATTCGTGAAACCGCGCGCGAAGGTTTGAAAGAACGCCTTTCCGCCGCGCCGCTCGCAGAGGGCTACACACTCGCCGATTACGAAGCACGCCTGGAACGCGAGCTGGACGTCATCATCAAGATGGGCTTCCCCGGCTACTTCCTGATCGTGGCGGACTTCATCAATTGGGGTAAGCAGAACGGCATTCCAGTGGGTCCCGGCCGTGGTTCGGGCGCAGGTTCGCTGGTGGCGTGGGTGCTGAAGATCACCGATCTGGACCCGCTGCAGTTCAACCTGCTGTTCGAGCGATTCTTGAATCCCGAACGTGTCTCGATGCCGGACTTCGACATCGACTTTTGTATGGATCGCCGCGACGAAGTGATCGACTACGTCGCGCGCAAATACGGTCGCGATCACGTCAGCCAGATCATCACCTACGGTTCGATGGCCGCAAAGGCAGTGCTGCGCGACTCCGGTCGTGTACTCGGCATGGGTTACAACGCGGTCGACAAAATCGCCAAGCTGATTCCGCCGCGCCCGCTCGATCTCACTCTGTCCTGCGCACTCGGTCGCTCGGAGAAAGCGCAGAAAGAACCCGAGCGCGTCGTGAAGGAGTTCTGCGATCTCTACGAGCAGGACGAAGAAGCCAAAACGCTGATCGACCTGGCGCTGAAACTTGAAAGCCTCACGCGTAACGCCGGCAAGCACGCCGGTGGCGTGGTGATCGGCCCGAAACCGCTCACCGAATTCGCGCCGCTGTACTGCGAACCGGGCGGCACCGGTGTGGTAACGCAGTACGACAAGGACGACGTGGAAGCCGTCGGCCTGGTGAAGTTCGACTTCCTTGGTCTGCGCACGCTCACCATCATCGATTGGGCGGTGAAGGCGATCAACGTGCGCCGCGCGAAAAGCGATGAAGAACCGCTGGATATTGCCGCACTGCCGCTGGACGATCCCGCGCCGTACGACCTGTTGAAAAAAGCGCAGACGGTCGCTGTGTTCCAGCTCGAATCTTCAGGCATGCAACGCATGCTCAAAGATGCGAAGCCCGACCGTTTCGAAGACATCATCGCGCTGGTGGCGTTGTACCGCCCCGGCCCGATGGATCTGATCCCCAGCTTCGTTGCGCGCAAACACGGCCGCGAGGAAGTGGAATATCCCGACCCGCGCGTCGAGCCGATCCTGAAAGAGACCTACGGCATCATGGTCTACCAGGAGCAGGTGATGCAGATGGCGCAGATCGTCGGCGGCTACTCGCTCGGCGGCGCCGACCTGCTGCGCCGTGCAATGGGTAAGAAGAAAGTCGAGGAAATGGCGAAGGAACGCGCCAAGTTCCGCGAAGGTGCTGCCAAGGATGGGCTCAGCGGTGACAAAGCCGATTCCATCTTCGACTTGATGGAGAAGTTCGCGGGCTACGGCTTCAACAAGTCGCACGCCGCCGCCTACGCACTGGTGTCCTATCAAACGGCATGGCTGAAGGCGCACTACCCCGCGGAATTCATGGCCGCGACCATCTCGTCGGACATGGACAACACCGACAAGGCGGTGACCTTCCTCGACGAATCGCGCGCGATCGGCCTGAAGATCCTGCCGCCGGACGTCAACGCTTCGAAGTTCATGTTCGAAGCGGTGGAGCCCGACGAGCCTTCTTCTTCCGGACGCCAAGGCGTCCGGACCATACGCTACGGCCTGGGCGCGATCAAAGGTGTTGGCCAAGGCGCTTGCGAAGCCATTGCCGACGAACGCAAAAAAGGTGGCCCGTACAAGGATCTGGCCGACTTCTGCCGCCGCGTCGATCCCACCAAACTCAATCGCCGCGTGCTGGAAGCTTTGATTCTCTCCGGCTCGCTGGACGCCCTGGCACCTACCCGCGCCAGCCTGATGCTGCAACTGCCGGATGCCATCAAGGCAGCCGACCAGCATCTGCGCGATCGCCAATCGGGTCAGAACGACATGTTCGGCGCGTTCGCGTCGGATAAGAGCGGGAGCGCCGCCGCGCCAGTGGTACAGATCAACCTGCCCACCGCGCCCGAATGGCCGCTGGAGCAGAAACTGCAAGGCGAGCGCGACACGCTCGGGCACTACCTCTCTGGCCACCCTACCGACCCTTGGCGCGAGGAGCTGGCCCAGCTCTCCACCTGCCCGCTGGGCGAGATCGTCGACCGCTACCAGCCACCACGCCCGCGCAAGAACGACGGTGACGACAACCGTTTTCGCCGCGGCCCTGACACGCCCTGGACCGTTGCCGGCATGGTGGTGGCCGTACGCAAGCGCGGCGACAGCGACGCCTTCGTGCGCCTGGAAGACGGCACCGGAAGCATCGAGGTGAGCTTCTTCGGCGAGCTCTATCAACAAGTCGCCCCCCTCCTCACTCGCGATGAAGTGCTGGTCGTGGAAGGCGGCCTGCGCATCGATGAATTCTCTGGCGGCGGCTTCCAGGTGCGGGCGCGTAGTGCGATATCTCTCGCCGACGCCTGCCGCCGCTACGCGCGGTTGCTACGCGTGAAGGTCAACGGCATCGGTCCGGACTTCATCCCACAACTGCGCCAAACCCTAACCGGCTACCGCGGTGGGAACGCCAGTGTGCAGCTCAACGGTTATCGCAACGCGGTAGCCCAGGCAGACATCATCGACTTCGGGCAGGAGTGGAAGGTGCACGCCATCCCTGAACTGTTGCGCACGTTGCGAGGCATGCCAGGTGTCCTGGGCGCCGGGGTGCGAATCGTCAAAACGGGTGGCGGAGACGCGTAAGCAGCGTCTCCGATTCATTCGATAAAAGGCGCCTTCGAACACCGCATGCCGTGGCATACGGTGCTCGTCCGGACACTACATGGATTCCGGCAAATAACCGGTAAATTCGTTTTTGATGGATGCCGGCAATATCGAATAGTCATCGACATTGCCGAACCACCGCGTCGAGACGCGATTGTCCTGCCGTTCGAAAAAGCCAACCCACAACCTTGGCTTGTTCAAATCAATGACAACCATGGCAAAGGCTGCGGGACAATTGTGCGGCATGCATTGATGGACGACGAGAAAATCACCCTGCTGCTCGATTTTGTCTTCTACGTCGTAACTGGCAAGCGCCGCGCGGTCTGCAGGCGATAATAGCCGGTGTAGCGCCGTCTGAATGGCGGGCTGGTAGAGAAAGCCACCCTTCTTTCCATTTTTGTAGACCGAGGGATATTTCCCTACCCAGGACAAAAATGCCGCTTTGTCCCAGGCTTGCGTGCTGTCGGCCGCGTAAAGCGAAACCGGCATAAGTAGTGCCAATATCAGTGTAAGCATCATTCTCATGGGGATCACCGATGAATCATCTGCAATGCGACCATAGGATGCGTGCCGTCGTTTTTCAGCGCTGTTTCGCAGGCGCAAATGGATTTTGAATAACCGGCACCTGTACCAAACGACTTATCGACACCGGCAAGTTTGGTCTTGCAGATATCCAGATAATAGGTTCCGCATTGGATATTTTTTGCCGCATCGGTCATTTCATTGTGACTGAAATGAATACCGGCCGGGCTGTTCTTGTTGACCAGATCCACCGCCCCCTTCGTAAGCTGCATCAGGCCTGTCGCGGTAGACCTTCCGTTGGCAATTCCCGGCTCAAAATTCGTTTCCTTCCACATCAGGCAGATAACGAACTCGTCGGAAAAAATCTTCGACCTATTGTTGTCCTTAACCAGCTTTACCATCTGCTCGTAACCTAGCCCGCTCATCCCATTCTCCTTAAGCGATGTCCAAAAAGCTTCCATAGAAATGGGCGCCATTCCGGGCGCCCAGCGCAGATCATGCGTCAGACGTCGAGACCCGAGCAACACACTCCGTCACGATTCCCGAATACCCCCGCCCCCTCCCCACCGCCGGCGAGAAACCGCATTGCGAGGGCCCATACGCCTCCGTTCCCGCCCCGTCACGCACCCCGGGTATACTGGCCCGCTTCTGTGCCACGTAAGTGACCGAATGAACCCGAATTTCCTCGATTTCGAACAACCGATTGCCGAGCTGGAGGCCAAGATCGAGGAGCTGCGGCATGCCAGCTCTGGCCAGGCGTTCAACATCGACGAGGAAGTCGTCCGGCTGCGCGAGAAGCTCAAGGTGAAGACGGCGGATATCTTCCGCACGCTTACACCTTGGCAAGTCACCCAGCTGTCGCGTCACCCTGCACGGCCTTACACGCTCGATTACATCGGCGTGATGTGCGAGGAATTTCACGAACTGGCTGGTGATCGTGCGTATGCCGACGACGCCGCCATCGTGGGCGGCATCGGCCGCATCAATGGGCGTTCGGTCGTCATCATTGGCCATCAGAAGGCGCGCGATACCAAAGGCAAGGTACGCCGCAACTTCGGCATGCCGCGACCAGAGGGCTATCGCAAAGCGCTGCGGCTGATGAAGCTCGCCGAACGTTTCAAACTTCCATTGCTCACGCTCATCGATACGCCAGGTGCGTATCCCGGTGTCGGTGCGGAGGAGCGAGGCCAAAGCGAAGCCATCGCACGCAACCTGCTGGAAATGGCCGAATTGAAAGTGCCGATCATTTGCACGGTGATCGGCGAAGGCGGCTCCGGCGGCGCGCTGGCGATCGGCGTAGGCGACCGCACGATCATGCTGCAGTACTCCACCTATTCCGTGATTTCACCGGAAGGTTGCGCATCGATCCTGTGGAAGAGCGCGGAAAAGGCCAAGGATGCCGCAGAGGCGCTGGGTCTGATCGCTCCACGCTTGCTGGAGCTGGGCCTGATCGACAAAGTCGTGCGCGAGCCTTTGGGTGGCGCCCACCGCAATCCGCACTCGATGGCAGTGCGCCTGAAGGCCGTACTGCTCAACGAGCTGGACAAGCTCGAAGCCATTCCGACCCCCGAACTGCTGGAGCAGCGTTATCGCCGCCTGCGCAGTTACGGCGCATATACCGAGTAAGTGGCAGTGCCATGGCGGGTGTGCAGGGCATAGATCACGTCAACCTCAGCGCACCCGCCGAGCTGCTTGAACGGGTGCGCCACTTCTACGTGGACATCATCGGCCTGCACGAGGGGCCGCGCCCCACGTTTCGCTCCGGTTCGCGCGGCTACTGGCTTTATGCGGGCGCCGAGCCGGTCATGCATCTGACATCACGCGGCGGCGGTCAGGCATCTGCGCAAGCCACCGGCTGGCTGGATCACGTCGCCTTTGCCTGCGTCGGCCTTCCAGCCATGCGCGCGAAGCTCGATGCAGCCGGCGTTCCCTATCGCATCGATGTGGTGGACATGCCACCGCAGGTACAAGTATTCCTCACCGATCCGGCCGGAGTCGGGGTGGAATTGAATTTCCGCAGCTAACGAAGCTTTCGTCAGGAATAGCTGGCAGCCTCCCGGTTTTTGCTGAAGAATCGCCGGACATCTCCGTCACGTGATTCTTCCATGCAGGCTCACTCCTTTTTGCGCTGCGCACTCATCGGCGCAGCGTTGATCTGTGCGACCCATGTTTCGGCGCAAGCCGTGCCAAAGCTTGCCGACGCCGCCGAGACACAGACTGCCAAGGCTTTCGAGACAGCCCGCCAGCAAGGCCCGCTCGCCTTGCATGCTTTTCTAGCCAGCATGCCCAAAGGTGGCGATCTGCATAACCATCTCAGCGGCGCGGTGTATGCCGAGTCGTGGATCGCCCAGGCGGCCGCCGATGGTTTGTGTGTGGATGTCACCACGTTGAGTCTGATCGACAAGCACGATGCCAGCAGCCCGAATTGCGGAACCGGCCAACGCCCCGCTGCTGATGCACTAAGCGACCAGCACTTCTACGACACGCTCGTAGATGTCTTCTCCATGCGTAGCTTCGTGCCTGCCAACGGCCACTCGGGCCACGATCAATTCTTCGACACCTTCGGCCGTTTCCAGGCCGTTACGCCACAGCAACACATGGGCGATTGGCTCAACGAAGTAAGCACGCGTGCCGCCACGCGGAACGAGCAATACCTGGAATTGATGGTGACGCCACCGTTTGCACACGCCAAGGAACTCGCTCGCACACTGGGTTGGCAAGCTGATTTCGATGCCGTGCGCAAACAACTGCTGGCGCACGGGCTGAAGGATGAAATGGCCGTCGACGAGCAACTGCTCACCCAGGCGCTGGCCGAACGCAAGCGCCTGCAGCATTGCGACAGCGCTCAAGCCGACGTTGGATGCGCGGTGCAGATCCGCTTTCTATATCAGGTGCTGCGCGGCGCGGCGCCTGAGCGTGTATTTGCGCAAACCTTGCTTGGCTTCGAACTGGCTTCGGCGGATCCGCGCTGGGTCGGCATCAACTTCGTGATGCCCGAGGACGGTTATCTGTCGATGCGCGATTACAGCTTGCAGATGCACATGCTCGACTATCTGCATCGCCTGTATCCCACGGTGCACATCAGCCTGCATGCCGGGGAATTGGCGCCCGGCCTGGTGACGCCGGATGGCCTGCGCTTCCATATCCGGGAAGCCATTGAACTGGGTCATGCCGAGCGCATCGGTCACGGCGTCGATGTAATGTACGAAGATCATCCCGAAGCATTGCTCGATGAGATGGCCAAACATCACGTGATGGTGGAGATCAACCTCACCAGCAACGACGTGATCCTCGGTGTGCGCGGCGCCGATCATCCTCTGCCGATGTACCTCAAACACAACGTGCCGGTGGCGCTATCCACGGACGACGAAGGCGTATCACGCATCGATCTCACGCACGAATACGTGCGCGCTGCCGAAGACTTCGGGCTCGATTACCCCATGCTGAAACAGCTGGCGCGCAACAGCCTCACGTACAGTTTTCTCCCTGGCGAAAGCCTGTGGGTGTCCGACGCTTGCCAGGGCCAGATGCTTGGCAGCAACCACCCAGGCGCCCGTTGCCAACGGTTCCTTGCAGGCAGCGAGAAAGCTGCCGCGCAGTGGGAATTGGAACATCGCTTGCACGCCTTCGAAGATGCACACTGAGCATGGCGGATTAGCGCTACCATCCCGCTAATGCCACCGGGAGTCGCCAGCATGGCCAACGAGCAAACCACCAAGCTCGCCGTCCTGATCGATGCCGACAACACGCAACCGTCGATCGCCGACGGCCTGCTGGCTGAAGTGGCCAAGTACGGCACCGCCCACGTCAAGCGTGCTTACGGTGACTGGACAGGCACTCAGCTGAAGAGCTGGAAAGAACAACTGCTCACGCAGTCGATCCAGCCGATCCAGCAATTCAGTTACACAAGCGGCAAGAACGCCACCGACTCGGCCATGATCATCGATGCGATGGACCTGCTCTATTCCGGCCGCTTCGATGGTTTCTGCATCGTTTCCAGCGATAGCGATTTCACTCGACTGGCTGCACGCATTCGCGAATCCGGCCTGATCGTGTATGGCTTCGGCGAACGCAAAACGCCAGAACCCTTCGTCGCTGCCTGCGACAAATTCATCTACACCGAAATCCTTGCTGGGAAACCCGACGAAGAGCAGCCGCTCAAACCACGTCCACCGGCACAATTGAAAAAGGACGGCGGCCTGATCAATCTGCTACGCAACGCCATCGACGCCGCATCCGACGACGAAGGCTGGGCGGGGTTGGGTGGCGTGGGCTCGATCATCACCAAGCAGCGTCCGAACTTCGATTCGCGCAGCTATGGCTACGGCAAGCTGAGTGATCTCATCGCTGCGATCGATCTTTTTGAACTAGACCGACGCAGCCCCGGCGAGGGTCGTCCCAAGGCGATCTACGTTCGCAACAAGAAGAAACCGGTGGCGCGTGGCTGAAGCATCCCTATCTGGTGTTCTGCAGCAGGCGCTGTGCACGCATCGGGAAGGATCGCTCTGCGTCGCCTACAGCGGCGGCCCGGATTCAAGCGCGCTGCTGCATGCCCTGGCACACATGCCTGAAGCACGCGCACGCGGCTTGCGCGCATTACACGTAGATCATGGCCTGCACGCGGAAAGCGCACGCTGGGCCGCGCATTGCCGCGCTTTCTGTGCAGCGCTGGGATTGCCTTGCGACGTGCACGTCGTCAAGGTGGACCGCTCCAGCGGCATCGGTCTGGAAGCAGCCGCACGACATGCTCGCTACGCGGTTTTTGCCGAATATCTTCACGAGAACGAGCGACTGGTCTTCGGCCATCATCTGGATGACCAAGTGGAAACCGTGTTGCTGAAACTGTTGCGCGGCGCCGGCCCTGAAGGGCTCGGTGGCATGCGTGCGGAACGTCCACTCGGCCACGGCGCGGTTTGGCGACCGCTACTTGAAGTGCCGCGACAGGTGTTGCGCGATTACGTCCAGACGCATGACTTGCCTTGCATCCACGATCCGTCCAACGATGATCGCCAGCTCGCACGCAACCACTTGCGTCACGAAGTCATTCCGCTGCTGAGAACGCACTGGCCGCAGGCAGCGATCTCCGTCGCGCATAGCGCCAAGTTGTGCCGCACTGCTGCGGACGAGCTGCAGAACGAATGGCTCGCCGCGCTAGAAACGCTACGCGACGACGTCACAAACAGCCTGGATGCTCGTGGCTGGCTGGCATTGCCCCCTGCTTTGCGCGACCCACTGCTAGCGCATTGGTTGCACTCGCAGGGATTGACCGCGCCAACCACGGGGCAGCGTCAACAGATCGAACGTCAATGCACGGCGCAAGATGGGCAGCTACCGTGCATCCAATGGCCCGGTGCTGAAGTGCATGTGTGGAAAAACCGGTTGTGGGCGATGGCGCCGCGCAACTCCGTGCCACCACCTGCGAATTTATCTTGGCAAGGCGAACGACTGCCGTTACCCGATGGCGGCTCGCTGAGCCTGACGCATACAGCACAGCTTCCGGTATTGCTCGACGTGCGCTGGCGCAGCGGCGGCGAGCGAATCAAACCCATTGGCCACCGTCACACTCGGGATCTTCGCTCGCTGTTTCAGACCGGTGCGATTCCACCGTGGCAACGCGATGTTTGTCCGCTGCTCTATGAGGGCGACGAGCTGATTGCAGTTGCCGATCGCTGGTTGAGCGAACGTGCCGCGGAAATTTTCCGCGGAGCCGGCGCTCAACCGCGATGGCAACCTGGGCGCTAGCGCCTCACGACTCCTGCGTTGCCCCACTTCCCTGCTGGGGCGCCTGCGCAACGGCCGCACCCGCCACCCTGCGGTTCACGAAATACATCAATACGAACGACAGCAACGTGGTGCACACAATAACGTCACCCAGCACTTCGAAATGCAGCAACCGGCTATCTGCCGCCTGCACCACAACCAGGCCACCAAGCATCGCCGCGAGGCCGCCAGACATCTGCTGCAGCGAAGAACTGATCGACATATACGCGCCGCGATCGGCAGGTTTCGGCAACGCGGACATCAGCGCCGACGACGAAATCATGCGCGAGAAGATGCCGATCTGCAGCAGCGCGCTGATGGCGATCAACGTCCACAACGCCTCGTTGGACATACGCGTGTAGATCACCACCATGATGACCGTAGCCATGCAGCCGAACGCAAACACGCGGAACTTGCCGAACGCGTCGCTGGCGCGACCGATCAGCGGTCCCATGATCGCCGAGATCACACCCGTCACCAGATACACCACCGTCAACTGATCCACCGAAATGCCGACGTTGTGCACCAGGAACATCGTCGAATACGGCATTAGCAGAAATCCACCCATGGTCAGCATGGCCGTAGTGGCAAAACCGATCAGGTAAGAACGGGTGGTGAGGGTTTGCAGCAAGTGATGCAATGGACTGCGATCCGGATGCAGCGCCAGATGCGCATTCACCGGACGCAGCCGCCCGAAGATCATGCCGCCGACCGCTGCGCACACCGCCACGATCAGAAAGAACGGAGAATTCCATCCCCAATGGGTGGACATCCACAGGCTCAGTGGCAAACCCAGCACCGTGCTGGCCGCGAACGCCGATTGAATGAAACCCATCACGCGCCCGCGCATCGACAGCGGAAACAGATCGGTGACAATTGCCATCGACGCGGCGCCGACGACGCCCGCAAACAGCCCCGTCACCATGCGCGCCAGCAACAGCGTGACGTAGGTATGCGCCAGCCCGCACAACAAGGTGCCGAGCATGAAGCCGCTGTAGAACACCAGCAAAAGCTTCTTTCGGTCGAAGCGGTCGGCAAAGCCGGCTGCGAGAATGCCCGACACACCCGCGGCGAACGCGTAAGCCGACACCACATCACCGAATTGCCCAGGCGTGATTTTCAATGCCGGTGTCACCAGCGCGCCCAGCGGCGCCAGCAGCATGAAATCCAGCACGATAGTGAATTGCAGGAAGGCCAGTACGGCCACTACGAATTTCTGATACCCGGAAAAACCCATGCCGCCCGCTTCGGCGGCAGGCGAGGACGCAGTCGTCGTCACAAAAACTCCTATGGCGAGCCTTCCTGGGCTCGCACGGATTTGGGGAGGGTCGCAGGATATATTTTCGATATATCGAAATCAAGCCCTAGGGACCATCACTGCTGACAAATCCGCCACATGCCTCTTAGTCAGCACGCACCCTTGGCGGGGAACACAAACGTCTCGTTGGGTCACGTTGCTTCACTGCGGCGATTGATTCCGTGTTAACGCTGCGCTAGCGTTGCCCGCCATGGCCAAGCCCACTCCCGCCCCCGCTGAAACCACCCCGGTTGCCGACTTCGAGCATTCGCTCGACGAACTGGAACAGCTTGTGGCCCGCATGGAAGGAGGCGACATGAGCCTGGACGAATCGCTCAGCGCCTTCGAGCGCGGCATTGGCCTTTATCGCCACTGCCAGCAAGC
Organism: Dyella acidisoli; assembly: GCF_030160295.1. Taxonomy (GTDB): domain Bacteria; phylum Pseudomonadota; class Gammaproteobacteria; order Xanthomonadales; family Rhodanobacteraceae; genus Dyella_B; species Dyella_B acidisoli. The sequence goes on from NZ_BSOB01000010.1 coordinate 134,001, forward strand.
CCTCGATCAGGCCGAGTTGCGCGTGCGCCTGCTGCTCGATCCGGATGCGCCGGATACGGCCGAGCCGTTCGAGCCGGAAGCCTGATTTTTTCTGTCTGGTGGTCTACGTAGGTTGGGGTGCAAACCCCAACATTGCCATGTCAATCAAGATCGCGACGTTGGGGTTTGCACCCCAACCTGCGACCGCGATATTCAGCTTTTTGGCAAGGTTATCCCCTCACCCCAGCCCTCTCCCCGAAGGGGAGAGGGAGTTAACTCGTCACTTGATCAACCGCAACACAAACGGATAACGGTAACGCACGCCTTCGTTCGCCTTCACGCCGGCGATGATCGTCAACACCAACCATCCGATTCCGATGATCACCCACAGCGGAATCGCGATGATGAAGCCGATACCGAAGGTGATCACTGAGAGTATGAGCAGCACCAGGGTAGCGATCGCTACGGAGATGTTGAAGTTCAAAGCTTCTTTAGCCTGATCGGCAACAAAAGGCATGGTGTCTTTCTTCACCAGCCAGATCACGAGCGGGCCGATAAAGCATCCCCAACCGGCGCCGAGCGAAGCCGTAAGCAAGGCGCCCAGCAAAGCTGATAAGTGGCCGAACATAGCCCAAGTGCGCTCTTCGGCAGGAATGTCCCCACCGATGGGCTCGCTCGGTGGAGGCGGTACAACAGACTCGGGCGGAACGCTCATGCGCATCTCCTTTCAAGTCGTGCAAACGCCGGCCCATGCCGGTGAAAAGCATCCTATCAGGGTGCGCAGGAACTTGCCGTTAGGCCGACCTACTCGCCAGCGATAGTCATGCGATCAAGCAGAATCGAACCGGTCAGCAGATGAGACCGTTTATCCACATCGCTGCCGACGGCAACAATGCCTGTAAGCATGTCGCGCAGATTGGCGGCGATGGTGATCTCCTCCACCGGATAGGCGATCTCGCCGTTCTCAACCCAGAAGCCTGCCGCACCGCGCGAGTAATCGCCGGTGATGGTATTTACGCCCTGCCCCATCACTTCAGTCACCAGCAGGCCCGTACCAAGCCGGCGCAACATACCGTTGAAATCGTCTACTGCGCCGCCATCGCCATGCCCCGGCTCAACGACCAGGTTATGGATGCCGCCGGCATTGCCGGTAGATTCCAGCCCCAGCTTGCGCGCGGAATAACTGCCCAGCACATAACGAGCAAGCACACCGTTTTCGATCAGCACGTTGTCACGTGTGGCAACGCCTTCCGCATCGAATGCACCCGAACCTTGTCCGCGCAGCAAATACGGGCGCTCCACGATGTTGAGCCACGCCGGCATGATCTGCTTGCCTGCGTGATCGAGCAGGAAACTCGCACGGCGATAAAGCGCGCCGCCGCTCACTGCGCCCACCATGTGGCCGATCAGGCTGCGCGCGATCTCCGGCGTAAACAACACAGGAGACTGCCGCGTCGAAAGACGCCGCGCACCTACGCGCGTAAGCGTACGTTCGGCGGCTTTATCACCCAGCACCTTCGCGCTCATGAAATCGTCGGCGCTGCGTACGCTGTCGTACCAGTAATCGCGCTGCATGCCGGCCTCGTCGCCGGCAATCAAGGCGAGCGACAGCGAATGACGTGTGCCACGCTCACGTCCCACAAAGCCATGCGAGTTCGCATACACGGACACGCTCTCGCCCATCTGCACGCTGGCACCGTCCGAATTGGTGATGCCGGCGTGGGCGCGTCCAGCCGCTTCGATCTGCTGGCCTAGTTCGATGGCGTCTGCGGTGTCGATCGACCACGGATGCCATAGATCCAGATCAGGAAACTGCTTGGCCATGCGCGCGGCATCGGCCAGCCCGGAGGCCGGATCTTCTTCCGTGTAGCGCGCGATGGCGCAGGCCTGGTCCAGCGTGGCCTGGATGGAATCCGCATTCAGGTCGGCGGTGCTGGCCGAACCCTTGCGCTTGCCGAAGTACACGGTCAGCCCGAAGCCACGGTCACGCGTGTGCTCCACGGTTTCCACCTCGCCCAGGCGCACGTTCACGTTGAGGCCGGTGTCGATGCTGGCCGATACCTCGGCCTGGCCGGCACCCGCGGCGCGGGCGCGGCGGATCACGTCTTCGGCCAGTTCGGCCAGTCGGTCGAGTTCGCGCTGGCTGGTGTCTTGATTGATCGCAACGTCGCTCACGTGGGTTTCCTGCGGGACTGATGGGTACAATAGGCGAAGATGGGGCCGCCCAGACCCGTTGCCAATGTTCGAGCCAGAAAGGTTGCCACAGGAGCGGCCCATGTCCATAGCCACCGGCATCTACCGTCACTACAAAGGCCAGAGTTATCGCGTGATCGGCACCGCCCGGCATAGCGAAACCATGGAAGAGCTGGTCGTCTATCAGGCGCTCTACGGCGATCACGGCCTATGGGTGCGGCCCGCCACCATGTTCGCCGAAACCGTGGAACTGGAAGGCGAGCCGATTCCCCGCTTCGCGTTGATCGAAGCCATGCCGGCCGAGTTTGCCCAAGCTTCCCACCGGAATACGCCGTGAACCGCACTTACACCGACGATCCCGAACACGATTACGGCCCTACTCGTACGCAGCAACGGCGCGACGCGCTGGCGGTACTGGCATTCGCCTCGCAATTGGTGGAACTGCCGCCATCCAAGCTCGCACGCGCCGATCTGCCGGAAGACGTGCTGCGCGAAATCGACAACCTGCGCCGTATCACTTCACACATCGCTCGCAAACGCCAGCTGGGTTTTCTTGCGAAAGTGATGCGCCGTCACGACGATGAAGTCTTCAGTGGCGCACGCGCTTTGCTCGGCGAGAACCGCGATCAGCAGCGCAAGGAAACGGCCGCCATGCATCGCATGGAAGCACTGCGCGAAAAGTTGTTGGAAAGCGATGAAGCCTTGCAGGAATTGATCGATCAACATCCCGCGGTCGATCGCCAGCATCTACGCTCGTTGATTCGTCAGGCGCGGATCGAGCGTGACGGGAACAAACCGCCACGAGCGTATCGAGAGATTTTTCAGTTGCTGAAAGGCTTGGCCGAAGACACGCCGTAACCGTGCAATCTCTTGGTCATCACGGGTCCGGCGTTCCATGCGCCCAAGCATCCGCGCAAAGAAAAACAAGGCAGCGTCGACATGACGCCGCCGTTGCATGATGGTCATCAGAAACTAGGGACAGGTGTGCAATTGCATTCCCCAGCACTCTGCCCCTTTACGAAAATTATGACGCAGTACCACCCACCGTCATGCTTTCTACGCGCAGTGTCGGTTGACCCACGCCCACCGGCACGCTCTGACCATCCTTGCCGCATACGCCAATGCCTTCGTCGAGCGCAAGATCGTTGCCGATCATCGACACGCGCGTGAGTACGTCCGGGCCACTACCGATCAGGGTGGCACCCTTTACTGGCGTGGTGACTTTGCCGTCCTCGATCAGATAAGCCTCGCTGGCCGAGAACACGAACTTGCCGTTAGTGATGTCCACCTGGCCACCGCCGAAGTTCACGGCGTATAAGCCCTTCTTCACCGAACGGATGATTTCCTGCGGATCATGCTGGCCGGCGAGCATGTAGGTGTTGGTCATGCGCGGCATCGGCAACTGTGCGAAGGATTCACGGCGACCGTTGCCGGTGGGTGCCATGCCCATGAGGCGCGCATTGAGCTTGTCCTGCATGTAGCCCTTGAGGATGCCGTCCTCGATCAGCGTGGTGCACGAGGTCGGCGTGCCTTCGTCGTCGACGCTCAGCGAGCCGCGGCGGCCTGGCAGCGTGCCATCGTCCACTACGGTGACACCCGGCGCTGCGACACGCTGGCCGATGCGGCCGGCAAAGGCAGAGCTGCCCTTGCGGTTGAAGTCACCTTCCAGGCCATGGCCAATCGCTTCGTGCAGCAACACGCCAGGCCAGCCGGGGCCGAGCACCACGGTCATGGTGCCTGCGGGTGCCTCCACGGCATCCAGATTCACCAACGCCTGGCGCACCGCCTCTTCCGCGAAAGCATGGGCGCGGCCATTTTCAAGCAGCTCACGATAACCATAACGGCCACCACCGCCCGCATAACCTTGCTCGCGACGCCCGTTCTGTTCGGCGATCACCTGGACAGAGAGACGCACCAGCGGGCGTACGTCCGCGGCCAGCGTGCCGTCGGAGCCGGCGACAAGCACGGTGTCCAGGGTGGCGTTCAAGCTCACGATCACCTGCTTCACGCGCGGATCGCGCGAGCGTGCATACGCATCCACTTCGCGCAACACGGCGATCTTTTCGGGATTGGGCAGACTCTCGACTGGATCGATGGCCGGATAGAGCGACTTCACCCCATGCACCGCCAGCGGCTTGCCCGCACCATTGCCGCCTTGCGCGATGGCGCGCGCAGCCTTCGAAGCCTCCAGCAGCTGCGGCAACACGATCTCGTCGGAATAGGCAAAGCCGGTCTTCTCGCCGCTGATCGCACGCACGCCCACACCCTGCTCGATCGAGTGACTGCCGTCCTTGACGATGCCCTCTTCCAGCACCCAGGACTCGCTGCGCGAATGCTGGAAATACAGGTCGGCCGCGTCGATGGATGGCCCCATCAGCTGGGTGAACACGCGCTCGAGGTCGCCGGTGGCAAGCCCGCCAGGGGTGAGCAGGCGGTTTTCGGCCTGGGCGATAAGAGAATTCATGGATGGTGGCCCGCTTGAATGGATCGGTCAGGTCAATCTGGGGTTGAGTCGGTCAGTTTAAAACCCATGCGGCACACGGTCGATGAGAGGGATACTCTGATCAATTCCACGCGGGCGGCATGATGTCCAGAAGGCCCGCAGGGTGTGTTGCGCGACGCAGGGAAGACTGGCTGTCTTTTCAAGTCGCGCGGCGCAGTCTGCGGGCCTTCTGGACATCACCCTTCGGGCCGCTCCTGTCTGTCCGCATCTCTTCGGTCCATCGTCTTGGCAGACGGCCAGTCTGCCTTCGCCGATAGCCCTATGATCTGCGAACAGACAGGAGCGGTGACGCTCACGTGGAACTGATCAGAGCATCCCCCTAGCATGACAATCCAACGAGTCGCCCATCCACCGTATGTGAAGGAACACCATGACCGACACCTCCAAGCCGGATCTGCTGGAAAAGCTCATCGACCGCACACTCAAGACACCGGTCGAAGAAACCCGCGAACTGTTGCGCAGCGACGGCCAACTGAAGCCTGGACAAGGCACCGTCAGCAGCGTCATCGCCCTGTCACTTGGCATTCTGTGCCTGCTCGCGGTGCTGGCCTTCCACTTTCCGCAATACCTGACCACGCCGGACCTGCGGCACAAATATTCGGTCGATGTATTGCGCCAGTTGCTGCTGGCGGGGCTGCTGGTTGCAGGCGGCTTGTCGTTGGCCAACGTGATACTCGGCCGGCGTCGCCAGATCAGCATCGTGGCGTTTGGCTTCGTGCTGCTCGCCACCGCACTAGGTGGATCGCGCGTACCGGTCGGCAATTTTCCCGATCACACACCCTACATTGGGTTGGACTGGTTCATTCTGGACCTGCTCGGCTCAACCCTGATTTTCGTGGTAATCGAAAAGCTGTTCCCGCTGTACAAAGGACAAGCCGTATTCCGCAAGGAATGGCAGACGGACATGAAACACTTCGCGGTGAATCATTTCATTGTCGGCCTGGCTCTGCTGACCGTGAATTTTCTGCTGCACCATCTGTTCGGTGCGCTGCTCAACAATCCGTTTCAACTGTACGTGAAGCATGTGCCGTTCTTACCACAGTTGCTGTTGTGCATTCTGGTAGCTGATCTGGCGCAATACTGGACGCATCGCGCATACCACGAAGTACCGTTCCTGTGGCGATTCCACGCTGTGCATCACAGCGTGAAAACCATGGACTGGCTGGCCGGCTCGCGCCAACACATGCTCGAGCTGATCGCCACGCGCGTTTGCGTGTTGGCGCCGCTGTATGTGCTCGGTTTCAGCGAAGGCGTGATGAACGCATACATCATCGTGGTCGGCTTCCAGGCGGTGTTCAATCACGCCAACGTGCATTTGCCGTGGGGACCGTTGAAGTACCTGGTGGTGACGCCCGATTTCCATCACTGGCATCACGCTTCCGACGATGAGGCCATCGACCGCAATTACGCCGCTCATTACGCCTTTCTCGATTACCTGTTCGGCACCGCCGTTACATCGAAGAAGAAGTTTCCCGAAAAGTACGGCGTGGTCGGCGACTACATGCCGGACGGCTTCGTCCGGCAACAGTTGTTTCCCTTCCGTGGCAGCACCAAGCCAGCAGCCGGCGAATAGCGCCGTTTAATGTACAACGCTTGAAGCCGGTGCCGGCACCGAAGAAGTCGGCGCCGGTTGCACTGAAGAGGAACTGCTCGCAGGCGTTGAAGATCCTTTCGACGTAATCACCGGTTTATCCCAGCTCCCCGTGATGTGATAACGCTGGGTAGCCGCGTGATTGAGACCCTTGCCCAACACGGTCTGCACTGCCAAACCCGCCGCTGCGCCAATCGGCCCGCCGACCACTGCGCCCACTACTGGCAGGCTGTTGCCGATGTGCGGAATGACAACCATCTGCTGGTCGTAATCCTTGTTGCGCAAACCGGTACGGCCCTTGACGCTGATTTCCGCGGCCGGACCGTGAACTTTCAGATTGTCGGTATAAGCGTTGCCGCCGGTCAGCTTGAAATCGCCCTTGATCGAATCGAAGCCGAAGCCCTTGCCGAACACATCGTTGAAGTCGAACGACAAGCGGCGCGGCAAATCGGCAATGGATGCAAGTCCGAACAAACGCCCGACACCCGGCGATGCCTTGGGAATACTGCCGTTGCTGACGTCCACGCCGAGCGTGCCTTCCATATTGCCCAGTTCGAACGCCCATGGTCCGCCCGGCCAAATGGCATTGAGCTGCACATGGGTTTTACCGCCATTGAAAACGCCCGCATAACCAAACGCGGTAAGCATGTCGCCCAGATTGTTCGCGCTGAAATCCACACGTAGGCGCGTGTTGCTATGGGTGGGCGTACCGTTCCAATCGCCGCTGCCGCCGATCTGCACACTATGCGATTGCGTAGAAAGCTGATCGATATGCATACCGTCGGCGGTAGGCCAGGTTTCCAGGCGCGCCTCGCCGAGCTTGGTTTCCTCCACGCGCAAATCGTGCGCCCAAAAATGCAGCGGTGGAATCGTGCGCGGGTCGATCCCCGTGTTGGCCGGGTCGGTAACGGGAATCGGAACGGGAGCTTCACCGGGTGTCTTACCCGGGACGATCGGCTGCTTGGGCCAGTACATGCGCTGCAGGCGTGCCGTAATGCCGCGCTTGTTCAGATCCACCGTGGGTACGCTGAAGTGACCGGATGCCGAGGTGCTGTCCACGTCGAGCTCCAGCGTGTCGGCTTGCGGTGCGGCCGTCACATGCATCTGTGCAAAATCGCGGCCGAACACTTCGGCGTGTTCGGTGGTGACGTCGATCGTTTCCAGACTCAAGCCATTGCCGCTGTTGTTGCCGGCGATGGAGTGCTTCACCCATCCCGTTACATCCAGCTGCGGGGCATCGCCACGAATGCGCATACCCTTCGCTGGAAGGCTGCCGGGCATCTGATCACCGAAAGCGAATGTTGCGGCAAGCGGTGATGATTCGCCATTAGGTAGACGCAAGCGACCACGCACGACCGAACCTATCGACAACTGCATCTCTGTGCCCGCCGTCGGCAAACCGAGCGATACGTGCAACGGCAAGGTATCGTCGGCTGCCTTGTTCAACGGCACCGGGAAATTCAACACAACGCCGGATAGCGGCGAATCGATGCTGAGTGTTTGGGCGTCCGGATTACCCTCGCCGACACGCGCAATCTGATAGCCGATACTGAATTGGCTGCGTCCGCTGGCTACCTCGCCCAACCAGTTCAATTGCGGATAGCCCTGCAACAACTCCTGCACGGTGTAGCTGCCGTCGAGCTTAGCCTTGATCACTACATTCGGATCGCCGGTGGCACCGGCAATCGCCAAATCCACCTGCGAGGGCTCACCATGGAATCCACCCTGCAGCGTACCTGCATGGAAGCCATGGGCATCGAACGTTGCCGGGCCGTTGAGCTTGTCGAGCTGCAAGTGAGACTCTTCCATGTCGAGATCGACATCCTTCAGCTGCGCGGTGCCGTTGAGAAGGAAATCGTGCTGCATGTTCTTCATTGGCAACGACAGATGGAAATCGAAATTGCCGGTGCCGCCCAGCTTCAATTTGGCGAGCGCATCCGCATGCTTGTTGCCGATCGGGCTATTGGCGACGAAGTTGAGCAAATCCGACGCGTTACCCTCGCCGCTTACGTTGAGATCGAGCGTGGTGTGCGCCAGCTCCGGAATCACCGCTACCGCGCGATTCACCTTCACGCCAAGCGTTTCACCACTGCTCGCCTCCACCACCATGCCCATGTCGATGAAGTTGGCGACGGCTTGCACGTGCTCGGCCACCGGCCAGCTCTTGCCGTAACTCAACGTGAGATCGTTGATGTTGGTGTGTGCTTCGAAGCGACCTTCGTTGTGATGGAACGGCCAGTTGGCCAGGCTGCCGCGCACCAGTACCGCCGTATCGTCGATATGACCCGTGACGAATGCCTGATCCAGCCAATCGACGGCATGGGGGTTTAGTGAATCGATGGGCCAGAAAAGCTTGGCTGCGGCGGAGTCCGCATGCGGCAGCGCGAGATACAGATCGAGGAATGGGCGCCCGCCATCACGCGGCAAAGCGATCTCGCCCTGCGCATTGCCACCGTAGCCTTCGCCTTCGAAATCAAGGTTTGCCAGACCGATGTGGGTAGCGTCGCCGTCACGCCATGCGGCGATATTCCCCGCCAGTTGGCTCATCACGAACGGCTTGCGGAAGGTATGTGGAAAGTTGAGCGTAGCGGCTTGCTGCGGTAGCTCTAACGATACGGCTTCTGCATCGCCGCGCACCTGACCGTGCAGATGATCTATCCCCGGCAACTTGTCCACCGCCGTGATGCCAACGTTATCGAACGTGCCATCCAGCGTTTGCAGCCCCGCCGTGGCGCTCCAATGAAAGACGGCGCGTTCAATCAGGCCATGTGGCTGGCCTGCGCCCAACCACTGCGCCAGACCCGGCGAAAGCCCAGGCTTCAACGCCAACCATGGCATCAGCGGCGCAAGCTGCAGACGGCTTGCCACGGCACTGATCACCGATTGCGGCGTGCCGAAGTGATCGACATCCACACGCAACGCGCCGCCGTCGTTATCGGCCCAGCGCACGGAGTAGCCGCCATTGCGGCGGCTGAGTTCCGCCAACCCATTCAATTGCGCGATGTTCGCCTTGATACCGGTCGGATTGGTGACGACAAGATTGTGCACATTGAGCTGGAACAGATCGCGCACGATTTGACTGTCGCGCCAATCCATCCACACGGTGATGTCGCCCTGCCCGCTGTCGATGGTATAGCCACCCATGTCGAAGCCGGCTACCAAACCGTGCAGATCGGCGTTGTTCGCTATCGCCCAAATGCGACCGCTGGAGCCGTCGTCACGGAAGCGACCGGCCGCCTGCAGCACGCCGGTCGCGCCGAGTCGATGCACGCGCGCGCCCACGTGAATATGACCACCTTGATGCGTCACGCGCAGCTGATCAGCCAGCAACGTGTAGCGCTCATTGATGAGCTGGTCGTCAATATTTACGCGCAGGTTGTCCAGCCACAGTTCGACGGATAGACGGCCAAACGAAATATTCTGCCGTTCGGTGCCGCCGGCCTTGCCGATGCCGTTCATGTGCCAGCGGCCGTCTGTATCGCGCGTGATTTCCAGCTCTAGGTCGCTGGCCTGCAGATTCAACAGATGCCGCGAAGGCAGCAGCCAGCCACCAAAATCCAGCTTCAGGTCTGCTTCCGGCACATGCAACGGAGTACTGCCCGCCTCACCCGGGCCGAACGTGACGTTGCGCATGATGAAGCGCGGGCCGGACGGCTCCCAGCGCCCTTCCAACGAAGCGAAGCTCACCGGACGCTGCAACTTGGCGCTGAGTTCCTGCGCCACCCATTGCGGATGCTTCGCCAGCAGGGGAAGCAACACCTGCGCCAGTGCCGCGGTAAGGGCGAACGCGATCAGCGCCACGCCTACCGCCCAGCCGAGCGCACGTGTTACGCGGTGCGTCCATGTTTTCCACCACACGCTCACTGGGCGACCGACCTAAAGCAAAACCACATCGAACTGTTCCTGCGAGTAATGCTCCTCCGCCTGGAAGCGTATGCTCTTGGAAATGAATTCTTCCAATTCGGCGACCGCGGCGGACTCTTCTTCGAGAATGCGGCCTACCACTTTGGGGCTCGCCATCACCAAAAGTTTCTGGGCGTTGAACTGCCGCACGGCGCGGGTGATCTCGCGGAAAATTTCGTAGGTAACCGTCTCGGCCGTCTTGACCGCGCCGCGGCCCATGCACGCGGGGCACGGTTCACACAGCTGGCGCTCCAGGCTTTCGGTGGTGCGCTTGCGCGTCATTTCCACCAGGCCCAGCGGCGACATCGGATAGACCGTGGTCTTGGCGTGGTCGCGCGCAAGCCCTTTCTCAAGCATGCGGATGACCTGACGCTTGTGTTCTTCATCGGTCATGTCGATGAAATCGATGATGATGATGCCGCCAAGGTTGCGCAGGCGCAGCTGGCGCGCAGCCGCCTGCGCGGCTTCCAGGTTGGTGCGATAAACGGTTTCTTCCAGATTGCGCGTACCGAGATAGCCGCCGGTGTTCACGTCGATGGTGGTCATCGCCTCGGTTTGATCGACGATCAGATAGCCACCCGACTTCAGCGGCACTTCCTTGCGCAGCGCGCGCTGGATTTCGTCTTCCACGCCGTACAGATCGAAAATCGGGCGCTCGCCCGCGTAGTGCTCCACGCGATCGTCCAGGTGCGGCATGAACTTGTGCACGAATTTGGCGACCTTCTCGTAGGTTTCGCGCGAATCCACGCGCACCTTTTCGATGTCGTCGTTGAGCAGATCGCGCAATGCGCGCAGCGGCAGTGAAAGTTCTTCGTAGACGCGGTCGCCCACTTTGGCCTTCGCAATATTTTCCTGCACCACGCGCCACACCTTGCCGAGATAGGTGACGTCGAAGGCGAGCGACTCGGCCGACTGCCCCTCGGCATTGGTGCGCACGATGTAGCCGAGGGGGTTCTCACCGATCAGCGGGGTGAGCACTTCCTTTAGGCGCAACCGCTCGTTGTCGTCCTCGATGCGCGTGGAGATACCGAGCGTGCGCGCATGCGGCAGCAGCACCAGGTAGCGGGAGGGAATCGACAGATGGGTGGATAGCCGCGCGCCCTTGGTGCCGATCGGGTCTTTCACCACCTGCACCACGATCTCCTGCCCTTCGTGCACCAGCTCGCTAATCGACGGCATGTGGCCATTGCCGTTGCCATTGCTGGGGCTGATATCCGAGACCTCCGGCAACGGCGGTCGCACGATGTCCGAGGCATGCAAAAAAGCCGCCCGCTCCAAGCCAATGTCGACGAACACCGCCTGCATCCCGGGCATCACGCGCTGGACCCGTCCCTTGTAGACATTGCCGACGTACCCGCGCCGGGACGCCCGCTCGACATGCAGTTCCTGCAGCATGCCGTTCTCCACCACGCCGACCCGGGTCTCGCGCGGGGTCATATTGATCAGGATTTCTTCGCTCACTTAAATTCCCCAAAGCATCCGGGCATTTATAGCCGTTAGCTGAGAGAACTGTCGATGCGCAGCGCACGGCTGCTGCTGTACTGCCGAGTTCGGTAAAGTACCTGGATATGGCCCCTCTCCCTTATGGGGAGAGGGGTTGGGGCGAGGGGCCAACCTCGCCTGATGCCTCTCGCTGCGCTTATCGAACATCAGAGCCGTGCATTGAAGTCATGACAAGGTTATCGGCAAGCCCGTCCCCTCACCCCAACCCTCTCCCCGTAGGGGAGAGGGAGCCGATTACCGGCAATCACATCCTCCCTGATGTCTTGCGCCCTAGCCTACGCTTCGTGTTCTGCGGCACAGCCGCAGGCAAGCGCTCGGCTCAGGAGGGCGCCTATTACGCCCACCCCGGCAACATGTTTTGGCGCGCACTGTTTCAGGCCGGGCTGACACCGAGGTTGCTGGCTCCACAAGAGTTTTCGCTGTTGCCCGAATTCGGTATCGGCCTGACCGATCTGGCCAAGCGCCACATCGGCAATGACGACGAATTGCCCAAGGATGCGTTCGACGTTCCCGGGCTTTTATCCAAGATCGAACGCTATGCGCCAGCCATGTTGGCCTTCACCAGCAAGCATGCGGCTCGCACGGTGCTTGGCGCCCATGCGAGCTATGGATTGCAGGATCGTGCATTCGGTTCGACCAAAGTGTTCGTGCTGCCCTCGCCTTCAGGCCAGGCACGCGGGCATTGGGATCTGACGCACTGGATTGCACTCGCTGCACATGCCGCGAGCACATTTGAACCACAACAGTGACGGTCTTAGGTTGGAGCGCAAACCTACGCAACCATCCTCGATAGAAAGAAATTGCGCGAAGAGGAACACGGGCATGCATTGCCTCCGGCACATGCTTGCCGTCCCGAAAATTGTCTAGGCTACTAACTTCCCGGCAACCTCCTATAGTCAGTCGATGCGAACTGCGCTCCGTTCGCGAGACTGATGGAAAGCATCGGTATGTGGATCGTCAAAATCGCGCTTGAGCGGCCGCTCACCTTCATCGTTCTGGCGCTGTTGCTGCTGATCCTTGGGCCGCTGGCGATTCTGCGCACGCCGGTGGACATCTTTCCGAATATCGATATTCCGGTGGTTTCGGTGGTGTGGCGCTACACGGGCCTGCCCGCCGACGACATGAACAACCGCATCGTCTCCGGCTACGAGCGTGCGCTGACCACTACCGTCAACGACATCGAACACACCGAGACGACATCCATCAACGGCATCGGCCTGGTGAAGGTGTATTTCCAGCCGAACGTGAAGATCGACATGGCCGTGGCGCAGGTCACGGCGATTTCGCAGACGGTATTGGGCGGCCTGCCACAGGGCACTACTCCACCACTGATCCTGGTGTACAACGCTTCCACCGTACCGGTACTGCAATTCGCACTGTCGTCGAAAGAACTGTCGGAAAGTACCATTTTCGATGACGCCAATCAGATCGTACGTACCTTCGTCACTTCAGTGCGCGGCGCTGCCACACCGTATCCCTACGGCGGCAAGCAGCGCCAAGTACAGGTGGATATCAATCCGCAGGCCTTGCTCGCCCACAAGTTGTCACCCAGCGACGTCGTGGCGGCGATCGGCGCGCAGAACCTGATCCTGCCTGCAGGCACGGAGAAGATCGGCGATACCGAATACAGCGTGAAGTTGAACGGCAGTCCGCTACAGGTCGAAGAGCTCAACAACGCCCCCATCCACACCGTCAACGGCATCACCACCTATATCCGCGATGTGGCTCAGGTGCACGACGGATCGCCACCGCAAACCAACGTGGTGCGCGTGAACGGTCAGCGCGCAGTGCTGATGTCGATTCTGAAAATCGGCGATGCCTCCACGCTGGATATCGTGGATACGCTCAAAGGGATGTTGCCCGCCATCCGCGCAGCGATACCGCAGAGCTTGCAGATCAACGCGCTGTCCGATCAATCACTCTTCGTGCGTGCTGCGATCTCCGGCGTGATCCGCGAAGGCGTGATCGCAGCGACGTTGACCGGCCTGATGATCCTGCTGTTCCTGGGTTCCTGGCGCTCCACGCTGATCATTGCGATTTCGATCCCGCTATCCATTCTTGCGTCGATCATCACGCTGTCGGCGCTCGGCCAGACCATCAACATCATGACGCTGGGCGGCCTGGCGCTGGCGGTGGGCATTCTGGTCGACGACGCCACGGTGACGATCGAGAACATCAATTCGCACCTGGAGGAAGGCAAGGAGGTCTACGATGCGATCATGGAAGGCGCACATCAGATCGCCGTGCCTGCCTTCGTCTCCACCTTGTCGATCTGCATTGTGTTCGTGCCGATCTTCTTCCTCGGTGGCGTGGCGAAGTATCTGTTCGCGCCGCTGGCCGAAGCGGTGGTGTTCGCGATGCTCGCTTCGTACGTGCTATCGCGAACCTTGGTGCCTACGCTTTCGCTGTTCTGGCTGAAGAAGCACAACCACAACAAGCAGGCTAATGGGCCGCTGAGCGGCTTCCAGCTGGCATTCGAACGGCGCTTCGAGCGCCTGCGGGAAGGCTATCGTGGCGCGCTCGAAACCACGGAGCGCCATCGTGGCCTGTTCGCGATTTTGTTTTTCGCAACGTGCGCTCTGTCAGTTAGCTTGCTGGTACCGTGGCTGGGACGCGATTTTTTCCCTTACGTGGACGGCGGCCAGATCAAGCTGCATTTCCGTGCGCCGGTTGGCTTGCGCATTGAGGAAACAGCGCGACTCGCAGACGGCATCGAAGACGTGATTCGCGACACGATTCCCAAGCAGGAGATGGCCAGTGTCGTCGATGCACTAGGCATCCCTTACAGCGGCATCAATCTTTCCTACAGCAATACCGGTGTGATCGGCACGTCAGACGGCGATATCTTCGTGACGCTCAATGAAGACCATCACCCCACCGCCGATTACGTGCGCAGCCTGCGTCGGCAACTCGCGCAGAAATATCCCAGCGTGATCTTCTCGTTCCTGCCGGCGGACATGGTCGGGCAGATCCTGAACTTCGGCGCGCCCGCGCCGATCGATGTGCAGGTATCCAGTCACGATGCTGAGGCATCGGCCAAGGTCGCCAAGGAACTCTACGGCGACCTGCTGACGATTCCCGGATTGGTCGACCTGCGCATCCAGCAGGCGCTCAACCTGCCGCAGATCAACGTGAACGTGGATCGCACGCGCGCGAACCTGGTCGGCCTCACCACACAGGACGTCGCGAGCAACATGCTCACCGCACTGGCAGGTTCTTCGCAGGTCAATCCTACGTTCTGGGTCGATCCGAAAACCGGCATCAGCTATTCCATCGCCACGCAGACGCCGCAATATCGCATCGACACCTTGCAGGCGCTGAAGAACCTGCCGATCCGAAGCATTTCAGCCAGCAGCGCTGCCAGCAGTTCTTCGAGCAGTTCGACTGTTAGCCAGACCTTGCAGAACCTGGCGGATTTTTCGCGCAGCGAGGGGCCTGCGGTCGTCACGCATTACAGCACGCGTCCCACGATGGATCTGTATGCTTCCGTCGATCGCACGGATCTCGGTGCCGTGGCGAGCGATGTGCAACGCGTTGTCGCTGAGCACGCCAAACACCTGCCACGCGATGTGAACATCGACGTGCGCGGCCAGGTGCAGACCATGCAGTCGTCTTACAAGGGTCTTCTCGGCGGCCTGCTGTTTGCGATCGTGCTGGTGTATTTGCTGATCGTGGTGAATTTCCAGAGCTGGCTGGATCCGCTGATCATCATCGCGGCATTGCCCGCAGCCTTGGCCGGACTGGTATGGATGCTGTTCCTCACCGGCACGCCGCTGTCGGTGCCGGCACTGATGGGCGCGATCATGTGCATGGGCGTGGCGACGGCCAACTCGATTCTGGTGATCAGCTTTGCACGCGAGCGGCTGGCGCATCATGACGATCCGGTGCAAGCGGCCATCGAGGCCGGCTTTCAGCGCTTCCGCCCCGTATTGATGACAGCGCTGGCCATGATCATCGGCATGGTGCCGATGGCGCTGGGCATGGGCGAAGGCGGTGAACAAAACGCGCCGCTAGGTCGCGCCGTGATCGGCGGCCTGCTGCTGGCCACCGCGGCGACCTTGTTCTTTGTGCCAACCTTTTTCAGTCTGCTGCATCGCCGCCGCAAGGCACGTCGCGACGCAGCTGCAGTATGAGAACCAACTATGTCCAGTAGCCATGTCTCGCCTCCTCCTCCGAAGCCTTCGCGCGGCGCGCGGCTTGCGCTTATCGGACTGGGCGTTGTGCTGATTGCGTTGGCCGCATTCGGCATCGTCAAGCGCGTGCAAGCGCGCCATCAGCTCACCGAAGACACTCAACGCAACGCCATCGTGACGGTGGCGACGATTACACCGAAGGCCGCGCCGAAGGATCAGGCTTTGCCCTTGCCCGGCACGGTGGCTTCCTGGCAGGACGCGCAGGTGTATGCACGCACCACCGGCTACGTTGCCAAGTGGTATGTCGACATCGGCGCCAAGGTGAAGAAAGGCCAGCGCCTGGCCGATCTGGATACGCCTGATGTCGACAATCAACTGCTGCAAGGCAAGGCGCAAATGCGCACTGATCAGGCTACCGAAGCATTCGCCAAGGTCACCGCCGATCGCTATGCGAAACTGGCAACGCAAGGTTTGGTGGCGCAGCAGACGGCCGACCAATACATGGCGCAGTACAAGGCAAACATCGCCACCGTGCAGGCTGATCAGGCGAATGTGGCACGCCTGCAGAACATGGAAGACTTTAAACATATCGACGCGCCCTACGACGGCATCGTCACGCAACGCAATTTGAATATCGGTGCGTTGGTGGATGCGGGTGCCAGCGGCAGCAATCTGTTCGTGATTGCCGATACCAGCAAGCTGCGCGTGTACGTGGATGTGCCAGAAACCTATGCGGCCAGCGTGCACATTGGTATGCCGGCCGATGTCAGCCTGAGCACCTACGGCGCCAAGCCCATCGTCGGCACGGTGGCACGAACGGCGGATGCACTCGATCCGAGCACGCGCACGCTACGCACCGAAATTGACGTGGACAATGGCGAGCAACAGCTGGTATCCGGCGTGTACGCCGATGTGAAGCTGGCGCTATCCACGGCCACGCACAACTACATCATTCCGGCCAACGCGTTGCTGTTTCGCGCTGAAGGATTGCGCGTTGCAATGGTGGATGGGCAACAGCATGTGCATCTTCAGCCGATCACACTTGGACGCGATTTTGGCGGCACGGTGGAAATCACGGAAGGCTTGAGCGATCAGGATCGCATCGTGCTCAGTCCGCCTGATTCGCTGTATGAAGGGCAGAAGGTGAATGTGACCGAGCCGAATGTGGCGCAGAAGCAGCGGATGCCGTAGGTTGGGGTGCACACCCCAACAATGCCATACACCCACGAACCACGATGTTGAAGTTCTCACCCTGACATATGCACTGCCGTAGGCTTCTAGCCCTATTTCAATCTATTTGGTTTGAGCGCCTGAACATCGTCAACCCACCTCGTCTCATCCCTGACTGTGGATTTACCCCGCAACAACCAGCAGATCATGACGATCAGCAGGGCGGCCACTAGAAAACCTTCGGCCCAGAAGAAACCGACGTAGTCGATCATCAAGCCCATCGAAGGAATTCTTGGTTGAAGCTCTCGCACGGCGGGAGTCGCGAAGAGCAGACCACCGATAAAGCCTAGCGAACCGATCTCGGGCGATTCGCGATAGTGCTGGATTCGTAGCGCCATGATCAGAACGACCAGGGCAATCAATACCATGATCACGTTCAGGCCGATGGAGAACAGCTTGACCGGCAAGGTGCGGCGCATGGTGAATTCGACGTCGTAATAACCCTGCTCATCGAAATGCCCCAGCGTAGTGACAGCAAAGCCCTCGAACGAGCACTTGGTGCAATCGACGGCAAACGCTAGCGGTTGCCAGCTTCTGTCGTCAGCTGCGGCCGTCACCAAGCCGATCTTCATCCTGATGCGGTGGACATCGAAGGGATAGAGGTATTGCGAGCCCTCTCCTTCCACTTCACTGAGTGTCTTGATTGTCGAATTGAAAGTAACGAAAGGCTCGTTACCTTTCATGCGCCAAATCGAGTCGTCAATGCTGTCACCTTCCAGCAGGCGGGCATCATGATAAAGACCATAGTCCTTACTCAGCATGCTCTTGGGCTATATCACGGTCAGACGCCCCTTGACGTCGCCCACAATGGGATTGAAGGACACCAGATTGATATCGATCACCGGCTTGCTTTCATCCACGATGCTGCTTTTTGGGGTTGCTTGCAGAGCTTGGCCTTGCAGCGGCATCTCATCTTGCGCAAACAGTGAACCTGCCCCAAGTACGAGGGCGAATGCCATGACAAGCGTGCATGCCCGCAGATACCATGAGGCTTTCATACAGCGTCGGATCATGATCGTGTGCCTTTCATCCGGCGGTTGCCTGGTAAACCGCAGGCAAACCAGCGCAGTTAAAGCCGGATGAGCATAATGGGCGCACTCCATGAACGAGGCGCGATAGGATTCGTGAATACGCGCTTGGGAAAGCGCGCTAGAAACAAACCTGACGATCAATCAATCGGCGTATGCCGATACGTGGCCACATCACGCTCCTGCACCGCGGAAGCACGATTCGACCAGGCCTGCCGAATATACGTAACTACCGCCGCCACATCCGCGTCGCTGAGCTGTTGCGCATACGGCGGCATGGAATAAGGCCGCGGATTGCCGGCGGTCACTGACGGGAATCCACCCAGCAGCACGACGCGTGTCGCGTTGATGCCCGTCGGTTCGGTTACCGATGCATTGCCGTCCAGCGGCGGATAGACGCCAGGAACGCCTGCACCATCCTTGCCATGGCAATCCGCGCAACGTTCCACGTAAATGCTAGAGCCGCGATCAGCAAGCGGCTTGCTGTCGAAACTCGCGCTCACCGCTTTGGGTGCCGCGCGCGCAGGTAGCGACAATAAATAATCAGCGATGGCTTGAAGATCATCATCGTGCAGATGCTGCGTGCTGTGCGCCACCACGTCCGCCATCGGGCCGATCGCGGCGCCCTTGGATGCCTGACCGTTTTTCAGCACATCGATGATGTCCTGCCTGCTCCAGCCCTGCAGGCCACCGTTGGCTTGCGTGCTCAAATCCGGCGCGTACCAATCCTGCTCGGGGATACGTCCGCCGGATAGAGCCGTATCAGCATTCAAGCCACCCCATGCTCCGCGCGCAGCGTGGCATTCGTTGCAATGCCCGAGCCCTTGCACAAGGTATGCGCCACGATTCCACGATACCGACTGCGAAGGATCGGCCTGATACACGCCCGCCTTGAAGTACACCGCACGCCACGCGGTGAGCGTGCTGCGTACGTTGTAGGGAAAGCGCAGTGCCAGCGACGCATTTGGCTGATGCACGATCGGTAGCGAGCGCAGGTATGCAAAGATGGCAATGGCATCGTCGCGCGTGACCTTGGTGAACGAGGTATACGAAAACGCCGGATAAAGGGGTTCCCCGTTTCGTCCAATGCCTTCGTGCATAGCGCGCCAGAAATCGTTGAAGGCCCATTGGCCGATGCCCGTGTCCCTATCCGGCGTGATGTTGGGCGCCGGGATGCCGCCGAACGGCGTGGGCAACATTCGTCCACCCGCATACGGCTCGCCGCCGCGCGCGGTATGGCAGGAAACGCAATCGCCGGCCGTAGCGAGATAGCGGCCCTTGGCGATGACACCGGGATCTTTCAGCGTAGCGGCGATTGCCGGATCTTCCGGTGATATCAGCACTTGCCGATGACGCTGTGACAACCACCAACCAGCGGCCAGCACGATCACCAGCAGCACAAGCGGAATCCACAGCCAGCCAAGCCGCTTCATGTGCCGCCTCCTGACGTCTGCAGCACACCACAACGCAGTGGCGGAGCAATCGAGCCCGCAGGTTGCGGATGAGTGTCGGCAGGTACGTCGCGGCTCGCCAGCCAGGCCGAAACGGCAGTGATGTCAACCGGCGCAAGACGATTGGCGATCTCGGCCATGCAATCAGGCACGGCAGACGCACGCGTACCGGTGCGCCATGATCCAAGCTGGGAACTGATGTAGTCGTAAGGCAAGCCAACCAGCCCCGGCACGGAAGGTTCCGTACCGGTGAGCTGTTTGCCATGACAAGCCTGACATGGCGGTATCTTGCGTGAAGGATCACCGGCCGTAACCAGTTGCTCACCACGCTGCAGCGATGACGGCGCCAGGTTCGGCACCGGCTTGCGTTCGTAGGGCACCTGTTGCGCAGAGAAGTACTCGGCAATCTCGTGCATGTAGTCGGGCGTGAGCAAGCGCACGGTGTATTCCATCGGCGCGTAGTTGCGCAGCCCATGTTGGAAATTTTGCATCTGCGAAACGAGATAACCCGCTGGCTTGCCCGCCAAGCGTGGGAAAAAGCCGCTGCCGGAAGAACCTTCACCATGCACGCCATGGCAAGTGGTGCAGGCAGCTATGCGTTGCTGCAACGTATTCGGCACGGTCGGTTGATCGGCATGCGCCACGGCACAACCCAACAACCCTGCGAACGGAAGCACCCACCGCAAACGTGTCGACATGCTTGGCCGGCCCCTGGTACCCATGCCGGAAGTATAGGAGGCCTCCACGCACCAACTGCGGCGCCTGCGGTTATGCTGCGGCATCACGCCACACACTTTTGCCGGGGAGACTTACCATGTTCCGTCCGTCGCTGTTGTGCGCTGCACTCGCACTCGCCTTACTTCCTGCCACATCTCTCTTCGCCCAGGACAGCCAGGACGCGGCATGGCGAAGCGTGACCGAACTGCAGCAGGACATGAATGCCGGCAAGCTCACCAGCAAAGCGCTGGTGCAGGACGATATCTCGCGCATCCAGCAGCTCGATCAGGGCGGCCCGATGCTGCGCTCGGTGCTGGAAGTGAATCCTGATGCATTAAAGATTGCCGGGAAGCTCGACGCAAAACGTCGCTCATCGCACGGTCCGCTCTACGGTATTCCGGTGCTGCTGAAAGACAACATCGACACGGGCGATCACACGTTGACGACGGCCGGCTCGCTCGCGCTGATGGATGCGCCAGCACCCAAGGATGCCGCACTGGTCGCCCGGCTGCGCAAGGCCGGTGCGGTGATTTTGGGTAAAACCAACCTCAGCGAGTGGGCGGATTTTCGCTCTTCTCATGCCAGTAGTGGATGGACTGGCCGCGGTGGACAGACGCGCAATCCGTATGCGCTGGATCGCAATCCTTGCGGTTCGAGTTCTGGTTCCGCTGTGGCGGTTGCCGCGGGCCTGGTGCCCGTGGCCGTAGGCTCGGAAACCGATGGCTCGATCATCTGCCCGGCATCGATGAACGGCATTGTGGGCATCAAGCCGACGCTGGGTCTGGTCAGTCGCAGCGGCATCATCCCGATCAGCCACAACCAGGACACGGCCGGACCGTTGGCGCGCAATGTCACCGACGCGGCGATCCTGCTTTCCGCGTTGGCAGGCAGCGATCCGCACGACCCCGCTACAGCCGACGCGAATAAACACGCCACGGACTACACCCGCTTTCTTGACCCCAACGGCTTGCGCGGTAAGCGCATCGGCGTGGTGCGCGCGCTTGCCGGGAACGAACCGAATGCCGATCGCGTATTGGACGAAGCCATCGCTGCGATGAAAGCGCAAGGCGCGATCATCGTTGATCCGGTCACGCTGCCCCATCTGGCCGAACTGGGCGACCCGGAAATGACCGTGATGCTGTATGACTTCAAGCATGATCTCAACGCGTATCTCGCCGGCCGCAAAGGTTTGAAGGTGAAGACGCTTGCCGATCTGATTGCCTTCAACAAACAAGAGTCCATGCGTGAAATGACTTGGTTCGGGCAGGATCTGTTCGAGCAGGCGCAGGCCAAAGGCCCGCTTACCGACAAGGCATATCTCGATGCATTGAACAAAGCCAAGCAGCTCTCGGGGCCACAAGGTATCGATGCGGCACTGCAGGCCAATCATCTGGATGCCTTGCTCTCGCCCTCATGGGGGCCGGCTTATCTCACGGATCTGGTACTCGGCGATCACATCGTCAGCGGCAACCCGACCATCGGCGGTGCCTCGCAGCCTGCTGCGGTGGCGGGTTATCCCTCGATCACCGTGCCGGCGGGATGGGCACACGATCTACCGGTCGGCATCGTGTTCTTCGGTTCCAAGTGGAGCGAGCCGACGCTGATTTCGATCGCTTATGGATTCGAGCAGCACACGCACGCGTGGCAGGCACCGAAATTCCTGGATACGGTGGACGGCAAGGCCTACGCACCGGTGCCTGCGCAGAGCCATTGAACGGTCATCTGGCTGGCCGAAAGCCCACTGCTTCGGCCAGCTTGGGCAGCTAGCGTGGCGCCACCTTTCCTCTGGGCCACTCCCATGAAACGTTGGATAGTTTTGTGTGCGCTAGCTTTCGTGACTGCGTCTGTGGATGCTGCTGCGCCGTCGGCAGATCCAGATTTTCGCGCCACCTGGACACAGCCGCAGCAGCCTTTTCGCATCTACGGCAATACGTATTACGTTGGGTCGCACGGACTCAGCGCGATTCTGATCACCTCGCCTGAAGGTCACGTGCTGATCGACAGCACACTGCAAGACAACGTGGCGATGATCGAGTCGAATATCCGCGCGCTGGGCTTTCGCGTGCAGGACATCAAGCTGATCCTCAACAGCCATACGCATTCCGATCATGCGGGCGGTATCGCTGCGTTAATGCACGATAGCGGTGCACGGGTAGCTGCCAGTGCGAAATCGGCCAAAGCGTTGGCGCTGGGCGGTAATGATCCTGACGATCCGCAGCACGGTATAGGAAGCTTCTATCCGAAGGTGACCGATGTTCGCATCGTTGCTGATGGCGAAACCGTGCATGTGGGCTCGCTTGCTTTGCAGATGCACGCGATGCCGGGGCACACGCCAGGCAGCACGGGCTGGACGTGGCGCTCGTGCGAAAGAGATCGCTGCGTGTCGATGGTGTATGCCGATAGCATTTCGCTGCTCAGCGCCGATGGCTATCGCTATGCCGATCCGGCGCATCCGGAACGTCTCGCCGATTACCGGCGGACACTGGCCACGTTATCGGCGCTGCCGTGCGGCATCCTGCTTACGCCGCATCCACGTGATGGGTTCTTTGATAAGGCCGCGCGCATCGAAGCAGGCAAACCTAGCCCGTTGATCGACACGCAGGCGTGCAAGGCTTATGCGGCGGAGGGGCAGAAGATATTGGAGGAGCGCTTGCGCATGGAGGCATCGCAGATGGCGAAGAAACATTGAGCCCCCGCTCCTGTGCAATCAATCTGCACACCGTCGACGCCCAAGGCCTTGCCTATCGTCATTCCTGCAAAAGCCGGATGACGACGAGGCTTTTTTGAAGTCGATCAGCTCAATCGCCCGGATTTGCGCACGATCAGCATCGCCAGTTCCAGCGACTGCTCGTAATTCAACCGAGGATCGACCATCGACTTGTAAGCACGCTGCAGATCGGCCTCGCTCAAATCGCGAGCGCCACCCATACATTCCGTGACATCTTCGCCAGTCAACTCCAGATGCACACCACCGAGCCGCGTACCCGCCGCAGCATGGATATCGAACGCCTGGTCGAGCTCGCTGCGGATATTGTCGAAACGCCGCGTCTTGTAGCCGTTGGATGTGCTTTCGGTATTGCCGTGCATCGGATCGGCCACCCATAGTACGCGACGGCCTTCGCGCCTCACGGCGTCCAGCAACGGAGGCAGCTTGGCCGCGATTTGCTCATGGCCCATGCGGTGGATTAGCGTGAGGCGGCCCGGCTCATCTTCTGGATTTAGCGCGTCGATCAACGGCAACAGTTGCTCCGGCGTGACCGAAGGGCCAACCTTCACGGCGATCGGATTGCGAATGCCACGGAAATACTCCGCATGCGCACCATCCAGCGCGGCGGTGCGCATACCGATCCAGGGGAAATGCGTGGACAGATTGAACCAGCCATGATGGCGTGGAACCTGGCGCGTGAGTGCTTGTTCGTAATGCAGCAGCAGCGCCTCATGCGAGGTGAAAAAGTCCACGCGCGTAAAGCCGGCGATGGGGCCCGCCAGCGTTTCCATGAAACGCAGCGAATCGCCAATGCCCGCCACCATGCGCCGGTATTCGGCCGCGAGCGGCGAGTGCTCCACCCATGCCAGATCCCAGTATTCGGGATGATGCAGATCGGCAAAACCGCCATCGATCAGCGCGCGCACGAAGTTCATGGTGAGCGCGGAATGCGCATGTGCGCGAATCAGACGCTGCGGATCCGGACGACGGGCTTCAGCTGTGAATTCGGGGCCATTGACGACGTCGCCACGAAAACTTGGCAACGTGACGCCATCGCGCGTTTCGCTATCGGCTGAGCGCGGTTTGGCGTATTGACCCGCAAAGCGCCCTACGCGCAGCACCGGCTGCTTGAGGCCGTGCACCAGCACCAGACTCATCTGCAACAGCACCTTGAGGCGGTTGGAAATAATCGGGCTGGTGCAATCCGCGAAACTCTCGGCGCAATCACCGCCCTGCAGCAGAAAACGCTTGCCCTGCTGCGCTTCGGCCAATGCTTGCTTCAATGCCAGCACTTCCCACGATGTAACTAGCGGCGGCAGACCCGACAATTCGCTGATCGCCTGGTTGAGTTCCGCCGCGTCTTCATATTGCGGCTGCTGCAGGGCAACGCGTTGCTGCCAGGACGTGGGTGCCCAATTAAGTTGTTCGATAGCGCGTGCTGCCTGATTCATAAACGCAACCTCGGCCTCGCGCGCTGCAGGGTGGCGCGAATTGCCAGTATGGATAGAAAAACGAACCACAACAGAGCCCATAGCGGGATGGGCAGGCCCAGGATCGGCTGGATCTTGGCGCATTCACCGGAGCCGGTGAACACCATCTTCAAGACCTTCGCCAGCGGGAAAGCATCGAACATGTAGCCCAGGTTGGGACCGCAGGCAGGAATCTGATCCGGCGGCAGCGACATGATCCATAGATGACGTCCGGCGACCACGATGCCAAACGACGCGCCGAGCAGCACCAATCCCGTGTAGAACCAGCGGCCACCCGCGCGCGGCCCGTGGATAGCCCCCACCAGGAAGAAGGCTGCCATGACCATGAAACCGATACGCTGGAAGATGCACAGCGGACACGGCTCCAGGCCCCACTGGTATTCGGCAAATAGCGCAAAACCGAGCAGGCCCACGCAGATCAGGAAGCCAACGAGAAAGCTGACGCGATAGGACCAGCGGAGGGGATTCATGACAAAACTTTCGAGGGAGGAGGACGCTGACATTACCCGCTCCCCGCCGCGCTGTCAGCAGGGCTTTGTCGCTACTCCATAAAGCAACAAACCCCGGCGCGGGCAACCCGGCCGAGGTTCGTATTTGGACGTCCAAACGCGAGTTGCGGAGGGATTTACTCGGCCGCCGCGTCGGCGCGCGGACGGTCCACCAGTTCGACGTACGCCAGCGGGGCATTATCGCCCGGGCGGAAGCCGCACTTGAGAATACGCAGATAACCGCCGGGACGCTCGCGGTAGCGCGGCCCCAGCTCCACAAACAGCTTGCCCACGGCCTGCTTGTCGCGCAGACGTGCGAAAGCGAGACGGCGATTGGCAACGCTGTCGGTCTTGGCGAGCGTGATCAGCGGCTCAGCAACACGACGCAGTTCCTTCGCCTTGGGCAGGGTGGTACGGATGAGCTCGTGCTTGATCAGCGACGAGGCCATGTTCTTGAACATCGCTTCGCGATGGCTGCTGGTGCGATTGAGCTTACGCCCGGATTTCATGTGACGCATGATGAGACTCTCTTGTCTGTTGTTATGAAAAACCGGTCCTTGTGGCCGGCTTCCCGCGGGTTACCCGCTATCGAAGCCCTTGGTGAAACGGGCTCTTATTAAGAGTGCGGCCATGGATGGCCACTTCTGGTACCGGGCGAGAGCGCTTCACACACCCCGCCACTTTCTAACTACCACGGCGATCACGAATGATCGCGCTAACACAACGACAACCGCAGTCGAATCCCGACTGCGGCTGCGATACATCAACCCAGCTGCATGCCGTGCGAAAGACCCGGCGGCGGCCAGTTTTCCAACTTCATGCCCAGGGCAAGACCACGCACGCCAAGGACATCCTTGATTTCGGTAAGCGACTTCTTGCCGAGGTTCGGCGTCTTCAGCAGCTCGACCTCGGTCTTCTGCACCAGATCGCCGATGTAGTAGATGCTCTCGGCCTTCAGGCAGTTCGCCGAACGCACGGTGAGCTCCAGATCGTCGATCGGGCGGAGCAGCAGCGGATCGAAACCACCTTTTTCCGCTTTGTCCGTGGCGCTCTCGCGACGCGAGAAATCACCAAACACCGACAGCTGGTCGTTGAGGATTTCAGCGGCCTTGCGCACCGCGTCCTCCGCACCGATGGTGCCGTTCGTCTCGATGTCCAGCACCAGCTTATCAAGGTTGGTGCGCTGCTCAACGCGAGCCGCATCCACTTCGTAAGCTACGCGCAACACCGGTGCAAACGAGGCATCCAACTGAAGGCGTCCAATCGGACGCGCTTCGTCATCAGGATGCTGGCGCGCACTGGCCGGCTGGTAGCCGACGCCACGACGCACCTTCAGGCGCATATTCAGCGCGATGTCCTTGGTCAGATGGCAGATCACATGTTCTGGATTGATGATCTCCACCGAATGGTCCACGGCGATGTCGCCGGCCGTGACCACGCCCTTGCCCTTCTTGGCCAGGGTGAGAGTGACTTCGTCACCCGTATGCTGCCGAATCGCCACTTCCTTGAGGTTGAGCAGGACTTCGATCACGTCCTCCTGCAAACCTTCCAAAGTGGTGTACTCGTGCAGCACGCCATCGATTTCGACCTCGACGATGGCACTGCCAGGGATCGAGGACAGCAGCACGCGACGAAGCGCATTGCCCAGGGTGTGGCCGAAACCGCGTTCAAGCGGCTCCACCACCACCTTGGCGCGATTCGGTCCGAGCTGTTCAACGCTGAGGCCACGAGGCCGCAACACGCTAGTTGACGAAACTGCCATGCAGGGCTCCGGTTGATTACTTCGAGTAAAGCTCGACGATCAGCGCTTCATTGATGTCGGTCGGCAGATCTCCACGATCCGGAACCGACTTGAACGTGCCGGCGAACTTCTTGGCATCGACTTCCACCCACTGCGGACGCAGGTCCATCGTGTCGAACACGGTGGCGGCTTCCTGTACGCGCAGCTGATTGCGCGCGCGCTCTGTCAGAGCGATCTCATCGCCCGGACGAACCTGGTAGGACGGAATATTGACCTTCTTGCCGTTCACCAGCACAGCCTTGTGCGAAACGAGCTGGCGAGCCTGTGAACGCGTCACTGCAAAACCCATGCGGTAGACGACATTGTCCAGACGGCTTTCCAGCAGGCGCAGCAAGTTTTCGCCAGTGTTGCCCTTGAGGGTCGATGCCTTGGTGTAGTAGTTGCTGAACTGACGCTCAAGCACACCATAGATGCGCTTGACCTTCTGCTTCTCGCGCAGCTGAACAGCGTAGTCGGACATGCGCATGCGCTTGTTGGCGCCATGCTGACCGGGCTTGTTCTCCAGCTTGCACTTGGAATCGATCGCGCGCGCTGGGCTCTTCAGACTGAGATCCGAACCTTCGCGACGCGCGAGTTTGCAGGTAGCTCCACGATAACGTGCCATGGTTGTGCTCCTTAGACGCGACGCTTCTTGGGGGGACGGCAGCCGTTATGCGGAATCGGCGTTACGTCGATGATGTTGAGAACCTTGTAGCCGAGGGCGTTCAGCGAACGCACCGCCGACTCACGGCCCGGGCCTGGGCCCTTGATCCGCACTTCCACCGTCTTCACGCCGTATTCGCCAGCAGCGCGGCCAGCCTTTTCGGCGGCGACCTGGGCAGCGAACGGAGTGGACTTGCGCGAACCGCGGAAGCCCGCACCACCAGCAGTCGCCCAAGAGAGCGCATTGCCCTGACGATCAGTGATGGTGACGATGGTGTTGTTGAAGGAGGCCTGCACGTGAGCCACCGCATCGGTGACAACGCGCTTGACTTTCTTCTTAGTCTTAACCGGCTTTGCCATGACTTATTCCAATTATTTCTTGATCGCGCGACGCGGGCCCTTACGGGTGCGCGCATTGGTACGCGTGCGCTGGCCGCGCACCGGCAAGCCGCGGCGGTGGCGCAGACCGCGGTAGCAACCCAGATCCATCAAACGCTTGATGGCGATACCGACCTCGCGACGTAGATCGCCTTCTACCACGTACTTCGCGATCTCGTGGCGGATTTTCTCCACCTCACCCTCGCTGAGCGACTTGATCTGAACGTTCGGGCTCACACCCGCGTCCGCGCAGACCTTCTTGGCCCGGCTGCGACCGATTCCGTAGATGCTCTGCAGGCCAACCCAGACGTGTTTCTGGACCGGCAAATTGACACCCGCAATGCGCGCCATGATGTACTTTCTCCGATGCTTTCTTGCGCGGTAAACGCGCAATTCTAACCTTAATCAAACTGTCAGGAAAGTCCTGCGGTACCAATGGATACCGCTGCTTTCCACCGGGACCCGCCTGCACCTCAGCCGCGGCGCAGGTTGGCCTTCTTGAGCAAACCTTCGTACTGGTGGCTGACCAGATGCGCCTGCACCTGAGCCGTGAAATCCATCACCACCACCACCACGATCAGCAGCGAAGTGCCGCCGAAGTAGAACGGAACATGCCAGGCGTTCTGCATGAACGTCGGCACCAGACAGACCAGCACCAAGTAGATGGCACCCACGCCGGTCAGACGGGTCATTACCGAATCGATGTAGTCGGCGGTCGAACGACCCGGGCGGATACCCGGAATCAGCGCACCGGATCGCTTCAGGTTGTCGGCCGTGTCCTGCGAGTTGAAAACAATCGCCGTATAGAAGAAGGCGAAAGTGATCACCAAAACCGCGTAGACGATGTCGTACAGCGGCTCACCTGGAGTCAGCACCTGGATCAGATTCTGCAACCAGCGAGACTGGTGGCTAGCGTTACCCCAGGTAGCAGCCATCGCCGGGAACATCAGAATACTGTTCGCGAAAATGGGGGGGATTACGCCCGACATGTTGATCTTCAGCGGCAGATGCGAGGTCTGGTTCATGTACGAGCGTTGTCCGCCCGAACGTCGCGCATAGTTCACGGTGATGCGTCGCTGCGCACGCTCCATGAATACCACGAACGCCGTTACCACCAGCACCAATACTGCCACCATGACCAGCTTGATCGTGCTCAGCTCGCCATTGCTCGACATGGATAATGTGTGCACCACCGCATTCGGCAGACCCGCCACAATACCCGCGAAGATCAGCAGCGAAATACCGTTGCCGATCCCACGCTCGGTCATCTGTTCACCGAGCCACATAAGGAACAGCGAACCAGCCGTCAGGCCGACCACCGAGGACAAAATGAACCCAAACCCCGGCATGTAGACTACCGGCACACCGCCAGATGTCTGCTGCTTCATCAGCGCCACGGCGATACCGAATGCCTGGAAGGCTGACAAACCGACCGTGCCGATACGGGTGTACATCGTCAGCTGACGCTGTCCCGACTGACCCTCCTTACGGAGAGCCTGCAGACTGGGAATGACCGACCCCATCATCTGCACCACGATCGACGCAGAGATATACGGCACCACGCCCAGGGCGAACACCGAGAAGCGGCCCAGTGAGCCACCCGAGAACATGTTGAACATGTCCAGGATGCCACCGGTCTGACCGATTAGGTTCGCCATGGCATCCGGGTTCACGCCAGGCACGGGAATGAACGAGCCGAGGCGGTACACAATCAGCGCACCGATCACGAAGAAGATGCGCTGACGCAGCTCGGTCAATTTGCCGAGCGATCCGACCGATGTGCCCTTGGCTGCGGCCACGTGTTACTCCACGCTGCCGCCGGCAGCTTCGATGGCGGTCTTAGCACCGGCCGTAACCAGAAGACCGGACAACTTCACCGCGCGGCCGATCTCACCTTTGGCGACAACCTTCACCTTCTTGGCGTGGCTGTCGATCAGGCCAGCCTGATGAAGTACAACGGCGTCGATCACATCGGCCTTCAGGCCGGCAAGCTGGTAAAGAAAAACTTGCTGGCTCTCAGCCTTCTTCTGCGATCGGAAGCCGACTTTCGGCAGACGGCGTTGCAGCGGCATCTGACCACCCTCAAAGCCGAGGCGATGGGTACGACCCGTACGGGCATGCTGACCCTTGTGACCACGACCAGCAGTCTTACCGACGCCCGAGCCAATACCACGACCGACGCGCAAACGTGTTTTACGCGAACCAGCAGCGGGCTTGATGTCATTCAATCGCATGATGCTTACTCCTCAACCCGCACCAGGTAATAGACCGTGTTGATCAGCCCACGCACTTGCGGACTGTCCTTCAATTCACGGACGTCATTGGTCTTGTTCAGACCCAGCGCCTTCACGCTAAGGCGATGACGGGCCTGTACACCACGCAGGCCCTTAACCAGGCGAACGCGGACGGTTTTTTCGGTATTAGCCATTGCCCAGCACCTCTTCCACAGTCTTGCCGCGCTTAGCTGCGATCTGCTTCGGCGAGGCAACGGCCTGCAGGCCTTTGATGGTGGCGCGCACCAGATTGATTGGGTTGCGCGAGCCAACAGCCTTGGCCAGCACGTTCTTCACACCGACCACTTCCAGCACCGCGCGCATGGCACCGCCGGCGATCACACCAGTACCTTCAGAAGCCGGCTGCATGTACACACGCGCCGCACCGTGGTTGGCCTTGATGGCGTACCAAAGCGTGCCGTTGTTCAGATCGATGCTCACCATGTTGCGGCGTGCACGATCCATAGCTTTAGAGATGGCCACCGGCACTTCGCGCGCCTTGCCATAACCAAAGCCGACCTTACCCTCGCCGTCACCGACCACGGTCAGTGCGGTGAAACTCATCTGGCGGCCACCCTTGACGGTCTTAGCCACGCGGTTAACGGCTATCAGCTTCTCGAGCAGGCCGTCTGAATTTTCGCGATCAGTAGAAGACATTATCTTTTCCGTATGCCCGGACCATCCGGGACTTTTACTTGCGGCTGAGCCGCTTGGAGTTGTTGTGGTTACTGCTTAGAACTTGAGACCAGCTTCACGAGCCGCATCGGCCAACGCCTTGATACGACCGTGGTAGCGGAATCCGGAGCGGTCGAATGCGACGGCCTCGATGCCAGCGGCCTTGGCACGCTCGGCGATTGCCTTGCCGACCGCAACGGCTGCATCGACGTTCTTGGTGCCCTTCAGGCCTTCAGCCACCGATTTCTGCACCGTCGAGGCCGCGGCTACTACGTTCACACCTGACGCGTCGAACACTTGGGCGTAGAGGTGCTGACCGGTGCGATGCACGGACAGGCGCGCCACTCCGAGTTTGCGAATGTGAGCACGCGTGGATTTGGCGCGGCGCAGACGAGCTTCTTTCTTGTTCATCGTAAATCTCTCCAGGAAACGGATCGGCTATTTGGCGGAATAGCCCGCCATTAGGCCTTCTTGGCTTCCTTCAGGGTGATCTTCTCGCCGGCATAGCGCACGCCTTTGCCCTTGTAGGGCTCCGGTGGACGATAGCCACGAATCTTGGCGGCAACCTCACCGACCAGCTGCTTGTCCGAACCCTTGATGAGGATTTCGGTCTGCGTGGGGGTCTCGAGGGTGATGCCTTCCGGCGCATTGAACACCACCGGATGGGAATAGCCGAGGCTTAGGTTGAGCGCCTTGCCAGCCATCGATGCGCGGTAACCCACGCCGACCAGCTCCAGCTTGCGCTCATAACCTTCGGAAACGCCCTTGATCATATTGGCCAGCAGCGCACGGATGGTGCCGCCGAATTTGTCCTCGGCGCCTTCGGCGACCTGGACGTTGACCACACCGCCGTCTACGGACACCGAAGCGCCTGGCAGCATGTGGACCGACAAAGCGCCCTTCGGGCCCTTCACGGCAATGCTGTCCTCAGCGATTTTGAGCTCGACGCCCTTGGGCAGGTTGATAGGTTTCTTGGCAACACGAGACATCGGGAACTCCTTACGCGACCAGGCCGATGACTTCGCCGCCCACGCCCTTGGCGCGAGCCTGTGCGTCTGTCAGCAGACCAGCGGACGTCGAAATGATCGAAATGCCCAGGCCACCGAGCACCTTCGGCAACTCGTCCTTGCCGCGATACACGCGCAGGCCCGAACGACTGACGCGCTCAATGCGCTCGATCGCCGGACGGCCTTCGAAATACTTGAGCTTGATCTCGAGCACCGGTTTGCCCTCCCCACTGGAGGTCTTGGCGTCGAGAATGTAGCCCTCGTTCTTAAGAAGGTTGGCTAGTGCCACCTTCAGCTTCGACGACGGCACGCTAACAGCCTGCTTGCCCGTAGCTTGGGCGTTGCGGATGCGCGTAAACAGATCGGCGATGGGATCAGTCATGCTCATGAAAACTTCCTTCAGAGTGCACCGATATCCGATAAAACCGGAAATCAATTTAGATTGTGAGCGGTCGAACAGACCAGCCTGCGATGCGCAGACCGTCGATCATAACAGCCTTTTCCAGTTTTTGCGAATATCGATACGACAAAGTAGTCGTAGCCCTTCGCTCAATCCTCGAGTTGAGGATTCGAGCGAAAGGTTCGGGCTTGTGGGAAATTCGATACTTTCAAAACGAAAGGCCGAAAACCACCAACAATTCTGGCGAGGTCAACTCCTCACCCGCCTCTCCCGCTTGGAGAGAGATTACTGCAACCGCCTTACCAGCTGGCCTTGCGAAGACCCGGAACGTCACCACGCATGGTAGCTTCACGCAGCTTGTTACGGCCGAGGCCAAATTTGCGGTACACGCCACGCGGACGGCCCGACAGTTCGCATCGATTGCGCAGGCGACTGGCGCTGGAATCACGAGGCAGCTTCTGCAGCTTGGTCTGCGCGTCCATCTTTTCCTCGTACGAGGACTTCGGACTGGCCACGACAGCCTTCAGCTCGGCTCGCTTGGTGGCGTACTTCTTGATGAGTTTGGACCGCTTGATATCGCGGTTAACCATGGAGGTCTTTGCCATAAATCTCTCGAGTGTCCGTTGCAGCGCTTCAGTTACGGAAGGGGAAGTTGAAGGCTTCCAGCAGCGCCTTGGCTTCCTCGTCGGTCTTAGCCGTAGTAGTAATGGAGATGTCCATACCACGCATGGCGTCGATCGCGTCGAAATCGATTTCCGGGAAGATGATCTGTTCCTTGATGCCGAAGTTGTAATTGCCACGGCCATCGAAGGCGCGACCCGAGACGCCGCGGAAGTCGCGAACGCGGGGCAGCGAGATATTGATCAGGCGATCCAGGAATTCCCACATCTGAGCGCGGCGCAAGGTGACCTTGCAGCCGATCGGCCAGCCGTCGCGGATCTTGAACGAGGCCACGGACACGCGCGCCTTGGTCGTGATCGGCTTCTGACCGGCAATCTTGGTCATATCCGCCACAGCATTCTCGAGCACTTTCTTGTTGCCCGCGGCTTCGCCCACGCCCATGTTCAGCGTGATCTTGGTGATGCGGGGAACCTGCATCACGTTCTGGTAACCAAAACGCTCGGTGAGCTTTTGGATGACCTGTTCTTTGTAAAAATTTTCAAGGCGCGTCATGACTTGTGTTCCTTACGCGTCCACGACCTCGCCCGAAGAACGGTACACGCGGACTTTGCGCTCATCAGCGAGCACCTTGAATCCGACGCGTTCACCCTTGTTCGTGGCGGGGTTGAACAGCTGCACATTAGAAATATGGATCGAAGCTTCACGCTCAACGATGCCGCCCGGCTGGTTGGCCTGCGGATTCGCCTTGGTATGACGCTTGACCAGGTTGACGTTGGAGACGAACACGCGATCGCCTTCAACGCGCAGCACGTCGCCGCGCTGACCTTTGTTTTTGCCGGTGATCACGATGACCTGATCACCCTTGCGGATACGGTTCATGGGTCTATCTCCGCTCAGAGCACTTCGGGTGCAAGCGAGACGATCTTCATGAACTTCTCGCCGCGCAGCTCGCGAGTGACCGGCCCGAAGATACGGGTGCCGATCGGCTCGAGCTTGTTGTTGAGGAGAACAGCCGCGTTGCCGTCGAAACGGATCAGCGAGCCGTCGGCGCGGCGCACGCCCTTGGCGGTACGTACCACCACGGCGTTGTAGACCTCGCCCTTCTTCACCTTGCCACGCGGGATGGCATCCTTCACGGTGACCTTGATCACGTCACCGATCGCGGCGTATCGGCGCTTGGAGCCGCCGAGCACCTTGATGCACATCAGTTCCTTGGCGCCGCTGTTGTCGGCGGCGGAAAGCGTGCTTTGCATCTGGATCATGGCTGCACCCTCCCCTTACGCTTCGGCGCGCGTGACGATTTCGACCACGCGGTGATGTTTGGTCTTGGAAAGCGGACGGCATTCCGCAATGCGCACCACGTCGCCCTCGTTCGCACCGAGATCGTTCTGCGCGTGGAGCTTGGTGGAACGACGCACGATCTTGCCCAGCAGCGGATGCTGCACCTGGCGTTCGATCAGTACGGTGACCGTCTTTTCCATCTTGTTACTAATGACGCGACCCTCAAGGGTGCGTACTTGTTTCTGGTTGTCGCTCATGTCGGCCGCCTCTTACTTCTTGCCGCCGAGCACGAACTTCGTGCGGGCGATATCACGCCGAACGCGGCGCAGTTGATGCGGCTGGCTGAGCTGGCCGGTGCCCTTCTGCATGCGCAAGTTGAACTGCTCCTTGCGCAGATCCAGCAGGTGCTGCTTCAGCTCTTCTGCCGACTTGGTTGTTAGATCTTTGATGGCCATCACATCACCGCTCTGGTCACAAACTGGGTCTGCACCGACAACTTGGCGGCGGCCAGGCGGAACGCCTCGCGCGCGGTAGCCTCGTCGACACCCTCGATTTCATAAAGCATGCGGCCCGGCTGGATCGGTGCGACCCAGAACTCCACGCCACCCTTACCGGCGCCCATTCGGACTTCGATTGGCTTTTTGGTAATCGGCTTGTCCGGGAACACGCGGATCCACAGCTTGCCGCCGCGCTTCACGAAACGTGTGATGCAACGACGAGCCGCCTCGATCTGACGCGCAGTGAGTGCACCGTGCGTAGTGGCCTTGAGGCCGTACTCGCCAAAGCTGACGAGGTTGGCACTGAAGGCGAGACCGTCATTGCGGCCCTTGAATTGCTTACGGTATTTGGTTCGCTTGGGTTGCAACATGGCAACTCTCCTTACTTCGTCCGCTCGCGGCGGCTTTCGCCACCTTCGCGATCACGACGCGATTCACGACGCCCTTCGCCGCCTTCACGCTCACGGCGCGGCTGCGCGGACTGCTCTTCCTTCGGCTCCTGGCCGACCTGGGACAGGTCGAAGATTTCGCCCTTATAGATCCAGACCTTGATGCCGATGATGCCGTAGGTCGTTTTCGCCTCGGCGGTGCCGTAGTCGATGTCCGCACGCAAGGTATGCAGCGGCACGCGACCTTCGCGACTCCATTCGGAGCGAGCAATCTCGGCGCCGTTCAGACGACCGGAAACATTGATCTTGATACCCAGTGCGCCCAGGCGCATCGCATTGCCCACGGCGCGCTTCATGGCACGACGGAACATGATGCGGCGCTCGAGCTGCTGAGCGATCGATTCGGCCACCAACTGGGCATCGATTTCGGGCTTGCGCACTTCGTTGACGTTGATGTGCGCCGGAACGCCCATCATGTCGCTGACTTCCTTGCGCAGCTTCTCGATGTCCTCGCCCTTCTTGCCGATCACCACGCCCGGACGGGCGGTGTGGATCGTCACGCGGGCCGTCTTGGCAGGGCGCTCGATTTGAATCTTCGAGATACCGGCAGCAGCCAGCTTCTTGCGCAGCATCTCGCGGACCTTCAGGTCAGCGGCGAGGTACTTCGCATATTCGCCCTTATTGGCGTACCACTTCGAGTTCCAGTCCTTGGCAATGCCGAGGCGGATACCGGTGGGATGAACTTTATGACCCATCGTCTACGTCCTCTCAGTTACCAACGATCACGGTGATGTGACTCGTGCGCTTCAGGATGCGGGAACCGCGACCTTTGGCGCGGGCGTACATGCGCTTCATCGCCGGGCCTTCGTCGACGAAGATCTTGGAGACCTTCAACTCATCGACGTCAGCACCGAGGTTGTTCTCGGCGTTGGCGACAGCCGACAGCAGCACTTTACGAACCATGTGCGCGGCCTTCTTGTTGGTGAACTGGAGCACGTCGCTGGCACGGCCCACGGGCATACCGCGGACCAGGTCAGCTACCAGGCGTGCCTTCTGCGCTGAAATGCGAGCGCTGCGCAGGATCGCTTTGGCTTCGGTGCTCATCACTTGCCCTTCTTATCGCCGCCATGGCCCTTGAAAGTACGCGTCACCGCGAACTCGCCGAGCTTATGCCCGACCATGTTCTCGTTGACGAGCACCGGCACGTGCTGGCGACCGTTATGGATGGCGATGGTCAATCCCACCATTTCCGGCAGGATCATGGAACGACGCGACCAGGTCTTGATCGGACGCTTGGAGTTGGTGGAAACCGCGGTTTCCACTTTCTTAATGAGATGAAGGTCGACGAAGGGACCTTTCTTCAAAGAACGCGGCATGACGGCTTCCTGTTATTTACGACGACGCACGATGAACTGCTGCGTGCGCTTGTTGTTACGGGTCTTGTAACCCTTGGTTGGCGTACCCCACGGACTGACCGGGTGACGGCCACCCGAGGTACGGCCTTCACCACCACCATGCGGATGGTCGACAGGGTTCATCACCACGCCGCGGACGGTCGGGCGAATGCCCTTCCAGCGCGTGGCACCAGCCTTGCCCAACTTGCGCAGACTGTGCTCGGAGTTACCCACTTCACCGATGGTGGCGCGGCAATCGACCGGCACCTTGCGCATTTCGCCGGAGCGCAAACGCAGCGTGGCATAACCGGATTCACGCGCAATCAACTGTGCGGAAGCGCCGGCCGAACGGGCAATCTGCGCCCCCTTGCCAGGCTTCATTTCCACGCAATGCACAGTCGAACCGACCGGAATGTTGCGCAGCGGCAGGCTGTTACCAACTTTGATCGGTGCGTCGTGACCGGAGACCACGCGATCGCCCACCGCCACACCAGCCGGCGCGATGATGTAACGGCGCTCACCGTCCGCGTAGCACAGCAGTGCGATATGCGCGGTGCGGTTCGGGTCGTATTCCAGGCGCTCGACCTTGGCGGCAATGCCTTCCTTGTCGCGCTTGAAGTCGATGATGCGGTATGCCTGCTTGTGACCGCCGCCGCGATGCCGCGTGGTGATGCGACCGAAATGGTTGCGACCACCCGTCTTCGACTGACTTTCGGTCAGCGGCGCGTACGGCGCGCCCTTGTGCAGCCCCTCGGTGCGGACGCTGACGGCGTCACGACGACCCGGCGAGGTTGGCTTGTGATTAATTAGTGCCATCTGTCGGAACTCCTGGCTCAGGCCTTAGCCGCCACGTCGATCGTCTGGCCTTCGGCAAGGCGAACATACGCCTTGCGCTTGCCCTGACGGCTGCCCGCGCGGAAACGGAAGGACTTGGCCTTGCCCTTGGCATTGACGAGATTCACCTGCTCGACTTTCACGTCGAACATTTTCTCGACCGCCGCGCGGACATCGGCCTTGGTTGCTTCGGGAGCAACCACGAATACGTACTGGTTGTTTTCGGCTAGACGGGCCGCCTTTTCAGAGATGTGCGGCGCGCGCAGCGTATTCAGAATGCGTTCGTTGCTCATGCCAGCCACTCCTCGACTTTCTTGACCGCTTCGACGGTCATTACCACATAGTCGGAACCAACCAGGCTGACCGGGTTCAACGCGAGCACATCCACCACATGCAGATAGGGGATATTACGCGATGCCAGATACAGCGCTTCGTTCGCGTCTTCCGACACCAGCAACACGCGACCGGACACTTCGAGTTCGGCCAACTTGGCGACCATTGCTTTGGTCTTCGGGGCATCGATGCCGAAGCCCTCAACAACCTTTAGACGACCCTGGCGATTCAGCTCCGAAAGAATCGAGCGAATTGCCACGCGATAGGACTTGCGGTTGACTTTTTGCTCATAGCTACGGGGTTTGGCCGCGAATGTCACACCGCCGCCCACAAAGATCGGAGCGCGATAATCGCCGTGACGAGCGCCACCGCCCTTCTGCTTCTTGAACTTCTTGGTAGTACCGGACACATCGCTGCGCGAAAGCTGCGACTGCGTGCCTGCACGACCACCGGCCTGGTAGGCCACTACAACCTGGTGCACCAAGGCCTGCTTGAACTCGCCGCCGAACACTTCGTCCGACACGCTGAGCGGCTTGGCGCCAATAACATTCAGTTCCATGCCGTCTCTCCTCAACCCTTGGTGGTCGGGCGAATGATGACGTCGCCGCCGGTAGCACCCGGCACAGCGCCCTTCACCGCGATCAAGTGGCGCTCGGCGTCTACCTTGACCACTTCCAAGCCCTGCACGGTGCGATTGACCGCACCCATGTGACCCGACATTTTCTTGCCCGGGAACACGCGACCTGGCGTCTGACGCTGACCAATCGAACCCGGCGCGCGATGCGACAGCGAGTTACCGTGAGTAGCGTCGCCCATGGTGAAGCCATGGCGCTTGATCGTGCCCTGAAAGCCCTTGCCCTTGCTGACACCGGCCACGTCGACAATCTGGCCGACCTGAAACACTTCTTCAGCCTTGATTTCAGCGCCGACGGCGTACTTGCCGGCATCGACCGTATTCAAGCGGAATTCCCAAAGGCCACGGCCCGGCTCGACTTTCGCCTTGGCGTAGTGACCTTTCTCCGGGTTGGTCAGCAGGCTGGCGCGCTTGGCGCCCGCGGTGACCTGCACCGCGCTGTAACCATCGTTATCTTCCGTCTTCACCTGGGTCACACGGTTCGGCGTCGCTTCGATCAGCGTCACCGGAATCGAGCGTCCGTCTTCAGTGAAGAGTCGGCTCATGCCGCATTTGCGGCCAACCAGTCCGATACTCATGTTCGTATCCTGTTTATCGCTCAACCAAGCTTGATCTGAACGTCAACGCCAGCGGCGAGATCGAGCTTCATGAGCGCGTCCACGGTCTTGTCGTTGGGATCGACGATATCCAGCACGCGCTTGTGGGTGCGGGTCTCGTACTGATCGCGGGCGTCTTTGTCGACGTGCGGCGACACCAGAATGGTGTAACGCTCGATCTTGGTCGGAAGCGGAATCGGACCGAGAACTGTAGCGCCGGTGCGCTTGGCCGTCTCGACGATTTCGCTGGCCGAACGGTCGATCAGACGATGATCGAACGCCTTAAGCCGAATGCGAATCTTTTGGTTCGCCATAACCGTGTCCTGTTATCTAAAGAACAAATTTGTGAATCGAAGTGGCTTCTCACCACTCCGCACAACCCTTAACTGCACTGCAAGTCCCGCAAAAAAATCCTCAAGCATTCTCGATACCCAGAGGACTTCAAAACGCCGGGGCAGGCCGTTTTGCGGCCTGCCCAGACAGATAGCGTATGCGGAGCCCAACAAAGTAATGGAGACTTCACTCCACCCAGGACCCCGCAACATCCTTGTTAGCGAACTCGAAGCACTTCCTATGCCTCATTTCGCGGTAGGCCGTTGAATAAATTCGCCGGCAACAACTCAACAACTATAGCCCACTTAAAGCCATATGACAAGCGCCTTAAGGAAAACCGCCTATTTGGCAGGCGGTTTTCGTATACCTACTTACTTGGTGATCTTGGCGACGACGCCAGCGCCTACCGTACGGCCGCCTTCGCGAATCGCAAAGCGCAGACCTTCGCTCATCGCGATCGGGGCGATCAGCTGTACCGAGATCTTCACATTGTCGCCCGGCATCACCATCTCCGTGCCCTCTGGCAACTTGATCGCGCCGGTCACGTCCGTCGTACGGAAATAGAACTGCGGGCGGTAGTTGCTGAAGAACGGGGTATGACGGCCACCCTCTTCCTTCGACAGCACGTAGATCTCGCCTTCGAAATCCGTGTGCGGCGTGATCGAACCCGGCTTGGCCAGCACCTGACCGCGCTCCACGTCTTCACGCTTCGTGCCGCGCAGCAGCAGACCCACGTTGTCGCCCGCCTGACCCTGATCCAGCAGCTTGCGGAACATTTCCACGCCGGTCACCGTCGTCTTAACCGTCGGCTTCAAACCCACGATCTCAATTTCGTCACCGACCTTGATGATGCCCGTCTCCACGCGACCGGTTACCACCGTACCGCGGCCGGAGATCGAGAACACGTCTTCCACCGGCATCAGGAACGGCTTGTCCAGCACGCGCACCGGCTCAGGGATGTAGCTGTCCAGCGCGTCCACCAGCGCAATGATCGCCGGCACGCCGATGTCCGACTGGTCGCCTTCCAGCGCCAGCTTGGCCGAACCCTTGATGATCGGGGTGTCGTCGCCCGGGAACTCGTACTTGGAGAGCAGCTCGCGCACTTCCATCTCCACGAGCTCCAGCAGCTCGGCGTCGTCCACCATGTCGGCCTTGTTCAGGAACACCACGATGTACGGCACGCCCACCTGGCGGCTCAGCAGGATGTGTTCGCGCGTCTGCGGCATCGGGCCGTCCGCGGCCGAGCACACCAGGATCGCACCGTCCATCTGCGCCGCACCCGTGATCATGTTCTTCACGTAGTCAGCATGGCCCGGGCAGTCCACGTGGGCGTAGTGGCGGTTCGGCGATTCGTATTCCACGTGGGCCGTGGAGATCGTGATACCGCGCGCCTTTTCTTCCGGCGCCGCGTCAATCGCGTCGTACGCCTTGAACTCACCGCCAAAACGCTCTGCACCAACCTTCGTCAGCGCCGCTGTCAGCGTCGTCTTGCCGTGGTCCACGTGACCGATCGTGCCCACGTTTACGTGTGGCTTGGTGCGTTCGAATTTACCCTTTGCCATGAGCGCCAAATCCCGATGGAGTCAATGAGTGAGTGATAAGGAAATCTAAACGAGCTGTCAGGCGATACCGCGGCAGCCGCGTGCGGTGGTGCTCATGACTGGAATCGAACCAGCGACCTCTTCCTTACCAAGGAAGTGCTCTACCGACTGAGCTACATGAGCACAAAAAACACAGCGACGAGATCAATGGAGCGGGAGACGGGAATCGAACCCGCACCATCAGCTTGGAAGGCTGAGGTTCTACCATTGAACTACTCCCGCCCTGCGCGGAACTCGTCTCTCGAACCGCATCAGCACATTCAACCGCTTTTGCGATCCGCCTTCCAGCCTGACCATGGTTACCCGTGATAATCGACTGGTGGAGGGAGGTGGATTCGAACCACCGAAGGCGTGAGCCAGCAGATTTACAGTCTGCCCCCGTTGGCCGCTTGGGTATCCCTCCAACAAAGAACGGCTATTGTGTGGATCGGGGCTTGATGTGTCAACACCTTGACGAGCGAAACGGCCGATTTTTTCGAGTTTTCCGGGCGCATTAAAGCCATGCACAGATTCGTTCGACACATCTCGCAGGATTTGCTCAATCGTTCCCTGCGCTACGCGTGTCAACGAACTGCGCCATGCTCTTGGAAACCTCTAGCAAATGCCTTGCCTGTTCCTGCAATCGTCGCTCATTGTCGTCGCGCGGTGTCCAGGGCGGCACCGCGGTAGGCTTACCATCTGGCTTGTCCAACGCGACGAACACCATCACGCAACTGGTCGCCAAACGCTCTTCACCACTGCGCAGGTCGCGGGCCAGCACATCCACAGCCATCTGCATGCTGGACGTTCCGGTGTAGATCAACTTGGCCCGCACGCTGACCAGATCGCCGATCAGGATCGGCTTGACGAATTGGATGCCACTGACCGCAGCCGTAACGCAATACGCCCCGCTCCAGCCCACAGCGCAGGCATAACCAGCCTGATCGATCCATTTCATCACCATGCCGCCGTGCACCTTGCCGCCGAAGTTGACATCAGAGGGCTGGGCAAGAAAACGAAAGGTAACTTCGTGCTGCTGACCTGACATGGATGCTCCAACGGCTATGTCAATCGAGAAGCGGGCATTATGCCTGCTTGGCGCGCTGCACCGTCACTCGCAACGTCATCGGCGTGGTGAGCACACCCATCGGTGACGCTCTTTCGGCACCATCGGCGCGAAAGCCAAGACGCAGGTATATCGGCACAGCACAGCGCGTGGCATTGAGCGTGAAACGACGAGTGCCTGCGCGCCGGACAGCATCCTGCAGCGTGCGTTGCCACAGACGCCGCGATATACCTTGCCCCTGGTAACGCGTGCCCACATAGAAGTGAACGAGATGCCTGTCGTCGCGCATGGCGGCAACACCCACCAGCACGTCGCCGAGATACGCCAAGTGAAAACGCTGACCTTCCATCATCTTCTGCCGAAGCACCTTGGCAGTAAGACGCGAAAGCAATTCACGCCCGATCTTGCGCGGCTGATCCGGCACCACCCAGCGCCGCACAACGCGCCGGCTCAGCACGCCGATAGCACAAGCATCATCCGGTTGGGCGAGGCGTATGCGAAGTACCTCACGAGACATGCGCGTTCACTCCATGCGTGACGCGATGCTCGCATGAAAAAGCCCCGCTTGCGCGGGGCTCGAAATGTCAGACGTTGAACAGGAAGTGCAGCACATCGCCGTCTTTGACGATGTATTCCTTGCCTTCTTTGCGCAACTTACCGGCTGCTGCTGCACCCGTCTCGCCTTTGTACTGGATGAAATCGTCGTACGAGACGGTTTCTGCGCGAATGAAGCCGCGCTCGAAATCGGTGTGGATGACGCCAGCCGCCTGCGGTGCGGTAGAGCCACGCTTGACAGTCCATGCGCGCACCTCTTTTACACCGGCGGTAAAGTAAGTCTGCAGATTCAACAGCTTGTAACCTGCGCGGATCACGCGATTGAGACCAGGTTCTTCCAGGCCTAGATCCTTGAGAAATTCATCGCGATCGGCATCGTCGAGCTGCGACAGCTCTTCCTCGATCGCTGCGCACACCGGCACCACTTCGGCGCCCTCGCCCACCGCGCGCTGGCGCACAACATCGAGATGCGGATTGTTTTCGAAGCCGTCCTCGCGCACGTTGGCGATGTACATCAGCGGCTTTAGCGTGAGCAGAAAAAGATCGCGCACAAGCGCTTTTTCTTCATCATCCAAACCGATGCTGCGCGCGGATTTGCCTTCATTGAGTGCGGCAGCGAGCTTTTGCAGTACGGGCTTCTTGGCCAAGGCTTCCTTGTCGTTTGCCTTGGCGGCGCGTTCGGCTCGATTGAGCGCTTTCTCGACCGAATCCAGATCCGCCAGCGCCAGCTCGGTATCGATGGTTTCGATGTCG
The DNA here is from genome assembly GCF_030160295.1 of Dyella acidisoli. Classification (GTDB taxonomy): domain Bacteria; phylum Pseudomonadota; class Gammaproteobacteria; order Xanthomonadales; family Rhodanobacteraceae; genus Dyella_B; species Dyella_B acidisoli. The sequence goes on from NZ_BSOB01000010.1 coordinate 176,959, forward strand.
GCAATGGGATCGACCTTACCGGCCACATGCACGATGTCGGTATGCTCGAAACAGCGCACCACGTGCGCAATCGCATCCACCTCACGAATATGCGAAAGGAACTTATTGCCCAGGCCTTCGCCCTTCGACGCACCCGCCACCAAGCCGGCGATGTCGACGAATTCCACCGCAGTCGGCACCACCTTTTGCGGGTTGACGATGCCTGCCAGCTCGTTGAGACGCACATCAGGCACCGGCACTACACCCACGTTCGGCTCGATCGTGCAGAACGGGAAGTTGGCCGCGGCAATGCCGGCCTTGGTCAACGCATTGAACAAGGTGGATTTGCCGACGTTAGGCAGGCCGACGATGCCGCATTTGATGCCCATGGTTTCTCGATCCGGGAAATGATGTTGAAAAACGAAATAATAAACGGCGGTCGGCCGCTCAACGGTTTGCCGGCGTATGCAACTGCTGCATCGCCTTGTCGAACTGCCCGTCGACCGCCAGCGGCAACACATCCAGCGCGCGAGCAACGCCATCCAGCATGGCGTCTTCATCTTTGGCGGAAGGACGACCCAACACCCAAGGCGTAACCTGATCCTTGTGTCCGGGATGACCGATGCCAAGACGCAGGCGGTGAAATTTGCCGTGCCCTAAATGGGCCACGATGTCGCGCAAGCCGTTCTGGCCGCCGTGACCACCGTCGAACTTCAGCCGTACTGTGCCGGCAGGCAGATCCAGATCATCGTGGGCGACCAGGCATTCTTCCGGCTCGATCTTGTAATACCGCAGCGCGGAGGCAACGGCGATGCCGCTCTTGTTCATGAAGGTAGCGGGCTTCAGCAGCCACACCGGCTCGCCGCCGATGCGCAACTTGCAGGTTTCGCCATGCAACTTGCCGTCGAAACCGAAACGCTCGTTTTGGCCCGATGCCAGGGCGTCAACAAACCAGAACCCGGCGTTGTGCCGGGTTCTGAGGTATTCGGCACCGGGGTTGCCCAGTCCGACGATGAGTCGTAGGCCTGCCATGGGTCTGTGGGAGTTGGCCGCAAGATTGGCCCCTCACCCCAGCCCTCTCCCCGGAGGGGAGAGGGGGTGGAAGCCTGAAGCGACTTACTTCTTGGTTTCCTTGGGAGCCTCAGCAGCCGGCTGGCCTTCCGTACCTTCGGCGGCCGGTGCTGCGTCGACTTCTTCCTGCACGGTCACAGCAGTGACCACAGCCACGTCGTGGTCCGCACCCAGGTGCAGCTCCGGGATTTCCACGTTCGCCGGCAGCTTGAGCTGCGACAGGTGGATGATGTCGCCGGGCTTCAGGTCAGCCAAGTCGAGTTCGACGAACTCCGGCAGATCCTTCGGCAAGCACGAAACCTGCACTTCATTGAGGTTGTGCGAGATCACCACGCCGGCGGTCTTGCCAGCCGGGGACTTTTCCTGATTCAGGAAGTGGATCGGCACATTCACGCGAATCGCTTCGTTCTCGTTGATGCGCTGGAAGTCCATGTGCAGCATCTGCTGCTTGAACGGATGCTTCTGCCAGTCGCGCACCAGCACCTTCTGCACCTTGCCGTCGATGCTCAGGTCGAGCACCGAGGAGAAGAACCACTCGTGCCTGGCGGCGAGCAGGATGGTGTTGTGCTCGATCTGGATGCTCTCTGCGGGCTGACCCGCACCGTAAACCACTGCGGGCACGAAGGACGCGCGACGCAGGCGGCGGCTCGCACCTTTCCCCTCGTCTTTGCGGGCCTGTGCCGCGATTTCATGAGTCTTGGCCATATTGGTATTGCCTTGAGTTTGAAAGCCGCCTCACGGCAGCCGAACTGACTCTCCCGCGACCAGGAGAGCCGAAATGCCCGCGGATGTGGGCGGAAAAGCGCGTAAGTATATCGAAAACCGAGCGCTGTGACTCCCTCTCCCCTCTGGGAAGAGGGTTGGAGTGACGGGCTAACCTCGCGGCAAGCGTCATTCGAAGCGCGGCTCTATGGCCCCTGGGGCAAGCCTTGGCCCCTCACTCCGATCCTCTCCCTGGATGTGAGAGGAAGAAAAGCAACCGCGCTTAGTCGATGTACAAAGAACTCACCGACTCACCAAAGGCGATACGACGGATCGTCTCAGCCAGCAGCTCCGCCACCGAAAGCTGACGGATCTTGGCGCAATTCCTGGCGTCTTCACGCAGCGGCAGGGTATTGGTGACCACCAGCTGATCCAGCTGGGAACCCTCAAGATTGCGGATCGCCGCGCCGGAAAGCACGGGGTGCACGCAGTACGCCACCACCTTGCGGGCGCCACGCTCCTTCAGGGCAGCGGCGGCGGCGCACAAGGTGCCAGCGGTGTCGACGATGTCGTCCACCATCACGCAGGTTTTGCCTTCCACGTCGCCGATGATGTTCATCACCGTGGCCACATTGGCCTTGGGACGGCGCTTGTCGATGATGGCCAGATCGGCGTCGTCCAGGCGCTTGGCGATGGCGCGCGCGCGTACCACGCCGCCCACGTCCGGGCTCACCACGATCAAGTCGTCCATGCTGTAGCTGCGCCAGATGTCCGCCAACAAGATCGGCGAGGCGTAGACGTTGTCCACTGGTACGTCGAAGAAGCCCTGGATCTGATCAGCGTGCAAGTCGACTGTCAGCACGCGATCCACGCCGGCGGTGCCAATCAGGCGGGCGACCAGCTTGGCGGTGATCGGTACACGTGCCGAGCGCGGGCGACGATCCTGGCGGGCGTAGCCGAAATACGGCATGACGGCGGTGACGCTGGCGGCGGATGCGCGCTTGAGCGCATCGACCAGGGTCAGCAGTTCGAACAGATTCTCCGCACTCGGTGCGCCGGTAGGCTGCAGCACGAACACTTCCTGGCGGCGAACGTTCTCTTCGATCTCGATCTGCACCTCGCCGTCGCTGAACTTGCCGATCAAGGCCTTGCCCAGCGGCATGCCTAGGCGATGAGCGATGTCTTCGGCCAGGGCACGGTGCGCATTGCCGGTAAACAGCATCGGGCTGGACGTATCCACGATTGTTTCCTCAGAACCAGGCCATTGAGTCAGCTCAGCTGGAAAGGCGCTTCCCGACCATCCCAACATACCCCTTCGGTACAAACCCGAATGGAGCTTGAAAAGCATCGGGCACGCAAGTGCCCGATACGGTGGCAATCCATCCTTGAACTGCACAAACAAGAGCCCGCTCGAGCCCTGTTCTAAATGGCTGGGGCGGTAGGATTCGAACCTACGCATGCGGGAATCAAAATCCCGTGCCTTAACCAGCTTGGCGACGCCCCAGTATTTGTTGGTATTTTGCCCCGGCTCGATCCGCGCCGCTCGCTGTGGCAAGCAGTGGCCGCCGGGAAACAAAGAAGGAAAATTGTGGCGGGGAGCGCCATTCGTGTCAATTCAAATTGCTGACCGCGTCCGTACGGTGAGCGGCGCTTACGACGAAAGCGTGCGCGACATGAACACCCGCAACTCCTCAGGGAACCCGTTTTCGCGATCGCGATCGCGTGCGTAGGCAAAGGCAGGATCGTTCTTGTCGACTACCACGAAACCGTGCCGGGCATAGAACGGCGCATTCCAAGGCACATCCGGCAACGTCCCCAGATCGATGCGGCGATAGCCTTTCTCGCTCGCCCAGTTGCAGGCGTGCTCAAGCAGCGCCGAACCGATGCCCCGCCGATGGAACGCCGGCAGCACGTCTATCTCGGCAATGCCCACGACATTGCCGTGCAACTCCACGTCGAGCCATATGAAACCGACAATTTCGCCGCTCTCATCGTCCACGGCCACCCAAACGAACCCTCGCCGGATTTCCTCCTCCAGCAAATCCTTGGGAATTGAGAGCCGTGAATAGAACCGCCATGCGGGATGACCGTAGAACATCTGCACTGCCGTGCGCTCAATCGTACAGATTGCGTCGATATGCGCAGCGTTAGCACGCTGGATGTGAAATGGCGTGTGCTGGGTGATGCTCACTGCATGCTCCATGATTCGATTGCCAGCCGTACTTTGTAGGGCGGCTTCTCGGCGAATACTTTTGTCGGCAAAGGCGGTTGGTGCGTGGTGTCCCAAAGCGGATAAGTCACCGTCCATCCATCCTGCTGCAGCACCGTGGGCAGACGATCATCACCAAAACTGAGATCAGCCTGCGCACCCCGCGCTCGCAAACCGAGCACCCATGCACGCAGTTCATCGAGCGGGACCTCCCAATTCAGCGCGCGGCGCATCAATGCTTCGGCATCCGGCCCGCGCTGCGGACCGTTGTCGATGCCGTCAAGTTCAGCACCATCCGGACCACCCGTCAGGCGATAACTTTTGCCGGAAATGGGCGTACGAAAAATGAATTCGTAGCGATCGCCATCCTGAGTCCAGGTGAATCCGCCGCTACCGGCATCCTTGCCATTGGAGACACCCAACTTCCCTTGCAAGATCCAGTGATCGGCATGCGCCAGTTGCTGCTCGCGTGCTTCCTGCTGTGCCAACGCGGCGGCATCGCCTTTGTTACGCACCAGTTGCGTTGGCGCACACGCGGCCAGCAGCAGCGGTGCGAGCGCTGCGAAAACGCGAAGATTTTTTTTCATGGCTGCAGACGCTTCAAGGTTTGTTGCAAGGTGGCGTTACGCGGATCCACACGGCGCACTTCGTCGAACACTTGCTGCGCCTGTTCACGATGCCCTTGCTTCCACAGCACTTCGCCAAGATGGACACCAACGTCGGCATCCTTGCCGGTCTGCCACGCGTTGCGCAGCACCTCGGCGGCCTGATCCAGGTGACCGAGCCGGTATTGCAGCCAGCCCCAGGAATCGGCAATCGAAGGATCATTCGGTTTTGCAGCGCGCGCCGCCGCAATCAACTGCTCGGCTTCCGACAGATCGCGCCCGGAATCGGCCAGCGTGAAACCCAACGCATTGCTGGCATCGACATCACCCGGCTTGACCTGCAGCAGGCGACGAAAATCAGCCACGGCCGGGTCGATTTTCCCGATTTCCGCATAGGCCAGTCCACGCCCGTACAAGAGATCCGGATCGTCCGGCGCGACCTGCAATGCGTGACTGAAAGAGTCGATTGCGTCGGGATAACGCTTCTCGCGCAGGTACAGATCAGCGTCTACTTCATAGGCACGGCGCAACTGCGCCGGCTGATCGAGATAATCGGTCTGCATTTCGGCCAATTGCTGGTGCGCTTCCGCGCTCCGCCCCAGATCCTGCAGCAGGATCGCGCTGCGCAGATCAGCATCGAAAGCATGGTCGTCCTCGTCCGGCACCTGGTCGTACCACTTCAGCGCATCGTCCTTGCGGCCCAGCACCTCGGCCAACTGGCCGAGCAGATAAGCACTGGAACTGCGTACGTCGTCGGACGCCTGCGAAAGCTGCCGGTAGACCTGCTCCAGCGTCTTGTTGTCCTTGGCATTGGCGGCCAGTGCGGCGCGCAATGCATAGGTTTGCGCGTTCTGGGGGCCCTTTTCCAGCAGATGCGCCGCTTGCGCGTACTGACCGCTTTGTCCCAGCAAAGACGCATAAGTCAGCCGGAGACCAATGTTGTTCGGATCCTTCCCTTGTGCCTCGCGCAGCAGATTGAGGCCGCCGGAACGATCGCCATTGTTGAGCTTCAACTGTGCGGCCCAGGCGTAGGTTTCGGCGGTGCCAAAGCGCTTCATGGCGCCGTCGGCGGTCTGCTGGGCATACCCATGACGGTTCAACTGCTCACCGAGTTCGCTCATCGCCAACCAAGCCTTGGGATCAGGCGGCAAGTGATCGGGTGTGGCCAGGGACTCGAGCAGATTGCCCGCAAGTGCCGGGTCGCGGCTGCCTATCAGCACACGGCCGAACATGCGCCAGGCATCCTTATCACCACTGCCGATCAAGATCGACAGCTGGCGACGGGCTTCGTCCGTCTGCCCTTGCTCCACCGCCAACTGGGCGCGCGCCTGGGCCAGCTGTGCCGGAGTTGCACCGAGCGCCTGCCAGCGGTCGATGGCGCGCCGTGCGGCGTCCTGGTCGTGAATGGCGACCGCCAACGCCGTGGCTTTGCCTGCCACTTCCGGATCGTTGGAGATCATCATCGCCTTGTCATAAGACTGCGACGCGGCCTTGAGATCAGCGCTGGACAACGCCAATTCACCTGCCAGCAACTGGGCCATCAAGTCATGGTCCAGGTCTGGCGTTGGCACAACAACCTGTGCCAACGGCTGCTTCGATGCGGATGATGGCGTGCTTGTCCGATGAGATACCGCCGCACATCCGGTCAGGACAAGCACGACCCATCCACCAGCTACCCATCGCCGCACTTGCTTGAACTCGACCGTCCCGCTCAGCACACTATTCCTCCAACGAATCCTTCGGCTCCAACCGGAACCGGACATGTCTAGTCTACGCCGGCCAACGCTCGCCGCCCTCACTCGCATCACGTCATGAAGCTGATCGCCCTCGGGCTCAACCACCTCACCGCGCCGGTCAGCCTGCGCGAACAGGTAGCGTTCGACGAAGATGCGGCCGGCGCCGCACTGCGTGAACTTGCGCACGAACCCGGCGTTGACGAGGCGCTGATCCTTTCCACCTGCAACCGTACCGAACTTTACGTCAGCGTAACGGCCGGCGCGGAAAACGTTCCGCAAGAATGGCTCCGTCGGCATCACCATCTGACTCCCGGCAAGCTTGATGAGTTCCTGTATCGCCATGATGACGAAGCGGCCGTGAGGCATATGTTTCGCGTCGCCACCGGTCTCGATTCGATGGTGCTGGGCGAGCCGCAAATTCTTGGCCAGGTGAAAGACGCGTACCAACAGGCGCGCGATGCCAACGCGCTGAAGACCCCCATGGATCGCTTGCTGCAACACACCTTCTCGGTTGCCAAGCGCGTGCGCACCGATACGCGCATCGGCGCGCACACCGTGTCGGTGGCATTCACTGCCGTACGACTGGCCGAACGCGTCTTTACCGACCTGCGCCAGGCTTGCGTGCTGCTGATCGGCGCAGGTGACACCATCGAGTTGGCCGTGCGCCATCTGGCCGAAAAGCAGGTGCGCCGGTTGATCGTGGCCAACCGCACGCTGGAAAACGCACAGGAACTGGCCGGCCGCTATGGCGGCTATGCCATTTCACTGCATGATCTGCCGCAGCACCTGGCCGAAGCTGACATCGTCATCGCCTCCACCGCTGCACGCGAGCCGGTACTGACACGCCCAGTGGTGGAAAGAGCCATCGCTGCGCGCCGTCGCAAACCCATATTCATGGTCGACATCGCCGTGCCGCGCGATATCGATCCGGCGGTCAGCGAACTGCAAGACGTCTACCTTTACGGTATCGACGATCTACGTCAGGTCATTGACGACAACCGCCGCTCGCGCGAGACCGCCGCGCGTGAAGCCGATGCGATCATCGATCTGCAAGTCGAACGCTACATGGCCTGGCGCCGTGCGCTGACGATCCGCAACCCCGCGTTGGACCTGCGCTTGCACGCCGAAACCTATCGCGACCAGGTGTTGGAAAAGGCGCGCGCCATGCTTGCCCGCGGCAAGTCACCCGACGAAGCCTTGGCATTTCTGGCCAACACGCTGACCAACAAACTGCTGCATAACCCAAGTGCGCGGCTACGCGAAGCCACACTCAGCGGCGACCACGATTTGCTGCACGCGGCCGGCCGTCTATACGGCCTGGATGAGGATGAAAAAGTAGGCACGAGCGACGACGAATAGCGAGGGCGGCTGGCTGCCGCGTTACGCAGGTTTCCGCCGTTTCACTCCTCCTTTTTCAATCGCTCATCCTCTTCATGACTCCATCCATCCGCCGCAAGCTCGAAGCCACCGTCGAACGCCACGAAGAAGTTGCCCTGCTACTGGGCCAAGCCGACGTGCTAGCCGACAACACGCGTTTTCGCGAACTGTCGCGCGAATACGCGCAATTGCAACCCGTGGCCGACGCCATGCGCGAATTGTCGAGTGCCGAGCGCGAACTCGCCGATGCGCGCGTCATGTTGGACGACCCCGAACTGCGCGACATGGCAGCTGAAGACATCGCCCGCCTGGAAACGCGCACGGCCGAACTCGACAACGATTTGCAACTGCTGCTGATCCCCAAGGATCCGCGCGACGAAGCCAACCTGTTCCTCGAAGTGCGCGCCGGCTCGGGGGGGGACGAAGCCGCCATCTTTGCCGGCGACCTGTTCCGCATGTACACACGCTACGCAGAGCGCCAGCGCTGGCAGGTGGAAGTGCTCAGCGAAAACCCAGGCGAGCACGGCGGCTACAAGGAAATCATCGCGCGCATCGAAGGCAAAGGTGCGTACTCGAAGCTGAAATTCGAATCGGGCGTGCACTGCGTCAAGCGCGTGCCGGCAACCGAATCGCAGGGCCGCGTGCACACCTCCACCGCCACTGTGGCCGTCTTGCCGGAACTGGATGAAATCGACGAGATCGAGATCTCTCCCGCCGACCTGAAAGTCGACACGTTCCGCGCCTCTGGCGCCGGTGGCCAGCACGTAAACAAGACCGATTCGGCGATTCGCATCACGCATTTACCCAGCGGCATCGTGGTGGAATGCCAGGACGAACGCAGCCAGCACAAGAACCGCGCACGCGCAATGAGCTTGCTCAAGGCACGTCTGCTGGATGAAGCGCAGTCCAAGCAGACCGCCGAACAGGCACAGTCCCGGCGCCTGCAAGTCGGCACAGGTGACCGCAGCCAGCGCATTCGTACCTATCGCTACAAAGACAACCTGATCACTGACCATCGCATCGGCCTGGATTTGCACAACCTGCCGGATGTCATGCAAGGTCATCTTGAGGAGCTGTTCGGCGCGCTGACGCGGGAGCATCAGGCGGACGAGCTGAAGTCGCTGGCGGGGCATTGAGTAGCGCCCGCGGCGCGGTAATCTAGCGGTGCTCCGATGCATTCTGTGCGGAATGCATCGGAGCATCCCGAAGTCCAGTTCAGGGGGATTTCGCGCTACCCAGTTTGTCATTCCGGCTGATGCCGGCATGGCAGCGTTGCAGCGCGTTCGTTGTTGCTTACCAGGCTCGCTTTACGATGACCGACGTTCCAGCCACCGACATCGCTTCCACTCTGCAAAAGCTCAGCGAGCTACTGCAGCGCGATGCCAATGAAGAAGCCGTTCAATTCGCGACGACGGCACGGCGGCAATTCCCGGTTTCGGCCGATTTGATTCGCCTGCACGGAGTAGCGCTGCTGCGCCTCGGGCGACGCCGCGATGCACACACAGCGTTGAACCGCGCCGCGGAACTTGCACCCGACAACATCGAGCTGCAATGCAATTTGGCCAGCCTGGCCATGGACGAAGGTCGAACCGGCGCCGCCATCGAGCGTCTACAAAAGGCACTGGCAAGAACGCCTGGACATCCAGCCCTGTTGCAAGCCTTGGGCACGGCGTACATGGCCGCTGGCCAGCACGTGCAAGGACGTGACGCATTTGCACAGGCACTGAAAGGCCTGCCCCAGCATCCGGCCATTCGCCTCAATCTCGCGGCGGCGGAAATGGAACTGGGTCATCTATCGGAAGCCGAAACACTGGTACGCCAGGTACTGCAGCAAGCGCCGAATGCCGACGTCGCGCATGCGATGCTCGGCCACCTGCTGCATATGCAACATCGTCCGCGGGAAGCTGCCGCTTCGCTGCTCCAAGCCGGCAAATTGGCGCCAACCAATGTGCAGCACCTGTTCCAGGCCGCGCTGATGCTGGACGAAGCCGGCGATCTTGCCGGCGCGCACGATGCCTTCGCCGACGCATTGACGCGCGCCCCCGATTCAGTACCGGTGATGGGGCAACTTCTATTCGCCCGCCGCCGGCTGTGCCGCTGGAAGAACCTCGATGTGCTCACCGAGCACGTGATCCGAGCCGTATCGCAAGGCGAAGCCGGGATTCATCCGTTCGCTTTTCTGTTCGAAGACACCGACGCCGCGCTGCAACTGCAATGCGCGAAAACATATGCCTCGCTGATCGAAAACCAGGCAAGCAGCTTCCGCCAGCAACTCAACTTGCGCCACACGATGCCCATGCCGGATACGCCCATCCGTGTCGGCATGCTGGCCGAGGGATTTCACGAAACGGCCGTCAGCCACCATCTTGTGGCTTTGATCGAGGCGCTTGCCGATAGCGATCTGGACGTACACCTGTTCGCCACTACGCCCGATGACGGTAGCGCAATACGGCGACGCTTTTCCGCCGCGGCAACCATGCATGACGTTTCCACCTTGAATCGCACACAGGTTGCCACGTTGATCCATGGCGCAGGCATCGAAGTGCTGTTCGATCTCAACGGTTATCGCAGTCGTGGCAATGCAGAACTGATGTCCCTGTGCCCCGCACCCATCCAGGTCGGCTGGCTCGGCTACACCGGCAGTTCCGGCGCGCCGTGGATGGATTACCTGCTTACCGACAAGATCGTGCTTCCGCATGAATTGCGCGAGCATGTCAGCGAGAAAGTGATCCGTCTCTCGCGCTGCCAGCAGCCGAACGATCCGAACCGAGTTCAGGCAAAGCCACCATCACGCAGCGAGTGCGGATTGCCGGAGAAAGGCGTCGTATTCGCCTGCTTGCAGGAAATGCAGGCCATCAATCCCGCCATGTTTGCGCGCTGCATGCTGATCCTGCAGCAAGTGCCCGACAGTGTGCTGTGGCTACTTACCGGACCGGCCAATACAGATGAACGTCTGAGGCAGGCAGCACGCGCGCTCGACGTCGCGCCAGAACGTCTCGTCTTCATGCCACGCCTGCCGTATGCGGAGTATGCGGCGCGCTACGCGCACATCGATCTTTATCTCGACACTTTGCCGATCAACTCGCGCGCCACTGCGTCCGATGCATTATGGGCAGGCTGTCCCGTGCTCACCCGCACCGGCGAAACCGTCGGGTCGCGCACGGTCACCAGTTTGCTGCACCACCTTGGCTTGCCCGAACTGATCATGGGCGACAACACGTCGTTCATCGGCATGGCCGTCGAACTGGGAAACCATCCGGAAGCGCTGGCCACTTTGCGAAAGCATCTGCAGCAGCAGCGCAATGTGAGCCCTCTGTTCGACATAAAGGGCTTCGCGGCGGACTTCCGTCGCGCCGTGCGCACGATCAGTGCGCGGTATCGCATCGGGCGGCCGCCGAGCGACGTGGATTTATAGCCTAGAAAACAAAAAAGCCACCCTGCACTTCACCTTCGTGCGGGTTGCGAATCACTTCATCCACGCGTGCGGCAGGCGGCCCCTGCCATAACCATTGCTCAAGCTGATGCAGTGCCTCGGCGCTGCCGCTGGCAATCACCTCCACCCGCCCGTCAGACAGATTGCGCGCATGGCCATGCAAGCCAAGCCGCATAGCCTCATTGCGCGCACTGGCGCGGAAAAACACGCCTTGCACTTTGCCGCTGACGAGGAAACGGACACCACTCATACGATCACTTGCCGATAGCCGCGTCCAGCACTGCTGGCGTGATCGGCCCCATGAAGTGCTTGGCCACCTTACCATCCGGTCCGATCAGATAAGTAGTCGGCAGGCCGCGCGGCTCGTCGAAATCCGTAAGCGGCTTGTCCATGGTCACCTGCGCTACGGGGAAACTCACGGGATGCTTGTCCAGGAACGCGCGAATGTCGGAAGGGTCAGTGTCCTCATACGCAACGCCGATCGCACTCACATTGGGATGCGCCTTCACGAACTGAGAGATTCCCGGCAGTTCCTTGATACATGGCACGCACCATGTTGCCCAGAAATTCACGATCACCCAATGCCCTCGTTGCGCAGCCAGATCGTACGGCTTGCCATCCAGTGTCGTCACTTTGAGTGAGGGTTGCGTAGGCATGGCGGCGTAGACAGGCGCAGCCAGCAAGCATGCAGCCAGCAGCAAGGACGATGCGAACAACTTCATGTTTCCGATTCCTGCGTGTGTGAAACCTGGCGCGAAGGCGCAGGCGAAGTGCGGACAGGATAAATCTTGTCCAGACGGGTACTCAGCGTAGCATCGAGCGAATGCGCCAGGCGGGTGAGCACGGACAACAACTCCGGCGGCAACTCGATGCCGGAGGCAGCGATCTGCTCCGCTGGATTCAACGGCAGCCGGTAGCCGCTGTGGCGGTAGACCTGCAGCAGATCGGTGCTATCCAGACTGCGCACTAACGACCAGCCACCGGTCTCGCTGCGATGGATGAGCCCACTGCGCGCCAGATCATCGAAATAGATAGCGATCGCTTCGCTGCGCATATAAGGCTCCGCCTCACGAATGGAACGCGGATCCACACAACGTCCGGCGCGCTGCGCATCTACGAAATGGCGCAGCACTACCAATAACCCAAGGAACTCCGAACCTTCCGGCAATTCATCGCACGGTTTCTGGTATTCGAACGCAGAAATGGATGCGGCCAGCGACGCACACAGGATCACGATCACCCATGACAGGTAGATCCATAACAGCAGCAACGGAATGATCGCCAATGCACCGTAGATTTGCTGATAGTTGTGCGCGCTCTGTACGTAGTGCGTAAAACCCCACCGCGCAAATTCGAACAGGACCGCACCCAGCGCGGCACCGATCGCTGTATGCCTCTTATTGACGCGCCGATTGGGCACGGTGGTGTACATCAGCCACAGCGTGAGAAACGTCACCACGAACGGCAACGCTTTCAGCAGCTCTTGCCCAACGCCGAACTGCTCACCGGCGTTGCGCAGCATCGGTACGGCAGCCACGTAAGAGGTGACGGCGATGCCGCCGACCACCAGGATCGGACCCAGCGTCAGCGCCGCCCAATACAACAACAGGCGTGGCCCCCATGGACGATGCTGGCGCACTTTCCAGATGCGGTTGAGACGATCCTCGATGCTGATCATCATCGACACCGCACTGAACAGCATCACCAGGATGCTGATGCCGGTCAGCTTGCGCGCGTTGGATGCGAAGTCGAGCAGCGCTTTCTGCACCGTCTCCCCCGCCGCCGGCACGAAATTGCTGAAGACGAAATTGATCAGCGTGTCGCGCGCTTCCTCGAACATGGGAAATGCCGCGAACATAGCCAGCACCGCCACCGTGAGCGGCACCAGCGAAACGAGCGTGGTGTATGAAAGCGCACCCGCCGTCTCGAAACACTTGTCGTCGAGAAAGCGCCGCCACAGGAAGCGGCCCAGGCTCATCGTCCGATCGCGGTCAAAAGGCAAGTTCATGCGTCTACGTGCTCAACATCCCTGATCTCGCCCGTACACTACCCCATCCTCAATGAATGCCCCAAACGATGAGCGACATTCTGATCCTGTACTACAGCCGCACCGGCCACACCGCCCAACTGGCCCGCCTGATCGCTAGGGGCGTGGAAGAAGTCCCCGGCATGCGTTCACGCCTGCGGCAAGTTCCACCAGTGGCCCCCGTGACTGAAGTGGCTCAGCCGCCAGAACCCGAGGAAGGCGCGCCCTATGTCACCAAGCAGGATCTGCATGAATGCGTGGGGCTGGCGCTGGGCAGCCCTACACGCTTCGGCAACATGGCCGCACCGCTGAAGCATTTCTTAGACACGACCGGCGCCGAATGGGCGAGCGGGACGCTGGTGGGCAAGCCAGCCGCGGTGTTCACCGCCACCAGCACCATGCATGGCGGGCAGGAATCTACCCTGCTGAGCATGGCGCTGCCCCTGCTTCACCATGGCATGCTCTTGCTGGGGATTCCTTACACCGAGCCAGCACTCAGCCATACACAGAGCGGCGGCACACCGTACGGCGCCAGTCACGTGAGCGGTAGCAAGGGCGAGAACGCCATCAGCGAACACGAACGCGAACTGGCGCGTGCGCTCGGTCGGCGACTGGCGGATACCGCTCGCAAGCTCGCCGTTAGCGTGTGATGGCGCGGCTGGGAGTGATGAATCGCATCGGCGTAGCGGCATGGATCGCGCAGATCCTGCTGCAGTGCGCGTGGTATGCGTGGCTGTTTCCGCCGCAACGTGTGCCGATGTGGCTGGCGCTGGGCGTGGCAGTGATTCCGCTGTTGCTGCCGCTGCTGGCGATCGGCAACGTGCGTAGAGCTTTGCTGTGGGTCGGCATGCTCAGCCTGTTTTACTTTTGCCACGGCGTAGCTGAGAGCTGGAGTTCAACGCAAGAACGTGTACCCGCGATGCTGGAGATTTTATTCGCCTTGGCATTGATCGGCGCGCTTGGCGCGGGCGTGAAGCGCCGCCAAAGAACGTAGGCTGGAGTGCAAATCCCAGCATCGCCATGTCTCTCAGGATCGTGATGTTGGGGTTTGCACCCCCATCTACCGAGCGCATCCTTTTTACAGGCAAGCCACAGAGCAGTTTGGTAGGTTACAAGCAGACTTGCCGAGGTGACCGCTATGGGATTCTTGCAAGACGCCCCACAACTCGCGCATCCATATCGCGGCGATCGCCTGCTGACCGCCCTGCTCAACCGTGTGCTTCCACCCGAGCGGCGCGCAGCGCTGGACGCCGATCTCGACGCACTGGGCGACTACGCGCTGATGGCCTTCGAGCGCAGCAGCCGCAGCACGCGCCGCAAACCTGTCTTGACGCAATGGGACGCCTGGGGCTGTCGCGTCGATCGGATCGAATTGACCCCGGCGTGGCTCGAAGGGCCGGCGCTTACGACGCGCCACGCGATTCTCGCGTCCGGACATGAAGCACACGAATACGCGCGACTGGAAGAATTCGCCCGTGCCTATCTCTATCACGTGGCCAGCGAGTTCTACACCTGCCCACTGGCGATGACCGATGGCGCTGCCACCGCGCTCAAAGCCTCCGGCAACCCGTCGCTGATCGATCGCGCGCTGCCGCACTTCCTCAGCCGCGAGGCCGGCGGATTCTGGCTATCCGGGCAATGGATGACGGAAAACACCGGCGGCTCTGATGTCGGCAACACTGAAACCGTAGCCAGGCAGGATGCGCAAGGCCAATGGCGTTTGTACGGGCGCAAGTGGTTCAGTTCCGCGGTGGTGGGCGAAGCTGCGCTGGCCTTGGCGCGCCCGGAAAGTGCAGGCGAAGGCGCCTCATCGCTTGCCTTGTTCTATGTGGAAACCATGGATGGTCAGGCGCGCAAACCAGAACTGATCATCGATCGTTTGAAGGACAAGCTCGGCACGCACGAACTCCCCACCGCAGAGATCCACCTCGATGGTCTGCCCGCCTGGCCGGTAGGCGAACTTGCGCACGGTGTACGCCAGGTTGCGCCGATGCTCAACATCACGCGCACGTGGAATGCGATTGGTGCCATTGCCAGCATGGCGCGCGGGATCAGCCTTGCGCGTGACTACGCAACGCGACGCCATGCATTTGGACGTCCATTGCGCGAACAGCCCTTGCACGTACAGACAATCGCGGACATGCAAGCCGAGTTCGAAGGCGCGTTTGCGCTTACCTTCGAAGTAGCGCACCTGCTCGGGCGAGTGGAACAAGGTATGGCCACGCCGCATGAAACTGTCGCATTGCGCTTGCTTACCCCGCTGGTGAAGCTCTGGACGGGCAAGATGGCGGTGAATCTATGCTCGGAAGCGCTGGAATGTTTCGGCGGCGCCGGCTACATCGAAGACACCGGCTTACCCCAGTTGCTGCGCGACGCCCAGGTGTATGCGATCTGGGAGGGCACCACCAACGTGCTGTCGCTGGACAGCCTGCGTGCACTGGCCGGACACAACAGTTTCGCCTCGCTGCGCAAACTCATCGGCGAATGGCTGGGCAAGGCGCACAACACGCAAGCTTCGTTCACCGTACAGGCGGCATTGGATGCCACGGCCATGCATCTGGACGCGAAGAAGGTCGAGCGTTCCGAACTCGAAGCCGGTGCCCGCGGCATTGCCCTGACCCTGGCGCGCTGCGCGGCGGCAGCGCTGCTTGCCCGTCAGGCAGCATGGTCAACCCAGCGCGATCAGCGCCCGGCAGCGGCACTACGCCGCTTCCTGGGCCATGGCCTGCTCCGTCTTTCCGATCTCAACGAGGAAGATAGCCGACTGCTGATGGAATGATCGCCTAAGAGCCTGTTTGATAGCTCAGCGTGGTTCGCATGGCCCCTGGGTGGGCCGCGGGGGGGTATCAAACAGACGCTCAGTCAGACCAGCTAGAATGCCCAGCCTCCCCCTTCGCGCCTATCCGATCATGCAGCATCTGACTATCGTCACCACCGGCGGCACCATCGACAAGATCTACTTCGACGACAAGTCGGACTACAAGATCGGCGCACCGCAGATCGGCGAAATCCTCAGCCAGCTCGGCGTGGCGTTCCAGTTTGATGTGATTCCGATCCTGCGCAAGGACAGCCTGCATATCACCCAGGAAGATCGCGCACTGATCCGCTCCACCATCGAAGCCCAGCCGAGCCGCCACGTGCTGGTGACACACGGCACCGACACCATGGTGGAAACCGCGCAAGAGCTCGCTTCACTCAAAGGTAAGGTGATCGTTCTCACCGGCGCACTGAATCCTGCACGCTTCCAAGGTTCGGATGCAGTGTTCAACATTGGCTGCGCGGTGGCCGCCGTGCAGACGCTACCGGATGGCGTTTATATCGCGATGAACGGTCGCGTGTGGGATCCAGCCAAGGTGCGCAAGAATCGCGATGCGAATCGCTTCGAGGAAGTGCGCAACTGATGCGTAGGTTGGGGTGCAAACCCCAGCATCGCGATCCTGAGAGACATGGGAACGTTGGGGTTTACACCCCAACCTACCTCAGAGCATTCCCGTTTCGAGCTTCGCCACTTCCGACATCATCGAGTGATTCCACGGCGGATCGAACACCAGATCGACATCCGCTTCCTTGATCGTCGGAATCAATTCGAGCTTGGTGCGCGCATCATCGATCAGCACGTCACCCATGCCGCAACCCGGTGCAGTGAGCGTCATCTTGACGTACACCTTGCGTTCTTCGGGAGCGACGGTTTCCAGGCTCACGTCGTAGACCAAGCCCAGTTCCACCACATTGATCGGAATCTCAGGATCGAACACGGTGCGCAATTGCTGCCACACCAGCGCTTCCACGTCAGCGTCGGTAGCGTCGTCCGGGAGTTCCAGCGGCGGCGGCGGCTCCTTGCCCAATGCATCGGCGTCCTTGCCGGCAACACGAAACAGATTGCCTTCCACGTACACGGTAAAGCTGCCGCCGAGCGCTTGCGTGATGTAACCCACTTGGCCGGCTGGCAGCACCACGTTTTCGCCCTGCGGCACCATGACCACGTTGCAATCGCGCTGCAGGGTGAAAGGCTCGCTGCTAAGACTGAAACCGCTCATGTCATCTCTTGGGGAAATCGTTGGGGCATTGCCGGCCAGCGGCGATCCGGCCCTCTATTATGCCGGCCATTCGTAGGGCCTGTCCCCCACATCAGGCTGAATTCGCCCAAACTCAAGGGACCTGAGCACTCGGATCACGTTAAGATGCCCGCTTTGCCTTGCCTGCAGGACAGCGCGCACCGTGTTCCCAGCCAAACGTAGTAACCGCCCATGATCGTGCGGAAGATCGTCAGCGAATGCTTCGCGCTGTTGTGCGCGGTGATGCTGGGGCTCGCGGCCGGCGCCATCTGGCTGCTGCCCACCGTGTTCTTCCATCGGCCGCTACCCTGGTTGGCAGTGCCCGCAGGCTGGCTTCTCGCCATCGCGATCCGGCAATGGGTGCACGGCCGCAAATGGAACGCGGCGCTGCTCGCAGCGATCGCCACCGTAGTCGCCAGTGCTTACATTCGCGTGCTGATTACCACGGTGAACATTGCCGCCATGATGGGCTATGGCTTGGTAAATACGATGCGTACCGCTGGCCTGCCCATGCTGCTGGATTTCGCGCATATGGCCACTAGCAAAGCCGACGTGGCCTGGTCAGTAGCGGGCGTCGTCGTTGCGATAATGATCGCAGTGCGTTCGCCCGCTGCACCTCCGCGCAAAACAAACTGACTAAGCGTCCAGCGACTTCAATTCCGACACCAACTGACCCGCCGCCGCCTGACCGTCACCGTAGAGCATGCGCGTGTTGTCAGCGTAGAACAGCGCATTTTCGATGCCGGCGAACCCAGTGCCCTTGCCTCGCTTCACCACGATCACCTGTTTCGCATCGGCGACGTCGAGGATCGGCATGCCGTAGATCGGTGAAGCAGGATCGGTCTTGGCCATCGGATTGACCACGTCGTTGGCGCCGATCACCAGCGCCACGTCGGTGACGGGAAATTCCGGATTGATGTCTTCCATGTCCGCGATCAGGTCGTATGGCACGCCCGCTTCGGCGAGCAGCACGTTCATGTGACCGGGCATGCGGCCCGCCACCGGATGAATGGCGAACTTCACCTTCACCCCACGCGCGATCAACAACTGCGCAAATTCCCACACCTTGTGCTGCGCCTGTGCCACAGCCATGCCGTAACCCGGCACGATCACCACGCGTTCGGCATACGCCATCATCACTGCGGCATCGGCCGCTTCGACCGGTTTCTGACTGCCGTCGATGGTCTGCGCCGCCGCGTTTGAAGTGGCTCCGAAATTGCCGAACAGCACGTTGCCGATCGAGCGATTCATGGCCTTGGCCATCAACTGCGTCAGCAACGTACCGGCGGCGCCCACCACCATGCCGGCGATGATCATGGCCTCGTTCTGCAGCACATAACCTTCGAATGCCACCGCCAGGCCGGTAAAGGCGTTGTAGAGCGAGATCACCACCGGCATGTCGGCGCCGCCGATCGGCAACGTCATAAGCAGGCCGAACAGCAAGGCGAACACGAAGAACGCACAGACCAGCGCGATGGTGAGATGCCCGGTCGCAAGCCAAACGCCGATCCCTACCGCTGCCGCCAACACCAGCAGATTCACCACCTGCTGGCCTGGGAAAACTAAACGGCGATCCAGCCAGCCCTGCAGCTTGGCAAAAGCGATCAACGAACCAGAAAAACTCACCGAACCGATCAGCGCACCCAGTACACCCAAAGCCAGTGCTACCGGGCTCAGCGGCACCACGGAGGTGGCGCCATGCAGTGGTGACCAACTTTCCGGCATCAAGGGGAAGGTGTTTGGCGCGGCGATCGCAAAATCCTGTGCGTGTCCGATCAGTTCCGAGGCACCAATCGCCGCCGCCGCGCCGCCGCCCATGCCGTTGTAGAGCGCCACCATTTGCGGCATGGCGGTCATCGCTACACGCCGCCCGGACCACCAGGCCGCCGCCACGCCTATCAGCACGGCGGCAATGATCAGCCCGCGGTGCTGCATGTCCGGCAGCAAGAGTGTGGCCACCACCGCCAGCAGCATGCCGAAGCCAGCCCACACGATGCCGCCGCGCGCGGTGCGCGGGGAACTCATGCGCTTCAGGCCAAGGATGAACAGGAGTGCGGCGATGAAATAACAGGCATCTATCAACGTCTGCAACGTCTGCGCCCAGGCCATCACTTGGCCTCCCCGCGGCCCTGTCCGGGTTTGCTGGACTTGAACATCTCCAGCATCCGTTCAGTCACCACGTAACCGCCGGCGGCGTTGCCGGCACCCAACAGTACGCCGATGAAACCTATCGCCATTTCGAATGGCGTGCGGGCATGGCCTAGCGCGATCATGGCCCCAACCAGCACAATGCCGTGGATGAAGTTGGAGCCGGACATCAAGGGCGTGTGCAGGATCACCGGCACTCGCGCAATGATTTCGTACCCCGTAAATGCCGCCAGCATGAAGATGTAAAGCGCCAGGAACCCGTCCAGCATGTCTTTCCCCCGCCAATCGGTCACATTCGCCGCATCATACGGTGGCCGGGATGCTGCGATCCATGCCGTTCGGCGGCTTAGTTATTCCGGCGAGGCCCCCAAAGGCCCTGTAAAGTCAACCCGCGCGGGCTCAGCGCGTTGAGATGAGAGTCGAACAGATGGAGCCCCAGGATGCTCGCCCCGACGATCCGGAGAACGGCGCTATGAACAGCGTCTCAGCCGTTTTCGAGGCCGAACTTCTTGCGCCGCAAGGCCAGGCAGTACCTGCGACCCTGGATGCCTTTCTGGCCAGCATGGAGCGACGAGCCTTCCGCATGGCCGAGCTGCACCTGGGCAATCGTGAGGACGCGCTGGATGCGGTGCAGGACGCCATGCTCCGTCTGGTCAAGCATTACCGCACTAAACCTGCGGAGGAATGGACGCCACTGTTCTGGGGCATCCTGCGCCGGCGCATCGTGGACCTGCAGCGCCGCCGCAAGGTGCGCTCCATCGTGGTGGGCTGGCTGGGCGGCGGTCACGATGATGACGGCGACGAACTCCCGGTTTGGGAACCGGCCGACAACGGCCCGGATCCGTTGGAAAAGCTACATGGAGAGCAGTCCTACGCGGATGTGGCCGCTGCCGTACGGCGGCTTCCACAGCGCCAACGCGAAGCCTTCACCTTTCGAGTGCTGGAGGGGCTGGACGTGGCGGAAACCGCTCACGCGATGGGTTGCTCGGAAGGTAGTGTGAAAACCCATCTCTCGCGAGCCATGCAACATCTGCGGGAGCATTTGGAGGAGTGGCGATGAACTCGTCCGACAAACAATTCGAACAGCGCGTTCGCGCGCTCTACCAGGAGGCGACGCAAAGCATCGACCCTGTCACCGCCGGTCGCCTGCGCGCCGTGCGTCGCACGGCCCTGGAAGCGGCCACTGCGCACACCTCGCCGCATCACCGTGCTCGCGTGCTGTTGCCGGTAGGCGCCCTAGCGGCCGTTGCCTTGGCGGCGCTGATGACCTGGCAGCCCTCGCCTCAGCCACAGGCGGACGGAAAGCCGCAGGTCGTTGCCGTCACCGAGCAGGAGAATGAATATTTACCGCCGGGTGCCGATAAAGCCGATCCTGGCCTTTATCAGAACCTCGACTTTTACAGCTGGCTCGCCGCCAACGACGGCAGCCAGGCCAAACGTTGATCCATGTTGCTACGAAGAGTTCGCCTGCCAGCGCTGTTGACCTTCCTGCTCGGTCTGATGATCGCGGCACCCGCGTACGCGCAAAACATCCATCCATGGGGCAGCCTGAGCCCATCCCAGCAATACCTGCTCGCACCGCTGCAGTCACAGTGGAACACGCTGCCGCAGGCCCGCCAGGAACACATGATTCAGCGCACCCAGGAATGGATGAAGCTACCGCCGGACAAGCAACAGGAAATTCGCGAGCGCATTGATCGCTGGCAAAAAATGACACCAGAGCAGCGCGAGCAGGCTCGGCAAAACCAGCATTTGTACGACACCCTGCCTGCGGATAAGCAACAGCAATTGCACGAAGCCTTTAAGCGCTACCAGCAATTGCCACCGGATCAGCGTGAAGAACTCCGCCGTCGTTGGTTGCAGCAGTCGCCGGAGGAGAAGCGCCAATGGCTGGAACACATGGGACCAGGCTCCACCTTACCCGCGGGGCGTGCGTTCGGCATGCCTCCCCGCGGTCGTCATTGATAGGCAGGTTTGGGTTCGCACCCCAACCTGCGCATCAGGCATTAACTAGCGCTTCGCCATTGCGCGCCACGCAACTCTTCGCCACCAGCTCATCCTGAAAATCCGGCTGCAGCGCGCCATCACGCACCAGCAATTCCGCGAAGTTGTAGATGTTGCGCGCGTACATCTCCGAAGCGTGCAGCGCCGCGCCAGCAGCGAGATTGAGCGGCCCGAGAATCGTCACACCGCCCTGCTCCACGCGCTCGCCCGGACGCGTCAGCTCGCAATTGCCGCCGCTTTCGGCGGCAAGATCAACGATCAGGGCGCCCGGCTTCATGCCTTCGACCATCGCTACCGTAAGGATCTTCGGCGCGGCACGTCCCGGCACGGCCGCGGTCGTCACCACCACGTCGAACACTTTCAGATGTTCCGCCAACGCTTGCTGCTGAGCTGCGCGCTCTTCGGCTGTGAGTTCGCGCGCGTAACCGCCACTACCGGCAGCACTCACACCCAGATCCAGAAACTTCGCGCCCAGCGACTCCACCTGCTCGCGCGTTTCCGGACGTACGTCGTAACCTTCAATCTGCGCGCCAAGCCGGCGCGCCGTGGCAATCGCCTGCAGGCCTGCGACGCCCGCGCCAATGACCAGCACGCGCGAAGGACGGATGGTGCCGGCCGCCGTGGTCAGCATGGGAAAGAATTTCGGCGCATTGTCGGCTGCGATCAGCATGGCGCGATAACCCGCCACTGCCGCTTGCGAACTCAGTACGTCCATCGCCTGCGCACGCGTCGTTCGCGGCAGCAATTCCAGTGCGAATGCCGTCAGCTTCTTCTGCGCCAACGCGGCGATACGCGCCGCCGCGCCGTGCGGTCGCAATTGGCCGAGCACGATGGCGCCTTCGCGTAGATGGGCCAGTGCAGCATCTTCGGGCGGCAGCACGCAGGTCAGCAGATCAGCCTGCGCCAGTACGTCCGCCGCACTGGCAAATTCGACCTCTGCATAGCCCGCATCCGGAAAACCGGCCGCGGCACCTGCGCCGTGTTCAAGCAGCACGCGCAGCCCTTTGCCGCGCAGCTTCTTTGCTACTTCCGGCGTGATTGCCACTCGCCGCTCACCAGCGGCGGTTTCACGCAATGCGGACACGGTGATCGACATCGGCCATCTCCTGCAGGTCAGATTTCCCATCGTAGCCTAAGAGCCTGTCTACGATCTCTGCGTAGCCCTCGTTGTGCCCGAGTGGCCGCCATGCGGCAGCGCGCGGCTTGACCAGACGGCCAGTCTGGCGCTGCGCCACGCACTACCACCTGACAGCCACTCAGACGCAACGCGAACCACGCAAAGATCGTAGACAGGCTCCATCGCGGGTTAGACTGACTGGCCCGAATCGGGGGTTACGAGGAAACCCTTGTGTCCGAGCAGATCGTCAGCAGCACCCTGTTGGACTTTGCCCGCCGCGCGCGCGAACTGGCATACGCGCCTTACTCCCGCTTCCAGGTCGGTGCCGCATTGCAGACGAAAGACGGCCGCGTGTTCCCCGGCTGCAATGTGGAAAATGCCGCATACGGTCTGTGCAATTGCGCCGAACGCACGGCTTTGTTCAGTGCCATCGCCGCGGGCTGCAAGCCCGGCGATTTCAGCGCCATCGCCGTGATTGCCGATACACCGGAACCGGTTACGCCATGCGGCTCCTGTCGCCAGGTGCTGGCCGAACTATGCACAAGCGACATGCCGGTGCTGCTGGCCAATGTGGCTGGCGTCATGCGGCAGACCACCGTAGAAGCACTGCTCCCTGACGGATTCAGGCTTAATACCGCCGACTGATTCGTTGGGTTACCCCGGACTTGATCCGGGGGTAACCCAACAATGCTGCTCGAATGCGTTGGGTTACGCTGCGCTAACCCAGCCTACTGGCTACGACTCAGCAGTTGCTCGAGCGCAGTGTCGAATGCCTGTGGGTCATCCACGAACACTGCGTGACGCGTGTTCGGCACTGCGATGAAACGCGCACCACGAATCGCCGTGGCCATTTCCTTCTGCGCATCGAGCAGCGGCGATTCTGCTGAAGCAATCACCAGCGTGGGACGATCGATCTTCTGCAGCGCCGGCCGGCGATCGGCGCCGAAGATATCCGCCGTCAGCATCGCGGTACCGACTGCTACGGGCGTGTGCTGAGCCTGAGCAATCACCGCGTCGATGTTCGCGGGCGGATGCTTGAAGATGGAACGCACTATGCCGGCGCTGTAATCGGCCGGCTGTGCCGCGTAGCGCGACAATCCTGAAAGAATTGCTTTGCTGAATGCCTTGCGGATATCCAGCTCATTGGTGCCCGCGGAAACCGGCGAATCCACAAACACCACGCCGGCAAGCGAAGCAGTACCGAACTGCTGCACATAGGCGGCAACATCCTGCGCACCCTGCGACCATCCCACCAGCACACAGCGATCGATGTGCAGCGACGCCAGCAATGCGTGCAAATCCTGCGCGCGACGCTCCGGCGTATTGCCGGTCAGCATGATCGACGACTCGCCTTGCGAGCGCGAGTCCACGGCAATCACACGCCTTTGCCGCGAAAATCGCTCCAATTGCTCGTGCCACAGCGATGTCGTCAAAGTCCAACCGGGAATCAGCACCAGCGCTGGTGCCGCTCGATCCTGCCCCGCCTGCAGGTAGTGAATGCGCGCACCATCGTCGGTCGTGAAATAACTGTCACTGATCAACGCTGCGGCTTCGCTGGCATGCGCTCCCGAAAGCAGCGTAAGCAGGAAGATGGCGATCACACTTTTCAGCAGCTTCATACCAAGCGCTCCTTTGGAGGGGTGCGCGGATCGTAGGCCCTTGGCTCGCGTACGTCTGCGTGACTGAAAGGCATCGTGACCGGATGCAGACGGTTGTAGGATAAGCGTTTTCCCAGGCACGCCTTCCCATGCTCGATGCGCTCACCTTGCTGCAGCAACGCCATTCCGCACCTTCGCGCCAGCTCGGCGAACCTGCGCCCGATGCAGCCACCTTGCGCGGCCTGTTGGAAGCCGCCATCCGCGTACCCGATCATGGCAAGCTCGTTCCTTTTCGTTTGATAGCGTTGCGCGACGATGCCAAGCTGAAGTTCGGCGCGTTGCTTACGGAGCGCGCCATTCGACGCGATCCGGAGCTACCGGAATCCAAACGCGAAAAAGAGCGGTTGCGCTACACCTTCGCACCGCTGGTGATCGCAGTCATCGCACGCATCGATCACGAGAACGGCATTCCGGAAATCGAACAGAAGCTGTGCGCCGGCAACGTGGCCTACAACATCCTGCTTGGCGCTTACGCGCTGGGTTTCGGCGCGCAGTGGCTCACAGGTTGGGCAGCCTATGATGCAGAAGTAGCCGGTTTGCTCGGCCTGGCCAAGCACGAATGCGTCATCGGCTTCGTGCACATCGGCACGCCGCAAACCGAAATTCCCGATCGCGATCGCCCCGCGCTCGACGATCTGCTCACTGAATGGAAGGGATAAGCCCATGTCCCAGCTACCCACCGCACATCTGATCGACGGCAGCCTGTATGTGTTCCGCGCCTGGCATTCGATGCCCGACGAGTTTCACGATGCGGACGGCCATCCGGTCAATGCGGTGCATGGCTACACCCGTTTTCTATGCGAATTGCTCGAGCGCGAAGATCCTTCGCATCTCGCCGTGGCGTTCGATGCATCGCTTACCACGTCATTTCGCAACGCGATCTACCCGGCCTACAAGGCCAATCGCGAGCTGCCCCCACCTGATCTTGAACGGCAGTTCGTGCAATGCCGCGCGGTGACGGAAGCGCTCGGCATTCGCGTGTTGATCGATCACAGCTTCGAAGCGGACGATCTGATCGGTAGCACCCTGTGGAGTTTGCGTGCGCAGGGATTCCGCAGTGTGATCGTGTCTGCCGACAAGGATTTCGGCCAGCTGTTGGGCGAGCACGACGAGCAATGGGATTACGCACGCAACCTTCGCTGGGGGCCAGCGGGTGTGTTCGAAAAACTGGGGGTACACCCGACTCAGGTCGCGGATTTTCTCGCGCTATGTGGCGACGCGGTCGACAACATCCCGGGCGTACCCAGCATCGGCGCGAAAACCGCCGCCGCGCTGCTCGCACATTTCGGCAGCCTGGATGAATTGCTCGATCGCGTGGATGAAGTTGCATTCTTGCGTCTGCGCGGTGCAGCGAGCTGCGCTGCGAAACTACGCGAACACGCCGACGCTGCCAGACTCTATCGCCGACTGACCCGCATCGCGCTGGATGCACCTATCGAAGGCGGCGCCGAGGTGTTGATTCGCAAACGTGGCGTGGACACGCTCGAAGCGCTGTGTGAGCAACTTCGCTTCGGTCCGTTGACGCGCAATCGGCTGCGCGCACTCACCAGCCTCTAAAGTTTCCTACTGAATCATTTCCATGAACGACATCAACCGCAAACCTGAAGACGCCAACGCTCCTGTAGAAACGCTCTATCAGGGCCGTTGGCTGCGCCTGCGCCGCCGCGGGCGCTGGGAATTCGCCGAGCGCAACAACCCCGGCGGCGCCGTGATCATTCTGGCGGTAACGCCCGAAGACAAGGTGCTTTTCGTGGAGCAATACCGCGTAGCCGTGCAGCATTTCACCATTGAAATGCCGGCAGGCCTGGTAGGTGACCTGGCGGATCAGCAACATGAAAGTGCACTCATCGCCGCGCAACGCGAGCTGGAAGAGGAAACCGGTTACCGCTGCGACCATGTCAGCTTCGTGCACGAAGGGCCATCGTCATCCGGCATGAGCAACGAGATCATCGCCTTCGTGCGTGCGCACGATCTGGTGAAGGTGAGTGACGGCGGCGGCGATGGCACCGAAAACATCGTGGTGCATGAAGTGCCACGGCTCGAAGCGGGTGAGTGGTTGATGGCGCGTGCGAAAGATGGTTACTCGATCGATCCGAAACTGTTCGCGGGGCTGTGGTTTATTGAGCACACCGAGGCATTCAGTTAATGATCCTCCCCCTCCCCTGCTAGCTGCACATCTCTACGCAACTCGTATAACTCTGCTTTTTTATCTCACCATTGCCCGGTGAAAACTGGGGCTCAGCGACTCGTCAAACTTCTTAGTCGCGAGGACAACGGTTAGGCGTCATCAAAAAACGCGTTGAGAGTTGTGTAGATACCTATGCCTGCTAGCAAGGGAGGAAGCCCACCATTCAGTGCCGCTAACCTGTAGTTCCGTCAGCGACCAAGCGCGCGTCGAACGCAGTCTCGTCCTGCTCGGACATACGCAGCGATTGCAGATTTCGCTTCAGCACAAGCGCCCAGCATTTGAGATCTTGCACGGCCAACGTGGCCTCCTGCTGCAACAGATCGCTGTCATCAGCGTCTACCGTCGGCTCGGCACAGGAAACACTCTGCTGCTTATTCCCCATGAAGGCCGTCATTTCCGCACCTTGGATAACGGAATCGATGATATGGAGCATTTGCAGACCCGCCTGCTCCATCACGATCATGCTTTGGCGGATACGATCCACGCTGTCGGCAACGACTGCATCGATATGTTTACAAGCGACTGAACCGCGCTGCGCATTTTTCAGAACTTGACTCGCCAGCGAAGAAAAATGCTGGACTTCTTGATGATCTGCCGTGGGCGGCGAAACCAGTTTCGACGCGGAGTTCTCCACTTCGTCGATCAGCCTTACGACGTCATGTGACAACTCGCTGAAAACCCGCGCGTTGTCGACCAGCTCATGGGCGATGCTTCTTCCTCGATACCACGGAGAGCTGATCGCTCCAGCCGATTTGTCTCCCCTGATGCAGGTGTACTTTTTCGCAGTGCCCGCTTCCTCATGTGTAGAGGTGCCATGCGTTTGAAAAGCAGCATTTCTGCATCGGTGGCCCGGCGTACTTCCTTCTTCGGCCACCCGAGTGCGCTTAAGCGACACTCTCCACTTCCTTGTCAGCTTGAAACACTTTGCGTTGCGCATTTGGAAGCGCCCCCGCTATGCGTAGTCGAGATCTGCTCGTTCGAGCACCGACTGGAGAAACAGGGGGAAGTCAGAAGGCCTCGCTCTATGACCCAGTTCCACGTCATCCTCATTTGAGGGTCCAAGCCAGCTTGGGTGGGCTTGGAACTTTCCGTGCACTGACTGCGAGTGCCCCTTTCATCTCCACGCGATGCCGTTTCCGCTCCTTACGACATCACCGCTATATGTTTATTAGCGAAATGAGTGTTCAAATGTGTTTTATTCCAAACTTCGCCTTAGTGCAAGGGGTTTTGGAAGTTTTTTTCAAAAAAATGGCACCCAGGCGCCACGCCTATCACAAACACTTGTATTCAAAGGAAAAATAACCAAGGCGGCAGCGAAAGCCGTGTCTGGCTCCGGAAAAGTAAAGCTATGCGACGGCCCGCAACGCCCGCACGCGCCACACCGCCAGCGCCACACCTACCACCGCAAGGCCGAACCACTGCGCCGCCACCGCATTGTCATTGCCCAGCCACAGCACAGCATCGACCGCACCCATCACCAGCACGGCAATAGCCGGCGCAAGAACCGGATCGATGCGCTGGTAATGCCAACGCACCAGCAAGACTGCACCGAGCGTGGCCAACAACCATGCGAGAACGCGGCGCAACCACGGCACATCAGGCGGCAACGGCGTATCGGGAAAAATGCCCGAGAGCGGCATATCGCCGGATTGCACGGCGAAGCCGACGCCATCTGTCGCATCGCTAGCCGGCACGAGCTTGTTGCCGTCCACCTTCGCAACAATAGTGACGGTCTGCACCGGCACCGCTTCCCATGTCACGCGTAGATCCCCCAACTGCGGACGCGACGGCACCGCACTGGTCACCAAGCCATTGTCGTAAAGGCTGAAACTCGCAGCGAGATTGCTCGGCAGGTTGCGCAGATTCGGTGTGACCGGTTCGCTGCCGACCAACGCATGCACCAGCGCTGGCGCAAGCACAAAACCATTCAAGCGCACCTTGCCTGCATCGAACTGCTCGCCTTGCAGCAGAAACTTGTCCGGATTGGTGTGGCCTTCCGGATGCTGAAAATGGCTGGTATCGACGGGATGGTCTTGCCAGTCCATTTCGTACGTGGGCGCGCCGCCGTAACTCAGTTCGCGCCACTGGAACATTTGCACGTGGCGAATCAGTACGGGTTGATCAGTCTGCTGGTTGAACTGTTTGTCGAGCGGCGCTTCCACGACCTGCAGCTGCCCGACCACGCGCACCATGAAGCCCTGTTCGCTGGCATCGGGAGTACCGTGGATGCCAAGATCCAGCACGTCGCCGCCGTGGCGTTTCATCTGCTCGCTGTAATCGAGCTGTCCCTTTTCCACGACCGCGCCCACACCTACGCCGATCAGCAGAAGCACGGCGCCCAGTGCGGGCAAAAGCAATTCACGGATGGAGAGTGGTGGCTTGCGCTCGCCGCTCATCGAGCCTCCGGGTGTGAGCTTGGATCTTAAGGGTCAGACGACGCCACGCAATTCAGGTTGCTCGTCGACCGTACCATAACGCCCACGCTCGTCACGTGTCACGCGCGCCATTGCACAAGCGTGATCGTGAGTGAAAAACAGCCGCACATTGCGCGCGAGCTTGTCGTCCAGGAAGGCACGCTTTTCGTCGATCAGCGCTTCTGGAAAGCGGTCGTAACCCATGGTGATAGGCAGGTGCACCCAGGAGCGGCCCGGAATCAGGTCGGCGCAAAAAACTACGCCGGCCACTTCGGACAACATCAGTCCTGGCGTGTGGCCGTCCGAAAAATGGAAGCGCACGGCCCGACCGAGCGTCTGCGAATGTTCGCCCGCTACCAGTTCCAGCCGTCCACTGTCTTGCAACAGGTGCTGCAACTCGGGAACGAACGAGGCACGATCGCGTGGATGCGGTTTCATGGCGCGCTGCCAGTGTTGTGCGCCAACCAGAAAACGCGCATGCGGGAACAGCAACCGCGGTGTTTTGCCTTCCTCCCACGGCGCAAGCAAACCGCCTGCGTGATCGAAATGCAGGTGCGAAAGCACTACTACATCGATGTCTTCATGCGACAGACCCAACGCGGCGAGCGAATGCAACAGCACATGCTCGCTCTCCACCACGCCATAGCGTTCACGCAGCGACGGCTCGAAGAACGCGCCGATGCCGGTTTCGAACAGCACATTGCGGCCTTCCAGATCTTTCACCAACAGACAGCGGCAAGCGAGCGGAATGCGATTGAATTCGTCGGGTTCGATCCAGCGCGACCACATCGCTTTCGGCGCATTGCCGAACATGGCGCCGCCGTCGAGTTTTTGGGTGTTGCCGTTGAGGGACCACAGTTGCATGACAACGCTCGCTGATCAATCTTGCCTTACACCACCAACTCGTCATCCCCGCGAAAGCTGGGATCTAGCGACTTGCAGATCCTCAAAGGCACTGGATCCCAGCTTTCGCTGGGATGACGGAATATGCATTTAGGATGAAGCAGGCGCTCATTGCACCTTACCGAGACCATCTTCCCTGCGCGGATCACTCGCCGCATCCAGCTTGTTGGTACGACGATCCCAGATCACCGCATTCATGAAGCCCCATGGCTCGCGCTCTTTGAGCGTGTGGCCCATCTGAGTCAGCGCGCTGCTGGTGGCGGCATCGAAGGCACCGGGTTCTACCATGACCCTGTCCGGCATGTACTGATGATGGAAGCGCTTGTACGCAACAACCTGATGGGCGTCGCCGCCATCGATGAAAGCGAGTATGCCTTCCAGCACCTGGGTGATGATGGTGGAGCCACCGGGCGACCCGATCACCGCCGTGCGATCAGCGCCGATCACGATGCTCGGCGACATCGATGACAGCATGCGCTTGCCCGGCTCGGGTGCATTCGCCTTGCTTCCCAGCAAGCCATACACATTCGGCTTGTTCGCCACCAGCGCGAAGTCATCCATCTCATCGTTGAGCAGCACACCCGTGCCTTTCGCGACGAAGGTGGAGCCGAGCACGTAGTTCACGGTGCACGTCATCGCCACCATGTTGCCGTCGGCATCGATGATCGAGAAATGCGTGGTGTGCTGCCCAGGATCTTCGCTGTTCGACGGCGCCAGCATCGATGAAGGCGTGGCCTTGTCCGGCAGGATGGTTTGCCGCAAACCGTCGGCGTAATACGGCGACAGCAGCATGTTCAGCGGCATCTTCACGAAATCCGGATCACCAAGGTAATCGTTGTGATCGCGGAACGCGCGGCGCATCGCTTCGATCACCAGATGCACGCGATGCACCTGGTCGAGCTTGCTCAGATCGAAGCCGGAAAGAATGTTGAGAATTTCCGCAATGGCTACGCCACCGGAAGACGGCGGCGGTGCGGTAATGATCTTGTAGCCGCGATAGTCGACCGTGAGCGGCGCGCGTTCCTTCACGCGATAGGCTGCCAGATCCTTCAGCGTCCAATTACCGCCGGCTTCGTGTACCGCGCTTACCAGCTTCTGCGCGGTTTCACCGCTGTAGAAGCCGGGCTCACCGTATTTGGCGAGCAATTCCAGCGTGTGTGCCTGATCGGGATCGCTCCAAACCTGACCAGCTGCTGGCGCCTTGCCACCAGGCAGGAATTTCCCCGCGGAAGCGGGCCAGCGCTCGAGGTTCTTTTGCTCTTCATTGATGGAACCGAGCAAGCGGTTATCCGGCTTGAAGCCATCGCGTGCGGTGCGGATCGCCGGGGCCAACGAAGCGGTGAGCGGCAGCTTGCCATAGTGCTTGGCCAGCCATGCCAGACCCGCCGGCTCGCCGGGAATACCGGCCGACAACGGACCCTTCAACGCGGTATCGCGATTGGGCGTGCCGTCGGGGTTGAGATAATCCTTGGTATTGACCGCCGCCGGCGCCGTCTCGCGCGCGTCGATGAACACGCTGCGCTTGTCGGCAGCGATGTACATGGTTGCCATGAAGCCGCCGCCGATGCCCGAACTTTCCGGCTCTACCACCGACAGCGTGGAAGCCACCGCGACGGCTGCGTCGAACGCATTGCCACCCTTGGCCAAGACTTCCAGTCCAGCTTCCGTTGCGAGCGTGTTCGCGCTGGCGATACCAGCATGGCCAGGACGCTGTGCAAGCTGCGTGGAAGGTGCGGAGGTTTGAGGTTTGTCGGCTGCGAATGCGCCGCTGGTACCAAGCAAGAAACCTATCAAAAACACGTGCCAACGCAACGCAAGCTTCATCCCTTGGCCTCCATCAGGTGTTTGTATTTGTCTTCGAGCTGTCCGCGCGTTTCGGTATGCGCGGGATCGATGATGATGCATTCCACCGGACACACGACGACGCACTGCGGCTCATCGTGATGGCCGACACACTCGGTGCACAGTGAGGGATCGATGACGTAGAACTCCTCGCCGAGCGAAATCGCCTTGTTGGGGCAGACGGGTTCGCAGACGTCGCAGTTGACGCAGGTATCGAGGATCTTGAGAGACATGCCGGATTAGTTTACATGGGCCGGCTGGGGGATTGTGCGAAGCAGCAACGGAATCGCCTGCCTAGGGGATTGCGGTGAGGGCAACGGAGCTTGCTCTCACCCAGCCTCTCCCCCGTTATTGATCAAAGACGGGGGAGAGGGTGGAATAACACAGCTTTAGAACTGCACGTAGCGAATCGTCGAGTCCGTCGGCTTCAGCACGTCGTTTACACGCTGTTCGTCGGCCTTGTCGCCGATCACAACGATGATCACGCCCTTGAGGGAACCAGGCTTGGCATCCTTGAAGGCGGTGGTGACCAGATCGGCGGTCTTGGCCGAATCCGGGCCGCCGAATGCCAGCAGGTTGCCCGGCAGCACGCCGCGGGCCACGATGTCCTGCACGTTGCTGAGCTGACGATCACGCGAGTCCTTGGCGTCGTCGCTGTCGCCGGCCGGGATCATGTAGGCATACGGCTGCGGTGCCGACATACCCTGCATGTTCTTCTGCATGATCTGACCGAGGTAGGCGTTCCAGCCCTTGCTGTCGTTCGGATCGGTGGGCTTGGTCACCTGCTGCTGTTGCTGCGCCTGCTGCTGGCCGTCCTGCTGCTGGTTGTTGCATGCAGACAGAGCGAGGCAGCCGGTCAATGCAAGGGCGGAGGCGACGAGAGTGAGTTTACGCATAGTTATCCCCTTCGGTTTCGGGTTGCTTCTTTTGCCAGCGCTGCCGCATGGCTTGTTGGACCGCAGGATGCACGAAACCGGTAATGTCGCCACCCAGGCGACCGATCTCGCGTACCAGCGAGGAAGAAATGAAGCTGTACTGCTCGGCCGGCGTCAAGAATAACGTCTCGGCCTGCGGAATGAGATGGCGATTCATGCTCGCCAGCTGGAATTCGTACTCGAAATCCGACACAGCGCGCAGTCCGCGGATGATCACGCCGGCGCCAAGCTCACTCACCAGTTGGGCGAGGAGGCAATCGAAGCCGCGTACTTCCACATTGGGCAGGTCCGCCAGCGCCAGCCGCGCCAGCGTGATGCGCTCCTGCAGCGAAAAGCCGGGGCCCTTGTTCGAGCTCTCGGCCACGGCCACCACAATTCGTTCGAATAAGGGCGCTGCGCGTGCGACGAGATCCGCATGGCCATTGGTGATCGGGTCGAAAGTGCCCGGATAGACGGCGAGGCGTTTATTGACCGGCGGCTGGTTCACGTAGAGGAATGGGCGGACAAAGAAGGCACTAGCTTAACGGAACGTCTTGAAGGCGGCGATAGAGCGCGTAGCGCACCTCGCCCGCATGCCCTTCGCGATGCAGCATCCAGTTTGACGGCAAAGCCAGCTCCGCTCCGCGTGGTGATTCGACATAAATCTGCGCTGTCTTGGCAAGCCAGCCACCCTGCTCCAATTGATGAGCCAGTGAAGCCCAAAGCTGCGCGGCAAACGGCGGATCGAGAAACACCAGCCCGAATGGCTGCGGTGCGCCACGCAGGAAATGCGCGGCATCGTTCGACGACACTTCCCCGCCTTGCGCTTTCAGCCGGGCCAGGTTGCCGCGCAGCGCATCGGCCGCCGCACGTTCCGGCTCCACGAATTGCACCGTGCTCGCGCCGCGCGAGAGCGCCTCAAGGCCGAGCGCGCCGGTACCGGCGCAAAGGTCGAGCGCTCGCACACCTGCGATGGTCGGCGCCAGCCAGTTGAACAGGGTTTCGCGCACGCGCTCGGGCGTAGGCCGCAAGCCGGGAAGATCGGGCACGTTCAAGCGCGAATTGCGCAGATTGCCGCCGATAATACGGATTCGTCCGGGTATGGCCTTCATGCGCAGGCGCCCTCAGCGGACAGTACGGGTCGGGGTGTTAGCATGTTCGGCATTGTCTTCGAAGCTAGCCCTTCATGCTCAAGTTCTGGAAAAAGAAGCCCACCGACCAAGGGTCGGGGGAAAACGAAGAAGCAGCCGATCAGGTACCCGCGCAAACGGAAATGCCTGAACGGGCGTCGGTACCGGAAGTCACTCCACCTCCCGAACCGACCGTCGCCGAAGCACCGACCAAGCGCAGTTGGCGCGAGCGCCTTTCCGGAAGCACGTTCGCGCGCGGACTCAACTCGCTGTTCTCCCGCCATCCCAAGCTGGACGACAGCCTGCTGGACGAACTGGAAACCACGCTGATCACCGCCGACGTCGGCATCGAAGCCAGCACCTCGCTGGTGGAGAACCTGCGCAAGCGCATGCACAAGCGTGAGTTCGCCGATGCGGGCGCCTTGCTGCAGGCTTTGCGGCAGGAACTGATCACACTGCTCAAACCCGTGCAGAAGCCGCTGGACATTAACGGCCACAAGCCGTTCGTCGTGCTTACCGTTGGCATCAACGGCGCCGGCAAGACCACCACGATCGGCAAACTGGCTCGCCGTTGGCGCGATGAACATCACCAGGTGCTGCTGGCTGCCGGCGACACCTTCCGCGCTGCTGCGGTGGAACAGCTCAAGACCTGGGGCGAGCGCAACCAGGTGCCGGTGATTTCGCAAGGCCAGGATGCAGATGCCGCCAGCGTGATATTTGACGCGCTGCAAGCCGCGCGTTCGCGCAACGCCGATGTGCTGATCGCCGACACAGCCGGCCGCCTGCATACGCAAGGCGGCCTGATGGATGAACTGGGCAAGATCGCACGCGTGCTGAAGAAGCTCGACGCGGAAGCACCGCACGAGGTGCTGATGGTGATCGATGGCACCGTAGGCCAGAACGCAGTGAACCAAGTGCGCCAGTTCCGCCAGATCGTCGGCGTGACCGGTCTGGTGGTGACCAAACTCGATGGCACCGCCAAAGGCGGCGTGGTGTTCGCGCTGGCACGCGAGTTCGGCTTGCCGATCCGGTTCGTTGGTCTGGGTGAAACCGCCACCGATCTGCGCGTATTCGATGCGGAAGCCTATGTCGACGGGCTGCTTCCCGCCGACTTCGCACGGGCATGACGATCCCGCGTCCGCTGCGACTCCTGCTGATTGCGTTGGCCAGCCTGGCTGGCGCCATCGTGCTGGTCGTGCTGGTGGCGCTCTATCTGCTGCTGCAACCTGATCGCTTCACAGCGATGCTGAAGGAGCAAGCGAGCCAGGCAAGCTTGCGGCTTACGCTATCGAGCCCTGCCAGCCCTACCTTGTTTCCGCGTCCCGCCTTGCAATTGGAAGGCATCACGCTCGTAGCGAGCGATGCGGGTCCAAACGCCATGCCGATCCTGCTCGCTGCAAACGGCCGACTGGTGTTGCCATGGCATGCGCTGTTCGGCCGTCAGGTTGTTATCTCGCGCATGCAGATCAACTCGCCACGCGTAGATCTGGATGCGCTGCAATCCTGGTTGATGCACTTGCCGCCACAATCGGCCGCCGTGCCGGATGAAATTCCGCGCATCGCCACCGGCGTACGCATACGCAACGGCAGCGTGGTGCAGAACAACAGCGAATGGTTGAGCAACGTGTCGCTCGACACCGGCCGTCTTGCGCCAGGCCAGGCGTTCTGGGTGAACCTGTCCGCCAAGGAAACCGACGGTACACCGCTGCAATGGCAGTTTTCCGGCGTACCGAACATCGCCAACGGCGTATTGCGGCTGGATGACATCAACATCAACGTTACCGACAGCAGTGCCACCACACTGCGTTTGAACGGTCATGCGCACTGGATGGGCGCGGCCAATGCGTCCATGCAACTGCAAGGCAAATTCCATCTCGCGGACGCAGGCGATTACGACGCCGCAGTCACGCTCAACCCCGCCGCACAAGACAAACCATTGCTGCTGCATCTGAAGCTGCTCGGTTCTGACAATCACATCGACCTCGACCTGCCGCCGCTCGCGCTCGCGCAGTGGTGGGATCAGTTGGGGAATCCGCAGGGTCCCATGCTGTCCGTGCCACCCGGCAACGGGCAGATCGACATGGCCAAACTCGACGTTGGCAAGATTCACATCGAAGGATTGAGTGTGCAGACCGGCGATGCGGTGCCTGCAACTGCGGAAAGCACCGCGCCGCCTGCTAAATCTGCCGCATCTAAACTGCAGTGACTCCTTTCGCCTCCGCCCTGCTCGACTGGTTCGATCGCCACGGCCGTCACGATCTGCCGTGGAAACATCCACGCGATGCCTATCGGGTGTGGCTTTCCGAAATCATGCTGCAGCAGACGCAGGTAGCCACGGTCATCCCCTATTTCCAGCGCTTCGTGACGCAACTGCCAACGCTGCACGATCTGGCTGCCGCCGACGAAGACACCGTCCTCGCGCTGTGGTCCGGCCTTGGCTATTACCGCCGTGCGCGCTTTCTGCATCGAGCAGCGCAAGTGTGCATAGAACAACACAACGGCGAGCTGCCGCGTGAATTCGATGCGTTGGCAGCACTGCCTGGTATCGGCCGCTCCACCGCGGGCGCGATCCTGGCACAAGCCTACGAGCTACGTTTTCCCATTCTCGACGGTAACGTGAAACGCGTGCTTACGCGCTATCACGGCATTGCAGGTTATCCAGGCGAGCGCGAAATCGAAAAACAGCTATGGCTGCATGCGGATGCACATACGCCGGCCGAACGCGCTGCCGACTACACGCAAGCCATCATGGATCTGGGCGCAACACTCTGCGTACGCACTCGGCCGTTATGCGCCATGTGTCCAGTACGGAGCGATTGCGTAGCGCACCACGACAACCTCACCGCGCAGCTACCCACACCCAAGCCCGGCAAAGCGATTCCCTCGCGCAGCACCATCATGCTGATCCTGCGCAATGCCGACGGCCAAGTGCTGCTGCAGCGCCGCGGTGCGCAAGGTGTGTGGTCGGGCTTATGGAGCCTGCCGGAAGCCGACGACACCGACAACGCTTGGCGCGAAGCGCAACGCCACGCGCGCATCGACGACGCACAACCGCTCACGCCCTTCGTGCACGTCTTCAGCCACTATCGCCTGCAGATCCAACCGTTGCTGTTCGATGCAGCGGCACCCGCGCACGCGATCGCCGATAATGCCGACTTGCGTTGGTGCGCCATCGCCGACTTGCCTGCGCTGGGCCTGCCCGCACCCGTACGATCGCTGTTGATGGCGCTGCCCGAACCGGCTGCACCGTAATCCTTAACCACGAGACATTTCCGATGAGCCGTACGATTCATTGCGCCAAGCTCGGCATCGACGCCGAAGGCCTGGATTTCGCACCCTGGCCCGGCCCGCTGGGCCAACGCATCTTCGCGGAGATATCCAAGCCCGCGTGGCAGCAATGGTTGGCCCACCAGACCATGCTGATCAACGAATACCGCATCAATCCGCTCGACCCCAAAGCGCGCCAGTTCCTGGGCGGCGAAATGGAAAAATTCCTGTTTGGCGGCGAGGCGAAAAAGCCCGAAGGCTACAAGCCGCCCGAGGCGGAGTCTTGACGCAGACCCGCTCATCCGATTTAATGAGCGGCTCCATGCAACGCATGGTTACCCTCTGGCCGGGTAGCTCAGTTGGTAGAGCAGGGGATTGAAAATCCCCGTGTCGGCGGTTCGATTCCGTCCCCGGCCACCATGTATTCCCTGATCAAGCCCGCTCATCGAGCGGGCTTTTTCGTTTTCGGCATACGGCATAGATCAGAAACGAAGCCAGGCATTTGACGGCGAAGCCATGCATGGCAAATGATCGGGACAGGGAATCGATCCAACCTTTCGAATGACCCAAGTGGGGATGGGTCCAACACGGCTGGGAACTCTTCGCCCAGCGCACAGGGAGAGCGGTAACGCGAGCAGCCGATGCAGGGGAAGCACAAAACGGCATTGCCTTATCAGCAAGCATGGCGTGAGCCGATGGCCCTCAACCAGAGCCACAGACGGCCAGCGCAACTCGATTGTCACTCGTGAAACAGGAGTTTCCATGTACGGCATTCAACGCTTCAAAACCAGCAACTGCCAACGTCATTCGCTTTCCGTGCGTAACGCGGCCATCGTCATGGTGCTGGGTATCGTCAGCTCCCTATCTCCGCCGACTGCGCATGCGCAGTCGACGACCGCTTCCGTCTTCGGCCAAGCCCCCGCAGGAGAAATCGTGACAGCGCACAGCTCGGAGGGTCTGCAACGGCACAAAATCGTAGGTAAAAATGGCCGCTACAGGATCGATCCGCTACCGGCAGGCGATTACTCGGTGACGCTGGAGAAAGACGGGCAACCCGTCGATGCACGCACGCATATTCCACTGATCGTAGGTCGAGGCACAGAAGTCGACTTCGCCTGCCCTAACGATCATTGCGCAGCCTCCGAAAGCCGCTAAAACCTCTATCACTAACAGCACTGATGACAGACCCGGCGTCGTCGCAATGCAAACTTGCTTGCGACGACGATCGGCATCAACGCGGCAACGCACTCCATCGCTCCTTCATAGCGCATGCACTGAACAGCACATGATGCGCAGCATGAACATTTCCCTACCCCGCTAATCTTTTCTTCACCGCGGATTGATTACGCGCGACCAAGACTGCGGACACTCACCGGCAGCGAGGGTAATTCCGTGAAGAAGATCGCTTCATTGACCATTGCATTGGCATTGGGCTGTGCCGGCATGGCTATGGCGCAAGATGAGCATGCGTTGACTCAACAAGAAGTCATCGCACAACTCACGCAGCAGGGATACACGGATATCCATGATGTGGATTTCAGAGACGGCGTGTGGACAGCACGCGCCCATAGCGGCGATGGCTCACATGTAACGCTGCGCGTAGACCCGATCACTGGCAAGGCCTATCCGAACAAGCAAGTGTCGCGCATGAATGAAATGGACGTCCGCGCCATGCTTTCGTCAGAAGGCTACACGCATGTGCATGATGTCGATTTCCGTCATGGCGTGTGGACAGCAAACGCCAGGAACAACGCCGGCGTACGCGTTTCGCTGCAGATCGATGCGCAGTCGGGACGGATCATCGGTACGAATTGATGACCGCAACTACGTCATAGCGAGGTCGTAAGATTCGTCACCCAATCCGGCAATACGCCGATGATGATTGCCTCCAGGCGGTGATCCGTGCCGGTGATGATCAACACGGCGACCAGTGCGATGAGCACGCCAAGCACTCGCCTGCCCCGCGTACCTGCGCTCATCAGTTTGCTCCGCCAACGCGTTAACACGCTTTGCGCGAGCAAGGCCATAACGAGCAACACGCTGGCAATGCCGAGCGCAAACGCAGCCATCACCAGCGCTACCTGACTGAGATCCTTGCCCTGCGCAGCCAGTACCGTTGCAGCGCCCAATGTGGGACCGACGCATGGACTCCACACCAGGCCAAGCAGTACGCCAATACCCGCCTGCCCAGTTAGGCCGAAACGTTCCAGCCGCGCCTGACGCTCACCCGCCCAATTGGCGAGCGGTCCGGCGGCATGTTCGAACTGCGCTTGCAACCTCGGAACGATGAGTACGATGCCTACGACCAGCAGCAACACCGCACTCCACAGCCGGACCGTCTCCGTATTCAAACCAATCGACGCACCCACCGTGGCGATAAGAAAGCCGGTCAGCGTAAACGACGCTACCAACCCTAATGCCAGTGCCAGCGGCCCCCAGCGATGACGCTGTGCCGCACTGCCGAGCACAATAGGAACCAACGGAAGCACGCAGGGCGACAGGATGGTCAAGGCGCCGGCGGCGTAGGCAACGATGGGGCTGAGACTGCCGCTCATGATCCAAGCCTCGGGCGAATGAACGGTGAAGTGGCGAACGACATGACGGACTCCGATATTTTCACTCCTATTTCGCTCGTTCGTGTCATGAGGTTACGGCTGTAACCGGCAGCTTTTTTGCAACGAATAGCCAGGAGAACTCACCCGAAGGATTCGCCATGTCTTTCTTTCGCAAACTCTCCTTGATTGCACTGCTTGGCCTGATTTATGCCGCGCCGCTGCTGGCCCAACCCATTCAGCCCTTCACTACGGCGGCATTGAAGGCAGCCCAGGCTGCGGGCAAACCGGTACTGGTGGATGCTTATGCGAGTTGGTGCCCGATCTGCCGCAAGCAGGCGCCCACGATCGATGCAATGGCTACTGATCCGGCGTTTGCGAAGCTGGTGATTCTGCGCTTGGATTACGACTCACAGAGCGCGGAAAAGCGTGAACTCGGCATCGTGCAGCAAAGCACGTTGATTGCGTTCGACGGGAACAAGGAAATCGGCCGACTCGTTGGTGTGACGGATCCGGATCAGATCAAGAAGTTGGCGGAATCGGCTTTGCATTGAAAGCCCCAGCACAGCGGGTATTTCCGTCGCACCGCAGACCAGTCCCCTCTCCCCTTCGGGGAGAGGGCTAGGGTGAGGGGCTGGGCTTGCGGGAAACTCGCCAAGCACGTGCAAGTTTTGCCCTTTGAATCTTGCATAGAGCTTGCTATTGCGCGAGATTCACCCCTCAGCCCAGCCCTCTCCCCAAAGGGGAGAGGGAGCACGCGACATCAAATTTCCCCGAATGCCAGTGAGCCTTCGGCGGAATGACGCTGAGGCATATGTGCGCCTAGAGAGGGAATCCGTCATGTCTATGCGTTACAGCATTGCCGCCACGGCGGTACTCATGATGACGGGTTGCACGACAACACCGATCGATCGCGCTGCATGGATGAACTACGCATGCAGCAATGGACAAAACGTGCAAGCCACGTACCCTGATACGAACGCCGCCGTTATCGAGCTCCAGGGCAAAACGCACACCCTGCACGTCGCTCTTTCCGGCAGCGGCACCCGCTACACCGGCGAAGGCTGGCAATGGTGGACCAAAGGCATGCACGACGGCACGCTGGCGCCGCTAGCGCCGGGGGAAAGCATCGCCGGCGCACCCGGCACGACCTGCCACGCCAACTGATCACATCTTTCTAACGAAGCGAGACGACGATCACGAAGCCGTCATCCGTCGACATCGAAATGACGCATGGAAATAATCCTCGCGTCATCACCCGGCGCGATGCTGTCACCATCGGATTCGGAGTTCCTCCCGTGGTGTCGCAGTACGTATTTCCTTCCAGCCGGGGCATGTTCCGCATCGTCAAGCATGGGCATCGCTGGCGTTCGTTGATCGAGGCGCGTGAAGTGGCTCGGCACGATTCGCCCGAAGCGGCGCTGGATGCGCTGCGCCTGGCCTGGCCGCAGGCGCGCCTGCCGCAGATGTTGAGCCAGTGGCGCTATGTCGCCGAAGCTGCTTATCTGCCGCACGCTCGGTTGGCGCGCGCCACCAATGGTTTCAGGGTTACTGGCATCGATCCATCGCAACCGCGCGTACGTCGCTCGCGCCGCGCGCAGGGTCGGCCAAGCCGTGGCGTGACTGATCATGGATGATCGGTCACAGCCTTCACACTTCACTCCTGCGCGTTGATCACGTCCAGAAAATCGCGGCCATAGCGCTTGAGCTTCGCTTCGCCCACGCCGCTGATCGATGCGAGCTCTTCTTCATTCGCCGGCATCGCACGCAGCATCGCCAACAACGTAGCGTCGTGAAAGATCACGTACGCAGGTACACCGTGTTGCTTGGCGAGCTGTGAACGCAAGGCGCGCAGCGCTTCCCACATGGGTTGTTCGTAGGCTTCGATACCCAAGCTGGCGCCGGTGATCAACTGACTGTCGCGACGACGCGACGCGCGGCGTGCTGGTCGTGTTTCCTCGCGCATGTGCACTTCACGCTTGGATGTCAGCACGTCGCGGCTGGCAACGGTGAGTCGCAAGGTTCCAAAACCTTCTGCATCCGTTGCTAACAAACCAGCCGCAAGCAACTGGCGGAACACCGAGCGCCACTGCTTTTCGTCCATGTCCGCGCCGATGCCGAAGGTGCTCAGACGATCGTGTCCGAGTTGGCTCATGCGCTCGTTGTCGACGCCACGCAAGATGTCGATCACATGCCCCGCGCCGAAACGCTGGCCGCTGCGATACACCGCCGACAAAGCTTTCTGTGCGGGAACGGTGGCGTTCCAAGTTTTAGGTGGCTCAAGGCAGTTGTCGCAGTTGCCGCATGGTCCGGGAAGTGTTTCGCCGAATGCAGCAAGCAGCATCTCGCGCCGACATTGTGTTGCCTCGGCGTAGCTGAGCAACGAATCCAGTTTCGAACGCTCGACACGCTTACGCTCGTCGCCCGATTCGGACTGCGCAATCATCTGGCTCATCGTTACCACGTCTGACAAGCCGTAGATCATCCATGCATCG
This sequence comes from Dyella acidisoli, assembly GCF_030160295.1. Taxonomy (GTDB): domain Bacteria; phylum Pseudomonadota; class Gammaproteobacteria; order Xanthomonadales; family Rhodanobacteraceae; genus Dyella_B; species Dyella_B acidisoli. The sequence goes on from NZ_BSOB01000010.1 coordinate 218,784, forward strand.
GCGGGCAACCCATCGCGCCCGGCGCGGCCGGTTTCTTGATAATAGCCTTCCATACTGCGCGGCAGATCCAGATGCGCAACAAAGCGCACGTCGGGTTTGTCGATGCCCATGCCGAACGCAACCGTCGCCACCATCACGACGCCATCCTCACGCAAGAAACGTTGCTGGTTCGCCATGCGTGTCGCCGCATCCAGGCCGGCGTGGTACGGCAACGCCTCGATGCCGCCTTCGGCCAGCCAGGCGGCCGTTTCATCCACCTTGCGGCGGCTGAGGCAGTAGATGATGCCGGCATCGCCGCGATGCCCATCGAGAAAACCCAGCAGCTGGCTGCGAGGATTGTGACGTTGCGTCACGCCATAGCGGATGTTGGGGCGATCGAAGCTGGAAAGGAACTGACGCGCATCCTGCAGCGCCAGCCGCTCGACGATTTCCTCACGCGTGCGTGGATCAGCGGTAGCCGTGAGCGCGATGCGCGGCACGTTCGGATAGCGCTGATGCAGGATCGTCAGTTCTCGGTATTCCGGCCGGAAATCGTGGCCCCATTGCGATACGCAATGCGCTTCGTCGATGGCGAACAGCGCCACTTCCGCGCGATCGAGCCATTCCAGGAAACGCGTGGTGAGCAGGCGTTCCGGTGCCACATACAGCAGATTCAGCTCGCCTGCCGAAAGCTTGCGCTCCACCTCGCGCTGTTCCTGCGCATCGAGACTGGAGTTGAGATACGCAGCCGCCACGCCCGCTTCGCGCAATGCGTCTACCTGATCGTGCATCAACGCGATCAGGGGCGATACCACGATGCCGGTGCCTTGCCGCAGCAGCGCCGGAATCTGATAGCACAGCGACTTGCCGCCGCCGGTCGGCATCAGCACCAATGCATCGCCACCCTCAGCCACGTGCTCGACGATGGCCTGCTGGTGACCGCGAAAATGGGCGTAGCCGAAGATGCTTTGGAGAATATGGAGGGGCGTGGCGGACATGTTTCTTGTTTTTCGCCCTCTCGCCTACGGTGAGAGGGTTGGGGTGAGGGATAACCTGGCGGCCAAGCTTATTTCTTTCGCGCCTGACCTTCGAGTTATGTAATCCCGTTGAGAAGGGAGGGACTTGCCTCGCCAAAGTGACAGGCGCTTCGACCGTACTTCTCAGCCAGCCTAAGGCAGCCCCCACAGTTCCCGATCCACATCCGCATCCAGCCCAAAACGCGCCAGCGGCACGCGACCGTTCTTCACCTCTACACCTTCCGCGCGCAACAGGCGGCATTGCTCACGAAAACCGCGACTGCCGGGTGGCATGGCGATTTGGCCGCTGGAGCGCAGCACGCGAAACCACGGCAGCTTCATGCCATCAGGCACCTCGCCCAGCAGGCGGCCCACCAACCGTGCGCGACCCGGCAAGCCTGCGCGTGCCGCGATAGCGCCATAGCTGGCCACGCGACCGGGCGGGATGGCTGCGATGGCTTCAAAAACCTTGAAATATTCCTGTTTCACGACAAGCGTGCACCTTCACGAAGCTCGTGGCAGAGTAGCAGCGGTCCGCTTTCGATTCGGATAGCCGCATGCATCACTTCGAAGCCGTCCGTTCGCTGATTGGCAGCCTGCACACCTTGCGGCGAAACGATCCGTATGTGATCAGTTTCGATATGACGCTGCCGCATGGCCGTCACCAGGGCATGTACCTGGCCGAACTGGAAGATGAGAACGGCCGCCGTTACCTTCGTATCTCCACGCCGATCGGCCCGCTGTCGGGCGCCGATCCCAAGCGCTGCCTGCGTTTCAATTGGGAGCAGCGTGTCGGCTTCCTGGCGGTGACGGATCTGGATGGCTCCCCTTACCTGCACTTATGCGAGAACCGGCCATACGAGCTGGTGAATGGGCAGGAACTGATGCGGCTGATCACGGAACTGGGCTCGCTAGGCGATGAGCTGGAACAGTTGATCGTGGATAGTGGGGATAGCTTCTAGTTGGTTGGGGTGAAAATCCCACCATCGGGATTCTTGCGTGCATGGCAATGTTGGGGTCTGCACCCCCAACGGTGACTCACCCGAACTGCCGTGCCAGTTGCACAAACCCGTACGCGATCAACGCCGTCACGGGCAAGGTGAGAATCCACGCCCACACCATGCGTTCCACCACCGACCAGCGGATGGCATTGAAGCGCTTGGCTGAGCCCACGCCCATGATCGAGGACGACACCACGTGCGTGGTCGATACGGGCAGACCGAACATCGAGGCGAAGAGAATCACCATCGCAGAACTGCCCTCCGCCGCGAAGCCATTGATCGGATGCAGCTTCACCATCTTGTGACCGAGCGTCTTGATGATGCGCCAACCACCACCCGCCGTACCGCCGGCCATGGTGAGCGCACACACCGCCGCCACCCAATGCGGCACGGCAAAGCCACCCGCCGTGGATTCATGGATACGCAGGAACGACAGCCATTCCGGCAAGTTGTCGAAGCGACCGGCTGCCGTAGCGCTAGCCAACGCCAGCGCGATGATGCCCATGCTCTTCTGGGCATCGTTCATGCCGTGCGCCAGACCCATCGCGCTGGCTGAAAGGATCTGCACTTTGCCGAAGAAGCTGTTCACGAACGGCGTGCGTCCCAGATGACGCAGAACGCTCTTGCGCGTCGCGAACCAGGCGAGCAGGCCGTACAAGCCACCCATCAGTACAAAACCGAGCACAAAGCCCATCACCGGCGACACCACCATCGGCATCACCACCTTCGGTAACACACCCTTGCCTTCCCACCAGTGCGCGCCACCCTGCGCCCAGATCACTGCAGCGAGGCGCCCGCCGGATTCGGCAATAGCCGCACCAATCAGCGCCCCCACCAGCGCGTGACTGGAACTGGAAGGCAGACCCAGCCACCAGGTGATCAGGTTCCAGACAATGGCTGCCAGCAGCGCGCAGATCAGCAACTCAGGCCCAGCGTGCACCACGCCGGTGTTGACGATGCCGGCCGCGATGGTGGCGGCCACCGCCGTGCCCCACATGGCGCCGACCAGGTTGGTGACGGCTGCCAACAGCACTGCCTGCCCGGGTGACAACACCTTGGTGGCGACAACCGTGGCAATCGAGTTGGCGGTGTCGTGAAAGCCGTTGATGTAAGTGAAGATAAGCGCGATCAGCACGACCGCAACGACGAGGCCAAGGCTCATGCGTGCACCCGGCCTCAGGAGTTCTTCAACACGATGGAATAAACGGTGTTGCCGACGTCACGGCACTTGTCGATGGCCTTCTCGATCAGCTCGAACAGATCTTTCGCCAACATCGCACGCATGGCGTCGTTGCTTTCAAGATAAAGCGTGCGATACGGCGCAAGCAGCATGCGATCGCCCTCCGATTCCAGTGTCTGCAGGCGATCCTGCAATTTTTTCACCGGATCGATGCGCAGGCCGCGGCGCAGTTCGCCGATCATCTCGGCCACCACGTCGGTGGCGCGCGTCAGCACCAGGGTGCGCTGGCTGAAATCCACGCCCTGCAGGCGGCTGGCGACGATCTCGTAGCGTTCGGCGAACTTCTCCACGCTTTTCGGAATTTTGTACAGCGAGGAGTTGAGCGCCTCGATGTCCTCGCGGTCCAGCGCCGTGACAAAGGTGTTCACGAGTTCTTCGCTGATTTGAGCAGCCAACGCCTTTTCGCGCGAACGGGTGGCAGCGAAGGCAGCCATCACCGGCGCATGGTCGGGCTGGCTGACCAGCTCATGCAGGGCTTTGGCGCTTTCACGAGCCGCCTCAGCGCTCTGCTCCAGGAGCCCGTAGAACTTATCGCCTTTGCCGAAAATCGTCTGGAGAGAAAACATGCTTGGGGGCCTGGAAGCAGAAAAAAAGACAAATATTTCGCGAATGTTACAGGACGCCCCTGCCGCGCCGCACCACCCGGGCCTGACGGGACCGTGTCTAAGACGGCTCGCCGTGCCTTACACTGCTCACATGCCCGCACCTGATGCCCTGTCGCGATGCTAGCCACAATCGCGCTCGTCCTCCTCCTCGCCCTTTGCAACGGTTTCTTCGCGCTTTCGGAAATGGCGCTGGTCGCCTCACGCAAGAGCCGGCTCAAGCAGATGGCCCGCACCAGCCGCCGCGCCCAGATCGCGCTCAAGCACGCCGAGGCGCCAGAGCATTTCCTTTCCACCGTGCAGGTGGGCATCACCCTGGTGATGTTGATCACCGGCGCAGTAGCCGGAGACGCCATCGGCACGCAGATCGGCACCATGCTGCACGACGGCAGCATCGCCTGGCTGGCGCCTTACACGCGAGTGATCGGCATCGTGCTGGGCTTCATGGTGATCTCGTTCATCCAGATCGTGGTCGGTGAGCTGGTGCCCAAACGCCTGGCGCTGTCCGCGCCGGAGAAAGTGTCGAGCATCGTCGGCGTGCCCATGCTGGTGCTTTCACGCGCCACCGCCCCGTTCGTGTGGATGCTCAACCGCTCCAGCAGCGTGTTGCTGAAGCTGATGCGCGTGCAGGATCGTGGCGACAGCGCCGCGACAGAAGAAGAAATCCGCCTGCTGGTGGCTGAGAGCACCGAGCAAGGCGTGCTCGACGCCGACGAGCAGGCCATGGTCAACCGCGTGCTGCGCTTGGGCGATCGCACAGTGGATAGCGTGATGTCCCCGCGCACACGTATCGCCTGGCTGGACGTTAACGCGCCGCTGGAAGAAAACCTCGAGGTATTGCGACACAACTCCTACTCGCGCTACCCCGTCTACCGCGACGATGAAAGCGACGTGCTTGGCGTGATGGAAGTGAAAACCCTGCTCGGTGACATCACCCTGGGCAAACTCGACCTGTTCCGCACGTTGGCAAAACCGCTATACGTGCCCGCCACCGCGCGTGCCCTGGATCTATTGGAAGAATTCCGCGACGCCGAAACGCCGATGGCACTAGTGGTGGACGAGTATGGCGATATCGACGGCGTGGTGACGCTCAACGATCTGCTTGCCGCCGTGGTCGGCGCCAGCCAGCTCGGCCACGGTAGCGGCGGTGAAGAAAACTCACCGATCGTGCAGCGCGAGGACGGTAGCTGGTTGATCGACGGCGCCATCTCCACCGACGACCTCCGCGAGCTGCTGCATTTGGATCAACTGCCCGGCGAAGACGAACACGATTTCCGCACCGCCGCTGGCATGGTGATGGCCGCGCTCGGCCATATTCCGCAGACCGGCGAAGTGTTCGCCTGGCGCGGCATCCGTTTCGAAGTGGTGGATCTGGATGGCGCGCGTATCGACAAGTTGCTGGTGACGCCGGCGCCGCGGATTGAGCTGGGCGACGACGAGCAGTGAGCTTGCTTTTCATCCTCTCCCCTACGGGGAGAGGATCGAGGTGAGGGGACATGGCTTGCCCCTGCCTTTTTCAAACGAAGCGATGCCTTGATCTACCTGCAACGCAAGATTGCCCCTCACCCTAACCCTCTCCCCGGAGGGGAGAGGGAATAACACACTTACTTCTTCTCGCTCGCCAACTTCGCCATCCGCTGCGCATCCGCCAAAATCCCGTGCAGCATGCGCAACTCGCGCTCATCCATCTGCGTGCGCTGAAACAGCTTGCGTAGTCGCAGCATGATCATGGTCGGTGAGCGGCCCTTGTGGAAATCAATATCGTCCAGCGTTTGCGACAGATGTTCGTAGAAGCGTTCCATCTGCGACGCGTCTGCCGGCAGCTCATCGTGCAGCGGTGGCGGCGCGGGCATCTTCTCGCCGAGCAAGGCTACGCGTAACTCGTAAGCCATCACCTGCACTGCCTGCGCGAGATTGAGCGAACTGAAATCGTCCACGCTGGGGATACGCACCATCGCGTGGCAGCGCGCCAACTCTTCGTTTTCCAAACCCGTGCGTTCGTTGCCGAACACCAGCGCCACCTGCTCGCCACGTTCCGCTGCCGCCAGCGCCTGGGCTGCGGCTTCACGCGGGGTCAGTTCCGGCAAGTTCACGCCTCGGCGGCGTGCCGAAAGACCGAAGGCCACGCTGGTACTGGCCAAGGCATCCACCAGCCCCGCGTGCACACCAGCGCCGTCAAGGACATCGTCCGCACCCGCCGCCATCGCCGATACCTCGCGATCCGGAAAGCGCTGCGGTGCGACCAGATCCATGCGAGTAAAGCCCATGGTGCGCATCGCCCGCGCCGCACTGCCGATGTTCCCCGGGTGGGAGGTACGGACGAGGACAAAGCGGAAGCGGTTGGGAAGATCGATGGCGGTCATGCGGTGGGACATCGGGTTTTCGGGCTGGCAAGGATAGTCGAGGAGCAGGCGCAGGGGGCGACCCCGGTGGCTCGTCCCTCGCCCCACATCGCCCGCTCTGCTATTATTGCCGGTCGCTAACCCGTTCTTTTGCCAAGCCAAAGCCATGACCAGACCCGCCGTCAACGTCGCGGTACGCGCCGCGCGCTCCGCCGGTAACGTGATCCTGCGTTACATGAACCGCATCGACGGCCTCAACGTCGTTGAGAAGCAACGCATGGACTTTGCGTCCGAGGTCGATCGGCTGGCTGAGGCCGAGATCGTCAAAGAACTGCGCCGCGCCTACCCCACTCACGCCATCCTCGCCGAGGAAGGCGGCGCCATCGGCAAGAGCCCGCAAGTGTGGGTGATCGATCCACTGGATGGCACGCACAACTATCTCCGCGGCATTCCGCATTTCAGCGTATCCATCGCCCTGCTCGACAAGGGCGAGCCGGTGTATGCAGTGGTGTTCGATCCGCTGCGCGACGAACTGTTCACCGCCAGCAAGGGCGACGGCGCCTATCTCAACGACCGTCGTATCCGCGTCAGCAAGCGCGAAAACCTCGCCGGCGCCATGATCGCCACCGGGTTTCCCTACCGCCAGCGCGCGCATCTCGAGTCCCAGCTGGCGATGACACGCTCGCTGCTTTCGCAAGCCGAAGACATCCGCCGCTCCGGCTCCGCTGCGCTCGATCTCGCTTACACGGCCGCCGGCCGCTATGACGGCTTCTTCGAAATCGGCTTGAAGCCCTGGGACATGGCCGCGGGCGTGCTGCTGGTGCGCGAAGCGGGCGGCAAGTATTGCGACTTCGCGGGCCGGGATGGCATTCCCGAGAGCGGCAACATCGTCGCCGGCAACGTACATGTGACGAAGGCGATGCTCGAAGCGATCAGTGCGCAGGCAACGCCAGCGTTGCTGAGGGCTTAATGCGTCAACAGTAGGTTGGGTGCAACCCCCAGCCTACCGCTCACACCGTAATCTCAATCCGATTCCCATCCGGATCCAGCACCACGCTTTCGTAATACCCATCGCCGGTGCGCCGCGGCCCGTCGAGCAGCGAATAGCCGTCGTCCTTCAGGCGTTGCGTCAACGCATCCACTTTCTGCTCCGATCCCACCGACATCGCGAAATGCGTCAAGCCCATGCGTTGCGCACCTTGCGGGAGCACCGTGGGCGAAAGCGTCGTCGTGCGCATCACTTCCAAGCGCGCACCATCGGAAAACCTGAGAAAGCAGGATTCAAAACCCTTGGCCGCGTTGACATACCGGTCGCCCGCAGCGGCATCGAAATACGTCGTGTAGAACTGCACACAGCGATCGATGTCCGTGGTCCACAACGCGAGATGTTCGATACGCATGCAAGGCTTTCCTTACGAAAGCAGCAACAACATCACGTGCCGGATGTACCGATATTGAATATCAGCCCATAAGGATCGCGAAGATAACAGCGAGGAAGCTGTGCATCCTCCTCGACGACTTCGCAGCCCGCAGCGAGCAATTGCGCCTTGGCTGCCTGCACATCCGGCACCAGGAATTCGAACACCGGTCCATGCGCCGCCCCTTTCTCGACATAGAGGCGGAACTCACCGGTTTCGAAACCCACCATCCCTTCACCGCGCTGGACCGCTGCCAGACCTAGCACCGAGGTATAGAAATTCACGGCATCCGCCCAAGCTTCGGTGCGGATGATTACGTCGCGAGAAGAACGGAACATTGCGGACATAACGCCACCTCACTGCTCACATTCGAGGTTATTCCGGCAGATGACACACCGCTTCGATATTGTGCCCGTCCGGATCGAGCACGAAGGCACCATAGTAGTCCTGGTGATAGTGCGGACGAATGCCGGGCGCACCGTTATCGCGCCCACCTGCGGCAATAGCCTCGCGATAGAAGGCATCGACCAACGCACGATTGTTCACGCGAAACGCCACGTGCATAGGCGGCTGATGGGGCGCGCCTTTGCTAATCCAGAAATCCGGCTTGGGCGGCTCACCAAAACCAGCCACGTCTGTGCTGCCGGTGACCGCAGAGGGAAATTCCATCAACAGCGCATAACCGATCGCGGTTAGCGCCTTGACATAGAACGCCTTGCTTTTCTCGAAATCGCTGACAGACACACCAATGTGGTCAATCATGTCGCGTTCCTTGATGAAGCGTTACACAACCGTTGTGGCCATTAGTCGAACTCCTGGTGCTGCGGCAACCCATCGGTAATCGTGAACCACGGCGCTTTCGAGCCGACGAAGATGTGAGCCGTTGGCCGTATGGATGGATCGTCGATCAGCGTTCCCAGCGTGACGTGCACATACTGCCCTTCACGCACGACCGAATACAGCAGCGAGCCACACACCTTGCAATGCGCATCGTGCCCGTGTTCGTCGCCGAAGGTCATCAGATTTTCTGCGCCTTTGACGACGTTCAGTTTGTTTCGTTCGATGCCGCCGAATGGTTTGAATGCCGAACCGGTCGTCCTGCGGCATTGCGAGCAGTGGCAGTTCAGCGCGTAAACAAAGCTGTCTTCCACGCGATACCGAATCGCGCCGCAAAAGCACTCGCCTGAAAGCATCCGATCGCGTGAGTTATCGCCGGCATTCATGCTTATCTCTACCCGTCACTCACCGTTGAAATTCCGTAGGTCGCTCTAGTTGATAGATCGCGTCCTGGATATCGTCGAGCTTTTTGGACAGCACCGCCTGCGTATCGTACAAACCGCGGTTGTAGAAATACGCACCGATCTCCTTCGCAAAAAAGTCCAGGAGAAACTCCGCATCGAAACTGCCGATCGATTGATCCAGTTCTTCGGAAAAATACAGCTTTATCTTCCGAACGATCACTTCTTTTTCAGCCGGCGAAAACGCGATATCCGTCGTATGCATCGCACAGTCCTGATAGCAAGAGTGTTTTTCTTCCCGTAACGCCTAACCGATCTCGCGAAGAAACGTGCGCAAGAATGGGACGGTGATGCGCCGTTGCGCCGCCAGTGACGCCTGGTCCAGACGATCGAGCAGGTCGAGCAGTGCGCCGAGGTCGCGCGCGTAGCGGGCGAACAGCCAGTCGAGCACAGTGTCATCCAGCTCGATTCCGCGCAGTGCGGCCTGGCGCCTCAACACTTCGCGACGCTCGCCATCTTCCAGCGGCTTCAGCGTGAACTGCGTGCATGCACCCAGGCGGGAACGCAGATCAGGCAAGCTGAGGTTGAGTTGTGCGGGCACGACCTGCGCCGTAAAGATGAGCGCGGTGCCTTCGGCGCGGGCGCGATTGTAGAGATCAAACAGGGCGTGCTCGGCTTCACGCTCGCCAGCAAGCACATCGATGTCATCGAGCGCAATGAACTGACTTCCAGCCACACCGCGCAGCGCCATGACGTGCTCGTGCAGATTCTTCATCGGCAGATATTGCACGGTATGTCCGGCCTCATGCGCGGCCTGACACGCGGCCATAAGCAGATGGCTTTTCCCGCCGCCGGTAGCACCGCTCAAGTACACCCAAGGTGCACCGGGCTGCGTGGCAAGTGCTTGTACAGCAGCCAGCGCCGCGGCGTTAGCGCCGGCGTGGAAATGCTCGAAACGCTGGCGGCGGGGCCAGCGCAAGCCCAACGGAAGTTGCGTGGTCATGGCTTGTCGTTGTGGCCGGCGACATGCACAGATGCCTCGCCATCGTTCACCGTCACGTCCTCATCGACAAACACGCTGTCAGGCTCGCCTTTTTCGGTGTACAGATCGCTTTGCCGGTAACGCTGCGCGAGATAGCGCAGCAGCACCAGAATGACCGATGCGGCCGGCAGTGCAAGCAGCACGCCGAGGAAACCAAACAGGTAGCCACCCGCCAGCACGGCGAAGATCACCGCCACGGGATGCAAACCGATCTTCTCGCCAACCAGCCGCGGCACCAGCACGTAGCCTTCGAGCAATTGCCCGATGATGAACACGCCCACCACCATCATCAGGTGCGTCCAGTCCCCGTGTTGCACCAGCGAGGCGATGATGGCCGCGGCGAAACCCGTGATGAAGCCGAGATACGGCACAAAGCTAAGCAAGCCGGCGACCATGCCGATCAGCGGGCCCACCGAAATGCCGATCAGCGTCAGCGCCACACCGTAATAGATCGCCAGCGCCAGCATCACCAGCAATTGCCCACGCACGAATGCGCCGAGCACCATGTCGGATTCGCGTGCCAGGTGCGCAACAGTCGGCTCGACCGAACGTGGCAGCATGCGATCGATCCATGCCACGAGACGATCCCAGTCGCGCAACAAGTAGAACCACACCACCGGAATCAGAACCACGTTGGTGAGCCAGGCAACGACACCGAGGCCCGAGCGGGACAGCTTGCCCAGTACGGTGCCGATGGAACCGATATGTTGCTTGATCTGATCGACCAGGCGGTCGGTATCGAACGCCTTGGGGTCCAGATGCAGCTTAGCCTGCAGCCATGGCACGGCTTTGGCCCTGGCCCACTCCACGTAAAACGGGAAGTTCTGCACCAGATTCTCGACCTGCCGCGCGATCAGCGGTATCAGCAAAAGCAGCGCGGCGGCGATCACCAGAATCAGCAGCACGAACACGATGCTTACCGCCAGCGCCCGCCCAAGCCCGAGTCGCTCCAATCGATCGGCCAGCGGATCGCTGAGGTAGGCCAGCATGGCGGCAACGGCGAACGGCATCAGTACCGGTGCAAGCAACCAGACCAGCAAGCCGATGGCTACGATGATTGCCAGCATCTGCCAGCGGCGGGATGTCTCTTGGCTTATGGACACGAAAGGCTCATCGGTGATGGGCGAACGTAGGCAAGTGTGGCTGATGTGGCGGATCGTTCAAAGTCTTGCATCACGGTGCGTGACGCGTATGCCATGCGCGGCGAGACCATTGCCACACATAGTGCGCTCCGCTCGCCACACACAACACCGCTACCAGCCAGGCGAGTGCCGTCGAGCGCAGCATCGGCCAGCACGCCAACGCCAGCAGCAGCGTTAGCAGATAAATGATCTGGGCCAGCGTGCAGGCCTTCGACAGCAAGCTGGGATGAGGGTCGATTGGACCGATCAGTACGCGCCAACCCAGCGCGCCTGCAGCTATCACCAGGTCGCGCCCGCACACGATCGCTGCCAGCCACAGCGGCGTCTCCTGTCGCCACGCAAGGATCACGAAACAGCTGACCAGCAGCAGTTTGTCCGCAATCGCATCGAGCATGCCGCCGAGCCGGCTCTGCCATCCATAATGACGCGCGAGAAAACCGTCCAGCCCATCCGATGCGCCGGCTACCGCCACCAGTGCGAGCGCGGACGGCCATTTTTCATTCCATAGCAGCCAGCAGATCGGCGCCACGAGCAACACCCGCAGCATGGAAATGGCATTGGGTAGATGCCGCCAAGGAGAATGCGACGCAGATGGCATCGCAGCGGTCACGCTTTTTCAGTGCAGCCAGCGCAGGCTGGCATCCGCACCATCGTGGGAGCTGCCTTCTATCACTCGGCCTCCCGCCGAGAGATTGGTCACCAGGTTGTCCAGCGGCATGCCGGCCTTCACCGCGAGCAGTACGCCATCGTCCTGAGCACCGACCGTGTAAAGGCTGCGCACGGAAGGATCGGCACGCAGTGTGGCGAGCAGGTTGGCGTAGTCCATGGCCGAATGCAGCCCGCTTACCCATAGCTTGCCGTTGACGTCACTGGTGGCGATGACGTTCAACGCTTGCCCCAGGCGGTCGGCGGCAGTTTTACCTGCATCAGCGAACAGGGCGTCCTGATTGCCGCCTTGCGCATTCCAGTGCTGCGACTGGCCGCCGCTGATCAGCGTCCAATCGGCACTGTTGGCCTGCAGGTTACCGATCAGCACCAATCCGGTGTGGTACAGCCGGCTGATCGCCGACAGCGCGGCAGGATCGGCATCGGCGAGCTTGCCCAGATCGGGCAACTGAGCCGGATCGGCATAACTGACCTGATAGCCGCGCTTGCCGACTGCGCCGGTGAGCCCGCCCAGCTCGTTCTGGCTGAGCAGATGCCCATCGCTGCCTTTCACGATCAATAGCAGCGGCGGTTTGACACCAGCCGTAGTCGCACCCAACTGTGTGACCAGCCGTTGCACCGCGCCCTGATCGAAGGTCACCGTCAACGTGAAAGTTGGTGGGTTGCCGCCATCGCCCTGATATTGGAACTGCTTCACGATGCCGGCAGCATTCTGCATGGCCTCGGGGTAGCCATTCTTGCTGGATAGATCCTGGCCACCGGAGACACGTACCAGCACCTGCCCGAGGGCTGCCTGGAACGCCTGGTTGCGCTGGATCGCGCTGGTATCCGGTACGGGCACCACGACGGTATAGGGCGAAGTGGCGGTCTGAGCCTGCGCAACCGGGACAAGCCCCAGGACAAGACCAAACAGCAAGATGGCGATCGGCAGGCGTGACAGGCGCATGAGCGTGAGCTGTGCTCTGGGTCAGGGGTTCGGGCGGAAGTCTGCCCAATCCGACCCTTAACGTCTATCATTGGACGTTTTCCGAACGCCAGGTTGGCCATGTCCGACGCCCTTACCTACCGCGCTGCAGGCGTGGATATCGATGCCGGCAATGCCGTGGTCGAACGCATCAAACCGCTGGTCAAGCGCACCTTCCGCCCCGAAGTGATGGGTGGGCTGGGCGGTTTCGGCGGCTTGTTTAATCTCGGCACACGCTACAAAGAGCCGGTGCTGGTCTCCGGCACCGACGGTGTGGGCACCAAGCTCAAGCTGGCGCAGCAGTTGAACCGTCATGACACCATCGGCATCGACCTGGTCGGCATGTGTGTGAACGACGTGCTGGTGCAAGGCGCGGAACCGCTGTTCTTCCTCGACTACTTCGCCACGGGCAAATTGGACGTGGACACCACCGTGGCCGTGGTCGGCGGCATCGCCAAGGGCTGCGAACTGGCCGGCTGCGCACTGATCGGCGGCGAAACCGCCGAGATGCCCGACATGTATCCGCCCGGTGAATACGATCTGGCGGGCTTCACCGTCGGCGCGGTGGAAAAAGAAGCGCTGCTCAGCGGCGACGACATTGTGGCCGGCGACGTGATCCTGGCGGTGGCTTCGTCCGGTCCGCATTCGAACGGCTATTCGCTGATCCGCAAGATTGTCGAGCGTGCGGGTAGTCCGCTGGAACTCGATCTTGGCGGCGTGAAGCTAGTGGACGCGCTGATGGCGCCGACCACGATCTACGTGAAGTCGATGCTGGAATTACTGAAGTCGTCGCCAGTCCACGGTATGGCGCACATCACAGGCGGTGGCTTGAAAGAAAACATCATCCGCGTAGTGCCAGACGGCCTTGGCTTGAACATCGACGCCAACGCCATTGTCCTGCCGCCGGTGTTCGATTGGCTGATGCGCGAAGGCAAGGTTGTACGCGAGGAAATGTGGCGCACCTTCAATTGCGGTGTGGGCTTCACCGTGCTGCTGCCGCGCGACGCGGTGAGCGCGGCCTCGGCCCTGTTGGACAAGCATGGCTTGAAGAGCTGGGTGATCGGCGAAGTGGTGAAGGCGCAAGGCGACGAGCGCGTGCATATTGGCTGAGCGCGCTTTGCTCCCTCTCCCTTCCGGGGAGAGGGTTGGGGTGAGGGGCCAACCTCGCCGGAAGCCTGAAACATCACCACGCACAACGCATCTCAATCCCAAGCATTAACGTCAATCTTCGCAAGAGTGTCCCCTCACCCCAGCCCTCTCCCCGGCGGGGAGAGGGAGCAAAAAAAGCCTGCACCTTATGCCCAAACCCCTCCGCATCGCCATCCTCGCCTCCGGTCGTGGCAGCAACTTCGCCGCGCTGCTGGCCGCACGCGAACGCGGTGAGCTGCCGGTGGAATTCGTGCTGGTTGCCAGCGATAAAGCCGATGCACCAGTGTTGCAACTCGCGCAAAGCGCAGGTGTCCCGACCATAGTGCTCGACCCACGCGAATACGCTGACCGTCGCGCCTATGATTTCGCACTGTTCGACTGCCTTGCCGCCAGCAAGCCGGATCTGCTCGTGCTGGCGGGCTTCATGCGCATCATCGATGGCGATGCGATGAAACCCTGGGCGGGAAGGATGATCAACATCCACCCTTCGTTGCTGCCCAAATATCGGGGCCTGCATACCCATCGCCGCGCGCTGAAAGCAGGCGACGTCGAACACGGCGCCAGCGTGCATTACGTAACGGCCGAACTCGATGGTGGCCCGGTGATCGCACAGACCACCCTGTCGATCGAGGCCGGCGACAACGAGAACACCCTCGCCGCGCGGTTGCTTCCGCTGGAACACCAACTGCTGCCGGCAGTCGTTGCGCTTATTGCCTCCGGCAGACTGGCGCTAGGTGAACAGGGCGTCATCTTCGATGACGCCCCCATTCGCAAACCTTTGCGCTGGCAAGGCGGCGAACTCGTTCGCTGATTACGCGTTCAGGATGAAGAACCTGTTTGATGTCTCAGCGTGGTTCGCCTAGTCCCTGAGTAGCTGTCAGGTGGTCGTGCGTGGCGCAGTGCCAGACTGGCTGTCTGGTCAAGCCACGCGCGGCCGCATGACGGCTACTCAGGGACTAGGCGAGCTACGCTGGGATGTCAGACAGGTTCTTTGACGTACACTCCCGATCCATGCGCACACTTAACCTTCCCCGCTCCCTTCTCGCCGGCCTTGTGCTGGCCGTTTCCACCAGCGCCGCACTTGCCGCGCAACCGACGCCCTTCACCGCCACGTACCAGGTTTCGCGCCAAGGCGAAGCGATGGGCGAAGCGACGATTACGCTGAAGCCGCTTGGTAACGGCGAATATGAGTACAGCAATCAGATCCACGGCACTTCCGGCCTGGCTGCGATGCTGGGTGCGAACTCCAGCGACGTCACGCATTTCCGCTGGAACAACAATGCCCCCGAAACAGAGAACTACACATCCAAAGTCGTCGCGCTGAAAACCAAGCAGCGCATCATGCAGGTGAATTGGAGCACCAAGCAGGTAAGCGTGGAGGATGGCAAAGGCACCATGAATTATGCCGCAGTGCCAGGTCTGGTCGACCGCAATACGCTGTTGTTGGCGATAGGTCTTTCGCTGCGCAATGGCAACCAGAACGTGACGCTGCCGGTGGGCGTGAGGCAACAAGTGGAGCAACAACAGTACAAAGTGCAGGGCACTGAAAGCGTGCAGGTACCTGCAGGCAGCTTTCAGGCCGAGCGCGTCACACGCACCGATTCGGACAAGCATTTCGACGCGTGGTACGTGCCGAAGCAGTATCCGTTACCGGTGAAAGTGGCGCAGAGTGAAGGTGGCGATTTGACGCTGCAGTTGGTTCGGTACAGCTCGCCGTAAATCACATCATCACGCATCCCACATCGCCGTCATTCCCGCGAAAGCGGGAATCCATGCTGCTCTGATGCAAAAGCAAAAATGGATTCCCGCTTTCGCGGGAATGATGACCATTGAGGTCCAAGGCAAGGCGGGAATTAGGTCGGCAAGCGACGAATCCGCGCCCCAAGCGTGCTGAGTTTCTCTTCGATGTTCTCGTAACCGCGATCGATGTGATACACGCGATCGACCGTGGTATCGCCTTCCGCGACCAGTCCCGCCAGCACCAGACACGCCGACGCGCGCAGATCGGTAGCCATGATCGGCGCGCCGCTCATCTTGTCCACGCCGCGAATGATGGCGGTGTTGCCTTCCAGGCGGATATCCGCACCAAGACGCTGCAGTTCGTGTGCGTGCATGAAGCGGTTTTCGAACACGGTTTCGGTAATCACACCCACGCCTTCGGCCACGCAGTTGAGCGCGGTGAACTGCGCCTGCATGTCAGTGGGAAATGCTGGGTACGGCGCAGTCGTGATGTTCACGGCTTTAGGACGGCGGCCCTGCATGTCCAGCTCGATCCAGTCCGGACCGGTGCTGACGTGCGCACCGGCTTCTTCCAACTTCACCAGCACGGCATCCAGTGTGTTGGCGCGCGCGTTGCGTGCGCGAATCTTGCCGCCGGTCATCGCCGCACCAACCAGAAACGTGCCGGTTTCGATGCGATCGGGCAGCACTTCGTAATCGCCGCCGTGCAAGCGCTCCACACCATGGATCACCAAGGTGGAGGTGCCAGCACCTTCGATCTGTGCGCCCAACGCATTGAGGCAGTTGGCCAGGTCCACCACTTCCGGTTCCTGCGCCGCGTTTTCGATGATGCTGGTGCCGTCGGCCAACACCGCCGCCATCATCACGTTCTCGGTGCCGGTGACGGTCACCATGTCCATCAAGATGCGCGCGCCCTTTAGGCGCTTGGCACGGGCCTTGATGTAGCCGTTCTCGACTTCGATCTCCGCCCCCAGCGCTTGCAGGCCGCGAATGTGCTGGTCCACGGGACGCGAACCGATCTGGCAACCACCCGGCAGCGAAACTTCCGCCTGACCGAAGCGCGCCACCAGCGGCCCGAGCACCAGGATCGAGGCGCGCATGGTTTTCACCAGTTCGTACGGCGCGAAATAACGGTCGGCGGAGCGCGGGTCCACCTGGATCTTCATGCGGTCGTCCAGCACCAACTGCACGCCCATCTGGCCGAGCAGCTCCATGGTGGTGGTGACATCGTGCAGGTGTGGAACGTTGCTGATCGTCACCGGCTCATCAGCCAGCAAACAGGACGCGAGAATCGGCAGCACGGCGTTCTTGGCGCCGGAAATACCCACTTCACCGCGTAGCGGCTCGCCGCCGCTGATCAGAATTTTAGCCATCAGGAATTCCTAGAGAAAAACGGAAGCAACCGCGGCAGCGTCAACGGCGCACGGCGGCTTCTTCCGGCGTCAGAGTCTTGAGTGCGAGCGCGTGGATCGCGCCCCCCATGAGGTCGCCCAAAGTGGCGTAGACAAGGCGGTGGCGAGCCAACGGCAGCTTGCCCGCAAACTGCTCGGCCACCACTTCCGCCTCGAAGTGCACCCCATCGTCACCTTGCACGCTCGCCTTTGCGCCGGGCAGGCCCGTTTCAATCATTGCCTGGATGCTGGCTGCGTCCATCGATTTTCCAATTGCTGAGATACTGAACGCCGGCTGCCGGCTGGTACAGGGCGAGCCATGGGCGACAGGCATCAAGATAGAATGCGAATATGCCATGTTAATGGAAATCCGCTGTCGCAGAAACGACACAGGCGTTTTGCCCCCTGCCCAGCACGCCCCGAGGACGCATGAACGCACCCATCACCAAAGCCAAATCCACCCGGGTGGATGCCGCCACCATCGTGCGCAGCGCACGCACGGTCATCGCTACCGAAGCCGCCGCCATCCGGGCGCTGGAGCCGCGTATCGACCAGACCTTCGTCGATGCTTGCCGGCTGATCCTGGGCTGCAAGGGACGCGTGGTGGTCACGGGCATGGGCAAATCCGGCCATGTGGGGCGCAAGATCGCCGCCACCTTGGCTTCCACCGGCACACCGGCCTTTTTTGTGCACCCGGGCGAGGCCAGCCACGGCGACCTTGGCATGATCCTGCCGCAGGACGTGGTGCTGGCCCTGTCCAACTCGGGCGAGACGGACGAGATCCTGTTCATCCTACCGGTGATCAAGCGCCAAGGCATTCCGTTGATTGCCATCACTGGCAACCCGGATTCTTCGCTCGCCGGCCAGGCCGATGTACATCTGGATGCCGGCATTTCCGCCGAAGCCTGCCCACTGGGCCTGGCCCCCACCGCCAGCACCACCGCCGCGCTGGTGATGGGCGACGCCCTCGCCATCGCCCTGCTGGAAGCACGTGGGTTTACCTCCGAAGACTTCGCGCGTTCTCACCCCGCAGGCAGCCTGGGACGCCGTCTGTTGCTACACATCAGCGATGTGATGCACACCGGTCCGGGCGTCCCGATGGTTCCACCGGATGCAACGCTTACCGAAGCCCTTATGGAAATGACCCGCAAGCACTTGGGTATGACCGCCGTAGTCGACCCTGACCAGCACTTGCTGGGAGTGTTCACCGACGGTGACTTGCGCCGCGCGCTCGACGACGATGGCGTTGATCTGCGCAACGCGCGTGTCAGCGATCTGATGACACGCGGTCCGAAGGTGATCGGCACCGACAAGCTCGCCATCGAGGCAGCACAGCTGATGGAGAAGTACCAGATTCACGCCCTGCTGGTGGTCGATCACACGCAACGCGTGGTCGGCGCCCTCAACATTCACGACCTGCTGCGCGCGCGCGTGGTCTGAAGAACGGAACCGCTGCATGCAATACCTTTCCAACCTGCCTGCCAACGTGCTCGCACGCGCTGCCAAAATTCGTTTGGCCGCGTTCGACGTGGACGGCACGCTCACCGACGGTCGCCTGTGGTACAGCGAAAGCGGCCACGAAACCAAGGTTTTTCACGTGCACGACGGCCTGGGCCTGAAGCGCCTGCAGGCGAACGGCATCCAGGTAGCCATCGTCAGCGCGCGCATCAGCCATCCGGTCGCCTTGCGCGCGGAAGAACTGAACATCGCGCACGTCTACCAGGGTCAGAACGACAAGCGCGAATGCCTGCGCCAGATGCTCGAAGCCCTGAACCTTCAGCCCGAGCAGGCCGCCTTCGTCGGCGACGACCTGCCTGACTTGCCCGCGATGGATCTCGCCGGTTTTGCTGTGGCTGTCGCCAATGCGCACCCCTGGGTCACGCAGCGCGCACATTGGCAGACCAGCCTGGGTGGCGGTATGGGCGCCGTGCGCGAAGTGTGCGATCTGATCCTGCACGCGCAGGGCAAGAGCGCAGCGGAACAGGAGCACTGGCGGTGAGCTTTCGCCAATACCTGCGCGACAATCGCGTCAACGCAACCATCGTGCTGCTCGCTATTGCCGCACCCGCCAGCTGGATGCTGCGCAGCTGGGTGGTAGGCGAGCCGCCGACCAACGAATTCATCGGCCCGCCCGTGGCCGACTATGTGCTCTACAACTCCCGCGTGTGGAGTTATGACGTCGATGGATTGCTAAGCTTCACGATGACCGCACCGCGCATGGATCGCCGCGGTGGCGACGAGTCGCTGTACATCAACGCACCGGTGTTCGATGTTGCCTCGAAAAAAACCGGTGTGCCGGACTGGCAAGGCAATGCACCATACGGCTGGGTCAACAAGAGCGGCACGGAAATGCGGCTGGATGGTGCGGTGTACATGTGCCGCCCTGCCTACGCGCAAAGTCCCATGGCAACATTACACACCTCGAATGTCACGGGCTGGCCGAAAGAGAACCGCATGGAAACCGCGGACCCGGCCACTCTGACGCAAGGACAAAGCGTAATGAACGGCGTCGGCATGCGTGCCAGCCTCAACGATAACCACTTGGAGTTGCTCCATGACGTGCACGGTTTCCTGTATCCGCGCCAGAAAAATGCTACGGCTCAGTCTGCTGGCCACGGGGCTGCTGCTCCTGCAACCTGCGATGGCGCGACAGGATGATCGCAACCAGCCGATTCACGTCGTACATGCCGACAGCTTCGACGGCTACAACCAGCCCAACACCATCAGCACTTTCAAAGGCAGCGTGCTGATCAACCAGGGCACGATGAAGCTCATCGGCGACATCGCCAAAATCTACACGGCCAAGGAAGACACGTCGGTCGATCACATCGTTGTGACCGGCACGCCACAAAAGCGTCCGCACATTGAACAGATCGACGACAACGGCAACTTGATGACCGGTGATGCCGATCAGCTGTACTACGACAACGTCAACGGCGTGGCGATCCTCACCGGCACCGCCTACGTGCATCAGCAGAACAAGGGTGATGCGCGCGGTGCCAAGCTTACCTACAACACGCAGACCGGCTACATGGTCGGCGAAAGCGGTGGCGCGGGTCAGGTCACCATGACCTTCCTGCCGAAGCAAAAACCGCTGCCGCCGCCGAAGCACGGTGCGCCGGCCACACCGCCTGCGCCCGCCAAGCCCGCACCGTCACCCAGCGCGCCGGCGTCCGCCAGCAGCGCATCGAAGGAATAACCCGTAAATGCTTTCCGCAGAAGGTCTGCAAAAGAGTTTCCGCGCGCGCCAAGTCGTGCGCGATTTCGCGTTCTCGATCCGCCAGGGCGAAGTAGTGGGCCTGCTCGGCCCCAATGGCGCCGGTAAAACTACCTGCTTCTACATGATCGTGGGCCTGATCGAGGCCGACGGCGGTGCGATCAAGCTTGACAAGCAGGACATCACCGGCCTGCCCATGCATTCGCGCGCCAAGCTCGGCATCGGCTACCTGCCGCAGGAAGCCTCCGTATTTCGTCGCCTGAGCGTGGCCGACAACATCATGGCCGTGCTGGAATTGCGCCAAGGACTCGATCAACGCAAGCGCGATGCCGAACTGGAAAGCCTGCTGGACGAACTGAAAATCGCGCACATCGCGGGACAGAAAGGCATCAGCCTGTCCGGTGGCGAGCGTCGTCGCGTGGAGATCGCGCGCGCCCTCGCTGCACAGCCGCGCTACATGCTGTTGGACGAACCGTTCGCCGGCGTCGACCCGATCTCGGTGGGCGAAATCCAGCGCATCGTGCGGCACTTGAAGGAACGCGGCATCGGCGTGCTGATCACCGACCACAACGTGCGCGAAACACTCGGCATCTGCGATCGTGCCTACATCATGAACGAAGGCGAGGTGCTCTCGCGCGGCACCCCGGCGCATATCCTGGCCGATGAACGGGTGCGTGAAGTGTACTTGGGTCGCGAATTCCGCCTGTAAGCGGTGGTTGAAAGCATCCGGTTAACCAGACTGCGGACGACCGGCTGCGGATCAGCACGTCAAATGACTGATCCGTATCGCCGAGTCCGGTAAACCCAGCCTCGGCACATTCGAATAGCACACGGACCACGCCTGTTCGAATCTCTGGTAAATACTCCAACTTATTCGCCCGCACAAGCCTAATTTGCGCCGCTTCACATCCACGTTACGACGCAATCATTCCCCTCGCGACAACTATGGCCGACATTCCGGCGAAGGGTTAGGATGAGGTTGTCTTAACCGTTTCGGCAGGCATGAAACCAGGGCTTCAGTTCCGTCTCAATCAACAGCTGGCTCTCACGCCGCAGTTGCAACAGGCCATTCGCCTACTGCAATTGTCGCAACTGGAGCTGGCTGCCGAGTTGCGTCAACTCGCTGAGAGCAATCCTCTGCTCGAGTTCGCCGAAGATGCTTCGCTGGAGCAGGACGAAACAGAAGCCGACGGCGAATACGACAACGAATTCGAATCGTTGAACGCCGCCAGCAGTAGCAGTTCGACGTCCAGCAACGACGCCAACGACGAAGCGCCGGAGTGGACCGAACCGGAGATCAGTTCCGACGAGCCGATCGATTTCTCCGCCACCAACGGCAACGGTAACGGCAGCTCGAGCAATCGCGACGACGAAGGCATGGAACCGCAAAACGCGGCGCCCGAATCGTTGCAGGAACATCTGCTGTGGCAGCTCAACCTCACGCCGATGGAACCGCGCGCCAAGGCGATCGCCACGGTATTGATCGACGCACTTAACACAGACGGTTATCTAGGTGAAGGCATTGAAGCGGTGCTCGCAGCGCTGCCGCCACATCTGAAAGCCACGGTCGAAGAAGTGGATGCGGTGCGCCGCCAATTGCAGCGCTTTGATCCTGCTGGCGTGGCGAGCATCGATCTTCCCGATTGCCTGCGCGCACAGCTCGAGCAATTCGATCCAAGCACGCCGTATCGCGACCTCGCGTTGCAAATCGTCCAGCACGAACTGGAACTCCTTGCACGCAACGACATGGTCAAGCTTGCCCGTCGTTTGCACGCAACCGAGGAAGAAGCAACCGGCGCGGCGATTCTTATCCGCAGCCTTGATCCGCGCCCTGGCGCGGCGATGGATACCACGCCCGTGGAATACGTCGCGCCCGACGTCTATGCACGCAAGGACGGCACGCGTTGGCGCGTACTGATCAATCCGGACAGCCAGCCCAAGCTCAGCCTCAACCAGCACTATTGCAGCCTGATCGCGCAGGCGCGCAGCGATGATGCAAGTTGGATGCGCGGCCAATTGCAGGAAGCGCGCTGGCTGATTAAAAGTTTGGAATCCCGTGCCGAAACACTTATGAAGGTGGCGGAAGCCATCGTGCGCCGGCAGAGCGCCTTCCTGGACTACGGTCCGGAAGCGATGCAGCCGCTGGTGCTGCGCGAAGTGGCCGAGGAGGTAGGTATGCACGAATCAACCATTTCACGTGTAACTACCCGTAAATACATTCACACGCCGCGCGGCACCTACGAGTTGAAATATTTCTTCTCCAGCGGCGTATCCACCGAAGACGGCGGCAGCGCGTCCGCCACCGCCATCCAGGCCATGCTGCGCAAGCTGGTCGATAACGAAGATCCACGCAAGCCGCTCTCCGACCAGGCACTCGCCGAGGAGTTGCATAACAAAGGCATTCAGGTAGCGCGCCGCACGGTGGCGAAATACCGGGAAATCCTGCGCATTCCAAGCTCCAGCGAACGACAGCGCAGCAACTGAACCATGCCATCCGGCCATGCCCGGGAACTTGCACAGCGGCAGGACAATCCCATATTACAGAACAAGGTCTAGCTTCACGATGCAACGGTCGGCTCTTTTCGATCTGCGCATCGATCAACGCCGCCATTGGCGGCCAGCTCTAGAAGGAGGCGTACCATGCAATTCCAACTCAGTGGCCATCGGATCGAAGTGACCCCAGCTCTGCGCAATCGCGCGGAAACCAAGCTTGACCGATTGACCCGCCTCGACGACCGCATCGTCAGCCTGAACGTAGTGCTTTCGGTAGACAAACTTCAGCAACGCGCCGAAGGAACGCTCAAGGTAGCGGGCAATACGCTGCACGCCGAAGCCACCGAGCACGACATGTACGCCTCGATCGACATCCTCTTTGACAAGCTCGTTGACCAGCTTCGCCGTTATCGCGAAAAGCTGTGTGATAAGCATCAACGTGAAGTAAGAGAAATCCGTCAGTACGGTTGATACAACAACTCCGTTTCACCCCTCTCCCCTTCGGGGAGAGCACGTTCAAGAGTCCTCCCTCTCCCCTCCGGGGAGAGGGTTGGGGTGAGGGGCCAAGGCTTGCCCCAGACCTCAATAAAACGATGCTCCGATGCACCTTCCCCGCAAGATTGCCCCCTCACCCCGCCCTCTCCCCAGAGGGGAGAGGGAAAAACACTGTCCGTCTTCGAACAGAGGGGATCGCAAAAGCTGGCACAATGTCCCCCGCCGCCGCCTCCGCCCAGGCAGCCACGCGGCGCAAAGGGAATATCTTTGGACCGGCTCACCGCAAGACAACTCTTCGACGATATCCACGAGCGCATGGCATTGCGCTGGGTGGCCGGCATGCGCGGCGAAATGCGCGTGCTCGAATATGGCTCCACGCCTGCGCGCCGCCCGTCGCTGGTTGGCTATCTCAACGTCATCTATCCCAACAAGATCCAGATCGTCGGCACGGAGGAGCTGAGCTACCTCGACGGCCTCGATTCGCGCCAGCGCTGGGAAGTCATCCACAAAGCAGCTGCCACGCATCCGGTCGCATTCATTGTGACCAAGGATCAGGCGATCCCCTCCGACCTGCGCGAGGTGGCCGAAGAAACGGACACGCCACTATGGATCAGCGCCAAGCGCGGCCATGAGCTGCTCACCTGGATGCAATACCACCTGGCGCGCACCATGGCGCCACGCCTCACCCTGCATGGCGTGTTGCTGGAAGTGTTCTCTATCGGCGTGCTGATCACCGGCGAAGCCGGCTCTGGCAAGAGCGAGCTGGCGCTGGAACTGATCAGCCGCGGCCATCGCCTGGTTGCCGACGATGCGCCCGAATTCACCTTGATCGCACCGGACGTGGTCGACGGCGCCTGCCCCGAGCTGTTGCAGGATCTCCTGGAAGTGCGCGGCTTGGGCGTGCTCAATGTGCGCGAGATGTTCGGCCACACCTCGGTGAAGACGTCCAAGTATCTGCGCCTGGTCATCCATCTCAAACCATTGCGCGACGGCGAAAATGTCGATGCGCTTACGCGCCTGACCGGCGACGTGGGCCACCGTGACATCTTCGACGTGAAGATGCCGATGATCACCCTGCCCGTTGCCCCCGGCCGCAACTTGGCGGTACTGGTGGAAGCCGCCGTGCGCAGCCATATGCTGAAGAGCAAGGGCATCGATCCGGCGCAAAGCTTCATGGACCGCCAGGCCCACCAGATGCGCCGACTGCCGCCTTGGTGAACGCATGACTCACTACGAAGGATTGATCAATAACGACGATCCGAACGCCATCCATCTGGTGGTGCTCACTGGCATGTCTGGCGGCGGCAAGACCGTCGCCCTGCGCGCGCTGGAGGATCTGGAGTTCTACTGCGTCGACAACCTGCCCAGCACACTGCTGCCGGAATTGGTGGAAGCGGCGACGGGCGGCTACAGCGGCCGTCGGCGCATTGCCGTCGGCGTGGACGTGCGCAGCCGCGATGAAGATTTCCAGCACATGCCCCAGGTGCTCTCGACGCTGGCCGCCACGGTGCAGGTGCATCTGATCTTCCTCGACTGCAATGATGAGGTTTTGATCAAGCGCTATTCGGAAACACGCCGCCGCCATCCGCTGGCTTCGCTCGGCATGTCTCTGGCCGATGCAATTGCCGAAGAACGCCGGCTGCTGCGTCCGCTGATGGCGATCGCCGAACGCGTGATCGATTCCAGCAACTTGAACGTGCATCAGCTGCGTCGCCTGATCGCCACCGGCTACGCACAGACCACGTCCGGGCTCACGCTGATGTTCCAGTCGTTTGCGTTCCGCCGCGGGCTGCCGCTGGATTCGGATTTCGTATTCGACACACGCTGCCTGCCCAATCCACACTGGGAACCCACGCTGCGCCCGCTATCCGGCAAGGATGCGCTGGTGCGCGAATTCCTCGAAAAGCAACCAATGGTGAGCGAATATTTCGCCGACACCTCACGCTGGCTGGATGCGTGGCTACCCCGCTTCGAGGCGGACGATCGCAGCTACGTCACCATTTCCATCGGTTGCACCGGCGGACGCCATCGCTCGGTCTATCTGGTCGAGAAACTTGCCGCGCACTATCGCGCCAGCCGCGAAGGCGTTCTCACATTCCATCGCGAACTTGAGTGATGTTTATGATGTCTGCTAGAGCCTGCCTACGGCCTCCGCATGGCCCGCGCCGGAATCTGTTTGCCTGTCGGGCAAGGAGGAACGAAGGCGTGTATGTCGATACACAACTGAGTGAGGACGCCGCTCGGCGAGCAAACAGATCCGGCCCGAAGGGTTGTCACGGTGTGGTCGCCATGCGGCAGCGCGCGGCTTGGCTTGACGGCCAGTCAAGCGCTACGCCACGCACTACCACCTGGCGACCACGCCGTGACAACGCGGGCTATGCGGAGGCCGTAGACAGGCTCTCTAACTCAACGGAAGCCGCCGTGTCATGAGCGTCGGCGTGCTTCTGATGACCCATGAGTCGGTCGGCCAGGCGCTGGTGAAAGCCGCACGTCACGTGCTGCCCAAACTGCCGCTGCGGGTCGCCACCGTGGAAGTGCCCGCACGTGCCGATCCGGATGTGATGCGCACACTCACGGCCAAGCATGCGCGCGAACTGGATCAAGGCGAAGGCGTGCTGGTGCTGGCCGATCTTTACGGCGCCACGCCCTGCAACATCGGGCTGTCGTTGAGTAGCGTGGGCGTAAGGCTGCGCTGTGTTTCGGGATTGAACCTGCCCATGCTGCTGCGCGTACTCAACTACGCCGACAAGCCGCTGGACGAACTTGCTGAAATCGCGGCCAGCGGCGGTCGCGGAGGAATCTTCATCGATCATGCTTGAAAAAGAAATCGTCGTCTCCAACAAACTGGGCTTGCATGCCCGCGCATCAGCCAAGCTGGTGCAGCTCGTGCAAAGTTTCAAATCCACCGTGTGGTTGATCAGCAAAGGCCGCGAAGTAAATGCGCAAAGCATCATGGGCGTCATGATGTTGGCCGCAGGCATCGGCACGCCGCTCACGGTGCGCGCCGATGGGCCGGACGAATCGGCAGCACTTGGCGCGGTGATCGATCTGTTCGATCGCAAATTCGATGAAGGGGCGTGAATGAAGCAGGGAACAAGGAACAGAGAACGGGGAACATCACGCTTGCGGCGTGACGTGCACCTGCGCACTGCTCGCGTTCCCCGTTCCACGCTCCCCGTTCCCGGCGATCCCCATGGGGGTCGTCCATGAGGCAAATCCTCTCCGGCACCATGGCTTCGCGCGGCATGACACTCGGCCGCGCGCGCCTCGTGCAGCCCAGCCGCTACCTGGTCGACACCCGTCCGCTTACCGAAGAAGAAGTCCCCTCCGAACTGGAACGCTTGCATGCCGCGCTCAACACGGCGCGGCAGGAACTGCACGAACTGCGCGGCAAGCTGCACGGTGCGCTGGCGCGCGAAGTCAACGAATTCATCGACGCGCATAGCCTGCTGCTGGACGATGCCGAGCTGCTGCGCGGCCTGGACGAGATGATCACCATCGGTCGCTATCGCGCCGGCGCCGCGCTGAAGAAACAGCGCGACCGTCTTGCCGGCGTGTTCGCAGCCATGGACGATCCCTATCTGCGCAGCCGCATGGAAGATGTCGACCAGGTCATCGGTCGCGTCATCTCCGCGCTACAGCGTCAAACGAGCGCGGAGGAGCGCAAGCTTGCCGCGCGCGTCGGTGAAATCCTGGTCGCCGATACCATCGCGCCTGCCGATATGGCGCATCTGGCGGGCAACGGCCTGCTCGGCGTGATCACCAGCTCCGGCAGTCCGTATTCGCATAGCGCGATTCTTGCGCGCAGCCTCAACTTGCCCATGCTGGTAGGCACGCGCGATGCACTCTCCACCATTCATGACGACGATCTGATCCTGCTCGACACCGAACGCGGCGAAGCCGTGGTGCACCCCGCCGCGCAGGACCTGGCCCGCTACCGCGCATGGCAGCGCGAAGCGGCGCAAGAAGGGCGCAGGCTAGCCAGCCTGGCCAACGCACCTACGCTTACACGCGACGGCATCCACATTCGCCTGCTGGCCAACGCCGAATCGGTTAGCGACGTCGCGCTCGCCCGTGCGCGCGGCGCGGACGGTGTGGGCCTGTATCGCACGGAATTCCTGTTCCTGCGCCACAAAGGTTTGCCGTCCGAAGACGAACAGTTCAACGCCTATCGCGATGTGGTGATGGGGATGGGCGGCACACCGGTAACGATACGCACACTCGATCTCGGTGCCGACAAAGCCGACGCTGCAGGCCTGGTGATCCGCGGCGAAGAAAACCCCGCTCTGGGCGTGCGCGGTGTACGTCTTTCATTGCGCCATCCGGCCGTGTTCACCACGCAGATCCGTGCCATCCTGCGCGCTGCTTGCTACGGCCCGGTGCGCGTGCTCGTGCCGATGGTGACGCAACCCGATGAATTGATCGCCGTGCGGACACTGTTCAAACTGGCGCGACAAGAACTCAAACGCGAGAACATCGACCTGCCGGAGAAACTCCCGCTCGGCGCGATGATCGAAGTGCCCGCCGCCGCGATCAACGTCCGCGCCCTGCTCGAGCACTCCGACTTTCTCGCCATCGGCACCAACGACCTGGCGCAATACGTGCTCGCCGCAGACCGCGGCAACGATGCACTGGACAACATCTACAACCCTCTGCAGCCCGCGCTGCTGCGCTTGCTTTCGCACGTGATTTCCGCCGGTCGCCGTGCCGGCAAGTCGGTCAGCCTATGCGGCGAGATCGGCGGCGACGAAAACTTCACCGCGCTGCTGCTCGCGCTCGGCTTGAATGAATTCAGCATGCATCCCAGCCGCATCCTGGTCGTGCGCGATCGTCTCGCCACGCTCGATCACGCGAAACTGCGCAGTTTCGCGCCACGGCTGATTCGTGCACGTACGCACGAAGAAGCGGAGGCCCTGCTCGCTTCCATCGTCTGCCCCGAGTCAGCGTAGGGCGTAGATTGAAGTGCAAAGTCCAATATCGTCATGTCCGCAGGCATGGCGACTTTGGGGCGTGCACCCTAACCTGCAAATTGCTTCGCCGAAGGCTACGTCACGGATTGCAAAAAGACTTCCAACGCCGCGCCGCGATATTTTTCGCGATGCAGAAGCATGGACAGCTTGCGATGCAGATCGAGGAACGGTGTTTTCAACGCAATCAATTTTCCTGTTGCCAGTGCATCGCTCACAGCAACTTGCGGTAGGCATGCGATGCCAAGGCCTGCGGCAACAGCCTGTTTTATGGCCTCGATCTGATCCAGCTCCATCACCGTTTCGCCTGGCGGCAATTGAGCCAGCGCTCGCTCGGTGGTAACGCGCGTGGCGGAGCCGTGTTCGCGCAGGATCCAGCGTTCACCGGCGAAGTGTTCCGGTTTCAGTCCCCGCTTCTTCGCCAAAGGATGTTCGGGTGACGCGCAGACCAGCAGCGTGTCGTCGCGCCAAGGCCGCACTTCCAGTAGTGGATGCGTGACCGGTCCTTCCACACAACCGACGTCCAGGCTGTGATCGAGCACTGCGGTGGCGATGTCATCCGTATTGCCCACGCGCAGGCGGATGGCGACTTGCGGATGTGCGCGCACGAAGTCGCCCAGCAGTTCACCGACGCGATAATTGCCGACCGTGTTGCTCGCACCAATACGCAATTCCCCAGCGAGCGCCACCGTCTTGCCGGTGGCGCGGCGCCCGAATTCGGCGTGGCGTTCCAGCAGTTCCTGCGCCAGCGGAAGCAGCTCACGCCCTCGCGCGTTGAGCCGGAGCCGGCCGCGCTCGCGATCGAACACGGGCGCATCGAGCTGACGCTCCATTTCCGCCAGGGCCATGCTGGCCGCCGGCTGGGTGAGGTGCAGCCGCTCAGCGGCGGCGCGCACGCTGCCGTGCAGGGCGATCTGCACGAATACATCAAGCTGACGCAAGCTGACATTAAGCATCAGCTTATCTTATAGGATTGATTAGATATTTCAAATTTTCCTAATACATGACGAAATGGAAAATGGCGGTGTCCCCAAGGAGTTGTCCGTCATGAACGCCGTATCCCTCCCCGCCGCCTCACCTGCCCTGCGCCTTCGCGCATCGGGTCTGCTGCTTGCTCTCGCCATTGCCCTCGCGGCCTGGTGGCTGGGGCGCCAAGTGCCGCTGATCGGCGGCCCGGTGTTCGGCATCCTGATCGGTATCGCCGTGCGCAACCTGTTCGCGCCTGGCGAGGCGTTCAACCCCGGTATCCAGTTCGCAAGCAAACAGATTCTGCAGTGGTCGATCATCGCGCTCGGCTTCGGGCTTAGCCTGACCCAAGTGGCGAAAACGGGGTTGCAGTCGTTGGCCGTTACGCTGGTGACCATGAGCGTGGCATTCGCGACGGCATGGCTGCTCGGCCGCGTGCTGAAGGTCCACGACAAGCTCAAAATACTGATCGGCGTAGGCACTGCGATTTGTGGCGGCTCGGCCATCGCTGCGGTGACGCCGATCATCAAGCCAGACGATCACGACACCGCATTCGCGATTTCCACCATCTTTCTGTTCAACATCGTCGCTGTGCTGCTGTTTCCGCTGCTGGGGCATGCGCTGCATCTTTCTGACCTGGGCTTCGGCCTATGGGCGGGCACAGCGATCAACGATACGTCTTCGGTCGTTGCTGCCGGCTACAGCTACAGCAACACGGCAGGCGATTACGCGACGATTGTGAAGTTGACCCGTGCGACGCTGATCATCCCGATCTGCCTGGTGCTCGCCATCGTGGTGGCTATGCGGGAAAAGCGCGCGGCGAAGCATGCAGGTATCGCCAGCGACTTCAGCCTGCGCCGCATCTTTCCGTGGTTCATTTTGTGGTTTCTGGTGGCATCGGCAGTGCGCACGGCGGGCTTCGTGCCGGTGGCGATTCAGCCGATGATCCATCTCGCCGCGGAATTCATGATCATCGTGGCGCTCACCGCGATCGGTCTGTCGGCCAATCTGCGCAAGATGGCATCGACTGGCGTGCGGCCGATTCTGCTGGGCCTGGGCGTGTGGGCAGCAGTGTCGGTGAGCAGCTTGCTGGTGCAGTTGGTCATTGGGCAGATGTGATGCCTACCCCCTCTCCCCTCCGGGGAGAGGGCTGGGGTGAGGGGCCAACCTCGCGCAATGTTGAATCAGCGCCCCTGCTCCGCCAGCGTCAACGCCACTTTGTCGCGTAGATACACTGGCAACGCCAACTCCGGCGCCACCGCACGACCTGCCTTGAACTCGCGTACCGCCAACGTCGCCACGTGCCGGGCCTGCGGATAACACGCACCATCGGTCGAACGCGGCTCGGTGCCAAGCCGATGGCGCAACGCTTCCTGAT
The DNA here is from genome assembly GCF_030160295.1 of Dyella acidisoli. GTDB lineage: Bacteria > Pseudomonadota > Gammaproteobacteria > Xanthomonadales > Rhodanobacteraceae > Dyella_B > Dyella_B acidisoli. The sequence continues at coordinate 249,230 of NZ_BSOB01000010.1, forward strand.
AAGTCGCCCAGCCGGAACCGACCACATTCCACGCATCGGCTTGCGGCAATACCAGCGACTCGGTCGTGCAAACGCGCTCGTCATCCAATGCGATCAAGCCGCCCTCATCGTCCCGTCGATAACAGGCCGCATAGATCTCCCCCATGCGCGCATCGATCACGGCGAGAATCGCCGCATCGTCTTCCGGCGCCTCCAGCGCCAATGCGGCGAGCGAGGAAATGGTGATCACCGGCCGATCCAACGCCATCGCCATACCTTGTGCCAGCGATATCGCCAACCTCACGCCGGTGAACGCACCCGGGCCGCGACCTACAACGATGGCATCCAGCGCGTGCTTGCCCATGCCCGCTTCGGCCAGCAATTCATCCGCCATCGGCAACACACGCTCGGCATGGCGGCGCGGCGCCAGTTCGCTGCGGGCAATGACCGTTTCGCCATGCACCAGTGCGACGGAGCAGGATTCGGTGGCGGTTTCAATGGCGAGCAGATTCATCGAAGCATTCTCGCATGAGGTGGAGGTCATTACCTCCCAGGTAATCGTCGCCACACAGTACCGGCCGCAAGCTGTCTCCACCCAACCAAGGAGACCAAGCCATGAACGATGCCCATGCCCTCGCCGCCCGCTATATCCGTAGCTGGAATGAAACCGATCCGCTGCGCCGGCGCGCCTTACTGGAAGATGTCTACGCCGAACACGCCGTGTACACCGACCCGATGATCACTGCCAAGGGTTGGGAGGCGATCGACGCCACCATCGCCGCGGTGCAGAAGATGTTTCCCGGCCATGTTTTCCGCCTCGACGGTGACGTGGACGCACATCACGACATGATGCGTTTCCGCTGGCACCTCAGCCAGCCCGATGCAAGCGAACCGCTGGTGATCGGCTTCGACGTTGCTGTGCTGGAAGGTGGGCACATCAGCAAGGTCTACGGCTTCCTCGACAAGGTACCAGTGGCCGCATGATTCCCCTTACCGCGGCGCGCACACGCGCGCCGCTTATCAACTTCCGGAGTACATCATCATGTCCATGTTCGAAACCAGCGATCACATCCGTCTGCATTACGAGGATTGGGGTAACGGCAAACCCGTCGTCTTCGTCAGTTCCTGGGCACTCGACGCACGCATGTGGGCGCCGCACATGCTGCATTTGAACGCACTCGGTCTGCGCTGCATCGCCCTTGATCGTCGTGGCCATGGCCGCTCGGATCGACCCGGCCACGGCTACGAATACGATCGACTCGCCGATGACCTGGCCGAACTGATCGCCCATCTCGATCTGCACGACATCACCCTGATCGCCCACTCGATGGGCACCAGCGAATGCACGCGCTATCTCTCGCGGCATGGCCGTGAGCGGATCGCACGTGTGGTATTCATCGGCGCGACCGCGCCTTGCTATGTGCAAAGCGAGAGCTATCCGCAAGGCCTGCCGCGCGAGGCATTTGTGGCGATCAGCGACGTGCTACGCAACGATCTGCCCGGATGGTTGCGCGACAACGCGGAACCGTTCTTTCTGCCCGCGGAAACCGGCGTTCCAGAGGACGTGACACGCTGGACCATCGATTGTGTACTCAACGCTTCGCTGAAAGCGCTGATCGATTGCTTCCTGGCCCGCACACACGCGGACATGCGCGATGAATTGCGCGCACTGAACATACCCATGCTGATCATCCACGGCGACCGCGACGCCAGCGAACCCGGGCATGGCCGCATGGTGGCCGAACTCGTGCCAGACAGCCGCTATATCGAATACGCCGGTGCACCGCATGGCATCTACCACACGCATCGAGAACGGTTATTGGCGGATATCGATCGCTTCATCGGGGAGGAGTGCCGAACGACCCACGACAACCGCACAGCACGCGCGGCATGATCAACACATGCATGCTATTCACACCCAGCGCCCGGTCGGCGACTTGCTGCGCGAATGGCGCCGGCATCGGCGGCTGAGCCAGCTCGATCTTGCCAACCACGCCGAGATTTCCACGCGGCATTTGAGCTTCGTGGAATCCGGCCGTGCCCAACCCAGCCGCGACATGATCCTGCATTTGGCGGAATACCTGGACATTCCGCTGCGCGAACGCAATGCACTGCTGGTGGCTGCGGGATTTGCGCCGGTGTTTCCGGAGCGCCCTCTGGAAGATGCGTCGATGGATGCAGCGCGTCGGCTGATCGAGCAATTGCTGCAAGGCTTCGAGCCTTATCCGGCGCTTACCATCGATCGCCACTGGCATCTGGTTGCAAGCAATCAGGCGGTGCTTCGTTTAATGGACGGTGTCGCACCCGAGTTGCTGCAACCACCGATCAACGTGTTGCGACTCAGCCTGCACCCTGACGGTCTTGCACCACGCATCCGCAACCTGGCCGAGTGGCGTGCGCATCTGATGCATCGTCTGCAGCAACAAATCGAAGCCACGCACGATCCACACCTGATCGCCTTGCGCCGTGAATTACAAGCTTTACCCGCACCTGCGGAGACGGTTTCGCGAGCACCCGCATCGGCCATCGCGGTGCCGATGCAACTGGAAGTGCGCGGGCAAGTGTTGTCCATGATCAGTACCACCACGGTGTTCGGTAGTCCGGTGGATATCACTCTGTCAGAGCTGGCACTGGAGGCCTTCGTACCCGCCGATGCGCAGACCGCGGAAGCGTTGCGACAGATGGCGTGAGCGTGCGTATTGCACTCTGTTCAATGCCATAACTTCGTAGGTTGGGGTGGGTCAAGCAACCTCGCGAAGGATTCAATCTACGCGGCAAGCCCGTGCAACCCCACCCCAGCCCTCCCCTGCAAGCAGGGGAGGGGGCAAATCTCGCAAGAAGAAAAACTTCAGGCTCAATACCGCTTCGCCTTCGGGTTGTAATAGCTGGTATCCGTCGCCTCCAGCAATTTACGCATCGCCGGACCGACGTGTTTGAAACCGTGAGCCGCCAGCACTTCTTTCTTGCCGGGAATGTCGTACTGGCCGGAAACCCCTTCGTGCGGCGAGCCATCCGCAGGCAAATCCGCCGGCCGCGGCAATTGCTCCGGCCAGTGCTGTGCATGCAGCGTGAGCGGCGGGCACCAATGACGGTTATCCGGATGCACCGGCTCGCGCTCCTTGATGTGCACCACCGCACGCGTGTCGAACTCTTGCACGAAGGCTTGATAGAAGTCGTATTCCAGCGTGTTTTCGAACGTCGGCTGGATGCCGTCGATCACCTTGAAGAAACGCGGATCGTTGCGCGCAATGAAAAACTGCGTGGACAACGTCTGCTTGCGCTTGATACCGAAATCGTTGCCCAGCGCGTTGAGCACGCTGGCCACGCCAAGCTTCACCTTGGCGAACGGGTGCCGCAGCCTGCGCCATTGCACACGTTGGTCAGTACTCCACGTCGACGCCGCTAAGAATGCGTTGGGATCACGATCGAGCAAATCGATGTAGCGCTGGATGACGCCCTGGTCGAACACCCAGGTATCCGCTTCCACATGCAGCAAATACTGGGGGTTGTATACCTCCACGGCCGCACGGCAGGACTGCCGTAGCAAATTCAACGCACCTTCGATGATGGAGCGCGGCTGGCAGCGCACCAGCACGTCTTCCATATGTGGCTCGTACGTGGGATCGGAGCAGGCGTGCACGATCGGCCACGGCTCCGGGTAGTTGAGCTTGATGATTTCCTGATTGATGCGCGCGCAGTCCGGCCGCTCGTGGTTGGTCATGCACACCACCACCTTAGGCCGAAGTGCATCGGCAGCCGGCTTGGGCAGGCCTGCGGTGGCGATATCGACCTCGTTTCGTACTTCCATGCGCCCCTATCCGGATGGGAGTGGTGAAATCAGTCGAGAACTATAACGCCTTTCAACTCCCTCTCCCCTCCGGGGAGAGGGTTGGGGTGAGGGGCCAAGGCTTGCCTCAAGCTCCATAAGAGCCACGCTTCGAGCTAGTCACGCCGCAAGCTTGCCCCTCACCCTACCCTGTCCCCAGAGGGGAGAGGGAAAAGCACAGTCAGCGCTTTGGCACACCCCCACCCGCCCCTTACAATGCGAGTTTCTGTGCCTACCCACACGCGCTTGCCACCCGGCGCGCCAATGCGAGTCCCCGATGGAAAAGAGTTTCGAGCCCCGCCCGATCGAGTCGAAGTGGTACGCCTGCTGGGAACAGAGCGGCGTATTTCAGCCGTCCGGGCAAGGAGAGCCGTACTGCATCCAATTGCCGCCACCGAACGTTACCGGCACCTTGCACATGGGCCATGCGTTCCAGCAGACGGTGATGGACATGCTGATCCGCTACCAGCGCATGCGCGGCCTGAACACGCTGTGGCAGGTAGGCACCGACCACGCCGGCATCGCCACGCAGAAGATCGTGGAGAACCAGCTCGCGGTAGAGAGCAAAACCCGTCACGACCTGGGGCGCGAGCCGTTCGTCGAACGCGTGTGGCAGTGGAAGGAAGAATCCGGTTCCACCATCACCAACCAGATGCGCCGTCTTGGCGTAGCTGCCGACTGGTCGCGCGAGCGCTTCACCATGGACGAAGGCCTGTCCGCCGCGGTACGCAAGGTGTTCGTGGAGTGGTACCGCGCCGGCCTGATCTATCGCGGCAACCGCCTGGTGAACTGGGATCCGGTGCTGGGCACCGCGGTGTCCGATCTGGAAGTGAACAACGTCGAACGCGACGGGCACATGTGGTCGATCCGCTATCCCGTCACCGACAGCAATGAAAGCCTCGTGGTCGCCACGACGCGTCCGGAAACCATGCTGGGCGACGCCGCGGTCGCCGTGCATCCGGAAGACGAGCGTTATCAGCACCTGATCGGCAAAACGCTTACGCTGCCGCTCGCGGGTCGCCAGATTCCGGTGATCGCCGATGATTACGTCGATCGCGAGTTCGGCACGGGCTGCGTGAAGATCACGCCAGCGCACGATTTCAATGACTACGCCATTGGCCAGCGCCACAAGCTTGCGCCGATCGAGATCTTCACGCTCGATGCGAAGGTCAACACCAATGCACCGGCGAAGTACCAAGGCATGGATCGCTACGAAGCACGCAAGGTCGTGCTCGCCGATCTCGACGCCGCCGGCCTGCTGGTGGAAACCAAGCCGCATAAATTGCAGGTGCCGGTGAGCCAGCGCTCGGATGCGGTGATCGAGCCGATGCTCACCGACCAGTGGTTCGTCGATCTCACGAGTGAAAAAGGTCGCACGGCCATCACCGAACCCGCACTCAACGCCGTTCGTTCGGGCGACATCAAATTCGTGCCGGAAAACTGGACCACTACCTACACGCAATGGCTGGAAAACATCCAGGATTGGTGCATCAGCCGCCAGCTGTGGTGGGGTCATCGCATTCCGGCGTGGTACGACGAGGCCGGCAATATCTTCGTCGGCGAGGATGAGGCCGATGCGCGCAAGCTCGCTTCTGTCGAACCCGTGGGCAAATTGAAACAGGACGAAGACGTACTGGACACCTGGTTCAGCTCCGCACTGTGGCCGTTCTCCACGCTCGGCTGGCCTTTCGATGGCGCCGTGAAGAACGACGACAAGGTGGTTGCGAATTGGCAACACGACAAGATCTTCCTGCCCAGCGCCGTGCTGGTCACCGGCTTCGACATCATCTTCTTCTGGGTGGCGCGCATGGTGATGGCCACCTTGTACTTCACCGGCAAGGTGCCGTTCCGCGAGGTGTACATCAACGCGATCGTGCGTGATGCGGAAGGCCAGAAGATGTCCAAATCCAAGGGCAACACGCTGGACCCGCTCGACCTGATCGACGGCATCGAACTGGAACCTCTGGTGGAAAAATCCACCAAGTCGCTGCTGATTCCGCAAGTACGCGAGAAAGTGGAAAAGCGCATCCGCAAGGATTATCCGCAGGGCATTCCCGCCATCGGCACCGATGCGTTGCGTTTCACCTTCGCTGCGTTAGCCAGTTACAGCCGCACGATCAACTTCGACATCAAGCGCGCGGAAGGCTACAAGGCGTTCTGCAACAAGCTGTGGAATGCGGCGCGCTTCGTGTTGATGAACCTGCCGGAAGGTGAGTTGCCTGCGCCGGCCGGTGCGCCGGTGACCGAAGCCGAACGCTGGATTCTCACGCGCTTGAAGCAAACGCTTGCCGAAGTCGAACAGCATTTCGTTACGTACCGTTTCGACCTGTTGGCGCAGGCGTTGTACGAATTCGTGTGGAACGAGTATTGCGACTGGTTCCTCGAACTGTCCAAGCCCGCATTGAATGGCGACGACGCAATCGCCGCGGCATCCACACGCCACACCTTGCTGGTGGTGTTGGAAACGGTGTTGCGTGCATTGCATCCGATCGTGCCGTTCATCACGGAAGAAATCTGGCAGTCGGTGGCACCGAAGCTCGGCATCAAGGCCGATAGCATTCTGCTGCGCGCGTGGCCGAACACGAACGATATTCCCGCCGATGAAGCCGCCACCGCCGAGATCGAATGGTTCAAGAACGTGCTCAGCGGTATCCGCCGCATCCGCGCAGAAATGAACATCGCTCCCGGCAAGGTCATTCCGCTGCTACTGGCCGATGGTGATGCCAGTGATCGCGCACGTGAGGCCAAGTTTGCCGCGCAAATCAGCTTCCTTGCGCGCGTTGAGGCGCCGCAGTGGATCGAGTCCGGCGCAGACGAGCCCGCCGCTGCAGCAGCCGTAGTCGGCTCGCTGCGTGTGTTGATTCCGCTTGCCGGCCTGATCGATCTCGGCGCTGAGAAGGCACGCCTTGCGAAGGAAATCGGAAGGATTGAAGGCGAGATCAAGAAGTGTGAGAGCAAGTTGGGTAATGCCAACTTTGTAGCGAACGCGCCGGCGGAAGTGGTGGCGCAGGAACGTCAGCGCATTGCCGACTGGGGTACACAGCTGGGCGCGTTGCGCGAGCAGATGCTGAAGCTGGGTTGATGCTTTAAGCCCTTCTCCCACCGGGAGAGGGGTTGGGGTGAGGGTACGACCAGCACGTCATAGCAAAACCTGCACGATAGGTCAGCATCACGCTTCGCCCGAACCCTCACCCGAGCCTCTCGGCACCCTCTCCCGGAGGGAGAGGGACTTACTAAGAAAGATCACAGGTGGGCGAACGCGCCCTACGAAACATCAAACTCCAACGCCATCACGATCGCATCCTCACGCCCGCTGTGCGCCGGGTAATACCGCGGCCGCCGGCCAATCTCGTGAAATCCCAGCGACGCATACAAAGCCTGCGCATTCGGATTGGATGGCCGCACTTCCAGAAACACGCGCTCGGCGCCGTTCCACCGCGCGATGTCGAGTAAGCGCTTCATCAGATGCCGCCCAAAGCCCTGCCCACGCTGATCGGGCGAAATACACACATTCAGCACGTGTGCCTCACCCGCACCCACCGAAAGAATGCCGTAGCCGATCGCGCACCCTTCCAGGCATAACACCCACGCCGGATGCCCGGCCTTCAGGCAATCGGCGAAGATGCCCATGCTCCAGGGAAATTCGTAGGAAGCGTGTTCCAGTTCGCTCACTCGCGGCAGGTCTTCGCGCCGCATTGCGCGCATCTCCAGTGAGGGGCGCGCAACAGCAACCATCAGCGCTGCCCTCCGGCTGCAAGAGCACGGCGCAGGGTACGCAAGGCCTGCCATAGCCGTCGCTTGGAATTGGCCTGCGCCAGGATTTCCGAAGGTGCATCCGCCAGCACAATGTGCGCATCGCGCATGACGCTGGCCGGCAACGCCCGTCCAAGTGCATGCGCCTGAGCCTGGCCGAACACCAGATAGGCCGGTGCATGCGGCACCTGCATGGTTTCGCCATCCCGCGCCTCGATGCGTGGCGCGCGCGCCAGCTGAGGTCCGAAGGCGGACAGTGCGCGCCCGAGCAGATCGTGCTCGCGTACCGCGCAACCAGCGGGTAGCACAACCACGACGCCAGCACTGGCGGATACCTGCTGAGGTTCCGCCGGCAACACCGGTTCCATCGACGCTGCCGCGGCAACACCCCGCTTGCGCCAAGTCACCACGCCCAGCGCACGCAGCACACGTGCTCGATGAGCTGGACTGGCGGCTACTGCGTTCATACCGCTCCGCGACGCGGGCGCTTGCGATGCGTAGCGAGGCCCCATAGCGTCACGATCGGCCCGGACAAGAGATAGAGCGAAAACACCACCAGCAGCACGCGCGGCGGATCAACGAATAACGGCACCAGGATCAGCACCGCAACCAGAATCCACAGAAACGGCACCTTGTCCGCCATCGGCAGGGATTTGAAGCTGTAGTAGCGGAAGCGGCTCACCATCAGCAAGCCTACGATCACCGCCATGAACGGCATGACCACGTCCAACTCGGCGCCGGAAAAACCCCAGCTGTCCATGCTCCACACGAACGACATGCACACCGCCGCCGCCGCCGGGCTAGGCAAGCCTTGGAAATAACGTTTGTCGGCAACGCCCACTTGAGTGTTGAAGCGGGCCAGCCGCAGCGCAGCGCATACGGCGTAGATGAAGGCTGCCGCCCAACCGATCTTGGCCGGCAGCGGCCCAAACTCCTTGAGGCCAGACAGCGACCAGTTGTACATCACCAGCGAGGGCGCAAGGCCGAAGCTCACCAGGTCGGACAGCGAATCGTACTGCACCCCGAATTCGCTCTGCGTATGGGTCAGACGCGCCACGCGGCCGTCGATGCCATCCAGCAAGGCAGCCACGAACACAGCAATGGCGGCATCCGTGAAATGCCCGCTGATGCTGACCACAATGGCGTAGAAACCGGCGAACATGGCGCCGGTGGTAAACAGGTTCGGTAGTAGATAAATACCGCGATGCCGCGGCACCCGTACTGGTGTCGTCTCGCTCATGAAACCATCCGTGATGGGACTGTTTCAGTGTAACAGGGGGCGGCGATACGCCGGGAACGGGGAATGGAAAGGGGATCGCAGCCGGTGATGCCGGCGGTGCTTGCAATTTGTCTTTGGCCAATGTCGGGATCTCCGTCCGCCTTGCAGCCGACGTTCCCAGTTCCCCCGCCCCCAAACGTGCTAACAAGCACGTTCTACACACTCCGCCCATACCGCCCGCTTGAGTCCCAACCTCAGCGGTTGTTAACTACACGTGTTCCCTCACTTTCCGTTCTGGAGTCACCTCATGCGTCGACTGTCCATTGCCCTGGCGCTGCTGCTCGTCGCGCCCCTGGCCTGCGCTCAGGTCTATAAGTGGACCGATGCCCATGGCACCATCCATTACTCGGAATCGCCCCCGCCGACCGGCACCAAATACAGCCAGGTCAGCGTAAACACCGGCACCTCTGCCCCCGCTGGCGGTGACAACACCGCCACCACCACATCGAGCAACAGCGCCTCTTCGCAACCGAGCAGCAATAACAGCGCGCCGCAAGGTCCGGTGGAAGACACGCCCGAAAACCGCGCGAAGCTCTGCGCTTCGCTGAAAACCAACATCGGCACCTTGCAGGGCAGCGGCCCGGTGGTGATGAACAATGGTGGACAGCAGCAAGTGCTGAATGCGGATCAACGCAAGCAGCAGCTGGATGCCAGCCAGTCGCAATACAGCCAGTACTGCAACCAATAACGCGCTGAAGCGCCGTAGGTTGGGGTGCAAACCCCAACATCGCCATGCAACGCGACATCGGAATGTTGGGGTTTGCACCCCAACCTACGGATATCGTCTGTTACGCCCAACCTGCCGGCTATAATCGCCCCTTTATCTCGATAGCCGACCGATCACTCATGCGCCTTAGCCAATTCCACCTGGCCACCGTCAAGGAAGTCCCTGCCGATGCCGAGATCGCCAGCCATCAGCTGATGATCCGCTCCGGCATGATCCGCAAGCTTGCCTCCGGCCTTTACACCTGGTCGCCGCTGGGATTGCGCGTATTGCGCAAGGTGGAACACGTCGTGCGCGAGGAGATGAATCGCGCCGGCGCCATCGAAATGCTGATGCCCTCGGTACAGCCGCGCGAGCTGTGGGAGGAAACCGGCCGCTGGGAAAAATTCGGCGGGCAGCTCCTGAAGATCAAGGATCGCAAGGAGCAGGAATTCTGCTACGGCCCCACGCATGAAGAAGTCGTCACCGACTTCGCGCGTAACGAACTGAAGAGCTACAAGCAGCTGCCGGTCAACTTCTATCAGATCCAGACCAAGTTCCGCGACGAGATCCGTCCGCGCTTCGGCGTGATGCGCGCGCGCGAATTCCTGATGAAGGATGCCTACTCCTTCCACCTCACGCAGGAATCGCTGGGCGAAACCTATGAGGTGATGTATCAGGCGTACGCGCGCATCTTCACGCGCCTGGGGCTCAAGTTCCGCGCCGTGCAGGCGGATACCGGCGCCATCGGCGGCAACGCCAGCCATGAATTCCAGGTGCTCGCCAACTCCGGCGAAGATCTGCTCGCCTTCTCCGACGGTTCCGAATACGCCGCGAACATCGAAAAAGCCGAAGCCGTTGCACCCGCGATCAGCCGCCCCGCTCCGTCGGCAACGCTGCAGCGCGTGGACACGCCGCGCGTGCGCACGGTGGACGAAGTCACCAAACATTTCAGCATCAGCGCTGACCGCATCATCAAGACCGTGCTGGTGCGCGGCAAGGAAGGCCTGGTCGCGTTGTGCCTGCGCGGTGATCACGAGATCAACGAAGTAAAGGCCAGCAAGCTACCCGAGCTGCCGGGCGAATCCGTGCTCGCCTCCGACGAAGAAATCCTCGCCGCCGTCGGCGTGCGCCCCGGCTTTATCGGCCCGGCCGGCCTGCCTGATTCCATCCCCGTCATCGTCGACCGCAGCGCAGCTGTGCTGGCCGATTTCGTGTGCGGCGGCAACGCCAACGACACGCACTACACCGGCGCCAATTGGGTGCGCGACGCACGCATCACGCGCGTGGAAGATATCCGCCAAGTGGTGGCGGGCGACCTTTCGCCCGATGGCCGCGGCACCCTGCAGATCGCACGCGGCATCGAAGTGGGCCATGTGTTCCAGCTTGGCAGTAAATATGCCGAAGCCCTGAGCGCCACCGTGCTCGACGACCAGGGCAAAAAGCAGGTGATGCTGATGGGCTGCTACGGCATCGGCGTCAGCCGCATCGTCGCCGCGGCGATCGAACAGCGCCACGACGATGCCGGCATCATCTGGCCCGAACCGATGGCGCCGTGGCGCATTGCCGTATGCGTGATCAATCCCAAGAACTCGCCCGAGGTCGAAGCCGCCGCCGAATCGCTTTATAACGAACTGACCGCGCGTGGCATCGAAACGGTATGGGACGACCGCGGCCTGCGCCCCGGTGCGATGTTTGCCGATATGGAATTGATCGGCATTCCGCATCGCGTGGTGGTCAGCGAACGCGGCCTGGCTGCCGGCACACTGGAATATCGCGCCCGTTCCGCCGCCGAAAGCAGCGCCATTACGCGCGACGAGCTATTCGAAATACTCGCCTGAAGCAGGGCATGAAATCGAAAAAGGCCGCGTAATGCGGCCTTTTTCTTGCGCCATAATCAGGCCTCAAAATACCTGTTTTTCACATCCATTGCTTTGCAATTTTGAGTTTCGTGCGAGAGAATGAAAAATGCGTCCGGACATTTATTCATAATCAATAGTCGGGCATGTCCTTCTCATTATTTCTTTTACCGGAGTCCGCTTAATGGCCATTGATATCAAGAGCCTCAACCATACCCAGCTCAATGACCTGATTCAGAAGGCGCAAGCGCGCCAAGACGAACTACAAAAGGAAAAAGTCACCAGGGTGCGCGAAAAAGTGCAGGCCCTGCTGAAGGCCGAAGGCCTCAGCTTCGAAGACGTGTTTGGTGCCGGCGCCAGCGTGCGCGGCGGCGGCAAGCGTCGCGGCACGGGTTCGGTGGCGCCGAAATACCGCAATCCCGCCGATCCGGAACAGACCTGGTCGGGTCGCGGCAAGCGCCCGCGCTGGTTCAACGATGCGTTGAAAGCGGGCAAGAAGGAAAAGGATATGGCGGTCTGATTTCTTGATCAGGTTCGCGAAAAACGCCGGCTTATGCCGGCGTTTTCCTTTCTGGAGTTCGGGATTCACGCGATGCGAAACCTTTCCTCACGTCATTTCGGCGAGTTAATGGCAAATATTGCCGCGAGGTTGTCCTCGCCTCGCCCCCTCCCAAGGGGGAGGGAGTCACCGTCACAGCGACCGTCTCGGCGCAATCAGCAACTCACCAAACATCAATCCCGCCACTAGCGAAATCAAAATCGTCACCAGCAATACGGTCGAATCAAAACCCAACGACGCATTACGGTCGAGCAAATAAGAAACACTACGAAATCCCACACTGCCGGGCACCAGCAGCAGAATGCCCGGCTCGCGCACCACGGCACCGGGACGCCCCGCGTAACGCGCATACAAGTTAGCCAGCGCGCTCAATAGCAGGCCGCCCAGGAATATGCCGAATGGCGCGCCAGACAGGTTTATGGAAATGACGCTACCCAATCGCGTCGCCATATAGCCCGTAATCACCGCAACAACCACCGCAGGCCAATCGCGCCATGCGGCGCGAAACAACATGGCGAAGGCGATGGCCGCTACCAGCAAGGCCGGATAATCCACCCACGCCGGCAAGGCCGGCAGCGCGAAGTCACGTGGCTCGATGCCCAGCACCGCGCAGATCTGCGTAGCGGCCACCGTACCGAAGGTCAGCTTGAGCAACGTCGACATCGCCCCGCCCATGCGCGCCATGCCCGCCACCAAGTGCTGGCTGGAAATCTCGCGCACCGCGGTGGTCAGCGACATGCCGGGCATCAGCACAATCAGGCCCGCCAACACCACCGATTTGATCGCCAGCGGCGCCACGAAGGCACTGAACACGATCGTCACCAGCGTCGCCACCATCGCGCAGATCGCATCACTCGCGACCTGCAGGCGCGGACGCGTTCCAGACAGGATGGTGATGGTGCCGATGATCAATCCCACAAACGCCGCGACCAGCAGATCCACCCAGGAACTATGCAGGAACAGCGCATCGATGGCCGCTGCAGACAAGCCGTAACTCACGATCACCCCGGCCTGTTGGCGAGGTGTGTCCGGCAGCTCCAGCGCGCGCAACAGACGGAAGCCTTCACGCAGATCCAGCTGCCCTGCGATGACGCGATCAGCAATCTCGTCGGCACGGCACAGCTTGTCCAGATTCACGTCACCCGGCAGCAGGCGAATCACCTGTGTGACCTGCGCCAGCCGCCCTTCCTCGCCCTGCGCAAGATCGGCGAAGGAGATGATGATGGCCGTGGGGCTGGACCACACGTCCGCACTCAGGCCAATACGCTGCGCCGAACCTGTAATCGCCATTTCCAAGCGCGGCGACGCCGCACCATATTTGTGCAGACGTGTGGCGAGTTCCACCAGAAAGGCGATACGGGTGTTGAGCGCCGTGGTGGCGAAGGATGGCAATGGCGATCGGAGGGTGGATGCGGGCATGGCGTCATTGTTACCGCAAGCACATCGCTTGGGTATGTCGTGGCAAGCCCTTTAGCGTTGCTCTCTCGACTTGCCAGCATCTTGCTCCCTCCCCTACGTGTAGTAGGGGGCGTACTTTCTTTTCTCCCCCGGCGAGCCGGAGGAGGCGGGGTTGGGGTGAAGCAATCTCGCGGCGAGTTCCAATTTATGCAGCGAGCTCGTGCAACTCCACCCCAACCCTCCCCTGCACCGCAGGGGAGGGAGCAGCGTCCAAGCTCTCATCAAGCAGGCTTCACTTGCAACGTAGCCCCTTCCACGGCAACGACTTCCACCGTGCTGCCCACCGGCATATCCGGCCCGCTCACTAGCCACTGCCCATCGCCTACCCGCGCCTTGCCGCGTCCATTGACGATGGCTTCGATCAGCACATAACGGCGGCCGATGAGTTGTTCGCCACGCCGGTTGAGCCGCCCGTCGCTCTCGTCGCGCTTCTGCAGCGCCGGCCGTACGGCGTACCAATAGACCGCGCACGACACGAACGCCAACACCACGAACATGACTGCCTGGGCCATGAGCGACAAGCCCGGCATCAGCAGCACCAGCAAGCCTGTTGCGGCTGCACCGATACCGATCCAGAGCATGAAATAGCCGGGCATGATCACCTCGATGGCAATCAGCACCAGCGCAACGATCCACCACAGGTAATGCGCGGCAACGCTTGCGAACATGATCGGTTCCTCGCACTCAGCTCATCGATGGCGGATTGCGGCGAGCCGCGGTGAGCTTTTCCTGTTGTTGCCCGAGCGATTCCTTCGCCAGTTCCGCGATGCCCGCTAGCGAACCGAGGATTCCCGTGGCTTCCATCGGCAGCAGCAGCATCTTCTGGTTGGGCGAGTTGGCCATTTCCTTCAGCGCTTCCACGTACTTGTTGGCGACAAAGTAATTGAGCGCGTTCACGTTGCCATTGGCGATGGCATCGGACACCATCGTCGTCGCTTTGGCCTCGGCCTCGGCCGAGCGTTCGCGCGCTTCCGCCGCACGGAAGGCCGCTTCCTTCTCGCCTTCGGCGGCCAGGATCACTGACTGTTTTTCGCCCTCGGCCTTGAGAATGGCGGCCTGACGGAAGCCTTCTGCCTCAAGGATGTTGGCGCGCTTTTCGCGTTCGGCTTTCATCTGGCGCGCCATCGAATCGATCAAGTCGCGCGGTGGCGCAATGTCCTTGATCTCGATGCGATTGACCTTCACGCCCCATGGATGCGTGGCCTCATCGACTACCTTCAGCAGTTTCGCGTTGATGGCGTCGCGCTGGCTCAGCGATTCGTCCAAGTCCATCGAGCCCAGCACGGTGCGGATGTTGGTCATCACCAGTGCGAGCGCGGCCTGCTCCAGATTAGCTACTTCATACGCAGCCTTGGCGGCGTCGAGTACTTGATAGAACACCACGCCATCTACGCGCACCACGGCGTTGTCCTTGGTGATCACGTCCTGGCTCGGCACATCCAGCACCTGTTCCATCATGTTCATCTTGCGGCCGATGTTGTACATGACGGGAATAAGAAAATGGAGCCCCGGTGGCAACGTGCGCGTGTACTTGCCGAAACGCTCAACGGTCCATTCATAACCCTGCGGAACGATGCGCACCAGTTTGGACAGTACGATCACTGCCACTACGATGAGTACTAATGCAACGATATTTCCCATGGTTCTACTCCTTGTCGACCAAGCGAGTATAGGCCAGCGGCGTTATCCCCTCTCCCCTCCGGGGAGAGGGTTAGGGTGAGGGGGACAAGACTTGCGGGAAAACGCGACTTGCACGCACGCATGCATAAGGTTTTCGCGCAATGATCAAAAGATCAGGCGGGGTTGGCCCCTCACCCCAACCCTCTCCCGGAAGGGGAGAGGGAGTGTTAAACCGCATTCGCCGGCTGCGGCAGTATCAGCGTGACACGCAGACCACCATCCTCGCGATTGGCCAACGCAATACGCCCGCCATGCGCCTCGCTGATTTCGCGCGCAAGTGCCAACCCAAGCCCCGTGCCCGAGCGCTTGGTGGAATAGAACGGCAGCAGCGCCTGCGCCAACACCGCCTCGCTCATGCCGGGGCCGCGGTCGCCCACTTCAATGCGCAACTCGTGTCCGATCAAGGTCAGCGCCAAGGTGACGCCTTCTGGCGCACTACCCGATTCGTGCGCGTTCTTGACCAGATTGATAAGCACTTGCTCGATCTGCACCGGATCAAACCATCCCGGTTGCGTGGGTGCTTTGCCCTGCAGCTGAAAATGGCAATGCAGAGCTAGCGCATCCAGGAAGGGCTTCCATTCCACCGCCACCGTCCGTGGTGCGGGCAACTTGGCGAAACGCGCGTAGCCATCGATGAACCCATGCAAGTGACGCGCACGCTCACCGATGGTGGCGAATACACCAGGCAATCGCTGCACGTCTCCACGTCGTGCCAGCTCCGCGCCGGAATGCGCGAGCGAGGAAATCGGCGCCAGCGAGTTGTTCAATTCATGGCTGACCACGCGGATCACACGCTTCCAGGCTGCCACTTCCTGGCGCGACAATTCGCGTGTCATGCGGCGAAACAATTGCAGACGATGCGGTCGACCTTGCAAGCGGAATGCACGCTGCGACAAGTGGAAGGTCTCCTCGCTCCCATCCATTTCCACACTGAAGAGCGCATCCTCCGTGCCCTCCGTCGCCTTGCGCAGTGCTTCGGGTGCATCGGCGATCAGCGTCGCGAAATGCAGACCGTTGAGGCTGCGTCCTTCGTTGAACAAGTGCCGCGCTGCGATGTTGGCGTAAGCAACCCGTCCACTGCCATCGGTGAGTACCAGCGCCACCGGCGTGTTCTGCACCACGGTATCCAGCAACAGTTCGCGCTGCGCAAGATTCTGCCGCTGCTCGCGCAAGGTCTGCCCGAGTTCGTTGTGCACGCGCACGAGATCGCCCAGCTCATCGCCCCGATTGAGCGCAATGGAAATACTGAAATCGCCATCGCGATAACTCGCCACCGCACCTTCCAGCGCGCGCAGCAGACGCTTCACCGGCTGCATCACCATATGTGCGAACCACCAGGACAACGGCGCCAGCACGGTCACGCAGAGGAGGATCGCTGCCGTGCGGTCAGGCTCCGCAACATGCAGCCCCAGCTCGCTATGCATCCAATTCAACGTCTGCGGCATAGGCCACTGCGTAACGCCGATGTAGACCAGGGCACCCATCAACGCAGCCAGGGCCAGCCAGAGGAACAACCGGGCTTCCAGCGATCTCAGGCGCATGTGGCGATCCTGGCTTGGTGGGTGCATGGAAGCATGATGGGTTTCCGCGTGAAATGCGGCTGTTCTACACGTTGCTGCCTACGTGCGCCACTGCCGGAAGATGCATCGAACCTACATGGCCGTCATTCCCGCGAAAGCGGGAATGACGGCCGTGAGGGATACATGAGCATTCCAACCCAATGGCCTGTCAGGCATCACGTCGCCGTCATCAACCCATACCGTTCCATGCGTCGATAGAGCGCCTGCCGCGACAAGCCCAGCGACTGCGCCGCACGGCTGACCACGCCATCGGCCTTGTGCAGCGCGGCCTCCACCACTTCGCGGCTCGGCTCGTCGAGATTGCGCACCGCCAGCGCACCGGCTTGCTGCGGCAAATTGAGCAATTCGGGGGTGATGGGATTGTTGCCCGCCAGCAATGCGGCGCGCTCAATCGCGTTCTTCAGTTCGCGTACGTTGCCCGGCCACGAATAGGTCATCAAAGCTTCGCGTGCCACATCGCTGAGTTGCGCGCGGCCAGCCAGGAAGTACTCAGCCAGCGGCAAGATATCGTCGATGCGTTCGGACAACGGCGGCAGATTCACGTCGATCACGTTAAGGCGGTAATACAGATCCTCGCGGAAGGTACCCGCGCGGATCATGCCTTTGAGATCGGCATTGGTCGCACTCAGCACGCGCACCTTCACCTTACGCACGCGGCCCGAACCCAGCCGCTCAAACTGCCCGGTTTCCAGCACGCGCAACAGTTTCATCTGTCCCGGCAGTGGCAAGTTGCCGATTTCATCCAGAAATAGCGTGCCGCCGTCGGCCAGCTCGAAGCGGCCTTCGCGCGCCTTGTTGGCGCCCGTGTACGCACCGGCCTCGGCACCGAACAACTCGGCCTCGATCAGCTCGCCCGGCAAGGCGCCGCAGTTCACCGCTATGAAGGGGCCGCTCTTCACTGAAGAATTGGCATGCACGATGGCCGCAATGCGCTCCTTGCCGGAACCATTGGGACCGGTGATCAGCACCGGTACGTCCGAGCGCGCCACTTGGCAAGCCAGATCGATCGTGCGTGCCATGGCTTCGGAAGCGAATACCAGCCCGTCGAGGTCGTATCTGCGCTGCAGATCGTCACGGCGCTTGCGGCGCTCCATGCGCGTGCGATTCACCTCGCGCGTGGATTCGGACAGCTCCAGCAGGTTCTCCACTGTCGTCAGCAGCTTGGCATCGTCCCAGGGCTTGGCGAGGTAATCGGCGGCACCCGCCTTCACCAGCTCCACTGCAGTTTCCAGGTGTGTCCACGCCGTCAGCAAAATGACAGGCAGATCCGCATGACGCTCGCGGATCGTGCGGAACAATTCCACACCCTCTTCACCCGAGGTGGTATCCGCCGTGAAATTCATGTCCTGGATCACCACGTCCACAGACTGGCGCGCCAGCGTGGCCAAGCCCTCTTCGGGCGTAAGCGCCACCAGCGGGCGCACATCGTGCAGCGAAAGCAGCAGCGACAATGCCTCGCCCACGGCCGGGTTGTCATCGATGATCAGTACAGTACGCATTCGTCGTCTACACATGCAGGCATGGATGCCGCTCCCGCCCAAAAGGTTGCCACGCCGAACGGCCTACGTATATCAAAACTGACGAAACCGTCTTCCAAGGTTAGTTGACGGCGGGGAGTCTGGACGATTCCAGGCGCCTGCGAACCTTGTCGTACTGAGCGCGCGGCATCTGTACCAGGAGCGGCAACTTCGCTGGATCGAACCATTCGATCAGCTGCTCGATATCTTCCTTCGGCATGGCCGTGCATCCAACCGTACCCTGACCAGCCCCACGCCAAATGTGCAAGAAAATGCACGAGCCACCGCCAGGCCGGGTCGGGTTGGCGTTGTGATCCACATAGACACCCCATTGATAGAGCTCGTCATTCCGCAGCATCTGTTCGGAACTGCTCCAGTCCGGCGCGCTGATGTTCTGGCGATCGACGATGCGGTTGTAATGCTGGGACTTCACGTCATCCACACACTCGATGGACGGAGTAAGGTGCATGTACGACATGCGCGAGCCGGCCAGCAACTGTGGTTCATATCCGAATGCCGTTCCCAACGAGAACACGCCGGCCGGCGCTTTGCCATCCCCTTCCCGCTTGACCGGATCGCCAGCATCGGCGCCCAATCGTTCGGTGGTGATCAAGCCATTACCCCATGCCAGCCCGGTCTTCCCTACCACAATGGGAAACGGCTGCCCCACCGCCGTCCACTTATCGTGCGATCCACCGCGTTCAAACCGTTGCAGCGTGCCGCTCACGCTGTTCCAGTCGGTGGTGGTAACAACCACGATCTGACGCGCATCATCGAGCGCGTCATGCGCACGCGCCGTTAGAGTTGGGAACAGGCCCACCGCGCAAATGGCCAGCAAGGAAAAGCGAAGCACTTTGCTCATAAGCTTTCTTGGCCTGAAAGAAATGATCATTTCGGCATGCCTGCATCGTCTGCCGATGCAGGCATGGAGCCACCCCCGCCCCGAAGGTTGCCACGCGGAACAGCCACCGTACATGAAAAATTGCTACGGCGACTTCCCGGACACCCGGCGCTTGGTTCAGTGATCCCTCACCGCCTCCACCGGCGTCGTATCGCCCGCTGTTTGCGCCAACGGCAGTGCATCGCTCACCAAATGCATCAAGAATCGGCCTGGCTGTTCCTGCATGATCATGTGCGCGGAATCGGCGAAAACCACCAACCGCTTCGATGGTGCCTGGAGCTTGTCGAACCATTGTTCGGCAAGTTCATGCGAGGTGGTCTCGTCGTGCGCTCCGACAAACAGGATGACTGGGCAAGCAAAATGCGTGGTGTTGTCGAAATCGACATCGACGACAGACGCCATCAAGTGATGAATGGAGAACACGCTTCCCTTATTGATCGCGTCCAGTTCCTTTGAGCTGTAATCCGGCGATAGCTCTTCGGCATCCGAATCGAAGCTGTAATTCTGCCGCCCGTATGCCAAACCGCCGTAATACATCTCCCATTTGCTTCGCACACCGAGGCGATCAAGCGTAACGGGCGTCGTACCGGGATACGGCGCAATAGCCTGCAGTTGCTTGATGGCCTCCGCATTGCCACTCGCTTTCGCCTGCTGCAAGGCGAAGTTGTAGCCAATTTCTTCATTCCGGCGCACGTTCACCACCTGCCCTACGCCGATATAAGCGTAGAACCAGTCGGGATGCTGCTGCGCCAAACGCGTACCCAGCACCGTGCCCCATGAATGACCCATCAGAAAAATCTTCTGCTTGTCATAGTGCTTACGCAGGTATTCCACGACCTGCGCTGCATCATCCGTCATGCCTTCGACAGTCATGCCAGGCGCCATCTTTTGCTCGGTATTCGCAGCATAGGTCTTGCCCGTGCCACGCTGATCCCATTGCACGACAGTGAAATAGTCTTCCCACGGCGACTGGTAGATGTAATCGCCCGGCATGCTTGGCGATGCAGGGCCACCATGCAGAACCAGCAAAATAGGATTACGGCGATCCCTGCCGCGGATCGAAAGCCATTGATCGATGCCATTGATGGGCACCTTCACCAATTCCTCGACGCCGTTGGGCGTAACGATATGGTTTGCATTGGCAATGATCCGCGTGACTTCCGCACGCGTCATCGTTGCCTCTTTGTCCTTTGCGGCTGCACCATCATGCGCTGCAGCCGCAACCATCAGCGGCGTCAGCGCAACCATCGACAACAGCCATGGCAATCGCACTTTCATTTTTACTTCTCCAGGTTAAAGTCATCAAACAAAGTCATACGGATCGTGTCGCCACCACCGGTGGCACTTCCGTGGCGCGCAGAGCCGGCGCGAGTACACCCAACTGCCCTATCACCAACATCACGGCAGCACCAACTGGCAGATACATCCAAGGTAAATGGGGAAGCTCGTAGTAATGCATGAGCAAAATGTTGCCGGCATAAGCAAGCGCCATCCCTAAAAGGATGCCTACGCTAACGATCAATAGATTTTCCGCAAAGAAGTAACACAGTATCTGCGCGCGGCGCGCGCCTAGGGCGCGACGTATCCCGATCTGCCGGGTGCGACGCTGCACCCAGAAACCGGTGAGACCCATGATGCCGACCAAGGTTACGATGACGATTGCCAGCACCATGCCCAGCAGCAACCAAAGCGCGGCACGCGAACTCTTGAAGGCATCGTTGCGCTTTTCGTTGTACGTCTGCACCCGAGCTTGAGCCCCGCCTGCGTTCGCTCCACCGAATTGACGCTTGATCGCGTTTTTCACACCTTGCAGCGCAATGTCACGCATGGCTGGATCCACGCGCACCGCGTAACTCAGCATGGCTGTATTGCCGATATTTCGAGCTAGCAGCACGGTATAGTCCGCACGTCCATCCGTGGCCAACCCAATCTCGTTGCGGAGCAAGTGTTTGACGACACCTACCACCTGATAACCGTGGTCGCTCTTATCGGCTGGATCAGGATCGGCTAGCAACTGCCCAACAGCGGGAGCTGCGCCAAACAATTTATCGGCCAAAGCCTGCGTAATGATCACCGGCTGCGTCACGCCGGTATCCCAGTCCGAATTGCTGCCATTACTCGCACCTAAACCCCACGGCCGATATTCGCTTGGCAGAAAATCCCGCCCCGTCACCATCTGCAGTCCCAGCGTCTGTACCAGGCCTTTGCCAAAGAAAGCGTTGACGCCAACTGCTGTGTGTGTCGGCCCCTGCAGATTGACCATGATCGATGCGATGCTCACCATCGGCAGACCGAACCCAGACGACGCGGCACGCACACCGGGCACCGCACGCAGCGCGTCTTCTCCGGCGACGGATTCGGCCGCCGTGTAAGTTCGCCCTTGCGCGGCCAGGTTATCCACCAGGATCAGGTTATCGGCATCCACGCCACTCGGCGCCAGCATCGGCTGCAAGCGCTGCCAGGCCAGAAAAAACACATTGCACAGAATGGCGCAGGCCAATGCAACCTGCAGCAGGACCAGCACAGGCATCAAGCTATGTCGACGCAATGGAGCAAGAATGATCCGCATGCACACGCCCCCTTAAGCGCTTTTGACTTGCAAGCCAGGCTGCACCATCGATACCCGCCACGATGGCAACAAGCCCACCAGCGCACCGACACCAAGGGCGAGTGCGAACAGCGCCGCAAACATCGCCACATCGAGCCTCGCCAGATCGGTGAAACCTTGATCCTGCATCCGCAATAAGGCCAGCCCCAGCAATGTGAGCGGCCAGGCCAATGCACCACCAAGAAAACAAACCATGCCGGCCTCGAACAAGTGATGCAGCATCACTGCACGTCGTGAAGCCCCCAAGGCGCGCCGAATGCCGACTTCAACACTGCGGCGCATGAACTTCGCCGCCAGCAGGCCCGCCACATTCACCATGCATAGCACCAGAAACGAACCGGCCAGCCAAACATTGAGCCGCACGTTGTCCGGTATCACATTCTGCAGCGTCAACCACTGTTGCACACTCAACAACTGCGATTGCGGTTTCTTGCCGTAACTCCCCAGTGAGGTTTGCTGTTGCGCATAGTGATCAAGAAAACTGCGGTATGCCGCTACATCCTGTGGCGTGCCGAGCTGTACCCAGTAGGCCAGCCACTCGCAATGCAAAGGGTCAACGGCAATGAATCGCTTACCTTTGTCCGTCGCGTCATCGCAGCCGTCGGTGCTGGAGGACGCGAGACCTGCATCGACTGCGGCACCGTAAGGCACGAAGATGCTTTCTTGAGAATCACCGCCGAACGCCCAAGCATTCAAGCCATAGAAATGGGGTTGCGGCGAGTAAGGTTGGCTGACGCCGATCACACGAAAAGCGTGGTTCTTGATCTGCACCACGCGGCCAACGGCCCTCGGTGTACCGAACAGCTTTTGCGCCAGGCCGCTATCAATCACAGCAATCGGAGCGCGTGCCGCATCCTCCGCGACGGTCCAGCTGCGCCCATCCCGCAATGCCACGCCAAACATCGAAATGAAATCACTGCCCGTGGCCAACAACTGCTCGTTGAAATGCTGCCCGTTGCTACCCTCCACTCGCGCATCCAGATCGGCAACCACGGTCTGCAGCGTCCCCTTGTGCGCTGCTAGCAGAGCTTCGGCGTCTGGCATCTTCAGCCGCTTGTAGTCATAGGTGGTCACCCCATCCAACGAGGTGAAAGTCTGCGATTTGGCCTCTACCGCATCTACCCAGGCAAGATAGAGATGCTGGCTCCGTCCAGGTAATGGATCAGCGGAAAGCATGTGCAACAGCGCCAACGTCGTCATGCTCGCAGCCAGGCCAATCGCCACCGTCAGCACGGCCAACGCCGTCGTCTTCGGATAACGACGCAATCCCCGCAAGGCCAACTCCATGCTGTATCCAACCATATACAACGTCACTCCCCTGTCCCTGTTGCCAGTAGCGCTTCGTTACGTCGTTATACGGATCGTGTAGCAACCACCGGCGGCACCGCTGCAGCGCGCAAGGCAGGCCCCAGCACCGCGAGTTGGCCTAGCAGCCAGAGCACGATGGCGCTTGTCGCAACGTAAGCGGCGGGCAAATGGGTGACTTCGTAAGCTTTCATCAACATCACGTTCAAGGCGTAAGCCAGCAATACACCGAACACGATGCCCATCGTCACGATGAGGAAATTCTCGGTTTGAAAATAGCGAAGGATGTCGCCGCGTGTCGCGCCAATCGCGCGGCGGATACCGATCTGCTTGCGGCGCTGCTGCACCCAGAAGCTCGCCAGGCCAACGATGCCGAGTGCGGTAACCAGCAGCAGCGCTGCAATCACCCCTACTAGTACTCGGGCCATGGCGCGGTCATTTTCGAAATAGGCGTAGCGAAATTCACTGATCGTCTTGGAGTCGTCCATGTCGAGCACCGTGTCAGGGGCGACTTTGGCTACGGCTGCGCGCACGTCGCGTAGTACATGCGAGATATCCTGTGGCCGCGCACGCAGAAGGTAACTGCCAGTCAGAAACGGCCCGGGTTGTGCCGGCACGAACACCGACCAGTCCACGCTGTACTGGCCGCGACTGCCTGGCTGGGCGATCGCCAGGTGTTCAAGCACGCCTGCCACACGGTAGTGGCCGCCGGACCAGAACTCTTTGCCGAGCGGGTCTGCGCCCGGCCATAGGTGGTCAGCTAATGAGCGCGTGATCCAGACCTGGGCACTACTAGGCAAGACATTGCTAAGCGACACATAGTCACTCGCCTGCGGCAAGCGGCCTGCAACAAGCTTCAAGCCCAACGACTGGAAACTGCTGGGTCCGCCGAGATAGAAATCGATGACCGCGTTGATTTGCTTCATCGCCGGGTCGAGAGACATGCCGTTCGCACCAGCCTGCGGTCCGAACGGCACCGTGTTGATCACGCTGACGGATTGCACCCTGTCGATCGCGGCAAGTCCGCTCAGCATTCGAGCATTGAGATCGCGCGCCATTGCGTTGTCGAAACCGGTCAGCTGGACGATGGCCAGGGACGATTCATCGACACCGCTGTTGAGCTTCATACGCTGCTCGCGCCCCATGATCAGAAAACAGGCATTGCATAACACGGCGCATGCCAAGGCGATTTCCATCGCAATCAGCAGGGTGGCGAGCCGGTGCCGGCGCAAAGCGGTGATGATGGGTCGAATCTGCATGATCATTCCCTTACTGCGTCTTCAACTGCAGGGCCGGCGCAACGCGGCTGGCGCGAAAAGCCGGCAAGGCGCCCGCCAGCAAGCTGACGGCAATGGACAGTGCAAACGTCGTCGCGAACATCAACACATCCAAGTGCACCATGTCCGCATAAGGTGTCGGCTGCCGGCGTACCAGCGATAGTCCTGCGAGCGTCAGCAACCAGCCCAGGACTCCGCCCAACACCCCAACTAACGCCGTCTCCATCAGGAATTGCGCAAAGATGGCCCCACGCGTTGCACCGAGTGCACGGCGCACACCGATCTCGCCGCCTCGACGAAGAAACTTCGCCAGCAGCAATCCAATCGTGTTGAACAAGCAGATCGCCAGGAAGGCAAACGCTAGCCAGGTTTGCAGATGCACGTCGCTGGGCACAACGCCGTTGTAGTCAAGCCATTCCATCAGATTGGGCAAACGCGTGTTCTCAGCATGCGTAAAGCGACCCAATGACTTTTGCTGCGCAGCGTAGTCCGCAAGGAAGCGGCGATAAGCTGCTGCCTTGCCTGCATCGCCGAGCTGCACCCACACGGTGACCCATTCGCATGGCGCGTCGATCAAATGCCCGGGTATTTTCGGCAACGCCCAGCAGGTGAATTGCTGGAAATTTCCGTCATTGATTTCCAAGCTACTGGAAAACGGCACGAACACATCTTCAGGCTTGCCATAGAAATCGGCAGTATCGCCATGCGCAAAACGGCCTCCCGCGACCATGTAGAACAACGGCGACGGTCGCCACGGCTTGAGTACGCCGATGATGCGGACGTCCGTATTGCGCAAATGCAAGGTACGCCCAACGCTGTTGGCGCCACCGAACAACTTGTCGTTAAGCGATGCACTGATCACGGCCACGCGGGAGCGCCGCTCGTCGTCATCGGCAGTCCAACCCGATCCGTATTGGAACGGCACATCGAACATCGGGAAGAAGTCTGTCGTGGTCGAAAGCAGCATTAGCATCAACGGCGGCACGTTGGTTGCTGCAGCAACCACCTTGACCGGACTCTGCACCACCAGCGTTTGCCGGTCGGCGCGATGCGCACTCCACAGATCCATCGCGGAGCGGTAATCCATGACATCCATCGGCGTCTCGTGGGTTCTCTCTGGCGTGGGATCGGGATCCACCAACGGACGAAACAACGTGGCGCTCTTGCCAGGCAAAGGGTCGCCAGAGAGCAGATGCATGACGGTCAACGTCGTCATGCTCGCACCAATGCCCACGCCAATGGCAAGCACCATCAGCACGGTAAGCACTTTATTGTGCTTGAGGCTGCGGATGGCCATATCAAGGTAATAACCGAACATGCTCCCTCCCTAGACAGTTAGACGGATCGCGTCGCCACCACCGGCGGCACCGCCGCCGCGCGCAACGCCGGGCCCAGCACCGCGGCTTGCCCCAACCCCCACAACAGCATTGCGCCCACTGGGAAATAGACCGCCGGCAACCGCGGCAGCTCGTAATGCACGATTAAGAACAGATTGATGCCATAGGCCAGCACCATGCCCAGCACGATGCCCATGGTGGTGAGCAGGAAATTCTCGGTCTGGAAATAGTTGAGAATGTTGTAGCGAGTGGCGCCCAACGCGCGCCGTACGCCGATACTGCGGTTGCGTTGCGCCACCCAGAAACTGGCCAAGCCCACGATGCCCAGCGCGGTAACAATCAACAGTGCAAGACAGACCCCGACGAGGATGCCAGCCATCGCGCGGTCGTCACGAAAATAGCGGTGACGCAGCTCATCAAAAGTGCCTTTTTCGAGCACGATACGATTGGGATCAAGGCCTTTCAGTTTGGCAAGCGCCGCTTTCAGCACCTGCTCCCGGTCCTGCTGTGCACAGCGAATCACGTAGGACGCGCCACCGGACGCACTGTAGCGGATCGGATTGACTGCGCTGTATTGCTCGCCCTCCCTGATGCCGCCGCCACGTGCCAGTTCCCGTATCACGCCAATCACCGTCAGCGAGATGTTCTTCGCCACATAGATCTGCTTGCCGAGAGGGTTTTGTCCGGGCCAAAGCCGTTCGGCCATGGGTTGGGTGATCAACACGGATTTCGGTAGGGCATTCATATCCCCCTTGCGCAGCAAGGCATAGACATCGGCAAGGTCGTGATATTCATCGGCGCGAAAATCGCGACCTGCCACCAGTTGCACGCCGAGCGTGGGAATCACGTCTTCGCCCAAATATTGACTGGCGTTGATCTCATCGTTTTGTTGCTCGGGATCGGTCTTGATACCCATGTTCGAGGAAGAGCCACCAAAAGGCAGTTGATTGGTAGCCATGGCCGACTTCACACCGGCGATCTCCTTCAGCGCAGCAAGATCGGCGGCTGAGCGCGCCATAGCGTCTGGGCGATTGTCGATATTGGCAAGCTGCACGTACACCAGTTCGTGCTCAGCCACACCGGTAGACATGTTCATGCGTTCCAGGCGCTGCCCAATGAGGAAAATGGCATTGCACACGATGGCGCAAGTCAGCGCGATCTGTGCAATCAGCAGGCAGGCGGTGAACTTGTGCCGACGCAACGTCGAGAGAATGGGTTTGATATCCATGTCAATTCGCCTTTAGCTGCAGTGCCGGAGTAATACGGCAGGCACGCCACGCCGGCAGTACGCCGGCCAGCAAACTGGCAAGCACTGCCAGCGTGAAAGTAGCCAGCAACATCGAAACATCCATGTGCGCAAGGCTGGCGTAACCGGCAGGTTGCTGCCGCACCAGCCAAAGGCCGAGCATCGCCAACAGCAATCCCCCAGTGCCGCCAGCAAGGCCAATGACGCCGGATTCCATCAGCAACTGCCCGAACAGCGCCCGCTGCGAAGCTCCCAGCGCGCGCCGCACACCCAATTCCGCAGAGCGGCGCATGAACTTCGACAGCATCAGGCCCACGGTGTTGACCAGACAAACGACGAGAAACCCCACGGACAACCATGTCTGCAAACGCGCATCACTCGGCACGACGTGTTGGTAGTCCAGCCATTGCATGACGTTGCGCAAACGTACGTTGGGCGGGCGCTCGAAACGGCCCATTGCGTGCTGATCTTGCGAGTAATGAGTCAGGAAAGACTTGTATGCCTCCACATCAGCAGGCTTGTCCAGTTGCACCCAGAACTGCAGCCACGTGCAATTCACGCGCTCCAGATTGTCCTGATCGCCACCGGTGTTGCCCCAACAGTCTGTCGAACCGTCATGCTCCATCTTCAGATCGCGCGACGTCGATAGCGGAACGTACACATCCTCATCGCTTGCATAACTGCCCATATAGAGCTGATAGAAGTGAGGATTGGGATGCCAATCACCTAACACGCCCACGATGCGAAAGCTCGTTTCCTGCAGCCTGAGCTCTTTGCCTACGCTATTGCCGCCACCAAACAGCTTGTCGTTCAATGAAGCACTGATCACAGCGACGCGCGCTTTGCCTTCATCTTCGTTTGCATTCCAGCCTTGGCCAAATTGGAACGGCACACCGAACATCGGAAAGAAATCGGCCGTGGTATAGAGCGCGCTGGTCTGGAAGGGATCGACATTCGACTCGGTTGGCTGCAGCGGAACCATCCCTTCCGTCATGAGTGCTTGCCTGCTGGCACGCTTGGCTTTCAGCAAGTACATGCCGTCAGTCCAGGCGAGCTGATCCGGCGGCTCGACATTCGGCCCGTAGTCGTTCATATCGCGCGGATCGATCTGCGGGTAGTACAGCGATCCGCTGCGTCCAGGCAGCGGATCGCCGGAAAGCACATGCAGCACCGTCAGCGTGGTCATGCTTGCACCGATGCCAAGCGCAATGGCGAGCACCATCAGCGCGGTAAGCACGCGGTTCCGCTTCAGGCTGTGCAATGCGAGACTGAAGTAGTAGGACAACATGACGCTCCCCTCGTGATTGTCCGTTGACGCTAAACCGACCGCGTCGCCACCACCGGCGGCACGTTCGACGCGCGTCGCGCCGGTACGAATACGGCGATCTGCCCCAGCGTCATGACGACCGCGAGACCCACGAGCACGTAATAGACAGGCATGCTCTGCATCTCGAATTTGCTCATCAACAGGCGGTTCAAACCGACTGCGAGCGCAACGCCGACTACTGCACCGATGCCTGCGATCATCAGGTTCTCAAGCTGGAAGTAGCGCAGGATGTCGATCTTGCGTGCACCCAGCGCGCGACGCACACCGATCTGTCGGTGACGCTGACCGACCCAGAAACTGGTCAGACCCACGATGCCCGCCGCCGTTACCGCGAGCAAGATGAGGCACACTGCCCCCATCAGTGCCGCCATGCCAATGTCGGCACGATAGGCTTCGGCGCGAATGTCTTTGAACGACTTGACGCTGTCGTCATCAAGCACCCGCATTGGACTGACCGTATACAGCGCGGACGGCACCGCACGCATGGCCGCCTCCAACCGACCCGGCTTGGCGCGCACCACGTAGCGTGAGAAGTTGCCATTGAGCCGAATCGGCTGGATGGTCGAGTTCCAAACAAAGCTGCTGGCCCAACTGCCCACGGAAGGCACCTGCAGACGCTCCACTTCGCCGATGATGGTGGTCGGCTTGGAGTCGCCATTGAGGTAAATCACCTTGCCAACCGCGTTCGCCTCTGGGAACAGCTTGTCTGCCAGCGCCTTGGTAACGATCACGATGTCGGGCTGCGTGTTGGCTCGGAAGCCCATATTGGTCACATCAGCCGCAGTGAAATCGCGACCGGCAACCAGATGCAATCCCAATGTTTTCAGCCATTGCTCGTCGCCGAAATAGAAGGTGGTGCGCGCGTTACCCGAGCGCAGATCGGTACCTGGTTTCAGGGCAGCGGAACCGTTCCAGCTCGATGGCAGCAGCGGCACGGAGTTCGTCGGCGCCACGGACTCCACATCAGGTAATGCACGTAGTGCATTCAGATCCTCACGCAACATGGCATCGAGCTTCTGAATGCTGGCGGGATCATCACCGCTGGGCGCACCGACCCATTGCTGGGTGACCAGGAACACATCGCTTTCGACCAGCCCTGTGGGCCGGCGTACATTTTCTATACGCGCATAAATGATGAAGATCGCATTGCAGACGATGGCGAGGGTCACCGCGATCTGCAGGGCGATCAGCACGACGCCGGCCTTGTGCTTGCGCAGTGCTGCGATCATGGGATGCAGGTTCATGGCGAAGCTCCTAGTTTGTTTTCAGCTGCAGCGCAGGCTGCACGCGCGAAGCGCGGAAGGTGGGATAGAGCCCAGCCAGCATCGTGGCGAGCACCGCTACCGCCAAGGTAAGCATCAGCAAAGCGAGATCGACGTGTGCCAACGAAGCGATTTCCTTGGGCAACACCCAACTGACGCAGCGCACACCTACCCAGGTCAACATCAGGCCCAGTACACCGCCGGTCAGTCCGACCATGCCCGCTTCGATCAGAAACTGCATATAGATGGCCATGCGCGGCGCACCCAACGCGCGGCGTACGCCGATCTCCGAACTACGGCGCAGGAATTTCGCCAGCAACAAGCCCGCGGTATTCACCAGGCAAGCCACCAGCAGACCCAGTGCGACCATCAGCGAAATCTTGGTATCGCTCGGCACGACGTGCTCGCTGTCCAGCCATGCTGGCAGATCGCGCAGCCGGTTGTTCACGGGCCAGTCGAAACGGCCGGCGGCTTTCTGGTCGCGGAAGTAGCCGTCCAGATA
Source organism: Dyella acidisoli (assembly GCF_030160295.1). Lineage (GTDB taxonomy): Bacteria > Pseudomonadota > Gammaproteobacteria > Xanthomonadales > Rhodanobacteraceae > Dyella_B > Dyella_B acidisoli. Next base: position 279,188 of record NZ_BSOB01000010.1, read on the forward strand.
ATCCTTATAAGCGGAGGCCGCAGCCTTGTCGTCCAGCTCAGCCATGTAGGAAATCCAGATGCACGAGGATTGCTGCAGACCGACGAAGCCCGACCCTTTGGGAATCTCCGCGCAATTGGTATTGCCGTCGTTGGGCATGCCTACATCGATGGCGCGAGTGAAGGGCAAGAACACGTCCTCCTGCCCGGTCGTGAACCCGCCGGTATTTACGACGTCATAGAACACCGGTTTGGGGCTCCAGTTGTCCAACACACCGGTGACGCGATAATCCTTGCCGTCGATGTTGACGGTCTTGCCGATACTGTTGGCGCCGCCGAACAGCTTTTGATTGAGCTTGTCGCTGATCACAATCACGGCAGCACGCTGCGCATCGCTATCCGCGCCCCAGGCATTGCCGAACTTGAACGGCACATCGAGCATAGGAAAGAACTCGCTGTACACGGCATGGCCGCCGACATTGATCGGATGCTTGCTTGCGTCGGGCGGAACGATCGACGGCGACACGCGATACATCGCGGACTGATACTTGGCGCGATGCTCACGCATCATCGCTACGGCATCGGTGTAATCCATCGCATCCGGTGGCTCGTTATTGTTGGTGCCGTCCCTACGCCCCTTCGGCCCCCACATGTCGATCTGCGGTACAAAAAGCCGAGATGACTTCCATGGAATCGGATCGCCCGACACGGCACGGAACACGGAATAGCTGGTCATGGATGCAGCTACGCCGAACCCCACTATGAGGATCATCAGCGTGGTGAGCCCCGGGCTTCGTTTCAGACTACGCAGTGCCAAATCAAGGTAATAGCCGAGCATCGGATGCCTCCCCGTTTTTGTTCGTCGTTATCGCGTTAAATCCGTTCATACCGATCGCGTCGCTTCCACCGGCGGCACGTGCGACGCACGCCACGCCGGTGCGAATACGGCGCACTGCCCCAGCAAAAGCAGCATCGCCACGCCGGCCAGTACATAACCCGGCGCAATCCGTTCCATCTCGAACTGTTTCATCAGCCAGAGATTCAATCCGATCGCCAGCAATCCACCCAGCACGACACCTGCCATGCAGATCAGCAGGTTTTCGGTAAGGAAATAGCCAAGGATGTCCTGCCGGGTGGCGCCCAATGCGCGCCGCACACCGATCTGCTTGCGGCGCTGTCCAACCCAGAAACTGGCAAGACCCACGATGCCCGCAGCAGTGGTCGCCACCAGAATCACACTGATGACGCCCATCAAAATGGCCATGCCGCGATCACTCTTATAGGCAGCGGCACGCACCTGCGCAAACGTCTTCACGCCATCCTTGGGACGAATGACGCGCAGGCGCTGCGTCGCATATAGCGTCGCGCGCACACGTGTCGCCACATCCTCAATCTCCTCCGGCTGTGTGCGAATCAGGTAATGCGTGATGGTCACCAGGTTCCGGAATGGCAATAGCGTGGAGCAATCAGCCCATCGCGCCATGCTGTTGTCCACCCATGGTATTTGCAGGCGGTCGACAATGCCGATGATGATGCTTGGCTCGTTGCTGATATAAGCGGTTTTTCCGAGCGCCGAACCATCCGGATAAAGCCGCCGCGCTAATTCGCGAGTGACGATGATCACGGCCGGTGCGATCTTGTCGTTATCACCCAGTCCATTGATTTCATCAGCGTTGAAATTGCGCCCCTCGACCAGCTTCAGACCCAGCGTGGAAAGGGTGTTCTCATCCGAGAAATAGACTGCCGTTACGGAAACGTAATTGCGCTTGTCAGGACTATGGCCGATGCCGTTGGCGAAACCACCATTAGATAGGGGATAGGTATTGGTTGCGTATACGTTCGCCACGCCAGGCATCTTCCGCAGGGTGTCGAGATCGGCCGCCATCAGCGATGCGATCTGGCCCGTAGCCGGCTTACCCGCCCATTCGTTCTTCACGACCAAGAGGCCCGATTCCTCTACGCCGCTGGGCTTATCCATACGGACCAACCGCTGATGGATGATGAACATGGCGTTGCACACAATCGCCAGCGTCAAAGCGATCTGCATGGCGATCAGCACGACGCCGGCCTTGTGGTAGCGGAGCGCGGCGAGGATGGGACTTATCTGCATCGTCATCGCCTTCAATTTGATTTGAGCTGCCATGCGGGCTGCACCCTTGATGCACGCCAGATGGGATAGAACGCTGCCGCAAGCGTCGATACCAATGCGCACACCAGCGTCAGCCCGATCAAGCCAGTATTGACGCGAGCAAGCCTGGCAATATCCGGCTCGAACACCAGGCCGACACTCAGCGCGCCAAGTCCAGTGAAAACCACGCCAACCACACCACCACCCACGCCCACCATGGCGGCCTCAAAGAGAAACTGCGTCCAGATTTCCTTGCGGGATGCACCTAGGGCGCGACGCACGCCAATTTCCCCGGCGCGGCGCATGAACTTTGCGAGCATCAGGCCGATCGTGTTGATCAGGCACACCAGCAGAAAACCTAACGACAACCACAGCGAAATGCGTGTCTCGGGTGGCACGACCTTTTCGTAATCCAGCCATTCGACGAGGTTGCGCAGCGTGATATACGGCTTCCAATGAAAGCGCCCTGCGCGATTCTGGTCCGCTGCATAGTTCGTGAGGTAATCGCGATAAGCAGCTTCGGCTTTTGCATCCGGCAGCTCTGCCCAGTACGACACCCAGGCGCAATCGGAATGTATGAAGCCATCGAAACCCGGGTTGCGTCCGGCACTGCCGTAGCAGTTGGTATTGCCGTTGGTGTTTATCTGCAAATCGATTCCCCGCGTGAACGGCAGGAAGATATCGGGTGCATCGTTGAAGCCGTCGGAATTGTTCACATCGTAAAAGCGCGGCTTTGGATTCCAGCCATCGACTACGCCCACGATCTCGTAATCGTGATCGTCCAGCCGGATGGTGCTGCCCACACTGTCAGAGCCCTGGAACAATTGCTGATTGAGCTGACTGCTGATTACGACCACTGCCGCATGTGTATCATCCTGGGCCATGTTCCACGCCCCTCCATAGAGGAACGGCGCCTTGAACATGGAGAAGAAATCGGCATAGGCCGCATAACCGTTTATCGCGAACGGCTCGCTACGCTCGTCCTGCGGAACGAGCGTGAGATTGACCGGATAGATGGCGGTCTGCCGCCTTGCTTTCTTGTCTCGCAGCAACGCCATCGCATCGGTGTAAGTAAGCGCATCTGGCATATCAGCGCCCTGCGCACGGCTCTGCGGTCCCCAAATGTCGATCTGCGGCGCGAACAGCTGCAAGGATTTCTCCGGCAAGGGATTGGCCGAAACCGCGCGGAACACCGCGTAGGTGGTCATCGACGATGCAACGCCAATGCCGATGGTCAACACCATCAGCATCGTGAGAATCGGATTGCGCAGCAAGCTGCGCACCCCTAAGCGGAAATAGTAGGCAAGCATGCCGATCACTCCCTCCCCTTGCGCCTCGACGAATGCATGCTCATACCGGCCGCGTCGCCTCCACGGGTGATACACGCGATGCACGCAGCGCCGGTGCGAACACTGCGCCTTGACCCAGCAGTAGCAGGATCACTACGCCACTGAGCACGTATGCCAACGGCATCACCCTCAACTCGAAGCGCGTGACCAACCAGAGATTCAGGCCGAACGTCAGCAGTACGCCAACCGCGATACCACCCAGGCTGATCAGCAGATTTTCGGTAAGGAAGTAATGCAGGATGTCGCGATGCGTGGCACCCAGCGCGCGTCGCACGCCGATCTGCTTGCGACGTTGTCCCACCCAGAAGCTGGTAAGGCCCACAATGCCCGCACCCGTAATCGCCAGCAGTACGACACAGATGATGCCAAGCAGAACTGCCATACCGCGATCACGGTTGTAAGCGCGTTGGCGTACCTGCGCAAAGCTCAGGAGCCCATCATGAGAATCGATGATGCGCATACGGTTACGCCCATACAACGCCTTGGGCGCCTCTTGCATCGCCGCGGCAAGCTGTCCGGGCTTGGCGCGCACAATGTAGTAGAGACCAATCGGAATCGCCTGGCGCATGGGCCATATCAACGATTGATTGACGAAGGGTGCACTCCAGGTGTTCACCTCCTCGCGCTGCAAACGTTCGACGATGCCGATGATGACGGTGGGTTCTGCGCTCATCGAATAGAGCGGCTTGCCTAGCGCATTGCCGTCCGGGAAAAGCTTGTCAGCCATGGCCTTGCTGACGATAACCACGGGCGGGTGGATGTTCTCACGCGTCCCCATGTCGCGTACTTCATCGGGCGTGAAGTCTCGGCCGGCGATCAATTTGACGCCCAAGGTATGTATCAGGCTCTCATCACTGATGTACACCGAGGCATCGGTTGTCGGCTTGATCTGTTCGGGCGTCAACGAAATGAAGTTGTCCCAACCGCCGCCGCGCAGAGGATAGCTGTTGCTCGGTGCAGCATCCTCGACGGCGGGGAGCTGGCGCAGCGCAGCCAGGTCCGCCTTGATTTCAGAGGACGCCTCCTGGGTGGAGTACTGCACTCCCCAGAAATTTTCGATCACGAACAGATTGGCTTCGTCGACACCGCTAGGTTCGGAAAGGTGCGACAGACGCTGGTGAATGATGAACAGTGCGTTGCACACGATCGCCAGGGTCAAGGCGATCTGCAAGGCAATGAGCAACGTGCCGGCCTTGTGTCGACGTAGGGCAGCCAGAATAGGTTGAATCTGCATACGTGCTCCCTCGCCTCAATTGGATTTCAGTTGCCACGCCGGCTGCACTTGCGCTGCACGCCAAGCTGGATAGAACGCAGCCGCGATCGTCGCCAGAATGGCCACCATCAACGTCAGACCAATCAGCGAAACATCCAGATGCGCCAACTTTGCAATCTCAGGCTCGAACAGCAGGCCGACACCCGACATGCCTGCCGCCGTCAACACCAAGCCCAGTACACCGCCGGCCAGCCCGACCGCTCCGGCCTCCACCAGGTACTGCGCGTAAATTTCATGACGTGTCGCACCAAGCGCTCGACGCACGCCGATTTCAGCGGCACGGCGCATAAACTTCGCCAATAGCAATCCGATCGTGTTGACCAGACAGATGATGAAGAAGCCCGATGCCACCGCCAGCGAAATGCGGCTTTCTGGCGGCACGACTTTCTGCTCCTCCAGCCACCCCATCACATTGCGCAAACGTATATTGGGCGACCACGCGAAACGCCCTGCGTGTTGTTGGTCGGCAGCATAGGCTTCCAGGAACTGGCGATAGCGCGCCACTTCGCTGGACGAATCCAACTCGACCCAGGGCATCATCCACACGCAGTCGCTTTGCAGCCATTGATTCCAGCCATTGAATTCCAGCCGACCGCGGCAGCTGTTTCTGCCCGAGGTGTCGATTTGCAGATCGAGCATGCGATTGAGCAGCACATAGAAATCGGGCGAATCACTAAAGGCGCTATCACTCCAGACCGCGTAGAAGCGCGGCGATGGATCCCAGTGCTTCGCCACGCCGACGACGCGATAATCGTGGCCCGACAGGGTAATGTTCTTGCCTACGCTGTTCGCACCGCCGAACATGCGCTGATTGAATTCTTCGCTAAGCACGATATCTGCGGCGCGCTTCTCGTCATCACTGCCAGTCCAGGCATTGCCGTACAAGAAAGGCACATTGAACATCGGAAAGAAGTCGCTCATGACCGCATAACCACCGGTCGAAACGAGCGTACTGCTGGAACCCGGCTGAGGCGAAGAAAGCATGACCGGATAAATCAAGGTCTGGCGCGAAGCCTGATGCGCCCTCATCAACGCTATGGCATCGATATAATCCAACGCTCCGGGCGGCTCACCCTTTTCGTTTTGCTGCGGCCCCCAGTTATCGACCTGAGGCACGAACAGCTGCGATGACTTTTCTGGAATCGGATTGCCCGACACGGCGCGGAATACCGAGTAGGTAATCATCGATGCGGACACGCCGAAGCCGATCGCCATCACCATCAGTGCGGTGAGCATCGGGTTGCGCCGGAGGCTGCGTAGACCGAGCTGGAGGTAGTAGGTGAACATGAAAAGTCCCGATAGAGCCCATTTGTTCTGCCGTCATTCCCGCGAAAGCGGGAATCCATCTTGAAGATGTACCAAGAGCAAAATGGATTCCCGCTTTCGCGGGAATGACGCCACAGAGGGAAGATCACGCGACTGTGTGGCTATCCATGTCCACAAGCAGTGCGTTGAGCTATCCCCGCACCTGTCCTGCCGCTGCTGCATACGCCGTGTGGAAACGCGGATCCTCCGCCAGATCCACCACTTGACCATCGATGATGTGCACGTTGCGCTGCGCGCGCGCAGCGAGTTCCGGATCGTGCGTTACCATCACAATCGTTGCGCCTTCGCGATGGATCTCTTCGAGCAGTTCCAGCACGCCGCGCGCCATCTGCGTATCCAGATTGCCGGTGGGTTCGTCGGCGAGCAGCAAACGCGGGCTGCCGGCGAGCGCGCGGGCAATCGCCACGCGCTGTTGCTGACCGCCAGAAAGCTCTGCCGGATAGTGCTTGGCGCGCGAGGCAAGACCGACGCGTTCCAGCGCGTCCATGATGCGTTGCTTGCGTTCCGGTGCCTTCATGCCGCGATAGCGCAGCGGCACTTCTACGTTGTCGAACACGTTGAGGTCGGGAATCAGGTTGAATGCCTGGAAGATGAAGCCGATTTTTTCGTTGCGTATCCTTGAGCGTGCGTTGTCGTCGAGGTGGCTCACTTCGACGCCGTCAAGGTGGTATTCACCGCCAGTAAAAGTTTCCAGCAGGCCAGCAATGGTGAGGAAGGTGGTTTTGCCCGAACCGGACGGACCGGTTACGGCGACGAACTCGCCTTCCTTCACGTCGATGTTGAAATCGCGAAGCGCGTACGTTTCCACGACTTCGGTGCGATAAACCTTGGAGAGATGCGTCATCTTCAGCATGAGTTTTATCCTTCGGTTGGTGTTTGCCGTCAGCGGCTGATCACGACGCGCTGCGCGCCTTTGAAATTGTCGGTACCGGAGATCACGATGTTGTCGCCTTCCTTCAGGCCATCGAGGATTTCCACTTTGTCGATGCTACTTTCGCCTGCGCGAATCGTGGTCTTGGTGGCGATGCCGTCGCGCACGACATAGGCATAGCTGCCGCCGGATTCGTCTACGAAGGAACCACGCTGCACCGTGAGCACGTTGTCGCGATGGTCGAGCAGAATGCGCACGGACAAGCGCTGGTTCTGACGCAGTTGCTTGGGCGTGCCACCTTCGAAGCGCACGCGCGCGGCCACCTCGCCATTCACCACTTCAGGCGAAATCGCGCTGACCAAGCCCTTCCAGTTGTTGCCGTTGCCGCTGATTTCGCCGCCCATGCCCACCGCAAGATCGCGTGCGAAGCTTTCAGGCACTTTCACTTCCACTTCCAGCGCAGAAAGATCGATCACGCTGAGCAGTTGCGCATCTTTCGCCACCGTGGCGCGTTCGGCGATGAAAAGCTGACCCACCTGGCCGTCCACCGGCGAGCGCACGTTGAGGTTGTCGACTTGGCGCTGCAGATCCTGCACCAGCAATACCTGGCGATCATGCGCGAGTTTCTTCGCCTTGATGTCAAAAGTGCCGGTATCGCTGTCGAGATTGAGATCGCCCTGCGCGTGCGCCATGGTGATCTTGGCTTTGTTCAGCGCATCCTTCATTTTGTCCACTTCCATCTGTGGCACGCCGCCGAGTTTGTATGCTTCCTGGTAGCGGTCGTAATCGCGCGATGCGGTTTCCTGGTCGATCTTGGCGTTGTCATACGCCTTTTGCATTTCCGACTGTTTCTTGCGCGCATCAATCTGCGCACGCAGATAGTCGACCTCCATCGCGTCGGCGTTGGATTGTTCCTGCGCAAGCTTGTTGACCAGCTCGGGGCTTTCGATCACTGCCAGCACCTGGCCCTTCTTTACCGTATCGCCCGCATGCACTTTTAGCGTGACTGCCCCGCCGTAGGTGGCATACATCGTCGGGCTGACCGCGGCAACCACTTGGCCTTCGGCCGCGATGTCGCGAATGAAGGGGCCGCGTTGCACGGTGGCGAACGCCAAGCGCGAGGCGCTCACTGATGCGTCGGCGGAAAACAAACGCGTGACGCTGGGCATCAAGAAGGCCAATACGATCACGGCAGCCACCGCGCCGCCTATCCATAAGAATTTTTTCTTGGGATTGGATTTGACCTCGACCAGACGGTCCTGGGCGGAAGTGTCACGAATCATGGTGCAGTCCTTGGCCGCGGACAGTGCGGCCCCTGACCATGAGTTGCAATCCGCGTGCCAACGCTCGGAAAGCAAAATAGACGCGTTTATTCAAACACTTGCATACATCACAGGACTATCGCCGGCTGTCCGCGGACACTCGCCGGACAGCGGACAGACGGGCTCTACGATTGCAGCACGGTGGATTCGGCGTGTGCGATGCGCGCGGCGATGCGATCGCCCAATGGCGACAGCGCGGTGTACGTGTCTTGTTCCAGCAGCAGCATTCCGGCTATTTCGCGCACGCGAAAATTCACCACGCTGGCACGATCGGGGTGCAGCGGTTGCATATCGATGGATGGGAACGTTATGGAACACGGCACGCAGGGTGCAGTAAGCGCATCCCAGGCGAGGTAGTCCGTGTCCGGCAATAAATGCCAACGTGCACGCACGCGGCCGAGGTGATCCAGGCATTCACACCATTCGCGCGGGCCATCATCAGTCACTACGCTGACGGCCACTAGCCAATGCGCATTCAACAAAGGCGCGAAAGCAGGTTGTGCGACTAATAAACCTGATGCTGACGCATTCGGCGGCGCGTCCTTCGATGCAGCGTGCAGGTAGAGCACACTGCCAAGGCCAGGTAGTGCGCTGATCAATGTATGCGGTGTGATTCGCCGAATGCGTCGCGACGCGAGCAGACGCAGCGCACGACGGCAAAGCAAAGGGGAGCGGGCGGCAAGCCAGCTGAACATGACGATCTCCTGCTTGAAGATCCGGCTGGCGTAAGCGTGCTGGCGGATGAGTTGGAAACGTTCCGACGAACTACTTGGTAAGGATCAGTTTGCCGTTACGTGTGAGGCGCAAGTGGTATTCGCTACCCATATGCTGGATGACCAACTCGCGCTCGCCGGCCAGCAGTCGATGGCTGGAAATGCGGCGAACTGCAGCGGTTGGCGTATGGCTACCGTCGTCATCCACATTGGGTGGCTGCGGCAGCTGAGGCAAGCGGGAAAGAGTGAGTAGCGTGCCGGTGTTGGACATAGCAGAACTCCATTCGTCGGGGGACGATTGGATGATAATGATTCTCATTTGCTAGTCAAGCCGGTAAGCCGGTACCTGCTGGCAGTTTTGTAGGATGGGGGGGGGGCAAACCCCAATCCTACAAAACACCCCACCTAAGCACCTGGTTACGCCAACGCCTGCTCGATCCGCTCCTTCAAGGCGAGATCGAAGCGCGGCAGCAGTTCCAGCGCTTCCAGGTTGTGCTCCAACTGATCCTTCCTGCTTGCGCCAAGCATCACTGTCGACACATTCGGGTTGGCCAAGCACCACGCGATAGCAAGCTGCGCCGGCGTGGCACCTATTTCGGCGGCAATGGCCGGTAGACGTTTCACTTTTTCAACGCGTTCGCCGCCCTCGCCCAGCACCATGTCGCGCAGCCATTCATAACCTGGCTGCGTGAGACGCGAACCATCCGGAATACCTTGGTTGTACTTGCCGCTCAACAGGCCCGATGCCAGCGGCGACCAGATCGTGGTGCCCATGCCGTAGCTCGCATACAGCGGTGCGTATTCCTGCTCCACACGTTCGCGATGCAGCAGGTTGTACTGCGGCTGTTCGACTACAGGCGCATACATATGCATGGCTTGCGCGACGCGATGTGCTTCATGGATAGCCGCGGCGGGCCATTCGCTGGTGCCCCAGTACAGCACCTTGCCTTGGCGAATCAGCGTATCCATCGCGGCCACCGTTTCTTCGATCGGTGTTTCCGGATCGGGGCGATGGCAGAAATATAGATCCAGGTGTCCCACGCGAAGGCGCTCAAGCGCCTGATGGCAAGCCTCGATCACGTGCTTGCGTGAAAGGCCACGCTGCGTGGGACGAGGCTTTTCCGCCGAGCCGAAATACACCTTGCTCGACACGCAGTAGCTGTCGCGCGAAAAGCGCAAATCGGCCAGCACATCGCCCATCAGGCGCTCTGCTTCGCCGTGGTTGTAGGTTTCGGCGTTATCAAAAAAGTTGATACCGCGATCCCAGGCAAGCGCCATGATCTCGCGCGCTTCGGAACGGCCGATCTGCCGACCGAAGGTGACCCATGCGCCGAAGGACAGCGCGGACAGTTGCAAGCCGGTGCGACCAAGACGACGGTATTGCATGGGGAATCTCCTGATTCGTGCTTGCAGATGGTGTCGTCACTCACGCGAATCCCTGAATGACAGCTCTCGGTGCTAACAGCGTTTCAGTGAACGCTGAAGTCCTGAATCGTGCTCTCCACTGTGCGCTGCGCATTATGCGTATGCAGCGTGACAGCCACGCTATATTTTTCGAGATAAGCCAGTGTCACTTTGTCGGTTTCGATGCCATTCGCATCAATGACACGGCAACTCAGCTCCGTCACCTGTCCTTCGATCGACGAATTGAGTTGCGACGCGTCATAACGCTTGCCGCTATCGCACAGAAACTGGCCGGGATCCTGAAGGGTTTGTCCACCTGTACTGCCGTAGAGATAGACGAAGGCGACATGCCCATTCGTGCCCGTGTCGAAACGCAGCACTTTGCGCGCTTCCTGCACCGGCGGCAGGCTGGTGGCGCGCGTGGATATTCCCTGCGTGAGGAATGAAAAGTAACCGCGGTAGGTGAGATCCAGGCGCGTAGCAATTGTATTGCCGTTGCTGTCTTGTATGGCCTCCACGCGACGCACCAGTCCATGCCCAGCATTTTCCAGCGACATAGCGGTGGTGTAGTTGGAAGGCTTCGACTGGTCCGCCGACGTCGCAACATCGTGTGTATGCAGTGTGATCTTTGCGAACGGCACGGCCGCGAGATTCGCGCGCGTGATCGCATCCTTCACATCAGGATTGAGCGCATCGAAGCTGAAATGCTGCGCGAGGTAGTTCGACCCGCTGGCATCGCCGCCTTGTGGCGCGTTTTGCGCATGCGCAGTCTGTGCAATCGCCAGCAGTGCAACCATTGCCGACGCCGTCAGCTGTTTCGTCCATGCCATGCCCATGGCCGCCTACCTTGATGAACTTGAGAGAGCCTTACGATAACAAGGACGCGCGATCTTTCGTAAGCAGTCCGTCGTGCATCACGCCCAAACAAGCACCAGTTTCAGCACGACCGCAGCGAAAATGCCGGCTATCACATCGTCCACCATGACGCCCAGGCCACCTTTCAGGTGTTGATCGAAGTAACGGATCGGCCACGGCTTCCATACATCGAATAGACGGAACAAGGCAAAGCCGAGGACCACTGCCCACCAAGGCGCGAGCAATGCAGGCAGCAAGGCAATCCATTGGCCGATGAATTCATCCCACACAAGGCTGCGGTGATCGTCCACACCCAAAGCGCGTCCCGCGACGTCGCACGCCCACACGCCCACGACAAAGCCGATTGCGATCACCAGCACGTTGACAGACAGCGAATATTGACGCAGCAGCAACCACGGCAAGATCGCGGCGAGTGATCCGAAGGTTCCCTGCGCTACGGGCGCAAGTCCGGAGCCGAATCCGCAAGCCAGCCAACCTGCCGGTGTGGCAAGCAGCGCGCGGCGTTGTTCCGGGGTAAGGACTTTGCGTTCGCTCATGCGCTGAAGTGATCCCATCCTCGCTGGACTGGTTCGAGCCATTGTCCGTTCGCGTCGCGTACTTTGACGCCCTCGCCTTCCACGATGCGACCGATGCGCGTGGCACCGCAACCGAGCTTGGCGAGATCGGTTTGCACGGATGCCACCCGTTGCGCGGGCACGGTAAAACACAATTCGTAATCATCGCCGCCGCTCAGGGCAAAATGGAGCGAGCTGGCATCATCGAACAAACTAAGCAAGGCAGACGAACGCGGCAACAACGCCGTATCGATTTCAGCGCCGACACTGCTTGCTGTGCAGATATGCCCAAGGTCAGCGAGCAGACCGTCGGAAACGTCGATGCATGCGTTTGCGCGTTCGCGCAAAGCCAGCCCAGCAGCAACACGCGGCGTAGGGCGATTCAAGCGATCGATCAGATAACCCGATTGCGCATCAGCGCGACCATCTTGCTGCAGCATTCGCAAGCCACCCGCCGCGTCGCCCAACGTGCCGGTGACCAACACCGCATCGCCCACTTGCGCACCTGCGCGCTTGAGCGCTTTGCCAGGTGGCACGAAGCCGTGCACCGCCACACTGACGGTGAGTGCACCACGCGTAGTGTCGCCGCCCACCAACGCCAGCCTATACATTTGCGCCAGTTGCGCGAAGCCGTCGGCGAAACCGTCGATGAAAGCCTCATTCGCGTTGGGCAAGGTCAACGCCAATAGCGCCCAAGCCGGTGTTGCGCCCATCGCGGCAAGATCGGAAAGGTTTACGGCCAGCGCTTTCCAGCCGATATCGGCGGCGACCGTGTCGCGTGGGAAATGTATGCCTTCGACCATGGTGTCGATGGCCATCGCCAGCTCCTGGCCGGATGGCATGGCCAGCAATGCGGCGTCGTCACCGATGCCGAGGCGTACGTCGTCGCGGCTTTGCGCGGTGCGCTGGCGGATGCGGTCGATGAGGGAGAATTCCATGGAATCTGCTTGCTCCCGATACCTAATCTTGCGCTGACGTCATTTCCGCGAAAGCGGAGGCGCTTTACAACAGCGAAGCTGGTCAATCCATCTTCGCCTTTGCTATAGAGCAACATGGATTCCCGCTTTCGCGGGAATGACGGCGAGGTAAAACGACCCATTGCACCAAACCGAGGTTCCAGATCGATCGTTACCCCTGCTTCTCCGTCACCCGAACCTGCGTCGCCAACTTATCCAGCACGCCATTCACATAGCTGTGCCCATGATCTGCCCCGAAGCGCTTGGTCACTTCGATCGCCTCGTTGATGATCACGCGATACGGCACATCCGGCCGATACTTCAATTCATACGCGGCCAGGCGCAACGCGGCACGTTCCACCGGATCGATCTGCTCGACGTCACGATCGATATAGGGCTTGAGCGCTTCGTCCAAAGCGTCGACGTTTGCTTCCACGCCACGCAGCAGATCTTCGAAGTACTCCAGGTCGGCGACTTCCATGTCCTGCTCGTGGCGGAACTGCTCGATCACCGATGTCATCGAGCTGCCGCTCATCTGCCAGGCGTACAGCGCCTGCAGCGCACGGCGACGGGCGCGCGAGCGCGCGGCGAGATCGATGCCCTCGGGACGGTGATTCATTACAGCTTTCCGTACAGGTTGACCATTTCGAGCGCGGCGATGGCAGCGTCGGCGCCCTTGTTGCCGGCCTTGGTACCGGAGCGCTCGATGGCCTGTTCAATGGTATCGGTGGTGAGCACGCCGAAAGACACCGGCACGCCGGAACTGAGAGCAGCCTGGGTGAGTGCCTTGGCGCATTCACCGGCAACGAAATCGAAATGCGGCGTGGCGCCACGGATGACTGCGCCCAGCGCGATCACCGCGGCATATTTGCCCGAGTTCGCCAGCTTGTGCGCAGCCAGACCGATTTCCCATGCGCCCGGCACGCGGATCACGTCGATGGCATCATCGCTTACGCCGTGTCGCACCAGTGCATCGCGTGCACCGGCCACCAGCGGTTCGACGACAAAGCCGTTGAAGCGGCCGGCGACAATGGCAAAACGGCCCTTGGGCGTGGCGAAATCGCCTTCGATGATCTTCATGTTGCGTGGATTCCTGTGATGGGCGGCCTGCCCATGGCGAGCGGGGTATTTTACGGGTTTTGGTGAATGCCGGTCAGAAGGCAGGCTGGGATGACAATCCCAGCCCGGTGACCCCTTCCGGATACCGGGATTTCACCCAGCCTACTTAAGTGCCGGTCAGGCCATGGAAGGTTCGTGGCCGCGTCGCAAATGCGGGTAACCGTGGAAATCCAGGCTGGCCCGCTGTCCCACCACCCGCAACCGCGCGGGTACGCCGAACGGCAACGTGAACTTGTCCGGATCATGGCCGAACGGCATGCCGGAAAGCACAGGAATGCCTGCAATGCGGCGAATCTGCTCGAAGCCGTCTGCCAGGTCGTAGCCGTTGTCATACGGAGCCGGGCGGCACTGGGTGAAATCCGCCAGGATCAAGGCCCGCTGTCGTCCCAGCACGCCGGACAGATGCAACTGGTAAAGCAGGCGCTCGATACGGAATGGCGGCTCGCCGATGTCCTCCACGAACAGAATGCCGCCCTCGATGCGCGGGAAGTACGGCGTCTGCAGCAGGCTGCACAGCATGGCGAGGTTGCCGCCCCACAGCGGCCCCTCCACCGACAGTTCCGCCGCCTCGCCGCAATCCCAGCTTGCATTGCCTTGCGGCGCGCTGAGCGTGCGCCAGAAGTGACGCCAGGTAAGCGGACTCAGTCGATGCGCGCCGAAATCCGGACCCAGCATCGGTCCGCCGAACGTCACGATGCCGCTCATTGCATACAGCGCCATCTGCACGGCGGTGAAATCGCTATGCCCGACCAGCGCGATCGGCTGGTCGGCAAGACGCTCGCGCAAGGCGTCGTAATGCAGATGTTCCAGCAGGCGTGTGGCGCCGTAGCCGCCGCGAATGGATAGCGCAATGTCCGGCAAGGTATCGAGCGTAGCGAGCCCGTTGATATCCGCGGCGCGCTGCGTATCGCTACCCGCGTAACGCAGCTCGGTGCGATCGATCACCTCAGTGCCTTCCACCAGGCAACCTGCATCGCGCAGCCGTGCGATGCCGCGCGTCATGGCGTCGCGATCGTGCGGATAGCCAGAGGGGGCGATCAGGCGGATGCGGCAGGCGGGGTTGGATGACATGCGGGGCTCGTTTCGTCATTCCGTTGGCGGGGAATGCACTCTATATCATTCGAACTGCCCCACTGGAGGAGTCGCGATGACACAGTTGCGGCGAAATCGTGGCTTGCCTTGCACTTACTGACTGAGTGCGTAGCCATACCTGCCATCATGCAGTACCTCCGTCATTCCTGCGAAAGCGGGAATGACGGAGGTACGGGTACTTCAAGGGGCAACCGTGGACGCCACAACGGCAGCTTCGCCCTTCAACGCCAGATCCCGCGACGAATGTCCAACCTGGATCGGATAGCTGCCCGCGCCAATCTTCCACTGATGCCCCGACACATCAAACGTCGCCAGCAAACGCGGATCGATCGTGACGGAAACCGTGCGACTCTGTCCCGGCTGCAGCGACACCTTTTCGAATCCTGCCAACCGGCGCGGTGCTTCGCCGCTGTCGCCCGGCAAGCTCACATACACCTGCGGTGTATCCATGCCGGCGTGATCGCCAACATTGCTGACCTTGAAGCTGACCGTCACGCGCTTGCCCTGCGTATTCACATGCAGATCGCTGTAATCGAAGCGGCTATACGAAAGACCAAAGCCAAACGGAAATAGCGGCTGCAGATTCTTTTTGTCGAACCACTTGTAACCGACTGCAGCGCCTTCAATGTTGTAGTCGACTTCTTGCGCGTTGGTGATTTGCGGACGTGGCAGTTGCTGTTCGTCCTGCGGGAATGTTACGGGCAGTCGGCCGGATGGATTCACCTTGCCAGCGAGCACGCCCGCAATCGCCTCGCCGCCGCGCGCGCCGGGATACCAGGCTTCCACGACTGCATTGACCTTCGACAGCCACGGCATCTTCACCGGGCCACCGTTTTCCAGCACAACCACCGTGTGCGTATTGGCTGCCGCCACGGTATCGATCAAATCATCTTGCTTATCCGACAGCGAAAGGTTCGGCTGATCGACGCCTTCGCAGGTCCACTGTGTTGCGAACACCAGCGCAACGTCGGACGACTTTGCCAATGCCGCGGCCTTCGCCGGATCGGTGCCATCGTCGTAGGTGATCTTCGCGTTTGGCAGCAGCTTCTGCAGCGCCTTCATCGGTGAGGATGGGTCGTAGACCTTCCATTGCCAATCCGGGCCCTTCACTGCGGGAATCGCGGGGCCACCGATCGGCCACACTTCAGCCGAACCACCGCCCGACAGCACGCCGACATCGGCATGGCTACCGATGATCGCTACCGTCTTGATGTCCGATTTAAGCGGCAGCTGATCCTGTTCGTTCTTCAGCAGCACGATCGCCTGCTCAGCGGCACGCTGCGCAACCAGTGCATCCGCTTCGACATCGAGCGGCTTGATCACCGGTGGATGATCAAACAGGCCCACTGCGTACATGGAGCGCAGAATGCGATGCACCATGTCTTCCAGACGGCCGCGCGGAATCTCGCCTTTGCCGATCGCCTGCAGCAGCGGTGCCCCGAAAGTGCTGGACGATTGCCCCAAGCTGAAACCACTACCCGCATCGATACCGGACACCTGATCAGTGCCCGCCATCGCATCCATCACGCCGTGATCGGCGCCCCAATCCGTCATCACCCAGCCGGGGTATTTCCAATCACCTTTGAGAATGTCGTTGAGCAGATGCTTGTTGGAGCAATCCCAGACACCGTTGACCTTGTTATAGCCGCACATCACCGATCCGGGATGACCGTCTTCGATCGCCAGTTCGAAAGCGAACAGATCTGACTCGCGCATGGCGCGCTCATCAATGTTCGAGCTCACTGTCAGGCGATTGGTCTCCTGATCGTTCAAGGCGTAATGCTTGATGGTGGAGATGACGTGCTGCGATTGAATCCCGCGGATTTCCCCGCCGTCGATGCGCGCGGCGAGCAACGGATCTTCGCCTAGATATTCGAACGTGCGTCCATCACGCGGTTCGCGTGTAAGGTTCATGCCGCCAGCCAGCAACACATTGATACCCTGGCGATGCGCTTCGCCCGCAATCATGCGGCCGCCTTCATACGCAATCTGCGGATTCCAAGTGGCAGCAATGGCAAGTGTTGAAGGTAGCGGAGTGGTGTTGCCCGCTTCACCACGTACGTGCGCGGGCTGCTTGCCTGGCCCTTGATCGATCGGGTAGTTGTGCACGCCGATGCCGGCGTCGTTCTGCTGCTGGGCGGGAATGCCGAGCTTTGGCAACGCCGGCACATAACCTGCTGCACCGATGCCGCCCGGCTGCTGCTGCAGGGCCATCATGTCGTTGTAGCTCTGCACCATGTGATGCATGTCTTCCAGCGACATGCGCTTGAGCATGGTTGCGGCACGTTGATCCGGCGAAGCAGTCTGGTCAGCCAAGGCTGGCGACAGGCTAGCCAGCGAGAGCGCGGTAAACAGAGCGGTGCGAGCAATGGTGAGCTTCATCCTGATCCCTTCGTGCTGGTTTGAACCGGACGAAGGATGCCACGAAGCGAAGTGCGTGGCAGTGATGAATATGGCCAGTCGTGCTTATGATCCTTGAAGCCGCAAGTTGCTATGAAAGTCGCCTCCCTGATTCGTCGTCCCGGCGAAGGCCGGGACCCAGCGACTTGTGAGTCCTCAAAGTCACTGGGCCCCGGCCTTCGCCGGGGTGACGACGAGTTATGTCATTCGGCGTATTCGACGACCTCTAGCCCGAATCCCGCAAGCCCAACCAGCTTGCGCGGCGTGCCCAACACGCGCAGGCGACGCACGCCCAGATCCGTGAGGATCTGCGCACCAAGGCCATGCTGGCGCCATTCTTGATGCTGATCGGCGGGCGCCTGCGGCGCAGGCTGCCGATTGAGACGACGCAACAATGCCTCCGGCGTGTCTTCGCCAGACAAGACCAGCAGCACGCCGCGGTTTTCGTCGGCGATGCGGCGCAAAGCAGCGGTGACGGTAAGGCCAAGATCGTCGCGCTGCAGATGCAGCACGTCAGATAAGGTGTTGCGCACATGCACACGGCTCAGCACGGGATGGCCATCATCCACATCGCCGCGCACCAAGGCAAAGTGCAGGCCGTGGCGGATCGCATCGCGATAGGCCACCAGGCGGAACGAACCGAATTCAGTTTGCACTTCTTCTTCGTGCACACGCTGCACGGTTTTTTCCGTTTCCAGGCGATAACGGATCAGATCGGCGATGGAACCGATCTTCAGGCCATGCTTTTTGGCAAACACTTCAAGCTCGGGACGGCGCGCCATCGAGCCATCTTCGTGCAGCACTTCGATCAGCACTGATGACGGTTCCAGGCCCGCGAGTGCGGCGAGATCGCAGCCAGCTTCCGTGTGGCCCGCGCGCGTCAGCACGCCACCTGGTTGCGCAGTAAGCGGAAACACATGGCCGGGCTGCGAGAGATCCTGCGGCTTCGCATCCGGTTTCACCGCCACCTGGATGGTACGAGCGCGATCGTGCGCGGAAATGCCGGTCGTAACACCTTCAGCTGCTTCGATCGAAACAGTGAAATTGGTGTGGTACGGCGAGGTGTTGTCGCTCACCATCGGACGCAGGTTGAGCTGACGCGTGCGTTGCTCGGTAAGCGTGAGGCATAGCAGGCCGCGCGCCTCGCGCACCATGAAGTTGATGTCTTCGGGCCGCACCATTTGCGCGGCCATGATCAGATCGCCCTCGTTTTCGCGATCTTCGTCATCGACGATCACGACCATGCGGCCAGCGCGAATGTCTTCGAGGATTTCGGGGATAGTGTTGAATGACATGTTCTGCTCCTTGAGGACTTACGCAAACCCGTGCTGCTTCAGAAACGCTTCATCGATGCGCGATGCTTCACCGCCACCGATCAAGCGCTCCACGTAACGCGCAACCACATCCACTTCGATATTCACCGCATCGCCTGCCCGCCGCGCATGGAACACCGTGTGTTCCACCGTGTGAGGAATCAGGTTGACGCCGAAACGCTGACCGTTCACTTCGTTGACGGTAAGGCTGGTGCCATCGATGCAGATGGAGCCTTTGGAAGCGATGTAGCGCGAGAGCTGCGCGGACACTTCGAACGTCCAGCGCTGCGAGCGGCCGTCCGGTGCGATGGAAACCACCTTGCCCACGCCATCGACATGGCCGGATACCAGATGGCCGCCCAGGCGATCTGCGAGCCTCAAGGCTTTTTCCAAGTTCACCGGATCGCCCGGCTTGTGCTTGCCCAGCGTGGTAAGTGACAGCGTTTCATTGGACACATCGGCAGCGAATCCGCGCGATTCGAGCGTGACCACCGTAAGGCATGCGCCGGATACCGCAATGCTGTCGCCCAATTGCACATCGGAAAGATCGAGATCGGCGGTATCGATATGCAGACGCACGTCGCCGCCGCGAGGTTCCAGCCGCGCGACGCGGCCGACGCTCTGGATGATGCCGGTAAACATCAGCGCACCTCCAGGGGTGATCTGGTCCATTCAACGTAGGTGGCAGCGTTTCTGTCTGTTCGCAGGCCACAGGGCCGACGGCGAAGACAGACTGGCTGTCTGTTGAGACGGCGGACCGATGGCATGCGGGCAGACAGGAACGCTGACATCTGCGGGGAATGGATCAGAGCATCCCCTAGGAAGGTAGGCGAAACGAGGTAATGACTGGCTAGCATGAACGTTCTCCACGTAAGACGAATGTGGGAACGCCCCAAGGCATGAGGCACACGCATCGCTTGCGCGACGCATGCCGCCGTCTTCTTTCATCCGGACTGTGAGCCGCCCCGGCGAACCGGAAACAGCTTGACCGTCGGCTCCGGCATTGGACCGGATCTGCTGACCTTCCGGCGGGACCGGAAGCGCTCGCGGGCTCAGACCTTACGGTCCCTACCGCCGGTGGGGAATTCCACCCCGCCCTGAAGACGTTTGTTGTGAGTGCCGGAAACCGGCTGGGGAAGTTTAACATCGATCACTGTGCCGTCCGTTCACTCGGGTGCACAGTGCGTTGCCCTTGCTCTCCCTCTACAGGCACCGGGTTGGCGCTATACGTCAGCTGCGCGAGATGCGGCTCCCTCCCCTATGCGCAGGGGAGGGGGTAGCTTGCGGCAGCTCATTGAGCCCCCAGCGTCTTCACCAAAAAATCGATCAAGCTCCGCACTGCCGGCGCGCGATCGGCTCCCGGAAGCCACAGCAAATGAATCGGCGAGTTGCTGGGCGGCCAATCGGTCAGCACTTCCACCAGACGCCCTTCCGCCACCAGCGCGTCCGCCATGTAATCGCCCTGGATACCGATGCCGACGCCGGCCAGGATCGCGTCGCGCACGGCTTGCGAGTCGTTGCAGGTCAGCACGGGGTCCACACGCACCGAGCGCCGCTTCCGCTGGCGTGCGAATTGCCATAAGGTGCCTGTGCGCAGACCGCTGAAAACAATGCAGCGATGCCGCTTGAGTTCGGAGGGATCGTTCAACGGCGGCGCCGACGCTAAATAATCAGGAGCCGCGCAAAGATAACGGCGCATAGTGCCTACCCGTCGCGCCACACAGCGTGTATCGGCCAGTTTGCCCACGCGCACGGCCAGATCCACTTTCGCTTCGACCAGGTCGACATACCTGTCGTCGTAGGTCGTTTCGATATGTAGCTGCGGATGGCTGCGCATGAACTGCGCAAGCAGCGGCGCCATGCACATGCGTCCGTACGAAGCCGGCAGATGTACGCATAACCGCCCGCCCAGTTCGCCGGTGCGCGGGCGCAAATTGACTGCCAGTTCTGCCATCACCGCCTCGAGGCGTTCGCAGTAGGCAAGCAATTGTTCGCCGCGTGCAGTCAACGTCATGCGTCGCGTGGTGCGCAAGAACAGCGGATTGCCAGTGGTTTTTTCCAGCGCAGCGATGCGGCGACTGAGCACCGATGGCGTGCACCCGGCCACGCGAGCCGCCTGGGAGAAATTCAACAGGCGCGCGGCAGCTGCAAAACCTCGAAGCTCCCGCAGGCGGGTCGGCGTCAGTTCGAACGATTTGTTCATAGAGTGAATAAAAGATATGTATTTGTGCGAGATTATCATCCCTCACTGAAAGTCAGACCATGGCGGCGTCCCCAAACAAGGAACACCCGCCATGCGCAGCATCCAGCTCACCGCCTTCGGACTCGATCATCTGAAGCTCGTCGACCTGCCCTCGCCACGCCCCAAGCCCAACGAGGTTCTGGTACGGATGGAAGCGGCCTCACTCAATTACCGCGATCATCTGTTAGTAAGCGGCCAGCTTTATCGCGGCGTGACATTGCCGATCGTGCCGATATCCGATGGCGCCGGCGTCGTGCTGGAAGTCGGCGAAGCAGTGACGCGTTTCAAGCCGGGCGATCGCGTCACCACGTTCTACAAGTCGCGCTGGTTATCCGGTGCCATGCGTCCCGAATGGGAAGGTGCGGAAATCGGAGGCCCGGCCGAAGGCATAATGCGCGAGCTGGCCTGCTTCGATGCGTATTCGCTCGCCCACGCGCCTTCGCATATGGACAGCCTGCAAGCGGCGACGCTGCCGATCGCTGCGCTCACTGCTTGGCAAGCATTGGAACAGGCCCGCGTCACCACTGGCCAGACCGTACTGGTGCTGGGTACCGGCGGCGTGTCTTTGTTCGCCTTGCAATTCGCAAAGCTGCGCGGTGCGAAAGTGATACTGCTTTCATCGAGCAACGAAAAGCTGGCACGCGGCAAGACGCTGGGTGCGGATGTCGGCATCAACTATCGCGAAACGCCACAGTGGGGTGCTGCCGTGCGTGAAGTTAGCAGGGGCGGCGTGGATGCCGTCATCGAAACCGCCGGGGCTTCAACCTTCCCGCAATCGCTCGAAGCCGTACGCATGCACGGTTTTGTCGGCGTGGTGGGCTTTTTGGGCGGCAACGATGCGCAGGTCTCGCTCCTGCAGGTGATTCTCAAGCGCGTGCATGTGCAAGGCATTTCGGTCGCTTCGCTGGAGCAGCACGAACGCATGGTCGCAGCCCTGGAGGCTACGCAGCTGCAACCTGTACTCGACAAGGTCTACGGTTTTGAAGAACTTCCCGCTGCATTCGAGCACATGCTGGCCGGCAAGCATTTCGGGAAAATTGGTATCGATTTCGCTCGTTGACGGTTATGCCGGACGCAATTGCAAACGCCAGTCGTTGCCTATCTGCCGCTGATCGACTACCCGCAACGACCAGCGCGACGCCATCTCGCTTAACGAAGGCAGATGCATCAATGGACGTGCGTGGTCGCCGAGCATGATGGGTGCGATGTAGAGCAACAGCTCATCGGCCAACCCTGCTGCGAAAAGTGCACCGCAGAGTGTTGGACCGGCTTCGACGTGCAATTCGCTGCAGCTTCGTCCAGCAAGCAGACTGAGGACGGCTTGCAGATTGAGCGCATCGCCCTGCTCTGGAATGGCGATGCGCTCGACGTTTGCGAAACGATCATCGGTGACTTCCGCCGACGCCGCATGCAACACGAGGGTGGGCGTTTGGCCGTCCAAAACATGGCTTCCGGCAGGGGTACGCAGATGACGGTCGAGAATGACTCGCGTGGGAGAGAACGTCTCACGCGGTAGATCCCCGGCGGGAAGTCGCACTGTCAGTTGTGGATTATCGCCAAGCACCGTACCGACGCCACTCAAGATGGCCGAGCTACGTGCGCGCCAACGCTGTACATCCGCTCTGGCCGCTTCGCCGGTGATCCACTTCGACTCGCCATTCGCGAGTGCTGTGCGGCCATCCAGACTCATCGCCAACTTCACGCGTACCCATGGGCTATGGCGTTCGATCCGACTGAAGAAACCGATGTTGATCTCCCGTGCTGCTTCCCGCATCAGGCCGCTTTCCACCGTGATACCTGCAGCGCGTAGCTTGGCGATGCCCTGGCCTGCCACTTGCGGAAAAGGGTCCTCTGCGGCGATCACCACACGGCCGACACCGGCAGCGATCAGTGCATCGGCGCACGGTGGTGTACGACCATGATGCGCGCAGGGTTCCAGCGTGACATAAGCGGTGGCGCCACGCGCTTCTGCTCCCGCCTCCCGCAACGCATATACCTCGGCATGCGGTTCGCCGGCGCGTTCGTGCCAGCCCTGCCCCACCACCCGCTCGCCATGGGCAATCACGCAACCCACTCGTGGATTGGGCTGCGTCGTATAGAGACCTTGTTCGGCCAAGCGCAGCGCGTGCGCCATGTGCTTAGCATCGACGACGGAAACTGTCATGGAGGCGTCTGAATATGGTTATGCAAGATCGTCAGTGTGCGCGATCGCCCGGCATTTGTCGCGCCAGTGGAATCGGGAGTAGCCTAGAAATCTTACTTGCGAAAAGGCCACGGTCATGATTTACGACAACATTCTCGACACCATCGGCAATACGCCCATCGTTCGTCTGCATCGTATAGCCCCCTCGCACGTAACGCTCTATACGAAGGTGGAAGCCTTCAATCCCGGCGGCTCGGTGAAAGACCGCTTGGCCATTGCCATCATTCTCGATGCAGAAAAGAAAGGTTTGCTCAAGCCCGGCGATACGGTGGTGGAAGCTACTTCGGGTAACACCGGCGTAGCACTGGCGATGGTGTGCGCCTCACGCGGTTATCGCTTCGTGGCCATCATGACTGAAACTTTTTCGATCGAGCGCCGCAAATTGATGCGTGCTTACGGCGCCAAAGTCATCCTTACACCCGCTGCCGAACGCGGCACCGGCATGGTTCGGCGTGCAGAGGAATTGGCAAAAAAGCATGGCTGGTTTCTGGCTCGGCAATTCCAGAACCAGGCCAACCCTTCTTACCACCGCAACACCACCGCGGCGGAAATCCTGCGCGATTTCGCCGGCAAGCGACTGGATGCCTTTGTCACCGGCTGGGGCACAGGCGGCACGCTTACCGGCGTCGGTGAAGTGCTGAAGGTTGCCCGGCCCGAAGTGAAAATCGTGGTCTCCGAACCTGCGGGCGCATCCTTGCTGCAGGACAAGCCATGGCAGCCACACAAGATCCAGGGCTGGACCCCGGACTTCGTG
This sequence comes from Dyella acidisoli, assembly GCF_030160295.1. Taxonomy (GTDB): domain Bacteria; phylum Pseudomonadota; class Gammaproteobacteria; order Xanthomonadales; family Rhodanobacteraceae; genus Dyella_B; species Dyella_B acidisoli. The sequence goes on from NZ_BSOB01000010.1 coordinate 303,061, forward strand.
CCCGAGGTGCTCAATCGCAAAGTATTCGACGTGGATCTGCCGGTGGACGAAGTGGTGGCCCGCGACACCTCGCGTCGACTGGCCAAGGAAGAAGGCATTTTCGTCGGTATCTCAGCCGGCGCTACGGTTGCCGCTGCACTTCAGTATGCAGAAAAGGCCGAGCAAGGCAGCGTGATTCTGGCGATGTTGCCGGATACCGGTGAGCGGTATTTGTCGACCTTCTTGTTTGAAGGTGTGGACGAGGGTTCGGATGATGCTTGGCTAGAGAGCCTTGGCTAACTGATAGAGCTTGCAAACCTCACGGTCGTCATTCCCGCGAAAGCGGGAATCCATTGTCAACCTCGCCAAAAGCAAAATGGATTCCCGCTTTCGCGGGAATGACGACTACGTAGTCGAGTAGGTTGGGGTGCAAGCCCCAACATCGCTAAGCACGGTGACATCCATGCGTTGGGGTTTGCACCCCAACCTACGAAAGCTCAGCTCTTACGATGACCACGCTTCGCAGCCGCAGCACCCGCTTCACCCAGCAAAGACAGCTGCAAATTCTCCAGGCCAGGTAAATCGCGCTCCAACTTCTCGATCTCTTCGCGGAACGCATGCACGTCTTCGAACTTGCGGTAGACGGACGCAAAACGCACGTACGCCACCTGATCGAGCTTCTTCAACTCGCGCATCACCAGCTCACCAACGTGGCGCGAAGGCACTTCACGCTCGCCACTCTTACGTAGATCGTCGATCACCGCACGAACCGCGGCGTCCACGTCATGGCTTGCCACCGGCCGTTTCTGCAACGCACGCTCGAAGCTTGTGCGCAACTTGCGTTCATCAAAGATCTCGCGTCGCTCGCCACTTTTCACGATCGCCGGCAGTTTCAGCTCAGCCGTTTCGAACGTATTGAACCGCTCACCACACTGCGGACACTCGCGACGACGGCGCACGGTGGCGCCATCGTCGGCGAGGCGTGAATCGATCACGCGGGTGTCTTCATGCTGGCAGAAAGGACAGTGCACGTTGGGTGAGTATGCCTTTGCTTAGCCGTAGACGGGGAATTTCTTGCATTGTGCGGAGACTTTCTCGCGCACAGCTTTAATCACGCTTTCGTCAGCAGGAGCATCCAGCACGTCGCAAATCCAATGGGTGAGCTCAACCACCTCGGCCTCTTTGTAACCACGCGTGGTGATGGCGGGCGTGCCGACACGCAGGCCGGAAGTGACGAACGGCGAACGCGGGTCATTCGGCACGGCATTCTTGTTGACGGTGATGTGCGCCTTGCCGAGGGCCGCCTCCGCATCCTTGCCAGTGACTTCGCGACCGATCAGATCGATCAGCATCAGGTGGTTTTCAGTGCCGCCAGACACGACCTTATAACCGCGTTCGATCAGCGTCTTCGCCATGACCTTGGCGTTCTTTACCACCTGCGCCTGGTAATCCTTGAAGGACGGCTCCAACGCTTCCTTGAACGCCACCGCCTTGGCGGCGATCACGTGCATGAGCGGACCACCCTGAATACCGGGGAACACGATGGACTGCAGTTTCTTTTCGATTTCTTCGCCCGCGTCCTTGGCAAGCACAATGCCGCCGCGCGGACCACGCAGCGTCTTGTGCGTGGTCGAAGTGACCACGTGCGCGTGCGGTAGCGGGCTGGGATACACGCCTGCAGCGATCAAGCCTGCGACGTGCGCCATATCCACGAACAGATACGCGCCAACCTTGTCGGCGATGGCGCGGAAACGCGCCCAATCCATGATCTGCGAGTAAGCGCTAAAGCCGGCCACGATCATCTTTGGCTTATGTTCGACGGCGAGGCGTTCGACTTCGTCGTAATCGACCAGGCCCTGCTCGTTCACGCCGTACTGCACGGCGTTGTACATCTTGCCGGAGATATTCACCTTCGCGCCGTGCGTGAGGTGACCGCCGTGCGCCAGGCTCATGCCGAGGATGGTGTCGCCCGGATTGAGCAGCGCGAAGTACACCGCCTGATTGGCCTGCGAACCGGAGTGTGGCTGCACGTTGGCGTAAGTGGCGCCGAACAGCTGCTTCAGGCGCTCGATGGCGAGGCGCTCGGCCACGTCCACATATTCGCAACCACCGTAGTAACGCTTGCCCGGATAGCCTTCGGCGTACTTGTTGGTGAGCACCGAGCCCTGGGCTTCCAGCACGCGTGGGCTGGCGTAGTTCTCCGAAGCGATCAGCTCGACGTGGTCCTCCTGGCGGCGGGCTTCGTCAGCAATGGCCTTGGCCAGCTCTTCATCATAGCCGGCGATCGTTTGATGCTTCGGGAACATTCGGGCCTCGTGGGGTCGCGTGAGACGGGGTAAGACTCGAAAGTGTAATGGTCGGGGGGCTTCGCGACCACCGTGGAATGGCCGGAACATTCGTCGCGTTGCCAACAGTCAATGAATAGCAATTCATTGTTTTTCATCAAAAAATTAAATCGGCATGTGCCACTTTCCGCGTATCTGGCGTCCAGTCGTGCCAATTAATCACAAGGACGAACCCAGGTTGGGGCGCAAACTCCAACTTACTCGCCCTGCGTTCGCCGTGTCGCCACTGCACCCACCATCACGTAGCTGATGATCATCAGCAAAAACCATGATCCCAACTTCGACATCGGCACCATGCGCCAACCATGATGCTGCGTCGGATAACGCCATGCCGCACTGAAGGTACCGATGTTCTCGGCGAACCAAATGAACACCGCTACCAGCAGAAAACCCAATAGCAACGGCATGCGTCGATGTGCATGGCGAATGCGGAAATGTACCCAGGTGCGCCCGAATAACAGCGCTACCGCTGCAAACAACAGCCATCGCAGATCAGGCAAAAAGTGATGTGTGAAAAAGTTCGCATAGATCGCCACTGCTAACCACACCGTGGCCATGAATGGCGGATGCCGCGTGAATTCAAAATCGAACAACCGCCACGCCCGTGCGATATAACTGCCCACCGATGCATACATGAAACCGCTGAAGAGCGGCACGCCGCTGATGCGCAGCAACGAAGGCTCCGGATAGATCCACGAACCCACCGAAGTCTTGAACACTTCCATTGCCGTACCCACAACGTGAAACAGCAGGATCACCTTCGCCTCTTCCAGCGTTTCCAGTCGACTGGCGATTAGCGCGCATTGCATACCCAGAGCAGCGATGGTGAGAAAGTCGTAACGCGCCAGCGCTGCATGCTGCGGATAGAACGCCCAGGTGAGCCCAAGCAGCAGCACCATGCTGCCGCCGAATAGGCAGGCAGAGGCCTGCTTTGCCCCAAAACAGACGAACTCGTGCAAAGCAACGGCGCAACGGCCACGCGAGTGCGCCCAGTGTCCGGTTCGCTTATCCCACGCACGCAGCACTTCGAGCACGCTGCCAAGGATGTCGATTGTCGATGGTCTCCACATTCCCAGAAGCCTGGCGGCGCGGCATGACCAGGCGGGCGCGAAAAGTGGCACACGGCTAGCCATTGGCTTGCGATAAGGCGGCGAATGACTTCCCGCCGTCACCGGCGCTTACGCACAACCCGCTATAATCGGACGTTTGATACCCACGCCCTGCGCGTCGCCCGTCCTTGCGGGCCGACCACGCGTACGCCAACGGAGCCAGCATGCAATACATCTACACCATGAACGGGGTCAGCAAGATCGTTCCCCCGAAGCGCCAGATCATCAAGGACATCTCGCTGAGCTTCTTCCCGGGCGCCAAGATCGGCCTGCTCGGCTTGAACGGCGCGGGCAAGTCCACGGTGCTGCGCATCATGGCCGGCGTCGACAAGGACTTCCAAGGCGAAGCCCGCCCGCAGCCGGGCATCAAGGTCGGCTATCTGGCGCAGGAGCCGGAGCTGGATCATGAGAAGACCGTGCGCCAGGCAGTGGAAGAAGGCGTATCGGTGATCTTCGACGCGCAGAAGCGCCTTGAAGAGGTCTACGCCGCCTATGGCGAGGAAGGCGCAGATTTCGACAAGCTGGCCGCCGAGCAGCAGCAGCTGGAAAACATCCTGGCCGTGAACGACGCGCACGCACTGGAGCGCCAGCTCGAAGTGGCCGCCGACGCGCTGCGCCTGCCGCCGTGGGATGCCAAGATTGGACCGCTGTCCGGCGGTGAGAAGCGCCGCGTGGCGCTGTGCCGCCTGCTGCTGTCCAAGCCGGACATGCTGCTGCTGGACGAGCCCACCAACCACTTGGACGCCGAATCAGTCGATTGGCTGGAGCAGTTCCTGCAGAGCTATCCGGGCACCGTCGTGGCCGTCACCCACGATCGCTACTTCCTCGACAACGCCGCCGAGTGGATTCTGGAGCTCGACCGCGGCCGCGGCATTCCGTGGAAGGGCAATTACACCGAATGGCTGGAGCAGAAAGACCAGCGCCTGAAGCAGGAAGCGCAGCAGGAAAAGTCGCGCCAGAAGGCGATCGAGAAGGAACTGGAATGGGTGCGCTCCGCCGCCAAGGGCCGTCAGTCCAAGGGCAAGGCGCGCTTGAACCGCTTCGAAGAACTGAACGCGGTGGAATACCAGCGCCGCAACGAAACCAATGAAATCTTCATTCCGCCGGGCGAGCGCCTGGGCCAGGAAGTGATCGAGTTCAAGAACGTCACCAAGGCCTTCGGCGACCGCCTGCTGATCGACGATCTGTCGTTCAAGGTGCCGCCGGGCGCCATCGTGGGCGTGATCGGTCCGAACGGCGCGGGCAAATCCACACTGATGAAGCTGATCACCGGCGTCGAGAAGCCGGATAACGGCGAAGTGAAGATCGGCCATACCGTCAAGCTCGCTTACGTCGACCAGTCGCGCGGTGCGCTCGATCCGAAAAACAACGTGTGGCAGGAAGTCTCAGGCGGATCGGACATCCTCACCATCGGCAACTTCGAAATCCAGTCGCGCGCCTATATCGGCCGCTTCAACTTCAAGGGCACCGATCAGCAGAAGATCGTCGGCAATCTGTCCGGTGGTGAACGCGGCCGCCTGCATATGGCCAAGACGCTGCTACAGGGCGGCAACGTGTTGCTACTGGACGAACCGTCGAACGACCTGGATATCGAAACCCTGCGCGCACTGGAAGACGCCCTGCTGGAGTTCCCGGGCTGCGCGATGGTGATCTCGCATGATCGCTGGTTCCTCGATCGCATCGCCACGCACATCATCGCGTTCGAAGGCGATTCGCACGTGGAGTTCTTCCCCGGCAACTACAACGAGTATGAAGCCGACAAGAAGCGTCGTTTGGGTGACGAAGCGGCGAAGCCGCATCGTGTGAAGTACAAGAAACTCGCCTGACGCGACGCCTCACTCCCTCTCCCCTCCGGGGAGAGGGCTGGGGTGAGGGGCCAACGCTTGCCTCAAACTCCAATAGAACCGCGCACTGATCTACCACCACTGCAAGATTCGCCCCTCACCCTACCCTCTCCCCGGAGGGGAGAGGGAAAAAGAAACATGGCGGCAAGGAGAGAGACACATGCACTTCATGCAGAGCCTGCAAACCGCATGGACCCGCAACAACTCCCTGGTCTGCGTCGGCCTCGACCCCGAACCCGCCAAATTCCCTGCGCACCTTAAAGGCCGCCCCGATGCGGTATTCGAATTCTGTGCTGCGATCGTCGATGCCACCGCCGACCTAGCCTGCTCCTTCAAGCCGCAAATCGCCCACTTCGCTGCGTTGCGCGCGGAAGAAGCGCTGGAACGCCTGATCGCACACATCCACGCCAAGCACCCTGGCGTGCCGGTGATCCTCGACGCCAAACGCGGCGACATCGGCAGCACTGCGCAGCATTACGTCACCGAGGCATTCGAACGTTTCGGCGCCGACGCAGTGACACTCAATCCGTATCTCGGCCGCGACTCCGCGCAGCCGTTCCTCGATCGCGCCGACAAAGGCGTGATTCTTCTCTGCCACACCTCCAACCCCGGCGCCGCCGATCTGCAGGACCTGGACGTCGGCGGCAAGCCGCTGTATCAGCACGTCGCCCGCCTCATCGCGCAGGAATGGAACACGCATGGCAATTGCGCGCTGGTCACGGGCGCCACGTATCCAGAACAATTGGCGGAAGTGCGCGCACTGATCGGCGACATCCCGTTGCTGGTACCCGGCATCGGCGCACAGGGCGGCGATGTACAAGCCGTGGTGCGCAATGGCCGTACCGCCGCCGGCGCCGGCCTGATGATCAATTCGTCTCGCGCGATTCTTTACGCCGGCAGCGGCGAGGATTTTGCCGAAGCAGCGCGCACAGCAGCACTCGACCTGCGCGACAGCATCAACCACTATCGAGCGAGTTGATTCAACCGATACTTTTTTTCGGGGAACGTGCGTCCATGCCGGACTTCGATCGTGATATCGACCTGCAACGACGGCGTTGGCTGCAAGCAGCGGGCATGTCGCTTGGCTTCGCTGCAATAGCAATACTGCCTCGCGTGCTCCGTGCCGCGCCCGTGTCACGCTCGCGCCTGATTCTGCTTGGAACAGCTGGTGGCCCCACACCGAAACCGGCACGTTCCGCACCGGCCAGCGCGATCGTGGTCGACGGTGTCATCTACGTGATCGATTGCGGCAACGGCGTCGCTCGCCAGATGGTAAAGGCGGGGCTGGATCTCGGCGCCATCCGAAATGTCTTCATCACGCACCAGCATTCGGACCATAACGCCGATTACGGCAACCTGCTGTGGCTGGCCTGGGCGGCCAAGCTGCACACGCGGGTCGATACCTGGGGGCCGCCGCCGCTCTCTGAGATGACCCGGCTGTTCCTGCAGATGAATGACTATGACATCCGCACACGGATAGCCGATGAAGGGCGGCCTCCACTGGCGCCATTGATCGCGCCGCATGAAATCAGCCAGGGTGGACTTGTGATGCAGGACGAGCGCGTCAAGGTGACAGCCGCCCTGGTGCAGCATCCGCCGGTATCGCCCGCCTTTGCCTACCGTTTCGACTGCCCGGATCGATCTATCGTTTTTTCCGGTGACACGCGACCTTCCGAAAACCTCGTCAAACTCGCACGCGGAGCGGACGTGCTGGTGCATGAGGTGATGTACCTGCCAGCACTGGACAAGCTGATCGCCAGCGAGCCGAATGCCGCGCGTTTGCGCGAACATTTGCTGGCCAGCCACACTACTACCGAGCAGGTGGGACGCATCGCTACCGAGGCGGGTGTGAGAACGCTGGTACTGAACCACTTTGTGCCGGGCGGCGACCCCAGCCTTACCGACGAGGTATGGCACGACGCCGTCGCCCCGCACTTCAAGGGCCGGCTGATCGTCGGACGCGACCTGATGGAAATCTGATAGTCCTGAGCCGCCCGCTGGCTGCCTTCCAGCCCTCCCCCGCTCAACCACACTGTGTCAGTATCACGAGCGAAAATCGGCCTTCGCGCCGGTCGGGGAATCTAAAGAGGGAACGTATGCAGACATCGAATGGGCTAGGTCGAGAAGCGGTCTCAAAAGCTTGCGCCGTTTTGTATCGGGTAGCGTTGACGGTGTGTCTGGTCGCGCTTGCGCTGGGGCAGTCGCCGCGCGTTTATGCGGCCAGTCCCGATCCATCCATGGTCTCGAAAATCGACGCGGCCACATTCGAAGTGGTGATTCCGCGTGCGGTAGATGACCCGCTCACCTACGAAAAACCGCTGCCGCTCGATTTGTTGCCGTATCAGGAACGCACCGACAAATACTTTTCCATCGGCACGGCGTTTGCCATCGGCCACAATCGTTACGTCACGGCCGGTCATGTATTTCTGGCCGCCGTCGGCGATCTCACCGGCCCGCCGGCGCTGCGCGATGCCAGCGGTCGCGTGTACGCCATCGACAAGATCGAAAAATTCTCCCTGCAGCAAGACTTCGTGATGTTCTCGCTGAAGGAACAACCCAACGGCGACGCTGCGCTGGAAACGAACGCCAAGCCGTCAATGAACAGCGTGGTATACGCAGTAGGTAATGCGCTCGGCACCGGCGTGGTGATTCGCGACGGCTTGTACACCTCCGACACGCCGGAGGACGAAAACGGGCGCTGGAAGTGGATGCGCTTCTCCGCTGCCGCCTCGCCCGGTAACAGTGGCGGCCCGCTGCTCGATCAGAACGGCAAGGTGATCGGCGTGGTGTTGATGAAGTCGCCGAACGAAAACCTCAATTACGCGCTGCCGATCGGCGAAGTGCTCAACGCATCCGATAGCACAGCCGTGATGGACAAGCGCGAATCCTACGAACTGGACATCATCGAAGAAAACCAGAACGGTGCATTCAAAGCGCAGTTTCCGTTGCCCACCAGCTATGACGATTTCAGCGCCAACTACCTCAAGCTGCTCGATCGCAACAGCGAAGATCTGTTGAAGGCGCTACTACAGCAGCAAGGCAAGGATCTGTTTCCGCATGGCGCCGGCTCCAACCATATCCTGCACGACACGCCGGAGTTGAGCCTGTTCCCCGAGCTGATCGTGCGCAACCGCAGCGGCCAATGGGTGTATTCCGGACGCGAACTCAACCGTGTGCCGCTCAGCGGCAACGGCTATGTGGCCAGCGGCTACGTCGGTCACAATTTCCTGACCCATCTGCGTCGTCCCGACGACATGAAGGCCGCCACGTTCTACAACGATCCCAAGCAGATGATGGATCTGGTGCTCAAGACCGGCTATTGGACGCGCCAGGTCGGTCCGGAGAAGGTCAAGATCGTCTCGCTGGGCAAGCCCGCCTCAGATACCACTTATACCGACAACTGGCAGCGTCGGTGGAAAGTGTTTGTCTGGTCACTGCCGTACATCAACGCGCAAATGGTGGTGTTCGCACTGCCAACGCCTGATGGCTACACGATCATGATGCGGATGAATCCGTCGGTAGGCACGCACGACAGCATGATCGATCTGAAGGCATTGACCGATTTCTTGAACGTCGACTATGGCGGCACACTGGCGCAATGGAAGGATTTCCTTGCTGATAAATCGCTGCTGCCGGAAGTGTTGAAAGATGCCCGCGTCGATGTCGATTACGGCAAGCATTTCAGATACACCGCCAACAACGTTACCTTCGGCTATCCCATTACCCTGCAGCCTATCGACCCGGACAACCTGCTTGCCGTGGGCGTGGGCTACTACGAAAACCACGACAAGTTCGCACTGCAGACCGGCGTGGTGCAATTGCGCCTGAACACCACCGATCCGGATCGCATCAGCATCAAGCGGCATATCGCGCCCAGCGCAGATCTCGACGATAACTTCAAGGAAGGCTGGGGCAAGCTAGTGCACAAACAGCATCCCTACGATGGCGTGCCCTACAACGATGGCGACGAGATGGACATCGCCACGGTGGTCGATGCACCGGCGAACAATGCACCTTCCGAGCTGTACACGGCGTTCTATGCCACACAAGGTACGCACAAGCCTGAAGAGATGAAGGCGAAACTGGATCTGTTGACGCAACAGCTCAAGGTGAAATCGCCTTGATGCTTCCAATGCCCTCTCCCTTTCGAGGAGAGGGTTGTCATGAATGACACTTCATCCCATGGCCGTCATTCCCGCGAAAGCGGGAATCCATCTTGCGCTGATGCATCCTTGAAAATAGATTCCCGCTTTCGCGGGAATGACGACCGTGGGCAAGAACGAGGGTTTTCATGGCAACCGATGCATCACACACTCAGATGCCTTTCACTCCTGCAATGGCATCCTGTTCAGACTGCCCCTTAAGGATTGCCGCGTGAGTTTGTGGTTCCTGATGTTCCTGAGCGTGCTGCAAGGTGTGACCGAGTTGTTTCCGGTCAGCAGCCTTGGCCATACCCTGCTGATTCCTGCGCTGTTCGGTGTGCACATCGACAAGCACGCACCGCAACTCATTCCTTTTCTTGTTGCCTTGCATCTGGGCACGGCGCTGTCGCTGCTGGTTTATTTCCGGCGTCGGTGGGTAGCACTTATCCGCGGCTTCTTCGGTTCGTTGTCAGGTCGACACAACGATGAAGGCCACATGATGTGGGCACTGATCATCGGCACCATTCCCGCTTGCGTCGTGGGGCTGCTGTTGGAGAAAAGACTGGAACTGGTGTTCAAGGATCTGCGCATCGTCGCCGTGGCATTGATCGTCAATGGCGTGCTGCTGTGGATCGGCGATCGCATCGAGCGCACGCGTCCTCACAAGGCTCCAGAGAAACTCAGCTTTCGGCAAGCCTTTCTGGTCGGATTGGCGCAAGTTGGCGCCCTGATTCCAGGCTTCTCGCGCAGCGGGCTCACCATGATCGCGGGTTCTGCGACGGGCCTGGACAAAGAAAAAGCCGCCGAATTTTCTTTCCTGCTCGGCACACCGATCATCCTTGCGGCAGGCCTGCTGGAAATTCCCAAGCTGTTCAAAGCACCGGAGCAACTGGGTGACGCGCTGCTAGGCGGCGTACTGACCGCCATCGCCGCATGGCTCAGCCTGCGCTTTCTAATGCGCTACTTCGAAGGACGGGGACGGCTGACCTCATTTGGCACGTACTGCATCATTGCCGGCGCGGTTTTCCTAGGCTGGTTCCTGCTGCATTCGCAGCCTGTCTGATGCGCTGCCGTTGTATCGACATGCAGTGCGCAGAAACAGTCATTCGTCAGCGCCAGCATCCATGCCTGGAAACAGCACTTCGGTAAAACCGAACTTGGTGAAGTCGGTAATGCGCGAGGGATACAAGCGCCCGATCAAGTGATCGCACTCATGCTGCACTACGCGGGCATGAAAACCTTCCGCGTTGCGATCGATGCGCCCACCCTTGGGATCGATGCCTTCGTAGCGGATCAAGGAATAGCGGTTGACTGCGCCGCGCAAGCCCGGCACGGAAAGGCAACCTTCCCAGCCCTCCTCCATGTCCTGCGACAGGGGCGTGATGATGGGATTGAGCAGGATGGTCTGCGGTACCGGCGGAGCATCCGGATAACGCTCGGAGCTGTCGAAGCCGAAAATGACCAACTGCAGGTCCACACCGATCTGCGGCGCGGCAAGGCCGACGCCGCCCGCGGCATGCATGGTTTCGAACATGTCGGCGATCAACGCATCGAGTTCCGCACTGCCGATCATGCTGTCGGGCACGGGCGGAGCGACACGCAGCAATCGCGGATCACCCATCTTCAGAATCTCGCGGATCATGCCAACCTCGTAACGGTATGCCTGTTATCTGGAAGTCTAACTGCGGACGGCATGAAGTGAACGCAAGCCTTTCCCGGTTCGCTAGCTGTCCCGTCAATCAACGTGCCGGATCCGGTATTGACCCCTGCCCCGGACAGGCAGAACCTTAAGCGAGCTGACCGAATCGGAGTTCCTTGTATGGCTACCGCTGCAATGAGGCCGGCCGGCATTACGGGCAAAATCGTCTGGGCGGTCATCGCCGCCATCGGCGCCGCGTGTCTGGCTGTGATTGCGCTGCGGCGCGGCGAGCCGATCAACGCCATCTGGCTCGTAGCGGCCGCCGTGGCGATCTTCCTGATTGGCTACCGCTTCTACGGCAAGTTCATCGAGCACCACGTGCTGCAGATGGATCCCACCCGCGCGCCGCCTTCGGTACTGCGCAACGACGGCCTGGATTACGTGCCGACCGACAAATGGGTGGTGTTCGGCCACCACTTTGCGGCAATCGCCGGCGCTGGCCCGCTGGTGGGGCCGGTGTTGGCGGCGCAGATGGGCTATCTGCCGGGCACCTTGTGGATTCTGTTCGGCGTGGTGCTGGGTGGTGCGGTGCAAGATTTCATGGTGCTGGGGCTGTCGGTACGCCGCGACGCACGTTCGCTCGGCCACATGCTGCGCGAAGAGCTGGGCGCGCTTGCCGGCGTCGTCGCCATGTTCGGCCTGCTGGCCTTGATGATGATCGTGCTGGCCGTACTGGCACTGGTGGTGGTGAAAGCGCTGACGCACAGCCCCTGGGGTACGTTCTCGGTCGCGTGCACCATTCCCATCGCCTTGCTGATGGGTGTCTATCTGCGCTGGCTGCGACCGGGGCGCATCCTGGAAGTGTCGTTGATCGGCCTGGTGCTGCTGCTCAGTTCCATTGCATACGGTGCGCACATAGCCGCCACGCCGGATCTGGCCAGACTGTTCGATTTTGATGCGAAATCGCTGGCGTGGCTGCTGATCATCTATGGCTTCGTCGCGTCGGTGCTGCCGGTATGGCTGCTGTTGGCGCCGCGCGATTACCTGTCCACGTTCCTGAAGATCGGCACGATCGTCCTGCTGGCGATCGCGATCATCTTCGCTGCACCGTACTTGCAGATGCCCGCAGTATCGCGCTTTATCGACGGCACCGGGCCAGTGTTCCAGGGGCAACTGTTTCCGTTCCTGTTCATCACCATCGCCTGCGGGTCAGTCTCGGGTTGGCATTCGATCATTGCTTCAGGCACCACGCCGAAATTGCTTTCGAATGAAGGCGAAGCACGCATGGTCGGCTACGGCGGCATGCTGATGGAAGCGTTCGTGGCGATCATGGCCTTGATCGCAGCAGCCTCGCTGCATCCGGGTGTGTATTTCGCGATGAACTCGCCATCGGCCCTGATCGGCACCACGGTGGAACATGCCGCCACCGTGATCAGCCAATGGGGCTTCGTGGTCACGCCGGACGAACTGACACGCACCGCGAAAGACATCGGCGAAACCAGCATCCTCAGTCGTGCCGGCGGTGCTCCCACGCTGGCGGTCGGCATGGCGCAACTACTGCACAACATCCTGCCGGGCGAGGGCATGGTCGCGTTCTGGTATCACTACGCCATCCTGTTCGAAGCCTTGTTCATTCTCACCACGGTGGATGCCGGCACGCGCGTGGGTCGCTTCATGATCCAGGAAATCGCAGGTTTGGTTTATGCCCCTCTGAAGAGCACCGAATCGTGGATCGGCAACGTGCTGGCCACCTCGATCTGCGTGGGCTTGTGGGGCTATTTCCTGTATCAGGGTGCGGTCGATCCACTGGGCGGCATCAACACCTTGTGGCCGCTGTTCGGCATCGCCAACCAGATGCTTGCGGCGATCGCATTGATGCTCGCCACCGTAGTCACGGTGAAGCTCAAGCGCGAACGCTATGCGTGGGTGCCGGGCATTCCCGCGTTATGGCTGGTCACCTGCACGCTCACCGCTGGCTTCGAAAAGCTCACCGGGCCGATTAGTTTTACCGCTTCCGCGCAGAAGTACCAGGACGCGATGGATACCGGCAAGTTGCTGGCGCCGGCCAAATCCTTGGGTGAAATGCAGCGCATCATCACGAACAACAGCGTAGACGCTACGCTGACGGCCGTGTTCGTGCTGCTGGTGGTCACGATGCTCGGTTTCAGCATCTACGCCATCCTGAAAGCTTTGCGCAGTAGTGCGCCCACCGCGCAAGAAGCACCGCGTGTCGCGCTGGCCAGCGTGGCAAGCCGGAGTACCTGACCATGACACTCCAGAAATTTTGGCAACGCCTCGTACAGACCGCCCGCCTAAGCTGCGGCGTGCCGGACTACGACGTCTACGTTGCCCATCTGCGTACCCACCATCCAGACCGCAAGATACCCACCTACGCCGAGTTCTTCCGCGACCGGCAAACGGCGCGGTACAAGGGCACGGGTGGGCGCTGCTGCTAGCCCCTGCCTTTCGTCACGCTGGAAATCCAAGGCCATGTCCATATAAAGACATGGCCTTGTCGTATCTACCTGCGATTACACTGTCCCCTTTCACCCGAGCTGTGGCCGTGGGCGCTCTTACATGACCAAGCCCGTTTCCGAAATAGAGGCCCGGCATAGCTTCGGCTTGCGCATCATCGCCGTCTACAAAGCGATCAAATCGGTGTGCCTGATTTTGGTGGCCATCGTCGCCTTCCACCTGCACCAGGAACAGAACTTCGAGCGTCTAGTGCACATGCTGGAGCACCTGTCATTGCAGGACAGCAGCGGCATGCGCTGGCGCCTGGTCGGATTGCTGCAGCAATGGGGACCTAGCAAGTTCATCGCTGTCGGCATCGTGGCGCTGGCCTATGCGGCGATCTTTGCGACGGAAGGCACCGGCCTTTGGCTGCGCAAGCATTGGGCGGAATGGTTCACTGTGATCGCCACCGGTTCGCTGATCCCGGTGGAGGCATACGAAATGTTCCACAAGTTCAGCTGGCTAAAGCTGGGGGCGTTTATCGGCAACATCGTGATCGTGATCTATTTGATCCGCATAGCGATGCAGCCTCACGGGCGCAAGCCCTAATTTTGATCATCCACTGACGTCAACCACATCAGGCCGCCGTGCGGCGGGTAGGCGCGTCACTACGGACCTCGGTCATTCGCGACGCTGGAAATTCAAGGCCGTGTCCATACAAAGACATAGTCTTGTTGTATCTACCTACGGTTAGACTTCTCCCTTTCACCCGAGTCATCGCCCTGGGCACCACCACATGACCAAGCCCGTTTCCGAGATCGAAGCCCGACACGGCTTCGGCCTACGTGTGATCGCCATCTACGAGGTGATCAAAACGATGTGCTTGATCTTCGTGGCCATCGTCGCGTTCGGCTTGCACCAAGAACAGAACTTCGAGCGTCTGGTGCACACGCTGGAGCATCTGTCGTTACAGGACAGTAGCGGCATGCGCTGGCGACTGGTCGGATTGCTTCAGGAAATGGGGCCCAGCAAATTCATGGCCATCGGTATCGTGGCACTGGCCTACGCAGCGATCTTCGCGACAGAAGGCATAGGCTTGTGGCTACGCAAGCACTGGGCGGAATGGTTCACTGTGATCGCCACCGGTTCGCTGATTCCGGTAGAGATGTACGAGGTGTTCCACAAGTTCAACTGGCTGAAGGTTGGTGCGCTGATCGGCAATGTGGTGATCGTGATCTACTTGGTCCGCATTGCGATGCAGCCACATCATAAAAGGGTCTAGGCTAGCCACTTGAACGCTATGCGTTGCATCGCCCCTAACCGTAAACATGCAGCGCTTTGGGCTAGCACTATTTGCAGGATATAAACGAACGGGTTCAATCGATTGCTTGGCGCTCGTAGCTAAAGATTTTGGCTATTTCCCTACCCTTCAGAAGAAGGGGGCAAACGATCAAGAATTTAGAGCATGTACCACCCATGCATGATTCCGTGTGTCAGAGTCACGGAAATGACTACCCACGCGAGCAAAACGAACGAATCGGCCTTCTCGTTACGAACCTGTTGCAACCCCATCCAAAGGACAAGCGGGATGATTGAATATCTGTTTTCAATCATCCATGAGGATGAGAGATAAAAGGCAGAAAACGGATAAATGAGCCATCCTTGCGATACTGCAAAGCGCGTGCATACCAGGCAACACGCGGCCAGCGCACATAGAGCAGAAAACAGTATGTGATAACCCAAGCCACTGCGTACTACTGCAATGACTCCGTTGTGAAAGATGGAATGCTCCGCAACCAAATTAGCGAAGTTGCCGTCGAGCTTCGCCAAGGCGAAAACAACGAGCGGGATCAGCACCATTTGCGGGCGCTCCCAAACTTTGGCAAAAAAATCCTTCACGCAAAACCAAACTTGGTTCGGAAAGAAGACAAATACGAGAAACAGAAAAAAGTAGATATTTCCGCGATGCCATTGCAAATCAGGGTGGCCGTATGCCTGGGACTTTTCCAAGGCTATGGTGCCATTCCATGCCCAGTACCCAATAAAAATCGAGAGTGGAAGCAGGTACGGGAGACCGGCACGGAAGACGTCTTTAAACGTCCTACCAACCTGCCATTGGCCCTCCTGCAAGATCGGCCAAATGGCAAACATTGCCATAAAGCCAACCCAAACCACATTATTTTGTCGCACAAAGATGGATAAGGTCAGGGCCGCGGCCGACAGCATGTGCCGTCGCTTCAAGACCGCAAGCATGGCTGCCAATACAAGCGCTGCTGAAAGGACGTCTGTATAGATCAGGAAATCATAAGGATAAAGCAGCGGCAGAAAGAGAAACATCATCGCTCGTTTGAGTGGCGATGAATCATTCACTGTGCGCCTGATGAGATAGAAAATTAAGGCGGCGAGTAGTCCGAACAGCGATGTTATTACTCGCATCGCGCTGATCGAATGCACGTTAGTAATCTGCAGCAGAACGGCCACCAACAAGTGATAGCCGGGAATCATGGTCAGCGCATCATTTGCTACATAATTTCCGTGTAAGAAACTCTCGATCTGCGGAATGTGGACTAGCTCGTCTCCAATGTGGCGCATCCGTCCGGCACGTAGCGACTCAACGAGCGACGCAACCCATATCACTAAAAGCAAAAATAATGAAATGTTGGAACTTACGGGTTTCCTAAGCTGTTGCATCAGACGGTCCGTGTACCATGCTTCGTCTTCAAGAATACGTACCATCCTCAAGGATGCACGCGATCAGTTAGTTCCAGCGCTTTCGATTGCTTCGGCTAAGCGTATGGTAGCGCACCATCGATCGGCAATGTCCGCATATGAACTCCTCGCCTTTTGCCAAGCCCCCCAACTCTGGCATCCGTGGTCACTGCATGCATATATCCGGCCTCCAATTGCCGCACAACCATCCAGTGCCAAGCCATGGTGAGCAAGTCGCGTAGCACTCCCAATCGCTTTGGCGCTGCGAGCACGCGGGCATTTCAGGGTTTTGCCAACGCCGGCCCGACCACCATCGCTCAAGAGCTTCATAGTCGGAAGAAGTCGTTTCGGGCACTCTTCCAAGTCAACGGCTAACTCGGGTCCGCAGTTCGCATCATGGCGCATGCATTGTCCAAGCCATCTGCGTCGTCTTGTTGGTCATCGCCATGCAAACCACATTCGAATGGGAGCAGACCGCCAGACGATCCATCGGCTAAGCATACATACGCATGACGGTGTTTGGGTTTCCACCCCAACCTACACCTCGTGATGGATTGCTTCGGCCGGTGGTTCGCGACGCGGCGTCAACTCCACCAAGTACATCGCGGCAAGCACCAGGCCGCCGCCGCAAAGCATGCGCCAGGTGAGCACATCGCTGCCGAACATCACCGCGAATGTGGCGGCGAAGACGGGTTCCGTAGTCATCACGATGGCCGCACGTGTAGCAGGCAGATGGGCCTGCGCCCACGTCTGCATCAGCATGGCGCCCGCGCCGGCCACCAACGCCATGTACAGCACGGCGATCCAGGCGCTGCGATCGGGTGGCAACGTCGGCCCGCCGTGACCTGCGGTGGCCAGCAGGCACACCAACGCAATCACCGCCATCTGCACCGCGGACAAACCAAATGCTTCGTCGGCACGCGCCCAATGGCCCAGCCCGACGATATGCAAGCCATAGAGCAGGGCCGAAATCAGTGTGAGCCATACACCGAGATCGACTGAAAATCCATTGAGCGTCAGCAACGCCAAACCCAACGTAGCCATGCCCACCGCCAACCACACGCTGGTGGACATGCGCTGGCGTAACAGAAACGTGGCTAGGATCGGCGTGAACACCACATACATGCCGGTAACGAAACCGCTGACGCTCGGTGAAATCAGCGAAAGACCCCAGGTTTGCAGCAATTGCCCCAGGCCATACAGTGCGCCCAGCATCACGCCACGCCATAGCTGACGACGTTCCAGCCGTGCTACGTGGCGATGGAACAGCGCGAACATGACAACTGCCGCGACGATGAATCGCACGGCCAGGAAATCCGCTACCGGCATGCGATCAACCACGTCCTTGATCAGCACGAAGGTGGAACCCCACACCGCCGCTGTCACCAGCAGACCGATGGTCGCCAGCAGGCCCACGCGCGATGTCGTAGTCATCGCTTGGCCGTCCGCAACCATTGCCCGGGAATCTTCAACAGGAACCGTGTCCAGATACCGAACCACACCACGATGGCGACAAGCGGATTTTGCGCGGCACGATCGAACTTGCGGAACCAGCGCCACATGCCGCGATGCTTGTGATAACTCACGAAGATTGGACGATGCCGGCTTGACCCACCCTTGCCATGCATCACGCGGACATCGCCTGCCAGCAGCACGCGCCAGCCCGCATCGCGCACGCGGCGGCACAGATCGAGATCTTCGCAATGCAGGAAATACTTTTCATCAAAGCCGTGCAAGGATTCGAACACCCGCTGCGGCATCAGCATTACGGCGCCGGAGACAGCCTCTGCATCAACCACGTGATCGGGAATGGATGATGCGTTCACGCCTCCGTTGCGCTTGAACAATGTGGCAAGCGCCCGCCCCAGCAGCGGATCACGACGAAACGAAGCGGGATCGGGCACACCGTTTGCATCGCAGACCACCGCACCGACGAGGCCCACTTTGTTTTCCGTCGCCACGATGTCGAGCAAGCGCTGCAAGGTAGTTTGGTCGACCAGGCAATCCGGATTGAGGATCAAAAGATTCTCGCCGCGCGCCTGAGCCGCCGCACGATTCACCGCAGGACCAAAGCCAAGATTGGCGTGGTTGTACATCACCTTGAAACGAGGATCGGCTTCGCGAGCGCGTGCGATAGCCTGCGGAATGCCATCGGTCGACGCGTTGTCGATCAGCAGCAGTTCGAGCGGAATCGTGCATGCGAGCACGCTCTTGACGCAGTCGCGCAAGCTCGGCCCGCTGTCGGCGGAGACGATGATGACGCTGAGCTGCAGTTGAAACGGATCAGGAGCTGGCATAGCTGGACGGTGGCTTCCGGGGCTGTGATCGTACTGCAACGCGTTTGCGGAACTGATGTAGGTTGAGGCGCAAACCCCAACATCGCCAAGCACACACATTACGATGTTGGGGTTTGCACCCCAACCTACCTTTCTTCGAATACATCCTGCCCTAACACATGCGACAGCGCCAACGGCGGTTGGTCTTCGCCGCGGCTCAACCATGCTTCGCCAGCATGCCAGCCATACAGCTGCCAACCGCGCAGCCGGTACTGCTTGTCGTGGGCGCGATCGTACAACACCACACCGCTCCATGCCGTCATCGGCATGGCCATCCATCGCTGCCCCGGCGCCATGGAAACCTGCGGCTCGATGTCATGGATATGCGTGTTGGTGCCGATGCGGCAGTTACGCATGTCGATCATCGTCATGTCGGTCGCGCTTTCGCCCAGGGACGCCCATATCGGTGACTCAAGTTCGATCAAAGTGTCCGCAGGGCCAATCTGCGCAAGCGCCATATCGCGCCACTCGGGCGAGGTGGCTGCAAGGACGGCATTGCGTTGCGGCTTGCGATCCTGCCACGACTCCAGCAACACCAGCAGGGAGAAACCCACCAAGGCCGCCAGCATCGTCAAAGTAAGGCCCAACGCGTGGCGATCGAACGCGAGGTAACTCGCCACCAGCAAGCCGGCAAAGCCCCAGCGCAAGGCGCGTCGAAGTAGGGCGTTATGCGGCTGCAAGCGAGGCAATCGCGCCACCTGGATGGCAGCAAGTCCTAACAACAGAGGCAGTCCGGCCCACCACGGCAGACACGCCAGCAACACCATCCATGCGATGGCCAGCGCCAAGGCCGGCCATCGATTGCGCAATGCGGTGAGGCTTAGCCGCACCACACCCTGGCGTTGCGGAACATGCGCATCCACGGCGAATCCTCGCCCCAGGTATCCGGATGCCAGCTCATTTGCACGGTGCGGAACACGCGTTCCGGATGTGGCATCAGGATCGTCACCCGCCCATCCGCAGCGGTAAAGCCGGCCAGGCCGCCGGGCGAACCGTTGGGATTGAGCGGATAGTGTTCGGTGGGCTTGCCGCGATTGTCTACGAAGCGCACCGCACCGCCTGCCTTCGACGGGCTGCACGACGCCGAAAAGCTCACGCGCCCTTCACCGTGCGCCACCACCACCGGAATACGCGAACCGTTCATGCCCTTGAAGAAAATGCTGGGCGAATCCAGCACTTCCAACGTGGACAGACGCGCTTCGTATTGCTCGGAAGCATTGCGCAGGAATTTCGGCCAATGCTGCGCACCCGGAATGATGTCCTTGAGTTGGCTCATCATCTGGCAACCGTTGCACACGCCCAGTGCAAACTTGCTGGTGTCAGCGAAGAACGTGCTGAACTCCGCACGCAGCATGTCGTTGTAGAGAATCGACGCCGCCCAGCCGCGACCAGCGCCGAGTACGTCGCCGAAGGAGAAACCGCCACACGCCGCGAAACCGCGAAAATCGCCGAGCTTGATACGTCCGCTGACGAGATCAGACATATGCACATCGACTGCTTCGAAACCGGCGCGGGTGAACGCAGCCGCCATTTCCACCTGGCCATTGACGCCCTGCTCGCGCAGGACCGCCACGCGCGGGCGCGTGCCTTTGCCGATGTATGGCGCGGCGATGTCCTCGGCCGGATCGAATGTAAGCTTGGGACTGATGCCCGCATCCGCATCATCGATGCGCCATTCCAGTTCCGCATCCGCGCTGACCGGGTTGTCGCGCAGGCGTTGCATCGCGTAGCTGGTTTCGTTCCACGCCTTGAATAGCTGCGTCCAGTTCCACTTGAACAACGTGTCGCCGTTGAGGAACAGCTTAATGCCAAGCTTTTCCTTCGGACGGCCGATGCGATTGCTCATGCCAGCCAAGCCGTGCTTGATCAGCAGTGATTCGAACGCTTCGCGATTGGCTGTTGCCACCTGCAGCACAGCGCCAAGTTCTTCGTTGAACAAGGCGCGCAGCGTCGCTTCGGCCCAGCCATCCAGCGTGATCTCAAGACCGCAACGGCCGGCGAAAGCCATTTCCAGCAGCGTGATGATCACACCGCCGTCGGAACGATCGTGATAGGCCAGCAGCATGCCGGCGCGGTTTGCTTCCTGCACCAGATCGAACAAGGCCTTCAGGCGCTTGGCATCATCCAGATCGGGCGGTACGCCGCCGCCGCGATTGAATACTTGCGTAAGCGCAGAACCGCCGAGACGTCCGCGGCCCGCACCGAGATCGATCAACCATAAATCGGAGTCGCCGCGATCGAGCCGCATTTGCGGCGTCAGCGTGCGACGCGCGTCGTCGACACGGGCGAAACCTGTGATGACCAGCGACACCGGCGCCACCGTACGCTGCGGTGTTTCGCCGTCGTGCCACACGGTTTGCATGGAGAGCGAGTCCTTGCCGACCGGAATGGAAATATCCAGTTCCGGACACAGTTCCATGCCGACAGCTTTCACTGCATCGAACAGGGCGGCGTCTTCGCCCGGATGATTCACTGCCGCCATCCAGTTAGCGGAAAGGCGCATTTCACTCAGCGATTCAATCGGCGCCGCGGCGAGATTGGTGATAGCCTCGCCAACGGCAAGACGCGCAGCACCTGCACTGTTGAGCAAAGCGACCGGCGCGCGCTCGGCCATCGCCATCGCTTCGCCTTTATAGCCTTCGAAATCCACCAGCGTAACCGCGCAGTCGGCCACCGGCACCTGCCACGGACCCACCATCGGATCGCGTGCGCACAGGCCGCCGACAGTGCGATCACCGATGGTGATGAGAAAGCTTTTGCTACCTACGGTCGGCAGACGCAGCACGCGCATCAGCGCTTCGTCCATGCCGATGCCGCTCAAATCCGGAATCAGATCGATGCGCGGTTTGATGTGCTTGGTATCGCGATGCATGCGCGGTGCCTTGCCAAACAGCACATCCATCGGCAGATCGATGACGGTGAGGTTGCGGCGCGGATCAGTGACACGCAGCACGCGCGCTTGCGTGGCGGTACCGACTACAGCGTATGGGCAACGCTCGCGCACGCAGTACGCTTCGAACTGAGGTAGATGTTCTTGCGCGATCGCCAGCACGTAGCGCTCTTGCGATTCGTTGCTCCACACCTGCATCGGTGACAGCGAAGGATCGTCGCACGGCACTTTCGACAGATCGATCTCGCCACCTACGCCCGCATCGTTGAGCAATTCCGGAATAGCGTTGGACAAGCCGCCCGCGCCGACGTCGTGAACGCTGACGATGGGGTTGTGTTCGCCCAGCGACCAGCAGGCGTCGATCACTTGCTGGCAGCGGCGTTCCATTTCCGCGTTGTCACGCTGCACGGAAGCGAAGTCGAGTTCCGCGCTGGATGCGCCGGATGCCATCGACGAAGCAGCACCGCCGCCCAGACCGATCAGCATGGCCGGGCCGCCCAGCACGATCACCGCATGACCCGGCTGCAGCTCGCGCTTCTGAACGTGTTCGCTGCGGATATTGGCGATACCGCCAGCAATCATGATCGGCTTGTCGTAGCCGCGGCGCACCCCGGCTTCGCCGGTCTCGTGCTCATACGTGCGGAAATAGCCGCCCAGGCACGGACGTCCAAACTCGTTGTTGAATGCAGCAGCGCCGAGCGGGCCATCGCGCATGATCTCGAATGCGCTGGCCATGCGCGGCGGCAGCGGGCGTTCCACTTCCCACGGCTGCGAATGGCCTGGAATGCGCAGATCCGACACGGAGAAACCGGCCAGTCCCGCCTTGGGTTTGGCGCCACGACCGGTAGCGCCCTCGTCGCGGATTTCGCCGCCGGCACCGGTGGCCGCACCAGGCCATGGCGCGATCGCAGTGGGATGGTTATGCGTTTCCACCTTGATCGCGTAGTCGATGCGTTCTCCGCGAGCGCGCCACACACCATCGGTATCGCAGACGAAGCGCTCGCCCGCATGACCTTCGATCACCGCCGCATTGTCCTTGTAGGCGGACAGCGTGTATGCCGGCGAATGCTGGTGCGTGTTCTTGATCATGGCGAACAGGCTCTTCTCCTGCGCTTCGCCATCCAGCGTCCAGCTGGCGTTGAACACTTTGTGGCGGCAGTGCTCGGAGTTGGCCTGCGCGAACATGAAGAGTTCGGCATCGGTGGGATCACGGCCCAGCTCGGCGTAGCGCGCGGCCAGGTAATCGATCTCGTCATCGGCCAGCGCCAGACCCAGCTCGGTGTTGGCCTTCGCCAATGCGCCGCGCGGATCGCTGCCCAGCGCGACGTACACCAGATCGCCCGGCTGACCCGCCAGGAACAAGCCTTGTGCCTGATCGAGGCGCGTAAGCACCGATTGCGTCATCGTGTCGTGCAGGACCGCGAGCAGTTCCTGATAGCTCGCATCGTCAGTCGCCGGCAGGCCGCTTACCTGGTAGGCCGTACCACGCTCAACGCGGCGTACGTCGAAACCGCAGTCATGCAGGATGTCGGTGGCTTTGCTCGACCATGGCGAAATGGTGCCCAGACGCGGCACCACCCACAGCGAGGCGATTTCCGGTTTGCTGTCCTTGGCTTCCAGTGCCTCCAGCAGGCGCGTGCGCTGTTCGCCCTCGGGCTCGGAAGCGGCGTCGATGAAATAGACGAACCAGCACGCCTGCACCCTGGTGCCACGATGCAGGGCATCCAGGCGGGCATTAAGACGTTCCAGACGAAAAGGCGAGAGGGCGCTCTGCCCGTCGAGTGCGATCATTGCGGGGGAAAAGGCGCTAGCGATGGAAGCGGCTTATTGTACCTGAGCGGCGGCCGGCTCGCCCCCTCTCCTCTCTGGGGAGAGAAAGCAAGGTTGGGTTAGCGCAGCGTAACCCAACGATGCTGCCACGAGACGTTGGGTTACGCTGCGCCAACCCAACCTACGGCTCGTCCCTTATCCGCATGAACCGCGCAAACCGTGGCTTCCCACCAGACGTCATGCCTTGATACCGATACGTCACCAAACTGCCCACGGGCGGGGGATTGCGGCGTTGCTCGTCGGTGAAGCCTGTGCCGATGCGGAACTGTGTGCCGTCAGGCATTTCCACCAGCAGTGAGCCCATCATGCCGGCGTACTTGCCCTTGCCCGGCACATGGTCGACCACGCGGGCTTCCGCATCGTCGAATGGCTTGAATTTCAGCAGATCGTCGCTACGGCCGGCACGGTACAGCGACGCACCACGGTGCAAGACCAAACCTTCGCCGCCACCTTGCACAATTTCATCGAGCTTGCGCTTGAGTTCGGCTTCGTTGGCCACCTTGAATTGCAGCACCGGCTGCACCCATGGCTGGTCGATCTGCGCGACCCACTTACGCAACGCCGGGATGCGCTCATCGAACGTGCCCGCATGTCCGGGTACGTCGAACACCATGTAGCGGATGTGATGCCAGGCCTGATCATCGGCAGGCTGCTGACGGATGGTGGCCGAAGCCAGTTCGAACTGATCACGTCCGGCCCACAATTCACCGTCCATGGGTGTTTTCGGCCAACCTGCCGTGAACCACGCTGGCGCGTCGATCACTGCGCCGCTGCGAGTGCGAAGTTTCTCGCCATCCCAGTAGCCGCGCACGCCGTCGTATTTTTCGCTGACCCAGTAATCGTTTAGCGCGGCGCCAGCGTGATAGACGTTCGCCAGCATCACCGGCGAGGGTGAAAGCGTTGCCGGATAAACCGGCCAAGCGATAAATAGCCAGATCAGTACGATCAAGCGCGCTCGCCACGCGCTGATCGATGACGATGATGTCCGCATGAGGCGTCCCTGTGTGCAAGTTTGTCTTCGTTACTCCAATGAAGACATTCTTGTTACGCCTCAAGCTCAAGTCGATGGATCAACCACCCTTTGTGGAGTGCTCCTGCACCGCTTGCAGCATTTGGGCGGGCGTCAGATAGCCGCCGATCAAGGCACCGTCTTCGGCATACACCGCCGGCGTGCCGGTCACGCCCAGCTTCAGCCCGAGGTCGAACTGATCCTTGACGGGGTTTTTGCAATCAGCAGATTTGGGGTCGCGACCCTTCTTGGCTTCGGTAAAGGCATCGTTGCGATCGGACGCACACCAGATCGATACCATTTCTTTGTACGTGGGAGTGGGCTGGCCGTCCTCGCCTGTCACACCAGAACGCGGCCACGCCAAGTACTGCACGGCGATGCCTTCCTTGTTGAGTGCCTTGATCTGCTCATGCAGCACGCGGCAATACGGACAGGTCACGTCGGTGAACACTGTCACCGTGTATTTGGGATTCTCAGGCGCGAACACGATGCGATCGGACACCGGCACCTTCGCCAGCTCTGTTTTGCGGTAAACCGCCCACGCGTCGTCAGTGAGGCTGGTGCCCTTGGTCGCATCGATCAGCTGACCATTCATCACGTACTTGCCGTCGCTGCTGATGTAGACCAGATGGCCGGAGGCGATCACCTGATAGAAGCCCGGCAGCGGTGCCGGCATGATCTGTTCGATCTTCGCCTTGGGCACAAGCTTCAGCAACGTTTGCCGCACCATAGCTTCGGGTGTGTTGGCAGTCGGTGGCGGGGTCGAAACAGTGGCCTGCGCCAGTGCCGCACCGACTTGCATCGCCAGCATGCCCGCGCAGAGCGCCAGCCAGAACTTCTTGGACATACAACCTCGTTGCCGATGCGGCTAAATGGGAGAAATACGGCAAGTATCGCATATTGGCCGCGATAGCCCGTTGTAAGAGGGTGCCGATATGGCTGTCTCGTCGCCTCTATGCGGCGCCCGTGGCGCTGCTTTGATTTGAATCTTCGATACACCCCATACACGGAAACGAAGTCCACGCTAGCCACGCGGATGATGTTGAGCATGAAGGCGCTTGAGCCCTTCCTTGGCAACCAGCGTATAGATTTGCGTGGTACTCAACGCGCTGTGTCCCAGCAGCATTTGCAGCGCGCGCAGATCCGCTCCGTGGTTCAGCAGATGCGTGGCGAACGAATGCCGCAGTACGTGCGGCGAAATACGCTTGCTGTTGATGCCTACGGACACAGCATGGCGTTTCACCAGGGTCCAGAACATTTGACGCGTCATGCCCTCGCCGCGCTTGCTCAAAAACAGCGCAGGCGGCTGCCGCCCTTTGGCGAGCACCGGACGCGCCTGGGTGAGATAGGTCTGGATGTATTCCAGCGCTACTTCGCCCACCGGCACCAGCCGATCCTTGCCGCCTTTGCCTGTGACGCGCAGCACGCCCTGGCGCGTGTTCAACGCGGCCAGTGGCAGCTCCACAAGTTCGGAAACGCGCAGGCCCGAGGCGTACATCAACTCGAGCATGGCGCGGTCGCGCAGCCCCAGAGTGGTGGAAACATCGGGTGCGTGGAGTAGGCCTTCTATCTCGCGCTCGGCCAAGGCTTTGGGCAGGCTACGCGGCGTTTTGGGGCGTTCGATCAGCAGCGTCGGATCCTCGAAACCCGGTTGATCGCGCGCCATCGACGCGTAGAAACGGCGGAACGCCGACTGCCGGCGCGCCATCGAACGTACCGCCACGGGTTGCGAGCCGTGGAAGGCCGACAGATCTTCGCGCCTCGCCGTGCGCAGACTTTGCCCCCTTCCTACCAGCCAACGCGCCAACGCCTCGAGATCCTGCCGATACGCCTGGAGCGTGCGTTCGGCCAATCCATCTTCGGACCAGACGCGCTCGATGAAGGCAGCGATTTCCTGCTCGTCGGCGTCCGAAATAGCAGCCGCCTCTTTACTCGTGTTCTGCTTCATGCGCACGATGCTGGGTGTTACGCACCTATTGCGCAAGCATCACGCCCATCCATGACACAAACAACTTCCATCGAATTTGCCTGCCCGCTCTGGCGACGACTGTTGGCACTGATCTACGACCTCGTCGCCGTGCTGGCGATCGTGATGGTCGTGGGACTGATCTGCGAGCTGGCCACACATGGCGAACTGATCACGTCGGGCAAGCAGGTCCACATCGCCTGGTGGTATCAGCCGCTCCAGGCGACGGTGGTAGCCGCCTACTTCGTGGTCTCATGGCTGCGTGGTGGCCAGACGCTCGGCATGCGGCCATGGCGCATTCGCGTGACGGCAATCGGTGGAGCCCGGGTGACCGTGCGGCGCGCGCTGATCCGGCTGATCGTCGCCGCCCTGCCCCTATCTTTGTTGCTGTTGGCTCCGGTTTTGGGCCTACGGATGGCCGTTTGGGCGGTCGTACTGGGCTGGGCTATCTGGTTCGGAGCATCCCTGTCGGATGGACGTCGCCGGGCACTGCACGACCTGGCCGCGGGCACAGAAGTGCGCCGGATTGGCTGAAACAGTCGTCGCCCGCCTGCTTGAGACAGGCAAATCACTAACTGATTGATGTATAAGGCATCTCAAGCCTGACGCAACGCAACATTTCAGGCTGTAAACGGCTATCATATGACTTTAGTCGCCGGTATCCGTTCACCATGCTTTACCAGCTCCACGAATGGCAACGCGCCTTCCTCGGCCCGCTCAGCCACTACGCCGAAGCCAGCGCCCGCATGCTTACCGACCCCAGCAGTCCCCTGGCTCAGATGCCAGGTGCTCAACGCATGGCGGCGGGCTACGAGCTGATCCATCGCCTGGGCAAAGATTACGAAAAGCCGGCCTTCGACATTCACAGCATCACCAATCCGCAAGGCAACCAGATCGCCATCATCGAGCGCATCGATCTGGAAACGCCGTTCTGCGAATTGCGCCGCTTCAAGCGCTTCAGCGACGACCAGGAAACCATCGAGAAGATGAAATCCGAACCGGTCGTGCTGGTGGTGGCCCCGCTATCGGGTCATCACTCCACGTTGTTGCGCGATACGGTGCGTTCGCTGCTGCTCGACCACAAGGTGTACATCACCGACTGGATCGATGCGCGCATGGTTCCTGCGTCGGCGGGTCCGTTCCATCTGGACGATTACGTTGCAACGATCGAGAAGTTCATCCGCCATATCGGCGCCGACTCGCTGCATGTGATTTCGGTATGCCAGCCGACCGTGCCGGTGCTCGCCGCCATTTCGTTGATGGCCGCACGCGGCGAAGCCACGCCGCGCAGCATGACGATGATGGGTGGCCCGATCGATCCGCGCCGCAGCCCCACCAGCGTCAACAACCTCGCCACCCAGCAGCCGCTGAGCTGGTTCCGCGGCAACGTCATCCACACCGTGCCAGTGAACTATCCCGGCCATGGACGCGAGGTGTATCCAGGCTTTCTGCAACACGCCGGTTTCGTGGCGATGAACCCCGGCCGTCATTTGAGCTCGCACTGGGACTTCTATCTCAACCTGCTACGCGGCGACTTGGACGACGCCGAATCACATCGCAAGTTCTACGACGAATACAACGCCGTGCTCGACATGCCGGCAGAGTATTACCTCGACACCATCAGCACCGTGTTCCAGCAGTTCCTGTTGCCGCGCGGCCTGTGGGAAGTGAATGGCGAACGCGTGGATCCCAGCGCGATCAAGCGCACCAGCCTGCTCACTATCGAAGGCGAGTTGGATGACATCTCGGGCATCGGCCAGACCGAAGCAGCGCACGATCTATGCACCGGCATTCCGGCTTCGCGTCGCGCGCATCGGGTGATCCAGGGTGCCGGCCATTACGGCATCTTCAGCGGTCGCCGCTGGCGCGAAACGGTGTATCCGCAAATTCGCGATTTCATCCGTCGCTCGGATGTGGCGTTGGTGTCGAGCAAGTTCGCCTAAGTCGCGCAAATCCTCTCCGCCGTCGTTCCCACGAAAGCGGGAATGACGGCCATGAGGCTAAGTGATTCCTTAGCAACCTACGCAAAGAACGTCTTGAACGCGTTGATGGTGCGTTGCACACCGTCATCATCGATATCCAGATGCGTCACCAACCGAAGCGTCGGCAGATAGCCGATGCTGATGCGGATCGACGCGGCACGCAGATGCGCATCCAATTCTCGCAAGCGCTCGGCAGGCACATCGATGAACACCATGTTCGTGTACTGACCAAGCAGCTTGATGCCTGCAATCTCGCGCAAGCCATGAGCAAGTCGCACAGCGCGTGCGTGATCATCCGCCAACCTCGCCACGTGATGATCCAACGCATGCTGACACGCTGCCGCCAGCAACCCGGCCTGGCGCCAGCCGCCGCCGGTCACTTTGCGCCAGCGTCGCGCCTTGTCGATCAACGGTGTCGAGCCCACCAGCACTGAACCCACAGGGGCACCCAGCCCTTTCGACAGGCAGACTGAAACACTGTCGAAATGCTGCGTGATCGCGCGCGCCGGCACGCCACTGGCGACCGCTGCGTTATAAAGACGCGCGCCATCCAGATGCAAAGCGAGCCCACGTTCGCGTGCGAAATCATGTGAAGCACGCAGGTAATCAAGCGGCAGCGCGCGACCGTGCCAAGTGTTTTCCAAGGCCAGCAGGCGCGTTCGGGCGAAATGCGGATCGATCGGTTTGATCGCCGCGGCAACCTTGTCCAGCGGCAACGTACCGTCAACATCGTGCGCAATCGGCTGCGGCTGGATCGAGCCAAGCACCGCTGCACCGCCACCTTCGAACTTGTACGTATGCGCATCGGCGCCGACGATGTATTCGTCACCACGCTCGCAATGCGACATCAAGGCCACCAGGTTCGACTGCGTGCCGGACGGCACGAATAGTCCCGCCTCGAAGCCAAGATCGCTGGCCAAGCGCTGCTGCAGCGCGTTCACGGTGGGATCCTCGCCATACACGTCGTCGCCGACTTCCGCATCGAGCATGGCTTCGCGCATCGCGCGTGTCGGCTTGGTGACGGTGTCGCTGCGCAGGTCGATCCAGCCCATGGCGTTCTCATTAATGGATGGGGGCTTATGACTTTGCCGGGTAGCGTGGCTGTCGGCAAGTCGGCGCACGGATCGGCCTACGGGCTTATCGCTTCTCGCCATGAGGCCGGTGGCAAGATGGCAAACAAGCCATCCCGCTTCGCGCGCCGTGCCAGTCGCAACAGTTCATCATCACGCGTAAGCAACGCCACCGCACCTGCCTGATACGCCAGCTCCAGGAATTTCTGATCGTCGCGGTCGCGGCAACGCGGCAGTGTCACGTCGCTCAAAGCGGAAGGTGGCAGCTTTCGCACGTGCGCATCGAACATTTCGATGAACTGCGCACGGCGCTTCTCATCCAGCTTGAGCTGCGGATAAGCCAGCACCGCCAGCCACTCGCTACGACAATCCTCGCGCGTGACCAACTCGATCTCGCCCGCATGCACTGCTGCAAGCAGCGGTGCGCACTGCGGGTCATCGAACACGAACAGATCAAGACAAACGTTGGTATCCAGCACGTAGCGTAGCGGCACGCCGCTA
This sequence comes from Dyella acidisoli, assembly GCF_030160295.1. Classification (GTDB taxonomy): domain Bacteria; phylum Pseudomonadota; class Gammaproteobacteria; order Xanthomonadales; family Rhodanobacteraceae; genus Dyella_B; species Dyella_B acidisoli. Next base: position 332,866 of record NZ_BSOB01000010.1, read on the forward strand.
CGCATTCTTGCGGAAGTAGAAGAACCCGATGAACACCATCAGCATCGCCGGTATCACGTTTGCAGCCAGCGGCGGAACGCCGTACACGGTGCCGAAGCTCACGATCGCCTTCTGCACGAAATACCAGCTGATGGCGATGATCATGCCCATGAAGATGCGCTTGCCCAGGCCGCCCGAGCGCAATGCACCAAAGGCGAACGGCATGGTGCACAAGACCAGCACCAGCACATTGACCGGATACATCACACGCCCCCAGAACGGAGTTTCATAGGGCCGGGTGTTTTCACCGTTCTTATGCTTGTAGTCAATGATGTGCTGCAGATCGCGCATCGCCAGATATTGTGGCTGGATCAGCGACTGCTGCAGCACTTCCGGATCGAGCTTGGAATCCCAGTGCTCATCGGCTGACGTGCTGCTGTGCACGCCGTTGTCATCCAACGTCGTGGTGCGCACGTGGTGCAGCACCCATTCCTTGCCCACCTGCTCAGCCGTGTTGGCCTGGTCGAAGCGGCTCAATTGCCGGCCATCGGGTGTGAGCGTGAATACGCGCACGTCGATCAGCTGCACGAAAGAATGATCGCCTGCGGTGCGCAGCGTGCTGTTCTTGGCGTTGATGATGCGGTCGCCATCGCGCGCCCACGTGCCGCTGCTGGTCAAGCCGAGATTGCCGCCGGAGCGCAAGCGCAATTGCAACGCCTGCGCCTGCTGGTCGCCCCACGGGCCGATGGTTTCACCCATCACGACCACGCCCATCACCAGCACCGCCACCACACCCACGGCCGACACTGCAATGCGCAGACGCGACATGCCTGCCGCACGCAAGGCTGTCAGTTCACCGGTGGAAGCCAGGCCGCCAAGACCCAGCAGGCCGCCGATCAGCGCCGCAAAACTGAACATCTCGTACATGCGGCGCGGGATCGTCACCACGATGTAGAAGATCGCGTTGCTGAGCGTGTAACCGTTGCGTCCGATAAAACCAAGCTGGCGTACGAACTGGATCATCGCATCCAGGCCTACCAGAATCAGCCACACCATCAGCATCGAACCGAGCACGGTGATGCCGATCAGCCAATCCACCCGCTTGATACGCAGGCTTGCCATCATGCCCTCGCCTTGCGCGGCGAGCGCGCGGCGTATTGATTGCGGAAACTCCATGCGGCCAACGCAAACAGCATCAGGCTGAGCGCCCACATCGGCGTCGCGTGATGCCAATGGCCCTTGGCGAGCTGGCCGCGGCACAACCCCAGCAGGTTGTTGTACAGGAAGAAGCCGAGCACAGCGATCAACAGGCGTCCGTAGCGCGGTTCGCGGGGGGTCTGCCGCGACAACGGCATCGCCAGCGTCAACAACGCCAATGTCATCAGCGGCAGGATCGTGCGCCAGGCGAACTCAGCGCGCGCGTCGGGGGTGGTATTGCGCGCGAGGTCAACCATGCCGAGGTTGTGGATCGGATCTTCTTGATCATCCGACTGGATCGAGGAAAGCGCACTGTCGTTGCGCTCATATTTCATGCGGCGCCAGTTGTCGGCGCCGAGCGGAATCTCATACTGCCAGCCGTCGTACAGCGCCAGAAAGCGGTTGCTGTTGTCGCTGCTGGAATAAAGATGCCCGTGTTGACCGGAGACCATTTTCATCACCAGGGTGCCGTCCTTGTTGGTGCGCTCGGCGGCGATGAAGGTACGGCCGAGCTGCTGTCCGTCGCGGCTCAGCGAATCGACCAGGATGATGCCACCCTTGCCCGGCAGTTCCGTAAAACGGCCCGCATCAAGGCCCGCGGCGATGATCGAGCGGTTGGCGGCCTGGACCAGGTTGTCGGAGGTTCGCGCAGCCAGCGGCCCCAGCCACATCGACACCGTGCTTACCAAGGCCACCATGATCACCGCGACGATCACCATCGGCCGCAGCAGTCCGCCCATGCCCATGCCGGAGGAGGCAAGCACGTGCATCTCGCTTTCGCGGTACATGCGCCCGAAGGTTTGCAGTACACCAAGGAAGCCCGCCAACGGCAGCATGGTGGACAAGGTATCGACCATGTTCAGCCCCAGCACCTGGAACATCACGCTGGCGGGGAAGCTGCCCTTGGCCACCTGTTCGAGCACGTGCGCGAAAGTGGTGCCGGCCATGATCACCAGCAGCACGATCACCGTGGCACCGATGGTTGTGCCCAGCTCGCGCAGGAAATACCGGTCTAGGATGCTCAGCATGCGATAGAATTATGGGTTCCGTGCCTGCCCTGTCCTGGGAGGCAAACCCGTAGTCTAGCCGGTTCGGTGCACGCCGGTCTTCCCGCAGGATCTTGATGATGACGCTTCAATTCAGTCTTGGCTCCATCGCTCCCGAAACCGTCGACACCCCTTGCGTGGTGGTCGGCGTCTACGAAAACGGCCTGCTGACCAGTGCCGCGGCGCGTGTGGACAGCGCTGCCGGCGGCGCGATCAAGCGCCAGATGGAAACCGGTGACATCACGGGCAAGGGTGGCAGTACGACCCTGCTGTTCGCGCCATCGGGTGTGCAAGCCAAGCGTGTGCTGGTGGTGGGCCTCGGCGCGCAGAAGACGTTCGACGGCGCACGTTTCCAGAAGGTGAATCTGGAAGCGGCGCGCGCGCTCACCCGCCTGCCGATCGATAGCGCGGTCTCCTTCCTGGCCGAAGCCGATGTGCCGGGACACGATCACGCGTGGCGCGTGCGCATCGCCGCGCTGGCCGCCGATTACGCCGCCTATCGCTACACCGCTACCTTCAAACCGCGCGAGAAGAGCAGCCAACCGGAACTGCACAGCATCACTTTCGCTGCGGACGAGCATGCGCAGCCGGGTCTCGATCAAGCCATCGCCATCGCCGAAGGCGTGCGCTTCGCGCGCGAGCTGGCCAATCTGCCGCCGAACATTTGCAATCCTGCCTACATCGCCGAGCAAGCGGTGAAGTTCGCCGAAGGCCACGAGTCCGTCAGCTGCAACGTGCTCGATCACGAAGAAATGGAGCGCCTCAAATTCGGCTCGCTGCTCGCTGTGGGTCGCGGCTCGGCCAACAAGCCCAAGCTGATCGTGCTCGAATACAAGGGCGCCGCCGCCGATGAGAAACCCTACGCGCTGGTCGGCAAAGGCATCACCTTCGACACCGGCGGCATCAGCCTCAAGCCTGGTCCGGGCATGGAAGAAATGAAGTTCGACATGGGTGGCGCGGCCGGTGTGCTCGGTGCCTTCGTGTCGGCGGTAAAGCTGGGGCTGAAAATCAACCTCGTCTGCGTCGTACCGGCGGTGGAAAACATGCCCGACGGCGACAGCTATCGCCCCAGCGACGTACTCACCAGCTTGTCCGGCCTCACCATTGAAGTGCTCAACACCGATGCCGAAGGCCGCTTGATCCTGTGCGACGCCCTCACCTACACCGCGCAGACGTTCCAGCCCAAAGTGCTGATCGACGCCGCCACGCTTACCGGCGCCTGCGTGATCGCATTGGGCAAATACGCCAGCGGCCTCATGAGCAAGCACGATGACCTGGCTGACGAACTGCTGCGTGCCGGCGAAAACGCGCTCGATCGCGCATGGCGCCTGCCGCTGTGGGACGACTATCAGGTGCAGCTCGAATCCGGTTTCGCCGATGTCGCCAACATCGGCGGCAAGAATGCCGGTGCGATCACCGCCGGCTGCTTCCTCTCGCGCTTCACCGAAGGGCAGCGCTGGGCACATCTGGATATCGCTGGCACGGCGTGGGACGAAGGCCGCAAGGGTCTTGCCACGGGCCGCCCAGTGTCGCTGCTGGCGCAGTGGCTGATCGATCGCGCTGGTTGATCAAGCGGAGAGCGGGCATCGCACATGTCCGCTCTTTCTCTTTCCTCACATCGATAACCATGCCTCGCGCCGACTTCTACCTCATCGCCAAGCCGCGCTTCAGCGACCAACCGCTGCTGCTGGTCTGCGAGCTGGCGCGCAAGGCATTCGCCGCGCAACAACCCACGCTCATCCTCACCCGCGATTTCGCACAGGCTGAAGAACTCGACGATTTGCTGTGGTCGTTCGATGAGGACGCCTACATTCCGCACCAGCTGGCCGGTGACGACGATGACGAAAACACCGCCATACTGATCGTACCGCCCGGTATCGATATCCCGGCGCGCCCGCTCACCATCAATCTGCGCGAGCAATGCCCGCAAAGTTATGGCGAACGTGTACTGGAAGTGGTGGCTGCAAACCCGACCGAACGCGATGGCTCGCGTGTGCGTTGGCGCGAGTATCAGCGGTTGGGTTTTGAGGTGAACAAGTTCGACATGTAGGTGCGATACGCGGAGGTTCTAGCTGCGTGTTGCTAAATCAGCTTCTCTAGGTGCCGGCCGCGCCGCCAAAGCTTCCCGCAGCGCTGCCGCAAGCTGCTCACCCGTCAGCGGTTTGTGCAGAAACGCGTCGATGCCTATCTCACGCCCACGCGTGATTTCTTCATCGTCGTGGCGCGTCGTCGTCGCAACGATGGGTACGTGCTGACCCGCGACTTCACCGTGACGGATCAATTGCGCCACCTGCAATCCGTCGATGCCAGGTAGATCCAGTTCGAGCACGATCAGGTCGCACGATTCCGTTGCCAATTCCGCCAGCGCATTCAAGCCATGGCTGGCATGGCGCACGCGGTGGCCTTGATGCTCCAGCATGCCGCGGATGGCGCTGGCTGCCGTCGCATCACCTTCTACCAGCAATACCTCCAGCGAACGTTCCTGATGTGCGGGCTCCGGCACGATCTGCATTGTTTCATGTGCCACCTGCAACGGCAGCCTTACGTGGAACGTGGTGCCTTTGCCCAGCGCCGACTCCAAGGTCATGTTGCCGCCCATCAGGCCAACCAGCTCGTTGCAGATCGCCAGCCCCAAGCCACTGCCGATACTGCGCTGCGGCCCCGCATCCTGCTCGAAACGGGTGAACAGGCGCACGCGACTGGTTTCGGAAATGCCCGGCCCCGTGTCGCTCACATCCAGCGACAGCAGGTCATCCACCCAGTTCACATGGATATGGATGCCTCCGCGCTCGGTAAATTTCACCGCGTTGTTAACCAAGTTGAATAACACCTGCCGAATGCGCAACGCATCGCCGACCAACAAAGGCGGCACGCATTCATCCCATTGCAGATCGAGCGACAGTCCTTTCGCTTGCGCCGCACTCTTTTGCATGCGCACGACATCCTGCAGCAGCAGATGCAGGTCGAACGGCCCCGGATCCAGCACCAGCTTTCCGGCTTCGATGCGCGCCAGATCCAGCGCATCGTTCAACAACTTCAGCAGTACGTTGCTACCCCGCTGCACGGATTCCGCGTATTCGCGCTGCGTGTCGTTCAGCGGCGTCGCCAACAGCAATTCGGCCATGCCCATCATGCCGGTCATCGGCGTGCGGATTTCATGGCTGAGCGTGGCCAGGAAGCGACTCTTCGCGGCACTGGCCTGCTCGGCAATCTGATGCCGCTGCTCAGCAAGTTGCATGCGATGGCGGTGCGCCATGCGGCGACGCCAGGCGAGCAGCACGAGTAACGCCAGCGTGACGGTCACGCACACGTAGAGCAACCATGCCCACCAGCGCAGCCAAGGCGGGGACTGCACGATGATGTGCAGCGGCACGGACAGTTGCACCCATTCGCTTTCCGAACCGCGCGCCATGATGTCCAGCGTGTAATCGCCGCTGCCCAGCCCGGTGAATTCACGCTCGCCGTGATTGTCGCGATCCACCCAGTCGCTATCGGAGCCGTTGAGACGGAATCGATATTGATTGGCCGATGGATTGATATAGGAAAACACCCGCGCCTGGATATGCAGTTGGCTGTCTTCCCAGCTAACCTTGATCGGCTGCGCACTCAACGGCAGTTGGCGCGTTACGCCTTTATGCTGCACGGTGATTTGCGTCACCGACAACGTTGGTGCAATCGGCTTCGGATCGACCTTGTCCGGATCGAATCCCACCACACCGCCGTTCGTTGCGGCATAGAGATAGCCGTTCGGCAGCAGCGCATAACCTCGCGCGAACTCGCCATTCGACAGGCCGTTCTGCAAACCGACTTGATAGAAGCTGCTTTGCGCGGGATCGAAGCGCCACAAACCCTCGATGCTGAAAATCCATATCCGGCCCAGGCAATCGACATCCAGATCCACGGCGCGCAACGATGGCCAGCCGTGCTCCGCATCTACCGTGCGATCCAGTACCAGACGCAAACCATCGAGGTGGTAGTGCGACAGACCGTCCTCGGTCGCCACCCAGACTCCAGAGCGATCGAAGTCGAAGGCATCGATGGTTTTACCCGCAGGGATGCCGGGCACCATCACGAAACGGTCGCGCGTGCGATCGAACCACATCAGGCCGCCATCGCTGGCATACCAGAACGTGCCCTTGTAGAGCGTCATCTGACTGCCCCACATCACCTTCTCGTTCGGTTTATCCATAGGCACCGCAGACACGGCCAGCGTGTCCGGATCGATACGGAAAATCCCGTGGCCGAATGTACGCGCATACATCAGGCCGTCGGGACCGGGCTCGACCTCCAGCGGACGATCGAGCACGCGGTGTTGCGGATCGACCTCGTCGAGCCGGTTATGCACGTAGTCGTATCGGTACAACGCACCTTGCGGAATGATCCACAGACGCTGGTGGAAGTCTTCGGTCAAGCCGAGCACTCGCTCACTCAGTCCATCGAGGACGTGCTCGACCTTGCCGGTCACAGGATCGAGCCGATCGATGCGACCTCCGCGCTCACCGACCCACACGTGCCGGTCATCGCGCCCGCGCGCCATGCTGGTGGCTACTGAATCGCGCAGGCTGGCTGGATCGTCGGGAATGTGCGTGTAGCGGCTGAAGCGATTCCATCCCGGTGCGAGATAAGCCACACCACCATCGAACACGGCCACCCATAGGCCGCCTTCGCGGTCCATCATTGTCTGATACACCCAGGTGCCGGGCAGATCACCATTCAACAGCGGCTGGTTGATCAATGGAATGACCGGAGCTTTCGCATTCATCTGCAGGTACATGCCGCGTTGCGTGCCGACCCACAGGCGACCTGCGGTATCACGCGTGCTGGCCATCACGTTGGTTTGGTGCGGAATGGTTGGTGCGCCAAACAACCGCGCCACATCATCGGGGCCAACCATCAGCAACCCCTGCTCCGTGGCAACGCGCACTTCATCGCCCGTGCCGTTGATGCGCCACGCATCCAGCGACTGATTCGGATCGTCGGATTTGATGCGCACAAAGCTGCCATCGGGGTCGCGGCGAAACACGCCACGATCGGAGCCCGCCCATAGGCGCCCCTTGGCGTCTACATACAGCGCGGCAACGGCGCCGAAATCGCTGGGATACAGACCGATGATCGGATTGGTCACGTGCTCGAAGCTGTGACCATCGGGAAGCATGCGATCCAAACCTTCGCCGGTACCCACCCAGATCGAACCATCCGGCGTTTGCGCCATCACCCACACGCTATCGCTGGCCAGGCTCTGCGGATTACCGGGGTCATGCCCCCAATGGACGAACTTGCCCGTAGCGGCATCGTAGCGGTTCAGGCCGGCGCCCAGGCCACCCGCCCACACCATGCCTTGTCGGTCAACAAGCAGCGCAGAGATCTGATTGTTGTAGAGCGAATCAGGATCGTTTTCGATGTGGCGAAATACCTGAAAGTGCAGACCGTCGAAACGCGCAACGCCACCTTTAGTACCGAACCACATGGCACCGTCATGGTCTTGAGCTATCGCGTACACAGCACTGCTGGGCAGCCCATCCTGCGTGCCATAGCGCCGGAACTGGGGAGTCGGTAGCGGGGCAACGTCGGGTGCATGGATCGCTCCCTGCGAAACCGGTGCGGGTGTGGCAGATGCTGTGGACGCGGCATTGCCGGGCACGAAAGTACCCAGCAGCAAAGCCAGCCCCAACATGAAAACTGCCACGCGCGCCCCTCAGGCAGATCGGGACGGAGCGGTCACCCTACCGCGCTCCGTAAGGTGAAAGCATGCCAAATCCCACAAGTTCCCGCACCTGTTGTTCGCTATTGGCAACAATCCGTTCCGGGACCTGCGCTGGCGGCGTCACAGTGTTTCCGCCAGACTGGCGCAATGATTCGCCGATTCGTCTACCTGCCGCTGACTATCGGGTTCGGCTGCCTGGCTGCTTCACAGGCAGCGTTCGCCGTTGCTGATAGCTACCGCTATGACACGGTGCACAGCCAGATCGTCTTCAGCATCGATCACGATGGTTTCTCACGGCCGTTGGGGAGACTGCATATCGCGCAGGGATCGCTGCGGTTCGATCCGAATGACTGGTCCAAATCAAGCACTGAACTGGACATCGACATGCGCAGCATCGATATGGGTGATGCCGCATGGAATGAGGCCGCATGCAAGGCTTCGTTGCTCGACTGCAAGACGTATCCCACTGCGCACTTCGTCAGCACCTCGGTGGAACGCAAAGACGATACGAACGGTGTGCTGCATGGGACGCTCACTCTGCACGGCGTCAATCAGCCCATCGACATTCCGTTTCGCGTCAATCGAGTCGGCAAGACGATCTATGGCATGCACACTGTAGCCGGCTTTTCCGCCACCGCGATGCTCGATCGCACCGCATTCGGCATCAACGGTTTTCCCAATGCCGTAGGCCATGGCGTAGCCATCTGGCTCGAACTCGAAGGCATTCGCGACAATTCAAGCAATGACAAGGAGCATCCATGAGTTTGCGCAGTGACGGCCACCAGTGGGGATCGGTCGCCAAGTTCTTTCATTGGATCGTTGCGCTGGGCATTCTCGGCAACGGCGTGTGGGGCCTCTTGATGACGGACATGGCTCCGTCGATGAGCAAGATCAGCATCTACGCGCTGCACAAGTCGATCGGCCTCACCATCCTGGCGCTATTCGCACTGCGCCTGGCTTGGCGCCTGTACGATCGCGCGCCGCCGGACGAACCGATGCCGCCATGGCAGCGCATCGTGGCACATGCTACACACGTGCTGCTCTATGGTTTCATTCTTGCCATCCCGCTGAGCGGCTGGATCTACAACTCACTGCATGGTTATCCGCTGCAGTGGTTCAAGCTGTTCAACCTGCCCGCGCTTACTGCCAAGAACGATGAACTCTCACACGTTGCCGGCGAAGTGCACGAGTGGCTGTTCTATCTGCTGCTGCTGGTGTTGATCGGACATGCCGGCGCCGCGCTGAAACATCATTTCTTCGATCAGGACAACGTACTGCGCCGCATGCTGCCGTTTGCACGCGTGCGTCAAGGCAAAACATCTTCAGGAGAACTCACATGATCATCCGCATTGCTTCATTCGCTCTTGTGCTGGCCTTGGCAGCACCTTGTATCGCCACGGCCGCCGATTACACCGTGCAATCGGGCAGCACGCTGGGCTTCACCAGCAATTTTCAAGGCAGCAGCTTCGACGGTCGTTTCGACAAATGGACAGCTGCGATCAGCTATGACACGGCCAAGCTGGCCTCTTCGAAATTCGACGTAACCGTCGACTTGTCCACCGCTAAAACCGGCGACAACGATCGCGACAGCGCGCTGCCCGGGCAGGATTTCTTCAATGTAGCGAAGTACCCGCAAGCGCACTTCGTTACCACAGCGTTTCACCAACAAGGCAGCCAAATGATTGCCGACGGCACGCTGACGCTGCGCGGCGTAACCAAGCCGGTGAGCTTGAACGTGGTATTCAAGCCGCAAGGCAGCGGCGCCACGCTGGATGTAACCGGCACGGTGAAGCGCCTGGATTTCGGTGTGGGTGGCGGTCAATACGCGGATACGTCGGTGATCGGGCCGGACGTGAAGGTGACGGCGCATCTGGTGCTGAGCGCTAAATAACGTACGCCTTT
>NZ_BSOB01000010.1:342900-570925 GCF_030160295.1 Dyella acidisoli
CCGCAAGCTCACTCTCGCCCCGGAGGGGAGAGGGCGTCGATATCGATCCAACGCGTCACTGTCTTCGCATCAAACGGCCAATCCAACTCCCGCCCATCGCGCAGATCGCACAACACCGGCACGCGCGTGCCGTAGCGATCTTCCAGTTCATCGCTGTCGTCCACCCATACGCTATCGAAATCCGGCAGGCGCGCCTCGGCCAGCACGGCCAGCGCCTGGTCGCACAGGTGGCAGTAATCGCGTTGATAGAGCACGAAATCGACCATACGTGCGCTTGCAGAATGCCCCAATTAGAACGCCCGCGTAGAATAGCTGGCTCCCCCATCCCCACACTATCCCATGGCCGTCAGCGCGTTTGACATTTTCAAGATCGGCATTGGCCCTTCGTCCTCCCATACCGTGGGCCCCATGCGTGCAGCCGCACGCTTTTCCGAGCGCTGGCTGGAAGAAAAAGGCGTGCTCGATCGCGTCGCACGCATACGCGCGGAGCTTTACGGCTCGCTGGCGATGACCGGCCGCGGCCACGGCACCGACAAGGCCGTGATTCTCGGCTTTGAAGGCGAGCATCCGGATACGGTCAATCCCGACCAGATTCCCGAGATCCTCAAACGTGTGCGCACTCTTCATCGCATCCGCGTGCTTGGCAAGCACGAGATCGATTTTGAAGAAAAACGCGACCTGGTCTTCAACAAGCGTCAGAAGTTGCCGTTTCATACCAACGGCATGCGCTTTACCGCGTACGACGCCGAAGGCAACGAGCTGGCCACGCGCGACTATTACTCCGTGGGCGGCGGCTTCGTGGTCAATCACGATGAAGCAGCGGAAGATCGCATCGTCGCCGACACCACCGAGCAGCCTTATCCATTCCACAGCGGTGAGCAGTTGCTTGCACTGTGCGACCAGCATGGGCTGACCATCGCGCAATTGATGATGGCAAATGAAAAAGTGTGGCGCACGGAAGCTGAAGTGCGCGCGGGCCTGCTGATCATCTGGAAGGCGATGCAAGGCTGTGTCGAACGCGGCCTGCGTTCCCCCGGTACGCTGCCCGGTGGTCTCAAAGTGTCACGACGCGCACCAGCCATGGCGGCGGAGTTGCGCAACCAGCCCGAGGCTTCGCTCAAAGATCCACTCACCATTCTCGATTGGGTGAATCTCTACGCACTCGCGGTGAATGAGGAAAATGCCGCTGGTGGACGCGTCGTTACTGCACCGACCAATGGCGCCGCCGGTATCGTGCCGGCCGTGCTGCACTACTACCATCGTTTCTGCCCGAAGTCCGACGAAAACGGCGTGATCGACTTTATGCTCACCGCCGCCGCCGTCGGCATTCTGTACAAGGAAAACGCCTCCATTTCCGGCGCGGAAGTGGGCTGCCAGGGCGAAGTAGGCGTAGCCTGCTCGATGGCCGCCGGCGGCTTGACCGCCGCGCTCGGCGGCACGGTGCATCAAGTCGAAAACGCCGCCGAAATCGGCATGGAACACAACCTCGGCCTCACCTGCGATCCCATCGGTGGCCTGGTGCAGATTCCATGCATCGAACGTAACGCCATGGGCGCGGTAAAAGCCATCAACGCCAGCCGCATGGCACTCAAGAGCGACGGCAAGCATCGCGTGTCGCTCGACAAGGTGATCAAGACCATGCGCGATACCGGTCTTGATATGAAGGACAAGTACAAGGAAACGTCGCGCGGTGGGTTGGCGGTGAATGTGATCGAATGCTGAGCCTTTGCTCCCTCCCCTGCTTGCAGGGGAGGGAGCAGCTTTTCGCTTGTCGGAAGCTTATGTTTAAAAAGCTCAGTCATCCGCGCTCGAATACGATGCTAGCAACCGCGCCATTGGCATCCGTGCGCGGCCTGATCGAAACGTCCCAGCCGTAGAGTTCGCACAAGCGGCGCACGATGGCGAGCCCCAAGCCCGCGCCGCTGCCACCTGCACCTTCGCCACGCACACCACGCTGGAACAGGCGTTCAGCATCTTCCGGCTTGATGCCGGGACCGGTATCGATGATGTCGATGCGGCCCTTTTCCACCTGCACCGTCACGCGGCCTTCGAGCGTGTATTTGATGGCGTTACCGATCAGGTTGGTAAGCGCCACCGACAGGACAGACGCCGGTGCATTGACGGTCACCGCATCACTATGGGCCAGCTCGACCTCAATCGGTTTGTCGCGTATCTGTGGACGCTGGCTGTCGATCACGTCAGAAGCCACTTTGGCGACATCCGTGGTTTCGCCTCGTGTCGGTCCACGACGCTCGGCTCGCGACAGCAGTAGAAGCGCTTCGATTAGTTCCGTGGCTTGCCGCGATGCGCGTTCGATGCGCTTGAGGCGTTCGCGCAATTTGTCGGTGAGATCGGGCGAGCCCTGCAGTAATTCGGTGGTACTGGAAATAACCGCCAAGGGTGTGCGCAGTTCGTGGCTGACGTCCGAGTTGAATTCGCGATCGCGCTCCACCATCGACGTAAGCCGCGCGGCATATTCATCGAGTGCCTGCGCAAGCTCACCCACTTCGTCGTCGGCGAAATGCGGTGCCAGCGTTTCCGCGCGTCCCGCTTTGCGGAAATCACGCAAGCGACGCGCAAGCTCGGAAACAGGTTTCAGCACTTTGCGCGACAACCACAGACCAATCGCCAACGACAGCAGGCTGAACAGGATGACGGATGCAATCAGCGACGTCACAAGCTGGCGCTTACCCAGGTCCTCGCGACTAATGTCATAGCTAATGAAACCTACCAGGCCGTACTTGCGCGCTACGGCAAGCTTGTAGTGCCTGGTACGACCGTCCTTGTCCACGTCGTGCATGTCGTACACGCCGGGCGCAAGGTTCTGCCACGCGAGCGGGGCTTTGTAGATGGTACGGTCGCTCCACATCCATGCATCGATGAGCTGAGACCGTGAGGGCTGCCCAGGATCGTTGTGCGTGTTCTCCACCGCCTGATCGACGTCGCTCTGCAGGCTGGCATTGATGAGCTGATTCTCGACCTTGGCACGCACATACAACGACGCCACGGCAAACAACGCGCTGAGGCCGAAACCGAACAGCGCGAACGAGATGATCAGGCGGAACCGCAGCTTACGCCTGGACTGCATCCGGATCGACCATTCGGTAACCGATGCCGTGCCTTGTATGGATCAAAGCCTTTTCGAACGGCTTGTCGATCGCGGCGCGAAGCCCGTGAATATGCACGCGCAGGCTGTCGCTGTCGGGCAACTCCTCGCCCCAGACTTTCTGCTCCAGATCCTGGCGAGTGACCACCGAGGGACTGGCTTCCATCAGCGCCTGCAGCAGCTTCAGGCCGATCGGGTTGAGCTGGATAGACTTGCCGTCGCGTGTGACGGTAAGGGTGTCCAAGTTATAGGTGAGATCGGCCACCTTCAGCACGCGACTCTGTGGACCCTTGCCGCGGCGCGCCAGCACTTCCAGGCGCGCGGCCAATTCCTGCAGGGCAAAGGGCTTGGTCATGTAGTCGTCCGCGCCGGATTCGAAGCCGGTGAGCTTCTGCTCCAGGGCATCGCGGGCGGTCAGCATCAGCACCGGGGTTTGCTTGTGGGCCTCATGGCGCAGCTTGCGGGCTACGTCCAGACCGTCCATGCCGGGCAGGGTCAGGTCGAGCACGATGACGTCGAAGTCGTGCACCACGGCCAAGTGTAGGCCGGTGACGCCATCTCCGGCGAAATCCACCACATGGCCGCGATCTTCCAGATAATCGCCAATGTTGGTCGCGATATCGCTGTTATCTTCAATTACTAGAACGCGCATGCGTTTCTCCGCTACGCAGCCGGCGCACAGGCCGGAGGTGGCCCAAGCTTAACGAGTGAGCAGCGCAAATGTTAAGCGCCATGCTGAATGCTGGCATTCGGCCAAAGAAAAAGCCCGGATACGGCGACCGTGCGTCGCTGCACCCGGGCTGAAGCTACTGCCCCGATACCGTCGTCTGCTGTCGCACTTGCGATTGAAGTGGCGAGCAAACAAACAGTGATGTCTTTATAGGGGCGAAGCGGTTACGTGGCAGTTAACCGGTGCTCACTGCTTGGTTAACGCGTTGAGCAGCCAGCGTTTGTTGCGGGTACGTGAAGATCAGGCACGCTTCGATTTTTTACTGACATGCTGCTCCAAGTGACGAATGATGTGATCGGCCACATTCACACCCGACGCCGCCTCGATGCCTTCCAGCCCCGGCGATGCGTTGACCTCCAACACCAGCGGACCACGCTTCGAACGCAACAGGTCGACGCCGGCGATGCCTAAGCCGAGCGCTTCGGCAGCATCCACCGAGATGCGCTTCTCAGCCTGGGTCAACTTCGCCGCCACGGCGCTGCCGCCCCGATGCAAGTTGGCGCGGAATTCGCCTGGCACCGCCTCGCGCTGCATCGCAGCTACCACCTGCCCACCTACCACGAAGCAGCGCAGATCGCTGCCCTTGGCTTCGGCAATGAACTCCTGCACCAGGAAGTTGGCATACAGGCCGCGAAACGCCTCCACCACGCTTTGCGACGCGCTGCGCTTTTCCGCGAGCACTACGCCAGTGCCTTGGCTGCCTTCGTTGAGTTTGATCACATGCGGTGGGTCGCCCAGCATGTCCAGCACATCGGTAGTGTCGTCAGGGTTGTCACCGAACACCGTTACCGGCATGTCCAGACCTTTGGTGGCAAGAATCTGCAGACAACGCAACTTGTCGCGTGCGCGCAGCACCGCATCGGAGGGATTGGGTGTGTAGACGCCCATCATCTCCAGCTGACGCAGCACCGCAGTGCCGTAGAACGTGCTGGAGGTGCCGATGCGAGGAATCGCCGCATCAATGTCGTGCAGCGCCTTGCCTTTGTATCGAATCTCCACTTCTCCTGGCGCAATGCGCACATAGCAGCGCAGCGGATCGAGCACGCGCACCACATGGCCGCGCTCGCGCGCCACTTCGACCAGGCGCTGGGTGGAGTACAGCCGCGCATTGCGCGAGAGGATGGCAATTTTCATAAAGGATGCTTGTGCACCAGCGTTTGCGCGAGCTTGGGCAAGGTATAGGAAAGCGAGGGATCAACGGCGAAACGCCCGACCAGCGCCGTGCGCCCCAATAGCATAGGAAACAGCATGTGCCGGCGATCCGTCAGATTTATGTCAACTTCGAAACGATCATTGGCTAGCATCACTTCGGTGCGAATGAACCAGCGTTCGCTACGTCCACCGCCGGTATCCACCACCACGCGCCGGTCGCATGCCGGTGCCTCGCAATGTACTTGCCGTACCGAGCGGCGTCCCAACCCCACTATGAAACGCAGCCAGGTCTGGCCGTCGCGAGTGAAGGTTTCCAGTTCGTCCACATGCAGCGAACTGCTGCGCGCGCCCGTATCAAGCTTGACCTTGAGCGAAGCAATGCCGAACTGCGGCAATGCCAGGCGTTCCCGCCAACCGAGTGTGATCACATCCGCCATGTCAGCGCACGCTGTCTTGAGTTATCTCGGAGGGGAGCCGAAAGGGAATGATGCAGCGGATGCTAGTGACATTTAGCTAACGCCGCACAGCGGAACACCGCTAGCGTAGCTGGCGTAGGCGGCCAAACTCAACAAGTGACGAACGCCTTTACCGAGACAATAGTGATTGAATGCTGTGCGCACCGGCCATGAGATCAGGTTCCAACCAATTCATCGTAAGGCGGCAAATTGATCACTGTCCGCGCGGCAATTTCATAGGCGTGCTCCAAGTCTTCAGCCGCCTGAATACGATCTTCGAGCAACTGATACTCCTCGGGCTCCGCCTCACCACTGGCCATGGCCTCACGCAGGGCACGGATTTCCGCGGCGACAGCCTGAATCGCGATAATCAGTGTCTGATTGCTGATTTCGGGCATGGAACGCTCCTATGGAATCTTGACCTCAGCTGTTGCTTTTGGCCAGCTCGCACTGCCTAGCAACCGCAGCTCGCGCCATGTTGTCCAAAGCCCCCTTGAACGCCAGGACAGTCATCCGCGTACGCGGTTCAAGTTGATAGTGGTAACCCTTGAGTTTCGGGTTGTAAGGGCTGGTTTTCACCTTCGAATCCTTGCGGATCTCGATGAGTTCCGCAGAGTACTCGGTTCCCTCTGGAATCCAGAATTCCTTGCTGGGAAACCAACCCGAAACGTCATGCAGTGATGTGCCGCCCCCAGGCAGCACTTCCGGACCATCCTTGCCGCCGACGACAGTGACGTCGGCCTGGCTGGTCACCCACTTATCAAGCTTCTTGCTGAAATATTGGGTCGGCTCCCAGCGAGGATCGAGCACGCCATCGCCAGGATAGACACCGACTTTGATGCTCTTGAAGTCGTTGCCCATCACGGACCGGTACAGGTCGGTATCTGTAATCGCCATCGCCCCTCTCCCTAGTCAGCGTTGCCTTCGCAGGCCACACAAATCTGTGTTACGGGCAGATTTTCAACGAAGCAATCTAGCGTCGGAGCGGATTGGAGCGGGTGAAGGGAATCGAACCCTCGTCAGTAGCTTGGGAAGCTACAGCTCTACCATTGAGCTACACCCGCAACGTCCGGCGATGGTAACCGGCGGATGCTGCTTTTGGGAATCCTAGATGCGCCCGCCTGCTTTTGAGGGCCGGTTGGAATCCTCATTTCTAAACCATCGGCAACGGCCGCTGCGGCCCTAAGCCAGCACTCATAATCCGTCTGCAAGATGATGAACACATACACGGAAGAACCCGGGGCGCGACCGTTTCGCGTGCATCAACACGGAGAGTCCCATGCGTGTGCTCAATGCTGTCCAGTTTGGTTCGCGCGGGTGGCGCATCCTGCTTACCGCTTTGCTCCTGCTATGCACTGGCTTGGTCCTGGCCCAGACGGACGATAGCCAGGGCAGCGACGCCTCCTCCGACCCTCCGGCTCGCGTCGCCCGGCTTTCCTATGCATCCGGCGACCTGGGCCTGATGCCGTCGGGCAGCACCGACTGGAGCGCAGCCGACATCAATCGGCCGTTGACCAATGGCGACAAGCTTTCCAGCGGCCCCGACGCACGCGCCGAGTTGGATCTGGGTGGCGCCTCGCTACGCATCAGCGGCCAAAGCGATATCGGTGTGCTCAATCTCAACGACCAGACTGGTCAGTTCGAATTGACGCAAGGCACGCTCAGCATCACCGTGCGGAATATCGATCAGGGCGCAACTTACGAGATCGACACGCCAACGCTTGCACTCGTCATCAACCAGCCCGGCACCTTTCGTGTCGACGTCGGCGCCAACGGTAACGGCACCACCGTCACCCCGTTCGACGGCGGCGGTATCGTTTATGGCGAAAACAACGCCCAACGCGAAGTGTTCAGCGGGCGCAGCTATCAGTTCGGCGATTCGTCGTTGAACGACATGACCGTGAGCGACATCCAAGGCCGCGATGAATTCGACGCCTGGTGCAACGATCGCGATGCGCAGTACGCCAACACGGCCAGCACGCAATATGTGCCGAGCGACGTGGTCGGCGCACAGGATCTGAACCAATACGGCGATTGGCAGCAAGACGAGGACTACGGCACCGTGTGGTACCCCACCACCGTCGTCGCCGGCTGGGCGCCTTACCGTTTCGGCCACTGGGTATGGATTGGCCCATGGGGCTGGACTTGGGTGGATTCCTCGCCTTGGGGCTTTGCGCCCTATCACTACGGCCGCTGGGCGCTCATTCGCAATCGGTGGGGATGGATACCTTGCCCACCACGTGTACGACCGGTTTATGCACCGGCGCTGGTCGCTTTCGTCGGGATCGGCGGCGGTGGGCCGGTGGGTTGGTTCCCACTGGGTCCGCATGAGGTATACAACCCGTGGTATCGCGCATCACGCAACTACTACACCAACGTCAACGTCACCAACATCCGCATCTCGCGCACCGTCAACCAGGTGACGGTGATCAACAACATCCACAATCAGTACAACTTCTATCGTGACGGGCGCCCGGTTACCGGCGTGAACTACGTCAATCGCGACGCACCGCACGCTTTCACTGCCATGCCCGCGCAGGCCTTCGCCAGCGCGCGGAATGTGCAGAGCAATCAGGTGCACATAGATCCCAAGCAGTTTGCTAGCGCGCCGGTGGTTTCGCCGGCCACTCTGCAGCGTCCGTTGCCGACAAGCTTCGCCCCCCCGCGGAGCGTCAACGCGCGCCCATTGCCTGCCGCTGGATTCAACCGGCAAGTGGTGGCGGTGCGCCCACCCGCACCGGCGGTTGCAGCCGCCACACCGATTCACGCCGGACAACCCGCTTCCAACGTGCGCGTGCTGAATGTCGCGCCCAATGCACCCAGAGTGGTTTCGGGAAGGAATTTCCAGCGCTACACGGCACCTGAGCAGCCACAAGCCGCGCCACGGCCGGCAGCCCCTGCATTGCCGCAAGTGCCGCATTTGGCACCGGCCCAACAGGTGCAACAAGTGCAACAGGCACCGCGTTACGAACCCCCGCAGCGGGAGGGGCAGCAAGCAACTCGTTACCTGCCGCAGCAGCCGGAGGTACAACAAGCGCCGCGCTACGCTCCAGCACAACCCACTGTGCAGCAAGCGCCTCACTACACGCCCCCGCAGCCTTCCATGCAGGAAGAACGCGAGCGTCAGGCGGTCATCGAGCAACAGCAACGACAACAACAACAGCGTTTCGAGTCCGAGCAGCGCGCTCCCGCTTATCAGCCGGAACCGAATCGCTATCAACCACCGCAGCAGCAATACGCTCGCCCGGAAATGCAGCGCCCCGAACAACAGGCTCACCCACAGCAGAACGCGCCGCATCCGCACTACACGCCGCCATCCAAGAGCGACAGCCAGCAGCACTAGCCACTGGCGCTGCCGTGCGCTTGCGCAAGCAAGGCACGGCAGTGCATATGCCTGACCCTGAAAAATAAGGCCAACCGGGAAGCCCTGCCGCTACAATGGGCGGATGCACATCACCCTCAACGGCCACCCGCACGACTGCGGCGACAACTTCACCGTCATCCAGTTGCTGCACGAAGCCGGCTATGCTGGCCGACGCGTCGCCGTCGAGGTGAATCACGAAATCGTGCCGCGCAGCCAGCATGGAGGCTACGCGCTGCGCGAAGGCGATAAGGTGGAAATCGTCCACGCCATCGGTGGCGGCTGAGTCCGCGCCATCCAAACATCCCCCAGGCATGAACATCAAGACCCACGACACTACCGATACCCTGGTCATCGCCGGCAAGAGCTACCGTTCACGCCTGCTCACTGGCACCGGCAAATACAAAGACCTGGATGAGACCCGCCGCGCCACCCTGGCCGCAGGTGCGGAAATCGTCACCGCAGCCATCCGCCGCGTGAACCTAGGGCAGGATCCCCATGCCCCTAACCTGCTCGACGCGCTGCCGCCCGGTGAATTCACCCTGCTGCCCAACACCGCTGGTTGTTACAACGCGGTGGATGCCGTGCGCACCTGCCGCCTCGCACGCGAACTGCTGGACGGCCACAAGCTGGTGAAGCTGGAAGTGCTGGGCGACGAACGCACCCTGTTTCCCGACGTGGTGGAAACCCTCAAGGCTGCCGAGCAATTAGTCGCCGACGGGTTCGACGTGATGGTCTACACCAGTGACGACCCGATCCTGGCCAAGAAGCTTGAGCAGATCGGCTGTGTAGCTGTGATGCCGCTGGCCGCGCCGATCGGCTCGGGGCTTGGTATCCAGAACAAATACAACCTGCTGGAAATCATCGAGAACGCGAAGGTGCCGATCATCGTCGACGCTGGCGTGGGCACGGCGTCCGATGCAGCCATTGCAATGGAATTGGGTTGCGACGGTGTACTCATGAACACCGCCATCGCCGGCGCCCAGGATCCGGTGCTGATGGCCCATGCGATGAAGCTGGCGATCGAAGCCGGGCGCGCGGCGTTCCGTGCGGGGCGGATTCCGCGCAAGCGGTTTGCGTCGGCGTCGAGCCCGATTGATGGGACGATCGGCTGATCGTCTTGCCTCCTCTCCCCTCCGGGGAGAGGATCGAGGTGAGGGGCCAAGACTTGCCCCAAACTGCAATGGAACTACGCTTCGATTTTCTTTCAACGCGAGATTGTCCCCTCACCCCAACCCTCTCCCCGGAGGGGAGAGGGAGTAGAGCGTTCCGCATGACCGACTCCTTCGACCACGACAACCCTCACCTCCGCCGCATCCGCAGCTTCGTCCTCCGCGAAGGCCGCATGACGCCCGCCCAGCAGCGCGCGTTCGAAACCCATTGGGCACGCTTCGGCCTCGACTACTCCGGACATGCGCAGGATCTGGATGCGCGCTTCGGCCGGCACGCAGCACACGTGCTGGAAATCGGCTTCGGCAATGGTGAAGCGCTGGCGTGGGCGAGCGAGCACGATTTGGCGCGCGACTATATCGGCGTGGAAGTGCACGGCCCGGGCGTGGGTCGTCTGATGAATGCCCTGGCCGCGCGCGATGCCACCAACGTGCGCATCTACAAGCATGACGCGGTGGAAGTGCTAGAGAACGAGATCGCGCCCGGCGCGCTGGCCGAAGTGCGCATCTGGTTTCCAGACCCCTGGCACAAGAAGCGCCACAATAAGCGTCGCATCGTGCAGCCGGAGTTCATCGCCTTGCTCGCCACGCGTGTGGCGCCGGGTGGATTGCTGCACCTGGCTACAGACTGGGAGCATTATGCGCAGCACATGTTGGAGGTGATGGAGGCATCACCCGATTGGTGCAACGACGTCGGGCCGGGCCAGTTCGCCGAGAAGCCTGCGTGGCGCATCGAGACGCACTTCGAGCGGCGCGGGCTGAAACTTGGGCATGGCGTGTGGGACTTGCTTTATCGACGCCGAAATCACGTCTAACACGACACACACTTCCTCTCCCCTTCGGGGGGAGGATTGAGGTGAGGGGCTAAGGCTTGCCCCAAACCGCAATGGGACCGTACTTCGATTTTTGTTCAAGGCAAGAATGCCCCCTCACCCCAGCCCTCTCCCCGAAGGGGAGAGGGAGCACATAACGCGACCGGCATGCTGCAACGATTCACCAGCAAGCACGTAACCAGTTTTATACTTCCGCGTTAAACAGGGATGAGTCACCGCGTGAAGCCACTGTTGCCCCATCGCATCCAGCCTCATCAGGCCCTCGCCAGGGACGACAGACAGTGGCCCTGACCCTCACCCCTGAAATGATCCTGGTGTTGGGCCTAGTGTGCTTCACCATGCTCATGCTGGTGCTGGAGTGGGTTCGTGCCGACATGGTGGCGCTGCTGGTGGTGGTGGTGATCGGGCTCACCGGCCTCATTCCCTCCGATCGCGTCTTCAACGGCTTCGCCGGTAATGCCGTGATCGCCATCATCGCGATCATGATCATGGGTGCGGGGCTGGATCGGGCCGGCGTGCTCGGCCTCACCGCTCAATTCGTGATGCGTATGGCGCGCGGCAAGGAATCGCGCCTTGGCGTAGTGATCAACGCCGTCACCAGCCTGTTCAGTGCGATCATTCCCAGCCAGGCCCTGGCGGCGCTGATGATTCCCGTTACCAGCCGTCTTTCCGCGCGCACCGGCGTGCCGATCTCGCGGCTGTTGTTGCCGATGGCGTTCTGCATCCTCACCGCGACCAATACCACGCTGATCGCGAACTCGCCGCTGATCGTGCTCAACGACCTGATCGCCAGCGCCAATGCGAACCTGCCGCCCGGCGCACAGACGGTGCCGAAGTTCGGGCTCTTCAGCGTGACGCCGGTGGGTTTGGCGCTGGCCGTGGCCGGCGTCCTGTTCTTTTACTTCTATACCAACAAACTGCTGCCGGAGCGCGAGGACGAGCGGCAGAAGGTGACGCCCGGCCGTACCGAGAGCTACTTCGCCGAAACCTACGGCATCGTCGGCGAGACGGCAGAGCTCACCGTCACCGCCGAAAGTCCGCTGGTCGGCATGAGCATCGGCGAAGTGGAGCAATTGCACGGCGCGCCGCTGATTCTGGCGATCAAGAGCGGCAACGATGCGCGTATGGCGCCGCCAGCCGATCAAGTGATCTGGGTGGGCTCGGTGCTCGGTGTGCTTGGGCCGCGCGATGAACTGAATCGCTTCGCCAATAACCAGCTGTGTCGCCTGTCGCCGCGCATGCGGCAATTGGGCGAACTGTTCAATCCTACGCGCGCGGGCATTTCCGAGGCGGTGATTCCGCCCAGCTCGCGTTTCCTTAAGCAGTCGGTCGGCGAACTGCGTCTGCGCAAGCGCTATGGCATCTCGGTGCTGGCGGTGACGCGCGGCGAGCAGGTATATCGCGACGACCTGCGTTCGGTGAGCTTGCGCACCGGCGACACGCTGGTGCTGCATTCCAGTTGGAAGGCGCTGCAGGATGCGACCGAAGACAAAGACCTGGTGGTGGTCACTGACATCCCGCGCGAGGAGCAGCGCCCCAACAAGATCTGGCAGGCGGTGGGTTTCTTCCTGCTCGCCAAGAGCCTGGCGCTGTTCACCAACCTCGACTTGTCCATCGCGATGATGACCGGCGCGATCGGCATGCTGCTTTCCGGCGTGCTGAACATGGATGAGGCCTATCGCGCCGTGAACTGGAAGACGATCTTCGTCACCGCCTGCCTGATTCCGCTGGGTTGGTCGATGGATTCGACCGGCACCGCCGCCTGGGTGGCGCAGGAAGTGCTGCTGCATCTGGGGCATGCATCGCCGTGGGTTCTTCAGCTCTCGCTGGCTCTGCTTACCCTGACGTTCTCGCAAGTGATGTCGAACGTAGGTGCCACGGTGATGATGGTGCCGGTGGCGATCAGCGTGGCGGTGGCTACCGGCGGCAATCCTTCCGCTTACGCGCTCATCGTCGCTGTGTCCTCGTCCAATACCTTTCTGCTCAGTTCCGGCCATCCGGCGCTGATGATGGTGACCGGTCCTGGCGACTACAGTGCCAGGGACTTCCTGCGCGCGGGTGTGCCGCTGACGTTTATCGTGCTGTTGATCACGCTGGTAGCGGTCAACCTCATGTATCGGTAGAACCTGCATTGACGGTATTCTGGGGAACGCTTTTTTTGGCCGTCATTCCCGCGAAAGCGGGAATCCATTTTCGGGGGCACCGAAGAGCAAAGTGGATTCCCGCTTTCGCGGGAATGACGGCAAATAAACTCCACTGTCATCCCAAATGCGACCCGGCTGAACATTCGTGACCACACAACCTCGCGACCCTCGCCTTGCCGTTATCGGACTCGGCTACGTAGGCCTGCCGCTCGCCGTGGAATTCGGCCATCAACTCGATACGCTTGGCTACGACATCGATGCTGCTCGCGTGGAAGCCTTGCAGCGCGGCACGGATGGCAACCAGGAAACCTCCGCGGAAGAACTCGCCGCAGCGACACAATTGCACTTCACCACCGACGTGGAAGCATTGCGCGATCGCAACGTCTTTATCATCACCGTGCCCACGCCGGTGGACGAACACAAGCGTCCTGATTTCACGCCCTTGATCCGCGCCAGCCAGATGGTCGGCAGCGTGCTCAAGCAAGGCGACGTGGTGATTTACGAATCCACTGTGTATCCGGGTGCGACGGAAGAAATCTGTGTGCCGGAACTGGAACGCGCTTCCGGCCTGCATTTCAATCGCGACTTCACCGTGGGCTATAGCCCCGAACGCATCAATCCGGGCGACA
This sequence comes from Dyella acidisoli, assembly GCF_030160295.1. Lineage (GTDB taxonomy): Bacteria > Pseudomonadota > Gammaproteobacteria > Xanthomonadales > Rhodanobacteraceae > Dyella_B > Dyella_B acidisoli. The sequence continues at coordinate 356,480 of NZ_BSOB01000010.1, forward strand.
AGCAACGGCGGCTTACCACGATTCCGAAAATCACCTCAGGCTCCACGCCAGAAGCGGCAGATTTCGTTGATGCGCTGTACGCACGCATCATCACCGCCGGCACGCACAAGGCGCCGAGTCTGAAAGTGGCGGAAGCGGCCAAGGTGATCGAGAACACGCAGCGCGACGCCAATATCGCGCTGATCAACGAATTTGCGTTGATCTTTCACCGTCTGGGAATCGACACGCAGGATGTGCTCGATGCCGCACGCACAAAGTGGAACTTTCTGCCGTTCCAGCCCGGTCTGGTCGGCGGCCATTGCATCGGAGTCGATCCGTACTACCTGATCCAAAAAGCGCAATCGACTGGCTACTACCCCGACATTCTGCTCGCTTGCCGCCGCATCAACGACGCGATGGGCCAGCACGTGGCCGCGGAAGTGATCAAGCTGATGGTCGGCCAAGGCCATGCGATTCGCGGCAGTCGCGTGCTGGTGATGGGCCTTACGTTCAAGGAAAACTGTCCGGATCTACGCAACACGCGCGTGGTCGATCTGGTGCGCGAACTGGAGAGTTTCGGCGCAGCGGTTGATGTGCACGATCCATGGGCCGATGCCGAGGAAGCGCACAAGCACTACGGTTTGCGGCTGCTGGCTGAGGTGAATATGAAGGGAAACTACGCCGCAGTCGTGCTCGCTGTGGCACATGCGCAATTCAAAGCGGGCGGCGCATACGATGTGCGTGCGCTCACCATGCCCAATGGCGTGGTGTACGACATCAAGGGCGTATTGCCAAAGGAACTGGTTGACGCGCGTTTGTAGGCTGGAATGACAATCGTAGGTTTGGGTGCAAACCCCAACGTCGCCATCTACACAAACATGAGGATGTTGGGGTTATCACTCCAACACGTCCAGCAATACATCGCCCTGCTCTACCCGCACCGGCATCGCTCGCAGGCTTTCACCCCGGCACGGCCCGCTGATGCATTCCCCATCATTCACGCTGAAGCAGGCGCCGTGCGCAGCGCAAACCAGCATGCCCTTGGACACCAGGAACTTGCCCGGCGCCCAGTCCAGGCGGCGGCCTGCGTGCGGACAGATATTCAGCCAGGCGTTTACGCGCTCGCCCAGCCGTAGCAGGATCACGCTTTCCTCGCCATCAGGCAGCAACACGTCCACCGCCATGGCTTCGCCATCAGGCATGTCGTGAAGCCGGCATAGGCGGCGGGGGGAGGCTGCTGTTTCCATCGGCACTTGCCTTATGGGCCTTATGGCCTCATCGTTACGCGCGTAAGTCATTGATTTTACCACACGGATTTTTAACATGCGCGTCGTTCTACCGCTGCTGCACCGTCGTCGTCACCCGCTGGCTCAAGCTCTGTCGGTAGTGCTGGGCCTGATTGTCGTGGGCGTGCTGATGGTGTTCGGGCTGGTCATGGCCGGCGTGCTGGCTGTGGGTGGTGCGCTGTGGCTCGTCTGGCGACAGTGGAAGCGCAGCCGAATCGCTGTACCTAGTGCCGCCAAGCGGGCACATCAGCCGGAAGTGCTGGAAGGCGAATACGTGGTCATCCACAGCTCGCGCCCCGTAGCCCATCACTAAAGAGCCTGTTCAACATCTCCGCGCAGCCCGCATAGCCCCTGAGTGGCCGCCATGCGGCCGCGTGCGGCTTGACCAGACAGCCAGTCAGGCGCTGCGCCACTCACGACCACCTGACGACCACTCAGGGGCTATGCAAACCACGCTGAGACATTGAACAGGCTCTAAGCACAAAATCCGGATAGCTACGGCCAGGCGGCGCGCCTAAGCTGACGGCAAATCCTTTTCGGATACTGCCATGCGCAACTCTCTAGCCACCCTTGAAGCTCCGCTGGAACACGTCCGCGCGCTCATTGAGCGCGCAGCGGAAGCACCGTCGTTGGCCACACTTGCTGATGCGGCCAAGCTGAGCCCCAGTCATCTGCAGCGGGCATTCCGTCGCCGCTACGGCATGAGCCCCGCCGAATACCATCGCGCACGCCGCTTCGGTCAGTTCAAGAGCGCACTGCGTAAAGGCGCTGCCGTTGCCGATGCGGTCTACGACGCCGGCTTCGGTTCTGGCAGCCGCGTCTACGAACACACCAATCGCCTGCTGGGCATGACACCTGCCAGTTACCGCGCCGGCGGCGCTGGCGCAAATATCCGCTACACCACCACCAGCACGCCGCTAGGACAATTGCTGGTAGCCGCTACGGCAAAAGGCATCTGTTCCGTCACGCTTGGTGCGAACGACAAGGAACTGGAGCAGCGTCTGACCGAGGAATTCCCCCAGGCCACGCGCGAACGCGTCGACAATGGACGCGAGGAATGGCTGGACGCGGTGATCGCCCGTATCGCCAGCGAACTCGGCTGGAGCGATCGCGCAGCACCGGATATGCCACCGCTCGACGTGGCCGCCACGGCGTTCCAGTGGCGCGTGTGGGAAGCGCTCACGCGCATCCCGGCCGGTACCACCAAGAGCTACGGCGAACTCGCAGCCGAACTGGGCAAGCCCGGTGCAGCGCGCGCGATCGGCCAGGCATGCGGCAGCAACCGTCTTGCGTTGATCGTCCCATGCCATCGCATCGTGCGCGAAGATGGCTCGCCAGGAGGTTGGCGCTGGGGTGTGGAACGCAAGCGTGCGTTGCTGGCGCAGGAAGAGAGGCGCATTGATAGCAAGGCTTCGTAACACCTACTCCCTCTCCATCGAGAGGGAAGGATGTGATGCGGCGCCAGCGCGTTGACTGCCAGTCAACTCAAGCTTGCAGGGCTTTCGCTACAACAACGCCCGCCATGCAGGTATCGTTACACCTGCTTTCCCCGACTTCCCCACTCATGAACGACTCTGCCACCAACACGCTTGCCACGGCACGCGAAGAAAGCCGCGCGGGTACGTGGGTACCTCTGGCGATGTTCGCGCTGTACATCGTTTGGGGCTCGACGTACCTGGCGATACGTATCGCGCTGGAAAGCTATCCACCTTTTCTGCTTGCCGGGCTGCGTTTCGCGGTGGCGGGCCTGCTGTTGTTCGGTTATCTACGCTTGCGCGGCACGCCATTGCCGACCGCGCGCCAATGGCGCAACGCCGCCTTCACCGGTGTGCTGTTGCTGGCCTTCGGCAACGGATTGGTCTGTTACGCCGAGCAAAGCGTGAGCTCGGGCATCTCTGCGGTAGCCGTGGCAAGCATGCCGTTATTCGCAGCGATCTTTGCCGGGCTTTACGGTACGTGGCCGACGCGATCTGAAACGACAGGCTTGTTGATCGGCTTTGTCGGCGTAATCGTGCTGAATCTCGGCAGCGCTTTGTCTGGTTCGCATATTGGCGCAGTTGCGTTGTTGGTAGCGTCGGCGGCCTGGGCTTTCGGCTCCGTGTGGAGCAAACACCAGGACATGCCTGCGGGCATGATGAATACCGCTGCGCAGATGTTGTGCGGAAGCGTTGCTCTGCTCGTCGTGGGATTCCTCACCGGGGAAAAATTGCCTCCGCATCCCACACTGCATGCCACACTCGCAGCGGGTTATTTGGTGGTGTTCGGATCGCTGGTTGCGTTCAGCGCCTATCTGTACGCGCTCAAGCACGCGCGCCCTGCCTTTGCTACCAGCTATGCCTACGTCAATCCGCCAGTGGCTGTATTGTTCGGCGTATTGCTGCTTGGAGAAAGCATAGGTCACTACGACCTGGCTGGCATGGCGGTGATTCTGTTGGGTGTCGCCATCATCACGATCGCGCGGCAAAGACGGGCGCACTGACTGTCATCGAAGTGCCACGTACGGCCCCTTGCTGTCGCGCGTAACAACACATCACCATAGACGCATTCCTTTTAGGGGAGGCGTCCATGAGCAACGCAACCGACGGCTGGATGGCTCGCGCTGCTTTACGCAGTGCCGCATGGGCAGAACGCTGGTTTCCTGATGCGTGGGTTTTCGCGGCACTGGGCGTGATCGTGGTCGCCGCCGCCGTATTGTCCTTCGGCACAACGCCCGCCGTGACCGTCAATGCATTCGGCGACGGTTTCTGGAGCTTGATCCCCTTCACTATGCAGATGGCCTTCGTGGTGATCGGTGGCTACGTGGTGGCTACTGCACCGATCGTGGCGCGTTTGATCGATTTTCTCGCTCGCACACCACGCACCGGGCGAACTGCGATCTGCTTCGTCGGCCTGATCAGCATGCTCGCGTCACTGTTGTCATGGGGCTTTTCGCTGGTGTTCGGCGGCTTGCTAGTGCGCGCGCTGGCGCGGCGCGAAGAACTGCGCATGGATTACCGCGCAGCAGGTGCTGCGGCGTATCTCGGCCTGGGTGCAGTGTGGGCGATGGGTTTGTCTTCATCGGCTGCGCAGTTGCAGGCCAATCCCAAGAGCATGCCGCCGGGGCTGTTGGCGATCACCGGCGTACTGCCTTTCAGCCAGACGATTTTTCTGTGGCAGTCGATCGCGCTGACGGCGATGCTGATTCTGGTTTCGCTGGTGATCTGCTGGTTCACCGCGCCGTCGGATGCGCATGCGCGTACCGCACAGGATTTCGATGCGGTTGAGACCTCCACACCCGCCTTGCCACCACGCAGCCGCCCTGGTGAATGGCTGGAATACAGTCCGCTGTTGTCCATACTGATCGGCGTACTTGGGCTCGGTTGGCTGGGATACGAATTCGCCAGCAAGCCCGCTGTAACCGCCATCGCCAATCTCAACACGTACAACTTCCTGTTCCTTACGCTTGGCCTGTTACTGCACTGGCGGCCGCGCAGTTTCCTCAACGCAGTGACGCGGGCCGTGCCGAGCACCGCGGGCGTGTTGATCCAATTCCCCCTTTATGGCGGTATCGCCGCACTACTGACCCATGCGCAAGGTTTGGACGGCCAAACGCTCGCACATCGTCTGTCCGACCTGTTCGTGCATATCGCCTCCACCAGCAGCTTCCCACTGGTGATGGGCGTGTACTCGTCCGTGCTGGGTTTCTTCGTGCCATCGGGCGGCGGCAAGTGGCTGATCGAAGCACCGTACGTGATGCAGGCCGCCAACGATCTGCACGTGCATCTTGGCTGGGCAGTGCAGGTGTACAACGCAGCCGAAGCGTTGCCGAACCTGATCAACCCGTTCTGGATGCTGCCGCTACTGGGCGTGCTGGGATTGAAGGCACGCGACGTGGTTGGCTTCACCTTCATCCAGCTCGTGGTGCACGTGCCACTGGTGCTTGGGATGCTGTGGCTGTTTGGGCTGACACTGCACTATGTGCCGCCCCTGATGCCATGAAAGTGAGGTTGGGTTACCCCGGACTTGATCCGGGGGTAACCCAACATGTTCCAACGGCATTGTTGGGTTACGCTGCGCTAACCCAACCTACGTCAGCCTGCACTTGCCCGCAACGCGGCGGCGAGAATGCGCACTGCCCCGCGCATTCTTGGTTCGGTAGCACGGTGATGCAGCATCACTTCGGTAAGCGGCAGGCGCGGCAGCCCTAAGCGCTCGCCGACATCAGCCAAGGTGGGCACACATACTCTGTGTGGCAATGGCGCGACGGCGAGTCCGGCCGCTGCTGCGGCCACTACCGCTGGCAAGCCGCCGCCCACGAATACCTCGGTCCATGGCACACCCGCATCGTCCAAAGTCTTCAGTGCTCGTGCGCGAATCATGCAAGGTGCGGCCAGCGAGGCGATGCGCAGCGGTTCCTCACTTGGCCACTCGAAACCCGGCAGGGCGTACCAGTTATACGGTTCAACGAAGAGACTTTCGCCGTCGCCGCGCGGCCCGTCGCGGCAGACGATCGCCACATCCAAATCGCCGCGATCATACGCTGCAAGCAGGCCGTGCGAAGCGCCTACGCGCACTTCCATGCATAGGGACCGATCGTAGGCGCCGAGTTTGGCGAGCAGTGCCGGCAATTCCGTGCCGGCAGCTTGATCGCTGATGCCAATGCGTAGATTGAGGCGGGCAGCAATCCGCCGATGCAGCGCGCGTTCGTGCGCGTCTAGCAGTTCGCGCGCAGCACTGAGAAAGGCCTCGCCTTCGGACAGTAAGCGTACGCGCCGCGGTGTGCGTTCCAGCAAGCGGTGTCCAAGCCGATCTTCCAGTCGCTTCAGTTTCAAGCTGATGGCGGATTGGGTGGTGCCGGTCGCCTCTGCGGCGCGCGTGAAGCTGTTGAAGTCAGCCACCAGCACGAAGGCCTGCACCGCATCCAGGTCCAGCGGCCGGCGTAGATAAGCATTTTCATTTGTCATGACTAAATCTCTCAATCATGAGTTTTTCTTATCTTACGACCGAATTAGCATGAACACCACGCTGGTTTGCCAAAGGAGCAAGGCATGAATACGCATGACGCTGCAGGCGACCCGCGGCGATGGTTGGCCTTGTCTGTTTTGTTGGCGGGTGCTTTTCTGCCGCCGCTGGATTTTTTCATTGTGAACGTGGCGCTGCCTTCGATCCGTGCAGCGCTGCACTCCAGCGCCGCGCAATTGCAGTTCGTGATTTCCGCTTACGCCGCAACCTATGCGGTGTTCCTAATCACCGGCGGCCGGCTGGGCGACCTCTATGGGCGACGACGAATGTTCCTGCTCGGCATCGGCGGGTTCACGCTGGCCTCGTTGCTGTGCGGACTGGCGTGGTCGTCCGAAGCGCTGCTGGCCGGGCGCATGCTGCAGGGCATGACGGCCGCCGCCTTGGCACCGCAAGTGCTGGCATCGATCCGGGTGATGTTTCCACATTCGGAGCAGCCGCGCGCCTTGGGCCTGTATTCCGCCACGTTCGGGGTTGCCGCGACACTCGGGGCCTTGCTCGGCGGCTCGCTCGTATCGAGTCACTTATGGGGCATGGGTTGGCAGCTCATCTTCCTGGTGAATTTGCCGGTGGGCGCGGTTGCGCTTATCGCCGGTTCCATGCTGTTGCGCGAATCACGCGCGGAGCATGCCATGCAGCTGGATCTTGGCGGTGTCGCGTTACTGTCAATCGCCCTGGCCTTCCTGGTGTATCCGCTGGTGGAAGGCCGTGACCAAGGTTGGCCGGCATGGACGTATGCCATGCTGGCGTGCTCGTTCGTCATGTTCGCTGTATTCCTGCGTTTTGAAGCACGTGTAGCGAGACATGGCGGTTCGCCATTGATCGACGTGCGGCTGTTTGGCGAAGGCGATTTTTCGTTAGGGATACTGGCTGCCCTGGGCATCTATCTCACGTCGTCCTTTTTCCTCACATATGCCGTTTATCTGCAAAGCGGCCTGCTGCGCAGCGCACTGCAAGCGGGATTGGCAACCGTGCCGTTCACCGTCGGCTATTTCTGCGGATCAATGTTGGCTTCGCGCTTGATCAATGCACTGGGCCATCGCGCCTTGCCTTTGGCGTGCGCATGCCAGGCATTCGGCTTCGGCATGCTGATCGCAACGGTATTGAACGCACTACCGCATACCGCATTTGTTCCTGGACTTGCCATCGCAGGCTTCGGTTTTGGCGTTGCGATGCCGGCGTTGATCCGCGCGGTGATCAGCGGCGTCGAAACCAGACATGCAGGCTTGGCTTCGGGCATGGTCATCACAGCTTTGCAGATCAGCGCGGCACTAGGTGTCGCGATGATTGGCGGCGTGTTCTACACCGTGTTGCGTGGGCAGACAGGGGCGAAGGCCTATGAGCATGCATTCGCGACAGGCCTGAGCTGCAACGTGGTTGCGCTGGTGGTGGTGGCCTTGCTGTCGATGGGCATGGGACGCGCCAAGCGAAGCCATGCACCTGCGCGCGCCGTCGTAACGATGGATTGAGCGCAGGTTGGGGTTTGCACCCCAACCTGCGTCGTTAGTTCATAGCTCGCGCAGGGCCGTGGTAACGGGCAAACGCGCTGCACGCAAGGCCGGAAACAAACCACCGACGAAGCCGATCGCCAGCGCCCACTTCAGACCTTCCCACAGTAGGCTCGGCGTCACTTTGAAGGTAAACGCAAGTTGCCCGGTGGTGCCTGTCGCCAACGTCGAGGCGGTCCAGCCATTGAAGATCAGCCAGGCGAGCACCCCACCGATCAAGCCACCGATCAGCGCCAGCAACATGGTTTCCAGCATCACTGCCACCACGACGGGCACACCGCGAAAACCAATAGCGCGCAGTGTGGCGATTTCTCGTGCTCGTGCAGCAACAGCGGCAAACATGGTGTTCAGCGCGCCAAAGATGGCGCCGATGGCCATGATCGTGCCCACTGTAATGCCCATCACACGCATGACTTTGCTCATGCCTTCGGACTGCTTGCTGAAGTAATTGAGCGTGGTATCCACGTCCACCTGCAGGCGCGGATCACCGGCCAATGCTGCCTTGAACGTGTCGAAGGCTTTGGCGTCAGTGAGCTTGGCCACCACCGATGTACGACTGCTGCCACGGCGATAGGCTTCGGCAATCACGTCGGCATCGCCCCAGACCTCCGAATCCATCGCGTCACCGGAGGCGAACACGCCAACCACCTTCCAAGTTTGCGCACCGAGCTTCACATCACGGCCAGGCTCAAGACCCGCAAACTGGCGCTGCGCACCCTGGCCTACCACCAGTTCGCGCATGCCGGGCTGGAATTTGCGACCCGCGATGATTTTCAGATTGGGGCGCAAAGCCCATGCGCCATCGCCCGCACCGCGCAGCTGCACACTGCCTTCATCATCCGGTGCACCGCCTTTCACTGGCAAGTTGGCGGCCACCACGATTTCGCCGGAGGTGATGGGTTTTCCCTGCCCGTCGCGCGCAATGCCCGCTGCTTGCTCGATCACCAGGATGCTGTCGCGACTCAGTACGGAACTCACTTCGGTGGCCGAGCCGCCGCGCAGCACCATGACGGTATCGTCGCTGCCTGTCTTGCGTAAGGTTTCGCTATAACCCTCGCCCATCGCGAGCAATGCGACCAACACGCCGACCACGCCGGCAATACCGACGATAACCACCGAAGATGAACCCAGACGCTGTTTGAGCGTGCTGACACCTACGCTGGTCACCGAAGCAGCTTGTTTTCCGCGACGGGAGAGCACCAGCCATCCTGCGAACAGCACAACCAATGCCACTATCACGTACCACGGCACCAACGCCCAAACCACGATGGCGACGATCAGTGCCAGCAGTACGCCAAGATTGAAGAGAAATCTCATGTCTGTGCTCCTTTAGCGGCCGGCCAGCGCATCGACAATGTTCAAGCGCATTGCGCGCCATGCAGGTATCGCACCCACCACTATGCCGATCGCCAACATCAGGACAACACCCAACAGCCAGCTGTTCGTTCCTACCGTGGGCAGATTGAGCATGCCGCCACTGCTTGCGCTGACGCCCGGGATCAACATGGCTGCCAACGCAATGCCGATCACGCCGCCCAACAGCACGAGCAGGACTGATTCGGCCAGCACCATCGCCAGCACGCTGTGATCGGAAAAGCCCAGCGTCTTCAGCACTGCCAGTTCCGAGGTACGCTCACGTACCGCCTGCATCATCGTGTTGCCGGTAAGCAGCAACAGCGTGAAGAACACGGCGCCCATGATCGATCCGACAATCAAGCCGATATCGGCCAGTTGCTTCATCCACGATGCGGTGGCTGCAGCTTCCGTCTGCGTGCGCGTTTCATGGTCCGAGTTGGCCGACAACGCATCGATCGCCTTGGCCACTTGATCGGCCTGATTTACATCAGCCACGCTTACAACGTACCAGCCCACCTGACCATTGTTGTAACCCTTCTGTACTGCGTCGTCGAAATACTTCCAGTGCATCAGGATGATCTGGCTGTAAAAGCCAGCACTCGCTTCCTTGGGATGCAGGACGCCGACGATGTTGAAGGTCCAGTTCTTGCTGCCGTTCTGCTGTGGGAAGATATTCGACTGCAGCGGAATCTGATCGCCCACTTTCCAGTGGTATTTCTCCATCAGCTTGTCACCCACCAGAATGCCGGTGCGCGTTTGCATGAAGGTTTTGCGTTCGTCGTCGCTCACTGCTACTTCGGGATATTGATCGGTGTAATTGTCGCTGACTGCAAAGGTGAACACCTGGTTGTGCGGGTCCTGATACGCACCGCCGAACCAATTGGAGTAAGCCACCGATTTCACGCCGGGCACGGTGGCGATTTTTTCCCCCAGGCCTTGCGGTAACGGCTGGATAAACGACAGCTTGGCGCCGGTCTGGAGGCGGTGGGCGCCGTTGGCGCTCTTGCCCGCCTGATCGAACGACGTGCGCACCGCATCGAGCATACCGAACAGCAGAAATGCCGCCGCGATCGATACCAGCGTGAGGATCGTACGGGTCTTGCGCCGGAACAGCGCTGCCCAGATCAGATGAAAGTATTTCATCACACCCTCCTCAGGCCGTGACCTGCTCGACCAGCGTGCCCTTGTCGAGATGCAACGTGTGGTCTGCGTACTCGGCCGCCTTCGGATCATGCGTGACCATCACAATGGTCTTGCCGTGTTCGCGATTGAGCTGACGCAGCAAACCGAGCACTTCTTCTGCGGAATGACGATCCAGGTCGCCAGTCGGCTCGTCGCATACCAGCAGGCCAGGGTCGGAAACGATCGCGCGCGCAATCGCCACGCGCTGCTGTTGACCGCCGGAGAGCTCGCTGGGTTTGTGCGATGCGCGATCCGCCAAGCCCACCAACTGCAGCGCAATGGCTGCGTTCTTGCGCCGCTGTCCTGCCGACAGCTTGGTCAACAGCAGCGGCAGTTCCACGTTCTTCTGCGCGCTCAGCATCGGCATCAGGTTGTAGAACTGGAACACGAAGCCGACGTTCGAGGCACGCCAACGTGCCAGCGCACCGGCGCCGAACTTGTCGATGCGTTGTCCGCCCACGCTGATGCTGCCACCGGTCGGCGTGTCCAGGCCACCGACCAGGTTCAGCAAGGTGGTCTTGCCCGAACCGGACGGACCCATCAATGCCAGGAAGTCACCCTCGGCAATATTGAGGTTGATGTGATGCAACACCTCGACTTTCTGTCTGCCGCGTTCATAAACCTTGGAAAGATCGCGGATCTCGATCAACGTACCCATAGCTACATCCTCCCGAGTGGAACTTGTGTGGCCGCGCGCGCCATGCGCGTGCCGTGGGTTGTATTTCCTCTCCTCCTGCTTGCAGGAGAGGAAGCATCACTCTTTAATGCGTTTGCACGCTTACATTCGAGCCGTCACGCAAATCGTCCGGCGGCGACACCACCACGCTATCGCCGGCATTCACCGAAGCCGGAACCAGTCGCATATCGCCGAAGGCTTGCGTAGCAGGCTGCACTGTCTGCCGATGCGCGGTTCCGCTGGTCACGATGAAAACACTATCGCTGCCATCGCGCTTCACGATTGCCTTGGCCGGCACCAGCACACCCTTTGGCGCTTGCTCGGCGACGGCCGGTTTCGCCGCTTCCAGGAACGATACGCGCACACCCATATCGGGCACGATGCGCGCATCTTTCTTTTCCATGGCCACGCGCACTTTCACCGTGGCTTTGCCGCGATCGGCAGCCGGCACAATCGCGATGACGTGTGCGGGAATCCGCCAATCCGGATACGCATCCAGCACAGCTTCGGCCGACATGTTCGGCGTGACGCGGCCGATGTAGGCCTCGTTGACGTCGACATCCACTTCCAACGAATCCATGTCCACGATGGTGCCGATGCCGGTGCGCGTGAAGCCGCCGCCAGCAGAGAACGGCGAAACGACTTCGCCCACCTGCGCATCCTTGGTGGTGATTACGCCATCGAACGGAGCGCGAATGAGGCAGTAGCCGAAATTGACCTGCGCTTCCGTCACCTGCGCATCGGCGGCGGTGGCCTGCCGCTGCTGTGAAACCAATTGCGCGCGCGTGCTGTTTGCCAGCGTGCGGGACTGTTCCGCGGCCTGCTTGGAAATCAGTCCTCGCTCGGCCAGCGATTCATTGCGGGTCGCATCACGCAGATTTTGGGCCAGTTGCGCTTGAAATTGATCCACCAGCGCATGCGCCGCCTTTGCCTGCGCGACGGCCGTATCGAGCGCAGCCTTGTATTGGCTGTCGTCAAGTTTTGCCAGAATCTGGCCCAGCTTCACGCGATCGCCTTCCTCGATCAGCACCTCCGTCAGGGTGCCGGTGATCTGCGCAGAAACAGTGGCCTGGCGACGCGCGGTGACGTAACCCGTCGCCTGTAATACAGCGCCAGCCGAAGGATCGCTGGCAGCCGCAACGGCCTGTGCGGTGTGCACGGGGATGGGGCGATGACCGAACCACCACCAGGCGCCTGCCGCTAACGCGGCAACCAGCACAACGGCTCCAGCGATCCATGGCCATGGCCCAGGCCCGGCGCCATGGTCTTCACGCTGGTGACGTTCGATCCGTAATTCCTTTAGAAGATCGGTATGGCTCACGCTTGATGTCCTGTTGTCCCCGATGCACGCACGATAGTGGCACCGGCCGTGCCTCGCTACGTGCGCTCATCAACCTATGCCAATGACAGCTGTCATGTCTTACGACGTGCGAGGGGTCGAAGAATCGACAAATCCATGTTCCATTGCATTGAACCGCATAGGGTGCGCATTCTCGCTTGCGCATCGCTGACTTAGCGCGTGACCAGCCAGAGACTGCTGCCAAATCCGCGGTGACTGGCGTAGCTATCTGCTTGTCCCGGCGGGCGAACGGAACTGTTAACCTCTTGCCAATGCGCTACGTCATTGATCCGCCAGCCCTGCCCAGCCTCCCTGTCATCGGCCGCGAGGAACGCTTCCCTATCCGTCGCATATTCTGCATCGGCCGCAACTACGCCGAACATGCGCGTGAAATGGGGGCCACTGTAGACGCCTCCGCGCCCATGTTCTTCTGTAAACCTGCTGATGCCGTGGTCGCGGATGGTGGAGACGTGCCTTATCCATCGGCCACTTCCGACCTGCATCACGAGGTGGAGATGGTGGTGGCGCTGAAGGCTGGCGGCCGTGATCTGGATGCCACGCAGGCCGCACAAGCGATTTTCGGTTATGGCGTGGGACTCGATCTGACCCGCCGCGACCTGCAGGCCATCGCCAAGGCCAAAAGCCATCCATGGGACGTGGCCAAGGCGTTCGACCATTCTGCACCCGTTTCGGCCTTGCGCGCTGCAAGTGACGCTTCGCCCCAGGCCGATACACGTATCAGCCTGGAGGTGAATGGCAGCATGCGTCAGCAAGGGCGGCTCGGCGACATGGTGCACGACGTGGCGGACATCATCGTTGCATTGTCACGGTTGTTCGAACTGAAGCCCGGCGATCTCATTTTTACCGGTACGCCCGCAGGCGTGGCGGCACTGCGGCGTGGTGATGTGTTCCGCGCAGAACTGGAAAACATTGCCGTATTGGAAGGGCGGATCGTGTAAGCACCGACCGTCTCTTACGTTAAAGTTCACGACGCTATCCGGCGTACACACTTAAGGAGACGACAATGGGCGTGCTGCAAGAATTCAAAGAATTTGCCGTGCGCGGCAACGTGGTCGACATGGCGGTTGGTGTCGTCATTGGCGGCGCCTTCGGCAAGATCGTCACCTCACTGGTGACCGACGTGATCATGCCGCCGATCGGCTGGATCACCGGCGGCATCGATTTTTCGGATATGAAGTGGGTGATCAAGCCCGCCGACAACAGCAACCCTGCGCACAAGATTCCCGAAGTGGCGCTTGCCTATGGCAGCTTCATCAACAACATCATCGCCTTCGTGATCGTGGCGTTCGCCATCTTCATGCTGGTGAAGATCATCAACAAGTTCTACACCAAGGCTGCCGCGGCTACACCACCGGAAGTGGCACTGCTGACGGAAATTCGCGATTTGCTGAAAAACAAGCAGTAAACGCGTTCGTTTACCTGGTGAGTGTCGAGTCTCAGCTACACCTTTCATCTTCATATTCGTCGCCCCGGCGAAGGCCGGGGTCCAGTGTCTTTCGGCCTTAAAGTCGCTGGGCCCCCAGCCTTCGCCGGGGCGACGGGAATTTTGCTGAGACACAACACTCATCAGATTCGTCTATCGCAGGCATGACTTTCGGCCTAAGCACTGTCTGATGCGAGCCCCATAATTCGGTGCTTGCCACCAGGAGTCGCCATGTACCGCCCCTCCCTCACCCTGCTCGCCGCCAGCTTGATGCTGGCTACTGGATTTGCCTGCGCCAAGGATGCGCCCACCACCATCCCCGCATCCGCCGTGCAGACGGCCGAACAACTGCGCGACAAGGCCCTGCATGACGACACCGCCTACAAGGTGGTGGAAGGCCTCACCACCGAAATCGGCGCACGCCTTGCCGGCGGCGTGAACGATGAGCGTGGCCGCGATTGGATGATCGCGAAGTTCAAGGCACTGGGCTTCGACAAGGTCTACACCGAACAGGTGACGTATCCGCTGTGGGTGCGCCGCAGCGAGCACGGCGCCATCGTCGCGCCCTTTCCGCAGCCGCTGACGCTGATCGCGCTGGGTTATTCGCCCGCCACGCCCAAGGGTGGCCTTACGGCTGAAGTGGTGCAGTTCGCGAGCCTGGATGCATTGAAGGCTGCCGATCCTGCCAGCGTGAAGGGCAAGATCGTCTATATCGGCGAGCGCATGCAGCGGCACAAGGATGGTCTCGACTATGGCCGCATCGGCTCGCCGATCCGCGTGCAAGGCCCAGTGCTCGCGCAGGCGAAAGGTGCCGCGGGCTATTTGTTGCGTTCCGCCGGCACGGATGCGCAGAGCCGCACCCCGCATACCGGCGTGACCGGTTTTACCGATCCGACCAAGGCGATTCCCGCCGCCGCGCTGTCGAATCCCGACGCCGACCAGCTCGAACGCGTGCTGGCTAGCGGCAAGCCTGTTACCGTGAAGCTCGATCTGGACTGTGGCATCGAAGGCCAGTACACCGGCGCGAATGTGATCGGCGAGATTACCGGCAGCAAGTATCCGGACCAGGTGATCGCTATCGGCGGCCATCTCGATTCCTGGGATCCAGGTACCGGCGCTATCGATGACGGCGCTGGCGTGGCGATCGCCGTGGGTGCTGCCAAGGTGATTCACGATCTGCCGCAACGCCCGGACCGCACCATCCGCGTGATCGCTTTCGCGAACGAGGAGATGGGCTTGTGGGGCGGTCGCGCTTACGCCGAAAAGCATGCGGCGGAAGTGGGCAAATTCCAGCTTGGCACCGAATCGGATTTCGGCGCCGGCCCGATATGGCAGATGACCGCTAGCGTGAAGCCGGAAGCGCGCGGCGCTATCGCGCAAATCGCCAAGGTGCTGGCACCGATCGGCGTGAGCTATGACACCAAGAAGCCGGGCGGCGGCGGTTCCGACCTGTCACAAATGCACGGCAAGGGCATGGCCGCGCTCACCCTCATGCAGGACGGCACCTACTACTTCGATTGGCACCACACCGCCAACGATACGTTGGACAAGATCGATCCGAAGCAGCTGGCGCAGAACGTGGCGGTGTATGCCGTGTTCTCCTACATGGCTGCACAGGCGGACGGCGATTTCGGTTCTGCGCCAAATGCCTTTGCGCATGATGGGGCGGACGACTGATCACTCTGCCATTTATCGCCCTCTCCCTCCTGGGAGGGGGCGAGGCTAAGGGCTCTTAGCCCTTCAGCCCCCGATCGAGTCAGGAGCGGATTCCTCTCCCCGAAGGGTGGAAGGAACCACGACATCTTCATCCTGGGCCACCGGCGTTTCAGTGGCATCAAGCGCTTGCAGGTTTTCCTTCAGGCGCGTCAGCACATCCATCGCCTGCGTCATTTCCTCGTAGGTGATGCCTTCTGTGCACTCCCTGCGTAGGTCGCGGGCGATGCGCTCCATGTCGTCGATCACCCCGCTCGCCTGCGCAGTGGTGTAGAGGCGCCAAGCCCGGCGATCCTTGGGATCGGGCCGCCGCTCCACGAAGCCCGCGGCTTGCAGTCGGTCGATGACGCGACCGACTGCGATCGGCTCCATTTCCAGGAATTCGGCCAGCTCCGTCTGGCGCAGGCCTTCGCGGTGATAGAGCATTTTGGTGGCGCGCCACTGGGCTCGCGTCAAACCAAATTTCACCGCACGCCGGTCAAAATGCTTGCGAAACAGCAAAGTAATGTCGTTCAGCAAGTACCCAAAGGAAATGTCTTCCGTCTTTGGCATGATGCAATCGCCCGGTGTCGCGTTGCTCAAGCATAAGCCCAAAATATGCCCATTAGTGTTGTCACTTCCGACCTCACCCGGTTAGCTCTGGACGCCATCGTGAACGCGGCCAACCCTGCCTTGCTGGGCGGCGGTGGCGTGGATGGGGCCATCCATCGCGCGGCCGGTCCTGGCTTGCTGGAAGCTTGCAGAGCCTTGCCACAAGTAGCGCCCGGGGTGCGCTGTCCCACGGGCGAAGCACGCATCACGCCAGGCTTTGCGCTGCGGGCGCGCTATGTGATTCATACGGTAGGTCCCATATGGAAAGACGGTCGGCAGGGTGAACCTGAGCTGCTGGCGGGCTGCTACCGCTCGTGCATCGCGCTGGCGACCGAGCACGCGATTCGAAGTATCGCCTTTCCGGCCATCAGCTGCGGCGTTTACGGCTATCCACCCGAACAGGCATCACGTGTGGCCGTTGCGACACTGAAAGGTTTGCTGACTGCGCATGAAGCGATGGATGTACAGCTTTGCTGCTACGACGAACGCATGGCGTCGATCTGGCAGGAAGCGCTCAATCGAGTTTGAACGGATACAACGGCGGCAACGGGGAATCCACTTCCGATGTGTTTTCCTGGCGCCACACGAATCCTTTGGCAAATGCTGCAGCGACATTGATACGCTGCTCCGCGTTAACGCCCGCATATTGCTCGCGCTGCAGCTGTTCGATCGCTGCACGCTGCTCTTCGGAAGCCAGCGCCTCGGCCACTTGTCCAAGGTTCCGCAATCCGGGCCGTTCAACACGCGCCCAAGCGAGCAGACGGCGCGGCTGGGCCGGCCGATCATTGCTGTGCACTGCATCTAGAAATGCCTGACGCAGGGCTCGCGCCGAATCGCCAGATTCGCTGTGGCTCGTGGTGGCATGAGATGCACGTGACCGTTTGCTTCGGTAGAACCACCCGAAAGCCACCATGCTGATCAACCACAAAGCGATGCTGCCCAGGGCAATCCAACGCCAAGGTGTCGATGATGTTGCGTTGGATGCAGGCACCACGGACGTAGATGGAGCAACACTGCTCGCAGCCAATGGTGCAGGAGCCGCAACAGGTTGCGGCGCCGACGAAGCCACAGCAGGTGTTCCGCTGGCAGCCACTACAGTGAACGTATGCGCTGGAATCGTAGCGACACGCTTCTGTCCATTCTGCACATCAAACCAAGTGAGCGTGATTTCGGGAATGGTCAGCGCACCGGCATGCTGCGGAAAGATCGCAAAACTGCGCTCACGCCGCCCGGTCAACCATTCGCCATCGTCACGCGTGGTCGTGTTGGGCTGATCTGGATAAATCGTTGCGCCATCGATGGCGGGCAGGCTCAACTCTGGCAATGCATCACCCGGCAAGCCTTGCGCTTCCACGCGCATACGCAGATTCAGCGGCTGTCCCGCGGTGATTTTGTCGTCGCTCGGCAGACCTTCCAGGCTCAGCGTCAGCGAGCGCGCAGGCAACCAAGCCGTCTTGCTCCAGTCCGCGGGCGGTGCTTGTACGTCGAGGTTTACTTCCGGCGAATCGGCGGTCACCGGCGTGGAATTACCGAACAAGCCGCCCGGATTGAAAAAGCCGCCAGGGTCGTTCGGATTGCCGGGGTCGACCGCTTCGCCCTGGAACTCGATGGAAGGAATGGTCAGAGTGCCAGCGCGTTGCGGCGTTAATGCATAACGCCGCTCGATCACTTGATAGTGACGACCGTTGCGCACTGTCTGGTAATCCGTATCGTTGCCGAGTTTGCGCAGATCGGTACCGTCGGCGTGTGGATCGGCCAGGCTTCCGCTATTGAGATTGACATCGAAAAACAGCCGGACGGTGTAGAGCAACTGCTGCCCGACATAAGCGTGGTTCGAGCTGGTGGACACTTCGACGAACACGTTCTTACCGGCATTCGTGCTGGCCGATGCATCCGGCTGCCCCACGTGCAGGCTCAATGCTTGGGTTTGACTGCCCGCCACCGTCAGCGGCGGAATCTGCAGATCACCCGTGTGCTTGGGACGCAACGCCACACCGATGATCAGCTCCGCTGTCTGCTGCCCGTTGACGATGTTGAGCGAGCTATTGGTGGAGGCGCCGAGCACTTCGAAATCATGATCCAGCGCGCTCAGATCTGGCGTATTCGCATTCATCGTGCCGTCGATGCGTAGATTGAGCGTAACGGTTTCGCCCAGATGTACGTCATTGCGATCCAGTGTTGCTTGCACGCTCGTTGCCATGACGATACATGGCGACAACAGAAGACAGAGCAACAGCAACCAACGCATCACTTAATCCCCCTCGACCGGTTGTGCGCCCATGCGCTCGCGGTATTCCAGCTCGAATTTCCGCCGTAGCAACGCGCCCGGATCGTCGGGCACGCGTTGCAGATTGCGGCGCACATCGTTGGGCAACTTCGCGAGTGGATCATCGCTGTCGACCACACCCAGCTCATGTGCTTGCGTGGTGGCCGTCTTTGCTTGCTTGCCAGCCAGCGCCTGATTCATTTGCGCTTGCAAGCCCTGTTGCGCTTTTGTCGCCTGTGCGCGCTCGCTGCTGGATGTAGGCGCCGGCGAAGATTTGGACTCCTCCTGCGTAGCTGCACTGTTGGCGTCACGTTGCGTTTGCTGATCGTTCGCAGACGATTGCTGAGACCCGTTTTGCTGATCACCTTGAGGTTGATCCTGGCCGTTTTGACCTTGATTTTGCTTATCTTGCGCACCCTGCTGGCCAGCACTTTGTTGCTGCTGACCCGACTGGCCTTGCTGTCCGGACGACTGCCCGTTCTGGCCGCTCTGATTGTTCTTCCCGCTCTGCCCGCCAGATGGCTGTTTTTGCTGTTGCGATGATGCGTTTTGTTGCTGCTTGCGCATCGCTTCCTCAACCGTTTTGCGATTGGCTCGCGCATCTTCGTTGTGCGGATCCAACTGCAATGCACGATCGTACGCCTTGAGCGCATCCGGATAGCGGCCTAGTTTGGCGAGCGCGTTGCCAAGGTTGTATTGCGAGTCGGCGCCTTTGGCTTGCTCCAGAGCTTGCGCCGCTGCGGCGTAATCCTTGGCGCGATAAGCGGCAGCTCCGCGCCACGATGGATCCTCAGCCAGTTGCCGTGCCTTGGCTGCATCACCTTGCCGCAACGCACTTGCCGCCTGCTGATCGGGACGCTGCCACCAGTCCTGCCAACCCGACGCCTTCGCGCTGGTGGGCAACATGGGCAGCAACACCAACGGCAACACCAAGACCCAGCCACGGCGAAACGCCATGGCAGCAACTAGCAGCAGCGGCAGCAACAACCAGGGGCCGCGATCCTCCCATATGTCGCTGCTTTGCCCATTCGCAATCGACGCACGCTGCGTTGGCTGCAACAAAGCATGCAATGCCGCAACATCATCGCCATCCGCAGTCATGGCCATGTAGTGCCCGCCACCCGCCTCGGCAAGTGCACTCAGGTGCTGATCGTCGCGGCGGGCCACAACGATGTTGCCTTGGTCGTCGCGCACAAAAGCACCGTCAGCTTGCGAGACCGGAGCCCCCTGCGATGTGCCGATGCCCAACACGGACACGCGTACACCGGAGGACCATGCTGCACCGGCTGCCACCTGTGCAGCGGTATCAGCATCATCGGTAATCAATACGATCGAACCGTTACCCAACTTGGCGTCGTGAATCAGCTTCGCGCTTTGTTCAATGGCCTGTGCCGCGTTGTCACCATCCACCGGCATGACATCCGGTGACATGGCATCCAGCAGCGCATCCAGGCTATGCGCATCGCTGGTGAGCGGCGCTACGACGAAGGATTGGCCGGCGTAACCAATCAAAGCGTTCAATCCATCCTTGTTCGCCACCAGCAAGTCGCGCGCCTTGTAACGTGCGCGCTCGATGCGGCTGGGTGGCATATCGCGCGCCAACATGTGTTGCGACAGCGAAATGGCGACGACCTGCACGGCACGGTCAGCAAACATCGGCTCGGTAACGCGACTCCACGTCGGACCTGCCAGGGCCAACATGCCCAAAACCCATCCCAGCGCAAGCAAACTCAACGGCCAACGAGCATGGCGTGCCTTGCCGCTGACGAGATGCGGCAGCAACTCCGGATCTGCTAGGCGGCTGAGCGCGCGATGGGAAGCATCACCGCGCGCACCCAGCCACAGCAGCAGTGGCAATGCCAAAAACCCCAGTAGCCACCCGGGCTGCAAAAAATGAAACTGATGCAAGGCCTCGCTCACACGCCCATCCCCTTCCAGCGTGGCCACAACAAACCCAGCAACAGACAGGCTCCGGCTATCGCCAACGGCACGCGGAACAATTCGTGATGCAAACGGAAGCTGGGACCGTGCTCCGGCATGGGCTCCAACGCATCGATCGCACGGTAAGCATCAGCAAGCTGATTGCCGTCGGTGGCGCGATAGAACTGACCGCCGGTTTCGTGCGCGATATAGGTGAGCATATCCGCGTCCAGATCAGCCGACGGATTCACCACGCTGTCACCGAACAAGCCAGGGACGACCATGCGCGTAGCGCCGACGCCGATGGTGTAGATGCGCACGCCGGCGGCTTTGGCGGCCTGTGCAGCATCCTGCGGCGAGATGCTGCCGGAATTGTTCACACCATCCGTCAGCAGAATCAGCACCCGCGCCTGCTCTGGCAAAGCAGCCAGACGCTTTACTGCAACCGCGATTGCATCGCCGATCGCGGTTTCCGTGCCCGGCAAACCCACGACAGCACTCCGCAATTGCGCCCGCACTGAGTTCAAATCGTAAGTGAGCGGTGTCACCAAAAACGCGTGCGTGCCGAACAACACCAGGCCAAGTTCATCGCCGCTGCGGCGAGATATGAAATCGCCCGCGATAGCCTCCACCGCACCGAAGCGGCTAAGTTGCTGGCCGCCCAGCACCATGTCAGGCGTTTGCATGCTGCCGGAAAGATCGACAGCCAGCATCATTGCGCGGCCACTGTGTGTCTGTGCCTGCGGCGGTCCTAACAGCTGTGGCCTTGCGGCGGCAACGAGCAAGCTCAGCCAGCCAAGCGCCAGCAACCACGGTGCTGCGCTAGATGCAGATACATGTTGCCCCACGCTCCACGACAGCGAAGTATGCGGCAAGCGCAACGCTTGACCGGGCGACGCGGGTTTCAATAGCCACCAGGCCACCCATGGCAGCGGCAGCAACACGAACACCCAGGGCCACGCGAATTCAGGCACGCCCCATCTCCATCGGCTTCATGCGCCGCCATGCAGCTTGCAACCAACGGCGTACGGCTTCTTCGACCGCCGCTCGATCGAACTCGGCGTGCGGTTGATACATTCTCGCTTCCAGTGTCATCAACGTGTCGAGTGTGACATCGTCCACCGATACCTGCGCCAGCACGTGACGCCAAGGCTCGCCTTGCACATGGTGCGCATCTTCGGCGTAACGCCACGCGGCGCGACGCAAAAGTTGGTGTAGCGCAGTGGCGTACGCAGCATCATTGTGAGCGTGGCGATCGGCGAGCCGTCGCACCTCTGCCAGCACGCGCTCCCGCCAAACCCGGGCACGACGTGCGCGGCGATAAAGCAGATATCCCAATACGGCAGCTGCGCAGACAATGGCAACCAGCACCCACCACCCCGGTGCCGGCGGCCACCACGGCGGATTAGGCGGAAGATGGATGTCTCGCAACGGGAGACTATCCGCCGTTTGCGGAAAATGCCCCCTCATCGCGACCTCCCGCCGTTGTGGAGCAAGGCAGCCACGGCATCCAGCGGATCACCAGCGGTGTCGATGACGCGATGAGGAATACCCAGCGATCTCGCCATAGCAGACAGCCGAGCCTGACCCTCGCCCAGGCTTTGCTGGAATGCTTCGCGTTGGGACGAGGAGTGCAGCGCAAGCTGGCGGCGTTCGCCACCCTGTTCGATCGGATAATTTCCCGCTGGAACTGCCTGCAATTCCAGCGCGTCGGCAACGATCAACAGGCGCACCGCCGTATGTCGCATCATTTCGAGCAAGCGATCGCGAGCGGCTTCATCGCTGCTTTGTCCGTCGCTAATGAGCAATGCGCGATTGGCGCCTTGCTGCAACTTGATCACATGTTGCAGTGCCTGCGAGAGCGGCTGGCTTTGCCTGGATGGCGTGGCATCGCACTTGCCTAGCATGCCGCACACGTCCAACGCGCCACGTGCGCCGCCACGCGGGCGCTGCAGATAGTAGCCTTCGCCGAACGCCACCAAGCCGATGCGCTCACCTGCTTTGACGGCGTACCAGGCAGCCAGCGCCGCAGCACGTGCTGCCTGCACGGACTTGAAGCGCGCACGGGTGCCGAAGCGCATGCTTGGGTTATGGTCGAGGAGAATCAGCAACTGCCCTTCGCGCTCTTCCTGGAACAGCTTCGTGTGCAAACGACCGCTGCGAGCGGTCAACCGCCAGTCCAGGCGACGCACATCATCGCCAGGTTGATAGGCACGCGACTCGGCGTAATCCATGCCGCGGCCGTATAGACGGCTGGATTGCGCGCCGATCCGCGTAGCGCGGCTATCTTGCGGCGGCACGCGCAAACGTGCGACGCGACCGCGCAAAGCAATCAATTCCTCTAGTGATACGCGGACGCGCCCATCGCCATCCACGTGATGATCGATCACGGCGTTCACGGCAATGGAACAAGATCCAGCAAACGGCCGATGACCTTCTCGCTGCGGATGCCTTCGGCTTCCGCCTCATAGCTGAGCAACACGCGATGGCGCAGCACTTCGTATACGACAGCGTGCACGTCTTCCGGCAACGCGAAGTCGCGACCGCTCAACCATGCATGTGCGCGAGCACAACGATCCAACGCAATAGTCGCTCGAGGACTGGCGCCCCAGGCGATCCAGCGTTTGAGCTCCTGTCCATAACGACCGGCATCGCGTGTTGCGAGCACCAATTGCGTCAGATATTGCTCCAACGCAGGCGCCACGTGGACGTCCAATACGGATGCACGGGCAGCAAATACATCTTCCTGCGAGACCAACGCAACAGCCGGAGTAGCTGCATGCGCAGACTTGCTGGCCTGCTCCCGCGCAAGGCGCAGAATCGCCAGTTCCGCTGTGGCATCCGGATAGCCGATCGTCACGTGCATGATGAAGCGATCAAGCTGCGCTTCCGGTAGCGCGAAGGTACCTTCCTGTTCGATCGGGTTCTGTGTCGCCATCACCATGAACAGGTCTGGCAGATGCCAGGTGTTGCGCCCTACGGTGATCTGCCGTTCCGCCATGGCCTCGAGCAGAGCCGATTGCACTTTCGCCGGCGCGCGGTTGATTTCATCGGCCAGCACAATGTTGTGGAACAACGGACCACGCTCGAACTCGAAACTGCCCGACTGCGGCCGAAATACATCGGTGCCGGTGAGATCGGCGGGCAGCAGATCAGGCGTGAATTGCACGCGATGGAAATCGGCATCGACACGGCCGGCCAGCGCTTTGACCGCTGTAGTCTTGGCCAACCCTGGCGCGCCTTCCACCAGCAGATGGCCGTCCGCCAGCAGCGCGATCAGCAAGCAATCGATCAGCCTCGGCTGACCGATGATGTGCTGTCGCAGATCATCGCGAAGACGTGAAAAAGCTTGCTGCAGATGCCCGGGCGTGGGGATTTGGGGCATGTCCATCCGAAAATCCTGTACTGCTTGGTGGGTGTGAGACCACAGGTAGGTAGGAAAGTTTGGCCCCAGAGCCTGTCTATGATCTCTGTGTGGTTCGTGTTGTGCCGGAGTGGCCACCGCACTACCACCTGGCGGCCACTTCGGCGCAACGCGGGTTGCGCAGCGATCATAGACAGGCTCTTACTGCGCTGCAAAGAAAAAGGGGCGGCACATCGGCCGCCCCTTCTTTACTGCTTGAATCCGCGCTTATTGCAAACTGTCACTGAGGATGCGCGGGGTGACGAAGATCAGCAGTTCGTCCTTGTCGTTGATGCGCTGCGTATTGCGGAACAGGAAGCCTACGCCCGGGACATCACCCAGCCACGGCACCTTGTTGATGGTGTCACTCTTGCTAATTTCATAGATGCCGCCCAGCACTACCGTCTGACCATCGTCCACCAGCACCGAGGTATTGAGCGAGCGCGTATCGATGACTGGCACCTGGCCGCTGCCGGGAACCGTGATGTAGCGGTTGAGCGAATCCTTGTTGACGTTGATCGCCAAGAAAACGCGGTTGTCAGCAGTAATGGTCGGTGTGACCTTAAGTTCCAGCACGGCGTCCTTGAACGCTACCGTAGCGGTACCGGTTGCACCGCCGCCGCTGGAGGTGTTCTGGTAGGTGACGTAGCCAATTTCCTGACCCTGGCGAATATCTGCCTCCTGCTGGTTGGCCGTGATCACGCGCGGACTGGAGACAAGCTGGCTGCGTCCTTCGGCCTGCGCAGCGGACAATTCCAGGTCCAGTGCGTAATTCTTGCCAAGAATGGCGGCAGCAATGGTCGAAGCGGTGCCGGTGGCGGGAGTAGCCGGAAGGTTGACTTGCTGAAGATTCTGCAGACCGTTGTATGTAGTGGTCGTACTAGTGCTCGACAAAAGGCCGCTACCCACTGAGAGCGTCTGGCCACTCGGATTGACCTTCCTACCACTTACACCCCATTGAACACCCAGGTCACGTTCGAATTGATCCGTCGCGATCACTATGCGTGATTCAATCAGCACCTGCTGTACGGGACGATCCAGCTGAGCAACGAGCGCACGCAGTTCAGTGGTCTTTTCCGCGGTGTCGTTGATCAACAACGTATTGGTGCGCTGGTCGAAAGTGACACTGCCACGCGGCGAGAGGAAGCCGCGGTGCTGACCCGCCGCACCACTCGCACCGCCACCACCACCCGCACCTTGCTGTGCGCCGGTCGTCAGCAGCTTTGCGATATCCGACGCCTTGCCGTAGCTGATCGGAACATACGTCGTGATCAGTGGCGCCGTGTCTTGTGCCTTGAAGCGCGCATCAGCCACACTCTGTTCGTAGTCAGCCAACTCCTTCTGCGGCGCGATCCAGATCACGTTGCCATCGCGGCGCTTGTCCAGGTCCTTGGCACGCAGGATCACATCGAGCGCCTGATCCCACGGTACGTTGACCAATCGCAGCGTGACGCTCCCGCCCACGGTGTCCGAAGCCACCAGGTTCAGACCTGATACGTCAGCCAGCAATTGCAGGGCCGAGCGCACGGGGATGTCCTGGAAGTTGAAGGTCACGCGGCTGCCCGTGTAGACCGGTTGCGCTTCGGACCCTGGGTTGGTGTTCTTCGAATCTTGCTTTTTCGGTGTGACTTCAACAACGTACTGGTTGCCCGTCTGGTACGACGAAGTCTCCACATCTCCGCTGATGGCAATGTCGATGTGCGCACCATTCGGCGTGGACTTCGGCGAGATCGACTGCACCGGCGTGGCGAAGTCGAGCACGTTCAAGCGCTGCGCCTGGCCGGCCGGCAGTTGCGCGTTGGTGATGTCCACAGAAAGGTTGCCGTTCTGGCGATGCATATTCGCATTCGCGCCGGCTCCGCTGAAGTTGATCAGCACACGGCCCGAACCATTGCCGCCGCGCTGGAAGTCGATGTTGCTGATGGCCGGACCGGTCATCGCCGACGGCAGTGCCTTGGAAGGATCGATCGTGGCCGCCGTGGTCACTGGCTGCGACTGCGTGCCGTTGTTGACCACCAGCACCAGGCTGTTGCCTTCAACGCTGGACCTGTACGACGAAGCCTGCATCAGCTCGACGACGACGCGGGTGCGCCCGCCGGCCGCTACCGCCGACACGCCCGTGGTGGTCCCCACGCCGATGTCCTGATGACGAGCGGCGTCATTGGTGGTGTCCGGAAAGTCGATCGCGATGCGCGGCGGCGTTTCCGTGGTGAAGATGTTCGGCCGCGGAACCTGGCTGCTATCGAAGTTCATACGGACTTCGACGCGACCACCCGGCAGGCTCTTGTAGGTGATGTTCTGCAGCGTGCTGGCTGCTGCGGCGGCGTTCGCCCAAGCAACTCCGCCGAGAACCATCACGGTCATCAGGCAACGGCTGGCCAGGTGCATGGCACGACTCCGGACTGTTTTATTGAGATTCGTCATTGCATCAGCCCCTGTATTCCTATTTCGCCTCAAGCGCGATGCTGGCCGGACGTTCCATCCAGCCGCCATTGCCGTTGGAAACCAATTCGACCAGGTCGATGTGATCACCGGTGATTGCGGTGACGCGTCCGTAGTTTTCGCCCATGTATTCGTTGGTGTGCACGCGATGAATCACTCCGCCAGGATCTTTGATGAGTGCTTCCATCGTCGCAGCAGCACCGATCGTGCCAACCATCTTCAAGCTATCCAGCGAGTAGGCTTCGAGCGGTTGTCTCGGACGACCTTCATCCGGCCGCGGACCGCTGCCCTGACTCAATTCGTCCTGGCTTGGGCTGAACGGGTCGCGCTTGTCCTGATCGCTGTAATTGAAAGTCTCGAAGGTCTTGATCACGGGCAATGCCGGGATCGGCGCGCCGCGCTTGGCCTTCTCTTGTGCGACCCAATCGCGCAGGTCAGACATGCCGCGGGTACAACCACCGAGTACGAGCGCGGTGGCAATCACCAGTGTCAGTTTCATCAGCCGGGCCGGCTTCATGACAGTCGTGACTCTCATTTCCGGCCTCCGGGCTTCTTCGTCTTGCCCGCATCGCTGGTCTCGGAATCCTCGAGGTAGCGATAGGTCTTCACCGTACCCTGCAGCACCAGCAATTGGTTGGAAGCCGGCTCGGCGCCTTTAGCCGGTGCATTGAGCGGGGTCAGCGACACGTCATGCATGGTCAGGATCACCACCCGCGGCAACGAAGCCACACCGCTGATGAAAGCGCCGAACTGGTGATACGTGCCGACCATCTTCAACTGGATCGGCTTCTCCGCGTAGAAGTCCTTCGGGATTTCGGTACCCGGCTGGAACAATTCCTGCTGCAGGCCAGCCGACAGCGCCGTTTGCGATACATCCACCAGCAATTCCGGCATTTCGGTCCTGCTGGGCAGCTGACGCAGCAGCTGGCGCAGCATATCTTTCATCTCATCCAGCTGCTGTTGCAGCGCTTCGAGATTGACCGACTTGGCCTGTTTCTCGGAGAACTCTTTCTTAAGCTGTTCTTCCTTGTTGGCCAACGTTTGCAACTGGTCCTGCTGGTCATTGACCACCACGTACCAGCCGACCACCATGATCACCGCGAACAGGATCACCGTGAAGAACGTCTTGACCGATTTCGGCCAGCCGCCGATGTTGTTGCGGTCGAGACTGCGCAGATCGTCAAAGAGTTTCATCAGTGCGCCCCTCCCTTGGCTGGTGCCATGCCCGGATTGACCGGTGCATGTGCCGTTGCAGGGGGTGTCGTTGCGGCAGGTGTGACCTGCCGCGCTGGTGCTTGCGGCGCCGGTACGGCTGCAGGAGCGGCGGCACTCGTGCTCGACGAAGCAGGTGCGGAAGCCCCCTGTCCGGCGGCGCTGTCATCCTTCGGCTTGGAAAGCGCCACGGTCAGGCCGAAGCTGTAAGGCATACGCGAGGCGTCGTGGCTGTTCTCGGTCTTGCTGAGGTCGGACTGCCCCATCCACGGCGAGGTTTCGATGTTACGCATGTACTCGGCGACGCTGGCGTTGGATTGCGACACACCGCCCAACACCATCTGGTCGCCGTTTTGCTTAATCGAGGTCAGACGTGCGCTGCCAGGAATGGTCTTCACCAGTTCGTCGAACAGATGCACCATCTGCGAACGATTCGCCTGCAACTGCTCGATGATCTGCTTGCGTGCCAGCAACTGCGCGCGCACTTTTTCCAGATCCTGGATCTTGGCCAGGCGCGCATCCACCTGCTTGATCTGATCCTGCAGGTAGGCATTGCGGTCATTCTGGTTGTCGATGCGCATATCCATCCAGAACCACCACAGGAACATCACGCCGACAGCTGCCAGCGCTGCAGCGCCAAGCTGCATGAAGAATTCGCGCTGGCGGATCTTGCGGCGTTCGGCACGCCACGGAAGTAGGTTTATGCGTGCCATCAGTCGAAACTCCTCATGGCGAGTCCGACCGCGATCATCAGCGCAGGGGCATCTTGCGTCAGCGACTGTGCCTGCACGCGATTGGATAGCGACATGCGCGCCAGCGGATTGGCCACCACGCAAGGCAGGCCCAGCTGCTCCTCAAGCATCGAACTGATGCCTTCGATCGAAGCGCAGCCACCGGCCAGCACCACCTGATCGACCTTGCTGAACTCACTGCCGGCGTAGAAGAACTGCAGCAGGCGGCTGATCTGCTGTACCAGCGACTCCTTGAACGGCTGCAGCGCTTCGGTTTCGTAGGATTCCGGCAGACCGCCCTTGCGCTTGGCGCGTCCGGCTTCCTCATAGGAAAGGCCGTAGCGACGCATGATCTCGTCGGTAAGCTGCTTGCCGCCGAACACCTGCTCACGCGAGTAGATCGTGCGCTGATTCTTGAGCACCGAAAGCGTGGTCATGGTCGCGCCGATGTCGATCACCGCCACCAACGCGTCGCGCCCAACATTCAATTGGTCGGCGATCAGTGCGAAGGCGTTTTCCATCGCGAACGCTTCTACGTCGACGACTGCCGCAGTGAGACCGCCGAGGTCTAACGCGGCCACACGCATGTCGACGTTTTCCGTACGCGAAGCGGCCAGCAGCACGTTGTTCATTTCGGGGTTGTCGCGCACCGGCCCGAGCACCTCGAAATCGAGGCTTACTTCCTCGATCGGGTACGGGATGTATTGGTTCGCTTCGACCTGAATTTGACCTTCCAGGTCTTCATCTGACAATTCGGCCGGCATCGGTACGATGCGTGTGATCACCGCCGAGCCAGCCACCGCTGCAGCGGCGTGCTTGACCTTTGCGCCGGAGCGTGCGAGCGCGCGGCGTACCGCTTCGCCCACCGCCTCGACCTCGACGATGTTCTTTTCCACGACCGCATTCGGGGGCAGCGGCTCGATCGCGTAATGCTCCACGCGATAGCGACCCCCTGCTTGGCTGAGCTGCAGCAGCTTGACGGCGGTCGAACTAATGTCGACACCGACCAGCGGCGGCTTCTTGGGTGTAAAGAGCCCCACGATGACTTCCCCCTTGACCCCTGGCGCTTCCGCCAGATACTGGCAGGATTGCCGGGCCATTAGATCCAAAAATTAATGCAATAGCAACGGCCTACGCGATCTTCTTCGAGACTTTTGGCGTGATGGCCTGCACATTTGGACCAACCCGCCCTGGATGCCGCGATTAAGGTTTTGCTAACCCGTTGCTGATGCCCCACATACTGCAACATCTATACTTTGGTCTGTTTTGACTCAAGTCTCGCTACAACAACGACATGACGAGAATTCTGAAAGCCCTTTTGCGCTGGCTGCTCATCCTGGGCTTTAGCGGTCTCCTGCTAGTCACGGCAGCCATCGGGGTAGCTTATTGGCTGGTCTCCCCGCGTATTCCATCGGTGGATGTCCTCAAGGATTACCACATGCAAGTTCCGCTCCGAGTGTTGACCTCGGACGGCAAGTTGATCGCCACCTTCGGGGAAACGCGGCGCATTCCGGTTCCCATCGAGCAGGTGCCTGATCTGCTCAAGCATGCGGTACTGTCAGCGGAAGATGCTGATTTCTATAAACATCCCGGCGTTGACTGGCGCGGCGTCATGCGCGCCGGCCTGCACGTTGTGGCCTCCGGCGGCAACAAGACCCAGGGCGGATCCACCATCACCCAGCAGGTGGCACGCAATTTCTTCCTGAGCCCGGAAAAGCTCTATTCCCGCAAGCTGATCGAAATGTTCATTGCCTTGCGCATGGAGAGCACCCTCAGCAAGGACCAGATCCTGGAGCTCTACATTAATAAGATGTTCCTGGGACACCGCTCCTACGGCGTCGCGGCGGCGGCCGAGTACTACTACGGCAAGCGGCTGGACCAGCTCACCGCATCACAGTGCGCGGCCATCGCCTCTACCTTCCAGCTCCCTTCGGCGGTGAACCCGCTAACCAATACCCAGCGCCTGATCGCCCGCCGCAACTGGGTCCTGGGCCAGATGCTGGAACACCGATACATCAATCAGGCGCAGTACGAACAGGCCATCAACGCACCCGACGACGCCAGCCCGCATGAGCAGCCGGTCCAGGTGGATGCACCCTATTTGGCTGAAATGGCACGACTGCAGGCCTTGGAACGCCTAGGCAATGACGCGCTGACCGAGGGCTACGTCGTTAAGACCACCTTGGTCAGTACCCGACAGCAGGCGGCAGTTGCAGCGGTACGTGACGGCCTTGCGATCTATGACCACCGCCACGGCTGGCGTGGCCCCGAGGCCCATGAGGAACTGCCCTCGGGGGCGGGCGACACCGATTACAGCAACCTGCTCTCCAGCTATATGGATGTGGCCGGCCTGACGCCCGGCCTGGTGATCGCATCGTCCGCCAGCGAGGCTTCGGTATTCCTGCAGAACAAGCAGGTGATCAGGCTCGATCTCAAGGCCATGGACTGGGCCCACCCATACATCAATGAAACCCGCGTGGGTGCTGCTCCCACCAAGGTCGACGCGGTGCTTAAGCCCGGCGATATCATCCGCGTCATCCATGATGACAAGGGTGACTGGCAGCTCACGCAGATTCCGAAGGCGCAAGCCGCGCTGGTGTCGCTGGACCCGGAGAACGGCGCCATCCAATCGCTGGTCGGTGGTTTCAACTTTCAGCGCAGTAAATTCAACCGCGCGGTAATGGCCGCGCGGCAGCCGGGCTCCAGTTTCAAGCCGTTTATTTATTCGGCAGCGTTCGAGCGCGGCTACACGCCGGCCTCGATCATCAACGATTCGCCCATCGCCCTGCCCGACCCCTCGCAGCCGAACGGACTGTGGACGCCAAGCAACGATGACAACAAGTTCTCCGGCCCGATCCGCTTGCGCGAAGCGCTGATCGAATCAAAGAACCTCGTCTCGGTGCGCCTGCTCGATTCGATTGGCGTGCGTTACACGCGCGATTACGTCACGCGCTTCGGCTTCCCACCCGATGCACTGCCGAACAATCTGTCGATGGCGCTAGGCACCGCCTCCGTGTCGCCACTCAGCATGGCGCGCGGTTTTGCCGTGTTCGCCAATGGCGGCTATCTGATCACACCCTTTTTCATCAACGAAATCGACGATCGCGATGGCAAGCCGGTGTATGTCGCCAATCCGGCGCGCGCCTGTGCGGATTGTTCGGAACGCCTGCTGCAGAACAGCCCGCCTGCACCGCCTCCGGCGAACATGCTCACCAACGGCGTGTCGCCCAGCTCGCCCAACGCGCCCGCCCCGGCGAGCAGCGTAGCGATGGCCGGCGAAACGGCCCTGCCGGCCGACGTGCACAACAGCGGCAAGGCTCCGCCGGTACTGGCACCTCATGTGATCGACATCCGCAACGACTATCTCGTCACATCGCTGATGAAAGACGTGATCCAGTCGCCCATGGGTACCGGCTACGCAGCCAAGGCACTCAACCGTGACGACCTGGCCGGCAAAACCGGCTCCACCAACGATCATCGCGATGCGTGGTTCGTCGGCTTCAACGGCGATCTATCGACGGCCGTGTGGGTAGGCTTCGACGATTTCACGTCGTTGGGCAAAGGCGAATTCGGTGCCAAGGCGGCGTTGCCGATCTGGATCGACTACGTGGGCGACGTGCTGAAGGGCGCACCGGGAAAGAGCCTGCCGATGCCGCCAGGCATCACCACTACGCTGATCAACCGCGAAAGCGGCTGGCCAACATCCCAAGGTGATCCCAATGCCATGCAGGAAATTTTCAAGGTGGAAGACATCGATCGCCTGCACAACCAGGCACAACAGCAACAAAACCAGGATCAAGAGCAGACTAACGATATCTTCTGATTTTCCGGTAGTCTTGCGACGGACGATGTCACCGAGGGCAGCAACATGGCACGAGGCGAACACCATCGCATCCACGCGCAGGATCGAGTGCAACGCACCCGGTTACGCGTCGCCCAGGAGGCGGCGCGCCTGATGAGTGAACACGGCATCCGCGACTTCCACCGCGCCAAGCGCAAAGCCGCCGAACGACTGGGTGTACTGGACGAGCAGGCGCTTCCCCGTAACCACGAAATCGAACAGGCGCTGCGCGAACACCAACGCCTGTTCCAAGCCGACAGCCAACCGCAATTACTGCGCGAAAGACGCGAAGCAGCCGTCGAAGCCATGCGCTTCCTGGAGCGCTTTGAGCCGCGCCTGGTTGGCGCGGTCCTGGAAGGCACAGCCGATGCACATTCGGCAGTGTGCCTGCACGTCTTCAGTGACGATCCAGAAGCGGTCGGCATCTACCTGCGTGAACACGGCGTGCCGTTCGAAACACAGACCCGCCGCTTGCGTATTACTCGCGACGAACAAGTCGAGTATCCAGTACTGCTGTTCGCCGCCGACAAGCTTCCGTTCGACATCACCGTGCTTCCGCACAACGCACTCAGGCAAGCACCGCTCGATCGCGTCGACGAGAAACCGATGCGCCGCGCATCGCTGGCGTCGGTGGAGATCATGCTGGCGGAGGAAAGCGAAGAGCAGGATGAGTTCGAACGTAAGCTGGCTGCAGCTCTCAAATAGCTCTCAATTTCGCCAACTTGCAAAAACAAAACGCCCGGGCATGCCGGGCGTTTTCTTATTCACGACGAACAGCTGACTCAGCGTTTTTCGATGCTCGCGTAGTCACGCTTGTCCGCACCCACATAGAGCTGACGCGGACGACCAATGCGCGAGCCAGGCGTTTCATGCTGCTCGATCCAGTGAGCGATCCAGCCGGCGGTGCGCGCGATAGCGAACATCACGGTGAACATCTCTGTCGGGATGCCCAGCGCCTTGTAGATGATGCCGGAGTAGAAGTCGACGTTCGGATACAGCTTGCGCTCGACGAAGTAGTCGTCTTTCAACGCAGCCTCTTCCAGCTTCATTGCAACATCGAGCAACGGATCGTTGACGCCGAGTTCTGACAGCACCTTGTGGCACATCTCGCGGATGATCTTCGCGCGCGGGTCGAAGTTCTTGTACACGCGATGGCCAAAGCCCATCAGGCGGAAGTTGTCGTTCTTGTCCTTCGCGCGCTTGACGGCGGTTTCAACCTTGTCGGGCGAGCCGATCTCCTCGAGCATCTTCAGCACGGCTTCGTTGGCGCCACCGTGTGCCGGACCCCACAGCGCAGTGATGCCGGCAGCGATGGACGCATACGGATTCGCACCGGTGGAGCCGACCAAGCGCACCGTGGACGTGGAAGCGTTCTGTTCGTGGTCGGCGTGCAGGATGAACAGAAGATCCAGCGCCTTGGCGCAAACCGGGCTAAGTTCCAGCGGCTCGCTCGGCACCTCGAACATCATGTGCAGGAAGCGATTGACGTATTCGAGGTTGTTGCGCGGATAGCGGAACGGCCAGCCGATCGAGTAGCGATAGCAGGCAGCGGAGATGGTCGGCATCTTCGCAAGCAGGCGGATTGCGGCGAGCTTGCGGTCTTCCGGATTATCGACGTCCAGATCATCGTGATAGAACGCCGACAGTGAAGCCACCGAGGCGGCCAGCATGGCCATCGGATGGGCGTCGTGGTGGAAACCCTGGAAAAAGTTCTTGTGCGACTCGTGCATCATCGTGTGATGCGTGATGTCGTTTTCAAAGCCAGCAAACTGGGTCTTGTTCGGCAGCTCGCCATTCAACAGCAGATAGGCCACTTCGAGGAAGGTCGACTTTTCGGCCAGCTGCTCGATCGGGTAACCGCGGTACATCAGTACGCCCTCGTCACCGTCGATGTAGGTGATGGCGCTCTTGGTACTGGCGGTGCTGCCGTAACCGGGGTCGTAGGTGAAATGCCCGGTGTCCTTGTAGAGCGGGGCAATGTCGATACAGGCGGGGCCAATCGTGCCGCTCAGCAAGGGGAGTTCGCTGCTGCGGCCGTTGGACTCATCAACCAGCTTGACGGATTTGGAATCGGACACGGAAACCTCCTACGCAATGGGTCGCCACCGGGGCAACCGCAAAACGGCAACCAGCCGGCGAAGGAAAACGCGCATCGACGTGGGGAAGCGGCGATGCATCCCATCCATTATCGCACATCACATTACAAACGATCCGATGGCGCATGGTCCGATTGACAGTCGCGAAAAAGCACAAGGCAGGCGCGAGGCCTGCCTTGTGCGAAATAACTGGACCTGCCGGCGTCGGCAGTTCGCGGAGAATTACTTCTGCGCGTAACGGCGACGGAACTTGTCGACGCGGCCACCGGCGTCAATCGTCTTCTGCTTGCCGGTGTAGAACGGGTGCGAATGGCTGGAGATATCCACCTTGATCAGCGGGTACTCGTTGCCGTCTTCCCACTTGATGGTTTCCTTGGCGGCAATCGTCGAACGCGTCAGAAACGCGAAGTCGGACGAAAGATCCTGGAACACCACCTGACGGTAATTCGGATGGATATCGGGCTTCATGACGGACTCAAAGCTTGCGTGAAAAGAGCGGTATTGTATCGACGCTCCTTAGGCCCGGTCAAGCTACTGCTCAGCCCCCAACGCCCGTCGCACCATCGCGGCGAATTTCGCCTGGTCAAGTTCGAGCACCACATTGGCCTGGGCTCGCAGACCAAGTCGCTTGCCCCAGTCCACCACGGTAGCGCCGCGGGTCAGGCGACCGTCCAGCTCCACGCCCACCCAGCGGCGCTCGCTACGCGCGACCACAGAGGGATCGATGGCCACTGCCATCGCCAGCGCATCGGCAGCGATGATGCCGCGCCGTTCGCGCTTGCGATTGGTCTCGCGGGCCACCTGGAACACACGGCCGAAGAACTCTGCCCGATGATCGCCGGCAACCAGCCACTGATCGAATTCGTCCTCGTCGAAGGCATGTCGCAGAGTGAGTTCCCAATCGACCAGATCGAAGTTGGGAAAACTTTCGAACACTACGTGCGCGGCCTCGGGATCGAAACCGATATTGAATTCAGCCGGTATCCGACCGGTATTGCCGTGCCCAGTCACCGCACCGCCCATCACTACCAAGCGCTTTACGCGCTCGGGCAGCGAAGGATCCAAACGCACCGCCAACGCCAGATTCGTGAGTGGCGCCAACGCCACCAAGGTTATTTCGCCAGGATGTTCACGCGTGAGGCGCAGCAAGGCGAGTGCGGCGTGCTCGTCTGCTATCTCGGTTTTGGGTTCGGGAAATCCCACGTCGCCCAGACCATCATGCCCGTGCACAAACGCCGCGTCTTCCTCCGGCAAGCGAACGAGTGGCGTGGGGCATCCAGCGAACACCGGTGTAGACGCACCCACCACATCCACCAGCGTGCGCGCATTGCGCGTGGTATGCGCAAGACCAACATTGCCCGCAGCGATGCTGAGACCAAGCACGTCGGCGTGTGCATGCGCCATCAGAATGGCAAGGGCATCGTCGACACCAGGATCGGTGTCGATCAGAAGTTGAGGCTTGGTCATGAGCGTCATTGGATTCGAGGAACGACAAGCCTCGCAGCTCTGCTGTTGATGTCAAGCCATCGCCGCAACGTAATTCGGAGCGCAAAGCCTCACTTCCCCCTCCCCTCTTTCAGGCTGCCGCATAGCGGGCCGCACCGCCGATCCAACGCTCGATCAAACGCGCTGCCTGTTCGTGATGATGCGCAAGCATGTATTCGCCCACCTGCTGGACAGCCGGCAGCAGATGCGCATCACGCGCCAGATCGGCTATTCGCAAGCTCAATTGGCCAGTCTGCCGCGTACCTAGCACCTCGCCAGGGCCGCGCAATTCCAGATCCTTCTCCGCGATGCGAAACCCGTCGTTGGTCTCGCGCATCACCTGCAGGCGCTCGCGCGCAAGCTGGCCCAGTGGGGGCTGATAGAGCAGCACGCAATTGGATGAAACAGCGCCGCGCCCTACACGCCCACGCAGCTGGTGCAATTGCGCGAGACCCAAACGCTCACTGTTTTCGATCACCATGAGGCTGGCATTGGGCACGTCCACACCCACTTCGATCACCGTGGTCGCCACAAGCACGGACAACTGGCCCGACTTGAACGCATCCATCACAGCCTGCTTTTCTTTCGGCTTCATGCGGCCATGGATTAGGCCCACAGGACATTCGGTAAGCGCGTGCGAAAGTTCGGCATGGGCGGCTTCCGCAGCCTGCGCGCGCAGCTGTTCGGACTCTTCGATCAACGTGCACACCCAATAGGCTTGGCGCCGTTCCATGCAGGCAACACTGATGCGCTCAATCACTTCGGCACGGCGTGCGTTGGAAATCGCAACGGTCTGCACCGGTGTGCGGCCTGGCGGCAACTCGTCGATGGCGGAAATGTCCAGGTCGGCGTAAGCGCTCATCGCCAGCGTGCGTGGAATCGGCGTTGCGGTGAGCACCAGTTGATGCGGCACCAGCTCTCCTTCGATGCCCTTATCACGCAACGCCAGACGCTGCTGCACGCCGAAACGATGCTGTTCGTCGACGATCACCAATCCCAAACGCGCAAAGCTAACTCCTTCCTGCATCAAGG
This sequence comes from Dyella acidisoli, assembly GCF_030160295.1. Classification (GTDB taxonomy): domain Bacteria; phylum Pseudomonadota; class Gammaproteobacteria; order Xanthomonadales; family Rhodanobacteraceae; genus Dyella_B; species Dyella_B acidisoli. The sequence continues at coordinate 392,980 of NZ_BSOB01000010.1, forward strand.
CATGCGTACCGATCACGATGGGAGCGCCTTCGGTCACGCGTTGCATGGCTTGCTGACGCGCCTTGCCTTGTTGCTTCCCGGCCAGCCATTCGACGTGGATGCCCAGTGGCTCCAGCCAATGGCGGAAATTGCGCAGATGCTGCTCAGCCAGCAATTCCGTCGGCGCCATCAACGCAACTTGATAGCCCGCTTCCACGGCCGCCAGCGCCGCGGCACACGCTACTGCCGTTTTGCCGGAACCGACATCGCCCTGCACAAGGCGAAGCATGGGGCTCGGCTGGGCGATATCTGCGGAGATTTCTTTGATGACGCGCTGCTGGGCCGCAGTGAGTTGGAAAGGCAACGATTTCAACCACTGCTGCCGCAACTTGCCATTGCCACCAAGCTTGGGGGCACGCCGCTCGCGCACTGTAGCGCGTAAACGCTTCAGGCTCATGTGCTGTGAGAGCAACTCTTCGAATGCCAGGCGTTGCTGCGCGGGATGGCGCCCCTGGATCAGCTGATCGATGCGGGCATCGGGCGGCGGCCGGTGCACGTACAACAATGCTTCGCGCAGCGAGGTCAATCCAAACTTGGCGCACAAACCAGGCGGAATCAGCTCCAGCTCTGTTTCTGCCGGAAGCTGCTGCATCGCCTTGGCGATGACGTTGCCCAGGCGCTTCTGCCCCAGCCCTTCGGTGGTGGGATAGACAGGCGTAAGCTGCTCGTCCAACGCAACAGACGCATCGTCTTCCAGCCGACGATACTGTGGATGCACCATCTCCAGGCCGGCGTTGCCTTGCCGTACCTCGCCATAGCAAAGCAGACGCGTGCCGACACGAAACTGCTCGGCCTGCGCGCGATTGAAGTGGAAGAAACGCAGCAAGAGCGTCTGCATCACGCCATCGCCGATGGCAACTTTCAGTTGCGGGCGATAGCGAAAACCCTTCTCCACCGCCTCCACCGTACCCACCACCTGCGCCCGCATACCTGGACGAAGGTCCGCCAGCGGCGTCAGATGTGTGCGGTCTTCATACCGTAATGGCAAGTGAAACCAAAGATCTCGAACACGATGAAGCCCCAACCTAGCCAGCGACTCAACCAACGCTGGACCGACGCCACCGAGCGTCGCGACTGGCCGGTTCCCTCGGTCATCGACGCTCGGCGTAGCAAGTTGAGGTTTCGGGGCGGCCATCGCTGCAAGACTAACCGAGCATGTCGGCTTGGCGAGTCAGACTGCGGACAAAAGCTGTCAGCAATCTGCGCGCGATTCGATCAGTCCATCACCATGATGGCGTCCACTTCCACTTGTGCACCCTTGGGCAAGCCCTTCACCTCGATGGTGGAGCGAGCCGGATACGGCTGCTGGAAGTACTCATTCATCACCACATTGACGGCGGTGAAATTGGCAAGATCTGTCACGTAAATGCCGACGCGCACGAATTTATCGAACGAGCCACCGGCTGCTTCGGCCACGGCTTTCAGATTGTCGAATACGCGACGCGTCTGCGCGCTGATATCGCCTTCCACCAACATGCCACTGACGGGATCGAGCGGAATCTGGCCGGAAAAGTACACTGTGTTGCCCGCACGCACCGCTTGTGAGTACGGGCCGATCGCGGCGGGGGCTTGGTCGGTCGAAATGATGGTGCGGGGCATGGGGATCATCCATCGGAGCGAAGGCGCAAGTGTAACGTGAGTGCCCTTCCATCTCCCCCCTTTGAGGAGAGGCAACTGACGCAGCACTACAACGGATACCGATACGCCCCGCTTACTACACCCGTGCGCCGCACGCGCCGGATCACCTCAGCCAGATGCTTACGGTTCTTCACTTCAATAGTGAACAGCAGCGTGGCCGCTGCCATGTCACGCTCGACGTATTCCACGTTTTCGATGTTCGAATCGGCCGCAGCGATCGCCGCCGCCACTGTGGCAAGCACGCCCGGACGGTTCATGACTTCGATGCGCAGCTCGGCGCGGTAATCGCCCTGCACGTCGCGGTCCCATTCGATGTCCACGCAGCGTTCGGGTGAGGATTTGCGCAGCTCGGCCATGTTCGGGCACTCGGTGCGATGCACGACGATGCCCTTGCCCGGCGACAGGTAGCCCACGATTTCGTCGCCCGGCAGTGGGTGGCAGCAATTGGCGAAGCTCAGCACGCCACGCTCGGCACCGGTGATGTGAATCTTTTCCGTCGGATGCGTCACCGGTGCGCCACGTCCGGAAGGAGTGCCTCGCGACGCCACGAGCTGGCTGGCAACCTGGTCGGGCATGCGATTGCCCAGCGCGATGTCGGCCAGCAATTCCTCCAAGCGCTTGAGCTTGGACTTGTGCAGGAATTTTTCCAGCGCCGCCGGCTGGATCGCATCCAAGCTGGTGCCCAACGCGTCCAACGCGCGATCGAGCATACGATGGCCGAAATCGACCGCATCCTCGTGCTGCAGATGCTTCAGATACTGACGAATTGCAGTGCGCGCCTTGCCGGTCACTACGAACTCAAGCCACGCCGGGTTGGGCACGGCAGAGGGCGCGGTGATGATCTCAACCTGTTGCCCCGACTCCAGCCGCGTGCGTAGCGGCAGCAGCTTCTTGTCGACGCGAGCTGCGACAGCGTGATCACCCACATCGGTATGCACGGCGTAGGCGAAATCCAGCGCCGTGGCATTGCGTGGCAACGACAGAATGTCACCACGCGGAGTGAACAAATACGTTTCATCCGGGAACAGGTCGATCTTGACGTTCTCGATGAACTCGGCCGCAGACGGCGTGTTTGCCTGGCTGTCCGCCAGCGCGGAAAGCCATTCGCGCGCACGGGCCTGCGCACTATTGGCCGGACCGCTTTCGGTCTTATATGCCCAATGAGCGGCCACGCCGCGCTCGGCCACCGAATCCATCTCCTCGGTACGGATCTGCACTTCGATCGGTGCGCCGAACGGGCCTAGCAGCACAGTATGCAGCGACTGGTAGCCGTTGGCCTTGGGGATGGCGATGAAATCCTTGAAGCGGCGGTCGACCGGCTTGTACAGCGCATGCACCACGCCGAGCGCCATGTAGCAGCTCATCGCGGCGTCGGTGACAACACGAAAACCGTACACATCCATGAGTTGCGCGAAGCTTTTGTGTTCGCTGCGCATCTTCGAGTAGATGCTCCACGGCGATTTGATGCGCCCAACCACACGCACTGGAATACGCTCTTCGACCAGGCGCGAAGTCAGCGCGCCTTCGATCCGCCCCATCGCCTCACGACGATTGCCCAGCGCAGCGCGAATGCGTTCGCTGATTACGCGATAGCGATCGGGATGCAGCCCGCGGAAGCCCAAATCCTGCAGCTCCGCCTTGATTTTGTTCATGCCAAGGCGCTGCGCGATAGGTGCGTAGATTTCCAACGTCTCGCGCGCAATGCGGCGACGCGATTCGGGATCCTTGGCGCCGAGCGTGCGCATGTTGTGCAGGCGATCGGCCAGCTTGATCAGGATCACGCGCAGATCGCGTGCCATCGCCAGCAGCATCTTGCGGAAGCTTTCTGCGTCGGCCTCCTGGCGGCTGGAAAAGCGCATCTTGTCCAGCTTGGTGACGCCGTCGACCAGCTCGGCGACGGGCTCGCCGAATTCTCCGGCAAGCTCGACGCGGGTTAGCGCGGTGTCTTCCAGTGTGTCGTGCAGGATCGCGGCGATGATGGTTTCCGCATCCATGCCGAATTCGGCCAGGATGCCGGCTACCGCAATGGGATGGGTGATGTAGGGCTCGCCGCTCTTGCGCGTCTGGCCCTCGTGGGCCACTGCGCCTACCTGGTAGGCACGCACCACACGGGCTACCTGCTGCTCGGGCAGGTAGGCAAGACGCTCTTTTAGTGCCACCACATACGGCGGCAGTGCGGACGTATCCTCGGGAGCGGGATGCGTAGCCGCCGTCATGAGTTCCGACGCCCGTTCAGGCGATCGCCTCATGACAGAGAGGGAACGAAAGGAGGCGGAGGCGTAACGCGCGGCTCGTCGATCCGGTGCGACCGGCTCGACGCATACGCTGTCGACAGCCGCCGCTATCCATCAGTCGTCTCCGCCTTTGGAGAGATCGTCGTCCACTTCCTGGGCGGCCCACTCCAGTGCTTCGCGCTCAGCACGCTCGCGTTCGGCGCGATCGATCTCGTCGATGGTTGCCTGATCGATGCGGCGGTCAGCGATTTCACGCAGCGCCAACACGGTCGGCTTATCGTGATCGGGGTTTACTGCCGGTTCGGCACCGTTGGCGAGCTGGCGGGCGCGTTTGGTCGCCATAAGAACCAATTCGAAACGGTTGTTGACTACCTCGAGGCAGTCTTCCACGGTAATGCGGGCCATGGGAAATCCTTGAACTATAAAAACTTATGCGGCCTAACAGTTTATCGGTAGGCTACCTGACTGGCAACGCGAGGGCTCGCGGTGACTATGGACAAGCTCTATCATGCCCGGCCGTTGCGCGCCAGCTCGAAACATTGTTGCAATGCGTGCACAATATAGAACTAAAAAGTACACTTTTACTCCCAAACCCCTTGCAGCGGATTCTTCCTCGATGCCCTCCCTGCCCCGTTTCGCCGCACTAAGCCGCCTGTTGCCCGCACTAGCCATGCTGTTGTTGCTCGCCGGGTGCGCCGTCGCCCCGCCCCGCACCGACGACCCGCTGGAGAAGTTCAATCGCAAGAGCTACGCCTTCAATATGGCGTTGGATACCCACGTATTGCGTCCGGTGGCGGTGGGTTACACCGAGATCACACCCAAGCCGGTGCAGACCTCGATCAGCAACTTCTTCACCAATATCAAGCTGCCGATCAGCATCGCCAACAGTCTGTTGCAGGCACGTCCGAGCGATGCCATGGCGGATACCGGCCGTTTCCTGATCAACATGACGGTGGGTGTAGCCGGCTTCTTCGATCCGGCGACGAAGATGCAGATTCCGCTCAAGGAAACCGATTTCGGCATCACCCTGGCCCGCTGGGGCGTACCCGAGGGCGACTTCCTGATGGTGCCACTGCTGGGGCCTTCGACCTTCCGCGACGTGTTGCAGTACCCGGTGGATGGTTATCTGTTCGATCCGCTGAGCTACTTTGAGCGCAACCACAAATTCCATTGGGGCCAGTACTACATCCCCGAGGCGGTTTACTTCGTCCAGATGCGCGCCCAGTTGCTCGACGCCGATAGCTTCCTGAAGACCGCCTACGACCCTTACGCCTTCGTGCGTGATGCCTGGCGCCAGAACCGCCTCAACAAGATCTATGACGGCAACCCGCCGGCGGATGTGATGCTGAAGCTGCAACAAGGCGGCTCGAACCAGCAGAACCAGCAGCAAAACTACGATCCCGAAGAGTTGCTCAAGGAGCAGCAAAAATGGGAGCAGCAACAGAAACAGCAGAAGTCGGGCGGAGCCTGATTCGGCTGAGCAATTAGGAAAAAACGGGGCTCTAGGGCCCCGTTTTTTTGCCTGTATGCAATGACATCGAAGGGCCGGTGACGTGCATATCGCTGCGTCCTTCGCATCGCCACAGCCAACAAAAAAGGGCTCATCAGAGCCCTTTTTTGTTGGCTGGCGATGCGAAGGATCAGTGCAGCAGTGACTCCACGCCACAGACTCGCGCAAGCGCCTGCATGCCCGTCGGCACGTGCTGCACTACGACGCGACGCCCGCCCTGATCCGCTTCCGAGAGCGCCGCCAGCACGCATGCCAAACCGGCGCTGTCGCAACTCTCCACGCCCGCAAGATCCAGCGTATGGCGATCGTTCTTCGCAAACGCGCTGCGCATCGCCACCAGGGCGTTTTCCGCCGTGGCGAAATTCAAGGTGCCGGACACGGAGACCGTGTCCGGCCGGTCGGAAGCAACCCGAAACTCGCCGGATTTACTTGGCGCCATTACCCTTGTCTTCCTGTTCCAGCTGACCGAGAGCTTTGTCGCCCTGCGTTTCCAGATCGGCAATGAGCTTGTCCAGGCCTTCCTTCTTGATCTCGGCATCAACCTGGTTGCGGTAATTGGTGATGTAGGAGATGCCTTCGATGATGACGTCATAGGCCTTCCACTGACCGTCGGCGGCCTGGTGGAAGACGTAGTTCACCGCAACGGTCTTGTTGTCGTCGGTGCTTACCTGCGTCTTCACCACCGTGTACTTGGGATTGACATCGCCGCTGAACGGCAGGACCTTCACGGTGCCTTTGGTATAGCTCAGCAGACCTTCCGCATAGCGATTGGTGAGCGAGGTGTAGAACGCTTTGGCGAAGCGCGAGCGCTGATCAGGCGAGGCCTCACGCGCGTGCATGCCCAACACCAGGATCGACGCCCAGTCGGTGTCGAAGTGCGGCAGGAAGATCTGGTTGATCGTCGCGACCAGCTTGGGCTTGTTGTTTTGCAGTTGCGCCTTGTGGTCGGCGATCTGCGTATCGAGCTGATGGGTGATGTCCTCCACCACGGCCTGCGGTGTCGATGCATTGGACGACTGCGCGCTGGATGCACTCTGCGCGAAAGCCGGCATGACAACAACGCTGCCCAGAGCGATGGCGGTGGCAATAGCCAGGTGACGCAACATGGATGACTCCTAGTAAAGCCGGCTCAATGTTTGCCGGCGGGCGGATTGGACGAACCGTTGCCACCGGCATTGCTGTTGCCGCTGGACGAACCATTGACCAGGAACTTGCCGATCAGATCTTCCAGCTGCATCGCCGACTGCGTCAGCACGAGCTGGTCGCCGTCCTTGAGCGAATTCGGCGAGCCACCGGGCTGGATCGCAACATACTGGCTGCCGATCAAACCACTGGTGAATACGGCGGCGGCCGAATCGTCAGGAATCTGGTTGTATTTGCTGTCGATGGCCAGCGTGACGGTAGCGTCCAGTTTCACCGGATCGGCCTTCACATCGGCCACACTGCCGATGGCCACGCCCGCCATCTTCACTGGCGCCCCTTCCGACAGTGCACCGACATTGGTGAAATGGGCGGTCACTTTGTAACTGCCACCGATAGCGTCAGCCACGCCGCCCGCGCCAAAGAACTTGCCGAGCATTTCTTCCAGCGGCTGCGTCGAGCGGGTCAGCACCAGATGACCGCCGTTCGCCAGATAGTTCTTGGCACTGCCGAACTGCAGACCTACGTACTGGTCGCCCAGCAAGCCGCTGGTGTAGATCACCGCGGTCGAATCGGTGGGAATCTGGCCGAACTTCTTGTCGATCGAAAGCTTGACATCAGCCACGTCTTTGCCTGGCTCCAGCGAGATCGACTGCACCTGGCCCACACGCACGCCCGCCACTTTCACCGGCGCACGCTCCTTGAGCTGGCCGACGTTTACGAACTGCGCGTCGATGACGTAGCTGGCCCCCTGGTGACTGTTGACGACCGACGTCGTCTGCGTCGCGAGATAGGCCAGTGCGGCGAAACCGAACACGATGAACAGGCCGGTGCCGACGGCATAGGATTTTCGCTGGCTCACGAGGAGGTCCTCAGAAATAAGCAATAAGTCATGATGGTCACATCAGGAAAGCGGTGAGCACGAAGTCCAACGCGAGAATCGCGATTGACGACGCCACCACGGTGCGCGTGGTGGCGTACGCCACGCCCTCGCTGGTCGGCGGCGTGGTGTAGCCCTGGAATACAGCGATCAGCGCAATCACTGCGCCAAACACGAGGCTTTTCCAGATCACGCCATTGATGACGTCGTCCCACACATCCACGTTTGCGGTCATGTTCGACCAGAACGTGCCGTTGTCGACGCCCAGCCAGTCCACCGCAACCAGCTGGCCACCGAAAATGCTCATTCCACAGAACACGCAGCACAGCAGCGGCATGGCGACCAGGCCGGCAAGAAAGCGCGGAACCGCGACATAGGCGATCGGATCCACCGCCATCATTTCCATCGCCGCGATCTGGTCGGTAGCGCGCATCAGACCGATTTCCGCTGTGATCGACGTGCCCGCGCGACCTGCAAACAATAGTGCGGTCACCACCGGCCCCAGTTCGCGATAGACCGCCAACGCCACCACTGAACCTGTGGCCGACGTGCCGCCGAAGATCGACAACACGTGATACAGCTGCAAGCTGAGCACCATGCCTATGAACAAGCCGCAGGTCATGATGATGGTGAGGCTCATCGCACCAACGAACCACAGCTGGCGGACCGTTTCGCGCGCATACCGCAGACTGCTTGGAATGGCTGCAAGAATCCGCAGCAGGAACAGCCCGCAGCGGCCGATCTGGGCCAGTGAGCCGATCACGACATTTTCGCCGCGCTCAAGTTGTGTGCTCATGCTGCGCCCTGCTTGAAACCGAGGGCCTGCGCGTAATCGCCGGCCGGATACTGGAACGGTACCGGACCATCCGCATCGCCACCGAAGAACTGGCGCGTCCATGGCGAACCGTCATGGTCGATGGTCTTGGGATCGCCCTGCGCCACCACTTTGCCGTTGGCGATCAGATAGATGTGATCGGCCACCTGCTTGATCGCCTCCAACTCGTGCGCCACCAGCACGCTGGTAATGCCCAGCGTCTCGTTGAGCGTGCGGATAAGTTTCAGCACCTGATTGAGCGCGATCGGATCCAGGCCTACGAACGGTTCGTCATAGAGGATCAGCATGGGATCGAACACGATCGCGCGCGCCAACGCCACGCGTCGCGCCATGCCGCCGGAAAGTTCAGCAGGCATCAGCGAGGCCGCACCACGCAAACCCACCGCCTGCAGCTTGGTGAGCACGATGTTGCGGATCAGCACTTCCGGAAGCTTTGTGTGCTGACGTAGCGGGAACGCCACGTTCTCAAACACGTCGAAATCGGTAAGCAGCGCGGAGTTCTGGAACAGATAACCGATACGCTCACGCAGCTCGAACAGGGCATAGCGCGACAACTTCGACACGTTGAACCCATCCACCCACACTTCGCCGGCAGCACCACGCATTTGTCCGGTGATGTGCTTGAGCAGGGTGGTCTTGCCGGTGCCGCTGGGCCCCATGATGGCCGTCACCTTGCCGCGCGGGATATCCAGGTCCAGCTTGTCGAACACGGTCTTGCCGTTGAGCACCGTGGTAAGGCCACGGATGCGCACCAGGGCACGATCCTCAGGTTGGGCTTGGACGGTCTCGGTCATGGCAAGGGGATGAGGGGAAAGTGCAAAAGTTAACTGAACTGGGCGCCTAATGCTATCCGGCCCGGTACAGTAATGATCCGAATTTCGAGTTCAGGTATTGGCCAGGAGTTCCCGAATCAAGGTCTCGTGGCGCTGGCATTGCAGCGAGCTGCGCTGGCGGACCGCCCGCACAATGGCCTGCAGGGTATCCAGCGCGTCCTCGAACCGGTCGTTCACGACGATGTAGTCGAACTCATGGGCGTGGGCGATTTCCCCACGCGAATTGCGCAGCCGGCGCTCGATCACTTCCTCGCTGTCCGAGCCGCGCCCTCTCAGGCGCCGCTCCAACTCCGTGCGCGACGGCGGCAAGATGAACACGCTCACGCAATCGGGCTTGGCCTTGCGTATCTGTGCGGCACCCTGCCAGTCGATCTCCAGCAGCACATCACGCCCTTGCTGCAGTAGATCCTGCACCGTCTTGCGCGAAGTGCCGTAGAAATTGCCATGCACTTCAGCATGTTCAAGAAAAATGCCCTCGACCACCTCGCGCTCGAACTCGGTGCGCTCCACGAAGTAATAGTGCCGGCCGTACTGCTCGCCTGGACGCGGTGGACGCGTGGTATGCGAAATCGACAACGAGATGCTCGGCTCGCGCTCCAGCAGTGCGTTCACCAATGTAGATTTGCCTGCACCGGAGGGCGCGGCAACCATGAAGAGCGTGCCTTCGGTAGCGCCAGTATTGGACGTATGCGCGCTCATTCGATGTTCTGCACCTGCTCGCGCATCTGCTCGATCAATACTTTCAGCTCTACCGCAGCATTGGTCGTACGCGCATCGATCGATTTGGAGCCGAGCGTGTTCGCCTCCCGGTTGAATTCCTGCATCAGGAAATCCAGGCGACGGCCGACTGGCTCCTTCAAACTGAGCACACGACGCGTTTCGCCGATATGCGTGCTCAAGCGATCCAGTTCCTCGTCCACATCGGAACGCGTAACTTGCAGCACCAGCTCCTGCTCCAATCGCCCGGGATCGGCCGGCTGCTTCAAATCGGCCAGGCGCGATTCCAGCCGCGCACGCAGGGCGGTGCGGATCTCCGGCATCCATCTGCGCACATCGGCCACGATGCGCTCGATGGCATCCAGTCGCTCGCGCAGAAGATCGGCCAGCTTGGTGCCTTCGCGCTCTCGCGTGGCCGTCAGTGCTTCCAATGCCCGGTCGAGCACGTCCAGCAGCGTGGCCTGCTGCGCTTCCTGATCCACCTCCGCGTGCTGGAGTACACCCGGGAAACGCAACAGTTCCGTGAATTCAATGCGCATGCGCGGAAAGCGCGCTTCCATATCCAGCGCCAGTTCGGACAGGCGGCCCACCAACGCGCTGTCCACCTGCAGCGATTCACTGCGCGATTCGCCACGCCGCACGATCACGTCCACCTTGCCACGCGAAAGCCGGCTTGCAATGCGTTCGCGCAACGCAGACTCGAAACTGCGCATGTCTTCCGGCAGCCGCGGGCTGAGTTCCAGATAGCGGTGATTGACCGCGCGCAACTCGCATGTCAGCGCCCCCACTGAGGTGGTCACTTCGGCGGACGCGTAGGCGGTCATGCTGCGAATCATGGAGACGTGGGGTCCGGACAGTAAGGAAAGTGGTCAATGGTAAACTGTCTCGTCCTGACTTGCCCAATAAACCTATGCCAGTGTCCCGTCCAAGCGGTCGCGCCAACGACCAGTTGCGCACCATCACCATCGAGCGTCACTACACCCGTCACGCCGAAGGTTCCGTGCTGATCGCCTTCGGCGACACGCGCGTGCTATGCACCGCCAGCATCGAAGATCGCTTGCCGCCCTGGCTGCGCGGCAAGGGCGAAGGCTGGGTCACCGCCGAATACGGCATGCTCCCGCGCGCCACGTCCACCCGCACGCAGCGTGAAGCCACGCGTGGCAGCCAGGGTGGCCGCACCATGGAAATCCAGCGTCTGATCGGCCGCAGCCTGCGCGCCTGCGTGGATCGCCAGTCGCTGGGCGAACGTGTGATCACCCTGGACTGCGACGTGATCCAGGCCGACGGCGGCACGCGCACCGCTGCCATCACCGGCGCCTACGTGGCACTGGTCGACGCAGTGAACGTGGTAATGAAGCGCGAGAACCTTCGCCGCAATCCGATCATCGGCGCAGTGGCTGCGGTATCGGTGGGCGTTTATCAAGGCATGCCCGTGCTCGACCTCGATTACGACGAAGACGCCAACTGCGATACGGACATGAACGTCGTGATGAACGACGGCGGCGGCATCATCGAAGTGCAAGGCACGGCCGAAGGTCACGCGTTCCGGCGCAATGAAATGGATGCCATGGTCGACTTGGCCGAAAAGGGCATCGCCGAATTGATCGGCCTGCAGCGCGCAGCGCTCGAACAAGGTTGATAGCCTTCATGCAACGCATCGTTCTCGCCAGCAGTAATCGCGGCAAGCTTGCCGAATTCAACAAGTTGCTCGCCGATAGCCCGTTCGAAGTGATTCCGCAGACCGAGCTGGGTGTTGAGGATGCCGAGGAAACCGGCCTCACCTTCGTCGAAAATGCGCTGCTCAAGGCGCGTCACGCATCACACGTCACCGGCTTGCCCGCTCTCGCGGATGATTCGGGCTTGTGCGTGATGCATCTACGCGGCGCCCCCGGCCTCTACTCTGCGCGATACAGCGGCGGACACGGCAACGCGGAAGCCAATAACGCACGCCTGCTGCACGAACTGGACGGCGTTCCGGCGGAACAACGCGGTGCTTTCTTCATAAGCGTGCTGGCCTTGCTATGGCACGCCGACGATCCCGCGCCGCTCATCGCGGAAGGACGCTGGCATGGCCGCGTACTCGATGCACCACGCGGCGAGCGCGGTTTCGGCTATGACCCGCTATTCCTGCCGCACGGTCAATCGCTGAGTGCAGCCGAACTGGACCACGACGTGAAAAATAGCCTCAGCCACCGCGGCCAGGCCATGGTCAAATTGCACGCACGCATCGCCGAATTGCACGCCTAAGATGTCGCTGATCGCACCACCGCTTGCCTTGTACGTCCACATGCCGTGGTGCGTAAAAAAGTGCCCGTATTGCGATTTCAATTCGCATGGCCTTCGGGGTGAACCGCCATACGCGGCGTATGTGGATGCCTTGCTGACCGACCTGGACGCCGACCTGGCCGACTTCGGCAACGCGCTGCAGAGCCGGCCGATCATCAGCGTGTTCTTCGGCGGCGGCACGCCGAGCCTTTTCTCGCCGGATCTGATCGCGCGTTTTCTCGACGGCGCCCGTGCACGCCTGCCATTCGTCGATGCGTGCGAAATCACGCTGGAAACCAATCCCGGCACCGTCGAGCATGGTCGTTTCGATGGCTATCTCGCCGCGGGCGTCAATCGCATTTCCTTCGGTATCCAGAGCTTCGACAACAACAAGCTCAAACGCCTCGGACGCATCCACTCTTCAGCCGAGGCGGAAGCTGCGGTGAAATCCGCACAGGATGCGGGCATGGCAAACATCAACCTGGATCTGATGTACGCGCTGCCGGAGCAGACACTGTCCGGCGCCCTGCACGACGTGGAGCGTGCTGTCGCGCTGCAGCCTGCGCACATTTCGCACTACCAGCTCACGCTGGAACCCAACACTGTATTTGCCGCGCACCCGCCGCCGCTGCCGGATGACGACACGGCGTGGGCCATCCAGGAAGCCTGCGAAGCACGACTGGCCGAAAGCGGCTATGCGCAATACGAAATTTCCGCCTACGCCAAACTCGACCGACGTTGCGAACATAACCTCAACTACTGGCGCTTCGGCGATTACCTGGGGATTGGCGCCGGCGCACACGGCAAGCTCACCGATACCGGCACCGGCGAAGTGCTGCGCCGCTGGAAAATCCGCCATCCCAACGCCTATCTCGAAGCCGCCAGTACACCCGCCCGCGTCGGTGGCCACGCGTCAGTGCCGGCAGATGAACTGCCGTTCGAGTACATGCTCAATGCCCTGCGCTTGATTGATGGCGTCCCGCTGGATGACTTTGCCGCCCGTACCGGGCTGCCTGCCGAGCACATCGCCGACCGCCTCGCCGCGGGCCGCCAGAAAGGCTGGCTGGAAAACGACCCTCGTTATCTGCGTACCACGCCGCTGGGCCAGCGCTTTCTCAATGATGTCATCGGAAGTTTCCTGGCGTAGTCAGCACCCAAAAATGTGACCTAATTCACAAAACCTATGACGAAGCCCTGGAACAGGCATACACTTGCCTTACGGGGAACTCACGGGGAATTCGGGTCATGGATGTCGAGCCAGGGGTGTATCCATCGTCTGCGCCTGCAGGTCGCTCTACCGACCTCAGCAGGATGCCCTTGCGCGTACGCAAACTGATCGAAACAGCCTGCATTCTGTGCGACCACTGGGCCGAACCCACACTGCGCCTGTGCCTGGACCGCTTCGATAAGCGCCTCTACGACTACGCCGAACAATCCCGCAATCATCTCGAAGAGCAGCGCTGTTTCGATAGCCGCCATCTGGTGCAACGCGGACGTACCGCGTTCGTGCAATCGTTCAGCGCCAAATTGCGTGCGAGCTTCGAGCGCATGGGCGAGGAAGAAGATGAGCGAGCTCCGCAAACGCTGAGTCAGCATTCGCTGACCCTGCTCGACCGCACCGAACACGAACTCACCGCCGCTCTCGACAAGCTCGCGGCGCGTGGCGAGGCACAGAACGGCCCGATTCTGTCCGAGCTTTCCTATCGCCTGGCCGTGCTCGTCGCAGCTCCGCCACTGGAAGGCAAGCAACTGCCAGCCGGCCCGCAAAATATGGCGCGTATTCTGCGCGCCGCCAGCGAACCACTGGATCTGCCGATCGAACATCGCCTGTTGCTGTTCCAGGAATTCGAAAGCAGCGTTGGCCGCACACTGGTGTCGCTCTACGAAGGCATCAACGCCAAGCTGCTGGCGGATGGCATTCTCCCAAGGCTGCGCGCATTCACTGTACCGCGTCCAGCGAACGGTCCCGCGTACGCCGGTTCGCCGAATGCCACTGCAGCGCCGTCGTCGACAACGGCGCCCCATCGTTCCGCACACGGCAACGAACCGATTGCCGTGCTCGAAACGCTGCGCGATTTACTCGCACGTCAACGCGTGCATCCATCCAGCGTAGCCGCGCCCACAAGCGCGCGCACAGCCACACCTGACGAACTGCAGGTAGCCATGTCGGCGTTGCAACAGCACATGGTGCAGGTCACCGATCGCACCAGTCGCGAGCTGCGCAGTGCGCAACGCCTCCAGGAGGAGTTGATATATCAATTGAATCTCGGCCTTCCGCACGATGCGCCACGCATGCAGTTGACGCCCGAGCAAGGCGATACGGTGGAATTGGTGGCCATGCTGTTTGAGCAGCTTGCCCAGCAGCTGCATCACGGCCCTGATGCGAACGCACTGCTTGGCAACTTGCAGTTGCCGCTGTTGCGTCTGGCCGTCTCCGATCGTGATTTCTTTGACCAGCGCGAACACCCTGCACGCCAGTTGCTGAGCAAGCTGACCGAAGCCCTTGATACTTGGCTGCATAGCGCAAACGGCGAAACTGATCACCAACTGCTCGCCAAGCTCGGCCAACTCGTGGAACGTGCGCAGCTGGAGCCACCCTCTGCAGGGCTCTACACCACCCTGCTGGCGGATATCGACCACCATCTGATGCAGCTGGTACGCAAAGCGCAAGCAGCTGAGCGTCGCCACGTGGAAGCCATGCAAGGCCGCGAGCGACTGGAGCAGGCACGTCGACGCGCCGATGAACTGATGGCCGAACGCTTCGCGATCGTATCGCCACGCGGCCTGTTGCGCACCTTGCTGGAGCGCGCGTGGACAGACGTACTGGCACTGACTCTGCTGCGTCACGACGAACACAGCGAAGCCTTCCTGCATCAGTTGCGCATCACAGATCAATTGCTCGGCCAGTTTCCGGTGAATGATCCCTTGGCATTGCAGCAGGAAGTGGAAACAGGCCTGCAACAAATTGGCATGCATGCGGACGAGGCTGAGCAAGTCGCACAACGCTTGATCAGCGTGGACGCACCGCCGCCTGTCGTCTCCACGCCCGCTGCACCCGATATTCCCAAACCTGTCGCTACCGAAGCAGCAAACCCCGAACCCGCTCCGCAACCAGAGCCGACACCAGCAGTGGCGGCAAAAACACATTCGACACGCCTATCCGATCCACCCAGCACGACCGATCTCGCAATCCGCCTCAAGCAGCGCCAGCGTCTGGGTGAACATCGCGCCGAGGAAACTCCGCAAGCGACGCAAGCCGCCGTGGTGCCACCACTCGGCTTGCGTGAGGCGCGTATCCATAATCATTTGCGACAACTGCCATTCGGCACCTGGTTCGAGTTCACCGATCCGGCCACTGGCAAAACCACACAGCAAAAGCTGGCCTGGTTCTCGCCGATCTCAGGCAACAGCTTGTTCGTGAATCGCCGTGGTCAACGCAACGACGTCATGAACTTGCAGGAACTGGCACATGCGATAGCAGATGGTCGCGTGCGCGAGATACCCGCGCAGGATGAAAACCTCCTCGACCGCGCCTGGCACGCACTCACCAACAACCTGCGGCGTCCTGCGCCACTGCTGCCAGAGGCCCGCCCATGAACGAACAACGCCGCGCCCCCCGCAAACGCCCTAACTACGTCGTCACCGTTACTGATGCGCTCACCGGCCAGTCGCTCGGCCACGTGGGCAATCTCTCCAGCAACGGCATGCTGCTGATCAGCCAGCACTCGCCTCGCAGCGAAGCGGTTTATCAAGTCTGTCTACCGCTACCTACGCGAGACGGCAACATGCCGACCATCGAGGTCGGTATCCAGGAGCAATGGCACGAACCGGCGGCCACACCCGGGCAAATCTGGTCCGGATTTCGCATCATCGCCATTGGCAGCAACGATGCTGCGCAATTGGAGCGTTGGCTGCACCAGCCTTGATGTTGTTAGCGCACGCACGAAATACGTAAACATTCCTGCGCCAACTTAGGCACATAACTTTTCACGAAACTGGATCTTTCCTAGCCGTCATTCCGGCGAAGGCCGGAATCCAGTTTAAATGCGTTGTGCGAAGCACTCAAAACCGGTTTTGTGTCCTTCGGACGCGATTTTTAACTGGATTCCGGCCTTCGCCGGAATGACGGTTAGGCATGATCAAGCATCTCTAAGGTTATGCTGAATTTCTCGCACGCATCGATGAATTTCCTCTACACCCGTAACGCACTCTGATACAGACGTACACCCGCGCTACACTGCCCGAATCAACACCTCCGCGGAACGTCGCATGAGCCAAGATCTCGCCCCCCTGTTCGCCCAACACATCGCCACGCTGCGCCAGCGCGCGGACCAGGCGCTGGCACTGGGCGGTTTCGATCATCTGCTGATCGCTGCAAGCACACCACTGCGCAAGTTCCTCGACGACCAGGACTACTCCTTCGTCGCCAATCCACATTTCCGTCATTGGTTACCGCTCACCGACACACCGGGTAGCTGGGTGGTGTATACCCCCGGCAACAAGCCAAAGCTGATCTTCGTGCAGCCGCGCGATTACTGGCATGTGGTGCCGGCTGCGCCGAGTGGCTATTGGGTGGATCAGTTTGACATCACAACGGTGCGCACGCATGCCGAAGCCGTGGCGTTGCTGCCGAAAGGCCAACGCGCCGTGATTGCGCCGGAATGCCCAAGCATCGACGGTGTGGAAGCCAATAATCCCGAAGTGGTGGTCAACTACCTCCATTGGCATCGCAGCTACAAAACACCCTACGAGTTGGAGCTGATGCGCGAAGCCAGCCGCATTGGCACGCGCGCACATCGCGCCGCCGAAAGCGCCTTCCGCGCAGGCGAGAGCGAATTCGGTATCCAGCTCGCTTACCTCGCCGCCGCCAGCCAGACCGAAGCAGAGCTGCCCTACTCGAACATCGTGTGCCTCAACGAACACGGTGCAGTGCTGCACTACACGCACTTCGATCGCACGCCGCCGAAGCAAAGCCGTTCGTTCCTGATCGACGCGGGCGCCAGCAAATCGGGTTATGCCAGCGATATCACGCGTACGTATGCAGCAGCGGGTCATCTGGAATTCCAGGCGTTGATCGACAGCATGGAACGCGCGCAACAAGGTTTTGCTGCGAAGGTAAAGGCCGGACAGAGCTATGCGGACCTGCACATCCATGCGCACCATGTGCTGGCCGAAGTGCTGCGCGAACATGGCCTGATCCGCCTGAACGCCGAAAGCGCAGTGCAATCTGGCGTGACATCCGCATTCTTCCCGCATGGTCTTGGCCACCCCATCGGCTTGCAGGTGCACGACGTCGCCGGCTTCCAGGTCAATGAGGCCGGCGGCTTCATTCCGCGTCCGCAAGGTCATCCGTATCTGCGCATGACGCGCGTGTTGGAACCGGGCATGGTCGTCACCATCGAACCGGGCCTGTATTTCATCGACATGTTGCTGGAAGAACTGCGCGCCAAGCCGGTTGCCAACGACATCGACTGGAACAAGGTGGACGCATTCCGTCCTTACGGCGGCATCCGCATCGAGGACGATGTGGTGTGCACGAACGACGAACCGGAAAACCTCACACGCAATGCGTTTGCAGTGCTGAGCTGAAAGCCATACAACGCGTAGTGCGTAGGTTGGGTTAGCTCAGCGTAACTCAACAATACCGTCCCAAAGATGTTGGGTTACGCTGCGCTAACCCAACCTACGGGCTTCACTACGGCCCGCTCGCAAGGAGCGGGCCAACATGCGGTGATTCGGCAAAGAATCACCAGACCAGTTGATCCTGGTCAATATCCCGCCTCTAGGCGACGCTGAAAATCCCCTACGAGATGAGTCTTTCATAGGGGCGAGCCACCACGACCAACGCCGTGCCTCGTGCTGCGTCAGCATGGCGCACGACAGTGCGCCGCAAACCGCGTTATGCTGCTCCGCAATGTCATAGTTGGTAGGAAACCTCTGCTATGCACATGTCTTCTGAGACTGTCCGTCCCTCTTCGCCGCGCAATCCGCTGCGCCGGCTGAGCGTTGAACTCATCCTCATCGTTCTCGCGAAAATCGCTCTCCTCTCGCTGATCGGCTGGTACCTATCGGCGCACTATCCGCGCGCCGATACACGCCCTGCAGCGGTCGAACGGCTGCTCGCCCCTCCTCCGACCTCCAAGCCGGAATCCAAGCCATGATGATCGACCCAGAAGTCGTCACCCTCTCCCGTCTTCAATTTGCGCTTACCGCGCTGTATCACTTCCTGTTCGTACCACTCACGCTGGGGCTGGTGTGGATTCTGGCCATCATGGAAAGCGTATATGTGATGACCGGGCGTGAAGTGTGGAAGCGCATGGTGCAATTCTGGGGTGTGCTGTTCGGCATCAACTTCGCCATGGGCGTGGCCACCGGCGTCACCATGGAATTCCAGTTCGGCATGAACTGGGCTTACTACTCCCATTACGTCGGCGATGTCTTCGGCACGCCGCTGGCTATCGAAGGCCTGATGGCGTTCTTCCTCGAAGGTACGTTGGTGGGAGTGTTCTTCATGGGTTGGAAACGCCTTTCGCGCCACGCCCATTTGCTGGTGACCTGGTTTCTCGCATTGGGCACCAACCTCTCGGCATTGTGGATACTGATCGCCAATGCATGGATGCAAAATCCGGTGGGTGCAAAGTTCAATCCACAGACGATGCGCATGGAGGTGACGTCGTTTACCGATGTGCTGTTCAACCCCGTCGCGCAGGCGAAATTTGTGCACACAGTAAGCGCGGGTTACGTGATTGGTTCGATGTTCGTGCTGTCGATCAGCGCCTGGTATCTGCTGCGTGGACGCAATGTTGATTTCGCGCGTCGCTCCATGACGGTTGCGGCAAGCTTCGGTCTGGCCGCTGCGCTGTCAGTGGTAGTGCTGGGTGACGAATCCGGCTACGCCGTCTCCGAAAACCAGAAGATGAAAATGGCGGCGATCGAGGCCATGTGGGAAACCGAACCGCCGCCGGCTTCGTTCACCCTGTTCGGTATTCCCGACGTGCAGAACCGCACCACGCATTACGCCATGCATATTCCGTGGGTGATGGGCCTGATCGGCACGCGTTCGGTAGACAAGCCCATCCTCGGCATCAACAACTTGGTGGAAGACACCAAGGGCAAGATTGGCAATGGCATCCAGGCTTACGATGCGATGCTGACCCTGCGCAAAGATCCCAATGATGCCCAGGCGAAATCGACCCTGGCGCAATACGACAGTGACATGGGCTACGCCTTGCTGCTCAAGCGCTACGTCGCCGATCCGCGCCAGGCAACGCCCAGCGACATCGACAAGGCTGCCGCGTCCACCATTCCCAACGTACCGGTGCTGTTCTGGTCGTTCCGCATCATGGTTGCCTGCGGCTTTTACTTCATTGCGCTGTTCGCGTACTCGTTCTGGTTGGCCAGCAAACGGCGGCTCGACAACAACCGCTGGTATTTGAGACTTGCGCTATACAGCCTGCCGCTGCCGTGGGTCTCTACGGAGCTTGGCTGGATCGTGGCCGAATACGGCCGGCAGCCATGGGCGATCGAAGGCATTTTGCCTACCGCACTGGGCGTGTCGTCGGTATCCGCCGGACAGGTATGGACTTCACTGAGTGGTTTCGTGTTGTTCTACAGCTTGCTCGCGATCGTCGATGCGGTGCTGATGCTGAAGTACGCACGCAAAGGGCCGGATGAACTCGGCATCTGGCCGGTGCGGGAAATAACGCCACCGCTTGAAAGCACAGTCAGCGCGCACTGAGGAGAACGCCATGTTCGACATCACGACTTTGCGAGTGATCTGGTGGGTGCTGCTCGGCGCCTTGCTGATCGGCTTTGCCATCATGGACGGATTCGATTTCGGCATCGCCGCCCTGCTGCGCGTGTTGGGTCGCGACGAGCACGAACGTCACGTGCTGCTGGAAACCATCGAACCGACATGGGAGGGCAACCAGGTGTGGTTCATTCTGGGCGGCGGGGCCATCTTCGCCGCATGGCCGATTCTGTATGCCACTGCATTCTCGGGCCTGTATTTCGCGCTCGCGCTGGTGCTGCTCGCTTTCATTCTGCGACCAGTGGGATTCAACTTCCGCGGCAAGATGCCCGATGCGCGCTGGCGCGCCGTGTGGGATGGCGTGCTGATCTTCTCCGGCTTCGTGGTGATGCTGATCACCGGTGTCGCCTTCGGCAACCTGTTTCTCGGCCTGCCGTTCCGTTTCGATGATGATCTGTACATGACCTGGCAAGGCAGCTTCTTCGATCTGCTGCATCCCTTCGCCGTACTCGCCGGCCTGGTCAGCATCACCATGCTGCTTACGCATGGCGCATGCTGGGCAGCGTATCGTGCCGATCACGCGATCGCGGAACGCGCTGCACGGATCGCTCGCTGGATGGCCTTGGCGTATGCCATTACGTTCATCGGTGCAGGTATCTGGTTGGGCTACGGCGTCCCGGGCTTTACCGTGCTCGGCCCGGTTGTGACCGATGGCGTATCCAATCCACTGCTCAAGCAGGTAGCGATAGGCAGTACCTGGTTTACCAGCTACATGCTGCATCCCTGGTTCTGGGCGGCGCCGGCGGTCGGCATTCTTGGTGCAATCGGTGTGCAGTGGACCGTCGGCAAACTGAATCTGCTTGGCTTCTTGTGCAGCACCCTGATGATCGCCGGCACCATTCTCGCCGCCGGATTCTCGCTGTTTCCGTTCCTGCTGCCGTCGAAGCTCGATCCGCGCTCCAGCCTCACGATCTGGGATGCTTCATCCAGCCACGGCACACTGATGCTGATGCTTGGCGCAGTAGCGGTGCTTTTGCCCATCATCATCATTTACACCAGCTGGGTGTACCGCGTGATGCGCGGACGCGTGATGTTGAAAGACGTACAGCACTCGCATAACGGTTACTGAGGAGCGAACCATGTGGTATTTCACTTGGGTACTTGGATTAGGCCTCGCCTGCGCTTTCGGCATTTTGAATGCGATGTGGTACGAGGTGCGCGCGACGGATGAGACACAGAAGCAAAAGGAATCCGAGCGGTCATAAGCGTCAACTTGAGATTTCTTCCCTCCTCTGCTGCAAGCAGAGGAGGGACAACAAACTCACACAACAGCCCAGAGTTTCTTCGCCTCCTCTGCGATCACATCCGGACGCTCCTCCGGATAGAACAGCTTCGCATTCGCCACTTTCCGTACCCCTAGCGAATTCCCAAGCGTCTTGTCCAGATACTCCGCTCCCGCTAGCGAAAAGATCGTATCGTCCACACCCCACACGATGCGCGTGGGCACTTTGCAGCGGCGAAGCGCGGGTCCGATGTCCTGCAGTGGGTTATGTTCCAGCGCCATTGCATAGGCATGCACCAGAGCCTTGCGGCGAGGTGAGCTCACTAGCGGCTTAAAGTAGCAGTCGATGGCTTCATCCGTAGGATCAGCAGGATTAGCGAAACACATGCCGCCGATGCCCTGCGGCGAGCGCGCCAGCTGCTTGTCTGCCAGCCAGGGGGCAAGCCATTGATCGACGAATTTGCCTTCATGCGATAGCGCGATCACCGGCAGCATGGCCGCTGGCGGACTTTCATGTTCCGTGTCGCAATTGGTAAGCAGCAAGCTGCGAACGCGCTCGGGATGCCGCGTCACGAACAACTGGGCAACCGCACCGCCGCTGTCGCTGCCAACCAGATCCACGCTCGCAATACCGAGTGAATCCAACAGTGTAATCAACATGGCAACTTGCGCGTCGGGTGTAACGCTCTGCCCTTCGGCCACTTCGGTATAACCCAGGCCAAGAAAATCTGCCGCGATGCAGCGACGATACGGCGAAAGGCGATCCAAGGCACCGCGCCATTGGAAGCTATTCAACGGGAAGCCGTGCAAGAACAGCGCCGCTTCTCCACTGCCGCGTTCCACGTAGGCAATACGACCGAACGACGTCTTCAGAAATCGACGACTGGCGTGAAAGCTCTTTTCGTCCAGGGCCTGTTCTACTCGGCTCTTTGCCAGAAGGCGTGGCGCGTGTCCCGTCAAAACGCTCGATGCGATCAGGCCAGCGGTGAGTTGCAAAAATGCTCTGCGTTGCACGTTGGTTTCCCCATGTGATGGATGGCCACATCATTCCATTCGATGGCTCATGCAATCAATGACGCGCAGGGTCATGGCTGTATGACCTGGAAGGTCATGGCTTTCTTGTAGTCGCCGGCTTAGCATCCCCGCAGACCATCTTGCGAGCTGCCCGCTTGGACGCTTCGATCTCCACCTCTCCTGCCCACGTTGGCCATCTACTGCGCGAATGGCGCGCCAGCCGACGGTTCAGTCAGCTAGACCTTGCGCTAGCAGCGGATGTATCGGCCCGTCACCTCAGTTGTGTGGAAACCGGCAAGGCCCAAGCCAGCCGTGACATGGTGCTGCGCCTGGCCGATGCGCTTGAGATGCCTCTGCGCGAATGCAATGCGCTACTGATGGCGGCGGGCTATGCGCCGAGATACCCGGAAACTTCGCTGAGCACACCGGCCATGGCGCAGGTGCGCCGCGCCATCGAGCTGATGCTCAAACAACAGGAACCCTATCCCGCGTTTCTGCTCAATCGGCATTGGGACGTGCTGATGGCAAACCAGGCCGCCGCACGTGTTGCGAACTTTGTATTGCGCGGCGCCAGCAGTTCGCATACGAACATGATCCGGCAGATCTTCGATCCGAACGATCTGCGCTCGGCCATCGTCAATTGGGAGGACGTTGCGGGCGACCTGATCCGGCACCTGCACGACGTGATTGCCGCCACACCATCCGACGGTGTTGCGCGTGCATTGCTGGAAGAAGCGCTCGCATACCCTGGCGTGCCTATGCAATGGCGGATAAGGGATCTGGGTGCAGCGCCATCACCGCTGCTCACCACCATCTTTCGCGTGGATGGCCAGCAGCTGAGCTTCTTCTCCACCATCACCACGTTCGGTACGCCGCGCGACGTCACCATCGATGAATTGCACATCGAATCGTGCTTTCCGATGGATGAGGAAACGGCCGAATATTGCCGCGAGTTGGTAAGTCGCGAAGCTTGATGCCCCCTCCCCCTGCTTTGCAGGGGAGGGCCGGGGTGGGGTTGCACGAGCTTGCTGCGCAATTTGCATTCGTCGCGAGGTTGCTTCACCCCACCCTAACCATCCCCTACTACACGTAGGGGAGGGGACCATTGCGTCGAAAATCAAAGTTTCTGGTAGTTCAACCAACGCGCTTGCCCAATTGCCGGATCGGTCACGCTCGCCTCGCCCGCCTCCACGTGCCCGGCCAGACGTTGCACGAAACCCGCTTCCGCGTCAGCTCGCACGATCAGGTCGTACCAGCCGTAGCTGTCACCGAGATGCCAGGGCTTCTCCGCGTGCTCGCCCGGCTTCAGCAGATAGGTGACGGACTCGCCGTTGTAGAGGTTCTCGACCGAGACGTTGCAATAGTCGCGGCCATCGTTCGCCAGCATCAGCACAATGCGGGCATGTTCGCGTTCGTAGCGGCTGGCGATCTGCAATACCGTCTTGCGCGAGGCACTATCGCCCTTGAAGCTGCGGACGAAGCCGTTCGGCCCATAGGCGTGCAATTCGTAGGCACCCTGGATCGGCCATGTGGCAGAAAGCGACTTTTCCGCTTCGACGGTATAGAACCACGGGCCGCTGGATGTTCCGGCCGAACGCACATGGAAGCAGGCACCTGCGCGGCCTTCGTTGTGGAAATCGATGCGCAAGTTTCCATCTTCCCAATGACCGTGCGCCTGCAAGTCGTAAGGCAGTGCACGCGCTGGCTTCACGCCTTGCTCCTGCACCGGCAACGCCTGATTCGTGGGCGGCATGGGCGAATAATCGGGGTGACGCAGATTGTCCGGCGGCACATAGGCCTGCGTGTTCGGCAGCGGCACCTGCGCACCATTGGGCTTGGCGAAGTCGAAAGCCGAAGTCAGGTCACCGCACACTGCACGACGCCATGCAGTGATGTTCGGTTCGGGCAACCCGTAGCGTTTCTCAATGAATTGAATGATCGAGGTGTGATCAAACACCTCCGAGCAGACAAAGCCACCCTTGCTCCACGGCGATACCACGATCATCGGCACGCGCGGCCCCAGGCCATACGGACCGGCCGGGTAATAGATGTTGCCCGGAAAGATTTCGTTGGCGGTCGAAACGGTCGACTGCCCATGCGCATCGGAAGGCGGCACGCATGGTGGCACGGCGTGATCGAAGAAGCCGTCATTTTCATCGTAGGTAATGAAAAGCACGGTCTTACTGAAAACGTCCGGATTGCTGGTCAACGCATCCAGCACCTGCGAGACATACCAAGCGCCATAGTTCGCCGGCCAGTTCGGATGCTCGGTATACGCTTCCGGCGCCGCGATCCACGACACCTGAGGCAATTTGTTGGCAAGTACATCGCTGCGCAGCTGATCGAACAAACCACCGCCGGCAGAGATATTCGTGCCAGTGCGCGCGCCCTGATACAGCGGACTGTTGGGCTGCGCATTCCGATATTGGTTGAAGTACAGCAGCGAGTTGTCGCCGTAATTGCCGATGTAGGCATCGTCGGTCCAACCCCAGAATCCGGCTGCATCCAGGCCCGTGCCAGCGTCTTGGTAGATCTTCCAAGAGATGCCGGCGTCCTGCAGCACTTCCGGATAGGTGGACCAGCCATAGCCGGCTTCAGCGTTGTCGATTACCGGACCGCCACCAGTGCCGTCGTTACCCACCCAACCGGTCCACATGTAGTAGCGGTTCGGATCGGTAGGGCCCAACACGGAGCAGTGATACGCATCGCACACTGTGAACGCGTCGGCGAGCGCGTAGTGGTAGGGAATGTCTTCGCGCGTGAGGTACGCCATCGTCGTAGTGCCCTTGGTCGGCACCCATTGATCGTACTGGCCTGCGTTCCATGCGCTGTGCGTGCTGGTCCAATCGTGTGCGAGGTCTTCCAGGAACTGCAGCCCCAGATCCGGCGCAGTGGGGTGGAACGGCAGCACATAACCCGAACCGTCGGGCTGGTACCACACCGAGTTGCCAGACGACAGATTCACCGGGCGAGGGTCACCGAAGCCGCGCACGCCCTTCAACGATCCAAAGTAGTGATCGAAGGAGCGGTTTTCCTGCATCAGGATCACGATGTGCTCAACGTCCTCGATCGTGCCCGTTCGGCGATGCGCGGGAATTTCCAGTGCGCGCGTAATGCTGGCGGGGAGCATCGAGGCCAGCGTGGTGCTGCCCAGTAGCTGCAGGAATCGGCGGCGGCTCATTGAGGTCATGCTGAATCCCTTTGTTTCGCGCGTGAATGATGCCGCGCGATGCTGCGTGGAGAACGTTGCAGGCGTGCGACATCCGTGGGACTGGTTGGCGAATCGAGTGGGTAATCACAGTGTTTGCGAAAGGTACGGCGACGAATCTTTCACGCGTTGCCAACGTAACGGCGTTTTCGGTGATGTGTGACCTTGCCTTGTCGTCATTCTGGCGAAGACCGGAATGACGATGAGGGGAAGCTGGCATCAGTACCGAGGCTTACCGTCCCGCCAACAGAGCCTCAATCTCCTCCGGCTCCTTCGGCACATCCACCGTCAGCACCTCATTGCCATCGCGCGTCACCGCTACATCGTCTTCGATACGAATACCGATGCCGCGCCATGCTTCAGGCACGGACATGTCGTCCGGCGCGATGTAAATGCCAGGCTCAACCGTAAGCACCATGCCCGGCTCCAGCATGCGCGGTTCGCCATCGACGCGATAATCACCTACGTCGTGCACATCAAGGCCCAACCAGTGACTGGTCTTGGCGGGGAAGAAACGTTTGTAGCTGCCTTGCGCGATGGCTTCGACTGGATCGCCCTTGAGCAGGCCGAGTGCACACAGACCCTCAGTGATCACATGCACGGCCACATCGTGCGCGGTGCTGTAGGAACGCCCTGGCTTCACTTCATCGATTGCAGCGTGCTGCGCCGTCAGCACGATTTCGTACAGCGCGCGCTGTTCGCGATTGAAGCGTCCGCTAATGGGAAAGCTGCGGCTGATATCGGACGCGTAACATTCCAGCTCCGCACCAGCGTCGATCAGTAACAGATCGCCTTGCCTGAGCGGTGCGCGATTGGCTTGATAATGCATGGTGCAGGCGTTTACACCGCCGGCCACGATGGGCGGAAACGCCGCCACCGCACCGCGACTACGCATGATGCGCAGCAGTTCTGCTTCCACTTCATATTCATGCCGGCCGGCGCGCGCCATCGCCATACCGGCCAGATGCGCTTCCGCAGCAATGGCGGCCGAGGCGCGCATCAACTTCAGCTCCGCGCGTGATTTGTACAAACGCAGATCGTGCAGCAGATGACCAAGCGCCACGAATTCTTTCGGCACCACGCCGCCGCCGCGCAATTGCCGCAACCGGCGCATCCAGCCGAGCAGTTGCGCGTCGAATTGCGGCTCACGGCCGAAATGGCAATAGACCCGCGCACGGCCTTCGATCATGCCCGGCAGGATGTCGTCGATGTCGTCAATGGGGAACGCATCATCCATGCCGTAATCGGCCACGGCGCGCTCGGTGCCGATGAATTCGCCATGCCAGCGCTCGCGTTCCGGATCGCGCTCGCGGCAGAACAGCACCATTTCGCCATGCTGGCGGCCCGGCAGCAACGCAAGCACCGCGTCGGGCTCGGGAAAGCCGCTCAGGTAATGGAAATCCGAATCCTGACGATACGGCCATGCGGCATCGGCATTGCGCATACGTTCGGGCGCGGTGGCGATCAACACCACTGCGTCTTCCCTGGCCATCTTCATCAATTGGCGGCGACGCCGCGCAAATTCCTCGGAAGCGATATTCAATGCAACGTGCCGCTGGAAGACGGGTTGGGAATGTGACACTCCGTGAACACCAGCATGGCGCCCATGCGCACGAATTCGTGCACTTCGATCAAGGCGTCTTCATCTTCGTCTTCGTTGGTGAAATCGAGCGTCGAAGAAGCAATCGCACCGAGATCGCCCAGGATTTCCTTGCCCTCGTCAGATAGCCGTTTGTGCGCATCCGGACCGCCCAGGCCGAAACCGCCTAAAAAGCCGCGACACCAATCCACCAATGCGTCGGCACGTTCCGGCAAGGGGCGATCGTCCGCTGGCACCAGGGGTTCGAAGCCAAGTTCAGGGTCCCCCAGTTCTTGCTCGCTTTGGCTGACCAATTGGTCCAGCAGAGACTGGTCCCTTTCGGACACGCGGTCGCTACCCGCTTCGAGATGCAAGGCGTTCAGCACGGATCGCTTGCCCGGCCTGCCGCTTGCTGCCAGGAAGCCGCACAGGGAACCATGTAACTCACTGGCGGGAATGGACAATCGCAGGCTCACAACGACATCGTCCAGTTCGTCGTAACCGATGGGCTCGGGGGCGGTCATCTCGATCTCCGTTAACCTTGGAGGCGCAAGTTTAGTGCACCACAGTGCATAGGCGATCCGGCCCACAGATTTCGCACAATGTCCTGATATAGTTTGGCTCATGAAGACACCCGACGCCGCCCGGTACGAGCTTGCCGCGCTGAATCAGCAGCTTGACCGGTTGCTCGAATACGTTCATCGCTTGAGCGAAGAAAACCGCAGCTTGCGCCATAGTCAGGAACAACTGGCGAGCGAACGCGCAAATCTGCTGGCACGCAATGAACAGGCGCGAAGCCGGGTCGAAGCGATGATTCAACGACTCAAGGCGCTCGAGAACAATGGCTGACGTCATCAGCATGTCCACCAACGAACCCGTTTCGCTGCGCCTGATCGATCGTGAATTCCTGATTGCCTGTCCGCCGGAAGAACGCGACGGCTTGCTGGAAGCGGCGAGCTTTCTCGATCGCAAGATGCGCGAGTTGCGCTCGCACGCCAAAACGCCGGGCTTCGACCGCTTGGCAGTCCTCGCGGCGATCAGCATCACGCACGAATACCTGCAATTGCAAAAGCGTGCCAACACCGCAGATCACAGCGGTGCTGAACCCGATCTTGTCGATGGACTGGCTGCATTGCGCCGCAAGCTTGAAGCCGCACTCGATGCGCAACTAAAATAGTCCTCGGCGTTTTCTGCGGTGTGCGCCAGCACACTCTTACATATTGCCTTGTTCCTATATACGACCCGGGTCGGTTACTTAAGGTTGTTGCGCAAGTCCGCCGCGAGCGGAAAGCCTTGAAGCCTTAATATCCCTCCCACCTGATCCCATTGGATCAAGGTCGTTTGGTGGGCAGCGGCATCGCGGTTGACGCCACCCCATTCCCAGCCCGGACGCCGCCCAGCGCGGCGTTCGGTCAGCGGGGCACTGAGCCAAGCCCCCAAGGGGTGATCTGACCCATTCTGTGTAGGCGGCATGATGTCCAGAAGGCTTGCAGGGTGTGTTGCGCGGCGCAGAGAAGACTGGCCGTCTTTTCAAGCCGCGCGACGCAGCCTGCGAGCCTTCTGGACATCACCCCGTCATTTCAATTCAATGCGCGGGGGCCAGCCGTGTCTGTCCCCATGCCTTCGGTCCATCGTCTCGACAGACGGCCAGTCTGCCTTTGCCGATGGCCCTATGGCCTGCGAACAGACACGGCTGGTGACGCCTACGCAGAATGGATCAGAGCACCCCATGGGAGACGCGCGACGTGGACACCGCCGCACGACGTCGTGAACTACGCCAGCGCTTGGCAGAACGCCGCCGCGCCCTCACCCCTCCCCAGCGCATCGCCGCCGCACAGGGCCTTCGGCGCAGCCTGGAGCACCTGCCCGAATACCATACGGACACGCGTGTTGCCGGCTACTGGGCCTGCGACGGCGAGTTGCCACTCAACCTGGTGATTCCACCGCTAGCCACGCGCGGCCAGCAGTTCCTGCTGCCCCTGATCGGCCAGGACAACCTCTTACGCTTCGCGCCCTGGTCGGCAGGTGATCCGGTGCAACCCAACCGCTTCGGCATCCCCGAACCGGTCACACCGCGCGAATGGTTCGCCCCATTCCAACTCGACCTGGTGTTCGTGCCCCTGCTCGCCTTCGACCGCCACGGCAATCGCCTGGGCTACGGCGGTGGCTACTACGATCGAAGCTTCGCCTTCCTGAAAGATCAGCTGCGCCCGACCGAGCCCTTGCTTGTGGGCATTGCCTACGATTTCCAGGAGTTGCCAGAAATCGCTCCTGAACGCTGGGACATATCGCTGGACTTCATCGCTACCGATCGCGAACTTATCGACTGCCGCGCCAACACGTCAGGAGACCTGAACGCATGAAATATTGGCTGATGAAATCCGAGCCCGACACGTTTTCCATCGACGACCTCAAGCGCAAGAAACGCGAGGCCTGGGACGGTGTACGCAACTACCAGGCACGCAATTTCATGCGCGACGACATGCGCGTAGGTGATGGCGTGTTCTTCTATCACTCCAATTGTGCAGAACCCGGCATTGCAGGCATCGCGGAAGTAGCCAGCGACGCGTACCCCGATCCCTCCCAGTTCGATCCCAAGAGCAAATATTTCGACGCCGCCAGCTCACGCGACAACCCTCGGTGGATGCTGGTGGACGTGAAGTTCGTAAAGAAGCTCGGACGCGTCATCACGCTGGACGAATTGAAAAGCCATCCGAAGATCGCCGAAATGACGCTGCTGCGCAAAGGCAATCGCCTGTCGGTGATGCCGGTAGACGCGGCGGAATGGAAATACATCCTAGGGCTGGAATAGCTCACGCGCAGACTCCCTCTCCCATCCGGGGAGAGGGTTGGGGTGAGGGGCCAATCTCGCGAGAAACCCAAGCTGCGCGACTTCAGCGCAGAGCGGCATCACCTTGCAGCACCGCAAGATGCAGGCAGCCCACAAATCACCGATCATTTCTCTTTCGGCCTCTCAGGACATTCGCATGAGCAACAACGAAGAAAAGCGCCTCGCCGGTGAAGCAGCGATCAAATACGTTGAAGACGGCGCCGTCGTAGGCGTTGGCACCGGCTCCACGGTCGCCCACTTCATCGATGCCCTCGCGCACATCAAGGATCGCATCCAGGGCGCTGTTTCCAGCTCGGAACAATCCACCGCGCAACTCAAGAAACACGGCATCCCCGTGTTCGACCTCAACGCCACCGGCCCGCTGGCGTTGTATGTCGATGGCGCTGACGAATGTGATCCGCACAAGCGACTCATCAAAGGCGGCGGTGCGGCGCTCACCCGCGAAAAAATTATCGCGGAAGCTGCGCAGAAGTTCGTATGCATCATCGATGCCAGCAAGCGCGTGAACATCCTCGGCAAATTCCCGCTGCCGATCGAAGTGATCCCCATGGCCCGCAGCTTGGTCGGCCGCGAGATCGTCAAACGTGGCGGCAACCCGGTGTGGCGCGATGGCGTCGTCACCGACAACGGCAACTGGGTAATCGACGTGCACGGCTGGCAGATCGCCGACCCCGTTGCGTTGGAAACCGAGCTGAATCAGATTCCGGGCATCGTCACTGTTGGCTTGTTCGCGCGACGCCCAGCGGACGTGGTGTTGATCGGCGACAAATTGATGTAACGATTGCTGCCTGAAGGAAGTTCATTGGTGAAAAAAGACGACGTTACACGTGACGTAGCGCGCAATATCGAGCGCGCAGGCATTTACCAGATCATGCGTGCACTGCCTTGGCCGCTGAAGTTATTGGCCACCATTGCCGCATTGGCGTATTTGTATTGGGCGGCGCACTGAGTTACTGCTGCGTCACGCCATAAAAAAGCCCCGCTAATTAGCGGGGCTTTTTCTTTCTGCGTGAGCTCTTGCCTACTTCGCGTTGCCGAACTTATAGGTCGCTTCTACAAAGAACTCGCGACCATCGACGTCATAGTTCAGCTGGTTGAACGGCTGTGATGTCGTACCAGGGTAGCTGCGGTCAAGCGGCGGCATCTTGTTGAAGACGTTGATGACATCGAGCGTGAGCGCCAGGCTCTTGATCGGGCTGTAGCTGAAGGTAAGGTTGTAGCGGATCCACGGAGCCAGCTTGCCCGCACCTGGCGCGTAGTAATTGTTTGCGACAGTAGCCAGATAGTTTGGCGATGCACCATCACGAATACCGTAGACCGTCATACCCCATGTTTGCGTTGGCGACAGCCAGCCCACCGAACCATCGACCCTGCTCTTGAACTCCGTGCTGTAATACGGCTCGCGCAATAGATTGATGAACGGATCGTTCGGCAACAGTTGTTGCCTATGCGTCAGGATGTCGCTCCAGGACGTCTTCACGTTGACGTTGCCGTAGGGGCCAATATCGTGGCTATAGTTGGCCTCAGTGATTACCGCATTCAGATATTCACGCGCTACGTTGACCTTTGGCGTAAGGATCTCGGTGATTGGGGGCAACAGTCCTGGTGCTAACGGAGTGCCCGAACGAATCACCTTGGACAATGCGTCTTGGCAGGTTGGCGAATTGACATCAAAAATGCCCAAACGGCAATTGCTTTCGGTCTGTGCCAGGAAGTCAGAACTTTGCGCCTGAACTTCGTTACGAATGTTGTAGTGGTAATAATCCGACTTCAGACTGAAGCCTTCGAAAGGCGACACCACGAAGCCCAAATTAAACGTCTTGGCGACGATTGGCTGCAGCTTCGGGTTACCCGATTGCTGACCAAAGAATTGTTCGCCACTCAGCTGTCCCGGGCAATTGGCAATATTGCCGCCGGCGTAACCCAGCTTTGCACAGTTGTAGTAGTCGACCACGCTACTGTAGTAGCCGCTCGGTCCCTGGAACTCATCCGGCAAAGTCGGAGCCTTGAAAGCCGTGCCATAGGAGCCACGCAGCAACAGAAGATCACCAAACGGACGAAATTCGACACCGAGGTTGTAAGTCGCGTGGCTCACGGTGCCGCCAGCGACGTTATAACCGTCGTAACGACCGGACATGTCCACAGAAAGCATCTTGAAGAGCGGTGCGCTGAATTCGATCGTTCCTGCATAACGCGAGCGGTGGCCCGCGCCCGATACATCGGTAAACTCATACGTCTGGCCGTTGAGCGTGCGCGGATCAGGTGAGTAGTTCCACCCCTGATTACCACCCTCGATCACAGCAGCTACACCAGCGTCGCCACCGGGTAGAGAGAACAGCGATGCATTGGTGACCTGGCCACGGAGCATGTTGTCCCAGGTCTTGGCATATGTCTCGGTGAAACCAGTAAATCCGCGGAATGCTGAATTCGGAACAGGCGTGAAGAAGGCTTGGTAATTTGGCGCGTAGATGGGGTACCCATTTGGATCAGGCCCCGAATTTGGGCCGAGGATGTTCGCGAAATAGTTGTTGATCTGGTTAGTCCAGCGCTGGAAGCTACGCTCCTGCAGATGATCTTCGGAATGATTGAAGGTCAGGTCATAGTCCCAGTTCGATTGGCCGAAACCACCCTTCGCGCCCAGGCTCAGGTACACCGAGTTTTCGACGTTGTTATCCAGAATGTGCTGGAAACCGCCGGCTTCTTCCGGGCTAAATGCATGCTGGGCCAGGACATAGTCTTGCAGGTTGGAATCGTAGTAGATGGGGCTTTCCCAGAATAGGAAGCTGGAACCTGCCGTGAGTTTCTGTTGGTCATAGGTGTACAGCAAGGTCTGGTAGAGCTGCACATTGCTATTCAGATCATACGTTGCGTGCGTATAAAGGTTCACCGTATTTTGTTTATTGGTTTCGGTGACGTCACCCGCACTGTATTGCGAACCACAATATTGGCCGTGATTCAAGCGATTCTGAAGCTGCTCCGTGCCGCCGAATTGGCCCGTAACGGCCGAGCATCCAATGCCCGGATTCAACTGATTAGGACTGTAGTACGCGTTCACTAGTTGTGTTTCGCTCAGCACAAGATAGTCGCGCGACGCAGTGGGGGGCGTGGTGCCCTGCGTAAAGTATTGACGGGTCAAGCTACGATCGAAGCCCCAAATCGGCTCAATGCTCTCAACCTGGAGACCTCCAACAAAGTTGAGGTTGCCCCATTTGAAACCATCGGCCACATACAAGCGCCGATCGGCACCACCGCCACCCGTGTGCCAACCGAAGCGCGCATCGACAACAGGAGCGTCAATCGTTTTTTTCAGCACGATGTTGATAACACCGGCGATGGCATCCGAACCATAGATGGACGACTGACCACCCGGCAGAATGTCGATGTGATCGATCATCTCGATCGGAATACTGGCCAAATTATTGAACGCTTCGCTGCCGTTATAGAGCGCAGGGAAGTCTCCCATCGGCAAACCATCGATCAGGTACTTGGTGTAGCTAGGATCAAGGCCAAAGAAACTGAGCGTCTTCGCGGTTTGGGTGAAACCACCCGAGTTATTCGGGCCCTGCACACTGCCGGTTGCGAAGGTACCTGCCTGCAGCGCATCGGCAACGCTGGTAAAGCCGCGATCCTTCAACTGCTGAGCTGTGATCGTGATGACAGGCTTGCTTGTTTCAACCACAGTCTGTGGAATCAGCGAGCCGGTGACATTAATCGTTTCCAGCTTTTTGGCTTTGTTACTTGTGTTGTCCGCTGATGCGCTGGACGCTGGCTGACTGCTGGACTGTGCATCCTGCGTCGCATTGGTTGAATCGCCAGATTGGGCATTGCCCGCATAAGCGTTCGCGCAACCGAACGCCAAAGTAGCCACAACGGCTGCGGCAAGTTTCGACTTCAACATTGAATTCCCCTAGCTCCGATCAAGTTACGCGAAGGACGCCCGTTTCCCAGCGGAAAACGTCCTATTCCCCAGACGAAGACGTGCCAGATAGGCATAAGCACGCCCCGATACTCCCCATTTCCAGCTCGATGTCACGAACCGACGTCACGAACCAGAGAAGCGCCCTAGCAGGTTCGTGCTGCAATCATGTTTACAAGAGATGTAAAAATTTCACAAATGCTTAGGACGCAAAAAGTCAGGAATATTTGCTAATAAATGCGTGCAATTATGATTTTTTGTAACAAGCAAGCGTTTTGCGAAAATGAAGGTAGGGATTTTTCTTCGCTATACGTTTATAAGTAAATCGGCCTTATAAACCTCGAATTCCTTACTGCTTGCGCGGACTTCATCCACATCCGCTCGCTCATCGAAAAGACCTCGATCAACTTATGCATGGGCTGTTGCACGCCTACTTCAATGGCGATTCGCCTCAAGAGTAAGCACGGTGTCGTCGGCTCGACTATTAAGCCGTCCGCGACAACTTGTCGGGTACAGTCCTACTCATAGCGCCGCGACCAGAACAGCATGGTCTCGACACTGCGCTTTAGCTCGCCTTCGCTACAACTACCGACCAGTTCAGCCAAAAATGTCAGGACCTCTGCCTGGCCGAATGTTCTACACCAATACGAAGGAAGTTCTCTGACGCTTAGGTTCCAGTGTTGAGCCGGCGCATATACCGATGCGTCCAGCGACAAGGGAGATGAAGGTGTCACGCTTAGCAGTATGGTGCCCGCCAATTTCTGTCGTTCGTAGTGATTTTGCTTTAACTGCGAATCATAAAAGAACGATAAGAGGCCGAAATAAACCTCTCTTTCAGGTGCGTCGCTACAGCTAAGGATAAGCTGCCTCAGCTGCTGCGGATTCGACGAGCCAAGCTCGTCGGCTGCGAATCTGACTTTCTCAATAACCTTGAAGCGGTTCCATGAGTTCAAAGCAGCACCTATCGCGCAGGAGCGGACACCCCGTACGCCAAACCAACTTCAAGTCCGGGCATTAGCATCTGGTGGACGGACTGGGATGCATTTGATCATTCACTGCCAAGAAAGAACGGCTGCTCATACGAGCCTGATGCGAATTCATCCGATCGGCGACCTCAGCATAGGCGATGTTGCTTCGTTGCATGCCACCGTCTTATATGAGGCTTGGGTGCTGAAGCCGACCTCGGCGCAACCGGTAGCCTGAAGAGTGAGGTATGGAAATTTGGGTCCGAGATGCCTCACAGCCACGTGTAAAAAGTCACCTTCAATGGGTGTTGCCGTAATCGTGCAGGCTAGGATTGTTCGCCCCATCCATGGGGCTCACCCCTCCGCGCTACGCACTCCGGGGCCAGCGCTTAGGCGCTGTCCAAATTTGTTCCAGACAAATTTGTCGAACGCGGCTCGCCTCCCTGACCCTCCCAGCCAAAAAACAAAAAGCCCGCCACATGGGCGGGCTTTTTGTTTTTGGCTGGGAGACTAGGATTCGAACCTAGATAAACGGAGTCAGAGTCCGTTGTCCTACCGTTAGACGATCTCCCAATACCGGAGCCGCGCGGTGCGCTCTGACTTGATGCACCGGGCGGTCGAAGCGTTGCCTCTTGCGAGGATTAGCGCTTCGAGAACTGGGTGGCGCGACGTGCCTTGTGCAGACCGACCTTCTTACGCTCGACTTCGCGGGCGTCGCGGGTCACGAAGCCGGCCTTGCGCAGCTGCGACTTCAGGCTTTCGTCGTACTCGATCAGGGCGCGGGCGATGCCGAGGCGGATTGCGCCGGCCTGACCGGTGATGCCGCCGCCAGCAACCGTGACCTTGATGTCGAACTTGTCGCTGCTTTGGGTGAGTTCGAGCGGCTGGCGCACGATCATGCGCGAGGTTTCGCGGCCGAAGAACTCGTCAAGGCTCTTGCCGTTCACTTCGATCTGGCCGTTGCCCTTGCGCAGGAACACGCGAGCTGCGGAGGTCTTGCGACGGCCGGTGCCGTAATTCTGTTGAATCGCCATGATGATTTGCTCTTATTTAAAAGTCCGCACAAGGATGTGCGGGCTCTTGCGAAGGAATCGCATTACAGTTCCAGCGCCTTCGGCTGCTGGGCGGTATGCGGATGTTCGGCGCCGCCGTACACCTTGAGCTTGCGATACATTTCGCGGCCCAGCGGGTTCTTCGGCAGCATGCCCTTCACGGCGATCTCGATGACGCGCTCGGGGTAGGTCGCCAGCAGATCCTTCAGACTGGTGGTCTTGAGGTTGCCGACGTAACCGGTGAAGCGGTGATACATCTTGTCGTCCAGCTTGGCGCCGGTGACAGCCACCTTCTCAGCATTGATCACGACGATGTAATCGCCGGTATCCACGTGAGGGGTGAACTCGGGCTTGTGCTTGCCGCGCAAGCGACGCGCGATCTCGGTCGAGAGGCGACCGAGCGTCTTGTCCGTGGCATCAACCACGTACCAGTCGCGCTTGACGCTTTCCGGCTTGGCGCTGAACGTTTTCATTTCGGAATACCTGTCTGCCGCCAATAGGGCGGTAAGCGGAATCGGTGAATAAAGGCGCGAGATGATAGCGAAGCTTTCATCTATCGCGCAAGCCCACGGTGGGGTTGCGAGTCGCGAATGATAGCATGAACGGCATGCCCCTTGAGAACCCCCGCCACCGCATCGCCGTGCTGGCCGACCAATGTGTGCAATGCGGCCTGTGCCTGCCCGTTTGCCCCACTTACGCCCTGGACGGCAATGAAGCCGAATCCCCAAGAGGGCGGATTGCCATCGCAGCAGCACTGGCTCGAGGGCAGTTTCCCCCTACCCCGGAGCTGCGCACGCCACTGGATCACTGCTTGGGCTGCCTGAGCTGCGAGCGGGTTTGTCCGGCGGGCGTTAAATATGAGGAGCTACTCGTGGAGACCCGAGCCCTCCTTGGGCCGGCACCGGAACGGCCTGGCTTGTTGCTTGAGGTGGTGAAAAGGCCGGCGCTGAACCACCGGCTCCAGGACTTGGCCCGCTGGACACGAGCTAAGCATTGGCTTGGAAGGGTATTGCCTGGTCGCTGGAGAGA
This sequence comes from Dyella acidisoli, assembly GCF_030160295.1. Classification (GTDB taxonomy): domain Bacteria; phylum Pseudomonadota; class Gammaproteobacteria; order Xanthomonadales; family Rhodanobacteraceae; genus Dyella_B; species Dyella_B acidisoli. The sequence continues at coordinate 429,717 of NZ_BSOB01000010.1, forward strand.
GGCACTGTCCTTATTGCCGCGAAACCAAGACCAAGTTCGTCGCGCCCAAGACAAGCTCAAACACCCCCGCCCTCCAGCAACAGGCGGAGAAGGAGGTACGGTCGCCCTTTTTCCAGGATGCACGGCAAGTGTGCAGGATGCAGAAGCTGAGCGCGCTGCCGAGATGCTTTTGACTGCAGCGGGTTATCGAGTGGTCCGTCTGCCCGCGCTCTGTTGCGGTGCCTTGGATCTGCACGATGGCGCCACCCGCAACGCCGAGACTGCCGCCGCCCGCGTTCGGCAAGTATGGGCGGATGTCAGCGCGGATCATCTGATTACGGTAACGACCGGCTGCCTGAGCACTTTGCGCCAGGCCTTGCCAGACGTCCGCGTGGACGATCCGTATCGCCTGCTGGCTGAGCGCATCGATAGACTGCAATTCCACCCCCTGCCCGCTCGCGTCGCACTGCACGTACCGTGCACGCAAGCCAATGTGGCACGTAGCGATGCGACGCTTACGCAGTTGCTGCAACGGATTCCTCAGCTGGAACTGAAACGCCTGCCCACACCGCCCTACTGCTGCGGTTCGGCGGGCAGCCATGTGCTGCAGTTCCCCGAACGCGCTGCGCGGTTGAGAGAAGGCGTTTTGTCTCACGTAGAAACGCTGGATGTGCGATGGCTTCTGTCGTCCAATATCGGTTGTCGTCTGCACCTTGCGGCAGGACTGGACGAGCGCTCATCCAACCTGCCGACGTTGCACCCGCTGACCCTGCTCGCGCAGCAATGGATACCGTCATGAACGTACGTATGCTTACCCCGCTCGATCGACTGCTCGCCGGCATCGAGCGTGCGCTTGAAACCGTCGCCGGCACCCCGGAAGCCCATCGCCCCTCCCCATCGCACCACGCCACCGAAGCTGAGTTGGACGACAAGGAACGCCGCCATGCTGCGGGCCTGATGCGCGTGAATCACACTGGCGAGGTGTGTGCACAAGCGCTGTACGACGGGCAAGCTGCACTGGCGCGCAAAGAAGAAAACCGCGCGCATCTACAGGAAGCCGCCGCTGAGGAAACTGACCACCTCGCCTGGTGCGCCGAGCGCCTGCACGAACTGGAAAGCCAACCCAGCCTGCTTAACCCGCTGTGGTATGCGGGCAGCTACGCCATCGGCGCACTGGCCGCACTGGCAGGCGACAAGGTCAGCCTGGGATTTGTGGTGGAGACCGAAAAGCAGGTGGAAGCGCATCTGGCCGAACATATGGACAAGCTGCCCGCGCAGGACGAGCGTTCGCGCGTGGTGCTGAAGCAAATGCAGGAGGATGAAGTGCGGCATGCGCAGCATGCGCGGGAGCGTGGCGGCATTGCATTACCGTTTCCGATTCCGCAAATGATGCATGCGACGTCAATGGTGATGAAGACGGTCGCTTATCGGATTTGAGCGAACACCTGGGATGACGAGATTGCATAAAAAAACCCGCCTTTCGGCGGGTTTTTCGTCACATCAGATTGCGTCCGTGGAACAGCTCTTCAATCTCGCGACGCAGCAGTTGCTCGATCTTCTGCCGTTCCTTGAACGAGAGATCGTCCGCATGCGCCTCGAACAGATACGTATCAAGGTCGAAGTCCTTGATATGCATCTTGGTGTGGAAGATGTTTTCCTGATACACGTTCACGTCGAACATCTCGTACTTCTGGCGGATGTGGCGCGCCAGGTAATCCTGCACGGAGTTGATCTTGTGGTCGATGAAGTGCTTCTTGCCCTTCACGTCACGCGTGAATCCGCGCACGCGGTAATCGCACACCACAATGTCCGACTCGAAGCTGTCGATCAGGTAGTTCAGCGCCTTCAACGGAGAGATGACGCCGCAGGTGGCCACGTCGATATCCGCGCGGAAGGTGGCAATGCCGTTGTGCGGATGCGTTTCCGGATAGGTGTGGACAGTGATGTGGCTCTTGTCCATATGGGCCACCACGGCATCCGAAATGGTGTCGCGGCCGAGCTTCTCCACCACCGGCTCCTCGGAGATGAGGATAGTGACGGAGGCACCCTGCGGGTCGTAGTCCTGACGGGCTACATTGAGGATGTTCGCGCCGATGATCTCGGCCACATCGGTAAGGATCTGCGTGAGACGATCGGCGTCGTACTGCTCGTCGATGTACTCGATGTAGCGCTGGCGCTGGTCTTCCGACACTGCGTAGCAGATGTCGTAAATATTGAAGCTCAGGGCTTTGGTAAGGTTGTTGAAGCCCTGCAGGCGCAGGCGCGGGAGAGGTTTCACCACGGCGACACTCCATGGCCGGGTCACGGCCGACAGGTGAGGCGGGTTAGCTACAAGGGTCCCCGCTGATTGAAAAAGCGTGCTGGACCCTTATCCTGCACGCCCCTTGTGTACGGACGATGGCAAAGAAGCAGCCGCCGTCCGGAAGACTGCGAAGTATGCGGCAATTTGGATGAAAACAGAACCTTTCGGCTTCTACTTCGATCCGCTCATGCGGACAGCCTCACCCGTTCGAAGGCAGGACGATTGACGCGCACTGGCGCACGCTTAGGCCAATCGGCGCATCCCTCGTCTTCACATGTCTTTGCCATAATGCGAAAGTCGCATAGGGATGCGTTTACATTTGGACGAGGTCGCAGGGATTTGGCGCGGCCCTTGAGACCAACTCAGCTTGGGGAAAACTTCTGTGGTGCAACTGAAATACCAGTTACAACAGGCCTTCGAACGTTCACAGGCTCCGCTCGGCTTTGCGCCAGACCCGGCTTCCATGGAACGTTTCCTGGGGCTCTGCCACCGCCGCCGCTACCCGGGCAAGACCGCCATCATCCGACCGGGCGATCCGGCCAACACGCTCTACTACGTCATCGAAGGTTCGCTGGCCGTCTGCACGGAAGACGAACAGGGCCGAGAGCTGATCCTCGCCTACATCAGCCGCGGCCAGTTCATCGGTGAGATGGGCTTGTTCGTCGAGCAGGCGCAACGCGAGTCGATGGTGCGCACCCGCAGCCCATGCGAGATGGCTGAGATCAGCTATGAACGCCTGTTCCAGTTGATGGAAGGCCCGCTGCGCGAGGAATGCCCGAAGATCCTGTTTGCGATCGGCGCACAGCTCACCCATCGTCTGTTGCGCACCTCGCGCCAGGTGAGCCGCATGGCCTTCATGGATGTCACCAACCGCATCTCGCGCACCCTGCTGGACCTGTGCCAGGAGCCGGATGCGATGAGCCACCCCGACGGCACCCAGATCCGCATCTCCCGTCAGGAAGTCAGCCGCATCGTTGGCTGCTCGCGCGAGATGGTCGGTCGCGTGCTCAAGCAGCTGGAAGAGCAAGGCATGATCGATGTGTCGGGTAAGACCATCGTGGTGCGCGGTACGCGGTAATGCTCTTCTTCCTCTCTCCTTCGGGGAGAGGATCGAGGTGAGGGGCCACGGCTTGCCTCACCTTCCATAAGAACCACGCTTTGATTTCACTTCACGGCGAGACCACCCCTCACCCAAACCCTCTCCCCAAAGGGGAGAGGGAGTAGATCATTGCGGCTTGTAGATCATGTACACATCCGCCCGCTCGTAATGCGAGCCGGAGCGAGTCGTCGGCTGCAATACGAACCCCGCCTTCTCATACATCCGCAACGCCGTCTTGAGGCGGCTGTTGGATTCCAGGAACAGCTCGTTGCCCTTGCGCCGATGAAACTCGGCGATGCACGCGTCGAGCAAGCGCTTTCCGGCGCCCAGGCCACGGAAGGTTTCGTCCACCCCCATCTTGGTCAGCTCGAACACTCCGGGCGACTCCTGCAACAACGCGCAGGTGCCGATGACCTCTTCGCCCAAGCGTGCGAAAAAGATCGCACCGCCCGACTGCAGCACGTAGCGTTCCGGATCACTCAGTACCGCACGATCGATGTCCTCGATGCGGAAGTAGCGCTCCAGCCACTGCGCATTCAAGCGATAGAAGTGTTCGCGCAGTTTCGGCGTATACGGCACGATCTCGAGCGGCGTGGCCATGATCGCGGCATGCTCCGCCAGAATTGCGTCGACGACCGGGCGCTGCTGCAAGGCCCGCTCACATGCCGCCAGTGCATCCAGCAACTGTGTGGCGTGTTCGTCCAGCGAAGCCGTTACGCCGCGCCGCACGGCGCACCAGATCGGGCCGAGCTCGGCGAGCGATGCGTGCGCTTTGTCGGTAAGCGCCAAGACGGTGCGGCGACCATCCGCCGGATCGCGCCGGCGCCGCACCATGCCGGCCCGCACCAACTTGTCGGTGAGCTGGCTTACCGCCGAGTGGGTCTGACCGATCGCATCGGCCACCTCCGTCACGGAACTGGGGCCTGTATCCCACAGATAGCGCAACACAGGCATCCAGCGCGATTCGATGCGGGCACCGAGCGTCTCGTACACGGCGTCAGCAGCGCCATAGAAATGATCGCTGAGCGCTTTGAGGCGACTGCCAAGCGCCAGTCTGCCGAGGGATGCCAAGTACATATTGTCGGTCCACCTAAAAATACGTAAGCACTAACGTATCTCCGCCAGACAACGCCTGCAAGAGCCCTTTGGCCCTCTGCCGCATTCAGGGATAAAGCATCGACCGCAGCTGCGCCAAACCCAGGATCAGTACCAGGCAACCCGCGTCACCGGCCTGCCCATCGCCTTCTCCACCCGCTTGCACAGCTTCGGTGTGCCGTTCACGAGCACGGCTTCGCCTGCCTGCTTGAGCATCGGCAGATCCTGGAAGGAATCGCTATAGGCGAGCTTCCAGCTTTGCACACCCTTTGCTGCAAGGTTCCGCACCTTGCGGCGACCGACGTTGTGCACATGCAGGCGCATGCCGAACAGACCGGGTTTGAGTTGCGTTGCAAAAATAGTGAGTTCGGGAAGGCCGAGCTGGCTAAGCAGACGCGTCACCAGAATGCGCTCGCAGCCGGTAACGACGATGACCTCATCCCCTTCCGCCAGATGCTTGCGCAACGCGCTCAAACCGTCGCGGTAGAACTGGCGCGGACGACGCACCAACTGATCAGCGAAGGCTTCCGCGGCTACCTCATAGCGCTTGGCGCCAAGCCCACAAAGCGCCACATGCGTAAGCGCCCACGACGCGCGCCTGCGCGAGAACACACCGCACAGCAGCCACCACGGCATGGTTAGTACCGCCAAAAACTTATAAATAGGCGAGCCGGCATAGCGATGACGGATGAACATCTCGAAAGCGTCGCCCTGAAACAGCACGCCATCGAAATCGAACAACACCGTACGCGACGCATCAGCATCGCTACCGGCTTGCGCCGGCGCGTGAGTCATTTCCCCTGTAAACATGATCAGTGCGTATTGAACAGCCGCTTCAGTTCCTGCCCCGGATCGGCGGCGCGCATGAAAGCCTCGCCGACCAGAAATGCGTTGACGCCCGATTCGCGCAAGCGGGCCACGTCCGTCGGCGTGTGGATGCCCGATTCGGCAACCAGAATGCGGTCGTATTCCATCAATTGCTGCAGCTCAAGCGTGATCTCGAGCGAGGTTTCGAAAGTGCGCAAGTTGCGATTGTTGACGCCGATCAGCGGCACCGGCACCGCCTGGGCACGTTCCAGCTCTTCGGCATCGTGCACTTCGCACAGCACGTCCAAATCCAGATCGGCCGCCAGCAGCGACAGTTCCAGCAAATCGGCATCGCCGAGCGCAGCCGCGATCAACAGAATGCAGTCGGCGCCGATCGCGCGCGCTTCGTACACCTGATACGGATCGATGATGAAATCCTTGCGCAGCACCGGCAACGAGCACGCAGCGCGCGCTTGCTGCAGGAAAGCTTCACTGCCCTGGAAGAAATCCTTGTCGGTCAGTACCGACAGGCAGGCCGCGCCGCCCAGTTCGTAGCTGCGCGCAATCGACACCGGATCGAATTCCGGGCGGATCACGCCCTTGCTCGGGCTCGCCTTTTTCACTTCGGCGATCACCGCCACGTCACCCTCGGCGATCTTCGCCTCGATGGCTGCTGCGAAGCCGCGGGTATCGGGCATGTCCGCCACGCGCGCGGACAGTTCCTTCAGCGGCAACTTGGCGCTGCGCTCGGCGAGCTCTTCCACCTTACGGGCAAGAATGCGTTGAAGGATGTCGGTCATGGCACTCGGATCGGCACTTGGAAAACGAGGGAAAGGCAATGCAACGGTCGGGCTAGTATCAACGATCCGCAAGCCGCCGGGTGGCTGCCACGAACGCGTCCATTTTGGCACGGGCGGCGCCGCTGGCGATGGTGGTCCGCGCCAGCTCGATACCGCTGGCGATGCCGTTGACCACCCCGGCGGTATAGAGCGCCGCCCCGGCGTTCAAGCAGACGATGTCGTGCGGCACTCCGTGCCGGTTTTCCAGGGCGTCCAGCAGCATAGCCTTGGATTGCTCCGCATTTTCGACGCGCAGATTGCGGCTGGAGGCCATGGCCAAGCCGAAGTCCTCCGGCTCCACCTCGTATTCGTGCACTTCACCATCGCGCAACTCGCCAACCAGGGTGGATGCGCCTAGTGAAATCTCGTCCATGCCGTCGCGCCCCCACACCACCAGGGCGTGCTTGGCGCCTAAGGCTTGCAATACGCGTACCTGGATGCCGACCAGATCGGGATGAAAAACTCCCATCAGAATGTTCGGTGCACCTGCCGGGTTGGTAAGCGGCCCCAGAATGTTGAACAGCGTGCGTACACCCATTTCCTTGCGCACCGGCGCGACTACCTTCATCGCCGGATGGTGATTGGGGGCGTACATGAAGCCGATGTCGGTATCGATCATGCACTGTGCCACCTGTGTCGGCGTCAACTCGATGCACGCACCGAGCGCCTCCAGCACGTCCGCACTGCCCGACTTGGACGACACGCTGCGCCCACCGTGCTTGGCAATGCGCGCACCGGCGGCGGCGGCCACGAACATCGCAGCGGTGGAAATATTGAAGCTCGACGCGCCATCCCCGCCGGTACCGACGATGTCGAGAAAATGCGGATGCGGCGGCGCCTCCACCTTGGCGGAAAGCTCGCGCATCACGCGCGCCGCACCCGTGATCTCGCCCACCGTTTCTTTCTTCACACGCAGGCCGGTGATGATCGCCGCCGTCATCAGCGGGCTCACTTCGCCATTCATGATCTGGCGCATCAGCGCGATCATTTCATCGTGGAAAATCTCGCGATGCTCGATCGTTCGCTGCAACGCTTCCTGCGGCGTGATGGTGATGACGCGCCCCGTCATGCAGCAAGCTTTTGCAGCGGTTGCCTGAGGAAGTTGCGCAGCAGGTCATGACCGTACTGCGTAAGAATCGATTCGGGATGGAATTGCACGCCTTCGACAGCCAGTGTCTTGTGACGCAGGCCCATGATCTCGTCGATGGAGCCGTCCGGGTTCTCGGTCCAGGCTGTCACTTCCAGGCAATCGGGCAGCGAGGATTGCTCCACCACCAGCGAGTGATAGCGCGTCGCCTCAAACGGATCGGGCAGGCCGGCGAACACACCCTTGCCAAGATGGCGCACCGGCGACGTCTTGCCATGCATGATCTGCTTGGCCCGAATCACCTTGCCGCCGAACGCCTGGCCGATGGCCTGATGCCCTAGGCACACGCCGAACACCGGAATTTCCCCACTCAACTCGCGCAACGCCGCCAGCGACACGCCCGCATCGTCCGGCGTACCTGGACCAGGGGAAATCATGATGTGCGATGGCCTCAAAGCGCGGATGCCGGACACGTCCAGCGCATCGTTGCGTACCACCTTCACCTCCTGCCCCAGCTCGCCGAGATACTGCACGAGGTTGAAGGTGAAGCTGTCGTAATTGTCGATCATCAACAACATGGCTGGGAAAATCCTGATAGCGCTATGCCGCATTGCGGCATGGATGCTCATTGTGCGCGATCACGTTCGCGCTCGTCATCTGCTTTGAGTCAGCCCGCTCATGGCGAACCGTCATGTGAGCAGGGCTGCTCGCGAAGCATGCTAACAAATGAGAATTAATCTCAACAATACTGCGCGTTGGCAACCCGCCGAGGCGAACCAACTCCTGCAGCGGATAGCGGCACAGGCGACAACAACACACCGCCTTGTCGCAACCGGAATATTGTACGGGCACCTATCACCCATTCTTGTCGGTATTTCGCATGCCCGCGACAGCTATCGACGAAACGAAGACCACACCCCTAACAAAGCCTCGCGTGCGCATGCGTGAGCTGATCCTGACGGTCATCGTCGCGCTAATCGTGTTGGTTTTCGGGTTGAAGAAACCCTCCTACAACTGGGACATGATCGGCTACGTAGCAGTGGCGCTCAGCGCAGAGGGTTATTACGGGGCCGATCTGAACAAAGCGACGTACGACAGCGTGAGAAGCGAGGTCAGCGCGAGTACCTTCGATCAATTGACGCAAAGCGACGATTATCGAAAAACCGTCTTTCGCGATCCATCATCTCTCGCGCAACACGTACCGATCTATGGCAACCGATTCCTATATAACAAGCTGATCTGGATAGTTCATGCCATAGGATTGGACTACCCCCGATCGACCTATGTCGTGAGCGCTGTGTTTGCGGCCCTATCGGTCGTGCTGCTTGCTTTCGTCGCCCATGAAATCCTCGCACCAGTCACTTCCGTTCCGCTGGTCGTCGCGTTCTCCGGATTCATTGACCTCGCCCGGTTATCCACACCCGATGCAATGGCGTGTTTCTTCTCTCTCCTGATGATCTATGCACTGATCAGGAGAAGCACTCTGGTTTTCATCGCCGCAGCCATAATGCCGCTTATCAGGCCGGATTTCCTGCTGCTCTCGTCGCTAGTTGCCGGACATACCTTCATCTTCGGGCAAAGAAGGTACGCGCTCGCGTCGGTGGCAGCAGCCTGCATGCTGTATTGGTGGGTTATGAGGATGAACGGTTCTTACGGGTGGTTGACGTTGTACAACACCTCACTGATCCACAAGACAGCTTATCCAGCCACGCTAGTCCCTTCACGAGCCATCGGCGACTATCTGAGACCATTCGCTTCCTTGGCCGACGACTTCACGATGCGCTCGCATTTCGTGATCTATGGCTTCGCCATTTGGTTTCTGACCAGGGATGGAGCTAAGGCACTTCACCTAGATAGCCGTCTGCTGAGTGCCGTCTTCATCATTCCGATGGCATTCGTCGCCATCCACCTCTTGCTCTTTCCTGCAATGACCTATCGTTTTTTTGTATTCGCCGCATCGCTCGTTGCGATCGGATTGATCAGCCAGATGAGGCTGGCAAAGCTGACTGACCATCCCAGGTAGTGATTGTCTCCAATGACTACCTTCACATGCCTGGACAAGCTGCACGCAATACGCTCCGAAAGAGACAGGTGCTCCATACAAACAGGTGCGGTCATGAAGTCTTATGTGCTTGGTGTCGTTTTTCTGCCGTTTGTCTTTGCTGGAGCATCTTTTGCAAAAGATGCCGAACACACTGTCGACCTGACACCTCAACTTAAAGTGGGTCAGACCTACAGCAACGTGTTTTCCATCCTGCGCTCAATAAAAGCGCCAGGTTATGACGAACAGGCCCGTCGCAATGGCGGCTCAGCCGACTATACGGTGGTCGCTTCAGCACCAGCCGAATGGCGTTTCAACTCGGCATGGAGTTATGACGGTCAACAAGCTGGCGAAGACCAGGAAGCACTTCGCGATGGCGGCCGCACGTATTGTTCCATCAAGGAAGGCGCTACCGATCAATGCAAGCCTTATCTCGAAGCAAGCGGATTGCTCTACAACCCTGCCATATGGGGCGTACCGCCTCAGCATATCGCCGAAGGCATGACGTGGAAGGTCGATCTGAAGCAGCCTTGGGAACTGGGCGGCAAAGATGGAATGGAAACCGTAACAGTGATTCGTGTTGATGCCCGCACCGGCAGCGTGACGTTGATGCGCGAAGGCCATGCCACCGGTTCCTATGGGGAAAGCGATCCCGCAACCGTGCGACTCACTCACGACGGCAAAACGGAAACCTTCGCGGTCGCGCCAGGCGCGTCGCATTGGAAGGGATATACCACGTTCCTAAAAGGCATCGTTTTCAACGATCAGTTGCTCGTCACGCGTGACGATGTACTTCGAGGAAAGGATGGAAAGGAGCTGAAAGCCACGGAGCGGCGCATCATGCTGTTGAATGCAGCACCGTTCCCGACGCTTTAAGCTTCCATCGATCGATCCGCAAGCAGAGTGAACATCGCGCCCCAACCTGCCGTCAGGGGTGCGTGAGCACGTGACGCGTATAGCTCTCGATCACCAGGCTGAAAGGTTGGTTGTCGCCGGTATACAGCACAGCGCGGTGCTGCAATACGTGGTCCGGGATCGTCAGCGGCGCGGCGCTCGCGGGCGGCAGCGATGAACCGCTATCCCAACCTTCGGGTAGAGGCGACCACAGCAGATCGGCGGAAAGCGTCTGACGACGAAAATGCAGCGGCTGGACGACTTTGCCGAACGGCACGTCGGAGGTGTCCAGTTGATGGTTCATGTCTTCGGTCAGGCGCGAAGGCACGTACCAGTTATCGGCATCAGACAACACGACATCACCACAACTCAGCGCCACGCGGCGATAGCGCACAGGTTCGTTCGGGCCGATGCCCAGCAGGCCGCGGGCACCATCGGGCAAGGGCTTGTCATCGCCATGCACGCGATGAGCAACAATTTTCGCCTGCGGCGACAAACGGTGCGCGGCGCACCACTGCTCCAACGTCAGCGTCGCGCTGGGATGGCTGAGCAGTTGCGCGTTCAAGGTCTGCAGTTCGGCAAGCGCCTGAGTACGGCTGAGCAGAGTGTCCGGCCAGGTTTGCGTTGATTCGCGCGCTGTCAGCGGTGATGCACATGTCAGCATCGTCAACAAAACCAGATGGCCATAGTTACGAACCGTTTGCTGCATGTCTCATAATCCTTTCGCCGCTTGCGCCACCGCGCGGAATAGCGCGCGCCCTTTGTTCATCGTCTCCTCCCACTCCGATGCAGGGTCGGAGTCGTACACGATGCCGGCACCGGCCTGCACGTGCAGACGACCGCCCTGGATAACCGCCGTGCGGATAGCGATGGCAGTATCCGCATCGCCCCACCAGCCGATCCAACCGATCGCGCCAGCGTAGATGTTGCGCTTATAGGGTTCGAGTTCCTGGATGATCTCGATCGCGCGGATCTTCGGCGCGCCACTGACCGTGCCGGCGGGGAACGTCGCTTTCAGCACATCCATGTAACTCAGATGCGGCTGCACATCGCCTTCCACCTGCGACACGATGTGCATTACATGCGAATAGCGTTCGACCACAAAGGACTCGCTCACTTCGACGCTGCCCGTCTCGCAGATGCGGCCGATATCGTTGCGACCGAGATCGATCAGCATCACGTGCTCGGCGCGCTCTTTCGGATCGGCCAACAGTTCGGCTTCGAGCGCTTTGTCCTCTTGCTCCGTAGCGCCGCGCTTGCGCGTGCCGGCGATCGGGCGGACAACCACTTTCCCGTCCTTGAGACGCGCGAGAATTTCCGGCGAAGAGCCGACGATCTGCGTATCGCCCAAATCCACGAAATACATATAGGGCGATGGATTCATCGCGCGCAATGCGCGATACACATCCACAGGGCGCGCGTTGAAACCAACACTCAGCCGCTGCGAAGGCACCACCTGGAACACGTCGCCCGCGCGGATGTATTCCTTCGCGCGCTCTACCACCGCTTCGAACTCTTCGCGCGTGAAGGAGGATTTGAAATCGCTCTCGTTGAGTGCTGTCGATTGCGCGAATTGCGGATACGCTGCGCCGCTCTGCCGCAGACGATGCGTGAGCGCGTCGAGGCGGCGCTGCGCATGCGCGTAGGCCTGCGGGTGTGACGGATCGGCATGCACGATCAAATACAGACGGCCCTTGAGGTTGTCGAATACGGCGACTTCCTCGGCCAGCATCAGCAGAACATCGGGCGTGCCCAGTTCGTCGGTGCGATCCCATTGCGCCAGGCGCGGCTCGATGTAACCGATGGTCTCGAAACCGAAGTAGCCCACCAGGCCTCCGCTGAAAGCCGGCAACTGCGGCAGACGGGGCACGTGATACTGCTGACGGAGTTTTTCGATTTCGGCAAGCGGATCATCCAGGTGGCGACGCTCGACGACTTCGCCGGCATCTTCCACTTCCAATTCGTGACCACGCAAACGGTATACGCGCTGCGCCGGCAGGCCGATGATCGAGTAGCGTCCCCAGGTCGCACCACCTTCCACCGATTCGAACAGGAAGGTGTAGGGCCCGTCGGCCAGTTTGAGATAGACCGATAGCGGCGTGTCCAGATCGGAGAACACTTCGCGCACCAGCGGGATGCGGGTGTGGCCTTGCGCTGCGAGCGCATTGAATTCGTCGCGGGAGATCACGTCGTTGAATCCGTGAGACGCAGAAAGGGGTGATTGTATAGGGCGACAGGCTTTTGTCGCCCCTCCCCTTTCGTGACATCGATCCTCAACCCGCGAGGCGCTGCCTTGGCATGCCATGCAGACGCAGGCTGAAGGCCACCCCGCTACCGTCTTCTAGATTGCGCGCGGAAGCTACACCGCCGTGGCGCTCTGCCACCAGGCGTACGACATAGAGTCCCAGGCCGAGATGCGGTGCATCGCCAGGTGTGGCCTTGTCGCGTAGACTGACCAGCGAATCGAACAAGCGCCCCTGCATCGCCGCGGGCAGCGGCGGCCCCTGATTGGCCAATTCGATCTCGGCGCCACCATCAACCGGGCGCAAGCTAAGCCTCAGCCAGCCATCGGGAGGCGTAAATGACAGGGCGTTGTCGAACAACTTGTCCAGGGCTTGCGCGATCAACTCCGGCGCTCCGTGCAAATGCAGAGACTGGTCCGGCAACACGCATTCCAGTGGGCGGGTGCCGGCCAGTGGGCGGTATGCCTCGGCGCACCCCCGCACGACGTCTACCAAATCAACATCTTCCGGCTCGGCCGCGGCAATGGCGCGTTCCATGCGGCTGGCTTCGCTCATTGCTCGTACCAGCGTACCCAGACGCGCCACACCATCACGTGCGCGGGCCAGATAGGGTTGCGCTTCATCGGATAGTTCGGCGTGTTCGAGGTTGTCCAGCGAAGATTTGACGATCGCCAGCGGCGTGTTGAGTTCGTGCGAGAGTTTCGATGCCAGCGTGCGGAGGTAATCGGTATAGCCGCCGACGGCTTCGAACAATTTTTGGAAGCTGCGGGCCAGGTCGCCAATCTCGTCGTCCGACTCGGCCATGGGGAAATGGCTCTGGATCATTTGGCCGTCCAGACGGCCGTCATTCACCTGCGCGCGCTCCACTGCGTCGCGCAAGCGGCCAAGTCGCAGGCTAAGACGCGTGGCGAAGAACAGCAGAATCGCACCGGCCACCAGCATCACGCCGAAGCTGGTCAACAAAAGACTGAGGAACGCGCGATTGGCCAGCAAAGGCACCGCGCGGCTCGCCTGCTCCATCAGCAGCACGCCCACCACTGTCTGGCCGCGCTCCACCGGCACGGCGGTTGCCAACACGACGCTGTCGCGCTCTTCGCCCTGTCGCCACACAGCGGTGGCTTGGCCATCGCGAGCCGTTGCTACTTCAGGCAGGTCCAATTTCGGTGCGTCGGTCGTCCACGCCTCGGCTTCTTCCAGCGGATTGGCGAGCAACGATCGGTAGATCAGCGAGGACCACCAGCCCGGCTGCGGACCAGAAGCTGTCAGGCGACCGCTCTGCGCAAGCAGCCAGCCCGCCGGTGCAAGCAGGCGCGCGCGCGTACCGCTGGGTGCAAGCAATGCGAGTTCCTGCGAAACATCCTGGGAGTAGCGCCACAGCGGACGTGTCTCGACCGCAAGCGGATCACCACCATTGGCTGCCGTGTAAATGCCTACACCTAGCGCGCTCAACCCCAGCCCGCGCGGCAGGCGTAGCTCGGCGTGATAACCACCGCCATCTTCCTGCCACTGGCCGATGACACGATCCGGTAAATCGCCCGCCGACGGATCGAGCGTGAGCGCGGTGAATGCGCCTGGTGCGGCGCTTGCGATCAGGTAACGCCGATGCTGATCGCCCTGCACCAGATCGAGCATCAGATGATCGGCCGAAGACGCATTCACATCGCCCGCGTCGGCGCGCGTGCGGCGTGCCACGCGCACGTCAATGTAGAGGTAGAAGCCGTTATCGTCTTCCGCCAGCAGTAGCTTGCCCTGCTTGCCGACCGGCTGGCTCCATGGCGTCATCGGCGCCCAGTCATCACCATAACCATCGATGACGATGGGGTTCACTGCCTCCTGCACGTACCAACCTTTGCCTGGCTGCGGCAGCGGTATGTCGGTCACCGCCAGGCTGCGCGCCACCGCGGCAGCCGTGGCGGTGAGTGCCTGCTCCTGTCCCTGGCGCAGCAATGTTTCCATTTGTCGCACGTACAACCATCCTGCGACCGGCAATGCGAGGGTGCAGAGTGCGACGAGCAGTAATTTTTGGCGCAGGCTCATGCGTCAACGATACCGTTTTCCACCAGCAAGCTTACTTCGTGGCCGTGGCGTGCGCCGGTTGCTCGTCCGAGACGTATTTCATGTAGAGGGATTGCTCTACCACGCGCTTGAACGTGCCGATCAACGCCTGCTTGTTTGGATCGGTGTCGCTGATGGTCATCGACCAGCTATAGCGAACACCGCTTGCCTTGCCGGGGTCGCAGAAGACGACGACGTCATCGATGTGATCGGATCCGCGATAAAGCACACCTTGGCAAGTGATCGCCTTCGGATTGGTTACGGCGAATGCGTCGGGCTGTCCATGCGCGTCGGACTGAAGGTAGTGCTTGCGGTCTTCTTGCAGTTCCGAATCAAGCGTAGGCAGCCTCGCCGACCATACGTTGAGCACCATGACGCGCTCGGGCTTGCCGGTCCACTCCCCTTGATAGATCACAAGATTGACCCCGATCGCCTTGGCATACGTACAGCAATCGTTGGTCCAGCCCGCGGGCGATTCGGTCACAATAGCCCAGCCAGGTCCGTTCTCACCCGCCTTGCCGTACACGATGACCGTATGCGCATCTGCGTCTTTGCCGTACGCCTGTGTTGCCAGCATACCCAGCAGCAAAACCAGCAGCAGGCGCCGCATTACGGGCGCCACCGATAACCGACGCCATGTACCGTTTCGATCGCATCGAATTCCGGCGCCACCGCGATGAACTTCTTGCGAATGCGCTTGATGTGCGAGGTGATGGTGGCGTCGTCTACCACCAGCTCCGCTTCACGCATCAGTTGGTCGCGGTTTTTCACGTGGCCGGGAAAGCGCACCAGCGTATGCACCATCCAGAATTCAGTCACGGTGAGCGGTACTTCCACATCGTTCCAGCTCACGCGCATACGCTCGGATTCGAGCTTGAGCGGACCATGCCCAATCACCGTTTCGCTGGAGGTAGGGGCCTTCAGCGATTCGATACGCCGGAACAGCGCGGCAATGCGCGCAGCCAGCTGATGCAGGCTGGTGTCCTTGCTGAGGTAATCGTCGGCGCCCAGCCGCAGGCCGGAGATCACGTCGAAATCCGAATCACGCGCGGTGAGGAAGATGATCGGCAGCGTGGCCGATTTCGCGCGCAACTCGCGGCATAGATCGAATCCGCCTTCCGGTTCGTCGCCCAGGCCGATGTCGATGATCACCAACTCCGGCAGGCGAATGGCGAATGCGTTGGAGGCTTCCTGCCGCGAACCGTAGCCCCGTGTGTCATAGCCGAAGCGGTTCAGGGCCTCGACGTAATTGGCGCGAATCAGCGGTTCGTCTTCGACGATGGCAATGCTGCGTCCCATGTGGATTCCTCGTGAGATTGGCGCGCAGCGTGCTATGCGAACGACGCTTGCGCAAGCCGGAGGTGCGGCTTGCCCGCGTTCTGCCATATTCCATCGCCCGATCGCCCTTGAGGTGCCGGCTGCGACGCCGTGGACGGGTGTTTGATATGTCCAACCCGCACAGCAACGAGCCTTATCCATGCGCGCTGATCCCTCTGTCGATCCCAATGCCGAGCTCCGCTCTTTCGAGCCGTTGCGCGTGGCCTTGGCCATCGGTTCTCTGCTGCTGGCGGTACTGATGAGCCTGCACTGAAGTTTTGCGTGAAGTTGCCGTGGAAGGCATGGGCGCGACCGGCGCACAAGGACGTCTGCCGGTCGCGCCACCCGGAGGGACGAACCCCGCAGGCAGCTAGCAAACCGCACCACTAAGCCATTTCCCGAGCATGATGGTCCTCTGGTCGTTCCTCCCCCTCCTCCCCGGAGGGGATTTTTTTGACCGGGAAAAATTATTTGTCCGCGATGGGAACCATTCGGAGGGAGCCCGGTCCGATTACTTGGCAGGCACATAGTCCATTGCCGTGGAACTGCCCTGGGTCTGATTGACGGCCGAGCCTCCCGTCCTTCAGGCACGAGCAGGATGACTTGCCGATGGTGTCTCCTCTAGCGTCTTTCCGACGCCCCTCCAACCCGGTGCAGACTTCCCCCTGCGCCGGGTTTTCTTATGTGAAGCTCTGACTTCAGCCGATCGCGGCGCGCATCTTGCCGATGACAGCCTGATAGTCCGCCGCACCGAAGATGGCGGAACCGGCCACGAAGGTATCGGCACCGGCTGCGGCGATCTCGCCGATATTGTCCGCTGTAACGCCTCCGTCGATTTCCAGACGGATGGCGCGACCGCTCTCGTCGATCAGGCGGCGCACACGGCGCAGCTTTTCCAGTGCCTGGGGAATGAATTTCTGGCCACCGAAGCCAGGGTTCACCGACATGATCAATACCAGGTCAAGCTTATCCAGCACATGATCAAGCCAGTTCAGCGGCGTAGCCGGATTGAACACCAGGCCCGCTTGGCAACCGGCGTCCTTGATCAGCCCGATCGTGCGGTCCACATGCTCGCTGGCTTCAGGGTGGAAGCTGATCAGGCTGGCGCCCGCCTTGGCGAAATCTGGCGCGATGCGGTCGACCGGTTTCACCATCAGGTGTACGTCGATCGGCTTGGTGATGCCGTAATCGCGCAACGCTTTGAGCACCATCGGCCCCATGGTGAGGTTGGGCACGTAATGGTTGTCCATCACGTCGAAATGCACCCAATCACCGCCCGCAGCCAGCACCTTGGCGGTGTCTTCGCCCAGTCGCGCGAAATCGGCAGAGAGGATGGAGGGGGCAATGACGGGGGATTGTTTGCTCATGGCATAGAAAGGTACGCGGGGAAGCGGGCATTCTACCGGGATGCGGATGTCCCCGTTCCCTGCTTATTTGAAGCCGCGCTCCGCCTTGATCCGCTCGTAGGCCGCGTTGATTTCGCTGGCCCGTGACTCGGCGCGCTTGCGCATCTCTTCGGGCAGATCGCCCAGGCGGTCGGGATGGTGTTCCGAAATCAGCTTGCGATAAGCGCGTTTGACGATGCGCTCGTCCGCATCGCGCGTGACACCGAGCACGGCATAGGGATCAGGTCCTTGCGTGTTTCGCTGCGGCGGCACGTAACCACCACCGGTGCTGTACGCACGTCCACGCGCGCCCGCGGCGCCTTGTTGCCATACGTAGCCCTTCATCGCCATCAGCGCCATCAGTTCCATGTCGCTGATGCGCAAGGCGAAGGCGAGTTGGCGCAGGATGGCCATCTTTTCCGGCGAAGGATTACCTTCGGCCAACACGGTTTCGATCACCACGTCCAACAACGGAAAGGCGTGATCGCGGCGCAAGCCCACCCATTGGCGCAGCGCGTTGATAGGACCACTCACGTCGAATTCGGGCTGCTTGCCCGTATTGAATGCCTGGATCGCTAGCTGGCGCGCACGCGCATCCAAGCCCATGCGCGTCATGACACGCTCGGCCGTCGCGATCTCCGCTTCGGATACGCGGCCATCTGATTTTGCGATGGCGCCCAGCAAGGCAAACAGCGGCGAAATATAGCCGCCAGTTTCAGGGATCGCGCTGCGCCGCTGGCTGTAGCGCAGGTTATCCAGCACGAAGCCGATGACGCCGCCCACGCCCATGCCGACAAAGCCATGACCAAGCAGCAGGCCCGCCATCGCGAACCAGAAGGTGTAGGTGTAACTCATGGATGCCCGACTGCCTGCGGTTGCGGTGTCTGCGTGCTGTACCAGCGGGCCAGTTGATCCAGTTCCGCGTCATTGAGCGGACCGATCGCGGTGCGCATCAGCGGCACGTTGCGCGTGCCATCGCGGTACTGCTGCAGCGCATTGCGCAGGTAATCCAGTCGCTGCCCTGCCAGGTTGGGTGCACCCGGAATTTGCGCCATGCCGGCTTCGCCATGACAGGCGGCACACAAACCCAGGCGCACCGGCTTGGGTGGCAAATCGGCAGCAAGCGTTGGCGCGGCACAGGTCAAACCGAGTGCCGCGATCAGTACGAATCGCATCGGGAGCACATAGGCATTAAAAGCGCCCATCTTATAGCAGTGTCCCACCGGTAGTGACCGGTACAATAGCCAGCTTGTCTTGCCCATCGGAGCGCACCGTGCCCACTACCTTGCTGCAATCGAACCTGCCTGGCCTGGAGCTGATCCATCGCGGCAAGGTGCGCGACGTCCATGCGTTGTCCGGCAATCGCCTGCTGATCGTCGCCACCGATCGCCTCTCCGCGTTCGACGTGGTGCTGCCCGATCCGATTCCCGGCAAGGGCGAAATGCTCACCCAGATTTCCAATTTCTGGTTCGGCAAGACCGCGCACATCGTGCCCAACCATTTGCTGCACACGCCACTGGAAGAAGTACTGCCAGCCGGCACGGATCTGGCGCTGTATCGCAAGCGCGCTGTGGTCACCAAGCGGTTGAAGCCGGTACCGGTGGAAGCGATCGCACGCGGCTACCTGATCGGCTCGGGCTGGAAGGATTACCAGGCCACCGGTTCGCTGTGCGGCATCAAGCTTCCCGCCGGATTGCGCCAAGCCGAGCAATTGCCCGAACCGATCTTTACCCCGTCGACCAAGGCTGCAGTTGGAGATCACGACGAAAACGTGAGCTTCGATGCAGTGATCGCCGCCGTCGGAAAGGATCTGGCCGAACAGGTGCGCGATGCGACTCTGGCGATCTACAAGTGGGCGGCAGCGTATGCGGCTGAGCGCGGCATCATCATCGCTGACACCAAGTTCGAATTCGGCACAGACGAAGACGGCAAGCTGTACGTGATGGACGAAATGCTGACGCCCGATTCCTCGCGCTTCTGGCCGGCCGATCAATACCAAGTGGGCATCAGCCCGCCGAGCTACGACAAGCAGTTCGTGCGCGATTACCTGGAAACGCTGGACTGGAACAAGAAGGCGCCCGGCCCGAACGTTCCAGCCGAGGTGATCGCAGGCACATCGGCCAAGTACGCCGAAGCATTGCAACGTCTAGCCGGCATCACGCTGGGATGAACCCGTGAACGCCTGGGGTTATCTCGCCCTGGCGATCATCGCCGAGGTGATCGCCACCAGCGCGCTGAAAGCCGCCAATGGCTTCAGCCAACTGGTGCCCAGTATCGTGGTGATCGTCGGCTATGGCACGGCCTTCTACGGCCTGAGCTTGGCGCTGCGCAGCGTGCCACTGGGCATTGCCTACGCAATCTGGTCGGGCGTGGGTACGGCACTGATCGCACTGATCGGCGTCGTGCTGTACAAGCAGAAGCTGGACCTCGCCGCGATGTTCGGCATCGGGCTGATCGTGGCGGGTGTCCTGGTGCTCAATCTTTTTTCCAAGAGCTCTGCACACTGATGGCGCTCGATACCGATCAACGCAGCATGCGCGACTGGCTCGACAGCTACAGCCAGGATCATCAGCGCCCCATCAATCGTTTGCTGCATTGGATTTGCGTGCCGCCGATCGTGTGGGGCGGAATGGCCCTGTTGTGGACCGTGCCGGTACCGTCATCACTGCTGAAACCTGGCGCATGGGCGGTGTTTACGATCGTGCTGATGTTTGCGTGGTACTGGAAGCGCTCACATCGCCTGGGTGCTGCATTGCTGATTGCGCTCGCCATTCTTGCAGTGGTTTGTGCTTGGACGTTCGAACAGCTTGGGCCGGTGTCGATGCGATGGCTGGCGATCGGTGTGTTTGTAGCGGCATGGATCGGCCAATTCATTGGTCATGTATTTGAAGGACGGCGACCAAGTTTCTTCACTGACCTGGCTTATCTGCTGGTCGGCCCTGCATGGCTGATGGACAAGCTGTTGAACCGAATCGGCTTGAAGGAAAAACCATGACGGGTTTTCTCGCACTGCTCAGCAGCCTGATCTGGTGGGTGCTTTACGGCAGTATCGGCGCGGTCGTGCCGAGTGCGATTGCGTGGATCGTGTTGCGCTGGAGCGAAGGTGCGCCGGTGGTGTTCAACCGCACTTATCTTGCGTGCTTGATCTGGAGTTTGCTTACGTTGCTGCTAGGCGCAATCGCTGCCGCGCATGTCGGTGTGATGCGACCGCCATTCGGACCGTTGATTGCCAGCGGCGCTTTTCGTGTGGCGCTAGTGATATCGATGCTGATCGGCGTGACCGCCTTGTGGCGATTGATTCCGCGGGTCGATGCGCGACGGATTCGCATCGGCAGTGCATGCGTGGCGGTGGCAGCGGTAATGGCGATTGTGTTTGGAGTCGCCACGACGCTGACAAGCGCTTGATCTTGCTTCAACGCGTAGATTGGGGTGCAAACCCCAATATCGTTATTTTCCGTACACCTCGATGTTGGGGTTTGCACCCCAACCTACGTCGCTACGATGCAGTTCGTGGCTAGATTTGCCCCTCACCCCAACCCTCTCCCCGAAGGGGAGAGGGAATAGAGCGTGTCGTCTTACCCAATTACGCGCTTCACTTCGTCCACCACATGCGACACGGTAAAACCAAAGTGCTCGAATAACGCCGGCGCTGGCGCGGAAGCACCAAACGTGGTCATGCCGACTACCGCACCATCCAGGCCCACGTACTTGCACCAGAAATCGGCACTGGCCGCCTCCACCGCTACGCGTGCGCGGCACCAGCCGGGAAGCACACCTTCGCGGTATTCCAGCGGCTGGGCATCGAACACTTCGTTACAGGGCATCGACACTACGCGCACCGGAACATTCTGCTGCGCCAACGTGCGCGCCGCTTCCATGGCCAGTTCCACTTCGGAACCGGTGGCGATCAGGATTGCCTTGAACTTGGTATCAGCCGGATCGAGCAACACATAGCCACCACGCTTGATGTCGGCCAATTGCTGCGCCGTGCGCAGCTGATGCTTGAGCGTCTGGCGCGAGAAAATCAGGCAGGATGGGCCGCGCTTGTGTTCGATTGCTTCTTTCCATGCCACTGCTGATTCCACCGCGTCGCACGGACGCCACAGGCGGTTGTTCGGAATCAGGCGTAGCGAAGCCAAGTGCTCCACAGGCTGATGCGTGGGGCCGTCTTCGCCCAGGCCAATCGAATCGTGCGTGTAGACATGGATGGAGTGCGCGGGAATCAGCGCACTCATACGCACGGCGTTGCGCGCGTAATCGGAGAACACTAGGAAGGTGCCATCGTACGGAATGAAGCCACCGTGCAAGGCGAGGCCATTGGCAATCGCGGTCATGCCGAACTCACGCACACCGTAGTGCACGTAGTTGCCGTCGGGACCGGTCACGCTCTTGCTGCCCTTCCACATGGTGAGGTTGGAGCCGGCCAGATCGGCCGAGCCACCGATCATTTCCGGCAACAGCGGACCGAAGGCGTCCAGCGCCATCTGCGAAGCCTTGCGGGAGGCCACATCCGGGCCGTCCGTGTGGACTTTTTCGACATAAGCCTGCGACTTGGCCGCCCAATCGGCAGGCAGTTCGCCGGCCATGCGGCGACGGAACTCAGCAGCAAGCTCCGGAAACGCAGCTTCGTATTTGGCGAAGACTTCGTTCCACTGCTGCTCGCGCTCTGCGCCAACCTTCTTCTTGTCCCACGCTGCGTAAATGTCCTGCGGGATTTCGAACGGCCCGTAACGCCAGTCGAGTACGTCGCGCGCAGCCGCCACTTCATCTTTGCCCAGCGGCGCACCGTGCGACTCTTCCTTGCCCTGCTTATGCGGAGCACCGAAGCCGATTATGGTTTTGCAGCAGATCAGCGTGGGCTTTTCGCTCTGCGCGGTGGCAGCGGCAATCGCCTTTTTCACCGCTTCAGAATCGTGGCCGTCGACGCCGCGAATCACGTTCCAGCCGTAGGCTTCGAAACGCTTAGGCGTGTCGTCGGTGAACCAACCTTCCACTTCACCGTCGATGGAGATGTTGTTGTCGTCATAGATCGCGACAAGCTTGCCGAGCTTCCAGGTGCCGGCGAGCGATGCGACTTCGTGCGACACGCCTTCCATCAGGCAGCCATCGCCCATGAAGACGAACGTGTGGTGATCGACGACGGTGTGGCCAGGACGATTGAAGTGCTCGGCGAGTAGCTTCTCTGCTAGCGCAAAGCCCACGGAGTTGGCGAGCCCCTGGCCCAGCGGACCGGTGGTGGTTTCCACGCCTGGCGTTTCGCTCGCTTCCGGATGGCCGGCCGTCTTGGAATGCAGCTGGCGGAAGCGCTTGAGCTCACCCATCGGCAGATCGAAACCCGTCAGATGCAGCAACGCGTACTGCAGCATGGAGCCGTGGCCGTTGGAGAGCACGAAGCGATCGCGGTTAGGCCACTTCGGATTGCTGGGATTGAACTTCAGGAAATCGTTCCACAGCACTTCGGCGATGTCGGCCATGCCCATCGGCATGCCAGGGTGGCCGGACTTGGCTGCCTCCACGGCATCCATGGCTAGGGCGCGGACGGCGTTGGCAAGTTCGCGACGAGACGTCATCAGGGGTATCTCCGGGGGGCAGGCGCAAAAAGAAATATTGTCGCTGATCGCTTGCGTTCTGTCGTCCGATCCAAGGACTCCGCGACAGCCTCCGGGGGACCTCTTGCACGCAATCTTAATCAATTCTTAATACTGAACTACTCGGTATTGAATCTATCGGACGCGTCCTTATCTTGTGCACACGCATCGCTCAAGCGTGCGTACGGGCAGTCGGCATCCCCCTCTGTGTCGAGCCGCCCGATCAATGCACAACAAGGAATACCACCATGAAAAAGACGCTGTTTGCTGTTGCCCTGGCTGCCGTAGGTGTTGCGACCGTTCCCGCCGTTTTTGCGCAGAGCGAGCCCACCCAAACGGCCCAACAGGGTTGGTATGTCGGCGCTGAGGCCGGTTACGGCCAAGTCAACAAGGGTCCGTACGATTCCAATGGCGATGCCATCGGTGGCATCAAGGGCGGTTACCGCTTCGCGATCAATCCGGAGACCTCGTTTGGCGTAGAAGCCGGTTATCAATACTTGGGTCGGATCGACGCACGTGCCTCGGCGGGCTCTTCCCTTCGGTCCAAGCTTTACGGCCCCACGCTCGGTGTGAACCTGCGCTACAACTTCACCCCGAACTGGTACGGCGAGGTACGTACGGGCGCTTTCTATGCCCAGGGCCAGGGTCTGACCAATAGCGTCAACTCGAGCTACGAGCGCTTTGATCGCACCCGTTACTACGCTGGCGTAGGTGTCGGCTACAACATCGACCAGCACTGGAGCGTAGGCGTGAACTACAACTACTACGATGCCACCAGCCGCGGCGGTGAGCGTGGTGTGCAGTTGCAGACCAACGCGTACACGCTGGCTGCGGAATATCGCTTCTGAGCGGTGTTGCTCCCTCTCCCCGGAGGGGAGAGGGGACAAACAAAAAAAGAGCGCCTCGCGGCGCTCTTTTTTTGTTTACTCGTACACGGAAGCAAGGATCAGCCCTTCCACTGACCCAGCGCAGCCAAGCCGTTGTCCTTGGCGCGCGCATGAACCACTTTCTGCGCTTCGGCATAGTTGGCCTTCATGTCCTTCGACCACAGCTTCAGCGCTGCCTGCTGCATGGCGCGGCCGTAGGAGAACGACAGCGGCCACGGATGCGGACCCATGCGGTTCATCGCATTGAGATGCGCCGTGGACTGCTCGTCCGTCTGGCCGCCCGACAGGAACACGATGCCCGGCAGCGTGGCTGGCACGGTGGTCTTGAGCACGCGCACGGTGGCTTCGGCGACTTCCTCAAAACTGGCCTGCTCGTCCGCGTCCTTGCCCGGAATCACCATGCTGACCTTCAGGATGGTGCCTTCCAGCAGCACGTTGTGCTCGTACAAGGCATTGAACAGGCTGCGCAGCACGGCTTCGTGCACTTCGTAGCTGACTTCGATGGAGTGATCACCGTCCATGATCACTTCCGGCTCCACCATCGGCACCAGGCCGGCTTCCTGGCAGAGCGCGGCGTAGCGGGCGAGCGCCTGGGTGTTGGCTTCGATCGCGGTGGAGCTGGGGTTGTCTTCGCTGATGTTGATCACCGCGCGCCACTTGGCGAACTGCGCGCCCAGCTTCACGTATTCAGCCAGGCGCTCACGCAGACCGTCGAGGCCTTCGGTGATCACGTCGCCCGGAAAGCCAGCCAGCGCCACGGTGCCCTTGTCCACCTTGATGCCGGGGATGATGCCGTTCTTCTTCATGATCTGGGTGAACGGCACACCATCCTTAGTGGACTGACGGATGGTTTCGTCGTACAGGATCGCGCCAGAAATGTGCTCGGACAGGTTCGGCGAGGTGAGCAGCAGCTCGCGGTAAGCGCGGCGGTTCTCCTCGGTGTTCTCGATGCCGACCGACTCGAAGCGCTTCTTGATGGTGTTGGTCGACTCATCAATCGCGATGATGCCCTTGCCAGGCGCGACCATGGCTAGGGCAACGCTCTCGAGATCTTCAATGCTCATTGGACGACTCCGTAAAACTTTGGCGGCACGGGGCCGCAAGGTGGGAGGCCACCCGTGCGGGCGGACAGGCGGAAAAGGCGCGATTATAGCCCCAAGCTGTCGTTGGGGCGTTCAAGACCTGTCCTGGGGGCCGATCAGGATTCGCTGTAGCCGGGCAGTTTGCAGGGCGCCATCACCTGTGCGCGCTGGGCCGGATCGTCGGGAGCATTGAAGGGGATGATGTAGTAAGTGGCTGCCGGCATGTGGTTTTTGTTGGTGAGCGACGGGCCGTAGCGGAAGTTGGACACCGCACTCACCGCCGCTTTGCCCAGGTCGCTGGGCGGCGCCATCTTGGCCACCTGCACATTCATCGGCACACCGTCGCTGCCGATCACATAGGTCACCGCGATGCAGCTTGGCTTGTAGATGTTCACGCCGCTGTTGGGCACGTCCACCGCCACATCGCGGTTCAACAACAACCACTGATTGGAAAGCTGCTCGGGCGCCACCCTTTGCGCATGCAGCTCCTGCGCCACGACCGGCATGGCTGCCGCCACCGCCGATGCCACAAGCAAGGATTGGCCGAAACGAGTCATCGTGCGCATGGCGGAACCTCCGATGTAAGACTGTGGGGACGTGAAAGGGATGCTCTCTTCCATTCTACGTGGGCGTCACCGTTGCTGTCCGTTCGCAGACCAAAGGACCGTCGGCGAAGGCAGACTGGCCGTCTGTCGAGACGATGAGCCGATGGGATGCGGACGGACAGTAACGGCCCGGAGGGTGATGCCCAGAAGGCTCGCAGGGTGTGCCGCGCGACTTGAAAAGACGGCCAGTCTTCCCTGCGCCGCGCAGCACACCCTGCGAGCCTTCTGGACATCATGCCGCCTACGTAGAATGGAAGAGAGCATCCCTCTGTCTAGCCAACCTGCGGCGTGCCGCGCGCAGGTTGGCTTGCGCCATTTACAGATCGCGCAGACTTTCCACCATGCCGTCCGCACCCACCGACAGCAGCTTGAGGGTATTGGTACCGCCGCCCTTACCGATGTGGTCGCCATGCGTGAGCACCACGCGATCGCCCTCGGTGAGCTTGCCGGCCGCGAACAGCTGCCGCACCGCTTCGCGCGCGGACACAGCCGGATTCAAGGTGTCATGCGTAAACTTCACCGGCTGCACGTCGCGCAGTACCAGCATGCGGCGACGCGCATCCTCGAACGGCGACAACGCATAGATCGGCACGGCGCTGCGGTAGCGCGATAGCCATTGCGCCGTAGCACCCGATTCGGTCAACGCGACGATCGCGCGCACACCGATCTCGCTGGCCAGCAGCATCGCTGCCAGCGCAATGGCCTGGTCGGTGCGATCGAGATGGTGCGCGTTGCGAGTGAGGTCTTCCTTCGGCTCGAACTGACGCTCGGCGCCGAGACAGATACGACGCAGCGCCGCCACCGCCTTGTCTGGATGAGCGCCTGCCGCGGACTCCTCGGACAGCATCACCGCGTCCGTGCCGTCGATCACCGCGTTCGCCACGTCGAGCACTTCGGCACGCGTGGGAATCGGCGAGCGCACCATCGATTGCAGCATCTGTGTTGCGGTAATAACCGCGCGATTGCGTTGCACCGCCTCACGAATGATCTTCTTCTGCAGCCCAGGCAATTCGGCATCGCCGATTTCCACGCCCAGATCACCGCGCGCCACCATCACCACGTCAGAAGCGTCGATGATTTCGCCGAGCACGGGAATCGCATCCGCGCGCTCGATCTTCGCGACCAGCGACGCATTGCCACCCGCCTCTTTCAGCAGACGGCGTGCCTGATCCATATCCGCGCCGGAACGCACGAACGACACGGCAAGAAAGTCCGCACCGATCTCGGCGGCGAGTTTGATATCCGCCTTGTCCTTATCGGACAACGCGTCGACAGACAAACCGCCGCCCTGCCGATTCAAACCCTTGCGATCGGAAAGCTTTCCGCCGATCAGCACTTTGCATCGCACTTCAGTGCCGACCACGTCGAGCACAGTAAGCGCTACCAGGCCATCATCGAGAAGGAGAACGTCGTCGGCTTTTACGTCCTTAGGCAAGCCCAGGTAGCTCACACCCACGCGGGTGTTGTCACCGGGCGGTGCATCCGAACGACAGTCGAGCACAAACGGATCGCCGTCACGCAGCTCGATCGGGCCATTGGCGAAACGCTCCACGCGAATCTTCGGCCCCTGCAAGTCCGCAAGAACGCCCACTTCCTTGCCAAGCGTCTCCGCCGCCTTGCGCACCGCCGCCGCACGAGCACGATGATCGTCGGGTTGCCCATGCGAGAGATTGAGGCGCACCACATTGACGCCTTCGGAAAGAATTTTTTCGAGCATGCCGGGCGCGTCGGTGGCCGGGCCCAGGGTGGCGACGATCTTGGTGCGACGGGATTGAGTGTCAGTAGCCATTGCGGGAGTTTTGAGATTTGTCGGACGAGACTAACAGAACCCCCTGCCGCCCCTGCAATATCTTTTTGCGTGCAATCGTATGCAATATTGCGTGTGGCACTGCCGCAAAGCGCGCGCGCGATTGGACGGCTAGACGTAAATCGGGCTCTATGCGGCAATCAGCGCTGCGTGCGCGTGTAGCCATTTCGCAACATTGCAGCTTGGATACCGTCGCGCATGGTTCTTAGCCTGGCCGGCTTGCCATGCCTTCACCCGTTCTGCAACGCCAGGTTCAACACCTCAGCCAGCCGCCTGCCCGCCTCGCGCAGGCGGCTGTCGGCGACCGGCAGTTCGGTATCGACGTAGGTCTGGTCGATCTTGTGATTGGATGGATAAATGTCGCGCGTGATCTGGCACGACTCCTCAGCCCATTGCGCCGCCGGCTTGTCGAGCGGCGCGATGGGTGCCGGCAATGGCGCAGCGCCTTCGGCATCGAGCCGCTTCGCATAGGCTTTCCAATCCAGGCCGCGCGTGCCGAGCAAACCGGAGTCCCACACGCGATGCAGGTTCATGCCCTGCCCTTGGAATTGCACCTGGTAGGTGTTGCCGCCGGCATCGTCGCGATAGCCACCATGCAACGGCTGATGGATGTCGCCCACGAAATGCACGACGAACTTGAGCGCCTGCAGCCTCGCGGCATCAGGCTGGTTGCGATCGCTCAGGATGGCGACATAGTGTGGGATCGCTTCCACCACGCACTGGCCGTTCTTGCAATCGCGCGGCGGCACGTATTTGCAGGACGGATCGCGGAAATCGATGTAGTGCAGCGGGCGCGTTTCTTTCCACAAGTCCTGTTGCTTCGGATCGTTGCGGATCTCGTCTGGCCAACTGGCGATATCAGCAAGCGACTTGGTGTGATCCACCGCCAGCAACCGCTCCACTTCCGCTTCGGCCGCCGGGCTCAGATGCCGCTGCGCGAGTTGGGCCACTACGCTATGCCCGAGCGGCCCCCATGCATACGCGGTGGGTGTGATGGCCAAGGTGGCAAACAACGCAGCGGCCAGTCGACGCACGGAAAGCATGCTGAGATTCCTTACTAAGCAGCAGAGGATGATGCCACACACCTCGTGACAATCAGGCATGACTGGTGTGGACCACCGCCCCGGTGGCATCACGCACACTTACGTCCACCACCACGCCCTGCCGCACGCTTTCGGTAACGATGCAGAAATCCTCGAACTGGGCCAGTGCACGCTCGACATGTTCGAGCGCAGCGGTCGGTTCGGCCAGTTGCAGGTCCACGTTGATGCGCGTGACGCGCAAGCGTTTATGTTCGTTGCGTTCGAGGATCGCGCGTGCCTTGGTCACAAGTTTGTCGGGCGCGTTTTTGTACTTGCGCAAAGCGAACAACAAGCTGGCCGACATGCAGTTCGCCACGGCGGCGAGGAGCAAACGATCCGGGTTAGGCCCTGCTTCACTGCCCAGCGGTGCGGTTTCGTCCGTGGTGATGTCCGGTATGGCGGTGCCGTCGAAGCGGACACGGAACTCGTAATTGCCGGTCTGCTCCAGGGTCAGTTCAATGACCTGTTCGTCGCTCATGACATTTCCTCACGTAAGACTGGTTGAGCATCATGCAACGATTCCGTGCGTACGGCCCCTCCCCGGATGAGGGATACGGCCGGTTCGGGCTAGAATGCGGGTTTCGGCGGCCCTTCTGGCCGCCGTGCTGTCCCATCATCCTTTGGAGGACGCTGTCTCATGGCCATCAAGGTCGCCATCAATGGTTACGGTCGTATCGGCCGCAATACTCTGCGCGCGCTGTATGAAGGCAAGCGCACGAACGAATTCCAGATCGTCGCGGTGAACGACCTCGGCAACGCCGAGACCAACGCGCACCTCACCCAGTACGACACGGCCCACGGCCGTTTCCCGGGTGAAGTGTCAGTAGAAGGCGGCGAGCTGGTCGTCAATGGCGACCGCATCAAGGTTTGCGCCGAGCGCGATCCGTCCAAGCTTCCGTGGGCCGACCTGGGCGTTGACGTGGTGCTGGAATGCACCGGCCTGTTCACCTCCAAGGCCAAGGCCGGCGCGCATCTCGCGGCTGGCGCCAAGAAGGTGATCATCTCCGCCCCTGGCGACAAGGACGTGGACGGCACCTTCGTGTACGGCGTGAACCACGACAAGATCACCGCGTCGCATCAGGTGATCTCCAACGCCTCCTGCACCACCAACTGCCTGGCGCCGCTGGCCAAGGTGCTGCACGAAAAGATCGGCATCGTGCACGGCCTGATGACCACCATCCACGCCTACACCAACGACCAGGTGCTGACGGACGTCTACCACTCCGACCTGCGCCGCGCCCGTTCGGCCACGCATTCGCAGATCCCGACCAAGACCGGCGCCGCCGCCGCAGTGGGCCTGGTGCTGCCGGAACTCAGCGGCAAGCTGGATGGCTTCGCGATCCGCGTGCCCACCATCAACGTGTCGGTGGTGGATCTCTCCTTCGTAGCCGCGCGCAACACTACCAAGGAAGAAATCGACGCAGCCCTCAACGAAGCCGCCAACGGCGCGCTGAAGGGCATCCTGGCGGTGAACACAAAGCCGCTGGTGTCGATCGACTTCAACCACAACGCCCACTCCTCCATCTACGACTCGACGCAGACGCGCGTGATGGGCGGCACCCTGGTGAAAGTGCTCAGCTGGTACGACAACGAGTGGGGCTTCTCCAACCGTATGTTGGACATGACCAAGGCGTTGTTGGCGGCGAAGTAAGCCATCGTCCCTGCACATGCAAAACGGCCGCCCTGAGGCGGCCGTTTTTTTATGGCATGGCAGTTTCGTTTCAGCGCCGGAATCGCACATATGCCCGCTTGGCGAGATAAAGCAGGTGACCGGTCAACCCACGGTCCTGTGCTTCGCGCAACCCGGTGTTGTCTGTGTAGAGCATGCGGATATGCGCATCGCGTTGCTCCAGCAGTTGCTTGATTTCTGCCACGTCGCTACGCGTGAGCGTATGTCCATCGGTGAAACGCTCGGGCAGCTGGCGGTTGACGTAAAACGTGGTGTGCCTTGATGCCGTTTCTTCCGCCGGACGATCCTTGCTGTAGAAATACAAGGCGACTGAGCGACGCGTCATACTCGCGTGCTGCTCAGGGAGGCGGATCGCGTCGAAGCCGTGCCACGAACGCTCCGACGTCTCGAAGATCACGCAGCGATTGAACACCGGGCTTACCGTACGCGACGGGCGACCATCAGCGTGAGGATCACGGAACAGCTCCAGGTGGCCGCCCCACGCATCTTCCCACGCTGGGTTGAGATAGACGATCAGATTGAGCCGGCGATGCCAGCGTTCACTGGGGTGGTAATTGAAATCCACATGTGGATCCAGTGCCATGCCGTTGCGGTTTTCGTGCGTACCGCCACCCAGATACCAAGGATCGTAGATCAAGCCATCGACGCTCGTGATGCGACCGATCGTGTCCAGAAAAGCAGGGCTTTGAATCGCATCATCCAGTTGCTGATAAGCCTGTCCTAGATTCCGCACCTTGGCGAGCGTGGACTTGCCGCCGGGTTCACCGCTGTCTCCGATGAAATTGCCGCGCTCGAACGCAGGAAAGGCATCCAGCAAGGCGTGTGCGAAAGTCGGCTCGAGAAAATCGTCGATGACGACGTGCGGAAACGGTGCCGCAGTAGCGAATTCCCTGGAATATTCGGAAACCTTGGCCAGCACGACCGGATTGATGATGGCGGTTTCTGCAACAGCTTGCACTTGCATCGGTAGATCCCTCTCGTTCCCTTGCCACCCTTTCGTAGGCGGGCTTTGCACCATGGCTTTGATCCATGGGATTTCGCATTCTAACCGTTCCATCTTCCAGCGAGCATGGCCTGGGTGAACGCCCTTGGACATGCAGCGATTTGGCTTCAGTGTCGTCTTGCCGCAGCGGGTTTGGCATCTGCCGGTAGTACCATGACGAGCATGCAAGAACCCTCCAAACTCGATGCCTCGCGGATCGCACTGCTGGTCGATTGCTTCTACGCGAAAATACGCGTCGATCCCCTGCTCGGCCCCGTTTTCAACGCCGCCGTCCACGACTGGGAAGAACACAAGCGCACACTGACTTCCTTCTGGTGCTCCGTCGCACTGCAAGCCAACAGCTATCGCGGGAATCCGATGGCGGTACACCGCATGCAGCCAGGCATTCGCGCCGAGCATTTCGAGCGCTGGCTGTCGCTATGGAAGACCACCACGCGTGAACTGCTGGATGAGTCCGACGCCAAACTCATGCTCGAACACGCTGACCGTATCGGCCGCAGCCTGCGATTGGGGATGGGCCTGCCGGAGCGGCTGGAAACACGCGGATTGGCAATCCAGGTCATAGGCAAAGCCTGACCCACATCTCCCGCGGCATCTTTCCCCTTTCGCCTGCATCCGCCTGCACGCAATACTCGCATCTGGGGACAAACAGGGGCTTGGGAATGAAGTGGATGAAGCATCGTGCGCTTCGGTACGGGATTGCGCTCTGGATACCGCTCGCCGTTACATCGACCGCCGCGTACGCGCGAGACGACGCTCCACCAACCGCCAACGGCGCACCGATCCAAAAACGCATGTCGGATGCCGATTGGGCAGCGCTGTTCGACCCGCATACGCCATTAGTGGATCGCCAGTGCACGCTTGCCGAAATCGAGCAGTCGCCGCATCTGGGGGACGCGCTCTATCACCTCAAGGATTCGCATTGAGACAGACGAAAAAGGCCGGGATTAACCGGCCTTTTTTGCGTGCGTTCTGCGATCACTGCAAAGCGGCAAGTGCCGCGTCGTAATTCGGCTCGTGGGCGATCTCGCCGACCAGTTCGGTGTGCAGCACCTTGTCGTGCTCGTCCAGCACCACGACCGCACGCGCAGCGAGACCGCTCAGCGGACCGGAAGCGATCGCCACGCCGTAGTGCTTGAGAAAGTCATGGCCGCGCAGGGTCGAAAGCGTTACCACGTTGCTCAAACCCTCGGCACCGCAAAAGCGTGCCTGCGCGAAAGGCAGGTCGGCCGAAATGCACAGCACCACCGTATTGTTGAGCTGGCTGGCCTTTTCGTTGAACTTGCGCACCGAGGTGGCGCAAGTTGGCGTATCGACGCTGGGGAAGATATTCAGCACCTTGCGCTTGCCATTGAAGCTGGCAAGCGGGACATCGGAGAGATCTTTGGCAACAAGGCTGAACGCCGGTGCTTTGTCACCCGCAGCCGGGAGATGGCCGTCGACTTGAACCGGATTACCTTTAAGAGTGACTTGGGACATGCGCTACTCCTGACGTGAGGGGGGGAATCAGTCCAGGAAGATAGCGCTGATGCCACGGCGCGTCATCTCTGACCGCGCCGTGACTGGAAGCTCGTCATTTCAGAGAAGCAATGGCCTGCTCGATAGCACCAAAAATCGACTCCCCCTGTTCATGCGTGATCTCGATGCGCAGCGTATCGCCGAACTTCAAGAACGGCGTACTCGGTTTGCCATCACGCAGCGTTTCCACCGTCCGCTGCTCAGCCAGGCAGGAAGCGCCCTTGCTGGTGTCTTCATTGGCGATGGTGCCAGAGCCCACGATGGTGCCTGCCGTAAGCGGACGCGTCTTGGCCGCATGCGCCACAAGCTGCGCGAAGTTGAACTGCATGTCCACGCCGCATTCGGCTTCGCCGAACCATTTGCCGTTGAGCCAGGTACGCATCGGCAGATGGAGCTTCTCACCTTGCCATGCATCGCCGAGCTCATCGGGCGTGACG
Source organism: Dyella acidisoli (assembly GCF_030160295.1). Lineage (GTDB taxonomy): Bacteria > Pseudomonadota > Gammaproteobacteria > Xanthomonadales > Rhodanobacteraceae > Dyella_B > Dyella_B acidisoli. The sequence goes on from NZ_BSOB01000010.1 coordinate 462,559, forward strand.
AACACCGGCGATAGTGCCGAACGAGGCTTGGATTGCAGGAAGCCGAAGCCCTTGGCGAGCTCGCCCGGGATCAGGTTGCGCAGGCTGACGTCGTTGACTAGGCCCACAAGCTGAATATGGCCAGCGGCCTGCTCGACGGTCACAGCCATCGGCACGTCGTCGGTGATGACCACCACTTCGGCCTCCAGATCGATGCCGTACTCCTCGCTCGGCACAACAACCGGATCGCGCGGCCCAAGAAAACCTGCACTCGTTGCCTGGTACATCAGCGGATCGACGTAGAATGACTCGGGCACTTCCGCACCGCGTGCACGGCGCACGCGTTCGACGTGCGGCAGATAGGCGCTGCCATCGACGAATTCGTAGGCACGCGGCAGCGGTGCAGCGAGTGCGGTCATGTCTAGCGCAAACGCACCCGGTGCATGGCCTGCGTTGAGCGCATCTGAGAGCGCATTCAAGCGCGGCGCACTGTTCGACCAATCGTCCAGCGCGGCCTGCATGGTCGCAGCGATGCCGGTGGCCTTCACGGCCTGCTTCAAATCGCGGCTTACCACGATCAGCGTGCCGTCGCGGCCGCCTTCCTTGAGACTTCCCAGTTTCATGCGTTCACTCCGCCAGGCTGCATCATGCGCAGCCGTCCAAGTCATCAATCGGCGGCAGCACTCCGACGTGCCACCAGGTTATTTGTAAAAGCAGCATCGTACCCAGTGTGAGCCACGCGCGACTCATGCGCGTTCCGGATCGAAATGCTTGGCGATGCCTTGCCAGCACTGGTAATAGTCGCGCTGCAGCTGCGGCGCATCGAGCGCCTGCTTGGTGGGATGGATCACTTTGCGCGTTTCGAACATGAAAGCCATCGTGCCGGTGATGTGATCGGGCTTGCTGACATCGGCGTTGCTGGCCTTTTCGAACGTCGCAGCATCCGGCCCATGCCCGCTCATGCAGTTGTGCAAGCTGGCGCCGCCCGGCGCAAAACCGCCGGCCTTGGCGTCGTACACGCCTTCGATCAGCCCCATGAATTCGCTGGCGACGTTGCGGTGAAAATACGGTGGACGGAAGGTGTGCTCGGCCACTAGCCAGCGCGGTGGGAAGATCACGAAATCCACGTTGGCCGTACCAGGGGTGTCGCTGGGCGACGTCAGCACCGTGAAGATGGACGGATCGGGATGATCCACGCTGATCGAGCCGACCGTGTTGAAGAGTGTGAGATCGTATTTATAAGGCGCGTAGTTGCCGTGCCACGCCACCACGTCAAGCGGTGAGTGGTTGATGCTCGCTGTCCACAATGCACCTTGGAATTTCGCGATCAGCTCGAAATCGCCTTCGACATCTTCGTAAGCCGCATGTGGTGCGAGGAAGTCGCGAGGTAAAGCCATGGAGTTGGCGCCGATCGGGCCGAGATCCGGCAAACGCAGCAATGCACCGAAGTTTTCGGCGACGTAACCGCGTGCTTCGCCATCCATCAACTCGACACAGAAACGCACGCCGCGCGGAATCACGGCGATTTCCAGCGGCTTGATATCCAGCACACCAAGCTCAGTAGCGATACGCAGACGGCCAAGCTGCGGAACGATCAACAGCTCGCCATCCGCGTTGTAGAAAAAGCGCCCCTGCATCGATCGGTTGGCCGCATACACGTGGATGCCGCAACCTGCCTGCTCGGCCGGACCACCGTTGCCGGCGATCGTCATCAGGCCATCGACGAAATCCGTCGGCTGCGACGGCAGTGGCCATGGATCCCAACGCAGCTGATTCGGTGTGGCCGGCGCTTCATCGAAGCGGTTGTGGAAGCTGGCATGCGCAAGCGACTCGAACGGCTTATGCATCGCAGCCGGGCGAATCCGGTACAACCAGCTGCGGCGATTGGTGTGACGCGGTGCGGTGAACGCGCTGCCGGACAGCTGTTCCGCATACAAACCATGCGCTACGCGCTGCGGTGAATTCTGGCCCGTCGGCAGCACGCCAGGGATGGCCTCGCTGGCGAACTCATTGCCGAAGCCGGATTGGTAGCCGTTCGATTCCATCTAGGTTTCACTCTTGCCGAGCTTTTTACTCCCTCTCCCCTCCGGGGAGAGGGCGGGGGTGAGGGGCCAATCTTGCGTGGAAAGTGCAATCGAAGCGAGGTTCTTTCACAGCTTACGGCAAGCCTTGTCCCCTCACCCCAACCCCTCTCCCGAATCGAGAGGGGGCTCAATTACGTTACAGCACGCCGCGGCGCATCTGGTCGCGTTCAATCGATTCGAACAGCGCCTGGAAGTTGCCTTCGCCGAAGCCTTCATTGCCTTTGCGCTGGATGATCTCGAAAAAGATCGGCCCGACGTTGTTCTGCGTGAAGATCTGCAGCAGCTTGCGCTGCTTGGTTTCCGGATCGGCGTCGATCAGGATCTTGTTCTTCGCCAAACGCGGCACGTCTTCGCCGTGGTTAGGAATACGCAGGTCGATCACGTCGAAATAGGTATCGGGCGTATCCAGGAATGCCACGCCCTTCGCGCGCATCGCTTCTACCGTTTCGTAGATGTTGTCGGTGAAGCAGGCGATGTGCTGGATGCCTTCGCCGTGATACGCATCGAGGTATTCGTTGATCTGGCTCTTCGGGTCGCTCGACTCGTTGAGCGGAATGCGCACGATACCGTCCGGTGCGGTCATCGCTTTCGACACCAGGCCGGTTTTTGCACCCTTGATGTCGAAGTAGCGGATCTCGCGGAAGTTGAACAGCCGCTCGTAGTAATCGGACCACTTCTGCATGTTGCCGAAGTACAGATTGTGCGTGAGGTGGTCGATGAAGGTGAGGCCGAAGCCAGCCGGATGTGGGTCCACGCCCGGTAGTGCTTCATAGTCGCCGTCGTAGATGTTGCCGGCATCGCCATAGCGGTCTACCAGATACAGCATGCAATCGCCGATGCCTTTCACCACCGGGGCATTTACCGCCTTGGTGTCTGCTTTGTGTGTGGAAGCCTCACCGCCATTGGCAAGCACCGCCTTCAGAACTTCATTGGCAGGCTTCTCGAAACGGATGGCGAAACCACAGGCGCAGGGACCGTGTTCGGCGGCAAAGTCGGCTGCGAAAGAATCCGGGTCTTCGTTGACCAGGAAGTTCACGCCACCCTGGCGATACACAGTGATGGGACGGCGCTTGTGCTTGAGCACCGCCGTAAAGCCCATGTTCTGGAATAACCTATGCAGTTCGTCGCTTCGGCCCGCCGGGGCGGCAAATTCAACGAATTCGAATCCGTTGATGCCCATGGGGTTCTCGAAGGTGGTCACGTGCATGCCGAGATTAGGCTGGGCGTTCATGGCGCTCTCCTGACATAGTCGGTGCGCGATGGCAGCCACGCTAGCGTGCCACCATCGGGATAAGGTCAACGTTATAGTTACAATTGCAACTAATTGCAAGGAACACCGCCACAATGTCCCATCCGCGCAAGCCCGCCCCCGCTGGAGCCGAACACGCCCCCTTGGAATTGGAGCGCTTTCTGCCCTATCGGTTGTCGATCCTTTCAAACACGGTGAGCCAGGCGATTGCGGACGACTACCAGCGCCGCTACGACCTCAGCGTGACGGAATGGCGCGTGATGGCGGTACTGGCCCGTTTCCACGGACTTTCAGCACGCGAAGTGGCCGAACGCACGGCAATGGACAAGGTGGCCGTAAGCCGTGCACTCGCCCGCCTGGTCGAAGCCGGCCGCGTGCATCGCGAAACGCACGGCAATGACAAGCGTCGTTCGGTGCTAAGCCTGACCGAGGCCGGCTGGCTGATTCACGACGATGTGGCCCCGATGGCGCGCGCGCGCGAACGCGAAGTGCTGGACAAGCTCGATTCCGAAGAACGCGCATGGCTGACGCGCATCCTGGACAAGCTGCTGGAAGGCGTCCAGGGAATGGGTGATGACGGGGAACCGTGAACGAGGAACGGCGCGTACCGAGATACGTCGACGTTCCCCGTTTCTGCAGCTATTTCACGCCATGCATCAGCCGATTCACAAGCGGCGAAATCAGCAACAGCAGCACGCCCGACCCCGCCAACACGTAGAAGCAGAACGTAAACCCGCTCAGTGCGGACGCAGCCGTCATGCCCGTGGCCCCGCTGATATGCGAAGCCAGCATGCCTGAGAGATTGCCGCCGAGCGCAGTGGACAAGAACCAGCCGCCCAAGCCGAGACCCACCAGACGCGGCGGCGCCAGCTTGGTCACCATCGACAGGCCGATCGGCGACAGGCACAGCTCGCCCACGGACTGGAACAGGTAGCACATGGCCAATGGCCAGAATGGAATCAGACCGTTGATGCCAAGCAGGTGCGACAGCGCGTAGATCAGGCTCACGAAACCCACGCCGTTGAACACCAACCCTAAGCCGAACTTGCGTGGAATCGACGGCTCTTTATGCCGCTTGGCCAGCCAGCCCCACGCGAACGCCGTCACTGGCGCCAAGGCCACCACCCATAGCGGCGTCATGGACTGGAACCAACCCACCGGGAACATCCAGCCACCGAACATCTGCCGATCAACAAGGTTTTCGGCCAGGAAGTTGAAGGTGGTGCCGAACAAGTAATAGAACACCCAGAACAGCACGTTGAACGCGAAGATGATCAGCATCGCGATCACCCGGTCGAGCTGCACACGATCATGGCGCTTCGCTTCGGCGATCAGCACCACCACCATGCCGACGAAGAGCAGTCCCATCACCCATTGCAAGCCTGCCGCGCCGAGCTTGGCGAGCAGCAGATACGTTGCAGGGACCGCCACCACCACCCCACCAATCACCTGCAACACGCGCATGCGGCTTTCGCTGCCAGGCGCCGGACGCCCCACGCCGCGCAAGCCACGCCGGCCAAACCAGAACCACAACAGGCTCAAGATCATGCCCACACCGGCTGCCGCGAAAACAACACGGAAGTTCTGCTGCAGCGGCGTCTTCGTGAAATAACTGGCCATCCAGCCCGTAACCAGCGGTGCCAGGAACGCACCGCAATTGATGCCCATGTAGAACAGCGTAAAGCCGCGATCGCGACGCTCGTCGCCGGGCGCGTACAACTGGCCCACCATCGAGGAGATGTTCGGTTTGAACAGGGCATCGCCCACGATGACCATCGCCAGGCCGAACAGCAAGGCATCACGACTGGGGATCATCAGCACAAACAAGCCCGCGGACATGACGACTGCGCCGAGCAGGATCGAGCGCTGATAGCCGATGATCTTGTCAGCGACATATCCTCCGAACACACCGAAAGCAAACGCCAGCGCCACGTAGGCGCCGAAAATGCTGCTGGCCCAACCCTGCCCGGTGGGATCACCGTTATAGAACTGCGCCACCGCGTACAACGCCAACGCCCAGCTCAGGCTGTAGTAGGCGAAGCGCTCCCAGAACTCCGTCATGAACAGCATCCACAGCGGACGCGGATGACCGAACAGCTGCGGAAAGTCGGGCGTGGTTTGGACGCCGGCTTCGGAATGCTGGTTCACTTAGGTTCCCCTTGGGATTGGACCCGGAAGATGTAACGGGCATGGTGCGTTCAAGTCAAACGCGATGCAGCAACTTTAGGGAATGGTCATTCCGACAAAGGCCGGCGTGCGAGGAAGCATATGGACATGTTCGGCCTTGAGGGCGAGGAATCCCGCACAGAGCGCATAGGCTGGAGTGCAAACCCCAACATCGGAATGTATCTGCACATGGGACGTTGGGTTTGCACCCTAACCTAGGCGCCAAGCACCGTGCGCACATCCAGCAGCTCAGGAAAAAATTCCAACTCCAGCGCCTTCTTCAAGAACGCCACACCCGAGGAACCACCCGTACCACGCCGATGTCCGATGATGCGCTCCACCGTTTTCATATGACGGAAACGCCAAAGTTGGAAACTCTCTTCCACATCCACCAATTGCTCGCACATGTGGTACTCCGACCAGAACGCCGCACGCTGTTCATAGATGCGCTTGAACACCGCCAATAAACCTTCATGGCGCTGATACGGTTCGCTCCAGTCGCGCTCCACTCGCTCCGCCGGCACGGCATGGCCGTGACGCGCGAGATAGCGCAGGAATTCGTCGTACAAACCCGGCGCCTCCAGCACTTCTCGCAACTGCGCCTGCGCCGAAGGGTCGTAATCGAACACCTTGAGCATCTGCGAATTCTTGTTGCCCAGCATGAATTCGATCATGCGGTACTGAAGCGATTGAAAACCCGACGACGAACCCAGCGCGTCGCGAAATTCCAGATACTCCGACGGCGTCAGCGTCTCCAGCACCGCCCATTGCTCGAACAACTGCCGCTGCACATGTTTCACACGCGCAAGAATTTTCAGGCATTCGTTCACGTCGTCGATACGCAGATGCGCGATGGCTGCTTTCAGCTCATGGATGACCAGCTTCATCCACAGCTCCGCCACCTGATGCATCACGATGAAAAGCATTTCGTCGTGATGCGGCGGCTGGGTGACGGGCTGCTGCGCGGTAAGCAATTGATCCAGCCGCAGATAGCCGCCATAGGTCATTCGGCCGCTCAAGTCGAGCTCAATCCCTGCCTCGAGGTCCCGCTGGTTGTCCGTCATGGTTGCCCGCAAACCCGCAAAAAGATTGATGTTAACCGCTATCGCGAACGCCCACGTACGGGCTCGCATGCTGCAGTGTACCTTGCGACGCAACAAGGCCGCCTGCTATCAATTGGCGTTTGTCTGGGTCCAAAAGGCTGTTTTGACTGTACGGACAGCGTCAGTGATGACCACGTAAAATACGTCAAAGCATCCTCAAGTGCGTCCGGCCCCACTGGATGGGCCGCGCCTCCCCCGCAGCGTTTTCCCTACCCTCATCCGGGAGCGAGTCGTGTCCATCGCCGCCAAGTTTGAAATCGAATATCTGCAGTATCTCGATGCCGAAGGCAAGCAGGTTCGGGATGACCTGCCCGAATTCACCAAAGATCTCGACCACATGGTCGAGCTGTACAAGCTGATGATGTCCACCCGCGTGTTCGACGCGAAGTCGGTGGCGTTGCAACGTACCGGCAAGCTTGGCACGTACGCAAGCTGTCTCGGTCACGAAGCCTCGCACGTCGGCATCGGCAGCGCCATGAAGCCGGAAGATGTGCTCGCCGTGAGCTATCGCGAATACGGTGCACAGCTCTATCGCGGCGTGCAGCCGCGCGAGGTATACATGTATTGGGGCGGCGACGAACGCGGCAACGATTATCAGAACGAGCCCGCACGTCATGACTTCGCCTGGTCGGTGCCGATCGCCACGCAATGCCTGCATGCAGCCGGTACCGCCTTGGCGTTCAAGATCCGCAACGAGAAGCGCGTAGCCGTGTGCACGATCGGCGACGGCGGTTCGTCTAAGGGCGACTTCTACGGCGCCATCAACATCGCCGGTGCACAGAACCTGCCGATGGTGGCGGTGATCGTCAACAACCAGTGGGCCATCTCGGTACCGCGCAAGATCCAGTCCGGTGCGCCGACCTTGGCGCAGAAAGGCATCGCTGCGGGTCTCTACTGCATCCAGGTGGACGGCAACGACATCATTGCCGTGCGCAAGGCGATGGAAGACGCGCTTGAGCGCGCGCGTAACGGCGAAGGCGGCAGCGTACTGGAGCTGGTCACCTATCGCCTGAGCGACCACACCACCGCCGATGACGCCCGTCGCTATCGCGGCGAGCAGGAAGTGAAGGACGCCTGGGCGAAGGAGCCGATGAAGCGCCTGCGCAACTGGCTGGTCGCCAAGAAAGTGTGGGACGACACGAAGGAAGAAGCCTGGAAAGCCGAGTGCGACGAGTGGATGGACAACGAGGTGAATGCCTACCTCCAGACCAAGACCCAGCCCGTCACGGCGATGTTCGATTACACCTTCGCCGAAGTTCCCGCGGATCTCGCCAAACAGCGCGATCTCGTGCTCTCGCTCGACAAGAAGGCGCACTAAGCCATGGCACAAATCACTCTTATCGAAGCCGTCACCCAGGCGCTTGCTTATGAAATGGCCCACGACGACAGCGTTGTCGTACTGGGCGAAGACGTCGGCGTCAACGGCGGCGTGTTCCGTGCCACGCAGGGTCTGCAGGAAAAATTCGGCGCGCTGCGCGTGCTCGACACGCCACTGGACGAAACCACCATCGCCGGTGTCACCGTAGGCTTGGCCGCGGCAGGCATGAAGCCGGTCGCCGAAGCGCAGTTCGAAGGCTTCATCTATCCGATGATGGAGCAGATCGCTTGCCACGCCGCGCGCATGCGCAACCGCACGCGCGGCCGCATTACCGTGCCGGCTGTATGGCGCGCACCGTGGGGTGGCGGCATTCGTGCACCGGAACATCACTCCGAAGCGAACGAGCATCTGTTCACCAATATTCCTGGTCTGCGCGTGGTGATGCCTTCGTCGCCCGCACGCGCTTACGGTCTGTTGCTCGCCGCGATCCGCGATCCGGATCCGGTGATGTTCTTCGAACCCAAGCGCATCTATCGCCAATACAAAGAAGAAGTGCCGGATGACGGCGAAGCGCTACCGCTCGATGTGTGCTTCGTGCTGCGCGACGGCACCGACGTCACCATCGTGACCTGGGGCGCACAGGTGAAGGAAGCACTGGAAGCCGCCGATGCACTGGCCGAGGAAGGCATCAGTGCTGAGGTGATCGATGTAGCCACGCTTACCCCGCTGGATTTCGACACCATCGCCGAATCGGTGCAGAAGACCGGCCGCTGCGTGATCCTGCACGAAGCACCCAAGACAGCTGGCTTTGGCGCCGAGATCGCCGCGCGCATCGCGGAGGAATGCCTGTACGACCTGCTCGCGCCGGTGGAGCGCGTAACCGGCTGGGATACGCACATTCCGTTGTTCCGTCTGGAGATGAAATATCTGCCGAGCACGGAGCGCGTGGTGGAAGCCGCCAAGCGCACGCTCGCCGCATCCTGACGTCCTCGCTCCCTCCCTTGCCGCATGCACGGGAGGAAGCAAAAACCGAACACACACTCACATTTCGGAACTCCGAACATGGCCGACATCAAGACGTTCTACCTGCCGGACCTCGGCGAAGGCCTACCCGACGCAACCATCGTCGAGTGGCACGTGAAGGAAGGCGATCAGATCAAACTCGACGCGCCGCTGGTATCGATGGAAACCGCCAAGGCGGTTGTCGACGTCCCCTCCCCGTACACGGGCAAGGTCGCCAAGTTGCATGGCGCAGCTGGCGACGTGATCGATACCGGTGCAGCGCTCGCCGAATTCGAGCCTGATCCGAACGCCAAGCAGCGTGCTGAAGCCGAATCCACCGGCCATCATCACGGCCCCAAGAAGGCCGCTGCCGCGGAGCCGAAGAAAGTCACCGCCTCCGACGAAGGTGGCGAGATCGAGACCAATGGCAAGGCGGATCGCGAAGACGAAGGCACCGTGGTCGGTGCGATGGTCAGCGGCAGCCACGTGCATGTGGAGCAGGCCTCCAGCGTCGGCGGCGTGAAGGCCGTACCGGCCGTGCGTGCATTGGCGAAGAAGCTCAAGGTCGACATCACGCGCGTGCGCGGTAGTGGCGCCGACGGCGTGGTGACCATGCAGGACGTGAAGAACGCCGCCGCCAATGGCACCGCTGCGCTTGGCGCCGCGCCCGCGCGCGCCGTGCCGGCTTCCGCCGGCCGCCACCTCGCTCCAGAACTGCCGGAACCGGAACCGGCACGCACCCCCGTGTCGCTGGCCGGCAAACCGGTGCGTACTGCGCCCCCGAGCGTCAAAGCAAGCGGCCAGCCGGAGCAACTCAAAGGCGTTCGCCGCAACATGGCGCGCGTGATGGCCGAAGCACACGCCAACGTAGTGCCGACTACGCTGGTGGACGATGCGGATCTGCATGCCTGGATCGGCAAGCAGGACATCACCGCCCGTCTGATCCGCGCGATCGTGACGGCGTGCAAGACAGTGCCCGCGCTCAACGCATGGTTCGACGGCAAGAACCTCACTCGTACATTGCATCCGCACGTGGACATCGGCATTGCTGTCGACACGGAAGACGGCCTGTTCGTGCCCGCATTGCGTAACGCCGATGTGCTCGATGGTGCCGGCATCCGTGCAGGCATCCAGCGTCTGCGTACGCAGGTGGAAGACCGCACGATTCCATCTTCGGAACTCAGCGGCTACACCATCAGCCTGTCGAACTTCGGCATGTTCGCTGGCCGTTACGCAACACCGGTGGTAGTACCGCCGTGCGTGGCGATCATCGGTGCCGGCAAGCTGAGCCATGACGTTGTCGCCGTGATGGGTGGTATCGAAGTACATCGCCGCATGCCGATCAGCCTCACGTTCGATCATCGCGCGGCGACCGGCGGTGAAGCTGCTCGCTTCCTGAAGGCGCTACTGGATAACCTGTCGCTGCCAAACTGATCTATCAAGCCGCACAAAAAAAAGGCGCCCGCAATGGGCGCTTTTTTTGTGCCTTCCATCGCTATCATTTTTGTTGCAAAAATGCGGTTACATGGGTGCCGACTGCTTCCGGCACATCTTCAAGGCAGTAATGCCCTACCCGTTCCAACTTGTATATGGTCGGTTGAGTGAAACGCACCCCATAAGCCGGCAACCAGGCATCGCTGATCAACGCATGGTTCTGGAATCCACTGTGCTTCAGCGTGCTCAAGATGTTGAAACCGAGTTCGCCTAACACAATGTGATTGACTGCCGCTTCGATCACGCGTCTTCTGAAGGCGCCTGTGCCGGCAGATGCATGATGATCTCCAACCCGCCACCATCCACGTTGCGCGCTGCAACTTTGCCGCCATGCGCGTGCATCACGCGCTGAACAATCGCCAGGCCCAACCCGTGGCCAGTGGCTTGCTCGGCGTTGCTGCCGCGAAAGAACGGGCGGAATAACAGATCGAGCTCTTCTTCAGGCACGCCCGGTCCGTGATCGCGAATACGTAGCTCCCACTGGGCAGCTAGCTCAGTCAATGCAATATGCACCACACCGTTCGATGGGCTGAACTTGATCGCATTGGCAAGCACATTGTCCAAAGCGCGTTCAAGCAGCAGGCCGCTGCCCTGCACCACCATCGACCCATTTCCGCTCATCTGCAGGACGATGCCGCGCGCCTCTGCATCAATACCTGCCGCCGCCACACGATCTTTGGCCAGTGCTGCCAGATCGACGGATTCACGCACCATGCCCGGCAGCCCGCCTTCCAGTCGCGACAGCGCCAGCATTTCCGCTGTCATACGATCCATGCGAGCAATCTCTTGCTCGGCACGCTGAAAATGGGCTGCCGCTTCGTGTGGATCGCTACTGTGTTGCGCCAGGTCCAGGATGAGATGCAGACGCGCCAGTGGCGAGCGCAGTTCGTGCGAGAGATCCTGCAACACGCCGCGATCGTGTGCGACGAGCATTTCGATGCGTTCGGCCATGGTATTGAAATCGTGAGCAAGCTGTCCGAGTTCATCGTGCTTGCTGATCCAACGCCGATCGACGCGTGTGGCAAATTCGCAGGACGCCATCAAACGCGTGGCCGTGCGCATGGCCTCTACCGGCCGCGATACACTGCGCGCCACCCACCAGCCGATGATGCCGATCATCAATAAGGAAAGCATGCCTTGCACAACGAGCAAAATCTTCTCTCGCGTGCGCGGTGGAATGCGGGTGCGCGAACTGCTTACGGCAACCATCTGCCGAGCATGGCCGTCGCTGCCCGTTACGTTCTGCACGGCGATATAGAAGCCCGGCCATGGATTCAACGTGATGTCGTGCCCGGAAGACAACCAATCGGGCAGCGTGTGACGAATGGGCGATGGCAGGCGGATGTCGCGTAGCGGTTCGCCGTTTTCATACAGTGTGGCATCGACACCCTGCTCGCGTTGCTGCGTGACCCAAACATCCAGGCCGTCATGTCCGCCTTTTTCATAGGCTTCGTTGGCCGCTTGTGCCAAGGCCGGCCAATCGAATGCCTGCTGCATCGAATACGCAAAGTAACTGCGCGTAAGCAAACCTCCCAACATCAACACCAGCACGTTGGCGATGCAAACGGAGATCAATAAGCGCCAGAACAGTGGGCTGCGGAACGTATTCATGCCTGCGCACCGTTCGGTACCAGTACGTAACCCGCACCACGCACTGAATCGATGCGTGGCGCCTGCGCCGAGGCCTCTGCCAGCTTGTGGCGCAGGCGGCTGACGTGCACGTCAATGCTGCGATCGAACCGCTCCAACTCGCGACCCAGCGCTACGCGCGTGAGTGAAGTCTTGTCGATGACTTCGCCAGCGCGCTGCACCAGCATCAGCAGCAGGGCGAATTCGGCGCCGGTGAGATTGAGTTCCTGCTCACCGGCGTACGCGCGTCGCTCACCTGGCAGCAGGCGCAATACGCCCGCGGTCAACTCACCCACGCTCTCCACGGTATGACGGCGTAGTTGTGCACGCACACGCGCAAGCAGTTCGCGCGGTAAGCATGGTTTGGAGAGATAGTCGTCCGCACCAAGCTCCAGCCCTACAACGCGATCCACCGGTTCTCCGCGGCCCGACAACATGATCACCGGCAAGCGATGTTGTGCGCGCAAGTCGCGTAGGGTATCCAGTCCACTGCGACCCGGCATCATCACGTCAAGAATCAGCAGATCCGGACGCAATGCCGGATCACGCAGCCTTGCCAGCACACCCTCGCTGTCATGCACGACATCCACCTGTAATCCTTCGCGGCGCAAGTATTCGGCGAGCAATGCGCACAGCTCGCGGTCGTCATCACCAATCAGTATCCGGGACATGCAGGCAGCCATCGACAGTACGTAGTTACTATCGCATGACAACCGGAAACGGCCGTAGGCTCGCTTGCGCTGGGCTGACTTTACCCTTCTTTACACCGCAGCAAAGATCTTCAACTCGCCCCTGCTTTCCAATAGTTACCACAATCCCTCACCCAAGCAGGAGCTTCACCATGCGTAAGTCCATCACGTTGTCGCTTATCCTTTCCGCCGCCCTCGGCATTTCCGCGCTGGCCTTTGCCGGCGGCCCGGGCGAAGGTGGTTTCGACCATGGTCCCCGTGGTGGCCACGCGGAAGGAATGCTCGCCCTCCGCGGCCTGAATCTCACTGACGCGCAGAAGGCCCAGGTCAAGCAGATCGTTCAGCAGAGCTTCGCTTCGCTGAAGGCACAGGGACAGGCCGTGCACCAGCAGCGCGAAGCCTTCGAAGCCTTGTCGCCGAGCGCTTCCAACTATCAGTCTTCGGCCGCCGCCCTTGCCCAAGCTGAAGCCAATTTCACCAGTGCGCGCATCATCGCCCGCGCGGCCGTCACGGCGCAGATCTACAACAGCGTGCTGACCAGCGCCCAGCAGAGCCAGTACACCACCCAGAAGGCCGCGTTCGAGGCCCGCAAGGCGCAATGGCAGCAGTTCAAGGCAGAACATCCGCTGCCGGCAACTGCGAGCTCCGCGCAGTAAAACATAACAAGAACAGCGGTTAGCCGATCTTAGCGGACGTTCTAACCGACACTTGAGCGATCGCCGCTGCACCGGCGATCGCTTTTTTGTTGCGTGTCTGCCCTCTTTCCTCGCGAACGAACGCCACGCGCTGTCACGCTTTTGTCTTGCGCAGCACTTAGCTTTCATCGGGCTGACCACCGAAGGGCACGCCCATGCAGACGGACGCCGCTGTTGCCAGTACCACCACCTCCACGCAAGGTTCCGGACGCGTGTTCGGCATTATCTTTGCGTTGATACTGCTGGTGGGAGCCGGTTATGCGGGCTTGCACCTGATCGATGATCTCTCCATCGTACGCTCGCATTCAACCGCGCCGTTCATCCTGTTGGGTGTGGCGTTACTGATCGCTCTAGGCTTTGAATTCGTCAACGGCTTTCACGACACCGCCAATGCGGTAGCTACGGTGATCTATACGCATTCGATGCCAGCCAATCTTGCGGTGATCTGGTCGGGCATCTTCAATTTCCTGGGCGTGTTGACGTCCTCTGGCGCGGTCGCCTTCACCGTAGTGTCACTGTTACCGGTGGAATTGATTCTGCAAGTCGGCAGTGGCGCAGGCTTTGCGATGGTGTTCGCACTGCTGTTCGCAGCCATCCTGTGGAATCTCGGCACCTGGTATTTCGGCTTGCCAAACTCTTCATCGCATACGCTGATCGGATCGATCATCGGCGTGGGTCTGGCCAACCAGCTCACCGCAGTGAAAACCGGTACCAGCGGTGTGGACTGGAATGCCGCCATGGATGTGTTGAGAGGCTTGGTTTTTTCACCTATCGCAGGCTTTCTGCTTGCCGGCCTGTTGATGTTGTTGCTGAAAGCGTTGGTCAAGATTCCCGCGCTGTACCGTGCCCCGGAAGGCCGTAAGCCGCCGCCGTGGCCGATTCGCCTGCTACTGGTGCTCACCTGCACCGGTGTCAGCTTCAGTCATGGCTCCAACGATGGCCAGAAAGGCATGGGCCTGATCATGCTGATCCTGATCGGTACCGTGCCCACCGCGTATGCCTTGAACGGCGCGGTATCCGGCAACCAGGTGAAAACATTCCACGAGGTTTCCGTGGAAGTCCAACAGGTGCTGAGCGTGATCGATCACGGCGCACCGGTGAACGGCAATCCACGTGACATCGTCACCACGTCGCTGCAACAGCGGAAGTTGCTGCCTGACACAGTGCCGGCGCTTTCCGCACTCATCGCTCAAATTGACCAGCAGGTAGGCAATCGCCCATCGTTGCGCTCGGTACCGCAGGAACAAATGGGCAACGTACGCAATGACATTTACCTCGCCAATTCCGCGATCCCTCTCGTGTTGTCACAGCCAGGTTTAAGCAGTGAACAAACCAGCACGCTCACTGCATGGCGTGGTCTGGGTGTCAAGGCAACTCAGTTCATTCCGGCATGGGTGAAGGTGGCGGTTGCGTTGGCATTGGGACTCGGCACGATGGTGGGCTGGAAGCGCATCGTGGTAACGGTCGGCGAACGCATCGGCAAGGAACATCTCACGTATGCACAGGGCGCATCCGCTGAATTGGTGGCGATGACCTTGATCCAGGCGGCCGACATGTATCACTTGCCGGTCAGCACCACACATGTGCTCACTTCGGGCGTCGCTGGCACGATGGCGGCGAACGGCTCGGGCCTGCAGTGGAGCACTGTGCGCAATCTTCTGTTGGCCTGGGTGTTGACGCTGCCAGCTTCGATTGTGCTTGCGGGCGTGCTCTTCATTGCGCTCAAGCATCTATTCTGAAAACACTCGCGTGCGCTGCTCGCAACGATTGCACAACAATCGATTGCCGACATCACCACATCACTGAACGGACGCAACACTTCTTGGTGTTTTGCGACGCTGCTTTAACGCATGCCCTGTTGCCATGGACCCGCGGATCGACAGCGATGCGCCTGTTTGCACGCTGATGCAGGCAGTCCACAGCTCCGAGGAGATTGCTCATGCGTAATCTGACTTATCTGCGCAAATCCCTGATCACTGCTGGAATGACAATAGCGTTTGTCGCTGTGCCATTCTCATTGATGGCACAGAGCACGCCATCATCCATGCCGCAGCAACAGACGCCGCCGTCGAACATGCAGCAACCCTCGACCATGCAGCAGTCGACACCGATGAACGATCAGTCGACCACCACCCGCAGCAACGAAACCGTGCCGGGCAAAGTCGACGACAGCTGGATCACCACCAAGGTGAAATCCAAGCTCGCTGCAGCGAAAGGCGTGAAGGCTTCCGATGTTTCTGTCAGCACGACCGACGGTGCCGTGACGTTAACGGGTACGGCAACATCCAAGGCGGAGAAGAATCGTGCGGTTCACATCGCGAAGGGAGTGAAGGGTGTGAAGAGTGTCGACGCCTCGGGCTTGACGGTGGGAGAGGCGAACTCCACGCCGAATAGCTCGTCCAGCGGCACATAAACTGGCTGCGTCATTTCCGCCTTGGTGCATTCCTATCCGGGGAAATTTTTACCTGGGTTGCCGAAATGCCTAAATGTTCGTCGTCCCGGCGAAAGCCGGGACCCAGCGACTTGGATGTTCATCAACGTCACTGGACCCCGGCCTTCGCCGGGGCGACGAACGGTGTTGTTGAAATTAAACGAAATTTCAGCAATCAAGCGATATGCAAAAAAATCTGACATCGCTTCCCCAAACAACAATGCACTTTCGCGGGAATGATGCCACCGAGGCAAATACGAATTACGCGCTCTTTTCCTGCTCGACCAGCAGATCCAGTGCCGCGCGCAAATAATTCAGCGCCTCATCGCGTTCAATATCGTCTGCGTAGTCGGGTGTGGTGGCGACGGGCTCGTCATCGAGTTCAAGCACCAGCGAACGCGGCAAACTGATCAGCGTAGCCGCGGAAGCGCCCAGCATTTTAAGGCGTTTCTGCACCGCGCCCGCTTCTTTGGGATCCTTGAAGGATTTCGATAGCAGCAACTCGTCGCCTTCCGATGAAAACAGCCGGAAGCGAAAGCTGCCATCCGTATCGCGGAAGCTCGCGAAGCGCGGTGGCCGAGAAGCTTTCACTGCCTGTCGTGGCTTGGTGGCAGCCACCGTTGCAATGGCGGACATCGAACGCAATCCGATCGCATCGCGCAGCTCGGCAATCTTCGGCCCAGCAATCGCACGTGCCTTGCCCGCACCTTCGCGCAGAATGGCTTCGATGTCGGCAGGCCGTGCAATCAGCGCCTCGTAGCGTTCGCGCATGGGCGCAATGTCTGCCTCGAGGCGCTCGTACAACACCTGCTTGGCTTCACCCCAGCCGATGCCCTCTTCCAGCGCACGGCGATAGGCGGCACTCTCGGTTTCGCTGGCAAAGGCGCGGAAGATCGTGAACAGCGCAGAGCTGTCCGGGTCTTTCGGTTCGCCGGGCGCGCGCGAATCGGTGACGATACGCATCACGGTATCGCGCAGCTGGTTCGTACCGCCGGCGAACAATGGAATGGTGTTGTCGTAGCTCTTGGACATCTTGCGGCCATCCAGCCCCGGCAGCGTGGCGACCTGTTCCTCGATCACCACTTCCGGCAGCACAAAGAAATCATGACCGTAGATGTGATTGAAACGCTGCGCGATGTCGCGCGCCATTTCGATGTGCTGGATCTGATCTCGCCCCACCGGCACCTGCTGCGCATTGAACGCCAGGATGTCGGCCGCCATCAGCACCGGATACATATACAAACCTGCCGTGATGGCTGCATCCGGGTCTTCACCGGCTTCCGTGTTCTTGTCCACAGCAGCCTTGTAGGCATGCGCGCGATTGAGCAGGCCCTTGGCGGTGACGCAGGTGAGGAACCAGGTGAGTTCCGGAATTTCCGGAACATCCGATTGCCGATAGAACGTCACCTTGTTCGGATCGAGCCCCGCTGCCAGCCAGGTGGCCGCGATTTCCAGGCGTGAACGTTCGATGCGGGCCGGGTCGTCGCTTTTGATCAGCGCGTGATAGTCGGCCATGAAGAAGAACGCATCGACTTCGGGTCGGCGGCTGGCAGCAATAGCGGGCCTGATCGCACCGACGTAATTGCCCAAGTGCGGCGTGCCGGTGGTGGTGATGCCTGTGAGGACGCGAGTTTGCATGCGGCAATCCAAGGAAGATCAAACACCCGCGCACCCTGCGCGGATAGGAATTTTCAGTGTACGGGCTTTAATCCGGTTCACGCATCAGCGTGGACTTGCCGAACAGCGATTCGACCAATTCCACCGCCAGCCTCGCGGTGCGATTGCGCTTGTCGTAGGCAGGGTTCAATTCCACGATGTCCAGCGAAGCCAAGCGGCCGGTATCGGCAATCATTTCCATGCACAGCTGCGCTTCGCGATACGTGGGGCCACCGCGTACCGTAGTGCCCACGCCGGGAGCAATGGAAGGATCGAGAAAATCCACATCGAAACTCACGTGCAAATGCGTGTTTTCGTCGAGGCCATCGAGCGCTTCTTCCATCGTGCGCTTCATGCCCACTTCGTCGATGTGGCGCATGTCGTAGATGTCCATCCCTGCCTGACGCACCAGCCTTTTTTCGCCTTCGTCCACGGAGCGGATGCCGATCTGGCGGAACACATCGGGCGTTACAGCAGGTACGCGATCGCCGATTTCCACCAGCTCGCGCGGACCATTGCCGCAAAGGCACGCCACCGGCATGCCATGGATGTTGCCTGATGGCGTGACTTCCGACGTGTTGAAGTCGGCGTGTGCATCCAGCCACAGCACACGCAGCTTGCGGTCCTGCTCGTTGCAATGGCGCGCCACTGCGCTGATCGAACCGATCGCCAAGCTATGGTCACCACCCAGCATGATCGGCAAGCGGCCGGCCTGCAGCTCCTGATGAATCGCCACATGCACGGCGAGGTTCCACGCGACCACTTCCGGCAAATGCCGGTAACCCTCCTCCGGCGGCTGCCAGGGGTTCATCGGGCCATGCAGATTGCCGCGATCGATCACATTCACGCCACGGCGGCGCAACTTCTCTGCCAGTTGCGCCACGCGCAGGGCCTCTGGCCCCATCGAGGCTCCGCGATGCCCCGCACCAATGTCGGTCGGCACGCCGACCAGTGCAACCGCTTGTTTTTTCATGCTGTTTTGCTCGTGCTCTTATGCATGGGCCTGCAAGTGTAACGGGTCGAAAGCTCCATGCGCTTACTGCACGAATGGCAATCAGCGCCTTGTGAGAGCCCTACCGAATGCTTTTTATTGTATCTAAAAGGATACAATAACCATGAAGTAGGGTATCAAGCAGACAGAAGAGTTCGCCGTCTGGCTTAAAGGATTGCGAGATGTGCAGGCGCACGCAGCGATTACCCGCCGCCTGGATCGTGCAGCCAATGGCAATCTGGGTGATGTCCAAACCATTCGCGAGGGCATTTCAGAGATGCGCGTGGACATGGGCAAAGGTTATCGGCTGTATTTCGTTACGCGCGGCCGAACCATGATCGTGCTGCTATGCGGTGGCCATAAGAAGACTCAGCGAACTGATATCAAACGAGCGCTGCAACTGGTTCAGGAGTATCGACTATGAAAAAGAAACTGCTTCCCTTCGATCCTTCCGAACTGCTCGACAGCGATGAAGCGATCGCCGCCTACCTCACGCAGGTATTGGCCGATGGCGATACGGACGAACTGTTGCGAGCCATCGGCTACGTAGCAAAAGCTCGCGGCATGGCACATATTGCGGAAGAAACGGGACTTGGTCGCGAGAGTCTTTATAAAGCGCTTCGCCCGGGTTCCAATCCGCGTTTCGATACCATCCTGAAGGTTTGCCAGGCCATCGGCATTCAATTTACAGCTCACCCGGCCGCACACGCGTGAGGCGCGAAAGCGTATGCTGATGGTTCAACTCGAACAAGCCTTGAATGGATGACAGCACCAAGAGCATGCTGAGCTCGCGCAAGATTCAATTCAAACAATGACTACGGCGAGCAGTTCTGGCAGGTCTTTGCTAGATTGACGCACCGCGCTCAAGCAGGGGACCTTGTGTGCCGTACCGCCTGGCTGTTTACCTTTTTCTGATAGGCCTGATATCCAGCGCCACGCCGGCTGGCGCGCAACAGATACCGCCACCACCTCCGCCGCCTTACGGCATGCGCGGCACACCACCACCGGGCATGCCGCCACCTCCGCCGCCTGGCGCGTGGTTGCCCCCACCGCGACGGTTGCCGCCGGCACCCTTACCATCACCCCCTTCTGCTTCCGTGATCCCAAGTCCGGCGACGGTATCCGCGGGGGATCAAACCAGCCATACGCCAGTCTCGATCACCTCGCCAGCAGATGCGGCATCGTCGCCACATCCTCCCGCAGTCGAACAACCCTCCGCACCAGCAGTCGTCGAACACACCCATGCAATGGCGGACACTCCGCGTCCGCCAAAAAACCATCTGCCATGGTTGCTGCTGGCCGCCCTGGCCGGCAGTTTGCTGGCATGGTGGGCTACCGCTCGAAAGAGCCGGCAGCTCTCGCTAGAAACCGAACGGTTGTCGCGGCGAGAGCGATTCCTGCATTCGGCTCATCAACAATTGCAGCAGAAATCGAAGACGCTGCAGCAGCTGTCCATGCACGACCCTTTGACCGGCGTACTAAACCGACACGCCTTCGCAGCAGAACTTCGCGAGCGCCTGGATCACTTGGCGCGCTATAACCAACCACTCAATCTGCTGCTGCTCGATCTGGATCACTTCAAAGCGATCAACGACCGTTACGGTCATCTAGTGGGCGATACAGCGCTGTGTCGGATCGCCGGCGTAGTGCGCGAACAATTGACCAGCGATGATCTGCTTGGCCGATTCGGCGGCGACGAATTCATGATCGCTTGCGCTGGACGCAGTCTCGACGAGTGCGTAACGCTGGCCAACGCGATTCGCACCGGCCTCGCCAAACAATCATCCACCGCTGAACCTGCCACCCCTACGCTGACGCTCAGCATCGGCATTGCACAGGCCAACGCGCAGACCAGCTATCAGCCGGAAGAGTTGTTCGCACGGGCGGATACTGCGCTGTATGCCGTCAAGCAGCGTGGGCGCGATGGCGTTGCAGTGGCCGATGAGGATTTGCCGCCTATGCCAGCGACGAATACGCTGCGGCGGCATCTCTAACGCAAGGGCTAGAGCTAAGGAATGGTGCCGACAGTCTGACTCGAACAGACGACCTACCGCTTACAAGGCGGTTGCTCTACCAACTGAGCTATGCCGGCACTGGGCCGTAGATTCTAACAGAGCATCCCTATCTAAAAGCAGCCCGTGCTGTGCGAACCGATGGCCGGGTCATGGACGCGACTGCGCCAGTCGAAGTGCTTGCTATCGGTCGGGATCAGGTCCAGCCAGTATTCGGGCACGGTTTCGGTGCGCTCGGTCATCTGCACCTGGAAGCCAGCGGCGACGATTTCGTCGCGGCGTTTGCGCGCATTGGCCGGGTCCTTGAACAGACCTAGCGATACGGTGTTCTGGTTGTCGCCCGCACTCACCACGAAATAGTCCTGGATGTTGCGCGCGCCAAGCTGACGCGCCTGGGCCAAGGCAGCCGCGTGATTCGGGCTGGGTGGCAGATGCACCCACCAGCCACGGGTTTGCGTGGTCTGCTCCTGCCGGGCTCGCATGCGCTGAACTTGTGCGCCGAGCGCGGTGCGCGCGATACGCAGATCCTCCTGCGTAGCGAACGGTCCCAGCGCCATGCACGTATAGCTGAGTGCGTTGGCATTGGTCGACGCGGCCGGCGCATTTGCGGTGGCAGGTGCTGTGGATGAAGGTGTAGCGGTCGTCGCCGACGGCGCCGCTGAAGCGGCTTGCGCAACGGTGGTGGCGGGCGGCGGCAATTCCGAAAGCAGGCGCAGTTTGGGAACGCCCGGATCGGTGGAGAAACGGGCGTGCGTATCTGTCTGACCCAGCAGCAACCACGCACCAACAGCGATATTGAGAGCGATCAGCAGAACGAACAGCAGACGCAGAACCATCAGCCACTTCCCCCAAGGATGATCGGATTCTAGGAGGATGGACGCGGCGGATGTGCGCTCGCCCACACATTGAGACCACGCAGCACGCTGTCCGCGGCAAGCTCGGCACGCGCGTCAAGCAGCGGCAGCAAGGCCACCGCATCGCCTCCATCCAGCAGCAGACGCTGTGCGCCGCCGGATTGCCTGGCGACATGGGTAGCAAAGCGCTCGATCAGAGCGGCTACCGCTTGCCAGCACCCCGAAACCACCGCGTCGGCCGTGTTGTCCGCGATATCACGTATCGCGCCGGGATGGTCCGGCCGCACGCGAGCGGTCGCACCGAGCAGGGATTGCTGCATCAGCAGTGGCCCGGGGGCAATCAAACCGCCCAGGTGTTGGCCGTCTGCGGTCAGCGCGTCGAGCGTCAACGCGGTGCCGATGCCCGCCAATATGCATGGCGCTTGCGCCTCCGCATGCGCAGCGACCATCGCAAGAAAGCGATCGACACCCAGCCGTGATGGTTCGGCGTAAGCGATACGCACGCCACAGGCTTCGGCCGGTGTGCGCACCCACTCAACCTGGCGCCCAAAACACTCAGTGACGACGCGTTCGATCTGACTTTCGCGAGACGTATCCACCACCGATGCGCCCAGTACGCGATCCGGCTGTTCCAGATCGGACCATGCGCGAGCCAGCACTACCGAAACATCCTCGTCCCACGCTACAGCACCGCGCTCACCCCAGTTGTCGGCGGACACCATCGCCCATTTCAATCGCGTGTTGCCTAGATCGAGCAGCAGCTTCATGCGCGTCGCACCGTGACGTCAGCGCTGTCGATGCCACGCAGGCCCGCCGCTGTTTGCAACTGCAACGCGCCACGCGCATCGATACCCGCGCCGATACCGTCGAGATCACCTGTCGGGCTACTCACGCGCAGCGGCACGCCACGCAAGGCATCGTGCTCGGTGTATTCGTCGACGAACGCTACGAAGCCGTCACGCTCGAACTGGTCAAGGCCTTCGACCATGCTGGTGATCAACGCGGCGGCCGCACGGTTGCGATCGGGAGGCGTGCCGTGAGCGAGCGCGGCCAGGTCGCATACCGGCTGACCCGCCTGCTCGCGCAACGCCTCGGTAAGCCGCAAATTGATGCCCACGCCGATGATGGCCGCGCATGGCCCCTGATATTCGCCACTCAGCTCGACCAGGATGCCCGCGAGCTTGCCGCCATCCGCCAGCACGTCGTTGGGCCATTTCAAGCGAGGTCCATGAATGCCCAGCGCCTGCAGTGCACGCAGCACGATGACGCCAGTGGCCAGTGACAAGCCCGACAGCGATGCGAAGCCCGCCTCGAACCGCTTCAGGCACGAGAGATAGATGTTCAAGCCCGGCGGTGACAGCCAGCTGCGCCCTCGCCTGCCGCGGCCCGCGGTCTGCGTCTCGGCCATCACGATGCTGTAATCAGGTGCGGAAGCAGCCCGACGCTGCAATTCGCTGGAGGTGGAATCAAGCTCCCAGGCGACTTCCAGCGCCCCCAGCCGAGGCACAACGTTGACTGGCAACACGGAACGGATCGCTTGCTCGTCCAGCATCTGCACCGGCCAGGGCAGTCGGTAGCCCGCCGTGCCGGCTGATTCGACCGGAACCCCGCGATGGCGCAGGGCTTCGATCTGCTTCCAGATGGCAGCGCGCGTGACGCCCGCCTCGGTGGCCAGGCGTGCCCCGGAAAGCGTCTCCCCGGAAGCCAGGGTGGCGAGAAGCTGTTGCGGCTGCATGGGTCTAGTGATCCCAGGAACCAGCGGATCGCGACGGCTGCAGAGAGATAGGAAAAAGAGCAACTGGCATGGATGAAAATAAACTCAAGGTTTAGAACGACAACAAATGTTGTCAGCTGCGCCGACCAAGACTTCCTCCTAAAAATCAAAAAGTTGCCTTCCAGTAGAGTCATCACTTCGGCATGGGATGAACTATAAGTTTATCGCTTCATCAATATTTGTTTACTTTGCTGTCAACAAAATGTTGACGAGCGCCATACCAGGCACTGGCATCCAGCCCAAGTTTCTGGGACGATCAGGAGGCTAGGCTGTTGCCTTTGGGGGCTTGATCGCCATGCGCGCCACGACGCTGTTGCTCGGATGCTTGCTGAGTCTTGGGGCCATCGCCAACGCGGCGGCCGCAGGCGCTGCTGCGTCCGCGGGTGCCATGAACGCCAGCGCTAACTGCACTGACCATAGCAGTGGTGGCAGCGAACACAGCAGCAGCCACGACACCTCTTCGTCCAACGGCGATGCGATGAACGTGCCACACAGCGTGAGTTCCTCTTCCTCGCCGTCATCCAGCAATAGACGCTCCAGCAGCACTAGCGGCAGCAGCAACATGGATGACAGCCCTACACGCTTCGGCGCCGATAGTTCGCCTGACGGGTCTTCGCACAGTTCATCCGGCCTTGGCTGGCAATCACTGCTGCCCGGTTCGATCCAGTAACCGTCTTCGGTCAAACCCTACTTCGAATCATGTGGCTGGTAATGCTACGCTGAAGCGCGCGCCGTTGAATTCCGCTGAACGGTCCACCGTCAGCTCACCGTTATAAGCACGCACAATGTCCTGCACGATCGACAGGCCGATGCCATGGCCTTTCACGCGCTCGTCGCCACGCACGCCACGCTGCAGGATTTTTTCGATCATGTCTGTTTCGATACCGGGGCCGTCGTCTTCGACGCTGAGCAGCAGACCCGGTCGTGGGCGTCCCGGTTGACGCTGCGCCTTCACCACCAACAGCACGTGGTGGTTAGCCCACTTGAACGCGTTTTCCAGCAGGTTGCCCATAAGCTCCAACAAATCGCCCTGCTCGCCGTAGAACGCTGCGCCGTCTTCGATATCGAATTCGCACAGCACGTTCTTAGCGGCATAGACCTTTTCCAGGCTTTGCACCAAGTCTTCGGCATAACCGGCAATGGGCACCGCACTTGCGGCGAAGGTCTGACGTCCCGTGGTCGCCGCGCGCGCAAGCTGATACGCAACCAGTTCGTCCATGCGCCGCACCTGGTCGAGCACTGGCGCACGCACGGGCGGCGGCAGTTCGCTGGCTTCTACCTGCGAGCGAATCACTGCCAGCGGCGTTTTCAAGCTATGTGCAAGATCAGCGAGCGTGTTGCGATAGCGCGTGCGCTGCTCGCGCTCGCTGTCGACGAAAGCATTGATGCGATCGGTAAGGCCGGTGAGTTCGACCGGATACTGGCTATCCAGATGATCGCTCTGGCCACGCTCGACGCGGCTCATATCGCTGGCCACTTTGCGTAACGGCGTAAGGCTCCAGCGCAACAGCAGCAACTGCAGCACGATCAGCATCACGCCCAGCGTGGCGAGCCAGCCCACCAGGCTGCGCCGATAGACGGCGGTGTTGCTCTCCAGTTCGTCTTCCGTCTGCGCCACCGTAAAGGTGAGACGCACCGCAGGTCGCTCGGGCACGTCCAGTGCCACACCGAAGCTGTAGTAATAAAGACGTCCAAGCTCGGTATCGACCGGCCCGATGAATTGCGACTGCCCCGGCTGCAGTGGATGCAAAAAGCTGAAGTCGCGCCCAAGCGCAGAGGATGATTCCCAGTGGAAACCATCGTCGCCCAGCACCACGGCATACAAGCCGGAGCCGGGGCGGGAGAACATGGGATCGGGCGGCGTATCAGGCATCAGCGGCGTGCCATCGCGCCGCGGGTCGGTACCGGCGATATAGGTTATGACGTAATCGTGCAGCCGGCCTTGCAGCTTGTTGATTTCGCTGGCGTTGTAGGTGCGCGACAAGGTCCAGCCGATGGCGCCCAGGAAGGCAGCCAACACGAGGCCGGTGGTAAGCGCTGCTCGCGCCGCCAGCGAGAACGGGCGGCGCTCCGCTGCATCATTCGTCTTCGCTGCGAGGGATGGCAAAGCGGTATCCGCGTCCACGCACCGTCTCGATCGGCTTCAGAGTGCCTTCCGAATCCAACTTTCTACGCAGACGGCCAATGAAGACCTCGAGCACGTTCGAATCGCGATCGAAATCCTGTTGATAGATGTGCTCGGTGAGGTCGGCTTTCGACACCAGCTCGCCAGCGTGGAGCATGAGGTATTCCAGCACCTTGTACTCGTAGCTGGTGAGGTCCACCGGCTTGCCTTCCACCGACACGGTTTGCGCGGTGGTGTCCAGCTTGATCGGGCCACAAGCCAGTACCGGCTTGGACCATCCGCTCGCACGGCGCACCAGCGCGTTGATGCGCGCCAGCAGCTCTTCGACGTGGAACGGCTTGACCAGGTAATCGTCGGCCCCGTGCTTCAAGCCTTCGAC
The DNA here is from genome assembly GCF_030160295.1 of Dyella acidisoli. Classification (GTDB taxonomy): domain Bacteria; phylum Pseudomonadota; class Gammaproteobacteria; order Xanthomonadales; family Rhodanobacteraceae; genus Dyella_B; species Dyella_B acidisoli. Next base: position 488,189 of record NZ_BSOB01000010.1, read on the forward strand.
CTTGTCCTGCCAGCTACCGCGTGCGGTAAGGATAAGAATGGGGTAGCGCTGACCAGCTTCGCGCAGTGCCTTGACCAGATCCATGCCCGACATCTTGGGCAAGCCAAGATCGATGATGGCCAGATCGAACGGCACTTCACGGCCCAGGTAGATGCCTTCTTCGCCGTCCTGGGCGGTATCCACGGCAAACCCGTCGCGTTTGAGTCGAGCCGCCAGCGTCTCGCGCAGCGGCGCTTCGTCTTCGACCAGGAGGATGCGCATCAGTGTTTCTCCTTTTTGCTTCCGCCGTTAGGGGATTTCTTGGTGGGAGATTGTGCCGCAGGCGGCACGTGCGTGGCATCAGACGGCACGGCTATCACGCGTACGTGCCCCTCGGGCGTAAGCACCTTGATGCGGTATTCCACCTTCCGCCCGATGTGGCGCGGCTCGGCCGACAGCACCTTGCCGCCCACCCTTTGCTGTACTTGCGTAACGGCCTGGTCCAGGCTCAGACCGGTCTGTGGTGGCGATGACTGGGCGGCGACCACGCCGGTCGCCAACAGCCCGGCCGCGGCCATCCATGCGAGTTGCTTCAAAGCCTTAAGTCCCATGTTGAATACCGGAGCGATCCGGCTGACGGAACATACTGCGCAACCTGGGCTGAATAATGACCGGCCGGCTGAACGCCGCTTCACGCCGCCGCAGCCATCGGTGCCATGGCGCGCTGGATCAGCGACCATCCCGCACCATCCAAGTGCGCGCCCTCACTCAACGTGCGACGGAAACCGCGCGCCCCCGGTTCGCCCTGGTACAAGCCAAGCAGGTGACGACAGATGTGCTTGAGTGCCGTGCCTCTTGCCAACTCTGCCTCGACGTAAGGACGCATGTGCTGCAGCACGCTCTCGCGCGAAGGCAGCGGCACGTCGTAAAGCGCCGCCTCGACTCGCGCGAGTACATAAGGGTCGTGATAGGCCGCACGCCCCAACATCACGCCGTCCACGTGTGCCAGATGCTCGCGCACCGCATCCACAGTCGTAATGCCGCCATTGATCACCACCACCAGCTGCGGGAATTCACGCTTGAGGCGATAAACGCGCTGGTAATCCAGCGGTGGAATCTCGCGATTCTCCTTCGGCGACAACCCTTGCAGCCACGCTTTGCGTGCATGCACCACCAACACTTCCACGCCGGCTTCCAGCATGGTTTCAGTGAAGTGCTGCAAATCCGCGTATTCGTCTTGATCGTCCACACCGATGCGGCACTTCACCGTAACCGGCACGGAGACTGCATCGCGCATCGCCTTGACGCAATCGCCAACCAACACCGGCTCACGCATCAGGCACGCACCGAAACGACCGGATTGCACGCGGTCGGAAGGACAACCGACGTTGAGATTGATCTCATCGTAGCCGGCCACTGCGCCGTGTCGCGCCGCTTCTGCCAACTCCTGCGGATCACTGCCGCCCAATTGCAACGCCACGGGATGTTCCTGCTGGCTATGTTCCAGCAACCGCAGTTGCTTGCCGCGCACCAATGCCGCGCTGGTCACCATCTCGGTGTACAGGCGGGCATGGGGTGAAAGCAGGCGATGAAAGTAGCGGCAGTGCCTGTCCGTCCAGTCCATCATGGGCGCTACGGACAGGTGCCAATTGTGGGGGTTGATGCGGTGCATGGTGCGCATTCTACCCGGCCAATCATCGGATCGGCCCGTTGCAACCTGCACGCCCCTCGTAGTGTGTGTGCAGCACCACTACTGCGGATGAGCATCCCCCTGCGATTGATCCGTCGAAGAAGCTGGCGGCGTTGAAGGTGTCAGGAGTAACGAACTGTTGCTCACGTTCTCCAATGGTCCAACCTTGACGGCAGCCTTCCAAAAACTATCGGCCGCCTTAAAGTACATGGAAGAGTTCCAGCGATTGTCGGCCCAATAATCCCCGCAGCCAGTGATCGCACCACCCTCGATCGGACTGAGATCGCACCGGGGAAACTGACCTCCAGAGTCAAGCCCAGTAGCTCCTGTGGTGGGTGGTATTACCAAATTGCGAGGGGTCGAACCGCTAGAACCCAAACTGTTTGAAAACTGTGCAAGGGTGCCTGCCGCTAGATCGCCCCCAACGCCGGCGGGCGAACCGGTCATATGCAGCTTTTCTTGTTGAAATATGGCCATCAGGCGCCGCTTCGCAACAGCGTCCCCGTATTCGGTCGTGAGTTGCTTGAGAATCTCATTGGCCTTTTCTCGCTGCTGGGGATCGAGCTGCGCCCAAAGGCTATCGCGTGTAGCCACAAACTGCGGATAGTTGCGTTCCGCGGAAAGTGCTACCCATGCGTATGCCGTAGCGGGATCTTTAGCAACGCCCTGACCGTTGAAATACATCAAGCCAATATTTAGTTGCGACACCTTGTCTGCATAACGAGCACCGGAGAGGAAGTATTTCATCGCCCCGGCGTAATCACCTTTTTCGTAACGAAGAAGGCCTCCAAATTGGCCATGCAAATCAGGATGACCTTCGGTCGAATTTGCGCTCATCGACTCCAGCATGTGCTGCATTTGCTTGTCGGATAGCGCAGGCGCGTTGTTGCCGTCGGAGGCAAAAGTGATGGAGGGACCGAATCCGAGCACAACACTACAGATGATTGCACGACGTAGAGCTTTCATGACGCCCCCTTAGCCCACGGCAAAAGGCAAGTCGAACGAGCAATACGCAAGGCAGCGAGTCTACTCCCGGCGATGCGGGCCGTGTTACGAAATTGTTGAATCCCATTGTGACCCGATGTCCCCTGCAAACTTGCAGACGTCCAACTCCATCGACAGCATCAGCGGTCTACATGCTTGGCGCAGCCGTGCCGTCCGACCATTTGCCCACCGCTATCATCAGCACATTGATCGGCTCGGGCTCCCCATGAAACTGGGGATTCAACATGACAGGCGATCCGGCCTGATCAGCACCCCAATCCACATTGGTGGCCGTATAAAACATCAAGTGCGACATCCAATGACCGTATTGGTCATCGAGATAGCCTTGCTTGGACATCATGTAAGACATCGCTCCGGGTTCCAGCGGCGGCAGCTGCTTTGCGGCGAACGCAGCCGTCATGTCCTTTTTGATTTCTTCCCTGGATTTTCCACTCAGCACGAGAGCGGTTCTTTTAAGCGTGATGGGCAGGATGGATTTGACGGCCGGTGGGTTGAAACATATCGGCCCGCGCAGTTTCGGATTCCAGAACTGTGGCGCATCGAAGGGCGACATCCATCCCCGTTCCACGACACACACATAGCCATTCGTACCTTCCGCCGCCGTTACGTAACCATGCGACTGCAACACCAGCACCGTGGCGTGATCGGAAATAGCCGCTGGCGCCGCGCTTCGCGCCAGCTTTATTTCGGCGTCCCGATCCGTCATCACGTATTGGGAAAACGGCGCCATGCTCGGATAGCTGTGCTGCGCTTGCTGGGCGGAGGCGGCAGGGCCGGCAACCAGCGCGGCGAGCATGCATGATTCAAGCAAACGGCTGAAAGAATGGGCTTTTTTCATCTTGCTTCACTCCCCTTGTTCGTTGCTGTGACGGATGTTCGAAGCGCAGGCAAGCTACCGAACCTGACTCGCGCCTGGCCGGCAACCCACTGTGCTAGTAAACGACGAAGGCGTAGAGAGAAAATCGACATCTAAAGCCTTCAACATGACGCAAGCTGCAGGGGCCTCGAACCTAATGCTCTGTGCATCCCCTTGTCTCGCCCACCCAAATCCCCATGTGTGAGGGGCATTAACGCGGGCACAGGGCAAATGGCGTAACCTATGCGGCTTGTCCCGTGGCATACACGGCGCTCGCAAGGCAACGGCCCCGCCTCTCCCCGCGAGTTTTCGCTGTTTCATGCAGCGCGCAGTCCCCCTGTTCCACAACCCGAGAAGACAACGACCATGGTGGCTTTGGCGACCGAGCAAGTTATTGACGTTCACCACTGGAACGGCAGCCTTTTCAGCTTCCGCACCACGCGCGATCCGAGCTTCCGCTTTGATAGCGGGCAGTTCGTGATGATCGGCCTGGAAGTGGATGGCCGTCCGCTGATGCGCGCGTATTCGATCGCCAGCGCCAGTTGGGAAGAGCACCTGGAATTCTTCTCCATCAAGGTGGAGAACGGCCCCCTTACCTCGCGGCTGCAGCACCTGAAGCCAGGTGATCGCCTCACGGTGAGTCGCAAGCCCACCGGCACGCTGGTGCTCACCGATCTCAAGCCCGGCAAGCATCTGTATCTGCTCGGTACGGGCACCGGCCTGGCGCCGTTCATGAGCATCATCCGTGATCCGGAAACCTACGAGCGCTTCGACAAGATTGTGCTGGCCCACGGCGTGCGCAACATCAGCGACCTGGCCTATTCGGACTACCTGCAGAACGAACTGCCGCAGCACGAATACCTGGGCGAGCTGGTGCGCGAGAAGCTGATCTACTATCCCACTGTTACGCGCGAACCGTTCCGCAATCGCGGCCGCATCACGGATAACATCGTGGATGGCGCGATGGCCGCAACCATCGGACTGCCGACGCTCAATCCTGAGACGGACCGCGTAATGCTGTGCGGCAGCCCTGCGATGCTGGATGATCTTTGTGCACTGCTGGATGCACGCGGGTTCCATGCTTCACCCCGTACGCGCGAGCCGGGCGATTACGTGATCGAGCGGGCGTTCGTCGAAAAGTAATCAAAGACGAGAATGCATACGCAACCCTCGCAGCCGTTATTCCCGCTTTCGCAAGAATGACGGCCATCGGGGCTATGAAGGTCTAATCACGCACGCGTCCCTTACCTTCGTTATCCCAATACCCGAAAACCCTTCGCGCAATCAGCTTGTAAAGCCGCTTGCCCGTTGCACGCCACAAGCGCGAATGCGGTGCGGGCGTATTCAACATCACCTGCTGGCGTGCGCTGAGCGCATGCGCGCAATAGGTACGCTTATGCTTGAGCAGATGGCGCAGATCCTCGCGCGCCAATAGTCGGAACAAACGGCCGCGTTTTCCGCGTGTCCAGGCAATCTGGAAATCGACCAGCGCCGGACGCCCATCCGTGCGCACCAACCAGTTGGGCTCCTTCGCCAGATCGTTGTGCACGATGCCGTGTCGATGCAGTTGTGCCAGCAGGCGCAGCGCGTCGCGGTAGTAGGCAGGATCGCGTGGTTGCGCCTGCTGCATCGGCCTGCCGTCGATATAGCCACGCAACAGTTCATGGCCGTTCCACGCGAGCAACGCGGGCACACCGTCGACACCTCCCAGCTTGGCCAGCGCACGCGCTTCGCGCTTCGCCGCACGATAGGCGAACGCATACGCCCACCAGCGCGCCGCACGAATATCACGGCGAATACAACGCACGCCGTTGCGCTCGACGATCTCGATGCGGCCCAGTTCGTCGGCCTTCAGCAGCGTGGTGTTATCTGGCACAGGTTCACCCAGGAAGTAACGTGTCCGCCGCGAAACGGCGACAGACTATTGTGGCCGATTCACGGCCGAGCCGCTCCAAGGACCACTACATGTTTTTCATGGACATCGCCCTGTACGCACTCGCCATTGCCCTGATCCTGGGTGGCCTGATTGGCACCGTGCTGCCGAACGTGCCAGGCATTCCGATGATCTTCGGCGGTGTCTGGCTGGCCGCGGCCCTGGACGATTACCAGCACCTGGGTGTTATCTGGCTGATTGTTCTCGGCGCATTGGCCGCCTTCGGCGTGGCGATGGATTTTATCGCCGCGTCGCTGGGCGCCAAACGCGTAGGGGCCAGCTCGACGGCAGTCTGGGGCGCATCGATCGGCACCTTCGTCGGCATGTTCCTCGGCATTCCCGGCCTTATCCTCGGCCCCTTCGTCGGCGCCCTCGCCGGCGAGCTCATTTCCAGCAAAAGCGTACTGCGTTCCGCGCACGTGGGTATCGGTACGTGGCTGGGGCTGCTCTTCGGCACGCTGGTGAAGCTGGTGCTGTCGGTGGTGATGGTGGCGCTGGCAGCAGGGGTGTGGCTGCTGAATCTGTAACCCAAGTAACCCAAGCTTCTGGGCCATGGCACGGAGTCGGTCATAACGAATAAGCTCGCGCGACCAACCGACCCCACAGGGATATCCATCATGATGAAACGTCTCGTCTTGGCCGCGGCAATCGCCCTGGCTGCCACCGGATCGGCGTATGCACAAGGCACGCAAACGCCGTCCTGGGTCGAACGCAGCAACGGGGATGCCAAGGCGCTGCTCGACGCGCTGGCCCAATTCAATCCTGAAAACGCCACGCAGATCGGCCTCGCCGGCTACGACGACAAAGTCACCGATCTGAAACCCGACGCTGACGCACGCCAGCGCAAAGTGTTGCTCGACGCCAAGGCAACACTGCAGGGCAAGCTGGCCGCGGAGCAAGATCCGAATGTACGCCAGGATCTGCAGATCATGATCAAGTTCGCCGACCTGTCGGTCGAAGGCATCGACCTCAACGACAAATACATGCTGCCCTACCAGGACATGGGTCAACTGATCTTCAACGGCGAATTCGCCTTGCTGCGCGACGAAGTGGATGCCAAGCGCAGGCCGAACGCACTCAAGCGCCTACAGTGCTACGTCGGCCAAGCACCAGGCTGCACACCACTCACCAAGCTGGCAGAAGCACAAACCGCAGCGCGCTTGTCCGATCAGCATCTGCTTGGCCCCTACAAGGGCAACGTGGATCAGCAGCTCTCCAACAGCCAGCGTTATGCGCAAGGCGTGCGACAGTTGTTCGACAAGTACAAACTCAACGATGCCCAAAGCAAGGCGGCGCTCGATGCGCTTGATGCGCAGCTGAAGGAATACGACGCGTGGGTGCACACAACCATCGTGCCGCGCCAGCGCACCGACTTCCGCCTGCCCGAGCCGATGTACGCCTATAACCTCAAACAAACCGGCATCGACATTGCTCCCGAAGAACTGATCAAGCAGGCGCAGCTGGAATTCTCGGAAGTGCGTCAGGGCATGCAGATGATGGCGCCGATCGTCGCCAAGGAAGAAGGTATTTCTTCCAACGATTACCGCGACGTACTCAAGGCACTTAAAAAACAACAGCTGGGCAAAGATCAGGTAATGCCGTGGTATCACGAAGTGATCGGCAAGATCCAGGACACCATTCGCAGCGAACACATCGCCACCCTGCCGCAACGCGAAATGCAGATACACATGGCTTCCGACGCCGAGGCCGCCGCCACGCCCGCACCGCACATGGATCCACCGCCGCTCATCAACAATCATGGCGAACGCGGCACCTTCGTGCTGACGATGGGCAACCCATCCGCAGACGGTTCTACGGATGCGTATGACGATTTCACCTACAAGGCCGCCGCTTGGCCGCTCACCTCACACGAAGGCCGCCCTGGCCACGAACTGCAATACTCGGCGATGGTGGAACGTGGCGTATCGGTGGCGCGCAGCCTGTTCGCATTCAACAGCGTGAACGTGGAAGGTTGGGCGCTCTATTCGGAAGCGGAGATGCTGCCGTATGAGCCACCAGCCGGGCAATTCGTCACGCTGCAGCTTCGCCTGGTGCGTGCGGCGCGTGCGTTCCTCGACCCGATGTTGAACCTTGGCTTGATCAGCAAGGAACGCGCGCATGACGTGCTGCGCTACGACGTAGGCCTGTCCGAAGCCATGACACGCGAGGAGCTGGATCGCTACACCTTCAACAGCCCCGGTCAGGCGACGGCGTATTTCTACGGCTACATGCACATCCAGCAACTGCGCCTGCAGACCGAACTGGCCTTGGGCAACAAGTTCAACCGCCAGGCGTTCAATGATTTCCTGATCGGCCAGGGCGTGTTGCCGCCGGATCAGATGGCGGAAGCGGTGCGCACGCAGTTCATTCCATCGCAGAAGAAGTAATTCGTCTGAGCTCACGATGATCCGCCCCTCCCCTGCTCGCAGGGGAGGGAACTGCATCTCGCATAGCACAGCAACCTGTCCCCCTTTAACGAAGCCGTTGGTTTCCATCGGCAGAGCCTCCAACGATGGATCACCGGAATTGCGGCCAGGATCACAAGACCCGGTTCGTGAAGATGATCGTCACGCGAACTCCACGGTTCATCAAGCTCCCTTTCTGGAAGATAACTGCCACGGATATCGCCTCCCCGATATCCGTTAATCCTGCAACCCCGCACCCCCGCGGGGTTTTTTTTGGGGCTAAAAAAGTTTGGGCTAAAAAAAAGCTCCCCCGCCTGTTTGAGACGGGGGAACCGGATAACGCTTGGATCAATATCTCAAGGTCACGCTGCTCGACGTGGTGGAGACGTTATAGCTGCACTGTGGCGACGTGGAACCCACCGGATAATCCGCGCCCCATGGCGTATTGGAAATTTTGGTGAAGGCGGTGTTGTAAACGGCAATGCTCGAATACGTCAGTGGCGAGCTTGCCGGTAGCTGATTACAACTGCTGACGCCGTACACCTCCATCACGCCACCGAACACCCAAAGCAGATTGCCGTAAGGCTTCGTGGTGAGCGTGGTGCTCGTGTTGGTCGTCACATCCTTGGAGGTAATCGTCCAGGTGCTGCAGCTATTGGCAGCCTTGCACTGGGTGGTGCCAAGAATCGTATCGCCCGCTTTTACGTTGATCGGGCCGCTGTAGTAAGTCGTGCCGCTCACGCAGCAGTTCCAGCTCGACAGCGTCCACACGGTGCCACTAAATGCGCCGTAGCCGAGTACCGGTTGCAGGATGCTCTCCACAGTCGGCAACTGCTCCAGTCCAGGGAAGAAGTAATCGGTTTGTCCGGACTGGTTGGTCGGCGTGCTAGGTACTTTCCAGGTTGCCACAATCTTGCCAATGTTCACCGAGCTTGAGTAATTGGCGTCTTCCACCCAGCCGTTGATGGTCGGTTGGCGCGCCTGGATCGGCGGCAGGGAGAAACTGCCATTCGGCTCAACACGCGAGCCGTCGAAGCGATAGTGCGCTTGCGTGCAAAGCGCCGGCTTGCGCACCACGCCGTTCGCAGCTTCGATGCTGCCATCGGCATGCAAGGTTTCACCTTCTTCCACGCGCTGCACACAGGATGGCGAGAAAAAGCCGTTCGGTGTCACGACGTAATCAGTCGGCACGCCTTGCGGGCGCTGACTCGCTTCGAACTCGCTGACACCTTTCGGTGTAAATGTTTGCACCGCATTGTCCGCTGCAAACGCCACGCCGCACACGGCCATGACAAGCAGCGCGCATGCACTCTTCCACGTTATCCGCTGTGTAAATGGTTTCATGATTCGCGTATCCCTCTTCAATGTGAGTGAACGCGCTCCTTCGCATACGAAGGGTTTTTCACCGCTCGAGGTGAAGCACGAAACACAGATCCCCGATGGGGTAAGTCCCGGAACAGTCCCTGTCATCACCCCGGCAGACGGGGCCGGGGCACTTTCCGGATGAGGGTGTGCATTGGGGGTGAAGAACGCGCTGTTTTTTCACACAATTTGGACGGCTATTGCACAAACCCGAAAAGCAGGCATACGCTGGAGCCGCACCGGCCACGATCCCCCCGTGTCCCCACACGGCGTGCAACCGATGCATACAACTCACATCGTTCTGTCAGGAGGTCGTCCTATGTCGTCCGCAGGCCTGGCTGTCGTTCGTCGTGCGCATCATCCGGATATGGATATGATGCGCGTTGCCGCACTTAGCGCGGCTATCACCCTCAACCTTGCTGCACTCATCTTCGCCATGCGTCCGCTGGCGCCGCAGATTGCCGAAGTCATTGAATCGGTAAAACCCACCACGATCCACATCTTCCGAGATCCGCCACCGCCCCCACCACCGCCGGATATCGTGCTCAAGCCGTTGCCCAAATCGATGCCGGTCACCGCACCGGTACACGTGATGCAGAAGGTGTCTCCACCGACCCCAACGGCACCTCCCACGATAGAACCTTCGGACAACCCGAGGCCTGCCCCACCACCGGTAAACGTGACACCGCCACCTAGCATTGCGCCAGGTGTGGTGTCGCTTGCCTATCGTGCTTCACCGCTGCATTTCCCGGTCCAGGCGGTGCGCATGCACATGCAAGGCACGGTATTGCTGCGCGTACTGGTGGATGAAAACGGCAAGCCGATCGATGTGGTTGTCGAGCACAGCAGCGGCTACTCCGCGTTGGATAAAAGTGCGCGAGAACAAGTGTTGTCGAGCTGGCTATTCCAACCCGCCGTCATCGATGGCCACGCAGTAAAAGCGTGGGCGCAGGTACCCGTCGACTTCGTGCTGCGAGATATGTAACGAAAGCGATGAGGGAGTAGGGAGTACATCAACGGCACTGCCTTGGGTGCCGACGGTATTCCCTACTCCCGATTCGCGCTTCAGCGCGACACCGGCGTGGCAGTTGGCCGGCGTGCGAGATGGACGATCGTCCAGACCAGCCCGAACAACAGCAGAGCTGGCAACAGCACAGGCAGCAGCGATAGTGCAATCAGCGGCAACACCAGCAGCATGACCAAGCCACCAATAAAAAACCCGAGCGCGCCTGCGAGCAAGCTAAAGATGCCGCCGATCAGGCCGAAGGTCACTTTGAAGACAAGGCCGATCAACGAACCAACCAGCCACAGAGCGCCCACCACCAACAAGATTGCCATCAGCTCGATCATGTCCGTTCCTCCGACGTCGGTGCACGGTTAGATGCGCGTAGGTGCGGTCATGGTTTAAAGCACTGCATGCAGTCAAACAAAAGCATTAAAAATTTGTCTGCAAGCGCTGCATTGCCGCAACCATGGTCAGTCATAAGCATAGGCTGATGCGATCTGTCCTTCATGCCTCGAAAGTCATAGCCGATTGCTTCGACCTTACGACCATTTAACGGTACGCATGCTCCACTTCGAATCATCTCCGGTCTGCTTACGAGCCCTATGCGTACATACCGACACAGTCTCAAGAGCTTGCGTGATATTGCGCTCGCGTATTCGCTAGAAAAAAATCCGGATCTCGCTTCGCTCTCGCGTGAACTTGGCGCCATCGTCCATCGCGACGCGAAGGCGCTTGGCGATGGTTTGTACGACTTGCGTGCGCGCAATCGCGGTTTCGAACGTTGGCTGCTGGGACGCCGTGGCCGTCCGGGCGTGAGCGTGTTGGTGATGGCGTGGCCGCCTGGCTATAGCTCACCGTCGCACGATCATGCGGGTTTGTGGGGAATTGAATTGAGCTTGTATGGCGCACTCGAAGTGGAGTCCTGGTCGCGTGCAACCACCAACGATCCGTGGCAATTGCGAGGACGCGATTGGCTAGGCCCTGGCGATGCAACCTGGTTCGACACCGACCCGCCGTACATGCATCGCTGCCGCAATCTTTCGCGACAAGAGACTGCGTTGACACTGCATGTTTATGGCGGCGATCTTGACGATTACGCCACCTACGAGCAGGTCGAAGCTGAACCGTACTGGTTGAGCTTGCCGCAGCGCGCACGGATTGCCGGACCGATTCGCGTCTGATATCAACGTAAAGCCCAGGCTTACCTCTTCATCAAGGAGTGACATGTTTCGACGCGTCGCCATCATTGGCGGCGGCGCTGCGGGAGCCACGCTGCTCAGCGAACTGCTGGAGCGCCCCGTAGCGCAGCCGTTGCACCTGGACTGGTACACCGGTGGCGGCACGCCTGGTCGTGGCATTGCCTACGGCACGCGTTCGGAACGTCATCTGTTGAATGTACGCGCCGCATCGATGGGCATGTTCGCCAACCGTCCCGGCGGTTTTCTGGAATACATACAGAAGCGCAATCCGAAGGTTTCCGGCACAGATTTCCTACCGCGATGTTGGTACGGCGATTATCTTGAAGCCGAAACCGCCAGCGCGCTCGCCCGCGCCAAGAGTCAAGGCCACGACGTACACGTCATACCGTACAACGTCGACGCAATGGTGCCGGAAAACGACGGCGTCACCATCTTCCAGGGGGAAACTTCCACACGTGTCGAAGCTGCCGTGCTCGCGCTCGGCACGTTGCCTCCGCGCCCGCTTTCGCAAGTCAGCGATGCAGCATTAGCCAGCGGACGCTACGTCACGCAGCCCTGGTCTTTGCTGGCTGAGGCAAAGCCAGATACCCAGGCCCACCATGTAGCGATCATCGGGCTTGGACTTACCGCGGTCGACATCATCATCGAACTGGCCGCGCTGTGGCCCAACGCGCGCTTCACCGCCGTTTCCCGTCACGGCCTGCTGCCAGAAGTGCATGCAGCCAGCGCAGCGCTGCCCTACGAGGACAGCGACGAATTGATCGAAGCGATGCGCGATGCGCCCGACATCCGCACTTGGATGCATCTGTTGCGCGACGCTGTTGCGCACACCGATGACTGGCGCCGCGTGATCGACTGCCTGCGTCCACATACTTCAGCGCTGTGGGGATCGCTGCCGCACGCCGATCGCGCGCGCTTCCTGCGTCATGCGCGCTGGGCATGGGAACGCTCGCGCCATCGTCTGCCGCCGCAAGTAGCACAGGCCATTGGCAAGCTGGAGCGCGAAGGGCGGTTGACGCGCCTGAGTGGTCATCTGCATGGCGTTGCTTCGGCAGATCGTGGTTTGGAACTGCAATACGTACCTCGGGGTGGGCAACAGGTAGGCGCGCTCGATGCGGACTTGGTCGTGCAAAGCACCGGCCTCGATAACGATGTGCGTCGCGCTCAACATCCCCTGCTGCTGCAACTGGTCACCAACGGCCACATCCGCCCCGACCCCTTCGGCCTGGGCATCCAAGCCACTCCGGACGGCCATCTGTTGCACAACGGCAGCGCCTGGCCGCGGTTGTTCGCCATCGGCTCCATGCTTCGCGGCACCTTGTGGGAATCGACCGCGATGCCGGAAGTCCGTCAACAGGCCCGACAGTTGGCGGATCATCTGCTCGAACGGGAAGAGCAACGCAAGTTGGGCAAGGCGCACGCCGAACCCTGACATGGTCATCTGCACGACTGCGCTGGGGTTCGGGTAGGCTTCCTCAACCTACCCGTGCGCGCCAGGGAATGCTTTACTCGCTGCCATGACCCTGCCGCACATCCTGCCCCTGCTCGCCTTCCTGCTGCACCTGGCTGGCATTCTCGCCGCCATGCATGCAGTGATGAACACGCGCACGGCGCAAGGTGCGTTCGCATGGGCGCTGGGGCTGTCGTTGCTGCCCTATGTCACCCTGGTGCCTTACCTGTATCTCGGACGCAGCCACTTCCACGGTTATGTCACGCTGCACCGTGCTCATCACCGACGACTCTCGCAAACAACACGACGTGGGGAGCGTGTCGGCGTTCCGGAATCGTGCGTGCGCTACAGCGAAATGGCGCAGATGGTGCGCGGCACGTTTCATCCTGGCCAGCAGCTGAAATTACTGGTCGGTGGCGAAGCCGCTTTCGAGGCGATGTTCCAGGCGATCGCTCGCGCCGAACAGTGCATCCTGATGCAGTTCTTCATCTTCCACGACGACATGCTTGGCCAGCGCATGCAACACGCGTTGCTCGAACGTGCGTCGGCAGGTGTGCGCGTGTTCGTGCTGTTCGATGGCATCGGCAGCCACGCCCTGCCCGGCCATTACGTGGAGACACTGCGGAAAGGTGGTGTGGTCATCTATCCGTTTGCCACACGGCGGCGGCCCAATCGATTCCAGCTCAATTTCCGCAACCACCGCAAGATCGTGGTGGTCGACGGATCGCTGGGTTTTCTTGGCGGTCTCAACGTAGGCGACGAATACCTCGGCCTGAAACCACCGCTTGCGCCATGGCGCGATACCCATCTGCAACTGGCCGGCCCGGCCGTGGTCGAGTTGCAACGCAGCTTCGCGGTGGACTGGCATTGGGTGACGGGCGAACTGCCGCCCATGCTCCCATCGAGCCCCGCACAAGGCAGCGCGCATACGCTGATCGCCGCCACCGGCCCAGCCGACCCGCAGGAAACCTGTTCGCTGTTTTTCACGGCGGCGATCAATGCGGCACACAAGCGGCTATGGCTGACCACGCCCTACTTCGTGCCCGACCAAGCGGTGATGTCGGCACTGCGCCTGGCCGTGATGCGCGGTGTCGATGTGCGCGTACTGCTGCCCTCGCGCCCCGATCATTTCACCGTGTTTCTTGCCTCCACCCTGCACGCTCGCGATGCCATCGCAGCAGGCATCCGCATCTACCGTTACCAACCGGGTTTCATGCATCAAAAGGTCATCTTGATCGACGACGACACGGCGTGCGTCAGCAGCATGAATCTGGACAACCGCTCGTTCCGGCTGAATTTCGAAATCGGTGCACTGAACGTGGATCGCGCATTCGCTGCCGATGTGGAGCGCATGCTGACGGAGGATTTCGGCAAAGCGGTGGAAATCACACGCGAGGAATATCGCCGATCGCCCTATGTGCGTCGGCTGGCGATGCACGTGGCGCGGCTATTCGATCCGATCCTTTGAAAGGTCAATCTCCACGTAGAGCCCCACGCCAATCGCCGCCGCGCAGAATCCAGCCCACACCCGCGCCTACCAACGCACCGACCATTTCCCAGAACACGCGCAGCCCGATGTTGTCCGGATCGTGCACCTCGGCCAGCTTCGCCTTCAAGAACTGGATCGAATCCATGCGTGTGTAGTTGAAATAAATCAGATCCCACATATCGCCACTGGCGGTAAGCAGCAAGGAAAGCAGGAACGCGATGGCGATCATTTGTAGCGGCACCCAGCCCTGCCGACGGCCGATCGCGTACACGACCAGGTACAACAGGAAGGCGACGACAGCGCTGATCGCGCCTGCCTCCAGACCGCCTACCAGTCCGTACCCCATCCACGATTGGTCGTAATGCATCAGTCGCCGTTCCCGAAGTGTTCGCTTGCATTATGCCGTCGATCCGCGGTGGAATCTTGCAATGCATCAGCAAGCCGCACTTATCCTCGTCGACGTCCAACCTGACTTCATGCCCGGCGGCACACTCGCCTGTCATGAAGGGGACGCCATCGTTCCAGGCATTGACCAGTTACTGCGCCGCCACCTGTTCCAGCAAACGGTAGCCACGCAGGACTGGCATCCGCGCGGGCACGTTTCCTTCGCGAGCGTGCATGCAGGCATGGCACCGTTCCAGCAGATCCAGCTCTACGGCCAGCCGCAAACCCTGTGGCCGGATCATTGCGTGCAGGACACTGCCGGTGCGGCGTTGCATCCGGGCATAGACTGGTCGTCTGCGGACTTGATCCTGCGCAAAGGCAACCGCCCGGATGTGGACTCCTACAGCGCCTTCCAGGAAAACCATGGCCCCGACGGCAGCCGGCCCAGTACCGGCTTGGCCGGCTGGCTGCGCGAACGTGGCGTGCATGAGATATACGCAGCAGGCCTGGCACGCGATGTATGTGTGCTATGGACCGTGCAGGATGCGCTGGCACTGGGTTTCCGGGCCAACGTGGTGTGGGATCTTACGCGGCCGGTGACGCCGGAGAGCGATGCGGCTACACGGACGACGTTGGGAGAGTTGGGTGTTGGAATCGTGCAATCCGCTGAGTTGCGTGCTTAGCGCCCCTCTCCCCTCCGGGGAGAGGGCTGGGGTGAGGGGTCAACCTCGCCGAATGCCCGCCTATGCTCTATGGCCGTCATTCCCGCGAAAGCGGGAATGACGGCTTTCCAGGTACACCGATCATGCCGTTTCCACACAAGCACGCGCAGCAAAACTCAAACCTCGTCTTCCCCCGCCACATTCACATGCACATCCTCATCCGCGCCGATCCATACCTCAACACTGATCGGCCTGCAGCACACCTGGCAATCCTCGATGTAATGCTGATCGCCCGCTGAGGCATCGACCAAAATCTCGATGCGCTCACCGCAATACGGACATTGGATGGTGCGCGGCGTAAGCATGCTCAAGCTGCCGCGCGTGCAGCGAGCTGCGCGATCGCCGCAGGAATGGCGGAAGGTTCATCTACCGTGAGCATGCGCGGCGCATCCGCCTCGCCAAGGCTGTTCTCCAGCTCGTGTTCCCACGTCACGTGATAGGGCATGTGCACGCCCCATCCCCCAAGGCGGATCACCGGCTCGATATCCGAACGCAGCGAATTACCTACCATCGCGAATTGCTCCGGCTGCAACGAGAACTCATTGAGCACGCGGCGATATGTCGACGCATCCTTCTCCGACACGATTTCGATGCGATGGAACAAATCCGCCATGCCTGACTGCGCCACTTTCTTTTCCTGGTGGAACAGATCGCCCTTGGTAATCAGCACCACCGCGTGATGCTCTGCGACCGCAGCGACTGCTTCGCGCACGCCCGGCAGCAATTCCACCGGATGCTGCAGCACGGTCTTGCCAATCTCCACCAACTGGTGGATATCGGTGGCGGAAATACGGCCCTCGGTGATCGCGATGGCCGTCTCCACCATCGACAAGGTCATGCCCTTCGCGCCGTAGCCGAATAGCTTGAGGTTGCGCCGCTCGGTGGCCAGCATCCCGGCCTGCACATGGGTATCGCCCACGTCCACGTAGCGACCGATGATCTCGACGAAGCGCGTGCTGGCCTCGCGGTAATAGCCCTCGCTATGCCAGAGCGTGTCGTCGCCGTCAAAGCCGATGAGCTTGAGCATGAGCCTTGCCTTCAAGTGGGGTCGGCAAGCTTACCGCGCCCGCCAGCCGGGTGCATGGCCGATGCCAGAGCGCGTCACGCGGACGCTACAATTCCTTCACGGCATCGGCTGCAAGGAGTTTCACCATGAACCGCAAGCGGGTTGTGTCTTTCTGGCAACGGCCGCGTGTCGTGCACATTGGTGGCCGGCCATTCCTATCTCAAGGTTTGAACGAACGCTTCTGGGATGACTTCTATCACCGCGCACTGATCATGAGCTGGCCCGGATTCTTCGGGGTCGCCGTCAGCGTGTTCCTGATGTTCAACGCCCTGTTCGCCATGATCTACCAGCTCGACCCAACCGGCATCGCCAACCAATATCCGAAAGGGATCGCCGGCGCGTTCTTCTTCAGCGTGGAAACGCTCGCCACGGTGGGCTACGGCGACATGCATCCACAGTCGGTCTACACGCACGTCGTCGCCACGGCAGAGATCATTCTGGGCATGGGCAATATCGCCGTATTCACCGGCCTGATCTTCGCCCGCTTCTCGCGCCCGCGCGCCAAGATCCTGTTCGGCCAGCATCCGGTTGTGCGCATGATCGACGGCAAGCAAACGCTGATGTTACGTGCCGCCAACATGCGGCAGAACTTGATTGCACAGGCTTCCGCGCAGTTACATCTAATCCGCCAGCACGCTTCGCCGGAAGGGTTCCAGATCCGTCGCATCGAAGACATGAAACTGGTGCGCGACGAACATCCCATTTTCATGCTGAGCTGGAACGTGATGCATGTGATCGATGAGGAAAGCCCGCTGTACAACGCCACGCCCGAGAGCCTGGAAGCCAGCGAAGCGGCATTGCTGCTCACCATCGAAGGTGTCGACGAAACCACCTCGCAATCGATGCTGGCGCGCCATCAATGGGGCATCAAGGAAGTGCGTTGGAATTACCGCTATGTCGATCTGGTCAGGAAGGACAGCAACGGCGTCAGCGTGATTGACTACACCGTCTTCCATGACGTGCTGCCGCTGGATGAGGAAAAACAGAAGCTGACGTGATCGCCGCAAACTCCCTCCCCTGCTTGCAGGGGAGGGCTGGGGTGGGGTTGCATGAGCTTGCGGTGTTGCTTGAATTCAACGCGAGGTTGCTTCACCCCACCCTAACCCTCCCCTACTGCACGTAGGGGAGGGAACCGCTACGGCGCAATCTAGGCTTCACGCTCCGACGCGCTTACGCTCCGCATCGATATCCCTCACCGGCCGCACCTCGATGCATCCGGTCGCCGCCCACGGGAACGTCTGCGCAATGCGTACCGCCTCGTCGATGTCTGCCGCTTCGATCAGGTTGAAGCCCCCCAGATACTCACGCGCTTCCGTAAACGGCCCGTCGATCACCGTAGTGCGGTTGTTGCGCACGCGCACAGTCTTGGTCCGCGCCGGGGGCTCCAGTTGCATGGAATCGAGCAAATGACCCTCGGCACGCAACTCGTCGGCATGCTTGAAACAGCCGTTCATCATCGTGTCGAACTGGCCTGGCGGAAGGGCGTCCAGCAGGGTGTCGTCGTTATAGATCATCACCAGGAATTTCATGGGCTTCTCACGGGAACATGGGGAAGACAACCGACAGCCGGCGCAGGGTAGGCCAAGCCGGGGACAGGGTCCAGGCCCAGTTTTCATGGGGTTACGCTCACCGTTCGAGACGGAGCAGGCACGCCTGCCTTATAGTTCGCCTATCAAGTCTTTGAATTCGGGGCGGAGCCCTTCCGCCTTCGGCCACCCGAGTAATATGAATGGGAACGTTTAACAACGCCTGGCTCGTGCTGGGTTTGATCGGCCAGACGGTGTTTTCCGGTCGTTTTCTGCTGCAGTGGCTCTATAGCGAGTACAAGCGGCGCAGCGTCATACCCATGGCGTTCTGGTATGCCAGCATCGTTGGCGCCCTGCTGTTGCTGTGCTACGCCTGCTACAAGAAAGATCCGGTATTCATCGTCGGCCAGGCCAGCGGCCTGCTGATCTATTGGCGCAACCTGCAAATGCGCAAGCGCGACAAGAAAGAACCGGAAGCCGCACCCTCGGAAGTCACCTCATGAATACCTTCGAGCCTGTAGCAAAGCCGAGCCTTGCCTGGAGAACGCCGTGACGCTGGACCACCAAACCCTTTGGATCGGCGCCGGGTTGATGGGGCAAGTCCTGTTCGGCGTGCGCTTTCTGGTGCAATGGCTGTACAGCGAAGCGCGTGGGCAGAGCCTGATTCCCCCGGCATTCTGGTACCTCAGCGTGGCCGGCGGTGTGATCCTGCTGAGTTACGCAATCCATCAGCGCGAGGCTGTATTCATCATCGGCGAAGCGGTGACCCTGGCCATTTTCCTGCGCAACCTGATCATGCTGCGCAAGCAACCCGAGTCGGACTGATACCTCGCCCGCAACGCCACGAACCATGCGCAACTATCCGTTCTTGCCCTGGTTCGCTGCCGTTGCACTGCTGATCGCGAGATCGGGTTCAGCCAGCACTTTCGACACACGTCCCGAACAAGCCGTGCTCGCGCGCCTGTTGCCGCAGCAGGCGCAACAGTTCGAACTCGGTACGCTCACCGCTGAAAACGGCCACGAACGCTTTCGTATCTCACAGGCGAACGGCCATATCCGCGTGGAAGGCAGCACGCCAAGCGCATTGCTGTTCGGCGTCAACTGGTACCTGAAATATGTGGCACATGTGCAGATCTCGCCCAACGGCGATCGCATTGGCAATGCGCCATTTCCGCTACCGGCGAGCACGATCGAACAGGAAACGCCTTACGCCTATCGCTATGCGCTGAACGAGAACGTCGACGGCTACACCACGGCTTATTGGGATTGGCCGCGCTGGCAACGCGAAATCGATGTGCTGGCGCTGTCCGGCATCAATGCGGTGCTGATCGAACGCGGCATGGATACCGTGCTCTACCAGACGTTCCGCGATGTCGGCTATTCCGATGACGAGATTCGTCAATGGATCACCCAGCCCGCGCACCAGAATTGGCAGCTGATGGGCAATCTGTGCTGCTTCAACGGACCGATCAGCACGGCGTTGATGCATAAGCGCGCAGAGTCCGCGCAAAAAATCATCGCACGCTTGCGCGAACTCGGTATCACGCCGGTGCTACCCGGCTTTTATGGCATCGTGCCCGCGGATTTCCAGCGCAAGTTTCCCAAAGCACACGTGGTGCCGCAGGGTGAGTGGGCCGGCCTTACGCGGCCAGGCTGGCTCGATCCGCGTGATCCCATATTCGCCAAGATGGCTGCTGCGCTCTATCGCCATCAACGCGAGCTGTTCGGCGACAGCAGCGTCTACGACATGGAAGTGTTCCAGGAAGGCGGCGATGCCGGCAACGTGCCGGTGCCAGAAGCTGCACGGGACGTGCAGAGCGCTTTGCTCACTGCACATCCCGGCGCGCGCTGGATGATGCTCGCGTGGCAGGGCAATCCGCGACAGGATCTGCTTAGCGGCGTTGATCGCAAGCATCTGCTGATCATCGACATCGATCACGATCGCGTGCCACGCGACAACCGGCAAAAAGATTTTCAGGACGCGCCATTCCTGTTCGGCGGCATTTGGGAATTCGGTGGCCGCACCACGTTGGGCGCGAATACCCGCAACATCACCGAACGCCTGCAACGCCTGGGCCGCAGCAACGACAACATGGTCGGCACAGCCGTGTTCACCGAAGGCATGGATACCAATCCGTTCGCCTTCGATCTCTTTACCGAAATGGCCTGGCACAGCAAGCCTGTCGATCTTGAAGCGTGGACAGCTGACTACGTGCAGCGCCGTTATGGCGCCGCCGATCCACACGCATTGGCAGCATGGAATGTACTGCTGCATACGGCCTACGACATTCACATCGACCAGGTCGTGTTCAACAGCGAGCGCGATGCCGCGCAGGAATCCCTGTTCAACGCGCAGCCGAGCCTTACTGCGAATCGCGCATCGAATTGGTCGCCCGAAGCAATGCGCTACAGCGCCGAGGCATTCAAGCACGCGCTGCCCGAGATGCTGCAAGTTACCCCTGCCCTGCGCGGTAGCGACACCTATCACTACGATCTGGTGGATATCGCACGCCAAACACTGGCCAACGAAAACCGCCTGCTTTTGCCGCAGATAAAAGCAGCCTACGATGCCAAGGATCGTTCACGCTTCGAAACGCTCACGCAGCGCTGGCTGCACTTGATGGATCTGCAAGATCAACTGCTCGCTACCAACCGTTTCTTCCTTGTCGGCAACTGGCTGTCGCAAGTACAGCCTTGGGCCACAACACCCGAAGAACGCGCACGGCTCGATTACGACGCCCGCTCGCTGCTCACCACCTGGGGCGATCGCAAAGCCAGCGAAGGTGCCAGCCTGCACGATTATGGCAACAAGGACTGGGCCGGCCTTACCCACGATTACTATCGGGTGCGGTGGCAGACGTATTTCGCCACTCTGGACGAAGCATTGCGCACGGGCACGCCGCCCAAGTCGATGGATTGGTTCGACATGGGTGACGCGTGGAATCGTGGTACGCAGCATTACACCGATCAGCCCATCGGCGATGCCTACGAAATCGCAACGCAGATCGCCAGAACCTTGAACCCGTAGCCATCAGCACTCGCCACGAACGTCGTGAGTGAGTCCCTCTCCCTCCGGGAGAGGAGCCTGCCCTCGACTCGATCAGAGGCGGGTGAGGGTTCGGGCGAAGCGCGATGTCAACCTCTCGCACAAGCCTTGATGATTACGCGCTGATCGTACTCTCACCCCCAGCCCCTCTCCCGGAGGGAGAGGGGCTCATTGTGCACGGTGCAATCACAACCTACACGGCAACTCATTCAAGCGCCCATTCCACAGCCTTGTGCGCGTGAATCGCCGTGGTATCGAACAACGGCACGGTAGCGTCCTGCGGCCCTATCAGCATAGAGAGTTCAGTACAGCCAAGAATAATCGCCTGCGCGCCCCGCGCGACCATATCCGCCATGATCCTGCGGTACTCCGTACGCGAAGCATCGACGGTCTTGCCGAGGCACAGTTCTTCATAGATCACGCGATGCACCAAGTCACGATCCGTCTGATCCGGCGTCAATACTTCCAGACCGTGCTGCCGTAGATGATCTGCATAGAACGGATGCTCCATCGTAAAGCGCGTACCTAGCAGACCGACTTTGTTGAAGCCTGCCGCGCGGATTTCCCCAGCGACTGCATCCACCACGTGCAACACCGGAATACGCACAGCGGCTTCAATGGCAGGTGCCACTTTGTGCATGGTGTTCGCACAGATCAGCAGTGCATTCGCACCGGCTGCCTCCAGCCGTTGCGCTGCGTCGGCAAGCACACGCCCGGCCGTGTCCCAATCGCCGGCATGTTGCAACTGGGCGATCTCATCGAAATCTACGCTGTAAAGCACCAGCTTTGCCGAGTGCAGACCACCCAGCCTTGCTTTGATCGCCTCGTTGATGAACCGGTAGTAGGGAACCGTGGATTCCCAGCTCATGCCGCCGATCAGCCCAAGGGTTTTCATCCGTCCATCCTTCTGCCACGACAGCGCTTAGCATGCCTTATAGACGAGGCCATGTAAGGATAGAAATCGGGCCATTCAGCGCCCCGGCACTGTATGACTGAAGTTTCCCAGCAAGCCGCCGATAGCCTTGTTGAGTCCGCGACTACTACGCCGCCGACGGCTTTTCCTGGAGACCCGCATGATCTGCACCCGCCCCAATCTCGCTTACCTCAAGGCTGCCTGGGCAGCGCACGCCAGTATCAGCGCCGAGAACTGCAAGCAGAGTTACGAAGAAGCGGGGATTTCATTCGAGCGCGTCAATCATTCCTGGATCGTGCACAAGAACGAGACCCAGGTCTCCACCATGCCGCTGCGCTATACCCGTCAGGAGCTGCGCATGGGCTTTCTGGGACGCATCGAGATGGAGGCGCGCAAAGCCGCGGCCGAAATCGAAGCCGTGCTGCTGCGGGATCTGGATCTGCCGGAAGGCCACACGCTGATCGTGGAGCTGGAGGAATCCATGCGTCATCTGCGTCGCAACGGCAGTCGTGCGCTGGCGATCTTCATGCTGCCCACCGCGGAAGCGTCCGAGCGCATCGGTGTGGAAATCCAAACGTTTCTGGATGCACCACGTGCCTGCCTTTATGCGCATCGCGTGACCGGCGAAGGTTATTCCGGCCCCGACCTGCTCGACGGCTTCACCAAGCGCGAACGCCATCCTCGCGCCGCTACCTATACCGAGCTGGCGCAACACATTGCGCAAACGCTCAATAGAGCGTTGGAGAGAATCTCAGCTCCATCTGCGCACGTGCAGTAGTTGCCGCGCGTAACAATATCTAGCCCTCACGGTCGTCATTCCCGCGAAAGCGGAGGTGCTTTTCAACAGCGAAGCTGGTCAATCCATCTTCGCCTTTCCATTACAGCAAATGGATTCCCGCTTTCACGGGAATGACGGCCATGGGGGATACGCGCCATGTATGATCCAACGCGCACCGTAATTTAAAACCGATTGTCGAACATCTCCCCTCTCCCCAAGGAAGCTGCCGATGAAATCGATCTTCTTAGCCTCAGCACTCGCGTTGCTGACCGGCGCATCGTTCGCCGCCGATCAACCCGATAACGTGCAGCGTATCAATCCTGCCACCCTGAGCACGCCACACGGCTATACACACGTCATCAGCGTCTATGGCGGTCGCACGATCTACATCGCCGGTCAGGTGCCGCTCGATCAGCATGGCGCGCTCGTTGGCGCTGGTGATTTCGCCGCGCAGGTACGGCAAACCTTCGAAAACCTGAAAGCCGCCTTGGCAGCCAGTGGCGCCGGTTTTTCCGACGTGGTGGAGATGACCACCTACGTGACTGACATGTCGCAAGTCGATACGTATCGCAAAATCCGCAACGAATACATGCACGATCCTTTGCCTACTGCGACCCTGGTGGAAGTGAAAGGCTTATTCCGCAGCGATGTGATGATTGAAGTAAGCGCAGTAGCGGTAATGCCAGTCGCACCTAACAACCTGGTAAGGCCTGCCGAGCACACGTCGAAAGGCTGAGCTCCAAGTCGTCAAAAAGTCACGAAAAAAGGCGGCTCAGGGCCGCCTTTTTTATCGCACGTAATAATGGCGTCCGGCACCATCGAACTTGCCGTTGCGCATGCAGCAGTTCTTGAAACAATCTCGCAGAACCGCAGGGGCAAGGATCATTGCGGCCGAGTTTCTCGAAACAACTCCTTGTCGCCGTGCACGATACGTACACCTTTTTTGACACGCTGCTCGGAAGGGAACCCCTTACGGCGTTTACTACTGCGCTCGAAAGCAGAAGTTATGGAATGACATGGCACATCTCCTTGGCCTGCCCGTTAGCGGGCGCGGCATGATAGCCCGGATGCTCCCTTCATTCGCACATGCCCCGGCTCACCCAAGAGCGCATGATGGGCGAGCAGCCCGGGCGCTGTGCCCGCTGCCACCGTTCATAGCGAGGGCCTTCCCATGCTCGACTGGCTGGACTACCGCAAACAACTCATGGGCCGCATCGGCGAGATCGGCAAACTCAGCCCCGACACTGTCGCCGGCTACCAGACCCTGTCCCACGCCGCCCAGAAAACCGGCCGCCTGGACGCCAAGACCCGCGAATTGATCGCCCTGGCCGTGGCCGTGACCACCCGCTGCGACGGCTGCATTACCGTGCACACCGGCGAAGCCTTGAAGCACGGTGCCAGCCACGAGGAAATCGCCGAGGCGCTGGGCGTGGCTATTGCCCTCAACGCCGGCGCGGCATTGGTGTACTCGGCCCGGGTGATGGATGCGGTCAGCGCGCACGAGGCGGGGCGCTAGGGCACCAGGGATTCGGCGTCACCATTTCAAAATTCGGGAAGCCAAACGTCTCCACTAGGTCAGGCCCCCTCTGACCGATGACCTTGGCTACCCGAAGACGGTGATGCTGTGCCCATGACCATCCCAGAAATCGAACTGCAACTGACCAGCCTGCAAAGCGCCATGCCACGCCTGCTCCAGGACAATCTGGGCACCGAGTTCTGGATCGAGTTTCTGGACCGCGCCGACGCCATCCGCAACCACGTGTCGCTCGACCATTACGACTGGGTTACCGAGCGGATCTACGAAGTGCTGGCCAGCTACGGCATTTCGACGCCATCCCAGTGGATCCTTTCCGCAGCCGCCAAGGCAGACTGAAGCGACTTAAGGGATCTGCCGTTCGGCCGATAGGGTCATCAAGGGGCCTATTCATGCGGGACCCGGGGGGCTTCACCATGACCGCACCAACCGCCGTCGCTGTGCTGATGCTGCACAACCAATCCTGTTCCCAATGCCGTGTGGGTGAACCCTGCGTGGTCACCGAGCGCATTCTGGATGATTGGATGCGCCGACAAGCGGCCACCTCACCCGAGCCCGAAGCAGCATGCATGGCCACCGAGGACGCCGCCTGACCGCGGCACATACCATCGTCCCATTCCCTCGCTAAGCTAGGCCCACTCCGATACGGAGCCAACGGGGAGTAAGGGGCTTATGCATCCGCATCCGTTATTCGGCCTGGTCGCCGCCATCCTGGCAGTGATTCCCGCCTGGAAAATCGTCGCCAAAGCCGGCTACAACGGCGCCTGGTCACTACTGATCTTTGTGCCGTTGATCAACATCATCATGATGTACGTGTTTGCGTTCAGTCAGTGGCCGACAGAGAAGTCGAGAGCGCCTTAGCCTGCAGCAAGCCATGCGTATAGGTTGGGGCGCAAACCCCAACCCACGTAATCGCTGCAATGGACCACACGAAGCACTCCAAACGTCCTTGAGTGCTTCGCACTTCTATCCGATAAAACCTTATGGCGGCGAAGCACCCAGCAGCCCCACCTTGTAACCCGCCTCACGCAGCCGGCTGGTGGCCTTCATGCTCAACACCACCAGGATCACCAGACCCACGAGCGGAACAAAGCACCCGATAATCAGCAGCACCTTGGTGCCGGTGGAATATCCCAAGCCCCCGCAAACGCGAGCGACGCCGATCAGCGCCATGACAATGGCAACAAGAGCCAAGGCCAACGCCAGACCACCTGAGTGCTGTAACGCGATGGTCAGAAAGTTCAGGATGATCGAATAAATAATCAGCTTCTGCCCACTGGCAACCTGCTGCAATTCGTCGGTGTTGGAAAAACCATTATCAACCTGCGAACGCGGTGCTTCGTACGGATTGTTGCTGCTCATGCTTCCCCCTATCAGCGTTAAGAAACCTGCCAGCGGTATGCAGGCAAGCATTAAAAAAACGTCAGACCCCTAGTGATTTACTGCAAAACTTTCAGTGCATCGCCGGGTATTCCCCGAACACCGAGCGACAGGCTTGCTTGTTATACAACAAAGATTATCTGGCGCGCTTTTCAATAAGCCTGCCAAGTTAGTCGAGACTCTCCCCTCCTCCCCCGGGATAAGGAGCGAAACCCCGGAAAAACCTCAGGTTATACCTCCCTATTCTGCGACTAAAGCCGCCCAATTAATGAATCAAAACAACCTTTCATGACTTAATCGGCACCCACCCCTGAAAGTCCCTTTCAGCCAGGGGACGGCTGTCATCAATACGGCAACACGTTTGCTAGCGAGGTGGTCGACTACATGCACACTGGAGAGCAGTACCACAACCTCATCCTGACTTCGCGGCGAGATCGAGTGGTGCGGGACAGATTCCAGAAGACGGCGCTGGATTTGCTTCCTGAGGGAGCAGATGTACTCGACTTTGGTGCCGGCACCGGTATTGATGCAAAAATATTCGCCGCTAAAGGACATCGTACTTTCGTGTATGAGCCCTCGCAGGCGATGAGCGAATACCTGACCCGATATTGCAGCGATGACATCGATCGTAAAAGCATTGTCACGGTGACATCGCCGCTTGCATGCAAGGTGCAAGCCGTCACAGCAAACTTCGCGGTGCTCAATCACTTCGCGAGTCACACGCTGCTTTTTGAAGAGTTGTCGCGCGTAGTCCACCATGGTGGCTTTGTCCTAGCCAGCATGCTCAACCCGTATTACCTCGGGGATGCGCGTTACAGCTGGTGGCGGGCAAATCTCATAAACCTCATACGGCACGGCCACTACGCCATCGAAAGTGAAAGCCGCATCCATCGTTTTACGCCGCGCTCCGTAGCGCGAGCAGCAACACCGCATTTCCAACTTGAGCGCTTGACCCCGCGTGGCTTCGGGCTGGCCACTCAGCTCTACATGTTCCTGCTATTTCGGCGCGGCTAACATGTGGAAAGATTGGATCAGGCCGTTCGTGCGCCCACTTCCGCAATGGTCTCCGGTGGCCATAGCACCTCCGTCGCAACTGGTCACCGCCACCTTGCGCTGGAACGGAAAATCGACAGATGTTACGGCAGACCACACCGTGGCTTCGCTCAGGCCGCTTACGATTGCGACCAGCTTTGACGCCGGCCAGCATCCCGTACTCGAGTACATCGATAGCACTACAGAAAAGCGGCTCGGCGTCTTGCGCCTGGTGCGAGCTGGGACGGTCAATACCGAAGATTCGTCAATTGCCCTCTACCACGTTGCATCAGGCGAACATCACTGCCTCACGTGGCCGCGACGCTCGTGGAACGCATGGCTTCAAAACCGTAGCATGCTGAAAAATCGCGCATCAAGTCACTTGAATATGGAACCTGCAGCGGCACAGCAGCTCATGATTGCTTATCTGTGTCCGCGGCCAGTCATCCTTGTCTCTGTCAATGCGCCAGGCCACCAAAATATCTTCCCGATGGATTTAATTGGCCCGCTAAAACGCAGCGGATTTTTTTCGCTAGCATTGCGCAGCACCAACGTTTCTCAGCCTGTGATGCGCGAAGTACGCCGAGTTGCGCTGTCAAACATCCCTGCGGCAATGAAGGGGATTGTTTACAAGCTCAGCGAGCACCATAAGCAGCCGCTTCAGGATTGGAGTTCGCTTCCGTTCCCGGTTCAACAGTCGCGGGAATTTGGCATTCCCGCCGTTGCTGCAGCACTCCGTGTTCAAGAGCTGGCCATTGTGCACAGCCAGGAAATTGGTTCGCACACATTCTTCCTTGGCCGCGTTATTTCTGAGGAACATTGGTCGGAAGGCGCGCAGCTGCATCACACGGCGGGCTTTCATCAAATTTATCGCCGCAAGCGGGATATTCCGTTTACAGAGGTCTAGCCTAAGCGCTATTCCACTAGGTCAAAAACCGCACGGGCAAAGCTCTTAGCCACCGTAGCCAGCCCTCTTTGGCAACAGAGGTCGTCACAATGCTGACACAGATGGACGCCATAACGATGACGCGTCCATGTGTCGGATCTTCGGCCTTTGCAACAAAATACGGCCTGCATGGCGTCCCCATGCATCTAAGCCCCGAAGAGAGAATGCGCGATCAGAGGCCTCCATGAACACCCTTTTTCCAGCTCTTTTCAGCCTCGTATTTATTTGCATTGGCGCAGGCATTATCAGCTTTGGGCGAAATACAGCAGCCAAGGCGAAGCGCAGCTCGTCCTGGCCCACGACTGAAGGGGAAATTGCGCATTCGGCGGTTCTCTTTCAGACGGACACATCCAGTACGGGCAATGCATCAACGTATAAGGCCGATATCGTCTATCGATACAAAGTGCACGGCAGGAGTTATTCGTCTTCCAAAATCTCCTTTTTGGATCTCGCTACCTCTGCAACCAATCGCGCACAAAATCTAGTGGACCGTTACCCCGACAATTCCACAGTTCAGGTCTACTACAACCCTGCCAACCCCTCCGAATCGGTGTTGGAGCCGGGCGACGCGAGCGGCATCACGTTCCTATACCTTGTCGGGTCTCTGTTCGCTGCGGGCGGCCTTTTCTTCCTGATCATGAGCTTGACGGGACACGTGCACGTACGTTGAGTCGGAGCGGAAACTCTTAACTCATCGGGCCGTGAATAGAAGCATTGGCACTGTCTCGCACCGTCTTCTAAATCGTAGACCGCTTCAGAAAAACGGATCACGCTCTATAGCCACACCGCTTTCCGTAAGCGGAACGCTCAGCGACTTCACCCACCCCGTTCAATCGCCTTAAAGCCACATCTTCCATGGCTACGCCCTGTGCACGCGCTTGAAAATCTCTCCGGAAACATTGGCCGAGACTCACTCGTCCGTCGTCTTCTGCTCCACGAAATGATTGAGCAGCACGTGACGACTCGCCGCCATGATTTCCTCGGCAAACGCCGCATCTGCACTCACGACGGAACGGGAAAGAATGAGTGCACCGACCATTTCGCAGCAGAACGCAATGGCCATTCGTCGAGTCTCCTCCTGGTTGTTACCTTCAGGAAGGTGCTCGGCCACGGGACCCGCAAGGATCTCGATCATCGCGTTGAGACCCTTGGAGAAAATTGTCTGCGCCTGATCACCTAAACGACGCACATCGGCGGAAAGACCTGCCACGGCGCAGCCATGCTCGATGTCACTGCAATGGGTGCCGGATAGATAGAAATCCACTTGCCGCTGAAGCCGATCACCGTCTGGCGACAGCGGGGCTGCGATGGCGTCTTTGAGATCCTGGTTTGCTTTTTCCATGGCGCTGGCCACCACTTCGGCCGCTAGTGCCTCCTTCGACTGGAAGTGGTTGTAAAAGCCGCCCTGTGTAAAACCTGCAGCTTTCATCAGCGCGTTCAGGCCAACACCGTCGATCCCGTGCTCGCGGAACAACTTCTCTGAGGCCTCAATGATGGCCTTACGGTTTTCCGCGGCCTTCTGTCTCGACACACCCATGGCAAACACCTTTCGTCACGACCAGTGATGGGAATTATAGCCGCGATCGAAAATAACAATGGTGATCGCCATTGACAATTCGTCCCAGGCGTCTAAACTCAATGTCGTTCACCATTGTGTTTCCGGAAGAACCAGTCAGCCTTAGAAATGTTAATAAAATCAATCAAATAAGACCAAGTATGCGGCCATCGAACTGCGAAACCTGAGTCTTTCCATCCACATCCATCTCGCAAAAGGACCATCCCATGAAACTCACAGGCAACACTATCTTCATCACCGGCGGCGGCTCTGGCATCGGTCGCGGCTTGGCCGAGGCGTTTCACAAACTGGGCAACCAAGTGATCATCTCTGGCCGTCGTGCCGAGCGCCTGAAGGCAACCATCGACGCCAATCCAGGCATGCAGGCCGTCGAGCTCGACATCACCGACCCTGCGAGCATCAAAGCCGTCGCGAATAAGTTGATAGCCGACCACCCTGACCTGAACGTGCTCATCAACAACGCCGGTGTCATGTTTCCCGATGGCGCCGCCGGCCCTGTTGACGATGATCTTCTGACATCGACGGTTGCCACTAACGTGCTGGGGCCGATTCGCATGACTTCTGCGCTTATCGAGCATTTGAAGTCAAAAGATCGGGCAGTCATCGCCAACGTCGCATCCGTGCTTGGCTATGTACCTTTGGCCATCACGGCCGTCTATAGCGCGACCAAAGCAGCACTGCATTCGTACACGCTGTCGCAGCGTTATCTGCTCAAAGACACCAACGTGTCGGTCATCGAAATTGCGCCACCGTGGGTGCGTACTGAACTCTTGAATAGCAGCGAAGAAGAGCGTGCGATGCCACTTGATGAGTTCATCGCCGGAGCAATGCAGCAGCTAGGTACTGATACCAACGAAATACTTGTTGGACAGGCACCGGCGATGCGTGCAAACCCCGGCCCCCATGAACACGCCTTCGTCAACCAGTTCAACGACATGTTTGCCGCCGGTTGATGAGTTGGCGAACACCCTGTTCGCTCCTCATAACGCCCAAGCCACTTAATTTCCCATTGAGGAAAGTGCTATGTCCAAGACCACCCCTGAGCAAAACAAGGCGCTTGTGCTCAAAGCGTTCGACACGCTTTTCAACAAACGCGATTACGACGCCGCTGAGCGTTTCTGGTCGGAAAAATATATCCAGCACAGCGCCCACATCCCACCCGGCCGCAACGGCTTGTTCAATTTGATTCGCAGCCTCCCCGCCACCCTGCGCTATGAGCCGGGAGTGATCTTTGCTGAAGGTGACTATGTGATGGTGCACGGTCGCTTTTCAGGCACCGGCCGGCCGACGGCCTGGATCGCTGCGGATGTTCTGCGCGTCGAAAACGGCGTCTTTGCCGAACACTGGGACGTATTGCAGGACGAGGCTACACAAGCCGAATCCCAGAGTGGCCTGCCGATGTTTGGAACGCGTTTCCCTGCATGATGGGGAACCTGCAAAGGATCAGGTTCACTTTCAAGGTTGAGTGAAAGTAAACAGGTGAACCTGATCCTACCTTTGTAACGATTGTTCTGGGTCCGAAGCGGGTACTGACCGACCCAATAGTGCCGGATGCTCAAAACCCTCTTGCTTGAGTGTTCTAACTTTGGGAAGCGCTCTTACCTCTTCTTGCTTGATGGCCTGGCCCATCCCCGGCGCTTTACTTGGCGCTTTTCAACCACTCAAGGGCGCGCCGCGTCCATGCTTCCGTCTGGCTCGTGTTCCATACGAAGGTCGCCACGCTTTGCGGAGGCATCGTGTATTCGAAACGAGTCTGGCCTTGCGCGACCGAGACGGGGTGCGCATCCGTATTACTGTTCACCATCACCAAGACGATCGATCCGTCGGAAGCGTTCTGGAATGCCACATTAGCGAAGCCCTTGTCGGTCAACGTGGATTCCACCCGAACGGCACCGGGCAAGACGAACCTGCTGAAGTGCGCCAACGCGTAGTATTCGTCGTTGCGACTCACCGCGCCTGTGCGCGAATCGATCGTAATCACTCCCTTGCAGGCATCACAACCGCCGAAATGCGGGCCGTGTTGCTCATCGAGCGCCAGGTTCCAGTAAATGACGCCACGAGCCCACTGCCTGATACCTGTGACAAGCAGCTCTCGTGTAAACCAGAGCAGCTCGCCATTTATGCTCGACGCCCAATCGCCCCCGGAACACTCGGTGATGTAGGTGTCCTTTGTGGGATACGCACGATGGACGCGACTTTGCGCATACTGGCTGCCGTCATAGCAATGCCAGGCAACGCCATCGATATAACCGGATGCATCGGGGGTTGCCAACACGCTCAATGCTTGTTCGGGCTGATTCCAGTTGTGATCCCATTCCAAGATCTGTGTTTTTTGCTTGCGGCTTGCCAACTTCGGGCCGAGATATTGAGCAACGATGCGCGCTCGCGTAGCCGCAGGCATTTCCATGCCAGGATACGTAATGGGTACGAAGCCGGGCTCATTCTGCAAAGTCAATGCGAAGATCGGGATGCCATAGCCCAGGTACGTGTCGAGATACTTGACGAGATAGTCCGCATACGTACTTTCGTACTGCGGCAGCAACTCCCCGCCAATCAGGTTTTCGCTGGTCTTCATCCATGCTGGCGCGCTCCATGGCGATGCGACGATGCGCAGCCCCGGATCGATGGCAAGGATCTGGCGCACCGTCGGTACCACGTCGTGCACAGTGGGCGTGACATTGAAATGCAGCAGCTGCGGATCGACCTGGCCGAAAGGAACATCATCCAGGGTATACGGCTTCAACGAGAAATCCGAAGCACCAATGGTCAGGCGCATCATGTTCAAGCCAAGATTGGGTGGTGGACCATATAGCTCGTGCAACAAGGCCCTGCGCTGAAAGAAATTCAGCTTGTTCTGAAGCAACCACGCCGACGAGTCCGTCATAGCCGCACCAAAACCGACCATGGTTTGATACTTCTTCTGGACGTCGATAACGATATCGGCCGGCAACGAGCCGCGGGCGGTCATTTCAATGTCGGACTGCTGCTGCAGCTTCAGTCGACGATTTGCCGTGCTCAGCCACAGCTCGACAGTGGGCGTGACCGGCCGCGTCGAAGGAGTAGCTTTAGGTTTTACTGCGGGTTGCTTGAAGCGTGGCGCATAAAGCGCGGCCAACGTAAGCAGGATGAGCAATGCGATGACGACGATGACCGTTCGATGGAAATCCAACCTGCGCTCATTCATGGAACGCAGATCACCCATGGCTCACGTTGCAGCGCACTTGGATCATGAAGCTTCCTGGTTTCCGCAGAATAGTAGCAAAGTGCTTTTTCTACATGAGAAACGCGCCGTGAGCTAGCCCTGTTTCCGCGGATGATTTCATCGATCACCTCAAACATTCTCTCGAATGTTTCGTGTAAGCGATATGGGCATGTTCGTTCTGGGTCGGAAGCAAACATGAGGATCTACCACAAGCTGAGCCGACCGGAGACAGCTTCTTCAAGGCTCAATGACAACATCCTTATCCTCGCCCATTCCATGGTATCCACCGGGAGCGATCACGGTGACGTGCCCTGGATCATCAGCCCGGTAGACGTTTGTGTAGATAGAGGTCGCCACCGTTCCTGAGCAGTCGTCGAACGTTAATGTGTTGTCGATCTTCCCACTCGCGATATTAACCAAGCGCAGGTCAACCATGGATACCGGGCAGTTTTTCGAGCGCCGATAAACACCCAGCAACATATGATTTTTGGCGTGATGCCACATGGGGATTTCGACAACGCCTTCTAGCAAAGGACCATTGCTTACGGTGTCATCGAGGCGTCCTACCTGGTTCAAGGCAATGGGGAGGCTCTTCTTGCCATCATTCCATTCGCCGGTCGCACCGTTGTCGGTAATGGTCAATGTGATGGGACATGGCTGGGGATGCTGCGGTGAACGGGCCGGAACGTGAGGCCCTTCAGCGAACGATGTGGGTTCCAGCGCCTCACACAGCACCATTTTTCCATCGGGATTGAGATGGCCCTGCAACGGAATGGGAATGCGATGGGCATCGTAGTAGTAACTTCCGTCGGCGTGATATTGGTTTGGTTGGTTATGGTCGAGGACGTCGTAGGTTTGCAAGGACACATGGACAGGAAGGCTTCCAATGGTGCCGGCATAGTTTCTGACTTGATACCATCCCGCGTGTGCAGATGATGCAACTACCAAAAGCAAATAAGGGGCAAGCCCGAATAGAATGCGTTTTACTGTCATCGGATGGGTCGCTTCAATAATCATCATGGATAGCGGGCTAGATCAGTGCGGATCGATGCGACATTCGCACGGCCTTTGTCATTCAACATAGGGATGATCTCGGCAAAGGGAACCTGGACTGTACAAGGCCTCATCGATCCGGCTCCCAGCCAAAAAACAAATCCCTTGGCATCCATGCTGACGTCGATATCGTCACTTACACCCATTGAGTCGTCGCACGCCACAACGTCTTCATCGGATTCCTCATCCCGCGCAACGCTCTTTTCCATGTGTCGCCCAATGATCAGTTCCAATGATTTTGTAGCGGTTTTTTTGCCCGAGCCAAACCAGGACCACAAATCGGTCATTTTCTCGCCCGTCACGCGGTTCCATAACACGCCTCCGCGTTCGGGAACCTCAGCAGACCCGCACGAACCCGGATAGAAAACCCACGTTGCATACACCCAGTGCTCTGTGAGAAAGACGGGTTCCAACTCACCACTGCCTGGACTCTCCGTCGCCGCGCTATCGTTGTTGTCGCCGGATGGGCAATACGTGGGTGAGTCGGGCATGACGTCGAGAAGGTCTGCATTGATCTTCGCGGTGATCTTGTCTTTCCCTACTAGCCGTATGAGCATGCTAGGACGCTCGTTGCGAAATTCGTCGGCGTTCATGTAGCTCAGCTTCACGTAGTGGATGCCGCTGACTTTGTCGATTTCCGTGCTGGCCACCGGAAAGTGGATGCCGTCGATAAATGATTTGTCGCCGCAGTTACCACTATTTCTAACGCGGTTCAGCCGTATCGCAAGCTCCTTGCCATGGCCCGACCAGATGGCGACCAGTCGCTCCGCGTCAGCGGTACGTATGGTCCAGACGCTATCAGCCTGATTTTCTTTGTGACCGGGCGACGCTTCCTTGAAGCGAAGTTGCGCAGCATTTACGTCTGGAAGATTCGCTGGGACGTAAAGCGACAATCTTATTGGCGTGGCGTGCTTGTCGTAATAGTAGAAACCATACTCCGCCGATGTGTAGCACGCAGTGATCGGCTGCGCCCCCAACGTTCCCTTCCAAATGCCACTAATCGATGGTGGATTCGCAGCACGCGCATAGCCGGCGCATAAAAACAGCACCAGCATGCCGGTCCATTGTGCAAAGGCGATAGTGACGCGACTCATCTCGTCCAATCCTAGTTAGGTCAGGTAGCCAGCATCTGTCTCGAACAAAAGAATAAATAGCAGCCAAGACCCATAGCATTTGCGATCAAGCAGGACGCTGCCGCTTTGGGCGTTCTCATATTTACTACTATCTCTTGGGGATCATAGCGCTGAGCGAGGGCAAGCTCGTGCGGTAGATATGGCGACTAGCTGGCACGCGGCACGTGCCCGCGATTCAGCCACTGACGCTACTTGGCAAGTGGCGCAAGCCATTGCAGCACCGCACGCGAAAGCTCAACACGCTGATCGGAATAGGCATGGTCGGTGGCCAAGTGCGTGGTGCTCACCTGTGTATCGCCTGCTTTCCGAAGCGACGCGGCGAAAGCTTCATTTGCATTCGTAAAGCCGTCGTCGGATGTGACGATCAACGCTGGTCGGCTCTTAAGCGCATCGACCTTTGACCGGAAGACCCAAGTTGATGCGTGATCCGCCAGCTCTTTGGCAAGTCCGTCCGCAGTGCATCCGCTGAGTGGGGCCATTCCTTCCGAGGCTAATCCTGCGCTCATGTCATGCAAGGCGGATTGTTGGGAGCCTTGTGCCGACATCTGCTCAAACACGCCGCCCATGTCAGCTGCCGAGATCATCGCAATTCCTTTGATGGCTGGGTCCGCTGAAGCGGCCTGGACCGTCATGAAGCCGCCCATGCTGTGTCCCACGAGGACGATGCGTGTCGGATCCAGACGCAGTCGCTTGGCGTTCGCGGGTTGCCGCAGATAGGCAAGCACGGCTGCGGTGTCTTCGATGCCGTGCGAGAACGAGAAAGCCCCAGACGAACCCCAGGCTCCGCGGTAGTTGAAGTAGACGACGTCCCATCCTGCGCGCCGGATGTCCTGCGCCAAATCCAGATTGCGCTCATTCCCCGGGAAGCCGTGCAGAAGAACTACTGTTGGATGTGGCTCGGCGCCTGCCGCAACGTAGACCAAGGCATTCATCTGTGCGCCATGGCTGGGGATCTGCATGGCTTCCATGGAGGCCCGGTTCTCGGTCTGGGGCTTCTTAACGATGCTCGTTTTGTCTGTTGTCGTTTCTGCATGCGCACAGGCAGGAGCCAGAGTAAGGCCCACGAACAAACAGGCTGCCAAGAACACAGATGTCATGCAAATCTTCATGTAGTCCCCACTAAATGAATAGCCAAGCTTCCACGAAAATTTGAATGGAAGCGCGAATGTGTTGCGGGTGCGAGCGTTGGTGCGGGAAAAGGACGCCGATCGGGATTGTCATCTATTTCTAGCAGAATCGAACGCTTCATGCGTCACATGCTTCCCCTCGATGAGAATCCACGCACTGACTGCACTCAACAGCGCGAGTGCCGAGGAAACTAGCATCACCCGCCGAAAACCTGAAACAAATGACACGTTCACCGCATGTCTCAATGCGACCACCGTCGCATCCGGATAGCCGCCGGGAATCACCATACCCGCGAGTTTCTGACGTTGCCCCACAACTGCGGAAACCAACGCTGCCGGTGCATGCAGGCTTTGGAGTTCGGTGTCCAATGTTGCATTGAAAGCCAGATTAAGCATGAGCCCAAACAGCGCGATGGCGAGCAGAGCCGCTGCGCGCGACACCGCGTTGTTAATGCCTGACGCCGTGCCTGCCAGCTCTTTTCCCACCGCATTCATGACAGTCGTGGTCAGCGGCGCCACCGTGACACTCATGCCAACGCCGAGCACACAAATAGCGGGAAAGAACGCCTTCCAATAGCCGCTCTCGGTTGAAGATAGCGCGAACATGGCGAATCCGATCGCCGCTATGGCCGGCCCTGTCACCAGCGGAAGCTTGGAGCCAAACCGGTCTACTAAGCGACCCGTCCAGCGCGACAACAGAAACATGATCGCAATAAACGGCAGTAACGCGGCGCCTGCTGCGGTGGCGCCATAGCCCTGCACCTGAATCAAGTTCAGTGGCAGAAAGAACAGGCTTCCACCCAGCGCCGCATAGAGCAGCAACGTCAGCATATTTGCGCCTGCAAAGTTGCGCTCGCGGAAGAGCGTCATGGAAAGCATGGGCGATGCTGCCCGCATCTCGACGCGCACGAATAGCAGTAGTGCGAAGATGCCGATAGCAGCGGCCATCCAGATCGGAGTTGCCGTCCAGCCACGAGATGGCGCCTCGATGAAAGCGAATACCATTCCCGCCAAGCCAATGGTCACCAAGCTGGCACCAAGCGTGTCGATGGGACCAGCATTCGTGCTTCCCTTGCTTTCGGGGACCTTCGCCATGCATATCGCTAGCAGTACGACGCCCACAGGCGCGTTGATCAGGAAGGCCCAGGGCCATGAGTAGTGCTCTACGAGAAAGCCCCCGATGACTGGACCGATCGCCGCGGTGATGCCACTGAACGCAGACCATGTGCCGATGGCTGCACCGCGTTCTGATTGCGGAAAGGTCGCACTGATCAACGCCAAGCTACCTGGCACCAGCAAGGCCGCGCCAATGCCTTGAATGGCGCGAGCAGTAATCAATGGCCCCACTCCAGAGGACAACGCACAACCGATCGACGCCAACATAAATACGCCCGCGCCGATCATGAAAATACGCTTGCGACCGAAGCGGTCTCCCAACGCCCCACCTACCAACAGCAGCGAAGCAAGAAACAGAGCATAAGACTCCATCACCCATTGGGCATCTGATGCCGTGGCACCCAGCGTTCGCTGGATAGTTGGAAGCGCCACGTTAACCACTGTGCCGTCGATGAAAGCAAGGCTGGAACCAAGGATCGCGGCCACAAGCGTCCAATGTCGCGATGGCGCCGAACAAGGTACTGCCTTTGCGCCGCTAAGGATCGCACCTTCATCGCAAGGAGGTCTTCCAATCTGGCTCATGGGCTTTACCGTAATTGGGATTCGGCTGAGCTTACTCTGCTATCAGTAGGGGAACCGACGAGAAGGGCGCTCGACGAACGAGAACGATAGAACGCAGCATTTGCCCGCCCTTACGCCCCGTTTCTACGGCAGCCAGCTTCGCGCGACTATCCTTATAAGCGGATGAGACTGGAGATGCCGCCATGTCCGAGAATACGAAGACTCCACTCGAACACGTCAACGACGTCCTTGCGCAACTCAAAGAGATGCGTCATTACGCGAAGAACAACGTCGAAACCCTGACGGCGCAGTGGCTGCTGTTCGATGGCGAACTCAAGAAACTCAAGCAGAGCGGGCCAATCGAAACGTTGATGACGCGTCAAAGCGAGCTGCACGATGCGCTGGAAGAAGAGATCGCCACGCTTGAGAAACTGGCGGCGACGCTACAGCCTCCTCCGGAGGAGACTAGCCCTCAGGCTTGATCAAACGCAGCGTGTTGAGCTGACGCTCAAGGGCTTCCATAGAGTCCCAGGGCAAGATGGGTGAATTTTGCCTTTCGTCGGGCGGATTCTTTGGCAGCCCATCAGACCAGCCACCACAGCCCACAAGCGGTAGCAGTGGCCGGTGATGAAGCCACGCAAAGCAAACTTCCGAGATGGTGCCGGCACGACCTCCGATGACGATACATGCATCGCCGGCAAGCGCCATGATCAGATTTCTGGCATCGCCCATTCCGCAGGGTATGACCACTGTTGCCGGCCAATCCGGCGCAGGCATGTCGGCATCCGTGATGATGCTGACGACCACTCCACCGGCGGCCTTGGCCCGTTCTGCCGCTACACGTGTCGCGGGACTTCCGCAACCGCTGATCACGGTAACTCCTAAACGAGCGAGTAACTCCCCAGCCTGTCCAGCCAAGTCGTATGCCTTGGACCCCGGCTCTGCACTTCCCAACACGCAAACTTGAGGCTGGCGAGTTCCACTGAACATGTCTGTCCTTGTGCTTGGTTCTTTAACTGCTGTGGCTGTTATGGAACGGGAGCGAACTTTGCCTATTCAACATCACGCCGCAACTTCCCTCGGCCATCTCCACGCATACCGGACGACAAGGACCGTCAGCGCCATCTCAATCACGCCTAGAACAATATAAAAAATCCACGCTCCCGGCATGGTGATCAGCATGATTGCGGTGTAGATCACACCAAGAATAATGTTTAGTAGACGATTCGTTCTCGGGGGCAATACCAGTGAAAGGAATACCATGACGCCTGGAATCGCCATCAGAACAGCGACAGGCACCAACGACGATTGACTTGTTGGGCCGATGGGGCCTTGTCCCGCCAACATTCCCTTGAGCTGCCCAGGCACATAAAGCCCGAAATAGTCGCCGTAGATGTAGCAAAACATCACCGCTGCCCACAGCGCTGACAGCTTCAGCTTCACATGAACCTTCATGTCTTGCAGCGTGATAGAGCTCATACCCTTTCCCCCGCCTCGACTGAACGGAACGAAGCCTTTTCGTTGCGTCTAACTAATGTGCCGCGGACGTTTCTGAACTACGCGTGCCAAAAGTACTCCGCTCCAACCGCCATAGGGACAGCGGACTTATGCTTAACGTAGTCACCAACCCATGCGCTTAATTTTCCACTGCAGCCCTGAGTGCTGCCACATCCGCTTTCGACAAGTAGCGTTCGAGCGGTGACGCCGGGTTGGGCGCGTAGAAGTATGCTGTCGCGGTGCCATCTTTTGACTCGAATAAGTTCAAGGTGGTCTGTCCGCCGCTTGGATCGCGCATGACAATGGCTAAGGCAATTGGCGCGGGAGGTGTTCCCATCAATCCTCTCCATCCGGCGTCGTGCGCTTTCATCCACGTCGACAGTCGCGCCACTTCTTGCGGGCTTAACGATCCACCGGAAACTTGAGGGCCATAGACGGACGCCGTTGCAATGTCGGGCATTTTGATAATCCTGTAGCAACCTGCCAGATCAAGCACTAGCGTAACGATGAGAGCGATTCGCACCATGACACGCATAACACCTCCTTCCTCCCCTTGCGGCTCAAGTCTGAGTCACTCCCGGATCAACACCCCATAAATACGCACAGCATGCTCAGGCAATTTTTTGAGTCACCTACTTTAGTGGCCTCGATCATGTGATCGCAGACTTCAAACCTGAGCCGCCACCCTGCCTTTCTACTTATCTGCCTTTGAATCCTCTGTTTTTGTCGCCAGATCGCGCTCATGCACCGCCTTGGCTATCGCTTTCAGCGCGCCCTCGGTACCTTCGCAAGCATCATTGGCCAGTAACACAAAGCCTTCGTGCTGCTTCGGATAGAGTACTACCTGGCTGGACATGCCGAAGCTTCCGCCACCGTGCCAGATAACGGGCTGACCTTGATCGTTTCCGAGGTTCCAGGCCATGGCATCGCCGTCGTTCGCGTTACCTATCAAAACCTGGTGG
The DNA here is from genome assembly GCF_030160295.1 of Dyella acidisoli. GTDB lineage: Bacteria > Pseudomonadota > Gammaproteobacteria > Xanthomonadales > Rhodanobacteraceae > Dyella_B > Dyella_B acidisoli. The sequence goes on from NZ_BSOB01000010.1 coordinate 528,117, forward strand.
GATAGACGGACGGAGGCATCACTGTCATCCAGTTGCCAGCGGACGTATTTCGCCATGTCCTCGGTGGATGCATACAGCCCCCACGCCGCGCCTGCGTTTTGTGGGCGATATGGGGTACCGCGGCCATAGCGGTCGTAGCCGTTGACGAGGCGCGATTGTTCGTTGCTATCCAACATGAAGCCGGTGGACGCCATTCCCAGCGGTTGCGTGATGTATTGGCGCAACAACTCGTTGAACGGCTTGCCGTATACCTCTTCCACGCCAAGCCCGATCACGAGAAAACCGGCGTTGGAGTAAACCTGCTTTTCGCCGGGCGCACTACGCAGTTTGGTGTCGTGCAACGCAGCCAGGAACTGCTCGCGGCCGAAGCCCTGGTTGAGGGCGACCATGCGAGCGTTGAAGTCGGGCGCATTCTTGTTCGCAAAGAGCGCATCGGTATCGGGGATATCGCGCGGCATACCGGAGTAATGCGTGACTAATGTGCGCAAGGTGATCGGCTGGCCGCTCCAGGCAAGGTTGCGGTAGTCGCCCGGCAGATCATTGCGGAAGTCACCATTCAAGCTCATGCGGCCGTCGGCGATCGCTCGCGCTGCCAACGTTGCGGTAAATGTTTTAGTGACCGAGGCCAGCTCGTAGATGCTTCGCGGGGTTGGCTTCTCGGCTTTGCTGCGCGATGTGCTGCCGTAGTCGTAGAAGTAGGATTGGCCCGCCTCCACCACCGTAATCGAAACGCCAACATGGCAGCGGTTGCGGAAGTAATCGTTGGCTGCCTTGTCAACGGCAATATCCAGTGCCGAGTGGCGCGGGTTGTCGCTGGGTATTCCGCTCGCTGCGGCGGATGTGCAAACGGCGGTGGCCAAGTAAAGCAACACCAGAACGCACCCCATCCACCGCTTGCTTGTCTTCGCAGATTTAGAGCTCTGCGCCATCCGTCGAGGCATAACCGTTCCTTCAATGGGAAGCTGTTGTGGAAGCCGATAAAGACATGCAAGCAGCGCGTAAGAACTTCAGCGAAGACTTATGCCAGCATCGCGGCCAGGGTCGACACACAGATCACTACGCAGACGGCAAAGAAGCTGTTGAGCATCAGGGTTTCAAATTTCATGGTGGCTCTCCGTTCGATAAGTTAGTGAGGCTTTCGAGATAGGTGTTGCAAGGCCGATGCCAACTGCATCAACGCTTCGAAAACCGCATAACGGCGCCATTTGTGACGGAGAGTGGAGATATGCCGCTTTGTCCGCGGACAGTTGTCTGCGTTGTCCGGACGGTGCACGGACAAAACTATTTCAGGAAGGTCACGCCACGATTGCTTATAAAATAGAAAAGAGTGCGATCAATCCGCACTTTTCTTAGAGTTAGGTGAGACAGTCCATTTCTTGAGTGGATCAAGCTTGCCAAGTGGCATCGACTGCAAAAATAGACGAAATGGGAAGGGGCGGAGTGCTTTTCTATAGAAGAGCACTCCGCCCTCTTCATTACATGCCCTAGTGCGAACCCACCACTATCGAACGCCGGTACATATCGTTATTCGTCGGCCAATTCACTTCCGGGTCTGAGTAGTACAGGTAAGAAACATTGTTGATCTTTACCAGCTGCGGATATCCCATCCAGCAACTTCCCGAATCATGCGCCTTCAGGATGGGATTGTTCGGCGACTGTACCCACGCAGCGGGATTGGAAAGGTTGCCTTCATAGACCCTGGACAGGCCAATACCCCAATGGCCGCTGCAGTTATATGCATCCGCTCCTTCGGCCACCATGTAGTAATAGCCATCCTCGTATAGCACGCCGCCAGAACCATTGTTGTTCGCATTCCACGATCCTGTCGGCGGCTGCGGCAAGGCGCCATAAGTCGGATCCGACCATATAGCTGCTGCTGCGGGCCAGACGGCGTTACTGTTCCACGTCTGCAGGTAATTCATCGACGCTTGATGCCGTGACGTGATACTAGCTGTGCTGTTCACATCGACCCATTGCAGATAGAGCGCCTGCGTATTCACATCTTGGATGACATTGGGCGTACTCGCGCTGCTGTTGTAATCAGGAGGCGTCACCAAAGCCCCTTGTACGGTCCAATTGTTGACGCCGTCCCCTGAGTAGGCGAGCAGCGAAGAAAATGGATGCGAGCCGGCACCTTCAAATACCAGGTAATAGCCATTACTAGTCTTGTAAGCCGTACCGTCGTAGGCAGTCACCAAGGTACCAAATCCGGGTACGGTGGGATTCGGCGTCACTGAAATAATCGGCGAAGGCTGTGCGGCAAAGCTTGCTCCGCCGTCACTGGATATGCCCATGTGTTCTTCGAAATTACCGTTAGACAGTTGCTGCCTGTAGTACCCGTACAACTGCCCACTACCGTTGGAGACAACGGAAAGCCTTCCAGGCGAGCTGGTAAGGGCCGATGTCGACGGGGAACCCTGCGTATAAAATCCGATCTGCTGATATCCGCTCGATTGAGGGCTTACGAGTTGAAGCCTGATCGAGTCGACGGCCAGTCCCGGGTCCGACCAATCCGCCAGCACAACCCCTTGGCCATTGTATGTAAACGTATTGAGGGCTTTGTACCATTGGTAGCCCGTGGATGACACCGCCGTACCTTGCGAAGCGACGGTTTGATTCTGAGACGTCGCAATCAGTCCGTAATTATGCGATTGACCATCGGTGGAGCGCATTCTGACGTCGACGCTGTATTGCGCACCCGACACCAACCCAGTGGCTGGAACATTCCACCATAGGTAAATGCCCGTGGAGCTGCGCGTTACAGATTGACCATCGCTGGCTGCGCTGTCATCCGACACTGTTCCGCCGGCGATGGGGGCAGCCGGCTGAGTGGTGACGCCCGACATGCCAGCATTACCAAACCACGCGTGGTAGAGGCTCAACGTAGGGTCTAGGGGCTTGTCCTGCACAACGCGCACCTGATCGACCACTAGATTCGGATCGGAATAATCGGCAATGCGGACTGAAGAGCCGGTGTAGCTGAAGTCGCCGATCGGCACCCAAGTATATGTACTGCTGGTCACGGGGGCGGACATGACCGCGACCTCCGTGTTGTTGACGACGACATGCTCCGTAAAGGTTGCCGACGCCACGCCCTGCGTTCTGATCCTGGCGTAAACCGTGTAGTTGCCGTGCAACATGGGCGTCGCGTTTGGCGTCCACCATGTGTAAATGCCGCCGGTAGTGCGAGTTACTGCCGATCCGGATATGGCCGCAGGATCCGATATCACCGTGCCGCCCGAGACCGTGGCGGCGTTGACCGTCTGAATTGGCTCAATAATCAGTTTGTCGATCGCCATGGACGGGTCGGACCAATCGGACATGCGCAATTCGCTTCCGGCGAAGCTGTACTCGCCCAGCCGATACCAGTGATAAGCACTCGATGCGACGGTACCGCCCAGCGACGCAATCTGATTTTCGTTGGCGTAGACATAGTCGGTAATACCATGCGCATTTCCGTCCAAGGAACGGGCACGCACAAACATGACGTAATCGCCACTGGGTACCGAATTGTTCAAAACCCACCATGTATAGATGCCGGATGTCGTCCTGGTAACAGCCTGCTGATTGCTCGCATCTGCATCCGTGATGACGGTTCCACCAGATACCGCCTCTGCCTCTACGGTATCTTGTGCGAAAGCTTGAGTTGCCCATGGCAGCGCAGCGAACATCGCTAACGCTAATAAACCCTTTGTTGTTCTCATCGATCACTGCTCCCTGTTGAAAAGTAGAACGAACGAAATAATAAGCGAACTACGCATCGTCTTTATGACGAAAGACACGGAATTGAGAAAAGAAGGAGCTTTTCTGCAGTACGGCTATCTCTTATCGCCTCATCCATCAACCGACTCAGCGGTTGAAGTACCGCTGCTTGATGTACGTGAGGAAAGGCATCAGGACGAAACACATAACGGTCAAATACACGATAAGGCGACCGAGCATTTTCATAGACATACCAACCGTACCGCTCATGCTTCGCGATGGGTCATCCGAACGATAGGTGATCGGAATGACGACACCAGGCCTTATCTCTTGGCACGAACCATTACCGTCGAACGCACCCCACTCCGTCTTCGTCGTATAAGCCTGGCCATCCACTTCGTAGCCATATGTATAACTGAAGACCCCCTTGCTCCCGCAGCCACTTCGCTCAATAACAACACCCGTCGATACCACGACTCCATGGCTGAACGGCAAGATGTGCCACATCCAAAGGAGCAGCGAGAGAACGCTTAGCGCGCCCCAAAGCCAAAGCATGGAGCGGCGCTGCTCTGCGTGGTATTCCAGAAAACTGTCGAACCAACCCATTGGTGGCACCCCCTGTTTGCTCTTAGAGACAGGACAGAAACTTCTTACCCCCAACTCTTACCATTGCTCTGGTTTGGAGCAATAACTCAACCTGATGCAATGTCCAATGCCATTTCCCCGCTAAGACCCCGCGTAGCGGACTGTTTACAGGCGTACCAACGGGAACCCCTAAATGTGCAGTCACCGCCTAGATTGTCCTGAGTAAACTCGCAATGTTCGAAACTGCATTCGACAACTCGACAGCCCGAAAAGCTACAGCCACGGAATCGGCAGTTTCTAAACGTCACCCCAACAAGGGCAATCCCATTGAAAAGCGCCCAGTAGAAGTCCCCGTCATCAAATTCGCAATCGATGAATTCTGAGGTGATGTGCAGGCCTTGACCATCGATGTCACGAAATTCGCAAAACCGAAATACATGTTCTTCCCAACTTAAAGGCTTGGACAAGCGGTGCTCAAAAGTTTCATTTTCGATTTGCATGGAAATGAACCTAGAATCGGTTTTTAATAGCGCTTTACAGGCACCCCAGACTTCCGGGACAGAAGCTGGATGAGAGGCGCGTAGTCAGACTCGTCCCTTGCGGGAAAGTCGTTGCAGGCATCCAGCATGCGACCATCTTTGAAGCTAACGAAGTAGCGGTCCTGATATCCATATCGGTTGCGTACCGGCACTATTTCGATACTCTTAATCTCGGAATAGCGAAATAGCTCTTCGTGAACTGCGAAAAATGGATGGACGACCAAGCCATTGTCCCTGGCCTGCACGTACCAGTTCAATGCCCACGGGAACGGAATCAACGCCAACGCTACGATTGCGGACCCGCATACGCGGTAAAAACTTTCGTAGCCGCCACTATGGTTACGCATGGATGTATAAGCCAGATACCATTTCGTGTCCTCTGGCCACCAATGTCTCATGACTGGGATAAGCATCGCCGTCGCAACACCCATCCCAACGATACCTCCGATAGAAGCCAGAACACCTTCTTCCGCAGCAACAGTTATCATCGCGGGTGGAAGTATCATCATGCGCAAATTGGAAATGACGTGCAGAACAAAGTATGCAGCGCTACCCACGCCAATCGTCAGAAGAAGAAAGACCAACCTGGCACGACCATCCAGCCGCCCAAAGTGGTTTCTGCTTTCAGCACTTTTTAGAGATATTTTTCCCTCTAGAACGGTAAACAAGCTCCGCTTTCCGCGAGCCACATACGTATTTAGCCCCCAAGCGACCGTGATGCTGAAAATAAAGCCTAACACCAGGATCAAAATCGATTGATATGTCATCGTGATGCGTCGTGCGCGGAGTAACTCGAATTGAGCTGGAGGATCATCCAGTGATTCGGATTGTGTTTTACTTCGATGCTATGACGTGGTCTCAGATAAGTGCTGCGCAATAGCTCAACCTTGCACCGTTCTTTGGGATTTCCCTTGTCGCCTCTGACGCCTGACAGCGCTTTCAACAAAGAGCAGCCAGAAAGCGGCAAAGGCCACGATCAACGCACTCAACATCCACTTCCCAACAAGATGGGAGGTAGGTTCGGGCGTCACTGAATAAGGAAAGTACTCGTATGACGGTGACCAGATTGCTACAAGCGCTATGCCACCGAACAAGAGGGCGATCAACGACACAACTATCCGACCAGCCAGGAGCTTGTTGTTAGTGCGGTCAGCGCTTGAGGTGTCTTCTACATCCGCCTCTTCTACTTCATAGTCTCCTTGACTGGCGGCATTCATCACGTGGAGCGCCGCACCCAATTGCTCTGTACGCACAAAGATGCGAACTCCACCCAGAGCCTGGAACCATAGTGGATTGGTCTGGGTGACATTTGCACCCGCTAAGTGCGCGTCAATGCCATCTGCCTGCAAGCGGCCAAGCAGAATCTGTGCGTTTAGTGGTGAAAGACCGCGTACGAGCTGCCGAAAACCTTCCGGCAATACACCGACTTCGTCTCCCATACCAGCGGCGTGGGTTGATCCAGTAAGCAAGCCTCTCCGATTCAGCTCAGCCCTCAATAGCGCGAGCGCACCTTCATCGAACTGACCCGAAGCAAACTGCTCCTGCAATTCGTCGTTAGACATTGTAGCAAAACGGTGTGCGAGATCCTTTTCCATTGCATTCCCCTAAATGCCGCGTAATAACTCAACCTGGCACCGTTCTTTGCACCGTTCTTTATTGAGGCTGAGATAAATCCTTAGCTCTCATAGCCATTGTGATTCGATGATGGTCTGCGTGCTGCTGAGCATCAATCCTAGCCGCGTCCGCAATCAGCTTCTTGTGAAGTTGCCTGAGATTCTCTTGGTCCTTGGCACACAGCAACTCAAGCCGTGCATTTCTAACGAGCTCTTCAAACTGCTGACGTCCTAGCTCTCTTGAATTCTCCATTTCCCGAACACCCAACCTCGCAAGCATGCTGCTGGAAGCAACCGCAAGCGCGGGCAAAATAGTCAGCACGCATTTAACCCATCCCATATCGAAGAGATTTAGGGCAGAGGCGACTCCAGAGAAGATTGTCGTCAGCAGCGGCGCGGCGACAGACACCACTTCCAAGAAAATCCATAGCTTATAGTGACGATCCTGTTGACGCTCATACCATTTGAGGTGATCGCGTTCTAGCTCGTTTATAAACTCTTCCACATTTCGACTACTGAAGTCCCCTGCCGAACTACCAGACTCAGATTTGTCAGCCATCACTCCTCCTCAACCACAGTACGATGGCACTAAGCTGTTAAGAGAAAACTGACCCTAGTTCCCGACTATGCAAAGAGGTCGAATTGGCCAGACTGGGCATCCCGATCGTCATCAGATTCGGACATTACCGATTGCCCGTCGGCTCTAGCTTGGAGAGCAAGATCGAAACCCTGGGCAAAGATAGTCAGCATTTCATCGCGCTCCCGCTTATCTAATGCCGGAATCGATGCTGCATCTATCACATGGAGCTCCCTTCCTACCCTGGGGTCGCTCTCACTGCATATTACGAGTTGCACGAGTGCGTCGTCGTAATCAGGATCCTGCTTAAAGACCTCTCGCAACATCGTCACGAAGAGCCGCAGCCGGGCGTCATTGAACTGGTTTGTTTTCCAGAAAATAAACCAGGGCAAGTGAGTCTCCTCACCCTTGTAATAAGCCAACGGGGGATTCACCGGAACACGCAAATGCTTACCAATCGGGTAATGCCGGGGTACGATTTGGCTGACGATTCCAGCCCCGGCGTTATCCGCATAGACTTTCAGTAGCGGCAGAATTTCTAAGTAATTCTTTCGAGCCACTGTTAGCTTTATTGCTGCAGCAGCAGACCTAACTTGTTCATATGGAACACTGCGACTGATCAAGTCATACGTGAGCTTGTACAAGTTTGCATAGCTAAAGGGCGGCCCTTTATCGGCCAACTGTAATAACCGCTTGGCAATTTTCTGGGGATTAGGATCCCAAATACCTGCAGCATGTTGTATAGAAGGTACTTTGAGCTTGCCCATACCCTTCTCACTTTACTGGATCGGAAACTGCTCGGGAGACCGCGAATAAAATTCGAGAATTAGCTCATTATCTATAATCATTCCTGGATTGATAGGTGCAGCATGGTTCCACACCATATCCCAAGGACCACCAACCACATGACTTATTTCAACTAAATCCCCAGCACCCATTTGACTGTAAAAATCCACAATACGGGGTAATAGGGCAGTCAGCTCAGCATCAAAATCATATTCTACGACAACCAGATCTCCCGTTTTCCGATCTAGTCGAATAGCACGCCTATTGATTGGATGCTTATCAAAATCTTTAAATTCGCGATAGACATGTTGAAGCACCGGTCCAAATTGCCAAGCTTCGAAATCTTGCTTCACAAGAGGGCGATGTAATTCAATTAGCGTCCAAACATGACAAAAATAAATGATCTTTTGAAGCGCCAGATTTGTTATCCGGCGATTCTTCTCGGTGCAAAAATCCAAAATGTAGTTAGCAACCGCTCGACCGTCGTAGCTCACGTTCCCCTCCAAGAGCTCGGTGTGCCTACCTTAACCGCACTTGCTATACCCACAATTCAAACAAGTCTGACACCCATCCATCAACACCAACGCCTTCGTATTGCACTTCGCACACAACGTAGCCCCCGGCGGGAAGCCGGCTGAGTCGTTGGTGTCGGCATCAGTGGGGCTCAGCTCAGTTTTTTTTTGAGCAGCGTTTTCGTACGCAGCGCGCTTTTCGGCAATGAGGGCGCGCTGGGCGTCGCTCATCTCGGGATCGTGGATGAGGCCGATGTTCTTCATGTGTTGCTCGATCACCGCGCCGATCTCGGCGACGATGCTGGGCATGTAGACGCCGCCGGCTTTGAAGTAGCCGCCGCGGGGGTCGAAGACGGCCTTGAGTTCTTCGACGATGAAGGTGACGTCGCCGCCTTTGCGGAACACGGCGGAGAGGATGCGGGTGAGTGCGACGATCCACTGGAAGTGATCCATATTCTTCGAGTTGATGAAGATCTCGAAGGGGCGGCGCTGTTCGTACTGGGTGCCGGCGTTGAGCACGATGTCATTGATGGTGACGTAGAGGGCGTGCTCGAACAGCGGGGATTTGATCTTGAAGGTGGAGCCGATCAGCGCTTCGGGGCGCTCCAGGCTCTCGTGCATCTGGATGACTTCCGCCATCGGCGCTTCTTTGGGCTGCTCGGCGGCAGGTTGCGCGGCGAGTGCGGCTTTGTCTTCGGGTTTGACGACCTCGTAGCCTTTGATCTTCTTTGCGATCTTGATCGTCATAGCGATGTTTCCTGTTGTTGTGCGTGGCGCTTAATAGGTGAGTTGGATTCGCTAGCGGCTCTTTCAAGCGCTTTGGCGAGGTTGGCCCCTCACCCCAACCCTCTCCCCGAAGGGGAGAGGGAGAGAATTTGTTGGCCTCTCACTGTCGATGAACGATGGAGAGACCTTTTAAAAAGAAATCCGGCCCGACTCGCGCCGGGCCGGATTGGGTGTTGCTTACTTCTTGCGGGCGGCCTTCTTGGCGGTTTTCTTGGTCGCCTTACGACCGGCCTTCTTGCTGGCAGTGGACCTCTTCACCGCTTTCTTGGCGGTTTTCTTGCTAGCAGCCTTTTTGGCTGTCTTCTTCGATGCGGCCTTGCGGGCCGTCTTTTTGCTGCTGACCTTCTTTGCAGCTTTCTTGGCAGCGCCTTTCTTAGCTGCCTTCTTGCTGGCTTTCTTTACAGCCTTCTTGGCTGCGCCCTTCTTTGCAGCCTTCTTTGTAGCCTTCTTTGTAGCCTTCTTAGCTGCGCCCTTCTTGGCGGCCTTCTTCGCCGCTTTCTTAGCAGGGGCTGCTTTCTTGGCAGCGGCTTTTTTAGCTGCTTTCTTGCGACGAGCCTTCTTCGGCGCTGCGGCCGGTGCGGGCTCTTCGGCTACCGGGGCGGCCGGGGTGAGCAGATCGTCATGATGTACTTCAAATTCGGTATCGATGGACATGCGGGTATTCCCCTCCGGACGTTTGTTATGGAACTTTCAACAGGCTTGATTACGGTGTGTGCGGAAACGTAGCGCGATTTCGCGTTGCGTGCCACTACTGTTACTAAAACTTTCCGTAATAGCCTTCCTTCAAAGCATCGAACAAATTGGCGGCGGTGTGAATCTCTCCGTCGTATTCCACTTCTTCGTTGCCTTTCAGTTCCACAACACTACCGTCCTCCAATTCGAAGCGGTAGAGGGTGTTTTCCAGATCGGCTTCTTTCACCAGCACGCCCTGGAATGCAGCGGGGTTGAAGCGGAACGTGGTGCATCCCTTGAGGCCCTGTTTATAGGCGTAGAAGTAGATGTCCTTGAAGTCTTCGTAAGGGTAATCGGTGGGTACGTTCGCGGTCTTGGAGATGGACGAATCCACCCAAAGTTGCGACGCGGCCTGGATGTCCACGTGCTCTTTGGGGCTGATGTCGTCAGCCGCGACGAAGTATTCCGGCAGCTTGGTCTTGGCGTCATCGCTGAACGGCATGGCCTCCGCATTGATGAGCGCGCGATAGGCGAGCAGCTCGAAGCTGTACACCTCGACCTTCTCTTTGGTCTTGCGGCCCTCGCGGATGACGTTGCGCGAGTAGTGATGGGCGAAGCTGGGTTCGATGCCGTTGCTGGCGTTATTGGCCAGCGACAGCGAGATGGTGCCGGTGGGCGCGATGGAAGTGTGGTGAGTAAAGCGTGCACCCACTTCAGCCAATTCCTTAACGAGATTCGGCGCCACGCTGGCGACGCGCTGCATATAGCGGCTGTATTTGGCGTGCAGCACGCGGCCGGGAATGAGGTCACCGACCTTGTAGCCGTCCTCAACCATCTCCGGACGCTTGCGCAGCATGTCGCCAGTGACGGTGTAGTTCTTGTTGAGCACGGGTGCGGGGCCTTTTTCCTTGGCCAGATCCAGCGCCACTTCCCAACCGGCCACAGCCATTTCTCGCGACACCTCTTCGGTGAAGCTCACTGCATCCGCGCTGCCATAGCGCAGCTTGAGCATGGTGAGCGTGCTGCCGAGGCCGAGGAAGCCCATGCCGTGGCGGCGCTTGGAGAGAATTTCGTTGCGCTGCTCTTCCAGCGGCAGGCCGTTGATCTCCACCACGTTGTCGAGCATGCGGGTGAAGATCTTTACGACTTCGCGGTACTCATCCCAGTCGAAGCGCGCCTTCGGGCCGAACGGATCGCGCACGAAGGTGGTGAGGTTGACTGAGCCGAGCAGGCACGAGCCGTAGGGCGGCAGTGGCTGCTCGCCGCAGTTGTGGGCATGCAGGCCATTGCCGTCGAAGGTATTGATGCCTGGCACCTGCACGTCGTAGACGTCTTCTACACCGTCAGCTTCCAGAGCGATCACGGCAGCAACGAAGCGCTCGCGATTCAGGGTGCGGCGATATCCGGCCAGAAGCGACTTCAGGCGTGCTGCCTTATCGCTGTCAGCAAAGCCGATCAGCTCGTTGAAGCGCGCCAGCGACTCACCGGCAATCACCAGCTCATGCTGGGCCTGCGTGGCGTAAGCGCGGATGCCGCCGTTGCCGTCTGGCAGCATGCTGCTGCCAGCCACACGGCGATCACGATAGACGCGGGAAGGAATGCCGAGACGCAGCAGCATGCGCTGTACGGCCTCCAGGCGTGCGATATCCGATTGCGCGAGGCGCACGGACACACCTTTCGTCTGGCTGCCCTGTACAGACCCGTCGGCGTCGAAGAAGCCGCGTAAAAAACCGCGGTAGGCGTCACTGGAAGCTTTCTCAAGCGCCGGTGTAATCGCCTTGTCGCCAATGCTCATGCCCAACTCAAATGCCAGGTCACGCAACGCAGCAGACTTAATGCGCCATTCGCCACGCCCTTGCACTTCGAACCAACCGTTGAAATCGGCGCGATGCGGCAAGGTCTGCGCACAGCGCAGCGCCTCGCTCATGAGCGCCTGCGCACCGCTGCTACCGGTTGCATTGACGGCTGCAGCCTGCGTCCAGACCGAAAGAACAGCCGCTTCTTGCTTGAGCGTACCATCGCCCACTAGCAAGCCGAGCAGATAGCCCTGCTCCTCGGTCAATGCACCCGCCCAACTTGCATTGTCGCGGTGGTCGTTCAGCAACACGCGATCACCTGCGCGCAGCTGACCGGCTTCGCACCACTCCGTCTGCACATTCCAGCGAGTCAGATGGGATACACGACGTACTCGATGATCGGCAGTAAGACGCAGCCGATATCCCTCTTCCGTATGTAGCGCAAGCACCGGCTTGGTGGCAGTACGGAAAAAGCCTTCGATACTCGTGGCGTGGTCTTTGCCGTCCACACGCGCCATGAAACGACGGCCGAGCAGATCGCTGACCTGGCGAGGACCTTCGGCGGTCTGCACCCAGGTATCCGCGGTAACGCACGGGTTGGTAGCGCGAATGTGCTCGCACCACCAGTTGTTGTTCATCTCGTTCACCTTGTCGATGAGGATGAACCCGGGCTCGGCGTAGTCGTACGTCGAGACCATGATCATGTCCCACAGGTGACGCGCGCGGATGTGGCCGTAGATCTTGCAGGCGACCAGGCCGTCGTCACGCGTGACGTAGTTTTCGCTGGTGGGCCATTCGCGCCACACGACCGTGCTGGCATCGCCGAGGTCGACGTCGCCCTTCTCTTTGACGTGCACGGGGAACACCAGCGGCCAGTCTTGATCGTGCTCCACGGCCTGCATGAAGCCGTCGGTGATCAGCAGCGAGAGATTGAACTGACGCAGACGGCCGTTCTCGCGCTTGGCGCGGATGAACTCTTTTACATCCGGATGGCTGACGTCGAATGTGCCCATCTGCGCACCGCGGCGACCGCCGGCGGAGGACACGGTAAAGCACATCTTGTCGTAGATATCCATGAAGGACAGCGGGCCGCTGGTGTAAGCGCCCGCACCCGACACGTACGCACCGCGCGGACGCAGTGTGCTGAATTCATAGCCGATGCCGCAGCCGGCCTTCAGCGTGAGGCCTGCCTCGTGCACTTTCTGCAGGATGTCGTCCATCGAATCCTTGATGGTGCCGGACACGGTGCAGTTGATGGTGGAGGTGGCGGGCTTGTGTTCCAGTGCACCGGCATTGGATGTGATGCGGCCAGCGGGAATCGCACCGCGACGCAGCGCCCACAGGAAACGCTCATACCAGTGCTCGCGCAGCTCAGGTGTGGCTTCCACTTCCGACAACGCGCGCGCAACGCGCTTCCAGCTGTCGTCGATGGTGGCATCGACCGGCTCGCCGGTCTTGGTGCGCAGGCGGTACTTCTTGTCCCAGATGTCCTGTGACGCAGGCTGCAGCGGAATGGTGGCGGCGTCACGATTTGTGTTTGTTGCACGCAGGGTGCTCATCGGCTTCCTGACCTCCTGGCATGGCCTCACGGCCCCGTTGGTTTCTTATAAGTAGAGGTGTAATGGCGTCAGGAAAGAGGAAAAGCCCTGTCGTACCCGGTTCACGCCCCGCGCGTGAAAGTCGGGTCCGGCGATGATTCGCGAACAGCAGCAGCCCCCTCCTGACGTTCTGTATCCAGCCCCAGCACTTGGGTGACAAATGGAACTCTGCACACAAGATGTTGTGGTTGCGACTGGGCGAAAGTTACCCCCGTGATCGACGGATGTAAAGGGCTGACTGCAACATGACGAGCTATGGGCTGAAAATATTCATCTAGCTAACTTATTTGTTACACAGAAATACGCCGACACAACGCAGCGTGGATGGCTTGCTCCCCATCAACCGCTTGCGCGCACGTCGCAGGCACGTTGCATGCTTGGGAACCGCTTGCGTTGTGCTGAGTCGAAGTAGCAGTTTTTTTCTTCGCTTCAGGAGACTTCATGGACGCACGTTTTCTCCGCAGTTTTACTGCCCTTCTCGTTGCGGCTTCGTTCGCCGCGCTGCCGCTGCGCACACAGGCCGGCTTGCCGCCGGCGGTCAACGGTCAGCCACTGCCGTCACTCGCACCGATGCTGGAAAAGGTGACGCCCGCGGTAGTGAACATCTCTACCAAGACGCGCGTGCGGGTGAGCAATCCGTTCTTCGACGATCCGGTGTTCCGGCAATTCTTCGGGCTGCAGAGCTCACCGCGCGAGCAGGTGGAGCAGAGCCTGGGTTCGGGCGTGATCGTGGATGCGGCGAAGGGTTACATCCTCACCAACAACCACGTGGTGGGGGGCGCTGACGACATCACCGTAACGCTGCAGGATGGGCGCAACGTCAAAGGCACGCTGGTGGGTACTGACCCGGCGACGGACGTGGCGGTGGTGAAGATCACGGCGGACAAACTACAGGCGCTGCCGATTGCCGATTCATCTTCGCTGCGCGTGGGTGATTTCGTGGTGGCAGTGGGCGATCCATTCGGCTTGGGCCAGACGGTGACATCCGGCATTGTCTCTGCGCTGGGTCGCTCTGGGTTGGGCGGATCGAGCTTTCAGAACTTCATCCAGACGGATGCGTCGATCAATCCCGGCAACTCCGGCGGCGCGCTGGTGAATCTGCGCGGCGAACTGGTGGGCATCAACACGATGATTCTGTCGCCCTCCGGCGGCAACGTCGGTATTGGCTTTGCGATTCCCACCAAGATCGCCAGCGAGGTGATGGAGCAGCTGATCGCGCACGGCAAGGTGAATCGCGGCAGCCTGGGCGCGCAGACGCAGGACATCACGCCGAACGTCGCGCGCGTGCTGGGCCTGAAGAACAACGAAGGTGCGGTGGTGACGCGCGTGCAGCCCGGTTCCGCGGCTGATCATGCAGGGCTGGAAGTAGGCGACGTGATCACCTCAGTGAACGGCCAAACGCTGCAGAATTCCGATCAACTCAACAACGCACTGGGCCTGCTGCCGGCAAACAGCACGGTAAGCCTGACTGCGCTGCGCAATGGCACATCTCGCAAGCTCTCGGCGCAGCTCACGCCGCAGAAGCTCGCCACGCTCGATGGCACCAAGCTCGATCCGCGCCTGACCGGCGTGACCTTCAGTGAACTCAGCGATCAACAGGCGAGCCAGGGCACGACGGGCGTTTCGGTTGCTGCGGTGAATCCCAATAGCCGTGCTGCGCAAGCGGGGCTTGCGGCGGGGGATGTGATTGTTGGTATCGGGAATCGCCGCATCACGAGCCTGCGGGATTTGCAGGGGTTGATGGCGATGCGTCCGCGTCAGTTGGTGTTATTGGTGGCGACGGATGAGGGGTTGAATTACGTGGTGGTGCAGTAGCGACTCACTACTCCCTCCCCTGCATCGGCAGGGGAGGGTTGGGGTGGGGTTGTACGTGCTTGCCGCACAACTTGAATTCATCGCGAGGTTGCTTCACCCCACCCCAGCCCTCCCCTACTAACGCAGGGGAGGGAGCCGCATCGTCGCGATGATGATGACTCTAGGCAAAACGAAAAATCGCCTCCGCGCCGTCTGTTTCGATCAACTGTTTCATGCAACTCCATGAACGCACACGATGTTCATGCGCGCCATTGCTTGATGTTTTGGCTCCGGGCCGCTGAAATACGGCATCCGTCACTGCGTGATAGCGCCTTCGGCGGCACACTCGCTTCGTTTCCCCCATCTGCAGGTCGCGTCTTTCTATGCCCGTACGCATCACCCGTCTGCTTTCCGTTGCCCTGATCGGCGCCGGCCTTTCCACTGCCGTGCTTGCCGCGGCCACACAGTCGCTCACTTGGCGCGGGGACGTGGTGACCGCCAACGGCGTGGTCAAAGGCGTAGCGAAGGCCTGGCAGTCGTCCGGCCACGGCGCGGTTCAGATCCAACCGTTCAATACCGCTTCCGGCCTGGATGCAGTTTCTGGCGGTTCGGCCGACATTGCCGGCAGCGCGCGTCCAAGTTCCGGCAGCGCGGTGGACAGCAACCTCACCTTTACGCCGGTGGCGTGGGACGGTTTGGTGCTGGTGACCAGCCCGGCCAATCCGGTGAGCAGCCTCACGCTGAAGCAGGTGCACGACATCTACTTCGGCAAGATCACCAACTGGAAAGAAGTCGGCGGCAACGATGGCCCGATCGACGTGTTTGCCGTGGCCAGCCCCGGTGACGGCGTGGAATACAGCCTGCGCAAGCTGCTGTTCGGCCGCGGCAGCCAGCCGGTGGCTGCGCCGCGCTTGTACGTGAATGTCACGCAGCTTGAGCAATCCGTGATGCTCGATCCACGCGGCTTCGGTGTGAGCACACTGTCGAGCGTGGCCGGCAATTCGAAGATCAAGATGATCCGCATCGACGGCACTGCGCCCAGCGCAGGTACGGTCGCCAGCGGTGCGTATCCGCTGTTTGTCCCGCTTTATCTGGTGACCAATCCTTCAAGCCCGAATGCAGCGGCGGCGAAGGAATTCGTCGACTTCGCACTGAGCGCAAAGGGCGAGGCCGCACTGCGCGCTCACTCGCTGGTGCCGTATCAGGCTGGCAGCGCGCTGATCGCGATGGATGACTCGCGTCGCAGCCAAATCCTTGCGCAGGTCGGCGCGCACGCCAGTGCAGAACCCACGCAGATCGCAGCTGCCTCGCGTCCGGTTGCACCGGCTGCCGCCATGGCCGCCGCACGTACAGCGACGCCCGCTACGCCGGCGCTTAGCAAGGTCAGCGGCGCCGTGGTGGCCGCGCCACAACCGAGCAGCCTGAAAGGCGTGCGTGGCGATGCGTTCACCGAGCTGGCCGCTGCCGGTCGCGGCAGCAGCTTCACCAAGGTGACCAGCGATGCGTACGTGAGCGTCAGCAAGGTGAGCAAGGTCACCGCAAAAGCCGCCGGCAAGGCTACAAGCATCGAGCCGAAGGCCGAGGCCAAGAAGAAAGTGGCCAGCGTGGACAAGAAGCCGGCGCGCAGTTATCGCGTTGGCGCCGGCGAAACGCTGTATTCCATCGCGCGCAAGCACGGTGTGGACGTGGCGCAGATTCGTAGCTGGAATCATTTGAAGGACAACACGGTGCGCACCGGCCAGGTGCTGCGCATCGACGCACGTTGAAGTCGCTTCGCTTGCAGATCCTTGCCATCACCATCGATCTGGACGACACCCTGTGGCCGGTCATGCCGGCCCTGGAAAAGGCAGATCGCGATCTGAACGACTACCTGCGGCAGCATTACCCGCAGGTAGCGAAAACCTGGCCCATCCCTGCGTTGCGTGAACTGCGCGCACAGGTGGCCGCCGAACGCATCGACCTGGCGCATGACTTCACCGCGCAGCGCTACATCACCATGCAGCGTGCGTTCGATGCCTGCGGCATCAGCGACGCGCCGCTGGATGCGTTGTGGGAAGTGTTCGCCACCGCTCGCAACAGTGTGGAGCTCTACTCTGATGCCCTGCCCGCGCTGGAACGCCTGCGTGCGACATGGCCGGTAGCCAGCCTGACCAACGGCAACGCCGATCTGGAACGCATCGGCTTGCATCTGCATTTCGCACATCACATCAGCGCGCGTGACGTCGGCGTGGCCAAGCCCGATGCACGGATTTTTCTTGCTGCGGCTGAGAAGCTGGGCATGGCGCCTGAGAACATCCTGCATGTGGGTGATGATCCCGAACTGGATGTAGTGGGTGCGCGCGATGCGGGGATGCGTACGGCGTGGATAAATCGCGCGGGGCATCCCTGGCCCGGGGCGTTGGGGGCTGCGCCGGATTTGGATTTGCGGGATTTGGCGGCCTTGGTGGAGTGGCTTGAGAAATCCCCTTGATACTCTCCTCTTCCTTTGGCTTGATTAGCGTCTCGCCTCAGCTGGGCTTGTCGTGGTGTTGGGACATTGCCTGCGGCGCTTTCGGACCCTAAAGGGCCCGAGTCACTTTTCTTTGCTGGCCCAAAGAAATGGCCTCAAGAGCTCATGGCATGTGTCAGTTACAAGCCTGATAGATTACGCCGTGCTTTGATCGTTAACGGGCCAAGCTTCTTCAGCGCCGCTATACCGCGAGGCGTCGAAGCGTTGAGGGCTTAAAACGCGCCTGCCCACAGGCTGAGCATTGCCGAGATCGGCCTTAAGTCCTCAGTGCTTCGACGCCTCGCGGTATAGCGGGGACGCTGAACCTTGGGCCAGCAACGTTCGATCTAGCCATAAACGTTCGGGCTCCTACCTTACCCATGCCGCGAGCTCTTGAGGCCATTTCTTTGGGTTACTTTTCTTTGGGCCAGCAAAGAAAAGTGACCCGGGCGCTTCGCGACCGGAAGCGCCGCAGGCAATGCCACAACACCACGACAAGCCCAGCTGAGGCGAGACGCTAATCAGGTCCCGAAGGGAGAGGGGGCTATGTGCGCGAAACCGCGAGTTTTGAACCCCCTCGGAAAAACGCGCATCATTTGCGACCAATCCCACTTCCCGCGCAAGTCCGAGCGCAAGGAATCGCATGCCCGCCCTGATCACCCAACGCTCCAACCGCCGCGCCCCCACGCCCATCGAAGCCACCGACGTCGTGCACCTTGGCGCCACGCGCAAGCGCTTGAGTACCACGCAACGCGGCTGGCTGGATGAGAACGGCTTCGATGCGAAACCCGGAAGCGTTTGCCTGGTGCCGGATGCGAACGGCAAGCTCGCACGCGTGCTGGTTGGCGTGGATCGCCAGGATCCGCTCGCGGCGCTGGCCGCGTTGCCGTTGAGCTTGCCCACCGGCGAATACACGCTGGCCGACGAAAGCGTGCCGCTGGATGCCGAACTTGCCGCGCTGGGTTGGGCGCTCGGCGCCTATCAATTCACCCGCTATCGCAAAGCACGCCGCCCGGGTTCGCCGTTGGTGGTCAGCGCTGAGACCGTCGCTGCGTTGACGCCCCAGATCGAAGCGACTTATTTCGTGCGCGATCTGGTCAATACACCCACCGAAGATTTGGGCCCCAAGCAGCTCGCAGACCAGATCAAGGCGCTGGGGAAAACCTACAAGGCGAAAGTGCGCGAGTGGGTGGGTGACGAGCTGCTGGAAGACAACTTTCCCACTATTCACACCGTCGGACGGGCCAGTCATCGTCCGCCACGCCTGGTCGAATTGACCTGGGGCAAAGCATCGGATCCAAAAGTGGTGCTGGTCGGCAAAGGCGTGTGCTTCGACACCGGTGGCCTGGATCTGAAACCTTCTGACGGCATGCGCTGGATGAAGAAAGACATGGGCGGTGCTGCACATGCAATCGCGCTGGCCGGCCTGGTGATGGAAGCGAAGCTGCCGGTGCGGCTCACCTTGCTGGTGCCGGCGGTAGAGAACGCCGTCTCCGGCGCGGCGATGCGTCCGGGTGACGTGGTGATCACGCGCGGCGGGCACAGTGTGGAGATCGACAACACCGATGCCGAAGGCCGCCTAGTGCTGTGCGATGCGCTGGCCTATGCAGCCGAGCATAAGCCGGAGCTGATCATCGATTTCGCCACGCTCACCGGTGCGGCTCGTGTGGCGCTCGGCCCCGATCTGCCAGCGCTGTTTGCCAACGACGATGCGCTTGCTGAGGCCGCGGTGGCCAGCGGCAACGCCGTGGCTGATCCGCTGTGGCGACTGCCGTTGTGGCGGCCGTATCGCAAGATGCTGGAATCGTATATCGCTGATTTCGCGAATGCAGGCGCGTCACGTCATGCCGGTGCGATTACTGCGGCGCTATTTATGGAGCGCTTTATTCCGGAAGGCATGCCGTGGCTGCACCTGGATACGTATGCGTGGAACGATGGGGATCGTCCGGGGCGTCCGCGTGGAGGCGAAGCGATGGGGTTGCGGGCGATGTTTGCGTTGTTGAGTAAGCGGTACGGCTGAGCGATGCCAAGGCTGCCCCTCCTTCCTTGGTCATAGGTATTGGCGCAACTAGTAGGACCTCATTTTTACCTCACCGTCGCCCCGGCGAAGGCCGGGACCCAGCGACTTGAGGATCGTCAAAGTCCCTAGGCCCCGGCCTTCGCCGGGGCGACGGTGAGGCGTAAAGGAAATTTTGTCGCAAGCGCCGAGCACCCTTGCATGACTTATGGCTTAGTCACCCCGCCACCCAACCCTGCATGATGCGTGGATGTCCATCTGGCACTCATGATCCATGCACCCATTGCGTCCTGCCCTGCTCGCCTTCAGTCTCGTGCTCAGCCTTGCCGGTTGTGCCAGCGTCTTGCATCACCAACCGCCGCTAACCAAGCTCACGGAGAATTCCGGCGGCGTGATGCCCGACGAACAGAAGCGCATGCATTTCGATCATGCGGAGCTGCACATCGCCGTTGATCCTTCGCAGCAGCGTATCGACGCCACGGCCACACTGAGCTTCACTGCGCACGAACCGACCAACGCGCTGGTGCTCGATCTGGATCGCAATCTGCCGATCAGCGCCATCGAAGTGGATGACAAACCACTGGCTTCCACCGATTGGAGTAATCCAGAAGGACGCCTGCGCATCCAGCTGCCGCATGCTTTGAATGCTGGCGAACGCGTGTCTGCCACTGTGCATTACGGCGGCCGTCCGCACGTAGCGAAGCGGGCACCATGGGATGGCGGCTTCGTGTGGAGTCATACGAAGGATGGCCAGCCGTGGGTCGGCAGCGCGGTGGAAGGGGAAGGTTGCGACTTGTTCTGGCCATGCATCGATCATCCGCAGGGCAAGCCCGATCTGGTTGACCTGTACGTGACGGTGCCCAAACCGCTGGTGGCGCCAGGCAATGGTGTGCTGATGGGTGTCAGCGATGAGGGCGACAAGCGCACCTATCACTGGCGCGCCAAACATCCAACGACCTATGCGATCTCCATCAACGTTGGCCCGTACCAGGAACTCACCGGCGAATATCACAGCCGCTACGGCAACGTGATTCCGCTGCAGTATTGGTACCTGCCCGGCGAGGAAGAGCAGGCGCGCAAGCTGTTCGCGGAATTCCCGCGCATGCTTGCTTTCAACGAGGCAGTGATCGGCCCCTACCCATTCGGTGACGAAAAGATGGGTGTGGTGGAAACGCCGTATTTGGGCATGGAGCACCAGACCATCAATGCCTACGGCAACCACTACGCGAAAGACGGCAGCGGCTTCGACTGGCTGCTGCAGCATGAGTTTGCGCATGAGTGGTTCGGCAACCAAATGACCAATGCCGACTGGGACGACATGTGGCTGCATGAAGCCTTCGCCACCTACATGCAACCGCTGTACAGTCAGTCGATCAATGGCGATATGGGTTATTACGCTTGGCTCGGCAAGCTTCGCCTGACACTGCACGACCGCTTTCCGCTCGTATCTGGCACCAGCAAAACCGAAGAACAGGTGTATGACGATGAGCGCGGTCCTGGCCTGGATATCTACAACAAAGGCGCGCTGATGTTGCATTCACTGCGCACGCTGATCGGCGACGAAAAGTTTTTCGAAAGCCTGCGCGTGCTGGTGTACGGAACGCCCGATCCCAAGCCTGGCAACTTCGCGCCGCATTATGCGAATGCGCACGACTTCATCGACATCGTGAATAAGGTGAGCGGGCGCGATCTGAGCTGGTTCTTCAATGTGTACTTGTATCAGGCACAGCTGCCTGCGCTGGATGAGCAACGTCAGGGCACCACGCTGAGCTTGCATTGGCGCGTACCGCACGATCTGCCGTTCCCGATGCCGGTGGAGGTACAAGTGGATGGCAAGCTGCACGTGCTGCCGATGACGCATGGCGAAGGTGTGCTCGACGTGCCGGCGGATGCTTTGGTGATCATCGATCCGCATTCGAAGTTGCTGCGTGATTTGCCGCAGGTGACGGAGTATCAGCAGTGGCAGAAGGCGCAGAAGGCGGCGCAAAGCAAAGCGAAATCCGGCTAACTTACAGTGACCAGCCCCCTCCCCTGCTCGCAGGGGAGGGTTGGGGTGGGGTTGCGTGAGCTTGCCGCGCCATTTGAATTCACGGCGAGGTTGCTTCACCCCACCCTACCTCCGCCGGCTTGCCGGAGGAGAAGAGAGAATGTCCCCTGCTACACGTAGGGGAGGGAATAGCTTCATGGCATGTTTGGAATTCCCTGGAGCTTGCGCAGCCGCGTAACGATCATGCGCAAACCGCGCACAATCTTCGGCAGCAGCCAACAAATCAGCACGATGAACAACGCAAGCAGGATCAGCAGCACCAACGGATGCTGCCACGCCAAGTAGAGAATCCCCAGCAAGGAAATATCCTCGCCCGCGCTCGCGCCCCAATTGCTGAAAGGCTCGGGCGACGTATTGATCAACGCCCGCGTGCCCGACTTGGCCAGATGCGTGCCTGTGACGATCGCACCGCCTAGTAGAGCCGCGGCCACCTGCTCATCCACGCCACTGTTCTTGAACACACCCCAGGCCAGCAAGGTGCCAACGGGAATGCGGATGAAGGTATGGATGGAATCCCACACGCTGTCGAACATGGGGATCTTGTCAGCGAGAAACTCACCCACCATCAGCACGCCGGCGGTGATCAGGACCCAGTTGTGGCTCAGCACTTCCAACCCGGGCGGCAACGTGACGTAACCCAGCCGCCCGAGCAGGCCAGCGATGAACAGCGTGGCGTACAGACGGATGCCGCTGGCCCAGGCGAGGCCGCCGGCGAGGGCTAGATTGGAGAGCAGGTTCATGGATAACGAGTCCTGGTCGCAGCGGGGCCTATGCGTGCAATCCTCGCTCCAAAGGGTATGGATATCTACCGCTTTGCTGCACGGCATGCCATTGCCTCACCGTCATTCCGGCGAAGGCCGAGGCGCTTCGCCGGAATGACGGTGAGGTGCGTCTGGCTTATGCGTATACACGCAAAAAAAACAGCGCCGAAGCGCTGCTTTTTTGTCCCAAAATCAGACCGACTTATTTGCTGCTGCTCGACGCTGCCGGCTTGGTAGCCTGCGAAGCACCCGGCTCCGTCATGGGCGTAGGCAGTGAAACCTGGCCGTTCGTCGAAGCGAGCGAAGCGCTGTCACCCTGCTTGCCGCCGTAAGGCAGCACTTCCGCCGCCAGCTTCGGGTTCGCATCGATCAGGCCGACCGCGTCGAAAAGCACGTGTGCGGTTTCCTGCAACTGCGGATCGGGTGCCTTCTTGGCGTCTTCCTGTTCCTTCAATTCTGACTTCAGGCTGCGCTCGTTCGGGTTGAGGCCGTCATCGAGCTGGCTCTGGTCTTCGACAGCCGCCGTGGCGCCGCCGTCGACGGTCTTGTGGCGTGTACGGAATTCGGCCTGCAACGCATCCAGCTGCTTGCGCTCCGTCTCGCGCTGGTCGTAGTTGAGCGAGATGCTGGTGCGGTCGGCCAGCTTCTTGTACTGCGTCAGCTCGTCGAGCATCAGCTGCCATGCGGGCGACTTGGCGACACGCGTGTCATGCAACTGCTGTAATTGCGACAGGTACGCCTTCATATCGGCCACCGGCTTGTAATCAGCCGGCGCGATCTGCGTCCACTGCAGTGCGTTGTCGTAGGTGGACTCGCCGAAATCCTTGTCGTCGCCGTTGCTCGGATACTGCAGATCCGGCGTAACGCCACGCAGCTGAGTGGAGCCGCCGTTGATGCGGAAGAATTCCTGCACGGTCATCTTCAACGCGCCGTAGTTCGGCTTGGCGTCCGGATCAGCGGCGAAACGATTGAGGTCGATCAGTGTCTGCACCGTGCCCTTGCCAAAGGTCTGCGTGCCGATCACCAGGCCGCGGCCGTAATCCTGGATCGCGGCGGAGAAAATCTCCGAGGCCGAAGCCGTGCCGCGGTTGACCAGCACCGCCAGCGGACCGCTCCAGGACATGCCCGGATCGTCGTCGCCCTGCACCTGCACCTGGCCGCGCGCATCACGCACTTGCACCACTGGGCCCTTGTCGATGAACAGGCCGGTGAGTTCGTTCGCCTCGTACAGTGAGCCGCCGCCGTTGTTGCGCAGATCGATCACTACGCCCTGTACACCTTCGGCTTTCAGCTCACCCAGCAGTTTTGCAACGTCGCGGGTGGCGCTCTTGAAGTTCTTGTCACCTTCGCTGCGTGCACCGAAGTCGGAGTAGAACATGGGCAGTTCGATCACGCCGATCTTGCGGGTGACGCCGGCGTCGGTGATCTCGATGACCTTCTTCTTGGCCGCCTGCTCTTCGATGGTGACCTTCTTGCGCACCAGCGTGATGGTTTCGTGCTTGCCATCGGTGCCCTGGTCAGCCGGCACGACTTCCAGGCGCACGGTGGTGTCTTTCTTGCCGCGGATCAGGTTGACGACGTCGTCGATGCGCCAGCCAACCACGTCCTGGAACGGGCCGCTTTCGCCTTGACCGACGCCGAGCACGTAGTCGCCCACGTGCAGCTTGCCGGACTTGATGGCCGGAGCGCCGGGTACGAGTTCACGGATAACGGTGTAGTCGTCGCGCTGTTGCAGCACCGCGCCGATACCTTCCAGCGAGAGCTTCATCGAGATGTCGAAGTTCTCAGCCGCGCGCGGGCCCATGTAGTCGGTATGCGGATCGGTGGAGTTCGCATACGCGGTCATGAAGGTCTGGAACGCGTCCTGGCTGTCCAGCTGCTTCACGCGGTCGATGTAGTTGGCGTAGCGCTTGTCCAGCGTCTTGCGGATGTCGTCATCGCTCTTGCCGGCCAGCTTCAGACGCAACCAGTCGTTCATGGTGCGCTTGCGCCACAGGTCGTTGAGTTCGCCCTGGTCCTTGGGCCACTCGGCCTTCTTGCGATCGATGGTGTAGGTGTCTTGAGTGTTGAAGTCGAAGCCTTGCTTCAACAGGCCGCGCGCGTAGTTCATGCGGTCGATCGCGCGCAGGACGTACTGGTTGAAGATATCGAACGGGCCGGAGAGATCTTTGTTCCAGATCGCGTTGCCGAACTGGCTCTTGTACTTGACGAACTTCGCCATGTCTTCCTGCGTGAAGAAGACCTTCTCGCCATCGAGCAGCTTGAAGTACAGGTCGTAGATCTTCTGCGACATCGCATCGTCGAGCGGCTGCGCGTCGTAGTGGAAGCGGGTGAGCAGGTGCGCCGAGATCAGCGCTGCGCTGGCCTCATCAGTGGTCGGTGTGAGCGGTAACTCGGACACCTTGCGCGGCTTGCTGGCGCCGAGATCGGCCGCCGATTGCGCGAAGGCTGCCGTGGTCGTAACGCTAAAGGCGATCAGCAGGGCCAGCAGGGGACGAAAACGAAAGGTCATAGTTTTCTCTTAGGCGTGCTCGGTGACGCCAGCCGCGTGAGCCTGCTGGTCGGCGTGATAGGAAGAACGGACAAGGGGACCGGAGGCGACGTGATGGAAACCCATCGCCTCGCCCGCGACGCGCAACGATTCGAACTCATCGGGTGTCCAGTAGCGCACCACCGGATGATGATGCGGCGTGGGCTGCAAGTACTGGCCGATGGTGATCATGTCGACATCGTGCGCGCGCAGGTCGCGCAGCGTTTCGATCACTTGTTCGTAGGTTTCGCCCAGGCCCAGCATGATGCCGGACTTGGTGGGCACATCCGGATGCTGCGCCTTGAAGCGCTTGAGCAGGTCCAGCGACCACTGGTAGTCGGCACCCGGGCGCACTTCGCGATACAGATGCGGCACGGTTTCCAGATTGTGGTTGAACACGTCCGGCGGAAAATCCTTCAGCACTTCCAGCGCGCGCTCCATGCGGCCCTTGCCGCGAAAATCCGGCGTGAGAATTTCGATCCGGGTGGTCGGACTGGTATGGCGCACCGCGCGAATGCATGCCGCGAAATGTTCCGCGCCGCCGTCGCGCAAGTCGTCGCGATCGACAGAGGTGATCACCACGTACTTCAGGCGCATATCGCGAATGGTGTCGGCCAGACGCGCCGGCTCCAGCGGATCAGGTGCCGCCGGGCGGCCATGCGCCACGTCGCAGAATGAGCAGCGGCGCGTGCATACATCGCCGAGGATCATGAAGGTGGCGGTGCCCTTGCTGAAACACTCGTGGATGTTCGGGCAAGACGCTTCTTCGCACACCGTGACCAGCGCGTTCTCACGCAAGCGCGCTTTCAACTGCTGCACGGCGTTGCCTTGCGGTAGACGCACGCGAATCCAGCTCGGTTTGCGCAAGGTGGGAACGTTGGTATCGAAACCGGCGCGGTTGAGCGCGATCTTGTCGCCGCCGAGCTGTTTCTCGGCGGGCGCGCCGCTGACGACGCTGATCGGAATAGTCTTCGTGGAAGATGCGCTGGTATCGCTCATGAAATAGCTCAGACCACCACTCGGGCGGGGAGTTCGGGGATCACGGGAACGGCCGCTTCAGCTTCGAAGCCAAACTGCCGGCAGAACTCACCGATCAGCACATCCTCGACGTCCGACAGCCGCGACGGACCGCCCAAGTCTAGCACCTGTGTGACCGCCAGACCCTTGTAACCGCAAGGATTAATACGGTGAAACGGTTCCAGGTCCATGTTCACGTTGAAGGCCAGCCCATGAAAGCTGCAGCCCCGGCGCACGCGCAGGCCCAAGGCTGCCACCTTGGCGTCTGCCACATAGACCCCTGGGGCACCTTCACGGCGGACGGCCTCGATGTTCCAGTGTTCCAGGGTGTCGATGATGGCCTGCTCGATCCGGTTCACCAGCTCGCGTACACCCACCCCTAAGCGGCGTAAGTCGATCAGCGGATAGGCCACGATCTGGCCGGGGCCGTGATAGGTGACCTGTCCGCCGCGATCTACGGGTACCACCGGAATCTCACCAGGCGCCAAGACGTGCTCCATCTTGCCGGCCTGTCCGAGAGTGAACACGGGATCGTGCTCCAACACCCACAGCTCGTCCGTGGTTTCAGCCGTGCGGTTATCGGTGAAGGCGCTCATCGCCTGCCAGACCGACTCGTAGGGTTGGCGGCCGAGGCGACGGATGTTCAGCGGAAGGGACATGAAGGGGCAGTCTGCGCGGGATTGGGACCAATTTGTGGCCGCTGGGTAGAGCTTGCAAGTGACAGAAGTTGCGCCTTTTCTAGCGCCCTCTCCCCTCCGGGGAGAGGGCTGGGGTGAGGGGTCGCTTCTGCGACGCTGCCATGTCAATGCGGGCTTTCAATGATCAAGTTTCCCGCGAGATTCACCCCTCACCCTTCCCTCGCCCGGCGGGGAGAGGGAAAAGCAGTTCGACGCAGCTTCACAGCGTGAAGCGAATATCCGGATCCGCACGCAACACGCTATGCGCCAGGTCGTATTGCTCACGCGTATCGCAGCGGAAGCTGACGGTGACAGAGAGGAAGTTGCCCTCCCGCGACTGACGGTGCTTTACGGTCTCGTGCAGCACGTGCAGTCCGATGCCTTCGAGAATCTGCGGCACGCGGGCTTTCAAGTCTGCGCTCGCGTTGCCCATGGCGGTGATCTCGAATTCGCCAGGGAATTGGAAACCTTGGCCTTCCTGCTGTGCCTGGATGTCGCTCAGCTCTTTCATGGGCTCGCTCCAATACTTCGTCATTCCGCGGAACCGTCATTCCCGCGAGGCGCTTCACAACAGCGAAGCTGGTCAAACGGGAATGACTTCCGTGTGGTGCATCCCTCCCTTTGGGGAGAGGGAATTCAATGCTTACTTCTTGCCGCTACCGTGGAACCACAACAGGATGCTGTCCCACAGGCGCTTGAAGAAGCCGCCTTGCGGCGCATCGTTCATCGCAACCAGCGGCACGTCCAGAATCGCCTGGCTATCTTCGGTGATGTGCAGCGTGCCGACCTGCTGGCCTTTCTTGAAGGGCGCAATCAAGGTGGAAGGAATATCCATCGTCGCCTTCAGCTTGTCGTAGTCGCCCGTCTTCACGGTTACCAGCACGTCCTGCTCCACGCCGAGCGGTATCTGGTTGTCCTCGCCCTTCCAGAGGCGCGGAGTGGCCAGCGCCTTGCCGACTTCATACAATTTGTGCGTTTCGTAGAAACGGAAACCGTAGTTCAGCAGCGCAATGGCCGCATCGGCGCGCGCTTTCTCGTTGCTGGAACCCATCACGATCGCGATCATGCGCGAATCGCCGCGTTTGGCCGACGCCGCCAGGCAGAAACCCGCTTCGGCGGTGTGGCCGGTCTTGATGCCATCCACACTGGGGTCGCGCCACAATAAGGTGTTGCGGTTCCCTTGCTTGATGCCGTTCCAGGTGAATTCCTTGATCGCGGAGATCGCGTAATCCTCTGGATAGTCGTGAATCAACGCGCGCGAAAGAATCGCGATGTCGTGTGCGGTCGAGTAATGGTTATCAGCCGGATAGCCCGAGGCGTTCACGAAATGCGTGTTCACCATGTTGAGCTGCTTGGCGTAAGCATTCATCAGGTTCGCGAACGTTTCTTCGGAACCCGCTGTGTGCTCGGCCAGCGCAATGGCGGAATCGTTGCCGGACTGGATGATCATGCCGTACAGCAGATCCTTCAACGGAACCTGGCTGTTGAGCTTGAGGAAGCTGGTGGAACCGTCGGTGCCGGCACCGCCTGCGCGCCAGGCGTGCTCGCTGATCGTCACCGGATCGGTGAGATGGATCTTGCCTGCCACCAACTGCGCTGAAACCACGTAGTCGGTCATCACTTTGGTGATCGAGGCCGGCTCCACGCGTGTGTCGGGATTCTTCGAGGCCAGCACTTGGCCGGTGGCGTAATCCATCAGCACCCATGCTTTGCCATCCACATCCGGCGGCGGCGGTACCGGCACCTGCACGGCGGCCGGGGCCGGCGGCGGATTCGGTACGGGCTTGGGCGGCGTCTGCTGTGCGATGGCACTGACGCCAAACACCAGGGCGGCAGCAGCAAGAATGTGCAAGGGGCGGCGGAACAGATTCATTGTGGGATTACATCCGTAAATGCTTTGGCGCGCGGGCGCCATGACTACTTCGCAGAAAAACGTCAGTCTACCGCGACCTGCGGCTGCGGCAGACCCATTTGTTGGATCTTGGAACTCACCTGATCGGCGCTGTCCACGTCGGAAAGCGGCCCTACTCGCACGCGGTGCACGAGCCGGCCGCCAATCGTCGCATCAGACACCTGCACCGGAGCGAAATTCGCCACACGCAATTGCGCGGCAATGCGCTCGGCATTGGCAGCGTCGGAGAATGCGCCAACTTGCAGGTAAATACTGGGCGCATGCGCGGGCGTAACGGTGGCAAGCGGCGGAGGTGGTGGCGCTTCCTGCGGCGGCGGTAGTGGCGCGGAGGGATCGATGCCCTGCACCTCCACCAAGCCCGTGCCCTTGGGCCAGACGCCGATCTTCACGGCCGCGGCGTAGGACAGGTCGATCACGCGGTCTTCGTGGAACGGGCCGCGATCGTTGATGCGCACGATCACGCTCTTGCCGTTCTGCAAGTTCGTCACGCGCGCGTAGCTCGGCAAAGGCAGCACCTTGCTGGCGGCGGTGAACTTGTACATGTCGTAGTCCTCGAGGCTCGAGGTCTTGTAGCCATGGAACTTGCTGCCGTAGAACGAGGCGATGCCGCGCTCATCGTAGCCTCGCGCTGTCGGCAACACGCTGTAGGTTTGGCCGAGCACGGTGTACGGCGACTTGTTGCCGTAGAGCGAGCGCTGCTCCACCTTCGGCACCGGCTCGGGCAGGTTGCTCACGTCCGGCGGTGGACCATCCGGGATGCTGTCGCTGCCATCGCGATAGCGGCTGCTTTGCGGCTTGCTGGTGTCATCGTAGGTACCGCCGCCGGAGCCGGAACCTGAGCCATATCTGCTCGAACTTCCATGCGCGGACGAGTAAGACGGGCGCGTGCTGCGGTGGCTGCCGCAACCGACCAGCATCAGCGTGATCGCAAGCAGCCATGACAGGCGCCAGAGCGTCTTCATCGCGTGGCGGTCTCCCGATTGTTCACGCCGTCGACGATCGCCTGCGCGAGCTGATTCACAGCCATTGCGTACATCACGCTGCGGTTGTAGGTAGTGATCACACGGAAGTTCTGGAAGGTGAACCAGTATTCGGGTCCGTTCGCGCCCTGCAAAGTCTGCATGCTGCTCAACGCGCCCGGATCGAGATGCTGCAGCGGGCCGTAGCCCCAAGCCTCGAGCTGTTCCACCGTCCACTGCGGCGTAGCGTCTTTTACCGTCAACGCTTTCGCTGCGGCATCCGGCTGCGCTCGCGCTGCCACCGGACCGCCGGTCACCCAGCCGTGCTTGGCGAAATAGTTGGCCACGCTGCCGATGATGTCGGGCAACGAATTCTGCAGATCGATGCGACCGTCGCCATCTTCGTCCACGGCAAAATCGCGGATGCTGCTAGGCATGAACTGCCCCCAGCCTTGCGCGCCCGCATAGGAGCCGGTGAGCGTATCGACCGATCCCCCAAGCTGCGTATCAGGCAACTCCAGCAGCGTTTTCAGCTCATTGCGAAAGAACGCCGCACGTGGCGGGTAATACAGACCCAGCGTGACCAGCGCATCGAGCACTTTGTACTTGCCGGAGTTGCGGCCATAGAACGTTTCCACGCCGATGATGGCGACAATGTACTGTGGGGCCACGCCGTATTTCGCAGCAATCCGCTCCAGCAACGCCTGGTGATCGCGATAGAAGGCAACGCCTGCATCAATGCGTGCCTGCGTCAGAAAGATCGGCCGGTACTCGCTCCACGGCTTGGCTTCGGCCGGGCGGCTGATGGCGTCGAGGATGCTCTGCTGCCGCTTCGCACCGTCGAGCAAAGCGTTCAAGGCGGCCGGATTCTTGCCGGTGTCTTTCGCTACTTCGGCGACCAGTTGCTGCTGACCTGGATGCTCGGCCCAGGCTGCGAGGGGCGCAGCGAAACATAGCGCTGCGAGTGCAAAAATGATTCGTTCCTTCATGCGGGCGAGCGTAACACGCATATGCGTTTTACTCCCTCTCCCCCATCTTTGATTGAAGATGGGGGAGAGGGTTGGGGTGAGGGGACACACTCGCGACAATCTCTACCATCATTGCAAGTCCAAGCGTTTTCAGCTTCACGCAAATGCCAAAACATTTCGCAAGATTGCCCCCTCACCCCAGCCCTCTCCCCGAAAGAGAGAGGGAGCGATCATCGCGGCGCATCAGTCATGTACTTTGCGGTTCGCATGAATCGACATCAACACGCCAAACCCCACCAGCAATGACACGGCTGACGTACCGCCATAACTCACCATCGGCATCGGCACGCCCACCACAGGCAAAAGGCCCGCCACCATGCCGCCGTTGACGAACACGTAGACGAAGAAGCTCATGCCGATCGCGCCGGCGAGCAGGCGTGAGTAAGTGTCCTTTGCTTCCATCGCGATCCACAGGCATCGGCCGATGATGAAGGCATACAGCACCAGGATCGCGCACACGCCGATCAGGCCAAATTCCTCGCAGAACACGGCAAAAATGAAGTCGGTGGTGTGTTCGGGCAGAAAATCCAGGCGCGATTGCGTGCCCTGCTCGAAGCCCTTGCCAAAAATGCCACCGGAGCCCACTGCGATCTGCGACTGGATGATGTGCCAGCCGTTACCGAGCGGATCAGATTCCGGATTGAGCATGGTGAGAATGCGATCGCGCTGGTACTGATGCATGAAATGCCAGGCGATCGGCACCATGCCTGCCGCGCCCGCGAGCAGCAGACCGATGCGCCACCACGCCATGCCGGACAAGAACAGCGCGAAGCTGCCCGCCGCCGTCACCAGCAAGGCCGTGCCCAGATCCGGCTGCTTGCCGATCAAATAGGCCGGAATCGCGATCATGCCACCGACCACCGCGATGTCCTTCCAGCTCGGCGGCAATTGGCGCGGATGCAGATACCAGGCCACCATCATCGGCATGGTCAGCTTCATCAGTTCGGACGGCTGGAAGCGCATGATGCCCAGATTGAGCCAGCGATCCGCGCCACGTCCCTCGCCCAGCACCGCCACCACCACCAGCAGCATCACGCTGCCGGCGTAGAGCCAAGGCGTCCAGTTGCGCAGTACCGAAGGCGGAATGCGCGACATCAGCAAAATCAACGCGCCGCCGAGCGCGAAGCGCGCGGCCTGTCCGACGACCAGAGGAAGACTGCCGCCACCTGCGCTGTACAGCGTGACCAGCCCGACGCTGCACAGAAGCATCAACGCGAAGGCCAGCGGCAGGTCGATACGCGGACGCGTCAACACGCGGCGCAGGAAACGGTGGAAGCGGATGCGCAGGGTATCGATCGTCATTGCACGTCGTCTCCCGCGGTGGAGCTGTCCGGAGCAGGCATGTCACCCTGCGGCGTGTCCTCGGGCGCCGGTGGTGTTTGCGCCGACGAGGCCGGCGCTATGGCGGATTCCGGCAACGGCTGGTGCGGCGGTACCGCACCGCCCTGCGCGGCGAGCCATGTATCGAGAATCTTGCGCGCGATCGGGCCTGCGTCCTTGGCACCCCAGGCGCCCGCCTCCAACATCGTGACGACGGCGATGCGCGGGTCTTCGGCCGGCGTGAAGGCCTCGAACCAGGCACGATGGCGCGCGGCGAGATACGCCGTGTTCTTGTTCTCGTTGTAATCGTTGCTGGTACGCGAGAAGCGCTCAGCGGTACCGCTCTTGCCAGCGAGGCGATACGGAAAGCCGTCGCCCAGCTTCGTGCCGAAGCCGGTGGACAGCGGATCGTTGCTGTAGATCACCAGCTGCATGCCCTCGTTCACCGCCTGCCAATCCTTCATGTTTTTGATCAGCGAGGGCCCGACGGGAGCGTTGGCCAGGGGTGTCGACGGCTTGCCAACGTCCGCAGTCGCCATGACCACGCGTGGTGCATACGGTACGCCGCGGCCTGCAAACGTGGCTAAGGCGTGCGCCAACTGCGTGGTGGTGACGGACCAATAACCTTGGCCGATACCCGCGATCACGGTTTCGCCCGGATACCAGTTCCGTTCCTTTGGCGAATGCTTGGCCTTCCATTCGCGCGAGGGCAGGATGCCGGACACTTCGCCCGGAAGATCGACGCCGCTGGGCTGCCCGAATCCATAGCTCCCCATGAATTCGCTGACACGGTCGATACCCAGATCCAACGCGAGCTTGTAGAAGTACGTATTGACCGAGGCGTAGATCGCCTTGTAGAGATTCACCGTACCGGCGCCATAGCGCTGGTCGTCGCGATAGCCGCGCGCCTGGCCCGGAATGTAGAACACACCGCTGGAAAATACCGAATCCTGCGGCGTGCGCACACCGTATTCCAGACCTGCGAGGGCCATGAACGGTTTCACCGTCGAGCCGGGCGGATAGGCTGCTCTCAGCGCGCGGTTGATCAGCGGTTTGTCCGACGCCGTGATCAAGCCTTTGTAGTCAACCGAACTGATCCCATTGACGAACAAATTGGGATCGAACGACGGCACGCTGACCATCGCCAGCATCTGGCCGTTGCGAGGATCGATCGCTACGGCCGAGCCCGGCCTGCCTTCAAACGCGTCCTGTGCCGCCTGCTGCACGCGCGCGTCGATACTCAGATAGAGATTCTTGCCCGGCACGGGCGGATGCGTTTCCAGTACGCGTTGCACGCGTCCATCGGCGTTGACTTCGTCCAGCTCGTAGCCCGGCGTGCCATGCAGCAGATCTTCATACGAACGCTCCAGGCCGGTGCGTCCGATATGCGTGGTGCCTTTGTAGCGATCCGGATCGAGATTGGCCATGTCGTCCGCGTCGATGCGGCTCACGTAGCCAACCACGTGCGCAAACAACGCTCCCATCGGATAGTGACGGGTGAGATACGGCACCACATCCACGCCAGGAAAACGCCAGCGATTCACGGCGAAGCGCGCGATGTCGTCTTCGGTCAGGCGCATTTTCAGCGGCACACTGTCGAAACGGCGCGACTGCTTGAGCTGCTTGTGGAAGGCGTCCAGATCATCCTGATCCAGCGGAATCACCTTGCTTAGCTCGGCCAGCGTGTCGTTCATGTGCTGCACCAGCTCCGGCCGTACTTCGAGCCGGAAGG
This sequence comes from Dyella acidisoli, assembly GCF_030160295.1. Taxonomy (GTDB): domain Bacteria; phylum Pseudomonadota; class Gammaproteobacteria; order Xanthomonadales; family Rhodanobacteraceae; genus Dyella_B; species Dyella_B acidisoli. The sequence continues at coordinate 561,565 of NZ_BSOB01000010.1, forward strand.
CCGGCACGTTATCGGCCAGCAACACACCGTTGCGGTCGTAGATCAGGCCACGTGCCGGCGGAATCGCACGCGGCTTCACACTGTTGTTGACCGAGCGCGTCGCGAACTCGTCGTGGTGCAGCACCTGCAGGAACACGTAGCGCCCCACCAGCGCGCACAGGCCGAGCAGGATCAACGCGAAGCCCGCGAACGCACGGCGCCGAAACAGCTCGCCTTCGCCGCGCGTGTCTTTGTAGATGCGCAGGCGTTTTGCACCTGGCTTCATTGCAGCCTCAACCGCATCCGCAAGTCGTCAAGCAACAAGAACAGGAACGGCCATAGCGCTGCACTGACGAACGGCGAGGCCCACCACAAAGCTGGCGGTGTGGATTCACCCGCAAAGGCACGCACGATGAGCAACAGGAAACGATCGTTGACCAACAGTGCAAGCACCGCCAGCGTTTGCTGCCACATCGGGAAGAAACGCAAGCGCGAGCGGAAACGCAGCGCGATGAACGCCAAGACGCACAAGCGCAACGCTTGCTCGCCCAACAACACGCCCGAAAGCAGATCGGAGCAGATGCCCAGCACGAAAGCGAGACCCAGCGTGACGCGCTGCTCGCCTGACTCCAGCGCCCAATACAGCAGTACCAGCGCGGGCCAGTAAGGCTTGAAGGCATCCAGCACATGCGGCAGGGGCACCAGCATCAACAGCAGCGCCACGGCCAAGGTGCCGACGAACCACCAGAAGGTCAGTCGTTGACGGCTCATGTTTGGGGCGTTCCCGTCGTGCTTTGTGTCGAAGCCGGTTGCGTGAATGGCTTCGCAGACACTGGCGTGGATGCGCGCGGCGCCGCCGCGGTGGACGCCGGTGCGGGTGCTTCGCTGGCCGGCGGACCGGCAGGTTGAACAAGGGACGGCGGCCCCGCCGATTCGGCCAGATCGTGCAGCACTAGCACTTCATCGACGCGATCAAGGTCAGCCGTAGGTTGCGCGTGCGCCTCCAGGAACATGCCGCTCGCGGCCGGCTCCACACTGCCGATCTCACCCACCGGGAAACCCTGCGGAAAGCGCCCACCGAGGCCGGAGGTGAGCAGCTTGTCGCCTTGATGCAAGTCGGCCGCCATCGGCACGTTCGGCAAAGTGAGCTGCTGGTCATTGCGCGAACCGTAGGCAATGGTGCGCAGGCCGGTGCGCTGGACCACTACCGGCACAGCGTGATCCGGATCGGTCACCAGCATCACGGTAGCGGAATTGGGCAGTACGTCGACAATCTGCCCCACCACACCATGCGCATCGATCACCGGCTGGCCGGCTTTGATGCCATCGCGTGCGCCAAGATTGATCATGATGCGGTGCCGGAAGGCGCCCATATCCATGCCGATCACACGTGCCAGCTGCACGTGCAGTTCCAGGCTGTGCTGGGTATCGAGCAGTTCCTTCAGGCGCTGATTCTGCTCAGCCACCGCAGCCATGCGGTTGAGCTTGGCGTTGGCCAGCAACAGATCCTCGCGCAGACGCTGATTCTGTTCGGTCAGCATGCGGCGATCGGCAAAAGCCACGCTCAACGCGTGGAAGCCATCAGCGGGCAGGCTCGCCAAACGGTAGACGGGTTCGATCACGATCGCCGTGGCGTAGCGCAAGCGCCACAACCAGCCGTTGCGATGGTCGAGCACCATCAACACCATCGCCATGGCGAGATAGAAGATCAGCCGCAAAGTGCCTGCGGCGGTGCCGGCGAACAGGGGCGAGGACTCCTCGCGCGCGAGCGGCATGGCCTACCCCCGAGGCAAGGTTATTCGGGAGCGAAGAAGTCGCTGCCGTGCTGATCGATCAGCTCCAGCGCCTTGCCGCCACCACGCGCCACGCAGGTGAGCGGATCGTCCGCCACCTGCACGTGCAGGCCGGTTTCCTCGGACAGCAGGCGGTCCAGGTCACGCAGCAGTGCGCCACCGCCGGTAAGCACGATGCCGCGCTCGGCCACGTCGGAGCACAGTTCCGGCGGAGTTTGTTCCAGCGCCGACTTCACCGCCGCCACGATGCCGGCGAGCGGCTCGTGCAGGGCTTCGAGGATTTCATTGGAGTTGACCGTGAACATGCGCGGCACGCCTTCGGCCAGGTTGCGGCCGGAGATTTCGATCTCCTTGACCTGGCTCTGCGGGAAGGCGCAGCCGATTTCCAGCTTGATGCGCTCGGCCGTGGATTCACCGATCAGCGTGCCGTGGTTGCGGCGCACGTAGTTGATGATGGACTCATCGAAACGGTCACCACCCACGCGCACGGACTGCGAGTAGACGATGCCGTTCAGCGAGATCACCGCCACTTCGGAGGTGCCGCCACCGATATCCAGCACCATCGAGCCACGGGCCTCATGCACCGGAATGCCAGCGCCGATCGCGGCGGCCATCGGCTCTTCGATCAGGAACACATCGCGAGCACCCGCGCCTTCGGCCGATTCCTTGATCGCGCGGCGCTCCACCTGGGTGGAACCACAAGGCACGCAGACCAGCACGCGCGGGCTGGGACGCAGCAGGCGGGAACGGTGCACCTGGCGGATGAAGTGCTGCAGCATCGCCTCGGTCATGGTGAAGTCGGCGATCACGCCATCCTTCATCGGGCGCACGGTGGCGATGTTGCCCGGCGTGCGACCCAGCATGCGCTTTGCATCGCTGCCCACGGCGGCGACGGTGCGAGGGCCGCCCGGACCACGATCCTGGCGAATCGCCACGACAGAAGGTTCGTTCAGGACGATTCCCTGGCCCCGCACATAGATAAGCGTGTTGGCTGTACCAAGGTCGATGGAAACATCGTTGGAAAACATCCCGCGAAACTTCTTGAACATGGGTCCGCCGCGCACCGTCTCTGGCTAAAAAGTAAGCGCGCCAGTCTAGTCAGCAAAACCCTTGTCCGCAAGGACATAGGCGTTAAAAAAGCGGTTTTTTAGGGGCAATCATGAGGAAGATGCGGGGAACGTGCGATTTACGGTTGCGCACTGATCTGGCTCATTCGGGGTTTTAGAGCCTGTCACCAAGCGAAAACCTTGCGTGCATCAACCTCCCTCTTCCCCTCAACCAGTTTCCCGTTTCCGGCTCAACCGCTACGATAATCCGTTTGCCGCCGTGGCCCTGCCACGCCCAGCCAACCTTATTTGGACCGTCAACCCATGTCTGCCGTCATCTGCGGATCGCTTGCCTACGACACCATCATGGTGTTCCAGGACCAATTCAAGAAGCACATCCTTCCCGATCAGGTGCACATCCTGAACGTGTCGTTCCTGGTGCCGCAGATGCGCCGCGAATTCGGCGGCTGCGCCGGCAACATCGCCTACAACCTGAAGCTGCTGGGCGGCGATCCGCTGCCGGTCGCCGCGGTGGGCCAGGATTTCGCGCCCTATCGCGAGCACCTGGAACACTGCGGCATCCGCATGGATTGCATCCGTGTATTCGAAGACCAGTTCACGCCGCAGTGCTTCATCACCACCGACCTGGACAACAACCAGATCACCGCCTTCCACCCCGGTGCGATGTCCAGCGCGCACGCCAACCACGTGCGCAACATCCCGCATATCAGCTTCGGCATCGTCGCACCCGACGGTCGTGACGCGATGCTGCAGCACGTGGATGAGTTCCACGCACGTGGCGTGCCGTTTGTGTTCGATCCGGGCCAGGCCATGCCATTGTTCAATGGCGATGAATTCCGGTCGATGATCGAAAAGTCGACCTATGTGATCGTCAACGACTACGAATCTCAACTTCTGCAGCAGCGCACCGGCTGGAGCGCAGCGGACATTGCCTCGCGCGTGAAGGCCTACATCGTGACGCTCGGTCCGCGCGGCTCGCTGATTTACACCGACGGCACCACGCATGAGATTCCCCCGGCGCGCGAGCGCCAGGTGGTGGATCCCACCGGCTGCGGCGACGCTTACCGCGCCGGGCTCATCTTCGGCATCATGAAAGGCCTGGATTGGCCGACCGTCGGCCGCATGGCCTCGCTGATGGGCGCGCTGAAGGTGGAGCATCCCGGCACGCAGAATCAGCATTTCACCTACGACCAATTCGCCGCCGAGTTCGAGGAACAGTTCGGCTACGCGCTGAGCTGAGTCCGGGAAAAACTACCATGTCGATCCTTGCCAGCATTGCGGTCACGATCATCGCGCTGATGCACGTATGGTTTCTGATCCTGGAAATGGCGCTGTGGGACAAGCCCACAGGCCGGCGTGCGTTCGGCACCACCGCCGAATACGCCGCGCAGACCAAAGTGCTGGCGGCCAACCAGGGGCTCTATAACGGGTTTCTTGCGGCTGGCCTGTTCTGGGGCTTGATCCTGGGCGGCGCGGAAGGCACGCACGTAAAGCTGTTTTTCCTCAGCTGCATCCTGGTGGCTGGCATCTACGGCGGCCTCACTGCCACGCGCAAGGTGTTGTGGATCCAGGGTCTGCCTGCCGCGATCGGCATCGCGCTGGTATTGGCGGGCTGAGCGCATGAGCGATCACGGTCGCGAAGCGGTTGGGCAGCGGTTCGATTCCGCGCTCATGCTGCATGCTCGCGATCGGAGCTGGGCCGCCCTGCAAGGCATTTGCGAACGCATGCACCCTGGCATCAGCGAGGACGAAGCACGCGCGCAGGCCATGCAGGTGTTCGCGGAGCTGGGCATGGAACGCCTGTGGCATCCGGTGATCATCCGCATCGGCCCCAACACCACCAAAACCTACCGCGAGCGCTCCCTGCCGGACGTGCGGCTGGGCGAAAACGACAGCTACTTCATCGACCTTGGGCTGGTGTTCGACGGCCACGAGGGCGATGTCGGTGACACCTTCGTCATCGGCCAAGCGCCTGAGCGACTGGCCTGTGCCGAGGCGGCGCGCGACCTGCACCGCGACGTGGCCAATATGTGGCGCACTGAGGGCTGGAGCGGCCAGAGGCTTTATAATTACGCCCACGAACGCGCCGAGGCGATGGGCTGGCGTTTCAACCATGCCATCAAAGGGCATCGCGTAAGCGACTTCCCGCATTCGGTGCACAAGGGTGGCGACCTGGGCGATCTGGAACACGAGCCTGCCAAGGGCTTGTGGATTCTCGAGATCCAGATCACCCACCCGACCGAACCGTTCGGCGCTTTTTACGAAGACTTGCTCGCCGAAGCCGTGCCATGAAGGCGCTGGTTTCGGCAACGCTGCATACACAATTGAACCGTACGCTGCGGACCATGGATGGTCTGTCCAAGCCTTATCGCGCTCTCCCGCCTGGGGTGAGAAAATAGCTTTCTGCTCGACCAACGACTTCTACTACGGAACCAACGCTGTGGCCCGCCAAAAACCTCTCCACCTCTATCGCAACATCGGCATCATTGCTCACATCGACGCCGGCAAGACCACCACGACCGAGCGCATCCTGTATTACACAGGTAAGAAGCATCAGATCATCGACGTGCACGACACGAAGGATGGTAAGGGCTCCACGACCACCGACTACCTGGAACAGGAAAAGAAGCGCGGCATCACCATTCAGTCCGCTGCTGTGTCGACCGAGTGGAAGGGTCACCAGATCAACGTGATCGACACCCCAGGGCACGTGGACTTCACCATTGAAGTGAACCGCTCCCTGCGCGTGCTCGACGGTGCCGTGGTGGTGTTCGACGGCGTGGCCGGCGTAGAGCCGCAGACCGAAACCAACTGGCGCCTGGCCGACCAGTACAACGTGCCGCGCATGTGCTACATCAACAAGATGGACCGCATCGGCGCGAACTTTAAGCACGCCGTGAACGGCATCAAGAACCGCCTGGGCGCCAACATCGTGCTCTGCCAGGTGCCACTAGGCAGCAGCGACGACTTCATCGGCATGGCCGATCTGATCGCCGGCGTGGGCTACATCTGGGACAGCAGCGACAAGGACAGCAAGTGGGAGACGATCCCGCTGGACCAGGTCGCCGACCATCCCAAGGTCAAGGCATTCACCACCACCGCCGACACGGAATGGGTGTCCCAACTCGCCGAGCTGCGTGCGCATAGCATCGAAAGCGCGGTGGAAATGGACGACGACGCCATGCATGCCTACCTCGACGGCCAGGAGCCGACGCTGGAAACGCTGAAGAAGTGCATCCGCAAGGGCTGCGTGGCCGGCAAGCTGGTGCCCGTGTTCTGCGGTTCTTCGTACCGCAACAAGGGCGTGCAGCAGATGCTCGATGGCGTGATCGACTACATGCCTTACCCAGGTGAGAACGGCGGCATTTCGATGGTGGACGAGGACGGCAACATCATCGGCGAGCAGGCGGTGACCGACGACGCGCCGGTGCGCGCGCTGGCCTTCAAGGTGATCAACGACCAGTTCGGCACGCTCACCTTCACCCGCATCTACTCCGGCGTAATCAAGAAGGGCGACACGCTGCAGAACGTCACCCGTGGCAAGAAAGAGCGCATCGGCCGCATCGTGGAAGTGCAGGCCAACGCCACCAAGGAAATCGACGAAGTGCGCGCCGGTGATATCTGCGCGTTCGTTTCGCTGAAGGAAACCGAGACCGGCGACTCGCTCACCGATCCGCAGCATCCGGTGCTGCTGGAACGCATGCGCTTCCCCGACCCGGTGATCAGCGTGGCGGTGGAACCGAAGAGCCGCAACGACATCGACAAGCTCTCCACCGCGCTCTACAAAATGGTGAAGGCTGACCCGTCGCTGCGCATGGAAGTGGACCAGGAAACCGGCCAGACCGTGCTCAAGGGCATGGGCGAGCTGCACCTGGAAATCACCATCGACCGCATGCGCACCGAACTGGGCGTGGAAGCGAACATGGGCAAGCCCAAGGTCAGCTTCCGCGAAGCCTTCGGCCAGACGGTGGAACACACCTACACGCACAAGAAGCAGTCCGGCGGTTCGGGCCAGTTCGCCGAAGTAAAGATGATCTTCGAGCCGGGCGAACCAGGCAGCGGCGTGGTGTTCTCCGACGAAGTGGTCGGCGGCCGCGTACCGCGCGAATACATCCCGGCGGTGGAACACGCCATCACCGTGGAATCGCGCCAGGGCCAGGTGGCTGGCTATGAAGTGCTGGACTTCAAGGCACGCCTCGTCGATGGCAAGTACCACGATGTGGACTCCTCGGCACTCGCCTTCGAAATCGCCGGCCGTGCCTGCTTCCGCGAAGCGCAGAAGATGTCCAAGCCCAAACTGCTTGAGCCGGTGATGAAGCTGGAGGTGGTCACCGAAGCCGACTACCTCGGCGACGTGATCGGCGACATCAACCGCCGCCGCGGCTCGGTCAGCGAGCAGGGCCAGAAGGGCACCAACGCCTTCGTACAGGGCTTCGTGCCGCTGGCGGAAATGTTCGGCTACATCAACTTCCTGCGTTCGGCCACCAGCGGCCGCGGCACCTTCTCGATGATCTTCGATCACTACGAAGAAGTGCCGGCGAGCATGGTTGCCAAGTTGATGGAGAAAGAGGCGAAGTAAGCCTCCGTTCGTGCTCCAAAAGCAAAGCCCAGGGAGAAATCCCTGGGCTTTGCTTCAGGGTGCGGTGTCTGCGCAAGATTGGACTTAAGCGATGCGCTGCCACACTCAGCGTTCCTACACTTGTAGCAATCAAAGTGATACTTTAGTATCACTTTCATGCGCACTGAATTAGTCACAACCCTCAAACGTCAGGCCACTGAGCTGCTGGCAGACCTCGAGCGCGATCGCGAGCCGATCCTGATCACCCAGCATGGCTTACCGAGCGCTTATCTGGTTGACGTCGAATCCTTCGATGCCATGCAACGGCGCATGAAACTACTGGAAGGCATCGCGCGCGGCGAACGTGCCGTAGAAGAAGGACGCACACTCACGCATGAACAGGCAAAGGATCGCCTGAAACGATGGCTGAAGTAATCTGGACCGACCCTGCTCTCAGTGAGCTGGATGAAATCGCTGACTACATCGCGTTGGACAATCCTGTAGCGGCACGAGAACTCGTCCGGCGTGTTTTCGCGCACGTGGAGCAACTTGCTGATCACCCGGAGAGCGGCTCAAAGCCACAGGAACTAAAGGGTTGGCGCTACCGACAAATTGTCGAACCGCCGTGCCGGGTCTTTTACCGCGTCGACGGTGAGCGCGTAATCATTCTCTATGTGATACGCAGCGAAAAGTCGCTGCGCCCGAGTCGGCTTCATCAACGAAGGTAGAAGCAAAGCCCAGGGAGAAATCCCTGGGCTTTTTCGTCTTTCTTACCAAGCCCAGCGCAGCCCTACATTTCCGGCAACCGTGCGCTGATGCTCACCACCTAAACTCGCCGAATAGCTAACGGACGCAAACACGCTCCCGCGTTGCGAGAACTTCGCAACAACGCCAGCATCCACTTGCCCGGTTGTCTGGCGCGTCGGCGTGGTAATCGAAGTTGCGCCGTCGAACGTGGTCGTATCGTCGCTGCCGATTGCGCGCGACAGATTGATACGCACGTACGGTTGCCAAGCGGATTGCATCATCGGGTAATTGCCGGCCAATCGGACACCGATACGACCAACCAACGTGTTCCCGTTGTTGAATGCCACGCTGGAAATGGTGTCGTTCAGATCCTGGAATGTCAGGCGCTGCCAGATCAGTTGTGCCTGCGGCTCGAGCGATAGCCCATGTCCAAGCGCAAACGGTAATCCGGTTTCGAGCGAAGCAGTGATCGCACGTCCATGCATACTCGCTGCCACACCGTCGCGCGACACGGGATCAGCCACGAACGAGCTACCCATCAGCACCGCATCGGAATACCAGCCGCTGGGGCCAACATGCGTCCAGTAGCCACCGAGGCTGTAGGCATTGACCATGAGCGCTCCCACCGCCGCGTTCGGAATGCCAACAGCGAAACCATTCACATCGCCGGTGGCGCGCGCAAAGCCCGCGAACACGCCGTAGTGATCGCGCTGACCGCTCGCGCTCGTATCCGCATACAGATCGTGGCCAACCTGCGCTCCGCTCACCGAACCGCCAAAGCGCGGATCGACGGTGCCGCCTTGCGATAGCACGCTGTGACCACCCCACATGCGTCCCCATGCGGCAGGTAGCTCGCCATTTTCCGACAGCAGCGATTGATCGCCCTGGCGCAGATGGAAGTTTTCCAACTGCAGGATGCCGAGCTGGCGCGCTACTGCAGGCACTTCCGCATACAAAGCCACTTCAGGGCGGTACAACGCGACGGATGCACTCGTACTAGCGCCCGGCGTGGACGTTGGTGTTGGTGTTGGTGTTGGTGTTGGTGTTGGTGTTGGTGTTGGTGTTGGTGTTGGTGTTGGTGTTGGTGTTGGTGTTGGTGTTGGTGTTGGTGTTGGTGTCGGTGTCGGTGTCGGTGTCGGTGTCGGTGTCGGTGTCGGTGTCGGTGTCGGTGTCGGTGTCGGTGTCGGTGTCGGTGTCGGTGTCGGTGTCGGTGTCGG
>NZ_BSOB01000010.1:571212-625860 GCF_030160295.1 Dyella acidisoli
ACCGGTGGTTACACCGCCTCTGACGAGGTAATACTCGTAAGCACCGGCTTTCAACGGTCCACCCGACAGCGTGAAAGCGTTGGTATCGGTCGTCGCGCCATGGGTCGCTTCGACAAGTAGAATGCCGTTCGAAGTAATCGCGGCACCTTGCCCACCGATATTGGTGACTTTCAGCGTGGTCGAACCGGTTGCGGTGCCACCATCCACGATGAGCTTGTCCGAGGATGAATTGTCACCCGCGAGCACGGCATTCAACGCGATGACGCCGTTCTGCCCGACGTAACTGCCGACGGTGAGCGTATTGCCGACGCCCCTTCCACCACCGATCTGCAGCAGTCCGGCATTCACCAATTTCCCGTGCACGGAAAAACTACCGTTTACGCCGGTTGCAAATGGCGCCATGGCATTGGCCACTGCGAGTGTGCCGTTGTTCGTCACGTCCCCATTGACGGTGCCATAGCCACCAAACACCGCGCCATCGGCAACGACAACAGCTCCCTTGATCGAAGCATCAGCCGCACTGACATCCCCTACCGCAAGCGTGCCGACATTTACGGCGGTGCCACCGGACCAGGTATTCACACCATCGAGAATAAGCGTACCCACCCCACTCTTCCCGACGCTGCCACTGCCACTGATCAGGCCGGCATACTTGCCATCGACATCCTGCGCGAATATCAACCGTCCATTGTCTGTCACCGCACCGGGCAAGCTCTGCACATTTGCCTGCAGTGTGCCTGCCGCGTCGATCAACGTCGTGCCGGCATAGCTTGAGTTGGAGCCTCTCAGTACCAGCGTGCCTTGCTGTACTTCAGTAGCCGTGACACCGATGGCATTGAGTGATTGGCTGATTGTCCAGGTGCCATCATCTTGCTTCTTCAGCACCTGAAAATTCTTGATCACCGGCAACGTGTCGCTACCGCTGCCGTTCAAAGTAATCAAATTATTGCCAGCACCGCCATCAATCTTGCCGCTTTCGGAAGAACCGGTGTAGAGATGCAGAACATCATCGCCGCCCTTGAAGACCAGATTGCCGATCACCTTGCCGCGATTGGTGAAGTCCACAGAGCCATTACCGCTTTCGCCGATCACGTTCCCCGACGCTTGCGAGGTCTGAATAACGCCGCTGGCATTATTGATGACGGTATTGGAGCCTGACGTATTCTGGAACCAGATCGCCGCAGCATTGTCCGCGCGAATCGTGCCGTTATTGATGATGGTGTTACCCGAACCCTCCGGATTCACCGCCTCAGCATTGAATTCCGTACCGGATGAGAGCACGGTCGCGCCCTGCTCCACCGTCAACGTGCTGTTGTTGCGGAAATCGATCGTATTGGCGCCGGTTTTATATCCGCCATTGCCATTTACGGCATCGTTTTGCACCAGTGCACCGGATTGGATCAGGATATTCGCGTTATCGGAAAGCGAAATCGCCGTTGCATCGCCCAACACGACCTGTGCATTCGTGCCGACGGTAACCGTGGCACCGGAGGCCGTTGTCGGCCCCGAACCGATCGTTGTTGTCCATGGCGAAGGCGAATTCGTATCGCACGTCGTGACGTTGTTGGCGGTGATGCAGTTCGCATTGACCTGAGCGGACATCAATGCCACATAGGCAAGCACCGCCATACAGATCGCGGTGCGCCGAGGAACGCCCTTTCGTTTTGCACACCTGCGACTAGCCGAGCCGCTCCAATGCAGCTGATCTTTGCATTCGCTATACATGATTTGGAACGTTTCCTAAGCGTGGGAAACAGCCGAAAGTGCGGGCATGCAGATATGCAGCCCGGCCAAGGTCAAATCGGAAAACTCCTTAAGCGCTTGTCCAACGTCTCAGCGTGTTCGCATGGCGTCTGAGCAGTCGTCTGACAGCGCCGGAAACAGTGCCTCTACATTTCCCCATGCAAGCTTGCTGGACGGTCGAAATGTAAGGCGCTGCGTATTACTCAACCATGGGGCGAGATGACCCGATATCTGTCAACGCAGGACAGACGTTCTCAAAGGTGCGAACCATCACGTCATCAATGAGGAATGGTGCTGTCTATGGAGACTTGCCTAAGCGACATAAGCCATCAGGGCAACACGCCGCTCAGCCCCGCCGTGCAATAGCCCTTCCGATCCAGTTGGCTGTGCGTCACGCCTACTTCCTCCGAAGACCCTGCCTTTTCCGCCCCTTCGGGTCATCCAAGCTACAATAGCCGGTTCGCATTCCAGCCCAATCCGCCCATGTCCGCCCATCTGCAAGAAACCCACCGCCGCCGCACCTTCGCCATCATCAGCCACCCCGACGCAGGCAAGACCACGCTGACGGAAAAGTTGTTGCTGTTCGGCGGCGCGATCCAGATGGCCGGCTCGGTGAAGGGCCGCAAGGCGGCGCGTCATGCCACTTCGGACTGGATGGCGCTGGAGAAAGAGCGCGGCATCTCGGTCACCTCCTCGGTGATGCAGTTCCCCTATGAGGGCAAGATCGTCAACCTGCTCGACACGCCTGGCCACGCGGATTTCTCGGAAGACACCTACCGCGTGCTCACCGCCGTGGACTCGGCGCTCATGGTGATCGACTGCGCCAAGGGCGTGGAGGAACGCACAATCAAGCTGATGGAGGTGTGCCGTCTGCGCGACACGCCGATCATGACCTTCATCAACAAGCTCGACCGCGAAGGCCGCTCGCCGATCGAACTGCTGGACGAAGTGGAATCCGTGCTTGGCATCGCCTGCGCGCCGTTGACCTGGCCGATCGGCATGGGCAAGCGTCTGAAAGGTGTATATCACCTGCTGCTGGACGAGGTGCACGTGTTCGAGCAGGGCAAGAACTTCACTCGCCAGGATTCGACCATCTTCAAGGGACTCGACGCGCCCGGGCTGGAAGCGACCATCGGCACGGAGGCGCTTAACGAATTGCGTGAAGAATTGGAGCTGGTCCAAGGCGCTTCGCATCCCTTCGACATTGAAAAATATCTCGCGGGCAAGCTCACGCCTGTGTTTTTCGGCTCAGCCGTGAACAACTTCGGTGTGCAGTTGCTGCTGGATTTCTTCGTGGAACACGCACCCTCGCCGCGCTCGCGCGCCACACTCAACCGCGAAGTGAAACCGGACGAAGAAAAGCTCACCGGCTTCGTGTTCAAGATCCAGGCGAATATGGACCCGGCACATCGCGACCGTGTCGCCTTCATGCGCGTGTGCTCCGGCACCTACACCGCCGGCATGAAGATGGTGCAGACACGCACCAACAAGGATGTACGCATCGCCAACGCACTCACCTTCATGGCGAGCGATCGCGAAATCGTGGAAAGCGCCTATCCCGGCGACGTGATCGGCCTGCACAATCACGGCACGATCAGCATCGGCGATACCTTTACCGAAGGCGAAGCGATCAGCTTCACCGGCATTCCGAACTTCGCGCCTGAATTGTTCCGCCGCGCACGCCTGCGCGATCCGCTGAAGATGAAGGCGCTACAAAAGGGCCTGGCGCAGCTTTCCGAGGAAGGCGCCACGCAGTTCTTCCGTCCACTGATGAGCAACGACCTAATCCTCGGCGCGGTCGGCGTGCTGCAGTTCGATGTGGTGGCCTACCGCCTCAAAGACGAATACGGCGTGGATGCCAGCTTCGAGCAGGTCGGCGTGGTCACGGCTCGCTGGATCCACTGCGACGACGCGAAGAAACTGGAAGAGTTCCGCGAGAAGAACATCATGAACCTCGCTATCGATGCAGCCGGGGAGCTGGTCTACCTCGCACCCTCGCGCGTGAACCTGCAGCTCACCCAGGAGCGTTCGCCCGCGGTGCGTTTCTCTGCCACCCGCGAGCACGCCGCGTCTGTCGACGTCTGACGTCCAAGGCGTCGCCTTCACACAGCCCTCACCTTCGCCGGGCAGTACCGTCCGGCGAAACATCTCGCTAATCTGATTGCTAAGGGGAGCCGCTGTCCGGACCACCGGGCACGGCATGTCCAACTGCCAATACAGCGGGATTTCGCATGGTCAGCTCCAACGTGACGCCGGCTCCAAGGAAGTATGGCTGGTTGGCCAACCTACCCATCCGCTACAAGATCGTCCTCGCGATAGGCCTGTTGCTCGGCCTGTTTCTGCTAAACAGCCTGATCAACGTCATCTCGCAGAACCGGCAGTCGGAGACGCGCCAGTGGGCGGACCACACGTACCGGGTGCTGATCCAGATCGCGGACATGCAACACACCGCCTTGGCTGGCCAGATCGGATTGCGCGGATACTTCCTGAAATCCCACGATCCCAAGGAACTGGCGCGCGCCAAGACCAGCAATACGACGTTCCTGGTGCAACTCGCCGAGCTGAAACAGCTTACGTCTGACAACCCGCTGCAAGAGACTCGCATCGATCACATCCAGGCCATGGCCTTGCAGTGGGATCGCGAAATGCGAGCCTTGGTGCTGGAGCCGGCTGCCGCACTCAAGTCTGACGATCCGCAGTTGACCGCACAGATAACCGCCATCGAGACCAACTATCTGGCGCATCGCACCGCACATGTAGAGGACTACATGGCCGTGCTGGACCAAATGAGCGAAACCGAGCGCCAGTTGCTCGTTACACGCATTCAAAGCGTGGACCGCCTGCTGAAAGAAACGCTCTACATCAACATCACCAGCGCACTGATCGGCCTGGCTCTGGGGTTGATGGTGATCTCGCTCACCTCGCGCATGGTCGCGCGCCCGATTCGCCGATTGGGCGAATCGATGACCCGACTAGCCAATCACGATCACACGATCCTGATCCGCGGCGTCGAACGTAAAGACGAAATCGGCGAAATTTCGCGTGCGCTGCAAGTATTCAAGCAGATGGTGATCGAATCGCACGCGCAGGCAAAGTTGAAAAACGATACCGCGGCGATCTCCGTCAGCCTGCAGGCCGCCACGAATCACCGCGAATTCGCCGAGCGACTGGTGAACCAGCTTGCGCCGCTGATCCAGGCGGGCGTCGCGCTGTTTTATGGCTTTGACGAATCGCGCCAGCGTCTCGATCTGCTGGGTAGCTACGGCCTGCGCCTGCAGAACAGCCCCGATGCCTACATGCCAGGTGAGGGCTTGGTCGGCCAGGTCGCGTCGGCACGGCATCCCATCGTGCTGGAAGATGTGCCGCACAACTATTTCCGCATCGATTCCGGCAGCGGTCAGGCGCTACCGCGTCATCTGACCATTCTGCCTCTACTGGTGCGCAACCAGCTTGTGGGCGTGCTGGAATTCGCCGCGTTCGCCGCACCGACATCGCATCACGAGCAGTTGCTGGACGAACTGCTCCCGCTCGCAGCGCTCACACTGGAAAACCTCAATCGCTCAGTGAATACGGAGCAGCTGCTCGAACAGACACGCGAGCAAACCGATGAGTTGCGCATCACCGCCGTCACCATGCGCCAGCAGCAGGAAGCACTGCGCTCGGCCAACGACACTTTGCACGCCAAGACCATCGAGCTGGAGGAACAATCCCAGCGCCTGCTGGCTTCCGAGGAAGAGCTACGCGTGCAGGCCGACGAACTGCAGGCTTCCAACGAAGAGCTGCGGATGATGACCGACACGCTGCGCGAGCAGAAGCATCAGGTGGAAGCGCTGCAGAAGGACACCGAACAGAAGGCGGAAGAGCTGGCGCGCGCCAGCCAGTACAAGAGCGAATTCCTCGCCAACATGTCGCATGAGTTGCGCACACCGCTGAACAGCCTGCTGATCCTATCGCGGAGCCTGGGCGACAACCGCGATGGCAATCTGAATGGCGAACAGGTGGAATCGGCGCGCATCATCCACGATGCGGGGTCGAGTTTGCTGCGTCTCATCAACGATATTCTCGACCTTTCCAAGATCGAAGCGGGCAAGATGGAGTTGTCGCTCTCCGATTATCCAGTGCAGAACCTCGCACGCAGCCTGCGGCGCAACTTCGACCACGTCGCACGCGACAAGCACCTCGACTACGAGGTAACGCTGGAAGATGGCCTGCCGGAAAGCATGCACACGGACCCCACCCGGCTGGAACAGATCGTCAACAACCTGCTGGCTAACGCCTTCAAATTCACAACCAAAGGCGGAGTCCGCGTACGTATCAGCCGGCCGGCGGAAGATCTGTCCATTCCCGAATCGTTGGGCAAGCAGCAGCCGCTGTCGATCAGCGTGAAAGACAGCGGTATCGGCATTCCCGCCGACAAACTGGAACGCATCTTCAATGCGTTCGAGCAGGCCGACAACAGCACCAGCCGTCAATTCGGTGGCACTGGACTTGGGTTGAGCATTTCGCGTCGCATGGCTGCACTGCTGGGTGGCGACATCGTGCTGCGCAGCGAAGTCGGGCAAGGGAGTGAATTCGTACTGCTGCTGCCAGAACGCAGCAGTGAAGTGACTGCGACTACCGCTTCGTCAGCATCCAGCCCTGCACCTCCGCCGCGCCTTGCCCGCCGCGCTGCACCGCCGACCGAAGGCATGAGCGATGACCGCGAGCGCATTGAACCCGGCGACAGCGTGATCCTTATCGTGGAAGATGATCCGGCGTTCGCGCATATCCTGGCGGAAATGGTGCGGCAGAAGGGCCATCGCATGCTGCACGCGCCTAACGGAGAAGCCGGCCTGGAACTGGCGAGCCGCTATCGCCCGATCGGTATCCTGCTCGACGTGATGCTGCCGGGCATGGACGGCTGGACGGTGATCGAGCGCCTCAAGGCCGACCCTTCCACCCGGCACATTCCCGTGCATTTCCTCACTGCCACCGACGACACCGGACGCGGACGCGAATTGGGTGCGGTCGGTTTTCTCACCAAGCCGGTCACGCGCGAAGCCATCAACGAAGCGTTCGAGCGCCTGATGCATTTCGCCAAAGGTCGTACACGGCATTTGCTGGTGGTGGACGACGATGCCAATGCGCGTAGCGCCGTGCGCACACTGCTGAGCCAGGACGACGTCGCGATCGATGACGCGGGTTCCGCCGAAGAGGCGTTACAGAAAATCGCTGTCACCGGCTACGACTGCATCGTGCTCGACCTCGGCTTGCCAGGGATGTCCGGCATGGATCTACTGGAGAAGCTGGCCGCAGGCGGCAGCATTCCGCCCGTGGTGGTGTATTCCGGCCGCGAACTGAGCCGCGAGGAAAATCTGCGCATTCGCCAGTACACCGACAGCATCGTCATCAAGGGTGCGCGCTCTCCGGAACGCCTGATGGATGAAGTAAGCCTGTTCCTGCACAGCATCCGCGAGACCAAACAGGGAACCGCCGTACCAACCGCCAGCCACGACGGCTTGCGCGGACATCACGTGCTGCTCGTGGACGATGATATGCGCAACCTGTTCGCGCTCTCCAAGGTGCTGCGCGACTGGGGGATGCAAGTGAGCATGGCGCAGGACGGGCAAAAATCATTGCAGGTGCTCGCCGAGAATCCGCAAGTGGAACTGGTGTTGATGGACATCATGATGCCGGGCATGGACGGTTATGAAGCCACGCGCGCCATCCGCGAGCAGCCGAACCTTGCCAAGCTGCCAATCATTGCATTGACCGCCAAGGCCATGCGCGGTGACCGCGAGCGCTGCCTGGAAGCAGGCGCTAACGATTACCTGTCCAAGCCGATCGATGTGGACAAACTCGCATCGCTGATGCGCATGTGGCTGCGCGACTGACCATGAACGATATCAAGGTGGACGCGCCGGAGCTGGACAGTATCGAACTGGATCTGTTCGTGCAGGCGCTGCAGAAACGTCATGGTTATGATTTCAGCGAATATGCACCTGCGTCGCTGAAGCGGCGTTTGCGCCTTCTCGCCGACCAGCTTCACTGCAAGACCATCACCGGCTTGACCGAGCGCGTACTCCACGAACCGCAATTGCTGCCAAACGTGCTGGAAGGGCTTACCGTCCCCACGTCGGAAATGTTCCGCGATCCCGCCGTGTTCCGCACGCTGCGTGAAAAAGTGTTTCCACTGCTGGCCTCGTATCCGCTCATCAACATCTGGCAGGCCGGCTGTGCGCATGGCCAAGAGGTGTACTCGCTGGCGATCCTGCTGGAGGAAGCCGGGCTTTATGATCGCTCACAAATTTTTGCCACCGATCTCAGCGATCGCGCGTTGCAACGCGCCAGCGAAGGCATCTATTCGGTGAAAGATGCCCAGCAGTGGTCGCGCAACTACCAGGCTGCCGGCGGCACCCATTCACTGGCCGATTACTGCAGCGCGGGCTACAAGCTCATCAAGCTCAATCAGCGCCTGCGCCGGCATGTAACGTTTGCCCTGCATAACCTCGCCATCGACGGCGTCTTTTGCGAAGCGCATCTGATCCTGTGCCGCAACGTATTGATCTATTTTTCCGATCCATTACAGGACCGTGCGCTGGCGCTGTTCCGCGACAGCCTGGTCCGCGGCGGCTTTCTATGCCTTGGATTGCGGGAAAACCTCAACCCATCCCATGCAGCGCAGGATTTTTCGCCATTCATTGAATCGGCACGCATCTATCGGCTGCCTACTCAGGCAGAAGGCGCACACGCGTGAGTACGCCTGCCGCGATCGCAATCGGTTGCTCGGCCGGCGGCGTGGATGCGCTCAAGGCCGTGCTCGGCGGCCTGGATGCGAAGCTCTCGCAAGCCATCCTGGTCTGCCTGCATAGCCGTTCCGACACCGTGGACATGCTATGCCAAGTGCTAAAGCGCATTTCAGCCTTGCCGGTCGTCGAAGCGATTGAACGCGATGCGGTGCAATCGGGTGTCATCCATCTCGCGCCGCCGGGCTACCATCTGCTGGTGGAAAGCGACCTGCATTTCGCCCTGTCCATCGACCCGCGCGTGAATCATGCACGACCCTCCATCGATGTGCTGTTCTATTCCGTCGCCGAAGTGTGGCGCGATGCGCTCATCGGTGTGATTCTCACCGGCGCCAACGCCGACGGTGCTGCGGGTTTGCGACGCATTCGCCAGCTTGGCGGCGTCGCCGTGGTGCAATCTCCCTCGGACGCCGAGGCAACCGCTATGCCGCAAGCGGCACTGGAGGTTGCCGGTGCGGATTACTGCGTGCCCCTTTCGGATATCGCCCCTCTGCTCAACCGACTCTGCCTGGCATGAATACTCACGTTCCCAAAATCCTGGTCGTCGATGACACACACGCCAATCTCGTCGCCATGCGTCATTTGCTGGCCGACAGCGGTGCCGAGTTGGTGGAAGCCAGCAGCGGCAACGAGGCGCTCTCCCGCTGCCTGGATCAGCAATTCGCGCTGATCCTGCTCGATGTGAACATGCCCGATATGGACGGTTTCGAAGTAGCGCAGCTGCTTGGCGAAACCGAGCATTTGCACGACACACCGGTGATTTTTGTCACCGCCGCGTACGCCGATGACATCAATCGCCTGAAAGGCTATCGCTCCGGCGCGGTGGATTACATTGCCAAGCCGATCAACGATGCCATTCTGAAATCGAAGGTGCGTGTTTTCCTGGAACTGCATAACGCACGCATGCAACTGCAGCAGACGCTGGAAGAGCTGTCCGATCGCAATCGGCAGTTGCAAGCGGAAATCGCCGAGCGTCAACGTATCGAGGCACAAGTACGCCACCAGGCTACCCATGACATGCTGACCGGGTTGCCCAATCGCGTGCTGTTCCACGACCGTCTGCGCGCAGCGGTGCAATACAGCATGGTGCATGGCGTTCCCTTTGCACTCGCCCTGGTGGATATCGACGGTTTCAAGGGAGTGAACGACACCTACGGCCACCCTGCGGGGGACGCGTTGCTGCAAGCCATTTCTTCGCGGCTGGCGCAGCATGTGCGCACCAATGACACGGCTGCGCGCCTGGGCGGCGACGAGTTCGCGGTGATCTTCCGCGATGCCGGCGATGTTGCGCCACTGCTGCAGCGCTGCCAGGACATCTGCAACATATTGGCGCAGCCCTATCCGCTGCAGGGTGAGCACGGCGCCTTCCTCGCGCGCGTAAGCGCCAGCATCGGCATCGCGGTGTGGAATGAGCAGATCGATTCGGATGAGGCGTTGATCCAGGCCGCCGATCGCGCGATGTATCAGGTCAAAGACCACGGCAAGAACGGCTGCGCACTAGCTGCCATGTGATCTGGCATCTGTCGCGTGACCTGTGGCACTACGCCTGCTCGAAACCTGCACATAGCCTAACAGTCGCTAATTACAGGGGGAGTCTACATGTCGTCCAACATTGCTTTTCGCACACCGGAAGCTGCGTCTGCATGGCAGCGCTGGCTGGTGTATTCGCCGGTGGCGCGCATCATCATTTTTGCTGCGCTGGCATTCGGCGTAGGCTTCGCCGTGCATAACGTTCTGCGGACGGTGGGTTGGATGGCCAAGACAGCGACGCCGCTGCAACACGCGCTGGCGGGGCTGTCGATAGAACTTTCGGCCACCGTCGTCGCTTACGCGATTCTGGTGTTGTTGATCGAACGAAGGTCTCTGCGCGAATTGTCCTTGCGCACCCTGCCCACGTATGGCGTTGGTGGCCTGATCGCCGGCTTTCTGATCTTCAGCACGGTAGTGGGCGTGCTGTGGCTGTGCGGCAGCTATCACGTGCTCGGCGTCAATGCGCATGTGGATTGGCTGCCTGCGGTACTCGTCGCGGGCGTCGGCGCCGGTATCGGCGAAGAAATCGTGACGCGCGGCGTGCTGTTCCGCATCACTGAGGAAGGGCTCGGCACGTGGTGGGCGCTGGCCATTTCCGCGGTGTTCTTCGGCGGCGCACATATTTTCAATCCTGGCGCTACGCTGTGGAGCTCGCTGGCTATCACGATCGAAGCAGGTATCCTGTTCGCGCTGCTTTTTCATGTCACGCGCGCGCTGTGGGCATGCATCGGCCTGCATGCAGCCTGGAACATTACCCAGGGCACGATCTATGGCATTCCTGTATCGGGTACCGATGCAAAGGGCTGGCTGACGTCATCCCGCACGGGTCCGGATTGGCTGAGTGGTGGCGTGTTCGGCGCGGAAGCCTCGGTGGTGGCCATCACCGTGTGCACCTTGGTTTCGGTAGTGCTACTGATGATTGCCTTGCGGCGCCAGAGCTTCGTGCGGCCGCGCTGGTCACGCCGCTCTAAGGTCTCTTACGAAGCGACACCCACATCGTAATGTGCGCGCGGAAGACCGGCGTTCCAGTCGGATCCGTCACCTCGACGTGCACCGGCCACTCCCGGCCGGCATGCACTTCGCCAAGCGGTACTTCCGGTGTAGCGACCGCGTGCATGCTGCCTTTTGCGCGGGCGAGATATTCCACGCTCATGCCTTTGGGAATCCAGCGTGCGTCAGGCGGAAGCGTGGCTTCGGCCATCACGCCTGCACTCAGCTCAGCGAGATTGCATAGCGCGATCGCGTGCACTGTGCCGATGTGATTGTGTACGCGACGGCGATCACGCATGCGCACTTCGCAACGACCGGGTTCCAGCGCAACGAAATACGGGGCAATGGTGGCGAAGTACGGCGCGCGCAGGCAGACGGCGCGAGAGAACAGCCAGTGGCCGCAAGGCCAGCGGGTAATGCGCTGGTAGAGGGACAGCAGCGATGCGCTCATTGCCTTGACACCCCATGATGCCGAAAACCAACTCCCTCTCCCCTCCGGGGAGAGGGTTGGGGTGAGGGGTCACGGCTTGCCATAACTCTCAATGATGCTGAAGCATAATGGCTTCGATTTTTTATGCTTCGCCATTCACTTCTCGCGAGGTTGCCCCCTCACCCTAACCCTCTCCCCGAAGGGGAGAGGGAACTGTCTAGGGCATCGTGCAATCAAGCCGCATCCGCCAACTTCTTCACATCCTTGCGCGTCACCGCCGAACGCAGCTCCGCCGGATCAAAATCATCCACCGAGATAAACTCGAACACACCTTCGCGTACGCGCTTGAGCAGAGCGGCTTCCGCAACGTCGATCACGCCCGCTTTCACCGCTTCGTCCAGTTGCCCAAGGTAATCGTGCGATTTGAATTGGCCGGCCTTCTGCGCCTTGCCAAATTTGCGCTCGACCGGTTCGGCCGCAATCACGTCGGGAAGCAGTTCGTTCATGCGTCCCACGGTGTTGTTGGATGTCGGCGTGAGATAGGCCCATTCGAGCAAGCGATCGCGCGCCTCGCCCGGCGCAGTGATGATCGCCGCGACGCGGCGGCCCAAGCGATCTGACGGCGGCACTTCGCGACGGCCGAACGGGAACACCAGCACGCGCAGCAGCCAAGAAACCGGACGCACAGGGAAATTGCGAATGGCGCCATCCAGCGCCATCTGCGTGCGCCACATGCATTCGTGGAAAGCCCAGGCCAGCAGCGGACGATCCGCCTCTGGACGGCCGGTATCTTCGTAACGCTTCAGCATTGCGCTGGCGATGTAGAGATAACTCAGCACGTCACCCAGGCGCGCAGATAGCTTTTCCTTGAACTTCAGCTTGCCGCCCAGCACGCCCATGAAAGTGTCGGCGCACAAGGCAAGCGCCGCGGAGTAGCGGTTGAGCTTGCGATAGTAACGGCGCACATAGGCATCGCCTGCTGTTTCGCCGATGCGCGCGCCGGTGAGGCCTAGCGCAAAACTGCGCACGGCATTGGAAACGCCGAAGCCAAGATGACCGAACAGAGCGCGATCGAAGGCTTTCAGGCGTTCGCTGTAATCAGCGATCGACAGCGCCTGCATTTCCTTCAACACATAAGGATGGCAGCGGATCGCGCCCTGACCAAAGATCATCAGGCTGCGCGTCATGATGTTCGCGCCTTCCACCGTGATCGCAATCGGTACACCCTGCCAGGCACGGCCAGCGTAATTTTTCGGACCGAGCTGCACACCCTTGCCACCATGCACGTCCAACGCGTCACCGGCGATCACGCGACCCCATTCGGTGGCGTGATATTTGGCGATGGCCGACGGTACGGCCGGTTTCTCGCCGCGATCCACTGCGGCGGCCGTTGCACGCGACAATGCCGCCGTTGCATAGGTAAGACCACCGATACGCGCGAGCGCTTCTTCTACGCCCTCGAAACGCGCCACGGCCAAACCAAATTGCTTGCGCATGCGCGCATACGCGCCGGTGCCCGCCACCGCCATGCGCACACCGCCCGTTGCGTTGGAGGGCAGCGAAATCGCACGACCAACCGACAAGCACTCCACCAGCATGCGCCAACCATGGCCCGCCATGTGCGGACCGCCGATCAACGTCGACAGCGGCGCGAAGATGTCCTTGCCACGCACCGGTCCGTTCTGGAACGGAATATTGAGCGGGAAATGCCGGCGGCCGATTTCCAGGCCCGGCGTGCTGCGCGGAAGCAGCGCGAGCGTGATGCCGAGATCGTCCTTGTCGCCCAGCAAATGATCCGGATCGTACAAACGGAAAGCCAAACCCACGACCGTGGCAATCGGCGCGAGCGTGATGTAGCGCTTGTCGAAATTCAGGCGCATGCCGATGGTTTCGACACCGTCGACCACTTGCTTGCAAACGATGCCGTAGTCCGGAATCGAGGTGGCGTCGGAGCCGGCATACGGACCGGTGAGCGCGAAGCACGGAATTTCTTCACCGACAGCCAAGCGCGGCAAGTAGAAATTCTTTTGTTCATCGCTACCGTAGTGCAGCAGCAGTTCCGCCGGGCCGAGCGAGTTCGGCACCGCTACGGTGGATGCCACCGTGGCCGACATGGTGGCCAACTTCTGCAGCACGGCCGAATGCGCCAGCGCGGAGAAGCCCAGGCCGCCATACTGCTTCGGAATGATCATGCCGAAGAATTTGTGCTTCTTGACGAAGTCCCACACTTCCGGCGGCAGGTCCGCCAGCTCGTGCGTGATCTGCCAATCGTCGAGCATGCCGCACAGCTGTTCCACGGGGCCATCGAGGAAGGCTTTTTCTTCCACGCTCAGCTCAGGTTTCGGCTGCTTGAGCAACTCGTGCCAGTCGGGCTTACCGGAGAACAGCTCGCCTTCGAAACCGACAGTGCCTGCTTCCAACGCTGTCTGTTCGGTATCCGAGAGTTTCGGCGTGACCTTCGCGAACATCTTCAGCAAGGGCGCGCTGATCTGCTTGCGGCGGAAGCCGAGGTTCAACAGCGGCACCGCGATCGCCACTTCGATCAGCAGCAGAATCACGGTTGTGATCGGCGCGCGCGTCAACAGCCCGACGACAACGGTGGTGACAATCGTGGTTATCGCCCATGTGCGCAGGCCGCTGCGGTGGTATGCGCAGGCGCCGGTCGCAATGAGCGCCGCCAACACGGTCAGTAGTACAGACATCTCAACACCTCATGGCAGATGGCTTCGCCGTATCGCCGGCGGATTCCAGGCTTTCGATAAAGCCTGCGATGGCGGCCGTGAATGCGTCATTCGCATCACCAGCCAACATATGAGTAGCGCCGGGCACCTCGGCATGCCGGGCATGCGGTGCCAGCGCAAGGAATTCTTCAACCGTGTGATGCGAGACCACGTCGCTGCGTTCGCCCGATAGCAACAGCATCGGCACCTCGACGTTGGCCGCAGCGGCAAACAGGCGCGGCTGGTAACGCTCGCTTTCGCTGATCAGATCGCCGGCCAGCAGCGCCGGATCCCAATGCCAGCGCAAGCGACCGTCCGCGCCTTCACGCAGCAGGGGGCGCAGTTGTTGCTCACTCTTGCGTTCACGGCGCTGCGGCAGATACGCCGCGATCTGCTCCGCCGCTTCGGCATAACTGGCAAAACCGTCCGGGTGTGCCTGCATGAAGGCGAGGATGCGCTCGACACCGGCGGTTTCCCAGCGCGGCGTGATATCGACCAGCACCAGCGCTCGGAACGGCGCGGGCCGCACTTCGCCTGCTGTCACCAGGCCCAGCAACCCGCCCATCGACGCACCCACAAGAATCGGCGGTTCGGGCTGCGCATGGGCGATCGCAAGCAGGTCGTCGACGAATTGCTGCATGTGATAGTCGCCGCCCGGAGCGCGATCGCTCTCACCGTGACCGCGGCTGTCGAAGGCAACGCAGCGGTAACCGCGCGCAGCCAGCGTGCGCGCAGCTGCATTCCAGGCGCCACGAGTTTGGCCGAAACCGTGCGCGAATAGCAGCGTCGGCGCGCCCTCCGCGTGGTGCACGTCAATGGCCAACGACAGGCCGTCTGCCGTGGCGAAAGCGGTTGGGTTGGCTTGACTTGCATCCATACGCACGAGTATGGGTTGCGCATCGGGGTGGCGTCAACCCGCCTCCGAATCCGCCATTTCCGGCCATCGCATGCGCCAGGCCGGCCACAGTTTCCGCCACGCATCGGCTACCATACGGGTATGAATGTCCGTCAAAAACCCGAACGTACGCGCCTTTCCGCCGAAGACTGGGAAGACGCCGCTCTTAATCTGATCGCCGAGCAAGGTGTGGGAGCACTGGCCGTAGAAGCATTGGCCCGTCAGCTCGGCGTAACCAAGGGCAGCTTCTACTGGCATTTCCGTACGCGCGAAGCCTTGCTGCAAGCCGCGCTGGAGCGCTGGGAACAATATGGTGAACGCGAAATTATCAATCAGATCGAAGCCCTTCCCGATCCGCGCGAACGCCTGCCTGAACTGTTCCGGCGTGTCGCACACGAAGTGCAACCGCATCGTGTTTATGCCGCTTTGCTGAAGGCGCTGGATCATCCGCTGGTCGTGCCGGTAATGGCGCGGGTATCCAAGCGGCGCACGGAGTTCCTTCACGTAGCGTACACCGAAGCCGGCATGGAACCGACCGAAGCACTTAATCGCGCGCGCCTCACCTATGCTGCTTATGTCGGTTTCCTGCAGCTCAATTTCACGCTTGGTCTACCAAGATTGACGCATGAAGAGTTCGACGCCTACGTCGAACACATGATCGCCACGTTGATTCCATAGCAAGACGGGGAACCATAAATCGACGATTCAAAACCGCAAGAGTGGCAGGCGCCTGCTCTTGCGGTTATCCATGCTCGATTTTCGCTTTAGTCGTACTTATGCTGCACTCAACCTTGCAAGGCCAGTTAGCGTAACTTACCGTCGCAGCTATCTTTTCTTTGTATACCAACGTGAGGAAAGCATGACGAGCAAACTAGCGGCGCTCGAGCGATGGGTGAATGAGGTGGCGGCCCAAACACGCCCCGCAAAGATCCATTGGTGCGATGGTTCGGACGCCGAATATCAAGCACTGGTGCAGCAGATGCTGCAGACAGGGGACCTGATCGAACTCAATCAGCAGACCCATCCAGGCTGCTATCTGCATCGCTCGAATCCATCCGACGTCGCGCGCGTGGAGCACCTGACTTTCGTGTGCACGAAACACGAAGAGGATGCCGGCCCCAACAATCATTGGATGGCACCCGCTGAAGCGCATGCCAAGATCGATGCGTTGTTCGATGGTTGCATGCAAGGTCGCACGATGTACGTGATCCCCTATTGCATGGGGCCGATCGATTCGCCGCTCTCGCGTTGCGGCGTGGAAATTACCGACAGCCCTTATGTGGTGGCCAACATGCGCACGATGACGCGCATGGGCGCTGCGGCGCTCGCGCGCATCGAGCGCGAAGGGCATTTCGTAAAAGGCCTGCACTCCACCGGCGAACTTGATCCGGAGCGCCGCTTCATCATGCATTTCCCGGAAGAGCTGACGATCAAGTCGTACGGCTCCGGCTATGGCGGCAATGCGTTGCTCGGCAAGAAGTGCCATGCGTTGCGTATCGCCAGTTTCCAGGCGCAGCGCGAAGGCTGGCTGGCCGAGCACATGTTGATCGTCGGCATCGAGAATCCGCAAGGTCAGACCCACTACATTGCTGCGGCCTTCCCTTCCGCTTGCGGCAAGACCAACCTCGCGATGTTGATTCCGCCGGAAGGTTATCGCCAGAACGGCTGGCGCGTGTGGACGATCGGCGACGACATCTGCTGGATGCGTCCTGGCGAGGATGGCCGTCTCTATGCGATCAACCCCGAAGCAGGTTTCTTCGGTGTGGCGCCGGGCACCAGCGCCAGCAGCAATCCGAATGCGCTGACTTCGATTTCGAGCGACACGATCTTTACCAACGTCGCGCTCACCGCCGACAACCAACCGTGGTGGGAAGGGCTTCCCGGCACTCCGGTGGTTGACTGGCAAGGTCGTCCGTACGATCCGGCCAACGGCCCTGCGGCGCATCCGAACTCACGTTTCACCGTCCGCGCCAAGCAGTGCCCAACCTGGTCACCCAAAGCCGAAGATGCGCAAGGCGTGCCTATCAGCGCCATTGTCTTCGGAGGCCGTCGTCCCTCGCTGCTGCCACTAGTGATGGAAGCCCGTGACTGGGCGCATGGCGTGCTGATGGGTGCAGCGATGGGTTCGGAAACTACCGCCGCCGCAACCGGCGCGGTGGGTGTGCTGCGTCGCGATTCGATGGCCATGAAGCCGTTCTGCGGTTATCACTACGGCGACTACTTCGCCCACTGGCTGTCGTTCGACAAGCCCGGCGCGAAGCTGCCGAAGATCTTCCATGTGAACTGGTTCCGCAAAGGCAAGGACGGCAAATTCCTGTGGCCGGGCTTCGGCGAAAACCTGCGCGTACTGGAGTGGATGATCGCCCGCGTGGAAGGCAAGGCGCGCGGCGCTGAAACACCCATCGGCACACTGCCGGCCACCGGCGAACTCAAGCTCGATGGCCTGGATCTGCCGCGGGAAACGCTGGCGGAGCTTCTCAACCTGGACGCCTCCGGCTGGGAGATGGAACTGCACGCCATCGGCGAATACCTCGACAGCTTCGGCAAGCGCCTGCCCGCGCAGTTGCGACAGGAACAACAACGCGTCCAACAAGCTCTGCATGTGCCGCGCAAGGCGGCCAATGCCTGAACCATCCACGCCCTCTCCCTCATCTTTGATCAAGGATGGGAGAGAGGGCTGGAGCGAGGGTATCTCGCGCGATGTATGCGGCTTTAGTAAGGTCGCCCACTAAACCTTTACATCCCCACCCGCATCCAAGCTGGCAAGATGATTGCTGCTTGCATCGCCAACGGAAGCGCCATGCCCCCTGCGCTCGCTGCGGGAAACAACGAGATGGATGACGTGCGTGCGGCCGCTGCGGGCGACCGTCAGGCGTTCCAGCGTCTGTATCGGCAGCATGTGGGCCGCGTCCATGGCGCCATGCTGCGGTTGTCCGGCTACGATCACGCGCGCGCCGAGGATCTTACGCAGGACGCATTCGTGCGAGCCTGGCAAAAGCTGGATAGCTTCCGCGAGCAAAGCGCGTTCGGCACCTGGCTTTACCGCCTGGCGGTGAATGTGGCACTCATGGACATCCGCGCGCGGGGTGCCGATCCGGTCGGCTATGTCGACGAGGAAAGCGTTCCCGAGCATGGCGAAACTCCGTTCTGTGCCGCCGAACGCGAAGAGCTCGAGCGCGCGATCGGCAAGCTGCCGCCACGGGCTCGCGCGGTGCTGGTATTGCACGACGTGGAAGGCTGGCGCCATGAGGAAATCGCCAGCGAACTGGAGATGGCGGTAGGCTCGTCCAAAGCGCAACTGCATCGTGCACGCGGCTTGTTGCGCAAGGTACTTGGAGATGTGCGATGAATGAATTCGAATGGCTGCGCCAGATGCGCGACTTGAACCGGCCGACCGCTCCACGGAACGATCTGTGGGCACGCATCGATGCTGCGCTCGACGACGCTGCAACAAGCGAGGTCGCCACCCCTGTGCCGACTGCACCCGCGCGACGTCATCGCACGTGGGCGCTGGCGGCAAGCATCGCTGCGGTTGTCGTGCTTGCCGGTGGCATCGTGTGGCACATGCATGCGATTCCGCATAGCGAAACATCCGTTGCCACGATTAACCCGAACATGGACAGCACACCCTGGAAACCGAGCGACCCGCGCCTGGCCGGCGCCGCACTCGAACTGAATGCCGCGCGCTTGGAATTGCAACAGGCGATCCAGCAAGCTCCCGATTCCCCCGCTCTGCAGCGCTTGCTGCAACGGACGCATGCGCAGCAAAACCAGTTGCGCGAACTCGAGAAACAAGCCGGCTAAGGACATAAAAAAAATGAAAAACACCCGCTATCTGCCGCTGCTGCTTTGCCTGCTGCCAGGAGGGCAGGCTTTCGCCGATACCCCGCTGGATCTTCATCATTCCGCAGCGCCCACCGCGCACATCAACATCAGCAACGTGAAAGGCGAAGTCACCGTAACCGCCTGGGACCGCAGCGAGGTGCACGTAGGCGGCCAGCTTGGTGACGGCGCCCAGCCGCTTGCCATCGAAGGCAGCGACAACAACCTCACCATCAACGTACAAGCCAAGGGACAGAGCGGCTGGTTCAACTGGAGTGGCGAGAACGCCATGGAACCCACCAGGCTGGATGTGAACGTGCCGCGCGGCGCATCAGTGAAGGTAAACGTGGTCAGCGCACCGGCGAGCGTAGATGGCATCGACCGCGGCGACATCGAAGTGAACTCAGTCAGCGGCCGCGTGCGCATCAATGCGCAAACGCCCATGCTCAACGTCGTCTCCGTGAGCGGCAACATCGCTTTCTCCGGTTATGCCAAGCAAGCGAAGCTGCAAACGGTGAGCGGCGACATTCTCGCGCCGTCGATTGGCAGCACCGCCGAACTGCAAACGGTTTCCGGCCGCATCCAAGCAGGCGGCGGTCCTTGGCAACAACTCAACCTCAGCACCGTATCGGGCGATGTGCAGCTCACCGGTGTGGTGGCCGCAGGCGGCAATATGAACGTCGATAGCATGAGCGGTGACGTGCAATTGCAATTCCCTGCCCCGCTCAACAGCAACCTGCACGCCAGCACCTTCAGCGGTAACGTGCATACCGACTTCGGCACCCCCACGCATCCCGAACATGGTCCTGGCAGTACGCTCGATGCGGTGGCCGGCGACGGTAGCGGAACCATCCATGTTGAGACCTTCAGCGGCGATATACGCCTCAGGAAGGGTGGGCGTTAACAAGGAACGCACTCCCTGTTCTCGCTTCAAAAACAAAAATGCCCCCGTTAACCGGGGGCATTTTTGTTTTTGAAGAAGAGATCAAAGATCCTGGTGATATTGCACGTAAGGCGTACGTGATTGATCCGGCTCCGGTGGACCCGCCGGCGTGCTCACCGCATTACCGGACGACCACAGGTTCTGCGCGCCGAAGCTCAACGAGCCTTGCCATGGCAAACGCCATGTCACGCCCAGATCGATGCTGTTCCAGCGACGCTCAGCGTTGAGCATGCCCGGCACCGCAGCACCCGGCTCGGGATACATGGTGCGACCGACGATGCTGGTACTGACCGAGCCGTGCTCGACACCAAAGCTAAGCGCCTTCTGATCCAGCGCATTCAGACCCAACTGATTGCCCGGCAGCAGATGGATGCGGCCCATGCTAGCGCCCAGCAACACACCGCTATTGCCACTCAGCGCGAAGCGCCCGCGCGCATTGAGCTGCGTGCTGCTGTCGAAATCCGAAAGACCATTGACGCCAGGCACCGCCCCCGGCAAAACGCGAGGCAGCGGTGTGGGATTAGGCACCTGATCCTGCGCAACGCTCACGCCTACGCTGTAACGACCTGCGTTGTACGTGGCGCCCACTTCACTGCTGATAATGCGCGGTTGCGTCACCCATGAGCGCTGCGTGACACCCACTTGCGCAGAAACGTTCGGTGTGACGCCATATTGCACCGAGCTGCTATTGACGGTGCCGCCAGCGAGCGGATTCAGCGATAGCGACGTATCGTTCTGTGCGTCTGCCGTGGTGCCGCTCTGCGACTGCACCAGCAACGAACCCTGGCTGGGCTGCGGTTGACCGGTTTTCAGCGCCTGCTGTTGCTGCATCCACGCGGTATTGCTGATCTGATCGCCGGACAGTGTCTGCCCTGCCGCCATGAGCGGCACGCAGAGCAGCGGCAGTGTCAGCAGCAATCGGCGCATGAAAATTCGAATTCGTTCGATAGACCCGCCCGTACCGCGAAAGAGTACGGACTCCCGGGATTCAGTATACCTTACTTTACTTTTTACTAACACCCGGAATGGCGCATTTTTCTGCGGCACAGTCAGCCAAAACGGTTATACGAACAACCACTTGATGGCATGGTGGATGCATGGGGAAGGCATTTCCCTCCGGCTAGCGAAAGGAAAGCCATGGACCTCGGCCACATGACGGTATCTTCACGAGATATAGTCAACCGACATACCGCGTGGACCCGCTCATAGGTCATGAGTTCAATGCCCGATAGCCGCAATTTCGCGCCAGACCCCGGCGGGACCCTGCCGGTGGAGCTGCGTGAGACATTGGAGCGGCTGTTTCGGGCCATGGATTCGGAAGACGTCTTGCGGATCTGTGAGACTGCGCTCGATCACCTGGGGCTGCGCGGAACACTCAGCTGGCTTCCGCCCGAGGCCGAAGTCATCCCAGCGCCGGGTCGGGCGAACCTCGCTACCGACCCCCAAAGCCAGCGAATACTGGTGATGGAGAGCGAAGTCACCCTGCAGAATCAGCAAGCGAGTGGCGAACTGGCGTGGCTGGGCCGGCTGGCTGGCATCCGCCTGCGCCAGCTCAGCGAAACCGGACGTCTTTACGAATCGATCTCGCGACTGGCCATGGCCGAGCGCCTGCAGCGTGCGCTGTACGCCATCGCCGAGCTGGCCAGCACCACGCACAACCTGGCCGAGATGATGCAGTCGCTGCACGCCATCGTCGGCATGCTGATGTACGCCGAGAACTTCTACATCTTCCTCTACGACCCGGTCAGCGACAGCGTCCGCTTTCCGTATTACGTGGATACGGTTGACCAGAAACCCCCGGCGCCGGATGAAAGTTATCCGCTGCAAGACATGCGTTACAGCTTGACGTGGAATCTGCTGCAGAGCACGCAACCCATCATGGGTTCGGTGGAAGAACTGGCGCATCAGCTCGAAGGCCGCTTCACGTTAGTCGGTCCCGCTTGCGAACATTGGCTGGGCGTGCCGCTCATGCGCGGTAACAAGGCCGTCGGCGGCATCGTCGTGCAGAGTTATCGATCCGACACGCACTACACGCACCAGGACCGCGATCTGCTGAATTACGTTGCGCAGCACATGCAGACCGCGCTCGAACGACGCGAAGCACACGCCGAGTTGGAACGCAGAGTGGCTGATCGCACCGCTGCATTGCGCGCGACCAACCGCGTGCTGCGCCAGCAAGTGCTGCAGCGCCAACGCGGCGAGCGTCTGCAATCGGCACTGTTCCGCATCGCTGAATTGGCCAGCGCACCGGAAAGCCAACAGAACTTCTACGCCGCCGTACATCGGGTGGTCGGCGGTCTGCTCTACGCGCGAAATTTCTACATCGCGTTGCTGGATGAAAGCGGGCAGAACATCACCTTTCCCTATTCGGTCGATGAGATCGACACCGCGCGCGTGCCTCGCCCCGTCGCCAACGGTGCCACCGAATACGTGCTCAAGCACGGCAAACCACTGCTTGCCGACCGCCAAGTTTTCGAACAACTGGCAGCCGACGGCGAATACAAGGAAATGGGTGCGAAATCCGTTTGCTGGCTGGGCGTACCGCTGGTGTGGGATGACCGCGTAAAAGGCGTACTTGCCGTACAAAGCTACTCTCCCAAGCACATTTACGACACGCGCGACCAGGAACTGCTCACCTTCGTCAGTTACCACATCGCCAACGCGCTGCAGCGCAAGCAGACCAGCGAATCGCTGAAGCAGGCGTACATCAACTTGGAGCGCCGGGTAACCGAACGCACGCGTGCACTGGCGTTGGCGAACCGCGACCTGCGCGAACAGATTGCCGAGCGCGAACGCGTCGAGCGTCGGCTGATGTACGAAACGCTGCACGATTCGCTGACCGGCCTCCCCAACCGCACGCTGCTACTGCAGCGCTTGGGGCAAGCGCTGCAGGCGTATCACGCCGACCCGCACAAATTGTTCGCCGTGCTGTTCATCGACCTTGATCGCTTCAAGGTGATCAACGACTCGGTGGGCCATTTGATTGGTGACGATCTGCTGTTCCAGGCCGGCAGTCGCATCCGCGCCTGCCTAAAAACACGCGATCTGGTCGCGCGCTTGGGCGGCGATGAATTCGCGGTATTGCTGGAAGGCATCAGCGATATCGGCAAAGCCAAGCTCGTGGCCGAACGCATCATCGCCGAACTGCACGTGCCGTTCCGCCTGGGTGTCAAGGAGATTTTCACCTCCGCCTCGATCGGCATCGCCCTGCCCGGCCCGCACTATCAGCAACCTGAAGAACTGCTGCGCGACGCGGACGCCGCGATGTATCGCGCCAAAGACGAAGGGCGGCATCGCTCGGCCGTCTTCGATGATCGCCTGCGCCGCGAAGTGCTGTCGCTGCTGGAAATGGAAGGCGACTTGCGCCGTGCGCTGAGCCGCAACGAATTCGTGCCGTTCTATCAGCCGATCGTGTCGCTGGAAGATGGGCACACGGTGGGTTACGAGGCACTGTTGCGCTGGCGTCACCCGGTGCGCGGTTTGCTATGTCCAGGCGATTTCCTTGCGGTGGCGGAAGAAAACGGCAGCGCGGAAAGCATCGACTGGCAGATCTTCGAGCAGATCGCCTCGCAAGCGAGCACACTGGCGGGCACTCACGGGTTCGTCAGCCTCAATGTCTCAGGTCGGCATTTTCGTCAATCCGATCTCGACGATCGCCTGCTCAATCTATTGCGCGCGCATCGCGTCAACCCGCGGTCGCTGCGCATCGAGGTGACGGAGCGTACGCTGCTGGAAAATCCGGCACAGGTAAAACGTATGCTCGACAACCTGCGCCAGCACGGCGTGAGCATTGCGCTCGACGATTTCGGCACCGGCTATTCGTCCCTCAGCTATCTGCACCAGTATCCGATCGAAACACTGAAGATCGATCGCAGCTTCATCATCGAGCTGGCCAAGTCCAACAGCCACAGCGTGCCGGTGGTACGTGCGATCCAAGTGCTGGCCGATTCGCTGCAGATGCAAGTGATCGCCGAGGGTATCGAAGACGACGCGCAGCGTCAGGTACTACGGCATATCGGTTGCCGTTACGGTCAAGGCTTTCTGTTTGCCCATCCACAGCCGGCAGATGTGTGGATGGGCTCGTAACCTACGCGATTACTGCATGGTCGAACTTGCGGCCGTACCACCACTCAACAAATGCTCCGCATCCACGCGATCGAAGGTGTATTCGCGTGCGCAGAATTCGCAGGTGACCTCGATCGTGCCGTTCTGCGACTCCAGCGTCGCCTCAATTTCCTCGCGACCCAGCGTACGAAGCATGGCTTCCACGCGCTCGCGCGAACAGCTGCAGCCGAAGGCCAGCGGACGCGGCTTGAACAGGCGCACGGTTTCTTCGTGGTAGAGGCGGTAGAGCAATTCTTCCGGTGATGTGCTCAGCAGTTCATCGCGGCCCAGTGTGGCAGTGAGTTGCTCGACACGTGGCCAGCCATCCTCGTCCTGCGCCGTATCGTGACCGCCTTCGCCCGGCAGCTTCTGCAGCAGCAGCCCCACCGCGTTTTGCCCATTCGCCGCAAGCACGAAGCGCGCAGGCAATTGCTCGGACTGCAGGAAATAATTTTCGAGAGCCATCGCCAGTTCCGGATGATTCAAATCCACCAGACCTTGGTAGCGCTGCCCGCGCTCGGCCTGGCCGATGGTGATAGCCATGATGGCTTGCGGCAATTCGCTCAAGGCGAGCTTATCCGACATGGTTTCGTCCCAGCGCGCCAAGCCGCGCAACCGGCCGGCGTCGGTGCATTCGGTAAACAGCAGCCGCAATGCGCCCTTGCTCTTCAGTTCCACCGACAGCGCGCCGTCGAATTTGATATTGCCGGTCAGCAGCGCACTGGCGGCCAGCGTCTGGCCCAGCAAATCCAGGATCGGCGCGGGGTATTCAGCGCGTCCGGCGACTTCGCGCCAGGCAGCACCCAGCCGCACGATCACACCCCGGACGCCCGCACGTTCCAGCAAAAAGCGATGGAGCACATCCTCGGCAAGCACGGTTTCCACGTTGAACTACCTCATAAAAACGGCAAGACGCGAAACATGGGGTCTCACGCCAGCTGTAACAATGGCTTTGCTTGGGCGCCACTTATACTTCACGGGATTTTTCACCCTGATCGACACCATGCCGCATCTTCCGCCATTTCGCCGTCTGTTGCGTTACGCCGGTATCGTGATCCTGTCATGGGTCGCCCTGAGCTGGTTCGTGGTGCTGGTTTTGCGCTTCGTGCCACCCTGGACCTCGGCCGTGATGATGGAGCGCCGAATGGATGCCCTGATACACGGTGAAAAGGATTTCCAGCTGCACCAGCACTGGGTGTCCTGGTCGCACATGTCGCCCTGGGTACCGATCGCGATGGTGGCTGGCGAGGATCAGAAATTTCCGTTTCACCACGGTTTCGACTTCGGCTCCATCGAAAACGCCATCGATGCGGCCGATGACGGCAGGCGCCTGCGCGGCGCCAGCACCCTCAGCCAACAGACGGCCAAGAATCTATTTTTGTGGAACGGCCGCAGCTTCGTGCGCAAGGGGCTGGAGGCGTACTTCACCGTGCTGCTGGAGCTGACATGGCCGAAGCAGCGCATCCTCGAGGTGTACGTGAACATCGCTCAGTTCGGTGATGGCGTCTATGGCGTAGGTGCGGCCAGCGAAGCGTTCTTTCGTGCCTCGCCCGCGCAACTCGGCCCCGCGCAGGCTGCCCGGCTGGCGGCAGTGCTGCCCAATCCTGACCGCTTCCGTGTCGATCGCCCGAGCGGTTACGTGCTGGAACGGGCGCGTTGGATCGAGCAGCAGATGAACCAACTCGGCGGGCCAGCCTACCTGCAAAGCCATCAGCCGCCGCGCGATGTGCGCTCGGCGCGACGCCGTTAAAAACACGAACTTTCGTCCAGCACTTACACTTTGCAGGTCTACCTATTCGAATGGATATCCCCGGCATGCCGCGACTCACGGTTGTCGTTCCCGCCTACAACGAATCGGCGGTGCTCGCCGCCTTCCATGAGCGTCTGTCCAAAGTGCTGGATCAACTGCCGCTGGACTGCGACGTGCTCTATATCGACGACGGCAGCCGCGACGATACCTGGACGATCATGCAATCGCTGGCGACAGCCGACCCGCGCGTGGGCACGCTGAAGCTGTCGCGCAACTTCGGCAAAGAAGCGGCACTGACCGCCGGACTCGACCACGTTGACGCGGACGCCGCCGTGGTGATCGACGCGGATCTGCAGGATCCGCCGGAACTGATCCCGCAACTGGTAGAGCAATGGCGGGCAGGCTACGACGTGGTGTACGCCACCCGCAGCGCACGCGCCGGTGAAACCGGTTTTAAACGATTCACCGCGTCGGCGTTCTACCGCGCCATGGAAATCATGTCTGACGTGGCCGTGCCGCGCGACACCGGTGATTTCCGGTTGCTTTCGCGCCGTGCATTGGCGGCGTTGTCACAATTGCGCGAGCGCCAGCGTTTCATGAAGGGCCTGTTCGCATGGATCGGCTACCGCCAGACCGCGGTGAAATACATGCGCGATCCACGGCTGGCAGGCAAGACCAAATGGAATTACTGGCGCCTTACCCAGCTTGCCATCGAAGGCATCACTTCGTTTTCGAGTGCACCGCTGAAGCTTGCCACCTGGACCGGCCTGGCCGCCTCCGTGCTGGCTTTTCTGTTCGGCCTGAAAGTGCTGTTGAAAGCGCTGCTGCACGGCGATCCGGTGCCGGGCTATCCGAGCCTGATGGTCGTGGTCCTGTTCCTGGGTGGCATCCAGTTGCTCGCGCTAGGTGTCATCGGCGAATACCTGGGCCGCAATTACAACGAAACCAAGCAGCGCCCCTTGTATTTCATCGAGGAAGAACATCTGCCAGCCACGCGTACGACGATTCACACCGAAGCAACGCCACAGCGCTAAACTGTCCCTACGCGGCCATTGCTGCGGCCGTTGGGGAGGTTTGGATGCGTCAGGTCAAGCATTTGCTGGACAGGAAGGGCAGCGACATCTTCGCCATTGCGCCGGAAGCGCCCGTATTGGAAGCGATCAAACACATGGCCGAGCGAGGTGTCGGCGCATTGCTGGTGATGCGCGGCGAGCAGTTGGTCGGCATCGTTTCCGAGCGCGACTATGCGCGCAAAGTGATTCTGCAGGGTCGATCGTCGGCACAGACACCGGTGTCGGAGATCATGAGCGCTCCTGTGCTCACCGTTACGCCCGATACGGATGTCTTCGACTGCATGCGCTTGTGTACCGACAGCCGTGTACGCCACTTGCCAGTGGTACAAGGCCATCGCGTGATGGGCGTTATCTCGATCGGCGACTTGGTCAAGGAAGTGATCGGCGCGCAAGCCGAACAGATCGAGCAATTGCAGCGGTACATTACGAGCTGAAATTCGGAAGCGGGGAACGGGGAACGTAAACCCTCAAGCGAGGCTTTCGTTCCCCGTTCCCTGTTCTCCTTTCCCTGCTTTGGCCTCTGGCGCCAAATCCGGCGAGGTCGCTGCTTTGCGTGCTATCCACGCAGCCAGTGACGATGCGCCCACACCGATCAGCGCGATGCTGCCCACGCTCACGCCGAGTTTCACCAAGCTGCTGATGCTGGTGGTGATCACCACATCGCCGAATCGCCACACGGCGGTATCCACGAAGTTCTTGCCCTTGTAGCGTGTTTCCCGCGGTACCCGGGTGTACAGCGCATCGCTGGCGGGCTTGGTCATGCCATACATGAAGCCGCGAGTACCCACCATCATCAGCGCCAACAGCGGTACGCCATAGCCCAGCGCGCTCAATTGGGCATGACCGCCCAGCATCACCATCACCAGCAAGCCCAGGTTCACCAGTTGCGGTAGCACCATCGCCCAGACGACACCCCGCCGCACAAGCAGCGAACGTGTCAGTGTGAATTGCAGCAGCGAGCCGAGCAGATTCGTGGCCAGATCCAGGTGCGCATAGAACGCCGTGCGCGCACCCGCAGAAGCGAGGTGCGCCTTGGTGTAGTCGGACACCAGTGCATAGGCAAGCGTGCCCACGCCGTCACCCAGAAACATCAGGATAGCCATCCAGCGCAGAAACGGCCGCGACCACAACTCGCGCACGCCAGCCCACAATGAACCACCCACCGGCTGCTCGGCGTCAATGCCTTGCGCGCGCTGCACGGATATCCGCAACAACAGCAGCAGGGAAGCACCAAGCATCACGGCGGACACGAGCAGCAACGGCGCCACGCCGATCAAGCCAACCAGCAGGCCAGTCACGAACGGTCCGAAGATCGCACCGGCCATGCCGCCGAGCGCAATCAACGAAAACACTTCGCGTGCGCGCCGGCTGTCGAAGACATCCGCCATGAAGCTCCAGAACAGCGACACGACGAACAGGTTGAACACACTGACCCAGATGAAGAACACCACGCCCAACGCACGGGCGCCGATGCGATCCTGCGCCATGAAAGCCGGGATGAATGCCAGCAGACACACGATGAAGAAGCTGTAACTCCAGCCCAACACGCGCCGCCGCGGAAACCGCGCTACCAATATGCCGAATACCGGCGTCAGCGCGAGCATCGCCACGAACGTAGCGGCGTAGAACAACGGCAATTGCGTAGAACCCACCGCGCCGCCCAGCTGATCGCGCACCGGACGAATGATGTAATACGACGTCAGTACGAAGAAGAAAGCCAGTGCGGAAAGCGCCGGAGTGGCGTCGGAATGCGAAGAATCGGAGGACGGCAGACGCACCGGGCGGGGTTCCAGCGGAAGGCCGCGCAAGACTAGCATGTACCCCGTGACACACGGTCACATGCGGGGGTGGCATGGAATACGACTATGTGATCGTCGGCGCCGGCTCGGCCGGCTGCGTACTAGCCCATCGACTCAGCGCCATCCCAAGCAACCGCGTGCTGCTGCTGGAAGCCGGCGGCGCCGATTGGCACCCTTTCATCCATATGCCCGCGGGGCTTGCGCACTTACCGAAACGTCGCCGGCTTAACTGGAACTACGAAACCGAAACCGAACCGCAGTTGCTCGATCGCCGCCTGTGGTGGCCCCGCGGCAAGACGCTGGGTGGTTCCAGTTCTATCAATGCCATGTGCTACATCCGCGGCGTGCCCGCCGATTACGACGCCTGGGCGGAAGCCACCGGCGATGCGCGCTGGTCATGGTCGCAGGTGCTGCCTTGGTTTGTACTCAGCGAGAACAACACGCGTGGCGCAAGTGCGCTGCATGGTGCGGATGGACCGTTGTGCGTTTCGGACCTGCGTCACCACAACGTGCTTTCTGCTGCGCTGATCGAGGCGGGTGTCAGCGCCGGCTTCGCACGCAACGCGGATTTCAATGGCGCTGAGCAAGCAGGATTCGGCCTCTACCAGGTCACACAACGCGATGGCGCGCGTTGCTCCACCGCCTCCGCCTATCTGCGCCCGGCACGAGCACGTGCCAATCTGCACGTGCGCACACATGCTCTGGTCGAGCGCGTTGTGATCGAACACGGGCGAGCAACCGGCATACAGCTACGCCATGGGCGTGAGCAACAGACCATTCGTGCCGGCGAGATCATCCTGGCTGCTGGTGCGATCAATTCGCCGCAGCTGCTGATGCTTTCAGGCATTGGGCCCGCGGATCATCTGCGCGGACACGGTATTGCGCCGTTGGCCGATCTGCCCGGGGTTGGCGCTGAGCTGCAGGATCACCTGGACATCTGCACGCTGGTGAACTGCACGCAGAACATCACCTATGACAAGCTCAACGAACTCGCAGTGGGCTGGCGTTATCTGCGCCATCGGGATGGGCCGGGCAGTTCCAACATTGCCGAAGCGGGTGGTTTCGTGCGCAGCCACCTGGCGACGGACGCGCGTTGCGATATCCAGTTCCACTTCGTGCCTGCCTTGCTGGACGATCACGGGCGTCATCGCCTGCCGGGCTCCGGCTACACCTTGCACGCCTGCTATCTGCATCCGCGCAGCCGCGGCAGCTTGCGTTTGCGTTCCGCTGATCCAGCAATGCCGATTGCGATTCATGCCGGATACCTCAGCGATTCGGAAGGCCACGATCTCGCACGCATGATCGAAGCGGCAAAGCTTTCGCGCGACATCTTCGCGCAGCCAGCCTTCGATGCTTATCGCGGCCGGCCTGTCTTCCCGGAAACCGAACCGGCCAGTGACGCAGAGTGGGAAGCTTTCGTCCGCCGCAAAGCCGAAACCGTCTATCACCCGGTGGGTACCTGCCGCATGGGACGCGGCGAGCAAGCCGTGGTGGATAGCGAACTGCGCGTGCATGGCGTTGCTGGCTTGCGCGTGGTGGACGCCTCCGTAATGCCCGCGCTACCCAGCGGTAACACCAACGCGCCAACCATCATGATCGCTGAACGCGCGGCCGCCCTCATGCTGGCGTGACGCTCGCTAGGCGGGGCGTTCACGCACCTACGAGTTCATGATCGTTCCCACGAGCATAGGCTCACGCCGTTGTGACCTTGCCCGAAGTACAGGACAATCCAGCGATTGCCCATGGACGAGCGTATCAGCCCATGACCTAAGAGCTCGTCTATGATCTCTGCACAGCCTGTGTTGCGCCTCAGCGACCGCCAGGCGGCAGCGCACGGCTTGGCCGCGATCATAGACAGGCTCTTAGGCGTAACGCCACGCCCGAAAGAAGCCAGTAGCATGCAGTTCCGTAAGCTTTCCTTGCTGATCGCCGGTTCGCTCGGCATCGCGGCCATCTTGATTCCCGCATCCGCTGCGCGTGCCGGTTCCACGGACACGCAGCCCACTACCGACGTCCCGGTTCGGCACGACACCGCCGACTCAGGTGCAACTGCCACACTTCCGCCCGAGCGCGTAAAGGAAACGCTCGACGCGTATTCGCACTGGCTGGATGTGGTGGCGGAGCGCAACGAAGTAGCCGGTCTCGCTACCGCGGTGGTGGTGAACAACAAGGTCGCGTTCGAGCGCACGATCGGCTACGCGGACACAAGCACGCAGGAACCGGTCACACCCACCACCGTGTTCCGCCTCGCATCGCTGTCCAAGGCGTTCGCCACCGCCGTCACCGGCCTGCTGATCGAGGAAGGTCGGTTCGACTGGAACACCAAGCTGGCCGACGCACTGCCGTTCTTCCAGCTGAAAGATGCTCAGGCTTCCGGCACCGTCACGGTGAGGGACATCCTTGGGCAACGCCTGGGCCTTCCGCACAACACCTACGATCAAATGCTGGAAGACAACGTTCCCTACGAGGAACTGGTGCGCAAGCTGGACGAAGTAAACCTCACTTGCAACGTAGGCCAGTGCTACGGCTATCAGAACGTCGCCTTCAGCCTGATCGGCGATCTGATCTACGCGGA
Organism: Dyella acidisoli; assembly: GCF_030160295.1. Taxonomy (GTDB): domain Bacteria; phylum Pseudomonadota; class Gammaproteobacteria; order Xanthomonadales; family Rhodanobacteraceae; genus Dyella_B; species Dyella_B acidisoli. Next base: position 602,372 of record NZ_BSOB01000010.1, read on the forward strand.
GACCGGCGACTTCTTCTATCACCAAGTCGACAAGCGCATCTTTTTCCCGCTCGGCATGACCACAGCCAGCTATGGCCGCGAAGCGCTGGAAAGCAGCAAGAGCTGGGCTCGTCCGCATCGTCCGCATGGCGCGCATGCATGGGAATCGTTCGATCCGAAAGAAGCCTATTACCGCGTTGCCCCTGCGGCCGGCGTGAATGCGAGCCTGCGTGACATGGAGCAATGGTTGATCGCACAAATGGGCGGGCGCCCGGACGTGCTGTCACCGGCACTGCTCGACGAACTGCATGCTCCCGGCGTATCCACGCCAGGCGAAATGCACGCCGCACCATGGCGCCACGCCCGCGTGACCGCCGCCAGCTATGCGTTGGGCTGGCGCGTGTTTACCTACGGCGGCGAAACGATGGTGTTCCACGCCGGTGCGGTGGAAGGCTATCGCACGATGATCGCGTTCTTCCCGAAGTATCGCGTCGGCATGGTGTCGATGTGGAACTCGCCCGGCGCAGTCGGCACGGATCTGATGCCGATGGTGTTCGATGCGATGCTGGGTCTGCCGCACGTGGATTGGGCCGGCGTGGAAAGCGATCCGCCTGCGAATCGGTCGGCACCGGAGAAGGTGCGGCATAAGTCGCGTCATCACGGCGGTTGATATGTGCACCCTCCCCTGCTTGCAGGGGAGGGCTGGGGTGGGGTTGCACGCGCTTGCTGTGCAATGTGAATTCACCGCGAGGTTGCTTCACCCCACCCCAACCCTCCCCTACTACACGTAGGGGAGAGCGCAGATCCGGCAAACTGAAAACAATCCGCGTTACTGCGTATTATTTAACTTGAACTCGATGCGCTTCTGCTGCTGCGAAGCGATCGCGGCACCTCCGCGCATCGCAGGCGAGAACTTGGCGCGACGCAAGGCGTCGATGGCGGCGTTGTCGAACACGTGGCGCGGCTCGGCGCTGACTACCTGGATGTTGCTGACGCTGCCGTCCACGTTGACGGTGTACTGCACATCCACCCAGCCTTCCTGGTTGTTGCGAAGCGCGTTTGCCGGATAGCGCGGGCGGATGGTCGAGATCGGAATAGCATCACGCGTTTCGCTGCCGCCAGCCGAAATGTTCGCCGAGCTGGCCACCTCATTGCCCGCCGGTGCCGAGGTCGACTTCTGAGCCTCCTCTGCCTGCCTGGACTTTTGCTGGGCAGCCAGGGCAGCTTGCTGTTGTGCAACCTTGTCCGCAGCGGCCTTGTCAGCGAGCGCTTTGTCCGCAGCGGCCTTGTCAGCAGCTGCTTTCTGCGTGGCCAGTTCAGTCTGGCGCTGCTGATCAAGCTGTTTCTGCTGCTCCTGGTCGAGCGTCTTGCGCTGGGCATCCAGCTTGGAGCGCAAGATGGTCAGCGTGTAATTGGTAGGGTCGACCTTCGCCAGCAGATTGATCTCACGATCAGCTTCGTCGAACTGGCGCTGGTTGATCACCTGCTCCACGTTGCTCGCCGCGAACGGAAACGTTTCGCGCAAAGCGTCGGATGCCACGGGATTGCCGGGCTGCTTCTGCAGCACCTTCAGGTAGAACTCGAAGGCGTTGTTACCGGCCGGCGCAATCACGCGCTGCTGGTTCATCGCGTTGCGCGCCTCATTCAGCAGTTCGTTGAGGCTCATCGCCTCCACGTTCACCGGTGGCGCAGCGGCCTGTTGCTGGCTGATGCTGACAGGTGTGGACGGATGCCCCCCTGAGTCAGCATTCATCGCATCCTGGTGGGGCTTGATGATAAGAAACCATGACACGGCCGCCAAACCGGCAACGACCGCAATAATGGCAATGATGACGGGCTTGATGGCCCCGCGCGCAAGCGAGCGCGCATGACGACTGTTTCGGGTATCCATGATTTTCACTGCTGTGGCATTAGATACCCGCGCTTCCCCCCTGTGATCCAGGAGCGGCTTCCCTCTAGGTTCGCCGCGGCGCGGATGGACCAAAGGTATCGCGATTGTGGCGGCTGGGCAAATGTGGTGAATTTCACGGATAGCCGTGAAGCGCGCTGGTAAGGGGCGGCGAGCGTGAGGCACAGCAACTGCCTTACCTGATTCTCATTTTCCGGGGTCGGAAATATTCCTATCCATATTTCTCGGAGGTCCGAAGGCATTCTCATCTTCATTTTTCGGGGACCGAAAAATGAAGACCCCAAAATGAAGCGTCCCGGCACATGGCCGGGACGAAACGCTTTCGAACTACCTCCCTGCGCTGGGCACCGCAGGGAGACAAATCGAGTGAAACGTCTAGTTGTTGTGCTTACTTCTTCGCAGCTTTGGTGGCTTTCACAACTTTGGCAGCGGCAGCCTTCTTGGCGGTGCGCTTACGCGTCGCCTTCTTGGCAGCCTTCTTCGCGCCAACGCGCTTGGCGGTGGCCTTCTTCGCGCCTACGCGCTTAGCACCCGCCTTCTTGGCGGTCTTGCGCGCGGTGCGCTTCTTGGCGGTAGCCTTCTTGGCGACCGGCCGCTTGGCAGCAGCTTTACGAGTGGTTTTCTTGGCGGCTTTCTTCGCCGACTTACGTGCAGTTTTCTTGGCAGTGGCCATAGTACGTCTTAGCTCCTCATCAGTTGGCAGTGGTTGCCCAGTAAAAGCGTGGAGGAACGCCTCAACCAGCAGATCGCTGTTCGTGGCGTGCCTCAAATTGTTCACCTGTCGGTAAGTACGTAGATCCGACAGCAGTCGCAATACATGCATTGGAATCGAAACAGTGATCTTTCTCACCGCAGCGGATTTTTCACCGTGTTCTATGTAAGGCTGGATGAATTTCGATGCCACCATTGGAAACGTTCCCCGTTTATGGTGCGAAAGCTATTCCCGAACATTTCAACTGTCAATTGATTTTTGCCATGAAATCAATCCCTTCGATCCGGAAGCCGGTCGGCAGTATGGTCGGAAGGAAGGTTTTTCGATGACCTAATGCAATGTGATCAGCCGTCCAAACATTCAAAGAATTCGTTTCGCGCGTTTTTAGAAAAAGGCCAAAAACAAGCTAAAAAATGTGATTTTTCTCATCGGCGTTGATACACGCATAGCGTTGATGCAAGCAGCACAACGAAGCGATGTGTCCCGCCGTTCCGACTGCCCGAACGGGCGATTCGGGAGCATGAACGAATTTAGACCGGAGGACGCCGGATCAGGTGCCGAAATCGGTCCGAAGCACCCCGAACACCCTCGCTGCGCTCCGAAGCGATGCTCCGTCGCATGCATGCGATGGATGGTCGCCTTAGGTCTTCGCAATGTCCGCGATGCGTTTTTTTTCACGCCGCGAACGACACTGCATTGCGTTCTTCCGACGGTTAACGCGTACCGCCGACATGAGAACGGCCGCCTAGGCGGCCGTTCTGCAAAATGCCGAACGAGGGTCAGTGATCTTCGTTCTCGATCTGCTCGGCGTAGTCGTCGGCGCTGAGCAGTTCGTCCAGCTCGCCGCGATCGCTGGCTTTCACCACGAACAACCAGCCTTCGCCGTAAGCATCTTCGTTGATGGTCTCGGGCTTGTCGGCCAGACTCTCATTGACCTCAACAACCTCGCCGGACACGGGCGAATAGATGTCGGAAGCGGCCTTGACCGACTCCACCGTGGCCACGCTGTTGCCAGCCTGCACCTGGGTACCCACTTCGGGCAATTCGACGTACACCAGATCGCCGAGCGCCTCCTGGGCGTGGTTGGAAATACCCACGCGGATCAGCCCATTGTCTTCGACACGGGCCCACTCGTGGGACTTGAGGAATTTCAGATCGCCGGGAATCTCGCTCGCGCTCATGGTCGGGTCCAGTCGTTGATTCGATCAGGGTTGGAGGATGCAAATTCTAACTGCTGACGTTGCGGGAATGGGACATGCCCGCATCGGATGCTTAGATGCCTTCGCAGGCTTTGCCGTCGCGCACGAACGGAAACTTCACCACGCGCACGGGTACTTCGCGACCGCGGATGTCGACCCGAACATTGTCGGCCGCGCCCGCGGGCACGCGCGCGAACGCTACCGACTTGTTCAAGGTGGGCGCGAAGCCGCCGGAAAGAATTTCGCCTTCGCCTTGAGGCGTCAGCACTTTCTGCCCATGGCGCAGCACACCTTTTTCGTCCAGCACCAGGCCGACCATGGCACTCGGCACGCCTGCTGCTTTCTGTGCTTCCAGTGCCTTGCGACCGATGAAGTCGCGCCCTTCGTCGAGCACGATAGTCCAAGCCAGTGCGGCTTCCCATGGCGTGACGTTCTCGTCCATATCCTGGCCGTACAGATTCATGCCCGCTTCCAGACGCAGGGTATCGCGCGCACCCAATCCGCACGCGGCCACACCCGCCGTGGCCAGCGCTTTCCACAACGCGACAGCCTGATCTTCCGGCACCATGATCTCGAAGCCGTCCTCGCCGGTGTAACCGGTGCGCGCGATGAACAGCGGCATGCCATGCGGACCTTGCGCCGCGGCGGCGGCGAAGCGACCGAGCTTCTCGATGCGTGGACGATCCACGTCATGCAGCAGGCTGATCACCTTGGCGCGCGCGCTGGGACCTTGCACGGCGATCATCGCGAAATCCGGGCGCTCCTTGACGGTCACGTCGAACGGTTTGGCCTGCTGTTCGATCCATGCCAGATCCTTGGCACGCGTGGCCGCATTGACCACCAAGCGGAAGTGTTCGTCGCCCAGCAGATAGACGATCAGGTCGTCGATCACCCCGCCCTGCTCGTTCAGCATGCAGGTATACAGCGCCTTGCCCTGCACCTTCAGTTTGTCGATGCTGTTGGCCAGCAAGTGACGCAGAAATTCACGCGCACGCGCACCATGCAGGTCGACAACCGTCATGTGCGACACATCGAACATGCCCGCATCGCGGCGCACCGCGTGGTGTTCTTCGATCTGCGAGCCGTAGTTGATCGGCATGTCCCAGCCACCGAAATCGACCATGCGCGCACCGAGTTCGCGATGGAGGGTATTGAGTACGGTCTTCTGGGTCATTGCAGGCCTGCGCGGGTGGGTGATGACAAGGGAGTCACGCATTATGTCCAGCAGCTTGAGTCAATCCAAGGTGCAGAGCGTCATGCGCGGTGTATCAGACGGAAGGTGAGGTTGATGCGTGGTCCGATAATTCCGGCGCTTTTGGGCAAATCGTGCAGATAACAGCGCTGAGTATCGCCAGCCATGCACAACAGGCTGCCATGCGACAGGGTGAGACCTACCGGCGGCGGCGCGCTCGTCCCGCGCGGCACCTTACGGCGGAACCGAAAACGGCGCTCTGTACCCAGGCTCAGCGAAGCAATCACGGGTTGTGCGCCGAGCTCGGGCTCGTCATCGCTGTGCCAACCCATGGAATCCTCGCCATGACGGTACAAGTTGGCGAGCACGCTGTTGAAACGCGCTTCGCAAGCAAGCTCCAGACGCTCCCGCAACGAAAGCAGCGACGGCGTCCACGGCCTGGGTTCGAAACGGCTGCGCGAATACACATATGTCGCGCCGGGATCGCCGATCCAGCAGCTCAACCGCGGCGCATCGACCTCGCGGCCGAACAGGCGCAGGCGATGCCGTTCCCAAGGGATCTCATCCAGCAAGTGCTGCAGCAATGCATCGGCTTCATCGCGTGTAAGCCACGCTGGCGCGTAGTGCACATCTGCATCGGGCAACGGCAGGCGTTGCCACGTGCCGCCGATAAGTTCAGGCGTCATCACGAACGACAGGGTACTCCGGCGCCGCATCGAGCGTGGCAGACCAGACCGCTGCCAGTTCCAGCAAGCGCAGATCCGAGCCACGCGCGCCCACCAACTGCATGCCGATCGGCAAGCCGTTCGGCAATGTGCCCATAGGAATGCTCACCGCCGGGCAGCCCGCGAGGCTGGCAAAACTGGTGAGATCGCCTTGCGTATCTGGCACAGGACCATCGAGAGGGAAAGCACCTTGTGGTGTGGTTGGCATAACCAGCACATCGATCTGTGCAAACAATCGGCGCATTTTTAGCGTGGCGGCATCGAGCACGCGATCTGCATTGGCGTAATCGGAGGCCGTCTTGCGCGCGGCGTAATCGAGCAAGCGACGGAACGGGGGCGACACTGGATGCTCAGGGTCGGCAAGCTGCGTTGCGAAGGTGCCGATCATTTCCGCTTCCATCAGCAAGAAACCGGCGCGACGGGCGCGAGCGAAGTGCCAGTCGTCGAAATCCACCGTGCGACATTCGCCCAGTTCGCGATCGAGCTTGGCCAAGGCCGCTTCGAAAACATCCACCACCTCCGGCTGCACGCCCAACGCAGGCAGGTTCGGCAGCACGCCGCAACGCAATTTGCCAGGCTCCCAATCCGGTGGCGACAGCGCGACACGACGACGGCGCGAGCGCGGATCTTCGGCGTCGTAACCGGCCATCACCTGCAGCAGCACGGTGAGATCGTCAACGCTGCGCGCAAGCAAGCCAACCGCATCCAACCGTCGGGCCGCCGGCACCATGCCGCGCGTAGAAATTTCACCCTGCGTAGGTTTCAGCGCGAACACGCCGCAATAACTGGCGGGAATGCGAATGGAGCCCAGACTGTCCGAACCGATGGCCGCTACTGCCAGCCCCGCTGCTACCGCCGCTGCGGCGCCGCCGGATGAGCCACCCGCTGTGTAACCGCGGCGATGCGGGTTGTGCGTTGCACCGTAATGCGGGTTATGGGTGATCGCGCCAAGCGCACCCTCATCCATATTGGTTTTGCCAAGCAACACGGCACCCGACGCGCGCAACCGTGCTACCACATGCGCATCGTGTTCGGCCAATACGCCAGGCCCGGGCAATCCGGCATGCGTGGGCCAACCGGCTATATCGAAATTGTCCTTGAGCGCGATGGGAATACCATCCAGCCGGCCGATCACGCCATCGCGCCGACGATGCTCGGCGCCATGCGCCTGCTCGACCGTCAACGCCGAACTCAGCTGCACATAAGCATTGAGCCGCGGATTGATGCGTTCAATGGCTTGAAGGTAGACCTCGGCCAGTCGGCCCGATTGCACCCGGCCGGAAGCCAGCCAGTGCAGGAGTTGGCAGAGCGTGGCACGGCGAAGATCTATATCGGCGATCGGCGGTAAAGCACTCATGCACGCTCCGGCGCGGGTCAAATGCGATTATGTCCATGCACCGCGGCGTATCCTCAAGCAGGCACCGGTTTGCCGCGCAGTAGGCGAATCCGGAGAATACCGTCCTGACCGCCGCGAGGACCACCCATGCGGCCGCCCTCAGCAGCCACCAGCCAGATGACGGAGCCCAATCCAAATGACTGAACGCGAGACGATGGAATACGACGTGATCGTCGTCGGCGCGGGCCCGGCTGGGCTTTCGTTCGCGATCCGCCTGAAACAGCTCAAGCCGGATGTGACGGTGTGCGTGATCGAGAAAGCCTCGACCATCGGCGCACATATTCTTTCCGGCGCAGTGATCGAGCCGCAGCCGCTGGACGCCCTGCTGCCCGGCTGGCGCGACAACCCACCCCCGATCTGCGTGCCGGCCACCGAGGACGAATTCTGGCTGCTGAACAAGACCGGCGGACGCAAGCTGCCGGTACCGTCGACGTTGAACAACCACGGTAACTTCATCGTCTCGCTCGGCGCGTTATGCGCATGGCTCGCGCCGCAGGCCGAAGCACTGGGTGTGGACGTGTTCCCCGGCTTTGCCGCCGCCGACACCATCTATAACGACGATGGCTCGGTCGCCGGCGTGCGCATCGGCGATATGGGCGTAGCTAAAGATGGCTCGCACAAATCGGGCTACACGCAAGGCATCGACATCAAGGCAAAAGTCACCGTGCTGGCGGAAGGCGCACGCGGTAGCCTCACCAAGCAACTCATCAAACGTTTCAAGCTGGATCAGGACAGCGATCCGCAAGGTTATTCCATCGGTATCAAAGAACTGTGGCAGGTGCCTGCAGGGCGTGCAAAACCCGGCAAGATCTTCCACAGCTTCGGCTGGCCAGCCGACAACCGCACCTACGGCGGCGCCTTTCTCTACCACCTGGACAAAGACCGCATCGCACTGGGCTATGTGAGCGGACTCGACTACAGCGATCCCAATTACCAGCCATGGGAGGCCTTCCAGCAGTGGAAGAACCACCCCATGATCAAATCGGTGCTTGAAGGCGGCAGCATTCTTTCGGCGGGCGCACGCGCCATCGTTACCGGCGGCTACCAGTCACTTCCCAAGGTGGAACTACCTGGCGCCCTTCTGATCGGCGACACTGCCGGTCTGCTCAACGTACCCAAGATCAAAGGCACCCATCAGGCGATCAAGAGCGGCATGCTCGCCGCCGAACACCTCGCCGCCAGCGAACTGAAACCCGCCGGCTTCGACGCCAAGCTACGCAGCTCGGACGTGATGGCCGAACTCAAGAAAGTGCGCAACATCAAACCCGGCTTCAAGAAAGGCCTGTGGTTTGGCATGTTCAACGCCGCCTGGGAAACCATCACCGGCGGCAAATCGCCGTGGACGCTAAAGAACAAACCCGACTGGAACTCACTGCACAAGCTCGGCCAATACGAACAACCCAAGCGCGACTACGTACAACGCGACCTCGCCCCGCGCGACCGCCTGGCCGGCGTCTACTTCGCCGCCACCGAGCACGACGAAGACCAGCCCATCCACCTTCACGTGAAGGACACCTCGGTTTGCGTTACGCAATGCGCGCAAGAATACGGCAACCCCTGCACCCGCTTCTGCCCCGCAAACGTCTACGAAATCGTCAATGATGAAGCGGGCAAACGCCTGCAGATCAACGCCGCCAACTGCGTACACTGCAAAACCTGCGACATCAAAGATCCTTACGAAATCATCAACTGGGTTCCGCCTGAGGGTGGGTCGGGGCCGAACTATCAGAATCTGTGAATCTCGATCTCGCTTGGCGCTTTGCGCGCCTGCATCAACTCAGTCGTCGCGTATGGGGCAGTTTGGCCTTACGCGGATGGAAAGGTACGTTTAGGCGGATCGTCGAGCAATTTCGTGCGCAGAAAGATCCGGTGGCGCGCAATATCGCTACGGACGTTCCCGCGGATTTGCACAACCGCCGACGTATCTTGGTTATCGACACCATGGCGCCCAACCCGGCACGCGATTCCGGTTCGCTGCGCCTGTGCATGATGCTACAACTTCTTCATCACGACGGCTGGCATGTCGATTTGTTGCCGGATGACGGTCGCGTCACGCCCGTAGACGTCGAAAGACTGCTCGGCTACGGCATCCATGTGCACATTGGCAGTGTCATGACCTGGCTACGGAAACATGGCACAACGCTGAATGCCGTATTGTTGTGCCGCCTGGCCATCGCAGCGCCCTACCTCGCGCCAACTCGTCGACTAGCCCCGCAAGCCATGTGCATCTTCGATACCGTCGACTTGCATTTTCTGCGTGAGCAACGGGCAGCAGAGGTGTCCGGCAGTCAGCGCATGCGTCGTCAATCTCTCTCATCGCGGCAACGAGAGCTGGCCTTGGTGCGCGACAGTGACGTGAGTTTTGTCGTGAGCCCGGTGGAGCTGGACATGCTTCGAAAGGAATTGCCAAATAGCCATATCGAACTGGTCAGCAATATTCATGAAATTCATGGTCGCGGCGCTCCATTTTCACAGCGGCGAGATCTCCTGTTCGTTGGTGGCTTTGGTCATCCACCCAACGAAGATGCCGTACGCTGGTTCTCAGCAGAGATCTTGCCGCTACTAAGAGCGCGTGATCCTTCAATGCTTTTGCATATCGCAGGCGACATTACGCCTGAAGCACGGCAAGCTCTGGACCAGCAAGGCATCGAACTGCATGGCCGGGTCGATGATCTGTCAGAACTAATGAATCGCTGCAAGGTTTCGGTAGCACCGCTGCGCTTTGGTGCTGGCGTCAAAGGTAAAGTAAACATGGCGATGAGCTATGGCCTGCCGGTTGTGGTAACCCCGATTGCTGCGGAAGGTATGCATTTGTCGGATGGCCGTGATGCCAAGATCGCAACGACGGCCATCGAGTTCGCTGAAGCAGTCTGGCACGTTTATCACGATGAGGCCTTGTGGACACGATTGTCCGACGTAGGCATCTCCAACGTGCAACAACACTTCTCACCAGAGATAGCGCTGCAGACCTTGCGCAGAGTGCTTCCTGCCAGCAAGCAGGTAGTTAGTCATCCGATCGGCAAAGTTAGTTCATGAGAAGCCTGCTTCATCTTGCCAAACGCTTTCTGGCAAAGCATCCGACCTTGCGTCGCAAAATCGTCAACGCGATTTATCGGGTTCCCGTACTCGATATGCGGTTACGAACGGCACTCGACAGCAACGATGAGCCAGCTCACCAACGCATAGATCCAAATAATCTACCTGAAGAAGTTCAGGTCGTGTATGAGCGGCTTCGCAACCGGGTCAAACGCTCATGAAGCTGGTATTGGACCTCCAGGGCGCGCAAAGCCAGAGCAGATATCGAGGCATCGGCCGCTACACTTCGGCATTGACACGCGCTCTTCTTGAGCGTGCCGCGCCCGAATATGACATCCGGTTGCTGTTCAATGCTCGATTTGGTGAAGCGACCGATGCGCTGATCGCCACAATGGGCAATCATGCCGCACCAGAGCGCCGTGTTGTACTGGAAATCCCGGAAGGCATTCGCGCTCAACCTGGTGGAAACGCTTGGCTCCGCCGTGCCGCTGCGCACGTGATGCAGCATGCCGTAGAAACACTCCATCCGGACGTGATCTGGTATGGCAGCGTGCATGAAGGTTATAACGATGACGCCGTGCTGCCATATGCTCCTCCGGCACATACCGCGTGTGTGGCAACGCTGTATGACTTAATTCCTTTACATTCGCCAAGCGCGTACCTCGGTCACCCTCGCACATATGAGTGGTACAAGCAGGGGATCGATACCCTACGGCGCTGCGACATGCTTTTTGCGATCTCGGAATGGGTGCGCAAGGACGCCATTGAGCGCTTGGAATTGCCGTCAGAGTGCGTGATCAACATAGGTGCTGCGGTCGATTCATCTTTTGTGCCCGCTGAATCAAATCCTCTAGCCACTGCGGCCCTACATGCTCGCCATGGGATTACACGTCCTTACATTCTTTATAACGGGGGATTCGACTCACGCAAAAATGTACCTGCGTTGATCACCGCCTTCGGCGCACTACCTGAGCCGCTTCGCACTACCTACCAACTTGTTATCGTCGGTCGCGTTGGAGAGGAGGAAATGACTCAGTTGCAGACTGCGGTTCGCAAAGCCCGCCTTGCTACCGATAGCGTCATCTACCCTGGCTTTGTCACAGACGATGACTTGATACGTTTTTATACCGAATGCGCGCTATTTGTATTCCCTTCGCTGCTGGAGGGGTTCGGCCTTCCACCACTCGAAGCCATGGCCTGCGGCGCCCCTGTCATTGCCAGCCATGCTGCCAGCTTGCCGGAAGTGGTAGGAAGACAGGACGCGCTGTTCAATCCACATCGCATAGATGAAATCGCCGAGCGCATGGCCGACGTGCTTGGCAATCCCCACTACGCCAGCGAACTCAGAAAATATGGCCGCGTACGCGCTGGAAGCTTTAATTGGAATGCTGTGGCAGACCGTGCCCTACATGCATTGCAAACGCTTGCGAGTCGGCAAGACTCACAACGGATTGATAGCTCAATTTCAAGCCCCTCCGTCGCCTGTGTTCACGCGCCCGGAACCGAGGTGCCGACTTGGTTAAAGAACTTCGAAGTCCATCGCGACAAATCTTCGACGCCTCTTTCTAATCCAGGTCATCTGATGTACGTAGCTGACACCAGCAATGCAGCTGCGCTCGAAGAATCCATACGGACGCGGCCCGGCGTGTTGTTGATTCAGCAAGGACCTAACGCAGAATCGGTACCTTCCCACGAAAGTATGTATCGCGCGGCCTATAAAGGAATGGGGTACGACGGACTGCTTGCGTTGAACGATCACACTTTAACAGCGGACTTGGGATTGGTTCCGCTGTGCGAGCAGGCCTTGGCCGTGTTTTGCACCGATAAGACGCTGGCTGATCGGATTCGCACTCTGACAACAGCGATGCCGCGTCCAGACATTATCCATCTGTCCGATTCCGACACGGTATCTGTGCGTGCGGCGACGCTCCAGTACGTTTTTGCAGCGCCCCCCTTGGCTCGCGAAGCCAGCGTGATTGAGGATATTCGCGCTATCGATGGCATTCCTGACGACAATGACCTTGCCGCGACTGCCAGTGCGATGGTATCTGCACGCCCCCCAGGCGCGGTTCGTCGATGGCTGGTCGATATCAGCAGCATCGCGGAAAAGGACATTGCCACGGGCGTTCAACGCGTGGTGCGAAGCACACTCCTCCATTGGCTCAAATCCCCTCCGGATGGAGTGCGCATTGAACCAGTGCGCTTCACTCGCGGCCGTTTCCACTACGCCCGGCGCTATGCACTCGATTTGCTTGGCCTTACTGCCATCTCCCTTCCGGAGGACGCAGTAGAGGCGGCAAGCGGTGATACGTTCTTCGGCCTCGATTGGAGCGTCGACTCCATCAGCGCTGCAGAACCGCAACTACGTCAATGGCGCCGGCGTGGCGTAAGTCTGCAGTTCCTTGTCCATGATCTGCTCCCGATAACGCTACCTGACAAGTTCCATCCTTATGCGCGCGATCGTTTTGAAAATTGGCTACGCCACATTGCCATTATTGCCGATCGGCTCATTTGCGTCTCACGTGCAACAGCAGACGACTTGAGCCGCTGGCTAGTCAGCGCTGCGCTGCCTTATCAATTTGGGCGCGCTCCCGAAGTCGCCCACTCGCCGCCCGGTGCGGACACCTCATTTAGCGACGGGGCGTCCAAGCCTCGTCCGCAGCTCGGCCGCGCTATGGAGGCACGACCGAGTTTTCTGATGGTAGGAACGATCGAACCTCGCAAGGGACATGACCAGGCACTTGAAGCTTTCGAACAACTTTGGAACACCGGCGTCGATATCAACCTCGTCATTGTCGGTCGCTTTGGCTGGCTGATGGAGAGCTTTACCTCCAAATTGGACAAGCATCCGGAACGCGAACATCGCCTCTTTTGGATCGATGACGCGGATGACAGCGAACTCAATGCCATCTATCAAACCAGCACAGCGTTGCTGGCAGCCTCATGGGGCGAAGGATACGGCTTGCCACTGGTGGAGGCCGCACGGCGCAGCCTGCCTGTCATCGCCCGTGACCTACCCGTGTTCCGGGAAGTCATGGCAAAGCAAGCTACTTACTTCAAAGCCCCGCTCGCAAAAGATCTTGCTGATGCCCTACGTAACTGGCTTGCCACGCCCCGGCGACCGACCTATGCAATAGCAGCGCAGTGGCCCTCCTGGAAACAAAGCGCGGCAGATTTAGCCGATGCAGTAAGGCGGCAGACCTAACCATTCGCCACCGCATGGTCAGCTGAATCCGGTTAGAATAGGCGTTTGCTTGACAATTCCATACGCCCTCAAGGCGTCGGTATAAGGAAACGCAGATGAAGATTTTGGTCGGCTACAAGCGCGTGGTGGACTACAACGTCCGCATCCAGGTAAAGCCCGATGGCACCGGTGTGGTGACAGACGGCGTGAAACTCTCTGCCAATCCCTTTGACGACATCGCGCTAGAAGAAGCGCTGCGTCTGCGCGAAAAGGGCGTGGCCGAAGAGGTGATCGTTGTCGGCATAGGCCCAGCCGATCTAACCGCACACCTCCGTAATGGCCTTGCAATGGGCGCAAATCGTGCCATTCATGTGGTGACGTCGGACGCAGTTCAGCCACTCACCTCGGCACGCGCATTCCTAAAGCTGGTAGAAAAAGAGCAGCCTGGCCTAGTCATCCTGGGCAAACAGGCCATCGACGACGATGCCAATCAGACTGGTCAGATGCTTGCTGCCTTGTGGGATCGCCCCCAGGCTACATTCGCCAGCAAGGTAGAAATTGCGGACGGCAAAGCAACGGTGACGCGCGAAGTCGACGCCGGTCTGGAAGTGATTGAAATCCAGTTGCCCGCCGTAATTACCACCGACTTGCGCCTGAACGAACCGCGCTTCATCAAGCTGCCAGACATCATGAAGGCCAAGTCCAAGCCGATCGACACTATTGAGTTCGCATCCCTGGGCGTAGATGCGCACGATCAGCTCAAGACCACGCACTATGCCGCGCCAGCCAAGCGCAGCAAGGGCGTGATGGTGAAGGACGCCGCAGAGTTGGTGGCAACCCTTAAGCAGAAGGGGCTGCTCTAAGCAGCCGACCGGAATCAAGGAGACATCCATGAGCAAGATCCTGGTTATCGCCGAACATCTGGACGGCAAATTAAATCCCTCCACCGCACGTGCAGTAAGCGCTGCTGTAGCCGTCAAGTCCGAGGCTGTTGACGTACTCGTGCTTAGCGACAAGGTCGGCCCACTTGCCGCCGAGGCCGCGAAGATCGAAGGCGTGAGTCATGTGCTGACCATCGCCCGTGTGGAGAACGCCCATCCTCTGGCGGCTATCTTGGCGCCGCAGATCGCCAAGGCCGCCGCTGGCTACAGTCACGTGTTGGCGCCCTCTACCACTTTTGGCAAGGATGTCGCGCCACGAGTAGCCGCGCTGCTGGGCGTGGCACAGGTCAGTGATGTCATGAGTGTGGAAGGCAGCCACGCCTTCAAGCGGCCGATCTACGCGGGCAATGCCATCATCAATGTCGAAGCCGACCCTTCCCACGCTGTAGTCGCCACTATTCGCACTGCTTCTTGGCCTGCAGCTAATAGCGGCAACAACAGTGCGCCGATCGAAGCTCTGAATGTGGAAATGAACTTGCCCACACACACCCGCTTCGTCGAACTCAAGCAGGGCAAGAGCGACCGGCCGGACTTACAGAGCGCGAACAAAGTCGTTTCCGGCGGCCGCGGAGTGGGCTCGAAGGAAAATTTCGAGATCATCTACAAGCTCGCCGACAAAATCGGCGCGGCTGTGGGCGCATCCCGCGCAGCCGTTGACGCCGGCTATGTACCGAACGAACTGCAAGTAGGCCAGACTGGCAAGATCATCGCACCGGAGCTGTACGTCGCCATCGGCATTTCCGGCGCCATCCAGCACCTTACTGGGATCAAGGACGCTGGCACTATCGTGGCAATCAACAAGGATGCAGAGGCACCGATCTTCGAGATCGCTGATATCGGTCTGGTGGGGGACCTGTTCAAGCTCATTCCCGAGCTCGAACAAGCTATTGGTTAATTGCCGCATGATTCGAGAGAACAGAGGGCGGCAGCGAATGCCGCCCTTTTAGTATTTGTAGGTCAGGCACTCAAGATGAGGCTTACCGCCGCGACAACTCGCTCCACGTCCCCATCAGAGAGCGCAGGCGACAAAGGTAGACTGACAGTTTTCCGCCCTAAGCTCATGGCGTTGGGCCATTGCTCTGGTCTCCAACCGAATCGTTGCTGATAGTAAGGATGCTCCGGAATCGAGAGGTAATGCACACCCGTTCCTATCCTGGCCACATTCATCTCATCCAGAAATTCATCACGGGTGATGCCGCAATGATTGTTGTCGATCATCACCGTATAGAGATGTCTACCATGGCGCACATCATCTTCTGCAGGCACCGGTAATTCGATAGGCAGATTCGCCAAAGCGGCATCGTAATGTCGCCAGATCTCATCGCGACGACGCCAGCTCTGCTCCACGCGTGCAAGCTGATGCAACCCTATCGCGGCCTGCAGATCCATCATGTTGTACTTGAAGCCACATTCCACTACTTGATAATGCCTATAGCCCTTGTCGCCGAAGCGATGCCACGCATCCTTACTCATGCCATGCAAGGCCAATACCTTGGCTCTAGCGACCTGCTCATTGCTACGCCCAAGGATCATGCCGCCTTCACCGGTCACCACGTTCTTAGTGACGTAAAAACTAAAACAGCCGAAGTCGCCGAATGTTCCCAGCGGCTTGCCATGGAATTCCGCCTCGACGGCATGCGCGCAATCTTCGATCACCACCAAGTCATGTTTGCGGGCAATGTCCATGATCCGGTCCATGGCGCATGGCCGCCCAGCAAAATGTACTGGCACTATAGCCCGCGTACGCGGAGTGATAGCCGCTTCGATCGCATCGGGATCGATGTTCTGAGTTTGTGGATCGACATCGGCAAGAACCGGCATCAAGCCCGCATGCAAGATCGCGTTGACGGTGGCGCAGAACGTCAAGGGCGTCGTGATCACCTCCGCTCCATGCTCGATACCAGCAGCAAGCATGCTTACATGCAAAGCTGCCGTGCAGGAATTGACGGCGGCCACCTGTGCTGACTTGACCCCGCGAAAAGCGGCGAAATCGCGCTCAAACTTGGCGACACGCGGCCCGGTACCCAGCCAGCCTGAACGAAGGCATGTCAATACTTCGTCGATTTCTGCCTCATCGATATGAGGTGCACCGAACACGAGAAAAGGTGGCTGATCTTGGTCAGTAGTCATAAGGGTACGCAGGCGACTGGTAGCAAGTACGCAATGATAGTGTCTGGCTAAAGCGTGGCTATGAGCTTCTGGCGCCCAGCGCCCAGATAGCGACACCAATCAGCCAACAGCACTTGGCAACACCCTTGCCGCGAGTTCGTCCACTATGGCTTCCAGCGACACGCCCTGGGCTTTCAAATGAATCTCAGGCGATTCGGGTGTTTCGTACGGCGAATCGATTCCAGTGAAATTGCTGATCTCGCCCGCGCGAGCCTTGCGGTACAAGCCTTTCGGATCGCGGCGCTCACACTCCTCGAGCGGCGTGTCCACAAAAACCTCGAGGAATTCACCATCACCGAAAAGGCCACGAGCAAATTCGCGCTCACTGCGGAACGGCGAAATCACGCATACGAGCACAATCAGGCCTGCATCCACCATCAGGTGCGCCACCTCGGCCACGCGCCTTACGTTCTCCACACGCGCTTCCGGCGTAAAACCGAGATCACGGTTAAGGCCGTGGCGCACGTTATCACCATCAAGAAGATAAGTGTGACAGCCGAGAGCACTCAGGCGACGCTCAAGCAAGTTCGCTATGGTGGACTTACCTGCACCGGACAAACCTGTGAACCAGAGGCACCGCGGCAACTGCCCTTTGCTCTGCGCGCGCATTCGCTTGTCGACATCCAGGTGCTGCCAATGCACGCTGGTAGCGCGACGCAGTGAAAAATCCAGCATCCCACAGGCGACTGTGGCATAGCTTTGCCTATCGACAAGAATGAAGCCGCCCAATATAGGATTGGTCGCGTACGCCTCAAATGCAATGGATTGATCCAGATCAATGTTGCAGTATCCAACCTCGTTCAGTTCCAAGCGATGTGCTGCCAATTTCGCCTGCGTGTTCACGTCGACCTTGTATTTGATCGATGTGACTCGCGCATTAACCGTGCGCGAGCCTACCTTCATCCAATAGCCGCGGTTCGGTAGCAGTGGCTCGTCGCCCATCCAGATTACGTGCGCAGCGAATTGATCTGCCTCCTGTGCTGGCCTGGCGGCGTCGGCAAGGACCTCACCGCGACTGACGTCGACCTCTCTATCTAATGTCAACGTAACAGCCTGCCCCACACCTGCCTCATTAAGATCACCGTCAGCCGTCACAATGCGCGCGATACGTGCGCGATGTGTGCCCGGCTGTACGACGATCT
Organism: Dyella acidisoli; assembly: GCF_030160295.1. Lineage (GTDB taxonomy): Bacteria > Pseudomonadota > Gammaproteobacteria > Xanthomonadales > Rhodanobacteraceae > Dyella_B > Dyella_B acidisoli. The sequence continues at coordinate 619,956 of NZ_BSOB01000010.1, forward strand.
CGTCTCCCGTCCGCACACGGCCACCACAGATGGTTCCCGCGTAGCCGCGGAAGGATTGATCAGGACGGTTTACCCATTGGACGGGCATGCGGAAATCAGCCCCTTCCATCGGACGCACTTCGGCAGTCTCCAGCAGTTCGAGTAACGTCGAGCCGCTGTACCACGGCATCCCCAACGAATGCGCTCCTACGTTATCACCCCACAACGCCGCGACCGGCAAGGGAGACACTTCCGAAATACCTAGTTGAACGGCCAACTCCGCATAGGCGGAGCGAATGGATTCGTAGATATCGCGGCTGTAGTCAACAAGATCCATTTTGTTCACTGCCAGGATCACCTTGCGTATCCCTAGCAGCGCGCATATGTAAGTGTGCCGGCGCGTTTGCACCAATAAGCCTTTGCGGGCATCAACCAGCACCACAGCAAGGTCAGCGTGCGAGGCACCTGTAGCCATATTTCGCGTGTATTGCTCGTGCCCCGGGCAATCCGCAACCACAAAGTTGCGGCGCGCGCTATGAAAATAGCGATAGGCCACGTCGATGGTGATGCCCTGCTGCCGCTCCGCGTCAAGGCCATCCATCAGCAGCGAAAAATCCAGTGCATCGCTTTCGGGGTGTATGCGCCGGCTATCACGGCGCAGCGCCTCGATCTGATCGTCCGGCAACATGCCGGCGTCGTAAAGCAGGCGGCCAAGCAGTGTGCTTTTACCGTCATCCACACTGCCGCACGTGATAAATCGCAGCAGCTCGCGATTCGAACTAGAGGGCGCCGCCATTAGAAATATCCCTCCTGCTTCTTTTGCTCCATCGACGCGGAGGGATCATGGTCGATGACTCTGCCTTGCCGCTCGGATGAACGAGAGGCAGCCATCTCGGCAATGATCTCGCCCACCGTGCTGGCGCAGGATTCGATAGCACCGGTCAAGGGATAGCAGCCCAGGGTCCGGAAGCGAACCATGCGCCGCTCGACCCGTTCACCTTCCCGCAGCACGAAGCGATCATCGTCGACCATGATCAGCGCCCCATCACGCTCCACCACTGGGCGCTCTTTGGCAAAATACAGAGGCACCACCGGGATGCACTCCAGCTGTATGTACTGCCACACGTCCATTTCGGTCCAATTGGAAAGCGGAAACACGCGCACGTTTTCACCCTTGTGAATATGGGTGTTGTAAAGATTCCACAATTCGGGACGTTGGCGTTTAGGATCCCAGCGATGCTGTATGCTGCGGAATGAAAACACTCGCTCCTTCGCTCGCGATTTTTCCTCATCGCGCCGCGCCCCTCCGACTGCCGCGTCGAAACCATGTTTATTCAGAGCCTGTTTCAACGCCGCGGTCTTCATGATGTCGGTGTGCATCGTTGACCCGTGAACAAGCGGGGAAATGCCCTGCCGTAGCCCATCCTTATTGACGTGCACGAGGAGCCGTACGTCAATCGCAGCAGCCACTTGGTCGCGGAAGGCGATCATCTCCCGAAATTTCCATGTGGTGTCGACGTGCAGCAACGGAATCGGGGGTCGCGCTGGGTAGAACGCCTTGCGTAACAGATGAAGCAGGACCGACGAATCTTTACCGATCGAGTACAACATCACCGGCTTTTGGAAGCTGGCCGCCACCTCGCGAAGGATGTGAATGCTCTCGGCCTCAAGTTCGTCTAGGTGTCCGGGACGCTGGTTCATTGGTCAAGCAGCAGTAATTGAATGCCCGATTTTGCCACGGTTGCACAGGCAGTTCAGTGGTGCCTGATCGCCACAGAATCTAATCCCGCTTAACAACGTGGCCGCACGGCAAATGGCGCTGAAGCCATTAATTTCCTTGGGTGAAGGGGGCGGGACACACCTAATGTCCCCAGCCTCTGTCGACTTAACCGGCGAAATGGTCACCCCTTTTAGCCCCCCCAGTGACTCGATGCCAGCCGTAAAGCATCGCGCGCATTGGTTAAAGGCACCAAGCATTCAGCTATGACGCTTGCTTCTTTGGAGCAAAAGGCAGCACATCTGAACCCAGCTACAGGCCAGACACACTTCTCGTAGTCACCAGCTTTCCGGTATGCTAAGCGGCCGACGCCGCTCCATGCGACACCGTGAGCTGGGGGAGCCAATGTTCAAGCCTCCGTACTTACGGAAGCCACGAAATGCCAACTCTTGAACACTCGAAGGCCGCATCTAAACCAGGGCCTCAAATAGGGCCCTACGGATGATCAGATTCATTGGAAAACTGACGCAGCTCGGCCGCAAACTCACCTTTAGTTTACTGCCTGCCTCGCTCATTTCATTCCTGATTGTTGGCTCACTGGGTGTTGGAGTTCATCTGGCCGTACTCAAGAGCACGCTGGCCCTGATCACGCACCAGTTCAAGTACGCAAACCTCACAGCATTGGTTTTTGCGGCCACATTTAACTATGTGCTGAACAACGAGTCGACATTCAGCCATAATGGGTTGACAGGGCGGCACGCCATACTGGGTTATTTTATCTATATGGGCGTCACCTCCCTGGGAATGGTGCTCAGCCTATATATCTCAACGCACGTCTACAGCTATGGGGTGACCCCTATTCCAGCTGCCCTTTCCGGCATCGTCGCAGGGGCGATGTGGAATTATTTCATGTCATACACTTTTGTCTGGAAGCTGCTTTTCAAAAGTAGCAACCAAGAAGTCGATACGACCATCGCCAATAAATGACCCCCATGATTAAGACACTCGTTTTCTTTGCCACGTACAACGAGGCGGGAAATATCAAGCCGTTGATTTCCTCCCTGGAAAATACGGCTCCTGAGTCGGACATTCTGGTCGTTGATGACAACAGCAGCGATGGCACGGCTGATATCATTCTTGGAATGAACCGTCCCAACGTGACCCTTTTACAACGAAAAGGGAAACTAGGCCTCGGGACTGCTCACCTATTGGCACTCTCGTACGCAAAGGAGCACGGGTATGACGTCATCATCACGATGGACGGAGACCTGTCGCATGATCCCGCGTACATTCCATCTCTGCTCGATCGACTAGAAGCCGGAGCGGATCTCGTTATCGGCTCGCGCTATATGCCGGGGGGGGGGTGCGACTATACCGGCTACCGCCTCTATGTCAGCCAGCTTGCAAACGTCGCAGCGCGATCGCTGCTTGGCCTGAAGCTGCACGAATTCACCACCTCATACCGGGCGTTCCGAGTCAGCGAGCTTAAGCGTCTCAATTTCGCTGCACTCTTGGTTGGAGGATATTCTTTCTTTCTCACGACGATGGTCGAAGCGTCGGTCCGAGGACTGAAGATCCAGGAGGCTCCCATTCAATTTCGCGAAAGGGGGTATGGGACGTCGAAGCTTCCACCCATGGAGATCTTCCGCGGCATGGCCAATCTTTTACGGCTTGCAGCCAAGAAGGCCACTGGCCAACTTGCACGCTCGCCTGTCGCAAAGGTGTCCGGCTGCCCCAACTGCGGCAATACATTCAGCTTCATCTCAAACGAGGATGTCGGCACTTGTGTCCAATGCGGCTTCCGATCGAAATGATGGCCGATCCGAAACTCTCCTCGCCGCCCCAAAACCGCGCACCGGAACCCATCAAGTTCTTGATCGCTCTTGCGATCGTCGCAGCCGCTGTATTTCCACTATCGACGCTACTGTGCGGTAGCCAGGACGGCGATGGCGTACTTACGGCGCTCATTTCTACACAGAAGTTGACGTGGTATTTCTGGGGTCAGGATCGCCTCCTAAATTTTATTCCGGCGCTCGCCCATCCTATTTCTGACGTCGTTTGGAATCTGCACTTTCAGTTATTCCTGCGGAGCTTTTTCGCGTTCCTTGCTCCCGTCGGATTTCTCTATTTTCTAACCCGCTCTGCCAGAACGCTAACGGTTGCCACCGTACTGACGAACTGTGTGCTTGCCCTAACATTAAGCACAGAGGCGCTGTTCAATCTGTACATACAGCACAATCCTTTCGGTACGTCGCTGGTATTGCTCGCAAGCGCTTATGCAGTTCTGGCGCGTGGTACACGAGCCAATAGCTTGAGATGCGCATTGGCGGGAGTGATTCTTTTCCTGGCATACGCCACCAATTTTGCGTTGTTTGTCTTAAGCCTTCCGTTCCTCATGGTTGTTCTATGTTTGTCTGATGAGAATCGTAAGAGTCTGTTCGGTTTCATCATTCTAAACGTTGTTGCTGTGGTGCTCGCCTACGGGCACGCGAAGTACTTCGGTGATGCAGATACACAGTTTGGCCTTTCTCCTTCAATGCGCGCGGTACGAGCTGGCTACCATGCCGTGAAACTTGAGATCAGCTGGACTTGGGTTGCCACCTTTGTTTTGATCTCTGTGGGCTCCGGCTTTGCCATGCGTATCCCAAACCGATGGACTGCCACGCTGCTCGTGGGCGGGTGCCTGGCGCTTATCGGTATCCTGTCCTGCGCCTCATGGGCTCAGATAAACGCATATAACATTCGCTATTACCTCATTTTTCTCATCGGGATCGTTGCAGGCAGTGGATACCTGCTGACAACTTGCGTGCGCCAAGCTGTGCCCTTTGCAGAGAAGCATTACGCAGGGGTGATATGGACGTTGCTTTTGACCGCGTTCATAGGTGGCTTGCACGGTCTATCCGCGACCCCGAACACACTAATTGCACCAACGTGGCGCCAACCCTCCGAGGCCGTTGCACGTATCGCTGAGCAAGAAAATGTCCGATTTATTGTCGGGGGTTTCTGGGACGTCTGGCCAGCTGTCTTTGACGCTAACGCGAAACTTCAAGTAGACGGCAAGCCACCTACTGTCTACGGGGGCGCACAACGCAGCCACGTTCTCCGTAAGATCCTTTGGAACATCTCCAAGTCACAGGGCAGCTTGCGGACCCTGTGTTTCCTTGACAGCACCGAAGCCTGCGTAGAAGCCGCCTCAATGGGGATGAAAGCCTTCATGCTCGCCGTCCCTCACACTGAACGCACCGTAGAAGCGGAAGGAAAGTCCTTGCTATTCCTCGAGCTGCGCTTTGCCGATCAGAATAGTCCGCCCCCTCCCATTGCAGAATGGGGGCAAGCCCCGCTCAACACGCAGCTTGTTCACATTGAGCTTACAGCCAACCAAATTCGTTTCGACTCAGCAAACGACAAAATCATCGTACCGCTTACGCTTCGCAACGATGGAACCGTTCCGCTAACCCCTTACGGGGATCATGCTGTGAATCTTGGGGCAAGGCTGACGGACGAAACAGGCAAGGTGGTAAATGTCGACTACGCCAGGACAGCGCTTCCAGTTTCTGTTCCAGGCCAAGCGGTACAGGCTGAATTCGACTTAGCGGCCAGCCAGCTTGAAGGACATGGACTCTCCATCCTTCCTATCCAAGAAGGTGTCGCGTGGTTCGATCAATTCGGCGTTTCTCCTGTCGTCGAGGGACCATTCCATCGTTGCACTAAAGATGGAAGATCTTGGATGTGCGATACCACTCACGCGCTCAACGCCAAATAGTTCTTTGGTACGCCCCCGCTTTCGTAGACGGTTACGAAAAGGGGCCGAACGAAAAGGCGAAAAGGGGCCGTGGGCTGAGGTTTCCCCACGTTTCTAGTGGATCAATCAACGACTTACGGCGGTACCGAGTGGCATAAGAGTGCGCGCATGGCGCATTCTTCAAGGCGACCAAGCACAATAAAGAGTGCCGCCCATGCGCGCGAGTCGAGTATTGCAGAAGTGTATGTCCAGGTCGTTAGGTGCAATGCATGCGTTGCGAAACCATGTATTAGTGCGTTCCGTTGAAGCGCTGCTACGAGGGCGGCGCCTGACATTGATGGATGTCGCACGCTCTTGGCCCGATGCCGAACGCGTCAAAGCACCACTTAAAGCATTTGATCGACTGTTGAGTAACCGCCATCTCCACCAAGAACGATTTCAGATCTATGCCGATATGGCGCAATGGC
>NZ_BSOB01000010.1:626319-751286 GCF_030160295.1 Dyella acidisoli
AGTTGCCGCTTTTGCCGGTGTAGCCGTCGAAGGTGCGGTTGCCGTTGGCGTCGTATTCGTAATAGCCGCGCGTGCCGTTCTCGGTATCGACCATGTCGCGCAGCAAGCCGTTGTTGTAATAGCTGGGCAAGCGGGGTCGTGGGTAGTTAAGCCACTTTAACTACTCACGGTCCCTTTTGGCGGTTACTGTCCCTTTTGGCGGTTACTCAACAGTCGATCAAATGCTTTAAGTGGGGCTTTGACGCGTTCGGCATCGGGCCAAGAGCGTGCGACATCCATCAATGTCAGGCGCCGCCCTCGTAGCAGCGCTTCAACGGAACGCACTAATACATGGTTTCGCAACGCATGCATTGCACCTAACGACCTGGACATACACTTCTGCAATACTCGACTCGCGCGCATGGGCGGCACTCTTTATTGTGCTTGGTCGCCTTGAAGAATGCGCCATGCGCGCACTCTTACGCCACTCGGTACCGCTGTAAGTCGTTGATTGATCCACTAGAAACGTGGGGAAACCTCAGGGTCGTGGGTAGTTAAGCCACTTTAACTACTCACGGTCCCTTTTGGGAGTCCCTTTTGGGAGCATTCGTCAGTAGCCAGTCAATTTACAAGACCTTTTGATGCCTTGAATCTAAGGCCAAGATAAAGCACTAAAAAAAACAAAATAGATATTAATGACCCAAATTTATTTCTATCTATTACAAAAGAAAAAATCGAAGCAAAATAAATAATTCCTTCAAATATAATTTCCTTCCAATTACACACATTAACATTTTTCACATAAACATTCATTCGCCTAAATGCCCTATATGAAATTAGAATAGAAGGAATTATAAAAATAATAAATAATCCCATACCACCATTTTCAAAACTTCTAGAATTAGTCGAATGATATGGCCAAAATTTTTTATAAATTGAACTTAGATCAAAAATCCAATGATCAACAAAGGCATAAATTGAGGCGAAGACAGGAAGCAATCCAAACAACATAAAACCCATTGCCTGATATTTTCTTGAATCTTCATCACCCGATCTCGGCATGCGTGCGCATGCTAAAAATAAACAATCTAAAGCTTCCAATTTAAATCCTAATTTATTCATTTCTTATCCCCTTGCGACGTATAAGATCACAATGGAGACCTCGCACCCTTTGCAAAGGATACGAGGCCCCACCAATCAAGGAAGCTTAGGCATGTATTTTGACTGACGTCCAAACTGAATCAAATCATACATGCCGGCTGCTTGCTCGTGAGTAAGACCTGAACTCTCCCTTTGAATCTTTTGTATTCCAAATTCTCGATTATCCGACCCCGTTGCCCACACTGCGCGCCATCCATTGATATATTTGCCAGCATTTCCTCCGAACGCAGGAGTGTAGTGGTAGCTCTGGGCTGACGTGTCCAAAATTGTCCAATCAGCTCCTAGCAACGCGCCGGGAAGTCCAAATTTGGAAAGGCCAAAAGACACCCCTCCCGTTACGGCAAAATGCCCTATATCCCCTCCATCAACAGGCTTATCTTGGTTCAAGAGCGAAAAACCCTCGATACCAGGAGCTGCAAACGAAGACCACAGACCAAACATCTTCATAGCAGGCACTGCCTTGCTCAAATTAACTCCAAAGGTTTTTGTCAAAGGACTACTTGCTATCCGTCCTGCGTCTGTATATAGCTCAATCACCGTCGGTATCGCGTTAATTCCCTTCCCTCCACCAGCAACCAGCAAAGAATCATAGATCGCTGGTCTAGCCAGGCTTACCCCAAAATTAAATCCCTTTTCACCTAGCGCCTGCACACCGGCAAATGTAGTCCCGGCAGCAGTATTTCCAGCGCCCAGCCAGTCGTACAGCCCAAGGTTTTGCAAAGAGGCGTTGCCGATGTGAGGCTGCGGCTCATCAACGCCCCTACCCCAAGTTGCAAAACCATTAGAAGGTGCGCTCAAGTCGGATGCAGGCAATACATCACCTCGCACACCTGACAACGACACCTGTGAAGATGACCGGCTATAGGTCACAGCATCTCCCCTCACCCCTGCAAACGACGTATAGGTTGTCTGCGCACTTCCCGTCACTCCATCAAAAGGAGAACTCAGCACCACCGGCCCAATATCCGCAAACGTCAACTTATACGGATCAACCTCCAACGGCTGCGCCTCGAACGCAATCGGACTGACGATATCCCGAGCTGAGATCGCGATATTCGGCAACGCATCGCCGCTTCGGACAATCGCCGCCGCACTGAGTTTGCTCGCACTGCTTTGCTGACTCGACGCCTTCGACCTATCCGCAATACTCCCCGCAATGCTATTGCCAAGGGTCTGCCCTGCTGCGCTGTAGAGCAGGTTGTCCAGATTGCGCGACACGCTTTGGCCCGTCGCCGCGGTATAGGCCACGTTGCCAGCCAGGTTGCTGCTGTAATCGCGTGCCAGTTGGAATCCGCCGTTGTTGGTCACGCTTTTCGGCAGTTGGGTATCGACGACTTTGTTGAGACCGTAACTCACACCTGCGGCTACCGCACTGGCAGCGATGTTCTTCCAGCTGAAGCTTTGCAAGCCCGTGACGCTGCCCAGCACGTTGTTGGCGGCGCCAGCTGTAGCGCCGCGCGCCACGGCACCGAAGAAGTTACCGCTGTCGCGTGCCACTTCAGCGGCCGCGCCGCCCGGGGTCGTGGCGCTGCCGATGGCTCCCGCGCCGAAGGCTGACGCCGTGCCGTAGGTGACGCCGGCGCTCAACGCGTTGATGGCCACGCCTTTCCAGTTAAAGCCGTTTTGCGCGCCACCGGCGATCAGCACACCTTGGCTGGCAATAGAGCCGACCGCGCCGCCGATGGCGCCACCGACGACACCCGCGGCAATACTGGCTGCCGTGGCGCCGAGTCCTGCCCCTGCGAAGGCGGGGGCAAGCGCGGTGATGGCAGCACCGGCGGTCACGGCGGTCGCCACCACGGCCACCACGATGGCGATGATCTGCAACGCACCACCACACCCACCGCCCTTGGGCTGCGGCGGTGGCGGCGCATCCGGAATTGTCGGATTGGTATTGCCAATCGCCTTACCCGCGTCATACGGCTTAAACGTGCTTGAGTTGTTGTGGATGTTCGTCACCTTGTTCGGCACGGTCAGCACCGTGTTCGCGATCAAGGGTTCGTTGAGGCTTAGGCCATTCGCATCGGCCAGCAGCCACCACAAGCTGCTGTCACCCCACAGCGCTTGCGCAATGGACGTGAGCGTGTCACCGGCATGCACGATGTAGCTGCCCGGTGCGGCCGTCGGATACAGGCTGTTGATCGGGGTGTAGTTGCTGTCGAAGTCCGCGCCCGCTACGGGACGAAAGCGCTTGTGGCTGGCATCGCTGTTGTCGAAGTTGCGTTGCGCCAGTTCCTGGGCATAGTCGATGCGCTCGACGCCGTCGTTGCCGACGTTGCCGATCTGGCGATCGTCCAGGTAGTAGTAGGCGTGCCAGCGGTTGCTGGTGGCGTTATCGATCTTGCCGGTTTGTTCGTTATACGTACCCAGCAGTTCGTCGCGCTGCAGGATTCTTCCTTCACCATCGGTTTGGTACGCAAACCCTCGTCCGCCTTCGACGTCGTAGGCGGCCTTGATGCGTCCGAAGCTGTCGTACTCGAACGCACTCAGGCCCGGTGCCCAGCCCTTCACGTCCTGGTTGCTGGCTTGCACCTTGATCGTGCTTTGCTTGGCGCTGTCGAACCACACGTAGTCGTAGGTGGTGGTGATGTACGTATGAGGGCTGCTGCCGTCGTTCTTGCTGTCGTAGTCGGCGTACGTGCTGCTGACGGTGCCGTCGGCTAATCGATGCGTGGTGGTCGTGGTGATGGTGTAGCGCGGCGCGATGTTGCCGTTGTCGTCCTTGGCGTTGATGTCCCAGGCGATGACTTTGTCTTGCAGCAGCAGGCTGTCGTTGTCCCAGGTGTGCCAGACCTCTTGCGTGACGAAGCGGTTGGCGTCGTATTCGATGTAGTGGATGACGCGGCCGGCCAAGTCGTTTTCACGCACGGCGATGCCCATCAGGCTGCCGTCCTGGTTCTTGAGTGTGGTGGTGGTGAGGTAGCCCTGCGCGTCGTAGGCGTAGCTTTCGGTATGGCCATCGTACGCGTAGGTGGCGATCACGCGTTCGCCGAAGGTGTTGTAGGCGATGCTGACACCGTCGCCGCTGGTGCCTTGGTACACGTAGGTGCTGGTGTCCGTCGCACTCGATCCACGGCCATTGCTGAGCACGCCCATCGTCGTGGTGAAGCGGTTCATCGCGTCGTAGGCGTACCAGTAGTCCTGCACCTGGTTGGGTTGGCCGAAGGCGTCGTTGTAGGTCGACACCATGTGGATGCGGTTACCCACGGCGTCGTATTCGTACACGATGTTGTAGCGGGGGTCGGTGACCTTCACCAGGCGGTTGAGTGCGTCGTATTCGGCCACGCTTTGCTGGAACGCCCAGTTGCCGCTCTTGCCGGTGTAGCCGTCGAAGGTGCGGTTGCCGTTGGCGTCGTATTCGTAGTAACCGCGGGTACCGTTTTCGGTATCGACCATGTCGCGCAGCAGGCCGTTGTTGTAGTAGCTGTAGAAGGTGTTGCCCTGCTGCTTGAGCAGGCCGTTGTAGGTGTACAGGTAATCGGTGACGCGCCCGGCGATGTCGGTGTGCTGGGTGGTTTGGCCGAACACGGTATCAATTTCGACCAAGTCAGCCTTACCCGCGAATCCGATACAGCGCCGTCGTCCGATGCGAATGTGGCTGCGGTCATCCCGCCGCTTCCGACCAACGAGAAGCCAGGTCGCAAGATCAGTCTTCCGCCCTTGCCACCCAGTGGCCTGCCGTCGGCTGCGCAAAAGAAAACGCAGCGCACGCTTGAACAGGTCGTTTCCGCGCCCGGGTCCGTCAAACGTCTTTCGGTCGGTATTGTGTTAGACCGTGCACCGACCGCAGACGAATCCAAATCACTGCAAGCACTGGTCGCCGCTACGATCGGCATGGATGCCACCCGCGGCGACGTGTGCACGATCGCCGTTCGCGCCGATCAGCCTGCAGTAGCAAAGGTGCCTGCCCAACGCCAATCCTTACCGTCGGACAATGCAGCCGCTCCACCCGCAGCTCAATCAGCAAGCGCGCCTGCTGCAATGTCTATCTCCCACAGCACGGCAGCGCCCCTGTGGGTATTGATTGCAGCGCTGCTATGCGGTGGCGTCGGTATCGGCTTGCTTCTCCGCGTGGTTTGGCCAGGACGAAAGCAACCCGCGCGCCTCACCGAGGATGAGCGCAAAGCGCTGGCGAATCGATTGCAGTTGCTGCTTAGCGAACCGGAGCGAACCCATGCTCGATCCTAAGCAGGAGCGCGAGCTTCGTCGCGCGGTGGTCCAGCTCGATCGGTGTGGCATCGAGGACATCGAATGGATCTGGTCCACACTCAGCGACGACCAGCGTCGTCGTCTGAAGCCTTTGCTGGCCGCAGCTGGAACCCGCTGGAAAGCCTTGCTAGACGACGCCAGTGTGGCGCCGTTGCCGGATGCCGCAGAGGCGGACCAACAACGCATGGCTGCGCTTATCGAACGCCTGCCGATCGAAATCGGCAAGCGCGTGCTTGCCTGCATGGGTGATACGCAACGACATGCGATGGTCGAACGGCTGTCTCCCGCCAAGTCGATCGCCGCCAAGCTGCCTGACGCATCCCGATGGATGACCGAACGTACGCAACGCTCGCTGCAGGTGGCAGCCAGTGCTTGCGCAAAGAGCATGCCGCTGTTGCACCAACGGAAAAAATCCGCGTGGCCGCGCTTCATGCAATGGATGGCACGCCGATGAATGGCCTGGTGAAAGCCAACACAGTCGTCGTGACGCGCGAGCGCTACCAGACTGCGTTATCGTCCTCCGATTCGACGATGCACCGCCTTGATGCCTCAAGCGAAGTGCGCGAAATGGATGCATTGCGAGCACGCGTGGCCGACTTGGAACGACAGCTCGAAGACCTGTCGGGGACTCATGCCCGCCAGGAAACCGAAGCCTACGAACGCGGCGTCAGAGAGGGCGAGCAAGCGGCAGTTAAAACCATCCAGAAAGATCACAACGAACACATCGGTCTGCTCAAGCATGGCATCGAGCGCGCAGTGGCTCGCTTCGACGAAACGCTGGATGCCCTAATGCCGCTATCCCTCGATGTCGCCGAATCAGCATTGTCGTGCGTCATTGACCGACCCTCGCACTACGCGCATTTGATCACGCAGACCGTCGAGCGACAGCTGCGTTATCTGGCGGCGGATACCGTACTGTCCATCGATGTGTCGTCCCACGATTTCCCTGCAAGCGCTGCTCTTGAAAATGGCCTTGCCGGCATACAGTCCCGCCACGGCTTGACCGTTACTGCAAAAGCCACGGCAGATGCCGGCACCTGCATCCTCCATCTGACGCTGGGACGAATCGACGCCAGCCTGACAACGCAACGGCAGCGCTTGGCGGCCATCTTCACCGAGTTGCGCAACGATGATTGATTCCGCCGTCTATCACTCGCGCTACATCCGTGCTTTCAGCGGCGCCGATACGGTTGCACGGCTCGGCACCGTCACACGCATCATGCCCACCTACATCGAAGCCGATGGCCCGGGTGTTGCGCTGGGTTCGTTTTGCATAGCCGGCAACGTGATGGCCGAGGTGGTCAAGGCGGAGCGTGGCCGGGTGACGCTGGCACCCTATGCACCGGTAGCCTCGCTATGCGTGGGCGACAGGGTCGAAGCTGTTCGCATAGGCACCGACGTTTCGGTCGGCCCCCATCTGCTGGGACGTGTCGTCGACCCGCTCGGCGCGCCCGTTGACGGCGGGCGCCCTATGCCGACGACAGGCGACCGTTGGCCGCTCGCAGGCATGGATACCGCCGCGCTCGATCGCGTTACGCCGACACAGCCGTTGGAAACAGGGTGTCGCGCCATCGACAGCTTGCTGACGCTGGGCATCGGACAGCGCGTCGGCATTTTTGCGGGAAGCGGTGTCGGGAAGACAACGCTATTAGGAGGGCTCGCCCGGCATATCAAAGCCGATATCTGCATCCTCTGCCTGGTGGGGGAACGTGGTCGCGAGGCGGATGAGTTTTGGCGTCATGCGTTGAATGACGAAACGCGGAAGCGATCGGTGATGGTGGTGGCCACATCCGATCGGCCCGCTGTCATGCGTGCCCGCAGCGTGCCCTTGGCGCTCGCCTATGCGGAATATTTCCGCGCGCAAGGCAAACATGTATTGCTGCTGATCGATTCGGTGACACGCTATGCACTAGCTTTGCGCGAAATCGGCCTGGCTGCGGGCGAACCGCCAACTCTTCGTGCTTATACGCCGAGCGTGTTCGCGGCATTGCCGAAAATCGTCGAGCGGTGCGGCGCTCTGCGCCAAGGCGGCGCCAGCACGGCCATCATGACCGTCCTGACGGAGACGGATGATATCGACGACCCAATGGCGGAAACGCTCCGCGCCCTGCTCGATGGACACATCGTGTTGACGCGCGCCATGGCCGAGCAAGGTCACTTTCCCGCCATCGATGTACCACGCAGCGTCAGCCGAGTCCTTCGACAAGTCACGACGCTCAATGAAAGGACGTTGGCAACGGAGGCAGTCGGACAACTGTCGCTATACGACGCCTCTCGCACGTTGGTCGAATCGGGCCTGTATGTCGCCGGCAGCAACCCAGCGCTAGACCTCGCGCTGAAGACCCGTCCGGCATTGATACAGTTCCTGAAGCAGGACGTCAGCCTCTCGACATCGCGTGCGCAGGCGCTGACCGATCTGGCGGAACTGCTTGGTGAAACTGCATGAGCAGATCATCACAGCGCCGCATGGCGCAGGACATCATGAAGCTTCGCGAGCTGCAGTGGGAACAGGCCCGCAGCCTTGCTCTTCGCGCGCACGCCGAAGCGATTCGCGGCGACGAAGACGCCCAGAACGCGCAAGAGGCCGCGCTTTCGTGCACCGAGCGCACCAGGCACGCATTGACTACCACCGGCGTTCTGTCTCCGCAGCTGATGGCTAGCTGGACCCGAACCACCGAACTTGCGCAAGGTCATTTGCGCCTTTGCCGCCAGAAGGCGTCGAGCGCGCATGCCGAATTGGAAGAGCAGATGAAAGCACTGCACCGGACGCAGGAACAACTGGATGCAGCCGAACGGCTCGCAAAGCGGTTCAAGCGTGCTGAGGACAGACATATCGAGGAGAAGCGATTGAGTGCGCTGGAAGACAGGCTACTTGCGCGCGGTGTGCAACCATGAAAATTCTCAACGCCACCGCAAGTACGTCGGAAGCTCATGGTCGTTACACCGCATCGAACGATGGCACGAACTTCCAGCAACTTATGCAAGGCATGGAAAAGGACATGTGGCCGGGAGCACGCCCTGGACCAAACCCCGTGTCCGTCCGGTCTGATCAGAAAGGCATGGGCAGTTCTTCAGCGACAGCTCCTTTCATAGGATTGAAGCCCGATCTCGCTGCTAACACCTTCCCTCCAGGTTTCGAGCCAGCTCAGCAACAACCGCGCTACCTGCCTGTTATGCATGCGCCCGATGCCACACGCGATGTCATTCCGCCATACGTAGCGATGCACGATAGCGAACATGAAACGTTGCAGGACCTGTTCCAAGCAATGCCTTCATGCCTGATGCGCATGAATGATCTCGCTGAGGACAAGTCAGCTGATCTCTCCAATCGTCAGAGCGTCCCTTGCTCCGCTCGCGAAACGTCGGAGACGAAAGAGCCATATCGATTGACCGTTCTGAACCAAGCGAATGCACCCGCCATCGTCGTGCGCTACCCCGGCGATAACGAAGCCATTCAACGTCTCCGGCGCACCGTGCAGGAAGCGCTGGATCGACTCGGCATCGTACAGGCGTCATTGATCATCAATGGAACTGAATATCCCGCGCGGATGAAAGGAATCCAATATGGCCACTAATCCCATAAGCGCTGCTTCCGCGGCCAATGCCGGCGCCGGTGCGCTGGGCCTGGATATGCAGTCTTTGCTGCAGATCATTTTGACCCAGCTGACATACCAGGACCCACTCAAACCCGTGGACAACTTCGAGTTCGTCTCGCAACTCGCGCAGTTCACCACGCTCGAACAAACCAGGCAGCTGACTGACAAGATCGACAGCCTGCTGCAGGTGCAGTCGGCCACGCAGACACTGGGGCTGCTCGGTCGAACCGTCGACGTGACCACTAATACGTCGGCCGTCAGCGGCGTCGTGAAAAGCATTTCGTTCGAAGGCGATCAGCCTGAATTGGTCATCGCAACACCCAACGGCGATTTCCTAACCAACGCCACCGTGTCCCAGATCAAGCAAGTTCGCTAGGAGCAGATCATGCTGGAAAGCATCTATATCGGAATGAGCGGTTTGACGGCCTATTCCAAAGGCTTGCAAACCATCAGCAATAACGTAGCCAATATGAATACGCCCGGCTTCAAGGCGACCACGCCGCGGTTTGCCGACCTGTTCTACGGCCAAGAATTCGCGCCAGGCCAAGCGGGAACGACGTCGACCACGTACTTCGGCACCGGTGTGGAATATGGCTATGCGTCGATCGACTTCAGCCAGGGCGAAATTCGCCAAAGCGACGGCGATCTGGATCTTGCCATTCAGGGCAACGGCTTCCTCACCCTGCTCGATGGACAAAAGGCTCAATACGCGCGCACGGGACAATTCGTGGTGGGCGATGACGGTTATCTGGTCGACAAAGTCACCGGTCTGCGTCTGGCCATGCTCAATTCTGCAGGAAAGCCTGAGGCGATCTCCCTCACTGACAAGACTATAAATCCGCCGGTAGCCACCACACTGGTGCAGTTCTCCGACAACCTCTCCTCAAGTGCTACCGACTTTTCCATTCCCAATGTCGTTGTGTACGACGGCAACGGTGATCAGCACACACTGACGATCAACTTCAAGCCCGACAACAAGATCTTCCCGGGCCGCTGGGCCGTGACGGTGACCGACGAAAACGGAAGCGTCGTCCAACAGAGCGCCTTGCAATTTTTGGGCGGCATCCCGGAACCAGGCATGGACAGGATTGATGTCACCATGACGCCCACCGGTGGTGCGCCATTCACCTTTACGTTGGACTTCTCGAGCGGCGTGACCGGCTTTTCGTCCGGCTCAGTGTCCACGCTAAAGGTTGCCAGTGTGGATGGCTATGGCGCCGGCATCTTGTCTTCGCTTTATGTCGATGCCGACGGCGTACTGAATGTCGGCTATTCCAACGGGCAAAAACTTGAACTTGGCTCCGTTGCGCTGGCGAGCTTTACCGATACGCAACTGCTCACCCAGCAAGGCAATGGCCTATTCGACGCTTCACGCGCCTCGGCACCGCAATACACCACCAGCCGCGGCCCGGGTGTCGGACAGCTGATCTCTGGAGCGGTGGAAGCATCCAACGTCGATCTGTCGACCGAGTTTGGCCGGCTCATCCTTATCCAGCGCGGCTTTCAGGCTTCGTCCCAAGTGATCAGCACGGCCAATGAAATGATCATGCAGTTGTTCCAAATGCGGGGACAACAGGGATGAAGCCTGTCGGGAAACCTTGGCGGCCGACGTCTCCCTCGGATCTGCGCAGGATTCAAGGCACCCTGGCACGCGTCGTCGAGGCGTGGCTCCGCGATTGGATCGTGGCGCCGGACCCGGCAACTGTCCGGATATCGTTGATCAACGGGACGTTTCCCCCTTCACCGTCCTCCGATGCTATCCGTTGGTCGCTCGGTGCATCGGTACGTCTAGCAGCTCCGTGGCGCGCATGGGACGTGCTGCTGCGAAAAATACTCGTGATGGACGCCGATATGCCCGCCTTTGCCGGCAATACCGTCGATGCGTTGCTCGAACCACTCCGCACGGAGCTGCAAGACGATCTGCTTCTGCGGCTGAGCGAGGCGCTGATGCTGGAATCCGCAGTACCCATGACAGCTAGCCAAGAACCCGACATGGCAACCGAGGTTCAGCTGACCTGCATGCTTGATGATGCGCTGCCACTTTTCGATATGCACTTCGCCGCACCATGGCGCTGGCTTGCACGAGAAGGCACGCAGCAAACCACATCCAATCATCCGCCCTTGCTCAAACGCGGCGAATCCCTCGCCGACACGCGCCTGAAGATCGCCGCCGTGCTTGGCCACTGCGAGATGTCCGCCGCCGACCTTGGCGGCCTGACGGTTGGCGACGTCATCACTACGCGCCAGCTGTTGAACGAACCGCTCGACCTGGCGATGTTGAACGCGGATGGCACACTGGGACAAATTTTCGCTTGCGGCCGGCCTGTCCATAGGCATGGAAAAGCAAGCCTGCAAATTACTTCTATCAAGGATATTTCCCAATGACTTCACAAGGAAGCGTGAAACAAATCAGCGTCATGCCCGTCGATCTACCCGAACACGTCGAACAAGCTCCAGACAAAAATTCCCCCTTGCCTTCGCGCGCACTGCTGGACGACATCAAGGTACGCGTCGACGTCAGCCTTGGCACAGCCGAGATGACAGTGAAGCAGCTCATGTCGATCCAAAACGGATCGATCGTCGAGCTTGAGCAACAGCTTCATCAGGAGACTCACGTGCTTCTGAACGGTAAAGTTATTGCGCGAGGCGAAATCGTTGCGGTGAACGAGCATTTTGGCATTCGCATCACGCACGTTCTGGATGCGCAGTAATGCTGATCGACCCCATGCGCGCCGCAGCCGATTTCGCTCCCAACGTGGTTGCCGCCCACGGCGGGATTGATGTCTTCAGAGTCGTCCTGGCGCTTTGTTTCTGTCTTGCACTCGGCATCGCGGCGGCGCTCTTGCTGAAGGCCCGATTCCGGCCGCACGCGAGTCGGCTCACGCGCGATCTGCACGTGGTGCAGTCGACGCGTATCGATTCGCGCACTTCCGTCCATCTCGTCCGATGCGCGGGTCGCGACGTGCTCATCGCATGCGGCCCGGCGGGCGTCGCGATGAGCCAATGGCCTAGCGACAGCACACCGCCCACAGAAGACAAGAGCATTACGCAGGACACGTCCCCATGAAGAAGGAGCTTATTCGCCACCTCGCCATGCTTCTCGTTGGGGTCCTCTTAACAGCAGTCAGCGTGCACGTCATGGCAGAAGCACCTGCCGGAGCCACGCTTGGCGCTTCGCCATCACTTGCTAACGCGTCTTTCAGCCAGACGTTTGGAGCAGGAACAACATCTGAAGCCATTCGTATCGCCACGCTGTTGACCATTCTCAGTATCGGCCCGGCGTTGATCGTTTCGATGACGGCCTTCATCCGTATTGTGATCGTGCTTTCGATGATCCGCCACGCGTTCGGCATGCCGGAAACACCACCGACTCCCGTGTTGATCAGCCTGGCGCTTTTCCTCACCGTGTTCGCCATGCTCCCGACCCTGGAAAAAGTGAACAGCGACGCATTGCAGCCTTTTATGAAAGGAAGCTTGACCGTGGAGCAGGCCCTGGACCGTGGCGCATCACCCATGCGCGACTTCATGCTGAAACAGGTTCGCCAGAATGAGCTCAAACTGATGTACGACATGTCGCACAAGCCGCCTCCCGCGTCGACGGATGACGTAAGCCTTCTTCAACTCACCCCTGCCTTCATCCTCAACGAGCTACGCATCGCCTTCCAGATCGGGTTCGTGATCTTGCTGCCATTTCTTCTGATCGATCTGGTGGTGTCGAGCGTTCTTCTCTCGCTAGGCATGTTGATGGTTCCGCCTGCGACGATCTCGCTGCCCCTTAAAGTGCTGATGTTCGTACTGGTCGACGGATGGGGCTTGATCCTACAAGGCGTATTGCAAAGCTTTAGATGAGTGGTCAGCCGCTTCTCCCTGCCACAACACACGCTGCTGGGAGCGCCGACAAAGCCGAACTGGATACGCACTGGCTGTCCTTGCAATCCAGTGCGGATAGCGGCGCGCGCGAGACCATCTTTCAGCACTATCTTCCTTACGCGAAACGCATCGCCTCCCGAATCTATGCGACGCATGGTCGAGACGGCATCGACTACAACGACTTCGTACAACTTGCCTGTGTAGGGTTGCTGGAGTCGATCGATCGCTTCGATCCACAGCGCGGCATTTCTTTCAAGACCTACTGCACGCCGAGAATACGCGGCGCCATCCTGAATGGCATCGACAAATTTGGCGATGCACGCGAGCAGATGTCTTTCAGCAAGCGTGTACGACGAGAGCGACTGGAGTCTCTAACCGACGCGGAGTCGGAAGACTCGCAATTTACCTATCTCTCCTCGCTCGCCACAGGATTGGCCATTGGCTTCATGCTGGACGGCACGGGCATGTACTTCTCCGACAAAGACTCCCCCAGTCCATACGGAAACAGCTATGAAAACGCCGCATGGGAACAGGCGCGTCTTGCGCTTCGGCGTGCCGTCGCGACGTTACCGGAAAAGGCGTCGAAGGTTATCCGTTATCACTATTTCGACCTGCTCTCTTTCGAACAGATCGCCAGCCTTCTTGGCCTGAGCAGAGGACGCGTCTCGCAGATTCATCGCGCGAGCCTCGAGGAACTCAAGAAGGTACTGCAACCGTCCCATTCCACAACTGTCACCGGGTAAATCATGAACAACGCCTCTCGTTGCGATTCGGCCGTCATCGACCACATCACCTTATTGATGCAGACCTCAGACGAAGAAGCGTTGACCGCTATCGACGACGCAATGACTCAATCGCCCTCGGATGCACGCCTGCATTTGCTGCGCGGTGCCATGCTTGCCCACCAAGCCCGATACGATGAGGCAATCACGGCATTGAGCCGCGCTGTGGTTTTGAATCCCACTCTGCACATGGCTCGCTTCATGCTCGGTTATCTGGAAATAGTCGGGAATCGGCCCACCGAGGCCATCGCCATTTTTAGTCCTCTCACCGCCGACCACGGTGATGAGGCGATTCGCCTGTTTGCCACGGGACTGGTGAATCTGCTTGAAAATCGCCTGACGCTGGCGGCCAAAAATCTTCAGGCAGGCCTTGACCTATCGCCTGCCAGCCATCCGCTTGGAGGCTACGTCCACTCTGTACTGGAGGGCATAAAGGAAACGCTTGGCAGACGGAATGATGCGTCGCAGACAGCTCCAACGATCGAGCCAGGCGCAAACCATTTTTTATTGGCGGACTACCTTCATCGATCGCACTGAGCGGCCTTAGAGGAAAACCTGGACAACTCAAGTTACCCAGCAACTGGGTATCGGAGTAACGTAGGAGTCAAGACTGATACTCGCTTCATAGTCCAATCAATGCTGGACACCTCGGCATGAACAGCATCGCCACCGGCGACTTCCCGTATATCCACGGCTTCTCCGAAGATGAGCAGTCCCGACTGATGCGGCAGGCCCGCATGTTTGAGAGCACGTTGTTCAGTCACATCGATTACGGCGCTGCAACGCGCTTGCTGGAAGTTGGCTGCGGAGTTGGCGCACAGACAGAAATTTTGTTGCGGCGCTTTCCGGAGTTGCACGTTACCGGCATCGATCGATCGCCCGCTCAATTGGCGGCGGCCGAACGCAACTTGGCTGCCAAAGTTTGGTGCGAAGCGCGCTATGCGTTGCGGCAGGCTGATGCAGCTGACCTGCCTTTTAACGATCGCAGCTTCGACGCAGCCTATCTGTGCTGGGTGCTGGAACACATGCCCAGTCCCGCGCGCGTGCTCAGCGAGGTGCGCCGCGTACTCAGCCCCGGTGCGGTGATCTATGTCACTGAGGTGTTGAATTCCTCGTTCTTCCTCGATCCCTACTCGCCCAACCTGCTGCGCTACTGGATGGCGTTCAACGATCACCAATATGACAGCGGCGGCGATCCGTTCATTGGAGCCAAGCTCGGCAATCTTCTGTTGGCGGGTGGCTATCGTGATGTGCAGACGGAAGTGAAGAACGTGCACTTGGATAACCGCCAGCCCGGACGCCGCAAGCAAATGATCGAGTTCTGGCAGGAAGTGCTGCTCTCCGCTGCTGAGCAACTCATGGCCAGTGGCAAAACCGACGTCGCCACGGTGGATGGTATGCGCGACGAACTGCAAGCAGTACGCAACGATCCCAACGCAGTGTTCTTCTTCGCCTTCGTACAGGCGCGCGCAACGGTCTACTGAACCACCGCACCCGGCATCGCCACTCGCAGGTTTGACGGCCGCGATGCCCAGGCGCTATCGTTCGCCCGCCGAGGTCTTTATCTCTTTATGCGAATAGAGAGATGAAATTAAAAGGGAAGCCGGTGTGAATCCGGCGCTGCCCCGCAGCGGTATGTGGAAACGATCTTCGCCATCAGCACTGGGTGTATGCCCGGGAAGCGGCGAACAGTAGGCGGCACGATGTGCCTTGTCCACGAGCCCGAAGACCTGCCCCGGCCGAAGCCCACCGTTCGCAACGGCGTGCTTCGTACGACCTGGGATCTCCGCGGGGAGAATCCGGTACCGCGTCACGATATCGACGCGGCGCCCGCCTGCCCGCAGTCAACTCAGTTCGCCCGCGGGGGCGAAGGTCGACGGCGCGCGCCACGGGCCCAACCGCAGCTCACGCCTGCCTTCGTTCCTCTTTGCCATGCACCGCAATGAGGAATACACATGACACACACGACTTACCTTGGTTTTCCGCGCATTGGCCGTCGCCGTGAGTTGAAGCGCGCACTGGAAAATTACTGGCGCGACGGCGACGCCACTCCCCTGCTGGATACGGCACGCGATCTACGTCAGCGACATTGGCAGCTGGCGAGCGCGGCAGGCATGCAAACTGTCGCCGTCAATGACTTCTCGCTCTACGACCAGGTGCTCGACACCGCCGTGCTGTTCGATGCCGTGCCCGATCGCTATCGCCCTCTGCTGCACAAGGACCCGCTGGCCGGCTACTTTGCGATGGCACGCGGCAACGCCGAATTGCACGCGCTGGAGATGACCAAGTGGTTCGATACCAACTACCACTACATCGTTCCGGAACTGCACGCTGGACAACGTTTTCAACTTACCGCCAATAAGCCGCTCAACGAATGGCTGGAAGCCCGTGCGCTGGGATTGAATGCGCGCCCTGTGTTGCTCGGGCCGGTTTCATTTTTGCGCTTGTCCAAAACAGTCGATGGCAGCGATCCACTCAACCTTCTGGACGCACTTATTCCGGCGTACGCCGAACTGCTAAAGCAGCTGGCGCAAGCGGGCGTTCCCTGGGTCCAGTTGGATGAACCTTGCCTGGTGCAGGATCTGGATCTCGCGAGCCGACACGCGTGCACCGTCGCATACAACACCCTGGCGACCAGCCCCTTGCCCAAACGATTGTTGACGACTTACTTCGGCGGCTTGGGCGACAATCTTGCACTTGCGACTGACCTTCCCGTCGACGGACTGCATGTCGACCTGGTGCGCGCGCCGGAGCAACTGGACTCCATCTTGTCCGCGCTGCCTCGCCATTGCGTGCTGAGTGCCGGTGTCGTCGACGGGCGCGCTATCTGGCGCAGCGATCCACGGCGCGTCTTGCCACTGCTGGAGAAGATAGCGGCATCGCGCGGAACCGAGCGCCTGTGGCTGGCACCATCCTGTTCGCTGCTGCACATTCCGCTCGATGCTGCGCAGGAAACGTCCTTACCGCCCACACTGCGAAGCTGGCTCGCTTTCGCGAAACAGAAGCTTGAAGAGCTTCGCCTCTATGCCGATGCACTGAACGGCAGCGATTCTGCCAAACAAGCATTGGTCGAACAGACCTTCCTATTGGCGACACGCAAACACGAACCCGGCGTGCATCGAAACGATGTTCGTAACCGAGTTCACACATTGAGTGCACAAGCCATGCAGCGGCGTTCAAGCCTCAAACATCGCCTGCAAGTCCAGGCCGATGCGCTGGCACTGCCGCCGCTGCCCACCACCACCATTGGCTCATTCCCGCAAACCGATGCGCTGCGTAGTGCGCGCGCCGAGCACCGAGCGGGACGCATCGACGAAAACACCTACGAAACTGTGTTACGCGAGGAAATCGAGCGTGTCATTCGTTTCCAGGAACGCATCGGCCTCGATGTGCTGGTGCATGGCGAGCCCGAGCGGAACGACATGGTGGAATACTTCGGCGAACAGCTCGACGGCTTCGCTTTCACGCGACACGGTTGGGTTCAAAGCTACGGCTCACGCTGCGTGAAACCTCCCATTATCTGGGGCGATGTATCACGCCCTCACCCCATGACCGTGCGCTGGTCACGCTATGCGCAATCACTCACCGACAAGCCCGTCAAAGGCATGTTGACCGGTCCGGTGACGGTGCTGCAGTGGTCGTTCGTGCGTGATGATCTGCCGCGAGAACAGGTTTGCCTGCAATTGGCGCTCGCGCTGAGAGACGAGGTGCACGATCTGGAAACCGCGGGCATCCGCGTCATCCAGATCGACGAACCCGCGCTGCGCGAAGGCCTGCCGATTCGCCACGCAGAACACGCCGCCTATCTCGACTGGGCCGTCCGCTGCTTCCGCATTGCCGCGAGCGGCATCCGCGACACGACGCAGATCCACACGCACATGTGTTACAGCGAATTCAACGACATTATCGAAGCTGTCGCTGCGCTTGATGCCGACGTGATCTCCATCGAAAGCAGCCGTTCTCGCATGGAGCTGCTGCGGGCGTTTGAGGATTTTCGCTATCCGGGCAGCATCGGCCCAGGCGTGTACGACATTCACTCGCCACGCGTGCCCTCACAGGAGGAAATGGTCGAACTGCTGGAACGGGCCCTGACCGTGCTCGAACCTGGGCAGCTGTGGGTCAATCCCGACTGTGGCCTCAAGACGCGCGGCTGGAAGGAAGTGGAGCCCACCTTGATTGCAATGGTGAATGCGGCGAAAGCCCTGCGCGCTGCGTTGGCCGAGAGCGAGGCTTGAGTCGTTCATAGGCTGGGATGACAATCCAAGCTCCTTTTTTGGCTTCTTGATGCTGGGATTTTCATCCCGGCCTACGCGGTTCCCGAAGAGGTGCGGGCGAACGCCCGCACCTCACAAAGCTTTCCCGTCGCTTTCCATCCACCTCATTTGGCCGTCTATTTGCCGCCCCACGTCTGCCGCCGCCTGAACCCCTGCCGCCCCGTCACATAGCTATGCCAGACTGGGCAGTGAAACCCGCCCGCAGTGCGTGTATCATGCGCAATTCCCCTTTCCATCTCTTTATCCGTAAAGAAGGATATAAGCCACGATGAGCAACTACCTCTTCACCTCCGAATCGGTCTCCGAAGGCCATCCGGACAAAGTCGCTGACCAGATCTCTGACGCCGTGCTAGACGCGATCCTCGCCCAGGATCAGCGCGCCCGCGTGGCCTGCGAAACCATGGTGAAGACCGGCGTGGCGATCGTCGCCGGCGAAATCACCACCAGCGCCTGGATCGACCTGGAAGCGCTGACCCGCAAGGTGATCGTGGACATCGGCTACGACTCCAGCGAGGTCGGTTTCGACGGCGAGACCTGCGGCGTGCTGAACCTGATCGGCAAGCAGTCGCCGGACATCAACCAGGGTGTGGACCGCAAGAAGCCCGAAGAACAGGGCGCCGGCGACCAGGGCCTGATGTTCGGCTACGCCACCAACGAAACCAAAGATTTCATGCCGGCGGCGATCTACTACTCGCACCGCCTGGTGGAACAGCAGGCCAAGGTCCGCAAGAAGAAGAACTCCCCGCTGCCCTGGCTGCGTCCGGACGCCAAGAGTCAGGTCACCCTGCGCTATGAAAACGGCGAAGCCACCGCGATCGACGCCGTCGTGCTGTCCACCCAGCACGATCCGAGCGTGAAGCAGAAGGATCTGGTCGAAGCCGTGCGCGAGCACATCCTGAAGCCCGTGCTGCCGACCAAGTTGCTGCACAAGGGCACCAAGTTCCACATCAACCCAACTGGCAAGTTCGTGATCGGTGGCCCGGTGGGCGACTGCGGTCTGACCGGCCGCAAGATCATCGTCGACACCTACGGCGGCTGGGCCCGTCACGGTGGCGGCGCGTTCTCGGGTAAGGATCCGTCCAAGGTGGACCGTTCGGCCGCTTACGCCGCGCGCTACGTGGCCAAGAACATCGTAGCCGCCGGCATCGCCGACCGCTGCGAAGTGCAGGTGAGCTACGCCATCGGCGTGGCCGAACCCACCTCGATCTCGGTCACCACCTTCGGCACCGGCAAGATCGCCGACGATAAGATCGAGAAGCTGATCCGCAAGCACTTCGACCTGCGTCCGTACGGCATCATCAAGATGCTGGACTTGATCCACCCGATGTACCAACAGACCGCCAGCTACGGCCACTTCGGCCGCACGCCGTACGAAGTGAAGGGTCCGGATGGCAAGACCTACACGGCGTTCTCCTGGGAGAAGACCGACAAGGCTGAGGCGCTGCGCGAAGACGCCAAGCTCAAGTAAGCACGGCGCCCTATGCTCCAAACAAAAACCCCGCGGCATGCCGCGGGGTTTTTTCATAGGGGCTTTTTATAAGGCTGCGTGCGATGCCAACATCACATTCTCGACGCCGCTTGACGGCGCGAATCAGTCTTTCTTGTCAGCTGACGAAGCCAGCAGCACCTTCTTGTGCTTGCGGTGCGAAAGATGGGTCGTGGATTTGGAATGGGACTTGGCCACTCGGGGGCAATTCGTACCGCGATGCGGTGTGCAACCGCGGCTGCGGTGATGCGCCGGGGCCGTTTCGTCTGCCTCTGCCGTGTCGATCGGCGAGAGTGCGGCCAGTACACGGCGGGTAGTGCTGCGCACGCCGGCCTGGGCGACCACAGCGTCCGGCGTCGGCTGGTTGTCGAAGCCGTCGTCGAGCAAGCGAGTCATCAAGTTGTCGCGTGAGGAGGCGGAACGGCCGCCCAGCACCACTGCAAACAAGCGACGTCCATCGTGCACCGCGGTGGATGCCAGGTTGAAACCCGAAGCGTCCGTGAAACCCGTCTTCAAGCCATCCATACCCGGATAGCGATCCATCAAGTTGTTGTGCCCGCGAATCAGCTGGCCACGGAACACGAATTCCTTGGTCGAGAAATAGTGCGCGTACTGAGGGAAGTCGCGGTACAGCGCCATGGCGAGCTTGGCCATGTCACGCGCTGTGGATGTGTTGTTCGGGTCGGGCAGGCCACTGGCATTGGCAAAATGCGTGGCGCTCATGCCAAGCAAAGCGGCCTGGGCCGTCATCATCTCGGCGAAATGCCCCTCGTTATCGCCCAGGCCTTCTGCGATGACGCTGGCGGCATCGTTGGCGGACTTGGTCACCATGCCGAGGATGCAATCGTTCACCGAGATAGTTTGACCGGCGCGCAGGCCCAGCTTGGTCGGCGCACGGGACGCATCCCAACTGGAAACCGGCAGTTCCTGATCCACCTTCAGCTTGCCGTTCTGCAGCGCCTGAAAGGTAAGGTAGAGCGTCATCATCTTGGTGAGCGAGGCGGGGTAGTTCTGCTCGTCCGCATTGACGGCGCTGAGCACTTCACCGGTCGCCGGGTCGATCACGATGGCTGCATAGCCTGCATGCGCAGCACCGGCAAAGCCAATAAGACCGCACAAAAACAGCGCAGCGAACAAGCTCCACAGCCGGTTCCGCAACCGCAATGGCTGATTGAATTGGATGTTCGCCACGGCCTTTCACTCCCAGCACCGCGGACCTACCCCCGCGTTGCGCAACCTTAATGCATGGCGATGGTGATTGCCAGAGGAAACACTTTAATCGGCCACGTTAAGTACATGTTTTTTCAAATTTTACCGACCTCCGCGCCGTAAAATTTCGTTAAACGTGCGTGACGATCGGTTCAGTGCTTTATCGACATTTGGCGCCTGCTTCTTTAAGGCAACCTTTCAGTCGAACAGGACAAGGAAAGCAAAGAGCGAGCCAGTAGAATGGCGCCATGCCTCTTATCCAACTCCAGCGTGTCGACTTCAGCGTCGGCGGCCCCCTTCTGCTCGAACACGTCGACCTAGCCATCGACGCCAACGAGCGCGTGTGCATCGTCGGTCGCAACGGCGAAGGCAAGTCCACTCTCATGAAATTGATCGCCGGGGAATTGCAGCCCGACGACGGTGAAGTGCGTGTGCAAAGCGGTGTGGTTGTTGCGCGCATGGCGCAAGAAGTGCCGCAAGATACGTCAGGCAGCGTGTTCGACGTGGTCGCGGATGGACTGGGTGATCTCGGCCACCTGCTTGCGCGCTATCACCATCTGCTCGCCGAAGGTCAGCTCGACGAACTCGGCGAAGTGCAAAACCAAATTGAAGCGCGGCATGGTTGGGATCTGGATCGCCGCGTCACTGACGTTCTGACGAAACTTGAGCTTCCTGCCGAAACCGATTTCGCTGCGCTGTCTGGCGGCATGAAGCGTCGTGTCTTGCTTGCACAAGCCTTGGTGCGCAAGCCGGATGTGCTGCTGTTGGACGAACCGACCAACCACTTGGATATCGAAGCCATCGGCTGGCTTGAAGGCTTTCTCAAGCAGTTCGACGGCAGCATCGTCTTCGTCACGCATGACCGTAGTTTTCTGCGTACGCTCGCTACGCGTATCGTCGAAATCGATCGTGGCCAGCTCACCAGTTGGCCAGGCGATTACGACAATTACCTGCGCCGCCGCGAAGAACGACTGCATGCCGAAGCGCAAGCGAATGCGCTATTCGACAAGAAACTCGCGCAAGAAGAAGTATGGATTCGCCAGGGCATCAAGGCGCGCCGCACCCGCAACGAAGGTCGCGTGCGTGCGTTGAAAGCGCTACGCCGCGAACGCTCGGAACGGCGCGAACTCGGTGGCGCCGCGAAAATGTCGCTGGCCAACGCACAGGCCTCTGGCAAAAAAGTCATCGAACTCGAACGCGTGCATCAAGCTTATGGTGGACGCGTGCTGATCGACGAACTCAACACCGCGATCATGCGCGGCGACCGCGTCGGCATCATCGGTCCGAATGGTGCGGGCAAGAGCACGCTGCTGAAAATCCTGCTTGGCGACCTGAAACCGCAACGCGGTGAGGTCAATCTGGGAACCGGATTGGAGATCGCCTACTTCGATCAGCATCGCGCACAGCTCAACGACACGCTAAACGCGCTGGACAACGTCGCGGAAGGCCGCGAATACATCGAGCTCAACGGGCAGCGCAAACACATCATCGGTTATCTGCAGGATTTTCTTTTTTCGCCCGAACGCGCCCGCGCACCCATCACGCGACTTTCTGGCGGCGAACGTAATCGCCTGCTGTTGGCCAAGCTGTTCGCGCAGCCATCTAATTTACTGGTCATGGACGAACCAACCAATGATCTCGACGTGGAAACACTCGAGCTGTTGGAAGAACTGCTTACCGAGTACAAAGGCACGCTTCTGCTCGTTTCACATGATCGCGAATTTCTCGACAACGTGGTCTCCAGCACGCTGGTGCTGGAAGGCGACGGCAAGGTAGGCGAATACGTGGGCGGCTACAGCGATTGGCTGCGGCAGAAGCCGGTAGATCGCGCTTCCGCTGAAGCGCCTTCGCCCACGTCAAAGCCAACCAAGGCTGAGACACCCACGATTGCAACGAGCAGCGAAAAACCCAAGCGCAAACTCAGCTACAAGGATGCGCGCGAACTGGAACAATTGCCTGCACGCATCGAGCAATTAGAAGTCGAGATCGCAAAGCGCGCCGAAGCAATGAACGATCCTTCGTTCTATCAGCAGGACAACTCGTCGATTCAGAAGGCGAATGACGCGCTCGCAAAAGCACAGGCGGAGCTGGAATTGGCCTATGCGCGATGGGCGGAGTTGGAAGGCTAGCCGCAGATTGGGGTGCAAACCCCAACATCGCCATGTATGTCTTGATCGGGAAGTTGGGGTTTGCACCCCAACCTATGATCAATGTTCCTCAGTGATCTTCGCCATATGCGCGTGCATGATGCGATCCGTCCAGGCAATACCGATCGCTGAAAAAATAAAGGCCACATGGATGATGGTTTGCCACATTACACCCACCGGTGTCAGCGTGGCGCACTTGAGTACACTGCCGGCTTCATCCGCCTGCGCAATGCTGGCAAGCACCTCCGGCGAACAGAATGGCAAGCCGTTCAAAGTACCTGCTGCGATGAACGTCTTGAGCAAGTGAATGGATGAAATGCCGATGATCGCCATCGCCAGTTTCACCTTCAGCATGGATGCATTCACGTGTGAAAGCCATTCCGGTTGATCCGGATGACCTTCCAAGCCCAGCCGCGACACAAAGGTCTCGTAACCGCCTACGATCACCATGATCAGCAAGTTCGAAATCATCACCACGTCGATCAGACCAAGCACGATCAGCATGATCTCCTGCTCGCCCAGGCTCGGCGCTTCGTGAATCAGGTGCCACAGCTCCTTGCCGAACAGATACACATAGACACATTGCGCCACGATCAGGCCGACATACAGCGGCAATTGCAGCCAGCGAGAGCTGAAAATCAGCAGTGGTAGCGCGCCGAGGCGACGTCGAGTGTAAAGAGGTTGGTCCATCTGCATTTTCCGTTGGAAGAGAAAATTCCTAATCTGCCGCCACAATTCCCGCAGAAGCGGTAATGACGACCTGAAAATTCAGGGATGCGTTGACTTATTCAACACTGCTGGCGAAACGAGTGGGATGAAATCCCAGCATTCACTGCATCATCCGATGCTTGGATTTCATCCCAACCTACGAGGCCTGTGAAGTTAGCCAGTATTTTGCAAACCCTGCGCGACACCGTTGACACATGCCACCAGCGAACGCAGCAGATGATCGTCGCTGCGATCACTAGCGCGCCAACGCTGCAATAGATCGACCTGCAGCAAGCTCATCGGATCAACATAAGGATTGCGCAGGCGTATTGAAAGCGAGAGACGCGGATCGTCGCGCAACAGCTCCTCGCTGTGCTTCAACTTAAGCAGCCAGCGACGGGTACGTTCGAATTCTTCGCGAATCATGCCAAAGAAGGTGTCGTGCAAAGGACCCGCTAGCTTGGAGAACGCATCGGCGATATCGAGATCGCACTTGGCCAGCACCATTTCAACGTCATCGAGTGCATTGGCGAAGAACGGCCAATCACGCGCCATTTCCTGCAATGTCTCTTCGCCATGCTTTGCGGCGGCATCTTCGAGCGCAGTGCCCAGACCGTACCAGCCGGTGATGATCGAGCGACACTGCGTCCAGGCGAACACCCATGGAATGGCACGCAGGTCTTCCACGCCGCGCATGCTGCGTCGGCGTGAAGGACGTGAGCCGAGCGCCATCTGTTCGATCACGTCGATCGGTGTGGCTGCGCGAAAATAGTCGACGAAGCCTTCGCGGTCGACGAAGGCGCGATAGGCACGCCGGCTTTCCGCGGCCATGGCAGTCATGATGTCGCGCCAATTCGCTTCGCGTGCTTCTTCATCGCGTGGACGCATGCTGGCACGCATCACTGCGCCCACGGTCTGCTCCAGATTGCGCAATGCCAGCGCGCGAATACCGTATTTGCGATGGATCACTTCGCCCTGCTCGGTCACACGCAGGATGCCGCTTACCGAACCGCGCGGCGACGACATCAGCGCTGGCGTAATACGTGCACCGCCGCGGCTGGCCGAACCGCCGCGGCCGTGGAAGAACGCCAGACGGATGCCGGCCTGCTGCGCCACCTCAAGCAATTCCACCTGCGCACGCTGCAGGCCCCAACGCGAGGCCAGGGTGCCGCCGTCCTTTCCGCTGTCGGAATAACCGAGCATGACCCATTGGCAATCGTCACGCACGCGCAGGTGTGCGCGATAAACCGGGTCATCGAGCAAAGCGCGCAGCGTGCTGGGCGCGTTCTTCAAGTCGTCGACGGTTTCGAACAGCGGCGCAATGTCGAGCGGCACATGCTCTGCTGACGTGAAGCCGCCATATCGCGCCAACGCCAGCACCGCCAGCACGTCTGCAGCAGAGCGCGCCATACTGATGATGTACAGGCCAATCGCGTTGACGCCGTAGCGTTGACGGGATTCATGCAGTGTCGCGAACACCGCTTGCAGCGATGCGGCTTGCGCATCGTCGGTTTTTTCCAGCGCCCGCTCGCCACTCGCATAGGAACGTAGTGCAGTAATGCGTTCCGCCGGTGCACGTTGAGTCCAGCTTTCATCGCGCAACAATGCAGCGAGAGCATCGTCATGCACACGCGAATCCTGGCGCACGTCCAAGCGCGCCATGTGGAAGCCGAAGGTGCGCACACGCCAGATCAGGCGGCGCACGGCATACGCACCTGCGTTGAGACCGCGATGATCGATCAAGCCATGCACGATCAGCAGCAGATCGTCGAGCAATTCCTCGGCGGAGTGATAGCCTTCTTCATTGCCATCATCCAGCGTCGCTTCAAGACGCGCACCAATCAAGGTGAGCAAGCAGCGATAAGGCATATCCGCATGCCGCGGGCGAATCGTCGCTGCAGCACGCGGAAATTGTTCGCGATAATCGGCCAGTCGCTTCAGCAACGACGCTTCGAACTGCACGCGATCGGCCGTCTGACTGAGCTGCCGCGCGAGTCCATCGACGTCGGCGATGTAATGCTCCAACACGTGTGCACGCTGCGTAGCGAGGCTATTGGCGATAGTCTCGGCGCCGACGTTTGGATTGCCGTCCATGTCGCCGCCCACCCAGGTGGCGAAACTCAGCAGGCGCGGCAACGGCACGGCAACTCCGTACACCTCCTGCAACGCATCGGCGAGCAGTTCGTAGAACGCCGGCACGATGCGGTAGATCGGATTGGCAAGATAAAAGCCAACGTGATGATGCTCGTCCTGCACGCTGGGACGGATTGGCGACGCTTCGGCCGTCTGCCAGCCGGCGGAAAGCGCCATGAAGATGCGGTCATCGTCTTCCTTGCGTTCTTGCGGCGTGCGGGTGGGGTCGAAGTTGTCGACCAGGGCGCGCACAACTGCCTGTTCCTTTTCAAGCAGCGAGCGGCGTATCGCTTCAGTGGGATGCGCAGTGAATACGGGCTCGACTTTCAGCTTGTATAGCCATTGCAGCAATTCATCGGCGCTTACGCCTTGCGCTTTCAGGTGCTGCAGCACATCGAGCAGCGATTCCGGCTGTGCGGTGCCGCTTTCGCGCTGATAGTCGCGACGACGGCGGATGCGATGCACTCGCTCGGCGGTGTTCACGGCCTGAAAATACGTAGCGAACGCGCGAGCCAGCGCTTCCGCTTCTTCAGCATCTAACCCAGCCAACGATTCGGCCAGATCGTCCGCGGCGTGCCCCTCGCGACGACGGCGAATGGAAGCGGTACGTACCTGCTCCACGCGCTGGAAAAATCCCTCGCCCCCCTGTTCGGCCAACATGCGTCCCACCATCGCGCCGAGCCGGTGCACGTCTTCGCGCAGCGGGCCGTCGTGGGGCAGGAATTCGGGGTCGCGAGTAGCTTCCATGGGGCCTCCGTTGGGTCAGTTCCCTAGCCTACCGAATTTATGCGGCACTGCGGCAATCCATTCGTCATAAGGAACGTTCTATGGATAGAATGGGCGTCTTCGCCGAGGGGCGCTGCGACCGTGGGAATGCACGGCCAGGCTCGGTGGATGCTTCGACTGTAACGGCGCTCATGACGCGAATTGTCGCGTCGGCCTGGCCTTCCGGGCCGGGTTTTCCCCATGAGACTCGGAGACATCCCTCCCATGAACGCTGTCACCAACGATTCCGCTACACACGACTACAAGGTCCGCGACATTTCGCTGGCCGATCTCGGCCGCCGCCGCATCCGCATGGCCGAAGAGGAAATGCCTGGCTTGATGGCCATCCGCGCGCGCCACTCAGCCGCCAAGCCGCTCAAGGGTGTGCGCCTGTCCGGCTCGCTGCACATGACCAAGGAAACGGCAGTGCTGATCGAGACGCTCAGCGCCCTCGGTGCCTCGGTACGCTGGGCTTCCTGCAACATCTTCTCCACCCAGGACGATTGCGCTGCGGCCGTGGCCGCGGCCGGTATCCCGGTGTTCGCCTGGAAGGGCGAAACGCTGGAGGAGTACTGGGACTGCACGCTCGACATGCTCACCCACCCCGGCATGAAGGGTCCCGAGCTGATCGTCGACGACGGCGGCGACGCCACGCTGCTGATCCACAAGGGCGTGGACATGGAAAACGGTGACAACTGGGTCAACACACCCAGCGGCAATCACGAAGAACAGGTCATCAAGGATCTGCTCAAGCGCACCGCCAAAGAGCGCCCCGGTTTCTGGAAGAAAGTCGCCGCCGACTGGAAGGGTGTTTCCGAAGAAACCACCACTGGTGTGCATCGTCTGTATCAGATGATGGAAGCCGGCAAGCTGTTGGTGCCGGCCATCAACGTCAACGACTCGGTCACCAAGAGCAAGTTCGACAACCTGTACGGCTGCCGCGAATCGCTGGCCGACGGTATCAAGCGCGCCACCGACTTGATGGTCGCCGGCAAGGTCGCCGTGGTGTGCGGCTACGGTGACGTGGGCAAGGGTTGCGCACATTCGCTGAAGGGCTTCGGCGCGCGTGTGATCGTGACCGAGATCGACCCCATCAATGCGCTGCAGGCGGCGATGGAAGGCTTCCAGGTCACGACCGTGGAAGACACGCTCGGCATCGGCGACATCTACGTCACCACCACCGGCAACAAGGACATCATCACGCTGGAACACATGGCGGCGATGAAGAACAACGCCCTGGTGTGCAACATCGGCCACTTCGACAACGAGATCCAGATGGATCGCTTGAACGGTGCGAAGGACGTGACGCGCGAGACCATCAAGCCGCAGGTGGATCGCTACACCTTCGGTAAGACGGGTCGCAGCATCTACATGCTGGCTGAAGGTCGCCTGGTGAACCTGGGTTGCGCGCACGGCCATCCGAGCTTCGTGATGTCCAACAGCTTCAGCAACCAGACGCTGGCGCAGATCGATCTGTGGGCGAACAAAGACACGTATGAGAAGACGGTCTATCGCCTACCCAAGAAGTTGGACGAAGAAGTGGCGCGTCTGCATCTTGAACAGATCGGCGTGAAGCTCACCAAGCTGACACCGGAACAGGCTGCGTACATCGGCGTACCGGTGGAAGGGCCGTACAAGCCGGATCATTATCGTTATTGATCGCTCCACGCTCCCTCTCCCCCATCTTTGATCAAGGATGGGGGAGAGGATTGGGGTGAGGGGCCAACCTCGCCGCAATACTTGATAGATCGTCGCCCCGGCGAAGGCCGGGGCCCAGCGACTTAAAGCGAAAGACACTGGATCCCGGCCTTCGCCGGGACGACGAATCCTAAGCAACAAGCATCACTGAGCAATGCGCCTCAATAGCGCAAACCAAGATTCGCTTTTTGCACAGCATCGACAAATCCCGCAAACGGAATATCGGTCACCCCCACCAACCCGATATGGCTGTTCTCCCCATCGATCAACCTCCCCGTCACCGGCTGATCGACGTACTCGAACCAATGCGTACCCACGATTGCCGGATCGCTCGCTGCAGCCTGCACGAAGCGCGCATACGCCGCACCGCGCTGCTCCTCTGCCCACACTGAAACAACACCCTTGCCGAACGGTCCGCGATCATACGAACCAAAATGGAACTCGGTGATCAGCACCGGCTTGTCGAGCTTGTGTATGGCGTTGAGATCAACACCATGCTGCGGCAGATCCGCATAGACGTTGAAGCTGATCACGTCGCAATACTGTGCACACGCCGCTACGGCTTCCGGCGTATTCACCGCAAAGCGTCCACCCAGGAAAAGATGATGCGGATCGTGGCGATGCATGGCTGCTGCGACGACGCTGAAGTATTGATCGGCATAGTGACGTAACCACGCACTGTAATCTTCGGCGATGGCGGGGTGCGCTGCATTGGGTTCTGGCGCAGGAAAATTCGTGGCGTCTAACGCAGACCAATCGCCAAGCGTGATGCCCCATGCGGAAGCCAGCTTCGAGGCTGCACCGTATTTCTTCTTCAATGTGGCGATAAACGCCTGCTTGGCCGCACTGCGCGCTTCGCCGCACAACGTGCCCATCGCCAAGCCCCAGCGTCCTTGCGGCCCTTGTCCTGCCCACGCCAGTTCGTTATCGGCAAAGTAGCCGAGCAGCCAAGGATCGTCGTGCGACGACGCGGCCGCATTCGCAACAGCGTGCTCGACTGCTTGCACGAAGCGCGGATCGAACGGATCGGGCATGCGTCCCCAATAATCGAAGCCGCTGGAGACATTGCCGAACTCGCCGTTGATGTAGATCGGCAAGGTATAGGCCACGCGGTGCAGCTTGCCCAGCGCATCGTCACTCCAATTGCCGAGCGTGTTGAAACCCCAAGCTTGCAGCCGATCGAGCGTGCGCTTGCGCCAATCGGGCAGCCCATTTGAACCATCTAAGCGATAGAGATTCGCCGCATAGAAGTCAAACCAGCGGCCGTTATTCGCACCGATACCCGCACTCGCACCCCGCTCGGCGTCGCGGCTATCGCTGGAACCGTAGAAGGCGCTCCACGGCGATTGATCCGGCGGCAGATCCGCGAACATGTATTCGCGCCCCTGTACATAGGTGCGCGTGTCGGCGGCGGTCACTGTGTTGATACCCAGCGAAAAGAACGCATGCCCATCCGGCGTTACCAGCCACCAACGGCCATTCGCCTTTTGCGTGTGGAACCAACCAGTGCGCGTCAATGCGATGTTCTGACGGCCACCGTAAGCATCCAAGACGTG
Source organism: Dyella acidisoli (assembly GCF_030160295.1). Taxonomy (GTDB): domain Bacteria; phylum Pseudomonadota; class Gammaproteobacteria; order Xanthomonadales; family Rhodanobacteraceae; genus Dyella_B; species Dyella_B acidisoli. Next base: position 655,893 of record NZ_BSOB01000010.1, read on the forward strand.
GCGCTCAGCCAACTGCGCCAATAGTCGTTGCTGCTCTTGAGCGTGCGCACTGCGCAAAGCCGCATCGCTATCGATCTTTTCCGGCCAGTGTCCACGCGTGTACTGCCCCCACTGATCGACGATGTTGCGATAAGCATCTTGCAAGACCGAATCGCCCGCGCTCGTTTCCATCTTGCCCAGTAAAAGTTGCTGGACAGCCTGCGGCGCCGGCATGCTGAGGCGGACCTCGCGCACCTGCGCAAGATCGATCGCTCCTTCCACCGTTGTCGCAACGAAGACGGCACTCGCACGATCCTCGAATGGCATTGGCGGGCCTGCTTGCATGCCGAATGCACGTGGCGAGGTTGCGTGCAAAGGAATCACCAAGGCTTGCGCAGGACCTGCCGGCAGACCAACAACAGCACGCAGGTGTTGTCCGGCGGCACCATCGACATTCACCTCAAGCGTCACTGCCCAAGGCATCGCGTTCTGCACCTGGATCTGTAGCGCACCCTGCCCTGCCCAATTCCATGAACCGGCTGCAGAGGTGATGACGATCTGCGGCTGACTTACCGGTTGAAACGCATAACGCTGCAACGGCGTGCCATGCGCATCGCGCTCAACTTGGCCGATGCGCTGCACTTGCTGCAATTGAACTTTCGCCGACGCAGATGAAATCGCAAGATCTGCAATATCAGCAGCAGTGCTATCGAACGACAACACCCCCAGTACTGCGCCTGCAAATAGCGTGATCGTTTTCATCTGCAACTTACAACACAGGACGTGAGCCAGTGAGTAGGCTGGGATGATAATCCCAGCATTGCAATGTATGCACTGAGATCGCCATCCCAGCCTATGCACTCGCGCGCTGCTTGCCCCACCTACGCCACATCGCATATACGGGCACGCCAAACGCGATGATCACCAGGCTCATGCCAGCATCACGCGGCGTATCAATTACCGTGGCGATGATCACGCCAAGCACCGTGCATACGAATACGAACGGCAGCACGGGATACAGCGGCACGCGATAAGGCGAGCTCTGCGCCCCAAATTGGCGCCGATACCAGAACAACGTGGCGATGCCAAACGCATGACCCAGCCATTCGCCCACCGTGGTGTAGTTGACCAGCTGATCGAAGGTGCCGGTAAGAATCAGCACGATGGCCCATAGACCCAACACCGCCAGCGCAACTTGCGGTGCACGCCAGCGCGCATCGATCTGCCCTACTGAGCGGAAAAACATTCCATCCGAACCCATCGTCTGCAGTACACGCGCACCACCGGCAATGGCAATGCTGCAGTACCCGAACGTAGAGCAAGCAATGCCGATGGCCATGATCGTGGCGCCATGCGGTCCGAAGATATGGCTCATCAGATCTGCAGCAGGCGCCTTGCTCGCAGCCAGGCCCTCATGCCCCAGGCCGACGAGATAAGCGATATTCGCTAGGACGTAGCACACCACGACGCCCACCAGGCCCAGCGTGAGCGCACGCGGCAAGGTGCGCTGCGGATCGCGCACTTCGCCCGCCATGTCGTTCAAGTAGTGAAAGCCGCCATAGGTGAACAACACCGGCAATACGGCCCCAATCCACGCGCTACCGGATACCTGATGCGCAGTATCCACCGCCAGCACGCCCCCCAGATGCCCATGTGCCAGCACCAGCCCCGCCACCAACAGCATGGAGATCGCTGCCAGCTTCAGCAGCGTAAAAACATTCACCAACAATGAACCAGCACGGATGCCGAACAGGTTGACGCCGACGATGAAGAAAATCGCGCCTACCGCGACCGGTTTCACCCACAGCGCCGGCGCACTCACAGCTCGACAGGCATAGTCAGCAAACGTAACGGCCACCGCCGCCACGCTGCCGGGGTAGTTGATCAGCGCCATGGTCCAGCCGAACAGAAAGGCCGGCAGCGCGCCGAAGGCTTCGCGCAAGTAAAGATAAATGCCGCCTGCGTGCGGACGCCGCGCGCCGAGCTCGCCGTAACAAAGCACGCCGGCCAATGTGAGCAAACCACCCAGTACCCATAGCGCGAGCAACGGCAAGCCGGACGATGTTCGCTCGGCGACCGTGGCAGGTGTGCGGAAAATGCCGCTGCCAATGACGCCGCCGACCACAATGGCAGCGCCGCTCCAAATGCCGAGCCGGCGCAGGTACGAAGAGGATGGGGAGGTTTCGTCGGTCATGGTTGCCGACATTAACCCGAGTCGCTGTCCGCTGTCCGGTGACCTTTGCCCTATGGCGCGTCGGCAGCGCACCATGCACGTGCTCCTAGTCACATTGACACGCCGAAATCCGTCCTCCGATACTTGGCAGGTCACGCGCCATGACCAACGCTACGCTGGCGCATCGGCCCCGAGGGGTGCTGCGACGGATATTGAACAGGCTCTCTATCCGCCACGCTCGGGTCGCCGACCACTCACAATGAACAAGGGCGCCCACCCCAATTATTTGGAGGTGTTCCCATGTCTGTTTCTCGTTTTCGCCTTGCCGTTGCTTCGTCCAGGCAATTCCCGACCGTCCATCAGGATGACGTTCATCTGCTAGCTACGCTCAACCGTCTGGGGGTAGAGACGACGGTTTGCGTCTGGAACGATCCGCACGTCGATTGGACGTCTTTCGATGCAGTTCTGATTCGCACCATCTGGGATTACTTCGAGCACTACACGGCCTTCTGCGCCTGGCTCGATATGCTCGATCGACTAGGCGTCATTACCATCAACGATACGCACACGCTGCGTTGGAACAGCGATAAACGTTATCTGCTCGAGCTAGAGCAGCAAGGCGTGCCCGTTATTCCGACACGCGTTGCGCAGGGTGGCAGCTTGCAGGAAACACTGTCCCCCATGCTGGAACACGACGTAGTCATCAAACCGACCGTCAGCGGCGGTGCGTGGCATACCGTGCGGGGCAAGGTGGGTACAGCCGATTTCCAGCATGCCATCGAGCAGCTGCCGAACAAGCTCGACTATCTGGTGCAACCCTTTGTGCCGGAGATTGCGAGCCACGGCGAATGGTCGCTGATGTTTTTCGACAACGCTTACAGCCATGCCGTACTCAAGCGTCCGACTACGGGCGACTATCGTGTGCAGGAACAGCATGGTGGCCGTACTGACCAAGCCACACCCGATGACCACATAGTGAAAGCCGCAAGCAAGACGCTGGCAGCCACCGCTGCATTAGGGCATCGCGATTTGGCTTATGCGCGAGTCGATGGTGTGGTGGCGAACGGGCAGTTCCTGGTGATGGAACTGGAAGTAATCGAACCGTCGCTGTTCCTAACGGGTAGACCCGAAGCGGCCGAACGATTCGCACAGCTTCTTGTTGAGCGTCTGCAAAGTCTTCCGAGCGAGGCGCGTCGGCTGGGGTGAGGCGAATTTCGCTCACCTCGCTTCTTAGCGTCGAAGTTCAACACATCATGATGTGCCCCCTCCCCTACTGCACGTAGGGGAGGGAACTGTATGTCGCAACCTACATGCTCAGGCACGTAGCAACGTCAGCACTGCCTTTGCAGCATCCTCCGACGACGCCGGATTCTGCCCAGTGACCAGATTGCCATCGGTGATGGCATAAGCCTGCCAGTCGGCCTTGCTCGAATAGTGTCCACCGTTGGCCTTGAGCATGTCTTCAACCAGGAACGGCACGATGTTGGTCAAGCCCACTGCCGCCTCCTCGCTATTGGTGAAGCCAGTGACAGATTTGCCGTGCACCAGCGGCTGACCATCATCGCGCTTAGTGTGACGAAACACTGCCGGCGCATGGCACACCGCACCCACCGGCTTGCCCGCCGCATAGGTACGCTCAATCAAGCGAATCGAATCCTTATCCTCCGCCAAGTCCCACAGCGGCCCATGACCGCCCGGATAGAAAACGGCGTCGTACTCGCCCTTGGCCGCTCCAGCAAGCTTGAGCGTAGACGCTAGCGCGGCCGTCGCAGTGGCGTCAGCACGGAAGCGCCGAGTCGCTTCAGTCTGCGCATCGGGCGCGTCGCTCTTGGGATCAAGCGGCGGCTGGCCACCCTTAGGCGAGGCAAGCACGATCTGCGCACCAGCGTCCTTGAACGCGTAGTACGGCACAGCGAATTCCTCCAGCCAGAACCCGGTTTTATGGCCGGTATTGCCCAACTGGTCGTGCGATGTCAGCACCATCAAAATCTTCATGAATTACTCCTTTGCAAGAAAACCCGTTCATTCCGAGCCGACGAACGGCAAGTGTTCCTGATCTGTGGGTGCACTCGCCGTGCTCAATCCCCATGGTAGGAATGAGCAGACAATCCGCTGGATTGGGTAGACAAGCCGTTCAAGTTCGTTGATACCGAGCCACCAACCAGAGCATCCTTTAGGCACTGACCTACCCTACCCATTACTGTGTCCTTACCCACGCGCAAAATCCTTCACGTCGACATGGATGCGTTCTACGCGTCCGTGGAGCAGCGTGACGATCCGTCATTGCGTGGCAAACCGGTGGTGGTCGCCTGGCGTGGCGCGCGCTCGGTGGTGTGCGCCGCGAGTTACGAAGCGCGCAAGTTCGGCGTGCGCTCAGCCATGCCGGCAGTGCGTGCGGGGCGGCTGTGTCCGCAAGCGATCTTCGTACCGCCGGATTTCGTGCGCTATAAAGCCGCCTCACGGCACGTGCGCGAGATCTTTGCGCGGCATACAGATTTGATCGAACCGCTTTCGCTGGACGAAGCCTATCTCGACGTCACGGAAACAAAGACAAACCTGCCTTCCGCCACCGCCACCGCGGAGGCCATACGCACGGCCATTCGCGAAGAAACCCAACTCACCGCTTCAGCGGGCGTGGCACCGAACAAGTTTCTCGCCAAGATTGCTTCGGACTGGAACAAGCCCGACGGCTTGTTCGTGATTCGCCCGCATCAGGTGCTCGCCTTTCTCGCACCGCTGCCGGTGGGCCGTCTGCCCGGCGTGGGCAAGGTGATGGATGCGAGGCTGGAAGCACTCAGCATCAAGACGGTGGGCGATTTGCGTGCATTACAGCTGCTCGAATTGGAACAACGCTTCGGTCGCTGGGGGCGTCGCCTGCATGAGCTTTCGCTGGGTATCGACGATCATGCAGTGCAACCCAACCAGCTCACCTTGCAGGTGTCATCCGAAGATACGTTCGAGCACGATCTCACGTTGGACGAACTCGAACCGCACATTCGCTATCTGGCGGAGAAAACCTGGGCGGCGCATCAACGGGAAGCGCAGCGAGGTCGTATCGCGCGCACCATTGTGCTGAAACTGAAGACTGCCGATTTTCACACCCTTACCCGCAGCCTTACGCCATCCCTGCACCCGCGCTCGGCGAGCGAGCTGGCCAACGTGGCCTGCGCATTGCGCGAGCGCGTGGAACGCCCCCCCGATACCCGCTATCGACTTGTGGGTGTTGGGCTTTCTGGATTCGTGGATCGGGACAGCTTCATTGCACAAAGCGACCTCTTCGACAACGCGTCATTGGATCAGTCATGAACGCCTTCTTGCGCGCATGGGTAACGCTCTTTCTGATGCTGATCACGCTGCTATGCGCAGCGCCCACACGTGCCGAAGATGGTTATGACCTGTGGCTGCGCTACCGCCTGCTCGCGCCCGAACAAGCAAAGCTTTACCAGGATCATGCCTCCGAGCTGATCATTGGCCATGCCACTTCGACCCAAAGTGCTACTCGTAGCGAATTGCAGCGCGGTTTGAACGGGTTGCTAGGTCGCGACATATCGCTGTCGGATACCGTTACCCGCGATGGCGCCATCATCGTCGGCACACCCGCATCATCCGCACTGATCGCCCGCCTTTCCCTCAACACTCAAAGCCTGGGAAACGAGAGCTATCTGATTCGCAGTGTCGTCGTGGATGGCCACGCGGCAACCGTTATTGCAGGTCGTGAAGATATCGGCGCGCTGTATGGTGCCTTTCACTTCCTGCGTCTGCTGCAGACCGGGCGGCCGATCGACCATCTCGATCTGCACGAATCACCACGCGTGAAACTGCGCGTGCTCAATCACTGGGATTATCTCAACGGCCAGGTCGAACGCGGCTATGCGGGCGCTTCGATCTGGGATTGGTGGAAATTGCCGGACTGGCGTGACCCTCGTTACACCGACTATGCGCGCGCCAACGCCTCGATCGGCATCAATGGCACAGTACTCGACAACGTCAACGCAGGCGCCACGATCCTCACGCCCGTCTATCTGGAAAAGGTCGCGGCACTAGCCGATGTGTTTCGACCTTATGGCATCCGCGTGTATCTGAGTATCCGCTTCAGCGCACCGATGGAGATAGGTGGCTTGAAAACAGCGGACCCGCTCGACCCGCAAGTGCAAGCCTGGTGGCGTGCAAAGGCGGATGAGATCTACAAGCGGATTCCGGATTTCGGCGGTTTTCTAGTCAAAGCGAATTCCGAAGGCCAGCCTGGCCCCGAAGATTACAAACGCACGCACGCTGACGGCGCCAATATGCTTGCCGATGCACTCGCACCACATGGCGGCGTGGTGATGTGGCGAGCCTTTGTCTATTCGCAGACGAATCCGGAAGATCGCGCCAAGCAGGCGTATGACGAGTTCAAGCCGTTGGATGGGCGCTTTCATGCCAATGTGCTCATACAGGTGAAGAATGGTCCCGTGGATTTCCAGCCGAGAGAGCCTTTCCATCCACTGTTCGGCGCCATGCCGAAGACGCCGTTGATGATGGAATTTGAGATCACCAAGGAATACCTCGGTTTCGCGACGCACCTGGTCTATCTCGGACCATTGTTCGAAGAGGTACTGTCAGCCGATACGATGGCGCACGGCAAAGGTTCCACCGTGGCCAAAGTGATCGATGGTTCGCTTGAAGGGCACACGCTGACGGGCATGGCTGGCGTGGCGAATATCGGCACTGATCGCAACTGGAGCGGCTCGGATTTCAATCAAGCTAACTGGTACGTGTTCGGCCGGCTTGCCTGGAATCCGACTTTATCCTCACGCGTTATCGCCGAGGAATGGGTGCGAATGACTTTCAGCAACAACGAAGCCTTCGTCAAACCCGTGGTCGACATGATGATGGGTTCGCGCGAAGCAGCCGTGGATTACATGACCCCGCTTGGGCTGCTGCATCTGATGGGGCCTGGTCATCACTACGGCCCTGCGCCGTGGGACGCCAGCGAATCACAAGCGGATTGGCGACCTGTCTACTACCACCACGCGGATCGTCTTGGCATCGGTTTTGATCGCACCCGTACAGGCAGCGATGCCGTGGCGCAGTATGCACCTGCGCTTGCTGCGCAGTTCAACGATATCAAACAAACGCCTGAGCAGTATCTGCTCTATTTCCATCACGTCCCGTGGGATTACCGCATGCGTTCCGGCCAGACGCTGTGGTCCGAACTGATATCGCATTACACGCAAGGTGTCGATGACATAAAGCAGATGCGCGAAACGTGGAGCCAATTGGAGGGCTATATCGACGCAGAACGCTACCACCAGGTTGCCACCTTCCTTGCCATCCAGGAAAAGGAAGCGCAGTGGTGGCGGGATGCCTGCGTCGCCTACTTTCAAAACGCTTCCGGCCTGCCTCTTCCGACCGGGTACGCACCTCCAGCGCATTCGCTCAATTATTACGAATCGCTGTCGTTTCCCTATGTACCGGGTTTTTCGTCATGGTGACGTCGCATAAGTGACGATTTAGCAATACATCGCCCACCCTTATCACGACAAGTGTTTCCGGGCAGCTCAGGACTGGTTAGGCTTGGTAACCCTTTTGTCCTGGAGCTGCGCCATGCATCTGGAGTTTCCCAAGGAACCGTTGAAGACCCTCAACGACTTCCTCAAGCATTATCTGATGATCGTGCTCAGTATCCTCACCGCGTTGGGACTTGAGGCATGGATTGAACATGCGCACCACGCGCACGCGGCCGATATCGGCAGACAGCAGATCGAAGCGGAGATTCGCAGCAATCTGTCGTCGGTGCAGGCCAGTCTTGAGCAGGATACCGAGCAATTGAAGCGACTCGACAAGATCCGCACCGGCGTGATCAATGATCTCAAGTCACACCTGCCAGATGACGTGATCAAGCAGCACATCCTCGCCCAGGCTGGCGACAACTTCGATTTGAATATGAACTTCCCCACCCTGCGTCATGAAGCCTGGGATGTCACGGTGGCAAATCAATCAGCCAGTTGGATGGATTCCGAACGCATGCAACGGTATTCCGCCGTCTATGCCAGTCAACGCGATGCCATCACCAACATGACCGAAAACACGGCCCTGCTAACGAGCGACATGCATCTGGCCAACGTGGTCGCCGACCTGCAGACCGGAGAAGTACAGCCTCGCGAATTTCTGCATACCGTCAGCCAGATGACGGCTCTGCAACAGCAAGCGGTGAATGACCTTAAGACACTCGAAAAGCGGCTCGGTGACGCGCTAGCAACCAAGCCAAACTCCGTTTGAATGCAACATTCTTAAAAAAAAGCCCGGAAACCGGGCTTTTTTGTTATTGCATGAAAAACATGCCTTATTTCTTCTTTTTCGGCATGTACAGATCGGTAATGGTGCCTTCGTAAATCTCAGCCGCCATACCCACCGATTCGCTCAGCGTCGGATGCGGATGGATGGTGAGGCCGATGTCGGCTGCTTCCGCTCCCATCTCGATCGCCAACGCGATTTCCGAAATGAGATCACCGGCGTGCGGACCGACGATGGCGCCGCCCACCACGCGATGGGTTTCTTCGTCGAACAGCAGCTTGGTAAAGCCCTCGGTGCGATCGATGCCGATGGCGCGACCGCTGGCTACCCACGGGAATTTGCCCACGCCGATCTTCAGGCCCTTTTCCTTCGCTTCACGCTCGGTGACGCCAACCCAGGCGATTTCCGGATCGGTGTAGGCAACCGAGGGAATCACGCGTGCATCGAAATGGCTCTTCTGGCCGGCAACGACTTCGGCGGCAACCTTCGCTTCGTGCGTGGCCTTGTGCGCCAGCATCGGCTGGCCGACCAAGTCGCCGATGGCGAAGATATGCGACACGTTGGTGCGCATCTGCGCGTCGACGTTGATAAAGCCGCGCTCCGTAACAGCGACACCAGCCTTGTCGGCACCGATCTTGTTGCCGTTGGCCGAGCGGCCTACTGACACCAATACGCGATCGAACACGGTGGTTTCCGGAATGCTTTCGCCTTCGTAGCTGACCTCGATGCCTTTCTTGGTGGCTTTCGCTTCCACCACCTTGGTCTTGAGGTGCACGCCCTTGAGCTTGCTGTTCAAACGCTTGGCGAGCGGCTTGATCAGGTCGGCATCCGAGCCCGGAATGATTTGGTCCATGAATTCGACCACGGTTACTTCGCTGCCGAGCGCGGAATACACCGTGGCCATTTCCAGGCCGATGATGCCGCCGCCAACCACGAGCAACTTAGCGGGAACATCTTTCAGTTCCAGCGCGCCGGTGGAATCCATGATGCGATCGTCGTCCCACGGGAACGCGGGCAGACGTACGGCCTGCGAACCGGCGGCGATGATGGCGTATTCGAAACGCAGCAGCTTCTTGCCTTCAGCCGTTTCGATTTCCATTTCATTCGGCGACACGAAGGTGCCCACACCCTGCACGGTGCGCACCTTGCGTTGCTTGGCCATGCTGGCGAGGCCACCGGTAAGCTGGCCAACCACCTTGTCCTTGAAGCTGCGCAGCTTGTCGAGGTCAAGTTTGGGCTTGCCGAAGCTCACGCCGTGCGCGGCCATGGCTTCCGCTTCGTCGATCACTGCTGCGGCATGCAACAGCGCCTTTGAAGGAATGCAGCCGACGTTGAGGCACACGCCGCCGAGCTTGGCATAGCGTTCCACCAATACGGTATCGACGCCCAGATCAGCCGCGCGGAACGCGGCGGTGTAACCGCCCGGACCGGAACCGAGCACGACGAGTTTGCACTCGATGTCTGCGGGTCTTCCTGATGATGCCGCTGCTTGCGGCACGTTCGCCTCCTCTCCCCTCCGGGGAGAGGATTGAGGTGAGGGGCTGGGGCTCGCCGGAGTGCTTGGCGAGGTTGACCCCTCACCCCGACCCTCTCCCCGAAGGGGAGAGGGAGATGGGGCTGCGGCTTCGCCAGCAACTTCGAGGATCGCGATGATCGCGCCTTCTGACACTTCATCACCCAGCTTGAGCTTCATCTCCTTGATGACGCCGGAAGCACTGGCTGGAATTTCCATCGTCGCCTTGTCCGACTCCAGCGTGATAAGGCTTTGTTCCTTCGTCACGCTGTCGCCGGCTTTCACCATCACCTCGATCACCGGCACGCCTTCGTGACCGCCGATGTCGGGAACCTTCAATTCGATCGTAGTAGCCATGATCTAACGTTCTCCTTGCGTCAGAGCAGCAGGCGGCGGATGTCGCCGAGCTGCGTGGCAAGGAAGGACGCGAAGCGCGCGGCCACAGCGCCATCGATCACGCGATGGTCGTAGCTGAGCGACAGCGGCAGGATCAGGCGCGGTGCGAATTCCTTGCCGTTCCACACCGGTTTGGTCTGCGCCTTGGACACACCAAGAATCGCCACTTCCGGCGCGTTGACGATCGGCGTAAACGCCGTGCCGCCGATGCCGCCGAGCGAGGAGATGGAGAAGCAGCCGCCGGACATGTCGGCCGGTCCAAGCTTCTTGTCGCGCGCCTTCTTGGAGATCTCGCCGAGTTCGTTGGCAAGATCAAGCAGGCCCTTCTTGTCGCAGTCGCGGATCACCGGCACGACCAGGCCATCGGGCGTATCCACCGCGATGCCGATGTGGAAGTACTTCTTGAGGATGAGCTTCTCGCCGCTTGCATCCAGCGAGGCGTTGAACTGCGGGAATTTCTTCAGCGCCGCAACCACCGCCTTGATCTGGAACACCAGCGGGGTGATCTTGAGATCTTTGTTCTCTTCGCCGAGCTTTTTGCGGAAAGCTTCCAGCTCGGTGATGTCGGCATCTTCGTGCTGGGTGACGTGCGGGATCATCGCCCAGTTGCGGGCGAGGTTCTGGCCGGAAATCTTCTGGATGCGGGTAAGCGGCTTCTCTTCCACTTCGCCGAACTTGGCGAAATCCACCTTCGGCCATGGCAACAGGTTGAGGCCACCACCAGCCGCCACCGGTGCACCTTCCACGGGACGTGCGCCGGAAGCGAGCGCGTGCTTGACGTAGGCAGCGACGTCTTCGCGCACGATGCGACCGCTGCGACCACTGCCCTTCACCTGATGGATGTCCACGCCCAGCTCACGCGCAAAGGCGCGGATGGCCGGCGTGGCGTACGGCGCATCGCCCGGCATCACCAGCTTGGCGTCGAACGGCGGGCGGGCCTGCGGCGCCACGTCGCCTTCCGGGGCATTGCCCGGCAGCACACTGCGACCGCCGATCGGGGCGGGCTCTTCCTTTACTTGAGGAGCCGGCGCGGGGGCCGGAGCAGGTGCGGGTGCAGGGGTCGGTGCTGGGGCTTTTGCGGCAGGTGCGGGGGCGGCAGCACCATCTGCGGCTTCGATGATGGCGATCAGGGCACCTTCGGAAACCTCATCACCCACCTTCAGCTTCACTTCCTTGACCACGCCGGCGAAGGGCGCGGGCACTTCCATGGTGGCCTTGTCGGACTCAAGCGTGATCAGGCTTTGATCCTTCTCGACGGTATCGCCGGGCTTGATCATCACTTCGATGACGGGCACATCCGCGTGTCCGCCGATATCCGGGACGCGGGCTTCTTTCAGGTCAGCCATGATTTCTCCTGCGGAACGAAGGCAGCCGCGGGGGAGGAGAAGGCGGCCGCAAGGCTTCCATCATAGCAACCGGCAACCCTTCACGAACATGGTAAAGACGCCAAAGAATGCCATCCGCATACGTATGCGGCGGAATTGTCCTACTTATCTGTCTTTGCTGACTCCATGACCACGCGCACCTCACGGTGCGGATAGGGCATGTGGATGCCTTCGGCCTGGAAGTTCTCTTTCACCGCACGCAGCAGATCGGTCTGCGCGGGCCAAAAGTCGTCCACGGCGGCATGACCGCGCAGCAGCAGATATACGGCGCTGTCACCCAGGGAGTCGGTCCAGACGGTGGGGGCCGGATCTTTCAGGATGCGCGGATCAGCAGCAAACAGACGCCGTACCACTGCGATGGCCGTGCCGATGTCGTCGTCGTAGCTGATGCCCACGCGCAGCTCGAAACGCCGCGTACCGCGCCGGCTGAAATTGACGATGGCATCCGCACCGATCTTCGCGTTGGGCACGAACGCTTCGCGATTGTCCGCAAATATCAACTGGGTGTGCATCAAGTTGATGCCTTGCACCGTGCCGTCGACTCCGCCAGCGCTGATGAAATCACCCACTTTGAAGGGCCGGAACACAATCAGCAGCACGCCCCAGGCGAGATTGCTCAGCGATCCCTGCAGGGCAAGGCCGATCGCCAGGCCGCCCGCACCCAATGCCGCAAGCAGCGGTGCGCTCGGCACGCCTGCGGTCTGCAGAGCGATCACAATCAGCACGGCGATCAACACGCCATACAGCAGATTGCGGAGAAAGCCGCTCAGCGTAGGGTCCATCGATGCACGATGCATTGCGCGCTGTACAAAGTTCGCCAGGCGCGCAGCGAGCCAGCTGCCGATGAGCAACACCAGCAACGCGCCGATCAAGGACGGCGCATGGTTGATGAAAAATGTACGCAGATCGTCGCGGGTAAGACTTAATAGGTGTTCGAACATGACGCAGTCCCTGGCAAGACTGCGCAAAGCCTAGCAGCCGCGCATGTCCATTGCAGGTGCTGGCCTATCCCCGCTTGTGCATCGCAGCTCGACAAGGTCGCGCAAGAAGCCCATATAGCCGGAGCCCGCCAATGCTTGGGCAGGGGACAATTCGATGAGTCATGACTTCGGCGGCAATGCACTGCCGGAGCGGTACGTGTTGGTGCGCGCAATACGCAACCTTTCATTGACCGGAGACTATTGCCATGTTTGTCAGAAAGACGATCTTTGTGCGTTCAGTTCTTGCCGTTCTCGCATGCACCGCGTGCGCAGCGGGATTTTCTTCCCAAGTATCAGCTGCTACCACGCTGATCTTCAGCCCTTACAAAGACATCACCGTCGACATGAACTGGCGTAACGACGTGATGCAAACCGCCGCTTCCGGCACATCCCTGCCCTTGGTCGGCACCGGCAGTTTCTACACTACACAAGAACCCAACCTGGGTGCTGTCACGCTGTCCTTTGCAACCGGTGCGTGCGGTAGCGAAAGCTGGGCAGGGCTTTCCGCTGCTGCGTTTACGTCGGCCAACATCGGTGCCTTGTCCAATGCCGGTCTCAACTACGTGATTTCCACGGGCGGGGCCGGTGGTGTGTTTATCTGTGCTACGCCAAGTGCCTTCGCCAGCTTTATCGCCAGCTACTACACACCGCAGATGGTCGGCGTGGATTTCGATATCGAAAGCACGCAGACGCAAGCGGACATCCAGCAACTGGTCGCGGATGTGGCGGCAGTGCAAACGCAATATCCAAACCTGCGCTTTTCCTTCACGGTCGCCACACTGGCAGCATCCGATGGCAGTTATGCGGGCATCAACACACTAGGCCAACAAGTGGTGCAGGCGATCCAGGCATCCAGCCCTGCCCTCACCAACTACACCATCAACCTTATGGCGATGGATTACGGCAAGGCTGCGTCATCCAGCTGCGTGCTGGTGAATGGTGCGTGCGAAATGGGGCAATCGGCGATTCAAGCGGTGCAAAACCTGGAACATACCTACGGCATTGCTCCCGCGCACATCGAGCTGACGCCGATGATCGGCCAGAACAACACCTCCGGCGAAATCACCACAGTGAGCGACGTCGATACCGTCACCAGTTACGCCATCACCCATGGGCTGGCCGGCTTGCACTACTGGTCACTGGATCGCGATACGCCGTGTTCGAGCAAGAAGTCCGTGTCGAATTCGTGCAATGGCGTGAGCGGGTCTACATCGCTGCAATACACGAATGAATTTTTGAAGGATCTCGGGCGCTAGGCATCTATCACCGTCGTCCCGGCGAAGGCCGGGACCCAGCGACTCGTAGATCACCCACGCCACTGGGCCCCGGCCTTCGCCGGGGCGACGGTGAGGGGAAGGTGACGCCCCCTCAATAAGTAAAAAAAAGCCCGGCGGGGAACCGGGCGTGTGACTGTCCATGCCTTAGGGGGAGCATGGCGGGGGTGATGCGCCAGGTGACTAGCGCTGGGCGTATTGGCTCGCCTTGTCGGAACGATCCATGTCTTGGGAAATCAACTGCAGACGCTCGCCATTGGGCAAGCGGAACTGAAATTGCTGTTGCAGTTGCTCCAGCTGACTGAAGTGCGGACACAGCGCTTCCGCGCGTTGCCCCAGTTTGTCAGCCGGTGCATTCACAGCCTTGTCGAGCGTGGCATCCAGTGCATCGGTACGCGCCTGCAGCGCGGCGAGCCGGGTCGAATCGCCACTTAGCGCGTCTTTCACTACATCGGCGGTGACGTTGCTCACCAGGTCGGCAACGGTTTTTTGCAGGTGGTGATCGAACAGATCGTCCGCATCCCCGGCTTTCCAGATGCCGTGAGCAAGCGTGCCCTCAATGTGCTGCATGGCTTCGTTATGCTGTTCGCGCAATTCGCCCAGCAAACGCGTACGTTCGTCGCCATTTTCGGACAATGTGGCGACCATCGTGGTGAGCGCGGAATAGCCGATCTCGACACCATCGCGGGCAATCGCGGTGACAGCCGGCACCAACTCGCGCACTTGCTCTTCATAGTCACGCAGGCGCGCCGCATCCGCCGCAGAAACGGACACGTTCCGGCCATCCACCTGCAACACGCCTTCGTGCATGAATATCTTGGAGGGCGTGCCACTGCTGCGAGTGAATGCGATGCCGCTGGCTTCCACCTGCACGTCATAGTCGCTATTGAAGGAGCACGACAGATGGTGCGAATGACTGCCCGTTGCGTGCACGCCACCGGCCGCGGCGAACGCTAGCATCGTTGCGAATGAAAGCATGTGACGGCGCATGTGCAATCCCTCCCGGGACGTGAACCGAAATGGTTCTTGTGCGCTTGGATGCGCATCCCTGTGCATAGGGTTTAACGCGCCACCACTTGTCAGCATGGGCCGTACGTCACCCCATGCCATCGGTCATGACAAGCCGCCATGACCATTGGCGCAGCGCACATAGGCAAACGCCCGGGTGCGCGATAAGTTGGCGACTGGATCGCGCGACTCAGGGGTTAGCTATGCCATCCACCGATGTGATCGTGATCGGCGCCGGTTTGGCCGGCTTGGTCGCGGCCACGGAGCTGACCGACGCCGGTCGGCGCGTCGTGGTTGTCGAGCAGGAACCGGAACAGAGCCTGGGCGGGCAGGCGTTCTGGTCATTCGGTGGTTTGTTCTTCGTCAATTCCCCGGAACAGCGCCGCATGGGCGTACGCGACTCGCATGCACTGGCGCTGGCGGATTGGATGGGTACCGCCGCGTTCGACCGACCGGAAGATCATTGGCCGCGCCGCTGGGCTGAAGCCTACGTGGATTTTGCCGCCGGCGAGAAACGCGCCTGGCTGCACCACATTGGCATGCGCTGGTTTCCGGTGGTGGGTTGGGCCGAACGCGGTGGTTACGGCGCGATGGGCCATGGCAATTCCGTGCCGCGTTTCCATGTGACCTGGGGTACCGGGCCAGGCGTGCTGGAACCGTTTGTGCGACGTGTGCGTGAAGCACAGGCGAAAGGTCTGCTGAACTTCGCCTTCCGTCATCGCGTAGATGGGCTGATCGTTGAAAACGGTAGTGTGGTCGGCGTGCATGGCGCGCATCTCGCAGACGACACTATCGAACGAGGCAAGCCCAGTTCACGCGACGTCATCAGCGATTTCGAATGGCGCGCGCAGGCGGTGATCGTGGCGTCCGGCGGTATCGGCGGTAATCATGATCTGGTCCGCAAGAACTGGCCGCAGCATCTGGGTGCGCCGCCATCGCACATGCTGTGCGGCGTGCCTGCACATGTGGATGGACGCATGCTGGGTATCAGCGAATCGGCCGGCGCGCGGCTGATCAACCGTGATCGCATGTGGCACTACGTGGAAGGCATCGAGAACTGGGATCCGATCTGGCCGATGCACGCCATCCGCATTCTGCCCGGCCCTTCCTCGCTGTGGTTCGACGCGGGCGGCAATCGCCTGCCCGGTCCGCTATGGCCCGGCTTCGACACTATGGGCACGCTCGAACATCTGCGCCGCACCGGTTTCGACTACAGCTGGTTCATTCTCGACCAGCAGATCATTCGGCGCGAGTTCGCGCTATCGGGTTCCGAACAGAATCCCGACCTTACCGGCAAGAGTTGGCGACAAGTGGCCAAGCGTGCCGTCGGCAAACAAGCGCCCGCACCGGTGGAGGCCTTTAAACGCCATGGTCGCGACTTCATCGTGCGCGACAATCTGGACGATCTGGTCGTCGGCATGAACGCGCTTGCCGGCAGCCAACTGCTCGACGTTGCGCATTTGCGCGAGGAAATCGAAGCGCGCGATCGGCAGCTCGATAATCCGTTCGCGAAAGACGGCCAGGTGATGGCGATTCACAACGCGCGGCGCTATCGCGGTGATCGCCTGGTGCGTGTGGCAAAACCGCACCGCATCCTCGATCCAGCGAATGGTCCGCTCATCGCGGTACGGCTGCACATCCTTACACGCAAGACGCTTGGCGGATTGGAAACCGATCTTGACGCGCGAGTGCTGGGGCACGATGGCCAACCTTTGCGCGGTCTTTACGCGGTCGGGGAAGCAGCTGGCTTCGGCGGTGGCGGCTTGCATGGCTACCGCGCGCTGGAAGGCAGTTTTCTCGGTGGCTGCCTGTTTTCCGGCCGCGTGGCTGGGCGCGCCGCCGCTGCCGCGGTCGCATGACGTCGCCGCCCAGCATTGCCATCTATGGTGCCGGCATGGTCGGTAACTATCTGGGTGGCCGTTTGCATGGGCACGCGCGGGTTCGTTTCATTGGGCGTTCGCGTGTGGTGTCCGTGTTGAAGGAACACGGACTCACGATCAGTGATTTGCATGGTCATCGCCGGCATATTCCAGGGACGGATATTGATGTCGCCACGCAAGCCAGCGCTACGCTTAACGTCGATGCTGTGCTCGTTACGGTGAAATCTGCAGCAACCATGGACGTCGCGCACGAACTGGCCGAGGTGCTTGCACCCGGAACGCTCGTGATCAGTTTTCAGAACGGCGTGCGCAACACGGCGGATTTGCGTGCGGCGCTGCCGGCATGCCACGTATTGGCCGGCATGGTGCCATTCAATGTGGCGCAGCCGGAACCGGCGCATTTCCATCAGGGCTCATCGGGTGAATTGATGGTGGAACGTTCTGCAGCGCTTTTGCCCGCCTTGCGTTCCGCGTTCAATGCCGGCGGGCTGCCGCTGCAATTGTGCGACGACATGCAGGCCGTGTTGTGGGCGAAATTGCTGATCAACCTCAACAATGCCCTCAATGCATTGAGCGGCTTGCCGCTGCGCGAAGAGTTGGCGCAACGAGCCTGGCGACAATGCCTTGCCTTGCTGCAGCGGGAAGGATTGCACGTGCTGGATGCAGTTGGCATTCGTCCCGCCCAAGTCACCGCCCTACCCGCTCGTTGGCTCCCGGCCGTACTCTCGCTGCCCAATGCGCTGTTTTACCGTATTGCCGCGCGCATGCTGGCGATCGATCCGCTGGCGCGCTCCTCCATGTGGGACGATCTGCAGGCGGGACGGCGTACGGAAGTGGATTACATCAACGGCGAGCTTGTCGCGCTGGCGAAATCGAGAGGACTGCGCGCACCGGCGAATGCACGCATCGTTGCGCTCATCAGGGAAGCGGAGCAGTCATACGTTAGCTGGGAGGCACAGGCGCTGTTGAAGACACTACGCGATTTGTAGGTTGGGTTAGCACAGCGTAACCCAACAATGTCGCTCCGAATACGTTGGGTTACGCTGCGCTAACCCAACCTACGGATGCTAGCGCGCCACATCCTCGATATGCGCGACCTTTCCACCAACCATGGTGAACGTGGTGATGCGCCCTTCGCGCTGGTATTGCCACTTCTCGCCCTTGTCTTTTGCGCTGGCCGACTTGCCTTTGCTGTTGCTGGACGATTTCGCCTTGGCTTTGTCATTCTTGCTCTTGCTTGAGCTGGATGCCTTCGCACGTACAGATGGCTCTCCCAACAGTGCCTTGACGCGTGCACCACTATCGCCCACCGCCAGCACCTGACTACCCACGCGCAGGCTTTGCAGCGCATGTGCACTGAAACTTACGACCAGCAAGGTGAGAAAAAAATAACGACGCATGACCTGCTCCTTGTCGTGACATAAACCAATTCCGTGATGGTGATCGGCGTTCAGAACCCCGCGCCGGGTTCAGCAAGATAGGTTAGCTCTTTCGGCGTGCATGCCCTGCCGAGCAACGCGTTGCGATGTGGAAAGCGACCGAAGCGCGCGATCACCGCCTCGTGCCGTCGAGCATAGTCGAGAAAATCAGTGTAGGGATGGCGCACTTCGATGGGTATGTTCTCGCACAGGGCTTCGAACAGAGCGACGCATTGCCGCTGCATCAGCATATCTTCGGCATGTTCAAGCGGCATGTAAGCGAAGACGCGCTGCATCGGCTGCAGTTGTCGGTCGTAACCTTCCTCGATGCCCCACAGCGCCAGTTGTTGCGCAAGAGGATCCTGACCCCACGCTCGCGGATCGTTGCGATAAAGATTGCGTGAAAACTGATCCAGCACGATCAGCAAGGCCAGCCATCCTCGAGGTGTATCGGCCCAATGCTTGAGCTTGCCTTCCGTAGCCAAGCGGAATGTTTCGCCGAACCGGACGCGGATCGCCGCATCGAATTCCGGACACGTGGCAAACCAATCTTGCTGGTGCGCAGGGTCGAACCAGAATGTCAGGACCGCCAGCGCTTCTCCTGGCGGATTTGTCACGATCAGTGCCCGAAGCCGATAGCCTTGGCCAGGCTATGCATGTCCAGGTCGATCGAATGCAGGCGCGGCAACTGGCGATGCAGTTCGGCGCTCATGTCGCTCGGTCCGACGCGTGCAATGACGCGCTCAAACGAACGCAGCAGACTTTGCTCATGGCGCGCCAACAGGCGTATCCAGGCGTCATCGGTGCGTGGCATCAAGGCATCGAAACCAAAACGCACAGCGCCGACCATGCGGCGGCGGGTGGCCGGGGTGCCTTCATGGTTGCGGATTTGCGCCTGCAACTCGGCGATCACCAGGGTCAGGGATTGCGCTTCTTCATCCAGCACGGTGCGCAACCCAGGTTCGCTCACTCGCATCGCCGCATGGCGATACAGCGCGCGCAGCTCGATGCTGCGACGGATCAGACCATTGCATAGATGTTGAATAGCGAACGACACGGCGCCGCCTCCTGGTTGAGCTTGTCTTTAGGAAGACGGGGTCATGTTGCAGGACAAGCACTTAGCGGCGGATAAATCGGCCTGCCTTGGTTAGGCTTTGCTCAGCTAAGGCTTTCATTGACCGATCTGCACGAGATTCAACGGACGGCCGTTGCTTGCGCGGATCCCCTGCTGCAACTCGGCAAGGCGCTGGATATCCGGACATAGCGCCTGGATTTCGGGACGCAGCACCTGCAGCCGCTGCTGCAAACGCGGCTGAAACCCGGTAGTGAGGTTCGCAGCCTGCTCACGCAGCGTGGCGGCCTGCTGCAAATCGCCGTTCATGGCCGCACTGATGGCCTGCTGGCCCATGGCCGAAGCGAGCAAAGGGCCGATGTCGCTAATGATCTGGTTGGCGTACTGGTCGGCGGCGTCGCCATGCCAGTCATGCGTGCTCTGGCTGGCGGCGACACGCTGATGAAGATCGGCCGCGTGCGTTTGCAGCCTGCGCTGCAGCTCCGCGCGGGTATCGGCGTCGAGATTCAGGCCGCTCGATTCATCCTGCACAGCTTGCACCGCAACATCCACGCCGTGATGGATGACCCGCTTCACGCGCGGCACCAGGGCAACCGCCTCGCGCTGAAACAGGGCAAGGCGGTCCTGGTCTTCGGCGTTGAGCGATACGGTTTGACCATCCGTCTGCAACGTGCCCGATTCAATGACCACACGCGTGGGCGCAGGCTCAGTGCGATCGAAGACCAGCCGACCCGGCTGTACGGTGAGGTCGTAGCTGCTGGTCGCGTGGCAGACCTGCGACAAATCCTGTGCATGCAGGCTGCCGCACGCGAACGCAAGCATCCAGGCAGCGAGCAGGCGGGTCGAACGCATAGATACATTTCCGTTGGGCTTGAGGCCTGACAGCGATAAAGCGCAACGGGATAACTGCGGCTGAATCAGCCGGCACGCGGCCGGAATTGCAGCCGGACGGCGGGCTGACCGAGCTGCCAGGCGAGCCATAGCAGTAGTGGAATGGGGATTACTTGCAACACCATCTCAATCAGCAGAGGGCGTTTCAAATCCCCCATCTGCGCCTGGATGGATGCGGCAAGCTGATCCAGCCCATTCCATTGATGCCATACCTGCATGGCGCAATAGGCAAGCCACACGCTCAGCGCCAGCGCCACCGTGCGCAGCACCGAACGTGCCCAGGTTTGGCGCAGGATGCATCCCGCACAGGCGACGATCACGACGAACGACGCGACGAGGTAACCGAGCGCCCAATTCAGCATGCCGTGCAACACGTTGGCGTTTTCAGTGTCGCCTGCAGGCAGGGTTTGCAACGCACCCCACAGCTTCTGCACGTGAATGATGTATTGCGAGCCGAGAAAACCGGCCACCAGCAGCATCACCCACGTGATCATGCGCCACAACGCGAAACCAGCTTTTTTCCTGCGCAAATCCGAATCGAAGCGGGATATCAGCATCAGGTCGCAGCCTTCTTCAGCGTATCGAGATCGGCCATCACCTGCGCGGCATTTTCCTTGGGATCGACATCGCGGTAGATCTTGGCGATCTTGCCATTGGGATCGATCAGGAATGTAGTGCGCTTGGCGAAGTGCAGGCCGATAGCAGAAGTCAGCACGCCATAGCTGATGGCCACGTGACGGTTGGTGTCGGCCAGCAGCGGGAACGGCACATGGTATTTCGCGGCGAATTCGGCATGCGACTTCACGTTGTCCAGGCTCACGCCGACGACGTCTGCGCCAGACTGGCGCAATTTGATGACTTCATCGCGGAAGGTGCAGACCTCGGTGGTACAGCCGGGCGTGAAATCCTTCGGATAGAAGTAGAGCACCAGCCAGTGCCCGTGATAGTCGGCCGGACTGCGCCAATGGCCGTTCTGATCCAGCAAGCGGAAAGCGGGGGTTACCTGGCCGACCTGCGGATCACCTTGCACGCCGGTGCCGGCCAACGCAGGAATTGCTGGTATACCCAGCAGGCCGATCACTGCAAGCAAAGTCAGCAGGCGACGCATGAATATCACTTCCCGGGCAAAAGACCGTGAAGGAGTATACGCTGCCGCATGACAAGCAAAAGGCGCCTCGCGGCGCCTTTTGCGGAACAGACCAACCTGCTGCTTAGCGAGCCGGCTTGATATCGAACTTGCTGATCGCCACGCCCAGATTGATGCCCTCACCGGTGCCGGTCAGCGCGATGGACGTGGTGCCCTTGGTCAGCACCTGTGCCGTACCGCTTCTCACCACACCGCCCGATGCTTCTGCTTGGGCGTAGCTGCCAAAGACGTCCTTGATGCCATAGACGTGGCTGATATCACCATCGCCGGTCACGTGGAACTTGCCCGCGGTCAGACCACCACCATGCATGTTGATGACGACGGCCGCTTTCTGCCCGTTATTGCATCTGACCTCTCCGTGGCCTTCGGCGTGCTCATAAATCGCCGACCATCCGGACAAGCTGTAGGTCAGATGGCACTTCACGGGCGCCTCATCCGCTCGCGCCGACTGGGTAGGCAGGCCACTCATCGCACCGGCGCAAAGCAACAGGGCGGCAGTCAGTCCAAAGGTACGCTTGTTCATAGAGGAGTCTCCTTACACATGGCATGGATCAGCCATGCCGTGGTGAAAGTGTCGGATTGGTCAACTGAACAGATAGCAAGCACCCACACAGGCATTCAGGATAGGCAAGCTCCCGTGAGGTGGGCGTACAGGCATCGCCTATTGTTTCCCTTTGCTTGATGCTTAACTAACGAAGCGCCGCGCAGACTGAATTCGTGGGCGCTTTGACCATGGAGAAAAAAATGCCCAGGTATTCGCTGGTCGGCTACGACAGTTCGGACACTTCGCAACGCGCATTCCGCTTCGCCATGGATCTGGCGCGAGCTTGCAAGGGCCGGGTGCGGGTGGTTTCAGTGCTGCAGGTCACCCAGGGCGGAGCCGATGCCTGCGCGCTGATGATGACCGACTCGGCCAGCGAACGAACACGGGAACTGCAGCAGGAACTACATATCCTGGACCCGGATACCGATGCCCTGGTCGACTTGGAAATCACCCACGGCAGCCCGGGCGATGTCCTGTTAGGCCAAGTGCGCCAACATCCCATCGACCACATCGTGATCGGCCACACCGAACGCGGCGCTCTTGGCCGCTGGCTGCTGGGCTCGGTATCCGAGGACGTGCTGGCTGGCGCCCACGTTCCCGTGACGGTGGTGCGGTAGAGGCCTGCCCTCCCGGCACTCGTTCTTACGACTCCCGTGATCGCATAGCTAGCATTAATCCGCTCCAGCGTTCACCATTTATCCTGTTGTCCTTGATCTGTCACAGATCGGATAGTCTTTTTTGCACAGGAAACCGCACGTGGACTACAGCACCGTCCTGCCCTGGACTCTGGAAAGTCTAAATTTCGCAAACATCGATATTGCCCGTGTGCGGCATGACGAAAATCTGTTTCTGCTGCTCTGCAGCGCCTCGTTCGTCGAGAGTGGCTCGGATCTGTATACCAGCAACCTGATCGAGCACTTCGACGGCGACCTGGAACTGCAAGGCTGGCTGCGCGAGCACTGGGAGCACGAGGAACTGCAGCACGGTCGCGCGCTGGCTGCCTATGTGCGCCACGTATGGCCGGAATTCGACTGGGATGCCGGCTTCCAGGCATTCTGGAAAGACTACGGCGCGCTCTGCACCAACGAGCAATTGGAACCCTCGCGCGGGCTGGAACTGGCTGCACGCTGCGTAGTGGAAACCGGCACCGCCAGCCTTTATCGCGCCTTGAACGACATCGTCGACGAACCGGTGCTCAAGCAGCTCACCAATCACATCAAGAGCGACGAAGTACGCCACTTCAAGCACTTCTACCAAGCCTTCCAACGCTACCGCGAGCAGGAAAAGCTGGGGCGCTACAAAGTGTTCCGCGCCATCCTGCGCCGCCTCAACGAAATCCGGAACGAAGACAGCGATATCGCGCTACGCCACGTTTTCAACCAGTGCTATCCGCAGCACAAGGACGACAACGCGCAGTTCCACAAGGTCGCAGGCCCAGCGCAGGCTTTGTTGCGCAGGCACATCCCGGCGGAGATGACGGTGAAGATGCTGCTCAAGCCGCTGAACCTTCCGCCACGACTGCAGCAGGCCGTAGAAAAGCCGCTGGCGAAAATCAGCGAGAAGCTGTTTTTGCAGGCATAACGCGCTTGCGGAAATGCCAGTTCACCTCACCGTCATTCCGGCGAAGGTTCGCCGGAATGACGGTGAGGAACTGCACACCTCTTGCGCTACTGAGATGCGATGAGCGATCAACGCGAAACAGTTTTCTCCGCCTCCCGCTCATGCTGCTCCTCGCGCGTCTCCGGCTCTGGCCAGTGATACCAATCGCGATGCAGCGAGAACTTCTTGCACGCAAGGCAAGCAGTGATCTCCCAGCGATAACTACAGCCCGGGCAGACACCACCGGTCCAGAACGTATTCCATACCGTGCCGCAGCCGCCCATCTTTGGCGTGCACAGCCAGCGGCTGGTACCTAGCGGACGCCAGGCGCACTGGGGGCAATAGATTTCAGGCTCGCTCACCGCGCCTCACTGCCCGTTGTTGGGGGCCGACGGGTTGCCTGCATTGTCGCGCGGCACGCTGTCGATGTGGCGCTGGCTTGCTTGTTCCAGCTTGAACTGCGTCAGGTTGATCGGGCGAATCTGCTTGATGATGCAGGGAATGTACGGCCGCCCGGTCAGCACTTTGTCGAAGCCGGTCTGCACTTCGCTGGCGAAGCTGGTCAGGCCAATGAAGTTGGTGAAAGTGAGGTTGTTGCACGGCCACACGTCGAGCAGATAGGCCTTGCTGGGCAGCGTATAGATCACCAACTGGGTATCGCTGAGTGGCTCCCACGAATAAATCTGCATGCCCAGTACAAGGCGGAAGCTGCGTACCGGCGCACCGGCGGCAGCGCTGTATGCCTGCTGGCGCTGCTGCAAACGCTGCGCATAAGGAACGCTTTCGCACGACGCCAGCAGCACGCCTATAAGCACGAGCGCCAGAATCCGAAGCTTGCCCATGACACCTGCCTCCTTGATCTGGATAACCGCCATAACGCGTGAGCGCATGGGCGGTGCACGCGCTTACTTTTTGCCTACCGCCTGCCACTTGGATGGATCGTAGCCACCGGTTTCGAACACCAGTTCCTGCTTGCCACCATCCTGCATTTCCACGTCCATCGTGATGCGCTTGGTCTTTTCCATGGCAGTGATGAAGGCCTTGTCGTCGCGAATGAAGGCGGCCGGCTCGCCCGTCGTCGGCAAGAACGCGCGCAGCGGATGCGGTTTGCCGTCGAACTGCGCCTGGATCGTGCAATTGCCCTTGCATACGAAACCGTGGCCGTTGCCGAACAGGAACACGCTCTGACCCCATTGCGTGTGCCGGCGCAGCACCAGTCGCACTGCACGGTCACCACCGGGACGCGAGCTGTAAAGGCTGGCGGTCGACTGCGTGCCCCCTTCCATCGGGCCAACCTGGTAGGTCCACAGTCCGGTAAGGCGCCGCTTGTCGGCGGCTTCTTTTGCACGCTGTTCGACGTCCGGCAGTGTCTGTTGCACCTCCTTGGCGGCATCGCTGGTGGGGAACTGTTTGACGATCGCCTCGCCAAGTTGGGCGGCCATCTCGTCGTTCTTCATCTGCAGCATTTGGCGATAGGTTTGCAGCTGCCGATTTGCCTCGTCGGCCATCTGTTGTGCCTGGGCCTTGGCGGCATCCTGCGGCGACGGCGTGTTTTGATCCTGCTGCGAACAGGCGGCCAGGAACAGCAAGCCGCTTGCGGCGGTTGCAACAAAGGCATGACGAAAAGGCGAACGGATCATCGTCAGCTCGATCCCTATGAAGAAGAGGTCTCTAGCTTGGAACCAGCCCCCACCCCGATGCAACCATCTACGCGGCCGTGGACTGACCAAAGCGATCGCGTAACGCCGCGCGGTAACGCCGGCTGCACGGAAGCTTCATGCCATCTTGCATGGCTAGACGCGCGTCACCGGTATCCAGCGGTTCTATCTCGGACAGGAAATCCAAGTTGACTACGTAACTGCGATGCACGCGCATGAAACGCTGTGCGTCCAGCCGCGCCTCGATGCCGGCCATGGTGGCGCGCAGCGGGTAATCACGGCCACGCACGTGCAGGTTCACGTAGTTGCCCGACGCCTGCAGCCATTCGATCTCGCGCGCAGCCAGCAAAAATTCCTTGCCGAGCTTACGCACCAGGAAGCGCTCCGGCTGCTCGACCGGCTCCACCGGCGGCCCCACATCGGGTTCAGCCAACAGGCGCGCTTCGCCCTGGAAGCGCATCACCCAAAAGCGGTAAAGCGCTACACATACAAGTATCCAAAAATACGAGCGCACGTCCTTGAGGTATTCGTACCCGAAGTCCGGCAACCACCCGCCCGGAAAGTAGTGGTGCCCGGCCATGACATACACGAGCTTGCGCAACGCCACCATGCCGCCGACATGCAGCACGCTGAAGATCACGCTGTAGATCAGATGCCTCGGCAAATTCTGCTGCCAAGTTTCGAAACGGATCGGCCAACGCCGCGAGGCCCACACCAACGCAGGTATCAAAGCCAGCATCACCACGCCGCTGCTCGCTTCCCACGTCCATGGCTCCCAGCGGGGAAAGCCCGGATGATCCATGACAGAGATGATGCCGTTGAGCACAACGTTGATGGCAAAGAACACCGGCCAGAAGCCGAGCTCGAATGAGCGTCGCCAGCGTTGGAAGCTTTCGAAGGTGAAGCCGTGTGTGGTCCGCATTCGGCAGATTTTACATAGCGCGGCAGGCTGCTCCCTCCCCTGCGTACAGGGGAGGGCTGAGGCGGGGTTGCTCGAGCTTGTCGCGCCATTTGAATACGACGCGAGAGTGCCTCACCCCACCCTACCTCCTCCGGCTTGCCGAAGGAGAAGAGAGGGCATGCTCCCCTACTACACGCAGGGGAGGGGACTATGTGCAGCAAGCTCGTGAGAGAGTTTGATCAAGGTCGCTTTGCGAGATCGCCGCAGCTCCAGATAATGCTGCTTCTAGACAAGGACCCCGCATGTCTTCCTCCCCCGCGCCGCGCTCCGCGGACTCGCTGCTCAACCATCCGGCCTACGTTGCCTTCTGGTGCGCACGCACCGCTTCAACCTTCGGCTTCCAGATGCTATCCGTGGCCGTGGGCTGGCAGATTTACGCCATCACCGGGCGCGCCTTCGATCTGGGCCTGATCGGCCTGGTGCAATTCTTTCCTTCCGTCTTGCTGGCCCTGCCGGCAGGTCATCTGGCCGATCAGTTCGACCGTCGGCGGATCGTGCTGATCGGACAGATCGTGGAATGGATAGCGGTCGTGCTGCTGACCACGCTGACCTTGCTGCATGCGATCGATGAGATGGGCATTCTGTTGCTGATCTTCATCATCAGCACAGCCAAGGCATTCGAGTCGCCGTCGCTACAGTCGATGGTTCCGGCGCTGGTGCCGCCTTCCCTGCTTCCACGCGCCATGGCGGTGAATGGTTCGGCCATGCAGGCAGCGATGATCATGGGACCTGCGCTCGGTGGCCTGCTTTATGTCGCGGGTCCCGGTGTGGTGTATGCGGTGGCTGCGGTGTTGTATTTGATTTCCGCCGTGATGGTGTCGCGGCTGCGCTATGAGCAGGCACCGCCGAAGCGTGAACCGGCTACGCTCAAAACGTTGTTCGCCGGCGTGCACTTCATTCGCGAACGCAAAGACGTGCTCGGCGTGATTTCGCTGGATCTGTTCGCTGTGTTGCTGGGCGGTGCAACCGCACTGCTGCCGATCTTCGCCAAGGACATCCTGCATACCGGCCCCTGGGGCTTGGGCCTGCTGCGTGCCGCGCCGGCGGTGGGCGCCTTGCTGATGTCGTTCTGGCTTGCACGTCACAACATGGAACGCAACGTGGGCAAGATCATGTTTGCGTCAGTGGCCGGCTTTGGCGTGGCGACGCTGGTGTTCGCGCTATCGAACGTGTTGTGGCTGTCACTGCTGGCTTTGTTCGCGTTGGGCGCGTTCGACATGGTGAGCATGGTGATCCGCGGTTCGCTGGTGCAACTGGATACCCCCGATGCGATGCGCGGCCGCGTAAGTGCGGTGAATGCGATTTTCATCAACACGTCCAATCAGCTCGGGGAATTTGAATCTGGCATGGTTGCCGCATGGCTGGGTGCAGTCGGTTCGGCGGTGGTCGGCGGCATCGGTACGCTGGTGGTCGTGGGGTTGTGGATAGTGATGTTTCCGACGCTTCGGCGGCGCCAGCGGCTGCATAGGGAAGGGTCCTGATTCTCAGGCCGACTCGCCAGGAACGGTGGGTGACCGAGCACTTGCATGGGATACCTCCGTCCCGTATCCGGCTTACTTCCAGCTGCCGCATGGCATCATTTCAAAACCCGCCAGTAGTGACGAAAATCAAGGGCTCAACGTGCACAATCGGTTAACGTGCCACTCACGTGACCGCTGGCAAGGTCAATCACCCGGATATTGGAGGAAGAACGCCATGAGCAGGCAAGCCGACATCGAACGCCGACTCGACCACCTTGGTAACCGTGTGCGCGAGTACGCAGACGGTGCCGTTGACACTGCCGATGACTGGCTCTCCCGAGGACGCCGCGCCGTAGGCCGGTTTAGCCGTAGCGACGCCCGCAAGCGCATTGCGCGCCGCGCTGAAGATCTTGCAGACGAAGCCAACTATCAGTACCGCCGTTTGCGGCGCCATGCGGGCCGGCATCCGGTTGCCACGGCGGCGATCGTGGCGGGTACGGTGGGCGCGCTGTTCCTGTTGTATCGCGCGTTGCGCCGGGACGAAGAATGACTCGCGCTGGAGTGCAAAACCCGGCATAAAAAAAGCCCGCCTTTCGGCGGGCTTTTTCATTACACGGTCTGCGGATTCGGCTTTTCCGGATCGAGCTTGTATTCGCGGATCGCGCGCGCCACGTCCTTGGCGTTGACCTTGCCTTCCTTCGCCAGCGCAGCCAGCGCGGCATGGGCAATCCAATAACGATCCACCTCGAAGAAGCTGCGCAGATGTTCGCGCGTATCCGAGCGGCCAAAGCCATCGGTACCGAGCACGGTGTAGTGCATGCCATCCGGCATGAACGCACGGATCTGATCGGCGTATTCGCGCACGTAATCGGTAGCCGCAACCGCCGGCCCTTGGCGGCCCTGCAGCAAGCCTGTGACGTACGGCACGCGCTGCGTGCTTTCCGGATGCAGACGATTCCAGCGCTCGGCGTCGAAGCCATCGCGGCGCACTTCGATGAAGCTCGGCACCGACCAGATGTCCGCGCTGACGCCGAAATCCTTCTCCAACAGTTCTGCCGCTGCGATCACTTCGCGCAGGATGGTGCCCGAACCGAGCAATTGCACGCGCGGCTCGCCCTTCTTCGGCTTGCCGGCATCCTTGAACAGGTACATGCCCTTGACGATGCCTTCCTCGACGCCTTGCGGCAGATCGGGGTGGGCATAGTTCTCATTCATCACGGTGATGTAGTAGTACACGTCTTCCTGCTCTTCGAGCATGCGACGCGTGCCGTCCTGCATGATCACCGCCACTTCGCAGGAGAAAGTCGGGTCATATGCACGCACATTCGGAATAGAGCCTGCCATCAGATGCGAATGGCCATCTTCGTGCTGCAAGCCTTCGCCATTGAGCGTGGTGCGGCCGGACGTACCGCCGATCAGGAAGCCGCGCGAACGCATGTCGCCCGCTGCCCAAGCCAAGTCGCCGATGCGCTGGAAGCCGAACATCGAGTAATAGATGAAGAACGGCAGCATCGGCTGGTTGCTGATGCTGTAGCTGGTCGCCGCCGCCATCCACGCGGCCATGCCGCCGGCTTCTGAGATGCCTTCCTGCAGCACCTGGCCCTTCTGGTCTTCGCGGTAATACAGCAACTGGTCGGCGTCCTGCGGACGGTATTTCTGGCCGAACGGCGCATAGATACCGATCTGGCGGAACATGCCTTCCATGCCGAAAGTGCGCGCTTCGTCGGCGACGATCGGCACCACACGCGGGCCAATGGCCTTGTCACGCAGCAAGAGATTCATGCCGCGCACCAGCGCCATGGTGGTGGAGATTTCGCGATCGCCCGTGCCCTTGGTGATCTGCTCGAACGCGGCCAGGTCCGGTGCCTTGAGCTTCACATCGGAATGGCGACGACGCTGCGGCAGCGAACCGCCGAGCATCTTGCGGCGCTCGAGCATGTACTGCACTTCCGGCGAATCCTTGCCGGGGTGGTAGTACGGCACGTCCTTGAGCTTCTCGTCCGACACTGGAATGTTGAAGCGATCACGGAAGTGACGCACGGCTTCGTCGTCCAGCTTTTTCTGCTGGTGCGTGGGGTTCTGCGATTCACCGGCCGCGCCCATGCCGTAGCCCTTCACCGTCTTGGCGAGGATTACGGTGGGCATGCCCTTGGTGTTCGTCGCCGCGTGATAAGCCGCGTACACCTTGTGCGGATCGTGGCCGCCGCGGTTGAGGCGCCAGATGTCGTCGTCGCTGAGGTTGGCGACCATCTCGCGCGTCTCCGGATATTTGCCGAAGAAATGCTCGCGCGTGTACGCACCACCGAAGGCTTTGCACGCCTGATATTCGCCGTCGATGGTTTCCATCATCAGCTTGCGCAGCACGCCGTTCTTGTCACGTGCGAGGAGCGGATCCCAGTAGCTGCCCCAGACCACCTTGATGGCGTTCCAGCCGGCGCCGCGGAACACGCCTTCCAGTTCCTGGATGATCTTGCCGTTGCCGCGCACCGGACCGTCGAGGCGCTGCAGGTTGCAGTTGATCACGAAGATCAGGTTGTCCAAGCCCTCGCGGCCGGCCAACGAAATCGCGCCCAGCGATTCGGGCTCGTCGCACTCGCCATCGCCCATGAAGCACCAGATCTTGCGGTCGGTCTTGGGCATCAGGCCGCGGTGTTCCAGGTACTTCCAGAACTGCGCCTGATAGATCGCCTGGATCGGACCCAGGCCCATCGATACCGTCGGCACCTGCCAGTAATCGGGCATCAGCCACGGATGCGGATACGAGGACAAACCGCGGCCACGACCCGCCACTTCCATGCGGAACAGGTCGAGCTGTTCGTCGCTGATGCGGCCTTCGAGGAACGAGCGCGCATAGATGCCCGGGCTGGAGTGGCCCTGATGGAACACCAGGTCGCCCGGATGATCCGCACTCGGCGCGCGCCAGAAGTGATTGAAACCTACGTCATAAAGCGTGGCGGACGATGCAAAGCTGGCGATGTGGCCACCCAGTTCGCCCGGCTTGCGGTTGGCGCGCACCACCATCGCCATGGCGTTCCAGCGGATGAGCGTGCGGATGCGCCATTCCATCGCGGCATCGCCGGACATCTTCGCTTCCAGATGCGGCGGAATGGTGTTGACGTATTCAGTGGTGGGATCGAACGGCAGATAGCCGCCCGAACGACGCGTGGAGTCGACAAGCCGCTCCAACAGGAAGTGTGCGCGCTCGGTGCCTTCGCGATCGATGACGGCGTTGAGCGATTCGACCCATTCCTGGGTTTCGGTGGGG
The DNA here is from genome assembly GCF_030160295.1 of Dyella acidisoli. Lineage (GTDB taxonomy): Bacteria > Pseudomonadota > Gammaproteobacteria > Xanthomonadales > Rhodanobacteraceae > Dyella_B > Dyella_B acidisoli. The sequence continues at coordinate 686,772 of NZ_BSOB01000010.1, forward strand.
TCGAGGTCCTGATGGAGGATATCGTCGAGCTGATCCATGGAAGTCTCCGCGGCGCCGGCGCCGCTTTGCGGTGGGTGCACGTCGCCGGGGCAGCGACGAAGTCGATGCTTCGGTCCGGCGGCTAGGGCCGGCACGGAACAGGAGAGGACCGCGTGGCGTGTTCGCCGGAGGACGAGCTAACCGTTCGATTCTAGCCCCGGGGCAGTGGTCTCGCCAATTGTCGGACCATACATACGTATGCGAAGGGTTTGCAGTGGCGCACCACAGCGGGTGAGTAGTTGTGCCTGCCTCTTTATCAGATCACTGGAGCCACCCACTTTTCGTAAGGCAAAGACTTACCTCACCGTCATTCCGGCGAAGGCCGGAATTCAGTGCAAATACGTTGTGCGAAGCACTCGAAATCGATTTATGTGTCCTTCGGACGCATGCTTAGACTGGATTCCGGCCTTCGCCGGAATGACGTGCGGAACCTTTACGGTTTCCTCGCAAGATTGCCCCCTCACCCCAACCCTCTCCCCGGAGGGGAGAGGGAGCGGATTGCGGAGCGATCAGCTCCGCTCAGTTTGAGCCGCACGAATCTGCGCATCCACCACCGCGATCGCCGTCATGTTCACCACGCGACGCACGGTGGAGGAAGGCGTGAGGATGTGCGCCGGCTTGTCCACGCCCATCAGAATCGGGCCGACCGCCACGCCATCGGTCATCACGCGCACCATGTTGTAGGCGATGTTGGCAGCGTCGAGGTTGGGCATCACGAACAGGTTGGCGCGTCCACTCAATGTGGTGCTCGGGAGTATGCGACGGCGGATTTCCTCATCCCACGCAGTATCGCCCTGCATTTCGCCATCCATTTCCAGGTGCGGTGCGCGCGTGCGCAGGATCTTCCATACCTCGCGCATCTTCGCCGCGCTGGCATTCTCGTGACTGCCGAAGTTCGAATGCGAAAGCAGTGCTACCTTCGGCTCAACCCCGAACAGCTTCAGACGATAGCTGGCCTGCAGCGTTGCTTCAGCGATTTGCTCGGCGGACGGATCGCACTGCACGTGCGTATCCAGGAAGAACCACGTGCCTTTATCGTTGATCACCGCGGTCATGGCCGAGGTGCACTGCACACCCGGATCAAGGCCGAATACGCTGCGGATGTAGCCAAGCTTCTTGTGATAACGCCCGACCAGTCCGCAGATCAGCGCATCGGCTTCGCCGCGCTTGACCATCATCGAGCCGATCAAGGTGGGACGTGAACGCATCAGGTTCTTGGCCGCCGCCGGCGTCACGCCACGACGTTCGGTAAGCGCGTGGTATTGCTGCCAGTAGTCGTTGAAGCGCGGATCGTCGTTGATGTTGGTGAGTTCGAAATCCACGCCTGCACGCATGCGCAGGCCCAGGCGCTCGATACGTGTTTCGATCACGTCCGGACGGCCGATCAGGATCGGATACGCCAGCTTCTCGTCGACCACTGTCTGTACTGCGCGCAGTACGGTTTCTTCCTCGCCCTCGGCGTACACCACGCGCTTGCGATCGTTGCGTGCACGCTCGTAGACCGGCTTCATGATCAAACCGGTGCGGTAGATGAACTGACTGAGTTTCTCGATATAGGCGTCCATGTCCTCGATCGGGCGCGTGGCCACGCCCGAATCCATCGCAGCCTGCGCGACGGCGGGCGCCAACATGACCAGCAGGCGTGGATCGAATGGACGCGGAATCAGGTATTCGGCACCGAACGTAGGCGCTTCACCGCCGTAGGCGCCAGCAAGATCGCTTGCTTCCATCTGCGCCAGCGCGGCGATGGCGCGCACGCATGCCAGCTTCATCGCTTCGTTGATGCCGGTGGCACCCACGTCCAGCGCGCCGCGGAAGATGTACGGGAAGCACACCGCATTGTTGACCTGGTTCGGATAGTCCGAACGACCGGTCGCGATAATGCAATCCGGGCGCACCTGCTTGGCATCTTCCGGCAATATTTCTGGATTCGGATTGGCCAGCGCCAGGATGATCGGCTGCTTGGCCATGGTGGCGACCATTTCCGGCTTCAAAATACCGCCAGCCGACAAGCCGAGGAAAACGTCCGCGCCTTGCACGATCTCCGCCAGCGTGCGCGCCTCGGTATCGCGCGCATAACGCAGCTTGTCCGGATCCATGTGGCCACGCCCGGTGTAAAGCACACCCTCGCGATCGAATGCCAAAATGTGTTCCGGGTTCACGCCCAATGCAACGAGCATGTCCAAGCAGGCAATGCCTGCGGCGCCAACGCCAGTGGTGGCGACTTTTACGTCTTCGATGTTCTTGCCGACGATCTTCAGCGCGTTGATCACGGCGGCGCCGACGATGATGGCTGTTCCGTGCTGGTCATCATGGAATACCGGAATCTTCATCCGTTCGCGCAATTTGCGCTCAACAATGAAGCACTCCGGTGCCTTGATGTCTTCCAGGTTGATGCCGCCGAAGGTAGGTTCCATCGCGGCGATGATGTCCACCAGCTTGTCGGGATCGCGCTCATTGAGCTCGATATCGAACACATCGATGCCGGCGAATTTCTGGAACAGCACACCCTTGCCTTCCATCACCGGCTTGCCGGCGAGCGGGCCGATGTCACCCAGCCCCAGCACGGCAGTGCCGTTGGTGATCACGGCCACTAGGTTGGCGCGCGCGGTGTAAAGGCTGGCGTCTTGTGGATTTTCGACGATCGCTTCACAGGCATAAGCCACGCCCGGCGAATACGCCAGCGACAGATCACGCTGTGTGACCAGGGGCGTGGTGGGCGTGACCTTGATCTTGCCGGGGCGCGGTACGCGGTGATATTCGAGGGCGGCTTGGCGGAAGTCGTCGGAATGAGCCATCGGATGTTTGCAACGAATGGGAATGGGGACAGGGCCGCGTCGCGGCATGCCGCAGATGGTAGCACCCGCCAGCAGGTGGTACTGGGCACTGGGAATAGCTAAAAAGTAGTACCTAATGCGCGATTTACGTAGGTGTCATGCCCGCAGGGTTCTTGATGCAGCGCGACAGAAGACATTGCCTCTCGTGAATAAAGCCCTGGATACTCACTGCCATGACAATGCTGTGACGAAGCATATGACGACCCGCCTCGCCAAGATCCTGCTGCCGCTCGTGCTTGCTGCGTTCGCCTTCATCGTGACGTTCGACAACATCGTCGACTACGACTCCAACTTCTTGTTCGTGCAGCATGTGCTGTCGATGGATACGACCTTCCCGGGCAATGCATTGATGGGCCGCGCCATCACCAGCCCCGTGATGTGGCAAGCGAGCTACTGGCTGATCATTGCTTCGGAAGGCGCTACCTGCTTGCTGTTGCTCAGCGGGACGGTTGCCCTATGGCGTGCTCGCCATCAGAACAGTGCCCGCTTCAACACCGCGAAAAGCCTGGTCACCGCCGGATGTGTGATGGGCTTTCTGGTGTGGTTCTTCGGCTTCATGGTGGTCGGCGGGGAATGGTTCGCCATGTGGCAATCGAAAACCTGGAACGGACAGGAGGGTGCCTTCCGGTTCTACATGGCGATCCTGGGTGTGCTGATCTTTGTCAACCAGCCCGATACCGATCTAGCCTGATCCCCCAAGCCACGTTCAAATGCCGGTCGATAGCGCTTCGGCTTCCACTTTCGACATGCGAACGCGATTGATGAAGAGCGAGAACGCCAGCTTGCCAGCCAAACCATGCACATGCTGCATCCACGGCGGCAGCCAGCGCGGCGCAGCAAGCGCGCCAGACTGGAAGTACGGCTCCAGACTCATCACGTCGCCAAGGGTCAGCTTGCCGGCGAACAGATAGCGCAGCAGATCCATGCGCCGCTCCTTCAGTGCCCAGCGGAAGAAGGTGTGCACGTCGATCAGGCCGGACAGGTAGACATTGTCCTTGGCAAACGCGGAGCCTCCACACAACGGTACGCCGCGGAACACACGCTGCGCGGAATGGAAGCTATCCGCCACACTTTGCCCGCAGCGGTTGAAGTAGCGGTACACCTCGACGAAATCCGCCCCGTTGAGCGCCATGTCGAGCGCAAGGATGCGCAGGCTGATGCGCTTGAGCCGCGCGATGTCGATCGCACCCGACATCAGTTCGGCGAATACGGCGAGGCCTTCCTGCGTGGCCGTGACACGCGGTGACGTGCGCGCAAGAGAAGCCAACACCGGCTGCTCGCGTCCGTTCAACGCCGTGAGCGAATGCACATAGGCTTCGTGATTGAGCAGCTGATGACGATCGTACTGGCTGAAACGCGTGCCGCCGCGCAGGCGGATGCGCGTAGCGCCGGCCGCCGCCTTGGCGGTGAGATCGTTGTCCACCTCCACTGCGATCACACCCTGGCCAAAGAAATCATCCAATACGTTGGCCAGATCCTTGCGCAACAACTCGGACGAGATGTTGGTGACGATGTCATCGTCAGCCATGTCCGCGCCGAGTTCGTCGGACAGCTCCACAAAGTAGCGTGCCGCGTCGAGATTGCTGTAATGGCTGCCAGCAATGGCATCGCCCGGGCGCCCATAAAGCTGTATGGAGGGTGCAGTGACGCCTTCGGTGCCTACTGCTTCAAGCATTTCGGCGGCGATGCGCCAGGATTCGGCGGTGCGGCGCAGATATTCGCGGAACGGATCTCCATCACCCGCCTCCTTCTCGATCGCGACGAGCTCCTTGCGCACCTCGGAGAGATCCGGCTTCTTATAGCTCACCTCCGGCAAGGCGTAATGCCCTTTGCCGTAGTCCTCGATCATGCGGTCTTCCAAAGAAGCCGGCCAACTTACCGTGGGCAGGATGTTGATGCCTTTCACTGCCGCCAGCAGACGCTTGTCGAGCGCGGCATAGACTTCCAGACCAGCGGGAATGACTTTTTCAGCAGACGTACTCACCACCCTTCCTTCTCTCGCGAGCCACGCTGACCATGAGGTTTGGTAGCGGGCCGTCCACCGCGTTGGCGGCGCAAGCGTGATTCAAGCATGGTGGCTTGTTCTTCACGTTCGTCGCGCAGCTTCAGGTAATTGCGCCAGCGGTCAGGCGTCAGTTCGCCATCGTGCAGGGCTTCCTGCACCGCGCAGCCAGGCTCGCTGCCGTGGCCGCAATCGGCAAAGCGACAGTTTTCAGCCAAGGCTTCGATGTCGGCGAAGAGATCGAGGTTTTCCTCGCCCGTGAGCTTCAGCTCCCGCATGCCGGGCGTGTCGATCAGGCAGCCACCACTCGGCAGCTGCAACAGCGCGCGATAAGTCGTGGTATGGCGCCCACGGCTGTCATGGCTGCGCACATCACCGGTAGCCATGTGCTGGCTGCCCAATAAGGTGTTGGTGAGTGTGGATTTGCCGGCGCCAGAGGACCCTACCAGCACCGCGCTGTCGCCTGGCTTGAGGTAAGCGGCGAGTATGGCGGCGCCGACCGGGTCCTTGCCGTTGATGGCGTGGATCGGCGTGCCTTCCGGCAGGCGGGCTTTCAACTCCGCGATGCGGTGCTCGACGTCGTCGGTGCGATCGGGCTTGCTAAGCACGACGACCGGCTGCGCACCCGAGCCCTCGACCAACGATAGATAGCGTTCGATGCGCGCGGGATTGAAATCCCCATCCAGGCCGGTCAGCACAAGCACGTAATCGATATTGGTGGCGATCACCTGCCGCTCGTAGCGCTCGCCAGCCGCGGCGCGTGACAGCACGGTGCGGCGCGATTGCACGGTCAGAATATGCGGCGGCTTGCCTGGCTCCACTTCGACGAAGTCGCCGACCGCGGGGCGCTCGGCCGGGTCCAGGCCGCGCTTCAGGAAATGGCCGGCCGGCTGGGCGCCGAAGACCTGTTCCCCATCATGCAATTCGTAGCCAGCCCGATGCTGGGCCACTACACGGGCAATGCGCCGCCCGTCCCCTGGCAAGACCTGCCCTCGCCAACCGATATGGCGAAGCCGTTCGATGGTCTGAGTGTCGATCATAGGTCGGGATTATGCCCACCTTCGCCAGAGATCGGGAAAGACATATGAAATGAAGTGCAAACGCTTTTCCGTTTTTTTGCCTCATCCCGTCCCCACGACGCCCTAACTCGCTGTTAGGATCGTGAAAACCGGCGGCAGGCCGGCTTTTTTCAATCCCAAAGGACTAGAGACCGTTGTCCCCGATCAAGCCCAGCGCGCACCTGGCCGAAGTGCGCTATGAAATCCGTGGCGCGCTGACGCGTCGTGCGCGCGAACTGGAAGCGGCGGGTACGCCGATCATCAAGCTCAACATCGGCAATCCGGCCCGTTACGGTTTTTCGGTGCCGGCTCATCTGCGCGAAGCCATCGCCGCGCATTTGCACGAAAGCGAAGCCTACGGTCACGAACAAGGTCTGGAAGAGGCCCGCGAAGCCATCGCCACCTTGCAACGCGCACGTGGCGCGCGCCATGTGCAGGTGGAACGCATCTTCATCGGCAACGGGGTTAGCGAACTGATCGACCTGAGCCTGCGCGCCCTGCTGCAGCCGGGCGACGAAGTGCTGCTGCCGAGCCCGGATTATCCGCTGTGGAGCGCTGCCACCATTCTCAACGGTGGCGTACCGCGCTATTACCGTTGCCTCGCCGAGAACCGGCACATGCCGGATCCGGAAGAAATGGAAGCCCTGATCACCCCGCGCACGCGTGCGCTGGTGATGGTCAATCCGAACAATCCCACCGGCGCGGTGTATCCGCGCGCACTGCTGGAGCAGATCGTGGAAATCGCCGCGCGGCATCGTTTGCTGCTGCTGTGCGATGAGATCTACGACGAGATTCTCTACGACGGCGCACCGTTCCAGCCTTTGGCCGAAATCGCGGGCACCACGCCCTGCCTCAGCTTCGGCGGCTTGAGCAAAGTGCATCGCGCCTGCGGCTATCGCGTGGGTTGGCTCAGCCTTTCCGGCGATCCGGCACGCACGCATGAATATCGCGATGCCTTGCAGTTGCTTGCTGCCTTGCGCCTATGTGCAAACGTCACTGCACAGTGGGCAGTGATTCCTGCGCTGCAGGATGCGCCAACTATCAACGCGCTTACCGCACCAACCGGACGTCTATACCAAGCGCGGCAAGCCGTATTGGATGGCGTCGCGTCCAGCCAGTTTCTGGATGTGGTCGCACCGGAAGGCGCGATTTACGCCTTCCCGCGCGTACGCAGCGACGCTATCGCCAATTTCGACGACAACGCCTTCGCGCTGCGCCTGCTTGAAGAAGAATCCGTGCTGATCGTGCCGGGCACCAGCTTCAACGTGCCGAACAGCCGCCACATGCGCCTTACCCTGCTGCCGCAGCCGGCACAGTTGCGCGAAGTGTTCGTACGCATGGAACGTGTGCTGGAGCGCATGGCTGTCGAGGAAACACCGCGCGCCGCGGTCGCAGCGGGTTGATGATGGGGATGCTCTGCTCTATTTTGCATAGGCGGCATGATGTCCAGAAGGCTTGCAGGGTGTGCTGCGCGACGCAGGGAAGACTGGCCGTCTTTTCAAGTCGCGCGGCACAGCCTGCGGGCCTTCTGAACATCACCCTTCGGGCCGGCCCTGTCTGTCCGCATCTCTTCAGTCCATCGTCTCGACAGACGGCCAGTCTGCCTTCGCCGACGCCCCTGTGATCTGCGAACAGACAGGACCGGTGACGCCTATGCAAAATAGAGCAGAGCATCCCTTGCGTTATCTCGCCCTGGGCGATTCGTACACCATCGGCGAAGACGTTCCCGCCCAAGCGCGATGGCCGATGCAGCTGGTGGAAAAACTGCGCAAGCAGAGAATCGCAGTCGGCGATCCGCAGATCGTCGCTGTGACTGGCTGGACCACGGACGAACTGTCCGCCGGCATGGATCAAGCTGCATTCGCTCCCGGCTACGATCTGGTCACTCTGCTGATCGGCGTGAACAATCAGTATCGCGGCCGTCCGGCGGAGGAATACCGCGAGCAGTTTCGTGCCTTGCTGATGCGCGCCGTGACACTGGCCGATCGTCACGCCGAACGCGTGGTGGTGGTGTCCATTCCCGACTGGGGCGTGACGCCATTCGGTTATGCCAGCGGCCGCGATCGCAGGCAGATCGCCCACGAGCTGGATGATTTCAATGCGATCGCGCGCGACGAAGCGACCGAAACCGGCGCGCATTTCGTCAACATCACGGGTATTTCACGCGAGCACGCAGGGCTAGTCGCTTCGGACGGCCTGCACCCGTCTGGCGCGCAATATGCTTTATGGACGGAAGCCATCGAGCCAGTGGTCACCGAGGCGATGCGCCACCTTTCTCATCTTTAAAATAGAGAGAAAACGTCCTTTACTCCTCGTTAAATTTTTGAAACAGTTGCACCGGGGGACACTGGGGCAACTTCGCAAGAGATGTCCAGACGTTCACACGTTTAGCCGTACGGAGGGAAAACGGCAGACATTTCTCGTTGCACCGGTGCTCTCTACCGCCACTATTCGGGGAGTCACCATGCAAGCCCACTACAATCGCTTGTCCATTGCAGTACGTCTGGCATTGTCCGTTGGCATCACCTCGTCAGCCGTCGTCGTCCACGCACAAGACAACAGCGCACAACAGAACAATTCGGCGCAGCAGAACACCTCCACGCAAAACACTGCAGAGCAACCCCAGGCGTCGAAAGCCAAAACGCTGGAAGCGATGACGGTGACCGGCTCGCTGATCCGCCGCGTCGATACCGAAACCGCCAGCCCCGTGATCACGCTGGACCGCGCCGCCCTCACCAACAACGGCAGCCCTACGCTTGGCGATGTGCTGCAGCAGTTGCCCAGCGTTTCCGGCTACGCCACCAATCCAGCCAACAACAGTAACGGCGGCGGCGTCGCCAGCCCAACGTTGGAAGGCGGTGATGGCGCTTCGCGCGTTTCGCTGCGCGGCATGGGCACCAACCGCACGCTGGTACTGGTGGATGGCCAACGCCTGGCCAACGCCGATCTCAACATGATTCCGCAGAACATGATCCAGAGCGTGGACGTGTTGGCCGAAGGCGCTTCGACCGCTTATGGTTCAGACGCGATCGGTGGCGTGGTGAACTTTCATCTGCGCAAGGATTTCAAGGGCGCGGAATTCAGCATCAACGATGGCATTTCCAGCCACGGCGATGGCCAACGACGCGGCTTCAACTTCACCACCGGCGCCAGCGGCGAAGCTGGCAATATCGTGGCCGGTATCGATTGGAACAAATACACGCCTGTGCTGGCCACGCGGCGCGGTTTTTCACAGCAAGCGCTGTATCTGTCCAGCGGCGTAGTCGCACCGGCGGGTTCGCACACCACTCCCGCCGGGCACATCCTGATTCCAGCCGGTCTTTCGCCTGGCGGATGCGACGTCAACATCCAGGGCAACACCTATGTGACGCTAGCCCAGGGCAACGGCAGCAGCCTCAGCGACTACCGCTGCTTCCACAACGCTACCGACGTCTTCAACTACAACGGCTACAACTACATCCAGACCGAGCAGAAGCGCGTGAACTTCTTTGTGCTCGGCAACTACAACATCACGTCGAACCTCACGGCGTTTGCCGATGTGTTCTACAACCGCACCAACTCCGCCGGCCAGGACGCGCCAGCACCTACCGGCACCAGTGATGGCTGGTATATCGCGGCAAACAACCCGATCAACCCGTTCGGCGTCACCTTTGGTACGCCACCGGGCTTTGCCGGCACCAGCTACGTGATGAACACGCGCTTCACCGGACTGGGCACGCGCCTGCATACCTACGACACCGACAACTTCCAGATCAATACCGGCTTGCGCGGACATTTTGGCCAAAGCAGCTGGCTGTGGGACGCGAGCATCAATTACGGCTACACCAACCGCAGGCAGGTCGATTACAACGAAGTGAACATCGCCGCCCTGCAATCGGTGATCAACGCGGGGGTCAACATCTTCGACCAGTCCGATCCTTCCGTCACCGCCCAGTTGAAGAATGGCGTGGACTCACCGGTCTACCAGTACACCGCCGCGATGAAGCAGGTGCAGTTCAATGCATCGGGCGAATTGTGGGATCTTCCCGCCGGCGCCATGCAGCTCTCCGCCGGCGCGCTGTATCGCTGGAATGGCATGAACTACACGGTCACGCCGGACGCGATTCTCAATCCGGGTACCGCCACTTGCGCAGTGCTGGCCGAAGCCTGCGGCTCACCCGGCCGCGGCGCCATCAACGTGAAGGAGCTGTACGCCGAAACACTGATCCCGCTGCTATCGGAAAAACCAGGCGCCTACAGCTTGAACCTGGATCTGGGCGTGCGCGCATCTGACTACAGCACCTCCGGCACCACCACCAACAAGAAGATCGCGCTGGAATACAAGCCGATTGCCGATCTGCTGATACGTGCCACTGCCACGCAGGTATTCCGCGCACCGAACCTGGATGAACTGTACGACGGCATCACCATTACCAATCCCACCATCAACGATCCTTGCGTGGGGTTGAGTGCTGCAACGCTGGCCGCGCATCCGGTGGCCTGCGCATCGGTGCCACCGCAATGGCAAGGCAACCCGACCCCGCAGATCACCGGCTACTACTCGGGCGGTAAACCGGCGGGCGTTGCCCTCAAGCCCGAACACGGCATGTCCTACGACCTGGGTCTGGTGTACTCACCGAGTTGGCTGGAAGGTTTTTCATCCACCATCGACGCTTGGCGCATCAATCTGCACGACCTGCTGACGCCGCTGGCTGCGCAAACCATTCTCAACGCGTGCTTCGCCAACGAAGGCAGTCCCTACTGCAACTTCATCCATCGCTACCCCAGCACCAACGCATTGGCCGGCGCGATCTACTTCATGAATACGCCGGAAGTGAACCTGGGCAACCTCAGCACCAGCGGTGTGGATTTCAGCACGAGCTATGCAATTCCGCACTTCGACCTGGGCAGCATCAACCCCGGCAATTTCAAGGTGGGACTCAACACCACCTACACCAGTTCGTTCTACAACGACTCCACGCCGGGCCAGCCCGGCGCGCACGTGGTCAATTATGCGGGTACGTACACGCAGCAGTTCGGCAACATCGCTCGTTGGCGCGGCACACTCACGCTCAACTGGTCGTTGGGCAACTGGAGTGCGCAATGGCAGACGCGCTATATCCATCACCTGACCAACCTCAACGCCGATGCCGTCACCGGTGCGCCCGCGCCGGTTGCGTCGATCCTGTACCACTCGGCACAGATCGCTTACTCGGTGCCGTCGATCAAGACGCGCTTCGAATTCGGCGTGGACAACATCGCCGACAAGGCACCGCCGCTGATCTACCAGAACGGCCTGAACTACAACGTAGATACGTCGACTTATGACGTGCTGGGCCGCTATTACTGGGCCCGGGCTACGGTGAAGTTCTAAAAAAATCATGCCGTGAACCGCTCCCTACCCTACGTGCAGTAGGGGAGGGTTGGGGTGGGGTGAGGCAACCTCGCGGCAAGCTCAAACAACCCCACCCCAGCCCTCCCCTGCCAAGCAGGGGAGGGAGCCATACACTACGCCGGAACACGCAGCTTGGATCCATTCCTGACAACGTCCGATCGCGAACGGGAAGCCGCCATGCTCGCCGCCTTTCATCAGGGCGACATGGACCGCGTGCTCACCCTGAGCGAAACCCTTCCCGAAAGCGAAACCACACTACTGCTACGCGCGCTTGCACTACGCGCCACAGGCAGGCCGCACGAAGCGCTACCCCTGCTCATCCGGCTGACCCGACTGGCGCCGCGCACTTTCGAATACTGGAACAACCTGGGGCTAGTCGCTCGCGAATCAGGCGATGCAGAAACCGCTGCCCAGGCCCTTGAGCACGCCTTGAAGCTGGCTCCGCAAAACGCCGACGTGCATTACAACCTCGGCCTGCTCCACCTTCAACAGAAGAACTGGCTGGCCGCCCGCGAGTCGCTCCTGGAAGCCGTGCAGCTCGCGCCGAATTTCATCGAAGCACGGCTGCAAGCCGCGCATGCCAGCCATGTGTGCGGTGACAACGTCACCGAAGAAGCCATGCTGGAGAACGCTGCCGCCTGGCCGCCACAACCTGCTGAGCAAGCGCTGACACTGGCGAGCATGTTGTCCACGTTAGGTCAGCAGGAGATTGCGCTGCACACGCTGAAACAAGCGTTGCTGCCGGAAAACGACACAACTCAACAGTTACGCGGACGCATCATTGCCATGCGTGCTTTGCTGCATGAGCGCGGCAATCAGCTCGATCAAGCCGATGCCGAACTAACACAGCTGCCGTTGGACAATGTGTCAGCACAGCAACCGCAGCTGGCTTGCGCCACATGGTTGGCGCACGCGGCCGTGGCTGCGCGACGTGGTGATATGCAACACGCCGCCGAACTCTACGAACGCATCCTGGCAATCGCGGACGATGCGGACGTACACGCGCAAGCCGCCTTCGGACTTGCCGCCGCACGCGACAAGCAGGCACGCCGCGACGATGCATGGCAGGCTCTACAACACGCGCATGCAACGCAGCTCACCATCGCACGCACCATCGTTCCCGAGCTGATGGCCGAAGACAGCGAGCCGCTGGCCATGGCCAAGCTTTGCGTAAATCGCATCGAACGTGATCGCTGGAAACCCTTGAAATCGCCGCGCGCCGAGCAGAGCCCGGTCTTCGTGGTCGGCTTTCCACGCTCAGGCACCACGCTGCTGGAACAGATGCTGGATGCACATCCTGATTTCTGTGCGATGGACGAACGCGGCTTCATCCATGAGTTGACCGAGCGAATGAACTTCGCCGGCCAACCCTATCCTTCCGCATTGGCCAACCTCACTGACGTGGAAGCCGATCAGCTGCGCGAGGTTTACGCGGCAATGGTGCACCACGTCGTTCCGCAACTAGGCACGCGACGGCTCGTCGACAAGAATCCACTCAACATGCTGTGCCTGCCGATGATCGTGCGGTTGTTTCCGGAAGCGCGCATCATCCTGTGCCTGCGCCATCCCTGCGATGTATTGCTGAGTTGCTATATGCAGCCATTCCGCTCACCGGCATTCATGGTCTTGTGTAGCTCGCTGGAACGATTGGCACACAGCTACGTGCGTGCGCTCGATCACTGGTTCAGCCAAACGGAAGTGTTTGCGCCAAGGGTATTGGAATGGCGCTATGAATCAGTCGTTGCGCGTTTCGACGAACACGTGCAGCAGCTGGGTCATTTCCTCGATGTCGACGATGCCGCGCCGATGGCGCGCTTTGCCGAACATGCGCGCAGCAGGGGTTACATCAGCACACCAAGCTACGCGCAGGTGACGCAAAGCATCCACAGTCGCGCGGTGCATCGCTGGCACGCGTATCGCGAGATGTTCGAGCCGGTGTTGCCGATTCTGCGACCGGTGATGGCGCGGCTTGGTTACTCAGATGTGTAAGTTGGGGTTTGCGCCCCAACCTACGCCACACTGGTCGTATTGAAATCACCGATCGCTTCGATCAGCGCGGTGACTGCCTCGCGTTCGGCCTCGGTCAGATCGGGATTCCAACTGTCCAGGATCAACACCACGCGCGTTTCGCTGCTGCGATTCCAAGCTTCGTGCTCGAACGTGTCATCGAACGTCACGCAACACCCTTCCTGCCAGACATGCTTTTCGCCACCCACGCGCAAGGCGCAGTCCGGCGGCACGATCAGTGGCAGGTGCGTCACCAGGCGCACGTTGGTCACCCCCGTATGCGGCAGGATATGCGTGCCTGGACTCAACACGGAGAACAGCGTTTCCGGAGCGTGGTCGCGGATATGCGTGAGCGGCAAGTTATCCAATAACGCCGCTGTGCGCGGACAAGCCGCCGCGTGCTCGTCATAGCGCTCACCGTGCCGATAGAAAAAATACGCATCCCAGGCCGCAGGGTGCGCCCCTGACGACTGCAACATCGCCTGCTGCGATTGGCCCGGCGATGGCGCCCCGAGAAATGCCTCCAGGTTTTGTTCCTGCGTGAGCACGGTGCGAAGCTCGTCGCGTATCCCATCCGCGGCAGCCTCCAGCACGTCCTGCCACGGGAAGCGCTCTCGCGGGTAATAGGGCTGGCTGGGAATATCCGGAAAATAGAAAAACTTGGGCCGCTGGCGTGGATCGGCCATGGCAATGGCGCGCTCGCCTAGATAGCCGTCCAAACCATGCTGCACCCGTCGCATTTCGCTGGCGCCATAACGTTGCAGCAAAGGTTCCAGCACGCGATGGAACCAGGCCATCCGTCCGGCTTCGACGTAGCGCATAGCGTGCTTCACCACTTCGCGCAGACCAGGGGCGGTAGTGTCGTCACTGAGCCAACGCCCTTGGCTTTGTGCTGTGCGCAGCGCGCCAAAGTAGGCCGTCAACGCCTCATGAGGTTGGCCGAGCTGTTCCAGTGCGATACCCAAGCGCAGGCGCACCACGAAGAGTTCCGGTGCCACACCGAGGGCACGCTGCAGTGTCTGAGCGGCGGCGGAAAAGTCGGCGTCGAAGAGTTGCGCAGTGCCCACCACCTGCAAGGCTTCCAAGTCGCTCGGCACTTCACCTAGCACATGCTGGAACAGCTGTGCGGCCTGCTGCAGATCCCCACGGTCCAGGCAGGCATGCGCGGCTTCCCGCCATTGCGCAAGCGACGTTGCGGCTGGCGTGTTCATGGAATAAGCCTCCCCTCCCCCGGCTCGGCCTTTATCGCACACCGATGACCACTTTCCCACGGTGTTTTAGGCAAAAAAGTGGCCACGGCAACCTCTTTGCAACGATTTCGCCATCGCACGGTGACGTTGCGCTATCAGACTGTGCTCCCGGCAACCAAACCCGGGAGAGACGCCATGGCCATTCTTCGTTGCCGAAGCGCCTTCATTTCTGACGTACATCTGGGCACACCGGACTGCAAGGCGGCCTACCTGCTGGATTTCCTGCGCAGCCTGCAGTGCGAGAAGCTGTACTTGGTCGGCGACATCATCGATCTGGAATCCCTGAGCCGCCGCCGCTGGTGGCATCCGGACCACGGCACCGTGATCGCCGAGGTGCTGGACATGGCACGCCGCGGGGTCGAGGTCACCTACATTCCCGGCAATCACGACTGCGCGCTCCGTGGCCTGGTGGGGCAATCCATTTGCGGTGTGCGCATCGAACTGGATGCCATTCACGTGGGCGCCGACGGCCGCCGCTACCGCGTGAGCCACGGCGATGAATACGATCCCGAGCAGATCGGCCGCAGCTGGATGCTGCATCTGGGCGAAGCGATGCATCGTTTCGTGTGCTGGGGCAACCGTCGCGTCAATGCCTGGCGCCGACGCATGGCGATGCCATACCTCCCGCTGTCGATCATCGTGAAATCGCACATCGGCAAGGCGCTGGCCTATATCCGCGCCTATGAGGAACGCGTCGCCACCGGAGCGCGCGAACACGGCGTGGACGGCCATATCTGCGGCCATATCCATTTCGGCCAGGTGCGCACCATCGACGGCGTGGTGTACCTCAACGACGGCGATTGGGTGGAACACTGCACCGCGCTGATCGAAGACGAACATGGCGCGATGGAGCTCATCCACTGGAGCGAACATACCACCGCGCTGGGTCACGCCACCCGCGAGTTGGTACAGCCTTCACCCATGGCCGCGCTGGCGCTGGCGCCCCTGGCTCGGCGCAAGAAGCGCGAGGAACTGGACGATCTACCGTCCGCTGCCTGAGCTAAGCAGGCCGGGATTGCATCCCGGCCTACGGATCCGGCGAAGGCCCAGGTGACGGCGTAAATTTCCACACCTTGAACCTGCCAGCTACGCCGGCATATGAGGAGCGATACAATATCCCTCTTTGCCGGAGCCTCTCATGTCCCTCGACACCGCCACCCGCGACCGTATTGAAACCCTGCTGAAGGACCACCGCGTGGTGCTGTTCATGAAGGGCACGCGTTCCCAGCCCATGTGCGGCTTCTCCGCCGCCGCCACCAACACGCTCAACGAACTCCTGCCGGATTACCACACCGTCAACGTGCTGGAAGATCAGGAAATCCGCGAGGGCATCAAGGCGTTCGGCAACTGGCCGACCATTCCGCAGCTCTACGTTGATGGTGAGCTGGTCGGCGGTGCCGACATCATTCGCCAGATGTACGGCAGCGGCGAATTGCACCAGTTGTTCGGCGCGGCACTGCCGGACCGCACACCGCCGGAAATCACCATTACCGACAAGGCCGCCGAAGCCATTCGTCAGGGCACGGCGAACGCACAAGGCTTGGCACTGCATCTGGAAATCGGCCCGGACCACAGCGCCGGCTTCCAGCTCGCGCCCGGCAGCGAACACGACATCGTGGTCACCGCCAACGGCATCGAAGTGCATTTCGATCCCGCCAGCGCGCAGCGCGCCAAGGGCATCGTGATCGATTGGGTCTCCACCATGCAGGGTGAAGGCCTGAGCCTGAAGTTTCCCGGTGCCGGTGGCGGCGTCCAGTCGATGAGCGTGCAGGAACTCAAGAACCGCCTCGCCGCGGGCAACATCACCCTGATCGACACGCGCCCGGCGCAGGGTCGTGCCATCGCCTCGCCGCTCGCTCAGGCACGCATTCTGGAAGAAGAAGGCTACGCCGCACTCGCCAACCTGCCCAAGGACACACCGCTCGCTTTCATGTGCCATCACGGCATTTCCAGCCGCGGCGTGGCGGACCAATTCGTTGCGCACGGTTTCACGCAGGTGTACAGCGTGGATGGCGGCATTGATGCGTGGGCGGCGGAAATCGATACCAGCGTGCCGCGTTACTAAGCTCTCGCATCGGCTCATCACAATACATACGGGGCTTCGGCCCCGTATTTTTTTGCCTGCGATAGGCTATGTAGAGGTACCGAACCACCCAAGACCGCCCAGCATGCGCTGCCTGTTGATCGAGGACGACATCCAGACCGCCCGCTTCATCCACGATGGCCTGCTTCGCGCCGGCCACGAGGTGACGCTATGCGGGGACGGTACCAGCGGACTGCAGCAAGCCGTTGCCCATGCCTGGGACGTGATCGTGCTCGACCGCATGCTGCCCGGCGGTATCGACGGGCTTACCGTGCTTGCCTCGCTGCGTGCCCAGAACGATCACACACCCGTGCTGGTGCTCAGCGCGCTGGCCAGCCTCGACGAACGCGTGCGCGGCCTGCGCGAGGGTTGCGACGATTACCTCACCAAGCCCTTCGCTTTCGAGGAACTGCAGGCGCGCGTCGAAGCGCTGGGCCGGCGCGCTGCCCTGGCTGACAATCCGAACGTGTTGACCGTAGCCGATCTATCGGTGGATACGCGCACCCGTCGCGCCTATCGCGCCGGCAAGCCGATTGCGCTGCAGCCGCGTGAATACCAACTCTTGGAATACCTGGTGCGCCATCAGGGCGAGGTCGTCACGCGCAAGATGCTGCTGGCAGCGGTGTGGGGCTACCACTTCGATCCCGAAACCAATGTCATCGACGTGCAGATGAGTCGTCTGCGCAATAAGGTGGATCGTGATTTTCCTCTCTCGCTGATCCATACCGTGCGCGGCGTGGGCTATACCGTCCAGCCGACCGCCGACGAAGCCGTGCATGACTGAGAGTCTGCTTTCGCATGCCAAGTGCCCCGCGTGCTGCCGCATGGCGGCCACTCAGACGCAACGAGGAGTGCTTGGCATATGAAAACAGACTCTAAGCTGCGCCACTCGATCGTTTTTCGCCTCGCGCTGGGCTACGGCCTGCTGTTCCTGTTTTCGATAGTCATCATCTCCATGGTGTTCTACGTCGGCACCGCCGGCCTGCTGGCGCGCAATAACGATCGCCAGATCGTCACCATCGCTCATCAATTGGAACAAGTGCACGATCGCAGCGGAAACGCGGCGCTGGTTCAGGCCATCCATACGCTGCTGACCGATGACAAGGATGTGGAAACGGAGGTGTACCTCCTGCTCGATTCGCACAGCAAGAAGCTGATCGGCAACCTCACCGCATGGCCAACCCTGCCCGACGCGAACGACACGTTGATCAAGCTGCAGGTACAACGCCTTGAGCGCGCCTCGAACAGCCGCCTCCTGGTTCATCGCTTCGACGACGGCGGCTTGCTGGTCGTCGGACGTGATTTGCAGGAACAGCGCCAACTCGAGCGAACGATCCTGAGCGCCCTGGTGATAGGCGGCCTGCTCGGCTTGCTGCTGGCCATGCTGGGCGCCGCATTGTTCAGGGCACAACTGCAGGCGCGCCTGGCTTCCATCCAACAAACCACGCACGACGTATCCGGTGGCAACCTGAGCCGTCGCATCGTCGTAGCTGTCACGGCTAAGGACGAACTTGCCAATATCGCGCGCGACGTCAATCGCATGCTCGACGACATCGAGCGTTTGATGGACATTGCACGCAATGTTTCCAATACCATCGCGCACGACTTGCGCACGCCGCTGGGACGGATTCGCAGCGCGTTGGAAGAAACCTTGCAGCAACCATCCGAATCACAACGCTGGCAGAGCGCAGCGCACTACGCCATCGATGAAATCGATACGTTGATTGGCGTATTTGAGAAGCTGCTGCAAATCGCCGAAGCCGAATCCGGCGTGCGACGGCAACAATTCGAACGCCTGCCACTACGTCCCGTGCTGAACGATCTAGTGGAACTCTATCAACCCGCCGCCGAAGCGCAGGGCATGCAGCTGAGCATGGATGTCGAGGGTGACCCCGCCGTGCTCGCGGATCGAGACCTGATCGCCAACGTGCTCGCCAACGTGCTGGACAACGCGCTCAAGTACGCCGGCAACGGTGCGCACATCCGCCTTTCCACCCGGCAAGACGAGCATGACGTGCACATCGTGGTGCAGGACAACGGGCCTGGCATTCCACGCGAAGCCATGACACGCGCCACCGAACGCTTCTTCCGCGTGGACGACAGCCGCAGCCAGCGTGGCAATGGGCTGGGGCTTTCCATCGCGGCGGCGGTGGTGTCACTGCATCGCGGGGAATTGACGCTCGAAGATGCGCAACCCGGGTTGAGGGTGTGCATGCTTTTACCGAAGGCGTGAGGTTACGGAGACCACTCCCTCTCGCGGAGAGGCTGTAAAAAAACCTTACACCGTCGTCCCGGCGAAGGCCGGACGCAGCGCGAAGCGCGAAGAACGTCCGAAGGACGGCCCCGAAGGGGTGAGCGAAGCGAATCACCCAGTGACGTTGTTTGCGGATCAAGACGCTGGGCCACGGTCTTCGCCGGGGCGACGAGCATGAGATTTTTTTCACGTTCTCGGAATGGAGAGGGAATCACGCCCAACCTTTCCAAACCGTAACTATTCCCCACCCGCACCCACCGCTATGGTCCCGAGGACGAAAGCCCTCTTGAGATCGTTTCATGCCCTCCAAGCGCGCGCCCATGCTGGCCCTCGCCATCGCCGCAGCCGTACTCGCCAGTCTGGGTTATATCTGGCTCGCTCATCGCGAATCGCCGGCACCGGCACCCAACACCGGCGCCGACACGCACAGCGTCACCCTCACCGACACCCAAGCCAAGCAGGTCTCGGTGATCCAGGTAGGTGCGCACACGTTCGATACCTGGCGTCAGGCGGTCGGCTACATCGACTATGACGGGGGCCGCATCGCCCAAGTATCCAGCCCATACACCGGACGCGTGGCAAGCGTCGCCGCGGAGGAAGGGGATACTGTCCGCAAGGGGCAACTGCTGTTCACCATCGACAGCCCCGATCTGCTGCAAGCGGAATCGGCCCTGCTCGCTGCGGATGGCGTGCTCACGCTGAACCGCAAAACGCTCGCCCGCGCACAAAAGATGCTGACCATCCAGGCCAGTGCGCAAAAAGATGTGGAGCAGGCCATCTCCGACGAGCAAACCGCCGAAGCCAGCTATCGCGCGGCACGCAACACCGTGCTGCTGTTCGGCAAGAGCGAGGCGGACGTCGACCACCTGCTCGCCACGCGCAAGGTGGATGGCGAGTTGCGCATTCTGAGTCCGTTCGACGGCCTCGTTGCGAATCGTTCGCTGGCGGTAGGCGATTTGGTGCAACCCGGCGGTTCGCCCACACCCTTTACCGTGGCCGATCTTTCCAGCGTGTGGATGGTGGCGAACATGCCCGAGGACGATGCTGCTGCGTTGAAGCTGCATCAACCGCTTGCCATCACCGTGCCAGCCTTGCCTGGCCGCACGCTGCACGGCGAAGTGAGCTACCTCGCCAGTGCCGTCGATCCGAACACGCACACGGTGGTCGTACGCGCTGACGTCCCCAATCCGGATCGCGTATTGCGTCCGCAGATGCTGGTCGATGCCGCTGTGCAAACGGCTGCTGCGGAACATTCGCCCGCCGTGCCTGAAGACGGCGTGGTGCGCGAAGGCGACGGCACCACCATGGTGTACGTCACGCAGGACGGCCACCGCTTCGAACAGCGCATCGTGAAAGTCGGCAAGCGCCAACAAGGCATGGATCAGATTGTCGATGGGTTGAAAGCCGGCGAACGCGTTGCCGGCGAAGGCGCCTTGTTCCTCGACAACATGCTCTCGCAGCAGCCGGACGACGACTGAATCGTCGCCACGCACGCACCGCTCTCACTTTTAGACACCTTCAGATAAAGAAAGGCGCCACCCGTGTTACGAGGCATCATCGCTTTTGCGCTGTCCCGACGTTCCGTCGTGATGATGGCCTTGCTGGCATTCATGGCCGCAGGGCTGATGGCGTACAGCAAGCTCAATATCGAGGCGTATCCCAACCCGGCACCGGTGATCCTGGAGATCACCGCACAAGCACCGGGCCTGTCGGCCGAAGAAATGGAGCGGCTCTACACACGCCCGATGGAACTGGGTGTCGCCACTACGCCCGGGGTGGACAACATCCGCTCTACCTCGTTCTACGGTTTGTCGTTTGTACGCGTCACTTTCAAGTACGGCATCGATTACAACTTCGCCTATACGCGTACCGCGATCAATCTGCAGCAGAACGTCAGCCTGTCCAACAACACGCAGCCGCAGATTCAAGCTTCAAGTCTGGTCGGTGAAATCTTCCGCTATCAGGTGGCAGGACCGCCGCATTACGGCCTGACCAACCTGCGCACGCTGCAGGACTGGGTGGTGTCGCACCGATTGTTGTCGGTACCAGGCGTGGGTCAAGTGGTGACCTGGGGCGGCACCACCAAGGAATACCATGTCGACGTGGACATGCCGAAGCTGCAAGGCTACAAGATCACGCTGCCGCAGCTCATCACCGCGCTTAGCAACGCCAACGAGAATGTCGGCGGACGCACAATCAATCTCGGCCAGCAATCGGTCAACGTGCGCGGCGTCGGCCTGATCGCCGATACCGACGACATCCAGAACGTAGTGCTGTCGCAGAACAACGGCACACCCGTGCTGGTAAAAAACGTCGCCAACGTGTCCGTCGGAACGGCCCCGCGCCTGGGTAAGGGCGGACGCGACGACCAGAGCGACGTGGTGACCGGCATCGTGGTGATGAATCCCACCGAGCGCACGAATGAGGTCATCGCGCGCGTCAAAGCGGAAGTGGACCGGCTCAACCATGACGGCACCCTGCCGCCAGGCGTCAAAGTCGTTCCGTTCTACGATCGATCGACCTTGGTAGCGGTAACCACGCACACGGTATTGCACAACCTGATTTTCGGCTGTCTGCTGGTGTTTCTGATCCAGTGGATTTTCCTGGGCGATTTGCGCAGTGCGCTGATCGTGAGCGCCAACATTCCCGTTGCACTGTTCTTCAGCATCATCATCCTGGTGTTGTGCGGCGATTCGGCCAACCTGCTCTCGGTGGGCGCGGTCGACTTCGGCATCATCGTCGACTCAGCGGTGATCATGATCGAGAACATCTTCCGCAACCTGCAGAAGAGCGAAAGCGAACGCAAGGAGCTGCTGCACTACTACGCCGAAAGCCGTGGCGGCGCCGGTCCCACCGGCCCGGGCAGCCATGGCTGGACCGATCGCATCCGCTTGCTTTACGTAAGCGTGATGCAAGTGGATCGCGCGGTGCTGTTCTCATCCGCCATCACCGTGGCAGCGTTCATTCCGTTGTTCACCATGCAAGGCGTGGAAGGACAGATCTTCAATCCGATGGCACGCACGTATGCGTATGCCTTGTCAGGCGCACTGATCGCCACCTTCACCGTCACACCCGTGCTCGCCTCGCTGCTGCCCAAGCACGTGAAGGAGGTCGAAACAATTTTCGTGCGCGCCATTCGCAGCGTGTATTCACCGGTGCTGCGCTGGGCTTTGCACCGGCGGAAACTCACCGTGGGCCTGGGCTTGGGCTTTCTGTTGCTGGCGGCGCTGCTGCTGCCGCGCATTGGCACCGAGTTCCTGCCGTCGCTGGAGGAAGGCAATCTGTGGATCCGCGCCAGCATGCCGCCGACCATTTCGCTGGAAGCCGGCATGAAGATGGTCGATGGCATGCGGCATATCCTCAAGTCGCATCCGGAGGTGATCACCGTGGTGTCGCAGCATGGCCGCCCAGATGACGGCAGCGATGCAGCCGGCTTCTACAACGTGGAACTGTTCGTGCCACTGAAGCCCGAAAGCGACTGGCCGAGCGGTGATAGCAAGACCAAGCTGGTCGCCAGCTTGCAGAAGGAATTCGCCGCGGAATTTCCTGGTGTGGGCTTCAACTTCTCGCAGTACATCCAGGACAATGTGGAAGAAGCACTATCCGGCGTGAAAGGCGCCAATGCCGTAAAGATTCTCGGCCCCGATCTGGGCGAACTGGAAAAGCTTGCCGATGAGGTGATGCACCAGATGCAGCAGGTGCGTGGCGTGCAGGATCTGGGCGTGTTCCATGTGCTTGGCCAGCCCAATCTCAACATCACCATCGATCGGGCCAAGGCCGCGCGCTATGGCCTCAATACCGGTGATATCAATACGGTGGTCCAGGCAGCACTGGCCGGCGCGCAGGCTACGACCGTACAAGAAGGCGAAAAGCAGTTTGCATTGGTGGTGCGATTGTCTTCGCAATACCGCTCCAGCATCGACGCCATCGGCAATGTCATGGTGGGCTACACCAATAACGCCGGCAACACGGCGTACGTTCCGCTGCGCGAGGTAGCAAATATCTCGCTCGATACGGGTGCCTCCTACATCTATCACGAGCGCAATGAGCGCTATATCCCAGTGAAATTCAGCGTCCGCGACCGCGACCTGGGCAGTACGGTGGAAGAAGCACAACAACGCATTGCGCAGAATGTGAAACTGCCCAGCGGTTATCACTTGTCGTGGGCTGGTGAGTTTTCCGACATGCAGGAGGCAAAACAGCGCCTGGCTGTCGTGTTGCCGGTTGCCATTGGCTTGATCCTCGCCCTGCTCTTCACGCTGTTCAACTCCATGCGCGACAGCCTGCTTACGCTGGCATCCATTCCATTTTCCATTGCCGGCGGCATCATCGCCCTTTACTTGTCCGGCCTTAACCTGAGCGTGTCGGCGGCTATCGGTTTCGTATCGCTATTCGGTGTGTCAGTGATGAACGGCATTCTCGTCATCACCTACTTCAATCACCTGCTGTTCGAGGGCAAGCCGCCGTTGGAGGCGATGTACCTCGCTGCGGAACAACGTATGCGCCCGATGCTGATGACGGCGTTCTCTGCATGCATCGGCCTGTTCCCGGCCGCCATTTCGCACGGCATCGGCAGCCAGGTGCAGCGCCCACTTGCCACCGTGGTGGTGGGCGGCATGTTGCTGGGTCCGATCATGTTGCTGATCGTGGCACCGGCACTGCAGGTGATCGTGGTGGAATGGTCACAGGCACGCCGCGGGCGGCGGCGGTTCGCCGGTGAGGAAGGAGGTGCGGCATGAACCGTAGCGCGCGCGCTCGCCTCCGTGGCTTTAGCGTTTTCGCGCTGGCCACTCTCTGTGCCGGCTGCGCCGTCGGCCCCGACTATCATCGCCCCAGCGTACCATCGCCGAATGGCTTCACGCGCGCACCTATGCCGGCGGCGATCGGCGCTGCCACGACGCATGATGCACAACAATTCATGCAGGGCGATTCAGTACCGCGTGACTGGTGGCATGCGTTCGAGTCACCGGC
This sequence comes from Dyella acidisoli, assembly GCF_030160295.1. GTDB lineage: Bacteria > Pseudomonadota > Gammaproteobacteria > Xanthomonadales > Rhodanobacteraceae > Dyella_B > Dyella_B acidisoli. The sequence goes on from NZ_BSOB01000010.1 coordinate 710,647, forward strand.
TTTGAACGACCTTGTTCAGCGCGCACTGGCACACAATCCCACCGTCGACGCAGCCCAGGCTGCGCTGCGCCAGGCGAAGGAAGACGTTGCTGCGCAGCGCGCCAGCTTTTTCCCTACCCTGCAAGCCAGTTATTCGCCGTCGCGCAACCGCAATGCCGTTGGCACGATTTCGCCGACACTCAGCTCTGGAGCCACCTACTACACCTTGCACACGGCTCAGCTGAGCGTGGGCTACGTGCCAGACGTGTTCGGCCTCAATCGCCGCACCGTCGAATCGCTGAGTGCGCAGGCCGATATGCAGCGCTACCAGTTGGACGCGACCTATCTCACCCTGGCTGCCAACGTGGTGAACGCAGCCGTGCAGGAAGCTGGACTGCGCGCCCAGATTGAAGCAACTCGTGCGACGATCGATGCCGATACGCGCGCGCTATCCATCCTGCAACAACAAGCTGCGATGGGTGGTGCTACGGCTTTGGATGTCGCGGCGCAAGCCGCAGCACTCGCACAGGCTCAACAAAATCTTCCCGCACTTCAGAAACAGCTTGAGCAAACGCGCGACTTGCTCGCGGTGCTGATCGGCGAACCACCTTCACAAGCCGACAATGCCGATCTCGACCTGGAAGCGTTGCATTTGCCATCGGCGCTACCGCTGAGCTTGCCATCTCAGATCATCCGCCAACGCCCGGATGTACTGGCGGCCGAAGCGCAGGTGCATGCGGCCAGTGCAGAGGTCGGTATCGCGGTCGCCAACCGCTTGCCGCAGCTCTCGATCTCGGCGCAATACGGCGGCAGCTCCACCCAGTTCAGCCGCATGTTCAGCGACGACAACCTGTTCTGGAGCCTGACCGGCACCGTATCGCAGACACTATTCGACTTCGGTGCGTTGAAGCATCACCAGCGCGCGGCGGAAGCGGCCCTGGATCAAAGCAAGGCGCAATACCGCAACGTGGTACTGACGGCGTTCCAGAACATCGCTGATACGCTGTACGCACTCGATGAGGACAGCAAGGCCCTCGCTGCCGCCACTCAGGCCGAAGCAGCCACGCGCAAAACGCGCGATCTTACCGAGCAGCAATTGCAGCTTGGCGCCGTCAATGCACTGGCCTTGCTCAGTGCCGAGCAGGCTTATCAGCAGGCAGTGATCGCGAGGATTCAGGCAGTAGCCGCCCGCTATACCGACACCGTGGCGCTCTATCAGGCACTGGGTGGCGGCTGGGATGCCCACGGGCAAGCGAAGGAAGATTGACCTAGCGTTCCGCGTTACTGATCAGATTTCCGCCCACATGCGAATCAAGTTCGCGCGGGACTTGCTGATCAAATCGAAAGTCGGGCTCTTGCCTTCGCGTTTGAAAGTCAAATGCTTGGCGTTTTCCATATCCCACAAGATCTCCCGTTGCGCGGGATCGCGTATCTGGCTTTGCACCCAAATGATCGCCGCATCGCGCACGCCGCGGGTGACGGGTGTTACGTGATGCAACGTGTTGGCGGGATAGGCAATCGCGGCACCCGCCTCAAGTTTGAACTGGCTGCTGATGCCATTCATGAACACGGTCAACTCACCGCCATCGTAGCTTCGTGGGTCGGAGAGAAAAATGGTGATGGCAATATCGCTACGTATCGCATTGCTCATGCTGCCCATGACCGGCGTATCCACGTGGGGGCCGTATTCCATGCCTGGCCCATAACGGTTGAACAATACCGACGTCGCCATCGCCGGCAGCAACGCCGTCTGCAATTCACCGCTGCGCATGAAGGCCTCACGCACGATGCGTGCAATCTGCTCATATTCGGGCGCACCCGGCGTCACCTGCAGATTCCGCTTTACCTCACGCGCGGACCAGCCGGCCGTACTGGCTCCGTCCATAAAAGGCGCACTCTGCAGTTTGGCCTGGATGGCTGCCAGCTCTTCAGGGCCGAGAACGGCGGGGACACAATGAATCAAGGCGGTAACCCTTCATGAGGTTGCATGACGCCTTCCATGGTAATCGCACACCTCAGCAAGCGGAACGCCTGCCGCTGCGGGGCCGGTTTTACCGCGAAGAACATGCAAGACTAGGCATTGATTCTGAAACCATCCGCGTCAGGTAGCCCATGTCGCCACCCTCCCTCTCTCCCGCAGCAAGCCAGTGGCTGAGCGAAGCCGGCAAGGCGTTATCCCAAGGGCGCGCGGATTTGGCCGAGCAACCCTTAAAGCGCGTGCTGGCCGAGGCGCCTAACTTTGCGAACGCGCAGTTCCTGTACGGCATAGCCTGTCAGATGCGGGGTGACCACAACACCGCCGCCAAGTACATGCGCAAAGCTGCACAGCAACGTCCTGATGACCCGAACATCCTCACGAATCTAGGCGGCGCCCTTTACGATTCTGGCGCAACCGAAGAAGCGTTTGTTTGCCTGCGCCGCGCCACAGAACTGGCCCCCATGCAAGCATCCATTTGGTACAACCTTGGCAAAGCCCAGAAGTTGCACTGGCAGTTGGACGAGGCTGCGGATGCTTTGCGACGCGCCCTCGATCTGGACGAACGGCATATCTCTGCGCGCATCACGCTTGCGGACATCTTTACGATCCGCGGCAATATAGCTGAGGCAGTCGCCGAATACCGCAAAGTGCTGGCCCTTCAACCTGATCAGGCGCATGCCTGGCACGCATTGGCCAATCTGAAGACGGAGTCGCTCACTCTGATAGATGCGAAGCAGATCCATAGCGTTCTGCAAAACCAACAGCTTGCGCCCGACGCGCGCGTATCACTCGGCTTCAGTCTGTACAAAGCCCTGGAAGACCAGCATGACTACAGCGGCGCTTTTCAGGCACTACGCGAGGCCAATGCACTCAAACGCCAGCTGGTCCAGTGGGATGCTGCGGCGGAGCGCACCCATATCGACGCCATCATCGAAACATTCCGCCGTCCGTTGCCGACACCGCTCGATCCAACCCTCGGGCACGAGGTGATCCTGATCGCCAGCCTGCCCCGCTCCGGATCGACCTTGGTCGAGCACATCCTTGCCTCGCACCCGCTGGTGGAAGGCGCCAATGAGATCCCGAACCTGTCACAGGTCCTCGACGAAGAATCGAAACGGTGCGGCAAGGACTTCCCGCATTGGGTGGTTGACGCCACGGCGGAGGATTGGGCGCGCTTAGGCAAGAGCTATCTGGCCCGCACCGCCCACTGGCGCGCCAAGCGCCCTTATTTCACCGACAAGGGGTTGCAAAACTGGCAGTGGGCCGGCGCCATTCGCGCCATGCTGCCGGGCGCCAAGATCATCAACTGCCATCGTGACCCAGTCGAAACTTGTTTTGCCTGCTACCGCCAGCTGTTTAGCGAAGGCATCCACTTCAGCTATGACCTGGGCGATCTGGCCAGTTGCTACAACGACTACCAACGCCTCACCGATTACTGGCAGGAACGTTATCCGGGCCATGTGTTCGACCTTTCCTACGAGACGCTCGTACGCGACCCCGAGACACAGATTCGGCAATTGCTTTCATTCTGCCAACTGCCGTTCGACGCGGCGTGCCTCTCGCCGCATCAGACACAACGTGACGTACACAGCACGGCGAGTGCGGCACAAGTACGCCAACCCATTCGAGGCGATACGGCACGCAGTCCGCGGTATCGGGATTTCCTGGAACCGCTGATTCAACGTCTCCATCACTGAAACGAAAAAGGCCGCCAGATAACCGGCGGCCTTTTTCTTTCCTTCCGTTACCGGTGCCATTCCTGACACCGGCGAACTGCCTACGGGAATTACCAGTCGAACTTCACGCTGAAGTCCGCGTAGCGCGGCGCTTCCAGCGCGGTCGGCGTTTTGTAATTGGGCTGGAAGTTGCCCCCGCCGTTGACCGCGGTGGTCATATAGCTCGAAACATACAGCGTCGCATTCTGCTCGTTGAGCAGGTTGTGGACCATCGCCTGGAATGTCAGGTGCTTGTGGCCCCATGCCGGTATGTAGGTCAGTGCCAAGTTGATCTGATGGATCCACGGCGTGTGACCACTCGCGCCCGGAGGAGACGGCATACCGCCGTAACCTATTGGGGTTGGGACACCATTGACCAGCACGGTCTCGGTCGAATTGCCTGCGGGTACGCCACCACAGAAGTGCTGGTAAGAACCACCATAAAGATCTGTGTTCAGCGTCGGACCGTAACCGCTCAGACAAATGTTCGGCGCACCGGACTGGATGATATAGGTGCCGCTGATCGTCAATTCCGGCGTAATGGCATAGGCGCCAAAGGCCTTGAGGGTGTGACGACGGCTGTTGGGCAGTTCACCGTTGGCGTATTGCATCAGGTCGGGGAAGTCCCACTGCGCCGTGGTGGAACCGGAAAGACCACCATTCTGCTTGTTAACCTGAGTCTGGTTCGAGATCTGACCCGTCGCCGTTTCAGTCGGACCTTCACTCGAACCCCACGACCTCGAGATCAGGTAGTCGACCTTGGCGTACCACTTGCCGTCCCAAGTGTGCTCCAGATAGCTCTCCAAACCGTAATACTTGCGCGACGGCTTCGGGAAATATACGCCCGGGAAACTTGGATTTACATAAACCCCCTGGTTGGTGTTCGGATTCCACGTAGCCAGACCGCAGGGCTGTTGAATGTAGTTGGTCTTGCCCGGATTGATCAAGGCACCAACAACGGTGCCACACGCGACGAGATCAGTGTCATCCACGAGGTTACCCACCTTTTGATAGGTGGCCTGCGTACCGAACGTCAAACCGGTATCACCGAGGGTCTTCTGGAAGCCGAGGACGAATTCATCCTGATATTCGGGCTTCAGGTTCTTCGAAGTGTAATCCAGGCCATTTCCGGGAACGCCATTCTCGCCATCGGGCGAGTAAAAACCTGGCTTGGTCACGCCCGGGGCCAGCGTCATCGCAACCGGCGTCAAACCTTGAGGTATACCGTTCGGGCCAATGGAAGTGTAGGTATAGGTCACTTCACCGTTGACAGTGCCAAACGCTGAGTTACGTGCTGCCAGGCCCGTCGGCAACGCCAGATAGTAGCGACCCGCATTACCGAACAGCTTCGCCGTGCTGTCGCCGAAGATGTCCCAGCTGAAGCCAAGACGTGGTGCCCACTGCGGCCTGGTCTCACGCACGTATTCTACGCCACCGGGCGCGATATTCTTGAACGAGTCGTTGCGTATTCCAAGGTCAAGCAGCAGGTTCGGCATGACCTGCCAACGGTCCTCGATGTACTGCGCCTTTTGCATGACTGACAGGTTGATGTCCGAACCCGCGAGATTTTCCTGCACATACCTTCCGGCGACGGGCGTCGTGACGTAGGGCGCAGTGGAAGAGTAAACGGGAAGCGAGTTGCCGTCGTTATAGACCCAGGTACCACCGCCGAGGCTGCTGAACCCGTCGTGGTCGTCATGGGTCTGCAGATTATCGATACCGAACTTCAGATCATGCGTGTCCGTGATTTTCCAATCAAGGTCGATACGCAGGTTGGTGGCCTTCGACTTATGATCCGGATTGCCCTGCTGCGTCGGATACAGATTCGGGACGTTAGCCAAATTGGCGTAACCCGGAGTGGCGGCTGACAAAGCCGGCGAATACAGCACCGGCTGTACGTTACCGCCAGGTAGCGACGTGAAATATGTGCCCTGCATCTGTCCGGCCAACACTTCGAGTGTCAGGCTGTCGGTGATGTAGGAGGTGTACTTGAGAATGCCGATATTGAAGTCTTGCTTGCTCAACAACCCCGGACCGTAATAATTACCGACGCTCTGGTTCGAGTAATTGTAGTTGTAGTAGTTGTTGCTGCTGACGTCGGAGTTGCTCTTGACGCCCGTCAACTCAAGAATATTGCTGTCGTTGATGTTCCAGTCCAGCTTGCCGTAAATCTTGGGCGAATTCGTAGCGGTCGACTGCCAGAAACCTGCAGGCGTTGAAACACCGTTGTTTACAACACCGGCCTGGTTGCTGTCGTGCTGCCATTCGGCAGTGATGTAGAAGAACAGTTTGTCCTTGATCAGCGGGCCGCTGATGTAAGCGTCATACACCGTTTCCCAGTCGCTGTTCTGTTTCTGGCCATTTTCAATGTGGCCGTACCCAGCCCCATACGGGGTGGTGCCCTGGGTGGCAGCCCAGGAGGAACCCACCGGCACGAGCGGATTCGAGTAATAGATATTGTCGTAGCCGCTTTCCGCAAAAGTCGGTCGGTAATCAACGTACGCACCGAAGTGCCATTGATTGCTGCCGCGCGCACCGAGCTGGCTGATCACGCCACCGGTCGAGCGGCCATACTCGGGACCATAACCGGAGGTGATGGTCTGCTGTTCGGCAATAGCGAAATAAGGTAGCGAGATGCCGCCCGCACCACCAATAATATCGGTGGTATTGAAGCCGTTGATGTAATAGGCGTTTTCAACGACGCTGTTGCCACCCATTGAAACCAGCGGCGCACCGTTCGGACCCGTGCCAAGGCTGGAGGCACCCAAAGTCACGCCCGGCGCCAGCAATGCAATGGACTCCGCATTGTGAGCAATCGGCAGATCTTTCAGCTGCTGCGCGGTGAGGATCGCGCTTTGGCGCGTGTTGGTCACATCGATCGGCGGGATCGCATTGGCGGTCACCGTTACGGTGGCCAAATTCTTGGTTTCCTTGGAAGCGGCAAACGACGCGGTGGCGGCGCCGGCCACGGTGACAACTACGTTGTCTTGCGAGGAGATCACTTGGCCATCGCTTCCGACCAACGATACCTTGTAGGTGCCCGTCGGCAAGCTTGCGGCGTAGTAGTGGCCACTGCCATCTACCGGCACAGAGCGCGTAAGGCCAGTGCCGACGTTGGTCAACCGAACGGTTTCGCCTGCCGCAACCGGCGCACTACCCGTGATTGAACCTGTCGTGGCCTGCGCCAGCAGTTGTCCCGAGAACCCAAACCCCATCGCCACTGCAACGGCCAGCGCAGTGTGACGCACCTGCATCCTGTTCGATGCAGACTTAAACTTCCTAATGCTCATTTAGATGTGCTCCCCAGCAGCAAAGAATATACAAAGAGGTAAAGGCCGCAAAAAACGCTCCTCCTAGGTCCAGGACCCACCTAGACCAGATCAAGAGCGGACGGCTTTTTTCTTCCCCATCCCCGACAAATTGCTCGGACCGCTTCTTTGCTTAACGGCCCTTTAGCACTTTGTTGTCCTGAAAATACGGTTTCAAATAACACAAAGTCAACGACGAAAATTTGCGAATCGTCGTATAAAATTACGTCTGGCCTAATTTTTGTAGGTCGGCCTACACGCTTTGCAAGCGCCGCTTAACCCGAAAAGCCCCGCCATCGTCAGCCAGGCGACAGCTTTCTGGTCGTAGATGGCGTCGATTGTGATGATTCATTCACTCGCCTGGCTCATCCTCAAAGCGAAGATGCTTCACGCTGCGCCCATTCCTGCGCACAAGCTTCAGTGCCTCAATACCGATGCGGATATGGGCTTCCACGTATTGCGCAGTGATGCTGCGGTCACTTAGCTCAGTCTTTACGCCTTCCGGAATCATCGGCTGATCGGATACGAGCAGCAGTGCACCGCAAGGAATGTGATTAGCGAAACCAGCGGCAAAGATGGTGGCCGTTTCCATGTCCACGGCCATGCAGCGCGTGCGGCGCAGATAGTCCTTAAATTTTTCGTCGTGCTCCCACACGCGCCGGTTGGTGGTGTAGACGGTACCGGTCCAATAGTCATGTCCCAAATCGCGGATCATGGTGGAAACACCACGCTGCAATTGGAACGCGGGCAACGCAGGCACTTCGGGAGGGAGATAATCGTTGCTCGTACCCTCGCCGCGAATGGCAGCAATGGGCAAAACCAGATCACCAAGCTGGTTTTTCTTTTTCACTCCACCACACTTGCCCAGGAACAATGCTGCACTGGGTTGTATCGCTCCCAAAAGATCCATCACCGTAGCGGCATTTGGACTACCCATGCCGAAATTGATCATGGTGATGTCATCAGCGGTCGCGCTGGGCATGGGTCGATCGCGGCCTTGCACTTCTACGCCGTGCCACTCTGCAAAGAGGTCGACGTAGTGGCCGAAATTGGTGAGCAGGATGTGGCGACCGAATTGTTCGAGTGGCACACCGGTATAACGCGGCAGCCAATTGGTGACGATCTCTTCTTTGGTTTTCATTTTCTCGTAGCTCTTATTCGACACAGCGAACCTCGCTGTGCATGACCGGCGACGCCACGCCGGCAGAATGCCAAATCTCAGGTGCACTCAATCTTAGAGCGTACGTGAACGTTCGTGTTCGCACTTGCTCGAATAACGCGTTATCGCATCAACCACGCAATGCTCAACGTGTGTCCCTATATCTGCATAGTCTTGTGGGCTGCACGCTCAACAATTTTCATCAGGCTTTGCGTGCAATTTGGCGCGAGGTGTCATGACTGATTTGCCTGGCGTCTTAGCTTCTCTGGCAACCTTCTCCTGGTATTGCGCGATCCGCACACGGTGGAATCCACCGCAAGACCACCTTCTTTATCTGCGAGAACCCACATCAAGCCTCACTAATCTAATGAATTCTTAACAAAACGTATTATTTTTCGAAATAAACAGACCTTTTGGTCATCCCAGCGGTGATCCAGAAGGACTGATCGCAAATTGCTGCCCTACAGCAACCGCGATTTCCGGTCGAAAAGGAAAGTTCAGGCACGCACACCTTGGTCTGCCGTTCGTCTCACCTCTCCGACGGTTATCAGTCGATTGCTCAGAAGGCGGCTGCGTCTGCTTGCAGTTTCACTCGATCAAATCAACGAACGCGTTGAATAAAAACCACAGCCATCACCTTGTCCCGATCGTCCACCTTGGCGCAGTGCGGCAACACCTTATGCCATCGCATGCTATGTTCGCCGCGCACACTGAAGGTGAGGAAATCAAGAAATATGCGAATGGGCCTGGCTATCGATGCATCCTGCGATCTGCCACAGGACTTTCTGCAGCAACACGACATCGCCGTCATGCCCATCGCAGTGACGGTTGACAAGTCCACCTTCAAGGACGATCGCAATCCGGCCGAAATTGAGCGTTTTTTGAACCTCAACCTGGGCAGCCGCAGCCACTCGGCGGAAACCGAGCCGTGCTCGGTGGATGACGTGCAGAAGCTGTTCCTGGACAAGTTGGTGCTGGAGAAGGACTGCGTGTTCTGCCTCACCATCACTGCCGGACGCAGTGCGATTTACGACAACGTGATCAAGGCCAGCTTTGCGGTGTTGAAGAACTACCGCAAAGTGCGTGAGCCTGCCGGCATCACCGGCCCCTTCCTGATGCGTGTGCTGGATACGCGCAGCCTGTTTACCGGTTCCGCACCGTGCGTGGTCGAAGCAGTGCGCCTGATTCAAGCGAATGAAACACCCGCTGCGATGCGCGAACGGCTAGCGTATATCGCCGAGAATTCCTACGGCTACATGTTGCCGCGCGATCTGTATTACCTTCGCGCCCGCGCCAAGAAGAAGGGCGACCGCAGCGTAGGGCTATTCAGCGCGGTGCTAGGCTCCACGTTGGACATCAAGCCGCTGCTCCGCGGCTACCGCGGCGAGACTACGCCGGTCGGCAAGGTACGCGGCTGGGAGCATGGTTGCGAAGCACTGTTCAGTTACGCAGCCGACCGCGTGCGCGCCGGTTTGCTGGTGCCGGTGATGTGCACGGCGTATGGCGGCGACCTGAGCGAATTGCCGAAGCTGCCGGGCTACGATCAATTGGTTCAAGCCTGTCAGGAGTGCGGTGTAACCCTGATGCAAGCGCCGATGAGCATTACCGGCATGGTCAACGTGGGCGAAGGTGCGGTAACGATTGGCTTTGCCGCAGAAGAGCACAACGTGGACTTCTGATTCCCCGAACAAGCGCGCGTAGAATCGCGGTATGAACCGCTTTTGCGCACTCATCGTGTCGATGGGCTTCCTGGCTCCTCTGCTTGAGTTGCCGCTGCCCACGCCCGTTCGAGCGGAAACGCTTACCGTATACAAGTGCCGCACCGCGAACGGTCAGCTGATTTATCAGGGAACACCTTGCGCGCACGGTCAACAACAGCAAACCATGCAGCTGGACGATAGCGGGCCAGCTTCTTCGCCTTTGCCGCAAACACCCAACTCACCATCACCTCAGGCGATGGCTACACGGGCAATACCCGCACCCCTGCCAAGCACGCCACCCTCCGTGATGTATCGGTGCGCGCGCGCCACGGATCACACCACTTACCTGAGCAGCAACGGCAACCCCCAGCCCTATTACGCGCCACTGGCGATGACCGGCATAGTCCCGACGCCACTCGGGCACATCACCCCCGGCGTGAAAGCAAACGCAGCGATGATCGCCAGCAACTACGTGCTGATGCAGGACCAATGCGAGCCCCTTACGCAGCAAGACACATGCGCCACGCTACGCGATCAATACGACGACAACGAGCGCAAACTGTCGCGCGCGTTCAAGGCGGATCAACCAACCCTGCAGCAGCGTGAAAAAGAGCTACTCGCCGAATTGAGTCACTGCTGAGCAAAACCTGCGCAATGTCATGCAAGTGATTGCCGCACAAGCGTCGTGAAGCTTTATCCACAGGGTTGCCACCAGGCTTTCCCCAATCGTTGTGGAAAAGTGCGAGTACTCAGAACCCGTAGTTCAAAAACCCGCCATCGACCGCCAGCAGTTGCCCAGTGACGTAGCTCGCAGCGGGCAGACAGAGAAACGCGATGGCGGCCGCCACTTCTTCCGGTTCACCAATGCGCCGCAATGGAGTACGGTCCAGCACCTCGTCAAGGTAATCGGCATCGGCCAGCGCCGGTTCGGATCGCTGCGTGCGGATGTACCACGGCGCTACCGCGTTGACGCGAATGCCATCGATGGCCCACTCGGCGGCGAGATTGCGCGTGAGCTGATGCAGCGCCGCCTTGGCCATGCCGTAAGGCGAACCCGTGCGCACATGGGTGACACCGGAGACCGAGCCCACGTTCACGATCGCCGCATTGGCGTGCTGGGTCAGATGCGGATGCGCGAGCCGGCACATCTCGTAGGCGGAAAACAGGTTCTGCTCGAAAATTGCGCGGTATTCGGTTTCGTCATAATCGAGCGTAGCCTTTGGCGCATTGCCACCCGCATTATTGATAAGAATGGAGAGCGGTGTGCCCAGATCAGCCACCCAATCGAACACCGCCAGACGATCCTCCGCCTGGCTTACGTCGGCGGCCAAAGCCAGCACCTCGATGCCGGGATAGTCGTCCGTCAATTCCACGCGAACCTGTTCCAGGTAGTCGTCATCACGCGCCACCAGCAACAAATCCGCGCCCAATCCGGCAAGCTCGCGCGCGGTCGCATAGCCGATGCCCTTGCTGGCACCGGTAATCAGCGCGGTATGTTCCTGCAATTGCCAAGCATCAATGCGGCTGTTCATGGGCGGAGCTTAGAACCTCTGTTCGGTTTCTGCATAGCTCGTCTGCCGAGGCGACTTGTTCTCAGCGGCAGGTGGCGGGACACTTGCCCCATGCTGATCGAGGTCGCGCCATGAGAACCACCGCCACATTGCTCTGCCTGCTGGCCTTGAGTGCTTGCAGCAACAAACCACCCGCACCGCAATCCGACCCCAAGGCCGCTGCCGCGCAGCCCAGCGCGCCGTGGGACGCCATGAAGCAAGACGAGCAGCGTGCGAAGGATGTGCAGAAGCTGGTCGACAAGCATGCCGCCGAGCAGGACAAGCAGATCGAACAACAGGGGCAATGAAATGAATTCACGTGTGGACGTTTAGGCGTCCGTACGTCCATGCCTTGCCATCGTCCTGTGTTGCAGGCAAGGTTCGGGCATGAGTCCCGACGCCACACACCCCGAAACCGTTCCCCTGCTCGACATCCACGAAGCCAGCGTGCAACGCGGCGAGCGCCTGATCATGGACAGGCTCAGCTTGCGTCTTGCCGCCGGCCAGCACACGGCTATCCTCGGCGCCAACGGATCGGGCAAATCCACGTTGATCCGTTTGATCGCGCGCCAACTCTATCCACTAGCACGCGAGGATGGCCCGCCGGCTATCCGGATCTTCGGGCGCGATCGCTGGAACGTCACCGAGCTGCGCAGCCTGATCGGCATTGTCTCGCCCGCTGTGCAAGGCGACTACACGAATGAAGAGTCGCCACTGGAAGTATTCGACGCCGTGGTCTCCGGTTTTTTTGCTGCACGCGGCTTATGGGTCGAGCACGAAGTAACCGAGTCCATGCGCCAGCGTGCATCGGAAGCGTTGGATCAAGTGCAAGCGTCACAGCTCATTGGCCGTGACATGGCCAGTCTTTCCACCGGCGAGGCACGGCGTGTACTGATCGCACGTGCACTCGTGCATCGACCGCGTGCGCTGCTGCTGGACGAACCATGCGCCGGCCTCGATCCAGCCAGCCGCCGCCGCTTTCTGGAAAGCCTGCGTCAGTTGGCACAGCACGGCGTAACGCTGTTGCTGGTAACCCACCACGTGGAAGAAATTCTCCCCGAAATCGATCACGTGGTTGTGCTGCGCAACGGGCAGTTGCTGCGGCGGGGCAGCAAGGCAAACGTGCTGACCGATGAAGTGCTGACTGCCGCGTTCGATATGCCGATGCGGGTGGAGCAGCGGGATGGGTATTTTCACGCAAGAGTCGGCTGAACCACGGTCGACGTACCAGGCGAAAGCAGCACTCATGAAAGATCTAGGCGCACCAGGCGTGTGCGCGGACTATGCGCCGAATGACTACGCGGTGCTCTTGACCGATCCGGATGGGAACCATATCGAAGCGGTGCGCTTGGTTTGACGAACTCACTTCCTCTCCCCGAAGGGAGAGGAAGCAAAACGAACTCAGCGTGGCGAGCAGAAGCAATACGCGTACACGTTCGGATGTCCCGCCTGCGCCGTGCGCAGCATCTCGAGTTCCGGCGCCGCTGTCTGCAATTGCGCAAACCAGCCGGGCAATTTCAGGCCATAGCCTTGCAGCGATGAGGCCGTGGCCGACTCGTTGAGGTTCACCACAAAGCGCTCGAACACCCCCATCGGCTGTTCTTGGTAGCGCACCGCATAATCCTTACCCAGCTTCGCGAGGTCCGCTGCTTTTTGAATGGCTGCATCAAGCCCACCGAGTTGGTCGATCAAGCCGCGCTGCTGTGCCTGGCTGCCAGTCCACACACGGCCCTGTGCTATGGCGTTGATCGCGGAGTAATCCTTGCCCCGCGCCTGCGCTACACCGCCGACGAAGTCGCGGTAACCCTTATCGATAATCGACTGGATCACCACGCCCACTTTCGGATCGAGCGGCCGGGTGATGTTGAAAGCGCCAGCCAACGGTGCAGTACCCACGCCATCGCTGTTGATGCCGAGCTTGCTCAGCGCGCCCGGCACGGTGAAGAACATGCCGAAGATGCCGATCGAGCCAGTGATGGTGTTGGGCTCGGCGTAGATCTGGTCAGCATTCATCGAGATCCAATAACCGCCGCTGGCCGCCACGTCGCCCATCGAGACCACAACCGGGATACCGGCCTTGCGCGTCAGCGCTACCTCGCGGCGAATTTCCTCCGCCGCATACACTTCGCCGCCAGGCGAATTCACGCGCAACACCAGCGCCTTGGTGCGCTTGTTTTCGCGCGCGCTGCGGATCAATGCGGCGGTCGATTCGCCGCCAATCGAACCTGCCGTCTGCTGGCCTCCGGAAATCTCACCTTCCGCCACCACCACGGTCACCGCGGAAGCCCCTGCCGTATCGCGATCAGGCACGACAGCCGTGTAGCGATCCAGACCTACGCTGCGAATGCCATGCCCATCTTTGCCGGCCGGCACGCCCTGCGAACGCAGGGTGTCGATCAGCTCCGCTCGCGTGGCAAGACCGTCGATCAGATGTTCGTCGAGCGCCAACTTGGCGAGATCGCCCTGCGCGGCCGCCAGGCGATCGGGCAAGCTGTCGATGTCCGCGTGCACCGTGGCAGGGTCGAGTTTGCGCAACTTGGCGATGTCGCCGATGTAGCCGTCCCACAGGCCGCCCATCCAATAAGCGTCGGCCTCCTTGGATTCGGGCGACGCATGATCGAGCACGAACGGCTCGGCCGCACTCTTGAACTGCCCGACGCGGAACAAGTAGACGCTCACACCCAGTTTGTCGAGCAGACCCTTATAGAACAGGCGGTAGTTCGACAAACCTGTGATGAGCAGGCTGCCTTGCGGATCAAGCAGCACGCGATCGGCGTGGGCCGCCAGGTAATACTGGTACTGATCCAGATCCGAGCCCCACGCAATCACTGGCTTGCCCGCAGCACGGAAGCGATCCAGCGCCGCGCCCACTTCGGTCAACGCCGCAAAACCGCCGCTGTGCACGCGGCCCGGATCGAGCACGATGCGCGTGATGCGCGAATCCTTGGCCGCCGCGTCAATGGCACCCACCAGATCGCGCACCTGCACTTCTTTCGATTCATCACCTGAAAGCTTAGATGTCAGACGCTGGAACGGACTGATGCTGTATTGGTCTACCAGCCGCCCTTCCGGACGCAACACCAGCACGCTGCTGTCCTGAATGTCGTTGACGTGCTTTGCCGCACCAACGGCCAAGATCACCAACAGGAACAACCCAAGGAACGTGAAGAACAGCACGTTGATGACGATCAACCGCACGATGTTGAGGCCGCGCCCGAAAACGCGCAGGAAAGCCCAGAATCCGTTCGGTTGCCGCGGCCGGCCGATGGGCGGTGGTGTGCTCATAAACGCTCAAGGTCCTCTAGGTTGATTCGGCAGCGTAACCGCTCGTGCGGTACTGGTCATGGAGTGATGGTGGCATCCGCTGCGCCCGGCGCGATAGGGCCAAACGTCCCGGCTTGATGCCGGTAAGAGCTCCGCCAGAACCGGACGAACAGCAACAAGGCTGCCATGCTCAGGCCCGCGATCAGACCCATCCAGATACCCCGCGCGCCAAGACCCAGATGGAACGCTAGCCACCAGCCAACGGGCATGCCGACCATCCAATAAGCGAACAGCGTGATCGCCATCGGCACGCGTGTGTCCTTCAGGCCGCGCAGCGCGCCATTGGAAGCCACCTGGATACCGTCCGAAAACTGGAACAGGCCCGCCAGCAACAGCAATTGAGCCGCCAGCGCGATTACGGTTTGATCATGCGTATAGAGCGAAGCAATCAGATGCGGAAAGCCCAACATCAGGCCCGCCGAGATCGTTTGCGTGACCAGCGTGAGGCCGATGCCGCAAAAACCAGCATAGCGAACACCGGACGGATCACCACGCCCTACTGCATTACCCACACGCACGGTAATGGCCATCGCCAACCCTAGCGGCACCATGAAGAACAACGCCGCTACGTTCAGCGCCACCTGGTGGCTAGCCACCATATCCTCGCCCATGGTGCCGATCAGCAGCGCCGCCGCCACAAACAGGCCGCCTTCCGCCAGCAGTGTGATCGCCATCGGCAAGCCGATGTGCACCAGCTGGCCAATGCGTTTCAGATCCGGCCACACGAAATGATCGAACAACCCCAAACCTTGGTAGTTGCGATGGACAAGCACGTAGATGCCGAACGCCAGCATCTCGATCCACAGCACCGTCGCAGTGGCGATGCCACAACCGCGCGCACCCAACGGCGGCAACCCCAGCTTGCCGAACATGAAGATATAGCCGAGCGGTAACAGCAGCGCCAAGCCACCAAAGCTGAAATACATGGAGGGCCGGGTCAGCGACAACCCTTCGGACAAGCCGCGTAGCGCGAAATAGCAGGTCAACGCCGGTGCGCCCCAGCTGATCGCGCGCAGGAATGCTCCCACGTCCTGATACAAGCCCGGTGAGACGCCGATCAGCTTGATCAGCGGTTCCGCATGCCGTACGAAGAACCACAGCAGCACACCCATCGCCAATGCCATCCAGATCGCTTGATGAAACACCTCGCCTGCTTCGTGCCGGCGACCGGCGCCATCGAGCTGCGAGACCGACGGCGGCACCGACATCATCATCCCGATGCCGCTGACGATCGCCAGCGACCAAATACTGGCCCCCACCGCAACCGCTCCCAGCACATGCGCGCCGACATGGCCGGCCAGCACGGCATCAATCACATTGCTGCCGATCGCGGCGAGCTGGGCGAGGATCAACGGCAAGGCAAGGCGCACCGTGGCGCCGATCTCCCGTGCAACCCGGGCTCGGTCGAGATGGATGGGTTTCATGGATGGGTACTCCAGGGCTGGCCATTCTACCGTGCAGGGAACGGAGCGCGGAAACGAAACCCATGTCTCACGCCGGCTCCATCTCCACCGAGCACAAGACGTTCCCTGTTTCCAGTTCTCGGCTCTCCTGCCAAGATTCATCGCTGCACCCGGGGGACACGAGCATGAAGGAACTGACAACCTACGAAGGCGCTCTCTGCGCCAATTGCCAAGCCGAGCTCCAAGGTGAGTATTGCCACCATTGCGGCCAGTCGGTGCATAGCGTGGTGCGGCCAGTGCACGGACTGTTCGAAGAATTCTTCGAGACGTTCCTGCACATCGACGGGCGCATCCTGCACACCATCCCGGCACTATTCCTCAAGCCCGGCTTCCTCACGCTGGAATACTTCAGCGGACGGCGAGTGCGCTACATCGCGCCGTTTCGGCTGATGTTCGTACTTTGCCTACTGTCATTCTTCGTGCTGCACCTGGCTACGGACGTGATTGCCCATCGCGTGCAGCAGCGGCATCAAAATGTGGTGCAGGTCGATCTGGACGACGACAACTTCTCGCATGCACAAACTGCACAGGAGGTTCAACATCAACTCGACCGAAAACTGGAGACGTTGGAAGCCACCCGCGCTATCGGCAATGCCTCTATCGTGACCCAGGTGGATCAGGCCGAAAAGAAGTTGCGCGAAAAAGCCAACGCGCGGCTGACCGAACTCGGGGCACCAGCAAGCGCATCATCCGCCAAAGCACCGCCTGCCCCGAGTGAAGCCGAAGCCGAGCGACCGATCGAGCCATTGCACCTGAAGGGGTTACCGGATTTCGCCAATGACCGGTTCAACGAGTTTCGCAAGCATCTGATACAGAACATCGAGACTTTAAACAATGGCGACGCCGCGCATCGGCAGGAGGCCTTGGACCATATCACCACCGGCATGTTCGGGGCGCTTCCCGGCACCATGCTGGTGCTGGTACCGGTATTCGCCCTGCTGCTGAAGCTGTTCTACCTCTTCAAGCGCCGGCTCTATATGGAGCATTTGATCGTCTCCCTGCACAGCCATGCCTTCCTGTTCGTGAGTCTGCTGCTGATCGTCGTCGTCGGCATGCTTTCCACTTGGCTAAAGCCGTACGCGGCCTGGGCAGGCTACGGAATCGGCGCGCTGCAAGCGCCGCTCATCCTGTGGGTGCCGGCCTACCTGCTGATCATGCAAAAGCGGGTTTACCGCCAGGGTTGGGCCATAACCAGCGTGAAATACTGGTTCATTGGGTGGTTCTATTTTTTGCTGCTGATCCTGGCGCTAGTCATTGCCGCTGTCCTCGGCCTGGCCCATTGATTGTCATTTTTGGAAGGCCGAAAGCTCGGTTTTGCACAGCGTCAAGGTATTGACATACAAGCCTGTCAAGCCTGTGAAGGTCGCTAGGACAATCACGAGGCGCCGTTTCAATGCATTGATATATATGGAGATTTTTAGCTGGTCAAAAGTTGAACAGCCTGTCACAACGGCCGTTCTAATGCGCGAAACGGGCTCCTCTCAACGGCACATCCACAGACTTATCCACAGCTCTTGTGGATAAGGGGAAAACCCAGTGTTGATGAGCCACTTAGCCGTTTTTCCTAGATGACAGGGCAGCAATGGCTGGCAACCATCCATCGTGACTTTCCTCACCGACGCTTCGTGAGTGCGTACCCCGCCATGCGCGATACACTCCCGCCTATGCCGGCCGCCTTCTGACGCCATGCCTCTTGTTCTTCGCATCGCCCTGCCGGTTCCCCTGCCCACCCTGTTCGATTACTTGCCATCCGCTTCGGGTGCAGCCAGTGTCGGGAGTCGGGTACTCGTGCCCTTCGGGCGCAACAAGGCGGTGGGCGTAGTCGTGGAAGCTGATGTGCCGGCGCACGTTGGCAACAAACAACTGAAGCGGGTGTTGCGGGTGCTGGATGACGAGCCGTTGCTCGACGCCGAACTGATGCAGACCTTGGGATGGGCTGCTGATTACTGGCTGGGTGCGCCAGGCGAAGCCTACGCCAACGCCTTACCGCTCCTACTGCGCGAAGACAAAGCGCTGCCCGAAACCCAGGAACCGATCTGGCAGTTGACGATCGCCGGACGCAGTGCGCTGGATGCCGGCAGCCGGCGCGGTGGCAGTCGGGCTTTGTTGCAAGTCTTGCTTGCCGGCCCGATGTCCACGACAGAATTGGACATCGCCCTGTCCGACTGGCGCCCTGCCGTACGTCGCTTGGCCGAAGCTGGCCTGATCGAACGCGCGGAACCCGCACCTTCGGCAAATTTTTCCCCTGCCGCCGCCACGCTTGCGTTGCATTCGGAACAGGAAGCCGCCATTGCTGCCGTCACCGAAGCGTTCAGCCGCTTTCAAGCATTTCTGCTTGATGGCGTCACCGGCAGCGGCAAGACGGAGGTCTACCTATCCCTCATCGAACGCACGCTCGCGCAAGGCAAACAGGCGCTTCTGCTGGTGCCGGAGATCGGCCTTGCGCCGCAAACCGTCCGCAGGCTGCGTGATCGCCTGGGCGTGCCCGTAGAAGTGTTGCACTCCAACCTGGCCGAAGGCGAGCGCGCTCGTGCATGGCTGCGCATGCGTTCGGGCGAGTCCAAGGTGGTGCTCGGCACGCGCTCGGCGGCATTCACACCGCTGCCGCATGCCGGCTTGATCATCGTCGACGAAGAACACGACAACGCGTACAAGCAGCAGGAAGGCTTCCGCTATCACGCGCGCGATTTGGCATTGGTGCGCGGACGTGCGCTGCAGGTGCCCGTGTTACTGGGCTCCGCTACGCCATCGCTGGAAAGCCTGGCGAACGTCGAGGCCGGCCGGTATCGCGCGCTACATTTGCGCTCGCGTCCGGCCGCCACGCAACCGCCGCAGGTGCAGATTATCGACATGCGCGCGCAACGCCTGGAGCACGGTCTGTCACCCGCGCTGCTGCATGCAGTCGGCGATACTGTCGCGCGCGGCGAGCAAGTGCTGGTGTTTCGCAACCGTCGCGGCTATGCGCCCGTGCTGTTATGCCACAGCTGCGGGTGGCATGCGGAATGTCCACGCTGCGAGCATCCGCTTACCTTCCATGCCGCATGGCGGAAGCTGGTGTGTCATCACTGTGATCTGCAGGCACCGGTGCCATCAACCTGCCCTACCTGCGGCAGCCAGGAACTGAAACCGCAAGGTCAGGGCACCGAGCGATTGGAAGAAGCGCTTACCGCACACTTTCCACAAGTGCCCGTGCTGCGCATCGATCGCGAAACTACGCGCCGTCGCGATGCGTTCGAACAATTGCTGGGCAATCTGGCGGACGATGCTCCGACGATTCTGGTCGGTACGCAGATGCTCGCGAAAGGGCACGATCTGCCGAATCTCACGCTGGTTGCCATTGTCGGCGTGGACGAAGGTTTGCTCAGTGTCGACTTTCGCGCCGGCGAGCGTCTCGCACAGTTGGTGGTGCAAGTAGCCGGACGCGCAGGACGCGCGCGCAAGCCCGGTCGTGTGCTGCTGCAGACGCATCATCCCGACCACCCGCTGCTGCGAACGCTGCTCGCACAAGGGTACGCCACCGCAGCGAAAGAACTGCTGGTCGAACGCAAGCAGACAGGATTGCCGCCTTACGGTCACCAAGTGCTTTTGCGTTGCGAAGCGCATCAACGTGCGGCCGTCGATGCGTTTCTTTCCGAAGCCTGTGCGGCTTTGCCCGATACGAATACGCTACAGATCGCCGGGCCGATGCCTGCACCGATGCCGCTACGTGCAGGGCGCCAGCGTGGACAATTGTTGATTGAGGCTTCCAACCGACGCGATCTGCATGCGGTGGTGCGACCATGGTCGGCCCATCTGGCGCAATTGCCGAGCGCACGCAAGGTGCGCTGGTCTTTGGATGTGGATCCGATCGACCTATATTGATAGCGAAGCGCTTAAACAAAAACGGCCTCCGCTAAGGAGGCCGTTTTGTACAAACGTGTCAGTGTCGCTTCAAGCGGCGAACAATGTACGCATCTTCTTCATGGCATTGGCTTCGACCTGACGAATGCGTTCAGCAGAAACGCCGTACTCATCGGCAAGATCCTGCAACGTGGCCTTTTCTTCATTGAGCCAACGGCGCTGGATGATGTCGCGCGAGCGTTCGTCCAGTTTTTCCAACGCGCTGGAAAGCGTTTCCAATTGGTTGTCGGTCTGGTCGGCGTCGGCCACGTTCTCGTACGGATCGGCGCCCTCATCGACCAGGAACGCTTCCGGGGCCGGCTTGGCATCTTCCTCAGCATCCGCCGGGGCTTCGAAACCGATGTCGCGGCCGGATAGACGCGATTCCATCTCGCGCACAGTAGCTTCCGGTACGCCCAGATCCTTCGCGACCATGCGCACTTCCTCGGCGTTCATCCAGCCAAGGCGCTTTTTGCTCTTACGCAGGTTGAAGAACAGCTTGCGCTGCGCTTTGGTGGTCGCCACCTTCACGATGCGCCAGTTGCGCAGGATGAATTCGTGCATTTCCGCGCGAATCCAGTGCACGGCGAAGCTCACTAGGCGCACGCCCTGATCAGGGTCGAAACGCTTGACCGCCTTCATCAGGCCGATATTGCCTTCCTGAATGAGGTCGGAGAGCTGCAGTCCGTAGCCGTTGTAGCCGCGCGCGACGTGAACCACGAAACGCAGATGCGACATCACCAGCTTACGGGCGGAGGCGAGGTCACTATCCTCCTGGTACCGGCGGGATAGTTCTTGCTCTTCTTCCTGACTGAGCACCGGGATACGGTGCACCGCCGAGATATAGGCATCCAGGCTGCCAACGACGCTGGGAACCGGCAGATTGGCCGTCACCAAGGCTTGGGACATTTGGAACCTCCTAAAGATGGGGTGGAGCTTAGCACTCTGGTACTTGGAGTGCTAAAGGCATCGGCGAGTTCCGGCGCCTTTTATGTACCGAATAGTACATGAATACCCGGAGCTTGTCCATGCGGGGTGGATGCCGAGGAGGAAGCTTTCAAGCATGACTTTCGGGGAGTGAAAGCAAGGTCTCGAATTCACTGGCGCCCCGTAGATGCAGGCCCTTCTACCCTTAGATCCCGCTTTCCAGCTCGGCACGGGAAGGCAGGGACCAGTCGATGGGCGCCTGCCCGTTTGCCTGGAGGTACCGATTGGCGGCGGAAAAGTGCCCACACCCCAGGAATCCCCGATGCGCCGACAGCGGCGAGGGGTGCACCGACTTGAGCACGGCATGGCGACGGGTATCGATGAGCTGGCCTTTGCGCTGGGCATAGGAGCCCCACAGCATGAAGACGATGCCCTCGCGTTCACGGTTGAGTGCATCGATAGCGGCGTCGGTAAAACCTTCCCAGCCCTTGCCCTGGTGCGAAGCGGCCAGCCCACGTTCTACGGTGAGTACAGCGTTGAGCAGCAACACACCGCGATCCGCCCATGGAGTCAGGCAGCCATGATCGGGCGGCGGAATGTCTAGATCGCGGTCAATCTCTTTGAAGATGTTCACCAGCGAGGGCGGTGCTGGCACACCCGGACGCACCGAGAAGCACAAGCCGTGCGCCTGCCCCGGGCCGTGGTAGGGGTCTTGGCCCAAGATCACCACCCGCACCGCATCGAACGGTGTGTGCTGGAACGCATTGAAGATTTCCGGTCCCGGCGGATAGATCACCTTGCCCGCGCGTTTCTCCGTGCGCAAAAACTCGGACAGCGCCCGCATCTCCGGGCGTTGCAAGTAATCGCCGATACGACTTTTCCAGGACGGCTCGAGCTTGATCCGCTCTTCGTCACTCATCGGGACAGCGTGCTGTTCGGTAGTCATCCACGAATCATAACGAGTGAGCCGGATCAGCGTGTGCGACCCGGCATGCACACATGATCATGCATAGGTGTCGTCTTGCTTTTTACTTAGGCGCGTCAGGCTGCTGCTCCGGCATGGCCTGATGAAATGCATCCAGCTCCGCACACGCGGCATCGATGCGCAGGATCGTCGGATATTCGTCCAGCGACATCTTCCAACGGCGCGCGTTATAGACCTGCGGCACCAGGCATAGATCGGCCATGCTCGGTGTATCGCCATGACAATAACGGCCCGTGTCCTTGCTGTTCGCCAGCATGGTTTCCAGCGCCTGGAAACCGGCCGCAATCCAATGCCGCATCCACACGCCTTTCTGTTCGTCGTCAGCACCAAATTGCATGCCAATGCGTTGCAGTACGCGCAGATTGCCAAGGGGATGAATGTCGCAGGCAACCACTTGCGTCAACGCACGCACACGTGCCCGGCTCGCCGCATCGGCCGGCAGCAGGGCAGGCGTTGGATGGGTTTCATCGAGGTATTCCACGATGGTCATCGACTGGGTGATGACCTTGTCCCCATCGACCAGGGCCGGTATCAGCTCCTGCGGATTGAGCGCGACGTAGTCCGGAGCGTGCTGCTCGCCACCGTTCTGGAGCAGGTGCACTGCCCGCGTTTCGTAACGCAAACCCTTTAGATTCAGCGCAATGCGTACGCGGAAGGCAGCACTGGAACGCCAGTAGCTGTAAAGCACGAGGCTGGAAGACATGAGCCGGTCCATGGAAGAAAGGCCCAAGTTTAATGCTCATCGCCGTTTGCATCGCTGCAGAGCCGGCGGGAAAATACGCGGTTCCGGCCTCAGTGCCCACTTTGTCAAAGCTGCCAGGAGTTTTCCCGTGACCATCACCCGCATGAGCGACCTCGACCTGCGCGGCAAACGCGTGCTGATCCGCGAAGACTTGAACGTGCCGATCGAGAACGGCCGCATCACGTCCACCCAGCGCCTGGATGCTTCGCTGCCCACCATCAAGGCGGCGCGCGATGCTGGTGCCAAGGTGATGGTGATATCGCACTTGGGTCGCCCGAAGGAAGGTCAGTTCGATGCCGAATCCTCACTCGCGCCGGTGGCAACGTGGTTGGGTGAACAACTCGGCAAGCCGGTGCGCCTGATTGCCGATTATCTCAATGGCGTGGACGTGGCCGATGGCGAAGTGGTGGTGCTGGAAAACTGCCGCATGAATGTGGGCGAAGGCAAAGATGACGAGGTACTCTCCAAGAAGTACGCCGCACTGTGCGACGTATTCGTGATGGATGCTTTCGGCACCGCGCATCGCGCGCAGGCGTCCACGCATGGCGTGATCAAGTTCGCGCCAACTGCCGCCGCAGGCCCTCTGCTCTGCGCGGAACTCGATGCACTCGGTAAGGCGCTGGAACATCCTGCGCATCCGCTGCTTGCCATCGTGGCCGGCTCCAAGGTATCCACCAAGCTCACGCTGCTGGAAAATCTGATCGGCAAGGTCGATCAGCTCATCGTCGGCGGCGGCATCGCCAACACGTTCATCGCTGCTGCGGGCCATTCCGTTGGCAACTCGCTGTACGAACCCGATCTGATTCCCGCCGCCAAGAAAGTGCTGGCCGACGCCAAGCGCCGCGGCGCCGAAGTACCGATGCCGGTGGACGTCGTAGTGGCCCCGGAATTTTCCGCGCACGCGCCCGCCACGGTGAAAGCCGTGGATCAGGTGAAGGACGGCGAGATGATCCTCGACATCGGCCCGGAGACCGCCAAGCTGTATGCCGAACTGATCGCCAAGGCTGGCACGGTCGTGTGGAACGGTCCGGTGGGCGTGTTCGAATTCGATGCATTCGGCAAGGGCACGGAAGTGTTGGCGCACGCGGTCGCCAATTCCAAGGCGTTTTCCATTGCCGGCGGCGGTGACACGTTGGCGGCGGTAGAAAAGTATGGGATTGAGGACAAGGTTTCTTACATTTCCACCGGCGGTGGCGCGTTCCTGGAATTCCTGGAAGGCAAGGAACTGCCGGCGGTGGCTGCCCTCAAGGCGCGGACAGCGAAGTAAACACGTAACCTCACACGGCCGTCATTCCTGCGAAAGCGAGAATCTATTTTGCTCTTAAGTGAGCGCTGAAAATGGATTCCCACCTTCGCAGGAATGACGGCCGTGTCGTTGTACCTACCATCTCTCGCTGGCTTTCTCCGGCCGCACCCGAAACGCCACGCTGATCCTCGGCCCCACAGGCTGCTGCAACTTCGGAATGCCGTGGTCGTAATGCAGTTGCGCATTCCAGCCCATCAACAGCAGGCTGCCTGCTTCCAGCTCCAATTCGGTCTTGAGCCGTGGCGGTTTCTTGCGCTGAATCACCATGGTGCGTGTCGCACCCAATGACAGCAACACAATGGGCTGATGCGACACCAGTTCATGCAGCTTGTCGTTATGCGGTGCCACGCTATCGTGTTCGTCGCGATAACAGTTGAGGCCGATGCTGTTGAACGGTGTATCCACATGTTGCCGAACGACTGCCAGCGCATCGCGCAACACACTCGGCAATGTGGGATTGGCAACGGCGTAATGGCAGTGCAAGCGCGGTACGCCTACCAAGCGCTCGTACATCATGCGTGAGCTTTCGTGCCAGTCGCCCTGGGCAAGCAAGGCGTCGAACCAGGCTTTAGCCAATGCAGGCGTGATGACGTCGGAGTAATAAGTGATCGGCCCGGTCTGGTCTTCGACAATCCTTTGCACGCCCTGCTCGAAAAGTAGCGCTTGCATAAAATGCCTCAATGAAAATCGCGCGAGCGCGCATCCAGATCCGCCAGCATGCCGCTGAGATCGCGCAGCCGCCGTGCAATCAAATGGCTTACACCATCGACCGCTTCCCAGCGCCCTTCGATCGCCAGTAGGCGTGCCTCTAGATAAGGGCGACGCTGGGTTTGCGCGATGTGATTCCACACCACTACGTTCACGTGGCCGAATTCATCCTCGATGGTGATGAAAGTGACGCCGCTGGCCGTTTGCGGTTGCTGACGTTGCGTGACCAGTCCCACGGTGCGAACGTGCGATGCGTGCGGCAGCTTCTGCAGGCTGTGTGAATCCAAGTAGCGCTCCGCACGCAGACGACTGCGCAGCAGCTTTAACGGATGCGGGCCAAGACTCAATCCGCTGTGCGCATAATCGGCCGTCATGTTTTCGACTGTCGTTGGCAGCGGTAATACGATGTCCTGCTCGCTCGGGCTGGAACGACCGAACAAGGGTAATTGCGATTCCACACCGGAAGTGATCCAAAGCGCGCGATGACGATGACCGGCCAAACCACGCAAGGCGCCAGCGTCAGCGAGTAAATCCTGATGTCGCGAGTCCAGCTCGGCACGCGTACAAAGATCGACCACATCACGGAAAGAAGCTTGGTTGCGCGCAGTAGAAATACGTTCCGCCACTTTCTCGCTGCAGCCACGCAACTGACGCAAGCCAAGCCGCAAGGATAATCCCGTCTTGCTGTGCACATCGGATTCCAACGTGCAATCCCAATCACTGTAACGCACGTCTACTGGGCGTACGCGGATACCGTTTCGCTGCGCATCCTGCACGATCTGGCTTGGGCCATAGAAACCCATTGGCTGCGCATTGAGCAAAGCACATGCAAACATGGCTGGCTCATGGCATTTCAACCAACTGCTCGCATAAGCAATATTGGCGAAGCTGGCGGCGTGACTTTCTGGAAAGCCGTAACTGCCGAAACCTTTTATCTGGTTGAAGATCTGTTCGGCGAATTCCCGCGTATAGCCTCTTGCCAGCATGCCGCTGACGAGCTTTTCGTGGTGTTTCTCCATATCACCGTAGCGTTTCCATGCCCCCATGGCTCGCCGCAATTCATCCGCCTCCCCCGGTTCGTAACCCGCCGCAACCATGGCCAACTTCATCACTTGCTCTTGGAATAACGGCACGCCCATGGTGCGTTCAAGCACCGGACGTACAGCGTCCGAAGGATAAGAGACAGGCTCCTCTCCACGCCTACGCCGCAGATAGGGATGCACCATGTCGCCTTGAATCGGCCCAGGCCGCACGATCGCGATCTGAATGACCAGATCGTAGTAATTCGCCGGCTTGAGCCGCGGCAACATCGCCATCTGCGCGCGGCTTTCGATCTGGAATACGCCGATAGTTTCGGCGCGTTGGATCATCTCGTACGTAGCCTTGTCGTTAGGCTCGACCGTGGCAATGCTCAATGCCTTATTGCGATACCTCTGTACAAGATCGAAGCATTTGCGCAAACAAGTCAGCATACCCAACGCCAGGCAATCGACCTTGAGCAAACCCATGGCATCCAGATCATCCTTATCCCATTGGATGATCGTGCGATCAGCCATGGCTGCATTCTCCACCGGCACCAATTCATGCAATGGCGCGTCGTGAATAACGAACCCGCCCACGTGCTGACTCAGATGACGCGGCTTGCCACGCAATTGCCCAGTCAGTGCGAGGAGCTTGCGCATCAGAGGCGCATCGGGATCGAATCCCTGTTCGCGTAAACGATCGTCCAAGGAAGCATCACCAAGGCGAAAGAAACTGTTACTAAGCTTTTCGATCTGATCCTCAGGCAAGCCCAGCGCCTTGGCCACATCGCGCACGGCGCTTTTGGTGCGATAGCTGATTACCGTAGCTGCGATCGCGGCACGTTCGCGGCCATATTTGTTGTAAACGTATTGAATGATTTCCTCGCGTCGTTCGTGTTCGAAATCGACGTCGATATCGGGGGGTTCATTGCGCTCTATGGAGATGAAACGTTCCACCAGCAACTTCACCTTATCCGGATCGGCATCCGTCACGCCCAACGTGAAGCACACGATGGAATTGGCCGCCGAGCCGCGCCCCTGACAGAGAATGCCCAGGCTTCGCGCATGGCGCACGATGTCGTGCACGGTAAGAAAGAACGCTTCATATTTTTTCGTCTCGATCAGTCGCAACTCATGCTCGATAGTGGCCTGATTCTCGGCCGACACGCCTTGCGGCCAACGCCATGCCGAACCTTCGGCAACGAGATGGCGTAGCCACTGCATGGCTGAGTAGCCCTCAGGGACCAGCTCCTTGGGGTACTGGTAGCGCAAGTCTTCCTTCAGCGAGAACGTACAGCGTTTGGCAATGCGCACACTCTCATCCAATAGAGCCTTGGGATAGAACCTTCCCAACGCGGAGCGCTGCCGTAGATGCCGTTCGCCGTTGCGGAACAACACGGATCCTGCTTCGACGATCGTCATGCGATGACGAATCGCCGTCATCGTATGTTGCAACGGCAAGCGGCGCCGAATATGCATATGCACGTCGCCACTCGCCACGCGTGACAGTTGCAGCGATTCGCCTAGTGCTTCGAGTTCAGCCAGGCGAGCTTCGTCGTCACCATCGCAATGCAACTCCACCGCCAACCATGCGCGGTCACCGAAGATATGCTTCACCCACGCACCATGCTCGTGGCTGGGCTCTCGATCGGGCACCCACAGCACCAACGTGCCGGGCGCACCGTCGGCAACATTCGCCCTGATCAGACGATAGTCGCCTTTTTCAGAAGCTCGGCGACCCTGCGTAATCAAGCGGCACAGCGAGACATAGCCTTGCTTGTTCTCCGCCAGCAGCACCAGCTTGGGGCCATCGGCAAGCTGGATTTCTGTACCGACTATCAGGGACATCTTCGTATCGCGCGCGGCCTCCCAAGCACGCACGATACCGGCGAGCGAACATTCATCCGTGATGGCGAGCGCGGTGTAACCACACTCATTCGCACGCTCGAACAATTCACGCGCACTGGATGCGCCGCGCTGAAACGAAAAATCCGACAGGCAGTGCAGCTCGGCGTAGTCGATCATGCGAACCACCCATGCAGCATCCAGCCGGTTTGCTCGTCTTTCGCGCAATAGGCCCAAGCGCGCTGACCTTGCTCCGTTTCGACGATGTAGTAGTCGCGACGCATGGCGCCACCATCCCACCAACCGGTTTCCATGCGCTCGGGGCCGACAAGGATGCGCAACTCACCGCGCAGTGGAATAGGTTTTTCCAGTAGCCAAGTGGGTCGTGCACGCGGCTCAAGAAGGTTTTCATTCTGCTCGGCGATGCGCTGCGAATGCTCGGGACGCGGATCGATCGTGGTGCCCCATCGATAGACCGCTCGATCGCCCAGTCGTGCGCGCAGACGTTCCCTAAGCTGTTCGAATGGCAGTGCGTTGACGGGGCGTTCGTCAAA
The DNA here is from genome assembly GCF_030160295.1 of Dyella acidisoli. Lineage (GTDB taxonomy): Bacteria > Pseudomonadota > Gammaproteobacteria > Xanthomonadales > Rhodanobacteraceae > Dyella_B > Dyella_B acidisoli. The sequence continues at coordinate 738,791 of NZ_BSOB01000010.1, forward strand.
AAGATCGCGGCCAGCCGGCACAAAACCGGGCAAGTCATCAGCTATCAGGCGCAGCGATAACACCGGTGCAGGCAGTTGCACGTGTTCCAGACGGCCGCGCGCCGCTTCGAACAGCACCTCGGCATTGCGCTCGGGCGAGAGCATGCCTATTGGCACTTCGGTGACCTTGCCTTCGCGATGCTCCAACTGCAATGCGAAACGCTGGACACCACCATCGCGACCGGAGAGATAAGCCGCAAGATCGCCGGTCATGCGCTTCAGCGGAAACACCAGGGCAGCGATGTTTTCCACTTCGTGCGACAGCTCGATGCGCCAATCCACTGCGTCGGGCGGCACGAACAGATCGAGCCCTGCCGGCGCATCGCCGAGCAAACCATCCATGGCTTGCAGCAGTTCCTTGCCGAAACGGCGCTGCAGACCGTCGCGCGGCATGCGCAGCAATTGCCCCAGGGAACGGATGCCCATGCGCGGCAATGCATCTACGGCATATTCCGGTAAGCGACTGTATTGCAAAGGCACGCCATCGAGTGCGCGTAGCATCGCTTCGTGCGTAAGAACGGCTTGGCCATCGCTTACGCCCGCGAGCACGTACGCCGCATGCGGGGTGGGTGCGGCAGCCATGCGATGCTGAAAACCCAGCGCCGCAAAATCGCTGCGCAAGTTGCGCTCCATCGTCGGCCATTCGCCCAAGAGGCTGCGGCTGCGGCTGATTTCCAACACGATGGCATGTGGCAACAAGGCTACTTGCGAGCTGTAGCGATAAGCCATGCTGGCGAGAAACTGTTGCCAGCGATCGACCTCGGATGCGTCGTACGGAATCGCTTCGAAGCGCGCCAGCAAGGCTTGCGCCGTTGTCAGGCGTTGACCGATATGCAAACCTGCCTGACGCGCGGAAGCATTGACGGCGACGACGACGCGCGCATTGAGCGGCCCGTCCACCAGCACCAGTGGGCTGTCATCGGGCCGGCGACGAAGGACGCCATCCAGCGCCAAATGCGGCAGCAGCAGACAGGCCCACAGCATAGGCGGGCCTCACGCGTTCTGCTTCTTTCGAGCGTGATTCCGGCGAGGACCGGAATCCGGCGTGCGCGGCCTATGCTGATGAACCACAGGCATCGCCGCCGGATTCCAGCCCTCGCTGGAAAGACGTTGAGAAGGATCGAAGGGAACGGGTTGCGACGGCGCGTTGCCGCCGCGGCATTTGCGTACCCAAATGGATGTATGCGGCGGCGTTGCAAGTTCGAGCCGCAACGATGCAGGCGAAGCGTTCGCCAGATGTTTGCGATCGCGGAACACGAAGGCCAACGCACGTCCGGTATCCGCGGCAACTTGCAAGCGACGCAAGTTGCGGTCATCGGCCTGATGCGGCCACGCCAGCACGGCAGCGCAACTGCCCGAACGCAGGCATTGCTCGGCGGCCCACAGCACGTGCTGCTCTTGCGCAGCGACGATTTCCAGTCGCTGCAGATTCACGCCTTGCTGGCGCCATCCCATCGCACACGGCAGATACGGCGGCGCGATCAACACCACGGGACGATGGCCTTGTGTAAGTCGCGCCAAGGTCGGCAACACCAATTGCAGTTCGCCGATGCCATCGGCCGGCAACAGGATTTCCGTCAGCGACGCTTCCGGCCAACCGCGCGCCGGCAACACCGCATCGAGCATGGGCCAGCCGGTGGGCTGATCGCCTTCGGTCGGTGATAGCGTTTGACCGCGCCAGATTTGCCGGGCATCCAACAAATCCGACAGAGCTACCACGGCGCTCATCAGCTGCCCCTCACGAGGCCGGCGAAGAGCCCTTCAATGGCGAAGTCTTCCGTCGGATCGGGATCGATCGGCTGGTAGCCGGGACTGTTCGGCAGCAAGCGAACGACGTCGCCTTTCCAGTACAGCCGCTTGATGGTGAAACGATCGCCCGCCACGCGGGCCGCTACCACTTGGCCATGTCGCGCGACCGGCGTGGCGTGCACGGCGACGAGATCGCCGTCCAGGATGCCTTCGTCGCGCATCGAATCGCCGATCACGCGCACCAGGTAATCCGGCTTCAGACGAAACAGCCAGCGCGATACATACAGGCTGCGCTCCACGCGCGATTCGGAAAAAATCGGCTCGCCTGCCGCGATGCGGCCGACCAGCGGCAGCTCCAAGGTATCAGCCGCGAGCGGATCGACCTCTTGCACCAATCGAATGCCGCGCGAACGGTTGGGTTCGACCACCAACCGACCTTTCGCCTCCAGCGAGCGCACATGCTTGAGCACGGCGCTGACGCTTGGAATGCCCATCGCCTGCCCGATTTCTTCCAGCGTCGGGGCCTCCCCGTCGCGCTCCAGGCGCTGGCGGATAAAGGCGAGGATGTTGAACTGGCGGCTGGTGAGCTGGAGGGTCATGGTGCACATCTTTTCACCTTTTTTGGTGAAAATGAAGTACCCATGGTCAGCACCCTCCCCGGCTCGCCGGGGAGGGCCTCACAAGGTCAAACCGGCTCCAGCCAGCCCCACTTGTCCTGGGTCTTGCCGTTGAACAGGCCGAAGTAGAGCTCCTGCAGGCGTCGGGTGACGCGCCCGGCTTTGCCGCTGCCCACTTGCTTGCCGTCGATCTCGCGGATCGGGGTGATTTCAGCGGCGGTTCCGCACATCAGTACTTCGTCGGCCAGGTAGAGGTATTCGCGCGGAATGTCGCGCTCCACCACTTCGATGCCGTCCTCGCGCGCCAGCACCTTGATGGTGTCGCGGGTTATGCCGGCGAGGATGGATGCGCTGGCCGGCGTGGTGTGCAGCACGCCGTCGAACACCAGGAACAGGTTTTCGCCGGCGCCTTCGCTAAGCAGGCCATTGGCGGCCAGGGCGATGCCTTCGCCGAAGCCAAGGCGGCGCGCTTCGCGTGCGACCAACTGGCCAGAAAGATAGTTACCGCCAGCTTTGGCGCCCGCGGGAATAGTGTTCGGCGCGAAACGCTGCCAGCTCGTCACACAGGCAGTGATGCCCAATTCCAGCGCCTCCGGCCCCAAGTATGGGCCCATCGGCCAGGTCGCCACGGCGACGTCGATCGGCGTTTCTGCGGAAAGCCCGAAGCCACCCAAGCCGCGATACGCCACCGGACGCAGGTAGGCCGCGGAGTAACCGTTCTTGCGGATCACCTCGCGGCATGCCGCCGCCAGTTCGTCCTGCGAATACGGCAGCGCCATGTCGTAGATTTTGGCCGACAGGTACAAGCGCTTGAGGTGATCGGTAAGGCGAAAAATCGCCGCGCCTTCCGGCGTGACATAACTGCGGATTCCCTCGAACACCGACGAACCGTAATGCAAGGCATGCGACATCACGTGCGCAGTGGCATCTTTCCACGGCTTGATTTCGCCGTTCTGCCAAATCCATTCGGGATATTGCTGGGCCATGGGGGATCTCCGTTGGGGATCGCGCATGATAACGTGCCGAATCTTTCGGCACCTTTCGCCAGGGATGCTCTAACTTCGTGGTTGCAGCCAGACGCAACCGGAACGATGCACCACGTCGAAACGGGTTTCTGCGGTAGCGCCGCTGCCATCGTCAGACTCGGTCCGCACGAGTAACGCTTCGCCATGAACCGGTGCCGGGCTCGGTGTCGCCGATAGTGACAACTGGGAAGTTCCCGCATTGTCATCGTCTGGCGTGGATGCCGCATCCGAGGTGCTTTTGATCTCGATCAACGGCCGCGACATCAGTCGAGTGAAGTAACGGATATCGGCCACCACCGCATCCTTTCCATCGCCACTCCACAGGGTGAGGCCGGCAAGACGATTGGGATTGCGCGCTGCAAAAGCATCGATGACTGCTTGCTTGAGCTGCTTCAGATCTGCCGCGCATGTCACCGCGGCAGGTTGCGAGGATTCAACCGGCGCATGCGCGCTCGAAGCGGGAGCCGGTGCCGCCAGCATCGGTGTCGCGTTCACATCAGAGCAGACGCGATCGGTAAAGACCGGAATGCCGTTCGTGCCCATGCAACGATGAATATCACCCTGTGCCTTGGCACAAATGGGCAGCCACAACAGCAGTAATAGAAAGATTACAAAACGCATCAGGCAAGCATAGCCGGCATCGGATCAATGCAGCGTGCGCTAGTTTTCTCTTCTGCATGTCACTGCAGTTGATTGATCACCGCACGCGTCGCTTTGGCACGATTCAACGTGTAGAAATGCAGGCCTGGCGCACCGCCATCCAGCAGACGGCGGCACAGCTGCGCCACCACTTCCGCGCCCATCGCGCGGATGGATTCCACATCGTCGTAATACGCCTGCATGCGCTTGGCGATCCAGCGCGGGATCTCCGCGCCGCACGCGTCGGAAAAACGCTTGAGCTGCGCGTAATTGGAAATCGGCATGATGCCAGGCACGATCGGCACGGTCACGCCAAGGCGGCGCGCATCATCGACGAAGCAGAAATACGCATCGGCGTTGAAGAAATACTGTGTGATCGCGCCGTTCGCACCCGCATCGATCTTGGTCTTGAAGTGGCGCAGATCAGCTTGCACGTCTTCCGCCTGGGGATGCATTTCTGGATATGCCGCCACTTCAATATGGAAGTGATCGCCGCTGTATTCGCGGATGAAGCGCACCAGTTCTGCGGCGTAACGAAAATCGCCGGGCGAGGCCATGCCCGACGGCAAGTCACCACGCAACGCCACGATGCGCCGATAGCCCGCGGCGCGATAAGCATCGAGTAGATCAGCGATTTCCTTGCGCGTGCCGCCCATGCACGACAAATGTGGCGCCACCTCCAGCCCATGCTGCTGATGCAAGCGCGCCACGGTTTCGCTGGTGTAGCTGAGCGTGGAGCCACCGGCCCCGAACGTCACGGAGACGTACTCAGGCTTAAGCGCCTTCAGCTCCTTGGCGGTCTTGTCGAGCTGGGCACGCTGTTCGTCGGTCTTGGGCGGGAAAAATTCGAAGCTGATGGCCGGCATGGCGGGATCCTTGCGTCAGGACGGCCAGTATATATCTCTTATTCGAGATGAAAAGATATATAGCCGAAATTGCCTTCGCACCTACCCGTCAGCGGGCAGCTTTCGGCACGAGCACCTGCTGCGCCGCGGGCTGACACTACGTACGTCGGTCTGTCATCATCGCTGGATTGTGTCTGCCGCATGGCGGCATTCGTCTGGTTTTAAGGGAGTGCTCGATGTCTTCTTCCAACGCGATCCGCCGCGACGTGGGGCCGTTTGCCCTCATGCTCACCGGCCTGGGTTCGATCATCGGCTCGGGTTGGCTGTTCGGTGCGTGGAAAGCCGCCGGGTTGGCAGGCCCCGGCGCGATCTGGGCATGGGTGCTGGGCGCGGCGATCATCATGACCATTGCGCTGACCTATGCGGAACTGGGCGCGATGTTTCCCGAATCGGGCGGTATGGTGCGCTACGGGCACTACTCGCATGGCTCGCTGGTCGGCTTCATCGCCGCATGGGCGAACTGGATCGCGATCGTGTCGGTAATTCCGGTGGAAGCCGAAGCCTCCGTGCAATACATGGCCTCGTGGCCCTGGCCTTGGGCGCAAGACCTGTATCACGTCACCGAGGGTGTGGGCGAGTTGAGTCGTACCGGCCTCGGCATCGCGGCGGTGTTGGTGATCATCTACTTCCTGCTCAATTTCTGGAGCGTGAAGCTGTTCGCGCACTCCAACACCGCGATCACCGTATTCAAGCTGATAGTGCCGGCAGCGACCGGCCTGGCGCTGATCGCCAGCGGTTTTCATTCCGAGAATTTCTCAGTGGGCATCCATGGCGGTGGCCATGCGATCGATTTCCCTGCCGTGCTCACGGCCGTGGCGACTGCCGGCATTGTTTTCAGCTTCAATGGTTTCCAGAGTCCGGTGAATCTGGCCGGCGAGGCACGCAATCCTGGCCGCAGCATCCCGTTTGCAGTGGTGGGCTCGATTCTGCTGGCGACCGTGATTTACGTGATTCTGCAGGTGGCCTATCTCGGTTCGGTACCGCAGGATCTGCTCGCCAAGGCGGGCTGGCACGGCATCAACTTCCGCTCGCCGTTCGCGGAACTGGCCATCATCGTCAATCTACATTGGCTGGCGATGTTGCTTTATGTCGACGCCTTCATCAGCCCGAGCGGCACGGGCATGACCTACACCGCAACCACCGCGCGCATGATCTACGGCATGGAGCGCAACGGCACGCTGCCGAAGATCCTCGGCCATGTGCACCCGAAGTGGGGCGTTCCGCGCCCGGCGATGTGGTTCAACTTGGCGGTGTCGTTCCTGTTCCTGCTCTTCTTCCGTGGCTGGGGCACGCTGGCAGCGGTGATTTCGGTGGCGACGATCATTTCCTATCTCACCGGTCCGGTGAGTGTGATGACGCTGCGCCGTACGGCTACGGAGCTGCATCGTCCCTTGCGTGTGGCGGGTTTGCCGGTGCTAGCGGGAGTCGCCTTCGTCATGGCGACAGAACTTCTGTATTGGGCGAAGTGGCCGCTGACTGGCGAAATTATTTTGCTGATGATCGTGGCGTTGCCGGTCTATTTCTATTTTCAGACATTCGCTGACGAGTTCTATAAACCATCCGAACGATTGATTCTGTTGGTCTCAAGCATTGCGCCAACCGTTCTACTCGCCGTACTTGCAGGAGCCTTTTATCTGTCTTCCTCTCCCATATCGCAGCTTGCTCCTCCTTTGCTGCTTGCCGGAATGGCGTATGCATGGGTGATGTTTGGAGTTGTCATCCCCATTCTGCGCCTTCGCAGCGACGCCGCTCTTAGAAGCGTCTTCAAACATCATCTTCGTGGTGCAGTGTGGTTAATCATTTATCTGCCCACGGTTGCGATCGTGTCGTGGGCGGGCAGCACAACCTTCGGTGGGGCTGGCTATCTGTCGTACGGTGCTGACTTGATCGTCGTTGGCGTAATCGGGCTCGTGTTCTACCTGTGGGGCGTGAAGTCCGGCTGGCGCACGCCGGCAGTGGAAGCTGCTCGGAGCGAAGCCCACGCTCACCCGGATCTGCCGCTGGTGCCGCCGGATGAGGAAACGGCCGAGCGCGTCGCCCGCGGCTGACGCGAGGCGCGTCAGCCTAATGCCAGGATGTCGCCCAGCAAAGCCTGGGCAGTCACTTCGGGGCCGGCACCCGGCCCTTGAATCACCAGTGGCTGCGTGTGGTAGCGCGTAGTCGTCAGCGCAAACTGATTGTCGGTGCCGTACAGCCGCGCGGCGGGATGCGTCGCCGGTACTTCCGTAATACCCACGCGTGCGCGGCCGCGCTGATTGAGTCGTGCGAGGAAGCGCAGTACATGTCCGCGCGCACGAGCTGCTTCATGCAAGGCCGCCAGTGGTTCATCCAGTTCTTCGAGACGTTCGAGGAAGGTTTCCGTGGAAATATCACGTAGACCTTCCGGTACGAGGCTTTCCACGATGACTTCATCGTTACCCAACGCGAAACCTGCGTTGCGGGCGAGGATGAGCAGCTTGCGTGCTACATCTTCGCCAGAAAGATCGGCGCGCGGGTCCGGTTCGGTATAACCCAGCTTGCGCGCTTCGCACAGCAACTGGGAAAACGGACGGCTACCGTCGTATGTATTGAACAGATAAGACAGCGAGCCGGAAAACACACCTTCCAGCGTGAGCAGAGCGTCGCCGCAATCGCACAGGCGGCGTAGCGTAGAAAGCACCGGCAGACCCGCACCCACCGTGGCGGAATCACCGTACCGGCCACCTGCGGCGCGTGCAGCCTGCAATGCGCGCCAACCTGAGAGATGTCCGCCGGCCAGCGATTTGTTCGCGGTCACTACGTGATAGCCGCGAGCCAGCCAATCTGCATGACGCGAAGCCAGCTCGCTGGATGCAGTTGCGTCGACGATGACTTTCAGCGTCGCGTGATGTGCGTCGAGTGCAGACAACAAGGCGGCATCGTCACGTGCCGAGCCTTCGCGTTTCAGGCGTTCGCGTAGATCACGCGCAGCCAACTGAGTCGCTTCCGTCTGCTGTTTGCGTGAGTTCGCAGCACCCACCAGATGCAATCGCTTGGCGACCGGCGTGCACAACAGCTTCAGAAACGCGCCGCCCACTACGCCGGTGCCCAGCAACACCAGCGCAACTTCCTGTGGCGCGATGGATGCGATTTTGGGAATAGAAGCTTCGGCCAGCACCGCACTCATACAATCACCCGGCGTTTCGAAGCGTTCTCGGTCACTGCCAACGCGCGTTGCAGGCCGGCCTCGAGATCGCGCAGCAGATCGTCGCCATCCTCGATGCCGATCGACAGGCGCAGCAATGTGTCGGCAATGCCGGCTGCACGGCGCGCTTCCACCGCCATGGCGGCATGCGTCATCGAGGCCGGGTGCGCGACCAGGCTTTCCACACCACCAAGCGATTCGGCCAGTGAGAAGTAATGCAGATCATTCACGAACGCTTCGATCTGCGGCACGTCGCCGTGCAGTTCAAAACTCAGCATGCCGCCAAAGCCCTGTTGCTGCCGTGCAGCCAGCGCATGACCAGCGTGATGTTCCAGACCCGGGTAATACACTTTGCGCACAGCGTCGTGTTTATCCAAATACGTTGCAATGCGCTCGGCGTTTTCCTGATGTTGGCGCAGACGAACGCCGAGTGTACGCAGGCCGCGCAAAGTGAGAAAACTATCGAACGGCGCGCCAGTAAGACCGTTGCAATTGCCCCACCACTTCAACTGTTCGGCGACTGCTGTGTTTCGCGCAACAACCGCACCACCCACCACATCGCTATGACCGTTGATGTATTTGGTAGTCGAATGCACCACGATGTCTGCACCCAGCACAAGCGGCTGTTGCAACGCAGGCGAAAGAAACGTGTTGTCCACCACGACCAATGCGCCGACAGCATGCGCTGCCTGTGCCACGTGGCGAATATCGGTAATGCGCAGCAGCGGATTTGAGGGAGTCTCCACCCACACCAGCGCGGGCTTCGATGCCAGGCCTTCGGCAAGTGCGTGGTTGTCGGTGAGATCAATGAAGCGAACGCTGAAGCGACCTTTCTTCGCCCAGGCATCAAGCAGGCGCCATGTGCCGCCGTAGCAATCATGTGCGGCAAGCACGAGGCCGCCTGCAGGAACCAATTCCAGCGCAAGGGCAACTGCGGCCATGCCGCTGGCCGTTACGACCGCACCGGCACCCTGCTCGAGTTCGGCAAGTGCATTGCCAAGCAGATCGCGCGTGGGATTGCCGCTACGCGAATAGTCATACGCGCGCTTGCCGCCCAAGCCCGTGAAACTGTAGTTGGTGGAGAGATGCAGTGCCGGCACGACTGCGCCGTGTTGCGTATCCGATTCGATGCCGGCGCGTACAGCGCGCGTGCTAGCAGCGGTTTCCTTCGCGATATCAGCGCACATGATTCAAGCTCCAGAACGACAGGGGACGGCCTGGCGCAGCAGCGGCGCCAGTTTGTTGGTTTCCTTCAGGAAGGCGTCGTGGCCGTAAGGCGAATCGACCACTTCCAGCGTGGTCGAGCCACGCAGACGGCGCTGCAGCTCACACAAGTCGGCCAACGGCACCAGGCGATCAGAAGGAAAGCCGATCAAGGTGGCGGGTGTGCTCACTGCTTCCGGCGCAATGTCGTGCAGATCGATCGACTCGGACAGTGCAAGAAAGCGATCCAGATCGAAACGCTGGACGAAACTACGGCCAGCGTGTTCCAGATAATCTTCGACAGGGAAGTGGAAACGGCCTTCGCGATAGTCCGGCGTGCTGGCAAAACGACGCGCGAATTCTTCGCTGCCGCGATAGGTGGTCATAGCCAGTTGGCGCGCAAGAGAAAGCGCTTCATCGATCTGACCGGAAGCCTGGCCCAGACGCAGGATCTGGCGCTGAATCGCGCGCTGTGCAGTGGCCATGGGATGGGCGCGGTGTGCACCGGCGAGCAGAACCAGCTTCTCCAGCTTATCCGGATGACGTGCGGCAAAGGCAAGCGCAGTCATCGCGCCATAAGAGGAACCAATGAAAGCCGCAACGCGACCAATGCCAAGCGCATTGACCAAGGCAGCCAGAGCATCGGCCTGATCTTCGCTGGAGATCGCGCGCGGGCTATTTTCGAAATCAGCTGGTGTCAGCCAATCGATGCTGAGCACGCGGTAATGCGCCAGATCGATCGCCTGGCCGTGCCCTACCAGCTCTGACCACCAACCTGGCTTACCCTGGTCGGAGCCTGCCACGTGACGGTCCGCAGAAATGCCTCCTTGCACGACGATCGTCGGTGCATCCGCCGCACCGGTCCACTGATAGCGCACGTCGACGTGGCTGATGCCATGGCCGTACTTGGGCTGCAGTGCGAGGCGACGGGAACTGCGCTGCCCGGTCAGCGTGCTACGTGAATGCAAAGGCACGACCACGGCAGTGGGACGATCTTCAAGTGAGGAGTTGGCGAGCTGGGGCATCTAAGTTCTCCGTTTACATCGCCCTGCGGAGAACCTACGAGGAGTTGTCGCCGAATACACCATGCATCGCATGGTTTGACGACATCCCATCTATCGGCTGGCACTAAGTAAGCGCCCCGCAGGAGTTGGCACCGTTGCAGGGTTGATCCTGCAGGTTGCCCCGGCTTCAAAGGGCCTGTCCCTCAGCCGGTCTCGATGAGTGGAATCGACTATACAGACGGGATTTTTGAGCGTCAATGGACGTATAGACGTCTAAACGTAAAAACAGCCTAAAATAGACGGGCATTAAGCCCATATGGGAAATAACCATATAGTGGAAGCTGCGTCCAAAGCACCCGGGTGGCAGATCGACGGGCCCGCGCTATCCTCACCCCTACTATTACTGGGCGTAACGCTGCAAACCATGACTATCAAGCCCGACCTGTCCTCAGCCGTTGGCCACACTCCTTTATTGCGCCTTCGCCGCGCTTCGGAACTGACCGGCTGCGAAGTGCTCGGCAAGGCCGAATTCCTCAACCCAGGTGGCTCGATCAAAGACCGTACGGCGTTGGGGTTGATCCTGGATGCCGAAAAGAAGGGACTGCTGCGCCCAGGGGGCACGATCGTGGAAGGCACTGCGGGGAATACAGGCATCGGGATGGCCCTGATCGGGGCAAGCCGCGGCTACCGGACGGTGATTTTCATGCCGGACACGCAAAGCCGGGAGAAGATCGATGCCCTGCGCGTGGCCGGGGCTGAAATCCGGCTGGTTCCTGCGGCGCCCTTCAAGGATCCCAGGCATTACGTCCACATCGCCCGCGCCTACTGCGAGAGCTTGAACGAGCAGGCACCCGACAGCGCCTGGTTCGGCAATCAATTCGACAACACTGCCAATCGCGACTGGCATGAGGTGACTACTGGGGTGGAGATCTGGGAGCAAACAGGAGGCAAAGTGGACGGCTTCGTCTGCTCGGCCGGAACAGGCGGCACTCTCGCCGGCGTCGGGCGCGCGCTGAAGTCGCGCAAAGCAAGGGTGACCATCGCGCTTTCCGATCCCACAGGTTCGGCGTTAGCCAACTACATCAATCGCGGCGAGCTGGTCGCGGAAGGCGGCTCGATCAGCGAGGGGATCGGCTCCAGCCGTATCACGGCGAATTTCCAGGACGCACCGATCGACATGGCGTGGTCAATTCCGGATCAGGAGTCCATACCGCTGTTGCATGAATTGCTGCATGACGAAGGCTGGTGCGTAGGCGGCTCCAGCGGTGTCAATCTGGCCGGGGTGATCCGGCTGGCAAAAGCGCTTGGGCCAGGCCACACCATCGTGACAGTCCTGGCTGACGCCGGTACCCGGTATCAGGCCAAGCTCTTCAATCCGCCGTTTCTGCGTGAGAAAGGCATACCGGTGCCGGAATGGTTGCAGCAGTCGTTTGGTGGCTGAGTCGGTAGATTTTGGACGGCTGGGTGCTCAGCATCGACAATTGGCACGACGATTTCCTTCACTACGACTATCTCGGCGCGCCCATCCATCTGGCGCATATCGAAGCACCGGATGGCGTGCACTGGGTCAGACAGTTTGATTGGTGCAAGGATATGGGGCGTCCTGGCTATACAGTGACGCCGGTGCTCAACGGTGGCTTCAATCTGCGCAGTCCGCGCTTGATGCGTGCATTGGTGGAACATCCGGATGTGCGCGTATGCATTCCGCCAGCCGATGTGGTGGTGGGCGATCCTTTACGGATGTATTGGAACAACGATGTATTGCTTGAGGATCTGCAGTTGTCGGAGATGCTTCGCCCCGCACTGGAAACCAAGGATCTTCGCTTTCTGCCGTTGGACGTCGCCAGTCGGTTTGCCTATGCCGGAGCGATTCATCATGCATGGACGCGTTGAGCATATTTGGACACCACTCCAAACTTCGCCGCCTGGTGAGTATTGACCCGCCAACGATTCACTACACCAGAGCGAACTGTATGACGAACTGGACTTGGTTGAGATGTTCGTACGGCGAGGATATCGCGTGGAGTTTTCGGCGTAACCGTTGCCACAGCGCTGTTGTTCGCATGTTCGGCGACGCGTCTGCATAGCCCTTGAGCAAACCCTGCAGCATGGCCCACAAAGCAAAACGCCTTCCCGATGGGGAAGGCGTTTT
>NZ_BSOB01000011.1 GCF_030160295.1 Dyella acidisoli
TCGCCGTCGCTGGCCACGATCTGGCTGAGCTGGCCGTTGCTGTAGCTGAAGGTGTAGCTCGCGCCGCTGGACGTATCGGTCAGGGCGGTGAGCTGACCGGTAGCATTATACGTTTCTTGAGTGCTGTCGGCCGCATCGGTCCAGGTCCAGGTGGACGATGTCGCGTTCCAGCTCAGGGTATCGACGGCGCCGCTTTGCGCGGTGCTGACGTAGACGCCGAGGGTGGCGTTATAGGTGTAAACAACGCTGGCGCCGTCATCGTCGGTGCGCGTGATCGTGCTGCCGGCGGTGTTGAGCGTGCCGGTGAGACCACTCACGTTACGGCTGAAGCCGTAGCTCCAGCCGTTGCTGCTTAGCTGGCCCAGGCTGTTATAGGTACGCAAGACGTTGAGCGGCAAACCGTCGAACAGCATCCCTTCGTCGGCGCTTTGCAGGACCAGGTTGCCAGTGGCGGTGTTGACGTAGCTGCGCTGGCCGGCTTGGCCGAGCGAAGGCGAACCGCCTTGCGCGGTACCTAGCTGTGTCAACGACGTATTGCCCAGGCCCAGACCGTTGCCCGTGATCACTGCGACCATTGTGGTGCTCCCGAGAGAAAAACCACGACCGCCACCGCGGCGATCGTTTTGCGGGAGTACTAATCTGGGATTTCGCGAAAAAGTTTAGGGCAAAAAGGCATGACTTATGGCATATGGCCTATCCCGCTTTACTCTGAATCGGGATTGCCATGAAAGTTGCGCGCGCCCTCACGGTCGTCATTCCCGCGATGGACATATCAAAGCAAGATGGATTCCCGCCTTCGCGGGAATGACGGCCTTCTGCGCAATTTTTGCCATGGTGGCACCGACGACACCGAATGATCATTAGGGTGGGAGCGCGATGGCAACGTTGGGGTATGCATCCCAATCTACGCAGACTCCGCCATCACCCGCTCACGCAGGCAACATCGCAACCGCTCCAAGGCGCTTTTATGCAGCTGAGAAATCCGCCCCTTGGTCACGCCTAGCCGCTTGGCAACTTCCACGAAGGGAAGCTGGTGGTAGTAATGCATCACCACCACTGCCCGCTCACGCTCGGAAAGTTGATCCAGGCTTTCCGACACGGCCGCACTCAGTTCCGCCTTTTCGAGTTCTGCGTAAGCGTCCGCAGGCTGCATGCGGCCCGGCATGGATTGCGTATCCAGCAGGAAGCCAAGTCCCAAGCCAACGGTTGTGGCGATGAAATCTTCCAGTGGATCGCCGTTGCCGTCGCTGAGCGATTCGACTCGCTCCTTGGCTGCTTCTGCATGCTGGACCATGTCATAACGCAGCCCTAAGTGGAGACTGCGCAATACACGCAAGCCATCGAATACTGCCCCGCGCACGCGCAACCGTGCGTAAGGCTGGAAAGCTATGCCGCGCGTCGGATCGAAACGTTCGATTGCTTCCATCAAACCAAGCAGGGCGTTCTGCACGCAATCGTGCCAGGCGTCGTGCATCAAATACACGCGCAGATAGACATCGCGCGCAATCACCCGCGCCCACGGGGAGTAATGGATGATCAGCGCATCCCGCGCAGCCGTGCTGCGCTCCTGTTGCCAGTGCACCCACAGGATGTGCTCGTCGCTGTCCACGTGGAGCGCCCTGGCATTCAGATGTGATATCCGCTCAGCAAGGCTTGGGCTAGCAGTGTCCAGCCGTTGATCAATAGGAACAGCAGAATCTTCAACGGCAAGCTGATCGTGGTCGGCGGAAGCATAATCATGCCGAGTGCCATCAAGATCGCGGCCACTACCAGGTCTATAAGCAGGAACGGCAAAAAGATTACGAAGCCGATCTGGAACGCGGTGCGCAGTTCACTCAGCATAAACGCGGGGATGAGCTGCAAGGCGCCGACATCCTGCACAGACTTCGGTGGCGGAACCTTGGCCATACGCACAACGGCGAGCAAATCGTCTTCACGCGTCTGGCGAATCATGAAGAGTTTGAATGGCTCGAAAGCGCGGGTGGCGGCTTCCTGCATCGGCACTTCATGACGGAGATAAGGATCCAGCCCGCTTTGCTTCGCGCTTTGGAATACGGGACTCATCGAAAACAATGTCAGGAACATTGCCAGCGTAAGCAGCACGCTATTGGGTGGCGTCTGCTGCAGGCCCAGAGCGCTACGCACCAACGATAACACCACGATGATGCGCGTGAACGAAGTTAGCGCGATCACCATCAGTGGAATGAACGACAACAGCGACAACAGCAAGAACGAACGCAGAATGGGCGAATAGTCTTCGCCTGAAGCGCGCGCAATGGCGTCCTGAATGGGATCGGCACACCATCCAGCCACAGGCAGCAACAGTCCCGCCGCCAGCAACATCGCCACGAAACATACTTTGCCGCGCATCATGACGTTTCCCCGCCACTATCGTGCTGAAGCGCAATCGGTGTGACCGTTGTGCTGATACCGCGGCTGCTCTCCACCACCAAGTAGGCGTGTCCCTGGTAACTCAGTACATGCGCCGTTGTTCCTATGCTGAGGCGACGCGACGACTTCACCTCAATCCCTTCCGACGAAACAGGAGAACGAGAGGTATTCGACCAAGTGATCCATCCTCGCCGACGGACGAATAGCAGCGCAGCGATCAGCAAACCCATCAGGCACAGCGTGATCAGCAGCGCCAGGGCAAACGTCCCCATCGAGACGGGCGCATCGGTGCGATAAGGAATGGCGGCAGGCACCATCCAAGCAAGTTGGAAGTACGACAGGCTCACAGAATCTCGGTAACCTTCAGGCCGAAATGATCGCCCACCGCCATCAGCTGGCCGCGTGCGATGGACTTGCCGTCCAGCTGCAAAGTGACCGGTGCATCCAGATGTGCGTCCAGCGCGACAGAGTCACCTTTGCCTAAATTGAAGAGCTTTTCGACACTCATTTCCGCGGCACCAAGCACCACGTCCAGGCGCACGTTCACATGCCCCAGCATCGATAGATTGCGTTTGATGAGCGGATCACCCACACCGGGTTCGTAAGCGACTTCTTCCAATTCGATTGGCGCTACAACGATTTCGTTCATGACTGCCGTTCCTGAAGATGTTGAGATGTCTGTGCTTTCATTGCCGTCATTCCGGCGAAAGCGGGCACGCGGAGAGAGCACGTGGACGTGCTCGACTTTGAGGAGCGAGGAATCCATCTTCGCTTCTGCATCAGAGCAAATGGATTCCCGCTTTTGCGGGAATGACGGCCGTGGGGATGAATCACTGCTGTGATTCCTGATGGTTGCCGTCGAGCACGACAGCACGTTGCTCGCCCGACCGCCGCAGATAACCCGCAGCCACAGCGCCGTGTCCTTGCACGTGAACCTGCAAGGGTTCATCCAATTTGCGATCGCCGATCAATACTTCGCCAACGCTGAGATCGGACAAGTGCGCGAGGTCGATCGAGCCGAAGTCCATGACTGCCTGCACTGTCAACGGCGCTTTCTGGATCGCAGCTAGGCGGGAAACCAAACGTGTGTCCTTGGTGGCTGCTGGCGGTGCCAATCGATCGGCCAGGTTGCGATCGATCGCCAGTCCTAACTGCAGACGCCCGATCGTTGCGGTAACACGACATGCACCAAGCCGTGCATGCTCAACGCTCAGTGGCGCGTTTTCTTTTAAAAGCTGGGCCGGTTTGTTTACACCTGCGCGACGGTGGATACGCACGGCTAGATCATGCAATGCGTCTTCACCTACTCGCTGCGCAAGCTCTATATCCGCATCGGTCGTGACTCCGACCAAAAAGCGTCCAATGGCATCAACGTCTCTTCCCCCGGTGTAAACCGCGAGCGTTCCTGCATCACTGGTCGATAACCAGGGCTTGTTTCGCTTGTCCGGGGCACCGTCCTTGTCGTCGGCATGCACTTCGATCGTGCCGTCGGCCGCGCCGATCCACCAGCCACGCGCCCAATCGTCCACCAACCCTGCAAGCAAGGTGTGCAGGGTGCTATGGCGAGTCTCGCCAAGCCAGCCAAAGCGAACATCCTGTGTCATGGATCAGCTCCCGCGCGTGCTGTCGTAGAGTTGCTGCAGCATGTCGCTGGAAACGGTCATCACGCGCGAGCTGGCCTGATAGCCACGCTGCAGCACGATCATGTCCGCAAGCTCCTTGGTCAGATCCACATTGGACATTTCCAGGCTGCTTCCATCGATCTTGCCGAAGATATCCGTGCCCGGACGCCCGATCTGCGCAGTCTGAGTTTGTGGAGGCAAATACAGATTGCCCTGAATCTCCGTCATCGACCCCTCGTCCGGAAACGATGCAAGCGCCAACTGTGGGCCCGCGTGCGTCGAGCCATCGGCATAGGTCAATTGCAGCACACCGTTAGTATCGAACGACTCGGACGAAATGCCGATCACACCGTGGCCGTCCTGCACCTTGGCGGCAAGGCTCGTGGGTTCACCAGAAATTCCGGTGGCCCCGCTCAAGCTGCCGGGTGTACCGAAATTAAAAGCGATGCTCTGCGATTTACCGCCGAGATTGGCGGTCATGGTCACCTGATTGGCACCAGCTTCCGGTGCTCCGGTCTGATCGAAAGTCACTTGGCCGCTACCGAGCGTAGCGCCGCTGCTGTCGGTAATGGCGACATTCCATGTCGATGAACCTGATGTAGTAGGCGTCGTCGAGCTGCTGGCCACGGTCAGCGTCATCGTAAGCGTATGCGCCGTACCCAGTGCGTCGTAGACCGTGATGTTGCTAATCGTGTCTGGCGAACTGCTGGTCGAACTGGTGCTGAAGATATTGCCTACCATGTTCACCGTGGTAGTCGCTACTGCTGGCAGCGTCTTCAAACTGCTGATGTCAATGTTGCCGAAGCTGCCCGTAGGGCTGTAGCCCTGCACCAAGTATTTGTTGACTGAATCTTCCAACTGACCGGAAGCGTTGAAGTCGAACTGCCCAGAACGGGTGTAGTAAAGATTGCCCTGTGGATCTTTGAGGATGAACAACCCCTCGCCCTGGATGGCGACATCCGTACTGGTACTGGTCTGCTCGATTTGACCTTGGCTGGTATCCGCGCCGGTGCCGGCAATCTTGGTGCCATCATCGTCCAAGACGTTTTCAAAGAATGAATCGCTGCCGCGGAAACCCGGGGTATTCATATTGCTGATGTTGTTGCTGATGGTGTCCAGGCTTTGGGAGAAACCGAACAACCCCGACACGCTGTTGTACAACGCTTGCATGATGCCGCTTGTCATGTAGTTCTCCTTATCGGGGTTGCAAAACATCTCTCCACTCAGGAGAGGCATGGATATTTAGAGGCTTACATCCCCTCAGGACGTCATTCCCGCTTTCGCGGGAATGACGGCGAAGAGGGTGCCGCTGATTCAAGACCGTCGTCATTCTCACGGCGTCACGAGCGTGACTTGCGAGAGATTGACGTTGGTCAGCACACTGCCGGTGGACGGCGTAACCGTGAGCTGCACACCGTTGGTGCTGTACTGAACCCCGGTTACCTTGCCGGTGGTCGTCGAACCGTCGGCGTTGCTTACTTGAACGGTATGCGACAGCAAGGCTATCGTCTGATCGGATGAATCGAGTGTCGCCAGGTTGTTGATACCGGTAACTTCTTCGCTCTGCTGCTCGATACCGACGAACTGCGCGAGCTGGGTAAGAAACTGGCTGTTGTCCAGCGGCTGCATCGGATCCTGAAATTGCAGCTCGCTCACGAAGAGCTGGATGAAATCCTGTTCATTGATGCCTGCATTGGGCAACGACGTGGGGTTCGTCGAGCTCAAGGTGCTACCGATCGCTTCCACCGACATTGCGTGCTCCTCAACTGATGCTGGGCGAAGTCCATACTTCGCGGCCGTTCAACATGATCCTGCTCAGAACCACGCCCTTTTCCTTTGCGTCGCTCAGAACAAGCCGAATGAGATGAGATGCCTCGGCATCTCCAAGACGAAAATCGCGCAGCCACGCCACGCTGCTGCCGTCGCGCTGACGGGTAAAACGCAGCGAGCGCTCGGGCCAAAAACCTGTTGCGGAAGCATCCGTCACCGCAGGCTCCACTGCATTGGCCGGTGTCGTATCGTCCAGCGTGACTGACTGTTGTGCCTTGGGTAGAACGTCGAGCTGAGCGGCTGTGACCGATTCCTCAGCTGCCTCGGGGAGTGACGCGGCCATGACACTCGCCGGCGTCTTGCTCACAGCTTCCGCTTCGGTCGTTGTGAGAGTCTGATCAGCCTGCTTTGCGTCCCGCGGGTCGGACTGCCCGTCAGCCGTCGATAGTTCGGAAAGATAGGCCTGGGCCATCGCATGCCAGCCGAAAATTCTTGTTTCCAACAAGGTTTCCGTTACACCAATCGGGGCGACTGCGACGTGCTCTTCCGCATTAGCCAGTTGAGCGACGACGGTTGGCAGTTCCACCTGCGGCAAGGTTTTATCCACGTTGGAAACTGGTTCTGCCTGCACAGGTTCGAACGTCTGATCCTGCTCGAATCCATTGTAGTTCGCTGCCTTTTCATCGCTCTGCGCGCCATGGCCCTGCGCGGGCTGTTTGGCCTGTGCAGGATGCTTTGCTAATTCGTGAGCAAAGTCTTGAGCAGGTGGCGGACCAGCATGATCTTGCTGGGAACGCAGGATGGAAGCGTCGATCACACTGAAGATCGTCGTCATGGCTCTCCCCTGCTTTCCAGCCACAGCTCGATGCCTTCTTCCAACGCCTTGGCAGCGCGACCATGGGCAAGTGCAAGACGCACATCGTCGAGATGTTCGTGAACGCGTTCGCGATGACGTTTGGCCAAGACGTTCTCGGATGCTTTCTCGATGCGTTCGTCGGACGCCTGCTCAAGTTCATCGCTGGCATGCTGCAAGGTATTCGTCAAAGCGGACGAAAGATGCGTAAGCAATTCGTACCGTGCCAGATCAACGTATCGGCCATCGGCGATACATACCTGGCTGGCGAGCGATACCTCTTGCCTTGCCGTTTCGATGGTTTCCACTTGGTGCCGAGCAGCATCTTCCTTGTCCACAGCGTCCGCCAGCGCCATTTGGGCACGTAGCTCCTTGACCCGGGCGATTCGCAGGGCCACTTCATACGCATGTTGTTTGCGCGTGCTCATGCCTTGTCCCCAGTCAGCGCACGCTCAAGACTTTCGATCGTTTCCTGCTGCGATGCAGACTGCCCTGGCGTCTGACGCAAGCAATCGATCAACTTCGGATAAAGCAAAATGGCTTCATCGAGCGCCGGATTCGTTCCGGCCTGGTAAGCCCCCATATCCACCAGATCGCGTGAAGTCTCATATGTGGAAATAATCGACTTCACACGCTGCACAAGCTTTTGTTGACGCCCATCCGCCACACGCGACAACAGTCGGCTCACGCTCGACAACAGATCAATGGCCGGAAGCTGGCCGCGGCTGGCCAGATCACGCGACAACACAACGTGCCCATCCAGGATCGCGCGCATGTGGTCGGCGACGGGTTCGTTCATGTCGTCGCCCTCCACCAGCACGCTGTAGATTGCTGAAATGGACCCGCCATCGCGCACGCGACCGCCGCGCTCCAAAATCTGGGGCAGCAAGTTGAAGACGGAAGGTGGATAGCCGCGCGAGGTCGGCGGTTCGCCCACGGCCAGTCCCACCTCGCGCTGTGCCATCGCAAAGCGGGTGATGGAGTCGACGATCAGCAGAACGTCCAATCCCATGTCGCGGAAGTATTCCGCTACGGCATGGGCCGCGTGCACGGCGTGCGTTCGCACGAGTGCAGGCTGATCGGCCGTCGCCACCATCATCACAGAACGGCGGCGCCCTTCCGGTCCTAGCGATTCCTGCAGAAAATCACCGACTTCACGCCCGCGCTCACCGATCATGCCGACCACGATGACGTCTGCTTTCACGTGACGCGCCATCATGCCCAGCAAGGTGCTCTTGCCCACGCCGCTGCCGGCGAAGACGCCAACACGCTGTCCCTTGGCAATCGGCATCACCCCATCAATGGCGCTGACACCGGTTTCGAGTGGCTGATCCAAAGGCACTCTGCGCAATGGATTGATCGGTGCGGACTGAACTTCGCGATAACCCTCGGCCACGATGATTGGGCCACCGTCTAGCGGCTCACCAAATGCATCGACAACGCGCCCTACCATCGCACGTGCAACGGGAATGCGCAGCGCGCGTCCCAAAGAGCGAACGCGCGCGCCTGCTGCTATACCGCGCAGATGCCCAAACGGCATCAAAAGGACTTTTCCATCACGGAAACCTACAACCTCCGCGCTTACCTTTTGCCCGCGCGCGTGGCCGTCGATTTCGCACAGCTCTCCGATCTTTACATCAGGCCCACTGGCCTCAATCACCAGCCCATTGAATCCCAACAAGTGGCCGTACTCCCGCACCCATGCAGCACGTTGCAACGCGCCGTTGAAGCGATCGAGAGTCACAGCCGCTTTCATTGGCGATGCTCCAAGCCCAACGTTTCGAGCAGCGCGCCATAAACAGTGTCCAGGCGATCGGCGAGGGACGTTTCCGCATAACCACGTTCGGTCGCGATACGGCATTCGCCGGGTGAAAGGCCGTGATCAGCGACTACTTCCAAACCTTCGATGTGATCGGGCAAATGCGCACGATCTGCCGGGGATACTTCCAGCTTCTGCGCTTTACCGCGATAGGTTTCTGCCATCTGCGTGCAGATACGACGGATCAGCTCACCGTCTTCCTGCATGGAACCGGCCACCCGTGCCAAGCTGCTCAAGGCCAGCTCGAATGCCAGCTGCTCCATCGCATCATCGTGCGTGCGTAGTTGTTCGTTCAAGCTCGTGACGAGTTTGGAAAGTTGCTCGCGTTCGTCCGTCAACGCCTGCAGTTCTTGCTCCAGGTGCTTGCGTGTTTCTTCTTCCCAGGCCTGGTGGAATTGCTCCGCTTCACGGCGTCCGTCTTCCTCGCCAGCCTTGAAGCCTTCGGCATAACCATCGCGGTAGGCTTGTACATCCAATTCTTCGGGTTGCGGCAATACTTCAAGGGAAACCTGCTCAGCCCCCCTTCCCCCGCTTATAGCGCGTGGCGAGCCGCTTTCGCGCAAACCGTGTTGCTGCAGTCGGCGAATCATGACGCTACTCCCGTCGCTCGCCCTGCTTGTGTCGCTGTATCGAGATAGCGCGCGAGCGAATCAGCCAGTGCGGTTGGGAACGGTGTAGGTAGGCGGCCTAATTCATGCCGCACGGAATCTGCGCGTGACTTGTCGCACGCTGCTAGGTAGATATCCGCGTGATCGGGCGCCGCTGCAGCCAATACACGCGCAGCCCACGCTGGGGACAGGCGATCGAGCATGACGATCAATACGTCCGGCGGCGGAACCTCTCGCGCCAGATAAGTCGGTTCATCTGCCAGTACCGCCTGCAGCAGTTCTGCATCCAGGTTGGTATAGCTCTGCGCTTCGTTGATCAGGGGCTGAAGCGTATTGCGCCAATCTGCTGGTAAACGCGAGAGGATCCAGCGCCGATCCGCTGGATGCATGGTGGCCAGCGCTAATGCGGCCTTTCGAGCACCCGCCGGATTCACCGCTCCACCTCGGTCGTCTCGATCCATTGACGCAAGCGCAGCAGTGCTGCTTCGCGCTCCGACATCGTCAGACGTCGTGGCGTGCTGGTGCGCATCGCCATCAGCAATGCGCCAACAAGCAACAGCACCAGCGCGACAATGGACGGATAGATCCACCAGTAGCGGCTCGCCGCAACCGACGATGCACCGGCATCTTCAGAGGCGGAAGCATTGCTTGCCGACGCTGCTTCGGCATGGGCGGCTACAGCGCTGTCAAGCGAATTTGAGGTCGCCGTAGCCACTGCCTCCGGTGGTGCAATCGCGGCGATATCCACCTTGTCGCCACGTGATGCATCCAGCCCCAATCCGGCAGATACGACGTCCGTCAGCTTGATGATTTCGCCAGCCGGCAAGGTCGCAGGGATAACGATACCAACCGAAACACGGCCGATTCGCCCAGGCGCCTGATCCACCTCCTCCTGCTCACGACCATGGGCGTATTCCACTTCGCGATCGGTACTGGTCGAGCCTTTGGTGTGATCGACATCCGCTTCGTCACCAGCATGTCCGGTAGAGTTGGTCTTTTCGCGCACCAGCAAGCCGTTGCCGTCCTTGCCTTGCCCGATAAGTTGCTCCCGCACGTGTTTCACGTGGTCGTAATTGAAGCTGACGTTCACCGAAACCGTGAAGTTATCGGTACGAAGCACGCGATGTAGCAGATCGCCCACCCTGGCACGCAGTTGGTTTTCCATCTGCGACTGCGCATCCAAGTTGGCGGAGTTCATAGCCCCGTTCTGGCCCTCAGCCGAATAGCCGG
Organism: Dyella acidisoli; assembly: GCF_030160295.1. Lineage (GTDB taxonomy): Bacteria > Pseudomonadota > Gammaproteobacteria > Xanthomonadales > Rhodanobacteraceae > Dyella_B > Dyella_B acidisoli. The sequence continues at coordinate 10,294 of NZ_BSOB01000011.1, forward strand.
AAAGCACCATGCCTTTATCGTCAAGCACTACGACCGCATCCGACGACAAACCTTCCACCGCCGAAGCCACCAGACGCTGGATGCCGGCCACTTCGCGCGCGTCCAGATGTTTGCTTGGACGCATGTTCAACGTGACCGAAGCTTTGGAAGGATCCTGATCCGGCGAAAATAGATCGGAGCGGCGGATGGTGAGATGCACGCGCGCGGAGGCCACTTCGTCCAGCGCGGAGATAGTCCGCTCCAGCTCGCCCTGCAACGCACGCTGGAAATTCACGCGCTGTGCAAACTCGGTGACGCCGTAGTCGGAATCCTTGAACAACTCGAAGCCGACGCTGCCGCCCTTGGGCACACCCTGCGAAACGAGCTTCATGCGCGTTTCGTAAACTTGGGCTTCCGGCACCAGAATCGTCTTGCCTTCATCCGCCAATCGATATGGCGTCTGCATCTGATCAAGCGAGGCGCTGATCTCCGCGGCATCCGATTCACGCAAGTCGCGGAACAGCACGCCATAGGGTGGGTGCATGATCCACCATGACGCCGCGCCGACGATGCCTGCGATCAGCAAGAGGCCGATCACGAAGGCCATTCGTGTGCGCTGAGACATGGATGCAAAAAACTGCCGCATAGATATTCCCCTGGTACGAGTGCAAGCTCCCTCTCCCCTCCGGGGAGAGGGTTGGGGTGAGGGGTCACGCTTGCCTCAAACCTCATCGCAAGACTGTCCCCTCACCCTGCCCTCTCCCCAAAAGGGGAGAGGGTGCCTTCGTTAAAGCTGCATATTCGTCAAGTTTTGATACGCATCCACGATCCGATTGCGCACCTCCACCGCCAGCTGCAATTTCAGCCGCGCGTGTTCCATGGCAATCATCACGTCATGCACCGGTATGTCTTCACCTGCCGCCAGCGCGCGAGCCGCCTGGTCAGCCTGTTCAAGGCTGCCGTTCAATTCACTCACTTGCGAACCCAGCATCTGGATGAATGCGGGGCCTTTGCCATTTGTCTCCTGCAGCGACTCCGGCATTTCAATCGGCTGGATCTGCACGGGGGCGATGGACGTACCTTCGATCGGCGTCAAGTTCATGCGTTGCCTCCCATATCCAACGCATGCAGAGCCATGCTGCGCAGCGTGTTGAAGGCGCGCACGTTGGCTTCATAAGCACGACTTGCCTCCATCAGCGAACTCATCTCCGTCACCATGTCGACGCGGGGATAGCTGACCATGCCGTTCTTGTCAGCGGCAGGATCGGAAGGATCGTGCTCTTCGCGCGTCGTCGCGTCGGTCGCGAGCATCACAGGCTGAGAAGGCAAACTGTGTCCCGTTTCACCAAGCATGGCGTTGAAGCTGGCCGCATAAGGCGCGCTCACTCGCATCAACCTTGCGGGATGACCTGGCTGGTTGGGTGTATTGGCAACGGCGATGTTGTGACTGGCCGCCTCAATGCGCAGGCGCTCGTAATCCAAGCCGAAGCGCGCCGCGGTGAATATCTGGTCCACTACCATGCTCAATCCCTCCCAGCCAAAGCCAGCTGCATTAAGGCAAAACGCCGCGACATCACTGTCGTCAGCGATTGAAAATCCACATTGGCGGTTTCCAATTCCGCCACTTCATCGTCCAGATTCACCGGTGCATTCAAATCCGGATCGGCTGCACGCACCGATTCACCGAGCGTATGCGGCGTTACCGTCTGCAACGACTCGGCATTCATGGACGGCTGCTCCGCCGCTTCACGCAACAAGCCGGTCGCCTGTGCAAAATCGGCACGCTGCGGGCGATAGCCTGCCACGTCGACATTCGCTACGTTTGCGCTGGCCACCTCGGCCCGGACGCGGGCCATGCTGATGCCCAGTCGCAATGCTTCAGTCGTCAAATCCATGCGTGCTTCCTCATTGAATGACCAGTTCGCCGCGCAATGCACCGGCGTCCTTGATCGATTGCAGAATGGTGATGACATCGCGCGTGGACAGATGAATCGCACGCAATGCCGCAATCAGGTCCGAAACCGTTGCGCCATTGGGAATGCTCACCAGACGCGCTTCCGGGTCGGTCACATTGATGTTCGCCTGCGGCACCACAGCTGTACCGATGCTCGGCGAAGGACGCACCAGCACACCTTCCGGCTGCGATACCAGATAATCGGTCTGCACCTGGATGCGAAGATCACCTTGCGAAATAGTGACCGCGCCAAGGCGGACATCGCCGCCTGATACCACGGTGCCAGTACGTTCATTCACGACCACGCGGGCAATCTGATCGGGCGTTACCGGCACGTTCTCGATCATCGAGATCGTTTGCACCAGATCCGAAGGTGGTGCGGCGAACGTGATGCGCACCTTACCGGCATGCTCCGCCTCTGCCGTAACACCTGCATTTCTGCGTAGCGATTCAGCGATACGTTCTGCGGTGGTGAAATCCGGCTGATACAGCACAACGTCCAGTGTGCGGCCATTTTCGCCAAGGCCCAGCGGCGCTTCACGCTCCACCGTGGCGCCATCCGGCACACGGCCTACTGTCGGGTGATTCTTCTGATCGAGACTGCCAAATGCCCGAACTTCATAGCCGCCAACCGAAAGCGCACCTTGCGCCAGCGCGTAAAGCTTGCCGTCCGGCCCGTTCAGCGGCGTGAGCAACAAGATACCGCCGCTAAGGCTGCGTGCATCGCCAAGTGACGAAACCGATATGTCCAGCTTCTGGCCCGATTCGGCGAATGCCGGCAAGGTAGCCGTCACCATCACCGCCGCCACGTTGCGGCTGTTGAGATCGTCCGGATTGATGTTGACGCCGAAGTGGCTCAACGTGTTGGCAACGGATTGCACCGTCAGCCGATTCTTGTTGCTATCGCCCGTACCAGCCAGGCCAATGACAAGGCCATAACCAACCAGAGCGTTATCACGCACGCCTTCTACGCGGGCGATTTCCTTCAAACGGACGCTGTAGCCTGCAGCCAGTCCGACCGAACTGACTGACAGCGCAAGCAACAACACAGCAAGCAGACGTTTCATATCAGCCCCAGCCAGCGCGTAATGCGATAAAGAATGCTGTGGCGTTGGGCGGTGGAAATATCCCCCTTGCCGGTGTAGTGGATATCCGCCTCGCTGATACGGTTGGAAAGAATGGTGTTGTTCGGCGAAATATCTTCGGGACGTACCAGTCCCGTCAGCGCGAACTGCTGCTTTTCGCCATTGATTTCCACGGTCTGATCACCGTGGACACGCAACATGCCATCGCCTTCTACGCCAATGACACGGACAGCCAGCTGCGCCTGCAACGTTCCGGCGCGGGTGGTGTTGCCTTGCCCTGCATCCTCGCCATTCAGTCCCAGAGCGTAGTTGTGTCCAATATTGTGATACTGCGCATTGGCACCCAACTGCACGCCACCGCTTGCATCCGTGTTGGCGCTCGCGGTCGCACGTGCTGTTTCAGTGACAAGTACCGTGAGCGTATCCCCCACCTGATATGCGCGACGATCTGCAGCCAGCCCGTGATAGCTGTCTGGATTGATCATGGACCCGGACGAGGTCTGCGCATGCACCGTAAAACCGAGGCACGCGATGAACAAGCCGATGAGCGCGTAGGTCGCCATGAAAGCCATCCGTGCCAAACGGCCGTCATTCCCGCGAAAGCGGGAATCCATTTTCAAGGATGCATCAGAGCAAGATGGATTCCCGCTTTCGCGGGAATGACGGCCTCTGGTGGCAACGTTCACTACGGCAACTGCCCGACATTGCAGAACTATTGGGGTGCGAAACCCAACACTCTCATGCGCGCCAGCATCCCGATGTTGGGGTTTGTACCCCGACCTACGAAGAGCATTTTTAGTCGACAACTTGCAGCACTCCCTGGCTGGTAACACGCGCATGCACGGGCGCCTCAGCACCGTCCACCTGCACCAATACGGTATCTCCGACATTGCCACGCCCGATCGCAGTGCCTTTGGCTTGCAACTTGATCACGCCATACGATGCCAACACGCTGACTCGCTGCTGACGGTCGACATCCGGAATGCGCTCGAAGTCTTCAAGCACCACCGGACTGCTAGCCAGCACAGCGTGACGTAAACGCATCCCATCAAGCTGATGCGGATCGTTGACGATATCGCCCTGCAGACCAGCTATATCGGCATCGTGGGGCACGAACTTCATTCCCGCAGCCACCGCACCGATGGGTGCATCCGCCGCATAAGTCGGCACTTCATGCTGAACGCTTATGGCGAACCACACTGTCGTCGAACGCATGACCTGACCATTGACGACGACATCGACCGGCACGCCGACGCGCGCACGCGGCCAACGGCCTTCGGGTTTGCGTGCCTTGAGCGCGAGCACGCCGGCAAGCACCTGCACATCTTCCGGCTTGCCCACTACAGTGACTTGCGCCGACGTTTTATCGTTGCCCAGACATGCGTCGATCTCCGTCTGCGCTGCATCGACGATGCGCACAGCCGGCACTGTCTGAAGCGACGGCGAACCCGTAGCAGACATGCTCAAAACAAGTGACAAAAGGGCGAGCAGTCGACGCATGATTACTGGCGCAGATTATTGATCGTGTCCAGAATCTGGTCCGACGCCTGCAACACGCGGGCGTTGAGCTGATACGCACGCTGCGCAATCACCAGCGTTGCCATTTCGCTCACCATGTCCACGTTGGAGCTTTCCAGTGAGCCTTGCAGGATAGCGCCCATGCCATTGTCATTCGGCTTGCCCACGCTAGGATCACCCGACGCCTGCGTCGGTACATAGTTGTTGCTTCCAACCGCTTGCAATCCTTCCGGCGAAGGGAAGGTGCTCAGCTCGAGCGTGCCGAGCAAGGTTTGGCTGCTGCTACCGCCTACCTTCGCGTAAATCTGCCCGTTCTGATTGATCTGGATATTGGTGGCATCTGGCGGAATCTGGATCTGCTGCGACAGCCGGCTACCGTCTGCGGTAGCGACATAGCCTTCGCTATCCACGTGCAGCTGGCCGTCACGGGTATACAGGTGATTGCCGTTGGTATCGACCACTTCCAGAAAACCGTCGCCCTGAATAGCAAGATCCCAGGTGTTGCCGGTCTGCTGCATTTGTCCTTGCGAGAAAACGGCGTTAGTGGCCAGCACTTCCGCACCCGCACCGGACTGGCTGGGCGTAAGTCCCGCCTGCACCTGCGATGGCGTAATCACGGCGATATCCCCGAACGATGCGCGCTTGGCCTTGAAGCCAGGCGTCTGCATGTTGGACAGGTTGTTCGACAGTGTGTCGATCTGGTTCTGCACGCTTTGCAGGCCAGACGTGGCGATGTATAGGGCGTCGATCATGCTCGTATCCTTAAGAGTCTGTTTAGGGTCTCGGCGTAGCCCGCGTTGCCACGGTGCGTTCGCCAGGTGGTAGTGCGCGGCGCAGCGCTTGCCTGGCTGGCAAGCCAAGCCGCGCGCTGCCGCATGGCGGACGCACCGTGGCAACCCTTCGGGCCGGGGCTGTTTGCCCGCCGGGCGGCGTCCTCACTCAGTTGTGTATCGACATACACGTCTTCGTTCCTCCTTGCCCGTCAGGCAAACAGTCCCGGCGCGGGCCACGCCGAGACCCTAAACAGACTCTAAGAGTTGTCGCCAATATGGTTGATGCCAGCTTGCAATGCGGCGTCGTAAGCTTGGATCGCGCGCTGCACCGATTGCGCATGGCGGGTAAGCGCCATCAGCCGCACTATTTGTTCGCCAGGATCGACGTTCGATTGCTCGAGCGCGCCCTGTTGTACGCGGCCTATGAACTCCGCATCGGTTGCACTGGTGCCGCTGTAGCCGTAAAGCCCATTGCCCATCTCACGCAATTCGCCAGGTTTGTCGACGTTGACGATCTGCAAGGTGTCTACTTCGTCGTTGCCGTCTGTGATGGCACCCGAAGCGTCGATGTGCACATTGGAGTGATTGAGCGTGATAGGGCCAGACTGCCCCATCACGGGATGGCCCGCCGCATCGACCAACTGCCGATCGGCATCCAGATGGAACTGACCATTGCGCGTAAGTAAGGACTGTCCATTGACGTTCACCACGAAAAAGCCTGGTCCACGAATAGCCAGATCAAGCGGATGACCTGTAGTGGAAAGACCGCCGTCAGCCAGATCCAGAGTCGGCGAATTTTCGAGCAGGCCCGTACGAAAATCTGTCGCCAGACGCTCGGCGCGATAGCCACTGGTGCGCATGTTCGCAACGTTCTGGCTCAATACATCGAGCGCATCGACATCGTTGCTGAGATAGCGTGCAATGCCTGGAATGATGGTGCTCAAGCTCTTCTCTCCTTATGCAGCAGCCGAAGCGGTGACGGTGCCAAACGCCTTCACCATCACGGTGGCAGGCACTTCGTTGATACCCAGTACGGTGACGTGTGGCAGGCTGCGCTGGATCAACGCACGCAAATGACGACGCACCACGCTTGGGCAAAGCAGTACCGGCAGATGGCTGCGCGCCATCATCGCTTCGGACTGTTTGGCCAAGCCGTTCAACAAGGCTTCCAGTTGGCCGAGATCGGCCAACAATGCGCCGGAGCCCTCGCGCTGACGCACCGCCGATACGATCGAGCGCTCCAGTTCGGGCGCAAGCGTGAGCACATGCAGTTCGCCTTGCGCATTGCTTACCCGCTGGCAAATGGAGGGTCCAAGCCGCTCACGCACGCGCTCGACTAGATCGTCTGTCTGTTTGTGCGTCTTGCCTGCATCGACCAGCACCTCGAGAATGGTCTCGACGTTGCGGATGCTGACCTGTTCACGCAACAACTGCTGCAGAACTTTCTGCACGTCGGTGTAGGACATCACGCCAGGTATCAGCTCATCGACCAAGGACGCTTGCTGCTCGCGTACGCGCGACACCAACCGCTCCGTTTCCGCTCGTGTCAAAAGCTCCGGCGCGTGGCGCTTGGTCACTTCACCAAGGTGCGTAATGAGCACCGTCTCCGGATCGACCAGTGTGTACCCTGCCCCGCGCGCGTACTGGCGCTGATCAGGATTGATCCACTGCGCTGGCAAACCATAGGCCGGATCACGCGTTTCGCGCCCTTCCAGCTTGGGCCGCTTACCGCCAGGATTGATCGCCAGCAACGCGTCGAAACGCAACTCACCGCGTCCTACGCGCGAACCCTGCACCTGAATTTCGTAGGCATCCTCAGCCAGCGACGGCCCCTGGATCAGCTTGACCTTGGGCAAGATGAAACCGAGATCGAGCGCAAACTGCTTGCGGAATGTGCTGATGCGATCGCCCAAATCGAGGCCTTTCGCCTTGTAGGTGGTGGAAATGCCACTGCCGAGATGGATCTCTACCGGCTCCACTGAGAGCAGGCGGTAAAGATCTTCTTCCTCCCGCTTGGCTTCAGGCTCTGGCGTTGCTTCCTTCTTCTCCGCAAGCGTGTCGCCGGAACGTGAGGCGAAGAACGTCAAAGTGCCGACACCCAACAGAACCAGCATCACCGGCCACGCCGGCAATCCCGGCAGCAGAAGCAGCCCAGCCAGCGCCAACGACACAATCAGCAAGGTCCGCGAACTGGAAAGCACCTGCCGCGCGATTTCGGTACCGAGCTGCGCATCCGATGCAGCGCGCGTAATGATGATGCCGGTGGCCACCGCAATCACCAAGGACGGAATCTGCGTAACGATGCCGTCACCCACGGTAAGCAACGTGTAGCGGTGCACGGCGTCTGTCCACGGCATGCCACGCTGCACCATGCCGACGGCCAAGCCACCGATGATATCGATCAGGATGATCATGATGCCCGCGATAGCATCACCCTTGACGAACTTGGTTGCGCCATCCATCGCACCGTAGAAACTGGCTTCCTTTTCGATCTGGCTACGGCGGCGACGTGCTTCGTGCTCATCGATCAGCCCCATGTTCATGTCGGCGTCGATGCTCATCTGCTTGCCGGGCATGCTGTCCAATGTGAAGCGCGCGGCCACTTCGGCAACACGTTGGGCGCCGTTCGTCACCACTACGTACTGCACGACCACCAGGATCAGGAACACCACCAGGCCGATGACGTAGTTGCCACCCACCACGTAGGAGCCGATCGCGTTGATCACACGCCCGGCATTGCCCTTGTCCAGAATCAGGCGTGTGGCCGAAATATTCAGAGCGAGGCGAAACAGTGTGGTAATCAGCAACAACGATGGGAAGGTCGAAAAGCTCAGCGGCGTTTCGGTAAAGAAGGTGATCAGCAGCACCAGCAGCGCGCTGGTGAAGTTGAGCACCAATAGGAAATCCAGCAACGCCCCCGGAATCGGCGTGAAAAGGATGACCAGGATCGCGATCATCCCCATCACAAGGATGACGTCGCGCTTGCCGTTCCAAAGCTGGCCGAATAAAGCGTTCACGTGAAGATCCTGTTCCCCGGGCGTTTCATCAACCAGCGATAGATGGGCGCCAGTGGTTTGTACAAGTGCGCGGGCACCGGCCGATCGATCTTGCACTCGCGATACAACGCGCGCGCTAATTCCGGCGAACGCAAACAAGGCACACCGGATTGCGCGGCAAGCATGCGCATGCGTGCCGCCAGCGCGTCGCTGCCTTTGGACAGCACCACCGGCGAGCGCATCGTCTTGGGCCGATACTTCAAGGCAATCGCCAAGTGCGTTGGATTGGTGAGCAGCACGTCTGCTTCGGCTACACGACGTGTTGAACGAGAATTCTTCAACAGTTCCGCCATCAAGCGCCGACGCTTGTGACGGATATCCGGATCGCCTTCGCGGCGCTTCACTTCATCTTTGATATCGCGCCGGCTCATGCGCAGTTTGCGAATGTATTCGCGGCGCGTGAACCACAGATCAAACAAAGCTATGAGAGCCAGCAGCACGAGCATCCACGTCGTGACTTGCACATACGTCGAACGCAGCACCATGCCGACAGTCGAGGGCGCAGCAAACGCCACAGCCTCCACCTTGCGGCCGATGCTTGCACCCAGCATCCACGCCACGCCGCCCAGCACACCCAGCTTCAAGGTGAGCTTGAACAACTCCCACAAAATGCGCAGCGAAAAAATCTTCTTTGCGCCTTCGGCTGGATTGAGGCGGTTGAAATCTGGCTTCAAAGGATGAGTGCTGAAGACCGGACCTGTCTGCATGACGTTGGCAACGACCGCAGCCACCAGCATGGCCATCACGATGGGCAGGATCGCCTGCCAAGTCGGCTGGAACGTGTGTTGCAGCCAAGTCATCAAACTGGCTGACGGTGCAGGCGCATTGCCCGCCATCAAAATGGTGCGCGTGACCGAGCGCGCCATCGCCGCGGCGATGCCATACGAAGCCGCCGCAAATGCGATGCTAAACACGATCATCACCACAATGCCGCTGAGATCGGTGCTGCGCGGTACCTGGCCGCGCTCGCGCGCCTCCTGCAGGCGGAACGGCGTGGGTTGCTCGGTCTTGGTCTGCTCGTCGGCGGCCATCAATGCACCCCAACTGGCGTAAACACCGTGAATGCGTCGCGGTACATCCGCTCGATCAACGGCGGCGCGTAACGCAGTGATCCAGCCAACAGCATGAAGCCGGTCAGCACCTTGATCGGCAAAGCCACGAAATAGGCATTGGCCTGCGGCATCGAACGACTCGCGTAAGCCACCGTAAGGTCGATCGCGAACAAGCCGAGCATGGTGGGCGCCGAAACCATCAGGCCCAGCAAAAACTGTGACGAAAGCTTCGACAGCAACATACTCGGCGAAACCAGCAGACCGCCGCTACCCAAAGGGATGATGTCAATCGAAGCAAGCATGCCTTGCAGCAGCAACAAGTGCAGGCCAAGCGAAAAGAACACCAGTAAACCTGCCCACTGCACGATCGTCCCGGCCAAGGCTTCCGCAGCGTGCGTGGTGGGGTTGAACAAACTCGCCGCGCTTACGCCCGACTGCAGATCCAGCACACGCGCAGAAAAACCCAGCGCCGCCATTGGCAACACCACGGCTAGGCTAAGTGAAAAACCCAGCACGCATTCGCCTGCCATGGCCAGCACGAACGGCAGCGGATGATCAGGATCAAGACGCACAGCGGGCACAGGATGCACACCGACCGCCAGCATCGTAAGCGCCAGCAACACGCACATACGTATCGATGCGGGCACGCCGTTGAACGGCGTAAATGCCGGCACCATCAACAGCGGCGCAAATCTCGCCATTGCGAGAAGAAAAGCGCCCATGAGCGGATCGATCGCTCCCACTTCTACATCCCTGCAATAAGGCCAAATAAGCGCTTCGTGAACTCGACCACCACCGCCATCATCCAGGCACCGGTAACGACGACCATCGCCACCACCGTGATCAGCTTTGGAATGAAGGTGAGCGTCATTTCCTGAATCTGCGTCACTACCTGAAAGATCGAAATCACAACACCCACGGCCAAGGTGGCCAGCAGGATCGGCGCAGAAATCTTCGCTGCGGTCAGCAAGGTTTCCGAAAGCAGGTGCATGGCGGTATCGCTATCCATGTCTATCCCCTCGGACGCACCAGGTCGCGCAGCTTGAAAATGAAATCAGCGGGTATGGCACCTGCTCCTGGTGTGCGAGCGACAATATCGTCGATCAGCTTGCGAGCTTCATCGACCCGGCCCTCATCCAGCAGCAACACACTTTGCGCATAGCGTGCGGCACGGCCTTGCGGATCCAATCGAGTAGCACGCTTGATGGATTCTTCGGCTTCCTTACGCTCGAAACGCAGTGCATGCACCAGTGCGAAGCCGCCGTGCGTTTCGCCAAAGGTTCGATCCAGCGCAAACGCTTTGTCGAAACTCCGCTTGGCCCCGGCAAGGTCACCTTCCAGCAACTGGCACCACGCCAAGGCATGCCATGTGCCGATGTGATCCGGCATGACGGTGGTTGCGCGTTCCAGCAGAGAACGGGCTGACGGGACGTCGCCGAGCAACATCACGTTCTGACCCATGCCAAGCCACGCGCGCCCAGATTCGGGATGTTTTGCCAGCACGCGCTCGAAAGCGGCCGTGGATTCCTGCAAACGCTGAGCCCAGAGCGCCACCGTACCGCGTACGATGTTTGCTTCGTGCTGATCCGGATCAACCTTCAACGCGAGTTCGGCTTCTTCCGAAGCACGCGTGGTATCGCCGATATCCAGCCAGAGCAAAGCGCGTAGGCCCTGCACTTCCGACAAACGCGTATCGGATTGAATCGGGGCTAACGCTTCAATCGCAGCTTCCAGCTGATTCTTCCGATGCAGAATGCGCGCCTTCAACAGCGCAAGCGCAGCCGTGTCGCCGTCAGCGTCGTGAGCATGTGCAAGTGTTTGCAATGCTTCTTCAGCGTGCCCATCCGCGAATTGAGCGTATGCCAGATCATGCACAACACCCGCGGGCGCAGTTTCGACGTTGCTGATCAGTGATTGCAGCAACGTAATCGCTGCTTTGGTGTTACCGCTCAGCAGCGCGCAGCGTGCTTCCCGGAAACGTACGCCGGGTAATTCACGCAATGAAGGCGACACTTTGCCGATGCGGGCAGCCGCTTCGTCCAAGCGCCCATCCGCCAGCAGCTCATCGAGGAGATCGCATAAAAGGACAGGATTTTGCGGATCGCGGTCTGCGAAACCGGCAAGCAGAGCGGCGCGACTCATGGCGCCCCCCTAAACTTTTTTCGCGCAATCTCGATAAGACTAACCGTGGAGACCGCAAGGGTCTCCAGCACTACGACTTCCCACCGCACGGTTACTGCTCCCTGCGCGCGAACTTTCGTCCGAACGCTCCTTCCCCTTACAGCATCCTTACGACGTAGATCGCGCGTCGTCTGGTCCTTGACGTTTTTGCTTGTCCTGTCACACCCAGTTTGTGACGCAAGCGAAAACGGTTCGTAATTAATCTAGGGTCGGGCTTCACCGACTGTCAACAAACTTCTCACACCGCCATCACCAAGTCAGACCGCACTTCAAATACAAAACAAAATCGCAAGAAATTGCCGAACGTTTTATCGCGCAAACACAATCACTTCCCTGTGGCACGCCACATGTTGTTGAAGCGCATTCACGCATGTGAAGAATACGTGACGAACACCTGACAGCCATTACACTTGCCCTGTTACCGCTTTCTTGTACGGAACACACATGTCCACGAATCGCATTTCGCCCTCCTCCTCGCTCATCGAAACGTTGAGGGCACTTGCGCGAGGACGTACCCAGGAAGCACAGCGCAATACCCAATCGGGTAAACCGGATTCCAACGCACCGCAGAGACCGGTTCCCTCCAGACACGACGTGCAGGCGCTGCGACAACGCTTGCACAGCCTGGCCATGGACACCGATCTTGCCGACACGCAATCGATGCTGCAGGCAAGGAATCATGTGGTGCGAGAAATCCTGCTATGGGAATTCGGCAGCGACTTCCGCACCGATTCGCAGTTTCAGCCGATGGTGGAGGCGATCGGGAAGACGCTGGATGCTGATACTGCGTTTCAGCAGCGTTTTTTGGATTTGATGGCGGAATTGCGCAAGGCTTGATTGCGAATAGCCCCCCCGCTCATCTTCGTAAAGTAGGCTTGAGTGAATGGCAAAACTTACGAAGCTGTCGGCTAATACCTAGAAGTCGTCATTCCTGCGAAAGCAGGAATCCATCTTCGCTTTTGCATCGGAGCAAATGGATTCCCGCTTTCGCGGGAATGACGAAGGGGCAGATTGCACATTCCCATGGAACTTACAGATCAACTCTCAAACGTTTCCGGCAAACTCCCCATCCGCCGATGCTCCGCCATACGCAAAAGCAACCCCTCAAAATCCCGCGCAAATCCCTTGATATCGAACAACCCCGACTCCAACCGCTGCTTCAACAATTTCGCTTTGATAGCAGCCCGATAATTCGCATCACGCCCATAACGCACAGCCTTCATCACAAACGCCGCATCATCCGATGCATTCATTTCCGGCATGCCCAGGTGATGATTCAGACTGCCCGCCACCCGGCTCGCGAACGTTTCTCCAGGTCGCGTGAGTACAGGACATCCCGCCCACAGTGCATCGGAAGCCGTGGTGTGCGCGTTGTAGTCTTCCGTATCCAGGAACAAATCTACGTGGCGATAGCGCGCCAGATAGTCCCCATGCGGCAGTTTTTCCATGAATACCAAGCGCGATGGCAACACTCCCATGCTCTGCGCCACTTCGCGCAAACGATCGGCCATGCGACCGGGGCCTTGCAGCAACCACAAAACACTGCCAGGAACGCTTGCCAATATTTGCAACATGCGCGTAACGCTGCGCGGATTGAGTTTGTAGCTGGCGTTGAAGCAGGCGTAGACAATGCCCTGCGCCGGTAAGCCGCAGGCTTCACGCGCAGGAGGTATACCGATGGCGCGAGTGGGGTCCGTGCATTGATAGCAACGCGGCAGATATGCCACCTTCTCGCTGAAATGCGGTTGCAAATCCTCACGCAAAACGAAACGGTCTGCGATCACATAGTCGATAAAGTCCGCACCCGTGGTGCCTGGATACGCTAACCACCCCACCTGCGATGGCGCCGGACGGTAGGCGAACACTTCGGGTTTGCGTGCACGACAATAGCCGTCCAGGTCCAGCAGCATCTCTAAACCCGCCTCATGAATTCGCGTTGCAATATCGCGCTGCGATAGACCTGAGACGTCGTGGAAACCATGCACTGCTGCGGCTAGCCGACGGCGCGAAGCATCTTTGCCATCATCGCGCGTTGAAAACAGGTGAATTTCCAATTGTGAGTCACGCAACTGTTCGAACAGCGCCACAGTAAGAATAGTCGTGGGGTGCAACCCGAATCCATGCGACAAGAAACCTACGCGCAAGCGCCCCGGGGTGGAGAACACAGGTGCTATTCGCTTGATCGGCTGGCGATCGGCCATCTGCTTGATTCTGCCAGCCAGTTGACGCGCACATGCAGCCTGCTGCGCGGCAGTGCTCGGCTCGGATAAGAAGTCGAACGGCGACACATCGCCCTGCGCCGCATCCATGGACTGAACCAGCTGCGCACTCAACGCATCCAGTCCCTCCCATTTGCATAGGCTACGCCGATAGAACACCTGGGCACGCAAGCTGTAATAGTCACTATGGTCCAACTGCCAGGCACGCTCGAAAGCATGCACGGCCGTTTCCAGATCCTGCGTTCGCTCGACCAGCATGGCCCATTGCCGCGTGAGCATCGCATTGCCTTCCGCCAGTTCAGCGGCACGCTTTGCGGCCTCCACCGCTTCCGGCAAGCGCTGCTGTGCTGCCAATGCCTCACCAAGCAGTTGCCATGCAATCACCAGCCGCGGGTTTTCCGCAATCAAATCCCGCGCTAACGACTCTGCATCTTCCAACCGGCCAAGTCGTATTTCGCAACGGCCTAGATTGACCCGTGCCCCGAAAGCCTGTGGCGCCCGGGCAGCCATGCCGTAGCACGCCGCGGCATGGCCAAACGCACCTACGCGAAACAGTCGGTTACCGAGCTCATTGATATCGTCCGTGCGCCAGGACGCGTCCTGCACCACCGCGTGCAACCGAACGACGAATTCTTCAGTGGAGAGCGTAGCCGGCTCAAGCTCTTCATCACCCGCCACCGCAGCTCCCAGCAAACCCCATCCCTGATCCAACATGGCTCCCCCATTTGACAGCCTTTCACCATGATGCCCTGCGTGCGTATCGGAGCGCGAGCCCCTATGCTTCGTCAACGCATCGCGCACAGGGTGCCGTGCATCGTTACAGGGGAGTTATCGGCGTGCGAACCATCGTCGTCCAGTCGTATCGCGACACCCAGGTGGAACCTTGGGTGCAACGTTGCATGCAAACCGTAAGGGATTGGGCCGGCAGTCGCGGATACGACTATGAATTTGTCGATGACACCTTGTTCGACTTCATGCCGGCACGAATGCGCAACAAGAGCGCTGCTTCGCTGCTTCCCCAGACGGACATGGCGCGGCTGGGATTACTGCGCGATCGGCTAACCCGAAACTACGAACGCGCCATCTGGATGGATGCTGACGTGCTGGTGTTCGATCCGACAGGGTTCACCATTCCCGATGCCTGCGGCGCCATGCTGTGCCACGAGGTATGGACAAGTCTCAACGCTCAAGGCGAGCTGACGCACTGGCGTGGGATAAACAATTCGCTGCTGGTGTTCGAGCTCGGCCATCCACTGCTCGATTTCCTACGCTTCGCCACCATACAACTACACGATCACTTGGGCGCCGCCACCATGTCACGCACGGCGCTCGGTACCGACCTGCTTACCAAACTTGGGCGTGTTGTCCCATTGCGGGTACACGCGCAGGTCGCCTGCCTCAGCCCCTTGCTTATTCGTGCGGCCTACTATGGCGACCACCCCGAGTGGCTGCGCGCGCATGCCGCAGAACGAGGGCAACGCTTTTACGCCGCGAATCTGTGCCGAGCGCTGCTAAGTACCGTGTCATCCTTCAATCCCGCTCAAGGCGCTTTGAGTCAGGAGCAGATACTGCAACTGGTCGAACAGCTGATCGACACGCACGGCCGCGTCTTGTTTGGCGAAGCCATCAACGCGTGAGCGCATCACCCATTCATACCCTCAACATGCGCATCCTTATCGTTACTGCAGCCGACGAGTCGTACGCATTGCTGCTACGCGGCTTGATACGATCGTTGCAGCAATGGCAGCCTTACCCTTATGCAGCATTAGCTGTTTTTGACTTGGGAATGGCGCCGGACACCCGGCGCTGGATTGAACAACACGCGAAATACGTGATCGAGCCTGGCTGGGATCTCCCGGTCAATGAACAGACCCGCATACAGCAACCGCATGCGCGCGCACTTACCGTCCGCCCCTTTTTGCCCGATTACTTTCCTGGCTACGACATCTACCACTGGATCGATGCCGACTGCTGGGTGCAGGAGCGCTACGCGCTGGATTGGTATGCCAGCGCCGCTTCACGCGGCGCATTGGCCGTTACGCCCCAAGTCCATCACGCATACCGCCACAGCCAGAACAGTTTCGTATGGCGAGCGGAGCGCATGCATGCGTACTACGGCCAGAAAGCCGCACAACAGCTTAGCTGGGCCAGCTATGTCAATGCTGGAGTTTTCGCACTCCGTGCCGACGCACCGCACTGGACACGCTGGTGCAAAGCATTCGAGACAGGTCTAGCCGCATCCGAGGGCAGCGTCTGTTGCGACCAGACCGCACTTAATTACATGTTGTGGACCGAAAACACCCCAGTGGCGCCCATGCCTGCATTGTGCAATTGGCTCTGCCACCTGGCTATTCCCAGCTATGACACGAAACGAAAGCGGTTCTGTGAACCTGTTATGCCCAGAACCTCGCTGGGTATTCTGCACTTGGCTGCAGACACGAAGGATGTTCGCCTTCAGATACGTGATCCCGAAGGCGTGAACCAAGTCGGACTGTGCTTTCCCGGACAAATAACTGAAACTGTACGTTAGGCTCAGTTGCGACGTAAGTTTTGCTCGTCGTCCCAGCGAAGGTTGGGACCCAGTGACTGTTCTGCATCTCAAAGACACTAGTTCCCAGCCTCCCTCACTGAACGACCCGCTACTCGTCGTGTTTGACGTTGAGAGTATGCATGGGACGGCACTGGCTACCGTCACAATCGATCAGGACGCTATAGGTACCGCAAGATGCAACAAAGGTCGTTGCACCATTGGCTTGAATCGCTCCACAACCCAACTGGGTTGCAACGGACTGGGCCATCGGTGCGATAGCGGCAGTAGCAGCTGATTCATTCTGAGAGGCTACAGTCACAGAGGCCGGCCCCGTGGCCGCTGTGATCGGTGGAGCAGAGGGCGTTGCTTCCTCCGGCTTTGTTTCGGTCACAGGCGTAGGCTTTTGTGCTGCCACCTCGATCGCGGAAACTGTTCTGACAGGGGAAGTCTGCGAAGACGCTGGTGCAACCGGTCCCGGTACGGTGGCTGCTTCGGCAACCGACTGATGGCTTAGTACCGTTGCCTGATTGACGTCACTCGCCGGCATCGATGCTGGCTTGACCGAAGGGGACGCTAGAGGGGCATTCGCCGCTATCGTTGCAATATGGGCACCGTCGCTACCCTGCATTCGATGTAATACTTCAGCGCGATAAGCGTCCAGCCCCTTGTCGACGATTTGCATCCAATCGTCTTCAGTCGCCGCCGCGTGCTTATCTTCAACGTGGGTGCTCACTACCACGGGCGCCTCGATGCCATTGAAGACTAAATCGGTCGCAATATTGTCACTGAGTGTGACGACCCAGAAGCCAGGCGTGAACCAAGCCCAGAACTGTTTGATGTGAACATCCACCATTATCGGGGAAGAGCCTGCATCACCTTCTCCCTTTACCTGGTAGCCCGCCTGCTGGAATGCGGCAGTAAGGTTTTCCCGAATGGCACCTTCCACGGTTTGCCCCGGCTGCAACAACACATCGCCCAGCGCCATGCCATAGGTGTTGCGCTTGCGACCAACGGCTCGCGCCTTTACGTCGTCGCTCGCCTTATCTGTCCCACCGAAACCCAGAGATGGCGTACTTGGATCGTTAGGTGCTTGCTCAAAAACGCGCTCGTCGGTGATCTTGCCAATCACTACCACACGCCCTGTGGATGTTGCCGTCGTCGCCGGTGCGACAATCGTCGGGCTATGCAGTTTGATCTCGCTACGAGATGTGGCGCATCCGGCCAGCATTACGCAGAAACACAAAATAGCTAGCCTTGAATACCCTTTTGTAAACATCAGATTTCCCCTGTTTCGTGGCTATACCATCTCTGGTCGCAAAAGACCCTTGATGGCCCCTGTCGCGTGACCTGCAAGCTGAGTGCACACTGCAGTAATTCTTGCACTGACGGAGTGTAGTCGGCTACCTGGATTCATTTACTAAAACAGGAATGGGCGAATCTGCAAAATGGGGGGACGTCACAGTAGCCCGGACTCTAATTTGCTCCTCTACTCAAAACTGGGGGACGTCGCCGTCATGGAGAGCATCTTCAGCTCGCTCAAGCAGGAGTTGACGCATCACGAACGTTTCAAAGATCGCAATGCGGCCAGAGCTCACATTTTTGAGTACATCGAAAGCTTCTATAACCGGCAACGGTTGCATAGCAGCTTGGACTACCGCTCACCCGAAGCTTTCGAGAGAATGGCTGAGGTGGCTAATTAAACTGTCCGTGGAAACGGGACCCGCTCAAGGTGACCAAGCGTTCCGCGGAAGTGGTCGTCCCAAGGCCAGCCAAGATGAAATGGCGGAAGGAAACAGGTGTGGTGTTTGGAACAACAAAACGCCCGCTTTTGGCGGGCGTTCTTTTTACACATGATCAATGTAGACCAACCAAGTACCACTCTTAATGACATCCATTCTCTCAAAGGCCAAAAATAGGCTGCCACAAAATCCTATGAGCATACGCACGCATCTCTTCTTCAGATGGTGCATCAAAGACCTCGTAATCGTCGTTCAATAGAAGCTTTTTCCAAGATACCTGCGTGTCGCCAAATGCCCTAGCAAGCTCCGCTTCCAAGGCATCTCGATTTGCGCTTGAAGCCAACGCACGCTGGTACATACGGATAGCAACATCTTCGGAAAGACCATCTTCTACATTGAAGCAAGCCTTGAGAACTCTAGATATTTGAGGAAAGTCCGACATGCAATCACCCTTTATCAGTGAGGCACTGGCGCTGGATATACCGTGATAGTTTCCCAGCGTCCTGTAGCCGCATTGAATTCATAAATGCCTTGAGCGCTACGAAGACCATCGACTTGGAGAAGCGGCCCTTAAGTAGTTCCATTTATCAACTTATTACCCGTAGCCCCAATACGCTGGTATCCATAGCCGAGATCTGCCCCAAGATCCCCAACGTCTTGCGC
Organism: Dyella acidisoli; assembly: GCF_030160295.1. GTDB lineage: Bacteria > Pseudomonadota > Gammaproteobacteria > Xanthomonadales > Rhodanobacteraceae > Dyella_B > Dyella_B acidisoli. The sequence continues at coordinate 29,043 of NZ_BSOB01000011.1, forward strand.
TTCAACACGCACAACAGTCTCTCCTGGCTGTCGCGCGATGGCGTTCTGAAGTCCACCTCCGTCACGAATCGCCTGATCTGTGGAGATCAGCAGGCCATTATTGTAGAACGCCGAAGAGAGAGGTGGAATCGGTCCCATATCCCCATTTGGTTTCAGGCCTGTTCGGGCGCGGGTAATTAAGTCATCTGCAGTCACCTCACCACCGTGGACCGAAAATGCACGCTTCACCCGGCCCCTTTTGGGGGACCCTTTTTGGGGGAAACTAAAGCAATCTGTTAGCATCATTCGCCTTTTCTGCTTCAATATAAAGCTCCCTCAAGAACTTATCGGTGTATGCTTCATCCCGAAATCTTGCAAGCCAAGACATAATCTCGTCGCGAGATCCCATGGTCAACGTCTTTGAAATTTTGCACTTAGGCAATTTGATAGACATGCCAATCTTAAGCTTTACTTCCGGGTCATATTTGCTTTCATAGTGTTCCATCGACACAAGTACAGGAACGGTCTCGAACTTATTATGAACAAATGTGGCATCAATAGATCCAGTTGGATATGAATCTGTTGATGCAACAGCCGCTAGTTGGCTCTCAAAAGAAACCATTGCCGCACGCAGCTCCATTGCCCCTAGATAGCTCATTTTTGACATCTTAATCCCTTGCTTTGGGCGTCGCGCAATCATTACAGATCACGCGACGCAGTGGAACATCTATTCGCGTTTTATCCCCTTACCTTAACTGTTGTAATTGTCGATTGGCCTGAATCAAGTTATCGATATCAAGCGACGCAGGGATTTGACTAGGCAGCGAAACCTCGAAGGGTGGCAAGCCTTGTTCAATCAGACGTGCATTCACGTAGGTTTTGTTCAAATAATCCATATATAGTGCCCTTTGATCATTAGTTAATCCCTGAGCATCTGCACGAATTGGCGCAAGGATGTTAGACGCTGCCGAAATATTTTGCTCAGGGAAAGCACCCATGTAGGGCTTCCCAAGGAATGCGTCATATGGGATATGCTCAGCGTTTGCAACATCCAACACCTTAGTAGAGCAGAACTCAGAGAACTCAGGACATCCACTATTTGAATCCAACCAAATTAGACAATAAGCCTGCACTGCAAAGCTCACACTGCGAGCACGCATCAATCTCTGTGGATATTCCCTTCCCAATTACGAATTGGTTAGCTCGAAATCGTTATTCCTGGCGATAGCCAACGCACTGGTTCACCGATAGCCTGTGAATGATAGATCACCCCTCATCGCCGCAAGCTTACGTTTATGGATGAGCTGTCCCCTTACGCTCCCCCTTGAACGGACACTCTCCTCTGCCCGCCCCTTTCAGCCAGCATTGCCCAAGCGCTCTCGCTTTGGCGACCAAAGATTCCACCGTCCCCACCGCTCGCCAGTAGCGGCTCTCAATACCTAACATCTGGGACTGCCATTGCAATTCACGCAGACCAAGCTTCGCCAACACGGAAGGAACCGTCGATGCGATCGTTCCTCGCTTGCCTTCACGTACGACTCGACCACTCCAGTCCACCAGTTCCAAATAGTCCAGCCCCCGCAGAGAAAGCGAGGGTTTCATCAACATACCTGCCACCGGACCCAGCTTTCTTTTGGACAAGCTTTCCTTCTGCTCCATGTCCTTCAAGCGTAGCTTGATCGATGTATGCGTCGACGATGGAAGATCCAACGCCATGCCTGCACGGATTGGGTTGAGATCCACGTACACCATGCACGCTAGTACAGCCTGCTCGTCCAGCAAGGCCTGACATTTAAAGCGCCCTTCCCAAAATCGCCCTGTACAGCCATCTTCTTGATTAGCTTTGCGCGCAATGGGCTCGTTCAGGCAACGCATAAACCACGACAAGCTGCCGAGGCGAAGCCTTACTTCAGCCAATCGCTCGGCATTTCCTAGCAGCCTCTGGATCTTTTCCCGACAGGCCTCTTCGTCAACCGCGTCCCCCACACGCGCTGGAAACACTCGCACCCAACGTTCGGCGACCTCTTCATCGGACCAGTGCTGCGCCGCTTGCGGCTCCACAGACAGAACCACATGCAAATGGTTGGACATCACCGCATAGGCATACAAACCAACAGCAAAACACTCCGCTAGCTCAAGCAATCGCTCTTCTACCCATGCTCGGCGGTGTTCAAAAGAACGACCACAGTAGGCGTCCTCACCACACAGGAAGGCTCGGCGTACGCAGCGGGAAACGCAGTGATAAAAACCACCCGTTTCCGGGGTAACTATATGATGGCGCGGATAGGTCATGGGGACATGATTGCCACCACCGAAAGCCGAGGCCATCAGCTGATGGCGCGTCAGCCTGCGAGCCAAGGACTATTTCATGGATGTCCCGAAAGATGATGGATGTCCCGAAAGATGCACCTCCGAAAGATGCACCGAAAGATGCATTCAAAAATTCTCTTCGAGAGTGAGTCTAATTTGCTCATGGCAGTTGCCTATTCACAACGAGGTTTCGATAGATGACAAACCCGTCTGCATCTGGGGCCTTTTCGGGCCGGCCCCTGACATCACTATCCGATGAAGTACCCCTTACCTTGCAGCAAATATCCCATTTCCTCGTCTGAAACTTCAGCGATCTCGTTTATAGCAAAGCGCCAGCCAGACCGAGGGTTCTTTCCAATCAAAGCATCAAGAAGTTGAAAGTATAAAAAATCTTTCAATAAGCCAGCCAACAATCGACGGTGCGACGAAAGCATACCCTCTAGAGATGGATAACCAAGTGTCTTGAGTTCTGGTATATCGCTCTCGGAGAACGATTCATCGTCCTCCTTGCATTGAGACATGAAAACACTGAATGGCTCAAGGAAGGTACTTAATAATTCATCATCTGTGACCACAAGTGAAAACTGAGACAGCGGCCTTTCGGGATCGGCACCATAACCTTGGTCCCTGTAGATCAGGTGGCCAGGGTCAAATTGTTCGTTATCAACATCGCATCTCATCATTATGCTCCTGGTGGGATGATGACGATTGTGCCGTCAGGCCTAACAGTAACAGAACCTGATGGAATGTAAGGTTGACCAGCTTTGGGATCAGGAGCCACACGCATGCCAGAGCGCTGGAAAAACTCCTCTGGCGAGACGATTGGATCTGTAATAGTCGGCGTCGTGTTACCTGGCGTAATGCGCGTTCGTTCAAGCATGAGCATCGCAGGGTCTTGAGAGAATTGCTTGTTCAAACTATCGATGAGTTTGCCAGCCTGATTCGCATTGAGGTTACCAAAGCCGACGTCAATATCGCTTCCGACGCCGAATCCACCAGGAGTAAAGTCCCCACGAACACGGCTTCCTCCGAATACAACAGACGAGTTTCGCCCAAGCGACTTATCCAGAATTAAGCGAGCCTGCGTTTCGCTCAATTCTGGTATCTGCTCAGACAGGAACTTTGCCTGTTCTGCCGCCCCAGGGAACTGCAATGTCGTCCTCTCTGGGTATGTATTAAATATCGATTTGTCGGTCCAAAGCACGGAACGCCCTGAGGTTATATCCGCAGGAACTGGGGCACTCTGCTCAACTGACGGAGGCGGAGGTACAGCCTCAGTATCGATCACTACAGCCCCACCCGAGCCCCCCGCAGCCATCCTCTGCTGCTGAATCTCCTCATTAAGTTTTTCCCGATCGTAGTTGAAATCATCCTGCTTGACCGGCTCCGGACTCTGCGCGGGCAACTGCTCCTTAGGCGGCGTTTGCGGCACAGACGACTCGTCACTTCCCAAAGAAGCGCCAGTTATCTCATCGGTTTGAGACGATCCTATCTGTGGGTTTGACGTCGGTCCGCCTGTGTCCTGGCCACCCGAAGCCTGGAACGTATGCGATAAGGGGCCGCGATAAGGGGCCGGGGGTAGTTAAGAAGCCACCTACAGAGAAGGCATCTTCCGGCAGCATCCGTGTCAGACCACCGATATCAGCCATGATGGTTCATCGCAAAGATGCACG
>NZ_BSOB01000012.1 GCF_030160295.1 Dyella acidisoli
TGGTGAGGCCTCATACATAGATGCAGCCGGCATTCGGGGATGAAAAAAGCGGTTGACGAAGGGGGCGAGTCCATACATAGGCTGGGATGAAATCCCAGCATCGGAAAGCGCGAAGCATGCCGGGATTACCATCCAAGCTTAAGAATTCCCAAGCAGCGGTGTAACGATCCGGTCGAGACGTTCTTGCGTCCACACCGGCTGTTTGTCCTTCCATCCATTGTCGACCAGCTTCCCATCACGATCGATGGTAAAGCTCACCGGCAGATGCCAGATGCGCCCGTAGCCGGCCACATGCGGATCACCGAGCAAGCCGACCGGAAAACTCAGCGTGCTGGCTACCTTGTGCACTTGGTCGAGGCTGTCCGGTTCGTCGAGGCTGAAACCGAGCACGACCAATCCGTCCTTCGCATGCTCGCTTGCGTAGCGCGAAAGTAGGGGAAGTTCTTCGCGGCATGGACCGCACCATGTAGCCCAGAAAGTGACAATGACTACTTTGCCGCGCAGATCGCTCAACGCGATGTGCTTGCCGTCGAGTGTGGTGAGCGTGATGGCCGGAGCGGGCTGGCCGACGACGAGGTCGTTGGCGAATGTGGGGAGCGCTATGAGGCATAGCATCAAGACGATGCATATATGCCGTAGATAAGTGTTACGAAGCATGGTCATTGGTGTGTTTTAGTCTTGTAGGACATTCTCGCATCCCTCGAGGCCGTCATTCCCGCGAAAGCGGGAATCCATTTTGCTCTGGTGCCGAGACGAAGATGGATTCCCGCTTTCGCGGGAATGACGACCATGTGGGTCACATGTTTGGTTAGAGTTTCATACTCACACCCACCGTCCCCGTCCATCCAGGAAACACCTGATACCCCTGCAGACGACTATAAATAGGCACCTGCACGAACGCATACACTTGCAGATTCTTGCTCACACTCGCGCTGATACCCGGGCTGAGATAGGCCACGGTGCCTTCGGTATCCGGCACGTCGGCAAGAAAACCTTGGTCAGCCATCTTGTGCGACCAGTTGATCTGCACTTGCGGCACCCAGTTCGGATGCGCCTCGTAGCGCAAGCCGACGCTGACGGTAGTGAGGTTGCCCGGGCGGTAATCGCCGCCAGGCTGGTTGAGGTTTTCCTTCACCGCCGCCTGAAATTGTGCGCTGGCGAATGCATCGAAGTTCTGGCTCACCGGCTGGAAGTAATACGCACCAACGATCAGGTCGGTACTGCCTGTGCCTGCCTGCAGATCCGTATCGAGTGATTGCCCCAAGACGGGGCCGTTACGGAACGTGACCGGATGGCCGATCAGATTACCGTCCGCGTTTTGTCCGCCGTAATTGCCCGTCGGCAGCTTCACGCCAAACTGCACACCCAGGTTGTGCGTCGGCAAAAAGCCTTGGTAATTGGCCAAGATCTTGACGTCGCCCAGACCGGAAACATGTGTGCTGCTGACTTGGTCCGGCGCGGTTTCCGCCGGCGTATAGGGCTGCAGTTGCGTACCGTAAGTGCTGTGATCGCGGATCACGTACGGCACGATCACACTCACGCCCCAATCCGCATTAAAGCGATACATCGCGGTGAGGTTGATGTAGCGATTGGTGGTGTTCTTCTCGATTTCTCCACCACCCAGCGCCGGATTGGCCGGTTGATCGACCACCTGTTCCGCCGTGGCTTTGCGGCTGCCGTGGCGTAATTGATTCTGATCGATATAGGTGTAGTCGACATTGATGCGCCAGCCCTCGGCGGTTGAATAACCGGTGGCGGCGTCGGTGCTGAGCGTGCAACCGCAGGTGGCACATGCTTGCACCGCCTGTGGCAATGCAAAGGTAGCAAGCAAACCCATGATCGTCACGTGCGGACGTGATCGCACGCGCTTGGCACGTACGGACTGTTGAAGACTCATCGAATGGAAACTCCTGTTGCCACCACGGCCAGGTGGTGCAACGCCTGTAAAAGACGCGCTGCAGCGATTGGCCACATGCGACGCATCGCATGCGCTATTCGGCAGTGTGAATAAAGCGCATGAACGGCATGGCACAACGGCCAGGCGCGACGTCCATGCGTGGCGTGTCAGGCGATGAGCGGCGGGCCGCGTGGGTTTGCGCTAAGGAGACGCGATGCAGGCTTTTCGTCGATCCGGTGGATCGATGCAATCGTCGAAACGGGTACAACGGGCGCCAGATAAACCACCACGCCCGAAGCAAGCAGCGGCGTGTGATTGAGCAGTACGCAATACGGGCAGCGATCGGTCGGATCAGCAGGCGTTTGCGGCGAGGAAGGGTGCTTCGTGCTGGCAAGTTGATGGACCGGGCAGTCACCGTCCGCGACGGACATGGCCGTCATGGACATGCTTCGCGACAGCACCGGCATCACGACGATCAACGCCATGGCCAGCATTGCCAGCCATGTCACGGATCGAAGTGGACGTCTGCCTTGCAGCACGATGGTTTCCCTTGGAGCGAGTGCGCCCGACGCATAAGCGTAGCACGCTCCGAAGATAGCTAAGGTAACAGCATGGGAATATCTTGCGTCGAATATCGAAACCAGGCGGGGGCAGGCCCATGGCGAAGAAAGTGGGCTTATGGATCGGTGCGCCGCTGCTGGTTGCAGCGGCAGTGATTTTCCGGCCCGACCAAGCCGCGCATGACTTGTGTTCGGTGATATTCGTGGGTGCGTCTTACGTATACGCGCCTGCATGCACGCACGTACGCACGCTTTGGCCGGCTCTATCTCGACAATGGCGTGGCGCCGGATGGACAGCGCGTTCTTCCCGAAGGCTGGGTGGACTGGTCGCGCCGCTCCACACTGGGGTCGACATATGGCGCAGGTTTCTGGACCAACGATGGATCGGATGATTTCACCAAGTGGCGCATATCGAAGGGCTTTCCGAAGGATGGCTATTTCGCCAGTGGCTTTCTTGGTCAGCGGATTTACATCGTGCCGTCGGCGAAATTGGTGATTGTGAGCTTTGGTTATTCGCGACCGCCGGATTTTGGGATGGAGGATGATCTGGCGTTGATTGCGGCAGCGATCAGGGCGACGCCAGGGAAGACGAATTCGCTGTAGGTTGGGGTGAAAAAACCAGCGTTGATATGTGCATTTGGATCGTGATGTTCGGGTTTTCACCCAACCTACGGTGGTCCAACTGCACATCTGGCGAAATGGACATCTGGCGAAAACGTGATGCGTGAGTGAAGAACGCACGCACATGTCTTCTGCATTTAAAAAAAGTGCAACAGGGTCTTTCATGAAGCTTGCTTGAGGTTCAGAATCAGAACGCACACACGTCTTCATCGAATGTGCGACCGAGTGGTGACGCGTTCAGAATGGTTCGGCTTGCGACGTTAGCTACGTACTTGCAGGCAAGGCTCCGTGAATCTTCATCATGTCTTCACATCGGGTTTTCCGATTGATTTGTGGTTCGAATGCGCATGGAAAATCTATCTGCAAAGTTTGTCGTTGCCTCTCCTTCTTCGTTGACGGCGGAGAATCAATATCGGCTGTTGGTTGAGTCGATTACCGACTACGCCATTTTCATGTTGGACCCAGAGGGACGCGTGGTCAGCTGGAATCTTGGTGCCGAACGCATCAAGGGTTACACGGCGGAGGAAATCATCGGCAAGCATTTTTCCTTGTTCTATACGCAAGCCGATCGGGATGCGGGCATGCCTCAGAAAAATCTGATGCGCGCCTTATCCGAAGGGCGCGTGGAAAGTGAAGGATGGCGCGTGCGCAAGGACGGCTCGCGGTTCTGGGCAAATGTAGTAGTTGACCGCATTCTGGACGACTACGGCCAATGGGTGGGCTTTGCCAAGATCACGCGTGACGTGACCGACCAGCGTGATGCTGCGGAGGAGTTGGACCGTGCACGCGAAGCGTTGTTTCAGTCGCAGAAGACCGAAGCCATCGGTAAGCTCACCGGCGGCGTAGCGCATGATTTCAACAATCTGCTGATGGTGATCCAGAGCTGTTTGGACATGGTGGAGCTGAAGCTGCCGCACGAGTCGCCGCTACGAAAGTTGGTGCAGAACGCACAATCGGCCGTACAGCGCGGCGCGGCATTGACACAGCGCATGCTCGCTTTTGCCCGCAAACAGAAGCTGCGCGTAGCACCTGTGGACATCGCGTCGCTGGTGGCCAATATGACCGAACTGCTGCGCCGCTCGCTCGGTCCACGGGTCAACATCACCACGATGTTCCCACCGTCGCTCCATTCGGTGAAGACCGATGCCAATCAACTGGAGCTGGCGTTGATGAACCTCGCCGTCAACGCACGTGATGCCATGCCGGAGGGCGGCGAGCTGACCATCACCGCGCGCAATGTGATCATCGATGCTACGCATTCGACGCAGCTTGCGCCGGGTGAATACGTGTGCCTTTCCGTCACCGATGAAGGCGAAGGCATGGACGAAGAAACGCAAGTCAAGGCGACCGAACCGTTCTTCACCACCAAAGGTGTGGGAAAAGGGACCGGGCTGGGCTTGTCGATGGTGCACGGCCTTACCGAGCAATCGGGCGGGCGCCTGGTGATCAAGAGCAGCAAGGGCTTCGGTACGCGAGTGGAAATGTGGCTGCCCAGCGTACGGCCGCAATTGGCCGACCATGCAAACGACACAGCACCGGTGTTGACGTCACTAAAGCCGTTCGTTGCGCCGCACAGCTTGTACATCGTGATGGTGGATGACGATCCGCTGGTACGAAACGCTACGGGTGCGGTGTTGCAGGATCTGGGGCATCGCGTAACGGAAGTTGCCTCGGCCGAGGAGGCCTTGCAGGTATTGGAAACCTGTCCGGATGTCGACATGCTGATTACCGACCACGCCATGCCAGGCATGACGGGTGCCCAACTCGTCGGCGAAGTGAATATCCGCTGGCCTGCGTTGCCCGTGGTATTGGCCACGGGGTATGCAGAAATTCCGGGGGATTTGAGTGACGGCGCCACGCGCTTGTCCAAGCCGTACGATCGTCTTGGCCTGGTGGAAGCGATTGCGAAAGCCGTGGAAGACAGGCAGGTGCATGCCTGAATTTCGCAGGTGCTTGTATGCATTGGACGAGTTTCAAGCTCGGCGCTACGCCGCCGGGCGCGGTACCTGCCACGCCGGTCGTTCCATGAGCAAATTCCTAACCAGATGCATTACAAACTCCTAACGGTCCCAGGCGCACATTGATCGTCCAGGTAGCGTTCGCTGCCTTGGGCAACCGTAAGCGTGTGGAGGCCCTCCATGAGCACCCCAGATTCCATTTCCCCCGGTAGGTCTCCGGGCTCGCCGCATTCACTGTGGCAGACATGCTCCGACTACATCAGCCGCATTGTGCGTCCGGCAGCCAAGGCCGAGCATCCGGTGCGTATGACACGTCGGCAGGAATTGCTTGCCGCGCAGGAACAGAAACGTCGCGAACAGCACGCGCATGTACTGGAACTGCTGCGCGAAGTGAAAGAAAAGAATCAGCACACCCCGCACGATAGCGGCAAACTGAAGGCCTGATGTCACGCTTTCGCCGGCCCGTGTCATGACGGGCCGGCCACATACCCTTTAAGTTAATGCATAGGTTGGGGTGAGAACCCCAACCTATGTCGTTCCTGGCGAAAGCGGCGGCTCCATCCAATGCACCATCGGTGCAGGACTCCCTAGCAAATAACCTTGCCCCATCTCGCATCCCATGCGCACCAGCGCTTCCAGTTGTGCCTGCGTTTCGATGCCTTCGGCAATGACCTGAATGTTGAGCGCGTGCGCCAAGGCGAGAATCGCGGCGACTACCGTAGTGCTGTTGCTGCTGCCGGCCTTGTCGAGTTCATGCACGAAGGCGCGGTCGATCTTCAGCATGCGCAAGGGCAGGGAATGCAGATAGCTCAACGACGAGTAACCCGTGCCGAAATCATCCAGCGCAGCGCCTACGCCCGCACTGCGCAGGCGATCAAGCACGGCGCGTACGCTTTCAGGGTTATCCAGCAAGGCACCTTCCGTCACTTCGGTCACCAGACGGGAGGGTGCAAGACCGGTACGTTCGAGCATCTTCATGACACGCACGTCGAAATCGACATGGCGAAGATGCAAGGCGGATACGTTGAAGGTGATGAACAGTTCGCTTGATCCTTGCTGCGCGAGCAGTCGGCAGCTGAGTTCAAACAGGCGCCAATCGATCGCTTCGATCAAACCACTGTCTTCGGCGATCTTTATGAAATCCGACGGCCGCAGCAGGCCGCGTTGCGGGTGATTCCAGCGAATCAAGGCTTCGTAGCCGACTACCTTACCGTCGGCGAGCTGGCAGATGGGTTGGAGATGTGGTTCGAACTCACCTTGTCGCAGCGCCTTGCGTAGCTCGCTTTCCATCGCGAGCACGTCCACCATGCCCTTGGCCAGTGCTTCGTCGAACACGGCAAAGCGTTTGCGGCCTAGCTCTTTGGCTTGGTAAAGCGCCATGTCCGCATCGCGGATCAATTCGTCTGCGTCGCGATAACTGGAATCGCCGAAGGCAATGCCCACGCTTACGGAGGGCTCCAGTTCCTTGCCGGAAATGCGCAGCGGCGCCGCCACCGCCTGCAGCACGCGATCGGCGATGATGGTGGCGGTATCGGTGTTTTCGATGTGCTCCAGCAGGATGGCGAATTCATCGCCGGACAGCCGCGCCACCATATCCGGTTCGCGCACGTGCGTAAGCAAACGCATGGCCACGGCTTTGAGGAATTCATCACCCGCCAGGTGACCGAGGCTGTCGTTGATTACCTTGAAGCGGTCGACGTCGATGTATAGCAAGGCACAGCGGCGGCTGGAGTCGCTCTGCATGCGGTTGAGAATGCGGTCCAGCCGTTCACGCAGATAGCTGCGGTTGGGCAGGCCGGTGAGTGGATCGTGCATCACTTGGTGATGCAACTGTTGCTGCATCTGTTCGCGCCGCGCGATTTCGGCGCGCAGCTCCCGTGTGCGCTCTTCCACGCGGTGTTCGAGCCGCAGATTGGCCAGATGCAACGCTGCAGCGGAGCGGCGACGGTAAATGCTGTTGGCGATCTGCAATGCCACGAAGGTGAGCAGTTCCTGTTCCTGCGCGCCGTAGCCGGTGTTTTTTTCGTAGCTCTGCACGGCGACCAGGCCGATCACCGACTCGTCCACTTTCAGCGGCACACCCAGCCAGCAGGCGGAAGGCTCGCCAATATGGTGCGGTATTACTTCGCCGTCGTGCGTGAGCGCCAAGATGTCTTCGCGCGTGCCTGACCACGGCTGTCCGCTACGTAGCACGTATTCGCTCAGGCCACGGCCGATCGGTCGCGACAGCTGATGCCGCACGCCGGTATCCATGTAATAGGGAAATTCCAGCTTGGTGCGATCGTCGCTGAGCAGGGCGATGAAGAAGTTCTCGGCGTCCAGCAACCGGCCGACCACCGTGTGCACGCGCTCGTAGAACGTGTTTTCGTCAATGTCGGCGGTGGCGAGCTGGGCCACTTGGAACAGCGCCTCCTGCAGGCGTTCGGCGCGATGCCGCTCGCGTACTTCTTGCAGCAGGCCGCGATTCACTTCGGCCAGTTCCTCGGTGCGCTGGCGTACGCGACGTTCGAGTTCGTCCTTGCTTTCCTTGCGTTCCACCGCGGTAAGAATGTGGCTGCCGACGAATTCCAACAGAGAGAGATCGTCGTACGAATACACGATGCCGGTGCCGTAGCTTTGCACCACCAGCGCACCTTGCACCTGGCCGTCTCGCAGCATGGGCACGCCGAGCCAGTCATCGCTGTCGGGGCCGGCGATCACCAGCGGGCCGTTTACTTGTTCCAGCAACTGCTCGTTGCTGCCCATCAGCGGCTTGCCCTGGGTGAGCAGGTACCAAGTGAGCGTGTGCCGTCGATCTTCCAGCCGCATGTCGTGGTTGGTTTTCGGTTTGTCTTCATCCTTGACGTCCGCGTAATACAGAAAGCGCAGGGTTTCCTGTTCCGGGTCGTAGCGGACGATGAAGAAGTTCTCCGCATACATCAGCCCGCTGACGATGCGGTGGATCTCATGCAGCGTGTCCGGCATGTCCAGGTCCGAGCCGGAAAGCTCGGAGATGGAGAACAGCGCGCGCTGCAGGTTTTCCGAGTGCTCCAGTTGGCTGTGCGAGTCGTAGAGTTCGGCCAGCTTGATGGTGTGATGCAATTGGCGCACACCCAGTTGCACGTAGGTACCGATGTGGCCCAGTAGATTCTTGGCCGAGCCCTCCATGGTCGTGGTGAGCAGCAGTACGACTTGTTGTGTGTTGAGCAGAGTAAGGGCGTAGCGCCTGCCGTCGGATGACACGCGAACACCATCGGCGGCATTCAATGCATCCCGCGCGAGCGTGAGCTCTTCCGGATCGGGTGGCTGTGCTTCGTCAGCAGCGCTTTGTTCTGGCCGGTACGCAAGCATCAGCACTTTGGCTTTCAAGCAATGAGGCTGCGCCTGCACCAGGGTTTCGATGAGCGAACAGACTTCGCCGGGAGTTTCGGCTTCGATCAGGCAACCGAGCCACGCAGTATTTTCCGGCTCGTGCGTTGTGATGGAGATAGGAAGACTCAGGCTCATGGCCACCAATCTGCCGTTATGGCTCACCTATCAGTGGATACGCGCTGTACAGGAAATGTGAACCCCTGTCGTTAATGAGGCATTGCTGTCGTGGCTTTGTCAATGTATCGGCTAAGCTGCTGATAGCTTTAAAGATTCATGCGGGTAAGGCTGCTACGCGAAGCTCAGGTTCGGCTTGAACGGTGATTTGCGCAACGCTTTCGGAAGTTTGGGAGCTGTCCGGTGCCGCCGTTGTTTTCCGCGCAAAGTGGCTCTCGACTCCTGGATAGGCTTCGGCAAGCTAGCCCCGGGGCGTCGTGACTTAAGGCATGTGCCCCCGCACCTGATGTTCGCCGAGTATGCGCGACGCAGGATCAACTCAATAATCAGGAAGAAAGGGGAGTTTTCATGAACAAGGTTGTTGCGGCCATGGTGGCTGCGATGGTGTTGGCGGGCTGCGCGACGTCGGCGCAGAAGGTCGATCCGGCGACGATCGCATCGTTTCAGCCGGGCGTAACCACGATTGCCCAAGTTGAGTCTGCCTTGGGTCAGCCTTTCCAGGCGACGCGCATGCCGGATGGCAGTCAGCAGTTGCAGTACGTAAGCAAGTATCAGGAAGTGACGGGTGACGGCACGCCGACCACCGGTTCGCAAATTCCCAAGCATGTGGAAAAGACGGTTTCCACCGTACTGAGCTTCGACCAGAGCGGGCATTTCGTCAGCTCATCATCGAACGCGAAGACGAAGGAGAATCAAGGGCTGAGCAACCTTGGACATTTGAATGGCGGTGAAGCCATTCAAGAAGGTGGTGCTCGATAGGCCTTAGTCTGCGACCACCGTGCCCTGGTGGTAGACGATCTTCCAGCCTTGCACCGTATGCCGCCATAGCGTGGCGCGGCGTGTCTTGCGCCGCCCCTGCTGCAAGGTATAGGTGAGCAGGTAATTATCTGCAGCGATTTCCCGGCAGTGGAAATCGCTGGTTTGCCAATCATCCTCGAACGGTTGCCGATAGCGTTCTTCGAGCACGTCCAGCACGTATTCGCGGCTGTAACGGCTGCCGGAAGCGCCGACTTCCCAAAAGTCGAGTTCGGTCATGGCTTCGAAATCGGCACGAGCTGTGCCGAATTCCGGGTGGTGGAAGATGGGTTCGCGCTGTTGGAGTTGTTCGAGGATGGGAAGGAGCCTGGATTCGGTTGTGAGTTTGGGTTCCAACGCGTTATCTCCATCTTGTCCAGTCGTCATTTCGGCGCATTTACTCCCTCCCCTGCAAGCAGGGGAGGGGACTGTGTGCCGTGCATTCAAACCGGCGGCGGATTCCTCTCCCCAAACCCGCGCTGATGCCAATACGGATACACCGGCGTCACCGCGCTTGCCGCATCCAGCTTCGCCACCTGTTCGACTGTCAGATTCCAGCCAATAGCTCCCAGGTTTTGCCGCAGCTGCTCTTCATTGCGTGCACCGATCACCACCGTCGACACCGTCGGCCGCTGCAGCAGCCAGTTCAACGCAATTTGCGGCACACTCTTGCCGGTTTCCTTGGCAACGTCGTCGAGAGCATCGATCACGCGATACAGGTATTCCTCGTCGACCTGCGGGCCCATGTCTGCCGTCTTGTGCAAACGGCTGGTGGCCGGCAGTGGCTGGCCGCGGCGAATCTTGCCGGTAAGGCGTCCCCAACCCAGCGGGCTCCAGACGACCGCGCCGAGGCCTTGGTCCAGGCCCAACGGCATCAACTCCCATTCGTAATCGCGCCCGATCAGGGAGTAATACGTCTGGTTGGCGATATAGCGCGAGTAACCGTAGCGATCGGCGACCGCTAGCGACTTCATCAAATGCCAGCCGGAGAAGTTCGATACGCCCAGGTAACGAATCTTGCCGGCGCGCACCAGATCGTCCAAGGTGGAAAGCGTCTCTTCCACCGGCGTCATCGCGTCGAAGCCGTGCAACTGGAACAGGTCGATGTAGTCGGTGCCCAAACGCTTCAATGAAGCATCGATCGCCTGGATCAGGTGATAACGCGACGAACCCACGTTATTGGGCTGGTCGTCGAAACGGAACGTGGCCTTGGTGGAGATCAGCACCTGGTCGCGGCGCCCCTTGATCGCTTCGCCCAGAATCGATTCCGAAGCGCCGGACGAATAGATGTCCGCGGTGTCGAACAGGGTGACGCCCGAATCCAGGCAGATATCCACCAGCCGCCGTGCTTCGGCCACATCGGTGCTGCCCCAGGCGCTGAAGAATTCACCTTTGCCGCCAAATGTACCGGTGCCGAAACTCAGCACCGGCACCTTGAAGCCAGATGCGCCAAGACGTCGAAATTCCATGCATGCATCCTCTTGTTGATAGGGGGAGTGATCCACCTACCTTTGTCCCGCGGCTGCATGATTGCAAGGGCGGGCAGGGCGGTTTGTAGGATCAAGCAAGAAGTGCAGGTGATCGGGTAGTGGTCGCTTGGCGGGCTCCGCTGCGCGAGAAAGGTAAAGCTCCCGCATAAAAGAAAGCTATAGTTCGGCCTGCTGCATCGCGTACAGATCCCTCAGGGAAAGACAATGGGAACACCCATGCCAATCGCATCAAACCGTGACGTCGACATCATCTGTGACGCCTACGCGGAAAAGATCAGGAGCTTGTACGAAACCTTTTTCCTCAACGTAGCCCAGACGCCAGACAACCCTGGCCCTGCGAAGGACGCGTTCGTAAGAGGCGTTATCCTGGCCCGCACCGTGCGGGACATGGCCATCAGCGCGCTGCCGGCCGATGGTACGCCGCTGCCAAAACGGTTCGATGCCATGACCCGGTGACACCGGAAGTCGCAGCGCGAATGCTGCGGCGACTTCTTACAGGCGAGGCACGAACGACGTCGTCAGTGTCAGTGTGATTTTGCGCACACGGCGAGCGCTTGCCTGTCACATTCACTGTTGAAAAACGCAGCTATCACGATGTACCAACAGGCGCACCACCAGAGTGAAGTCAACGCCGCGCTCGCATAGGTGGTTGCTTGCAACACTTCTATCTCCGCTACCCAGGGCCCGAAGCATGCGAATGCGTGCTCGTATTGGATGGGAAGCCATTGCGCTTTCCCTCGCGAACCGATGCGCTCACGTTTGCTCTTCGATGTTGTTACGAGTACGGGGCAACGGAGGGTGAGCCCGTCATCAGCATCGAGGGAAGCGACGGACTGTGGCGATCTTTTGATTGCCGGTTGCTACCGTTTAGGCATTGACAGCCGCTGCATGCCAGGCTGCTTTTGTATTCAATGCAGATGACGGAAGAGATAGATACCGAGCCAGATCAGGCCACCCAGCAAGACAGCTGCCGCAGCGCCAGACATGACGAAGAGGACCAAAAAAGCGAGCAACGTGTCGATGATCCTTTTACCGATGCCCACTGCCTATACCTCAAAATGAAGATTAAAAAGAGAGCGTCACATGGACGCTCTCTTGGTTGGCGCTGTTATCAGCACAAATAAGAAGGCGCAGCCATCAATGGCTGCGCGAACTGGAGTTGCTTGACGCGCGACTGCCAGCACTGGTCTGCGAGGCCATCCTTGCCAGGCTGCCGCGATCATAGGTAGCGGGATACGCGTCTGACGCACGGCGCTCGATGTCGTGGCGGTGATCGCGCAGTTCATCCGAATCGGTCACCAGAGCAAGGTTGTTATTAGTCCACTTCCAATACGAAGAAGCGCTGGCCATGGGCGTCGCCGTGGTGGAAATGTAGTGATAGAAGAGGTCGTAATTACCATCACTACGCGGCTGCACATTCAGCGATACACGCATGATCATCGAGCTATTCACCGCGTGGCCATTCACCATGGCGGGTTTCTTGATCCAGCTACGGATGGCTTCATCCAGCATGCGATTGAACTTGGGCGTAAGCTGCTCCGCCGGAAGAATGCGCGTGACCTCGCCTTCCGAATTCACCTGCACGAAAACCGGAAGCACCCGGCTATCCATGGTGTTGACCGAGAGCTCCACGGCCAAGCTTGGGCCGGTAATGAGGGCCAATGCTGCGGCGATGATCGCCTTGCATAACATGTTCATACTGGCCTCCATTCGTACACGGTGATGACGGGCCTTGCCGGGCGGAAGTTTGCGAGCCAGTCGTCCGTGGAAGGGCTACAAAACTATAGTCCCGTGGCTTAGTACGTACTAGTGAGTGCCGGAGTTGCACCATTTGCGTTGTACGTTGCCGACCCAGGCGTTGCGCGCCCGCCTCCAGTAGGTGTGTCGCGAAGGAGGCATGTGTAACAAATAGAAAGGCCCCCTTTCGGGGGCCTTGAGCTTCATCCTAGGGGGTAACGAAGCTCTGGTTAGCTAACCGCCGGATGCGCAGAGGCACGACCATCCAGCGACGATAGGTTGCGCCAGAATCCGGCTCTTAAGAAATCAGGTGGAAGCCCTACTGCTTGTAGGAATAGGACTACATATTTAAGTCCGCTTCTCTGTCAGCTAAATGCAAGCGTGAGCAAATGCCACGTCATAACCATGTCGTTCGCGGGAGGTGCCTAACAAGGGCGGTGTTGAGCAATAGAATCGCGTTGGCGATCGAGCCGTGTCCTTAGAGACGGCAGCTCGACGGAAGATAGGAGAGCAGTTCTGGGTCAGTGATATTCGTGTTGTTGCAGGTCCAGGAAATCGAGCCTTCGTTGGTTACGGCTGAAAGTCCTAGTTGCTTTCCGGAGATTGCAATATTGGCCGACTGGCCGCCGGTGCTGTCGAAATGGATAAGGATCATGCCTGGCCGTTCCGTGGAATAGACATGGCTCACATACTTGCCCGACATATCGGGTGCGATACCCGCTGAAGCATCCGTAGCGGGGAAGTAGCCGTAGTTCGCATAGAACTCCTCGAGCGCCACTTTGGGACCTGCCGCTAGCGAAAATCCTTCCGATACCTGAGAACGGATCAAGTAGTTCTTGTAAGCGGGTATAGCGATCGCGGCAAGGATGGCAATGATTGCCACCGTAATCATCAATTCAATCAACGTAAAACCAGCCCTGCGGCGAGCCGAGCTTGCGTGCTTCACTGTATTTCCCCCTGTAGGAAATGCCGCAACGTGCGTTACGGCACTTCCTAGTGTGCCGGAAATTCAGTTACAGACTGCGTTCGGCTGCACGTTTTTAGCTTGAGGAACTCGCTTGATAAGCGCCGAGCTTTCGCTGCTCTTGGCATTGCATCAGCTGATTACCTCGTCGTGTAGTAGCTGATTACCCTTTAGGGTATTTTGGCGCAGATCGAAACGACGCCAATTAGCGCAAGGTTACTTCTGTGAGATTTGCATTCGCAGAGTTCCTCGGCCTGCTGCGAGAAGCAGGCTCGCGTTTTTCTGGGGGCGCTCGCCACGGCAACTAGATGTACGCTCACGGAGCTACCCCGCGAAACGCCGCCATGTGCTATCGGTGCAAGTTGAGCGGATGGAGAATCAGCGTGACTAGATTAATACTTGCCTGTCTGGCCCTGATCACCGTTGGGGCTGCGCCCATAACCTTTCGCCAAGCCGGCTCCGATGCGGTCGACGCCATGGTGCGCGTCTTCTACACCGGGGACGGAAAGTGGCGGGAATGCGCCGCCGCGGATTGTCACGCATCCAATCAGGACTGGGGCGTCGACTCGATGACCTACACGCTTTGGTTGGATTTGAAAACGACCAATGACCCGAAGGTTCCGCCACTCATGGGTGCGCTGGAGAAAACGGCGCCGTCCTATCCCGCCCCCTGCGCCGAGGGTGTGGCGTGCAGTTCCTGGAGCGATGTTCCAGAGTGGGATTCGATCGCGGCGTCACGCGAATACGAAATCACGCATGACCCCATTGCATTGCAAAAAGCGCGCGCAGCCTTCGATTTTGTCGAACACGCGCAAGTCTTTGCACGCGGCGCGTGTCCGGCCATCAACTATCAACTCGCCGATGGTGGGACCAATCAGCTCAAAACCCTTGAAACGGATGCGAATGGGGTGAAGGCCGCGCTCTTGCTTTATGAGGCCACTCACGAGCAACGCTACCTCACGGCGGCATCAACGCGTTATGCGTCGATCCGCAAGTATTTTCTCGACCCTAAAGTACCGCTCTACAGCGTTTACGTCTTCGACGACGGCAAGACATGCGAGCAGACCCCGCATCGCTTTTTCGCTTCGGTGAACGGTGACATGATCTGGAATGGACTGCATCTCTATCGAGCCACGCACAACGCAGCCTATTTGCAAGAGTCGTTCGCCACGGCACGTGTGTTCGACGAACACCTATCCGATCCGCGTGGCATCTTTGCAGATCTTCAAGCCGAAAACGATATCGTCGAACCCTTGGTCGAAGCCTTCTACGAACTCGCAACTGAACGCCATTTCAAGCCTGCTCAACAATGGTTGTTACGCAACGCAGAAGCAGCGTGGTCAGCACGCGCGCACGACGGTACGTTCGGCCGTTTCTTTGACGGGCCAGCTCCCACTGCACTGACCAGCGTCTGGCAAAGCAATGGCGGATTCGCACTGGAGGTCGCAGCGGCGGCCGTCTCGCCGAATACGACGGTGTCAAACACCAACGATTGGTCGGGCGCACACTTCATCACAAGTGATATCACGCTGAATTCGGAGCCGATTACATTCGATGGCTCAGCGATCGCTTTAATCGGCACAATCGGCGATAACTGTTGCGAACCTGGCCATGCACGTGTCGTCGTCGACGATGTCGAAACGTTCGATCAAACCGGCATCTGGCAAAACAAATCCAGTAACGGCCGGCATACGCCAAACTCGATTTTATTCGCGTGGCATTGGCCCAAAGCGGGCCATCATACGATTAGCTTTATGCCGGGAGCTGCAAACGCGAAAGAAGGCGGGGCCTATCTCCACCTCACTGGCTATTCGGTTTTACCCTAGGGAGCTCTGAACAAATCATCCAGTTCGTGCTGGGATACTAGCTCTGCCGAGCTTGTTGAACCCAAAGGAGCAGAGTGCTCTCTTAGAACGTCTGAGAAATGCACCCTGCCACCTTTTTGCTTGCTGGAACGACCTGGCTGCCACGTACTACTTCGCGGAGCTGATATTTTCGTTGAGGTAGCTAAAAAGAGCCTCAGGCATCTGGCGCACCACCTCTCGAGGAAGTTCATCGCTCCGGAGGTCAACGTACAATTCAATGGCTGCCAACAGTGCAGCGCGTACTGACACCACGTCGTGTGCTGCCACAGTACGAGTCAACTGCTTGCTAGCTTGGTCGTCCATCAATTCCATGCGCCGCACCGCGCGCTGTGGACGACCCGCCCGCCGGTGCAGCATCGGTCCAAGGACTTGTTCTCGAAAGAAGGCCAGAATCCCTATAGCCTCAAACAACTCGCCACGTGCGAGCTTAGTTGCCCCGTAGTGAAGCCAGATCCAAGCCCGCTGCTCAAACCACTCCGGTGCGAGGCTTGGCCAAGCGATGATGGCAGCGTCAAGAAGTGCCTTGGTGTGCTCGGGATCGCGTGCAAATATCACTGCCGGGCGTTCGACAAGTCGGCCAAGATCTCCAGGCGTCACGAACTTCAGATCGACGTGTATCAGGGAGGGCCCATATAGGCAGATCAACAACCTTGGCTCGCCGACGTGTTCTCCGGTGAACGCCGACAGCAAGTCGCCTATTCGTTTCGCGAAATCATGCCGCGACGACATGACCTCTTGGTACTTGTCGTCTTCGACGACGACCACAAAATCCAGGTCAGATTGCTGATCGAAGCCGCCGTGGATGTACGAGCCACCTGCCAATAGGGCATTAAACCGCGTGTCTCGCGCAACCTCCGAACGGACCCTTTCTAAAAACTCGGTATGCAATTGAGGGATGGTGCTGGGCATTTTCGTTTCTCCAAGCCAGCAGCTCAGGTTACGAGAACATGAAGCGGGCACACAAGTCCCTCTCACTATGAGCTTGATGAGTCATAGCGAAACCCGGGGCGGAGGTAGTAGAACAGGCTAACTACCTCGCCCAGTTTTTGAGGACCTGGACTAAAGGAGGATGTATGGCAATCCTGAGAGAGTGGCGCGCGGAAATTCGCCGCGAGTTAAAGCAAGAATATGTGGAGTACGTCACCGCGACAGGGATAGCCGAATACCGGCGCACAGACGGAAATCTGGGTGCAGTGATCGCGGTGCGAGATATCGATGCCGAGCGATCCGAGATTGTCACGCTCAGCTGGTGGGAAGACGAAGCCTCCATCAAGGCTTTCGCGGGCGAAGATATCTCGCGCTCCCGTTATTACCCCGAAGATGATCGGTACCTGCTAACTCACCCGGAAACTGTCCAGCACTACGATTCATCGATTCCTTGCGAGCCGTTAGAGGGCGAGCAAATTCTAATCTGACTAGACACCATGATTTTCGAAGTCAGCGCTAAGCAAAGGAGCCGAGACGAAGGCAGCTAAGTCGTTTAGCTACCTTGCGCGTTATCGCGGGGATAACTCGGAAAAGACATGGTCGTCACATATCCAATCGCAAACTCGAAAAAACCCGTGTGCGCAATGTTGCGGGTGATTGGGGTTTTACAGGAAACAGGGGCAGGGATCTATGCGGCGCAGAAAGAAGCGACTTTCGTCTTAGATAGGTTTCAAGGTGTGCCTTGGCTCTATGCGTGAGCTTCGCATGGGGGAAGGTCATGCCGTGGGTGTTTTCGCTCGCAGATATTGGAGGCGCAAACACTCATGCCATGTCAGAAGTTCGGCAGGTTTCCGCATCCAAAGCGCCACAGATATAGCTAGCACACCTTTCCAAGGAACCTCCGTTCATTGATGGAGTGATGCGATGGCTTTCAACGTATTCCGTGTTGACGATGGCGGTATCAGCTGCCCAGGGGAGTCACCATGACACGTAGCAGCATCTCAAAGAAATCACTTGTCGCTTCAGGGGCGCCTGCGACTACTGATTTCACCGTCGCCGACTACTTGCTGACCCGACTTAAGCAGCTGAATGTGACTGACGTATTCCAGATTCCCGGCGATTATGTGAAGCACTTCACCCAGGCGCTGGAGCATTTCGACGGCATCAATACGATCGGTGCGATCAACGAACTGGATGCCTCTTATGCCGCTGATGCTTACGCGCGAAGCCGTGGCCTTGCAGCGGTTTCGCTGCAATTTGGCGTAAGCACTTACAGCGCGCTCAATGCCATTGCCGGTGCATGGGTGGAGCGCAGCCCGATTGTGGTGATCAGCGCCACGCCTGGTGCCGACATGCGCGATATCACGGACATGTATGACGTGCTGTTCCACCATTCCACCGGTGACCTTGATGCGGACCGGAAGGTCTATGAGAACGTTACAGTCAAAGCGATCACGCTCGGCACCAATGTAGGAGCCGCCGAGCAAATCGATGAATTGCTGGTCGATGCGATTACGGATAAACGACCGGTATATATCGCCTGCTACAAGGAAGTATGGGGGCAGCCCTGCCCACGTCCGCCGAAGACACCGCTCAAGCCTCGTGTTGCCAAAAGTCCGGAGCTTGCGCTTCGCAACGCAGTGGATCAAGCCTGGACCCAGATCACGCAGGCGAAGCAACCATTGATCTTTGCCGGCGTGGAGATTCTGCGCTTTGGTCTATCTGAGTTGCTGAAGCAGATCATCGACGCCAGCGGCTTTCTCTACACCACGACGACACTCGGCAAGACCGTGTTGGATGAGAAGGGCGGCAAGTTCATCGGCACTTACTCCGATGCCGCGTCGATCGAATCCGTGCGGGAAATCGTCCAAGCTTCCGATTGTGTGCTGACCTTGGGCGCCATCATTACTGACGACTACCTTGCCTTCATCGAAAGCAAGTACGCGGACATGGTGTTGGCCGATACGGCGGGTGTCCGCGCTGGGTACTTCAAATACGGTGCGGTAACTATGCAGGACTTCATGGAAGCCCTGCTGACGAAATTCAAGGCAAGCAAGGCTTATCCGATCAAGGCCAAAGCGCCGCCTCAGCCAAAATACCCGCAGCCGTGGGCGGGAAATTCCGATGCCGTCTACGACACCAAGCCACAAATCATCACTTACAACCGGTTCTTCGAACACACGATGAAATTTCTGCAGGATAACAACCTGCTGAAGGACATCGTGATGACCTATGGTGTCAGTTCGGCAATGTACGTCGCCACGAACTGCTATGGCCTGTCGCAAGGTAGTTTCATTTCTTCCGCGGCATGGCAATGCATAGGTTTCGAGACGGGTGCTGCCTCCGGTGCGCAACTGGGCAGTGGCAAGCGCGCGTGGACGGTAGCCGGTGATGGTGGCTTCATGATGGTTTGTCAGTCGCTGTCCACATTGGCCCGCAATCGGCTTAACGCGGTCATCTTCGTGATGAGTAATCAGGTTTATGCCATTGAGCAGGTGTACGTGAACATGGATGCGTTCAAGCCTGGCCCGAAAAACCGCTTCGATACCTTCGACATCCTTCCCAAGTGGGATTACCTCGCGTTGGCGAAGGCATTTGGCGCGGAAGGCATCCGGGTGGAAACGATAGATGAACTGAAAGCCGCGTTACCCCGCATCGCGGGGATCAAGCACAAGCCCGTGCTAGTTGAAGTTGTCATCCCGCAAAAGGATCTGCCCGGCCAGATGTATCGACTCGGCAGCGAATGAAACGCCCCATCCCAATCCGAGGGCTCAGTCATGACGCAAAAAACCTACTCGATCTTCGGCGCCGGTGCCGCCGGCCTATACACCGCCTGGCGGCTGCTGAGCGGCGAATGCAAGAAAACCAAATTCACCTCGAAACAGCTGAAGAAGGGCGACATTTTGGAGCTGTACGACTGGGGCCGCTACGATTTTTCCAAGCGCCATACTGGCACTCGCGCAGCCGGTGCCCGCGTATGCACCTGGCATTACAACAACGATAAGACCGATTCGTACGTTGAACTCGGCGGCATGCGCTATTCCTTTTGGAATAATGCGCCGACCAAGGAATTTCCGGACCCGAACAACGGCCTGGCGCCGGGGCACCGCGTGGTCTCCGCGGTGATCTCGCTGCTTGGCCTGGAAAAGTATTCGGTGCCGTTTAACGTCACCAATAATCAGCTGTTCTATCTGCGCTCGCGCAACTTCTATCTCAACGCCATCAGCTCGAACACTCCCGCACCGTATACGGTGAACAACTTCGGCGCATCCACCACGCCCGACCAGGGCTTCACCACCGTGCAAGACCTGGCGACGACCAAGCCGTGGGCGGAGTTCACACGCCGTGATTGGTGCCGCTTCTACCAACATGGACGAATCACCGCGCAACTGCCGGAATCCAGCGTGTTCCAGCAAGGTGACTATCTCAAGGACATCGGCTACTGGAACCTGCTCTACGATCAGCTGGGTGCGGAAGGTTTCGATTATGCCGCCGACGGCAACGGCTATAGCTCCAATGTGATCAACACGCATGCCGGCGTGTCGTTCAATATCAACAACGAATTTACGCCCGGCAGCCAGTACCGTACGCTGTCCATCGGCTATTCGGGCATGTTCAACGCCTTGTTCGACGAGGTCGTGAAGCTTGCCAAGGCCAAGGGCATCGATTTTCGCTATCACCCCGACACGCGCCTGCATTCGATCCTCTGGAAAGCCGGCAAGGCAACGTTTACCTACGCCCATCGCGACAATCCCAACATCGCCGCTGGCTCACGGGAAGCTGACGCAGCCTGGATGGCGATGCCGCGCGCAGCGATAGACTTGGTAGCGCAAGCCACGCGCTTCCGCGCACCGGCGAAGGGCGAAGTGGACGTGTTGAATCACGAGAAAGTCAACCTGTACCTGGAATCGACAATCATGCAACCGTCGTACAAGGTGGGCATGTTCTTCGACCAGCCATGGTGGGCGCCCGACGCAGACAATCCAGCACCGTATCCCGCGCAGATCATCGGCTACACGATCACGCCGGATACGATTGCCAAGCTGCGTACGCTGAAGTTCCCAGCGACGGCTTTAAAAGCGATGCATACCTTGATCGACGTACCTTACACCTCCGTGACGGATATGGTGAGCGCCATCGAGAACATCACCGAACAGGCGCTAACTATCGCGCAGACCAAGCAACTGACCGTTGTCTCGCGCAACGACACCATTGGTCCAAGCGTCAGCAACGCGCCGATTCGCATGGTGGTGTATTTCGGCAACAACGCGATCGAGCCGAAGAAGAAGCCCATCTACGGCATCCTGGCCAGCTACGACGACGAGGACAACACCGCGTTCTGGCAGGAACTGGAGCTAGGTCCCAAGCATCAACGCGAGATACCGATTTCACAGGACACCCAACCCCTGGAAGGTCCACGCACTGTGCCAAAACGCATGGTGAAGATGCTACGCAAGATGCTGGCCGAACTTCACTTCGGTCCCAATACCGATTACAGCGCTGTGCCCGAACCTCTGCAGGCCGCTTACATGGACTGGTCGCTGCCCCCGTTCAACGCCGGCTACCACGAATGGGCGCCGCACTTCGACGTCGGTGACGTGCAACGCAAGATCCGCAAACCCTCGCAACTGATCGACGGTGCCGACGCCGATATCTTTATCGTCGGCGAGGCGTATTCGAATGATCAGGCGTGGGTTGAAGGTGCCTATTGCACGTCCGAATCGGTGCTCAACGATTTCTTCGGCGTCGAGCCGATTATCGACAATCGGGAGTATCCGTTTATCTGTCCGGAAGCATCGACAGACGAGACCACCGAAGAACTGCACAAGCTGCTTCGGAAAGCGGGGCCACGAAAAGATACCGAGGCGGTTTGAGCGCTTACAGGACTGGGACGGAGAGGCGATTGGACTACCTGCTCCGTCCCGGGACTTGTTCGTCGTGTCGTTAAGGCCAGAGCCACGGGCGCTCCTCTGGTCATCGTTGCGTCTTCATCAAGCAGCGCCCTCCATATGGGAAGTGACGTTATGAAGAGCTTATTCGTCGGTTTGACGTTGTTCGGCCTGGCGTTGTGTGTGAACGCCAGCGGCACATCCGATACAAAAATGCCGCAGTACGCGCGCTCCTTTGCGCCTCCCATACCCATGTGTCCGCCGGGAGAGCATGCCGTGTGGGTTAACGGCAAGTGGGAATGCGTGCCTATCGGTTGATCCTGTTAGTCCTTGGCGACCATGTCGCCCGTCACGCGGGTGGTGCGACATCCTATGTGACGAAGGGCATTCGCCAGGTCATATTGGGTTTCCTGCTTTGCGCGAATCGGAATGTTTTTCGCTCTACTCGTTTCTTCCGACCGCAACTCGGGACGGAGGTGGTTTAACTACTTCCGTCCCGTTTTCTCTTCGTTTTCTCTTTCAAGCTGGCCAGAGGCCCATGCTGCAAGCCCCTCATCGTCATGCAGAACGCTCGCTAGGAACGTATTCATTTCAAGAAAGTGCGGCGTTTCACTCGGCCCCACCACGTGATGGAACGACTTGCGGACCAGATCGTCGAACGGGTATGTGAAAACCACTTCCTCGCCGGCATTTCGGCCCAGCCGGACACGGTCCTCGCATGCAGTTATCGAGCATGAGCGATACGTGCGGCAGTTGATGGGGCGTGCTGCGTAGAGGGTGCACAGGCCTTGTTCGTCCAACAGAGCACATCGTGAACCAGGTCCAGATTCTCCGAGTGAAGGAAGTCGGTGGGCGATCTCTGCCTTTTCAGGCTCCGTTAGTTTGAGCAGTTCCTTCGCAATAACGGCAGCTTCCTGCACGCTAAGAACAATGCGCATATGCGTACAACACATGGCGCATCCGCCATCGTCCGGGCATGCTGGCTTGGGATAGTGATGGCTGCCTAGCTCATCCTTGACAATGGTGTCGGCAACGTTAAACAGGGTATGGATCTGATTGGGAGAATCATTGTTGGACCCGCTGTCTTCACCGGCGCCAACGATGAGGCGTTCGACGATCCTATGTGCCCGTTCCTCAAGCAGTGGCCGGTATCGACGCATACCTTCTTCGGATGCGCATCGCTCCTCAAGTACGGCATTGACGATTTTTGCTGCGAGTTCATCCGACAGTTCTTTCATATGCGATGGGTAGCCGATATCTATCTTTCATTTTTGCACTCGAATAATAGTGTCAGGTCGACTTATTTTTGGTCAAAGAACCGCGTTGATTGCCGCGTCTGGTCAATGACACCTACTTCTGCCCCCAAATTGCCGGCCCAGCTTCAAAAAATCATGTCTGGAATTGTCGCAGTGGCGAAAGGCGCGATCACCGTCCAACCAAGGCTCGTATACAGGCTTCGACCGTCTTCAGTTGCAACTAGGAGCTGTGGAGCAGAGAAGGATTTTCTTGCGGATTCAAGAGTGCTCATCACTGCGATGCCCAGTCCCTTTCGTCGGTGATCCGATGCGGTTTCGATGCGATCGTAGATGAAGGCATCTGTGGTCTCCGCTGCAGAACCATTGGCAGCTAGATCTCCATTCGGTGCGATAACATAAACTTGGGTAACCGGCCCGGTTTGATGTAGTTCCATCCTGTATCCATCGGGCAAAGACCTTGTTTCGCCGATGGTCGCGGTAGCCCTCATGAAGTAATTTGCCGGCTGAATCTCCCAGCGTGCGGGTAGTGCGCTTTGCAGTTCGTCGTTGGTGCCGCACAGCTTCAGATAATGTCGTGGGGCGGTAATCTCACGTGCGATATCGTGCAACCCTGCACACAGCTGCGGAAAGACCCAGCGCTTCACTTCCTTCGCCGAATGGGTATCCACCCTAAAGCCCCCGCGGTCGTGAACAGGGGGCGGGGAGCTCCGTGCCAGCGAATGCGCTGTTTGCCAAGCGAAAACAAGTTTCGGATCAACGTAGGAGCCGACCATCGTTAGTTCCACGTAGTGCTTAGCTTGGTGGTGTCGAACGTTCTCTGATGGACTCTCAAGGTGGTTAGAACTTCGACAGATCAATCTTCGCGTGTCTGTGAGTCAGCTGATCCATGGTGATGCGGCCGTTGCATTTGGATCGCTGCGTTCTCATGGTTTCGAACTAAAGCACAGCTTGATCTCGTTGTCTGAGATGACAGCAAAACGCCCGACGATTTCTCGCCGGGCGTTTTGCTTTGATGGTGGAGGTGGCGGGGTTCTGGAAGTGATACCTCCATCACCACATTGAATCTAAAAGAGTTTTTTGGCTCTCACCGACTCACTGGCAAAAATTTGATACTTCGCTCGGTACCCCGTAAGCCTACCAGTTTTTCATGGGCTACAGATGAACTTGGGTGATCCAGATATCGAGTTTTTTGCAAAATAAAACTGCATCCAACGAGTGTGTTCGAGTCCTCTCCTGGGCACCAAATCCGTACTGACTTCGGACGCGGGTTCGACTCCCGCCATCAGTCAATTCAGATAGAGCAGGATGCCTTCACCATACCAAGGAGAAGTGCGCTATGGCGAAGATATCGTGGAACTCGAAGCCTACTGTCAAAGGGCAATCTCCCTCACCGAATTGTATGGGGTTGCTACATCTACATGCGTGAGGATGGAAGTTTCGCATCCGAATTTAAGGGTGAGACGGGCCAGATGATGAGTGCTGCAATCGATGTATTGCACAAGATTAGGCTCTTGAGGGAAGAGCCTTCATGCATCTTCGGATTGTCATCTGACGAGTTTGACCTACCGGAAAGAATTGAACTAGGTCCATCGGTTGGTCTGGCCCATCCATACAAGATGCGATGGGCCAGAGTGAGAATGCGCCATCAGCTTGTCATCAACCCTGTAATACCAAACTCGGACTGAAAAATCGTCCAGGTTGTAGGTGCATTTTCCTGCATCTCTGGATGCCCCTTACGACCTGACCATAACTCCATGTCCTAGCTCGGGTTTGGAGGGTAATAGATCACGTTCCTTTCACATCCTGAAATGGTTGACTATGTGACGAGAGTCTCGGTTGAGGCTCGGGTAGTGACAATCTAGGGACCGGCCAGGAATACGGCCATACACGCATACAGGGGGCTGTGAGCGTGATCGGGGGAATTCAATTCAGATATCCAACACCTTGATGGAGACATCAGGGGTGGTTGGCTGTCGCTGTTGGGAAGGGGTGTTGTTTAGGGAGGACAAATGAAAGCAAAGGTCTTATTTGTCAGTGGACTTCTAATCGATGTCCTTCCGATGTTAGCGATAGCGAAGTCATGGCGAATCTAATCAAGGGGGGAGTTTATGGATTGGTACTTTAAGTGTCCACTTTGCAAAAAGGATAGAAGTTCTGATTGGGATAACGCTGGAAAGACAGTGGAATGTGCTGAATGCAAAAAGACACGGAAAATACCCACTCCGGCCGATCAGCATGACGCGTATGTGGACCAACACGATTGGCCTGATGATATGGAGAAGGAGGTTTTCCGAGTCAAAGGTAGGGTTTGTGTGATCGATGCTTGTGACAGCAAGGAGATGACGCTTGACCATATCAAAGCTTGGAATAACAAGGGGAGGACTTCGGTGAGCAATCTTCAACCTATGTGCAAGTCTCACAATAGCTCTAAGAGCGATACAGATTTTTCCACATGGTTGAAAGAGAGCAAGCTTAAGTTGCGTCAATAGTTATCGTCTAACAGAGCGTTGGCTCAGCACTAGATTGGGTAGGGGCGTAACCCAGACTGAGCATTCTTGCTCTGGCATTTGAAGCCATTGCCACTTGGGCTAGTCGATTGTGATTACGGCAATAGACGAGAGCGCGTCTTAGTGCTTCTCTTCGATGTTGCACTTGGAAGTTAGGGCATGGTCATGCAGGTATTTTCTTTCAAGAAGCGACAAAGACTGTCGATGTCGCTACTAGACAGTCTTCTAAGTTTCTTTTGAGACGTGGAGAGGTTCGTGCAAGACAAGAAAGTAGCCAATGATGCGACTGCTTCCCTTGCAGGCAGCATTTTTCAATTCTGCGTTGCTCTGGATCAATGCTTCCGTCTGGGTAAGTCGGAAAGCTTGTGGATAGAGAGGTTTGGCGATGTTACAACCTCTGAGGTTCAGATTGAGACCAAGCAGTACGCCGACAACCTGACGGACAACCACCCAAACTTTTGGAAGACGCTGAAAAACTGGTGCGATGGAAGCTTCGATCATGCTCCGTACTCAAAGCTTGTGCTCTTGACCACACAAACAATCGGTCCGCAGTGTAAATTGCAGAAATGGAATGATGCGAGTGCGACTGATCGTGTAGGCATTCTCGAAACTATATGGAAAGAGGCTGGGAAGAAGTATGAGGCCGCGAAGGAAAAAGAGCCTCAAGCAAAACCATCAGGCGTTTTGAAGATACAGCGCAAATTGATGAAGAACGACAATCGGCAAAAGCTTCTTGAAGTAGCAGGGAAGGTTCTCATCTCAAGTGAAAGTGAGGGAATGCACGAGCTTTGGGACAAAATGAAGTACCTATGGGGAAAGGGTGTTCTAGACGCCAAACGAGGCGCATTTTTAGAAGGCGCGCTTGGTTACATCATCAACCCCGATGTTATCGAAGGTGGTTGGGAGGTCATTTTTGACGGTTTTGACGCAAAGGTTGCGGAGCTTAGGAAAACATATGGCCGAGACACTCTAGTTTTTCCAAAAAGATACCAAGTTCCATTGGTGAAAATTGGTCAAAATGAAGTTGACCTTTATCAGGAAAAGAATTTCGTAAAAAAGATTGTCGAGATTGGGTATCAAGGAAAGATATTGTCCATCGCCATTAGTAACTATCTATACGCAAACGACACAGTTCTAAAGGACTTCAAGGAGTATGAGATTTCTCCTGAGTCATGTCAGGGTTATATAGACGGTTTGGTCAGAATCCACGAGACAAGGCATCGAAGTGCCAAGCGCAATATGGGGAGTGATCAGATGGCTGCTTCCCAGACTTTCTATGACGCCATTACCGGCGCTGATGCGCAACCCTTTCCAGGTTTTGATGTGACCCCCATCGACTTTCGAAACGGGGTGTATCACATGTTGGCCGATGAGAAGGATGAGGTTGTCTGGAGGCTTTGGTAATGGCCATCAAAGCATTTCAGAATTACGCGACTCTAACCCGGAGCCCACTTGTGCTGGCTCCGGTTATTGAAAGCTTTTTCTTTGCGCTGGAGCGCCAAGAGCGCAGTATTTTGCTTAGTTACTTGGTTTTGCCAATTGTCCTCCATGCTCCTTCGAGGAAGTTCCTGGAGAACGCCAGATCAACCAGCTCGTTGATTACGTTTTGTAAGAACAAGGATTTTTTGGTGGGCCTTTCTGCCCGTGTTGAGAGGTGGAAGAGCGTAACTGGCATCGCGATACAAAATTCGGTCAGTTGCAATCATCTCGAAGTAAAGGAAGATCTATCTATTGCTGCTGGACTAGTGGCCAATGAGGTCGAGGGATTGATGCCAAAGGAGATGAAGGCGGCCAAAAATCTGGCAAAGTTGATGTCGCCTTACAGTGTTCCGGCGGTTTACAGGATTCTAGGGGTTGGAAGGCTATGAAGTGTTTTGTCAAGTTTGTTGGTGTGTTGGATAAGGATGGGGGTGTCCATCATGTTCATTTTCTGCGTGGATTGAACATCATTACAGGAAAGTCATCGACAGGGAAAAGCGCCATCATTGAGATTTTCGACTACTGCTTTGGTAGTGAAGACTACACAGTGCCCGAGGGTGAAATCACAAAGGCGGCTTCCCTTTATTTTACGGTGCTTGGCTTTGAAGGCTTTGATTTGGTTCTAGCCAGGAGGCCGGATGACAAGCACGCCTTTGTTAGAGAGGTTGAATCCTGGACAGGTGATGAGCCGATTTTTATCGATGCAAGTCTTTTTCAGGATGGATACTTCCGCCCACTCAAAGACTTTAAGGATGAGCTTGGCAGGTACTTCTCTGTAAAGATGGACAGTGTCGATGAGGACGATTCTTACAAAACCTATACTGGGAGGAGGTCGCCTACGCCGTCAGTGCGTAGCTTCACCTCGTTCATGCTCCAGCATCAGAACCTGATTGCAAACAAGCATGCTGTCTTCTATAGGTTTGATGAGAAGGAAAAAAGAGAGCAGGTCATCAATCATTTTAAGATTTTTATGGGAGTTTCGAACCAGCCTTACTTCGTCCTGTCGCAACGCCTGGAAGAGATGAATCAGGAGTTGAGGAAGCTCGAACTTTCTCTTCCAAGAAGGGATGAGGAAAAAAAGAAAGCTCGATCTCAGATTGAACATGCATTGGAAGCCTATGAGGCCATTAGCGGTTCCGCGTTTGTTGGCATGGATGCGCAAGGCGTCTTGGCTAACCCGGAGCAGTCACTTCAAAGATTGACTGAGACGACCATTAGCATAGATGCCAATAACTCAGACTTCGATAAGCAACGTCAGGATAGGGATGTTCGTCGATCAAAAATTTTGGCTGATCTTAGGGAAATGGCCAAGAAGAAATCTGCTCTGCAAAAGTCTGTGGAATTCTCCGCCGCCTTCGTAACGAACGCTGATGCGATTCCTTTGCCAGGAAGTGCCGATATAGCAGTTTCCGCATGTCCATTTTGCCAGTCCACGGAGAATCATATTGAGCATGAGGCAAACATGCTGGTTGAAGCCATCGAATGGCTGAACAATGAACTTCGAATTTCTCCTTACATGAGGGAGACGTTTGAGGCTGAAGAGCGAGAAATCGACAATCAACTCCGATTGAAAAGAGACGAACTTAAGGCTGTTCAAGCTGAAATTGATGAGCTTGATAGACAAACGGCGGAATTGGCCCGTGGAAGATCACTGACGGAGTTGACCATTAGGGCGAAAACTCGCGTGGAGGCTACCTTGGAGCTTCTTATTTCCCTTTCCAAGGTTGATTCTCAGCCTAGAATCAACGAGCTACGTAACAGCATCAAAGATGTTACTGCGGAACTGGCAAAGTTCGACGTCAAACAAAGGATGGATGACATCCGGGTGTTCATTGACAAGGAAATGAAAGAGATTGGCGCCAATTTTGATTTCGAAGAATCGTATCTTCCAATCAATTTGCACTTCGCACTCGACACCTTTGACCTTTGGCATGAGCAAGATGGTAAGAAGATCTTCCTTCGCTCCATGGGTAGCGGCGCGAATTGGCTTTACTGCCACTTGACCCTGTTCCTGGCGATGCATCGTGCTTTTGCTGCCTATTCGGATAAGGGTTGCAAGATACCGCCTGTACTCTTCCTGGACCAGCCAACTCAGGTCTATTTTCCTAACTATCTTAGTGACTCCGGTGAAGAATTTGACGCCGAAGAATTGGCGCAAGGAGTTGGACGGGAGGGACGGGTTGATGATGATTTGGAGTCGGTGGTCAAGATGTACAAAGAGCTGATTCGGTGTTGCGAGTTGGCATCTGAGCGGTACGGTGTAACTCCTCAGATCATCGTGACTGACCATGCTGACCACCTTGATTTAGGAAACTGGAATTTTGACTCCTTTGTACGAGCCCGTTGGCGGTCACACGGATTTATACAGTTCGATTCTTAAATTTTACAGAGACGAAGATGTGGAGAGTTTCTGTGCGCTTTAGATCAGCACTGATGAATGTTTAAGATCGTTGGACTTGTGGTTTTGATGACCGATTTCTATGTTGTCAGGGGATTTTTATGCCTTACTCAGCAACTGTTTTCAGTGTTCTAATTGCTTCTCCTTCAGACGTCAACGATGAGAGAAAGGCCATTGCGGATGCTTTGCACGAGTGGAATTCACTTAATTCCCAAGTTACCGGTCATGTTCTTTTGCCAGTGATGTGGGAGTCTCATAGTGCTCCAGCCATGGGTGACCGTCCGCAAGAAATCATCAATAAGCAAGTGGTACGAGACTGCGATATGTTGATTGGTGCATTTTGGACGCGACTTGGATCACCAACGGGCGTGGAGGAAAGTGGCACAGTTGAAGAAATACGTTCATTTCTAAAGCAGAATAAACCTGTGATGCTTTACTACTCGAAACAGCAGGTTGACTTAGACCGCATTGATACTGCGCAACTTGAAAAGTTGAAGCAGTTTAAAGTATCAATTCGTGATAAGGGTATTCAAGCTGATTATTCTTCTCCACAGGAGTTGAAGCAGGTTTTGCTACGTCACGTGACAATCGTCATGAGAGACATGTCTGTTGCTCCAAAAGTAGACGCAAGAACAGTTAGGGCTGCGAAAGCCTCGGTCGACGTAGATGAAGAACTTCCAGTAGCTGTTGCTAAGAAGACAAAAAGAGATGATGGTATTCGTCTCGAAGATTACTCAGAGAAGGCTTTCGCAATAAGAGGCGACAGCACCAGTTTTATGGATCAATTGCGTGCTATGAATGGGCGATGGATACCATTGAAAACGGGCGGAAAAGGCTGGGTTTTTTCAAAAAGGAGACTTGAAGATGTCGCAAAATTGCTTGGTGTAAAGGCTGAGCTTGTGGCTCCCGATTGATACTTTCGTACGTCTTGTAGGCCGAAGTGATCTTCAGTAGGAAACTGTAATAGGTGTATTTTCCGCTTTAGACACAAGCAAGAGCGCGTCTATGTGTTGTTCCAACACCCCGCGTAAAGCCAATCCAACATCCAAAGCAATCCAAGCCAACCCATGTGTGAGGTTGGCTTTTTTGTGTGTCAAGGATATTTGATATGTGTTGGTAATCTGCTTTGATGCATGTGTGGTCAATCCCAAAAATACTTTGAGTGTAAAAGCCGTGTCGAAGTGATTGGTTTCACTTCGTTCCTGAACTTTCATCTGCGAGAGAAATTTTTCGATGAATAACGGTTCCAGGTTTGACTTAATTCGGGTCGGCTGAATTTCGTTGGTACCAAAGTGTGCTTGATAAGGTCCAGCAACAAAAAACGCCCGACGATTTCTCGCCGGGCGTTTTGCTTTGATGGTGGAGGTGGCGGGAGTCGAACCCGCGTCCGAAGGCGCTTGACGCCCGGTACTACATGCTTAGCTCACTGTTAGATCTCGTCCCGCGACAGCACAGAGTGCGAGGCGCATCGAAGGACCAGCCCGCTTGATTTAGCCCTGGCCGGCAGGCGGCAGCTTTGGGCGATCCCGTGATAATGACCCTACACCGACAAGCACAGGCACAAGTGGGTTCGGGGCTTAGGCTGCTAGGGCCTGAGCGTAGTTGTCGTCGTTGGCAACTATAAGTTTGCGGCTGGATTTACGAGGAAAGCTGCCCCCTCGGCATGCACCAAACTATCTCACTACCCCCGTCGAAGCCAGAACACCCCCGGGGAAAAGATTGCTTTAGCGGTTGAAGTATATATTGTGATGGGTGTGTGCGGTATCAACCCGTGCAGAATGGGGCGTCGATCTTCGTTTGTTGCTTCAGAGCAAATGGATTCCCGCTTTCGCGGGAATGACGGCCGTGGGGGTTGCAGCAAATGCTGCGGTGCTCTGGACAAAATAGATCAGATAATCGTTACGCAGCGCGATTGTGCGAGCGCATGACGCGCTGCTTGTCGCGTTGCCAGTCGCGTTCCTTCTCGGTGTTGCGCTTGTCGTGCTCCTGCTTGCCGCGCGCAAGGCCGATTTCCACTTTCACCTTGTTGCCTTTCCAGTACATGGCGATGGGCACCAGGGTGTAGCCCTTGCGTTCCACGGCGCCGATGAGTTGGTCGATCTCCTGGCGATGCAACAGCAATTTGCGTGTGCGGCGATCGACGGGTACTACGTGCGTGGATGCGCTGATCAGTGGCGGGATGGAGGTGCCCACCAGGAAGATCTCGCTTTTCAACACCACGGCGTAGCCGTCGCCGAAGTTGATGCGGCCGGCGCGCAGGGCTTTCAGCTCCCAACCTTGCAGGGCAATGCCACATTCGAAGCGCTGGTCGATGTGGTATTCGTGCCGGGCGCGCTTGTTGAGGGCGATCGTGCCGCCGCTTTCTTTTTTCTCTTTGTCCTTCGCTTTTGCCATGTCCGTTAAACTTTGTGTTGTCGCCCCCGAGCAGGCTGCCTGTGGACGGGCTCGACTTTATTCTTGGAATGAGGGTGCCGTGATCCAAATCCGCCGCAGTGCCTTGGTGAAATATTCGCCGGCGCAGATGTTCGACCTGGTCAATGAGGTCGAAGCATACCCAAAGCGCTTCGCCTGGTGTGGTAACGCCGAGGTGATCGAGCGGGGTGACAACATGCTGGTGGCGCGGCTGGATCTCAAGTTCGCCGGCTTCCATCACAGCTTTACCACCCGCAATACCGTCGATCGTCCGCGCCGCTTGCAGGTAAGTCTGGTGAACGGGCCTTTTCGCAGCCTGGAAGGTTTCTGGGATTTCATCCCGCTCGGCACGGACGGCTGCAAAGTCGCGTTGGAGCTGGATTTCGATTACGCCGGCCGCCTGGGTGGCGCGGCGCTGAAGCTGGGTTTCCAAGGCCTGGCCAGCCGCATGGTGGACGATTTCTGCCGTGAGGCGGACAAGGTCTATGGCTGACCGCGTTGCCGTGGAAGTGGTTTGCGCCACGCCAGAGCGCCAAGTGCTGCGCCGGGTGAGTCTGCCTGTCGGCAGTACGGCCATTCAAGCGGTGGAGCAGTCAGGCATTTTGCAGGAGTTGCCAGAGCTGGCGTTCGATCCGTCGCTATTGGGAGTTTTTTCCCGTCGCGTGGCGGCTGATGAACTGCTGAAAGACGGCGACCGGGTGGAAATCTACCGGCCGCTCACGATTGATCCGAAAGACGCGCGGCGCCGCCGCGCTAAATAAGACGAGCAGGGCGATCAGTTCGGACCGCCACCGCCATTATCGCCACCGTTGTCGCCGCCGCCGCCGTTGTCGCCGCCCGCGTTGGGGGACTTGTCGCCGGAGGTGTCGTTGACGTCGTATTTCGTCTTGTACTTGTTGCTCTGCTGCACCAGCTTCTGCGCATCCTGGAAGTACAGGTTGCCTTCGGTACGCACCAGCACGTCGTTGTTGAAGTAAAGGCTCATGGCATTGACCTTCATCTTCTCGCCACGATGCGAATACGTGGAGACGTAATCCCAGCGATTCTGGTTGAACGGCGTGGATACCGAAGGCGTGCCCAGCAGCACCAGCACCTGGCGCTTGGTGAGACCCGGCTTAAGCTGATCGGCAAGGTTCTTGTCGATGGTTTTATCGAACAGATTGCCCTGGGCCACGTCGGGGGTGTACACGAGATGGCAGCTGGCCAAAGACAGTGCCAGCGTGGCGTAACCCAGTGTGCGAATCAGCTTTTGCATTCGTAGTGCGTCCGGATCGTTGAGGTGTCGATGATACACTAATGGCTTGATTCCACCGTGTACCGGGAGCTTGCGATGGAGCAGGAAACTCAAGAACTCCGTAAAGCCGGGTTGAAGGTCACCCATCCCCGGATGCGCATTCTCCAGATCTTCGAAGAAGACGGCGCCAGGCATCTCACCGCCGAGGACGTCTACAAGAAGCTGCTGGCCCATCAGGAGGATATTGGCCTGGCCACGGTGTACCGGGTACTGACCCAGTTCGAGGCCGCAGGCATCCTCAGCAAGCACAACTTCGAGGGCGGGCAGGCGGTATACGAACTGGATCGTGGCCAGCACCACGACCACATGATCGACGTTGACAGCGGAAAAGTGATCGAGTTCGTCAGCGAAGAGATCGAGCGCTTGCAGCGCGAGATAGCGGCCAAGCACGGCTATGAGATTCAGGACCATAGCTTGGTGATGTATGTGAGGCCGTTGGGGAATAGAAAGAAGTAGAGGCTGGTCCAAGCGTCTGCTAGCCGATCGGCTGGCATAACCCGATACGCGTGCATTACCTCACCGTCATTCCGGCGAAGGCCGGAATCCAGTCTAAATATGCGTCCGAAGGACACCTAAAGAAGGTGTTGAGTGCTTCGCACGACGTATTTGCACTGGATTCCGGCCTTCGCCGGAATGACGGTGGGGCGAGACTGGCCATCACGCTGAAGCCCCGGGGCAGGAAGGAAATCGCAGGCATAAAAAAAGCCGCGGGAGGACTCCTGTCCACCCTGCGGCTTACCGTTGTCTCTTGACTGCTGTGTATCGGAGTTGCTCGCGATACGTGCAAATGTCCAGACTCCGGCGGAATGGCATCCTGCCATTCTTCGAGTCCACCGTCCCCACGGTTGACTCGTGCTCACCGTCTCGCGACGGCGGCTCCCCCACATCGATGGGATTGATCCTAACGAAGGTTTTACGGAGCTGGTATTGGAAAATTTCCTAGTTACAGTGTCACAAGTCACTGGATTCGCGCTTAGATATGTTGCTGCGCAGCAAAATCCGCAGGTGAACCCCCTGGCTATCAGGGCGTAAGCGGAACAATCCCCCCAGTGAAGTGACTCGGTCGCGCATGCCCTGCAAGCCTCTGCCGCCGCGCGGCACGCGTTCGGGCAGGCCCACGCCGTTGTCCCGGATATCCACCAAGGCCAGTGCCAAACCGGTGCGCTCGCCGATACGCAAGCGCAACCGGAATTCGGTGGCCTGGGCGTGCTTCACAGCGTTGGTGGCGCTCTCTTGAGCCAACCGGTAGATGGCGGTGCGGATGTCTTCCTCCAGCATGCGGGGATCGCCATGCAGCTCCGTGTAATAGGCCATGCCGGCGGTGGCGAGCAGGTCGCGAATGGGGCCTTCGTCCAGCGCCCGCATCAGGCCGAACTCATCCAGCACTGCCGGGCGCAGATCGTCCATGACTCGATGCAGTGCGCGGCGCATGTGGGCAAGGATGCCGTTGATGGAGGCGCTGATATCTTCCATGCCCGCCTGCTTCAGGCGGTTCTGTGCCAGCTTCACGTGCGTCTGAATGGCGGTGAGGTTCTGGCCCAGTTCGTCGTGCAGTTCGGCTGCCATATGGCGACGCTGGTTTTCTTCCGCTTGCAGGTTGCCGCGCGCGGCATCGCGCAGCTGGCGAGCGAGGTGATCGAGGCGACGATTCACCGCGGCAAGGTACACGTTCTGTTCCGCCATACGTGCGCTGCTGCGGCGAAGCGCATCGGTCGCCGAGCCCAGCATCAACGCACCGGTGCCGGCCACCGCAAGGAACATGTGCGAAGAAGCCGTCGGCACCACGTGGGTAAAGACACGATCGACCAAGGCCATGCCCAAACTCGATACCAGCATGGCGAGCCCTGCGCCGCGCCAACCGTGCCGGAACGCAAAGAACAGCACGGGTGCTAGCGACAGGATGCGTGCGAACTCGCGTTGCGGTGCGGCCTGTTCGGTGAGGATCAGCAAAATGATCAGCGCCGGCAGCATCACCAGCAAGCCGTCCATCAACAGCTCAGACATCTCCTGTTTGGAAGGGCGCGCGCGCCATAGCATGAGCAGTGGGGGCACCAGCAGCAGCGAGCCGACGTAGTAACCGAGTATTTCGTTGCCCAGGCCCTCCAGCAAACCGGTCGACGGCAATTCGTGCATGGCCGCCATCGTCACCGCGTCCGTGGCGGTGGCGACCACGCCGGTAAAACCGGCTGAAAGCAGCAAGCGCGACACTTCTTCCGGATCGCGCATGCTTGCCCGCAGGTTCGCGCGTCGCAGCAAACCCAGGCATAGCGCCACCATCACTGGTTGCGGCAGATCACCAAAAACAAAAGAGCGCCAATCCAGCGTGTAGCCGTACCAGTATTCGATTGACAGTGCGGCGAACAGCTCCGCGCCGATCAGCCACGGCCAATAGCGCAACGGTGACAGCAACAGCACGCCAAAGCGCAGGCCGAACTGCAGGGTCCAGTCCGGCTGGGTGGTCGGCCAGAGCAGACCCCATAACACGCCGTAGGCAAGGGCGGCGAACGGGGCGGATTTCAAGAAGGAAAGTTTCAGGCGCATTGGCGGATGTTAGCGGGCAGTGCCCACTTCGTGAGCTATGCGCAGGTTCGTAATTACATGGACTCGCCCCCGCGCTAAATAAGGCCTCATGGGCCAGCGGTGGAGAGTAAAACTATCCACCGTTCTGTAACGAGCGAGGGCGAGTCCAT
>NZ_BSOB01000013.1 GCF_030160295.1 Dyella acidisoli
GTGGCACACCTTGCCACCTTGGTGAGGCCTCATACATAGATGCAGCCGGCATTCGGGGATGAAAAAAGCGGTTGACGAAGGGGGCGAGTCCATACATAGGCTGGAATGAAAACCCCAACATCGCCATACGCATACATGGCAATGTTGGGGTTATCACCCCAACCTACAGGGCTCCTCAACGCCTGCAATCGCTCGCAGATATTCCCGCATATGTTGCCAATGCGAGCCTTCCCAATACACGCGATGGCATTGGTTACACGTGACGAAGTGATTCTGACGTTCCAATACGCTCGCAGGCACGCGCTGATGCAGAAAAGCCTTGTCGATATCATGCAGCGGGGCGTTGCAGTCCAGGCATAGCGTGAACGGCCGTGCGCTGGCACTCAAGTCCAGCCGCGCAATGACTTCGCGTAATTGCTGCGGCGACTTCAATGCATGCACATAGCATCCATGCGTGACTTCGCGTCGCTTGAGCAGTTCTCTGTCTCGAGTAAGGATGATGCGCTCTTCCTGCAGCGATAGTTCTAGGATGCGGTCGTCCTCGAAATGGTTGTCGTACAGGGTGTCGAAGCCGCACATTCGAAGCAGGTGCGCAAGGCCACCCATGTGGGCATCGGCTACGAAGCGCGTTACGCGCAAGGGTTGTGCGCGGACGTGCAACAGAGGCGTGATGTCTAGCGCTTCGAATTTGGGGTACACCGCCACGCGATCGCCGTCGCACAGAAGGTAGTTGAAGCCGGTGGATTCGCCGTTGACGAGCACCAGTTCAACTTCGGTGTGTGGCACGCCGAGCGCTTCGATCATGTGTTTGGTGGTTGCGGCACGCGCGCAGCGTCGCTCGAATTCGCGCCGACGGAGGGCAGGCGCAAGAAAGTCGTTCAACTCCTCGTAAAAGCGGAAGGTTGCCGTGACCATATCCATCGATAGGTGATGCTGGCTCGGATAAGGCAAGGTGAAATAGAGCGCTCCGTTCGTGCAGGCAATGACGGCTGAAAAAACTCAGGGGCCTTAAGTACTTAAATCGCTAAGCCCCATCTGCTCGGCCAGTCCGTAAAACCTGACTCCTGGCGTCTGTCGATTTTGCGCTCGATGGTTCGTCGGGATATCAGGACACTCCACGCAAAAGCTGGAGTTGGTCCAGGCAACCCCTTTTCCCTGTACGAACCTGGAGCGAGTCATGCAACGATTTCTGGCGGTTTACATCGGTACCGAGGCTTCAATGAACGAGTCCGGATGGAACGCATTGAGCGAGAGTGCGCGTCAAAAACGTGAAAAAGCGGGCCTAGCGGCCTGGAAAAAGTGGGTCGAAGCCAATCAGGATTCGATCGTTGAAATCGGCGCGCCGGTAGGCAAGACCTTGCGCACGTCCAAGCGCGGCATCGAAAAAACCAAGAATGAATTGGCGGGCTTTACGGTCGTACAGGCTGAGTCGCACGAGGATGCGGCGAAGCTGTTTGAAGGCCACCCTCACTTCACGCTGTTTCCGGGTGATTCGATTGAAATCATGCCGTGCTTGCCGGTGCCTGGATGATTCTGTTGGATGCCGGTGCGATTGGCGTGCCTCACTACCATCCCGGCATGGCTGGACGCGAGCATTGCTCGCGTCACTCCACCCTAACCCTCCCCTGCAAGCAGGGGAGGGGACTGTACATCGTGTCGTGGAGACTCGAGGCTAAGCCATCGTCGCGCACGTAGAGAGTCGACTTCGCCGTTATGGATGGGACTGGCTGCTTGTTGAGCTCTTTTCCAGCGAGTATTGCGATCAATCCGCACGCTTCAGCCACTGCCGTTCAATCTCCTTGATCATGGCGCAGGTGTCCTTGAATCCGGCGGGTTTGCAAACGTAGCCATTTGCGCCGTAGCGGAGGGCTTCGGCTTCGACCTCTTCCGCAGCGGATCCACTGTAGATAAGCACCGGCACCTCTCTGGTCCGCTCAGCGGCACGCAATCGCGCCAATACTTCCAGCCCATCCAGCCGGGGCAGATGCATATCGAGCAGGATGAGTTGCGGCAGCTGAGCAGAAGCAGGTTGCCCGTTGCCGAGCAACATATCTAGAGCAGACTGGCCGTCGTACACGGCCTGGATGGTGACCTGGGAGTCGTTGACCTTCAGGGCGTACTTGAACAAGTCAGCTGTTGTGGGACTGTCGTCAATCAGCAGAATATCCGGCGCATCCGTACTCATGCAGCACCCCCTGGGAGAGTCCACCAAGTACCGCTCGATACCTACGCCATTAAAGACTAATCCAAATGGCGTAGAGGGTGTCAAATCTCAGGAATTCGCCGTTTCTGCCAATACGAAATCGATGGCCGCGCAAACCGCTGCCACCTGCGCAGCAATGCACTGCTCGGGGCTTGTCCGAGGGCTATCTGGATAGACCTCTGTGGTTGTCGTGTAGCGCGCCTCAGTAATTCCCGCGCAAAGACCGAGCTTGCGCATCGAATATTCGATGACGCCCGGCGCAACCACCGTTGAACCGATGATCTGGCCGTTGCAGTCGGCAGGCGCGATATGCGTGACTTTCGCTACCGCCGCGATCACGGCCTGTTGAAACGCTGGTTGCGGATTCTCGCTGTCGTCGACCAAATAGAAACCGTCTGGAACTTCATCCGGTTCAAACGCGACGCCGTCGCGAGCAGCTAGCGCCGGACGAAATTCGGATTCGTCGCTGTCGGTGGTTTCGTGCAGGTCGATGTGCATCATTACGCTTTCGCGGAAATCTTCCACTAAACGCATCAAAGCCGCCGACTCCCGCGCCGGGCTGTCCTTGCGGAACGAACGATTCGGATCCAAAGCGTGCGGATTCCAGCGGTGAATCCGCTCATAGGCCCAGGGGCTGACGCAGGGCGCGACGATGAGATTGATTCGGCCTTCGTAGGTCGATGCATGTTGCTCCGCAAATCGTAGCGCCCCATGCACGCCGCTGGTCTCGTAGCCATGTACGCCGCCTGTCACCAGCACATAAGGCAATTCGTCCCGCCACTGGCGGCTTTTGATGGCCATCAGCGGATAAGTTTCCGGCGAATAATCCAGACGTCCATATTCCACCACGTCGTAACGCGAGCGCAGCGAATCAACCACGCTCAATACGTCTTTCTCGTAGCT
This sequence comes from Dyella acidisoli, assembly GCF_030160295.1. GTDB lineage: Bacteria > Pseudomonadota > Gammaproteobacteria > Xanthomonadales > Rhodanobacteraceae > Dyella_B > Dyella_B acidisoli. The sequence continues at coordinate 3,107 of NZ_BSOB01000013.1, forward strand.
ACGATGGCGCGTCTGCTTCGCCAACCACGTTGCGACCTCGGCTGAACCCCAGGGAACACCAGGTGTGCCAATCGGGTAGGGGGCGAGGGTCGTCATGGTATGGCTGGCTCCAAGGTGTGATTAGGGTGTCGCTGTAAAGCGACGTAATGTAGCACCGCCGGAGAGGGGCGGTTCGAGGGTGTCGCTCGAAAACGCATCACGTCTGTGAACCGTCACAGTTAGCCACTATGGTGCGTGTCGATATTTTTTCAGCAGGTGCTGCGAATGAACGGGTCATACACGGTAACGCTGGGTGAGCGCGTAACGTCTTCGCCGACGACATTGCCACCTGCACAGGCATTCGATCTGTTTCCCACGCGTATCTGGCAGGTACCGCTCAAGCAGCTTGCACCCCACTTCGCAGGATGGGTGGAGGCAATTCTTGCCATGCGAGCTGCGGCGCCGGTTCCGGCAGGGCGCACCAATCGCGGTGGATGGAACAGCGTAGACAATGCGGTGCTGGATCAGCCGATCTTTGCCGAGCTGAATCAGGCGGCACGGCATTACTGCTCGCAGGCGTTCAGGGAGATGGACTTGGGTACGCCGGCAATTGCCCTGCAATCGTGGGTGAATATCCATGATCGCGGCGGTTTCAATTTCCAGCACATGCATGAGGGCGCGCTGTTGAGCGGCACGTTCTATCTGCAGGTGCCGGAAGGATCGGGGGCGTTGGTGTTCAAGGATCCGCGGCCCGGAGTGCTGAACGCTTATGCCAAGGGCAATGGAGCGAATGCGTACAAGGACATCCAGCTGCGTCCGTTTGAGGGATTGCTGGTGTTGTTTCCGCATTGGTTGGAGCATTTCGTGGAGCCGCATGAAAACGAAGTGCCGCGGGTTTGTATTCCGTTCAATGCGCTGAGGAGTTGAGTTTGCGACGCTGAGCCTCGTGCTTCCTTGCCGTCATTCCCGCGAAAGCGGGAATCCATCTTCGCTTTCCGAATCAGAGCAAAATGGATTCCCGCTTTCGCGGGAATGACGGCCGTGAGGGAGCATGTGCCATCATGCAGCCAGGGCATCTCTTCACAAAACCGTCACAAGCGACCCATACGCTCTCTAGCGGCGTGGGCGCTACAGCCTGTTTCGGCGAATACGCTCGGGGAGGCTCGGTGCGCGAAAAGCATGCGACATGGTCGACGTTGTTCGCGGAAAAGCGCGCGACGCTCAGTAACTATTTTCTTCGTCGTGTTGCGCACCGCTGGGATGCGCAGGATCTGGTGCAGGAGGTCTATCTGCGCCTGCTGCGCATCGAGCCGGCGGACGCGGCGAATATTCGCAGCCCGGAAGCTTATCTGTTCACCGTGGCCGCCAACCTGGTCAAGGAGCACGCCGTGCTCCGCCAGCAGCAGCCGCTGGGCAGCGATGAGCTGGAGCAGGTGGTGGAGCATCTCGTGGCACCAGCCAATGTGGAAGCGGACATGGACAGCGAATCGCGGCAGAAGCGGCTAGGTGCGCTGATCGACCGGCTCTCGCCCAAGTGCAAAGCCGTGCTGATCATGCATTACCGCGATGAGATGTCGTATCGCGAGATCGCCGAACGCATGTCGATATCGACCCACATGGTGAAAAAGTACATCGTGAAAGGACTGGCTGCTTGCCGGCAGAGGATGGCCGACTATGAGTGAATCGACCTATTTCGACGCTGCACGTCAGGCACGGCGCATCACCGAGCAGGCGGTTGCCTGGTACATCGAGCAGCAGGAGCCGCTCAGCGAACGGCAACGTGTGGCGTTCCTGGCTTGGCTACGCACATCGCCGCAGCACGTGGCCGAATATTTCGCGGTGGCGCGCATGCATGGCGACCTCACAGCCGCAACGGCACTCGAAAAGCTCTCCGCGGAAGAGCTGGTGGAGCAGGCGCGGCACGAAAATCAGGTGGTGATGTTTCCGAAAGTGGGACGCACCATACCGCGTGAGCGTGATACACATGCAGTACGCAGCGGTCGTGGGAAACGCCTGCTCGCCGGATTGGCGGGAGTGGCCGCCACGATTGCTGTGGCCTGGCTAGGCCTAGCGCATTGGCGTACACCCGATGCCGTTTCCCAGCAACAAGACGTGCAGAACTACGCGGGCAATAACGACGCAGTGCGTTCGTTGAAACTTGCCGATGGCACCCTGGTGCAGCTAGATAGAAACAGCGCGATCGACGTGCATTTCGACAGTCACTATCGCCGCATTGATGTCGTCCGTGGTCACGCTTTGTTCGACGTCGGCAAGGATGCTGCGCGACCGATGCTGGTAAACGTAGGTGGCCACGTTTTGCAAGACATTGGCACGGTTTTCGACGTGAAGCGCGACGCAAGCGGCGATACCTTGACCGTGATCAGCGGCCGGGTGCGTGTGTTGAATGGCTCGAATGCATCGCCGCTGGGCAGCGACGCGCTGGCGGACCTTACCGCTGGGCAGCAGATCGAATTGGGTTCGGCAATCATTGGCCCGGTGCATCCGGTACAGATTCCCCAGGCCACCGCTTGGCTGCCGGAAGAGATTCGTTTTCAGCGCGAAACCGTTGCTGACGTAGCGCGTCGCTTCAATGCTTACACCAGCAAGCCGCTGGTCATCGAGGATGAAGGCATCGCGGGCAAACGCATCAGCGGCATTTTTCATGCGAACAATCCGCAGGCGTTTGTGGCTTATCTGTCGACTTTGCCGAATGTGCGGATCATCGATGGTGCGGATCACATTCGTGTGGTTGCGGCGCGTCACGCGCGTGCCGAGTAGTGCCGGTTTTTTTCTCCCTCCCCTACGTGCAGTAGGGGAGGGTCGGGGTGGGGTGAAGCAGTCTTGCGATGATGTTGAATCGAAGCCTCACTATTGTCCCGGCGTAGCCGGACGCGAGCTTCGCTCGCGTCACCCCACCCTAACCCTCCCCTGCAAGCAGGGAAGGGAACTGTATGTCGCAAATCAGAAACTGAAACGAAATCCGGCCAGCTGTAAGAAAAAATTCATCGGATCGGAGGTACCCGGTTTCCTGTCGGGAGACTCTTGAATGGTAAGGGCCGGCGAATAACGCAGGATGCGGCAACGACCTGCCACCGTTACCTACCCAAGGCTGCTCCCCACATGCGTAATCGTTTGGCACTTCATATCGCCCTGATATTGGGCACGAGCGTTCCCTTCGCGGCGTTCGCACAAACCACCACCACCACACTGCACACCACTGCCATCGCACCCATGCCACTGGCTAAGGCATTGGAGAATTTTTCGCACGAGGCCGGACTGCAGATCGTCTACGGTTCGGAGATCGCAGACAGCATCCGCAGCCCGGGTGCCGATGCAGGGCTACCGCCGGAACAGCAACTGCGCCAGTTGCTCGCAGGCACGGGCCTTAGCTATCGCTTCGTAACGCCGAACACGGTGACGATCGTCCCGGGAAACGTGGCAACCAATGCGGGCAATCCGGCCTCCGCTGCGGTAGCGACGGCCGGTAGTGCAGATCCTCAAGCGGTTAACAGCGGCGCGGTACAAATGAATGGCGACAAGACCGCCAAGGATCTTGCGCGGGTAGTGGTTACGGCGCGTTCCGGCGTCGATCTGCGCACGCGTGCACAAACCAGTTATTCGATCACCACGATCGATGAAGACCGTCTACGCATGCAGGCGCCGACCAGCGTGACGGAAGCGGTGAAATCCGTGCCGGGCTTCTGGGTGGAAGCCTCAGGCGGTGAAGCGAGCGGCAATATCCGCGCGCGCGGCATTCCGGTCGATGGTTTCGGCTCAGTGAATTTGCTGGAAGACGGCATTCCCGTGCAGCACGATCCGGCGTTGGGCTACCTCAATGCGGACCAGGCGTTTCGCCTGGACGAAACGATCGATCGTGTCGAAGTCGTGCGCGGCGGTCCGTCCTCGATTTTCTATTCGAACGCGCCGGCCGGTGCGATCAACTTCATTCCCCGTCAGGTCGATGACATGGCCGAAGGCCTGGTCAAGTACACCGCCGGCAACTATGGCCTGGGTCGGCTGGACTTCTGGTATGGCACGCCGATCGGCGACGGTTGGAAGCTCAGCACCGGCGGTTTCTTTCGCATCGACCACAACATTCGCAATCCGGGATTCAACGGTGACAACGGTGGGCAGTTGCGCGCCACCCTGTCCAAGCAGTTCGAGAACGGCAACTTCAGCTTCGACGTGAAGCGCCTGGATGACAGGGTCTATTTCGATCTCGGTCTGCCGATGTATCGCAATCCGAGCGGCGACCTGGTGGCCGTACCTGGCATCAACGGCAATTACGGCACGGTGGCTGGTCCCGATACCGAACACGTGCAGCTGCAGCAGGGCAACGGCAGCTATTACAACTTCGACAATTCGCTGGGCACCGACGTGCAGCGCACGCAGCTCACAGTGAAGTTCGACTACAACCTGTGGGACAACTGGAAGGTGGCGGAGGATCTGCGCTACAGCGACACCAGCACGCAGCGCAACGGCGTGTACCCGAACGCGATCGAAACGCCTGCGGCACTGTACGCTTCAGCGGCGGCGCGTTTGAAGCAGTACTACCCTGGTGCCGCAGGCATGCAGCTGCAATACGCGGATTCGGGCGTCGTGTTCGGCCCCAACCAGAACGGCAACGGCTTGGTGATACTCGGTGGCCTGCGCGGCATCACCATGCCGATGGACGAGTTGACCAGCAACACGCGCCTGATGCGCAAATTCGAGTTCGGCGATCAGACGCACGATGTGACGCTGGGTTACTACCACGCGCATTTCAACCAGAGCTTCGATCGCTTCTCGTCCACCGTGCTGCTGGATACCGAGAACAACGCCAAGCTGCTGAACCTTGTCGCGGTGAACGCGGCGGGTACGCCGATCGGCATGCTCACCGACGGTGGCATCTACAGCAACGGTTACGAATGGGCGCATGCCCATGGTACGTCCGATACCGATGCGTTCTACGCATCGGACGAATGGCAGGTGACCGACAAACTACGCATTGACGCCGGCGTGCGCTGGGAACGCGTGGACACCCGCGGCTGGACCGAACTGTCGACCAATGCAAACCTGGGTACACCGTGGAGCTCGTCGATCATCACCGGCAACGGACAATATGCCAGCTACGATCACAGCTTCCATAAGTTGGGCTGGACGGTGGGTGCGAACTATCAGTTCAGCGATCAGCAGGGCGTGTTTGCACGCTATACCTCCACCTTCCGTCTGCCCAACCTGAGCACGTACATCACTTCGCCGACCGCCACGCCGGTCACGCAGACGATGATCCTGCCTGAAATAGGCTACAAGTTCGCGAACCGTTACATCGAAACCTACGAGACATTCTTCTACACCCGCTACAACAATGTCGGTTTCAGCAACTACGTATTCAACCCGAACACCGGTGTATCGACGCCGCAGCAAGGCTACGCGGATACCGAAACCTACGGCTTGGAACTGGAAGGCACGATCTATCCGACGAAGTGGTTCGACCTGCAATACAGCGCCACGCTGCAGGATCCGCGTTACAAGGGTTTGCGCTACACCACCATCCAGGCAGGCGCCCCGGTGTTGCTCGACTACAACGACGACCAGCTGATTCGCGTGCCGCGCAAGAGTTTCCGCATCGTGCCTGGCGTGAATTTGCTCGACAATAAACTTCGCCTGCAGCTGACTTACGAGTACGAAGGCAAGCGCTTCTCCGATACCGCGAACTCGGTGGAGCTGCCGCAGTACAACACGTTGAGCTTCAGCGCGCGTTATCAGGCCACGCCGGAGCTGTCGTTCTTCTTCTATGCGGACAATCTCAACAATTCGCTGGGTTTGACGGAAGGCAATCCGCGTTCGGGTGAGTTGAAGAGCAGCGATGCGGGCGCGACGGTGTTTATTGCGCGGCCGTTGTTGGGGCGGTCGTTCAGGGCTTCGGTGATGTATCGGTTTTGATCATTAGCTGATCTGGACGGCACTCCACCATGCGCACCTTTACCTCACCGTCATTCCGGCGAAGGCCGGAATCCAGTACTAACATGTTGTGCGTAGCACTCAACACAAAGGAAGTTAAGAGTGCTTCGCACGATGTATTTGCACTGGATTCCGGCCTTCGCCGGAATGACGGTGAGGCAAGAAAACAGCGTGACGATTCCAAGCCACCTTCAAAGCCAGTCAAAGCCATGAAAGATCGATTTCACCTCAGCTCCGTTCCCGTCCTGGTGCTAATGGTTTTGCTGATGTGCCTCGCGTGCACTGTTCATGCAAACGGTGACACTCCTGACCTAGTGCTCAAAGGCCAAATTCACCCCGCCGACAACCACACCTATCACCCCGTTCCGTTCACTGTCCCCCCGAACGTCACCCGCATCACCATCCAATTCGACTACACCGGTCGTGACCAACACACCACCATCGACCTCGGCCTGCTCGGCCCGGATGGTTTTCGCGGGCAAGACGGTTTCCGTGGCTGGAGCGGCGGCAGCAAGAAGCTCTTCACCATCAGCGCGACGGACGCCACGCCGTCGTTTCTGCCGGGCGCCATCCGTCCGGGGCGCTGGACCTTATTGCTGGGCATTCCCAACATCCGCCAAAACGTCACGGCCGACTACACGGCAAAGATCTGGTTCGGTCATCCAGGCGATCCTGCGTGGTTGCCCGAGGTGCTGAATCCACCGTTGCGTAAACAAGCAGGCTGGTATCGCGGCGATTTGCATATGCACGGCGCGCACAGCGACGGCAGTTGCACTAGCCAAAGCGGTAGCCAGCGTGTGCCGTGCCCACTCTTTCTCACCATCGAAGCAGCCTTGCAGCGCGGGCTCGATTTCATTGCGCTGAGCGATCACAACTCGATATCGCAAGCGAACGACATGCGCGAGCTGCAGCCGTATTTCGATCGACTGTTGCTGATTCCGGCACGCGAAGTCACCACGTTCTATGGCCATGCGAACCTGTTCGGCACGGACGAGCCGGTGGATTTTCGCGTCGGCAGCGCCACCGTGCCAGACTGGAATGCCTTGCTGCGCGAAGCGGCCAAGCTGCACGGGCTGATGTCGATCAACCATCCGATTCGTCCTGATGATGAAACCTGCATGGGCTGTGGCTGGGCGCCCGCCAAGCCGGTGGATATGCATGGCGTGCAGGCGATCGAGGCCGTCAACGGCATCGATGCGATGCTGCCCGATACGGGCATTCCGTTCTGGCAAAAATTGCTCGACCAGGGCTATCGCCTCACCGGCGTTGGCGGCAGCGACAATCACGATGCCAAGCAATCGCTCACCGTGCTGGGCGGTGGGTTGGTCGGTACGCCGACCACGGTGGTGCATGCCAGCGAGCTGTCCATGTCGGCGATCCTTGTCGCCATCCGCGCGGGGCATGTATTCATCGACGTGCAGGGCACGCGTGATCGCATGCTGGATCTCACCGCGCAGGCAGGTCAGCAGTCGGTGGAGATGGGCGATGCGCTGACCGTACCGGCGGGTGCGAAGGTGCGTTTCACCGTCAAAGCGATGGCTCCTGAAGGTGCGAAGGTGGAAATCATCGTCGACGGCAAGCCCTGGCAGCCGGGCGCCGACCTGGGCGTGCACGGCAACCTGGATCGGCCATTCGATTGGACAAGTGACGGCCAGCGGCACTGGGTACGCGCGAATGTGCGCGGCACGGCCGGGGAGCTCTTGCTGGTGGGAAACCCGATTTACATCGATCTGGAAGGTCAGAATTCGCGATAGGTCGGGGTCAAACCCCAACATCGTGGTGTGTGCACGCGGCCATGTTGGGGTTGCTCCCAACATGCCGGGAATAACGCCCACGCAGCCACCCGTCTGGCAGGACTCTTGCATCCCTTTCCGGCAAGTGGGTTCGCCCGCAACCGCAAAGGACTCAAGCCAGACATGTCCGCCAGGCGCGCCCCGTATGAGCTGTGGCCGATCGTCGCCGCCTTCGTGCTGTCCGGCGGGCTATCGTTCTACGCGCTTGCGCTGGCCCGGGCCAATCACACTCCGGTCGTGCTGTGGCTGGCCAATGGCGCGCTGATCGGCTGGCTGGTGCAGAAGCCGCTCAGCCGCAGCTGGCCGCTGTTGGCGTCGGCCTTCCTCGGGCTCGTACTGGCCAAGCTGTGCCTTGGCGATCCGCTCGCATCTACGTTGTTGATCGGCCCGTGCCATGCGCTGGAAACGGTGATCGTCAGCGAAGCCATTCGCCGGCGTTTTCCACATCTTTCACCGCGCACGCGCTTCATGGATCTGGCGCGCGTCGGCGTGGTGAGCGCCCTGATTGGCAGCGCGCTGTGTGCATTGGGCATGATGAGCATTCTGCATCTGTGGTCGGGTGCGGATGTGCTGGTGAGCTTGAACACCCTGTTCCGCGCACATTTCGTAGGCATGATCATCGCCGGCAGCACGTCGCTGGTGATGGTTACGCCGAGCCTGCGGCACATCGAGCCAGGCAGAATCTGGGTATTGGTGCGCGATCTGTTGCTGATGACCGCGGTCACGGTGGGCGTATTCGTGGAATCGCACATACCGATGGTCTTCATGATCTACCCGCCGCTGTTGCTGCTGGTGTTCCGCCACCGTTTCGTCGGCATGGTGATGGGCATGACGATCCTGTCGCTGGTGGTCGGCCTGGTCACTACGTTGAATGTCGGTCCATTCAATCTCGTCGCGGGCGTCACACCGGCTTTTCATGTCGTGATGGCGCAGGTATTCATCGGCGTGTCCTGCTTCGTGGCACTGCCTATCGCGCTGGCGCTGGCAGATCAGGATCGATTGCGCAATCGCATGCATGAAAGCGAGCTGCGCTATCGCATGCTGGCCGAGCACAGCGGCGACCTGGTGATGCGCATTCGCACCAACGGTGATCGCATGTATGTGTCACCGTCGGTCAAGGAACTGCTTGGCTGGGAAGTGGAGGATTTCCTGAAGCCACGGCCGGACCTGATCCATCCGGACGACCGTGAGCGCATCGCCGCCGAAGTGTGCAAGTTGCGTGCACAGGGCGGCACCACCACCGCGACGTACCGCTTGCAGCACAAGGACGGTCACTATCTTTGGATCGAAGCCTTCGCGCGCCTGGTGCCAAGCCCGGACGGCGATGGCGCGATGGACATCATCTACACCGGCCGCAACGTCACCGAGCGCGTACGCATCGAACAGGCGTTGCTGGAAAGCCAGGCGCAGTTACGCACCATCACCGACAACATGCCTGCCGTCATCGCGCGCATCGACACGACCTGGCGTTATACCTACGTGAATCGTTTCGTCGAGCAGATTTTTGGCAAGACGCCGGCGCAGGTCGTCGGCAGGACCGTGCGCCAGGTGCATGGCGACGCCGTCTACGATCGTCTGAAGCATTATCTGGAACGCGCCTGTGCAGGCGAATCCATGCTGTTCGAATACGAGGTGAAACACCACGACAAGCGACTGCACTTCCAGGCCCACTACGTGCCCGACCTGGATGCGGACGGCAAAGTGCGCGGCGTCTACGAGCTCACCACCGAGATCACCCACATCAAGAACGTGGAGCACGAATTGCTGCGCCTGGCGCATCAGGATGCACTTACGGGCCTGGCCAACCGTCGCTACTTCAGCGAGCGGGTGCCGGCACTACTCGATATGGCCCAGCAACATAACGCGCCAGTGTTGCTCGCGCTGGTGGACATCGACAATTTCAAATCCATCAACGACACCTACGGTCACGCCATTGGCGACATCGTGCTGGCCGAGGTAGGACGTTGCCTGCAAAAGCTGGTACGCGAAGGCGAAATGGTGGCGCGCATCGGCGGCGACGAATTCGTGGTGTTGAGTTGCGATTTCGGCAACGTCAGGCACGCCAACGCATTCACTCAGTCGTTGTGGGAACGCCTGCATATGATGGTCGATGCTGGTGTCGCGCAAGTGGCGGTGAAAATGTGCGTTGGCGCAGCGGTCTGCAAAGACGAGGGGTCAGTCGACGGTTTGATGAAACTGGCCGATGAAGCGCTGTACCAGGCGAAGGAGGCGGGCAGGGACACCTATCGCGTGCTCACTCGCGGCTTTAACGGCGGCGGTAACGACAAGGGCAATAGCAACAGTCATCGCCCCAACGAAGAAGTGAAGGTTCGCCAGGCGTGACGATGAGTGCAAGCATCATCGGTGACAAGCAGCTGGGCTGCAGGTTTTTCAACAAAGTGATGAAGTGAAGTCCGTGCGACTTTGCAAGGTATAGGGTTGGAAGAGGGCGCGTGTGGCGCCCTCTTTGTTTATATGCGTCTCGCATTTTTGGCAATCCGCATGTTGTCGCGGTAATGCTCAATTTCTCCGCGCCGTCATTCCCGCGAAAGCGGGAATCTATCTTCGCTTTTCGCTCCCAAAAGCAACATGGATTCCCGCTTTCGCGGGAATGACGGTAAGACACAAGTGAGGCTTCTAGAGCTGTATAGATACCTGATCAACTTGCCGCAAGAAAGCTCAGCATAGCCCCTAAGTCCAATTCTCCCCATCTCACTTTGGTGTTCTCTTATCCAGGCAACAACCGGTAAGCGTTGCCCATCCTCATCTGGCCGCCTGTGCGCTGGGTGCATGCGGCCGCGTGCTTTCAACATGCGTACCTGATTAGGGAGGACCTCGTCATGTTGTACAGATTTTCCCGTGTTTTGCTGTGTGGTTTCGCGTTGATGATTTCATCGATGGCGTGGGGCACTTCCGCGCTCGGTTCCTACAACATTGCGCCGAATTCAGTCACCGTAGCCGGCATTTCTTCCGGCGGTTACATGGCCGTCCAATTACAGGTTGCGTTTTCGCGCGCTATCTACGGCACGGCCGTCATGGCTGGCGGCGCGTACTACTGCGCGCAGGACGACGAAGCGTATTGGGGTACGGCCTGCGCGACGGGTAATGGTGTGCCGGTGTCATCGCTGGTGGACTACACCAACCAGCAAGCCGCGGCAGGTGCGATCGATCCTGTAAGCAATATTGCAGGCAAGCCGATCTATATGTTCAGCGGCATGCTAGACACAGTGAACTACCAGGCGACGATGGACGACCTGTACAGCTACTACGGGAGTTTCACTTCGACCGACAACATCACCTACAACAACTACACCGCTGCCGAACACGCGTGGATCACGCCCGACTCTGTCGTACCGTGCTCGTATCTCGAAGCCCCATTCATGAACAACTGTGGCTTCGATGCGGAGCAAACTTTCCTCGCGCTGTTCTACGGCGCGCTCAACGCGCGCAACAACGGAACGCTGGGCGGCAGCTTCATTCAGTTCAATCAGAATGCCTTTTGCCCGCACAGCAACTGCGCCGCAATTTCGATGGACAGTACGGGCTGGGTGTTTGTGCCGAAGAACTGCGCACAAGGGCAAGCATGCCGGCTGCTAGTGGCCTTGCACGGTTGTTCGCAGAACCAGGAAACCATCGGCACTACCTTCGTGCAGTACGCCGGCATCAATGAGTGGGCCGATAGCAACAACATCATCGTGCTGTATCCGCAGACGATCAACGCAACGGTGCCGTACAACCCATACGGCTGCTGGGATTGGTGGGGTTATACCAATGGGAATTACGCGCTGAAATCCGGACCGCAGATGGCGGCGATCATGGCGGAGGTGAACAAGCTGGCGGGTGGCTCGGTGCAGTTTTGAGTTCAAGACTCATCGTGAATTATCGTGAGTGAGCCCCTCTCCGTTTGGGAGAGGAGCCTGCCCTCGACTCGATCGGGGGTGCCGAGAGGTGGGTGAGGGTTCGGGCGAAGCGTAATGCTGGTTTCTTGTAGCAAGCCGTTGTTACCGCGCGCTGATCGTACCGTCACCCCAATCTCCTCTCGCTTTGGCCTGATTAGCGTGTCGCCTCAGCTTGCCATGTCGTGGTGTTGTGGCATTGCCTGCGGCGCTTCCGGTCGCGAAGCGACCGGGTCACTTTTCTTTGCTGGCCCAAAGAAAAGTAACGGCGGAGTCAATCTAGAAGTGCATCATCAATC
>NZ_BSOB01000014.1 GCF_030160295.1 Dyella acidisoli
GTTTCATGGACTCGCCCTCGCTCGTTACAGAACGGTGGATAGTTTTACTCTCCACCGCTGGCCCATGAGGCCTTATTTAGCGCGGGGGCGAGTCCATGTAATTATGTGATCGATGACATGCGTCGTCGTAATGATGGCGAGCGGGTATTAATCGATACAAAGTCCAGGCGCTGACCGCCCTACAAAAAAACGTGATCTGTTTGGCAGTCAAATAAGGACGTCAATTGTCTTATTAGGCCAACTTTTTCGAGCTGAAAAAAGGTTGAAAAAAAGAGGCTATGCGATTGAACCAATTACGCGAAAACGCAAGGTTTTGCGTGCCGTTTGTATCACGTTTCCTACACATATCCCTCTGCATTCTCGAATGAACCGAGCGAGCAACTCGACTCGGCGAGGGGGCCATTGAAGATGCGGGGAGACGCAATGCGAATGCGCCTTTAGGGTCTGCGGGGAGTCTTGAGTCAAATCACTTTTTTCAGCTGCGCTGATTACAGCGCGGTAGGTGGAATGTTCGCGCCAAAAACAATGCCATTACGAACAATGCGCCGGACAGGTAGGGAAAGTATCTGCTCGGACGTCAAGCTTTAGGTGGGGAAATCGGTAACGCAACTGCGCGTTATGTCGTTTGTGTAGAGCCTCCTCTGGAGAGAGGCTGATCGTTGTTTTGCACGGATGCTTTTTGCTGGTGCTGTATCTCGGCTTTCGGATGGTCCGGAGTCGAATTTAATTGCCAATTTGTTTCTGGGGAGAATCAAATGCAATCGAAGCTCAAGTTTGCTCTTTTGGCCGGTCTTATCAGTGCTGTCTGCGTTCCCGCTGCGTTTGCGGCGCAGACTGATGAACAAGTGGGTCCTATCGGGGAGCTGGCACGTCAGGTTTGGCGTGAAAACATGGCGCAAGTACCCACCCCAGCGGCAGGCTGCTTCCATGCCGTGTATCCAAGCAACGCCTGGCTACAGGTGTCGTGCAAACAGTTGTCGCAGCAACACACCCATACACTGCCGGCCAAAATCAAGCAGAGCCATTTGCTGCCGGAAACGGCAGGCAACGGCAACGACTATGTGCTGCAGTCGCCGGGCTCGACGCTCATCAAGAGCACCACCGGCAGCTTCCCGTCGGTGACGGGCGTGACGTCCGAAACGGGCGTGGGCGTGCCCGCTTACGGTGATGGTGGAATTCTGGGGGCGAACGAATATTCGCTGCAGATCAACTCGCAGTTCACCTCGACCACGTCGGCGTGCAAGAGCCACTCCGGTTGCACCGTGTGGCAACAGGCTGTGTATGCACCGGATTACGAGACGCAGGGTTCGGCCGCGGTGTTCTTCCAATACTGGCTGATCGGCTATGGCGGCAGCAGCTGCCCGAGCGGTTGGGGTAGCGACGGTTCTGGCGATTGCTATCGGAACAGCAATTACGTTACCGCACCCGACGTACCTGCCACCCAGCTTGGCAGTGTGAAGATTGCAGCTACGGCGACCTCCGGTGGCAACGACACCGTGACCTACACCTACGGCAGCAACGCCTACAGCGTCAGCGGCAAGGACAGCGTGGTCTACCTGGCGACCGTCTGGAAGCAGTCGGAATTCAACGTGGTAGGCAATGCGGGCGGCTCGGAAGCCGACTTCAATAGTGGTTCTTCGATCACTGTGAAGATCGCCGCCACCTACGGTTCCACCACCGCACCGTCTTGCATCGCCAATGACGGTAGCACGGGTGAAAGCAATAACTTGAACCTGGGCAGCTGCACTGCTGTTGGTGGTTCGGCGCCGTACATCCAGTTCACCGAGTCGAACTGAGCGGCGGATTTTCCATCGCAAAAAAAGCCGAGGGAGAGATCCCTCGGCTTTTTCGTGGATGGATGCGAGCCCGGGCGTCGCCATCTTAAGCATCGCGACTATTTAGCGTTGCAGTGCAATAGGGGATGTTGGATCGATTTAATCATCTGCTGTTTTTAGTTGCTGCAATGCGCAAGAAACAACTGAAAATGAGGCGATAAAGGGAGTCAGTGGATTTTCGCGCATGCTGAGCGCGTTCGAATCTATTCATGCAGGTGACGCAATACGGTCACTTCGCCCCCGCTCAATAGCCTTTATTGCGGCACAGCTGGCCCTAATGCGGGAGTCGGCTGGCTGTTCGGCATTAAAGAATTTGCGATATATGCCGATCTCACTGCAGGTATCAAGCATGTGGGCACGCTCATTGCATGAACCGAGGCCATGCACGGCCGGATAAGGACGTCGCTAAACCCATGTCTTGGTGTGATGTATTTCGTATGAGGTTCCCCGCAAGCGTGGGGCGAGTGAATGTCCTGGAAAGAACTCCCCGATCTGCTGGCGGTTGGACTGCTGATCTACGCGTTCATAACCGTGTCGCGTCCCGCAGGCAGTATGACGACGCGTTTGTGGCTGGCAGGATGGATTTGCGTCGAAGTGCATTTCGCCGCTTATTCGTTTCTTGATGTTCCCGGTGCAGGCGGAGTGCTCGCGGATATCGTCGGCACGGCGTCCCTGGTGTGGTGTGCGGAGCTTTTTTGCTGGTCGCTGGATTCCCGGCCCCGCGATTGGGGGAGCCGTTTGCTATACGGGGCAACGGCATTCGTCTACACGCTATATTTCGCGCTGGCATCATTGCCTGCGCTACCACCAGAACCCATCATGGAAGTAGCGGCCGGCCTGTTTGCATTGGTGCCGTTGATCATCGTCCTCGCAACGCCACACGCCGAACGACCGGCAAGCCGGTGGATTTCCGTGGTGCTCAATGCCTCGCTTGCCGCAGCTTTGCTTCACTGGCAGTTCTCCAAACATGGCGCCGACCTGATGTTCGTGCTGCCATTGTTCGTGGCCTATTTCACCTGCACCCTGAAGTTTGGATTTTCGGATCAGCGCAAGACGGGCGGGTTCGTAGTGACTTCACTGGGTTTGCTGGCCTGGTCGATGGTATTTCCACTCGGCATGGTGTTCGACGTGTTCTGGCCTACGGTGCAGGTTGGCGCAGAAGTGTGGAATTTGCCCAAATACCTGGTGGCCGTAGGCATGATCCTGTTGCTGCTGGAAGGGCAGTTGAAACGCAATCAGCACCTTGCCCAGCACGATGCGCTGACCGGCCTGCCCAATCGTCGCCTGTTTCAGGATCGCATCAGTCGCGCCATGGAGCGTGCCCGTCAACGCAACGCATGCATGGCCATGCTGGCTATCGATCTGGATGGCTTCAAGCAGGTGAATGACACCATGGGCCATCACGTGGGCGACGAGGTACTGCAGCAAGTCGCGCGCCTGTTCATTGCGCGCTTGCGTCGCGTCGATACCTTGGCACGAACCGGCGGCGACGAATTTTCGGTGGTGCTTGAAGGCCCCATCACGCGCCATGAAGCGGCCAGCGTTGCCGGTGCCTTGCGGCAATTGCTGGAGACGCCGCTGACCGTCGCAGGGCAGACCATGCAGGTTGGTGCAAGCATCGGCCTGGCCGTGTTTCCGGATGATGCGCAGACACCGGATAGCCTATGCATCCTCGCGGATGGCCGGATGTACACGGCCAAGCGCAATGGCGGTGGCGCCGTGCAGTCGAACTGACTGGCAAGCGTGTAGGTCGGGGTGCAAATCCCAACCTACAACTTAAGCTAGTTGTTCATCGAGGCTGCGGGTTTGCGGCGTGATCTCATCACCCGTGTGCTTGGTCGATGCAGGTTCGATCAGCATGATCCAGCATTCTTCTTCAGCGATGGGGTTGTGTCGAATACCGCGCGGCACCGTGAAGAATTCACCTTCGCGAAGATCGATGGTCTGCTGTTCCAGTTCGATACGCATATGGCCTTTCACGACGTAGAACAGTTCGTCTTCGGCATCGTGCGCGTGCCATACCAGGTGGCCTTTGAGTTTCGCTACTTTCAGTAATTGATCGTTGACACGGCCGATCACTTTCGGCGACCAGTAGTCGGTGACGCGGTCGAAGGCTTGCAGCAAGTTATGGGGTTGGAACATGGGGGCTGCCTGCTCAGGTAGGTGCTGTGGATTATCCCACCTGATTAGCATCGAGTTTCATGCTGGCCGGTATCTGCTCCCTCTCCTACGTGTAGTAGGGGAGGGTTGGGGTGGGGTGAAAGCAACCTCGCGTTGAATTCGATGGATGCTGCAAGCTCGAACAACCCCACCCTAACCCTCCCCTGCAAGCAGGGGAGGGGACTATATGCCGCGTAATTGAGATATGACGCTAATCAAGCTTTTTTTGAATTACCATTTGCCAATCTCAATGCCTATCAGGGGAAGGCATGAAACGCTCCAGGAAGGTATCGCTCATGGTCATGGGATTGACGCCGCTGTTCCTCACAGCGTGCGATGACGCGCAAAAGAGCCAGCAGTCGTTTACCACGCTGGGCAACTGCACCGAAGCGGGTGTGCCGGAATCCAGTTGCGATGCGGCACTTACGCAAGCCATTGCGGAGGCGCCCAAGGTCGCACCGCACTATGCCACGCACGACCAATGTGCACAGGATTACAGCGAAGATGCCTGCCAGGAAAATATGGCCGTGGAAGGCAGTCCCGTCTGGAGCCCGGCCATGAACGGCTTCCTGATCGGGCGTGTCATCCATGGTGGCAACACCTCCTACTATCCGGCTGGCCCGATATTCCGTAAGCGCGATGACACGGATTATTCGCCGCACTATGGCCACGTTTACTCAGGCGGTGCCGGCGGCTGGCGTTCCACTTCATCCTCCGAAGCGGTCGGTGAAGGCGACACGGTTGGGCGTGGTGGTTTTGGTGGGGAAGGCGGTGAGGGTGGTCACGGCGGTGGTGAATGAAGCAGAGCATTTTTAAGCCGTGAGACGCGTCGTCGTTGATCCACGACCGGATTGGCAAGTAACCGCCGCGCGCTATGGCTTCCGGTTCCACTCCGTTAACGGCGAGCCTTATTGGGACGAGTCGGCGTACTACGCCTTCACGCTGCAGCAGATCGAGCGCGATATCGAAGCGCCCACGGGCGAGCTGCATCAAATGGCGATGTCGCTGATAAGCGAGATTGTTGCAAGCGAAGCCTTGATGACGAAGCTGGCGATTCCCGCACCTTATTGGGATTGGATCGCCGAATCATGGCGTCATCGTCAGCCGCATCTGTACGGCCGCATGGATCTGGTCTACGAAGGCAATGGCCCGGTCAAGCTTTACGAGCTTAATTACGACACGCCGACATCCGTCTACGAAGCGGCGTTCTTTCAATGGATATGGCTGGAAGAGCAACAGCAGCGCGGCGTACTTTCGCAGCAGGCGGATCAATACAACCAGTTGCAGGAGCTGCTGATTCTCGCTTTTGCCACGATCGGCAAATCGTTGCGCCGGCCGTTCTATTTCACAGCCGTGCGCAACAGCCTGGAGGATCAGGGCACGATTGAATATTTGCGCGATTGCGCGATCCAAGCTGGCGTGCATGCTGAGATGATCGCGATCGAGGATATCGGCCTTTCGCGCAAGGGCAGCTTCACCGATCTGCAAGACAAGGTGATCGGTACGTTATTCAAGCTCTATCCGCTCGAGCATTTGTTCACCGATCAATATGGGTCCTATTTGCCTCGCTCCGGTTTGCAACTGATCGAGCCACCATGGAAGGCCGTGTTGAGCAATAAAGGCATCATGCCGTTGCTGTGGGGGCGCCATCCCGATCATCCCTATTTGCTGCCGGCATTCTTCGATGAAGCGCCCACCGAACCGCTTCCGCCAGGATGGGTGAGAAAGCCGCTGTTCTCACGCGAAGGGGCGAACGTGCAGATCACGTTGCCCGATGGCGAATGCATCAGCTCACCGGGGCGATATACGCAATGTCCCGTCATTCGCCAGGCATTTCATCCGCTTCCACGTTTCGAAGGCGGCTATCCCTTGATAGGAAGCTGGGTAGTGGGTGACACGCCGGCGGGGATGGGAATTCGTGAGGACGCTACGCTGATCACGCGAGATACGTCGCGTTTTGTGCCGCATGTGATTGAGTGAAGTCGGCCGAGGGTTGGTTGCGACGCAAACCTTGTAGTACCTCATCGTCATTCCGGCCTGCGCCGGAATGACGATGAGGTAACTTGAAGCGATCTGTTCTTTAACTGCTTTCGTCCTAAATAGATGCAAAACTCGAGCTACTGAACCGTCAGATAGTAAGTAAACGTATTGGTCATCCCCATATTGTTGGTAGCCGTGCGCACAATCGTGTGCTGTCCAGGTGACAGCGCCTTGAACATCAGGAAATAGCCGTTGGTGACGACCGGTTGATACGAGCCGGTAATGCACGAATCAAACGTGGATTGCAGGCTGAGATCGCCTTTGACCGCATTCAGGCTATCGGAGATGTAGTGGTATTTCAGAACGTCGCGGATCGGCTTGCCGTCGAGCGTCACGTTGACGCTCATCATCATCATGTAGGTACCGCTGTCCTGATAGAGGAAATCGTAGAGCGATTGCCCCGGTGCCGGACCGAAGTTCGGATTCGGGCATGGCCATGTGTCGGCAACCCAAGCGATCTGGAACAGAATCGCCTTGTCATGGGGGATGGTGCAGGAGCGCGTGTAGCTGCCAGGATTCATGGCGAAAATCGGCGCGATGTACCAGACCGGGCCTTGCTGGCCCACGGCGCAATACTGGCCTGTGGGATCGAAGTAGGGATTCTGGCTGTAGGGCTGCGCATACAGCCATTGCATCGATAGATTTGCCCAGCCGTTGATGGTGCGATCGAACGGATGCGACCACTTCGGATAGACGGGTGAGCCCTCGTCGTCAGGCCATGCTTGGGCGGCGGTAACCACGGCGAGGGTGCAGCAGGCTGCCAAGCATGCGTAGAGCTTCTTGCGCATAGATCCTCCATCTGGCGTGAAGTGCTATACAGCGGTGGGGGAGGCCGGAGCCTCTCGGGGAGTCTTGAGCCTGGCGCATGTCTGCGTTGCGCGCTTCCAGAAACGTGCCGATCCGCCGCAATGCTTTAAATGCAGATGAATCGCTTCCAGAAACGTGCTTCGCGCGGAAAACACTTGTGTTTTGCGTAGGAAGCGTATGATCGGCCGGGCACCGGGGATGCAGAGCTACGTCTATGTCGATCATGCAGACAGTGTTGCGCTCATCGCACTTCAAAGTGATCAGTCATGTATGCAAGCGTCCGCGCGTCGATTGCGGCAACGTGACCGGCGATGAGCCGGCGCGTTTCATTTTTACCCGCCGCGGTTCGTTCATGGTGCACGCCGGCAACCGATGCTGGTTTGCCAGGCCGGGCCAGGCTGTGTTCGTGAGCAAGGGCGTCGAATATCACATCACTCATCCGGATGCGGAAAGCTGCAATTGCTGCACCGACGTGCTGATTGATGACGAAACGCTGGACATGTTGGGCATCCACCCCGATCCAGGTCAGCCTTGCCGTGCCTTTGGCCACGACCTGCATTTCCAGAAAACGCACGTGGAAATGTTGCTCGGCTTGCTACGCGGCTGCGACACGGAAGATGGGGAAGAAATACTTGCTGATACGCTCGGCTACCTCGTGCAATCGCATGAATCCCGTGCATCGGCTACGCAGGACATGAAGGTGCAGCGACAGGTGACGCGCGTTGAGGAAGCGATCATTGGACGTGCCGAGGAAAATCTCGGCGTGAACGAATTGGCCAGGCTCGCAGGCTGCTCACCGTTTCATCTGTGTCGGATTTTCCGTTCCTGCACCGGGCAATCGTTACGTCAATTCCGCATGCAGCAGCGTTTGGGAACGGCGTTGGGGCGGCTGGGTGATGGTGAGAAGGATCTGGCGGCGTTGGCTTGCGACGTGGGCTTCAATAGCCATAGTCATATGACCGATGCATTTCGGCTTGCGTTGGGCATGTCGCCGAGCGAAGTGCGCGACGATATGCGGCATAGCGATCTGCATGCGCTGAAGAGCCGCTTGCGCGACCTCGCCATTCGAAGCGCACGATTTGTGTAACCAGCTGTGAAGGTCGCCTTGTCTCAGGGCTGTCATTTTCGCTTTCCTTGTCCTTGATTTGCGGCTTTCGCACTCCGCAGAACATTTGCGGAAAGTTATGCACAAAAACGGAAATCCCAAAACTTTTGTGCGTCAGTTCCTATTTATCGTACTTAACCAGTCATAGCATCGATAGCGAAAGCCGTTAGGAAAGCAAGGCGCATGCACCCGCAACGCTATGCAGGCGGGATGAGCCACTCGAAGTTATGACGCGAGCCGGATTGGGTTGGCTTGCCACGTGCCATCGACATCACTCCCGAGCCCGACATGATGCTCGGGCGGCCGGTTATTGCTCTTGGTGCAACGGAAAGTCGCAGGGGGTTTTCATGGTTGTTGTCGAACCACGAATCGGCTACGAGCGGCTGCTCGATGCCATGACGGAGTGGGGGATAAGCATGTGCTCCGGTGTAACGGGTGGCGGTCTGGTTCATTTGCTGAAGCAGATGGATCCTTATGTTCCGCATCGTGCGCGCACTGAGCAGATCGAATTCTTTACGGTCGGCGAATATGTGGCCGGTTTTGTTCCGCTTGGCCATTATCTTGCGACGGGTAAAATCGCTGCCGCGGCTGCTACTACGGGCGCGGCAAGCAAACTTCTGCTGTGCGGCCTGAGTGATGCCAAGCTGCACAATATTCCGGCCGTCTATCTCATTGCCGCCACGCCGTCGAGCATGGCGTTTCAGTCGCCTTTGCAAGACACCACCGAATCCGGCAGTAACATGATCGGCCAGCTCATGGCGGAATTGCCGGAAGGCACGTTTGTACTCGATGACATCGCGTCTCTGGACGAGCAACTTTCGGCCGCGTGGGATCAGCTGAACCAGTCGAAGCCCGTAGCACTTGTCATGCCGCCCGATGCATTGTCGGAGATGACGTCTCACTCATCGGAAAAAGGCATGACTCTCAGTCATCGAGATGAGGTTGGCCACGAAAGTTTGACTGCACTTTTTCAGCGTCATCTTTCACAAAGAAGAACAGGACGAATCGTTGTCATGGCCGGCGACGAAGCTGCGCGTTATCCGGATATGCTTTATCTCACGTCGCGGCTTTGCGAAGTGCTCAAGGCACCGATTGTATGGAGCATCAATGGTGCAAACGCGGTGTCCAGGGATAATCCTTACGCTCACGGCTATCTGGGCTTTGGTGGGAATGACCGTGCGACGGAGCTTTGGGACAGTTTGAATGAGCGCGACATGCTCATCACCATCGGCTTTTGCGCCGATGAATACACTGCCAATTTTTCTCCTGCAAAAGCCGGCCTGGTTTGGAACATCACGGCCAATGCACACTTGTACGGAAGTGCGCATGGAAGCTTTCGTCATCAGGTGGTGGGGGAGTTCCTGCAAACGGTCGGTGACGTCGAAGAGATCCTCCGGGAGACTATCCTTTGGTGTCAGGCGCATCCGCAGGTTTGCAACGAGGATTCGCCGCGCTATTCGGATCTCAACGTCGGTACCTGTGGTCGCGTGCATGGCAATGCCGTGGATATCGTGGCCTTCTATGAAAAGCTCGATGGTTTGTGGCAGCCGGACAGCCTAGGTTTTGACGACGTTTGCCTGGCCTACAAAGATCGTCAATACGTGACCCAGCGTCCGCATCCGCACGCAAAGATTTATTCCTTGTATCGCGGTTCCGCCATGGGTGGCGCATACGGCCTTGGCCTGGGAGCAAAAATCGCATCGCCCGGTAAGCACGTGTTTGTGTTTTCAGGCGACGGTTGCTTTCGGTTGTATGGCGGATGCCTGGTGGAAGCGCGACAACTTGGCATCACCTTGTTCGTGCTGGACAACGCTAACTACGGGATCGTGGAGCAGGGGCTTTCGAAGATCCTGCCGCATACGCCGGCACGCCGATATCACGGTGAGCTAGAGCGTATCGATTTTTGCGCAATGGCTCGCGCATGCGGATGGTTGAGTGTTCGAGTGTCACCTGATTTGAGCAATCTTTCCGACATCATGCGAGAGGCTTACCGGCGAGATCGTCCATCCATGCTCGTGGAGGTGCCGGTCGACAGTCACCAGGTCGTGGGCCCCAATCCTCGCTTGAAAAATCTATAGTGCGAGCTGTTTCGCTTGCTTCACGCCACAGCCGATTTCTCACCTTCATCGATTGCACGGACTCCATGAATATCCCTGTCGCGGCCTCGAGCCTATATCGCTTGCTTGCAGATAGTTATGCCCGCTGGCTCAAGCAGCCGCTGGTCGACCCGGCGTTGTCGGATGAGCAGGCGGCACGCTGGCTCTATGAGGACGCGCCCTTCGGACTGCTGGCGCATAACACCCATGCCGATCCGTTATTCATCTACGGCAACGTTTCTGCACAACGCTGCTTTGAATACTCTTGGGACGAACTGATGCTGCTGCCGTCCCGACTGTCTGCGCCACCACAACAGGTGCAGGGTAGAAAGGAATTTCTGGAGCAAGTCAGCAAGCAGGGGTTTGCTTCCGGCTATCGCGGGCTGCGCATCAGCAAGTCAGAGCGCACTTTCTGGATCAACGATGGAACGGTCTGGCAGTTGGTCGACCAAGCAGGCGTACTGCACGGGCAAGCGGCTTTGTTCAGGACGTAGCGTGATACGGGGCGCGGTCATACCTGCTTTGGTTGCCGCGTGGCTGCCTGGCACTCCCGCACCATCGCCAGCAAGGCGTCGCCTGAAATCAGCTCGATCGGCTTGCCATGCACGAAGCGTTGCGCGTCGTCGGTGTAGTGGCCGATGGCGACGATCTTCACTGCGTCAGCACGATGATGCATGAGCAGCCCGTACATTTCCCGCACCACCCGCACGTCCACCAGCTTGGTGCGCCATTGCTTGCATTGCACGAGCGTGGTGTTGCCGTCTTTTTGCAGGATCAGATCAACGCCGCCATCGTCGCCGCCCAACCCGATTTCTTGCACCTTGTAGCCCGCGCGCCGGAATGCCTCACCGACCAGCATTTCGAACTCGCGCCAGTCCATCGCGCTCAAACTGCGCAAGCCGGTTTGCGCAGCCAGCAGGTGCTGGCGGCGACGGCTATCCAGGAAGGAAATCAGCGCGGCGAGCCAGCAGGCAATCAGCATCAGCCAAGCGACAGGGGCGTAGACACCGTCTGCCAGCGAGGTTCCAAGTGCTTGGCCGGTCGGGCCGCCGAAGGTGGTCATGAACCACCCCAGCCCGTAGCGCATGGCAGCGTAGCCTGCTACGCCAAGCACAACGCCGGACTGCCAGGGCAGTTTTGAGACCATCTCGATGCCGCCGTCTTTGCGCCTTCCCACCGCCCCCTCCTGAGCGCCCATTTTTCTTGATTAACTCGTTGACTCGCAGGTGCGGTCTTCAAGAATCAGTAAGCAGGAACTGCGCCAATGGATGAGCTGTGCGAACCGACGTGGAGGCCAGCTGGATAAGCAAAGAAGCTGTGGGGATAATGTCCGGAAGTGCTTGTTTTGCCTAAAACGACAGCTTCGCGTTGGGTTGACCGGCAGCCGTGCGGAGCGATTTGATAACGATGTCTACGTGACTCACTACGTCACCTGACGCAATGGGTAACGGCCGCTGTGTGTCGTCTAGGCCCGTAGTAGGCGCTGGTAGCGAATTTCGTCGACGGCGATGCCCCAGATGCGATCCGTTCGGACCAGCCCGTCAGGCGTCCAGTTGTCTGCGCGATAGAAGCGTTCGCCGCGCTGGTTGCCCGCAAGCAGCCACAACATGGCATGTTGGTATCCCAGTTCGGCCAGGCGCCGACGGGCCGCGGCTATCAAGGCAGCACCGATACCACGTCCCCACCTATCGGGGTCGACATAGAGCGCGCACAGTTCGCCGTGATCAGGTATATCGCTGTCGCGCGATGGAGCAGTGGTGGCGAATCCGCAAATCGCATCGTCTTCCATCGCCACGATCGTCATGGGGCGTCGGACGTCCTGCGTGGCGAAGTTATACCGTTGAGCGCGCTCTTCCGCGCGAAGTTGCGTCAGGTACTCAGCAGGAAGCAGATGACGATAACCGACCTGCCACGCACGCACGTGCACGCGCGCCACGCTCAGGGCGTCTTCTGGCTCAGCAGGTCGTATCAACATGCGATCAGTTTGGCATGCTTGTCGAGCATGTGCGAAAAACCAAGGTCACTCGCCAACGCAATGCCGTTCCGGCAAGATGCGGCCATTATCAGGAAAGGGGATTTTCCATGCTCAACTTGCCGCCCAAGGACCCACGTTCGTTCCTCGGTCGATTCCCTTTCGGGTTGATCATCGCCATTGTTGTCGTCTTTCTGCTGCTCAACAGCGTGTTCGTGGTATCGCCCAGTGAAGAGGCCGGAACGCGATGGCTGGGTGGCACGCCGATGACCACTGCGCCGCTGAAGACCGGCGTGCACTTCAAGGTGCCGTTCTTCGAAACCGTGGATCGTCTGCAGACGAGCCGCTCGGTGTATACGCTCAATGGTCTGGACGTCTATACCAACGACAACCAGAAGGTCACGATCGACATCAGTCTGATCTACCAGATACCCAGTTCCGCGGTGATGAACCTGCTTTATGAGGTGGGGCGTGCGGGCTCGCTGGATATTGAAGCTACCATTCTGCCGGTGGTGCGTGACCGCGCACTGGCTGCTTTCGCACGCTACAACACCTTGACCATCTCCGATCAGCGCGCGCAGATCACTACGCAAATGCGCAAAGACATCAGTGATGCGCTGAAGCGGCTGTTCAATGTCGACGTGATCGATGTGCAGCTCGTAGGCATCCATTATTCGCCGGTCTTCGATCAATCGATCGAAGAAGCCGTGCGCGCCAAGAATCTCGCTGTGCAGGCAGAAAACACGGTGGCGCAGAAGCGCTACGAAGGCGAACAGAAAACCGTGACCGCCAACGCCGAGGCACAGGCCGCCGTGATGCAAGCGCAGGGCCAGGCAAAAGCGATCGAAACTGTCGGCCAGGCGTTGAGGAGCAACCCTGAATACGCCCATTTCTATAGCCTTCAGCATTGGAACGGTGTGCTTCCGCAGGTGGTGGGCTCGGGTTCCATTCCGATGATCGATCTGAGCAAAGGGCAGGAGAGCGGCAAGTAAGACCGTATCGGCGGTTGTGATGCAGTCCGCTCCGGCCTTTTTTGTTTGAAGCGTTTGTGCGCGAATAAATCCCCTTTACGCGGCTGTCGTGACGTGCCGCATAACAGATGCACGCGCTTGCCAATGCGCCATCGCGCACATTTCCGTGTGCGCGATGGCGTGAAGGCAATGCTTGCGAAAAGCTTTCGCGTAGCACGCTGATTTCCGCATGCAAACTAGGGTCATCGTGTTTTTCACGCGACGTTGATGCGATCGGAGCCGTTACGCGCAGATGATGTCGCGGCTTGCACGTCGAACGCTGTCGGTAGTCTTGCTTCGATGGTACGTACTGCGCTTATGCGTGAAAGCATGTTGATGTTCGTGAATGAGCAAGCTGCAGTGGCTTCGTGTGCACACTCATGAACCTTAGCTAATTTACGTCGCGAAGCACTTGTCACATCGATTGACGTTGCTTGTTTCACCGACCTAATGTCCAACCCGTTCACCACAAGGAATGTCGGTGAACGATTTCCGTGGCGGCATCGAAACAGCTATGCGCCGCCAGAGCGATGTATCGGTACTGCCTGCATGGGGAGCGCAGGGGGATCAGCAGTTCGCCGAAGCTTGGGGAGTCGCGATATCTCGAAACATGAGGTGGCATGGAGTTCTGGAAACTCCATTGGGTTCGTTCGTCCAAATTTCTTGTGGGAGATAAAACATGGCAAGTCTTCGTATCAAATCGCTGGTGGTTGCCTTGAGCCTGGCGAGTGTCACGTCAGTGTTTGCCGCGCAGGACAACTTCGATGCGATGGTGAGCGTCAAGCATGCAACAGAGTTGCGCAAAGGTGATGCGGTGGTTGGGCCGCTGGCTTTCTCGCAGCCCATGCACATCGTGGTCTCGTTGAAATTGCGCAACAAGGCCGAGCTGGATGCCTATCTGGCCAAGCCCGGCCACAAGCCGCTGACGCCGGAACAATTCAAGGCACGCTACTCGCCGACCGAAAGCCAAGCCAAAGCGGTGGCGGAATATCTGACCAAGGCGGGTTTCAGCAAGGTGAGCATTGCCCCCAATCGCATGCTGGTGGAGGGCTATGGTCGTGCCGACACCGCGCAGGCGGCGTTCAATACCACCTTCGTGCATGTGCACACGCATGACGGACGCGAGGCATACGCCAACGCCAGCGACGTGAAGATTCCTGCGTCCTTGCATGGCGCCGTGCTGGAAGTGCTGGGCGTGCAGAATGTGCACGTCGCGCATACCTTCGTCCATCGCGCGGACCTTCATGCAGTGCACACGAACGCCAGTGGTTCGGCAGTGGCGCACAATCCCACCGACTTCAATGCCATTTACGGTGCAAGCGGTCTTGCTGCGGCCACGTCGATTTCCGTGGGTGTGATCACCGAGGGCAGCCTGACCAATGTGCAGAGCGATCTGCAGCAATTCGCCAGCAACAACAATCTATCGACCATCAACGTGCAGGTGGTCGACAACAGCAACGGCAGCAGCGATACCAGCGGCGATGGAGAATGGGATCTGGATACGCAAGACATCGTCGGCATGACCGGTGGTGTGAGCCAGCTGGTGCTGTATGACGCTGCTTCGCTGCAGGATTCGGATCTCACCACCGACTACAACTCTGTGGTTTCCGCCAACGCGGTGCCGGTGATCAACGTATCCCTGGGCGAATGCGAAACCAACGCGCCGACCTCGACGGATGACCAGATCTTCCAGCAGGCCCAAGCACAGGGGCAAACCTTCTCGGTATCTTCTGGCGATTCCGGTGCCGATGAGTGCGGCAATGGCGGAACGACACCGAGCTATCCGGCTAGTTCGCCTTACGTCGTCGCAGTAGGCGGCACCACGTTGTATACCAACAACACAACCACCTGGAGCGACGAACAGGTCTGGAGTGGTACCGGCGGCAGCCCAAGTACCATCGAACCGATTCCGAGCTGGCAGCAAGGTGTTGGACAGAACGGCAGTTCGCAATTCCGTGGCGTGCCGGATGTCGCGTTCGATGCCGATCCCAATACCGGCTCGCTAGTGATCGTGGACGGGCAGCAACAGCAGATTGGTGGCACCAGCCTCGCATCACCGCTATTCGTGGGCTCGTGGGCGCTCATCCTGCAGGCGAAGGGCAGCAACCCTGGCTTTGCCGCACCGCTGCTCTATTCGGATGCAGCGTCGAATTATTCCACCGACTTCCATGACGTTACGGTGGGTAGCAACAATGGTGAAACCGCGGCGGCGGGTTGGGACTACACCACGGGCTTCGGCAGCCTCAACGTGGGCAATGCAGCTCCGCATTTTTGATGTGTGCAACGATGTGTGCACTGTGAGGCCAAGGACGGTGTAGGGAAGCGAACCGGTCGTTTGGCCGGTTCGTTTTTTGTAGGTTGGGGTTTGCACCCCAGCCTACACGGCTGATCAGGTCCCTCAGCGGAGGGGAAATAGCGCCGTTATTCTGCTGAATCGGCGTAAGGTGCCGCGTTGGTGAGCTTGTCACGCCGCGCTTGATTGTTGCCGGTATCTGGAGCGTGCCCATTCATGCTGACCACCACGCGATTGCGGCCATCGCGCTTGGCACGATAGAGCGCATCATCCGCTGCAATGAGCAAGCGCCGCAATTCATAACCGTAATGCGTGGTCGAGGCGATGCCGAAACTTGCAGTAAGCGGAACATGCTCAGTTTCCGAATCCGGCATAGCTTGAATAGCCAGGCGGATACGTTCTGCCCGTTCAAGCGCCTGGATCAACGTACATTCGGGCAAAAGAATGCCGAATTCCTCACCACCAATACGGCCGAATACATCGCTGGAGCGCAAGTGTTGCTGGCAGATCAACACAGCGCGCTTCAGCGCGTTGTCGCCCGCGATATGGCCGTACGTATCGTTGATGGTCTTGAAGTGATCCAGGTCGATCAGGATCAGGCAGGCGCCACGCAAGGATTTAGCCACGTAGCGCAGCGCCTGTTCCGCTTCTTCAACGAAGTGCTGGCGGTTGAAGATGCCGGTAAGGCCATCGCGCCGGGCCAGGCGCATGAAGCGTAGCTGCGAGCGCTTGAGGCGATATAGCCAGAAGCCGATCGAGGCCAAAACGGTAAGTAGTAGTGCGATGTACAAGCGGCTCATTACCATGGCTTTGTGGTCGAGTGCTTGCTGTAGCTGAAGGATCTGGTTTCGCCTGTTTAGTGCGTCAAGCTCTATTTTCTTGGTTTCGACCTGTTGCTTGGCGATTTGATAGGCGAGTGCCTTTTCGCGAACGTCATCCAAATGCTCTTTGTTCGCCGCGACATACTTTTCGTGATAGGCAAGCGCGTCGCGTAGGTTTCCTTGTTGCCGCTCTATTTCATAGAGCAGTTGATAGGACTTTACCAGCGATTCGGTGAAATCACTCTTGGCGGCAATATCAACTGTAGCTGTTGCGTATTTCTGCGCCAAAAAGCCGTTATCTTTCTTCCAGTAGATCTGTGCTAGCAAGATACTATAGTCTGCGTCCAGCGCGGGATAATTGAATCCTTTTACTTCTTCGTAGTGTTTCTGCAACAAGTCGAGCGCGTCATCCATCTTGTTTTGTTGCATGTCCAGCACGGCCATGTCGCGTCGTACTGCGCCGGCGATCATCTTTTCGCCGACCGCAAGGCAGCTGTCTATCCCTTCTTGAAATTGATCTTTGGCGATGTTGGTTTGGCCGCCGAGGAGCTTGTCGTGCAACTCAAGCATACGACCAATGCAGCCGTTTCTGCCGTTTGGATAGTCCACGATGATTTGATTGGCGTAGCTGGCGGCAAGTTCGTGTTGTCCTGCATCGCTCAATAGCTGCGAAGCTTCGGCTAAAAGATGAAAACGTGCTTCCTTGTCGGTGACTTGCGTCAAGTTGTCCAGGGCTTGATCTAGATATTGGAAGGCTTCATCGTAGTGATGCTCGATACCAAGCACGTTTATCAGGGTGCCTGTCACCTTAGTTCTCAAAGTGCTGTCTGGCGCCTCCTTTGCCAAGGCTTCTAGCTGAGTCCGAGCTAACTCTTCCTTGCCGCTGTAAGCACTTTGGTAAGCCTGCATATAGCGCAGTTGCCATTTCTCTTCCTCGGACAATTCGGCCGTACGGCCTTGCAGTTCCTGGAGGAGTTTGGCAAACGCTGCATTGTCTGCAGTTTTTATGTTGTCAGCGTGGGCTAAGAGTTGCGAGGCGCTTTGTGGTACGGGTGCGGCAGCATTGGCCACACCCGCAAGCACAACGAGCAGCAGGAGAATTCCCGCATAGTCGTACTTCCGGCGTTTGTTGCCGGTCGCTTGCATTTACGATTGAGGAGCTAATGAAGGGGAGAGTGAGACGCGCATATCTTTTTCGCCAGGCTCATCCCTGTCTTCATCTTCCTCCTCTTCCTCTTCTGTGCCCGGAACAATGATGGGGTTAAATAGCTTCTGTTGCATAAACACCTGCAACTTCGCAGCATCTTTATTCAGAATGGCCGAGCGAGCCGGACCTTCGATATCAGCTTCTGCAAGCGCCAGTTCCATCTCGCCCACGGTGACCTCACCCCACTGGGCTTCGCTGCCCATTCTTTCCAAGAAACGAATGACATTTAACACTAGATTGCCCCTGTAGTACCTACATTGCTACTCCCTGGCCGGCTACGGCGATCGTTCTGGGTGTGGCCAGCCCGGTAGCCTAACCATCATATCGCGTAGTAAGAGGACCATCGTCGATGCGGGAAGCTGTAGTACCAGATGTAGCTATTTGCGCCGAATCATCCATTGAAATGGCTCCAAGCAGGTTACTGTTGGCGGATGAGCGGGACCTCATTATCGGAAGCCGGACTTATTGGCGACAGTGTCATAGCTAGTGCGACGGTCGGCAGCAAACGAAGATCTCTCGTTCATGCTCATTACCACACGGTTGCGACCGTCGCGCTTGGCGCGATAGAGCGCATCGTCCGCTGCAACGAGGAGGTGCCGCAGGTGATAGCCGTAGTGTGTGGTCGAGGCGATGCCGAAACTTGCAGTGAGTGGAACTTGCTCGGTTTCCGAATCCGGAACAGCTTGAACAGCAAGACGGATGCGCTCCGCCCGCTCAAGCGCCTGAATTAGCGTGCACTCTGGTAACAGAATTCCGAATTCCTCACCGCCGATACGGCCGAATACATCGCCGGAGTGCAGGTGCTGTTGACAGATCAACACGGTGCGCTTCAGCGCGTTGTCGCCAGCGACGTGCCCATACGTGTCGTTGATGGTCTTGAAGTGATCCAGATCGATCAGGATCAGGCAGGCGCCGCGCAAGGACTTGGCCACGTAGCGCAGCGCTTGTTCTGTTTCTTCAACGAAGTGCTGGCGATTGAAGATGCCGGTGAGGCCGTCGCGGCGTGCGAGGCGCATGAAGCGGAGCTGTGAGCGCTTGAGGCGATACAACCAGAAGCCAATGGAGGCCAGTACGGTGAGTAGCAGGGCGATGTACAGTCGGCTCGTTTCTACTTCTTTGTGGCCAAGCGCCTGTTGCAGTTGAAGGATCTGGTTTTTTTTATTCAGTTTGTCCAGTTCAACTTTCTTTGCTTCTACCTGTTGTTTGACGAACTGATAAGCCAATGCCTTTTCGCGAACGTCATCAAGGCGCCCCTTGTCAGCCTCCAGATATTTTTCATGATAGGCAAGCGCACCACGAAGGTTGCCCCTTTCTCGCTCGATTTGGTAAAGCAATCGATAGGCGGTAGCTAAAGGTTCGGTGTATTCGCCTTTCTGCGCGGCATCGACCGTTTTCAGCGCGAATCCTTCAGCGTGGTATGCGTCATCCATTTGCCAGTAGGCTTGCGCCAGCAATACGTCGTATTCGGTTACTAATTCCGGGTATTGATATTTGATGACGCTGGGATAACTGCGTTCAAGCAGCGAAAGAGCATCCTTAGTCCGATTTTGCCGAATGGCAAGACTTGCCACGTCTTGTCGTGCGGCATCAGCAAAAAGGTTTTCACTAACTTTTACGCAAGCTTCGATTGCTTGCTGCGCATGCTCGTTCCATGAATCCAAGTGCCCGCGAAGAAAATCAGCATGCGACTTTAAATACATGCCAATGCATCGAGGTCGGCCTTCTTTATAGTCGGCGACGATTTGATCCGCATAATTGGCGGCGAGATCGTATTGTCCTGCGCCTGCCAAAAGTTGCGATGCTTCGCCGAGTACATGAAAGCGCGCATCTTTGTCGCTTACTCGCGGTAATTGGTCCAGGGCTTGATCGAGTTGCGTGTATGCATCCTCGTAACGGTGACTGTAGCCGAGGATATTGACCAATGTGGCGGATGCATGCATTCGAATCCGGTCAATCGGTGTTTCTCGAATGATCGTCCCAAGTTGCAGTTGGGCCTTGGCGAAGTTTCCAACATAGACCTCTTCCCAAGCCTCAAGATATCGCAATTGCCATCTTTCCTCGGTCGAGAAGGTCGCGCTGTCCTTTTCGAGTTGAGCCAGCAATTTGGCGAATGCTTCGTTGTCTACTGTCTTGATAGCATCTGCGTGCGCCAGCAATTCGGAGGTATTGCTGTTCGCGGGGGCAGCCATGAGCTGATTACCCGCGAACAGCGTTTGTATTAGGAGCAAAACGGCTCCCGCCAGCTGCCTCCAATGCTTACAGCCGGCCGTTAACATTACGGCAGTTAAGCGTGAGAATCTGAAGAGGACTGCAATGAGCTGCGCATGTCCTTAGGCTTCGGCTGTTCGCCGGGCTCTTCGTCTTCCTCTTCGTCTTCCTCTTCTTCGGGTACTGCTGGAATGACGGTGGAAACGAACTGAGGCTGGTGCAGCAGGGCCTGCAATTCGGCACCATCCTTGTTCAAAATGGCCGAGCGCATCGGTGCTTCGACTTCAGCATCCGCCAGCGCGGCTTCCAGTTCATCAAGGTTCGCGTCGCGCCAATGCGCTTCGCTGCCCATCTTTTCCAAAAAACGAATGACGTTCAACATCAAACTACCCCTGTAGTAATGCTGTGGTACCCCTTGTATCGCCCGTAGTGATCATTCCTGGAGCACTGAGCGCCCTCATCATATCGCGCCGCGAATAGGCATGCCCTACTTGCGAGCGATTGAAGTCAACCGCATCCATGCTTGCCATGCTTTTTCCTTCATATGGCCGCAATCAGGCCAGTGCCGCCAGTCGTGCACGAACCTCGTTATCGGCCTCCAAAGGACGGGCAGGTGGAATGGCCAGGGTGTCGGCCATGCCCACTTCGGCTTGAGGCAATGCTTCAAGCGCCAGATGCTCGATACGGGGTGTTTGGAAGGGCAGGGTGGCAGCGCGGTAGATGATGACCTGATGGTCCCGCGGATAGTCGCGGGCAAGCACGTCTACCAGCACTTGCCGGTGTGCGGACCCGGTGGAAAAGCGCTTGAGCGATTTGTCGCCGGCCACGCCAATCTGCCACAGGATCAACCATGCACTTGGATCGATACAACGCCGGTAGAGCATGAACTGGCTGGCTTCATAGTGCTGGCAGCCGCGCGCGCCCGGATCGATGCCTAGGTCGGCGTACAGGCAGTCCTCAGAAGAAATGCCGGGTTCCATGTGGGCGGAGTAGCCCTCGCCCCGCGCGGTTTCAATGGCCTTGTGCGGTACCCACGCAAATACGCCTGGGTGGCCATAGAACACGCCGCAAACACGCTTGCCTGAGCGCACCTCGGTCATGATGGCATCGACCATTTCCCGATAAGTCTTCATTCGCGACTTACCTTCCTGGTAATACGGCTGCAGGCTGCGCATGTCTTTGTGCATGCCTTGCAGCCACTGTTCGATGATGCCGTCGGATACCAGAACGAAGGCCACGTCCGCTTGTTCAATGTAGCTGCGAGTCCGCGGGTTGAGGTGAGATCCCAGCGTCATGCCTATGCCTACGCAGGCAAGGCTTCCCTTGGCAGGTGTGTTGTTCAAAACTTTATTCCCCTACTGCTTGCGCAGCAGTATCACGCGCTTAGGGGTGATCGTCGAGCGCCTTGGTATCTTGGATGGGAGTGGGCTTGAGCGAGCGAGAAGCACCGGTTGATTGGGATTTGCCCAATCCTGTGAAACGCGGACGAACGTTCGTTTACGTGCTGCCTTCCCTGGGCGAGGACCTGACGAAAGTAGGTTTTACGCAGGACCCCATTCAGCGCTTCCGTACTTTCCATCCACGTTTTTTCGCCTTGTTCGATCTGGAACAGGGCATGCTGGTCGAGACCGTACAACTGCGAGAAGCGCGACGCCTGGAGCGGTTGCTGATCGAACGCTGGCCGGCGCATCGTGCTACGGCTCCCTTGCTGGTGTCGGACACCGCTGGCGGGCACACCGAGTGGTTTCGCGGCATCGGTGAAGAGGTGGGGCCGTTCGTGCGCCGTATTGCGGAGCGCTATGGCTATACCTTGCATGTGCCGCTGAGTAGCTGGTTGCGCGCCCGTTTCGTCGAGCGCGCAGACCAGTTGTACGACTGGTCCCAGCGCTTGTTGGAAACAGTCGAATGGCAAGCTGCGAACGTGGCTCCTGAAGGACTCGATCCCCGTTATGCCAAGGTGCTGATCGATACGCTTGATGCCTGCCGTGCGGTTGGTATGGAACTGGGCGGTCTGCTGCCGCCCGATGTGCTTGCCTGGTATGACTCCGTTTCCGGCGGCAACGTGACAAGGCTGTTCGACGACGACTGCTGACATGATGTTGTCAGTAGCCAAGGCTCAGGCTACGCCTACCTTTTGTGCGGATCTCATGGATATGACCACTCCAAGCATCACCCTGTACGTTACGCGCCCCGGTTTCGATATGCCGGAAACCAGCCCTTTCGTGATCAAGAGCGAAGTGCAGTTGAAAATGGCGAGCCTGCCTTACGCAAGGGAGTCCACCATTCCGCCGCAAGCACCCAAGGGCAAGGTGCCTTATATGGTGGATGATGGCGAAGTGGTTTGTGATTCCACCTTTATCCGCACGCATATCGAGCGCAAGTATGGCGTGGATCTGGATGCGGGCCTGAATGAACAGCAGCGCGCCCAATCCTGGGCGATCGAGCGGATGCTGGAGGATCACCTTTACTTTGCGATGGTGTGGTTCCGGTGGATCGTTCCGGAAAACTTCGCCAAGGGGCCGGCACGATTCGCGGACCGCGCGCCGGAGGCGGAGCGCGAACAAATGCGCCGTGACATGCAGGCGAGCAAGAACCAAGACTTGCGTGGACATGGCATCGGTCGCCACTCAGCGGGCGAGATCGCTGCTTTGGGCGTGCGCTCGATCGATGCCGTGGCGACGTTGCTGGGCGATAGGCCCTATCTGATGGGCGAGCGCCTGAGTGCGGTGGACGCGATTGCATTCGGCGTGCTGGCGTCCATCCTTACGCCGTTTTTCGATACCCCGTTGCGTGACGCTGTGGTGGGGCGCCCGAATTTGGTGGCTTACGTGGACCGGATGATGCGGCGTTATTACCCGGAGCATGAGTGGGAGCCGTTGCAGCAGGCGGAGGCGGTTTGAGGCGACTGTTTCCTTGCTAGAGCTTGCTTTTACTTGCGTGCGTTGGGGGTAAACCCAAGCTACGCACTTAAGCCCCTCTCTCCTCGGGAGAGGGGTATTTAAGCGCAAGGCTCCCACGTGAACGAACTCATCTGCACTTACCAAACGCCCACGCAGAATTGATCGGCACACCTCTAGGCTGTCGGTGTCTCCCCCGAACGAAGGAGCCCGCCATGGAAGTCAGCTTCAATAACTGGGGCGAAGCCGCAGCGTTCCTTTCTGAGCGCACCGATATCGCGCTGGAGGGCTTGATGGCGTTGAGCGCGCAACAGATGGTGGATCAGCAGGTTATCGCCGCGCTGATATCGTCCCATCCGCACTTGAGAGCCGCCGCGGATGCATGGCGGCAAATGGCTTCCGCCACCTTGCCGATCACCCACGTGCGCAGCCTGCAGAATGATCAGCCCGAATCGGTGCGTGAGGCTTATTCGGAGCGAATGGCGTATTGGGAGGAAATCTTCAGGCGGGCGATTCCCCAAGAAAGCGAATGAGGCAAAACGCGGGCAATCAGCGTGAAGAGGATGCGAAGGCATGGATGGCGTGCAACCATATGATGCCGTTCTTGACATCCCCATCGCGACCGCCTCATGACCACGCGTTCATTTCGATGCGTTATTGCATCCGTCGTACTTGCCATGGCAGCGCAGGCTTCGTTCGCGCAGACACCGCAAACCGTCCAGCTCCAGAATCTCACCTGGACCGAACTGCGTGACCAAATCCAGGCCGGCAAGACCACCGTCATCATTCCCATCGGCGGTACCGAGCAAAGCGGTCCGTATATCGCCGTGGGCAAGCACAACGTGCGCGCCGAATACCTTGCGGACCGGATTGCGCAGAAACTTGGCAATGCTCTGGTCGCGCCGGTAGTGGCCTACGTGCCGGAAGGCGGCTATGCGCCAACCACATCGCACATGCGTTTTCCCGGCACCATCACGATTCCCGATGATGTATTCGAGAAGTTGCTGGAATCGGCGGCAAACAGTTTCGCCGTGCACGGCTTTCGCAATATCGTCTTTCTCGGCGATCACGGTGGTTACCAGAAAGATTTGAAGCAAGTGGTGGCGCACCTCAATAAAGCGTGGGCGGGCACGAACGCGCGGGCAATTCTGCCGGCGGCGTATTACGAAACCTCTTCCGATGGTTATGCGCAAATGCTGCGCCAACATGGCATCCGCGACGATGAAATCGGCACGCATGCCGGTTTGGCCGATACGTCGTTGCAACTTGCCGTTGCACCGCAAATGGTGCGACAGAGTCAGCTGCGCAATGCACCCAAGCCAAGTGCTGCCGACGGTGTGTATGGCGGCGATCCGCGGCGTTCTACCGCAGAACTCGGTCAAATGGGCGTGGATGCTATAGTTTCGCGCACTGTCGACGCTATCCGCCAAGCTACGGCGGCGCATTGATGTAAGTATCGAAGTGAATCGAACGTTTTCTCCAAATACGGGAATTTGCCGTGAAATTTGATCGTTTTGGGCGTCTTGCCTTGCGTGCCGGCGTGGTGCTGGCGGGTTTGTGTGCCACGGCCGTTGCAGCGGCGCAAACGGTGCAGACCGTGCCCGGTATGCCGCCGGTTTCCAACCCCAGCAATATGTACAGCAACGCGGGCTTCAACATGTTCAGCCCGGCCGTGGCGAATGCGCTGCCACGCATCTACGTGCCGAATCTGCGTTCCAACGACGTGTACGTGATCGATCCGAGCACCTTTCAGGTGGTCGACAAGTTTCCGGTCGGGCGCAGCCCGCAGCACGTGGTGCCGGCGTGGGATCTGAAAACGCTGTGGGTGACCAACAACGCCGAAGGCCGTAACGATGGCAGCCTCACGCCCATTGATCCCTTCACTGGCAAGCCCGGCAAGGCCGATCCGGTCGATGATCCGTACAACATGTACTTCACGCCCGATGGCAAGGAAGCGATCGTGGTGGCCGAAGCGTTCGCGCGCCTGGATTTCCGCGATCCGCACACCATGGCGTTGAAAACCCGCTTGCCCGCACCCGAATGCAAAGGCATCAATCACGCGGATTTCTCGATCGACGGCAAGTACGCCATCTTTACTTGCGAGTTTGGCGGCAAGCTGGTGAAGATCGACATGGTCAACCGCAAGGTGCTCGGCTACCTGCTGCTCAACAAGCACGGCATGCCGCAGGACATTCGTGTGTCGCCGGACGGCAAGGTGTTCTACGTCGCCGACATGATGGCCGATGGCGTGTATCTGATTGACGGCGACAGCTTCAAACAGATCGGCTTCATCAAGACCGGCGTGGGTACGCATGGTTTGTACCCCAGCCGCGATGCTACCAAGCTCTACGTGGCCAACCGCGGTTCGAACAAGGTGCATGGTCCACGCGGCGGTCCTGGCAGCGTGTCGGTGATCGATTTCGCCACGCGCAAAGTAGTTGCCAATTGGCCGATTCCGGGCGGCGGCAGTCCCGATATGGGCAACGTCACGGCCGACGGCAAATGGTTGTGGTTGTCGGGTCGTTTCGATGATGTGGTGTACGCGTTCGATACCGCGACCGGCAAGGTGAAGATCATCAAGGTCGGCATGGAACCGCATGGCTTGGCCGTGTGGCCGCAGCCTGGGCGGTTTTCGCTGGGGCATACGGGCATTATGCGTTGATGCAAAAAAAGGCCGGCAATGCCGGCCTTTTTTGTTGGTGCACGCGATAATGTTTCGCTCCCTCTCCCCTTCGGGGAGAGGGGACTGGCTCGCGGATTACAACTGCACTACGTCGAAACTCACATCCGGATTCACATCCGCGTTGTAATCCACATCCTTGCGGTCAAACCCGAACAAGCGCAGGAACTCATTCTTGTAGCCGGCATAATCGGTGGTTTCCCACAGGTTTTGCGTGGTGACTTGCGACCACAGCGCCTTGCACGCTTGCTGCACGTCGTCACGCAATTCCCAATCGTCCAGGCGCAGGCGACCTTCTTCGTCGGTAGCTGGCGGCGTGCCATCGGCGCGGTACAGAACATCGTGGAACAGACGGTTGGCCTGTTCGATGGTGCCTTCGTGCAGACCTTTCTCCTTCATGATGCGGAACACCATGGAGACGTACAGCGGAATCACCGGAATCGCCGAACTGGCCTGCGTCACCACTGACTTCATCACGCCTACGTAGGCATGCAAACCTTGCGCTTGGTAGCGCGCGCTGAGTTCGTGCGCGGTGTTGTCCAGGTGCTGCTTGGCTTGGCCAATGGTGCCGTGCCAATAGATGGGCCAGGTGATTTCCGTGCCGACATAGCTGTAGGCGACGGTGGTGGCGTTTTGGGCCAGCACACCGGCCTGGTTCAGTGCTTCGATCCACAGCGCCCAATCTTCGCCGCCCATCACGGTGACGGTGTCCTTGATTTCCTGTTCGGTGCCGGGTTCCACCGTCACCTGCACGACCGCGTCCTTGTTGGTATCCACCGACGATGCGGTGAACGGCTGGCCGATCGTCTTCAAGGATGAACGCACCACCTCGCCGCTATCGGGCAGCTTGCGCACGGGCGAGGCGAGTGAATAGATCACCAGGTCGATCGGGCCGCCCATCTCGTTCTTGATCAGTTCGATGGCACGTGCGCGAGTCTCATTCGAGAACGCATCGCCATTGATGGAGCGCGCATACAGGCCGGCTTGCTTGGCAAGCTTGTCGAACGCGGCGGAGTTGTACCAACCGGCCGTGCCGGGCTTGGTTTCGCTCGAAGGCTTCTCGAAAAACACGCCCAGTGTCGCTGCGCCGTAACCGAAGGCCGCGGTGACCCGCGAGGCCAACCCGTATCCCGTGGAGGCACCGATGACCAGCACGCGCTTGGGACCTGTGGCGGAACCCACTTTGGCCTTGGTGATACCGATCTGCTCCTGCACGTTTTGTTCGCAACCGACTGGATGCGCCGTGATGCAGATAAAGCCGCGAACCTTGGGATGGATGACCACGAAGAACCCTCAACTTTGAGCACAAGGGCGCCATTCTAAACGGCGAGGGGGACCATTCGCTGCCGCAGGGAAGGGGGCCTTGCAGGTTCCCTCTCTTCAGCCTGATTAGCGTCTCGCCTCAGCTGGGTGTGTCGTGGTGTTGGGGTATTGCCTGCGGCGCTTTCGGTCGCGAAGCGACCGAGTCACTTTTCTTTGCTGGCCCAAAGAAAAGTAACCCAAAGAAATGGCCTGAAGAGCTCATGGCATTGCATCGGTTACAAGCCTGAAGGATGACGCCTTGCTTTGATCGTTGGCGGGCCCAGCTTCTACCGCGCCGCTATACCGCGAGGCGTCGAAGCATTGAGGGCTTAAAGCGCGCCCTCCGACAGGTTGAGCTTGGCTGAGATCTGCCCGATCTGCTTTAAGTCCTCAGCGCTTCGACGCCTCGCGGTATAGCGGGGACGTTGAACCATGGGCGAGCAACCACCTATCTAGCCATACACGTTCAGGCTTTTACCTTCCCCATGCTGTGAGCTTGTTAGGCCATTTCTTTGGGTTGGCAGATTCAACCTCCAAGTGCATCAGCTGGCGCCAGTCCATCGCGAGCCTGGATGTAGTGCTCGAAGAACACCTCGGCCGGCGAACGCCAGCCGAGTGTCTTG
>NZ_BSOB01000015.1 GCF_030160295.1 Dyella acidisoli
TTCATGGACTCGCCCTCGCTCGTTACAGAACGGTGGATAGTTTTACTCTCCACCGCTGGCCCATGAGGCCTTATTTAGCGCGGGGGCGAGTCCATGTAATTACAATTATCGCTTCACTGTGGTATCAGGCGTCGAATCGTCCGCGATGGCATTTGTCCACCCACCACCAAGCGCGCGAATCAGATCTACGCTGGCCTGCAAGCGTCGCGTACGAATGGTCTCGGCATTGCGTTGTGCCGATAGCGCAGCAGTCTGCGCGGTGACTACGTCGAGATAGTTGACGATGCCTTCGCGGTAGCGGTTGGTAGCGATCGTCATGGTTTGTTGCGCTGACGCCGCTGCCTGCTCTTCCTGTTCCATTTCCACGCCAAGATCGCGTAGCAATACCAGGTCATCTTCCACTTGGCGGAAAGCATCCAACACGGTCTGCCGATAGTTCGCGGAGGCGGCGTCGAATTCTGCCTTGGCCTGATCTACCTTTGCACGACGCAAACCTGCGTCAAAGAGGGGCAGCACTGCCAGTGGTCCCAAGGACCAGAAGCGATTGCCGAGCGTGAGCAGATTGCCGGCGCCGGTGTCTTGGAAGCCGTAGGCCGCTGACAAGCTCACGTCCGGAAAGAACGCTGCACGCGCCACGCCGATGCCGGCGTTGGCGGCATATGCACGGCGTTCTGCTGCGGCGATGTCGGGGCGGCGTTCGAGCAGGCTGGAAGGCAGGCCCGGTGGAGTCACCGGCGCGCTCGGTGAAACCTGCGCGGGGGCGATCGAGAAGCTTGATGCGGGTTCGCCGATCAGGCTGGCGATGGCATGTTCGGTCAATGCACGCTGTGCCTGCACGTCGGTTACTTGCGCTTGCGCGTCGTGCAACTGTGTTTGCGCGCGTGATACATCGAGACCGGAAGCGATACCGCCTTGGTGGCGATTCTCAGTGAGCGTCAATGCACGGGTATACGCTTTAAGCGAGTCCTGCAAAATCATCGTCTGCATGTCATAGCCGCGTAGACGCATGTAGTTGTCCGCAAGCCGCGCTTCCAGGCTCAGCTTCGCCGTGGCGAGATCGGCTTGTGCTGCTTGCGACAGGGCGTGACCCGCACTGACTTCGTTGCGAACGCGGCCCCACAGGTCGAGGTCGTAATTGAAACCGACGGCGACTGTATCGGCATCGTATTCGTTGGGCTGATGAGTGCCACGTAGGGGCCGGTTGTCCGACTGGCGATTGCGCGTGGGGTTGGCGAGCGCACCCAATTGCGGAAACAGCCCTGCATTTAACTGGCTTTCGAACGCGCGTGCGGTGTCATAGCGGGCCAGTGCTGCAGCAAGGCTAGGGCTTTCCGCGTCCAGTTTCGTTTCCAGTTGATCGAGCGTGCTATCGCCGTAGACCGACCACCAGTTTCCGCGCGCCTGCTGATCCAGTGGCGTAGCTGTTTTCCATTCGGCGCCGGCTTCCTTGAAGGTGTCCGGTACCGATGGCAGCGATGGCGTGTGATACGCAGTAGCGAGCGAGCAGCCGCCCAGCATCAGGGTTGCAACAACGCTGGCGCAAAGAACATCAACGCGCCGAAACACGACCATCCTCCGCTGCCATGTTTCCGGCGTTGTCGCTCTCCACGCGCACCTGGTCGCCATCCATCAGCGAATCGGGCGGATTCTCGATCACCTGATCGTTGGGGCCTAAACCCTGATCGATCTGCAGGCTGGTGCCAAGGTCCAATGCAACGTGCACCTTGCGCAGATGCACTCGTCCGTCAGCACCCATCACGGCAACTTGGGGCCCTTGCGAACGGAAGATCAGGGCAGTGGCGGGCACGGTTATGCGGTGCGGATCGACCGCGATATCCAACTGCACGTCGCTGTAATCACCGGGCTTGAGTTCGCCCCTTTTGTTATCGGCCACAAACTGCGCGAGCAGGCTGCCGGAGCTTGGGTTGATCGCTTCGGAATTGCCGATCAGCGTCGCGTTGAAGCTTTGTCCCGGCCACTCAGGCACGGTAAGGGTAGCTTTCATGCCGGATTTGATGCTGCCTACATCGGCTTGCGGCACCGGCACGTACAAGCGCATGCGACTGGTGTCGGCGACGGTAAACAATTCCGGCCCGCTTTCATTGTTGGCGGTGATCAGATCGCCCACGTCGGTATGCCGTGCGGTGACGACGCCATCGAATGGTGCCACGATCTTCTTGAAGGTCTCCAATGCATCTAGCCGATCCACGTCGGCCTTGGCGGCGAGGACATTCGCCCGCGCAGCTTCGGCGTCGCCATTCTTTTCGTCCGCCTCCTGTTTGGACACCGAGTCGGAACCAAGCAAATGCTGCCAGCGCTGGGCCGTCATGTCGGCAAGATGCGCATTGGCCTGCGCCTTGACCAGTACCGCTTTTGCTTGCTCCAACTGCTGATCGAGTTCGGGCGTGTCGATGACGGCAAGCACGTCGCCTGCTTTGACTTGCGCGCCAATATCCTTGTACCAGGCTTTGAGATAGCCGCCGACGCGCGCATGGATCGGTGCGCTGTTCCACGCTTCCAGATGGCCGGGCAGGGTGATGGCATGCGCGGTGGCCGGGTCCATCGACGGAGCCAATCGCACGCTTGGAATCAGTTGCGCATCGGTCCATTGCACCAGTTCCTGATGCTGGTAACGGCGCGCAGCCAGACCGACCGTGACCACCAAGGCTGCAATCACCGCAGCACCGATGCCGACGACTTTCAGATGCTTGGGCTTGCGCACCACTGCTACGTTTACGGCGTTATGCGACATGAGGAAGGCCTGATACGGAAACATCGGATGGAACGTGCTGCTTGCGCCCATGTACCAGGCTGAAAATCACCGGCACGAATAGCAGCGTGGCGAAGGTGGCGAACAGCAGGCCACCGATGACGGCGCGACCCAGCGGCGAGTTCTGCTCATGTGTCAGTGCCATCGGCAGCATGCCGATGATCATTGCCAGCGCGGTCATGCATACGGGACGGAAGCGCGTGAAGCCCGCTTCCAAAGCCGCCTTGATCGCATCGCCATGTTCCGCGAGGCGTTCGCGTGCGAAGCTCACCACCAGAATTGAATTCGCCGTCGCCACACCCATGCACATGATCGCGCCGGTCAAAGCGGGTACCGACAGCGTGGTGTGAGTGATGAAAAGCATCCACACGATGCCGGCCAAGGCGGCGGGCAGGGCGGTGATGATCACGAACGGGTCCAGCCACGATTGGAAGTTCACCACGATCAACATGTAGATCAACACGCACGCGCCAAGCAGGCCGAACAGCAAGCCGGAAAAGGCGGTATTCATCGCTTCCACTTGCCCCAGCAACTGTACGGTGGAGCCCTTGGGACGATCCTTGGCCGCATCGTCCAGTACGCGCTGAATGGCGGATGCCACGGCACCCAGATCACGCCCTTGCGTGGTGGCGTAAATATCGAAGGACGGCATGATGTTGTAGTGCGTTACCACCGCAGGGGATGCCGTGCGGTATACCGACGCCAGTGCACCGAGAATCTGCCGCCCGCCGTTGCCTGATGAAGTGATCGGCAGGCTTTCCAGATCGGCAAGATGGTCCATGCGATATTGCGGCGTCTGCGCCACCACGGCATAGGACACACCATTGGCGGGATTCAGCCAGAACGTAGGCGCCACCTGCGAGCTGCCGGCAAGCGAAGCGACCATGCTGTTGGTGACGTCACGCTCGGTAAAGCCCAGACCGCTGGCGCGCACGCGATCTACATCCACATTCAATTGCGGCGCACCGGTGGACTGCTGCAAGCGTACGTCGGCAATACCGGGAATCGCGCGCATCTTGCGCAGCAACTGGATGGCATACGCCTGGTTGTCGGCGGTGTTGCGGCCGGCGATCTTCACGTCCAACGGCGCCGGTGCACCGAAGTTGAGAATCTGGCTGGCCATGTCGGCGGGCAGAAAGGCGAAGTTGGTGCCGGGGAATTCGCGCGGCAGCACCTCGCGCAGTTTCTTGACGAAACCATCGGTGTCGTCATGGTCCTCGTTGAGCAGGATCTGGATATCGCCATCTTGTGGGCCGATGGTGCCGCTGGCGTTGTAGACCATATTGGTGCCGCTGAGCGGCAGGCCGATATTGTCGATGATGCTGTCCAGCTGAGCCGGCGGAATCACGCGGCGAATCGCTCTTTCGATGTGGTCGAA
Organism: Dyella acidisoli; assembly: GCF_030160295.1. Classification (GTDB taxonomy): domain Bacteria; phylum Pseudomonadota; class Gammaproteobacteria; order Xanthomonadales; family Rhodanobacteraceae; genus Dyella_B; species Dyella_B acidisoli. The sequence continues at coordinate 4,149 of NZ_BSOB01000015.1, forward strand.
CTCGGCCGCCGTATCTTCGATGCGCGTGCCCACTGGCGCACGCACGTGCATCGCGATCGCGCCGGCTTCCGTGGCGGGAAAGAAATCACGCCCCAGGAACGGCACCAAGGCGAACGACGCCAGCACCACTACAAGAAACCCGATCACAAACGGACGGCGCGCGCTTAGCGCCAAGCCAAGGCTGTTGTAATAAGCATCGCGCACCTGGGTGAAGCGGTGCTCGAAACCTTGCTGGAAATGCACGAGCGCCAGACGAAGCCCACCGCGCGCGATATCGGGATGCTGGTCGCCCTCGTGATGATTGATGTAGGTATCTTCAGGATGGTCGCCGATGCCTTTTTCGGTGACGTGCGGCTTGAGCAAATACATCGCCATTGTCGGCACCAACGTGCGCGACAGTACGAACGAGGACATCATCGCGAAGATCACTGCCAGCGCCATCGGCCGGAACAGAAAGCCCGCAATGCCATCGAGCATGAACATCGGCACGAAGACGATGCAGATGCACAGCAGCGAGACGAAGGCCGGCGTCACGATTTGCTTGGCGCCGTCCATGATCGCGGTATGGACGTCCTTACCTTGTTCCAGATGCCAGTTGATGTTCTCGATCGTGACGGTGGCGTCGTCGACCAGGATACCTACGGCCAAGGCCAGGCCGCCCAGGGTCATCACATTGAGCGTTTGGCCGAAGGCCGCTAGCAGGGCGATTGCAGAGAGCACAGCCAGCGGAATCGATACGGCGATAATCACCGTCGAGCGCCAACTGCCCAGGAAGATCAGGATCATTACCGACGTGAGCAGCGCAGCGATGATGCCTTCGCGCGCTACCGATGCAATCGCGCCGCGTACGAAGACCGACTGGTCGCCCAGCAATTTCAGCTTCAGCGACGAGGGGAGCGTTTCCTGCGCCAGCGGTATCAATTTCTTGATGCCGGCCACCACCGCGAGCGTGGAAACGTCGCCGCCCTTCAGCATGGGCATCAGCACCGCACGCTGGCCATCCACACGCACTTCGTTCTGCTGCGGCGGTGCACCGTCATGCACGTGCGCCACCTGGCCGATGGTGATGGTGGCGCCGTTGACGGTCTTGATCGGCAGTTCGTTCAGTGCGTCGATCGCAGAGGGGCTGTCGTTGAGTTCGACGGTGTATTGCTCATGGCCGATCTTGATGCCGCCCACGGGGATGATCTGGTTTTGCGCCGCAAGGGCATTGCCTACGTCCTGCGCGGACAAGCCTTTGGCGGCCAATGCCTGTGGATCGAGATCGATCATGATCTGGCGCTGCTTGCCACCGTAAGGCGCCGGAATAGCCACGCCGCGCACCGACACCAGGGACGGGCGCAGGAAGTTCTGCGCGATATCGCGAATTCTGCCTTCATCCAGCTTCGAGCTGGACAGCGCCATTTGCAGGATGGGCACGGTGGAAGCGTTGTAGTTGATGATCTGCGGCGGCGTGATGCCGGGCGGCATTTGCTTCAGCACCGTCTGCGAAATCGAGGTGACCTGCGCAGTAGCAGTGCGGATATCGACGCCGGGCTGGAAGAAGATTTTCACCACGCCGATGCCGGGCAGCGACTGGGATTCCATGTGCTCGATATCGCTGACCGTGGATGTGAGCTGGCGTTCGTAGTAGTAGATCACGCGCCCGGACATTGCGCTGGGTGATTGGCCGTTGTAGGTCCACACCACGCTGATAACGGGGATGCCGATGTTGGGAAAGATATCGGTGGGGGTCCGTAATGCCGCCAGCGGTCCGGCAATCAGGATGAACAACGCCAGCACTATGAAGGTGTAGGGGCGTGACAGGGCAATGCGGACCAAACCCAGCATGCAGCAGCTTCCATCGGTACGAGCCAGCGATGCGGCATTATCGGGATGGGGCGGGCGGATTACCTTTCAGGGGGATGAAGAATTTTTCATGTTGGTGTGCTGGCCGCTACACGCTCGCGGAAACTCATTTTTACCTCATCGTCGCCCCGGCGAAGGCCGGGGCCCAGTGACTCTGGCGGTGTGCAAGTCACTAGGTCCCGGCCTTCGCCGGGACGACGATGAGCGTGTAGGTTGGGGTGCAAACCCCAACATTGCCATGCATACGTCACGATGTTGGGGTTTGCACCCCAACCTACGGGCTGATCGCACACTCCATCCCAATCCGCGCCCCACCTTCGCCACCATCTATGCTCAGCTCAAAGTCATGCAACTTCGCGATCGCCGCGACGATGCTGAGCCCGAGGCCATGCCCCACTGTCTCCCGACTCCCTTCGCCGCGATAGAAGCGCTGCCATATAGCGTGGCGCTCTTCGGCCGGAATACCTGGGCCGCTGTCGGCGACCTCGATCCGCGCACTGTCCGAAGCTACGCGCACAGCACTCATCGCCACGGTTCCGCCATTCGGTGTGAATTTGATGGCATTGGCGACGAGGTTGCTGATCGCTTCGAACAGCAGGTCGGGGTCGGCTTGCGCGATCAGCCCAGGCTCGATGTGCAGCTCTACCACTTGCTGCTTGTCCTCGGCCAGCGGCGCATAGAGTTCGTGTACGTGTTGCAGCGTCTCGCCAAGATCCACAGCGACAAAACCTTCCCGGCGGCGGCGGTCTTCCAGCTCGGAAATGCGCAGCAGGGCGCGGAAGCGGCCCAGCACGTCGTCGATATCGGTCACGCAACGCTCGATCAAGGTTTGATGCGGATCGTCCTCTCGCATCTGCTGCTGCACGCGATAAAGCTGCGAACGCAAGCGCGTCAGTGGCGTGCGCAAATCGTGCGCGATGTTGTCGCAAACACCTTTCACTTCGCCCATCAGCCGCTCGATCTGGTCGAGCATGTCGTTGACGATCGTGGCGAGGCGATCCACTTCGTCGTCGCGCTTGCTGATGGGCAGGCGCTTGTGCAAATCGCCACGCACGATCGCTTGGGTCGCCACCTTGATCTGCCGGATGCGGCGACGTGGACCGATATTGAGAATCAGGCCGCCGAGCAGCCCCGGCACCAGGGTGAACGACAGTCCCCACCACAAAGCGTGCTTGATGATGCTGCCGACATGGGCGGTGACGCCCGTGGTATGCGCCAACGCCAGCACATTGCCGTCATCGAGGTGGGCGGCGATAAGGTGCAACTGGTCGACGCTGGGCAGCGCCTGTTGACGAATGATGTCGCGAGCCTCGATGCGGATGGGGCCGTCATCGATCTTCAATTCCGGCGGCATGCGTACGATGTCGCCGTTGATCCAATGGCCTTGTGCGTCGAACAGGCCCCAGGCGTTGTAGCTGGTGTCTTCGAGTGCAATGTAGTCGTCGAGCATTGCGGCCAGATGGGCGCGGTCGACGTGGCGCAGGTGATCGATCTGGTGGGTCAGGTCGCGATCGGTGCGCCGCGCCAGATATTGCGTGGTTTCCCAATAGATGGACCCAAGCAGCACGGTTCCCCAGATCACGAAGAACACGCCGTAGCCGAGCAGCAGGCGGGAGGTGGTGGCCCGCCAGTGGGGCGACTGGTCAGCCCGGGATTTGGCGGTGTTATCCAAGCCGGTATCCCGAGCCGCGCACGGTGCGGATCAATGAAGGCTCGCCCTCTGCATCGACCTTGCGGCGCAAGCGTGCGATATGTACGTCAATCAGGTTGGTGCCGGGGTCGAAACGCAGCCCCCATACGCTTTCGAAAATCATGGCGCGGGTCAGCACCTGACCCGGGTAGCGCATCAGGAATTCCAGCAGGCGATATTCGGTGGGCAGTAGCGACAGCTCGCGTCCGCCACGGCGCGCGATGTGCGTAATCAGGTCCAGCTCCAGATCGCCGGCGCGCAGCTTTGTTTGCGCGGGCTGTTGCCGCCGCAGCAGCACTTCGATGCGCGCGGCCATTTCGTCCGGGGCGAAGGGCTTGGTGAGGTAGTCATCGCCGCCTGCGCGCAGGCCGCGCACTCGTTCGTCCACGTCGCCCAGGGCGCTGATCATCAAGACTGGCGTGCTAATACCGCGCTCGCGCAGCTGCTTTACCAGGCTCAAGCCGTCCATGCCCGGGAGCATCAGATCCAGGGTGATTGCGTCGTAGTGGGGTTCCTGCGCGGCTTTCAGTCCCTCGTTGCCGCTGTGTACGCGATCGGCGCTGATGCCGTGCGCGGCGAGTTCCAGCGCGATTTCGCGGGCGGTGACTTCGTCGTCTTCGATGACTAATACATGGGGCATGCCTGAATTAGAATATAAATGGCTGCCGTTTGGGAGTGTGTGTTAGATGGCAACCCTGACGTTGCCATGTTGTTGCATCTCGTGTGTTGAGGCATTGCCTGCGGCGCTTTCGGACCCTAAAGGGCCCGAGTCACTTTTCTTTGCTGGCCCAAAGAAAAGTAACCCAAAGAAATGGCCTAAACGGCTCACAGCATGCGGAAGGGAAAAGCCTGAACGTGTATGGCTAGATAGGT
>NZ_BSOB01000016.1 GCF_030160295.1 Dyella acidisoli
AACTACGAGGCTGGCCTCAAGACCGTCGTGCCCGAGTACAACCTGCTGTTCAACGCCTCGGCGTACTACTACCGCTACTCGAACCTGCAGTCGTCGGTGCTCAACCCGAATTACTCCGGTTCCGGCGTGCCGTTCTACATGGTGCAGACCTCCGACCAGCATGCGCATGGCATCGATCTGGAAGCGCAATGGCAGCCGACGGCCAACCTGCGGTTGAACGTCACCAGCGAGTACATCGATGCCACCTATGTGCATGGCACGTCGACCTCGGGCGTAGTGCTGGATGGGCAGCCCACCGGCGAGCCGCTGTTCTCGATGACGGCCGGGTTTGATTACACCTGGCACGGCGTCTACCGCGGCGATCTGGAGCTCAACATGCAGTACGCGTATCGCGGCCACACGCGCTGCAATGCCGATTCCGAATTCCAGGGCAATTGCTTTGCCACGACGGCGTTCAAGATCGGCACGTCGCAGCAGCGCACCGATGGGCGGCTGGATTGGCATACGCCGGATCAGCGCTGGGGTGTCGGCGTATACGTGAACAACATGTTCAACAAGCGCTACGTGCTGGGCATTGGCAACGACAGCACGAATGATTTTGGGACGCCGTATGCGACCATTACACCGCCGCGTACGTTTGGGGTGGAAATGCGAGCGAGGTTTTGAAATGCCATGAATAAACCTGACCGCCTGGATCTCTCCGTCGAACTCCAACACCTGCGCACCGTGCAGGCACGCGATCCATTGCCGGATTGGCAAACGCGTGCACGCCGCCTGCGCGCTTTGGAGGCCGTGATAAACCAGCACCGCGATGAAATCGCCGCCGCGATCCAGGCGGATTTCGGCTGCCGTCCGCGCGAAGAAACCGACTTGCTGGAAGTGTTCCCCAGCCTGTCGGCGATCCGCCACGCACTACGTCACGGCCGGCGCTGGATGAAACCTAAGCGAGCCATGGCGAGCATGGCGTTTCTGCCAGCTAGCACCGCGCTGCATCCGCAACCCCTGGGTGTGGTGGGCATCATCGTGCCGTGGAACTATCCGTTGTTTCTTGCCGCCGGACCGTTGGTGGATGCGCTGGCGGCGGGCAATCGTGCGATGGTGAAGATGAGCGAATACACGCCGCGCTTCTCGCAATTGTTCGCCGAACTGGTCGCGCAGCATTTCCAACCCGACGAAGTGATCGTGGTCAACGGCGATGCGTCCGTAGGACAAGCCTTTGCAGCGCTTCCATTCGATCACCTGCTGTTTACCGGTTCGACCTCCGTCGGCCATCACGTCATGCGCGCCGCCTCGGCGAACCTTACGCCGGTCACGCTGGAACTGGGTGGCAAGTCACCGGCCATTCTCGGCCCCGGCGCGCGTTTCGAGCATGCCGTGGAGCGCATCTTGCTCGGCAAGTTGGTCAATGCCGGACAGACCTGCATCGCACCCGACTATGTGCTGTTGCCGCGCGCGGATGTCACGCGTTTTGCCTCCGTCGCGCGCGAGGCCACGGCGCGGCTGTATCCGGATTTCGCCAACAGCCGGCAATACGCCAGCATCGCCACGGACCGGCACTATCAGCGCCTGGTTGAACTACGCGATGGCGCAGTGCGCGCCGGTGCACGCAGTGAGAGTTTGAGCGACACGACGGATCGTGCGGAGCAACGACTGCTTACGCCAACGCTGCTGACCGACGTACGTGATGACATGCCGGTGATGCAGGAAGAAATCTTCGGCCCGCTGCTGCCGCTGGTGCCTTACGACACGCTCGATGAAGCGATCGACTATGTATCGCGTCATCCGCGTCCGCTGGCCTTGTATCTGTTTGAGCAAGACCAGACGCGCATCGACCAGGTGCTTACCCGCACGCATGCCGGCGGCGTCACGCTCAACGACACGCTCTACCACATTGCGCAGCATGGCCTGCCGTTCGGCGGCGTGGGGCCGTCGGGCATGGGTGGTTATCACGGTGAAGCAGGATTCCGCACGTTCTCGCATATGAAGCCGGTGTTCCGGCAAGCGCGGTTCAACGGTGTGGGCTTGTTCAATCCGCCGTATGGGAAGCGGTTCCGGCAGTTACTGGAAATTCTTTTGCGTAGGGGCTGAGCGCGCACTCGGCCATTAAAAAACCTCCTCGCTTGCGCGAGGAGGTTTTTGGATCATCCAGCTCAACCCATCAGAACTTGTAAACCGCCGACAGCGCAAACAGATTGCCTGCATCGTCAAACGAGCCCGTGAGCGTATCGTCGGTGGCGCTCGTCACGCCATTGATCGCAGCGCGGTTCACGAAGATGTGCGCGTACGAGGCATTGATCGTGAAGTGATCGGTTGCCTTGTAGCCCAGACCCACGGACAACAGCTTGCGTGTCTCATCCGGCACGCGTGGCTCGCGGGTAGCTGCGTAGGTCGGGGTTTTGTCGTAACCGATACCGGAGCGCAGGGTCAGCTTGTCGGTGAGGTAGTAATCACCACCGAACGCGAAGTACCAAGAGTTATGCCAGTTGAACACCTGCGTGCTGCTGGGCTGCGACGGGTTACCGTAGTTCACCGTGAGGTTCTTGAACACGTCCCACTCGGTCCAGGACAGGTCGGCGCCGAAACCGAATTTGTCCTCTTGATGCCAGTAGCTGGCGGTCGCCACGGCTGGCGTCGTGAAGTCGGCCGTGCCGGTGGTGTGCTGGAACGGCAATTGGCTGGTGTTCAAGCCGAGCACGGGCGCAAGCTGCCCGATCAGGGTCGACACGTTCTGCGGCACGTTGAAGTTGGCGGTGCCTTGCAGTCGGTGTTTGATCTTAGAGCGATAGTTGAAGGAGAAGCGATCCTGCGGATCGAGCTTCCAGTACGCACCGACCTGCCAGCCCCAGGCCCAACTGCTGCCGGTAATGCGTGCCAGGCCATCCGTTCCCGGAGGAATCAGTCCATACACAACGGTCGGCGGCAAGTTCAGCGAAGTGCCCGGTCCGGCCAAACCGAGACCGACGCTGGAGAAGTTGATCGCGTTGGTCAGCGTGGCGCTGGTGCGCTGTGCGATGGCGCTGGCGCCGAGGCTGAAAGTGTCGGTGACATCGAACGAGGCGGACATGGTGCCGTCCAGCGACTCGAACTTGGAGTAGATCGAGTTGTAGCGGCCCACCCAATTGTTGTCGTACTCGGTCTTGAAACCGAACGGTACGGTGACGGAAGCACCTACGTGCCAGCGGTCGGACACCTGGGTGGTGAAGAAGAACGAAGGTACCGGCATGGTGGTGCCGCCATCGCCGCCATTGCTGCCGCCGATCGAATTGCCCAGCACATCATGAGCGGTGCCGGTGAAGTTGGCGCTGAAGTTGATGGCGGTAACGTCGGCCTGGAAATAGGTGCCCTTCAGATCGCTCATCGCGGCCGGAGCATTGGCCACCACGGAAACGTCGCCACCGGCGGTCGCCGAGCCGGCATAGGCACGGCCCATGGCTTGCGCAGTGTCTTCCTTCAGCTGGAAGGAACTGGCGTGGGCTTGATGGGGCGCCGCCAGCGCACCGGCAACGGCCAAGCCCAGTGCGGTCAGGGCAAACGAACGGCCACCGCGGGCGGTGTTACGAAAGAACGTGTGCATCACATGCTCCTGCTTTTCTTTTGGTTACTCGCCGAGAGGTCGAACACACCCCTGCGGCTCGGGTCGTAGCGGGGCCTGAGCGGACTAAATTCATACGCGCGTTTGATACCCCTGGCCGGAACTCTGCCCACTCGATGCAAGCTGTGCAAGTGCGGTTGCAGCATCGAGAACGGGTGATCCTGGGTATGTCCCGGCGGAAAGCTAGCCTCTCTTTTTCTTCCAGGCGACCTGCTATCGCACCCACTACGTTTGCCGCTCGCCCCCGCTCCAACCCTTCGCATTTCAGTGACGACGATACTCACTGGTACTGATAACCTTCGGCCCCCCCTACGACTTTCCGCAGGCATAGCCATGCATTGCTTCGTCTACGCCAGCCAGCGCAAGGCCGATACCTATCTATGGTTGGAGCGCAGGGACAACTTCGACGTGCTGCCGGCATCGCTGGCGCTGTTGCTGGGTGATCTGCGCTTCGTGCTCGAAGTGGAGCTGCATCCGGACCGGCGCCTGCCGCACGAAGATGTCGATGTGGTGATGCAGCACCTGCGCACGCAAGGCTGGCATCTGCAACTGCCGCCGCAGGATACGCTGTCTGTGCCTACGTCCACGCATGATCTGCCGCACGCCCCCAAAGGCGAGGAGGAATGACCGTCGCAGCGATGGCTGTTAACGACTGATTACCGTCTGACACGCTACTGGTTCCTATACTCCCCCGCATGCCACCTATCAAATCGCGTCACCCCTCCTCCGCGCTCATCTCACTCGCCTGGTTCCTGCCTGGGCTGCTGATGGCCGGCGTCGCCGCTTTCGACGCGCACCCGCTTGCGCTTATTCCGCTGCTGCTGGCCAATACCTTGACCATGGCGGCGGTGTGCCACGCGATCGGCTTCGATCCGGAGCCGGATTTTTTCCGCACCGTCATGCGGCGGGGCGCGGCGCATCTGGCGATGTTCACGTGCTACGTCGCATTGGTGTTTTTGCTGATCGCCTGGCCGATGCTGCGCCTCAGCCAGCATCCCACGCTGGGTGCCAGCCTCTTGCTCGCAGCGGCGCTGGTGGTGGCGTTGATGGCGCTGTGGCGCCTGTGGCCGGCTTTTGCGCTGGTATATGTGTGGGACGACGCGTATCCCGCGCACGGCCAGGGCGAAGGCTCCTGGCTGTTTACGGCCACCGCACGCAGCGTGGCCTTCGGCCGCCACCTGTCGCGCGAAGAGCATTTTTTCAGCCATTTTCTGCCCAGCGCGCTGGCGTTATTGATGCTGTCGTTTTCGGCGATCGCGCTGAGCGGCCTGTACGGCGTGCTGCCATCGGAAATGCGCACCGCCGCACTGGTGCTCTATGCCGTGCTGCTGATGCCGCTGGGATGCCTGATCATCGCCAACCGCACCTTGCGCGTCATGCTGTGCGAAAGCCGCCGTCCGCGCCGGCAGGAACAGGCCAACGAACGAGCCGAACCGGTCATCGCAGTGGCACCGCAGCTGAGCGAGCAGGAACGGACCGCCGGCACGCCTGAACAAGCTCAGGCACTGCTGGCCGCCGCACGCAGCGGAGACGTCGCGCGTGCGCTCGCGCTGGTGGAAGCCGGCGCTGATGCGAATACCGTTCCCGCGACGAACGATCGCGATCAACGCCCAGTACTGATGCTGGCCGCACTGCTGCCGGACACCCGCCTGTTGCGCGCGTTGATCGCCAAGGGCGCCGATGTGAATCGCGCCAGCGGCGGCCTCACGCCGCTGCTCGCCGCTACACGTGACAGCTGGCACGGCCGGGCGGATGCAGTCATGACGCTGCTCACTAACGGCGCCAATCCACTTACCACCGATACCGACGGCAACACGCCGCTGCATGGCGCTGTGCTCAGCGGCGAGCCGACGGTTGCGGCGATGCTGCTGGATGCCGGTGCGATGATCGATGCGCTCAACAAGAGCGGGGGTAGCCCACTGTCGATCGCCTGTCGCGCTGCCAACTGGCCGCTGGTGAAATTTCTGCTCGAACGCGGCGCCAAGAGCACCATCCTCCATGGCGAGCCGGCGCTGGTCGCCGCTGCGGGTATTGCTGATGACGATATCGCCGGCGTGAAGCTGCTGCTCAAGCATCGTGTGGCTGTGAATGCGTTGGATGCACGCCAACGCAGCGCCCTGATGGCCGCCGCCGCCGAAGGACACGAACAGATCGCGCGCACACTCTGCGCCGCAAACGCCGACGTAAACCTGGCCGATCAGCATGGCAGCACCGCACTGATGGAGGCCGCGCGTGCCGGCGCAGTCGGCGTGGTGGCTTTGCTGGCCGACGCGCAGGCGGATGCGCGCGCGCGCGACCAACATGGCCGCGATGCGCTGACGCTCGCCTGCCAATCGCCTAGCGCGCAAGTCGAAACAGTGCGCGCATTGCTCGCACTCGGTGCCGAACCGAAAGCGCCGGGCGGTGATGGCCGCAGCGCACTTGATCACGCCGCCGCCAGCGGTCGCTGGGATCTGGTCGCCCTGCTTGATCCCGATACACCGCTGCCGGCCAGCCTCGATATCGAGGCAATTTCCGAAGGCGCCGACACACCCGCGCATCTCCTCGATGCACTGCGCTTCGGCCACTGGGCCATCGTTTCCAGTTTCACCCTGCGCGTGCGCGATTGGTCGCAGGCGCAACTCGCGCAGCTGTATCTGGAATTGACTGAACCAGGTTTGCGCCCCGCGCGCCGCTGGCTGCTCGATCGCGGATTGCAGGCCGAAGCGCGCTTGCAACCGCAGTTGGTCGATGAGCTGGATAGCGAGCAGCCCACGTTGCCGCCGCTCGGCCGTCGGTTGTTCGACGCGCTGCTATCGCTGCTGCCGGAAAGCGCCGAGGCCATCGAAGATCTGCTCGATGCCGGTGCCAGTCCTGCCGGCACCGGCTTGCTGGCCCAAACGCTCAACCGCCTGCAGCACACATCTTTGCTGCCGCTTGCGCTGCTCGAAGGTGGCTCCGACCCGTTCGGCGTGGACGAACGCGAGCGCACGCCGCTGCACCTGGCCACCGCCAATGGTCAACTTGCTGTATTGCAAGCGCTGCTTGCGCGCGGTTGCGATCCGAATACCCGTGACAGCAGCGGACGCACACCGCTGTTCGCTGCATTGGAGCATGGCGCCAACGCACTGCCGCTGGTGCGTGCGCTGGCCGCACATGGCGCGGATGCGGAAGCGATGGATGCGAACGGCGAAACGCCGCTTGGCTTGGCACTGGAACATCCGGAACTGGAACGCTGGCTCGATTGGAACGGCTGGCAACGCCCGCGCCGTCCGCTGCGCGCAGATGACCTGATCCACGCAGCAACGCTTGGCGCGGACACCGCGGTGCGCCGTTTGCTGGAACTGGGCTTTGTAGTGGATACGCGCGACAAGCAGGGTGCCACGGCGTTGCTGCATGCCTGCGGGGCCGGCCATCGCGAAGTCGCTATGACGTTGATCGACGCGGGCGCGGATATCAGTGCCACCGCCGACAACGGCATGACGCCGCTGGCCGCGGCCGTTGCAGCCCGGCGCGAAGCGCTGGTGGCACTCCTGCTCGAACACGGCGCCGCCGTGGACCAACGTTTGCCGAATGACGCCACGGCGCTGATGATCGCCGCCGTGCAAGGCTATCCGGAAATTGCCGAGCAATTGCTCGACGCAGGTGCCGACGCGAACGCGGTCGATGCGCGTGGACATAGTGCGCTGCATGCTGCTTCGCAATTTGGTTTCGAACAGAACGACAGCCTGCGCGCACGGCGTCTGTTCGACGTGCTGCTCAAGCGCAAAGCCGATCCCAATCTTGCCGATGGCGAAGGTAAAACGGCGCTGCTGCTTTTACTCGGTGCGCATCTGCGCCCCGGCAGCGCCTGCGATCCCACGCATATCGGCGCGCTGCTGCCCGTGCTGCTCGATGCGGGTGCACGTATCGAACACGCCGATCAGCGCGGCGTTACCGCTCTGCATGCCTGCGCCATGCACGCGCTGCTACCGCCCGCCCGCGTGTTGCTGGCGCGTGGCGCGGATCGCAACGCGGCGGATGCCTTCGGCCGCACGGCAGCGGATGTTGCGCGGCATTTGGGCCTGATCGACATCGCGCACGAACTGGCCGCGCGCCATAGTGTGATCCCCAGTGTGCGGCAGACCTTGCGGCAGCCGGCGCAACCCGACTGATCCACTTCGGCATGTAGGCTGGGATTGTCATCCCAGCCTACGGCAGCCGTGCAAACTCCACGGGTTCTGCAGCGCTCGTACGAGCCGGCAACGATCGCCACGCTTCGATCACCTCTTCCGGCGCGATCGCATCGACGCGCGTACGGACAGGTGGTCCACCCAATACGTGGACGGCTTCAGGCGTGCCGCTGCGCGGTCGCCAATGACTGACCGATCCGTTGCCGAACATCACCACCAGCGGACATCCCATGGCAGCCGCGAGATGTGCCGGCCCCGTATCCACGGAAATCATGCTGTGTGCCATCGCCAGCACCGCTTTCAGCCGTGACAATGGCAGTTCCTTGGCGACGACTTCCACGCCGGGTTGCGCCATGGCTGTGCGAATGCTCTCCAGATAAGCGCTCTCCTCCGGTGATCCACACAGCAGGATGCGCGCCTGCGGCAGAAGCGCACGCAACGCCGTGCCGATACGCACCCAGTGTTCGATCGGCCAGGATTTATCGTCATCGCTGGCCTTGCGCACGCCGTTCCAGCGCATCGTGCGCTTGTTCGCCGGTTGCAGCAGCACTAGCGGATGCCCGGCAAGTCCACGCTGCGCAAGCCACTGGTCGCATTCAGCACGATCCTTCGCACTGACAGCGAATGCGGGTACCGCACTGGTGACGCATGACACGCTCGCAAAGCGGTCGCTAAAGGCGGCCGGCGTGCTGTCAGCCAGTTCCAGCAAGTGTTCGATCCAGTGGCTACCGGGCGCCAGCGGAATATCGTTGAGAAAAACGCAGTGGTTGCTGGGAATACTCGCCAGCTTCAGCAGCAAGCGGATGCGCTCCAGCGAACGCGGCTGCGGTTCGCATACGTACACCGGCACGTGCCGCATGCGCCGCAGCGCGCGAAGCACGAGCCATTGCTGCGGGCTCAACAGAAACGACCGATGGCGCGATTGCAGCGCGATCACTTCCGCCACGTCAGGGTGGTCGTGGTAGAGATCCACCGCATAGCTGCCGGTTGCCAACAGTGTGCACGCCTGCCCATAACGCGCGTGCAGGCGGCGCAGCAACGGCTGCAACAGCAACGTATCGCCGAGGCGGCCGTAGCGGATGACGAGTGGGTGAAAAAGTGTCGGCATGGGAAGCGGTATGCGCTCGTCAACGGTTCACATCAGGCAAGCATGCTTGCCGACTGCTTACAGGAAACTTACCGCATTTTCTTGCTGTAACACGCAGCGCGAAATGCGATGCGTGTTCTTACCCGACGAAGATAAAAATCGCGTGACGATCTACGCCGCGACTCACGCCTTCCCGGATTCAGGCTGCTCGTCATCCGCCACCAACGGCGTATCCTCGTCCGGCCCTTTGTCCGGCGGCGGCGCGATTTCGGCATCCGCTTCGAACAACTTGTTGAGATCCTCAATGGCTTCGCGAGTGGTTTGCACCAGCTTGGCTTCGTCGTCGTAGACCAGGTATTGCACCTTGAGCAGCTCGGCATCTTTGTGGCGAAAACGCTCCACCTCGTCCGTGGCTTCTTCCGCACTGAGGCCGAGCGCTTCGAGTGTCTTTCGGCTCATCTTGAGGCTGGAGAACAGCGTTTCGCGCACCGGCTCCTCGATGCCCAAATCCATCAGTCGCCACACGTGCTGACGGTTGCGCGCGCGGGCAATGACTTTCAGATGCGGATATTGGCGACGCACCGTGCGCGCCACGCGCAAGCTAGATTCGGCATCGTCGGTGGCGAGCACGAACACCTCGGCCTTGTCGGCTTGCGCTGCGCGCAGCAGTTCCGGGCGCGCCGGGTCGCCGTAAAAAATATCGTTGTCGTTGCCGAAGCGGTGCACCATGTCTAGCTGTTCGACCGAATGGTCCAGCGCCACGAAAGGGATTTTCCGCGTACGAAGAATGCGCGCAACGATCTGACCCATGCGGCCATAGCCGGCGATGATCACGCGCGGATGCTCGACCGTAATGGTATCGAAGGGGCGCTTGGGTTCGGCTTTCTTCTTTGCGCCGATCAGCTTGCCGATCGCCGCCACCAGCAACGGCGTCAGCCCCATCGACAACGTGATCGCCAGCACCAGCAAGGCACCCTGCTGTTCGCCGAGCAATCCTTGATCACTGGCCTGGCGCAGCACCACGAAGGCAAATTCACCACCGCTCGCCAGCAGTACGGCAAGGCGCAAGGCATCCATGCGATGCAGACGACCCACCGTGAGCCCGAGTGGCCATAGCAACAAGCCCTTTACCAGCAGCAGACCAAACGTCAGTCCCAGCACCAACAGTGGCGATTGCAGCAACAAGTCGATCCGCATCGACATGCCGACGCTGATAAAGAACAAGCCAAGTAATAAGCCCTTGAAGGGCTCGATGTTCGATTCCAGCTCGTGACGGTATTCCGAATCGGCCAACAGCACGCCCGCCAGGAACGCGCCGAGTGTCACCGATACGTTGAATTCTTCCATCAACAGCGCAGTACCCATTACCACCAGCAACGCGGTCGCGGTCGAGACCTCCACCGAATCGGCGCGTGCCACGAAGCGGAACAGTGGCCGCAACAGATAGCGCCCGCCGATCACCACTGCCACGATCACCGCAACGGTACGCAGTGCGGCGAGCGGATCGATACCCTGATGCGAAGACGAGGCCAGCAAAGGGATGGCCGCGATCAGCGGTATCGCCGCCAGATCCTGGAACAACAGAATCGCGAACGATTGGCGACCATAAGCGGACGACGCCTCCTTGCGCTCAGTCAGGATCTGCAGACCGAACGCGGTGGAGGACAGCGCGAGACTGCCGCCAACGATGGCCGCAGCGCTGGGCGCCAAACCAAATCCAAGGTGGGCGATCGCGCCAAGCACGACGCTGGTCCCCAGCACCTGCAGCAGCCCGGCGCCGAACACCGCATGCCGCATCACCCACAGGCGCTGTGGCGAAAGCTCCAGGCCGATCACGAACAACATCAGCACTACGCCGAACTCGGAGATGTCGCTGGCACCGCTGGGATCGGCGATCAAACGCAATTCGGCCGGGCCAATCACGACGCCCGCCAGCAAATAGCCAAGCACTGCCCCCAGCCGGAAGCGCTTGGCAATCGGCACGGCGATCACCGTGGCCAACAGGAATATCACCGCTGTCTGCAGAAAATGATGACTGCCCACGCCTATTTCGCCTGCAAGTTTCTGCGATCGATTATTTCACGCGCGGACGGCGTATAGCGCAAATACACGGCTGACGGGCCTGTGTTGGGCGTGCGATGATCCGGCTCCATGAAACGGATCACATGTCTGCTCGTTCTGTTCGCGCTGCTGTTGGCGTCGTCTGCCTATGCACAATCGGGCATTCCGATCTATGGCTACAAAGTGGTGCATACCTATCCGCATGACACCAGCGCGTACACGGAAGGCCTGTTCTACCTCGACGGTTATCTCTACGAGAGCACCGGCACGGAAGGCCAGTCGACCATTCGCAAGGTGGATCTCGCCACCGGCAAGGTGCTGCAAAAGGTCGAGCTGCCGCCGCCGGATTACGGCGAGGGCATCGTGGCTTGGAAAAACAAGCTGGTCCAGCTCACCTGGCAATCGCAACGCGGCTACGTGTACGACCTGCACAGCTTCAAGCGGCTTAGTTCGTTTACCTACCCCGGCGAGGGCTGGGCACTCACCACGGACGGCCGCCGCATCTACATGAGCGACGGCACTGCCACCATCCGCGTGCTCGATCCGGAAACGCTTAAGCAAGTCGACAAAATCGACGTCACCGCGATGGGTGAGCCGTTGATCAATCTCAACGAGCTGGAATGGGTGAAAGGGCAGATCTATGCCAACGTGTGGCTGACCCACAACATCGTGCAGATCGATCCTGCCAACGGCAAAGTGGTCGGCGTGATCAATCTCACCGGACTGGCTCCAGACCCGCAGACACTCAGCGATCCCGGCAACGATGTGCTCAACGGTATTGCCTACGACGCGAAACACGATCGGCTGTTCGTGACCGGCAAGCGGTGGCCGTCGATTTATGAGATCACGTTGACGCCACCTTCCGGCCAATAAGCCGTGCAGGTTGAGGTACAAACCCAAACATCGTTGTCTCTGTGTAGATATGGCAATGTTGGGGTTTGCACCCCAACCTAGGTGGTCTGCAAGCGCTGTAAAACCAGCTCGGCCAAGCGCGCCACCACGGGTGCTAGTTCGGCCTCACTGCGATAGAGCGCAAGACCCAGCTTGGGTAGCGCAGGCAGGTTCGCCACCGACGCGTCCAAAGTGCGCACATCATTCGGTAGGCCAAGCGGTGTACGCACGCTGATGCCCAACCCCGCTTTCACGGCTGCCCAAGTTCCCGCCAAGCTCGCACTGGTGAATGCAATGCGCCACGCGAGACCGGCTCGATCCAGTGCATCGATAGCCGCTGTGCGCATCAGGCATGGCGCATCCAACATGACCAGCGGTACCGGTTCACCAGGCTCGTAGGGAAGCTGTCCGGTATCCGTACCAACCCAACACATCGGCAAGATTTGGACATGCTGGCCATATGGCGGGCGCGGCTCGGTTTCCCAAGCGAGCGCGAGATCCAGTCGGCCCGATTCCAGCGACTGCATCAGCACGGTGTTGCGCGCGATATGTACTTCCACGCGCAGCTTGGGGTGAGCACGCTTGAAGCGCCCCAGCACTTCGGGAAGCAGGCTTTCACCGAAATCCTCCTGCAAGCCCAGTCGCACGCGCCCTTCCAGCTGCACGCCATGCACAGCGGTAGCCGCTTCATCGTTGAGTTCCAGCAGCCTGCGCGCATAGCCAAGCATCACTTCGCCCGCCTCGGTCAGCGCCATGCCCCGCCCTGCCTTGCGCAGTAGCGGCGTGCCGGCCTGGTCTTCCAACTTCTTGAGCTGGGCGCTGACTGCCGAGGTGGAACGACCCAGCCGGCCGGCAGCCTTCGCAAAGCTGCCCAGCTCGATGCCGGTGACAAAGCTGCGCATGACGTCCAGATCGAAATGGATACGGCTCATAGATCATCCTGTTTTTCGGGATTATCAATTCACAATTTCCCGATTTTCAGAATCATGCTGAGCCGATACGCTGATGCCGTCAAGCCTCGCCGCGGAGCGATTCACCATGCTGACCATGCAGTACCGCATCACCCTTCCCGCTGATTACGACATGGCGATCATCCGCAAGCGCATCGCCGACCGCGGCCATCTCACCGATGATTTGCCACAGCTTGCGTTCAAGGCCTATCTCTACGCCGATCGCCAAGCGCCGTATGCCACCGGACGCGAGAATCGCTACGCACCGTTCTACCTTTGGCATGACACGCAGGGGATGAACGATTTTCTCGGCGGCGCGGGCTTTGCCGGCGTGATTGCATCGTTCGGCCGACCCGTCGTACGCACATGGTCGATGTGGCACACGGAAGCGGTGCCGGACCTGTCCATCGCCACGCATGCAAGCTGCGAAACCGTATCGATTTCCGACTACACCGCGCTAGGCACGGTACGCGACACCGAGCACGCAAACGCTCGCGCCGACCTCGATCGCGGCGCCATCGCCGCGATCAGCGCGTTCGATCCGACCAGCTGGACAGCCATGCGCTTTCGGTTATGGCGTGATATGGCTGGCCTTTCCGGCGAAAACGTGGACATTTACCAAGTCGGGCACATCTCTCAACCTTCTGCAAAGCACTAGTCCTCCGAGGAGAATCCCCCATGCCTCTCGTTCGCATCGCTTTACGCCGCGGCAAATCCCCTGCGTACATCGCCGCGCTTCGCAACGGCATCTACAACGCCATGCGCGAAAGCTTCAACGTGCCGGAAAACGATCGCTTCATCCTGGTCAGTCAGCATGATGCGGAGGAATTCGACTACGACCCCAACTATCTCGGTATCGCACGCAGCGATGATCTGGTGATCGTGCAGATTGCTTGCAACAACACGCGTACGGTGGAGCAGAAGCAGGCGTTCTATCGCAGCGTGGCAGAAAAGCTGACGGCCGATCCAGGCTTACGACCGGAGGACGTGTTTATCAATTTGCTGGAAACAGCGAAGGAGAATTGGTCGTTTGGAAACGGGATTGCTCAATACGTGTGATCGCAATTCCCAAGCTACCTCACCGTCATCCAGGCGAAGCCGGGATGACGCATGCTTCAATCAAAGCACGTCAGAAAACAAAGCTATTCGCGCAACCAGCGCGCCGCATCAATCGCGTAATACGTAAGAATCGCATCCGCCCCCGCACGCTTGAACGCCGTTAACGTTTCGAGCACCACCGCGCGCTCGTTCAACCAGCCGTTCTGCGCGGCGGCTTTCAACATCGCGTATTCGCCGCTTACCTGATACACGAACGTCGGCACGCCGAAAGCGTCTTTCACACGACGCAACACGTCGAGATACGGCAAGCCTGGCTTGACCATGACGGCATCGGCGCCTTCGGCGATATCCAGTTCCACCTCACGCAGCGCTTCATCGCTGTTGGCGATGTCCATCTGATACGTGTGCTTATTGCCCTTGCCGAGATTCGCGGCAGAACCGACCGCATCGCGGAACGGACCGTAGAACGACGAAGCATACTTGGCCGAATACGCAAGAATGCGCGTATGAATGTGGCCGGCCTTTTCCAGCGCATCACGAATCGCGCCAATACGGCCGTCCATCATGTCGGAAGGCGCGACGAAATCCATGCCCGCCTCGGCCTGCGCCAGCGACATCTTGATCAGCGCTTCCACGGTGGGTTCGTTCATCACGTAGCCATGCTCGTCGATCAGGCCATCCTGGCCGTGCGTGGTGTACGGATCGAGCGCCACGTCGCCGATCAAACCAAGCTCCGGATATTTCGCCTTCAACGCGCGCGTGGCACGCTGCATCAAGCCCTGCGGATTCCATGCTTCGGCCGCGTCTTCGCTTTTCGCCGAAGCATCCGGCGACGGAAACAGCGCCAGCGCCGGAATACCGAGGCGCACGCATTCGCCTGCCAAATCCAGCAACCCATCGATCGACAGGCGCTCCACGCCCGGCATCGACGGCACCGCCTCACGCTTGCCTTCCCCTTCGATCACGAAGGCCACCATGATCAGATCAGTGGGCAACAGGGTGTGCTCGCGCATCAGCGAGCGGGAGAAAGCATCGCGACGCATGCGGCGCATGCGAACGGAGGGGAAGTTCATGGAGAAAAATCTCTTGCGAAACCGTCGCATAGTCTAACGCCGCAGACGCGCCGGCGCTTGGACAGAACGCCGCGTTCAAGACTCAATACGTGAGATGCGTTGATTCAAGAATACGCACCTTAGTTAAACGTCGATTCGCACATACGCGAGTTCGACACATTCCGTGTGCCATCTTTGGTGGCGCTGTCCCCTCACATTCAAGGAGCTGCGTCATGATTCAGCAGGCCAAGCGCCCATCGCACTGGACCACGCCCGAAAGCATGAAGTATCTGGGCCCGCACGATGGCACCGAGCCGATCGATGTGACCGTTGTATTGCGCCGCCGTTCGGATGCGGCGCCAACGCCTGCGCAATGGCCGCATGCACCGCGTCTGACGCGTGCCGAATTCGGCAATCAGCACGGCGCCAATCCGACCGATGTGGAAAACCTGCGCGGTTTTGCGCGCCAGCATGGACTCACTGAAACCGGCTGCGACCTGCAGCGCCGTGTGTTGCATCTGCGTGGCGCACCTGCTGCGTTGGAACAGGCATTCGGCGTGACGCTGGGGAAATACCAGATGGACCATTGCCAGTTCGTCGGCTGCGGTCACGCACCTACGCTGCCGCCAGAGGCGATCGCCGTGCTGGGCCTGGATCAACGGCCGGTGGCTCAGCCGCATTTCCGCAAGCCGTTGGCACAAACGAGCTCCTCGTACACACCGCCTCAGTTAGGACAGCTCTACAACTTTCCCGCCGGCACTGACGGCACCGGGCAAACCATCGCCATCATTGAGCTGGGCGGCGGCTATACCAGCAGCGATCTCAGCCAATATTTTTCCAGCCTTGGTATCAGCAACCCGCCGAAGGTGGTGGCCGTTTCCGTCGCGGGCGGGCAAAACCAGCCAGGCGGCGGCGATGCTGATATCGAAGTGGGGCTGGATATCGAAGTAGCCGGCGCACTGGCACCTGGCGCCACCATCGCGGTGTATTTCTCGCCAAACACTGACCAGGGTTTTTACGAAGCGATTTCGCAGGCTGCGCACGACACCACTTATAAGCCATCGGTGATGTCGATCAGCTGGGGTGGCCCCGAGGACAATTGGAGCAGCCAATCGCGCACCGCCATGGAAACCGCCTTGCAGGATGCGGCGGCGCTCGGCGTGACCGTCGTTTCCGCGGCCGGCGATAACGGCTCCAGCGACGGCGTGAGCGACGGAAAAGTGCACGTCGATTTTCCAGCTTCCAGCCCATATTCGCTGGCCTGCGGCGGCACCACGCTGGTCGCCAATGGCCAGACGATTCAGAGCGAGGTGGTGTGGAACGACACCGCCAGCAACGAAGGCGCCACTGGCGGCGGCGTGAGCATCGAATACCCGCTGCCGACCTGGCAGCAGACCGCCAATGTGCCCACCACGGCAAGCGGCAGCACCGGGCGCGGCGTGCCCGACGTGGCCGGCAATGCCGATCCTGCAACGGGTTATCAGATCCTGGTCGGTGGCCAGGCGCAGGTGATCGGCGGCACCAGCGCGGTGGCGCCGCTATGGGCAGCGTTGATCGCACGCTTCAACCAGAAACTGACCAAGCCAGTGGGCGATGTACACGCGGCGATCTATCAGATCGGCGTATCTGCGTTTCGCGATATCACGCAAGGCAATAACGGCGCATATCAAGCAGGCCCAGGCTGGGATGCCTGCACAGGGCTTGGCAGTCCAAACGGGCAAGCGTTGCTGGATGCGTTGTCGGCACAGAAAAGCTGATAACCAAAGCCCCTCTCCCACTGGGAGAGGGGCAACCTTATGTCTCTTCGATGCTGGACGAATACGGCAACAACGGGCAGTCTTGTAAGGCTCGTTACCTCGGATTCCCCATGGATCGCTCCATCGCCTCCCCCACCCTGCTTGCCGACCTTGGCGGTACCAACGTCCGTTTCGCCCTGGCCGACGCTGCATCCGCCGATCCGCTGCTGCTGGACAGCGTGCGGCGCTACCGTGTGAAGGATTTCGATACGCTGGCCGACACCATCCGCCAGTACTTCGCCGACACGGGCCACATCGCCACGCAGGCGATCATCGCCGCCGCCGGGCGCATCGCCAACGGCGAAACGGTGCAGATCACCAATAATCCCTGGGCGGTTTCCGCGCATGGCCTGCAGGCGGAACTGGGCTTTGAGCGTGTGCGCCTGGTGAACGATTTCGCCGCTCAGGGCATGTCCATTCCGTTGCTGCACAGAGATCAACTGCAAGCGGTCGGCAATGTGTTGCCACCAGAGCACGATCACAAGTCCACGCAGACCTTCGTCGTGATGGGTCCGGGTACCGGCCTTGGCGTGGCCGGTCTGCTGTATCGCCACGGCCACTGGATCGTGCTGGAAACCGAAGGCGGTCATTCCGGTTTCGCCGCACACACCGCCGAGGATGTGGAAATACTGCATCGTCTCAACGCCCGCTTCGGGCGCGTGTCGAACGAGCGCATGATTTGCGGCAATGGCTTGGTGAATCTCTATCTGGCGCTCGCCGACATCGCCGGGCAACCCGCGCAGGAATACACACCTGAAGACATCACCGCGCGCGCCACCGATAGCAGCGACGCGTTGTGCGTGCGTACGGTGGAGACGCTGGCCGGCATTTTCGGCAGCGTGGCCGGTGACCTAGTGCTGAGCCTCGGCGGCTGGGATGGCGTCTATCTCACCGGCGGCGTGCTGAAGATTCTGATGCCGTGGCTGCAACACGGTGGCTTCCGCGAACGCTTCGAAGCCAAGGGCCGCTTCCGCGACACGATGGAACGCGTGCCGACCATCGCTATCACGCATCCCGAACCGGGCTTGCTCGGCGCTGCGGCGTTGGCGGTGCTGGAGTCAGGAAGGTCACTGCGACAACATTCAGACTGAAGGCGATTCATATTGGGAAGGACTCCATGAGCGACGTATTTGAAAAACCAATGAATAATCGGCAGCTACGTGCGGCTGTCGAAGCGCTGCGTTCCAAATTGCGCCTGGCCCAAATGAGTTTGCCCGTGCTCATGCTCGGCCTCTTTCTTGGCTTGGAATTTTCTGATGGCCCGTTAGCTGGCTCTGCGCCTGATTGGATTCCATGGGTCATTCGGGCTACCGGCGTGCTGACAGCGCTTGCCATGCTCCTGCCCCTGTTGCGATCAAAATGTCCAAAATGCAACGGCCGCTATTGCGAGCTATCCGCCATTTTCAACAAACTCAATAACCCTCCACCGTGCGTGTCTTGTGGTTTCGACGCGGACAAGCACATTCCCCGTTACGGTTGACACGCACACCATGCCTCGCTCCAACACCGCTTTTTTGTTTGACCTCGACGGCACGCTGATCGACAGCGTCTATCAACACGTGCTGGCGTGGAAGGAAGCGCTGGACGAAGAAGGCGTGGTGCTGCCGGTGTGGAGCATCCATCGCAAGATCGGCATGAGCGGCGGCCTGTTCACCAACATCCTGCTGCGTGAAACCGGCCTGGATATCACGCCGGAGCGCATCGAGCGTCTGCAGCAGCGGCACGCGGAAGCCTTCAATCGCCACCACACGCAGGGCTCGGTGCGACCCTTGCCTGGCGCGCGGGAGTTGCTGGAATTCCTCACCGAAGAAAAGATTCCGTGGGCGATCGCCACCAGCGGCCGCATGCGCACCGCTGCGCACAATCTCGCTGCCCTCGGTGTTGATCCGAATGAGGTGCCGGTGGTGACGCGCGACATGGTGCGTCATGCCAAACCCGATCCGGATTTATTCATCGCCGCTGCCGAGCGGCTGGGCGTGGACATCCATCGCTCGCTGGTGATCGGCGACAGCATCTGGGACATGCTCGCCGCACAGCGTGCGCGTGCGTTGGGCGTGGGCTTGCTTTCGGGCGGCTATGGCCAGGACGAACTGCAGCGTTCCGGCGCGTTCCGCGTGTACGACGATCCGGCTGACCTTCTCAAGCATGTCGATGAAGTAGCCGCGCGCGACTAAGAGCCGCTAAGCGTCGAAGTACGGCGACAGCATCGCCGCGCCGCGCGCGATTCGTCGTTTCAACCACAACATTCAGCCCATCGACGATGCTGCGCGTGGAGGTGGCAGCGTGTATCTGAGCGGGTTTTCGCCCTTCCCACAAAGTGCATTCGCCATTGCCAATAAATTGCATGACGAAGCCGACGCTGATTTCAGCAGCGTGCATGGCACGGTGGTGGTGGGCAAGCCGGATTGGGTGCAGGCGAAGCCGGTGGATGAGCAAAGGTAGATTGGGGTGCGAACCACAACGTTGGCATGTCTATCAGGGGGACGATGTTGGGGTTTGCACCCCAACCCACATCAACCTGGCGCTAGCAGCGCATCCAGATCGGACTGATCGAAACTCAGCCTCTCACGCGTACCGCCGCCTTCCAGCACCGCTTCGGCCAATTCCGCCTTGCGTGCTTTCAGTTCTTCGATACGTTCTTCGACCGTGCCTGCCGTGATCAAGCGGAACACGAACACCGGCTTGTCCTGTCCGATGCGATGGGCACGATCGCTGGCTTGCGCTTCAGCGGCGGGATTCCACCACGGGTCGTAGTGGATGACCGTATCGGCGGCGGTAAGGTTGAGGCCTACGCCACCGGCTTTCAGTGAAAGCAGGAACAGCGGTACATCGCCTTCCTGGAAGCGCTGCACTGGCTCAGCACGATCGCGCGTTTCGCCCGTGAGCATCACGTAGCTGATGCGATGGCGTTCCAATTCATTCGCGATCAGCTTGAGCATTTCGGTGAACTGCGAGAACAGCAGCACTTTGCGGCCTTCGGCGAGGAGCGCAGGCAGCATGTCCATCAGCAATTCAAACTTCGCCGAGTCACGCACGCCGCGCGCGGCCTCCAGTTTCACCAGGCGCGGATCGCAGCACACTTGGCGCAGTTTGAGCAGTGCATCGAGCACCACGATGCCGCTGTGCGCGATACCGCGTTGAGCAATCACCTCGCGCAGTTCGTCGGCAAGCGACAGGCGCAGGCTTTCGTACAGTTCGCGCTGACGGCCATCGAGCACCACGCGACGAGTGATTTCGGTTTTCGACGGCAGCTCTGACGCAACTTGCGACTTGGTTCTGCGCAGGATGAACGGTGCGAGGCGTCGATTGAGGCGCGCCTGACAGTCTTCGTCGCGTTGCTTTTCGATCGGCACGCGGTAGTGACGACGGAATGCACCTTCGTCGCCGAGCAGGCCCGGCACGGCGAGATCCACTTGCGACCATAGTTCGCCCAGATGGTTTTCCAACGGCGTACCGGTGAGACACACGCAGCGTGGCGCACGCAGGGTAAGCGCCGCACGGCGTGCCTGTGTGCGCGGATTTTTCACCTGTTGCGCTTCATCGAACACGATCAGCGAAAACGGTTGCTTGCGCAGCGTGACCACATCGCGCGGCAGCAAGGCGTAGCTGGTAAGGATGATGTCCTGGGTGCCGATCTGCGAAAAATCACCGCTACGTTGCGGACCATGCAGAGCCAGCGCGCGCAACGATGGCGCGAAACGCGCTATTTCTGCGAGCCAGTTGGGAATGAGGCTGGTGGGCACCACGATCAACGCCGGCTGCTCCAAGGAGCCACGTTCTTTCAACGCAAGCAAGTGCGTAATCAGTTGCAGCGTCTTGCCCAGCCCCATGTCGTCGGCGAGCACGCCGCCGACACCCGCTTCGGCCAGCGCATTCAACCAGCGCAAGCCTTCACGCTGATAGGGGCGCAGTTCGACCGTGAGGCCTTCGGGGATGGCATCGCTG
Organism: Dyella acidisoli; assembly: GCF_030160295.1. Lineage (GTDB taxonomy): Bacteria > Pseudomonadota > Gammaproteobacteria > Xanthomonadales > Rhodanobacteraceae > Dyella_B > Dyella_B acidisoli. Next base: position 20,585 of record NZ_BSOB01000016.1, read on the forward strand.
GCGCGTTCGGCCGCATCGCGCAGGCGCGCGGTGAAACCACGCAATTGCTCCGGCGCCTGCAGTTCACCGCCTACCGGAAGCGCCTCAACGATTTCTTCCAGACGACCCGCCTGTACGCGCGGCAGGTGCAACTTCTTCTTGGGCTTTTCAAGATATTCGGCAAGCGGCGCCAGCAGGCCACGCAGTTCTTTCAACCGCACCGGCACACGGCGGCGTTCGTCGACCGGCGCGTACCACACGGCATCTTCCGGCTCGTTCGGCGCAGGACTGAGATTGAGCTGATGTTCGGCCAGCGCTTGCGCTACCGCAGGCAGCAGGTTTCTGCGCTTGCCTTCGATTTCGATGCCGATTTCCAGATCGAAGGCGTGATCGTCAGCATCCTCGACGGCTTGGCCGTACCAGCGCACGGGACCTTCCAGCACTTCGAACGGGAAGCTGGGTGCGTATTCGAGCAGAAAACCTTCCGCTTCCAGCTTTGGCCGCAGCGCAAGCCAGCGCGCCGGCGTATTGACTTCGAGCGCGCCGGCGTGGCCCTTGCCGGGGAACAGCCAGGCGTCTTCCGGCAGGGTGTCAGCCAGATCCCAGGGTAGGCCTTCGGTATCCACCCCCAGCGTGAGGCCGGCGCGCTCGAGCTGCTCCATGGTGGACAACTCTTCGGCGCGCTTGCGCGCGATTTCGACGAGCTGGCCGTTGCGGATGCGACGCACCAGCGGCTCACCGCCGCGTCCCGGCAAACGCTCGCCGGCGTAATCGAAGGCGAGCCGCGCATACGCTAGCGGTGGCGTGCCCGCGGCCAGGCGCGCGTGACGCGTGAGCGCGTGCAGAGTAAGCACGGGTTTGGGGGCAAGCTCAGCGCGACGCAATTCACCGAACACTTGCGGCAGCGGAATGCGGTGCGCCAAGCGGCTCTGAGGCAAGGCGCGGCGCAGGGTGCGGCTGTATTCGTGCTTGAGCGGCGGCAGATCCAGCCAGTGGGTTTCTTCCGGATCGGCTTCGAGATGGCCTAGTTCGGCGCGCTCGGCGTCCAGATACCACAGACCCTCCAGGCGCAGCAGGCGTTGGCTGTGAGGCAACGCCGGCAGCAAACGCTGGCTGCCGTCCTGCTCCAGTTGCCAATGCCAGTTGAGCTGGTGCGATTTGCCGCGCGACAGCCGCAGACCGGCGAGACCGCCAAGGAAGCAAGGTGCGGTGTCCAGCATTTCGGCCAGCAATGCGTTACCGACATGACCGGACAATCGCGCATAGCTGCGCGATTTGCGCAGCGTCTGCGGCAGGCCAAGTACGGAGGTGGCCAGGCGCTGCTCGTGCAAAGTCAGCACTGCATGCGCGAGCAGTTTGCTTTCCAGCGGCGCAGGACGCGAGAAGCGGCCGTGTTCGACGGGCACCAGAAGCACCGGTGCCGCATCCAGGCGCGCGTAGGGCGCGCCGTCTTCCGGCATCACCTCGAAGAAGAACCCCAGCACCAAGTGCTCGTGTGCCGGCGACGCAGAGGGCTTGCCCAGCAGCTTGCGCCACGTGCTAGGCAGGCTTTCCTCGCGCTCTTCTTCGTTCGAGGCGGAAGGATCGCCTTGCTGGTTCTCGTCCGGTAGGTGCATGCGCATGCGATCCCTGGAGCGATCAAAACCTTGAGCTTAGCAGCGATCAGGGTGCGTACCACAACCGGGTACGCACACACTTCGCAAAACGATCGTTCAATGCGTTCCGAACAAGCCTTGCGGGTATTCCGGTTTCTGCTCGCGCGCCATCAGCGCCTTCAAGCCTTCGACCGGCGTGACTTCACCATGCAGCACGGCGCGCACGCCCTTGCTGATAGGAAGATCCAGGCCGTGCTTGTCGGCCAAACGAATCACCTCGTCAGCCGTCACGACGCTTTCCACCACCTGGCCGATCTGTGCGACGGCTTCGTGAATACCGATGCCCTGCCCCAATGCCAGTCCCAGACGACGGTTGCGCGATAGATCACCGGTGCACGTAAGCACCAGGTCACCCAGGCCGGACAATCCCATCAAGGTTTCCGGCTTCGCGCCGAGCGCCACGCCCAGTCGCAGCATCTCGTTCATGCCGCGCGTGATCAGGCCTGCGCGCGCATTGAGCCCGAGCTGCATGCCGTCGGCCACGCCGGTGGCAACGGCCAACACGTTCTTCATCGCGCCACCCAGTTCCGCACCGAGCACATCGTTGCCGGTGTAGGCACGGAAGTTCGGCGCATGCAGCAAGGTGGCCAGATGCTGTGCGAAAGCCTCGTTCTCCGAATGCACAGTGACGGCGCTGGGCATGCCAGCAGCCACCTCGCGCGCGAACGACGGGCCGGTGATGACTGCCGCAGCACGCCCCGGCAGCTTTTGCGCCACCAGTTCATGCAGGAATCGCCCAGTACCCGGCTCGAAACCTTTCGTCGCCCAGGCAATGCTGGCGCCTGGATCGAGCATGGGCGCGATCTCGTTCAGCATCTCGGCGAAGGCATGGCTGGGCACCACGACCAGCACGGTCGTGGCGCCGCGCACGGCTTTGGCCAGATCGGGCTCGAAAGTGAGTCCGGCCGGTAGCTCGAGATCTGGCAGGTAGCGCTGGTTGCGATGACTGGTCGCCATGGCAGCCAGGGCCGCCGCGTCGCGTCCCCACAAGCGAGTGGGCACGCCATTGCGCGCGGCCAGCGCGGCTAGGGCTGTTCCCCAGGAGCCAGCGCCGAGGACAGCCAGGCCATCCCGATCAACAATGGGCTGGTCGGTCATGTCAGGACCTGTTCGCTCGGTCAGCTGTTGAGCGTAGGCGCCTCGCCGCCGGTCGCCATACGGCGCTGCTGCTCGGCGTACAGGGCTTCGAAATTGATCGGCTGCAGCAGGAAGGGGGGGAAGCCGCCTTCCTGCACCAGGCTCGAGATCACTTGGCGGGCGTACGGGAAAAGCAGATTCGGGCAATAGCTGCCGATGATGCCGGCCTGGTCCGCTTCGTTGAAACCGGCGATGCCGAACAAGCCCGCCTGCTGCACTTCCGCCAGATAGGCGGTGCGCTCGTTGATGGTGCAGGTCAGTGTCAGCGTCAGCACCACTTCGTAAAGGTCGTTGCCCAGGCCGGTGGCGCGCTGGGACAGGTTGAGCTGGACCTGCGGGGCATCGGTGATTTCGCCAACTTCCTGGAAAATCTGCGGCGCGTTGGGCGCCTCGAAGGACACGTCCTTGACGTAAATCTTCTGCAGCACGAGCTGCGGCTGATTGGCCTGGCCAGTGGCTTGGCCGTTGGCGGTGATGTCTGCCATGGGTATCCCTCGGTTCGAAAGGCGAAGCGCACGAGGCGCAAAGGAGGGGAATTGTTCCATACATCCCCGTCTGTCGCCATGTCGGCGAATGCCGCTCGGGGGCGCGCTAATCCCTTCTGCGTGGGCGTCACCGGCTCTGCCTGTTCGCAGATCACAGGGGCATCGGCGAAGGCAGACTGGCCGTCTGTCGAGACGATGGACCGAAGAGATGCGGACAGGCAGAGCCGGCCCGAAGGGTGATGTCCAGAAGGCTCGCAGACTGCACCGCACGGCTTGAAAAGACAGCCAGTCTTCTCTTCACCGTGCAACACACTCTGCGAGCCTTCTGGACATCATGCCGCCTACGCAGAAGGGATTAGCGCGCCCCTGGTTACAGATTGCACATTCGGCTGTTTTTACGGGATAATGTACGGCTCGCCCAAGTTGACCCGGCCATCCGGGCATTCCGCAACGCGATGCGGACCTCACGACAACGGCGAAAAGCAACACCCTCCAGCATCGCGTGGCGCACAGCGCCGCTGGGCCGATGTCGCCCTGGCCAACGGGCGGTTTACGAATTTACGGAGGTCATCATGGCCCGTGTATGCCAAGTCACCGGAAAAGGTGTGCAGACCGGCAACAACGTCTCGCACGCTAACAACAAGACCCGCCGCCGCTGGTTGCCAAATCTGCATGAGCGCCGGTTCTGGGTTCCCAGCGAAAACCGTTGGGTCAAACTGCGCGTCTCCAACCAGGCGCTGCGCACCATCGACAAGAAGGGCATCGAGGCCGTGATCGCCGACCTGCGTGCCCGCGGCGAAAAGATCTAAGGAGCTAAGCCATGTCCAAGAGCAAGAGCGACAAGATCCGTCTGATCTCTTCGGCCGGCACCGGCCACTTCTACACCACGCAGAAGAACAAGAAGAACACACCGGAAAAGTTCGAGTTCAAGAAGTACGATCCGGTTGTGCGCAAGCACGTGATCTACAAGGAAGGCAAGATCAAGTGATTCACCGTTAGGTGGGTCATCCCGGCAAAAGTCGGGATCAAGTACCTTCTATTGAAAGCCCGCCCTCGAGGCGGGTTTTCTTTTGCCTGCGCTTGCGGACGCCCATAGCCGTTCCGCATGATCGCCACATGGACACAGCCGAAGCACTCTTCCCCAGCCTGCTTGGCGAACCCGCCTGGCGTAGCCTGCCTGAATCGGTACGCCGCATGCATGGCTTCTCGACACGTGTCGTAGCCCGCGGCAAAGCGGATGTGGAAGGCGACAGCAACTTCCTCTTGAAAACGCTGCGACGAGTGCTCGGATTGCCGTCACCCGGCCCCGGGCAATCGCTGGAGATATGCATCGAGCGTCAAGGCGTGAGTGAAACCTGGACGCGACGTTTTGCTCTTGGCCACATGCAATCGACACTGCGACGCGACGCCACATCCACTTATCTGCTCGAACGCCTCGGTCCTGTCACTTTGTGCTTCTCGTTGCGTCCCGACGCGCACGGCGTGGAGTGGTGTTTGCACGGTGCAAAGGTGTTCGGCATTCATGTGCCACGCGGATGGCTCGGTACGGTTTTGTCGCACAGCGGCGAGCGCGATGGACGCTATGCTTTCGCTATCGACACACGTTTGCCGTGGATAGGCCGCCTCGTTGCCTATCGCGGATGGTTGGAGATCGTTGATGAGTGAGCGCGCCGCACCGCCCGTAATTGTCTACGACGGTGTCTGCCTGCTATGCAGCCGCTGGGTCCGCTTCCTGCTTCAGCGCGATCATGAAGGGCACTACCGCTTTGCATCCATGCAATCGGAGAGCGGTCGCCATTTGCTGCAGACACATGGGCTGGACCCGGACTCGCCGTTTTCGATGCTGCTGGTCGAAGATGGTCACGGCTATACCGACACCACCGCCATCGCCCGCGTCCTGCGTGGCTTGCCCCGTCGTCGCTGGCATTGGCTTGGCGGGTTGATGTTGTGGATTCCGCGCACGCTGCGTGATGTCGCGTATCGCTTCGTAGCACGTCATCGCTATCGCCTGTTCGGGCGTAGTGATCAATGCTTCGTACCTTCACCAGAGCAGCTCTCGCGCTTCATCACGTAATGGTTTCGAGTTTGGCGTGAATGTCGTAATCCGCGAGCGCAGCCAGCGCCTCCTCCAGGCCGAACAATCCCAGGCACGGCATGGCCCCGCGGGTTTTGAGCGCACCGCCCGCCTTCTTCCGGGCCAGCACCACCGCAGGCATGGCCGGAATCTGCGGCCCATCTCCTGCCGCCGCATGCAGCGACCAGCGCATGCGCACCGGTCTTGCGCTTTCATCGACGCCTTGCAAAAGCATCACCATGCCACCTTCGTCGGTACCTTCATGAAGAAACCATTCGCTAATGCGCCTTAACCGGTGTGCGTGACGCGCCAGGTCTTTGATGACGCCAAGCCGTACGAGCCACGCCAGCAACCACGTGCCGAAATGAAGCCGACGCAACTCCAATCCCGCGCGAAACGTTACACGCTGCACACCCACATAGCGCTGAGGGAAAAGTGTGAGATCAGGGACATCGCATAAACCAACCCAACGCGACCCCGACACGAACGGCACACGCTTCGTCGATAACCAGCCGTATCCGCTTTGCCATTCGCCATCACGCCAAATCGGAACACGACGCCCGCAATAACCGAGTATCGCAGCCACCGTCGCGTCGCCACGAGGCGTACGATTGCCTGGGCTGATGGCGTGATCGATGGACAGCAGCGCAGCGAATCGATCGCGTAAATGATCAACCACCGCACTACTCAGCGCCGGCACCGTCGAGGCTCCACTGACCAACAGGCATCCCGCTTCACGAGCTTGTGCGTCCAACCCACCGATGCCCGCAACGAATTCACGCCCATCGGCCAGATCCACATAATCGCTGCCGCAAGCAAGACAGGCTTTTGCTACTCGATAGTCCTGCACCTGAAAGGGGCCTGCTGCGTGGATGACGAGGTCGGGCTTGAGACTGCTCAGCGCGTTGTGGAAGTCGGCAGCTTCAACATCGATCACCACCGTGTGGACAGATGGATCTCCAAGCTCATTCTGCAGATGCTCCAGTGTCGCTAGCGTGCGTCCGGCAATGGTCAATGCAAACCGAGCGTCATGCGCGAGACGCGCAGCAATGCGCGCGCCGAATACACCGGTTGCCCCAATCAACAGCACCCTAGTCGCCATGATGTATTCGCCAATAAAAAGCCCGCCGTGAAGGCGGGCTCTTGTTGAAACGTCGATGCGCGATCAGACGCCGCTGGCCACCGAATAGCCTTTCAACCGCTGTGCAAATTCCTGCAGCGCGCGAATACCGCTCTGCTCAGCCTCAACGATCCATTGTTGCAAACCCTTCAGTGCCTGATCGGCACCACGCTGTTCCATCAGCTCAGCAAGGCGGTTGCGGAATTCGCACACTGTATTGAGCACCGGACGCTTGGCCAGCACGGCCTGCATGCGCTCGCGGTTTTCGCCGTCGAGCCAACGGCCACCGTCGGCGAATGCGCGGCGCAGGCGGCGCGGGATGGACTTGATACCTTCGCCTGCATGCTGCGCTTCGTCACGCAGCGTGGGGACGATAACGTTGCGGTAGTAATCGGTCATCGCCTGGAAGCGGTGCGTAAGCACAGCTTTCAAGGTTTCGGCATCGGGCAGGTGCACGTTGGGACGCACGTCCAACGTGGGCGCCACGCGCAGCACCTTGGCCAGACCCAGCTTGCGCAGCACGCAGATAGCGGCCCAACCGATATCGAATTCCCACTTGCGCAGCGCGAACTTGGCCGAGCTGGGGAACGCGTGATGGTTGTTGTGCAGTTCTTCGCCACCGATCCAGAATCCCCAAGGAATGAGGTTGGTGGCCGTGTCGGAGCTTTCGAAGTTGCGATAGCCCCACCAGTGACCGATGCCGTTGACGAAGCCGGCCGCCCAGAACGGAATCCAGACCATCTGCACCGCCCACACGGCGGCACCGATCACGCCGAACAGCGCGAGGTTGATGATCAGCATCAGCGCCGGACCCCAGTACGGATGGCCGGTGTAGAGCTTGCGCTCGATCCAGTCGTCCGGCGTGCCGCGGCCGTACTTTTCCAGGTCTTCCTTCACGTAGCTGGCGTCGCGGTACAGCGACACGCCATCCCAGAACACCTTCTTGATGCCGTAGATCTGGGGGCTGTGCGGATCTTCTTCCGTCTCCACCTTGGCGTGGTGCTTGCGATGCACCGCCACCCACTCCTTGGTAACCATGCCCGTCGTGAGCCAGCCCCAGAAGCGGAAGAAATTCGCGATGAGGGGGTGCAGATCGACGCCGCGATGCGTCTGGCAGCGGTGCAGGTAGAGGGTGACGGTGAAGATGGTGATCTGCGTGACCACCAACAGATAAACGAGAATCGCCACCCAACCGGCCTGAGTCACCCCGCCGGAAAGGAAATGCAGCACAGCGTCGAGCATCGTGGAAAATCCTGATCGTAGAAAAAACAGTCTAGTCGAGGGTGTCCGTACCCACCAGCATGGTAAGACCCTAGCACTTCGACTTCCGTTAAACCGTGACAAGAAACGGTTGTCTGCCGGATGGGGTCACCCTGACAATCATGCAATGAACGCGCCTAAACCTGCTTTACCTCCCGTACTGCAACTTGAAGGGGTCACCCGGCGCCGCGCCGGGCGGGCGGCTGTGTCCGACCTCACCCTGCGCCTGGAAGCCGGCCAAGTCCTTGGGCTGCTTGGCGTCAACGGGGCCGGCAAGTCGACCACCCTGGCCATGGTCGCCGGGGCTTTGCGACCCGATCGCGGGGCTATTCGACTCCAAGGGCGGGACTTCCTGGAGCAGCCGGAACTGGCCCGCCAGGCCATCGGCTGGCTGCCGGAAGCTGCCCCGCTATGGCCAGAACTGACCGTCCGCGAACATCTGGAGGCCCATGGCCGCCTGCGGGGGATCGCCGGCGTACGGCTGGACGAAGCCCGCGATGCGGTGCTCGAGCGCCTGGAACTGAAGAATCTGTCGCGCCGCCTCGCCGGCGTTTTGTCGCAGGGGCAGCGGCAACGCCTCGGATTGGCCTGCGCCATGCTGCATCGCCCCGCCCTGCTGGTGCTGGATGAGCCCGCCAACGCGCTTGATCCGGTACAGGTCGTCGCCTTGCGCGCGCTGCTGCGCGAGCTGGCTGATGCTGGCACAGCTGTCATCCTCTCCACGCACCAGCTGACCGAAGTGACAGCGGTCTGCGATCGCGTAGCGATCCTGCATGAGGGTGCGTTGCGCCACGACGCGCCGCTACCTGCGGATCAACATGCCGCGCTGGAAAAAAACTTCTTCGATATTGCGATGGCCGGCAGGGCTCAAGCCGCATGACCTTATTCGCTGTGACGCGGCTGGAATTGCGCCGCCTGTTCGTGCGCCCGCTTGGCTGGATCATCGCTGCGCTCGCTCTGGCGGAGCTGGGATGGCGCTTCGCGCTGTTGCTGCAGATTTTTCTGCTCAATCAGGTAAGGCTTGCGGCCTTGCCAGATGGCCCCGGCTATACCGACCTGGTGGCTGTGCGCTTGTACAGCAGCTTCATCACTGGCAGCCCATTGCCGTTCGGCATGATCGAACTTGCGTTGCTGCTGGTGCCGTTGCTGACCATGTCTACGCTGGCAAGCGAGCGCAGCGCCGGTACGTTGCCGCTGCTGTTTTCGACGGGGCTTTCTTCCTCCCGCATCCTGCTCGGCAAATACCTGGCCGTGCTGATCTGGCTGGCGCTATGGCTGCTACTTGCGCTCGCTATTCCAGTGAGCCTCGCACACGGCGTAACGCTGGACTGGGGCAAACTTGCTGCCGCCACGCTCGGCACTTTTCTCGCGCTTGCCGTGCTTGGCGCAATCGGCGTCGCCTGTTCGGCCTTCGCCTCACATTCTGCGGTTGCCGCCGTGGCCGCGCTGATGATCAGCCTGGCGCTCAATTGCATCAACCTCGGCGCGCAGCTTGCCGGCATTAATAATGGTTTCATCAACTGGCTAGCGATGAGCACGCACCAGGAAACCTTGTTGCGCGGTCTGGTATCGAGTGCTGACGTGGTGTGGTTTCTGCTGGCCATCACCGTAGCGCTCGCACTTGGCACGCAACGCCTGGCGGCAGACAAGGAGCGCGACTGATGAACGTGTCTTTCATGCGTCGCCTCAATGGATGGCTGTTTGCACTGCTGATACTGCTTGGCGCCTGCGCGATCGGCTTTCTCACCGCGCGTCACGATCACGCCGTCGACTGGACTTACAACAGCCGCGTAAGCATGTCGCCGGAAACGCGCGCTGTGCTGGCAAAACTGGACGGCCCCGTCGACATCATCAGCTATGCAAGCCCGCAAGGCGATCTTCGCCAGACCATCGCTGCAGCGCTACAGCGCTATCAACAAGCGAAGCCGGATCTGCATCTGAGCTTCGTCGATCCGCAGCAGGATCCCGCGGCCATGCGCAACCTCGGCGTCACCGTCGATGGCGAATTGATCTTGCATTATCGCGATCGTCAGCAACGCATGGATACGCTGACCGAACGCAGCTTCACCGATGCGCTGGAGCGCCTGGTGCGCGGCAACGATCGCATCGTGGCGTTCGTTACCGGAGATGGCGAGCGTCGTGCCGATGGCCTTGGCAACGCAGACCTTGGCACTTTCGTGTCGCAACTTGAGCAGAGCGGCATGCGTGCGGTGCCGCTGAATTTCTCGCAAGTTACCAGCGTGCCCGAGCATACGGATCTGGTCGTGCTGGCCGGGCCGCAGGCGGCGCTGGCACCGGGCGCGACGAAGGCGCTCACCGATTACCTCGCCAGCGGCGGCAATCTGCTGTGGCTAGCTGATCCCGGCAATCTCGACACAAGCCTGCAACCGATCGCAGAAGCGCTCGCCATTCGCGTGTTGCCGGGTGAATTGGTCGACGCATCTTCCGCGGCGTTGGGACTGAAAGATCCGCGCATGATCGCGCTCGGCGATTATCCGCCCAGCAGGATTACCCGCGGCTTCACACTCACTACGTTGTTTCCGGAAGTCGCGCCGCTGGCAGAAGTGCGAAAGAGCGATTGGAAGCCCGAACCCTTTCTGCGCTCCAGTCCGCAAGCCACAACGCAATCACTCAATGGCAGCACAACCGCGTCGCTGAAAGGGCCGCTCGATTTCGGTTTCGCACTCAGTCGCCTGTCGCCTAGCCCCGCCAAGAGCGAGCAGCGCGTGGCTATCATCGGCAACGGCGATTTTCTTTCTAACAGTTATCTCGGCAACGGTGGCAACCGTGCGCTGGGTGAACGCATCTTCGACTGGCTATTGGGTGATGACCAGCTCATCAGCATGCCGCCACGCGGTGCACCCGATCGCGTGCTGACGGTATCGCAGGGAGAACTGAGTCTGTTGAGCGTCAGCTTCATCGTGCTCATACCACTGTTATTGCTGGTGATCGGCGGCATGATCGCTTGGCGCAGGCGACGCGCATGAAGCGGGCTGTGCGTCATCAATTGTGGCTTTTTGGTGCAGTGATCGTATTGCTTGCCGCAGCATGGTGGCAGCTGCGAACTGATCAGCACGATGCACCCGGCACGCTGCTGCCATTCCAACCAGACAAAGTCACGCATGTAGCTCTGAAAATGGGTAGCGCGCCATCCGAGCACTATGTGAAACGCGGCGAGCATTGGTGGCGCGGCGATTCAGCAACCGAAACGCGTGCCGATGATCGGCGCCTGGAAGAACTGGTGCGCATCGCTGCCGCCCCAGTACAAAGCTGGCAGCCGGCAAGCAGCTATGACCTGACAAAGATTGGCCTGGAGCCATCGCAAGCCAAGCTCGAACTGGACGACGAGACCTTGCGTTTCGGGGCCGCAACTGCGATCGGTCACAATGTTTACGTGCAGGCTGGTGAGCGCGTAGGTATCGTGTCACTACGCTATATGCCGCGCTCCGCGCAAAGCCAATCCATGCAGGCGCAGTAATATGCCCGAACTGCCCGAAGTCGAAACCACTCGACGCGGCATCGCACCCCATCTGATTGGCCGCCGCGTTGCGAACGTTATCTTGCGGCGCACGGATTTGCGCTGGCCGATTCCGCGCGAGATCACGGAACTGTTGCCCGGACAGCGCATCGACGAAGTTGAGCGCCGCGCCAAATATCTGTTGTTGCACACGCATGCCGGCAGCGCTTTGCTACATCTGGGGATGACTGGCGTGCTGCGCGTGTTGCCGCCGGATGTGCCACCCGGCATCCACGATCACGTCGATATCAGCCTGGAGCCGCTGCAAGGCGAACGCCCACGCATCCTTCGTTTTACCGATCCACGCCGCTTCGGTTGCTTGTTATGGCAAGCGCCTGGCACCACGCACGAATTACTCGTAGACCTTGGCCCTGAGCCGCTCACCGATGCTTTCGATGGCGACTTGCTATGGCAGCGCTCGCTTCACCGCAAGGCTGCGGTGAAGCTGTTCCTGATGGACAACGCGATCGTGGTGGGCGTAGGCAATATCTACGCCAGCGAGGCGCTGTTTGCTGCCGGCATCGATCCGCGCCGACCTGCCGGTACCGTCTCACGCGCGCGCTATCAACGGCTTGCCGGTGAGGTGAAGCGCATTCTTGCCTGGGCGATCGAGCGCGGCGGCACGACATTGCGCGATTTTCTCAATCCGGATGGTGCACCGGGTTATTTTTTTCGCGAGCTGTTTGTGTACGGACGCGAAGGCGAGCCGTGCAAGGTGTGTGGCACGGCGATACGACAGCAAGTGATCGGGCAGCGATCGACGTTTTGGTGTCCGAAGTGCCAGAAGTGATGTAATCCCCAGATGTCCGTCATTCCCGCGAAAGCGGGAATCCATTTTGCTCTGGTGTAAAAAAGCGAAGATGGATTCCCGCTTCCGCGGGAATGACGACCATATGGTTACTTATCCATCCCTGGCCAGTAGAACTCAACGTAAGTATTGTTGAATTGCGGATCGTCGAATCCACCACCTAATTCCGCAGTCAGGCCACCGAAGATACCGTCGACATCCAGCGCCTGCCCATCGACGAAACGCGCACCCAACGCCTCCAGCTCGATCAACCGCTGGCATAGCGCACCCGCACGATCCGTTTCGCTTTCCGGCACATTGCGCAGACTAATGTCCGGGCGGCCGAACTTGCGCAAACCGCGCGTGTGCACCCAATAGCGGCCTGCTTCGTCTTCATCGCGCAGAATCAGTACGTGGTTGCGCAACGGTGCGCCGTCCTTGACCAGATAACGATCGCGCCACTCCGCTGCATCGAACAAGGTAAGAATCTGCGGATCAAGAATCGCCACGCCGCCGATGTCGAGCAGGCCCGCTAACACGCCAAGCGTGTCACGCAGATAGCCGGTATCGCCTTGATCCTTGAAGCGTCCGTGCACCACCAGCACCTGCGGTGCTGCCATGGCTTCTTCGTAGGCTTCCGGCGAATCGTTCTTGAACAGCTCGCCCAGGGGACCTTTCAGCGGATAGCCTTCCCAATCGCGCAACACATGATGATGATGGCTGCTGAGTTGTACTTCTTCCGGCAAACCATCGCTGCCATAAACCGCGGAAGGTACGCGGGTGGGCTGGAAATTGCCGAATACGTAGAACTGCAGGACGATTTCTTCATCGCTGGACTGCCAATGCGGACGCTGCCAGGCCGGGAAATAGATGACCGGATTGCTCATGATTGTTCCTTTTATGTTGCCAGCCCGGATCAGGGTTTCTCTTCCAGCGGCAAGGAGGGCTGTTTTAGCTCGATACGGCCTTGTCCGCGCGTGATCTTCTTGAACTCGGCACGGCTCACCGAGACATAACGTTCGTTGCCGCCGATCTCAACTTGCGGCCCTTCGGTAATCGCTCGCCCTTGCTCGTCTACGCGCACCACCATGGTGGCCTTGCGGCCGGTATGGCAGATGGTTTTGATTTCTTCCAAGCTGTCGGCCCAGGCCAGCAGATAGCAGCTGCCTTCGAACAGTTCGCCGCGAAAATCCGTGCGCAGGCCGTAAGCCAGCACGGGAATGTTGAGCTCATCGACCACGTCAGTGAGCTGCCACACCTGCGCCTTGCTGAGAAACTGCGCCTCGTCCACGAACACGCAGTGCAGATCGCCATATGCAGCGATATCCCCTCGCACCGAGGCCAACAGGTCAGTGTGCGCCGTAAAACGCTGCGCCTGCGAACGCAAGCCAATGCGCGAAGCCACCACGCCCTCGCCGTAGCGATTGTCCAGCGCAGGGGTAAGAATCAGGGTGCGCATGCCCCGCTCGTAATAGTTGTACGCGCTCTGCAGCAAGTTGGTGGTCTTGCCGGCGTTCATCGACGAATAATAGAAGTAGAGCTTGGCCATGCGGATCGGCGGGCTTGCGGAATGGCGAATGGTAACCCGGCTGGCTGCCACCGTGACGGATTGGTTTCAAGCCTGCTCCAGCGGCGCCTGGTTTGCTAGGATCGGTCTTCGCGCTGCACCCAGCTGACCGATTCGACCGACGCATGCTCAACCCCCAACAACTGGCCGCTGTCGAACACGTCGACAGCCCGCTGCTGGTGCTCGCAGGCGCCGGCTCTGGAAAAACCTCCGTCATTACGCAGAAGATCGCGCACTTGGTGCAGCGCCGTAAATTGGCAGCGTCACGCATCGCTGCGATCACCTTCACCAACAAAGCCGCGCGCGAGATGCGCGAACGCGTGAGCAAGTTGGTGAGTGCTGAAGATGCTCAGGCGCTGACCGTGTGCACGTTTCATGCGTTGGGCCTGAAATTTCTGCAGATGGAACATGCGCGCGCCGGTATGCGCCGCGGCTTCTCCGTGCTGGACGCCGACGACAGCGAGAACATCGTCAAGGAACTTGCACCCAAGGGCGTCAAGCCAGATGTGCTGTTCGGCCTGCGCAACCTGCTCAGCCGCGCCAAGAACAGCGGACTGTCTCCCGAAGAAGCGCTGGCCGCCGCACGCAGCCCGCGCGAGCTGGAAGCGGCCACCATCTATGAGCTTTACCAGCAGCGCCTGACCGCCTTCAACGCGGTAGATTTCGATGATTTGATTCGCTTGCCGCTGCGCATTCTCGAAAGCGACCAGGAATGCCGCGATACATGGCGCGAGCGCCTGCGCTATCTGCTTGTAGACGAATACCAGGACACCAATGATGCGCAATATCGCCTGCTGAAAGTGCTCGCTGGTGATCGCGGCAGCTTCACGTGCGTGGGTGACGATGATCAGTCCATCTATGCTTGGCGCGGTGCGAATCCGGAGAACATCGAGCAGCTCGGCAAAGATTGGCCCAGCCTTCGGGTCATCAAGCTGGAGCAGAACTATCGCTGCGGTCGACGCATTCTGCGTGCAGCCAATCAGCTGATCGCCAACAATCCGCATTTGCACGCCAAGAAACTGTGGAGCGAGCATCCGGAAGGTGCGCCGATCCGCGTGATCGAATGCAAGGAAGCCGAGCACGAGGCCGAACGCATCGCCGGCATGGCCGCCACCTTGGCGGAAAAGCACAAGGTGCGCTGGCATGATATGGCGATCCTGTACCGTGGCAACTTCCAGGCACGTCCGCTGGAAAAAGCGCTGCGCCTCGCACGCGTGCCGTATCACCTGACCGGTGCGCTTTCCTTCCTGGATCGCGCGGAAGTGAAGGATCTGCTCTGTTATCTGCGCCTGCTTACCAATCCCAGCGACGATGCCGCATTTCTGCGCGTGGTGAATGTGCCCAAGCGGGAAATCGGCGCCACCACGCTGGAGAAACTTGGGCAGATCGCACAAACGAAACACTGCTCGCTGCTCGAAGCCACCCGCAGCGACAGCGTGCTACGCCAATTGAGCCCGCGCCCTGCTGCAGCACTGGCATCGTTCTCAGGATTGCTGGATGAACTGCGCAGCGCCTCGCTGCACGAGAGCGCCGCAGACCTGGTCGATCGCGTGCTGACGCGCACCCAATACGCCGCACACATTGCGGCTGGCACACAGGACGCCTCCCTGCGCGATCGCCGCCTAGGCAATCTGCGCGAGCTGTCCGACTGGTTCCGCGCCATGCAAAAGGGTGGCAACAGCGCAGGCGATCTTGCCTCGCAGTTGGCCTTGCTCACGCATGCCGATCGCGACGAACCCGGCAACGCACTGCGCATGATGACGATGCACGCTGCAAAAGGGCTGGAGTTCCGCTTTGTTTTCATCGTCGGCTGTGAGGAAGGCACGCTGCCGAACGACGCCGCAATCGACGAAGGCCGCGTGGAGGAAGAACGCCGCCTGATGTATGTGGGCATTACCCGCGCCAAGGAGTTGCTGACGCTGTCGTGGTCGTCCAAGACGAAACGCTATGGCGAAATCCACAGCAACCAACCCAGCCGCTTCCTGCACGAACTGCCGCAGGACGATTTGCATTGGGAAGGCAAAGACCTGGAAGCCGACAAGGAAGCGGTGCGTGAAACCGCCGAATCGCACATGGCGAAGATCGCCGCGATGCTGGCCGGCAACTGAGTTGCAGTCATGAGCGATCACAGTTTTTCGGATGAGCAGCGCGCGGGCCTGTATCGCGCCATTCACGAGCGTCGCGACGTACGCTCTCAATTCCTGCCCGATCCCATTGCACCGGACGTGCTGGCACGCTTGCTCAAGGCGGCACATCACGCGCCTTCGGTCGGCTTCATGCAGCCTTGGGATTTCATCGTCATCGACAGCATCGATGTGAAGCGCGCGGTGAAGGCGCTCTACGATGATGCGAACGCCGATGCGGCCCAAAATTACTCAGACGAACGCGCAGCGCTATACCGTCGATTGAAGCTCGAAGGTATCGTCGACAGCCCGATCAATCTCTGCATCACCTGTGACCGCCAGCGCGGCGGCCCGCACGTACTCGGCCGCCATACGATGCTTGAGACGGATCTCTTCAGCACCTGCCTGGCCGTGCAGAACCTGTGGCTGGCAGCGCGTGCCGAAGGCATCGGCGTGGGCTGGGTGAGCATCGTCGATCCGGCGCGGCTGGCCGAGACCTTGAAGCTGCCTGCACAGGTCTATCCACTGGCTTATCTTTGCCTTGGCTATGTCAGTGAATTCTTGCCCAAGCCGGAATTGGAAATTGCCGGCTGGCGTTCACGCTTGCCGCTGGAGCAATTGCTTCACGCCAATACGTGGGATGGCAGCATCGATGACCATGCACTGATGGCCGCTATACGCGAACCGTAAGTCGAACCTTTGTAGGTTGGCTTCATCCCCAACTTGATGACACCTCACCCCAACCTAGAGAGCGCTGGGGTGAGGTGCACTTGTCGATTACTGCACCGTCAAAGTGACGTCATCCAACACAAACGACGTCTGCAGCGAGGCATTTTCCGAACCGGTGAACTTCAAGGTCACGGTCTGGCCAATGTACGAGCCGACGTTATAGCTGTGTACTTGGTAACCCGATGCCGCGTTGAGGTTGGAGAACGTTGCCAGCGTGGCCAGCACGGTTCCGCTGCTATTGAGCAGTTGCACCTTCAACGTGTCATGAGCTGCTGTGGTGGTGGTTTCAGCGGTGTCGATATGCAGATAGAACTGCAAGGTGGCGCTGGTCTTGCCAGACGGAATGCTTACTTTCTGCGAGACCGTATCGGTATGGGTGGTGCCGTAGCCGTCCAGCCATGCGAACCACGAGCCGCTGTGCGCAACTTCGCCAGAGCAGCTGCTATTGCTGCAAAGCACGCCCGCAGTCATCGACCAGGGCGAGGCGGAACCGGTCTCGAAGCCGGTATTGCCGAGCAATTGCGAACTACCACCGCCGCTGCTAACGCTGACGGACTTGGTCGCCGAACTGGTCTTACCGCTGACGCTATCCTTTACCGTCTCAGTCACACTGTACGTGCCACTTGCTGCATAGGCATGCGACGGACTCTGGGTGGTGGACGTACCGCCATCGCCAAAGGTCCACGACCAGGAGTTGATCGTGCCACCGCTGTCGGTGGAACTATCGGTGAAGTTCGCCGTGAGACCACTGGTCACGACGCTGAAGTTGGCCGTAGGCGTGCCACCACCACTGCCACCACCGCTCACGACAGGATGCGCGATTTCGCATTGGTTGGTGTCATTGGACCAGGTACTTTGCATCGCAAAGGAACCTGTGCCCATGCTCACGTTGGCCGATGCACCTTGACCCGAGCTGATCCACGCGCACTCATCGCCGTTTTCCTCTCCGTTGTAACTCCCGCTCTGGTGGTTGGTCCAACCACCAGCCGGGTTCTGATCCGTGATCGTTTCTGCGTATTCATGGCCGTTCACGATGGAGAAACCATCGAGGTTGCTGCCAGGATTGACGAAGCCTGCACCGCAACTGCTGCCCTGGTCGGACACATAAGGCATGTTGGTGAATGCGATATCACCATAGGGCGAGCTGACACCCTGATCGCCGTTGTAATCGTGCCAAGCACAGAAACCACCCGTCTGGTAGTTATCGGGATCAGCACCCGTGGGCGACAAGATCACGTACTGCACATAACGGTTGGATGCCGCGGTAGTGTTGCCGAAATGCGCTGCGGCGTTGATGGCTTCCTGTGCAAGCTGTGCACCGGTTGCCGCAGAAGGTGAGGCTTGCGAGTTGTCGTACCACACGCCGGCAAGTGCCCCACCCGTGGGATAACCGATCAACGGTGCGCCTGACGGGCAGGACGTTGCACCCGATGCCACCGACGAACCATCGCAATATTGCGTCATCGTGCCTGACCATAATTCACCACCCGTGCCCAGGCCTTTGAACATCTGTTGCAGGTAGGGCGCCGCACCGCTGGGGTCATTGGAAAAGTTCGTATTGCCGTTGCTGTCGGTGCTTGAGGTGCCCCACTGATTTCCATAGAACACCAGATACACCTTGGGTGTACCACTGGTGACGCCGATGCCATCGATACCGCCACCGAAAGATAAAGTCTCCGGACCAGTCGCCGCTCCTATTTGTGCCAAATAAGCCTTCATTTTCGCGTGTGTTTCACGCGTCGGTACCACACCATGCCGATAGGAATGCCCATAAGCGGGTGAATAAGGATTGCTGATTTGCGAGGCAGTATTGTCGGCCGCAAAAGCACTACCAGCGGCCAGTGCAAACAAGCTAGAAACGGCTGCCGTTTTGAGCAGACCGTATTTCATATGACCGAACATTTTGTATCCTCAAATTATAGAGAACAAAAGGACCCGCTCTGCGGCCGCCAGGCCACAGCACTTCCGCTTAAGCGGGGGCTTGTCTTCGCTCCAGATCTATAAAACGAGGCTTTGTCGTATTCCTTGCGTTACCCGCCCCCTCCCACTCCCTACGGGCATACGTTAGGAATGCTTGCGCGTAAGCCGAAGTCTTCGGCCCATCTCCCTGACAAAGTCGTTCGTCAGATGACCCCTAAATGACGAACCGCGAAAACCTACTTCAAGGCATTTTCAGTTGCAATCATATTTAATGACTAGAGGAAAAATTCCTATGGAGAAAACCTTTTCAAAAAGCATTTTCACGGCATTATCACGAATATAAAGTAATATTTTCTTCAAGCTTACGTGTCGTGTAATTACGCGCCTTCAAGAAAGAACCAGCACTACTTCAAAGTGAGCTGCAGGTCTCGGTAATTCAAATCAAACGCTGCTGCTCCAGCTCGCGCTTCAAGTACGCGTAATAGATCGGTGCAGCAACCAAACCCGCCAAACCGAACGCCGCCTCCATCACCAACATCGCAACCAGCAGCTCCCACGCGCGTGCGCGAATCTGCGTGCCGATGATGCGTGCATTGAGGAAGTACTCCAGCTTGTGGATGACGATAAGAAAACCCAACGAAGCCACCGCCACCCAGATCGACACCGAGAGACCCGCAATCGTCACCGCGGTGTTGGAGATCAGGTTGCCGATCACCGGCAGCAAGCCGGCGAGAAAAGTCACCACCACCAGCGTTTTCGCCAGCGGCACATGGATGTCCATCAGCGGCAGCACGCCGAGCAGGAAGATGCCGGTGGCTATGGTGTTGATCAGCGAAATCTTGATCTGCGCGAACACGATGTTGTGGAACGCCGCCGCCAGATGATGGCAACGCTCACCCAGCGCCGCCGCCAACGGACCAACCTGATGCGGTGGGCGCGCCCGATTAAGTGCCACCAACGCGCCAAGCACCAATCCCAGAATGATGTGCACCAGCACACGCGCGGTTTCCTTGCCCACGTTTTGCAGACTCATCGCGTGCTTGCGGGTGAGATCAAGCGCCATCACGCGCAGTTCGTCCACGCTATCCGGCAGCCAATTGGTGAGCGATTGCGGTAACTGCTCGCGCGCCTTTTCCACCAGCGGCATCAGTTGCTGTTCCCAGAGCGCGGCGGGATTGCTGATCTCGTTGCGGAAGAAGCCGACCAACGCCACGATCAGCAACGTCAACAGACCTACCACGATCACGCCAAGCACGGTCACCACAACCAAGCGCGCACGCTCACCGGAAATGCGCCGACCGAGCAGCGGCGTCATGGCATGCACCAGTTCGTACACGAGCAGGCCCGCAAGCATTGCCGGCAGCAGATGCAGCCATAGCACCAGCAACAACGCCAAGGTGGTCAACACGTAACTGGCGATGCGAATGCCGCGGGTGGAAGGAAGGGCTGCGTACACAGGCGCGATCCATGGGTAGGGCGTAATACGTGCAAGTCTGTCATAAACTTGCGTAATCCTCTGCGATCCCGTTTCTCTATCCACGGTGTTTCATGATCAAGTCCCTGCCCGTTCTGTTGGGCACGTTGCTCCTGCTTTGTGGTTGCGCCAGCCAGGCGCCGCATTCGGCTGCTCCCGCTTCGACTGCAACCGCAGCGGCACCAGCAGCTACCGTTTCTGCCGACGACAACCTCAACGCTGTCGCCTGGACGCAGACCGCGCTCGAACACGACTTGATCTATCAGGAAACCTTTCGCAGCGCGCAATCGCAATTGCTGATGGCACTGAAAGACAAGAACTGGGATGCCTTGCCTAGCGAGGATCGCGTCACGCCGTACAAGAACCTGAAGCCTGCTGTGATCCTGGACATCGATGAGACCGTGCTCGACAACTCACCCTACCAGGCACGCTTGATCCGCAAGGGCGGTGAGTTCAACGAAGCCGACTGGGCTGCGTGGTGCAAGGAAGAGCGTGCACGCGCCATGCCCGGTGCTGTGGCGTTCACGCAGTTTGCAGCCAAGCACGGCATTGCAGTGATCTACATTTCCAATCGCGCGCAGGATCTGGATGCCGCCACACTCAGCAATCTACGCAAGGTGGGCTTACCTGTATCCAGTCCCGATGCTTTCCTCGGCCTTGGCACCTTGCTGCCTGGCTGCGATCAAGTGGGCACTGAGAAGAACTGCCGCCGTCAACTTGTCGGCCAGCACTATCGTGTACTGATGCAGTTCGGCGACCAGCTCGGGGATTTCGTCACCGTGTTCGCGAACACGGCCACCGGCCGGGCTCAAGCTATGGCACCCTATAAAGACTGGATCGGCACCCGCTGGTTCGTGCTCCCCAATCCCACCTATGGTTCATGGGAGCCGGCTCTGTTCAACAACGAGTGGAGCATGCCGCGCGATCAGCGCCACCAACAGAAGATCCAAGCTCTACGGATTGAATAATTTCAATCACTTACTTGATCTTACTTAAAGTATTGCTTGAAGTTGAGAAGGGCTTTATCATGAGCTCGCCAACCCTGCTGACCTCCAAATATCTGCGGGCAAGGCCATTTCCCTTCCGGCGATGCCGGCATGACCCTGCGAGGCCCAACGCCCGCGGGGTTTTCTTTTGGGTTTTTTTGAGAGCCTGTCTAGGGGTTTCGCGTGGCCCGCGCCGGCTCTGTTTGCCCGCAACCCCGCGTCCTCACTCGGTTACGTATCGACATATGCGCCCTCGTTCCTCCTTGGCTTGCGGGCAAACAGGGCCGGCGCGGGCTACGCGAAACCCCTAGACAGGCTCTAAGATGCACCGCGCCCCGCCGTATGGCGCCGCCTTTTTGCCCTGCCTGGATGGCATGCTACCGCCCCTCCCACGTGAGAGATTCCATGCGTTTTCAAATGTTTAGGCATTGCCTGCCTTTTCTGGCGCTGCTCGTGCTGGCCGCCTGTCACAACAAAGAAGAAGCCACCGCAGCACCGGGCGGCGCCACGCCGGAAGCGGCCGTGCAGCAATCTGTGACCCTGATCAAGGCCGGTGATTTCGATGGCTTCTGGAAGCACGCCCTGCCCCCGGCCGACTACGCCAACCTGCGCACCGACTGGACGCACCCGCGCCCCGATCAACGGCCGATCACCGATGAAGATCGCGCCCGCTTCGCCCAGGCCGTCAAGCAGCTCACCGCGCCCAATGCGGAAACCACGCTGTATGACCAGCTCAAGCCCAAGCTGACGCAGATGGAGCAGCAGTACCACGATCAGTTGCCGGTGATGATCGGCATCGGCCAGGCCATCCTCACCACCGGCATCGCACAGAACAAGACGATGACGGAGAACCAGAAGCAGCAGATGCGCGACGCTCTCAACGTCATGCTGCCGTGGGCTCAGCAGACGCCTTGGTTCGACCAGGACAAAGCCAAGCAAGCCGTCGGCGTAGTGGTGACCAGCGCGCGTCAGCTCGACCTGAAAACACCGGATCAATTGCAAAGCATGGATTTCGACACTGCGATGAAGAAGTACGCCACCGCGTACCAGGGTATCAAGCAGTTGCTGGTGATCTACGGTCTTTCCGTCGACGACACACTGGACTCGGTAAAAGTCAGCACCGTCGGCATCGATCATGGCCACGCCCATGTGAAGATCGACTACACCTTGCTCGGCAAGCCACTGAGCAGCGACTCGCAACTCGTGCTGGTCGATGGCCGCTGGTATAGCCAGGACCTGCTCGACAGCGAACGCGCGCAACACGAACAGCTCATGCATCCGCCTGCGCCTGCTGGCAGCAGTACAGCGCCGGCACTGTCGGGGAGCATGCAGCCACCGGCCAGCAATGCCTCCACCGGCACGACGCTGGCCGCCAAGCCCTGAGCCGGGTGTAAGGCCGAACGCTAAACTATGCAGATGCCGACTATGACGACCGCGGAATCAACCTACCGCAGCCGCGCCCCCTGGTGGTTCAACCTCGCCGGGCACCTGCTTGAACCCTGGGTACGCATTCGCCGCGATCCAGCCGAACCTGCCAGCTTGCTGCTGCAGGGCGATGCGCCCGTTTGCTACGCGATCGAGCGTGACGGCTTTTCCGACGCGCTGATCCTGGATCGTGCCTGCCGCGAGGCCGGCTTGCCCAGTCCGATGCAACCGTTGCCATTCACTCGTCGCCGCCGTTCGGTGTTCGCGCTCGCACGTCGCGACGGCTGGCTGTTCGGCCGCAATCGCAAGCGTTCGCCAAACGAACCGTTCGGCCAACTGGTGCGCGCGCTGGAGGGCTTCCCGGATCGCGACATCCAGATCGTGCCGGTATCGATCTATGTCGGCCGCGCGCCCACGCGCGAGTCCGGCTGGTTCAGCGTGCTGTTTTCGGAAAACTGGGTGATGGTCGGCCGTTTCCGCCGCATGCTCGCGCTGCTGCTCAATGGCCGCGACACGGTAGTGCATTTCTCCGCGCCGGTATCGCTGCGCACGGTGCTGAAAGAAGAAGAAGACGTACAGCCGGAGCGCTTCGCGCGCAAGATGGCGCGCGTGATGCGCACGCACTTCCGTCGCATCCGCGCGGCAGTGATCGGCCCCGATCTTTCGCACCGACGCACCGTGGTCGACGCCGTGCTCAACGCCGAACCCGTGCGCGCCGCGATCACCTCCACCGCTGCCAAGGAAAACATCAGCTATGCGAAAGCGTGGGAACGCGCGCATAAGATGATGATGGAGATCGCTGCGGATTATTCGCACCCCGTAGTCCGCTCGGCTTCGTTCCTGCTGCGCAATTTCTGGAACAAGCTCTACGATGGCATCACCATGCATCACTTCGACAAGGCCCGCGCCGCCGCGCCGGGTTACGAAGTGGTGTACGTACCCAGCCATCGCAGCCATGCGGATTACCTGCTGCTGTCCTATCAGTTGAACGCGTCCGGCGTAGTGGTACCGCACATCGCCGCCGGCGTGAATCTCAACCTGCCGCTGATCGGCCCGATTCTTCGTCGCGGCGGCGCGTTCTTCCTGCGCCGCAGCTTCAAAGGCAATGCGCTGTATTCGGTGGTGTTCAACGAATACGTCGCGCAGCTGATCGACCGCGGCGTGCCGATCGAATACTTCATCGAAGGTGGACGCTCCCGCACCGGCCGCCTGCTCGCACCACGCGCCGGCATGCTGGTGATGACCGTGCGCGCCTTCCTGCGCGCGCCGCGCCGTCCCGTGCTGTTCCAGCCCGTGTACATCGGCTACGAAAAGCTGATGGAAGGCAAGAGCTACATCGGCGAGCTTTCCGGCAAGCCGAAGGAGAAGGAATCCCTGATCGGGCTGCTCCGCGGCCTGGGCGTGTTGCGCCAGCGTTACGGCCACGTCTCACTGAACTTCGGCGAGCCGATCGAATTGACGCCGCTGCTCGATGCCGCCAGCAGCCAATGGCGCGAAACCACTGCCGATCCGAGCGTCAAACCGGAATGGCTGAGCGGTGTGGTCGATCAGCTTGCGGAAAAAATCCAGATCAACATCAACCGTGCAGCGGACGTCAATCCGATCAACCTGCTAGCTCTGGCGCTGCTGTCCACGCCCAAACACGCGATGGCGGAAAACGATCTGCTGGCGCAGCTGGATCTCTTGAAGGCACTGCTCGAAGAACTGCCATATTCCGATCGCATGACACTCACGCCGCTGGCGCCGGACGCGATCCTCGCCTACGGCGAACAGATGGGTTGGATCACGCGCGTACGTCATCCGCTCGGCGACGTGCTGACGGTAGAAGGCGAACCTGCCGTACTGCTGAGTTATTTCCGCAACAACGTATTGCACCTTACGGCTGCCGCCGCATGGGTGGCCTGCTGCTTCCTCAACAATCGCCGCATGTCACGCGCTTCCGTGCTGCGTCTAGGCCGCATCATCTATCCCTTCATCCAGGGCGAGCTGTTCCTCCCCTGGGACGCCGAAGGTTTCGGCGTGCAATTGCAAGCCACCATCGATTTCTTCGTGCGCCGCGGCCTACTGGAAGCCGTCGGTGAAGGCCGCGTGCTCGAACGCGGACCTGGCCAGGACGACGCGGCTTATCAATTGAAGACAATCGCACGCAGCCTGATCCAAGCATTCGAACGCTACTACATTGCCATCGCCGCACTGGTGAAAAACGGCCCGCACACCATCACCGCCTCCGAACTGGAAACCGTGTGCACCCTTACCGCCCAGCGCCTGAGCCTGCTCAGCGAACCACTGGCACCGGAATTCTTCGACAAAGCCCTGTTCCGCGGCTTCATCCAGAAACTGCGCGAGCGCCGCATTGTGTGGACCGACACCGACGGCAAGCTCGACTACGACAGTGGACTGGAAGACATGGTGCGCGACGCACGCGTGATCCTCGCACGTGAAATGCGTCATTCCATTCTGAAGATCACGGGCAGCGAAGAGAAAGAAACACTTCGCACCACTTCGGAAGCGGAGCAAGCTCCCGCTACGCAGGCGCCTGCATCGGCGTCATCCGAACCTATGAATACCGGCGAAGAGTTGCATGAGCGGCATGTGATCGCCGAGCACCGCGAGCATGAGCACATGCCGGTGGAGCACGATAAAGATTAACCCTCTTTGGTTGCGCACGAATTCTGCTATTCGTGCGCAACCATGACGTGATCAGAAGCGATACCTTGCGCCAGCACTGAATACCGCCGCCTTGGTTCCGCCACCCGCAATCTGACCATCCAGATTGACGAACCACGACCACTGATTGTTCAACACGGCGTTCAGGCCCGCGCCGATCCAACCGCTGTTCCGTGGCGAGTTCACGCCTTCCAGTTCGAACGTCGCGTTCGGTGCACCTGCATAGGCCGCGGTGAATCCAAGATTACGCCCGCTGAGCAACCGCTGGTACAAGGCAAATCCCTTTAGCGCGACCTGGCCCGTACCCCAATTCCAGCGATAACCCAGGCGTGCACCGACTTGCGCATAGCTCTGGTTGAAGTCGTGGCTCGCCGCAGCGATACCGAAGCCACCAGCACCTTGCTCCGCAATGGCGCCACGGCGCAAATATTCATCTCCCGCGGACACGAACGGTGTAGTGGTCCACGCATTCGACTTCGCGTCATAACCCATTTCCAGATAAGCCGACGTCATCTTGTCGTTGCGCGAGCTGTTGATCGCCGCCGGCACAGTACCCAACACTCCCCAGCGGCTCGTGTCAGTGTGAATCCAATCCTCACCGATGCGACCCGACAGATAGGCATTACCCATGTCGTACTTGGCATACAGCATCACGCCCGTGCCGCGCGAAGTATTGTTGCCGCCCTGCATGGAGTATCGCGAACTCAGACGATCCCAATCCAGGCCAAGTCCCAGCGCGAAATGCTCCGCCAGCTTGACGTCGTAACCGGCAACGGACCCACCACCGCTATAGCTACCCGTGGCATAGCCCGACCGGGCGATGTCGCCATCTGCACCTGTTCCCTGAAACCATGCGCCTTGGGTTGAATGATCCTCGCCGAGATCAGCAAGGCGATCGGCCACCGTGCGGTTGACGATGCCAGCCTGCTGGAAGGTCAAACCTTGAGATGAAGCCAGCAACTGGCCTGAAAGGCTGTTGATCGAAGCTGCGGCCTGCGCAAAAGAACTGACATGTAGAAAATCACCCGCTGCATCAAGAAATGTCTGGTGCGACGAGGGATCGGTCACTGCCCATTGATTGGCCTGCAGCAACGCCGTTTGAATGTGCTGCGCAGTTTGCTGCGTAGTTGCTACTGCGGGCATGGCAGCCTGTGCAACCGCGGCAACCGACGCCTGACTGAGGCTCACATCTATCTGTGTAGTGGTGTAAGAGAGTGTGCCACTGGTATAGACGCTGCCACTGACACCAAGCGACCCAAATGTGCCCAGCACGCCACCGTTCGCCTGCAGCACCAGCTCCTGGGTCTGTGGCGTGTAGCCACTGGGTACATCAACGATGAGGGATGACTTGTTCAACGTAGCCACCCCTGAAATTTTCAAGGGATCACCCACTGTTATCATCGTATTGGTCACTGGCCCGTTAGCCTGCGCAGGAACCACGGTGTAGTTGCCGTTGATCTGCAATCCGGCGACGCTCGACGTAGCAACCATGCCGCTATTTACAACGTTGCCGTTGATGGCATTCCCGGCATCAACCGTAAACAGTTGCCCTTGCTGGTTGACGGTAACGTTTGAATTCAGAACACCATCGACAACAAGGTAACCACCATTGACAATGGTGTTTCCGGCCGAAGTAGTGGTACCAGTGCTTACGTAAAGCGAACCTCCATTTACGACGATGCCGCTGATGTTGTTCTGCCCGCTCAAAGTAAGATTTCCAGCACCATCCAACTGCAGCGAGCCACTGCCGCTCAGATTGTTGGAAAAAATCGCCAACTGGTTGGCTGGGATATTGACATCGAACACGCCCCAATTGAGCTGCCCCGGGCCGTTAACTGCCGCCTGGGCATTCACCAAGCCGTAGCCGTAGTAATCAGGACTGCCCAGGTTAGTGGCTGTACCTAGCAACGTTTCCTGCACATTTGTAGGGGTAAAAAACGGAAAAGCCTGCCAAACCAATGCTGCAACACCGCTCACGACTGCCGCCGATCCTGACGTGCCATCTCCTGCGCCAGTCTTGAACCCTGTATTGGCTACAGGGGAAACATAAATGTATCCAGGCGCTGCCAAGCACCATGGCGCAGCAACGCCGCACGCATTGGACGTAGCTGCCGTATCGAGCCCCGTTACCTGGCCGCTTGCATTCAATGCAACGTTCACCACAGCGAGCCAATTCTTTTGCAGACTTGGTTCGTAATACGGCAATCCCGCTTCAATACTAGGTTGCGACATGCCTTGATTGCCCGCCGCCCATACCATCAACTGACCATTGGTGGCGGTTGATTGAAAAATCGCGTACCTCCCAGTCACCTGCGGATCCGATGCACCGACCGCAGTGATGGATGTGCTGCTGCCGTAGGAGTTGTTGATCAGCTTGACACCTTGCGCAGTCAGATCGGCCAGCGCCTGCGGAATGAGGCTGATACTGACATTGCCCGTACTATCACCGACCCTGGCGATGTACAGCGATGATTGCGGCGCCACGCCGCCATAGAAAGGATTGCCACCTGAGCCATTGGCATTCGCCGTACCGCCGATGATTTCCGCCATCAGGGTTCCATGACCATCCGTATCCTGCGGCGTGGTGTTGCTGGGATCGACATAATCCTTGAACCAGCTGATGCGATTGACCAGTGCGGAGTTAGTCGCCTGCGCACCGCTATCCAGGATTCCAACTTTCACTCCTTGCCCTTGGTTGCCGGTCACACTTTGTGCATTCACCCAGGCGAGCGGGACGTTCTCTGGGTCGAGCTGCGCACGCAGCGGGGTGTACAAAGGAATGGCAGGCGTGGGCAGTGGCGTGGGGCTGCCGGTCAGCGTCGTTGGTGCCGGCCCTGGCGAGGGAGTTGGGGCTGGCGTCGGCGCGGGTGTTGGCGCTGGAGCGGGAGCTGGCGTCGGTGTAGGAGTCGGAGTGGGGGTTGGTGTGGGCGTCGGAGCCGGCGTTGGCGTAGGCACCGGTGATGCCGTTGATGGACGCACGTTTCCATTGCCGCCACCGCCGCCTCCGCATGCGGTCAATGAGGCCGCCAAGGCGATTGCAACGGAAAAAGCCAGTACGTTGTGACGGTTGAAGCTCATGACGATCGCTCCCTGCCTGGGGTAAATGCACGCCGCGTGGGTACACGCTGACGCATGCGACTTCGGTGTCGGTACAAAGAGAAAGGCGCAGCTTTAGATCAGCGCAGAGGAATGCGCCGGGCTGCTTTCGGATTCGGAGGAAACGACGAGAAAGGCAATGTCAGCCTTAAGAAAGCATGTTCCAGCTGACCTGCGTAAACATTCGGATTTGTCATCGATCCATCGCCCCTGAGTTGGAATGAAGACAGCGACATGTAGTCATCTGCCCACTTTCCAGAAGCCTTCGCTAAGAGTCATCCATCATCGCCAACAGCACAGCGTGCTGGCGGTTTGATCAAATGCGAGCGGCGTTGATGCACCGCTTGGTCCCCTTGACGCAGCGCGACGCTTGCGCATCGGCTAAAGCCCCTGTTTCACACGGCATGCTACGACATTTTTGGATTGCAGAGCATAGACCGGTCGTCCCGACAAGGTGACCATGAGTCTTTGTGTCTCGCATGAATTTGCGAATGATAGTTGCACACAGTCTGATCCGGGCGTCCGAGTGCTACTACATTGCCATCGCCGCAGTGGTGAAAAGTGGCCCGCACACCAACATCGCTTTCGAACTGGAAAAGGTCTGCACGCAAACTGCCCAGCGCCTGAGCCTGCTCAGCGAACCGCTGGCACCGAAATTCTTCGACAAAGCTCTGTTCCGCGGCTTCATCCAGAAACTGCGCGAACGCCGCATTGTGTGGATCGACACCAACGGCAAACTCGACTCTGATACCGCACTGGAAGATATGGCGCGCGACGTACGCGTGATCCTCGCACGCGAAATGCGCCACTCCATTCTGAAGACCACGCGCAGCGAACAATAAGAAACGCCACGCGCGGTGACCGAAATCGAACATACGACCACAGCATCCGAACAGACGCCTGTCTCAACTGAGCCCTTGAACACCAGCGAGGAACTGCACGAGGGATATGTAGCCGACTCTTCTAAACAGGTAAAAACATCTCACGGCGCTTATACGCCAGCTTTACTGCGCGTTTGTAAGCCTCAACATCCGCTTCGCACGAACGAAGCGGATGGTCCGGAAAAACCGAGATGGCGACGAGAGCGGCATAGAGAAACCTGAGCTGGTGCTCGTCAGCACCTACTCTGGAGCTAAAGATGTTGCGTAGTTGCACTGTCGGACCACAGTGATGGCATGTACATGTCGTGGCTCGTCTTCGAAAGCCAAGCCGTATCAACCGGAGACATGAAAATGGCCGAGAAAACCAAGGAACTCCCTGCGAACAATGAACTTGTTCGGCAGGTCGAAACCATTCTGAAGACAACGATTGAAGAAAAAGAACACATCAAATTGTCACCAAACGAGCCAGTCACATTGAAACTGCAAAATCACAAAATGTACTGGGTCCAATAGAGGCGCCAAATCCGCATATCACCGCGTCAACCGCCCTCTGCACATGGTTTATCGCCTTCATCTGCAGAGGGCGCTGCAGCAGTTCATAGTCTGCAGCCTTCAGAATTCCATGGGCGTTGTTATTTCAGGACACCCTCGCCTAGCGTCTTTCCATTGACCGTCGCGCCATACAATGAATCTGGCGTGTCGTGATACGCCTTGCGGGTTTCCTCGATGGAGCCATGGAAACGCGGATCCTGCGGACGCTCGTGACCATTCATGAAGTACGCCACGTCCCACGCATCCTGATCGGTCAGCGTATTGCCACGACTCAAGGGCATGTTGGCCTTGATGAAACCGGCAGCGTTGTCGAGTCGTTCCATGCCGGCGCCCCAGTTGAAGGATTGCGGCCCCCATAGCGGAGGAAAAACAGTACGGCCGGCTGCTTGCTGGCCTTGGCCATTGTCGCCGTGGCACAGCGCGCAGTCGCGCTTGAAGACGGATTCGCCACGCGCGTAATCTGGAGCCTGCGCGGGCTTTGGCAATTTCGGATAGCCATGACCGAGAGGCGCGACGCCGATCGATTCGCCTTTGGACATCCAATACGCGTACGCCTCCAACGCGACCAGCACGTCATCACCAAGCGGTGGCGCCTTGCCGTTCATGCTGTACTGGAAGCAGCCCTGCAGGCGTTCGGCGAACGTATTCACGTGATGATTCTTGCTGCGGTAAGCGGGATACATGGGATACGCGCCCCACAGTGGTGCGGATTGCGCAAGGCGGCCCGCATCAAGATGGCAGTTCTCGCAACTTAGTTGATTGCCGACGTAGCCCTTGGCGTAGCGGCCCGTGTCGATGAAGATCTGTCGACCTAGCGCGATCTGTTTGCCGAAGTCGTCGCTCGGAATCGAGGAATCTGCAGGTGGCTCGAAACCGCTCGCGTGCTTCGGCGATGTTGCCGCGGCGGCGGGTTCATTCGCTACCGATGGTGCGGCTTGCTGCGCCTTTTGATTGCATGCGGCGAGCAGGAACAACGCTCCTATCATCATCCATGGTGACGGCTTCATGGCTGCGCCTCCTTCACCGTCGAAGCAGGCTGCGCTGCATACCACGCACTGATCGCCGCGATATCTGCCTCGCTCAGCTTGCTCGTGACGGTTTGCATCAGTTGCAGCGGATCGTTGTGTCGCGCACCCTGCTTCCATGCATGCAACGCATTGCTGATATAGAGCACCGATTGCCCGGCCAACGGCGGAAAGTGATCACCTACGCCGCCGCCGCTGGGACCATGGCATTGTTCGCACGCAGGCAAGCCGTTCGGCCAACGTCCACGTGTGGCCAGTGTTTGCGCAACGTGCGCGGCTTCACCATCCGGTGTCTTTACAGGTGGCGCCGACGGCACAGGCAACTTGCTGTAATACTCCGCCACCGCATCACGCTCCGCATCGGTCAAGCTCATCACGACGGGTTGCATGGTGGCGTTGCTGCGGGAGCCGTTGGCGAAATCTTCCAATTGCTTGCGCAAATACGCCTGCGGTAATCCTGCAAGGCGCGGAAAGCCCGCCGCTGCCTGCCCGCCACCATCGGCACCGTGACACGCCATGCACGGCGCCGCGCCGTGGCCGTTTCCTTGCTGTGCGATCGTGGCACCGTCCGGTGTACCTGCCAAAGCGCTCTTTGCGATCAGCACGCAGCATGCAAGCAAAACCAAGCGCAACGAGTTCATGGTTGCGCCGGCTGGAAGCCGTACTTGCGATAGATCTCCTGTGCGTCGGCAGTAGCCATAAAGGCGAGGAAGTCCTTGGCCGCCTGCTCGTGCGGCGCATCCTTCATGCGCGCTGCGGTATAGGTTGCGGTGACGTTCTGTTCCGCCGGTATCGCGATCGTTTCCACCGGGCGATGCAGAATCTGCTGCTGGAAATACGCTTCGGTCGACCACACCGGCGCGGCGTCGGACTCGCCTTGCAATACGCGCAAGGGCGATTCGCGGTGATGGATGCGCGTGAGATAAGTGCTGCCATCCTTCACTTTGCCATCCATGATCGCGTGATCCAGCGCGTCACCGCCCGCTTTGCGATAACTTGCCTCGATCTGCTTGGCAATGCCTTCCCACTGCGGATTGGGCATGCTCACGCGCACGTCGGCACGACCGAGATCCTTCAAGCCTTCGACGTGTTTGGGATTGCCCTTCGCCACCATGATCGCCAGCGGATTGCGCGCGTAGTCGACCGTATCGGCAAACCAGCCACGCTGCTTCTGCAACTCCGCGATGGAGCTCTTGCCGTTGGTGAAGATATCCGGCTTCAAGGCAACGCGCAGATTGCCCATCACCAGTGAACCTGTCTCAATCTGCTTGGCAAGGATGCCCGGTGGAAGCGTCTCGACGAACACACGCTGGTACTGCGGATAGCGTTGTTTGAACGCTTCCACCAGATCGTGCACCACCATGAACTGGTTGCCAGCGAAGAACACAGTGAGCTGCGGATCGACGATATCGCCATGCAGATCCGCAATCGCATCAAATGGCGGCACCGAAAAGGAGACGCCTCCCGCCGGCGGCGGATTCCACGGCGGCAGATAATCCTGCTGAGCGGCGTTCACCACGCCGCAAGCGACAGCCAGCAGAGCAGCCAGCGACACGCATCGCCGGCAACGTTTCCAAGCTAGCAACATGATCGATCCTTCTTACAACGGCATCAGGGCGTAACCCTGCTGCTGCAGCTCGGTGATGGTGGTGAGCGCGGCCAAGCTGAGCGTCACATCTTTCGACGCCCATTCGTTCGCATAGTGATGCTCAGCCATCGCCTGCCCGCACACCGCGACGTCGATGCCGGCCTTGCGCAATTGCGCAATCACCGGAAGGTTGGGATTGGCCACGCCAAATTGCGCCTTGTAATGCTCGTCGTCGAGCACCAGCGGTGTGGCTTGCCCATAGGCCACTGCAACAAACTTGAGATGATCCAGCGGCACGCCAGCGGATGCGTAGAGGTTGACCGTGCGCGCCACACGCTCCAGCGCGGGGTTGATCTGGTCGGGCTTATCGCTGGCCTTGGTCAACGAAAACACCACTTTGTAGGTCGCTGCCGGATCGGGCTGATAGGCCGCCTTGGGCAGCGGATGGTAATTGCCAGCCGCGGTGATCGGTTGCGTCGGCGCACTTTGCACAGCAGCAGCGCAACCAAGCAGACCGACGATACAGAAAAACGGAATCGAACGTTTCATGCCCCAGCCCCTTTGCGGAAGTTGGCCGCAAGGCTACGCCGGCCGAGGCCATCAGACCACTGCATGTTGCCTATATGACGGATAAGCCAGCTTTATCGTCGCGCGTCATCCTGTACCATTCGCGCATGAGCGAGCAGCCCACCACCCATTTCGGTTTCCGCGACGTGCCGGTCACGGAGAAGCAAAAGCTGGTCGGCCAGGTATTTACCTCGGTCGCCCACAACTACGACCTGATGAACGACCTGATGTCGTTCGGCATCCATCGCCTATGGAAGCGCCATTTCGTGGCCATCAGCGGCATCCGCCGCGGCGACCGCGTACTGGACCTTGCTGGCGGCACCGGCGACATCGCGGCGCTGATCAAGCCGGTCGTGGGCGAGAGTGGCGAAGTGATCGTGGGTGATATCAATGCAGCCATGCTCAACGTGGGCCGCGACCGGCTCACCGATCGTGGACTGGTCGGCGGCCTGCGCTGGACGCAATTGAATGCCGAAGCACTGCCCTTTCCTGACAACAGCTTCGACGCTGTGACCATGGCCTTCGGCCTGCGCAACGTGACCGACAAGGACAAGGCACTGGCGGACATCTGCCGCGTGCTCAAGCCGGGCGGTCGCGCGCTGGTGCTGGAGTTTTCCAAGGTGCGCAACGAGCTGTTCAGCAAGCTCTACGATTTCCATTCGTTCCAGGTGCTGCCGAAGCTGGGAAGGTTGTTCGCCAGTGACGCGGACAGCTACCAATACCTGGCCGAATCGATCCGCAAGCATCCGGATCAGGAAACGCTCAAAGCCATGATGGAGCGCGCGGGTTTCGAGCGTGTTGAAGTGCGCAACCTCAGCAACGGGATCGT
Organism: Dyella acidisoli; assembly: GCF_030160295.1. Classification (GTDB taxonomy): domain Bacteria; phylum Pseudomonadota; class Gammaproteobacteria; order Xanthomonadales; family Rhodanobacteraceae; genus Dyella_B; species Dyella_B acidisoli. Next base: position 54,028 of record NZ_BSOB01000016.1, read on the forward strand.
GGCGATTCATCGCGCTTACAAGCTCTGAGCTTGCATCGACGTTAGAACGTGATGCCCACCAGCAACATGTTCTCGCCACGATTGGGCATATGCAGAAACGCATTCGAGCTTCGGTTGTTCTAGAAAAGCGAAGATTTCGCTAGTCGCCTCGCGACATGGGCGAGCGAGAAGCGCAGCATCACGCCGCGCGCAGATCCTGCAGCAAGCTGCCCTGACGCAGCGTTTCTTCTTCGTGATCAGGATCGCGCCAGGTTTCTTTCAAGGCAGCGTCGTACCAACGACGCATGGACGGCAAAGCCAGCATGCGCTGCACATACGCTTGCGAGGTCTCATCGATGGGAAGGTGGTAGCTCTGCAGACGGAACACGACTGGCGCATAGAACGCGTCCACTGCCGTGAAAGCAGTGCCGGCTAGATAAGGGCCGCCGAAGCGTTTCAATCCTTCGTGCCAAAGCTCCTGCACGCGTGCGATATCCCGCGACAGCGCCGGTGAAATCGTGTGCAATTGCAAGCGAATACCGCAATTCATGGGACATTGCGAACGCAGTTCCTGAAAACTCGAATGCATTTCCGCCGCGACACTGCGCGCCCATGCTCGGGTGCGTGCATCGGCCGGCCATACGGCAGCATGATGCTCCGCCAGATATTCGGCGATCGACAACGAGTCCCATACCACCGTATCGCCATCGTGCAGGCATGGCACTTTGCCGGTAGGCGAAAACTCGCGGAACGCATCCCAGCTCGATGACGTGCCGCCCTGAAACGGCGTCAGCTTTTCCTCAAACGGAATACCCAGTTCCGTCAGCAGCACCCACGGACGCAGCGACCAGGAAGAGTAATTCTTGTTGGCAATGTAGAGCGTATACATGCGCATCCCTCTTTGCGTTCGATGTGCTTGTCGAATTCAACACTCTTTTGCCGCAACCGTCTCGGCAGACACCGTCCTTGCCGGTACACGCCGCTTCGTGTTGGCCAGGGCCACACCACCCACCGTGATCGCGCCGCCGACCAAGGTCAACCAGCCCGGCTGCTCGCCCAGCCATACCCAGCCGATCAACACCGCGATCGGCGGCGAGAAGTAGATGAAGCTGGATACCTGCGAAGCCGATGCGCGCCGCAACGCTGCGTTCCAGGTGAGATAGCCCACGAAAGTCGGTGCAATACCCAGCCACACCAGCGCGGCGATGTGCGACCACGGCGCTACCACCAAAGCGTGCGGCAGCCCAAGACCGAACGGCGCTGCACCCAGCGTGCCGGCGATGAAAGCAAATGTAGTAACGCCGATCATGTCATTGCGCACGAACAGCGGCTTCTGTCCCACGAAAAAAATCGCCGAGGCAAGCACGCTCACCAGCACCAGTGCAGCCATCGGCTGGAAGCGCACTTCCTTGCCGCTGGTGAGCACCACCAGCACCACGCCGAACAACGCCACACCCAGGCCGATTGCGCTGCGCAGGCTGATGCGTTCGCCAATCCAGAATGCGGACAGCGCGGCGGTTACGGCCGGCACCAGGGAGATCAGGATCGACGCCGTACCGCTGGCGATGCGTGTTTCCGCGTAGTTGAGGCACAGGTGGTAAACGGTAAGGCCGATCACGCCCAGCACGGCGAGCTGCAGCCAATCGCTACGCCGCGGCAGCGGCGAACGCCTGGCCAAAAGCAACATTACGAAACACAGCGCACCGATGGCGAGCCGTGCTAGCGCCACTTCGCCCGGCGTGAACGAAGCCAGTGCATACGCGATGGCCGCATAGGCGGATGACCAGGTCAGTAGAGCAATAGCAATATAGGTAAGCGCACGCCCATCAAGGCGTTCAGAGGTATCCATGGTCGATCCCGTTGGGGGCAGGAATAGTTGAAATCCTAGTCTTGAGCCCGCGACCGAGGAATAATGGATCCGAAGTCCTTCCGCATGTTTCGCTAACGATCAAAATATCTTTGACTCTTATGACCTACGAATCGAAACCCGAATGGGATGGCAAGGATTGGCAGCTGCTCGAAGCCCTGCAACAGGATGCACGCATCGGTTACGCGGAACTGGGCCGCAAGGTGCGCCTTTCTGCTCCTGCCGTGGCTGAGCGCGTCAAGCGTCTTGAAGAAGCCGGCGTCATCACCGGCTATCGCGCCATGGTTGAGCCCAAGCGCATGGGCTTTGGCATCGAGGCGATGGTGCGATTGCGCTGCGACGGCGGCACGTGTTCGCGTATCGGCAAAGTGGTCGCGGATGTACCTGAGGTACTGGACTGCCGCCGCCTCGCCGGCGAGGATTCCGCCCTGCTGCGCGTCGTGGCAATGTCGATCGAGCATCTGCAGTCCGTGCTTGATCGCTTGCTGAAGCTCCATCCGAGTATCAGCACCACGACGCTGATCGTTTTGCAGACGCCGCATGCGAATCGCACCATCACGCGAAGCATGTGGGATATGGCCCGCGCGCTTTCTAACGACTGAGCGCCACTTTCCAAACCAGGGACCCCAACTTTCATGCGCACGATGTATCCCGAGATCGAGCCCTATCGCACGCATCGCATCGCGGTGGACAGCAGGCACACGCTTTACGTGGAAGAATGCGGCAACCCGCAGGGGCTGCCGGTGATCTTTCTGCACGGCGGACCCGGCGCGGGCTTGTCTCCCTATCATCGACGCTTCTTTGATCCGGCGCGCTACCGCATCATCTTGTTCGATCAGCGCGGTGCGGGACGCTCTATACCTTTTGCCGATCTCACTGACAACACCACCTGGCATCTCGTTTCCGACATCGAAACCATTCGCGAACAAATGAGTGTGGAGCGTTGGGTCGTGTTCGGCGGCTCGTGGGGTTCTACGCTGGCACTGGCTTATGCACAAACCCATCCGGAACGCGTGCTCGGCCTCGTCTTGCGCGGCATTTTTCTTTGCCGGCCGGAAGAAATCCGCTGGTATTACGAGGAAGGCGGTGCATCGTGGATTCTGCCTGAGAAATGGCAGCGCTATGTTTCAGCGATACCACCCGAAGAACGCGGCAACATGCTCGACGCCTACTGGAAACGCTTAACCAGCGACGACGAAAACACGCGACTGGCAGCAGCCACCGCCTGGGGCGCATGGGAGGGCGGCGGCATCACGCTGGAAGAAAGCCCCGAAACCGAAGCCAGTTTTGCCGCGCCTGAAGTCGCACTCAGCCTCGCCCGCATCGAAGCCCATTACTTCCGCAACCATGGCTTCTTCGAACCGGGCCAGTTGTTGCGTGACGCAAGCAAACTGCGGCACATCCCCACCACCATCGTGCATGGCCGCTACGACATCATCTGTCCGGTGAAGAACGCCGTCGACTTGGCCGCCGAATGGCCGGAAGCCGAGTTCCACGTAGTGGTCGCCGGGCACGCCGCATCGGAACCCGCGATCGTGGACGTGCTCGTGCAGGCAACGGATCGGCTTGCCGATCGCTACGTTTGACCCGAGCATCGCATCATGGCCAAGGACATCACCGTGTATGCGTGGCAACCATCTTCTGACTTATGGTCGCCAAGCCAACGCTGAGCGGGTGAACACAAGCACCCACCTCCGCCACGGGCCAAGGCGGGGGTGGCGATGGCATACTCGCCGCTCCCGATTCCCCATGGAAGCCGCACGATGTCTCCGCTTCGTACCCTGGCCCTCGGCGCCCTGCTCCTGCCGGTGGCGGCCTATGCCAACGATCCGTATTCCTATGCCCAGCCCGACGAGGTGCGCGTCAACCATCTCGATCTCAAGCTGAAGATCGACTTCCCGCAGAACAAGCTGGATGGCCAGGCCACGCTGACGTTGGACTGGAAGGATCCCAAGGCCGATACCCTGGCGCTGGATACGCGCGATCTGAACATCGCCAGCGTCGAATCGATCGATACCAATGGCAAGCCATCGGCGCTGCAATACGCGCTGGCACCGCGCGACAAGCAGTTGGGCAGCAAGCTCACGATCCAGGCGCCGCAGCATCCACGCAAAGTGCGCATCGTCTACAGCACGTCACCCGGCGCCACGGGCCTGCAATGGCTGCCACCTGCGCAGACGGCCGACAAGAAGCAGCCTTTCATGTTCTCGCAATCCGAATCCATCCATGCGCGCTCCTGGGTGCCGCTGCAGGATTCACCAGCGATCCGCTTTACTTATGACGCCGAGGTGATCGCTCCCAAGGACACTCGCGTGTCGATGAGCGCACCGAACGATCCAGTGCATGCGTTGAATGGTGATTTCAGTTTCAAGCAGACGCATCCGATTCCGTCTTACCTGTTGGCGATTACGGCGGGTGATCTGTCCGTGAAGCAAACCGGTCCGCGCTCGGCCGTCTACGCGGAGCCTTCCGTCGTAGGCAAGGCAGCACACGAGTTCGAAGACACAGAGAAGATGATCAAGACCGCGGAGCAGCTCTACGGTCCGTACCGCTGGGGCCGCTACGACTTGCTGGTGCTGCCGCCGAGCTTTCCTTACGGCGGCATGGAAAACCCGAACATGACCTTCGCGACGCCGACGGTACTGGTGGGCGACAAGAGCCTGGTTTCGCTGGTGGCGCATGAGCTGGCGCACTCCTGGTCGGGCAACTTGGTGACGGCTGCATCGTGGCGCGACATCTGGCTCAACGAAGGTGTAACCACATACGTGCAAGGCCGCATCACCGAGGCGCTGTATGGCAAGCGTCAGGCGGATGAGGAAACGCTGCTGGACGTCCACACACTGCAACGCGAAGTCGGCAAGCTACCGGCGAATGCACAACGATTGGCACCGCCGCCAGGGGACATCGATGCGGACGACACGCTTTCCGACGTCGCCTACAACAAGGGTTCGTGGTTTCTGCGCACACTTGAGCAGCGCTTCGGTCGTGACACCTTCGACAATTATCTGAAGGGCTATTTCAATCACTTCGCTTTCCAGAGCATCACCACCGAACAGATGCTCGATTACTTGAAGCCGAACCTGATCGACAAATATCCCGGCAAGATGAGCTGGGACGAAGTGAAGGAATGGGTGTACGACGCTGGCATTCCCAAAAACGCGCCGATTCCCGATTCGCCGCGCTTCGACGCCATCGACAAAGAACGCACTGCTTTCCTCGGCGGCACATTGACCGCCGAAAAGCTCGACGCAAAGGATTGGAACACACAGGAATGGATGTACTTCCTCGACGGTATGCCGGACGCGCCTGCGCTGGACAAGATGCAGCAACTCGACACGGCCTGGCATCTCACCGGCACACCCAATGCCGAAATCGGCATGCGCTGGTATGTGCATGCCATCGGCGCCGGCGACAAGGCTGCGTGGCCCGCCGCAGCGGAACATATGACGCGTATCGGCCGTCTGTACCTGACCATGCCGGTCTATCGTGCATTGAGCAAAACGCCGGATGGTTTGGCGTTTGCCCAGCAGGTTTATAACAAGGCGAAGAGCGGTTATCACCCGTTGACGCAGCAGGCGGTGGAAGCGCAGTTTGCGAAGGCTGGAAAACACTAGCGCTCGGCTCAAACTTGCCGTAGTCAACTTCCTCCCTGCGTGTAGTAGGGAGTGTCGGGTGGGGCGAAGCAACCTCGCGATGAATTCAACATTACGACAAGCTCAAACAACCCCACCCCAGCCCTCCCCTGCCAAGCAGGGGAGGGAGCAACGTCTCGCATTGCTTGGAAAAAACCAATGAATACCAGCTCCACCCGCCCCCTCTGGCAACGCTTGCTGATCCGCCGCTTGAAGTTCCTCGGCATCCTCGCCGCGCTGATCATCGTGGTGCTGGGCGGCAGCTATGCCTTCGCGCCGCAATGGCTGCTTCAGGCCAAGACCTGGCATGAAGTGATGAATGCGCAACTGGAAAAGCGCGCAGTGCAAGCCGGCGATACGCGTTGGGTGTACTACGAAGGCGGCCAGGGCCCGACCATCGTACTGGTGCATGGTTTCGCCGCACGCAAGGAGGTGTGGCTGAAGGTGGCGCCGCTGCTCACCGCGCATTTCCACGTGGTGATCCCCGACCTGCCCGGCTGGGGTGAGTCTTCGCGCAATCCTGGCGCTAGCTACAACATCGACAACCAGGCTGATCGCCTGAACGATTTCATCCAGACATTGCACCTGCAACATGCATTGATCGTTGGTCATTCGATGGGTGGTGCCATTGCCGGCACGTACGCAGCCGAACACCCGCAAGACGTAGCGCAGCTGGCATTGATCGATTCTTTCGGCCTGCAGTTCAAGGAGAACGCATTCGCCAAGGAAGCCATGAGCGGCAAGGATCCATTCGTCTACGACGACCGTGCCGGTTTCGCGCGTGCCAATGCCTGGGCCTTCGAGAAGGTGCCTAATATTCCCGGGCGCTTCATTGACGTATTCGTGCAAGACAACGTCAAGAACCGCGCCTTCATCGACAATACCTTCAATGAGCTGCGCGAAAATTCACAGGTGCTCTCGCTACAGACGCGGCTCGACAAGCTCACCATGCCGGTGCTCGGCATGTGGTGCCATGACGACAAGATCATCGATATTTCCGCATTGGAAAGCCTGCGCAGCGGCCTCGCGCATGCACCATCGATCAGCACCAGCATTATGAATGGTTGCAACCACATGCCGCAGATGGAAAAACCCGAAGCATTCGCGCAGGTGCTGACCAGCTTCATGCTGGCGCATTGATCAATGGCAGCGCCAATGCAAGCATTCGAAGGTTCCTGTCACTGCGGAGCGGTTCGTTTTCACATAACGGCAGTCGTTACGGAGCTGACAACCTGCGATTGTTCGTTATGCAAAATGCGCAACGCATTGATGCTCAAGGTGCCGGAGCATGCCCTGACAATACGGCAAGGCGAGCACGCGCTCACGCTGTATCAATGGAATACGCATCGTGCCAAGCACTATTTTTGCAAGCACTGTGGCATCTACGTGTTTCATCGTAAACGCGCTGCACCCGATCATTTCGGTGTCAACGTGTTCTGCTTAGAAGGGTTCGATCCGGCTTCGGTATCTGTGCGTGCCACCGAAGGCGCCAGCATGACCATCGAGGATCCTGCCGCACGTCCCGAATGGCCGGGTCCTCGTCAAATGTAAGTCAGGGTGAAAATCGCACCTCGCCCTGACTTACATTGTTATCGCATGACGTTACTGTCTCATATGTGCAAGGCGCTGGGCCGCAACCCGCTTAACCAGCCAGCTTGGACGACGCCATTTCTTCGGTAAAGCGCTGAGAGCGGATGCCTTTGCTGTCGTAGTATTCCTCGACCGACTTCACGAAGCGCTTTTGCTCTGGCACATACCAGAATGCCTTGTAGAGCCGACCGCTGATGGTGCGCGGTGTCACACGCACATTTTGTGAGGCCATCGTGACATCGCCGGGCGTCACCACAGCGCCAGAACCGTGGACAATGGCGGGAGCCAGCACAGCCGTCCACTGACCTTCAGCCTCGATCTTTATGGCTTTGAACTTGCCTGCCGGCACTTGCACGTCTTCCCATCCCCTTACGACATAGTCGTTGTGGAAGGTTTCACGAGTATGCGCCCGGTTGGGATTCATCTCGGCATAGTCCACCGTCCATTTCTTGCCTTCCCGCAAAGGAAACGCAAGCGGGCGATTGACGATTTCCTGCGTGCCGTTGATGTCGCGCGAACGGCTCCAATCTTTACCAACAATCTTTTCAACGGGCGCCTGTGCAGAGCCATCCTCCTTGACGCTAATCAACATGTCGTCGCTATCGACGCGTTCGACAGTAACAATCTGGTCTTTACGACTGAATCCTTGCTGCCCGGTTTCCACCGTGTCGGTAAACACCCAGCTGTCACCCGCCCTCAACGGCGGCACATCGACCGATTGGGCGTAAACCGAGCCTCCGCACAAACCAAGCATTGCAACCAACAACCGTCTATACATTTGCCTTCCCCTGGTTTTTGTAACTAAGGAAAGTCTATTGAACTGTCCAAGGCTGGGGAAGCATAAGACTGCTCGCAAGCGCAATCGCAAATCTTTACGGGAGCCTCTGCGAGAAAGGGCGCAATCTGCAGCCGTCACGAATTCAAAGCACCCATGGCACAAGCGCTTTGACGTGTTCCATATAGTGACGATATTGATTGCCGAACAATTCGCACAGCCATTGCTCTTCGAGCCGAAGCTTGCGCCAGAACGCGATCGCCAAGATCGCAGTGCCAAGCAGTACACGCCATTCGCCGATGGCAAGCCCGTTGCCGAAATAGGCGAGCAGCAGACCGGTGTAAATCGGATGCCGCACGAAACGATAGGGACCGCGCATGATCAGCTCGTGATCCTGCTTGAGCTGCACGATGCCGCTCCAGTTTCGCCCTAGCACCACGCGCGCCCAGCAGGTGAGAGCCAAGCCTATTAAGGTGAGACCGAACCCCAGCCATGCGATCCATGCCTGATCCGGCACGAAGCGTTCGTTGAGGAACGTGCGATCGAGCCCAGCAAATCCGCGCAACAAGAGCACAGCCAGCATGAGGAGCAATATGTGCCGACTCCAGCGCGAACTGTATGACTCGACGCGGGCCGCGGCTTTGACACGCAACGCACTGATGCCCCAATAGGCAAGCCACAGCATCCACACGGCGACGAACAGCTGATCGAGCGATGGCGACATCGTCGCTTAACCCTGTTGCGGCAACACGGCCCGCATTGGGTGAAATTCGAAGCGAAAGCCTCGTTGAGCCTTCATGACCGGATCGTCATCGATCAGCGGCGCAGGTTCCGCACCGTCCGGCAACTGCATGACGAGAATGCCATAGGCTTCCGTAGGGTCCATCACCGGCCCGAACACGACGACATGCCCTTTGCCCATCTGCTCGCGCCAATAATCCGCATGCGCTTTCATCAGCACCATTTCCTCCGGCGTGATGTCGGCGGGAAACGTAGCGCGGGGGCTGTGCAACTTGCAGAAGAAATAGTGCATGCCATTTATCCTGAAAATGCGTTGCGCCGCGTCGACGGGCTGATCGTCAATCGGCGACGTCGGCGATCAACCTGTCCAGCTCAGCTTTCAACAATGCGCCGTTCTGACGCAGCCAGTCGCGTTGTTCGCGCCAGTCCGGAAAAATCGATTCCACGTGCGCCCAAAAACGCGGCGAGTGGTTGCGCACTTTCAAATGGCACAACTCATGCGCCAGGACGTAACGCAGCGCTGCCGGTGGCGCGAGTGCGAGTGCAAGATCCAGATTGATGCGATCGCGCGTATCGAGGCTGCCCCACAGGCTCTTCATCGGGCGGATGCGCAGTGCCGTCGGTGCGAGGCCAAGCTGCGGTACGTAACCAGCAAGCCAGCGAGATACGTCGCGGCGAATCTGCGTTTCGAAATACGAAGCAAGCAAACCACGCGCGACCGGCAATGCCCGACTATTCGGGCGCGGAATCTCCAGCGTGATGCCACTTTCCTGGGCCACCACGCGGGGATACGCGCCTTCCGCCCAATCCAGCACCGTGGTTTCACCGCGCAGGGGAAATTCGATCGACGTGCCGACACGCAATGGCGGCAACGGCTCGATGACCAGATTCAGCTCGCCGAGTTTCCGCTCCAGCCAATCGGCGTTGTGACGCAAAAACGCGTTCACCTGCGAAGGGTGCGTCCCTTGCGGGTAAGTGACGCGCGCACCCTTCGTCGACACCGTCAGACGCAATCGTCGCGCCCGCGGATGCGAAGCTTTGAGCACACGAATGGTGTTGCCGCTGGGTGTTGCCAACTCCAGCCAGTCGCCGTCGAGATACGCCATGGTCCTGCCTTTCAACACTGCCCCCAGGGCCGCGGGGATGGCCTGGGCACAGGCAGAATGTGGGGTGCCGGGGCTTCGCGCAAGGGCTTTTTTACCCGATCTGCGGGAAGCGCGATCTGGTGCGCGTCTCAGGGGGCATGGGACGGTTTCTACCCCCCCTCCCCTCCGGGGAGAGGGCTGGGGTGAGGGGTCAAGGCTTGCCGGGAGCCCTATTGGTACGGAGGGTGTGCTAGCTGAATCTCGCGTCTGAACCTGGCATCTGGCGAGGTTTACCCCCTCACCCTACCCTCTCCCCGGAGGGGAGAGGGAAAAGCAGTGTGCGGCAAAGGTATTCATTCCGGCCGAGGCAACCCGAACCACTCTTGCAGCTTGCCCAGCAAGCGCTCCAACTCCAGCGTCAACAACGCGAAGCGCGCATCCATTTCGGCAGCCGCATCCTGCTGGCTGTCGCCCATCTCATCCAGCACAGCGTCAAGAAATTTCAGCTTGCGCAGCACCAGATCCTCGCCGAGCACAAAGCTGATGCGATCGTCGAACACCAGGCCCAGCTGGAACACCTGCTTGCCGTTGCGCAGATGCTCTTTCACTTCTTCGGCATCGAGATCCTGCCGGCGGCAGCGGGCGATGGCGCCGGTGGCGGTGGCCGGATCGCGCAATTCGCATTCGTCGCCCAGTGCGAGACCACCTGGCAAGTTGCCGTTGGCAAGCCAATCCGTCATCAGCACGCGCGGACCTTCTTCCGGCGCGAGTGGCACGGCGGGAAAACTGCCAAGTGCTTCGCGCACCTGCGTGAGCGCGTTTTCCGCGTTCTTGCGGCTGGCCGTGTCGAGCACCAGCCAACCATTTTTGCGATCGACGTAAGCGGACATGCGTGAGCTGCGCACGAATGCGCGCGGCAGCAATTCGGTGAGCAGATCTTCCTTGATGCGCTTGCGCTCGCGACCGCCGACCTTGCGTCCTTCTTCCTCGGCGATCTTCTGCACCTTGCGCTGCAGTTCGTCGTTGACCACCGCGGCGGGCAGCAATTTTTCTTCACTGCCCACAGTGATGAGCGTGCACGCGTTGACGGCGTGTGTCATCGGCGCGTCGTCGCCGCGGCCGACCGGCGGCACGAAGCCGCGTGTACCCATTTCCAATGGGCCGCACGGGCGCAGGCGATGATCGTTCAGCGCTTCATCGAGGCGCTTGAGATCTTCGGCAACGGAGGGAGAAAAGCGGAACAGCGTGAGGTTGCGAAAAAACATGCGGAATCCGATCGCGAATATCCGTCGTCCTGGCGCAAGCCAGGACCCAGCGTCTTTCAAGCGAAACGCCACTGGGCCCCGGCTTACGCCGGGGCGACGATGTTGGAAGTGTTAGCGAATGACGGCGGTTACAGCAGCCACTACGGTGTCGAGATTGCTGCGGTTCAACGCCGCCACGCAGATACGACCCGTACCGATGGCGTAGATCGCATGCTCTTCGCGCAAACGATCCACCTGCGCCTTGCTCAATCCTGAGTACGAGAACATGCCCGCCTGCTTCTGGATGAAAGCGAACTGCGCGGCGCCATTTGCAGCGAGCTTCTCCACCATGCCAGCACGCATCGCATGAATGCGCTCGCGCATCTCGGTAAGTTCCTGCTCCCACAGCGCGCGCAGTTCCACGCTGTTGAGCACACCGGCTACCAACGCGCCGCCGTGCGTGGACGGGCTTGAGTAGATGGAGCGGATGATGCGCTTGACCAGCGACTGCACGCGCAATGCCTCATCGCGCGATGCGCCGACGACGGACAACGCACCCACGCGCTCGCCATACAGCGAGAACGACTTGGAATACGAGTTCGCCACCACGAAGGAATCGATGCCTGATTCCGCGAACAGACGCACCGCTGCAGCGTCTTCGTCGATACCCTTGTCGAAGCCCTGGTAAGCCATGTCGATGAAGGGCAACAGATTGCGCTCCTTCACCACAGCCACGACCTGCTTCCACTGCTCGACGGATAGATCTACGCCGGTGGGGTTGTGGCAGCAGGCGTGCAGCAGCACAACGGTGCCGGGTTCCAGCTTGCCGAGATCAGCCAGCATGCCGGCGAAATCCAGGCCGTTCGTAGCCGCGTCGTAGTAGGCGTAATCCACCACTTCGAAGCCGGCGGCGTTGAACACCACGCGATGGTTTTCCCAGCTCGGGCTGCTGATCGCGACCTTGGCCTTGGGCAACGCCTTCTTCAGCAGTTCTGCACCCACGCGCAACGCACCGCTGCCGCCGATGGTCTGCGAAGTGGCTACGCGGCCGGCCGCCAGCAGCGACGAGTCGGGACCGAACACCAGTTTCTGCGTGGCCTGCGTATACGCGGACAGACCGTCGATGGGCAGATAGCCGCGCGGCAGCGACTCCTTCGCCAGTGCTTCTTCCACCTGACGCACGGCGCGCAGCACCGGGATGCGGCCGCTTTCGTCGTAATAGATGCCGACGCCGAGATTGACCTTGCCGGGGCGCTTGTCGGCCACGAAAGCTTCGGTGAGGCCCAGGATCGGGTCGCCTGGGGTCATTTCAACGGATGCGAAATGGGACACGGTTCTACTCGAAAGATGGAGGAAGAAAATGGACGTCTAGACGTCCGCCTGAAATCTGCTTAATTGTTCTCGTTGTCGCTTCCCGCTAGCCAGCCGTGGACATCGGCGCGCTTGGCGCCATCCCGCGAACCCAGCGCGGCAAAGTCGAACAGCTTGCGGTCGGCCAATTGCGAGGGCGCCACGTTGCCCAGCGCGCGAAACATGGTTTCGCTGCGTCCGGGATGCTGACGCTCCCATTCCTGCAACATGCGACCCACCGACTTGCGCTGCAAATTCTCCTGCGAACCGCAGAGATTACAGGGAATGATCGGAAACTGCTTGTGTTCGGCGTACTCGGCGATGTCACTTTCCTTGCAATACGCGAGGGGGCGGATCACCACATGGCGGCCGTCGTCCGAACGCAGCTTGGGCGGCATCGCCTTCAGGTTGCCTTGATGAAACAAGTTGAGGAAAAAAGTTGCAAGGATGTCGTCGCGATGATGGCCGAGCGCGATCTTGGTAACGCCATTGTCTGCCGCCCAGTTGTACAGCGCGCCGCGCCGCAGGCGCGAGCACAAGCTGCACATGGTCTTGCCTTCGGGAATGACGCGGGTAACCGTGCTGTAGGTGTCCTGTTCGATGATATGGAACGGCACGCCCCGCTCGGTGAGGTACTGCGGCAGCACGTGCTCGGGAAAGCCCGGCTGCTTCTGATCCAGATTCACCGCGATCAACTCGAAGCGCACCGGCGCCTTGGCCTGCAATGACAGCAGGATGTCGAGCATCGTGTACGAATCCTTTCCCCCGGACAGGCACACCATCACCTTGTCGCCGTCCTCGATCATGTTGAAATCAGCGATCGCCTGGCCGACCTGGTGGCGTAGACGCTTAGCCAGCTTGGCGGCTTCATAGGCGCGCTTGCGCGCGAGATCGGGCGGAGTGGCCTCGGGATGGGCGGACATGGGCTGGCGAAGAGTGCGGCGTCGAGTAGCGTATTCTACCCGCCCTGCCGGCTATGGTCTGGCGCGTTACAATGGCGGCTTCTGCAACCGCCGCCCGTGCAAAATCGCCATGCAGGCTCAGGACCCCGCCCAGATCGCCCATCTGCTGGCCGAATTGCGCCAGGAACATCGCGACCTGGACGTGGCCATCCAGCAGATGGCCACCTCCATCGGTTGCGACGAACTGCAGATCACCCGGATGAAGAAGCGCAAGCTGCTGCTGAAGGACGCCATCGCGCGGCTGGAAAGCAAGTTGATTCCGGACTTGGATGCCTGAGGCGCGAGCCCCTCTCCCTCCCGGAGAGGGGTTGGGGTGAGGGTGCGACCAGCGCGCGATAGACGTGTCTTGCGCGAGACATCAGCACCACGCTTCGCCCGAACCCTCACCCGCCTCTCGACACCCTCTCCCAAGGGGAGAGGGATTCACTCGGCACATTTCTCGCAAAGTTTCGGTTCGCGGCTTTTCCGCTAGCCGTCTTTCGCTATACCTTCCAAGCTCTTCCCACCTCATCAACAATCATGCTCACCCTCACACCTGTCCGCCTCGAAGACGACCACGTCCTGCTCAAACCCCTCGAACTGCATCACGCGCCGGAGCTCGAAGCCGCCGCCGCCGATGGACAGCTCTGGAACCTGTGGTTCACCAGCGCGCCAGCGCCGGGCGAGGCCAAGGCCTATATCGAGAAGGCGCTACAGGGCCTTGCCGCGAACACCATGCTGCCGTTCGCGATACAAGAGAAAACCAGTGGCGAGATCGTCGGCACCACGCGCTTCTACGATTTCGCCCCAGAACTGCCACGCATGGCGATCGGCTACACCTGGTATGCGAAGCGCTGGCAGAAGAGCCACCTCAACACTGCCTGTAAGCGACTTCTACTGAAGTACGCGTTCGAAGAGCTCCAATGCGTGGCGGTGGAATTCCATACCGACCATCGCAATCTGGACTCCCAGCGTGCGATTGAGCGCCTGGGCGCACACAAGGACGGTGTGCTGCGCGCCCACAAGCGCCGCCCCGATGGCACGCTGCGTGACACGGTTTGTTACTCCATCCTTGCCGGTGAATGGCCAGACGTGCAGCGCTGGCTGGATATGCGACTGGCGCGACTTAGCGCAAAAGCGAGCGACTGATCCGATGTAGGTTGGGCGCAAGCCCAGCCTCGTGATGTATGCATGGCGATGTCAGGGCTTGTACCCCAGCCTCAACGCCCTTGATCAACGCATTTCGTCGAAACACGCGCATGGTTTCGAATGAAACAACATCGTTGCGTATGCAACCAAGTTTTCGTGAGTGCTTGATGTATATGGACGTTTAGCCATCCAAATACGTCAAAAGTCGCAGTTCGGAAAATTTCTCATAAAAAAATAGTTGACACGTCCGAGCGGCATGCCGTACGGTCGATGACATGCCGCAACGCAACAGCCACCGCGAATACATCGCAGCGATCCGTCCACCGACGGTCGCTGACATGTTGCCGCTAGCCGGCCTCCTTCTTATTTCCCTTGTACTCGTACTCCTTATTACCAACGGAGGTGCGGGCTGAGGACGCGTGTCAAGGTAAAGCAAAACTAACCTAGATACCCCAAAGAACCCCGCACCCGAACAGGATGCGGGGTTTTTTATCGCCTCTCGGCCAGCCCGAAACGGAGCCAGGCATGACCCCCCAAACAGCACAACCGAACGACACCGACGAGGGCGGCGACAACGCCGAAGATCGCGTACGCATCTTCGACACGACGCTGCGCGACGGTGAACAGGCCCCCGGGTTTTCCATGGACCGGCGTGCGAAATTGTGCATGGCACAAGCCCTGGAAACGCTGGGCGTGGACATCCTGGAAGCCGGCTTTCCGCAGGCTTCGCCGGATGATTTCGCTGCGGTCGAGGAGATCGCCCGAAGTTTGCGCCACACCACCGTGTGCGCATTGGCGCGATGTCAAACCGGCGATATCGACACTGCTGCACGCGCATTGGAACGCGCACATCGATCACGCATCCACTTGTTCCTTTCCACCAGCCCGCTGCATCGCGAACACAAGCTCGGCATGAGCAAGCAGCAGGTTCTGGACACCGCAGTCGCTTCCATCCAGCACGCGCGCAAGTACTGCGCGGATGTCGAATTCTCCGCCGAAGATGCCATGCGCACCGAGCCGGAATTCCTGGTTGAAGTCTTCAGCGCCGCCATCGCTTCCGGCGCCACCACCGTCAACGTTCCCGACACCGTGGGCTACACCACGCCCGCCGAGATCCACGAGTTGTTCACGTACTTGCGCCAGCACGTGCGCGACGCGCACAAGGCGGTGTTCTCTTCCCATTGCCACGATGACTTAGGGATGGCCGTCGCCAACAGCCTGGCCGCCGTCAGCGGTGGCGCACGCCAGGTTGAATGCACCATCAACGGCATCGGCGAGCGCGCCGGCAATGCCGCGCTGGAAGAAATCGTGATGGCGCTGAAGGTCCGCGCACCGCGTTTCGGCCTGCGCACCAACATCGACACACGCAAACTGCATCCCACCTCGCGCCTGTTGAGCCAGCTCACCGGCCAGGCCGTCCAGCGCAACAAGGCGGTGGTGGGCGACAACGCCTTCGCGCATGAGTCGGGCATCCATCAGCACGGCATGCTCAAGCATCGCAGCACCTACGAAATCATGCGCCCGGAAGATGTCGGCATTGCCGAAACCACGTTGGTGCTGGGCAAGCATTCAGGCCGCCATGCGTTGCGTCAGCGCCTGGAAGCACTCGGCCACAAGCTGGAAGACGCGGATCTGGACGGCGTTTTCAAGCGTTTCAAGGCGCTGGCCGACCGCAAGCGCGAAATCCGCGATGAAGATCTGGAAGCGCTGGCCCTGGGCCAGGATCCGGATGCCACCGGTCCTTGGCACATCACCCAGCTCAACACCAGTTCGCATCTGGGTGGCAGCGCATCAGCCACGGTGAAGCTGAGCCACGAAGACGGGCGTGAAGTGGGCGAAGCCGCCATCGGCGACGGCCCGGTCGACGCCGTGCTGCGCGCGATCGAACGCGCCACCGGCACCGACATGGTGCTGACGCGCTTCCAGGTGCGCGCGATCAGCGAAGGCGGCGATGCGCAAGGTCATGCGCAACTTGTCGCACGCCATGCCAAGCGTGACTGGCACGGCAGCAGCGTCAGCACCGACATCATCGAAGCGACCGCGCATGCCGCGCTCGCGATCGTTAATCGCATCGAACGACAAGGTACCTCACGTAGCGATGCTTCTATTGAAGAGTGCGGCCACGGAGGGCCGCTTTTTGACCTTCGCGCGAATGGACGCGCGCAAAAGGAGACCACTGCATGAGCACGCCCTTCCTTTGGCATAACGGCCACATCAAGCCATGGGCCGAAGCCACCTGCCACGTCAGCACGCACGCACTGCATTACGGCTCGTCCGTATTCGAAGGCGAGCGCGTATACGCAACGCCGGAAGGGCCGGCCTATTTCCGCCTTGCCGATCACACCCGCCGCTTGTTCGAGTCGGCAAACGTGTACGACATCGACATCGGCTACAGCGAAGATCAGATCAACGAAGCTTGCCTGGAAGTAATTCGCGCCAACCGGATGGCATCGGCTTACGTACGACCGATTGTCTTTCGCGGCGCCGGCGGGCTCGGCGTTCTCCCCAGGGACGGCGCGCCCGTCGACGTCGCGATCATGGCTTTGGAATGGGGTGCGTATCTCGGTGAAGCGGCCGAGCGTGGCGCGGATGTATGCGTGTCCTCGTGGAATCGCCCTGCGCCCAACACGTTTCCAAGCTGGGCCAAGGCCGGTGGCAATTACCTGAGCAGCCAGTTGATCGGTCTGGAAGCTCGTCGCGGCGGTTTCGATGAAGGCATCGCGCTGGGCTACAACGGCTTGTTGAGCGAAGGTGCCGGCGAAAACCTGTTCCTGGTCAAGCGCGGCAAGTTGCTCACACCGCCTTCGAGTGCCGGCATTCTGGCTGGCATCACGCGCGACACGGTGATCACTCTCGCCAACGATCTTGGCTATGTCGTCGAAGAGCGCGACCTGCCGCGCGAAGCGCTGTACAGCGCCGACGAAGTGTTCATGACCGGCACCGCGGCGGAAATCACGCCGGTGCGTTCGGTGGATCGCAAGAAAGTCGGCAGCGGTACGCCCGGCCCGATCACGCGTGCACTGCGCGATGCGTTCTTTGGTCTGTTCGATGGCCGCACGCAAGACCGCTATGGCTGGTTGACATTAGCTAATGCGGCCATCCATGGCCGCACTCCTCAACAAGAGCACGCTGCAAAGGAAGTCGCATGAGCGCGCGCACGCTATTCGAAAAAATCTGGGACGCTCATGTTGTTGCGCCCGAATCGGCCGATACGCCGGCCGTGCTGTACGTTGACCTGCACCTTGTGCACGAAGTGACCTCGCCGCAAGCCTTCAGCGAACTGCGTTCGCGCGGCTTGAAACTGCGTCGCCCGGATCGCACGCTGGCCACGCTGGATCACTCCACGCCCACGTTGCCGGCCGCAGCCAATGGCGAACGCCCGTATGCGAATGCCGAAGCCAAGGCACAGGTGGCGCAACTGGAAGCGAACTGCCGCGAATTCGGCGTGCAGTTGTACGGCTGGGACAGCAGCGACCGCGGCATCGTGCACGTGATCGGGCCGGAACTGGGCGCTACGCAGCCAGGCATGACCATCGTCTGCGGCGACAGCCACACTTCCACGCACGGTGCGTTCGGCGCGCTGGCGTTCGGCATCGGCACCACCGAAGTTGGCCACGTGATGGCCACGCAGTGCCTTCTGCAACGCAAGCCGAGAACCTTCGCCATTCATGTCGACGGCAAGCTGCCACGCGGCGTCGGCGCGAAGGATTTGATCCTGCACATCATCAGCGAGATTGGCGTCGATGGCGGCACCGGCTATGTGCTCGAGTATCGCGGCGAAGCAATCGAAGCGCTGTCGATGGAAGAACGCATGACGGTGTGCAACATGTCTATCGAAGCCGGCGCACGCGCTGGTTTGATCGCACCGGACGAAACCACCTTCGCATGGCTGAAAGGTCGCCCGCGCGCGCCGCAAGGTGCTGCATGGGATGCATCCGTAAAACGTTGGCGCGATCTGCGCAGCGACGAAGGCGCGAAGTACGACCGCGAAGTGCGCTTCGATGCCAGCCAGATCCGCCCCACCGTTACCTACGGCACGCACCCGGGCATGGCGATCGCGATGGACAAGCCCGTACCCGCGGCGCGCAACACGGTGGAACAGCGCGCGCTGGATTACATGCAGGCGAAAGCAAATCAGCCGATGCAAGGCATGGCCGTGGACGTGGTGTTCATCGGCAGCTGCACCAACTCCCGCCTGTCGGATCTGCGTGAAGCGGCCAATGTGATGCGCGGCCGCCATGTCGCCAAGGGCGTGCGCGCGCTGGTCGTGCCAGGCTCTGAAGCGGTGCGTCGTGATGCGGAGAAGGAAGGCTTGCACGAGGTGTTTCTTGCCGCGGGTGCGGAATGGCGCATTCCAGGTTGCTCGATGTGCATCGCCATGAATGGCGATCTCGCCCAGCCGGGCCAGCTCGTTGTGAGCACGTCCAATCGCAATTTCGAGGGTCGCCAGGGCAAAGGTGCACGCACCGTGCTCGCAAGCCCTGCTACCGCCGCCGCGTCCGCCATTGCCGGTGCAATTGCCGATCCTCGTGAGTATTTGACGGAGGTGGCTGCATGAGCGCCACACGCTCGCGCGATCAGCTCCCTCTCCACTCCGGGGAGAGGGCTGGGGTGAGGGGCCAACCTCGCCACGCGCTTCGTACGAAGCGCTCCCCCTCACCTCAATCCTCTCCCCAAAAGGGAGAGGAGGCCCGCTTTGCTGGAGTTTTGCTATGAAACCCGTCACTCGTATTCATTCGCGCACAGCAGTGCTGCCCGATGAGAACATCGACACCGACCGCATCATCCCTGCGCGCTTTCTCACCACCACCGAACGCGCGGGTCTCGGCAAGTTTTGCTTCAACGACTGGCGCTATCGGCAGGACGGCAGCGACAACCCGGATTTTCCGCTCAACAAGTCGGAAGCGCGCGGCTGCTCGATTCTCGTCGCCGGTCGCAACTTTGGCTGCGGCTCCTCGCGCGAGCACGCGCCGTGGGCATTGCTGGATTACGGCATCCAGGCGGTGCTGTGCAGCGAGATCGCCGACATCTTCCGCGGCAACGCGCTGAAGAACGGCCTGCTCGCCATCGTGCTGGACGAAGCGGAGCACCGCTGGTTGCTGAAGAACCCCGGCATCGAACTGTCCATCGACGTGCGCGAACAGGCGATCGAATTGCCGGATGGCGGACGCATTCGTTTCCAGCTTGAGCCGTTCGCACGGCACTGCCTGCTCAACGGCGTCGACCAGCTTGGTTTCCTGCTGCAGCACAACGACGCAATCACTCACTACGAACATCAACAGGAGAAGGCGGCATGAAGGCGCGCATCGTTACCCTGCCCGGCGACGGCGTAGGTCCGGAAGTTCTCGACGCGGCTGTTGCCGTTTTACAAGCCGTTGCCGAACGCAGCGGACACACCTTCGAGTTCGAATCGCACCTGATCGGTGGCTGCGCCATCGACGCCACCGGCGAGCCGTTGCCGGCAGCCACGCTGGAGGCCTGCAAGAAGGCGGATGCCGTGTTCTTGGGCGCAGTCGGTGGGCCGAAATGGTCTGATCCGCAGGCGAAAGTGCGTCCTGAACAAGGACTGCTCGCGATCCGTGCTGCGCTGGGCGTGTACGCCAACCTGCGTCCGCTGCAGGTGCATCCGTCGCTGGCCTCACTGTCGCCGCTGAAGAACGAAAAGCTGAAGAACGTCGACGTGCTGTTCGTGCGCGAACTGACTGGTGGCGCGTACTTCGGTGCGAAGACGCGCACCACCGATACCGCCACCGACGAATGCAAGTACACCGTGGCCGAAGTCGAGCGCGTTACGCGCCGCGCCTTCGAGCTGGCGCGCGAACGCCGTCAGCACGTCACATCTGTGGATAAAGCCAACGTGCTGGAAACCTCGCGCCTGTGGCGCAGCACCGTCACGCGCGTCGCCGCCGAATATCCGGACGTGAAGCTGGAGCATCAATTGGTCGATTCGATGGCGATGCTGTTGCTGACGCAGCCGTCGCGCTACGACGTGGTCGTTACTGAAAACCTGTTCGGCGACATCCTCACCGACGAAGCTGCTGCGCTAGCCGGTTCGCTGGGTCTGCTGCCGTCTGCTTCGTTGGGCGAAGGCAAAGTCGGCCTGTACGAGCCGATCCATGGTTCGGCGCCGGATATCGCCGGACAAGGCGTCGCCAACCCGCTGGGCGCAATCATGTCCGCCGCGTTGCTGCTGCGTCATTCGCTGGATCTGGATGTAGAGGCCACCACCATCGAAGCCGCCGTCAGCCATGTGCTGACCAACGGCCCGCACACGCGCGACATCGGCGGCAAAGCCGGCACCGCGGAAGTGCGTGATGCCGTGATCGCCGCGCTCGATGACGTGGCCACGCCCGCGTTTCTTTCCGGCCTGCGTGCGTGCGGTTGAGCGGAGCGACGATGCGTAGCGATCTGATCAAAACCGGCCCCGACCGCGCCCCCGCGCGCGCAATGCTGCGCGCCACCGGCCTGCAGGATGGCGACATCATCAAGCCGTTGGTGGCGGTGGTGCACACGTGGTCCAACGTGAGCCCATGCAACCTCAATCTGCGCGATCTGGCCGAACATGTTTCGGCCGGCATTCGCGCGGCCGGCGGTACGCCGATCGAATTCAACACCATCGCCGTCACCGACGGCATCGCGATGGGCACGCCCGGCATGCGCGCGTCATTGATCAGCCGCGAGGTGATCACCGATTCGATCGAGCTGGCCGTGGACGGCCATTGCCTCGATGCGATGGTGGTGCTGTGCGGTTGCGACAAGACCATTCCTGCTGCCGCGATGGCGATGGCGCGCTTGAACATTCCTGCGGTCGCGTTGTACGGCGGCAGCATCGCGCACGGCAATCACAACAATCATCCCATCACCATCCAACAGGTGTTCGAAGCAGTCGGCGCGCATGGCGCCGGCAAGATCGACGATGCCGAACTGACCTCGGTGGAAAAGGACGCCTGCCCCGGCGCCGGTGCATGCGGCGGCCAGTTCACCGCCAACACCATGGCGATGGTGCTGCAGACGCTGGGCCTGTCACCGATGGGCTTCAACGACATTCCCGCTACGCATCCGGCAAAAGCGCACGCGGCGTTCCGTTGCGGCGAGCTGGTGATGGATTGCCTGCGCGAGCAACGCAAGCCGCTGGATATCCTGAGCCAGACAGCCTTCCGCAATGCGGCGCGCATGGTTGCGGCCACCGCCGGTTCCACCAATGCCGTGCTGCATCTGCTGGCGATCTCGCGCGAAGCCGGCGTGCCGTGGACGATCGAGGATTTCGAACCCGCTTCCGTGCACACACCGGTGATCGCCGATTTGATGCCGGGTGGCCGTTACACCGCGGTGGAATTGTTCGGCGCAGGCGGTAGCGCGCGCGTCGCGCAGGAACTGATCGCTGCGAACATGCTGGAAGACAGCCCCACCGTTACCGGTCGCACCTTGTTCGAAGAATGCACTGCCGCACCGCGTGCCGAACAGCAAGACGTAGTGCATCCGGTAAGCCAGCCACTGAAGCCGCGTGGCGGCTATTCGATTCTGTACGGCAATCTCGCGCCGGAAGGCTGCATTCTGAAACTCGCCGGCAAAGGCGCCACGCATTTCGAAGGACGCGCACGCGTGTTCGAAAGCGAGGAACAAGCTTTTGCCGCGGTGCAGGCAGGAACGCTGACGAAAGGCGACGTGATCGTCATCCGTAACGAAGGCCCTGCCGGCGGCCCGGGCATGCGCGAAATGCTGGGCGTGACTGCTGCACTGATCGGCCGTGGCCTGGGCGATGACGTCGCGCTGATCACCGACGGCCGCTTCTCCGGTGCCACGCATGGTTTCATGGTCGGCCATATCGCGCCGGAAGCAGCACGCGGCGGCCCGATCGCGCTGCTGCACGAAGGCGATCGCATCGTGATCGATGCGCAGTCGCGCACGATCTCCACCGACGCCGATCTCGCTACACGCCGCGCAAGCTGGCAACCACCCGCGCCAAAAGTTACGCGCGGCGCGCTCGCTAAGTACGCACAGTTGGTGGGCTCCGCCTCCGAAGGCGCCACCACAAACCTTTCCACACACGCAAACAAACCCACCGTCACACGTACCGACGCAGGAGTCACAGCATGAGCACCACCGCCACCACCGAAACGCTCGCCAAGGCGCGCATCGCCGTTCTTGGCTATGGCAGCCAGGGCCGCGCCCACGCGCTCAACCTGAAAGACTCCGGCCTGGATGTCGTCGTCGGCCTGCGCCCGAACGGCCCCACCTGGCACAAGGCCGTGGCCGATGGCTTCCATGTGGTCGAGCCGGGCGAAGCCGTGCGCGGTGCAGACCTGGTTGCCGTGCTGACGCCGGACATGGTGCAGCCGACGCTGTACAAGGAATCGATCGAGCCAAACATCAAGCCCGGCGCTGCGCTGCTGTTCGCGCATGGGTTGAATGTGCACTTCAAGCTGATCGAACCGCGCACCGACATCGACGTGGTGCTGGTCGCGCCGAAAGGCCCGGGCGCGCTGGTGCGCACCGAATACGAGCGCGGCCGTGGTGTGCCCTGCATTTACGCCGTGCATCAGGACGTGAGCGGCCACGCTGAAGAAAAGGCCACTGCCTATGCCGCGGGCCTGGGCGGCGCGCGCGCGATGCTGATCAAGACCGACTTCAAGGAAGAGACCGAAACCGATCTGTTCGGCGAGCAGGCCGTGCTGTGCGGCGGCGCCAGCGAGCTGGTGATGAAGGGTTTCGAAACACTCGTAGAAGCCGGCTATCAGCCCGAGATCGCCTACTACGAAGTGCTGCACGAACTGAAGCTGATCGTGGACCTGTTCTACGAAGGCGGCATCACCAAGATGCTGGAGTTCGTTTCCGAAACCGCGCAGTACGGCGATTACGTCAGCGGTCCGCGCGTGATCGACGCCGGTACCAAGGAGCGTATGAAGGCGGTGCTGAAGGACATTCAGGACGGCACCTTCACGCGCAATTGGGTCGCCGAGTACCAGGCCGGCTTGCCGAACTACAAGAAGTGGAAGCAGGCGGATCTGGATCACCCGATCGAGCAAGTCGGTGCCAAGTTGCGCGCGCGCATGGCATGGCTGCAGACCGGTGCCAAAGCGGGTCAGCCACCGCTGAAGAAGGTCGGTTAAACACCATGCGGCGCTCAGAGCCTGGTCAATGTCTCAGCGTGGTTCGCATAGCTCCTGAGTGGTTGTCAGGTGGTAGCGCGTGGCGCAGCGCCAGACTGCGGTGTCTGGTCAAGCCAGACGCTGCCGCATGGCGGCCACTCAGGGGCTATGCGGGCCGCGAGGAGGCATTGAACAGGCTCTCGCATCCCCCAGTCTCCGGCGAGTGAGCGCCGCATGGTTCCTTACAGGAATGTCTCCATGAAACGTTTCCACATTGCTCTTGCGGTTCGCGATCTCGGCGCTTCCATCGCCGACTACAGCGTGCGCCTCGGCCAACGACCGAACGTGGTGGTCGATGGCAAATACGCAATGTGGCGTACCGATCTGCTGAATTTCTCGATCAATCAAAGCGCCGAGCGCGCCGGCCAGTTGCGGCACATCGGCTTCGAGGACGACAGCGCAGAAGGCTTCACCAGCACACCGGATGTGAACGGCATCGAGTGGGAACACTTTTCCGCCAAGGCGCAGGACGAACGCATCGTGGAGATGTATGGCGTACCCGCCGGCGCTTGACGGGCACGCTTCCGAAAACGGCTTCGCTCTATCACCAACAGCAACACCCGCTTCAAACATCACAAGGGACCGACGTGAACATGCCACTGCTGAAACCCACACCCGCCGCCGATGCCGAACAGGTCATCGCGCGCCATCCGCTGGCAGGTACTGCCATAAGCGGTGCGGATGTCGTCGTACAGGTGCTGGCGGATGAAGGCGTCGAGGTACTTTTTGGTTATTCCGGCGGTGCAATCCTGCCCGTTTACGATGCGGTATTCCGTCATAACGCTGAACATCCGCGGCCCGACGGCAGCGAGCCGATGCCGCTGATCGTGCCGGCCAACGAACAAGGCGCAGGTTTCATGGCCTCCGG
This sequence comes from Dyella acidisoli, assembly GCF_030160295.1. Classification (GTDB taxonomy): domain Bacteria; phylum Pseudomonadota; class Gammaproteobacteria; order Xanthomonadales; family Rhodanobacteraceae; genus Dyella_B; species Dyella_B acidisoli. Next base: position 78,398 of record NZ_BSOB01000016.1, read on the forward strand.
TTATGCGCGCGCGTCAGGCAAGGTCGGTGTGGCGATCGTCACGTCCGGTCCGGGCGCCACCAACATGGTGACGCCGGTGCGCGACTCCACCGCCGACTCCATTCCCATGGTGGTGATCTGCGGCCAGGTGGCCACGCAGGCAATCGGCAGCGACGCGTTCCAGGAAGCGCCGATCAGCAACATCATGAGCGCCTGCGCCAAGCATGTGTTCCTGGTAACCGAAGTGGAGAAATTGGAAGCCACTCTGCGTACTGCATTCACTATCGCACGCAGCGGACGGCCCGGTCCCGTGGTGGTGGACGTTCCCAAGGACATCCAGAACGCCAGCGTCGTGTTCGACAGCGAGAGCGAGTTGCCGCTACCCGGCTATCGCACTCGCCTGCGTGCGGTGGAGCAAGCGACCTTGAGCGATGCCGACTGCGCTGCATTCTTCCAGGCGCTGCTGCAGGCAAAGCGTCCACTGATCTATGCCGGCGGCGGCATCGTTGCCAGCGGCTCGGCAGGTGTGTTGCGCGAATTTGCCGATACGTTCGGCCTGCCGGTGACGACCACGCTGATGGGCATCGGCGGCTTCGATACCACGCATCCGCTGGCGTTGCACATGCTGGGCATGCACGGCACCGCCTATGCAAATTACGCGGTAGAGGATTGCGACTTTCTGTTTGCACTGGGCGCACGTTTCGACGATCGCGTCGCCAGTGTGCCGACGCAGTTCGCACCGAAGGCGAAGTTCATCGCGCACATCGATATCGATCCAGCCGAGATCAACAAGGTGAAGCATGCCGACTGGCATCACGTCGGCCCGCTGGATCGCGCGCTGCATCGCTTGACGCAATACGGCAAGGTGCATGGTCATCAGCCTTCGCTGGCCGATTGGCATGCACACGTTGCCGCATTGAAGCGCAAGCACGCGATGAACTTCGATCGCGACAGCGTACTGATCCAGCCGTACGCGGTGTTGGAAGAGATCAATCGTCACACGCAAGGTCGCGCCATTATCAGCACAGGTGTGGGCCAGCATCAGATGTGGGCGGCGCAATACCTGGATTTCCGCGGGCCGCGGCATTGGCTCACCTCCGGCTCGATGGGCACGATGGGTTTCGGCCTGCCTGCGGCTATCGGTGCGCAATTCGCGCAGCGCGATGCATTGGTGATCGATATCGACGGCGACGCCAGCATTCGCATGAATTTGGGCGAGCTGGAAACCGTCACCACCTACGACCTGCCGGTGAAGGTCGTGGTGCTCAACAACGTCGGCGACGGCATGGTGCGCCAGTGGCAGAAGCTGTTCTTCAAAGGCCGTTTCGCCTCGTCCGACAAGAGTCTGCATCGCAAGGATTTCGTGCGTGCCGCCGAAGCCGATGGCTTCGGTTGGGCTCGCCGTCTGGAACGCCGCGAGGACTTGGCCGCCACCATTGCCGAATTCCTGGCGTTCGAAGGGCCGGCGTTCCTGGAAGTGATGATCGATCCCGATGCCGGCGTGTATCCGATGGTCGGCCCCGGTGCCAATTATTCGCAAATGATCACGGGCGATTTCATTCCCGCGCGCACTGTCACGCATACCGGCGAAGCCGCCGCCTCCGACAGTTTCTGAATCCATTACTCGCTCAGCACAGCGCTACACACGATAGGAACAGGCCATGCAACACACGCTTTCCATCCTTCTGCAGAACGAAGCCGGCGCGCTGGTGCGCGTCGCAGGCCTGTTTGCGGCACGTGGACACAATATCGATACGTTGACCGTAGCGCCTACTGCCGATCCGGCGGTATCGCACCTCATGCTAACCGTACGCGGTGACAATGCCGCGCTCACGCAGATTCTTCAGCAGACGCGCAAGCTGGTCGACGTATTGCAGGTTCAACACGCGACCCACGCATGAACGCGCAGCTGGCGGACAAAACAGCGGAACCGAACGCCGCGGCGGTATTGCGACGCGCCGAATCGGCGCGCGTCTACGACGTGGCACAGCGCAGTGCACTGGAACATGCGCCGTTGTTGTCAGCACGCCTTGGTGCAGGTGTGTTGCTCAAGCGCGAAGACCAGCAGCCGGTGTTTTCATTCAAGCTTCGCGGCGCCTACAACCGCATGGCGAAGCTTGATGCAGCAGAACGCGCGCGCGGCGTCATTGCAGCCTCCGCCGGCAACCATGCGCAAGGCGTTGCACTCGCCGCTTCACGCTTGAAAATGCGTGCAACCATCGTGATGCCGGTGACGGCGCCGCAGGTGAAGGTCGATGCAGTGCGACGTTTTGGCGGTGCTTACACGGAGGTCGTGCTGCATGGCGACTCCTACAGCGACGCACAGACCGAAGCGCAACGCCTACGCGACGAACGTGACGCCACCCTCGTGCATCCCTTCGATGACCTGGACGTGATCGCCGGCCAGGCGACCGTTGCGCTGGAACTGCTTGCGCAGCATCAAGGCCCCTTGCACGCCATCTTCGTGCCGATCGGCGGCGGTGGCCTGGCGGCAGGTATCGCATCCGTCATCAAGGCATGTCGCCCCGAAATTCGCGTGATTGGCGTGCAAGCGCACGACGCCGATGCCATGGCACGCGCACTCGACGCGGGCGAACGCGTGGTGCTCGACGAAGTGGGCTTGTTCGCCGACGGTACCGCCGTGAAGCAAGTCGGATCGCTGACGTTCGCCCTATGCCGCCGCTACCTGGACGACGTACTGCGTGTGGATACAGACGCCATCTGTGCAGCCATTCGCGATATTTACCAGGATACGCGCAGCATTCCCGAACCTTCCGGCGCGCTGGCGTTGGCGGGCCTCAAGCAATACGTAGCGAAGCACGGCGCGGGTGACGGTGCGGTGGTCGCGGTCGTGTCCGGCGCGAACATGAACTTCGACCGCCTGCGCTTCGTTGCCGAACGCGCCGAAGTCGGCGAGCAGCGCGAAGCGGTATTCGCAGTGACCATCCCCGAACAACGCGGCAGCTTTCGTCGTTTCTGCAGTGCGCTGGGCCAGCATGCCATCACGGAATTCAACTATCGCATCGGCGATGCGCAAGCGGCACATATCTTCGTCGGCGTGCAAACCGCCAAACGCGGCGAACGCGAGGCGTTAGTCGAAGCGTTTCGCGCCAATGACTTCGGTGTACTCGATCTCACCGACGACGAACTGGCGAAGTTGCACCTGCGCCACATGATCGGCGGACGTTCTCCGCTGGCGCAAGACGAACGCCTCTATCGCTTCGACTTCCCCGAACGCCCCGGCGCACTGGCGCGCTTCCTGGATCGCATGCATCCGGACTGGAACATCAGCCTGTTCCACTATCGCAATCACGGCGCAGATTACGGGCGCATTCTGGTGGGCATCCAGGTTCCACCAAACGAACTTGCACTGCTGCAGGATTTCCTCGCCGCGCTTGGCTATCCGCACGTGGACGAAAGCGACAACCCGGCGTATCGCTTGTTGTTACGCGAGTAGACGACCGCGTAGCGACTCCTCGATGGAGTTGCCAGCGTCCAGTTCAAACACGTGGTTGTCGTAATCCATGAAGTAGAGCGCGGTGTCTTCACGCGCCATGAAATGTTCGACATCGAAGGTGGCCAGTTTGTCCGCATAGGTCCGCAGTTCGGGGCGACTCACTTCGAAGGCGATGTGATCGCCGTTGCGCGAGGGAGGTCCCTCGCCCTGCCGCAGCACGAACCAGACGCCGCCGAATTTCGCAAAGGTCTGCGGATGTCCTTCGTCATCGGGCTGGTCAGCAATCACTTGCGCGCCGAGCACGCCGGCGAATAGTTCGGCGGTGCGCGAAGGATCGCGCACGATAAGGGAGATATGTCCGATGAATGCACTCATAAAAACTCCACCCCGACGATATGGCCCTACCCCGGGCCATCTCTGGGCGCCAATGTACTACTGCTTCGATTAACGGCATAACGCTCGCTTTCCCGTAAACCGGGCACGCTACACTTGGGCCATGGCACCGACTTCCCGCAAGCGCCCGCGGCGCACCTCTCCCGCCCCAGTTCCCCATCGCTCGCGTGCTGCCACACCCGGCCGGGTGCAGCCTGCGCGTCCAGCCGACAGCTCGACCCGTGCCGCACGCGTCCTCGACGTTCTGCTGCAGAAACTGCCCGAACAGTATCGTCAGAAAGCGCACGACATCCTGGTGCTCACCCGCATGGATCGGCCCATCGGCGCCCTGCTTTTGCTGTGGCCGACCTGGTGGGCGCTATGGCTGGCCGCGGGTGATTTTCCCCCATGGAAGCCGTTGATCATCTTTACCCTGGGCGTGTTTGCGATGCGCGCGGCAGGCTGTGCCATCAACGACTACGCCGATCGCAATCTCGATCCACAAGTGGCACGCACGGCTGGACGTCCCATTGCTGCCGGCCGCATTACGCCACGCGAAGCCTTGATCGTATTCGCCGCGCTACTGGTGTTCGCCTTCCTGCTGGTGCTGCTCACCAATGCGCTGACCATCAAACTCTCTTTTATCGGCGCAGCGCTGGCTGCGCTCTATCCGTTCACTAAGCGCTACACCGACTTCCCACAGGTGGTGCTGGGCGCAGCATTCGGCTGGGCGATTCCGATGGCCTTCGCCGCCGTACTAAACACCGTGCCGCCCGTGGGCTGGCTGCTGTTTATTGCGAATATTCTGTGGTCGGTGATCTACGACACCGAATATGCGATGGTCGATCGCGATGACGACATCAATGCGGGCGCACGCTCCACCGCCATCCTGTTCGGCGATGCGGATCTTCCCATCATCGGCGTATTGATGGGCACGCTTGTGATTGCGCTGGTGATGATAGGCAATCGTGCGCACTTGGGTTGGCCGTATTGGGTGGCGATTGCCACAGTGGCCGGATTGTTCGGTTGGCAGCAATGGCTGATCCGCAACCGCGAACGCGAGGCTTGCCTGGCTGCGTTCCGGCACAACAATTGGGTGGGATTGGCGCTATGGATCGGTATCGTGCTTGCTTTGGCGATACGCTGATGCATAGGGCGGGGTGCAAACCCCAACATAGGGATGAATGCGTGCATGGCGAGGTTGGGGTTTGCACCCCAACCTACATCAGCGTCCTGGTATGGGGGCTCTCGCCAATGCCCAAACATCCACACGCGTCACGCCGGCTCGCTTCAAGACTTGCGCGCACTCTGCCAACGTGGTGCCTGTCGTAAAAACATCATCGAGCACGGCGATATGCGCCGGTAGTTTTTCGCGCTCGCGCAATGCAAATGCATTACGCAGGTTGCGGCGACGCTCCACTGCATCGAGTCCCGTCTGTGCATCGGTATGCCGCACTCGCTGCAGCACATCGTGGCGGCATGGAATGTTCAACGCACGTACAAGCGGTCGCGCTAGTTCCAACGACTGGTTGTAGCCGCGCTCGCGCAGGCGACGATGATGTAGCGGCACGGGAAGAATGAGTTGTGGCAAATCCGGAGGCCGCGGCTCGCGCTGCCACATCGTGGCAAGCACGCGTCCGGCGGCCAAGTCGCGGCTGAATTTGAAACGTGTTTCCAAGCGATCAAGCGGCCACGCGTAACGGAACGGCGCCCAGGCAGCATCCCACGGCGGCGCTTTGCGCTGACAACGGCCGCACAGCGATGTCGAGATCGGCAGTGGCAAGGCGCAGCGTTGGCAGCAATGCGTGTTGCGGGGTAACTCGGCTGCGCAGTCGGCGCATAAATCCATGCCGTTCGCGCCTGCATCGCCGCACAGAAGGCAACGCAATGGCAGCAGCCAGCGGTGCAGGTTGGAGAGCCAGCGGATGGGCGCATCCATGCGCTATATGAGGATGCGTCAGGTGTTGGGCTTGAACAACGCTGCGTCGAGGATCGACCAGAGGTGGATGATCCAACCCATCCAGAAGATCCACAGCACACCGGCCAGCACGAACATCAGCACCGCTTTTAGAAAGCGCCCCTGTACAAGCTGGCCCAGCCCCGGAATAAAAAGGCTGCATACGGCGGCGATGACGTTTCCGGCGCTGCCCTGACCTGCACTCATGGATCGACTCCTTCGATGGATGGTCCGCGGATGGTAAAGGCACTGCTGGCGTTCTGGAAATTTTCGCGGATTCGCGCCCGCCCGCCGGCACCCAAATGCACCATCGCCAACTTTCAGCCGGATCAGCCCGGCCGGCACCAGCGCTTGAAATTCGTTGATATGCGGCCTTTACACATAGATATATTGCGCGAAAATACGGGGCATCCAGACTGTCTCCAGTCGCATTGGGCGACCTTATGGAGACCCCTCATGAACATCCGAAACGTCTTGTTCGTTATGGCTAGCACGACCCTGGCAACCGTTGGAATTGCGCAACCTGCCCCACCTGCGCATGAGATGGCGATGGCTACCCAGAGCGCTCCGGCCGCCGCGCCAAAGCTGCAAGCAGCCATGCGCGCGCTATGGCAAGGGCACGTAGTACACACGCGCGAATATGCCTTGGCCGTACACGCTCACAACAACGCAAAAGCCAAGGCAGCAGCCGATGCGGTGGTCGCCAACGCCAAGCAAATCGCTGATGCGGTGGGTAGCTTCTACGGCAAAGCGGCGGGCGATCAGACACTGCAATTGCTCGCCGGCCATTGGGGCGGCGTCAAAGCACTCACCGACGCAAGCGCTGCCGGCGACACCGCTACCGAACAGAAGGCCATGGCCGATCTGAATACCAATGTCACTGCCATCGCGAAGTTCTTTTCCAGCGCCAACCCCAACCTGCCGGAAAGTGCATTGCAGAACCTCTTTGCTACTCACGTAGCTCATCATGCTGCGCAAATACAGCAGATCATGAGCGGCGACACCAAGGGCGAACAAATCACCTGGACTGAGATGCAAACGCACATGAACACCATTGCGGATGCATTTGCCGGCGGTATCGCCAAGCAATTCCCCGACAAGGCGCATTAAACGATGACGGCGCTCAGGCAACTCGGAACCACGCAGCAGCGCCTGTTACGGCAACTGCTGATGGCGAACGATGGCGGTACGGTGGAGTCGTTGTGTGCACAGTTGCACATCAGCCATAACGCCGTGCGTCAGCACCTGAGCGCCTTGATCGCGCGCCATTACGTAGAGCGTACGCAATCGAAGCCCAGCGGCGGGCGCCCTACGGCGTGCTATAGGCTTACTGAAGAAGGGCATGCGCTATTTCCACGCAACTACGCGACCATCGCCACTGCGTTACTAACGCAGTTGTATGAGCGACTTGGCGAATCTGCGATGGAAAGCACGCTGCGTGAACTCGGCTACGGCCTGGGCAGCCACGAAGTAGCACCATCGCCTGACACGCCGTCCAAGGACGTAGTGCACGATCTCGCGCAGAAGCTCGACACGCTTGGTTACGAAGCGACGGCCACGCAACGTGACGAGGAATGGCAGATCGAGGCTTTCAACTGCGTGTTCCACGCGCTGGCCAAGCAACACCCGCAAGTATGCAAATTCGATCTTGCTTATATGGAAGCTGCCAGCGGCCGGCGCGTTCACCATATGGAATGCATCGTCCGCGGCGGGCATGTGTGTCGCTTTCGGCTAGGGGTGCCGCTCCCCAAGAGTAAGGACGACGACGAAGAGTGATGACGTAGGCCGCGAGCGTACCGTCCGACACCGTGGCCGGTGTCGATCCGCAACACCGTCCCGTCAACCATTCGCTCGCGAATCGAGTTGACAGCCTATCAGGTGGCTCCCACACTGTGCGCCGGTTTCCCGGAGCCCTCCCATGACTGCAGCCGCTCTTCGCCACGACTGGAGCCGCGACGAAGTCGTCGCCCTGTTCGCCCTGCCCTTCAACGAGTTGCTGCATCGCGCGCATAGCGTGCATCGCGAGCACCACGACCCGAATGCGGTGCAGGTGTCGACCCTGCTGTCGATCAAGACCGGCGGCTGCCCGGAGGATTGCGGCTACTGTCCGCAGGCCGCGCGTTACCACACCGGCGTGAAGGCGGAAAAACTGATGTCCGTGGAAAGCGTGGTCGCTCGCGCGCAGGCCGCCAAGAATGCCGGCGCCAGTCGCTTCTGCATGGGCGCCGCTTGGCGCAGCCCGAAGGACCGCGACGTCGCCCAGGTAGCGGAAATCGTCTCGGCGGTGAAATCACTCGGTCTGGAGACTTGCGCAACACTCGGCATGCTCACCGGCGAACAGGCGCAGACGCTGAAGCAAGCCGGCCTCGACTACTACAACCACAACCTGGATACCGCGCCGGAGTTCTACGGCGAGGTCATCCACACGCGCCAATATCAAGATCGCCTGGATACGCTGGAACACGTGCGCCAGGTGGGCCTGAAAACCTGCTGCGGCGGCATCGTCGGTATGGGTGAGAAGCGCGAGCAGCGGGCGGGCCTGCTACAGACGCTGGCCAACCTGCCCGAACATCCGCAATCGGTGCCGATCAATCAGTTGGTGCAGGTGGAAGGCACGCCGCTGCACGGTACCGAGGCGCTCGACCCGTTCGAATTTGTTCGCACGATTGCGGTTGCGCGCATTCTGATGCCTGCATCGATGGTGCGCCTGTCCGCCGGCCGTCAGCAGATGGACGACGCGGTACAGGCGCTGTGCTTCTTTGCCGGCGCCAATTCGATCTTCTACGGCGAAAAGCTGCTGACCACTGGGAACCCGGACGTGGAGCACGATCGCGCGCTGTTCCGCCGTCTCGATCTGCATGCACTGGAAGTGACGGAAGACACCGACACTGTGCACGCGGACATTCTCGAAACGGAAGCGAGCGGCTGCGGACAGGGCTGTGGCTGCAGTGCTGCGGCCTGATCTGCTCGAGCGTTTGGCCGTCCAAACGACCGAACGCGCGCAGGCGCAACTGCAACGCCGCCTGCGCACCATTAGCCGAGTCGAAGGGCCTTTCGTAGAAAGTAGTGGGCAACGCTTGCTGGCTTTCTGCACCAACGATTACCTGGGCCTGGCCCAGGATTCCCGCCTGATTGCTGCCTGGAAGCAGGCCGCTAACGAGAGCGGCGTAGGTAGCGGCTCCGCACATCTCATCTGCGGCCATCGGCGTGAGCATGCTGAACTCGAAGAAGCCTTGGCCGCGTGGACCGGTCGCGAACGCGCCCTGCTGTTTTCTACAGGCTACATGGCCAACCTCGGCGTGATGCAAGCGCTGCTAAAGCATGGCGAGCTGTGCGTGCAGGACAAGCTCAATCACGCCTGCCTGCTCGACGGCGCGCAACTGGCTGGTGCAACGTTGAGGCGTTATCCGCATGCCGATGTCGACGCTGCCGCACGCCAACTGCACAGTGATACCGAGGCTTGCGCCTTACTTGCCACGGACGGCGTATTCAGCATGGATGGTGATATCGCACCGCTGCGTGAACTCGCCGCGCTATGCACGCGCGAAGGCGCAACGCTTATGGTCGATGATGCACACGGTTTAGGCGTGATCGGCGACGATGGTGCCGGCAGCGTTGCGGAAGCGGGCCTGCGCGAGCGCGATGTACCGGTGTTGATGGCGACGCTGGGCAAGGCGCTTGGATGCAGCGGCGCGTTTGTCGCCGGCTCGGCCGCTTTGATCGATGGCCTGATTCAATTCGCGCGCACGTACATCTACACCACCGCCATGCCACCCGCATTGGCAGCAGCGACACGTTGCGCCGTCACCCTTGCACGCACAGAAAGCTGGCGCCGTGAAAAGCTCAATTCGCTGATCCACCGTTTTCGCCGTGGTGCAGAGCAACTAGGTCTTCCATTGATGCCTTCGCGCACGGCGATCCAGCCGCTGCTCCTCGGCGATGCTCAGCGCGCCCTGGAAGCGTCGTGGGCTTTGGAAGCAAAGGGACTGCTGGTGGTGGCCATTCGCCTACCCACCGTGCCGCAAGGGCAGGCGCGCCTGCGCATCACGCTGACGGCCGCGCATGAGGAAACACATGTGGACCAGCTGCTGGAGGCTCTGGCATCCCTGCGGCTGGCGGACGCCTCGGTATAATTACGCTTCGTACGCCCATTCTTTGCTATGTCGATCCTGAATATCTCCGCCTACCGCTTCGTCAGCCTGGACGATCTGCCGGCGCTGCGCGAGCGCATGCTGGCGCAATGTCATGCGCTTGCGCTGAAAGGCACGATTCTGCTGGCGCCGGAAGGCATCAATCTTTTTCTGGCCGCGCCGCGCGAAGCCATCGACGCCTTCATGGAATGGTTGCGTAGCGACACACGCTTTGCTGGCATGCAGGCGAAGGAGTCGCTTTCCGACGACGTGCCGTTCAAACGCATGCGCGTGCGTCTGAAGAAAGAGATCATCACGCTGCGTCATCCGACGATTCGCCCCGAAGGCGGTCGCGCGCCGGCGGTGGATGCCGCCACCCTCAAGCGCTGGCTGGACCAGGGACACGATGACGAAGGGCGGGACGTCGTGTTGCTGGATACGCGCAATACCTACGAAACCGATGTGGGCATGTTTCCGCAAGCTGTGGACTATCGCATTGCGAGTTTTACCGAACTGCCATCCGTCGTAGCGACCGACCGCTCCCGCTATGCAGAAAAGACTATCGTGTCGTACTGCACGGGCGGTATTCGCTGCGAAAAGTTTGCGCTATACATGCAGGACATCGGCATGGAACGCGTATTTCAGCTGGAAGGCGGCATTCTTAAGTACTTCGAAGAAGTGGGCGGCGCGCACTGGCAGGGCGACTGCTTTGTGTTTGACGAGCGCGGTGCCGTGGATCCCGCGCTGAGCCCAGCCCCCTCACCTCAATCCTCTCCCCAAAGTGGAGAGGAAGACATCTGCGCATGAGCCTGTATATCGACACCCAAGGCAGCGGCCCGATTCCGCTGGTGATGCTGCACGGCTGGGCCATGCACGGCGGCATCTTCGGTCCGCTCGTCGACGTGCTACGCGAACACTGCACGATGTATCTAGTCGATCTGCCTGGTCACGGCTTTTCGCGCGATTGCGGCCTGCCGCTGGAGCCGCAGGTTTGCGCACGCGCCATTGCCGACGCCACGCCGTCGGCGATCTGGCTGGGTTGGTCGCTCGGAGGACTGGTTGCTCTGCAGGGTGCATTGGATTTTCCGGAACAGGTGCGCGGCCTTGCCATGCTATGCGCCACACCGCGTTTTGTGAGTGCTGATAACTGGCCGCAAGGACGTGACCCTTCACTGGTGCGCCAGCTCGCCACCGATCTGGAAACCGACTACCACGCCACCATCGAGCGTTTCCTCGCCCTGGAAGTGATGGGCAGTCCCGATCCACGCGGCGAACTGCGCAAGCTGCGCGGCGAGGTGTTCGCGCGTGGCGAACCCGATCTGCGGGTGCTGCAGGAAGGTATCCGCCTACTGGACGAGACCGACTTGCGCGCTTGCCTGCCGCGCCTGACTCGCAGCAGTTGGTGGAGCGCCGGGCGCCTCGATCGGCTGGTGCATCCTTCTGCAATGGAATGGTCCGCTCAAACCAGCCAAGGCGAATTCCATGTGATTGCGCGCGCCGGGCACGCACCTTTTCTGAGTCATGCGGAGGCCGTCGCGCAAACGCTGCGGCCCTGGCTGGAGGCGAACGCATGAGCGATTTCCAGATCGATACACAACGCGTACGCACCAACTTCAGCCATGCTGCAGCTAGCTACGAACAGCACGACGCTTTGCAACGCGAAGTGCAGCAGTTACTGCTGGAACGTTTGGACTTCTATCTACAACAACCCGAGCGCGTCATCGACGTAGGAGCAGGCACTGGCCGCGGCAGTGCGTTGTTGAAGAAGCGCTATGGCAAGGCACAGGTGATTGCCGTGGATGCGGCGCTGCCGATGCTGCGTACCGCCAAATCGCACGCCAGCTGGCTTAAACCGTTCATACGCGTGTGTGGCGATGCGACCGCTTTGCCTTTGCCTGATCACAGCGTCGACGTGCTGCATTCCAATCTGTGCTTCCAGTGGATCGACGATCTACCTGCTTTGTTTGGCGAATGCGTGCGCGTGCTGAAGCCCGGCGGCATGCTGCTGTTTTCCACCTTTGGCCCCGATACCCTGCGCGAACTGCGTGCGGCATGGGCGGCAGTGGACCAGCATTCGCACGTCGGCCGCTTCCTGGATATGCACGACCTGGGCGACGCGATGATCACAGCCGGCCTGCGCGATCCCGTGCTGGACGTGGATCGTTTCACGCTGACTTACAGCGAGCCAAAAGCGTTGTTACGGGAGCTCAAGGGCCTGGGTGCCACACATGCCGACCGCGGCCGTGAGCGCGGCCTTACCGGCAAAGGGCATTTCCGAGGCATGCTGGCGGCATACGAATCCATGCGCGTGGATGGCCGCATTCCCGCTACGTGGGAAGTGGTAACGGCACATGCCTGGGGTCCACCGCCCGGGCAATCCCGCCGTGCGAAAGGCGGCGGCGAGATTGCCAGTTTTTCGATCGACAGCCTGCGCGGTTCGCGTCGCCGCTGATTACTTCTGCGGCGCGGCTGCACTGGCGGCTGGCGCCGGCGCGGTGGAAGCCGGCGAAGCATTTTCACCCTGCCGCTGCTTGGGCAGATAGGTCATGCTCACGTTGCCGGTGCCCGTGAAATAGGCGGTGTTGGTGTTGTAGGTGAGCTTGTCGGCATGCGCCTCGCCCATGCCCTGCTGGGTGACTACGGCGTTCGGCTGCAGCACGGCGATGCCGTTGATGTTGTCGTAATCCAGCGTCGGTGCTTCGCCGGTCATCAAATGATTGTTGTCGTCCAGCTGTTCGATGTGCGCCGGGCGACCTTTCATGACGATGCGGCTGACCTGGCTGTCGGCATCCAGGTAGAGCTGGGCGACATCGCCCTTGGCCTTCATGGTGCCCTGTGTGACCACCACGTTGCCGGTCAGCGTAGTGATGGTGTTGGGCGCATTGAAACCGTTGACCGACGCTTGCGAGGTGGTCATCGGCTGGTTGCGATCGCCAGTCTTGGCGTGGGCGGCCATGGGCAGGAAGAGTGCCAGCGTGGCGCATAGCCAGAGCATGGAGACGCCATGTCGCATACAGGGTTCTTGGAACGGCTTCATGTGTGGCGTCTCCTTCGTCCGGTCATCATCGTCATTCTATTGAGTTTTTTGTTGCTGACTAACATCCAGAAACTGAAACAAAACCTCAAACAGCCCCTCCCCCTGCTTGCAGGGGAAGGTTGGGAGGGGGTGAACACTTGCGGGAAAATTTCCGGCAAGTACTCACCCCCCGCCCTCCCCTGCACGCAGGGGAGGGGGCGGCTCTTCGCAAGGATGTAGATCTACGCGCTCTCAGCGCTTTGTCGCGCACACCTTGTGCCTAAAGCATTCCACCAGGTGATCGTTGACCATCCCTGTCGCCTGCATGAAGGCATAGCAGATGGTGGTGCCAACGAAACGAAAACCGCGCTTTTTCAGCGCCTTGCTCATGCGATCGGACACCGGCGTGCTGGCCGGCACTTCACCGCGCGCGTGCCAGGTATTGCGGATAGGCTTGCCATCGACGAATGACCACAGATAAGCATCGAAGCTGCCGTGTTCGTCGATCGCTTCCAGGGCCACCTTGGCGTTGTCGCGCACGGAAGTGATCTTGAGGCGATTGCGAATGAGTCCTGGATCGAGCAGTAGCTTTTCCAACTCACGATCCTTCATCGCGGCGACGCGGGCGATGTCGAAATCATGGAATGCGTGACGGTAATGATCGCGTTTATGCAAGACGGTGCGCCATGAAAGGCCGGCTTGCGCACCTTCCAGGCACAGGAATTCGAACAGGGCGCGATCGTCGTGCAACGGTACGCCCCACTCAGTGTCGTGATAGGCCTGCATCAACTCACCATCAGCTGCCCAGTGGCAGCGTGTGCGTGCGGTCGCCATTGCTCTTCCCTTCGACTCGAAGGATCGCAGGATACCGCCACACCGCTCAGGACAGCCAACTCAGTGCGAGATCTCCAGGCTGCAGTGTGCTGCACCAGCGCTCCGGCAACTGAGGTGCCTCACGCGGACTTTCTTGCCCACCACCGCCGCACCGAGCAGGCCTTCCACATAGCCACCATAAAATCTGCACCCGGAACGGCCGCCCGGCTCGCACAAAGGGCTGCGGAGTACGTGCACATGCACGCCACGCTGTTCGATATCAGCCAGTTGGCGCAAGGTGGGTACCGCTATGCGCCTGATCGCGTCACCCAGGTTTAGCAGCGGCCCGTCGGTATGGTCTCGCTTGTAGATCCATGCACCCATGCGTCGGCCAGTTAGAAACAACGACGGCTCACGCGCAGAATCAGCCACGCTGTTTTCCAACATGGTCAGCCCGGCATAGACATGCGGAAAATCCTGTATCAGTTGCGGGAACAGGCCTTCGATTTGCACGATGTCAGCGGCGACCGCAAAAGGAACCTCGACCGCTCGTAACGGCGTATTCGATGGCGCCACGGCAATCGCCGTCGCCTCTTCGCAAAGAGCCGCTTCGAAGCTGCGCACGCGGCGATGCGTACCCAGCATTTCCTCCAATGCAAAACGCTGCTCGGATGGACCACGCACAACCATGGATAGCCACGCACCACGCCCATCGTGCGTAAGACGCTGACGCAGCAGTGCATAGTGATTCGCGGTGATGACTTGCCCAAGCTCCAAAACCAAGCCCTCTCTCTGATCGGAGAGAACTTGTATTTCCAGCTCGATCATAGGCCCCCCTGTGGCTCGATGCTGGGTGACGCATAGTTACCGAGCGGCAGAATGAGCGATTTCCGGCATGCAAGCCGTGATTGGCTTCAAAATTCGTTGCGCATGAGTGGACGTACGTCGCATACGGCGCATGTCGTGCCGCCATAGTCGTGCGTACATTCCCGTGAGACACAGGGTGACGCGATCATGACAGCTACGCCTTTCGCACCTAACGGAAAGGCGCAGCCATGGATTGGCTCAAAAGATCGCCCAGCTCTGGAAACAGACCCATTGCACCCCGCGCCTATCCGGCTCTTTCACCAGGGCAGCGCGTCGATATCCACATTACCGCCAGTCAGCACCAGACCGACCCGATGGCCGGCGAAACGTTCGCGCTGCTTCAGTACCGCGGCGAACACGGTGGCGCTCGATACCTCTACTACCAGCTTCAGCGTCTGCCATAGCAGCTTCATGGCAGCAATGGTTTCTTCGTCGCTTACGGTGATGATGTCCACGCGATGTTCGTGCAGAGCCTGCAGATTCGGCTCGCCAATCAACGCTCGCAGCCCATCGCAGATCGTGTCGGGCGTGAAGTGCTCGATGCGTGCGCCACGCGCCAGCGATTGCGCTGCATCCGACGCGCCCGACGGCTCGGCACCGTACATGGCGATGGTCGGCGAGATGCTGTGCGCGGCAATCGCGCAACCGGCCTGCAAACCGCCGCCGCCGATGGGCGTGATGATTGCATCCAATCCCTCGGTCTGCCGCAGCAGTTCCAGCACCAGCGTTCCCTGCCCTGCCATCACGCGTGTGTCTGCGTAGGGATGCACCATCACCGCTCCAGTGGCTTGCTGGATTTCCGCAGCCTTGGCTTCGCGCGCAGCAATACTTGGTGCGCAACGATGCAGTGTGGCACCCGCCTGCTCGATCGCCTCCACCTTGGCACGAACGGCACCCTCGGGAACGATCACGTGAGCGGTGATGCCGCGCGTAGCCGCTGCCATGGCCAATGCGTTGCCATGATTGCCGGAGGAATGTGTTACGACGCCGCCTTTTACCTCCTCGTCGCTCAACGACCACACGGCGTTGCATGCGCCGCGGAATTTGAACGCGCCACCGCGCTGCAGGTTTTCGCACTTGAAGTGCAGCTGCGCGCCGACCATCGCATCCAACGATGCATGCCGCAGCACGGGTGTCAGCACCGCATGCGGCGCTATGCGCGCACCGGCGTCGTATATGTCATCCGGGCTCGGCAGTCGCACGCTCATGTCCGATCGATTTCCACGCCGCAACGGAATACGCGCTCGGCGCCCGCCTCCAGCCGAATGGCATCCGCGCAATCCGGACGATTGAACGCATTGGACATGCTTTCCATCGGTTCCAGCGCCACCGCCCGGCGCACATCGCGACTCACCGTGTCGGCGGTGAACACCAGCACCACGCCGTGCTCCTGCCACATGCTGACGCGCAAGCCGCTGGCCGGATCGCGCAGACGCGTGCGCACGCGACCATCGTCATCATGCACGAGATCTGCGTAGGCATGATCGATCTTGGTCTCGCCGATCGGCTTGACCTTGCGGAAATCCAATGCTTCGGGCGCCTGATCCAGTGATTGGAAAGCATCCACGCCCGGCAGGGGAATCAGCTCGTCTGAGGTGCGAACAAGCTGCTTGGCGGGTACCTGCAACTCCCATGTGTCCAGATCGCCGTCGAAGCGAAAGTAAGGGTGCCAGCCGAAGAAGCATGGTGCAGCTGTGTCGCCGATGTTGCGCATGCTCACCGCCAGCGACAAACCTTGCGCATCGAGCGTATAGGTCACCGCCAGATCGATCGCGAAGGGGTAACCGGGAAACACGCCAGGACGAATCACTGACGTGATGAATGTGATCTGCACACTATCGGCATCGACATGCTGACTGGCGACATCAAAATCCACGGTGCGCACAAAGCCGTGCCGGATGCCGCGCTGCGCGTCCACGCCGGGCTGCATGTCGTACGACTTGCCGTCGAACGTATAGTGCGCATCGGCGATGCGATTGGCGAATGGCGCCATGATGGAAGAACGCGAACTGGGGCAGCGCACCAGTTCCTCGGCATCGCGATAGCCGTCGATCAGCTCATAGGTAACGCCATCGATCGTTTGCTCGAAAGACACCAGGTTGGCACCACGGCGCGCCACGCGGGCACACCGGCCATGCTTGGCGTCGCGCAGAACGAACATGTCATGCGTACCCCACTGGGCCTTTTCGATACTGAATGCGCTCATCCGCTTGTCCTGTCGATCAAAGGGCCTCATGTTAGCCTGACCCGTCCCCCTACTTCATCGGTTTGCCCTCATGACGCTTGTCAACGAAACCGCCCCGATCCGCCTGCGCGATTACCGCCGCCCCGATTGGTCGGTGGAGGCTATCGAACTGGAGATCGATCTGGGCATCGACAGCACCGAGGTCACATCGCGCATCACCCTGCACGGCGATCCGGCGAAGGCGGAGCCGCTGCGGTTGGATGGCGAGGAGTTGGAGCTGCTCACCATTTCTCTCGACGGTCGCGCACTCAATGCCGAGGACTACCGCTATGAAAAGGGCGTACTGGAAGTGAGCGACGCCCATGGCGGCAGCGTGCTGGAAACACGCGTACGTGTGCAGCCGGCAGCCAACACCACCTTGGAAGGCTTGTATCTGTCCGGATCACGCGAGCATGGGTTCCTGTTGACACAGTGCGAAGCCGAAGGCTTTCGCCACATCACTTTCTTTCCCGATCGGCCGGATGTGCTGGCGCGTTTCACGGTGACCTTGCGCGCCGATCGTGAGCGCTTTCCGGTGCTGTTGGCGGGAGGAAACCCGGCTGGTAGCGGCACGCTCGCCGACGGTCGCCATTGGGCGAAGTTCGTCGATCCACACCCTAAGCCGTGCTACCTGTTCGCACTCGTTGCCGGACGATTGGAAAACATCCAGCGCGATTACCTCACCGCGGACGGGCGCGAGGTAAAGCTGGTGATCTGGTCGGAAGCCAACGTGATTGACCGGTGTCATTACGCACTGGATGCATTGGAACGCTGCATGCGCTGGGATGAGCACAAATATGGCCGTAATTACGATCTGGATGTGTTCCACGTCGTGGCCACGCACGATTTCAACATGGGCGCGATGGAGAACAAAGGTCTCAACATCTTCAATGCCAAGTACTTGCTGGCCGACCCGGACAGCAGCACCGATGAGGAATACCGCGCCGTCGAAGCGGTAGTGGCACACGAATACTTCCACAACTGGACCGGCAACCGCGTCACCTGTCGCGACTGGTTCCAGCTTTCGCTCAAAGAAGGGCTTACGGTATTTCGCGAGCAGCAGTTCTCCGCGGATATGAATTCGCTGCCCCTGAAACGCATCGAAGACGTAGCACTGCTGCGTCGCACGCAATTCCCGGAAGATGCAGGCCCCTTGGCGCATCCCGTGCGACCGGCGGAATACCGCGAGATCAACAATTTCTATACCGCCACCGTCTACGAAAAAGGTTCGGAGCTGGTGCGCATGATCGCCGGCCGTCTGGGACAGGAAGGGTTCCGCCGCGGCATGGATTTGTATTTCGAACGACACGATGGGCAGGCAGCCACCATCGAGCATTTCCTTTCCGCGCTAGGCGATGCCAATCGCATCGATCTCACGCCATACCTGGCATGGTACGCACAAGCCGGCACACCGCGTTTGCACGCCAAAGGCGAATACGACTCGGCGCGACGCGAATACACGCTCACTTTGTCGCAGCAAACACGCCCGACACCAGGACAACCGGAAAAGACGCCGCTACCTATTCCCGTGAAGCTTTCGCTGTTCGATCGCAGCGGCACGATGCTGCCTTTGCATTTGCAAGGCGATGCGCAAGTGGACGGCACTGAACGAGTAATCGTGCTGGACAAGCCGTCGCAACGCTTCGTGTTCAAACATGTTTCCGCACCACCTGTACCTTCACTCCTGCGCGGCTTTTCGGCGCCCGTCGTACTCGAGTGCGATTACTCGCCGGAAGAACTCGCTTTGCTGCTCACGCACGACGCGGACGGTTTCAACCGTTGGGAAGCAGGCCAGCAACTGGCCATGCTGGCCTTCGATACCTCGCACGACGGGAACGATTCCGCCGCATGCAAAGCATGGTGCGATGCGCTGGCAGCGCTATTCACTCTACAGACCATCGACGATGCATTGCTGGCGGATCTGCTGACGCCACCTGGAGAGATCGAATTTGCGGATCGCCAGAGCGAAGTCGATCCCGCGAAAATTCATGCACAACGCCAGTCATTGCAACATCGCCTAGCCGAGCGAATCGGCGTCAGCGACTTGCTTGCGCGCTATCGCTTGCTGTCGACCGACTCTCATGCGCAACTGGAAGCCGCAAGTCAGGCGAAGCGTCGACTCAAGCGCCGCGTGCTCGAACTGCTGGTCTTGTTGGATGCTGATCAGGCGCACGAGCTGGCGGCAAAACAATATGACAGCGCTTCGGGCATGACCGACCGTCTCGCTGCGCTAAGCGTGTTAGTACGCACGAATGCTACGCAAGCGAGCGCTGCGCTCGCGCATTTCCGCGAGCGTTACGCCGACAATCCGCTTGCATTGGACAAATGGTTCACTGTGCAGGCCCAAGTGCCGGGTGACGCTGCGCTCGCCATCGTGCAGCGTCTTGAAAACGATCCCGCTTTCACGCTGAAGAATCCCAATCGCGCGCGCTCCCTGTTCGGCGCCTTCGCCAGCACCAATCCCAGCGGATTTCATCGGACGGACGGCGCCGGTTATGCATTGATTGCCGAACGCCTGGCGCAACTGGATGCGCTCAATCCGCAGATTGCGGCGCGTCTGGCCACTGCGTTCAATGGATGGCAGCGCCTGGAACCGGTTCGCCGAAGTGCTGCGCGGCTTGCGCTTGAAGGCTTGGCGCAGCGAGAAGGCTTGTCGCCCAATCTGAGCGAGATTGTCAGCAACGTATTGCAGCGCTGAAAACGCGAACGGCGACCCGAAGGTCGCCGTTGCGAGGCGGTGTTCTGAAAGTCCCGTTTACACGGGAAGATGATCCAGCTCGCTGAGCAGATGGCTCATGCGCGATTCAAGGCGCGGGCGAAGCTGCTCCTGCTGGACCAGGTCGCGCTCGACCAGATGATCCATCGCCAGTTCGAGGCGACCGATTTCGACCATCAGATCATGCCGCAAATACACTGGTGCGAACTCGTTGCTGTTACCCATGACACATCTCCGTTGCTGAGCTGCATGGACTCTCCAGCAACAGATGTGCCAGCGCGTGATGTGCATCACATAGAGGATTTGCCCTACATCACTCTGTGACCTTTTCTGTCAGCAGTTGCCGCGTCTCGACAGAAGTTTGCGTTTCAGTCACTTCATGTTCACGCGTGCGGGGCGATTATCGACCTCACGCAACGGGGGGTGCGGTCTTCGCCGTACCGCCTGTTTAGGCCACCAGTTTCTGGCGCCCGGCACTACGGTCATCCTGGATTCCCCCTGTTCCTGAGACCGCCGGGCGCCAGATCTCTCTCCAAAGAGATCAGAAAAAAACGACGGCGCCCAATGGGCGCCGTCTCTGCTTCCTGTCCCGGTACGCGAAAGGACCCCTGCCGTCCTATCTCAGCGCGCGTTTGCGCAGCTTCTGCCCGTGAAAGTGCAGTGAAGCTAAAGCAGAAAGCATGCCAGCTTCACGTAAGTCATTTCTGGCGAGGCCGGGCGTATTATCATAAACGTTTGCCTGCCCTTGTATTTGCCTCATTCCGATGCTTCATCCGACCTCCTATGACGTGATCGTGATCGGCGGCGGCCATGCCGGCACCGAAGCCGCGCTCGCCTCGGCGCGCTGCGGCGCCCGCACCCTCCTGCTGAGCCACAACATCGAGACGATCGGCCAGATGAGCTGCAATCCAGCCATCGGCGGCATCGGCAAGGGCCATCTGGTGAAGGAAATCGACGCGCTCGGCGGCGCCATGGCCCATGCGGCGGATCGCGCGGGCATCCAATGGCGCACGCTGAACGCCTCCAAGGGACCGGCCGTGCGTGCTACTCGCTGCCAAGCCGATCGCGTGCTGTACAAGGCGGCGATTCGCCGGATGGTGGAGACCCAGCCGAATCTCGACCTCTTCCAGCAGGCGGTGGACGACCTGTTGATCGAGCAGGGCCGCGTGGTGGGTGTAGTGACGCAAATGGGCGTTTCCTTCCGCGCCAAGTCCGTAGTACTCACCGCGGGCACTTTTCTGGCCGGCAAGATCCATATCGGCCCGGCCCAGTACGCCGGCGGCCGCGCCGGCGACCCACCAGCCACTACGCTGGCTCAGCGCCTGCGCGAACTGCCGGTGGCTGCCGATCGCCTGAAGACCGGCACGCCGCCGCGCATCGATCTACGCAGCATCGACTTCAGCGGCCTGGAAGAACAACCCGGCGACGATCCAGCACCCGTGTTCTCCTACCTGGGCTCGCGTGAGGAACATCCGCGCCAAGTGAGCTGCTGGATTACCCATACCAGTGCGCGCACGCATGAGGTGATCCGCGGTGCGCTGGATCGCTCACCGCTTTACACAGGTCAGATCGAAGGCGTGGGTCCGCGCTATTGCCCGTCCATCGAAGACAAGGTGGTGCGTTTCGCCGACAAGAGTTCGCACCAGATATTCATCGAGCCGGAAGGGCTGGATAGCTTCGAAATCTATCCCAATGGCATTTCCACTTCGCTGCCGTTCGATGTGCAGTTGGAGCTCGTACACTCCATCAAGGGCTTCGAGAACGCACACATTACGCGCCCCGGTTATGCGATCGAGTACGACTATTTCGATCCCCGCGGCCTGCATCCCTGGCTGGAAACCAAGACCATTCCAGGCTTGTATTTCGCCGGCCAGATCAACGGCACCACAGGCTATGAAGAAGCAGCGGCGCAGGGCCTGATCGCCGGCCTCAACGCCGCGCTCGCCGTGCAAGGTAAGGCGCCGTGGTATCCGCGCCGTGATGAAGCGTATATCGGCGTGCTGATCGACGACCTCACCAGCAACGGCACCATCGAACCGTATCGCATGTTCACATCGCGCGCGGAGTACCGCTTGCATCTGCGTGAAGACAACGCCGATCTTCGCCTTACCGAAGCCGGTCATGCGCTCGGCGTGGTGCCGCAAGCGCGGTTCGATGCGCTGCGTGCGAAGCGCGAGGCGGTGGAAAAGGAAACGCAACGCCTCACTACACTGTGGGCAGCGCCAAACAATATGTTGGGTGCAGCGATCGCGCGCCAACTCGGCATCACCGTCAGCCGCGAAACCCATGCCCTGGATCTGCTGCGTCGTCCTGAACTCGATTACGCCAAACTATCCAGCGTGCCTGAGCTTGGTCCAGCCGTGGCTCGCGAAGATGTCGCAGCGCAGGTTGAAGTGCAGGCCAAGTACGCTGGCTATCTCGAACGCCAACGCGATGAAATCGAGCGCCAGCGCCGCCACGAGAACACGGCCATCCCATCGGGCTTCGACTACGACAAGGTGCGCGGGCTTTCCGCAGAAGTGCTGCTGAAGCTCAAGCGCAGTCTGCCGGCCACCATTGGCCAAGCGGCGCGCATCAGCGGCGTCACGCCCGCAGCCATTTCGCTGTTGCTGGTGCATCTGAAGCGGCGCGACGCAGCCTGACCGCACACCCTGTTATCCGCTCACCGTCCCGCTCAGGTGCATGGCATCATGCCCCGGATGCTATCGAGGAACATGCGATGGAAGTCTGGATCGGCCGAAACGGCGAACGCCACGGTCCCTATCAGCAAGAACAGGTGCGGGAATGGTTACGCAGCGGCGAATTGCGTCCAGATGACCTTGGCTGGCAAGAAGGCATGGCGGACTGGCAGCCACTCGCGACACTGTTTGCCGATGACCTGGCCAAGGTACCTCCTCCATTCACGCCGCCTAACGTCGCGACCGCAGATGTCGAATACGCCGGCTTTTGGATTCGCGTTACGGCGTATTTCATTGACTGCGTCGTCATGTACATTCCATGCACTTTGCTAGGCATGTTGTTTGGCACCCAGGCAAAACAGGAAGCACTCCTGCAGCAAACGCAAAACATGTCGCCGGATGACCCGGCAACATTGCATGCACTAACCCATTTTTATGCCGGCATGGGCGGATACCTGCTTGCAGCCACCCTCGCCTGGTGGATATACAGCGCGCTTTGCGAAAGCTCAGCTTGGCAGGCTACCGTAGGCAAGCTTGCCGTTGGCATACGCGTTACGGACCTGCAAGGTAAACGGATCAATCTTGCCCGCGCCGTGGGCCGTTATGGCGCTCAACTCATCAGCGCCTTTCTCTTCTGCATTGGCTATTTGATGGTGGCGTTTACCCGCCGCAAGCAAGGTTTGCATGACCTTATCGCGAGCACCCTGGTACTCAAAGGCCGCGCCAGTGAAGTGCGGAGATCGGTTCCACCACCGAAACCCGGTGACAATTCCACGTTCAATGCCTGACTCACTATTCCTTAGGTGCTGAAGGTATTTTCAGGCGCATGGCATCATGCGCCGGATGTTTTTTGAGGAATACGCGATGGAAGTCTGGATCGGCCGAAATGGCGAACGCCACGGCCCTTATCAGGAAGAACAGGTGCGGGAATGGCTGCGTAGCGGCCAGTTGAGTCCCGACGATCTCGGCTGGCGTGAAGGGCTGGCAGATTGGCAGCCGTTGTCGGTATTGTTCCCGCAGGATAAACCTGCGCCCGCGCCTAGTCCGAACAGCCCGCCACCACTGCAGCAGCGAGCAAATGCCGTCGATTTCGACTACGCAAGTTTTTGGCAGCGCTTCGGTGCATGGGTGATCGACCTGATCATCCTCATCATTCCTTCCTTGATCGCGATGTATGCGTTTGACGGCCTGGAGGCATACAAACACCTGCTCGAACAAATACAAAACGGCGCCGACATGACCGCGGCGATGCGCACTTATGCGCAGGCGACGGAAGCTGCCTCGGTGGCTTCGCTCGTGATCACCTATCTGTACTACGTATTCTTCGAAGCCTCCAAATGGCAGGCCACGCCCGGCAAGCTGGCGCTACGCCTGCGCGTGACAGATCTGCACGGGCAGCGCATCACGCTTGGACGTTCTGCTGCACGCAACGTTGTGAGATTGTCGGCCGCGATCTTTGGCCTGATTCCGCTGATCTGCTATCTCGCCATCACCTGGACGCAGCGCAAACAGGGTCTGCACGATTTATGGGCCGGCACGTACGTGCTTAACGGCACAGCGCAGGAGCAGCCGCCACAACGGCCAAGCCGTGAACACGGCCACTTCAACGCCTGATTCGTCCAATCAGCGACGGCGCAGCTGCTGGGCTTGCGCCGCCTTTTTTGTCATGCTCGCAGACCTTCCGACGCATGACGTTTCCACCATACGTTCGTCGTACCACGAAGCCCAAGGAATTGAGTAGTCCCATGCTTAGCATCGAACAACGCATCGCCCAGGACATCACCGCCAAGCCGGAGCAAGTAAGAGCCGCTGTGGAATTGCTGGATGGCGGCGCCACCGTGCCATTCATCGCGCGCTACCGCAAAGAAGTCACGGGCGGCCTCGACGATACGCAATTGCGCACGCTTGAAGAACGCCTGCGCTATCTGCGCGAACTGGAAGAACGCCGCACAGCGATCCTCGCCAGCGTCGAGGAACAAGGCAAACTTAGCGATGCATTGAAGCGGGACATTCTCGAAGCCGACACCAAGGCACGCCTGGAAGATCTTTACCTGCCCTACAAGCCCAAGCGCCGCACCAAGGCCCAGATAGCGCGCGAAGCGGGGCTGGAGCCGCTGGCGACCGGCCTGCGCGAAGATCCCACACAGCCCCCGGAAGCGTTCGCCGCACAGTTCGTGGACGCTGAAAAAGGTGTACCCGACGTACGTGCCGCGCTCGATGGCGCACGTGCGATCCTGATGGAAAGCATCGCTGAAGATGCACAACTGCTGGGCGAATTGCGCGATTGGTTGTGGGAAAAAGGCCAGATTCGCGCGAAAGTCGTGGAAGGCAAGGAAAACGAAGGCGCGAAATTCCGCGACTACTTCGATCATATGGAACCGATCGGCAAGATCCCCTCGCATCGCCTGCTCGCACTTATGCGTGCGCGCAACGAAGGCGTGATCGAGCTGGAACTGTTGCCGACCGTCGAAGCCGAACAAGGCCATCAGGAAGGCGAAGGCCGTGTCGCTTCGCACTCCGGCATCATCGATCGCGGCCGCGCTGCCGATGCCTGGTTGCGGGAAACGGTGCGCATGACTTGGCGCGTGAAATTGCATCTTCATCTCACGCTGGATTTGTTTGGCCGCGTGCGCGAAGGTGCGGAAGACGAAGCCATTCGCGTGTTCGGCGACAACCTCAAGGATTTGCTCCTGGCCGCACCGGCCGGGGCCAAGACTGTCATGGGCCTGGACCCAGGCATTCGCACCGGCGTGAAGGTGGCCGTGGTTGACGCCACCGGCAAACTGCTTGCCACCGATACGGTTTATCCGCACGAACCACGTAACCAGTGGGATCAATCACTCGCACGCCTCGCCGTGTTGAGTAAGCAGCATGGCGTAAATCTGATCGCTATCGGCAACGGCACGGCATCACGCGAAACCGACAAGCTGGCCGGCGAGCTCATCAAGAAACATGCTGATTTGAAGCTCGCCAAGATTGTGGTGAGCGAAGCCGGTGCATCGGTGTATTCGGCATCGGAAACGGCTGCCAAGGAATTTCCAGATCTCGATGTAAGTCTGCGCGGCGCCGTCTCCATCGCTCGCCGCTTGCAAGATCCGTTGGCGGAGTTGGTGAAGATCGAACCGAAAGCAATCGGCGTGGGCCAATACCAGCACGACGTGAACCAGGTGAAGCTGGCGCGTGCGCTGGATGCGCGAGTGGAAGACTGTGTGAATGCTGTTGGCGTGGATGTGAACACTGCTTCGGCCGCATTACTTTCGCGCGTGGCAGGCCTCACACCCAGCGTCGCCGAGAATGTAGTGAAGCATCGCGACGCCAACGGCCCGTTCGCCAATCGCAAGGCTTTGCTGAAAGTACCGCGCCTGGGCGACAAGGCATTCGAACAGTGTGCTGGCTTCTTGCGCATTCCCAGCGGCGACAATCCGCTCGACGCAAGCGCAGTACACCCGGAAGCCTATCCAGTCGTGGAGCGCATCATTGCGCAGTGCGGCCGCGAAGTAAAAAACATCATCGGCGACATTACCTTCTTGCGCGGCCTGAAGCCTGAGCAATACACGGACGAGCGCTTCGGCGTGCCCACCGTGCGCGACCTTCTCAAGGAGCTCGAAAAGCCCGGTCGCGATCCGCGTCCTGAATTCGTAGCACCCAGCTTCGCCGAGGGCGTGGAAGATCTAAAAGATCTGAAGCCCGGCATGATTCTCGAAGGCCGTGTCACCAACGTTGCCGCCTTTGGTGCGTTCGTCGACATCGGCGTGCATCAGGATGGCTTGGTGCACGTCTCTGCACTGTCGCACAACTTCGTAAAAGATCCGCGCGATGCGGTGAAGGCCGGCGACATCGTGAAAGTGAAAGTGATGGAAGTGGACATCGCGCGCCAGCGCATCGCCCTTTCCATGCGCCTGGACGATGAGCCGGGCCAGGCTCGTGGTGGTAAGCCAGCCAGCGGCGACAACACACGTGGTGGACGCGATTCCCGCGGACTGCGACCGGGCTCCGCCCCGGCGAAGGCGGCTCCTGCTCCGGCCAACAGCGCCTTCGCGGACGCGCTTTCGCGTGCTTTGAAGCGCTAAATCGCGTATGGGCCAAGCGGGTGATCTGCCGCTTGGCCCATAGACTGATCGACTGTTTTCACGCGGCTTTTACGAGCGTGCATTTTGACTGCAGTGCAGCATGCGCTTCCGTATGGCATGCATTAACGTAACGTCTTCATAACAATAGGGGAGCACCCACATGTTCCATCCACGCAAGATGGCGGGGGCCGTTGCGCTCGCCCTGGGCCTTGCAGGAACCGCATATGCCACGGGCAATCCGAACCCGACGTTCAGCAACGTCATCACGTTCGGTGACAGCCTGAGCGATGCGGGCAACCTTTCTCTCTATGAAGTCCCGAGCTTCCAGCCACCTCAGAAGTTCACTACCAATCCCGGTAACGTTGCTGTGCAGAATGTGGCCAGTGCATTGGGTTATTCACTGACGGCATCGCTTGCGGGCGGCAACGACTACGCATGGGGTGGCGCTGGCATTAATAACAATTCGCCTGGCACACCAACCGGCGTTCCCACCATCACGACGCAGATCAATACGTATCTTGCCGGCCATCCGACACTCGACAGCCACGCGCTGTACACGATGTGGGGCGGTGCGAACGACATCTTCTATGCAACGACCACACCTGCTACGGCACAAGCGCAGATCGTTGCGGCCGCGCAGCAGGAAGTGAAGTTGATCGGCGAACTGCAAAGCGCTGGCGCCAAGAACATCCTGGTATTCAATCTACCGAACATCGGCCTGACGCCCGAGGCGCAAGAAGCGGGTGCGTCCGCCGCATCGTCGCTCACCACGCTGAGCGCGGTCTATAACGGGCAGCTCAACGCAGGCATTGCGAACCTTGGCAAAGGCATCATCCCGGTCAACGCTTTCGGCCTGCTCAGTCAGGTGATCGCCAATCCGGGTCTCTATGGTTTCACTAACGTCACTACGCCAGCATGCGGCGTGGGCTCGAGCTCCGTGCTGTGCGGTCCGCAGGGTTCCGGCCTGCCATACACCTATGCTCCGGGCACGAACCAAACCTATCTGTTTGCAGACGGCGTGCATCCCACCACGGGCGCAGACGTCATGCTTTCGCAGGTAGTGCTGTCCGAGTTGGCCGCACCACAGCAGATTTCGCTGCTGCAAGAAGCTCCGCTCGCTGCGGTAACAACGCAGACGGCCGTCGTGCGCAATCAGATGATGGCGGACAATTTCGGCAGCACCACGCGTGCATTCGCCAACATCAATTATTCGAATCAGCAGTTCGAGCAGCGCGCCGGTGCGCCGAAGACCACCAGTAACAACGTTGACCTCACTGTGGGTGCCGACATCCACGCAACGGATTATCTCTCCGCGGGCGTGGCGCTCGGCATCGGTGAGCACTATGCGGACGTCAGCGGTGGCGGTGGTTACCGGTTGCAAGCGATCAGCGGCCTTGGCTATCTCACTTGGCATACCGGCGGCGCTTATGCCGGCGCTTATGGCGACTTCGGCCAGGCCAGCTTCACCAATATCAATCGCGTCTTCATGATCGGCGATTACCGCACTCATGAAAGCGGCAAGACGGATGGCTCATACGTCGGCATCGGCTTGCATGGCGGTTACTGGTTCGATGTCGGTGGACTGAAGACTGGCCCGCTTGCCAACTTCGAATACCAGAACATCAAGATCAACGGCTATAGCGAAAACGGCAATGATGCGACGGCCATGTGGTTCGGCCGCCAGGAGCGCAATGCAGTGATCAGCACGCTGGGCTGGCGCCTGCAAGGTCATTGGCAGTACGACAGCATGGATCTGGCTCCGTACGTTGAACTGGGTTGGAATCACGACAGCCGCGCCAGTACCGATATGGTTACCGCTGGTCTCAACAGCATGAACGGCAGCTTCGAAATGGCCGGCTTTACGCCCAAGAAGAACTGGGGTTCGGCCAATGCGGGCATCACGGCGCAGATCACGCCGAATCTATCGGGCTGGATCGCATACAACGGCCACTTCGCCGACAACAGTCAGCATTCGAATGGCGTCAACCTCGGAGTAAAGTTCGGCTTCTAAGCCGAACTTTACCGGCAACAAAAAAGCCGTCCCATTGGGACGGCTTTTTTCATCCAAGCTCAGAACGGAAAGGCTTACTTGCCCTTGCCGCCCGTCGCCATGTTGAGGATGTCTTTGGCCTGCTGCTGCAGATTCTGCGCGTCGCTGTCGCCAAGCGCCGAAGTATTGCCGCCGGCTTCGTGCGTCTTCAGCACCAGCGAGCCATCGTCGCCCCAACCCGCGGTATCGACCGAGTTGGGTTTGGCACTCTGGCTGGACTTCTTCTGCTGCTGCACCGCCCAGGGCTTGCCGTCTTTGTAGGCATAGTCGGTGCTGGTGAAGCCCTTATCGCCGTAATCCACCAGCTCCCGAATGAACTTCACTTCGCCGCCTTCGCGGAATACCTGCCAGGCGCGCGAGGCATTCGGCTCAAGCTTGGTGCCGGCGGTGCGCTTCATGCCACCGATCTGCTTCTGTACGCCCTGGAACACGACAAGCAGTTTTTCGCCAGGCGTCTGTTCCGGCGCAAGTTCGATGCCGACGTTGGTGGTCGGGTGACCCTGAGTCAGAACGGGCGCCTGCAGCGGCATCGTGTAGTGGCGGTCACCGTCAGTCAGCGTGGCCTGCACGATATACAGGTCATTGGTAGCGACGTTGGCGGGATTGAAATCCAGCTCGAACGTCTCCGGGAACGTCGTGGCCGGAGTAATCGTCTTGGTGGCGAGCGGAGCGGAACCTTGTGCCGTCACGTCCACGATGCTGATATCGAGCTTGCCCTGCTGCGAAGGCATGATGCCGCCGCGAAGCGTGACGGTACCGGTAACGCTGTGCGCAGCACCAGCTGCCGGTGCACTCGCTTCCGTACCATCCGTGCCGGTCGACGACGACGGGTTTGAAGAGTTATTGCAGCCGGCTAGTGCAACCGCTGCCACTGTCATCAGCGACCAAACAACGCTGCGCATGGAATGGGAACCTCAGGTTGGATCGATTCGAAACGCGGTGCCTGCCAAACGCATCGCGCTGCAAACATTCGCGGGGGAGCCTCTGAGAATAGCCCAAAGTCCACTCACGGAAAAGTCAACGGAGCGAAAGTGCCATTCGCTTACGTATGTAATGGCTTGAGCAGAGGAATATTTGCCGGCCAAGGGTGGTGAAAAGGCAAACGACTCCCGCCAGACAACTCCACCAAGAACGACAGTCCCCGCCAAGCGCGCCAGGACCATGTCGCAGTTTCTTGCCTTGTATACGTTTCCGTGTGTCAACCCCGAACAAACTGACGCGTTTGTGGCCAGGAGAAAGACCTCGAAACACGTCGTTACGTACAAGTTAATACGAATAAAACTCAAGAACTTGTACCAACCAACAGATTCACGACGGGCACGTGGTCTATAAAAAACAGGCGGGCCGACAAGAACTTACCGGCCAAACGTTAGCTAACTGCGGAATTTTTGCGATGAACGTGCAAACTCTTACGCCCATCGAACCCACCACGACGACCTTCGCCGATCGGATCAAGGTGCTGATCCAGCGCGTCGGCAGCGTCACGGAGATCGCTCGCATGTGCGGCTTTTCGGAGGGGGTGGTCCGCAGCTGGCGAGACGGCAATACCGATCCCTCGCGCGCACGTTGCGTAACCCTTGCGCGCACCCTCGGCATTTCACTGGTCTGGTTGGTGGCTGGCGAAGGGTCGATGATGGATCCCAGCGCCGTAGTGCCCGATGACATGAAGGGTACTAACAGTTCCGAAACCATCGCTTCCCGCCATCGCTCCAAGCTGCGCACTGCCGCCGATACGCTGGAAGCCGATAGCGTGGACGTGCAGCGACTGAATACTGCACTGCGCATCCTGCAATCGGAACTGGATTTGGCGGACAGCCATCTGACGCTAGCGGAAAACTCTGACATGCTCGCGCAGCTTTACAACATTCTTGGCCCAGGCGGTAACGATGTCGACGCCGCCGCCATGGTGGCATTCAATCATCGTCTTGCGGAGCGGCTGAAGGGCCGTTCGTCTGCCCGAATGACTTCTTGACCTTTCCGGCAAGTCACAACAAAAAAACGGCAGCCTAGTGGCTGCCGTTTTTTTTGTTTTTTAACTCGCCGTTATAAGCGCGCGATATCGGCGATAGCCGTGAACTGCGCCTTCAGTCGTCCCAGCAGCGCGAGCCGGTTGGCACGCACGACCGGGTTCTCCGCATTCACCAGTACGTGATCGAAGAACGCATCAACCGGCGCCTGCAACTCGGCAAGACGCGCAAGCACAGCGGTGTAGTCGCGACGCTGCAGGGCCGCAGCCGTATCGACCTGCGCAGCCTCCAACGCCTGCGCTAGGGCACGCTCGGCATCTTCCTCGAAATGCGCGGGATCGACCTGTTCCCGGATGCTTTGCACACCGTGCTCTTCCTGCTGTTTGCGCAGAATGTTGGCGACACGTTTGTTGGCACCGGCAAGACTCACGGCCTCGGGCTGCCGTCCAAATTCGACGACTGCACGCAAGCGACGATCAAAGTCGACCAGGCTGATCGGCGTCACCGCCAACACGGCTTCGTATTGCTCGGTGGTGAAGCCCTTCTCCGCGTAGTAACCACGCAGACGTTCGAGCACAAACTCATTGAGTTCGGATACCAGTGCAGCACGACGCTGCCCCGCATCGAGCGCAGGCGGCTTGCCATCCTTGCCCGGCTTAAGGCCTGCAGCAAGCGCCGCATCGGGCAGCAACTCCATCGCTTCAGCAAACAAGGCTTTGTGATCAAGTTCGAGGCCGCCCTCGATCAAGGTGCGCGCAAGACCCAGCGCAGCGCGACGCAGGGCGAACGGATCCTTGTTGCCGCTGGGCTTGAGACCCACGGCAAAGATGCCCGCGAGCGTATCCGTGCGTTCGGCAATGGCAAGCACCTGCCCCACCTTGCCCGCAGCGATCGTATCGCCCGCAAAGCGCGGCTGATACACGCTATCGAGCGCATCGGCGACGTCGGCAGGCTCCATGTCATGCTGCGCGTAGTAACGACCCATCACGCCTTGCAGCTCTGGGAATTCGCCGACCATGCGCGTGAGCAGATCGCACTTGGCGAGGCTCGCCGCACGCGTAGCGAGGCCGGCATCGACACCAACACGATTGGCTACGATGCGCGCGATTTCGGCCACACGCACGCTCTTGTCCCACAAGCTGCCAAGGGCCTGCTGGTACGTCACGTTCTTCAGCGCGTCCTGATAGCTCTTGAGCGACGTTTTTTGGTCTTCATCCCAGAAGAACTTTGCATCGGCAAAGCGCGGGCGAATCACGCGCTCATAGCCTTTGCGAATTTCTTGCGGATGCTTGCTATGAACGTTGGCGATGCCGATGAAATGTTCGGTGAGCTTGTCGTGCGCGTCGAACACCGGCACGAATTTCTGATTGGCCTCCATCGTGGTGACCAGCGCCTCGGGCGGCACGCTCAGGAATGCACGATCGAAGGTGCAAGCGATGGCGACCGGCCATTCGGTAAGGTTGGCGATTTCGTCCAACAATGCATCGTCGAGACGCGGTGTACCGCCGGTTTCCTTCGCCGCACGTGCCACTTCATCCCGAATGCGCTGGCGGCGCTCCACCGGATCGGCCAGCACCTTGGCCATGCGCATGGCATCCACGTAGCTGTCAGCATCAGCAAGATGCACAGGTTGCGGATGCATGAAGCGGTGGCCGCGCGACTTGCGACCGCTATGCAGGCCCAGTACCTCGCCATCGACGATATTCGCGCCATGCAGTATCACCAGCCAGTGCACCGGGCGCACGAAGGTGTAATCGTGATCGGCCCAGCGCATGGGTTTGGGGATCGGCAAACTCTTGAGTGCTTCGTCGACGATCTCCGGCAACAATGCGGCTACCGGTTGCCCCGGCTTCACGGTGCGATAGACGAACCACGCGCCCTTGTCGGTATCCAGCTTCTCCAACTGCTCGACACCAACGCCGCACGACTGTGCGAAGCCAATCAGCGCCTTGCTCGGCTGGCCTTGTGCATCCAGTGCAGCGTTCACCGCGGGACCGCGGCGCTCGATCGATTGCTCCGGTTGCGACGCAGCAACTTCAGGAATATAGACGGCCAAACGCCGTGGCGTCATATACAACGCTGCCTGATCCAGCAGCGCAGCAATGCCACGCTTACCCAAGCCTTCGCAGATGCCACGGAGGAACGCCGCGCCGAGTTCATCCAGTGATTTCGGCGGCAGCTCTTCCGTGCCCAGCTCAATGAGCAATGACTTGGCGGCGCTCATGCAGCCTGCTCCTTTTTCTGATGCTTCAATCCAGGAAAACCGAGCCTTTCGCGTTGTGCGACATAGGTCTCTGCCACGCTGCGCGATAAGGTGCGCACGCGCAGAATGTAACGCTGACGCTCGGTGACGCTGATGGCGCGGCGCGCGTCGAGCAGGTTGAAGGTGTGGCTCGCCTTCATCACCTGTTCGTATGCGGGCAATGGCAGACCGGCAGCGATCAGCTTGTTGGCTTCGCTCTCACACACGTCGAACCAGCGCAGGAGTTCAGCAACGTTGGCGTGTTCGAAGTTGTAGGTGCTCTGTTCCACTTCGTTCTGATGGAACACGTCACCGTAAGTCACCTTGCCGTGCGGGCCTTCGGTCCAGATCAGGTCGTAGACGTTATCCACGTTCTGCAGATACATGGCCAGACGTTCCAGGCCATAGGTGATCTCGCCCGTCACCGGCCTGCACTCCAGGCCGCCGGCCTGCTGGAAATACGTGAACTGGGTCACTTCCATGCCGTTGAGCCAAACTTCCCACCCAAGCCCCCAGGCACCGAGCGTAGGTGATTCCCAGTTGTCTTCCACGAAGCGCAAGTCATGCACTTGCGGGTCGAGCCCCAGTTCTTTCAACGAGCCGATGTAAAGCTCCAGAATGTTCTCCGGATTCGGCTTCATCACGACCTGATACTGGTAGTAGTGCTGCAGGCGGTTGGGATTTTCGCCATAACGACCGTCCGTGGGACGGCGCGAAGGCTGCACGTACGCCGCTGCCCAGGGTTCCGGGCCGAGCGCACGCAAGAACGTTGCGGGGTGGAAGGTGCCGGCGCCGACCTCGGTATCGAGGGGTTGGAGCAGCACACAACCCTGACTTCCCCAATAGCGGTTGAGGGTCTGGATCACATCCTGGAAGGTAGGCGCGGACATCTCTTTCCTAACCGGAGCGTAAAGCGGGTTAGTATAGCCGCAGCGCATCTTTTCGCCGTTTTTCCGGCAATCGACGCTTAATCCGGGGAATCCGCCGATGGCAGCAAGTCAACAAATCGCCTCCTTGCTTGGCCGCCGTGGCCGGCTCGCTCTGGACGACGTGCTCGCTGCGCTAGTGGTGGACGGCTATCTGCTTGCCGATGATGCCAAACAGCTGCGCGTGGGAAATCGCGCGGGGCGCAGCACGGTGGAGCTGAACCCGCTGGTGATCGTCGCCAACGCCAAGCTCACCAACCGTCGCGATCCAGGCCGGCCACTCAGCCTGGAAGGGCTGACCGAATGGTTGGCCGGACAAGCCGGATTGGCGTATCTGAAAATCGATCCGATGAAGATCAACGTGGCGGCGGTTACGCAAGTAGTGAGCCACGCCTACGCGCAACGTCATCGCATTCTTCCGGTGGCCGTCACGCCGGGTGAAGTGACCTTCGCCACCGCCGAACCGTTCGACCAATCCTGGGCCAAAGATCTGGCCCAGATGCTACGTCGTGACGTGCATCGCGTGGTGTGCAGCCCGATCGACATCAATCGCTATCTGCAGGAGTTCTACGGCGTCCAGCGTTCGATCCAGCTTGCGAAGGATGCTAAGAGCCAGAGCGGGTACGACTCCTCGGCGCTGCTGAACTTCGAGCAGTTGCTGGAGTTGGGCAAGGCTGGAGAAGTCGGCGCCGATGATCGCCACGTGGTGCATATCGTGGACTGGCTGCTGCAATACGCCTTCGAGCAGCGCGCGTCGGATATCCATCTGGAACCGCGCCGCGAGGCGGGCATGATGCGCTTCCGCATCGATGGCGTGATGCACAAGGTATTCGAAATGCCGCCGCCGGTGATGACCGCAGTGACCTCGCGCATCAAGATTCTCTCGCGCATGGACGTGGCTGAAAAACGCCGCCCGCAGGATGGTCGCATCAAGACACGCGCTACGTCCGGGCGCGAGGTGGAATTGCGTATTTCCAGCATGCCCACGGCGTTCGGCGAAAAGATGGTGATGCGTATCTTCGATCCGGATATCGTCGCCAAGGATTTTTCGCAGCTTGGATTTTCCACGCCGGAAGATGCCCTGTGGCGAAGCATGGTGGAGCGTCCGCACGGCATCGTGTTGGTAACCGGGCCGACCGGTTCCGGCAAAACCACCACGTTGTATTCCACACTTAAACACTTGGCTACGCCGGACATCAATGTTTGCACGGTGGAAGACCCGATCGAAATGGTCTCGCCTGAGTTCAATCAGATGCAGGTGCAGCCTGCCATCGATCTGGATTTCGCCTCCGGCGTGCGTACGCTGCTGCGCCAGGATCCGGACATCATCATGGTGGGCGAAATTCGCGATCTGGAAACGGCGCAGATGGCGGTTCAAGCGTCTCTGACCGGCCACTTGGTGCTTTCCACGTTGCATACCAACGATGCGCCCAGCGCCGTGACGCGTCTGCTCGATCTGGGTGTGCCGCATTATCTGATCCAATCCACGCTTACCGGCGTGGTGGCGCAGCGATTGGTGCGCACGCTGTGCCCGCATTGCAAGCTGGAGACGCAGCAGGATCCACATGAGTGGGCTGTACTGACACACGGCTGGTCGTTCCCACCGCCCGAGCAGGTGTTCAAACCGGTGGGTTGCTTGGAATGCCGTCATACCGGCTTCCTCGGCCGTACCGGCATCTACGAAATGATGCCGTTGAGCCCACGCCTGCGTGGCATGATTGGGGCACAGTTGGATCTGATTCACTTCAGCCGAGCCGCATTGGCCGAAGGTATGCGCCCGCTTCGTATTTCGGCTGCAGATCAGGTCGCGCGCGGCGTCACCACCGTGCAGGAAGTGTTGACCGTGCTACCCCCAGTCGAGCATGTGGAAGATTCACCGACTTGAACACTTCGATCTATCCGTATTACGCAGCATGAAGCCCATTCTGATCATCCGTACCGGCCAGGCTCCCGATAACATCCGGGCACGTCATGGCGACTTTCCGCATTGGTTTCGCCTCGGTGCACAGCTGGCGCCGCAGCATGTGCGAGTAATTAATGTGGCGGCAGGCGAAGAGCTGCCTTCACCGCAGGACGTATCGGGTGCATTGATCACCGGTTCTGCAGCAATGGTTACCGATCGTGCACCGTGGAGCGAACGCACAGCAGGCTGGATACGCAACGCCATGGACGTCGATTTGCCGCTCTTGGGCGTCTGCTACGGTCATCAACTGATGGCGCATGCCCTGGGTGGGCGCGTTGATTACCTGACCGGTGGACGCGAGATCGGTACGTTGCCGATCGATCTATTGCCCGGTGCGGAACAGGATTCGCTGACAGCGTTCCTGCCAACACAATTCCGGGCGCACACCACTCACGAGCAGAGCGTTGTCGAAATTCCGGCGGGTGCCAAGGTGCTTGCTCGTTCGGCGCGCGATCCGCACCATCTCATTCGCTATGGACGCAATGCCGTCAGCGTACAATTTCATCCAGAATTCAACGCAGACGTGATGCGTGCCTACATCGTGCGCAAACATCAGGATATGCGTCGCGAAGGGTTCGACCCTCATCACACCTATCGCCAAGTGGCAGCAACGCCGCTGGCAAGGCGACTGCTAAAAATGTTCTCGCGGCATCACGGACTCAACCGCGCATCGCGCTAACGATTGCGCGGGGGCATCGGAAAAGGCGTGACCTTTTGGCCGTCCGCTGCATCACGGATCGCCAGGGTGCCTTTGCGATCCACTTCTTCAATGCGAATCACTGCCTGCATGGGCAAATGCAGGACGCGAGTGTCCTTGAATTCCTCGCGCAGACGTTCCTCGGTGGGATCGACCACCAGTCCTTCTCCTGCTGGCTCGAACACCAGATCGCCGACTTCCGTGAAGCCCCATAAATTGCTTGAAGCAACATGCCGGGCGTACAGCTCGTAGCATTTGCCCAGGTGGAGGAACGTAACTTTGTAGAGTTTCTGGTTGCGCATGAGGGCATTTTACCGGCGCATACGACGCATAATTGCGTTGCGCGACAACAGCGCGAACAGTACTCCGAATAAAAAACCGGCGACGTGCGTCCACCAAGCATAACCGCCATAACTCGGACCACCCGCATAGCTGAAGAGCAATTGCAGCAGCGCCCAGATGCCAATCAACAAGAATGCCGGCACGCGGACGAATTCCAGATAGAAGCCCAACGGCAACACCAGCCCGAGGCGCGCTCTAGGAAACAGCGATACATAAGCGCCCAGTACGGCCGACACCGCACCGCTGCAGCCGATGATTGGCCTGACTTCTCCTGCCAAGGAAATGGCTCCGGCTAAATTGGCGACTACGCCACCGAGTAGGAACAGGATCAAGAAGCGAATCGAACCCAACGTGCGCTCTGCAGGCACCCCGAAGATCATCAGGAACAGCAAGTTGCTGAGCAGGTGCAGCCACGCGACATGGATGAACAATGCCGTGACCAGACGAAGCAATGCGGGATCACGCAGCTGCTGCCAGATCGGCTGGTGCGTATCGAAAACGTTGGCCGGAACAGTTCCCCATTCCAGCAAAAACGTCACGCGCCGGGGTGGCGACATCAAAGCCAACGCCATGAAAGTCACCACGCAGATGCAGATCAGCAGCATCGCAGCCCAATGCAGGCGCGGTTGACGTCGCGTTTCGACATTCACAAACACGGCTTTCTCCTCGACAAGCGCACTGGTCGAGCTGTCTGAGGGTACATCTTAGGTGATTGCCCGATGCAGATTGCAGCGGCGTCCGCAAACTGCCTTCCATTGCTCTAGCGCTGTTGTTCGCATGTTCGGCGACGCGTCTGCATAGCCCTTGAGCAAACCCTGCAGCATGGCCCACAAAGCAAAACGCCTTCCCGATGGGGAAGGCGTTTT
>NZ_BSOB01000017.1:0-176983 GCF_030160295.1 Dyella acidisoli
GGCACACCTTGCCACCTTGGTGAGGCCTCATACATAGATGCAGCCGGCATTCGGGGATGAAAAAAGCGGTTGACGAAGGGGGCGAGTCCATACATAGGCTGGGGTGTCATCCCGGCAATGGATGCTGAAAACAGCCCAGCCTACGAGCGCGTCATTTCCCGTCTTTCAGCAGCTGCACGGCACGTTCAAGCTGAAGATCCTGGCCCTTGGCGAGCGACGCAGGGTTATTGGCGACGCGAATATCGGGCTCGATCTGCACCCGCTCCATGACGATGCTGTTGGTGTCTTCCACCGCGCCGTGTGGCACGCCGATGGTGATCCGCGGATTCTGTTCTGTTTCTCTGAATGCCGAGGTTCCGGTGCCCGGAACAGGCATGCCGACGAGTTTGCCGAGTTGCAGGTGCTGGTAGACCCAAGGGAAGAGGTGGCCGTCGGAATAATTGTCTTCGTTGACGAGCAGGGTGGTCTTGCCTGCCCATTT
The DNA here is from genome assembly GCF_030160295.1 of Dyella acidisoli. Classification (GTDB taxonomy): domain Bacteria; phylum Pseudomonadota; class Gammaproteobacteria; order Xanthomonadales; family Rhodanobacteraceae; genus Dyella_B; species Dyella_B acidisoli. Next base: position 482 of record NZ_BSOB01000017.1, read on the forward strand.
GCCGACCGGTGCCACCGGGTCCCAGCCAATCGAGCGACCGCGCGGTACGTAGTGCAAGTAGCGCTTGCCGCTCAACAGCGTGATCAAGTCGTCGCGCATGTGGCCGCCATGGTTGTAGCGGGTGTCAATCAGTAGCGCTGGTTTGTCGCCATCGCGGCCGAAGACATCGTCGAACATATCGCGGTACGCGCGGTTGTTCATGGCTTTGAGGTGCACGTAGCCAACTTGACCACCGCTCAGCCGATCCACTTCTTCGCGCTGGTGCTTGACCCAGCGTGCGTAAAGCAGGTCTTGTTCCTCGGCGAGCGTGATCGGCTTGACGGTGATCTGTCGCCGTTGCTGAGTCATTGGATCGATCAGGTCAACAACGATTCGCTTGCCGGCCTTGTGATTCAGCACCAAGCTCGGGTCGCAGCCTGCCGGGATCGCTTGCGCATCGATGCGTTCGATAATCGTGCCTGGAGCGATCGCTGCTCCCGACAGCGGACCTTTCTCGATGACTTCCTGAATCTTCAGGCCCGGCCCGTGATAGTCGGGATCGTAGAACGCACCGAGCGCCGCAGTCTCGTCAGATGACTCTCGTTTGTATCGACATCCCAAATGGCTGGCATTGAGTTCACCCACCATCTCGCTGCACATCTCGGCGAAGTCTTCGTCGTTGTCGATGAATGGCAGGAAGCGACTGTAGACGGTGCGATAGTAGTCCCAGTCGACCCCATTCATCTCGGCGTCGAAGAACTTGGCTTTCTCCAGTCGCCAAACATGATCGAAAAGCCAGGCGCGTTCGGCCATGCCATCGATCTGCTTTTCAGCATCAAAGGCGACGGGCGTGACGGTGTCGGAGGCGATGTTCACGCGCGTAGTCTTGCCGGTCGCTAGTAGATAAGCCGTCTTGCCATCACTGGTTAGAGACACGCTCACCGGTGCATCGTCTCCGGGCTTGGCGCTGACCGAGGCTAGTCTGTGCAGATTTTTATCGCGTGGTGTCAATGACCAGAGTTCAACGCTGGTCGCTCCGCGTGCGGCATAGATCAGCTGCTCGCCATCGGGCGTGAGCTGTGCGTCGACCACGTTGGAGGAGCCAAGCGTGAGCCGCACCGTCCGATCGTCCCGATCTTCAAGTTCCAGACTTTCAGCCGGGTGATTTGTTGGCGCAGGTGTGGTCTTGGCCTCGGCGCTCGACAGGTTGAACCGGTCAAAGGCATTCTGGGACAGAAACATCTCCAACACGTCGCCATCGAAATCAGCGTCGTAGCCTGCACCATGCAGGCCGAATTTGTCGCTGATCCAGATCAGCGCACGGCCATCCGGCGACCAGCGTGGCTTGATCTCCTCGAACCCGCTTGCGGCGAGGTTGAGCAGCGTTCCGCGACCGGAAGCATCGATCAAACCAGCCTTGCGTGACCAGCGATTGAGGTCAAGGAAGTTGACCAGAAAGCGCTTTCCGTCCGGCGACCAGTCGAACCATTGGTCGCCATCTTCCACCGAGTAGTTGACGTCGCCCGGCAAGATCAATCGTGTCGTCTTTGTCGCCAGATTCAACACCTTCAACGTGGCGCGGTTTTCGAGGAACGCCACTTCCTTGCCGTCGGGCGAATAACGCGGTTGCTGATTGTCCTTATCGTTTTCGAGCAACGGATGGATATCGATCGCCGAGGCGCCGACAAAGCCGGTGTCTTCTGGTTTACCAAGGGACGCCTCGTAAAGCGACCACGGCCGGCCGTACTCCGCAGCAAAAGCAAGGTGTCGCCCATCAGGACTGAAAGCGATCCCGCGTTCCTGTGCTGGCGTGTTGGTGATGCGTCGCGTGGCACCGGTTTCGGTGGAGACTACATAGACGTCACCACGGACGATGAAGGCCATCTCCCGCCCGGTCGGGCTCAACGCCATTTCAGTGGCATCGGATTTCAGGTGGAGCGTCGTGTTGGTCTGGCGCGTATCGCCGGAAGGCACCGCCACCGATAGTTTGACCGGCAGCGTTGATCCCGCAGGCAAAGTGTAGATCTCGCCATCGAAACCAAAGCACAACGTTCCATCGTCGGCAACGGTAAGGAAGCGAACCGGATTCTTGGTGAAGTGAGTGATTTGTTTGGCAGCCGCTCCCTTTGCGAGCGCTTGCCGCCAGACGTTGAACGATCCGCTCTGTTCGCTGAGAAAGAAGATCGACGTTTGATCCGGCGCCCATTGCGGATTGCGATTTTCTCCTTGGTAACCAGGAAGCTGCGTGAAGCTGTTTTTGCGCACGTCGTAGACAAACAGCTTGTGGGCATTGGCGAAGGTTTCGTGCTTGCGCCAGATGTCCTCAACCCCCTTCACATCTTCATAGAGCAGATGTTGCCCTGAGCGGTCGTAATGCGCGCCGAGTGCAGGCGTGCTCAGTACAAGCGTCGGTGACAGTCCTTCCGCCACAGGCACCTGATACAACTCGGGCAGAAAGTTGGCCGGGTATTTGGCGCTCGTGCGGGTGTCAGTGCGATGGGAACTGAACAACACCGATTGGCCATCGGGTGTGAACGCGGTCGGGATGTCATCAGCGGAATAAGCGGTCAGGCGCTTTTGCGCTCCGCCGTCCGCATCGATCACGTAGACGTCATAGTTGCCATGCAGGTCGGAGGCGAAAGCAATGCTCTTGCCGTTCGGCGACCACACAGGCGCCGTTTCATGTGATGTCCCCGATGTCAGCGCTTTCGCTATACCGCCGCTGCTCGGCACGGTAAACAAGTGTCCGTGGAAGATGAAGGCGATGGTCTTGCCATCCGGCGAGATGGCGGGGTAACGCAACCATAGCGGTGCATCGATGGTCTTGGGTGCATCCTCAGTGTTGGCTGGCGGCGATATTGTTGAAAACAGGAGTGCCAAGACGATCGCAGAGATTCGCCCTATCCACCAACTTCCATTCATGCAACTGTCCTACGTTTTCGATGGGCGAAACCCGGTGGGGCATAGTAATGAGCTGTTGTGCCGGTTCACAGCAGCGTCGCGGTATTTCTGCGATCGTCTTTTTAAATGATGGTGCGTCCATCAGGGTTGTTTGATGGACAGCTCGGCTAAGTGCAGCCATTTCAAATTGCAATGTCTGAAATAAGCAGTCGCGGCCTTTACACGCACAACGTAGGGACTAGTCTCTACGGATGCTTTGATTAATACCGCGGTGTCGTCATCCCCGCGTACGCGGGGATGACGAGCAAAAAAGCTTTTACATTTGCTAGATGGAGCCATGACAGCGTATGAACAAATCTTCAGCGCTTGCTTTTCTCTTTCTCGGCACCGCAACCCTGTTGCATGCCCAGACCGCATCCCAACCTGCCTATGTGACGGACGCTGTTTCCGACAGCGCGCGCCCTGCTGCGGACAAACAGCTCGACAACGATCGCAAGCCGGCAGCATTGATCGCGTTCGCCGGCATCAAGCCGGGTGACAACGTTGCTGACGTGATGCCGGGCGGTGGCTATTTCACCCGCATCTTCAGCAAGGTGGTCGGGGCCAAAGGTCACGTGTATGCCATCGTTCCAGAGGTCTATGCCGCCAAGGCGCCACCGGAGCGACTCAAGTCCATTCATGCGCTGGTTGCCGATCCTGCCTATAGCGGCAACACCCGTCTCGATATCCGACCCTATGATCGGCTCGATGTCGGCGCACCTTTGGACGTCGTATGGACGTCGCAGAATTACCACGATGTCTACGGCGCCGTCAGTGTCTTCAGCGTCGATGGAAGCACGGGCCCGGAACAGGCGGGCAAACTTGATGCTGCTGTATTCAAGGCGCTGAAACCGGGCGGTGTCTTTATCGTGATCGATCACGTGGCCAAACCCGGTTCTGGCGAACAGGATGCGCATACATTGCACCGCATCGATCCGGCCGTGGTCATTGCGCAAGCGAAGGCGGCGGGTTTCGTGCTGGAAGCACAGAGTGAATTGCTCAGCAATCCACAGGACGGACATGACAAGTCGGTGTTCGCGCCGGAAATAAAAGGGCACACCGATAAGTTTGTGCTGAAGTTCCGCAAGCCGATGCATTCATCAAAGACTGATCCGTGATCGAGCCGGAAGGTGTGCCCAATCGCCTATTGAATGGGCGAATCCACACTCGGGCGGATTTGTCGCTCATCCGGCTGTCGTGGCGCTTCATGGTGAGCGCCACGCAATCGGCGATCAGGAAACTGACATCGGCATAAGTTGGAAGAAGATCATCACGACGCTGCGATGTACGCAGGCGTTGATCAGAGGCCCCTAAAGTTTCAGATGCAGAAACTGATTGAAGTCGCTCTTTTGATAGTCCGAAAAGGCTTCACCATTGATGAAGCCGTGTCGCCGATAGAGAGCAAGTGCAGGTTCGAAGGCCGGACCGCTGCCTGTTTCCAGACTTAGGCGGTGAAAGCCGCGTGCTTGGGCTTCTTCGATGATGTGTTCCAGCAGCGCTGCCGCCACGCCACGTCGAAGGTAATTCGGATGCGTGCGCATCGACTTTATTTCCCCCGAGTTTGCATCGAGTTGTTTCAGCGCCCCGATGCCGCAGATGTCGTCACCGTTCCACACACTCCACACCGTCACGTCGGCGGATTTCAAGCCAGACAGATCGAGTGCGAAGACATGCCCCGGTGGTGAATTCGAGTGCATTCCCGCTAAGTGCAGATGCAAAAGCGAGTGTGTCGCGGTGCTGGAAAGATCGTCTACACGAATATCCATGCATTTCCCTCCTACTGCCGATACAGCGCCACTACATAGCGGCACGGTTTGTTGGTTTCGTTGGCGAAAGTGACGTCGGACGGCGCACCAAAAGCCAGGCAGTCTCCTGGATGGAGGCGATGCCGTTCTCCGCCTTCGGTGATGGTGAGCGAGCCTGACCGGACCCAGACCGCCTGGCGGATAAGCGCGAAGCTATGCGCGGGAAAGTTCACGCTGCCGGCTGGTGGTAGTTCGATTTCAGCCAGTTCGAGCGGATGATCGGGGATGGCAAGCACCTGTCGCCGAACATAGCCGGTTTCCGGATCGGTCCATTGCGGTTGATCTGCAGCACGCGAGACGCGCCCCGCATGGCCCTCGGCGCGAACAAGCAGACCGGCAAGCGTGAGACCAAAAGCAGAAGCAAGACGCACAAGCAATGCAGCAGTCGCGCTGACCTCGGCGCGCTCGATCTTGCTGATCATGGTTTTAGAGACGCCCGAACGTTCTGCAACGTCCGCCAATGACCAGCCGCGTGCCTCGCGCTCTAGCCGAAGCCGCCGCGCCAGGCTTGCATCGATATCCAATGTCTCAGCCATGGTGTTCTCCTTCCGGCGCACTGCGGGCGTCGAGGACTATTTGCAGAAAAACCAGATCCAGCCACCGGCCGAACTTGGTGCCCACCTGCTTCAAATAGCCGGCTTGTTCGAAACCGAGTTTGTGGTGAAGGCGGATCGACGCTTCATTTTTTGCTTCGATGCCTGCCACCAGCACGTGCTTATCGCTGCTGCGTGCACGTTCGACCAACGCGAGCAGCAACGCCTCGCCAATGCCTTGGCCGCGCTGATCGGCGCGCACATAGATCGAATGTTCCGCGGTATGCCGATAACCATCCCATGCGCGCCAATCGCCGAACGAGGCATATCCGAGCACGTCGCCTGCGTCGTTCACGGCCACCAGCACCGGATAGCCGGCTTTGTTCCGATCGGCGAGCCATGACGCTCGGTTGGTGGTGTCAACGGTCTGCTCGTTCCAGATGGCCGTGGTGTGCAAGACGGCGTCGTTGTAGATCGCTGTGATGCCTTCGACATCACATGAGTTTGCGTCTCGGATGAGCATGGCCTGATCGTTCACTATAGGATATTAACGTTCACTATAGTGGATGGTTGCACGACTGATCCGACCCTGCAAGCGGATTACCCTTATGATCACTCCAGGGTGAATATCGCAAATTGCTATTGAAAATATCGCAAATTGCGATAAATTGGGTGCGCGAGCACAAGGATGTACAAGATGCGAGTCATCACTAACAGGCGGCTGGTCGAGTTTGCCCAAGAACATCCTGATGCAGATGAGCCTCTTCAGATCTGGCGGAAATTGATTGAGAGCGGCGATTTCCAAGGCTTCAATGATCTGAGAAAGACGTTCAACTCCGTTGATATCTATGAGGACAAGTACATCTTCGATATTCGCGGCAACCGTTACCGCATTGTGGTCGGAATCAGTTTTGTCCAGCAAATCTGCTACATCAAACACGTCTTGACTCATGCCGAATACGACAAAGGCAAATGGAAATGAACGCACAACTCGCCATCACCTCCATTGCAAAGGCCTGGGACAAATTCCGGGGGGCCGCTCACATTGGCCATATCGCCAACGATCGGGACTATGAAGACGCCACCCGTGTTGCCGATGAGCTGCTTGAGATGGGTGCGATGGATGAAGCGCATCCGAACCATTCGTTGTTCATGACCATCAGCGACCTCATTTACGCCTATGACCAGCGACGTTACCCCCTGCCCAAAGTGAACGGTGTGCAGGTTCTTCGCTTTCTGATGGAGCAGCACGGTCTCAAGCAGAACCAGTTGCCGGAAATCGGTCGCCAGAGTGTGGTTTCCGAGATTCTTGCTGGTAAGCGCAGTTTGACCGTGGATCACATTCGAGATCTGTCAGTTCGCTTCGGTATCAGCCCTGCGGCTTTCTTCTAGCGCGCCGCCATCTTTGCATTGACGCCGAACTGAAAGAACGAGTTGTTGATTTCGGATTTCACGGGCGACTGAGGCCGCGCCATCCGGGGCCACAGACCGGTCCCTCACCGAGGACGTACCGGGAGAGTTGCCGCGGCTGCCGGCTGTACCGGTCTCGCTCAATTGCTGCACCGCAACGGTGCAAAGCAGGGGCTATTAGCCCTTGGCTGGTGCGCGATGATCAGCTTCTATGCGCAATTTCTGCATAAAAATCCCGAGAAATTAGCAAGTTAAACCCCTGGCACAAATGATGCAGCGCGTCATCCATCAAGGCCTGCTGATCGGCGTTTTCGCGCGACGGACGGGCCGCCATGCGGGGCAAGTCTTCAGCGGGGTAGGGCATGTCGAGCAAAGCTACGCGGATCGATTTATTTCGGCTGCGCACGCCACAAATGCGTGCGTTTCATTTGAGCTGGCTGGCGTTTTTCGTCTGCTTCTTCGCCTGGTTCGCGGTGGCGCCGTTGATGCCGCTGATCAAAGGCGAATTTCATCTGAGCAAGGATCAGCTCGCCAACATCAGCATCGCCGCCGTGGCGGTGACAGTGTTTGGACGGCTGATCGTCGGGCCGCTGTGCGATCGCTTCGGACCGCGACGCACGTATACATGGCTGCTCGTGCTCGGCGCGGTACCTGTGTTCGGTATCGCCTTTGCACATAGCTATGCATCGTTTCTGTTCTTCCGTCTGGCGATCGGCATCGCCGGCGCGGGTTTCGTCATTACGCAATACCACACGTCAGTGATGTTCGCGCCGAACGTGGTGGGCACCGCGAATGCCGCCGCGGCCGGTTGGGGCAATGCAGGTGGCGGCGTAGCGCAATCGGTCATGCCATGGTTGTTGGCGGCCGTGATCGCATTGGGCGTGCAGCACGATCTGGGCTGGCGTGCCGCGATGTTCGTGCCGGGCGTGTCGATGCTGATCGTTGCCGTTTTGTATTGGCGTTATGGTCAGGATTGTCCGCGGGGCGATTACCGCGACTTGCGTGCGCAAGGCGTGGCGCTCGATGTCGGCAAAGCAGGTGGCTGGAGCGTATTCCTCGCCGCGATAAGCAACTACCGCGTGTGGATGTTGTTCGTCACCTATGCGGGTTGTTTCGGCATCGAGTTGTTCGTGCATGGCGTAGCGGCGAGCTATTACGTCGACCGTTTCGGTATGGATTTGCAGCATGCGGGATTGGCTGCCGGCAGTTTCGGTTTGCTCGCGTTGTTTGCCCGCGCGCTGGGCGGCATCGCATCCGATCGTCTTGCGCGCAAACACGGGCTGGTGGCGCGCAGTTGGCTGCTCGGCGCGCTGATGCTCGGCGAAGGGTTGGGCTTGCTGTGGTTTTCCAGTGCGCAGGCGGCAGGGTTAGCTGTGACGGCCATGATCGTCTTCGGACTGTTCACGCACATGGCCTGTGGTTCCACGTATGCGTTGGTGCCGTTTATCGACCGCAAGGCGCTGGGCGGTGTGGCCGGCGTCATCGGTGCGGGTGGCAATGTCGGAGCGGTGGCCGCGGGCTTTCTTCTCAAGAGCACCGGCTCAGTGCAGCACACCTTTGCTTTGCTCGGCGGTTTCGTGATCGCCGGTTCCTTGTGCGCACTCGCTGTGCGTTTCAGTGCCGAGCACACGGCACGCGAAGAACAGCTTTATCGCGAGGCATTGGGTTTGAATCAGGCGCAACCGGCGGTGACGTCGGTCGCTGCGTAAAGCGGGTGAGGTGCGGCATATGACAATGAAACTGCTCGTGATCGGCAACGGCATGGTTGGGCACAAGCTGCTGGAAGAACTGATGGAACGCCAGCCGCCCGGACTGGAAATCACAGTGCTGTGCGAAGAAAGCCGACCTGCTTACGACCGTGTTCACCTGTCGGAATTCTTCAGCGGCAAGAGTGCTGACGATCTCTCGCTGGTCAAGCCTGGCTTCTTCGATCAGCCAGGCATACAACTGCGCCTTGCTGCGCAGGCGACGCACATCGATCGCCAACAGAAGCGCGTCACCACCGCCGACGGCGAAGTGCTCACTTACGACAAGGTGGTGTTCGCCACCGGTTCGAAACCGTTCGTTCCGCCCATTCCCGGCAATGAACGTTCCGGCTGTTTCGTGTATCGCACCATCGACGATCTGCTCGCCATGCAGGAGTGGGGCAAGCGTTCCAAGGTTGGCGTAGTGGTCGGCGGCGGCCTGCTTGGCCTTGAGTGCGCGAAGGCATTGCGCGATTTGGGTTTGGAAACACACGTAGTGGAATTCGCGCCGCGCCTGATGGCCGTACAGGTGGACGATATCGGCGGCCAGGTTCTGCGGCGGAAGATCGAGGAACTCGGCGTTACCGTCCACACCGGCAAAAGCACGGTGGAAATCATCGACGGCGACAGTGCGCATCAGCGCATGAAGTTTGCCGACGGCAGCTATCTCGATACCGACATGATCGTGTTCTCCGCCGGCATTCGCCCGCGCGATGAGTTGGCGCGCCAGTGCGAACTGGGCGTCGGCGAACGCGGTGGCATTCACGTTGACAACTATTGCCGCACGCGCGATTGGGACGTCTACGCCATCGGCGAATGCGCATATTGGGGCGGCAAGACATTCGGTTTGGTCGCGCCGGGCTACGACATGGCGCGCGTAGTGGCTGCGCACTTGTGCGCACTGCTTGAACGCAAGCAAGCGTTGCAACTGCCGGAATTCGTCGGCGCCGACATGTCCACCAAGTTGAAGCTGATGGGCGTGGATGTAGCCAGTCTCGGCGATGCGCACGGCACCACGCCGGGTAGCCGCAGCTATCAGTTCAGCGACGAGCGCCGGCAGGTCTACAAGAAGCTGGTGGTGTCGGGCGACGGCAAGCAGTTGCTCGGTGGCGTGCTGGTGGGTGATGCCAGCGAATACGGCACTCTGCTGCAGATGATGCTCAATGGCATCGAGCTGCCGGAATCACCGGAATTCCTGATCCTGCCCACGCCGGACGGCAACGCTAAACCAGGGCTGGGCGTGGATGCGCTGCCGGTTTCCGCGCAGATCTGCTCGTGCAACAACGTCTCCAAAGGACAGCTTTGCGATGCAGTGTGCGCCGGTGCGACGTCCATTGGTGAGTTGAAAGCTGTCACCAAGGCCGGCACCACCTGCGGTGGCTGCGTACCATTGGTCACGCAGATCATGAAGGCGGAAATGAAGCGCCAGGGCCTGGCGGTGAACAACCACCTGTGCGAGCACTTCGCTTTTTCGCGGCAGGAGTTGTATCACCTGGTACGCGTGGAGCGCATCAAGCACTTCGACGAACTGCTCGCCCGCCATGGCAAAGGTCTTGGCTGTGATATCTGCAAACCAGTGGCGGCCAGCATTCTCGCTTCCTGCTGGAACGAATTCGTGCTGCAGAAAGAGCATGCCTCGCTGCAGGATTCCAATGATTACTTCCTCGCCAACATCCAGAAGGACGGCACGTACTCGGTAGTGCCACGCATGCCAGGTGGTGAAGTCACGCCGGATGGTTTGATCGCCGTGGGCGCGATTGCGAAGAAATACAGTCTCTACACCAAGATCACCGGCGGGCAGCGCGTGGACATGTTCGGTGCGCGGCTGGAGCAGTTGCCGCTGATCTGGGAAGAACTGATCGCCGCCGGCTTTGAATCCGGCCATGCTTACGGGAAGTCGCTACGTACGGTGAAATCCTGCGTAGGTTCCACGTGGTGCCGTTACGGCGTGCAGGATTCGGTAGGCGCTGCGATCGACTTGGAAAATCGCTACAAGGGCCTGCGTTCGCCGCACAAATTGAAAATGGCCGTGTCCGGCTGCACACGCGAATGCGCCGAAGCGCAGGGCAAGGACGTGGGCGTGATTGCCACCGAAAAAGGCTGGAACCTGTACGTATGCGGCAACGGCGGTATGAAGCCACGCCATGCCGAGCTGCTTGCGGGTGATCTCGATACGCCGACGCTCATCAAGTACATCGACCGCTTCCTGATGTTCTACATCCGCACCGCCGATCGCCTGCAGCGCACCAGCGTGTGGCGCGACAACTTGGAGGGCGGCCTGGATTACCTCAAGGACGTGATCGTGCACGACAAGTTGGGGTTGGCGGACGAGCTCGAAGCGGAGATGCAGCTCGTCATCGACACCTACGAATGCGAATGGAAAAAAGCGGTGGCCGATCCGCAAACGCGCAAGCGCTTCCAGCACTTCGTCAACAGCCATGCACCAGATAGCAACGTAGTGTTCGTCGCGGAACGCGGTCAAATCCGCCCGGCGACGTCGGAAGAAAAACGCAGCCGGCGCATTCCCGCCAGCGTCGTGACGGAGTAAAGCGATGGAAGATGTGGTGACGACGAACGGCTGGACACTCGTGTGCGATTTGGAAGACATCGTGCCCAACACGGGCGTGTGCGCGCTGGTCGATGACGAGCAGGTGGCCGTGTTCCGGATTGGCGAGCACGAACTTTACGCGATCGACAATTTCGATCCGAACGCAGACGCCTATGTGCTGTCGCGCGGACTGATTGGCAGTCTGGGCGAGCGTGTCGTGGTTGCATCGCCGATCTACAAACAGCACTTCGATTTACGTACTGGCGAATGCCTTGAAGCACCGGAACATTCCGTGCGTGCCTGGAAGGTGCAATTGCAAGGCGATCACATACTGCTGGGGCAACCCGCACGATGAGCGCATCGCGGCCTAGGCTGGTCGTTATCGGCAATGGCATGGCCGGCATGCGCACAGTGGAGGAGCTGCTGCAGCTTGCGCCCGGCTTGTACGACATCACAGTGTTCGGTGCGGAGCCCTACGGCAACTACAACCGCATCCTTCTTTCGATGCTGTTGAGCGGCGAAAAGAGCGCCGACGAGATCATGCTCAATACGCCGGAGTGGTACGCGGAAAATGACATTACGCTGCATGCCGGCGATCCGGTGGTTGCCATCGATCGGCGCCGTCGGCGAGTACATTCGCGCAAGGGCGTGGAGGTGGCTTATGACCGTCTGCTGATTGCCACGGGCTCGCAGCCTTTCATTCTTCCCTTGCCAGGTGCGGATCTGCCAGGCGTGATTGGCTTTCGCGGCATCGACGATGTCGAACAGATGCTGCACGCCGCCAGCACTTATAAGCATGCTGCCGTGATCGGTGGTGGTCTGCTCGGCATCGAAGCTGCCAACGGCCTTTTACGTCGCGGCATGCAGGTGACACTGCTTCATCGCATTGATGTGCTGATGGAGCAGCAACTCAATGCCGATGCGTCGCGGTTGCTTTCGCACAATCTCAAAGGGCGCGGTTTGAACGTGCTGCTGGGTGCGCAGACGAAGGCGCTGTATGGCGATGGACGTGTGCAGGGCATCGAGCTGGCTGACGGTGCTCGTATTGATGCCGATCTGGTGGTGATGGCAGTGGGCGTACGTCCGGATATCGCGTTGGCAAAGTCTTGTGGATTGCACTGCGATCGCGGCATCGTGGTCGACGACACCTTGCAGACCTATGATCCGCATATCTACGCCGTGGGCGAATGCGTGCAGCATCGTCGCCTCACATTCGGTTTGGTGGCGCCGGTATGGGAACAGGCACGTGTGTGTGCTTCGCATCTGGCGCGCATTGGGCATCGTCGCTATCGCTTCACTCGTACCGCCACCAAGCTCAAGGTGACGGGTATCGATCTTTATTCCGCCGGCGATTTCATCGGTGGTGATGGTACGGAGGATCTGGTGCTGCGCGATCCGCGCCGCGGCATCTATAAGCGGCTCGTGTTGAAGGACAACCAGATCATCGGCGCCGTGTTGTACGGCGATGTGAAGGATGGTGGCTGGTATTTCGAGCTGATCCAGAATGGTACGGACATCACGCCGATCCGCGATCGCATTTTGTTTGGCAAGCATTATTGCCAGCAAGCGGAGGTGGCGGCATGAGCTTGGTACGGCTTCCGCCAACTGGCCGTCATTCCCGCGAAAGCGGGAATCCATTTGCTCTGGAGTCCAAAGCGAAGATGGATTCCCGCTTTCGCGGGAATGACGGCCGAGAACATGGAGACTTCAAGGGCATCAGGCCATGACCGTCGCCACCACCTGCCCCTATTGCGGTGTAGGTTGCGGCGTACTGGCCCGCGCCAACGCCGACGGCTCCGTGCACGTGGAAGGCGACACACAGCATCACGCCAACCACGGCCGCCTGTGCGTAAAGGGATCGGCCCTCGGCGAAACGGTTGATCTGCGTGGCCGCCTGCTGCACCCCATGCTGCGCGCATCGGATGGCACATTACGCCGCGCGAGTTGGGATGACGCATTGGATCGCGTGGCCGAAGGTTTCCGCCGCGTCATCGATCAGCACGGCCCCGATGCCGTGGCGTTCTACGTATCCGGCCAATTGCTCACCGAGGACTACTACGTCGTCAACAAGCTGGCCAAGGGCTACATCGGCACCGCCAACATCGACACCAACTCACGCCTGTGCATGTCGTCCGCCGTGGCCGGCCACAAGCGCGCGTTCGGCGAAGACGTGGTGCCGGGTTGCTACGAAGATTTGGAGCAGGCCGAGCTGATCGTGCTGGTGGGCTCGAATACAGCGTGGTGCCATCCCATCGTGTACCAGCGCATCGCCAAGGCAAAGGAAAGCGGTGCGCCGCCACGCATCGTGGTGATCGATCCGCGTCACACGGCAACGTGTGAATCGGCCGACCTGCACTTGCCAGTGAAGCCGGGCACGGATGTGTGGCTGTTCAATGGCCTTTTGGCGTTTCTGTTCCAGCACGGCGCAATGGATGCGCGTTTCGTGGAAGCACATACCGAAGGCTTCGCGCAGGCGCTGGCAGCAGCGCAGGCCGATGCCGGTGATCCAGCCGAGGTGGCGCGCATCTGCGGTGTACAGCTGACCGATCTTTTGAATTTCTACCGCTTGTTTGCACGTTGCGAGCGCACTGTCACGCTGTTCTCGCAGGGCGTGAACCAATCCTCCAGCGGCACCGACAAGGTCAACAGCATCATCAACTGCCATTTGCTCACCGGGCGCATCGGCAAGCCGGGTATGGGGCCATTCTCGTTGACAGGTCAACCCAATGCGATGGGTGGCCGTGAAGTCGGCGGGCTGGCGAACATGCTGGCGGCGCATATGGAGCTGGAAAATCCGGTGCATCGCCAGATCGTGCAAACGTTCTGGCAATCGCCGCGCATCGCCGAACGTGCGGGTTTGAAAGCCGTGGACCTGTTCGACGCCATCGGCGAGGGCAAGGTGAAAGCGTTGTGGATCATGGCCACCAATCCAGTGGTGAGCCTGCCCGATGCGGATCGCGTGAAGCGGGCGCTGGCAGGTTGCGAGTGGGTGGTGAGCTCCGACATCGTCGCGCAGACCGATACCAACGCGTACGCGCATGCCTTGCTGCCCGCGCTGGGTTGGGGCGAGAAGGACGGCACCGTTACCAACTCCGAGCGGCGTATTTCGCGCCAGCGCACGTTTCTGCCCGCGCCGGAGGAGGCGCGCGCGGATTGGCGCATCGTGTGCGATGTGGCGCAGCGGATGGGCTTTGCGGAAGGATTTCAGTTCGACGACGTGCACGCGGTATTTGCCGAGCATGCGCGGCTGACTACCTATCGCAATCACGAAGTGCAGGGGAATGATGCGCTCGCTGCACGGCGTCTGCTCAATCTCGAAGGACTGGCAAACCTGGATCGCAGCGCTTACGACGAGTTAAGGCCGGTGCAATGGCCGGTCGTAGCGAATGGCGAAGGCGCGACACGCCTGTTTGCGAATGGCGGGTTTTCACGCGCAAACGGTCGCGCGCGTTTTGTGACGACGCCGGCACGCATGCCCGTACACGCCACCGACCGTGAATACCCGCTGGTGCTAAACACCGGCCGCGTGCGCGATCAGTGGCACACCATGACGCGCACCGGCAAAGCGCCGCGCCTGACGGGTCATATTCCCGAACCGTTTGTTGACATGCATCCGCACGACGCGCTTCGTTGCGGTGTGCGTGAAGGTGAGCTGGCACGCGTGCAATCGCGTTGGGGTGGTATGGTGGCGCGCGTGAAGCACAGCGGCGGCATGCGCGCCGGCAATGTGTTCGTGCCGATCCACTGGAACGATCAGTTCGCTTCCGACGCGCGCGTGGGTAGCCTGGTCAATCCGGTGGTCGATCCGGTCTCCGGCGAGCCGGAGTTCAAGCACACGCCGGTAAGCGTAGAACCCTTTCCGGTGCGTTGGTACGGCTTTGCACTCAGTCGCAATCTGCTGGCGCCGGATGGATTGAGCTATTGGACGTCCATCCAGGGCGATCGCTTTCGTCGTTACGAGATCGCACATCGCGAACGGCCATCCGAATGCAGTGCCTGGGCGCGTGCGTGGCTGGGCGTAAGCGATCCGGACGCGGATTGGTTGGAATATGAGGATCGCAGTACGGGCGTGTATCGCGCGGCGCATTTGGTCGACGATCGCATCGAGGCTTGCGTGTTTTTATCCTCGCGCCCGGATCTGCCGGCGCGGAACTGGCTCGCCGGTTTGTTCCTGAAAGAGCAGTTGGAAGAAGCCGATCGCATGGCGCTGCTGATCGGCGAACCCGCCGATCCCGGTGCGGCGACAGGCCCGATGGTGTGTTCGTGTTTTGGTGTCGGGCGCAACACGATTTGCGATGCGATCCGTAAGCAAGGCCTGGAAACTCCAGCGCAGATCACTGCTGCCTTGCGCGCGGGCGGCAATTGCGGCTCGTGCGTGCCGGAGCTGCGGCAGTTGATTGCGGAAGTGCGGGCGGAGGTGAATGCGTGATTACGACACGCCCCTCTCCCTCCGGGAAAGGGGCTGGGGGTGAGGGTTCGGGCGGAGCGTGATAACGACTTCTTGTGCGAGTTTTGTCGTTGCGCGCTGATCGTACCCTCACCCCAACCCCTCTCCCGGAGGGAGAGGGGTGGCATCGGCAAGTTTTTCAATCAACGCCTGTGTCAACGGCTTAAGATAATAACTTTCTTCCGGCACTACTTGAGGTTCAACGCCGTGCGCGCGCAGCGAATCGGCCACTACGGGACCAATCGCCGCCACTAGCGTGTGCGCCAGCGCCTGCTTTAACCGATCAACTTCCACCAGGCGAAACAACCGTTCCACTTGCTGCAGGCTGGTAAAGGCGATCGCATCGATCTGGCCCTGCTGCATGGACTCGATCAGCCCCAGCACTTCCGCATCTGCCGCCGCATCGGCATACACGTACGGCCACACGGGTAGCGCATTCGCACCGGCGGTAGCGAGAAAATCCATCAGCGGTGCATTCGGCTCTGTGCCGTAAAGCTGCACACCCACGCGGCGTCCTTTCAGATCGAGCGTTTGCATCAACGCGATCATGCCGGGCGTGGTGGCAGGGTCGGCGACCAACGTGGGTTTCAAGCCAAGTTCACGCAGCACGCGGCCGGGCTTGGGGCCGCGCGCGATAGTGCGCACGACGCCGAGTTGCGTGACGAAGCGGTCGCGCAGTTCCGGCGCATGATGGTCGATCAAGCTCAGCAGGCGTCGCACACCTTCGCCGGTGAACAGCAGCAGATCATCGCAGCGGCCGGCACAGAATGCGCGCAGCCAGTCGAGTACCGGCTCAGGGTTTGGCGTGTCACGAATGTCGACCAACGGGCAGCGCAGGACAGATGCACCGCGGCGTTCCAGCAGCGACGCGAACATATCCAGCTCGCGCGACTCGGGAATGGCGATGCGGCGGTTTTGCAGGGGGCGTTCTGAGTTGATGTCTGTCATGCCTGCAGGGTCGCGCGGGGCGCTATGAGGGTCACCTTACCTCATGGCCGTCATTCCCGCGAAAGCGGAGGCGCTTTACAACAGCGAAGCTGGTCAATCCACTTTGCTCTGATGCATCCGTAAAAATGGATTCCCGCTTTCGCGGGAATGACGACCGTGAGGGAACGCATACTTTCATGGTGTCCCACCAAACCATGCATGTTCGTGCGCCAGCGCCGCCACCTCCCCGACGATCAACAATGCTGGCGGATGAATCGCATGTTCCTTGGCAAGCACAGGCAATTCCTGCAAGACACCGCGCACCATCCGCTGTTGTGGCAGCGTGCCATTTTCGATGATGACGAACGGCGTATCCGGCCGCCGACCGTGCTCCAGCAAGCGTTGTGTGAATTCATCCAACCTGGCCACACCCATATAGACGGCCAAAGTCTGATGATCCTGCGCTAGCGCTGGCCAATCCATCGCATCGAGCGATTCTTTGCCGTGGCCGGTGAGTAAATGTACGGAACGTGCGTGCTCGCGATGCGTCAGCGGAACGCCCGCATAAGCCGCGCACGCCACGGCGGCGGTGATGCCGGGCACGATTTCGCAGGGAATACTGTGCTGGTGCAGAAATTCCATCTCTTCGCCACCGCGCCCGAACACGAACGGATCGCCGCCTTTCAGCCGTACTACAAGGCGGCCTGCCTGCGCCTGTTCGAGCAGCAGCTGATGAATCTGTTCCTGCTGCGTATGACGCCCACCGCATCGCTTGCCCACGTCGATACGCTCGGCATCGCGGCGTGCCAGCGCGAGCACAGGTTCGCTAACGAGCGAGTCGTGCAGGATCACGTCGGCCCGGTTGAGTGCACGCAACGCATTCAGCGTGAGCAAGCCAGGATCGCCAGGGCCAGCACCGACCAGCAGCACCGAACCTTTGCGCGACACAGGCTCTTTCGCATCCAACGCATCCAGCAAAGTCCGCTCGGCGTCATCGGGACGTGCGTTGCGCAACTGGTTCATCACTGGTCCGTCGTGCAGCCAGTCGTAGAAGGCGCGGCGTTCGGCCATATCCGGCCATCGCTGTGTGATGCATGTGCGGTATCGCTGCGCGAGCGCGGTGAGCGGACCTAATGCGTGATCGAGTTCGGTTTCCAGTGTTTCGCGCACACGACGGGCAATCACGGGTGCTGCACCGCCGGTGGAAACCGCTACCGTCAATGGCGTGCGGTCCACCATCGCTGGGACTTGGAAACGGGATAGGGCGGGAGCGTCCACTACGTTCGCCAAAATGCGGCGATCTTCCGCGTTCGCGGCGACGCGGGCGTTCAGTTCGTGATCGTCGGTGGCGGCGATGACCAGCCATACGTCATCCAGCCATGCGGATTGGAACGCACCGGCGAGATGTTCGATTTTGCCTTGTTCAACCTGTTGCATCAGGGCGGGCGTGAGCGACGGCGCACCCACGCGCACCTTTGCGCCGGCCGAGAGCAGTGCGGCCGTCTTGCGCTCGGCGACGTGGCCGCCACCCACGACGAGTACCGGCAGCCCGGTCAGATCGGCGAACAGTGGATAGAGCCCCATGATGCGGTTTTCTCGGTGCACAAACGTGTGCGTCTAGATTAATGCGGAAGCACGCGTGTGCCTTGCGACGATGCGGAATAAAGCGGCTTGCATTGGCGGTGGACGAAACTCATCTGTTCTTCTTCAAGGGTGGTTTTTGCCTCACCGTCATTCCGGCCTTCGCCGGAATGACGGTGAGGGAGTATGGGAATCTTGGCAAGCACCGCCCCTCACCCCAACCCTCTCCCCGAAGGGGAGAGGGAGTAGAGCCTTTACGGCCGTACCGCAATCACCTCGATCTCCACCCGAAACCCGGGATTCGCCAGTCCAGCCACCTGAAACGCCGAACGCGCCGGCAGCTTGGGCTGCTCTTTCGTACCGAAGAACTGCGTGTACCCAGCCATGAAGCCGGCGAAATCCATATGTCCGCCGTGCGCTTCGTCACCCACCAGGAACACCTGCATTTTCACCACATCGCCCATGTCCATGTGCATGCTCTGCAATTGCTTCTGGATCGAGGTGAGCACACCGATGGCCTGGGTCTTGGTGTCGCCGTAGGCAGCGACGGAATCCTTCGGCGCCTTCGCATCGACCACCGGCGGCACCATGCCGCTTAGGAAGACGAGGGATTTGCCCGCCGGTATTTCCACCGCGGCGGAGATAGGGAAGTTGCTGTTGGGCAGCTTGTAGCGGGTGACATCCTGTGCGTGGGCAAACGTGGGTGCAGCAAGCAACAGGGCCAGGGCAGCGACGAACTTTGACTTCTGCATAGTGGGTTTTCTCCGGTCAGGGATGCATGCCGGCAACCTCTTGGGCGGTGATGCGGTCCGCATAGTGGTTACCGAAGTGGGTGCGCACGTAGTTGACCACATCCGCGATCTGCGCGTCGCTGAGCTTGGAGTTTTCCAGCGGTCCGGCGTCACCGGTCTGGATGAAGGAAGGCATGTCGCGCCGGCCATGCAGGATCACGGCCGCCATGTATTGCGCCGAAACCAGGCGCGGATTGCCGGCGAGTGCGGGATAGGTGCCGGCTCCGGTTGCGCCTTTGGCATCAGGCATATGGCAGCCCTGGCAGATATGTTGGAACACCGCCTTGCCATCGGCGAAGCCGAGCGCCGATTGCGCGTGCGTAGCGTTGTCGGAAGACTGGGCATGCAATGCGCCAGTGTGCGAAAGCAGGCCAAGCCATAGGCATGTCGTCAGGAGATGCTTGCGTTTCATGCACGGGCCTCCGCAACGGCGCGCTGATGGATACGCTCGATCACGTCCAGCGCGGATGTCACGGCGCCTTCCTGCCATGCAGGCAGATAGGAGGCATGTTCGCCGGCCAGCGCGATGCGCCCGTCGATCTGACAGAGGTTGTCGTAGTGTTTCGCGCGTGCTTCTTCCGACCACAGGCCAAAGCAGCCCATGGTGAAGGGCGAGCGATGCCAGCCCACCGCAACGCCGGTTTCGAATTCCCGGGCGTATTGCGGATGGATCTGGCTGCCGTATTCCAGTGCTTTTTGCACACGCTGCTCTGGCGTCATCGCGGTGAACTCGAACGCATGCAGCCCCCAGATGTAGGCGCCGAGCAGCACGCCCTTGCCGCTGCTGTGAAAGCCGGTGCTCGGGTAGCCGATGGTGGCGATCGGCAGGTCCGTATAGGTGATGCCGCCGTAGATGTGCTCGTCTTCCTCCCAGAAGCGGCGCTTGAATTGCAGGCCAACTTTCACCGATGCGGCATAGGGCACGGCGCTGATCGCTTCGGTCATCGCCGCGCTGACATTCATGGGAATCTGGCTGAGCACCGACAGCGGAATCGTGCAGATGCACCAATCGCCGTGCACCTTTTGGGTGCTGCCGGGCTTGTCGGCGTCTTCGTAACTGACGGTGACGCCATGCTCGTCCTGCTGGATCGCGGTGACCTTGGCGCCATAGCGGATCACACCATCCAGTGCGCGACCGAAAGCTTCGCCGATGCGCCCCATGCCACCCACTGGCTGGAACAGGCTGGTCTGGAATTCGTAGATTTCGCTGGCGCTGAGATTGCTCCACAAGCGTGAGCCGAGCAGTTCGTCGAGCGCGACGGGCTTGGAAGGAATGGGGCGAGCGGAAAGGCCACCGCCGGGGTCTTTATCGAAGCCGCGCCGATTACTGCTGGCAATACCGCTGCTGTATGCAAGGTTCTTGTCGAGCGCACCCCAATCGCGCAGGGATTCGAGCAGCATTTCCTGGTCTTGCTTGTTCACTGCGTCATCGAGCTTGCCCTGCTGCGTGCTCTTGGCGAGCAGCTCGGCGACGTGGCCACGGTAGTCGGCATTGATCGCGCGGTAACGCTGCGGTTTGCCGCCGAAGGCGTTGGCGCTGTGCACGTAGGCGTTGTGGTTGACCTGTACAAACGGTTCAAGCGGCACGCCGAGCTTCTTGCAATAACTCAGGATGCCGTGGTGGTGATAAGGCAAACGCCACGGGCCAGGATTGAGATAGAACCCTTCATCGAACTGGCAGTGTTGCGAGAAGCCACCCAATTCGGTGAAACGATCACCACCGCGCAGCGACCAGTTGCGTCCGCCGGGACGATGGTTGTACTCGAGCACCTGCACCTTGTAGCCGGCCTGGCGCAATTCATAAGCCGCCACCATGCCGGCTATGCCGGCACCCAGAATCAGTACCGAGGTGTTTTTCGGTGCGCCTTGCAGTTTCGGTTGGCCTTTGAAGGTGGATTCCGCCGCGAAGCCAAGGCTGCTCATCGCCTGGTACATCACGGCTGCACCTCCGCTCATGCCGATCATGCGCAGCAGGTCGCGGCGTTTCATGGAGAACGTACAGTTGTCGTCTTGCATCGGATACCTCGCGAGCCGGCGGCGACTCACTCTTCTTGCTGAGAAGAAACCGATGAGAGGTTGAACTTGCGAGGGGCTCTATACAACCTTGAGGCCGTCATTCCCGCGGAAGCGGGAATCCAATTTGCTCTGATGCAAAAAGCGAAGATGGATTCCCGCTTCCGCGGGAATGACGGCTTCAAGGGGTACAAATTTCTTCCGCAAGCCGTGACTCCTCACCCCAGCCCTCTCCCCCGTGATTGATCAAAGATTGGGGGAGAGGGAGCTAGAAGCTAGAACCGGTACGTCACCTTCCCGTACCAATACCTTCCGTTGAAGCCGAACGGCGACAACGACGAGTACTGCAGGCCATCCGCACGGTCTTCATACACGTTGTTGAGCGAGGCCTTGGTCGGATATTGGTTGGTGATGTTGTCGGCGCCCACGGAGAACGTCCACGCTTGCCAGTTGTAGCTGGCCGACAGATCGAAGATCCATCGCGCGGAGAAGATCTGATCCTCATCGCCGTTGGCGTCGTCGCCCAGGCGCGTCACCGTGCCGTAGCGCGTGGCGTTGGCATGGAAGTCAAAACCATGGAGCAGCCAGTCGCCGGCTAGCACGAATTTGGTGCGTGGTGCGGCGTCCGTCAGCAAGCCCTGGCTGGCGCGGCCAAACGCAGGCGTGGAGACGTGCAGGATCGTCGTCTGGTTGTAGTTAGCGCTGCCGGTGAGGTTGAGCGCGCCCCAGCTCTCCAGATCCAGGTGATAGCTGGTGATGAGATCCGCACCGCGTGTGCGTGTGGTAGCACCATTGACGAAGAACTGCGCGCCGGTCACCTGATCGCCCGGAATACTCACCGGAATCTGATCGGAATACAGGATCTGGTCCCAGATGCGGATCTGGTAGATATCCACTGTCGCATTGAAGTTGCTGGTCGGCTGCCACACGCCACCGAGGCTGTAGTTCACGGATTTTTCTGGAACCAGCGGCTTTGCACCCAAGGCGATGGCGGTGGGATTGGACGTGCGATAGGTGCCGATCTGTGCAAGCGAGCCGTTCTGGATCAGCGTCACCACCGATTCGTAGTTCTGCTGGGCGAGCGAAGGTGCGCGAAAACCGTTTGATACCGTGCCGCGCAGGGCGAAGGTGGGCGTTAGCTGGTAGCGCGTGGAAATCTTGCCCGAGCGCGTGGAACCGGCATCGCTGTAATCCTCATAGCGCGCGGCAACACCGGCCGACCATTTGTCGGTGAGGTCGGTTTCCACATCGACATAAGCGGCCTTGCTGTAGCGAGTGAAATCACCCGCTACTTCCGGCGTCAGGCCCGGATACACCTGCGAGCCGCCGGCATATGGGCTGGTGGTGCCGGGAATGAGCGTGTTCGGATCGAAGAAATAGGAATCCGCATCACCCGCACCGATGTCATAACTTTCATTGCGGTATTCCGCGCCGAACGCGACGGTAACCGGGTTCGGCAGGAAGCCCCAGCTGAATTCCTTGCTCAGGTCTACGTTCAACACACCTTCTTTATTGGCGAACGTGCCGGCGTGGAAGTAAGTGGGCGAATAGCCCTTGGTGTAATACAGGTTGGTGTTGACGCTGTCCTGGATGTCGAACACCAGGTTGTTCTCGCCGTAATCAGCCGAAACATCCCAGTGCCAGCCGCCCGCCGTTTTGCCCTTCACGCCGAACACGAAGGCCGTATCGTTGGTGTGGTTGACGATCTGCGGAAGAAAGCCGTTCGGGTAGATTTCCGGCACGTTGCGTGCAGAGTTGTAGGCGCGGTAATAACCGTTGGAGGTGACATCGCGCTTGCTGCCGTTGAGATAGCCGTACAACTGGATGTTCGGCGTGATGTCGTAGGCGAAGTTGAGTAGCAGCTGATAGGTTTTTTCGGCCGGATCGCCGTAGCGTTCGTAGGGATAGCCGGTGGTGTTGGTTGCGCCTGCGATGGTGGTGCCGCGGTCCGTATTTTCGGAGCGGTTGGTGTTCATCTGGTTCTGGTAATTCCACGCGACGCGCATCCAGCCAGGTGCGCTGCCGTTGGCGCCACCCAGTGGAATGCCTACCGAACCCTGCACACCGTTGTTCGCGCCATCGCCCACGTCCATGATGCCGGCATTGGCGGTGATGTCGTTCCCGCCTGCCTGGCTGCCGTGTTTCAGCACGATGTTGATCACGCCCGCGATAGCGTCGGAGCCGTACTGCGCGGCTGCGCCATCGCGCAACACTTCGATATGATCGATCGCGGAGATCGGAATGGAATTCAGATCCACCGGCGCCGAACCGCGGCCCACCGAAGAGTTGTAATTGACCAGCGCGGATGTGTGATAGCGCTTGCCATCCACCAGCACCAGCACATCGTCGGGCGAGAGGCCGCGCAGTGAGGCGGGTCGAAGCGCATCGTTGCCATCGTTGATGGCGGGGCGGGGGAAATCCAGCGAAGGCAATACGGTGTTGAGGGCGCTGGCGAGATCGGTATAGCCGCTGGAGGTGAGATCGGCGGGCGAGATGATATCGATCGGAGAGAGCGATTCGTCAGCGGTGCGATTCGAAGCGCGTGTACCGGTGACGACTACTTGTTGGAGCTGTTTGGCGTTCTGGGGACTCGATGAGTCGGCGGGAGGATCATCGGCCCAGGCGGCGGTGGTGAATACGATTCCTACGGAAAACAATGACAGCATGGCGGCTGCCAACGGACGTCGAGCAAGTCGTTTCATTTGAATTCCCCACGAAGATTTAAAGCAAAAGGTGTCCCTCCAAGGACTTGGATGTATGCAAAATCTCTGTTTATGCGCCGCAGCATTGATTTCCCCGAGCTGCGGCAATTTGAGGCTATGACACGTTGTGCAACGCGTCAATAGATCGACATCTCATTGAGATGAATTTGACACAGTTTTTTATTTTCGCGCGTAATTGGTGCAATGGCGCGCTTATTTGGTGCAAATCCAACGGATGATTTTTTAAATACAAATTACGTGTATAGGCTGGGATGAAATCCCAGCATCAGAAGCCACAAGAAAGCTGGGATTTCATCCCGGGCTACGCGAGTTGATTAGCAGTGAGACGCCAGTTGTCCCAATTGACGCAAGGCGTGATCGAGCTTGTCGTTCCAGGGCAGTCCGCAGCTCAACCGCAAGCAATCACCATAATCGCCCCGGCTGGAAAACAGCATGCCTGGCGAGGTGCCGATGCCTTCGCGCAGTGCTAATTCAAATAATCGTTGCGTATTCACGCCGGGCAATTGCAGCCATAGTGAAAGCCCGCCTTGCGGCGTACATGCGCGCGTTGATTTGGGCCAATTGTGTGCAATCGCCTGGTGCATGCGCTGCGCGTTGTCGGCGAGGGCACGGCATAGCTGGCGCAGATGACGCTGCAGATCGTGACGTTGCAGGTAGTCGGCCAGCGCAAGCTGCGGCAGGCTGGCACTGCCGACGGTGGAAAAATATTTGGTTCGCAACAGCGCCTCGGTCCAGTCGCCGCCCACCATCCAGCCCACGCGCAAGCCGGGTGCGAGGATCTTCGAAAACGAACCGCAGGTGATCACGCTGCCGTGTTTGTCCCAGCGCCGCAGCGGCGACGGTCGTTGTCCTGACCAGGCCAGTTCGCCGTAGATATCATCTTCGATAACGACGGTTTTATGTCGCGCGCAGCTCTTCAACAGGGCTTGCTTGGCGGCATCGTCGGTCAAGCTGCCGAGTGGATTATTGAAGTTGGGCACCAGTACGGCTGCGCGTACTTTGTTCTGCTGCAACAACTGCTCCAGCCGTGCCACATCAATGCCTCGATCTGGCAGGTTCGGCACCTCCAGCACTTTCAGTTTCAACGCCGCCACCGCTTGCAGAATGCCGTGATAGGTCGGTGCTTCCACCAGCACTACGTCGCCGGGTTGGGTGAGCGTACGCAAGGCGATGCTGATCGCTTCCATCGCACCAGCGGTGATGACGATCTCGTCTGGTGAAACCGTTACGCCTACTTGCGCATAGCGTTGCGCGATCTGCCGACGCAACGCGAGATGACCTTGCGGCGGTGCGTAATCCAGCGCTGCCGTGGGCGCATGGCGCAGGCAACGCGACAACGACGCAGTAAGCGCTGCTTGTGGCAACAACGCAGGCGACGGCGTGGCGCTGTGCAATGGCAACAGATCGCTGCGCGCAAGCATGTCCAGCACGTCTTGCAGCATCGGGTTGCTGACGTTACCGGGCGTGCGCCGGCGCGACGGGCGTGCTTCAGGTGGAAGCGGGGCAGCGGCACGTACGAAATAGCCGGAACGCGGTCGCGCCTGCGCCAAGCCTTCGCGCTCGAGTTGCAGGCAGGCTTGTACTGCCGTGGCGATACTTACGTCGTGGCTGCGCGCAAGTTGACGGATGGAGGGTAGGCGCTCGCCGGCACGCAGCGCGCCTTGGGTGATCTGAGTGCGTAGCTGGGTGGCTAGTTGTTCGTAGAGCAGCATGAGTGGTTTCAACTGTACTGGTCAAAATGGATCTTATCTGAATCTGTATTGGTCGGAGCGAGTGGTCTACGTTGGTTTCCAGCCTTGCGCAGACTGCCCCCTCCCTCTGCAAGCTGGGGGAGGGGCTGGCTGAGGCGTCGTGAAATAACTGGCACCGGACCATGCTCGAACAAAACAACAACCGCACCGCACTAGCCCAGTTGCTCTTCGCCGAAATCCTCATCGGTTCCGTCGGCGTCTTCGTCCACGAAAGCGGTCAGGATGCGGTGACTGCCGTGTTCTACCGATGCCTGTTCGGTGGCCTGTTTCTGCTTGGATGGGGTTTGGCGGGCGGCCATTTGCGTGGCCTGTGGCAAGAGCGTGTGTTGATCCGTGGCGCAATCCTCAGCGGCGTGCTGCTGGTGCTGAACTGGGTCTGCCTGTTTGCCGGCATGGCGCGTTCGTCCATCGGCGTCGCGACGATGGTGTATCACTTCTTTCCGTTTGTGATGCTGATCCTGGCGGCGCTGCTGCAAGGCGAGCGCACGCGCCCGGCGGACCTGATATGGACCTTGATCGGTTTTATTGGTGTGGCGTGCTCGGCCGACCCGATGCGCATGTGGCACAGCGCCGACCGGTCTTATCTCATCGGTATCGGCCTTACGTTCTTGGCTGCGTTGCTATGCGGCGCTTCGCTACTGATGTCGCGCAAGGTCGGCAAGCAGCGGCCGTTTGCGCTGGTGATGATCCAGTGCTGGGTGGGTGTGGCGATGCTGGTGTGGTTTTCCAGCTCGACGGCGCTGCACTGGGGAACGCATTGGTGGTGGCTGGCGGGTTTGGGCGTGATCCACAGTGGGATTGTGTATGTGTTGTTCTACACATCGTATCCGCGTCTTCCGGTGGTGACGATCGCGGTGATGGCGTTCGTGTATCCGCTGGTGACCTTGTTGCTTGATTACGTGTTGTACGGTCATCGCCTGGCTGTTATTCAGTTGAGCGGGCTAGGCCTGATCGTGCTTGGTACGCTTGGTGTGAATTTGAAATGGACGCTTGGTGTTTCAGGTAAGCGTGCGCTCGCGCGTAACACATAATCCCTCAAGGCCACCATGCGATCACTTCATCGGTGATCGCATCGACAAGTTGGGTTGCATCCATCGTCAACACCGACGGCTCATCACTCGGCGGTTCCAGATCGCGAAACTGGCTTTCGATCAACGAGGCTGGCATGAAATGGCCGCTACGATGCGCTACGCGATCTGCTGCCTGTTCGGGCGTCAACGCCAGAAACACGAAACCTAGATCCGGTACTGTGCCGCGCAAGGTTTCGCGGTAACGGCGCTTGAGTGCGGAGCAGGTGAGTACCACGCGTTCCGATAAACGCAATTGATGGATAGATTCCTGTGCCAGTCGTTCCAACCAGCCCTGTCGATCGGCATCGGTGAGCGGAATGCCGTTGCTCATCTTGCGGATGTTTTCAGGTGGATGGAAAGCGTCGCCTTCGATCAGATGCGCGCCGGTGCGTTGGCAAATGGCTTCGGCTACGGTCGATTTGCCGCAGCCGGACACTCCCATGATGACGATGGCACGCATCAAGCCCATCCCTCCTTTGGAGAGATGGGTTGGGTTATGTGATTAGGTTTGCAGGGGAAGCTCATGGTGGCGCGCGCATGTATGGGTTTGATTCTTGCACGCAGTTGAACGTCGGGCGAGGTTGGCCCATCACCCCACCCCTTTTCCCTTGGGAAAAGGGAAAGAGGAAATGGCCTCCCCGGAGGGGAGAGGGGGCAAAAGCTCAGGCAGCCATTTCTTCTTTTTCTACAACCGTAACCGGCAAACGGATCAAGTAATCGAACGCACTCAGCGACGCCTTCGCGCCGTCGCCCATCGCAATCACGATCTGCTTGTACGGTGAGGTCGTGACATCGCCCGCCGCAAACACACCCGGTATCGAGGTTTCACCGCGTGCATCCACTTCGATTTCGCCACGCGGCGACAGCTTCACCGAGCCCTTCAACCATTCGGTGTTGGGCAGCAGGCCGATCTGCACGAACACACCTTCCAGGTCCACGCGGTGGCTCTGACCATTGGTGCGATCGGTATAGGTAAGGCCGCTCACCTTCTGGCCGTCACCGACCACTTCGGTGGTCTGCGCGCTCATGATCACCTTTACGTTCGGCAGGCTGTGCAACTTGCGTTGCAGCACTTCGTCCGCGCGCAGCTTGCTGTCGAATTCGAACAGCGTGACGTGATCCACGATGCCGGCCAAGTCGATCGCTGCTTCCACGCCGGAGTTGCCGCCACCGATCACCGCTACGCGCTTGCCCTTGAACAGCGGGCCGTCGCAGTGCGGGCAATAAGTGACACCTTTGTTGCGATATTCCTGTTCGCCCGGCACGTTCATGTTGCGCCAGCGTGCACCAGTAGAAAGGATCACGGTCTTCGCCTTCAGCGAAGCACCGCTGGTCAGGCGTACCTCGATCAATCCGCCTTCTTCCTGCGCGGGAATCAGTTGCTCGGCGCGCTGCAGGTTCATCACATCCACGTCGTATTCGCGGACATGGTTTTCCAGCGCGGAGGCCAGCTTCGGGCCTTCTGTATAGGAGACCGAAATGAAATTCTCGATCGCCATCGTATCCAGCACCTGGCCGCCGAAGCGCTCGGCTGCCACGCCGGTGCGGATGCCCTTGCGTGCGGCATAGATAGCCGCCGCGGCACCGGCAGGGCCACCACCCACCACCAGCACCTCGAACGGCGCTTTGGCGTTGAGTTTCTCCGCATCACGCTGTGCGGCACCGCTGTCCAGGCGCGCGGCTATCTGTTCGATCGTCAGGCGACCTTGGTCGAACGGCTGGCCGTTGAGGAACACGGTGGGCACGGCCATCACCTGGCGCTCGTTCACCTCGTCCTGGAACAGTGCGCCGTCGATGGCGATGTGCTTGATGTTCGGGTTCAGCACGCTCATCAGGTTCAGCGCTTGCACCGTATCCGGGCAGCTGTGGCAGCTGAGCGACATGAAGGTTTCGAAGACGTACTCGCCTTCGAGATTGCGCACTTGTTCGATCACTTCTGGCGCCACCTTCGACGGATGACCGCCGACTTGAAGCAGCGCCAACACCAGCGAGGTGAACTCGTGGCCCATCGGGATGCCGGCAAAGCGAACGCTTACATCGGTGCCGGCGCGGTTGATCGCGAACGAAGGCTTGCGCGACTCGTGACCGTTCGTGCGCAGTGACACCTGCGGCGAAAGCGATTCGATATCGCGGAGCAGTCCAAGCAATTCCTGCGAGGGCGCGCTGTCATCGACGGAGGCGACCAGCTCGATCGGATGGGTCACCCTTTCGAGATAGGCCCTGAGTTGTTCTTTCAGATCGTTGTCCAGCATGGTTCTTCTCCATCAATGCCTGAATTTGGAGTAGACGCCTCCTACATCCGGTGAAACATGGATGGGAGGCATCTGCTCGAGGTAAAAGGTGCGGGCCCGGCGGGAGGGGGATGTCGGGCCCGCGGCGATGTCCCGTTGCGGGCATCGCCAAGCTTTGAAACTTAGATCTTGCCGACCAGGTCCAGCGACGGCTTCAGGGTGGAAGCGCCTTCCTTCCACTTCGCCGGGCACACTTCGCCCGGGTGCGAAGCCACGTACTGCGCGGCCTTCACCTTGCGCAGCAGTTCGGACGCGTCGCGGCCGATGCCGTTGTCATGGATTTCGCACAGCTTGATCTGGCCTTCCGGATTGATCACGAAGGTGCCGCGCAGCGCCAGGCCTTCTTCTTCGATCATCACGTCGAAGTTGCGGGTCAGCGTGCCGGTCGGATCGCCCACCAGCGGGTACTGCACCTTCTTGATCGCATCGGAGGTGTCGTGCCATGCCTTGTGCGAGAAATGCGTGTCGGTGGAAACGCCGTAGATCTCAACGCCCAGCTTCTGGAACTCGGCGTAATGGTCGGCCAGGTCTTCCAGCTCGGTCGGGCACACGAAGGTGAAGTCGGCCGGGTAGAACACGACCACGGACCACTTGCCCTTCAGGGTGGCTTCGGTCACATCGATGAACTTGCCATCCTTGTAAGCGGTGGCCTTGAACGGTTTGATTTCGGTGTTGATCAGCGACATCTGCTGTTTTCCGTTGAGTGGTTGGTAAGGGGATTGGTTTGCAAGGGTAAGGGGCGTCTATTGAAAGAGCCAATTGATTGTTGGGATGAAAATCATTGGCACTATCTATCGCTCCGTGGTTCATTCCTTCTATTACTGCGCCGCCAGCGTGTTCCTGGAGATCGATCGCTTCGTCACGCGAAGAAAACACGACTCGATCCCGTTTTGTTCCACGGGAAAATTCCTCGACGCACAGGGAACACCGCTTTAAGACGGCACAACATAGCATGCCGTCCATTCAGTGCCTGTCAAAGGGTTCGCTCACATCGCGCCGGTTTTGCGCGATGTGAGTGGAGGAAACGCGCGCTTGTGCGGTGACGCAAGGAAAGCAAGAGCCATGCAGCAGCAACAACGTTGATCGTTTGCATGTCTCGCCTGTGATGGGATATGGAAGGATGGTGTTTGCACGTTTCGGGTCACGGGTTGCTCGAGGGTGTCCCGTAAGCGAACGGCGTTCTTAATAGCAAGGTTGCCGAATGCTGTGCCCGTGTATATCTAGGTGTCGCCTACGAGAGGTTGTGCCCTGCGGCCAGTGCCCGAGAATATCTACAACGATGAGGATGTTCATCGTTTGCGCAAACTTTCCAGTCTCCTTCTCTGCCCCTGCAACGACATCTTTTCCTATTCAAAGGAAGCCAAGGGATCATCCATAAATATTGTCAGCATGTTAATGCGCGAGCGCAGGCTTTCGCTGCGGGATGCGCTCGATAAGGAGGTTGGACTATTGAGCGCCATTTGGCGCTGGAAGCGAAGGTGAGGAAGCGTGGTGACAATTCAACGTTAATGCGTTTGCTTAGCGAGACCCGTGCGTACGTTCGCGGTAACTACGATTGGCACTTTGGTTCACCTTGTTACGAGGCGGCCAAGCATGATGATCTTTCTTAGAGCTCTGCGGTCCGAGGAGATTAGCTCGTAGGTTGAGGTGACAATCTCAGCTATCTAGCGATTTCCCAACGCTGGGATTGTCATCCAGGCCTGCTTGGGCCGCGGCGCACTGGCAGAGTGTTTGGTTCGCAATCGTGCGCCGTCACCCTTGCGAAGTAACGTATACCCTCGGTTGGAAAGAGTTACAGCATCACTCCCGCGCTGCTAGTGCTTTGTTCACGCGCAACGCAATCAATGTGCACGCCACGCCCGAGAGCAAATACAAGCTCACTGCTACCAACCCGAATCGCGCTGATAATCCCAACGCAACCAGCGGTGCAAACGCAGCACCAATCAGCCACGCAAAGTCGGACGTCAGCGCAGCACCGGTATAGCGCATGTGAATTTCGAAGTTGGACGTCACACTGCCGGCTGCTTGTCCGTACGACAGACCCAGCAATCCAAAACCCACGATGATGAAGGCGTCTTGCGCTGCATGCCCGCCACCCAGCAGCCACGGTGCGAACAATGCGAAGACGCCGATGAGTGTGGCTGCTGTGCCCAGCATCGTGCGTCGCCCGATCCGGTCAGCGATAACCCCGGAAGCGATCATGCCGCAGATGCCGACAAGTGCGCCGACGATCTGCACCGTCAGTACCGCGCTTACGGTTTGCGTGGTGCCGAGCACGATCCACGACAGCGGGAAGATGGACACGAGGTGAAACAGCGCGTAGCTCGCCAGTGCTGCAAAGGCGCCGACGAAAATGTTGTAACCCTGTCGCCGCAGCATGTCGATGATGCCGATGGGCTGCAGCTCGCGTTCTTCCATGGCGCGGGTGTATTCCTCTGTGACCACCAGACGCAGACGGGCAAACAGCGCCACGACGTTGATGGTGAACGCGACATAGAAGGGATAGCGCCAACCCCATTCGATGAAGTCGTCCGTAGCGAGTTCGTTATGCAGGAACAGGAACAGGCTGCTGGCGATCAGAAAGCCGATCGGTGCGCTGAGCTGTCCGAGCATTGCATACCAGCCGCGTCGCTCAGGCGGAGTGTTGAGTGCGAGCAGGGACGGCAGGCCATCCCATGAGCCGCCCATTGCGACGCCTTGCAGAATGCGGAAAAAAGTCAGAAGGCCGATGGCCCATCCGCCGATCGTGTTGTAGCTGGGAAGGAAAGCCATGCCGGCGGTAGCGCTACCGAGCAGGAACATGGCGATAGTGAGCTTGGTGCCGCGGCTCCAACGTCGCTGGAACGACATGAACAGCGTGGTGCCAAGCGGGCGCGCGATGAAGGCCAGCGAGAAGATCGCGAACGACAGCAGCATGCCGTCCAGCCGGCTTTCGAAGGGAAAGAATACCGACGGAAACACCAGCACGCAGGCGATGCCGAACACAAAGAAGTCGAAATATTCCGCAGTTCGCCCAACGATGACGCCGACGGCGATTTCGCCTGGCGCCAATCGGGCGTGGGCGTGAATGCGCACGAGGTCTTCCGGGGATAGGCCCGCTGGTTCGCGCTGATCCTCAAACGTAGTTGACATCGTCGTTACTCGGATAGGGTGCGGCAGATACAGCATGGCACCGTTATGCCGCCAAGGCTAGGGATGTTTAGGTCTATTTTTTTGCAGGCCGTGTGTTGCGCCACGTATGTTATGCCGCTGGAGCAAACGCGCGCGCCCCTTTCACCCGAATGGGGGACTCACCCAGCCATCACCTTGCGATTCAATACGCTCACGAGTGACGTTTGCCGGCATCGTTGCGATGTTCGTACGTTACAGACGCATGGCAGATATGCGAAATCCAACGATCCATCCCTGGCAGTCGACAGACCATTTGCGTAAGGGCCGCCGATCGGCGTACCTTGTCGGCACAGCAGTACCCCCTTTTCATTCGGTTGCGTCGGTCATGTCCATGAAGACTCTCCGCGGACTGCTACTGCTAGCCCTCGCTACGGCGCTTACGGGCTGCCACACGGTGCTGATGTCACCGTCCGGCGATGTCGCGCGCCAGCAGCGTGATCTCATCATCACGTCGTTCATCCTGATGATGCTGATCGTGGTGCCGGTGATCGTCGCCACGCTGGTATTCGCTTGGCGTTACCGGGCATCCAACCAAAAAGCGCACTACGATCCGGAGTGGGATCATTCCACCATCGTGGAGCTGATGATCTGGTCAGCGCCCTTGCTGATCATCATTGCGCTGGGCGCGATCACCTGGGTGAGCACGCATAAGCTCGATCCGTACCGTCCGCTCGATCGCCTCGGTCCGGGCCGTGTCGTGACCGTCGATACCAAACCGCTCGAAGTCGACGTAGTGGCGCTCGACTGGAAATGGCTTTTCATCTATCCCGAGCAGAATCTTGCAGTGGTGAACGAGTTGGCGGCACCGGTGGATCGACCCATCCACTTCAACCTCACAGCCTCCAGCGTGATGAACTCGTTCTTCATTCCCGCGCTGGCTGGCCAGATCTATGCGATGCCGGGCATGGAGACCACGTTGCAGGCGGTGATCAACCACCCTGGCGACTACTGGGGCATGTCCGCCAACTACAGCGGCGCTGGTTTCTCGTACATGAACTTCACCTTCCACGGCATGAGCGAAGGTGACTTTGCCAAGTGGGTGGCGCAAGCGAAAAGCCATGGCGATACGCTGGATCAAGCCGCGTATGCAGTGCTGGAAGCGCCGAGTGAACGCAACCCAGTGCAGTTCTACGGCAGCGTAGCGCCAGGGCTTTACCGATCCATCCTCAATCGCTGCGTTCAGCCCGGTCCTTCATGCATGAACATGTTGCGCGTGCCGGACTCCGGCGGGGGCGGTGAGGCGTCCGTTTCATCCGAAAGCCATGCGGCCATGCCGATGGCTCATCCACAGTGAACTGAAGCACGGGTGCCGCAATGACTTTTCATTCTCCCGACCTCGGCAAGCTGATTTTCGGACGGCTCACCCTGGATGACATTCCTTATCACGAGCCGATTCTGATCTTCACCTTCCTCGGCGTGGCGATAGGCGCCATCGCGGTGCTGGGGGCGATCACCTACTACCGCAAATGGGGTTATCTGTGGAGCGAGTGGTTCACCAGCGTGGACCATAAGAAGATCGGCATCATGTATATCGTGCTGGCGTTGATCATGCTGCTGCGCGGCTTCGCCGATGCACTGATGATGCGCGGACAGCAAGCCATTGCTTTCGGTGCGCATGAGGGCTATCTGCCCGCCCATCACTACGACCAGATCTTCACCGCGCACGGCACGATCATGATCTTCTTCGTCGCCATGCCGTTCATCACCGGCCTGATCAATTTTGTCATGCCGTTGCAGATCGGTTCGCGTGACGTTGCTTTTCCCTTCCTCAACAATTTCAGTTTCTGGATGACCGTATCCGGCGCCGTGCTGGTCATGGCGTCATTGTTCATCGGCGTCTTTGCGCGCACAGGTTGGCTGGCCTATCCACCGCTGTCGGAGCTGCCTGCCAGTCCGGACAGCGGCGTGGACTACTGGATCTGGGGGTTACAGATAGCAGGTGTCGGCACAACCTTATCGGGCATCAACATGATCGCCACCATCGTGAAGATGCGTGCGCCCGGCATGACCATGATGAAGATGCCGATCTTCACCTGGACGGCGTTGCTGGCCAACGTGCTGATCGTGGCTGCGTTTCCCGTGTTGACCGCCACGCTGGCCTTGCTGGCGCTGGATCGTTATGCAGGCACGCACTTCTTCACCAATGATCTTGGTGGCAACTACATGATGTACGTCAATCTGATCTGGGTGTGGGGACACCCGGAGGTGTACATCCTGGTGCTGCCGGCGTTCGGCGTGTACTCCGAGGTCACCTCCACGTTCTCCCGCAAGCGCTTGTTCGGCTATGCATCGATGGTGTACGCCACGGTCGTGATTGCGGTGCTTTCCTACCTGGTGTGGTTGCACCACTTCTTCACCATGGGCTCGGGTGCGAGCGTCAACTCGTTCTTCGGCATCACCACCATGATCATCTCGATCCCGACGGGCGCGAAGATCTTCAACTGGATGTTCACCATGTACCGTGGCCGCATCGTCTACGACGTGCCGATGCTATGGGTGGTGGCGTTTATCGTGACCTTCGTGATCGGCGGCATGACCGGTGTGTTGTTGGCGGTACCGCCAGCGGATTTCGAATTGCACAACAGCCTGTTCCTGATTGCGCACTTCCACAACGTGATCATCGGCGGCGTGCTGTTCGGCATGTTCGCCGGCGTCAATTACTGGTTCCCGAAAGCGTTCGGCTTCAGGCTTGATCCGTTCTGGGGCAAGGTCTCGTTCTGGTTCTGGGTGGTCGGCTTCTATTTCGCCTTCATGCCGCTGTATT
This sequence comes from Dyella acidisoli, assembly GCF_030160295.1. Classification (GTDB taxonomy): domain Bacteria; phylum Pseudomonadota; class Gammaproteobacteria; order Xanthomonadales; family Rhodanobacteraceae; genus Dyella_B; species Dyella_B acidisoli. The sequence goes on from NZ_BSOB01000017.1 coordinate 34,971, forward strand.
GGTTGGGCCTGATGGGTGTGACGCGGCGACTGCGCCATTTCGACGATCCGTCGTTGCAGATATGGTTCGAGATCGCGGCGTTCGGTGCGATCCTGATCTTGATCGGCATTGCGGCAATGATCGTGCAGTTCGCGGTGAGCATTCTTCATCGCGACAAGCTGCGCGACACCACTGGCGACCCTTGGCACGGACGCACGCTGGAATGGTCCACCTCTTCGCCGCCACCGCCGTACAACTTCGCTTTCACACCACAGGTGCATGACATAGATACCTGGTGGCAGATGAAGCAATACAAGTGGCGCCGGCCGGTCGAAGGTTTCCTGCCCATCCACATGCCGAAGAACACCGGTACCGGTGTTTATCTGGCCGTGCTGAGCCTTATCTTCGGCTTCGCCATGGTTTGGTATATGTGGCTGATCGCGGCGATATCGTTCGTGGCGCTGCTGGCGGTGGCCATCCACCACACGTTCAACTACGACCGCGATTACTACATCCCTGCCGATGAAGTAGGGCGCGTTGAAACAGCGCGTGCCGGAGCCTGATGCCCATGTCCGACATGACCATGACCGTAAGCGGGGGCAGTGGCGCGGAAGAGGCGCTGCGCTTCCACGTGGCCGAAGATCATCATCCGGAAAATGCCACGCTGTTGGGTTTCTGGCTGTACCTGATGAGCGACTGTCTGATCTTCGCCTGCCTGTTCGCTGCCTACGGTGTGCTGGGTCGTGAATATGCCGGTGGGCCATCAGCGAAGGAGGTGTTGGAACTGCCGATCGTCGCACTGAACACCACGCTGCTGCTGCTGTCCTCGATCACCTATGGTTTTGCGGTGCTGGAGATGCAGCAAAATCGCCGCGGGCCGATGATGGCGTGGCTGATCGTTACGTGGTTCTTGGGCGCCGGCTTTATCTCACTGGAATTGACGGAGTTCATGCACCTGGTGTCGATCGGTGCGGGTCCGGGGCGCAGTGCCTTCCTTTCCTCGTTCTTCACCCTGGTCGGCACGCACGGTTTGCATGTGACCAGCGGTTTGATCTGGATGATCGTGCTGCTGGTGCAGGTGGGCAAAAAGGGCTTGATTCCCGCCAACAAGCGCCGGCTGATGTGCCTGTCGATGTTCTGGCACTTCCTTGACGTGGTGTGGGTGGGCGTTTTCAGCTTCGTTTACCTGATGGGAGTGCTGTCATGAGCGACCACACCCCGCATGCGCATGATGACGGTCATCACGAGCACGCTCACGATGGTGTAGAGCAAATCCACGTCAGCCTTAAAGGCTACATGACAGGGTTCGCGGCAGCGGCCTTCCTCACCATTCTTCCGTTCTGGCTGGTGATGTCCGGCGCGTTCTCCAAGACCGGTCCGGCCGACGCCTTCATCCTGTTATTTGCCGCGGTCCAGATCGTGGTGCACATGGTGTATTTCCTGCATCTAAACGCGAAGTCCGAAGGTGGCTGGAACATGCTGGCTCTGGTGTTCACCATCGTGCTGGTGGTGATCACGCTGAGCGGATCGATCTGGATCATGTACCACCTCAACCAGAACATGATGCCGTCGATGATGAAGGACGTGCGGAGTTTGCCGTGAACGTCGTCCCTTTTTTTTTCGAGAAGAGGGGGCATAGAAATCCTCGCTCTTGCCTTGCTGCCGTCATTCCCGCGAAAGCGGGAATGACGACCTCGTGGTGTTACGTTTACGGTGTCGCAGCGTGAGATATCGGAGCCGATAAGATGCGATCATTGTCGCCATGGCTCTTCAAGACACTTCCCACTACGACGCGCCACGTGCTCCACGCGGCCCGGTTGCGCTAATTCTGCTCGCTTTATTGGCTGCAGCTCTTTTCACTGGTTTCATCTCCCTAGGCAACTGGCAAGTCCACCGGCTTGCCTGGAAGCGCGCACTTATCGCCCGCGTTGACTCACGCGTACACGCGCTGCCGATCGCGCTGCCTGCGCACGACCAATGGGCCGGGGTAACCGCCGAAAAGGACGAATATCTGCACGTCCGCCTCACCGGCGTGTTTCTGCATGAGCGCCAGACGCTGGTGTGGACAGCCACCGATGAAGGCAGCGGCTATTGGGTGATGACACCTTTGCGCTTGGCGGATGCCTCCATCGTGTTGGTTAATCGAGGCTTCGCTCCTGCGGACTGGTGCGGTCGCGACGGCCATTGCGTACCAGGACCAGCAGGTGAGGTAACGGTGACGGGCTTGCTGCGCATGTCTGAAGCCCCTACGTTGTTTCGCCACAACGATTCGGCGCACAACAGCTGGTATACGCGCGACGTGGCCGCGATAGCCACCGCTCGCGGCCTGCACGACGTGGCGCCTTATTTCGTGGATGCGGATGCAGCGTCGGGGAGCAGTGGCCAGTGGCCGGAAGGTGGCAAGACGGTGATCAACTTTCCCAACAATCACCTTAGCTATCTGATCACCTGGTACTTGCTTGCGCTGATGGTGTTGGGCGCGAGTATGTATGTTGGTTACGACGAGTATCGCTTACGTCGTAGGTTGGGTTAGCGCAGCGTAAACCAACAATGCCGTTGGAACATGTTGGGTTACCCCCGGATCAAGTCCGGGGTAACCCAACCTACTTAGTCTGCTTCGCCTGCAAACCAAAAAACGTTGCAGTGAAGATCGTGCTCAGTACAGATCCGGTGGCCTCATCGGACATTTCGTTCGGCATGCTCATGTTGAAGTAAAGCATGCCGTCGATCAGCGCCATCATCGCCAGCGCGAGGTCAGTAGGTGGCGTGGATGATGGCTGCAGCCCCATGCGCTGATCGAACAGCGTAATGAAGCTGGCGATCATGTCGCGCTTTTCCAGGCACAGCGTGTTCATGCGCTGGCGGAATTTGGTATCGCGTACCGCATGCAACCGCGCCTCGGCCCACAGCACGTAGCTGTTGTGATCGCGATAGCACTGGCCATAGAACTGGGCCAACTGCATTTGCAGGGCTTCGTTCGAAAGATCCGCGTCCAGTAGCTGCTGCAGATCCTCCTGGACGTGGCCGTGATCGCGCTTGAGCAGCTCGATGAACAGGTCAGCCTTGCTCTTGAAGTTCGAGTAGAACGCGCCACGGGTGTAGCCGGCATGTCCGGCGATGTCTTCGACGCTGGTGCCGCTCAGGCCTTTTTTCACGATAACCGCCACCGCCGCGTCCATGAGGCGCGTGCGGGTCTGTTCGCGGCTTTCTTCCCGGGTAAGTCGTTTGCGTGACATGCGCCACTTTACCACGACGAATGGCACGTGTATCTAAATACATAGTTGTATTTGAATTCGTATATGGATTAGAGTCCAGCGCTGTATTAACGATCCCCTCAATTCCCCAGGAGCGGTCTGTGAGTCATCCATCTTTCCCCGGGCCGCGCGGGCTGGCGCGGCACGCCTGGCTGCCGCTTGCCGCGGCCATGTGCCTGATTTTGCTGGCTGGCTGCGGCCGGAAAGCGCCCGATGCGGACGCCGCCGTGCCGGTGATCGCCATGCCCGTGAAGGCCACCGATGGCTCGATAGCGGGCCGTTTCCCAGGTGAAGTACATGCGCGCTATGAGATGCCGGTGTCGTTCCGCATGGCGGGGCGACTGATCGAACGCTATGTCGACCCGGGCGAGCAGGTGAAACAGGGCCAGCCGCTGGCGCTGCTCGATCCGGCCGATCCCAGTCAGGAGTTGTCCTATGCCAAGGCAGTGCTGGATGCGGCCGAGCATCGCCTGCTGTTCGCCACCCAGCAGCGTGATCGTGACGAAGCGCAGTTCAAGCAGAACCTGATCAGCCAGTTGCAACTGCAGCAGACGCAGGACAGCTACGCCTCCGCGCTGGCAGGCCGCGACCAGGCTAGGCAGCAATACAAACTGGCACAGAGCACCACGCTGGTGGCGGATCACGACGGCATCATCACCAGCCGCCAAGCCGAAGTGGGGCAGGTGCTTGCTGCGGGGCAGACGGTGTTCGGCTTCGCTCAGTCGGGTGAGCGCGAAGTGTACGTCGACGTCTCGGAAAGCCGCGTCGGCGACATCGCCATCGGCCGAGCGGCGACGGTGACGCTGCCTGCATTGCCGGGACATACGTATGCAGCACGCGTTCGCGAAATTGCACCAGCGGCCGATGCGCAGTCGCGCACGTATCTGGTGAAGCTGACCGTCGATCACGCCGATGCATCGTTGCAGCTCGGCATGACGGCCGATGTTGCGCTGGAAGGCGTTAAATCGTCCGACAGTGCGATCACGATTCCGGCCACTGCGCTGTTCCATCAGGGCGAGCATCCAGCGGTGTGGGTAGTGCAGCCGAGCGATTCCAAGTTGGATCTGCGTCCAGTCACCGTCGCGCGCTACGGCGAACATGACGTGTTGATCACCGAAGGTTTGAAAGCGGGCGAGCGCATTGTGATGCAGGGTGTGCACGCGGTGTCCGCAGGCGAAAAAGTGACACCGATTGCGCCGCCTCATCCTGAGGACGCACCGCAATGAGCCACGAGGAACGCTTCAATCTTTCCGCGTGGACTTTGCGCCATCAGTCGCTGGTGTTCTTTCTGATGGGGCTGATCGCGCTGTTCGGTCTGCTGTCGTACAAGAATCTCTCGCAGTCGGAAGATCCGCCGTTCACCTTCAAGGTGATGGTGATCCAGACGTTCTGGCCAGGCGCAACCGCCAAGCAAGTGCAAGAGGAGATCACCGATCGCATCGGCCGCAAATTGCAGGAAACGCCGAATATCGACTTTTTACGCAGCTATTCGCGTCCTGGCGAATCGTTGATCTTCTTCAACATCAAGGATTCCGCGCCCGCCGCGGTCGTGCCTGAAACCTGGTATCAGGTGCGCAAGAAAGTCGGCGACATGGCCGCGCAGTTGCCGCAAGGCGTGCAGGGGCCGTTCTTCAATGACGAGTTCGGTGACGTCTACACCAATATTTACGCGCTGGAAGGCGAGGGCTACACGCCCGCTCAGTTGCACGATTACGCCGATCAGCTGCGCGTGGAACTGCTGCGTGTGCAGGGCCTCGCCAAGGTCGATTACTTTGGTGATCAGAACCAGCACATCTACATCGATGTCGCGAATGCGAAGCTGGCCAAGCTCGGCATCAGCCCGCAGCAGATCGGGCAGGCGATCAACGATCAAAATGCGGTGGCGTCGACCGGTGTGTTGACCACGGCCGACGATCGCGTATTCGTGCGCCCGAGCGGTCAGTTGGACGATCTCGATGCGCTGGCCAATACGCTGCTGCACATCAACGGCAAGAGCTTCCGCCTAGGCGACATCGCGACCATCAAGCGCGGCTACGATGATCCGCCCAGCCAAACGATGCGCTTCATGGGCAAGCAGGTGCTTGGCATCGGTGTCACGATGCAAACAGGTGGCGACGTGATCCATCTGGGCGAGGCGCTGGACAAGAAGATCGGCGATCTGCAGAAACGCCTGCCTGCGGGTTTGACGCTATCGGAAGTGACCAGCATGCCGCATGCGGTCTCGCATTCCGTGGACGACTTCTTGGAATCGGTGGCCGAAGCCGTGGGGATCGTGCTGCTGGTGAGCTTGCTGAGCCTAGGCTTCCGCACCGGCATGGTGGTGGTGATTTCCATCCCCTTCGTGCTTGCGGCGACCGCGTTGTGCATGGACATGCTCGGCATTGGCTTGCACAAAGTCTCGCTGGGCACGCTGGTGCTGGCGCTGGGCTTGCTGGTCGACGACGCGATTATCGCGGTGGAAATGATGTCGGTAAAGCTGGAGCAGGGCTGGGGACGCGTGCGTGCTGCCGCGTTTGCCTATACCAGCACCGCGTTTCCGATGTTGACCGGCACGCTGGTGACGGTGTCGGGCTTCCTGCCGATCGCCTTGGCCAAGTCGAGTACGGGCGAATACACGCGCTCGATTTTTGAAGTCTCGGCGATTGCACTGCTGGTGTCGTGGTTGGCGGCGGTGATTGTGATTCCGCTGCTCGGCTACCACATGCTTCCGGAGCACCACGAGCGCGCCAAGCCGGGCCAGGAATGGTGGGCGCGATTCCTGCCAAGGCGCTGGAATGAAGCGCGTGCCGCCAAAGCTGTGCAGCCGGTGCATAACGGTGAAGAAATCGAGATCTATGACACCGCGTTCTATCGCCGCTTTCGTGGCTGGTTGGATGCCTGTCTGCGGAATCGCTGGCTGGTGTTGGCCTCGACGGTAGTGCTGTTTGTGATCGCCATGGCTGGCTTCGCCTTGGTGCCCAAGCAGTTCTTCCCGAGCTCTGATCGCCCGGAATTGCTGGTCGATCTGCGTTTGCCGGAAGGTGCCTCGTACGCAGCGACGCTACGTGAAACTCAACGCTTCGAAACGGTGCTGAAGGATCGCAAGGAAATCATCAACTTCGTCAGCTTCGTCGGCAGTGGTGCGCCACGTTTTTACCTGCCGCTGGATCAGCAGTTGGCGCAACCCAACTTTGCGCAGTTCGTGATCACCACAAAGGATGTGAAGGAGCGCGAGCTGCTGGCAAGTTTCCTCGAAGGTGAACTGAAGCGTGACTTCACTGCGGTGCGCACGCGCGTCAGTCGTCTGGAAAACGGTCCGCCCGTGGGCTTCCCGGTGCAGTTCCGTGTGGAAGGTGACGATATCGCCAAGGTGCGCGGCATTGCCGAGCAAGTGGCGACAGTGATGCGCGCCAATCCCGATACCACCAACGTGCAGTTCGATTGGGATGAACCGGCCGAACGCTCGGTACGTTTCGAGGTGGATCAATTCAAGGCGCGGCAGTTGGGTCTTACTTCGCAGGACATCGCCAACTTCCTCGCGATGAATCTGTCGGGCACCACGGTGACGCAGTTCCGTGAGCGCGACAAGCTGATTGCGGTGGACTTGCGTAGCGAACACGGCGACCGTGTTCACCCGGATCAGATCGAACGGTTGGCGATTCCCACTTCCAGCGGTACGGCGATTCCGCTCGCGCAGCTGGGTCACGTGAGCTACGGACTGGAATATGGCGTGATCTGGGAACGTGATCGCCAGCCGTCGATCATCGTGCAATCCGACACGCGCAATGGCGCACAGGGGTTGGACGTTACCAATACCGTCGACAAGAAGCTTGCCGATATCCGTAGCCATCTGCCGGTCGGTTACCGCATCGAAGTGGGCGGATCGGTGGAGCAGAATGCGAAAGGCCAGAATTCAGTGAACGAGCAGATGCCGGTGTTGTTGGTGGCTGTGCTGGTATTGCTGATGATTCAGCTGCAAAGCGTCGGCCGCACTTTCATGGTGGTGCTGACTGCGCCGCTGGGATTGATCGGCGTGATCCTCGCGCTGCTGCTGTTCCATCAGCCGTATGGCTTCGTGGCCATGCTCGGGACGATCGCCATGTTCGGCATCATTATGCGCAACTCGGTGATTCTGGTGGACCAGATCGAGCAGGATATTCGCGCCGGTCATCCGCGTTGGGAAGCGATCGTCGGCGCGACCGTGCGGCGCTTCCGGCCGATCACGTTGACTGCAGCGGCGGCTGTGCTCGCGCTGATTCCGCTGTTGCGCAGCAACTTCTTCGGCCCAATGGCGACGGCACTGATGGGCGGCATTACCGTCGCCACCGTGCTCACCCTGTTCTATCTGCCAGCGCTGTATGCCGCGTGGTTCCGCGTGCGCGCCGATGAACCTGCAACCGAACCGGAGGCTGCAACATGAGGCCTGCAATCATGATCATTCCAGCGCTGCGTATGACGGCGTTGATGGCGGCGCTGAGCTTGGCCGGCTGTGCTTTCGCACCGCCCGCCAAACCGCCAGCTTCACCTTCGCCGGCGCACTACACGGCCGAGCCCACGCCTGCCGACAGCGCGAAAGTGGATGGCGTAGCGCAGCACTTCAGCTTGGGCGAACGCGCCGTGCCGGAATGGTGGCGCGAGTATGGCAACGACACGCTCAATGCCTGGGTGGAAGAGGGGCTGAGGAACAATCCTTCGCTGACGTCGACCAAGCACACGCTGGAAGCCGCGCATCAGCTGCTGCGCGCGCAGATCGGCGCCAACATGCTGCCGTCACTGGATGCGCAGGCGCAGAGCAGTCGTCAGCGTGCCTTGGGCTTCCCCAGTTTCGGACCGCCGACCAATCTCTACGATGTTTACGCCGGGCAGCTGGCGCTTAGCTACAACTTCGATGTGTTCGGCGCGACACGGCACGGTATCGAGCAGACGGCGGCGCAGGTCGATCAGCAATCCTACGAGTTCGATGCGGCTAAGCGCAGTTTGGCGGCGAACATCGTGATCGCAGCGATCAACGCCGCTTCGCTGGAAGAACAGGTTCGCACGACCGAGCAGCTTTCCAAGCTGGCACACCAGCAGGCCGATTTGACCGTGCACGCGCACGGACTGGGTGCCGCATCGCAAGATGACGTGCTGAGCCTGCAGCAGCAGGCGGCAAGCGTCGACACTTCCTTGCCGCCGCTGCGCGCCCAGGCGCAAAAGGCCAGGCACGCCTTGGCCGTGTTGCTGGGACGCACACCGGATCAAGCGCCGGCGAATTTGACGCTGTCGGATCTGCATCTACCGGAAAACGTGCCAGTGAGCGTGCCGTCCGATTTGCTGCATCAACGACCAGACATTTTGGCTGCCGAAGCCGCGGTGCACGCCGCGTCTGCGAAAGTGGGCGTGGCGACGGCGAACCTGTTTCCGCAGATCTCGCTGTCGGCCACGCTAGGTACGGAGGGGTTCAAGCCCTCAAGCCTGTTCACCAGTGCGGGTTCGGTGTGGAGCGCTGGGCTTTCGCTGACGCAGCCGATCTTCCACGGCGGCGAGTTGATTGCGAAACGCAAAGCGGCCATCGCGAGCTACAACGCGTCGATCGCGGACTATCAGCAGACGGTGCTCAACGCGTTCCAGAACGTCGCCGATACGTTGACGGCGTTGGACCAGGACGCCTTGACGCTGCAAGCTGCGCACGTGCAGGCGGAGTCGGCACGGCAATCCTTCGGCAATGCGGATGCGCGTTATCGCCTGGGGGCGGTTTCTTATCCATCGATGGTGCTGAGTGAGCAGCATTGGCAGAACGCGCGATTGACGGAGATCCAGGCAAGGGCGGCACGTCTGGCGGATACGGCGGCGTTGTTTCAGGCGATGGGGACGCCGCAGGGTACGGCGCTGGCTGAAAAATCGCGGCGTTGAAGGTGGACTCTGTCCCTTCAGGTAGTAGATATCTATACAACTTCGCCAAGCGTTTGCTTATACCTTACCGTCGCCCCGGCGAAGGCCGGGGCCTAGTGACTTTGACGATCTACAAGTCGCTGGGTCCCGGCCTTCGCCGGGACGACGGTAAGGTAGGGCGAAGCTTTACGGACAGTTATGCCTTCTAGGAGTGGCCCCGTTCAGTCCATTTCAAAATCCCAAAGCTGAAACGTCTCAGAGGGGAACTGCTTGTTTCCCGATGGAACGAACGCCTTGAACAAACCCAATCATCCCCCCGCCGGTGTCCTGGGCATCGGCCTGGAAGCCTTCCTGGCGCCGGGCACCTACCTACCGGAGCCGCGCCGAGCGCCGTCTACCGAAACGGTGCCCTCCGGCCCGTTGGCGAATCTTCTGGACTCACTACGCCATCGTCAGGATTGGACCGGTCCCTGGTACAAGCGCAGCGCCACCGCGCTGAAGTATCTCGTGCGCAGCGCGTGCATGGGAGCTCAGCACCAGCGCTTTCTCGCTTTCATTGGTGCCGACCGGGTGATGCGTGCCTACCGCCGGCGCGATCCGCGCCTGCTGGAGCGGCACATGCATCGCTACGTCAATGCGCACTGGCATCGGCGCGATCGTCTGACCTACCTGCAGCAGCACTACCGTTTCGCGAGGGCGCACCTGCCGCGCGGCTTGTTCGAGCTGGTCTACGCCATGGGCCACGCAAGTCTGGGAAGCATCACGGCCAAGGACGGCTCCTTGCTGACGCTGGTCATGCGGCCGCCGATCTACAAGGGCTGCGAGGGCGAGCTTTGCCTGCAGCTGTGCGACGTGAACGAAGACCCGCTGTACAGCATCGTGTTCTCGGTAGCCGACGAACTGCCGACGCTGATGATCGGCTGCCTGCAAGGTCCGCGTGGCGAAAACGCCAGGGACGTGGTGCGCGACCTTACGCGCAATCTGCACGGCATGCGCCCCAAGCAATTGATGCTGTCACTGGTTTACACCTTTGCACGGCACTATGGCATTGAGCGGTTGGTAGCGATCAGCAACGAAGCCCACCCGCTGCGCCGCAGCGGCCGTCCGTTGTATTCGGATTACGACGCATTCTGGGAAGAGCAGCATGGCCAGCGTGCTGGCGGCGGTTGGTATGCGTTGCCCGCCATGCTTACGCACAAGACGGAGGCAGAGGTGTCGAGCAATCACCGCTCCGCATTCCGTCGCCGGGAGGCGCTGCGGCGTGAAGCGGAGCAAATGCTGATCAACGCCTTGGCCCCGCTGTCCTCACACACGTCGTTCGCCGTTGTGGCACGCTTTTGACGGTCCATCAGGGTCTATGAGCACCGTGACGCTGTCTGTGCATGTGAGCGACATCGAAAGGCTGTTTCGCGAGCACAATCGTGCGCTGATCGCCTTTTTGCAGTGTCGCCTCAACTCGCTGTCGGATGCGCAGGAAGTGGCGCAGGAAGCGTATCTGCGGATGCTGACCATGGATAACCGCGAGGAAGTCGATTCCCTGCGCGGCTATCTGTTCAAGATCGCCGGCAATCTGGCCATCGATCGCTTGCGCAAACGCAAGGTGCGCAGTGATTTCGCCATCGTGCAATCGCAGGACGAGCCGATGGATGAGCAAAGCCCGGACCACCATGCGATGGCCGTGGAGCAGGTGGCCGGACTTCGCCACGCCCTGCGCGAGTTGCCGGCCAAGGCCAGTCAGGCGTTTGTGATGCATGTGATCGAAGGGCGCGATTTCGGCAGCGTCGCGCAAACCATGAAACTCAGCGAGCGCATGGTGCGCTACCACGTTGCCCATGCGTTGGCTCATTGCCGCGCCCGCGTCGATGAGAAGGAGGTGCCGTGATGGCAAATCAACAACAGGAAGAAATCGTGCAAACGGCCGCTGATTGGTGGGTACGGCTACGTGAGCCCAATGCCGACGGCGATACGGTCGAGCAATGGCTGGCGTGGACGGCCGAGGACGAGCGGCACCTGGAAGCGTTCGAGCGCATGAATGCGTTTGCCGAACGACTGGGTCATCTCGATCGTGTATCGCGCCAGGCGCTGATCAACGCCTTTGCACGCCCTGTTCCACCGCGGCGGCACTGGCTTCCACTCGCAGCGGCAGCATCGATTGCAGTGGTCGTCTTGTCCGGCGCCGTTTATTACGGCTGGGCACACTTCGCTTCCGGCGACACCACGCAGACCTATCAGAGTGCCGTCGCGCAAAACCGTAGCTTCAGCCTGCCGGATGGCACGAAGGTGGCGCTGGGTGCTGCATCCACGTTGACGGTGCATTACGGCCGCGATCGACGCAGTGTGGAATTGCGCGGTGGCGAGGCTTTCTTCGACGTCGTGCATGACAACAGCCGCCCGTTCGTGGTGACTGCGGGCGATGTGTCCGTGCACGATATCGGCACTGCATTCGATGTGCGTCGTACCGGTGAGCGGGTGATGGTCGCGGTGACGCAAGGGCGCGTCGAGATTGCCGATCTGCGCACGGGCGCGAGCCAACGCAATACGCTGGAAGCCACTGCGGGCCAGCGCGTTTCCTTCGATCCCAATGCTTCGGGCATGGCTGTCGATACCATGGCGACTGAGCAGGTGACAGCTTGGCGCAACGATCGTTTGGAGTTCATCGACGAACCGCTGGGCGTGGTGATTGCCAATTTGAACCGTTACACCAGCAAACCGGTGCATATCGTCGATGCTGATCTGAACAAATTGACGTACACGGGCACGGTTCGCACGGATGCGATCGATAGCTGGGTGGGCGCGTTGCCGGAAGTGTTTCCGTTGCGGGTGAGCAAGGAGACAGATCAAATCATGCTTTCTGACGCGCGGCACGCTGAGCAGCACTGACGTCGGTTGGGGCACAAACTCCAACCCGCCGCAAGCCTCCAAAATCAAGCGCGAAAGCTTGATGCAAGCTAGCCACCCAACGTTTGTCAGCTGTCTTCCGCGAACTCGTGCGAACGGTCATGACCCATGTCACACTCGTGATTTCGCGCGGAGTTGACGCAAGTTATGAGGCGGTTCGCCTGGCTGCCAGCTTACGGCTGCCTGACGTTGGGGTTGGTTGCAGGGGGAGCGTGCATGGCACCCGCTCTTGCGGCGGAACAAACGGTCGGCATGCGCTTCGTCATACCTACTCAGCCGTTGGCGACGGCGCTGATCGCGTTCGGTAAGCAGGCGAACGTGCAGGTGCTTACTGCCGGGCAAACGGTGGATGCATTGCGTTCGCATGCGGTGAGCGGCACGTTCACGCCGGAAGCGGCGCTGACCCATCTGCTCGAAGGCACGAATATGAGCTTCGCCTTCGTCGACGCGCGCACGGTGGTGGTGAAGCCGCGCGTAGCCGCAGCCGGACAGCCTTCTAGCAGTCCATCGGCGGCAACCAAGGCGATACTGCTGCCGCCGATTCGGGCGATCGGGTTGGTGGGCCGCGACGAGGGTTTCATGGCCGATGTGAGCAGTGGGCCTGAGCGTACGCTGGCCGATCCGCTCGACGTGCCGCAATCGGTAAGCATCGTCACCCAGGACCTGTTGCAATCCGAACAGGTGCAAACCATTGCCGATGCCATCCGGAACGTGGCCGGTGCGCAGTACATCGATGGCTCGGGCGGCTTGCCGATCTTCAATGTGCGCGGTTTCTTTACCGGCAACGGCATGACCGACGGCATGCCTAACAACGTCCTGGGCATCGGCGACTATCCGCCGATGATCGGCGTGGAACGCGTCGAAGTGCTGAAGGGCCCGCAGGCCATCCTTGGCGACACGTCCAACAACAACAATTTTGGCGGCTTGATCGACGTGATCCTGAAAAAGCCGCAAGCCGAGCCTGTTCGTCGACTGGTGTTCTCCTTCGGCCAGCATGGCGAGAAACAGCTTGGCCTGGATCTGGCTGGCCCGTTGAACGACAGCAAGACATGGACATATCGCCTGGTATTGAACGGCGACGTGGCAGACCGCACGCCACAGGGTATGCGCGGGCAGCGCAATCGCTACGTTGCACCATCGATCGGATGGTCCACTTCCGACACCACATTCATTGCTGGTATGTCGTGGATGATGAATCGCGTACCCATTCCCGATCACACCGTTCTGTTGGGTGATACGGTTGGTTCCGCGTCGCCGCCGGGTCTGTTGCTGGACAATCCGAACGATCACACGTCGGTGGAGACGCGGCGGTTGTTCTACATGCTGGAGCATCGCTTCAACGACATCTGGTCGTTTCGCAGCCGGGCGCAATACGTGCGCGAGTCGATCGATTTGCAGGATTGGACGATGGCGAGTATCCAGCCAACCGGCGATATTTTAGCTTTTGCCCGGGACTATCGTTCGTCCGATGCGTATTACACGCTGCAGAATAGCGTGGCGGCTGCATTCGGGCATGGCTGGATGCAGCATTCGGTGGTACTGGGTTTCGATTTCTCGCGCATCCAGCTTGGCAGCAGTGTTGATGCGACTGATACCGGCAATATCGGCGGGTCATACAACCTCTTTACCAGCGGGCCGCTGCCGCCGCCGACCTCGGTGCTTACGCCGGACGATTACTCTCTCAGCTATTCACCGGGGCAAGCGTGGACTACGGAAAGCGGACTGTTCCTGCAGGACCAGATCAGCCTCGGTACACGCCTGGAGGCGCTGTTGGCATGGCGGCGCACCAGCTACGAACTGGAAACGACCCATCCCGATGGCACGCCATGGAATATGCGCAAGGTGCATTGGGTGCCCAATTTCGGGCTGGTGTACAAACTGACGCCTGACGTGTCGCTCTACGCTAACACGGCGAATGGCTTTCAGCCGGATACGTATCTTGGCAAAGATGGAAGGCCATTGCCGCCGTCGCTGTCACGGCAAATCGAAGCCGGTGCGAAGTTCAATCTGTTCGAGGATCGTGCGCGTCTTACCGTGGCGGCCTATCGCATCATGCTCGACCACAGCAGCGATCTGGTATCGCTGCAGCCCCCGTATAACTTCGTCAGTGGTCCGGGCCAGTCGAACCAGGGCTTCGAGATCGAGTTCAACGGGCAGATTGCGCCAGGGCTGAATCTGAGTTCTGCCTACACGCGTGCATCGGTACACAACAACGACGGCAGCCAAGCCACGGGGCAACCGCAGCAGCGTTTCAATCTATGGGTGAACTACACCTTCCAGCAAGGTGTGCTGCGCGGCTTCGGTGTCGCAGGTGGTGCGCTGGCGCGTAGCGCCAGCCAGGGACTGATGTCCGAAACCATTACGTACATCAAGATTCCCGGGCAAGCGAATGTGGCGATGAACGTGTTTTATCGCACGCCACGCTGGAGCGTGACGCTGGGCGTGAAGAATCTGCTGGATCGCACTTTGTATAGCCCCACCTTTGATGAAACATATGTGCCACTGAACAATCATCGGACATATATGTTGAGCGGAGCAGTGGATTTTTAGAGGGATGTTTCGATCTTGCGCTATCCGCTCCCTCCCCTGCGTAACAGGGGAGGGAGCGGTACGATCAGAAGTGATACGTGCCCGTCATGCTCACGATGTCACCCGAATCATCGAAGTACCCATTCATCGTTGCAGCGCCGAGTAACGGTTGATTGGTCAGATGCACCGGTGCGCGCGCAACGAATAGATGCTGGTAGCCCAGGTCAATGCCAATGTGGCTGCTGACCTTGTAGCCCAAGCCGAAGCCGAGCAGCTTGCGGTTGCCGTCAGGTACGCGCGGGTCGCGGCTGAGCGTCACGGTGGGGGTTCTGTCGTAACCGACACCGGCGTGCAGCGTCCATTGATCGGTGAGCTTGTAATCACCGCCGATCAAATACGCATAGCCGTCACGGTAACGCTCCGGCAGCGCCACGAGTTGCTGGCCACTGGAAGTCAGCACGAGGTCTTTGAAGGTGGACCATTGCGTCCACTTCACCGTGCCGGCGATCGACAGGCGGTCGGAGAACGCATGCAGCCAGTCCACCGTGGCATAGGCCGGCGTATCCAACGCCGCGCTTGCCCTTCCTCCGTTGGGATTGATGGTGGGCAGGGCAGGATCGAGCACAGGGGCCAGCGCGAGCAACTGCTTGCCGGTAGCGCTGCCGTAGATGGCGTAGTTGCCGCTAAGCGTATTCTCCACGCGTGAGTGATAGCTGGCGCCGAACGTATCCTGGTCTGTCGGCTTAAATACGAAACCGCCGAAATAACCGAAGGAGAGTTTCCGTTTCACGTTGACGTTCAGTTGCACGTCGTCCTGCTGTGGCGGCAACGGTAGACCGAACAGCGCGTTGGCGGCACCGTTCGGGTCGAGCATGGTGTCAAGCTGAGCCTTGGTGCGCTGGCCCAGTACGCCGACGCCGGCAGAAAAGCGGTCATTGAGCTTGAAGGATGCCGAGAAGCTCACCGCGATGGATTGCAGATCGGTGCGGGTGCCGAAATAACGCCCCTGCCAGCTGGAGTTGTAGTTGCTGGCCAGGCCGTAAGGCACAGCCAGTGAGCCGCCTAGTGCGAGCCAGTCGTTGATCGGCAACACTGCGCCGAAATTGGGAAACAGTTTGAACCGGCCGAAGCCGTTGGGATTGCCGCCGCTGGTCGGGTTTCCATCCACGTCCAGCGTCTGGCCATTGAACTGCGCTTGCGGCCGGATGCCGATAAGCGTGCCTTGGAACGCCGGCGCGGAGAAAAAGGCCATCGCAGCGGGATTGTTGAAGGCGGCGGTAGGATCGTCTGGGAACAATGAAGTACCGGCATTCGCGCGAGCCCAGCCGGCGGCGTTGTCGGTGGGTAGCTGGAAGGCACCGGCCAAGGCAGTACCGGGCAGGGCAATGGCTGACAGTACGGCAGCAGCGAGGCCGGTCCGGATGCCGCGGTGGCGGATGTTGAACGGCTTGAAATGATTCACGTCGATCTCCTTGCGTGTGCGGTAGGCGAACGCGACGCTAAGTTTCTGTAATGAGTGTCGCGAAAGTGTAGATACCACGTCGTGCTTGCTTTCACGAGGGCATCACGGAATGGTTCTGTTCATCGAAGTACAGCTTGCTTGCGCGGAGTTGCGATTCAGACGGAGCGCGCGTGGACAATTGAAGGCGATATTAAATGACTGGTGCCAGTCCGGCATGGCGCTTGGCGCGGTGCATGAACAGCGATGTTTCGTGGCAATAAAACGCATTGCACTCCTATTGTCTCGATGCAAATGCCTGCTATGTGAAGATGCGCAGGCATTGAATGCCTACAACCTAATGTAGGCATCGGACTGGGAAGCAGTTTTTCCATGTTTGAAACGACGACGCCCTCTGGTTTTCCAGAGGGCGCCTTCTTATGTAGTGCGGCGAGGACTTATTTCGCCACCGGAGGTTGCGCAGTGAATACGTCGCTACTGAATGTGCGCAGCTGATTGTCCTGTGCATAGCCGAGGTGCGATAGCCCAAAGATATCTTCCAGGGTCCGCAGCAGGCTGTAGTGATTGTATTCCACGTCTGACTGCGTGCCTGGGGCGATAAAAGGCGAAAGCAGCACGGCGCCGATCTGTCCGCCACCAGGACCGATCTGTCCACCAGGTTGCGGGCCGCCAGGCAGCGGCCTTTCATTGCAGCACGCCTTGCCGTCGTTGCCTTCGTCGAAGGTGACGATCAAGAGGCCGTCTTTCTTGAACGCCTGTGAGTTGAGAATGCGCGGCACCCAGACGCGCAGGAACGCATCGGCGGAAATCAGTCCACCGGCATCACCGTTCTTGCAGGGCGCGTCGTGGCCATCATGGCAAAGATTCGGCGTGATATAGATAAAGTTCGCCGTGTTCTCAATTTTGGCGAGATCGTTTGTGAGATGTTCAAGATTCACCACACGGCTGTCGCAGTACTTCCGCTTATCGATGATCGAGTGGAAGTACATGAAAGGATTGTGCTTGGCTGCGTATTGGTCGTTCGGCGTAGCGTGCTCGGTGATGTCGGGAGTGCCGATGGCAGGATGCGCGCAGGTGGCGGATTCGCGTGCGGGATCTTTGCCCATGTCCTCCATGTACGCCTTCCAGGTAAAACCTGCATCGGTTAGCTGGTTGGCGAGGGTGTGGATGCTCTTGGGATATACGCAACCGGCGCCAGGTAGCTGTCCGTTCTCATCAGGCTTGCTGGCCGTCGGCACGAATTCGCTGAAGGCCACGCAATCACCCTGCGTGGCCGGATTGGGTGCCTGGCCGCTGATCATGGCGATGTAGTTGTCCAGGCTGTAATGGCCGACGCCGTAGTAGTTGGGTAGCAGCGCGCCTTGCTTAGGTAGCTCGCGGGCGAGATAAGGGGCGATCGACTGCGGGCCGAATGTGACTGGGTAGGATTCGTTCTCCAGCATGATGATGAAGACGTGCCGGATGGGTGGTTGCGTGGGCGATGAACCAGCCAGGCTTATCGCCGGGACGCTTAGCGCAAAAAGCAAGAGGCAGGCTCGCGTCAGCGTACGACGCAGAGCGAGACAGATCGAAAAATGGGACATGCGGATTCCTTGAGCCATGGTGCCTATGTGATACGGGCACAGCGCTATTGCAACCGCCTTGCGCGGCAGGATCAAGTTGTACGGATGTCGATGGGATACCAGATTGGAATGCTTGCTGGTTCAAGCAGGAAGCGTGGTGTTTCCTCTCCCCAGTTGGGGAGAGGATTTAGGCGTTACGCGGATTAGGCGCGACCGTACACGTCATCGAAGCGCACGATGTCGTCCTCGCCGAGATAGCTGCCAGACTGCACCTCGATCAGCTCCAACGGCACCTTGCCAGGGTTACGCAGGCGGTGCACGCTGCCGAGCGGGATGTAAGTGCTCTGGTTTTCTGCCAGCAAGAACACTTTCTCGTCACAGGTGACCTCGGCGGTACCCGACACCACAATCCAGTGCTCTGCGCGATGATGATGTTTCTGCAGGCTGAGGCTGGCGCCTGGCTTCACCACGATGCGCTTCACCTGGAAGCGTCCACCCTCCTCAAGCGAGTCATAGCTACCCCACGGGCGATGCACCACGCGATGGAACGAATGCTCGGTGCGGCCGGAAGCTTTGAGCTGGTCGACCACTTTCTTCACATCCTGCGCGGCATTGCGATGCGCAACCAGGGTGGCATCCGGCGTGCTCACCACGATGATGTCTTCCACACCGACGGTGGCGATCATATGGCGATCGTGTGAGCGCAGCAGCGAGTTGCGCGTGTTGACCGTGAGCGTATCGCCTTCGCGCTGATTGCCGTGCTCGTCGTGCTGTCCCGAGAGCCACAGTGCCGACCACGAACCGATGTCGCTCCACGCACAGCTCACCGGAATCACCGCCGCACGCGAGGTTTTTTCCATCACGGCATAGTCGATGGAATTGTCCGGCACCTTGGCAAAGGCTTCGGCATCTACGCGTACGAAGTCCAGATCGCCATGCCCGGTGGCATAGGCCTTGCGCACCGCTTCAAGCATCTCCGGCGCGTGCTGCCCCAGCTCTTCCAGATAGCGGGCGGCCTTGAACAGGAACATGCCCGAGTTCCAGTCGTAGCTGCCGTCCTTCACGTAGCCTTCGGCAGTGGCCAGATCCGGCTTCTCCACGAAGCGCTCCACTCGGAACGCGCTGCTGCCGATCGACTCGGCGCGACGGATGTAGCCGAAGCCGGTTTCCGGGCGATCCGGGCGGATGCCGAAGGTCACCAGCCAGCCATCTCTAGCTGCAGGCAGGGCTTGCTGCACCGCGGCGGCGAAGCTTTGCGTATCACCAATAAGATGATCGGCCGGCAGCACCAGCAGTAATGCCTGTGGATCGCGCTCCACGGCTTTCAAGGCGCCCAGGGCGATGGCCGGGGCGGTGTTACGAGCGATGGGCTCCAGCACGATCGTGGCGCCTTCTACACCCGCTTCCAGCAACTGATCAGCCGCTAGAAACCGATGGTCCTCGCTGGCAACAACGATGGGTGCAGAAGCTTCAGGTAGCTTCTGCGTGCGGGTAATGGCTTGCTGGAAAAGCGTGCCGTCGCCGCTGAGGGAAAGGAATTGCTTGGGAAGGTTTCTGCGTGAAACCGGCCACAGGCGGGTGCCGCTGCCGCCGCTAAGGATAAGAGGAATCAACATGTTTTATGGGACCAGTGACTTGATGGTGTGATGCAAACCCTGCCGCCAATCCGGCAAAGAATAGCCGAATTGTCGCTGAAAGCCCGTATTGTCCAGCACCGACCAGGCTGGCCGGCGAGCGGGCGTGGGGAATTCTGCGGTCGTAATGGGAACCAGCCTAGGCACCCTGGCAAGCACACCAAGCGTCTTGGCTTCTTGCATGATGGCCTCGGCAAACCCATGCCAAGTGGTGCTACCGCTGGCAACCAGATGATGTGCTCCAGACATTTGATCACGCTGCATGGGGTTGGCTTCCAGCCAGGTATCGAGGGCGGCAAGGGTAGCTTGCACGATCAGCGTCGTATCAGTGGGGCTGCCATGTTGGTCAGCCACGATTCGGATTTCTTCACGCTCCCCTGCCAGTCGCAACATCGTGCGAAGGAAGTTGTGGCCGTGTGGCGCGTAGACCCAGGCGGTACGCATCAGTAGGTGCTGTACGCCACTGTCTCGCAACGCTTGCTCTCCAGCGAGCTTGCTGCGGCCATACGCCCCTAACGGTGCCGTGGGTGCATCGATGGGGTATGGTTCCGTACCGTTGCCGTTGAATACGTAGTCGGTGGAGTAGTGAATTACCAGTGCACCATTGGCAGCAGCCCAGCGCCCGAGCACGCCGACGGTATCACCATTGATTCGTGTCGCCAGTGTTTCTTCGCTCTCGGCGCGATCCACCGCGGTATAGGCAGCCGTATTGACGATCAACTGCGGCTGCAGTCGGTCCAACAGGCCGGGTAGCGTATCGGGCTGTGACAGATCGGCCACCTCTGCCGGGCCGTCATCAAAACGACGGCCGTCTCGTGTTGCGGTGACTAACTGGCCCCGCGCCGCCAATCCGCCGTGTTCGATAAAGCTGCGGCCAAGCTGCCCATTGGCACCAAGCAGCAGGATATTCATGCTTCGAACGGCGGCAAACAATCGGCCAGCACGTCGGCCAGCAGTGGCGCCTTGGCGTCTTTCGCGGAAATCAGCGGTTCGCCGATCGGCCAGTCGATGCCGATTGCTGCATCGTTCCAGCAAATTGCTGCATCGGCAGCGGGGTCATACAGCGTGGTGCACTGATAGGTGAAGGTAGCGAAATCAGATAGTACGCAGAAGCCGTGCGCGAAGCCGGCGGGAATCCACATGTGCCGGCGATTGCCGGCGGTCAGCATCGCGCTGGTCCATTGACCGAAGGTGGGTGAGCCGCGACGGATATCCACGGCGACGTCGTAGACCTCGCCCTCCAGCACGCTGACCAGCTTGCCTTGCGGATTTGGCCACTGATAGTGAAGGCCGCGCAGCACCCCCTTCGAAGAGCGCGAGACATTGGTCTGCACGAAGTTCGTATTGATACCTAGCTTGGCGTATTTTGCCTCGTTGTAGCTCTCATAGAAGAACCCGCGCGGATCCTCGAAGACCTGCGGCTCAATGACCAGCACGCCAGGCAGGGAGGTTTGTACAGCTTTCATCGAGCAGGCCCTTGCTTTACCAATTGAACGAGATACTGGCCATAGCCGGTCTTGAGTAACGGG
This sequence comes from Dyella acidisoli, assembly GCF_030160295.1. Taxonomy (GTDB): domain Bacteria; phylum Pseudomonadota; class Gammaproteobacteria; order Xanthomonadales; family Rhodanobacteraceae; genus Dyella_B; species Dyella_B acidisoli. The sequence goes on from NZ_BSOB01000017.1 coordinate 55,665, forward strand.
GCCGCCAGGCGCATGACCTGCTCCTCGTCGATCCAGCCGTTGAGATAGGCGATTTCTTCCGGGCAGCAGACTTTCAGCCCCTGCCGGTTTTCAATCGTTTGAATGTAGTTGCCGGCTTCCATCATGGATTCGTGCGTGCCGGTATCGAGCCACGCATAACCACGACCGAGCTGTTCCAGATGCAAGGAGCCATCCTGCAGATAGCAGCGGTTGAGATCGGTGATTTCCAGTTCACCGCGCGAGGATGGCTTGAGATCGGCAGCGTAGTCGCATACGCGCTGATCATAGAAATACAGACCGGTGACGGCATATTGCGATTTCGGTTGTGCCGGCTTTTCCTCGATGCCTATTACACATCCTTCGGTATCGAACTCGGCTACACCGTAGCGCTGCGGATCCTTCACCCAGTAGCCAAAAATCGTCGCACCATGCGCCCGTACCGTCGCACGCTTCAGGCGCTCCGTAAGACCGACTCCGTAGAAGATATTGTCCCCCAGCACCAGGCAGCTTGGCGAGTTTCCCACGAACTCGCGGCCGATAATGAAAGCCTGCGCGAGGCCATCGGGCGACGGCTGCACGGCATAGTGGATATCGATGCCCCATTGCGAGCCGTCGCCGAGCAGTCGCTGGAACAGCGGCTGCTCGTGTGGCGTGTTGATCATCAGGATCTCGCGCACGCCCGCCAGCATCAGCACGGACAGCGGGTAGTAAATCATCGGCTTGTCGTAGACAGGCAGCAACTGCTTGCTGATGGCCTGTGTAATCGGATAAAGCCGGGTGCCAGAACCGCCGGCCAGAATGATCCCCCTGCGTGCGCTCATACGCCGAGACGCTCCATACGGTAGCTGCCGTCGAGTACGCGCTGTACCCACGGCTGGTTGGAGAGGTACCAGTCTACCGTTTGGGCAATGCCCGTTTCGAACGTTTGAGCCGGCCGCCAGCCGAGTTCGCGCTGGAGTTTGCTGGAGTCGATGGCGTAGCGGCGGTCGTGGCCGGGGCGGTCTTTGACGTAGGTGATTAGCGATTCGTGGTGGCGCCCCTCGGCATGCGGGTAGCGCATATCAAGCAAGGTACAGATGGTGCGCACCACCTCTATGTTGGTGCGCTCTGCATTTCCACCAATATTGTACGTTTCGCCGATCCGACCCGCTGCCAGCGCACGCCGGATCGCAGCGCAATGATCGCCTACGTAGAGCCAATCCCGTACGTTCAGGCCATCGCCATAAACGGGCAGGGAAGCTCCAGCCAGCGCTTTCTGGATGACCAGCGGAATAAGCTTTTCCGGGAACTGGTACGGACCGTAGTTATTAGAACAGTTCGTGGTGACGGTGGGTAAGCCATAAGTGTGATGGAAGGCCCGTACCAAGTGATCAGATGCCGCCTTGGAAGCGGAGTACGGCGAATTAGGAGCGTAAGGTGTGGTTTCGGTGAATCGTCCTTCCGCACCAAGCGAGCCATAGACCTCATCGGTGGAAACGTGCAGGAAACGGAACGCGTCGCGATATGTTCCTTGCAACTGCTTCCAGTAGTCGCGTGAGCGCTCCAGCAAGGCGAGCGTACCTACCACATTGGTATTTACGAACGCTGCCGGGCCGTCGATGGATCGGTCAACGTGCGATTCGGCTGCAAAATTGACGATCGCTTCCGGTCTGAATTCCGCCAGCAGGTGATCTAGTAGCTCCCTGTCGCCGATGTCGCCCTGCACAAAATAATGATTTTCGTTGCCATGCAGACTTGTCAGAGTATCCAGGTTGCCCGCATAGGTGAGTTTGTCCAGGTTGATGACTCGAAGGCCGTCGGCGACAGCCTGCAACACAAAATTTGCGCCGATAAATCCGGCTCCACCGCTTACGAGCAGGGTCTGCATGAATCACTCCGACGTGGTCGCGCTGATTATGCACTACCGTCAAGCTGTGGGGCTTGACGGCCGTCTGCCGCAGGGACTGTCCGCGGCTCATCATGTAGGCTACCGTTCGATCTGGGTTCCAAAGTGTTGAGCGGGATAGGTGCCGGGTGCTCTGGGCGTGGGGGCTGCCGATGGAATGTTGATGACTTAGCGGCCTGGTCGATTCAGAGCGAATTTGAACTCTGGCGCAGGAGAGAGTAGACACGTGTTGACCAAAATCCACGACAAAACCGGTATCGATGATGCCGTTACCTTGGATTGGCGCGAACTTGCCGCCAAACGATTGGCCCGGTTGATCGAAAGCGAGCAAGCCCACTCCGAATTGCAGCATCTGGTCGAACGATTGCGCCAGGAGCATTTCCAACTTCTCACTACCTTGCATGGACGCACGCTGAGAGTGAGTGAGTTAGAGCGCCAGTTGGAAACTTTGGAGCAGCAATTGGGTCGTCAGTTGGAAAGTCGCGATGCCGAGTTGGCTCGCTTGCGTCCCATGTGGGAATCCAGGTGGGGCTCAGCCTGGCGCTTCGCTCAACAGGCGCGTAAGCCGAGCAACTGGCCTGCTCTGGCCAAGCTGATAGTCAAGCGGCTCCTGAAATTGATAGCTGGCGTCCGCGTGTTACGCCTCCTGATAGGTAAGGCACTCAGGCGGACACCGGGTTTGCGCGCACGATTGTTGGCGATGATCGATCTGAACTAGTAGCTTGTGATGTGCTCCCCAATATAAAGGTTTGTTGCATGGGGGAGTGGCGCCACATCATTTACCTGGTCAGGCAGGGATATCACCCGTGCTCTGATTCGGGAGCCTGCGTTCGATGCTGACCTTTGCGTCCAGCCAATTGCAACCAACGAAATTTTCTTGTTTGGTGTTGAAAACGTGCAGCATGAGTGCGTTGTCACGCCATTCGTAATTTTTGTCGATGTGCGAATCTTCGCGTGACAGCGATAAAGCCACTGCATAGCTGCCTTTACCAAGCCGCGCAGGAAAATCGAATCGGAACGTGGCCTCCTCGTTCGCGGCCATGTCCATGATGGGTTGCTCGAGCCTGTGCGTGTTGATGCCATAGATGCACTGGCCCAGTCGATCGGTAATCATGAAGCCGAGAACAACACGATCCAGTACGGAACGAGCCTTGATGCGAACTTCAAGACGCAAAAGTTGGCCGACTTCGATCGACTGCAGTGCTTGCCCTCGTTGATCGGTGATTCGAACACTTGTGATATATGCCTCGCCGGTACCCGACACCGTTGCAATATTACCGTCTGCCAAGGCGACGCGCTGGATTTGCTGATGATCGCGCTCGGCCATCATGGCGTTGTAATAGTCCAACACCTCGACCGGTCTGCCTTCCATTCGAATGCAGCCAGAATCCAACAGAATCGCCCGATCACAAACGGTCTGGATTGCGTAACGATCGTGCGAAACAATCAGCAAGGTGGTGCCAGCCATCCGAAATTTACGGATTCTGTCGAAGCTTTTGTGTTGGAAATAGGCGTCGCCTACGGAAAGAGCTTCATCCACGATCAGGATGTCAGGACGGTGCGCCGTAGCAACGCTAAACGCCAGGCGCATCTGCATGCCGCTGGAATAGGTGCGAACAGGCTGATCGATATAGTCGCCAATTTCAGCGAAAGCCTCGATCTCTGGCATCAGCTTCTGAATCTCGCTCACCGACAGGCCAAGCAGCTGTCCACCCATCATGACGTTTTGTCGGCCGGTGAAATCGGGGTGAAAGCCCATGCCTAGTTCGAGCATGGCCGCGACACGGCCATTGAGTGCGACGGTTCCGCAACTTTGGCGAACTGTGCCAGTAATGATCTTGAGCAGCGTGCTTTTGCCAGCACCGTTGCTGCCGATGATGCCTACGGCCTCACCTGCGCCCACATTGAGGTGAATGTCTTGCAGAACCCAATGACGGTGATGCCGGGGTTTTCCGAACGGCGTTAGCCATTCGGCTAATCGTGACCATTGGCTGGAATAACTCTTATAGGCCTTGCCCAGCCCGTTGACACGAATAACGCCCATTACAGTTCATCCACCATGTCGCCAGCATGTCGGCGAAACAACAGCAACGCCAAAACGCAGAGTACTGCCGCGAGAAGCGCGACAGGCCACAATCCATGCCAATCCGGAGTCTTGCCATATACGTAGATGGCTTGATAGGCCTGTGCTAAGGCGGCTGCTGGATTGAAACCAATCCATGGTCGAGCCCATCGTGGCAAGGTTGCTACTGAATAGACGATCGGTGTGAACCAGAACCAGAACTGTAACAAGATGTTCAGAAACTGACCTACATCGCGGAAGAAGACATTGAGAACACCCGCTATGGTGCCAATGCTTGCAGCCAATGCAATCTGGATGGCGAGGACTGGAAGGGTATAGAGCGCGATCGTTCCGGGAAAACTGTGAACGGCTAACAAGAATAATATGAAGAGCGTAAACGTAATGCTGAAATTGATTAGTGCGCTAATGACTGTAATGACAGGAAGGCATATACGAGGAAAATTGAGCTTCTTAATCATGTTTCCATTGTCGAGGAATACGTTCTGCCCGCGCTGGAGGATTTCGGCGAACAGGCCCCAGGTCAACAGGCCGGCGCAAAGAAACATGCTATAGGCGTACGCGCGATCGATGCCCGGTAGCCTTGCGCGCATTAGCTCGGAAAATACCACCGTATAAACAGTGATCATCGCCAACGGCTGTAGGACGGTCCAGGCTGCTCCGAGTAAGGAGTTGCGGTAACGCGACTGGAACTCGCGTTTTACGCTTCCGAAGATAAAGCCGCGGTAGTTCCATAGCGTCCGGGTTATGGTCAAGTTCATAGTGCGTAGGTTCCGTTCAAGCAGGTTTGTGCGCAACAATTACCTGACTCTTGGGCATAAAGCTGTCTAGTTTGCGTTTGAGATCTGAACCGTTCGGCATGGACATCACCGCACGCCAAGCTTCCGTCCAATGGTCGAGCGCAGCATGTGATGGATGTTCCAGATCTACATCGCAAGACCAGAATAGTGCCCACCAGATAGACCAGAAAAATCCGTAATACGCCACCTCGTCTATGACCAAGCCGGCTTGTGTGACCATGTCGGAAAACTGCTGCCGCTCGATGATTCGCACGTGATTCGGTTTCTGGAAATAGGCAGGCGGTGCGACGTGCTTTTGTAAATGCTCTTCTAACGGATCCGGAACGCTGAGCAAATAACGCGCTCCCGGTTTGCCGATTCGTACCAATTCGCGCAGGACCTGAGTGGGGTCATCCACGTGTTCAAGCACTTCGGTGCAGATCACGCGTGTGGCGATTGCGTCTTGTAAAGGTAGCGGGTTGGCGTCGCTTACATATGCCGTTACGTTTTCGGAATGAATGTTGCGCAATCTTGCGGTGGCTGTGGCAATGGCTTCGCCGTCGCTGTCAATCACGATTACTTTCGCTCCGCGCCTGAGGCAGAACGCGGCGTTTCCACCGTCCCCGCAGCCCACGTCGACGATGACGTCATTGTCACTGATCGATATCCCGCGAAAAATTTCGTTTGTGTCGTTCTGAAACCAGCCGCTGAGTGTCGCGTCTTGTAGCCCAACGCCCCTAGCGCCGGAAAGATCGCTCAGATCGCTGGACTTGCGGGGTGCCACATCTGTATGCGCCGAAGTCTGTGCGTCATGCTCAGATGCATGAGGCTTGGAAGGTAATCCAAGCAATTTTTTTGTGATGCTTGACATATCTTTTGTTCTCCTCCCGATTCACGCTTCAGGAACGTGACAAGAACGTTATGCGCTGACTGCGGTTTGGCTTTCATTGGGGGGCGATCGCACAGGGGCATCGGAAGCGGAATCTGTCTTTCTTTGGTGACGTGTAGAGAACCGATTTGCGACTTGACGACCATGGTGTCGAAGAGGTTGCTCGACGTAACGAAAATTCATTTCCGCCACCAGCGCAATAAGGCAGGCTGCCGTTGCTCCAAGCAGCCATGCCGAAGGGTGCTCCAGGCCAAAGCGGAAGCAAAATTCGCGAAGCAGAAAAAATATTGGGATGTGGCACAAATAGATCGCATACGAACGATTTCCGATCCAGGTTAGACCGCGCTTGAGCCAGCTTTGTCGAATAAGGTAGTTCGCATCGTAAGACGCTATCCAGACCAGCGCCGTAGTAGCAATCGCGATCCCGCCTATCGCAAACGAAGAGTGCTTTTCGTTGAGCACGGCCAATACCGCCGTGAGTGACAGAAGAAGTGCAAGAATCAGTCCACCACTTCCGCGAACACGCGCTAGGACGCGCGGCTCAACCTTGGCGTAAAGGGTCGTTTTGCTGACCACAGCAAGCAAAACGCCCAAGCCAAGCGCGTCGGTTCGAAAAGCCATCGCTAAGATGCTTCGGTGCATAGGGAGTTGGATGGCGAGTAGAGCGGCCAATATCCAGGGGAAATATCGCCGCGTACATGCCGCCAACAGTGGTAGTACGACGTAGAATTGTTCTTCCAGCGAGAGGCTCCAATAGACAAAGCTAGCTCCATAGGGATATTGGTAGAAGCTGTCTGCGTAGCGGATGTTGGCGACATTGAAAAAGCCTGCCAAAGTCGCAATCAGATTGGCATGAACACTTTGAAATACTCCGCTTCGGTTTGCCACCATCGAGGCAAGCAGCATAACTACAAGCCATAACCAAGCCGACGGCAACAGGCGCCAGGCTCTCCGGATCCAGAACGCGGCAATGATGCGACATTGTGCGGCCAGGCTGCCGGAAACGGTTGCCAATTGTGGAAGCAAGCTGCGTGCGATGACAAATCCGGAAATGGCGAAGAAAAGGTCAACGCCGCACCACGTCTGGCCGATGGCGAAAATACGGTCCAGTAACGGTAACCCAGGATGGAATAAATTACCTTGTGCGTGATGGATCATGACGCCGATCACCGCCAGTGCACGTAGGCACTCGATGTCCGTATTGGAGGAGCGCGATGTTGCAGTAGTCATGATGCGCATGATCGATGCCACTACGCAATTTCCATTGTCGGCTTGGCGAGCCTTGCTGATAGGAGTTGCCGAAATCTCGATCGAGCTACATCCATGGAGCAGTATCGCTTCAACGACTGACGAGCAGACTGACTCATGTACCCATAGGTGCCGGGCTCATATTTGGCTACGTAATAACTCGTCCGGAAGGCGTTAACTAGTGAGTCATGATGGATGCGTTGGCGCAGTGTTCGAAAAACCTGACGTGGGTCGTGGGGCCAACAACTGATTTCCGCAGAAGACTCGACGACGAAGGCGCAGTGGTCGTCGATATAGTCAAGCATTGAAGTATGACGAGGTGCCACGGCAGGTATGCCTGAAGACATGTATTCCATTAATGGAAGACACTGGCCCTCGCCATGAGACGTGTTCAACGTATAAGTGGTGCAACTTATGAGTTCGCCGTATGTCTTGTCAGACAAGTAGGCATGGATGAGAAGAACACGGCATTTGAGCTGGCCCATCTGATAAATTTGCTGCAGCATTGCCGGCAGAACTTGATTGGCATCATGATGTGTCAACTTAATAAGCAATGTTGCATCATCTTTGTTGCGTAAGGCCTCGCAGAAGGCGGATATCATGATTCGCCAATTCTTACGTCCATCGTGCGGGTTGAAGATGGCCGTGTAGACGATCCCCTCTAGGGCTATCGTTACAGCTTCAGTGGCGGGTTCTGCGAGTACATGCATCTCATGTGCGGGAGTGGCCTTCAGAGCGGTTCTCGTGTAGGAGGACAACTCAATCTTTCTGCTGTCGATGATCAATCCTTGGAGGGTGAGGCAAGGGGGATTGATGGGAGTGTCACGAGGGTGCTGCATGCGATCCCAAAGTGGTGCGGGAATGCTTGCTATGGGAAAGTTCTGTCCAAGCAGATCTTTAGTGCTTTCGACGACGAAACTGGAATGCGTGATGGCTGTGCCTAATCGGGCCAACACTCTGGTCCAATCATTGCGGGGGCGCCCTCGGAACGGCTCGCTCGGCAATATGTCGTACTCCCAAGCGAAAACTGGAATAGTCGGGCACCTGAGGCGGATCGGAGTTTTTCCCGGAGGCATGAAGCATAGAAACAGGCATTGTTCGCCCTGAGCTAGGTACGAGGAATAGATGACGTCGACCTCCTTTTCGGGGTGGCTAATGTCGATAACTTTGCCGAACTCTTGCAACAACGGCATGAATTCACGGATGACGAAGCGATAACTGTATTCTCGGCATCCCAGCTTTTTGATCAGGTCTTTATCGGCTGTGCTGGTGTAGACAAGCAGTATCATGGTTCCTGCCCGGAGTCGTCGTGAAAGGTTGTTTATGCTGATCGTGATGCACGATTAGGCTTGCAGCGATAGTGTCGCGCAGAAACTGCTGGAGCTCGATCTTGATCACGTCGCTGCTGCAGTGCGCAATTGCGCGCTCCCTCGCTAAGCGACTCATCGCGAGGTACATGGCTGGCTGTTCGGTGGCCAAGATGTGGCTCTTATGGAATGCATCAGTGAGCGATTGCCAGTCGATCTGGTGCCAAGACGTGCGATAGGTGTCACGATCGCCATGCGGCCAGACTCTAGGAAGGCCGGGTATGCTGCGGACCAGGAATGCGTTATCAGCGCTGATGAGGTCACTTAGACTCGTGTGTGCTGGAGCAATGGCAGGTACTCCGGCAGCGAGAAAGTTGGCTATGTGCCGACAATTTCCGCTCGCATGGGACGTGTTTACGCAATAGGTGGTGGCGCGTATCAGTGCCGCATATTCATCGGCCGAAGGTAGGCCATAGATGGCCAGCACGCGACACTTGAATGGCGAGAGCTTAGTCAGAAGCGAGACAAGCTTGGTGTGACAAGCGAACGGAACTGGGTCGTCGACGACGAGCATCAAGGTGGCATCTTCGGAATTGCGGAAACTCCAGCAGAAGCCAGTAACAAGATCTTCCCAGTTGTCTTGTTCCAACGACGGTGCAAGCGTCGCCGTGTAAACGGTGCCACGCAGGCGCATCCGTATGTCCGTGATCGGAGGAAAATCCCAGCTGCAATGTGGTGGAGGAATGAGCCCCGGCTCTATCAGCGATGTCGCCGCTGAGTTTTCATGGGAGTCGTTTAGGATGCGTTGTGAATTGTGATTGAGAGCGGGAAGATCGAGGATATCGGCAGGATCCAAAGATGGCGTATCGTCATTTTCCTCGCAGACAATGGCATCGGCGTCGAGTCCCATTTGATGACTATCCGCTACAGCAGCGTGTATTGAGAGAATTGCTCCTCGTTCCGAATTTGGGACAGGAAGGAAGCCGAAAGTCCGATCCTTAGGAGGAAGGGGCAGCGGCCAGCTCACCGCTAAGACAGGATACGTAGGGCCCATGCTTCGCCGGATTGCATCACGTGCATGGGTGGACAGGACAATGGCGCCCTTGGCCTTGGATAGAACGAAGCGCCAATCATGGCGCGGATTATCCAGCCAGCACCGCTCTTCGATCTGTTCGGGGATGTTGCCGTATTCCCATGCAAAGACAGGTATAACCGGACAATTCAGTGTAATAGGCGTTATATACGGCGGTGTAAACGAGAGCAGCAGGCACGCCTCATTTTTTTCCAGGCATTGCTTGTAGGCGTGCTCGGCTTCCTCTATGTGGTGGATTTGGGCAACTTCGCCCAAATCACGCAGGATCTCGGAGAAGGCGCTCAGGAGAGAGAAACCGCTGTGATCGACCGCATCTGGCAGGTCTTCGATGCCGAAAGAGTAGGCTTGCGCATACAGGAGAAATTTCATACGGGTCCGTCTGAAATCATGGAGCATCATCCTATCAATCGAGGCCAGCAGTGGTCGTAACTTTGCACTACTGCCTCCACATAGGAACGCTGCGGTGCAAGAGTGAAATGGAGGCCTGCTGCTGCTAGAGCGTTGAAATGTTTCAAACGTTGGGAGAGGTGTTGCCATCATTGGCGCGTAACTTTGGGGCGCCAGTTATTTGCTTGGCTTCGCAGCTCGAGTCGATGGGTGTCGGAGGGGCTTTCATTGAAGGCGAGAATTGGGCAATGCAACGAAAGGGCTTCGATGAGCGGTTTTGTCGTCAGCCGTACTTGCTGGAGTTTTACCAATCGTTACGTCTCAGTGGTAAGGCTGAGCAAGATGGCTATCGCGGCGGCTGCGCGAAATATTGGTGGCCCTGACTGCTTCGATAGGAGGTGGCGGGCTGCGACGGCATCTCCCTGATAGAAGATAGTTGCAGCGTGTTGTAAAAGGCGTACGCGCATAGACCCGATCCTTGCTTAAGCACTGTGGCGGATGGTTTCTTTCCATTCGCAACCGTATGGATCGCTTGCCTATTTTCGTACGGAGACTGAAGGATCGCTTGCTGCAGCGATGTTCTTTACTGGGGTCCCTTCGGTAATAGTCGCCTAGCAGGTTAAGATTGGCGTTTTATCCTCAGGAAGGCCCAGCTTTCACGCCATGACAACCTCTAAGAGTCAAAGCAAGACGAATGCACTGGGCTTGGGCACCCGAGCTATCCACGCCGGGCAGCAGCCGGACCCGAGCACAGGGGCTGTTATGACACCCATTTACGCCACGTCCACCTACGTGCAACAAAGTCCAGGGAAGCATAAGGGGTTTGAATATTCGCGTACCCAAAACCCCACCCGCATGGCCTATGAAAGGTGTGTGGCGGACTTGGAAGGCGGCGTGGCCGGGTTCGCGTTCGCTTCGGGGTTGGCTGCGGCGGCAACTGTGCTGGATCTGCTCGACTCGGGTAGCCACGTTATCGCCATGGACGATCTCTATGGCGGTAGCTATCGACTCTTCGAACGGGTCCGCGGCCGTTCCGCCGGTCTGGAATTCAGCTTCATAGATCTCAATGATGCCCAGGCGCTGAAGGCTGCGCTCAGACCCAATACGCGGATGATCTGGGCTGAAACCCCGACCAATCCAATGCTTAAGCTAGTCGACTTGGTTAAGGTTGCCGCCTTCGCTAAGAAGAATGGATTGATGCTGGTGGTCGACAATACTTTCTGTTCGCCTATGCTTCAGCGGCCGCTGGAGCTTGGCGCAGATCTGGTTCTGCACTCGGCGACCAAGTATCTCAATGGTCATTCCGACATGGTTGGCGGCATCGTTGTCGCTGGCAGTAAGGAACTGGCTGAGCAGATGGCTTTCCTGCAAAATTCAGTCGGCGCGATTGCCGGCCCGTTCGATGCTTTCCTCGCCATGCGTGGCCTAAAGACCCTGCATTTGCGCATGAAGGCGCATTGCACCAACGCGCTGGAGTTGGCGCAATGGCTGGAAAAGCACCCCTCAGTCGAGCGGACGATTTATCCGGGCCTCAAGAGCCATGCGCAGCACACGCTAGCCAAACGGCAGATGTACGGTTTCGGCGGCATCATCACGATCGAGGTGAAAGGTGGGCTTAAGAAGGCCCGGCGCATGCTTGAACGTTGTGAATTGTTCGCGTTGGCAGAATCGTTGGGTGGGGTCGAAAGTTTGATTGAACATCCAGGGATCATGACTCACGCCTCAGTACCTGTGGCGAACCGCAAGAGACTCGGCATCAGCGACGGATTAATCCGTTTGTCGGTCGGCGTGGAGGATATAAAGGACTTAAAGGACGAGCTTGCCGGCGCGCTGAAAATCTAATTTACAGCGCCTTTTAGATTCGTGCCTACTGTCAATTCGCTGCCTTGGTAGGCCGTTCGTCCAAAACCTGGTCTTCACCTTTGCGAGTGAGACTGGTGCAAACCTGATTGAGTGTTATCGACGATGAATCAAATGTTGCTTGCCCTATGGCGATATCGCCACTTCATGATTTCAGCGATTAAGGCGGATCTGAGGACCCGATTTAATCGCAGTAAGCTGGGTGCTTCGTGGATGATATTGCAGCCTTTGGCGCAGGTGGCAATTTACGCCATCGTGCTTTCATCCCTTCTTGCGGCAAGGCTTCCAGCAGGAAAGGGCGCTCATCTTTCATATGCGGTCTATCTGATCGCCGGGATGGTGCCTTGGTCGCTTTTTGCTGAGGTGGTGTCCCGTAGCCTGACGATGTTTGTGGATAACGCAGGCTTGATGAAGAAAATTGCGTTTCCGCGGATTTGCATACCGGTCATTACCCTGGGCGGAGCGCTGGTAAATCATGCGCTACTGCTGATGGCGACCCTGTTGATCATTTTGATCACAAATCACCCAGTAACTTGGCTCATTCTCTGGGTGCCGGTGCTAACCATGGCTTTGCTCGTTTTCGCGGCGGCGCTTGGTCTGGTGCTTGGCGTCATCAACGTCTTTGTTCGCGATGTCGGACAAGTTATGAACGTTGTATTGCAGCTGTGGTTCTGGATGACGCCGATCGTCTATGTTGCCGATGTTCTTCCGGAACAGTTTCAGCGTGTTGTCGCGTTCAACCCTGTTGCGCCAGTGATACAGGGCTATCAAAATGTTCTTCTGTTCCAGCAAATGCCGCCTTTTGTGCGCTTGGGCTTACTTTTGGTGGGAAGCCTCGTTTTTCTAGGATTGGCCCTGTATATGTTCCGTAAGGCTGCACCGGAACTGGTGGATGTGCTATGACGCGCGAGGTGTTGAGGGTAGAAAAGGTCGGGAAGGCCTATCGGGACTATTCTTCAGAATGGTCACGTTTTGCGAACTGGTTTGGCTTTAAGAGTCAGAGTCGGCACGAAAAATGGGTTCTTCGCGATATCTCCTTCTCCGTAAGGGAAGGGGAGGCCATCGGTATCGTTGGGGAGAATGGCGCCGGTAAAAGCTCATTGCTGAAAATCATCACGGGTACCTCACGTGCTAGTGAAGGGGCCGTTACGTACTTTGGGCGAATTGCTGCCATCCTCGAGCTGGGCATGGGCTTCAATCCGGATTTGACCGGGCGTCAGAATGTTTATCATTCTTCTGGGCTTATGGGTTTTAGCCGCCAAGATGTCGATGGGGTCATCGCTGCGATCGAGGATTTTGCGGAAATAGGGCCCTACTTCGATGAGCCCGTGCGCACATATTCCAGCGGCATGGCCATGCGCGTTGCCTTCAGTGTTGCGACGGCATTCCGCCCAGAGGTGCTCATCATTGATGAGGCGCTGTCGGTTGGCGATACCTACTTCCAGCACAAGAGCTTTGCGCGTATCCGCGAATTCCAGAAGGCGGGCACCACGTTGCTTATCGTTTCCCACGACAAGGCGGCTGTCCAGGCGCTGTGTACACGAGCCATTCTGCTGGAACACGGTCGTGTTATCCGTGACGGCGAACCCGAGGCGATCATGGATTATTACAATGCCCTGATCGCGGATAAAGAAAATAATAAAATCCGCACGGAAGTTAAGGCGGACGGGCGAACTCAGACGATATCCGGCACCGGGGAAGTCCAAGTGTCGAGTATCGCGCTATACAACGGAGCTGGGGAGCCGGTCGAGTTTGTGGCGGTGGGGCAACCCTTGCATCTACGTGTGAAGGTTTCCGCACAGGTGGCGGTACCGCATCTCGTGCTGGGCTACATGATCAAGGATCGAACCGGGCAGCAGGTCTACGGAACCAATACGTTCCATACGAAACAAGTAGTGTCTGACATCAAGTGCGGTGAATCCATTGAGTTTCTTGTCGATTTCCCCGCCAACCTCGGGCCAGGTCACTACTCCATTTCCACCGCGCTGGTAAGCACGGACACCCATTTGGTCAACAATTACGAATGGCGCGACCTTGCGCTCACGTTCTCCGTGACCAATTTGGATAAGCCAGGCTTTGTGGGACTCGCGTGGATTCCGCCGACCATCAAGGTGTTGCGCGCATGAGCATGATCTCGTATGCCCAAAATTACGAGGACGTCATGCTTGTTCGTGCTCTCGCTGACATTGGCGAGGGCTTTTATATAGACGTGGGGGCGCAGCATCCAATCAATGGTTCGGTGACCAAGGCGTTTCAGTCGCGCGGATGGCACGGCGTAAATATCGAGCCAGTAGAACGCTGGTTTCGTCTGATTTGCGATGATCGGCCCCAGGACATTAATCTCAATACAGCAATCTCCGACGAGCCTGGTTATATCGAACTTTATGATGTCGAGGACACCGGCCTCTCGACAGTAAGTCAGGATTACGCCAGGCGTTACGCGAAAGAAGGCTGGAGTGTCGTCAAAAAGCGGCTGAAGGCGCATACGCTGAATGCGGTCTTTCGGACTTACGGACCGAAGGACGTGCACTTTCTCAAAGTCGATGTTGAGGGTGCTGAGGCCGCCGTGCTTCGGAGCCTGGATTTGAATCGCTTTCGCCCTTGGATCATCTTGGTCGAGGCCACTAAGCCAAATTCCCCAGAGCCGACATTTGGCGAATGGGAGCACTTGCTGCTAGATGCAAATTACATATTTGCCTACGACGACGGATTAAATCGGTTTTATGTGGCCCTAGAGCACGAGGATCGCATTACGTATTTCTCGCGACCCCCCAACTTCTTTGACGACTTCGTAAGCTATTCTGAATCATGGACACGTACACAAATGGATCGTCTATCCCAAGAAGTTGAGCTTGAGCGAGCGGAGTCGCAACGAGTTAATGAGAGCTATCATGCCGTCGCTGCCAGGGCGGAACGCCTGGAGAACATGCAGGTCGATATCCTGAATGGTTTGGACGAAAGACTCGTGGCTTTTGGCAGGCGCTTCGAACAGGGCATGTCGGCCGATATTCTGAATGGACTGGACGAAAGACTCGTGGCTTTTGGCAAGCACTTCGAACAGAGCATGTCGACCGATATCCTAAATGGACTGGACGAAAGACTCGCAGCTTTTGGCAATCGCTTCGAAGAAGCGTTCAAGAAGCGTGCTCACGGTAACGTCGATGAGCAATTGGAGCGCTTAGCCCAGCGACTCAATAGCGTGGACCAGGCGATCGAACGCGTGCATGAACGACTCGGCTTTGCACACAATGTGCAAGCAGCGTTGCTTGATGTTATGAATCGTGAGCATGCGATCGACGCCAAGCTTCAGCAGATTCTTCTTAGTCGTTCGTGGCGCCTAACGAAAGGGCCGCGTTTCATCGCGCGTGTGCTGCGTGCTCTGGTACGCGGTGAGTGGATTGGAAACGTTCGGCCTAGCAACGCCAAATTGACTCGGCTTCTTATCGCAGCTACAAATCGCCCTGCGCTACGCCGAATAGGCTCCGTTCTTCTAAGTGCTACGCCTGGACTCAAGGCTCGCTTGGTTCGCACTGTAGTCGGTGATGCTAAGCCGCAGCCCCTGCCGCCTATTCCGCGGGCGGTGGTGCCCCGCAGATATACGCACTTGCCTGCACGAGCGCGAGAGGTTCGCTCGATGCTCGACAGAGCAACGAAGTCATCGTGACGTCTATGGATCAGAAAAATAATTTACCCATGCATTTGCTCATCGATTTGCAAGCGTGTCAGAGCGTTGAGCATGGAAAGCGGGGGATTGGCATTTATGCCAATTCACTCGTGCATGCATTGATAAGCCAGGCTGACGGCCGACGCATCTCCTTCCTTATCAACGGGGACATGGAGGAGTCCGCGATCGAGTTGCGCCGGGAATTGAAGACGAAGGTGGATCCCCAAGATATCCACGTTTGGACCTCTCCGTCGCCTCGTAACGCAGGGGATGAGGGTAACGCGTGGCGAATTGAGGCAAGCCAGTTGGTACGTGATGCCTTAATCGCATCGATTGCGCCCGACTGCTTTCTTCTTCTCAGCCCTTTTGAAGGTTGGATTGACGACTGTGTCTGCTCGCTTCCATCCGCCGATATCGCCATTGCTACGGTGGTGGTTGTTTATGACCTTATTCCTTACACGTACCCGGATATTTATCTTCGCGACCCTCGGCTGCGCAACTGGTATCTGAATGTCCTTAGGGGGCTGGCCCGGGCCGATGTCCTGCTAGCCATATCCGACAGCTCGCGCCAGGAGATTCTTGGTGCGTTGGAATATGCGCCCGATTGCGTCTTAAATATCTCTGCGGCTGTGAATGAGCGCTACGCTCCGCAGGTTGTTATGCCGGAGAGTGCGGAGCGCGAGGTTCGTGCGAGGTTAAAGCTCAAGAAGCCATTTGTGATGTACACCGGCGGAATAGATCACCGGAAGAACATCGATCTGTTGATCGAGGCATTTGCGACAACGGGCCGCATCGCGAAGTCGCATCAGCTGGCGATCGTCTGCAAAGTGCAACCGGAAGAGTTCGAGCGTCTACGTGCCCTTGCACGACGCGTCGGCTTGCCCAATGATGCGTTAGTTCTCACTGGCTTTGTGACTGATGAGGATCTGCTTGCGCTGTACGGCTTGTGCGAGCTATTCGTGTTTCCATCTTGGCACGAGGGATTTGGCTTGCCGGTGTTGGAGGCGATGTCTGTGGGGGCACCCGTCATCGTGTCCAAGACTTCTAGCTTGCCGGAGGTGGTTGGTTTGGACGGGGTGGTGTTTGATCCGCGAGACAAGCAATCCATCGCCGACGCTATCATTCGCGTTCTGTCGGACGATGCGTTGCGAGAACGACTTGCTTCGAATGGGCTTTCGCGCAGCAAGCAATTCTCTTGGAAGCGAACCGGCACCGAAGCGTGGAAGGGTATAGAGATGGCCGTTGGTGCTCGGTGCGCCGAGGTTCTCGCAGCTAGACAAGTCCCAGCCCGACGTGGCAAGCCCAAGTTGGCGTACTTGTCACCATTGCCGCCGCAGCAGTCTGGTATCGCCGACTTCAGCGCGGAATTATTACCGGAACTGGTGGCTTATTACGATATCGAATTGGTCGTTGATGATATTGATAGACCAATTAATCTCGATGGCTTAGTTGTACCAGTGCGAGATGTGCCTTGGTTTCTAGCCAACGCCAAACGCTTTGATCGAGTGCTTTATCATTTTGGTAACTCTGAATTTCACGGTCACATGTTTGATGTGCTGGCGAAAGTTGGTGGAACTGTGGTGTTGCACGATTTTTACCTCGGCAATCTTCATCAATGGCTCCAGGAAAAGGGTCGAATTCCGGGCCTATGGCAGCAGGCGCTGTATGAAGGGCACGGTTATTACGCGTTGAAGATGCTCGGCGAGGCGGTTGACCAAAGTATTACGGCCCAATATGCCATCGCGTATAAATTTCCTTGTAACTGGAGCGTGGTTGCTGCCGCCGACGGGGTGATAGTCCATTCCACGCACAGTCGTACGCTCGCCAATGAATGGTACGGCGGCGACAAGGCAGCGTGTTTTGCTCAAATACCTCTTCTCCGCAAGGTACAGCACACTGTTGATCGCGCTGAAGCTAGGCGCGTACTTGGGTTGGACGATGGGCAGTTGGTGGTCGCCTCATTCGGGATGCTTAGCGCCAACAAGCGCAATGAGTCGTTGCTCGAAGCGTGGCTGACTTCCTTTGGTCATCGCGCCGACTGTAAGCTCGTTTTTGTCGGCAAGGCTGCGGATTTAGCTTGGCAGACTATGCTTTATGAGCGTGCAAGGGCAGTCGGCGCTGAGAATGTATTCATAACGGGCTTTGCGGATGCGGAAACTTATCGTCATTGGCTCGCATCCGCAGATATAGCCGTCCAATTGAGACGGCAGTCGCGTGGCGAGACGTCTGCAGCAGTCCTTGATTGTATGGCGTGGGGGATTCCAACCATCGTCAACGCGCATGGGTCGTTGGCCGAATTGCCACGCGAGACAGTGATAACGCTTGAGGATGAATTCAGTGTCGAGGACCTTGCGACTAGCATTGGTCGGCTGATTGATTCCAAAGAGACTCGTTCGGCACTGGCTAGGGCCGGGAGAGACTATTTGGAAAGGCTGCATGATCCTGCGCGTATTGCCAAACAGTACTCGTTGACCATTGACGCATTGTACGAGCGCAGCTCTCGTCGAATTCTAAAACACGCCGTCGATCAGCTATCAGCTATCCGTTCAACCGTCGAACCAACGAGCACTGATCGCGACGCCGTGGCACTCGGTCTCGCACCGTTACTAGGGCCGCTTACTTCCCACCCTCAGTTGTTGCTGGATGTCTCGGAATTGGCTCGAACCGATGCGCGCACTGGAATCCAACGTGTAGTACGCAGCATTCTCAGTGAGTTACTAACGCAAAACAAAACTGGCTGGCGTATTGAGCCTGTCTACAGTAACGGAGATGGCGTCTATCGCTATGCCCGTCGTTTTACATGCGCATTTCTCGGCTGCCCAGACATGGGCCTGGACGATGATCCGATGGATGCCACTACGGGTGACCTATTTGTTGGCCTCGATCTAGCACCTACCGTTATCACAGCCTCGGAATTCTTCAGTACATTAAGAGCGAAAGGCGTTGAAATCACTTTCGTGCTTTACGACATGCTACCTGTGGCACGTCCCGAATGGTTTCCAGCCAACGCGACGGAAATCTTGGGACGTTGGTATCCGACAGTGGCAACTATCGCGGACAGGATTGTGGCCATTTCGCGATCTGTGGCGGATGAGTTCGCAGCGTGGCTACCCACGACCGGACGTAAAATTCCACTGCAACTTTCCTGGTTTCATTTAGGCGCTGACGTCCAGGCCAGTGTGCCATCTCGCGGCATGTCCCCTGAAGAAGAGGAGCGCCTAAGGTGGTTGCGCCACAACGGAAACCTAGTACTTATGGTGGGTACGATCGAACCCCGAAAGGGGCACGATCAGGTACTCGACGCGTTCGTCAAATTGCGCGAGCGAAATGTCAACGCAAATTTGGTAATCGTCGGTAAGCAAGGTTGGTGTGTTGAGCAGTTAATCGAGCGGTTGGGCAATGAAGTGATTGCAGCCTCTGGCGTGACTTGGTTCTCCGCTGCAAGCGACGAGCTTCTTGATCAATTATATGATTCGGCCAATCTGTTGCTTGTGGCGTCGCGTGGTGAAGGCTTTGGTCTGCCAATCATCGAAGCGACGATGCGCGGGGTAACAGTACTTGCTCGGGATATTCCCGTATTCCGAGAGGTTGGTGGAGATGGAATCTTCTACTTCTCGGGAGACTCCGCCAAAGATCTAGCGGATTCTATTGAGCGCTCGCTCGACGCCGTTCGAAATGGGGCAGTCCCGAATCAGGCGGCCGTTGCCGTAAATTCGTGGGCGACAAGTGCCGAGCGGTTTCTTGACGCAGTCACGGGAAAGTCGTCTTACAAAACCTGGTCGCCGGGTTAGACACGCCGTAAGTCATCGCCACTGGATTAATTATGAAATCAGGAAAAAGCTCCATGAAAACTGCGATTATCACTGGCATCTCCGGCCAGGATGGTGCCTATCTCGCCGAACTGCTTCTTCAAAAGGGATACACCGTCTATGGTACGTATCGGCGCACGAGTTCCGTCAATTTCTGGCGGATTGAAGAGCTCGGCATCGACAAGCAGCCGAACTTGCATTTGGTTGAGTATGACCTGACCGATCTTGGTTCTGCGATCCGCCTATTGCAGGAGACCGAGGCTACCGAGGTGTACAACTTGGCTGCCCAAAGCTTTGTGGGCGTCTCGTTTGACCAACCCGTGCTGACCGCGCAAATCACGGCGGTAGGTACATTGAACCTTCTCGAGGCGATCCGTATCGTCAATCCGAAAGTCCGCTTCTATCAGGCGTCGACGTCTGAGATGTTTGGTAAGGTGCAGGCGGTTCCTCAGAAGGAAGACACCCCTTTCTATCCGCGCAGTCCGTACGGTGTTGCCAAACTCTATGCTCACTGGATGACGGTGAACTATCGCGAGTCCTATGGGATTTTTGGTAGCAGCGGGATTTTGTTCAATCACGAATCACCGCTGCGTGGCCGAGAGTTCGTGACTCGAAAGATCACCGACACAGTGGCCAAGATCAAGTTGGGTCGCACGGATCGGCTCGAGCTCGGAAATCTCGACGCCAGGCGCGACTGGGGCTTCGCAAAGGAATATGTCGAAGGCATGTGGCGCATGCTGCAGGCGGACGAGCCCGATACCTACGTATTGGCGACCAACCGTACAGAAACCGTCCGTGATTTCGTGGCCATGGCTTTCAAGGGCGTGGACATCACGATTGACTGGAGAGGAGAGGGGGAAGGTGAGCGTGGCATTTGTCGTGAAACCGGCCGTGCTATGGTGGTGATTAATCCCAGGTATTACCGCCCAGCAGAGGTCGACCTGTTGATCGGTGATCCGGCTAAGGCCAAAGCCAAATTAGGGTGGGAGCCGAAGACGAGCCTTGAAGAGTTGTGTCGCATGATGGTCGCTGCGGACCTTCAACGGAACGAACGTGGCCAGTCCTTCTGATCGTTCGCAACCAGTTGCACTGGTGACCGGAAGCCTTGGCTTTACCGGCAAATACGTTTCGGCTGAGCTGATGGCTGCGGGTTACAACGTGGTGGGCTTGTCGCACGGCCCCGCTGCCGGAAACGTTGAGGTCGATCTATGCGATCGCGAGGCTACGATCATGGCTGTAGGGAATCTGATGCCCGACGTGGTGATACATCTTGCCGCCATCGCTTTTGTTGCGCATGGCGATGCGGACGCCATTTATCGTACCAATATCGTAGGTACGCGCAATCTATTGGAAGCATTAGCCTCCAGTAGTCATCGGCCGCGCACAGTGATATTGGCGAGTAGCGCCAATATTTATGGCAACAGTGACGTATCGCTCCTGACCGAAGACTTGCCTGCGGCTCCGGCCAATGATTATGCGGTCAGCAAGCTCGCGATGGAGCAGATGGCGCGCCTTTGGACCGATCGCCTGCCCATCGTCCTGACGCGTCCCTTTAACTACACGGGCGTAGGGCAGTCAGAAAAGTACCTGCTTCCCAAGATCGTTTCACATTTTCAACGTCGTGCACCGATGATTGAGCTAGGCAACATCAATGTTGCGCGCGACTTCCAAGACGTAAGGTTCGTGGCCAGTGCGTACCGGAAGCTGCTCGATGCAGACGCAGTCGGCGAGGTCGTCAATCTCTGCTCCGGTCATGCCTATACGCTTAACGAAGTCATTGGGATGATGGAGGATCTGGCAGGTTATCGCATGGAAGTGCGCGTCAACCCTGCATTCGTTCGAGCTAACGAGGTGGCGAGATTAGCTGGTTCCAACGCGAAGTTGGCCAGATTGATCGGTCCGTTGGACATGATTCCGTTGCGGCAAACGCTGCAGTGGATGTACGAGGCAAGTGAATAAGGCTCCGGCCTCCAGGAGAACTGTAAAATGGCGCTCAAGAGCTTCAAGGCTTACGACATTCGCGGCCGCATTCCTGATGAACTCAACGTCGAATTGGCAGAACGAATCGGCCGTGCATTTGCTCAGATCGTGGGTAATGGCCGCGTGGTGATCGGTTATGACATCCGGAAGGACAGTCCGGCACTGGCTGCAGCGCTGTCCGAAGGCCTGACCCAGGCCGGCTGTGATGTCATCGACATCGGCTTGTGTGGTACTGAAGAGGTTTACTTCCAGACATTTCATCGTGGTGTGATCGGCGGGATTATGGTCACTGCCAGCCACAACCCGATGGACTACAACGGCATGAAGCTGGTGCGGGAAGGAGCCCGCCCAATCAGCGGTGATACGGGCTTACGTGACATGGAGCGTTTGGTGGAAGAGAACCGCTTCGTGGATGCAGAGCGTCTTGGTCACGTGACCCGTGATCACGACAAGGCGGCCTATATCAGCCATCTGATGGGCTATATCGATGGGATGGCTCTGCGGCCGTTGAAGATTGTAGTGAATGCTGGCAACGGTTGTGCGGGACCAGTGGTGGATTTGCTCGCCAGACATTTACCGTTTGAATTCATTCGGGTAAACCATGAGCCAGACGGCAGGTTCCCTAACGGCATTCCCAATCCGTTGTTACCTGAAAACCGTGCCGCTACAGCGGATGCAGTCCGCGATCATGGCGCGGCCTTTGGGTTAGCCTGGGATGGCGACTTTGACCGCTGCTTCTTCTTTGATGCCGAGGGCGGGTTTATCGAGGGGTATTATATCGTCGGTCTGCTCGCCGCTCAGCTTCTCGAAAAGCATCCTGGCGCAAAGGTGATCCACGATCCCCGTCTGACGTGGAACACCATCGAGATGGTGCGAGATGCCGGTGGTATACCGGTGCAGAGCAAGACGGGGCATGCTTTTATCAAGGAGCGCATGCGGGCAGAGGACGCGATCTACGGTGGAGAAATGAGTGCCCATCATTACTTTCGTGATTTTGCCTACTGCGACTCGGGAATGATTCCCTGGCTGCTTTTGGCAGAGCGCATCAGCCAGAGTGGTCAGTCTCTTGAGTCGTTAGTAAGCAAGCAGGTTGCTGATTTCCCATGTAGTGGAGAGATCAATTTTACCGTTGACAATGCCGCCAAGGCCGTTGATCACGTCATGGCTCATTTTGCTAGTCAGAAGCCACACGTGGAAAAGGTGGATGGCATCAGTGCAGATTTTGGTGAGTGGCGCTTTAATCTGCGCGCGTCCAATACAGAGCCGCTGTTACGTTTGAACGTGGAAAGCAGGGGAGATGCGCTTGTGATGAAGGAGAAGACTGAGCTGCTTTCCAGTCTTATTTCATCTGCTTGAGTCATTCTCGCTCTCGCTAATTGGTGGGGTATTCCATAGCCCCCATATTGAACTCAAATGATAGCGAGATTGAATACAAGGGCGGAGCTAGGGTGTCTATCCATAAACCAGCTTACGCCCTCTTGAACCAACGACACCGTCAGGGCCAGTTTGCCTTTAGCGTCCGGGACTTTGACGTGAAGTACTACGGCGATGCTCTGACCGGGCTCCACATCGATGGGAAGCTGTGTTCTTAAACCGTCGGCGATCAAGACAGCGCCTTCACTACTGTACCAACGATAAGACAGGGCGACCGGTTGTAGGCCTAAAGCAGGCCAAGTCACATTGCTCTTGTTGTTCAATCGCACCGGAAATAACGCCTCACTTCCGCCCTGAACAGTTTCTGGCGAACACATCGCAACAATTTCAGAGTTGAAATCACTCAAAGGTTCATTCGATCGTGCCCTCGCTCGTAGAAATCGATTCGCGGTTATATAAGGGGCGACAGAGCATGAAGACGAGTCTGACATCGGCGTTAATTCAACCTGGGCATCCATCAATATCTTGCCTTCAAAGGTCGTCAAGGCAACATCGTATACATCGAACGAAGCAGCCTGCTCTATCCAGTTATAGCAACCTTCATAGTGGGTCTCGGTTGGAATCAGAGCTGCGTCTAAGTAGTATTTTCCTATCGGCATGCGATTTAGCATGCGATACGTGGCGACGTATCCGCCAGCCGTGAGGCTGAATACTTCGCCCAAAAGCATTGAGTTGGTGCCAAATATAAGCACGCCGCGATCATTCTTGATAGCGATTCCTATATTTAACGACGCCACGGTTACTTTTGCTTCAAACGCAATCGAGATTGAAATTTGCTCTCCGCTCATAACACGCCCGTCGCCCGATATGGAGCCACTCACGCGAACCGTTTTGATCACGCACCTCAGGTCCCCGAGGTTTTTAGGGGACGGTATGGTCTGATTCTTCGCTGATTCGGTCGACTCAAGAACAGGATTAGCTCCCACTTTGCCCTGGGCCAGGCTTAGGAGCAGTCTCCTTTGTTTCTTGAATATTTCCTTGGCCCGCTGGTAGAGCTCCACTTCCGGCTCAAGCAACAGCCTTAAGCGTTTGCGTTGCGATGCACTTAAATCGTCGAGATTCAGCCGATATGATGTGACATTGACCCTGGGGGTTGGCCTGCATGGCCAATGGAAATTGGCGTCAAGCATGCATGTGAAGTCTTCCAGTTCGTCCTGGATGGCTATCGAACTAAAAAGCTCCAGCACATTCAGAGCGGCCGACAACTTGTCGTCCTGGGTGAGAGTGCATTGAGAGTTCGTGCCAAGGGGGTAGAGCATTTCCAACTGAAGTGGAAACCCTTTGCGTTCCCTGTCAGTTAGGCTATCGAGGTAAGAATCGAGATCAAGAGCGTGGGTTCTTCCATCGAGAGGCCTGCGCGAGTTATCTATCTTTGAAAAATAGAAGTCAGAAAGAAAGCGATCCAGAGGGTCGCGAAGGACGGTGAAGCTGTAGCGATCTGGCGGTAGTCTGTCGCCATGACGTGCCAAGAAGTGGCCGCTGATGGCCTCCATTTGATCCCACTCGATCAGTGCATCCGCCAAGCGCATTCCGGTCAAGGCAGGAGTGACTTTGTGCTCTCCCAATTGATTGATCAGATGGTGGCGTAACGTTGTGCCGCCTGTCTTGGGGAGATGAAAGTGAAGAAGTTTTTGCATTCGGCACGTCTTCGCTATGCGAATTTGAGTTAGGACGTCCGTTCCCCCGACACGGAGCTTGCAAATGGATTGTAAGTTATTCGCAAGGCTTCTGTAACTATCCTGTGCCAACCATCATGTGGTACGCTCCCGCTTTCATAGACGGTTAGGCACTGGTTTTTGAGCTAGCCGCCTCAAACATCATCGGCGCAAGGCCTCCCAGATGTCCATGCCGGCGTTGTCGGTTGTAGAAAACCTCGATGTAATCGAACACATCGCTGCGCGCTTCTTCACGGCTACTGTAGACACGGCCGCGCACACGGTCCTTCTTTAAGCTGCTGAAGAACGACTCCGCAACGGAGTTATCCCAGCAGTTACCGCGTCGACTCATACTGACCTGCAATCCGTGTTCGCGACAGAAGCGGCGCCAATCGTCGCTGCCGTATTGCACGCCCTGGTCCGAATGGATAACAACCTCTCCCGTTGGGCGTCGACGCCAGATTGCCATCAGCAATGCATCCAATATCGGTTGGCAACGCCATGCGTTAGCTGTCATCAGGTCAACCACGACAGGCGTGTGCGTGTCAGCAATCACGCCCTCTATCCGTCAGATTTTTACCCGCGAAATCCTTTTTGCTGACTAACTGCTGATTTCGACAGGCGATAATCGTTAATCTCTTTGCATGCGATGAATCATTTTATCAGCTTGTACATCTATTGATGTCATTAGAAAAACGATTTGAGGTGATGCTGTCGCCATTAAATCGGTTGTTTTCTAGCCCATAACCGGCGCGTCCTTCTTAGTCTTTGGTCGGATTTCTAGCAATCCATGATGTCCATGTAATAAACGAATTTTAATATGGGGATAGGGAATGATTAAAAATGCCATAAAATTTATATCGTTGAGCGGGGTCATGGCATTGACGGGTTGTGTGAGTGTTAAAACTATTCCCATGTCTAGTCATGATGCGGCTGGGTTCCAGGGGAAGAAGATCGCAGTAACTCGCTATCAAACACCAGATTTCAATGCGGTTACAGTGGGGAGGGCGGCGTTCGGGTTGATCGGTGCTGCAGCCATGATTTCGGCGGGCAATGCACTCGTCAAGGAAAATGATGTCCACGATCCCGCGCCGGTTCTAGGGTTGTCGCTTGCCGAAAAAATCGCATCAGCTTATAGCGCGAAGGTGATCGTGAACCCCGACGTTTCTGTTGCCAAGAACGACAAAATACAGACGATAATTGAGGTTTACAAAGGTGCCGACTTGCTGTTGGATGCCAGGACTTTCGCTTGGCAATTCGTTTATTACCCGACGGACTGGTCTCACTACCGGGTGAACTATGTAGCTAAAGCTCGATTGATTGACGTTCCGAAAAAGAAAGTGGTCGCGCAAGCTATGTGTCAGACTACTCAGGGTGATGATAAGAAGCCACCCACCAAAGACCAATTGCTGGCTAACCAGGCTGCGTTGTTAAAGGAATATCTGGACAAGGCGCGATTGGCTTGTGATGACTTGTTGAGTAAGGAGCTCTTTGGTCTCGGATCGTCGGAATTGCGTGCTGCTGCACCGTGACATCAGTTTTCAAATAAAGCTGTGTCATCCATCTGGGCCAACTCTGCTGTACAGAGTTGGTCCATTATTTGCGAATTAAATACTTGTTCAAGCTGGATGGTATGTCGCGGAGTTCCCCGTGAATTGACAACTTTGCGTGTCCTAAAACTGAATTATGGTAGGACGTTCCTAGGCACAATAACTGTATGACGTCCTTTACTCGAATCGATCAGCTGGTCGCGCGATTGCGCACGCAGCTTAAGCGGCAAAACAAGAGCGCCGAGAGCGTTCAACCAGGTGCTGTGGCTCTAGAGCGAAAGGCTGGCATTGCGGCTGGCGCCAATCATCCTGCCGATTTGGTCAAAGCCTTGCACTCGGCTGGCGTAACGGACGAGTGTGTGTTGGTCACCTGTCTGGTTGAAGGGCTGCTCAAACGGGAGTTTGGAGACGAATTCAGCAACGAGTCGCAATTCCAGCAAGCGTTAGGTCTGATCGTGGAGACGCTTCGTGATAATCCGGAGACGTGGTCGTTGTGCAAGGAATGCGTAGCACAAGCGTTACGTTAGCGGGTTACTGCTGTTGGTTCGGAGGTGTTCGGATCGAGGGCGCCCCACGACGTAAGTAAATCTTGAATTCTGGCGACGTAGGCTGAGCCGACTTCCGGTGTTTCGGAGTGATAGGCGGCGACGGCGCGCCAAGTGTTCCCGTACTTTTCCATCTTGCGGCGCAAATACCAGGCGCCGACGTATGCGTTAATGCACGGGTCCATCAATTGGTCTGGCGCGATGCCGAAACCGGACAGTTCGGGCAGATGCACGGAATTGATGCCCATGACGCCGTAGTCGGTCGTGCGATTGGTGTTGGAGTGAGTGATGTCCGGGCGCATCTGCGATTCTTGGTAAGCGATGGCCCGTAGTACATAAGGGTGTATTAGCTGGTAGCGTGCTGCGTCGTCTATGCAGTCTGCGTGGGCATGATTGCAGCCAAGGGCAGCGAATATTGCTGCGAGCCAAACCAATCGCGCTACTGCTGGCTTGGATGCTTTCTGTAGGAGGTGAGTGAGCATGGCTTCCTGCCGATTGTTCGACGTCCCGCTGATTATGGCGTCGCTTCCTTTCCGTCGATCTAGGGATGATCTGAATAAATTGTTGCCTCTCGGGGTCCAGCGGCTCTCTAGCGCCCAAAGACACTGGGTCTTGGCGTTCACTGGGACGACGATTCTGGAGTTCGGGTCGCTCTAAGCGATTGTTAGCCTATGACAATAATCTTCAGGCTATCGTTGACGGATCATGCGGCGACGCGTAGGTGGTTATGTAGTACTTCGAAGTAGGAGGCGGTCAGATTTAGTTGGTCTTGAGCACTTTCTGCGCGGTTCACTACATCTCGAAAAGCTCCATTTTCCGGCCGATCTTTGGCGTACCAGCCCAAATGCTTGCGCGCAATGCGTACGCCCGCGTGCTCGCCATAAAATCCATACAGGTGTTCGAGGTGGCCGAGCAGGATGGTTGAGACCTCGAACAGCGATGGCTCGGGAAGCAACTCGCCGGTAGCGAGATAGTGTGCGATTTCGCGGAAGATCCAGGGGCGGCCTTGCGCGCCGCGGCCGATCATCACTGCGTCGGCATGGGTGACGTCGAGTACGTGCTTGGCTTGCTGTGGCGTAGTGATGTCGCCATTGGCAAGCACCGGAATGCGTACGGCGGCTTTCACTGCAGCGATGGTGTCGTATTCGGCTTCGCCTTCGTATTTGTCGGCGCGGGTGCGACCGTGCACGGCGAGTGCGGCAATGCCGTTGTCTTCGGCAATGCGCGCTATGGTGAGTGCGTTCTTGTGCTGGCGATCCCAGCCGGTGCGGATTTTCAGTGTGACCGGTACTTCCACCGCATCCACTACTGTTTTCACGATGCGCGCCACCAATGGTTCATCCTGCAGCAGTGCGGAGCCGGACCACACGTTGCAGACTTTCTTGGCAGGGCAGCCCATGTTGATGTCGATCAACTGCGCGCCATGGGCAACATTGAAGCGCGCGGCTTCGGCGAGCATGGCGGGGTCGTAGCCGGCGATCTGAACGCTGACGGGTTCCGGCTCGCCTTCGTGATCCATGCGTTTGAGCGACTTGCGGGTTTGCCACAAGCGGGGATCAGCGGTGGTCATCTCCGATACGGCAAGGCCCGCACCCAGCCGTTTGCACAGCAGGCGGAAGGGTTTGTCAGTGACGCCGGCCATGGGGGCGAGCACGACGGGCGGATCGATGCGGTAGGGGCCGATTTGCATCGACTTATTGTAGCGCCACGCTGTCCCGGGGCCGGATTCGGAAGAGATTGGGAGGGAGTGGGCGCTTGTGGGTGGGCTTGAAGTAAGTGCTCACCCCACCCCAACCCTCCCCTGCAAGCAGG
This sequence comes from Dyella acidisoli, assembly GCF_030160295.1. Taxonomy (GTDB): domain Bacteria; phylum Pseudomonadota; class Gammaproteobacteria; order Xanthomonadales; family Rhodanobacteraceae; genus Dyella_B; species Dyella_B acidisoli. The sequence continues at coordinate 83,642 of NZ_BSOB01000017.1, forward strand.
GGAGGGGGCAAATTCGTGAATCAGTGCGCAGGGGCGCCCTGCAGAGCTTCCGGCACATGCTTGTGTTTGAACAGAAACACGAACACCACGGCCACCACCAGCGAATACGCCGCGAATGTGAGCCAGATGCTGTGCCAGTCCAGTGAGTGATCCGGGCGGGTGAAGTAGGCATCGATTACCAGGCCGCTGATCGAGCTACCGAGCACCGCACCGACGCCATTGGTCATCAGCATGAACAGGCCTTGCGCACTGGCGCGGATGGCCGGGTCGCTCTGGCCTTCCACGAACAGCGAGCCGGAGATGTTGAAGAAATCGAAGGCCATGCCGTAGACGATGCACGACAGCACGATCATCCACAGCCCATTGCCCGGATCACCGAACGCGAACAGGCCGAAGCGCAACGTCCATGCCAGCATGCTGATCAACATGACGGTCTTGATGCCGAAGCGTTTCAGAAAGAACGGAATCGCCAGGATGAACAGCGTTTCCGACACCTGCGAAATCGACATGATGATTGCGGGATACCGCACTGCGACCAGATCCTTGTAGGCCTCCACATGCGCGAAGTCGTGCAAGAACGTATCGCCGTAGGCGTTGGTCAATTGCAGCGCGGCGCCGAGCAGCATGGCGAAGATGAAGAAGACCGCCATTTTGGCTTGCTTGAACAGTGCGAACGAGGTGAGGCCCAAGGCATCCAGCCAGGAGTGGTGGGCTTCGCCGCGCAGGCGCGGCGGGCAGGGCGGTAATGTGAAAGCATAGACGCCTAGCAGCAGCGCAGCGCCTGCGGCGACATAGAACTGGCCGGTGGTGGTTTCCAGGTGCAGCAGGCTCACCATCCACATCGCCGCGATGAAACCCACGGTGCCCCACACACGAATCGGCGGATAGACGCGCACTACGTCTGCGCCGTCCCGCTTCAACGCGTTGTAGGCCACCGTGATCGCCAGCGAAATGGTGGGCATGTAGCACATCATGTTCAGCAGCATCACCCAGAACAGCGTACTGGGCTTGTCGATGGTTGGCACGATGCACAGCACCGCCGCGCCAAGGATGTGCAGGCAACCGTATAAGCGCTCCGCGCGTATCCATTTGTCTGCGACTACGCCGAGAATCGATGGCATGAACAGCGAAGCGAGGCCCATGGTCGAGAAGATCGCGCCAAACTGGGCGCCAGACCAATGCCGGTTCTGGAACCAGTAGGCGCCGATGGTGATCAGCCACGCACCCCAAACGAAGTACTGCAGGAAATTCATCGCGATGAGTCGCAACTTCAGGCTCATGGGTTGGTTTCCTGCATGTGTTCGTTCCCCTGGGTGATGCGTATAGGTTTGTGCTGTTTCGGGAATGCCGGTCATTGCCTATCGTCATTCCGGCGAAGGCCGGAATCCAGTTGAGTGCATCGTGCGAAGCGCATCGACATATTTCGAGTGCTTCGCAGGACGTGTTTAAACTGGATTCCGGCCTTCGCCGGAATGACGACTGGCAAGGGTAAACATCCCCTACAAAAAGCCGGGCGAGCCCGTACATGATGCTCCGGCAGCGTAGAGGAACCCCGGCCCGGCCGGCAAGGCTCGCCGCGGCAGTGTGGGTGGCCCGCTCGTGCCGCTACACTGCGTAGAGTTTGCCGGAGCGACCCCATGAGCCAGTTCATCACCATCGCGATCGTCCAGATCATCGCCCTGATGAGTCCCGGGCCGGATTTCTTCTTCGTCTCGCAGACGGCGGTGAGCCGGTCGCGGCACGAAGCCATGGCGGGCGTGGCGGGCATCACTCTTGGGGTGGCGATGTGGGCGGGACTGGCGCTGCTTGGTCTGCAATTGTTGTTGCACCGGCTGATCTGGCTGGAGCGCCTGATCGCGATCTGCGGCGGCCTTTATCTATGCTGGATGGGTCTGAAGATGCTGCGCAGCGCGCTGACCAAGCCTGCGCAGAATCAAGCAGCGCAACCCGTGCAGGTGTTCGTTGGCGCTTGGCGCTCGCTGCGCAATGGCCTGCTCACCAATCTTGCCAATCCGAAAGTGGTGATTTATTTCGGCAGCATTTTTTCGGCGTTTGTTGGTACGGGTATCTCGCCGGCTGCGCGCTGGGGGTTGTGGGCGATGGTAGTGGTCGAGACGTTTCTGTGGTTCTCGTTCGTGGCCGGCTGCTTTGCCTTGCCGGTGATGCGCCGTGGCTATCTGCGCCTCAGCCGCTGGATTGATGGTTGCGCCGGTGCGGTGTTCATGCTGTTCGGGCTGCACCTGATCTTTTCCCGTCGAGCCACCTGAGCTCGTGGGTTGGGGTTTGCACCCCAACCTACAGCACGCGCGCCACTTCGCTGCGTAACACCGGCAACAGCTCCACTTCAAACCACGGATTGCGCTTCAGCCACGCGCGATTGCGGGGACTTGGATGCGGCAGCGGCAATATTCCGCGAGCTAGGTGTTCGCGCCATGCCAGCATGGTGTCGGTGAGCGTGGCGCCTCGCTGTTCGCTCAGAACGCCGGCTTGCGCATACTGTCCGATCGCCAGCGTCAACTGCACACACTTCAGTAGGGGCATCAATCGCGGATGCCAAGTTGGTGCGCATTCGGGACGCGGTGGTAAATCGCCGTTACGGCCACTCCCAGGAAAGCAGAAGCCCATGGGCACAATCGCAATGCGCTGTGCGTCGTAAAACAGATCGCGATCGACACCCAACCAATCACGCAACCGATCACCACTGACGTCATTGAACGGGATGCCGGTGGCGTGGACTTTACGCCCCGGTGCCTGGCTGACGATCAGCAAGCGTGATGATGCGCTGGCTTGCAACACTGGACGCGGTCCATCCTTTAGCTGCGCGGCGCAGAGATGGCATGCTCGAATATCGACGAGAAGCGCATGGAGTGCATCGCTCTCTGTCATGGCAGCAATTTGCCCGGATTCATGATTCCCTCCGGATCGAATGCAGCTTTCACACTGCGCATTAGACCCAGCGTGCCAGGTTCCAGTGCCAGTGGCATGAATTCACGTTTCACCAAGCCAATGCCGTGCTCACCGGAGAGCGTGCCCTGCAAAGCAATCACCAGCGCGAACACTTCTGCGAGGCAGGCATGCGCGCGCTGACGTTCGGCATCGTCGCGCGGCAGCAGGTTTACATGCAGGTTGCCGTTGCCGGCGTGGCCGAAGGTGACGATCAACACATCGTGCTTGCGCGAAAGCTCGCGGATGCCATTCACCAGCTCAGGAAGTCGACTTACCGGCACGACGACATCTTCGTTGATCTTGTTCGGTGAAATCGTGCGTTGCGCGGGCGACAGGGCTTTGCGTGCGGACCATAACGCCTGTGTTTCCTCGGCGGTCTGCGCGATACGCAGCTCTTCCAAGCCCTCGCCACGCGCTGCTTGCGATACGGCGGCGACCGCGGAAGGCAAGGTGTCCGGTTCGCCATCGACTTCGATCATCAGCATTGCGCCGGCCAACGGCACATCGTCGCCACCATAATCGCGCGCGAGTTTCAGCGCCACATCATCGATGAATTCCAATGCGCATGGCGTGACCGGTTGCGCCATGATGCGCGCTACGGCATGCGCCGCGCTGTTTACGTCACGATAAGTGGCACGTAGTGTGCGCATGCCCGAAGGTTTCGGTGTCAGCTTGAGCGTGGCTTCGGTGATCAGCGCAAGCGTACCTTCCGAGCCGATCAGCAAGCGTGTGAGGTCGTAGCCCGTCGCACCTTTGCTTGTGTATGTGCCGCAACGAAAACTTTCACCCGTGCCGGCCACGGCGCGAAGGCCGAGTGTGTTTTCGCGCGGGCTGCCGTATTTCACTGTACGCGGCCCGGCCGAATTGCAGGCAAGATTGCCGCCGATGCTGCACCAAGGTGACGACGTGGGATCGGGCGGCCAGAAGAAGCCATGCGGCTTCAGCGCATTTTGCAGGTCACCATTAAGCACACCAGGCTCTACGACAGCTAGGCGATTGTCCGGATCGATGCGCACGATGCGATTCATGCGTTCGAAGCTCACCACGACGCCGCCGTTTACCGGCACGGTGGCCCCAGTGGTGTTGGTGCCACGCCCCCGCGCCACGATGGGCACGTGATGCTGCCGGCATGTGCGAACGAGCGCTTCTACTTGTGCATGTTCAGTCGGAAACACCACGGCATCAGGCAAGGCATTGCAACGCGAGTTGTCGTAGGCGTAGGCGAGTCGCTCGGCCTCACCCACCGACAGCGCGTGGGTGGCAAAGATGGCGCGAAGGGTGTCGAGCAGGGCAGCGGGAAGTGGCATATAACCAGTTTAACGCCGAAGCGTCGTAAAACCCGTGTATTGAGCGGCTCGCCAACGCGTTTGGGGTCAGTGCTTGAATGGCACCAAGTCGGGCGGCGTCTCGCCAGTCCAGGCGCCGCTTTTTCCTGCCATCGCGCAGATCGCTTGGTACTGGCTCAAGGCACGATAGTCGTCACCTGTCCACAACCGCCCGTACTCGTTTGGCGGATCGCAGGTGCCCGTGTAAGTCCACGCGGCACCACCTGTATATGGGGGCAGTGGCTTCCAGCATGGATCGGGAAGGTCTTGGCCTTGCGTGCAGAAAGCGAAGGGATCATTAGCTCTGAACTGCAAGGTTCCTTGCGCATTGATAGTAAGAGCGAGCAATGTTGCAGCTATGAAAATCGAGCTCCTCATTAGGGCTTCCTTAGCTTCCGTGCCGAAGTGGGATCTTGTCCTTTGCATGGGTATTCGTGAAGGTGGCGCTGCTTCGCTATCGAGCCACTCATAAAGCGAGCATGGTTTGGATGCTCCATCATGAACATGTGGCGTGATGCATGTATAAGTCATCGCGTTGACGTCGATGGCTACGATGCGTCACGACTTGCATCGGACAAAGTCCTTTTCGAGGCTATTCCACGTTTCACGAGCATTGAAATCAGCCTTTAGCGCAGCGCCACGTGTCGACTCGTCGAGGAAGCCATTCATGCCATGCGCAATGAGATAGTCCGGGTAGTAACTGGGTGGTCCAAGTCGACGAATCTGCGCGCAAAAAGCATTCAATGGTGTTTCGTTGTCCGTAATGGCATGAAGTGCTTCATCAAATGTTTTACGCTGTGTTTCGCTCATGTATGAGGCCATGCGCAAGGCGACAATGGTTCTCATATCTCCCACGCTAGGATCGGCAACTCTGGCTATATCGAACTTGGTGTACGAATTGGCTGTTATATACAGGCGTGCTGCCTTGTCATAGTCGCCTTCATCAGCGCATTGCGCAAAGCTGGCTATCAAGTCGAAGGGTGTATACGTATTTTTTACGTCCTGCATCGATAGGCAGGGGATTCCGTGGGCATTGGCATCTCCTATCGAAACTTTATGTTCGGCTACGCCGTCCTGTGCTGGAGCATCGGCGTTACTGGATGAGGGGCTTGGCATGGAACATGGGCTTTCCTTTCGCCGTGTGTCGCAGACCAAGACTTTGGCTAAATACTTCATGCTCTCATTCATTTGCTCATCAGTCGGTTCGTAGTGCGTCGCCAACTGCACCACATAAGCGGCGTCATTGCCCTGAATGAATTTGAAGAGTGTTATTTCCGGTGCCTGCCTTGGATTTTTGAACTTGCAGGAAGCAAGCCATAGATGAACGGGGTAGCCGTTCTCTTCGCCGTCAAGCTCCGTAAAAGATTCCGAATTGGAAACGTCGCAGGCTTGCTCGAAGCGATCGCCAGTTTGCTTCTTGTAATAGGGGTAGAAGGCAGGATCGTCGATGCCGTGAAAAATCTGAGTTGTGACCATTTGAGTCCAGTGGTCCACCGTCTCGCCCTTAGGAATCATCTCGGTCAAGGTGATGTGGTTGGGGGACTGCTGATTAGCGACCTCGAAATCCTTGGGCAAAACCTGAAGAATATTTTCTCCCTCAAGCTGAGAATCGGCGGCGCCTGCAACGAATGTCGCCAGCATGGCACCGAAGATCAAGGAGAAGGTCGCATGAAGTGTTTTGCTGTAATTCCGTTTCATATTCTTTGTCCTATTAACCGTTCGATTTGTGGAGACAGCCTTTCTTGTTGCCGTGAGGGAGCGTTCCTACTGATGGATGTGCTTCGTATGTTCCTGAGTCTGCTCGTGTCGGCGTGCCGGCATATGCTCGCGTGCGCTTTCGTCAGTTCTTTGCTGCATAGCCCGCATACAGGCCTCACTGCTTAGCACCAATGGCGTATTCAGTGCGGTCGCGGTCTCTACACGAGCGATCCAAGGCTTTACGCCCCAAAGATCCTGTTCGCCTTCTTTACACACCGCAAATGCGTAGGTGGCGTCCTGGCTGAGCGCTACACGATCGATCTGAGAAAGACCATTTGCTGCTGCGGCCGCCGCCAGCGCGCCCGCAAAACGACCGTCGCGTTCGGATGGTGCTACGCCATGCTCGTTATTGAGTTGCTGTATGCCCTGCAGGCTTTGCTGAAACAGCGCGTGGCTAGGGTGACTGGGATCGTCCAGCAAGATGCGAGAAGTGGGAGTCGTAGATTTGGACTCAAGTCGACTGCCTGCATCACTAAGCGATTGGGAGAGGTACGCCATGCTGTCGTTCATGGCCTTTGTACTGCGTGCCATCGCATCATGCGCGTTGTCGAACGCCTCACCCACGACGTGGGCTGTCTTGACGGTGGTGTCTCGTGCCGTCTCGAATGTCTCAAGCCAACGTGCCGCTGCAGCGACTGTCACGGCCTGGCTGGCTTCGTAAGCGAACTTTTGCACTTCCCACCGGGCCGATATCACTGTTCGTGCCGTTAGTACATCTTGTCGGAAGCGGTCGACCATGGCGTGATGGGCGCCATAGCGGGCGGTATTCTCGGCATCGAGAGCCGAGTGACCTTGTGCATCCGGTACGAAGTTGTCGATGCCATGCGCACCTGGGTCGATCGCGTGAATCACATTGCGCCCAAGACCCGCCCCATCTTCGTGGTAATGTGCATGGGAAAGGCGATCGATATCCTGTGTGGTGGCATAGACTCGTACTTCACCGAAGTGCGCGCTGGCGGCGCTCACTACGTCAGTGGCGCGTACGTGATTGATAACCTGCGATCCGCCTTCTGGAACGCCATGCATCAGGCCTGCAACCCCATACGCATTGAAGGTTTCACCATGCAGATGGAATTTGTATGCCGTAAGTTCGGCCAGTGTGCCGCCTAGGGAATGGCCGGTGACGGTGATGTGTAGAGGGGCATGTGCTTTTTCGGCGGCTATCTTGGCTTTTGCTATCGCGCGCTCGGTAAATGCTTCAGCGGCAGGCGCTTGGGCATTGAGGCCGGTAACAACCATGCCGAAGTCGGTAAGGCCATCCTTGATCGGTTCGCGGCCGAACTCGGTGCCGCGATGGGCAATGATCACCTCACCAGTGAAGTGGCCGTTGACGTCCAGCTTCTGGTAAGCCGTGCCTTGGTAGCCAGTGAACGGATCGCTATCAGTGTCGAGGATTTTGTACTTATATTTCCCGATGGAAACTATCCTGTCCTCGTCTTTTTCTTTTGTTCGGTCCTTGTAGGAGTCCTTTGACAGAGCTGCATAGTCATTAGAATCCAGGCTCATTCAAATCGCTCCTTGGAGGAAAGCGTTACGGAGAAGAAATCGTCTCGATAGTGAGCAACGGTCTCCGACATAGTGGAGCCGGCGTAATGCATATCCTTGATCGAGTTATCCCCATAACCGCTCTTCGGGAAATAAATCGTCACTGACTGTTGCGCAACGATCTGTTTTTGCGATATGTCTGGGCTGAAGGTTGCTTCTTGGAATTTCAAGCGCGCGATCGCCGCTGTCATCGACCAATGACATACGCCAAGCCCGTAGTAGTCCTCGTCTTGCAACAAGTCGAGATGAAGGGTGCCCTTGTATTGGTTATCACTGACTCGACTGAACGCAATCGGCGGGCTTTGGCCGGGCGGTGTACGGTAAATGCCAGTGAATCTTTCGTATGGGGTGCACTGTTCGTTGGCGACATCGTATTGCATGAATCCGGTCACCGAATCGAACAGGCCTGGCGCATCCTTGATCGTCAAGGTGATCTCGTAGCGCACCTTCGGGTTTGTGTTGTGTTTGATATCGGGTGTGCTCATGGTGGAACCGCAGGAAGTAGTGGCCAAAGTCAAAAACAGGGCAAAAGATAGGAAAAATGTGGATTTCATTATGGCGCGTTTATTGAACAAGTACTGCAGGGCTGCAAGTCGTTAAGTAGACGTGGCAATTGGTGTCTTTGTCCTTCTTGCACGCCTTCATTCCAGCTTGAATGGCCTCGTCTTCCGTTGCACCCGATTCCACATTGAACCAGTTGTCACCTGCGACCATGGCACCGCAGCTGTTGCTATAAGAAATAGCGTACCTGCACTGGATTCCGCCCTTGGTCGTGCAGTCTTCCAATGCAGCTTGCCTAGCCTGTTCTCGCCCTAATTTGCTTGTGGAAAATCCAACCACACCTTTGTTCGCGTCGGTATAAATCGCCCCCCAGCGAGACTCCCATCGCGGAGGTGGCACAGTGGGAGTTTGTGGCGGCCGCTGTTGGTCATAGCCGGGAATAGGTGCACAGCCATAGTTCCGCAGCGCGGATCAGCTTGGCTTGTTTGCTTACGGTGACCGAGTTGGCGGCATCGCCATGGCTGGCGCGTAGGCGGTGCCGCACTTCAACGAACACCACGGTGTCGCCGTCGCGCATGACGAGATCCAGTTCACCGTAGCGCGTGGTGTAGTTGCGCGTGAGCAATTTGAGCCCAGCGCCCTCCAATTCAGTGCATGCGCGTTGTTCGAACGCGCTCCCTGCAGCACGCATCAGCCACCGTTGGGTTGGGTGGCTGGCATGGGGGTGGTGCCGGCCGGCGCGGATGCACTGCTTGCGGGAGCAGGGCCATCAGGCGTGCTGTCCATCTGCAGGCTGGCGTTGCTCGGGCGCGCTACGCCATCTTGGAATTTCAGCCAAGTCAGCACGCGCTTCACGTGGCCGAAGGTATCCACGGTAAGTTGACCCGTTGCGCCGGGTAGGTAGCTGCCTGGATGGTTGTGCAGCCAGTCGAGGTAAGGCACGAGGTTCCATGCATCCATGCCGAACGCGAACAGTTGGGCCGTTCCGCCATGCGCGGCGGGTAGCTGTGCCGCGATGTCGTGATAGCCGGGCAGGCCGGTTTGTGCGTCGAACAGCCACGGGGCGCCGCAGAATTCCACGCCTTCCAAGTCGCGATCCGCTGTGGCGTTATCGCTGCCGCCATAGATATGCGATGTGCCGAATACGGGCAGGTTGATGCGCACAATGCGCAACTGCGGCAGCAGCAGTCGTGCTTGCTCTGCACGCATGCTGATGAAAATGCCCGCGTCGGTTCCGGCATTGCCGGCATTCAATGCGTTGACGGCATCACCGTAATTGACGCCGCTCGCCGGCAACTGTGCGGTGCCGGTGATCTGTCCGCCCTTGGCTTCCAACTCTGCCTTGAATGCTGCTGCGGCGCGTTTGGCGAAGTCGTCGCCGGAAATGAGTACGTAGGTATTGTGTAGGCCGCGCTCGATCATGTGATCGGCGGCCTGCGCGCCTTCGTCTTCAGGCATCAGGGCAAATTCGCTTGCCGTACCCGCCGGCAGGGTTTTGTTATCCGAATGATTGAGCGCCAGCACCGGAACGGGCAGCGATGGCTGGCCGAGCACAGCCATAACTTCCGGGCGCGCCAACGGACCGATCACCATCTGCGCGCCGTCGGCTACAGCCTGGTTATAAGCCTTGACCGCGCTGGCGGCATTGCCGCCGCTGTCATAGACGCGTACCGTGGCGCGTGGCGCATGCGTGTCGGACGACTGGAAGTAAGCGGCAAAGAAGCCTTCGCGAATGGCTGCGCCTGCAGCCGCCAGGCCGTCGCTGTTGGGCAGCAAGAGCGCGACATGTGCGGGCATTTTGTAGCCCTCGCGCACACTGGCGCCGCTGCCAGGCACCAGTGTGCCGACGGCTTGTTCCAGATTCGGCTGTGCCTGTGCCACCGTCACGCCCAGACGGCCGAGTGCTTCATTCACCCATGGCAGCATGCGATCACCTTGCTGCATGGCCGCTGCGCGTTGCTTGAGCGGTTGCGCACCGAGCTTGGTGAGTAGCGTCAGCGTCTGATCGCGATTCTGTTCGCGATCGGCGCCATGCAATACGTCGTCCATTTCGACGCGCGTGCGCGCTGCACCCCATAGATCGCCTGTGCCAGCGAGCGCATCGGCGCGCAGGATCAGCAAGCGTGGACGTAGATTCGCCGGTACGCTCAGATCCGGCTGCGTGGTCAAGCGCAGCGCGGTGGCTGGGTCGCGCTGGCGCAGTGCGATTTCTGCGCGCAGCAAGTCCAAGCGTACGGGTTCGTCATCGCTGAGTCGGTCGCGCTGGATGCCCGTAACAAGTGGCGCCGCGCGATCCAGCGCGTTTTCTTCGCGATAAGCTTCGGCGGCCAGCAGCTTGTAATGATCGACGCGGCTCGGCGTTTGCGCGGCAAGCGCCAGATAGGCTTGTGCGGACTGGTCGAATTGCCCCCGATTGCTCAGGTCGGCAGCGTTTTGCGCTGCGGCGATCTCTGCGGGCGAACGTGGCACCACGGACGGCACGCAGGCGCTCAAGAGCATTGAAATCAGCAGTCCTGACGCGGCGAGACGACCTGAACGCATGGATTTCCTCGATCCCATGGGGGCAATTGCGCGATCATAGCCGATCGCATCGTTGCTTCGCCGCGAAAAGGGTTCCGGAATGTCATCCAAGCAAATGGGCTGCCTGTGGGTGGTCGCAACGCCAATTGGTCATCGTGATGACATCTCCGCGCGCGCTATCGAAACCTTGCGCAATGTCGCGTTGATTGCCGCTGAAGATACCCGGCACAGCCGTCCGTTGATGCTCCAGCACAACGTCAGCACGCCGCTGGTGGCGTTGCATGAACACAATGAGCGCGAAGCGGTGGCTGCCATCGTGCGGCGACTGGAGCAAGGCGAATCTGTGGCGTTGATTTCGGATGCCGGTACACCGTTGATCAGCGATCCGGGTTTTCGGCTGGTACGCGCAGCGCGTGAAGCGGGTATCCGTTGCATACCGGTGCCCGGCGCGTGTGCGGCCATCACGGCGCTTTCCGTCGCAGGGCTTCCCAGCGATCGCTTCGTGTTCGAGGGCTTTCTGCCACCCAAATCCGCGGCACGTCGCAGTCGCCTGGAAGAACTTGCGAGCGATCCGCGGACGTTGATCTTTTATGAATCCTCGCATCGCATCGCAGAGAGCCTTGCCGATATGCGCGATGTGTTCGGCGCGGAACGTGAAGCGGTGCTGGCGCGCGAGCTCACCAAAATGTTCGAGACAGTGATCGGCGAGCCGCTTTCGCAATTGGCAGCGCGTGTGGTGGAGGATCCGAATCAACAGCGCGGTGAGTGCGTGGTTCTTGTCGCAGGGCGTGGTGACGATACGGATGCGAAGCTAGCCGAAGGGCGTCGCGTGTTTGCAATCCTGCGCGAGGAGCTTCCACCCGCGAAGGCAGCGAAATTGGCCGCGGCGATCAGCGGAGCGCCACGCAAGCAGCTTTATCAGGAGTGAGCGTAGGTTGCGGTGCAAACCTACTCACTGCTTCCACCAGCTACACTATCCAACGGAGTCGGCCGGACAGTCGCGTCGCGCCATGTGCGCATCGAGGAAAGTCCGGGCTCCACAGGGCAGGGTGCCAGGTAACACCTGGGCAGCGTGAGCTGACGGCCAGTGCAACAGAAAGCAAACCGCCGATGGCCTCAAAAGGGCACAGGTAAGGGTGAAATGGTGCGGTAAGAGCGCACCGCGCGCGGGGCCAACGCCGCGTGGCACGGTAAACCCCACCCGGAGCAAGACCGAATAGGGGAACGATAACGCGGCCCGCGTTGTTCCCGGGTAGGTTGCTGGAGCCAGGCGGTGACGCCTGGCCGAGAGGAATGACTGTCGCGCCGCAAGGCGTACAGAACCCGGCTTATAGGCCGACTCCACCTTTCATTCAGGACAGAGTGAAGAGGAGCGGGTAGTGAGAGAGCGGATCGTCCGGCTTTTCTCTCACTCCCCCCTCCTCTTTGCTTACTTCCTGCGGGCAAAAATCCATGCCAATCAAGGCTCTTGCCGGTCTTTCTAGAAAACACTGGAAATTTCGCCACAACCGCGCCTTTCTTATTGATTCACAAGCAAAAAATTGTTGACAGTCTCAAAAGGCGAGACTATCGTGGGCCCCTGTGTGAAATCGTGGGATTTCGTGGAGTTTTCTAGGTCGTGTTCCAGGGCGAAACCGCCATCACCGTCGATGACAAGGGCCGACTGGCCATCCCGACTGCGTATCGGGAGCTGGTCACGAGCGCTTGCGCCAATCGGTTGGTGATCACCTACAACCCGTTCGAGTCGGGCTGCCTCTGGCTGTTCCCGCACGCTGAATGGGAGCGGGTGCGCGACCAGGTGAACGCCTTGCCGAGCGTCAAGGCCGTACATCGTGCCTTGCAGATGAAGCTGGTCGGTGCGGCGGCGATGCTGGAGCCGGATAGCGCCATGCGCATCCTGTTGCCGGCCAGCCAACGCACTGCGGCCGGCATCGAGAAAAAGGCGGTTTTGCTAGGCATGGGCAACAAGTTCGACCTGTGGAGCGAACAGGCCCACCTGGCCAAGATTCGCCAGACCATCGGCGAAGACGAAATCAGCGACGACATGGCGGACCTGCGCCTTTAGACCGAAAGGGTCGGCGCGGGATGAATTCGAACAAATGCGGGAGTGCGGCATGGCCGACCTGTTGCTGCACATCCCGGTGATGCTGAATGAAGCGGTGGAGGGTCTCGCCGTGCGGGAAGGCGGGCGTTATCTCGATGGCACCTTCGGACGCGGCGGTCACGCCCGCGTCGTGCTGTCGCGCCTGGGTTCGGATGGTCGACTGCTGCTGATGGACCGTGATCCGCAGGCCATCGCCACCGCGCAAAAAGAATTCGCCACCGATCCGCGCGTGTCGATCCGTCACGCCAATTTCTCCACGCTGGCCGAATGGGATGAGACGGCCATTGGTCTCGACGGCGTGCTGCTCGATCTCGGCGTTTCCTCTCCGCAGCTGGACGAAGCCTCCCGCGGCTTCAGCTTCATGGCCGATGCGCCGCTCGATATGCGCATGGACCCCACACAGGGCGAAAGTGCCGCCGATTTTCTCGCCCGCGCCGAAGAACGCGAGATCGCCGACGTGTTGTGGATCTACGGCGAGGAGCGCTTCAGCCGGAAGATCGCCCGCGCCATCGTAGAGCGCCGCAAAGAATCGCCGATCACCCGCACCGGCGAACTCGCGGCCTTGGTGGAGCGCCTGATCGGTCGGCGCGAGCCTGGCAAGCATCCGGCTACACGTACGTTTCAGGCGCTGCGCATTCGCGTGAACGGCGAACTGGAAGCGCTCGAGCGTGGGCTCGAAGCGGCACTCGACCGGCTCAATCCCGGTGGCCGCTTGTCGATCATCAGCTTCCATTCGCTGGAAGATCGCATGGTGAAGCAATTCATCCGTGATCATTCCGGTCGCGTGCAAGGCAGTCGCCGCGGTCCTCCCGTTGCTGCAGCGCCGGCTAGGCTGGCTGCGATCGGCAAAGCGCAATTTCCTTCCGAAGCGGAGCAGTCGGCGAACCCGCGTGCACGCTCCGCTGTGCTGCGCGTGGCGGAGAAGCTGGCATGAGGGCCGTCGGCATCTTCTCGCTCTTGCTGCTGCTGGTGGCGACGATGGTCAGCGCGATCGCCGTGGTATGGACGCGCCACCAGAGTCGCGCGCTCTTCGTGCAGTTGTCGCAACTGCAAAGCCAGCGCGACGCATTGAACATCGAATACGGCCAGCTCGAACTGGAGCAGGCAACCTGGGCCGAGCCGCGCCGCATCGACAACGAAGCGCGCACGAAACTCGGCATGTTCACGCCCCGTCCGCAGGACGTGCAGTTGGTGCGGCCATGAATCGGCTGCAGCACGCCATGGCTCCGAAGCCCAGCTCGCGCCGCAAAGGTGCGGGCCCCAGCACGCGTCGACGCATGTTGCTGGTGATCAGTTTGCTTGGTATCGCATCGCTGGGTCTGATGGCGCGTGCTTTCGATCTGCAGGTGGTGCGCAAACAGTTCTACCAGGATCAGGGCGACGCGCGCTTTCTGCGCGTGGTGCCGATCGCCGTGTCGCGCGGCACGATCTTCGACCGCAATGGCGAACCGCTGGCGGTCTCCACGCCGATGGTGTCCATCACCTGCGTGCCGTCGGAAGTGCTCGACAACGCCGACCGCATTCCGGCGTTGGCGCAGGCGCTGGGTACCAATGCCGATGAGCTGAAGTCGTACCTGGAGCAGCGTGCCGATCGCGATTTCGCTTATCTGCGCAGGCAGATGAGTCCGGAAGCGGCGCAAGCGGTGCTTGCGCTGGGTGTTCCGGGCGTCAACGGTCAGCGCGAGTACAAGCGCTACTACCCGTCGGGTGAAGTGACCGCGCACGTGCTCGGCTTCACCAACATCGACGATCATGGCCAGGAAGGCCTGGAGCTTGCGTTCGACAATTGGCTGGCCGGCAAGCCAGGTGCGAAGCGCGTGATCCGCGATCGCATGGGCCGCATCGTCGAAGACGTGGAACAGGTGCACGCGCCGCAGCCTGGGCAGAATCTCACGCTCAGCATCGATCGCCGCATTCAGTTCCTCGCCTATAGCGAACTGAAAAAACAGTTGCAGGATCTCGACGCCGATTCTGGTGAGATCGTGATTCTGGATATAAGCACCGGCGAGATTCTCGCCATGGTGAGCTTACCTACTTACAACCCTAACGTCGTCACCGGCAGCCCGGCCGCGGCACGTCGCAACCGCACCGTGACCGACGTGGTGGAGCCGGGCTCCACCATGAAGACGTTCACCATGGCGGCCGGCCTTTCCAGTGGCAAGTACACGCCCACGTCGCCGATGGTCGATACGGGCAACGGCCACTGGATGTTCATGGGTAAGGACATCCGTGACGTGGAGTCCGGCGGTAACGGCGTGCTTACGCCGACCGGCGTGCTTACCAAGTCAAGCAACATCGGTGCGGCCAAGATCGGGCTGTCGCTGGATACCAAGTTTCTGTATGACACGTATCGCGCGTTCGGCTTCGGCGAAAGCACGGGCAGCGGTTTTCCGGGCGAATCGGTCGGTCTTCTGCGGCCCGGCCGAAGCTGGCGCCCCATCGAAAAAGCCACCATGGCCTATGGCTATGGCCTTAACGTCACGCCGCTGCAACTGGCCGTTGCGTACGCCACGCTGGCGGATGGCGGCGTGATGCACACGCCCACTTTCATCAAGGGCGGTAGCGATGCAGGCAAGCAGATCATTTCGCCAACTATCGCCCGGGAGCTGGTGGACATGCTGGAGACGGTGACTGCGCCGGGCGGTTCGGCCACGCGCGCGCAGATTGCCAACTACATCGTGGCCGGCAAGACCGGCACGGCGCATCTGGCATCGGGCGGAGGTTACGCCAAGAACAGTTACAACTCGCTGTTCGCTGGCATCGTGCCCGCCACTGATCCGCGCTTGATTGGCGTGGTAGTGATCAATAACCCCAAGAAAAACGTCTACTACGGCGGTGTGGTTTCAGCACCGGTGTTTCAGAGCGTCATGACCGGCGCGCTGCGCCTGCTTGACGTACCACCCGACAACATCGGGCGCTGGTACGTCGGCGGCCCGTTGCAGGCGGGCGGAGGATTGGCTGGTACCGCGCCGCCACAGAACGCACAACAAGATGATCAATCCGCCGTGGAGGCCGTAGAGCCATGAACGGCCAGCGTCTGGATCATCTGCTTCAAGGCATCGCCGAAACGAAGGCCGCAGGGCCTGTCGTCGTTTCCGGGCTTGCGCTGGATTCGCGTCAGGTGCGCAGCGGCGATGCGTTCTTCGCGCTGCGCGGTACGCGCGGACACGGCATCGAATTCGTACGCGGTGCGATACAGCGCGGCGCCAGCGTGGTGTTGGCCGAAACGCCGGCGCCGGCCGACTTGGAAGATCCAGGCGTGCCGGTGCTATGGATCGACGGGTTGCACGCTTTCGTGGGCGAAATCGCCTCGCGCTTTTTTGGCCGTCCTTCGGAATCGATGCGCGTGATCGGCGTAACCGGCACTAACGGTAAGACGTCCACCGTGCAATTGCTGGCGCAGGCGCTGGAACATCTGGGGCATCGTGCCGCCACCATCGGCACGCTGGGTGCTGGCCTGCATGGGCAATTGATGGAAGGCGAACGCACGACGCCCGACGCAATCGCGGTGCAGCGGCTGTTCGCCGAGTTCCGCCGCGATGGTGCCTCGCACGTGGCGATGGAAGTGTCTTCGCACGCACTGGAGCAAGGGCGCGTTGCCGCCACCGCGTTCGATGTTGCCGCGTTCACCAATCTCACGCGCGATCATCTCGACTACCACGGCAGCATGGAAGCCTATGGTGCGGCCAAGGCCAAGCTGTTCGCATGGCCGGGATTGAAAACCGCAGTGATCAATATCGATGATGCCTTCGGTCGCCAATTGATTAGCAAGCTGCCGCCGAGTGTTCGCGGATGGCGGCTAAGCAGCGCAGGCAATGAGCACGCCGATATCGAAGCCAGCGATATCGTCACCTCGGCCGAAGGCGTGGCATTCAAACTGCGCACGCCGTGGGGCGCCCAAACGATTCGCAGCCACTTGCTTGGTCGCTTCAACGTGGCGAATCTGCTCACCGTCATCGGTTGCCTCGGTGCGCTGGGCGAATCATTCGAACGTATCGTCGAGGCGGTCGAAGCACTCGATCCGGTGAACGGCCGCATGAATCGCATTGGCGGTCTGCGTGGATTGCCTCTGGTCGTGGTCGATTATGCGCATACGCCCGATGCATTGGAGCAGGCGCTCAACGCGTTGCGCGCACATTGCGAGGCGCGGCTGATCTGCGTGTTCGGCTGCGGTGGTGAGCGCGATCCGGGCAAGCGTCCGCAGATGGGCGAAATCGCCGAGCGGCTGGCCGACGTCGCCATCGTCACCGACGACAACCCGCGTGGCGAAGATGGCGACGTGATCGTCGCGCAGATTTTGGCCGGCATGGCACGGCCACAGGCAGCCACCGTGCAGCGCGATCGTGAAGCGGCGATTCGTGCGGCATTGACGATGGCGCGTACCGGAGATGTCGTGTTGATTGCTGGGAAGGGCCACGAAACCTATCAGGAAAGCGCGGGCGGCAAGCGCGCGTTCGACGACATGGCAGTCGCGCGCGCTGCCTTGGAGAGCCACGCATGATGCAGCTGAGCGCCATTGCCATGTGGACGCACGGACGGCTGCACGGTGTCGATGTCAGCGTGACTGGCATCGCCATCGATTCGCGCAAGATAAAGCCAGGCGATCTGTTCGTTGCGTTCAAGGGCGAGCACGTGGACGGCCATAACTATCTCGCCGATGCGAAAGCGCGCGGCGCAGTGGCGGCTTTGGTCGAGCATCGTGTGGAAGGTGACCTGCCGCAGGTGGAAGTGCAGAGTTCCGAACTGGCCTTGGGCGACCTGGCCAGTGCCGTGCGCGCGCAGCGCAACGCACGGGTGATCGGCATCACCGGTTCGAATGGCAAGACCACGGTAAAAACCCTGGCTGCGTCGATTCTTTCGCGCCATGGCCGCACGCACGTCAACACCGGCAGCTACAACAACGAGATCGGCCTGCCGCTGACGTTGTTGTGGATGCCGGAAGATACTGAATACGCTGTACTCGAAATGGGTGCAGGTAAGCCCGGCGACATCGACTATCTCGCTGCCATCGCCAGGCCCGATATCGGCCTCGTGAATCTCATCGCACCAGCGCATCTTGAGCGGATGGGTACGATCGAGATGGTGGCAGAAACCAAAGGCGCGCTGTATCGCGCGCTGCCAGCGGATGGCGTGGCGGTGGTCAACGCCGACGATGCTTTTGCCAGTTTCTTCATGGGTCTGGCTGGTGGGCGCCGAGTGCTGCGTTTTGGCCTGGATCACAAGGCTGACGTGGGTGCGGAGATTCTGGAGCAGCGCGTGGACGGTTCACGCTTCGTACTGAGCACACCGCACGGTGATGCAGAAGTGCAGTTGCCGCTGCCGGGTCGCCACAATATCGCCAACGCGCTCGCTGCAAGCAGCATTGCGCTTGCACTGGATGTTCCGCTGGACACCATCGTCGCAGGCCTGGAACAGGCGAGCGCCGTCGAAGGCCGGCTGAAACGCATCGCGATGCCGGACGGCTGGACGCTGATCGACGACAGCTACAACGCCAATCCGAGTTCCATGTATGCAGCGATCGACACGCTGGCGTTGGCCAGCGGCGAGCGCTGGCTGGTGTTGGGCGACATGGCCGAACTCGGAGCGGACGCGCGCGCTCTGCATGCGGGTGTCGGACGTCATGCGCGCCAGCAAGGTATCCATCGTCTGTTCGCAGTAGGCCCGTTGAATGCCGCCGCTGTGGAGGCGTTCGGCGAGGGCGCTACGCATTTTGCCGACAAGGCAAAGCTGATCGACGCGTTGCGTGCCCAAGTGCACGCGGGCGTCACCTGTTTGATCAAGGGCTCGCATTCCGCGGGCATGGAACACGTAGTGACTGCACTTAAGAGCAGCCGGCCAGAGGGGGGCGCACACGATGCTGCTTGAACTGGCCGAATGGTTCGCACGGCATTTCGCCACGCCGCACCTTTTCCAATACATCACGTTCCGCACGATCATGGCGGCGCTGACGGCGATGGCGATGTCGCTGCTGTTTGGTCCTGCGCTCATCCGCAAGCTCGCCGCGCTCAAGGCCGGCCAGGTGGTGCGTAAGGAAGGTCCGCAAACGCATCTTTCGAAAGCAGGCACGCCGACCATGGGTGGCGTGATGATCCTGCTGTCGGTTGCCATCGCCACGCTGCTATGGGTGGACCTCAACAATCGCTACGTGTGGCTGGTGCTGTTGGTGCTGCTCTGCTACGGCGCGATCGGTTTCTACGACGATTACCGCAAGCTGGTGTTGAAAGACAGCCGCGGGCTCGCTTCGCGTTGGAAATATTTTTGGCAGTCGGTGTTCGGTTTGGGTGCGGCGTGGTTTTTGTTTCACACGGCCAATATTCCGGCGGAAACGGCGCTATACGTGCCGGTGTTCAAGCATGTGGCAGTACCACTGGGCGTGTTCTTCATCGTGCTCGCGTACTTCATGATCGTGGGCTTCTCCAACGCGGTGAACCTCACCGACGGGTTGGATGGCCTTGCGATCATGCCGACTGTGCTGGTGTCTGGCGCGCTGGGCATCTTTGCGTATCTCGCCGGTAACCGCGTGTTTTCCGAATACCTGGGAATTCCCTCGATTCCCGGCGCAGGCGAACTCGCGATTTTCTGTGGCGCACTGTCGGGGGCTGGCTTGGGTTTTCTGTGGTTCAACACCTATCCCGCGCAGGTGTTCATGGGCGACGTCGGTGCGCTGGCCATCGGCGCTGCGCTGGCGGCGATTGCGGTGATCGTGCGGCAGGAGATCGTGCTGCTGATCATGGGTGGCGTGTTCGTGATGGAAACAGTGTCGGTGATGATGCAGGTCGCCAGCTTCAAGATGACCGGCAAGCGCATCTTCCGCATGGCGCCGATCCATCATCACTTTGAATTGAAAGGCTGGCCCGAGCCTCGGGTCATCGTGCGGTTCTGGATCATCAGCGTGGTGCTGGTGCTGATTGGCTTGGCGACGTTGAAGGTGCGTTGATTCATGTTCGGTTTCGACACAACTCAAGCAAAGCGCCGGCAAGGCCCGCGCGGCAAGTTCGACTTGCCGCTGCTAGTGGCCTTGGTCGGTCTTGCCTGCGTGGGTGTCGTGATGGTCACATCGAGTTCGATCGCCGTGGCCGACAGCACGCACATCGGTGAGTTCTACTACTTGAAGCGCCATCTGCTGTATCTCGCGCTCGGTTGCGTGGCAGCGGGTATCGCCATGCGCACCGAACTCAAAGTGGTGGAGAAGCACGCCTTCTTCCTGATGCTGGTGGCTTTCATCATGCTGCTGGCGGTATTCGTGCCGCACTTGGGTATGCGCCTCAATGGCGCGCGGCGCTGGTTGAATCTGGTCGTTACGTCGTTCCAGCCGGTGGAAGCCGTGAAGCTGATCCTGGTGGTGTATCTAGCCAGTTATCTGGTTCGCCATCGCGAGAGCATCGAGACGCGGTTTCTCGGCTTGATCAAGCCGATCGCGGTTTCGGGCGTGATGGTGCTGCTGCTACTTGCGCAGCCGGACTTTGGTTCGGCGACGCTGATGATCGCTGTGACGCTCGCATTGGTGTGGCTGGGCGGCGCGCGGCCGATCTTCCTGTTCATCATGGGCCTGCCGCTGATGCCGCTATTGGCGATCGCGGCGACCAGCGAAAGCTATCGCATGAAGCGGCTCACTTCATTCATGGATCCCTGGAAGGATCCGTTCGCCGATGGCTTCCAGCTCACGCAATCGCTGATGGCGATTGGTCGCGGCGAGTGGATGGGGGTCGGGCTTGGTTCGAGTGTGTTGAAGCTGTCGTATCTGCCCGAAGCACACACGGACTTCATCTTCGCGGTGATCGGCGAAGAACTCGGCTTGCTCGGCATCGTGGTGGTGATGGGGTTGTTTGCGCTGGTCGTATGGCGCGGCCTGAGTGTGGGCCTGAAGGGCGTGGAAATCGGTCAGCGTTTCGCCGGCTATATCGCCTTCGGTGTTTCGCTGTTGATCGGCTTGCAGACGATGGTGTCGATTGGCGTGAACCTTGGCGCGCTGCCGACCAAGGGTCTCACCTTGCCGTTGATCAGCTATGGTGGTTCGTCGATCGTGCTGACTTGCGCGATGGCGGGCGTGTTGTTGCGCGCGACATATGAAATCTATCGTGCGCTCGATGCGCGGCAGATGGCTACACGTGCACCTGCAGCGGCGGTGTCGGATGCCAATCCGAACAACGCGCGCGAGCGCGAGGCGGTGGCAGCATGAGCGCGCAGGCACCCGTGCTGATCATGGCCGGTGGCACCGGTGGCCACATCTTCCCCGGCCTAGCCGTGGCGGAAACGCTGCGCGCGCAAGGTGTGCCGGTAGTGTGGCTGGGCGCGCAAGGCGGCATGGAAACCAAAGTGGTGCCGGCGCACGGTATCGAGCTGCACACGATTACGGTGGGCGGCTTGCGTGGCAAGGGCATGAAGACGCGATTGCTCGCGCCGTGGATGTTGATGCGCGCATTGCTTTCGTCGTTGGCTGTGCTGCATCGGCTGAAGCCGCGCAGCGTGCTGTCGATGGGGGGGTATGTGGCGGGTCCAGGCGGTGTGGCTGCGCGTTTGCTGCATCGGCCGCTGCTGGTGCACGAACAGAATCGCGTGGCCGGTTTCACCAATCGCAAGCTGGCGCAGCATGCACGCCGCGTGATGGCAGGTTTTGCTGACGCGCTGCCGAATGCTGAGTGGGTGGGCAATCCCGTGCGTGGTGCGATCGCTTCGTTGCCATCGCCTGCACAACGCATGGCTGAGCGCAGCGGCAAACCGCGCTTGCTGGTGCTTGGTGGAAGTCTAGGTGCGCGCGCGTTGAATACATCCGTGCCGCAAGCGCTTGCTGACATGCCGATCGAGCAACGGCCAGAAGTGCTGCATCAGTGCGGCAATCGGGGTATCGACGAAGCACGCAAAGCGTATGCCGATGCCGGTGTGGAGGCGCGCATCGTACCGTTTATCGAAGACATGGCTGGCACCTATGCGTGGGCTGATCTTGCGGTGTGTCGCGCGGGCGCGTTGACGCTCGCCGAACTCACTGCATGTGGTCTGGGCGCCGTGCTAGTGCCGTTCCCGCATGCGGTGGACGACCACCAGACCCGCAACGCCGAGGCGCTGGTCGCCGCCGGTGCAGCCGAATTGATCCAGGAACGTGATTTGAATACGAAGGATTTGGCGCAGCGTTTGACTGCGCTGCTGGGTGATCCCGCCAAGCTGCTTGCGATGGCGGAAGCCGCGCGCACGTTGGCTAAGCCGGATGCTGCCGCGGATATCGCGCGCGCCTGTGTGGAGGTGGCCGCATGACGCCGCGTCGTTTACTTGCGCACGAAGATTTGATGAGCACCTTCCGCCGTGTGCATTTCATTGGCATCGGTGGTGTGGGTATGAGCGGCATTGCCGAAGTGCTGCACAACCTTGGGTATGCCGTGTCCGGTTCGGATCGCAGCGAATCGCCGACCGCGCAACGCCTGCGTCAACTCGGCATCGATGTGCGCATTGGCCACGCCGCCGCACACATCGGTGATGCGGACGTCGTCGTGACGTCCAGCGCGATCAAGAACGACAACCCGGAACTGGTCGCTGCGCGTGAATCGCGCATCCCAGTCATCCCGCGCGCGGAGATGCTGGGCGAATTGATGCGTTTCCGCCGTGGCATTGCCATCGCCGGCACGCATGGCAAGACCACTACGACGAGCCTCGCCGCCAGCGTGCTGGCCGAAGCCAACTACGATCCCACTTTCGTGATCGGTGGCCAGCTCAATGCGGCAGGCGCAAATGCCCGCTTGGGCACGGGGCAGTATCTGGTGGCTGAAGCGGACGAATCAGACGGTTCGTTCCTGCTGCTGTCGCCTGTGATCGCGGTCGTCACCAATATCGATGCCGATCATCTGGAGAATTACCACGGCGACTTCGCGCTGGTGCGCAAGGCGTTCTCGGATTTCCTGCATCGCCTGCCGTTCTACGGCCTGGCTGTGCTGTGTGTGGATGATCCGGAAGTGGCCGAGCTGGCCAAGCTCACTGTACGCCGCGTGATGACCTACGGCATCGATGCCGAGGGTGCGGACGTGCGTGCCGTCAACGTGCGCCAGCAAGGTTTCGAGATGCATTTCGACCTGCTGCTGCCAGGTGTGAACAAAGCCATTCCGGTCACGCTCAACCTGCCGGGACGCCACAACGTGCTCAATGCACTGGCTGCCGCGTCGATCGGTTGGCAGCTCGGGGTAGAGGCGGATGCCATCGCGCATGCGTTGAAACATTTCCAAGGTGTGGGCCGCCGCTTCCATCGCCGTGGTGAGATCGCGATCGACCAAGGCAAGGTGATGTTGGTCGATGACTACGGTCATCATCCGCGCGAGCTTGCCGCCGTGTTTGCAGCAGCACGTGGTGGCTGGCCGGATCGCCGCCTGGTGGTGGGCTTCCAGCCGCACCGCTACAGCCGCACGCGCGATCTGCTCGACGACTTCGCCAACGTGCTGGCCGAAGCCGATGTGTTGGTGCTGACCGAGGTTTATCCGGCTGGCGAAGCGCCGATTGCCGGTGCGGATGGACGTGCCCTGGCACGCGCCGTGCGTGCGCGCGGCAAGGTTGATCCAGTGCTGATAAGTCATCCGCGCGAATTGAAAGACACTCTGCCGACGTTGCTGCGCGACGGCGACTTGCTGCTGCTGCTGGGCGCCGGTGACATCGGCGCCGCGGCGGTGGAGCTGGCACAAGCCGGTCATTTGAGGACGAGCGAGACATGAGAAAGATTACCGACCCCGCCCAGTTTGGCCGCGTCGCCGTCGTGATGGGCGGCAGCTCGGCCGAGCGCGAGGTATCGCTCGACTCGGGCCGCAACGTGCTCGCGGCGCTGAAAGCGCGCGGCGTGGATGCGCATGGGATCGACGGCATTCCGGCATTGCTGGATGCGTTGCGTGCGGGCCATTTCGCGCGCGTGTTCAACATCCTGCATGGCCAGCACGGCGGCGGCGAAGATGGCGTACTGCAGGGCGCGCTGGAATCGCTGCATGTGCCATATACCGGCTCGGGCGTGCTGGGTTCCGCACTGTCGATGGACAAGACGCGTTCCAAGCGTGTGTGGCAGTCGCTAGGTCTGCCGACACCAAAATTCGTAGCGTTGCCGCGCGGTGCGGACGTGCATGCCGCGGCTAAGGAAATCGGTTTTCCGCTGATCGTAAAGCCTGCGTGCGAAGGGTCCAGCGTAGGCGTGACGCGCGTATTCGAAGAAAAGGATCTGGATGCCGCGGTAGAACTCGCGCAGAAATATCCGGGCGATCTGCTGATGGAAACGCTGATCGTCGGCGATGAACTCACCGTTGGCATCCTTGGCCGCCAAGTGTTGCCGAGCATTCACATCGTGCCGAAGGGCGCGTTCTACGACTACAACGCGAAATACATCGCCGAAGACACTCGATACATCTGTCCTGGTCTCGAAGGTGAAGCAGAAGCTTCGTTGCGCGCTCTCTCGTTGGAAGCGTTCGACGCGCTGGGTTGTTTTGGTTGGGGTCGCGTCGACGTGATGCGTGATCGCGAAGGCCGCAACTGGTTGCTGGAGGTGAACACCGCGCCGGGCATGACTTCGCATTCGCTGGTGCCGAAAGCCGCAGCCGTTGCGGGTATCGACTACCAGGAACTGTGCTGGCGCGTGTTGGAAACCAGTTTCAGGGAGGAGCAATGAGGGGAAGCATTCGCCTCGTCGCCTGGTTGCTGGCCATCGCCCTGGTGGTCACGCCGATCGTCGGTGTGTTGAGCGGCTGGTTCGCCGCCGACCGCTGGCCGGTCACCCAGTTGATGGTGCAGGCCGAGTTCAAGCATGTGAGCGCGGAGCAGATCCGCGCCGCCGTGCTGCCGCGCCTGGGCAAAGGCTTCTTCGCATTGAATCTGGATACCGTGCAGAAAACAGTGGCCGCATTGCCCTGGGTGGAATCGGTGGAAGCGAGCAAGCGCTGGCCGGATACCTTGCTGCTGCGCGTGTACGAGCGGCAACCGTTTGCGCGTTGGAACACCAATGCGCTGATCAGCCGCGAAGGCAAGGTGTTCACCGTGCCGGATGCGACCGACTACAACCAGTTGCCCGATTTGCACGGCCCCGATGATCATCTCGCTGAAGTGGTGAGCTTCTTTGCCGATGTGCAGAAGGCGTTTACCGGCACGCATCTGAAAATCACCGGCGTCACGTTGACCGAGCGCGGCAGTTGGAGCGTAGCGACTGACTCCGGTGCGCAGATCGTGATCGGTGATCGCAATCAGGCGGGTCGCCGCCTGCAGCGCTTTCTCGACGTTTATCCGCAGATGGCAGCAGGACACCCGCAAAGCTTCGAGTACGCCGATCTTCGTTACACCAACGGCTTTGCCGTGAAATGGCCGCAAGTGACGGCCGTCCCGACCGCCGGAGGCACGCCACGCACATGAAAGGCAAAAGCGATAAGCAATTGGTAGTCGGCCTCGACATCGGCACCTCGAAAGTGGTGGCGATCGTGGGCGAGTACGAGCCGGGTGAGCCGATCGAAGTGATCGGCATCGGCTCGCATGTCTCGCGCGGCATGAAGCGCGGTTCAGTGGTGGATATCGAATCCACTGTGCACTCGATCCAGCGCGCGGTGGAAGAAGCCGAGCTGATGGCCGGTTGCGACATTCGCTCGGTGTATGCATCCATTTCTGGCAGCCACCTGGAAACGCGCAACTCGCATGGCACGGCTGCCATTCGCGATCGCGAAGTGGCGCCGGGCGATCTCGACCAAGTATTGGAAGCTGCGAGCGCGGTGGCGATCCCGGCTGACCGCAAGGTCTTATATAAGGAGTCGCAGGAGTACCGCATCGATGGCCAGGACGGTATCCGCTCGCCGGTTGGCATGAGCGGCGTGCGTCTGGAGGCTTCGGTGCATCTAGTGACGGGCGCGGCCGCGGCGGTGCAGAACATCAGCAAGTGCATCCAGCGTTGCGGACTTTCGGTCGACGAGCTGGTGCCTTCGGCCGTGGCCAGCGCGAAATCGGTGCTCACCGACGACGAACGCGAACTGGGCGTGTGCCTGGTCGATATCGGTGCAGGCACCACCGACATCGCGATCTACACGCAAGGTTCGATCCGTTACACCAAGTCGCTGCCGGTGGGGGGCGATCAGGTCACCAACGACATCGCCTACGGCGTACACACGCCGACTGCGCACGCCGAGGAAATCAAGATCAAGTATGCCTGCGCACTGGCGCAGCTCGCGCACGCGGAAGAAACCATCCAGGTGCCGAGCGTGGGCGATCGTCCGCCTCGTCGTCTGGCGCGGCAATCACTCGCGCAGAGCGTGCAGGCGCGTTACGAAGAAATCTTCGAAATGGTGCAGGACGAACTGCGCCGTTCCGGCTATGACAGTTTGGTCGCCGCTGGCGTGGTGCTAACTGGTGGCGCGTCGCGCATGGAAGGTGCGCTCGAATTGGCAGAAGAGATCTTCCACAAGATGGTGCGCATCGGCGTGCCGCAGCATGTGGTGGGTTTGGGCGAAGTCATCGCCAATCCGTTGCATTCCACCGGTGTGGGCTTGCTGTTGCACGGTGCGCGCTCCGGCGGCATGCGCGCCAGCGGTCCTTCCGGCGGAAGCGTCGGCGGCCTGGTCGACAAATTACGTACGTGGATCACCAAGAATTTTTAGAAACGAAGGGTTAGGTGGCGCAGGAGGCGCAGCCAGGGCGAATGGAGGTTCGCTCACCACCACGAGAAGACAGGAGTCGACTCGCGGTTACAACGACAACGAAAGCTCTACGGAGGACGGGAAATGTTTGAACTGGTCGAAAAACTGGCACCGAATGCGGTGATCAAAGTCATTGGCGTGGGCGGCGGCGGCGGCAATGCCGTGGCGCACATGCTTAACTCCAACATCGAAGGCGTCGACTTCGTGGTGTGCAACACGGATGCACAGGCCATGAAGGGTTGCGGCGGGCGCATGCACCTGCAGCTCGGCGCGAACGTCACCAAGGGCCTGGGCGCGGGCGCCAATCCGGAAGTTGGCCGCCAGGCCGCACTGGAAGATCGCGAGCGCATCGAGGAAATGCTCGAAGGCGCGGATATGGTGTTCATTACATGCGGCATGGGCGGTGGCACCGGCACGGGCGCAGCGCCGGTGGTGGCTCAGCTAGCGAAAGAGAAGGGCATTCTGACGGTTGCAGTGGTTACCAAGCCGTTTCCGTTTGAAGGCCGTCGCCGCATGCAGGTGGCGTTGAAGGGTATCGAAGATCTGTCGCAGCATGTCGACTCGCTGATCACGGTGCCGAACGAAAAGCTGCTCTCGGTGCTCGGCCGTGAGGTGACGCTGCTCAATGCCTTCAAAGCCGCCAACGATGTGTTGTTGGGCGCGGTGCAAGGCATCGCCGATTTGATCACGGCGCCGGGCCTGATCAACGTCGACTTCGCCGACGTGCGTACGGTGATGAGCGAAATGGGTCTGTCGATGATGGGCTCGGGTACGGCCCGTGGTGACGACCGTGCTCAGGCGGCAGCGGAAGCGGCGATCAACAACCCGTTGCTGGAAGACGTCAACCTCAATGGTGCCTGCGGCATCCTGGTAAACGTCACTGCCGGTCCGAACCTCACCATGCGCGAGTTCGACGAAATCGGCCGCATCATCCACGACTTCGCCAGCGAAGACGCCACGGTGGTGATCGGTACCTCGCTCGATCCGGAAATGCAGGACGATGTACGCGTGACGGTAGTGGCCACCGGCCTCAACCGCGCTGCCGCCCGCCAGCCTGTGCAGCGGGTTACCGGTCAGCAGGTGGAAATGCGCCAGCGTCCCCGTCCGATCGTGCTGCGTACCGGTACCGGCAACGAGGTGGTGGATTACGCCCAGCCGGAGCTCGCGGCCAGCAACCCGCGCGGGGGCGAGGGTCCGGCCAAGAGCGCCGACCCGAGCTTCGATTACCTGGACATTCCGGCCTTTTTGCGCCGTCAGGCCGACTAAGAGGCACTCAGTATGTGAAGAAGTAGAGAGAGCATGAACTAACGACGCATTAACTTGTCAGTGTTCCCTGTGCGGGGCGAGGAGGGTATCCTCCCTTTCCGCCACCTTTCGCGGCTGGATAGCCAGCTGCGGCAGGGGGACGTCACTGATGTCGGCTGGCGTCGTGTTCATGCGTTGAATGCGATAGGCGGTGCGATCTTAAGGATGGCGCACGATTGGCTGGTGTGGAGTGGGATTCCATGCCGCCAGTCCAGAATCTCGTTGCCGGATCTTCCCGTCCCCGGCGCGGGATTCTGTGTCGAATCGCAAGTACTTGATTTACCTATAGTGCTTGCAGCATCGGGATGCGAATGACTCGCATTATTTGATGAAAGGAAAATGAAGGATTGTCCGTTCAATACGGTACGGTTTGTTTTTCCGCAGGTTAAGACTGTGTTAGCATCCCAGCTCGAATTGGCTGCTGCCCCTATAGGTACCCAATAAATGATTAAGCAGCGTACGTTGAAGAACATCATCCGTGCCACCGGCGTCGGTCTGCATACCGGCGACAAGGTCTATATGACGTTGCGTCCGGCGGCACCGAATACCGGCATCATCTTCCGTCGCACCGATCTCAATCCTCCGGTAGAGATCCATGCACGTCCCGATCACGTGGGCGACACACGTTTGTCCACTACGCTGGTCAATGGCGACGTACGTGTTTCAACCGTGGAACACTTGCTGTCGGCGATGGCGGGCTTGGGCATCGACAATGCATACGTCGATCTGTCTGCGCCGGAAGTGCCGATCATGGACGGCAGCGCCGGTCCGTTCGTTTTCCTTCTGCAATCGGCGGGCATCGAAGAGCAGTCCGCACCGAAGCGTTTCATCCGCATCAAAAAGCCGGTGAAAGTGCAGGAAGGCGATAAATGGGCCAGCTTCGAGCCGTTTGAAGGTTTTAAGGTCGGCTTCTC
The DNA here is from genome assembly GCF_030160295.1 of Dyella acidisoli. GTDB lineage: Bacteria > Pseudomonadota > Gammaproteobacteria > Xanthomonadales > Rhodanobacteraceae > Dyella_B > Dyella_B acidisoli. Next base: position 112,185 of record NZ_BSOB01000017.1, read on the forward strand.
GATCGAGTTCAATCACCCGATCATTTCCAAGCGCACTTCGCGCGCCGAGATCGACTTCTCTACCACGTCGTTCGTCAAAGAAGTGAGCCGCGCGCGTACGTTCGGTTTCATGCGCGACATCGAGATGCTGCGTGAACACAATCTTGCGCTCGGCGGTTCGATGGATAACGCGGTGGTGCTCGATGACTATCGTGTGCTCAACGAAGACGGCCTTCGCTACGAAGACGAGTTCGTCAAGCACAAGATCCTCGATGCGATCGGCGATCTCTATCTGCTTGGTCACAGCCTGATCGGTGCTTACTACGCACACAAGTCGGGCCACGAGTTGAACAACAAGCTGCTGCGCACGCTGATGGCCGATGCCTCCGCGTGGGAAGAAGTCAGCTACCAGGACGATCCGGCCACCGCCCCGATCTCCTACGCCCATCCCGCTCAGGCAATCTGAAAAATCGCTTGCGTCACCCTTGCAGACCGGGTCTTTGAGCCCGGTCTGTTCATTTTTGTGATGACGATCACACTTTTGTCGTCCCCGGGTTCACGTTATGACCACAGGTCATAGAGACCTGGGTGGGGTATGCCGTGGTATAAAACCGGCTTCCGTGTCGGGGCAGGCGGCTTGCTCGCCTTTACCCGGAACAAGCACCAGCAGCTCAGGATGTTGCGGAGGGGGTGGAATTCGCCGTTTCGGCGACGGACGCCAGTTCCAGGAACATTGCTCGTAATTCGGGATCATGGATGGAGCCTGCTGCGGCCTTCAGGTGAAGGGCTGCAGCAGTCGAAAGCGGTTTTGATTGCTCCGGCTGTGGGTCAGGCGGAGGAAGGGGGGCCACTTTCACGATGATTGAGCTGGCATTCGCGCCGATGGCGCGTGCGGCAGCGAGTATCTGCGTCTGTTGTAGACGTAGGCGCGATGCCCAAGCCGGCGAGGAAGCCAGGAATACAAGACGGTCGTCACGGAGATTGGCGAATCTGACCTGCTCACGCAGGGGCGATGGCAACGTCTGGCGTAGTGCGCGGTCCAATGCCTCAAGCTTGCCGGCCTGTTTGGCCAGCGCAGCGACAGGACCGACATCGGTAATGGGTCGGGGCCCATGTCCGGTGCGGTGAGAGGTAGGAACGTCGCGCTGCATAAGTAAAAACTTCAAACCGGTAACGACATGCAAATCATACTCGTCTCACGCGCAGGGAAGGTGCCCAAAACCTTGGATCTCACCAACCCGCATTTGCGCTGGCGTGTATGGAGTATCGGAGCTGCGATCGTGCTCGCTCTGGCGAGCATCGGTGCTGGCGTTGCGTTGGCAGTGGCCAGTCCGCGTGATCGCGCGATGGCAGAGATCAACGCGTTGCATCAACAGGTAAAGCAGCAGGACAAGCAATTGGGTGACCTGCGCGATGACGCGCATCGGCAGCTCGACGCGCTGGCCATCAAGCTTGGCCAGTTGCAGGCTCAAGCTACCCGCATCAATGCATTGGGCGAGCGTCTGGTGCAGGTGGGTAAGCTCGACAGCAACGAATTCAATTTCGATCAGCCGCCGCCGGTGGGCGGTGTGGAAGTGACCGACGGCAGTAGCGCTTATGCCTTGCCGCAGACGCTTGATGCCGGCATCAGCCAGCTGGCCACCCAGTTCGAGACTCAGCAGGCGCAATTGAACGCCATGCAGAGTTTGCTGCTGAATGCGCGCATCGATTCGAATCTAAAGCCCACCGGCATGCCGGCAGATGGCTATATTTCTTCGTATTTCGGCGTACGTGCTGACCCCTTCGATGGGATGGCTGCCCGTCACACCGGCCTGGACATCGCCGTGCCTTACGGTAGCCCAGTGCGCACCGTGGCTGAAGGCATGATCACCTATGCCGGCGTGCGCAATGGCTACGGCAACGTGGTGGAAATCGACCACGGCAACGGCTACATGACCCGCTATGCGCACAACAGCAAGCTGCTGGCGCGTCCCGGCCAACATGTGCGCGTGGGCGATGAGATCGCCGAGGCCGGCTCGTCCGGCCGTTCTACCGGCTCGCACGTGCATTTTGAGGTCTGGTACAACGGACGTGTCGTCAATCCGCTGGCGTACGTCAAGAACCATCGCTGAGCAAACATCGGCGTGGCCCTTGAAAGCGCGCCGCCGTACCGCCACCCCTTCCCCGTTGATGCGCCTCGTTGATGCGGCACGCTAGCGCTTTCTTGCGTTTGGGATAGCCGGCGGACCCTAGTATCATCAAGCCTTTGTCCGTCCGGGTTTGCCGGGCGGCCACCCTTTCAGTTTCCAGATCCGGAAGATCGATGCTTAACCGTGCCCTGACGAGCCTATTTGGCAGCCGTAACGAACGAGTACTGCGCCAGCTGTCCAAAACCGTCGCGCGCATCAACGCGCTGGAGCCTGAGTTCGAGAAGCTCAGCGACGAGGCCCTGCGCGGCAAGACCGACGAATTCAAGCAACGCATCGCCAATGGCGAGACCTTGGACAAGCTTCTGCCAGAAGCTTTCGCCGTCGTGCGCGAGGGCGCCAAGCGCGTACTCGGCATGCGCCATTACGATGTCCAGCTGATCGGCGGCATGGTGCTGCACATGGGCAGGATTGCCGAAATGCGCACCGGTGAAGGCAAGACCCTGGTGGCCACGGCGCCGGTGTACCTGAACGCGCTCGAAGGCAAGGGCACGCATGTCGTCACCGTCAACGACTACCTGGCCAAGCGCGACGCGGCCCAGATGGGGAAGCTGTACAACTTCCTCGGCATGAGCGTGGGCGTGGTGTATCCGGGTATGGATCAAGCCGACAAGCATTCTGCCTATGCCGCTGATATCACCTACGGCACCAACAACGAATACGGCTTCGACTACCTGCGCGACAACATGGCGTTGTCCAAGGATCAGCGCGTACAGCGCGGCCTGCACTACGCCATCGTCGACGAAGTGGACTCGATCCTGATCGACGAAGCGCGCACGCCGCTGATCATCTCCGGGCCGGCCGAGGATTCGCCGCAGCTCTACATCGCGGTGAACAAGATCGTGCCGCGCATGACCCGCCAGTCGGTGGAAGACGGCCCTGGCGATTACTGGGTGGATGAAAAGCAGAAGCAGGTGCATCTCTCCGAAGAGGGCATGCAACATGCGGAAGAGCTGCTGCAGCAGGCGAAGGTCATCGACTCGGAAAGTAGCCTGTACGACGCGCGCAACCTCGCCATCGTGCATCACCTCAATGCAGCCTTGCGCGCGAACGCGATTTATCAGCGCGACGTCGAGTACATCGTGCGCGATGGCGAAGTGATCATCGTCGACGAATTCACCGGCCGTACGCTGCCGGGCCGCCGCTGGTCCGATGGCTTGCACCAGGCGGTTGAAGCGAAGGAAGGTGTGCCGATCCAGCGTGAGAACCAGACGCTGGCCACGGTCACCTTCCAGAACCTCTTCCGCATGTACAAAAAGCTGGCCGGCATGACCGGTACGGCCGATACCGAAGCGTACGAATTCCAGCAGATCTACGGTCTGGAAGTGGTGGTGATTCCCACCCACAAGCCGATGATCCGCAAAGACAATGCGGACATGGTGTTCCTCAGCCAGGACGTGAAATACAAGGCAGTGATCGAGGACATCCGCGATTGCCACCGCCGCGGTCAGCCGGTGTTGGTCGGTACTGCGTCGATCGACGTGTCCGAACTTCTGTCCAATCTGCTGAACAAGGAAAAGATTCCGCACGAAGTGCTCAACGCCAAGCAGCACGAGCGTGAAGCGCACATCGTGGCGCAGGCCGGCATGCCTGGCTCCGTCACCATCGCTACCAACATGGCCGGCCGTGGTACCGACATTGTGCTCGGCGGAAGTCTGGAGGCGGCATTGCACACGCTGGGTGACGATGCCAGCGACCTGGACCGCGCACGCGTAAAGTCGGAGTGGCAGAAACGCCACGAACAAGTCATCGACGCCGGCGGTTTGCACATCGTCGGCACTGAGCGTCACGAATCCCGCCGTATCGACAATCAGCTGCGCGGCCGTTCCGGTCGTCAGGGTGACCCGGGCTCCTCGCGCTTTTATCTGTCGCTGCAAGACAACCTGCTACGCATCTTCGGCGGCGAAGGCCTGGTGCGCTGGATGAAGCGCTTCGGTATGAAGGAAGACGAGGCGCTGGAAGATCGCATGATCAGCCGCCAGATCGAAAAGGCGCAGCGCAAAGTCGAGCAGCACAACTTCGACATCCGCAAGAACCTCCTCGAATACGATGACGTTGCCAACGACCAGCGCAAGGTGATCTATCGCCAGCGTGACGAGTTGCTGGAAGAAGAAGAGGTCTCCGCCACCATCGCCGACATCCGCGAAGACGTGGTCAACGATCTGGTGCGCCGCTATGTGCCGGCCGACAGCATCGACGAACAGTGGGACATCGCTGGCCTCGAGCGCGAACTGGAAAGCGACTTCGGCATTTCGGCCCAGCTCAAGCCGTGGCTGGAACAGCAATCCGAAGCCGATTCGAACACCATGCTGGAGCATGTGCGCACGCTGGTCGGAGATATGTTCCAGGCGAAGGAAACGCAGATCGGCACAGAAACCATGCGCCAGCTTGAAAAGCACATCATGCTGAGCGTGCTGGACAATGCGTGGAAGGAGCATCTTTCCAGCATGGACTACATGCGCCAGGGCATTTATCTGCGCGGCTATGCCCAGCAGGATCCCAAGCAAGCCTTCAAGCGCGAATCCTTCCAACTGTTCTCGCAGATGCTGGCGCGCATCAAGACTGAGGTGACTCAGATGCTGGCGCGCATTCGCATCCGCAGCGAAGAGGAAGTCGCTGCGATGGAAGCCGAACAGCAGCGTCTGGCTGAGCGCATGGCGCGCCAGATGCAAGCGACTGGCGGCGGTGCGCCGGCCGGTGGCGCGCTGGGCATGGATGCGCCTGCATCACTGTCGCAAGAGGCCGCGACGGCTGAGCCGGTCGTGACGGGTCCGAAAGTCGGTCGTAATGATCCGTGCCCGTGCGGTTCGGGCAAGAAGTACAAGCACTGCCACGGGCAGTTGAGCTGATCGCCTGATCCCCTCTCCCCATCTTTGATTAAGGACGGGGAGGGGGAGCAGCTAGCACTTAATCTTCGCCTGGTGTCCGCTTGCGGTGCGGCTCCGCATCCACTGTGATGTACTGCGGCTCCTCGCAATCCAGGCGCATCGCGGTGAGCTTGCCGCCCCATACGCAACCGGTATCGATGCCGTATACGCCTAGGCCAGCAAAGCGCCCAAGTGCTGACCAGTGACCGCACACGATGCGCGCGTCGCGCTTGCGCATACCGGGTACTTCGAACCATGGATACATGCCGGGCTTTTGCGTGCCGGGTGCATCCTTACTTTCGAAATCGATGCGGCCGTTGACGTCGCAGTAGCGCATACGAGTCAGCGTATTGATTGACGCGCGCATGCGCTCGATGCCTTGCAGCCGGCTGGCCCACGCCGCAGGCCGGTTGCCGAAAAGATTCTTCAACAAACGCGGATGGCGTGGACTGGACAGCTCGCGCTCGATTTCCATGGCGCAGCGCTGCGCTTGTTTCAGCGTCCAGCTCGGCGCCAGACCCGCATGCACCATGGTCCAGCCGATCGTCTCGTCGTGATGGAGCAGCTTCTGCGTGCGCAACCAGTCGAGCAAGGTAGGCGCATCTTCTGCAAATAGCACTTCACGCAATTCCGGATTCACGCGCGCCTGCGCATCCTGCTTGCGCTGCCCGATGGCGAGCAGGCTGAGATCGTGGTTGCCTAGTGTGACCACCGAGTTGTCGCGCAATGAATAAACCAGGCGCAGCGTTTCCAGCGACTGTCCGCCGCGATTGACGAGATCACCGCAGAACCACAGACGATCTGCGGCCGGATCAAAGCGCAGTTTCTCCAGCAAGCGTTGCAATTCCGGATAGCAACCCTGGATATCGCCGATCGCGTAGATGGCCATCAGCGCATCACCTCGAAGATCTGCCGCGCGCCCGTCATAAACGAATCCTCGATCAATGCAGCGTTCGAGGGATGGAAAGCGTGAAAGCCGGGATGGGCGTTTCGAAGCGCGTACCGTCGTCAGCCATCATCTGATAGCTGCCGTGCATGGTGCCGACGGCCGTTTCCAGGACTGCGCCGGATGTGTATTCATAATCATCACCCGGACGCATCCACGGTTGTTCGCCCACCACACCTTCGCCGAACACTTCCTCCACCTTGCCGTTGGCATCCGTGATCACCCAATGGCGGGTGAGCAGGCGTGCAGGTACGCCCCCCGCGTTGTGCAACTTGATCGTGTAGGCAAAAACGTAGCGGTTCTCGTTAGGGGCGGACTGATCGGGGACGAAGCGGGTTTGCACCTGCACGTCGATCGTGTAGGGAGATTTCTTGATCATGGGCGCATTGTAGCGGAGTCGGAACACCGCGTAGGTTGGGGTACGGCCCAGCCGAACCCCAATATGATGTGCGGGTGACGTTGTCCCGGTTCGCCCTAGCAGGGAGCCTTGGCGAGCCTGACGAAATCTCCTGGCGCCAGGGTTTCGGCACGCGCTTTGGGATCGACATCCGCAGCTCGGATGGCATCGGCGTCCATCAGCTGGCGCAACGCATTGCCAAGCGTCTTGCGACGTTGTGCGAAGGCCGCCTTCACGATTGCGTACAAACGTGCCGGATCGGCGTCATGGCGCGCACCAGCAGGTAGCGGTACGAGTCGCACTACGGATGAATCCACTTTCGGTGGTGGCCGGAATGCGCCGGGCGGCACATCGAACAACGGCTCCACGCGACATGCGAGCTGCAACATGACAGATAGACGTCCATATACCTTGCTGCCGGGCTCCGCCGCCATGCGATCGACCACTTCCTTCTGCAACATGAAGTGCATGTCGGTAATCGCCGCCGAATGCTCGACGCAATGGAACAGGATCGGACTGGAGATGTAGTACGGCAGATTGCCCGCGATGCGCAATCGCGTTACACCTGCGCGATGTGCCATGGCGGTGAAATCCACTTTCAGCACGTCGGCGTGCACGATCGATAATTCGCCGATGCCTACCGCCTTGGCTTGCAGATCCGGAATCAAGTCCGTATCCAATTCGATGGCGGTGAGCTTTCCGGCGACCGTCAGCAACGGAAAGGTCAGTGCACCTTCTCCGGGACCGATCTCCACCAGGAAATCATCCGGACGGGGCGAGATGGCGGCGACGATGCGTTCGATGTAACGGCGTTCGTGCAGGAAGTGCTGGCCGAAACTTTTCTTGGGGCGGGCAGGAGCATTCATGGGTTTTTATGGGTGGTGCTGCGCGTGACCAGATCCAGCGCCATGCGCGCCGCAGCGATCAAGCTGGAAGGATCGGCCTTGCCTGTGCTGGCAAGATCCAGTGCCGTGCCGTGGTCCACCGAAGTACGAATGAAGGGAAGGCCAAGCGTGATGTTGACCGTGCGATCGAAGGCTTCGCTCTTCAACACTGGCAGCGCCTGGTCGTGATACATCGCCAGCACTGCATCGTAGCGTTCGCGCTGTGCGGGCACGAAAGCCGTATCGGCGGGGAGGGGGCCGAGCAACTGCATGCCTTCCTGGCGCAGCTTGTTCATCACAGGGATGATTGTATCGATCTCTTCGCGCCCGATATGGCCGCTTTCGCCAGCATGCGGATTGAGCCCGAGCACCGCGATGCGCGGTGCATCGAAGCCGAATTTCGCACACAGCTCTTGATGCACGATACGCAAGGTGCGCTCCAGCGACACAGCGTCAATGGCGGCCGATACGGCATGCAGCGGTAGGTGTGTAGTGGCCAGTGCCACGCGCAGTTCCGGGCTGGCCAGCATCATCACGACGTCGGCGCGGCTCTGCTCGGCGAAAAACTCAGTATGCCCGCTGAAGCGTATACCCGCGTCATTGATTGAAGACTTCTGCAGTGGCGCCGTGACGACGGCCGCGTAGCGGCCAGCCATGCAGCCGTTCGCAGCTTCGCTCAACGTGTCCAACACGTGACGGGCGTTGCGTGGATCAGGTTGGCCTGGCACCTCGGTCATCACCAATGGCACGTGCCGAACGCGCAGCGTGCCCGGTAGACGACGAGTGATGGCTTCGCCGTCGTCGTCGATTAATTGAAGCGAGGCGCCGCAACGCGTGGCAGCGCGTTCAAGCAGGGCGCGATCAGTGATCGCAACGAAATTGGCCGCCAACGAAGTGGCGGCCAATCGAACGAGCAACTCCGGACCGACACCTGCAGGCTCGCCGGCGGTGAGGGCGAGCCGCGGCAGCGCGAGCGTAGTCATGACTTTTACTCGCGCGGCATCGCCATTACGACGATGCCTTACTGTTGTCCGCGGCGGGTTCTTCCAGTTCTGGCACAAGAATCTTCACGTACGAGCCGGAGCGCAGGTCGCGCAGGAAGTCGTCATAGGCCTGGTCGGCCTTGCGGTTGCCAATGGCCTGGCGTGCCTGGTTGCGGGCGATCTCGTTGGTCATGTCGCTATTGCGCGTGCCCAGGCGCTGTAGCACGTGCCAGCCTGCTTCGCTCTGGAACGGTTGGGAGAGTTCGCCGTCCTTCATATCGGCCAGCTTCTGACCGATGAGCGTGCCCCAGTCGCCTTGCTGGAACCAACCCATGTCGCCACCGGCATTCGCAGTGGTGTCGTCATTGGAGTTGTCCTTCGCCAGCTTGGAGAAGTCTTCGTGCTTGTTGGCAATGCGGTTGTACATATCCTGCGCCTTCTGCTGCGCCTGCGTGGCTGACAGCAGTTCGCTCGGGCGAATCAGGATCTGGCGGGCGTGATACTCGGTGACCATCTGCTTGGACTGCGCACGCTGATCCACCAATTGAAGGATGTGGAAGCCGGTGGGGCCGTGCAGGATGCCACTGACTTCACCGGGCTTGAGACCGCCAATGGTGTCGACGAACGCAGCCGGCACTTCGTCCATGCGGCGCCAGCCCAGGTCACCGCCGTCCAATGCGTCCGGCGCATCGGAGAAACGGATGGCCGCAGCCTTGAACGGCATGCCACCCTTAACTGCGGCGAGTGCTTGCTCAGCCTTGCTCTGTGCAGTCTGGATGTCTGCTGCAGTGGCGCCGCCGGGGATGCTGATCTGGATGTGCGCCAGATGCACCTCGCCCGCCTTGTAGCTTGAACTGTTGAGCAGGTTATTGATTTCGCTCTCGGTCACCGATACCGAGTTGCGCACTACGTTCTCGTGCAGCTTCTGCACTACCAGCTGATCGTGCAATTGCTGGCGGTAGGCGGCATAGCTCATGCCGGTCTGCTCCACCGCAGCGCGCAACTGATCCGGGCTCATCTTGTTCTGCGATGCCACGGCCTGTACGGCCTGGTCGACATCGGCGTCGGAGACGCGGATGCCCTGGTCATCAGCGCGCTGCAACTGCAGCTTCATCAGCACCAAGCGGTCGAGCACCTGCCGGCGCAGCACGTCGATGGGCGGCAGCTGGCCTGGCTGATTGGCGTACTGCTGCTGGATCGCGGCGACGGCGTCGTTGAGCTCGCTCTGCAAGATCACTTCGTCTTCGACGACGGCGACGATGCGGTCGACCGGCCCGGAGCTCGAATCCTGCGGCTGCGGCGCCAGGAACTGGGCCTGGGCCAGCGACGGGATCGCCGTGACGATCGTCAGCAGGAACAACGCAAAAATCTGCTTCATCAGTGAACAGCCTTCTGTCGCCCGAGGGCGAAGGGGGTGGTAACGGTGTACTCAAAAACCAGCCGGGGCGGCCGCTTTTCCGAGGGCGTCCAAACCAGCCAGGACGCGCTTATTGATAGCCAAGGATATCACGCCGGATGACGCTCTCCGTCTGACCGCTGAAAGTACCCATGCCCTTGAATTCCAACTGGAACATGACGGCAGTATCGCTGTTCGGCGCGGTCTGGCCCGGTGGCAGGCTGGTGACCACGCCGTAGTAGCCGGTCACGTAGTGGCGGGCTACTACACTCACTTTCACGCAACATCCCTCGTACTGCACGCCGGCCAGAGCTTCCACGGTGCGCTTGTCCAACATCGAGTAGGTCCACTCGCCGATCAGACGCCAGCGTTCCGTGAGCGGATAGACCGCCGAGGCTTGATATTGTTCCAGCAGTCCGCGGCGGAACCGATAGGAGAAATTGAGGATGCCGTCAAAGCCCAGCCGGCGCTGCATCGTGAAGGTGCCGAGATCGGTGCGGCGGGAATTCGGGTTCCACAAGTATTCGGTGCTGGCCGTCCACTGGTCGTTGAGCTGGGTGTTCAGCTCAGTCACGTAATCCGAACCGCGCCAGTCGGTGGTGGCGGTGCAGCCAGCGACGGTGCTGTTGGAAACGGTGGTGCACGGCACCTGCACCTTCTGCGGCGTGAAGTAGCGAATCTGGCCGAACGTTGCCGACAAACGCTCCACACCGCCGTCGTCGAGCAGGCGGGTGGTGACCGCAGCCGTGAGGTTGTTCGCGTTCATCTGGCGGTCCGCGCCGGAGAACTGGTTCGGCGCGAACAGCATCCAGTCGTCGAAGGACATGGGTGCGGTATCGAACAGCGGCAAATTGTTCTGGTTGCGATACGGCACGTAGAGGTAATACAGCCGTGGCTCCAGCGTTTGCGTGTAATGCGTGTCGAACAGCGAGGTGCTGCGCTCGAAGATCAAGCCCTGGTCCAGGCTGATGATGGGTAGCGAGCGGCTCGGATCGCTTTGCGTGAACGGCGTGGTGCCGCTGCCCAGCTGCCCGTAATAGCTATAGCGCTGGTAACCGCCGTCCAGCGAATAGTCGGTGTAGCGGTAAGCCAGTTTGGGTCGGATGAACCAGGCGGGACCCTGGAAGTCCGCATCGACATACGGATACAGATCGATGCGGGCGCCTTCCACCTGATTGAACTTGTGGAAGTCCACCGCTTCGCTGGTCATGCCGACGTCGTACCAGCGCGCAAACGGGATATCCATATTGAACGTGGCACGCGGCAAGCGCTTGTACGGCTCCACGCTGTTCGCCTGCGATGGATCCACGTTCTGCCACATGTCGCCGCCGACTGATGCGCTCCACCAGTTGCCCGACCCGTTCAGATAAATGCTGGAATAGAGCAGCGCGGTGGAAATGGAGAACAGGTCGTTGCCGAAATCGCGCAAGTAATTCTGGTCTGACGCTCGCGTGATATTCGTGTTCAGCGACCATCCCGGCCACACGGCGGTGTTGTTGAGGATGTGATACAGGTAGCGCTGCTGACCCTGCGTGTCGATCGACGTCGAGGTGAGCTTCTGATCGTTGTAGTTGTCGTGCGGCAGGAATTCGACCTGGAATTCGCCGCTGGTTCTGGGAAACATGTAACGCACTTCGCCGGACAACATGGCGCCACGTAGGCTGTAGTAGCGCGGCGTGAGCGTGGCGTCGTAGTTGGGGGCCAGGTTGAAGTAGTACGGAATGCGGAACTGGTAGCCCGAGCGGCCGGTGTGCTCAAAATACGGATACAGGAAGCCGCTCTGGCGATCGTTGTTGAGCGGGAACGACATCCACGGGAAGTAGAAGAACGGCACGCCGTACATGCTCATCGTGGCGCTGTGTGCATAGCCGCGCCCGGTGGTGTCGTCGGTCTCGATCTGCTTGGCGCGGAGTTCCCAGATGTGCCGCCCGATGTCGCAAGTGGAATAGGTGGCCATCGTGTAGCGGTTGCGGTCCGCGTCCAGCATTTCCGCGCGCACCGCGGTGCCGTTGCCGTGCGAATCCAGCATCTGGTAACGCACTGTGCCAGTCGCCAGGCCTGTGCTGTTGTCGGTATTGCCGGTGATGTGGTCGGCCGATATCAGGTGCGTGGCTTCCTGGTAATGCACATTGCCACGGGCATCGTAATCAGTGGTGTCGCTGTTGTAGTCGGCGACATCCGCCTGCAGTTCCTGATCGGCGCGGATGGTCTTCACGTGGCCGCTCAGGTGATAGGTGATCTGATCCGGGCTTTCCACGTGGTCGGACCATACCTGGGTGTTGGCCGAGGCACGCAGAGCCGAATCCTTGCTCAGGAACGGATCGTAGAACTCCAGCATGCCGTTGGGCTTGCACAGCGCGAAGTTGTCGGGGCGGGGCGGGCAAATGAAGCTGCCCAGCGGGCAGATCACTTCCGTGCCGTTCAGCGTGGCCTTGGGGTGTTTGGTCTGGGACGAGGCATGAACGCCCTGACTGCTGAACAGAGCAGCGGCAGCAGCGATTGCTAGCAGGCGGCGTGGAGGCAGAGAACGCGAGGGCGACAGGCTCTTGGGCTTCACGGAGGCAATCAATCGGCGACGAAGGGGCGTTAAGCTATCAGAAAGGCCCTGTGGACGGCACGCATCTGTAGCGAGGAAGCGCATGAATCAGAACAAGCCTTACAAAACCGACGAGCAATGGCGCGCAAGTCTGAGTCCGGAGCAGTACGCAGTCTGCCGCTGCTCGGCCACCGAACCGCCTTTCAGCGGCAAGTGGTACCGGCACAAGGAAGCGGGAACCTACGTATGTGCGGCCTGCCAAACGCCCCTGTTCGCCTCCGAGACCAAATACGACTCCGGCTCCGGCTGGCCGAGTTTCTTCCAGCCGATCAAGCGGACGTCGGTGAATTTGCTGCCAGATGACAGCCACGGCATGCGCCGCACGGAAGTGCGTTGTGCAGTGTGCGAGTCGCACCTGGGGCATGTCTTTCCGGATGGGCCCAAGCCGACGGGAATGCGCTATTGCATCAATTCGGCGGCATTGGATTTTGAGCCTGACGCTCACTCCCTCTCTCCCTCGGAGTGAGGGGGCTCTTTAATCCATCAACGCGCTGACGTGGGCGCTGGCGCTAGCTGCCAGCGCCTGCAGGTCATATCCGCCTTCCAGCGTGGAAACCAGCTTGCCACCCGCGTGTGCGTGGGCCAGATCGACCAAGCGCTCGGTGATCCAGGCATAGTCCTCGGACTGCAGTTCGAGATTGGCTAGCGGATCGCGCTGATGAGCGTCGAAGCCGGCCGATACCAGTACCAGCTGCGGCTTGAACGCATGCAGTTTGGGTAGCAGTACATCGTTCCACAGCGTGCGGAATTCGTAAGAGCCTTCGCCAGGCGAGAGCGGCGCGTTGATGACGTTGCCCACGCCTTGTTCGTTAGCATTGCCCGTGCCGGGATAGAGCGGCTGCTGGTGGCTGGAAATGAACAGCACGCGCGGTTCCCGCTGAAAGATGTCCTGCGTACCGTTGCCGTGGTGCACGTCGAAATCGGCGATGGCTACCCGTTTCAGACCATGCGCGGCCAGCGCGTGCGCAGCACCCACGGCGATATTGTTGAACAAGCAGAAGCCCATCGCGGTGTCAGGCGTGGCGTGATGACCAGGCGGCCGCACCGCACAGAAGGCGCGCGTGGCGCGACCTGTCATCACCGCATCCACCGCGGCCACTACGGCGCCTGCCGCTCGCAGACCCGCCTCGGCCGAGGCGGGCGACATCAGAGTGTCCTCGTCCAGGCGCACCGTGTCCGACTCGGGCGTGATCGCCAGGATCCGATCGACGTGGGCCGGGGTATGCACCCGCAGCAGTTGCTCCCGCGTGACCCTTGGAGCTTCGACGCGGTCGATGGTGGCGAAGCGGTCTTGATCCAGCGCTTCCAGCACGGCACGCAAGCGAGCCGGTGATTCGGCGTGCCCCGGACCGGGATCGTGCTGCAGGCAGACGCTGTGAGTGAAAAGCTGCAGCATGCGGAAGCTCAGTGGGAAGCTGGCTTGCGGCGGCGCTCGTGCTGCCACAGCACTTCGCCGTGGCCGCTGCTACGAGCCAGCACCCGGCATAGCACGAACAGCAAGTCGGACAAACGGTTGAGATAGCGCTGTGCCTGCGGCCTGATCGTTTCCACGCGTCCCAGCGCAATCACTTCGCGCTCGGCGCGGCGGCACACGGTGCGCGCCAGATGACAGCAGGAAGCAGCCATGCCACCGCCCGGCAGGATGAAATCCTTCAGCGGCGGCAGCGGTTCGTTGAATTGATCCAGCACGTGCTCCAGGCCATCGATATCGGCGTCCTCGATCATCGCCATGCCGGGGATGCACAGCTCTCCGCCGAGATCGAACAACTCGTGCTGCACCTGGGTAAGCGTTTCGCGCACGGCATCGTCCACGCCTTCAGCAGCCAGCACCATGCCGATGGTGCTGTTGAGTTCGTCCACCGTGCCGTAAGCCGAGACCCGCAACGAATCCTTCGCGACGCGCGAGCCGTCGCCCAGGCCAGTGGTGCCGTCGTCACCCGTACGGGTGTAAATCTTCGAAAGCCGGTTACCCATTAATGCTGCACTTGACCGCTATGCGCCAGGCGGCCGAGCTGCGTGACGAGCACATGCAACACCGCACCCAGGCCCACATAGACCGCGGTGGTTTCAAGGAACGGCAGATACCAGTCGCCCAGGTTTGCGAACCACGCACCAAAGCTCTTCGGCGCCGGCACATGGGCGCTCAACCAGTAATAGCTGCCGTTGGAAATCACGTAGCAGGCGTTCTCGCTCACCAGCAGCACGGCGATCGCCATGCCCAACGTGGAGAGCGTGATGCCGCGTTGATGCTTGGCCAGCCAGCTGCCGCCCATCCACAGCGCGCCATAGGCAGGAATCAGGAACCAGTAGCCCAGCGACACGCAGTAGTGATCCCAGAAGCTGATGCCCATGCGCGTGATGACGAGGTAATCGACCAGTACCGCTTCGGCCATCAGCAGCGGAAACGCCCAGCGACCGGTGCCACGCAGCCAGAAACCGGCCAGGAAGAACACGCCCCACGACGCGTCCCAAATGTCGTGATGAAACAGCGACAAATGCACGCGGGTCGCCGCCATCACCAAGGCGAGCGCAGCGAGAATGCCAAGACGCTGGGTTTGTGTCGTAGCCATGAAGAAACTCCCTGAGAAAGCAGACGGCTCATTGAGAAGACGCCCAGTTTAGCCCAATGCGGAGTGACACACGCACCGCGTATCATCCGCGCATGACTATCTCTCCCCCCTTTGCGCCTGAAGGCAACGTCCTGGTGGTCGGCGGTGGCCTTGTCGGCGCCAGCCTGGCGATCGCGCTGGATGCGGCCGGATGTCGCGTCACGCTGGTCGAAGCTGCCGCACCACGCACCGACGCGCAGCCCAGTTATGACGAACGCAACCTTGCGCTCGCCCGCACCACCGTAAATGGCTTGGACTCCATCGGCGTATGGACGCTTACTGCCGGGCAGGCCACGCCGATTCGACACATCCATGTCAGTCGCGCCGGTGAATTTGGCAGTGCACGCCTGGATGCGAAAAAACATGGCGTCGACGCCTTGGGTTGGACCTTGCCCGCCCGCGAACTGGGCACCGCCTTGCTGCGCCGACTGGATACCTGCAAGCAACTGGTGCGCCTTGCGCCGGCCAGCCTCACCGGTTTGACGAAGTTCGATGACGGCTGGCGCGCGGAGATCAATACGCCGGAAGGAACGCAACACATCGATGCCGCCTTGTTGGTTGGTGCGGACGGCACTGAGTCGTTCGTGCGCGCGCAGCTCGGTATCGAGGCGGATGTGCACGATTACCAGCAGACACTATTCGTATGCACGGTGACACCGGAGCGTGATCCGGAGAATCGCGCATGGGAGCGTTTTTCCGACGAAGGTCCCATCGCCATGCTGCCGTTGGGCGAACGTCGCTGCGGTCTCGTGCTGACGGTTGATACAGATGTTGCGGCAGACGTCGCGGGCTTGAACGATGCGGATTTCATCGCGCTTGCGCAGAAGCGTTTTGGCTGGCGGCTGGGGCGGCTCAGTCGTCCCGGCAAGCGTCATCCGTACGCGATCAAGCGTGTCGCTGCGCGCAGCTTGATCGCGCCGCGTGCCGTGCTGGTGGGCAATGCTGCGCAGACCGTCCACCCCATTGGCGCGCAAGGCTTCAACCTCGGATTGCGCGATGCATTGACGCTTGCCGAACTGATTGCCGAAAGCGTGGATCCTGGTGCGCAGGATCTGCTCGAACGTTATGCCTCACGCCGCGCACCAGACCGCGAAGGCACCATGGCGATGAGTCATGATCTGGTGCGATTTGCCTGCATGCCGCAGCCGTTATTGGCGCCGTTTCGTTCCCTCGCCTTGCTGGCTTACGATCGCGTGCCACCGTTGCAGCGGATTCTGGCTCGACGCGGCATGGGTTTCCGCGGCGAGCCGCCGCGTGCCGTTTTGGAGCGTGTGCCGTGAGAACGATTCCTGCAACACAGCGTCGCGCACCGGCGTTGGATATCGCCGTGGTGGGCGGCGGCATGGTGGGGGCTGCCGCGGCGCTCGCGTTGAGCCGTGCCGGCTTCAGCACGGCCTTGCTGGAAGCGCGTCCGCCATCGCCATGGCAGCAGCAGGACGACGTGGACTTGCGCGTCGTCGGCCTTGCGCCTTCGTCGATCAAACTGCTGGATGAGCTGGGTGTCTGGACGTCCATTCGCAATGCCCGAGCCTGTCCCTATGCGCACATGCACGTGTGGGATGCGGAGAACGGCGCCGCGATCGATTTCGATGCTGCTGACGAAGGTCGCGACCAGCTCGGCTACATCGTCGAGAACAATCTGGTGCAGTGGACGTTGTGGCAGGCACTGGATGCAGCGGGTGTGCAGCGCTTATGTCCAGCCACCGTCAAGGATTTCGAAACACGCACCGATCGCGTCGTGCTGGAACTGGCCGATGGCGAAAGCGTGGGAGTGCGTTTGCTGATCGCGGCCGACGGCGGTGGCTCACCCTTGCGTGAGCGCGCCGGCATCAAGACGCATGGTCGCGACTACACGCAGCGCGCCGTGGTGGCGCATGTCACCACCGAGCGCCCGCATGCGCATGCCTGCTGGCAGCGCTTTCTTCCTACCGGGCCGTTGGCCTTGTTGCCGCTGGCGGACGGTCGCAGTTCCATCGTGTGGTCGTTGCCCGAAGATGAAGCGCGACGCGTGCAGGCGCTTGACGACGAAACGTTCGTCAAGAAGCTCGGCATCGCCAGTGATTTTCGTCTTGGGCGCATCACTGCCACGACACCGCGCGCGGCCTTTCCCTTGAAACTGCAACTCGCCGAGAACTACCAGGCCGAGCGCTTCGTGTTGCTGGGTGACGCGGCGCATATGGTGCATCCGCTAGCCGGGCAAGGTGTGAATCTGGGGCTGCGTGACGTGGCAGAACTACGCGATACCTTGGCGGCTGCCCGCGATGCGGGACGCGATTTTGCTTCATCGCAGGTGCTGCGCCGCTATGCGCGCCGCCGCCGGAGTGCGGATACGCTGGATGCCTATGGCTTCGATGCGCTTGCACGTATTTATGCGTGGCAAAGCGCGCCATGGGTGGCTATGCGTGGCCTTGGCGTGCGTGTTGTCGATCGCCTGTTGCCGTTGAAGCGGCGCTTGGCTGAGCATGCGGCGGGACTTTAGCGTTTGCTTTGATCCAAGCGAGATATAACTCCCTCCCCTGCAAGCAAGGGAAGGGGAACTCCAGGTGTTGATCTAGCTTCTCTCACCATCAAACAGAGGAATCAGCTATGCGTTTCATTCGAGCAGTCTGTCTCGCATTACTCGCCGGCCTCAGTTTCGCCGCGCAAGCCAAGATGGTGCATCGCCCGGTGGAATGGACTCTCGACGGCACGCATTTCAAGAGCGTGCTGATCTACGACGACACCGACCACGCCAAGCGCCCTGGCCTGGTGATGGTGCCGAACTGGTACGGTGTGAACGATGTGGCCATCAAGAAGGCCGAGATGATCGCGGGCAAGGACTACGTGATCCTGCTCACCGACATGTATGGCGAAAACGTCCGGCCGCAGGTCGGGCACGCCGATCAGGCGAAGGCCGCTGCTACGCCGCTCTATAGCGACCGTGCGCTGATGCGCAAGCGCATCAATGAAGCGCTCTCGCAATTGAAGGCGCAGGCAGCGAATGCGCCGATCGATACCGGCAAGCTCGCCGCGATTGGTTTCTGCTTTGGCGGTTCCGCCGTGCTTGATCTGGCGCGCAGCGGTGCAGATGTCGCGGCGGTCGTGTCATTCCACGGCGGCTTGGCCACCGACGATCCGGCGTTGGCGAAGAACATCAAGGCGCGCGTGCTGGTAATGAATGGTGCCGACGACAAGGGCACCATGCCCGACGCCGATAAGTTCCTGGACGAAATGCGCTCAAGCTCCGCCGATTGGGAGTTCCTGGTGCTCGGCAATTCCGTGCATTGCTTTACCGAAACGGAAGAGAACTCGCCGGGCTGCAAATATGATCCACGCGCTGCCGCGCGTAGTTACCGCTTGATGCACGATTGGCTGCACGCGGCATTCAGCGGTACGCCTTAATGAGGAACTCCCCTCTCCCTTCGGGACCTGATTAGCGTCTCGCCTCAGCTGGGCATGTGGTGGTGTTGGGGCATTGCCTGCGGCGCTTTCGGACGCCGTGGGCGCCCGAGTCACTTTTCTTTGCTGGCCCAAAGAAAAGTAACCCAAAGAAATGGCCTGAGAAGCTCGCGGCATGGGTAAGGTAAAAGCCTGAACGTGTATGGCTAGATCGAAGGTTGCTCGCCCATGGTTCAACGTCCCCGCTATACCGCGAGGCGTCGAAGCACTGAGGGCTTAAAGCCTGCTTGCCCACAGGTTGAGCTTTGCCGAGGTCTGCCCGATCTGCCTTAAGTCCTCAGCGCTCTGCCGCCTCGCGGTATAGCGGGGTTATGGAAGCTTGGCCCGCCAACGATCAAAGCAAGGCGTCATCCTTCAGGCTTGTAACTTGCACAGGCCATGAGCTCTTCAGGCCATTTCTTTGGGTTACTTTTCTTTGGGCCAGCAAAGAAAAGTGACTCGGGCCCTTTAGGGTCCGAAAGCTCCGAAAGCGCCGCAGGCAATGGTCCAACATCACGACATGCCCAGCTGAGGCAAGACGCTAATCAGGCGGAAGGGAGAGGGTGGCTTTCCCGGCGTGTCATGATTCAGAAGGTTCGCTGCACCGAGTAATCCGCCAGCGTCGCCAGCGCATCCCGATAAGACGAAGCCGGCAGCAAGCTCAGCGCCTCACGCGCCGCACGCGCATGCCGCAGCGCGCATTCGCGCGTGCGTTCGATCGCACCCGATTCGCGGATGGCAGTGAGGATATGGTCGAGCGAATCCAGGCCGCCATGCTCAATGGCGTGGCGCATCGCGCGTGCCTGCTCGGCGCCGACACGTTGTAACGCATAAATCATTGGCAGCGTCGGCTTGCCCTCGGCGAGATCATCGCCGATGTTCTTGCCCAGTGTGTCGGCATCGCTGATGTAGTCGAGCAGGTCGTCGGCAATCTGGAAGGCATAACCAAGCTGCATGCCATAGCGGCGCAGCGCCGCCACCTGTGCCTCTGGCAGCCCACCCAGCAAGCCGCCGAGTTGCGTAGCTGCGGCAAACAGCACCGCTGTCTTGCGCTCGATCACCGCTAGGTAGGCAGCTTCATCAACATCGGCATTGCCGATGTTGAGCAACTGCAGTACCTCGCCTTCGGCAATGGTGTTGGTGGTGTCGGCGAGGATGCGCATGATGCGCATGTCGTCCAGTTCCACCATCAGCTGGAACGAGCGCGAATAGAGGAAGTCGCCCACCAGCACGCTAGCCGCATTACCCCACAGCGCGTTGGCGGTCTTGCGGCCACGGCGCAGATCCGACTCGTCCACCACGTCATCGTGCAGCAGGGTGGAGGTGTGGATGAACTCGATCACCGCCGCTAGTTTGATGTGCTTGTCGCCGTTATAACCGGCAGTGCGCGCGGCGAGGGCATGCAGCATGGGGCGCAGGCGCTTGCCGCCGCCGGCGATGATGTGATCGGCGATCTGATTGATCAGCACCACGTCGGAAGCCAACCGCTGACGGACCAGGGCATCGATGCGCTGCATGTCGCTTTCAGCTAGGGCGCGTACCCCGGCAAAGTCGCGTGCCGGGTCGATGGTCTGGAGAACGGAGGTGTTCATGCGGCTGGGGCTGGACATAGAACCTCGATTATAGAGGCGGCGGCCGTGCTACGTGTGATTCGGCATGAAGGTTGGCCGTTCTCAATGACGAACGGAAGGTTGCCCGGCAGGTTTTCTACGTCCGTCGGCGGCTTGCACTGGGGGCTATGCGGGCCGTGGGGAGATGTTGAACAGCCTCTCGGATACCATGGCGCCGGCTTCCGGACGGAACAACGATGAGCGATCGGGTACTCAACCGCAGACAGGAGCAGCTCGTAGCGCGCGTGCGCGAGGAAGGCTTCGCCACCGTGGAGGATCTGGCCGGGCATTTCGAGGTGACCCAGCAGACCATCCGTCGCGATTTGGCCGCGCTGTGTGATGCCGGCCTGCTGCGCCGCTATCACGGTGGTGTCAGCCTGCCTTCGAGCGTCGAAAACCTCGCCTACACCAAGCGGCAGAACCTGTGGCAGGAGGAAAAGCTGCGCATCGCTGCTTTGTTGGCGCAACACATCCCCGACGACGCCTCACTGTTCATCAACCTGGGCACCACCAATGAGGACGTGGCGCGTGCGCTGATGAACCACCGAGGCCTGCGCGTGATCACCAACAATCTCAACGTGGCGATCATGCTCAGCGAAAACCCCAGCTTTGAAGTCATCGTGGCGGGTGGTGTGGTACGTGGACGCGATCATGGCGTGACGGGTCAGCCGACGATCGAGCTGATTCGCCAGTTCAAGGTCGACTTCGGGGTGATCGGTATTTCCGGTATCGATCCGGACGGCACCTTGTTCGATTTCGATCTGCATGAAGTGCGGGTGGCGCAGGCCATCATTGAGCATTCCCGGCAGGTGTTCCTCGCGGCGGACCACAGCAAGGTGGGGCGCGATGCCCTGGTGCGCCTGGGGCCGATTTCCCTGGTCCATGCCTGGTTTACCGATCGTGCGCCGCCGCCTGAGTTGGCCCCTGTGCTGGCGGAAGCAGGCACGCAGGTGCATGTGGCCGCGGAACCATGATCCTCGCTGCATTGCAGCGTGCAAACGCCAAAAATGTTCGAATACGCTCATTCATCAAGCGAACCTGTAAATTTTTGCTCCTTAAATGTTCGTTAGTGCGCTTTTTTATATCAATATGATCGAAAACGAACATTTTCGATAAGATGAGCCCATAGGACAGACGATGACGGAGCAGTACGACCTACTGGTGGTTGGCGGCGGCATCAACGGCGTCGGCATCGCGCGGGATGCTGCCGGGCGGGGGCTCTCCGTATGCCTGTGCGAGCGCGACGACTTGGCTGCGCATACCTCCAGCGCCAGCACCAAGCTCATCCATGGCGGCTTGCGTTACCTGGAGCAGTACGAGTTCGCCCTGGTCGGCAAGGCCTTGGCCGAGCGCGAAGTGCTGCTGCGTGCGGCGCCCCACATCATCTGGCCGCTGCGCTTCGTGCTGCCGCACCAATCGCATCTGCGGCCGGCCTGGATGATCCGGCTCGGCTTGTTTCTCTACGACAACCTGGGGCGCGGCCGGCGCACCTTGCCGAAATCGCGGCGCGTGTCTTTAAAGCGCCATAAATCAGGATTGCCGCTGCGCGATGAATTCCATATCGGCTTCGTCTATTCCGATGCCTGGGTGCAGGATGCCCGCCTAGTCGTGCTCAATGCGATGGATGCGATGGAGCGTGGTGCGACGATTTTTACGCGCACACGCTGCATCAGTGCGACCCGTGATGCAGATGGCTGGAATGCGCAACTGGAATCGGTGCACGGTGAGCGGTCGACCATCCGCGCCAAGGCGCTGATCAACGCGACCGGTCCGTGGGCCGTGCAGTTTCTCGATGACGTTGCCAAAGTTGGGCACGATCACGCACTGCGCCTGGTCAAAGGCAGCCATATCGTGGTGCCACGACTGTTCGAGCATCCTTACGCATACATCTTCCAACAGCCCGATCGCCGCATCGTGTTTGCCATTCCCTACGAACACGATTTCACTTTGGTCGGCACGACCGATATGGATTACCACGATGATCCGTCGGCACCGCATATCATTGATGAAGAAACCCGCTATCTGTGCGATGCGGTGAATCGCTACTTCAAGCGCAGCATTACGCCAGCCGATGTCGTGTGGAGTTATAGCGGCGTGCGCCCGTTGCTGGACGATGAAGCTGGCAATGCGTCGGAAGTCACGCGCGATTACCTGCTCGAACTGGATCAGCAAGGCGCACCGCTGCTCAACGTTTTCGGTGGCAAGCTGACCACGTATCGCAAATTGGCGGAGGAAGCGATGGATCGCCTTGCGCCGGTGTTTCCGGATGCGTCAGAAGCGTGGACGTCCAAAGGTCATCCGCTTCCCGGCGGCGAACGGCAAGATGTAAATGTCTTGCAGCGCGAACTGCAATCGGCACATCCATGGTTGCCCGAGTCCATGGCTTGGCGCCTGGTGCACAGCTACGGCAGCCGCGCCACGCGAATACTCGGGCAAGCGCGATCGCTACAGGATCTGGGTGAGCATTTTGGCGCCGATCTGTATCAGGCCGAAGTGGATTATCTTCGTGCGCTGGAATGGGCGGTGGATGCCACCGACGTGCTCTGGCGCCGCAGCAAGCTTGGCCTGCGGCTTAATCAGGAACAAGTGGCGCGCTTGACGGCCTATCTCGCCGATGCGCCGCCACGCCGTGCTTCATTTGCTTGAAATAGCTTTTCTGTCGAATTTACATGTTTTGTCATAAAGCTCCATTTTCCCTTGCCGTCATTCCCGCGAAAGCGGGAATCCACCTTCGCCTTTTGCATCAGAGTAAATGGATTCCCGCTTTCGCGGGAATGACGGCAAGGGAGGCTAACGCTTGCCGGGAACAACAACCTGTGGGAGGGAAAATATGTTGAATCATCTAGTGATCGTATTGCGCATGCCGATGCCAGGGGCACAACCATGAGCCGGCAAAGCATCGGCGAGTTGATTTCCGAAGCGATCGCCATGTTCATCATCATCGGCTTGGGCGATTCAGTTGCATGCATGTACGTGCTCTACGATCCAAGTCCTTACGCGAATGCGTATTGGGGTGTATGCATTGCTTGGGGGCTGGCTGTCACGATTGCGATCTACGTTACGGGCGCGGTGTCCGGCACGCATGCGAATCCGGCCGTGACGTTAGCGCTTGCGTTGTTCCGCAAATTCCCATGGAAGAAAGTGATTCCCTACTGCATAGCGCAAGTGATCGGCGCATTCCTCGGCGCGGCGATCGTGTACGTACTGTTCTCGCCGGTCATCGATCACTACAACCAGGTACATCAGCTCACTCGCGAAGCAGGCGGCGCCGCGGGTGTGTTCTTTACGCATCCGGGCCTGGCAATTACCCCGATGCATGCATTGCTCGATCAGATCATCCTCACCGCGTTCTTGTTGTTTGGCATCTTTGCGATCACCGAGCAGTACAACGAAATGGCACCTGGCGCGAACTCAGGCGCATTGATCATCGGCTTGCTGGTGGCCACCATCGGCGCATCGATGGGATATCTGGAAGCTTGGGCAATCAATCCCGCTCGCGATTTTGGGCCGCGTGTGTTCGCTTATTTCGCCGGCTGGAGTTCGTCCGCGCTGCCGGCACCGGACAACTATTGGTGGATTCCCATCGTTGGCCCGCTGATTGGTGGTGTGGTCGGCGCTGCTGCCTATCAATGGCTGGTGTATCCGTTCCTGCCTGCACGCCTGCGCGTGTTGCGTTCCCCGCAAGACGCCAGCGGTGCAAACGGCGTTGTGACAGATCCAACTCGTTGAACAGGAGCCGATATCATGGATAAGTCATACATCCTGGCCATCGACCAGGGCACGACCAGTTCGCGTGCAATCCTGTTCGATCGCGCCGGCAGCATCGTGGGTATCGCGCAACGCGAATTCGGTCAGATTTTTCCGCAGCCAGGCTGGGTGGAGCACAACCCGCGCGAGATCATGACCAGCGTGCTCACCACCATCACCGAGGTGATGAACAACGCGCAAGTCGATGCGCAAGCGATCGCCGGCATCGGCATTACTAATCAGCGCGAGACGACGGTGGTGTGGGACAAGGTGACCGGCCAGCCGATCTATAACGCCATCGTTTGGCAATCGCGCCAGACACGCCAGATCTGCGACGAACTCATCGCCGCCGGCCACGACAAGATGGTGCGTGCGAAGACTGGTCTGCTGATCGACGCGTATTTCTCCGGCACCAAGGTGAAATGGATACTCGATCGCGTCGAAGGCGCGCGCGAACGCGCCAAGCGCGGTGAACTGCTGTTCGGCACCATCGATACCTGGCTGATCTGGAATCTCACTGGCGGCAAGGTGCACGTCACGGACTACACCAATGCCTCGCGCACGCTCATGTACAACATTCATGAGCTTCGCTGGGATGACGATCTTCTGCAGATGCTCGGCGTGCCGCGCGCCATGTTGCCCGAAGTGCGTCCGTGCAGCGAAATCTACGGCAATACATTGGGTCAACATTTCTTCGGTCACGAAGTGCCGATCGCCGGCGTCGCAGGCGATCAGCAAGCGGCCTTGTTCGGCCAAGCGTGTTTTGAGCCTGGCATGGCGAAGAACACCTACGGCACTGGCTGCTTCATGCTGATGAATACCGGCGATAAAGCCGTCGCCTCCAACAATGGCCTGCTTACCACTATCGCGTGGGGCGTGGGCGGTAAAGTGGAGTACGCATTGGAGGGCGCGATCTTCGTCGCCGGTTCGGTGATCCAGTGGTTACGCGACGGCTTGCGCATGCTCGGCCGGGCAGGTGATTCGGAAGAATATGCCGAGCGCGCCAAGTCCAACGAAGGCGTATACATGGTGCCGGCGTTCGTGGGCCTGGGTGCGCCGTATTGGCGCAGTGACGTGCGTGGCGCGATCTTTGGGCTTTCGCGCGGCACGACCAAAGAACATTTCATCCGCGCAGCCGTGGAGTCGATGGCGTATCAAACGCGCGACGTGCTTGCCGCGATGGAAAGCGATGCCGGCATCAGGCTGAAAGAGCTGCGTGCAGACGGCGGCGCTATCGCGAATGGATTTCTTGGGCAGTTCCAGAGCGACATACTCAATGTGCCGGTGCTGCGACCGAAAGTGGCGGAAACAACCGCGTTAGGCGCTGCCTATCTGGCCGGTCTCGCGACCGGTTTCTGGTCGAGTCGCGAAGATATCGCGCGCCATTGGGCCGTCGATCGCCGTTTCGAGCCGTCGATGCCGGAAGCGCATCGCGAAGCACTTTATGCAGGCTGGAAACAAGCAGTGGAAGCAACCATGGGTTTCAGAATTTGACGTAAATGCTCCCTCCCCTGCTTGGCAGGGGAGGGCTGAGATGGGGTTGCTTGAGCTTGCCGTAACCGTGATGTTCTTCGCCGCCCTTTAACCTCCCTCGGCTACGCATAGGGAAGGGAAGTAGATCAACTGCTGATTCAACAATAAAGCACGCACGTGCCTGCACGGCCGCCTCATGCCTGTTGTCCGCGTTCGTGCCGCCGCTCAAGAAAACCAGCATGCGCCAGAAAATCATTGCCTTGGTCGCAATGGCCAGCTGTGTAGTTGCCAGCGCAAACGTCGTTGCTTGCGATCAGGATTGCGCGAATACCACACTCGCCTGTAACTGGAGTGATCGCCGTCAATCATGACCGGTGTGGTCGATCAAGCTCAGCAGTTTTGAAGGCAATCCCAACAATGCGCTTCCATCGCAGGGCCTGAAGCTGTCGGTAGTTGCAGCGCAGCGTCAATTCGATGGCGCATTCTTCGCAATGTCTTTCGATGCATTTGCAAAGAAGAAAATCACATCTCACGCAATCTTCATTTGTGTCAAGAATTCGTGCATACATGCGGCTTTTCTTCGAATCAAATGCGATCAATGTCTCAATAAACGACGGACCGATGCACTTGAGCGCTCGATCCTGGGCAAATTTACTCTAGACAAGTAGGCTTTTTTTTTGGCGTTACGTCTCTCTATTCATAGGGTGACGTCGCTAAAGGAAGTGCTCATTGTTGAACATTGAAACGTTACGTTCGACGTAGTGAGTTTGGGGGATTTCGCGATCGTTGCTCTTTACATAAGGGGCTTGGCTAAAGCGTTGTTGCTTTCGGCCTGGCGTCTTATGTCCTTACGTCGACATGACCCGTTGTTTCGTCGACATTTCTGGTTGGTATTGAATCCAAACACCTTTCAACGAAATGGGGAGTTTTGTATATGCAACCGAAATTGATGTCCGGTCTACGCGGTGGCCTTTTGGCTGCTACTGTCATGGGTCTTTTGGGCTCGGTAAGCGTTTCCTCTTCCGCCGTCGCACAGACACCGAGCGATGTGGCCACCCAGGCTACCAAGGAAGCGCTGGAAAGCTGGCACGACTCCGTTCGGCACCTGGCGCCGCCCACAACGGGCTGTTTTGAAGCCAATTACCCCAGCACGGTTTGGAAGAGCGTCGCTTGCAGTGCCGGGACTCTCAAGGCACGGCCAGCGCCAAAATTCAAGAAAGCAATTAGCGCCAATGGGATGGACTTGTATACCGTCGGCGGTGGTAACGACTATGCCGTGAAAACAGCATCGCTCACCTCGCTTGCTAACATGTGGTTTCCCGAGGCAACGGGATTGACGTCTGAGCAGAGTGGCGGCGCTCAGTCTGGCGCAGGTAGCAACGGGTCAAATCTCTATACGTTGCAAGGCAACACCCAGCTCCAAGTAAACAGTGTCGGCTGCACCCAATACGGCTACACGAGCTGCGCTGCGTGGGAACAGTTTGTTTATGGCACCGGCGTTACATCCACTGGCGAGAGTGGGGCGTTCATTCAAACCTGGATTTTCATTCCTGGGGGCGAGAATTGCCCCGCAGGGTTTCAGGCAACACCCTACGGAGCATCTCCAGAGCTGTCCACTGGGTGCGTTACCAATAGCAACATCGCGATAACTCCTGCGGAGCCTGCAACCAATCTTGCCCACATGGGCATTGTCGCCACCGCAACGGCGGGTGGCAACGACGTCATCACTTATACGTATGACGGGAAGGCATACAGTGTGAGTCAACCAGACAGCACGGTCCAACTCGCCAAATGGTGGAACACAACGGAGTTCAATGTTTTTGGCGATGGTGGCGCCGGAGAGGCGCAATTTACGGCCGGCAGCAGTGGTGCGACGGTCAAGGTACGAGTAGGCGTAGACGACGGCAGTACAGCTGCACCGACATGTCTTGGCTCCTACGGAACGACTGGCGAGACCAATAATTTCACATTGGGTAATTGCACTGCCACCGCAGGCAGCGCAAGCGCTCGCCCAGCAATTAATTTCACTGAAACGCTACCGTAAACCTATGTCGTAGCGGGTATTCGCTTGAGTTGCGAATGATAGTGGATGGAGAAAAAAACCTCCCCCTTCGCAAGTCGATGGGGGAGGTTCATATCTTTAGCGGTCAACTGCATGCTTTAGCGTGCTGCTGAGAAACGCCACTTCTCTTGCAACACGATAGTTGATTGTCATCACGAACATGTGGATGTGAGCCAGAAATTTCAGATCAGCTCACTTTGGTTACGCCGGAATCAGTACCGCCATGTGACGCCTGCTTGAAAACCACTGTCGGTAGCGTGATGCGCGAGCTGTCCATCGTAGGCGATACGAAGCGAGACGCTTGGAGTGACCTGCAAGTCGCCTCCCAGATTCACCACCACCGCATTGCGAGCGTTCGGAACACCCGTGACGTCGAAATTGCTTCCTTGCGCGAAGCTCTCTACGACGACGGGTACGACATATCCCGATGCATGACGCCAGCCCATGGTTCCATAAGCAGTGAACAGGCTCCCACCAAGGTGCAATTGCGTCGCCGCGTGAGCGCCCAGCGTGGCATAGGTGATAGCGTGTGCTTCGCCTTGGCCCGTCAAGGCTGCGGCATCACCCTGTTCCTTAAAGCCGTCCTGAAGTAGTTGCACATGCGCCGCCTGTACATAAGGTTCCAGCGTCGCAGTATTGAATGTGAATGTGTCACCGACTTCCACAAAAGCCTGCGATGTCGAAGCTTTCGTGCGGCTCCACGTTGCTCCATTCAGGCCGATCAAGGTTTGACTGCGATCGAGCGTCAACAGGTGTCGTGTATACGCCAGGCCGCCATTTACACTCCAGCCGCCTGGACCGCTCCCGAAGGGAAGTCCGCCATACACGCTCAGGTACGCGTCATTGCTATTGCCTTTAGTATTGCGTGATGAGAGGAACCCGGTTTGGGTGTAGCCACTGCCTATGCCCACGCGGCCGCGGTCGCCCACAGGCACATCGGCGCCAAGCAGGAAACCACCGATAGAGTCAGATAAGCCCGTGGCATTGCCGTTGCCATCGTAGTGATCCCACGAGCCCACAAACTGTCCCCACCACGCGAGGTCGCGAGATGGCGATTGAGTCGCGGGGCCTTCGCTCGTCGTGATGCCCTCGTCTGCTTGGTTTTGCGCTTGGCGCAGTCGTTGCAGCACCGCGTCGCGCATGAAGCGAGTGTCATCCATAAACGCGCTCTGGGTGCTGGCATGTATCTCGCCTGATAGCTGGTCAGCGGCCTGCCGAATCAAGATCGGGCTAGGTAAGTTGGCGATCGTTGTAAACAGTGCATCGGAGTTCGGCAGGCTTTGTATGCCCGCCAACGTCGATACTTGGTTTGGTGTTTGACCGAATGCAGTCAACGCATTGATCTGGATAACTTCCAGATACACCTGCAATGGATCGTAGCCTGGTGCCAACTCTAGTACGCCGTTTAACGATAGCGGTGAGAATGTATAGACGCCTGTCAGTCCTTGATCAGCCGTCAGCAGCGTGTAACGCATGCCAGGCGCATAGACGGCTGAAGTAGAAGGGGTCGCCAACACATTCAATCGAGCACCCGGATCGAGGGTGGCCGTTCCTTGAACCGCGATCTGGCTTGATTGGCCCGATTGATTGAGGTTGATCTGGGCGAGATACGTCGAGCCCGTGGTTTGATGGTAGTTTCCGGCGACGTTCAACGCCTGATAGGAGCTTGCGCCGTTGCCTGGGGCAATGGTTCCCTGCACCGTGAGATCGCCGCCGATTTGACCATTGCCGGTCAGCGTGCCCGCGTTCACCACGGCGCCTGCCACCGATCCGTTGAGTACCAATCTGCCATTCGGAGCAATACTGGTGAGGCCAGTGTAGGTATTGGCACCTGACAGTGTTTCGACGCCGGCAGTAATAAGCAGACCACCACCCATGCCACTTCCCAATCCACCATCGCTCAGTTGGCCGCTGAACGTGCCGTCGGCGTTGGTGAGTTGCAACGTATTCGCGCCCAGCGAAACCGTCCCTGCACCGGACAGGCTGGTGATGGCTTCACTGTTGGAAGCACGCGAGATATCGAATGTGCCGTCAGCCTGCACATTCGACGAGGTCGCTATCGTGCCGGGACCCGCGATACCCAACCATCCGCCGGGCTGGATATCGGTGACACCTGTATAGGTATTGGTACCACTGAGCTGTGCCACGCCACCGTTGGCCACGATGAAATTACCACCACCGGAAATGAAACCCGCCAATCCAAGCGGCCCCATGGTGGCTGTTGCAGTGAAGCCAGTAGCAATCGGAGCATCAGTGACGTAGAACGGTGTGTACCCTGTCGCCTGATTTTGCAAATCGAACATAACGGCGTCTTGCAGGAAGAAGGACATGCCATAGGTGACTGCCTTCAGCGTGCTGGGTACGTACATTACATCGTTACTCGGGTCGCCGCTGCTACCGCTCGTAACGATCGAGACCGTTCTCGCACCTGCAGCAGCCCCCGTAGCTGTCAAGTTCATACCTGGGATTTCTTGGTAATCACCCTGGTAAGCAGTACCCATCGAATTGCCTATGCTCTTCACATGACCCGCCGCATTCTCACTGCCGTATAAATCGGCACTGTGAAGAAGAATGACCGGGGTTCCCGTGTCAAACAGCGTTGGCAACTTCACCGTGTTTCCGTTGCCGTTGAAGGTATAGTTGAAGAGAGTGCTGAATTCGCGCGTGGAGGCGTTCGCGCCAGATAAAGCGAACGTGGTCGTTGCACCACTGATCCATGGCACGACGCTGAGAAATTGCGCACGCAACGCAGGAGTCAGGTTCAGAATAAGACACGCCTGGCCGCAGGCGCCGCCAGGCGCCCCGGGCTTGCCATCCGCCTCCACGATATAGCCCGTGGTGGTCAACATTCCCGGAACGCCGCCATTCGTGCCCTGGCCCTGGGTGATGAAATTACTTGCGCCGAAGGTGCCAAAGAAATGCCCTTCTTCCGGTGCGTTACCTTCATTGATGGCCGCCTGCCAATCCAAATCTTGGTATAGCGGAACACCTTTGGGGCTGGTGGTGATCTGCTTTCCTCGAGAAGTAGATGTCACGTAATCCCACGCGACTCCAACGGGAAGCCCTTGGGCGGTGTCGTCGTTGCTAACCAAACTACCGGTTGTGGAGCTATAGAACTGTATGCTCGATACGGTGGCGTTTTGCTGCCAGCGGCCATAGGTCCCGTTGCCATAAAGGTACGCGTACGGCTTACTCGTCACTGAGGCCGACGCGCTTGGAAACCACGCCACGGAGTTACCCGTTCCGACGTCTATATTGAACGAATTGGAGCCTGTGTCGAATAGGTACTCCTCCGGCATCGCACTGTCGACGCCCACCTTGATACCCAGCCGTATAGAGTTCCCAGGCATCTGAAAGACATCGAGCGGAATATCAGTTGCGCGAGCCGATGGGTGTGGCATCAACAAGCAAACCAATGCAGACCAAAGGATCTTTCTTCGTATATCGCGTTTTCTAAACACGCCCGCAGATGCTAACTCGGTCCCATGGGTTTGCTTGCTCATGGAAATATTTTTCACGTGCCCTCCTAGCGGCTTGCCCCCCGGATTAGCTCGGCGTGCTCCATGGATTCCTACCGACAGATGCGAATCACCGAAATCAATTCATTTACTAATAGACGTAAATGGAATACGAAAAGCCTACCTGTGAACTATCGAGTCATAGCTAAACCATCGTAAGGGCTGCTTGGCGTAACCAGTGTCGAAACTGCGTTTGGCAAATGCACGTTGCGAGTGACTCGACTTTGGCCAACGTTTGCTTTTGTCTAAATGATCGGGAGGCGATCAAGAGCGAGGGCGGCAACAGATGCTCGTCGACATTCAGGCATAACTCGTAACTGATGCGATCACCGCCTCAAAATTGATTGCGCATCGAAAGGTGTCAGCACATCTACTGAGCAATGAGAATTCGCGATTCAAAGTTTGAAAATGGCACGAACGTTGGCGGGACTGGACTGAATAGGATGTGCTGCTGGAACAAGCTTCGGCAGCTGTCCTTCGTAAGGCCCGGAGTTTCGTCGCGGATGTTGCGTTACCGCCCTTGCAATGATGATGAATGGAACGGCGCGTAAATTTAAGAAACCCCATTGCAAGAACTTGAAGTAGCGCTGGCCGCTGTGGGTCTTAGGGGGGCGAGGTGGCAGGAAGAGTTGTACATGCCCTTACCGCCCTCGGCCACCTCACACGGCGGGGGTGAGTCCTGTGAGGCTTACAAGAACCGGATAGTCAGCGAGGGCTCGATTCCAGGATCCGCGTAAAGGCTTTATCGGAGCAGCTCACGCAACGGTGCCGGAGGCGCATCGCGAGGCGCTTTACGCAGGCTCGAAACAAGCTGTGGAAGCAACCATGGGTTTCAGAATTTGACGTCAGTGCTCGCTCCCCTGCTTGGCAGGGGAGGGGCGTGAGTAGTGGTCAAATTTTGAGCAGCGGACATCGGTCGGGGCGGGGCATGTATCATGGCGGGCCATGAGCCTATGCTTGGGCTCTTGGGGCGCTGGATGCGCATCGAGCATCCGTCCCGATGCTCACCGGAGCCGGCGCTGCAAACCGCGCGCTCATCCGGAAAACCCTTATTCCGATTCAGTTTTTCGAGGTCATTCAATGGCACGCGGTATCAATAAAGTCATCCTGGTCGGCAACCTCGGCGCGGACCCCGAGGTCCGCTACACCGCCGGCGGCACGGCCATCGCCAGCCTCAGCATTGCCACCTCCGAGCAATGGACCGACAAGCAGAGCGGTCAGAAGCAGGAACGCACCGAGTGGCACCGCGTGAAGCTGTTCGGCCGCCTCGCCGAGATCGCCGGCGAATACCTCAAGAAAGGTCGCCAGGTATACGTCGAAGGTTCACTGCGCACCGACAAATACACCGACAAGCAAGGCGTGGAACGCTACACCACTGACATCATCGCCAGCGATCTGCAGATGCTTGGTGGCATGGGCGGTGGTGAAGGTGGCGGCATGGGCGGTGGCGGCGGTGGTTACCGCGAGCGCTCGCAAGGCGGTGGTGGTGGTCAGCGTCAACAGCAGGGCGGTGGTGACTACGGCAATGCCCCGCAGCGCCAGTCTGCACCGCCGCCGGATATGGGCGGTAATCAGTTTGATGATGACGATATTCCGTTCTAATTTCTACCATCTATAAACTTGTTGCGTTTGTTCAAAAGGCCATGATTTTCATGGCCTTTTTTTTACCTCAAGGTAAGGGAGGCTATTGGATTGAGGGATATCTTTCCTACCAGATACTCCGTGTAATTTGCTCCATGAGACACAAAGACTCTTTTGAAATTCGTTTCATGGTGCTGGACGCTTGTCGATGCTGGTCGACGAAACAGGTATGCCCCTTTTCTTTTTCGCGCTTTTCATCACCACGCAAGTTCGGAATGCTGGACGTTCAGCAAACATCATCGGCGCCTATCTGAGCACGATCAAGCGCCTGTACATCTGGTCGCGTGCAAGCGCAATCGATCTGGAGCAACGTTTCTCCACGAAGGTTTATCTCACCGATTCAGAACTCGAATCTCTTTGCTCCAGCGTCGGTCGTCGAATCCGATTTCGATCAGTTGTACCTAAGGGCTTATTGGACTCCAGGGGTTCAGGTCCTCAAGCGATTGATCAAGGAAGTCACCGGTGCCAACGATAATTTGAACGAGCATACGCTGGGTTCCCGTATCGGACGCGATTTGGCGATGTGTTGAGGTTGCACATGACACCCATGCGCGCCCATTTGCCCATACGAATCGCATGGACTGCATGTGACTTCGCTGACGCCCAGGGAGAGGGAGGTGCTGACTCTGATTGGTCGGGGCATGCGATGCCGGGAAATTGCGGTAGCGTTGGACATTGCGACGTTCACGGTGCGCAAGCATCGCGGAAACATACTCGGCAAGCTCGGGCTGCATAGCACGGTGCAGCTCGTGGCGCATGCCATCAGGGTGTCTTTGGCGTCAAATGATGTGCTGGATCGTGCGGCGCCTGTCGCGTTGAGTCGACGTGAGCGGCAAGTCATGGCATTCGTCGCCGACGGACTGACCAGTAAGGAGATTGCGAGGCGTCTCGGCATCAGTCCGTCCACGGTGCGCAAGCATCGGGTCAACTCGTCCGATCGCCTCGGTGCCCAGGGCATGGCGAGGGTGATCCGTTGCATGCTTGGTCTCGACGCAGGGGCGATTCATTCCCCTCCAGGCTCAACGCATGCACCTGTGCTACGCGATCGGTCGATGCGATAGCGCTGCCCGCGCAAAGTATTGCGCGGGCACGTACAAGTAATCAGGAGCCGGGCGGAAAGCTGAAGGCATAGGTGCCCACCCATTGATCCTTGGAAGATGCGATGCCTCGAGGCTTGTCTTTGTCCCAATTGATCTTTATGTCGATCACGCCTTTGGCGTTCTCGCCCTTCTTGGCGCGGATCACCAGGGCCGCAGTCCATGAGTACCCCTTGGAGGCAAATTTTGGGTTGGCCGGTATGCCTGGCGACTGGAACCCAACGCCCGGAAGGTCTACGACGTACTCCACCTTGGCACAGGCCTTCGGGTCGTTGGGATAGTAGGGGGTGACCGTAAAAGTGGTATCGGGCGCGGAGTAGCTCACGCCCCACTCGGCGCTCACGCCAGCGCCGCCCGAAGCGCCATCCTTTTCGGAAACAGCACCCTGCAGGCTCGCGCCAATCGAGAAACTCACGGTCGATGTGCCAATCGTGGAGTTCGGGCCATACTCATAGATGTCCTGCCCAGCTGCGGCAGTTACGACGACATTCTCCTTCTGGCAGTAGTAGCCAACCTCGTCGCATTTCTGCACATAGCTGATATTTCCCTGCGCCACCTGCATGACTATCAAGAAATAGTTGAAGTCTTTGTGCGCCGGATGTTTCTCAAGCGGATTGAGCTGATAGCCGTTGACCCATAACTGTCCGGTGCCACCCTTGCCAGCGTATTGCCACTTTAGATCAGCGGCGCGGCTCGTCCACGGCCCCTGCGGTGCACTGGCGTCGTCGGCTACCAGGACCTGTGGGTATGGCACGTTGTTTCTGGTTTCCGCATAGAGAAAATCTATGAACGACTCGACGTGAGAACTAAAAGGAAAGGATTCGGCAGCTGAATCATCGAGTGCGAGGAAAGCTTGTTGAGCCGAAGATCCGCCCCGCGTAGCGAACAAGGCATGCTGGCTTGTAGGAGCGCTCCCCCTTGCTCCGCTTTCACCCAGGGTGTCCAGCAGGTACTCCGCATGGGCCGAGGGAGTCGCGATGGCGACGCCGGCGTCATACATAGCTCGCAGTTGCACACGGCTATCTTTATCCAAAGCATCCATGCTTGACGACGTCGGTAGCAGTACAGCCTTGGGCGTTGCCATGCCGATTTCACCGATGTGGCTGATTTTCTTGGCGCCGAGGTGAGCTGTCGTGAGCGAAATGTTCTCGTGGGTGGGCCCGTGCTGGATGGTGGCGATCAATGGGCGGTCATAGATCGCAGCAGTGCCATCAGGCAGCACGACCACGAAGGATTGTTCGATTGAAGACGAAGCGTTCTTTTTCACGTAACCCCCTTCTTTCATGCAAGAGATGCGCCGCATTCGCCGCGTGCTGCGGTTGAAAGCGGGCGCTCGAAATGAACGGGAAATCCGTGCGATGCAGACATTGCACGGCAAGGGCAGCGTGCGAGACGGGGTGGGATGGCACAATAACTCCGATGAGGTAGCCACCCCATCAACTCGTCTATATACCGCCATTGCCACCTCGGGTAGCGGGTGGCCTCGTGCAACGCGTGCACGCAGCAAGCTGGGAAACCAGTGTTCGTTGAGGCATTCATCGCGGAAACGACCGTTGAACGATTCGATGCAGGCGTTCTGGTTTGGCTTGCCGGGTTCAATCAAACGAAGCAGCACGCCGCGTTCGTGTGCCCAGGTGGCCATGGTCTTACCGCAGAACTCCGTGCCGTTGTCGCTGCGAATCACCTTGGTCAACCGGGTCATGCTCACTTGCTGTGATTCGGTGCGCTTACGGGGCATGTACGTCGGACAGCGACCGCTCAGCCGCTAGGTTCAGAGGTGACGCATTGGGTGATGCCAAGGTGAGTGCGAGTCGAAATGGATCAAGTCCTCAGCGAATAAGGTTCCTTGACGGCATATAAGGCGATCTCCAAGATGACGCAGGATTAATTCATTCATCGCGATAGAGCAGGAGGCAAACATGTCAGGGGGTTGCAATCGTGAGTTTATTGCTGATCCGGTGGGCTATTCGAACAACAAAACCATTCTTGTTCCGCATCACCTAGATGGCGTCGGCTTTTGGGGCGTGCGCCAGGATGGCCCATTCGATTTGAGGGAAGTGAACGGGTCCGGATTTTCGGGTACGGTCTTGGTCCTCAACCATATGACGAATCGAGGTAGAGCCGGAGGCTTTTTTTCTAAGCGTATCGAAGGTGTATGGCTTCCTTACAGTCCTGGCACATTCAAAACCTTCGAGGTTAAGGCCCGCACAATTCCGTTTTTCGTATTTACGAGCAAGCTTGGCGGGTGTGCGCTTGGCATCAAAGAGGGCAAAAAGGCCGACACGAAGTTTGCGCACGATGCTAGCTACAAGCAGGAAAAAAACTTGACGGGATGGGATCTGCCGCTATTTCAGAAAACGTATGACCCCGCTGATAGAGGTCTGAACGTTACTGCGTTTTTCTGGTGGGATGGAAAGGATTGGTCGATCGGGAAATCTGCCATCTACGACGCGGACGGCCGGGGCCAAAGGATTCATGGCGAAGAATATGCGATGGCGCTTGGTCCTAGAACATGAGGGGAAAGCGAAGTTACCGCAGTTAATACCTGATGGTATCCCCCGGCTTTGTCGGGGGATACTTATTTGAACTAGTTTTCTAAATAATCGGCTAAGCCATCTATAGCCGGCTCATCAGCTTCTACACCTGTCCCACCAGCGCGCACATCGGTTTAGAACGAGTAAGTAAGGCTGAGATGCGCAGCCTGATCGTTGACACGTTGAGCAAACTGTCCGTTGTAGGTTGCATCCAGTGAGAGCTTCGGCGTGGCGAGGATGCGCAACCCCGCCGTAATGGCCATGGCATTACGCGCTACCGGCACGCCTTGCACCGTGAAGGCATCGCTACCACTGAGCAGCTGCATAGTGGCGGCAGAACGCGTGTCGCCCCAAGCACGCTGCCAACCCAGGCTTGCATGCGCTTGCACGGTGTCCTGTGGATTGAGCTGCAGCGCGCCGCGCAAGCCAAGCGTGCCGTAGGTTTGCGTGTTGCTTTGCGCATGGCCGGTGAGCGCTGCGGCGGTACCGGTTTCGGCGAAGGTGTCGGTGTGCAGGCGCTGCGCCGCCAGATCAACGAACGGCGCCAGCGTGCCGTGGCTCAGCGTGAACACATAGCTGCCATCCACATAGGCTTGCACGGTGTTGCCGTGGGATTGGCTGTTGGCGATGCCGGCTGCGGCAGGGAAGCTGAAGTGGCGATCGGTGTTTATGTTCTGCCAGCCGTAGAACGCACCGCTCATTAGCTGGAAATGGCCTGTTTGCACGCTGGCGTATAGACCGGCGTGGCGGGCATGCACGTGTGCGGAAGAAGCCAGTGCACCGACGCTGTCGGAAAGATTGCCTGTGCCGAATACGCCACCGATATGCGTGACGTCGCCGATGGGTGCGTCCATGCCCAGCAGCGTGCTGCTGCCATTGGCATCGAGTGTGGATGCATTGCCGTCGCCTTGATGGTTGCCGCCGCGGGCCGTCGCTGTTGTCCATACGGTGACGCCGTTGTCCATCACGCCGGTCTGGCTGCCGCTATCTTGCGCTCCATTCAAGAGATGATTCGTCACGGCATCGCGCAGATTGCGTTCGTCGTCCATGATGGCGGTGCGAATGGAGGCATGGATTTCGCCGCTCATCTGATCGAAGGCCTTGCGCGCCGTATCGGCGTTCGACAGCAACAGCGCGTTGTAGATGACGTTGCCATAGCTCAGTTTGTTGAGGCTGGTCGCCACCGCGAATTCGTTGGGTGTTTTCGCCACCGCGTTGAAATCGATGTTGTTCCTCTGCAGCGTCAAGCT
The DNA here is from genome assembly GCF_030160295.1 of Dyella acidisoli. Taxonomy (GTDB): domain Bacteria; phylum Pseudomonadota; class Gammaproteobacteria; order Xanthomonadales; family Rhodanobacteraceae; genus Dyella_B; species Dyella_B acidisoli. The sequence continues at coordinate 149,377 of NZ_BSOB01000017.1, forward strand.
CACATCGTTGCTGCCGTAACTCAATGTCGGTGTCAGGAATACGAAGTTGCTGCTGGCGGAGGCGAACTGTCCGCTCACGCCACCTGCTGCGGTAAGAATGGTGTATTGAGTGCGCGGCAGCCAGTTGCCGCTATCGGCCACCACCAGTGCACTGCCGGCCAAGTTGGCGGTGCCGCTCACGTTCACCAGGCTGGCCTGTCCATCCGGCGTGGCTTCCACTTCCAATACGCCGTTGGCGCTTTGCACGTAGTTGCCATTCACGGTGAGCGTGCCGATCGAGCCGCCCGCCCATACCGTGCCGCTATTGCTCACGTTGCCGCCGATCGTGCCATGGCCGCGCAGTACGCCACCGCTGTTCACCGTGACGTTACCGCCAAGGTAGGCCGAAGGTGTAGCTGCATCGCCGACTTCCAGCGTGCCGTTCTGCACGGTGGTGGTGCCGGTAAAGCTGCTGCTGTGGCTATCCAGAATCAGCAGGCCTGCACCCGTCTTGGTGATCGTGCCGTTGCCGTCAATCGCGCCACTGAAAGTGCCGTTATTGGTCTGGTTGAAAACCAGGGCCGCGTTGTCGGTGACCGCACTGGCCAGACTGCTGCTGTCAGCCACCAAGCTGCCGGCGTTGATGGTGGTAGCGCCGGTATAACTATTTGCACCCGTTAATGTCAGCGTGCCGGTGCCTTCTTTGGTCAAGGAACCGCTACCGGAAATCGCGCCGCTGAAACTCGCTGCATAGCTGCCGTCGAAGATCAGCACGCTGTTGTTGACGACATTGCCTGTTATCGAACCCGTGGTGCCGCCATTCCCGATCTGCAAGCTGCCTGCGTTGATGGTGGTGCCGCCGCCATAACTGTTGTTACCCGTGAGCACGAGGCTGCCTGCGCCGGACTTGGTCAACGCACCACTGCCGCTCAGTGCCGTGCTGAGTGTGAAACTGTTCGCGGTATCGGCGATATCCAGATTGCCACCACCGCTGCCCAGCGTGATGGCACGCGCGGTGCTGGTAAATGCATGGCCGCTGATGGCCAGTGTGCCGCCATTGAGGCTCAAGCCACCGCTGGCCGCACCAAGATTGGCATCGCTGGAGACCGACAACACGCTGTGGTCGATCGTCGTGCCGCCGCGATACGTGTTGTTGCCGCTAAGCGTTTCGCTGCCGCCGGTCAGCATCAGGCCACCGTTGCCGGTGATCACGCCGCTGAAAAGACCGCTCATGTTGTCCAAGTTCAGTGAGTTGTTGCCAAGCGCCACCACGCCATCGCCACTGAGATTGTTCATCGCCACGCTTGCCGTGCTGGCGGATAGATCGAGCGTGCCGTGGTTGATTACGTTGCTGGATGTCGCCAGCGTGCCGGTCAGTGTCAGGGTGGCGTTGCTGGCAATGATGGTCGCGCCGGTATACGTGTTGGTGCCGGCCAGTGTTTCGCTGCCGCCGGCCAGCATCAGGCCGCCGCTGCCGCTGATCGCACCTCCGAAATGTCCGCTGGCCTGGATGAGGGCAAGCGTGTGGTTGCCAAGATTCACATCGCCATTGCCGCTTAGCGACACTATCGATACAGCGCCGCTGCTGCCGCTGATATCGAAATTTGCGCCACTGGCGATGCTGACATTGCTGGAACTGGCGATGCTGCCACTACCCGACAAGGCCAACGTGCCCGCGCTGATCGACGTGCTGCCGGTATAGGTGTTGGCGCCGGTGAGCGTCACGCTGCCCGCACCGATCTGGCTGAGCGAACCGCTGCCCGATACCACACCGCCAAAGCTGACAGCATCGCTGCGGTCGAACAGCAGTGCACCGTTGTTGATGACGTTGCCGACTATCGCGCCTGTGTTGCCACCGTTGCCGATTTGCAAGCGACCAGCGCTGATCGTGGTGCCACCGGTGTAAGTGTTATTACCCGCAAGCACCAGCGTGCCGAGATCGCTTTTTACCAAGCCATCGCTGCCGGTGAGCACGTTGTTGATGGTGGCCGTCATGCTAGCGCCGGCACTGCTGCCATCACCCACGCGAATCACCGGTACGCTGCCGCTGCTACCCGTCAGCGCCAGCGAGTCACCGGTGAGCACGTAACCATCAACGTCGAACTGCATGCCGGCGGCGCTGACCTGGCCGCTGCTGCCATCCACCGTCACCGTGCCTGCCGTGCCGCCAAACACGGCGAAGCCGGGCTGCGGCTGCATCGCCACGTTCGGTGTCGCGCCGCTGGTATCTGTCCACATTTGCGACGTGGTGGACCAGGTACCGCTGCCGCCACCCATCCGCATTGCGGAGGCTTGGCCGTTCGCGTTCCACACATTCAAGGTGAGGCCGCTGGTATCGATCAGGTTGATCTGCTTGCTCGCCGTGAGGTTCTGCAGTTGCAGCGTCTGACCAGCTGGCGTGCTGCCGAGTGTGATGCCGCCGTTGGTTTCGCTCAGCGTGCCGGCATAGGTGAACACGTTGTAGATGCCCGGTCCCATGCCGCCGGCATCGGTGACATTGAGCGTCATGCCATCGAGCGTAAGATTGCCGCCCACCATCACGCTGGTGCCGCTACCGAAGCTCTGGTAGTTCAGCGCGGGCGCGCCGAACGATAGGTTCAGCACGCTGTTTTGCGCGGCGCTGAAGTTGCCATTTACGGTCAGCACGCCGAATGCAGTGCCGGGCGTAACACTGCCGCCGGTTTGCACATTGACATCACCACCTATCGTGCCAAGACCGAGCAGTGTGGCGCCGCTGTTGACGATGACGTTGCCACCCAGCACCGCGGAGTTACCCACCGTGCTGCCCACGATCAGGCTGCCGTTAGCTACTGTCGTGGTGCCGGTGAAAGCGCTGTTGTTGCCGTCCAGCGTCAACGTACCGGTGCCTTGCTGCACGATCGAGCCGTTGCCCGTGATCGTGCCGCCATAGCTCATGGCATCGCTGCGATTGAACACCAGCGTTGCGTTATCGGTGATGTTTCCGATCACCGCACCATTGGTACCACCGTTACCGATCTGCAACGTGCCGTTGCTGATCGTCGTGACGCCGGTGTAGGTGTTGTTGCCCGTCAGCGTCAACGTGCCGGTGCCGATCTTGGTCAGGCCATCGCCCATGCTTTGCCCGCTGAACGAGCTATCGTCGATGATGCCGCTGATCGTGTCGTTATGGTTCAGTCCGCCAAGCGTGAGCGTTAGCGGCAGGGGATTGTTGTTGGCGTCGTCGTTGCTGCCCAGCAGTATGTTGCCGCCGCCGGAGAGCGAGCCGATGGAGATGGTGGCGGAATCGCCAAGGACGCCAGTGAGAAATACGGCGCCGCCGGTGTTGTTCACCACCGTGGCATTCGCCATATCGCTGTTGCCAAAGAATCCAAGCACGCCGCCTGTATAGGCGAATGGGTTGCCGATCTGGCTCCCGCTCGGCGTGGTACCGCTGGCGGCATTGGTCAGCACCGCGTTGCCTGCTGTGGCATCCGACACGATCACCATGCCGGCGTTGTTGAGCTGAGCGGTGCCGATATCGGCACCACCGATGGTGCCCGACGAGCCGGCTGCCATGTTGATGATGGACGATCCCAGCGACGTGTTGTTGCCGAAGCTTATTGAGGCATTACCGCTGACATTGATCGTGCGCGAACCCGCACTGACGATGCTGCCATTCGGGCCGATGAAGTCGAGAGCGCTGGACGAACCTACCGTAACGTCTCCGCTGCCCAGCGCGCCTGTCGCTTTCACCTCGGCGACGGTGATACCGCCCATCTGGTTGCTTATCGTGGTGCCGCCCTGATAGCTGTTGTTGCCGTTGGTCAGTATCAGAGTGCCGCCGCCGAGGCCGGTGAAGGCGAGGTTGCCGCTGCCGCTGATCTGGCCATCCAGTTGCACCGTGTAGGGTGCGGCGACGCCGATGGTGTTGGTGCCGGCGCCCAGCGTCATCGCTGCGGAGGTGGTGAGGCTGCTGCTCATCACGTCCAGCTCGCCGTCGTTGAGGTGGAATGCCGTGGTGCTGGTCAGCGCCTGCGCGTTCTCGGAAATCACATCAGCGCCGGCGTTGATGGTGGTGGTGCCGGTGTAGCTGTTGGCGCCGTAAAGGAGCAGGGTGCCGGTATCCACGGTCAGGTTGCCGCTGCCGTTGATGCTGCCGTAGAACTGGCCGCTTGCGTTGGTGACAGTAAGCGTCTGCGCGCCGAGGTTGACGTTGCCGCTGCCCGCAAGCGTAGTGACCGAGGCACCACTGTTGGTCGCGCTGATATCGAAGGTGCCGCCGCTGTTAACCGTCACGCTGTAGGAATCGGCGATGCTGCCGTTGCCCGACAGCGCAAGCGTGCCGCCGTTGATGGTCGTGAGACCTGTGTAGGTATTGGCGCCGGTGAGTGTTTCCGTACCGCTCGACACAGCGAGTGCGCCGTAGCCGCCGATGACGCCGTTGAACGTGTCGGCCGCGTTGCTCAGCGTCAGCGTCTGCGAGGGCAAGCCAGTGTCCACGTAGCCGTTGCCTTGCAGCGAAACGATCGATGAGCCGGTGTTGGTCAGGATCAGGCTGAAGGTGCCGCCGCTAAGCACATTGACGGAGGAGTCGACGATGCTGCCGTTATTAAGCAGGTCCAGCTCAGCCCCCGCGCCGATGGTGGTGGTGCCGGTGTACGCGTTGGAGCCGGTGAGCTGCGTGATGCCGTTCGTGAGGGTCAATCCTCCACTTCCCTGGATGAAGCCGTCGAACCGGCCGGCGTTGGTCAAGGTGAGGGTCTGTGTGCCCAGGCTTACCGTACCGCTGCCTTGCAGCCAGGGAATCGACGCGCCATGGGCGGTATTGCTGATATCGAAGATGGCGCCGCTATCCACTTCTACGTACGACGTGTTGGCGATGCTGCCGTTGTTGGCGAGTGCCAGCGTGCCTTGCTGGATGGTGGTGTTGCCGTAGTAAGTGTTGATGCCACCCAGGATCAGCGTGCCGTAATCCGTCTTGACCAGGCCGGAATTACCCGTCATTACGTTGTTGATGGTCGCTGTAGTGCTTGCACTGGCGGTCGTGCCATCGCCCACGTTGATGGTGGCCGAGTTGCTGCTACTCTGCGCGATCAGATTCAGCGCATCGCCCTTCAACACATAGCCGTTGGTAAAAAACTGCATGCCGGTAGCGCTGACCGCGCCGGCGCTGGCGTCGATCGTCACCGTGCCCGGTACGCCACCGAAGATGGCAAAGCCCGGCTGTGGTTGCATGGCCGAGTTCGGCACGCTGCCATTGCTATTGGTCCACGTTGGCGAGATGGCGGACCAGGTACCGTCGCCGCCACCCAATTGCGTGGCAGAGGTCTGCCCGTTCGCATTCCAGATGTTGAGGGTGTAGCCGGTGCTATCGATCAGGTTGATCTGCTTGCTTGCTGTGAGATTCTGCAAAGACACCGTGCGCCCAGCCGGCGTGCTGCCCAGGACGATGTCGCCATTGCTCAACGCGCCGCCATAGCTGAGCACGTTATAGATGCCCACGCCCATGCCCAGATTGTTGACGTTGAGCGTGACGCCGTTGAGTGCAACATCGCCGCCCACACGCAGGCTGCCACCGCTGCCGAAAGTCTGGAAGTTCACGCCCGGTGCGCCATAGGTTTCGTTCAACACGCTGCCTTGCGCGGCAGTGAAATTGCCATTCACCATCAACGTGCCGCTTGAACCGCCCGGTGCGACGACGGCGCCACTTTGCACGTTGACGTTGCCGCCAATCGTGCCGAAGCCGCCCAGCGTGGCGCCGCTATTGACGGTCACGTTGCCGCCCAGCGTAGTACTGCTGCTGGTAACGCCGCCGACAAGCAGAGTGCCATTCGCCACGGTAGTGGTGCCGGTGAAGGCGCTGTCGTTGCCACTCAAGGTCACGCTGCCGGTGCCTTGTTGTATCAGCGTACCGTTGCCGGAAATCGCATTGCCGGCGTTCAACGCATCGCTGTGGTTGAACACCAGCGTGCCGTTGTCGGTGATGCCATTGATGATCGAGCCGCCATCACCAAGTTGCAGCGTGCTGCCAGCTTGGATCGTGGTGCCGCCACCGTACGTGTTGGCGCCGGTAAGCAGCAGCGTGCCGGCACCGGATACGACCAGACCGCCGCTACCGAAGATCGATTGGCTCAGCGTGAACGTGTTGGCGGCATCGGCGATGTCAAGGCCGCTGCCAAGGGCGGTAAGGCTGATCGTGCGGCTGGTGCTGGTGAATGCATGACCGGTGATTTGCAACGTGCCGCCACCCAGCACCAACGCACCCGTGCTGGCGCCGAGATTGCTGTCGCTGGATACCGACAAGATGCCGCCGCTGATGAGCGTGCCGCTGGTATAGGTGTTGGCACCGGTAAGCACCAGCGTGCCGCTGTCGATCTTCTGCAGGCTGCCGGTGCTGATGCCGTCGCCGATCACACCGCTGAGCGTAGCGCTCTGGCCATTGAGTACATCGAAGCGTGCCGTACCGGTCACATTGACGTTATTGGCCAGCGTCAATCCATTCGCGATAAAGGTTAGCTGCGTGCCCGTCGCCATGCTCACACTGCCGCTGCCCAGTGCGCCGCTGTTGCCTACTGCGATGGTGCCGTTGTTGATCTGCGTGCCACCGCTGAAGCTGTTGCTGGTGGTGAGAATCAGCGTGCCCGTACCTTGCTGCACCAAGGTGCCGTTGCCGGTCATGTTTCCATTGAAGCCGATCGCATCGATACGGTTAAAAATCAGCCGGCCATTGTTGATCACGTCACCGGTGATCAAACCCGCGGTGCCGCCATTGCCAAGTTGCAGGATGCCACCGTTGATCGTGGTGCCGCCGCTGTAACTGTTGTCGCTGGTGAACAGCAAACTGCCGCTGCTGTTTTGCACCACCGAACCGCTGCCGCTGATCGTGCCGTTGAAGCGCGCGGCATCGCTGCGATTGAACACCAGCGTGCCATTGTTGAGCACATTGCCGACGATGGAACCCGTGGTGCCGCCATTGCCCAATGCCAACGTGCCGGCGCTGATCGTGGTATCGCCGGTATAGGTATTCGTGCCGGTAAGTATCAGTGTGCCCAGGTCAGTTTTGTTGAGACCGTTAGTGCCGGCGATGACATCGTTGATCGTTGCCGTCATCCCGCTGGCCGCGCCGCTGCCGTCGCCTACACGGATCACCGGTGCTGTGCTGCCACTGCTGATCAGCGTCAGCGTATCGCCGGTCAATGTGTAACCGTCACTGACGAACTGCATGCCGGAAGCGCTGACATTGCCGGCGCTGCCATCCACCGTCACCGCACCGGATGCGCCGCCAAAAATCGCAAAACCCGGCTGCGGCGTCATCGCGGCGGTGACGTCGGCATTGGCATCGGTCCACATCGCAGAGGTCGCCGACCAGATACCGCTGCCGCCACCCAACGCCGTCGCGCTGGCCTGACCGTTGGCGTTCCAGAAGTTGAGCTGCAGGCCGGTTGCGTCGATCAGATTGATCTGTTTGCTGGCAGCGAGCGTTTGTATCGACAAGCTTTCGCCGGCAGGTGTTGTGCCGAGCGTGATACCGCCATTGCTCTCACTCAGCGTGCCGCCGTAAGTGAACACGTTGTACAACCCCGGCCCCATGCCGCCGGCATTGCTAACGTTGAGCGTGACGCCGTTCAACACCAGATCGCCGCCGACCTTGATGCTGCTGCTCTGTCCAGGTGTCTTGAAGTTCGTGCCGGGTGCACCAAGCGCAATGTTGACCACGCTGCCTTGCGCCGCCGTAAGACTGCCTGACACCGTGAGCGTGCCGATCGCCGTTGTGGCATTGCCCGGCGACAGCATGCCGCCGCTTTGCACGAGGAGGTTGCCGCCGATGGTGCCGAAGCCGCGCAGCGTGCTGCCCGTATCCACTTGCGCATTGCCCGTAATCGCAGCAGTGGCATGCGTGGCATCGCCCACAACCAGCGTGCCTTGTTGCACGTCGGTCAAGCCGGTGTAGGTGTTGCTGCCGTTGAGCGTTAGCGTGCCGCTCCCTTGCTTGAGCACCGCGCCATTGCCGGAGATGCTGCCGGCATAAACGCCATCGAAGGTTTGCGCAAAACTCAGCGTCGCATCGTCGACGATGTTGCCTTGCACGCTGTTGGTATCGCCAGCGAGCACGCCGGCATCGATGGTCCAGTTCAGGCTATTCGTATCTGTGCCGGTCAACAGCCAGGTGCTGGCGCCGGTTTTCTTGAAGCTGCTGAAACCCTGATATTCCAGGCCGCTGCCGACAGCACCGATTTGCGACACGTCGAAGCGGTTACCGCCACTGGCATTGGTGTCGCCGCCGAGCGCCAGTGTGTCACCGCCGCTGCTAACCACGTTGCCGACAAAGGTGAAACCGGCCTGCAACTGCAGCGTGTTGCCACCACCGGAGAAATCCACGGCATCGGCGCGTGTTATGCCATCGCCGTACAAACCGCCGCTGATGATGCCGCTGTTGGTGAGTGTGACGTTGCCTTGGCCAATCACGCCCGCGCCGCCGCTGCCAACACTTCCTGCTACACCGCTACTACCGTTAGGTGCACTGGAGTGGTTGAGATTCGTCCCGCCGCTGCCGGCGTTGCCGCCACTGCCGCCCGCACCGCCGCTGATCGTGCCGCTATTGACGATGGTGGCGCCTAGGCCACCAACGATGCCCGCACCGCCTGCGCCGCCCGTGCTGCCATTGCCGCCGATTCCGGACACGCCGCCATAGCTGTTGCCACCGCCGCCGCCTTCACCGCCGCGGCCACCAGCACCGCCGCTGATGTTGCCGGCATTGGTAATGGCTGCACCAGCGCCAGCAAAAATGCCTGTACCGCCGGCGCCACCGAGACCACCGACACCGCCATTCCCGCTCGGGCCGATACTGCCCCCATTCCCATAGCTGAGCGCGCCCATGCCGCCCGTACCACCACTGCCGCCGGTACCAGCGGTGATGGTGGCGAGATTGGAAAACGTGGCGTTGCCACTCGCATAAATACCTGTGCCGCCGCTTGCACCGTTCCCGCCGCTGCCACCGGCGCCACCGATGGGGCCGTTGCCGCCGTTGCCGCCGATACCGCCATTGCCGCCAGCAGCGCCGCTTACGGTGCCGCTATTGGCATAACTGGCGTTTCCGGTAGCGAAAATACCGGCGCCACCCGCACCGCCAGTTGCGCCCGTGCCACCGGTGCCACCTGTGTCATTGACGTGCGAGTAGCTGATACCACCGAAGCCGCCGCTACCGCCATGTGCGCCGGCTGCGCCGCTGATGGTGCCGGTGTTGGAGAACGCGACGCTGCCGGTGGCAAAAATACCTGCACCGCCAGCTCCACCCGTGCCGCCGTCGCCACCGTTACCACCGTTGCCGGTACGACCCGCGTAACCAAATCCGTAGCCACCTCTGCCACCATCACCACCTATGCCGCCAGCAGCGCCGCTGATGCTGCTGGTGTTGCCAAGGGTCATGGCGCCGTTGACCAGAATGCCGGCACCACCGGTGCCGCCGACGCCACCCGTGCCTCCGCTGTAGCCATTACCTTGGCTGTTGTTGCCGCCGTTGCCACCGAAGCCGGCATTTCCGCCGTTGCCGCCGTTGATAGTGCCGGCATGCGTGATGTGGGCGTTACCGCCGGCGAACACGCCGGCCATGCCGGCTCCGCCATTTGCACCGGCACCGCCGCTGCTGCCTCCGTACTTGTAACCGTTAGCGAACGCGTAGTTCGTCCCTTGATAACCGGTGGCACCGTTGCGTCCGCTATAGCCGGTCACACTCACGCGCGTGGCGATATTCAGCGTCCCGGTGCCGTATGCCCTGGCGGCATAGCTACCGGAGTGACCGATCAGGCTGATGCTGGTTATGCCATCGCCCAACTGCAGGGTGCCGCTTTTGACTGCTACGCCGCCGGTGAAGGTATTGGCACCGGTAAGCGTGAGGATGCTGGTGCCAGCTTGCACCACCGAACCGCTCCCGGAAACCACTCCGCTAAGCGTGATGTTGTTGCTGCTGTCGAACTGCAGTGTGGCGTTGTCGAGAATGTTGCCGATACCGCCTACGGTTCCGCCGTTGCCGATTTGCAATATGCCACCGCTGATCGTGGTGGTGCCGCTGTAGTTGTTTGCAGCGGTCAATATCAAGGTGCCGCTGCCGGATTGCGTCAACGAACCCGTGCCGCTGATCGCGCCATCGAAAAGCACAACACCGCTGCGGTTGAATATCAGCGCGCCGTTATCAATCACGTTACCGAAGATCGAACCGGTCGAACCACCGTTGCCGATCTGCAGCGTGCCACCACTGATGGTGGTGCCACCCGTATGGGTATCCGTACCAGTGAGGATCAGCATGCCGTTGCCTTGCTGTACCAGCGCGCCGCTGCCGCTAAGTGTGCCGCTGAACGTGACGGCATCGCTGCGATTGAAGACCAGCGTGCCGTTGTCGACCACGTTGCCGGTAATCGAACCGGCCGTGCCGCCGTTGCCGATCTGCAAACTGCCTGCGTTGATCGTGGTGCCTCCGGTGTATGTATCGGTGCCGGCGAGAATCAACGTGCCGCCGCCTTGCTGTACCAAGGCACCGTTGCCGGAAATCGCGCCACCGAACGTCACCGCATCGCTGCGGTTGAAGATCAGCGTGCCGTTGTCCACCACATTGCCGATGATGGAACCCGTAGTACTGCCATTACCCAATTGCAACGTACCGCCGCTGATCGTGGTGCCGCCGGTATAGGTATTTGTGCCAGTAAGAATCAACGTGCCGAGATCGGTTTTGTTGATGCCGCTGCTGCCGGCGATAACGTTGCTTATCGTCGCCGTCATGCCGCTCGCCGCGCTGCTGCCATCGCCGACGCGGATCACCGGTGCCGTGCCGCCACTGCCGATTAGCGTCAACGTGTCGCCGCTCAAGCTGTAACTATCGCTGGCGAACTGCAGGCCGGTAACGCTGACACTGCCCGCGCTGTTATCCACTGTTACCGCACCGGATGCACCGCCGAAGATCGCAAAGCCCGGCTGTGGCGCCATCGACGCAGTGACATCACCATTGGTATCTGTCCACACCGACGCCGTGGCCGACCACGTGCCGCTGCCGCCGCCCATGGTCGTTGAACTGGCTTGGCCATTGGCATTCCAGAAATCGAGCGTGAAGCCGGTGGCGTCGATCAGATTGATCTGCTTGCTGGCGGCGAGTTGTTGAATCGCGAGGTTTTGACCCGCGGGCGTGCTGCCCAACGTGATACCGCCATGGCTCTCGCTCAACGTGCCCGTATAGGTGAACACGTTGTACATGCCCGGCCCCATGCCGCCCGCATCGCTGACATTGAGCGTGACGCCATTCAATATCAGGTTGCCGCCCACGACGATGCGGCTGCCTTGTCCGGAGGTTTGGAAGTTTGCGCCCGGTGCACCAAAACTGAGATTGAGCACGCTGCCCTGGGCCGCGGTGAAATTACCGGAAACCGTAAGCGTGCCGATGGCTGTCGTGGTATCGCCCGGCGATAGGGTGGCGCCAGTCAGCATGCTGAGGTTGCCGCCGATCGTGCCGAAACCGCGCAGCGTGCCGCCTGTGTCCACTTGTGCGTCGCCTGCGATCGAAGCCGTGGCATGTGAGGCGTCGCCCAGGATCAACGTGCCTTGCCGTACTTTGGTCGAGCCTCCGTACGTACCGTTGAGCGTCAACGTGCCGCTGCCGGCCTGAACCAGTGCGCCGTTGCCCGTGATTGCGCTGGTGAAGCTGACCGCGTCGCTACGATTGAAGACCAGCGTGCCGTTGTTGATCACGTCGCCGGTGATCCAGCCAGTGGTACCACCATTGCCGAGTTGCAGCGTGCCGCTGCTGATCGTGGTGCCGCCGGTGTAGGTATTGTTGCCGGCGAGCGTTTCGTTGCCACCTTGCAAAATCAGCCCAGCGCTGCCACCGATCACGCCTGCGAAGGTGCCGCTGGCACGGGAGAGGGTAAGCGTCTGGCTGCCGAGATTGACGCTGCCGTCGCCATCGAGCGAAACAACGGAGACGGGGTTGGTGCTGCCGGAAATATCGAAGGTCGCACCATTGGCAACGTTGATGTCCGACGAGCCGCTCACGCTACCGGAGCCTGTCAGTGCCAGTGTGCCAGCGTTGATCGTGGTGCCACCGGTGTAGGTGTCGGCGCTGTTGAGCGTCAACGTGCCGCTGCCGGCCTGGACCAATCCGCCGCTGCCTGTGATCGTGCCGCTGAAGCTGATCGCATCGTTACGATTGAAGGCCAGCGTGCCGTTGTCGATCACGTCGCCGGTGAGCGAGCCTGTGGTACCGCCGTCACCGATCTGCAGCGTGCCGGCGCTGATCGTGGTGCCGCCGGTGTAATAGGTGTTGTCGAGTATCAACGTGCCGCTGCCGGCTTGGACCAGTGCACCTCCGCCGAGGATCGTGCCGGTGAAGCTGACCGCATCACTACGATTGAAGACCAGCGTGCCATTGTCGGTCACGTTGCCCGCAATCCAGCCGCTGGTACCGCCATCTCCGATTTGCAGCGTGCCGTTGCTGATCGTGGTGCTGCCGGTGTAGCTGTTGGTGCCGGTCAGGATGAGCGTGCCGGCTTGTTGGGTCAGCGCACCCGACCCCGAAATGGCGCCAGCGAAATTCACCGTATCGGTTCGGTCAAAATCCAGCACCCCGTTGGCGATGACATTGCCGCTGATGGTTCCGCTGCTGCCACCGGCGCCGATCTGCAGGACGGTACCGGCGGTGATCGTCGTGCCCGTGCTGCCTGTAGTGGCAATGGAGCCGGTCACGGTGATGCCTTGGCCGTCCGTAAAGTTGGCCGTTTGAGCGGCAACCGAACCGGTGATGGCAAGTGCCCATGTGTCGTACAAAGTGAAATTGCCGCTGCTCGAAGAAGCGCTGGCGAGCGTGGAAAAATTATTGTTTCTTCCGGTTAGCGATATGTCCCCGGTTGCAGAGAAGCTGTAGCTTCCCCCGTTGAGGGAGCCGGTACCTGTTTCCGAAAGTGTGCCGAGGGTTGAGATCGAGTTGGCTGTGCTCCCATTGGTAACCGTTCCGGTAATCGTCAGTGAGCTGCCGTCCGCCAACGTGAAGTCGCCTGAGTTGAACGTACCCAGTGTGCTTATCTGGTTGGCGACTTCGTCCAGCGTCACGCTGCCGCTGACATTGCCCGTCAAACCGGCAAGTTGGATGGCGCCAGCGGTTTGGTTCACATTCCCCGTGACATTCAGCGTCAACGAACCCACCGCCGAACCGGTGGACTGACCGGCGAGGATCAAGCCGTTGCTTGCTAAAAGAGTGCCCCCTGAAGGGCTGACCAGAAGCGCCTGCGAAAGCGTGTGGTTGGCATCAGTCGTTTGTAGCGTCCCGCCATCGAGGGTGACCGTACCGGCACTTGAGCCCAGTGAGCCGGTGGCCGAAATGGACAACATCCCTGCATTGATCACCCACGACATGGGTAGGCTACTAGTACCTGTCAATGTCCAGGTGCTCGCACCATTTTTTTGGTAACTATCAAAACCGCCCGAAACGAGGGCGACGTTGAAGCTCGCATTGGCACTGCCATCCAGATCGAGAATGTTGCCGTTGCCTCGAGTCGAAAAAATATTTCCGATGAGGCTGTAGCCGCTCAGCAGCTTGACCGTGTTGCTACTGCCCGTGAGGTCGATAGCGTAAGCACCCGCCGCACCCGAGATGCTGCCGCTGTCGATGATGGTGTTATTGCTGTCCGCCATCACCCCGGCGCCGCCTGCGCCAGCGAGGCATCCGCCGTATGGGCAGCCGGCACTGGTGGCGGTGCTGCTCCCACCACTGATCGAGCCGCTGTTGGTAAGCGTGATACCCGAGGCCAAGCTCGCGCCCGTGCCACCATTGCCGCCGGTGCCGCTGGTTAAGTGGCCAGCACCACCACCGCCACCGATACCACCTTGGATGGTGCCTGTATTCGAGACTGTGGAATACGAGGCGGCGATAACGCCCACTCCGCCGGCACCACCGTTCGCGGCGGCGCCGCCGGTGCCGGCATTCCCACCCATAACCGTACCGGCATTGCCAAATACGACGCCGGACGAGAGTGAAACGCCCGTACCGCCAGCGCCGCCGCCGCCGCCGCCGCTTAAGTAGCGTGCGCCCCATAGACGACCACCATTGCCACCGGTACCACCTTGGATGACCTGGCCAGCGCCAGTCTGATAGCTCGCATTGGTGCCTGTGATGGCCAATGCGGTTCCGCCGCCGCCACCACCGCCGCCGCCACCAGCCCCAGGGACTGTGTACCCCCCGCGTACGGTGGCAATAAAGCTGGAACCGGTGGCCCCGTTGCCGCCAGCACCACCGGTGAGCGAAGTGGTGGGAAGGCTGCCACCGGCGCCAACGGTGGCCGTGGTCGTACCAGCCCCGCCCCCTACACCGGCGACGCTGGGGCTCGTTTGACTGGAAAAGTAGCTGCCACGGGCGCCGGCTTGGCCCGCCGCGCCGCCGCCGCCGCCGTAAGGCAAGAAGCTGTTGTTACCGCCGCTGCCTGGGGCACTAGTCGGTGTGCCTCCAGCGCCACCATTCCCACCACGCTGACCGCCTCCGTTGCCGCCTGTGCTTTGGGCCTTCACTTGCATCGGAGTGGCCACACTGATCATGCCGAGCAAGGCGATGCTGCAAGCCAAGGCGAGCGGGCGTTTTGCGCCTAAGGATGGCAGGCTTTCCCGTCGCACCATGCCGCCTTGTGGTAAGTGAACGAGTTCAGAAGCCACTTGCAGGACGCGTAGGGCGCGGTTCCAAACGAGGCGATAGATGCGGTTCATGACGCGATCCCTGGGATCTGGCGAGGTGGCGGGGACAAAAGAGTGGCGCGAGGACGGCGTGCCCTAGACGATGCGCACGCCGCGCGGATTGAGCTGCGGATCGCGCCAGAACGAATCGTTTTCGAAGCGGCGAAACAGATCTGGCGGCAAGATGGTTTGCCGCGCGGTCGCGCCGACACGTGAACGGACCTGATGCAAGCCCGGCGTGCCGGCACGCTTGTCGAAGCCCTTGTCGTCGAAGCTGACGCGTTCGAAATCGTGCGCGTAGAGAGGCTCGCCGATGAAGTCGTACACCGCGGCCAGTGCACGCGCGGGATCGTTCACCAGCGTGTCGTACTGCAACAGCATCAGGTTGTCGGTGTCTTCGCCGAAGTACGCTTCTTTCAGCGCGTTGTAGGCATAGCCCACCATGCCATCGCCATTGACCAAGCCTTCGGTGCGCGAATACACCGTGCCGCCGGATTGATAGTTGAAAATCGAAGAAGGCTGGAACGCGTTGTTGCGGATCAACCGCTCGATGCTGTCGACGATCCACCCGGTGTCCCGCACACAGGCGATGACGCGTGCTTCGGGAAACAGCGTTTTCAATGCGTGCAATCGGATGCACCACACGCGGCTGGTGTCGAACACCACTTCGGCGTCCACTTCGCCGTCGTAGTAGTTGGCAAACAGCCCCCGCAGGATGCGCTGGCGTTGCGCATCATTGATGAACATCGAGAACTCGTTTTGCCCGCTCAACTCGTGGAGCAGCGTGGTGAACATGCCGCCCACCGGACCGCTCATGCCTGCATGAAAGCGCGGGTTCTGCTGCAACAAGGCAGATAGCAGCGTAGACCCGGACCTTGGTAGGCCCGAGATGAAGTGGATGCGGCGATGCATGGTTTCCCCTGTGGATAGCAGTAGAGCGTTATTCGGTGACGGCTACCCACCCTTGCAGCGTGGCAATCCGGACCGGGCGATTGACGCGGTTCACGAGTTGCCTCTGCAAAATAGGAGCGCAAGGTGGGAGCGCTCGGCCATGGCTGGGTATCGTGAGGACAGCGCGCAGGGCTGTCTGTAGAACAAAGACGCTACAGGCGCGGCTACCCGCCGGGTCGCAAAATGACGTCCCTTTGAGATCGCGTGCGGTCATCGGAAGCGGCAGGCTGTGGACGAAAGAAAAGCGTCTGGCCATGGCCCCTCTACCCAATGGCGTCGAGTATTCTGTGATGACCGTCACGCTTGACGGCGATGGGGGCAAGCTTACGGGGCGACCGGTCGGTTCGAGAGGTCGTTGCCCGGAAATTGAGACAGAGGGTTAAGCGGAATATTGACGGTGGCAAAAGCTGCCGTTTTGCGTCAGTGCGGCCTGTTCGCAGAGTGACAGTCTGCTGGCAGATTGGGCCTCGGCCGGATCTGCAACGTTAGAACACTGGACTGGATAGACAGGGATACCTTGTGCAGACCATCAACGTAAATCGCGCTTATGGCGAAGCCGTGAGGCAGGCCATGGCTTCCGAAGACAGGCGGCTTGTCTATCCACCGACCCGCGGCGTGGCGTCGCCCATACCGTTGGTGCTTCGCCAGAACTTCAGCACGGCGGAAGAAACCAAGCATCTGCAAATGCTGGCGTGGAGCGATCGGCTCAGTCGTATCCTCGATGTGCCGGTGACGCGGGCACAGGTCGTGAGGGGATTTCGCGGAGAGATCGACACCTATGTCACCCGCAAGCTGGTCTATCTGGACAGTCGCACTGATCCGATGTTGCAAGCTCGCACGGCTGCACGCATATCGTGCGACACCATGCGCGACTACTGCTTTCATATTGTGATCAAGGGCATCGCCGAGACTGAGACAGGACACGCGCCGCGCCGCAAATCGACCCAGTTCACGCCGGGCATCCTGGCGCTGGACATGAATCAGACGATGCGGATGAAACGTCCTACACAGGCGCAGGTGCTGGCGTTCTTCCTGCCGCGCGCCACGGTGGAGGCGGTAATTCCCAACGCTGAATCGCTGCACGGCAGAGTGGTTACCTATACCTCACCACTGGCGTACCTGTTGCGCGAACACCTTTTTGCGCTGGGCCATGACCTTCCCGCCATGAGCGACGAGCAAGCCGAAAGTGCCCTGCATATCGCTGCCGACCTGATCCTGGCGGCTTTCAGCAAAGACGTGCGCACCAGTCATGGGGTCCGCGTTGCCGCACGCACAGCGATGCTCGGCCGAATCAAGCACTACATCGATCGCCATCTTCATTCCAGCGAACTGGCGCCGGAAAAAATCCTCAGCAACTTTCCCTTGGCGCGCGCCACGCTGTATCGCCTGTTCGAGGATGAGGGCGGCCTCAACCACTACATTCGCAATTGCCGCCTGCGCGCCGCTGCCGACGAACTGGTGCGTTCGCGGTCGATCGCCGTGGCGCAGATCGGCAGTCGCCTTGGTTTCAGCTGTGCATCGGATTTCACGCGTGCATTCCGCCGGGCGTACGGTGTTGCGCCGGGAGAATTTCGCGCGCTGGGCCTGGAGTGGCTGGACGATCGGGGCCTCGCTACGTCGGCCTAGTCGCGTAGTCCCGTTGGGTTAGCGCAGCGTAACCCAACAAAATCGCTCGTTCGCGTGATGAATCTGCGCCATGTCGAAAACGTTTGTTGGGTTACGCTGCGCTAACCCAACCTACAACGCGCGCCGAGGGGAGTGCTCAAGTTATGGCTGCACCAGCCGTTCGGTATCGCGGGAACCGCGCACAAGGCCGTCTGTAGAACAAAGACGCTACGCGCGTCGTTACCCATCGCGTTGCAAAATAACGTTCTTTAGAACCCTGGACTCCTCATGGAATTACCGGCCACCGGCCAGACTCCGCCCCTGATCCACGTGGCCATCGTGGAGGACGATCTGGGTTTCCGACGAGCCCTCACGGAGGCGATCGAGAGTGCGCAGGACATCCGGCTTGCCGGCATCGCCGGCACGCGCGCCGAAGGGCTGAAATTGCTGCAGAGTGCGCCGACCGATGTGCTGCTGGTGGATCTGGGATTGCCAGATGGCTCCGGCATTGATGTCATCAAAGCCGCCGTGCAGCAATGGACCAGCTGCAGCGTCATGGTTGCCACTAACTTCGGCGACGAGACCCACGTCATCCGTTCGATCGAGGCTGGCGCATCGGGTTATCTGTTGAAGGACAGTTCCCCCGCAAAAATCGTCGATGAAATTCGCAGCCTGGCCAGCGGCGGCAGCCCGATCAGCCCTATCATTGCGCGACAAGTGCTTGCACGGTTTCGGCAGATCGGGGTAGGGGGCGCAAGTCCACCGATCACGCCGGACGAAACGCCGCAACTTTTGTCCGCGCGCGAGAAAGAAGTGTTGGAACTCATCACCAAGGGTTTTACGGCCAATGAAATTGCCAAGCTGATGGAGCTGTCGACCTTTACGGTGCGCAGCTTCGTGCGGCGCATCTATACCAAACTCAAAGTCACCTCCAAGGCGGAAGCTATCTATGAAGCAAGAAGCCTGGGGCTGTTGAACGAATAGCGAGCGCTATCCAAGCACTGCATGAAATACCGTCCTACGTCCTTTCTTGCCAACGCGGTGTTGGTTTTTTCCCTGCTGCTGCTGGTTATCGTGGGCATTTTCTATTCGGGGGCCGTCAGCAAGCGGTCATCGACAACAAGCCTGCATTTAACGCAAGCGGATTGGCAGGTTCACGATGCGCAGGGTTTCAATGCGCCGCCGCCCGCGCTGGACAGCGCATCCTTACCGAACACTTGGCAGCATGCCGCGCTGCCCTTAGCCCCGCCCATCGCTTTGTTGCGCCAGGCCAGCACAAAAACAAACGCCACGCTCGTCCACACCACCTGGCTGAGGCTCTCCGTTCCTGGTTTACCCAGCTATTCCGGCCCCTTGGCGCTATACGGCGCACGTATCAAAACGGATGGCACCATCGCGGTGTATGTCAACGGCCGTCTGGTACATCGAGCGCAGGAACAAGGACCGCTGTGGAACGGTACGCGCACCCCATTGTGGGTTGTGCTGGACACGCATGCCGACAACGCGCCGGTGAGCGAGATCCTTATCCGCCTGGAGCACACGCAAGGCACGCGGGTGGCCGTCTCTTCGCTATGGTTGGGCCCTGTCGAGACGCTGAAGGTGCGCTACCACCTGCGCCAATGGCTGCAGCAGGAGTTGCCTGCGATCTTGAGCATGGCATTCCTCACCGTCGGTATTTTTGCGCTATTCGTGTGGCTCAGGCGTCGCCACGAAACAGGCTATCTGCTCTTTTTCAATCTGGCTGTCACTTCGTTCCTGCGCAGCCTGCACTTCTATATGGGCGTGCCGATTGCCAACGACTGGTTCGCCTGGCTGACCGTCAATTCGCTGTTGTGGCTGGTCGTGGTTGTGCACTTCTTCCTCTGTCAGTTGCACGGCCGCCAGGTCACGTGGTTCACGCGTGCGCTGGTCGGGGTTGCCGGCATGGTTGGCGTGCTGACCTTGCCGGTGCTGGCCGTGCTGCCGAACACGCCCAAGGTCACTCCGCTGATTTATCCGATTGCGGCGCTCATGGGTGCAGCTGTCGGATGGGTGGGAGGCGTCAACGCCTGGCGCCGCTCCAATGAAGGAGTGCTGGTGGCGATCGGTGTCAGCATATGTACCTTGCTGGGCGTGTCGGATTGGTTGCTGCAGAACAATTTCGTCAGCCCGGAAGGCTGGTATTTCGGCGCTTACACCAATGCCATCACGTTCGGCATCTTCGGCACCCTGATGTACCGGCGCTACGTCAATGCCATCGATGAGGTGGAGCAGCTCAACGCCAGTCTGGCGGAACGCTTGCGTTTGCGTGAAGCGGAGCTGGAAGAAAGCCATCAACGACTGCGCGAGATCGAGCAACGCCAGTTGCTGAGTGACGAACGCCAGCGCCTGATGCAGGACATGCATGATGGACTGGGTTCTACGCTGATCAGCGCCATCCGCTCGGTAGAGCAGGGGCGCATGCGCGATACCGAGGTATCGCAACTACTCAAAGACTGCATGGATGATCTGAAGTTGGCGATCGACTCCATGGAGCCCGTCGAAGCGGATCTCCTGCTGTTGCTGGCCACGCTGCGCTTCCGCCTGGAGCCGCGCATGGAGGGCGCCAATGTTGCATTGATATGGGACGTCAAGGAGTTGCCGGCATTGAACTGGCTGGACCCGTCGAGCGCTCTGAACATCTTGCGCATTGTCCAGGAAAGCGTGGCCAACATATTGCGTCACACGCGTGCCACCGTTATTCGAGTGGCCACCGCTGTTGAGGGTGCTGGCGTGCGAGTCATCATCGAAGACAACGGCCAGGGCTTCGATGTGGCAGCTGCCCTTTGGCGAAGCAGCGGACGTGGTCTGCAGAATCAGCAGCGTCGTGCGCAAGCCATTGATGGGCGAGTTGCGTGGGTGTCGGGAGAAAGCGGTACGCGATTTACGCTGTGGTTGCCGTTGCAACGTGAGAATTCAGTGTCGACATGAAGGCATCTATCGCTTTGTTACTTTTTTTGGTGTTTGATTGACGAGACGTAACAAGCACTACGGCGTGCGCATGATCAGAAGCGCTTTAGCACCTGAGCCTGCAGCTCCTTGTTCGAGGCACTAAGCGTGTTATAGATCGGCATCGTCCATGTGGCGCTTTGTGCCTTGCCGCATGTGCCGCACTCGTTCCAGATATAGAAGCTGGAGATCCGGTCCGCAGTGTCATACAAAGTGGATACTTGAACCGGCCCGCGACCGTCTACAGGCCTGAGTGTGAACTTCCATTCCCACATGGTGCGCGCATTGGATACGGAAACGACTGGACCGGATCCGATAAATACATAAGGCCCGGGAGGCAAGGTAACGACGTTTCCCCGCTCGATGGTGAGGATATAGTCTTTTCCGATCTCCCAAGCATAGGGTGCGCTACGCTCCGAATTCTCCGCGTTCTGCAGCAACTGAAGATCCGCAGTGGGATTTTCCTCGCGATAATCGGTACTTCCGCCTCCGCGACTCACCAGGCCGCCCCAGTTCATTTGATATTTTCCACCCACACGCTGAGGGCCTCCGTGTGCCCATGTCTTGTTTGGAAAATTGACCTGGATGGCGAAAAAATTGAGGCCATGGTCGGCGGCACTGGTCACGCGCACACGTGAAGATACCTTGATGATGTCGTGCGGTAGGTGCGGAAACGCGGCATGGGAGTGAGGATCGCCGGCCTCAGGCCCGATCACGAAAGTCGGCGACGATGCCTCTGAAGGCAACCGTTCCATCTGAGCACAATGTGCCATCCCCATGAGTCCAGCAAGGGTGCCAAGTGCCAGAAGAGACGTGAAAGAAACGCGGCTTTTCATGATTTTTCCTTGGTCGGTAGCCTTGCGACTTTTTTATAAAGCATGTTTCGCTTGAAAAACATCTTCGAAAAGCACTTGCATCGCCGATCTCAACGGTTCGCCAATCCTCGCTTCTCCACAGTGATGCCTGTGAAGGTGATCTAATTCCTTTAGATGCAACAGCGGGAGTTGATCTTAATTGAGCAATGAAGCCTGGGTGGTGCGCTCGATAGCGTTTTTATCTGCGGCGCCCAGTTCATGGAAATTGATGTTACCTAGCGTGTTCTTGAGGGTATCTATTTCACGCCAAGCTTATTTTCGATCGCATCCTCAATGCTTGCGAGGGCTAAACGTTTTAGAACAAAAAAAGCCTACCTTCGGCACGTTTATGAACGGTAGTCAAAATGAACTTCAACTCCGCTCAATAGACAACGCAATATTGTCATCACCATTTATCCATACGCGTTTCCACTCACGGCGCTCGCAATGAGTTGCCGAAATTCGCTGCTACAAGGAGAGATGGAACATGCGTAACAAAATGTGGTTGACTGCTGTATTTGCATTGGTGGCTGCCTCTGCTATCTATTCCGGACGAAGCGAAGCACAGGTCTATGTTGCCGCCCCGCCAAGTCTTGTTTATGTTGCTCCTGTCGGTATTGCTCCGGCACCGGCTTATGTGTGGCGTTATAACGCCGGATATGGCTGGGGTTGGTGGCACCCTCGCTGGGGTTGGTATCACGCTGCTTGGGTACCCGGGTACCGCGGGCCCTATGGTGGTTGGCATCCTGGCCATTGGCGGCGGTGGTAGTCGCTGCTGAATGCAGAAACTTTTGTCGGGAAAACCAACCTTGCGAGGTCCCAAAAATAGGGGTCTGCTATGTGTTGCGGGGGAATGGGCCGGTCAGCGTTTCATGGATGCTCACTGTCGCTTATGAAACGAAAGCGGGTACGAAAGGCTGGCCGGCTCAGAGCCACGTTCTTCCACGTAAGCAGCAATAGTTCGCAATGTTTATGCGGCGCATCTGGTTCGACTGTGTGAAATCACATTTGCCGTACTGCTCAAAATCGTGGTGTGCTGCTTCGCAAAAGAATCCGAGTGAAGTGCTATTTCATCAACGACCATCGCACCATGTTTCGCATCGCTACGACGTGTAGCGTGCTGAAGTGACACGCGGTGGCTTCTATCAATAGCTGCACGAGCCTATTTCATGGCCTTCCCTGGGATGTTCACTTCGAAACATTTTGCTTTTTTTAGTCTGTGCGCGGATGAACAGATTGCGCACTCATGTACTGACGATTCCGTCCAAAAACCGTCACCGTTTGCTTGCATCCTGTTATGTTTTGCCTAAGATCGCCTTCGTCTGGGGTTGGAAGCACGCGCCGCGATGATCAGAAATCGGGATAACGCCACGATCGCTCCTGCTCCGGAAGCGCCGGAAAGTGAGCCGCGTGCAGATAAACATAGCTTCGATACCTTTATTCGCAGCCAGTTTCACCATCTTGTTCAGTTTCTGCGTTCCCGTACGGCTTCCGAACAAGACGCCGAAGACGCGGCTCAGGAAAGCCTGACCAAGCTGCTTCGCTATCGCGATACGGAGCCTGCTTCGGCATGGAAGCAACTGCTTTACCGAATAGCGCTGAACACCGCCCACGATCAATACCGCAACGCAGTCATACGTCACAGCTTTGATCATGTGGCGATCGAGGAGCTAGATATCGTCGCGCCCGAGCATTCACCGGAACAGGGTGCAATATTCGATCAAGAGGTGATGCGCATCAGTATTGCCATTGAATCGCTACCCCCCAAGTGCCAGCGTGTGTACATACTCAAACGCGTCTATGGCTTGAGCCGCGTGGAGATCGCCGAACGTTGCGGCATTTCGGTGAAAATGGTCGAAAAGCACCTGGCTACCGCGCTTGCCCGGCTGAAAAGCATGGTAGGCAATTCTTCGACGGATACGTTGTAATGAACATGGGGACGAATACTTCATCAACCGATAACGCTAGCACTGCATCTCCTGGAGAGGCGGAGCGCTGGTTTGTGCTACTGCTCGAAGCGGACTGCACGAATGATGAGCGTGCCGCGTTCGAGCGTTGGCTCGCCGCCGATCCTTCGCATCTGGCTGAGTACCGCAGGCTGGAGCAGGCGTGGCGCGTCAGCTCGGAGGCCCTACGGGAGCCCAAATGGGTGGAAGCCGCCAATCGGGCATTGCTTCGCCCAAAGCCCAGGCCCTGGTTTCAGCGAGGTGGGTTCTGGGCAGGGGCAGCCGCATGCGCATGTGCCTTGCTGGTTGTGCTGGTCTGGACGCCAAGGTGGCTGACTCGCTCGACAGAGCCGGCTGGCACGACCTATGCCACGCACGCCGGCCAGTTACAAACCTTATCTCTAAGCGATGGATCATCGATCGTTCTGGATACGAACTCCGCCGTAGTGGTGCGCTATGACGAACAAGCGCGTCGCGTGGATCTGCTGCGCGGCCAAGCCCAATTCAAGGTACATGGCAACCATGCGTGGCCATTTGTCGTGCACGTCCAGAACGGAACAGTCACTGCCGTGGGCACGTGGTTTCAGGTGCGCATCGACGCGGATGCGACAAACGTAACGCTGATCGAAGGAAAGCTGGCCATCGCCACGGCAACCCCGGGAAATGCACCGCAGCAAGCTTCGCTGCAGAGCGGGGAAAGTCTCGCGTTTGATCTCGCGGGTCATATCTCCGCCGTCGAACCGGCCGATGTGCAAACTGCAGAAAGCTGGCCTGAAGGCAGGTTGGTCGTGCACGACTGGCGGCTGTCGGATCTGGTGACGGAGATCAATCGCTACAGCACAACGCAACTGGAGATCGGTGATCCGTCATTGCAGGATCTTCGTGTCAGCGGCACATTTCGCGACAACGACGTAGATGCAGTGCTTCTGTTGTTGCAGCGTGGCTGGCCGATTCAGGCCGAACACGTCAGCGATAGGCGTATTGTGCTGCTACGTCGTCGCTAACCCGCGGCAGTGCGACATTAAACAAAGGCTGATTCGACAGGTAGGCTATTTTTTGCCAAGAACGTTATATCCATAACGGGTCTTCGTAGGCCTGTATCAGTGGATATGGGCATGCAAGTAATAGGTTGCCGGCATTTTCATCGGCGCTACGGTCGTTGCCAAGCGCATTCGGACGCTCGCGTGATCACATTTATCGATGCAGCGGCGCCCCGTCGGAAAAGTGGGTGCCGGCATGGGCGTGGATAGTCCTGGCCATATCA
This sequence comes from Dyella acidisoli, assembly GCF_030160295.1. Classification (GTDB taxonomy): domain Bacteria; phylum Pseudomonadota; class Gammaproteobacteria; order Xanthomonadales; family Rhodanobacteraceae; genus Dyella_B; species Dyella_B acidisoli. Next base: position 173,604 of record NZ_BSOB01000017.1, read on the forward strand.
GCGAATTTGCAACGCCTGATGGGCATGAGTTCTCGAATAAGCTGTGTTCGCACCAGAATGCTTAGGGAGTTTTCAGCATGTCGACTCGCGTCGATCGCACAAAGTACGGCAAGACGCTTTTGTTTTCGATCGCGTGGCAAATGGTTGCTACTGTGTCCATTCACGCGGGAGAAGCCTGGGTTCCTACCCATACACATGCCACCATCGTCAAAAGCGAACACGGCAATCTCGTCACCTTGGCCCTAGAGGGCCGTCCAACTATTGACGCATCGCGTGTCGCCCCGCTGGAAGAGAGTCAGCCATTGCACATCGCTGTAAGTCTGGAGCCACGTAACCAGGATCAATTCCGGTCCTTCATTCAAGGGATCAACGATCCGGGTAGTCCGAATTACCACCACTACCTCACGGCAGAGCAGCTCAAGGCTCAATACTCGCCAACAGAACAGCAAGTGAAAGTGCTAGTGGACTACCTGAAGGGCTGCGGATTTACGAATATTCAAGTTGCGCCGAACAACATGCTCGTAACAGCTGATGGTCATGCGTCAAACGTGAATGCTGCATTCCATGCTGAGATGAAGCGATTTGTCTTCGACAATGCTTCACACTTCGGCAATGCCGAAGACATCACAGTGCCTCCATCATTGGGTGGAATCGTAGACGCCGTCCTTGGTTTGCAAGATGTTAGTAAGCCGCACATCCTGTTGCAGGACAGCGCAGATGTACCCATGAATTAAGTCATTTAACTCATGTCGATGACATGGGTGACCTCACTTGGAGTCGTGCGGTTACCTGGCCAAAGCTCAGGCAGCCGCCATGGCGCGTCGATGCCGGTTGCGAATCTGCCAAAACTCATTCCCTCATAGCACCGATATTCATTACTGGCAGGCGCCATCTGGACTTCTTGCGGTCTGCTGCGCGGCGCAACGAGGATTCCAGCGATGAGCTATTCATCCCGTATCGAAAGCGTGGCAGATCACGCTGGTTTCGCCATTCAAAGCATGTGGTGACCAGTCGCATCGATGGCTGTTTCGATCAGTCGTTAGTGATGTAGTTTTTGGACGTCTACACGTCCATCGCTTCTTTATTGCATTTTCTCAGTGCTGGTCGTCATTCCGTGACGTCTGGCGGACCACTCTGTTCTTAACGATCTGGAAGATCTTTTTGCTGAGAACTCTTTCAGCCGAAACCATTTGCTGCGTCGCAGCTTCCGCGGAAATTCTCCAGCTCCGGAAAAGAGAAATGTAGGCTTTTTTTTCTAGATACCGTCTCAGTAAAAGGGCGGTGCCAATGAGTGGTCAGAGGTGAAGGGAATGGTGAGGGTGCACGGAGTATTCGGGAGCCGTCTAGAGCCGTGCAGTCGAGGGTCGCATTTCAGTGCGAAAAATCATGGGGGCATACGACGCTTCGTCGGCCCTGTCTATCCAAAGAAGCTTGGGGAATTCATCCATGTCAAATCGTTTCGGCTTTAAGGGAAGTCGTAAATTGCTGCCAGCGATGCTTTCAGCAGCCTTGTTGTCCATGGCAGCGCATGCCGACAACACCTCCGTGGTCTCTACGCGCACGCACGCAGGCATTCAAACCGACGTCAACCATGTTTCCAGGTTGGTCATGAATGGCTATCCGTCCATCGACGCGGCGCAGATTGCACCGCTGGAAAGTAGCAAGCCGCTGCACATCGCTGTGGGTTTGAGCTTGCGCAATACCGATCAGCTGCATAGCTTCATACAGTCGGTCAACCAGGTAGGTAGCCCGAACTATCGCCAGTTCCTGACCCCTGCCCAGTTCAAGGCGCAGTACGCCCCAACCGACGCGCAAGTCCAAGCCGTGGTGGCGCACCTGAAGGCGAATGGATTCACCAATATCACCGTCGCAGACAACAATCTGCAGGTGGTGGCGGACGGCACGGCCATGAACGTCAATGCGGCCTTCAATGCCAACATGAAGTCTTTCGTCTTCAAGGGCGAACAGCATTTCGCCAATGGCAATGATGTGACGGTCCCTCAGGCACTGAACGGTATCGTCGATGCCGTGCTCGGTCTGCAGAACTACGCCAAGCCGCACTTGATGATCGCACGTTCGACCAACAATGCTGGCAGCCTAGTAAAGACGCAGGCGACTGCCGGTAGCCAGGTTGCCCATAATCCGACCGATTTCGCGTCGATCTACGATGCCGGCACCACGCCCACCGGTTCCAAGACCACCGTGGGCATCATTACCTATGGTGACCTGACTCAGCCCATTGCAGACCTTGGCACATTTACCACTAATAACAACCTCACTGCGGTCAGTACGAAAGTGGTTCAGGCCGATGCCGGCGGCACTTACGCCGATGACCCGAACTCCGATGACGAGTGGGATCTGGACAGCCAGACCATCGTTGGGACGTCCGGTGGTGTGAAGCAACTCATTTTCTACACCGCCGCCAACGGAGACAGCAGCGATAGCGGTCTGACCATGGCCAATCTTGCATCGGCATTCAACAAGGCCGCCTCTGACGACGTGGCGACGGTCATCAACGCGTCGCTGGGTGAAGACGAAACGGCCGCCAAAAACGATGGCTGGGCGCCGGATAGTGACAACGCGTTTTCTCAGGCAGCTACACAGGGCCAAGTCTTCTCCATTGCTTCCGGCGATGCAGGTGTGTACCAGTGGTCGACCGATAGCTATGGAGAACCTGGCTATGTCGAGAATAGCAGTGGCCAGGTCGAGATCAATCTGAAGCAATACAGCGTGAGCTGGCCGGCTGCCGATCCGAACGTTGTCGCGGTGGGCGGCACGACGCTGAGCACCACCAATACCACCACGTGGGCGGGTGAAACCGTATGGAACCAAGGCCTGCAACTCGCCAGTCCCAGCAACGGTGACTACAATTATCGCCTCTGGGCAACTGGCGGTGGTGTGAGCGCGATCCAAGACGCACCGGCCTGGCAGACCACGGCACTCGGTTCGTCGGTGACCATGCGTCAGGTTCCTGACGTGGCGTTCGATGCGTCCCAGGCCACCGGCGCGAACATTATCATCAACGGTCAGAGCTCAGCTGTCGGCGGAACCAGTCTCGCCTCGCCGATCTTCGTCGGTATCTGGGCGCGTATCGAGTCGGCGAATAACAACACGTTGGGTTTGCCGACCCCGAACATGTACAAGTACTTCAAGACGGACACTGCGCCGCTGCATGACGTGACCGAAGGCAACAACGGCTACAACGCTGGCCAAGATGGCTCGACGACTTCCGGCACAAACGGCTATAACGCCGGCGCCGGTTACGACAACACCACCGGTTGGGGTAGCTTGGATATCAGCAAGCTCAACGCCTATGTCACCAAGTATTGGGGTGCCGCTCCGACTCCTACCCCGACCCCCACTCCTACGCCGACACCCAC
>NZ_BSOB01000017.1:177238-214038 GCF_030160295.1 Dyella acidisoli
GCACGATCAGCTCGGACGCGTGGAACTTTGGTGACGGCAGCACCTCTACGTCGGCGAACCCGAGCCACACCTACGCGGCTGCGGGTACCTACACGGTGACGTTGAAGGTGACGGATAACACCGGTGCCACCAACACCAAGACCGGTTCGGTGACGGTCACTGCACCGACTGGTCGTACGTTCTCCAACAACACTGCCGTTGCCATCGGCGACGATGCGACGGTCACCAGTCCCATCACGGTGAGTGGCATTTCGGGTGACACCAAGTCGACGATCCAGGTCCACGTCAACATCACAAGCAACATGTCAGGTGATCTCGGGATCACGATCACCGCACCGGATGGTTCTTCGGCCACCTTGAAGAGTCCGGACTTTACGACCACCGGTAGCCTCAACACGACCTACTCGGTGACGGCGACGGGCGTACCGGCCAACGGCACATGGACGCTGACCGTGACCGACTACGACTTCTTCGGCAACGGTGATAGCAGTAAGTTGAACAGCTGGAACGTTTCGCTCTGACGGAAAGCCGGCGCGCAGGGATGCGCGCTGATGCAAAGCTTTCACATGACTGCGCTAAGCAGTTCTGAGCCGGTGCGCGACGGAAAGTGCACCGGCCGGTTTTATTTATGGGTGAAAAAGCGATTGACACTCATAAACGATCTATTGCAAAACCACTGGAATTCATGATCGCGATCACTGATTGCAGGTTGTCCATTTCGCCGCGTAATGTGCCAATATCACCTACAAGGAGCCACGGGGGATATTAGAAAACGCAAGAGAAGACAACAGTCTCTCTCTTCGCACGCGAATGGTGTACGCATGCGATTGGGCTTCATTAAACCTCGTCACGCAGCCGCATGGTTCGCATGTGGGGTCGCGCTGCTGGCTTTATTCGCTTCGAACTGGCCATCTCCGGCATGGTCTCAGACGACAGCCACCGAGATTCGGTCATTTGCTGTTCCGGCGGGAAATCTTTCTACGGCGCTTGATGTGCTGGCTGCTCAAGGCCAATTGCAGATCATGTATTCGCCCGAACTGGTTCACGGCTTAACCAGTCGCGCCGTGGTGGGGCGCTTCACGGCAGAAGCAGCATTGACGCAACTTCTGGCTGATTCGGGACTAACGTGGCAGATGGTCGGTCCGTCCACGCTTCTGCTACAGCGCATGGAAGCGTCAACTGAAAACGTCGATGCAGCGAAAATAAAGGGCGGCGCGCGCGCGGCCAAAACGCTCGGTACGATGACCATTAGTGGATCGCTGATCGACAATCCACGTATTCAGACGGCAACTCCTGTCTATACCCTCACCGCGGAAGTCATTAACGCGCGGGGATTCAATAGCGTTGCGGAAGCATTGCAGTACTGCATTTTCGCCACCGGCTCCGTGCAAGGTCCTCAACACTTTGCCGCCTTCACCCAGGGAGCTCAGACCGTCAACATCGGCAATCTTGGCCCGTCGCTGACGCTCATCCTGATGGATGGCAAGCCGCTTGCTGAATTTGGAATGCTCTATGACGGCTCCTACAGCTTTACCAATCTGTCGAACATACCTCTTTCGCTTGTCGATCATATCGACATCATGCCGGCCGGAGCCTCATCGATCTACGGTTCGCAAGCGGTTGCCGCCGTTATCAACATCGTCACAAAACAACGCATGGATGGCGGTCAACTATCCGTGCAGAGCGGCGGCTATACGGCCGGCGGCGGCGCCAGCCAGCGCATAAGTGCAGCATATGGACATACGTTCAACGCGTTGAGCATCTTGGCGAGTATCGAGTTCAATAGCGCGTCACCGATTTGGGGCTATCAGCGCGCGTTGACGGCGAGCACCTGGTCCAATCCTAATGGTCTGGCCACGCCATCCTTGCAGTCCGCAATCGTGGACTACGGGTCTGCAGCCTCATATACAGGCCAAGCAAAGGGATTCATCACCCCGCCATCCGGTTGCGCTGGCAGCTTGTATGGCGCAACTACGCAATTGTCCACGTACAACACCAGCCCAGGAATTTACGGCCAATACTGCGGATCACGGTACGCCGATGGCTACGCGACCCTTAGCAATCGGATTCGAAGCATCGGAGGGTCGTTCAAGCTTCAGTACCGCGTCAACGAAGACCTGTGGCTCTATGCCGATGCGATGATGAGTTGGCAACGCCAGAGCTGGTATGCGGGCGCGCCCCTATGGGCGTCGACGTATTTGCCGTCCAGGCTTATTGAAGATGCCGATACCGGGAATATCCTGGTTTTCGAGCGGACTTTTGCGCCGGAGGAAGAGCCGGGCGGCGTCGTAGGCCAGATGAGTCGCCAACAGGATCTGCTCTACCAGCTTGATCTGGGCGCCAACGGCCAATTCGGCGCTTCGAATTGGATCTGGGATATCTATTACCTGCGGTCGGGCGATCGCACGACATTGATCAGAAACGATCTCATGACCGCCCCGATCAACGCGTTCTTCCAGCGTATGTTTGGACCGCCCGTGGGTATCGATCCCAGTACAGGACTGCTTACCTACCATCCCGACTACGCAGCATTCTTTCGATCGATCACGCCGGCGCAGTTTGCGAGTTTCACTCAGGACATCGGTGAATTCAGTCAGACCTGGATCAACGACACGCGCGCAACCATTTCCAATGCAGAGTGGTTTGAGCTTCCCGGGGGTAACGCCGGTTTTGCTGCGCTTGTCGAGCGTGGTGGCGAAGCGTGGTATGCGCCCGTCGATCCTCTCTTCAGCAGTGGTGCCGTCTATCTGCATACCGTGGACGGAGGAGGGGGGCAGCGGGCGCATTCAGCGGCCGCATTCGAGTTCAATGCGCCGGTATGGCGACAAGTTACACTCGATCTGTCAGGCCGCTATGACTATTACTCGCCGCAGGCTGCAGCCAGCAATCACAAATTCACGTACAAGCTAGGTATTGAATATAGACCCACGGATTCGTTGCTGCTCCGCGGAAATTATACCACGGTTTTCAAAGCGCCTGATTTGCCAAGTATCTATTTGGGGCCAAGTGCCGGCTTCGCCAGTGTTACCGATCTCTATCTGTGTACCGTCACACATACTTCCAATTGCGGTACAAACGCCACCCAGGTTGTTCCGGTTACGCTGCTGGGCAGTCGTAAACTGCAGCCGCTTTCGGCCAAAACGTGGACGGCTGGTCTTGTCTGGTCGCCGAACGACAGCCTAAGTTTTGGGCTCGATTATTTTCACATTGACGCGCAAGACGAGATCGCTTCGCAAGATCCCAATCTGCTTGTGCAGGAGGAGTCGCAATGCTTGCTAGGTCAGCGCGACCCGAACTCCTTGGCGTGCCAAGTGTTGACCAATCCAACAAACGGCCAGGTACAACGAGCGAGTCCAGATGGACGCGGCGAAATTACAGGCGTGACGTCTTACGACGCCAACCTGGCTCATGAAACCACCGAGTCAGTTGTTGCCAACGTCACATGGGGATTTCCGTTGCCGCGCGTGGGCAAATTTGCCATGCACTTCGACTACAACGACATCCTCAAGCACGACTATCAACAGTCCCCTGGCCAACCCGTGGTCAACCTATTGGACGATCCAACCCTGAACGTTGATTTCAAGAGCGTAGTGGAAGGGAGTATGAGTTGGACAAGTCTCGACGACCGGTGGAGCAGCACTTTGTACGGTCGCCGCCTCGGCTCTTCCCCCGATTACGCTTCGATAAGCGGCCTTGGCTATCCGGGGAGCGCCCATCTTACGCCCTGGATCACGTTCAACTGGAGCCTGACTTTTACGCCTGCGAGTCCTCTGAAGTTTTCCCTTGTGATCAAAAACATCGCCAACAAGGGGCCGCCGAGGGATCCGACGTTCACCGCGTTTCCCTATTTCAACTTTGATAACTATAACGACTATGGTCGTGAAATCATGCTGCAAATGGATCTAAAGCTGACGAGTCACCCCGGCTGAAGTCTCTATTGGGAGGGCTCATCCGTTCTCGTGAATCGGTAGCGAAAAGCTGAAGCATCTATCGCCATTACCGCTACGTGAAGTCCACATGCGGCCCGCATGTGATTCGATGATCGATCGACAGGCGGCAAGATTTACCTCCAGGCCATCCATGTCAGCAAGGTGATCCGGTTGGACGGCGGCGTTTGCGTAGCCTGTTCTCGTGCTTCTTTCGATTATGTTTACGAAAACCTCCTTCGATCGGTGTTGTGTATGAATGATGAGTTGCTTCGTATCAGCATTTGAAGCTTCGATGGAGTCCATGCCGAGTTGAATCACTCTCATCAAAACATGCTGCATTTGTGGAGGATTGCCCCAGGTCGGAGGCATGTGATCGGTCAGGTTTAGTTGCAGAGAAATATCTCTCTCCCGCAACTTGGCCGTGAAGAGATCGCAGGCATTGACAATGATCTCATTGAGATCAAGCACGCTTTGGCCGCCCCATGTGCGCTGATGCACGGATGCCGCGTGTGCCATGATGGCTGCGGCTGACGTGGCGTCCTGAATAATTCCTTCGTTAGCGAAGAGGGCCCGGTCCAGATGCGGAGACTTGGGGGATAGCCAGCGGTGGCAGGCGCGTGCACGAGTGATCACGGCGCTCAGAAGCCGGTTCACTTCTTGTGCGAGCGATGTTGAAAGATCCGTCGAAGTAATCATCTTAAGGGCATGCGACAACCGCGACTGCGCAACCTGAAGATGCTTTTGCAAGCGTAACTTGTCGTCGACGTCGATGGTCACCACACACCAGTAGATGATGTTGCCGTCCTGGTCGCACATGGAGTTGCCGTAAAAATCACACCATCGATACGAACGGTCGGCAGCCCGAAGACGGAAGGTCCCCTTGTAGCCGTTGTCCGATGCTGTCGACTTGCGCCATGCCTCGGTGAATGCGAAGGCATCATCAGCATGTATATCAGCGGCCCACAAAAAGCGTCGGTAGTCATCTTGCGAAAGACCGCTGTAACCACAAGCGTGTTGGTTTGCGTACTCAATTTGTCCGTTTGGAAGAGCCGCCATGACAGGGACGGGGAGCGCCTCAAGGAGAGATCGAAAACTTCCAGCGTCGCTGCTCAACTCATCAGTAATCTTTCCATAGCTACGGATGTTTTCGAGCAAACCATGCCATTGAACAGTATGGCCAAGATGATCGCAGACCGGTGCGGCTTTTGTATGGAACCAATGATACGTGCCGTCAAATCGCAGAAGCCTGTGCACGATGCTTATGGATTGGCCGTTGCGACAACCGCGGTTCCAATGCCCGATGAAGAAGTTGTAATCGTCGACATGAATGCACTCATTCCATGCCCTTAACGTGGCATCCCGCAGGGGCTGGCCGACGAATGATAGAAGATGCCGATTGGCTTGAATGTTCTCGCCGGAAGCATCGGCTACAAACACAAGGCCGGGAATGCTGTCGAATACGCGGAGAAGATCTGAGCCATTCGATGATGCGACGTCGACGATTTCTTGCTCACCCATGTTCGACTGCATATCCCCTTGCCCTTGGCTTGTAAGTGCCGCCGGTCAATCTATAAGTTTCTAGGCGACGTCTCACTAAGACGCGGTTCGAACAGGAAAAGCCTACCCTCGAACCATTCACGGTTAAGAAGCAGATGCGTCTGACGATTTGTTCAGTTTGAGCTGGGCGTTTTATCCCGCACAAAGATATCGGATCTTCATGTCTTAGTAGAAATGATCACATAGGCTTTTTTTTTTGGTCACCGTTTAAATATATGGCGACGCTGCTACGCGATCGGGGAAGGGGATTGCGCAGGGATGCGTAGCGCGTTGGAGCCGTCGTCCGGAGCGATACGAAAGGAGGGTTGCACTTCGGTGCAAAAGAGTTACGGGCACACGTGCTCGTGGGGCCCGTTTGTCAAAAATAAAGCTTTGGGGAATTTCTTTATGTCTAATCGCAAGTTTTCTTCGAGGAGCCGCCTGTTAATGGCAGCGGTTTCAGCTTTGCTCAGCGTGACCATGGGGAGTGCAGCGGTTCACGCAGACGATGGTGCATCCACGAATCCTTATGCGGTGAAGAAGGTCAATATTCTGCAAGACCCGTATTCGCCGCTTGTTGGACATGCCTACCGTCACGGTGTTTTACCGACCGTTGAAGGGGTCCGACTGTCACGACAGTGGAAGGCCGCCAATTTCGTGGCCGGCACGACGGCCGCAGCGACGGGTCCCGATACGTTGTCCTATCTCGGTGGCGACCCTAATGCGGGTGGTGCCGGCGTGATGGACGGTACCGTGAAAGTCTACGTGGTGTTCTATGGCAACCAGTGGGGTACCCAGAGTACCGATGCCAATGGCAATCTGACCTTCTCCGGCGATCCGGATGGTACGGCGCCTGTCACGCAAAAGTTTTTCAAAGACATCGGTACTGGCGGTGAACTGTGGTCGGCGGGGTTGACGCAATGGTGCGACGGCCCGAACGTGTCGGCGGGCGCAACCAGTTGCCCGAACAATGCCAGCTTCGTCCCGTACCAGACCGGTGGCGTTCTGGCCGGTGTGTGGTATGACAACTCTGCGGCGTCTCCGGCGGAGGCTACCGCGCTTCAACTCGCGCAAGAGGCCGATGCAGCCGCGAAACACTTCGGCAATACGACGGCAGCATCGAACCGGTATGCCTATTACGTGATCCTCTCGCCGCACGGCACCAATCCAGATGACTATAAAGCCCAGACTTCCGGCGACCAAGGTTACTGCGCGTGGCACGACTGGGACGGTGATGGTGCGCTTGGCGGTGCCGCCCCGGGCCTTGATGGCAGTGGAGGAGGTACGGGTTCTCCTGATGGCGCCGTTGCTTTCAGCAACCAACCGTACAACGTGGACAACGGTGCGACCTGCGGCGTGAATTTCGTGAATTCGGGCGCAGCAGGAACGCTGGATGGTTACACCATGACGCTAGGACACGAATGGCAGGAGATGATGTCCGATACGTTCCCCTATGCTTCTTCGCCAACGGCTACCACCTTCTCTGGCGGTGGTTGGTACAACCAAAAAAATGGTGAAAACGGTGACGAATGTGCCTGGCGCTATTCGTTCGAGCAAGGCGGAGCGGCCAATGTCCAATTCGGCAACGACACGTTCGCAGAGCAGTCCATCTGGTCGAACGATACGAACGAGTGCGATATCTCGCACCCGATCGTGAACCATAGTGCGGGTAGTAAGCCGGTCGCCAACTTCGGTGACACGGTAAGCGGCCTGACGGTGAACTTCACAAACAGTTCCACCGATACGGGCGGCACGATCAGTTCGTATGCATGGAACTTCGGTGATAACACCACCTCCACCGTAGCAAGCCCGAGCCACACTTATGCCGCAGCCGGTACGTATACCGTGACGTTGACGGTAACCGACAACACTGGTGCAACCAACACCAAGACCGCATCCGTGACGGTAAGCAGCGGCGGTACCACCACGGGCAATCCGGTAGCCAACTTCACCGATACGGTAAGCGGCTTGACGGCGACCTTCACCAACAGCTCCACCGATACGGGCGGTACCATCAACGCGTATGCATGGAACTTTGGTGACGGCAGCACTTCCACCGTAGCAAGCCCGAGCCACGCCTATGCCGCAGCCGGCACGTACTCGGTCTCGCTGAAGGTGACGGATAACACCGGTGCGACCAACACCAAGACCGGTTCGGTGACGGTCACAGCGCCGACAGGCCGTACGTTCTCCAACAACACCGCGGTCGCCATTGGCGACGATGCGACTGTGACCAGTCCCATCACGGTGAGCGGCATTTCGGGTGACACCAAGTCGACGATCCAGGTGCACGTCAACATCACCAGCAACATGTCGGGGGATCTCGGGATCACGATCACGGCGCCGGATGGTTCTTCGGCCACCTTGAAGAGTCCCGACTTCACGACCACGGGTAGCCTCAATACGACCTACTCGGTGCCGGCGACGGGCGTACTGGCCAACGGCACATGGACGGTGACCGTAACCGACTACGACTTCTTCGGTAATGGCGACAGCAGCACCTTGAACAGCTGGAACGTTTCACTTTGATGAAATATCCGCGCGCAGGGATGCGCGCGTGCAAATCACTCACTTGACTGTGCAAAGCAGGCTTGACCGGTGTCGCGTAAAGCGCACCGGTCATTTTTGTTCATAGGTAAAGAGCGGGAGCATCCCTGGCAACCGTTGCTCCATACAGCCGGCTCGCGTTTGTCGCGCTGCCCCGATGGCAGGTTCCGGTAGGAATTCTCCGATTCAAAAGGGCATAGGCGGAAAGTAGCTTTCCCACATCATCGGCGGTGACATTTGTCGCAACTCCATTTGGGTGGCCCACCTCGATGAGAAAGGAGGGCCTTCATGTCTGCCACGCCATCACCGAATACTTCGCCTGCGGGATACCTGGTGCATGAGCAACAGATGGCGTCCATTGGCAAGGTGATTCTCAAGCTTTCGCCCGAATGTCAGCGCGTCTTTCTGCTCAAGCGGGTGTATGGCATGAGTTGCAAACAGATCGCCGTACTTTCCGGCATACCTGTAAGCAGGGTAGAAAAAGATCTCGCCAAAGCGCTCGCCTTGTTGAAGGGTTGCATAGCCGATCAAGAGTGAAGCTTTCTTCCATTCGCGCCGGTCCTTCTGTTGTGCACGTATATTCCAGTCAAGACAGCGGTGCCGTGCCGATATGGGATCTTTCGAGGATAAAAAAGCGCCAGGCCCTGAGGGTCTGGCGCTGGAATCGTTTCAGATGCAGGCGCACATCCCTGTGCGCTGCAGCCTTTAGAACGTCAGGCTCCAGTTATTGAGTGTGCCGTGGTCGCCGTTCCCATACACATCGAAGTCAACGATTTCGAGCTGCCATGTGCCGTTCGCCGGTGACGAGGATGCGTTCACGGTCCAGGTCTTGTTGATGTTGCCGTCATTGTTGAAGTCAGGTTCTTGCAGAAGCTGTGCAGAACCGTTCGGTGCAATGAGCTCGATCAACAAATCGCCGGAGTGGCTGTGCGTGATGTTGGCGTGCACTTGCAACGTTGTCGGCGCGTTGCCCGACTCGCCGCTTACCGCGATGCTGCTGACGACAACGGCGTTGTCGCCGATCGAGCTCGGTGTGTTGTTGCTGAATACACCGCCGTTACTACTGCTTTTCACCGTCACCGACTCGGTCTTGGTATTGCTGACCCCAGTGTTGTCGGTCACCTTCAGTGACACCGAGTAGGTACCGGCCGCCGCATAGGTGTGGCTAGGGCTGGTCGCAGAAGACGTGCTGCCGTCGCCAAAGTTCCACGAGGAAGCTTTGATGGTACCTCCCGTATCGGTGGAGGTATTGGCGAAGTTCGCCGTCAGGCCGCTGACCGTATCGCCGAAATTAGCGACGGGATGACCGGACGGTGTCGGTGTCGGAGTAGGGGTGGGTGTTGGAGTGGGTGTCGGTGTCGGTGTTGGAGTGGGGGTGGGTGTCGGAGTAGGTGTTGGCGTTGGCGTCGGCGCACCACCCCAGTATTTGGTGACGTAAGCGCTGAACTTGCTGATGTCCAAACTGCCCCAGCCGGTATCCATGTCATAACCGACGCCGGCGTTGTAACCGTAGGTGGTGCCATTGGAAGTAATGCCGTTGTTGCCTACGGTGACATCATGCAGCGGTGTGTTATCTGCCGAGAAGTACTTGTACATGTTCGGGGTTGGCAGACCCAGTGAGTTGCTATTGGCTGCCTCGATACGAGACCAGATGCCCACGAAGATCGGTGAGGCGAGACTGGTCCCCCCCACTTGCGCGCCCATACCCTCATACACAATGTTCACGCCCGAAGCATTGTCTGCGTCGAATGCGATGTCGGGTACTTCGCGTTTGCTGGGTTTGTTGCTCAGGTAGCTCGACTGCCAAGTAGGTGCGGTTTCGAAGCCGCTGACGCCACCAGTGGCGGCCCAGAGGCGCTCATTGCCATCGTTGTTCATGCCTTGGGTCGAAAGACCCGAGTTCCAGCCGGTTTCACCCACGTAGGTGGTACTGCTGGTCGTCGACGTGGATAGTGCCGTGCCGCCGACTACCACGACGTCCGGTGATGCACCCGGCTCGGACACGCCATATTGGCTGAGCGTAATTTGCGGGACACCTTGGCCATTGGCAACGTAGCCCGGACCATTGCCCGAGGAATCAAACGACCACCCATACACACCCGCGTCGCCACTGGCAACCGAGAAGACCTGTCCCTGAGTCACGGCCTGAGCGAAGATCTTATCGTCGGCTGACTCCACACCTCCGTTGGCGGCGGCTGTTTCGTCCGAACCCAGCGACACGTTGATGACCTTGGCGGTATCGTCCGTCACGGCCTGGTTATAGGCCGCCGTAATATCGGAGCTCTGCGAGCTGGACGCGGCGTACAAGATCATCTGTTTCACGCCGCCGGAAACGCTATCGATGGTTTGGCTGTCCAGATCCCACTCGACGGTACCGTCCTGATAGCCCGCACCACTGCCAGGAACCGAAACGGTCTTCAGATTGACCTTCGACAGACTGTTGTTGGTGGTGAAGGTATTCAGGTCACTGGTGGCCTGGGTCATGTCGCCCCAGGTGATGATACCCACGACCGTGGTCGATGCCGTCGGTGTGGTGCCCACATCGTAAATGGTGGGAATATCAAGCGGACTGTGAGCCACTTCCTGTCCACCCGTAGCGGCCTGCGGCACAGCGGCATTGACACCCTTGACCGGCTTTATGGCAGGGGTCGACAGCACGTGAACGGTGGCATAGTCCTGCAGGCCGAGGACCGCATCAACGGTGCTGCCCAGCGATTGCGGCACGATAACGTCAGAGCCATTGGCATAGTGCTTCTCGCCCTTGTACATGAAGCTCTTCATGTTGGCGTTGAAGGCCGCATTGACGGTAGCTGCATTGCCGTCGGCAGACACCAGCGTGTTGTTCGGTGACACCTGGATGTTGGTGAAGCCGTATTTCTGCAAATGCGCTACCACGGACTGAACTTGCGCGTCCGTAGGCGAGTATTGGGCTTTGAATTGGGCAGGTGTCAGGAAGTGATGATAGTCAGGGCTTCCTAGCTCGTTCACTGATTGCTCAAAGCTTTTCAGCTGGTCTGCGTTGCGTAACTGGAGACTTACCATCACATGCAGTGGTTTGCTTTGTTCCAGCGACGAGATCTGCGTGGCGTCAATGGAAGGGAAGCCGTTTGCGACGAGCGTCGTCACACTGTCATTGGTCTGGATACTCGCGTGCGTGCGCGTAGAAACCAAGGTGCCTTCGGCGGCATGCGCCGACATGGACACTATGGCCAAAGACAGTGCCGTGGATAACAGCGTTTTGCGATTACCCTTCAAACATATCTGAGCTGACATATGTAACTCCTCGAGTTCTGGGTAAATGACATGGTCGTGGCCGAAAAAAGCATTGATGGCCGAGAATCGCGTATTAAATGTGTTGCCTCGAACCTATCGGGTGTCGAGCAACTCTCCCCTTGACGCCAGACTTTCCGACTCCTCGGCAAGCATGGCCTTTCATAGAGCTGCACTTAATAGAACGCTGAGGGGCGAAATGTCCCCCACCGAGCGCGGCAAGAACTGCGCGCTTTTGTGACGTAAAACTTGGTTCGCGAGTAGAAACTTCGGTGTTAGGAAAAATCTGATAGTAGGCGCGGCCATGCGAATGCTAGTAATAAGGGAAAAAACGCTTATAAGGTTCGACGCTTCTATTTGAATAGTCTGTCGTGCAAAAAAAATCGTCTTCGCAAGATTTCATGAAGTGATATCTCAGTAATTCGTGATGATTGGGCCAACCTGTCAAAGGCCTGGGTAGGCTTTTGGGGCGCATGAACGTTTCAATTGGAAAGGACGGAGAAATGCGACGCGTCATCGTCCACGTTGTCATGGTTACGTAAAGATGACGGATATAAGCAATGGTCTTCAGTTGAGAGAGTCCGCCATGAAACGCATGACGCGCACGGAGAGAAAGGAGGGTCTATCTATATTTTTGATATACGCGCTCTTTGTCGCATCGATTTGCTTCTTGCGTGCGTACGGAGTCGTATGGATGGAATCGCAGGAGCGGCTTGTCGAGGCATGCGCGTTCGGTAATGAAGGATCATCCGTCGACCTTGGCGACATGCTCATCCTAGGTAATAAGGCTGGTGATGGAGCGAAAAGGATGGGGTGCAAGTAGACACCTTGTATGCGTAGAGGGATGCGCCATACGCAAGGTAGGCGAGATCGATACGGATATCGCCAAAGGCAGATATGAAATGGAGCTTCGATGTGTGGCGGCTTGTGGCTGCCATGAAGATAGTTGTCAAACGGAACAAGACGAAGCTGTGAACACTGACGACGGTTCGATTTCCACATAGTCTCCCGTGACCTGATTGGGACTGGTCAAGTTACGTTCCAGCGTTTGCTGGAAGGCGCTAAGGTGTATCCCCTGTACCTTGGCGCTGGAGGTGTTTTTTTAACGAAGATCCGTTCTCTCTTAGACGATCTATGCGTGCCGTCCCATAAATTAACTGCTCATAAATTTGAAAAATAATATCTGCGTATAAGTAGGTAGGCCTTTGTTCGCGTTTTCTCGTCTTAGTAATTAGGTGAGATCGTAGAAAGGATTCGACTGAAGCTTCGTAATGTGCCTGCACGATTCACACACGACCCGGTGAACGAGGTTGTTGCTGGCATCGCGATGATTCGAAGGTTGATGACTGATTGCGGAGATAGTTGTGGATAGCGGCTCCGATAAATTTTCAGATAAAAATGCGCTTGAGGACGATCAAACGCTAGGGCGAAATGTGACGGATTGGCTTGTCTATGGCCTTGCCAGCCGTGCACTTATGGAACGCATAACTGATGAAGAGATCAAGCGATCCATCCAGTTTCGCTTACCGCTTGCCGCTATTGTTATCGGTGTGGACTTCTTCAAGGAATATATCGTTCAAAATGGATTGTCCAGTGGCGCGAAGTGTTTGCATGCAGTGATTTCATCTGCAAAGAGCGCGCTTCGCCGAAAGGGCGACATATTGAGCCGTTATAGCAACGACGAATTTGTTGCAATCATGCCGGAAACTCATATCAGCGGCGCGATAAAAGTGGCGAAGGCTATGCAGGCTAGTTTGGATGACATGGCCATTCGGCACGAAGCAAGCATCTATGGAAAAGTTACGTTGAGCGTGGGCGCAGCCATGCTTGATCCCAATATGGGCGCGACGCCCATCGAAGGAGTGCGCACAACACTTCTGCTAGAAGCGGACAGGGCGCTGTGCATCGCTAAGCTAGCGGGTGGAAACCGGGTTATGGTCTCGATTTTAGATCCCGACATGACGCATATCCGCTCGTGATGTGATGAATCGTATGTAGCCCGAAAGATGGCAGAGCAGCGCGTTCCTCATGCCCGGTCATCGTTTGAATTGTTGCGCTATTTATCTATTCAATCGCGACGTCTTTTTCATGCGTGGCTATACATCACGTGTCCATAAAGGGTGTTCGTTGGAAGAGATGCGTGTATGAAATCGAAGGAAAGAATATTGAAAATGAATATTCGACATCAATGCGTGCGCTCTGCGTAGTCACTGGGGGTCATGTCTGCGTTTAAGCGTTCGAGTGTTGAGGCGGCGACATATATGTCGCGTAGATATTCGACCTCGCTCTTACTTCGATTGTTGTCATGTCTTCATTGGGGATTTACATGAAAAGAGCCTCGCCCATCGTTCTATCAATCCTTGTGTGCCTTCTTATTGCAACGCTTAGCGGTTGCGTGATGAGTCCTGTAACGGGTCTTGTCTGCCCGCCGGGTACGCATCCTGGTCCGTACGGACATCATTGCTGGGCTAATTGAGAGTAAATCCATTTACGAATGGATATTAAGAGAGTCCGTGCATCCTATTTCTTTGCAATGCGGATACGAGTCGTATTGCATCGTCGAATTCAAGCTCGTACATCACTAAGGATAATAGCCATGAAACGCATTGCATTCGCAGCTGTATTGGTCGGCCTGACGCTGGTCGGTTCTGTCGCGCTGGCACAGTACCAACCTGGCCGCGATATTTGGTATAGCCGCCATCCGAATCTCGCCCGCGCTCAAGATCTCATCAGTCAGGCTTACGGCTCCATCCAGGCGGCACGACAGGCCAACGAATACCAGCTAAACGGCCATGCTGCCAGAGCGGAGCAACTTCTCGACGCGGCCAATCGCGAACTCAAGTTGGCGGCCGAGACCTCCAATGCCGAGGGGCGGTAAGCGCACGGTGAAGGGTCTCTTTTCAGAGGCCCTTTCATTTCAATGACGTTGAGCAGCCACGCATCGTGGGGTGCCGGTGGAACACTGCATTAGTGCACCTGACCGCGTGGGTCCTACACATGGTATCGAGCGACTTGTGCGTCAGCGAACTTCGAAAGTGTGCTTTCCATAGATATTGAGTCGCATGGAGAACGATCATCATGAAAAGGAAAAGTTTCGCCTGCACACTTGCCGTCCTGTGTCGCAATGCAATCTGGAGTCTATGGGCGACATCGACGCTTCACTGGATGGTTATAGCGCCTATGAGTTGTGGATGGGCAGCGTGGGAGCTATTGATTCCTGAGCGCAGTGACGATCGGAAATAAAGTTGGTGAGAACGACGCACTTCGAGGATATGTGATTTGTGCGTCACTTAGTATGAAAGTGACGGACGTTACCGCTATGGCTGCGATGCCGTACAAGCAGGCTTTCCGGGGTCGAGTTCACTTGCACCATCCTGCCAAAGGCAACGTAACAGGCTGGCATGCAAGCGAAGAATGCGGCGCAGTTCGATGATGGCTTGGGGCGTTTCCTGTACGTCGTGCCAGGAGGGCACCGATAGTTCGGAATCCGCGCCGTCGAGATGTGCGCTGACGTAGGGCACCACGCCGTCGTCGGATTCGGCTAGTGGGCCTTTTGATTTGTAGACGCCGACGATGGTGTGATAGCGCACGTTTGGCGAAATCGGCAGTGTGCTGGACGCTTTGATGAAAGGGTCTTCGTTGCTGAGGTTGTCGATGCTGTTGGGAATACGCAGCGGTGTACCAGGCTCGGTGTTCTTGCCCTGCGCGGCGTTGGCGATGTTCTTGCCTTCCTCCAGCAGCGTCAGCGGTAGCCGGATCAGGCCGCCAATCCAGCGTGCGAGTTTCCACTGTGCAACCGGCGTGCCGCGATGGGGAGCGGCAAGGAATACCGCGCGCGTCACTTGCGGCATCGGCTCGAACTGGAAATAAGGCGCTAGACGCTGCCGTAGTTTCTGCTTTTGCTCGCCGGTGAGATTTGGGCGTTCTTGGATAATGCTCCACAATTTGTCGTCGCTAGAGGAAACTAGCAGGCGCGCAATGACGCCGCCCATGCTGTGGCCGATCAGCACGATGTGATTGGACGCCACCGCGCGTCCCGAAGGGTCGAAGTGATGCAAGGTTTCGTCGAGCGCTTTGCGGATCTGCATCAGGTTGACCGGCGCCGGTACATTGGTGGGGTAATACACCTCCCACACTTGATAGGTGCGTCGCAACTGCTCGTCGCCCATCACTTCGTTGACGACGTTGATCCAGGCCTCGGGGCTGCTGGCCAGGCCATGCAGCATGATGACGGTGAGGCGGTTGGGATCGTATGGTTGCATCAACAGGACTTCCGGCTTGGTCAAGCCGCCGCGCCCGAATAGCGAGCGCAGTGACTCTTGAGCAAAGCCTGATTGCGCCAGCCACACGCCGTAGGGCGCAGTGAAGTTGGCGGCGAGCGGAATGGTTTGCCCGTCCAGCGCGATGGTGCTGTCGAGGTAAGGGTTGTTGGCGTGCACGCGTACGTCGCGCGTATCGAGTACGCTTTGCAATGTATCGCCTGGGAACTCGAGCACAGCAGTCACCGGTACGTAGTTGGATTCGCGCCACGGGCCGGCATTCGATGGTGTGGCACCGATAGCAACAAACTCCGAGCCAAATCCGTCACGACGATAGCTATTTCGTAACCCGCTGAAACGCAGCCCTTCGGCCGGAATCAGGTCATGCGGAATGCGATCGCCTGAGCCAAGATAGACATCGGAACTGGGCTTGAGCAGGCGCCATCCCGCCACGGATGTGGTGTCCCACTCGGTGCCAAGCTTCGGCAGTAGTTTGAAGAAGTTTGCAACCGCACGTTGCGTTGCATAGTTGTAGAAATTCAGTACTTGCGATTGGCGCGTCTCAAAAACGCGCTCGCCGGGGCGGCGTGCGGTAAAGAACAGATATGCATAGGCATAGCGCGCCGACTGCAGATAGGCATCGAGCGCGGTATCGCTGATGGTTTCACCCTGTTTGGCCCGATCTGACTGTATGGCGAACGCAAGCCACAGCTCTGCCAGTGCGGATAGGCGCCGCTCATCATCCAGGCCATCGGAGTAAAGCAAGGTATTGGTGCAGCGTACGAAGTTCGCTGCGCATTCGTCACGGTTGAGCGCGATCACGTTGAGTGATTGCACCGTGCTGTCACTGAGTACGCGTGCACTCAGTACGTCGCTGCGTCGCTGGGTGGCGTAATCCTTCTGTGCAACATGCCGCACGCCCACCATGGCGCAACCGCTGGCGAGCAGTAGGAGCGTCAGTGCGATGGTGCGAGAAATCCAGCGTAGCGCACGGTCCTTCACGTTTTCTCTCAGGGTATGCACGCGGAATCCGCGATCATCATTGAATTTTTCATCATTCATGAAGTTTTCTCGGCCTTTGTGCCGTCATCCCAGCGAAAGCTGGGATCCAGCGACTTGCAGATCCTCAAAGGCACTGGATCCCAGCTTTCGCTGGGATGACGAATCGGCATCGTTGAATACTTGGCAATGCTCACCTCCGCTGGGCTTGTGTCATCAACTATGAAAGGTCTATGACGGTCTATTATCCATACACGGACGACGGCAGGGAGACTCAACATGGTGGTGCGATGGATGTTGCGCGTATTGCTGGTTTTGGCTGTCGTGCTAACCGGCGGCTGGGGCGCGATGGCGCTGTGGTATCAGGTTCCTGGTGGAGCCGTGGCGCGCTGGTTGGCCAGTGCGGTATGGGTGGCGTTTACCCTGGCGCTGATCGCTATTGGGTGGTCGCGTCGTAGCGTTTTGCCTTTCGGTCTTTATGCGTTGGCGTTCATGACGCTACTGGCGTGGTGGAGCACGATCTCGCCATCGAATCGTCGGGACTGGGCCGACGATGTTTCGCGTTCGTTGACCGGGAATGTTGATGGTCATATGGCGACCCTATACAACGTACGCAACTTCCATTGGCGGTCCGACGACGATTACGACATCCGTTGGGAAACGCGCCAATACGACCTCGATCGTCTGACCAGTGCCGACCTGATTCTTTCTTCGTGGGGCATGCCAGGCATCGTGCATGCCTTGCTATCGTTTGGCTTCGACGATGGAACGCACGTAGTGTTTTCCGTGGAGGTGCGTCGTCAGCGGAATCAGTCTTTTTCGTCCATCGGCGGGTTCTTCAAGCATTTTGAGCGCATCATTGTCGCAGCCGACGAGCGGGACGTGATTCGTGTACGGACCAATGTGCGCGGTGAAACCGATCATCTGTATCGTTTGCAGATGAGCAAGCCGGCGATGCACGCCTTGTTTGTTTCCTACGTGCAGGAGGCCAATGAACTGGCGACCAAACCGGCGTTCTACAACACGGTGACGTCCAATTGCGTGACCATCGTGTATGGCATGGCTAAGCAGATCGATCCGGGACTGCCTTACGATTACCGACTGTTGCTTACGGCCCGATTGCCGAGCTATCTCTACGACGTAGGCGCGTTGGATAGGCATTATCCGCTGGATGTGTTGATCAACCAGGGCGATATCACGGCGCGTGCGCGCGCCAGCGGTCCGGATGATGATTTTTCGCGCGCGATTCGCACACCACCCGAACCGGGCGGGAAATAAAAGTGCTTAAAAGCACGAAAGCCCATACGGGCTTTCGTGTTCATCTCCATATTTGTTGCAACAGGAAAACGTCGAGGCTTGCCTCTATCGTGAGTCAAAGTTGGCTGATGCGATACATCGCCGTCGCGTGCGCCGGTAATGACAGCTTGAGGGCGCCGTCACCTTTGGCATCGCTGTGCGCCCATAGATCACGTGCGTTGTAGCTGCCACCCGACTTGAGGCCGATTTCGGTGGCGGAGACAGATACGTCGTGTGGTGTATCGGTTTCGTTGAACACAGCTACCGCGCGGCTACCGTCCTTGAGCGGCTTGACGATCACGTGAATACCATCGGCGTCGCGCACTTGCTTGCCTTGTACGCCAAGAGCGTCCTGGTCCACTGCAATCACTTCCTTGTTGAGCAGGATCTCCAGCGCATCCGGCTTGATCGTGCGCAGGTCGGTGCCGATCAGCAATGGCGCGGCCATGATCGACCACAGGCTGAAGTGGGTGCGGTATTCGGTGTTGGTCATGCCACCGTTGCCCACTTCGAGCATGTCGGGATCGTTGTAATGACCAGGCGTGGCGTATTGGTTCAGTACCACGTTCTCTTTGAAGTTCTTCAGCATCGAAGCATAGGTGTCGCTGATGTCGCCGGTGGTGCGCCACGAGCCGGCATCGACCGGCGGCTTGCCTCCCCACAACCAAGGCTTGTTTTCGCCCCATTCGCACATGCTGTAGAAGATCGGGCGTCCGGTGCTGCGCAGCGCTTCGGCCATGGCCGTGTAGCGTTGCTTGGCATCGACCTTCTGGTTGTTGCAGTTGTCGTATTTCAGGTAATCCACATCCCACGAGGCGATGGTGGCGGCGTCCTGCTTTTCATGGTTCAAGCCGCCGGGGAAGCCGCGGTTTTCCTTCAGGGGTTCGCAGGTGGATGTGCCGGCGCTCGAATACAGGCCGAACTTCAAATCGTGCTGATGGATGTAGTCGGCAAGCGCTTTGATGCCACTGGGGAAGCGCTTGGGATTGGGTTGCAGATTGCCATCCTTGTCGCGCTGCCAGTTGGCCCAGCAGTCGTCGATGTTGACATAGCGATAGCCGGCATCGCGCAAGCCAAGACTGATGAATTTGTCGGCGATACCGCGAATCATGGCTTCGTTGAATTCATCGCGGCAATGCGTGGAATTCCAGTTGTTGAAACCCATCTGCGGTGGCATCGGCGTGGGTGCAGCAGTAGCGCCGCCCGCAAAGACAACAAACACGAGGGAAGCTGCGGCCCGCCGCAGGTTTGCAGGGGAAGCGATCATCGTCATCTTTGCACCATTAGGGGAGTTAGGGCGAACGATCATGGAGTGGATACTTCTTTGACCGCACCCAGCATCGGCTGTTTCACCGTGCGCAGTGTCGGTTGACCCTCAGTCAACAAATCGAGCACGACCAACTGATTGCCGCTGGGCTTCAGCCAGGCGCCCGGTACATACAACGTGCGCTGTGGTCCGATCTTCCAGGTGCGGCCTAACGGATGACCGTTGAGCCAGACGACACCTTTGCCGAGGCCGGCTGTATCCAGAAACGTATCAGCATCGGCACTGCCGGAAACAGGTGCATCGAAGCTTGCGCGATAGGTGCATGGCGCGTGCGTGCATGGACCTTGGGTGTACTTCAAATCATTGTTGATAGCGAATGGCAACGCGTAGATCTGCCAGTCGAGCAGAGGTTGGTTTTGCAAGCTCACCGAGCCGACGATGCCTTTGCGCTCGTTGACCAGCTTCTCGCCGAAATTGATGCGCCCATCGTTCTGCACCAGCAGATCCAGGGTGTCGCCTTTGGCGAGTTTTACCGCCAGCGAATCTTGCTTCAGGCGGCGGTCGAGTGTGCCGATGCGCTTGCCATTTACATAGACAATGGCGTAGTCGTGCAAGCCGTCGATATGCAGTGTGCCTGCAGCGGCGGCATCGATGCGCTTGCGATAGAGAATATCGCCGTACGACTCGCCTAGTTCCTCCATGGTTTTAAGCTCATGCGACGCGACGGGTGTCGGCAGTGAATCCCACAGCGACGCCGATTCGTCCAACTTGATGTTGGCAATCGCTTGGGTGGCGGGCGTGGCCGGCACAGGTGGCGGTGTGACGCCGGTCGCTTGCGTGATCACTTTGCGCAACGCGTTGTACTTTGGCGTGGGGCGTCCGCTTTCATCCAGAGGGCTGTCGTAGTCGTAGCTGGTTACGTCTGGCTGATAGCTGTTGTCGTCCCAGTTGGCACCACTCATCCAGCCGAAGGATGTGCCGCCGTGGAACATGTACAGGCTGACTGAATAGCCCTGTTTCAGCATGCCATCCAATTCGTTCGCTACTTTATCGGTATTGATCACGTAGTGCGGCCCACCCCAGTGATCGAACCAGCCCACCCAATATTCGCCGACCATGTAGGGGCCGCCGGCTTGCCACTGATGCAAGCGCGGCAGCCTTTCAGGTGCATGGCCAACGCCGAAATTGATCACCTTGAACAGATCGGGCATGGAGCCCGGCTGTGGTGCGCTATCGGAGGTGTAAAGCAACGATGCGTCGAAGCCGCTGTCGACGATGTCCTGGCGGATCTGCTGCAGGTAGGCGTCGTTGTCCTTGCCGAAGCTGCCGTATTCGTTTTCGACTTGCACCGCGATGATGTTGCCACCGTGTGTGTATTGCAGCGGCGCCAGCTCCTGCCCGAGCCGATGCAGCCAGCGTTGTGCTGGCTGCATGAACTTCGGATCGGTGCTGCGTACGTGGGCGTCGCGGTCCTTCAACAGCCACGCGGGGAGGCCGCCGAAATCCCATTCCGAACATACGTAGGGGCCGGGCCGAAGGATCACGTACAACCCTTCCTGCTGCGCTTCGCGAACGAATTCCGCCACGTCGTTCTGTCCGCTGAAGTCATACTGGCCTGATATCAGCTCATGTGCATTCCAGAACACATACGTGGTGATGGTGTTCAAACCCATCGCCTTGGCCATGCGCAAACGTGCACGCCAGTATTCGCGTGGCACACGCGTGTAATGCATGTCACCAGCGATGATGCGGAACGGCTGGCCGTCGAGCCGCAACTGGCCGCTTTGTGCGACCAGACCGTGCTTTGCCATCTTGATCGGTTGCGCGGCAACCGCATGGCAGGTCAGAAGCAGACCAAGCGCGATACCCACCGGCATACTTTTCAATACATTCATTGAAACTCCTTGCGTTGCGCTGCCAATGCGGCTGCCTTAGAAGGTGCCGCGCACGCCCACGGTATACACCGTGCCATCCGCCTCCGCGTAGAGGAAGCGATTGGGATACACGGAGTAATCGTAAAGATGCGACTGCGTCAGGTTGGTGCCGGACACAAACAGCGAGACGTGATTGCTGAGCTTGTAGCTGGCGCTCAGATCCAGCTCGCCGTAGTCCGTTCGCGTGGCAGGCTGCGCGCCCGATCCGTATGAAAGGCTCTCCAGATATTTACCGCGCCAGTTATAAGCCAGGCGTACCTGCCAGCGTCCCTTCTCGTAGTAGCCGCTGAGGTTGGCCGAATCGCCAATGCCTGGAACTGCAAACTTGCCGGACGCGGCAATCGTGCCGGGACTGAGGTTGGCGCTGCTTTGCACATGCGTGTAATTGAAGGCCATGCCCAGGCCGTCAAACGGTGCGGGCAGAACATGCGTGAACTGATAGTTGAAGGTCAGTTCTTCACCATAGATCCTCGCCGAATTCAGATTGATCGGTTCGCTCAGCGACCAGGTCTGGCCGAGGAACGACACCGGTGTGCTGACGATCGTGCTGAAGTTGCTGACATGCTTGTAAAAGGTCTCGACGGCCAGATAGCTGGCGTCGTCGATGTACCACTCCAGGCCAGTGTCGAAGTTGGTCGACGTATAAGGCTGAAGATCAGGATTGCCCTGGCTGATCGTCAACGATTCCGGACGCGTACCGAAGCTCTGGTTGTAATAGAGATTGCTCAGCTGGGGCGGCGTCAGGGTTTTGGAGGCAGAGAAGCGATAGATCAAATTGTCGAGCAGATTGAGCTTGAAGTTCATCGCCGGTAGCCATTTGTGATAACCACCCGTGGCGGACTGCGGCTGCAACGGCCCATACGCCACCTGGCTCGCGCTGGTGTCATGGGGATCCACGTAGTAGCTGATGGGCTCCTGGAAAATTGCCTGAGACTCCGAATTCACGTGCAAGTAGCGCACGCCGACATCCAGGGCCCAGGGCTTTTCCCACATCGTGCCTTCGAACACGGCTTTGGCGAACGCTGCCTTCTCGGTTTCCCGCACCTCGTTGAAGCTGCCAGGATTAATCTGGGGCCCCAAACTGCCGTACTGGGCAAGCGCGGCGAGCAAGGCTGCGCGTTTGGCAGGCGTCAATTGATTGTAGGCCGCAGGCGTAGTCAGCCACTGAAAATACGCAGGAACGTTGTACTGAATCCATTGCGTCGGTAGCCCAGGCTGTGAAACACCGTTGATCGGCGCCGGGGGCGTGTAAATGTACGCGCCGACGGCGCTGGCAGGTACCTGCACGGCATAACCGCAGTACGCGTTGCACAGGATGCCGTCTGGCGTGGATACCGATACCGATTTGTTGTAGTCCCGGTTTTCCTGCACGCCGAATTCAAGGTTGGACAAGATGCCGCTGTCAAAATTCTTGGAGAAATTCAGCTGGTACTGGGTAATGCCTTCGGTGACGTTGTTCGACTGGCCGCCCGCGCCGCAGCAGTGTGCGTACAGATCGTCCAGGTTGGTGGTGGGAAGAATGTTGGTGTAGCTCGGCGGGGTGTTGTCGCCGTTGTTGGTCCAGGTCGGATTGACACCGACATTTCGCGTGCCGATCACCGCGAAGTAGCCGTATGGGCTTTGCTTGTTATAGGCTTTTGAGTTGGATACATCCAGGCTGATGGTGCTGGATGGGTCGATGTTGAAAGCCACGTTCAACCCGTTCTGCAGCATCTTTTCATCGCTGGGGTTGTAGGCGACGACGTAGTCGTTCGACATCACGCCGGTATTCTTTCGCACATAGTTCAATACGGTGTTGTTGGCATCCGTGGTCAGCGACTGGAAGTCGCCGGAGTTACCGTATTCACCGAACTCATGTTCCAGCGGATCGATGCGATAGCCCGCATACAAGGTGTCGAACTTGACGGTCAACTGGTCGATCGGGCGCCAATCAATGGCGCCGCTGAAACTCTTGCGGGTGCGCTCCTCATTGACCACGTTGTTGGCCAGCGTTTCAGGGATGGCGACATGCGTGTAATTGGGATTGCTTAGCCCAGAAAGCTGGGAAATATTCTGGTTGGCATACCAGGAATTGGCTTGCGTATTGATCTGCGTGTCATCGCGCTTGTAGTACTGCACGGCGGCGAGAAAGCCGAAGGTATGGTCCGAATTGGTCCAGCCGGCCACGCCCGATACCTTGGGCGTGGTCTTGCCAGCCCAGCTTCCGGTCAGGTTGCTGTTGACCCCAGCGGCAGAACCGGACCCGTGAAAGCCGGTAAAGTCCAGCGGGCGCGCGGTCTGAATATCCACCACGCCGCCGATATCGACTTCGGGGATATCCGCTGACGAGGTCTTGTTGACCTGGGCGAGGCTGATGATGTCCGAAGGAAGCACGTTGAAGTCGAACGCGCGCGTACCGGAAGCCGTCGCCATTTGGCGGCCGTTGATCGTCACTGCCACGAAATCGGGGCCAAAGCCGCGGATGGCAATCTGGCTGGATTCGCCGCCGCTTCTGTTGACCGATACGCCGGGTACGCGCTGCAAGGCGTCGGCGACATTCGGATCGGGGAATTTCCCGTTTTCTTCCGCGGAAATCGAGTCCACGACGTTGACGGAGTTCTGCTTGATCGACTCGGCGCGTTGGATCGCGGCTAGCTGGCCGGTGACCGTGATCGCGGTGAGATTGGTGGCTTTTTTCTTGTTGTCGGTCTTGTTCGTGCCGCTGCTGTCGTCGCTGCTACCTTGGCCAGCCGGCGCGGCCGTAGCCGTGGATGGTGCCGGTGCGCTGGTTTGTGCGTGTACTTGCATGCTGTAGCCGAACACGCTGGCAAAACCTACTGCTGCCAGCGCCAGGCGCACTGAGTGCGCCATTGGGTTGCGTTGCATCGAATACCCCTCCGCGTGGAACTACGTTGCCTAACACGAATGCGATGTCGCTTGACACAGTGCTACTCCCGCCGGCATTGCGCATGTCGACGTCGCACTCATCCCCACTGGAAAACACCTGGTCCTAAAGACCGCCCCTTCAATGTTCGCCAGTCACGGCGTGAAACAGCCTTGGTGTTACAGACCCAGAATCAAGGCTACTTCCAGCCGTTTTTTCAATTGTCGTATTTTAGGATAATAAGAGATTAACGAGCCCCACAAGCTGCGCCGCAGCATTTCGGGACAAGTAAAAGCCCGCATTGCGCGGGCTTTTCATTGCAAACGTTTACCTTGTACGGCTGTTATTCCTGCTTTTGCGTACTGCTGTCCGGGAAAGTTTGCAGCGCCTGCCCCTCTCCCTTCGGGAGAGGGGTTGGGGTGAGGGTACGATCAGCGCGCAATGGCAAAACTTGCGGGAGAAATGGGCATCACGCTCCGCCCGAACCCTCACTCGCCTCTCGGCACCCTCTCCCGAAGGGAGAGGGCTCACTCAGTGAGTTATCGAGTCGCTGCACATCAAGAAGTATCGCCTAGCTCAATGGGCAGTTGTGCTTCGCTGATTGCAGAAATTTTTTCCGGAAAGCAATGTGCTTTCGCAGGAATGGCGGCCGTGTGGTTACGTTTCACATATCAAGGCTTGCCGCCGTGACGGATCAATGCGAGCACTTCGTAGCACGCACCCATGGTGTGGTAATCCACCTTGCCGGCAGGACTCTTTTCGTTGCTGTATTTCTTGTTGTCCTGCGTGAGGATGCGATACCACGCGCCGTACTTGTGATCGATGAAGTGCGCCCAGGAATAGGCCCATAGTTTCATGTACCAATCGTCGTATTTCGCATCACCGGTGCGTGCGTGCAGCAGCGCTGCAGCGGCCAGCGATTCGGCTTGTACCCAGAAATATTTGTCCCCGTCGCAGATGCTGCCATCCGGGGCGAAGCCATAGCAGATGCCGCCGTCAACCGAATCCCACGCGCGCGCCAGCGCCGTGTCGAACAGGTGCTGTGCCGTGGGCAGAATCCATGCTTCTTCCTGCCCGCGTTCGCGCAGCATCGGTTCCATGATCATCAGCAACTTCGCCCATTCGGTCTGATGACCGGGCTGGAAGCCCCAGGGGCGGAACAGATGCTTGGGATCGTCGCGGTGATAATCCCAGTCGATGCTCCAGTCGACGTGGTAGTGCTCCCACACCAGGCCATTGGCCAGCTTGGCCTGATGCTGCGTCATCGTGCGTGCGAGCGTGAGCGCGCGATCGAGATAGCGCGGCTCCTTGCTGGCCTGGTAAGCGGCAAGCATCGCTTCGCACATGTGCATGTTGGCGTTCTGGCCG
The DNA here is from genome assembly GCF_030160295.1 of Dyella acidisoli. GTDB lineage: Bacteria > Pseudomonadota > Gammaproteobacteria > Xanthomonadales > Rhodanobacteraceae > Dyella_B > Dyella_B acidisoli. Next base: position 202,507 of record NZ_BSOB01000017.1, read on the forward strand.
CGATAGGTGCTGAAGTGCCATTCGGGGTCGGCTTCGTCGCGATACAAATTCGCTTCGGCGTCCCAGAAATGCTTCTCCAGCAACTGCCACGTTTCATCCATCCACGCGGTGACTTCCTTGATACCCGCCTTCAACGCGGTGGAGTAGGCGAGCAGTACGAAGGCAACGCCATAGCAATGATTGGTGCGGTCTTCCGCTTTGCCGTCGCGGATCGTCCATGCATACCCGCCAGTGGTGGCATTGCGGTGCACGTTGCGCAGATAGCGCAGGCCGTGGTGCGTGGCGTCGAGATATTCCGGCTTGCCAAACTCGATGGCCGCCATCGCGTAGTTGAAAACGAAGCGCGTGCTGCTCACCAGGTGGCGATGGCTGGTGTCGTAGACCGTGCCGTCGTCGAGGAAGTAGTGAAAGAAGCCGCCGGCCGGATCAATGGCGCGGGGATGGTAGAACGCCATGGTTTGCGCGATGTGTTCGCGCAAGAAAGTCTCGGAACGGAAATCCGGCGTGGTCATGCGTAAGTCTCCATGAATTGTTCTACCTCGGTGGCGTGCGGCATCGCGGCGAACGAACCGTGCCGCGTCACAGCCACGGCGCCGCAGGCGCTGGCAAAGCGCAACGCAGCGTGCAAGCGCGGCAGCGTGGCGACCCAGGCATCGAGATGGGCAGCAGTAAGACCCTGCTCGGCGAACTGATACAGCAGGCCCCCCACGAAGGCGTCGCCCGCACCGGTGCTGTCGACCATCGGCACGTCATAGCAAGGCAGCTCGCCATGGGCGTCCGGGTGGAACCAACGCAACGGCTTCGATCCGTCGGTCACGATCAGCAGGCGCGCGTTGCCGGTCCACAAGCGTTCTAGCAGGGCTTCTTCGCCTTCGTCGTTCGCCAGCCAGTCGAATTCCTCGGCACTGAGCTTCACCACATCGGCCAACAGCAATGCAGGCCATACGTGCGGACGAGGTTCGCTACCGCGCGGCCACAGTGCCGGACGCAGGTTGAGATCGAAGCTCACCAGCGCGCCGGCCTGGCGCGCGCGGCGCATGCCGGTGAGGGTGACATCAGCGAGATCTGGATCAGTCATGCTGTTGGAGCAGATGTGGAACACCGCCGTGTCGTTGAACGTCTGCGGACGGAAGTGCTCGATGCGGAACAGCAAGTCGGCGGAAGGTGGACGGTAGAACGCAAAGCTGCGCTCGCCGCGCGGGTCTAGAGTTACGAACGCGAGCGCCGTGTTGGCTTCACCGGTGCGCACGACGTCGCCGGTATCGACACCGGCCTGCTGGAAGCTATGCAGCAGGAAGTCGCCGAAACGGTCGGTGCCCAGCATGCCCGCAAAACGCGCATGACTGCCGAGTTTGGCAATGGCGACCGCCACATTGGCGGGTGCGCCGCCGGCGAAAGGTACGAAGTGGCGCGCAAAGCCGTGGCCATCGCTGCCTTCGCCGTGCATATCGATCAAAGCCTCGCCGAAGCAGAGGATGGAACGTTTCATCAAAGACCCCAAGAGAAAACGAATGAGAGATTTTTGTTGTTCTCCCCACGGGGAGATGCGTGTGTATCGGCTGTGCGTTCAGTGAGCATCGCGACAAGCTTGGTCGTTCACGTCAGCCCTCTCCTCCTAAAGAGGAGAGGGCACTTGAGCTTTACTGCGCAGCGACGGGTGCGCTGCGAATAGCCGAACCGCGCAAGCCGTAAAACACGATGTAGCCGTAGCAAAGCGCCGGCAGCACGAACGCGTGCTGGATGCCGATGCTGTCCGCCAGTACACCTTGCAGCCATGGCACCAGTGCGCCACCGACGATCGCCATGATCAACAGGCTCGACGCCTTGCCGGTGAGCGGGCCCATGCGCTCGATGCCGAGCGAGAAGATGGTGGGGAACATGATCGAGTTGAACAGGCCGATCGCTACGATGCTGTACATCGCGACGTTGCCGCTGGTGGTCATGGTGGTGATCAGCAGCAGGACGTTGACAGCGGAGAATGCAGCTAGCAGCTTGCGCGGCGACATCGTCGCCAGTAGCGCGGAGCCAATGAAGCGGCCGACCATGGCACCGCCCCAATAGAACGACACGTAATGTGCGGCCTGCTGTTCGCTCATGTGCCCGATGTTCGGACCGGAGAGGTAATTGACCAGGAAGCTGCCGATCGATACTTCTGCACCCACGTAGAAGAAGATACCAAGCACGCCGAACAGCACATGGGGATAGCGCAGCGCATCGAGCAGCGTGTGATGACCGACATCGGCCTTCTCGGTGCTTTCGTCCAGCGTGGGCAGGCGGAACAGCCACACGAAGATCGCCAGCAGCACCAGCACTATGGCCAGGCCGATGTAAGGCGTCTGCACCGATTGCGCTTCTTGAGCGCGGTAAAGAATCTGCTCGCTTGCAGAAAGGTTGGCAATTTCAGCCGCGCTCTTCACCTTGGTGGACAGGATCAACAGGCTGCCGAACAGCGGCGCGATCGTTGTGCCGAACGAATTGAGCGCCTGTGCCAGCGTGAGGCGGCTGGAGCTGGTTCTTTCAGGTCCAAGTAGCGCCACATACGGATTGGCTGCCACCTGCAGCACCGTGATGCCGGTGGCGAGCACGAACAACGCGCCGAGAAATGCTGGATACAACCGCAAGCCAGCCGCAGGCCAGAAACCCAGTGCACCGATGCCGGCGATGATCAGGCCCGTCACGATGCTCTTCTTGTAACCCAGATGCGCCACCACGCGGCCCGCAGGCAGCGACATCAGGAAATACGCACCGAAGAAGGTGAACTGCACCAACATCGCCTGCGCGTAATTCAACTCGAACACCGCCTTCAAATGCGGAATCAGAATGTCATTGAGGCAGGTAAGAAAACCCCACATGAAGAACACCGTCGTGATGACAGTGAGCGCCATGGGGTAGTACGTGTAGCGGGTATCGTTGGAGGCCGTCGACAATCCCGAGGACGGCGGAGTAGCTGCGGTAAAAGCCATGATGAAATCCGATGATCAGAGCCTGTTTAGTGTCTCAGCGTGGTTCGCTTAGCCCTTGAGTAGTCGTCAGGTCGTCGTGCGTGGCGCATGACGGCTACTCAAGGGCTGGGAGGGCTACGTTGAGACATTAAGCAGGCTCTTAGTCGTGAGGCGGACAACTGCTTGCGCGTACCAGCAATTGCACGGGCGCGATGGTTTGACGAGGTGGAGGAGAAGGATCCCGCACGCGCTGCAAGATCAATTCCGCGGCTTGCCGACCGCGGTCGCGTGGCGTCACCGCCAGCGTGGTCAGCGGCGGTGCGCTGACTGCGGCTTCGGCGATGTCGTCGAAGCCAGTGAGGGCAAAATCGCTGCCCGGCTGCAGGCCGCGCTGATGCAATCCCAGCATCAGGCCCAGCGCTACCGCGTCGTTGTAGCAGACCGCAGCGGTTGGTGCGGTTTTGCCGTTGAATAATTGTTCGCTGTGCGCCACCGCATCCAGGCGGTTGGGAATGCATTCCACGATCCAGCTTTGTTCGATCGGCAGGCCGGCGGCTTTCATCGCTTCGACATAACCCGCGCGACGCTGGCGGCAGGAACTGGAACCGAGATGACCACCGTAGAACGCGATGCGCTTGTGACCTTGCTCGATCAGATGTTCGGTAGCCAGGCGCGCACCGCGTTGGTTGTCCAGGAACAGTCGATCCCAGTGATCACACGAGGCGACATCGCCGCTTACTTCGCGATTGAACAGCAGCAGCGGCGTCAGCGAGCCGACTGCAGCAAGAATCTGCTGCGCATCGCTGCCTTCGGCGGGCGACAGAATGATGCCGGCTGGGCCGTGTTCCATCAGCGAACCGAGCACAGCCAGTTCGCGTTCGGTCGATTCGCCAGTGCTACCAAGCAGCGTCACGAAGCCGGTGTCGCCGAGTATCTCGTCGACACCCGCGGCGAATTCCGCGAAGAACGGATTGGCCAGATCGTTGAGCACCAGCGCGATGCTCGACGATGTGCGTCGACGCAGATTCGCGGCAGCGCGGTTGTAGACGTAACCCTGGCGGCGCAGTTCTTCCTCCACGCGCGCGCGGGTGTGTTTGTTGACCAGCGGGCTGCCCCGCAGAACAAGCGAAACCGTAGCGCGGGAGACGTCGCAACCCGCGGCAATATCGCTCAGAGTGACCTTCCGGCCGACCGGCGGTGTGTTCCCCATTTATCCCAGAACCTCGCCTTTGGAACGATCCAAATGTACCCGAACCTGCAAATTGGTGATCCTGCACTGCAGCATGCCAAGCCTCCTTCCCCAGTGTTAGCGTCCGGCGCCTTGGAACGATCCAAACCGCCCAGCCCCATCTTCGGCCTGTCCCTTCAATGATGACAAGCCGAATATGGGTTTTTTGCGAACCCCCGGTCCGTTTCGACCAAAGACATTAACAGGCCCCCATCCTATGAACCATCGCCTGCTTCGTTCCTGCCTTTGCGTTTTTTTCGTCTCCTCGCTAGGTGCTTCGTCCGCGGCCTGGGCCGGCGAGCCGCATGCGGTCGAGGTCGATCCGCGCATTGGCACTGGCGGCGACGGCCATGTGTTTCCCGGCGCCACGGTGCCGTTCGGCATGATCCAGCTTTCGCCCGACACCGCGATGCCAGATTTCAAACATGCTTACAAATGGGCGGCGGGCTACCAGTACAACGACCCCACCATCATGGGCTTTTCGCATACACACTTCTCCGGCTCCGGCCATTCGGACCTGGGCGACGTGTTGGTGATGCCGATTGCCGGCGAGGTGAAGCTGGAGCCGGGCGATGAGAAAGTGCCGGGCAGCGGCTATCGCTCGCGTTTCGATCACGCCAGCGAAGTGGAGCAGGCCGGTTACTACGCCGTAACCTTGGCCGACTACGGGGTGCGTGGGGAACTGACCGCCAATCGCCGCGTAGGCTGGCATCGTTACACCTTCCCGGCCGGCAAGCCGGCGCACCTGCTGCTCGATCTGCGCCCGAGCATCTACGACTACCCGGGCAAAGTGCTGTGGTCCAACGTGCAGGTGCGTGCGGACGGCACCGTTACCGGTTGCCGCACGACGCGCGGCTGGGCGCCGGGGCGCGAGCTGTGTTTCGCCATGCGCTTCAATCAGCCGATGACCTCGCGCGAGCTGTACAACCGCGAAACCGATCTGGTCTACAAAGGCTTCAAGGGGCCGGGCTACCAGTCGCAGGATCAGAACGCGCAGAACGGTCGTGCCATCGTGGGCGTGTTCGACTTCGGCGAACTGAAAGCGCCGTTGCTGGCGAAGGTGGCGATTTCTTCGGTAAGCGAAGCCAATGCCATCGCCAATCTCGATCAGGACGGCAAGGGCTGGAATTTCGATGCGCAGCGTCACGATGCGCAGGAGGCCTGGAACAAGGCACTTGCGCCGATCGACGTGGATGGCCCGAAAGCGTTGCGCACGCAGTTCTACACCGCCCTGTATCACGCGCTGATTTCGCCGAGCCTGAGCATGGACGTAAATGGCGACTATCGCGGCCCTGACTATCAGGTGCATCACGCCGAAGGCTTCGATTTCTACTCGAGCTGGTCGATCTGGGATGTATACCGCGCCCAGCAGCCGCTCATGATCCTGATGCATCCGGATCGCAGCGTCGATTTTGTGCGCTCGCTGATTGCCTCGCAGCAGGCCAGCCCGTTCGGCATGTTGCCGGTGTGGGCGTATCAGGGCTTGGAAACCTGGTGCATGACCGGCTATCACTCGGTAGCGATCATCGCCGATGCGTATATCAAGGGCATTCGCGGCTACGACACCGACAAGGCGCTGAAGGCGATGGTGTCCACCGCAACGTACGGCGACTACGGCGATCTGGCCGACTACATGAAGCTCGGCTACGTGCCCATCGACAAGGAAGTAGAGGGCGGCTCCAAAACCCAGGAATACGCCTACGACGACTGGGCCATCGCACAGATGGCCAAGGCCATGGGCAAGCACGACGTCTACGACACGTTCGAGAAGCGCGCCGGCTACTGGCGCAACGTGTGGGATCCGAAGACCGGGTTCATGCGCGCACGCCTGACCAACGGCAAGTTCCGCGAGCCGTTTGATCCCGCCAGCGCCGGCTATGGCGACGACTACACCGAAGCCAATGCCTGGCAGTACTCCTGGTATGTGCCTCAGGACGTGGCCGGCCTGATCACCGCGATGGGCGGCGATGCGGCTTTCACGCATAAGTTGGACGAGTTGTTCGACGCCAAGGTGGATCCGTCCATCTTCAAGAACGTGGAGGACATCACCGGCCTGATCGGTTGGTATGCACACGGCAACGAGCCCAGCCACCACATCGCCTATCTGTACGACTACGCCGGTGCACCGTGGAAAACGCAGCAGCGGCTGAAGCAGATCATGGACAACGAATACGGTCCCGGCCCGGCGGGCTTGATCGGCAACGACGATCTGGGCCAGATGTCCGCCTGGTACATCTTCACCGCGTTGGGCTTCTATCCCGTCACGCCGGCGAGCGATGAATACGCCATCGGCCGACCGTTCGTGCCGCGCGCGGCGATTCATCTGGAGAATGGTCACACCTTCACCATCACCGCGACGCCGTTCGATGATGCGCATCCTTACGTGGGCGAAGTCACGTTGAACGGCAAGCCGCTGGATCGCGTGTACCTCAAACACGCCGATATCCTTGCAGGTGGCGAGCTGCATTTCACGATGCACGCGGAGCCGAACAAGCAGTGGGGGCAGGCGGTCACGGCGCGGCCCACGGCGATGAGTCCCTACAAGTGATACCTGGCCCTTGAAGCAGGCTGGCTTGACGTTTCGTTTTGCGATCTCGGAAGTTGTGCAGATATCCATGGTCCTCACAGGTGGGGTTCGCACACGCTCTTCCGTCTGATTTCTTGATGGGAGCTATTTGCGCGCCTTTCCTCCGAAATTCGAACGAAGGACACGTTGAAGCCCCGAGGTGCGCGCCAACGCCCATGTGAAGTGCTTTCATGTCAATGAAACCTCTTCACACTGGTCAGTGGCCGCAAAACATGCGCAGAATGCATGCATCATGCCGGAGCGTGCACGGATCAAGGGCCGATGATTCCAGGGGGAATGCGACAAGTAGCGGCGATGCCCTGGCGCACCGGCGGCCTGTTGCTTGCGGTGCTGGTCATCGTGGCCCTGCCGTACATGATCACGCGCGGCAGCTCCAAGGAATCCCTGCAAGCTGGTGAACTGGTCACCCGTTCGGCCGAAGTCCAGGCGCTGGTCTATCGCATTGCCGACCAGACGCACGCCGCCGAATCGGCCATCCAACATCTGCTGGCGGACGACCCGTACAGTCACGCCGAAACGATTGCGCTGAGTGCCGAGAACAGCATCCCCGGCCAGCTCGACGAATTGCGGCATATGACGGCCGACAACGCCGCGCAAGAACATCTGGTGGAACAGCTGAGTGCGGTGGAGAACGGTCGACTGGCGTTGCTGCATCAGGCCATGCAGCGCTACCAGCACAACGATCGTGCTGGGGCGGAGCAGGCCCTGCGCGATGCCAGTGCACTGTTCCATGTCGACGAGATCGCCGACAAGATCGTCGCCGCTGCAGAATTGGCGCTGCAGCAGCGTCGTGAGGCGGCGCGCAAGCAATCGGACAACAGTCGCCTGGTGCTGACGCTGACCGCAGCGGCACAGCTTCTGATGCTGATGATCGTGGTGATTGTTTCCGAGCGGCAGATCGGCCGTCGACTGCAGGCCGAAGTGCGCGAACGGCAGGCTGTGCAGCGCTCGCAAATGATCCTGCAGGCGGTGCGTGAACCGATCGCACTGCTCGACCACAACCTGCGCACCTTGTTGGTCAATGCGGCTTTCAGCGAGCTGTACGGCGTCTCCGAGGAAAGCCGCGCCGAATACCTGGAAGACCTCGGCCAGGGCGCATGGGCGGACGAAGTGCTGCTGCAGCGCTTGCGCGACGTGCTTCTACGCGATCGCGAGCTGTGGGATTTCGAACTGACCCAGCGCACCATCGACGGCGTCGAACGCCATGTGGTGATCAATGCACGCCGCCTCCAGCAGCAGGACAGCGAGAGCCCGGTACTGCTGTTGACGGTCAGCGACGTCACTGCGCGGGCACTGGTCGAGCTGCAGGTGAAGGAGCTCAATCACCAGCTCGAAGGCAAGGTGGCACAAATTTCCGACGTGAACCGCGAACTGGAAGCCTTCAGCTATTCCGTCTCGCACGATCTGCGGGCGCCGCTGCGGCACATCACGGCGTTCGCGCAAAAGCTCGAGGATCACCTGGGCGAAGACGTCGACGGCACGTCCCACCATTACCTCAGCGTGATCCGCGACGCCTCGCACCGCATGGCGCAGCTGATCGAGGATCTGCTGGTGTTCTCCCGTCTTGGGCGCGGCGCGCTGCGCCTGCAGGCGGTGGATATGCGCGCGCTGGTCAATGAAACCTGCGCGTTGGCCGAATCGGAAGCGCCCGGGCGGCGTATCGTGTGGCATGTGGATCAGCTGCCGGTGGTGGTCGGCGACGAGAACATGCTCCGCACCGTCTGGCAAAACCTGATCGGCAACGCCGTCAAATACACCGGCCAGCGCGAGATCGCGCATGTCGACGTCTCCGTGCAGCAGGCCGATGGCGGCGACTACGAATTCACCGTGGCCGACGACGGCACCGGTTTCGATATGCGCTACGTCGAAAAACTTTTTGGTGTATTTCAACGGCTGCACAAGGCCAGCGAGTTTCCGGGCAACGGTATCGGCCTGGCCAACGTGCGGCGCATCGTGATGCGTCACGGGGGCAGGGTCTGGGCCGAAGGCGAACCAGGCCGCGGCGCCCGTTTTCACTTCACGTTGTCGGCCATTGAACCGCCATCGTCATCGTTATGAAGCACACGCCTCTACGCCCCATCCTGCTAGTCGAAGACAGCCCCGTCGATGCCGAGATGACGGTCGACGCCCTGCGCCAGGCCCATCTGGCCAATCCAGTGGTCCACGTCGAGGACGGCGTGGATGGCCTGGACTGGCTCTACGCGCGCGGCAGCTTTGCCGGACGTTCTGAGGGCGATCCGGTCGTCGTGCTGCTCGACATCAAGATGCCGCGCATGAACGGGCTGGACGTGCTCAAGCAGATGCGTGCAGACGAACGTTTCCGGCACCTGCCCGTGGTGATCCTTTCCTCTTCACGCGAGGAAAGTGATCTGGCACGTAGCTGGGATCTCGGTGTAAACGCTTACGTGATCAAGCCGGTGGATGTGGGGCAGTTTTTTCAGGCGGTACGCACGCTCGGCCAGTTCTGGGCCGTGCTGAATCAAGCGCCGGAACAGGGGTAGGCAGGGCGGGAAGCGTCAATCGTCAATCGGGAATAGAGAGCGGGGTCCGGCGGGTTTGCGCATGGCTGCCTTTGGCTATTTACGATGGATGGTTCCCGATTTACGCCCTGCCGATTGAAATATGATGATTGCGTTCACTTGGAACCCAAGGGATGCCGGATAAGTCCAACCAACAACGCGCGTTACCGCGGATACGAGTCCTGCAGGTAGAAGACAGCCCGCTCGACGCGGAACTGGTGCTCACCGAACTCCAGGCCGACGGTATCGACTACGAAGTGCGCCTGGTCGACGACGAGCCGGCGTTCGTGGAGACGCTCAAGGCATTCAAGCCGCACATCGTGCTTTCGGACCTGAGCATGCCCGGTTTTTCCGGACAGCGCGCGCTCGAACTGCTGCGCGATCACAGCACGGACATTCCCTTCATTTACGTATCGGCCACGCTGGGTGAAGAAGCGGCCATCGCTGCGCTGCGTGAAGGTGCCACCGATTACATCCTCAAACAGAATCCTGCGCGTTTGGCGAGCGCCGTACGCCGCGCCATGCGCGAAGCAGACGAACAGCGTGCGCGTGCACGTGCGGAAGCGGAGCTGATCCGCATCCAGCGTTTCGAAAGCCTCGCCATGCTCGCCGGCGGCTTGAGCCACGATCTGCGCAATCTGTTGCAGCCGTTGTTGCTGGCCGGCGACAGCCTGCAGGATTACCAGGACGATCCGCGCCTTGCGCGACTGGGTGTGCTGGTGCGCGATTGTGGGCGGCGCGGGCTGGAAATGGTGCAGTCCATGCTGTCGTTTGCCCGCGGCGCGCGGCGTGCCGAGCAAGTGAAAGTGCAGGCGCTGGTCGACGCTTTGTCGTTGCTCTTGCAGGGCAGCGTGCCGCGTACGGTGACGCTGGACATCGAAGTGTCCGATCCACAGCTCACTTTCGAAGGCAATCACACCGAACTGCAGCAGTGCTTGCTCAATCTTTGCCTCAATGCGATCCAGGCGATGCCCGCCGGTGGCGTCCTGCGCGTAACCACCGGCAGCGTGAAGCTGGATCAGGGTTTCTTCCTTGAACACGAAGACGCATTGCCTGGCGAGTACGTGCGCCTGACGGTGACCGACACCGGCGTCGGCATGACGGAAGAAGTGCGCAAGCGGCTGTTCGAACCGTTCTTCACCACCAAGGAAGGCGGTACGGGTTTAGGCTTGCTGTCGTGCCGTCGCATTGTCTACAGCCACGGCGGCGTGATGCGCTTGGATAGCATCATCAACGAAGGCTGCTGCTTCGATCTCTATATTCCGCTTGCACGTCCGATCACCGAAATCTCCGATCTGGCGGAAGTCGACACCAATCTGCACGGCAACGCCGAGCACGTGCTGCTGGTGGTGGAAGAGGCCGGCCAGCTCACGCTGCTGAGCGACACGCTCGATGCATGGGGCTACGAGGTGCACGGAAGCCAGAGCGGCACCGCCGCGCTGCAGTGGATCGAAGCCTGCGGCCTGCCCGACCTGGTGGTGATGGATGCGGACATGAGCCTTTTCACCAGCGAACGCACGCTGGCGGCGTTGAGCCAATATGGCTATCGCAGCGGCGTGCTGGTGCTATGCCGCGCGGACGCCCCACCGGACTCGCCGAAACTCCGCATGCCCGATGGCAACCGGCTGCGGCGCTTGAACAAGCCGGTGAGCACGCGGGCGTTGCTGCACGCGGTGCGCGATGTGTTGCGTGACGGTAGGGAAAAATCGCGGCATTGATGGCGCCATTCGAACTGGCCCCTCTCCCACCGGCCTGATTAGCGTCTCGCCTTAGCTGTGTATGTCGAGGTGTTGGGGCATTGCCTGCGGCGCTTCCGGTCGCGAAGCGACCGGGTCACTTTTCTTTGCTGGCCCAAAGAAAAGTAACCCAAAGAAATGGCCTAAAAGGCTCACAGCATGGGGAAGGTAAAAGCCTGGACGTCTATGGCTAGGTCAAAAGTTGCTCGCCCAAGGTTCGACGCCCCCGCTATACCGCGAGGCGTCGAAGCCCTGAGGGCTTAAAGCGTGCCTGCCCAGAGGCTGAGCTTTGCCGAGATCTGCCTTAAGTCCTCAGCGCTTCGACGCCTCGCGGTATAGCGGGGTGGTGGAAGCTTGGCCCGCCAACGATCAAAGCAAGGCGTCATCCTTCAGGCTTGTAACCCATGCAATGCCATGAGCTCTTCAGGCCATTTCTTTGGGTTACTTTTCTTTGGGCCAGCCAGTACTGTCCGGTTAATCGGCAAATAAAATCAATTGGTTAGCGTCACCGCTCTCGGTA
>NZ_BSOB01000017.1:214048-424574 GCF_030160295.1 Dyella acidisoli
GTCGATCAAAGCAAGGCGACATCCTTCAGGCTTGTAACCCATGCAATGCTGTGAGCTCTTCAGGTCATTTCTTTGGGTTACTTTTCTTTGGGCCCGCAAAGAAAAGTGACTCGGGCCCTTTAGGGGCCGAAAGCTCCGAAAGCGCCGCAGGCAATGGCTCAATCCACGAAATCCCCAGCTGAGGCTCGACGCTAATCAGATGCACGCAGGGGAAGGCAGGGCAAAGGATCAATCAATCCCAAGCTTCTTCAGCTTGTACCGCAATGCACGGAACGTAATACCCAGCTTCCGCGCTGCCGCCGTTTTGTTGTAGCGCGACTCTTCCAGCGCCTTCATGATCGCGGTGCGCTCGAGGTTGCTGATGTAGTCGTCCAGTGGCAATTCGCTGGAAGGCGTCTGCGCGGCGGGTACGGCTGCGGGCGACTGGTTCTGCGCATAGGCCGCCGGGGTAGCGTGATGGGTGGAGTGCGCACCCGCGCCGACTTCGGCGGTATGACGCGCAGGACGTTGCGGCAGCATCAGATCGCTGGCATCGATGCGATCACCGTCGCACATCGCCACCGCGCGCTCGAGAATGTTTTCCAGTTCGCGCACATTGCCGGGAAAGTCGTACTCCTCCAGCGCCTGGCGCGCTTCGGGAAGCAGGCGCACTGGCGTGCCGCCGCCACTTTTCACCGCCAGATGGCGCAGCACGAAGTCGGCCAGCAGCGGTACGTCGCCGCGGCGTTCGCGTAAGGGCGGCACGCGCAGTTCGATCACGTTGATGCGATAGAACAGGTCCTGACGGAACTGGCCCTGATCGACCAAGGCCGCGAGATTCTTGTGCGTGGCGGAAAGAATGCGCACGTCCACGGCGACTTCTTCGCGCGCACCGATCGGGCGCACGGCTTTTTCCTGGATCGCGCGCAGCAGTTTTACCTGCATGTGCAGCGGCAGCTCGGCCACTTCATCGAGGAACAGCGTGCCGCCGTGTGCGGCCTGGAACAGTCCTTCCTTGTCCGCAACCGCGCCGGTGAAGCTGCCTTTGCGGTGGCCGAAGAACTCACTTTCCATCAGCTCGGAAGGAATCGCGCCGCAGTTCACCGGCACAAATGGTCCGCTGGCACGCGGTCCCTGTTCGTGAATGAGCCGTGCGACCAGTTCCTTGCCCACGCCCGATTCGCCAGCGATGTACACCGGAGCCTGATTGCGCGCGAGCTTGCCAATGGTGTTGCGCACTTGCTGCATGGCGCCGGAGTCACCGATCAACCGCTCGCTTGAGCCGGTTGCAGCAGGGCTGGCACCAGCGCCGGTGCGTTTTTCTTCCGCCAGCTTCAGCGCAGTGCGGACCAGTCGGCGCAGCATCTGGATATCGACCGGCTTGGAAACGAAATCGAACGCGCCGGCCTTCAGCGCCGTGACGGCGGCGTCAACGTTGCCATAAGCGGTGATCATCGCCACCGGCGTCTCGTCATGCTCGGCCGCGATCAGCTCCACCAACTCCTGGCCGCTGCCATCGGGCAGCCGCATGTCGGTGAAACACAAGTCGTAGCTGCGTTCGGACAACGCCTGGCGCGCTTCGGCGACCGTGCCGACTGCATCGACCTTGAGGTCCATGCGGCCGAGCGTAATCGTCAGCAGCTCCCGGATGTCGCGTTCGTCGTCGATAACCAGGACTGTCTGTTGGCTCATGATTCGGCGGCTAAAGGTTGAGTTTCCGTTCAGGATACTCGCGGCACCCGCCAGTGGCAAAGCGCGGCGTGTTCGCGTACGTCTAATGACTGAGGTGCTTGAGGAAGAACCTTACCATCACACGATAGGCATCCTGCGACTCGGGCAGCTCCGGATCGGAGAAGAACGAGTGCCACATGCCTTCCCACACGTGCAGTTCGGTCTGCACTCCCGCTTTGTCGAGCAATTGCTGGCTGGCCAACACCGAACTCATCGCCATGTCGCGCGTGCCGGTGATCAGCAGGGTGGGCGGAAATTTGGCCAGCAACGCGGGCGAAAGGCCGGGCTGTACCAGTGGATCGCGGGGGCTCGCGCCATGGAAATAGGGAAGGTCGGCCAGCGTGAGCCGGTGCGCCGGCGCGCCCTGGCCATTCAACACGGGGCCTATGTAGGCCGAGTCGCCGTCGATATCCAGCAACGAAGAGCACAAGGTACCGATGGCGCCGGGCACTGGCACCTTGTCGGTGATCAGGCGGGCAACCGATTCGCCAGTGAGGATGCCGCCGGCGGAGCAGCCATAGATACCGATCTCTTTGGGCTTGTACTGCTTGAGCAAGGCGCGATACACGGCCTCCACATCCTCGCTCGCAGCTGGGAACGTGTGCTCGGGCCCTTGTCGATAATCAACCGTGATCACCTTGATGCGGCCGATGCTTGCGACCGGAATCGCCTCCACCAGCGCGCCGCTATGCGCACCCCACAGGAAGGCGCCGCCATGCAAATTGATCAGCACGCGATGCGCGTTTTCTTCGGAGACGCCCCGCGCCGGTAGCACCACGTCCGTCCTTACGCCGCCGATCGTTTCGCTCTGGATCTTCACCGCATACATCTTTTGCATGCGCGCGGCGCGATCGCTGTTGAGGTGATCGTAAAAGGCGCGGCTCTGTTCGATAGGTGCTGTGATCGGTGGTGCCTTGCTACCCGCGGCGAGCATTTTGGGGAAGAAGGCGCGTGCTTCGGGCGAAGCGAAGGTGGAGTAGGGGATACTGACAGCGGGAGAGGTGATGGTGGCGTCGGGTTTGATAGTTGGTGCGGTGTCTTGCGCAGAAACTGCCGAACCGAATAGTGCGATGGCTGCAAGGCATAGAAGACGTGGTGCGTACATGATTCCTCCCTGCTCGCGATGGATGTAGGTTGCTATGAAAGTACAGTCTCCCTCGCCGTCGTCATTCCTGCGAAAGCAGGAATCCATCTTGCTCTGATGCACCCCGTAAAAATGGATTCCCGCGTTCGCGGGAATGACGGCTATGGGGCGTGTTACGGCGTACTCGCGGATTTTGGCGATTTCGTGCCGCTCAAAATTTCATCCATCATCAAATACACCCCGTTGGTCCAGCCGAAGCCGATCACATTGGCGGTGTAGCCCGCGCTCACTTTCACATCGGCATTGCCGCTGGCCATGTTGTATTTCTCGCGGATCGTGCCATCGGCGGCAAGGCTGCGATCGATCGTGGCGTTGAACTTGCCGGCGATGCGGTGTGCATCGTCGTGGAAGCCATAGGCATCCAAGCCGGCTACAGCAAGCCAGTTGGTGGGTGCCCAGCCGAACGGTGCATTCCACTGCGCACCGCTGGGCTTGTTGTCCATGGCAAGACCGCCGGACAGTTCGAAGATGGAAAGCTTGTCGCGCACGGAGGCCGCCTGTTGCGGTGAAGCCGCACTGGCCCATAGCGGATAGAAAGTGCTGAGGTAAGGTGCGTCGGACGGCTTGCCGGCAACGGCATCGTAATCGCGATACATGCCGAACTCAGGGCGCCACAGATACTTGTTCATCGCTTCTTTGCGCGCGGCGGCGGACTGCGCCCAGTGTTCCGCATCGGCGGTCTTGCCTAATTGCTGGGCAAAGTCGTGCAGATCCATCTCGTAGCGATAGAGCAGGCTGTTCAAGCTCACATCCGCGTAGTGATGGGTGGAGCCACCAAACGGGCCGTAATGGAAATTGGTGTCGAAACCCGATTCGCGCATGGCGCGATCGCCGTGGTAGTAGTCGGCGGTCAGGCGATAGCCGCCCAGCCAGTTGCCGGCGCACACCTTGGATGCTTGCACGTCGCAACTTTCCGTCTTCAGGCGATCGGATTCGGCTGCATCCGGATGCTCGCCGGCCTTGAGTAGATAACCAGGATTTTCGGTCGGATGGGCGAGCAGCCACTTGATCACGCCGCGATAGTATTCGCTGGTCTGTGCCTCCAGCACCGGGCCTGCGCCGAAATCGTAATAGCGCGCCAATCCTGTGTTGCCGGCAAGATGTTCCGGGCGCGTCCAGATGTCGTGATTGCGCACCGCGAGCGGATAGGCTTTTTCGAGCCAGTCTCGCTTCTCGTCCGCATTGTGGAAAGCTGCCGGATCGTTGAGCACCGACACCATCATCCGGGTGAGGAACGGCGGCTGTGAACGGCTGAGGTAGTAAGTGCGGTTCGCGTTCAACACGCCGCCGTAGTACTGCACCTCGAACAGCGCGTTGTCGACCATGCTGCGCGCCAGCTCGGTGCGATGGTCGGCCACCAGGCCAAGCAGGATGAAGTAGCTGTCCCAGCCGTACATCTCATTGAAAAAACCGCCGGGCACCACGTAGGGATGCGGTAGATAAAGCAGGCCTTGCACAGGCAGCTTGGTCGCGTCGACGTCACCGAGTTGCTCGATGGTGCGCGGTAACGTGTGTACATCGATATTGCAGCGTTTCTGTGCCTGCAGTAGATCCTGCGGCGCGGTGAACTGCGCCGGCACATAGAGCACGGGGCGTGTTCGTATCTTCGGGTCGAGCAACGACTTGCACTCGTCCTGGGAACGCGTGAGCGTGCTCCAGGCTTTGTCGATGTAGTCGCGGGTCTTGGCCGGATCGGGCTGTGCGGCGGAGGCGGTCGCGACAAACGTGGTTAGAAGCAATGAAAGGTAAGCAGTTCTTACAATGCCAATTCTTGCTTCGCCGGAATGACGGTGAGGAGAATTTAGGCTTTGCGGAGTAGTGCCAAGTTCGTTGTTCATGCGAAATCCCCATTTCAGAGCCACCGATCGCTAGCTGATGGCGTATTGCGAATCAAAGAGTATGGCGCGTGAGGGTTACGTTTCCGTGGGCATCTCGCTGTAACGTGATGTCCATCGACGTGCCGCGAAACGTGACGTGCTTGATCGTCACGCTCTTCCAGTGTGCAGGCAGCATGGGTGGATAGGCCTGCACCAGCCCTTGATCCTCGATGCGCAAGCCGGTAAAGCCGTAAAGGATGTTCTGCAGCAGTCCACCACTGGACGTCATGAAATAGCCGGTGTTGTTGCTGGCCGTTTCGGTGCGCACGTTGAAGGGCGGCTTGAGTACGTCAGCACTGATGTAGCTTTGGAACCATTTGTCTGCATCCTTCACGTAGCCGGCAGTGGCGGCCGTGATGGAAAGCGGCAAATAGCCCATGCTGTTGGCTTCGCGGTGTGACTGCTTGATGGGTGCGATGGCGTAGTCGTAGTTGCGCTTGCGCAGATCCTGGCTCATGGACAAGTCCACCGATGGAAGGCTCAGATGAGGCAGTGCGCTGCCGCCCCATGAATCGATGTCGTGCGGTACGGTCTCGTCGAAATCCAGGTAGTGGCCTTCCTGCTTGGAGAAAGGCAGGTAGAGTCCTTTCGCCACTTCCGCCCAGTGCGGGTCAGGCTTGTCGTCGACGACGGCTGCGGCATCCGTGGCAATCTCAAGCGCCTTGCGTGCGGCCGCATTGGTAAACGTGTCGTTCGGCACGTCGTTGTAATCCTCGTCCACCGACGTGACGTGCAGGATGTCGTAGCGTTGCTTGATCGGATTGTAGGTGGCGCGACTGGCCCAGAAGTCGGCCACGGCACGAATGACCGGCCAGCCATGTTGGACCAGCCAGTCGCGATCGTGCGTGGCGAGGAAGTACTGCCATTGTGCGATCGCGATATCGGCGTTGACGTGGATTTCGCGTTCGTCCAACACCCAGGCGAAATGGGGTGTTTGCGAGCTTCCATTGTCCGGATCGGCTTCCCATGGATACATCGCGCCGCGCAGATTGCGTTCATGGGCGCGCTGCTTGGCCTCATCGAGCGTGCGGGCGCGGAACATCACCAGAGATTTTGCGCGATCAGAATGCAGCAAGAGCAATGCGGGGAACACCCAGGAATCGCTATCCCAGAAAATGTGTCCTGTGTAACCCGGTGTCATGCCGCAAGCGCCGATCGGCCACGCCGTGTCAGGTGCGACGTTCGACAGCAGATAATAGAGATCGGAGTGCACCATCCGCTGCGCTTTGGGATCACCGTTGATCACAATGTCCGACTGCCACAAGTTATGCCAGGCGTTCTCGTGTTCTGCCAACAAGGCATCGAAACCTTTGTCGCGTGCGGCGGTTGCCTGGGCCAGATTCTGCTTCGCATTAGCGCCACCCCAGCCATCTCGTGACATCGCCACGTATTTGGTGAAGGTGTAGGTGCGACCTTTGCGCACCTCGACGCGCAGGTTCAGCGCCAGGCGATAGTCGCTGCGGTAGCGCTCGACATGGCTGGCTTGGACATCGTTCGGCAGCGCGATCGCCACGGCTTGCGCCATACCGGCACCCTGCTCAGCCTTGCCTCGCAGCCATAGCGTGAGTGCTGAAGTATCGCCATCAGCGGTCAGCACATGCGTGTCGCCGTGGTACCACAACGGCGCTCGATCCGGTGTTGCGGGTGGTATCGGCCGCAGCGTCATGTTGTTGGCGAACACGGCTTCCTGCATCTGCGGGCCGTCTATTTTTGCCAATGCGAATCGCGGCTGGTGAGGCGCCCATTGATCGAGCTGGAAGGAAAGCTGCACTTCGCCGTCGAAATCCGGCGTGATCGAAAACTGCGTCGCAGCAAGATGAGGCGATGCCTGGCTGACGAACGTCTCCACCTTGATCACGGTCGTTTTGTGGCCGTCGATGTAGTTGTACTGTGTGGTCAGTACGCCGTTGTACATGTCCAGCGTCTGCGCGTAGTCCTTGAAGTGATGGGCGTCGACGTCGACCTGATTCAGCCAGAACTGACCGGCGTGCGATGCGCCGGTGCTGTAGTCGATGCCGGTCCAGCCGGGGATGGCCGCGGGGCGTGACACGTCGCCTTTTGCGTAATCCATGAAAGCGATCATGTAGGCGAGATTGCCTTCAGTCCCGCGTGGGGCGGTCATGGTGGAGATGTAGCCGTTGCCGAGTTGGCCGGGAAAATAAGTGCCAAGATCCTGCATGGTGGCAGTCAGCAGAAAACTGGAATCGGTAGCGGCGCAAACACTGCTGGCCATCAGCGCGAGGCAGGCGAGTAGCATGCGCCGCCGTGTCATGGTGTTTCCTCCGGCACCACGTCGAAGGCCACCGTAAGTCGGGTCTGCTCGCTGTGGAATGGCACGGTGCCGTGCCAGAAATAGGAAGGAAACAGCACCAACTTGCCCGCTTCGGGCCGGACTACGTGCTGGGTATGCAACGGCGGCGTGGTCACGATGCTGGGCTGCCCGAACGCGAGACATCCGTCCGGCGTGGAAGCGCGGGCCATGTCATCGGGCAGGTCTACGTAAAACGCCGAAGAAATCCAGCCGCGCGGGTGTACGTGACTGGTGTGAAAGCCTGCACTACGCAGCCGCACCGACCAGCCGCCGTTGTAGCGATAAGCCCCGCGGTTGCGGCGGCGTAACGGATCGGAACCGCTGCCGATATGCGCGAGGTAAGCGCGGATCGGTGCGTCGAATGCTTCGAAAAGCGCCTGGATGATGAGATCCGGGTGACGCGTCAGATCGCCGGTGGTTTCCGTGCCATGGCGCAACGATTGGAACAACAACGGGTGGCCATGCGGATTGTGCAGGCGCTCCAGGCTGCGCTTCACATCAGCAAGGAAATGAGGCAGATCCGGCCACTGCGGTGGCGCCTGCAAGGTTTGCGGACGCACCAGATCCGGATAGTCGCAAAACGCGTCGTAGCGCTCATCGCCGAGCAGACGCCATGCGGTGGTCTGCAATGCGATCAAGTATTGATCGTCCGGTGTGTTGGCAAGCAGTGCTTCGCAGTGACGCAATGCATTTTGCGCATCGCCGGTACCTAACAACGCCGCAGCCAGCAGGTTTCGCGGTGCGCTAGCGGAAGGTGATCGTTGCAGTGCGCGTTCTGCCAATGTCAGCGCGGTGGCAGGATCGAATTCCAACGCAGCAAGCCCCGCACGTACCAGTAGGGAGGGTGTGGCTTGTGGATGCGCCGCCGATGTCGCCAGGCACAGGTAAGCGCCGTGTGCATCGCCGGCGCCCTGCAGAATCGCCGCTTTCGTGGCGAGCAGCGCTTCGTCACCCTGGAATTTTTGTAAGGCTTGATCGAGCACCGCGGTGGTCTGCGCGCTATCGCCTGTGCGCATCCATACCAGCCGGGCAAGATGATCGTGTGCATCGATATGGCGAGGTTCCTGCCGCAGGCAGTCGCGCAGGGCAGCTTCTGCGGATTCCAATTTGCCGAGTGCGATCAGGCTGCTTGCATGGGTGAAATAGACGGCTGCCGTCCGGTGCCCACGTGCAAGCGCGTTATCGGCGGCGCGTTCGGCCTCGGTGTGTTTGGACGCCGCCGCCAAGGCCATCGCCAGTGCATGGGCCGCAGCAGGATCGTCAGGCAGCGCTTCTGCTCGTCGGCGATAAAAGCCAACGGCTTCATCCTGACGTCCGAGCGCCGCAAGCGCTGCAACATGTTGCGCGATCAGCTCGGCCGGTGCCTGTGTGGAACCGCACAAGGGGGCAACGATGGTCAGCGCATCGGTCGGGCGCTGCTGATCGTTGTAGTGGCGCGCAAGCAGCAGCGCGGCGTGCGGTAGACGCTGAGCTACACGTTGCAGCAACGGCACCGCTTCGTCCTGGCGTCCGCTGTTCAGTAGCAACTCGCCGAGCGAGGCCCACGTTGGCGCCCAGCCAGGATCGGCGGCCATGGCTTTGCGCAACAGCGCCTCCGCGCCTTCGATGTCCCCCTGTGCTTGCCGAATACCGCCCAGCAGGCGCAAGGCTTCCGCATAGTCAGGGTGCTCTTCGACAATGGATTGCAGTCGATCACGCGCACCGTGAAAGTCCCCGCCCTGCAACAGCTTGCCGACCTGCTGCATGGCTTCAAGGAGTGAGGGCGGGGGCATGGACATCGTCGTTACAGTGCCGTGCGAACCAACTCCGCCTTGCCTGCCGCGTTGCGCTTGATCGTTATGTCGTACTGCCTGCCGCGGAAGCTCACGCGCCGAAGCGTCAACGACGTCCAATTCGGCGGCAACGCGGGTGCATAGGCTGCATCGAGGCCGTTGTCATCGATGCGCAAGCCGGTCAGGCCATAAATCATACTCTGCAGAAAACCCGATGACGTGGCGAGAATGTAGCCGGCGTTGTTCGCCACCGTTTCGGTGCGAACGTTGAAGGGCGGTTTCAGGAAACCGACCAGGTTGCGTTCGATCCAGTCCCCGGCGGTCTTCGCATCGCCGAGTTCTGAAGCGCCGACGGCGAGCATCACCATCATCATCTCGTTCGGATCGTCGCCGTGTACTTTCAGCTCATGCAACTGGAAGTCGAAGTCGTTGCGGCGTACGGCGTCCGACATCGGCAGGTCGAGATTGGGATACATCAGCCACGCGAGTGACGAGCCCATCCAGGTGATCTTGTCGTGCGGGACCGACTCGTCGAAATCCAGATGACGCTGTTCCTTGTCGAGGAACGGGATGTACATCTTGGCGGCGATCTGTGTCCACTGCGGATCAACTGGCTCGCCGACGGTCTTCGCCGCTTCGACGGCAATGTTGAGTGCCTTGCGTGCGGCGGCGTTGGTGAAGGAGTCGTTCGGCACGTCGTCGTACGCTTCGTCCGGAGACGTGACGTGCATGATCTCGTAGCGATCCGCCGCCTTGTTGTAAGTGACGCGACTGGCCCAGAACTGTGCGATTTCGCGGATCACCGGCCATCCGTATTGCTTCAACCAATCCTTGTCGCCGCTGGCGAGGTAGTACTGCCATTGCGCGATGGCGATATCGGCATTGACGTGAATCTCGCGATACACGCCGTAGGCGAAATGCGGGGTGTTGTCCACGCCGGTCTGCGGATCGGATTCCCATGGATACATCGTGCCTTTCGCACCGTACTGGATGGCGCGTTCGCGCGCAGGTTGCATGGTGCGGTGACGGAACATCACGATCGGCTTGGCGCGTTCCGGATGCAGCAACAGCAGCGCAGGGAAGACCCATGAGTCGCTATCCCAGAAGGCGTGGCCGGCATAGTTCGGCGTCAATGCACAGGCACCCATCGGCCACGCGGTGCCTACGGTGCTGTTGGACAGCAGGTAGTAGAGATCGGAGTGCACCGCTTTCTGCACGGCCGGATCGCCATCCACGACGATGTCCGACTTCCACAGCCCATGCCATGCGGCCTGGTGGTTTGCCAGCAGCGTATCGAAACCTGTCGTGCGCGCTTGCTTGGCGAGTTCCACGTCGGCTTTCGCATCACCGCCCCAATCCTGGCGTGATGCAGCGAGGTACTTGGTGAACGTGTACGTGGCTCCTTGCTTCACTTTGGCCGTGACGTGCAGCGACAGCAGGTTCGACGTCTTGTCGAGCTTGATGCTCTGGATGTCCAGCGCCTTTGGCAGATCGATGGCCGCGGCTTCCGCCATGCTCAGGCCTTCCTTTGCGCGGCCGTTCAACCAAAGTGTCAACGTTTTGGTATCGCCGTCGCTGGACAACACTTCGGTATAGCCGGGATACCACACGGCGGCGCGGTCAGGCGTCGGTACGGGTTTGCTGTCGAGATTCTGTCCGCTGGCGATCACCGCAGCGATCATCTGGTCGCCGGTCATGCTGCCGATCGGAAGGCGCGGCTGATATTCGGACCAAAGGCGGATCGGGAAGGTGAGCTCGATGCTGCCGTCGAAGTGCGGTGTGATGGAGAACTGCGTCGCGGCAAGATGATTATCTGCCTGACTGACGAAGGTGGTGACCTTTACGTCGGTGGATTTGTTGGCGTAATCGAAGCGATAGCGCGTGGTGAGCGTGCCATCGTGCATGTCGAGCGTTTGCGAGTAGTCCGCGAAGATCTTCTTGTCCAGGCGCGTTGAATTGATCCAGCCGCCACCCGGGTTGTAGTCGATCTCGCTCCAACCGGGAATGGCGGCAGGACGGGAGGCATCGCGTTTGTCGTAGTCCATGAACGCGACCATGTATGCGCGCGCGGGCTCAGTGCCGCGCGGCGAGGTCATGGTCGAGAAATAGCCGTTGGCGAGATAGCTGGGAAAATAGTTGCCAAAGTTGTCGGATGAAGCGGTGAGCTGAAAGCTCGGGTCCGTCGCGCCGTACGCGTTGGAGACGGCGGCAAACGCCGCGAGAAACAAACCAGACAGCCCAAGGCGGCGAAAGCTCATGAAAACTCCAGCGTAAAGCGTTGCGTGTTTCGACCTGGATGGTGTTACTTGGCGGCTAGTGTGATGGTTGCCGTCGCTGTGCCTGCACGATCGGTCTCGCGCTTGAAGAAGAACAGCGTGACCAGGATCAACAGCATCGGCACCAGAGAGAAATAGAACGCGTGGATGCCATCGAAGCGCGAGAACACGATGGCCGTGATGCGTGAACCAAGCGTGCCGCCGAGTGCGGAGAAGATCACGATCAGGCCGGTCATCGCCGCATGCGACGGCTTGGGCAGCGAGCTCAGCGCCACCGAGTTGATCACCGGATAGATCGGCGCCATCAACACGCCGATCAGCGGAATCAGGTAGGCAGCCGCGGGTGCATTCATCCAACCGACATCCGCCCGTTCCACCACGCCCTGGGCCAGCGGCAGCGTGAGCATCACCAGCAGACCCATGCCGAGCACGCAGATGTTGAGCAGCGCATACCAGCGCATGCGGCGCAGCAGCTGGCCGGCAATGATGCGGCCCACTGCCGAGGCGCCGGCAAGGATGGTCGCGAGCTGGATGCTCATCGCATTCGGCAGCTTGAGAATTTCGTTGTTGAAGGTCGGCAGCCAGGTGCTGAAGCTCTGCTCGATCAATACGTATAGAAAAGCTGAGGTGAGAAACACGTAAACCAGCGGACGCAGGAACAGATGCAGCATTTCCAGCAGCGAGCCGCGCATCGATTTGGTTTCCTCGGTGCGCGCCGCCGATTCGTCCAGGCGCGACGTGGCAAGCAACAGGATCACCAGCACGCAGATCACGGCCAGCACCCAATACACATTGAGCCACGACGGACTGGTCGGTTTTGCGCCATCGATGAAGGCGCTGAATAGCCACCCGGCGAACAGCACGCCGACCATGAACAATCCTTCGATCGTATTGGTAAGCCGGCCGTGCTCGCTGCGATCGTTGGCCAACAGGCCAATGGAGGAATACACCGCCACCTTGGTCAACGCGAACGACACGCCCACACAGGTGAACAACAGTTCCGTGGTGCGGAAGCTCGGATACAACGGCATCAGCACACAGGCGCAGGCAACGATGCCCAGCGCGATCATCATCGCGCGCCGATAACCAAGCAGGGGAAGAAAGGACGCAACCAGGAAGGAAGTGATCGCAATCGGCAGATCCTTGAACAGCTCCAGCAGGCTCGCTTGCGGCTTGTCGACGCCGAAGGTGTAGATCGACTGCAAGATGACCGTGCCCACGCTGTTGAGCAGAATCGCGAAGACCATGTAGATCAAGGCGAGCGCGGCGATCATGCGGAATCGGTTCATGGCGACCTGCCTGGTGACGAATTGCATGGCGAAACAAACCCTCCACCGGCCGTAACCGCCGAAGCTGTGCCGGGTGAAAGACCGGCCGCGCAACGGTTGCTAACGGCGAACTCTACAACGTGTTATGCGGGGAAAGTCCATGGCCGGACACAAGGCCGGCCATGGGTGCCCAAAGGAGGGGAGGGCGGCTAATGCTTCTAAAGAAATCTCCCTCTCCCAGCACGGGAGAGGGAGCAAAGCAGGACGATCAGAAGTTGTACTTGATCTGCCCGTTCACCTCGCGGCCTTCGATCGAACGGGCCAAAATCACGCCACCCGAGCTGGCAAAGCCGAACAGGCGCGCATTGCCTTCGGTGATGCCGATCTGATTGGTCAGGTTGGTGCCTTGCACGCTCAACACCCAGTGCGGTCCGACGTTGGCCAGCACGCCGAAGGCCAGGTCGTAGTAGTTGCCCAGCGGCTGCTGCTGGATCAGGTCGCCGTAGCGGTTACCGACGTACTCGTAGGTGATCCAGGCTTTCACGCTACCCCACGCGGTGGGGAAGGTGTACGAGGGTGTCAGGCGGAACTGGAACTTCGGCTGGCGCTGCAACTGCATGCCGTTGATGCTGCTGCATGCGTTGGCCCCGCTCTGCGTCGTATAGGCGAGGCAGCCGACGTAGCGATAGTAGTGGCCGTTCATGTAGTCACCGGAAAAGGTGACGGCGGCATGCTCGAACGGTTTCACCGTCGTGATGAAGTTCACGCCCTTGGCCTGTGCGCCGTACACGTAGGTGTTTTGGCCGGTATCGGTGGTGATGGTGTACGGCACGTTGTAGAACAGGCGGCGATACGCGCTGACGTCGGCATAGATCCAGTCGGCCTGATACTTGAAGCCGATTTCGTAGTTCCTCACCTTCTGCACCGGCGTGGTGGGCATGCCGCGCAGATCGTCGAAGTCCGGGAAGTGCACGCCCAGGTTCGCGCGGACGTAGGCGCTCATGTTCGGGTTGAACTCGTAGTTGGCGCCCAGCGTCCAGGACTTCTCCGTCTTCTCGTAATTGATGTACTGATTGCCTGGCGCGAAGTAGATGGAGTTGTTGTTGTAGAGCGTGTACGGGTTGTCATCCAGGTCGCCCTTGGCGGTGTTGGCGATCGCACCGTTCGACGTCTGGCGCTCCACACGCATACCGCCATCGATCAGCCAGTTGCCGATCTTCCAGGTATCCGTCGCGAAGAACGCGGTATTGAAGCCGTGCCAGCGCTCTTTGATGGCTGCTGCAGAAACGGCGCTGACAAAACCTTGTGGATCGGTCAGATCCCAGGTGTTCACGCCGTTGGTAAGCGACACCACGATCGGATTCGGATTGCTGATGGCCTGCAACAGCATGTTGTTGCCGAGGTACCAGGTGTCATGGTCCTGATAGACGGCGGTGAAGTTGCCCAGCGTCAGGGTATTGCCTTCGAACAATTCATCGCTGACGTGGAATTCGTTGCTGAACGATTCGAGGTTTTTGCGCACAGACCACAGGCCCTGCTGGGTGACGTTCTGGTTCATGTCCGCCGCCTGGCCATTCGTATAGGTGGCTGTGGCGACAAGACCAGCCGGAAGGTTGTTGGCTGTTTCTTGGCCGGCGATATAGGACGCCAACGAAGTGGGATTCGCTCCCGTGCTGAAGAACGAGACGGTATTCAGCTCGCCGGCGGTGAAGCCCAGCTTGTCCGAGATCGACCAGCCGTTGCCGAAATCCCAGTCGAAGTTCGCGCCGAACATGCGCAGATCCGCGCCGCGGCCCTTGGCAAGGTTCACGTCCTGACCGCCTGGCTTGCAGCCGGGGGTGAAACAGGGCGTGGTTTCGATGAATTCACGCTGGTCAGCCGTGCTGCCGAATGTGCCGGTGAGTGCATCGAAACCCGGATAGTTGGAGAAGTTGCCCTTGCTCGCGTTGAGGATCGGCGTATCGGTCACGAACTGGTTGTGATCCTTCAGCGCGCGCGCATAGAACATCAGCGACCCGTTGTCCCAGTCGCGCGTCAGCGTGGCGGTGAGCTGGCCACCGTTATCGGCCGGGAACTGCGGATTGCGCACGCCGTCCGAGCGACGCCAGAACCCGCCGATGCTGGCGTACCAGCCGTTGGCGACCTTGCCGCCGAGGAAGCCATCGAGGCGGTACAGGCCTTCCGAACCGAAGGTAACGCCGATGTCGCCGGAAGGCGTGTCAGTGCCTTCGCGCAGGATGAAGTTCGAGGTCACACCCGGCTGGCCGTTGCCATACAACACCGACGGACCACCTTGCACGATTTCGACGCGGTCGATGGTGTCATCGAGACGGAACATGGTGGAGTGTTCCATGAACGACAGGTTCGACATCGGATACAGCGGCGTGCCGTTGATCTGGCCCGTGTAATACGGCGCGTCGCCGCCACCCGGGAAGCCGGCCACTTCGATGTTCGCGCCGGTCTGGCCGCCGGACGATTCCGGATACACGCCGGGCGAGGCTTTCAGCAGGTCGGCCACGCTCTTGGGGTTGGCTTCTTTGATCTGCTCTGAGCTCATCGAGGTGATCGAATAGCTGGCATCGATCTTTTTGATACCGCCGAATGTTGCCGTGCCGGTCACCACCACTTGTTGCAGGGTTTGCGCATTCTTGGCGTTGGCAGCCTGCTGGGCGCCGGGACTTGCCTTGACGGGAGCGGCTGTAGGCGCCGTCGTTGTATTTTGGGTCTGGCCGTTATCTTGCGCATACACAGCACCAGACATAAGCGTGGTCGTGATAGCTGCCGATAACGCTACGCGTGTGAGTGGCTTGGTCTTCATCGAACGTTCTCCCCAACTAATTCGTATGTGTGATGGCGCGGCATGACCGCGTCTGTTAGCCGCTGCTTATGTTGTGAACAAGCTGATGTCGAACGCGGCGACGTTCGGCAGCAGCAGATCCGCCTCAGCCAGTGCAGGTGTCTGGCCAATACCTACTGCTTTCATTCCCGCAGCATGAATGCTGGCGATCCCTGCCGCGGCGTCTTCCACGCCGATACATTCGCTCGGCTCCAAGCCGAGGCCGCGCGCGGCGGCCAGGAAAATCTCGGGATCGGGCTTGGCGCGACTGATGTGGTTGGCGTCCACCACGTAGTCGAACAAGTCGGCGATACCGAGTCTTTCGAGCAAAAGCGGTGCATTCCGGCTGGCCGACGCCAGCGCGGTTTTCAAGCCGGCGCGACGCACCGATTCGATGGCATGGTGTGCGCCAGGCAACAAGTTGTGCGGACCGAAGCTTTCGATCTGCTGCCGGTAGTAGTCGTTCTTGCGCGAGGCCAGGGCTTCTTTTTCGTCCTCGGAATAAGCGCGTGGCGACCGCTCGAGCAAGATATCCAGCGAGCCGCGGCGATCGACGCCTTTGAGCCGTTCGCCGACGGAATCGTCGAAGGCAATGCCAATCTCTGCCGCAAGGCGCTTCCACGCAGCGTGATGCACCACGGCCGTATCGGCGATAACGCCATCGAGATCGAAGACCACGCCTTTTATCAGCGGGCGTGCAGGTGTGTGCAGCGGCAGGTTCACCGTGTGGCCGGCATGCAACGCCACGGTGTCGCCGTGGTGGAGGATGTCCAGTTGTGCGCCTTCAGTAAGCGCGTATTCCACGCGATCTTTCTTCACCGTCACGCGTATGTGGTGATCGCGCCAGCGCACGCCGAAACGGTAGCTGTTCCATGCTGCGGGCAGCGTGGGTGCGAATGCGGGGCGGCCATCGACCACACGCATGCCACCAAAACCCCAGGCCAGTGACAACCAGCTGCCGGCCATGGCTGCCATGTGCACGCCGTGCGAGGTGTTGCCGTGTAGATTGTCGATATCCACGCGCAACGTATCGAGAAAATAGGCGTATGCCTTCTGCGTATACCCCACGTCCGACGCAACGATGCTGAAGGTGGATGCCGACAACGTGGAATCGTGCACGGTGACGCCTTCGTAGTAATCGAAGTTGCGTCGCTTGCTTTCCTTGTCGATACCGTTGCCCGCCAGCACGAAGGCCTGCAATACATCCGCTTGCTTGCATACCTGATGACGATAGATCGTCAGTGGATGCAACTGCAGCAAAAGCGGACGATGGCCGTGCTCGCTGGGGCGTGCAATCGGCAAGCGCGGTTTGTTGAGGAAGTCATCGTCCTGCGGAAAGATGCCGAGTTCCGGATCGACCGGCAGATACATTGCATCGGCTGCGGCCAGCCATGCAGCGATCTCCCTGTCGGATAGCTCGAGCGTGGTTGCGATACGGGCGTAATCCTGCGGCCGTTCGCGTCCCAGTTGCAAGGCTACCGATGCGGCATAGCGCAGATGCTGTTGCGCCATGTGGTTGGTGTAGTAGTTGTTGTCGACCAGTGCGGTGTATTCGTCTGGGCCGGTTACCTGGCAGATGCAGAATGCTCCGCCGCGGCGCGGGTTATAGCTGCCCACGTGATGCCACAGGCGTGCGGTTTCGAACAGCACTTCGGCGCCACCGCGCACCAGGAAATCGATATCGCCGCTGGATTCGACGTAGAGGCGAATCGCAAACGCGATCGCTGCATTGATGTGGTATTGCGCCGAGCCGGAAGGGAAGTACGCCGAACACTCATCGCCGCTGATCGTGCGCCACGCATAGAGTGCACCGGCGGGATGATTCATTTCGCGTGCGTGGTTGCGTGCGCGGTCGAGCGTGTTGACGCGGTACTCAAGCATGCTGCGTGCGTGCGCGGGCGACGTGAAGGCGAACACGGGCAGGATGAAGGCTTCGGCATCCCAGAAATAATGGCCTTCGTAGCCTTCGCCGGTGAGCCCTTTCGCTGCCGCGCTGCCGCTGCCATCACGCGGTGTGGATTGCAGCAGATGAAACAGGTTGAAACGCAGTGCTTGTTCGACTGGGTTGTCGCCATGGACTTCCACATCCGCTGCGTTCCAGAACACGGCCCAAGCGCTTGCCTGATCCGCGCGATGGGTATCGAAATCCACTGTCAGCGCGCGTTCCAACGTAGTGGCTACGGTGTCGAGCAGGGAGGCTTCGGTGTCGCCGCTTTCGGGGCGGCTGCAGGCGTAGGCGACGAATTTCTCCAGCAACACGCTTTCGCCAGGTTGCAGTTCCGCCACGTAGTGCTGCTGCACGCCTTCGCTGTCGTCCACGATGGCACGGGCGAAAGCCAGGTTCGGTTGTGTCAGGCGATGGCGTTGCCCGCTGGCAAGACGGATGTGGCTGCTCTGGGTGCGCTGGCAGATCGAGGCAAGCGTTCGGTCCGCATCACTTGCAGTGATAGTCAGACCACCCTGGATGCGCGCGCCGATGCGCGGGTCATCGCCTTGGTCGGCGGCGCTGATATCGGCGACCAGCGCTGACTCCAGCGTGATCGGGCCGGTGTAGTCGATCGAGGTGACCCGGTAACGGATGCAGAGCAGGTTCGGCGCATGCAGGGGAACGATGCGTTCCGCATCGATCTGCAAGGTGACGCCTGAGGGGGAGCGCCAGCGCAGCGTTCTTTCCAGGCAGCCGGTTCGCAGGTCCAACGCTTGCTCGAACGCCAGCCATTCACCTTCGCGCAAGTAGACCGGTGCGTCGCCCAAGCGCAAGCCGATGCGTACGCCATCCGGTACCGGGATGCGTGTGTCGGTGCTACGGGCAAAGCCGGGGAAGCGTTCGTGATATTCGATTGGCGTGCGTTCCCACACACCGGTAAGAAACGTGCCCTGGGTGGGGCTGCGATCTTCTTCCAGGGCGCCGCGCACGCCTAGCGTGCCGTTGGCGAGCGCAAACAGGCTTTCGAACTTGGCCTGTTCGAATCCCTTTGGACGCTGTGCATGAACGACCCGCCAGGGATCGGGGGATGCCTGGTAAGCCGGTTCCATGGCGACGGCTTGCGCATCGTGGCTGTGCACGCATTCTCCCCTTGGCATCTTCCGATTGGTCGTCTCGTTGGCCTCTGGGGCCTGTGGTGGGCGAGCATAAAGGGCGATGATATCGATATCAAGATATCGATATCATCGCTGCGTTGCACCATGATGCGCCCGTCAACGTGGCGAAAATGTGGTCAGCAAGAGCCTGCATTGGAGGAACTCAGAGTCCTCGGGCACACTTGTCGAGCCGCATCGATTACTGCATCCATGCACTACCAGGGAGTCGCCGCTTGACGCAGGCCAAGAAGAAACAACCTCTTGCGCAACGTCCCAGCCTCACCATGGCGGACTTGGCCGAGCTGGCGGGGGTGTCCAAGATCACCGTGTCGCGGGCGTTGAGCGAAAGCCCGTTGGTCAATACCGAGACCCGTGAACGGGTACAGGCCCTGGCGCGCAAGCATGGCTACAAGTTAAACGTCAGCGCCCGCAACCTGCGTCTGCGCCGCAGCCATACGGTGGCGGTCATTGTGGAAATGAAGCCGTCGTCCGAACGCACCATGTGGGACCCGTACCCGTTATCACTGCTCGGCGGCATTTCGCAGGAACTCACTTCGGCCGGCTACAGCGTGCTGCTGACCACCAGGCAAGGCGCATCCAATGCGGCGGTACAGGCCGCGGATGGGCTGATTCTGTTGGGGCAGGGCGCGCGCCAGGATGCGGTGCGTCTCTACGACAAGCTCGGTTTGCCCATGGTGGTGTGGGGCGCGGCCGGCGAGGGCGGGGACAACCATGTCGTCGTCGGCAGCGACAATCACCAGGGCGGCATCATCGCGGCTGAGCGCTTTCTTTCCATCGGCCGGCGCCATCCGGTGTTCATCGGCAACCCCGATCATCCCGAAATGGCGCAACGCCTGTTCGGCTTCGTCGATGAACTGGCCCGCCATGGCATCAAGCCGCTATTGCTGCGACGTGCGGATTTCACGCTGGAATCGGGCGTGGACGCGGTGCGTTCGCTGGCGGCACGCAAGGTGCGCTTCGATGCCATCTTTGCGTGCAGCGACTTGCTGGCGATGGGCGCGATTCGTGCGCTGGTCGAACTCGGGCAGTCGGTGCCGAACGACGTCTCCGTGATCGGCTATGACGACACGCCCTTAGGCGCCACTTTTCTCCCGCCCTTGAGTTCGGTGCGCCAGAACTGGCAGGAAGGCGGCGTGCTGCTCGCACGCAAAGTGCTGGCGGCGATTCATGGGCATCCGGTGCAGTCGCAAATGATGGCGACAACGTTGGTGGTGCGTTCTACCTGAGCCGCTTTATTGCGTTACGCCGCGTGCGGATGAATCTGCTTCAGCTCGTCGCCCAGTTCGCGGCGCGCACATTCCAGCTCATAGTTCACTTGCAGATTAATCCAGCTTTGCGCATCGGTTCTGAAATAACGCGCAAGACGGAGCGCTGTATCTGCGGTGATGCCACGACGTTCGTTTGCAATTTCGTTTACACGCGCCGGGGTGACACCAATTGCGCGTGCGAGTGCATTTGCGGATAGCCCCAGCGGCTTCATGTATTCCTCGCGCAGAATCTCGCCGGGATGAACCGGCGGCAGTAGCTTCTTGGCGGTCATGGTCTTTCTCTCATTCTCAATGGCCGTAGGCCAATCCTTAGAGGTCAGTGATAGTCACAGATCTCTGCGTTGTAAGCGTTGCCATCCTTCCAAATAAAGCAGACGCGGTATTGGTCGTTAATGCGTATGCTGTATTGCCCGGCGCGGTCACCTTTGAGAGCTTCAAGGCGATTACCTGGTGGAACGCGTAGGAAGTCGAGCGTTGCCGCCGCCCGCAGCTGCGCCAATTTGCGACGGGCAACGCCTTCAATGTTGACCCATTTGCGAACCCGCTCACCGTTGGCAAGGGCTTCCGTGTCTTTATCGGCGAACGTCCTAATCATGACCTTATCATATATCGATAACCGATATAGGGCGGCGCTCTCGATCTACGAAAAGAGCCCACAGATGGGGCAGATAAGTTCAATTATTTGGGTAAGCGAACCACGCTAGACGGCCGGCTCGATCCGCACGGGGGGCGTCAATACCAATCTGAAGCAGCTTCCACCGCCTGCTACGCGCACATACTCCAGAGCCGCCTGATTCGCTTCTGCCATCTGTCGCGCGAGATAAAGTCCAAGACCGGTGCCGTATTCGTGCGTGGTGTAGAACGGCTCGAAGATTTGCGCTGCTACTTTCGGCGCAATGCCGGGGCCGCGATCGATTACTTCCAGAATCGGTACGCCATGTTCGCCGTGTCGTACCACTACCAGCACGCGCGCGGGTTCGCCAGGCATGCGGCCGTAGCGCAATGCGTTCTGCACCAGATTCCACACCACTTGATGCAGCTGCTGCGAGTCGGCTACCGCGATGACCGGCTGTGCGCTGTTGTCGATCACACGCAATGAGTCGTTGCCGATGTCGTTGCCCTGCTTGTATTCATCCACGAAGCCGTGCGCCCAGTCGCCCAGGCTCAGCGTTTCAGGGCGTGAGCGTTCGCGTCGCGACAACTGCAAGATGTTTTCGATGATGTCGTTGAGGCGGCTGCAGTGATTGTTGATGATCTCGACCATGCGCAGGTCGGTGGCGCTCATCTCGTGCGATTCGGCCAATAGCTGCGCGGAGTAGCGGATGGCTGCAAGCGGATTGCGGATCTCGTGCGCGATCGAAGCGGAAAGCCGGCCCAGCGAGCCGAGTGTGAGTTCTTCGGCGCGACGCGACACCAGCGAGGTGTCGTCCAGGAAGATCAGCACGAGCGAATCATCGTTCGGCGCGAGTCGGCTGAAGCGCGGCACCACTTCTGGCATACCGTCGGCGAGCTGAGTGGCGGTTTCGTCCAGCTTGCCCGAGGTGATCCAGTGATACAGACGGCGCGACAACTCCGGTGCTACACGGCCCAGATCGCGCTGGTCGGAGGAAGGATTGCCCAACAGCATCCACGCCGATTCGTTGATCTGATGGATGCGGTTGGCGTCGTCCACCAGCATCACGCCTGTTTTCATGCGGCGGATGATCAGCTCGTTGACCTGAGCCAGGTTGACCAAATCGATGCTGCGCTGTTCGGCCAGTGCCTCGCTGGCGCGCAGCTGACGACCCAGCACGTTACATAAGACGACGATCGCGAAGTAGGCCATGCCGAACAGGCCCGACTCCAGGAAGTCGCGGTCGTCGACCGAGGGCGTGTGGGGCAGGGAGAACACGATGCGTCCGAGCACCCCAAGGGTGGCAAGCGCGGCAAGGAACAGCGCCAGCCGCAATGGAAGCAGCAACGCGCCCGCGGCAAGGTTCACGGCCAGCATCATCGCGATGCCGATGCGCGCCTCGTTCATCGCGGCGATCGCCAGCACCGCCGCAACGATGTCCACCAGCAGGGTGCCCAGGATGCCCAGCCAGCCCAGTGACTTGGTGAGGTGGGTGATCGATACCACCGCCAGGGCGAACAGCAGGTAGCCAGCGGCCACCAGGCGCGCCAGGTCACTGTTGTCCAGATGGGGCCAGCCCATGCCGGTGGGGGTGAAGGCCAGCCCGACGTACACCAGCGCCTGGGCTAGCCTGAAATAATTCAGAAACAGCAGCTCGTGGCGGGTGGTCGTGCTGTTGGGCGAATCAACGATCGCGCGGCTGGACACGGTCTGCACACTCACGAGGAGAAGTGGTAACTGCCTCCCCTCTCTCCCTGGGGAGAGGGTCCGGGTGAGGGGACAATCTTTCGGTAGAACAACATCGAAGCGAACTCCGATGCACCACTTTCGCAAGATTGCCCCTTAACCTCAATCTTCTCCTCAGAGGGGAGCGGAAGTAAATCTGTTGGCCCGCCCCTTTCCATCCCTACCCGCTTCCGCGAAAATACCGGGCCGTATTGCGCGGTTTTCCCCATGTGAGGGATGCTCTGATCGATTTTTCGTAAACGTCATGATGTCCAGAAGGCCCGCAGGGTGTGTTGCGCGGCGCCGGGAAGACAGGTTGTCTTGCCAAGCTGCGCGGCGCAGCCTGCGGGCCTTCTGGACATCACCCCATCGGTTTAATCTCGATATGTTGGGCCGTTGCTGTCCGTCCGCATGCCTTCGGCCCATCGTCTCGACAGACAGGCAGTCTGCCTTCACCGATGGTCCTGTGGCCTGCAGACGGACAGCAACGGTGACGTCTACGAAAAATCGATCAGAGCATCCCCCGCATGGCCACGGCGCACTGCACACGCCGGTAGTGCGTAACACCGCCGTCCGTTCTCCCAAGCCTGTGCTGTGGCTACCGCGCAGGCTCGATCCTTCCCCATTCACTCGAGGTATCGAATGAATTTCCACGAGTACCAGGCCAAAGAGCTGTTCGCGCAGTACGGCATTGCCGTGCCGCCGGGCAAAGTCGCCAATTCCCCCGACGCCGCCGTCGACGCCGCCAAGCACCTGGGCGGTTCGCAATGGATGGTCAAGGCTCAGATCCACGCAGGCGGCCGCGGCAAGGCCGGCGGCGTCAAGTTCTGCAAAAGCCTGGATGACGTGCATGCCGCCGCCAAGGGCATGCTGGGCAAGAGCATGGAAACCTATCAGTCCGCCGGCCGTGCGCTGCCGGTGAACCTGGTGCTGGTGACCGATGCCACCAACATCGCCAAGGAACTGTACCTGTCGATCCTGGTCGACCGCGACAGCAAGGCCGTGACCTTCATCGCTTCCAAGCACGGTGGCGTGGATATCGAGCAGGTGGCCAAGGAAACGCCGGATGACATCCACACCATCGTGGTGGACTTCATCGAAGGCCTGCAGCCGTACCAGTGCCGTCAGCTCGGCTTTGCGATGGATCTGAATCCCAAGCAGGTCACGCAGCTCACCAAGATCATGCTGGGCTTGTACAAGCTGTTCAACGAGAAGGACCTGTCGCTGGTCGAGCTCAACCCGCTCGCGATTCTCGAAGACGGCAACCTCGCCGCCCTCGACGGCAAGGTCAATTCCGACGACAACGCCGAGTTCCGTCACGCGGACCTGGCCAAGATGCGCGACCTCACGCAGGAAGATGCGGCCGAAGCGGCCGCCGTGCAGCACAACCTCAACTACGTGACCATGGACGGCAACATCGGCTGCATGGTCAACGGCGCAGGCTTGGCCATGGCCACCATGGACGTGATCAAGCTGGCGGGCGGCGAGCCGGCCAACTTCCTCGACGTCGGCGGCGGCGCCACCAAGGAGCGCGTCACCGAGGCGTTCAAGCTGATTCTCTCCTCCGACAAGGTGAAGGCCATCCTGGTCAACATTTTCGGCGGCATCGTTCGCTGCGACCTGATCGCCGACGGCATCATCGCCGCGGTGAAGGAAGTGGGTCTGAAGATTCCGGTGGTGGTGCGTCTGCAGGGCACCAACGTGGAGAAGGGCCGCGAACTGCTGGCCAACTCCGGTCTGGCCATTACGTCGGCCGACGATCTCAACGACGCGGCGAAGAAAGCCGTGGCCGCCGCGAAGTCGAAGTGAGGAGCAAACGAGCATGAGCGTTCTCGTCAATAAGAACACCAAGGTGATCGTGCAGGGCTTCACCGGCCAGCAGGGTACCTTCCACGCCGAACAGGCGATCGACTACGGCACCAAGGTGGTCGGCGGCGTGACCCCGGGTAAGGGCGGCACCGAGCACATCGGTCTGCCGGTTTTCAACAGCGTGGCCGAAGCGGTCGACGAAACCGGCGCCGATGCGTCGGTCATCTTCGTGCCGCCGCCGTTCGCTGCGGACTCCATCCTCGAAGCCATTGATGCCGGCGTGCGCGTGATCGTCACGATCACCGAAGGCATCCCGGTGCTCGACATGTTGCGCGTCAAGAACGTGCTGGCGCAGCATCCGGAAACCGTGCTGATCGGACCGAATTGCCCCGGTATCATCACCCCGGACGAATGCAAGATCGGCATCATGCCGGGTCACATTCACATGGCGGGCAAGGTCGGCATCGTGTCGCGCTCCGGCACGCTGACCTATGAAGCTGTGTTCCAGACCACCAACGAAGGCCTGGGCCAGTCCACCTGTATCGGTATCGGTGGCGACCCGATCAACGGCCTGAACTTCATCGACTGCCTGAAGCTGTTCCAGGACGATCCGCAGACCGAGGGCATCATCATGGTCGGCGAAATCGGTGGCAGCGCCGAGGAAGAAGCGGCTGAATTCATTGGCGAATACGTCAAGAAGCCGGTGGTGTCGTTCATTGCAGGTGCGTCGGCTCCGGCCGGCAAGCGCATGGGCCATGCCGGTGCGATCATCTCCGGCGGCAAGGGCACGGCAGCTGCCAAGTTCGCCGCGCTGGAGAAGGCGGGCGTTACTACGGTGAAGTCGCCGGCCGATCTTGGCAAAACGCTGGCTGGTTTGCTGAAGAAGTAATCCGCCGTGTTGCAGTGATCAAAAAGGGCCGCGGAAACGCGGCCCTTTTTTCATGCTTGCTCTTGTCCCCCAGCTCATCCATTACCATGTAGCGCCAGTCGAACCTGGAACATGCACTACATGGCCGTTCTCCGCCTGGCCCTGGCCCAATACGATTTCTCCGTCGGCGCCGTCGCCGCCAACACCGCCAAAGTTCGCGAACTGATGGACCGTGCCCGCGAAGGCAAGGCGGCGCTGGCGGTGTTTCCCGAACTGACCATCAGCGGTTATCCACCTGAAGATCTGCTGCTGCGCCCGAGCTTCCTCGCCGCCTGCCAGGACGCCATCCAGGAGATTGCAGCCGATACCAACGGGCTGGCCGCCATCGTCGGTTTTCCGCACAGCATGGGTGAGGTGTACAACGCTGCAGCATTCCTGGGCGGCG
Source organism: Dyella acidisoli (assembly GCF_030160295.1). Classification (GTDB taxonomy): domain Bacteria; phylum Pseudomonadota; class Gammaproteobacteria; order Xanthomonadales; family Rhodanobacteraceae; genus Dyella_B; species Dyella_B acidisoli. The sequence goes on from NZ_BSOB01000017.1 coordinate 239,073, forward strand.
GTGAGATCGTGCAGATCACCCACAAGCGGGCGCTGCCGAACTATGGTGTCTTCGACGATAAGCGCTATTTCCGCCCGGGGCGGACCAGCGCAGTAGCGGTGGTCGATGGCGTACGTGTCGGCTATCTGGTTTGCGAGGACGTGTGGCAGGCCGAGCCGGCTGCTGCTGCGGCGGCTGCCGGCGCTGAATTGATCGTAGTGATCAATGCGTCCCCTTGGGATGACGCCAAACAGACGGCGCGCGAGGAAGTATTGGTGGCGCGTGCGAAGGAAACCGGTTGTGCCTTTGTGTATCTCAATCTCGTCGGCGGTCAGGATGAGGTCGTGTACGACGGCGGTACGCTGCTGGTGAATGGCGATGGCAGCATTGCCGCACGAGCGCCGGCGTTCATCGATGCGCTGCTGTGGGCCGACTTCGACACCACCACTCGCACGCTGCATGCACTGGACTGGCCAAGTGTGCCGGATGCCTCGCACGAAGCCACGCTCTACGCTGCGCTGGTGCGCGGCATTCGCGACTACATCGACAAGAACGGCTTCAGCGGCGTGCTGCTGGGACTTTCGGGCGGCATCGATTCGGCGCTCACGCTTGCACTGGCGGTGGATGCGCTCGGTCCGGATCGTGTCACCGCAGTGATGATGCCCATGCGCTATACCTCGCAGCTTTCGCTCGACGGGGCGCGCGGACAAGCCGAACGGCTCGGCGTGGAATACCACGTGATCGGCATCGAGCCGGTATACGACGCCTTCATCACAGCGCTAACGCCTGCGTTCGCGGGCAAGTCGCCGGACGTCACCGAAGAAAATCTGCAATCGCGCACCCGCGGTGTGATGTTGATGGCGCTTTCCAATAAACACAGCCGTCTGTTGTTGGCCACCGGCAATAAGAGCGAGATGGCAGTGGGTTACGCCACGTTGTACGGCGACATGTGCGGTGCCTACGCGCCACTCAAGGATGTCTACAAGACCGAGGTGTACCGACTCTCCCGCTGGCGCAATCTGTCCGAGCAGCACATTCAGGGTGATGACGCATGGGTTATCCCGCCCGCGGTGATCGAGCGTCCGCCTTCGGCCGAGCTGCGCGAAAACCAGACCGACCAGGATTCGTTGCCGCCGTACGACGAACTGGACGCCATCCTCGCCCGCTTCATCGAAGAGGAGCAGTCGCAGGCGGAAATCATTGCCGCCGGTTATGACGCAAACACCGTGCACCGCGTCGTTCGGTTAGTGCTGGTCAACGAATTCAAGCGGCGCCAATCGGCCCCCGGTCCGCGCGTAACGACACGCGCATTTGGTCGCGAGCGGCGATACCCCATTACCTCAGGCTGGAAATGACTGCACCTCAACCTACAAAAGAAAAAGCCGGTGGCTCAGTGCGCACCGGCTTTTTTCCGCATCAAACGGCCAACGCTCAATAGTGGCCCGAGAACGGAATCATCTTGCGTATCAGCGACGGCGAGTGCGGCCACTTCGGATCCTTCAGATACGGGTGGTCCGGATAGTTCGTCGTCAGCACCTGCCGCACCTGGTCGGCTTGCTGCTTCTGGCCCAGGGCCAGATAGCTGCGGCACATGATGGCCAGTGCGTCGCCGGCTTGCGGCGATTCCTGATAGTGCTCGATCACGTACTGGGCGCGGTCTGCCGCAGCTACGTAGGCCTTGTTGCGCAGATAGAACTTGGAGACGTTGATTTCGTACTGGGCCAGCACGTTGCGCAGATAGATCATGCGCTGGCGGGCGTCCGCGGCGTAGGCACTATCGGGGAAGCGGCGGCTGAGTTCAGCGAAATCGTCGAACGACTTCAGGTTGTAACCCTGGTCGCGGCGCGTCTGCTTGCCAATTTCCTGGCTGGTGAACGTACGCTCGATAATGCCCGTGGTGCGGTCGAAGTTGATCAGACCGCGCAGGTAATAGGCATAATCCACATGTGGATTGAGCGGGTTCGCCTTGATGAAGCGGTTGACCGTCGAATAGGCGTCGTCCGGCTTGTTGTTCTTGTATTGCGCGTAAGCCAGTTCCAACTGGGACTGCTCGTTGAACGGACCGGATGGGAAACGGGCGATCAGACGCTGGTACGCTTTCTCAGCCGCTGAATAATCGGCATGGACCAGATCGTTATGGGCCCTGGCGTAAAGCTGCGGCAGCGGCAAGGTATCGAGCGGATCGCCGCCGCGATGGAACCATGAGCAGGCGCTCATCGTCAGTGCCAGGACGAGCACGATCAGTACTTTAAGGGCAGATGTCGGGGCGACCGGCAGCTTGGTTACGCGCATGAGTAAGGGGTTCAGATGTTTGAGCGAAAAGGGATCATAGCCGAAACCGGTTCCCGGCCGGGGGTTCAGGGATGACAGGCTCCATCATTCGTCATGAGGCGGTTGTCCCCCTGTCGGCGGCAGGTCGAAGGTTCGACCAGGCCTTGGCCGAGATGTTCCCGGACTACTCCCGTTCCCGCCTGACCAGCTGGATCAAGGCGGGCGCGGTGACATTGGACGGCGTGCCGGCGGTGCCACGTCATCTGCTGAAGGGAGGCGAGCAGGTGCGGCTGGAAGCGGAGCTGGAGACCGAAGTATCCAGTGAGCCTGAGGCCATCGCCCTGGACATCGTCCATGAGGACGAGCATCTGCTGGTGTTGAACAAGCCCGCAGGCCTGGTCGTGCATCCCGGTGCCGGCAACCCGGCAGGCACGCTGCTCAACGCGCTGCTTCATCACGATCCGAAGCTGGCCGAGCTGCCGCGCGGCGGCATTGTGCATCGTTTGGACAAGGACACCTCCGGGCTGATGGTGGTTGCCAAAACGCTGGCCGCGCACACCGCCCTGGTCGACATGCTGTCGCGCCACGACGTTGATCGCCAGTACGAAGCTGTAGTGCTCGGCGCACTCATCGCAGGTGGCACCGTCGACGCCCCCATCGGCCGTCATCACAGCGATCGCCTGCGCCAGGCCGTGCGCGACGAAGAAGACGGCAAGCACGCTATGACCCACTACCGCCTGCGCGAGCGCTTCCGCACACATAGCTTGATCCAGTGCAATCTCGAAACCGGACGCACGCACCAGATCCGCGTGCACATGGCACACATCGGTCACCCGCTGGTCGGCGATCCACTGTACGGCGGCAGCTTGAAATTGCCCAAGCGCGCGACGCCGGAATTGGTGGCCGCCTTGCGCGGCTTCCGTCGACAGGCGCTGCATGCGGAGCGGTTGGCGTTTGAACACCCAGTTACCGGCGAAGCATTGTCGTTTGATGCGACACGTCCGGATGATGTAGATGCGTTGATCGCGGCACTTCGTGCCGATCTCGCAGTCAACGGTTCCAACGAATAATCACGATGCATTCGATGACTGACGCCTGGCTCTTCCCCGACTGGCCCGCGCCGCGTGGTGTGCATGCGGCCGTCACTACGCGTGATGGTCCAGGTGTTTCGCAGCCGCCTTTCGGGCGTTTCAATCTCGGGTTGCGCAGTGGTGAAGACGAGCAGACTGTGCGCAGCAATCGCGGCGCGTTGCGTCAGTCGCTGGCGTTGCCGGCGGAGCCGCGCTGGTTGCGGCAGGTGCATGGCACCACCGTGGCGGAGCTTGGTCCGTTGCCGGGTCCTCACGAACCCGAGGCGGATGCAGCGGTTTCGCACTTGCAGGGCACGGTGCTGGCGATTCTCACGGCCGATTGCTTGCCCGTGCTGCTCTGTGCCGACGACGGCAGCATCATGGGTGCCGCGCATGCAGGCTGGCGAGGACTGGTCGCCGGCGTGCTGGAAAACACGGTCGAACAGATGCAGATGCACCCCGAGAACCTGCTGGCATGGCTCGGTCCATGCATCGGTGCGCCTTCGTATGAAGTGGGTGAGGAAGTGCGCAAGGCGTTTCTTCATCACGACCCTGCCGCGGCTTCGGCCTTTGTGCCGACCCGCTCGGGGCATTGGCTATGCGATCTGGCCACGTTGGCGCGGCAACGCCTGGAGGCGGCGGGCGTTACGCGTATCTATGGCGGCGGTTTTGATACGCGCACCGACGCACGCTTTTATTCCTATCGGGGCGAAGGGGCCCGCAGCGGTCGATTCGCCAGCCTGATCTGGCTGGAGCCTTAGGTTGGGGTTTGCACCCTAACCTACCTTAAAGCATCCATCTGCAACGCTTGAATCACCCCGCTGCGTCCGCATCTTTGCGGGCAGTGGCGGTGCGTCCGCCAAAAACCTTTTTGGGGATACCTCGATGCGAATGGACAAACTTACCTCGCGTTTCCAGCAGGCGCTTGCGGATGCGCAATCGCTTGCAGTGGGGCGCGATCACAACATGCTCGAGCCGGTGCACATCATGGCTGCACTGCTCGACCAACAAGGCGGCTCGACTGCGCCGTTGCTGACCCAGGCACACGTCAACGTGCCGGCATTCCGTCAGCGCGTGTTTGAGCTGCTCGACCGACTGCCAAAAGTGAGTGGACAGGAAGGCAACATCCACGCCGGCAACGAACTGACGCGCCTGCTCAACCTCACCGACAAGCTTGCACAGCAGCGCGGCGACCAGTTCATCGCCAGCGAGCTGTTCGTGCTGGCCGCCCTGGAAGACAAGGGCGAACTGGGTGCGGCATTGAAAGCAGCCGGCGCCACCAAGACCAACCTGGAAGCTGCCATCGACAAGCTGCGCGGCGGCGAAAAAGTGCAGAGCGAAAACGCCGAAGACCAGCGCCAGGCACTGGAAAAATATTGCATTGACCTCACTGCGCGCGCCGAGAGCGGCAAGCTCGATCCGGTGATCGGCCGCGACGAGGAAATTCGCCGCGTGATCCAGGTGCTGCAACGTCGTACCAAGAACAATCCCGTGCTGATCGGCGAACCTGGTGTGGGCAAGACAGCCATCGTCGAAGGCCTCGCGCAACGCATCATCAAGAACGAAGTGCCCGAGGGCCTGCGCGACAAGCGCGTGCTCGTGCTCGACATGGGCGCGCTGATTGCCGGTGCGAAATTCCGTGGCGAGTTCGAAGAGCGCCTCAAGGCTGTACTCAACGACCTGGCCAAGAACGAAGGCCAGATCATCCTGTTCATCGACGAATTGCACACGATGGTCGGTGCCGGCAAAGCCGAGGGCGCGATGGACGCCGGCAATATGCTTAAACCTGCGCTGGCGCGCGGCGAGCTGCATTGCGTCGGCGCCACCACGCTGGACGAATACCGCAAGTACATCGAGAAAGATGCTGCATTGGAACGCCGCTTTCAGAAGGTGTACGTGGGCGAGCCGAGCGTGGAGGACACCATCGCCATCCTGCGCGGCTTGAAAGAACGCTACGCCATGCATCACGGCGTGGAGATCACCGATCCCGCCATTGTTGCTGCGGCCACGCTGTCGAACCGTTACATCACGGATCGCCAACTGCCGGACAAGGCCATCGACCTGATCGATGAGGCTGCCTCGCGCATCCGCATGGAAATCGACTCCAAGCCGGAAGAACTCGACCGCCTGGAGCGCCGCCTGATTCAGCTCAAGATCCAGCGCGAAATGCTGAAGAAGGAAACCGACGAGGCTTCGAAGAAGCGCCTTGCGGATCTCGATAACGACATTGCCAAGCTCGAACGCGAATTCTCCGATCTCAACGAAGTGTGGAAGTCGGAAAAGGCCGCGTTGCAAGGCGCGACCAAGGTCAAAGAGCAGATCGAGCAAGCGCGCGTGGAACTGGAAGCAGCGCAGCGCAGGCAGGATTACGCCAAGATGAGCGAGATCCAGTACGGCCGCATGCCTGAACTGGAAAAGCAACTCGCTGCGGCGCAAGCTGCCGAGAAGCAGGATTTCAAGCTGGTACAGGATCGTGTCACGGAAGAAGAAGTGGCCGAAGTGGTGTCGCGCTGGACGGGTATTCCCGTCAGCAAGATGCTTGAAGGCGAGCGCGACAAGTTGCTGCACATGGAAGAATCGCTGCACAAGCGCGTGGTTGGCCAGGACGAAGCGGTGCGTGCGGTCTCCGACGCCATCCGTCGTGCACGCGCAGGCCTGTCCGATCCCAATCGCCCTTACGGTTCGTTCCTGTTCCTTGGCCCCACCGGCGTGGGCAAGACGGAACTCTGCAAGGCACTGGCCGAATTCCTGTTCGATACGCAGGAAGCGATGATACGCATCGACATGAGTGAATTCATGGAGAAGCACTCCGTCGCGCGTCTGATCGGTGCACCTCCCGGTTATGTCGGTTACGAGGAAGGTGGCTATCTCACCGAGGCGGTGCGTCGTCGGCCGTACAGCGTGATCTTGCTGGACGAAGTGGAGAAAGCGCACCCGGACGTCTTCAACGTGCTGCTGCAGGTGCTCGACGATGGACGCCTCACCGACGGCCAAGGCCGCACGGTGGATTTCCGCAACACCGTGATTGTGATGACTTCCAACCTTGGCTCGCAGCTCATCCAGGAAAACGCGGGTGACACCGAGGCCGATTACCTGCAGATGAAAGCCGCTGTGCTGGGTGTGGTGCAGGCGCACTTCCGTCCGGAATTCATCAACCGTCTGGACGAGCTGGTGGTGTTCCGCCCGCTGGAGAAAAAGCAGATTCGCAAGATTGCGCTGATCCAGCTCACGTATCTGGAAAAGCGCTTGGCCGAACGTCAGCTCAAGCTGGAGATCGACGAGAAGGCGCTGGATTTGCTCGGCAACGTTGGTTTCGATCCGGTATACGGCGCGAGACCGCTCAAGCGTGCGATCCAACAACAGTTGGAGAACCCGTTGGCGAGGGAAATCCTGGAAGGACGTTTTGTATCGGGTGACACGATTGTGGTTGAAGTGGAAGGCGGGCATCTGGCGTTCCACAAGAACGCCTGATGTTTGTACCGCTTCCTTGTCATCATTCCCGCGAAAGCGGGAATGATGAGTATCAGATGCCAAGTGCTGTGGTGCTATCTGTTCGATAGCGCACAAGCGCATCGCCAAGCTGCTCCTTGAGCGCGCCGAGATAGGGCGCGAACTTGGCCCACTGATCGACGCCGTCGCGAAAGATCGGACGGCGAACCTGCTCGGAACTTGCCGTGCGCACGCTGCGCACAGTCTTGTGGAATTCCAGGCAACCGGGTTCGAACGGCAGACCGCAGAAATCGAGCAGGCGTCGCACATTGCCTTCCAGATCATCGACCACGTCTTCGTGGTAGATGCGCAGCACGCGGCCGGGTAGCGCCGCATCCCAATGCTCCATCAGCTCGAGATAGGTGCGGTAATAGCGCGCGATGTCCTCGACGCTGTAGGTGAATTCCTGGCCGGTGGCGAACAGTTGCTTGAGATTGCTGAAGCAGCAGGCCATAGGCTCGCGCCGTGCATCGATGATCTTTGCGTTGGGCAGTATCAGATGGATCAGGCCAAGGTGCCGGAAATTATTCGGCATCTTGTCGATGAAATAAGACTTGCCACTACGGTAGATGCGCGTATCGCGCAGATACTTTTCGCCCAGCTCGCGAAAGTCCTCCGGCTGCATGCAGGTCAGCACACCGGGGTAGCGGGGATCATCGAGATCAGGATCGCGTCCCTGCAGATCGAGCACGATACGCGGAATATCAGCCAGCTCCTGCGTGCCTTCCACCTGCGAATGAGAGGCGAGGATCTGTTCGAGCAGGGTGGAGCCGGCACGTGGCAGGCCGACGATGAAAATCGGATCAGGACTCGGATCGCCTGCGCCCGTGCGGCTTGCGAGGAATTCGCGAGTACAGATTTCGATCTGCCTGCGCGTGTTGGTCTCGATGATCTCGGGGCGATAACGGCTTTCGGAGCGCTTGAGCGCATTGCCTCGATCGTAATAGTTCCACGATTCGGCGTAGTCGCTGCGATCCTCGAACGCTTTGCCTAATGCGAAACACAGATGATAACGATCGATCAGCGGGGTGGCCGATGACGCTTCCTCGGCACGCATCCGGGCCATCTCATCATCCGAAAAGCGATAAGTTTTGAGGTTGGCCAGGCTCCAATACGCATCGCCAAAGTTGGGGCGTGCCGCCGTCGCTGCGCGGTAAGCTTCGATCGCGTCGGCTTGCCTTCCTTGTGTCTTCAGCGAATGGGCAAACGACAGGTGCAAATCGGCGGCGCCCGGCAGTTGCTGCAAAAGCTGCTGATACAAACCGATGGCTCGCTCGTGTTCACCCAGGCCGACGCTCGCGCTGGCGTAGAGCGTGCGGTAATCGACGTGATCAGGATCGACCGCAAGCAGCTTTTCGATTTCCTCGGAGGCCCGCTGGTACAGGTGTCGTTCGAATAGGACGCACGCATAGTCATAGCGTGCCGCTCGATAGTTCGGTGCGATCTTCAGTACCGCGTCGAGCAGCATTTCGGCGTCGTCGAGCACGTCGCGTGCCAGGCCTATACGTGCAAGCAGGCGCATCGCTTCGACGTCATTGCCGACTTTGATCAGGTAAGCGCGGATGATCTGCTCGGCAGGTTCGAGGTCGCCATCCGAGAAATGGCTGGTTGCGTGCACGACTTCGGGCGCCAAACGCTTGAGCGTGGCGACATGCGCGGCGGCGGTTGCCGCATTGGTAGTATCGCCAGTCATGCGATACAGACCTTCGAGCAAGTTCCAGCTCGAAGGCAAGGCAGGATTGATGTTGACGGCACGCAATAGCGCGTCGATCGCACGCGGCGCATCGCGCATCACGACGTAGCAATGACCGCGCTCTTCGTGCAAACGGCTGAATTGGGGGTGGTGCTGTTCCAGCCGCGCCAGCGTCTGCAAGGCCGCGTCGATCTGTCCGAGATAGCGCTGGCTTCTGGCTATGGCGTGCAGCACGTCGCGGTGTTCCGGTGCTTCCACGGCCAACGCTTCGGCTGCTTGCAGGGCTTGGGCATAGTGCCCGGCACCTTGCAGCTCGCGCAGTTGCTGAACTCGTTGCTCCACCGATAGCAATCCCGGGTCGGCCGGCGTGGCATTCATGATCGATCGCAAACCTTAAAAAAAAAGAGGGTGGGCATTACGCCCACCCGATTCTACTTAAACCGCCAGGGCAGCAATGGTTTAGAACTTGAAGCCCACCTTCAGGCCGATCACGCGCGGACGAATCGGCACTTCCGACTCGATGAACTGAGCCGAGGAGGTGAACACGCTGGCGTGGTTGTCGGTCAGGTTGGTGCCGTACAGCGACACATCCCAGTTGTCCTTGGCCACGCCTACCGATGCGTCGACGGTGTTGTAACCGGCCTGCAGGTAACGCAATTCAACGGTGGTGATGTCCGTCACGCCCGAGCCACTCGGATAGGTGGCCGGCTGGTTGTACATCGAACCGGTGTGGTTGAAGCCAACCTGCGCGAATGCCTTGAAGCCGTCGCCGAACGTCCAGTCGTAACGCAGGCGCATGTTGTACTGCGAGCGGGGCGAGAAGGCTGGCACGCTGCCGATTTCACCAAACGGATTGGCGAAGGACGTTTCGGCACCGACAGCGCCGGTTTGGATGATGCACTCGTTGTACCGCGGCGAGCCAGGGATGTTGTCAATCAAGCACGGTGAAGTGGTCTGCTTGGCATGGTTGAGCGAACCGGAGCCGATAAGCGTCAAGCCATCGGTGAGCCGTGCCTGGAATTGCAGTTCGCCGCCATCCACCTTGTAGTTCGGCCCGTTGACCGCGAAGGTGGTGTTACCCAGCACCAGCGGATTGAAGAACTGCATCTGCACGTTGTCCCACCGCATGTCGTACAGCGAGCCGTTGAGCATCAGGCGGTCGTCGAAGAACGTGGTTTTGAAGCCGATTTCGTTGTTGGTCAACGTATCAGGCGCGTAGCTGATCGGCTTGCGGTACTGCGCTTCGCCATCGAGCTTCGCCACGCCCGAGGTCGTGCGATTGAAGCCACCCGGGCGGAAACCTTGCGAGAAGGTGTAATACACCATCGTATTCGGCGTGATGTGCCACACCACGTTCGCACGACTCTTAAAGCCGTGATACGTCTTGTGGTAGTTCATCACCGTGTCGTTGCCCACGTAGGTGCCGTTGGGAACATTGTCCTGCGCGGTGGTGGTGTAGAACTCCGTACCCGTCTGCCACTCGGAGTAGTGGTAATAGCGCGTGCCGCCGGTCACAGTCAGCACTTCGGGAATGATGTCGTACGACAGCGAAGCGAATGCCGCTTCCTGTTTGTAGCCGCGCTGCTCGACTTCACCGAAGGCCGTGTCGTCGGGCATCTCGACGCCCGGCGAAGACATCGCATTGGCTACGCACGGATAGCCGCCGGCGACCGCATTGGCCAGGTTCTGCGGCGTACAAGACGGGATGGTCTTGTAGTTGAAGTTCATGTGGTCGTCGATGTTGAAATCTTCGTAGTACAGGCCGCCGATGACGCGGAAGCGATAGTCTTCCGGGGTGCTCAGGCGCAACTCATGGCTCTGATGCGTGCTGTTGACGTGGTCGTTCCAATAGCCGACCGGCGAATAGCAGATCGGCTTGCCCGCGCTGGACAGGCCCGCTGACGTGCCGGTGCACTGGTAATACATGCCGCCGGCGCTGCGCGAATAGTTGGTGTAATCCTGCTGTTCGCTGATGTGGCGATTGGTGTAGCCGCCGGTGTACACCAGCGAGAGGTCACCGATCTGGCCGTTCAACGTCCACGAGGTATTGGTGAAGTGGTCGTTGTTCCAGGCCGGTACGAAGGAGGTGATCTGGTCGGTGCCCAGCGTCTGGCCGTCGGTGCCGATCGGGTACGTCGAGGACTGGCCCTTGGCGTCCAGGTTCTGATAGCTCTCGGCGATCAGGAAGTTCCAGTCGTCGTTGATCTTCCACAACGCGGACAGGCGGGCGCCCTGGTAGTCAACGGGGTTCCAGTTGTTCTGCGCGACGCTGTAGTTGTTGATGACCGAAGTGCCGCCGGCAGCGACGTAAGGCGCCATGGCTCCGCCGCCGTCCGTGGACTGGCGCGTGTACGTGCTTGGCACGTTGTTGATGTAACCGCCCTCATGATCGTGGTAGATCACGCCACGCACTGCCAGCGTACCTGGAATGAGCGGCAGGTTCAGCACGACGTTGGCCGAATTGTTCGGTGCGCCGCCATCGGTAACGCCAACGCTGGCTTCTGCGCTGCCGCTCGTCTTGTTGAGATTCGGCTTGTTGGTGATGTAGCGAACGGCACCCGCCTCGGCGCCACCGCCGAACAACGTACCCTGCGGGCCTTCGAGCACTTCGAGGCGCTCCATATCTACCATGTAGATGTCGAGATTGCGCGCGGGGAACTGCATCGACTGGTCGTCGAGATAAACCGCGACGTTCGGGAACGGTGCGATCGACGCGCTCGACTGATTGCCGAGGAAGCCGGTGCTCAGGCCGCGCATGTAGATGTTGCCCTGGCCTGGGCCGTTCGCGGCGAAGGTCACATTGGGCAGATACTTGATCAGGTCATCGAACGACACGACGTTCAACTGCTGCAAGGTCGTGCCGGTGAATGCCTGCAGCGTAATCGGCACGTCCTGCATGTCTTGGGCTGTGTGCTGCGCGGTCACCGTCACCGTACCGAGTGTGGACGCGGAGGATGCATCCGGTTTGGCGGGCTGTGCAGCTGATGTTGATGGTGTTGTTGGAGCCGGCTGCACGGTGTCGTCTGCATAAGACACGCGAGTGACCGCAAGCGCGGCAAGCACCGCGCAAGTGATTGGATTGATCTTCAAAACGATATCCCCCGAGACATGTGGTGATTGCGCAGCACCGGTATGAATGCTTGATGCTGTCTTGATGAGAAGGCTAGGGGGTAGCCATGAAATGCTGATGACGTCGTCTAGCCAACTTGCATAGATGTCTAGCCGAACTCGTCATGCACGCCGAGCGCCCCTGAACAGCGCGCGTACTCTTGTGGCTTTTCATGACAATTTGATGCCAGAAAAACTTTTAAATAATGACATTCGGTGCGTGTGCCGGCGTATTTATTGGAACACTGCAGACAACTTCCCTCGCATCGCAATATCACGCGATGTGCCCCGTGTGCACAGGATTGTGAATGCCGGTAAGCATCTACAACGATTTATGACTTATCGATGCCCGATGCTTATCGATATCAATGGCATTCGAAAACAGTGATCTGCGAAATCTTACTGTGTCGTCATCATTCTCGCTTTCGTGAGAATGACATTAAGGAATGATTACGCTACGGACGTGTGTAAGCGTTTGCATCAATCGCTTAAAACGCGCGCTCACCATGTACCCATACATTGCGCACGATCGGCAAGCCATCCATCACGCGCATACGCACTACATCCGCGCGCAAGCCGGGCTTGAGCTGCCCGCGATCTTCGAAGCCCAGCGCCTTGGCCGGATTGCGGCTGACCGTGGCCATGGCGCGCGGCATCGACCAATCTGCTTGCGTATGCAACAGAAAGGCACCGTGCAACAGGCTGGCCGGCACATAGTCCGAAGAAAGCATGTCGAGGCGATCGGTGCGTGCAAGCTCCAGCGCGGCTACGTTGCCGGAGTGCGAACCGCCGCGCACGACGTTAGGCGCGCCCATCACCGTGCGCAGACCGTGCGAATACGCAGCGTCGGCGGCCTCCTGTGTAGTGGGGAATTCGGAAATGGTCACGCCGATGCGTTGCGCGTGACGCACTTGTTCGGTATCGGTGTCGTCGTGGCTGGCCAGCACCATCTTGTGCTGCTTCGCCAAGGTGAGCACGGCGCGCTCGTGTCGGGCACTGTAGGTGGCCTGCTGTTCGGCGCGGCGTTTCACCACTTCGGCGAATTCCTCCTCCGTCCAGCTCATATGGTTCTTGCTGTAATACTTGCGGTACTGCTGCAGATCGCGGTACTGGCGTTGGCCAGGCGTGTGGTCCATCAGCGAAACCAGCCGCACACTGTCGTGATGCAGCAGTGGTTCCAAGGCTTCGAGCAAGCGCGGATAGGCCAGTTCGCAACGTAGATGCAACCAATGATCTGCGCGCAGGGCTCCGCTGGCTTGACCTTCAAGAATGGCGTCATAGGTGCTGCGCAGCGTTTCGATGCGCACGCTTTCCTCTTCCAGGTCACCCACCGACAACGCGTCGAATACGGTGGTGATACCGGCGGCCACCACCTGTGCATCGTGTGTAAGCACTGCCGGCAGCGACGGCCACAGCACACCGGCGCGGGGCATCAGATGTTTTTCCAGGTTGTCGGTGTGTATTTCGATCAGGCCCGGGATGATGTAGTCACCCTCGCAGTCGATCGCGCCCGGCGATGGCGTACGACCTTCGTCGATCATGCGGATCATGCCGTTGCGGGCGAACAGGCTGCCGTGGATGACCGTGTTGTCGAGCACGATGCGTGCGTTGGTCAAGACTAAATCGTTCATGGAGTTCTTATGCATAGAAGAAAGAGAGTTAAGCGGCTTCCAGCGCCTGCATGGTAAAGAGGCGCGTGGCGACTTGGTCGCGCATGGCTTCGTCGTGAAAGATGCCGAGCACCGCGGAGCCGGCGGCGCGAGCTTCAGCGAGTAGTTCTGCCACTACGGCGCGATTGCCGGCATCAAGCGAAGCTGTGGGTTCGTCCAGCAGCAGGATGGGGCGCGGCACAATCAGTCCGCGAGCGATGTTTACTCGCTGCTGCTCACCACCGGAGAACGTGCCGGGCGGCAACGCCCACAGGCGTTCGGGAATATTCACCCGACGCAACATGGCGGCCGCGCGTTCGCGTGCTTCGTGTTCATCCATGCCGTCGCGCAGCAGCGGCTCGGCCACGATGTCCAGTGCGGATACGCGTGGAATCACGCGCAGGAACTGGCTGACGTAGCCAAGTGTGCGCCGACGTACATCCAGCACTTCGTGTGGCGTCGCGCTAGCCAGATCCAGCCAGCGATCGTCGTGGCGCACGTACACGGCGCCGCCACTCGTCCGGTAATTGGCATAGATCACGCGCAGCAGCGTGCTTTTTCCCGCGCCGGAGGGGCCGGATAACACCACGCATTCACCGGCGTGCAAACTCAGGTTCACACCACGGAGCACATTGAGATGCGCGCCATGCTGCTGGTGCAATTCGAACGACTTGCCAAGGTCGCGCAGTTCAAGCATCAAGGTAGCGGTCATGTGGTCAACACCGATGAAACGAGCAATTGCGTATACGGATGCTGCGGATCGTCCAGGATCTGGTCGGTAAGCCCAGTTTCCACCACGCGTCCGCCTTGCATCACCATCGTGCGCGCTGCCAGCAGGCGCGCGACGGCCAGATCGTGCGTCACCATCACGGCGGCCAGGTCCAGCTCGTGCACCAATCGGCGCAGCAGATCCAGAATGCGCGCTTGCACCGATACATCCAATCCCGCCGTCGGTTCATCCATGAACACCAGACGCGGATGGGTCACCAGCGTGCGTGCAATTTGCAGTCGCTGTTGCATGCCGCCGGAAAAATCGGCCGGCATGTCATCAATGCGCGCAGGATCGATTTCCACACGCTCCAGCCAGCCGCGCGCGATGTTGCGCAAGCGGCCATAGTGACGTTCGCCCAGCGCCATCAGACGTTCGGCTACGTTTGCACCGGCGCTCACGTTCAAGCGCAGCCCGTCGCGTGGATTCTGTGTGACGAATCCCCACTCCTGACGGGCAAGCCGTCGACGGTCCGCTTCATTCAAGCTGCCGACATCCAGCCATGCGCCGTCGCGCTGCCGGTAGCGTACCGAGCCGGACGTGGGCGCGAGCTGCGCGGCCAGCGTATTGAGCAAGGTAGATTTGCCCGAGCCCGATTCACCCACGATACACAGCAGTTCGCCGGGATACAGATCGAAACTCACGTCTTCGCAGCCTACGCGCTGGCCGTAGCGGTGGCCGAGCGTGCGCACTTTCAGCAGCGCGTTCATGCCTGCGCCTCCGTGCGTTGGCTGCAGAAATCCGTATCTGAACACACGAACATGCGCGTGCCCCGATCGTCCACCACCACTTCATCCAGGTAGCTTTCGCCCGAGCCGCACAACGCGCAGCGTTCATCCCATTGCTGCACGTCGAACGGATGATCTTCGAAGGCCACGCTTTCTACGCGCGTATACGGCGGAATGGCATAGATGCGTTTTTCGCGTCCGGCGCCAAACAGCATCAGGGCCGGTGAGTGATCCAGCTTGGGATTGTCGAATTTCGGAATAGGCGAGGGCGATGTCAGGTAGCGTCCATCCACCAGCACTGGATAGTCGTAACTGGTCGCAATGCGCCCGTAGCGGGCGATGTCTTCGTAGAGCTTGACGTGCATGAGTCCGTAATCGGCCAGGGCGTGCAGCGTGCGTGTTTCGGTTTCGCGTGCTTCCAGGGTGCGTAGCGGTTCGGGCTCCGGTACCTGGAATACCAGGATCTGATCCTCGCGCAGCGGTGTTTCAGGAATACGGTGGCGCGTCTGGATCAGCGTGGCTTCCGCCGTACGCTCAGTGGTGGCGATACCCGCCACGCGCGCAAAGAAACGACGGATGTTCACCGCGTTGGTGGTGTCGTCCGCGCCTTGGTCGATCACCTTCAGTACGTCGTCCGGCCCCAGCAAGGCAGCGGTGACCTGGATGCCGCCGGTGCCCCAGCCGTAGGGCAGGGGCATTTCTCGGCTGCCGAACGGAATCTGGCAACCGGGAATGGCCACTGCTTTGAGCAGGGCGCGGCGCAACATGCGCTTGGTGTCTTCGTCGAGGAAGGCGAAGTTATAGCGGGGCGTCATGCGTGCAAACCTCCCGCTGCGTGCAAGGGTTGCTCGCCGCTGTCCGCAGCTTGCTGCTTTGCAAGCGTGCGCAACAGCGACAGCTCGGCTTGGAAATCTACGTAGTGCGGTAGCTTGAGATGTTGCACGAAGCCCGAGGCTTCCACGTTGTCTGAATGCGACAGCACGAACTCCTGATCTTGTGCCGGTGCATGCGCCGTTTCGCCCAGTTCGTCGCAGCGCAAGGCGCGGTCTACCAATGCCATCGACATGGCCTTGCGTTCGCCTTCGCCCATGCTCAATCCGTAGCCTCGCGTGAATTGCGGCGGCACGCCGTTGCCGCCATGAAATTGGTTGATCATCTGGCACTCGGTGACGGTGATGCTGCCGATCTCGATCGAAAAGCCGAGTTCCTCCGGGCAAATACACACGTCCACTTCGCCCATGCGTATTTCACCCGCGAAGGGATGGCTTTCCGCATAGCCGCGTTGCGTGGAATAGGCCAGGCCTAGCAAATAGCCTTCGTCGCCGCGCGCCAGGTTCTGCAGGCGTGTGGCGCGGTCGGCCGGAAACGTAAGCGGTTCGCGGGTGAGATCGAGTGGTTCTGGATCGCTATCGGCATCCGCCGGCTCAATCAAGGCTTCGGCTTCCAGCAGATCCAGCACGCGGGGCATCTCGGCGGGCAAAGGAGCTTCGGCGGATGTCGTCGCAGTCGGCGGTGTTGTATCGAAATCCAGCAGGCGCTGCGTGTAATCGGCGGTAGGCCCAAGCACTTGGCCGCCGGGAATGTCCTTGAAGGTGCCGGATACACGGCGACGCACGCGCATGCCATCCGTCTCAAGCGGTAGCGTGTAGCCAAAGCGCGGCAACGTGGTGCGGTAGGCGCGCAGCAGAAAGATCGCCTCCAGCATGTCGCCCGCTGCCTGGCGAATAGCCAGCGCGGCCAGTTCCTCGTCGTACAACGAACCTTCCTGCATGACGCGCGCTACGCCCAGGCGCAGTTGTTCGCGGATCTGCGTCAGCTCCAGTTCCGGCACAGCCGGATCGCCGCGCCGCGCTTCGGCCAGCAATTCCAGCGAACGGGCAATAGCTTGCTCGCCCCCTTTCACGGCTACGTACATTCAATGCTCCAGCAAACGGGTGGTACGCGGCAGCGCCAGCACGTGCTGCTCAGCCACGAAAAACATGTCGATACCCAGCGGAAAGCTTTCGGCCAATGCCGCGCGCTGGGTCCAGAAATCGGCAGGCAAGCCTTCGATATGCAGCATTTCCTGGTCGCGGATGCCTGGGCCGGCCACACACACGCCGGCTTCGTTGCGAAAGCCTTGCACCTGCACAATCAGGCTGGTGGAGCGATCCGGATAACGCAGCTCGCCTTGGGCAAAGGACTGCAGCGACGGCATCGCATCCGGCGCAGTGATCAGTGCAAAATCCGCCTCTTTCGCAGTCTGTGCCACGCGCAGACCAGTGTGGAAACGCAGGTGCTCAAGCGCATTCCCCACAGGCTGCTGCAGCCACAGCGCGGTGGCTGCATCGCAGAGCGTAAGCAGTATCGCCATGGCGGCTGGCGCTACCGATTCAGGCGCGGGTGGCAGAACGGGTAGCGCGCGAGGTACGGCGGGGCGGGCCATCGCCTGCAGCAGTTCGCGGAAGGTGCGCTGGCTGTCGAAAACCGGATTAGCAAACGCGGCAAGCATCAATCACCCCGCACCACGGTAAAGAACTCCACCTTGCTGGCTGCCGCCTTGCGGCTGGCCGTATCCCTCCGGGCCTGCAGCGAGCGCAGAAGGGGTTCCAGCAGTTCTGTGCGCAGACGCGCATGCAAGCTCGGATCTTGCAGCAGCGCGTCGGCCAAGGCCGCCAGTTCGGCGTGCCGTGCGTGCGTGCCGCGCACCCAGGCGTGTCCGATGCGTTCGCCGATCTGCACGCTGCAGCGGGTCACGGTGATCTCGCCGAAATTGAACTGCGCGCCGTTGCCGCCCATGCGTCCGCGCAGCATGTACAGGCCGGTTTGCGCAGGGCGCAGCCAGGCAGCATCGACGGGCGGCGCAAGTTCTTTCATGGCCAGGGCCAGTTCGTCTGGCTCCGACTGCGCCAGCAACGACATCCATTGCGAACGCGCCAAGTGGGGGGAGGTGTCCATAGGTGTTCCTAGGCTTGTCACAAATGTCTAGTTATCTAGACAGGTGCGGGCGCCACTTGGCGCCCTTCGAACGGCATTCCAGCAGGTCAGCATGCCGTTCCCATGACGACGAATAGACAGGTTGAGGACGTGGTATGGCTGAAATCGAACGAGGCCGGGGCGTTGCGCTCTGGAGCCAGATCAGTGGCATCCTGGCCGATGACATTCTCAAAGGGGCGCTGCGCCAAGGTGAGCAACTGCCATCCGCGCAGGAGTTGGCGGTGCGCTTCAACGTCAACCGCCATACCGTGCGCCGTGCCGTTGCTGCGCTGGAGCAGCGCAACCTGGTGCGTACCGAGCAGGGTCGCGGCACCTTCGTGCAGGAGCACGCGCTGGATTACCCCATCAGCCGGCGCACGCGCTTCACTCAGAACATGCGCAACCTCAACGTGGAAGCGGATATCGAAGTGCTGGAGGATGCGCGCGAGATCCCGCCACCACAGGTGGCGCAGGCGCTGTGCATGGATCGTCACGCCTATGCCTACCGCATCGAAACGATCAGCCGTGCCGACGGACATATCGTGGACTACAGTACGGCGTATTTTCCTGCTGCGCGGTTTACCGGCCTGCCTTCGGTATACCGTCGCCTGCGATCGGTCACGCGGACGCTGGAAGAATTCGGTGTCATCGACTACGAGCGCAAGCACACGCGCGTGTCTGCACGTCTGCCCGACGCGCACACCGCGAGATTGATGAAACAGGCGACCAACCGGCCGGTGCTCTACGTGCAATCCATCAATGCCGATACACGCGGTGTGCCGGTGCAATATGGCATCACGCGCTTCTCCGGCGAGTGGGTGCAACTTGTGTTGATGGCGGATGGCTGATGCGTTACGCGGTCTATTTTTGTCCGGCGCCGGACAGTGCCTTGCATGCGTTCGGAACCGAGTGGTTAGCGACTACTGTTGTGCCGACTATCGCGCCAGAACGGTTGCAGGTGCTGCTCGCCGACGTGCGGCGCTACGGCTGGCACGCCACGCTCACTGCGCCGTTCGAGCTGGCATCGCATGCAAGCTATGATGACTTGCATCGTCGCATCGCCGATATTGCCGTGTACACACCGGCCTTCGAGTTGCCGCTGCAACTCGACACACTGGCAGGCTTTCTCGCGCTGCGGCCATGCGGCGATACGCAAGCCGTCGATGCATTGGCCGCGCAATGCGTGCGCGATCTAAACACATTACGTGCGCCCATCACGCAAGCTGCGTGGGAGCGGCGGGCTGAAACACTGGATGACACGGAGCACACACTGTTTCGCCAATACGGCTATCCCTATGTGCTGGACCGTTATCGTTTCCATTTGACGCTTTCCGCGCCTGCTACTGCAGAAGAAGAACAAGCCTTGTGTGCATACCTATTGCCCAAGTTGGGCCACGCCCCTTGCGCGCGCATCGACGCTCTCACCGTTTGCCGTGAGCCGATACCAGGCGCAGCGTTCGAGCAACTCGTGAGCCTGCCGCTGAAGGCCGCGGCATGAACCAAGGGCGCTTGTATTACGTCATGGGACCTTCCGGCGCCGGCAAGGACAGCGTGTTGGCCTGGGTGCGGCAACACGGCGCGACGCACAGCGTGCTGTGCGCGCATCGCTATATCACTCGGCCAGCACATGCTGGTGGCGAAAATCATGTGGCATTGAGCGAAGCTGAGTTCCACTCGCGCGAACAACGTGGCCTGTTCGTGCTGAGCTGGCAGGCGCATGGCCTGCACTACGGCATCGGCAGCGAAGTGCTGCATTGGCTGGAGCATGGTATGGACGTGCTGGTAAACGGCTCACGCGCAGCGCTCGCGCTTGCACGCCAGCGCTTTGACAACTTGCAGCCGGTGCTCATCACGGCCAGTGCGGAATGCATCGCGCAACGACTTGCTTTGCGCGGACGCGAAACGGAGGCGGATATCGCTGCGCGGTTGCACCGTGCTGAGGCTTATTCTGTGCCGTCTGACAGTGTGGTTATTCGGAATGAAAGCAGCGTTGAGGAGGCGGGGGCGGTGTTGTTGCGGGCGATTTGCGAGGGGCGCGGTTCTAGTGGGGGCGTCCCCAGTGGAAACGTCTCACATCTCGATATGCAAATCCTTTTCTGATTAGCGTCTCGCCTCAGCTGGGTGTGTCGTGTTGTTGTGGCATTGCCTGCGGCGCTTCCGGTCGCGAAGCGCCCGGGTCACTTTTCTTTGCTGGCCCAAAGAAAAGTAACCCAAAGAAATGGCCTAAAAGGCTCACAGCATGAGTAAGGTAAAAGCCTGAACGCCTATGGCTAGATCGAAGGTTGCTCGCCCATGGTTCAACGCCCCCGCTATACCGCGAGGCGTCGGAGCGCTGAGGACTTAAAGCAGATCGGGCAGAGCTCAGCAAAGCTCAACCTATCGGCAGGCTCGCTTTAAGCCCTCAACGCTCCGACGCCTCGCGGTATAGCGGCGCGGTAGAAGCTTGGCCCGCCAACGATCAAAGCTAAGGCGTCATCCTTCAAGCTTGTAACCTATGCAATGCCATGAGCTCTTCAGGCCATTTCTTTGGGTTACTTTTCTTTGGGCCAGCAAAGAAAAGTGACTCGGGCCCTTTAGGGACCGAAAGCGCCGCAGGCAATGTCCCAACAACACAAAATGCCCAGCTGAGGCGAGACGCTAATCAGAAACCCTTTTGCTTGATCTTTGATCCAGCCTCACGCCGCAGCAGCGACAGGCACCGACAGCCGCGCCCGCCGCGCCTTCTCGTAAAAATACAGCGCCGACACCAACGTAATCAGCATGCCGATGCCTGACAACGTCATCACCGTCTGCGCATAGAACGATGCCCAAGACAAATGCATGCCGCCGAATTCCTTAACCAGGATTATCGCCACGCTACCCATATAGCCGCTGCTATCGGCGATATACATGATGAAGCCGACATTGCCGCCAACACGGAACGTCGCCAGCATGCGTTCGAAGAAGGTGGCGTTATACGGCACGTAAGCCAGATACAGACCGAAACCGCTTAGGCCAATCCAGCCCAGTGGATCGATCATGGCGTGGTTGTGCATCCAGGTGGCTAACACGGCGATGCTGAAGCCACCGAAGATCAGTACGTGATTGAGCATCAGCGCCCTGAGGTTATTGCGCACAATCATGGTGAAGGCTGTGATGATCAACACCGCAACAGCGATCGGTGCTTCAGTCTCAGTGAACACCGAGGCATCGCCGCCGTGGCCGAGATCGCTCCATATTTCCGCTGCGAAATTGTCACGGAAATCGCGCGTGATGGTCAGCGCCACATAGGCCATCACGATCATCGCGATGCCGGGCAGGAAGCGTGCCAGGAAGGCGCGCCGCGTAGCGGCATCCATCGGCAAGCGCACACTGCGCGCGGCCACATCGGCAGCGTCCGGCGCAGGCAGGTGTTCCAGTACCCAGACTGCCAGGCACAGCGGTGCGATGAACAACAAGCCGGTGGTGAAGGGCATCCAGAATTCACTCACATGCCAGTGCACCATCAACCACATGCCGACGGATTTCACCACGCCGGAGCCCACGATAAAGCTGGCACACATGCATGCACCCATCATCTCGGTGCCGCGGCGTCCTTCCAAATATCCGAAGATCACGCCCCACACCATGCCTAGCGGCAGGCCGTTGAGGAATAGAAACGGGATATTCCACGGCGCTGGAATCAGCGCGAAACCCAACAGCGCGATCCATGAGAAACCGATCAAGCAGACGAGTGTGCGTGCGCGATGCTGGCGCTGGATCTCGGCGATCCAGGTAATCCCGCGCACCTTGCTCAGCATGTATCCAAAAACCTGTGCGATGACCAGCCACACCTTGTAATCGATGCCGCCGACGTGAAGGCCATCGAAGGATGCGGCAGTGAACGGTTTGCGAAATGCATACATCGACGCATAGGCCAGAAACGCCGCGCTGCCGGCCAGCAGGTTGATCATCAAGGGATGGCGGTAAAGACGCGACGCAATGAACACGGAAATATCCGGTAAACCGCTGAATGGCGATGCCGGCAGAGTGGACGTGTCAGGTTACAGCGGCGTGGCGATCGCTAGGCGCGGGAACGGGAAAGGTCTAGAGCGGTTTGAGCTCTGGTCACCCTGTGAAAAGCAGTTCCCTCCCCTGCTTGCAGGGGAGGGGTACACCTATTCAGTGGCGCATGGCTGATGAGAAAGCCTTGCAACAAGGGACGTTCAGTGCGGTGGCTCGGTCGTGCTCGGCAGCCCGTTTTCCATATGCCCGCACAAACGGCGTGACCAGTTGCTCAAGCCTGCAACGATCGCCTTGAGGTCGTACCAGTTCGCGCTGCTGCTCAGATTCCAGGTGTCGTTAACGCTGCCGCCTGCAGGCACGGTATAGGTGCGCATGTCGGAGGCGTTATAGCCGTTGGTGACCGTCATCGAGCAACTGCTGGTGCCAGCATTGCTCATGGTCAGCGTGACCGTGCCGGCGCTCGGGTTGTAGCTGATGGCAGTTTCCGGCATGACAGCCGCCGACTTGGCGCTGCCCTGGTAATGACGCATGAAACCGTTCGGTCCGTGCACTTCCAGCGCGTAGGTTCCGCCGTTGAACACGCTGCCGTTCCAATAATCGGAAACGGACGCATTGGTGCCCACCGTATAGGTCCACGGGCCGGTGCTGCTGCTGCGATTGAATGCATAGACCTGAAACACCACGCCAACCGTACCTGTATTGATGAAGTCGATATCGAACTGGTTGGCGGACGTGTTGATGCTGCCTTGCGCGTCTATCGTGTAAGGCAGCGCGCAGGCCGGGTAAATGCCGGTTTCGGCGGTCGGCATGGTTTGTGTCTTCGGCACCGTTGGTGCCGGCAAGGTGGAACATTCCGTGCTCGATTGCGATACGTAGTTGCTGGTCGACGGCAGGCTTGGCCAGTTCGTGTTGCTGCCGCTGAAATCGAAGGCGGCGGTGAGATCGCCGCAGACTGCCCTGCGCCATGCGCTGATGTTCGGTTCGGTCACGCCGGTCCATTGCTCCAGAAATTGCAGGACCGAGCTGTGATCGAAAACCTGCGAACACACACGGCCGCCGTAGGTCCAGGGAGACACGATGATCGCTGGTACGCGGTAACCCAGTCCGATCGGTGAGGCATTGATCGTGCTGCCGGATTCATTGACCGTGCTCAGTTCGCCCGACGTGCTGACGGTGGACTTGCCGCCGGTGATGGATGACGGTGGGCACGGCGGCGGCACATGATCGAAGAAGCCGCCGTTTTCATCGTAATTAAGGATAAAGACCGTGCTGGCATATACGCTGGGATTGGACGCCAGTGCGGCCACCAGTTGAGCGGTGAGGTTTTCGCCATCCGGCGGTTGATAGTTCGGATGCTCCGACAGCGACGCAGGTGCGACGACCCATGAGACCTGCGGCAAGGTGTTGTTGGTGACGTCGTTTTGGAAGGCCGTCACGATGTTCGACACGGTCGCCATGCCCTGGTCGTACAGCGCGGAACCGGGCGCGGCGTTTTTGAAATTGGCGAACCACGCCAGTGCGTTGTCGTCGAAATTGTCGCTCTGCTGGTAGACCTTCCAGCTCACACCGGCCGACTGCAGGCGTTCGGCATAGGTAGTCCAGGTCCAGCCCGAGCTGGATTCGGTGTCGTCCAATACAGGCGAGGTACCTACCGAAAGTCCGTTGCTGCCGGTGAACAGGAACAGGCGATTCGGATTGGTGTCGGTGAGCGTTGAACAGAAATACTGGTCGCAGACGGTGAAGCTGTCGGCCAGTGCGTAGTAGAACGGCAGGTCGTTGCGGTTGTAAAACCCCATGCCAAGCCCCGGCGAACGCGCCGTATTCCATGCATTGAACTTGCCGCCGTTGTTGATGGCCGTGTCGGTGGTGAAGCCCATCGAGGATGCGCTGATGCAGGTGGCGTTGGTCTTGGTCGTATCCAGATGGAAAGGCAGGATGTAGTTGCTCTTGTACGGCTGATACCACACGTTGTTCCCCGTGAGCGTGGTGCTGGGCAACGGCGCCGGCACGGGATCGTTGAAGCCGCGCACACCGGGGCGGCTGCCGAAGTAGTGATCGAACGAGCGGTTCTCTTGCATGAAGATCACCACGTGCTTCACATCGCTGATGGTGCCGGTAACCGTGGCGGCCGGTGTCGCCAGCGCTTTGCGTATGGCTGGTGGCAGCATCGACATAGCTGTCAGTCCACCCGCGGCGCCGGCCGTTACCTTCAGGAATCGCCGACGCTTGATATCGTCGATCTCGCTCATACACCTCTCCCCAGCAAATGGCCGGCCCACGCCAGCCCCTGCGTAGCTCAGCGCGAAGCTGTTGCAGCGACTTGCCAGTGCGACGACAGCGAGCAGACGGGTGATAGATGGGTGGAGGAGCCTGTCACTTGTCTTCGACAGGCTGAACCATGCTTCACGTGGCGTGCACACGCGCGTGGCTCGTGCATAAAAAATCCCGGCACAGGCCGGGATTTCCATGCATACAGCGCACGAGTTCTGGTGGTGGTCCAAGCGTGGCCTCAGCGGAAGCTGATGATCGTGCGGCCGAGCCAGTTGGCGAAATCGTCGTACCGAACGCGTTGCAACTGGCCGCCGACACCCGCCGGCCAGGGATCACGCACCAAGAGCGTGAAGTTATTGCCGTTGTCTTCGTAACCGTAGACCACGTAATAGTGGATCGCCGTGCCAATGATGACGATCTCGCCGGCATCGATGTCGGCGCGAAAATTCTCTTGGGTGTAATTGGCCTCGAAATGGCCGCCGATGTCATTGGGATAGATCGCGCCCCAATTGGTGCGGATCAATTGCACGCGGGCGCTGTTGAGGTTGGCTCCGCCATTTTCCTGTTGGTTCGCAAGCAGGTCATACGTCGTTGCGCTGTTCCATTGTTCTAAGGTCGGTTTTGCCCCGGCATCGACCAAGCGGATCACGCTGGTGCGTGCAATCTCATACTGGCTTGGAGTGGTCAGGCCGTAATAGTTCCGGGCCATCAATTCCGCTGCAGCAAAGCACCAGGCTGGTGTTTCCTGTGCAATCAGGGCAGGCGGGTTGGGTACGGTGTTTGGCATGAGCGTCTCTCCTGTGTGATGGGGCACGCAAAAGGACGTTCGACTGCGCAGGATGTGAACACACGCAAAAAAAATCCCGGCTCATTGGCCGGGATTTTTCATGCACACATCGCATGTAATGTTTGGCAGTGGGCTTGTTGGGTCACCAGTGATAGATCACTTTGGTGTAATAGTAGCGCCCATTGAAGCCCGCGGGTGAAAAATTTGAATACGGGATGGTGCCGTTAACATTGTTCGCGGCGATGGTCTTGTCCGGATAGCTGTTGGTGGCGTTGTCCACGCCGAGCGTAAACGTCCAATTGTCCAGGTTGTAACTGCCTGCCACGTCCAGCACCCACTGTGGACTGTAGGTTTGATTCAACAGGTACGAACTGTTGCTGTACGACGTGAAGCTGCCATAGCGGGTGAGGTTGCCGTTGAACACCCACTGGCCCAGCGTGTAGTTCTCGTTGAGAATCAACTTGCTGCGTGGCGTTGAGTTGGCCAGCAGGCCTTTGACGTCGCGGTACGTCACACGCTGCAACTGCAGGCCCAGCGCATTCAGTTGCTCCGGATTAGCGGCTACGTGCGTGACCTGCGTGCGGTTGTAGTTGTAGCTCAAGGTGCTGTTGAGCACGCCCGCGTTGCCAAAGTCGGAGCGGAAGCTTGCGACCAGATCGCCGCCCTGGGTGCGCGTGTCCACCGCATTGGTGAAGTACTGCGCCGAACTGAATGCCACGTTGGTGACACCGTTCGCGGCCAGATAAGCCACCACGGCCGGTCGATTGAGGCCGCTCAGCGTGTTTGAAAGCACGACGCGGTTGTAGACGTTGATCTGGTACACGTCGAAGGTCAGCGTGAGCGGATCAATCGGATTGAACACCGCACCCACGGTGTAGTTATGCGAGCGCTCCGGCTTCAGCGCCTGCGCGCCCAGCAACTGCGCGACCTGATTGCTCACCGGCAACAGGCCGGTCTGGTAGATGCCTGGTGCAACGCCCGGGCCTGCGCTGCTCGGCGTGAGATACAGCGAGCCGATCTGCGAATAGTCTTCTTGGGCCAAAGAGGGTGCCCGGAAGCCGCTGGAGACACTTCCGCGCAACGCGAAGCGTGAGGTGAAGTCGTAACGGGCCGCCAGCGCGCCGGAGACGGTGTTGCCGAAATCGTTGTAGTCCTCATGGCGCACTGCAAACGACGTGCCCAGCTTGTCGGTGAGGTTGGTTTCCAGGCTTACGTACTGCGCTACGTCGCTGCGGCTCCATGAGCCCGTGTTCACCGGACTGTAGCCGCTGAAGCCCTGCGAGCCGCCGCTCACGCCGGAAGTGCCTACGTAGTAGGAGCTCGGATCGCCAGCGCTGATCTGATACGTATTGCGCTGATATTCCGCACCGAACGCAAGCGTTACTGCATTCGGCAGCCAGCTCAGGTTGAAATCCTTCGCGATGTCGACATCCGCCAACTGCTGAGCGGAAGAGACCACCCCATCGAAGAAGCTGGTGGGCGTGTAGCCGAAGTCGTGCAGGAAGGCGTAGTTGGCGGTGTGAATGGTATCGAGCGATACGCGATTACCGCCGTAGTTGGCGCTCACGTCCCAGCGCCACCCACCGCTGGTGGTGCCGCGCACGCCGGCGACCAGCGATTGATCGGTGCTGCGCGCCTGCAGCAGCGGCTGATAACCGCCTGGATAGAGCGCAGTAAGCAGCGACTTCACCGAAGACGGATAGCCGTATGGATTGCGATACAGCTCATCGGAAATCGCATTGCGTGAGCTGTAGCTGCCGAACGCGTAAAACTGGATGTTGTTGGTGATGTCGTACTGCGAGTTAAGGAACAGGCTGTGCTGGCTCACGGTGGGATCGCCGAACACCTGCCTGCGGCCCAATTGCGGGTAGCGGATATCCGCACCGCCGTGATTGGTCTCATCTTGATGCCCGTCATCCAGGCTGATGCGCAGCCAACCTTTGTCCCCATTCAACGGTATGCCGAAGTTGGCCGAACCCTGCCACTGCTTGCCGCCGCCGCGCTGGAAGCGACCGCCATCAAGTTCGACTGAGCCACCCTGTGCGCCGTGCTTCAAGATGATGTTGATCACGCCCGCGAGTGCGTCGGAGCCGTATTGCGCAGAAGCGCCATCGCGCAGCACTTCAATGTGATCGATCGCGGAAAGCGGAATGGTGTTGAGGTCCACCGGCGCTGAGCCGCGGCCGATGGTGCCATCCACGTTCACCATCGCGCTGGTGTGCCAGCGCTTGCCGTCGACCAGTACCAACACTTCATCCGGCGCAAGGCCGCGCAACTGCGCGGGGCGTTGCGAGTCGGTGGCATCGGTTGCAGCGGGGCGCGGGAAATTCAGTGACGGAATCAAGCGCGCCAAGGCGGTGGAAAGTTCGTTGGTGCCGGTGCTCTGCAGTGCGGAGGCGGGCACTACGTCGATCGGTGATAACGACGTGCTGTCGGTGCGGTTCTGCGCGCGTGTACCGGTGACGATCACCGCTTGCAGATTCTTGGGGTTGCTGGGCTGAGTCGAGTTGCTGCTCTGCGCTGTGTCCTGTGCCGCTGCGGCAGAACCGAAAGCGAGTAGCAGCGAAGTGGTGAGTAGGGTGAGGGCGTAGCTGTTCTTGTTGGACCGCTGGTGATTGGGCCGGTTGTTGTCGTTGTTCATTGCGGAAAGTTTCCCCTAGCGTATGACGTGCTGCTTTGCAGCAAGTCAGATTAGTGACAATGTCGTCCGCCCCCAACGGACGATTGAGGCGAGCCATAGTCCAAATGGAAATATCCATGTCGAACATGCGCTTGCCACATAGCTACGGCTGTCCCCGGCCGTAGGCATCCCCACGCTTGCGTGTGCTGCATGGCGAGCATCGACGATGTATGGCGATCCTTCAACTCGTAAGCCGTGATGCCAATCCCAGCTTGCGTCCTTGCGCTGTATGGCGGGCTCCCTAGGCGGGTCGGGGAGCACGCTCTAAGATGCTCCGGCTTGAGGTGATCGTCGGCATGGCCGGCGGTTGAAACGGGAATCCGGTGCGCCGTCTGCGCGGCCATGCCGGAGCTGCCCCCGCAACGGTAAGCGAGCAAAACGATCCACACACCGCCACTGTGCCATGTGCATGGGAAGGCGTGGATCGGAAGGCACCAGCCTTCGCTCGCGAGCCCGGAGACCGGCCTCATGTGAAACCGGACAGGCGGAGGGCCGTGTCGGGGCCGCTTCATCGCCGGTGCCGCTGCTGTTTTCCTCCTGCTACTTGAGATGCCTGGCTTACGCCAAGGCATGCGGAGGGAATATATGAGCGACCATCCATCGCGCGATGCCATGACACCGGAAGAGCGCTATCGCGAGCGCATGCAGCGCAAGAAAGAGTTGGTCGATCGCAAAATTGCGCGCGCCACCATTGATCGCGGCGTGCTGGTGGTGAATACCGGCAACGGCAAGGGCAAGAGCTCTTCCGGTTTTGGCATGCTGGCCCGTTCGCTAGGTCACGGCTTCAAGTGTGGCGTGGTGCAGTTCATCAAGGGCACTTTCTCCACCGGAGAGGAAGCCTTCTTTCGCCACTTTGCCGGCGACCAGCTCGACTACCACGTGATGGGCGAAGGCTTCACCTGGGAAACGCAGGACAAAGCGCGCGATATCGCTGCAGCGCAGGCGGCATGGAACATCGCTGCGGGCATGCTTAGCGATCCCGCGTACGACTTCGTATTGCTGGACGAACTCAATATTGCGTTGGTGAAGCAATACGTGCAGTTGGAGCAGGTACTCGCCGCCGTCACCGCGCGACCGCCACGCCAGCATGTGGTGATCACCGGACGCGGTGCACCTGATGGCCTCATCGCCGTCGCCGACACGGTGACTGAGATGCGCGTGGTCAAGCATGCATTCGATGCAGGCATCAAAGCGCAGAAGGGCATCGAGCTGTGAGCGTTCGCCGTTGCCCCGCCTTGCTGGTTTCCGCACCTGCATCAGGGCAGGGCAAAACATCGGTCACGGCAGCACTTGCACGTTGGCACACGCGGCAAGGGCGACGCGTGCGCGTGTTCAAGACGGGGCCGGATTTTCTCGACCCGATGGTGCTGGCCCGCGCTGCGGGTGGTCCGGTTTATCAGCTCGATCTGTGGATGTGCGGCGAAGCGGATGTGCGCAAACGCCTGTTCGATGCGGCGGGTGAGGCCAATCTGATCCTGGTGGAAGGCGTGATGGGCTTGTTCGATGGCACACCTTCCACCGCCGATCTCGCACAGCAATTGGGCCTGCCTGTGCTCGCGGTCATCGATGGTTCGGCCATGGCGCAGACCTTCGGCGCATTGGCGTGTGGCTTGGCGAGCTATCGCGAAGGCTTGTCGATGTACGGTGTGGCAGCCAATCGCATCGGCAGTGCGTATCACGCGCAACTGTTGAAAGAGAGCCTACCCGCCTCACTGCATTGGCTGGGTGCGTTGCCGCGCGAAGATCGTCTCGCTTTGCCTGAACGGCATCTTGGTTTGGTCTCCGCAGGCGAGTTGTCTGATATCGATGCGCGGCTCGATGCGCTGGCAGAGGCCTGGTCGCAGCATGCGGCGACCGAGCTACCGCCATCTATTGCTTTTGAGGCGCCGACGTTCGACGCCGTTCCGCCGCTGCTGCAAGGCCGGCGTATTGCGATCGCGCGGGACGACGCATTCTGTTTTCTCTATCCAGCGAACCTGGATCTGCTGCGCGAAGCGGGCGCAGAGCTGCGTTTCTTTTCTCCCATTGCAGGCGATGCGTTGCCCGAGTGCGATGCAGTCTGGCTGCCGGGTGGTTATCCGGAACTGCATCTGCAGGCTTTGTCGCAACGGCATGATCTCCATGCAGCGCTGCGCGAGCACCGCGATGCCGGCAAGCCCATGCTCGCTGAATGCGGCGGTCTGCTGTTTGCGCTCGATGCGCTGGCCGATCGAGAAGGGCATACGGCGCAGATGGCGGGTCTGCTATCCGGACATGCGGCGATACAACCCCGGCTTGCTGCACTGGGTTTGCAAGGTGCCAGCTTGCCTGAAGGCGAATTGCACGGGCACACATTTCATTACGCTCACGCATCCATCGATGCGCAACCACAGACACACGCGTTCAATCCAAATCATGGGCCGTGCAAAGAGGCGGTTTATCGCGATCGCCGTATGACGGCCAGCTTCGTGCACTTTTACTTTCCATCCAATGCGCACGCTGCATTGCGGTTGTTCCTGCCATGAGTGCAAGGTTTATGGGGAACTACACGCTCCCTCCCCTGCTTGCAGGGGAACATGCTCACTTTTCCCATCCTGCAAGCAGGATGAGGTGGGGTGGGATAAACACTTGCCTCAAACCTTCAACTTTCCCGCAAGTGTTCATCCCCTCCCAACCCAATGCACCGAACTTAAGGAGAGTCCCTACTTGTCGTCATTCCAGCGAAAGCTGGAATCCAGTGCCTCTCCACCCCAAAAGTCGCTGGATTCCAGCTTTCGCTGGAATGACGGGTGTTAGATCCCTGGTGGCTGAAACATACTTAAGTTCGGAGCATTGCCCCCAACCTTCCCCCGCAAGCAGGGGGAGGGGCACCAGCAAGGCATCGACATGAGCACAGCGATAGCGATGCTTGCTGCCCTATTGCTTGATCGCCTCCTGGGCGAACCACGTCGCGCGCATCCGTTGGTCGCATTCGGCCGCATGGCCAGCTGGATCGAACAACACATGCATGCGGATCGACGCGGAAAAGGTGTGCTCGCATGGATGCTTGCCGTGCTGCCATGCGTGCTGCTAACGCAAGCCGCGCAGCAATACGTGCCAACATGGTTGGCTTGGTGCATCGCCGTGATCGTGTTGTATGCAGCGATCGGGTTGCGCAGTCTTGGAGAACATGCGCGACCCGTCGCCGAGGCGTTGCAGAATGATGATCTCGATGCCGCACGCGCGGCAGTCGGACGCATGGTCAGCCGCGACACCGCTGCACTAAATGCGCAACAAGTTGCCGCAGCAGCCACCGAATCCGTGTTGGAAAACGGCAACGATGCCGTATTCGGCGCCTTGTTCTGGTTCGCCATGCTGGGTGCGCCTGGCGCTGTGCTGTATCGCCTGGCCAATACGCTGGATGCCATGTGGGGTTATCGCACGCCGCGTTACGAGCGTTTCGGCTGGGCCGCGGCGCGTATCGACGACGTGCTGAACTTTTTGCCTGCGCGTCTCACTGCGTTTACCTACGCGCTATGTGGCCACTTCGAAGGTGCCGTTCGCTGCTGGTACGCGCAGGCGCCGCAATGGGACAGTCCCAATGCCGGTCCGGTGATGGCTGCAGGTGCAGGTGCGTTGCACGTGAAATTGGGCGGCGCGGCGCCTTATCACGGTGTGTGGGAAGCTCGGCCGGAGCTCGGCAGCGGCGATCCGCCCAGCGCCGATGCCATCCATCGTGCTTTGAGTCTGCTGCAGCGTGGCGTCGTCATATGGCTGGCGGTTGCTTTATTGCTGGGCTTGGCAATGCAGGGAGGCACGCATGCTTGAGCATGGCGGTCGCCTGCGGCAGGCAGCGCGCGACCACGGTATTCCGTTGGAGCAATGGCTGGATTTGTCCACGGGCATCAGTCCATTCGGTTGGCCGGTGCCGTCTGTTCCCGCATCGGTGTGGCGGCGACTGCCTGAAGAGGACGATGGGTTGATTGAAGCCGCTTGTGCTTATTACGAAGCGGCTCATGTATTGCCGGTGGCGGGTTCACAAGCCGCGATTCAAGCGCTGCCTTTGCTTCGGCCGACATCACGCGTGGGCGTCATTGCACCTGGCTATGCCGAGCATGCACACGCGTGGCGACGCGCTGGTCATCAGGTCACAACGCAGGCTGCCGATGCACTGCTTGCCAACTTGGCATCATTGGACGTGCTGGTGCTGATTCATCCGAATAATCCTGGCGGTGAACGATTCGATGCCGAAGCGTTACTGCGTGTGCATGCAGAACTCGCACGGCGTGGTGGCTGGCTGGTGATTGATGAGGCTTTCATCGACGTTGCGCCCGAGCAAAGCGTGTGCCGATATGCCGATCGCGAAGGGCTGATCGTGTTGCGGTCCGTAGGCAAGTTTTTCGGCTTGGCTGGCGTACGAGCGGGTTTTGTCTGCGCATCGCCGAGCATGCTCCGGGCTCTGCGGGAGCAGCTTGGTCCATGGACCTTGAGCGGGCCGTCGCGCTACGTAGTACAGCAGGCGCTGGCCGATCGCGCGTGGCAGGCACAAGCGCGTGTCCGCTTGCTGCAAACCAGTGAGCGTCTTGCAGCGTTGCTTTCCAGGCACGCATGGCATCCCACGGCAGGCTGCGGCTTGTTTCAGTGGTGTTGCCGCGATGACGCTTCGCGAGTACACCAGGCACTGGCGCGGCACGGCATTCTCACGCGCCTGTTCGAGACACCTTCCAGTCTGCGCTTCGGTCTGCCGCCTGACGATGCTGCGTTCGAACGCCTCGACCGCGCGTTGCAGGAGGCAATGCAATGACCGCGCGCGTGTTGATGGTGCAAGGCTGCACGTCCGATGCGGGCAAAAGTACGCTGGTGACCGCATTGTGCCGCTGGGCGCTTCGCCGAGGCTTGCGTGTGGCGCCGTTCAAGCCGCAGAACATGGCTTTGAATTCAGCCGTTACGGTGGATGGTGGCGAGATCGGCCGAGCGCAGGCGGTACAGGCGCAAGCGTGCGGGCTTGAGCCGCGTATCGATTTCAATCCGATCCTGCTCAAGCCCAATAGCGACGTCGGCGCGCAGGTGATCGTGCATGGCCATCCCGTTGCAAATATGGATGCGCGTGACTACCACGACTACAAGCGCCGCGCGTTCGACGCGGTGATGGCCTCCCATCAACGTCTAGTGGATGGCTATGACGCGGTGATCGTCGAAGGCGCGGGCAGTCCTGCCGAAATCAATCTGCGCGATCGCGACATCGCCAATATGGGTTATGCGGAAGCGGTGGATTGTCCGGTGATTTTGGTGGCGGATATCGATCGCGGTGGCGTGTTCGCGCATCTGGTCGGTACGCTGGCGCTGCTGTCGCCCAGTGAACGTGCACGCATAGCGGGCTCCGTGATCAATCGGTTTCGCGGAGATCTTGCGTTGCTGCAGTCAGGACTCGATTGGCTGGAGCGTGAAACCGGCAAGCCGGTGCTCGGCGTGCTGCCCTATCTGCATGGTCTGCATCTGGAGGCCGAGGATGCGTTGCCGCGCGAACGCATGGACAAGTCACGCGCACGGCTGCGTGTTGCTGTGCCAGCCTTGCCGCGGATCAGCAATCACACCGATTTCGATGCGCTGCGCGCGCACCCTGATATCGATTTGCATATCGTCGGACCCAACGAACCGCCATCTGCGTGCGACCTGATCATTCTTCCCGGCTCAAAATCCACCCGCGCGGACCTTGCATGGTTGCGAGAGCAGGGCTGGGATCGCGCGATCGAGCGGCATCTACGGTATGGCGGCAAGCTGCTGGGTATCTGCGGCGGTTTGCAAATGCTCGGGCAGGTTGTGCACGATCCACAGGGTATCGAGGGCGCACAGGGTTCCAGCGAAGGACTGGGCTGGCTCGACATGGAAACCACCTTGCAGGCACACAAACAGCTTCATCGCGTGAAGGGCCGCTTGGCATTCGCGGATGCTCGTGTGGAGGGTTATGAAATCCATTGTGGTACCAGCAACGGCGCTGCCTTGAAGAATGCGTTTGCGCAGCTCGATGACGGACGCAGCGATGGCGCCATCTCGATGGACGGTCAGATCATGGGCAGCTATTTGCATGGCCTGTTCGACGATCCGCAGGCGCTATCCGCCTTGCTGCGCTGGGCGGGTTTGCAGGATGCCGTCACCGTCGACGTGCGAGCCTTGCGGGAAAGCAGTATCGAACGTTTGGCGGATGCGGTGGACATACACTTGAACACGCGCTTGCTCGAACAGTGGCTGGGAATGACTGCATGCGTACCTTGATCCTCGGCGGCGCCCGCTCGGGCAAAAGCGCGTTGGCGGAGCGGCTGGCAGTCGACAGCGGGCGGGAGGTCGTCTACATCGCCACCGCGCAAGCGGGTGATGCGGAAATGGCAGCGCGTATCGCGCATCATCGTGCTTGCCGGCCACAGCAGTGGCTGTGCGTGGAAGAGCCGCTGCATCTTGCCGACGTATTGCATAAATATGCACGGGAAGATCGCTGCATGCTGGTCGATTGCCTTACGCTATGGCTCAGCAACCTGCTTGGCGATCCCGACATGCAAGGTTTCGAGCGCGAGCGTGATCGACTCCTCAGCGTGCTGCCTGGTCTTCCTGGCGATGTACTGATGGTCAGCAACGAAGTCGGCCTCGGTATCGTGCCGATGGGTGAATTGACGCGCCGTTTCGTGGATGAAGCCGGGCGTCTGCATCAAGCTATTGCTGCGGTCAGCGAACGTGTCGTGTTCGTAGCCGCCGGTTTACCTCTTGCTCTCAAAGGAACGCTCCCATGAGTCTTGACTGGCTTTCTTCGCCATGTGCTCAGCCGAATACCGCACTGGCCGAGTCGGCGCGCGCGCACCAATCGCAATTGACCAAGCCGCCCGGCTCGCTCGGTGCGCTGGAAGCGGTGGCGATCCAGCTCGCTTCATTGCAGGGCACATCAAAGCCCGCAGTAGATCGCGTGTGGATCAGCGTGTTTGCCGCCGACCACGGCGTAGCGGAGGAGGGTGTTTCCGCGTTTCCGCAAGTGGTCACTGGTGAAATGGTGCGCAACTTCGCCACCGGCGGTGCAGCGATCAGCGTGCTGGCACGCTGCCTGGATGCGAAGCTGGATGTAGTGAATCTCGGTACGGTCAACGATCCGGGCGACATTCCGGGCGTGCGCCGCGCGATCATCGCCCCGTCCACCGCGAACTTTTGTCATGGGCCGGCGATGACGGAAGCGCAACTGGAAGCGGCGCTCGACATCGGCGCGGAGAGCGCACGCGCTGCGCTGAAATCGGAGGCGCAGCTTTTCATCGGTGGCGAAATGGGTATTGCGAATACAACTGCAGCCGCTGCGTTGGCGAGCGCGTTGCTCGAGGAACCGCCATCGTGTCTCGCTGGTGCGGGTACCGGGCTCAACGCTGCAGGTATCCAGCACAAGGTGAGTGTGCTGGAACGTGCCTTGGAACAGCACGTCACAGCAGAGACAGCGTTGGAACGATTGCGTTGTCTGGGTGGTTTCGAGATCGCTGCACTGACCGGTGCGTATGTGGCCGCGGCACAGTCGGGCATGCCGGTGTTGGTCGATGGTTTCATTGCCACTACGGCAGCACTGGTTGCTGTGTCGATTCAACCGGACGTGCGGCCGTGGTTGTTGTTCGCGCATCGCTCGAAGGAGCACGGTCATGTGCGTTTGCTGAGGGCGCTGGAAGCGGAACCGCTGATTGATCTGGGGTTGCGCCTGGGCGAAGCCAGCGGTGCCGCTACCGCGGTGCCGTTGTTGCGTCTCGCATGCGCCCTGCACAACGGCATGGCGACGTTCGAGCAGGCGGGTGTATCTACTGCATGAGTACGTGCATTGAATTATTGCGCCACGGCGACACCGCGCAGCGCAGCTATCGCGGGCAGCTTGATGATGCGCTGAGCGAACTGGGCTGGTCGCAACTGCGTGCAGCAGTACAAGGACGCATGTGGGACTGCATCGTGTCGTCCTCGTTGCAACGTTGCGCTGCATTTGCGCACGAGTTGTCGCAAGCGCGCGGCTTACCGTTACGTATCGACGCGAGGCTTGCCGAATACCACTTCGGCACTTGGCAGGGCATGCCGATCGAGCGCATTGCCGAAGAGCAGGGCGATGCGTTGGCGCGATTCTGGGCCGATCCGGTGAAGTATCCGCCGCCGGGCGCGGAGACTTTCGAGGCGTTTCGCGAGCGGTTGTGCGCAGCGCTCGATGACATTGCGATGCAGACGGCAGGGCAGCGTGTGCTAGTCATCACGCACGGTGGTGCGATCCGTCTGCTGCGTTGCCGAGTGGAACAGCGCAGCTATGGCGACATGGCGAGTATCGAAGTGCCGCATGCTTCGCTACATCCTGTGTCCTGGCCGGTAGCGGTTACGGCGTGATGCGTGCGCTGCTGGTGGCGATCGGCTTTCTCACCCGGCTGCCGGTGCCGGCTTATGCATACGACGATGTGCGCGCCAAGGCGGCCTCGCTGGTCTGGTATCCGCTGGTTGGTGTGTTGATCGGTCTACTGTTGGGTGTGCTGGCGTGGTTGTTGCGCGACACGTCGACCATGCTGTCCTCTGCTTTGCTAGTGACGGCGTGGGTGGCGGTGACGGGAGCACTGCATCTGGATGGGCTGGCCGACAGTGCCGACGCGTGGATCGGCGGCATGGGCGATCGCGAGAAAACCCTGGCGATCATGAAGGATCCGCGCAGCGGACCCGCTGGCGTGGTGGCGCTGGTGCTGACATTGCTGCTGAAGTTCGCCGCGTTGGCGAGCCTGGGGCCCGCTCCGTGGGCGGCAGTGCTGTTGGCGCCCTTGCTGTCACGAGCCAGCCTCGTGGCGCTGTTTCTCACTACGCCGTATGTGCGAAGCGGCGGGTTGGGCACGGCCTTGGTGGATGCGCCTCGCCGAGCATGCGTGATCGCATTGATGGTGACCGTGGCGGTGTGCATGCCGTTCGGCGGGCGGGGGCTGCTGGTGCTGGTGTTGGCGGCGGCGGTGTTCGGCTTGTGGCGGCATGCCTGCCTGAACCGGCTTGGCGGCTGCACGGGCGACACCGCCGGAGCGCTGGCCGAAATGGTGGAGGTAGCGGTGCTGGTGGGTTTGGCCTTACGCTGAGCGCCGGCCAACGTGTTGTAGTGGCCTTTCCGTCCCGATAATCAGCCGCGGCCATCGGCCCCGATGGCGTTTGCGTAGCCCTTCCCTATGCCTATTTACGAATTCCAATGCAACGCCTGCGGTCATCGTTTCGACCGCTTGCAGAAAATTTCCGACCCCGATCCTTCCACGTGCCCTGACTGTGGCGCCCCGCAAGTGCAGCGGCAGATCAGCGCGCCGCAGTTCCGTTTGGCGGGCGGCGGCTGGTACGAAACCGACTTCAAGAAAGACGGTGACAAGAAGCGAAATCTCGCCGGAGATGCCAGCACCAGCACGTCGTCGGAAAAGAGTTCCAGTCCGTCACCCGCCCCTGCGCCGGCTCCAGCCCCGTCTGCCGCGTCGAACGATTGAGCGTGGATTGCCATGAACGTATGCGTTCCCTCACGGCCGTCATTCCCGCGAAAGCGGGAATCCACTTTGCTCTGATGTATCCATGAAAATGGATTCCCGCTTTCGCGGGAATGACGGCTCCCCTGAGGACCTTCCACCACGGCAGATGCCGATGCGCTGATGATCATTGGGGTACTGCACGGCGGGATGCCGTGGGGAATGCTAAGATTCCGAGCCTTTTCCACGCTGATTCGCCGCCCTGGCGGCACGGAGCATCAAGCGCATGCGCACGCATTACTGCGGCCTCATCAATGAGTCGCTGGTCGGCCAGACCGTCACCCTGTGCGGCTGGGTCAACACCCTTCGCCTGCAGAGCCACGTCGCCTTCGTCGATCTGCGCGACCATGAGGGCATCGCCCAGGTAGTGATCGAGCGCGAGAACGCAGATGCTTTCGCAGTAGCCGGCGAGCTGGGTTACGAATACTGCGTGCGCGTCACGGGCAGCATTCGCAAGCGCCTGTCGGCCAACGACAAGCTGAAGACCGGCACGGTGGAGCTGCTGGCCGAGAAGGTGGAGATTCTCAACGCTGCGAAGGATTTGCCGTTCGCGCTGCACGAGAACCCCAACGAGGACATGCGGATGACGTACCGCTACCTCGACCTGCGCCGCCCCGAGATGCAGCACATGATGCGTACGCGCATCAAGCTGGTGCAGGCGTTGCGCCGTTATCTGGATGCGCGCGGTTTTCAGGACATCGAAACGCCCATCCTCACCAAGGCTACGCCGGAAGGCGCGCGCGATTACCTGGTGCCCAGCCGTGTGCATCCGGGTCAGTTCTATGCGCTGCCGCAGTCGCCGCAGCTGTTCAAGCAGATCCTGATGATGGCCGGTTTCGACCGTTACTATCAGATCGCGCGCTGCTTCCGTGACGAAGACTTGCGCGCCGACCGCCAGCCGGAATTCACTCAGCTCGATATGGAATTCGCCTTCGTGCAGGAGCGCGATGTGCAGGATTTCGTCGAAGCGATGATCCGCCATATCTTCAAGGAAGTGGTCGGCGTGGAATTGGCCGAATCGTTCCCACGCATGACCTGGGACGAGGCGATGCGCCGTTACGGTTCCGACAAACCCGACCTGCGCATCACGCTGGAATTGGTCGACGTAGCGGATCTGCTCAAGCACGTGGAATTCAAGGTGTTTGCCGAACCGGCCAACGATCCGGCCGGCCGCGTGGCTGCGCTGCGCTTGCCTGGCGGTGCCACGCTCAGCCGCAAGGAAATTGATCAACTCACTGAATACGTGGCCAAGTACGGCGCGAAGGGGTTGGCGTGGATCAAGGTGGAAGACCTCGCCAAGGGCCGCGAAGGCGTCAATTCGCCGGTGGCGAAGTTCCTCGATGATGCCGCGCTGGATGCCGTGCTCAAGGCGACTGGCGCGCAATCGGGTGACATGGTGTTCCTGGGCGCGGGCAAGTGGAAAGCCGTCACCGACTTCATGGGCGCGCTGCGCTTGAAGGTGGCCAAGGATCGCGGCCTGGTGGAAAACAGCTGGAAACCGCTGTGGGTGACTGACTTCCCGATGTTCGAGTATGACGAGGAAGAAAAACGTTTCGTCGCCCTGCATCACCCATTTACTGGTCCGAAGGTGGATGACATCGCCGATCTGCGCGCCAATGCAGCGATTGCGGTGAGCCGCGGCTATGACATGGTGCTCAACGGCAACGAAATCGGCGGCGGTTCGATCCGTATCCATCGCCCGGACATGCAAAGCGCAGTGTTCGAGTTGCTCGGCATCGGCGCAGAAGAAGCCGAGATGAAGTTCGGCTTCCTGCTCAAGGCGCTGAAGTTCGGCGCGCCGCCGCACGGCGGCATCGCGTTCGGCATCGACCGCGTTGCGGCATTGATGGCGGGCACCGAATCGATCCGCGACGTGATTGCGTTCCCGAAGACCACCAGCGCGCAGGATCTGATGACGGATGCGCCGTCTGTAGTGAGCGAGCCGCAGTTGAAAGAACTGCATGTCGCGGTGGCGGTCACAGAAAAAGCGAAAAGCTGAGCTGGCGATGCCATGCCTCAATCACGGCATGGCATCCTGCCTGCTGCTTTGTAGTGCTTTGATTTCATGACCGAACACGTCATCTTGCTGCACGGCCTTTGGATGCGCGGTTTCGCGCTGGGCCTGCTGCATCGCCGTCTGATGGAAGAGGGCTTTCGCCTCCATCGCTTCGACTACATGAGCGTGGCGGCGACGCAGGAGCACATCCTGGGTCGGCTGCATGCGAGCATGCTCGATTACGCGCCCGGGCCGGTGCATCTCGTCGGCCATAGCCTGGGCGGTCTGCTTGCTTTGCGTGCTTGCTTGGCAGCGAACGATCTGCCGCCTGGCCGCATCGTCTGTCTCGGTTCACCGCTGAAGGGTAGTGCCGCGGCGCGTGCCTTCGCCCGCCTTGGGCGCGGCGGCGAGGTGCTGCTAGGCCATAACCGCGCGTTGCTGGAACTGGGGCTGGAAGCCTGGAAAGGTCCACGCGAAGTGGGCGTGATCGCCGGCCGCATGCCGATCGGCCTGGGCGCTATGCTCAGCCCCATTCCTGGCGAGCACGACGGCACTGTGGCGGTGGAAGAAACCGTGCTGCCCGGGCTGGCTGCTCATTGCGTGGTCGAAACCAGCCATACGGGGCTGCTGTTTTCGGCGGAAGTGGCGCGGTTGACGGCCAACTTCCTGCGCGAGGGGAGCTTTGGCTCCCTCTCTCCTTTGTAATTTGTGGGAAAACCTCGGGCTCGTCGCCCCGGCGAAGGCCGGGGCCCAGTGTCTTGATGGGCCAACGAAGTCGCTGGGCCCCGGCCTTCGCCGGGGCGACGAGGGCCAAGTTTTTTTCCGTGACTTCGGGAGGAGAGAAGGAGAGCGATGGCGCAATGCAGTAAAATCTCCCGCTTTCCACTTTCAAACCCAAGCCAGGTATCCCTATGGGTAGAGGCCCGTCCATCGAAGGTCGCAAGAATGCCGAAGACGCCAAGCGCGCCAAGGTGTTCACCAAGCTGATCCGCGAAATCACCGTTGCCACGCGAGCCGGCGTGCCCGACCCCGCGCTCAATCCGCGCCTGCGCACGGCCGTGGACAAGGCGCTGACCGCCAACATGTCCAAGGACACCATCGAACGCGCGATCAAGCGCGGCTCCGGTGCCGATGGCGGCGCGAAGATGGAAGAACTGCGCTATGAAGGTTATGGCCCGGGCGGCATCGCGCTGATCATCGAATGCTTCACCGACAACACCGTCCGCACGGTGGCCGACGTGCGCCACGCGCTCACCAAGCACGGCGGCAATTTGGGCACCAGCGGTTCGGTGGCGTTCCAGTTCACGCGCTGCGGTGAGCTGGCGTTCTCCACCGGCGGCGATGAGGCGAAGGAAGAAAAGATCCTGGAAGCCGCACTCGATGCGGGCGCCGACGATGTGGTCAACGAGAACGGCGAAAGCACGGTGCTCTGTGCACCCGAAAACTTCGAAGCCGTGCAGCAGAAGCTGATCGAAGCCGGCCTCGATGCGCAGCATGCGGGTGTGGTGATGCGTCCGAACAATCGCACTGCCGTGTCGGGTGAAATACTCGAAACGCTCAACGATCTGCTCGAAAAACTCGATGGCCTCGACGACGTGAGCGAGGTTTATCACAACGCGTTGCTGCCGGCCGAGTGACGGGCTTTCGAGCCACCTCTCCATGATCCGTATCATCGGCATCGATCCTGGCAGCCAGCGTACGGGCATCGGCATCGTGGATGTCGATGCTGCTGGCAAGCTGTCGCACGTTTTTCATGCTGCTCTAGTCGTGGCTGGCGAAGAGAATTTCACGCTGCGCCTGAAGCGCATCTTCGAAGGCGTGGATGAAATCATTTCGATGCATCGCCCGGTGGAGTGCGGCATTGAGCGCGTATTCATGGCGCGCAATGCCGATTCGGCGCTCAAGCTTGGGCAGGCACGCGGGGCGGCGATCTGCGCAGTAGTGAATCGCGGTATCCCGGTGCACGAATACGCTGCTACCGAAGTGAAGAAATCGGTGGTCGGTGGTGGCCGCAGCGACAAAACGCAGGTACAGCACATGATCGGTGTATTGCTCGGCTTGAAGGGTCCGATCCAGGCGGACGCAGCCGATGCGCTGGCGATTGCCGTCGCGCATGCGCATACCCGTTCCAGTCTCGAACGCGTGGGCATTCCGCGCACGGCATGGAGACGTCGCCGATGATCGGCCGACTCAGAGGTACGCTTATTTCGAAGCAGCCACCGTGGCTGCTGGTGGAAGTGGGTGGCGTGGGTTACGAATTGGAAGCGCCCATGTCCACCATTTACGACCTGCCGCAAACCGGCAAGGAAGTGACGCTGCTCACGCACTACGCGGTGAAGGAAGACAGCGTGGCGCTCTACGGTTTTCTGCATGAATCCGAGCGCACCTCGTTCCGCAATCTGCTGAAAGTCAGCGGCATCGGCGCAAAGACAGCGCTGTCCGTGCTGTCGGGCGTATCCACGCAGGATTTCGCACGGCTGGTGCAGGCGGGCGATGTGGTCGCGCTCACCAAGATTCCAGGCATCGGCAAGAAGACGGCCGAACGCATCGTGGTAGAGCTGCGCGATCGTGTCGACGGTCTTGGCATAAACATGCCGGGTCTCACAGCCGCGCCCGGGGCGCCCGCTGATCCGGCTGCCGAAGCCACCGTGGCGCTGCAACAGCTCGGCTACAAGCCGGCCGAAGTCACTCGGCTCGTACAGAAAGTCGCCGCATCGGGCGACGACGCCGAAACCATCATCCGCAAGGCGCTGCGCGCCGCACTCGGGAGTTGACCGTGGGACAGGAGATTCATCAAGGCTTGAGCGAAGCCGACACCAAGAAACGACTGGCCACTTTGGCGCTAGGCGCCATCGGCGTCGTTTATGGCGATATCGGCACCAGCCCGCTGTACACCCTGCAGACCACGCTGAGTCACGACGGCATGCGTCCTACACCGGAAAGCATCTACGGCGTGCTGTCACTGATTTTCTGGGCACAGATCATCGTGGTGTCGCTGAAGTACGTGGTGTTCATCATGCGCGCCGACAACAAAGGGGAAGGCGGCATCATGGCGCTGATGGCGCTGGCGTTGCGCGGTGTGGGCGGTCAACCGAAACTACGGTGGTTGCTGGCGATTATCGGCATCTTCGGTGCTTCGCTGTTCTATGGCGACGGCGTGATCACGCCGGCCATTTCGGTGCTGTCGGCGGTGGAAGGTGTGAAGGTAGCCGCGCCTGGCTTGGCGCACTGGGTGGTGCCGGTTACGGCGGTGATTTTGTTCTTCCTGTTCGCGCTGCAGCGACATGGCACGGAGCGCGTGGGCAAGCTGTTCGGTCCGGTGATGGTGATCTGGTTCATTACGATCGCGGTGCTCGGCGGACGCATGATTCTGACCGAGCCTCACGTGTTGTACGCGCTCAACCCGTATTATGGTTTGAGCTTCTTCATGACGCACGGCATGCAAGGGTTTGTCGCGTTGGGCGGCGTAGTGCTGGCCCTCACCGGCGCCGAGGCGCTGTATGCGGATATGGGCCACTTCGGCAAGCAGCCGATCCGGCTCGCATGGTTCAACTTCGTGCTTCCAGCGTTGGTGCTCAATTACTTCGGACAAGGCGCCTTGCTGCTGCATGATCCCAGCGCCATCGACAATCCGTTCTTCAAGACTGTGCCGTCGATGTTGCTGTATCCGATGATCGCGCTGGCCACGGTGGCGACGGTGATCGCTTCGCAAGCAGTGATCTCCGGCGCGTTCTCGATGACGCGTGAGGCGATGACGCTGGGTTATTCGATGCGCATGCCGGTGGTGCATACCTCGCGCGAGATGTCCGGCCAGATCTTCGTGCCGTGGATCAACGCGTTCCTGTTGGTGATGGTGCTGGTGGCGGTGCTTGGTTTCCGCAGCTCCGACAGCCTGAGCGCGGCCTACGGCATCGCGGTGACCGGCACGATGACCATCACGACCGTGCTGGCGCTGTTCGTGGCGCGTCACCGGTGGGGATGGAGCCTTCCACTCCTGTGGATCGTGGGCGCGATCCTGTTGACCATCGACATCTCCTTCTTCGCCGCCAACCTGATCAAGGTGGAATACGGCGGCTGGTTCCCGCTGGTGCTGGGTTTGGCCGTGTTTGTGGTGATGACCACTTGGCGCCGTGGACGCGAGCTGGTGGTACGTGAGATCAAGCAGGGTGGTCTGGCGCTATCGCCGTTCATCGAGAACATCACCGAACATCCGCCGCTACGTGTGCCCGGTACCGCCGTATTCCTCACTGCCAATCAGAGTGCTGTACCGCACGCGTTGCTGCACAACCTAAAGCACAACAAAGTGCTGCACGATCGCAACGTGATGCTCACGGTGGAGGTGCTGGAAGCCCCCTTTGCCGACCGCGAAGAACGCATTCACTTGTCACCGCTAGGCAGCGATTTCTACGGCTTGGCAGTGCGCTTCGGCTTTGCGGAGGATCCGAACATTCCACTTGTGCTGTCCAAGTGCGCCAAGGTGGGCCTGCCGTTCGATCTGATGGACACCACCTTCTTCCTTTCGCGCGAGAACATCGTTGCCGATAAACGCCGTCCTGGCATGGCGCTGTGGCGTGATCGCCTGTTCGCTTTCATGTCGCGCAATGCATTGCCGGCTACGGCGTTCTTCCAGATTCCGGGTAATCGATTGATCGAGCTGGGGACGCAAGTGGAGATTTGAGGGAGCAGGGCGCGCTGTTCGCCCTTGGAACCTCACTCTCAGCCATAATCGCCGTATGTCCGATCACCGCATCATTACCGCTGCCTCCCAGCTCGACGACGAAGCGCTGGAGGCCTCGATACGCCCGAAGCGGCTCAACGAGTATCTCGGCCAGCAGGCGGTGCGCGAGCAGCTGTCGATTTACATCGAGGCGGCGAAGAGACGTGGCGGTGCGTTGGACCACGTGCTGATCTTCGGTCCGCCAGGTCTGGGCAAAACGACGTTGAGCCATGTGATTGCCAACGAGTTGGGTGTAAACATCCGCTCCACCTCGGGCCCGGTGCTGGAGCGTGCGGGTGATCTGGCGGCGCTGCTCACCAATCTCGAAAAGAACGACGTGCTGTTCGTCGACGAGATCCATCGTCTCTCTCCGGTGGTCGAGGAAGTGCTCTATCCGGCGATGGAGGATTTCCAGATCGACATCATGATCGGCGAAGGTCCGGCCGCGCGTTCGATCAAGCTGGACTTGCCGCCCTTTACCTTGATTGGTGCGACGACGCGCGCGGGTCTGCTGACTGCGCCTCTTCGCGATCGCTTCGGCATCGTGCAACGCCTGGAGTTCTATTCGCCGGACGAACTCACTGCGATCGTGCGTCGCTCGGCGCGCATTCTCGGCATTCCTTGTGAAGTGGATGGTGCGCAGGAGATCGCACGCCGCTCACGCGGCACACCGCGTATCGCCAACCGCCTGCTGCGCCGTGTGCGCGACTACGCCGAAGTGCGTGCCGACGGACACATCACTCTCGATGCCGCGCGAGCCGCGATGAATATGCTCAAGGTCGATGCCGAAGGTTTCGACGAGCTGGATCGCCGTTTGCTTGCCGTCATCATCGAGAACTTCGATGGCGGTCCGGTGGGCGTGGAGTCGCTGGCTGCCGCGCTTAGCGAAGACCGCGGCACGCTGGAAGACGTAGTCGAGCCGTATCTGATCCAACAGGGTTTTCTGATACGCACCGCACGCGGCCGCATGGCCAGTGCCAAAGCCTGGCGTCACCTCGGCCTCACGCCGCCTCCGCGACAACCGCAGCCGAGCGATCTGTTTGGTGCCAGCGATGTCTGACGTTAAGACATTTAGGTGGCCGGTACGTGTTTACTGGGAAGACACAGACGCCGGCGGGGTGGTGTACCACGCCAGCTACCTGCGTTTCATGGAACGCGCCCGCACGGAGTGGCTGCGCGCCCTGGGCGTGGACCAGATGGCGTTCAAACAGGAGACCGGACTGGCCTTCATGGTGCACCGGATGGAGATCGACTTCCTCAAGCCCGCCCTGCTGGACGATGAACTGCTAGTCACGGTGGAAGTCAAAGAACGTCGTTCAGCCAGT
Organism: Dyella acidisoli; assembly: GCF_030160295.1. Taxonomy (GTDB): domain Bacteria; phylum Pseudomonadota; class Gammaproteobacteria; order Xanthomonadales; family Rhodanobacteraceae; genus Dyella_B; species Dyella_B acidisoli. Next base: position 284,029 of record NZ_BSOB01000017.1, read on the forward strand.
ATTCTTTTCGCGCAAACGATCGTCCGGGCGGATGGCACCGTGCTTATCCAGGCGCAGGTCCGCGCGGCATGCGTGGATCTGAAACGGATGCAGCCCGCGCGGATTCCTGAAGACATTGTCGGCCGGATCGATCGCGTTCCAGCCTGATTCAACTATTTACGACATACCCATGTGGTGGAGAACCCCCAAGCCATGAACGGTGGATTGAACGTTTTCGAGATCCTTGCGAGTGCAAGCTTGCCAGTGAAACTGGTGATGCTGGTGTTGGTGATAGGGTCGTTCTTCTCCTGGGTGATCATCCTCCGCAAGTATTCGCAGCTCAAAGCCGCGATGGAGAACGCCGAATCCTTCGAGGAGCGCTTCTGGTCCGGCGCGGATCTGGCGCAGCTGTTCCGCGAAGTGAGCAACAACGGCGGCAACAGCGGCGGCATGGAAAATATCTTCGAGTCGGGCTTTCGCGAATTCGTGCGCCAGCGCCAGCGTCGCAGCACCGACGTGCGCACGGTGATCGAAGGTTCCGAGCGCGCGATGCGTGTGGCCGGCACCAAGGAGATCGGCCTGCTCGAGCGCAATCTGGAATTCCTTGCCAACGTGGGTTCGATCAGCCCGTACGTCGGCCTGTTCGGCACGGTGTGGGGCATCATGGGTGCGTTCCAGGGCCTGGGCGAAATGAAGGACGTCACTATCGCCGTGGTGGCGCCGCACATTTCCGAAGCGCTGATCGCCACCGCCATGGGTTTGTTCGCCGCGATTCCGGCGGTGTGGGCCTACAACCGCTACGCCAACAAGGTCGAACGCGTCGCCTCGCGCTATGAAGTGTTCCAGGAAGAGTTCTCCTCCGTACTGCAGCGCCAGATCCAGACCGACGATAACCACTAAGCGAGGCCGCGATCATGCTCAGCTCCGCGCGCCACAAGCGTTTAAAGCTCAAATCCGAAATCAATGTCGTGCCCTACATCGACGTGATGCTGGTGCTGCTGATCATCTTCATGGTCACCGCGCCCATGCTCAATGCGAACGTCGACGTCAACCTGCCGCAAGCCAATGCCAAGTCGCTGCAGGATAAGAAGGAGCCGGTGATCATCTCAGTCGACACCCAGGGTCACATGTATCTCACCTTGGGCACCAGCAAGAAGGAACCGATCGAAGCGGATGCGCTGAAGGTCAAGGTCGGTGCGTTCGTAAAACAGAATCCTGATGTAAGCGTGCTGGTCGCGGGCGATCGTGACGGCAAGTATGACGGTGTATATCAGGTACTGGCCTTGTTGCAGCAGGCCGGTGTGGCCAAGGTCGGTTTGATGAGTGCGCCGGAGTCGGGCAATCCGAATGGACGACCGTAACGCCAAGGGCACTCCGCTCGCGGTCGCGCTATCGGCCGTTCTCCATCTGGGTATCGTCGCCTTCCTGTTCCTGGCGATGTTGCCCTGCACGTCGTACGAAAAATTCCTCACTGAGCTGCATCTGCCGAACCCGATCACTTGCACGCCGCCACCGCTGCAGCTAAGCGGTCCGGTGATCGAAGCCACACTGCTCGGCAATACGGCCGCGCCGCCGCCGAAGTCGGAGAAAGTGAAGCCGGTGCCCAACACTGTGCCACCACCGCCGTCGGTGCCGCCGCCTCCGCCGCCACCGATCGAACAGCCGAAGGTGAGTCAATTGCCGCCACCACCCGAGCATCCGGATGTGGTGGATCAGGAGCGCGTGGTGCAGGAAGGTCTGCAGAAGGCCGAGAACGCCAAGAAAGAACAGGAAGAAAAGCAGCGCCAGCGTCAAGCCGAATTGGACGCCCAGGCGGCTAAAAAGAAGGCCGAGCAGGAGAAGGTGGATGAGCTGTTCAAGCAGCTCGACAATGCTTCGGCGCAGACACAGAAGGCGGACAGCAAAGCCAACCAGGCGAAAAAGCAGCTCGCGGATCTGAAAAACGCGCAGGCTAACGGCATGGAGAATCTGCCGAACGCGGACCAGCGCCAGACGGGCAACAACTCCAACAGCACGCTGCTTTCGCAATATATGGCGGCGATTCAGAACGCCGTCACGCAGAATTGGATCAGGCCGGATAACATGCCTAACGCTCCATGCGTGGTCCACATCGTGCAGATTCCCGGTGGCAATGTGCTGAGCGCCAAAGCATCACCTAACTGCCCTTACGATGCAGCTGGCAAGAAATCCGTCGAGGATGCCGTGCTGCGCGCGCAGCCGCTGCCCTATCAGGGCTTCGAAAGCGTGTTCCACCGCGACATCGACTTCACCTTCATTCCGCAGTGAGCTAGCCCATGCGCAGATCATCCCGATCGCTAATTACCCTCCTGCTGTTATTCATCGCTGGCCTGGTTGCAGGCCCCGCCATGGCGCAGCAATCGTTGAACGTGCAGATCGTCGGTGGCGTGAAATCCGCCACACCGGTCGCCGTAGTGCCTTTCGCCCAGCAGGGCGCACCACTGCCCACCGACATCGCCGACGTGATCCGCAACGATCTCAACCGCTGCGGCAAATTCCGCTCGCTGGCGGTGAGTGAGATCGTCGAGCAGCCCAGCCAGGGTTCGGACATCAAGTTCGCCACCTGGCGTCTGCTCAAGCAGGACTACATCGTGATCGGCCGCATCAAAGATGCCGGCAATGGCATGGTGACAGTGGAATACGAGCTGTGGGATGTGAATCGCCAGCAGCGACTGCTCGGCAATGCCATGCCGCCTGCTTCCATCAGCGACCTGCGCGGCGTTGCGCATCAGATCGCCGATGCCATCTTCCAGCAGATCACCGGCATTCCCGGTGCATTCTGGACACGCATTGCCTACGTGACCATGGTCGGCAGCGGCAACAACGCCACGTATTCGCTGATCGTGGCCGATTCGGATGGCTACAACCCGCAGGTGGTCGCGCGCTCGCATGAGGCGCTGTTGTCGCCCAAGTGGTCGCCCGATGGCACGCGCATTGCGTATGTGTCCTTCGAAAGCGGCAACTCGGCGGTGTATATCCAGAACATCACCACCGGCTCCCGCCAGCTCATTTCCGGCCGTGCCAAGGGCATCAACAGCGCACCCGCCTGGTCGCCGGATGGCACCAAGCTTGCTCTGTCCCTCTCTTATACTGGCAACCCCGAGATCTACGTGATGGATCTGGGCAGCCGCCAGGAAACCCGCCTTACCCGCAGTCTGGCGATCAATACCGAGCCGGTCTGGTCGCCGGATGGCCAGAGCATCTATTTCACCTCCGACCGCTCCGGCCGCCCCCAGATCTATCGCATGTCGGCCGGCGGCGGCACGCCCGAGCGCGTTTCCTTCCAGGGCCAGCAGAACCTGGATGCGGCGATCAGCTACGACAGCAAGCAGACCGCCATGGTGCAGGCCAACGGGAACGTGTATCGTATCGCCATCGTGGACCAGAGCCTCGGTGGGCAGGTGCGGTTTCTCTCGCCCGGTCCGATCGACGAATCGCCTAGCTTCGCGCCGAACGCCAGCATGTTGATTTACGCCGCCACCGATGGAGCCCGAGACGTGCTTTATGCCGTTTCGAACGATGGATTGGTAAGGCAGCGCCTGGCGCTCGCCGATGGCGATGTCCGCCAACCGTCCTGGGGACCCTATCGCAAGCAGTGATTCAATCCGGTCGCGAACCTTACGTCGCGACCGGATGACTTGAGGAGAGGCCCGGAGCGCGAGAGTGTTCCGGCCACGACAGGTATGGCGTTTTGCCATGCCTGTTTTACTGGCCTCTGCAGTACAATGCGTGGCCGTAGTTGTAGGTGTAAGAAAAATAAAACAACAGCCGGCCCACCGGCGAAGACTGTCCCGTAACCGCAATCGTCATTGACTGTCGGAAACCAAACCCGTTTGAAGGAACGTCACCATGAATAAGACCGTTCGTATTGCCCTGGTCGCCCTGCTTTGCGTCGGTGCGGCCGCTTGTACCAAGAAGCAGGAAACCAAGCCGCAGGCTCCGCAGCAGCCGGAAACCACGACCGCTCCGGCCCAGCCCGGCGCCGGCAAGTACACCGCCGCTGACCTCGACACCGACGCCTGCCTGAAGCAGCGCGTTGTCTACTTCGACTTCGACAAGGACGAAGTGAAGCCGGAGTTCCAGCAGATCATGCAGTGCCATGCCAAGTTCCTGCAGGACGTGCCGACCTCGCGCATGACCTTGGACGGCAACGCCGACGAGCGCGGTACGCGTGAATACAACCTGGGCCTGGGCGAGCGTCGTGGTAACGCCGTGTCCAGCGCGCTGCAGGCCAATGGCGGTTCCGCCAGCCAGATCAACGTGATCAGCCACGGTAAGGAAAAGCCCGTGTGCCGCGAGCACAACGAGGATTGCTGGAGCAAGAATCGTCGCGTTGAGATCGTCTACACGGCGACATAATGGTGTTTCGATTGGCTCATCGTTTCATGGCCAATCTCAGCATGGCGGGCGCCCTGGCGTCCGCCTTGCTGTTTGTGGCGCCCGTACACGCGCAGAACTCACCAATGAGTCTGTCGGATCGTGTCGCACGGCTCGAACAGCAACAGCAGAACCAGGACCAGAACAAGGTTGGCCAGCTCAATCAGCTGCAGCAATTGCAGTCGATGATTCAGCAACAGCAGGGTCAGATCGAAGAGCTGCAGCACCAGGTTCAGCAATTGCAGGACCAGAACAAGGCGCAGTACACCGACCTGGATAGCCGCGTTGGTCGTCTCGAAAAGCAGGGCAGCGCCGCGCCAGCATCATCGGCAACCGCCGCGCAGGCTCCAGCAGCCAGCGCATCTGCCCCCAACAATGCAGCTCCCGCCGCAACGTCGACACCCGCTGCACCGGCCGAATCAGCTGCGCAGAAGAGTGCTGCACTCAACGCCTACAACGCCGCATTCAAATCTTTGCGCGCAGGCGACTACGTGTCCTCGTCGCGCGGCTTTCGCGAATTCATCCAGAAATATCCCAACGATGCGCTCACGCCAAATGCGTTCTATTGGCTGGGCGAGTCGTACTACGCCACCACTAACTACCAAGTGGCGGTGGAAGCCTTCAAGCATCTGCTGAGCCAGTACCCGCAGAGCGACAAAGCGGCAGATGCCACGCTTAAACTCGGCTACAGCCAGCTAGAGATGAAGCAGACTGACGCAGGCATCGATACGTTGAAGTCAGTGGTCAGCAAGTACCCCAATTCCAATGCGGCCAAGCTGGCCCAGGAACGCCTGCGCCGACTCTCGCAGTCGACGCGTTGAGGGTAAGGTGGTGAGCAGCACATCGGCGAACGTGGAAATGACCACGTCGGATTCTCCGGCGGCTGAACGCCTACGCATCACCGAGATCTTTCATTCCATTCAAGGCGAAGCCGACGCGATCGGTTGGCGCACCGTGTTCGTGCGTCTTACCGGCTGCCCACTGCGTTGTGTGTGGTGCGATACCGAGTATTCGTTCTACGGCGGCAATTGGCGCGACATCGACGACATTCTCGCTGAGGTCGCCTCGTATGGCGCCAGCCACGTGTGCGTCACCGGTGGCGAACCGCTGGCGCAGAAGCGCTGCCTGATTCTGCTGCGCAAGCTGTGTGATGCCGGCTACGAGGTGTCGCTGGAAACTTCCGGCGCACTGGACGTTGCCGAGGTCGATCCGCGCGTGCGCAAGGTGATGGATCTGAAGGCACCCGATTCCGGCGAAAGCGCGCGCAATCTCTGGTCCAACCTCGATCATCTGCTGCCGCACGATCAAGTAAAGATCGTGATCGCCAGTCGCGTCGATTACGAATGGGCGCGCGGTGTGGTGGCCGAACATCGCATCGATCGTCGTTGCATGGTGTTGTTCTCGCCGGTGCATGGCGCGATCGAACCGCGCGCCTTGGCCGAATGGATCATCGAAGATAAATTGCCGGTGCGCTTCCAACTGCAGTTGCACAAGCTGCTGTGGAACGATGCGCCGGGGCATTGAGCGAGTGCTCAATCTCACCTTACCGTCATTCCGGCCTTCGCCGAGGTGCTTTTCAACAGCAAAGCTGGTCATTGACGAGTTGTAGTTCTCCAATACGTGGAGATAAACCACACGCGCCGGCCTGTGTCGCCGACAGCGTTCCCGGCCGGTGACCGGCCGTCTTCTGCAGTTGGAATTCACTATGTCAGGTTCTATACCCCGTAAGGCTGTCATCCTCGTTTCCGGAGGCATGGACTCTGCCGTCACTATCGCTATTGCCCGCGAACAGGGCTATCAAGTGCACGCACTGAGCGTGGCCTACGGCCAGCGCCACAGTTCCGAACTGGACGCAGCAGCACGCGTTGCGCGCATGCTCGGTGCGGTCGAACACAAAACCGTGCACGTGGATCTGCGCAGCATCGGCGGCTCGGCGCTCACGGCGGACATCGATGTGCCGGAGCAAGGCGGGGAAGGTATTCCGGTTACCTACGTGCCGGCGCGCAATACCATCATGCTATCCATTGCCCTGGGTTGGGCCGAAGTGCTTGGCTCCACCGACATCTGGTGCGGTGTGAACGCCGTCGATTACTCCGGTTATCCCGACTGCCGCCTCGCATTCATTGAAGCCTTCGAGCGGCTGGCCAACGTGGCGACCAAGGCTGGCGTAGAAGGTGCTGGCATCCGCATTCATGCACCCTTGATGGCGATGAGCAAGGCGGATATCGCCCGTGAAGGCCAGCGCCTGGGCATAGATTTCTCTGCGACGGTGAGCTGCTACCGAGCCGACGCGGAAGGCCGCGCCTGCGGCCATTGCGACGCCTGCCGGCTGCGTGCACAGGGCTTCCGTGACGCCGGTTTGGACGATCCCACCCGATATGCTTGAGCAATCCGGTCAGGTGTCGCTTGTGCCGCAGGCGTCCAGACTCTAAAATTAGCGGCTTGCTTTCCGGGCCGTTAGCTCAGTCGGTAGAGCAGCGGACTTTTAATCCGTTGGTCGACAGTTCGAATCTGTCACGGCCCACCACTATTTGAAAGGATCTGCGGCAACGCAGGTCCTTTTTTTCTTTGCCGGCGGCATAACTTCTTTTCTCTATTGGTTTGCATCGCAACCTTCGCCGCAACTGCGAAGCCCGTTGATGAGCTTGCTCTGAGTTTGATTAATGTGACGGTGGATGCGAACAACAACACGCATTCGATCTGCCGGCTTCCTTGTCGTTCCCGTCTTTACGAACGTCGCGTTCCAGTTATGTCACGAACGAAAACCCGCATGGCTTCCGCCGTGCGAGTTTTCCATGCAAGCAAAAGGCTGAAGACGCTATACCCGCGAACGGTGCTGCCGTACTCGTTCCACTACCAACGGCACCAGCGAGAGTGCTGCCAGCGCGCATAAAGGCAGCACGACACTCGGATCGAAAATCAGCTCCGGTCCAAGCTGCCGACCATGGCTGAGGGCTACACCCAAACCTGCGCCCACCGAGGTTTCGAAGACCAGCATCACGGTGCCGCCAAGAAACGTGGCGCCGAGGAACAGCCATAACGGGCATCGAAACCAGGCCAGCGCCATGGTGACCAAACCGAACGGCGCTACCGGTACCAGCCGCAGGAACATGGTGTAGACCACAGGATGTCGCTCGAAGCCGTGGTGCAGTTTGTCCGCGATGGCGGGAGGATGTTTGCTGCCGATGCCGAAAGCGTAGCGGCTGGCTAGAAACAGGATCAACGAGCCAAGCGTGAGGCCGATGGAGGAATACGCGGTACCCTCCACAACGCCGAAGGCGAAACCGGCCGCCAGGATCAGCAAGATGGTGACTGGAACACCCGTGCAAGTCGCCAGTACCAGCAGGCTGATGTAACCAAGGCGGCTCAGCCAGGGATGTTCGGCGAGGTGTTCACGTAGTTGATGTTGATGCGCAACCAGTTGCTCGGGATGGATGCGGTCAAACACGCCCGAAGCCAGCAGCACGATGCCTGCCGCGATCAGCAGCAGCAACGGCAGCGCGGAGCGCAGGCGGTTCAATAGCTTTCTCCGCGGGCGCCATAAGCGGCGAGTACGGCGCGTGCTTCTTCGCGCAGGATGTCGCGTCGCACGGTGATACCTCGATGCTGCAGTTCGCCGACCCAGTCGGAGGGCAGAGGACCTTCGTCGAATTCTGTCAGTGCTTCGACGTCTTCTCCGCGTGCGCCAATCAGCAGCGTATCGACACCGGCCCAGAAGGTGGCGCCGTAGCACTGGCAGCAGGGTTGCGCACTGGTGGCCAATGTGTAGTGGCCGCCTTGTTCGTTGAGGCGATAACTGGCCAAGCGCTGTTGCGCGGCCATGTAGGCCAGCATTTCGGCGTGGGCTACGGAACAGGTCTGCGGAATCACCCGGTTGACTGCCGCGGCGATCAGGCGGCCATGTTCGTCGAATACGGCTGCGCCGAACGGCCCACCCTGGCCGTGTTCGATATTGCGCCGCGACAGCTCGATCGCCAGCCGCACACGCTCTTCATCCGTGATGTACCGCTGACTGGTGTCGGCAACTTCTTCGATCCATGGCGGCAGGGTGAGGTGGATCTGCAGCGGCAGCATCATGAGGAGAGCCTGCCTGTGGCCTCGGCATGGCTCGCGCCGGGTCTGTTTGCCCGTCGGATTGCGTCCTCACTCAGTTGTGTATCGACATACACGCCTTCGTTCCTCCTTGCCCGACAAGCAAACAGATCCCGGCGCGGGCCACGCCGAGACCATAGACAGGCTTTTAGCCCGCTTGTTTAGCCCAGGTGTCGCGAAGGGTGACGGCGCGGTTGAACACAGGGGATTCGGGGCGATGATCCAGACGATCGGCCACGAAATAGCCCAGGCGCTCGAACTGGTAGCGCTGTTCCGGCGTGGCCTGGGCCGCAGCAGGTTCCAGCCAGCCGCGCACGATGCGCTTGGCTTCCGGATTGATGTGCTCGATCCAGGTTTTGCCGTCGCTTTCATCGTCCGGCGTGGGTACGTTGAACAGGCGGTCGTACAGGCGGATTTCCGTGGCCACGCCGTGCTTTGCGCTGACCCAGTGGATGGTGCCTTTCACCTTGCGCTCGGCGCCGGGCATGCCGGAGCGCGATTCGGGATCGAGCGTGCAGCGCACTTCGCTCACGCTGCCGTCGTCGGCCTTGATGATTTCCACGCACTTCACGATGCCCACGCCGCGCAGGCGGACTTCGCCATCGGGCTTCAGGCGATGGAAGCCTTTTGGCGGCACTTCAGCGAAATCTTCGCGTTCGATCCAGACCTCACGCGAGAACGGTATGTGACGCGTGCCAAAGCTTTCGTCCTTGGGGTGATTGGAGAAGGTCAGCGATTCTTCGTGATCTTCTGGCAGGTTGGTGATGACCAGCTTGAGCGGATCGATCACGGCCATGCGGCGTGGCGCGGTGGCGTCCAGGTCTTCGCGTACGCAGTTCTCGAGAATGGCGTAATCGATCACGCTGTTCTGTTTGCTCACGCCCAGGCGTTCAATCAGCAGGCGGATGCCGCTTGCCGTGAAACCGCGGCGGCGCAGGCCGCGCAGGGTGTTCATGCGCGGGTCGTCCCAGCCGTCGACCAGCCCATCGTTCACCAGCTGGGCCAGCTTGCGCTTGCTGGTGATCATGTAGCTCAGGTTCAAGCGCGAGAACTCGATTTGGCGCGGCTTGGCCGGCTCCGTGCGGAACCCGGCCTGGCGCATGTGCTCCCACAGCTCCGGATGGCTGGGAAGATCCACGTTGTCCACGAACCAGTCGTAAAGCGGACGGTGATCTTCAAATTCCAGCGTACATAGCGAGTGCGTGATGCCTTCCAGTGCGTCAGACAGGCAGTGCGCGTAGTCGTACATGGGGTAGATCGGCCACGCGTCGCCTGTGTTCTGGTGAGTGACCTTGCGGATGCGGTAGATGGCCGGATCGCGCATGTTCATGTTGCCGGAAGTCATGTCGATCTTGGCACGCAGCGTCTTGCTGCCGTCCGGGAATTCGCCTGCTCGCATGCGGTGGAACAGGTCCAGGTTTTCTTCCACGCTGCGGTCGCGGTGTGGCGAGTTACGGCCTGGCTCGGTGAGCGTGCCACGGTATTCGCGCATTTCCTCAGCGGTGAGGTCGTCGACGTAGGCGTGGCCGTCCTGGATCAGCTTGATGGCGGCGCGATAAAGCACCTCGAAGTAATCGGAGGCGTGGCGCAGGTCATGCCACTCGTACCCCAGCCAGCGCACGTCATCCTTGATGCCTTCGACGAACTCGGGGTCTTCCTTGCCAGGGTTGGTGTCGTCCAGGCGCAGATTGCACCAGCCGGCGAACTCGCGGGCGATACCGAAATCCAGACAGATCGCCTTGGCATGGCCGATGTGCAGGTAGCCGTTGGGTTCGGGTGGAAAGCGGGTGCGGATGGCGGCGTGCTTGCCGGTGCCCAAATCCTCGCGAATGATCTGACGGATGAAATCGCGCGGCGCGTCGGTCTCGGGGGTTACAGCGGGCGTAGCGGCAGCGGACGAAGTGGACATCGGATCAAAAGTTCGCACAAGGAGTGGGAATCTCCAAGTTTAACCGGTTGAACGACTTAGGTAACGACGGCCAAGGCCGCATTCAATGGCGGGCGGCAGCCAGCGTCAGATAAGCCTGATGGAGTGCGTCAACTTGAGGTTCCAAGGCCGACTCCGGCCCGCTGTTATCGATGACATCGTCCGCCAGGCCGAGACGCTCAGTGCGGGAGGCCTGAGTGGCGAGAATGCGTAGGCCTAAGTCTTCATCCATGCCGTCACGCCGCATCAGGCGGTCCAGTTGGGTGGCTTCCGGTACGTCCACCACCAGGATCCGGTCCACCCAGCGATAGTGGCCGATGTTTTCCGCCAGCAAGGGAATGGCCAGCATCACGTACGGGGCTTCATCGACCTGCACTCGCTCCAGCATCCACTGCCGCACGCGTGGGTGCACGATGGCCTCCAAGGTTTTGCGCGCGGTGGGATCGCTGAACACGCGTTCGCGCATGCGCGGGCGGTCCAGGCGACCATGCACATCGAGCACCTCGCTGCCGAACGCGTCGACGATGGCCGCGAGACCATCGCTGCCTGGTTCCACAACGGCGCGAGACGCCTGATCTGCGTCGTACACGTGCACACCCAGCGCCCGGAAGCGCTGCTCCGCTGCACTTTTGCCGGAAGCGATGCCGCCGGTGAGGGCTACCGTGAAGGGCATGGCTTGCTCATCGCAGTCCAGTCAAACTCATGTAGGCATGCGCAAGCTGATCACCCGCGACAAACCACACCCACCCCGCCATGGCGAGGAATGGCCCGAACGGCATCGGCACTTCGCGCCCGTGTTTGCGCAGGGCGATCAATGCGCCGCCTACCAGCGCGCCGATCAGTGAAGAAAGCAGGATCACCGGCAGCAGCGACATAGGCCCCATCCAAGCGCCCAGTGCAGCGAGCAATTTGAAATCGCCGAAGCCCATGCCTTCCTTGCCGGTGAGCAGCTTGAACAGCCAATACACACTCCATAGGCTGAGGTAGCCGATGGTGGCGCCCAGAATCGAAGCGGGTGGCTGGACGAAAAGATGGACCAGGCTCAGCAGCAGGCCGGCCCACAGTAGTGGCAACGTAATCTGGTCCGGCAGCAATTGCGTGCGGAAATCGATGCCCGACAGCGAAACCAGCGCCCAGGTGAAGAACAGTCCCGCGAGACCAGCCCAGGTTGGGCCGAATTTCCAGATGATGATGGCGCTGAGGATGCCAGTCAGCAGCTCGATCAGCGGGTATTGGATGGAGATGGGTGCTTGACAGTAGCGGCAGCGACCGCGTAGCAGGAGCCAGCCGAACAGCGGGATGTTGTCGCGGGCTGCCAAAGGGTGTTTGCAATGTGGGCAATGCGAGCCTTCGCGCACGATGCCTGGCGGTAGCGCTTCTTCGGGAAGCTCAAGACCCAGCACCGCATGCGCTTCCTGCCTCCAGAACGCATCCAGCCGGGCCGGTAAACGCAAGATCACGACATTGAGAAAGCTGCCAACAATCAGGCCCAGCACGCCTGCGACAACGATCCAGACTGTAAGCGGCAAATCAGGCATGCACGAACCGTAGGTATGAAAACGCGCCACATTATCGCCGCTGGGCGGCAACGATGTGGCGCGTGGTTTAGGCAGGGATTAGAACGTGCCGGCGAGTTTGAAGATGGGGAGATAGAGCGCAATAACGATACCGCCCACCACCGTACCTAGAATCACCATCATCAGTGGTTCGAGCAAGGAGGCAAGGGAGTCGACCGCATTGCTGACTTCCTCTTCGTAGAATTCAGCGCATTTGAACAGCATGCTATCCAATGCGCCCGACTCTTCACCGATAGCTACCATTTGCACGACCATGTTGGGGAACAGGCCGGTCTGCCTCATAGCTAGCTGCAGTTGGTGACCCACCGCGATATCGTCGCGCATCTGGTGTACGGCGTCGGAGTAGACAACGCTGCCCGTAGCACCTGCCACTGCGTCCATAGCCTCTACGAGGGGGACGCCAGCACGGAATGTGACGCCCAGCGTACGGGAGAATCGCGCAATAGCCGACTGGCGAAGAATGTTGCCCATAACTGGAAGCTTGAGCGATACGCGATCAAGGAAATGGGCGAATTTCACCGAGCGCTTCTTGGCCATGATCAGGCCCACGATGCCACCGATAAGGCCTCCGAGCACGATGTACCAATAGTCCTGCATGAATGCCGACATCGTCACAAGAAGCTGAGTGGGCGCTGGCAACTCCGCGCCTGCGTCCTTGAAGGTCTTGGCAAAAACCGGAACCACGAACAGCAACATAATCATGATCACCGCCACGGCGACCACCATCACCATGATGGGATAGAACAGCGCCTTCTTGATCTTGCCCTTGATGGCTTCGGTTTTTTCCTTGTAGGTGGCAACGGTGTCGAGAATCGTATCGAGCACACCAGCCGATTCGCCGGCACGCACCAGGTTGCGGTAAAGCTCGTCAAACTGCACCGGGTACTGGCCCAGTGCTTCATGAAGCGTCGAGCCGCCCTCAATGCTCTGTTTTACCTCGACCAGCATGTTCTTGAAACGAGGATTCTTCTGGCCGTCCGCGATGATGTCGAAGGACTGCACCATTGGCACGCCGGAGGCCATCATGGTGGCGATCTGGCGGCTGAAGATAGCGACATCGCGAGGTTTGACCGCGCTGCCACTACCGCCGAAAAGCGGCTTGGCGCGCTCCTTCACCGTCTGCGGGTTCATCCCCTGTCGACGCAGTTCGGCTTTTACCAGCGAGACATTCTTCGCCGGCATCGAGCCCGTCATGCGCTTGCCGCGCTTGTCCAATGCCACCCATTCATAAGTGGGCATCTGCGTAATTTGCGCGCGCGCGGTAGCCTGCTGTCGGGTGTTTTTGGTAGCGGCGGTAACCGTAGCCATGGCGTTTAATCCCCCAATAAACCGAACCCAGCGCCGGATATCGGCACAGCGGGCAACATAATCACCAGCTTACGGTAGTTTTGCGACCCATTTCGTGGCCGCCCGCGCAAGTCTGGTATGAAGACGGTCGCGATCTAACGTTAATCCTTGGTCACGCGATCGATTTCCGCAAGGCTGGTCACCCCAGCCTTGGCCTTCATCAAAGCCGATTTGCGCAGATCGTTGATGCCAATCCTCTGCGCCGCTTCGGCGATCTGCAGAGCGTTGCCGCCCTCCAGCACAATCTTCTGGATCTCCTCGACCATGGGCATTACCTGATAGATACCCACGCGCCCTTTGTAACCCTCGTTGCAATCCGGGCAGCCCACGGCGTCGTAAAGTTCCATGCCCTCATCGAGGTCCTTCTGCGTAAAGCCTGCAGCAAGCAAAGCCTGCGGGGGAAGCTCAATCTTCTTCTTACAGCTATGCAGGCGTCGTGCCAGGCGCTGGGCGATGACTAGAGTGACTGACGAGGTGATGCTGTAGGGCGGGATGCCCATGTTCATTAGACGGGAGATGGTCTGCGGTGCGTCGTTCGTATGCAGGGTGGAAAGTACCATGTGACCGGTCTGGGCGGCCTTGATGGCAATTTCCGCTGTCTCCAGGTCGCGGATTTCGCCCACCATGATCACGTCTGGGTCCTGACGCAGGAAGGAGCGCAGCGCCGCCGCGAAGGTCATGCCGCGCTTGGTGTTCTGCTGTACTTGGTTGATGCCCTCCACACGGATTTCCACCGGGTCTTCTACCGTGGAAATGTTGCGTTCCGCCGTGTTGAGGATGTTCAGCGCCGTGTACAGCGAGACCGTCTTACCCGAACCGGTTGGGCCGGTCACCAGCACCATGCCATAGGGCTTGTGGATGGCGTCCAGGTAGAGCTTCTTTTGCAGGTCTTCGTAACCGAGCTTATCGATACCCAACTTGGCCGAAGAGCTGTCCAGGATACGCAGCACGATCTTTTCGCCGAACAGGGTCGGCAGTGTGCTCACGCGGAAGTCCATCGCATGGCTCTTGGACAGGTTGAGCTTGATGCGGCCGTCCTGCGGCACGCGACGTTCGGCGATATCCAGGCCCGCCATCACCTTCAGACGTGAGGAGATGCGGTTCGCCAGTTTCTGTGGCGGGCTGGCCACAGCGCGCAGCATACCGTCCATACGCAGACGTACGCGGTATTGGTTTTCATAGGGTTCGAAGTGGATATCCGACGCGCCGCGACGAATGGCGTCCACCAGGATCTTATTGACGAACTTCACCACGGGGGCGTCATCACCGCCAGTGGCGTCGATACCGCCGCTGCTGGTCTCTCCGTCTTCGTCTACTGACTCCAGTGCCAGGTCTTCTAGGTCGCCTCCGCCCAAATCGGGCGTCACGTTGTTAAGCGTGCTGACGGCTGTATCAATGGCGCGGCTCAGCTGAGCCCGCTCGACCAAGACGGGCTCCACCATGCAATTGGAGTGGAATTTGATTTCGTCCAGCGCGTGAAGCTGCATGGGGTCGGCAATGCCCACGAAGAGGCGTTTGCCACGCTTCATAAGGGGCAGGGCCTGATGCTTGGTCATCAGCTCCTGACTGATCAAGCTTGTAGGCATACTTGCCGCCGCAAGTGCCGAGACATCGAAGATCGGCATGCCGAACTCTGCCGAGGCAATCTGCGTCAAACGGTTGTTGTCGACCAAATTCTGGTCCAACAGCCAGCCGGTCAAGGTCTTCTTCTGCTGACTCGACTCGGTGACAGCTTTGCGAACGTCGGCTTCAGGCAGCAAACCCTCGGAAACGAGTCGACGGGCCAGTCCTGATAAGCCAAGTGCGGTGGGCTGCGGCTGCGATGACATGATAAAACCTGCTTAAGTCCCCTGATTGGACTCGAATTTAGCGCACATTGAGGCGGCAGGCTATCGACTGTCACCGGTTTTGCAGGAGGGACACGGCCCTTTTCCTCGGCAGATAAGACGTCTTAGGTAGTTGGCAGGGACTCAGATATTCTGAGCTACGAAAATGTTCGGTGTGGGAACAACTTGGCAACGCTATTTAATAGGCCACGCTATGATTAGGCGATCTCTGGGGAAGCCAACTGTTTGAACATGCTCAGCATCATCCTTCCTGCCAAGAACGAGGCAGCCGCACTCGCTGAATTGTTGCCGCGTCTTTGTGCGGAGCAGCCGTCTGCGCAGATTATCGTGGTGGACGATGGGTCAATCGACGATACCCGGGCTATTTGCGAAAAGCATGGGGTGCGATGCCTCAGTTCACCTTATTCCATGGGAAATGGTGCCGCCATAAAACGCGGTGCGAGAGCTGCCAAGGGTGATGTACTGGTCTTCATGGATGCGGACGGGCAGCATCACCCGGCGGATGTGGCGAGGCTCCTAGAAAAGTTAGAACAGGGATACGACATGGCAGTAGGAGCCCGTGATTGGGGAAGTCAGGCCGGAGTCGGGCGCGGCGTTGCCAACACGTTCTACAACTGGCTGGCTACGCGGATGACTGGGCATGACATTGCTGATCTCACGTCTGGTTTTCGCGCCGTACGTGCAGATAGGTTTCGTGAGTTCCTCTATTTGTTGCCAAATGGATTCTCATATCCCACCACCAGCACCATGGCATTTTTTCGAAGTGCTTATCCAGTGGCCTACGTACCTATCAAGGCCGCTCAACGTGTCGGCAAAAGTCATATCAAGCCGCTGAGAGATGGGCTACGGTTCCTATTGATCATTTTTAAGATCGCCACGCTTTACTCACCTTTGAAGCTGTTTGTGCCGGCCAGCGGGGTCTTTTTCCTGTTGGGTTGCGCCAATTACACGTGGACCTTTATCCGAGAGGGAAGGCTTACCAACATGAGCACTCTCATGTGGAGTGCGGCAGTGATCATTTTCCTGATAGGTTTGGTTTCGGAGCAAATCACGTCGTTGACATACCGACGTCATGACTGAAGTAAATCGCCTCACCCTGCTCGTACTCGCATCAACTTATCCACGGTGGCGCGGCGATCCAGAGCCCGGCTTTGTACATGAGCTATGCCGCCGCCTGGCAGATCACTTCGCTGTTGTCGCGTTGGTCCCAGATGCTCCTGATGCTGATCCGAGTGGAAAGATGGACTGCGTAGAAGTAGTACGCTTTCGATATGCCCCGCGTTGGTTGCAGACGCTGGTCAATCATGGAGGTATCGTAGGCAATTTGCGTCATCATCCCTGGAAATGGTTGCTGGTTCCGGGGTTTGTCCTATGTCAATACCTGGCCGCCAGGCGACTTGTTCGAACGCGCAAAATTGATCTTATCCATGCGCACTGGCTGATTCCACAAGGCCTCATTGCGCGACGACTGAAGAAAGTGGCTGCCGTACCTTACATCGTGACCTCCCATGGGGGGGACCTGTACGGCTTGCGTGGTGCGTTGCTTGGAAGCTTGAAGCAAAAAGTTGCGAAAGCCTCTTCCTCTATGACTGTGGTTAGCACAGCCATGCAAGCTGAAGTCACGAAGATTGGTTTGCAACCTCCGAGCCTGGCAGTGCTGCCCATGGGTGTCGATTTGCGCAACCGGTTTTCCATTGATTCAAGCGTCGAGCGGGTTGAAAACGAACTGTTGTTTGTAGGGCGATTAGTGGCAAAAAAAGGCTTGCCCGCACTTTTAAAGGCTATGCCCGCGGTACTGCGTCAGCGGCCATCTACTGTTTTGACCATCGCGGGCTTTGGTCCTGAAGAGGCATCCTTGCGCTCGCTCGTACGCTCTTTAGGCATTGAAAGTCAGGTTAGTTTTCGTGGAGCTATGTCACAAGAAGGCTTGCCGGAGCTTTATCGCCGCGCCACCGTGTTTGTTGCACCATTTGTCCGCGACTCATCGGGCAATCAAGAGGGACTGCCGGTCGTTCTTATGGAAGCGATTGGTTGCGGCTGCCCAGTGGTCGTCGGGAATGTTCCGGGTATCCAGGACTTATTGGGCGACGCAGCACCAGAGATATGTGTAGATCCTGCCGATACACATGCTTTTGCGGAAGCAATTCTTGCAGCGCTGGAGAATCCGAAACAGGCTCAGGAGCGCGCATATCGGATTCGTAATATCGCGGCGGGCAGTATTGACTGGGATGTCATAGCCGACGGGTATGCTCGTGTCATCCAGCAATGTCTTCTAAGTACGGCAAGGGATCTATCGTGAACGTCCTGATTTGTGGCGGTGCGGGATATATAGGTACGCACATGCTCAAAATGTTGGCGCTTCGAGGTTACGAAACTACTGTATTCGACAATCTGTCCACGGGTCATCGAGCCGCGGTGCGCTGGGGTAGATTTGTTGAAGGCAATATTCTTGACCGTGAAGCGTTGGATCGTTTGTTTGTCTCCCAGCATATCGACGTAGTCATGCACTTTTGTGCATTGTCGCAAGTAGGTGAGTCCGTAAGAGACCCTTACACGTATTACCAAAATAATGTAACAGGCACTGTGACTCTACTGGAGGCTATGCGCGCCGCCGACGTCAATAAGCTTGTTTTTTCGTCTACAGCCGCTGTTTATGGGGTTCCTGTCAACGAGGGACTGTTGAGCGAATCGCACCCAACAAATCCAATCAATCCTTATGGCGCGAGTAAACTGATGGTCGAGCGTGTGCTCGAAGATGCATCGCGCGCCTACGGACTTCGATCAGTGATTCTGCGCTACTTCAACGCTGCTGGTGCTGATTCCGAAGGAGATATCGGTGAATCACACTTGCCCGAAACGCATCTAATTCCAAATGTCCTGCGTGTAGCGCAGGGAATTGGTGAGCCATTGAAAGTCTTCGGAAACGACTACGTCACCCGCGATGGGACATGCATAAGGGACTATGTGCATGTTACCGATTTGGCTCAAGCGCACTTCCAAGCAATGCGCTTTCTGGAAAGCAACGAAGGGACTCACTGTTTCAATCTCGGGAGTGGAAAGGGTCATACCGTGATGGAAGTGATTGCCGCAGCGCGTGAAATTACAGGGCAGCCCATTGAATTTGTGCGAGCACCGCGTCGCGCTGGTGATCCACCTGCACTAGTGGCAGATATTAGGCGCGCTATCGAGGTGCTCGATTGGCGGCCGGAGTTTGAAGATGTGCGATCCATAATCGAAACTGCTTGGCGTTGGCACCGAGCGCCCCACTATTGAGGTCAGCCAATGGCGAAACAGCCTAAGCTCATTCTTCGAGAAAGTTGTGTCCATGACATGAGTAGCACTTGGTCACCAGGTCGTTTTATAGAAATGGGGGCTGGCACGGGACATATGACCCGGATTTTTCTTGAGCGGGGTTTTTTTGGTGCTAGCCATGATCTTGGGCGGGATAGCCGCCAAATGATGAGGGAAAATTTGTCGTTTGCTCAAGAGCGTATGGTCGTGGTCGATCGGTTATCAGAATTAGCTGATGAGTCGTTTGACTACCTGTTCGCGTTTGAGGTGCTTGAGCATATTGAGAAAGATAGAGAAGTTATGCGTGAATGGATACGTTATTTGAAGCCAGGAGGCCGAGTTCTGATTTCAGTGCCGGCGCATCAGCGAAAATTTGGCAGGTCTGACGAACTCGTGGGGCATGTAAGACGGTATGAAAAGGGGGAGTTACGGACACTTTTAATGAGCGCCGGAGTGGCAGACATTCATATTGTGAACTATGGGTTCCCGGTTACCGAATTTACTCGAAGATTGTCTAATCGCCTCATCAAGAATGATCAAAGCTACGATGATATGACACCTGAGCAGCGGAGCGTTCGTAGCGCGCAAACTAAGCCAGCCATCATCAATAAAGCGCTTTCGCTCATTAGCGGCGATCTGTTTGTGCCATTTTGCTTTGTGCAACGATGGTTCTATCAGTACGATCTTGGCGATGGCTACGTGGCAAGCGGTATTAAGTGCAGCGGTTAATGGCGGACAAGTTCGACAAGTTTCGGTTCCACCGAACCTATTAGTTTTTTCCAGTCATCAACGGCTACGACGGCTGTAACGGGGCTTTCGAGTTGAGCAAATAATACGTTTGCCAAGCTTTCCGGACTGTCTACCTGATATAGGCATGAGGGAGTCTGTGCCAACAGATCTGGCATGACACCAACGCAGGCAGCTGCAACGGGTAATCCGCAGGCGAACATTTCATAAGCCTTCTGCGGAAAGCAGTAACGACCAAATGGGGTGTCGCGGATGCAGATCGCGCCGACGTCCAATGCATTAAATAATTCGGCGGTGCGTGTGTGCGGAAGCGAACCAAGGTAGTGAACGCGGTCGTCTAAGGGGAGCGCCAGGTTCGTATCCACAGGACCAGCGAGCACCAAACGCACATCACTGCGCCGCTCTTTGATTATCTTCCACGCTTCGTAGAGCGTTTCCACACCTTTATCACGATACAAGCCGCCTGCGGTCCCTATAAGAGGCGCATTGGCCGGAAGTCCGAGCGACATTCGGCATGCCATACGGTCCATAGGTCGGAATATGGACTTGTCCACTGTGCTTGGCATTGAAATAATCTGGCCTCGTGCATGATAGACCGTTGCCACAAATTCCTTGAGCGGAGCGCTTGTAGTGGTCACGAGCGAAGCGTTACGTACTGCTTTGCGTAAGGCGGGTACCATTCCCGGCATGCGGGCCTGACCGAATCCTTCAAAGTTGTCGTACAAATCTACGACATAAGGCACTTTGAGTTGCCGGGACAGCCACGCAGACAGCACCACGTGTGGAATGTCCGATGCACCGATCAACAGATCCGGGGCGAAATCCCTTAGGTGGTGAAGCAGAGTGTGCGGATAGCTGAGAAGGTTCGGCAGTAAAAGCCTCCCTAACGAACGTGACTCCCAGTGCAGTCGCCCGGGGAGGGCGTCGTGTGATTCCTTGATGCGATCATGTCTCTGATAGCTGAGGCAGAACCCGCCAACTGTGTGTCCCAGCTTTGCAAGCTGGAACGGAATCTCATATAGACGTGCGTAGCGATCAAGGATGACATCCTTGTTCATATACCGTCGCTTGCACAAAAAAGCTATGCGCATGGTTATCAGCCGATAAGTTGCTTGGCCGCAGTCAAGGCGGCACCTACTACTTGGTCCATGTTGTAGTAGCGATACTGCGCAAGGCGGCCGACAAAGGTGACGCGTGTTTCTTTGCTGGCCAATTCCTCATAACGTTTGAAGAGCGACTCATTCTCCGTGCGTGGAATGGGGTAGTAGGGGTCGCCTTCGGCTTGCGGATATTCACGCACAATAGATGTGCCTGAGTGCGTCTGACCGGTAAGATGTTTGAACTCGGTTATGCGTGTGTAGGCATGATCATTTGGATAATTGACTGTCCCGGTCTCTTGATATTGCTGTACGTTCGGCAGGTGCTCATGCTCAAAGCGCAAGGAGCGATAAGGCAAGTGACCGTAGCAATAATTGAAATAGGTGTCGATGGGGCCGGTGTAGACAATGTGCTGATACCGGTCGATATTGCGCAGTTCGGCAAAGTCAATCTCTAATTCCACCGAAATGTTCGGATGATCTAGCATGGCTTCGAACATCTTCGTATAGCCATGTAGAGGCATGGCTTGGAATCTGTCAGTGAAGTAACGGTCATCGGTATTGACTCGCACTGGAATGCGAGCAGCAACACCTGCTTTTAGTTCGGAAGGCTCTAGTCCCCATTGCTTGCGTGTGTAGTTAAGGAAGAATTTTTCGTAGAGATCGCGGCCAACGGTGTTGAGGACCACGTCTTCGCTCGTCAAAACGGGCTCGCGTGGCTCTCTGACACGTTCAAAGTAGGCTTCGGCGCCAGCGTCATCAAGATCCAATCCGTATAACTTGTTCAATGTGTCCCGATTTATAGGGAACGGATAGGACGCACCGCCAACTACGCCTCGTACGCGGTGTTCATAAGAGCGCCACTTAGTAAAGCGTGAGAGATATTCAAAAATTCGTTCACCATTAGAATGAAAGATGTGCGGACCGTAGCGATGTATCAGTACGCCATGTTCGTCCAGTTCATCGTAGGCGTTGCCGGCAATATGCGGACGCTTGTCGATGATATGCACTCGGTGACCGGCATCTGCCAGTTCACGTGCCGTGACGCTGCCGGCGTAGCCGGCGCCAACGATGAGCAGATCAGAGTGCATATCGCTTTTTAATGATCGCGAGCATGGTGGACGATGGGTTTGTGGCGAACCGTAATACGTTCGCAAAGGGCATGCGACATGATTAGTCGTCTAAGTGACCGCGATTTGCGCGCCACGTCCTTGAGCAAGGGCAACTTCAAGTCATATTTCGCGGCGAGCCAGGCCAGCAGGCGATCCGATCCTTGCAATTTGTCGGCGATGTCGAGATGAAAACGACGTCTTTCTTCAATCGGGCAAGGAAGGCGCACCAATGGGTCGGAATAGTATTTGCTTATCATTTCGCGAGTGGCCTTATCGAAACGATGCTCACTTTCCGCTGAAAATCCGGCAAACATCTCTTCGATTTGACGCGCGTACAGCATACGTGAACCGACGTCGGGTACGTACCGCTGTGTCCAGGAATGCGGTACGTTGATGTTGTAGACAGACATGATTCTATCGAGGTAAGCAATCTTTCCGCGCAATGCAGCGTGCAATGCGAGTGGGTAGTCTCCTACGGGAGCCCGGTGATACCAAAAGGGTGGGTTGAGGGCAATTTCGCGGCGTACGAGTATCGAGGCAGTTGGTATGAGTCCTCCATCGCCAAGAATGACTTCATTCGTACTAAGCATTCGTGAGAAGAGAGACTGTCTGCTCGTCCTAGTCTGACGACCGCTTTGGCTATCTACATAGGCCGCGGCATGAAAGACCAGCGAGCACTCTGGGTAGATACGAAATACCTCCATTTGGCGAGCTAACTTTGTCGGGTCGCACCAATAGTCATCACCTTCGCAAATTGCCACGTACTTTCCGCGCGTTGCCGACCAACATCGATGCGAGTTGGCACGTGATCCAACGTTTTCTTTTGCCGTCAGTATGCGAACGAGATGGGGGTGGCGGCGCTGGTAATTCAGTACGATCTCACGGGTTCGATCTGGTGAGCAATCCTCGCCGACGATCAATTCGATAGGAAAGTCGCACTGTTGTGCGATGACGCTCTCGATAGCTTGGGCGATGAACTTTTCGTGCCGATACGCAAGCATGTAAACGCTCACTAACGGATTCGTCGGTAGCTTGCTCCAGTCCGAAATTTCAATGGTCTCTGTTTGATCGGTCATGTCAGGATGATGACTTCCCGGGTATCTAACCCAGTTCATTCGGAGTGAGGCAAAAAAGTTCAGTAGCATTTAAATCTAAAACGGCCTACCAATTTAGAAAAAGACGGCGCTCGTATCCGAGATAAAGCGTGCATCTTTTTCTGGCGGCAGATGCCCTAAAGATGAGGGTGTGCGTCTATTTGCAGGCTTGTCTATGAGATCCATAGTCATCAAATTCCATGAATGAAAATGTTGCGACGCAATAAAAAAACCTCATGCAGCGACTAAATGCGAGTTTGCGATCAAAATGCCGCGAACGTCATTTGGATGATTCCACATCAAGACATCGAGTACTGAAAGGTTGCTCTCATACAGGTATGGTTGGGTATCGTACGCGAAATTGTCGAATTGCATAAAATATAGTGAAATATCGCGTTCTTTGAAGCGTTGAGGATTGAATAGTTGTCTTCCACTAATGGGGTTAATATAGCTACTCGCACCTAATTGGTGAGATATTTCAAGTGCCCATTCGCCAGGTTCGAGGTTCGCGGGAAGCTGCAACTTCATTTCGGAACTGATCTGTACGCGAAAAGGAATGTTTAAGTACGCACATACAGTTTTTAACGCTTGCACGTTGAGGCTTGTCAGCAAATCGTTCTTCATTGAGGTGAAGACATCATTTACGATTTCTTTTACATTGTCGAAATAGGGTGCTTTGTGCCGATAGTGGCTGAGCTTGCCAATAATGCTTTTATGACTTGCTGCTATATCTAGAATTCTGGCTTCGTGGGTCTTTATGCTGGTTGATGAGTTTGAAAGCGGCACTGTGACATAGTTCCAGCCTGTAGCCGGATGCAATATTCGATTTCTATTCATCCACGTCTTGGGCGTATATTGCGTTATATCGAAAACTACCCAAGCATCAGTATGCGCAATTAATGCAAAATGCGCTAGGTAAGGAAAGAAATATGGCTGCATGATGCCGAGGCGCACATTACACCTCAATTTTTTTTAGCATGGTCGCGTATGTCCTTGCTTCGGCGAGCACAGCGCAAACCTGGTCGACGTCATGCACGGAGACATCAACGCCGAGTGGCAATTGAAAGTAGTTGCGTATTACATCGACAGAGTGCTGCAACTGGTCTTCCTCTGGTGCTATGTATGCCAAACTTGCTTCTAGGCATGGATGATGACGAGCGTTGATGTTCTCGGCCTTTAAAACTGCGATTAGGCGGTCTCTACTCATTCCGAATACAGATTCGTCAACTTGGCATACGACATATGCATAGTTGCTATTGCAGGTGTCGCTCGGTTTCAACAGGCGCAAACCAGAAACCTTTTCAAGGCCGCTCTCATATCTTTGGAGCAGTGCTAAGTTTCTCGATTGTAGTTGCGGGAAGTCATCGAGATGCAGTAGTCCCAGCGCCGCTTGTGCTTCTGACATTCTACCGTTGCTGGTTTTTGCCACGGCGGTAAAGGTGCCCGCGCCATAGCTGCTGCGGATGTTGCGCAGACGTGCCGCCAGAGCATCATCATTCGTGCATAGAAAGCCGCCTTCTGCCCCTCCCATGATTTGGCTGCTGTGAAGTGAAAAAACTTCTACATCACCCAGGCTGCCAATTGACGCGCCGTTAACGACATTTGCGAACGCGTGGACAGAATCGAAATATAGATGGATGCCGAATCGACTGGCGAGGCTTCGCAGAGCTGGCGCGTCGCATATGCTTCCCCACTGATTTACTGCCAATATGCCTGAAATTGCTCCGCGATTTTGGTTAAGTATGTCGGTTACGTGACCGATGTTCATCTGATGTGTTGACGAATCTATGTTGCAGAAAATTGGTTCAAGGCCGGCCCAAGCCAGAGACTGCAAAACAGAGGTGGAGGCTAGCGCAGGGACGACAACCTGATCTCGTAGCTCCATTGCTTCGGCTGCCATGATTAGCCCAATCGTTGCGTTGGTGACGCATACGACATGCCGCATCCCATGGAGAACGCTTAGGCGCTGTTCGAGTTGAGACGTTAGTGGGCCTTGGTTCGTATAGTACTGCCGGGCGAAGATGTCTCGAAAGATACTCTCATATCGCTCCGGCGCAGGCAGATAGGTGGTGTCACCGACCAACAGAGTATTGAACCTGGGGCGTGCACCCAGTATGCCGAAGGTTGGATGAGACGGTGTTGTGTTCATTTTTGATGTAGTTGTCTAGTGATCTGATCGGCGTGGTCATGTATGAAACGAAGAAGCGAAACTATGAGTGCCGTATCGTCGTCGTCGACGAAATATCCGCAAGGTAATAACATGAATTGTTCAGCTAGGCTTTCTGTCAGGCTGAGATCGCCGGCAATGGTGGGGTACGTTGTACGTTTCATGTGTAGTGCCGGCGAGTAATATGGGCGCGCAATCACGCGTTCGCTGTGCAGGATGGACAGCGTGTCTGCGCGAGAGAGTGGCCATTCTGCAGAAAGTCGCACCACGATATTTTTGTAGCTGCATTGCTCACGCTCGTCAAAAGCGAGCAGATTTATGCCTGGTACTGAACCAAGCATGTGCTTGTAGGCTTCGTAGCGCATACGATTGCGTTCGACTTGTGCGGGAAGATCCAACAGGCTGGCGAGCGCCATGGCTGCGTGAACGTCATTCATGGTTGCGTCAATGCCATGAGGGATTGTGCGACCGTCTTCGAGCACCCCCATGCTACGCATTTTGATTAGCTTTTCCGCAAGGTCGGGATCGTTGGTAGTCAAATAACCACCCTCGAAACCATTGATCAATTTGCTGGCGTGCATGGAAAAGCATTCCGCGTTGCCAAACGATCCTATCTTTTTCCCCTTATATGTTTCGTATACTGATTCGACTGCGTCGACTAGTAGGGGAAGATTGTTGCGTTCCGCCAACCCGACTAGGCCATCGATTTCGCAACAGTTGACGATTGGATGCACGGCAAGCAGCAACGCTGTGTTTTCATTAATGCAGCGTGCGGCAGTTTCGGCATTGATACCGAGTGTGTGAGCGTCTATCTCACAATAGTGGGGGACCAATTTTACCCAAGCAGCAATGTCTGCCATGCGGCGGTATGTCAACGAAGGCATTACTATTTCTGTCTTGCCAGGGACAGCTAAGCATTTCATGGCAAGTGCCAGCCCCCAGAACCCGTTGCTGAAAGCAACACAGAATGTAGTGTTGTGAAACTCCGCCAATTCTCGTTCGAGTTGTTCAACCAATGAAGGTGCGCCGATTCTTCGCCTTTGTTCAAGAATCGACTTGGAGTGCAATAAAAATGTCTCGACATCCGGACGAACAAGGTTGGACGTGGAGCGTGGGGTGGCGAACAAGGCGGTGCCGCCAAAGTTTGCCAAATCACTTATGTTTTTTTTGTGGATCACTTGATTTACTTCATTCGTGAATGGAGTGGTTCCAATATCGCGTCAAAGCGATAATGTGCCGCAAAGAAGTCATCCGGCATATGCTTGAATCGAATGCTCCATCCTGTTTCGGCTGCAAGCTGCTCCATATCTTCCTTGCTGCGCCAAATTCCAATTTGCGATGCATGATCTACTAGTTCTTCAGCATAATCTTTTCCTGCAGGATAGAAAGCTTGAGCGCGTGCTTTATCCGGCAAATTGCCAATGTACAACTTCTTGACCTTTGTAAATCGCTCCGATAGCCCCTGCAGGACAGTGCGAGCATCCTGAGTCGTGAAATAAGAAAAACTGCCATAGCAGAGCGCTTTGGTGAATCGGTCAGGATTCTGCTCCGTTTGAATATATTCGGCAGCATCGCTTAGGCTGAAATTGAACTCTGGAGGTTTGCCAAAGTTTGCTAGTGCAACGGATATTAGGTATTCCGAATTGTCGACACCAAGGAACTCAGCAATATCGTGGAAGAGTAGCTGAGAAAGCGCGCCGTTGCCGCAAGCAATATCTAGCAGGCAGTCGTTATTGCAAAAATCAAGGCCGCTCTTGATGGCTTCGACAATGAGCTGTATTTGATTTTCCGGTATCGGCTTTCCATGGACAGTACGCCTGACTTGCCCCCAGAAATCATCTGGCGGCAGCGTTTTGGGATATTCCTTGTAGTCCGATTTTGGGAAATTCATGGGGACCCTTTTACGTCAGTGACGCTTGGTGGTGCTATGTGATCTATTTGCGATTTTTCATGCTATTGATGGTTGCGATTACCGTGGTACAGCATTTCAATCACGCGGCAGATTTGTTTGATGCTGTCAGGATGCAAACTGGAGCCTGCGGGAAGCACGACGACACGCTCCGAAACTTTGTGTGAATTCTGAAGCATCAGCCCTGCGTGAGGGAATAAGTCCCGATAGGGTTTCATCTTGTGGCAACCCGGCCAAAAATACTTGCGCGCCAGTATATTTTCGGCGTGAAGGGCAGCGATGACTTCATCACGCGTGGGTCCGAAATGTTCGTCAATCTCGATCACGACATAGTGATGACTGTTTTGTTCTTTGGGGGCATAGTCGAGTACGGAGATGCCTGGTATGGCCATTAGCGCTTCCCTGTAGATCCCGTAATTAAGGCGGGTCGCGGTGAACATTTCTTCGAGTGCATCAAGATTGGTCAAACCCATTGCTGCACATGCTTCGATCATCTTGCCATTAGTGCCTGGGTGGATGACGTTGTCGTAACCCTTGAAACCGAAGTTACGCATCAGGCGCATGGCGTCGGCCAGCTCGTCGTTGTTCGTGGTGACGGCACCGCCTTCCATGGTGTTGAACGCCTTAGTGGCGTGGAAGCTGAACACCTCGCACTCGCCGAAGCGCCCAATGTTCTGGCCATGATACGTGCTGCCGAAGGCGTGCGCGGCATCGAACATCAGCTTCAGGCCGTGTTCGTGGGCAATGGATTGAAGTTCGTCGATTGGCGCTGCACGCCCCCAAAGGTGAACGCCGATGATGCCTGTCGTGCGCGGCGTGATCATGCGCCGCACAGCTTCGGGATCGAGGTTGTGCGTAGCTGGGTCGATGTCGGCAAAGACAGGCGTAATACCTTGCCAGTACAGCGCATGGGCGGTGGCGATGAAAGTCCATGAGGGGACTATGACCTCGCCGGTCAATCCCAGGGCGCGAATCGCGATTTCCAGGGCGATGGTGCCGTTGCACATGGCGATACAGTGCTTGACACCGAGGTGGGCGGCGATGCGCCGCTCGAACTCCTGGACCATCGGGCCGTTGTTGGTCAGCCACTGGTTGTCCAGCACTTGCGCGATTCGCTGCAGGAATGCCTCGTGGTTGCCGATGTTGGGGCGTCCGACGTGCAGCCGCTCTGAAAATGCGGGTGGCGCGCCGTTGATGGCAAGATCCGAGGGATCGTTGATCCTTTTCATGGGCGATATGCAGTATAGGGAGTAGGTGAGGGGCCAGCGGCGTCTGGGGTGGTCACATCTCCACCGATGCCAATATGGAATACTTGTTGACAGCTCCGCAATGACGCTTCCCTGTGTGCGATCACGATGATCGTCTTGTTTCCTGACAAATTGCGGATTGCCTCGTTCAAGGCTTCTTCGGTTTGGGCGTCCAATGCGCTGGTGGCTTCGTCCATGAGTAGTACCGACGGATCGCGATAGAGTGCGCGAGCAACGCCGAGCCGTTGACGTTGGCCACCGGAGAGGCGGATACCGCGATCACCGATTTGGGTATCGTAACCTTGTGGCAACTCGCCGATGACGAAGTCGTGGATTTGCGCTGCGCGGGCAGCCTGTTCCACGGAGGCCATATCAATGGATTCGCGTGGCGCGCCGAAAGCAATGTTTTCGGCGATGCTGGCGTCCGACAAGTAGATGTGCTGTGGCACGTAACCGATACTGCGTTGCCACGCGGCAGCATTGTCGGCGGTGATCAGTACACCATCTACGCTCATCGTGCCTGCTTGGGGATGCAGCAGGCCAAGCAGGATGTCCATCAGGGTGCTTTTGCCTGCACCACTTTTGCCAACAATGCCCACACTGCTGTTGACGGGAATGATGAGATCGAAGCCGTCGAAGACCCGTTTTTCCGGTGCTGAGGGGTAGGCGTAGCGGATGCGCTGCAAGCGGATTTCGTGGTGGAACGGTATGGTGGAACTGGATATAGCATCAGGTTCCTCAGGTAGCTTCAGGTCACGATCGATGGATTCCAAAGTGGACGAGGTGAATCGCAGCTTGGCGAAGCCCCGATACATGATCTGTGCCGAAGGCAGCATGCGGTAGGCAGCAAAGCCGTACAGGCCCAGCGCTGGCAGCACATGGGCGATGTCGTTGGTCTTGAGGAGCAACACCAGGGCAATCGCAATGAGCCCGGTGTAGCCGGTGGCTTCCACCAGATACAGTGGGGATTGGGCCAGGGTCTCATTGGTGGCGGTGTGACGCGAGAACAAATGCGAAGCGCGTTCGAAATGGGTGAGATAGACCTTTGTGGCGTGAGTGACCTTAACGTCCTTGATGCCGCCGAGCGCTTCGTTGCAGGTTTGATAGCGCTGCCCATTTGCAGCGAGGCGCTCGGTGCCGATGCGCGCCAGGCGCTTGCGTACGAGTATGTAGATGCCGGCGTAAAGCAGGGCCAAGCTGACCATAATGCAAATGGCCGTCACTGCATCGTAGCAGAGGATCAGTGCGATCATGGCGAGCAGTACGGCACCCTGAGCCAGTAGTTGAGATAGGGGTTGAATCAGCTCAAAGAGCAATTGGTCAACCTCGGACAGTACATTTTTCGCCAGGATAGACGGGTTGTGGCTTAGGAAGAACTCGTAAGGTTGTTGTAGATAGCGCGACAGCAGGCGTGTGCTGATGGAGTGCCGCTCCATATGTACGAAGCGGTTCAGGATGTGCAGCGTGATGGTTTTGAACAGGGAAGAGGAAATGACCAGTGCAATGGATGCAAAACCCAGAAAGAAGATGAACTGGCGTGTGTCGGTCAGTCCAAGCCGGTGATAGGCGGCCATCAGCACCGGTGTTTCCTGGATGATGGCCGGTCGCCCCAGCACTGAGAGAAACGGCATGATGGACAGTACGCTGGCGGTCTCGGCCATGGCCATCAGCACGACCAGCATGAGCATCCGTATCGCTTTGCTCCTCTCGGCTGGCGTAAATATGTCCCAGATTTTTCCAAGAGTGTTGAACATTGGTAGGGTGCTATCGCGATGAGATTTGATCAGGACCTGGTTGTAGAGATTGTCGGACTGTGGGCTTCGATTGTATCGAGTAGGTTCTTCAACTCCTGATCGAGTCTGCCTCCGACATTCATCAGCGCTAGCTGACGGTATGCATGCATGGCTTCTGATGTTTGGCCAAGCGCTACGAGCATTCGTATCAGCGTGATTCGGTAGGCGGTTTCATTGGGGGCCGTGTTGACGGCACCCTCAGCCATCTGCTCGCCCAGGGCTCTATCACCAAGTACGTTCCATGCATAGTCGCCATACATGGAAAGCAAGCGTGCGCTGGGATTGGGGTGCGATAACGCGGCCAAGTAGGCATCAATCATGCGCCGAGGGGGGAGGTCGCAGCCGTGATCGCGGGCACATTCGGTCAACGCGCCGAGCGAGCTCTCGTCCTGTACGCCGGCCGGGCGAGATTTCAGCTTTCCGATCATGCTGTCCCACCATGTATCTTTTAACGGCAAGTGCATGCGTGCGTTCATGAAAATCAAGGCTTGTTCGGGAAGGATCGAGGAGTGCGGGAGCGCGGCGGCGCGCTCCAGCGGAGCATACGCCAAGGCAGTGAAAGGTGACCTTGGGTCGTAATGGGAGCAAATGATGTAAGTACGGCCCAGTTCGTATTCCGCCCGTGGAGAGTTGGGGGCGCGGCTTGCCAGTGTTTCGGCAAGGCTGAGCGGGGCACCCCACGCGATGGCGGTGACAGCTGTTTCAAAGGTCCACAACAGCATCAGCATGACCAGCGCGGTGCTGCGAGCAAGGATAAAACTCTGCGTTGACTGTGGAGCCTGGCGCCACATGCCCGTGGTTAGCAGTGGCATCATGGCGAGCAGGAGCCCGAAACTCGCGAAATAGTTGCGATGTTCGTAGACCAGTTCCAGCGGCAAGACGGTGGCGGTAAGCAGGTGGGCGCCTAAAAACAGTGCGGTGCCTAGCGATACCAACGGCCAGCGCTGGCGCAGCACAGGAACCAGCAAAGCCATGGCTGCCAGTATCACTATGCAAGGAAGCGTGGTCCATGGATGCCACAATCCTGTCGAGACAACGAAGTTGTCGTGGTAGAAGGAGAGTGCATCGGGAGTGGGCAACAAGGTCCAGATGATGTAGTCCACCACGATTCGGGCTTCACTGAGCAGGCGTGTGCCCAGAGTGAAGTCGCGGGTGGCCCAGTTTTCCGGTCTCAGCAGACCGGGTAGCAGCCACGTGAGGCCGACAACAAGTGGAGCAAGCAATCCGATCACATAGAGACTGATCAGGCGCCAGTCATGTGGATGGACAACCTGCGAAGCAGCAGCAGGCCGCTTGCGGAAACCAAATAGGATCCACTCAATCAGAAATGCATAGAGTGGCAACATCACCGCCGTTTCTTTGGCCAGCAGCCCGATGAGCGTGAAAAGGGCGATGCTTGCCGCGCAGATGCCGAGCCCACCCCAATCGGATAGGTGTTGACTAGATGGTGATGGGCTGTCGCCATCGGACAGCATACACTTGCGCCCCGTCACATAGCCGATCAGGCCCATAAGCACGAACAGGTTGGCGAGGCTCTCCATGCGTTGGACGACATAGAGCACGCCCGTTAAATTGATGGGTAGAAGCATCCAGCCGCAGGTGAGGACAGCAGCGACGTAACTTGAACGCGGTCTATTTTCTGGCGACTGTCTGCTTGCGAGTTCTATTAATGCACGCGCAAGTAAAAACACCAAGAAGCCGTTTAATAGATGAATAACCAGATTGGTGAGCTTCATCCAATAAGGATCAAGGCCTGTAAGAAGGTAGTTCGCGGCGAAGCTCAGTGAAGAAAGTGGGCGCTTGAATTCGCTTGATGGTGACGAAAGCGCTGCGTTTAGTAGTGATGCAAACGATGCATCAGCTGGTTGAACGCCCTTGTTATCGACGATATTAGGGTTGTCGTCAAAGAAGAAGCTGCCGGATAAGCCCGGCCAGTAAGCAAAGGTGGTAATTATCAGCCCTAGGGCCAGCAGACCCCATGGGAGCCACCATCGATGTAATTTGGGGGTTGTCAGGCTCATCGGTTGCCGGTGGGTTGCGAAGCAGCATCGCTGCGTAGTGTAGCGCGCAGGCGCGCGAGCTCTTTGGGCCAATAATCTTGCTGCTCCAAAACCCAGGCGTGAACGCGTGGCATGCCTAACCCTGGTGGTGTGGCTTTCTGTTGCACGGCTTTATAATGGTCCAGGTGTGCCAGGCCGTGGCGTGGATAACCCATGGCACCCAGTAGCGCGGCTTGTGCCAGCGCGTCTGATTCACGTACCTGTATATCTAGCCCATGGTTGAAGTCGGTCAGGGCCATATCGGCGTTACCCCTGATCAATGCGAGGTGGCCTTGCAGATAGTAGAGGTCCTGTCTCCGGCCAGGATTCGTGGCGAGGTATGGGTTTTTCTGCGCCGCGTCGAGAAGGCTTGCGATCGTTTCAAGGTTAAGCTGGCGGCATGGCGGGTGCTGGGCTTGTTCCATCATCCCGTCGAACCAATGCGCCATCAGGTTGCCGGTATCCCGGCTCGTACGAAGCGCGGTTTGCGAAGCGTCGATCGTGCTTGGATCAATGCTGCCAAGCTGGCATTGTGCACTAAACAAATTCAAGGCTAGTTGGACTTGATCCGGGTCTTTGACCAGTAGGCGCTTTAGCCTGATAACGGCAAGCTCCGGATGGCCGGCGTCCCTTTCGGCGATAGCGGCGCTGGCCTGCGCGCGCGGCGAATCGGGATTCAACGCGGCCCACAGGATGGCCTGATCATGCGTGTTTCCCCATAACTCCGCGTTGGTGTGGGTCATCAAGCCCAGGCCCATAAGCAATGCCACGGCGAGTGCTGGCTTTGCTTTGCGCAGCGTGAG
The DNA here is from genome assembly GCF_030160295.1 of Dyella acidisoli. Taxonomy (GTDB): domain Bacteria; phylum Pseudomonadota; class Gammaproteobacteria; order Xanthomonadales; family Rhodanobacteraceae; genus Dyella_B; species Dyella_B acidisoli. Next base: position 316,492 of record NZ_BSOB01000017.1, read on the forward strand.
TGTAGAGCTGTCTGCCTGTTGGGAATGGGGGGGCGTTGTTTCCATGGCTGGCGACATGGTTAGGCGCATTGCATTCCGTTCTGTGCCGGCGGGCGTGCTTTGCGGAACACGAACATTGCATAGCCACAGAGCCAATGGCCAGAACATCAATAGGGCCGGCAAATAGTTGCGATGCTCGAAATACAATTCCAGCGAAATGGTGCTGGATTCAATGGACTGACCGACGAAATAGAACAGAATCGCGGTAGCTGTGAACGGGTGTTGACGTCGATATTTCCAGGCTAGCGCAATTAGTGCGAGTACCCCGAGCAGCGCAGGCAGAGTTGTGCCGGGCGCCAAAAGAGAAGTGGATGCTTGGACGTTATCGTTAAAAAGCCCGGGGGTGAACGGCCTCGGCAGCCACAATAGATTGAGGTACTCCATTAGTACTCGTGGCTCGGTCAGCAAGCGTTGCCCAAGCGTCCAGGTACGCACTGCGGAAATGCCGTGAACAAACCCCTGCCAGCCTTCAACCAGCAGGTAACAAAGAATCAGCAGGGCGGGTATCCAAGCTAGCAGGAGCATGCATACACGATACAAACTGCTGGTGGTGCGCAGGGGGGCGTTGGGTGACGTGCGCAGCAGGGTGTACTCGATGACCAGCGCTAACGCAGGCAATAAGACGCCATTGGCTTTGCTCAGTGTCCCCAGCAGGGTACAGGCGAGGAGCCCACACAGCGTCCAGGCCGCGCCGGAAAGTCGCGAGCCCTTTTGCAAGGCAGTTCGGCCATGCAGCCACGCCAATAAACCAAGCAAGGTAAACGTGGTTGGCAGCATCGCTTCCCGCTGCACAATGTATAGCGTGGTTGAAACAAATAGTGGATGCAGCAGCCAGAACTCGGCCCCCAGCAGCGCAGCCGTGTCGACACGGCGCTGGTTGGCGTCTGGCAAAAGCATTCGTCCCAGTACCCGCAGCAGACATGCCAGCAGTGCGCCGTTGAGCAGATGCAAAACCAGGTTGGTGCGCTTGAACGGGAGCGGATCGGCGGGCCAGTTGTGGGCGTCGAGCAAAAAGCTTAGCAGCGTGAGTGGTCGCCCAGTCGGATCGGCGGTTCCGGACGTGATGTACTGCCAGAATGCGGGCCAATTATTTATGGGCCCATCGCTCCCGAGAGCCGGAAGGTTGGCGTAGTCGTCAAATAAGAAGCCTCCTCGCAAGCCCGGGTAGTAAACGATCGCTGTCGCTATAAGTAACCCAGTCAGCAATAAAAAAAACGTTGGTGCGCGGCTCGGCTTCATGGGTTCTCTAAATAAAAGAAGGGCCGCGTTTGCGGCCCTTTGTGTTGCTTGAAGATAGACGTAATGCGATCAGCCACCAGTGCGGCAGGCGGTTGGCAGATACTTGGCCGGCACGGTGGTGTTACTGCTCGCGCACGACCACGACATGGTGCCGCCCTTCGTGATAGCCGAAAAAGCAATGATCTCACCCGAAATTGCGCTGTTAACCTGGCCACCACCGAAAGTGGCTTTGATGATGCCAGATGCGGTGACGGCGTCTACCTGACTTACGTACTTGCCAGCCACGCTGGCGGCGGCGGGCAAACCGGCAGACAAGTTGCTGGTCGGGAAGTGCCCTGTGTTCTGATAGAACTCTGCAAGAGCCGTCTCGGAAGCGCTCGCCAGAACCGCGCCTTCGGACACCTGCGCGCGGATCAGGTAGTTCTGGTAAGCCGGAATAGCGATGGCTGCCAGGATGGCGATGATCGCAACCACGATCATCAATTCGATAAGGGTAAAGCCCTTTTGCACACTCTTCATGATAGTTCCTCTTGGTTAGCTAACCGTGTAATGCCCCCTGAGCTCCAGTCCCTATCCCCCTAGGCGGGATTGGATCCCCATAACGCGGTCGGAACGTACAGGAAGCGGGATTTACGATGCACCTTGCATGCCACTTTCATCGAGGCATACGGCCCTAGGTGCGCCGTATGTTTGGCATTGTGTCCTGGGTCACGCAGATCGACAAGCCAAATCCATCAAGGATTTCCTCATCGGTTCTCAGGGTTGGCGGGCCTCATAGTAGCGTGGGTTGCAAATTGTCATCAGGTGACAATTTTTGTCAGTCGTGAGCGTGTTCGATCAGTGTCGGCAGACTGTTGGCAGGTACCTGTCCGCCAAAGTGCTGGGTGTACAGGTCCAATTGATGTTTCCAGACGAGGTAAGGGCCGAGAGAACCAGCGTGGAGCCATGGATCGTCGTGTTAGCCTGGGGGCCGTTGTAGGTGACCGTGATCTGGCCGGCAGGTGCCAGGTTGACGCTGGACACGTACTTCCCCGATATGGACGCGGCGCTGACCAACCCTGCCGACTGATTGGTGGTCGGCAAATAACCCCTGGTAGAGAAGAAGTCCCATTCGGCGCTCTTGGCCGCTTCGGCTAGGTCGATGCCCTCGCTGACTTGGGCTCTTATGACATAGTCCTGATAAGCGGGGATGGCGATAGCAGTGAGGATGGCAATAATTGCCACGACGATCATCAACTCTATCAAGGTAAAGCCGGCAGAAACACGTTGGCGCAACATGGTCAGATCCCCTGGGTTTAGACCAATGCGAGGCATGTTCCGTACCAAAGGGAGCAGGGAAATGTGATCCGTTTTGTCTTTTGGGATGCTCGCCACCATCTTGGGCTTTGCAGGCGGCATGCCGGCTCACAACGCCTAGTTTGTGACTGGATGCGAGCGAACGTAATCCATCACCTGTTTAAACCGTTCGCGCTCCGCAGCTTGTTCATCCGCAGTAAGTAATGAAAGAGCGGTAGCTTCAGCCTGAGTGGCTGTGCTTATTTGTCCTTGCATGGCGAGTGCAACGACAAGTAACTTCTGCGGTTGTGGGTCAAGCTTTTCTAGGGAAGTGGCCGCTCGGGCCAATGCTTCGGCATGTTTGTAGTTCCCTTCAAGAAATTCCACTTGCCCGGCAGTTGTGAGGTAAAAACGATAATTAGGCTGCGTATATAGCTCGGGCAGGTCTTTCACTTTTTGCAGAAAAAAATCCGCGCGTTGTGGATTCTGTTCCGTAACGGACATGCTTGCTGCGTTGAGCATGCAGTTCACGCATGTCTCATGGTTTTTGATTATGTCGTCAATCAGCTTCCAAGCTGATGCAGTGTCTTGTTGTTCGATGTAGGCGCTAATCAGCTCATCCTTGGCTCCCACGTAGGTTGGGTTTTGTTGTGCTGCCCATGTCCACAAATTTATTTGGGTGGACCAGAGCGGAATGGTTAGGCGAACCGTTATCACTGCCAGGATCAGCCATGTGGCAAGAATAAGCCTTCCAGCAGGCGACAAGAGTCGTCGCAGACTGGGTGGAAACGAAATTTGCTTCAAGCTGGATGGGAGCCACGCACACGCCACGGCAAGTGCTGTCATGGCATAGCGCTCGTGATAGAGGCTGGTATCAAAATGCGGGCCAATAAGATAAAGCACTGGTAGAAGCGAAAACGTGATGCAAAGTATCAGCGCCCCGAAATAGATACGACGCAACGTCATCCATATGCCAGCGATGAGAATGCAGGCAGCTCCGATGTCCTGCAGTAGCGTGGATATATTGAAGGCGAGAAATTGTTGAGTCGGCACCGGGTGTAGCGGACCCATGCCAACAGTTGGCCAGAAAAACATTTGCCAATAGCGCAAATAAAGAAAACTGGCCTGCTGTAGGCGAGCCCATATGGGTAGTGGGTGCGCGTCTGCGCCTGGTACAAGGGCGCCTAACGAGAAATGCCTTATTACAAGATAGGCAACGCCCGTGACGATGATTGCTACATAAGTGAGCCAATTTTGACCAATGAGCGTTCGGATCCGGCTAGCTATGTGATCGTCACTTGGTCCGGGACGCGTAAGCCAATCCAGGACAACGAGAATAAAAGGAAAGGCGGCTGCAGATTCTTTGGAGCATGCCGCCAGGAAAAAGCATATTGCGACCGTAAAAGCACGGCGCGTGGGTCGAGTGATGCCCGCGTTGGCTATCCAACCCAGCAGCATGAATAAGGTTGCAGCGAGTTCAAACTGGCAACCTATCCACACCACGGCTTCAACTAGTAGCGGATGTAAGCCATACAGCAGGGTGGATACGCCAAAAACCCAATAGCGCTTCTGCAAGAGTGCGTTACGAGCGGAAATTTTCAGGGAAAGCACGCCCACCAATAGCGTGTTCACTACATGAAAAGCCAGCGAAACCAGATGCATCGGGCCTGGCTGCGTATCGAACAGGCGCAGTTGTAGCGTGAACAAAGCAACGACAAGCGGCCGAAAGTAGTTGAGCCAGTTATTGAACCCGTGAAACAGCAAATGGACCCATTGATCGCCATGGCGCAGCCACGCCATCCTCTGAAAGTCTGTAATGTCGTCATAGACGAACTGCGCGTGAGCTACCGGCCAGTACGTGATGGCAACGATTAGGCCTATTACGGCAGCACATAAAGCAAGTTCCCACTTGCCGCGGAAGATGGTGTTCGAGAACATTAGACGATTGCATCCTGGTGACCCCGCCAAATTATCTTACAGGCGCGCCTCCAGCAATGAGAGCCAGTGCACCGGTAACACTCGGTGGTCCCCACAGTCCGTACATCTATCGAGGAGTTGGCATGAAACCTTTGTTTGCGGCGTTGCTGTTGGCCTTGCCGGCCATGTCGACCGCGGCGAATACGTCGTCCCACGGAACGCCCGTGGAGGATCATTCGCCGCATCCCTTCAACATCAATGATCTGGTGATGATGGACCGGGTTAGCGATCCGCAGTTGTCGCCTGACGTTCGCTACGCTGCCTACAGTGTTCGCAGTACCGATTACGCAGCCAACAAGGGCATCAACGCTATATATGTGCAGGACCTGGGCGAATCCGCTAGCAAGCCAATCAAGGTGGTAGTCAAGGGCTCGTCTCCGCGCTGGTCGCCGGATGGCCACAGCATCTATTACATCGCTCAGGCCGATGGGGTGGCCCAGCTATGGCGCTTGGATTTTCCTGCTGGCAAGCATGGTCCTGAGCTGACAGCTGCTACCGTGCCGGCGCAGGTTAGCCATGGGCAGCTCGATATCGACGCGTACAAGCTCTCGCCAGATGGCAAAAGCGTGCTGCTCTCCTACGCCGTATTCACCGACTGCAACGACCTGGCCTGCACCAAGGAGCGCCTCGACGGCCGCGCCAAGGACAAGTCCACGGGTATGCTCTATAAGAAGCTGTTTGTACGGCACTGGGATACCTGGTCCGATGGTCGGCGCAGTCAGCTCTATCTTGCCCACTTCGCCGCAGATGGCAGCCTGTCGGTCGAGCCGATCTGGCTGAGCAGAGGTATTGATGGCGATATCCCCAGCAAGCCATTTGGCGACGATAGCGAATTCGCGTTCTCGCCCGATGGCAACACGGTGTATTTCGATGCGCGCATTGCCGGCAACAGTGAGCCGTGGTCGACCAATTTCGATCTGTTCAAAGTGCCGGCGGACGGCTCATCTGTACCGCAGAATCTCACTGCGGCGAACAAAGCCTGGGATGCCTATCCCATACCCTCGCCGGACGGCAAGACGCTGTACTACCTCGCCATGAAGACGCCCGGGTTTGAGGCCGATCGTTTTGGCATCATGGCGATGGATCTGACCACTGGCACGATCCGGGAGGTTGACCCTTCCTGGGATCGCTCGGCCAGCGGTATGCAGATCAGCGCGGACGGCAAGACATTGTTTGTGACGGCCGATGACGAAGGACAGCATCCGCTGTTTGCCGTGGACGTCGTCAGTGGCAAGGTCGACAAGCTGGTCGATAACGGATCGGTGAGCGCGTATTCCGTCGCTAACAAGCGTATCCTTTTGGCTCGCGATGACCTCAAGCACCCTTCCGATCTCTACACCGTAGCCACTGATGGCAAAGACCTGAAGCAAGTCACGCATTTCAACGCGATGAGCTTGAAGAACGCGAAGATGGGTGATGTGCAGTTCTTTACCTTCCCGGGTTGGAACAGCCAGACTGTGCAGGGCTATGTGGTAAAGCCGGTCAACTACAAGGTAGGCCACAAATACCCGGTCGCCTTCATCATCCATGGCGGCCCGCAGGGTGCGATGAACAACGACTGGAGCTATCGCTGGAATCCGCAGACGTACGCGGGCCAGGGTTTCGCTGTCGTCACCATCAACTTTCACGGTTCCACCGGCTACGGTCAGGCATTCACTGATTCCATCTCAGGCGATTGGGGCGGCAAGCCTCTGGAGGATCTCAAGCTTGGCTGGCAGGCTGCACTGGATAAGTACAACTTTCTCGATAGCAACCGTGCTTGCGCGCTCGGAGCCAGCTACGGTGGCTACATGACCTACTGGATTGCCGGCGTATGGAACAAACCATGGAAGTGCCTGGTTGATCACGATGGCGTGTTTGATGGACGAATGATGTATTACGCCACCGAAGAGTTATGGTTCGAAGAGCATGAAAATGGCGGCCCGCAGTTCGACATGCCTGAGAATTACGAGAAGTTCAATCCGCTCGATCATGTGAAGGATTGGCGCGTGCCAATGCTAGTGGTTCACTCGGGCAATGATTTCCGCATTCCGATTACACAGGGCCTAGGTGCCTTCACGGCGCTGCAGCGTCAGGGCATCCCGAGCGAGTTCCTTACTTTTCCTGACGAAAATCACTGGGTATTGAAGCCGCAAAATAGCGTGCTGTGGCACGAAACGGTAAACGCCTGGCTGAAGAAATGGACGGCGCAAGACACATCGTCCAATAGGCCTTAGGGCTGTTCTTGCCCTTTCCTCTTTTGGGAGGGGTAGTAATCCGTGCAACCGGTAAAGCTTGATCCATTTGGTCGACTTGGGTGTGCAGGTGTCGGTGTATTAAGGTGACAGAGGAAAGGTATGAGTGCGGGTAGTGATTACCGGCTTGGATATCGGGCCGACGTTGAGGGGCTGCGCGCCATTGCCATCCTCTTGGTTATCGGCGCCCATGCTCTTGTACCGGGCCTTGGTGGAGGGTTTGTTGGGGTCGATGCTTTCTTCGTACTGTCGGGGTTCCTGATCACCGGGTTGCTCATCAGGGAAATTGCAGATACAGGACGTCTAAAGTTTGCAGATTTCTATCTTCGTCGGCTCAGGCGACTATTTCCCGCACTGATTGTGATGCTGTTGGCTAGCGGTGTGTTGGCAGCACTCGTTCTTGCGCCTATGGAGCAAATGACACAGGCCCAAACAGGGATTAGCGTCACCGCATGGCTTAGTAACGTCCACTTTGCGTTCAGCAGATTGGATTACTTTGCGCCAGGAAACGACACGAATATCTTTTTGCATACGTGGTCGCTTGGAGTGGAAGAACAGTTCTACCTTGTCTGGCCCGCATTGATCTATTTGGTCCTGCGCAATAAGGGCTTGCAAAGTCTTGGTTGGCTGCGGATATGCATGATATCTGTCGCGGTTGTCAGTCTGGTGGCCTGTTGGGCACTCACGTACCGATCTCCGCAGCTGGCTTTTTACATGATGCCGCTTCGTGCGTGGCAGTTCGCGGTAGGTGCGCTGGTTTGGTTGGAGTTTCGCGAAAGATCCGGATGGCTTGCCTTGTGTCACTTAAATGGAAAAACTGCAGGAGTTTTGGGTGCGCTTGGTCTTGTTATGTTGTTGGGAGCCGGTTGCTTGCTCGATTCGAACAGGCCGTACCCCGGATTGTATGCAATGGTTCCAACCATAGGGGCCGCGCTAGCTATTGCATCGGGCAGTTGCGGTACCGAAACGTTCGTCCAACGAGTGCTGTCACTGAAGCTTTTTCAGGCAATTGGGCGGGTTTCGTATTCTTGGTATTTGTGGCATTGGCCGGTTTTGCTGCTTGGCCATGCGCTTACGGGGTTCAGTACGGCCTCGTATCGATTGGCATATGTACTCGTTTCATTGCTATTGGCGGTTGCTTCCTATCGTTTTATCGAGCGCCCAATCAGACATCAGCAGTGGTGGCTGGTTCATAAGCGAACTGCAGCATTGTGCGCGGTAGTAGTCGCAGTGCTATCCATCACTTGTCTGCTGCATTGGTATAACTATGCCTATGACGTGGCTCAGGGAGGTGAGCAGAGGCGAATTGCACTTTCTCAAATCGATGCGCCAATCATTTATGAAATGGGATGTGATGATTGGTATAGAAGCGATCAAGTAAAGATATGTGCCTTTGGCGATGCGCATGCCGCCCATACTGCCTTGCTGCTGGGGGATAGCATTGCAGGTCAGTGGTTTCCGGCTATATCGCAACTCTATGATCGCCTAGGCTGGCGTTTATTGGTGCTTACCAAGTCATCTTGTCCCATGGTGGACTATCCTTATTTTTATGCACGCATAGGTCGTATCTACACGGAATGTGCTGCCTGGCGAAATGCTGCATTGAGAAAAATTGATGAAATCAAGCCGGATGTAGTGATTATGAGTTCTGATGCCACTCCTTTTTTTTCGCCCGAGGAGTGGGTCACAGGATCTACGCGTGTGATGCGATCGCTCAGCAAGGCGGCGACGCAAGTTTATGTATTGCGTGCGACGCCCAGCTTGCCTTTTGACGGTCCCGATTGTCTCGCTGAGCACGCATCTCGCCCTAAATGGTTGCTTGGTAATGGCAGTTGCAGCGTCTTAGTGAGTGACGCGACCGGCAATAGGATTTATGCCGCACTAGAGGCGGCTGCCACTCAGTTTGCGAATGTCCATGCGGTAGATATGAATAGTGAGATCTGTGCAGCAAGCGTATGCGATGCGGAGCAGAATGGTGTGGTTGTCTTCCGAGACTCGAAGCATATGACGGCGACTTTTGTGAAATCTCTTGAACCGGAGCTTGGCAAACAGTTACGAGCTGATGCGCCAGCCATGTGAGCACGCTCAAACTCAAATATGTAGCGGTTGAGCTAATTTCTTCTCGGCCACACTAGTTGCCGTCGGCTACCATGGTCAAAACCATTTTGCGCGCTTCAGGCATCAAATAGATGCCGCCCACTAGGCATGCGATTGCGCCCATGATCGCTGGATATGCCCACGGCTGACTCAATTCAGGCATATGCATGAAGTTCATGCCGGACCAGCTGGTAATCAATGTTGGCGCGGCGAGCATGGCCGCCCAGCCGGCGAGCTTTTTCATCACCTCGTTCTGGCCGAAGGAGACCATGGAAAGGTTGACGTTGATGGCGGCGGTGAGCATTTCGCGCATGGCGCTGATGGATTCGTTCACGCGGAAGACGTGGTCGTAAACGTCTCGGAAGTAGACGCGCAGTTCGTCTTGGATGAGTTCGGGGTGGAGGCGGACGAGTTGGTTGATGACGTCTTGCATGGGCGCGACGGCGAGGCGCAGGGTCATCAGGTCTCGCTGCATGTCGTAGAGGCGGCGGACGGTGTCGCGGTTGAAGGTGTTGGAGAAGATGTCTGTTTCCAGCGTCTGCAGTTCTTCGCGGAATTCGCGCACGATGGGGAGCAGGTTGTCGACGATGAAGTCGAGGACGCCGTAGAGGGCGTAGCTGGGGCCGAGTGCTAGTAGTTCGGGCGTTTTTTCGCAGTTTAACCGTGCAGGTTTGTAGGAGAGCGACGCGCCGTGGCGGATGGTGATGAGGTAGCGCTTGCCGAGGAAAATGTGGGTTTCGCCGAAGGCGAGGTGGCCGCTGATGAGTTGTGCGGTTTGTACGACGATGAAGAGTGAGTCATCGTAGGTTTCGACTTTAGTGCGTTGGTGGGCGCATCGGGCATCTTCCACGGCTAAGTCATGCAGGTTGAATTCTTCCTGCAGTTTCACTAGCAGAGCGCTGTCAGGTTCGTGCAGACCGACCCAGACGAAGGTGTCGGGGTCTTTCAATACTTCGCTGATGTCGTCGATGCTGATGTCGCGCAGGCGTGTGCCGTTGGTGCGGTAGGCTACGCAGTTGACGATCATGTTGGTGGCGGGTGGGTTTGCGACGGCAGATGGCGTGTCAGGCATGGGCGATGATCCTATGCGACGTTTGTGCGAGCAGCGATTTGGCCGTTATTCCCGCGAAAGCGAAGGCGCTCTACAACAGTGGAGCGGGCCAATCCACTTTCAGGTGGTACTGAAGAGCAAAATGGATTCCCGCTTTCGCGGGAATGACGGCTGTGAGGGCTATCTGGTGTGTGTGGTTTGACGTAGTGACCACGCCAAAGCCAGCCAGCATGGTAAAGCGAACAGAATCCATGGCTGATTTTGCTGCACGACGCCGGGCAACAAGTGCATGAGCATGGCGAGTAGCAGGGCGATCAGCTGGAGAAGCAATGCGTAATTGGCGAAACGTGAAGAAGTGATGTTGCTGTATGCTCGCCATGGCGCGCGTAGCAGAATGAAGGCGAGTGGGTTGAACAGCAGCAGGTTTGCATTGGCCCACGCGGAATGATGTGCGGTGAGGGTCCAGAGGATCAGCATGACCAGGCCGACGAAGCCGGCGACTAGCAGGAATGCGCTGCCTAGTAACGTGTAGATGAGGCGTGCATAGCGCCACGTTGCAATGATCAATGCTGCGAAGATCAGTCCCGCAATGCCGAGTGGAATGCGCAAGTCGGGTGGCGTAGCGGGTGGGACGCTGAGGCGATTGGGTGAGAGTAGGGTTTCGTTTTGCACGAGCGGTTGGGAGCCGCCGTGGCCGTCGGAAATGGTGACGCTGCGGAGGTTCTTTTCTAGTTCTTCCGGCAGAAAGCTTTCTTGCCATGCATTGAGCGGTTGGTCGGCGTAGGGGCCTAGGCCGAGGTCGAGGATCAGCATCAGCCACGGTTGTGCGCTCATCAGGCGTACGGTTTGCTGGCGATAGGTCATGCTGCCGGGCAGTTTTGTTAGGCGCGCTTTGATGACGCTGCCGAGTGCGCGATCGAGTGCATCGCGTACGCGCGTGGTGCAGTTGTCGATGTAGTAGTCGTAGTTGTAGACGGCGTTTTCGGGGCGCAGATTCCAGAGTAGGAAGTCGCGTAGTGCGGCAGCTTGTTGTGGTGTGAGATTGAGCTTTTGTTTGGTGACGGAACGGCCGGCTTGGGCGTAGAAGTTTTCTTCGTCGGTGGTGGTTTCGGCGTCGATCAGGTAGTGCATCTGGCCGCGGGCGAAGTTGAAGAAGAAGTTCTTCTCGTCGAAGTTGAAAACGCCGTAGTTGAAGTTCACTTCTTCGCCGCTGGCGGTGTCGCGCAGTTCGATGGCGTCATGGCCGAAGCGTTCCCAGTAGATGTCGCCGGGGCCGTAGGTGATGAGGGAGACTTCCAGCTTTTCGCCTGGTGCTTCGGCGACGCCGGCGTGCGCGGGGAGGATCGTGCTGCACAGGATGGCGAGGGCGATGAGGAAGATGCGGCCGGCCTTGGTCATGGATGGAGCGATCTTTATCGGGGACGCGTTAGGGTAGCGGATGTGTGTGACTTGCGTGGTTCGACGAAGCGCCCTTAGACCCATGCATCGCCATTCACATGACTCGCCTTGAGGTTTGATCTTTAGCGTGCCGTCGTTCCGGCGCATGCCGGAATCCAGTCCAAATACGTCGTGCGAAGCACCCGGAACCTTTGTATCGAGTGCTTCGCACAGCATGTTTGTACTGGATTCCGGCCTTCGCCGGAATGACGCTGAGGTAGTAGGGAGCTTGGTGGCAAGGGTGGCCCCTCACCCCAGCCCTCTCTCCCCGGAGGGGAGAGGGTGCAAAGCAGCTAGCGGCGGGTGACGCGGAACTGCTGCACGCGCCGGTCATCCGCCTGGGTCACGTGGAATTCGAAGTTGCCGATGGCGATGTTTTCGCCCGCTTCCGGCAGGTGGCCGAATTCGGCGGTGGCCATGCCGCCGACGGTGTCGAATTCTTCGTCGGAGAACGTGGCGCCTACTTCTTCGTTGAAGTCGGCAATGGGCGTCAACGCATCGACGATCCATTCGCCTTCAGCCTGGGGGTGCACGAGGTTGGGTTCTTCCTCGTCGTCGTGTTCGTCGTCGATTTCGCCAACGATTTCTTCCAGCACGTCTTCGATGGTGACGAGGCCGGCGACGCCGCCGTATTCGTCTACCACCAGCGCCATGTGATTGCGGCTGCGGCGGAATTCGGCCAACAGCACGTTCAGGCGCATCGATTCGGGAATCAGCACTGCCGGGCGCAGGATGGTGCGCAGGTCAAAATCGTGGCCGTTACCGAAGTACTTGAGCAAATCCTTGGCGAGCAGGATGCCGAGGATGTCGTCCTTGTCTTCACCGTGCACGGGGAAGCGGGAGTGGCCGGATTCCACCACGGCGGCAAGGATGTCGGGAAGCGGCGAGTCCACGTCGATCATTACGATCTGTACGCGGGGCACCATCACGTCGTCGACGTTGAGCTCGGTGACTCGTAGCGCGCCTTCCAGCATGGGAAGGGTGTCGGCGGTCAGCAGGCCGTTGGCCTGGGCGGTCCGCAACTCGTCGATCAGTTCCTCGCGGTTGCGCGGTTCGCCGGAAAACAGATGGCCCAGTCGATCCCACCATTTTCGGTGGACCGGGCCGCTGGTACTGCCAGGGTCCTCGTTCATTACTCTTGGAAAAACAGCCCAAGCTGGGCGGGGAAATGAGTCTAGCGGAAAATCCTTTGCTGTTCAGAGACAAAGGGGGCGTACCGCTGAACATGGGGATGCGCCGCAAAGGTGCAAGATCGAAAAAGGGAGGTTTGAGGCAAGGGTTCACCCCACCCCAGCCCTCCCCTGCAAGCTGGGAGGGAGCAGCTCTCAGTACGGGTTGGAGATGCCTAAGCCCTTGAGAATGCGCGTTTCCAGAGCCTCCATCCGCACTGCCTCTGCTTCGACGATATGGTCGTAACCGAGCAGGTGCAGTACGCCGTGCACGGTGAGGTGAGCCCAGTGATCGGCGGCCGGCTTGCCTTGTTCGGTGGCTTCCCGGCGGACCACCGGAGCGCATATGGCGATGTCGCCCAGCAGCGGCAGGCGCACACCCGCAGGCAGGTCCGTGGGGAAAGAGAGCACGTTGGTGGCGTAATCCTTGTCCCGGTAGGTCCGGTTGAGGGTGCGACCTTCCCGTGTACCCACGATGCGGATCGACAGCTCCGCCGCTTGGCGACGACGTGCACCGGCCAGGGCAGCTTCCACCCAGCGGCGGAAGCTGACGGGCGCTGGCACGCCGGCGCGCGAAAGGCCATAACTAAGGTGCACAGTGGCCGTTGGCTCGGTCATGCGGATCAGCCTTCGCGGCCCGGTTTGTTGGCGTTCGCCGTTCCCTGTTCCCCGTTCCCTGTTTCTTCAAACGCCTCGTACGCGCGCACGATTTTCGCCACCAGTGGATGGCGCACTACGTCGCGCGAGGTGAAAAACGTAAAGCTGATGCCATCTACGCCGCGCAGCACTTCAATCGCATGGCGTAGACCGGAGCGCACATGGCGGGGCAGGTCGATCTGGCTGACGTCGCCGGTGATGACAGCCACTGAGCCGAAGCCGATGCGGGTGAGGAACATCTTCATCTGCTCGACCGTGGTGTTCTGCGCTTCGTCGAGAATTACATAGGAATCGTTGAGCGTGCGGCCGCGCATATAGGCGAGCGGTGCAATCTCGATCACGTTGCGTTCGATCAGCTTGGCGACCTTTTCGAAACCGAGCATTTCATACAGCGCGTCGTACAGCGGACGCAGATACGGATCGACTTTTTGCGACAGATCGCCGGGCAGGAAGCCGAGTTTCTCACCGGCTTCCACCGCGGGACGCACCAGCAGAATGCGCTGCACGCGGTTGGCTTCCAGCGCTTCCACTGCGCTGGCTACGGCAAGATAGGTTTTGCCGGTGCCGGCCGGGCCTACGCCGAAGCCGATGTCGTGTGTACTGATTGCGTGCAGGTAGCGCGCTTGGTTCGGGCCGCGGCCTTTGATCACGCCGCGCTTCACTTTGATGGTGACTTCCTGCGCGCCTTCGGCGGCTTCTTCCACCATCGCATCGATGCCGGATTCGGCCAGGTGCAGGTTGATCTTCGCACCGGTGAGCGATTCGTTTTCGGTGGCGGTATACAGTGCGCGCAGCACTCTTTCGCTGGCGCGTGCTGCGGCTTCCTCGCCGATCACCTGGAAGAGGTTGCCGCGGTGGTCGATCTCCACGCCCAGGCGCAGTTCTACTTGGCGCAGGTGTTCGTCGAACGGACCGCACAGGTTGGCGAGCCGGGCGTTGTCTTCTGGATCGAGAGAGAAATCGCGTTGGTTCAAGCCGTTGTTCATAGATGTCGAATTCTTTCGTGTGTCGTCACGCCGGCAAAAGCCGGGCCAGTGCCTTCAATGCAAGCAAAGTTGCCAAGCCCAACTTTACGGCGGTGATGAAGCGTCTGTTTGTAGATCGAGGCGATAGAAACGCGTATCAACCGGCATGAACGGAAAGCTTGCCGGCAAGAGTGTTTTGTCGATCAATGTGAAACCGTGTTTTTCGTAGAAGCGATGCGCGGCACGGAATTTATCCGTGGTGCCCAGGAATACGCTTTGCACCGCGTGCTGCTTTGCCCAATCCAGCGCGCCATGCAGCAACTTTGCCGCAACACCCCATGCGGTGCCGCGATACTCTGCGGCCACGAACATCTTGCGTAACGCCACGCCGTAATGGCCGATGTCTTTCAATGCGATGGTGCCGACGACCTTTTCCTGATCCAGCGCTACCCAGAAATTGCCGGTGCCCTGCTGGTAATACGTGGGGATCGCGGAAAGATCAGGTTGACGTTCCAAATCGATATCAAAACCGAATTCTTCGCGCTGGATGGATACGATGAGTTGACCGACGGCGGCGGCGTGATGCGCCTCGAAGGGCACTAGGTGTATGAGTGCTGGGTTCTGTGGATGCAAGACGCTGGTCATTGTCCCTTCCTACGCGCAGGCTGCATTTCTTGCAACGATGCCGTTTGTTTCCTTGCCGTCATTCCCGCGAAAGCGGGAATCCATTTTAGCTTTCCGCCAAAGGGCAAGATGGATTCCCGCCTTCGCGGGAATGACGACCTGAGGAGGTACATCCTATACGCTGGACTGTAATTTCTGGCGCTGTAAGAACCGAATCAAGCCGCTTCGCTATCCACGCCGGCAACACGTCCACGCAGCGAGTTGGTCATCGCTTCGGTGATGATCACGTCCACGAATTGACCGATCAGTCGGGCGTGGCCGGGGAAGTTCACGTAGCGCATGTTCTCGGTGCGGCCGGTGAGCTCGTTCGCGTTTTTCTTGCTGGGCTTTTCCACCAGTACGCGCTGCACTGTACCGACCATCGCTTCGTTGATCTTGCGGGCATTCTCGTTGAGCACGGCCTGCAGGCGCGTCAGGCGTTCGCTCTTCACTGATGCCATTGTGTCATCGGCGAGGTTCGCGGCAGGCGTGCCAGGGCGTGCGGAGAAGATGAAGGAGAAGCTCTGGTCGAAGCCGACGTCGTCGATCAGCTTCATGGTCTTCTCGAAATCCGCATCTGTTTCACCGGGGAACCCGACGATGAAATCGGAAGAGATGCAGATGTCCGGACGCACCGCGCGCAGCTTGCGGATCTTCTGCTTGAATTCCAACGCGGTGTAGCCGCGCTTCATCGCTGTGAGAATGCGATCCGAACCGGCTTGCACGGGCAGGTGCAGGAAGTTTGCCAACTTTGGCACGTTCGCATATGCCTCGATCAGCGAATCGGAGAATTCCAGCGGATGCGAGGTAGTGAAGCGGATGCGGCCGATGGTTTCGATCTGTGCGATGGCGTGGATCAGTACCGCTAAGTCCGCCGTGCCGCCATCGTGCGTGGGGCCGCGATAGGCGTTCACGTTCTGACCCAGCAGGATCACCTCGCGCACGCCTTGTCCGGCGAGCTGTGCCACTTCCACCAGTACGTCGTCGAACGGACGGCTGATCTCTTCGCCGCGGGTGTAGGGCACCACGCAATAGCTGCAGTATTTGGAGCAGCCTTCCATGATCGATACGAAGGCAGTGGGGCCTTCGGCCCGTGGTTCGGGCAGGCGGTCGAACTTTTCGATTTCTGGGAAGCTGATGTCCACCTGCGGCTTACCGGTGGCGCGCTTGGCTTCGATCAGCTCAGGCAAGCGGTGCAGGGTTTGCGGGCCGAACACCAAGTCCACGAACGGTGCGCGCTTCAGAATTGCCTCGCCTTCCTGCGAGGCCACGCAGCCACCCACGCCGATCAGCACGGGTTTGCCGCCTTGCTTGTATTCGCGCCAGCGGCCGAGCTGGCTGAAGACTTTCTCTTGCGCCTTTTCGCGGATCGAGCAGGTGTTGACCAGGATCACGTCCGCTTCCGATTCATCCTGGGTTAGTTCCAGGCCATGCGACGCTTTCAGCACGTCGGCCATTTTGGCCGAGTCGTACTCGTTCATCTGGCAGCCGTGGGTCTTGATGAAAAGCTTGCCGCTCATGGCGTCGTGTACCGTGGAATCGGAGGGCGATGCGGAATGCGTCGAACCGCACATTGTACGCGTGTGGTTGGTGGGGTGCTACAGACGGATCAAGGACTTGCGGCAGCCTCAAGCTCCCTCTCCCCTTCGGGGAGAGGGTCGGGGTGAGGGGGCAACCTCGCTAGATGGGTGATTGCGGCAAGGATCAAAAACTGGCTTGCACGTATTGTTGGAGTTTCTTGCAAGCCTTTACCCCTCACCCCAGCCCTCTCCCCGGAGGGGAGAGGGGGCTTGAGCTTAAGTGATGCCTATATCCATGTTCTGGCACACGAATTCGCCAATTCATGCTTGGCGTAAGCCGGGCATGGGCGCAAACTGCCGGCCATGTTTGCCGCCGTACGCCAAAGGGGAGGCCGCGGTCGTCTCCCTGCGTTTTTGATGTCCCTCCTGCTGGTGATGCTGGGGTGCGGCCTGCTGTTGGCAGCGCGGCCCGTTCAAGCCGGCGTGCTCTATCGCTGCGCCGGGTCGCAAGGCGAGGTGGTGTTTACCAGCAGCAAGGCGGGTTATCGGGAATGCCAGCAGGTGGCGACGTTTGCCGCGCCCTCGCCGCATGCGGGGCCAAGGCGAGTGGCTTCCAACCCGATCGCTTCGCTGGCTTGGGTCACCGGTTGGGTGGAAACCACGGCCACGCCCATTGCGCCCATCGTCGTGTCGCTGGACCGGGTGGAAGCTGGTGTGGAAACGACGGCTCGCGTGGCGCCACTTTCCTCTCCCGGCAAGCGCGGACAATGGACCTATAGCGAATCGCGCGACAGCCAGCTTGCCCAGCTGGCCACCATCGGTGGGGCGGATTCGCCGGACAACCGCGTGTTGCGCGGTGCCGTGTATCGGGTGGTGCATCGCGACGGCAGTGTGGAATACACCAATATTCCGCCGGCGGGCGGGCAGGCCAACAACGTCACGCGTCTTTTCAGCTACATCGCCACTTGCATGGCGTGCAATCTGCATTCGACCATCAACTGGGGTTCGGTGGCGCTAAATCTGGACGCGTACAAGGATGTGATCCGCGATGCGAGCGTGGAATCGGGCGTGGACGAAGCGTTGATCCGCGCGATTATCCACGCCGAAAGCGCGTTCAATCCGCGCGCGATGTCGCTCAAGGGCGCGCAAGGGTTGATGCAATTGATGCCGGGCACTGCCAACGACATGGGCGTACTGGATGCTTTCGATCCTGCGCAGAACATCCGCGGCGGCGCGCGCTATCTCAGCTTGCTGATGAAGAACTTCAACGGCGATGCACGTCTTGCGGCCGCTGCCTACAACGCCGGCCCCGGCGCCGTGCAGCACTACAACGGTGTGCCGCCGTTTGCGGAGACGCAGGTGTATGTGCAACGCGTGGGTGAGTTGTTGCAGCGGTATACGAAGGCGCTGCATCCGCCGTTGGCGAGTCTTTGAAGCTCGCCACTCGGTTTGATTTTATCTCGCCGTCATTCCGGCGAAGGCCGGAATCCAGTGTAAACACGTTGTGCGAAGCACTCCGTACCAATAGTTTTGTGTGCTTCGCGCGGTTTATTTGGACTGGATTCCGGCCTTCGCCGGAATGGCGGTGAGGCAAAAGGGTGGCTTTAGCGCGAGGTTGGCCCCTCACCCCAACCCTCTCCCCAGAGGGGAGAGGGAGTAGAGCACTTAGCCTTCGATATTGCTTCCGCTGTTTGCTGCCGAGCTCGCCGTGGGCATCTGCGGCGGTCGTTGGACCACGTGTACCAGCACGTGGAACGGCACGCCGTTGCGCAGGCCGGAGACTTCCACTTTGCTGCCCGGCTTCAACGCGGCTTCGCGACGGCTGAGGTCGGCCGGATCGCGGATGTCGTCATCGCCCAAACGTAGCAGCACGTCGCGTGGTTGTAGCCCGGCTGTGGCAGCCGGTGTGCCGGGGGTGACGTCGGTGACTTGTGCGCCGCGTGCGGCGGCGGCGGGGAGGCCGCTATCGGCGGCCACCGGCACGAAGCCGTAGTTGGCGCCCAGCCAGCCGCGGATCACGTGGCCGGTTGCGATTAATTGTCGCAGTACGTTGGTGGCTGTATCGACGGGAATGGCAAAACCGATACCCTCCGCGTTAGCTGCCTTACCGATGAGGAGGGTGTTGATACCGACCAGGTCACCGTTGCTGTTGACCAGCGCACCACCGGAGTTGCCGAGGTTGATCGCGGCATCGGTCTGGATGAAATCTTCCGGACTGCTGTTGCTCAACTGACGGCCGATGGCACTGATGATGCCCATGGTCACGGTCTGATTGAGATTGAGCGGGTTGCCGATGGCGAGCACCACGTCACCCACGCGCAGTTTTTTTGGATCGGCCATCTGGATCACCGGAAGGTTGCCGGCGTCGAGGATCTTCAGCACGGCCAGATCCGTTTCCTCATCGGCACCGACCAGCTTCGCCTTGGCGACGCGTCCGTCGTACAGCAGCACCTGGATGTCGTCGGCATGGGCGATCACGTGATTGTTGGTGAGCACGTAGCCGTCTGCGCTGACGATGACGCCGGAACCAAGATTCTGTTCGCGACGTTTCACCGTGCCGATGGGTGTGCCGCCGAACAGTTGCTGCATCAACGGATCGGTGAACATGCGCACGGCTTGCTCGGTCACGATCTTGTTGGCGTAGATGTTGACCACGGATGGCGCTGCCTTGGCAACGGCATCGGCGTAGGAAGCGGGCGCGACGGAGGTCTGTGTTGCCGGCGCACTCGCTGTTGGAATGGACTCGTGCTGCAAACCGAAGCGTGCGCGCAAACGATCGCCGACGCCGGGCCAGATCAGACTGATCACGAACGCGATCGCCAACCCGAGTACGACGAATCGGGCAACAAAGGCGACGATGCCGGCGGCATGCTTCATGTCGTAATGCAGTCTGAGGAAGGCAAGTGCGAGAGTGTGGCAGAGCGGCGTGACCGCACAAACCGATTTATTGTAGGGTTTATACCTTAGGCTAGACTAACGCGATTTTTGTAGGTAACGCGATTTTTTGCAGGGGCACGATCCTGGGGCGGTCGGCGAACAGCGCATTTTTTCTCGTCCGCAACAGCAGAATCTGGTTTCTGTAGTGTCAATGGCATGCAAGTACCGGAGAGCCTGATGGCGAACGAAGTCGTCGATCAAGGCCGCCGCCGCTTTCTCACCACGACTACTGCTGTAGTGGGAGGAGTGGGCGTAGTGGCGGCAGCTGTGCCTTTCATCAAGTCGTGGGAACCCAGTGCAAGAGCTAAGGCCGCCGGCGCCCCCGTTACGCAGTCACTTAAGAAGATCGAGCCCGGCCAGCAGTTGATTGTGGCCTGGCGCAGCCTTCCAGTATTCATTGTCAATCGCACGCCTACGCAGTTGGCGTCGCTGTCCAAGCAAGATCTTCGTCTGGTCGATCCGAAGTCCGACGGCGCTTCCGCTGACCAGCAGCCCAAGTACGCGCAGAACGAAACCCGCTCCATCAAGCCGGAATGGTTGGTGATGATCGGCATCTGCACGCACTTGGGTTGCGTGCCCGACTTCGTGGGCGAAATGAAGCCCGAGCCGTTCGATCCGAATTGGCAAGGTGGCTACTACTGCCCCTGCCATCACTCGCGCTACGACATGGCCGGCCGCGTCTATCAAGGCGTGCCTGCGCCGAAGAACATGGCGATTCCGCCTTATCACTTTGTCGATGACACCACCGTGCAAATCGGCGTGGATGCGGAAGGGGCAGCGTAATGGCGAACGTCTTCTCGA
This sequence comes from Dyella acidisoli, assembly GCF_030160295.1. Lineage (GTDB taxonomy): Bacteria > Pseudomonadota > Gammaproteobacteria > Xanthomonadales > Rhodanobacteraceae > Dyella_B > Dyella_B acidisoli. Next base: position 336,553 of record NZ_BSOB01000017.1, read on the forward strand.
ACATCGGTGAATGGGTCAATGAGCGTGCGCCGGGCCTGATGCCCGTGTACCGCAAGCACATGACCGAGTATTACGCGCCGAAGAACTTCAACATCTGGTATTACTTCGGTTCGCTCGCTTTGCTGGTGCTGGTCAACCAGATCGTCACCGGTATCTTCCTCACGATGAACTACGACCCGAGCGCGAGCGGTGCGTTCGACTCGGTGCAGTACATCATGCGCGACGTGGAGTGGGGTTGGCTGATCCGCTACATGCATTCCACGGGTGCGTCGCTGTTCTTCGTGGTGGTTTATCTGCACATGTTCCGCGGCCTCATGTACGGCTCGTACCAGAAGCCGCGTGAGCTGGTATGGCTGCTGGGCATGCTGATCTTCCTGGTGCTGATGGCCGAAGCCTTCATGGGCTACGTGTTGCCGTGGGGCAATATGTCGTTCTGGGGTGCGAAGGTCATCGTGTCGTTGTTCGGCACCATTCCGGTGATCGGCAAGGATCTGGTCGAGTGGATCATGGGCGATTACTTGCCTGCGGACGCCACGCTCAATCGTTTCTTCGCGTTGCACGTGATCGCGTTGCCGCTCGTGCTGCTGTTGCTGGTGGTGCTGCACCTGGCTGCGCTGCATGAAGTAGGTTCGAACAATCCGGATGGCGTGGATGTAAAGCACGGACCGAAAGGCAATCGCTGGGATCCCACCAAGCCCGCCGACGGCATTCCGTTCCATCCGTACTACACGGTGAAGGACATGGTGGGGGTGGGGCTGTTCCTGGCCATCGCCGCTTTCATCATCTTCTTCCAGCCGACGTTTGGTGGCTGGTTCCTCGAGCACGACAACTCGATTCCGGCGAACAACCTGGTGACACCCGCGCAAATCAAGCCGGTGTGGTACTTCACCGCGTTCTACGCGATCGTGCGCATGATTCCTTCGGCCATGGGCACCGCGGTGTGGGGCGTGCTGGGTATGTTCGGCGCAATCGTGCTGTTGTTCCTGATGCCTTGGATCGATGCCGGCAAGGTGAAATCCATCCGCTATCGTGGCACCGGCTACAAGGTGGCGTTGGCCTTGTTCGTGCTGGCGTTCTTTGGGTTGGTCTTGATCGGTACCGATTCCACCGCCGACCTGATTCCGACGTTGTTCGGCGCGAGTGCCGACGTAACCGGCATCGAGAATTTGTTCGGTCGCATCATGGTGCTGATCTACTTCGGGTTCTTCGTATTCCTGTGGCTGTACACGCATCTTGGCTGGGAAAAGACCAAGCCGGTTCCGGAACGGGTGACGACCCATGACTAAGCGCTACATCTCCATTTTTGCGCTGGCGTTCGGCCTGCTGCTGGGCACCACGGCGGTGATGGCAGAAGGTCCGGAACTGCCAGCCGCCGGCACCAACATTCGCGATACGGCATCGCTGCAGCGTGGCGCGCACATCTTCTTCAACTACTGCGTGGGCTGCCATTCGCTCAAGTACATCCGCTATGAGCGCATCGCGGACGACCTCGGCTTGACCGAGGACGACGTGATGAAGAACCTCAACTTCACCGGCGGCAAGTTCGGCGATCAGGTGATCTCGCACATGCCGGCCGACGACGCGCAAAAATTCTTCGGAAAAGCGCCGCCGGATCTCTCGCTGGAAGTATCGGCCAAGGGTGCGGATTGGGTGTTCGGTTACCTTAATTCGTTCTACTTGGACCCCAAGAGCCCGATCGGCTGGAACAACACCGTGCTGCCCAATGCAGCCATGCCGTTCCCGTTGTGGGAGCTGCAGGGTACGCAGGTGCCGGTGATGAAGCCGGCCACGCCCGGCGACGATCCGCAGATCGAAAAGCTCACACTGCTCCACCCGGGTAAGCTTTCGCCCGAGCAGTACCAGCAGGCTGCGCGCGACGTCACTAACTTCCTGGAATACGTCTCCGAGCCGGCGGCTTTGCAGCGGCGGCACTACGGCATCTGGGTAGTGCTGTTCCTGCTGGGCTTCACCTTCCTTGCATCCTTGCTCAAGAAAGAATATTGGAAGGACGTCCACTGACGTCCTTTTAAAAAGAAACGAAGGGACTTGTGGCCTCGGGGTGGCGCACGCCATCCTTGCGGCCAAACTCAAGGGGAGAAACGTGCATGGTCCAGAACGCTCGTTCCCGGACGGTACTCGCCCTGTATTCCGCTGCCGATGACATCCAATGCCATCGCGTACGATTGGTGCTGGCAGCAAAGGGAGTTACCTACGACTTGATCGTGGTTGATCCGGCCAAGCCGCAGCAAGACTTACTCGATCTCAATCCGTACCACAGCCTGCCGACCCTGGTCGATCGCGAACTCACGCTCTATGACACCTCAGTGGTGTGCGAATACCTGGACGAGCGCTACCCCCATCCACCGCTGATGCCGATTGATCCCCTCTCGCGTGCCCGATTGCGGCTGGCGGCGGTGCGCATCGAGCGGGATTGGTTGCCGGAAATCGAGCACATCAAGGCGGGTGGTCGTCCGGCCGACGCGGCACGTAAAAGACTGCGCGAACAGCTGCTGACGGCGCTGCCGTTATTCAAAGTGTCGAAGTTTTTCCTCAACCCGGAAATGAGCCTGGCTGACTGCCTGGTGACCCCCGTGGTCTGGCGGCTCCCTTCGTTGGGGGTGGATTTGGGGCGCGAAGGGAAACCAATCATGGATTACGGCGAGCGCCTGTTCCACAGTCAGGGGTACGCCCGCAGTCTGACGCCCGAGGAAAAGGCTCTAAGGGCGCTCTGACCGATACGGCATGATGTCCAGAAGGCTCGCAGAGCGTGTTGCGCGGCGCAGGCTGCGGGCCTTCTGGACATCACCCCATCATTTCTCATTCAATACGTCGGGGCCGGCTCCGTCTGTCCGCATACCCTTCGGTCCATCGTCTCGACAGCCAGCCAGTCTGCCTTCGCCGATGACCCTGTGGTCTGCGAACAGACAGAGCCGGTGACGTTCACGCAAAATCGGTCAGAGCACCCTTAGTTGACTAGCCAGCAACAACCGAATATGAGTTCCAACCGCCCGTACTTGTTGCGGGCGATCTACGATTGGATCAGCGACAACAATCTCACGCCCTACATGCTGGTGGATGCCACCCGCCAAGGTGTGCGTGTACCGCCACATGTGATCAAGAACGGGCAGGTGGTGCTCAATCTGGCGATGCGTGCTGTTGCCAACCTGGACTTGGGCAACGAATGGATCAGCTTCCAGGCGCGTTTCTCTGGCGTCAGTCACAGCATCCAGATTCCTGTGCCCGCTGTGCTGGCTTTGTACGCTCAGGAAAACGGGCAGGGCATGATGTTTCCCGCGGATGAGGAAGAAGGCGGCGAGCCGCCGACCGATACGCCGCCGTCGCCGCCTGAGCCGGAGCCGCCTTCGGGCGATGGTGACAAGCCGAAGCGGGGCGGGTCGCATTTGCGGGTGGTGAAGTAGTCCATTCGCAGGCTACTCGATTCACAGGGATTCCGGGAAAACTCCTCAGACTCGTCGCCCCGGCGAAGGCCGGGGTCCAGTGACTTGAACTCGAAGCAAAGTCGCTGGGTCCCGGCCTTCGCCGGGACGACGATCTGAGGTTTATTTGCTGCGCATCTAGATAGCCCCACCTCAGCATTTCCTCTAAGGTATCGGCTTTCTCCTACAAGCCGCTCCGCATGTCCGCCGCCCACGAACACCCGGATCACCTACGCCGCAGCCTGTCCAACCGTCACCTGCAGCTGATCGCCATCGGTGGCGCCATTGGTACCGGCCTATTCATGGGATCGGGCAAGACGATCAGCCTGGCCGGGCCTTCGATCCTGCTGGTGTATCTGATCATCGGCGTGATGCTGTTCTTCGTCATGCGGGCGATGGGTGAGTTGTTGCTCTCGAATCTGGAGTACAAGTCGTTCATCGACTTCTCCACGGATTTGCTCGGGCCTTGGGCCGGTTTCTTCTGTGGTTGGACGTATTGGTTCTGCTGGATTGTCACGGCCATCGCGGACGTGATCGCCATTGCGTCTTATGCGCAGTTCTGGTTTCCCGGACTCATGCCGTGGATTCCCGCCGTGCTCTGCGTGCTGTTGCTGCTCAGCTTGAATCTCACAGCGGTGCGCGTGTTTGGTGAGCTGGAGTTCTGGTTTGCGCTGATCAAGATCGTGGCGATCATCGCCTTGATCGTCACTGGTTTCTGCATGATCGTGTTCGGGTTTCAGTCGCCGTCCGGTCATCATGCTTTGCTGGCGAATCTGTGGAATGACGGCGGTTTGTTCCCTAAAGGTGTGGGTGGCTTCTTCGCGGGTTTCCAGATTGCGGTGTTCGCCTTCGTGGGCATCGAGTTGGTAGGTACGACGGCGGCAGAAACGGCTGATCCCACACGCAATCTGCCCAAGGCGATCAACTCCATTCCGGTGCGCATCATTCTGTTCTACGTGCTGGCGCTGGTGGTGATCATGACGGTTACGCCGTGGCGCCTGGTGCAGCCGGGCAAGAGTCCGTTCGTGGAACTCTTCCTGTTGGCGGGCATTCCCGCTGCAGCCAGCCTGATCAACTTCGTGGTGCTGACGTCGGCCACGTCATCGGCCAACAGTGGCATTTTTTCTACCAGCCGCATGCTCTACGGTTTGGCTGAAGAGAATCACGCGCCAGGTATGTTTGCGCGTCTGTCGCGCTCGGCGGTGCCTTCACATGGCCTGTTGTTTTCGTGCGTGTGTCTGCTAGCCGGCGCGATGCTGGTCTACGTGGTACCTAATCTGGTGACGGCGTTTACCCTGGTCACTACGCTTTCGGCCGTGCTCTTCATGTTTGTGTGGTCGCTGATCCTGATCGCGTACATGGCTTACCGGCGTAAGCGGCCGCACTTGCATGCGGCTTCGCGCTACAAGATGCCGGGTGGCGTAGTGATGTGCTGGGCGTGCCTGGTCTTCTTCGCGTTCGTCCTGTGGCTGTTGACGCTGCAGGCGGATACGCGTCAGGCCTTGTTGGCGAGTCCGGTGTGGTTTGTGCTGCTCGCGATCGGCTACTGGTGGAAGGGGCGGCGCGCTACCGTCACCACGGCACCGGTCCGCGAAGAGGGTTAGTGCCGGATATCCCGGTCGCGATGCTGGCGCTGAAACGGCACCACGTTTCCGCCTTCAGTCGTTGTCGTTTCGGGCGTTGCATGTTCTGGCATATACAACTCGATGGTGGGTAGGATCAACGCGGTAAGCGCGTTGCCGATCATCCATAGATGACCGGCTTCGCGATCGTCGCCGTCGATGCTCACCTCGAAGCTGTAACGGCGCTCCAGCACTCGGCGGTCATTGAGGCGACGCAGGCGCACTCCGCTCAGGCCGACGGTTTCGTCCAGTAGTTGCAGGCCGTGTTGTTTGCAGCGCCAGCGCGCCTCTTGGATGGCGCGGTCGCGTGCGCGGCTCAATACCAGCCAAGTGCCGGCGATGGCCAGCAGCACGAGCAGCAGCAGGAGGGTAGTGAGGTCGCCCATACCCGCAGTGTGTGGGCGACCGGAGCTGGCTGCAAGTCAGTCGATTTTCAAGCGCAGCGAAAGGTCAACGGCTCGTACGTGCTTGGTCAGCGCGCCGACTGAAATGTAATCCACGCCGGTTTGGGCGTAGTCGCCGATGGTTTTCAGGTCGACGTTGCCAGAGATTTCCAGCGGCACGCGGCCATCGGTTTGCGCGACGGCTTCGCGCATCAAAGGCAGGGTGAAGTTGTCGAGCATGACGCGATCGACGCCGGCATCCAACGCCTGCTGCAACTCGTCGAGGTTTTCCACTTCCACTTCCAACAGCAGTGCTGGATGAAGCTGGCGGGCGGCCTGCACCGCAGCCGCGATGCTGCCGGCGGCGATAATGTGGTTTTCCTTCACCAGGATCGCGTCGTAAAGACCGATGCGATGGTTATGGCCGCCACCGCAGCGCACGGCGTATTTCTGCGCAATGCGCAGGCCTGGCACAGTCTTGCGAGTATCGAGCACACGCGTACGCGTGCCGGCGACAGCAGCGACATACGCGGCGGTGATGGTGGCTGTGCCAGACAACATCTGCAGGAAATTCAAAGCGGAGCGTTCGGCCGTGACCAGCGCGCGCGCGTTGCCGCGCATCTCGCAAATGACGCTGCCAGGCGTGACGCGATCACTATCGGTCACGTGCCAATGAATGTGCACGTGCGGATCGAGCTTGTGTACGCAGGTATCGAACCAGGGAATGCCGGCGATAACAGCATCTTCGCGACAGGTGAGCTGCGCTGTCGCCACGGCGTCGGCCGGTAGCAGGCTGGCGGTGGCGTCGCCATGGCCGATGTCTTCGGCGAAAGCGCGTTCCACGTCGGCATCGATCAGGCGCTGGTCGGGCGGGGCGAGGCGGAAGGTTTGGGACATGCGAGAAGAGCTGCGCGTGGTGGGGAATTCCGCGCATGCTACTCGCATGTAGGTTGGGGTGATAACCCCAACCCTCTCCCCCGTTATTGATCAAGGATGGGGGGGGAAGTTGGCCGTCAGGGTGACTCGCCTGGGCGAACTTCGTCGTTGCTCAAGCGATCAACGATCGCGTCCATGGCTCGATCGAACAGGGCGTTCGACGCGAGGACGCGCGCGCGACCTTCTGCCATGACCATTGCCAGCTCATAAGGCGAGTAGTCACCCACCTTAAGGCCGCGACGATTGACGAACAGATAGCGTCCGCTCATCGGGCTGATCCACGACAGCTTGGCGCGCTCGAAATGTTCTTCCTGTCCGCTGAATTCCAGCCAGATGCCAGGCTTGAGCGCCTTGACCAGATCAAGCTGATCGCGCACTTCGGGTGTGATGGTATCGGCGGCCGGTTCGGCGCTGGCGGTTTCGTCTTCCAGCTCGTCGACGCTTTCGGCGATCGGCTGGATGCTTTCCGGAATCGGGAGCGGTGCGGGTGCGGCGGCTTCTGCGGTGGGCTGTGCAGGAGCGGGCGCTACTTCGCCGAGCTGCTGGCGGTAATAGCTGTGCAACTGCGCGAGCAGCTTCTCGATGTCGGCTTCCTGGAAGGCCACGTTCGCCAGACCCTTGCGCAACGCGCGCTCGATGCCGGGCAGCAATTGGCGCAGATCGCGCTTGGCTTCCGGCGTGCGTACGGGCTTGGTACTGGCGATAAATGCGTCGACGAAGCGCAGCGCTTCGCGGAATTCGTTCGATTCCTCGCCCTTGCGCAGGATCGTGAGCACGAGGTAGTTCGCCCACGCGCGCGAAAGCACGCCGTGGATCAGCGGGGGCAGTACGTGATCACCGATGCGATTGAGGATTTCTCGTGCAGCGCGGCGGCGTGCCTGTTCCAGTTTTTCACGGCCGCGCGTGGATTCGGCCACACGCTGCTCGGCCAGTTCCGCACGACGGCGGTTCGAGTCTTGGAATTGCGCCAGCTCGGCGTGCAGGCGATCGAAGATCGTCATGTCATCGTCGAATTCCTGCAGCAGGCGTTCGACGATGGCTTTGATGGTGTCGTGCAGGCGGCCGTCGCGGTCGGATTCTTCGGACCAGCTCTTGGCTGCGTCGGCCAGACCGTCGAGCAGGCGACGCGCCGGATGCTGGCGGTGCGCGAACAGCTTGCGATCGAGAATCGCGGCTTTGAGATATGGAATCTGCAAGCGCGCCAGCAGCACCTGCATCTGCGGCGGCAGATTGCGGTCTTCGAGGATGAACTCGAACAGCATGCCGACCAGATCGATGGTGTCTTCATCGATGGTGGCGATCTGACCTGGACGCTGCCCGCGCAAAGAGCCGAGCTGGCTAAGCAGTTGTTCTTTCAGATGCAGCACTTGCTCGGCGACATCCACCGCGCTCGTGCTGGGCACCGCGGCTGCCATTGGCATGGGCACCATGGCAGCCTGGCTCTGCAGCACGCTCAGCGCGCCGATCAATTCGTTGGCCGTGGGCAGCGGGCCTTGCGGCATCGCCCCCGGCACGCCTGCTGGATGCCCGCCGCGGCGAGCGCTAAACAAGGCACGCAAGGTTTGCAGCAGTTCAGCCGATGCTTCGCTGTCGTCGGCCGCCAGCGGTGCCGGCACTTCACCCGCCGCGGCGGCGGCGCCAGCGGCAGCTCCCGCATCGCCGGCGGTGTTGCGCAGCACTTCATGGCGCAATTGCGGCAGCACGCCCGCGCGCATCAGTTCGGCATTGACCTCTTGATAGAGCTCTTCCAGCGCCGCCATCACATAGCGATCGAACAGCTTGTAGATGATGAGCTTCACGCGCATGTCGGCGTTGAGCTCGCGCATGGCCTGGCGGAAAGCCTGGGCCAGCAGGGCGGGGCCGATCGGGTTGGTGGCATCTTCGATGCGCGTACCGCCGCAGATCACCGACAAGCGCTGATTCACGGCGAACAGATCGCGCGACAGGCGCGACTCGTTCTTGCCAATCATGCTGGTGATGGCCAACGATTCTTCCAGCTCGTTATCAGCCACCAGCGAAAGTTCGACGGAGCCGGGCACCGGACCTACGGGGGCGCCGACATTTGGACCTGCGCTAGGGGCGCGGTTACCGCCTGCGAAATCATTCAATTCACGCGACACGAGCGCGAGGAAGCCGCGCTCAATCACCGGCCGGCGCTTGCGCACTTCGCGCATACCGTCGAAGTAATGCATCTGCGCTGCGTTGTTCTCGGCTTTCTCAGCGAGATCGAACAAGGCGTCGTCCACATGTTCGAACATGTTGCCGATGTACTGCTGCAGGCGGCGGGAGGAGATATTCCGGACAGCGTTCAACAGGTCGCCTCCGCGTCCGCTGGACGGATCCAGCCGCTGGCTAAGATTGACGACGTTGGAGGACTCGTTGGCTTCTTTCATCGCCACACCCCTGTGGTTGGCTGGCTAGGCCGGTAACCGCTGCCGTGGCAACAACCTTCCCCGGCGACCGCGAAGGGCCGCGACGGGGGATTGCCGCCTATGCTCCGAACATAAGCGAAATTGTGCTTCATCGCCATGTCCCAAGTCATGCTTTTGTGGACTGTTCGTGCAGGCGTTGTGAAGGCCTGCCGCAACATCTTACGCCGCTGCCGGAAAATCCGTGAATTGGGTGGTCCCAATCCCTTCCTCGGGCAGCATGACCGGGATGCCATCCTCGATCCGGTAGATCACCTTGCGATCGACCGTGATCAATCCTTCGGATAGTCGGTTTTGCACCGACCCACCGGCTACGTTGAGTACCTGGCCATCGTCGATGGCCCGGTTCAAAGCGTTGAGTTCGCTAGCGTTGAGCGGACGCACCGGCGTTTTGCTTACCGGGCAGCAGAGGATGTCGAGTAGACGCTTATCCATCGTGTTGAATAGGTATCGTTGCAATGCGGCGAAGTTCGTACAATAACCCCTTTTGGACGACCGAACCATGACGGACACAGCTTCAACACCGCGGGTAGGTGTGGTGATGGGATCGCGTTCGGATTGGGAAACCATGACGCATGCGGCCGAGGTGCTTGCGGAGTTGGGTGTACCGCACGAGGTGCGGGTGGTATCGGCCCATCGCACGCCGGATCTGTTGTTCCAGTACGCCGAAGAGGCGGTCAAGCGTGGTATCCACGTCATCATCGCCGGAGCCGGCGGGGCAGCCCATCTGCCGGGCATGCTGGCGGCCAAGACTCGCTTGCCGGTGTTCGGCGTGCCGGTGCAGTCCAAGGCTCTGAATGGTATGGATTCCTTGCTTTCCATCGCACAGATGCCGGCCGGCATTCCGGTCGGCACGCTGGCGATCGGTCGTGCTGGCGCGGTCAACGCCGGTTTACTGGCCGCGTCGGTGCTGGCTCTGCACGATCCGGCCGTGGCAAAGGCGCTCGAAACCTATCGCGCACGTCAGACCCAGACTGTTCTGGATAACCCGGATCCCCGCTCGTGAGTGGACGTCAGAAGCAACCCGTTCTAGGCATTCTGGGCGGCGGACAGCTCGCCCGCATGCTTGCTATCGCTGCTGCTCCGCTGGGTGTGAGAACGTTGGTGGTGGATAGCGCCGCCGACGCCTGCGCCGGACAGGTGGCGCCACTGCGCCAAGCTGACTGGACCGATTTCGCCGCCCTGGAAAAATTCGCGGCCGAGGTCGACGTAGTCACCTTCGATTTCGAAAACGTGCCGGCCGACACCGCACATTGGCTCGCCGAGCGTGCAGCGGTGTTTCCCAATCCACGCGCGCTGGCCGTAGCGCAGGATCGCCTTGCCGAAAAAACGCTGTTCCGCGAATGCGGTTTGCAGACACCGGCATTCGAGGCGGTCGATACGCGCGAAGACCTCGACCGCGCATTGGCCAAGATCGGCGCGCCATCCATCCTGAAGACGCGCCGCCTTGGTTACGACGGCAAGGGTCAGTTCCGCATCAAGCAGCTTGCGGATGCGGATGCCGCATGGGCCACGCTAGGCGCGAACGCGCATGGGCTGATTCTGGAAGCCTTCGTGCCATTCGAGCGTGAGCTCTCCGTGCTGGCAGTGCGTACGCGCAATGGCGATTTCCGCGTGTGGCCGCTCACACAGAATTGGCATACAGATGGTGTGCTCAGCTTGAGCCTCGCTCCAGCGCCGGAGGTTGGCGCATTGCAGGCGCGCGCTGAGGCCTTGGCGCGCACGCTAGCGGAGCGCTTGGATTACGTCGGAGTGTTTGCGCTCGAGTTGTTCGTCAAAGATGGCGAATTGCTCGGCAACGAAATGGCGCCCCGCGTGCATAACTCTGGACACTGGACCATCGAAGGCGCCATTGCCAGCCAGTTCGAAAACCACGTGCGCGCGGTGCTTGGTTTGCCGTTAGGCGATACCTCCGCGCGTGGTTTTTCAGCGATGTTCAATTGGATCGGCGAGTTGCCAGATGCTGCACCGGTGTTGGGCACGGTCGATGGGCATTGGCACGACTACGGCAAGGAGTCGCGTCCGGGACGCAAGGTGGGACATGCCACGGTATGCGCGCAGGATGCGAAAACCTTGGCTGCGCGAGTGGGTGAGATTGCGCGCGTGTTGAAGCGCGAAGAGCAAGCGGCGCCCGGTATACGCGCGTTATCTAACTAAGTGAATCCCTCTCCCTTCGGGAGAGGGTGCCGAGAGGCGGGTGAGGGTTCGGGCGAAGCGCGGTATCGACTTTTCGTGCGAGCCTGCATCATCACGCGCTGATCGCACCCTCACCTCAACCCCTCTCCCGAAGGGAGAGGGGCTAAACGCATCAGGCGAGATTTTTCGCCGCAAAATCCCAGTTCACCAGATCCCAGAACGATTCAACGTACTTCGGACGCGCATTGCGGTAGTCGATGTAGTACGCGTGTTCCCATACGTCGATGGTGAACAGCGGCTTGTCGCTGCCGGTGATCGGTGTGGCAGCGTTGGACGTGTTGACGATGCCCACCGAACCGTCCGGACGCTGCACCAGCCAAGTCCAGCCCGAACCGAAGTTGCCGACGGCCGACTTGGTGAATTCTTCCTTGAATTTGTCGAAGGAGCCGAACGCCTTGTCGATCGAATCGGCCAGCTTGCCGGCGGGGGCGTTGTCCTTCTTCGGCGAGCGCATGGAGTGCCAGTAGAAGGTGTGGTTCCAGATCTGCGCTGCGTTGTTGAACACGCCGCCGGACGACTTCTTGATGATGTCTTCCAGCGCGGCACTTTCGAACTCCGTGCCCTTGATCAGGTTGTTGAGGTTGGTCACATAGGCCTGATGATGCTTGCCGTAGTGAAACTCCAGCGTCTCGGCCGAGATGTTCGGCTCCAGCGCGTTCTTTTCGTAGGGCAACGGGGGAAGTTCGATCGCCATGGGTAACTCCTGGGCGTTGGCTGAGGATAACGGGTGACCACCCGGCCGGGCGCCGGGACGGCTGGTACACTACTAAGCTGGCTGCATTGTAGTGATGAATCTCAAGTTATGGACGTCAATGAGCGAATCAAGGCGGTGCTGGCCGAGCACCCCATCGTGCTTTTCATGAAAGGCACGCCGCAATTCCCCATGTGCGGCTTCTCCGCTCGCGCAGCGCAAGCGCTCACGGAAGCGGGCGCGACGTTCTATGCGGTGAACGTGCTGGCTGATCCGGAAATCCGCGCAGCCTTGCCGCACTACGCCAACTGGCCTACGTTCCCGCAGCTTTTCATACAGGGCGAGCTGATCGGTGGCTGCGACATCGTCGAAGACCTCAAAGCCTCCGGCGAACTAGCGCGTATGGCGCAAGACGTAGAAGGGGAACATCAAGCATGAGCTTGAGTCTGCCGTTGCACCGTTTGCCCGTGGCCTGGGCGCCGGCCGCCAATGAGTTGGAAGGCCGCGTGGTGTTGGTCACGGGTGCCTATGGCGGATTAGGTGGTGCGGTTGCGCGCGCCGTTGCTCGTGCCGGTGCCACAGTAGTAATCACCGGCAAGCGCAAGCGACAACTGGAACAGCTTTTCGATGCGATGGTCCGCGACGGTCTGCCCGAACCGGTCATCCATCCACTCGATCTAGAAGTGGCCACGCCCCGCGATTACGAGGCGCTTGCCGAAGGTTTGCAGCGCGACCTCGGCCGGCTCGATGGCATTGTCCATACCGCGGCAAGTTTTGCCGGCTTGATGCCGATGGCCACGCACAAGCCGGATGCCTGGCTGCGCAGCCTGCACGTCAACGTATCCGCACCGTTCGCGCTTACCCAGGCTTGCCTGCCATTGCTCACGGCTGCGCCCGACAGCGCAGCGGTGTTCGTGTTGGACAATCCGGAGCTGGTGCATCGTGCGCACTGGGGTGCTTACGGCGTGTCAAAGGCGGCGCTGGAGCGTTTCGTTGCCATTCTTCATGACGAGCACGACGAAGGTGCGTTCCGTGTGCATGCGCTGCTGCCGGCGCCGATGCGGACCACCTTGCGTCGTACTGCCTATTTCGGTGAAGACACCTTGCAGCACCCGGTACCGGACAGCACGGCCGAAGCAGTGGTGTATCTGCTGAGTGCGAAAGCCGCTGCTGCGCGTGGCGGCGTGCTCGATCTACGCATGGCATGATCGAGCAGCATGTTGCGCGCTAATCAAAAGGGGATTCAATGGAAACGCAGATGACCACCATGTCGGCGGCGATCCTGCTGTTCCTGATCATGGATCCGCTCGGCAACATTCCCATCTTCCTGACCTTGCTCAAAGATGTGGCGCCCAAGCGGCGCCGCGCAGTGATGGTGCGCGAACTGTTGATTGCACTGGCCGTGTTGCTGATGTTCTTGATGGGCGGTCAGTTGATTTTGAAGCTGCTGCAACTGCGGCAAGAGTCCATCAGCATTGCGGGTGGCATCGTGCTGTTCCTGATCGGCATCCGCATGGTATTTCCACCGGCCGAGGGTGGCATCTTCGGACAAGCCGGTGAAGGCGAGCCTTTCATCGTGCCGATGGCGATTCCCGGCGTGGCCGGGCCTTCAGCGATGGCGGCGCTGTTGCTGCTTACGAATACGCAACCGGGACGCAACGCGGACTGGGCGATCGCATTGCTGTGCGCGTGGCTGGCGACGGCCATCATCCTGCTCAGTTCCACTTATTTGTTCCGTTGGCTCGGTGAAAGCGTGCTCACTGCACTGGAGCGCGTGATGGGCATGTTGTTGATTGCCTTGTCTGTGCAGATGTTTCTCAGCGGTATCGCGGCTTATTTGCATCTGGCGGTTTGATTGTTTGTGCTCCCGCAAAATCAATGCGATAGGTCATGAGGCACAACCGATTTGAACGCGGTTTTAAGAATCCATACGTGATCCTTCGTGTATTCTTGCGCTCCGTACCAGTTTGACCCTGCGATTTCTCGCAGTTGTCACACTTGATCGGCAACATGGATTAAAACCAAGGGAGGCGGTCATGCTTCACGTTGAACAGGCCCTTACCGAACGTCTGCCATGGCTCGCTCAGCACCCGATGATTCGCAGGCCCGTCGCCGGCATGTTGGGGCGACTTGCCGATGAAGCGGGCTTCAATCGGGTACTTGATCGGCTTGCCGACACCAAGGGGTTCGATTTCGCCGAACAGGTCCTGGATCTGTTGGGCTGCAGCTATCACGTCGTGCAGCGCGAGCGGGAACATATTCCCGTCGAAGGTGGCGTGATGGTCGTTGCTAATCATCCGCTAGGTATGCTCGACGCGATGGCCTTGCTGGACCTGGTGGGTTCGGTACGCAAGGACGTGCGTATTCTCGGCAATGACTGGCTGGCTGCCGTTCCGCAACTAGGTCCTTTGCTGTTGCCCGTCGATGTATTCGGCGGCGGCGCGGCTTCGCGCATGCGCAACATTTATCGTGCGCTCGATCGTGGAGAGGCCCTGATTATTTTTCCGGCTGGCGAAGTTTCCCGCATGGGCCCGGTCGGAGTACGCGATGGTCGCTGGGCGGATGGTTTCGCGCGAATGGCCATGCGCAGCAAGGTACCCGTGTTGCCGATTCATGTAGCAGCGCGCAATTCGGCCATGTTCTATGGGCTTTCCATGCTGGCCAAGCCGCTCAGTACGGCCATGCTGCCGCGCGAAGCGGTGGCGACTCACGTCAGCCGCATTGGTTTTAGCGTAGGTGCGCTGGTAAGCGCGGAAGAAATGATCAAGCGCAGCGATAACAATTCGCAGCGTGCGGCCGATTTGATGCGTAGGCATGTGTATCGCATCGGCCGTCGGCGCGGCTTGATCTTCGGCGGACAGGTACCGTTGGCCCATCCCGAGCCGGTCGATCGCGTGGCGATGGAGTTGGCGCAAAGCGAAAAGCTCGCCGATTTGGCTGACGGTAAACAGTTGATCGTGTTGCGCGGCCAAACTGACGGTGCTGCGTTGCGCGAGATCGGTCGTTTGCGCGAACTCACCTTCCGCAAAGTGGGCGAAGGCACCAATACCCGCCGCGATCTGGATGCTTACGATGCCCATTACGAGCACCTCGTGCTGTGGGATCCGAAGGCACTGCGCATTGTCGGTTCGTATCGCCTTGGTCATGGCGGTCGGCTGATTGCAGAGCGCGGTATGAGCGGTCTGTACACCGCCAGTTTGTTCAATTATTCGCCAGCGTTGGAATCGCGATTGGCGCAGGGGTTGGAACTGGGTCGCAGCTTCATTGCCCCGGCGTATTGGCGTTCGCGCGCGCTGGATCAGCTGTGGCAGGGTATCGGCCTGTATCTGCAGCGACATCATGCGGAGCTGCGTTACCTGTTCGGACCGGTGAGCATGTCGGTAAGCCTTCCGCTTCAGGCGCGCGAATGGATTGCCGCGGCACATCAGCATTACTTCGGCGCGCCGGGTCTTGCCTCGGCCCGCCAGCCGTTCAAGGTTTCAGCGGACGTGCTTGAAAGGGTGCGCGGCGAGTTGGAAGGCCTGGACCCGGTCAGCGGTCTTGGCAAATTGCGCCATCACTTGGACGCGCTAGGAGTTAGCTTGCCGGTGCTCTATCGCCAATACGTGGACTTGGTCGAGCCCGACGGTGTGCAATTCCTCGATTTTGGCGAAGACCCCGGTTTCTCCGGCTGTGTTGATGGCTTGGTGATGCTCGATCTTTCGCGCCTCAAGCCCGCTAAGCGAGCGCGTTATCTGGGCAAAGGCGTCTGAGCCTTCTATTGCCTCTCTCCTCGGGCATAGATATCCATCAATTGGGAAAAACTGCTCCTCCCCTGGTTGAAGGGGAGGAGCTTGTCTGGGGCTTTCTCCACAGTTGAGATGCTTCTGTAAAATCCATGTAAAGGAAATGTGGGATTGTGCTAAGGTATCGCTAAGGATACGTGACCGCTTTTCCCTCGCCTGGGCGTAAGTAAATGGCTTGGAAAGGCATGCGAATCAGCTTGCACGTGTTTCGTCCAGGGTTATGTCAAAGGGTCGGAGTTCTTCTGCTCTGTCCCGCTGGAAAAAGCAAAACCTAGGGGTTCCTGAGAAGGCCACTCGGCTCATCCAACAGGTGAGCCCGAGCCTTTTTGTGTCGGGGAATCGCAAGTGGCCAGGAGGGCCGGCTGATATCGAGTTGTCACCAGCAATGGTCGAGCGGTCATTACAAGCGGTGCCAAAAAATTTCGAAATCAATAACCGAACTACGGGGCTCTTCATGAAACGAACGCATCTTTACGCAGGGATTGCCATGGCTTGTTACTTCACCGCGGGTGCTGCGCTGGCGCAGACCGCAGGTGATCAAAGCCAAACGAATGCTCAGCAGCGCGCCTCGGTGTCGACCACGTCGAACACCACCAACGACACGGCCACCAAGCGCGCCGTGCAGCAGTTGAGCGCGGTGCAGGTGAAGGCTCAGTCGCTCGCCCTCGGTGGCGGCCTGATGTCGGTGCAGGAAGCGCCGAAGGCGGTGTCCACCATTTCGCGCGATGCGATTGTCAAGTCGGCTCCGGGTGCGACTTTTGTGCAGGCCATCGACAGCATCCCTGGCGCGGTGACCGCGACGGATGACGTCACCGGCCTCAACGACGGCACCGCTGCCATTCGTGGCTACACGCTCGACGAAATCGGTGTAACGGTGAACGGTGCGCCGATCAACGACAGCGGCAACTACAAGATTTACCCGACCGAGTACGGCGACACCGAGAACATGGGTGACATCACCGTGCAGCAGGGTTATCCGGACAACGACATGCCGATTCCGGGCGCTGCAGGCGGCTCGATTGCCTGGGTGACGCTCGATCCCTCGCACAAGGGTGGTGTGGATTTCAGCCAGTCGTTCGGCGGCCATGACTATCGTCGCACCTTCTTCCGCTTGAACACGGGCGATCTCGGCCCGGTGCGTTCATGGGTTTCGTACTCCGACAACCAAGTGAACCTGTGGCGCGGCCCCGGCACTTCGCACGTGACCAAGGTCGACGCCAAGTCGGTGTGGACCATCGACGCCGACAACACCATTTCGGCCGCTGTGCAGTACAACCGCGAAATCAAAACCAATTTCGAGTCGCTGACCAAGGCGCAAGCGCAGCAGGATTACAAGCAGAGCTATCTAGGCGTCTATACGCCTGGTCAGACCAGCAACAACTTCTACCTGTTGCACCAGAATCCGTTCGTGAATTACCTGGCCAGCCTGGACGGCGAGTTCAAGCTGTCCGACAACCTGCACCTGTCGGTCGTCCCGTATTTCCAGTGGGGTGAAGGCGGTGGCGGTTCGGGCACCACGTTCAGCGAGTACAACGGCAAGGGTTCGAACGAGCCGCTGTTCAAGGTCGTGACCTACGATCTCAACGACAACGGCAAGATCGACAACAAGTACTCCAACGTGCTGGTCAATTCGTACAGCTACTCGTACACCTTCCGCCCCGGTGTGATCGCCAAGTTGAACCAGGACTTCGGCCTGGACAACAGCCTGGAATACGGCGTGTGGTTCGAGCGTCCGCGCCAGTCGCAGGGTCAGGTGTTCATTCCGATCAACTACAACACCGGTGCGCCGCTGGACCAGTGGGCCGGCAATGACAGCTTGATCCGCTACTCCAACGGTGTGGTCCAGAAGACGTACGATCAGTACACCACCACCACGAACGCCAAGGGCTTCATTACCGACACGTGGACGCCGACCGATCAGCTGACGCTGACCGGCAGCATTGCCTACGTGTGGTCCAAGCGTGATGGCTTCATGTGGGAATATCCGGGCTCCACTGGTTCGCTCACCAAAAAGCTGGCCGTGAGCAACTTCAATTCCTCGTTCGGCGGCTCCGCCAACCAGACCTTCCACGACTTCACGCCGACCTTCGGTGCCAAGTACCAGCTGGATGAGCTGAACCAGTTCTACTTCGGCTACGGCCACACCTTCCGTGCGCCGATCAATGGTGCAGTGCTGTCCAACGAGTTTGCCAACTACGGCAAGAACCCGGTGAACGTGAAGCCGGAAACGGCCGATACGGTGGATCTGGGCTGGCGCTTCTACGGCGACACGATCTCGGCGAACGTGGATGCGTATGCCTCCAACTTCCACAACAAGCAGATCTCCGGTTACGACCAGAACACGGGTCTGACGGTGTACGTGCCGCTTAATCGCGTGCATCTGCGTGGCCTGAACTCCGAAGCCAGCTACAAGATCACGAACGAGTGGACGATCTACGGCTCCTACTCCTACACACAGGCTCGCCTGGAAGACAACATCAACACGCTGGGTGACGGCATCTACTACACCCGCGGCAAGACGATGATCGCCACGCCGCAAAACCTGGTGTACACGTCGGTCAACTACAACAACGGCCCGTTCTGGGCGCAGTTGAACGCGAAGTACACCGGCTCGCAGTGGGGCGACTGGTCCAATACCGAGAAGGTGGGCGGCTACACCACGTTCAACTTCAACGCTGGCTGGAACTTCGCCGACTTCGGTGGCTGGCTGCACAAGCCCTACATCAAGCTCAACGTGTTCAACCTGGCTAACCGCAAGGCGCTCACGTACGCCAGCAACGTGTCCGCGTTCCTGGCTTCCAATCCGAACAACGTGAAGGACGTCAACGGTGTGACGCTGTTTGCTTCTGCGCCGTACTACACGCTGCTGGAAGAGCGCACCTACATGGTGACGTTCGGCGCTTCGTTCTTCTAAGAAGCGTCATCTCGCCCGACTCCCTCTCCTCTTTTTGGGGAGAGGGATGGGGTGAGGCAAGCCCCGCGCGCAGCGGGGCTTTTTTGTGCCCAAAACATTGACCGCGCCACGGTTTCGGCGAGATGCTAGGCGGCCGCACGCACAGGTTGCAGCACCGCGCCGCGTAAGAAATCCAGGAGAAGATGGGAAATGAACGACACGCAGATCGACAAATCCGGCAAGCCCGCTACGGTAAGCGCTCGCATTTCGCCCGCTGGCGGCCTGGATATCCTCTCTCGCAACGAGGTGATCCGCCTGCGTGATGCCAGCGGCTCCGGGCTGCACGGCCTGTTGCGCCGGTGCGCACTCGCAGTGCTCACTTCAGGCGAGATCGGCGACGATCCGCGTGGCATGTTCGAGCAATATCCCAACTTCGATATCCAGGTGTTGCAGCAGGATCGCGGCATCAAGATCGAACTCTCTCATGCGCCGGCCAAGGCGTTCGTCGACGGGCAGCTTATTCGCGGTATCAATGAGTTGCTGGTGGCGGTGGTGCGCGACATTGTCTACGTGGCCACGCAGTTGGAGCAGGGCGCGTTCGATCTGCACGATACCGTGGGGATCACCCACTCGGTGTTCGAGATCCTGCGCAATGCGCGCATTCTCAAACCGCAGATCGATCCCAATCTAGTGGTGTGCTGGGGTGGCCATTCGATTTCGCGCGATGAGTACGAATACACCAAGTCCGTCGGCTATCAGCTTGGCTTGCGCGGCATGGACATTTGCACGGGCTGCGGTCCTGGTGCCATGAAGGGACCGATGAAGGGCGCAACTATCGCCCACGCCAAGCAGCGTCGCCGCAAGAATCGCTACATCGGCGTGACCGAGCCGGGCATCATCGCGGCCGAGTCGCCGAATCCGATCGTGAATCAGCTCGTGATCATGCCGGATATCGAAAAGCGCCTTGAAGCATTCGTTCGCATGGGGCACGGCATTGTGGTGTTCCCTGGTGGCGTCGGTACGGCGGAGGAAATCCTCTATCTGCTCGGCATCCTGCTGCATCCGGACAACGCCGGCATTCCGTTCCCGCTGATCTTCACCGGGCCCAAGCAATCCGCCGCCTATTTCGAGCAGATCGATGCCTTCCTGCGTCTCGCCTTGGGCGACGAGATTGCGCAGCACTACAAGATCATCGTGGACGATCCGATCGCCGTGGCGCACGCGGCCGTGCGCGGCATCGACAAGGTGCGCAACCATCGCCTGGACAACAAGGATGCGTTCTTCTTCAACTGGTCCCTGAGCATTCCGTTGGCATTCCAGCAGCCGTTTATGCCCACCCATGCCGCCATGCGCGCGCTGGCCATCCATCGCAATCGCCCACGGCACGAACTCGCTGCCGATTTGCGCCGCGCCTTCTCGGGCATCGTCGCCGGCAACGTGAAGGACGAGGGCGTGCGCGCCATCGAGCAGCACGGCCCGTTCGAAATCGACGGCGAGCCGGAGATCATGCGTGCCCTGGACCGCCTGCTGCAGGCCTTCGTCCAGCAACACCGCATGAAACTCCCCGGCGGTAGCGCTTACGTGCCGTGCTACCGGGTGCTCACGAACTGAAGACGGAAATCCAAGCGTCCATGGCTTGACAGCCTTGGGCCCGATTCCCCAAACTATGCAGCTCCCCGCCCGAATAGCTCAGCCGGTTAGAGCACTTGACTGTTAATCAGGGGGTCGTTGGTTCGAGTCCAACTTCGGGCGCCAAATATCAAGGCCAGCAAATCATTGCTGGCCTTTGTTTTTTTGGTTCTCGGCAATTTATCCGCCCAGGATTACAGGCACCCAAACTTCACCATCGGTACATTTTCGGTACACCTGAGATGTTTGGAGTGCCAAATGGCAACGTTTGTGCGAACCGCTTCGGCCACGTGGAAGGCCGTCATTCGCAAACAGGGCTACGTGCAAACCTATCGAGCTATTAATCAAATCAATATCCCGTACTGCGTATTTGGTTGGCTCCGTTTTTTAGAAGGTCTCGCTTTGTCTTTGCGATTTCATTCGAGCAGTGCGCAAAAAAAGCTCTGCTATTGGCATCACGCCGTCATAACGACTAGCTTGCTATTACAGCTCGGCAGCTCTCAGGTTGGAGCGCGCAAGCAACAGGGGCTCTAAGTTTTATTTCAAGTCGCTTCATAGCGACGTTGTCTGTTGCATCTCTGGAGAGTTAGTTGCATTGCGAGTCGGCGTTTGCTTGGCGTCGAACATGGCTACGTGTATTTCTTGTTTTGGGCGATCCCGATTCGGTAACTTTGTTGTCAGTTGGGGGGCATCTACATGGTAATTAAGTCGCTCACAGTGGTTGTTCTGTGGTGCGTAGTCGCAGCGTCATTTGCAACGCAATCATCTGCACCTTTCCATCCAGATGCATCAGCCTCTAGTCATTTGCTTAGTTGTCCGATAGAAAAGCCGGACCGACCGATGACTTGCAGTTGTGGTTCCGGCCCCTCGCAATTTAAGAAGCAGGTGCCAGGCTACAGTTGCTATGCAACAAATAATCAAAAGTGTTCCGGCCCTTACTACACGTCGTGTTACGTAGCTTGTAGCTCCCAGGGGGTTGTTCCACCACCGACACCTAACCCGTGCCACTAATTCCAGGCAAAGCATTGCGGGACAATGCTGACTTGGGTTTGTCACGCTCCATGACTGCTAAGCAACGCCTTTTGTCTATGCGTTTCTCAGTACAGGGGCAGAAGGTTAGGCGACAAAACGGGTGGCAATGCGTATATCGCATTGGCATGTAGAGGAATGCGGCGAGCTAAGGGTTTGCGGGCGGTGGCACGTATCCACTCCCAGCCTCCATCGCTGTAATAGAAAACTATGCTCAGTGGCGCTTTTTTGATTGTCAGCGGCAGAAGCACGCAGTTGGATCTGATCGGAAATCCTAGCTTTCTTACGTGCAACCATCAGCAAGGGAGGCATTCATGGGTGACGTCAAAGCACCAGCCGGCGGGCTGGCCAGCAACTCAAACTATCTGATCAACAGTGACTGCAGCGCGGTGACCGGGCTGACGGTTTCCATCAAAATTACGCAGGAGATATTTGTCCCTCTAGGGATGAGTTTTCAGCTAAACGCGTACTCGGCTCAGAACGCAAACTGCGTCTACCAGCAGTACGTGTTTATGTTTGTCGTCTCTTCGGGCGGCAATCCCAGCATTAACTGGATGATCGACAACTGGCCGTCGGTCAACTACGGGCAACAGCTAAAACTTCCGCCGAACTTCAACTTCATCAACCATCAGGGGCAGCTATTTAAAATGGGCAGTGCAACGCCCACCCTGCCGGCCGGTTACAGCTTGACCATCGCCTTAGCAAATGATGGGGCGGGCAATGTCACCGGTGTGACATTTAGTATGGACGACGGCCACGGCCACACCCCTAGCACGGGGCTGATCGACTTGCTTGGCCTACCAGTGACGGGCTCTCCTATCGGAGCGAAGGTCGACTCGACTGGCTTGGCGCCGATCCACGCTTTTGAGCTCAACATCGTCGGCCAGGACAATGGTGAGGTGACCCTGCTGCAGAGCGGAGCGGGGACGATTACTTATGCGGCAACCAGTCCCCTGACGGTGTCGAACAGCCTGCCTGATTGCGTCTCGGCCGCAGGCACGGTGACGGAAGAGACTTCCAACTCTGTTTATGGCGGTCTGCCCGCTGGACCGAGCGCGTCGACGACGCAGAGCTTCAACGCGCCCCAACCGACGATCCCTCCGGGTGCACATCTTGCATCCTCTCAGCGGTTCGGAGCTGCGGCGCAGACCGAGGTCTACATGATGGGGGGAGCCGGTCAGCTACAGCAGTTTCAGGTCACGGGGACGGGTGGCTGGAGTGGCCCTACGGGCTACGGGCCGGCGGGGCTGGCCCCACCAGGTGCGGCGGTCGCTGCTTCGGAACAGTTCGGTGGCGGCGGTCAGACGGACGTGTTCACCGTCGGGAACAACGGTCAGCTGCAGGTCTACTGGGCGAAGGCGAACGGTGGCTTCAACGGGCCGGTCCCGATCGGCCCGACGGGCTTTGCCCCTGCGGGCGCGCATCTGGTAGCAAGCCAGGAGTTCTCCGTCACCAATCAGACCGACGCCTTTGTGGTGGCCAAATCAGGACAGCTCTCGGTGTTCTCTGTGCAGAGTCTCGGTAACTGGAGCGGCCCGAGACCGATCGGTCCGTCCCACTTTGCTCCGCCCGGCGCTGGGTTGGCCGCAGGCCCGCAGTTCGGGTGCCCGAATCAGACCAATGTCTGGGTGGTGGACAGCACGGGCCGCCTGGTCGTGTTTTGGACCAATCAGCCGGGACAGTGGAATGGTCCTGTGCCGATCAGCGCGGCAGGCTTCGCTCCACCCGGCGCGCGTCTAGCGACCAGTCAGCAGTTCGGCTGCGATAACCAGACCAATGTCTGGGTAGTGGACAGCACCGGGCGTCTGGTCGTGTTTTGGGTTGAGAATGCGGGGGCCTGGAACGGCCCCGTGGCGATCAGTGCACCGGGCTTCGCGCCTCCGGGTGCGTCTATGAGCGCGATCCAGCAATTCGGCTGCGACAACCAGACTGATGTATTTGTGGTCGACGTGAACGGACGGATGAACGTCTTCTGGGTCGAGAATGCCGGATCGTGGAATGGTCCTGTGCAGGTAAGCCCGCCGGGTTTCGCCCCCCCGGGTTCACCGGTGACAAGCTCGCAGCAGTTCGGTGCGAGCAGCCAGACCGACCTGTTCTGCGTGAACAACGCCGGACTAGCGACGGTCTCCTGGGTTCAATCGGCTGGTTCATGGGGTGGGCCCGCGCTTATGTGACCGTTTCAGTGAGCAACGTCAGGAGCTCCCATGAAAAAGTCGAAGTTCACCATTGGCACATGTTGGTGCATAAAACTCCCTCATAACTCCTTGATGTAATGGAGTGAAGAGGCACGATCCGTATAAAAATTATCTCAGGCAAGTATTTGATTTGAGCGGTAACCTGCCCAGACTGTTAATCAGGGGTCGTTGGTTCGAGTCCAACTTCGGGCGCCATCTACTTTCCGCAGGGTCTTCCCCGATTTTTGTGGAAACATCTAACCCCGCGTCAATGCGGGGTTTTTTGTGTCTGCATGTTGTGTTGGCGGGTTAGACGTAGAGCGCTTTCACGTAGGACTCATGGAGCCGACAGGCTTGGATCGACGAACCGCTGCCCACTTTGGATCGTGCGGATGGCATTCATCAATTCAGGCAAGGGGAGTTGTTTGTGCGCGACACCCGCGGCGCCTGCTTCCAGGCAGGCGGACACGCGCGTTTCATCGATGCTCGCGGTCAAGACAAGGATGTTGAGTCCTGGGTTCCGCTGTTTCAACGCAAGAATGAGTTCGTGGCCGCTGATGTCGCCCGGGGCGAGCGCGTAGTCCTGTACCAGCACATCGGTGGACGAGGATCCAAGCTCCCGCAGCGCCTCGGCACCTGAGGCGTAACTTCCAGCCAGGATCAAGTCCGGTTGCTGTTCGATGACACGGGCTAGACCTAGTCGAACCAGCGCATGATCGTCAAGAAGGGATACTCGAATGCTTTGCGTAGCGGCGGCCATGACGGATTTAGGCTCCTTTGGTGCGGCGCGAACGGTGCGTAGCCATTCTATGCAGGACTAGTTGCACTGTCTGTCCGCGTAAGGACGCCGCGGACGGACGCTCTCAGCGGTGGATGTTCAAGCGCAGTTGTCTTTCGGCGGATGCTTATTCGTTTGCGATGGAGGAGCAGTGGGCAACTCGATGCCACACCACAGCGCCAATTCGGACTGGAGTACTGATAGCTGTAGTGGCTTCTTCAACAAGCCGTCTATGCCGCATTCGATACACCGCATGCGGTGATCGGCATCCGTGGATGCCGAGAGTGCCAGAATAGGCGTGTGGTGATGCGTTGTACTTTCACGTTCGCGGATCATGCGTGTCAGCGTATAGCCGTCCATATCCGGAAGATCGCAGTCCATCAGGATCATGTCGAAGGATTCGATCTGATGCAGCCGTAATGCGGAAGCAGCATCCATACAGGAAGTTACCCGGCAGCCGATGGATTGAAGCTGCTGCTCGATAACGAATCGATTCGCCGGATGATCTTCGACAAGCAGGATCGAGGCGTGCTTCTGCGACGAGAAGGTTTTGCGTCGAGGCAGTTCGGCTATGGACCTGGTGGCGGGCGAGACTTGATCGGTTGATGCCGGCATTTCGCCAAGGGTAACCGGTACAGTGAACGACACCGTGGTTCCGACGTTCACTTCGCTATGCAATTCGATGGTGCCACCCATCAATTCGACGAGCTGTCGACAGATATTCAGACCGAGCCCGGTACCGCCATAACGGCGGGAAATCGTATTGTCGGCTTGCGCGTAAGCTCGGAACAGGCGATTGCGGCGCTCGGCGGAGATGCCGATACCGGTATCCCGCACCTCCACCGACAATTGCGCCGGCATGTCCATGCCATGGCTTTGATGCAGCGTCATTTCCAGGATGACGCTACCTCGTTCCGTGAACTTGACCGCGTTCGATAGCAGATTGATCACTATCTGACGCAAGCGCGTGGGGTCTGTAATAACGACGGCCCCCGCGGAAATGTGCGATCGAAATACGAGTGGAAGACGCTTGGCTTGTGCCTTGTGGCGGACAATCTCTATGGCATCCTGGCCCAGTTTTTCAAGCTCGAATGGTAGCCATTCGAGCTTCATGCCGTTGACCTCGAGCTTCGAAAGGTCGAGCACATTGTCGAGCAGATGATGCAGAGCGTCTGCAGCAGATGTGGCATTGTCGACGATCTGTTGTTGCTTGCCATCGAGCCGGGTTTGCTTGAGCAAATCCACGGACGAGATTACCGCACCTAATGGCAGCCGAATCTCATGACTCATCACTGCGAGAAAAGCTGCTTTGTCACGTTCGCTACGAACGGCTCGCCGGCGATCTCGGCGTGCGATCAGGAATAGGGTAATGAAAACCATCAGCGCTACCAAAGCGCTTACTGCTTGTAGAACATGAAAGCGGATCAGTACTTGCCACGATGGCGCACCATAGTCGGTGTCGTCCATCCATTTGGCCATCATTTCGTCAGTTTGTTTGGCAGTGAGCGAAGCCAGTGATTTGTTGATGATGGACAACAGCTCAGGCGTGTCGCTGCGCATGCTCATGCGAATGCTGAGCAGGGCGTCATTCACCGTGCCGGAAACGTGCAATGTATTGAGGTATTTGCGCCGCCACAATGGCATCAGTGCTGCGTCCATATCGATCGCCGCATCCGCTTTGCCTTGCACGACGGCATCCAGAGCTGCTTCGGCGTTCGGGCTTGGCACTAGCGTGATGTCCGGAAAGCGTTCGAGCAGAAGCTGTCCGAAAAAGCCTTGGCTCCGTACTGCCACGCGCTTGCTGCGCAATTTTCCAAGATCGAAGATCGTGGGTGCAGAATCGCGCGTGATGATCACGGCAGTGCCCACGAAATACGGGTCGCTGAGTACGACGTGGGGATCCGGCGCAGTCTTGGAAACATCTTCGGAGGCGACGGCGGGAAGCAGATCGACATTGCCGCGATCCAGCGCTCGCTGAGCTTGGTGCGGCTGTGCAGGGTCTATTTCCAGGACAGGTTGAAAACGCAATCCGCTGGTATGGGAAATGGCTGCAAGGTATTCGACCGCCAAGCCGGAGACTTTGCCGTTCTCTATATATTCGAAGGGGTGCCAATCCGGATATCCCGCGTACTTCACAACCGGATGCGCAGCCATCCACGCCCGCTCTTCGGGCGTGAAAAGCTCCTCTGTCTGCGACTGACTGATCCCAGGCACGAGAAGGCATAACATAATAAGTATCCGGCGCAGGAGCGTGAGATCACCGTCAAGTTGACCAATCAAGACGAGAAGTCGCCGCTACTCGTGCAAGCCTGGATCGATGACGGCAATGAGAAGAGTACGCCGGATCAGCTCCATGTACCGTTCCTCCTGACGCCGCCCGTATTCCGCATCGACCCCGGTAAAGGGCAAGCGCTGCGGGTGTCCTACCTCAACGATAAATCGCTGCCGACGGATAAAGAGTCGGTGTTTTGGGTAAATGTGCTGGAAGTGCCGCCCAAGCCCAAGGCCGTCAATAGTCAGCAGCCCAATACGCTGCAGTTGGCCTTTCGCACGCGCATCAAGCTGTTCTTCCGTCCCAAAGATCTGAAAGGTAATGCCGCTGATGCGCCGGGACAGCTACGCTGGAAGCTGGCGACAGATGGTGCGGAACCGGCACTGGTTGCGGAAAATCCTAGTGCCTATTACGTCTCGTTTGAGAGCGTATCACTGGTTATTGATGGTAAGGACATCAAGAGCGAAAGCCCTCAAATGATCGTGCCCGGCGGCACGCAGCGTTACCCGCTCAAGGATTTTCACCCAGCCGCCGGCGCAAAGTTGGAAGTGCATTTCAAAAGCATCGACGACTATGGTCAATTTGTTTCCCACACGGCGATGTTGACGCCATAACGGCGTAAAGAAGAATCTCGCATTGGCATCCCGGCACCGCATTTGTCGGTCACCATTTTCAACAGGGACCGGCGATTTGCACGTGCGGGCTTTTGCTCAGAATAGGGTGCGTCTGTTTTCTAACGTTACCGACTTCAAGCTGAGCGAATCGATGGCGAGCAAGGGGACGTTCTGGCAAGACGATACCCAAGCCTGGCAAACGAGCGGCCTGAGTCAGATAGACCACATGGATGATACGGTGTGCATCAATTTGCACATGTCGAGCTTTTCGTAACGATCTTATTCGGTAGGCCGTCTCTGTCATTTAACTTACAGGGTGTGTCGCCGGGAAGTCGCCGTCATCGATCAAGATGCAGTCGACAAGGGCAATCTGGAAAAGTTGAAAATTCTGGCTTGTCCGGGCATTGAGAGGATGTTGGACACCTTTCCTTCGGCCAAACTGAGGTGAGTTGGTTGCCCGGCGCTATGCTTGCCTGGCTCGATAAGGATCACGGTTTGGCTGATGTTGCTAGCCTGACAGCGATACAGTGAGATCGTAGGGGGAAGCTTTTTAGACGTTCGGCGTTCGTCCATGACGGGAACTGCATCCGAATCACTGCCGCCATTCTTTCAGGGAGTAACGCGTTATGGTCACTTCTCAGCATCCGTCCATCGCATCGGACTCGTATGCCGCAACCGGCAAGCCGGCCATGACGATCAGATTGTCTGGGAAAGATCGGCATATTCTCGTCGAATCGATCAGTCGCGACCTCGAAAGCATCGACGGTGCCTTGCGCCGGCATGACCAGTCCGGTCTGCTGGAATGTATTCATTCGTTGAAAGGCGCGTTGTTTATCGTCGGAGAGCACTCGGCGGCCAACGATTGTGGCATGGCTGAGCAGGGCGTTCAGACGGGAGGTCTGGACAAGTGCGAACGCGACATCGAATACCTGAAGTCATCGTTGCGCCGGCTACTTCAGCGCTACACCGAAAACAGTTGAGCCGTTCAATCTGCACGATTTCGAAGCGACGTGTTCAGACAGCAGACGCGTCGCTCTCGTTCTGCCACTGCACTGCGTAGCGAATTCGGTCGGCACGTCCTGCATGGGGCGATTGCGACTCACACCATTCAATCCGACGGCCGCGCTGGTGGCGGCCCGCCTTTGCAAAAAGCGTCGACGATCCACGAATACAGCCACTATGCCGACGGCGAATGGCCATCACACGCACATAAAAATGGCCCGTGCACGTCTTGGAGGGCACCGGTGTGTCCGACCGGCGGAGGTGGCGTCGTGCACGGGCCTGTTTGCATGGTGGGACAGGCTGGTAGGGGCGTCTTGGCGAAATCCGGCATCTAGGATGCGGATTCGTGCACAGATGCTGCACTCTCGACCGATGTGCTCAGGCGGCTGTGATGACGGCCATAAGCGAAATACACCAGCAGGCCGAGCAGCAGCCAGAGCGTAAAACGCCAATAGGTGATGGTGGGCAATCCCCAAATCAGCCAGCAAGAAAAGCCCACGCCGATCAGAGGTACCAGCGGCACCAGTGGTGTGCGGAAAGGACGTGTCATGTCGGGATGGCGCCGACGCAGTACCGCCACTGCAGTACAGATCACGATAAAGGCGCATAGCACACCTATGTTCACCAGTTTGGCCAATTCATCGAGTGGAAACATGCCTGATGCAATCGCCGTGACAGCACCCAGCAACAGGGTAGTGCGGTGTGGTGTATGCCAGCGCGGATGTACTTTAGCGAACCAGCCGGGCAACAGGCCGTCGCGCGACAGCGCGAACCAGATCCGCGCGCCAGCGAGCAGGTTGGCGAAGATTACGCTGGTGATGCCGCAGATCGATGCCAGCGAAATCGCCACCATCACTTGTGGCAAACCAATGGCGGTGAACGCACCCGCTACCGGCGCGGGAGTGTTGAGCGTGGTGTATGGCACGATACCGGTTAGCACCAGGCAAATGGCGAAATACAACGCCATCGCAATACCGAGCGACAGCAATACTGCGCGCGGCAGATCGCGTTGCGGATTGCGTGATTCTTCCGCGGCGGTGGTAAGCATGTCGTAACCAAACACCGCGAAGAACACCACGGCCGCACCGGTGACTACACCATGCACACCGAACGGCATGAACGGATGCCAGCGCTCGGGCTTCACATAGGCAGCGCCGGCTATCACGATGCCCGCCGCCGCGGCGATCTTGATTGCCACGATCGCCGTATTGAAGCGCGCGCCCCATTGCATGCGCGTGGCGAGCAAGGTGGTGATCAGCAGTGAAATCACAACC
This sequence comes from Dyella acidisoli, assembly GCF_030160295.1. Lineage (GTDB taxonomy): Bacteria > Pseudomonadota > Gammaproteobacteria > Xanthomonadales > Rhodanobacteraceae > Dyella_B > Dyella_B acidisoli. The sequence goes on from NZ_BSOB01000017.1 coordinate 365,697, forward strand.
GCGGGAAGGTTGAACAAGCGCCCCGGCGCACTGCCATAAGCACCTTGCGCCCATACCGGCAATGGCAAGCCCATGGCATCCAGCAAGGCCTGCACGTAACCCGACCAACCCACCGCAACTACAGCAGCGATCAGCGCGTATTCGAGCAGCAAGTCCCAGCCGATGATCCAGCCGGCGAACTCGCCAAGCACAGCGTAGCCATAGGTATAAGCGCTGCCGGATACGGGAATGAGCCCGGAGAACTCGGCGTAGCAGAGTGCAGCCGCACCGCTGGCGATGCCTGCGAGTAGGAATGACAACACCACTGCCGGTCCTGCTTGCGTGGCGGCAACTGTACCGGTGAGCACGAAGATGCCGACGCCGATGATGCCGCCCAAGCCGATGGCGGTGAGCTGCCAGAGTCCAAGCACACGTCGTAGCCCGCTGCGTTCCCCTGTTTCCTGCTGCATGGCGGCGACGGATTTGCGCCGGGTCATGTCGGTCCACAAGCTCATGTGATGTTCCCCTGTGCCGAATCGTCATTCCGGCGAAGGCCGGAATCCAGTGCAAATATGCGTCCGAAGGACACAAAACTGCTTTCGAGTGCTTCGCACGACCTATTGAAACTGGATTCCGGCCTTCGCCAGAATGACGAGCGTGGTGCGTCTGCGCAAATTGGATAACTAGGGCTGTGCATACGGCGACTCCCCACCCTTGGCAATGAACTGATCGATCCGCCGATGCAACACCGGCAACGGTACCGAGCCAGTAGAAAGCACCGCATCATGGAAGGCGCGAATGTCGAACTTCTCTCCCAGCGCCTTTTCGGCACGCGCACGATCCTCGCGTATTTCAATCTCACCGAGGTAATACGACAATGCCTGCCCCGGCCATGCGATATAGCGATCCACCTCGGTGTCGATTTCATGTTCGGCCAACGCAGTGTTCTGGCGCAGATAATCCCGCGCCTGTTCGCGCGTCCAATGCAGATGATGCAGGCCGGTATCCACCACTAGCCGCGCCGCGCGCCAAGCTTGATAGCTCAGATAGCCGAATTGCTCATAAGGCGTCTGGTACATGCCCATCTCCTGGCCCAGGTATTCGCAATACAAGGCCCAGCCCTCGCCGTAGGCGGAGATATAGGTGTAGCGGCGGAAGTCGGGCAGTCCCTGCATTTCCTCGGCCAATGGCATCTGCAGTGCATGGCCAGGCGAAGATTCGTGCAAGGTGAGCGCCGGCAGCGAATAGAGCGGGCGCGAAGGTAGATCGTAAGTGTTGACCAGATAAATGCCCGGACCGCCACGTCCACCCGTATAGATTGGCGCAAGATCCGGTGGCACTGGTTTGATCGCAAAGCGACGGCGCGGCAAATGGCCGATGTAGTCGCCTACCTTCCCATCGACTTCCTTGGCGATCCAGGCTGCATCCTTCAGCAATTCATCCGGCGTTTTCGCGTAGAAGCGCGGATCGGTGCGTAGAAACTGGAGGAAGTCGGAGAAGCTACCCTTGAAGCCGGTCTGCTTGATGATGACCAGCATCTGCTGATGGATGCTGGCCATCTCTTTCAAACCCAGCGCATGGATGGCATCGGGGCCCATATCCAGCGTGGTGTATTCGAGAATCTTCGATCGGTATAACGCTTGGCCGTCGGGCAAGTCCTCGGCAGCAAGCGTGGTGCGCGCATGCGGCATGTATTCATTGCGCATGAATGCCAGCAGCTTGGCGTAAGCGGGAATGACTTTTTGCTTGATGGCTGCCAAGGCTTGGGCACGCAAAGCGGCTTGTTGCTCGGCTGGGACACTGGCCGGCATCTGCTTGAACGGAGCGTAGAACAGATTCTGCTCGCCTTGCGCGTCGACCACGGCTTCGATCGATTGATCGCGCCCTTTCAAGATGATTTGCGGGTGCGTGAATCCGCGGGCCAAACCCAGCCGCATGTTGGCGATCTGCTCGTCGAAGTAACGCGGTATGTCGCGCAGCTTGCCGAGGTAATTCTGATAGTCCTTGGCGTTGGCGAAATGATCACGTGCCGCGAAACCGAGATCACTCCAGAATGCCGAGTCGCTATTGAACGGCATCTGCCAGGTTTTGAATGTCTGATCACTCTGCAGCGTTTCGATCTGCTGCTTGTAGACGGCGTAGTTGACCTGGTCCTCTGCGCTGAGCTGCGCTTCGGGAATGGCGTCGAGTTGGGAGAGGACGTTGTTCCAGTACTGCTCGCGCATCGCCTGCGTCGCTGCATCTACCTTCGGCAAGTGGTCGGCTGTCTTGCCTTGGCTGTCTTCGTCGTCGGCACCGGCGAATTGTTGTTGGCGCCATTGCCATTCGTGGGTGTAGAGATCGTGGAAGGTTTGGTCGGCGTCAGTTGCGGCGAGTACGGGTTGGATAACGAATAGCAAAAGAAGATACGTGGCGAAGCGTTTTAGTCCTTCTCCCTTCGGACTTCGGCATCTGCACAACTTTCCAGAAGCCCCAATGTACCTAGTCGTCATCCCAGCGAAAGCTGGGATCCAGTGACTTTGGTTTTTCGATGTGTCTAAGCGAGGCTGAAAGGCGCTGGATCCCAGCTTTCGCTGGGATGACGGTGAGGAAGGTTTGAACCTCACAATAAATGTGTAGATACCTATGCCCTTAGGGAGAGGGAGGCGTTTCGCGCTACGCAAGATCACCATCCGTCCACCGCCCGTCCACCATGCGCTGCACGGCACCAGGATTACGATTGCGCAACTCCTGCGGCAACAGTGCTTCAGGCACGTTGTCGTAGCTGTGCAACGCGGTGAAGCGGCGAATCGCAGCCGGCATGCCCACCGCCGTAAAACCAGGATGACTGGTGCTGGGATACGGACCGCCGTGATTCATCGCCGCGCTTACAGCAACACCGGTTGGCATCTTGTTGGCGATCAATCGACCGATCTTGTTGCGCAATATCGGCGCGATCGCTTGCCACGACGCATCGTCGCTGCCATCAGCGGGGCGATAAATCGTGCCGGTGAGATTGCCTTCAAATGACGCGGCAATACGTTGCATAGCCGTCAGATCTTCCGCGCGGACGATCAGGCTGACCGGGCCGAATGCTTCGGCCTGCAAACTTTCCGCGTGCGCCAGGAACACTTCGCCATCCACACCAAGCAAGGTGGGCTGGAATCGATAACCTTCGCCCGCGTTGCCACCGACAAGCAGCTCCGCACCCGCTGCGCATAGGCCGGCTATAGCGCGCGCAAGATTTTGCTGCACGCCGCGGGAGAACAACACCTTGGGTTCCGCCTTGGCGAACAGTTGCGTGGTTGCACCGACGAAGGCATCGCCCTGTTCACCCTTGGGCACAATCACGATGCCGGGATTGGTGCAGAACTGGCCGCTTCCCATGGTGCATGAAGTGAAGAATTCCTGCGCCAATGCATCGCCGCGTTCGGCTAACGCGCCAGGAAGCAGAAAAACAGGATTGACGCTCGACAGTTCCGCATAGATGGGAACGCCAACTTTATCGGCTGCCGCTTTGAGCGCGAGACCACCGGCGCGGCTGCCGGTGAAACCGATCGCGCCCAATCGAGAATCACCCGCCCATGCCAAGCCAAGTGCATTGTCGAAGTGATACAGCATTTGCACCGCCGTGGCCGGCAATCCCGCTTCAAGCAGCGCAGCATGCGCAAGCTGCGCCAGTCGCTGACTGGTGGCCGGATGCGAGGGATGCGCCTTGGCAATCACCGGATTACGAGCAGCAATGGCCGATGCAAAATCGCTGCCGGCGATGGCATTGAAAGCGAACGGGAAGTTGTTAGGCCCGAACACCAGCACCGGTTTGCTGAGCGGTGCGCGATGCGCGCGCAATCCGCCTTGCGTGTCGATCACCGGATCAGTCCAGGCGTATTCGCGCACAGCCTTTGCGGCGAGGCGCAGCTGATTGCTGGTGCGCGGCAACTCCACCGTGCGCAAGCGCGGTTCCACAGGCAATGCGGTTTCCGCATGCGCCAAGGCCACCAGACGATCGGCATCAGCCTCAATCGCGGCCGCGTAGCGTTCCAGGAAATCGGCGATCTGTGTGGGCGGTGCAGCGCTCAACGCATCCGCAACGTCTATCGCGGCGCGCATGGCCGCCTCGACATCCGCGGCGCCACTGATCGGAAATGTGGGACCAATGGCTTCCGCGCGAACAGGATCTTCCGCGCGAAAGCCAGCTTGCGCATCCAGCGATGCGCACCATTGGCCGCCGACAAGCACTTGCTCGAGCATGCTCATATCAAACTGCCGGTAGAGTCGCGATGGCGTGATCGATGATCTTGAGCGCGTGCTCACGTTCAGTACCCGCCACCGGCAGACGCGGTGCGCGTACGCGTTCGCTGCCCATGCCGGTTTTCTCCTGCACCAGCTTGATCAGTTGCACGAAGGTTGGCACGGTGTCGAGGCGCAACAGCGGCAGGAACCAGTTGTACAGCGTTTCGGCTGCCTTCGGTCCGCCGTCGCGTGCGAGTTCGAACAGTTTCACCGATTCTTTCGGATACGCGTTTACCAGACCAGCGATCCAGCCCACCGCACCCATTGCTGCGCCTTCGACGATCGCATCGTCCATACCCACCAGCAGTTGCAGGCGATCGCCAAGTAAGGCGCGAATGCCGGCAAAGCGGCGCACGTCGGCGGACGATTCTTTCACCGCTTGCAGATTCGGAAATTCCGCAGCCAGTTCGGCGATCTGCGCCGGTGCGAAATCGGTCTTATAGGCCACAGGGTTGTTATAAAGCATGCACGGAAGATCGGTGGCGCTGATCACTGCACGCACGTGCGCACCCATCTCGCGCCAATCGGTCGAATACACATAGGGCGGCAACACCATCAGGCCGCCGCAGCCAAGGGCTTTCGCTTCTTTCGCCAGCTTCACGGCTTCGCGCGTGGAAAGCGCGGCGATGCCGGGAATCACCGGCGCGCGGCCTTCCAGTGCTTTCACCAGCGTGCGCAGAATGTCGAGCTTCTCCTCGAAACTCAGTGTGGCCGCTTCGCCCAGCGAACCCAGCGGCACGATGCCACGGCAACCTGCATCGATAAGGTGCTTCGCGTGTTTGGCAAGAAAAGCATGATCGACTTGGTCGTCGGCGGTAAACGGAGTGGTGATGGCGGGCAGTACGCCGTGCCACATGGATGCGTTGCTCATGGGATGGATCCTTGGCTACAGGAGGAATGGAGTTCACCCAGCGTGGCGAGCCGGGTCGGAAACAGGGGAGGGCGTAGACCGCTGCGTGGAAAACGGCCCAGTTCTGCGAGCGCCGTACCGCACACGCGGCCCTGGCAAGCGCCCATGCCGCAGCGCGTGGCAAGCTTGGCATTGCGTGCGTCGTCGTAGTCTTCCAACGCGCGCAGCGGAACGTCTTCACAGCGACAGATCAACGTGTCAGGTTCGGATAGATCGTGGATATACGGATCGAGCGCGAAGTATTCGCGCAACGCTGCCGCGAAGGTGCGTGCATGATGTTGCTTGCGCAAGAGCGATGCACCGATCGAGGCGTTGGTGGCGGCGAGGCCTGCAATGCGGCCTTCCAACCAAGCGCAGTCGTGTCCGCCGATACCGCAGACTTCGCCAGCAGCATAGATATGCGGAACGCTAGTGCACTGCATGGCATCGACCTCGATGCAAGGATGCGCGCCTTCGTATTTCATGGCGCAACCGAGCGCATGGGCCAGCTCCACGTTTGGTACCAGGCCATAACCCACGGCGAGCTGATCGCATTCGAAGCGTTCGACGCCGCGTGGGCCATCCACTTCAATCAACTGCAGCGTGCTGTCGCCCAATGCACGCGTCACGATGCTGCCGCAACGATAGGGAATGCCTGCCAGTCGTGCGCGCAGCGACACGGCCTGCAAGGCTTTACCGGGCCAGCGCCATAGCTTCTGCGCAAAGTTATGCACTGTGGCGGCACTGGCTTGCTCGTAGATACCTAGTACGTGCGCACCGTGTCGCTTTGCGGTTGCCGCCACTGCCAGCAGTAGCGGACCACTGCCGGCGATCACCACGCGACGTCCCGCCAGCGGCCAGCCCTGTTTCGCCAGCGCTTGTAAACCGCCTGCGCCAGTCACGCCGGGTAACGTCCAGCCAGGAAACGGCAGCAGCAGTTCGCGCGCGCCGGTGGCGAGGACCAGTGCGTCGTAGCTGATACGCCATGCACGGGATTCGTTTTGCAGTAACAGTTCGCTTGCTTCCGCGGTGACGACTTGCGTCTGTGGCATCCATGTTGCGTTCGCATGCTGGGTGACGTATTCGATCACGCGCTGCGCACGAGGCGGCCAACCATGCTCGACATCCCGGCGCCACACTTGGCCACCGGCCGTGGCTTGTGCGTCCAGCCATGCCACACGCGCACCGTGCGCAAGCGCGGCTTCGGCAGCGGCCAATCCCGCGGGGCCGGCACCGACAATGACAACGTCGTAGTGCTCAGTCATCGGTAACCACCTGCATGCCTTCGTGCACGGCGATCATGCAAGCGCGTTGTTGTGCAACGCCGTTGATGCGCACGCGGCACTCGAAACAGATACCCATGCCGCAAAACGGTGCACGCGCATGGCCTTTCACAGAGCGGCGGAATGGGCGCTCCACTCGCGCGATGGCGGCGGCCACGGTGATGCCAGCCGGCACGTCGAGCGTTTCGCCATCGATCTCGATACGCACCGTGCTCATGCAGCCACCCGCGCGGGATCGTAAGGACGCGCATCAATCGCCGTTGCCCGCCCCAGCCATTGATCGATCACCAACCGCGCGCTGCCCAGCGACGTGGTGATGCCCAAACCTTCGTGGCCAGCGGCGACCCACACGTTCGATTGCCCTGGCACGTTACCCAGATAAGGCAAGCCATCCACGCTCACGGGGCGAAAGCCGGTCCAGATACGCAATGCATCGAGCTGACGCAGGCGAGGCAGAAAACGGAACGTTCGCTCCAGCATGCGTCGGACCATCGGCATGGAAACATCCGGCGTATCGCTGCCGTATTCGCGCGAAGAACCGATAAGAATCTGTCCAGTTGGCCGCGGCTGTACGTTGAAGGCGACGCTGCTGTCGTCATGGCCGTGCGCACTGTCCGCATAGCCCAATTCCAGCAACTGATGATGCACGACGCCAGGGTAACGATCGGTGATCACCAGATGGCCTTTGCGGCCGCGTATCGGCAACTGCGGCAACAGCTCGGGCAATGCACAACCGGTGGCGACCAGCACTGTGCCTGCGAGATGCGTTTGATCCGCCAACTGCACGCCGTGATGAGTGATGGCGATGACACGGTTGGTATGCAATTCGGCGCCGCGCGCACGGGCTCGATTGAGCAGATGATGTGCCATGCCGGGCGGATAAACGACGGCTTCGCGCGACACGCGCATGCCGCCGCACAAGTCGGGTGCGAGATGCGGTTCCAGTCGATAAAGTTGTTCGCGATCGATCAGCTCAGCCTGCACACCCGTTGCTGCGAGACGCGCCAGTTTTTCTGGAATTCGCGCGAACTCCGCTTCGTTGCTGGCCACCCACAACGTGCCGCATCGGCTGTATTCGATCTGCTCCACACCGGTGAAGCTTTCCCACAAATTCAGCGAGTAATGCGAGAGCGCCAGTTCGGCGGGATCGTCATCCATCGCGACAAGATGGCCCATGGCCGCTGCGGTGGCCCCGCCGCCGATGGGACCAGGCTCGACGATCGCCACGCGCAGGCCCTCCTGGCTGGCGTAGTCCGCGCAGGCTGTGCCAACGATGCCTGCGCCGACGATGATCAGGTCGTAACTCTTCACGCGTTGCCGATACCCCATGCCAGCGGATCGTCTTCGGCGTCGATCAGTAATTGGCCTTGCGCGGTGATGTGTGCGCTGCCGGTGATGCGCGGAAGTACGCCGCGCGAGCCCGCCGTGTATTGCGCTTCAAACACACTGCCGAGAATGCCGCCTTGGCGCCACACTTGTCCCGACGCAAGTTTGCCGTCGGCAGCCAGGCAAGCCACTTTTGCGCTGGTACCGGTGCCGCAGGGCGAGCGGTCGTAGGCCAGCCCGGGGCACAGCACAAAATTGCGCGCGTCGGCATCGGCTTGCGGAGAAGGCGCATTGATTTCGATATGGTCAATCTCGCCGTTGTCGGCACCGCGGATGTTTTCCGCTTCGAGCGCAAGGCGAATCGCTTCGGTATACACCGTCAACGCACGTTGGTTGGCCAAGGTGAGCGGAAGAGGACTATCGTTGCTGATGAAGAACCAGTTGCCGCCCCAGGCGATGTCGCCGGTCACCGTGCCGTAGCCCGGCACATCCAACACTACATCTTTGGCGTGACGATAGCTTTCCACGTTGTCGATCGCCACGCGGCCATCCGCATGCAGTTCGATGCCCACCATGCCCACCGGTGTTTCCAAGCGGTGCTTGCCAGGCGTGATGCGCCCGAGGTAGTGCAGCGTGCGAATCAAGCCAATGGTGCCGTGACCGCACATGCCGAGATAACCCACGTTATTGAAGTAGATCACCCCGGCGCAGGCGGACGGATCGGTTGGCGGCAGCAACAGCGCGCCCACCATGGTGTCAGAGCCACGCGGTTCACAGGCGATCGCCTGGCGCCAACGGTCGTAGCGGGTACGGAACAATTCGCGGCGCTCGGCCAGCGAGCCGTTGCCGAGATCCGGGAAACCCGTCAGCACAACCCGGGTAGGTTCGCCGCCCGTATGTGAGTCGATGAAGTCGATGGTATGCATGCTGGCATCTTCGTCTTCACATGCCGTAAGCGTCTAGTAAAGCTTATGGACCTTGTATGCGGAATTCGGCATAGTCGGGTGCATGGTGCCGCCAGCGAGCGGGAAGCGTTCAGCGGCGGCTAAATGCCGTGGCGACTTGGCCTGAGAGGCCATGGTCGTGGCTTTTGCAGACATCTCAGTGCCTCGCTGCAGTCATCCGTCTTATGAAGATTTCCGCCGATGAACTGGAACGCTTGTTCGACGCATTGCCGGATGTGGTGTTCTTCGTCAAGGACACGCTTGGGCGATATACCCACGCCAATCTTACCTTGGTGCGCCGGCTCGGCTTGAAGCAACGCAGCGAGGTGATCGGCAGATCCGTCACCGAACTTTTTCCCGCCACCATGGGCGGCTCCTACGCAGCACAAGATCGGCGCGTGCTGGCCGGCGAAATTATTGAAGACCAACTGGAAGTGCACATCTTCGCCAACCGCGTTCCCGGCTGGTGTCTGACCTGCAAACGGCCGCTGCGTTCGCGTGGGAAAATTCAAGGCTTGATCGGCATCTCGCGCGATCTGGGTATTCCCGATGGCAAGCATCCCATCTATGACCGCCTGAGGCGTGTGCTGACCTACATGCAGGAGAACTACGCCGAGGGAATCCGTGTACAGGCGCTGGCTGATTTGGCCGGACTTTCCATCGCGCAACTCGAGCGGCACTTCCGTCGCGTGTTTCAGCTCACACCGCAGCAATTGCTGACCAAGTTGCGTATCGAAGCTGCGATGCGGTTATTGCACACGGACGAAACGGTCGCATCGATCAGCATGGCGTGCGGTTTTGTCGATCAGAGTGCATTCGCGCGCCAATTCAAGGCAACGGTGGGCATGTCGCCGCGGGTGTATCGGTCGATCGCGAAAGTCAACGAGGGCGACTCGTAGGTTGGGTTACCCCGGATCAAGTCCGGGGTAACCCAACGAACAACGACGCACACGTCATCATTTCGTCATGCGAAAGCAGTGGGCCTTTCATAACGCCGCTTCGTCTGCATTTGCGATATTCCACGATGGCGTTGCGATATTTGTCGGGTAGTGAGTGAGGTCCCATAAATCGCGTCCAAGCCGTTTGAAACGAAAGGAATATGTGTAGGTGGGTGATAAAATCCGTGCATGGGGAATTCAGTTTTCTATTTCGACGATTTCTGCCTTAATCCCCTCGCACGGGAGTTGAGTCGGAACGGTGAATCGATTGCGCTTGCAGCGAGCGCCTTCGATTGTCTGGTGTATCTGATCGAGCATCGAGAACGTCCGGTCGGCAAGGACGAACTGATTTCAGCGGTGTGGGGACGTGACGACGTCAGCGACAATCTGCTCGCGCAGACCATCGTGCGCTTGCGGCGTTCATTGGGTGATGCCGGCAACGAGCAGCGTTGTATAAAAACCGTGCCACGTGTCGGCTATCGTTGGATGCTGGATACGCAGGTCGTGTCCCAGGGTTCTACCAAGCAGGCTGCCGCACAGTCGCCAACGTCCAACGTTGAAGCGATTAGTGAAGCTACGACGTTGAAGCCTTTGCGCAGCAAACAGGTTCGTCGCCCCCTTCTGGTGGCTTTGCTGGCCACACTCGGCTTGGCGGTTGCCTACTGGGGTTGGCAGTTCCATCAAGCCAAGCCCGCCGCGACCGCCATGCATTTCGAGCAGGGCACGGCCATCGTGTTGCCTGCCGTGGTGAATGCATCAGCAGATTGGAGCTGGCTGCGCCTTGGCTTGATGGACATGCTCTCAAGCCGATTGCGGGAAGCCAATGTTCCGACGGAGAACAGTCGCAACGTGCTCAACCTGCTCAATCGGGCCGATGCGGAAGGCGGCGCCAAGCTTTCCTCGTTTGCGCTAGTTGTCACGCCGAACGTGACGTTGTCCGACAATACGTGGCATGTTCATCTGGATGCAAAGAGCCGCGAAGGGCGCATCTGGCAGGCAGAATCGTCTTCCGCCAATGTCTTGAGCGCCGCACGTGCGGCGAGCGATCTGCTCTTGGCACAGCTTGGCTTCGGTGGAGAATCCAAGCCGGGTTCCGGCACTTCGCGGCAGGAATATCTATTGCGTGTCGAAGCTGCGCAGCTTGCCGGGCACCCCGATCTTGCGCATGAACTGATCGACAAGGCGCCACCCGATGTGCGCGAAACGCCCGAATTTGCCGTCATCCAAGCCGACTTTCATTGCGACGAAGGAAAGCTGGAGCCCTGCGAACGAGCGTTGAATGATCTGCTCAAGCAGTTGCCCGCGGACAAGCAACCGTTGCTTCGGGGAAGGGTGCTTACGTCGCTTTGGTATATCTACTATCGCAAACATCAGTTTGCCGAGGGTGAAGCTGCATTGACCGAGGCGGTGCGTCTTCTACAGGCGCGGAAGGACAACGAGGCCCTGGCCCTGGCATACCTCGATCGATCGCATCTGGAGTTCTTCGACGGCAAGCCGGACGAAGCCACCGCTGATCTCGGTCTTGCCCGCATCAACTACAAGCTCGCAGGCGATACCGTGGGGCAGGCGAAAGTGGATACCGCCATGGGGGAGATCGCCATGCGGCGCGGGCAATTTGACCAAGCGCTTTCCCTGGAACAGAGCGCGTACGAACACTACCAGCGCATGGGCATGCGGCAGCTTCTTTCCACACCGCTGCAGGGCCTGATCATGTCGCACAAGATGCTGTTGCAGTATGCCGACGAACTCGAAGCCAGCGACCGCTACTGGCCGTTCGACGAAAAAAACATGGAGTTTTGCGACGACAACGTGCGCAGCGAACTCGTCATACTGCGTGCGTTGGCGCTGGCCGATAGTGGCCGTACGTCGGATGCAAGCACTTTGCTGCAGCAGTTGAATGCGCAGCCGAAGCCTGACGATGATCCGATCCTGTCAGCTTGGGCGAATATATTGCTGGCCAGGTTTGCCCTGGAGCGCGGCGAAACTCAGGCGGCTCAGGCGTGGATAGCAAAAGCCTTTACGGGATCGGCACTGGATCAGGACGACGACCAGCGCGATTACGCCGAGGCGATGCTTACCAAGGTCAATGTCCTGCAGCGTGCCGGCAAGCTCGACGAACTCAAACACACGGTGGCCACTTTGCAAGCCTGGGTGGGGCATCGCAAAGAACTGGATGATTGGACCGACATTTTCGTCCTGCGCGCCAACGCTGCTCAAGCGTGGAGCGAAGGACGGCGCGAACAAGCACTGGAGCAACTGCGGCTCGCTATGATCAAGGCGGACAAGCTTGGCGTGCCCGATCTCATCGTCGGCGTCGGTCAAGCTTATGCGTTGGCTTTGTTGAGTGCGGGCAACGTGGATCAAGCCGTTGCGATCAGCGGTCGGCTTTCGACATGGAGCAACGTGGATTGGCGTGCGGCGTGGGTGGAGGCGTGCACGTATCGCGCACTGGGGCAGATGGATGCGTGGGAGAAACAGCGCAATAAGGCGCAGACGCTTGCGGGGGATCGCATGCAGCTCACGGAGCCGACGTTGTTTTCGTTCTGATTTTTGCGTCCTCTTCACCTTTGGGAGGGGCGCCCGATGAGGGCCGCAAAGGCGCATCACAATCCTTCGACTGTCACTCTGGCCTTCTGTGCGCTTGGAGTTCGGCCCGATTTGTGCTTGTCTAGCGGACTCTGCCGCCGGCGATAAACGGAAGACGATAGGTGCTGTTGCTGCAAGCGAACCCCTTTCCACGCACAAGTCAGGCGCTTCCCGTGGGCGGAAGCGAACCGGTCATGCGCGGCAATGGCGCCCCGAGTCGACAAGAAGTGACGCAACGGGTCTATCTATGTGCGCCGGCCGCGTTTCGGGCTAGGCGACTGGGCGGCCCCGTCGAGAAGGTTCTGATCGCAGCTCCTTGCGGATGGGCTCGGCAGCGACGCATCACGCAGCGCCATCGGCGCGCCGCAGAGACTGCGAAGGGCCTATCCGGACTGGGTGCTTTGACTGCACTGCCGTCGTGGCAGGCAAAACTATCCTTCGATACGCCGCATTGGCTGCCTGTCATCAAGCAGCAAGCGCAGATGTATCGTGTGCCGATCATTAGCGGTTTGGGCTTGGCAGCGGGCACTGCCGCGGTAGCGATCGGCATCCATGCCTGGCATGCGAGTGCAAACACTCCGCTTGCGGTAAGGCCAGCGAATGTGACGAAGCCGCTGGCCGTGGCTGCACCTGTGCGGCCATCAGTCTCGTTTGCGGACGTGACCGGCGCAGTGGTGAGCGTGCCCGCGCGGCGAATGGCGCTTACCAAACCGAAGGAATCTTCGACGTCGACACTCGGCCTGGCCAGTGATGGCACCATCGTCGTCGTAGCGGAACCACGCGCCGTGCATACCGGTGGCTTCGATCTGGACATCACGTCGCCGAGCAGTCTGTGGGTCAAGGCTGGTGCGCGTTATCGCATCGATCCGGTATTGATTTATGCCGTGGCGTTGGTGGAAACGCGTGGCACGCAGCCGGATGGTTCCGTGGCGCCCAGCCCCTGGATCGTGCGCATCAATGGCCATCTGCACAGTGGCTCGCGTGCAGAAACGGAACATGCCATTGAATTGGCGCATCTGCTGGCCGTGCCGGTGCAAGATGTCGGCATCATGCAGGTGTATTACCCGGTGCATCGCGACATCGAACCCGATCCCATCGCGCTGCTCAATCCAGCGCGCAACATCGAGATCGGCACGCGCCTGCTGCGCAAGGCCATGGGCGAAAGCAGCGATCCAGTGCTGCGCATCGGCTACTACCACAGCCATGACGCCACGCTGGCGCGCGGTTACGGGGAGCTGGTGTTGAACGTTTACAAGGAATTGAAGATGGCGATGGGAAGGTCGCCATCGCGTGCAGTGGCATTGGCGTCGACAAAGACCGCGCAATCGGGTGGGTAGCAGGCGCACCTATTTCCATTATTCCCTCATGGCCGTCATTCCCGCGAAAGCGGGAATCCATTTTCAAACATGCATCAGAACAAAGTGGATTCCCGCTTTCGCGGGAATGACGGCCATGAGGTAAAGTGAATGCTTCGGCAAACCTCTCTGGTGCTTAGAGGCTAACGTCTTGCGTCGCTGAGGCAGAGCGCTCGTCTGTCAACGGAAAAAGCACTCCTTGAACGGAAGCGTGGCGGCACCCGTTGCCACCGCATCGAACGGTGTCTGCGCGTACATCATGCGAGGCACAGGGCGTGCGTGGCCGCGCCGCGATACGTTGTCGATCTCGATATGTGGAATAAGCCGATTCGCGAGATCCTCCGGAATTCTTCCGCCGAACACGATGGCCTGCGGATCGAGAATGGCGACAACAGCCGAGGTGATCACCGACAAGCCGGGTGTTACGCGCTTGATCCACTGTTCGATGGCTGGCCAACTCGGGTCATAGTTATCGACCATCGATTGGATATCGGGCAGGCTCAAGCCATCCTCGTTCAACAGCGTGCGCAGCGTTTCCAGTGCGGCGCGCTCCAGTCCCAGCCGAGGCAGCATGCCGGCGAATTCGCCGGTGTTGCCGTGGGCGCCACGTATGCAACGGCCATTCATCACCACGCCGCCGCCGAAACCGTGGCCAAAATAGAAATAAGCAAAGTCGCGATAGTGGCGACCAAGGCCGTGCAGGCTTTCGCCGATGGCCGCAACGCTGCCATCGTTGTCCAGCCATACCGGATGATCTAGCGCATCGGCAAAAAGCGCATCCAGTTCCACCAGGGCGAGCTCGTCCAGCGGCGAAGGCGGATTGACCTTGGCACCGTCGCCGATGAAAAAGCCAGTCATGCCGATGCCGACGCCGAACAGGCGGCGCTCATTGACGCGAGCCTTGCGCAACAGGCGTTCGACCAGCGTACGCACGCGCCGTAGCAACGCGGCGCGGCTGAGCGCCGGCATCGGCTCGCTATGGTGAGCGAGTACGTTGCCAGCAAAGTCCATCAACGCCAATGCAATGGAATCGGTGGTAATCGACACGCCCACTGCATAGGCATAGTTGGCACGCAGGCTAACCGCCATGGCAGGCTTGCCGCGGCCTTCCTGTGGCACCGCTTCGCCGAATTGCAGCATACCGCGCTCGACGAGTTCATCCACCAGACGCATCACCGATTGCGCGGTAAGGCCGGTGGCGCGTCCCAGTTCTGCTCGTGTGGTGGTGCCGCTTTTGCGGACGAGATCCAGAAGATCTCGCTCGTTGGCGGACACCATGACCTCGGCGTCATCGCCGCGTAGAAAACCCGAATGTAATTCGCCTGCAAACGGAATGGGGGCCGACATAGGCTCTTATGCAGTTCAACGATGGGTCAATTATGTCACTGTGCGTTGCGAAATCCTCATTTCGACTTGTTGACACAGTTGTCCCAAGTCGCCAATCCATTAGCGCAAATTGTTGATGGGAACGTCACGGGGACACCCCGATGCGCAGCCCCAAATGATTGCCTACCGGGCGTTCCCGACCTGGAATGCCGGTATGGATGGGGCTGTTGGCGATCTCCAGTTTGCCTTGTTGCCGCAACACCATGGTGGACGAGCCGCCGCCGTCCATATTGATGGCCGAATCCGCACCCAGTTGCCGCATCAGCTCAGTCAGCTCGGGCAACGTCATGCCTTCGCTGTAATGCGGTTGACGCCCATCCACCACAATCCACCACATCTTTCGCCGCGCCTTGTCCAATGCAATGGCCGTACGCGGCTCGGTGTCGTAGTAGTAATCGTGACGCTTGCTTTCCAGCGGTAG
Organism: Dyella acidisoli; assembly: GCF_030160295.1. Taxonomy (GTDB): domain Bacteria; phylum Pseudomonadota; class Gammaproteobacteria; order Xanthomonadales; family Rhodanobacteraceae; genus Dyella_B; species Dyella_B acidisoli. The sequence continues at coordinate 381,076 of NZ_BSOB01000017.1, forward strand.
CACCTTGCCGTGAATCATGAGTACGGGACCTGCACCGACGGCATCTGTGGTTTGCCTGGGGCAATGTGAAGTGGTGATCTGCACGTCACGCGCGTGGATGCACACGGCGCCGTTCGAGCGCGGATCAGGACTGGCGTAATCCGAGTCCAGGTGTCCATGCGCCATCGACACGCCATCCACGACTACTCCTTGGCCGAGCGCGGGTACGTATGCCTTATCCAGCAAATGCCCGCCATCGAATGGACGGAAATACGTGGCATTGATGGCGGCATCCAGGTGTTCGCGCTCTACAAATGCAGTCGTCTTTTCCGCAACGAATTCGTTGCCATCCTTCGGTGTGCCCGAGTTGACGACAAAGGCGAGGCCCGGCGTGTCCAGATCGATCTCCAGAACATGGACCATCATCGGCCGCGGTTGCGCTATGTGCTGGTGCCAATAGCGCAGGCCTGGCTGGAGCGTGATGGGCGAGTTGTTGCCCTCGGGCCGCTGCAACATGGGTTGAACCAGCACGCGTGCTTCTGCAGAAGCGTTGTGGATCAACGCCTGCACCTCATCCAGCAAGGATGGAGCAACTTGCAGCAGCAGATGCGGTGCGGGCTGCACGCTTAGCGCATCGGCCAATGGCACGCAGTCTGTGCTGGCCTGGCACGGTGTATCTGCGTAATTCGTTGCGGCGTAGAGGTTGCCATCCGAGCCTTTGCGCACAGACAAGATCATGAATGGAATTTTCTTGTGGGCGCATTGCTGCAGCGCGCCCAGTACGTCGTTGGGTCGCATGTCCCAGCACGTGGAACTGGCTACGACGGGAATCACGCTTGCAGATGCGTCGGATGTGGTCGGTTGCGATTCGCTTGCATGCGTGGTGCTCATCACAAGGGCAGTCGCTACGCATGCATGCAGCAGAGTGCGAACAGGAAGCTTAAAGGACATAGGTGACCCCCACGTAATAAGCGCGGCCATTGTCCAGTTGTTCCTTGATCAAGCTCTGATCCGGGCCAAGCACGCGAGTGGGGCGTGCGTTGGTGAGGTTCTTGCCTTGCAGCAGGAAGCTGACGTGCGAGTTGTAGATGTAGCGAAGCTGTGCATCATAGGTTTGCGTTTGCGCGTAATAGATGTCGTTCACCGGATTGTCCGTGGCGAAACTGATCGGCATCTTGCCGGTGTGATTCGCGCTGATCTGGGCGCTGAATGGTCCCTGGTTGTAGAGCAGCGACGCATTGAGGAGGTGCTTGGCGGCGCCGACCAGCATCGGCAATTGACGCTGGCTGCCGTCGTTCATCCGAATCATTGGGCCATCCATGTCCAGCAAAGTGGCATTGAAGCTGGCGCCGAAATGGCTCAGCACACCCGGCAGAAAATCGAAATGCAATTTGGTTGCGCCGAACTCCAGTCCCTTCACTTTGGCGGTGGTGGCATTCTGCGCCTGGGTGGTTGTTACCAAGTACGTGCCGGTCAAGCCGTCGGGATTAACCTCGGAGGCGGTGGTCGTCAGGTTAACGATTTCGTGCTGGATACGTTTCTGGAATGCGGCAAGCGAAAACATCGCGTCGCTGGCCGGATACCATTCCAGCGACAAGTCGTAGTTGGTGGACTTGCGCGGCACCAGGTTCGGATTGCTGATAGTTTGCGAAATGGTGTTGCCGGCCAGGCTCACGGTGGGTGCACTGTTCTGTCCCAGCGCAGCATACGAAGCACGCGCCAACGTCTGGTTTGCACCTGCACGCAAAATCAGATCAGGTTCCAGGTTGTAGGCAAGGATCGCCGAAGGCAGCAACTTGCCGTAGTGGTGAACATTGTCGAGCTTGGCGAAGTTAGTGAGGCTGCTGATCGGATTCGGCTGCGTGTTTTGCACGTCTTGCGACGTGTCTTCATAACGCAACCCGACGATGCCCATGAAGTCACCCTGGCGATAACCCGTCATGGCGTAGCCGCTGGTAGTGGCTTCCTTGATGTTGAAATCGCTGATGGCGCTGGTGCGCGTGTTGGTAGCCACTGGCGCGTAAAGGTTAGGGTGATCCAGGAAGTACTGCGTCACCTTGGCTGGATCGATGAGCAGCATGTTCTGGCCGTTGCCATCGTAGGGCTGGAAATAAGTGTCTTCCGTGCCGATGGTCCCAAGCGACACAGACGAAGTGGGGGCATAGCCGATCTGGTTGAGATCGTAACGTTGCTGCAGATTGCGGTACTGCACGCCGGCTTTGTAACCCCAGCCTTCGGAATCTTCTTGCAAGTTGTGGTTGAAGTCAGCCTTCAGTGTGACCAATCCCGACTTGCTGCGTTCGAGCGCATTCATATAGCTGGTCTGCAGATAGTTCGCCGGATTCATGTAATAACTCGCGTTGCTCGGTGTGAACAGCGCGACGCTGCCGGGCGAGGCGTCGTAGTTGAATCCGAGATTGGATGATGTCGCGCTGGTAAAGACATCCTCCTGGGTGGATTGCTTGTAGTTGCCGACCGCGTAGTTGGCAGTCACGTCGAGCTGGTCGCGTTCATCGGGTTCGAAACTGCTGCCGAGTTCCACATATTTGATCTGGCGAACCTGATCGTAATGATCGAAGTCGACCTGCGCTGCGCCTTTAGCGAAGCTGCCTGTGGTGTCGGAAGTGAGTGTGGCCGGACCTACGCGTGCCAGGAACTGCGAACGGCGGAATTCATTGTTTTCGTGCTGGAAAAAACCCCCGGTGACGTGTGCTTGCAGATTTTCATGGTTGTCGTACTCGAACTTGCCGAGCACGCCTTCGCGTTGCCGCACGTTGTCGTAAGTGAGCCAGCGGTGACGATCAGGAACGGCCACCAGGCCATCGACGTCGTTGCTGGGCGTCAGCGTGGAGCCAGTGCCTGCTTTGTTCTGACCCAGCGAGGAAAGCTTCTGCGTGCCGCCGGTGTAGTTGTAATACCCATCGCTATCCATCGCCGTATCGAGCGAAGACGAATCGCGACGGTAATAGCTGGTCGACAGAATGAAGCCGAATTGATGCTGGCTACCGAACGTATCGCTGATCGTATTCTCGATTTGTCCGGATGGACCAGAATGGGCAACGACACGCGAATTGTCCCAATGTGCGTAATCGGCGCGACCCGATATGAATAACCCGGGATGATCGAAGGCGCTGCGCGTGCGCAGGTTCACCACGCCACCGATCGCATCGGCAGGCATGTCGGCCGTCACGGCCTTGTAGACGCTGACGTGTTGCGCAAGTGAAGCGGGCAACACGTCCAGCGATACGTTGCGCGTGGTGGTTTCCGTGGAGGGCAGGGCGACACCATCCACCATCACCGAGTTGTAGTCGGGATTGAGGCCGCGCAGATTGAGGAACTGCGCTTCGCCACGCCCGTTGTTGATGGTCATCGCCACACCGGGAATGCGCTGCACGGCTTCGCCAAGACCAAAATCTGGAACCGAACCGATTTCATCGGCGGAAATCCCATCGGAGATCACCGACAGCGAACGCTTTTCGGCGATCGCTTTTTCCACGGACAGTGTTTTGCCAGTGACTTGTATGGCATCCAAGGTCTTGGCCGCTGTGCTCGCGGTGTCGGGCTTGTTGGAGTCCACGCTGTTGACGGGCGGTGGTGTGGACTGTGCGAAGGCTTGGCCCATCGCCAAAGTCAGGCTGGTTAATGCAATAAGCGATACGTAGCGTGCGTTGCCGCCGCGCATCTTCGGTTGGTGCTTCATGAAAGCGGTTTCCTCTTCAAGCGTCGCGCCCCCCTGTGGGCGTGCGTGCCGTACAAATTAATCACTATGTGTGAATTAAATTTGACAGAGGGCACGCGGCATCACGCGATGCGATGTTGCGAGCAGATGAGGAGTTATTTCGGGACGCAGCCTGGAAGGAAATGACAGTGTGGCTATGCAGAGTTCCCTCCCTTGCTTGCAGAGGAGGGTTAGGGTGGGGTGACGCGAGCAAAGCTCGCGTTGGCTATGCCGCAATAACTGCTAGACACGATTGAACATCGTCGCGATGTTTGCTTCACCCCACCCCAACCCTCCCCTACTGAACGTAGGGGAGGGAGCAGGTGGAAGATCGCGCTAGTTAGGCCCGAAGGGCAGGGGAAATGAAGCAGTGTCCTGACGAGCCTGGGCTGGCCCGGCTAAACTGCCGCCTTTGATCTTTACTGATGCAGCCCATGACGCAGCCTTTTGTCGTGCAATTCAACCCCGTCGCCGTGCATCTGGGGCCGATCCAGGTCCACTGGTACGGTCTGATGTATCTGCTTGGCTTCCTTGGGGCCTGGCTGCTGGGCGAATACCGGCGCAAGCGTGGACGCCTGCCGGTAAGCCGCGATGCGCTGGGCGATCTGATGTTCTACGCGATGATGGGCATCATCCTGGGTGGGCGCATCTGGTACATGCTGTTTTATTACGCGGGCGGCATCAAATGGATATGGACCGAACCGCTGGCGCTGTTCCGCGTATGGGATGGCGGCATGAGTTTCCATGGTGGTCTGGTCGGCGTGCTGGCGGCGGGCTTGTGGTGGTCGCGTCGGCACAAGCTGCATTTCTTCGACACGGTGGACTTTGTTGCGCCGTTGGTGCCGCTGGGACTTGGGCTCGGTCGCCTGGGCAATTTCATCAATGGCGAGCTATGGGGCAAGCCGGGCAGCGTGTCGTGGGCAATGATTTTTCCCGGTGCACGCGATGAAGATGCTGCGCTGGCGGCGAACGATCCGCATCTCGCGCAGATCATGCAACAGTTCGGCGGCGTGCCGCGTCATCCCTCGCAGCTGTATGAGCTGGCACTGGAAGGCGTCGTGATGCTTAGCGTGTTGTGGTTGGTGTCGATGAAGCCGAGGCCGCGTTATCTCATCTCCGGCTTGTTCGCGCTGATGTACGGTTGCTTCCGCTTCGCGGTGGAATTCGTTCGTGTGCCGGATGTGCAGCTCGGCTATCTGGCGTGGGGCTGGCTCACGATGGGGCAGATCCAGTCGCTGCCGTTGATCGTGATCGGCATAGCCTTGCTTTGGCTTTCGCGCAAGGCACCCACTTTGCCGTTGGCTCAGGCAGAGCCGGCGAAGACGGCGTAAGATTTCGCCATGCACGCTTATCTCGACCTGCTTCGTCATGTGCTGGAACATGGCGCGGAAAAAAACGATCGCACCGGCACCGGCACGCGCAGCGTGTTCGGCCCGCAGTTGCGCTTTGACCTCAACGAAGGCTTCCCGCTGGTCACCACCAAGAAGCTGCATTTGAAATCGATCGTGCATGAGCTGATCTGGTTTCTGCAGGGTGATACCAACATCGCGTATCTGAAGGAACATGGCGTCAGCATCTGGGACGAGTGGGCCGACGAACACGGCGATCTCGGTCCGGTCTATGGCAAGCAATGGCGCGCCTGGCCGACCGCTGACGGACATGTGGTGGATCAGATCCGCTGGGTGGTCGAGGAGATCAAGCGCAATCCCGATTCGCGTCGTCTGATCGTGAGCGCGTGGAACGTGGGCGAGCTGCCGAAGATGGCGCTGATGCCGTGTCACGCGTTGTTCCAGTTCTACGTTGCGAATGGCAAATTGAGCTGTCAGCTCTATCAGCGTTCCGGCGATATTTTTCTCGGCGTGCCGTTCAACATCGCCAGCTATGCGTTGCTCACGCATATGATTGCGCAGGTGTGCGGATTAGGCGTGGGTGATTTCGTGCACACGCTGGGCGATGCGCATCTGTACAGCAATCATCTGGAACAGGCGCGTTTGCAACTGACGCGCGAGCCGCGCGCACTGCCGCGGCTGAAGCTTAATCCGCATGTCACGTCGATCTTCGACTTCCGCTTCGAGGATGTGACGATCGAGGATTACCACCCGCATCCGGCGATCAAGGCGCCGGTGGCGGTATAAGACGCAGGCCGGGATGCCAATCCCGGCGTCAAGAGGCTGCGAAAAGCTGGGATTGGCATCCCAGCCCGCTCGCTTCAAACGCTATAATGAGCGGTCGGCTGGGCCAGACCCAGCCTTTGTGACAGTCACCGCCGCCTTTTGGAGCCTCCATGGCCATTTCGCTGATCGCCGCCCTCGACGAGAACTTTGCAATCGGTCGTAAGGGCCAGCTTCCCTGGCATCTGCCGGACGATCTGAAGTGGTTCAAACAGTTGACCGTCGGCAAGTTCGTGCTGATGGGTTACAACACCGCGGTTTCGATTGGCCGAGCCCTGCCGGAGCGAGAGAACCTGGTGATATCGCATCGCCACGAGGCGCCGTTCCCCGGCCAGATCACGGTGCGCTCCATCGAAGAAGCACAGGCGCGTGCCGATGGCACCGGCCTGATGGTGATCGGCGGCGGCAGGGTGTTTCATGACGCGCTGCCGATGGCGCAGCGCCTTTATCTCACCTGGGTGAGTGCGGCGGTGGATGGGGCGGATGCGTTCTTCCCTGGCATCCACTTCAGCGACTGGACCGAGGTCAAGCGCACGCATCACAAGAAGGATGCGCAGCACAGCTACGACTTCGACATGGTTGAGTACATCCGCAATAGCTGATCGCGTGAACGACGTCGCCGGCGCAATGCTGCATGTGATGGCCGGTGTGCTGCGCGATGCGCAGGGCAGGGTGCTGCTGGCGCAGCGTCCGCCCGGCAAGCATCTGGAAGGCATGTGGGAATTCCCAGGCGGCAAGCTGGAGCTTGGCGAATCGCCGCAGCACGCGTTGATGCGCGAACTGCTCGAAGAGCTGGACGTACAGATCCAGCCGCAAGACGGCACACCATTGATTCGCATACCGTGGCGCTATGGCGAGCGCGGCTTGTTGCTCGACGCGTGGGCATTTACGCGCTGGGAGGGTACGCCGCAGTCGCTGGAAGGGCAGGCCTTGCAATGGCTAATGCCCTGCGACGTCGACCTGGCGACGCTGGCGCCTGCCGATCGCCCCATCCTGCAAGCGCTACGCTTGCCAGCCCTCTACGCGATTACGCCGGCCGATGTGTCGCCGGATCATGTCGATGCGTGGCATGCGCGCGTGGAGGCTGCGATCGAACGAGGCGTTCGGTTGATTCAGTTGCGTTTTCCATCATGGTCGTTTGAACAGGTGCGCGCTCTGGCTGCTCGCCTGCAAGCAAGCGCAGTGCAACGTGGTGCCTGCCTGCTGCTCAATGGCGATATCGAAGGTGCGAGCAGGCTTGGCAAAGGCATTGGTGTGCACCTGAAAGCGGCGCAAGTGGAGGCGCTGACGGAGCGTCCCTTGCCTTGGTCGCAGGTGATCGGCGCGAGCTGCCACGAGGCCAGCCAGCTCATGAAAGCCGTGCCATTGGCCGACTTCGCCGCGCTTTCGCCGGTGGCTCCTACCGCCAGCCATCCCCACGCGCCCGCGTTAGGCTGGCAGCGATTTCACGCGCTGGCCGAGGCTGCCGCGCTACCGGTCTATGCACTTGGCGGTATGGCGCCCGCGCAAGTCGAGGAGGCGCGCAAGCATGGCGCCCAGGGTGTGGCGGGCATCGGTGCATTCTGGTGAATGGCTTGCCCGGCAGCGCGTGCAGCAGTAGCGTGCGTCCATGCGTATCGTCTATCGCGCCCAGAATCTGATCGATGCCCATCTGGTGAAGGATGCGCTGGAGAGTGCGGACGTGCCCGCCTTCATCTCCGGCGAATACCTTACCGGCGGCGTCGGGCAGTTGCCTGCGCTGGACTACGTGGCGGTGTTGGTGTCGGAATCCAGCGTAGATGCGGCCGAACCCATTGTGCGCGAGATCGATCATGCATTGGCTGAGGCCAGGTCGGCCATCCACGATTTCGATGATGATCCCGATAGCGTGGTGCCGTTGCCGGTTTGATGGCCGGCAGACTTGTCATGAAGCACCCTTAGTGCGTCCCTCTCCGTTTGGGAGAGGGTGCCGAGAAGCGGGTGAGGTTTCCAGCGAAGCGCCATGTTGATGAATCGCACGAGCGTTCGCCATCGCGCGCTGATCGCACCCTCACCCCAACCCCTCTCCCGAAGGGAGAGGGGCACGCTATGCAGGTATGCTATCGAGCGCATCACCACTGGAGCCCTGCATGACCGAGTTTGCAAGTCTGATTCGTGCCGTACCGGATTTTCCGAAGCCGGGCGTCACGTTCCGGGACATCACGCCGTTGCTGGCCGATGGCCCCGCCTTCGCGCGATGCATCGACGCGCTGGTCGAACCTTGGTTGGGTAGTGGCGTACAGGCCGTATGCGGCGTCGAATCGCGCGGTTTCATTTTTGCTGCGGCGATGGCGCAGAAATTGGGTGCGGGCTTCGTGCCACTGCGCAAACCCGGCAAACTTCCACCTCCGGTGATGCATGCGGACTACCAACTCGAATATGGCACTGATCGCCTTGAGGCGCGTGTCGGTACGGTGCGCCAGGGCGAACGGGTAGTACTGGTGGACGATGTGCTCGCCACCGGTGGGACGATTGGCGCGGCGCGTAATTTGTTGGGGCAGCTTGGTGCTGAACTGCTGGGTGCTTCGGTGGTGATTGAGTTGCTGGCTTTGCAGGGGCGGGCGCTTTGGCCCCGTGAAATCCCATTGCATTCGGTGCTGCATTATTGAGGGACGCCGTAGGGTGGGGTGTAAATTCCAACGCTGCCATGTATGCGTGGATGGCAATGTTGGGGTTTGCACCCCAACCTACGTGTTCAGTCGAAGTCTTCGGCGAGCGTCTTGCGCTGCGTGTCCGATAACATAACTTTTTCGCGCATCTCTGGATGCGTTGAGGCAAGCATCACAGCAGCCCCTGGCTTTCCAATCCTCGATCATTCCATCACTCTACTCGAAGCGCAAAAAATGCACCGCCGCCGTTTTGTCCTCGGTGCTGCGATCCATATCTTCGTCTGCAATCGCCGTAACGGATGGATGTCCGCTTACTGTCAGCGTGATCCTATGCTCGATACCAACCAATCGTGCAAGCTCGCGCTTGCGCTGTTCCACATCGGGATATTCCACGAACAGCGTCGCCTTTAAATTCTTCCCATCGGGGATGAGCGGGTTATACGCATCCAGTTCCTCATGGATACCATTTGCCTCGAAGATCTGCTCGATGCGCAGCATCTCCTGGATCTGATACTGGATCGTGAGGCGGTCTTCGAACGTCAGTGTGAGATGTGCACCTAATTGCGCGCAGCGTTTTTTCTTGTGCGCCATCACACGCGCGCGAAAATCGTTGCGTTGCGCGGCGTAGGCTTCGAGCGAAAGAAGATCGCGGCGCTGCAGTTTGTTTATGTGTGTCGAAAGTTGTGAGTTCATGATCAGATTCCGTAGGCCTTGCGCAAGAGACTCAATGGATGCTCCGCTGCTGGTTTGTCGTTCAGACCATGCGCAATGTGGCCGCCGGCCATCGGGCAGCCGCTGGTGAAATGCGCGGCTTCGGCTTGTGCGACGCGGTTTTCCACCGGCTTGGCGAGCTTGCGTGACAACGCGTAGGTCTTGTGTTTCACGCCATAGGTGCCGTCGTGACCGGAACAGCGTTCGATGGCGGTGATTTCCGTGTTCGGTACGAGTTGAAGAATCTCGCCGGTTTTCGGTCCGATCTTCTGCACGCGCTGATGGCAGGGCACCTGCCATGCAATCTTGCCGAGCGATTGCTTGAAGTCGGTGACGAGCAAGCCGGCCTTGTGTCGTTCTGCCAAATATTCGAAAGGATCGAAGAAGCGGTCACGCACCAGTGCTACATCACTGTCGTCTGGAGACATCAGCGGCAGTTCCTGCTTGAACATCAGTACGCACGACGGCACGGCCGCGGTGAAATCCCAGCCTTCGCGCGCCATCTTTGTGAGTACCGGATCCAAGTTTTTTCCAGCAGCTTGCGTGCGGTGGGATTTTTGTTCGCCGCGTTGATGGTTTGCACTGCAACCGGAATCGAGGCAAGTTTGCCGACGGCGCGTGTATTGGAAAGAATTCTCGCGGACAGCGGTGCGCCGTGCTCGCGAAATTCCACCGCCTTGGCGCGCAGCATCAGGTGCGGAAAATCCACATTCCACGGATGCGGCGGCACATAGGGGCATTTGGTGAGATAGCACAGGTCGCAGAGATAGCACTGCTCTGTGACCTTTGCGTAATCACTTTTCGCGACGCCATCGATTTCCATCGATTCGGATGCGTCGATCAGATCGAACAACGTGGGGAGGCGTGGCAAAGGCTCAAACAGCGGCGGCAGCCGTGGCAGATGTTGAAGACACGCTCGAGTTCGGCATCGAGTGATGCGCGATCCCAGAATTCGGGATTCAACCAATCCAGCGGATGGCGAGTGGGTGCTTCGAGGCTGCCTTCTCGCGTGGTGCTGATGGGTTCTGCCATGCGTTCCGCCTCCGGTGTGCTTGCTCCCCTCTCCCTTCGGGAGAGGGGCTTTACGCGCGGTATTCGCGCCGATCAAGCAGCGAGTTCGTTCAACGCCTTCTGGAACCGGTTCGCATGCGAACGCTCCGCCTTCGCGAGCGTTTCGAACCAGTCGGCTACTTCGTCGAAGCCTTCATCGCGCGCGGTTTTGGCCATGCCCGGATACATGTCCGTGTATTCGTGGGTTTCACCCGCGATGGCGCTTTGCAGGTTTTCCTTGATGGGACCGAACGGCTTGCCGGTGGCCGGATCGCCACACTGTTCCATGTATTCCAAGTGACCGTGCGCGTGGCCGGTTTCACCTTCGGCAGTGGAACGGAACACGGCGGATACATCGTTGTAGCCTTCCACATCGGCTTTCGATGCGAAGTACAGATACCGGCGGTTGGCCATGGATTCGCCGGCAAACGCGTCTTTCAAATTCTGCTCCGTCTTGGAGCCTTTCAGCTTGCTCATGACATTACCTCGTGGCGTTGGGCTTGAGAGGGAAATGCAAGAGGGGGACCTATGGCTCGGCCCCGGAACGTAGTCCTCGCTAGGACGATTCTGAAATTGATAGTTTTTATGAAGATGATTGACTGAGTCTATGGCCAACACGTCCGAGCACAGGCATAAAAAAACCGGACGGTGAAAACCGTCCGGCTCTTCGTGCTGATGGTCGAGAACGCTCAGCGCAAAATCGCAGCGGGATTTTGCTTGGCCTTGAGTGTGGCGCACAACAACGTCTGCTCGCTCGTTTGCGCCAGTCCGCGGTCAGCACCGGTGATGTCCTTCAGGCGCGGCTTGAAGTAAGCCTGCAGACGATCAGCCTCGGCCGTGGAGCAGCCGCCACCGCCCGCCAGTCGCGGCAGAACACCGCTGGCGAAGCTGCCGGTACGGGCCACGACCTGATCGTAGTGCGCCGTGAACCACTGCCACAACGCTTCGCGCGCCGCCGGGGTGTCGCGACTGCCGCGCAGGATGGCGGCCATCTCGCCGACCTTCACTTGTTTGGTGAGTGCGAAGTCGCGTGCTTGATTTGCCAGTTCCGGTGTGTCGGTAGCGCTGAGGCCCGCGAGCATCGCGTTGCGCAAAGCGGGATCGGTAGTTTGCGGCAGTTCTGCGATCAATGCGTCCACCGCTGGCTTGCCGTGTTCCTGCACTGCCACGGCGAGCGCGCTACCGAGCAGGTCCGCATCGGCGGCGGCAAGATCAAGATGCCCGTCGGCCTTCTTGGTCAATGCGGCATTGCCTTGTTTAAGCAGCGCCGCGCGCACATCCGGTAGCTTGAAATCCAGGGCTAGTGCATGCGCGAGTGCGGTGCGCAGGATGCTGTCGCCGTCTGCTTCGCCCGCCTTGCGGTGATAGCCGAGCTGCTCCATGCGCGACAGATAAGCCTTGCTTACCCAGTCGACGACTTTCGCGCGTTGCGCATCAGTCTGTGCTTCGTGGCGATAAATCCACGCAACCGTTTCCAGTGGTGCGATCACGACTTCGCGCGTGCTTGCTCCGGCCAGCGGCTTAAGCGCGGCCAAGGCATCAGCGGCGTCCAGATCACCATGACGGAAGCCCGCATCGATGCCGTCCGCATAGGCGAGCTGCTCGGTATCGCTCAGCGATGCGATGTGCTTGGTGAGGTCAGCCCACTGTGACTTCGCCAGGCTGAAGCGGTAATAGCCGCGTGCGTAGGCGTTGGGCATCACCCAGGTTGCGTTGCCGGCATCGGCCAGCTCCATGGTGCCGGTGGCTTTGTCGAACATTTCGCACTGCACTTTGCTGCCGTCGGCGGTGCCGTAGCGCACGCACATGGGAATGCCCCACACGCGCTTCGCATCGCCCGTGCTGCCTACCGGCAGATAGCGACTCTGGCTCAGATGCAGAATGGTTTTTCCACCTTTCTGTTCCAGCTTGGTTTGCACGTAAGGCACGCCGGATTGGTCAAGGAAACTGTTGAAAGCGTGCTTGAAGGTGTCGCCTTGGTTCGCTGCGGTGGCGATCGCGTTGACCAGGTCATCCGCGGTGGCGTTGCCGAATTTGTGTGCCTGGATGTAGGCACGCATGCCTTTCTGATACGTATCTTCGCCCACGTAGCCTTCGAACATGCCGAGCACGGCCGCACCTTTGCGATAGGTGATGTTGTCGAACGCGGTTTCGATATCACCGTTGCCGGTGATCGGCTGGCGAATCTTGCGCGCGCTGACGAGACTGTCGCTCTGCATCGCACCTTGTGCCTGGGTGATGCGATCCAGATCGGCGCGGTATTCCGGGTGCACCTTCATGGTGACTTTCTGTTGCATCCAAGTGGCGAAGGCTTCGTTGAGCCACAGGTCGTCCCACCATGCCAGCGTGACCGTATCGCCGGTCCATTGATGCGCCAGTTCATGCGCGGTGACGTCGAACGAACTGCGCACATACATGGCTGCCGAATCCGGATCGAGCAGCAACAACCAATCACGGAAGGTGACCAGGCCCGGGTTTTCCATCGCGCCAGCGGAGAAATCCGGCGCGGCGAGCAGATCGAGTTTGCCGAACGGATAGCCGAAGCCGTAGTAGTTTTCCAGCGTATGAATGATGCTCGGTGTTTCGCTCAGTACATGCTGCATCCGATGACCTTCGCCGTGCGCGGCGATGCCGCGCAACTGCAGCACATCACTGCGATAGTCGCTCGGCGCGATGTCAGGACCATTGACGATGTCCCACGGACCTACCGCGAACGCCACCAGATAGGTCGGCAGCGGTTGCGTACGTGCAAAGCTCAAGGTTTTCCATTTGTCGCCGGCGGAGGTCTCGCTGATCTGCTTGGTGTTGGCTACCGCAGCCAGATCCGAAGGAACAGTTAGCGTGATGTCATACGGTGTCTTGAAACCCGGTTCGTCGAAACCAGGAAACGCGAAGCGTGCACTGATCGGCTCCATTTGCGTCATCGCATACGGTGTGCCCGCGTGGCTGACCTTGTACAAGCCTTGCAACTGCTGATTGAGCGGCGCCGTGTAGTCGATGGTGAGCGTGAGTGACTGCGGCTGCAGCGTGCTGCCGAAATCGATGCGCGACACGCCTTCGTTCGGTGCCACGGCCATGTATTTGCCGTCGTGGGCGTTGCCCGCGGCATCGGTGATGGTGACCTTGGAAACGTTGAGGTCGCGACCATCCAGCCACAGGTAATCGGATGCCTGCTTCAAATCCACCTTGATGGTGGTTGTGCCGGTAAACGTCTGCTGCGCGGGGTCGACCTTGAATGCCAGCTTGTAAGCCTGCGGCACCGCCCAGCTAGGTAGCTTTCCATGTGGCGCCTGATCGGCCTGCGGAGATGCCAGGGCTGCGCTGCAACATACGGCGAGTGCAGTCATGGCGAGCGAACGAACGAGGTGGTGCATGGAGAGCTTCCTACGGCAACGAAAAGCATCCACGCTAGGTCGTGTAGGCACAGTGCCACAGTGCCAAAAGGCATAGTCCTCTGATGATGGGACGCCGCCTGCACCTAAGCTTGACTGCAGGAGGGACCATTGATGAGCACACCGATGAAGGGTCATCCGCCTTTGATCCCGCATGCACCCGCGCGCGCCATCCGCGTTGCAGTGCTGGAGGAGGACGAGGCATTCCGCTGCGACATTCTGCTACCGGCGCTTCACGATCACGGCTTCAGCGTGCATGGCATGGCTAGCGCGGCAGAGCTGTATCGGCACATGCTCTCGCAGCAGTTCGATATCGTGCTGCTCGACATCAGCCTTCCCGATGAGGATGGATTTACCGTCGCGCAACATCTGCGCGAAACATTGGACATCGGTATCGTCATCCTCAGCGATTGGGCGCATCGCGATCATCACATCCAGGCGCTGAAACGTGGGGCGGATTTCTATCTAGCCAAGCCGGTCGATGTCGACGTGCTAGTGGCTTCGCTGCACAGTCTTGCGCGCCGGCTTGCACTTCCCATGCTGCATGGCATCGCGGCAAATCCCCAGCCTTCTCCTTCGCGCTGGCGAATGGACGCTGGCGGCTGGCGTTTCGTCTCGCCTCATGGAAAAGTGGTTGCACTCACCTCTAGCGAGCGATGTGTGCTGACCATGCTGATTGCCGCAGGTGATCAACCAGTGTCGCGCGAAGCGCTCGCCGAAGCACTCAGCCAGAACGCCTACGACTCCGACCCGCATCGCCTGGAAATGATCATTTATCGCTTGCGGCGAAAAGCGCTTGCGCAGGCTGGGCAGGCGCTTTCGCTCATTACGGTGCGCGGCAAGGGTTACATGCTGCTTTGCGATTTGTAGAGCGCATCCAAAAATCGTCAAGTGCCCGCTGCGGATGGTTTTTCGTCAATCCAGCCTGCGAGGAACTCTGTACACCCTCACGGTCGTCATTCCCGCGAAAGCGGGAATCCATCTTCGCTTCTGGCCTCAGGGCAACATGGATTCCCGCTTTCGCGGGAATGACGGCCATACATAGATTGCGGTGTATGCGAACCTAACATTGACATGTGGATCTCGCGTTGAGATTTGCATGCGCACACCATGAACCCATGTGCTGTGATCGCGAGTGCAAGCAATACTGGCCTTCATGGCCCGTAAAAAATCACGTTGACGGCATGTCGCCCTAGAAGCGCAAGCATGTTCCAGCGCATCTTGTCAGATAAATCGCAAGCTTCCTCTCTCGATTTTCCACTCGCGTTGTCCGAGAGAGAGACGTCATCAACACCATTTCTTTCAAATCCAAGCGCAGCACCATTTGAGCGGCATGCACGCTCTTTCGTGCACAGCATGCACGGATGTGATCAAGCGTGAGATTGCGAACAATAAGGTGATATTCCGTGCATTTGTGTGCGTGACACACCTCCACGCGTGAACGGATGGCGTACCTGACAATACACACGTGGCACAGGTGATCAGCATGAGCTTGGGCGGTCAGGAAGCGTGTACCACCGACGCTCCGGAATACACCGCCATCAACGACGCGATCAGCCGCGGCACCACCGTTGTCGTAGCCGCAGGCAACAACTCGGCGGATGTATCCGGCTTTACGCCCGCCAGTTGTCCCGGCGTTATCGCGGTTGCGTCAAACGGCATCACTGGCAAGCGCGCTTTCTATTCCAACTACGGCAAGGGCGTGACCCTTTCGGCTCCGGGTGGCGGTATCTATGCCAACGACGCCTCATCGGGCAATGTGGTCAACAACGGTTTCGTTTGGTCCTCCATCAATGATGGCGCCACAACACCCGGCAATCCCACTTACGGCGGTATGGCCGGTACTTCGCAAGCGACACCGCACGTCAGTGGCACCGTGGCGATGATCATCGGCGCAACGAAGGCGGCTGGATTGGCGACGCCATCGCCGGCCGACATCGCGAATGTCTTGGTGAAATCGGCTCGTCCGTTCCCGGTGGCCGAGGATCACGTTATCGGCGCCGGCATCGTTGATGCCGCCGCTGCGGTCAATCTTGCCTTGAATGGCGACACCGGCAACCCGGGCGATGGCGGTAACGATCCAGGCGCCACACTGACCAAGGGCGTGATCCTCTCCGGCCAGACCATCGGCGCAGGTGCTGGGGTTCGCTACTCGATCACCGTGCCGGCCGGCGCCACGACGCTGAACATCCGCACCATCGGTGGCAGCGGTGGTGACGTATCGTTGTACGTCAAGGCTGGTAGCTCGCCGGTTGCCGATGGCAGCGATGCCGACTTCAGCTCGGTCAAGCCCGGCAACAACGAAGCCGTAGTCATCCAGAAACCGGAGGCAACCACGTATTACATCCTCGTGGTCGGTGGTGAGAGCGCCACCAGTAACCTTTCCGTATTGGCCGACTACAACCCGTAATTGCACCCGCTAGTTGCATGCAAGAAGAACCCCGGCCTGCAAACCGGGGTTCTTTTTTGATGGTTCCG
This sequence comes from Dyella acidisoli, assembly GCF_030160295.1. Classification (GTDB taxonomy): domain Bacteria; phylum Pseudomonadota; class Gammaproteobacteria; order Xanthomonadales; family Rhodanobacteraceae; genus Dyella_B; species Dyella_B acidisoli. Next base: position 397,202 of record NZ_BSOB01000017.1, read on the forward strand.
TATCCCCTCATTGTCCATGGCGAAGCACCTTTTCATTGCTAATATCGATTATTACAGCAATACTTATAGATACCATCTATTATTGAGTTCGTCATGAACCTGCGCGATCTCCATTATCTGGTCTCCCTGGCCGAGCACCGGCACTTCGGGCGCGCCGCCGAAGCTTGCTTTGTCAGCCAGCCCACGCTTTCCACCCAAATCAAAAAGCTGGAAGACGAGTTGGGTGTCGCGCTCGTTGAACGCACGCCGCGTAAAGTGCTGCTCACGGATGTTGGTCGCGACATCGCCAACCGCGCGCGCGATGTGTTGAACGAAATCGAGCAGATCAAAGGCATCGCGCGGCGAACGGTGGATCCGGAATCGGGCACGGTGCGGTTGGGCATCTTCCCTACGTTAGGTCCTTACTTGCTGCCGCACGTTGTGCCGATGGTGAGTCAGCGGTTCCCGCGCCTGGAACTGCTGCTGGTCGAAGAAAAAACAGAAGTGGTACTGCATCGTTTGCGTGAAGGAAAGCTCGACGCAGGCATTCTCGCGTTGCCCATCCACGACGACAGCCTGCATGCGGAGTTCCTGTTCGAGGAACCCTTCCTGCTTGCCGTGCCGCAATCGCATCCACTGGCCAAGCGTCCACAGTTGAAACTCAACGATCTTTCCGATCAGAGCCTTTTGTTGCTGGAGGACGGCCATTGCCTGCGCGACCAGGCGCTGGAGGTATGTCATATGGCGGGCGCTGGCGAGAAAAATGGTTTCCGCGCCACCAGCTTGGAAACGCTGCGCCAAATGGTAGCCGCCAATGTCGGTATCACGCTGTTGCCCACGCTCGCAGTAAAACCACCGGTCGCTCAGGCACCGAATCTACAGCTGGTGGAATTCAGCGGACATCCGCCGAGCCGGCGCATTGCGATGGTATGGCGCAAGAGTTCGGCCATGGGCAGCTTCCTGAAACAGCTTGCGGAAGTCTTCAAGCATTTGCCGAGGGATCTGCTCGATCCGCATAGCGCGGCGGCTGCATCGGCGAAGCGACGGCGGATGGCTTGATATGCAGCTGCATCGCGCACCAGGATTGCACGCGATGTTCTTCTTTGCCTCGCCGTTATTTCCTAGGATGCGGAACAAGCTGCCCCCCCTGCAAGCAGGGGAGGGGGCGATTCTGGCATCGATGAAGATATTCACACGGCGGAGGCATTCGACTTGAATCGCCCTGCATCCAACATCCGCCGCGCACTCAGCGACGCAACACAACGACTCGGCGACCGCGTCGATGCGGAAGTGTTGCTTGCGTACGCTTTGGATAAACCTCGCAGCTGGTTGATCGCCCATGCCGACGATCTGCTTCCACTCGATTACGCGGCAGCCTATGCCTTGCTGATCGAACAGCGCGAAGCGGGGGAGCCAATTGCGTACATCACCGGGCGGCGCGGTTTCTGGTCGCTTGATCTGGAAGTGACACCCGCTACGCTCATTCCACGTCCCGAAACGGAGCTGCTGGTAGAGCTTGCATTGGAACGCCTGCCTACCGATCGTGCCTGCCGCGTGCTTGATCTAGGCACGGGTTCCGGCGCCATTGCCTTGGCCATTGCACGTGAACGTCCTGCTTCGAAGATCGTCGCGACCGATGCGAGCATCGACGCACTTGAAGTGGCGCAACGCAATGCACGGCGTCATCACATCGGCAACGTCAACTTTGTGCATGGCGAATGGTTTGCGCCATTGGGCGATAGCTGTTTCGACATCATTGTTTCCAATCCACCCTATATCGAAAGCGGCGATCCGCATTTGCAGCAGGGTGATTTGCGTTTCGAACCGATGAGTGCACTCGCATCGGGAACCGATGGACTCGATGACATTCGCCGCATTGTGCGTGATGCCGGACTTCACCTCGTTCCTGACGGATGGTTGTTGTTCGAGCACGGTTGGCATCAAGGTGATGCAGCGCGCATGCTGCTTCGCGACGCAGGTTTCGTGGAGCTTTCAACCGCACGTGATCTTGAGCAACGAGATCGCGTCAGCCTAGGACATTGGTTGGTCAGCAGCGGTTGCCATTCACCGCGAAGTTCGGCGTAGACTGCAGGCGTTACTAAAAGGGGCCCGGGTTCTGTCGGCGCATCCGGGCACGAAAACGAATAACGTTTTGCCCCGGATGCACTCTCATGAATAACCGTTGCATTGCCGCTCACCATTCGCTTGCGTCGCGGCCTTTGTCGTATGCGATTCATTCGCTTCTGATGATTTTGCTCGCGCCCGCTGCTATGGCGCAAACCAGCACCTTGCCTGCATCGTCCAGCACGACCGCACCACCACCTTCGAGCAGCAGCCAACAACAAGCAGTGACACTGAGCGAAGTGATGGTGACGGCAAACCGCCGCCGCGAGCCGCAACGCGAAGTACCCATGCACGTGGATACGGTGCAGGCAGCAACCTTGCAGCAACTGGGTGCGAAGAACCTCAACGACTACGTGTCGTATCAGCCTGGCGTGTTCTTTGCCAGCGCAGGTGGCGCGGGGGAGGGCGAGCTGGTGATGCGCGGCGTGTCGACCGGCAACCAGACCAGCCCGACGGTGTCGCTTTACATTGACGATGTGCCAGTGGGCGGCAGCACCGTGTATGCCGCTTCAGCCACGTTTCTATTTGACCCGGCGCTGCTTGATCTCGATCACATCGAATTCCTGTATGGACCGCAGGGCACGCTTTACGGTGCCGGTTCGATGGGTGGCTTGGTGAAATACGTAACGGTGAAGCCTGATCTCAGCGGTGTTTCGGGCGACGTGGGTGGCGACATCTCCAACACCAATCGCGGCGGCACGAGCTATTCCGAACACGCGTCGATCAGCTTTCCATTGGTCAAAGACAAAGCGGCATTGCGTATATCGGTGGTGGACCAGCACACCACCGGCGTGTATCGAGCAATAGGCGAAACGCCGGCGGGCGGTGCCGATCGCACGCATACCAAGGGTGCGCGTGTGCAATTGGAAGTCGACCCGATCGACAAGCTCACGTTGAACGTCACTGCCATGGCACAGAAGATCATGGCTGACGGCTTGTCGATGGGTGACTTCAATTTGCAGGGACAGCCCATTTCTGGCGGCCCCTACAATCGTGCACTCAATCATCGCGAGCCGTTCACTCAGACGCTGCAGCTGTATTCCTTCCACGCCGGGTATGACTTTAACTGGGCTACGTTGGACTGGATCAGCTCTTACCAGAATTTCGTCAATCACAGCGTGCAGGATTATCCCGATTCATTCCTCAATCTGTTGAACCAGGTTGGACCTTTGTTCGGTGTGAATCAGACGCTCAGCTCGCTGTATGTCGATTCGCAGTATTCCGTGCACAAGAGTTCGCAGGAGATTCGTTTCACTTCGCGTAAGAACGAAAACTTCGACTGGCTGTTCGGCTTGTGGCTCAATCGCGAGAACGTATGGGAGCAGTACACGCTACAAGGCGACAATGCGCCGCCGCCTGGCGTGACACCGTTGATCCACCAGTACGTCAATGCAAGCTTCAAAGAATATGCAGGCTATGGCGATGTCACCTGGCATGCCAACCCGACGCTGGATCTTACCGTTGGTGCGCGCGCGAGCGGCAACTCGCAGCATCTGTCGAACTTCGAAGACGGCCCCTTCGCGGGCAGCCCAGGCGGCTTCCGTGAGCATATGAATAGCCAGGACGTCACCAAGATGATCACGCTGACCTGGCGGCCTACCGACAAGGATAGCTTCTACATGCGCGCGTCCACCGGCTATCGGCCGGGAGGTTTGCAGGCGCCGTTGCAAAGCACGCTACTGGTGCCCAATCCCAATGCCACGAGCACGTTCGGTTCCGACGACCTGGATAGTTACGAACTTGGCTATAAGGGCAGCTATCTGGATCGTCATTTGAATGTGGGCATCGACGGCTACGACATCGAATGGCATCACATGCAGCTCTTCACCTATACGCTCGGCAACACCATCATCCAGAACGCGGGCGATGCGCGCATCAAGGGCATAGAGATCCAAGGAAGTTATTCGAACCATTCGTGGGAGTTCGGCGCATCGGGTGCCTATACCGATGCCTTTACCGACAACGGTGCACCGCAGCTCGGCATACAGCCCGATGCGCCGCTGCCGTATTCGGCCCGATGGGCGGGCACGGTGAGCGGCAAGTACAAATTCGTGGTGGCGGGAACGAATGCTTATGTCGGCGCAGTGGTGCGCGGTTCCAGTCACCGCAATGCGGGTTTCGACGGTGACGTCAGCGATCCGAACTTCAAGCTGCCCGGCTTCATGTTCCTCGATTTCAATATGGGTGTGAACCTGCGCGGCGGTGCGAACGTCGATCTCTACGTACGCAATGCGCTCAACCGGAGAGTGCCGATTGGCACGCTCAATGATGAAGCGGTGAATTTCTTAGCTTCGGTGGGTGGGCCGATGCTGGTGCAGATGTCGACGCCGCGCACGGTGGGTGTGGCGTTCAATGTGCTGTTTTAGCTAAAGAACTACATGCCTCAGAGCCGTCATTCCCGCGAAAGCGGGAATCCATCTTCGCCTTTACATCAAAGCAAATGGATTCCCGCTTTCGCGGGAATGACGGCCCTGTGGATTACGCGGGGCTCAATGGCCTGTGCCACTCACCTGCGCCGGCCGCTTGATCCCATACAACAACGCCGGCAGAAAGATAAACGTGGCCAACAGCACGGCCACCAGGCTCACCAGCAGCATACGGCCCATGCTGGCCATGCCAAGGTCGTGCGACAGCGCCAGCGAGCCGAACGCCGTGCCAGTGGTGAGCGCCGAGAACAACACCGCACGTGCCGAAGCGGAACTTACGAAACGCCGCATCCCTGCACGCCAGTTCATCACGAAGTACACGTTGAACGACACGCCCACACCCAGCAGTAGCGGCAGCGCGATGATGTTGGCGTAATTCACCGCCATGCCCAGCATGCGTGCGAGCAAGGCGGTGAGCAGCGCGGACATCGCCAGCGTGAGCAGCACGATGCCGGCATCTTTCAAGCGACGGATCACCAGCATCAGCACGACAGCAATCGCGATGATCGCCAGCGTCGCCGCCTGCTTGAAGGCCTGCATGATGGTGTCGGCCGATGCAATCGTCGTGACGGCAGGGCCGCCCGCATCAGGCGTGATGCGTTGCACGGCCTCCACGAATTTGCGCAAGCCGGCGGTGTCTTGCTCGTTGACGGTGGGCGATACCTGGATGCGGACCTGGCCATTCGGGCTGACCCAGTCGCGCTTGATCGATGGTGGTAGTGATTCGAGCGTGACGCCCTTCGCGTCCAAGGCGTCGCGCAGGCTTTCCAACTGCTTGGGAAGGAAGCGGCTAATCGCTTCGTTCATCATCATCAGCCGGTCATCCGGTGCTTTAGCGAGTTTCTGCAAAGCGGCTTCGATGCCATGCAGCGGCGAATCAGCCGTCATCTCAGGTTTCGCGTCATTGATGGCGTCCAGCGTATCGCTGATCGCCGAGCGTAAGGCTTGCGGTGTGACGGGCGGACCGGAAGGATCGACATCCAGCGACGGCAGCATCAACACTTGCGCTTGATTGAGTTGGTCGAGCGAAGCCTGTTGATCGGCGCGCACGAAGGTAGCGGCGGAAATCACGCTCGACACTTCCGGCAGCTTCGACAGTTTGTCCGACAAGGTACGCGCGGTGTCCAGATTGGGCACCATGATGTTGATGTTGAACGGATTGGTGACGGGGTTGTCAGCCAAACTGCGCAAGGTGCGCATCGGTTCGGAATTCGGATCCTGCGTGTTGAGCGGATTGGCATCGAACGGCATGCGCACACCGGCCACCAGACCGGCGACGCCGAGCAGCGCGAACACGATCAGCACCGGTTTGTAATGGCAATGCAGGAAGGAATCGAGCTTCGGCCCAAACGGCAGCGAGAGTTCTTTGCTCTGGCGCGCGGGCTTCATCAAGCTAAGCAAGGCGGGTAGCAAGGTAAGCGTGCAAACCAGTGCAATGCCCATGCCTACGCCCGCGATCGTGCCCAGCTCGGCCACGCCTACGAAGCTGGTTGGCGAGAACGCAAGAAAGCCGCAGGCGGTGGCGGCAGCAGCTACGGCAATCTGACTGCCGGATACGCGCGCACCTTCGGCCAACGCAACATTGATGTCATCGTGCAGCATGCGCTGCTCGCGCAGGCGCACCGCGAACTGGATGCCGAAATCCACCGCCAAGCCGACGAACAGCACCGCGAACGCCACCGAGATCACGTTCAACGTTCCAACCGCCAGTGCTGCGAAACCGGTAGTGAGCGCAAAACCGACTAGCAGCGTGAGCAGGATGGGAATGATGCGGCGGAACGAATGCATCGCCAGGTACAACCACAAGGCGAGCAGAAACAGGCTGACCAGCGTGCTGGCGACGATGCCCTTGGTGAGCGCGCCGAATTGCACATCAGCCAGCGCAACCGAGCCGGTGTAGTTGACGCGCACGCGGCCGGCTTTCACATCCGGCAAGTTCTTGGCTATCTGTTCCAGCTTTTGCGTGGCGGCCAAGCCGGGCTGCAGCGAACCGTCTTCCAGAACGGGGTGGGTGAGCACGAAGCGCACGTTTTCCGCCTGCTGCGTAACGTCCGAGCCGAGCATGCTCTGCCACGAAAGCGGGATGGAGTGGCCATCCGCCGCGTTATTCAATACCTGGGTCAGCTGGTCCAGCGCAGGTTTGTATGGCGAAAGATCGGCATGTTGGATGCGCACACCCGCGGCCATCAGCGATACGCCATTCAACAAGCCACGCGCCGACGGATCGGCCGCGAGTGGGCCAAGCAGAGGCTGCGCATTCATCAGGGAGCCGAGCATCTTGCTCAGATCGTTCGGATCGAGCAGCAGCAGGCCTTCGTGGCGGAAGAACGGATCGGCATCGGGCCGGCTCACATCGATAAAGTGCTTCTTGTCCTCATTCAGTGCCTTGGCCAATTGCTCGGCCGTCTCGTCGGATTCCTCCGGCGTCGCGCCACGGACAACCACCGCCAATACGTTGTTGAACTGCGGGAATTCGCGATCGAAGGCCATCGACTGCTGGCGCCACTGCAGTGTGCTGGCGAAGAGGTTGTCGGTATTGGTATCGACGCTCAGCTTATTTGCGGCAATCCAGACACCTACGCCAGCAAGGGCAAAGAAAAACAGCGCCACGAGCAGGGCGTAGCGGCGGCAAAACTGGGCAACTCGGACGATGAACTCAGTCACGGGCCTAACGGCTCCTCAAGTTCTTTGGAAAACGTTAAGGATAGTCCATAACGCGCAGTTCTCCCTTAGGCCGGGGTAACTACCTAACTTGGCTGAGGGTTGGGAGGGCATGGAACAACTCCCTCTCCCCTCCGGGGAGAGGGCTGGGGTGAGGGGACAATCTTGCTTAAATTTTTTTTCGGAACGTGGCTCTTATGAGGTTTCAGGCAAGCCGTGGCCCCTCACCCCAACCCTCTCCCCGGAGGGGAGAGGGGGTAAAGCGGTGCAACCGCTTGCGGAAAACGCGCCCGAATCGCCTTGCGAATGCCAGGCAAATCCAGGCCGGCTTCGCTCAGCACTTGCTCGCGGCTACCGTGCTCCAAATACGCATCGGGCAGCCCGAGGTGCAGGATCGGCAAGCTCACACCGTGTGCTGCCAGGCATTCGGCCACGCCTGAGCCCGCACCGCCGGCAATCACGTTGTCTTCGACGGTCACGAAGGCGTCGTGGCTTTTCGCCAGTTCCAACAGCAATGCTTCGTCCAGCGGTTTAACGAAGCGCATGTTCACGAGCGTAGCGTCAATCTCGGCCGCGATTTCCGTAGCCGGTGCAAGCATGGCGCCGAAGCTGAGGATGGCCAGCCGCCGACCGTGGCGACGCAATTCCGCCTTGCCGATCGGTAGCGTATCGAGCGTGTTGCGCACCGCCACGCCAGGGCCGCCGCCGCGCGGGTAGCGAATGGCTGCGGGGCCCTTGTGACGGAAGCCGGTGCTGAGCATGGCGCGGCATTCGTCTTCGTCCGCAGGCGCCATGATCAGCATGTTCGGTAGACAGCGCAGAAAGCTCAGATCAAAGCTGCCTGCGTGCGTGGGGCCATCCGGACCGACCACACCAGCTCGGTCGATGGCGAAGGTCACGTCGAGGTTTTGTAGCGCTACGTCGTGGATGGCTTGGTCATAGGCGCGCTGCAGAAAGGTGGAATAGATCGCCACCACCGGCTTGGCGCCTTCGCAGGCCATGCCGGCGGCCAGCGTGACGGCGTGCTGCTCGGCGATGGCCACGTCGATGTAGCGATCGGGATGTTCCTGCGAAAAACGCACCAGTCCCGAGCCTTCGCGCATAGCTGGCGTGATCCCGAACAGGCGCGTATCTGCGGCAGCCATGTCGCACAGCCAGTCGCTGAAAACGTCGCTGTAGGTGAGCTTGCCAGGAGTGGTTTTCTTCACCACGCCGGCTAGCGGATCGAACGGGCCTACGGCGTGGTATTCGATTTGCTCAAGCTCGGCGGGCGCGTAGCCCTTGCCCTTGGTGGTGATCACATGCAGCAACTGCGGGCCTTGCTGCTGCTTCAGCGCGCGCAGCACTTCCAGCAATTTCGGCACGTCGTGGCCATCGATGGGGCCGGTGTAGTGGAAGCCCAGTTCCTCGAACATCGTGCTCGGCACTGCCACGCTGTCGTCGCGTTTTTCCAGCCGCTTGGCAAGGCCGCCCACGTTTTCGCTGATCGACATGCCGTTGTCGTTAAGTACCACCAGCAGGTTTGCGCTGAGGTCGCCCGCATGATCGAGCGCTTCGAACGCCATACCCGCAGTCATCGCCCCATCGCCGATCACTGCCACGAACTTGCGTGCATCACCCTTGTGCTGGGCGGCGATCGCCATGCCCAGCGCAGCGGAAATCGACGTTGATGAGTGGCCTACACCGAAAGTGTCGTATGCGCTTTCCTCGCGACGCGGAAAAGGCGCCAAGCCACCTTTCTTCTTGATGGTAGTGATGCGATCGCGGCGGCCGGTAAGGATCTTGTGCGGATAGCACTGATGGCCCACGTCCCAGATCAGGCGATCGTGCGGCGTCTCGAACACATAGTGCAGCGCCACCGTCAGCTCCACCACGCCCAACCCCGCGCCGAAATGGCCGCCCGAGCTGGCTACGGCTTCGATCAGGTAGCGGCGCAGTTCGTCGGCGATGGCGGGGAGCTGATCGTCGGGAAAGCGGCGTAGGTCAGCGGGAGTCTCGATGGATGCGAGGTGGGGGTAGCGGGAGAGATCGATCATCGGCGTATTGTGCCCCTCTCGCCGCTTTTTCTCCCTCTCCCACTTGAGGAGAGGGGATTAGATCGCCTTCTAGGCCATCGCCTCGCGCCGATGCCTTGGCAGATGACTCACCAGAAATTCCATCTGGTCTGCCAGGATATTGCGGTTGGAAAGGATCAGATGCTCCACCCAACTCGGCCGATAAGGTACCGCCAGCAGCGGCATGTTGGCTTGCTGCGGGGTACGGTTGCCCTTCTTCAGATTGCAGGCCAGGCAGGCGCTGACCACGTTTTCCCATTCGTCGCGGCCGTGCTTGGAAATCGGCAGCACATGATCGCGGGTCAGCTCGCTGCGGGCGAAGCGCACGCCGCAGTACATGCACAGATAGCGGTCGCGGCTGAATAGTGCGACGTTGGTTAGCGCTGGTGCGGGGTCGATCGCATGGTCGTGGCAGTGGCCCCGGCTTGCGACGATGGGATGCAACTCGATGCGGCTTTGCATGCCCAAGTCGCGATTATGGCCGCCGTGCACGGTCAGGCAGGGGTCTCCGAGGGTCCAGGCTACGGCGTCCCGGACATAGAGGCATACCGCGTCCTGCCAACTGATCCAGTCCAGGATCCGGCCCGCGGCGTCCAGTGACAGTACCCGGGTCGAGTTCAAATCGGCCCGATGTGGCACTTCCATAAGCATGTGTATCGTCCTTCACTTTTGGCGAAAGAGCGTCTTCTCGATGCAATGGCGCTCGGTTTTTCCGCAGCATAGACCAAGTTGATTGCAAATCGCATGCAATACCCGGCGTCAAACCCCTACCCAGTGGGCATATCTGGCTAACTCGCCCCGGAAATCCGGCGCTGATATAGTGCTCATTCATCTGTAGACCCGACGCCGGGTTTGGGAGGGGGAGCCTGGGTGGCGACCCCGGCACGGCGGGGCAGAGGTAATAAACGTGGCCGAAGTACTTTTCTACGAGCGTCCGGTTCCGCTGAACCGCACCGCACACAAGGATCTGCGCATCAAGGGGCTGCAGAATCTCAAGTTCGCACACAACGTGCATTCCGTACCGCTGACCTGCACGGAATTCCCGGTCACCGCCCGTGACATCCCGATCCTGTTCGCCGGCCCGGACGAGACCAACGCTGGCCCGATGGCACTGCTTGGCCTGCGCCAGAACGAGAACCTGTTCGTCGACGCCGACGGCCAGTGGGCACAGAGCGTGTACATCCCGGCCTTCGTGCGCCGCTATCCGTTCGTGCTGGCCGAGAAGCCACCGGAAGTGGAAGGTGACGATTTCACCGTGTTCCTCGATGAAGCCTATGAAGGCTTCAACAACGCCGAAGGCGAGCGCCTGTTCAAGGAAGACGGCACCGAAACCGACGTGCTGAAGAATGCCGTGACCTTCCTCGGTGAATTCCAGCAGCACGTAGCGCGCACCAAGCAGTTCATGGAAGACCTGCGCAAGCACGACCTGCTCGAGCCGCGCAACATCCGCCTGGAGCGCAACGGCAACGTGATCAACCTCAATGGTCTGTACGTGATCAGCGAGGAAAAGCTGCGCAAGCTCGACGCCGCAACCACGCACCGCTTCCTCACCGATGGCACCCTGGGCTGGATCTACGCCCATCTGCTGTCGCTGATGAACATCGACCGCGTCGGCCAGCGCCTGGCGCTGCGTGAAGAAGCTGAAGGTGCCAACGCCACCAAGAACTGATTGTTCGAGGTAGCTTCCAGGCTCAAGATCCCCCGTTCGTCGAACGGGGGATTTTTTTATGTGCTGTCACTTGATGGCGCGCGTCGGCGTATCGTTTTCAAGACACGGTCAACAGCAAGGAGCTTTTATGAATTACCACGGCAGTTGTCACTGCGGGCGTATCGCGTTCGATGTGCAAGGCGAATTGACGCAAGCGATGGAGTGCAATTGTTCGCACTGCAGCCGAAAGGGTTTTCTGCTGTGGTTCGTACCGCGCGAGCAGTTCACGTTGCATACGCCTGAGTCGGACATGTCGGTTTATACCTTCAACAAACATGTCATCCAGCATCACTTCTGCCCGACGTGCGGATGCGCGCCGCTGTGCTTTGGTACGGGGCCCGATGGCAAGGCAATGGCTGCAGTGAATGTGCGCTGCCTGGAAAATGTGGATATTGCTAATTTGAAACGCGTGCAGTTTGACGGGCGCAGTCATTGATCGCATAGGTTGGAGCGCAAACCCCAACATCATCATGTTCGTATGGATGGCGATGTTGGGGGTTACACCCCGGCCTACGGTTGTTTCGCTGCCGCAGTTTGTGGATGCATAGCGGTAACTTCCGCAGCCGTAATGCTGTTGGTGTAGTGATTGCCGAAATGCGTGCGCACGTAATTGATCACATCGGCGATCTGCGCGTCGCTCAGCTTCGCATCCTCAAAGAAATTCTTGTGATCCGAGGGTTTCGACACGAACGAGGGCATGTCGTGCCGGCCGAATAGAATCACTGCGGCCATGTATTGCGGCGAGGCCAATTTCGAATTGCCCGTCAAAGCCGGATAGGTTCCCGCTCCGATAGCGCCCTTGGCATCGGGCATGTGGCAACCCTGGCAAATGGCGTGAAAGATCGCTTCACCGTTGGCATGGGTGAGCGATGCGTAGGTGTAGAACGCGTTGTCGGAGGTCTGCGCTGCGGCGAGCTTCGTGCAGGCAAGAAAGAGTATCGCGATTGCGGACAACCGTTTCATGCAACGCCTCCCGCTACGACGCGCTGATGGATGCGTGTGATCACATCCAACGCCGATGTTACTGCGCCTTCTTGCCACGCCGGCAGATACGAAGCATGTTCGCCGGCCAGCGCGATGCGCCCGTCAATCTGGCAAAGGTTTTCATAATGTTTGTCGCGCAGTTCATCGGTCCATGTCGCAAAGCAGCCCAGCGTGGACGGTGAGCGATGCCACGCCACGGCAACGCCGCTTTCGAATTCCTGCTTGTATTGCGGATGGATCTGACTGCCGTATTCCACGGCTTTGCGCACGCGTTCTTCAGGTGTTAACGCGGTGAACTGGTAAGCATCGAGGCCGTAGGCGTACCCGCCGAGCAGCACGCCCTTGCCCTTGCTGTTGAAGTCCGCGCTTGGGTAGCTGATGGTGCTGATCGGGAGATCGGTGGTGGTGATGCCGCCGTAGATGTCTTCGTCTTCTTCCCAGAAACGCCGCTTGAATTGCAGGCCGATTTTTACCGAAGCAGCGTAAGGCACGGCGCCGATCGCCTCGGTCATCGGTGCGCCGACGTTCATCGGAATCTGGCTCAGGATCGAAAGCGGAATCGTGCAGATGCACCAATCCGCATGCGCCGTTTGTGCGCGGCCTGGATGGCGTGTGTCCTCGTAGCTGACGGTTACGCCGTGATCGTCCTGGTGAATGGCGGTGACTTTGGCGTTGTAGCGGATCACTTCTTTCAGCCGTTTTCCGAAGGCTTCGCCGATACGCCCCATGCCGCCCACCGGCTGAAACAGCGTGGTTTGGAATTCGATCATTTCCCCGTCGGTGAGGCCCGACCACAGGCGTGAGGTGAGCACGTCGTGCAGTTGCAACGGCTGTGAATCCAGCGGTTTCGCGGTCAAACCACCGCCCGGCGATTTTGCGTAACCACGGCGGTTGCTGGTGGCGGGTCCAGCGGCATAGGCATAGTTCTTGTCGAGCGCACCCCATTGGCGCAACGAGTCGAGCAGCAGGGCTTGATCGTCTTTGCTCACTTGAGCATCGAGCTTGCTTTGCTGCGTTGCCTTCGCCAGCAGTTCGGCGATGTGCCCGCGGTAATCGGCGTTGATGGTGCGATAGCGCTGTGGCTTGCCGCCGAACGCATTGGCCCTATGCAGGTAGGCGTTGTAATTGACCTGCACGAACGGCTCGAGCGGTATGTCAAGCTTCTTGCAGTAATCGAGCAGGCCGCGATGGTGATAAGGGATACGCCATGGGCCGGGATTGATGTAGAGGCCGCGATCGAACTGGCAATGCTGCGTAAAGCCGCCGAGTTCGGTGTAGGTGTCGCCGCCGCGCAACGTCCAGTTACGGCCGCCGGCGCGCTGGTTGTATTCCAGCACCTGCACTTTGTAACCGGCTGCCCGCAGTTCGTACGCTGCCACCATGCCAGCCAGTCCCGCGCCGAGAATCAGCACGGAAGTGCCGCGCGGTGCACCTTGCAGTGCGGGCGTGCCCTGGTAAGGCGATGGGGCCGCAAAGCCCAGGCGATTCATGGCCGCGTACATCGCCGCGCCGCCTGCGCTGAGCCCGATCAGGCGCAGCAGATCGCGGCGCGTCATCGAAAGTCCGGCATCTTCCCCTTGCATGGTTTGCCCCATGATGTTCGAGCTGTCAGCACAGCGTATCTCGGACGCTGGGGACAGTGACATAAGGCATGCATCGATCCGCTGCTTTCGTGGGTTGGGGTTTGCACGCCAACCTACATAAGCTGCGGAAGGGATGGGTGGTGAATCAATGCACCGGCTTGGCCATCCGCAGTAGATCGAGATTGAATCCCGCCGCTTCGTACAGCGCCTTTGCACGTTCATTGCCGGGGAATACCGCCAGCGTCACTAGCTGGCACTGATGCTCCCGCGCCCACTCCATGGCATGTTCGATCAGCGCCTTGCCGACGCCCTGACCTTCGTGGCGCGGCACGACAGCAAGGTCGGAGATGTGGCAATTGGCCCGGCCGGTGAAGAAATCCTGCGTTTTCTGCAGATGGATGAATCCCACGCGATCGCCGTCGTCGTTCTCGGCGACGAAGACATAGCTGTTCGAAGGCTGGTCGTCCAGATGGCGACTGAGGTCCTTGCGGATACCTTCGATGCATTCGTGCCGCTTGCGCCAAGCGGGCAGGGAGAAATCCACGAAACGCGGAACCAGACCGAGGATAAAGTCATCGTCATCCTCGGCCAGACGAATCAGAAAATGGGTGTCGCTCATGCGCCGGCCGGTCGATAGGAACGCGTAGGCCGGTTCTACACCCAACGGGGTTGTGGGTGGAAGAGCCTGGTGGGCTGCGACTCACGAAATACAGTTCCCTCTCCCCTTTGGGGAGAGGGTTAGGGTGAGGGGACAATCTTGCGGAACAGCTTTGTGTGCTGAGGAAATGGGAAGCGCTGCGTTCGTGGCAGTTGTGCACATTTTGGCGAGGTTGGCCCCTCACCCCAGCCCTCTCCCCGGAGGGGAGAGGGAGTGGTGCTTTACTCAACCACCAATCACCGGCAGCGCGATGTAACTTGCCTGATCCCCCGAGTGATAAACCCGCTGCGTCGCCTTCTGATAATCCGCCGGCTTGGCGAAGAAGATGTTTGGCACGAAGGTCTGCGGGTTGCGGTCGTACAGTGGGAACCAGCTCGACTGCACCTGCACCATCACCCGATGGCCGGGCAGGAAGACGTGGTTCGCGGTCGGCAGGTCGAAGCGGTAGGCGAGTGGCTGATTGGCGGCCAGCGCTTTCGGGTTGTCATAGCCTTCGCGATAGCGGCCGCGGAAGATATCCATCGCAACGGCAAGTTGGTAGCCGCCCATCTCGGGCTGCTCGGCCACCTGATCGGGATACACGTCGATCAGCTTCACCACCCAGTCGCTATCCGTGCCGCTGGTCGAGGCGGTCAGATGCACCACTGGGGAGCCGCTGATGGTCAGCGGTTGGGTCAGCACATCGGACACATAGGTGACCACATCGGTGCGGCCGGATGCTTCGCGCTGATCGTCCACCAGCCACTGCGGCCAGGTGAGGCCGTTGTCGTAACCGATCGGCTGGATCGGACGCGCACGGAACGACACCGGATGCGCGGGATCGGAGATGTATTCATCGTAAGCATCGCCGCTGGTCGGTGCGCTGAAACCGAGTTTGTGATCGGCCTGGAGATACAGCGGGCGACTCTTTGTGCTGCAGTCTTCTTCGCAAGCAAGCGGCCAATGCTCAAGGCGTTCCCACCGGTTGCTGCCGGTCTGATACGCCGTCACCGGAGCAATGTCCGCCTTCGGGGCGCCGTCCTTCAGGTATTGCGCCAGGTACGGACGCAGGATGTGCTCGCGGAAATACTTGGCCGTGTCGCTGCCGAAGCGGATCGCGCCGAGCGAGCTGCCTTCGTCGATTTCCTGGCCGTGATGCCACGGGCCCATCACCAGCTTCACCATGTTGCCGCTCTTGTCCTTCGGCTTGATGGCGCGATACACGGCGATGTCGCCGTAGATGTCTTCCTGGTCCCACAAGCTGTGCACCAGCATCGTCGGCACCTTCAGTGGCTGTGCGCCGAGCACCTTATCCATGGCCTGATCGCTCCAGAACGAATCGTAGGCTGGGTGCGCAATCACTTTGTTCCAAAAGCCCAACTGCTCCATGCCATAGGCGTGACCCATGTCGCCGGCGGATACGTAGTGCATGAAGAGGTCGTATTCGTCGTGGAAACTGCTCCACCACTTGTACGTGTTATCGCGGCTGGCCGTCTGCTCATAGATGTAAGACATGTTCTGCTGACGGAACGCACCGTGGTGAAACCAGTCGTCACCCATCCAGCCGTCCACCATCGGATTCATCGGCACCGATACCTTCAAGGCCGGATGCGGATTCACCAGCGACATCAGCGGTTCGAAACCATCATAGGAAATGCCGATGGTGCCGACCTTGCCGTTCGACTCCGGCACGTTTTTCACCAGCCAGTCGATGGTGTCGTACGTGTCGGTGGCATCGTCCACCGGGGTAGGATTGAGCGAGCCGTGCACCGGGCGGTTCATTACGTAATCGCCTTCGGAACCGTATTTGCCGCGGATATCCTGGATCACGCGGATATAGCCGTCTTCCACGATCACATCGGTGGCGTTGTCGTAGCCTTGCAGCATCGGACCGAGATGGCCGCTCATCACGTGATGGGTAAGTTCTTTTGCATCGTAGGGCGTGCGTGTCATCACGATGCCGGCGCGGTGCGCACCTTTCGGAATAAGGATCACCGTGTTGAGCTTTACGCCATCGCGCATCGGGATCTTCACGTCGCGCTCGATGTAATCGAAGCTGTCGGCAACCGGTTTGAAATTGGCCGGCGTTTCGCTGGGATAGTCGGGGTATTGCGGTTTCGGCGTGTCATCCGTGGCGAGTGCGGCGCTGCTAAGGCTGAGCAGCAATGCGAGCAATGCGGGTTTGGCGCTGCGTAGCGCGACAGCGGTGCGGCTGGACTTCATGGTGACTCCCCGTTGGATAAGCCGGGGTAGCCTAGCGTTAATCGAGATGGGCGGGTACGTGTCGGTCGTCGCGCGACCCCTCATGGTCGTCATTCCCGCGCAAGCGGGAATCCATTTTGCTCTGATACAAAAGCGAAGATGGATTCCCGCTTGCGCGGGAATGACGACCATGAGGGGTGATGATTTTCACGGCAAGCCATGTGTACTTCGCGCCATCAAAATAAAAACGCCCGGAATACCCGGGCGTTTTGTGTATCGCTTACGTAGCTTTATGCAATCGCCGGAATCGTGCCGATCCCCGCCTCAATCGCCGCCTTGTGCACATGCGTACGCGGCAAAAGACGTGCGAAATAGAACGCCGCCGTATCCCGCTTCGCTTGCTTGAATGCCGGCTGCTGTGTGCTTTGCCCCAGCGCCGCCACTGCACGCGCCCAGAAATAGGCAAGGGTTATGTAACCGCTGTAATAGAGGTAATCGTTGGCAGCGGCGCCGAGTTCTTCGGGATTCGACTGGATGCGCTGCGCCAGCTTCAACGTCAGCTCGCCCCATTCCTTCGCCAAGGCACCCAACGGACCGATGTACGGCTTCAATGCTTCGTCCGCCGCATGCTGCTTGCAGAACGTGCCGATCTCGGCGAGGAAATGCTGCAGGCCCACGCCCTTCAACTGGAGGATCTTGCGGCCGAGCAGATCGGCGGCTTGGATGCCGGTGGTGCCTTCGTACAGCGTGATGATGCGTGCATCACGCACGAACTGTTCCACGCCATTTTCCACGATGAAGCCATGACCGCCGTACACCTGTAGCGCTTCCTTGGTGCATTCCTGCGCCAGTTCAGTCACCAGGCCCTTGGCAATGGGAATCAGAAAGGCGAGCAGCTCGCTGCCTTTTTGCTGCTGCGCTTCGTCTGCGCCGCGTGCTTCGACGTCGGTCTGCAACGCGGCATACAACAACAGCATGCGTGAGCCTTCCACGAAGGCGCGCTGGGTGAGCAGCATGCGGCGAACGTCCGGCTGCACCAGCAAATTGTCGGCCGGCTTGTCCGGGAATTTTGCGCCGGAGAGCGAACGCGATTGCAAACGTTCGCGTGCGTAATTGTCGCTGTTCTGCAGGGCGCGTTCAGCCAGGGCCAAGCCTTGCACGCCCACCGAAAGACGCGCGGCATTCATCATGGTGAACATCGCGGCCAGGCCTTTGTGCGGCTGCCCGATCAGATAGCCTTCGGCCTCGTCGAAATTCATCACGCAGGTGGCGGAGCCGCGTATGCCCATCTTGTGCTCGATGGCGCCGGCGTAGACGTTGTTGCGTTCACCCGGTGAACCGTCGGCCTTCACCTTGAACTTCGACACGATGAACATGGAGATGCCGCGGCTGCCGGCCGGTGCGTCGGGCAGGCGTGCCAGCACCAGGTGGATGATGTTCTCGGCCAGATCATGATCACCGGCGCTGATGAAGATCTTGGTGCCCGTGATCTTGTAGCTGCCGTTTTCGCCGGGCTCGGCGCGTGTCTTCAACAGGCCCAGATCCGAACCGGCCTGCGGTTCGGTAAGGCACATGGTGCCGGTCCATTGGCCGGCGACGATCGGCTTGAGATAGGTGTGCTTCTGTTCGTCCGTACCGTGCAGTTCCAGCGCGTGGCACGCGCCTTCTGACAACAGCGGATACAGACTCCACGACAGGTTGCCGGACTGGAACAGCTCGGTAGTGGCGATGCCCAGCACCGAAGGCAGCGCCTGACCGCCGAACTCTTCCGCCATGGTGAGACCGGCCCAGCCGCCTTCGGCGAATTGCTTGAAGGCTTCCTTGAATCCTTTGGGTGTGGTGACGGTGCGGGTGGCCTTGTCGAAATGACAGCCTTCCTCGTCGCCCGGGGCATTCGTGGGTGCCAGCACTTGCTCGCTCAGGCGGCCGGCTTCTTCCAACACTGCGTCGAGCAGGTCGCGGGTGTGGCCGTCACCTCCTTGCAGCTTGGTGAGTACGGCTTCTGCGCCGAGCACGTCGAAAAGTGCAAAGCGCTGGTCATCGAGCGGAGCCTTGTAGAGCGTCATGGCTAAATCCTTCGTGGTGCGAATGGGTCAGCGATAGGTGTTGGGCACGCCGGGAACCGGCGACAGGAAAGAATTGCTGGTGAACGGAAAATCGCGCGGATTCTTGTTGTCCGGGTGGTCTTCCAGATTGGGCATGCAATGCACGGTGCCGTTGAGCGTGTAGGGCATGGAGCCGGCGCTGCCTTTGCCGGCAATGGCTTGGAGCGCCTGGTTCATCTCCGGCGTGGGCAGTACGTCGACTTGCACCACGTCGCCGGCGAACGTGGGGATATCCAGATCGAACTTCGTATGCACGCGCACGGGGATGCCCTGCGCGATCTGCAATTGGCCTTCGATCGATTGGTAATTCATGCCGGTGTAGCTGTTGTTCTGGATGCGCAGGCTGAGTTGCCAGGCGCCGCTGGGCTGCACGCGCATCTGCTGGATGGTGAGGGTAGGCGGGAACACGCTCTGCCGCTGTGGCCCGCAGGCCGTAAGCAAGACAGCCAGCATGACAAGAGCCAGTCCGTGGAGCAGTCGTTTCATGGAAGCACCTCAAACGATTGTTTGAATATAGCAGGGAATGGGATGGGTGAAAGGGGGCGGCGCAACATGCGAAGCGTTTGAAACGAAAAGAGTTATACAAAAAGAGAAGGGTGGGATGTACCGCTTGTCATAGCGAGCTATGAGTGCTCCCTTCACCTACGTGTAGTGGGGAAGGGTTGTGATGGGGTGAAGCAACCTCGCGATGAAATTCAACTTCGCTGCAAGCTCACGCAACCCCACCCCCACCCTCCCCTGCCTATGCAGGGGAGGGAGCTACGAGTTCTTCGTGTACGCATGCTCTCGTGCGGTTCCCAACGTCACACAGAGCAGGCATCATTAGCGATTGCACTTTCCTTCCATCCAACTCCGGTTATCCATGTCCCGTCGCATCGTTGCTCGCCGCTCACCCATCCACGGCAATGGCGTGTTTGCCGTCGCCCCCATCAAGAAGGGTGAAGAAATCATTGAATACCGGGGCACGCTGATGACCCACGAGGATGCCGACGAGATGTACGGCGACGGTGGCGAAACCGGGCACACTTTCCTGTTTACGCTCAACGAGGAGTACATCCTCGACGCTAATCGCAAGGGCAACGTCGCACGCTGGATCAACCACAGCTGCGCCCCCAACTGCGTGGCGTTCGTGATCGAAAATGAAAAAGGCGATCCGCGCAAGGACAAGGTTGTCATCGAAGCCAAGCGCAACATCAAGGCGGGCGAGGAACTGACTTACGATTACGGCATCGTGCTGGAAGTGCCGCATACCGCACGTCTAAAGAAAAAGTGGGCCTGCCTGTGTGGCTCGCCCAAGTGCACGGGCACGCTGCTCAAGCCCAAGCGCGTCAAGAAGAACTGATCTGGACGGCTTGAACGGACTCTGCACCCGTCTCCCTTCGAGAGTGGGGGTGAGGATTCGGGCGAAGCGTGATAACGACTTCTTGCACAAGTTTTTTGTAGTCGCGCGCTGATCGTACCCTCACCCCAAACCCCTCTCCCGAGGGGAGAGGGGCATAGCGCCATTCGGTGCGAACCCCACCAAATCTCGTACCACATCGCATGGCCATGTTGGGGCTTGCCCTCCAACCTACGTGGCTAACAGATGGCGCCGCGCAGCACTTGTACACCTGTCATGACTTGCTCCTATACTCAAGTCACGCACCGGCATGGGGGCCGGTGTTCAGACAGGGAAAACAAGCCATGGAAACGAATCCGTATGCCGCGCCCGGCGCGGTTGTCGAGGACGCACCTGCGTTTGGCAGGGATGATCTGGAGGCTCGTAAAGCCACGCGATGGCAGCGCTGGTGGGGGGCTTTCATAGACAGTTTCATCGTGGGCCTTTGTTCTTGGCCATTGTCTATGTGGTGGGCCGGCCATCATGGAATCAACCATTCCCAAGTAGCGCCCATGCTGGAAAAACTCCCCTTTACAGGCTCGACTGCCATGGCTGTCAGCGCGCTCTTGGTGGTGGCGGTGATTGCCTGCAATCTCATGCTGCTCAACAAGAACGGCCAGACCATCGGCAAGCGCACCGTCGGCACCAAGCTCGTGCGCACCGACGGCACGCCGGTGGAGGTTTGGCGCGTCGTCGTCCTGCGTTGGCTTCCCTTGTTTGTCGTGCGGTGGATTCCATTCCTCGGGGGCCTCGCGGGGCTTGCTGATGCGCTCGTGATTTTCGGTAGCGATAGGCGCTGCATCCACGATTACATCGCGGACACCATCGTCATCGTCGACTGATGCTGGACACCGTACGCGAGATCGAAACGCCGGAAGGCGTCGCACTGCGTTTGCGCGCGGCCGGTGCATTTGGCCGTGCGCAGGCTTGGCTGCTCGATTTTGTGGTTCGCATGGCGGTGTTCTTTACCGCGTTGGGAATCTTCGGCGCCTTGGGTCGCGGCGGCATGGGGCTGGCTTCGATGCTGCTGTTCGCACTCATGTGGGCGTACAACGTGGTGTGTGAGGTGTGGTTCCACGGCCAGACGCTTGGCAAGCGTGCGCTGGGTCTGCGGGTGGTCAGCGCTGACGGCACACCGATCACGCTGCTTCCGTCGATTACGCGCAATCTGCTGCGCGTGGTTGATGGGTTGCCAGGCATTTATGGGGTCGGGTTGATCTGCAGCATGATCGATCCTTCCGGGCGACGTGTCGGCGACATCGTGGCCGGTACCTTGGTGGTGCATGCGAACGATCTGCCGGCAGGAAGCAAAGTGCCGATCGTGCCGGCACAACCGCTCCCCTTGCCGCTCGATCAAGACGAACAGGCCGCGGTGATCGAATTCGCCGAGCGCTCGCCGTTGCTCACGGTGCAGCGGCAGGAAGAGCTTGCAGACATTCTGTATCCGCTGACGGGAAGCGAAGGCACCGCGGCCGTCAAGCAACTTACCGCCTACGCCAATGGATTGCTGGGAAGGCCATGAAGCAGGAGCAGTTCGTCGCCTCGTATGCGAAAGAGTGGGACACGTTGCAATCGTGGCTCGCGCAGCTCGATCGGGCGCCGCAAGCCGCGATGCGTGCAGAACGCATGCTGGATTTTCCGCATGCGTATCGGCGCGTTTGCCATCATCTGTCCTTGGCGCAAGCGCGTGGTTACAGCCGCGAAGTGACTGATCGCCTGCAGCAAATCGTGCAGATGGGGCATCGTCAGCTATACCGCCCGCCGGCACCGCGTTGGCACAAAGTGGCGGTCTTCCTGTTGGCCGATTTTCCGCGCCTGGTGCGCCAGCAATGGCGCTGCATGCTTGTCGCGGCTTTGCTGTTGTACTTGCCAGCCATCGTGACTTACATCGTAGTGCTATGGAAGCCAACGTTGGCGCATTCGCTGTTCACTGCGCGGCAGTTGGCTGACTTCGACAAGATGTATGACCCTGCCAACAATCATATCGGCCGCAGCAGCGGCACCGATCTGCAGATGTTCGGCTTCTACATCATGAACAACGTCAGCATTGCTTTTCGCACCTTTGCGTCGGGTTTGGCGTTCGGCGTGGGTGCGATCTATGTGCTGGCGGCCAATGGTGTGATTCTTGGCGGCGTGGCGGGACATCTGGAAGCCATCGGCTACGGCGGACCGTTCTGGCGGTTCGTGGTCGGGCATTCGGGCTTTGAACTCACCGCCATCGTGATTGCCGGTGGCGCGGGACTGCAATTCGGCTTGAGCCTGCTGGCGCCAGGACGGTTGCGGCGTGAGATCGCCCTGCGTGATGCCGCGTGGACAGGTGCGCGACTCGCCATGGGTGCTTTTGCGATGTTGATAGCCGCGGCCTTCATCGAAGCGTATTGGTCGTCAATCGCCGCGCTGCCTGACGTGGTGAAGTTCAGCAGTGGCGCAGGCATCTGGGTGCTGGTGCTGTGGTGGCTGATTCGCGGTGGAGCAGGGAGCCGTTATGCAGCTTGAACGCATCGGCGTCGCGTTGCGTCCGCGCACATCGCAGGAGGCGATGGATCTGGGCATGGCCATGCTGCGCGCGCATGCGCGTCCGGTGTGGATGGCGTGGTTCGTGTTTACGCTGCCTATTTTTCTTGCTTGCCAAGGCGCAGCGTGGTTGCTCGGCATGCCTTGGTTGGGTTTGCTGCTACCTTGGTGGTTGCGTCCTTTGTTCGATCGTATTCCGCTATACGTGCTGTCGCGTGCAGTGTTCGAGCAGACACCCACATGGCGTGCCACGTTGCGCGCGCAGTGGAAGTGGCCGTGGAAGCGAACGCTCGCCGCATTGTCGTATCTGCGCGTGGATACCAACCGCTCGTTGCGTTTGCCGATGGAGGTGCTGGAGGGAGTGGATTCCAAGCAGCGTCGGGCGCGCTGGCGCGTACTCAGCCGGCCATTGGTGGGTGTAGCGAGCGGCCTGACCTGGACGTGCATAGCGTTCGAGCTGGCGATAGCGCTAAGCCTGTGCATCTTCGCCATCTGGATGGTACCGAACGAAACGCTGCCCGATTCCATGCGTGATGTGAAGCAGGCGCTGACCATCCCGGCCTTCAAGCATGCATTGGTGTGGATTGCGTCGGGCGTGACGTATGTATCGATGAGCATCGTGGAGCCGCTGTACGTTGCCACCGGCTTTGCGCTGTATTTGAATCGCCGTACGCAATTGGAGGCGTGGGACATCGATCTCGCCTTCCGGCGTCTGCGCCAGCGTCTGGTGGAAGCAGGCGTTGCCATGGTGTTGCTGGTCTGCGTCATGGGTGCACCATCCATCGCGCACGCCGCCGACAAGCATGCTGATGACAAGCAAGTGCCGCCGCAGAACATCGCCGAGGTGTTCCATCAGCCGGTGAATGACAAAGACGCGTTGTTCGCCAGCAAAGCCGCTGACGTCTACCGCGATCCAAGATTCGGGCAAGAACACAAGGTGCTGCGCTGGGTACTGAAACACCCCGCGGATCAGGAGCCTGGTAAACCGCCTTCATGGTTCGCTGGGCTTGCGGGATTTGGCAATCTGGGTGCCGGCTTGTTGAATCTGATTTTTTGGGGATTGCTGGCGACCGTTGTAGTGGCTTTGATCGTGTTCGCTGTGCGTCACCTGCGTGGCTCGATGCCTTCAATGGAGCGCTTCGAGAAACCAAAGGTATTGCGTAGCAGCGTCGTGCACGATATTCCGCTACCGGAAGACCTACCCACCGCCGTGCGTGAGCTATGGCGCGAAGGCCATCGGCGCGAAGCATTGGCCTTGCTCTATCGTGGCAGCGTGGTGCGCGCGGCGACCGCGTTGCGCATACAACCACCGATCGATGCGACAGAAGCCGATTGGCTGCAGCATGCACGCACACTGGATGATCCTGCGCGACGCGAGCGGCTGATCCGCATCGTGCGTACCTGGCAGCTCGCTGCGTACGCGGATCGTTACCCTGGTGACGCGGACATCGATGTTTTGTTGTCGGGCTGGCCTGCACAGCAGGTGGCGCCATGAAGACGCGCATCGTGGTCGTGTCAGTGATCATCGCCGCGATCGCGATGTTGGGTGGTGCCCTGTTTTTCAACACGTTCAAGCGCGATTGGAGTACGGAAACCACACCTTCCACAGGTGAAGCGTATTACAACCGTTTCTTTGCCCTGCAGAACATACTCAAGAACATAGGGCAGCCCGCCAGCAGTGGCGTTCTGCTGAACAAGATTCTTCCGGATCTGGATTCGGGCGATACGGTGGTGATCGGTGATGACATCGGAAGCATCAAGCCCGACGACGCCGCGAACCTTGCCGAATGGGTTCGCGAGGGCGGCCATCTGGTGTTTTCGCCGACCGCTTATGCCAAGCAGGACATCCCTCTGCTGGATGAATTGGATTTGCTCGCCAATCAAGAAAGCAAAGTGACGTGCGTCGAGCTTTCGGTTAGCGGTGGAAAGGAAAGCATGCCTGTGTGCGGCAGTGGCTTCCATTTAAAGAAGCAGGCGCTTGCGCACGCTCAGGTGATGATCGGCGACAACGCAGGCAAGGGCCTGGTCTTCGCACGCGTGTCCGAAGGCGATGGCACCGTCAGCATGCTGAGCAACATGGGTGTCCTCGCCGACAACAGCCTGAAAAAACAGCCGCAGCAGCAGTTCGCGCTGCGCTTGCTGGCGCCGAACTTCGGGCATGGTCATGTCTATTTGTTGTACGAACTGATCGGCAGCTCGTTCTGGGTCAATCTGTTCGTACGCGGCTGGCCTGCGTTGATCGCGTCATTGCTGCTCATCCTCGGCTGGATGCTTATGCGCAGCGAGCGGTTGGGTCCGCTGGTGCCGGCGCCGTCCGCGCATCGACGTGCGTTGCTGGAACACATCCACGCGGTCGGCGAATTCTTGTTTCGCCGTGATGGCGGCCGGAGTCTGCATCAACTGGCGTGCGAGGCTGTGCTTGCGCGTCTGCACCGCCGCGATCCAGCCAGCGTGATGCTCAAGCAGGACGAATTGTATGCATGGCTGGCACAACGCAGCCGGCTTGAAGCTTCCCTTATCGAACACGCTTTCCGCTCACCCGCGAACGCCGCTGCGTTCCGCGGCAGCATGACCACTCTGGCGCGGCTCAGGAGCCACTTATGACGACACCCGAAACCCTTGCGCCCGCAGCGCCGCTGGCGCCGATGTCGGTCGACACCATCCATGCACGCACCGCCGCGTTACGACACCAAGTAGCGCACGCCTTCATCGGACAGACCGAAGTGTTCGACCAGGTGCTGATGGCTTTGCTGGCCGGTGGCCACGTGCTGATCGAAGGCGTTCCCGGGCTCGGCAAAACGCTCTTGGTGCGCGCGCTGGCGGCGGCGATGAATTGCAGCTTCGGGCGCATCCAGTTCACGCCAGACTTGATGCCGACCGACGTCACCGGCCACGCGATCTACGACGTGAAAGCCGAGCGTTTCCAGGTTCGTCGCGGCCCGGTGTTCGCGAACCTGCTGCTGGCCGACGAAATCAACCGCGCGCCGGCCAAGACGCAGGCGGCCTTGCTCGAAGCCATGCAGGAAGGGCAGGCCACCATCGAAGGGCGACGCTTTCCGTTGCCGGCGCCTTTCATGGTCGTGGCCACGCAAAATCCGATCGAACAGGAAGGCACGTATCCACTGCCCGAAGCGCAGCTCGATCGTTTCCTGATCAAGGTGCTGATCGACTATCCCTCGCTGGATGACGAAAAGCGCATGGTGGAAAACGTGCTGAACGGCAAGGTTGCTGCCGACCTCGACGTGTCGCACGTGCAACAGGTGATGACGCACGAAGAATTGCAGGCGATGCAGCAAGGTGTTGCGCATATGCATATGGATCCGGCCGTTACCGACTACGCCGTGCGCATTGCGCGAGCCACGCGCGAATGGCCGGCGGTGGTGGGCGGTGCAGGGCCGCGTGGCGGTCTTGCGCTGGCGCGTCTGGCACGTGCGCATGCTGCGATCGATGGGCGTGATTTTGTGACGCCGGACGATGTGCGCACGGTGGCCTTGCCTGCTTTGCGTCATCGCTTGTTGCTAGCGCCGGAGGCGTTGGTGGAACGGCAGCGCCCGGACGATGTGATCCGCGCGTTGCTGCACAAGGTGGCCGCACCACGGCAATGATGCGACCGGGTCCGCTGCTGCTGTGGCTGTTGCTCGGCTGGACGCTGGTGGGCGTGCTGGCGAGCATAGGCATCATTCCGCTGGCTGCATGGCTGGCTTACGGTGCGGCGCTGGCGTGCGTGATGCTGATCGACGCGTGGCGGCTGCAACGCGCACCTTCACCGGCCTTGCAGCGCGAAGTGGCGCCTGTAGTGCCGTTGGGGCTGGATATGTTCGTGCGGTTGCGCATGCAATCGGCGGAAAAAAGTCCACGTACCGTCGAAGTGCACGACCTGCATCCCGGTGGCTGGCCGATGCGCGGGTTGCCGCATCGATTGCAACTTGCGCCGGAGACGGATTACGCCTTCGAGTACGCCTTGACGCCGGACGAGCGCGGGCCCGCGCTCTTTGTCGGTTGCCATCTGCGCCTTCATTCCGCATGGCGCCTGTGGAGGCAACGCCGCGCGCTCGATGTGGTGAACACCGTGCGCGTGTATCCCAACTTTGCACCGTTGGCGAAAATGGCTGGCCTCACCGTTGAACTGGCTTCGCATACGTTTGGCGCGCGTCTGCAGCGTCGACGCGGCGAAGGTACCGAATTCCAGGAATTGCGCGACTATCGCGTCGGCGACAGCATGCGCAAGATCGACTGGAAAGCCACAGCGCGCATGGGCCATTTCATCTCGCGCGAATACCGCGAGGAGCGCAACCAGCAGATCGTGCTGCTGGTCGATTGCGGTCGCCGCATGCTGGCGAAGGATGGCGCGATCTCGCACTTCGATCACGTGTTGAATGCATCGCTGTCGCTGGCTTACATCGCCATGCGCGAAGGTGATGCGGTGGGCTTGCTGGCTTGTACGGGACGTACGCAGCGCTGGCTGCCGCCTCAGCGCGACAGTGGTGGCATGGATCTGCTGCTTGGTACCGGCTATGACTTGCAGGCAACCTCCGCACCTACCGACTACCTGGCTGCTGCGCGCGCATTGCAGGAGCGGCAACGTCGGCGCGCGTTGGTGATTCTGATCACCAACGTTCGTGACGAAGACGACAGTGAACTGGCCTTGGCCGTAACGCTGCTGGCGCAGCGTCATCTCGTGTTGGTGGCGAGTCTGCGCGAACAAGCGGTGGAGCAAGCTGCACACCATGCAAGCGAGAGCCTGGAAAGTGCCATTCGCAGTGCATCGGCCATGCATTACCTGGCCGGTCGCGAGCGTGTGCATGATGATCTCAATCGGCGCGGCGTGATGACGCTGGATGTGGAGTGTGCGGAGTTGTCCAGCGCGTTGATCGAGCGTTATTTGCGGCTCAAGCGCGAAAGCCGGCTGTAGGTTGGGATTGGCATCCCAGCCTATGTATGGACTCGCCCCCTTCGTCAACCGCTTTTTTCATCCCCGAATGCCGGCTGCATCTATGTATGAGGCCTCACCAAGGTGG
>NZ_BSOB01000018.1:0-209 GCF_030160295.1 Dyella acidisoli
TCGCCGTCGCTGGCCACGATCTGGCTGAGCTGGCCGTTGCTGTAGCTGAAGGTGTAGCTCGCGCCGCTGGACGTATCGGTCAGGGCGGTGAGCTGACCGGTAGCGTTATACGTTTCTTGAGTGCTGTCGGCCGCATCGGTCCAGGTCCAGGTGGACGATGTCGCGTTCCAGCTCAGGGTATCGACGGCGCCGCTTTGCGCGGTGCTGAC
>NZ_BSOB01000018.1:445-250317 GCF_030160295.1 Dyella acidisoli
ACCGTTGCTGCTTAGCTGGCCCAGGCTGTTGTAGGTACGCAGCACGTTGAGCGGCAAACCGTCGAACAGCATCCCTTCGTCGGCGCTTTGCAGGACCAGGTTGCCAGTGGCGGTGTTGACGTAGCTGCGCTGGCCGGCTTGGCCGAGCGAAGGCGAACCGCCTTGCGCGGTACCTAGCTGTGTCAACGACGTATTGCCCAGGCCCAGACCGTTGCCCGTGATCACTGCGACCATTGTGGTGCTCCCAGGAGAAAAACCACGACCGCCACCGCGGCGATCGTTTTGCGGGAGTACTAATCTGGGATTTGATGAAAAAGTTTAGGGCAAAATGCCATGACTTATGGCATAGATGCGTTTTTGTCCCAATAGGGACATGCCATTAAATTAATGACAAACAAAGCCATCGCCATTGCTTTGGTCGAGCTCATAACTTCAGATAAATTCGTCGCTTATACACGGCAAACGCAATAAGCCACCACAGAACTACGAAGGCGATGGCCCATGCAAGCGATGCGATGCAAGCGGCAGCCAAGAGCGTGATCCAACTAGCGAATAGATGTTTATAGAGCGGCTCCTTACCAACCGAGTGCAGGCAGCATGCCCTGCATCAGTTCAGAGCCAGCATAGGCGGCGATGTGTTCACTGACTGCTCTTGGCTGTGCTAGCAGGAACCAGCGAAATACTGTCGATGGCATACAAAGGTCCATCGGTCGGTGCCGTGAATATCAGGCAAAGCGTGTGCTCACCATGCTGCGCAGTCAGTGCAGCGTTGAGTGCGAAACGCCTTGCACTGGATGCAGGATTCGGCAGCGGCGCCTTCGCCAACACCGGGCCATCGCAGCGATCCTGATGCACGACGAACTCGCCATATGGCGTGCTATGCGGCCGTGACACCACCAGTTTGATGTCGTGCGCAAGCGCGTAGTTGCGCTCCAGGCGCACTGCTTCGAGATGAATCGAGCGGATGCCATCGAGCGGTGCCGCCGGATACTGCTGGCAAGTATCGAAGACATTGACGGCATACACCGGCGTCATGCTGGTGGCATCTGGCATGGGTTGCACATGCAGGCGGAAATCGCTGCCCGCGCAGTTACTGAGTTCCATGCCCATCTTCGTCAGTAGATGAGTGCGATCGATCACTCGGGTACGCGTACCGGCAAGTACGCTGCCATCGCTTCCATAAGTTGCTGCCTTGATGGTCGAAGGCCATGTGACGTTGAAGGGCTTGATGTAGAGCGGTGCTTGTCGGTCTGGCGCACTGCCGTCCGTGGTGTAGTGGATCTCCCCATAACCAGCTTGATTAGAAAGCGTTACTTCCGCTTTGCCGCTCTTCAATGCAGCGTTGGTGTCAAACTGGATGACAGGCGCAAACGCACTATCCGCGACATCGACGTTTTGCATGGCGTAGCGTTGAAACTGTGCCGACAGGCGCGCGAGAAAATCTTTCCAGTCGAGCGAAGATGTGGGCGACCACACGATTTCGCTGAATGCATCCAGGCGTGGGAAAGCTGCGCGCTGGACGTGTCGCATACTCGGCATGTGCTCGGTCCACGCGTTTGCCTGGGCACCCAACACGTGCGCTGCTTGTGCGGCGTTCAACACGGAGGGCACGGGGTTGAAGCGATAGACGTTTTCCAGGCTGCGCACCGGATCGCGGCCAGCCGTTTCGTCGGGCAAATTGCTTTGCAAGCTATCGAGGTATAAATCGGGCGCGGGCGACATCACCACGTCGTGACCCAGCTTCGCTGCCTTGATCGCACCGTCGGTGCCGCGCCAGGACATCACCGTGGCGTCGGCCGGCACGCCGCCGTCGAGGATTTCATCCCAGCCGATCAGGCGACGACCATGCGCCGCAAGATAGCTGCCGATGCGGCCGATAAACCAACCTTGCAGCGCATCTTCATCTTTCAAATGCAGCGCGTGGAGCTTTGCCTGGATGGCGGGCGAAGCCTTCCATTGATCCTTGATGGCCTCGTCGCCGCCAACGTGGATGTAATGCGACGGGAACAGCGCCATTACTTCATCGAGTACGTTGTCGATGAACTGGAAAGTCGCATCGTCAACGTTATAGAGATAGGGATTCACGCCCCAATCGACCGATACCGGCGGACGCTTGCCGGTTACGCCGATCTGAGGATAGGAAGCGACGGCGGCCTGCGCGTGGCCGGGCATGTCGATTTCCGGCACCACCGTGATATGGCGCGCAGCGGCATACGCCACGACGTCACGAATCTGATCCTGCGTGTAGAAGCCGCCATAGCGTTGCGGCTCACCATCGTGTCCCGCGTCCGGCGGTGTGCGCCAAGCGCCGATGCGCGTGAGTTCCGGATAACGCTTGATCTCGATGCGCCAACCCTGATCGTCGGTAAGATGCCAATGCAGCACGTTGAGCTTGTGCTGGGCCATCTGATCCAACAGCTTCTTCACATCCTCGGCTGATTGGAAGTGGCGGGCGGAATCCAGCATTACGCCACGCCAGGCGAAGCGCGGTGAATCGCTGATGTGCAGGGCCGGGATATTCACTTCGCCATGCTTCGAATTCGGCGTCAGTAGTTGGAACAGTGTAACTGCGCCGTAGAAGAGGCCAGCGTCATCGCTTGCTTCGATGCGAATACCTTGCGGAGTGACGTCGATCGTGTAGCTCTCGGCGTGCGAAGCGGCACTTTTAGAATTGTGCTGGAAGACGATGCCACGGTTTTCGCCCGTCGTTTCCACCACATTGAGATGCAGTCCGCGCGTGTGCTCGACCAAATCGGCGAGATACTGTGCTGAGCTGCGCGCTGCCGCATCGTTTGCAGGGATGAGGATGGGCGTACCGTCGTCTACCTTGAACGAACCGCTGTTCTGTTGAAGCTCCTCGGGCCGGGGTATGAGCGACACGGGAGCAGCCTGAGCCAGGCAACAGATGGTTAAGCAAAGAAGCAGAACGGCAGTTCGCATACGTTTTCCTACTGATCTATTAAGGCTTCTATTTCCAGAAACATCGGCGCCCATTCTGGTTCGGCAATGCGCATCCGTTCTTTGCCGTCATTCCCGCGAAAGCGGGAATCCATCTTCGCTTTTGCATCAGAGGGAAGTGGATTCCCGCTTTCGCGGGAATGACGGCCTTAAGAGTTGAGCATACCGAACGCGAATGTGGATACCCACGCCTTATGCAAATTAGTCATGCGGCAAGCTCACTGCATACAGATACCACGCATCATGTGGCAGCCATTGCTCGGTCCAGCGCCAGTCATCGTCACGACCGGTCTGCGCATAGCCCAGGTTGAAGGCAATACCGTCTTCGTCATCGAGCCCTGCTGTGATGCCGTTGGTGATGGCACCCGGCGCACTGGTGTACTCGTAGGAATGAAAGAACATATATGGCGCGTTGCGCTGGCCGCTGCCCATCAGCATGCTGGTGTTGTATGGGTTGCGACCAAGGATCCAGTGCAACTGGCTCCAGGCGTAATTTTCAAGCTTGGCATGAAATGCTGGATCGTCGGAGAACAGCGGCGCAGCCATGCGCGCAGCTGCGGCTAACGAAGCGATGCGCGCATTTTCACCCTGCCACCAGGGTGCTGCTTCCGTGTCATGCGGAAAGAAGAAAGCAGTGCGCACCGTGCCGTTGCCCATGCGTACGAGTTGTCGCGCATAGCCGAACGGGTTGTTGACTTGATCGGTGGCCTGCAATTCGTAGCTCAGTGAACGACGCACGGCATCACGCACTTCCTGCTGCCGTGATGGCGCGGCGATCAGGTCGTATTCCAGCAAGGCCACGACTGGCAGACCGGCATCGGAGGGATGGAAGAACGGACGCGTATCTGCATCGGCGCGCCAGTAATCCCTTTGCCCGTCGTGTGTGATCAGGCGCGCCATCAAACTCTGCGCACGATGGTCGGCCGCTTGGCGCCAGGCTTCGTCATGCGTGGCGCGGTATAGCTCAGTTGCTGCAAGCAGCGCGCAGTAGTCGTCGATGATGTTTTCTACGCCGTCGTTCAGCAGCTCTTTGTTGTGTGCGTCCAGAAAGCGATATGCCGTCTCGGCAGCGTGCAAATAATCTTGGCGAGTGAAATCGCCATCGATGTTCATGCTGCTGGCAAGCGCCAGTGCGGCGATCGCCATGCCGCCGCCCGCACGAAAGCTGGACTCGTAAGCATGCGGTCCATGTGGAGGTTGCTCTACTTGCGATCCCACATCGCTCGCACTGCGCTTGATCTGCGTGCGCCAATTGGGATCGCCGATACGGCGATCTTGCGCCAGCTTGTCCTTACCCGGTGCGTCAATCGATTCGTAGAAGGAACCGTCGGGCCGCTTGTCGCGCACCAGGAAATCCGCGCCGAACAAACCCTCATCGAGCAAGCGACGCAGGTACTGCCGAAAATTGGGGTCGTGCCGTGCGTCGAGTTGCTGGTAGCTGCGCAGCAGACTCCATACCACTAGCGGCACCTGTTGCGTGTTGAAGTAGGACGTGAGGTTCTGGTGCGACAGATGGATGCCGTAGTCTCCGGTGGCGTCATACCAACCACCGTGAATATCCAACGTGCCCGGCCGGCCATCCGGGTACGGTAGATGGCGATCCGCCTTGTCCATCTCGCCGCTGGCGCGTTGGCCTTTGAAGTAATAGATGACGTTGGAGAGCGTGTTGCGCTCCAGTACGTCGTCTTGCACCTGGAATTCGTCGGAGCGTACACAGGTGCCGTGATCCTTCAACTCAAGGACATAGCGACCTGGTGTTTTTACCGATGAGAAATCGGCTCGCCAATACTGCTGACTGCCCCATTTGCTCACGGGGCCTGTATCTTGCAGCGTGCCCGAATACACGGGCTTGCCGCTACTGGCGTCGATCACCTGGAAATCGCGCAGCGATTGCCCGGTGTCGGCCGAAACGATTGCCTGCTTGGCGGCTTGTCGCTCGTAGCCGACCTGGTCAACCAGGATGGTTGGCGCCGCTGCCCATCCCTGCAATACATAGAAACCCAGGCACGCGACAACCCATTGCGCGACAGACTTCATCCGCCAACTCCTAGTGTGGCATCTCGCAACACCTATACAACGGTGTTGCGAGCAGTCTTTGCCATCGACTTCCCCAAAAAAATGGACCTGGCAAACCTTCGCCAGGTCCTTGGCGGGGAAGAAGAAAGGTGGTGCGTTACATCAGAGCTTGAAGTGTGCTTCGAGCATGAATTCCCGACCGCTCGCGTACTCGTTGAGGAGTTCCGCACTGGTCTGCCCGAGGTACTGCCTATACGTTGAGTTCAGAAGATTCAGCATGTCAAACGACACGGAGAAGTGCTTGTTGAAGGCATACGCCGCAGAAGCATCCAGCTCCTTGTAGCTGGCGGTATAAGAGTCCGGCGCACCGGCCACATAGCCACCGGCCAGATACTTGCTGCGGTAGTTGTAGGAGAGGCTTGCGCTGTACGGGCCAAGCTCAAAATACGGCGCCAACGTATATGAGTTCCTGGAGTTGTAAGGCAGGTCGCCACCCGAGGCAGTGCGTGCATTGGAGTACGTGTAGTTGGCACGGACGCCAAAGCCGCTATCGCCAAATGCCTGTTGATAGGTGATCGCGCCGCCCCTGACCTTCGCCCGGCCGCCATTGATGGGAGCCGACACACTGTATGTACACATGCCCGACGTGGTGCACGACCCGTTGTTGACCAACATCTGACCGATCGGCCCCGGATAGAACGTGCCCCACGAGCCGTTCTCGCGCTGTTCGAACGACGACGCGTTGACGACGTAGTTCAGCACGTTCTTGTAGAAGGCGGATACCGCAACGAGCGAGTGCGGATTGAAGTACCACTCGGCGGAGAGATCCGCATTGAGCGAACGGTAAGGCTTCAGATTCGGATTGCCGCCGGTGGCGGTGAGCGTGGTGTCGTTGGCTTCGAAGTAGGGCGCCAACTGATTGTAGGGTGCGTAGGCAATGGTTTCCGACGCTGCGCCGCGCAGGATGATATCTGGCGTCAGGTTGTACGCGATATTGAATGCGGGCAACCAGTTGTTATGCGTGGAGGTCTGGCCGACGTAGCCGGTCCCCGGCCCGAAATTGCAATCCCACGAAACATTGCCGTCTGCACCCGGCGTCAGGCAACTGCTCGGAATGTAATAGCCATACGAGGTGACCTTGGTCCGCACCCAGCGCACACCGATATTGCCGTGCAAATTATCGTTACCGAAATTCACCTGACCATAGACGGCAGTGTTCTGCTGCTGCACGTTGAAGGTGTTGTCCCAGTAATCCACCGGGTCGTTCGCCACGAGCGGGCCGTTGTTGAGCACAGCGTTGTAGATGCAGGTGTAGCCACAGGTCTGAACGTGCTGGACCGAGCTACCCGTCAAGCCGATCGATGAGGCACCCTGCAGGTTGGTAAGACCGCCATAGCCAATCTGGTTCAGCGTCATATTGGGCACGCCGCGGTAGATCAACAGACTCTGGCTTTCCCAGTGCGAGGCATAACGGGCACCCACTTGCAGCTCGTTGAAGAAGCCGTCGAAATCCTTGCTGAAATCAAGTTGACCGTATTCGTCGCGCGCCTTGTACAGCTTGTAGCCGATGTTGCCGCCAAAGTCGTTATCGGCCCAGTAGTTTGGATTGTTGGCCGTGGAAGCATCCGTATACGTAAAGCCGTTCGGTATGCTCCAGTTGAAGCCGCCACCGTAGAACAGTTCCTTGAAGGCCTGGCTGATGTGATTTTCGGACGTGCTTACGCCAACCTGTCCACCGAGACGCCAGCCATCCCCATAGTAGTTCGCACGCAGGTCGATACCCTTGGTGCGGATGAATGAATGACGCGCATCGTTGTCCTGGAAGCTCTCGGCGGTACTCGTGCAACTGGTCGCCTGATAGCACGGTGTACCCACCTGAGTACCGGACGTGACAATGCCATTGGGGCCGGCCGTCAGATGCGAGATGCCCGCGAAGTTGAAGCCGGCAATCGGGTACAGCGAGGTATTGAGGTTGTTCAGGCTGTCATTCATGTACATCAAGCTGAGCGTGCTGTCGAAATGCTCGTTCGGCTTGTACTGCAGATTGACCAGGATGCTGTTGCGCTTCTCGATCTGCTGGAAGTTGGCGGAGTTGATTTCCGTCGGCATCTGATCGGAGCCCTTGAGCTGACCAGACGCGACCTCAGCCGCAATGGCGGGATTCACCGCAGCAATGGCCGACACCGGCGTGTAGCTGAAAATTTCCTGGCCCTGGCGCGAGGTGTCCTGCTCATAGTGCTGCGCGGAGACATCGACGCCGAAGGTCTTGGCATCGTTGTGCCAGCTATAGAACACCGAACCGTTCGGACGGTTCTTGTCGGTCATGTCGTTGTAGTTCGTGCCGAACGAACCGCTAAGCGTGTTGGCCGGCACATCGAGCGGCTGCACCGTGTGCATGAACACCGAGCCACCAAGACTGCCTTCCGGCAGACGCGCTTCGGGGCTTTTGTAAACTTCCAGCTTGCCCAGGATTTCCGCCGGCAGCAGCGAATAGTTGAAGCCGCGGTTCGGGCTGTCGCCATACAACCACAGAGCTTGCGCGACCGGGTGTCCGTCGAGGTAAGACAGGTTCAAGCTCGGATCGATGCCATCAATGCTCACGCGCTGGGTCGCGGCAAGAGAATGGTCGAGCGTGACGCCGGGCACTTCCTCCAGCGCTTCAGCCACGTTGGTGGCGGGGAACTTGCCGATGTCTGTTGCGGTAATCGCATCGACGATGGCGTCGGCATTGCGCTTGGTATCCATCGATGCCTGCAAGCTGGCGCGGATACCGGTGACGGTAACGGTCGCCAGCTGTTTGACATTAGCCTTCCTGGCTTGCTCTGCTGATTGCTGCTCAGTCGTCTGCGACGTCTGCGTAGTGGTTTGTTGACTCGTATCCTGTGCATGTAACGCACCGGACAGACAACATAGGCCGGCGATAATGCTCGCGGCAAGCAGGGTCTTGCGCTGTGACATGACTTCCTCCCCTCAGAGGCGTTTTTTCAGCACGGAAAATGTTCGCGGCATGTCCGTACTGCGTGGCGTTATGGGCTTGCGCCCGGTTCGTTTCTAAACTTCCTCTACCCTTTACATCGCTGCAGCACGCGCATCAGTGCGCGTGCTGACCATCTAGATACAAGCCAGCGGCGCCGATGACGCCGAGCTGGCCGTGCTCCATCAGTCGTACAGGTACCTGTTGCAGAAAAGGGCGCATCACGCCCTTGTTGAAAAAGCGCTCGGCAAACGTGCTCGACAACAGCAGATCGCGGATCTGCGGCAGAATGCCGCCGGCCAGATACACACCGCCGCGCGCGCCATACAGCAGCACGAGATCGCCAACAAAGCTGCCGAGCAATCCGCAGAACACATTCAAGGCTTCGATCGCCGCTGCATCGGTGCGCTCCACCGCGCTGCGCGTTACATCGGCCGGCAACTGCAGATTTGGCTTTGCACCACGCAAATCGCAGATTGCGTTGTACAGATTGAGCAAGCCCGGGCCGGACAGCGCATGCTCGTAAGACACGTAAGCGCGCTCGCGTGCAAGCCAGCGCAGAATGTCGATTTCCAGTTCGTTGCCAGGCGCAAGCGACACTTGTCCTGCTTCCGTCGCCAATACGGTGGCATGCGGCTTACCAGGTAGCAGCACAGCCGAACCGAGACCCGTGCCCGGTCCCATCACCAACACCGGACCTGGCGCTTGCGGCGCACTGGTTTCGATCACCGCCACGGTGTCGGCCTGGGTCATGAACTGGGTGGCGTAGGCGACCGCTTCGAAATCGTTGATCACCGCCAGGCTGGATATGCCCAAGCTCTCGCGGATGTCGCGAATGGAGACCGGCCACGGCAAGTTGTCATTGACGATCGAATCGCCCAGCACGTAACCGGCGCTGGCCACGGCACAACTTTCCACGTGTGTGCCGGCGTTGAGCTGGCCGACGAAATCTTTCAGAACAGCAGTGAGGCTGGGCCATTCGGCGCAGGCATAGCGGCGATATTCCAGCACCGTGACGGGGCGGCGACCATCCGGACGCGGACTGACCAGCCCGATGCGCGCATGCGTACCGCCTACATCGGCTGCCAGAAATGCCAGCTCCGGCGATGGTGCCGATTGCGCCTTGCCATGTACGACAGCCTGAGCCACGCCCCCTCCCTCACATTTTTTGTCGTGCCCGCCCTACCGAAGTTGCCGGCTTACCCGTCTAGGCACGTCTTGATGTCGGAGTCTGGTCAGGAATGACAACGCTGTCAACAGGTCGCAACACATGCCGTACATCGACTTGTGCCGCACCGCGAAACGGCTGTCTGCATGGTTACAGATGAAATTTTTTAATTCTTTGACAAGCAATGCTTTTTTGACCAATGATCTAGGTCGAATGGCCTAGATTTCGTGCTGCTGCGATGCATCACGCATGAAGGCCAGAGAGGAGCAAATGACGCACGTTGTCGGCGTCGCGGAAAGCCTCCGATTGACAACGTTGTGCCTTGAGGACAATAAAGGTCGGTACGGTGATGTCGGTTGCCGACATCGGGTTCAGCCACGGGGAAATTGCTACATGTCGTCCACCACATACACTGCCGACGCACGCACGTCGACCTTGCTGCCGATGATGATCATCGGCGTGCTGTTCTTCATCATGGGATTTTTCACCTGGCTCAACGGGCCACTGATCTCGTTCGTCAAGGTGGCTTTTACGCTGGACGACATCAACGCTTTCTTGGTGCCTTTTGCGTTCTACGTGTCCTACTTCGTACTCGCGTTGCCCGCGGGTGCAGTACTCAAGCGCACGGGTATGAAAAAGGGCATGGCGCTGGGCCTTTTCATCATGGCGATTGGCGCGGCGTTGTTCGGAGAATTCGTGCGCATTCGCATCTATCCGGGTGCACTGACGGGCTTGTTCCTGATCGGCGCAGGTCTGTCGTTGCTGCAGACGGCGTCCAATCCCTACATCAGCATTCTTGGTCCGATCGACAGCGCCGCACAGCGTATTGCACTGATGGGCATCTGCAACAAGGTGGCCGGTGCATTGGCGCCGCTGGCATTCGGTGCGCTGGTGATGACGGGCATCGATACGTTTCTGGGCCAGGTGACCAACATGGCCGAAGGCCCGGCACGCGAAGGCCTGCTCAATGAATTTGCCGCGCGTGTGTTCTGGCCGTACATGAGCTTGGCCGGATTGCTGGTGGTGCTGGCGATCTGGATCCTGCTTTCCTCGCTACCGGAAATCAAACCGTCCGGTGCCAACAGCGAACGCTCGATCGGACACAGCAAGGGCGGCATTTTCAGCTTTCCTCATTTGTGGCTGGGCGTGCTTTGTCTGTTCCTCTACGTTGGCGTGGAAGTGATGGCGGGCGACGCCATCAACACCTACGGCCAGGGCTTTGGTCTGCCGCTGCAAGTGACCTCGCACTTCACCACTTACACCATGGCGGCCATGCTGGCCGGCTACCTCTTCGGCTCCGTACTGACTCCGCGCGTCATCTCGCAGCAGAGCTATCTGGCTGTATCCGCGGTGCTCGGCGTGGTGTTCGCTATCGGCGCCTACGTCACGCACGGCTACGTATCGGTAGCCTTCGTCGCCGCACTGGGCTTTGCCAACGCCATGATGTGGCCGGCCATCTTCCCACTGGCGATTAAAGGCTTGGGCAGCCATACCGAGCTGGGCTCTGCGGTGCTGATCATGGGCATCGTAGGCGGGGCACTGCTGCCGCAGGCTTTCGTACACCTGAAGCAGCACATCGATTTCCAGCTCGCCTTCGTGATTGTCATCGTGCCGTGCTATCTCTACATCCTGTACTACGGGATGCGTGGCCATAACGTGGGCACGCACGCCGGCTAAGGCAGCTTCGTGAAGTCAGGCATCGCACGCTTCATCTCCATTACACCCCGACATCGGGCGGGTCATTGGGCTACGATGCCCACCCGATACCCGGGAGGATCTCTCGTTGCACAGTCCCACCATCAAGGACGTAGCCAAGCACGCCGGCGTTTCGTTGAAGACGGTTTCCCGCGTCATCAACCACGAGGCGGCGGTACGGCCCGAAACCCGCGAAAAGGTGGAACGGGCGATCGAGCAGCTCGGCTATCGTCCGGACCCTTCCGCGCGCAGCCTGCGCAGCAGTTCCCATGCGTATGCGATCGGCCTGGTTTACGACAATCCGAACGCGCACTACGTGATCGACATGCAGAACGGCGTGCTGTCGGCCTGTCGCGAACGTGGCTTCGGCCTGCAGATCTACCCGTGCGATTCCACTGCGCCAGGCTTGGCGGAAGAACTGGTTTCGCTGGTGCAGCGCGCACGCTTGGCGGGTTTGATTCTGGCGCCGCCGATGTCGGAACAATCGGCGCTGCTCGCCACACTGAAAGCGCACGACGTGGATTTCGTGCGCATCATCGCTGCCCGCGAGGATCCCAAGGACGGGATGCCCTGCGTGTACGTGGACGACCACGACGCGGCCTATGCGATCACCGAGCATTTGATCCAGCTCGGGCATACACGTATCGGCTTCCTGTGGGGCGAGCCGCATCACCGCTCCAGCCCGGAGCGTTACCAAGGCTATGCGGACGCGTTGAAGGATTACGGTATTCCACTCAACCGCAAGCTGATTCTTCCCGGCCGTTACGCGTTCGACGATGGTTTTCGCGGTGCGCGCAAGCTGCTTGCCTTGAAGGAACCGCCCACCGCAATCTTCGGTTGCAACGACGAGATTGCCGCAGGTGTGCTGGCCGCAGCACGTTCCGCGGGTTTGGATGTGCCGTGGGATCTTTCCATCGCGGGGTTCGAGGACAGTCCGTTCTCCAAGCAGGCATGGCCAGCATTGACCACCGCGCGGCAATCGACCAGCGAAATTGGCAGGCATGCAGCGCTGCATCTGATCAGCGGCTTGCAGCAGGATGCCGATCTGCCCAACGAAGGCTTTATGCCGGAACTGGTGGTGCGTGGATCGACGGCGCCGCCGCGGCAGACCTGACGATTACACACTCGACGAGAGTGCCCCCTCTCCCCTTCGGGGAGAGGGCTGGGGTGAGGGGCCGCACTAGCCAAGTTCTCACCTCATTCTCGAAAAACTTTTTTATCCATCTCCGACGCCATTGCCTGCAATACGGCGAGGTTCGCCCCTCACCCCAACCCTCTCCCCCATCCTTAATCAAAGATGGGGGAGAGGGAGCAGCGTATCCCGCGTCTTGTCTTTTCCGGAGCCTCCATGAAATCCGCTCGTGACACCCTGATGTACAACGAGGCGCAGGAAAGCGCCGCTGCTGTCGAACGACAGCTTGCGCAAAACGCATCGATCCTGAAAGCGCTCGGTGAACGCCTGCGCGCCAATCCGCCGCGCTTCATCGTGACGTGTGCACGTGGCAGTTCCGATCATGCCGCGGCGTATGCGAAGTATGTGTTCGAAACGCGACTCGGCTTGGTGACTGCATCGGCGTCGCCATCCATTTCCTCCATCTACGATGCGAACTTGAAGCTGGATGGCGCATTGTTCGTGGCGATTTCGCAATCTGGCAAAAGCCCCGATCTGTTGCGCAGCGCGGAAGCCGCAAAACAAGCCGGCGCCTACGTGCTCGCCTTGGTAAACGTGGAGGATTCACCGCTCGCAGCGCTGGCCGACACAGTGATCCCGCTGCGCGCTGGCCCCGAGCAAAGCGTTGCCGCTACCAAGAGCTATCTCGCCACGCTTGCCGCCGTACTGCAGTTGACGGCGCATTGGTCCAACGACGCGGCATTGCACGCCGCCATCGCACGCCTGCCCGACGATTTGCGTCGCGGCTGGGAAGGTGACTGGACCCCGCTGGAACAAGGCTTGGTCAATGTGCACAACCTGTTCGTGGTCGGCCGCGGCTATGGTTTCGGCGCAGCGCTGGAAGCAGCGCTCAAACTCAAGGAAACCTGTGGCCTGCACGCGGAAGCGTTCAGCGCAGCGGAAGTAAAACACGGCCCGATGGCGCTGGTGGGTGAAGGCTTTCCGGTGCTGTTCCTCGCACAGGACGATGGCACGCTGGAAAACACCTTGGCCGTCGCCAATGAATTTCGTTCGCGCGGCGCACGCGTGTGGGTGGCCGCACCCGGTGCACAAGGTGCCGATGCGCTGCCACTGCCCAGCGGCATCGATGCCATCGTGACGCCGCTGCTCGCCGTGCAAAGCTTCTATCGCGCTGCGAGCGCATTGTCGCTTGCACGTGGCTACGACCCGGATGTACCGCCGCATCTGCGCAAGGTCACGGAGACCGTGTGATGCCCCCGAATCCGATCATTGCCCTCGTCAACGGTCGCGTGCTTGGCGATCACGGTCCGCGCGAGGGCTTGGCCGTATTAGTGCGTGGCAAGCGTATCGTCGCCATCGTCGCGCATGACGATGCACGCGTCGCCGAGGCACAGAAGCACGATCTGCATGGTCATCTATTGCTCCCAGGCTTCATCGATGTGCAAGTGAACGGCGGCGGCGGCCTGCTGTTCAACGATTCGCCCACGGTGGAAACGCTGCGTGGCATCGCCGAAGCGCATCGCAAGTACGGCACCACCGGCATGCTGCCCACGCTCATCACCGACACGGCCGAGAAAATGCGCGCCGCGCTGCAAGCGGTGGACGATGCGATCGAGCAACGCATTCCGGGCATTCTCGGCATCCACGTGGAAGGCCCTTTTCTTGCCAATGCACGCAAGGGCATTCACAACGCCGATCTGTTTCGCCTACCCGACGACGACGACATCGAAGCACTGATCGCACCGCATAAAGGTCCGGTGATGCTGACGCTCGCGCCGGACCAGGTGCCGTTACCGGTGATTGCACGTCTCGCCGGCGCAGGTGTTGTCGTCGTTGCCGGACACACCGCTGCCGACTACGCCACCACGCACGCCGCGCTCGATGCAGGCGTGCGCGGCTTCACTCATCTCTATAACGCCATGACACCACTCGCCAGCCGCGATCCAGGCGTGGTGGGCGCAGCGCTGGATGATCCAGATAGCTGGTGCGGCCTGATCGTGGACGGCCATCACGTGCATCCGGCTACCCTGCGCGTGGCGATCGCCGCCAAGCCGCGCGGTAAGTGCGTACTGGTCACTGACGCGATGCCGCCGGTCGGCAGCGATCGTCCGGAATACGTGCTCAACGGCCAGACCATCGTGATGCGCGACGGCATCTGCCAAAGCGAAGCTGGCGTGCTGGCCGGCTCCGGCCTCGACATGGCCGGCGCCGTACGCAATTCCGTGCAGATGCTCGGGCTGCCGTTGGCGGAGGCATCGCGGATGGCCAGTAGCTATCCCGCAGCGTGGATCGGGCTGGATCGCACGCATGGGCGCATCGCTGCAGGCTATCAGGCGGATTTTGCCGTAATGGATGATGCGCTGGTGGTGCGTGAGACGTGGATGGGTGGAGTGGCTTATCCAGCCGCCGCATAGACTGAAATCGTAGGTTGGGTTAGTGCAGCGTAACCCAACATGTTCCATGCGGTATTGTTGGGTTACGCTGCGCTAACCCAACCTACGGGTTGTCGGTTCATCCAAACGGCTTGAACGCGAGAACATCTTCATGCATCACATCGACCACGCCACTCAACACGCTGTACAGCGCTTTCTCGCGCTGATCGCGCCTCGCTATGCGATGGAGGGCGCGATCCTCTATGGCAGCCGCGCACGTGGTACCCACCAGCCTGATAGCGATGCCGACGTGGCGATCTTGCTTCGTGGAGAGCATCAACGCTTCGTGGCCACGAAACTGGCAATGGCCGATACGGCGTTCGATGTCCTACTTGAAACAGGCATCAACATCTCGCCGTTGCCTGTCTGGTTAGACGAATGGGAGCATCCTGAGGATTTCTCCAACCCCGAGCTGCTTCGGAATATCGCCAAAGAAGGTGTTCGTTTGTGAGCCGTGCCCTGGCACCGACAAGCTTGATGACCAAAGCGAACAGGGCTTGCGAGTCGGCCCGCCTGTTATGTGAAGCAGGAGACGCAGAGGGCGCCTGTAATCGCGCTTACTATGCGATGTTCGATGCGGCTCGCGCCGCCTTACTGGCCTCGGGCGCACCCGTGCGCTCAGATATCGGTAAAACGCACGGAGGGCTGATATCCGCCTTCAGCGAGCATCTCGTCAAGACTAGCCGGGTATCCAAAGACATAGGGCGACTATTAAAGCGCGCGGAGGAAATTCGCTTGGTAGCGGATTACACCGGGGATCTGATCGAGCTAACTGACGCTATTGAACTGGTCGATCAAGCCGAAATCTTCGTTCGCGAAATGCGCAAGATTTTCGTGGAAAAACAATCCAACGAAGCTCAGCGCAAATAGACGCCGTCTACATGTACAGGATGTTAGGGTTTGCACCTCAACCTACAAAGCATTCCGACGGTCTCATAGAGGCTGTGCACACGACAAGCTTGCTACTGGTACACGCGCAACCGGTTGAAGACCCATCCGTAATACGATTTGACCAGGCTCTTGTCTGCACAATCCGCATACATACCGTTGCACCGCTCCCGCAACGATGTCAGGGCCGAAAAATACGAATCCATCGGCAATCCAGCAGCCTTCAGCACCATTCCCGGCAGATGCGCGATATCAAGCATGGGATAGGTCGGCAAGGCCGCGCCGGGAACATTGCTCTTGATCATGTAGTAGGTGAGGTAGTCCTGATACGGCACCAGTGCAGGCGGCAGCTTGCGCGGCAACGTGCGCATCAGATCATCGAAGGAAGGCTGATGGTCGCCGAAGTGCACCAGCACAGTGGGTTGCTCGCGATCGAGGAAATCGTGTTCCAGGCCTTTCATCGCCACGTCCGAATCATGCAGGCGCTGCAGGTAGGTATCGAAGTTCAACGCGGTGGCCGGCGGCAGCCCCTGCAGCAGGTTCTGGAACTGCTTGGGCAAGGTCGACATCGGATCGTTGTGCGGACCATGCTGATTGATGGTGAGGACCATCAGGAAGATCGGCTGACCCGGCTTCTTCAGCTTGTCGTAGACGCGCTTGGCGGCGTCGAACATCTGAGCATCCGTTTCATCCCAGTCGTCCAGGCCAAGCTCGCCGGCGCCGAAGAAATGATCGATGCCGTAGGCTTTGTAAGCATCGCGGCCGTTGAGGAATTCGCCGTGCGTGGGATACACCGCCACGGTCGTATAGCCCAATTTTTTCAGCTGCAGCGGTAGCGAATTGCGCACATGCGGCGCCAGTACATACGGTGCGTACATGCCGCCGGGGCCGAAGATATCCTGCGGCATGCCGGTAAGTGCGGCGAACTCGCTCACCCAAGTGCCGCCGCCGAAAGTATGCACGCGCATCACGCCTGTGCCGCGTGTGCGTTCGTCCGGCTTGAACATCGCCAGCTGGCATTCGGGCACCGTGCAATGCTCAAACGGAGCCGGATCGAAGGTGCTTTCTTCCAGCACCTGCACGATGTCGGGATAGTGGCTGGGATCGACGTTTGAAGGCAGTTCGGTGGCGGTTGCCTGCCAGTCACGCGCGGCTGTCGCGTCATCCGAAGCCGCAGGCACGTGCACGCTGGAATCGCGCAGATTCACGAAGAAATTGGTGAGATCCGCATCGTCGGACATCTTCTCCCATGCACCGCGCGCATGCACTTGCTCGAACGGTCCGGCAGGAAGCAGGCAGATCCAGAACACCAGCGCGCATAACGCAATGCCTCCGATACGCAGCAAGGTTCGCGGCAGCTTGCGCCAGTGCAAAAACAGCTGCCGGTCGCAATACCACGCCA
Source organism: Dyella acidisoli (assembly GCF_030160295.1). GTDB lineage: Bacteria > Pseudomonadota > Gammaproteobacteria > Xanthomonadales > Rhodanobacteraceae > Dyella_B > Dyella_B acidisoli. The sequence goes on from NZ_BSOB01000018.1 coordinate 17,111, forward strand.
GCCACAACACGATGGGCACAGCGATGCCTACGCAAAGGCCCACGCTGTAGATGTCCGGATAGCGCCGCAGCGTTTCGAACAGACTAGAGCGCACGTAATACACAAAATCCGCCGGCATCAGCGGCGATTCCAGGTATTGCTCCTTCAGCACCGTGATGGCGCGCAGCAGCAGGAACAAGCCGCTGCTGAACACCAGCGCGAAGGCCATGCGCGTGAACACGAACAACGCAATGCCGAACACGCTCAGCATCAGCGTGAGCACAAACAGGCGCTGCTCCAGCAAGGGCTCCTGCCATGCGGTGAACCACACGCAGATGGCAAAGAACGCCAAGGCGCAGACCGCAGTCACGCGGCTTCGCTGGGCGCGAAACAGAATCAACGGCATGGGTGGCTTTCCCCTTATGGTCGCGCCGGTGGGGACGGCGCGTTGTCCTGGTTGTCAAAATACCGTCATTTTAGGTGGCTTTCGGTACCGGAGCATGTGCCTGGCCAGGCGCGGGCTGTCACCCATATCTGCTAGGTTCATGCATTTACCGTTGCCGAACCTCCCCATGGCCCACCGCTCCTACCTGCCCGCCCTCGCCGCCGCCCTGTTTCTTGCCGGCTGCGCAAGCCAACCGCATCCGGCGGAACAGCCTCGCACCCAGCCACTGCCGGACGGCCTGCGTGCCGACGTGGCCGTGCTGGAAACCACCGACCTGCATTCCAACATCCTCAGCTACGACTACTACAAGCAGAAAGCCGACCCGACGCTGGGCTTCGAGCGCACCGTCACCCTGATCCGCAAGGCGCGCGAGCAATTCACCAACAGCCTGCTGTTCGATGCCGGCGACACCATCCAGGGCAGCGTGCTGGCCGATTATCAGGCCCAGGTACACAAGGTGGATTGCAGCGAAGAGCTGGCGATCTACAAGGCGATGGATGCCGTGGGCTATGACGGCGGCACACTCGGCAACCACGAATTCAACTACGGCTTGCCCTTTCTCTCGCAAGTAACCGGCACGCCGATGAACGTGGACGGTGGCGCCGCACAACGCTGCGCCGGTCCGCACTATCCGCTGGTGCTGGCAAACGTGTACAGCACGCGCGACGGCAAACCGATCGTCCAGCCGTGGACGGTCGTGACGCGCCAGATGGCTGCGTTCACGCCCGATGGCAGCAAGATCAGTGTGCCGCTGAAGATCGCCATCATCGGCTTCACACCACCACCGATCATGCAGTGGGACAAGCAACATCTCGAAGGCAAGGTCACCGTCACCGGCGTGGTGGAAGCGGCGCAGAAATATCTGCCGGAGATCCAGGCCCAGCATCCGGATCTGGTCATCGCGATTCTGCACGGTGGCATGAACACATCGCCGTATACCCCGGATATGGAAAATGGCGGCTGGCACCTCGCTGGCGTGCCCGGCATCGACGTGCTGCTGATGGGCCACGAGCACACGGATTTCCCCGGCCCGCGTTTCGAGCACATGCAGGACGTGGATGACGAACACGGTTTTGTGCGCGGCGTGCCGGCGGTGATGGGCGGCTTCTTCGGCAAGGATCTCGGCGTGATCCGGCTTGCGCTGGTGCGCCAGCAAAATCATTGGGCGATCGACAAGAACAAAACCTTCAGCCAGGTGTGGCCGATCTGTCCGCCGATGCTGATCAAGGGCAAGCCTACCGTTACGCCTTCGAACTGTGTGCCGGCCGATCCACAGGTTTCGCTGGTGGTGGGCAAAGTGCAGCAATCGGCGATTGATTACGTAAACACGCCGATCGGCCAAAACACCGTGCGCATGAGCAGCTATTTCGCCGACGAGGGTGACATGAGTGCACTCGCGCCAGTGAATGCGGCGCAGATCGATGACGCGAAGCGTGAACTCCTTACCTCACACCCCGAATTGGCGAACACACCGGTGCTTGCGGCAGCTGCCGCGTTCCGCAACGGTTTCGGCGGTTCGGACGATTACACCGATGTGCAAGCAGGCCCGCTCACGTTGCGCAATGCTGCAGACCTTTACTTCTATCCGAACACGTTGTCGGCGGTGAAGATCGACAGCGCAACGCTCAAGGCGTGGCTGGAAAAATCCGCCGAGCGCTTCAATCGCATCGATCCGAATGCAGACGGCGAGCAGCAGCTGATCAACGCGAAATATCCGGGCTTCAATTTCGATCAGATCCAAGGCGGCATCAGCTATCTCATCGATGTTTCCAAGCCGGTTGGACAGCGCATCGAAAAGCTGCGCTATCAGGGCAAGCCGGTGCAACCATCACAGACGTTCGTGGTAGTGACGAACAACTATCGCGCCAGCGGCGGCGGACGTTTTCCAGGATTGGATGGCAGCAACATCGTGCTGGCTTCGCCAGATGGTACGCGTGAGATTCTTGCGGACTGGCTGAAGGCGCATCCGACGCTTAGCGCCGATGATTTGCCGCGTGCCTCTTGGCATTTTGCACGGCTGAAGACGCGCGGGGCAGTGGTGTTTACGTCCGCGAGCGACAAGCAGGCCGTGGCGGAAGCGGATGGATTGCGCGATGTTCGCCAGCTTCGTGACAACGGCGATGGGACGGCCGTTTACGCAATCGATCTCTCGCATTAGTCGCTTTACTCCCTCTCCCATCCTTAATCAAAGATGGGGGGAGAGGGGACTACATCGCGTGGGGCGATGACACAGTTTCTCCTGAAACTTTTCCCACTTGACCTCATGCAATAGTTTCATTAGGCAACAGTTGACAGCCGCTGCAGCGCACAACTATTGTCGAGCCCATGTCGCACGCATCCACGCCAGCACGCATCGAATTCGCACCGGTCATTACCGGTCGTATTGGCGCTGCAGCGACAACAATTATCGCCACGATTATTACCTCCACTACCGGAACCGGAACGACTGGGTCTGGGGTGGTGTCTGTGCGCGAATAGTCTTCACACGCAAACGGTCCCGCCCTCGACGAGGCGGGCCGGCACTCCCGAACCGCCAGCGAGTAAGGGGCCTCTACCGGAGGCCGTCATGGAAAGCTGTGCATCACTCATCGCCGAACATCCCCATCGTCTGCCTCCCCTGCAGGCCGCCGTTTCACGACGACGAACGCTCGCTGTCGGCCTCATCGGTCCGGGCCGGGTCGGCAGTGTGCTGTTGGCGCAATTGCGTGCTGCGCAGGAACGTCTGCTGCGCGAAGCAGGATTGGAATTAAAACTCTGCGGCGTGGCCGCCAGTCGCCGCATGTGGCTGGATTGCGACGATCCGGAACTCAATGCGCAGCATGACGCCCAGACGTGGCGCCCTACCGATCTTGATCAATTCGCCGCGCACGTTCGTGCCGATGGCACGCGCCACGCCATGCTGATCGACTGCAGCGCGAACGATATGGTGGCTTCGCAGTATCCCTACTGGCTCGCCTCCGGTGTGCACGTGGTAACGCCGAACAAACTCGCCAGCAGCGGCCCGCTTTCGCGCTGGCAATCGATTCGCGCAGCAAGCCAGCATGGTGGCCGTTTCCGTTACGAAGCCACGGTCTGCGCCGGCCTTCCGGTGGTGCAGACACTGCGCGATCTCCTCGACACGGGCGATCAACTGCTTTCGGTGGAAGGCATGTTCTCCGGCACGCTCGCCTGGCTGTGCTGCCATTACGATGGCAAACGTCCCTTCTCCGCACTGGTGCGCGAAGCGCATGCGCTGGGTTATACGGAACCCGATCCGCGCGACGATCTTTCCGGGATGGACGTGGCGCGCAAGCTGGTGATCCTCGCGCGCGAAGCCGGCTGGCCGATGTCCTTGCATGATGTGACGGTAGAAAGCCTGGTGCCGCCCGAACTAGCCGAGGTGCCACTGGAGGAATTCATGGCGCGGCTGGACGAAATGGACGCGCCGATGGCTGCGCGCATTGCCGAGGCTCATGCCGGTCAGGGCGTGCTGCGCCATGTCGCCAGCCTCGACCGCAACGGCCGCGCGCAGGTCGGTTTGCAGGTGCTGCCAGGCACTCACCCGTTCGCGCACACGCGGCTTACGGATAACATCGTGCAATTCCGCACACAGCGTTACCGCGATAATCCGCTGCTGGTGCAAGGTCCTGGGGCCGGTCCGGAAGTCACGGCGGCCGGGATTTTTGCCGATCTGCTGCGCATTGCCGAATCGCTGGAGGTGCGCGCATGAACGCTCCTTTTGCCGTGAAACCCGCCATGCCCGTGCAACGTCTGCAAGCTGCCTCCGCTACCGCCTTTGCCAGCGTCGGCAACGTAGGCGTGGGGTTCGACATCCTTGGGCATTGCATCGCCGGTGCAGGCGACCGCGCCGATGTGCGCCGGATCGATGCGCCGGTCGTACGCATTGCGAGCATCGACGGCTGCGTGGAAGTGCTTCCCACCGACGCTGCGCAGAACACGGCAGGCGCCGCACTCATGGCGTTGCGCAAAGCGCTCGGCCTGCAACACGGCTTCGAGATTTCGCTGCACAAAGGCATCGCGCTGGGCTCGGGCATGGGTGGTTCAGCCGCTTCGTGCGTGGCTGCGCTGGTCGCGGCAAACGCGCTGCTGGAACGGCCGCTGTCGCGCGAATCGCTGTATGGCTTTGCGGTAGAAGGTGAAGCGGTTGCCAGCGGCGGACGCCATGGCGATAACGTAGGCCCCATGTTGCTGGGTGGCCTGGTGCTCGCTACGCGTGATCGCCTGGTACGCCTTCCCGTGCCGGCAAGCTGGCACTGTGCACTGGTGCATCCGCACGTGGTGTTGGAAACGCGCAAGGCGCGCGCGGCGCTGGCCGGCGATTACGCGCTTGGCGAATTCGTGGCGCAGTCGGCCAATCTTGCACTGGTGCTGGCGGGTTGTTTCAACGGCGATGCGGAGCTGGTGCGCGAGGGTTTGAACGACGTGTTGGTTGAACCGCGCCGTGCACCGCTGGTACCGAATTTTTCGCGCGTAAAACAGGCGGCGATGGATCACAAGGCGCTGGGTGCCAGCATTTCAGGCGCTGGGCCAAGCGTGTTCGGCTGGTTCGAACATCGCGCTGGAGCCGAAGCTGCCGCCGAAGCCATGCGGCACGCATTTGCAGAAGTTGGGCTGGATAGCGATACCTTCGTTTCGCCGGTCGACGGACCCGCCGCAACGCTTGTTCCTTCGACCGACGCAGGTGCGAACGCATGAGTGCAAGCTTGCATTATCTGAGCACGCGCGGCACCAGCCCGGTTGCCACACTAAGCGAAGCCATCGCTGCGGGTCTTGCCCCAGATGGTGGCCTGTACGTGCCGGATCATCTTCCGAAGCTTAGCGTCGGCGATTTCAAACCGGACGGCAGCCTTGACGAAACGGCCTCGATGCTGCTTGCGCCTTTCTTCGCCGGTGATGCACTGGAAGCCGAATTGCCCGCAATCTGCGCGGAGGCGCTTACGTTTCCAACGCCGTTGCGGGCGCTGCCGCAGCATCCGAAAACGTCAGTGCTCGAACTCTTTCATGGGCCAACAGCGGCGTTCAAAGATGTCGGCGCACGCTTTCTAGCAGCTTGTCTGCGCCGCCTGCGTGGCGATAGCGCCGCACCACTGACCATCCTGGTGGCGACCTCTGGCGACACGGGCGCAGCCGTCGGCGCTGCGTTCCATCATCAACCTGGCGTCGAGGTGGTGATCCTTTATCCGGATGGTCGCGTGTCACCGCGACAAGCGCATCAGCTGGGCTGTTTCGGCGACAACGTGCAGGCACTACGCGTACAAGGTCGTTTTGACGACTGTCAGCGCATGGTGAAAGCCGCGTTGAACGACACGGCCCTGCAAGCCCAATCACCTCTTTCTTCCGCCAACAGCATCAGCCTTGGCCGCCTGCTGCCGCAAATGAGCTACTACGCGCACGCTGCAGTGGCGTGGTGGCATGCGCATCATGAGCCGCTTAACCTGATCGTCCCCACCGGCAACCTCGGCAATGCACTAGCGGCGGCGTGGGTGCGAGCGATGGGTCTGCCGCTTGGAAAAATCCGCCTTGCGTGCAATGCCAACGCCACGTTGCCGGATTTCTTTGCTGGAAGCGACTACGCACCGCGTGAAGCGGTAGCGACGTTAGCCAATGCTATGGATGTGGGTGCTCCCAGCAATTTCGAGCGTCTGCGTTGGACGTTCCCGCAAGCAGATGTGTTGCGCGAGCAACTGCAAGCGCAGAGCGTGGACGATCGAACGATCTCCGACACCATCGCCTTGCACGCACGCGAGCACAGTGAAGTGTTCTGCCCGCACACAGCCACGGCAATCCATGTGTTGGATCAGTTGCGTGCCGCGGGTGATAGCTCACCGTGGGCCGTGGTTGCTACGGCGCATCCCGCGAAGTTCGAGAGTGTGGTTGAGCCGTTGATCGGCAAGTCCGTGGAAGTGCCACCCGCATTGGCAGCCATGTTGCAACGGCCGGCTTCTGCAGAGCCGATGGTGGCTAGAGACGAAGCATTACGCGAATGGCTATTGGAAGAAGCCGCGCGGCACGTAGATGCCGCCCCCTGAAGTCATCCTCACAGCCGTCATTCCCGCGAAAGCGGGAATCCATTTTGCCATGGTGCAAAAAAGCAGAGATGGATTCCCGCTTTCGCGGGAATGACGGCTATGAGGAACTATCGACTAACTGCCAAGCGCCTCACCATTCGTCTCAATCACCTTCGCATAAAACTTCGCCGACGCCTTCGGCGTCCGCTTCAAGCTCGCGTAATCCACGTGATACAAACCGAAGCGTTTGGCAAAACCCAGTGACCATTCCAGGTTGTCCAGCAGCGACCACGCGTAATAGCCCTTGAGATTCACGCCCGCCTCGATGCACTGATGCAGCGCGCGCAGATGTTTACGCAAATAGGCGATACGCAGCGGATCTTCCACCACATTGCCCTCTGCCACCGGCGGATCATAGAAGGCCGCTCCATTCTCGGTGATGTACAGCGGCAGATCGCCATAACGATCCTTGAACCACATCAAGGTGTCCACCAGCCCCTGCTCGTAGACCTCCCAATCGGTTTCGGTGTGCGTGGCGTTCGCCTGGCGCACGCGTGTGGCATGGCAGGGATAGCCGTCATCATCATGCTTCACCACCGAACGGGTGTAATAGTTGATGCCAACGAAATCCACGGGTTGCTTGGTGAGCTGGAAATCCTCGGCCGGGAAATCGGGCCATGCATCGCCGAAAATCTCCTTCAGTTCCGGCGGATAGGAGCCGAGCAAGGCGGGATTGGCGAACTGCTCGTTCATATAAGCGTGCGCACGGCGCGCGGCGGCAACGTCTGCGCGACTCTGCGAAGCCGGATACTTCGGTTCGATATTGAACACCACGCCGATCTGATGACGACCCATCGCGCGATAGACCTGGATGGCCGCACCGCTTGCCCGCATCAGGTTGTGCGCCACGATCGGCGCCTCGTATTTGCTGCGATGCCCCGGCGCAAGCGCGCCATGCAGGTAACCGCCATCGGTGACCACCCACGGTTCGTTGATGGTGGACCAGCGCTTCACCCGATCATCCAGCGCATCGAACATCACCTGCGCATACTCGGCGAACCAATGTGCGACATCGCGGTTCAACCAGCCGCCGCGATCATCGAGCGCAGCGGGCAAGTCCCAATGAAACAGCGTGGCGTTAGGCTCGATGCCGTTCGCAAGCAGTTCGTCGACCAGGCGCGAATAGAAATCCAGGCCTTTCTGATTCACGCGGCCGGTGCCCTCCGGCAACACGCGCGCCCAGGCAATACTGAAGCGGTAGCTCTGCAAACCCAATGCGCGCATCAGTTGCACGTCGTCCTTGTAGCGACGGTAATGATCACAAGCCACATCGCCATGATCACCGTTTGCCATCATGCCGGGCGTGTGCGCGAAGCGCTGCCAGATGCTGGGGCCCGCGCCATCGGCCAACGGCGAACCTTCGATCTGGTAAGCCGAGGTGGCAGCGCCCCACACGAAACCGACCGGGAAGCGATAGCTACGGGTCATGATGCGAAACTCTCCATGCCGCAATGCGGCTTGATGTAACCGATTACGCGGTGAGAATAACCCATTGCTACGGAACGGACTGCATTTCGATGGCGACAGTTAGTCTTGAGCAGGTGCGCAAGGTCTATCCCAACGGCCATGTCGGCGTCGAGGAGGCGAGTTTCACCATCAAGGACGGCGAGCTGCTGGTGCTGGTTGGTCCTTCTGGCTGTGGCAAGACCACTCTGCTCAGGATGATTGCCGGCCTGGAATCGATTTCCTCCGGCACGCTGCGCATCGGTGAGCGTGTGGTCAACGACGTTGCGCCCAAGGATCGGGATATCGCGATGGTGTTCCAGAATTACGCGCTGTATCCACACATGACGGTGGCGGAAAACCTTGGTTTCGGCCTGCATTTGCGCGGCAAACGCAAGGAGGAGATCGACCGCCGCGTGCGCGAAGCTGCGCGCGTGCTCGAACTGGAGCAACGCCTGGATGCAAGGCCGGCTGCGTTGTCCGGTGGCCAACGTCAGCGCGTAGCGCTGGGTCGTGCGCTGGTACGCGAACCGAAGGTGTTTCTGCTCGACGAACCGCTCTCCAATCTGGATGCCAAGCTGCGCCTTACGATGCGCGTGGAGATCGCGCGGCTGCATCGGCAACTCGGCACCACCACCGTCTACGTCACGCACGATCAGGTGGAAGCGATGACGCTCGGGGAGCGCATCGTGGTGCTCGATGGCGGCAGGATTCAGCAGATCGATACGCCGATGAATTTGTATGCGCGGCCCGCCAATCTGTTCGTTGCCGCTTTTTTGGGTTCGCCGGCCATGAATCTGCTGCGTGGGCGGCTGCATCGGGAAAATGGCTGGCAGTTGATGCTGCCGAACGCCACGCTGCCACTCAGCTTGTTCCCCGGCCAAGGCGCGACCCTCGAAACATGGAACGAATGCGAGATCGTGCTGGGTGTGCGCCCGGAAGATCTGCAACCGGCTGCGCCGCACGCTGCGGCGCTGGAAGCGCAGGTGGAGGTCATTGAGCCGGTTGGCAACGAGGTGTTTCTCAATCTGCGCTTCGGCGATCAGCGCATCGTTTCGCGCGTACCGCCGCAGCAGATGCCTGCGCCGAGCAGTTCGCTGCATCTGGGCTTTCATCCGGAGCGTTTGCATTTCTTCGATGCAGAAAGCGGCGCGCGCATTGAGTAACACCATGATGTCGTCATTCCCGCGAAAGCGGGCACGCGGGGAGAGCACATGGATGTGCTCTGCTCGCGTGCCCGCTTTCGCGGGAATGACGGCTATGCCGGGGGTGAATGGCATCATCGCAAGCATCACCCTTTCACACTGCCTAACAGCAAACCTTCCAGGTAATACCGCTGCAACGCCAGAAACAGCACCAATACCGGCGCCACGGTGATCATCGAGCCGGCCATCATCAGCTCCGCATCCGTCGCGTGTTCGCGCGCCAGCGACGCCAAGCCCAGCGGCAAGGTGTAATGCTCCTGCCCGGTCAGCACGATCAACGGCCACATGAAGTCGTTCCACGCGAGCAGAAACGTATAGATCGCCAGCGTTACCATGATCGGCTTGAGCAACGGCAGCACGATGCGCACGAAGATGCGCAACTCGCCTGCGCCATCGATACGCGCTGCCTCAAGCAACTCATCAGGAATGCTGCGCGCATACTGGCGAACCAGGAAGATGCCGAATGCACTGGCCATCGCCGGCACGATCACGCCGCCATAATTGTTCACCAGGCCCACGGGCTTGAGCATCAAAAACAAAGGCAGCATCGCCACCTGCGCAGGAATGGCCAGCATCCCGACCACGGCCCTGAACAAGGCATCGCGCCCGGCAAAGCGCAATTTGGCGAAGGCATAGCCAGCCATCAGATTCAGTGCGAGCGACAACACCGTAATCGCCGTGGATACCAGCAGGCTGTTGAGCAGATAGCGCCCCATGCCTGCGCGCACAAACAATTCCTGATAGTTGTGTAGCGTCGCATGCGCCGGCAGCAACGGTGGCGGCAATGCACCCGCCTCACCCGGCTGCATCAGCGATACGGACAGCATCCACAGCATGGGAAATAGCGCGACGAAGGTACCGCCGATCAGCAAGCCGTTGATCAAAGCCTTGGCGATGCGCGGATTCATGCTTCGGCTTCCTTGCGACCAAGCCGCAACATGCATGCCGTGACGACGAACATGATCAGGAACAGCAGGAAGGCAATGGCGGAAGCGGAACCGAGGTTCCACCATTTGAAGCCTTCGTTGTACATCAGATACAGCACGCTGACCGTGCTTTGCAGCGGGCCGCCCTCGGTAATCACGTACGGCTCGGCGAACAATTGGAAGTAACCGGAAACGGTAAGAATGCCCACCATCCACAGCGTCGGCGCGAGCATCGGCAAGGTGATGTGGCGAAACTGCCGCCAGGTGGACGCACCATCGATCCGCGCCGCTTCATAAAGCTCAGCTGGAATGGCCTGCAAGCCCGCCAACAGGATGATCATGTTGTAGCCGAAGTTCTTCCACACCGCGAACAGGATGATCGCGGGCATCGCCCAATGTGGATCGCCCAGCCAATCGACGGGATGAAGGCCGATCCAGCCCAACGCGTAATTCACCAACCCGTACTTGGTGTTGAACAGGTAACGCCAGACCACCGCCACCGCGACCACCGTGGTGACCACTGGCGCAAACAACGCAGTACGGAAGAATGGTTTGCAACGCGCAAGCGGAGAATGGAGTAGCAGCGCAGCGCACAGCGAAATTACCATCGACAGCGGTACACCCACTGCAACGAAATACACGGTATGCCCGAGCGCCGACCAGAACAACGGACGGTGCAGCAACGTCCAGTAGTTGCCGAGTGCGACAAAGCGCAGATTATGGATATCGGCCAGCGCGTAGAGATCGTAATCAGTGAGGCTCAACACGAATGCGCCGATCACCGGCAACAGGAAAAACACCCCTAGCACGATCGCGGCTGGCGCGAGAAACAACCATGCGGAGCGCTGGGCACTCATGGCGGCGCACTCGACGTGTGTTGCGCTCGATCCAGCATCCAGCGCCGCTTTTCCAGAATGCGGTCGGCACGCCGATCGATTTCGGCCGCAGCCTGATCGATGCTGAGATCACCCGCGACGGCTTGTGCGGCGACGAGTTGCATTTCGTTAGCGATCTGCTCCCATTCCGGCACCGGCGGTGTGGGCTTTACGTGTTCCAACTGTTCACGGAACGCCTGCGCCTTGATATCGCTGCGCAAGCTGCCTTCGTTCCACGAGCTGCGCCGCGGTGGCATGTCGCCCAGCAGATCGTAGAAGCGGCTCTGCACTTCGGGACGCGAGAGGTATTCAATCAGCTTCCACGCCGCATCCTTGTTTTTGGCCTTGCGGAAGATCACCAGACTGGAACCGCCGGCAACCGCTGCGCCCGGACCATCCGACCCTGGCAGCAACGCCGTGTTCCATGTGCTCTCTGCCGAGGATGGCAGACGTTTACGAAATTCGCCGATGTTCCATGGGCCGGAGAAGTAGAAACTGTACACGCCGCGGCCGAATTCGACCCACGGATTGCCAGCTTCGACGTTGGTGATGGGCGGCGCTTGATGCAGGCGAAACGTATCGACGTAGAACATCAGCGCGCGCTTGAAACCCGCGCTTTCGAAGTTGCCATAGCGGCCGCCATCGCGCAGCAGCGGGTCGGGTTGCTGCAGCGCCAGCGACATCAGCTGCTCGTATTCATTGGTAGGCAGCAGGATGCCGTATTGGCCGCGCTCAGGATGACTCAATGCGGCGAGCATGCGCCGCCAATCGTTCCAATCGCGCGGCGGCGCATTGAAGCCTGCCGCTTTCAACAAATCGCTGCGATAGAACAGCAGGCGCGTGTCGACGTACCACGGTATGCCATAGAGCGCACCATCGTAGACATTGGTAGACCAGATGCTGGGAAAGTAGTCGTCTGGATGGATGGTCTTTGAGTTGGCGACGCGCGTCTGCAACGGCTCCAAGGCACCAAGTGCAACTAACTCCGGCAACCACGTGTTGCCGAGTTGGGTCATGTCAGGTGTGGAGTCACCAGCGAAGGCTGTGAGTAGCTTCTGATGCGCGGCGCTGAGCGGCAGTTGCTGTAGCGATACGTGGATGTCGGGGTTTTCGCGTTCGAATTCCGGCAGCAGTTGGGTGATGGCTTCGCCTTCGCGGCCGATGGTCCAGAAGGTAAGGGTGCGGGGATCGGAATTTTGTGCACATGCAACCAGACACACATAGACCAGCATTACAGCAATGATTTGCCAAAATGCGGACCGCGCCCTTCCCCCTTCTCTGAGATAGTTGATCTCCTTGGGGCCGTCATTCCCGCGAAAGCGGGAATCCATCTTCGCCTCTGCATCAGGGCGAATGGATTCCCGCTTTCGCGGGAATGACGGCGGGGCAAAATGGATCTTCATGGAAAGATGTAGATACCCATGCCTCTGGATAGAAGAAGTACGCGGAAAGGCGGTCACCTAGTTGTGTGTTCCAGCCACCCTCCCGAGAATCCTGCACGCTGAAGCCCCTTCCGGATATACGGATTCCTGCGCATCACGTTCCACACAAAATCACTACGCCAGTTTTCGATCATCAACACGATCGGCCCCTGATCGATGCCGATCTGCAACGTATCGAACCAGCCTTTTCCGCGTACCACCCTACCCTCTTTGGGTGAAGCATCCGTATCCAAGCTAGGATTGAACGCATCGACGAAACCGTAGCGATCGTAAACATCGTCCCCGTAACGATCTTTCATCGCTTGCAACGCCGGCACCACGACGTCCGGTGCGAAAGCGATGGAGCCGCCCGCTGCAGTGGGCGCGATGGTGCCGTCGTCGGAAACATAGTCCAGGCCGGCACCACGCGCGGTGTAACCATCGAACTTGTGCTCCTTACCATCGGGAAGGCGCAAGGTGATGTCGCCAGGACCATTGCACGCCGTGAGTCCCCACACGTTCGCGTCATAGCCCTTCCAGTGGCCGGGATTGGCGACCGCATACGCACGCTGCGCGTAGACGGCGCGGCGGCCGTTCTCGAAGTAGTCCAGTCCGTGTTCGCGACTCCACGCGTCGCGAATACCACGGAAGTCCACCCACGCTTCACTGTATTGATGGCCGAACAACGGTGCAAAGTTGAGAAAGGTCTGTCCGTAGAAGCTGCCCCATTGCGCGGGATAGCTGCTCGTCCATGCCGGCCAGGCTTTATCGGAAACCGTATGCGTCGGCGAACCCAAGGCGAGGATGTAGACCAGCATGCCCTCGTCATAGCCTTTCCAATCCGCATCGATGAACTTGCCGCCCGGCGTCCAGCCCATGCTGATCAGCGGTGCGCGCGGCTGCATCCAGGTCCAGTCGACGCGTCGATAGATGTCATCTGCTAGCTTGCGGATTTCCTTTTCCTTCGACGTATCACGGTCGTAATAGCTCTGCGCGAACAGCACTCCACCTAGCAATAGCGTGGTGTCGACGCTAGACAGCTCAATCGAGCGCTCGAAGCGCTTACCGGTCTGCATGTCCAGGAAGTGGTAAAAGAAACCGTGATAGCCAGAGGCATTATCTTCGCTGTCGTTTTGCGGGGCATTGGCAAAGAAGCGCAACGTGACCAGCGTGCGATCGACCGCTTGCGCACGCGTAATGTAGCCACGCTCCGCACCAATGCCGTAAGCCGTGAGGCCGAAACCTACCGAAGCAATGCTTGAGAACGAAGGACCCGGATAGTGATCGGGTATCAAGCCGGTGGCAGGATTGGCGCTATCCCAGAACCACTGGAACGTGCGTCGCTCCAGATCCTCCACCATAACCTGCTGCGGTTTGGAAAAGCTCTCGAAGCTGTGCGCGGCCGTACGCGTCCACGCCAGCTGCGTCGCGCCACTGCAGAACACTAGGGCGGCAAGCAGCGCTTTCAGTGCGACAACTCGAAGAAGTCGGGAGGTCATGCGTGGGGACTTTACTCAAGAACATAGGAAAAGGCTCGCGAATTCCGGTACGTCGAGGGGACGCGTACCGGAATTCGAGAGCACTCCCTTTCCATAGGGAGCAAGCGTCATCAGAACTTCACGCCCAGCGTCAGCTTCACTTCGCGCGGCGTGCCATAGATGTTACCGGTGGGGTCATACGACACCAGAACCTTGTTCAACACACTGTTCTGGCCGGGGTTGTAGATGTAATCGCTATAGTTGTTCCAGTTGAACGCGTTGAGCAGATCGAAACGCACGTATCCACTTACGTTCTGATAGATCTTGAAGTTCTTGGTGATCTGGAAATCGATCGAGCGATAGCCAAAGATCGGACCACTCAGGAAGCGTGAACCTGAAGGTGTGTAGGAATACGGGAGGCAACCACTGCCGAGACTACCGTTGCCCGGAGCCGGCGCACCATAGCAAGCGAGATTGATGCCCGGAATAGGCGTGGCCAACGTGAGCTTGTAACCAAACAGAAGTCCCCATGGCGCATCGTTCGAACCGGAAACCACTAAGCGATGCTTGGCCACGGCTGAAGTAAGGTAGGGATAATCTTGAATGGTGGCTTCGTCGAACGCGTATTGATCGGTCACATCCTGGTTGTCGTTGTTCTGCTTCGCCTTCGTGTATGTGTAGGCGATGTTGATGCCCCAGCCCGATTCCGGCGTGTAGGGTTTCTGCGCCGAGATCAGCACCTGCTGCGTCTTCTGCGTCAGGCCATTGTTGGCGATGATCAGATTGCCAAAGCCCGGAATACTCTGGCTCCACGGCTGGCCGCCACCCTGCCAGAAAGCCCCGTTGGGCCAGCGGTTGCCAAGGGTGAACACCACACCCTGGAAACGATTGACCTGCGCCCACGTCACATCGGTGATCCAGTCACCGAGCTGGTTGCGCATGCCAATGCTGACCTGATCGGAGTACGGCGTTTTCAGATGATTGTTCATCAGGTCCACTTCGCGGCCCGCAGTGGTGCCGGTCAGCAGTCCCTGCAGCACACCGATACCGCTCAGATAAGCCGGATTCCACGGAATGCAATTCGGGCTCGGCGTGCACGAGTGGTATTGGTTGGGGAACGTGATGGTCGCTTCGGCCAATGCCAGCTTGGTTTGTTCCAGCTGCAGGATCTCGTAGATGGTGCGGTCATAGGAACGACCGACGCCACCGTGGATCACATGCTGCTGATCACCGTTGATGTCATACGAGAAACCAAAGCGTGGCTGGAATTCATTCTTCTGCGCGTGACGATTGTGCCCGTTGCTGATGTAGTCGTTGACGTTCACTCCGCCCAATGCCAGCGATTGCGCATAAGTCACGCCTGGCGCTGCGTTCGGATTCTGCGAATACAGCGCATTGACCACCGATTGCGGCGTGACGAAATTGAGGTACGACGGTGTTTCTTCGTAATCCCAGCGAACACCCAAGTTCAACGTGAGATGCTGATCCACCGTCCAATCGTCCTGGATATACGCACCGAACTGTTTGTCATTGGTTCTTACGATCGGGCTGGTGCCAGGTAGCGCAATCGGAAACAGCACCTGATATGGCTCTGATAGCGTGCCCGTGGGCGTGACGTCATACGTGAACTGCGGATTGAACTCACCCGCGTCCTGCGCGATGAGCTGAATCAGCTTGTACTTGGCGCCCATTTTGATGACGTGATCGCCATGCCATTCAAGATCATTGAACGTCAAGTCATCCTGAATCGCTGGACCTTTCTGGCCCTTGTCCTGCGTGCCGCGCGGGTCGGCCGCACCCACAGTCAGGATCGATGTGTTTTGGTCGTTATAAGGCGTATACGTGGAACCGTTGCCGATGTTGATGGCACTCGGCTTGAAGAACGCGTTCTCATAGGTGAGCTGCAGGCGGTTGAACCATGCATCTGCACTGTGATCCCAACGGATATCGAAGCGGCGATCGTAGTTGATTTGATTGAGCGCCGAGGACGCTGCCACACCGGTACCGGTCCCGGTGATGGCGGTTTCATGGCGGTACTTGCCACTTACTTCGATGCGATCACGATTAGTCGGCTCGTAGTCGAACTTTAGGAAGTACAAATTTTCCTTGAACGGTAAGCCAGACGGTCCGAGTTGGGCCAACGCGCTGGCCGGCAATTGCGAAATCAATTGCTGAGAGGCCGCACCTGGCACAACCGTGATAGGTGTGTCGTATTCCTTGCCCTCGTAGGCAAGGAAGAAATGCGCCTTGTCCTTGATAATCGGTCCACCGAATGAGAAACCGTATTCCTTATCGTGTGAAGGTGTCTTCTCCCCAGTAGCGGTTTCCGACGGTGTCATTGAGCGCATGCGCGTATCGGTCCAGTCGCCGAACACTTCCCCGTGGTATTCATTGGTACCGGACTTGGTTTCGGCGATCACCGCAGCGCTGGAAATCTGGTCGTACTCGGCCTTGTAGTTAGAGGTGACAACTTTGTACTCGCCGATCGCCAACTGCGGAAACGGGTTGCCTTGGGTGTTGTTCTGCCCGGTAATGCCACCGTTCTCCACGTAGTTCTTCTGGCCAATACCGTCGATGTAGACATTAATGCCGGATGGCGCCTGACCGCCGGATTGCAGGCTGGTGTTGCCGTTCTGCTGCACAGTAAACACCATGCCGGGCACGGTGTCGGCGAACTCAAGGAAGTTACGCGTGATCTGCGGAACCGTCGCGATGTCACGCTGCGACACGAGGGTGCCGACTTCGGAAGTGGTCATCTCCGGCAAGGTGGTAGCACTGACCGTGACCGGACCGAGATTTTGCGCGTTAACGGCAGGTGCTGCTGCAGCTAGATTGAGCGTGGAGGTGGATGCCACCGTCAACGTTACCGTGTGCTCAGTGCCCGTACCTGCGTCAACTTGATAGGTGCCGGGCGGCAAGCTCACCAGCGCGTAGCTGCCATCCTTGCCGGATGTAGTGACGCGCGTGTATCCCGTGGCAACGTTTCGGGCAGTAACCGTGACATTGGGGGCAGCCGTACCGCGCAAGTTCGCATCGGAGCTCTGCGCGAAGGAGATCATCGGCAAAGCTGCAGTGGCGGTGATCGATGCGGCAATCCATCGCGCCAGCATGAGCTTCCGGACATTCGATACGGCTTTCATTGTTTCTCCCCTCCCCGAGCGATGTGCGGGTGTCGTTATGTGGGTGATGGTCGTGGCGACCTGCGGGGCTTGTTCGGTGCGGCAACCGAGCCCTTCTTTGCACCGCAGGATTCGCGGATGACGATGTCGCATCCCAGCGTTTCGACCGATGCTGGCGTGCTATCGGCCGGGTTCAGCAAAGCCGCAAGACGGTCCAATGCAATGCGTCCCAGATCCGCGATACGCACTTGCACCGTGCTCAGTGGCGGCGTGATGTAGCGCGCGATCAGAATGTCGTCGAAGCCAGCTAGCGCGATGTCGCCGGGAACATCGATACCGGCTTCCTTGAAGGCGTACAGGCAGCCGATCGCCATCATGTCGTTGGCGGCGAATACGGCTTGCGGGCGCGGTTTTTTGGCCAACAGTTCACGCCCTGCGCGATAGCCCGATTCCTCGGTGAAGTTGCCATCGACGATGGTGAGCGGCATGCCCGGCGCATGCTTGGTCATGGCGGCGCGATAACCTTTCTCGCGCTGCTGTGCGTCGAAGTTGGTCTTCGGGCCGCTAATGAAAGCGACCTGCTGGTGTCCCGTTTCAATCAAGTGCTGCACCATGGCGATGGCGCCGGCACGGTTGTCGATGTTCAACACCGGGTAGCGCGCGCTTTTCACTGGGCTGTTCAGCAGCACCGCCGACAGTTTTTCGGGGAGGTTTTCTTCCAGAAAGGCTGCGTCGACGTATTCGGAAAGGATCAGCATGCCGTCCACGCGTCCACGCATGGCGCGCACCGCGGCGGCGGCATCGGCCACGCCGTCGTGCGAGCTGGAAACCAACAAGTGCAATCCGCGTGCGCGGGCGGCGAGGTCGATGCCGCGAATCAGTTCCGAGAAGAATTCGCCATACAGATCCGGCAGCACCGCGCCAATGGTGTGCGTGCGACCGGTGATCAAACTACGCGCTGCGTTGTCCGGGATGTAATTGAGGCGATTGGCCACTTCGCGCACGATTTTCTGCGTTTCGGGCGTGACGCCGCCCAGGCCATTGAGCACACGCGATACCGAGGCGACCGAGACCTTTGCCTCGCGCGCAACGTCCTTGATGGTTGCGTTTTTGGTCGTCATCGAAAGCGTCCTTTTGGTTGGATGAATGGCCTTACATCCTAAAGGCTGGCGCAAACGTAAACGTTTTCATGGCAGCTTGTAAAGGCGCTGCTGCGGCCATTTGCGTTGCAGCGCAAAAACCAGAAGGGGTGGTCAACTCACACAAATACGCGCGCTTCGCGCCGTGCCGCTTTCGCAAAGGCGCAAGTCTTCACGCGGCGACGCAGCATCAAATGGTCATCGAAGGCGCCCTTAGCGGGCGAATGTGCGTGAAGGGTATGTGTTGTAGAGGTGTTGCGTGCGCGAAAGGCGTTGCAACGTTGCGCTTACCGCATCATTTGAGTTCATCGCGAGGTTGCTTCACCCCACCCCACCTCCTCCTGCTTGCAGGAGGAGAAGAGAAAGTACGCCCCCTACTGCACGTAGGGGAGGAGGTTGATCTGGCGCGCTGATATTTCCCCAACAATCAGCCCAACATCTCCAACACCTGCGCCGTAGCGCGCACACGTCCCAGTCTTGGAAAGATGTTCTCGATTGCGAAGGCATGATGTTCGCTGCTCGTCGCGCTCATTGCATCCTCGGCGAAGACGATGCCGAACCCGAGTTCCCACGCATTGCGCGCAGTGGATTCCACACCGATGTTGGTGGCGATGCCGCCAAGCACGATATGCTCGATGCCGCGGCGACGCAATTGCAACTCCAGCTCGGTACCGTAGAACGCACCCCACTGCCGCTTGATCACGCGGATGTCGCTGTCGATCGCGCCGAGTTCGTCGGCGAAATCCCACCAGTCAGCCGATGTTGGCTTGGCGGGCGGCGGCCGATCGACCGGCTGGCGCAGAGCGTCGCCACCATCGGCAGACCAGCCCACGCGCACCAGCACTACGGGCGAGCCCAGTTCATGAAAACGCCGAACCAGCGCGCCGGCCTTTTCCAACACTTCGGCAGCAGTGTGGGGGCCGCCCGCGAACGGTAGGATACCCTTCTGCAAATCGATGAGAACGAGCGCCGTGCGGCGCGAATCAAGCTTGTCCACGAGATGCTCCAATTGAGAAAAGTGAGGATATCCTCACTTTGGAGTTTATGAGGATGTCCTCACAAAATTCAACCGGCGTGCGCCGCAAACCCCAACGCCAGCGCGGTCACGAGCGCGTGGCCACGCTGCTGGAAGCAGCCGGTGCATGCTTCGTCGAGAAAGGTTATGAGGGTGCGACGATGACCGAGGTGGCAGCACGCGCTGGCGCGTCGATCGGGTCGCTGTACCAGTTCTTTCCCACCAAGGAAGCGCTGGCGCGCGCACTGCTGCAGCAGTACGCGGAAGCAGTCTACGCGGAACTTGGGAAATTCGCGGAACCGTCGGTGCAATGGACCGTCGAGGAATGGGCCGAGCGGCTGTGCGGGTTCCTGATCAACTTCCGCAAACGCCACCCTGCATTCGTGCCGCTGGTGGAATCCATGCCGAAACCGGCCGCCGATGGCTTGAACATTCGCCGCCGCTTGCGGGCCGAACTGCAGGCGTTGCTGGCACGCCGTGCACCGCATCGTTCGGAAGAAGAAACCTATGCAGCCGCCGTCGTCGTGCAGCAAATGATGAAAGGCGCGGCAGCGATCCAGGCGGAACCGGCTATGCCGGGCCGCCAAGTCGCACTACTGGAAATGCAAAACGCCATGCAGTCGTATCTGCATGGCGTTTTCGGCTGAAAATTCGCTTAGCCGCCCTTCGCGGGATAAGTCTGGAATCCGCCACCTTGTTGTGCCGGCGCTTGCTGCATCGGCTGCGTACCCGGATTTTGCGCGGGTGGCGGTGTGGACGAACCCGGCTGGCGCGCGCCGCACACATAAGCTTCCCAGGGCTGCGAACCGTCCACCGGATCGCCCAGCGGCTTGATGGTGTCTGCATGCATGCCCAAAGCGCTATTGCGCGCCTGCACCTGCAGCTCGTCACGCACTTTGATGTTGTTGCGATCGAACGGACCAACGCGGCTCATCACCGA
Organism: Dyella acidisoli; assembly: GCF_030160295.1. Classification (GTDB taxonomy): domain Bacteria; phylum Pseudomonadota; class Gammaproteobacteria; order Xanthomonadales; family Rhodanobacteraceae; genus Dyella_B; species Dyella_B acidisoli. The sequence continues at coordinate 37,164 of NZ_BSOB01000018.1, forward strand.
CACCGTGATCTTGCCCAGATCGCGGCAACCGGTAACCTCGCCGCTCCACACGGTACGGACGTTGCTCGAACCCGGATCCGGGTTGATGCCCCAGGTGCAGCCGCCAAGCAACGTAAGAGGTGCGAGCAGCAGCAGAGTCTTGCGCATATGTAGCTCCATCAAAGCGAGAAAGGTGAAAGCTTCCGCATAGCATCGTAGCGCGTCGCTGTTGCCGATCGCAGAACGCCCGCTTAGCGCAGCGCCGTTCGAACGCTCCGCGGACACTGTCCGGTGCGGAGTGTCCGGTGTCCGCGGACAGTCGAGTGCACCCTAACGTACCGACACAAACCCTTTTAGATCAAAGTATTGCAGATGCAAACAGGGCTGGCACAGGGATTGCTGAGTTAAGGGTGAGGGCCTTCGGCCTCTTTTGCTCGAATCGGAGATACGGACATGAAATTCGAAACAGTGATCCTGCGTGGTTTGTTCGTGGCGTGCACGGTGGTTTGCGGCTTGATCCTGGCGGCCATGGTTACCAGCAAGCCGGCGCCGACGCATCTGGCATTCGCCAGCTCCATCGCCGCTCTGCTGACCTCGGCGCCATCGTCCTGCGTGGTGCCCATCGTCGACAACATGATCTGCGTGCGCGCTGCGGGCTGATCCCATCCCCAACTTAAGGAAATACCGTCATGAAATTCGAGACTCTCTTCCTTCGCGGCTTGTTCGGCGCTTGCGTGCTGGTTTGCGGACTCACATTGCTGGCGATGGTGACTGCCAAACCTGCTTCTGCCGTGTCGGCCACCAGCCACACTATCGCGGTCGTCTCGGCAAACACGACGAGCCACGCAGGGACGGCCGGCTAAGCACAGTGCATCGCACCCGATCCATCCGATAATGGCGGCATGCTGCATGTCATTCTCTTCCGTCCCGAAATCCCGCCCAACACCGGCAACGTGATCCGGCTGTGCGCCAACACTGGCGCCGCATTGCACCTGATCCGCCCCTTGGGCTTCGAACTTGACGATACGCGTCTACGCCGCGCCGGACTGGACTATCACGAATACGCACGCGTCACCGTGCACGACGATCTCGATGCCTGCCTCACAGCACTCGATCATCCGCGTGTTTTCGCGTTTTCTACGCGCGGACGCACCTGGCACGTGGACGCGCACTTCAAGCACGGTGATGCACTTCTGTTCGGCTGCGAAACAGCTGGCTTACCCGACGCCGTATTGTCCGCACTGCCTGCCGAACAACGGCTACGGCTACCGATGCGTGCAGACAGCCGCAGCTTGAACCTGTCCAACAGCGTGGCGGTGGCCGTGTACGAAGCGTGGCGGCAGCTCGGCTTTCCGGGCGCCGTCGAGCTTTGAGGCGGCAGGCCCGGCGCGCGGCCGGCTACAATTCCGGAATGACTGCCTCCGCTGCTCCGAACCTGCTCCCCCGGCCATTGCGCAAACTGGCCGGCCGCGCACTGGAAACTGCGCTCAATCACGCGCTTTCGCTCGATCCGGAAAGCCAAGCCAAGCTCATTGCGCTCGACGGACGCAGCGTGCAACTGCATTTGCAAGGCATGGACATGGCCTTGGCGGTGACGGTCGAGGGTCAGCGCCTGAAGGTCGGGCCCGCCGCAGAAAGCAGTGATCTCCGGGTGGCCGCCACGCCGGGCAGCTTGCTGTCGATGTTGTTCCGTCGCCACAACGAAAACCTTGCTCCCGGCAAGGTGGAGATTGCCGGCGACGCGGAATTGGCACGGCGCCTGGAAAAACTCGCCAGCGGCTTCGCACCGGATTTTGAGGAAGCCTTCGCCCGTACCTTCGGCGACGTAATCGGCGTGCCGCTGGCCAAGGCAGTTCGCGAAGGTTTGGCGCACGCGCGCGAAACCGCTTCGCATCTCACCCAGGACGGCGCGGCCTGGTTGCGCGACGAAACAGGCATCGCCGTAGCGCCGGGCGAAGTGGAAAGCTTTCTCGATGATGTCGACGCCTTGCGCGAACGCACCGAACGACTGGAAGCACGCCTTGCACGGCTGGAACGCCTGCAGCGGGGAGCGCGCCCGTGACGTCGTGGAAAGTGATACCTGGTTTGCTGCGTGTCGCCATCGTCCTGTTGCGCTATCGGCTCGATGAGCTGGTGGATGCCACGCATCTGTTCCGTCCGCTCAAATTCGTGCGCCCTTTGCTGGGACGGCCGGTGGTGGACGTGCGCCCGCTCTTGCGCGGCGCACGCATTCGTCTGGCGTTGAACGAACTCGGACCGATCTTCGTCAAGGCCGGGCAGATTCTGTCGACACGCCGCGACCTGGTGCCCGCCGATATTGCCGACGAACTGGCGCTGTTGCAGGACCAGGTGCCACCGTTCCCCGGCGATGAAGCGCGCGCCATCATCGAGCGCGAATTGAAACTTCCGGTGGAGAAGTTGTACGCCAGCTTCGATCCCGTGCCGCTCGCCTCCGCGTCGATCTCGCAGGTGCATGCCGCGACGCTGCACGACGGCCGCGCGGTGGTCGTGAAGGTGCTGCGTCCACGCATCAATGAGCGCATCGCGCGCGACGTCAGCTTGCTGCATTCGCTGGGTGAGATGGCGCAACGCTGGCATCCGAACGCGGACAAGATTCGTCCACTCGACGCGGTGGCCGAAGTCGAGAAAATGCTGGAGAACGAACTCGATTTGCAGCGCGAAGGCGCCAACGCCAGCCTGCTGCGTCGTAACTTCATCAGCGGTGTTGACCTGTATGTACCCGAGGTGCATTGGGAACTCACCACCGCAGGCGTGCTCACGCTGGAGCGCGTCAACGGCCTTTCCAGCGACGATATCGCCGCCATCGATGCGGCCGGCATCGATCGCAAGCAGCTTGCGGCCAAAGGTGTGCGCCTGTTCTATGAGCAGGTATTCCGTGACAATTTCTTTCACGCCGATGCGCACCCCGGCAATATCTGGGTGGACGCGACGCGCGCCCACGAGCCGCGCTTCATTGCGCTGGATTTCGGCATCATGGGGTCGCTGCCGGAAGCCGACCAATATTGGCTGGCGCAGAACTTTATCGCCTTGTTCGAACGCGACTATGCGCGCATTGCCAAGCTGCACGTAGACGCGGGCTGGATGCCATCCAGTGTGCGACTGGACGAACTGGAAGCTGCTGTGCGTACCGTATGCGAGCCGTATTTCACGCGTCCGCTGTCGCAGATCTCACTGGCCGAATTGGTGGTGAAGCTGTTCCAGACTGCGCGCCGCTTCGAGCTCACCCTGCAGCCACAGTTGATCCTGCTGCAGAAAACCCTGCTCAACATCGAAGGCGTGGGCCGATTGCTCGATCCGGACATCGACATCTGGGCGGTGGCCCACCCGGTGCTCAAGCGCATCCTGCGCGAACGCTACAGCCCATTGCGCACGCTGCGCGAAGTCCGCAAGCGCATCCCGGAGTGGTTCCACAACGCGCCGCAATGGCCGGACCTGGTGCGCGATGCCATGCGCCAGGTTGCCGCCGGCGAGCAAAAGCTGCTGCATGATGCAGATCATCTTTTGCATCAACGCAAACTGGTCCGGCGCATGCTGGAGGTGGCTGGCAGCTTATTGCTAGGCACGACGCTGATTGTCTGCGCCACGGTGATGTGGACGTTCGGACATCACCAAAATCCATGGGTGCCGTTGGGCATGGGTGCAGGCGGGCTGCTTTCGTTTGTGAATGGATGGATGCGGCGGTAACGCTTTTTCGATTCACCTCTTTCCATCCATGCTCGACATCCTCTACCAAGACGACGCCTTCATCGCGGTCAACAAACCTGCGGGCCTCGCCGTGCATCGCTCGAAGATGGTGGGCAATGCCGATACCTTCCTGATCGACGTGCTGCGCGAACAAGTCGGCGGCACGCTGTATCTGGCGCATCGCCTGGATCGCGCCACCAGCGGCGTACTGCTGATCGCCCGGTCGACGGAAATCGCCGCTGTATTCGGCGAGCAGTTCATGGGCCGCGATGTGCACAAGCAGTACCTCACGGTCGTGCGCGGTTGGCCGGAACCGGCCGAAGGCGTCGTCGATTACCCGTTGCCGGGTTCGCGCGAGACGGGTCCTCGTCGCGAAGCACAGACTGCGTATCGCCGATTGGAGACGGTGGAGGTACCCATCACGCTGGGGCGCTATCCACAGCAACGGTATGCCTTGGTGCTGGCGGAGCCGAAGACCGGTCGCTTCCGGCAGATCCGCAAGCATATGGCGCACATCCATCATCCCGTGATCGGTGATTGCCAGCATGGCCGCAGCGATCACAACCGTCTCTACAAGCAGTATTTCAGCTGTTATCGCATGCTGTTGCATGCCTGGCGCCTGAGCTTCCGGCATCCGGTCGACAGCCGGCCGATGATGCTGGAGGCACCGCTCGATGCGGCTTACAAGGCGTTGTTGGAGCGCTTCGGCTGGTCGTTACCCAACGATGAAACGATAAGCGTCATGCCGACCGGCTAAACTTGACGGCATGTTGCCCGTAAGCCGAACCATCAACCTGCCGGAATCCGAACTGACCGAGCGCTTTCTACGCGCAGACGGTCCCGGTGGCCAGCATGTCAATCGCACCGAAAGCGCGGTGGAATTGCGCTTCGACGTGCTGCACTCGCCTTCCCTGCCGGACGATGTGCGGGCACGCTTGCTTGCACGCAGCGACCGACGCATGACGGACGAAGGCGTGCTGGTGATCCAGGCGCGCCGCTTTCGCGATCAGGGGCGCAACCGCGAAGATGCGCGGGAGCGCCTGGTGGAAATCCTGCGCAGCGCCCTGGTCGCACCGAAGAAGCGCATCGCGACCAAGCCGACCCGCGCCTCAAAGTTGCGTCGCCTGGAAGGCAAGCAGCAGCGAGCCAAGGTCAAACAAAACCGTTCGCGTTCCTGGAGCCATGAGTGAGCGAATTTCTCCTGCCGGCAGTACCGCCGCAAGCTCCGCGGATCAACAGCCGCTTCTGGCCCTGGCTCATGCGCACCCTGCTTCGGCTTTCCGGATGGCGCCTGCTTGGGCAGTTTCCCGACCAACCTAAGCTGATACTGATCGGTGCTCCGCACTCCTCCTATTGGGATGGCGTGTGGGGGCTGATGATCAAGATCGCGCTGGGCATCAACATCAACATCATGATCAAACGCGAAGTGCTGGATGGTCCGCTTGGCGTGATCCTGCGTCCGATCGGCATGATTCCGATCAACCGCAAGGCGGCATTGAACGTGGTGGGCCAGATGGTGGAACGCTTCAATGAGCGCGAGCAGATGTGGTTGGGCATCACGCCCGAAGGCACACGCAAGCACGTCAAACATTGGAAATCCGGTTTTCTACGTATCGCGCACGAAGCGAACGTGCCGATCCTGCCCATCTTCATCGACTATCCCAGCAAGAGCTTCACGCTCGGTCCGCTGGTTTGTGCCACGGATGATCACGATGCGGACATGGCCGCGATTCGCACGCTGTTCCGTCCGTATCGCGGAAAGCATCGCAATACCGAAGCATCCTAAGAAGGGGATAAGGTGGAAACGTTCGGCATCCAGCATTACGAAGCATTTCTACTCGCCAGCATCGCGCTCAACCTCACACCGGGGCTGGATACGTTCTACATCCTCACGCGCAGCGGGCGCGAAGGGCATGGCGTAGGCATGGCGGCAGCGCTCGGCATCAATGCGGGTTGCATCGTGCATACGCTTGCTGCGGTGCTCGGCATTTCAGCCATCCTGATGACCTCGGCACTGGCGTTTAGCGTGTTGAAGTACCTGGGTGCGGCCTACCTGGTGTGGATCGGCTTGCGCATGGTGTTCTCACGCGCAACCACCCGACCACCCACGGAAACGCTCGGGAAAGGCTTTGCCGCAGCCTTTCGGCAAGGCATGCTGACTAACGTGCTCAATCCCAAGGTTGCGTTGTTCTTCCTGGCCTTTCTGCCGCAATTCGTTTCCATGCATGCAGCGCATCCACAAATTGGCTTGATGCTGCTGGGCTTGAGCTTCATCGGCACCGGCCTGACGTGGTCGACCGTGCTCGCCTTGATGGGTGGCCGCATTCATCGGTTGCTGACAACTCGCCCGCAGTTTGGTCAGTGGATGGATCGGCTGTGTGGAACGGTGCTGGTGGCGTTTGGTGTAAAGCTGGCACTGCAACAACGCAGCTGATGGTTTGCGCGCAAAATCACCTTTCGGAGTGACCGGGTTCGTCGTAGTCGCGGTGCGTCAGCAGTCCCGGCCGAATCAGATCGATGAACGCCTGCGCTTCCCTACTGAGGAATTTCCCTTTGCGCATCACCACGCCATAACTTCGCTGTGGAAAGTACTGGCGCATATTGCGCACAGCCAAACGCTGACGATCTGACTCGGTGATGCATATGCCGGTGACGATGGATATACCTAAGCCCATCGCCACGTATTCCTTGATAACGTCCCAGCCACCAACTTCGATCGCGACGTGATAGGGCACTTGCCGTTGCTGAAACACCAGATCCACCATGCGGTAGGTGGAGAGGCGTTGCGGCGGCAGGATCAAGCCGTAGGGCGAGAGGTCATCCAGCAGCACGCTTTCCTTGCGCGCCAGCGGATGATCAAGCGGCGTAATCAACATCGGGTCGTAGTGATAGACCGGCGCCCACGCAATGTCGTTGGGCACGTCGAGCATGGAGCCCACGGCAAAATCCGCTTCGTCCGCGCGCAATAGTGACAAACCGTCCTTGCCAGTGACGTTAGCCAATTGCAGTTGCACGTCTGGAAAGCGCTCGCGGTATTGCCGAACCAGATGGGGCAGCAGGTATTGGATGGTGGAAGTACCCGCCGCCACGGTCAGCTTGCCCGCCTGCAGACCTTTCACCTTGGCCTGAAACTGGCGATCGAGGTTCTCCCACCCTTCCACCAATGGGCGCGCCAGTTCGTACAACGCTTCGCCGGCATCGGTCAGGTTGATGCGCCGTCGGCTGCGATGAAGCAGTTCCGCCCCCAGCTCACGCTCGAGCGCCTGCAACTGCAGGCTGACGGACGGCTGGGACAGGTATAGCGCCTCGGCCGCACGACTAAGCGTGCCCAGTTTCACTGTGGTGACGAAGGCGCGTATCTGCTTGAGCCGGCTGCCTTTGTAGTAGTAGCGCCCGGTGTCTGCCGCAGGTGCTGTGGTGCGCTTTCGCGCAGCTCGTTTTGGTGTCGCTGGCGGTAGCTTTTTTGTCATGTTCTGGCCTCAAACGCCCCCTTGGATGACAATCGGTTCAATACTTTAGAGTATGTATTGTTTTTTTTAATATCAAAAATTGAAACATTTGCTTTGTCAAATATAGCTTGCTGGCCTAGCTTTTCCACCGGACCCCAAGATCCCAAGGTGGAGCAACCCAATGGCAGTACCCAGCGAAAAACTCGTCAGCCGGCCCATCCAGGTTCATGCAAATACCGCCGGCCATGCGGACGTCCTCACCCCTGAAGCCCTGGCTTTCCTTGGCCGCCTGCATCGGTTCGCCGAACCGCGGCGCCAGCAGCTACTGAAGGTCCGACGTGAACGCCAGGCCCGCTATGACGCGGGGGTGTTGCCGGATTTCCGGCCCGATACCCAGGCGATCCGCGAGAGCGATTGGACAGTGGCGCCCATTCCGGTGCCGCTGCTGGACCGCCGCGTGGAAATCACTGGCCCGGTCGAACGGAAGATGATCATCAACGCGCTTAATTCCGGCGCGAAGGTCTTCATGGCGGATTTCGAAGATTCCTCCGCGCCGAGCTTCGCCAACCAGCTCGACGGCCAGATCAACTTGCGCGATGCCGTAAACGGCCGGCTGGAATACCGCTCACCTGAGGGCAAGAACTATCGCGTGGGTGCCAACCCTGCCCAGCTGGTGGTACGTCCACGTGGCTGGCATCTGCCGGAACGGCACATCACGGTGGACGGCGAAACGATCGCCGGCGCGCTGGTCGACTTCGGCCTGTTTGCCTTCCACAACGCTCACGCGCTGCATGCCCAGGACCGTGGCCCGTATTTCTACTTGCCCAAGCTCGAAGCCATGGAAGAAGCCGCGCTGTGGAATGAGGTGATGGCGCTGGCGGAGGACGAGCTCGATCTGCCGTACGGCACGATGAAAGCCACCGTGCTGATCGAAACGCTGCCGGCAGTGTTTCAGATGCACGAGATCCTGCATGCGCTTCGGGATCGTGCGGTGGGCCTCAACTGCGGCCGCTGGGATTACATCTTTTCCTACCTCAAGACCTTCCGAGGCCATCGCGATCGCCTGTTGCCCGACCGCGGCCAGGTGGTGATGACCGTGCCGTTCCTCAAGACGTATTCGGAACTGCTGATCCAGACGTGCCATCGTCGCGGCGCATTCGCCATGGGCGGCATGGCTGCGCAGATTCCGATCAAGAACGACGACGCAGCGAACGACCAGGCGATGGCCAAAGTGCGCGCCGACAAGTTGCGCGAAGTGCAGGCCGGTCATGACGGCACGTGGGTGGCACATCCTGCGCTGGTGCAGGTAGCGCTGGACATCTTCGACCAGCACATGCCGACACCCAACCAGCTGCACGTCAAACGCGAAGATGTGCACGCCGACCGCGACACGCTGATTGCACCCTGCAGCGGCACCATCACGCGTGCCGGTTTTGACAACAACGTGGAAGTTGCGTTGCGTTACACCGCGGCATGGCTGGAGGGCTTGGGTTGTGTGCCGATCCACAACCTGATGGAAGATGCGGCGACTGCAGAAATCGCACGTGCGCAGTTGTGGCAGTGGCTGCATCACGGCCAACTGGAATTTACCGACCATGCGCCGATCGATTTCGCACTGTTCGATCACGCACTCGCCACTCATGCGCATCGCTTGCAGGAAAGCACTCTCCCCGGCGCGCGGCGCGCGGCCGATGCCGCGCAGTTGCTAGCCGAACTGACGCACGCCGACGAGCTTGGCAACTTCCTCACCCTTCCCGCCTACGAACAGCTCGCCTGATTGCGCGCTGTCGAAGAAAACTTACGGAGCACATGTCATGAAAACCCATTTGCCGACCGCCGAACAGATTGCGCTGGATTGGAAGAACAACCCACGTTGGACAGGTATCCAGCGCACCTACACCGCGGAAGACGTCGCCCGTTTGCGCGGCACGGTAGCCGTCGAACATTCTCTTGCACGGCGTGGCGCGGAACGTTTGTGGAAATCGCTGCACAAGGAGCCGTTCGTCAATGCACTTGGTGCATTGACGGGCAACCAGGCGATGCAGCAAGTGAAAGCCGGCCTGCAGGCGATCTACCTAAGCGGCTGGCAAGTTGCTGCCGACGCTAACGTCGCAGGCGAGATGTATCCGGATCAGTCGTTGTATCCGGCCAACTCGGTACCGTTGGTGGTGAAGCGCATCAACAACACGCTACTGCGCGCCGATCAATTGCATCACGCGGAAGGCAAAGATGACACCGACTGGATGGTACCGATCGTCGCCGATGCAGAAGCAGGCTTCGGAGGCGTGCTCAACGCCTTTGAACTGATGAAGGCGATGATTGAAGCAGGTGCGGCCGGCGTGCACTTCGAGGATCAACTCGCTTCGGTGAAAAAGTGTGGCCATATGGGCGGCAAAGTACTGGTGCCTACGCGCGAAGCCGTCGAGAAGTTGAATGCTGCACGCCTGGCTGCTGACGTGGCCGGCGTGCCGACGATCCTGGTTGCGCGTACCGATGCGGATGCAGCGGATTTGCTCACATCCGACATCGACGAGAACGACACACCGTTTACTACCGGCGAGCGCACCGTCGAAGGTTTCTATCGTGTACGTCCGGGGATCGAACAAGCCATCAGCCGGGGCCTAGCCTATGCACCGCATGCCGACTTGGTGTGGTGTGAAACCAGCAAGCCGAATCTGGAACAGGCGCGCCAGTTCGCTGAAGCGATCCACGCAAAATTCCCGGGCAAACTGCTTGCCTATAACTGCTCGCCAAGCTTCAATTGGAAGCGCAACCTGGATGACACCACGATCGCGAAATTCCAGCGCGAACTTGGTGCGATGGGTTACAAGTTCCAGTTCATCACGCTCGCCGGCTTCCACAGCTTGAACTACAGCATGTTCGAACTTGCACATGGCTACGCACGTCGACAGATGAGTGCGTTCGTGGAATTGCAGGAGAAAGAGTTTGCTGCTGCGGATCTAGGGTTTACGGCTGTGAAGCATCAGCGCGAAGTGGGTACCGGCTATTTCGATGCAGTGACGCAGGCCATCCAGCAAGGTAAGTCGTCGACGACGGCGCTGAAGGGATCGACGGAAGAAGAGCAGTTTCATCAGGCATCGGCGGCGTAAGCTTCTGCATACCCTCCTCTGTGTTCAGGGGAGGGTTGATGCGGGATGTTGAAGTTTGTCGCGTACGCTGGCGATGAGCGTTTGCGTCCCGCCTGCGTAAAAATGCGCAGTGCCCGGCAAGACGAATTAATCGGATAGCAAAGACAACCGTCGATACTGCAGCGCTTCGGCCAAATGCTGACGATCTAGCGCTGCCGCGCCGTTATCCAGATCAGCAATCGTACGCGCCACACGTAGCGTTCGATGATAGGCACGGGCTGACAAACCAAGCCGTTCCAGCGCCGCATCGAACCATTTGCGTTCCGCCGGCCCCAATGCGCAATCGCGTTCCAGTTCGCGATTGCTGATTTCCGCGTTCGGCCGACCGGCACGCGCAAGCGCATGCTGACGCGCGCGCATAACGCGTTTGCGCACCGTGGCGGAATCCTCGGCATAAGCGCTGCGCTGCGTACTCAATTCACTCAACGGCACGGCAGGTACTTCCACGCATAGATCGATGCGATCGAGCAGCGGGCCGGAAATGCGCGAACGATAGCGTTGCACTTGATCGGGCGTGCAGCGGCAGCGCTGACGCGTGTCGCCAGCGTAACCGCAAGGGCACGGATTCATGGCTCCCACGAACTGGAACTGCGCAGGGAATCGAAGTTGGCGCGCTGCGCGTGAAATCAGAATGCTTCCAGACTCCAACGGTTCGCGCAGCACTTCCAGTACGTGGCGGCTGAATTCCGGCAGTTCGTCGAGGAACAGTACACCGTTGTGTGCGAGCGAGATTTCACCGGGTCGTGGCTGCGAACCGCCACCCACCAGCGCCACCGCCGAGGCCGTGTGATGCGGTGCCCGAAACGGGCGTCGGCGCCAATGCGTGAGATCCACGTTCTGACCGGCGACCGAGAGCACAGCACAGGTTTCAAGCGCCTCGGATTCACTCATCGGCGGCAAGATGCCGGGCAAACGCTCAGCCAGCATGGTCTTGCCGGTGCCTGGCGGGCCCATCAGCAGCAGGTGGTGGCCGCCGACGGCAGTGATCTCCAGAGCACGCCGAGCCTGTAGCTGGCCGCGTACGTCGATGAGGTCTGGGCCTACATCGTTGTCGGAGGTCAGCGTCAGCGTTGCGGCGGGCTGCAGCAGTTCCTGAGAGCCACGCAGCCAGCCGCACACGTCGGAAAGCGTGTCGGCGACGCGTACATCCACTTCGGGAATCAACGCGGCTTCATCGGCATTCGCACGCGGCACCACCACTCGACGGCCCCGTGCTCGCGCGCGCAACAGAGCCGGCAACACACCGGAAACCGGGCGCAATTGGCCGGAGAGGGCTAACTCGCCCAGGAACTCGCAATCGTCGAGCTTTTCACGGGGAACCTGATTGCCAGCAGCCAGAATGCCGAGCGCAATCGCCAGATCGAAACGGCCGCCGTCCTTCGGCAGCTCCGCGGGAGCGAGGTTTACTGTCACCCGACGGTTGGGATATTCGAACGCGGCGCTCTGAATGGCCACGCGCACGCGGTCACGCGCCTCGCGTACCGCCGCTTCGGGTAAGCCGACAATATGGGTGCCTGGCAATCCGCCGGAAAGATGTACTTCCACCATCACCTGCGGCGCGGCCACTCCCTCCTGCGCACGACTTAGCGTGACAGCCAAACTCATGGGATGCGGCGACTGGCCATGCGTGTGGAGTCGCTGGTTGGTCGATCCATCGAGCGACTCCGTGGTATCTGGGCGGGTAAAAACGGCCGCCCCCGATTCCTTGGGGTGATGGTGACGAATCGGGGACGGCTACCGGAACTGAACTAGGTCCCTGGAGGCGACATGGCGGCTTCCAGCTCCGCCACACGCGTTTCGAGTTCCTCGACCCGGGCGCGGGTACGCGCCAATACTTGGGTCTGAACGTCGAATTCCTCTCGGGTAACTAGCTCGAGATGGCGCAGTCCCTGCGCCAGGATATCGCGAAAATTGGCGCGCAAATCCGTGTGCGCGTCTACCATCCCTGGCGGAACCAACGAAGCAAGTCGAAGGGCAATTTGATCGATATCCTGCCTGCCCGTCATGGTAGGCACCTCGAACTCGTCGGGGGAAAGTTTAAGTAGAAGTTCAAAAGCCGCGCCATCGGTGTGCTCCGTCAAAGTTTGTAGGAATTTTCCTACACCGCGAGGCAGACTGCCTTCGGAGCGCCAGAATGGATATGCTCCGCATCCGCACCGCGCGCCCTGGCCCGTCGTCCCGCCGAGGAAATTCCATGAAATTGGTTGTGGCTGTCATCAAACCGTTCAAGCTGGACGATGTCCGCGAAGCGCTGGCCGAAGCTGGCGTGCAAGGGATTACCGTCACCGAGGTCAAAGGTTTCGGCCGACAGAAGGGCCACACGGAACTTTACCGCGGGGCCGAGTACGTGGTCGATTTCCTACCCAAGATCAAGGTGGAAGTGGCCGTGGACGACGACCAGCTTGAGCGGGTGGTCGAGGCGATCAGCCAGTCAGCCCGTACCGGCAAGATCGGCGATGGCAAGATCTTCGTGAGCAACCTGGAGCAGGTGATCCGCATCCGCACCGGCGAGCTTGATCACGACGCGCTGTAATCAAGCCTGGTCCGGAATCCCCGGCCGACTCCTTACGATGCGCTGGTGATGGATCAGCAACCCGGCGTAATAGCAGATGTAGTACCCCACGAATAAGCCGAACATGGCCAGGGTCAGCGGACTCTGGCCGATCTCGGGGCCGTGGACGGGTGGCGTTGCGCCGGTCGGGTCTTGCAGCTGGGGCGAGAGCATAGCGAAGCGCCATACCAACCGCGCCAGCAGCAAAGCGGTGATGATGGCACCCATATAGGGATTGGGCACATAGCAGTCGCCCTTCACCGGATCCAACTCGAAGCGGCTGAGACGAAGCCCAAGAAGACCCAGCGCCACCCCGGCGATCACGCCGCCGGCAAGTCCCTCCATCAGCCGTATGTCGTGCACCGCGACGCTGGCAATGAGGCTGCCAATCACCGCAAAGATCACGATGCGCGCCATCATCTTGTTGCGTCGGATCGGCTGCAGACCGAACTGGGTGCGCACACGCCGCCATACGATGAAGATGATCACCGGAATCAAAGCCAGCGGCATGGTGAAATGAGGAGTCATGGAATCTGCCCGCGCAGGAAAGTCCCGAGCAGATTAACAGCGCTTTTCATGACAGGCGATTGACGCCTGTCATGCGTTTCCTGCGCAGGCGTCTTATTTGGCCTTGCCCTGATTGGCCACGGCCGCCATCTTGGCCGCGATCGCATCCGCATCGCCCAGGTAATAGTGGCGCAGCGGAGTGAGTTGGTCGTCGAATTCGTAGACCAACGGCACACCGTTAGGGATGTTCAATTCGACGATCTCCTCGTCGGAGATATTGTCCAGATACTTCACCAGCGCGCGGATCGAATTGCCGTGCGCCACAAGCAGCACGCGCTGGCCACTGCGGATCGCCGGGGCCAGCACCTCGTTCCAATAGGGCATCACGCGGTCCACGGTGTCCTTCAGGCACTCGGTGTCAGGGATCAGCTTGGGATCGAGTCCGGTGTAGCGCGGGTCTTTCAACGAGGGATTTTCGGCGCGCGGCAATGGCGGCGGCGGAATGTCATAGCTGCGACGCCAGACCTTTACCTGGTCCTCGCCGTACTTGGCCGCGGTTTCGGCCTTGTTGAGGCCGGTGAGGCCACCGTAATGTCGCTCGTTGAGGCGCCAATCGGTGAGCACCGGGATCCACATGAGGTCCATCGCATCCTGCACATGCCACAGCGTACGCACCGCGCGCTTGAGCACCGAGGTGTGTGCCACGTCGAAGTGATAACCGGCCTGCACCAGCAATTCGCCCGATTCGCGCGCCTCGGCGACGCCTTGCTCGGTGATGTCGACGTCGGCCCAACCGCTGAAGCGGTTTTCGAGGTTCCATTGAGACTGGCCGTGGCGGATCAAGACGAGTTTATGCATGGGTTTCGATTCAAATGAAGCGGGGCAAGTAGGGAATGGTGAAGGCGGTGCGTAGCCGCGTCAATTCCTGGCCCGTGTCGGAAGTCACGCTAAACCCTACTGGAACCGGGGGCATCCTATGCCAGTCTCATCCTTAGGAGTTTTCGACATGCGCTTCGTCACGCTGGCTCTGGCCCTGGTTCTGCCCCTTACGGCAGCGGCCCAGGATATCGACAAGATCAACGGCTCCATTTCCGTCAATGCCGGCGAGCATGCCGGAAACGTCCATAGCGTCAACGGCGCCGTGAACATCAACGATGGCGCCATCGTGCAAGACGCAAGCACCGTGAATGGTGCTGTGCGTGTCGGCGCCAAGGTCCAGGCCAACAGCCTGCATACGGTTAACGGCGCCATCGAGATTGGCCAAAGCAGCCAGGTACGCGGCGATGTCAGCAATACGAACGGAGGCATCTCGCTGAACGCGGGTGCTCAAGTAAATGGCAGCCTTGCCAACGTCAACGGCTCCATCCGCTTGGATCATGCGCACCTGAGCGGCGGTATCGAGACGACGAGCGGCGACATCACCATCGGCGAAGGCTCGCAAGTGGACGGCAGCATCCTTGTCCACGAGCAACATGGTTGGAACATGTCCAGCCGCCCACCGCGCGTTGTCATCGGTCCCCATGCGATCGTCCATGGCACGCTGGAGTTTCAACGCGAAGTCGTGCTTCAGGTCAGCGACAGTGCGCAGATCGGACAAGTGAAAGGCGCCACGCCGATGCGCTTCAGTGGTTCGCAACCATTGGAATAATCACAGCCATTCGCGCGGCTTGAGGTAATCCGCAAGCCGCGCTTCGGCCGAACCTGTTTCCGGCTGATAGGCATATTCGAAACGCACGCGAGGCGGCAGGCTCATCAGAATCGATTCCGTGCGTCCGCCGGATTGCAATCCAAACAAGGTACCGCGGTCGTACACCAGATTGAATTCCACATAGCGGCCACGCCGATAAAGTTGGAATTCGCGCTCCCGTTCGCCGTAAGGCATATCTTTTCGGCGTTCGAGTATGGGCAGATACGCATCGAGAAACCCCTGCCCTACGGCTTGCGTAAATGCGAAGCAGCGATCGAAGCCACCTTCATTCAGATCGTCGTAGAACAAACCACCCACACCGCGCGTTTCGGCGCGATGCTTGAGATAGAAATAGTCATCGCACCATTTCTTGTAACGCGCATAGACATCCGCACCGAACGGTGCACATAGATCGCGCGCCACGGTATGCCAATGCCGCACGTCTTCGTCGAACGGATAGAACGGCGTGAGATCGAAACCACCACCGAACCACCACACCGGCTCGACGCCTTCCTTGCGCGCCTCGAAATAACGCACGTTCGCATGGGTGGTGGGCACGTACGGATTACGCGGATGCAATACCAGCGACACGCCGGTAGCGATGAAACTGCCACCTGCCAGTTCTGGCCGATGGGCCGTGGCGCTGGGCGGCAACTTGTCCCCATGGACCAGAGAGAAGTTCACTCCGGCCTGCTCGAACACGGCGCCGTCACGCAGCACGCGTGTGCGACCGCCGCCACCGGCCGGACGGGTCCATGCATCTTCGATAAAGCGAGCCTGGCCATCGGCCTGTTCGACTGCGTGGCAAATGCGATCCTGCAGTTCACGCAAGAAATGTTCGGCTCGTTCGACCTGCTCGCTTTTCATCCGCTCGTCCGGCTTGTTGATCATCCCCGCAAGCTTAGCAAGGCCGTATCCGCGGGAAGATGCGTTGGATCAAATGAACGCCAGCTACCACGACCCTGGAAACCATCTAGGCAAGCCCCTGCCCGCTGGCTAGGCTCGTGGCATGCGTGCGACAACCTTTCCACTTGCGGTAACGGCCTATACCGCCACCTCCGCACTGGGGCTAGGCCTGGACGCCCACCTCGATGCGCTCTGCCAACAACGCAGTGGACTGCGTGCCAACGACTTCAGCGACGCGCCGCTGCCGTGTTGGATCGGGCGTGTCCAAGGCTTGGAAGATGCCCCACTACCGACGACTTATACCGAATGGGAGTGCCGCAACAACCGTCTGGCCTGGCTGGGTTTGAACCAGGATGATTTCCTGGCAAAAGTGCACAGGGCTCGTGACCGTTACGGCGCAGCGCGCCTGGCACTGTTGCTGGGCACATCGACTGCGAGCATTGCGGCAACCGAAGAAGGTTATCGGCGTCTGGAAGGTGAGCGACTCCCTGCGGACTTGCATCGCAAGGTCATCCACACGCCTCATTCGCTGACTGCGTTCGTGACCACTGCGCTGGCTATCGGCGGCCCTTGCCTCACCATCTCCACGGCCTGCTCTTCCAGCGCCAAAGTATTTGCCAGTGCGGAGCGACTCATCCGTTTAGGCGTAGTTGATGCTGCCATCGTGGGCGGCGTGGATTCGCTGTGCGCTAGCACGCTGTTCGGCTTCAACTCCCTCGAACTGGTGTCGCCCGAGCCTTGCCGCCCATTCGACGCGTCACGACGCGGCATCTCTATCGGAGAAGCTGCAGGCTTTGCGCTGCTCGAACGGATTGAGGCGCATCCGGACGCACCACTGCGCTTTCTAGGCTGTGGCGAATCGAGTGATGCGCATCACATGTCTACGCCGGATCCGGAAGGCATAGGTGCTGAACTCGCCTTGCGTAACATGTTCGAGCATGCGGGCATCGATGTTTCGCAAGTGGATTACATCAATCTGCATGGCACGGCGAGCCAGAAAAACGATGCCATGGAGGCTGCCCTGGTAGCACGCCTGTTTCCAAACAATACCCGTGTGAGTTCCACCAAAGGACTCACCGGCCACACCTTAGGTGCGGCGGGCATCTTGGAGGCCGCCATCTCGCTGCTGGCGCTGCGCGAAGGTTTCGTGCCCGGCAATGCCAGTACCGTGCAACCTGATCCGCTGTGCACCACGCATTTTGCATGGCATAACGAAACGCGACCGATGCGCGTAGCACTCAGTCATTCGTTCGGTTTCGGCGGCAACAATGCCTGCCTCGCTTTTGCACGTAAGGACATGAGTGCGTGAATGCCTTGAATATTCAAGTAGAAGGCATCGGCCTGTGGTCGCCGCAACTGGCGAATTTTGACTCGCTGCGACGCTTGCTTGCTGGTGAGGCATACATGGCGCCAAGGGCGCGCCCTGAAGCATCGGCGCTGTCACCCAATGAACGGAGGCGCGCGCCGGAGAGCGTTCTGATCGCGATCGAAGCTGCTTCGCAAGCCGTGGCTATGAGTGGACTCGCCGTCGCCAGCCTGGCATGTGTATTTGCCTCGGCCTATGGCGATCTAGCCACCACCGACTACATGTGCCGCGTACTGGCGTACGCGCCCACTGAGCTTTCACCCACGCGCTTCCACAATTCCGTGCATAACGCCGCGGCAGGCTACTGGACCATCGCCGGCGATTGTCGTGCATCTTCCAGTGCGGTGTGTGCAGGCGATGCAAGTTTTGGCGCGGGCTTGCTGGAGGCAGCCGTGCTTGCGTGTGCTGACCACCGACCCGTGTTGCTGGTATCGAGCGATACAGCTGGTATCGGGCCGCTGGGCGAGTTGATCGAATGCACGCAGGCGTTCGGCTGCGCGTTAGTCATTTCTCCAAACATCGATACCGGCAAACGGTTGCGTCTTGCGACCACGACATCCGCGCCTCGTCACCTACCATTGCCTGCGGAGTGCACAGCACGGATGCGCGACAATCCTTCTGCGGCATGCCTGCCATTGCTGGCCATGCTGGCGAAGGGTGAAGGCGAATGTGTGCTGGCAGCGTCGGAGCAACTTGGATTGCAATTGCAGATGGAGGTTGCTGCGTGAGCAGTGCGTTACGTTGGTGTGTATTGATCCCTTGCCTCAACGAGGAAAAGGCCATCGCCTCGGTGGTGAAGTCGGCGCTGCGTCTTCACGCGCCAGTAATCGTCATCGACGATGGCTCCGACGATCGCACGCCAGAACTCGTCAGCGCATTGCCCGTAACGCTGTTGCGTCACGATCAACGCCAAGGAAAGGGCGAAGCTTTGCGCACGGGTTTTCGCGAAGCGCTGCGACAAGGTTTCGATGCAGTGGTCACAATGGACGGCGATGGCCAACATTTGGCGGAGGACATTCCGCGCCTAGTCGACGTAGGCAAGCGCTTCCCAGACCACATCGTGATCGGCGCGCGCCTGCTGCAGCGCGAACAGCAGCCCAGTGTACGTCGTCGCGCCAACGCCTTCGCGGACTGGGGCATTTCCTGGGCTTGCGCGCAACCGGTTGCCGATACACAGAGTGGCCAACGCTGGTACCCACGTAGCGCGCTCGACTTGGTGGAACTGGATGCGCAGAACTTCGTATTCGAGGCGGCTGTATTGATCGCGGCCTCGCGCGAGAAAGGTCTCGGCATTGTCTCGGTACCGATCGCCTCGCGTTACGAAGGATCATTCCGCCTGAGCCATTTCAGTCCGGTGCGCGATTTCATGCGCATCACTATGTACACCATTGGGCGAGTATTCCATTACGGCAAGATCTGGGCGAGCTACAGCCGCTCTCGTGCTGCCCCACTGGTTGTAGACGACACCTATTCGAATCGCGCAGCGTGATTGCAGATTCGGTATCTCCCTTGATTAGGGGATAGGATCAGATTCATTCCACGACGTACATCACGGCAACGCGGCCAGACGCCAACGCTTGCCCTTGCTGCTCAACCTTGAACCTATATTGCGCACCGCGATCGTCGACATGGATGCGTTCCGCGTAGACGTCCAAATGTCCTTTCCTTAGATCGACGTATTCGACGGCCAGTTGTACATCGCGCAAGCTCACCAGCCTTCCCCCACGCGCGTCGGCCTCGCCCAGCAATGCCGCATGCACAGCGAGAGACTGAGCGCCGTATTCAGCGAGATGCACCGCGTGCAGACCGACGGGACTTCGCAGCGGATGGCTATCAGGAACATCCCGCGCGCCGATCGCATGGATGGCTGTTTCGTTCCAATCGACAACCGCATCGATCAGCGCCATCGCTTCGGCATGGGGAATCAGCGCAGCCCAGCTTTGCCGCGTGAGCATGCTTACGCCTCGTGGAAGGTGCGGGTACCGGTGATCGCTCGCGGTTGTGCGCCTTCCTGCTGCCAGAAGTCGTAGAAATTGAACCAGTTGTACGGTTCGAGGCGCGCGTAATGTTCCAGGCGCTGCGCGTAGCGGCGCAGCACGTCGTCGAGGGCTTGCTGACGAGCCTCACGCGGAATATCCACGCGTTCCATGAACAGCTCGAAGCTCAACGCATAGCGACGTCCGCCACGATAGAGGCCAAAGCACAATATCACCGGCACCTGCAGCATGCTGGCCAATAGCCAGGGCCCGGTGGGAAAGGGTGCCGGCTCGCCCAGAAAATCAACGCGACGCAACGTTTCATGGGCACGTCCTCGGTCGGCCAGCAAGGCTGCCATGCCACCCGCGCGGCAGGTTTCCGCAACGGCCAGCGTAATCGCAGCGCCACCTTGCGAAACGTCGATGACCGCCTCACCGACTTCAGGAGCAAGCGCTTCCAATAGCTCAGTCATAGCGGGGGTCTTCTGCTTGTCCAGCAGAACGCGCAATGGCACATCAGGACAACGTGCGGCTAGCGTACGCAACACCTCGAAACTGCCTTGATGCGAGCCAACCAGCAGCACACCGTGTCCTTGCGCAAGGTATTGCTGAAGCTGCTCAATGCCATTCACCTCGATCTCGAAATCGCGCTCGCCGTGTGCAAGCAGGTAGATGCGATCGAGCTGGGTCACTGCGAAATAGTGAATGTGCTTGAACACCTGCCAGAGGCTCGCGCGTCGGCCAAACAAGCGTGTGAGGTAATCGCGCGAAGCACGCCGCTCAGCTCCGCGGCGCAGGAAGTAATAGACGCTGATGAGATACAGGAAGCGGTGCATGAAGCCGTAGCCAAAGCGCAGCGAAGCAGCGACCAGCACGCCGAGCCAGAAACGATTGCCGCCTTCACGCTGATTCTGCCAATGCCCGCTCACGCTTCACCCTCGATCACACCACGCGCCAACACCTTTCCATTGCGACGCAATTCAAAACGGACTTGTCCGGAGCGATCCATCAACTCCAGTTCGGCGACTTCCTCTGGATGCAAGGGCGCCAGAAACTTCGCCTCGCGCAGGCGCGCAAGACGCTGATTGCGCCAATCACGCAAAGCTTGTGCTACTCGCTCCAGCACAAGCACGCCCGGCACGAGTGGATGGCCAGGAAAATGCCCGGGAAGACAGGGATGATCCTGTGATACGCGGTACACCGTGCGGTAGCTGTTATCGCTCGAAGTACTCAGGTCCACGTGTACAAGCACCGAAAAGAAACCGTGCTGATAATGCCCCTTTAAGCTGTCAGCCGGCTTAATGTAGGCTCAAGCTGTACGCTCGCGTTCAATATGTTCGGAAAGCGCGCGCAAGCTGCTGAAGATATGCTGGTTGTCCGGATGATCTGACCGCAGCTGCATGCCGTAGCGTTTGGAAACAGCCAGGGCGATTTCCAGGGCATCGATCGAATCCAGGCCCAGGTCACCGCCGAATAGCGGCGCTTCGGGATCAATGTCGGCGGGTTTGACCGTTTCGAGATTGAGCGCGTCCACGATCAGGGTGGCCAGTTCGCGTTGGGCTGCGGTCTGCGTGGACATGCGTGGGTTCAGTGCTCCGGCTACACGGCCAGCCCCTCGGAGGCTGGGTGGCCGGCCAGTGTAACATAGGGGTCTTTCGTCCCCGGTTGCTGTTTCCAAGCATGGTTCAGGCAAGCGAAAACCTGCAGGCCAAGCCCGACCTGCCGCGCACCCTCAGTGTGGCCTATCGCATGTCGCCTCCAACGATGGCACTGGCCGAAGCCGGCACATTGGCCGTATTCGGCTTCGACGCAGGCATTCCCTTCAGCGAGGATCCGCGCTGGCTGCGCGTTCCATTGGAATGCTTCGATGCGCCAGCACCGCTGGAAGTGTGGCACGTCGATGCCACGGTAACCTGCGGCCGTCATGACAATGTGCGTTGGTCCGCCGGCGGCGGCTGGTTGTTTGCAGCGATCGAATTGGACGAGCGTGAAACCACAGGCATCGAAGGTGCCGCTCGCAACGCCTATGATGAGTTGTGTCGCTTCATGCGAACACGCGATGAGCGTTGCGTGCTGCGCATCTGGAACTACATTGCCGACATCAATCTTGGTGAAGGTGATGCCGAACGCTATAAGCAATTCTGCGACGGGCGTGCGTCCGGACTCGGCGATTTCTTCGCAGAGGGTTTTCCGGCCGCCACGGCTATCGGCCATCACGATAGCGAACCGGTGTTGCAGATCTATCTGCTTGCCTGTGTGGATGAGGGAATCGCGGTTGAAAATCCGCGCCAGATGAGTGCATGGCGTTATCCACGCCAATACGGTCGTACATCGCCGGGATTTGCGCGCGGCATGCTGATGCCCGCACGCGATGCATTGGCGATTTCCGGTACGGCAGCCGTCATTGGTCACGCATCAGCGCACGAAGACGATCTGGAAGCGCAGCTCAACGAAACCTTGGTCAATCTGGAAGCATTGCTTGCTGCCGCTGACATGCCTGAGGGTTTCGACGCGCATTCGCCGCTAAAAGGCTATGTTCGGCACGCATCCGATGCGGCTCGCGTACGGGCGCTATTACAGCAGCGCTTGCCAGGGGTACCTGTGCTTTTGACGCATGGCGATATATGCCGTCACGAGTTGTTGGTGGAACTCGATGGATGGCGTTTCAGGTGATCGCACGATGATCGAACGTCCGGTAAGCAAGAACGACTCTTAAGTTCGTCTCTCACTTCTGCTTTTCGGGACGTTTCCACCCATGCAGCGTGGCTTGCCGGCCACGCGCTATGGTGAGCTCTCCTGCCGGCGCATCTTTCGTGATGACCGAGCCGGCGCCAATGGTCGCTTGCGCCCCCACTGTCACGGGCGCAACCAACGCACTGTTGGAACCGATGAACGCACCATCTTCGATGGTCGTGACGAATTTGTTGATGCCGTCGTAATTGCAGGTGATGGTGCCCGCGCCGACATTGACGTGGCGACCGATCACCGTGTCGCCGAGATACGTCAGATGATTGGCCTTGCTGCCTTCTCCGATGCGCGCCTTCTTGGTTTCTACGAAGTTACCGACGTGCGCACCCGCCGCAAGCTCAGTCCCCGGACGCATCCGCGCAAAAGGTCCGATCAGGCAAGGACCGTGCGTAACAACGCCTTCCAGATCGCAATGCGCATGCACAACCGTGCCCGCGGCGAGCTGCACGTCCTTCAGGCGTGAGAACGGGCCGATGCGTACGTCGTCACCGAGTTGCACGTCGCCCTCCAGAATCACGTCAATGTCGATCTCTACGTCTCGCGCCGCCTTCACTGTGCCACGCACTTCCACGCGCCTGGGATCGACCACGCGCACGCCTTCCACCATCAGCGCAGATACGGCGCGCTGACGATATGCGTCTTCCAGTTCGGTAAGTTGTGCTGGCGTGTTGGCGCCAGCCGCTTCCATGGCATCGTCGCATTCGATGCACTGCGCCGCACGACCTTCTGCGGCAGCCATCTCGAAGATATCGGTAAGGTAATACTCACCTTGCGCGTTGTTGCGGCCAAGTTGGCCAATCCAGCCTCTAAGAGAAGCTGCGTCAGCGGCAACGATGCCGGTGTTGATCAGGTTGACGGCGCGTTGCGTGTCGTCTGCATCCTTTTCTTCGATCACCGCACGCACGAAACCATTGTCATCACGCACCACACGGCCATAGCCGTATGGATTGGCGACACGAGTCGCCAGCATGGACAAGCTGCTTTCGGCTTGCACGAGACGCTGCAAGGTTTCTGCGCGTGTTAGCGGCACGTCGCCATAAAGCACCAACACCCTCGCATCATTTGGCACATTTCGGAGGGCCTCTCCGACCGCATGGCCAGTGCCGAGCTGCTCAGCCTGCAAAGTCCAATGCAGGTCCGATTGCCCGTCGAACGCAGCCAGCACTTGATCACCGCAAAAACCGTAAACGACATGTATGGCATCGGCCTGCAAGGCACGCGCTGTAGTCAGCACATGCGCCAGCAATGGATGACCCGCCAATGGCATCAGCACCTTGGCCTTTTTGGACTTCATGCGTTTGCCTTCGCCGGCAGCGAGGACGATGACGTGCAAGGAAGGCTGGCTCATAAGGGGTCGAGTCCTTGATGTCGTTCGGGCGCTAAGGATACCTGCTCACCTGCGCTCACTTTGGGGCGGCTTGCTGTCAAAGCGATGTGCAAACAAAAACGCCGGCATAGTGCCGGCGTTTTTCCTGAATCGAAGACGTACTCAGTGCTTGAGGTTCTTGCGCAAACGTTCCAACGCCTGCAACTGGGCCAGCGCCTGCGCCAGCTTGGCCTGCGCCTCAGCCACGTCGACCGTACCGGTGCGGTTGGCCAGTGCGTCTTCGGCCTCCTGCTTGGCACGCTTGGCGGCCGCTTCATCCAGGTCTGCCGCGCGCGCGGCGGTATCCGCCAGGATGGTGACCACCTGCGGCTGTACTTCCAGAATGCCGCCGGAAACGTAGAACTGCTGGCGCTCGCCACCTTCCAGCACCACGTCGATGTGGCCGGGCTTGAGGCGGGTAATCAGCGGGGCATGGCGGGGCGTGATGCCCAGCTCACCCAACTCGCCGGTGGCGACCACCATCACCGCATCGCCATGAAAGATCTCGGCTTCGGCACTGACGATGTCGCAACGAATGGTGCTCATAACTCTCTCGCTTCGTCCGATGGGTCGGACGGAAAGGATTTATCGGCTTCCCTGGAACCTGCCTGCTCGCACGCGACAGGTTCCGTCAGATGCCTGGATCAGGCGGCCTTCTTGGCGCCCATGTCCTCAGCCTTCTTGATGGCCTCGTCGATGCCGCCGACCATGTAGAACGCCTGCTCAGGGATATGATCCACTTCGCCGTCGACGATCATCTTGAAGCCGCGAATGGTTTCCTTCAGCGTCACGTACTTGCCCGGCGCGCCGGTGAACACTTCGGCAACGTGGAACGGCTGCGAGAAGAAGCGCTCGCACTTACGCGCGCGATACACCACCTGCTTGTCTTCCTCGGACAGTTCGTCCATGCCGAGAATGGCAATGATGTCCTTCAGTTCCTTGTAGCGCTGCAGAGTGCCCTGTACGCGACGGGCCACGTCGTAATGTTCCTGGCCCACCACCTGCGGATCGAGCTGGCGGCTGGTGGAGTCCAGCGGATCCACAGCCGGGTAGATGCCGAGCGAGGCGATCTGACGGCTCAGCGTCACGGTGGAGTCCAGGTGGGCGAAGGTGGTGGCCGGCGATGGGTCGGTCAGATCGTCCGCGGGCACGTACACGGCCTGGATCGAGGTGATCGAACCGGTCTTGGTGGAGGTAATACGCTCCTGCAGCACGCCCATTTCTTCGGCCAGCGTCGGCTGGTAACCCACGGCGGACGGCATACGGCCGAGCAGCGCGGATACCTCGGTACCGGCCAGCGTGTAGCGGTAGATGTTGTCCACGAAGAACAGCACGTCGCGGCCCTTGCCGTGTTCGTCCTTCTCATCGCGGAAGTATTCGGCCATGGTCAGACCGGTCAGCGCCACACGCAGGCGGTTGCCCGGCGGCTCGTTCATCTGGCCGTACACCATCGCCACTTTCGATTCCGGCAGGTTGTCCAGCTTCACGACGCCGGCATCCTGCATCTCGTGATAGAAGTCATTGCCTTCGCGGGTACGCTCACCCACGCCAGCGAACACCGAAAGACCCGAGTGCTGGGTCGCGATGTTGTTGATCAACTCGAGCATGTTCACCGTCTTGCCCACGCCAGCGCCGCCGAACAAGCCGACCTTGCCGCCCTTGGCGAACGGGCACACCAGGTCGATCACCTTGATGCCGGTTTCCAGCAGCTCGTTGGCCAGCGCCTGCTCGTCGTAGGACGGTGCTTCGCGGTGGATTTCCCAATGCGCTTCGGCGTTGATCGGACCGACTTCGTCAATCGGACTGCCGAGCACGTCCATGATGCGGCCGAGGGTGGCCTTTCCGACCGGCACCTTGATGCCTGCGCCGGTGTTGCGGGCAACCAGACCGCGCTTCAGACCGTCGGTGGAGCCGAGGGCGATCGTACGCACCACGCCGTCACCCAGTACCTGCTGGACTTCCAGCGTGATCTGCGTGCCGTCGATCTTCAGTGCGTCATACACCTGCGGCACCTGATCGCGTGCGAACTCGACGTCGATAACCGCGCCGATGATCTGTACAACTTTACCCTGGCTCATGGATGTGCTCCGGATGGATCTTTAAGGTCTGTTTTACTGCCAAAGCGCCGCCTGGGCGTCGCTCTTAGTGAAGAGTGCGGCCATGGAAGGCCGCTTTTTGATCTTCGCGATCATGGATGATCGCACTCATACAGCCGCTGCGCCGCCTACGATTTCGGAAATTTCCTGCGTAATCGCAGCCTGGCGCGCCTTGTTGTAGCTCAGCGTCAGCTCGGCGATGACCTTACTGGCGTTATCGGACGCGGACTTCATTGCCACCATGCGGGCCGCATGTTCACTGGCGAGGTTTTCCAGCACCGCCTGATACGCCACCGACTCGACATAACGGCCGAGCACGTGCTCGAGCACTGCAGCTGCGTCGGGTTCGTAGATGTAATCCCAGTCGTGCGACTGCTCCAGCGCTACACCGGCAATGTGCTGCGCTTCCAGTTCCGCAGCAACCGTCGGCAATGGCAGCAATGCATCAACCGACGGTTTCTGCGTCATGGTGTTGACGAAGTCGTTATAAGCGAGGAAGACACGGTCCAGCTTGCCTTCCGTGTATGCATCCAGCACGACCTTGATCACGCCGATCAAGTGCTCGACTTTCGGACGCTCGCCCAGATGGGTGGCGCTGCCGATCAGGTTCACGCCCTTGATGCGGCGGAAGAACTGCACGGCCTTCTGGCCGATCGCGACCACATCAACCTGAACACCCTTGTCCTGCCACTCGCGGATAGCAGGCAGCAGGCGGCGGAACAGGTTGGAGTTGAGGCCGCCGCAAAGGCCGCGGTCGGTGGTCACAACCACATACGCTACGCGAGCGACGTCAGCACGCTCGACCAGGAACGGATGCTTCAATTCCGTGCTGGCCTGCGCGACGTGCGCAATCACCTTGCGCATGGCACGCGCGTAGGGACGCGAGGCCTTCATCAGGTCTTGCGCTTTGCGAATCTTGGAGGCCGAGACCATTTCGAGCGCGCGCGTCACTTTGCGCATGTTCTGCGTGCTCTTGATCTTGGTTTTAATTTCGCGTCCGCTTGCCACGTTTGCCTCAACCTGTGGGGTCTATGCCGATTCGGCCGGATGGCCGACGTGCGGGGCAGTCATCCACAACGGACGACTGCACACCCTTTCATTGCTTACCAACTACCCGTCTTCTTGAACTCGTCGAGACCGGACTTGAAGGTGGCCTCGATGTCGTTGTTCCAATCACCAGTGGCGACGATCTTCTTCATCAGCTCGCCATGGTTCTGGTGGAAGAAGGCATGCAAACCCTTCTCGAACGCCAGCACCTTGTTCACCGCCAGATCGTCCAGATAGCCCTTTTCAGCGGCGTACACGGACAGAGCCAGCTCAGCGATGGAAAGCGGGGCGTACTGCTTCTGCTTCATCAGCTCGGTGACGCGCTGACCGCGATCGAGCTGGGCGCGAGTGGCCGGATCGAGGTCCGACGCGAACTGCGCGAACGCAGCCAGTTCGCGGTACTGCGCCAGCGCCAGCTTCACGCCGCCGGACAGCTTCTTCACGATCTTGGTCTGCGCTGCACCACCCACGCGCGACACCGAGATACCGGCGTTAACGGCCGGACGGATACCCGCGTTGAACAGGTCGGTTTCCAGGAAGATCTGGCCGTCGGTGATCGAGATCACGTTGGTCGGCACGAACGCGGACACGTCACCGGCCTGCGTTTCGATGATCGGCAGTGCGGTGAGCGAACCGGTCTTGCCTTTCACTTCGCCGTTGGTGAACTTCTCGACGTATTCCTCCGACACGCGTGCGGCGCGCTCGAGCAGACGCGAGTGCAGATAGAACACGTCACCCGGATATGCTTCGCGGCCCGGCGGGCGCTTCAGCAGCAGCGAGATCTGACGGTAGGCCACGGCCTGCTTGGACAGGTCGTCGTAAATGATCAGGGCATCTTCGCCGCGGTCGCGGAAGTATTCGCCCATGGCGCAACCCGAGTACGGCGCGATGTACTGCAGCGCAGCCGATTCGGAGGCCGAAGCGACGACGACGATAGTGTTGGCCAGCGCGCCGTTCTCTTCAAGCTTGCGCACCACGTTGGCGATCGACGAGCGCTTCTGGCCGATCGCAACGTAAACGCACTTAATGCCGGAATCTTTCTGGTTGATGATCGCGTCAATGGCCAGCGCGGTCTTGCCGGTCTGGCGGTCGCCGATGATCAGCTCGCGCTGGCCACGGCCGATCGGGATCATCGAGTCGACGGACTTGTAGCCGGTCTGCACCGGCTGGTCGACTGATTTACGCCATACCACGCCCGGCGCGACCTTCTCGATCGCCGAGCTGAGCTTGGCGTTGATCGGGCCTTTGCCATCGATCGGATTGCCAAGCGAATCGACCACACGGCCGAGCATTTCCGGGCCAACCGGCACTTCGAGAATGCGGCCGGTGGTCTTGGCGGTGTCGCCTTCGCGCAGATGCTGGTATTCGCCCAGCACCACGGCGCCGACGGAGTCGCGCTCGAGGTTCAGCGCCAGTGCAAACGCGTTGCCCGGCAGTTCGATCATTTCGCCCTGCATCACATCGGCCAGGCCGTGGATGCGCACGATGCCGTCGGACACGCTGATGATCGTGCCCTCGTTGCGGGCTTCCGCGCCGAGCTTGAACTGCTCGATGCGATTCTTGATCAGTTCGCTGATCTCGGACGGATTGAGAGTGGTGCTGGACATGGTCGTTATCCTTGGGTTTGCGCCGCGCTAGCGGCACCCGGTGATTTTTGAAATCTGTTTAGTGCGTAAGCGCATTGGCCAGGCGCTGAAGGCGACCGCGTGCAGAGCCGTCGATCACCTCGCTTCCGGTATCGATCACTACACCTGCCAGCAGCGAAGGATCAACCTGAGTTTCCAGTTCGATCTCGCGCTTGAAGCGGCGCTTGAGCGATGCCTTGAGCTGTTCGGTCTGCGCGGCTTCCAGAGCCATGGCGCTGGTGACTTTCACCAAGAGCTGCGACTCGGATTCGCGTTTGTAGGTCTCATAGAGCGCGCCGACTTCCGGCAGCAACGTCATGCGACGCTTTTCGGCTAGCTCCCCGAGGAATTTGCCGAATGCGCTGTCAGCTTTGTTGCCGTTAGGCAGATGCAATGCAACCAGTTGATCCGGCTGCACGCGCGGATTGGTGCTCAACGCAGCCACACGCGGGTCTTTCGCCACTTCCGCGGCGAAAGCCAGCGCCTGTGACCAGGCGGCGAGAGTGCCTTCCGCCTGCGCCAGCTCGAAAGCGGCGCGGGCGTAAGGGCGGGCGAGTGTGATTGCCTGGGCCGCCATCGATCAGATCTCGGTTGCGAGCTGGTCGAGCAGCGCCTTGTGCGCCGCCGCGTCGATTTCACGCTGCACGATCTTCGAGGCGCCCTGCACCGCCAGCGCACCAACGCGCTCGCGCAGGTCCTCACGTGCGCGCTGCGCCATCGAAGCAATGTCGTCCTGCGCCGCCGCCTTCAGGCGGTTGATCTCCGCCACGGCATCGGTGCGGGCCTTGTCCAGAATCTGGTTGGCCTGCTGCTGCGCACGATCAATGATCTCGGTCGCCTGCTGGCGAGCCTGCTTCACCTCGGCGGCGGCCTTGTTGTCGGCCTCACGCAATTCGGCATGCGCGCGCTCGGCGGCATTGAGACCTTCGGCAATCTTCAACTGCCGCTCTTCGATGGCCTTGGTGAGATGCGGCCACACGAAGTGCACGCAGAACCAGATCAGGATGGCGAATGAGATCATTTCGCCGATCAGAGTGGCATTGAATTCCATCGCTACGTTACCTGTACGTACGGGTTATTGCGGACACGGGCGCCGTGCGCCCGTGTCGAGCTGGCGGCGCAGAAGCGCCGCCCTCGGATTAGCCAGCAACCAGCTTCGACAACAGCGGGTTCGCCACGGCGAAGTACATAGCCAGCGCCACGCCGATCAGGAAGGCTGCGTCGATCAGACCGGCCAGCAGGAACATGCGGCCCTGCAGCAGCGGCACCAGCTCAGGCTGGCGGGCAGCAGCTTCGAGGAACTTCGAGCCCATGATACCGATGCCGATACAAGCACCCAGCGCGCCGAAACCGATGATCAAGCCGAGAGCGATAGCGGTGAAGCCCTGGACCTGAGCAATGTGAGCGACTAGTTCCACGATGATCTCCTCAAGAAAAAGAAAGCAGTTGTTCTAACGAAAGTGAACGAAATTAATGGTGATCGTGCGCCATCGAGATGTACACGATGGTGAGCACCATAAAGATAAAGGCCTGGATCGAAATGATCAGGATGTGGAAGATGCCCCACACTGCATAGCCGATAACACCCATGCCAAAGAGCAGCCAGCTGCCCGCGCTGAACAAGCCGGCGATCAGCATGAACACCAGCTCGCCCGCGTACATGTTGCCGAACAGTCGCATGGCTAGACTGACGGGTTTGGCCACTAGCTCGACCAGGTTCAGCGCAAAGTTGAAGGGAGCGAACCATTTGCCGAAGGGTGCCGTGAATAGTTCGTGCATGTAGCCGCCGAACCCCTTGGCTTTGAAGCTGTAGAAAATCACCAGCAGCAGCACGGTGACGGACATAGCAAACGTCATATTGACGTCGGCGGTAGGCACGGCGCGGAAGTGAGCGACGTGAAGCTTCTCCGTGACCCAGGGCAACAGATCGACCGGCAGCAGGTCCATGGCGTTCATCAGGAACACCCACACGAAGACCGTCAGCGCCAGCGGTCCCAGGAATCGGCGGTCGCCGTGGAAAACGTCCTTTACCTGGCCGTCGACAAATTCGAGCACGATCTCAAGGAACGCCTGCCCCTTGCCGGGTACGCCCGCAGTGGCTTTGCGAGCTTGCAGCCAGAACCAAAGACAGAAAATCACACCCAGACCCAGCGACACGCTCACGGAATCGAGATGGAGATGGAATGACCAAAAGCCATTCGGACCGACCTGAAAATTCAGGTGCGTCAAATGGTGCTGGATGTATTCGGTAAGACCGCCCTGCGGCTCGCTTGCCATCTCTTAACCCTTAAATCTGAACGCCAGCAGATTAACCGCGTACGCTACCGCCAGCCCCGTAATGGCAGCCAGCGGCGGCAATTTCCATTGAAACATGATCGCGATCATCCCCCCGATGATCACCATCCATTTCAGGATCATGCCCGTCAGCAGCCGCCCAAGCGCCATACCGGCGCCGCTCACCTGGCTGAACATCCTCACCGAAAGCAACGCGGTACCTGCCGCTGCGATCGTCGCCCCAGCTGCTGCCGCTATCGCTTCGCGAAGCCCGAAGGTCGCGAAAACGAGGCCCACAATGACCGCCGCGAATAGCTGCCATAGCAGCAATCGCAGAGCAAGGTGTCGACCGGAAGCAAGACTGTTGAGCACGTGAGGTTCCCGCGGTGTAGCAAGGCATCAAACCCGCCACGGGTCACGATCCAATCTAAAAAAGTATATCAGTGCAGCTTTTGAGCCAGCAAGCCAAAGCAATGCGGCACGCAGTCTCGGGGGGCTTTTCGGACAAGAAAAAGGCCGGACTCAACGAGTCCGGCCCAAGAGCATATCGCAAGGGGAGTCGCGATATGCGAGAGGGTATTACTTGGCGGCAGCAGCTTTCTTGATGGCGGCAACCGGGGCAGCCACGGCTTCGTTGGCAGCCTTCTGCTGCTCCTGGAGCAGCGCATTGAGGGATTCGGCCGTCTTCTGGGCCACGGCGATCACGTCCTTGGTCACGGCGACGGCACCTTCAGCCTGCTCACGGGTCAGCGAAGCGCCCTTTTCCCACAGGCCGCGCAGAGCGTCGACGTCGCGCACTTCAACCGCCTGAGCGATGAAATCGGCCGTAACCTGGGCTTGCTTTTCGAGCGCAGCGAGCTGCAGTTCGGCAACCTGCTCCAGACCCTTGATGGTCAGGGCGTGTGCCTTGAACGCATTGTCGGACAGCTGCTTGGCGTAAGCGAAGATCTGGGTGTTCAGTTGCTGAGTCATGGCTTTGTCCCTCGCGGGGGATTTAGGAGAGTGGAACAAAGCCTAACAGGGTGTTTTGTGCAGTGCAATATCTTTTTTTCTATTAGATCGATCTGTCACAAAAAATTCAACGAACGTAGGGAGTTAGTGACGGAACTGTGAATTTTGCGTTGCGTCAAAAACTATCCCGGCTGCAGCTGGCGCCCGACGTACAGGTCTCGTGCACCACCACCTTGTCCAGTCCCGACAGGGTCGGTTCCAAACGCTTCCAGATCCAGCGCGCCAACATCTCACTAGTGGGATTTTCCAGGCCCTCAATGTCGTTGAGGTAATGATGATCAAGCTGCTCGTACAAGGGCGCGAACGCCGCCTTGACGTCGGCAAAGTCCATCACCCAACCCAGTTGCGGGTCGGGCTCGCCACGTAAGTGGATTTCGATGCGGAAGGAATGGCCGTGCAAGCGCGCGCATTTGTGCCCGGCAGGCACATTGGGCAAACGATGCGCGGCTTCGATCTGGAAAACTTTGAAGATATGCATGGCCACTATTCTACTCGTGCGGCCATGGTTGGCTCGTTCTCAAACTTCGCCGTTGCGCGCGATCGACCGCCACACATGCCCTGCATCGAGTAGACGCTTCTGAGTTGCCGGGCCATCGGAACCGGCAGCGTAGAAGTCTGGCGCTCCGCTTTGCCACGCTTCCTGTACAGGTGTGAGCAAACGCCATGCCCATTCCACTTCATCGAAACGCAGGAAATGCGTGCGATCTCCGTCGATGGCGTCGGTCAGCAATTGTTCGTACGCCGAAAACTCGCGATCGACCGAGTTGGCGTAAGGCGCGGTGAGCACCACGGGCCGGCCCGCCAATTCCAAACCGGGTCGCTTGGCCGTCACCAGCAGATCCATCTGCTCTGTCGGCCGGATGCGGAAGATCATCCAGTTATTGCCCGCATGCACAGCCTTGGGCAACGCGCCAGGCACTTCGCGGAACTGCACGGCGATTTCCGAATAGTTGCTGGCCAACCGCTTGCCGCTACGCAGATAGAACGGCACGCCACGCCAACGCCAATTGTCGATTTCCAGACGTAGTGCGGCGAACGTTTCGGTGCATGAACCGCGCACAATGCCTGGTTCATTGCGATAACCCGGCACTTTCTTCCGCCCCATTTGGCCGGCGCGATATTGACCGCGCACAGCATGCGCATCCACTGTCTCTGACGTGATTGGCACGACCGAACGCAACACTTCTACTTTGTGATTGCGCAGCACTTCGGGATCCCATTCCGCCAGCGGCGCCATTGCTGTGAGGCTGAACAACTGCATGAGATGGTTCTGCAGCATGTCGCGCAACGCGCCGGCCTTGTCGTAATACGCCGCGCGCTTTTCTACACCCAAAGTTTCAGCGTAGGTAATCTGCACCTGCGCGATGTGTTGCGCATTCCAGATCGGCTCGATGAAACGATTGGCGAAGCGGAACACCATCAGGTTCTGCGTGGTTTCCTTGCCAAGGAAATGATCGATGCGCAGGATCTGCTCTTCTTTCCAATGCGCATGCATGTCCTGACGCAACGCCTGCGCCGAAGCGAGATCAGTGCCAAACGGCTTCTCCACAACCAAACGGCGCCAGCCATTGCGTGGCGGCTTGGCAAAGCCTGCTTCGCCCAGCGCCTTGGCCGCCACACCGAACAACGGCGGCGGTAACGCGAGATAAAACAAGGTCGCCGGGCTCAGCTTGTCCTTGAGTGCAAGCAGGTGGTCCGCATGCAATTCGCCGCCCACGTAATCAAGCTGGCGGCGGAAGCGATTCCATTGCGCCGGCGTGTAATCCGGCGCGAAGGATTGCAGCGCTTTCTGGATGTGCCGCTCGAAATACTCGCGGCTCCACGGCTCCATCGCGTAACCGACGATGCGCAGATCCCGCGTCAAACCCAGCGTATGCAGACGATAGAGCGCCGGCATCAGCAGACGCTTGGTGAGATCGCCGCTTGCGCCCAGGATAACCAGCGTGGTGGCCGCCATGGCTTAGCCCTTGTTGCCGGGTTTTACTTCCTGATGTCCGCCGAAGGAATGGCGCATCGCCGACATCACCTTGTTCGCGTACAGATCGTTGCCCTGCGAAGTGAAGCGACCGAACAACGCTGCAGTGAGCACCGGCACCGGTACGCCTTCATCGATCGCCGCTTGCGCAGTCCAGCGGCCTTCGCCGGAATCAGAAACGCGGCCGGTGTATTCCGCCAGGCCCGGATCGCGTGCCATTTCGTTAGCGGTGAGATCGAGCAGCCACGAACCGACCACGCTGCCGCGACGCCACAGTTCAACGATGTCGGCGACGGGAAAGTCGTATTGGTACAACTCAGGACGCTCCAGCGGTGCGGTCTCGGCGTCGGCCGTGCGCTTCTGCTTGCCGGCGTTCGCGTTCTTCAGCACGTTGAGGCCCTCGGCATACGCAGCCATCAAACCGTATTCGATGCCGTTGTGGACCATCTTCACGAAATGCCCTGCGCCACTTGGGCCGCAATAGAGATAACCCCTTTCCGCCGGCAGCGGGTCACCACTACGGCTCTCACTGCGCGGTGCGGCATCAACGCCTGGAGCCAGCGCAGCGAACGCGGGCTCGAGGCGCTTATAGGCAAGCTCGGGACCGCCGATCATCTGGCAATACCCGCGTTCACGCCCCCACACGCCGCCACTCACACCAACGTCCACATACATCACTTGGTGTTTGGCCAGTGCTTCGGCACGGCGCAAGTCTTCCACGTAATGCGAGTTGCCGCCGTCGATCACCGTGTCTCCCGCGTTGAGCAGCGGCACGAGCTGATCGAGCACCACATCCACCACGGCAGTGGGCAGCATCAACCATACCGCGCGCGGACCTTCAAGCTTGGCGACGAGATCCTGGATGGATTCCGCCGTGGTTGCGCCATAACCCGCTGCTTCGCGACGTGCTTCGACGTGTGTGTCGAACACCACGCAATCGATGCCCGCTTCCAGCATGCGGCGCACCATGTTCAAGCCCATGCGCCCAAGCCCGACGAAACCAAGCTGCAATGTCTGTGCTTTCCCGGCACTCATGTTTTGTTCTCCCAAGCACGAAATCCACCGGCGAATGCGTTGTGGTTGTCGCCGCGCCGCACACCGTCAGGCAACTCATCAAGATGACGCACGTTGCCACCGCCAAGCACGACGTAATCCGGCTCCAATGCGGCCCGCAATTGCTCGATCACATCGAACACATGCGCATGCCATTTCTTCTTACCGAATTTCTTGAGCCCGCGTGCGCCCACGTAATCTTCGAACGTACCCTTCTTGTAAGGGAGATGCGCCAACTCCATCGGCTCGACGATCCCATCGACGATGAACGCCGAACCCAGCCCCGTACCCAGGCCAAGGAACAGCATGCGTCCACCTTCGTAGCTACCGAGCGCCTGCATCGCTGCGTCATTGATGATTTTCACCGGGCAACCGAACGCGCCAGCGAAATCGAAACCCACCCAACCCTTGCCCAGGTTGTAGGGCTCGCGCGCGATGCGCTCATGCAGCACAGGGCCGGGATAGCCGATGGTGACCGCCTCGTATTTCCAACTGCGGATGGCCGGGCGCAATTGCTTGACCATGTCCGCCGGCGTCAGCGTGCGGCTGGACTTGATTTCCACCTCACGTTTGTTGCCGGTGATCATCGCCTTGACGTGACTGCCGCCCACGTCGATCACCAGCACTTTGCGCTGTGCCGCCAATGCCGGCGCCGCACCACCTTCTTCCGTCTTGCGGCGCGCCTTGCGATACCAAGTAATCGCCGCGTTGGTGGCGCTGTCGTGATGGAGCTGCTTGCGCGGGGATTCGATTTCATCCACCACACGTAGCGCGAGTTGCTTGCCGAGCTCAACGCCCCATTGATCGAACGGATTGATGTCCCAGATGGCCGCCTGGGTGAACACGATGTGTTCGTAGAGCGCGATCAGCGCACCTAGAGTGTGCGGTGTAAGACGATCAGCAAGCAGCAAGCTGGAAGGACGATTGCCCTCGAACACGCGATGCGGCGCGAGGTTTTCATCGATACCTTCGGCCCGCACTTGCTCCAACGTCTTGCCCATGGCCAATGCTTCGGCCTGCGCGATCATGTTGGCCAGCAGCAGATCGTGATGACGTCCGTATGGATTAAGCGACTGCCCGAAGCCGACGAAGTCGCAAGGAATCAGCCGAGTGCCCTGATGGATAAGCTGGTAGAACGAATGCTGCCCATTCGTGCCCGGCTCGCCCCAATACACAGGGCCGGTGGCGTAATCGACATGCGCGCCTTCGACGGTGACGTGCTTGCCGTTCGACTCCATCGTGAGCTGCTGCAAGTACGCCGGGAAGCGCTTCAGATACTGCTCGTACGGAAGCACTGCTTGCGTTTCCGCACCGAAGAAATCGGTGTACCACACGCCCAGCAAGCCCATGATCACCGGCAGGTTGCGTTCCAGCGGTGCGGTGCGGAAGTGCTCGTCCATCGCATGGAAACCGGCGAGCATGTCGGCAAACCCATCCGGTCCGATTGCGATCATGGTGGACAGGCCGATGGACGAATCCATCGAATAACGACCGCCCACCCAATCCCAGAAGCCGTACATCTGCTCAGTGGAAATGCCGAATTCTTCCACCGCCTTCGCGTTGGTGGACAGCGCAACGAAGTGCTTGGCCACGGCGCTCTTGTCGCCGCCTGCCGCCTTCATCAACCAATCGCGCGCACTGTGCGCGTTGGTCATGGTTTCCAGCGTGGTGAACGTCTTGGAGGCAACGATAAACAGCGTTTCCTCCGGCCGCAGGTCATGCACCGCCTCGGCGAAATCGGTGTAGTCCACGTTGGAGACAAAACGCAACGTGAGCTTGCGATCGCTGTAATGACGCAGTGCTTCGTACGCCATCACCGGCCCGAGATCGGAGCCACCGATGCCGACGTTAACGATGTTGCGGATCGGTCGCCCGGTAAAACCCAGCCAGCGTCCTTCGCGAATCGACGTGGCGAACTCGCCCATGCGCTTGAGCACCGCATGGACTTCCGGCACCACGTTTACGCCGTCGACTTTGATCGTCTTGCGCGCAGGTGTACGCAACGCAACGTGCAAGGCGGCACGTTGCTCGGTGGTATTGACCTTTTCACCCGCGAACATGGCATCACGTCGCGTTTCCAATCCGCAATCGCGCGCCAGCGCAAACAGATGCTGCAACGTCTGATCGTTGATGCGATGCCGGGCGTAATCGAGGCGCCAGCCCGCGGCGTCAGCGCGGTAACGCTCCGCACGGCCGGGATCGGCCGCGAACATGTCGCGTAGATGCTGCGTTGCCAGTTCTTGTTGATGCGCTTCCAGCGCGTGCCACGTCGCCCTCTCGCGCAAGGCGCTCATGCAGCCGCCCCCATGCGCTCGCTCACGGTATCGACCAGTTCACGCCAGGATTTCACGAACGCATCGGCGCCCTCCTTCTGCAGCACCTGGGCGAGCGGCTCCACTTGGATGCCGTGCGCTTCGAACTGGGCGAGCGTGCCAGCAACGGTCGGATCATCCAGCGCCATCAAGCGCTCCGCCTTGCCGTGATCGGCGAATGCAAGCAGCGTCTTCTCCGGCATGGTGTTGACGGTGAGCGGCGCGATCAGGTTTTCGATGTAGAGCACGTCGCTGGCATTGGGATCCTTGGTGCCCGTGCTGGCCCACAGTAGGCGCTGCACGCGTGCACCGGCGTTCTGCAAGCGCTGCACGCGTGGCGAATTGATCAGTGCGCGATATTTGGCATAGATCTGCGAGCACACCGCAAAACCGAGCTTGTTGTGCAGTTCGGCCGGCACCTTGTCTACCACTTTCACGTCCCAGCGGCTGATGAATACCGATGCGACGGATGCAACGTCCAGATCCAGCCCCGCGGCGTGACGCCGCTCCAAACCGCGCAGCCACGCATCGGCAGCGGCCTGATACTGCTCGGGCGAGAACAACAGCGTGACGTTGATCGGAATACCGCGGAAGATCAGTTCCTCAATCGCGGGAATTCCGGCCGGTGTGCCTGGCACCTTGATGAATAGGTTATGCACGGCCGCTTGCTTATGCAGCGCCACCGCCTGTTCGATCGTGTTTTGCGTGTCGTCCGCCAACAGCGGCGATACTTCCAGCGACACCCAGCCATCCACGCCGTGCGTGTGCTGATACACGGGCTCGAAGATCGCTGCCGCGCGGCGCAGATCATCGATGGCCAAACCGAAGAACACCGCTTCCGGATCAGTATGGCCGCCCGCACGGATGGAAGCGTCATAGTCCTTGCCGGCCTTGATCGCCTGGGCAAAGATTGTCGGGTTGGAGGTGAGGCCGGTCACCGCTTTCTGCTCGCGGTAACCGAGCAAGGTGCCGTCACCCAGCATGCCGCGGGTGATGTTGTCCAACCACAGACTCTGGCCGAGCCCATGGAGCGTGCGGGTCGGTTGTTCCATTGCAGTACTCCTTCATGAAATGAGGCGGATATTCGATCGGGCCAAGCGCCGAGATGTTGCAACGAGGCCGCGAGTCCGCCCGGCAGGGTAGCAAGACAGATGTCACGGCCTGATGACCGTTACGACTATACGCCTGAACGCCGCGCGCCCGGTACCCGCCGCAGAGGCGGTTGCTAGGTGATTTCCTGCCAGCGATAGAACTTCCGGTGCGCCATAGCGAGCATGTCGAGATCTTCCTTGGTATCACCGTAGGCGTAGATGATTGGAAAGTGCTCAGGCACGCACAGTTCGCGCACGCGCCGGGATTTT
Source organism: Dyella acidisoli (assembly GCF_030160295.1). Taxonomy (GTDB): domain Bacteria; phylum Pseudomonadota; class Gammaproteobacteria; order Xanthomonadales; family Rhodanobacteraceae; genus Dyella_B; species Dyella_B acidisoli. Next base: position 75,307 of record NZ_BSOB01000018.1, read on the forward strand.
TCTGCATTGACGCACTGCGAACCAAGGAAGCGTCCGCTGAGCAGACCCTTCTCGACATGCAGTCGTGAACAGATCAGATCAAGGCCGTGCTGCTTGCACCACGGCGAAAGATAGACATCCAACGCGCCGGACACGACCAGTACCTTGTCACCCTGCGACCGATGCCAGCGAATTCGCGCCAACGCAGTCGGCCGCACGGTCGCGGGCAGGATTTCTTCGGCGAAGCGTTGGCCTGCACGTCCCAACTCATCGGCATGCAGACCACGAAAGCCGAAATGCACGACCCTTGCGCGAATCTCGCTGCCAGAGAGCAGACCAAGCCGATAGCCAGCGACCAGCGGCGCAAAAAATGGAGCGCCCAGCACCCGACGACGACGCGGAGCAGCGAACCGAATGAAAGCGCCGAAGGTTTCCCTGCTGGTGATCGTTCCATCGAAATCGAACAGGGCAAGATTCATGCGCGAATTCTTCCTTGAAGAAAAGAAAGCACAAGATACTCGACTCGATACGAGAGGTGTCCTAAGTGAGCCCCTCTCCCTCCGGGACAGGGTGCCAAGAGGCAGGTGAGGGTTCGATCGAAGCGCGATGCTGATTTCTCGCGCAAGTCTTCATCATCACGCGCTGATCGTACCCTCACCCCAACCCCTCTCCCAAAGGGAGAGGGGCTTATACATGCAGCTCAACATTAAAGCGCCTCCAACGCCAACGCGATGCCCTGTCCACCACCGATGCACAAAGTCACCACACCGCGACGCAATCCTTCGCGCCGCATGGCATACAGCAGTCGGGTGGTGAGAATGGCCCCCGTTGCACCGATAGGATGCCCGTGAGCCACTGCGCCGCCTTCGACGTTGACACGCTCTTCGTCCAGGCCAAGTTCGCGCGCAACGATGATGGCGATGGCCGCATACGCTTCATTGATTTCGAAACGCTCGACATCGCCCACGCTCCAGCCTGCTCGCTGCACAGCAAGCTTCACTGCCGAGATGGGAGCGATGCCGAACATACCGGGCTCCACTGCAGTAACGGCGAAACCTGCCAAGCGAGCCAAAGGTACAAGCCCGCGCGCCTGCGCCGCTTCACGATCAGCGACGACCATCGCGGCTGCGCCGCTGTTCAAACCAGGGGCGTTGCCGGCCGTGATGGATCCGTTATCGCGAAAAGCCGGCTTCAAGCGCGCCAGCCCTTCAAATGTCGTGTCCGAGCGAGGCGCTTCGTCGCGAGCGAAAATATCAGTGCCTTTGCGTCCTGGAACGTCGACGGGCACGATTTCCGGTTCAAAACGCCCAGCATCGCGCGCAGCAACAAAGCGCTGCTGCGAACGCAATGCCCATCGATCCTGCGCCTCACGATCTACTCGCTGCTGCGCGACCAGGTCTTCTGTGTGCCAGCCGGAATGCTTCTGCGAAAACGCATCGTGCAAGCCATCCAGCAACATGCTGTCGTAGATCTGTGCATGGCCCATGCGATATCCCCAGCGTCCATTGCTCACGAAGTAAGGCGCGCGATCCATGTTCTCCATGCCGCCAGCGAGAAAAATGTTGCCCGCTCCTGTCAGGACCTCCTGCGCAGCGGAAACGATCGCCTGCGCGCCGGAACCGCACACGCGGTTTACCGTCATGGCCGGCACCGATACATCAAGTCCTCCGTGGATGGCGGCTTGCCGCGCGGGATTCATACCACTTCCGGCCTGCACCACTTGCCCCATCACCACGCCATCGATGGCATCTGGCGTCAAACCGGAACGCGCCATCACCTCGTGGATAACTGTTGCGCCCAACGATGTCGCCGGCACGTCGCGCAGGGCGCCATTGAAGCCGCCGATGGCCGTGCGAACGGGATGGCAAAGCACGATTTCACGTTGCATGAAATGTCTCCTGTGGGAAATATCTGTCGTTACGGCGATGCTTGTTTTACCGCGACGGCGACACGCGCATCCATGGCCGGCGTCCAACCGCCACCGAGTGCACGAAACGTTGCGACAGCAGCCCGCGCATCGTCGGCATGTACGCGCGCCAATTGGTCGCGCGAGCCGAGCAGCTGACGATCTTCATCCAGCACTTCGAGCAAGCTGACGGCACCGCCTTTGTATGCATCTTCAGCAGCTGCGCGTGCACGTTCGTGCGCGGCCACTTCCTGGGTCAACTCGTCGTGCTGACGTTCCAACTCGCTCAGCATGACGATGGCGTTCTCGACATCTTCCGTTGCACGCAACATCGATTGCCGATACGTCGCCAGTGCCTCAGCATTCGCGCCGTTGGCCTGCGCCACCTCGGCGTCAACACGACCGAAATCGAACAATCGCCAATGCAAGCCAAGCACGGCTTGCGGCTGGAATGCTTTGGCGGAGAACAGCTCACCGCTGCGCAGTGTCTCGAAACCGAGCAGCGCGCCTAGCGAAACCTTGGGGTAATACTCGGCCGTCGCTTCACCGATACGCGCGCTGGAGGCGGCCAACTTGCGCTCGGCCGCCATGACATCCGGACGTCGACGCAAAAGCATGGCCGGGCCGCCGTCGGCGTCGATCGAGGGCACCGTGAAGGTCTGCGCACTGTTGAGCGCTTCGTTTCGATACGTGCCAGGCGTGGCGCCCATCAAAACGTCCAGGCGGTTGAGTTGCTGCTCCAGTTCGATCTGCAACGGCGGCAAGGTGGCGCGCGCCTGCATCACGAGCGCCTCCGCTTGCGCCTCCTCACGCGACGTGGCCAGGCCGCCGGCAAGACGCAGACGCACTAGATCCAGCAATCGGTTTTCGGTTTCCACTTGTTGCTGCGCCAAAGCGAGACGCATCTGCGCACCACGAGCGTGGAAATACGCATCAGCCGCTTCGGCCGCGAGCGAGATGCGCACACCAACGCCAGCATCCTCCGCAGCCTGCGCTTCGGCGGCGGCAGCTTCTACACCACGATGCAGGCCACCGGCCAGATCCAGCTCCCAACTCGCGCCTGCACCGATCGTCTCTAACGTCTGATCACGGTGATAACCAGGGAGTGCGCTGGCTATTTCACCCAGCGGCCCGTCCACCGATTGATGTTGGCGTACGGCCTGTGCATCGAGATTGCCTTGTGGCAGCAGCTGAGCGCCGGCTTCGCGTGCCGCCGCACGAGCTTGATCCACGCGCGCCATGGCAGCAGCAAGATCGAGGTTCTGCGCCGTAACGCGTTCGATGATGCGAGTAAGTTCCGGATCGTCGAATCCGGTCCACCAACTGTCCAGCGAAGGTGGGGACGAAGGCGCAACGCGTTGCACCAGTCGATGTTGCCCCAGGTATTGCTCGTTCGTTTGCGGCGTCGGCTTGGTGTAATCCGGCCCGGCCATGCAGCCTGCAAGCCACGCCGCGATCACGACGATCAAGGTGGCGCGCGATAAGTAGCAAAAGGAAGTAGACATGGGATTCTTCAGTGCGCATCGGCCGAAGGGGTGGGAGGAGGCGCGACCTTGCGCATCAATGGCACCATCGCCGTGGCGATCACGAAACACACGCCAATGGCGAAGAACGCATCGGCATAAGAGAGCGTCTGTGCTTCGCGAAACGCGAGCCGCCATAGCTGCTGCAGCTGTCCGTCGGCATCGCCCACGTCGGCCAAATGATTTCCGGCCTGCGCAAGCCATTGGTTCATCGTTTCATTGGTGGCGTTGAGATGCTCGGCCAGCCGATAGAAATGCAGATTCGTGCGATCGTTGAGGATGGTGGCGCAGACGGCAATGCCGATCGCACCGCCGAGATTGCGCATCAGGTTGAACAATCCGGAGGCGAGCTTGAGGCGCGCAGGCGGCAGCCCGCCGAGTGTCAGCGTGACCACTGGTGGCACCGCCAGTTGCTGTGCCATGCCGCGCAATGCCTGCGGCAAAAGCAACTGATGTGCGCCCCAGTCATGCGTGATCGGCGTGAATTCCCACATTGATACCGCAAACAATGCCATGCCCACCATCAGGATCCAGCGCAAATCGAAACGCTGCGCGAGTACGGCATACAAGGGAATGCTCAGGATTTGAAAGATGCCCGTGGAGAACACCGCCTGGCCGATCTGCAACGCGCTATAGCCTTCCACCCGCCCAAGGAACAGCGGCGTGAGGTAGATGGTCGAGAACAGGCCGATGCCGGTTACGAAGGAAAACAAACTGCCCAGCGCGAAGTTACGATCGCCCAGCGCACGCAGATCCACCAGTGGATGCGCGTAGATCAGGCTGCGGATGATGAATGCGATACCGCAAATGCCCGAAAGCCATGCCGTCGTCGTGATCGTGCTGTCGGAAAACCAGTTCCAACGCGGACCTTCTTCCAGCGTGTATTCCAGGCAGCCAAGGAATACCGCGAGCAGCACCATGCCCGGATAGTCGGCACGACGCAGCAGCGAAAGGTCCGGCGCATCGATATTCACCAGCATCGGCACGACGAACGTGACGAACAAGCCGGGCACGAGATTGATGAAGAACAGCCAGTGCCAGGACCAGTGATCGGTGATCCAGCCGCCCAGAGTGGGGCCAAACGTTGGAGCGAGTGACGCCAGCGCGCCGATGGTCGCAGCCGCCACCACGCGTTGTTTGCCAGAGAAAAATACGAACGCCGTGGTGAACACCATCGGGATCATCGAGCCACCGAGAAAACCCTGCAGTGCGCGGAACACGATCATGCTCTGGATATCCCAGGCGCCACCGCACAGCAGACTCGTCAACGTGAATCCCGCTGCCGAGGCGGCAAACAGCCAACGCGTCGAAAACACGCGCGACAACCACCCCGACAACGGAATCACCACGATCTCGGCGATGAGATAGCTGGTCTGCACCCATGCCGTTTCATCCACGCCCGCGGACAGGCCGCCACCGATGTCGCGCAGCGACGCCGATACGATCTGAATGTCGAGCAAGGCGATGAACATGCCCACGCACATACTGGCAAAGGCAATCACCTTCTGAGCATTGGCAAGGCTGGCTGGATCGATCGGCCCGGCCATCGCGGCGGCGCGGACGTTCATAGCGTGCTAGTGCGTGACGATGCGCGCGTATCGACTTCAGCGGTTACGGAAAGACCTGGGCGCAGCAGGCCGAGTGCGTCGTCCTGCTTGTTCAGCGCGACGCGTACGGGCACCCGCTGCACGATCTTGGTGAAGTTGCCTGTAGCATTTTCAGGCGGCAGTACGCTGAACTCGGCGCCGGTAGCGGGAGCTAGGCTGATCACGGAACCATGGAAGGTACGGCCTGGCAACACGTCGGCATGAATCGCCACCGATTGCCCCGGCTGCATGCGCGCCAGCTGGTCTTCCTTGAAGTTCGCGTCCACCCACAGGCCATGCGCGGGCACCACGGATAGCAGTTGCGTACCGGCAGCGGCAAAAGCGCCTACACGAGCACGCCGATTGCCGATCACGCCGTCTACAGGTGCGCGTAATTCGGTGTAGCTCACGTTCAATGCGGCGAGGTCACGTTCCGCTTTGGCTTGCTCCAGCGCTGCGCGCGCCTGCTGTTTTTGCGACGCAATCACGTCGAGCTGACGCTGTGCAGCCGTTAACGCGGCCTGGGCTTTATCCGCGTTCGCGCGCGCCGTCTTGTCGACCGCATCCGCGCGTTGTGCACTTTCCACGGATACCGCCGAACGCCCGGCCAACTCCCGGTAGCGCACTTCGTCATCACGGGCACGCGTTGCTTCGGCATTGGCGGCCGCGATGCCTGCCTTGGCTTCGTTGATGACAGCCTCTTGTAGATGCTCCGTTGCATCGAGATTCGCCAACAAAGCCTGCTGCGCAGCCACGGCGCTTTCGGCTTTTGCCAGTGTGGCGCGGTAATCGCGATCGTCGATCTTTACCAGTACATCGCCAGCACGCACCCGCTGGTTGTCGGTGACGTTTAACACGGTGATGTAGCCCGATACCTTGGGGCCGATCACTGTGATGTCGCCGCCTACGTAGGCATCATCGGTGTCCTGCAGGAATCGCCCGGTGACCCACCAGTGGATGCAGTAGACGATACCGAGCAGCAGCGCGACACCGGCAGCGATGCGTAACGCATGTTTGCGCTTGCTCCTTGGTGGTGCGACGTCGGCATCGTCGGGAATATCGAGTCGCTTAACGGCCGTAGCGGTGTTCATGGCGCTATTCCGATCGCGGCGATGTGGAAGACGAAGCCGAGCGTTCCTGCGCGCGTTTGCGCAGATTGGCGTCGGCGCGTGCCCGCATGCGCGCATCGGCGGCAGGGCCGGCATGCATGGCGTGATGCTTGCGATCGATCAGGTCGCCCGTCTTCGCGTCGACCATTACCGGCTCGACCGCGTCGCCAGTGCGTTCATCGATCAATTGCATGGCCGGCCCTTCCGGCGCGAAGTGGCGGTTGCCCCAGGCCATCAGTGCCAGCAGCACAGGGCGAAAATCGCGTCCGCGCGGTGTCAGCACGTATTCGTAGCGAGGCGGTTTCTCGCTGTAGCGACGGCGCTCCAGCAGGCCGGCATCGGTCAGTGCGCGCAGCCGGCGCGTCAGCATGTTCGGCGCAATGCCGAGGCTGTCCTGAAATTCATCGAAACGCGTTGCGCCAAGAAAGGCGTCGCGCAGGATCAGGATGCTCCACCACTCGCCGACGCGCTCGAGACTTCGCGCAATCGGGCAGTGCATATCGCCAAAACTGGTTCGTTGCATGGCACTTCACTACTCAAGCCTTATGGCCTGGGTGCGTATGGTGCGCCAGTAACTATCATTATGCAAGTAACTACTCAAAAGAAATCTGCCGCTGCGGTTGCAGCCATGCTGGACAGCAGAAAGCGGCGCGAGACTTCGAGATACCAGTGCACCGGAATACGGCGCTCAACCATTTGGTTTTAAAGTCATTTAATACAGGTCGCGCCCCGGAGCCACCCCAGACAGATCACGCTACCGACAATAAAAAGCCCGCAGGGGGAACCTGCGGGCTTCGGGTCATCCATCTTTACGTTGCTTAGCGGGGAGGGGAGGCCCGGCTAAACGGTGGGACTGATGTCTCTCGACATGGAATAACTATACCAATCGGTTTGTTAATAGGGTGTAACTTGATTTCAGGGCGCCAGCGCCTCGCGAGGGCAGTCCCGGGGCCATCCAGACGACGAATTAGGACTGCGAATCGTCGGCTTGGGCGTCTACATCGCTCGACTCAGCCTCGCCCTCACCCTCGGCCTTCTTCTTCGCGACCAATGATTCGAGCGCGCCTGCGCCTTCGAAGCCAGCCACGGCGGCGGCAGCCTCCGTCAGCAACCCCGCGTTCGGATCAAGCTTCTTGGCTCCTTCGACAGCAGCCACTGCGCCCGCAACTTCAACCGCGAGTACGGTCAAAAGGTTGAAGCGGTGAACCGCGAGGTTGTTTATGCACTTCGACCTGGAATTTCGGAGGGCCAAATACCGTCAGAGCAAGTACTAGAGTCTCTGCTCAATGCAACTGCTCGTCGCCATAAGGTTGGCCGCGACGACATTTACAAGCCGAAGCAAATCGCAGAGGAGCTCATAAAGGAAATAATGGACTCCAGCTTTATATCTTCGGACACCAAGCAAAGGTACTGCGAGACTTTGGCTCATCTCGTTAGTCCGCCGCGCGCAGCTACCGACGTGCACAGCAAGAATATTGATCTAAAAGTTGCAGAAAATGATTACCGCAGTCGCATGGCCTCGCGAATGAGCGCCATCTTGGGACTAACTGCAGCCATGGTCACAATGATGAGCGTTTTCTTGAAATTCGTGAGCAGACCTTCTTTGCCACTCTTTGGCAACGCGTTTGAAGTCTTCGTCCCCATGCACCTTCGTCTGCTCTACCTCAACTTCCCACATCGTTCGTCTCCCGTTCCTAACGAAAGATTACAAGCAAAAAATCCGCCGGGGCGGCCAAACATTTCTTAGCGCCGTTGAATCTAACCCAGCCAGCATAAAGCCCTAAATCTTTGCAGTTGTTGTTGTTTATGTTACGACCTCAACAATGCGCCTAAAAAAAGGCATATCGAGCGCTCGAGATAAACAACAAACTTGGTTTCGGAGCGCACGCACACTGCGGAATCCGGGGTGTCGGGGACCCCGCCCTATATACCCCCATAGGAAGGACCCGTAAGATTTCATAGAGTTAGCCTATGGAGGCTGCTTTCAGCACAGAGCGGACATAACGCCGCCCTAGTGTTGCCCTTGCTACGCCACTCGATCATGGTCCAATTTTCGCAGCGTCACTGATAATGCATTTGCAACGACGTGACCCGAATTCCGTACAAGGATGCCGCAGTGAGACAGATAGCAGTGGGGTTACTCGTATTGGCGCTCGAAGCTGGAAGCTTCCCCATTTATGGATCTGAACACCGAGTAGACGCTGCATCTAATTTCAATACGACACTTGGTGCCGTCACGATGGCTTGCACCCATGGAAGTATGCAAATTTGGTTCGATTGGGATTCTGAGATAGGGCCAACAGGGCGTTATAGGCGCCATTTATTCTTACCCGGCGGCCACCTGGGTAGCACACACGTGCTTCTTCCAGTGCTTCGCGGCAATAAGCGCACCGGCTTGCTTAATGATGATATGCAGGCGAAGGAACTCATCGCTCGAATGCTTCAAGAGCTTGATCGCCAATATTTTTCGGTACAGGTATATCCCCAGCGACGGGGCGACACGTCGTGGAAAGAGCAGTGGTTTGACTATGCAAAGTTCGAGGCCGCAGCCAGCATGGCGGCCAAAGAGTGTCACTGGAGCCTTCGGAGACCCACTCACTCGACTCTGCGCATGGTCGATCCCGGTGCACCTTTCGATGGTGGGTAATACGCTAAAGGAAGGATTGAGATAGCTCAGCCCGGCTCCTCGGAAGCGAGACGTCCGATTCCGAGCCAAAGCGGACGCCAATTGAATCTGGTCTTACGGAGCGCGTGTGAATTGGATGGCAAGTTCGTTATTGAGATTTTTGCTTATATTTCTTGTGATAAGCGGGGTGCCTACAGTGCAAGCGGGCGACGCCCCACCGGCTTGTGCGGTGGACTATGTTGCATCGGACCACGGCAGAGTCATCCCATCTAAGGTTACGGGTATACCCGGGGCAAGACTGACGCTCTATAGGATCCATCCCGACAATCTCAAAATTGGCTATCTGCAAAACGCAGATGCCAAGGCAGACGCGGCATATCTGTTGACAGGTGACAAGGTCCAGCAAGTGGAAACTTGCGACGGCTACGCCTTCGTACGCTTCGACGGACCGCACCGTGTATCTACCGGCTGGGTCGAAAGCGATCGGCTTGCACCACAGGGCGAGCCTTATCAGCTCACCCCCCCAAATACAGAGGCACTTTGCCAAGCTGCGGCCGAGATCATGAACCATGGCGGCAGTTTTCCAGCCATTCCTCAGCGCTCACTCGATAAAGTCTTTGCCAGCAAGAACGGCTATTCTGATTATGGGCAACGCGGGCAGGCGATGACGCGCTTGAAGGTGGGTGATCGCGTTTTTGCCTCTATCGATGTCAATGACGGTGGTAGTTGCTCGTCCACATATCAAGACATTTGGAGCGCAGATCTATCCCAAAAACTTTCACCAAAGACCAGGCAGTACGACGATCCGGCGTACAACCTTTCGGAAGGTCGTGATGAGACATGGGTCGAGATCCTTGGTAAGCCTGTTTTGCTGGGGAATGGGCCGGGATCTGATGTGTTTTATATCTCGACGCTAGACGATGGCGGAAACATTCATACGGCCTGCAAAGGTTCACTACAACCTTTGACATCCAAGCGTCTTGTTTCATCAAGTGACAATAAGGTCTGCGCCGCGATCACGCGTGGTGAAGAGAAGCAGGCGGCCATGGGAGAGCCAACCGGGGATAGCTGGATCACACTATCCTCACCGCTTAAAGGTCTAAAGCGCATCGGAAAATCTGGCAACGACGTATTTGTATACGAGGATGGCAACCCGAGCACAATCACTTACAAAGCCCTCAATTCCGGCTCGATTGATCTAAACAATGATGGAAAGCCAGTGCGTATTGCGCTCGTCGCCTATGAAAATTCGTCGGGTGCAGGTTGCGGCAGCGGAGTGCATCTTGAGGCCCCGGTATTGATCGATAAAGACGATCACATCGATCCAAGCGAGCCGGTAAACGATGCGATATTCAAACGAATTGGCGGCCCTTTGTACGAACAAGAAGCTTTTCCGACGGGCAGCATGAGGGCCGGGTTTGTGATAGTGGCCGGCAAGCACTATTTGGAAACGACCTGGAATTCGGGTGAGCAACAGATATGGAGCCTTTCCGACAATAAGGCCATGAAGCTTTGCTCACTGCAGACGCTGCATTACGTCGTAATTCCGAATGACGACGTGGGTACAGTTAACTAGCTATCTTGGAAAAAAATCGGAGCATGACCGCTGGACGTTCTCTCCGTTTTTCCCTATGCGCTCGATCTCGGTACGCTGAGACGAACATTGGGCGAACATTGCGTGGAACCGTCCGACTCCGACCCAAAGCGGATGACTTTTTATGCAGAAGGAATTGGAATCGATGCCTATTAGATGGATGCTTAAGGTCGCTTTTGCAGCCAATGCTATGGCTTTTATGCTTCTGCTATGTCTGTTCTTGATCGTTCTCTTTGCCAGAGGACCCGAATCGGCAGATCGTGTCTGGACCGACTGCCCGTATTACTTGATCGTTTGGCCCATTTCGATTGTTGTATGTGTGAAGTTTCTAAGGAGATAGAGCTTCCGAAATTGAGTGCGCTTGCCGCTCGCTTGCGCGACCTTATCGCGATGCGTTTAAACGCATCGCAGGACTCCCGGGATCGACGCCAGGCGCAGACAGCGTGAGCTGCGGATAACTTGCGACGGTTACGGTTACAGTAGGTTATGGCTTTTCCGTAAGGTTCCCTACAAATATTTTTTTGACCTCTAGTAGGAATGCCGTATCCTGCCGTAACCGTAACCGCTACGGCAATCAGTTGGACAACAAAAAGCCACCTCAATGGGCGGCTTCGTTGCGACAGCCCTACTCCGCTCAGCAGCCGAACTGCTCGACCATCTGGCGGTCAGCGTTTATAGCCGGCCCCATGAACGGCCGAGCATGGGGCCAATGAGCCGGTTTCATCATCAGATACCGGCCACGCGCAACCTTCGCGCGCTCATCGAGCCATCGCCTTTCTATGGCGAACTGCACGCTACAAGACATAGGAATACGCCGAATGGGAACACCGACCATCAGTAGCGCAGCGATCATCGCACCGTTGCAGATATAACCGAATTGATGGCTTTCAGCAGTGTGCTTCAGTCCGTAGCTGTTACGCATGCGTGCCATCGCCTTGCTTGTCTGAACGCCTTCGAGAAAACGGAGCGCCGCCGCAACCTGCGAATGGAAATTGTTTTCAAGGTCGGAGCGCCACTCTGCGAACTCCGCGTCAGTTACGCGCGACGTACGGATTCCATTGGCAGACAGGTCAGGGGTTTTCTTTAGTACTTCTGTGAATGTGAGCATGTTGTTTTGATTCTCGGAAATTTGTCATGCCCGCCAGGGTGCACGCCCCGACGGCTCAATAGGGTCAGAGAGGGCTGCCACCATCATCGTCGGCGCCTGCAAGCACTTCTAGTGCAGTGGCGCTCTGATTGAACTCACGCGCACGCACTGCTTCGGCAGCAATCTCGACGGGAGCGGCATGCTGCCAACGCTCGACGTTGCGAAGAATCCAGCATTTCGACGCCTTGTGGCGAACCTTCACAACACGCCCGCCTCCGTACTGAAGCGCGCCAGCTTCATTCAGCGCGCGACGCATGGCGGGAGTAATCGAAGCGTTATCGGCGCCATCGCACAGGACTTCGGCGGCATCGGCGCCGGTAATGATGTCCACGGGCCAGCGACCTACAAGCTCTCCGGTACTCTGCTGGATCATGGACCGAGACGCGGCGAGCGCAGCGCGCTTTGCCTCATTCATCGGCGGACGCTCGCCCGGGTTGAACGCGCGTATATCACGCTCGCGCAGCCATGCACCTATGGCATTGATGAACTCGACGTCATCTAACAACGCATAGAGTTTGGCGTACGTCTCCGGTGAACGAGGAGCAGCGTTATGGCGTACCACGCGCCAGCGGCGGTCCGTATCCTTCATCGGCAACGCGTTTTCGTAATTCGAAAACACCAGCCAGCGGCAGGAATTGTGTTCTTTGAATTGGCGACCGAACTTTGGATTAATCGCTCGCTCCTCAGCGTTAATGATGGCGTTAAGCCGGTTCGCATGGCGGAACTGGTTGTCCCCCCCCCCACCTTCCTGTACTTCGTCAACCATCGCCAGCACGCGCCCGGCCAGCGTGCCGTTAAATTGGCTTTCCAATAGCGCCGGCAAATCCACGTTCGGCGCCACGTATCCGCGCCACACACGCGACAGGACCGACGCCATCCAGTTACGACCCGTGCCAGTATTCTTGGCGATGTGCAGCCAACCGTAATGCGGGAGTACGCCGGGTTTTTGCTCGATATGCGCCAGCCAATCAAGAAACACCTCGCGTTCGGTAACGTCTTCGAACAGGTATGTGACATGATCGAGGAACGGCGTCACGTCTGCTAATGACGGTCGGCGCTCAATCGGGCGCCAGGCATTGAGCGCGGTGCCTCCGTCAGGGTCGCAGCAGAATTCAGCGGCGCCAGCGTGAAATGTTCGTGTCTCCACGGTTTTTCTGCCCTTATGCCTTTTCCACACCACCGCTGTCGGAATGCTCCGCATAGGGTTGTCTTCGCGCGCGCTTACACAGCTTGCTGTCAGGTCGCAAAACTCATTGAAGGTCAGGACTGCTTGGGGGCGGCTTACGCGGCCCACTTGGCTGCCCGCCGTAATCCAGACGCAGTCGTCCAACATGTCAGTCAGACTCATACGCGGCGGAGTAACGTATTGCGCGTCGTCTTGAAGGCGGGCGTTTTGCTCTTTCTGCTGTCGTCGCCGCGCTTCGTCGCGCCCAGCGTTAGCCGACTCCGCTGGCAGGACCAACGCCGCACGGACCGCATCCACGCCATGCTGTGCCGCATAGTCGTTCCAATCCTGCCCGATGGTAGGCGGCATGATCCATGGCAAGCCCGTGGCTTCGGCGGCCCTCTGACCTGTGCCGCTTTCGTCGTTGTCGGCGGCCACTCCTATTAGCTGTCCACGTAATAGCTCAGCGACAGGCTTTAAGCCACCAGCGTCGAACGCAACAACAACTGGCCGCCCGGTTGCCTCTTGCACGCTGGCGCCGGTGGCATAACCTTCAACCAGCCATGCAGGGCCATCTCCGCCAAAGCGATAGAAGCAACCGCGTTTCTCGCCGCCAGCCAGATAGAACTTGGCGCCGTCATAGGTGATCCGTTGCAGGCTCACCAGTTCACCGCCCGCATTGTTGAGTGGAATCAGCAAATCGCCAGCGCGAACACGATTACGTCGGTGCGCGCCACGCGCAGCCCGTGCGACTGTACGCGCTTGCGCTGAAGATAGGGGTGGCTGGTAGCCGTGTCTGCGACTTCCCATGCCGCGCGGGCATGTTCCGCTGCCTCGGCGCGGCAATGTTTTTCTGCGCGCTCACGCTCAACGCGTGCCATTTCCACCCGGCGCTTCTGCTCCGCGCGCTCACCAGGTGTTAACTCAGAATCTCGTTTCGAGCACCAGTTATGCGACTCACCTGTTTTCCAGTTACCAAACATACCGGCTGGTATGCCATCGCCATGCAGGACTGCCCAGCCGTTTTTACTGTCCTTGCTATCACCTTCGACGCGGAAGCGGATCAGTTCACCGTTAGGTATCAAGTCCTCACGCGTAAATTCCGGAACAATGCCGGCCGCGTGCATGGCCGCTTCAAACTGGCGTGTTACTTCGGCGCCGACGTGATTCTGCCGGACGCTCACGCCGCAATCTCCGTTGCCTGTGATTCGGCGAATGCAACCACATCGGCATATCGCCAGCGCGTACACCCAGGGGAGAGGTGAATAGCCTTCGGTGCCTTATTCAACTGGCACCAGTTCCACCATGTGCTGCGGGAGATCGACAAGATTCGCGCCGCTTCATTGGCGCTTACATACTGGGGAGTTACTTTTGATTGCATGCGGGTTAGACCTATCCGTCTTGGTTTGGACAACCCGAATACTGAATATCGAAAAGAAAGCACGCTTAGCGTACTTTCATTTTTTTAATCCCCCCCCCTCCTTCAGTGCCTTCCGGATTGTTGGCGCTGAAAGTTCAAATTTTCGGGCCAGTTTGCTGACAAGATCCCGATCAGAAGCCCCATTCTTTACAAATTTCCGAGCCTCGTCACAAATCTTGTCACTGCGACCCTGCGCGCTTTTCTTCCGTTGGATGGCGGTCTTCTTTCCGCCTTCCGACTGCATCGCAAGCAGCGCTTTCTTTCTATCCTTTTGTTCGATCTTCGAGACAAGAGTGATTAGCGTTAGGCCGTCCATTGGCTTGAGGGACTTCACTTCCCGAAGCGTCGCATTGCGCCGGAGCATGTCGAGAAATTGATCAGCATGCTTCTCCATCTCTCTCCAACGAAGGGCAGGCTCTGACATCTTTTTAATCGCGTCGCCTATCGAGGATTTAAACGCTGCTCCGATAACCGGCTTTATAGATGATTTGATGCTCAACTTCGTCATGCCCTTACCTAGTCGTCCCAGACTGGATCTTTCTGGAAATTACAAATACACGCGCACTCAACTCCGCTGATTCTTGAATGCGATCACCTGTCCGCCCACACGCAGGCCATCCAAATAGTCTGCCCACGCTTGCATGATCTTTCGTCGCTCTGGAAGATGTTGGGCCTTGTTGTAGACCCCCGCGACGCCCGGCTCCTTATGCGATAGCTGACGCTCCAGGGCTTCGGCACTCCATCCCATCTCGCCTAGCAGCGTGCGTGCCATGTGGCGAAAACCGTGTCCGGTAATGATGCCCTTGTAGCCTAGGTGGGCCAGTGCGGCGTTCACTGCACCGTCTGACATATGCCGCTTTGGATCGCGCGCACCGGGGAATAGGTAGCGTCCATGTCCAGTAAGCGGGTGCAATTCGCGCAGTATTTCCAACGCCTGACGTGACAACGGCACAACATGCGAAGGAGTTTGCGGATTTTCCTTAGCGGCCTTTTTCAGTTTGCGATTTACAGGTGGCACCGTATAGCTAGGGTTTTCGCTCTCAAGGTCAAAGTGCACCCATTCCGCCATGCGAATTTCACCCGGGCGACAAAACCATAGTGGCGCCAGCTTCAACGCACACTGCACAGAAAAGGTGCCAGTGAATCCCTCGATAGCGCGCATCAACTCACCGACTTGTGCTGGGTCCGTAATCGTCGGATGGTTTTTCGGCTGACGAGCCGGCAGCGTGTCGCGCAGGTCCGCAGCCGGATCGCGGCTGGCTCGTTCGGTCGCGACTTCAAATCGGAACACGCGGCTTAGTTGATGTCGTAGCCGATGCGATTGCTCGATGTGACTTTGCTTCACCAGGTGCATTAGCAGCGGACGAATTTCCGCCACTCCGATATTCGCAACAGGCAGCGCGCCAATTCGCGGGAAGGCATGGTTCTCTAAACGGTCACGCTCTTTCGCAAATTGGCCCGGAGTCCATTCGGGTTGCTTCACCGCCAGCCATTCACGCGCGACCACTTCGAAACTGTTCGCTGCACGGTCGGCGCCGGCCGCCTTCTCGGCTTTGCGCTGTTGACCAGGATCAGCACCAGCCGCCAGAAGTTTTCGCGCGGCATCACGTCGATTTCGTGCATCGGAAAGGCTGGTGTCTGGGTAAGTACCCTGCGATAGGCGTTTCTCCTTGCCCCCAAATCGGTACTTCAACCGCCACCACTTGCCCCCTGAAGGGGAAATTTCGAGATACATGCCCCCGCCATCGAACAGGCGCTGGGTCTTTTCGGCTGGCTTGGCCTTGCGTATAGCAGTGTCAGAAAGTGCCATGTGGGGGCAACTGCTTTGGGGATCGGTATACAGGCCCCCAATGTTGCCCCCGGATATCAATGGACCAGATGGGGCTGGACCGGACAAAGAATTCCCCGAAACCCTTGGTATTGCTGAATCCTCAGGGCTTTATCGGACGGACTTGGATGCGTATATGGTGGCTATGGGTGGACTCGAACCACCGACCCCAGCATTATGAGTGCTGTGCTCTAACCGGCTGAGCTACATAGCCAAGGGGTGCGCCGTCCGGGATCCGGAGCGGACTTCGTTCAGGCGGGGCGCGGCAGTTTAATCGGGCTGCCCTTGCGGTTCAAGTGGTTGGCTTGCTCCCGCTTCGTAGGCTGTGGTTGAATCGATCCAGGGTCGCGAGCGCTGACGTCTCTGCCAGATTGCAGCGACAGGCCCCGAGGAGGCTGGATGATCGACGCAGATGGCTACCGTCCGAATGTTGGCATTGTGCTGCTAAACGCAGACGGCCGGCTGTTCTGGGCGCGCCGCGTCCATCGGGACGGCTGGCAGTTTCCCCAGGGCGGCATGCGCAGCGACGAAACCCCGCTGGAGGCCATGTACCGGGAGCTGGAAGAAGAAACCGGCCTGATGCCCCAGCATGTCGAAGTGCTCGCCAGCACCCGTGGCTGGCTGCGCTACAAGCTACCCAATCGCTATATCCGCCATCATCAGCATCCCACCTGCATAGGCCAGAAGCAGGTGTGGTTTCTGCTGAAGCTGGTCGGAGCCGAAGACGCCCTGCGCCTGGATGCCTGCGACAAGCCCGAATTCGATCTCTGGCGCTGGGTGGATTTCTGGTACCCCGCTGCCCACGTGGTGAATTTCAAACGCGACGTCTACCACCGCGCCCTGCGCCACTTCGCGCCGCTGGTGGAAAACATGTTGTGCATCCAACTGGGACCGCAACCACAGCTGCATAGCCGTCCCGGGCGAGGCCGTCGAGCCGCCTGATCCGGGCGCTTAACGAACTCTAGTTGACAATCATTCGCATTCGCGTTGAAATGCGCGGCATGTACATATGCCTGTGCAACGCCGTTACCGATCACGACATCCGCCGCGCGGCCGCCGACGGCGTGCGCAGCTTCGCCGAGTTACAGGCGCGCACCGGCTGCTCCGATTGCTGCGGCTGCTGCGAAACCGAAGCCCGCTCCACACTGGACAAGGCTATCGAGCAAGTCACGCTGGATTTGCCGATCTTCGTCGCGGCCTGATCGGACAACATCTTTTGCCTTAAACGCCATCGCCTCGTGCGATGGCGTTTTGCTTTTCCGGCAAATCATTCTCATTGCCCCATCGCTTCGCGCAGAACCGTATAGTTCCGCATCACCCTAGTTCCGGAGAACAGCCATGAAAGGCGACGCCAAGGTCATCGAGTTCCTCAACAAGGTGCTCTACAACGAACTGACCGCGATCAATCAGTATTTCCTGCATTTCCGCATGTACAAGAACTGGGGTTACGGCGAACTCGCCGAGCACGAGTACAAGGAATCGATTGACGAGATGAAGCATGCGGACCGTCTGATCGAGCGCATCCTGTTCCTGGAAGGTCTGCCCAATCTGCAGCACTTGGGCAAATTGCGCATTGGCGAAAACGTGCTCGAGTGCATTCAGTGCGATCTCGATCTGGAGCTGGCTGCCGTGCAGGATCTGCGGGCTGGCATCGCGCATAGTGAAGGCGTGGCCGATTATGTGAGCCGCGACCTGTTCAAGGAAATTCTGTGTGCTGAAGAAGAGCACATCGACTGGCTGGAAACGCAGCTCAGCTTGGTCAAGGACATCGGCGCAGAACGTTATCTGCAGTCGAAGATGGAAAGCTGAACACGCACGGCAACGCATTGCCGCCTTCGGCGAATCGAGCGCTTGCGTGCTTGATTCGCAACAGGCCATGCCGGCCTGCGATGACAGAGTAGAAAGCGAGTACGTTAAGAACCTATTCGCTTGGCAGCAGGCAAGGCGATCTGCAGCACAAAGTGCCCTGCGCTTCCTTGACGGTCTCGTCACGGACCAGCTATATCCAGCGTTTTGCCGGAAGGGCCTTGCATGGCTTCCCGTCCACCACCGCGCTACGTCGTACGTCCGCACGACGCTGCCAGTCAGCGTCGCAGAATGCTGTGGCTCTGCCTCGCGTGGGTGGGTAGCCTGCTTTTGGTGGCCATCATTACTGCGTTGCTGAGCGGTGTGTGGAAAAGCGTGGGACCGAGTCTGTCGGATCGGCGAACGTTGCGCACGCTCACCGCGGAAAACGAAAAGCTCAAGCAGGATGTGGCAAACCTGCAGCGTTCGCAGCAAGTGAGCGACGTTGCCAATCAATCATTGCGCAAGACCATTACGCAACGCGATGAAGAAATCAGCGGCCTGCGCGCCGATCTTGGCTTTTACTCGCGACTGGTCGGCGGTGACGCACAACGCGAAGGCATGAAGGTGCAGGAAGTGTCTCTGCAGCCAGTGCCACATTCACCCGCGGCGTGGAACCTCACCGTCAGCCTCACGCAGAACGTCAAGCGCAACGACGATACCAGCGGCACCACCACGGTCAGCGTGGAAGGCCTGCGCAACAACAAAGTTGTGCAGCTTGATTGGTCCGCGCTCGGTGATGCCGCCGAAAAGAACGGTATTCCGTTCCGCTTTCGCTACTTTCAGCAATTGCACACCACCATCGCGCTGCCCGCCGATTTCCGGCCAACGCGATTGCATGTCACGGTCACGCCGGAAAATGGAGAACCGGTCAGCCGCGCCGTCGCCTGGAACGACGCCCTCTCCAGCCCAGTCACGATCACCCAAGGGGAATCCGATGCTCAGCCGTAAACGCAATGAACCCAGCGCCTCCTCATCCCGGCATGCCGAGACCAGCCTGATTTCGCAAGGCACGATCATTCGCGGCGACGTGCGCTTCACCGGCACGCTGCACGTGGAAGGTCGCATCGAGGGCGCGGTGCTGGGTGAAGGCGCCCATGCGGTGTTCACACTGAGCGAGCACGGCCAGGTGCAGGGCGAAGTGCGCGTACCGCACGCCATGATCAACGGCCAGGTCACCGGCGACATCTACGCCAGTGTGCGGCTGGAACTGGCCCCGCTGGCCCGCGTGACTGGCGACGTTCGCTACAGCTCGCTGGAGATGGCGGCCGGCTCACAGGTGAACGGCCGCATCGCGCACCAGGGCGATGATCACGTACAGCGCGAGCTGCCCGCACCAGAAGTGCGCGCCGAAGCGGCAACCGCCTGAATCCCGCGGCACAGCTGCCCGGATCATGGACTCAAGCTGATATGCTTGAGTCCGCAGTGTCTGAGCCCAATATCCGCGCTATGGAAACCATCGTAGCCATCCCCGACTATCGCCAAGCCGGCGCGCCCCTCATTTTTACTGAGGCCGCCGCGCGCAAGGTGCACGAACTGATCCAGGAAGAAGGTAACCCCGATCTCAAGCTGCGCGTGTACATCAGCGGCGGCGGCTGCTCGGGCTTCCAGTACGGTTTCACCTTCGACGAAACCCGTGCGGAAGACGATTTTGCACTGGACCGTGAAGGTGTAACCCTGCTGGTAGATCCGCTCTCCCTGCAGTACCTCACCGGCGCCGAGATCGACTACACCGAGAGCCTGAGCGGTTCGCAGTTCGTCATCCGCAACCCGAACGCAAAGACCACCTGCGGCTGCGGCTCCTCGTTTTCCACGTGAGTACTGGCCTGTCCGGATGATTGCGACGAAGCTCAACACATTCGCCGGACTCAGCCTGATTCTCGACCGCGTTTCCGAACAGCGCGACGCCATCGAGTGGGTGACAGCCAAAGCCGGCTCGCCCGATGCACGCTATCTGCTGCTGGATGCCCAGGGCGACGCCTTTCTGCACCGGGGAGAAGAGTCCTTGCGCTGGCTCGATGCCAGCGAACGCGAGCGGCTGCTTGCCCACGCATCCTGGAGCTTGCTCGGCATCGCTGACGGGCAGCCGCATTTCATGCTGCTGCTCGACGAGAGCGATGACATCGCTGCGCTGGAGGAAACCTTCAACGCCCGGCGCGCGGGCTTGCGCGAAGCGGGCTTGCTCCTGGCCTCGGACGAAGCCGGCCTGTTCGCTTACGCCAAGGGGCTTGCGCATTGGCAGCGCGAAACGCGCTTCTGCGCGCGCTGCGGTGCGCCGCTGCAATTGGTTTCCTCCGGGCACCGCGCGCACTGCACCAATCCGGCTTGCGGTCGTCTGCACTTTCCGCGCACGGACGCAGCCATCATCGTCATCGTCGAATACCAGGGCGCCTGCCTGCTCGGACGCCAGGCTGGCTGGCCACCTGGGCGCTATTCCACCCTGGCCGGCTTCATCGAGCCGGGTGAAGCACTGGAAGATGCGGTACGGCGCGAAGTCGCCGAAGAAGCCGGCGTGCTCGTAGGCGATGTGCACTATCACTCCTCGCAACCCTGGCCGATGCCGGCCTCGTTGATGGTGGGTTTCACCGCCACCGCGCTTTCGCCCACGATCCGACTCCGCGATGGCGAACTGGAAGACGCGCGCTGGTTTACGCCGCAGCAGATCATCGACGGATTGGCAGATGGCAGCTTGAAACCACCCACGCCACTCTCCGTGTCGTATCAGTTGCTGTCGCATTGGCTGCAGCAGCGTGCAGGGTTGGATCTGGACGCGCTAAGCACGCGTTGATACCTGCCGCAGGTTCGTGAACGGGCCGCACCACTCGCATACAATTGCAGCCATTCGAGGGAGTCCGTTTTCATGGCCATTCGCCTGCTTGCCGCGCTCATCGCTCTGGGACTGCTGCATCTGCAGCCGCAGCTTGCATGCTGGCGTGGAGACGCCGGATTCCGACGCTGGGTGAATCAGCTGGCCGATACCAGCGGCGTGGGTCGCGTAGCGCTGGCGATATTGCTGCCGGTGGTGCTCTGCATCGTAGTGATCTGGGTCTTGCACCGGTTGCCACTGACAGATCTGCTGCTACTCGTGTTTGCGCTGGTCGTCCTGCTGTTCTCGTTCGGCCCACATGCATTTGAAGCCGACATGGAAGCGATTCTCAAAGCGCCCGACCAAAGTGCCCGCGAAACCGCCGCACAAGCCCTGTCAGACGACGGCGAGACCGTGGCGTGGCGAACTGCGGATCTGGGCGAAGCCACCGCCTATGCCGCATTGCGTCGCCGCTTCGCCGTGTTGTTCTGGTTCTTCGTGCTCGGCCCGGTCGGCGCCCTGCTCTATCGCCTCGCGCGACAACTCGGCCATGACACGTCACTGGCACTGGATTCCGGCGCCCGTGCGAATGCGCGTTATTTTGCCAACGCCTTGGATTGGCTGCCGGCGCAGCTGATGGTGTTCACGCTGGCGCTGGTGGGTCATTGGGATGCGGTGATCGGCGCGTGGCGACGTTGGCATCAACAGGCAGCCCCGAACAGCTGGTATCTGTCCAATCCGGATTTTCTGGGTGCCGCCGCGCGCGCAGACGTGCTGACGGATATCGAAGGGGGCGATGGCTACATCGAAGAGCGCACCGACGCACTGCACGAGCTGCGCCGATTGCGCGATGCGTTGCTGCGCGCATTGTTGGCCTGGTTGAGCGTGGTGGCGCTGATGGTGATGGGAAGCTGGCTGCACTGATCCCCATCTACACGGCCGTCATTCCCGCTTTTGCAAGAATGACGATCGAGGGGATCACGCCATATCGCCGCGCAACTCTTGCACGCGCGCTTCCAAAACTCCCGCGCTGACCTCTTCTGGCGGCCGCGCCGCATCCACTACCAATTCGACGCGTGCCCGAAAGCGACGCGGCAATCGCGCACGTCCAAGCATCGAATCGCGCCTGCTCCACACGCTGCCCCACAAACCTCGCAGGGCCATCGGTACGACCGGCACCGGACGCCTGGCCAGAATCTTGTCCACGCCAGAGCGGAATGGCGCGATGTTGCCATCCTTGGTCAACCCGCCTTCCGGAAAAATGCACACTACCTCGCCATCCGCCAAGGCGGCATCCACTTCGTCCAACGCGCGCTGCAGCACCGCAGGATCTTCTTTCTGTCCCGCGATCGGAATTGCCTTCGCTGTCTTGAACACGAAGTGCAGCAGCGGGACGTTGAAGATTTTGTAATACATCACGAAGCGTGCAGGGCGACGCAAGTTCGCCATCAGGATCAACGGATCCATGAAACTCACGTGATTGCACACCAGCAATGCCGGTCCTTCTTCCGGCAGGTTGCGCATGCCATCCACGCGAATGCGGTACAACGAATTCACCAACACCCACGTGATGAAGCGCATCAGGAATTCGGGCACCAGCGTAAAGATGTACGCCGCCACCACCACATTAAGCAACGCTGCGATCAGGAAGATCTGCGCTGCGCTGAACCCCAACCTCTCCATCGCCAGCCCGAAGCAGGACGCGATTACGATCAGCAAAGCATTGAGGATGTTGTTGCCCGCAATCACGCGCGACAGGCGATCACGCGGAGCACGCGATTGCACAAAAGCGAACAGCGGCACCACATAAAAGCCGGCAAACACGCCGATCAAGGTGAGATCCAGCACGATGCGCCAGCTTCCCGCCGTGTGCAGAAAGGCCAGCCAGTCCAGGCCTCGTTCGGCTGCTGCGCCAGAGCGCGCCAGGAACAAATCGATGCCGAACGCCGTCAATCCAAAGGCACCCAGTGGTACCAGGCCGATTTCTACACGCTTGCCTGACATTTTTTCGCACATCAGCGAGCCAATGCCGGTACCGATCGAAAACAAAGTGAGCACGAGCGTATTCACCGTGCCATCGCCGCCCAGGTTGATGCGCGTGTAGAGCGGTAGCTGGGCAACCAGCACGGTGCCAAAAAACCAAAACCAGGAAATGCCGAGTACCGCGTTGAACACCGCGTGATCTTCACGCGTAATGCGCAAGACACGCGCGGTTTCGGTGAACGGATTCCAGTTGAACTTGAGGTCCGGTGCAGTAGCCGGCGCTGGTGGAATCAGCCGGCTGGCGAAATAGCCGACTACGGCAATGCCGATCGTCAGCGCCGCGGAAAAATGCGGGCCCACCCCTGCGATCAGCATCAGCATGTTGCCTGTCGTCATGCCGATCAGGATCGCCATCTGCGTGCCCATTTCCACCAACCCATTGCCGCCCACCAATTCGCTGGACTTCAAGGCCTGCGGCAAGATCGCGTATTTGATGGGGCCGAACACGGTCGAGTGGATCCCCATCATGAAAAGCACAATCAACAACAGCGGCAAGTGATGGGTAATGAAACCGTAGGCCGCCAACACCATGGCGGTGATCTCGAACAGCTTTACGTAACGGATGATGCGTGTCTTCTCGAATTTCTCCGCCAATTGACCAGCCGTGGCGGAAAACAGGAAGAACGGCAAGATGAAAAGCGCTGGCGCGAGGTTCGTGTACAGACCCACGTCGCGATCCGACAAACCCATCTGAAAGGCCGCCAGCATCACCATGGCGTTGCGGAATGCGCTGTCGTTAAACGCACCCAGCGCCTGGGTCCAGAAAAACGGGGCGAAGCGTCGACTGCCTAGCAGGGCGAACTGGCTCATGCGAATCCTTGGCAAGCGGAACGCCACTAGCGTAACGTGAAAACCGATCCGATCACGAGCGGTGCTCCGTGCCAAAGCCATGTATGTGTCTCTAGCCGATGCCGTATTAGCCGTGCACTTAGGCTTTATTCTGTTCGCCTGCCTCGGCGCGCTGCTTGCGTTGAAGTGGCGCCGGGTTCTCTGGCTGCAGATACCGGCGGCAGCATGGGGCATATATGTCGAAGCGAGCGGAACGATTTGCCCGCTCACGTCCATCGAAAATTATTTTCGCGTGCGTGCCGGTCATGCCGCATACGAAGGCGATTGTCTCGGGCACTACCTCACCGCGACCATTTACCCTGATGGCCTGACCAGGAACATCCAGTTCGCCCTGGGTGCATTAGTACTGATCTTGAATCTCTCCGTGTATGCCTGGCTGCTGCACAAGCGTCGCACCTGAGCATGGCGTATGCTCCGCGCTGGATAGGTCATCAACAAGCGCGCCATGCTGATCGCCGGAAGCTGCCATTGCGGGAATATCACCTACACGCTCGACTGGTCACCCGATCCCACGGAAATTCCTGCGCGCGCCTGCACGTGTACGTTTTGCTCTAAGCATGGCGGTGTATGGACGTCCTATCCGGCGGGCTCATTGAAGGTCAAAGTGAAGGACGTACAGCTCGTGTCGCGCTATGCGTTCGGAACAGAAACAGCTGATTTCTACGTCTGCAAGCAATGTGGCGTGGCGCCCTTGGTCACCAGCTTGATCGACGAAAGGCTGTATGCCGTGGTGAACGTGAATACGTTCGAGAACGTAGATGCCTCCCTACTGCGCCGATCCTCTTCGACCCTTGATGGTGAGAATACGGATGACCGGCTGGCCAGACGCAAGCGGAATTGGATCGCGGACGTGACGTTCGTGTAGGTTGGGGTGCAAACCCCAACATTGTCATTTCCGGCACATAAAGATGAGGGGTTTGCACCCCAACCTGCGGAGAAAGCGCATGATCACCGGCGGATGTCTGTGTGGCGCCGTGCGCTACGAATCGGATGGCATCGCATTGTTCAGCGTGCTGTGACATTGCCGCGATTGCCAACGAAGCTCCGGCAGCGGACACGTACCGGTCATGGGCGTGTCGAAGTCGACGTTTCGAGTAACGGGCGAAACACGCGCTCATGCCATCATGGGTAGCAGCCAGCTGAAAACGGCTCGTCACTTCTGCCCTACCTGCGGCAGCTTGTTGTTCGGCACACCGGAGGTGATACCGGACATGGTGAGCATTTATGTAGGCAGCCTGGACGATCCCAGTGTTTTTCAGCCGGAATGCTCGCTGTTCACGTGCAATCGCTATCACTGGGATACATCAGGCTCACAACTGCCCGGCTACGAAACGATGTCCGACTGACATTGCTGACAGTCTCGCTGCGTTATCACCGATGCAGTGCGCGATGGGCGATGTCCTTGCGGCAGAACGCACCATCGAAGTGAATTTTCTTGACGCTTTCGTAAGCACGTTCGCGTGCGGCCGCGATGTCTTTGCCGAGCGCGCAAACAGTCAGCACACGACCGCCAGCGGTAATGACGCGGCCTTGCGCGTCGAGCTTGGTGCCGGCGTGAAACACTTTGGCCTCCGCACCGAAATCCGCATCCAGACCTTCGATCACATCGCCGGTTTTCACCTTCGCCGGATAGCCACCGGCCGCCATCACCACGCCGATGGAAGGGCGCGTATCCCACTGCACATGGGTGTGGTGCAGTTGGCCATCCAGTGCAGCTTCGATCAGATCGACGAAGTCAGATTTTAGGCGCAGCATGATCGGCTGCGTTTCCGGATCGCCGAAACGCACGTTGAATTCGATGACTTTCGGCGTGCCGTGCTTGTCGATCATCAGGCCGGCATAGAGGAAGCCGATGAACGGTGCGCCTTCGGCGGCCATGCCGCGCAGCGTCGGCTCGATCACTTCCTTGAGGATGCGCTTCTCCACTTCAGGCGTAACAACCGGCGCGGGTGAATAAGCGCCCATGCCACCGGTATTCGGGCCAAGGTCGTTGTCGTCGCGGCGCTTATGGTCCTGACTGCTCGCCATCGGTAGCGCGTTGGAACCGTCGCTCATCACGATGTAGCTGGCTTCTTCGCCTTCGAGGAATTCCTCGATCACCACGCGCGAGGATGCATCGCCGAACGCGTGCGCACCGAGCATATCGTGCAAGGCGAGCTCGGCATCGCTCAACGTAAGCGCGACGACGACGCCCTTGCCCGCCGCAAGTCCATCGGCCTTGATCACGATCGGCGCACCATGCTCGCGCACATAAGCCAGCGCTTTATTGAGCTCCGTAAATACCGCGTAGCGCGCGGTGGGAATGTTGTGGCGGAGCAGGAAATCTTTGGCGAAGGCTTTGGAGCCTTCCAGCTGAGCAGCGATCGCGCGCGGCCCGAAGATGCGCATGCCTGCGGCGCGGAATTTGTCTACGACACCGGCCACCAGCGGCACTTCGGGACCGACCACGGTCAGTTCCACTTTCTCGGCTTTGGCGAGTTTCAGCAGGCCTTCGATGTCGGTCACCGCCACATCGGCATTGCGCACACCGTGCTCGCGTGCCGTGCCGGCATTGCCGGGGGCCACGATCACTTCACTCACGCGCCGCGATTGCTTGAGTTTCCACGCCAGCGCGTGTTCGCGGCCGCCGTTGCCGATCACCAGAACTTTCATGCCTGCTCCAACTGCTTAACAAGGAACGCCGCTGCGTGGCGCAGCGCGCATTGTAGTGGCTGTTCGAGGGATTGCCCGCTCGCTTCAGCCTCGCGTGAAATAGCCCCTCTCCCCTCGGGAGAGAGGCTGGGGTGAGGGTACGATCAGCGCGCGATGGCCAAGACTTGCGCAAGAAACCCGCATGTCGCTTCGCCCGAACCCTCACCCCCGGCCCTCTCCCGAAGGGAGAGAGGAGAAAACTAGGCGTGCAGCAAATCCAACAACGCCGCGCGCGGCAGCTTGCCGGTTTCGTTGCGCGGCAAACGCTCCACTAGGCGTAGGGGACGCGGCAGGAAGACCGGATCGATCGAGGCACGCAGCGCGTCGAGGATGACATGCTCATCGAGCGTCGGCGCCACCACCATCGCCCCGATGCGCCGCACGCCGATGGCATCGGCATCGTTCAACTGGAACACCACGCCATCTTCCACGCCGGGGATGCTCAACAGGCGGCGGGTGAGATCGCCCAGCGATGCACGCTTGCCGGCGATCTCCAGCAAGTCGGCATGGCGTCCGCACAGTTCGAAGGTGCGGCCTTCGTCATGCATGGTGATGATGTCGGCCAGCACGGCAGGGGCATCGAGCTGCGGCGCTTCGATTTGCGTGCCGTCCGGCTGCGGATGCAGATGAACGCCGTGATAAAGCGACCAGCGGCTTTCCACCGTGACGCGGCGCGACGCGAACGCGCAGGTCTCCGTGGAGCCGAAAACTTCCAGCAGCGGCGCGTGGAAAACCTGTTCGGCCTGCACCGCCAGCTCCGGCGGCATCGGCGCAGTGGCCGACAGCATCGCAGCCAGAGGCGGCAGTTGCACGCTCGATGCGACGAGCGCGCGTAAGTGCACTGGCGTAGTGACCAGCACGCGGGGCGCCGGCATGGTTTCCAAGGCAGCTGCGATATCGGCCGGAAAGAATGGCCGGCCAGAGTGCACCTGCACCTCGCCCAAGAGCGGCAGCAGGATCGACATTTCCATGCCGTAGATATGCTGTGGCGGAACCGTCGCCACTACCGAGAAACGCTCGCCTACCACGTGATGCAGCATGCGCAAATTTCCGGCCGTGCTGGCATGTAGGCCGCGCCAGGATTTGGCGTTCGAACGCGGCGCACCGGTGGAACCGGAGGTGTAGCCCACTGCCACGGTCTGCAGCGCGGGAATGACTGGCCATGCCAGGTCATCGGACACGGATTCGTTGACCGGTAAGGGCGGCAGCACATGGAAACGCTGCGGAGAGGGATGCAATGGGCGATCGCCCACCGCATGACAGCCCGGATGCGCCGCCATGACTTCTTCCACCGCCTGCGGCGCGCGCGAGGGTGGCAGCAGGTTGGCCTGGCCGCGCAGCGCGATGGCGCAAAACGCGACGAGGAAGGCGTAGCGGTCTTCGCACAGGTTCACTGCCGCAGAGGCTTCCGGCAATTGCGCAGCAACGCGTGCGACATGCGCGACGAATTGCGCGGCGCTGACCGCCTGGCCATCGTGCATCGCCACGATGCGACGCGGATCGTCCATCTTCAACAGCGGCAGCAGACGTTCCGCTTCATCGCGTTGATAGGTGTCGTAGACGATCGCCACGCACAAACTCCCGGTTGCCAGCCATGCAAGATCCCAACCCGGCCAGATCGGTCGGTGCTGCCGGTGTCCGGGATTTGCCCCTCATCCTCACGCAGACGGCTGAATCGGCGCCCACCGCGCCGCAGCCTCGTTCTGCGGGATTCAGGTTCGAATGATAGCGCCTGTCAATGCGTCCCGGATGGTGGTGGGCTGGGCCGCGCCGCCCAATGGGGCATCGACCACGCCATCCAGCGCGTCTCCGAAATAGGTATCGAGCGTGGCCAGATCACGCGCAGGAGGGTGGCCATGAGGGTTGGCGCTGGTGGACACCAAGGCACCACCGAAGGCGCGACACAGCGCGGCGGCTGGCTCATGTGCGGTGACCCGCAGGGCAATGCCCTCATGCGCGCCAGCCACCCATTCCGGTACCTCAGCGCTACGCGGGAACACCCAGGTAAACGGCCCCGGCCAGCTCGCCCGCACTTGCGCCAGCACGCCCGCAGGGACTTTGGCCAAGTCCACGTAGTGGGTGATCTGTGCGAAGTCGGCGGCGATCAGC
This sequence comes from Dyella acidisoli, assembly GCF_030160295.1. GTDB lineage: Bacteria > Pseudomonadota > Gammaproteobacteria > Xanthomonadales > Rhodanobacteraceae > Dyella_B > Dyella_B acidisoli. Next base: position 103,533 of record NZ_BSOB01000018.1, read on the forward strand.
AGCACGCCTTGTGTAGCCGGGCGCTGCTTCAGTTCGAAGATGCGCTCGAAAGCGGCGCGATTGTGCGGATCGCAGCCGAGGCCGAAGACGGCTTCGGTGGGATAGGCGATGACGCTGCCTGCGCGCAGGGCGGCAGCAGCGTCTTGGAGTTGGGTGAGGGTGTAGTGCTTGGGCATGCGGCTTTGCTTCCTCTCCCCTCCGGGGAGAGGACCGAGGTGAGGGGTCAAGACTTGCCTCGGACTTCGTTTGAAACCAAAACACACTGCTGCCAGCTATGGTGCGAGGTCGGCCCCTCACCCCAACCCTCTCCCCAAGGGGGAGAGGGAACAGATCACGCGAGGTTTAGGCCTCAGCCTTCTTACTCGCCGCTTTCTTGGCTGTTGTCTTTTTGGCGGCTGTTTTCTTGGTAGCGGTTTTCTTCGCAGCCGCCTTTTTGGTTGCCGTCTTCTTGGCCGCAGCCTTCTTCGTAGCCGGTGCAGCTTTCTTCGTGGCCGTTTTTTTGCCAAAGCGCCCCTTCTTCACCGGAGCCGCGGCCAGCAATTCCAGGCACTGCGTTTCGGTCAGGGTCTTTGGATCCTGGTCCTTGGGAATCCGTGCGTTCTTGTTGCCGTCGGTGATGTAGGGACCGTAACGGCCGTTGAGCACTTGCACGCCGTTGCCGAAATCCTGGATGACGCGGTTGGCAAGTAGCTCGAGTTTTTCCTGCACGATCTGCAGCGCGCGCGGCAGCTCGATGGTGTAGGGATCATCTTCCGCCTTGAGCGAGGCATAGGTGCTGCCCTGCTTTACGAATGGCCCAAAGCGACCGACGCCCACGCTGACCTCGTCGCCGTTTTCGGCATGCCCGAGCTTGCGTGGAAGCTTGAATAGTTCCAGCGCGTCTTCCAGCGTGATGGTGTGCATGCTCTGACCGGGGCGCAGCGAGGCGAACTGAAGTTTTTCGTCCGTGTCCTTGTCGCCGATCTGCGCGTACGGTCCGTAGCGACCCAAACGCACGGATACCGGCTTGTTGCTCTTTGGATCAATACCGAGTTCACGCGCGCCGGTGGCTTCGCTGCGGTCGACCGATTCGGTTTTTTCTTCCACCTGCTGCTTGAACGGCTCCCAGAAGCGCCTCATCAGCGGCACCCAGGCTTCTTCGCCGCGGCTTACTGCGTCGAGTTCGTCTTCGAGCCGAGCGGTGAAGTCGTAATCGACGTATTGCGTGAAATGCTGGGTGAGGAATTTGCTCACCGCACGGCCCACATCGGTGGGACGGAAGCGGCGGTTGTCCAGAAATACGTATTCGCGGTTCTGCAACACCTGGATGATGCTAGCGTAGGTGGACGGACGGCCGATGCCGTATTCCTCCAGCGCCTTCACCAGGCTCGCTTCGGAATAGCGCGGCGGCGGCTCGGTGAAGTGCTGGTCGGCAAGGATGTCTTGCAGCGGCACCTGCTCGCCTTTGGTGAGCCTTGGCAGGCGGCGGCCTTCATCGTCATCCTCGGCCGTGCGTTGGTCGCGCCCCTCTTCGTACACCGCCAGGAAGCCTGGATCGATCACCGTAGTGCCCGTCGCGCGGAACGCAGCGTCGCCGCCCTTGACGTGCTTGACATCGAAATCCGCCGACACCGTGTTCAAGGTGGCGTGGATCATCTGGCAGGCCACAGTGCGCTTCCAGATCAGTTCGTAGAGCTTGCGCTGATCGTCGTTGAGGAACGCTGCAACTTCGCGCGGCGTGCGCATCGCGGAGGTCGGACGGATCGCCTCGTGCGCTTCCTGAGCGTTCTTCGACTTGGTGCGGTACACCTGCGGGTGATCGGGCACGGCCTTGCTGCCGAAGTCACGCGCGATCAGCTGACGCAGTTCGCCCACCGCTTCACCGGACAGCGCCGTAGAGTCGGTACGCATGTAGGTGATCAGACCGACGTTGCCTTCGCTGCCCAGGCTTACGCCTTCGTACAGGCCCTGCGCGATCTTCATCGTGCGGGTGGTGCCGAAGCCAAGCTTGCGCGCGGCTTCCTGCTGCAGTGTGGAAGTAGTGAACGGCGGCGCCGGGCGGCGCTTGCGTTCCTTGCTGCCAACCTCGCTGACGGTAAGGTGGCCGCGCGCGGCTTCCTTCAGCGCCGCGCGCGCGGCCATCGCATCGGCCTCATTGGTGAGGTCGAACTGTTCGAACTTCTTGCCGTGCAGCTTGGTGAGGCGCGCGCTGAAGTCGCCGTCGGCGTGCTTGAGCTGGGCTTCGATGGTCCAGTACTCGCGCGCCACGAAGGCTTCGATTTCTTCTTCGCGCTCCACGATCATGCGCAGCGCCGGGCTCTGTACGCGGCCAGCGGACAAGCCGCGCTGCACCTTGCGCCACAGCACCGGCGACAGATTGAAGCCCACCAGGTAATCCAGTGCTCGGCGTGCCTGCTGCGCATCCACCATCTCGAGCGAGAGCTCGCGCGGCTCGGCTACCGCGGCCTTGATCGCGCGCGGCGTGATTTCGGAGAACACCACGCGATGCAACTTCTTGCCGTCGGTGAGGCCGCGCTCCTTGAGGATCTCGCTGATGTGCCAGCTGATCGCCTCCCCTTCGCGATCCAAGTCGGTCGCCAGATAAATGTCGTCGGCGGCCTTGGCAGCTTTGGCGATGGCATCAACGTGTTTCTCGTTGCGCTCGATCACCTCGTACTTCATGGCGAAGTCGTGCTCGGTATCGACCGCGCCCTCTTTGGGCAGCAGATCGCGCACATGGCCGTAGGAGGCCAGGACCTGGAAGTCCTTGCCGAGGTATTTGTTGATCGTCTTGGCCTTGGCCGGCGACTCGACGATGAGCAGGTTCTTTGCCATGTGGCTTGGGGTTCCGGAAGTCCATACGCGGCCATCCTGAATGGCCGCCCTTTTATAGTTGGAAGCACGCCGGCTTAACGGCTGTCAAGCTGGCGCGCGTGAAATCGAGGTCTAGCGCGCCTTTCAGACGCCCGGCAACCGCTGGTACCGCCCTCCCGGCAACCCCTCCACGCAACCCTCCAGCTCAAGCATCAGCAGCATGGAAGACAGCTCGGCGGCGCCTTGCCCGGTGCGCGCCGAAAGCTCATCCAGAGCGATGGGATCGTACCCGAGCACGTCCATTAACCGCTGGTATTGCGGATCGTCACGCCAGACGCCAGACGCCGGTCGAGCGCGTTCGGTAGATGCTTCGGCAGGCGACCACTCCAGGCGCAGGGCCAATTCGGCCCCAAGCGCCCGCGCAGCAGGAACCAGGGTTTCAGCGACTTCCGAAGCGCTCTCGACCAGCCGCACACCATCCCGGATCAGGCGGTGGCAGCCGCGGGCGAGAGGATTATGGATGGAACCGGGCACGGCGAATACCTCCCGGCCCTGCTCCCCAGCCAGCCGCGCAGTGATCAGCGAACCCGACTGCAGCCCCGCCTCGATCACCAGCGTACCCAGCGAGAGCCCCGCGATGATGCGGTTGCGCCGCGGAAAGTGATCGGCCCGTGCCGCCGTACCCGGCGGAAACTCGCTAACTAGCACGCCCTGCGCCGTAACGCGCGCAGACAGCTCGCGATGCTTGCGCGGATAGACCAGGTCCGGCCCGGTGCCGATCACGGCGATGGTGGGTTGGTCAGCCTCCAGCGCCGCTTCGTGCGCCGCGCCATCGATGCCGTCGGCCAAGCCGCTGGTAACCACGAACCCGGCCAACGCCAGGTAGCGTGCGAAGGCGCGTGCGGTGTTCTTACCCGCCACGCTGGCGCTACGCGCGCCCACAATCGCCACCTGAGGGCGTAGCAGCAGGCTGGCATCACCGGCCGCGAACAGCGCAACAGGCGGCTGTGGGATGGTTTCCAGCTGCGGTGGGAAATCCGCCTCGGTATAGCGCAGCAACCGATGTCCCGGTTTGCTCAGCCAAGCAAGATCAGCAGCGATGCGCGCTTCATCGGGTTGCTCCAGCCACGCCTGTGCTTCGACATCCAGCATGGAGGTCCGGCGCCGAAGTTCTTGTACCACCTTGCCGATGCATCCGTCCTTAGCTGCCAGGCGCTCACGCAGCCCGCCCGGCCCCAATCCTGGCGTGCGCAAGGCAATCAACCAGTCGCGCAGTTCCGCTTGCTCATTCATGGCGCGAGTCTACGCGAGCCCGGAAACGACGACGGCGCGGATTGACCGCGCCGTCGTGTGAGCTTTTATCGGAAATGCTGGCTTTATTCCGGTGTCCTGATCCGTGCGCCCTTCTGCACCGGCTTCAGGCCGTCCATCACCAGGCCATAGCTCACGCGATCGAAGGTGCGGAAGATCATCACATGACCGACGTACTCGTCGGGCAGCTTCACGAACTTGTGGTCGTAGCGAGTCCAACTGCTGTGAGCTACGTCATCAGGTACTTTCTCGCCCGGCTGCCACAACGAGAAGGTCGTGCCGTTGTCGACACCGTCCTTCGAACCCACGGACAGCACCACCACATCGTACGGACCCACCTGATTCAGACGCTCCTGCGCGTAGGCAATCACGCGGCCGTTGTCCGGCAGGCTCTTGGGCGGATGCGGGTAGTAGAACGGATCGTAGGGATTGTCGTCGATCGGCATCAGGCGATCGCCAGCGCGGATTTCCATGAGCGAGTTCAGCAGCAGCAGCGTGGACGGATCACCGCCGCGCAGCACTTCAGCCTCGCCGATCACGGCGACTTCCATCGCCAGCGTCTTGCCGCGGAACGTATGGTTGGGCGTGACATTGCCGAGATCGGTAGCCCATTCCTCGTTCCATGGCGTCTCCTGGGTGGCGACATCGGAATCGGCTACGTTGGCCGCCATTTCATCGCTTTGCTGGGATTCGTCGCCGCCGTAAGTGCGGAACACGTGGGTGGGACGCACGATCGCCCAGCGCTGGCCAGGTTGCGCATTGAGGTTACGCACATAGATGTTGCGACCCGGCGTACCGGTGAGCCCGGCTTCTTCGAAGCCCATCACGTACGGCGCATGCTTGACCTCGTCCGGATCGACTACGCGGGTGTCTTTCAGGAATGGCTTGAGCTTATCGAGCGGCACCGCCGGAATGGCTTCGCCTTCGCGATGCGCGGTTGGCTCCAGACGCAGCGATGGGCCGCCATTGACGAAGGACAGATCCAGCACGTCGCCCGGATAGATCAGGTGTGGATTGCGCACCTGCGGGTTGGCCTGCCAGATTTCCGGCCAAAGCCAGGGCTTGGACAGGAAACGTGCGGAGATGCTCCACAGCGTATCGCCGCGACGCACGGTGTAGTTATCAGGGTGGTCGGTGCGAAGCTGTGCTCCGGCCGCATAGACGGCCACGGTGACCAGCATACCGGCCAGCAGCCCGATGGACTTTCTGATCATAAACGGGATTCCCCCTCCCCCTGCGCTCGGGCGAGTGTAGCCGAACCGTTAACCCAAGCAACACGTGTTAGTTGGCAAATTCGTGCGCCGACAGCACGTTGAAGCACGTACAATACCCATATTCTAGACCGCGGCCGGGGTGGCTTTTTACCAATTCGCCCGCATTTCCGGCGTCCGAGGTACCTATCCATGTCTGTCCTGACCATTCTTGAGTTCCCTGACCCGCGCCTGCGCACCAAGGCCGCACCGGTGACCGAGTTCGACGCCGCATTGAAGCAGTTCGTCGATGACATGTTCGAGACGATGTACGCCGCCAACGGCGTAGGCCTGGCCGCCACCCAAGTGAACGTGCACAAGCGCGTACTGGTAGCGGACATGAGCGAGGAGAGCAACCAGCCGCTGGCCCTGATCAACCCGGAGATCCTGGAAAAGGAAGGCTCGCAGGTGTATCAGGAAGGCTGCCTGTCCTTTCCCGGCATCTTTGCCGACGTCACCCGCGCATTGAAGGTGAAAGTGCGCGCGCAGGACGTCGAAGGCAAAACCATTGAACTCGAAGTGGAAGGCCCGCTGGCCGTGTGCATCCAACATGAGATGGATCATCTGGCTGGCAAAGTGTTCGTCGATTACCTGTCACCGCTGAAGCGCTCGATCCTGCTCAAGCGCATGGAGAAACAGCGCAAGCAGGCTGCGAGCGCGTGAGTTTGCGGATCGTTTTTGCCGGAACCCCGGAATTTTCCGTCCCCTGCCTTGAAGCCTGCCGCACCAGTGGTGCGCAGGTCGTGGCTGTCTATACGCAACCCGATCGGCCCGCCGGGCGCGGACGCAAGCTCACGCCCAGTCCGGTGAAGCAGGCGGCGCTGGCTGCTGATATTCCGGTCGAACAACCTGAAACGCTGAAGACCGCCGAAGCACGCGCCACGCTGGAAGCGTATCGGCCCGATCTGATGGTGGTGGTCGCGTACGGTTTGATTCTTTCGCGCAAAGTGCTGGCCATTCCGTCACTCGGCTGTTGGAACGTGCATGCAAGCCTGCTGCCGCGCTGGCGCGGTGCTGCTCCCATTCAAAGGGCGATTCTCGCGGGTGATACAGAAAGCGGTGTCGATCTGATGCAAATGGAAGCAGGCCTCGATACCGGCCCCGTGTTGCTCGAACGCCGCACGCCGATCACGCGCGAAGATACGGGCGGCTCGCTGCACGACCGTCTTTCTTTGCTCGGCGCCGATGTGCTCGCCGAGGGTTTACGGCGCACGCTCGCGGGTGAAACCCTCAACGCCACACCGCAGTCCGAACACGGTGTGGTGTATGCACACAAGCTGGAAAAAGCCGAAGCGCGCCTCGATTTTTCGCGCGCTGCCATGGCGCTCGAACGCCAAGTGCGCGCCTTCGATCCCTGGCCAGTAGCCGAGGGCGACATTGCCGGCGAAAACGTGCGCATCTGGGCCGCGCACGCCATTGATCAGCATCACAATGCAACACCAGGCAAGGTGATGGCTGCGCAGCGCGATGGCATCGATATCGCCTGTGGTGAAGACGTGCTGCGCATCACTTCTCTGCAGCGCGCCGGCGGCAAGCGCATTACTGCAGCCGACTATCTCAACGCCCGCCCCGAACTGCGCAGCGCGCGATGAACGATACGCGTGCTCTCGCCGCGCAGGCGCTGGCGGATATCGCGCTGCGTGGCGTATCGCTGCGCGAGGCCTTGGATCAGCGCGCGCCGAAACTGCGCGATCCGCGCGACCGTGCCTTGCTAACAGCACTGTTGAACGACGGTGCGCGCTGGTGGCTTCGCTTCGACGCCGCACTCGACCACTTGCTCGACAAGCCACTGCGCCGCAAAGAACCGGACGTACACGCGCTGCTGGTGCTGGGTCTGGTGCAGTTGGAAATTCTGGAATTGCGGGACTACGCCGCTGTGGCCGCCACGGTGGAAGCCGTGCGCGCCTTGAATCGTCCACGCCTGTCCGGATTGGTGAACGCCGTATTGCGCCGCTGGCAGCGCGAACGCACCACGCTTATCACCGAATTGGATGCACATGCGCAGTCCCGCTACGCGATGCCACCATGGCTGGCGAAAGCCATCGCATCTGATTGGCCCGCGCAAGCCGATGCCGTGCTTGCCGACAGCAATCGCGAACCCCCACTGATGCTGCGCGCGAACCGTCGACGCGTATCGCGCGATGCGCTGGTCGAACAGCTTCGCGCCGGCGGCTACACCGTCGATGCACATCCCTGGCTCAGTGACGGCATCGTGCTGCCGCACAGCAGTGACGTCACCCGCATGCCGGGTTTCACACAGGGCCTGTTCGCCGTGCAGGATGGCGCCGCGCAAATTTCGGCAGATCTGCTCGACCTGCGCGATAAGCAGCGCGTGCTGGATGCCTGCGCCGCGCCGGGTGGCAAAGCTTGTCATGTGCTGGAGCGCGCGGATGTTGCGCTTACTGCGGTGGAGTTTGATGACGCGCGCGCCGCGCGCATTCGCCAGAACTTGGAGCGGCTTGGTTTGCAGGCGGATCTGCACATCGGCGATGCCGGCGATCCTTCCACGTGGTGGGACGGCAAGCCCTTTGATCGCATTCTGATCGACGCGCCCTGCTCCGCCACCGGCGTGCTGCGCCGTCGCCCGGATGTACGGTTACACCGCCGCGCCAGCGACATCGATGCGCTGGTCGCGCAGCAGCGGCGCATCCTGGACGCGCTATGGCCGCTGCTCGCACCAGGCGGGCGTCTTGTCTATGTGACGTGCTCGCTGCTGCGTGCCGAAAACGAGGCGGTCATCGAGCACTTCCTGTCGGCACAAAACGATGCGCGCGTCATCGCCGTGCAACTGCCGGCGGGGCAAGCTGCCACCGTCGGCTGGCAAATCCTGCCCGGCAATGATGATCTCGACGGCATGTACTATGCCGTGCTTGAACGCCGCTGACCTTCACCCTCGCGAGTCGTTCCTCCCGCTCCCCTCCGGAGAGAGGGTTGGGGTGAGGGGCCAATCTTGCGGCGAACTTCCATCGAGTTCTCACTAAGTCTTTCTAAAGCACTGCGGAAATCATGGGATCTATGGCAAGCGCGCCCCCTCGCCCCACCCTTTTCTCCTTGGGGAAAGGGAAAGATAAGGATGTTCTCCCCGGAGGGGAGAGGGAGCAGATTTCAGAACGCCGAAACTTTTGGCTCCTCGCCATCTTCGCCATCCTGATCCTCGGCATCGGCATCGGCCTGCGCAATCCCTGGCCATCCGACGAACCACGCTACACGCTCGCCGCTAAACAGATGGTGGAAAGCGGCGACTGGTTGTTCCCACATCGCGGCGTGGAGTTGTATGCGGACAAGCCACCCATGCTGATGTGGCTGGAAGCGGCCAGCTTCGAGCTGGTACGCAACTGGCGCATTGCTTTCATGCTGCCCTCGTTCCTCGCCGCGCTGGGGACGCTGTGGCTGATCTACGATCTGGGCGCGCGATTGTGGAACCGCAAGATCGGCCGATACGCAGCCATCGGTGCACTGATGTGTATCCAGTTCGTGTTTCAGGCCAAACGCGCGCAGATCGATCCGCTGGTGGTGTTCTTCATCACCGCGGCCAACTGGGGTTTGCTGCGCCATCTGCTGTGTGGACCGAACTGGCGGCTGTACTGGTTTGGCTGCTTTTGCGCCGGCCTGGGCGTGATCACCAAGGGCGTGGGCTTTCTTGCCCTGCTCATGCTGCTGCCTTACGCGTGGGCAGCCATTCGCCGCTGGAACAGCATTGCCACCATCGATAACGGCGCATGGTGGCGCTGGTCGCTGGGATTGATTGCCACGCTTGCAGCCATCGCCCTCTGGCTGATCCCGATGTTGCTCGCCGCACGCGCTCACACTGGCGATCCCACCTATACGGCGTACGTCGGCAACATCCTGCTCAAGCAAACCGCACATCGTTACGCGAACGCCTGGCATCACATCCATGGACCACTCTTCTATTTGCCGTTGATGATCTACAACTGGCTGCCGCTGTCGCTCACCTATCCCGGCACCTTGCCGCGCTGGTGGCAGTCACTCAAGGCCAAAGATGCTCGCGTGTTGCTACCGCTTGGCTGGATCGTGCTGGTGCTCCTGTTCTTCAGCGCATCGGGCGGCAAGCGCGACGTGTACATTCTGCCGATCGTGCCGATGCTTGCACTGATTACTGCGCCGTATCTCGAAGAGATGCTCGCCAAGCGTTGGTTGCGCACACTCGGCGCGATCTTCCTGCTGTTGATAGGCGGATGCATGCTGGGGCTTGGCGTTTATGCACTCAGCGCACATCCGGCCTTCGCCACCAAGCTGGCCTACGATCGCGGCTTCGAAGGTCCGGCCGATAGCCTGTGGTGGATGTGCATCATCATCGGCGCTGCGCAGTGGCTGGCGCTGGCAATCTTCCGCCTGCGTCGCGTGCACTACGCCATCGCGGGCGGCATGCTTGCATTGTGGATCGTGTGGGGCGTGTGGGCGTATCCGCTGCTCAACGACAGCAGTTCGTCCGCGGGATTGATGAATCGCGTCGCTGCACATCTCGGCACTCAAGATGAAATCGGCCTCATCGACTGGAAAGAACAGAACATGCTGATGCTCGACCGCCATGCCATGGATTTCGGTTTCAGCGCACCCACCTCGCAGCAATTCACGCGCGGTGTGCAATGGCAGTCGACCTCGCCGGCCACGCGCTGGCTGTTCGTGCAAGAGCCGGCGATGGGTAACTGCGTGGATCGCAGCAAGGCCATCGACGTCGGCCACGCGAATCGGCGCGACTGGTGGCTATTTAAGGCCGATGCTGTTGTACCCGGCTGCGTGCCGAAGAATTCAGACGAAGTGCCGGAGCCGGAAGATGCCGCATCGTGATCGTTGCCAACTGATTGCGCGCGACAACAACGCCGGCCTCAGCCGCGATCTCCCGCTGTTGGCCGATGCGCTGCAACGCGCAGGATGCTCCACGCAAATCACCGGCCTGCCGCATCGTGGCCGTTTTGCGGAATGGCTGACGCGCATCAAGCTCGCCCGCCAATCGCCCGCCTTCGACGTGAATGTGATGCTGGAACGCATCCGTCCGGAATTTATGCGTGCCGCAAAACGCAACGTGCTGATTCCAAATCCGGAATATTTCCGGCCGCAAGACAAAGCGGCACTGCCGCTGATGGATGTGGTGTGGGTGAAGACGCGGCATGCGGAACGATTGTTCCAGACACTTGGCGCAACCACGCGCTATATCGGCTTCACCAGCGCTGATCGTTACGACGCGGGCGTTGAGCGCAAGCAGGCGTTCTTCCACGGGCCTGGACGCAGCGGCAACAAGGGCACGCAAGCTTTGCTGGCGTTATGGCGCAAGCATCCAGAATGGCCGATGCTCACCGTGGCGTGGCGGCGCAAGCGCGTGGAGATCGAAGCGCTACCTGCGAATGTCACGCTGATCCGTGACCATCTGAGCGATGCTGATTACCGCCGTTTGCAGAACGAACATCGCTTTCACCTCTGCCCCTCGCAAACCGAAGGGTTCGGCCATTATCTCGTCGAAGCCATGAGCTGCCGCGCCGTGGTGGTAACACTCGATGCCGAGCCGATGAATGAGCTGGTGACGCCCGAACGTGGCGTGCTTGTGCCTGCGCAAGCGATCGGGACACAGGATCTGGCGACCTGTTACGGCTTTGCAGAAGCGGCGATGGAGACGGCGATCGAGCGCTGCCTGGGTATGGAAGCAGCGACGATCGAGCACATAGGTGAAGCCGCACGGGCATGGTATGAAAACAACCACGCCGGCTTCTCTCTGCGCTTGCTCAGCGCGCTACATCCGTAGGTTGGGCTGCAAACTACGTCAGCTCTCGGCAAATTCCGCCAAATGCCGGTCGATACCTAATTCGCAGCGCACAAGACGCTGCTCGATACTTGCCTGCAACAGCTTGTTGTTGGGCAGACTCAGATCGTTCACGTCGTCCTGTGCACGCGTTCGGTGCTCCAGATGCATCGCCAGCGCGCACCACTTCAACGCGCGACGCCGCAATCCGGCATTTTCTAGTCGCACCACCAGCTCACGATCTTCTGCGCCATAACCTTCCATGCGTTCGTCGAAACCGTTGACACGCAGCAGATCTTCGCGCCAGAAACTCATGTTGCAACTCATCACGCGACCGCCGCTGCGCGAACGCGCTTTTCGCCGCGCGAGAACCGGCGCACGGAAGGCGTAAAGCCGCTTGGTGCCGTCGAATTCGTGGAAGTTGGCTTTCACCCACGGCGCATACACGGGCTTGCTGCCTGCCAGCAAACGCTGGCTTTCTTCATAGTTGGCCTTCAGCCGCCCACCTTGCAGGAAATAGCCCTGCTCGGCCAGCATCAGATGATCGGCGATGAAGTACGGGTGGATCAGCATGTCACCGTCGAGCAACACGATGTAATCGCCTTTGCTCGCCGCGATGCCACGGTTGCGCGCACGCGCGGCACGGAACCCCAGATCTTCCTGCCAGATGTGCTTCAAAGGCACCGGAAAACGCTCGCGCGCCTTGGCGATCACGGCCGCGGTATCCGGGCCAGATCCGTCATCGGCAATCAGCACCTCATCCGGCAAACGCGTTTGCGCAGCGACGCTTTCCAGCACGCGCACCAAAGCTGTCGGCCAGTTGTAGGTGATGATGATCAGCGAGACCTTCATACCTTGCGTTGCCGGCCCAACATGGTGCTGAGCGCCAACGGCAGCCACGTGATCAACCAGCCGGGCCGCGGGCTGTCGAGCAAATGCGGGAGATCGAATTCCACCGCGACCGTGCCGAACACCCACAGGCCGAACACAGCCAAACCGAGCGTTTCGTACCGGGCGCGCCAAGCGCGCCAACCCAACACCAGCCAGATGCCCGCCCACAGCAGTACCGCGGGCAAGCCCATTTCGATCGCGAGCTGCGCGAACATGTTGTGCGCATGGTCGAGCGTTTCGTCGCCGGCTTGGATGGCGAACGAAGTACCCTGCCCCAATCCAAGCAACGGATGCTGCAGGAACAGCTCCAGCGACTTGGCGAAGATCTGCGGCCGCAGCGACCAGCCGCGTTCCATCAAAACCTCGTAACCCAGCCCCACACCGAGCGCGCCCAGCAGGCAGATCGCGCCGGCATACAGCCAGGCACGCCGGTCGCCTCGGCACAGGATCATCGCCACTAGCGCCACGAACAGCGCTGCCCACGCGCTGCGCGTGAAGGTGAGCAGCACGAACAGAGCCAGCATGCTGATCGCCATCCACTTGGCGACGATCCAGCTCCAGCCCTCGAACCGCCACGGCCACAGCCAGATCAGCGCCGCGCCCATGCCCGCCGCCGCAAGATTGGGATTGGCCATCACGCCAATGCCGGTCAGACGTCCGTCGGTGGGCGGATGCAGCGCAAAATCCACCATATTGAGCACCGCCGCCGCCGCCAGCACAAAGCTGCAGCCGACCAACAACCATCGCGTGCGTGGTTCGTTGTCACCGAACACCCATTGGCTTGCGATCAGGAACAGCAGCACGCTGAGGTTGCGCGCAGCTTCATCACCGCGATGCGGCGCATGACTCCATGACAGCGAGATCCAGCCCCAGGCCAGCAATGCGATGACCCATGGCATCAACGGCAGCCTGCAGAATTCGAGCAGGCGCCGCGGGTGCATGGCAATCAGCACGATCGCCGGCAACCACATCGTCAGCGCCAGCACGGTCTGGTACGCCTTGCTGGGATTGTAGGAAACACCGCCGGGCATCACCGCCATGCCTATGATCAGCCACGCCATGCCTACGATCAGCAGACGCCGGATCCATCCGGTGGTGGTGGTATCGCGCTGTTCCGTCCATGCTTCCAGCCACACCGAGTTGCGCAGCGGTGCCGTCATGCGTGCTGGCTCCGCGGCGCGCGCAGATCGATGGCGGGCGATTGCACGAAATCCGCCAGATGAGCATCCAGACCTAACTCACTGCGCACGAGATGCTGTTCCTTGCTTGCGAACAAAAGCTTGTTATTGGGTAATTCGGGATCGGCCGGATCCTGCGACGACACGGATTTGTGCTCCAGATGCAGCGCCAGTGCGGCGAACTTGATCTGCGAACGACGCAGCCCCGCGTTGCGCAAGCGGATGTCGATCTCCAGATCCTCGCTGCCGTAACCGTGCATACGCTCGTCGTAACCGTTGACCCGCACCAGGTCCTCGCGCCAGAAGCTCACGTTGCATCCCATCGGATGGCCGGTGGAACGCGACTTGATCTTCGCCAGCCACGGCAACCGCAAGGTGTGGTGACGACGGCCGAAGTGCCAGGTGCCGCGGTCTTTCTCGTCGCGATAATACGCATCAACGAACCAGCCGAATTGTGGTTTACCGCCATTGAGCAGGCGCGACGTTTCCGCCACCGTGGTGCGAATGCGCGTGCCCTGCAGGAACCGCCCCCGCTGGGCCAGGCTCAGGTGATCTTCCACAAAATGCGGGTGCGCCAGCATGTCGCCGTCGAGCTGGATGATGTACTCACTGCGCGCGGCGGCGATGGCGCGATTGAGAATGCGCGCTTTGCGAAAACCTTCATCTTCCTGCCATACATGCTTCAGCGGCACGGGGAACGTCTTGGCGATCTCGCGCAGCAGCTCGGTGGTGTCTTCACGCGAGCCGTCGTCGGCGACGATCACTTCATCCGGCAGGCGGCTTTGCCCGGCCAAGCTGCGCAGCGAGAGGGCCAGCGCCTCCTTCCAGTTATAGGTGGAGACCATGACGGTAACGCTGGCCACGGCTGATTTGGGCATGACGATCCAGGGGTTTCCAAATAACGCCGATGCATCATTTCGCCATGCAGACCGGCAAGTTTCGAGTGCACGGCAGGCCAGATTTGGACTGCCGGTGGGGTGGCGCGCATCTTAACGTACCCGGCCACACCGGAACGGAATGTGTCCGGAACGTTTGAAAGTCGCAGGCCGTGATCCCGCGCACGTCCTTGCTCTGATCCCTGCGGATGCCCGCTAGAATGCGCCGATGGCTTCTCCTCTACCGCTCACGCTCGTTGTGATCACCCGCAACGAGTCGCAAAAAATCGCGCGCTGCCTGGACAGCGTGCCCTTCGCCGCCGAAAAGTTGGTGGTGGATAGCGGCAGCACCGACGACACCGTGGCGATTGCCCGCGCCCATGGCGCGCGCGTGGCGCATCAGGATTGGCTGGGCTTCGGCCCGCAACGCAACTTCGCCGCCACACAATGCAGCCATCCGTGGATTCTGGCGCTGGATGCGGACGAATACCTCACGCCCGATCTGGCGGAGGAGCTGCAGCGGCGCCTACCCGAATTGATGGCCAGCGACACGGCCGCGGTGATCCTGCGCCGGCACCTCATCTATATGGGCAAACAGATGCGCTGGTACCGCCCGGCGGTGGGCGAAAAGATGGCGCGCCTGTACCACCGCGATCGCGCTCGCTGGAGCGACGTGCGCGTGCACGAATCGCTGCAATTCAAAGGCGCATCGGTCACCTTTCACGCGCCATTCCTGCACGACAACAACCCCAGCCTGGTGGAGAAGCAGCTCAAGGTGCTGCTGTATGCCGAGCTGAAGTGCCGCGACTGGCTGGACAAGAACAAGCCCGCGCGAATGTGGCAGACACCGTTTGTGTTTGCGTTGGCGTTCTTCAAGGATTACGTGCTGCGCCTGGGGTTCCTCGACGGCTGGCGCGGCTATGCGATCGCGCAGACCGCTGCCAGCTACGCCGCATATAAACGCATGCGTTACTACGAAATGCGCCTGAACCCTGCTTCCCGCGATACCGCTGCAGCTGCATTGACGCGCAGCGGCCTGGATCACTGACATGCCCAAGCACTACCTGCTCTATGGATCGGAACGCTACGCGCTGGCCATCCTGCGCCCGCTGCAGGAAGCGATTCGCGCGCGCGGTGACGAAACCGCGTGGTTCTTCGACGGCCCTGGTGCGGAGGATCTGCTCGAAGGCGAGCGCCTGCTCAGCGTGCGGGAAGTACGCAAATGGAAGCCGATCGCGGTGATCACGCCCGGTAATCACCTGCCGCATTTCTTTCCAGGCGTGAAGGTGGAAGTGTTCCATGGCTTCAACGCTGGCAAGCCGAGGCATGTGTATATCCGCGGCTTCTTCGATCTGTATTGCACCACTGGTCCGCGCGATACCGCGCAATTCGGCGCGTTGGCGCAAAAGCTCGGGCATTTCGCTGTAACCGAAACCGGCTGGCCCAAGCTCGATCCCTTCTTGAAGGAGATCGCCGGACCGTTGCCGCCCGTGCGCACGCCGCCGGTGATTCTCTATCACTCCACCTTCTCGCCTTCATGGAGCGCGGCGGAAACCTTGTACGAGGAAGTGAAGCGCCTTTCGCGCGATGGCCGCTGGCGCTGGATCGTATCCTTCCATCCTAAGATGAGTCCCGACACGGTGGCCAAGTACAAGGCGCTGCAGAACGAGCACCTTACTTTCGCCGAGAACGACAACGTCCTCGAGCTGTTCCCGCAGGTCGACGTGATGTGTTCGGATACGTCGTCGGCGCTGAGCGAATTTCTGCTTACCGGCAAGCCGGTGGTGACGTTCAAGAATCGCGTGCCGGGTCCGCAGCTGATCGATATCGACGATCCCTTGCAATTCGAGCCGGCCGTCACGCGTGCGCTATCGCGCCCACCGGAACTGATGCAGGCCATCAAACAGTTCGGCGAAGCGATTCATCCCTATCACGATGGCCGCTCCAGCGAACGCGTGCTGGATGCGATCGATGCGTTCATCGCCGCAGGTGGGCGCAATCGCAAGCCGAAGCCGGGCAATTGGTGGCGTAAGCTGAAGTTGCGCAAACGCATCGGATATTGGGGTCCGGCGTAGTTCCAGCTTGCCGATATCTGCCCCCCCTCCCCTGCTTGGCAGGGGAGGGCTGGGGTGGGGTTGCATGAGCTTGCGGTGTTGGTTCGATTCATTGCGAGGTTGCTTCACCCCACCACCAACCTCCAAGACAAACGGTGGCACACACGAATAAGGGCCGATAAAGCCGAACCGGCTAGAATCCCGCCAACTCCAAGAAAAACACCCAACCGTGCAGACTGCCACCAACTATCGCCGCTTCGAAGTCTTGCGCAGCCTGTGGCCCTGGCTGCCACTGTGGACCGTGGTGGCACTGGTGGCGATTTTCTCGCATGGACCGATGCCGCTGTTCTCCACGCGCACGCTGGCCGTCGCCTGGGAGATGTGGCGCGAACACACCTGGTTGGTGCCGCACATCAACGGCGAATCCTATAGCGAGAAAGTGCCGTTGTTGTTCTGGCTGATCCACGCCGGATGGTTCGTGTTTGGCGTGAACGATGTGTGGCCACGCGTGCTGGAAGTGATTTTCGGCTGCGTGCAACTGGTGCAGTTGTCGTTGCTTGCACGCCGGCTGTTCCCCGACCGTCCGTGGGTGGCGAAGGCCGCGCCGTGGATGTTGCTGGCCTTGTCGTATGCATTCCTGTTCGGCCTGCAGGTCATGTACGAAGTGCTGCTGGCCAATTGCGTGCTTGGCGCATTGCTGTGCCTTACGCCTACGCTGCGCCGGGCGGAGCCGCGCTGGTTGCTGTTTGGTTTGCTGATTGGCGCCGGCCTGCTCACGAAAGGGCCGGTGATGCTGTTGCACGTCGTGTTTCCGTGGCTGCTCGGCCCGTTGTGGAATGACTGGGCGCGCGAGCATCGCGCGCGCTGGTACGGACGCGGCGTGCTGGCCATGCTGCTTGGTTTTGCCTTGTTGGTGGCCTGGGCGATTCCCGCAGGTTTCGCCGGCGGCGACGCTTATCGGCATCGGCTGTTCTTCACCCAGACCGCCGGACGCGTAGTGAATGGCACGCAGCAGGCGCAATCACTGCAGAGCCATCCGCACTGGTTCGGCTGGTATCTGGTGTGGCTGCCCATGTTGCTGTTCCCATTCACCGCATGGCCGCGTGCATGGGTGGCCGTGGGCAGTTTGCGCAAACCGCTTGAAGGCGGGCTGCGTTTCGCACTGTGCTGGTTGTTGCCGTCATTCCTGCTGTTCTCGGTGATCAGCGGCAAGCAGTGGTACTACCTGCTTCCGGAATTCGGCGGCTGGATGCTGTTGCTGGCCGGCGCCATTGCAGTGCTGCGCGAGCGGAACTCAACGCTGGCCGAGAACTACTGGCTAGGCAGTTGGGTGCTTGGCGTGGGCAGCATCGTCTTCGCGGGGCTGCTGTTCGCGCTGCCGTATCTGACGTTCGGCCACGCGTTCCGCAACGAATGGATCGAAGGCGCATCACCCTACAGCCGCACCTTCAGCGTGGCATTCCTGCTACTCGGCTGCCTGCTGCTGGTACGTGGGCGCGGCGAAATGCGGCGCGTGGCGGTAACCGGATTGCTTGGCTCGCTCGCACTCAACACGTTGTTCACGCTGACGCTGTGGCACAAATACGATCTCAGCCCTACGACTGCGCTGATTTCTGCAGCGGAAGCCGATCATCATCCGATCGCCTTCGAGGGCAACTACGAAGGCCAGTTCCATTTTGCAGGAAGGCTGACTCAGCCGATCACGGAACTGCGCGATGGATTGGCCTTGCAGGCGTTCGCCAAGGATCATCCGGACGGCTTGATCATTACTCACCCCGACAACCTCGATGCCTCGGCATCGCGTTATGCCTTGCTGGCGCAGCCTTTCCGCTCGGCGTGGATCGTAGTGTGGTCGGCACCAACGATTGCAGCGTTGCGCGCGGGCCACACGCCGCCGGAACCCCTGCAGCCGACGCGTATTTTCCCCGCGCCCGTTCCTTCACCACTCACGCCTCAGTCGTGAACACCACCCTGATCGATAGCTTGCGTGCGCAATGCGGTGGCCCTCGCGATGGGGCGTTGCTGCGATTTTCGCTGGGCAATGCACTGCTCAATACAGGCGATCACGTCGCGGCCATCGAAGAGTTACGCCACGCGGTCACGTTCGATGCCAATTATTCGGCAGCGTGGAAGCTGCTCGGCAAAGCTTACCTTACCGCCCACGATGAAGTGGGTGCCGCTGATGCATGGCGGCAAGGCATCGCAGCGGCGCAACAGCGAGGGGACAAGCAGGCGGAGAAAGAGATGACTGTATTTCTGCGCCGTATCAGCCAAAAAGGCGAAGGCTAGCCGGCAGCTTGTCATCGCCTCAGCGTCATTCCGGCGAAGGCCGGAGTCCAGTTAAAACACGTCGTGCGGAGCACTCAACACCATCGAATATCGTGTCCTTCGGACGCGTATTTGACTGGATTCCGGCCTTCGCCGGAATGACGGTGAGGTACAACCAGCCCTATGTCGGGTACAAGCAACGACTCGAATAATCGCCATCAATACGGACTCGGCCGGTTATCCGCCGAATACCGCTTGTAATGCCATTGATACTGCGCAAATGCGAGATCCACGCAGCTCTCCACCCCGCGATTGAGCGCCGCGCACGCACGCGGCAGTTCCGCATCATCCAAACCTTCCGGCGCGGGCTGGAAGTGGATGCGATAACCCTCGCCACGCGGCAGCCGCTCCGCAAATGCAAACAACACCGTGGCACCCGTGCGCGCTGCAAGCCGCGGCAACAACACCATCGTCATCGCCTCACGACCGAAGAACGGCGCAAACTCGCCCTCCCCAGCGCGCGGCTTCTGGTCCGGCAAGATGCCCACCGTGCCGCCTGCCGCCAACCGCTTGTACAACGTGCGCACGCCGGCGCCTTCCGCACGCACCTGCTCCGGTGCCAGCGCACCACGCACCTTGCGCAGTAGCGCTTCTACCGCGGCGATGCGCGGCGGGCGATAGAGGATGGCCATCGGCGTCTTGCGGCACAGCCAATAATTGAGCAGCTCCCAGCAGCCCAGATGCGGCGCCGCGATGATCACGCCCTTGCCGGAAGCAAGCGCTGCGTCAAACAGCGCTTCACCACGCACCTCCCTCACCAGATCGAGCGCACGCTCCGCACCCGAGCCCCAGATCTTCACGATTTCGGTGATCGACTTGCCACCCTCGATCATCGCCTCGCGCACCAGTTTGGCCTGTGCGCGCTCGTCGAGTTCCGGCTTCACGATGCTCAGATTCACCGCCGTGTAGCGCGCCATCTTCCCGCCACGCCGCAGCGCCAGGCGCCCGAGCAGCGCGCCGCATCCCTGCAGCCAGCGCAACGGCAGCAGGCCGAACAGGCGCAGCAGCAGATAGATGAGATAGATGTCGGGACGCATTGAGAGAGGCGTGTGACGTGAGGACGCGTAAGGGTAAAGGGCGAGAGACATTTGAGCGAATGCTTCATGTTCGCCGCGATCCGCCCCCTATATGCAGCAAGCACCACCCTCAAGCATCAGCACACCCTGCCGTTGACCCCTCAACGGCAACCGCTTTCCCCTGTTACAGGAACTCACCTCACAGCCACCCGCCCATCGCCTCTTTACCCGACGACTACCGCCCTGCAGAGTTACCGCATCCTTCCGTGCCTCTCCTCTCATCCATGATCGCCCTTATCCAGCGCGTGCTCTCCGCCCGCGTCGACGTCGACAATGAAACCGTAGGCGCCATCGGCCCCGGCCTGCTGGCATTGGTGGCCGTAGAGCCGGACGACGGCGAAGCGCAAACCAAACGCATGCTGGAACGGCTGCTCGGCTACCGCGTGTTCTCCGACGACGCCGGCAAAATGAACCGCTCGCTAACTGATACTGCCGGCGGCCTGTTGCTGGTAAGCCAGTTCACGCTCGCCGCCGACACACGCTCCGGCATGCGCCCAAGCTTCACCAGCGCCGCTTCGCCCGAGCACGGTCGAACCTGGTTCGAACGATTGGTGGAACTGGCGCACGCCACGCATCCAAGGGTGGAAATTGGGCGCTTCGGCGCCCATATGCAGGTTCATCTGGTCAACGATGGCCCTGTCACCTTTTGGCTTGAGGTGCGTTAGGTGACCCGAGCAACGAGCAAGCCTACGAACGCTGTCACTCCCCTGGAAACCCGCGATTTGGCGCGATTTTTGCGTGCCGATGACAGCGAATTTTTCACTTGAAAACTGGTCAAAAAAGCATCACATCGTTATACTGATTGGTTCCTATCCCGCGGCGGACGGTATGAATAACAAAGCCCACGAGCAACAGTCGGAAATCAAAGCGCTTATCTCCAAAGGTTTGGAGCAGGGCTATCTGACTTACGCCGAAATCAACGATCACCTTCCTGACGACATTGTCGATCCGGAGCAGATCGAAGACATCATGGCGGTGCTCAAGGGCGTCGGCATCGACGTGCACGATGCCGCCCCCGATGCCGACCCGCTCGCCGACAACGCCCCCGGCGTCGCCACCGACGACGAAACCGCCGCTGAAGAAGCGGTGGCGTTGCTCTCTGCCGTCGACTCCGAGGTAGGCCGCACCACCGACCCCGTGCGCATGTACATGCGCGAAATGGGCACGGTCGAGCTGCTCACCCGCGAAGGCGAAATCGCCATCGCCAAGCGCATCGAAGAAGGCCTCACCCAGGTACAGACCGCGCTGGCCAGCTTCCCGCTGACCATCGAACTGTTGCTTGAGGAATACGACCAGCATCTGGACGGCAAGCGCCGCCTCAGCGAAATCCTGGCCGGCTTCGCCGACCTGGAGCAGGCCGCCGACGCCGCCCTGGCCGAAGCAGAACTGGCTGAAGCCGAAAACGATGCCGACGTGGAAGAGGACGAAGAGGAAGCCGCTGGCGACGGTGAAGACGAAGAAGCCGGCCCGAGCGGTCCCGATCCGGAAGAAGTGAAGCGCCGCATGGAACTGCTGCGTGACCACTACGGCAAGTTCCAGAAGGCCGCCGCCAAGGCCACCGACATCGAAGACAAGAAGGTGACCAAGCTGCGCGACCAGATGGCCGAGGAGTTCCTCAAGCTCAAACTCCCGTCCGCGCTGATCGACAGCTTCGTACGCCGCTTGCGCGAAGTGGTCGGCCACATCCGCCATCACGAGCGCGTGCTGATGGACGTCTTCGTCAAGCACGTGAAGATGCCCAAGGCTGAATTCCTGAAAGCCTTCCCCAGCAACGAGGGCAACCTCGCCTGGGCGGAAGAGCTCGGCCGCAAGCGCCAGAAGTGGTCGCCAAACATCAAGCAATATCGCGAACAGATCGACGCCGAGCAGCAGAAGCTGCTGGACATCGAGAAGAAGCTGTTCCTGCCGCTGACCGACATCAAGGAAATCAACCGCAGCATGTCGGTGGGCGAAGCCAAGGCTCGCCGCGCCAAGAAGGAAATGGTGGAGGCCAACCTGCGCCTGGTGATCTCCATCGCCAAGAAGTACACCAACCGCGGCCTGCAGTTCCTCGACCTGATCCAGGAAGGCAACATCGGCCTGATGAAAGCGGTGGACAAATTCGAATACCGCCGCGGCTACAAGTTCTCCACGTACGCCACGTGGTGGATTCGCCAGGCCATCACCCGCTCGATCGCCGACCAGGCACGCACCATCCGTATTCCGGTGCACATGATCGAAACGATCAACAAGCTAAACCGCATCTCGCGCCAGATGCTGCAGCAGTTCGGCCGCGAGCCCACGCCGGAAGAGCTGTCCAAGGAAATGGACATGCCAGAGGACAAGATCCGCAAGGTGCTGAAGATCGCCAAGGAACCGATCTCGATGGAAACCCCCATCGGCGACGACGAAGATTCGCATCTGGGCGACTTCATCGAAGACACCAACGCCAGCTCGCCGATCGATTCGGCTACCGAAACCGGCCTGGTGGAAACTGTGCGCGACGTGCTCGCCGGCCTCACCCCGCGCGAAGCGAAGGTGCTGCGCATGCGCTTCGGCATCGACATGAACACCGACCACACCCTGGAAGAAGTCGGCAAGCAGTTCGACGTCACCCGCGAGCGCATCCGCCAGATCGAAGCCAAGGCACTGCGCAAGCTGCGTCACCCGAGCCGCTCGGAACAGCTGCGTTCGTTCCTCGATATCGATTGAGCCAAACGTTAGTCGTTACAGCAAAAGCCCCGCGAATGCGGGGCTTTTTCTTTACCCCCTCTCCCCTCCGGGGAGAGGGCTGGGGTGAGGGGCCATCCTCGCCCGAAATCACTTCGAAGCCGGACACCAAAACAACCTGAGCGCACATTTACCCAACACGCGCCGTCATCCCGGCGCAGGCCGGGATCCAGTCAGGCACGTCGTGCGAAGCACACAACATAAAAAAATCTCGCTTCACCACCAACTCGCATCGACTGGATTCCGACCTAAAACAACCATCCAACTGAATCGCCGATCAGGAACAACTTACCTGAGCGCCTCAGTGCACATCATAGAAAAACTGCTCCTGCACAACCTTGTCGCCCTTGACGTGATACACGCAGATCTCGCGCATATCCGCCCTGCCACGTCCTTTCATCGTGACATCCAGATGCATCGCCACGCTGAACCAGCCATCCGCGATCACCGGATCGCTGACTTCATTCTTGTGGATCTTCTCCAAGCTGTCCTGGAACTGATGTCCCTTCTCCAGAATCGCCTTCAATCCCTTCGCGTTCCCCATCGGGCCACTCGCCATCTCCTGCGGCTCGATGCTGATCGCATCCTTCGCATAAAGCTCGTTCTGCGCCTGCTCGTACTTACCCTCGCGGCACAGCGCCACCAACCGCTTCGCAACCGTTTCAGTGCTCATGGTTCCACCTCCGCGTAAAAGGGGGAACTTAATCTAAGCCCGGCAACGTTAAAGAAACGAGCACGAGGCAGCGGGCCACGGATTTTTTTGCGGCGCGCAACGACACCAACTGCCGTTGTCATGCTGTTATCATTCCCCGCGAGATAGGGCCTATAGCTCAACGGTTAGAGCAGGGGACTCATCGAAAGGTGCCGTCGCGCAGTAATGCGCGAACGGGAACGGGATGAATTCAGGGAACCCGCAGCGACGCCAGTGCGGATCGGTGGCAACCCTGAGCCAAGCCGGCGGTACACCGCCGGAAGGTGCAGAGACTACCTGAGGACTTCAGCGTCCTTCATAACAGGCTCGAGCGTCCCGCACCCCACCCGCACGTTGTGAAACGTCGGAGGGTGAAGAGATAGTCCGCGCCGAGAGGAAACTTTCGGAGCACGCGAATCCCTTGGTTCCAGGTTCGAATCCTGGTGGGCCCACCAATCTCTCATCTCAGGTGACCTCATGCGCTTTCACTCATAGTTTGGCCGCTTTGGCCAAACTATGAGATTTTGGAAGCAAAGTTTGGCCAGAATCGAGAAGCTGGCGCGCGTCCTGCGCTCACCGATGAAGTCAATCACGTAAACCAAACAGTCGCCATCAGTGTGCCGATTCCCTGACCAAATCGCCTAGGCGCGCTTCTGACTTCGGATAGTGGTCTCCCAGGGAGACCACCATGCCTCATAGATACCCGGCGGCACGCCCGCGTTTCAACATGCATCGCTGACTTTTACTCAGCATAGTCATCTCACTTAGATTCTTTATCCTTGCGTGCGTCTTCAGCACCTCATTTATCAGAAGCCTCGCGACGCGCTTCTTTATCTCGAAGTTCGAATGAAGATGATCAACAAGCTCATCTTGGCTGCGAAATTCGCCTGCTAGGTAACGAAGGAATGCTCGGCCCTCGGTGAGCTCGGCTTTGGCTTGGCGCTTATGCTGCTTGTTAGCCTGACGAACTTGAGCCTTGTATTCCTGCTTGTATATCTTGCAGAGAATAGGTTCCCGATAGCTGAGAAAGCCCTTAGAAACGCCAAGCGCTCGCGCAAATTCGGTAAACGCGACCAGAGGCCGCTGGGGGTATTCGGAGATCGCTTCAATCAGGCGCAAGCGAACTTGCTTCAACATCTCAGGTGAACGGCGCGGCTTTGGGCTACTGGGGAGTGCTTGATGATCGATCAATAGCTGACCCGCCGCCTTCGCAGCGCCGCGAGGGTCGGCTAGCACGTCAGGCAATCTTACGCCCGCAACGTGGCAGCGCTTGAGCATGGTCGAAAGTGTCGGTCTCTGCCCCTCTCGCCATGTCCTGGAAGCAAACTCCGGCCGAGTGTTCTTTACATAGGCCACCAGAGGATTGGCCAGCGCACGGAGCTCGTCACAAAAGATCGAAAACGCCCTCGGAACAGTCGAGCTAAGCGATCCATCGGCGATGTTCTGCACTAATGCCCTGCAGTTGTCCTCCGCGAAGCAGGGATGCGGAGCCCTAGTCCATGTCTCAGGTTGTTGCACCAACGATTCAGAGCATTTTGCACAGCGCGCCATTCCCGCACGAGGATGGTATGCCAGCTGATGGTGGCCGCAGTGGCAACACGCGTGTTCCAGCGCAACCTGGTGTATCGGGCATCGCTCCATGGGAGCTATCGCCCATAGCAGCCTGTCGTAGTGGGGCTCCCCTCGCCGATCAGACCAATACATACAGGCCGGACACCAAGCTCGCCCTCGCTTTAGCACCCCATGTGCGACGGCATCCGCTGCATCTCGAAGAGGAAGGAGCGTTGTGCGATAGAGATCGGGCTGGTGAGTCGCAGCGGAGACGACGCGGACGTAGTTCGCCACGGCCTCGCCGTAACCGCAAAGAGGCTGACGGTTGGCCTTGTAAAGAAATACATCATTGAGCTCGACGGGCACTTCGTTATTTCGCTGCCACCACTCGGCAAGGTGCTTAGCCATAGGGATCATTGTCGTAGCGTGAAGCAGGGCAAATCGATAAAAATACGAATGAAATTGCTCAATCTCTTCCGTTTCCCAACCCATGGGCTGTAGCGAGAAATAGTTACTCATCGGCCACCGCCGGATAAGCCGGGAGCGCGCGGTTGGGTTTGCGCATGAAAGGGCGATGGGTCGCCTTGTCCTTGGTCGATTTAATCCCATCTGCCTGCTTTGCAGGCATATCCGTCGTTAGGCTCGCGAGAGCCTGCTTGCCCGTAGCGATATCATGCTTGATCGCCTCGTGTTCGTGCCTTAAGGGATAGACGGCGTGCAAGCTGCGTCGGTCGATGGCTTTCGACCCGCTTAGTGATCGGGCAGCCCACAAGACCTTTTCGAGTAGCCCAAAACATCCGTTGGTGACTTGAAGGAGAGGTTCCGCTTCGTCGAGAAGGAGCGTAGACGGTCGCGTAGCGACATATTTACTGCAGAACTTCAGGATCCGGTCCCATTCGGCAAGATCATCACTACTTTCCGTATAGGGCGCCAATTCGACACAGATCAAACGGCCCGCAAAATGCGCCGAATCGAACAGTCCCCGGTAGGCAAGCTCGTATCCACCGACGAGAACCAAGGTCCGATCGATGGCACCCAAGCACTTGATCGATTGGATGACGTTCGTGCGAACGTCTCTATTATTCGTGTGTGTCAGGTGGTGTGCCTCATCGAGCAGGACAAAGGACGTCGACCGGGCTGCGAGCGCCACCTCAAGCGCCACTCTCATCGTGCCTTCGTCTCTACCCCGCGAGGGCCGGTAGTGATCGAGCTCATCGAACTCGCCGACATGCTCGTACATGGGATGACGAACTGCCTTCAGAAGGCTCAAAGTCAAATGCTTTGGTGATATCCGTCCATCGTTGCTCGTTCTTACGACGAGCGACACCCAAGGCATGGCATTCCTGTCTCCAGTCCGTAGCTCGCGGGAAAGCAACTCGGTGAGGCCCTTGAAGATAAGTGACTTGCCAACCTGAGTCGGCCCCACAAGCGCGATCACTTTTCCACCGGGCGAACAGCGCACCAGCTCGGTAAATTGGCGTCTCGCTTCGACAAAGTTGCGGTGTTGAAGTGGTGCAGGAAAGAGAATGGGCTTCACCGTCATTCCTTATCCATGATCAGGTCGCCGATGTCCTCCATGCGTCCGGTACGGCGCAACTCTTGGACGTCCGTTGCTTTAGGCCTTCGTTGAGCTGGCCTCTCTTTATCAAGGCTGACGTCGCGACTGAGTGCCGACGCCAGCGCCAACCTCTTGGCCTCGTATGTTTCGAGCTCAGCCTCGAAGGCCAGCGCTTTCGTCAAGCTTCGAAGCTGCTGGTGAACCGCAGTACGCGCGATGACTTCAAAGGTCGGAAGCGCGGCATGGATCTTCGCTTTCGTACTCCGACAGACGTGCCACGTATTGACCAGGCACACGTAGGCGATCGAGCCGTCGAAAGGCTCGATCCTTACTCGAACAGTCTTCTTGGGTCCTTTGTAATTGAAAAGAGCGTGGCAGCCGTACCATGTTTCGTAGACGCGAATTCCGCGGCCTGGAACGAGTTGATAACTCTCCTCAGGAGCGTCCACCGCCGTCTGAATGAGAAAACTGGTATCGACGACTACCCGCTTCCCGTTGAACGGGAAAGACGCGTCAGATTTCGCCCGCATTCCCGAGCGGCTATCTAACGCATCAGGTTTGGGTTCATGGTTGTATCCGTTGAATGTATAGGTTTCGAGCATCTCGGCAAGCTGGTGAAAATTGAGGCGTGCGCGATGGGCCGAGTTAAATTTTCCAGACGCTTTGCGCGCGGATGCGACACCGGGAACGAATCCGGGCAATCCCCTAGCAAACTTTTCCTTGAATACCCCAAAGAGACGCTCGACCTCTTTACCAAACCGAGGATCTTCGGGAGGCCGCTGGAATCTTGTTATCCCAAGCGTGGCCAGCAATGTCACGAAATGGACACTGTCAAACTCCTTGCCTCCATCGACGATCAGGATCTCTGGCAAGCGCCCATGGCGGCTGGCGCAGTCTCTGATGACCATCGCACATGAGTTACGGCATGGTGCCTTGTACGACAGCCATATTCCCAGCACCTCGCCGCTGTAGCCATCGACCATGGCTGTAAGCCATGCCCTGCGTGTGAGGGGGCGACACTTTGCTCGGCCCAACAGCAAAGCGATATCGACCTCGTAGTGATCGATGTGCGCGATCGAAAACGCCCGTGTAGGGAGCAGTGTTCGGTTGAGGGGATCAATGGATGCCGCAGCAGCGTTGCTTGCCCGACGTCCTCCGCGGATAGCATGGAGGTCAGCCTCGCAGGAATAGGAGTTGTAGTGGCGGTAGAAGGTTGCCGCTACGACCGGCCGATCGTCGCTGTTCTTTGGGAAGGAACGCCATCGGGAGCGGTATTCCAAGTACCCGTTCGCGATTGTGCTGAGGTTTGAATCGCCTTTTGTCTCCCGAATGACGTCATGCATCAGCTGAAGATGGGCGGGAGCGATACGCGCCTTTCTGTTTCCGCAGCGTGCCCAACGAGGATGCAGAGCGGCCGGATCCCCGCCCGCCTCCCTTAGAGCCTTCCCATACCGGCGCTTAGTCCTTTCGGACTTCTGCGAGAGGTCAGGTATCGGATCTATCAGACCACAAGCTGCATACCGCGAGGCGACCTCTTGCACGTGCTGAGGTGCCGGCACGTACTCAGTAGAGACCGTATTTTTTACAGCTATCGCATCTTTGAATCGGAAACCCGTGCTACCCATCAAACGGGTCAAGCTCGGGTCAGCGGTGACCCAGACGTCAGCAGGCGTGCTTAGCAAACAGTGGTCAAGATCAACGTGTATGCACCCTTGATCCACCAGCTGCAGAATCGGTGTAACGTCTTCGATATGCAGGCGATCAAGAAGCAGTCTGATCTGTACAACTTCAATTTCCCGAACGATCGTGAGGACGCGCGCTCTCAGGCGCACGAGCCTGGGTGTGTCATTAACCTGGCGCACGGTCAGCAACGTTCGTAAGTTATCCGCGCGAATAGCAGAAGTATTGCTGCTTGGTATCACGCGATGGTTGATGCCCAGTGCGCGAAAATGCGCCCTCGCCGGCACACAGACGTACTCCTCTTGCTCCTGGATCCAATCATTCGCCCGTTGTCTGCAAAGCGCCTCAAGAACTTCATCGTGCTTCGCTTCATAGGCAACGACACAGTCATCGTGAATGACCAGAAAGTCGGGCGTATGGGGCACTCTCGTCGCGACACCTGATCGATTGGTGATGCAGAGCGGCACGCTCTTAGGCTGGTCATAGATGGCCAGGACATCTCGCCGCCATAGCATCTCCAGTAGGAAGAAGTATTCCCCCGACGCCGACTCAACCTGCAACACGACTCCCAAGTCAGGCACCGGCACGTTGCCGATGAGGTTTCGGTTCCGGTGGACACCAACAGCACGAGCCGGGGGGGAAGAGGCCACCTCCAGCACGTACTTACTCCCCTCTTCCGTCAAACCAAGATCGTCGAGGAGCTCCTCCAAAGGTGTAGAGCCACGAATGATTGGCGACGAAGGCTGTCCGGGAACTGCTACCTCTATTGCTTCTTGAAGAGTATTCATCCTCGGCTCCACATCGAAATTCGACCAGGTGGTTAGATCGAGATCGGCGAAGTAATGGCCTGGCGCCGGTTGATTGGGTGACGCGCGGCCACGACGAGGCACTTCTCACCTGCTTTCCGATGAAAAGGCCTTGACTTCGGGGAATAGGGCTCTGAAGATAAGTTCGGGTGGTTGCTTCAATACCCGTCTCACCGAAAGGCTCCGCATGCCAGTGCGGGGCTTTTCTTGTCTCAGCGCCGGTGATTTCGTGTTAGTCACTCATGGGACGAACCTCCGTTGGATCCTCGCTGACAGTACGTCGCCCTTGTTGCTTGCTTTCCAGCCCAAGGCCTGGTGACGCATCTCCTTGGACGGCCGGCTTCATACCGAGGGCAATGGCGATCTGATGCCCGCGGCCACGGGTACAGCGCGACCTGCCCGACAGCACTGCGTAGACGGCTTGGCGCGGGTAGCCGTGATCTCGCGCCCAATCGGTCAGCGATATTCCCCTGTCGTAAAACCAGTTTCGCGCCTCTTTGGCGGTGCGTAGGTGGTCACTCATATCTGATCGCACTGTTGGAAACGGATGCCGCAACTGATTGAGTAGTAGAGAATTTCTTCCGAAAACCAATCCACGACGAAATCGGGATATCTGGTTAGAAACATGATGATTTGGACGAATATGCGACGAATCACGGTTACACCTACCTGTTGATTGCTTGGTAGTTTCACGTATACGCCTTATATTTCAATCACTTACGTTAACATCGACCAAGGTAGCACTCGCCCCGTGACGAGTAAACATGTGCCTTAGCGAACCGGGAATCAGCTCGCTGGGGGATATAAGTGAACCAAGTGAGAACTGACGCCCTACCCGCTTTCAGTAGCGGGTGGATGCTGGTTGATCGGGGTGGGTACCACACAGACGCCACTTCGGGGCTGGGTTATGGGTGGCTGGCTGATGTCACATGGCGCTTGCTTGCTTCGGCCTTGTCACGTTCACGAAGGCGCAACGGATCCACTCGCTCGGTGGCGCCGGCGATCGGCCAAAGACCTAAGGCAAAGTCATTGCTTGACTAAGATTTCAACCGTCCACCGAGCCCATACAATAGAACTTAAACCTGAAGCGCCCTCGTTTTTCCAGTCGCTCGAAAGTAGAGGCTGCTGACGACACTCAGCAGAATTTGGATAGCCATTGGGGTCATCAAACTCGTCGAGCAGGCAACTTTCCGAATGGCGGATAAGCTCATAGCTAAGGCAGAGCCTCTTCGGTCATCACGACAAGTTGTAGTGAATCTCAGTGAAGTAGTGTCCCGCGCCCGGTGGGATCTGGCGCAGGATCTCGCTTGCGGCTAGGGGAATCCACTGGATCATTGCCTTGACATCCTCGCCAGCATCCGCGTCGATGGGCGTCGTTACGATGCCTCGGTGGAAGTACTCAGGCAGCTTCTCCTTAAGTATCCGCTCCGCGGCCTCGGCTGTGCCGGCCACGGCCAAGCAGGACCTCAGGCCTTCGCCCGTGGCAGCGTAGTTCATGTAGCTGAGGTACCAGCCGGCCTCGAGGAGGGTGGGCGGCATGGACTTGTTGGCCATGACGGAATTCCTGTGGCAAAGAGTGGTCTCGTCTTCGGACTTTAGGCGACCGCGTTCTCAATCGCTGAGATTGAGCTCCCACAGGGGATCAAACGCTTCCGGACGTGCAGGTTGCATACCGACCTACGTAAAAGTGGTCGGTTACCGCCGGCTGGAAAGCAAGGGCGACAACCATTGCAGCTTGGCCGACTACGTCAAGTTGAACGGCCTACACGCTGAGCCACGACTCCAGCGCCACTCCTACCAATCTTTAGTGAGTCTGCAAGGCGGGACTATCATGATCCCGCCTTCCTCTGATTCCTTGGGGTGATCACTATGGCGACCTTCGAAATGCGTGAGCTTCACTTAGTGAAGAAAGCGCTAGCAATT
The DNA here is from genome assembly GCF_030160295.1 of Dyella acidisoli. Classification (GTDB taxonomy): domain Bacteria; phylum Pseudomonadota; class Gammaproteobacteria; order Xanthomonadales; family Rhodanobacteraceae; genus Dyella_B; species Dyella_B acidisoli. The sequence goes on from NZ_BSOB01000018.1 coordinate 133,962, forward strand.
TCCATCTTAGTGATGGAACGCCAACACGGCCCCCTGAGTTCGCCTAGCGATAGGTTCGACATGAAGCTCCTACTGGAGCATTTGACGGATACGGCTGAGCTTGAACATTACACACGGTCTGCCTGGATCGCGGTCACTGGAAAACCACCAGAAGGCCATTGAATACGGGCCAAATTGTTAGCATTGAGAAATGTCGTCAGCACACTGCCCAGATTAGCCTCATCAGTGCATCATCAGGGTTCAATGGAGTAGGGTTGCACCGTTCAAGAGGCGTCAGTGTTGTGATCCCAGGAAGAAGTAGTGCAGAGCAAAGCACGCCACCGCGTTCCACAATTTCGATGGACGGGATTCCCTTTTGAAGGCCTTGGTGGACTTCAACAACGTCCTCTGGATTGGCGTAAACAGAAAACCACCAATGTTCACCACGCGTGGGGCTTCGTGCGTATCTAATCGCGTCTTGAACTCTGGCTGAGACGGCTACATCGTAGAGGTGCTTTGCCAGAAGCTCTAAGCCCATTTTTAGCAACATGCGACAGACGGCGAGCGGTTCAGTGACCTCTGCCACTACACGGAACGAAGTAATTTCATCAGTCATTACTTTTTCTAAAATGGTGTGATTTCTAGGCGCTAACTCTAGTAGACCTGGGATACCAGACGCGTAAATTCTGCCAAGAGTTGCTGAGATGGATGTCATCTTTCCTTTTTTTGTGGGAATGCTGTTGAACAGCCGATAGAAAGAAAATGGGAAACTGGCGAGAGCAGGAAGTTCGACCTTCTGACCAAAATACTGATTGCATCCGTCGCATGTAATACCAGGAGGGGCCACGGGGGACAGTGCGCCACCTAAGGATTCGGGAATTATGTGAGATATGGATGTGAATGGCCCGTTCGACTGGCAGAAGATGCACGTTTCCATCAAGTCGTCCCTCTCTTGAGAACTACTTTGGCTGAGTTTTGTATGTCTGCCAAATCTGCTGGATGTCACCGCCATCTTTGATGAAATCTTGCATTTTTTTCAATGCATTGTCTGAGTAACAAGGAAATGTGCTCTTGCCGAACTCAAAGACATGGCAGCAATTTTCGTCCGAATCTATCGTCAAATGGTGGCGAAGGGCCTTGCATTTTGGTTCGGTCAGTTCAAGCTTTCTGGCAATCTCAGAAGCCCGCATATGGAACTTCTTTTGCATATCGACTTCACGGATTGCCGCCACAGCGGACGGATCATCCCCCGCGATGTAACGAACGGGGATGCCCTCTTTTTTGGAGAACTGGATCTTTAGAGTCGGCCCTTCGCCAGCTTGAATGGTCGATATGGCAACAAGGCGTGGAAATACGCGACCTATTTCTTCTCCAGCTTTCAGCGCCTTCTCAATGCGATCTACGTCCTTTTCACTGATTTCCACTTCTTCGGTAATCAGTGCTTCCATCGCAAGTAAGGATCGGACTCGGGCCCTTGCTTCGTCGCGTTGGCGTCGTCCAGGCTTTAGCAGGTCATGGATGAGCTTGTATTCCTTGTCCACAAGAAATTCGAAGTCACCAGGGGGAAGTGTTGATACAGGCAGCACGCGTAGCGGGATGTAAGTTTGAAGGTCAAGGTTTAGAGCAGATTTCAAGTAGGCATCGAACGCTGTTACCAGTGCCCGGGTCTGCATGTAAAGAAGGTCTTCGGAGACGTATATGAACCAGTGCTGGGCGCTGTCTCGAAGAGCATCAATGGATCTCATTACCCCAGCTTGTTGTGAACTTAGGCCGTGATGGGACTGGCACAATCGAACACATTTATCAAAACCAATAGACGTTCCTGATTTCTTATCAAATACGTCGACTTTATTTTGAACGAGGACTGCTTTGAGAAGCATCTCGCTTGCATGCTGTAGATGAAGGAGCACAGAGCAGATGCGCCCCTCTTCGTGATATGAATTGAAAGTAGCCATCGCAATCTTTAGTGACGCGATGGCTTTGTCTTTCAGTGTCTTGGCATCTCTAAGAAGACTCACGTTCTTCCATCCCAAGATGCGACTATTTGCTCATGTTACCAACGGGCTGATGCTACAGCATCTATGTAGCGGTATGACTGTGGCGCGGATATCCATTCACGTCACATCGCCAGTCAGAAGGTCGCTTTCTGCACAAGTCCTCGAGATCACTGTCTGTCTTGACCTCGTAGATCCGTACGCAGTCGGATTCCACTACGAGATAGTCCGCTGTATAGCTGATGCGCGTTTTTCTTCCCGAAGTGTCGGTGATCGATAGAGGAACGCTCAGAGGCTGGTCATAGACCGCCCGTAAATCGTCGCGGCGGTCGAGTTCCACTAAGAAAAGGTATTCACCGGAAAGCGATTCGGCTTGTAGCACCACACCGAGCCGCTCCATCGGCACGTCCAGCACGAGGTTCCGCCGACGCCGTCGCCCTACCTTCCGAGCAGGAGGTGAGTGGCATACGTCGAGTATGTATTGGATGCCCGGCTCAGGCGTTCCAATCCTTCGCAACTCAGCCTCGGTAATCTGGTTAGCTGACCCCATAGCTTCGCCCTCCCAGCAGCTTCGTTGCTGAGACAGATGCCGCCATGCGCTTTTGCATGGCAGTCCGAAAGACGCCGCGGAACCTGATTAGGCAGTCTGCTCCCCATCTCGATTTTAGTCAATAACCTTATGATTTATAACGTTTTTTGTCCGTATGATGTATATCATACGGACATGATTATCCGCACAGGCTGCGGGCCATTTCACACAACATTGACGCTGTAGCCTATCTATTTGAATACCCTGATAAATATGTAAGTCTATCCTCGTGAGACCAGGGGAAGTCAGGATGACCACAGGGGCAAGTTCGAGCAGCGATGCCGTTCGGCAGCAATTGCACGAGGTGAAACCGAAACGAAATCGCCTTGTTATAAAGCGAGGCGCAGTTCCACCGGCCGTGTACTTGATGCATATCTCCGACAAGCAGTGGGAAAAGTTCATTGAAGCTGCTTGCCGTCAACGGCCATCACCCAAATATGCACAGGTGAAAGTACTCGGTAACGCCAATGATAAGGGGCGTGATGTCGAAGCTCGCCTCCAGAAAGATCTCGTCGCCGACGCGTGGGATCTGTTCCAGGCGAAGCATTACTCGGCTCGCCTCGCGCCTGGCGATGCTTATCCGGAGATGGCGAAGTTCTTCTTGAATCTGTCAAAGGGTAGTTATCCTGCGCCGCGCAAATATTACTTTTGCGCCCCCCAAAACGCAGGCCCTGAGCTTCACGATCTTCTGGCTGATGCTTCCAAGTTGAAAGCGGGCTTTCTGGCTGCATGGCGGAACAGCACACACGGGCTAGGAGCCAACGCCCTGAAGATATCCGGCGCAGCTGAAGCCATCGCAGAGAAGTTCGACTTCAGTAAGTTTGAGGAGTGTCTAGTCCATGAGCTTCTTGACTGGCATTCGCGGGACTCCGCTTCGCACTTCAAGTTATTTGGCATCGAGCCCGAGCGCGGCGACGACCCCGCTGTTCCAGAAAAAGCTCAGCCTCATGAGCAAGTTTACGTAGAAGAGCTTCTTCGAGTTTATTCAGAACGATCCGGAATGCCGGTTCAGATCCAGGACGTCGATAGCGACAGCAACGGAATCTACGGAGATCACTTCGCGGCTCAAAGAGAGGTGTTCTATGCCGCGGAGGGATTGCGGCGTTTCAGCCGAGATATATATCCAGCGGATGAGTTCGAAAATTTATTGCAGATGGTGAAGAAAGGCATTCAGCCAAAGGTGACGAGTCCACGTTTGACCACGGGATTTGATCGGCTGGATGCAGCTCTCGATGCCGTATCCGGGCTCTCCCTTCAGGACAGCGTTTTACATCCACGTCTGCGGGGAGGCGATCTTCCGGGCACATGCCATCACCTCGTCAATGAGAAGAAACTCAAATGGGTACGATGAAGAACTCGAAGAGTCCTGAGCTCTTCAATACGCCATTTGAGCTCGGGCTACGCATGGTCTACCTGCTCACAGCGCTCCGTCCGGGAGGCGCGGACCTACAGAAACTTGTCTTGCTTGACTACGCCATTGTTTACTCAAAGGACGTCGGAGGTCCTGAAAGCCTGCACACGCCCGTACCATTTCGAAATGGCGAGCTATTCAGTCGGCGCGAGCGAATTGAGCAAGGGCTCTACCTGATGAGTACTCGAGGGCTAGTCGAAGTGGTGCTCGATGAAGGTGGAATGACGTATATCGCCGGGCCTAGCAGCTTCACGATGATTGGCTCCATGACCTCAAAGTACTGGCGCGACCTTGAAGTTAGGTGTCAATGGGCCTCTGCTCAATTCGGTCAAGCAAGCTCGGCTGAACTCTTGGAAGAATTCGCCTCCCACGGCCACCTTTGGGGCGCGGAGATTGAGACTACGGCAAGGAGCCTCTTTGAATGAGTATTGCGCTGATTTCACTGATGATATCGGGGCCGGATAAGGCTGACGCGATAATCGACTTTCGATCTTTCGCGACCCTAGTCCGCGGACCAAGTGATACGGGCAAGTCCTATATTCGCGATTGCCTCTGGTACCTGCTTGGTGGTGACAAGGTACCCAAAGCGCTCCCGCAAGCTGTGGGCTACGGGCAGATGGTTCTCACGGTAGTAAGTGACGGCCAGAGCTTCGAGATCGTGCGCGGTCTAGAGGGTGGTGAGGCCCATATTCGACAAGTGTTCGTCGATGCTTCTGGCTTCGCTCGTAACGAGCCGATTGACGAAGACTTGAACGACTTCCTGGTAAGGCTTTCAGGCGCCCAGGGAAAGGAGCTGTTACGCTCTAAGTCAAAGAAGGGAGCCGTAACCAGTGGCGATTTCCGGCATTGGTTCCTTCTCTCCCAACCACACATGATTAGCGAAGAGGTGACGAGTGGCGTTGGTGTCAACGCCACGCAGCGCACAGCCGCCTTCCACCTGTTCTTGACTGGAAGTGACGACTCCGCAATCCAAGTGGCAAAAACAAATGCTGAGCGCGAGCGTATCTCCGGACAGATTACCGGCGCGGAGTTGAGCTTGGCACGCATTAACGCAGAGATTCCCTCTGAGCTGGAACGCGACGATGTCGCCCAGTCCTTGGAGCGCGTGGATGCAGCGCTTGGAGCCATGAGTAGGCAGTACGAGGCCCGCGCAGCCGCTCTGAAGGAATTACGAGCCAGCATCCTGCCGACAGCTGCAGCACTTCAATCGGCAACGACTTCACTCGAGCACAGTCGTTCAATGGTCGAACGCTTTGAGCTCCTTGATAAGAAGTATAGAAGTGATATTGAGCGACTCGGTGCCACCTGGGAGGGCGTTTCAATGTTCCAGGCGCTAGAAGAGGTGGACTGCCCGCTCTGCGGCACACCCGCCTCCGAGCAGCTTGATCCGCAACATTTAAAGCAGGGTGCACAGGATAACTATCGGCGAGCCCTCAAAGCGGAGGCGACGAAGATCCAATCTCTGCGTGCAGGCCTATCCGGGGCTCTAGTGCGCGAACGGGAGCGTGTGGCCCAACTGGATGTCCAAGTGGCTGGCCTCAAGCGTCGGCTGTCGCATTTAGAAGGATTAGAGACTGCCAAATTAAATGAAACAAAGGTCGAGTTTACGGCCGAGCCCAAGACGTTAGCTCTTCGCCGCAGCGAGCTTTCCGAGATCCTGTCCAAGATGGACGAGATGACCCGCCTCCGGGCAGAGATTGATCGACTTACAAAATCAAAGCGAAGGTCGAAGGTTGAGCTAAGTAGAAACGTGGGTGACGAAGGGAAGGTCGTTGCAGAGTACGCGAAGGACCTGCTTCACGCGTGGGGCTTTACGAGCATCGAAACAGTTGCGCTGGACGTAGGTGAATGCGACCTCGTTATTGATGGGCGAGCCCGCTTGAGTTTTGGCGCAGGTAAACGGGCCATCTTCTTAACGGCCATGACCGTTGCGCTTATGCAGCATGCAATGACCGAAGGGTATCCGCACATCGGCTTTGTCGTCATTGATTCCCCGCTGAAATCCTACGCAGACCCAAAGAGCGCTGAAGTTCGAGAAGTACCCGTCAGGACGGTTACTGATAACTTCTACGACTGGCTTGCTACTTGGAAGGGAAAAGGGCAGATCGTCATTCTCGAAAATCAGGACATTTCTGCCTCGACGGCCTCCACATTACGGCCGATCGAATTCTCGGGTGTTGATGGGCAGGGGCGCTATGGGTTCTACCCGCTAAGAGAATGAGATGCTGACTGAGATGTTCAGCGCGATTTCTCACTAAAGACTGCAAGAGTATGGCTGAAGGACGACGAGCGTCTAGCGAAGGTCACTAAGGGGGAACAAATGGGCGTCTTAGCTCTATCGGCAGATAAGGTGCGCGGACTTGAAGCTCGCATTGGCTCTCAACATTACTCAGTGTGTGCTAGTTCTCACATAGCGAAGCGATCGCATCGTAAATGCGGACGTTTCTTCCGTTGCAACAGCAATGCGGAATGGATTGCCTATATGGCGTGGTACCCGTAGACCCTTGCTAGATCCCATTTTCTTGAAATCCAATGGTCACGCCGGGCGACGCATTTAACGACCAGCAATGGGCCATTAAAGCGCAAGGTCTTCTTGTCCATTCAAAATGATCGAACTTCCTTCAGAACTTAAAGGGAACACATGGCGACGCTGATCATTTTTTTGAGTGATATTCATATCAAGCTTCCAAGCGATCCAATTCTCGCTCATCACAAGGAAATTGTGGACGCATCGTTCTCAGACTATTCGGACGGTATAACTGACTGCCATCTGGCGATCACAGGCGATATTGCACAGTCAGGAAAGAAGGAGGAGTACGAGCTTGCGAAGGCCTTCATAGGAAATATCAGCGATCACGTCTTTAATCGCATTGGGAAGCGCCCAGGCATAGCGCTATGTCCAGGAAATCACGATTGTAACTTTTCCGACGACCAAGATGTCCGAAACTTGATCATCGAAAAGATGGACTATCGAGCCGAGGTTAAGCAGGGATTGAGTGATGCCTTGGCTGAGCCGCTCAAGGCCTACTTTGAATTCGCCGCAGACGTAGCGTCGCCCATCCACGGGCCTGGCAGGTGGACAACTGACTACCGCTTTTCTGGTGACGTCCGCATCAACTACACCTCCTTGAACGTGGCGCTTACATCTGGACTGCCTGAGCGACAAGGAAAGTTGCTTTTTAGCCTAGCTGCGGACGCAGGCTCTAACGCTACAGAATCTGGAATATCGATCTATTTGCTGCATCAGCCACTTAACTGGTTGGTGGCCGATTGCGCGCGCGATGTCGGTGATCTCATTAGCACAAGGGCTGACATTGCTCTGTTTGGGCATGAGCACCGGGAGCGCGGATTCGTCGTGGCAGGCTTATATGACGAATCAAAGGTCATCAACTTCAACGCTGATGTCTTGCAGGATCGCAAAGGCAAGTTGCCCAGTGGGTTTCGCACCGTTCTTATCCAGCGCGGAGGGAAGATCAAGTCATCTAGGTATGTATGGCAGAGTTCTAGCTATTTGAGAGACGAAGCGAAGTCGGACGATTCATGGCGCGACTGCTTGAATCAGGAATCTCGGCGCAGCGTACTCTCCTTCAAGAAAGACTTTGTGGCATGGATCGACGACATAGGAGCCACCTATGCTCATCGTCGGAAAGAGAGATTAACGTTATCTGATATCTTCGTATGGCCCAACTTGAGGATCAAAACTTGGGACAAGAGTGCCCAGTCGCTTCTCATCGATGCAGAAGAACTGAGTGCGTCCAAGTGCTTTGACGTCGTCGCGCCGTATGGCGTTGTAACAGTCACAGGCGATGAGCAGCATGGTAAGACCACGCTCGCAAAGCGATGGCTGGCCAAGCTCAAGTCAATCGGCTTCTTTCCACTCTACGTTGATTGTTCGGATATCAAGTCTATCAAGGGTCCTTACATCGACCAGAAAGTGAAGGAACTCGTGAAAGGGCAATACGCTTGCGCATCAAGTGACGCCTTTGACCAGCTCGACCCAAAGCAACGCGTTGTGATCATTGATGACTTCGACGACCTGACCTTTAATAGCGAAGGCAAAGCGGAGATCCTCAAGATCCTCAAGGAGCATTTTGGGACTGTGATCCTTCTTGTCAGTGACACACCCGGAGTAGAACTCTGGCTGGACAATATTCTGAGCGAGGTGAAATTCTCAAAACAATCATCTTTCCAGTTGCTGCCGATGAACTTCCAGTCTCGCATGCAGCTCATTGAGAAATGGCTACATATCGGCAACGAGTACAGCTTGGAGCGAGAGGACATCGAGTCGACGGCCACGAGGCTGGGCCGACTTGTGAGTGATGCGCTGGGTCGAAATCTTGTCCCTTCTGTTCCGCTTTTCGTGTTGATTATTCTCCAAAGAGCGGAATCTGAATCCGAACTGGAGACCGTCATCAAGAACGGTTCTCACGGATTTCTATATGAGGCCCTGATCACCCGAGCAATTGGAGAGAAGGTCCCGTCTTTTACCGTGGATACTGCCCAAACGTATCTTACGAACTACGCCGAGACAATCTATTCGGCGGGTGTGGACGGGCTGAGCCTTCACGACGCAGAGGCCTTTCATCGAGCGCATTGCGATTTCTACGAGATTGCCTATAGCTTTGAAAGGACGAAAGTCGAGTTGTGCAATGCGGGCATTTGGCGGGAAAAAACTGGCGTCATTGTATTCGCGTACCCCTATCTGTACTTCTATTTCGTCGCGCGTTTCTTGGCTAATTCAGCCGACCAACCGAAGCGAATGGAAGTCGTCGAGTCCTTGATTTCAACAATACATACTGAAACTTCGGCAAATATTCTGCTTTTCTTGGCACACTTGGGTCGGGACGCGGAAGTCCTTAACAGATTGTTGCAGCACGCTGGAACGGTCATGAGTGATGCTCCCTCCTTTGATGCATACGAGGCGGTTTCCGTTTTTCAGGAATATCAAGAAGGCAAGGTGCGCGCAATCTACTATGAAGCCTCGCGCGAGGATGCCTTGAAAATCGCTCACGACACGGATTGTGAGAGCGATCCAGTCAATATAGTCTCGACCGGCGCTATTTCGACGGTAAGGGATGTTCAAGAATATGCAACCGAGATAAATAGGTCATTTCGTACCCTGCAAGTGCTGGGACAGATTCTTCGAAACCACGCAGGATCCATTGAGAAAGGTAAGAAGCGAGAAATTGCGCTCGCCTGTACGAACCTTGGTCTGCGTACACTGGGGTCCATGTTGACTGTATTTAAGGACGCGGCGCCAGAGATCATTCAATTGCGTGTCGAGTCGATCATCTCAACTGAGAGGGACAAGCTCCTTTGGAGGCAGAAGGTTGACGAGCAGCTAAAGGCGATGTCAGGGGACTTGAGCGACCTTATTACAAATGTTGCTGTCGGCACCTTTGTCCGCATTGCGGGCGCAATCGGAGCGGAGGCACTTGCTCCAACCCTGCAGCACATTCTCTATGAAGGTAATGACCCAACTAAGAAGATCGTTGGGCTAAGCGTGAAACTGGAACACTTCGCAGCGTTTCCTCGCAAGGAGGTCATGGAATTTGTTCCGAAGAAGCCCACGGTCAAGGATGTTTTGGCAGTCGCGCTTGTTCGAGGATTTGTGTTGCGAAGGTTCTACATGTTTCCCGATGCAGCTGAACTGAAGCGCGAGGTCTGCACAGCGCTGAATATCGCTCGACTCCCCTTCCAAGTGAAGAGCCTTGAGAGTAACAAGCAGTAGGTTTTAGCGGCTCCAACAAGAGACGGAGGTAGTTAAGAATGCTGGCCGCTTAGTTACCTTCGACCCTTATACGCATTGATACATTCATTCATGTAACAGTGGCACGAGGCGGCTTGCCAATGATAACTGCTGAGGTCGCCTATATCGCTAGCATCTCGACAGCAAGGGTTGGAGATGACACGTTCTTCTCTGATTCCAAGGCATTCCGAGGGCGGCGTTGCGGCGAGCGGAATGTTTGTACGATCTTGAATGACTAGTTGAATAGCAAGCGCCTGGCAAGGATGAATCTATGAGCAAGTGGACGTCTCAAGGAGTAAAAGCCCCCTGAGTGTTGTATTCAACGAACACCGTAACGCCCGATTGGCCACCGCCGCCATTGTTGATGCCACCGGAGAGGTTGCCCGAACAATCGTTGTCGATGATTGAATAGTTCACTATGGTCGAGTTGCTAATATTGATCCCATAACGCTGCGAATTGATGATCGTAGTGGTATTGATGCCGTTATACGTAGGGCCTATGCGACAGCCGTTAATATGGATGCGATCGGCGCCCGACAGCACCTGGATTCCATCGGTCGCACCTGGGTTCGCACTTGAGTTGCCAGTGATTACACTGTCGTTGATGCGCACATCTCGGCAGCCGGTATCGATGAGAATACCCGTCGAGCCGTTGTCGATCACCTGCGCATTGATCTTCAGGGTTTTGACATTCTTGAAGTACATACCAACATTGGGAATGGATCCCGCCCAGCAGTTGGTGAGGAAGACGCGACCCAGGAATTGCGCGGTGCCATCGAAATACCAGCCACAGTTTGCCGAACTCGGGCCACCCGCGCCATCGCACAGGACGTTAGTGAAAAATAGGTTTGCTAGGTAGCTCCACTCTGAATTGGTCATGGCCGAAATGGCTACTTCAAACTGCGCGATGTTAGCGTCAGTTACAATGACCGTATCACCAGAAATAAGGTCCAGACCATAGCCATTGTTGGTGGGTCCACCTTGGAAGTTTAGACGGCTAAATTCCAAAATTCCGTATTGTTGACCGGTTGCAGACTGCGACACATTAACGGTAAAGCCACTTCCGCTCATGCCTGCACAAGTGATGTCGCAAGCACCACCGCCCGTGCAGCCCTCGCCCCAGGACGCGAGCGAACAGCCGTTATAGGCATCAATGCGGCGCAGCGCATGGCGGCCATTGGCGAAGCTGAAGAAATTGCCGCCCGTGACATAGCCTGCCGAACGCCCCTCCACCGTCATGTCTTGTGCGGTGAAAAATCCTGCGCTCGCAGTCATGAGCGATCCGTTAGAGCTGTTGAGGACCAGGGCTGTAGCCGGACCGTCCCCCTGGAAAGTGAGGCGATTAGGGAGACCCCAGGTTAAGTTTGCTAGTAGATAGCGGCCGTAGGGGAAATAAAGCGCGAGGTCACCGGTCGCCGCACTCAGTACCGCCTGTATCGCCGCCGAGCTGTCAGAGTTGCCCGTCGGATCGACACCAGAGAGCGTCGTAACATTGAACGTGGGGATGTAATTTGACGGAGTTTGGGTGGTCTGCGCCTCAGAAATATTGGGCTTGAGTATTAAGGCCCCGCCGATAGCAAGCGGAGCAGCTCCAAGAAATTTGCGCCTCTCCACAATTCCCTCCCTTAGTTTACCCTAGCTGATAAAGTTGTATTCGTTAGTAACGCTTGGAACAGATAGCCACTCAATACTATTGAAATCCATGGCAGCGAATGGTCATGTGCCTTACCCATTGGCGCAATGGCTGCACTAACGAATTCAGGTTCATTTCGTGACGCATAACAGGACTCCCAAGGTACTCAATCTCCGTGTAATCCTCGAGCCTCTGCTTTCACAGGGAAAACTGTCAGGAGGCATCCGCATCGCCGATTAAGACATTCATTGAATGGTTTCACGACGCTCCGCGACGTGGATAAGAATAAGAAGTAAAGAAGCATCGCGCTTAAGCGCTAGATGTTACCGATTGGACCTTCACTCGACCTACCGTTTTCATAAAGCTTGTGACGTGATGCCCAGTCTTTTGCCTCGTTCAAGATAGCGTCCTCAAATAATTTGTGATCCGCCGGTCTATCCCGCATTTCGCTAGCCGCATAAATAAAGGGATCGAGTTCATGAAACTCTCGCTCGTGACTTCGCAGTACGACATTCCAGAGAAACGTGGCGCCTTCCATCGGTGTGATAGCCCGGTCAAGAATCGAGATGGAAATTTTCCCTGCGAGCCTACGTATGGCATCTCTATTAGAGATATCGCCACCCTCTTCCTGTAATAGGAAGCTGTTGAACTTAGTCCTAATGCTATCCGACTCATCCTCCGAAAGAACAAGTATGTCGATAAGCTGATTGGCAACTATGCCGCAAGAAAGAAGTTCAGACGCTAAGGCCTGAACTTCTTCCACGTTGATCATCCCTAATTTCCACAGTGCCAGCAGGTCCGGCACGTCGGCGGAAAAACGGGGAACATTACTTAAATTTAAATCCACTTCTAACTCCCGTTAGCAGCTCTTCCCAGTAATGAATCACGATGTTTTCGCCTGTGACTAGATCCTGATGCACGTGTTCCATCTTTGCATAAACGTCTTCAGGGAACGCCGGATCTTTTATTCTTCCGGCCATGATGCGCGCTCCTGCGCCGGCCTTGGCCTCATCAAGAGCGAGTTTCTCCGCCAGGCTTAAGGCCTCCGTTCTGACTGGAATTGGCGCTGTGCCAGTAAGGGGCGATCCCACCACATATGTGTAGTCGCCCGGACAACCTGGCACCTCCACAAAAAGCGCAAATTGAGTCCCCATAAAGAAGCGCCTTAGAGGACCACCATTGACCGTCGTCAAATAAGCGCCCGCATCTCTACTTGCATCGGCCAAGCTTCCAAATATGTCCCCGGGATTGAGACCTGATGGGTCCGCAAGGGTTATAGGGCTTTCCTCCGCATAAGCATACGTATTGACTCCCGCAGCCAAGCCGAGTGGATCGGATTCCAGATACCGTCCATTACTCGAATCGTAATCACGAAATCCGTTGCTCCAGTTCCCTGTAAAGTGATCGTAGACCTGCCCTGGCGAACCCACGTCTACGTCAGCAATACCTTCGACCACTACTTCTCTATCGAAAGCACTGTTTTGTGCGCGCCAAACGACTGATCCACCACTGTTTGTAATTTGCTCAGGCCGCCCCGTGTGATCATCCAGCATGTAGTACAGGTTAGGGGTGCCACTACCTATCTGATTGAGCAGCGCTATCGGTTGGCCATTTAAATAAATGTAGTTATTTGCATTAACCACACCCGACGAAGATGTCAGTTCGCCGATGAGATGACCGTCCAAATCGTAACCATACATCCACAACCCCAAGGGGCCATTGGTTAGGCTCAACTGTCCTAAAGCATTCACCTGGTAGGTTGTAGTTCCGCTAGGATACGTCGGACACTGATAACTCGTTTCGCAGTTTGTCAGCGCAGCGCTTCGACTCACGCTGTTGAGACGATTAAACCCGTCGTATGTGTAAGTCGTGGTCACTCCACTGACTGAGTCAGTCGCCCTGTTCCCGTTTCCATCATAGGTATAAGCGTGCGAGCCACGCGACGCAATCTGGTTACTATTCGTGGCGATGGCAACAGTGTCGTTCGTCATCCAACTCTGCTGAGTACGATTACCATTCGCGTCGTAATTGAAGAAAATGGGCGCGACCTGAGTTTGGCTAGTCAAGCGATTCAGATTGTCATAGCCAAATCCCTGCGTTCCAGCATATACGGAGTCAGTCTTTGCAGTGATCCGATCGAGGTTGTCCCAGGTATAAGCTAGGCTCTGTATCGTTGTAGTACCCAGCGTCGAGCCAATGCTCTTGAGCCGCTCATCCTGATCATATGTCTGAGTTCTAGTTATACCGTTTCCATAAGACCAGCTCAGAGGCCGACGAGCCGCATCATAGATAACGTTACTTACCACATTGACGCTTTGGCTTCCGTACTGAAGATTTACGTTCGTTATCTGATCATCGGTCCAAGCATAGTTAACTGTGTATGCCGTTCCGGACATCATTTGAGTGAGACGATTCATTCCGTCATAACTGAATGACGTCGTGGACGAACCCAAGAAGGAATTGTCCGTACGGGTAGCAACCAAACCTTCGATGGAATAGGTCAAAGATGAGGAGCCTCCTCCATTTTGACCGGCGTAAGCACAGAGCTTTCCCTTACCATAGGTGCAGGAATCATACGTGTATGTATACGTCTGAGAGCCCGCAGTCACTGCTGTGACGCGATTAAGCGTGTCATAGGTATAAGATGCGACGAATCCATTGTTCGTTGTCTTGCTTGTGACACGCCCATAAGGGTCGATCGAGTAGCTTGTGGTTCCCGAGTCAGGACTCGTTACTCCCCACACATCTCCAAATCCGTCGTACTTGTAATACGTAGTGAGTCCACGGGGATCGGTTATCTGAAGAGGATTGTCGCCAAAATCATACAAATATAAGGTGGATTTTCCAGTTGTATCGACAATGTACTGCAATCGACTGACAGAATCGTACTTATATGTTGTTGTGTTACCGACAGCATCTGTAACGGTAGAGACGTTCCCGTTTGGATCATACGAATAGGTCCGGCTCTGCCCGCTGTTGCCGTTAATTACTAGCGGTCGCCCAAGCTCATCATAAGTTGCATGAGTTATTAAATCGGGAGAGGTCTGCCCCTTTCGGGTGTAACTTGTGGTAGTGACATCACCGTTTATGTCATACCCGTAATTCTTACTTATCACTGCACCCGATGGGCCAGTCCACATTGAGGAGGTCAGCTTGAAGTCCGGGTCATATACGTACTGAGTGACTTCGCCATCAAACGCTACTAATTTGGATACCTGCCCAGAATTGGGATCGTAATTTATGGACTCCGTGTTTGTTACGCCCGCATGTGTGTGCGATATAGAAGTGACTCGTCCAAACGCATAGGTGTAATTCAACACATCCCCGTTGGCTGATGTCTCAGTAGTCGGCAACCCCATTCCGGTGAAGTTGTTGTAGCTCGTGGCCTGACCTAGAGCATTCACAATACTGGTTACGTTACCCAGGCTGTCGTAGTTATATGTGAGCGTATTCGCTCCACTGGGTGATGGCAGAGTCGTTACAACAGCAGATACCATGCCGTTCGGGTATAGCGAGTAACTGTATGTAGTAGTCCGCGACTGATTCGCGACACCATTGCTAGCCAAATTCGTCTGAGTGACGCTCGCTAGCCTGCCTTGCGGCGTGTATGCGAACGAGGTCTGCAAGTATCCGACTACGGTAACGGATAAAAGTCGATCAGTGCCTGGCGTCGTATCCCATACAAAGTTTGTCACGCGCTGAAAGGGGCCTGGACTTTCTACCTTTTGCAGAATTTCACCATTGACCGCATATGTGTAGTTAGTGATATTACCGTCATTATCGGTATCTGATTGAACATTTTCATTCGCATCATAAGTGCGAGAACTAAATGTCGCTGCGCAGTGCACGGACGCCTGGCCAGTTATCGACAATATGTTTGAATTTGCATCGAACTGATATACAGAAACGTGGCCAAGCGGATTAGTTACGGTGGTAACCGGACCTGTACTATTGCTGCCGTAGCTAATGTTCGTTTGTTGCGTACCATCAGCCATTTCATCCTGAATAGCTTGGCCGACACCGTTATAGCTTGTCAGATCTTGCGCGATGCCATTGTAGTCAACCTCGGTCAGCGCGTATTGGTAATTACCAAAGCCATATGCGCCGCCGGCGTCACTTTTGTACTTATAAGCAACTGACGTTGATCCGCCGGGGAGCGGGAGGGTCGCGGTCTGGAGTTCACCTATCAAATATCTCGTTCCGGACATATCACCAATTGTTCCATATGGAATAATTGTGGAGTACGAATACGAGTTGCCTGCAGGATCAACAACCGTCAATTGCCTAACGATATCGTAGGCTGAATTAGGACCATCAGGAACTTTGGTATCGGTCCAGTGCAACGAGACAGTCTGCCCAGATGTATGGGAAACCACTACGTCTGTCGCATCAGGATAAGCAAAGGTCCAGCCCACGCCAGCCAAATCCTTGATCGACGTCAGTGTGAAATAAGTTCCATTGTAAAGTGCATTGCTGAACGTAAGGACCTTGGAGTCCTCGTCATGAATGACATAAGACCCGTCGCTATTGCGCGTCATCGTTGCGATACCATTTTTAAGTTCGCCAAACGATGCAGTTCCGTCGCTATGGGCGGTACCGGGCCCAAATTGAACAATCGTGCCGTCAGGGCGGACTAGCACGAGAGGACAAACACTTGATGTAGAGGTGTAATTGCAAGCCCCACCTTGCGTCACATCAAGGAACAGCAAGTAGTCGTAGCTTGTCCTCCATCCCCCTGCACGCGTACTAGAGAACGATCCGGTGTTATATACATTGGAGCTGTAGTACCGAGTAAAACTCAGCCCCATTTCACCAGAGCGAGCAAAATCAGTTACCGATTCCACTTTAGCTCCGGTAGCCAACGAAATGGGATCAGCTTTCTTGCAGTCATCCTTAGGCAACTTTCCATTAACTGTAATACGGGCGAGTGTCGTGACTGAGCCTGGTGTCTTTCCAACTTGGAGCGGCGGCGAGACATTCTGGGGTGGAGGCATACCGATAACTGACCCCGCCCCCAACTGCTCCTGTACATCTGGTGCACGGTTGGCAACAACATCCACCCCAGGTAGCTTTTGGGGGCCCGATGCCATCGCGCCTCCAGAACCGCCACCGCCACCGCCATAATCTGTGGGCACATCGGTTTCCGCAAATACATTGCAACTAGCCACCAGCAGGAAGGCGCAGAAAGATGTCGCAAACTTGCTAAACCAGGAATTCGTCGAACCATTAGTCCGCAAACCACGAACAATTGCGGACTCGGTTCCGAGCCTTGCCTTAAGGACTGTCATCATAATTCCCCTTAGTGTGAGGCGAGTATGGACCCGCCTACCGAAATCGCTGCTCAATCTATAATAGACACGTATTGTCCGAATGTAGAATCTTTTGACCTTCGCTGGAAAAATGTAGCCACTCAGGGGGCTAATCCGGTAGAGATGGTATCGTCACGCCCACGCTGCGCTCTCGGCTTGCGAAGATCGAAGCATTGGAGAATTTCTTGGCAGAGAAGATCTCCGAGCCGGAGTGGCGGCCTCCGAGGAGACCAACGCACCAGAGTTAGTGACCCTTGCAGGCTTCGCGAATGTTTTTGTTCGCCTGCTCGATGGCGACCGGTGTATCGAAAAGTACATTGATGAATTTTTGGGTGACGCCTCGAGCGCCGCTGCATACGTAGAAATTGACGGCGCTAGGAGTATCAAACCCAGGACCTGGGCTTTGAAACTCATTTGATCGCTCCCGCAATAGGATCCCGGAAACGGTAGAAGTGCCGCGCCATTCTGCGATTGAGGTCGGAGCACCTATAGAAAATACGGTGACCCACTTGAACAGGTTTCTTGAGATGGCCCGCCACAAGCGATCGGGGCAACGTGACCGCGTGATAAAGTCATCAGATCATGCGGTTGCGCGTGCCGGCCAAACTATGCGAGACATCAGCGGCCAAACTATGTGAGATCGCGCACCTCAATTCCTATCACGCGCCGAGCCAATCTCCAATTTCCCGGGGATTTTTGGCTTTTTTCTTTCTCATCTCCTCTCAAGCCTTCTCACCAAAGCGCGCGTCCGCTGGTAGTATCTTTGGTGGTACAAATGCACTGCCTGGCAGGTGGACTCGCGAGATACCACCTAAGCGCGTGCGAAGTAGCTACATAGGAGAGAAAGATGACGGAACTGACGGCCTTGGCTGCGCGCAATGCAAAGCCCAGGGACGCGATGTACCGGCTCGCAGCAGGCAAAGGACTCTATCTGCAGGTGATGCCGAACGGAGCCAAATACTGGCGCCTCAAATATCGGCATCTGAAGAAGCAACCCAAGATGATCAGTCTGGGAGTTTTCCCAGAGGTTAGCTTGGCTGACGCTCGTGTCGAACGCGATCGACTACGTCAGCTCATTGCGTCAGGCATCGACCCTAGTACGCAGCGACGTGTAGATCGCCTTGCACGCGAACTCGCCAGCGAGAATAGTTTGGAAGCTGTCGCTCGCGCATGGTTTGCCCAAAAGAGCAGTGATTGGGTGCCTAGCTACTCACGAGGCGTGCTTAGTCGACTGGAAAACAATGTCTTTCCATGGCTCGGAAAGATACCCATCAGCGAAGTTACACCGCCACAGATTTTAACGGTGATGCAGCGCATTCATGAGCGGGGCGCAACCGAGACCGCACACCGTACGCGTAACTATCTGAGCGAGATTTTCCGTTTCGCTATCCGGCAAGGCTTGGCCGAACGCGATCCGGCCGCTGACGTCATTGGCGCCATTCCACAAGCGGAAACCGCGCACTTCCCTACTCTCACCGATCCAGCTCAAATAGGAGAACTGCTGCGCGCCATTGATGGATATCGCGGCACTTACATAACACGCTACGCGTTAAAGCTTGCCCCACTCGTATTTACTCGCCCAGGCGAGATGCGTTACGCCGAATGGAGTGAGATAGATTTTTCGCGCGCCGTGTGGACGGTTCCAGGCACCCGACTGAAGATGCGTAAAGCCAAAAAGGCGAAAGCGGAACCACATGTCGTCCCCTTAAGCCGTCAGGCCGTACAACTGCTTCGTGAGCTTCACGCGCTCAGCGGCGCCGGCCGCTTTCTATTTCCCGGTGAACGCTCGGCGCTTCGCCCCATGTCAGAAAACACCGTCAACGGCGCTCTTCATGCACTCGGGTATAAAGGTCTGATCGTCACCCACGGATTTCGACACATGGCCAGCACTGCCCTCAACGAAGCAGGCTGGGCCGAAGACGCGATCGAGCGGCAACTTGCTCACAAAGACAAAAATCGCATCCGCGGAATCTACAACAAGGCGCAGTACATGGCTGAGCGCCGAAGGATGATGCAGGCCTGGGCTGATTATCTCGACAAACTGCGCGGCGACGTTGCTGGTGCGATTCTTCACAGCAAGGCCGCGTAATTGGGGCGCCGATCATTTTCAGCGCCCCGTAGTAGCTCACTTTGTAGTTAACAGTCGCAACAGCAGATCAGCGCGACTCTTGAGGTCTGCGCTGATCATGTCCAGAAGCTGATACACCGCATCCGGCTGCAGCACGTTCTGGCGCATGCCTTCGGTGATGCCTGTCGACGCAGCGTCGATCGCGTCGATGCGCTGCCGAAGTGCTTCGGCATGGCGAATCAACTCCGCGACTGGCGTGATCAATTCCGTGAGATGGTGAGCCATCATGATCATCGTATTCCCTGTTTTGACTAAAACGGCAGGACGAGTTGCGCGCCATTCCGACGCGAAGTTCGTCACGAAAGAAATTACGATGCAGGATATCAGGCGAGGCGGCGATGGCCTATAAAGACAAATTGTGCGCCGACGAATTCACATGTTGTGTAAGCGCATCGATCGCCCCTGCGCACCATCAATGCTTGCTTGCCACTGCGCGCTCACGACGAAACACCCAGCACTTCACCGATACACCGCGACCGTCGGTAATGCGAATGGCACTGTTGACGGTGCGGTAGGTTTGAAATTGGCGCGCGCGGCTCTCCGGTAGCAGCCGCTTCAAATCACTATATGCCGGTACGCGCAATCCAAACTGCGTCGCACGACTCTGAAATTCCGGCAAGCTCACTGCGATCAGTTCATCGTCACGACTGTGATTGAGCTTTTCCCCCTGGTCGGTCTCATTGAGATGATCGAACAGCTCCCAGAACTCCTGCACGATCGGGTGATCGGCATTGATCGCCTGCTGACGATCCACGGCCATTTGCGTGAGCAGATCGAAGGTCGCGCGTTTCTGGTCGGCGGAGATCGGGACGACGTGCTCCAGCGCATCGACCAGCGCCATGATCTGCGCGTGGTTCTTGCAGATGCGCACGCTCTTGAGATTCGGGTGCGCTTTGAGCATGGCTTCATAGCCCGGTGCGTATTCGGCCATCGTGGCAAGGATCTTCGTTTCACGCCGCACCGCCGCGAGGATGAAGCCGCTCACCTGCTCCATGGACCAGTTCTCCAGTGCCTTGCCCGCCGCGCCGCCTTCGGCACTGTGGCCGCTTTTGTCGAAGTTCAAATGCACAATACGTTGCAACACCGCATCGCTGGCATCGACCACCGCGTTCTGACTGATCACAACGGTTCCGCGGAACGGTGGTTCGTAGGTTTCGTTGCCGGCACTCTTGATGCCGCGTGCGCGACCAATACGGCCGTTGTACAGCGGTTTCAATTCATCCCAATCGAACTGCTTCGCGTGCTGCTTGTCGGCGCCGTTGGAACGATCGGCTTCGATCATCACCATCGGCAAGTTGCCGACCTGCCCAAACGTACGTGTGCGGCCGGCCAGCGTGCTCTTGGTGGGATCGATGCCCTCATGTTCCCGACCCAGCAGCTTCCACAGAAATTCGATCAGCGTGGTTTTTCCAGCACCGGCTTCACCGATCACTTCGAGGAAGGGAAAACTCTTGTCGCTCGCACGGATCTGCTCGGCAAACAAGGTGCCCAGCCAGAACGCCAACGCCACCAACCCTTTCACACCGAACGCCGTCCATAGCTGCGAAAACCAGGCGTCGTTATAATCCGCACGGTTCGCGTTGACCGTTAACTTCATCGACTGCAGAAGGCTCTTGATGTTGAGCTTGCCGATTTCGAAGTAATCCTCACTGTTGAGCTCGTACAGCGCACCGTCTTTCACAGCCACGTCGCCCAGGACATAGGTGCCGTGTTCCTTGCTGTAGCCAATGAAGTCGATCGTCTCCACCGTTTTGATGCCGGCGAGCTGCTCTTCCATCAGCCGCATCAGTTGTGCGGTGTTGCCCGTGTAGAGTCCGCCGGCGCAGATGCTCGCCAACCGCTTGCCGAACTCCGCCGCCGCCATGATCTGCGCGCCAGTGAAGGTGTTCTTCACCGCAGGCCGATCGTCCGGCAAGCTCACGCGGAAGTAGTACCAGCTCTCGTCGGTCACATCGTTGCGCTGGTAGTACAACGCGCGGGGATAGCAGGTGCTGATGGGCGTCACTGCATTGCACTCCTGCAACGCGGCGTCCTTGAGCTCATCGTCGGTCAGGCCGTTGTCCTTGTCCTCCAGCGCTTCGCGCGCTTTCGCGTATTTACCGAGATCGAGCTTGAACCACCACAACCGATTGCCGAACTCGAACGGAAATTCAGCCTTGTTCGCTAGGTTGTAGATCAAGAGCGCCTTCTCACTTGGCGTGCGCGCGATGAGCAGCGCACCCTCGTGCAGATAGTCCTTGAGGTGCTCGGGACCGAGCCGATCCCGCTGGTGCAGATCGTTCCAGTCGATCTTGCCGCGACCGGTCTGCTTGATCTGCGCCGCCTTGCAGTCCCAGCCTTGCTGGCGGGCTTCCTTCACCCACTTGCGGATATAGCGCTGACCGGCGCCGTCGTTATCCGTCCCGTCCGTATCGAGCGCCCACACCAGGGTGGGACGACGTAGGCCATGCAACGTCGCGAGCTGTTCCAGCGCGTGACGGGGATAGTTGTTGCAAGTGAGCGCCGCCACGGCGGGGATACCATGCAGCCACAATGCAATCGCATCGAAGATGCCTTCGACAATCCACACCTCGTCGACTGTCTTGAGGTCCAAGCCAGGCGGCACCCACCAATGCCCCGCGTGCTGGCTGCCGTAATTGAAGCGCGCCTTCTTCTTGCCGAACCGCTGTGGCCGATCGATCAGGCGCTCCCAGTAACCGCCACCGGGCAACGGAAACCGCACCGTGGCCGTGCTGGCATCCAGTTCGCGATCGACATAGCTTTCCTGCGTGTAGCTCCCACGTAATCGGGTGATGTCGAACCCACGCGCATGGGTGAGGTACGCGCCAGCGGCGGCATGGGGGTTTGTCTCGGTGACAGCGAAGCGATCCGACCAGCTTTCGAAGAGATCCGCGTACAGGTCTTTGACGTGCCCCTCCCACCCACATTTATTTTCCCGCCCGCAGCGGATGACCCACGGGCTCTCCGCGCGCGTGTACAACTCTTTCTTGCCGCAGTGCGGACAGCGGCCCTCACGCAACCAGGTACCTTCCTTGTCCTTGAACTCGTAGTCCTTCAACAGGCGGCGAGTAATGACCTGGTGCAGCGTCGTATTCATAGGCCCTCGTCGCGTGTCGCAATCCACGCGTCGATGGTGCTTTCGCGCCAGCCGACCGCTTTGCCTCCCAGGCTCACGGCGCGCGGGAAATCACCCTTCGCCATACGGCGATAAATGGTGGCCGCGGAGATGCCACAACGTTGCCGCACCAAGGGCAGACGAAGAATGCAGTCCTTGGGCGCAGGCAATGCATCCTGCTCAAACGCCACCCTCACGACGCCACCGGCGTCGTCGGGTCCGAGCACTCAGCCAGGATGGCGCGGTAGTGATGCGCCGCCGCGATCAGTGCACTGCCCACGGCGATGGCTTGCTCGACCGACATGGCGATGCTGGCAGGACCCGCGAGTAAAGCGACCGGATGCTTGTTATCGGCAAAGCTGCTGGTGGTGACATCGACGGGGCCATCCGTCAGCGGAACGGTGGTGTGGCTGGCCAACGCGGGGTTGTAGTCTGGGATCATGGTCATCCCTCAATGGCGCGTCACGACGGTATCGGTGCGCGTGGCGTAGTCACGCGCCAAGCGAATCAGATCGGCTGCCGTGAACGCGATCCGCGCGCGCGTCACCGGGTCCACCACGAACACCGCGAAGCTCGTGCAATGCGTCAACTCGATGTGCGCTTTGGTGGCGCGCGTGTCCAGCTCGCCCAGTGCTTGCAGTGCGACGATGTTCGCGCGTTCAACGGTGGCACCTTGCGCTTGCAGATGTGCGGCGCAGCGCTCGATCAGATACTGCCGATCGTGCGTGAGGTGTTCGGCCTGGTGGGTAAGCAGGTAGCCGATGGCCACCTCGTGCAGGGTCGTCTGCGACATGGTGAAGTCTCTCCAGGTTGTGGGGAATGAGGCGTTAGCCGGTGGCTTTCGCCGAGGCGTGGTTCGCCGCGCGCGTGGCGGCGAAGGGGATGTCGATCGCTGGGTTCGGCATATCGCTGGGGCACAGCGTGCGGATGGCTTCGAGCCCTGCCACCCAGATATGCCCACAGGCGTCGTTCTGGCACTCGAAGCGCACCTCGCGGTACGTCGGCGTCAGCAGGTCGCTGCTGCGCGCCCGGGCAAAGCTCAGGCAATGCGGACACTTCACCCTGAAGCGACTCTCGCGCCGTGCGGAAGCGGCATGCAGTGGGTGGCGGGTCATGCGCGATTCACTCCAATCGCCGTATTCATGCAACCCGTGATGGCCGACACAGCCGCCGCGCGTTCGTAGCTTTCCAGGCCGCGCAAGTACATCTGGCGGGCAAAAGCTGCGCTGGAGCAGTCATGGCGCTGGACATGGGCATCGTGGCGCGCACGCTCGGGGGCGAGCAGACGCAAGGCGATGACCTGTTTGGTGACCCCGCGCGGGGAATAGCGAACCGGGGATTTGCGCATACTCGGCATGGGGTACGATGGCCTCGATGTGTCACACAATTCGCAGAATACACGCAAATTGCGTGATTGCAATACGCGTTATGCAGGATTCACGCAAAACAAGGGAGAGAGGCAGTGGCCGAATTTGAAGCAGCACCGATCATTGACCGAATGCAGGAAGTGGTCGGGGTACGAACGGATATCGCATTGGGGCAGCATTTCGGCCACGGGAGCAGCACGGTCAGTGGCTGGCGGACCCGCAACAAGATCCCCTACGAAGAATGCATGATTCTTGCAAAACGCAAGGGCGTGAGCCTGGATTGGCTGTTGCTAGGTACGGGTACGATGCATGGCGATGCCACCCCCACCTCCATCACAGAGGGGAGCAGCAACGATCCACGCATGCAACGGATCGGCGGGTTCCTGTCGCATTGGACAGCTACGCACAACGAAGACGAAAAGGCGTGGCTGGAGATGCAGCTTGCGCGTGCAGTGCCTGAATATGCCGAGTGGGTGGCTACGCGCGGAAAGTCATAGCCAACTTAGTGCCCATGCAAGGATGACGTGTCTACGAACGGGGGTGATTCCAAAAACAAGAACCCCTGGTGTAGCGTGATGGATAGGGGTAGGTAACAGCCGCCGGGACGCCCGTGTAAGTATCGGGATGGCATGGACCTAGTAAAACGCATGCTGGGTGGAAAGCGCAGCGTGTAGCAAAGGGGATGGATGCGATGTCAAAGACCCAACTCAAGAAGCTGGTCATCGAGAAATTCCGTGCGCTAAATAATGTAGAAGTCGAATTCGGTGACTACATCACAGTTGTATGCGGGAAGAATGGCACGTCGAAGTCGTCCATTCTTGGCATTGCTGCGCAAATTTTCAGCTTTGACAAGGACTATGTAAAAAACCAAACGCTCTCTTTTCGGCAGATTGCAGGCGGAGCATTCAAGTCGCAATACAGTGAACACTTCAGGATTTCGGACAGGTTTGATATCCCTGGCTCCATGACGGTCAATATCGAATTATTCGATGGTTATACCGATCAGGCTGCAACGGCAAAACTTGAGCTGATGAAGCGAAATAAGTCACCGAGGCCTGTAGTAAGGAATAACAGCACAGCGACGGGCAAAAGCAACACGAGCAGAAACTTCACACACCCGGTCATCTTCCTTAGCCTGAAACGTCTTTTCCCTATCGCAGACAGAGACTACAAGGTTAGTGACTTTGATTACCTGCAAAAGCACAAGCAAGATTTCATCGGCCTTACCAATGAGCTTCTTAATCGCAATTCTTCTGATGCCACAGGCACGGATGGAACCATCAGCTCAGCTGTGGCACATGGAGAAAATTACGACCAAGAATCGGTTTCCGCAGGTGAGGACAATGCAGGTCAAATCATCTTGGCCCTAATGTCTTTCAAGAAATTGAAAGAAGAGTATGCCGACTACAAAGGTGGCCTTCTTCTGATAGATGAGGCTGACGCAGGATTGTTCCCGACGGCGCAGGTGAACCTTCTGAAGATGCTCGACCGTGAGTGCAAGAACTTGAATCTTCAGGTCGTTATGACATCACACTCGCCTGTGTTGATTGAGCATGCGTTCGAGCAAAGTCAGCAGTTCAGAAGAAAATACAAGACGATCTATTTGAGCAACACCTATGGTGATGTTCAGGTGATGCAGGATTGGTCTTGGGCGCAAATAAGCGCAGATATAAACACGAGAACTATTGCTGCAGCTTCCGGCACGTCCTTGCCAAACATCAATGTCTATTTTGAGGATAAAGAGGCTGCAAATTTCTTTGCCGCCTTGATGAGCCGGCAACCAGTAAAGAAGTTTACAACTCCCATGTCGGAGATCACTCTTGGCTGCTCTAACTATTTGGAACTGATTAAGAAGAAGATCCCCGAATTTGCCGAGAAGAGCATTGTTTGTTTGGACGCCGACCAGACTCAAAACATAGAGGGCAAGAACTTTAAGACAATTGTTCTTCTGCCTGGAAGTTTGCCGCCTGATCAGCTGATTTTCGAGTACCTTTACAATCTCCCTGCAAATCACAACTTCTGGAGAAACGACTTGCAGTTCACGCGAGATGTATTTACCAATTCTTCCGCTGAAGTGATAAGGGAATTCGAAATCAATGGGGGCGTCGTTGATGTGAAGGAGCGAGTTGCAGCCTATCCTGAAGAGAAGAAAAAACCGCGCGAAATCTTCAAGCGGTTCTACAAGGGCGTGGAATTCCAGAAGCTTGTGACTGCTGGCACAAAACCGCACAACCCGTGGAAACATTGGGTCGAAAGCAACCCCGAGGCCAGCAATGAATTTTTGAACAAATTTAAGACGGCTCTCCACGACGTAATGAAGAATGGATATGCGGTTGATACGGCCAAGCTGGCCGCGCTCGAAGTGAAGTTGAAAAAGGTTTAACGATGTACTCCAACAGACTGTATAGTCCCTTGCGCTATCCTGGTGGGAAGGCACCATTCGCCCCCTTTATCGCAAAGGTGATGGAAGTCAATGGCATCGCCGGCGGTCATTATCTAGAGCCATACGCGGGTGGCGCGGGTGTTGCTCTGGATTTGTTGTTTCATGGCTACGCAAGCCATGTTCATATCAACGATGCAGATCCTGCGGTATACGCTTTCTGGGTTTCCGTCACCAAACATCCACGTGCGCTTCTGAAGTTGCTGGAAGCTACACCCATCACCATCGAAGAATGGTTCAAGTGGCGGTCAGTTCTGCGTGAAGACTGTAAGGCAAATTTGATTGAGAAAGGCTTTGCAACTTTGTTTATGAACCGGACGAATCGCTCTGGGATACTCAAGGCAGGCGTTATCGGCGGAAAGAACCAGGACAGCGATTACAAGCTGGATGCGAGATTCAAGAAGGACGTTGTTGCCGCACGAATCCAAGAAATTGCCAAGCATGCAAAGGATATTTCGGTGTATTGCGAGGACTCGCTGCATCTTTTGAATCGTTGTTCGGAATTTCTTCCGAAGAGGTCTTTGATCTATCTCGACCCGCCCTATTACGTCAAAGGCAAAGGTTTGTATCGCAACTACTACGAGCATGACGATCACGTCGCCATTGCGAAAGCGATTCAGAAGAAAAAATTCAGGTGGCCTTGGGTAGTGTCTTATGACAATTCCGAGGAGATTTGTGCGATGTACCAGCTGAGTCGGTCACTCAGTTATGGACTTAACTACACTGCGCAACGGCGATATGTGGGGAATGAAGTGATGTTTTTCAGCCAAAACCTCGTTGTCCCAGATGAGGACATTCCGCAGACAAAAGCAGTTGGCTGATAGTCATTACACAAAACAAGGGGATGGATTGGATACGAAAGGATTCCTATGCGAAAGTAAGTTAGTCGGCAATGCTGTCGCTGGAACGATGTTCCAGTTCCAGTCGCGTGATTAATCCTTGCTCATCGAGCGAATGCTCCGCACGCACAATGATCCAATCAGTGTCATCAATCTCTGGCTTGAAGGTTCCCACTCGAATGTGCATTTCCGGATAAAGGTTCGGGCGGCCACGTGAAAGTGTATATTCGAACGTCCTGATACCTCGAAGTAACCGCCGATATTCACTGCGCGCAGCGCGCAATGCATTGCTCCTACTGGCGTAGATCGTGCGCAACGTCTTCACACCCTGGCCGTCATCGGTACCAATAAGCACCGCTTCAGTCTTGCCTGTGTGCACGTCATCGTACAGCGCGCGAATGCCCCCATATGCGTCACGATCCGCCGCGTGATAGCGATGCTGGTCACCATCAACCCGTACGAGCGTCACGCCAGGTAGCGGCTTGCCCGTCGCCGTCGTGCCCTGACCAATAGGGCAGAAAATCAGCACCCCGGACTTGATGGTGGCGACGGCATCGTAGTGCTTGCCTAGTCGCGTCAGAAAGTTGATGTCGCTTTCATTGGTCTGCTCCACGTGGTCAACGAATGTGTCGGCGAGACTCGCGTGACAGCGCGGCGTGAGTCCGTTGCGCCCTGCAAGCTGGCTGATGATCGCGCCGAGTGTTGTATCGGTATAACTCTGCTCACGCTGTTGACGAAGATCTCCGCGAAGGTGCGCGCTGCGTCCACGCAAGATGAGCTGGTCGGGTGCACCGGTGTGTTCCAGCTCATCGATCGCAAACGTGCCCATATCGGTGAGCCCGATGTCGTCCCAGCCGAGCCATACCTGCAGCGTGGCGGTCTTGGGCGGCAGCGCGAGCTTTCCGTCATGATCGCTCAGTTCGATATCGAGCTGGTCAGCACTGTATTGACGGCACACGCTGATCTTGAGCGATATCAGGCGTGGCGCGATCGTCGAGGTGAGGTCGTGGCCGTCGAGCGTGACCTTCCAGCGCGGCTTCGGATTGCTACCGCTCATGCGTAACCACACATCCCGCTACCGTTGTTCACGGTCCCCGTGAGGTTGTCATTGCCGGGCGGTGCACTCTGCACCCGGCCGTCATCCGTGCGCGCAAGTGAGACCGTGAATTCGGTCCGCCGCGGTATACCGTCCTGCGTGAAATGCGTAGCGCCTTCCTGCAAGTGATCAATCACCCAAGCGCCCAGCACGTTGCCCGTGCCATCGACCAATGCATAGGCATTGCCGGCATCGGCCATCGTGCGCAGCGTAAGGAGGCTCATGCGCTTGCCGGCGATCTCCGGAACCAACACACCGCTCAGCGTGATGGTGTCCTCGCCAGGACCGACGTATTGCCGCGCCTCGCGCGCACCGACACGGCTGTTGCCGGGATGTCGCCATGCCGTCGAGCGACGCAGTTCGTGATACGCGATGTCCGGCAGTTGAAACACGAATTGGCCGAGTGCCATCAGCATGCGTTACTCCGAATCGCTAAGTCGTGAGCGGTTCGCCGCGGCCTTGGCACGCTCGCGGCGATCCAGTTCCGCGGATACGGCACGCGCTGTCGCGTGCGGATCGGCACCCGGTGCCGCATGCACCGTGACTGCGTAGGTGTTGGTGATGGTGCTGCCGGCGTTGCCTGCTTTGAGCGGCGGACGGTCATCGATGGCAAAACGTGATGGCGGCATGCGGCCATCGTTCCACTCCCATGTGCGTGGTTCGCTGTTACCACTCGGCCCGTCCTGGCCAAGCGAGGCTTTCAATGCGCGCCACTTGTCGAGCAGCCAGTCGATCTTGTCGCTGATCCAGCGAAAGGCCGTCGCGAACGGTTGCTTGATCACCTCGGTGATGCCGCTCCAGTTCACCTTGATCCAGCCGATGCACTCGCCGATTTTTGTGCCCAGCCAGGTGAACGCCTGCACCGTCCAGGTAATCGCCGTAACAACCCCGGCCAACGTGACGCCGAGCACGCGACCAAAGGTGACGCCGTGCGCCGTTGCGCTGGCCAATTGCTCGGATGTCGCCTGAAAGGGTTCGAACAAACTGACGATCCAACGCCACACCGCGCCCAGTGCGTCGGTGATGGCATCCCACGCTGGCTTAAGCGGAGCCAGCACGGCGCCAAGCGCAGCCAATGCGGGCAGCAGTTCATCGCGCAAGCCCAGGCCGATGCCAACGAAGAATGCCTTGATCGGCTTCCAATACTTCCAGACCACAACGCCGAGCGCGACCACCGCAGCGATCAATGCGAGCACCGGCCAGCTCACACCCGTGATCGCGAGCATGGCGGCACGCGCGCCCGTCGCCATCACCGGAAACACGTTGCGCGCGAGGCCACCTAGACGTGCCAGCATGCCCACGCCGGCCGCTTCGCCGTCGGCTGCAGCACCACCGCGGGCCGCCCAGCCCAATCGGGCGCGTTCCATCGCGAAGCGCAGCAAGGCGAACTGGCCGATCAGTCCACCCAGCACGACCATCAGTCCACCCGCGCTCACCATCAGCACACCCAACCCACCGGCAAGCAGCATCAAACCTTTGGCAATGGCGGGATGCTTTTGTGCTCCCTCTGTCAGCGTTTTCAGCACTGTCACGAGTTGGCGTAAACCCGCCACATACAGCGGCAACACTTCGCGCCCAAGCGTCAGATAGAGATTGCGTTTCTCCGCTTCGAGATCCGCCTCCTGACCCACGGCCGTGTCGCCGGTCATGCGATACGTGTCATCGAGACCCGCAAATTTGCTGGCGGCATCGAGCTGTTTCTGGATGTTCGCGCGTTGCATAAACATGCCGGCGAAGAGGTCGCCGCCCTTGCGCGCACTGAAGAGCGCATTGAGCTTGCTCACCACCTGGTCATCGGTGAGTTTGCCGGTGGGATTAATGCGCGGGATGACCTCGGTCATCATGTATTCGAAGGGGTTGCTCTCGTAGAGCGTCTGGTTCTTCAGTGCTCCCGGCAGCATCTTAGTGATGTGGCCGTTCTTGCCGTATTTGACGGCGTCCTTGTTGACCAGGCCGAGCTGCGCCAACGCTTCGGCGGTTTGCTGCGTGCTGCGTCCGGCCGCCCAGTTCTGATAGGCCGACGCAAAGCCGGTACCGGCGCGCATACCCCCCATTTCCTGGATGGTGTGCATCGCACCGAAGAACAGCGCCTTTTCGTCCATCAGCTTGGCGGCGACACCACCGACCTTCATGGTCTCCAGGTAATCGGAGGGTTTCACCAGGCCGCCCGAGCCGACGTAGGCCCGGCTCATCATGTCCAGGAGGTGCTGGAAGTCTTCTGGCGTCTTGGTCGCGTTGCGCAGCTCACCGGTGCGGATCGCATCGATCAACTGGTTGACCGTCTCCTGCCCATGGCCACCGCCTTCGCCATGCTCGGCCATCAGCGATTCGAAGGTGTACTTCGCTTTCAGGAGCGAGGGTGCGACCTGCACGGCTTCATGCATGTCGCGGAAGATGGAGTTGGCGTCCTTGAGAATCTCCATCTTATCGTTGATGGAGCTGCCGCGCGTGGTGTCGCTGCGGACGAAGCGCTCCGCTTGTGCGACATCGGCGTTGCTGACGCCTTGGGCGCGCAGTTGCGCGAGGTTCGTCTGATAGATTTTGGCTTCGTGAATGGCCGGTTGCACCTGATCGATCAGGTGTCGGCCTGTTTGCATCGCGGCGTAGCCCGCGATCGACAGGTTCGCACCCATCGCTTGGCCGCGCGCCAGGCGCTCGCGCAGGGTCACTAACTGCTGCGCCTGAGTACCTTGGGCACGCAGTGCGGCCGTCTGCTGCTCCACCGCACGCGTGGCTGCTGTCGATTGCGTGCGCAGACGCGTTTCGGCCACACCGAGGTTGCGCGTGTCCACGCCTGCCGCGGCGAGGCCTGCACGAAGCTGCTGAAGCTTGCGGATCTGCTCACCCTTCTGCGCTTTCAGATCACGCGCCTCGGCGGTCAGCCGTTTGAACTGGCGAGACAATGCGGCTGTGGGCCTGTCGGTCTCGCGCATCTCGCGCGCCACGGTGTTGATGCGCACTTGCAGATCCTTCATGCGTACCACCGTGTCCCGCGTGCCTTGTTTCAGCGTGCGGAACTCACCCGCTTTCTTCTGCACCTCGTCCAACTGGCGCAGCGTGTCGCGCGTCTTCTTCAGCTGCTCGGCCGCGGCCTTGCTGGCTTGCTGCACCTTCTTGAGCGGTGCCGTGGCCTTATCCAGGGTCTGCAGCAGGACCGACAGCTTGAGATCCACACCTTACTCCGTACCGTTGCGTTGCCGGGCGCGTTCGCGCCAGGCCATCAGTTCGTCCAGCTCGAAATCGGCCATTGCGGTGGGCGGCCAGTGGAACACCACCGCGATGTCCGCCATCACGTCTTCTACGCAGATAGGAACGCCGCTTTCTGCGAAGGCAGCAAAAAACCGACGACTTCCGCACCGAGCTTCATGAGATCGCTGGGGTCGAGGTTTTCGACGTCGGCGCCGGTCAGCGTAGGCATGGAGACGCGCGGCAGTACCTTGATGAGGGCGCTCACGTCCAACTGCGCCAGGTCGGACAGATTCACGCCGCGCAGCTCGCCGGATTTCGGTCGGCGCAGATCCACGGAGGCGATGGTTTGCGCGCCGCGCACGATGGGCGTATCCAGCGTGACGTTCACAAAGCTAGCTTGCGCGGTGATAGGGATGTCGTTGGGTTGCGTCATGGTGCGCTCCGAAGCAAAGGCATAAGGGCATGCCCGCCGAAAGCGGTGGGCAGCAAGAGAAGAAAAGAGGGTTAGACGCCGAGCGCGCGGCGCTGGTCGGCCAGGCGATCGATGCCGCCGACGTTGAAGATGAAGTTGAGCGGATCGATCTCGATCAGCACCTCACCGTTGACGGTGAGCTTGTAGTAAGCGCAGCTCGTCGTGAACTTGTGCTGCGTGTTGTCGGCCGGCTTCGCAGTACCGAAATCGATCTCCTTGTGGCGACCGCGCACCACGACTTCCACCGCATCGGTGACGCCGGTGTCGTCGCGCTGGTAGGCGCCGGCAAAGCGCAGCAGACAGCCGACGGCACTGGTGATGCCAAATTGCTTCAACGCATCCAGCATGAGGCCCCCGGCCGTCCATTCCAGCGTGATGAGTTCGCCGCCGAGGTCGACTTCCACGCCGGCGTCCATGCCGCCGCCACGCCACTCTTCCATCTTGCGGCTGAGCTTGGGCAAGGTGACTTCGGCGATCTGGCCGAGATAACTGTTGCCGTTGTTGAAAAGGTTCAAGTTCTTGAGCTTGCGCGGCAGGGCCATAGGTAGATTCCTTCAAAGACAGGGAAAAACGGCCGGCAGGCCGGCCGTCTTGGGTCAGGCGTTGATCGACGCGGCGAAATCGACCAGGTAGCGATCGGTGATGCGCTGGCGAAGCTGGAGGTCTTCCAGCGGCGGTACCGGCGTGTAGTCGTAGTCGATGAAAAGATCACCGCCGGCGAGGGACGCCACCTGATTGGCCGACTCGTCGTACCAGGCGCTCGCGCCGATGACGTAACCGCTGCTCTTCATCTCTCGGAACTTGGCGTTGATGCCTTCGAGGATGTCTTTCACTAGGCTGGGATACATCGACTTGTCGACGGCCCACATATGGCCGTCTGCAATGGTGTCGGCCAGCACCTGCGCGGTGCGCGTCGCGCTCTCGAACACGAACTTGGGCTCATCGGAACAGGTGCGATTGCCCCAGAAGCGGAAACCCTGTGCATTGATCAGCGTGGTAACGCCTGCCTGGTTGAGAATGCCCGCATCCGTGGCCGGGTCCTGCAGATCCCAGCTCACGTCGATGCTGATGCCGGTCACATTGTTCACGGCGACATTGGATAGCGTCTTCTGCCAACCCTGGCTCTCATCGATGGCAGCACGCAGACCCAATGCATATGCTGCGGAAGGTACTTCCACTGTGGCATTGGTCGTCGTATCCCACGCGGTGAAGTTCGGCCACACCAGCATGACTTCGCGCTGGCTGAAATTCGCACGGTAGGCAATGACCTCTTCGACCTTCTTGGCATCGGGCACGTTGAGGTACGTCATGCCGCGCAGCTTCTTGGCGATCGTGGCGAGTGCGAGGCCCACCGGCTGCGTATCCAGGCCTGGTGCACCCAGGATGCGCGGCTTCACGCCCAGGCGTGCTTGCGCGGCGAGCAACGCCTGCGCGCCGGTCAGCCGGCCGTTCGCGGCCGTCGTGCCGATCACATTGCTGGTGGTCTCGGCCGCATCTTTGCCTTGCGCGACACGCACAACCACCAACACCGGCTTGGTTTGCGCATCGATGGCGTTGAGGGCGGCGTACAGCGTGCCCTTTCCAGGACTGCCGGCCTTGCTGATCGCCGACTTGATGTCGGTGACAAGCACGGGCGTGTCGAGCGGAAATACAGCGGGGTCGGCATCCTCGCTGATCGCGACCAGACCGATAACCGCCGTGGAAACCGTGGTGATCGTTCGCGAGCCATCGGTGGCTTCGATAACGCGGACGCCGTGGTGATAAGCCTGGGCCATGAGGGTTCCTCGTGATAGATGCCGTTACGAAGCGGCGCTGAGTTGCAGGGGGACGGTGAGGGAAACGGGTGTGGCGACCGGCGTGTCGGTACGCGTGCCTTCCAGGATCAACACGACCTGACCTGGCGCAGCACCGAGCGCCATCGATACGCGCGTCAACTGCACGCGTGGCTCCCAGCGCATCAGCGCCGTCGCGGTTGCAGCGTAGAGACGCAGTCGTGTAGCGGCATGGAACGGTTGGTCGATCAGATACGGCAGCAGCGAACCGTACTCGCGACGCATCACGCGCGTGCCGTACGGTGTTTCGAGGATGTCGCTGATGGACTGCTGCAGGTGTGCAAGCCCTTCGATGGCCTTGCCGGTGGTGGCATTGGTGCCGCGCATGGCTATATCGGCTCGCCGGAGAGATACGCACCCGGTTGCACACCTTGGGTTTTGTGGTGCTGCAGGCTGATAGTGCCAGCAACGACGTCATCTGCCGCCTTGATGCCGGCGTCGACGGAGACGTTTTGAGTGACATGCAAAGTACCGGCAATGCGCGTGTTGCCGGTGATATCGACACCAGCCGGCGCGACCAGGATGACTTTGCCACCGGATGGCAGCGCAACGCTGACCTCGTGTTTTTCTGGGGCGTAGCTGATCAGTGCGCCGTCGGGGTACTGCGTGATGTGCGCGGAGTCGTCGTCGACTGGAGTCGGAGCGTTATCGGCATATAGCGCCGGAAGTACGGCGCCGCGTGCGGTATCGCCGCCAGGGCACAACAGGATGACCTGTTCGCCAACGCTGGGTGCCCACCACGTGCGTGCATCCCCCGCGCGATAAGTCAGCCATCGTAGCGGCTTGGTAACCAGCGCGCCGCTACGAACGGTGCAGCGGCGTGCGGCGTGATCGACGGAGGCGACCACGCCGTAGCGCAGCAGGTTCTGCAGTAGGCGGGAAAGTTCGACGAGCGGGTCCATGCCGGCATGCTGCAGGCGCCAAGTATGGTCATGCGAGCCAGTGGCCGTGTGCCAGGTTATTGGTACAGTATTTACGCTGTACTCTCATCACTATCCGGGAATCGTTTGGATAAACCTCGCAGGAGGATGCATGCCTCGCAGGCCAGAGATTGATAAGGAATACATAGACAACTTGATCGCTGGCGCGGTACCCGAAGATCAAGGCATGGATTACAAAAGGGAATTGCCCAAAAAAGGGGATAAGAGCGACCGAGACGATCTATTGGGTGATGTTTGTGCGCTTGCCAACGCGACTGGTGGCACCCTGTTATATGGGATAGGCGAAGTCAGCAAGGAACGCACACCTATTTTGACTCCCATTGCAGATGAGCCATACGACGAAGCGCATTTGCGCCTTCATCAACAACTTGACAAGCTAATTGAACCACGAATACACGGTCTCGAATTTCAGCGTATCGACGTCGATGGAGGGTATGTACTTGCCCTGCACGTTCCTTCGACTTTTGGCGGTCCTTACTGGTTTGGAGATGAGGGTAAGAAGCGCTTCAAAGTCAGGCGAGGAGGTCGCGTGACAGATTTCACTTATCAAGAACTTCGAGCAGCGTTTGATCGCACAGCCGCAGCTACGACTCGTGCACGCGAATGGATTCGTACACGGCAGAACGACCATATACGAGGTGAAAGCTGGCGACCACTGCGAGAAGGACCGCTATGTGCAATACATATTTTGCCTCTAATCAACTATCAGCAAGAACCTGAAGAAATAGATCTAAAAGCAGCAACCAACATTTGGCAGAGAATCCCCAAGCCCTGGGAGGACAGCCCCAGGGTTGATACGAATTTTGATGGACTGTGTATAAGTTCGCTCGAACGATTGAAGTCGCTTACTGATGACGTAGATGCGGTAAGGATGATGGGCTACGTGCAACTCTATAGAGACGGCGCATATGAATCATTGGCCTACGCGGGCTCAAGGTGGGCAGATACTAAGATAGTGCCTGATGGTGGTTTGGCGCATTACATTCGAGATGCTATTCAACGTGTCCCGGATGTACTTTACGATCTAGGCAAAGAGGGCTCTTTCCTAGTGAGCGTTGCCATATTGAATGCTACCGGCTATGGATTACCTGCAGGCCGTCAGTTTGATCAAACGCCACAATATGCTGACCGGCCGCATCTCATCGTTCCAGCGAAAGTCCTTGGTGAGCGAGAAACTCCAGAAGAGAAAGATAAGACGACCCGAAAGATATTGGACATGATCTGGCAGGGATTTGGATTGTCGCGCTGCCCTTACTTCAAGGAAGATGGAACATGGATACAGCCACGTTGATGCTAGCCAAGGTGGTTACGGCGGTTCTGTGAGGAAGTTGTTTTCGGGCACCTCTCCTAGTTCCTTGATTTCATGGAGTACACCGTCTTTTGTCCAATAGCGAAAGCCACGGTAGTCGAGCACTGCATCCCAGGCTTGCGCGGCGTCATTCCACATTGCGCGCACATGCTCGCCCATCGGCGGTTGGAGCGTCGTCAAGGTATCGGGTAACGCCACGCCCGGTAACAAGGATGATGTGCGTTGAGCGGTCGCTTTTGTCCATAGCGTGCAGCGGCTGTAGTCAGGCGCAGCAATCCATGCGTTCGCTTCTGCGTCCCATGCAGGACACTTATAGTCCTGCACGCCGTAGGCTGGTGGCGGAAGGTGCGTCACGCCCTGCGGCGGCATTTCCCCGAGTGTGAGTGTGTTGGGCATCGGATGTGCCGTCGAAGTGTCCCACAACATGATGAATCGAAAATCGTCAACGACCTCCCACGCATTTCCATCCTGCGTAAGGCGACGTGCTTTCTGCAGCCCCGGATCAGCTCCCGGCTCGACAAAGACTGCGTTGTTTGGCAGCGGATAGGTGCCCTCTAACGGAGCCAAGTACGCCTCCAATTCGCCCAAGTATTCGCGCGTCTTGGTACAGAAGGTAAATGCACATTTCGTTTGGGGCAGATTCTTCGTGTCAGGCATGGATGCGTCCTTTTTAATAGGCGATGCAATGGAGCATGTAGGTACCGGCAGGCAAGTTGTCCGTGACACCTGTCGCCGTCACGGTCAGCGTGTGGGTATGTCCACCGGCGGCGCCGACATTGACGCCATGGTTGTGGTCGCCCACTGCCGCGACGTAGATGTTGTGTGAGTGGTTGCCGGGGCCGTTCATGCCGATGGCATGACCGTGATTGCCTTGCCAATCGGTGGAGAAGTTGTGCGCGTGATTGCCGGCGTCGTTCGTTTGGCGTTGCATGCTACGGAACGATGGTCCACCACCGCCGACATAGCTCGATCCTGATCCGTCACCAAAGACGTTGTTCAACGTCACGTGCGAGTGCTGCCCCTGCGCATCGGTGGAACCGCTGTGCGCGTGATTGCCCTGGCCATCCGTCCACGCATAGTGCGTGTGATCGCCTTGGGCATCGGCACTGGCCGCGTGCGCATGCGAACCGGCATTGCTCAACGTCACACTGTGTGCGTGATCGCCCACGGCCGTGGCAGAGGCGGCGTGGCTGTGCGACAGGATGGTACCCGCGTCATAGGTACCGACCTTCGCCGCTTTGGTCGTCACTCGGACGGACGTGCCTTCTCGCAGGTTCGGAACGTTGAACGTGTTGGTGCCATCGCCGGCGCCGTACGTCGTGCCGATCGCCGTGAACAGCGCCGCATACTGCGTGCGGGAAATTGCCGATCCATCACACACCAGAGTCATGGGCGGCGGGGTCGATGCCGCGGTCACGATGATCTGACCGGGGTAATACCGCGAGGCCACGTCCAGCTTCGTGGCGAGTGCCGCCGCAAAACCGATGATGTCGGCCATCGCATGCTGATGTGGCGCGGAGGGAAAAGCTGCTGGCACGCCGGTCAGGTTATTCCACGCCTGATAGAACGCACCTTCCTGGCCGTCCAGCAGATCCGCATCCAGCCCATTGTTCGCGCCGGTGTCCTTGAGCGCAGCACTCTTGAGGCCAAGGCCCGAGCGGAACGTGATCGTATCTACTGCCGCCAAGAGCGCCTTGACGAACTTGGTGGGTGCATTTGCACCGAGTCGATCATCCAGCCCAGCCTTCAGCGTAGACGGCGTGATCCCCAGCGAGCTATCTGACCCGGCAACTACATCGTTTGCGGTGGCCAACTGCACCACGCCGGCCATCGTCGTCGTGGCCTTGTTGAGCTGGAAGTTGGTATCGCCAAACACCAGGCTCGCTGCATTGATATCAGCGAACCGTGTATCGATCGCCAACAGCAGCGTCGCCTGTGTGGATTTCTCCGCAAGCACGCCAGCCTGCCCGTAGACGCCGAAAAGCGTGCCGTCCTGCAGATACAGCCCAATGCCGCGAATGGTGTACGACTCGGCGCTGTTGTCGCGGATCGTGACGTGCACGGTATCCGCAGCCGTAGCACCGCCGCTCAAGGTGGTGAGTCGCTTGGACTCACTAGGAAGCTTCGTGAGTGACGGATCAGGCGTGAAGGTCGATGCCGTTACGCCCACCGATGCCACCAGCACCGCGTTGGTGCCATCGTGCTTGGCATTGACCAGGGCGGCGCGGCCGGCCGTCGTGACGGTCAGAGTCAACGCTTGGGGCATGTCAGGTTTCCTCGGCAGGCGCGACCAAGTCCAGGCGCGCGAACAGGCAGGGGCGTGCGACCGCCGCGATGCCGGTCGCCGCGTAGAGGTTCACGCCTTGGGTAAAGGTGAAGTGCGACCGCACCGGTTTTGTGCGTGTCACTTCCGCGATCACGTCGTCGACATATTGCGCCGCGGCTTCAGCGCCATCTGCACCGGACAGCGTCATCGACAGTTCAAACGTATGAGGCTCGCCTTTCGGTTCCTTCTGCCACCACTCCGTGATCTCCACCGCACCGCCGAAACTCTCGACCACATCGCTGACGCTCTTGGCGGTGCCTTTGTGCTTTTGGATTTCGAAGGCACTCGCGATACGCGCA
Organism: Dyella acidisoli; assembly: GCF_030160295.1. Taxonomy (GTDB): domain Bacteria; phylum Pseudomonadota; class Gammaproteobacteria; order Xanthomonadales; family Rhodanobacteraceae; genus Dyella_B; species Dyella_B acidisoli. The sequence goes on from NZ_BSOB01000018.1 coordinate 171,979, forward strand.
CGCTTGATGTGCTCAGGCCAATCGCTACGCCAGGTGTCGAGCGACAGCGCCCAGGCCAGCCAGGGAAGCAGTTCAACAGGACAGGTCTTCGGGTTCCAAAGATCACGGATCGGAACCGGTACGTCCCCGATACGCGCCATCGCTGCTTCGAGCGCGCGTTCGGCGGGTTTGGCGTTGGGCGGCAAGAGGCTATTCATCGTTGCCGCCGTAACGAAGATCGATCGCTGTGCAATACGCCGCTTGCGTCCGGCTGATCACGATGCGATCGGTTGGAGTGTCCAGATCCACGCGCTGCATACCCGGCACGTGGATCGCCGCATCGAGCCCGCTGCGCGTGATGTCGCGTCCGAGCTTGTGCGTATCGACAACGAACTTGGCGAGGTTCCTGTCCGAGTTATCCAGCACGACGGCACTATCGGGACCCGCGAGCGTGTAGCGCGTACCAGTGATGCGATAAGGGATGATCTCCGCGCTCTGCACGATGACTTCATCGGTCAGCGGGCGAACCTTCACCGACGACAGCGCGGCCGCTACAGCATCGAGCGTCGCTTGCGGTGCCGTGCCGTCGCCGGTGCGCGATAGCACCGCCACCCGCACTTGCCCTGGCGATGGGCTGGTCGCGCTGGCATCCAGCACGTCCGGGCTCGCGCTAAGGGCGTGGAAGATGTACGCGCCTTCCGGCCCGGCGACGGAGAAGCCTTCCGGCGAGAGACGGATGCGACGCAGGTAGTCCTCGTCGCTTTCCGTGATTTTCGGAATGCCGCGCGAAGGATCACCCGGATCTAACGTCAGGCGTTCGACGTTGTAGAACGCACCGAGATTGTCCAGATCCGTGCTGCGGGCATACGGCAACATCACCGCCTTAGCGCCGTCATTGACGCGCTGGCGCAGGAGCATTTCGCGGTACGCAGCGACCTGCAGCACCTTATACGACGGATCGGATTCGGTGAGTGCCGTGAAGGTCACGTCGCGTGCACGCAGATCCGCAAGCATGTCCGCGAAGATGCGCTCGAACGAAATCGCCTCCACCACGGCGGGTGCCGGGAGTTGCGATAGATCGACGGCGGTCAGGCCGGACATGGATAGCGGGCGAAGAGCGAAGGCATGCCTGCATGCTGCCGACGGCGAGGACGGTGACGCGAGCGCAGGGCGATGTACCGAAGGATTGGTACATCCGTGTCAGGCTGTCGTGCGCCATGTTGCGCAAGGCATCCTCTCGCTACTACGTGGAGCGGCCGACATCGCGCGGGAACGCGATGCCGACCATCCAACCCGCAGCAACACCTGCAAGCCAAACCGAAGGCTCCACACCCCGTCGACGGAGCCTGGCGAGGCTAACACGCCCGTCAATAGGATCTACGGATGCAGGATGTTCGCTGCTCGCGCTGCGCGAAATTGCTCGCGCGCGCTCGTCATTTCGATGCGATCGAAATCAAGTGCCCGCGTTGCGGCACATTTAATTCGTTGAGGGCCGTTCCGAGCCCCCTGCCAGAGAGCCAGGGAGCGCCATACGAGAACGACCATGCACGACAAAGTCACTCCCTACACGCTTCATCGCAGCGATGCGCTGCAAGTGCTGCGCACCCTGCCGGATGCAAGCGTTAATGCGGTGATCACCGATCCACCGTATTGCTCCGGTGGTCAGACCATGGCCGCGCGCGCCAAGCCCACCGGCGAGAAGTACGTCAACAGCGACGCCAAGAACAAGCTCCCCGATTTTGAGGGAGATTTTCGTGATCAGCGTGGATTTCTTGCGTGGGCGAGCCAGTGGCTCGCCGAGTGCCATCGTGTCACGCGTCCTGGTGGTCACCTCCTGACGTTTATCGATTGGCGCATGCTGCCCACGATGACGGATGCCGTGCAGGTGGCCGGCTGGGTGTGGCAGGGGATTGTGGTGTGGGACAAGACCAACGGGTGTCGGCCGCAACGCGGGCGTTTCCGTAGTCAATCGGAATATGTGGTGTGGGCGAGCCGCGGGCCGATCGATACGCAAGCCCATCCGGTGGTCTTGCCCGGCGTGTTCTCGGTGCATCCCCAGCGTGGCGGCAAGCAACATCAGGTCGGCAAGCCGCAGGTATTGATGGATAAATTGATGGCGATCGTCCCTCCGGCGGGCACCGTGCTTGATCCTTTTATGGGTAGCGGCACGACGGGTGTGGCCGCGCTGTGCGCCGGACATCGGTTCGTCGGCATAGAAATGTCGGAGGGCTACTTCGGTGTGGCGCGGGACAGACTGAGTGCGGTATCCCAAATCTCTGCTGCGTAACGTTGGGCATCTTGAACGGCGTCTACACACATGCGAGGTGGCTCTCAAGTTTTTCCAAAGATCGCCGAACTACTACCGGTAACGGTGGGTGCAAGGGGGCAGCCTGCCGTCAGGTCGGGAGGTTTTACGCACCTCCCGGTGTTTTGTTGTTCGATTCGGAGCTGACGATGTCGACCTATGATCGTACTCAAGAAACGCTGATTGCCCTCGTTTTCGCCGCGATTCTCTGCGCTATCGGCGTCAAGACGTGTGCCGATGCGTTTGGTTTGCCCTGGAAAACAATGTTGCAGGAGATCGTGGCAACCTTGACGGTTGCAGGGCTAGGCATTGCCTCTTGGCTCTATGGGGGTGAGTGGCGCTTCTCCCGGCTGTCGGTTGCATGGCCTGCCTTGCTGGGCCTGCTTTTCTATGCTTGGTGGCCGGCGCTCGATGCATGGAACACGGTGATCTCACTTCCATCGCTGTTGGACTATGACCAAAGCAACTATGTGATAAAGGGCGATGCGTTCTGGGACGCCGCATGGTTCCGATGGAGCATCGTTGCTGTCTGTGTCGCAGGTTATGGCTGGCTCTACAAGCGCGAACCCTATTGATCGCGTTTTCAGAGAAGGGCTGGGAGAACGAGCGTCAACGCGTGAGGCTGCTGAGCAGTATGTCCTTCACCAGCACTCGATCTTCCGCACTAAACCCAAGCAGCTCGCGGCGTGTATAACGCACCCGCGGGCCGCTTGGCGTGACGCGATCGGTAAGGCCGTACTGGTGTACACGTGCTATGCGTGCGGCGCGACCTGTGAATGCGACCACCGCTGCATCGGCGGTGGCGTGGGTTTTGAAGTGTTTGGCCGTCCGCAGTTTCGTGAACATCTTACCGCGCTTGATGCGCCCCGCCTTGTTGCGCAGTTTGTGCATCTTGCGCGGCACATAGGGTGTGCCATCTGGATTGCGCTGGTCCACAATCCGTTGCTGCTGGCTTCGTCGCAAGGCGACCGCCACCGACTGCGTGATGCGACGACGTCCTGCAGGACGGATGGCCAGCAACAACCCCTCCACCCAATCTTCGAGCAACGCCAGATCTGCATCGCTCATGCGGGCTGATCCCACTCAGCGATCAACGCATCATGCAGAAAGAGCCGCCAATGCTTCGCCATCAGCCGTGGCTCGGGCATCGGTTCTTCGACATGGACGATATCCAGGCGACCGTTATTGCCCTCGGCCACGATCACGCGCTCGGTCAGTTTCAGCGTGAGGCTGAGATCGCACGCGTCATGGCTGATGATGTCCGCTTCGAACGTGATGCCATCCGGCCGTATATCGACGTTGTCGAGCAGCTCCGGCTGGTTCTCCCGCACCCACATCAAGAGCGGCACCATCACGGTGTCAGGATCGCCCGCATAGTCGATCAGGATCACGTTGAGGGTGTAACTGTATTCGAACGACAGGCCCGGCACGTAGGTGGCGATCACCGAACCCTTGTCGACGAAGACCAGCAAGCTCTCGGGATTGCGCGCGAGATCCGACAAGGCCGCGGTCAACGCCTGGCGCAGACTCGCAGGCTTCTTCATGGCGCGGCCTGGTTAGCACGCACCCATGCTTGCAGTGCCTTCAATTGTTCGATGGCCGCATGGCAGGTGGCGTAGTTGTCGACGACGGTGCCGGCGACTGCAGAGAGCGCAACGCCGCTGGGTTGCGCATCAAGAGTTCCGGCGGGACCGGGCAGCTCATTCGCGGCGGCAGCGTCGTGCACGCGCACAAAGCCAACAGGCACAGAACAAGCAGCGTCCGCTTGGGCAGTGACATAGACAGGGATCTCCTTGGTCAGCGTGGCGCCGCGCTCCTGCACGACGCGTACGCGGTCGACGTAACGCGTGACGATGTGTTCGCTGGCGCGCACAGCGGCGAGCTGGCCAGTCAGGTCACGCTGCGCCGTTGTGGCGGCGTCAGCACGCGCTTCAGCGAGCGCGATGCGCTGCGTCGTGACGACGTGATAGAGCCACAGTGCGCCGAGCAGGCCGGCACCGAGCAGCACTTGGCGCACCAGTGTCATGCCATCTCCGAAACCGACGGCCGCGCGGCGGCATGGCGTGCATACGCCTTGGCCAGCTTCACGTCGTACAGGTTGTCGGCATACCCCGGGCCGTTGTAGCTCCGCGCAAACGCGGCCCATTTGCGATTGCGCAGCGCCTTAAACAGCTCCGCATCGTTTTCTACGAATCGCACGAACGCCTGCAGCTGTTCGGCTTCGCCGGCGGCGAAAGCCGCAGCCATCGCTGTCGCACTGGCGTATCTGAGTGCTCGTGCATGGTGGCCCATGATCTGAAACCGCCCCCAACTGCAGGCTTCCATGGCGGGTTCCTGTGCGATCGCTGCAGCTTGCGCGAGGCGTGCATATTCCGCGACACCGCCGACATAACCACCACGTGCCTGGCTCAGAATCGACACCGGTGCCTGCACCGTGGTCGGATCGATGCCATGGGCCTGCAGCTGCCGCCAGAACACATGCCGCTCGAACAGGATCACCACCCGCCCATCCGGGAGGTAACCGGTGCGCGGGCTTTCCACTTCCACCACCGCGTTGATCGCCGCGCCCTCGCAGCCGAGTTCCGCCGCCGCGCGCTCGATATCGGCTTGCGTCAGTGCACGCGGATCGACGGTACCGAGCAATGCACTCTGCGTGCGCGGGCCGGCGATGCCGTCCTCGATCAGGTGGCGGCTGCGCTGGAAGGCGCGCACTGCGGCTTCTGTGGTCGGGCCATACCAGCCGTCGATGACGACAGGGTGGCCCACGCGATGCAATCGCTGCTGCAGCACGGTGACGTCCGCGCCGTGATCACCGGTACGTAAGGTGAAGTTAGTTGTCATGGTTCGTCCGAAGGATGGCCGCGACATTGCCCTGGGCGGTGAGGCTCAACACGCACAGCACGAGGGACACGCCGAGATCGCCGAGATGGATCGGCGTGTTCGCATAGAGGCCGAGCAGCACACCCAGCGCCGTACTGCCAGTGCTGACGATTAGCACCCAGGCGCACACACTGACCGCGAGGCGATAGCGGGCACCGGCGCGCCGATACAGGAGCAGACGCGCGCAGGTGATGGCGTTGGCAATGAAGAGCAGCGCGGCCAAGAGGTGGTCCATTAGGAACCTCCCCGACGCAGCCACGTGGTGAGGTCGATCGTCTTGATCCGCTCCAGCACCTGGACAGTGACGGCAATGGCGAACGCTGCAGCAAGGAATGCGGCGACACCCGTGGCCTGCACGTCGATGCGCGCCGCGACTTCCGGTGCCGCGAGGTAACCCACAATCCAACTGATGAGCAGGTAGATACCGCGCGAGGTCATCGACACATCCCGCGCATGCAGCGCGACGAGCGCCGCACCCGCAAAAGCGCCGACGATGGCATTGCCATCGATACCCGGCACGAGGGTGGCAAGTCCCACACCGGTCGCGACGAACGCGAGCGTAGTGGTGGTCGTCGGTTCGGCCATCGTTATCCCTCTCAGGTCCAGAGCTGTACCTGCGCCGTCACGGACTGCGCGGTTTGAGCGGTATCAGGCAGGTTGACCGGATAGCCCTGGGGCAACACGGGGCCGAGATCGGCCAGGCCTGGATTGGCGGCGAGCGTCGCTTCCGTCACGCTGGCGGTGCGCCCCAGCACGCGCTGACAGAGCGCATCGAGCGTTTCGCCTTGTAGTGCGCGCACGATCATCAGAGCAACTCCACCGTGGCGCGTGGACGGCCCAGGATGTCGCGAATCGCGTAGCGCGCTTGCCGGCGGTAATCGTCGACGGACAATTCCATCGCTTCGGCGCGACGCTGCCCGGCATCCGTGCTGTCGACATCGCGATAGCGTTCGATCAGTTCGGCTTTCGCGGTCGCGTACACGGCACGCTGATACAGCAACACCAGTCGCGAGGTGTCGCCGATCACTTTGCTCGGCACGTCCGCAAGCGACGTGCGGCCCAGTGCTTCCTGCTGCTGTTGCCACGCATCCAGTTCGTCTTCGACGGTCGACATGGCCAGCGCGATGCATTCGGTCAGGCGTGCCTCGGTGACGGTGCCGTCCAGACGCAGCACGGCGCGCACCTCAGCAAGCGCGATCGGGGGATACCAGTCACCCGAACGGATGACGGGTGGATCGGTAGTGGGTGCCGTAGCGACAAAACCGGACATCGGGATCTCTTCGATAAGGTGCGGCGGTGGTCGGTGGGTCATCCGGATGGGAGAGAGGTCATCGGGTGCCCACCGAGCCGCCGCGGCGCTCGGGGCGAGCTCAGGTCGCGGAGACAAGCTGCTTTTGCAGCTTGCTGATCTCGGTCTTGATGCCGAGTCGCGGATTCAGGCGCAGCGCATGCTGCAGGTGATCGAGTGCTTGTGTGGGAACGGTGTCGCGCAGTGCAAACCCAATGGCTTTGTGAAGCTTGGCCCGCACTTCATCGGGCATGTCGCGCCCGTCGGTCAGTTGGCCGACGCGCAAGAGCTGATCGACGGTGACCGTGGTGCCGGGCTTCTCGCTCTGATCGGCGATTTCCTCGACCACCAGGGTGGCGACGTCGCGCTGATAGTGTTCGGGCAGCTTCAGGTCGTGCTTCAGAAGATGCGCGGCCATGTCGAGTGCGGACTCCAGCGCTCCGGTGTCGATGTGCCACACCATCAGCGTGGCAAACACATCATCCTGCACGGGCTGATCGGCTTCGAGCACCCCGGCGATCCAGGCCGCGTATTCCGGGAGGCGCTGGCGTTTGACGGCAATCTTCTGCTGGATGGACTGGATGCTTTTCAGCACACGCTTGTCTTCGGCAAGCTTGGCAAGCATCAGGTCGTAGGCGCTGCCGGTGAGCTGTTGCGCACCGGTGCTGGCGGCCAGGCTCGCTGCCTGGGCCGCCAACACGCGCTCCCGATGACGCATGGCGGGGCTGGTCATCGTGGCAGTCCTCAGTGCTTGAGCTCGATGTTTTCGAAGAGGGCCACGGTGCCGTAGTGCTCGACCACGTAGGCATCGTTGGAGGACTCGTAGTTCTCGATCTGATCGCGCTCCGGCCGATCGCGCAGCAAACGGCGGCGTGCACCTTCCTGCCAGTAGATGGAAAGATTGCTGAGCGGCGTCACCAGCACAGCGTTGTCCGGGAAGCCCGGTACGCGAATGGCCGGCAAACCACCCATTGCTTCGCGGCTGATCAGGATGTCGCTGGCCAATTCATCCGTCGCGCGCTGATCACGGTTGAGCTTGGCGAACATCTTGTCGTGCAGAAGTTTGCGACCGCAGATGGCGACGAGATCCGTCGCATCGCGGTACGGCTCCTCCAGCAGCATCACCGCGTCGTACACCAGCGCGTCGATGTTGGCGTAATCGCAGCCGACGACGGTGCCGACCTGAATCTTGCCTTGGGTTGCGCCTTCCTTCATCCAGTGGCTGGGTGCCTCGGTGCGGATGTGCTGCAACCAGCCGATGTTCACGTCCTGCAGCAGCGGGTTGGCGGCGCGATCCGTGTCGGCCGCCACCTTCACGCCGTTGAAGCCGATCAGGATGCGATCTAGCGCCTGGCGCTTGATGATGGCGTCGCGCAGGCGCGTCTGGAAATCGGGGAACTTCGCCCACGCATCGATCTGCTGGTACTTGATCAAGGTGTCGAAGTCGGTTTTCTCGCAGCGATAGCCCTGGTTCTTGAGATCGCTGACGTCGCGCGGCATGCGGTCCTTGGTGCGCGTATCGGTGCGCCCGGCGATGGTGCCGGTGACACCCAGCATCACTTTCTCGCCTTCCTGTTCCTGCACGCCGATAACGTTGATCTTGCTCAGGAACTCGCTGCTGGCTTGCAGCTGGTTTTCCAGTGTCTGCTGGACCGTCGGTGTCACGCTGAATTTGCTCGCGGCGCTGTCCACGCCATTGAGCTGGGCCACGCGTTCCGCGTAGGCGTTGAAGAGGCGGCGGGTGTCGTTACGCATGAAGGCTCCGGGGCGGGCAAGCGAGAATCGGAAAAGAAAGCGAGTGCGGATCAGCAGTCGGTTTGCAAGACACCGCTACCGCCGGTGGCCGGCGGACGTGGGGTGAACGCGGGCGTGGCCTCCAGTTCGGCGCGCAACGTGGCGAAGGCCGTCGTGGTGTCCTGGCCGGCTTGCTCGATGGCGTCTAGGCGGCGCGTGAACGCGCTGAGCTGATCGGCGAACTGCTGGGTGGTGGTGGTCGAGTGCGTGGCGAGTTGTTCCAACGCCTCGGTGAGGCCATTCAATGCATCGCCCAGCTCGGCGAACTGCGTGTCCTGCACCTTGGCTTTGCCGGTGAGCTTGGCCAGGCGTTCTTTGATCGCCGCAAACAACGTCGTGGTGTGGCCATCCGACGATTCCTCTTCCCACTCGATCTCGATCGGCTCGGCGGCGGTGAAGAGGTTGTCGGGCGATTGCTTGCGGCTTGCGAGCGGATTGCTGGAGGCCTGCGCGGCAAAGGTGAGCATGTCGGTACCGAGACTCGCCGGGCTGTCGGTGACGCCGAGGCCCACGAGGTACGCGCGACCGGTGCTCGCGAATTTCGGATTGACCTCGATGCTGCTGTAAATCTTCTGCTTGGCCTTGGTCATGCTGACCAGGTCGGCGGTCGGTTCGATCTGCGCAAAGAGGGCCAATTTGCCTTTGAGATCCCCGTCGGCGATTTCCTCGGCCTTCACCGCCGTCACGTCGCCGTACGCCTTAAATGGACCATCCGGCATCAGGCCACGGATGTGCTCAAGGAAGATGCGCGCGCCGTAGGTCTGCGGGTTGTAGGTCGCCGCGATATCGCTGATCCAGCTGCGCTCCATCGTGCGGCCATCGGTGGTCGCGCCTTCAACGGCAACGCGGAAGAACTTGCTTTTGGCCATGGCCGACACCTCGTGAACGCAGCGACGTAAAAGGACGGGGCCATCCTCGACACCGCACGTCACGCGAGCAACGTACTAGCGCGGTACCAATCCACTGGTACCGAAGCACAAGCCATCGATACGAACGCGCGCGGGCGACGATGCGCGCATGGTGATGCCATCCCCTGAAATCGATCAGCGCCGCGGTGCGCGTGCCCTTTATTGGCAAGGGTGGCGTGTATCCGATATCGCGCAAACGATGGGGATCGCGCGCACCACCGTGGAATCGTGGAAGACACGCGATGCGTGGGACAAGGCGCCGGTGATCGAGCGCGTGGAAACCTGCATCGAAGCACGCCTGGTGCAGCTGGTTTGCAAGGATCCCAAGACCGGCAGCGACTACAAGGAAATCGATCTGCTCGGCCGGCAGATCGAACGCTTGGCGCGCGTGCGCCGCTACGAAGCCCCCGGCGGGACCGAAGCGGATCTCAATCCCGCCATCGAAGCACGCAACGCTGGCCCCAAGAAGCAGCCGAAGCGCAACACCTTCAGCGACGAACAGGTCGAGCACCTACGCAAGAGCTTCCTCGACTCGCTGTTCGACTACCAGCACACCTGGCACCGCGCGGCGGACGAACGCACGCGCATGATCCTCAAAAGCCGCCAGATCGGCGCAACCTGGTACTTCGCGCGCGAGGCGCTTTTTGATGCGATCAGCACCGGGCGCAACCAGATTTTCCTGTCCGCCAGCAAGGCGCAGGCGCACATCTTCAAGCAGTACATCCGCCAGTTCGCACTGGAAGCCTGCGACATCGACCTCAAGGGCGATCCGATCGTGCTGTGGAACGGTGCGCACTTGTACTTCCTGGGCCAGAACGCACGCACTGCGCAGGGCTACCACGGCAACTTCTACTACGACGAATTCTTCTGGACGTGCAATTTCGAGGAGATCAACAAGGTCGCCTCCGGCATGGCCATGCACAAGCAATGGCGCAAGACGTATTTCTCCACGCCAAGCGCCAAGAGCCATCCAGCCCACGCGTACTGGTCCGGCGATCGTTACAACCGCCGCCGGCCGAAGGATCAGCGGCTGGAGATCGTCACCACGCACGAAGCGCTGGTGGGCGGTCTGCGCTGCGCGGACAAGGTGTGGCGGCAGATCGTGACGATCGAGGATGCCGAGCGCGGTGGCTGCAGTCTGTTCGATCTCGATGAGTTGCGCATCGAATACACGCCGGACGAATTTGCCAACCTCCTGATGTGCCAGTTCCTGGATGACGGGGACAGCCTCTTTACGCTGGCGATGATGCAGGGCTGCATGGTCGACAGTTGGGTCGACTGGACCGATCTGCAGCCGCTGGCGATGCGTCCGTTCGGGTATGCGCCGGTGTGGATCGGCTATGACCCCTCCCTGGGCGAGGGCGGCGATAGCGCGGGGCTGGTCGTGGTCGCGCCGCCCAGCAAGCCCGGCGGGAAATTTCGCGTGCTGGAGCGGCATCGGCTGAAGGGAATGGATTTCGAGGCGCAGGCCGACTTCATTCGCAAGATCACCAAGCGCTACAGCGTGACGTACATCGGCATCGACGGCACCGGCATCGGTGCCGCCGTGCATCAACTCGTGATCCAGTTTTTTCCGATGGCACGGAAGATCCTGTACTCGCCCGATGCCAAAGCGCAGATGGTGATGAAGGCGCAGAACGTAATCGGCAAGGGACGTCTCGAATTCGACGCCGGCTGGACGGATCTCGCCCAATCGTTCATGGCCATCCGCAAGACGCTCAGCCACAGCGGCCGACAGGTGACCTACACCGCGGGTCGCACCGAAGAGACTGGCCATGCGGACCTCGCGTGGGCCTGCATGCATGCCCTGATCAACGAACCCCTGGAAGGCGCCACCGCGCGCAATACCAGTTTGCTGGAGATTTTCTGATGAGTGAGTCCGTGACGATGCCGCGCGTTGAAGCCTTTGCCTTCGGCGATCCCACACCGGTGCTCGATGGGCGTGAAGTGCTGGAGTACATGGAAGCGTGGCGTAACGGGCGCTGGTACGAGCCACCGATGTCACTGGAAGGGCTGGCACGCTCGTTTCGTGCAACACCCCATCATTCCAGTGCGATCTATGTGAAGCGCAACATTCTGGTATCGTCGTTCAAACCGCACCGACTATTGAGCCGTGAAGCCTTTGCACGTTACGTGCTCGATTACCTGGTGTTCGGCAACAGTTACCTGGAAGCGCCCAAGAATCGGTTGGGGAAGGTGCAGCCGCTGCAGCCGTCGCTGGCCAAGTACATGCGCCGCGGCTGCGACGACCTGGACAGCTACTTCATGGTGAAAGGTTGGAAGACGGAGTACGAGTTCGCGCCAGGTTCGGTGTTTCATCTGCGGGAGCCGGATGTACACCAGGAAATCTACGGCGTACCGGAATACCTGGCCGCTTTGCAAAGCGCGTGGCTCAACGAATCGGGCACGTTGTTTCGGCGCAAGTATTACCTCAACGGCTCACATGCTGGGTACATTCTTTATCTCACCGATGCGTTGTCGGACGAGGCGCAAGTGGACGCGATCAAGACGGCGCTCAAGAACAGTAAGGGGCCGGGGAATTTTCGGAACCTTTTCATGTATGCGCCTGGTGGCAAGAAGGATGGCCTTCAACTGATGCCAATTAGCGAAGTGGCTGCGAAGGATGAGTTCTTCAATATCAAGAACGTGACGCGGGACGATGTGCTGGCTGCGCATCGTGTGCCGCCGCAGCTGCTTGGTTTAGTGCCGACGGGCACCACTGGTTTTGGTTCAGTGGTGCCCGCTGCGCAGGTGTTTGCTGCGAATGAGTTGCTTCCTTTGCAGGCACGGCTAAGGGAACTAAATGATTGGGTAGGCAATGAAGTAATTACTTTTAATCCCTATTTAGTGGCAGACAACAACGGAGGCGCCACAAGTGGATAGTAGTGATTGCGTTAGTCAGTAATTTCTGCAGGCACACCCTGGGGAGTCAATGCTCTTATGGCTTGTGTCTCACCTTAACGCGACGGGCTATGTATATGGCAATTGACGCAACCATAGAAACAAAGCATACCCCCGTTACAGTAAGCAACGAACCCATCCTAGAGTCAAAGGATGCGGGGGTTTTCGAGAAAAAACTAGCCAGCCAAATAGTTTGAACGGTCCAGCCAGCAAAAAACACGAAAGCGGCAAGAGACAAGAGGAAAACAACCATCCAGAAGCGCATAGCAATATCCTCTACAACATTGGCATTGTTCTCAAAGTTTTGTGTTTGCGGCAGTGTTGTAGGACCTGCTGCACAAATGTGTGGCAGTCATTAATGGCCGGTAAGAATCGGCCCAGATCGCGACCGGGCTTGATCATATCATTCACGCAGTCTTCGTCCACGTCGTATGGGAGCGGAATTGAGTACGAACCAGACTGGTCAGATTGCCCGGTATGATCAATTGTCCCAACAGGGGTGCCAGGCGAGTCCGGCGGCTCATCCTGACCAGGTACACCGCCACCCATTGGCCCCATGCCGGCTTCATATGTGTCGGTCTTTATCCATTGATGCGTTATGCCAACATCGTTCACCCACGAATAGTCACCGGTGATATGGGTTGGCCGCGCATACCAGTAGACAGTGAGACCAAGAGGGTCATAGCTGTTAAGCGGTCCTGCATTTACGTAAAGATACAAACTTGATTGTCCGCCATTAAAGCCAATTGGATCCGCCTCCCAATACCTCCCTGTCGCTGGATCGTAGTCACGCTGATTGTTGTAGTGCAGTCCCGTCTCTATGTCGAAGTACTGCCCAGGAAAGCGGAGGTTGTACGTATAGCCACTGCTTGTCGGCCCAACCTCACCCCACGCATTGCTCTGATATGCCCATGTCCACACAGTGTTGCCGCTGCTATCGGCAATTGCCCTCGGTGTTCCCAACTGATCAGCTGTCACATAGGCAACCGATGCGGTCGCTCCCTGTGTATCGAGATTGGCTACAGGAATATCATCCAAGTAGACATATTCGCGATTGGTCGGCCCGTATTCGCTCAGCAGTTGGCTATCGTCGCCGTAGTTATAACGTTCCGTGGAGCCATTGGCTGTCTTTGCCACACGCTCACCACCGGCGTTGTAGGCATAGGTGGCCACGGTAGCCTGATTCAGTTGCGCCACAACCATCCGGTTACGCGCGCTATAGCCGAAGCCATACGTACTGCCTGCTTGGCTAATCGCAGTCGTGTTGCCGTCACTATCTACTGTTCTTGCCGCATTGCCGATCGAAATCAGCTGATGCGTGTTGGGTGTGTAGCTATAGGTGCCAGTGGCGAGACCGCCGCCTGTCTTGCTCAGCCGGTCCCCAGTCTGGTTATACGTCACGCTCTCCGGGGTACTACCGTCGGCTTCTGTGATCGCCGTGAGGCGATTTAGAGGATCATAGCTGTAGGTCTCAATCGCAGGGTTTGCTCCTGAGATGTTACCTATCGCGGTGACTTCTCCTATTGCATCCCGTGCCACATGCAAGGTGAACGCGGGGCTGACGAGGTCCGTCAATCGATAATTGGCATCGTAGGTGCGTGTGATGATCTGGCCGTTGCCTAGCGTGTAGCCGCTCACAGGTCCAAATGGCAGATACGTGACGTCGCTAACCAGAGTACTGGTGCCGCTAGCCGTCGTTGCAGTGATGCCACTAACGTGGCCATCCGCGTCGTAGCTGTAGTTCACTTGATCGCCACTAGGATGCGTGATGTTCAGGATTTTGCCGCCAGGACTACGCGTATAGCTCGTCACGTCCGTATGGCCATTAACCGTCTGGCTCTTCTGGATCACATTTCCCTGCGCGTTGTAGCAGAACACCGTGGTGACAGTGTTTTCGACGACGTGGGTCAGGTGACCAATGGGATAAGAAGTGGCGCAACCCGTGACACTATTGGGTTCGTCGTAGGTGTAGCTGATGTTTTGCGTGCTGTCGGCGTAGCTCGCGGTTAGGCGGCGGTCCTTAGCGTCGTAGCTGTAGGTGACCGTGTTGCCATTGGCATCGGTACCCGTGAGCATATTGCCCGCTGCGTCAAAGGTCTTGGCGGTTACCCCTGTATCGGGACTGGTGAGCTTCGTCTCGTCCGATAAGCCGTCGTACTGGTAGGTGGTGTTGAGGCCGTTAGGGTCCGTCACCTGAGTAAGGCGGTCCAGAGCGTCATACGTGTAAGTGGTCTTGGTGTTGGCGGTCTGCGCAACAGCCGGTAATGCGCCATTGACTATCGCCAAGCCCAGCATGATGCCGACCAGCGACTTCTTCCTTACTTTCATGACACGTCCCCCTATTCTTACTCGATTCGCCCGTTCTTCTGCGCTGGTGATCGCTTTCACAACGGCAAAAACCTTCGCTGTTTGTCCTTGATCCATGGCCGCGCCTCTATCAATTCGTGCCGTTGTAGTTGTCGATGGTCTGCACCAGGCGATTCAGCGCGTCATAGCCCAACTGGCGCTGGATACCTAAGCCATCGGCGCTCTGCACCAAGTTGCCGTTGGCGTCGTAGCTTCCGCTTGCGCTGGCGTCGAACACGGTGTGGCTAAGGCCGTCCATCACCTTCGTGAGTTGGCCCAGAGTGTTGAAATTGCGGCTCAGGCTCTTATGCAATGTGCCTGTGGAGTCGTAAACCTGTTCGACAGTTTTGTCGCCGGCGGCATCGAGCGTGTATTGCACGTAGTTGCCTTGGGCATCGGTGACCTTCACCAAGCGGTGCGCGGTGTCGTAGCCGTAGGTGGTAGCAACACCATCCGGATCGGTGACCGTCTGCACTGCACCGTACGGAGTGTAGCCGAAGGCCACTTGTGCGCCGCCGACACTGCGTGAGGCGAGCCAACCGCGCGGCGTATAGCTCAGATCCGTATTGGTGCCGTTGGCGTCGGTGATACGCGTAGGACGACCATCCGCATCGTAGGAAACGAAGGTGGTGATGTGCCCCTGCGGATCGGTGACCGTGTGCAGGTCGCCCGCCTGATAGCACGCCGTACCTGGCGTCCCGCAGTTCACGGAGCTGCTGTTTAGGTAATAGCTGTAGGTCGTCGTTTGCGTCAGGTCGGTACGTGAACCGGTAGCAGTGAGCATCAAGCCGACGATAGGGCACTGCGTTGTGTCGACGGCAGTGCAGTAGGTATAGGTCCAGCGGCGCACGCCAGCGGGTACGGCGCCGGTGTTGTTGCAGGTGTAACCGGATGCGGCACTGTTCGTAGGATCGATGTCACAACGGGCCAGCGTTTGACCAGTGGCGTTGTAGACCCACTGCGTATTGCTGATGGCGGTACCAGAGGCATTCAGCACCGTGCGCGTCAGCGGGAGACGCAATGCAGAGTTCCATGTGACCGTTGTAGTGCGCTGGTTCGACGCGCCTTGTGCGTCGACCTGCTGTGTCAGCAAGCCATTGTTGCTATAGGTAGTGGCCGTTACGTTCCCATTGAAATCAACGTATGAAGCAGGATTACCATTTGCATCATACGTGCGTGTTTGCCAGGACTGATTGCACTGCGACCCGCAAGGCGCGCTGACACTCGCCGCCTGAGTCAGGCCACTTGTCGTCTTAGAGAATCCCATCGTCATGTTGGCACCGAGGGGATACTGCACTGTGGATGTGCCGTCACTGTTGTAGGTAACTTGAGTCGTTCCCACGTTGCCAGCGAAGCTCGAAGACGTAGCTAGCCCATTGCTGTTATACGTCGCGTAGACATAGCGAACGCCGGCCTCATCAATGATGCCAGTCAGCGTGCTAGGCAGGTTTGCGCCGCTCGTCTGCGATGATTCGTTATAGACATACTGCCGCGTCTTACCATCTGGATACTGGACTGAAAGTAAATTTCCGACGCTATCGTACGAATACGTCAGCGCACCCAAGTCGGGCAACGTAACTTGGTGAAGAGAGCGGTTGGAGTTGTAGGAAAAATTGAGTTGGCGGCCTTTGGGGTCGGTCACAGTAAGCAGCAATCCTGCCACTGGAGCGACGGACGCTGGTGTTGATGTGGTGCTGTAGGCAAGAGTAATGCCTTGCCCAGAGTCGTCAGAGACCGACTGCAACAAGCCGCTTGTCGCATCGTATGTTTCGTATTGCCGCAAGTCTGAAACAAACAGCGTGTACGAGACCGCTGTCCCTTGTGCATTGTCGTTTTCCAGGAGCTGATCAGCCACATCTGGATCGGTTACCCAGACACCGTTCGATTTCGTAAACCCTTCTTGGGTCCCATCGGGCCGAATCAGCACGAGGGATGACGTCGGCGATCCCTGCAGCAACAAGGTGCGATCAAAACTGTGCCGCCATTGCAAACCCATTTCCGACGAAGTCGTCGCGGCCGCACTGTTGTAGAAGCGCCGAAATACTAGCCAGCGGTTGTCTGAGTAATCTTCCGCCTCTTCGTATTCGTTACCTGTCGCCGCGTTGATAGGCTCTCCCACCAAATTGGGACAACTCTTGCCACCTTGACCGCTACCGGAGCGACAATCACTGCCCAGATCCTTCGCTTGGTTAACGTTGTATTGAGTGGCTACAACAACATAACCATCGCCACCGCATCCATTACCCAGATCCACCCAGGCCACCCCACCCCCGTTGCTATCTGACGGTGTGTGGTACGTCACGGGCCAAGTACATTGAGGCATGTGCCAAACGCTCTGGTACGCTGCCCAATACATCTGGAGCGCTATTGAAACTGTTGGCCACGGACCGTGATACGTATACGCCACTTGTGTGTAAGGCGGCCCCCAATAGTGAGGTGAGCTGGTAGATCCTGTTGAAGCCGCTGTGGCAAATTTCGATACAACTAATGGGACACTGGCAACTGTTGCAGGTGCCGTAGCTGACTTTGCAGGCTCCGTTTGCGCGCAAGATGCAGAAGCCAAGCCAATGCCAAGCACACCAACACCAAGCGCTAACAATGAACGTCTTGTAAGTTCCATTCCTTTTCCCCTGCATTACGAACACGTCGGCGCACAATCACACCCACGTATTGGCGGCTGATACTTCTTTCCCTAGTTCGTTCCGTTGTAGTTGTCGAGGGTCTGCACCAAGCGATTAAGGGCGTCATAGCCCAATTGCCGCTGGATACCCAAGCCATCCGCACTTTGGACTAGGTTGCCGTTGGCGTCATAACTACCGCTCGCGCTGGCGTCGAACACGGTATGGTTGAGGCCGTCTATCGTTTTAGTGAGCTGACCCAGTGCGTTGAAGGTGCGAGTCAGGCTCTTGCGCGATGTGCCGCTGGAATCAAACACTTGCTCGGCTGTTTTATTGCCGGCTGCATCCAAGGTGTATTGGATGTAGTTACCTTGGCTATCCGTAACCTTCGCCAAGCGGTGCGCGGCATCGTAGCTATAGGTGGTAATGACGCCATCCGGGTCAGTGACAGTTTGCACAGCGCCGTAGGGGGTATAGGTGAAGCTAGTAGTGGCACCACCCACATTGCGCGAGGCGAGCCAACCACGCGGGGTGTAGGTCATATCTGTGTTGATGCCATTGGCGTCGATGACACGTGTAATACGACCATCGGCATCGTAGGAGCCGATGGTAGTGACGTGCCCTTGAGGATCAGTGACGGTATGTAGATCACCGGTTTGGTAGCAAGCTGCGCCGGGCGTGCCGCAATTCGCAGCACTACTATTCATGTAGTAGTTGTAAGCGGTCGTCTGTGTAGTGTCGGCGCGTGGGCCGGTTGCGGTCAGCATCAAGCCAATCAGCGGGCATTGCATGCTATCGATCGCGTTGCAATACGTGTAAGTCCAGCGACGCACCCCGGAAGGGGTGGTGCCCGAATTGCTACAGCTATAACCGGAGGCGGCACTATTGGAAGCATCAATGTCGCACTTGGCGAGCGCCTGACCAAGGTTGTTGTAGACCCACTGTGTCGATGTGACTAGCGTTCCATTGGCATCGCTAATCGTCTTTGACAATGGGAGGCGAAGCGTATCGTTCCAAGTTAAGTTCGTTGTTCGCTGGTTTGACGTGCCAGAGGCTTCGATCCTTTGGTTTAGAAGCCAATAAGGATCATAGGTGGTTGTGGTGACGTTACCGTTGAAATCGGTGTACGACGCTGGATTGCTGTTTGAGTCGTACGTGAGTGTCTTCCATGGTTGATTGCAAGACGGATTGCACGATGCGCTCGCGGAGCTAACACGATTAAATCCGTTGACCCATGCAAAGCTGAGGTTAACGCTTTGACCAAGAGAATATTGGACGGTTGAAGAACCATCCGAGTTGTAGGTGATCTGGGTGGTAAAGGCATTCCCTGCAAAGCTGGAGGAAATGGCCTGGCCGTAGCTGTTATAGGCCGTGTTTGCATAGCGGCTGGACGCTTCGTCGATGATGCCTGTCATCGCATTGGGCAAGCTGTTGCCACCCGTCAACGATGATTCGTTATAGACGTATTGCTTGGTCTTTCCGTCTGGATACTGGACGGAAGCAAGATTGTTGCTTGAGTCATAGGTATATGCGAGTACGCCACCATCCGGTTGCGTCACCTGCGAAACATTGCCACTGCTGTTGTAGGTGAGATGAAGCTGACGCCCGTTGGGGTCAGTCACCGTTATCAACAGGCCTGACTTTGGAGCAATCGACGTTGGCGTCGAGGATGTGCTGTAAGTGAGCGTGATGCCATTACCGGTTTCGTCGGTTTCGGACTGCAGCACGCCCGCAGCATTGAAGTTATCGAAATGTCGGGAGGCCCCATCGAAAACCGTGTAACCGACGACGGCACCCTGCGCGTTTGCATTGGCGGTCAGCGTGTCGATCGACGCGGAATCACTCGTCCACACATTGTTAGTCTGAGTGAATAGTTCCTGCGTACCGTCTGGCCGAAGTAGGTTGATTTGGGTAATGGGGTTACCGATCAGCGTCAGTGACCGATCGAAACTATGCCGCCATAGATACCCTATTGCCGACAGACTTGACTGATAGCTGTTGTAGTCGCGTCGAAAGGTTAGCCAAGGCCCACCTTCGTAATCCACTTCTTCCAGGAATTTATTGCCAATTGCCGCATTGATGGGATCTCCGACCAGCGGAGACCCATGGCCGACCGATCCGACGTTTTTTGAAGGGTTATACGAGCAATCGTATACACCGATGATATTGGTACGCGAACCACCGCTATCGGTCATGATTTGCCAGACGTCGGTCCATCCCGTCCATCCACGATCATCCGGCTTTGTATAGCAAGAGAGCCATATTCCCGGATAGTTCACATCCCAGCCGTTGCATGCGTCAGAGCTGAGCCAGTGTCGAACGTCAGCACAGCTTGCGGCATCGGCACGCACCAAGCCTGGTGTAACGCAGATCGCCAGAAGAACACATGACGTGAACCAGCCAATGGCACGTCTCCATCGTTGCAACCACTGCGGCAAAAGGTCGGTCCCTTTCAAAACAGCCTGCGAATTGGACACACCAAAACCGGGCAACCTTGCCCACTGACCGAAGCGCATTCGTGATCCCCTGTGCGGTGCAACAGACTGCGGCAGTGCACACCGGAATGCGTGAATGGTTTGTGATGATTTTTAACTGGTCACGTGATCCATATCACGAACCGCGTGAGTGCAGGAAACCCCTTACAGGTTAGCGTGCACAAGGACTACAGAAGCAGATGTGCTCGGCGTCCCGGAGCTATGCGCGACAATCTTCGCTACCGCATGACCCGATAGATCGCCTCCCTTTTGAGAAAGAAACGAGCGCCCTTACGGGCGCCCGGTCGGACGTCGGCTTCCATGCTGCGGCGGGCCCACCGCGGACGCCAGGACATTCCGGCGAGCGTATATATGGAAATCCTTTGGTGGACATCAAGGTCATCGCTAGCTGTTAGCCAGCTGCTACAGCGCGGCCAGTGCGAGCTGCGCGCTGACCCCCGCCACGCCCGCGATGCCTTCGGAGATCGATTTCGACGCAGATACCCACAGCTCACCGGTGGGCAGCGGGCTCAAGGACTGAGTAACTACGAAGGGGATGGGCAGACGCAAAGTGACGCGTGCCCGGGCCGTTTCCGGTATCACCGCCTTCTGACTACTTCCCAAAATGGCAGGGGGCGTCGGAAAAAGGTAATCCCGGTAACCATGCCCCAAAACAGGTGGTAACCCATTGAAATTAAAGGAAGGAAAGATTACCCCTAAGAGGTAATTTCCGGTAACCACAAAGGTAATCGTCTGCTAAGTCATTGATTTTTAGGCAGAGACACTCTTGCGGAGGTTACCTTTTAAGTAAGGTAACTAGTTACCTCATGATTACCTTAAGGTTACCTTTTGCCATTATCCGTATCCATTTGTTCTTATTGACAAAAGTGGCTCTTTTTCACACAAGGTTACCTTGGTTACCTTTTTCCGAACAACCCGGAAATTTTGCGGGAGTAGATATCCACGTTCTCCCCTGGTACGCCCACAACTTGTAGTTGCTTACCGAGCGCTTGCACACAAACCGCTGTGTCAGTACAGTTCAACCGCCGGGTTGAATTTTTCAACCCGGAAGAAAAAGGGCCGCCACCGAGGGGAACCACTATGTATCGGAGCAAAAATCGGAGAACGACATGCTGACTGAGTTCGGCAAAAAGCTGAGGACCCTACGTATCGAGCACGGCCAAACGCTCTCGGACCTCGGAAAACTGCTGGATTTGAGTAGTGCGTTTATTTCCGCCATCGAAACCGGCCGTAAGCCCGTGCCGGCGGGGTTCGCAAGGAAAGCGGCTGAGGTATTGGGATTGAACGCGCAAGAAGCCAATGAGCTGGACCGAGCCGCGTCGAAAAACGTAGTTGCCATCAATCTACCGCTGGAGGGCAAAAGTGATCACGCAAAAGAGTTGGCCGTAGCTTTCGCGCGCCGCTTCGAGACGATGTCCGATGCGGATGTAAAGAAGCTGCTTGGGGATCTCGGCGACAACACGAAAAAGGATAAGAAATGAGTGGTGTTTGTTTAGACGTGCCAGGTCGCAGCAACGCCAGCTTGATGGACCTGGCCCAGAGCGTAAGGCAATCACTGAGATGGGAAAAACCCTATTTTCCGATTGCGCAGTTCATGGAGCTGGGCCTGCCGACCTTATGGCCTGACTACGAATTCCAGGTAGTAGAACGTCAGATGATGCCATCGGAACACGGATTAACGTATCCCGATAAGAGGCTCGTGCTCATCCGAGAAGATGTTTACGAAGGCGCGCTACGGGGAGCTGGCCGAGATCGTTTCACTATGGCACATGAGCTTGGCCATTTGCTTTTACACACAAATGTCGGCATGGCTAGGCATGTGCAGAAGGGGACCATACCAGCCTATCGCGACTCGGAATGGCAGGCGAACGCCTTTGCGGGAGCCCTGCTGATACCACGATTCGCGGTAAACGATGGCCCAACCATCGACCAAATCATGGAGCGGTGCGGAGTATCTCGCGATGCCGCGGAGGTACAAATGAAAAAATATCGCACCTAAAAAGAAAAAGGCAAACCAGCGCCAACTGGCTTGCCTCCGAATCCTAGTGGATAGAGCGCCACGCGGATCTTGCTCTCCTACAAACAGCACCCGGGATGTTATCCGGCTTGTGGGGTGGGAGCAAGTAACCTCGCTCTGAGGTAACTCTTATGGTCGAAATGACCAGTCGTAAGCCTGCCCCACCAGGTTACCGGTGGATATTCACCCGCTACCGCAAGGTGCGGAACTCCAACAAAGTCCTCGATGCCCATGAGTACGGGTACGAATCTTGGGCTTTTCTCGTAAGGGCCTAATAGCCCACCCGGGTGCCTATGGCACCCGGGGTTTTCGGGTAACTCGCCGGCGACACCGCTTTCATTCCACAGTAGTGATGCTTCCTTGGTGGTACATCTGGTGGTACAGCTGCGAAGATGGATCCAGTACTGCCTAAATAAAACATATTGTTGCGCCCTTAATTCGGCGGCTGGTGGGCCCACCATCTAGCCATCCAGCGACACCTATTGTTCGTTAAAGCATAAGTTGTCCGTTTCGGACAACTATTGGTTTAACTAAAGCATAAAGTGTCCGCGCGATCGCCAAATGGCGCATATGTCCGCTTGGGGTGGCGGACATTACCAGGGCGACGCCCCAGCTCATCTGAATCCACGAACTACTGAATGGCTGTGGCCGCTCGTCCCGATGGTCTAACGGTCTATCCGCACTTTTGCGACTACCTCATTTACGTAGCGGACGAGCGTCGCGGGCTGGTCTCGTTGAATGAAATGACCGGAGTTCGGAACCACAATATTCTTGCCGTCGGTCGACAATGAGGCAATGACATCGTGCGCTCGCTTCCACGCCGCGTAGTAACGCGCCTGTTCCTCGCTACTGAAGTCTGATACTGGTGCGGGATGTCGTGCAGCGGTTAGCACGATCACCGGCATCGAGCCAAACTCGTTAGCTTCGAAGTAAGCTTCGTGATCGTTGACGTTTTCCCCTGTCACCGAGCCAAAGGTATTTTCGAATTCCGATAGATTAGCCTCGTAATACTTCGGCTGAGCTTTCTCGCTATTCAGGGCGGCATGAAGGACAGCATCTGCCTTGTTTGCGTTGTCCAGACACGAGGAGCCCGTGCTTTCGCGTTCAAGCAACTCACCCGACTTAGCCTTATCCAAACATACGCGTGCATCGGCGATGTAGCGCCCGTTCGCCGCAGTAAGCTCCGCGGCCTTGCCTGGCGGCAACCCATATCGCTCGAAATGTTGCTGACCTGCATAGCCTGGGTCCACCAGCACCACACCGGCGACTTCGCTCGGATACGTTCTCGCATACAAACTCGCGTAGATACCTCCGTTCGAATGACCTACCAGCACTACCGGAACGGGCAGCTTAGCGCGCTCAATCAGCCGGTGTAGATCGTCCACGGCGTTGGCCGCATCCGAAGGACGCGATGCAGCATCGCTGAACCCATAACCAGCCCGGTCATATGAACAAACCGTCGTCGTTTGTGCGATGCGGCCTTGCACGTCTTGCCAGCTTGCCGTACTTCCGCCGGTTCCAGCGTCAAGGATCACCACCGGCGAGCCATGCCCAAGGCAAAATAGATTCAACCTACGCGATCCGTCGACAGAGACAAGACGTTGTGGATGGGCGTAGGCGGTCGAGGGTACACCTGCGTCGTTTTGACTTGCACAAGTCGCCGTAAATCGAACTACTGCGGCTGCGGTGAGCCACGCAATCAAATGACGTGCATGCATAGGTGCGTTATTCCCGCGTAGTGTCAAAATCGAGAGGTGACGAGCTAAGCGTTGACATTAGGCCATAGGCGGTTTCCAGAACACGGTGACCTTCGAGATAGAAGGTAGCCTCTCCTAGAAATGGAATAATCAGGCTCGTGACGCCAGTGCCGGAGTGTCCGCTTCGGGTGAAAGCGGACACTACTAATCCAACTAGCTAGTCGACAACGAACAACTTGGCGCCAATCTCCGTATAGGAGCGATGCGGTTCTGCACCATCGCCGACCTGATAACTCATGCCTGGTCTTAGCGTGAACGTGCGACCGTCTTCGAGCTCCGTGTGGAGCTCGCCTTCCACACACAGCAGGATGTGTCCTTTCGTGCACCAGTGATCCGCAAGGTAGCCTGGCGTGTACTCGATCATCCGGACCCTCATGCCGCCAAACTGCCGGGTGCGCCAATAGGCGAAGCCAGATTCGCCCTTGTGCTGGGTTGCATCCACGGAAGACCAGTCGGTTGTTTCAAACGCGATGCCTGACATTTTCAAAGGAGCAACCCCTTTTGGGCTGACGAAGTCGTGAGAGGTGATGATGCCATGTCCGCTCCGGGTCGAAAGCGGACATTTCGGCGGTTCGTTCCGTCCACCATCGGCTACCCTAGCTAACTAGCAACACCCCCTCAGTCCGTGATGGCTTTTAGACGCAGTCTTTCGATCTCCTTTTCCTCGAAAGCTCTAACTCTTTTGCGCACTAAATGGATTGGGACTTTCAATTCAAACGCCAGGCGTTGAACGACCTGCTTTTTCGTTTCATCACAGACGCTCGCAATGTGCTTCGCCAAATGCGAGGATCTTTTTAAGCAACGAAGCCTAACGGCGCCCAGTTGCTTCCTGTAAAACTGAGTAGAGTTGCGAGTAAGCAACCCTGAGCCAAGCCGGCGGTATACCGTCGGAAGGTACAGAGACTACCTGAGGACTTCAGCGTCCTTCATAACAGGCTCGAGCGTCTCGCACCCTACCCAACTCGAAGAGTCATCGTTCCTGCGCGAGAGGGCCTAGTTCACCGCCTTCGAAAGAGTCACATATAGTTTCAATGAGTTGGCGGTCATCAGCTCCACGGGAGTTAAGCTATGCTGGATCGCTCAACGAGTTGGCTCCGCGAATCCAAGCGTCGCGTAGCACAAACAGAAATAACGAAGCAGGAGGGTCTATGAAGACGTTCTTAGCAGTTATCGTTATTGCAAGCACGGTGTTGACCGGATGCAGTACATCCGGCGGTACGGCCTCATCGCAGAGCGCACGGTCCAGCACGGCATCGAGCACAATCGTGTACGCCGTGAATCCGGCGACCATTGCTTCGTTCACGGTGGGTGTTACCACTATCGATCAGGTAGAGGCGACGCTTGGGAAACCGGCCGGTGCGGTGCGTACGCCGTCCGGCAACCAAGTGATTGCTTACGCCATCACGCGCAACGAAAACGTCAGCAACGATCGCACACCTGAAACAGGTACGGCGCTACCCAAGCGCCATAAAGTTCGCTACTCGACCATGCTGTCATTCGATGCGCAGGGGCGTTGGATCACGTCATGGACACGCACTGATGATTTGGGCGATGCATCGCCGGGTTCGTTAGGCAACATGGGCGCCGGCGACGTCATGCGCAATATCGGAGGCTGACAGGGTGCCCGCATTTGGCCAACAGTGTTTGCGGCGAGGACTTTCTCAGGCGTCAAACCTCTCTCAACTCCCCCGTTCGTTGTCACCAAGAATCTTGATGACAAAGTCTATGAATGCACGCACTTTCGCGGCGCGATGGTGGCGAGAGGGATAGATGGCATAAAGCGGAAAGCGTTCATCCGACCAGTCGGGAAAGAGCTCAACCAAACGGCCGCTTCGCAACAATTGCTCGCACCCAATTTCGAGTATCTGCGCAATGCCGGCGCCGGCCTCACAGGCATTGAGCAGCGTTCCCGAATCAGATACCAGCAGGCGTCCTTTGACGCGTAATGGCACTACCTCCTTTTTCCTCCTTACTTCCCATTCGTAAGGACGTCCGTTCGCTGCATCATAGAAATCGATGCAATCATGCTTTTCCACTTCTTTTGGATGTCGTGGCTTAGTGTGCCTTTTGAGGTACGCAGGTGAGGCAACAGTTATCACCCGTGTTTCGGTGAGTTTGCGTGCCACAAATGAACCAACGGGCGGCTCGCCGAAACGCAACGCCAAATCGAAACCATCGGCCACAAGGTCCCCCGTCGAATCGCGCATGATCAACTGGACAGAAAGCTCCGGATACTGCGCGAGGAAGGACGTGAGATGCTTGGCGAGAACGACGCGCGAAAAATACGGATCGATGTTAATGCGCAGCCGCCCTTGTACCTTCTGGGTTGAACTCGCCGCTCGCGTGGCCGCATCTTCAATACCCGCGAGGTGAGGGCCTACCTCCTCGTAGAAGCGTCGCCCTTCGTCCGTTAATGAAAGCGATCGCGTTGTACGAGCCAGGAGTCGAGCCCCAACGCGTTGCTCCAACCGTTGCAACGCACGACTTACACCGGATGGAGACAAATCCAACGCCTCGGCAGCACCGGCGATGGTCCCGGCTTCCACGATCGCGAAAAGCACGGAGACGCCGGAAAAGAGTTTAGTGTTTTGCGCCATGGTCATTCATGACAAAAGTGCACGACTAAAACGACATAGACGCTATTGAAGCATGAATAGCAAGACTAGATAGTGACGACACGGACGGCCGCCCCAGGCCAAACCCGCCGCAACGCTCACTATTCAAGCAGGACTACCCACTATGTATGCCATTACAGGTATCACCGGCAAAGTCGGTGGAGCGCTCGCGCGCACCTTGTTGTCCGAAGGAAAGCCGGTTCGCGCTGTATTGAGGAATCAAGACAAAGCCCGGGAGTGGGCCCAGCGAGGCTGCGATGTAGCCTTGGCCAAAATGGATGATGTGGCCTCACTGACAGCCGCCTTTAAGGGTGCCGATAGCGTTTTCATCCTGCCGCCTTCCGAATTCGCCCCCCTGCCCGGCTTCCCTGAGGCGCGTGCAGTTATCGATGTGGTCAAAACCGCGCTTGAATCCGCGCGTCCTGCCAAAGTGGTCTGTCTTTCGACCATCGGCGCCCAGGCCACGAGAACCAACCTCCTGAGTCAGCGCACGCTGATGGAAGAGGCCCTCGCCGGCTTGAACATCCCGGTGACATTCCTGCGCCCTGCCTGGTTTATGGAGAACTTTGCATGGGATGTGGAATCAGCCCGTCAAGAAGGCGTCATCCACAGCTTTCTACAACCGCTCGACAAACCCGTTCCGATGATTGCCACAAGGGATGTCGGACGCATCGCTGCGGAACTCATTCAACAAAATTGGCAAGGATGCCGAGCCGTCGAATTAGAAGCGACAAAACGGATATCACCCAACGAGATTGCAGCCACCTTTGCCAAGGTGCTTGATCGCCCTGTGACCGCGCAGATCGTCCCGCGGGAAACCTGGGAAGAGTTGTTCACGTCCCAAGGTATGAAAAACCCTATCCCGCGGATGCTGATGCTCGATGGTTTCAACGAAGGCTGGATTGAATTTGAAGGCAATCCGTCTCGTATTCTTCGCGGCGATACCGAATTGGAGACGGTGCTTCGGGAAGTCGCAGTTGGATAAATGCAAAACAGTGCCAGGTTGACTCATGGGATGAAGCTCAACCTGGTACCGTTTCTGCGTTTCTGCGGTACCGTTTCTGCGACTTCCTACTCATGAAGCGTTGTATGTCTCGCCCATCGTCCTCGCTCAATAGGCTTAAGGAAGGGGTCAAAATATGTCCCTACCTTCAACAATATTGAGTAACCTTGGAAACACATAAAGGCCCGGTCTGCGTCCCTTTCCGGGACGGATACATCGGACAATCTTCGCCTCAACGAGTTGTTGCACCACCTTATGCGCGGACGCAGCAGGAATCTCTGCGCTGTTCTGCAAGCCAGCAATACGGAAAATAGGGCTTGCAAAGATAGTGTCAACAATTAGCGCGCTGTGTTGTGAGTGCGTTGCGTCGCGGACAGCTACCTTCATCTCTTCATAGAGCTTGTAGATTCCGCTGGCGGCTTCAATGTTCTTGTTGGCCTGCTCGGTTACGGCCCTCAAAAAGAAGATAACCCACTCATTCCACTCACCTCTGTCTGTGACTGCACGGAGCCTTGCGTAATATTCGTCGCGATGACTTTCAAGGTAACCCGACAGGTAGAACATCGGTGCGTGGATACGCTTTTTACAGTAAAGAAACAACGGAATTAAAAGGCGACCGATGCGCCCATTACCATCTATGAAGGGGTGGATGACTTCGAACTGCGCGTGGACCACGGCAGCCTGGATCAGGGGATCCATGTCATCGCCAGCAATGTACTTCTCAAATGCCTCCAGATGCTCAATCAAGATCATCGGGTTGGGCGGTACAAAATTCGCCTGATCGATCGAGCAACCCTTGGGTCCAATCCAATTTTGCTCCGTACGAAAGCTGCCTGGCTGCTTATCTTGACCACGAACCCCATCCATCAGAACGCTATGCAGCGACCTGATCAGCTGAAGGGAAATCGGGCGCTCTTCCACCTCCCGTGACGCACGCCGCAGCGCAGTGCGGTAATTCAGCACCTCCTCGACATCATCATTCTTTGCATCATCGAACTGCTCACCTGCATCGCTCTCTAGCACATCACCCACAGTGGCCTGAGTGCCCTCGATGCGCGACGACAAGACAGCCTCTTGGGTCGTCAGAGGAGAGAGCATAACCTCAGCGTTTACCATGCCCTTCAACAGGCCGTCATATTGCGATAGCGCTGCGATTGCTTGGCCGAGGGGCGTGATCAGCCGGCTAGCATCGAGCACGCTGAGGGGAAGAGCATCCGGGATCCAAGGTTTCATGATCCCAAGATATAGGAGCAATTTTTTTTGTCTACAGAATTTCGACCTTTTTTGGAATCAAATTTTCTTTCTTCCAGATCTTGGAAATTTCGTGGGGAGAAGTTTTCCGCATATTTTGGGGGTAAGGCCTACGGCGCCCCTAAATGTTGGGGATCTTTTCGCCCGTTGCCAAAATCCGTCTCAAACCTGTCGGTCCCAAGATGCTCGCACTGGGCCGATCTCGGGTCCGCGCGGACAGGATTGGCGACACAGCAGGCACCACTCCTACACATCCAAATCAGCCACCAGTATAAGGACCTGTTCCAGGCAAAACGCGCAACAACGCTCGGCTGATCATCGACGGATAGACGGAGAGATGGTCCTCGTCGGGGATGACAAAGTTCTCAACGGAAAGATGCGGGTATTTGCGTTCCTTCAAGCTTAGGGTGAATTCCCTTGCATCCTGCACCATGTCAAAGGTTTTGTTGTAGCGAGGCGCCTTTTTGATGGCTTCGAATTCACCGTCGTAGAGCAATACACGAGCCGTAAGATCGCGATGCGTTTTGGCATAGACCTCTTCGTAGCGCTTGATTACATGATCGTCGTACTGCAAAGACGGGCTACTGAGGATATAGGTCTGGAACATCTCAGGCTTCGTTAACAGTACGAAGGCTCCGAATAGGCCGCCATAGGAATGACCGACAAAGTATCGACGCGACATGTCGACCCGATATTTATCAGCAATCAAAGGAAAGACCTGCCCTTCGACGTAGTCCCGGTAGGCCTCAGCTTCGCCGTAATGTGATGCTTGGTACTGATCCGGCCTGCGTGGATGTTGAAGTACGTTGGTAGGCGTAAAGTCTCGGCTGCGACTTTCTGCGGACGAGTCGCCGGCAGCATATGACAGGCCAACCAGCACGAATTCCTCGATGTTCTGCCCTCCCGCACCAAGTCTGTTGCGGATGCTGTGAATCAGCGGGAACGAATAATCCGCATCAACCACGAACAGCACGGGATATTTTTTGTTGGTGCTTGCATAGGAGACCGGAAGGTCGACCCAGACCTGATACAGACGATGCGATTGAGCAGAAGGCAGTGTATGAACAATTGTGTTCGGAACCTCGTAGCGCGGCAGTGATTCATCGGCCTTGGCGCTAGATACAACCATCGCCAGCGTCATGCAAAGAGAAACGTTACGGATGACCTTGCCTACCCATCCAATAGAAAGCGATTGCATGATTAGTTCCTTTCTCGATAGGTGATCACTTGCACCCAGCACGACCAAGGTTCCCCTTAGGTCGCATATGTTGACTTAGGTACCTAGCTGCCATGTCACAACGTGCCCCTTGATGATCCAGTGTCCACCGGACTTTTCGAGGTAGAAGTATCGTCCCATGGATTTGCTCTGATCTAGCCAGCTAACGATACCCACGTAAATGAGTGCGTGACCACGGTCTGTAGCAATGGCCGGTCGCGACATATAGAAGGCCATTTCTGGCTGCGAGGCGGGCTTTTCAGTTACACCCTTGCCATACAAAAACTGAGGCACATTCACCGGCAACGCGTGAGTCAAGGTAGAGGGCACCTGGCCTTCGTGAAGCATCTTCTTGGAAAGCTCCACTGTTACCGATGGCATAGCGGAACTGAGCCTCTCCACTAATGCTTCCGGGGTGGTATCGGCCGACCTCATTCCACTGCATCCTCCAATCGCAAAGCCGTTGTCTACAGGAGGATTGCAGTCAAACGTTGCCGTCTGCGTTGCGACCAGGACTGGCTTGTTGCTCCCAGCTGGATATTCGGCCTGAAGAACGGTGGCTGCTACTTCATAATCGGCCTGAGATAGCCCCGTACCCTTCGACGACTCCTGTGCCGCCAAAAGGTGCAACGGTAGGGCCAGACAGATCACAGCTGCCAGGCCGGAGATGAGCTTGCGCACTTTGTCGCCCTTTAAGACTTTCGACGCAGTAGAAGAATCAGTTAGACGACAATCTTCGCTTTGAGTTGAACGTGAATGTCTCGAACGTCAACGGTAAATACACGCTGATCAGAATGTCGGTGTGGTCACATAACCACTCTGCCGCCGTTCCCACCTCCGGCGTATAGGCTCCCGCAACCGCAAGCATGGCCGCTCCACCAGATAGTGAAGCGCCGCGCCGACAACGAGTACGGATGCTATATAGATCAGCACTGTCCAAATGCCGTGCCCATCGACCCATGGCGCGAAACGGCCGTGCAATTGCCCGTAAACCATCTTGTGGGTCAGATAGAGACTGTAAGATGCCGTCCCAAACCATTCCGCCCCCGGAATTCGAATACTAGCCAGCACACTGCGTTGGCTAGCCGCCCCCGCCACAAGCGCCGTCATGGCAACGGACAGAATCGGATAGCCGAATACATTGGCAGCCAAGTCAAAGCGTTGCTCCCCATTAAAACCCCACATGCACAGGCCGATGAGCAAGACTCCCGTCATCAGCACGCCGTTGGCATTACGTTCGATCCACGCCCAGCCACGCGTGCGATAACTGCGTGCAGCTGCTAGCGCGACACCGCCGAGCAGATCGTCAAGACGGGCATACGTCGGGTAGTAGAGGAAGCGCAGATATGCGTCGCCTGCTTCACTACCGTTGGCCTGAATTGGTTGAACAAAGTGCATCCATAGCCAAGTGCGAAGCACTATGCCGCCTAGGACCAACGCAGCGATAACGGCTGCACCGCGCACAAGTCGACCTGTGCGTAAGAGCAAGAGTGCAAGCAACGGGAACAACAGATAGAACTGTTCTTCCACACACAATGACCAAGCGTGTGAAAAAGCGCCACGATTTGGATCAATGAACAGATTGAGTGTGTAGGCAAGGAACTGCCACAGCGGCATCATGCCTGGCTCTTCGCGCATCGAAGGCCACGCGACATAGATACCCAGAACCAAAAAGTAGGCGGGCAAGGTTCGAAAGCCTCGCCGAAGATAGAAGTCGACAAAATCGATGCCGCCACGGGAGACGAGAGCATTGAACACCTGCGAGCCGATCAGGAAACCTGATAGTGCAAAGAACAGGTCCACACCCATCCAGCCACTCCAGCGCAGTACGCCTCCTCCCATATAGCCAGCCAAATAACTGTGAAATGGCATGACCCACAGAATCGCGATCGCTCGCAACAGGTCAAGCCCCGGCTTCCGTTCCATGATTTCCCCTGTTGAGCAGGCTAGCGGCCTGCGAATGAGCGATGCGGTTCGTGCGCGTGGCACTGTAGCGCCAACTTATCTTGCGGTCGCTCTAATTTACTTGGAATTTGTGGCTTCGCTCTGGCGCAAAGGAAGACAGACTATGACTGGCTTTGCTCATTTGACGAGCAACACAAAGCATTCTGGCCGAACTGCGGTCTCCACGAACACGCCACATAGGCGACGCTGGTGACATGCAAGCCAAAAAGAATATAGTCCCGGCGACAAGACCCTGCGCTGCTCATACAAAGATCTAATCCATGCTCACTGTATTCATGCGTACACGCTGTGTCCTTCCTGCGATAGCCATTGCGTTTGCCGCCACTTCCGCCGCGGCTTCCGACTCACCCCCTATCGCAAACGTCACCACAGGCCAGCTGTCGGGCGCTCATGACAACAAGACGGGTTTGAACGAATTCAAGGGCATTCCGTATGCCGCGCCACCTATTGGACCATTGCGCTGGAAGCCACCTCAACCTGTGGCCGCGTGGACGGGAGTGCGGCAAGCCGATCACTTCGGGCCACGCTGCATGCAGCGGCCTATCTACAGTGACATGGTGTTTCGCTCCAACGGAGTGAGCGAAGACTGCTTGTATCTCAATGTATGGACACGTGCGCACAGCTCGAACGAGAAGTTGCCGGTGTTGGTGTATTTCTATGGTGGCGGCTTTTCAGCCGGTGATGGTTCGGAGCTTCGTTATGACGGAGCGAGCCTTGCTCAACGCGGCATCGTTACTGTCACCGTTAACTATCGCTTGGACGTATTCGGTTTCCTGGCCTTGCCGGCGCTGGCGGCTGAGTCGCCCGAGCATGCTACGGGCAACTATGGGTTGCTCGACCAGAATGCGGCATTGCGTTGGGTTCAGCAGAATATCGCAGCGTTTGGTGGCGATCCGGATCAGGTCACCATTGGTGGGGAGTCGGCGGGTTCCATGTCGGTGTCGGCGCAGATGGCTTCGCCTTTATCGAAGGGATTGATGCAACGTGCTATTGGCGAGAGTGGCGCGGTGCTCGGCAATCTCAAGCCGAGGCCGTTGGCGCTTGCAGAGCAGCAGGGTCAGGCTTTCGAGCAGCGGGTTGGTGCGCACTCGCTGGAGCAGTTGCGCGCCATGGACGCCAATGCGTTACTCAAGGCGGCTGGTGAGAAGGATGTGCCTGAGTTTCACCCTACGATCGACGGCTATTTCTTTCCTCGATCGCCGGAGGCCATCTATCAGGCTGGCGAGCAGGCGCACATTCCGCTGTTGGTGGGTTCGAATTCGCAGGAGGGTGATTACACCAGCTTGCTCAACGACAAAGCACTCACGCCCGCGAACTATCGTGCCGCTATGGAAAAGCGCTTCGGCAAGCATGCGGCGGAGGCATTGAAGCTCTATCCGGCCAGTGCCGAGGCGGAGGTCAAAGCCTCCGGCACGGCATTCGCGAGTGATGACTTCATTGCTTTTGCGACGTGGCGCTGGATGAACATGCAGCACCAGACCGGACAAGCGCCGGTGTATTACTACTATTTCACTCAAGCGCGTCCGGTGAAGCGTGATGGCAGTGCCGGCCCGGATGCAGGGGCGGTGCACAGCGGCGAGATCGAATATGCGCTGGGCAATTTATCCGGCAATAACGTCTTTGCCTGGACCGCCGCGGACCATCATGTTTCGGACATCATGCAGGGCTATTGGGCAAACTTCATCAAGACCGGCAATCCCAATGGCGTGGGTTTGCCGAATTGGCCAGCTGTCGCTAACAAAGATAATGGTCTCCTGCGCCAGGTGATCGGCGTGGACACGCACGAGAGTGTCGACCATAACGCGGCGCGTTCCGAATTTCTGCAGCGCATCGATCCAGACGCTCATCTTTGACAGCTGGATGAAATTGCCTCACCGTCATTCCGGCGCAGGCCGGAATCCATAGCCAGTGCGAAGCGTGGATTCCGGCCTTCGTCGGAATGACGACTAGGTAATATCAAAGATCGGGTTAGCCAACCGATTTCATTGAAATCATCGAACAAAAGCAGGCGAAACCTCTGGCACCGAACTGAGCCAGTTCTCATTACCCAAACGCTCCAGCACATCGTCAATCTTTATGTTGATCGCCTCGAAGATGAAGCAAAGCTCGGCACGGCCAATGGTCAGCGTGGCGCCGCTTTTCACACCATCGCCCTTGCTGTAGGTGATGTGCGCCATCAGCGCCAGCATGGCTTGAAGGTCTTTGAGCCGTTCATAGCCTTCTTCGGACAATAGATAGATTTGCGGTCCGCACGGGCCGCCTTGCATGTCTTCCATGTTGTTCTCCACACGCTTAAGTCACGCCGCGTATTGCGCGCGGCGTGAAGGGCTTCAGGAAAAATCCTGCTCGTTTTATCGGAATCAGCTGCTTCCGTTTCGAGGAATGCCCACTTTGGCTCGACGCTGCGCAGCGTGCGCGGCGGTGAAGTAGGGGAAATGCACCGTGGTGGGAGCACGAAGGCGTGCAGGTGCCTTATGATCGAACATAACCATGATCAACTCTCTCGCTAGTTGGTGGTGGCCAGCGGATCGTTTGGGGTGCAACCCAGACGATTCGCGCTACTTCACTCATGTCGGGTGTGCCGAACTCATCAACGGTGGATGAGCACACCTGACGACAGCACCATCGCATACATGCGATGCGAACATCTGTCAGGGGACGCAGATTTCATGCTGACGATAAAGCTGATGTTCTGACGCGCTATGTTTTGCACCTTTTGTTTGAACTCGCTCTGCGCTCGCGCGAAGACCATGATGAGCGCATCATGGTGCGCGACGACCACGAAAGGCTCGGGAGGGTTGTATGAAGGTCATTCTCTTCGGTGCGACCGGCATGGTGGGAAAGGGTGTTCTTCGACAGTGCCTGCTCGATCCTGATGTCGAGTCTATTCTTTCGATCGGCCGCAAGCCTTCCGGCATGTCGCACCCGAAGTTGCATGATCTCGTTCGCACAGACATGTTCGACTTCAAGGTGGATGCGAATGAATTAAAGGGCTACGACGCGTGCTTCTTCTGCCTCGGCGTGTCTTCCGTTCGCATGAGCGAGGCCGAATATACCCACCTTACGTATGACCTCACGATGGGTTGGGCACGCGCATTGGCACGCGAGAATCCGGCGATGCGGTTCCTATACATTTCCGGTATGGGTACGGGCGGCAAGGCGATGTGGGCACAAGTGAAGGGACGCACGGAGAATGATCTTCTCACGCTCTTGCCCGAGGCGATCATGATCCGCCTTGCTGCGCTGCGCCCGATGCATGGCGAGCGTTCGAAGGCACCGGGTGGCGGCGTGCTGTTTACCTTGGTATCGCCTCTCTGGCCGGTCTTCCAATGGCTCTGGCCCAATGGTGTGATCACAACGGAAGAACTTGGGCGCGCGATGATCACCGCTGCACGCAAGGGTGGCCCCAAGCGTGTGTTGGAGAGTGCCGATCTGGTGGCCTTGGGGCGCTACTGAGAGGAGTACGCCGCTCTCCGACCGACTTGATTAGCGTCGAGTCTCAGTTGGATGTACTTAGTGATATCGAATCTCGCCAGATGGTTGTTCGTCGTCCCGGCGAAGGCCGGGACCCAGTGTCTTTTCGCCTTAAAGTCGCTGGGCCCCGGCCTTCGCCGGGGCGACGATTTGTGCAGAGCATCTCCCTAGCGGCCATATGCGATTCACCACCGGCTATTTCATAAACTTCTCAATCGCATATTGCGCCGCTTGTTCAAAAGACTGAGCGACGCGATCGATGTGCTCACTCAACTCTGGGATCTCCTGCGTTTCCAGGAGATTGGGAAGAAGCACGGCGACGATGACGACATCCGCAAATCGCTTGCGTACTTCCGTTGCCAGCGCATCACCCGCTTCCCACCCGCCAGCCCCGGCGGCATCGACGACATGGATCATGGAAACGGCATTGGGTGTCGCTTCCGGGTGCTCTTCCGCTTGGAAGTCTTCAATATCCTGCATGGAGACATGCCGCGCATCGACGTGCAGGTCGCGAAGAATGCGCACAAGTATTTCCGTCGCTATGTCGTCGTAGGGATGGCCACTACCGATGCATAGCGCGATCGACCCAGGCGCTACGGCAAGCGGTCCCTGCCAACGTCCTGCAACATGCTCGCGTTGCTGCCGAAGGTAGTGCGCGAGGTCATCTTCGAGCACGGAAGTACGGCGGCGCCACCGCGGTTGCGTCGGCGTTTCTCTTCCGAGCGATTCGATGACTCTGATTACCGCTCCTCTTGCTTTGACCAGTTGTTCTGGGCCAATCGCTTTCTGTGCAAGATCCAACTGCGCAAGTTGTAGCGCCGGCAACAATACGACGTCGCAATACTTGGCAAACGATCTTTGCCTTAAGAAGCCGCGCGCGGCTGCAATAATTTCATCGGCATCCCCGGAAAGCGCCCGTTGATAGAACCGCTGCGGCAGCGTCAGGGCCGGCGTGTCGCCAAGCAGAATTCCCAGCAAGGTAAACGCTTTGACGTGTTTCCCTATCACCACCAGGCAAAGCGTCAATGGGGTAGACAGTACCAAGCCCATCGGCCCCCAAAGCCAACTCCAGAAGATGGCCGAAACAACGACGGCTAGCGGCGACAACCCGGTCGCATGGCCATACAACTGCGGCTCCAGCAACTGACTCACCAGCGCTTCGACGATGACGAACAAACCTAACGTCATCAGCATCAGCGACCACCC
Source organism: Dyella acidisoli (assembly GCF_030160295.1). Classification (GTDB taxonomy): domain Bacteria; phylum Pseudomonadota; class Gammaproteobacteria; order Xanthomonadales; family Rhodanobacteraceae; genus Dyella_B; species Dyella_B acidisoli. The sequence goes on from NZ_BSOB01000018.1 coordinate 207,997, forward strand.
CGGCGTGACGGCAGCAGCGAGCAAGGCGGCAAGCAATGCAGCCAGCCATACCCCTATGTAAGGCACAAAGCGCAGCACTGCGGTAAGCGTTCCCCAAAGCAACGCGTTGGGAAGTCCTATCGCAGCCAGTCCCAGCCATATCGCGAGGCCCACGCCGAAATTCACTGAGAACTGGGAGACAAAAAAACGAGAGAGGCGTTCGCCGGCGTCATTGATCGCTGCCGTCGTTGCGCGTAGATCTGTGCCGCCGATGGCACGGATAAAACGATCACGCAGGGATTCGTATTCGAGCAAAACAAACACGAGCACGACCAACACAATGCCTGCGGTCTCTAACGGACTCCACAGCGAAGACAGAACTCTTCTTACCGCGTTCCATGGGCTGCCCAAGGCGGTAACGTCCACCGCATTAGTGTATGACGTCGCAACAGGCGCCTCTTGGATCTGCCCTGCATTGCTCTTGGCGCCAAATGCGTTGAATACCTTGCCGGCTTCACCGCTCATCGCTTCCAGGCGGGCTATCGTCAAGTCATGCAGCAGCTGGAGTTTGGCTTGAACGGTCCTCTCGTATTGCGGAAGGCTTTCTGCCAGATGCACGATCTGGGAGCCGATGATCGTCATGAGTCCGGTTGCAATCGTGGCCAGCAGCAGCACGGCGATCAATACGGCGTACGCATGGCCCAACCTCATCTTCTGCAGCAGGCGCACGAACGGCGCCATCAGCAAAGCCAATATAAAGGCCAGGATGACGGGGACCATCACGTCCTTGCCGAAATACAGCAATGCGAGCATCACGCCCATGGCGATGATGGTCAATGATCGTTGGCTTGCGGATGCGATGGGTGGCGAATCTGGCGTGAGGGGCATGATGGCAATGTCGGCTGGAGTGGCTGTTCCGCAGAGGGTGGTCACGCAAGTGGCATTTGAACTGCACGTACCTTCACCCCTGGGCATCATTCAAGCCTGACGTGCGCCAAGGATGTGCCCGATTGGATCACAATTTGTGCGTGCTCTTTAAGGCTAGCGGAACGCTATCGTGTATACGCTGATCGGTCAGACCTAGGCTTGTTTTTCTGCCGCTTGGCACTGTCTCCCGATCACAATTCCAATGCTGCCATGCCCCCTCTCCCCTCCGGGGAGAGGGCTGGGGTGAGGGGTCAATCTCGCGGGATAGTTCGCTCCATAAGAGATTCAAAGGGCAAAACTTGCACGCAGCCGTCGAGTTTCCCGCAAGCCCGGCCCCTCACCCTAACCCGCTCCCCGAAGGGGAGAGGGGACTGGTTCGCCGCGTCTTGCTTGTTATCAAGCAAGTGATAGCACGCGAAAAATGCGATCAAGAGACAGCACTCGGATCAGCAATCGAGCAAAACCACGCACTCGATCCCTGCCCTGGCCATTTTCGAGTAAGGGCAAATGCGCTCGGTGTTGCGCACCAATTCCTCGGCGATCGCCCGGTCGACACCCGGCAGGCGGATGCGGATAGTCGCTGTGAGCATGAACAGACCATCGACCGGGTCGCGGCCGAAAGTGACCGAGGCGACAACCTCCGCGTCGGGGATCGTCACGTTCGCCCGCTCCGCAAGCAGGCTCAGCGCGCCGTGGAAGCATGCGCCGTAGCCCGCTGCGAATAGCTGTTCTGGATTGGTGCCGCCACCCGGCCCACCCAACTGCTCAGGCATCCGCAGTTGCACGTTGAGGGCTCCGTCGTCGGAACGGGCCACGCCAGAAGTGCGGCCATGCCTGGATTCACCGCCGCTGATGGATACGGTCGCCGTGTAAAGCGGAAGGAAGTCCTCCCCAACATGCTTGTCGAGCAGCGAGGTGGACGGCGGTCGCAGGTCGGTCATGTTGGCTTGGAGTCCTTTGATAGCGGATAGCCAATTTCCTCACCGTTTCGTACGGCGCACCGATCCATTGAGCACGATGTGCCTCGCCAGCGATCGGGCGTCCCATAAGTAGCAGCACCTCACGCCGCCGCTCCGCGGCTGCCGAACGCAGAGTGAGCGAACCAGGTTTGGAAGTTCTGTACGCCCAAACGCGCGCCCTCGCCTGGCAATAACGTGGTCGGCTCCAACACGGCACCGAAGTAGGGCGCCTTCGGATCCGCAACGACTTTGCGCCGATCGCCTATGGCGATGAGGAATCGCTGCACCCATTCCGACAGCGGCGCTTTCTCCGGACCGGCAATTTCCACCGTGCCGTTGACGGCTGGACCAAGCGCGTAATCGGTGACCGCATCCGCAACGTCGTCAGAAGCGATCGGCTGCATCAGTCCGCTCGACAGGCGGATCTCCTGACCCGCGCCACCATCACCGGCAATGCCGTTGAGGAATTCGAAGAACTGAGTGGAATGGACAATGGTGTACGGAACGCCGGCGGCGCGTATCAGCTTTTCCTGCGCCACTTTGGCGCGGATGTATCCACTCGCTGCAAACGCAGGACGACCGGTACCCACCACCGACAACGCCACATGATGCTTTACGCCGGCTTTCTTCTCTGCGGCGGCAAGGTTGTGTCCCGACTTCTCGAAGAAATCCAGCGCGGCCCGATCCTCGAACGAGGGAGAGTTGGCCAGGTCGATCACTACGTTTGTGCCTGCCATGGCCTGCTCCAGTCCCTCGCCGATGACAGCATTGATGCCTGACGATGGCGCTGCGGCAACCGCTTCATGGCCGCGCTTGCGCAAGCGCTCAACGACTTTGCTGCCGATGAGTCCGGTTCCGCCGATGACTAGGATTTTCATGGAAGACCTCCGCGTTACATTTGCGCCAGTGGCGCGTGGTGAATGCATGCTAGGCGTGGCGATCGGCAGCGGGTAGCACCACCGATGGGCTCGCGATGTTGCATGCAACGCACCAATCGTTGCACCGCTGTAGCAACGGTGGCGTCAAGCAACGCTCGCCGTGAATGCGGCACTCACCTTGCTTGCGGGCACAGGTAAAATCGGGGTCAGCCCGGTCGCGCACTGCAAGTCCAGTGCGCGTATGCCTGCTGTCATGAAGTCGATAAAAACGCGTATGCGCGCTGGCAACTGTTGCCGACTCAGATAGCAGAGGTAGTGCCCACGATCGTCAGGCGCGTATTGCGCCAGACACGCCACCAGACGGCCGGTTCGCAGATGTTCGCTGATCTGATAGCCGGCCATCTGCGCAATACCCTGACCGTCGAGCACGGCCTGCAGCACCAATTCCTCGTCGTTGAACGTGCACGTGGACGATGGCAGAAACTTTTGTATTCGACCGCCAACTTTGAATTCCCATTCGAAGATCCTGCCCGACGCTGTGCGGAAATTGATGCAGTTGTGCGCGGCCAGATCTTCCACTTGCCGCGGCAGCCCGTGCGTATGCCGATACGTTGGCGAGGCGCAAATGAGCATCGGCATCGGGATTAGCTGCTTTGCGATGATTTGGCTGTCCTCCATGCGCCCGTTGCGAAACGCCACGTCCACCCGCTCCGCACTGAAATCTGTAGTGCGATCGTCTAACAGCAGATCGACGGCGATATTCGGATAGCGTTCGCGAAAACCACTGAGCAGCGGTGCCACGATGCGACGCCCGAACCCCACCGTGGCACTGATCCGCAGCTGCCCGCGCGGCGGGCCTTCGCGCAGATCGCGCATGTCTTCCAGAGCCTGGACAATCCGCTCCACGCCTGGATGGCAATTTCGATAAAACAGTTCACCCTCGCGGGTCAACGTAGTGCTTCGGGTGGTGCGCAAAAACAACCGTGTACCCAACTGCGCCTCCAGCTTCTGCACACTGCGACTGACGGCCGAACGGCCGATACCGAGTCGGTCGCCCGCGCGCGCGAAACTGCCTTCCGTCGCCACCGCAATAAACGCGACTACACCGGCGTAACTTGCCGAGAAGCTCGACGCGAGCGCATCGCTGTTTGCGCACTGGGGTCGATCTTGCGAATCGGGAGTCATTTGGCATGTCCAGTCAGGGCTTCGCATTTGCCAGGCGAAGCGCATCCAGCACCGGCATTGGCCGGGCTATACCTGATAGACGTTTTGGCTGCGGCGTCTGTGACAGCCTCCATCCATTGTTGCCTGAGCGGCAACACCACGAGCCCGCTGTCGGACCTACCGGGCGAATCGCGCCGAACCTAGGCTGAGCGCCACACGCTATCGAGCGCGAGCGGACACCTCAGCCGACCGGCCTGAGCAATGGCCATGCCGTGCCCAGGGCCGTGTCGGAGCTGAATTAATTCGAGGAGACACCCATGCGCATGCTCAAGACATTCCGATTCAATACGTTCGGATTGCTGCTGTTCCTGCTCGCTTCCGGCGTTGCCGCAACGCAATCGGCAGAGGACGCTTCCGCCTCATCAAAACCGCCGATGGCCCACGTCTCAGAGCTAATGACCAAAGCCCTCAAGGATTATCCCGGCAAGGAAGGCAAGATGATCCTCGTCACCTACCCGCCCGGCTCGGTCGATCCGGTCCATCGCCACTATGCGCACGCCTTCGTCTACGTGCTCGAAGGTTCCATCGTGATGGGCTTGAATGGCGGCAAACAGGTAACGCTGGGGCCAGGACAAACGTTCTATGAAGGGCCGGATGACGTGCACACGGCTGGCCGCAATGCCAGCCGCACCAAGCCGGCCAAATTCGTGGTGTTTCTGTTGAAGGATCAGAACAAGCCGATACTGGTACCCGTGCACTGAGCTTTTCGGTGCACCGTTTCTCAGCGTGCGTGCGTTCAGCCATCCGACGACACAGATTTATGCTTTCGATCTACGCTCGATCGAAACGCATACTGTGTCACCACACTGTGCGACTTACTTCTTGAAAGCCTGCTTCGTTACGAGCGACCGGACCGCTTCTTTTCCACTTTGCCCTTTTCAGGTGCCTGACCCGAATGCGCGGCATCACGCGCAAAGCTATTCGTCGACTTAAAGTTCTTAGCCTGGTCGACCGCAGAAGTAATCTTCTTACCTGAATAAACCGAATGAATGGTCGCTGCCGACAAAGATTGTGGTGTGTCTTTCATTCGCAGGCCTAGATGATGGGTGGCTGGGCTATCCACCATACTCCTAAATAGTTGGCTCTGCAGATTCGCCCATTTCCATATCAACTTGGCATGGGCAGTACACAATCTCGGCCTGCTGGCATGGTGTACTATGGGTTAGTAGATATTTCCCGCTTCTTGCGCTCCGCGTTGCCATTCAGCAGCTGCGCGCCTCGCTCCCCACTTCACGCTTGAACCACCTCCAGTATGAGGTGAGGCCCGCCCCACGGGAGCACCGATGCCAGACCATTCCACGCGCCATACAGACGGAATCCAGCCCAGAAGGAAAGCGAAAGTCGCAGCAAATTGCTCGACGTGCGAAGCGGTGTGCTGTCGACTGACCGTTACTTTGGGACCTGAGGACAATATCCCTTCTCACTACACCACTTATCTTCCGAATGGCGTCCACGTGATGGCACACGGCGAAGACGGGTGGTGTGTTGCGATGGATCGCACTCGTATGAACTGCAGTATTTATGAAAATCGTCCAACCATCTGTCGACGATTCGTCATGGGTGGCCCGTACTGCAACGCCATTCGCTCTGACTATGCAAAGCAACGTTCTCGCAACATCGAGATCACCCTGAAATGAGAGGACCCCATCATGTCTAGCGCTCGCCATTCCGGTGCCGGTGGTTCTTACACTGGTTCTGCCTCCCCCAAAACTCTGACCAGCGAACGCATCGCCGCAGATATTGCTGCTTTCAACAAGGCTGGCGGTCATATTGAGGTGCTGGGCAATACGCCGCTTCATCGCAAACCTGAAGAGGCCGAAACTGCCACGAACGCAAACAACGCTACTGCGGCCACTAAGCAGTCTCCCGGCCGGAAGTAAGTTTCTATATGCGGTCATGCACATTGCATAGACCGACGTCACCTCCACTGCATTGAGCGAGACATCTCACTTGGCAAAGACAAACTACTCATTTGAAAAGCGTCAGCGCGAACTGGCCAAGAAGAAACAACAAGACACCAAGCAGGCCAAAAAGAAAGCGGTACGCGAGAACCTGAAACCAGGCGATACGGGACGGGATCCTTCCGAAGGCCATTCGTGAACACCCCCGAGGTCGCCCCGCCGCAGGTATAGGCGGGTGGCGACGCTTGTACAGCTGCGATCAAAGAGATCCTGTTTCTCGCTGCCGAAGAAGCGATCGTGCGATCATGTTGCATGACCGCCTTTCATACGCTCCCCCTTAAACCCGCCTTGCTCGCCAGTGTCGAAACCCTCGGCTACAGCGAGATGACTCCTATCCAGGCAGAAAGCCTTCCGGCGATGCTGGAGGGACGCGACGTGATCGCGCAGGCGCAGACTGGCAGCGGCAAGACCGCGGCATTCGGACTGAGCTTGCTGCAATCCCTGCACGTGGAAACGATCCGCTTGCAAGCGCTGGTACTGTGCCCCACACGCGAACTGGCCGATCAGGTGAGCAAGGCCATTCGCAAGCTCGCTGCGAACATCCCCAACGTAAAGCTGCTGACCTTGTGCGGCGGCATGCCCTTGGGACCGCAACTGGCCTCGCTGACGCATGATCCGCACATCGTGGTTGGCACGCCCGGTCGCATACAGGAGCACCTCAAGCGCGGCAGCCTGCACGGCGGCGGCATCAAGGTTCTGGTGCTGGACGAAGCCGACCGCATGCTGGACATGGGTTTCAGCGAGGCCATCGATGACATCGTCGGGCGTATAGCCAAACATCACCAGACACTGTTGTTCTCGGCCACCTATCCGGACGAAATCCGCGAAGCGAGCCGGCGCATGCAGCGCAACCCGGTTGAAATCATCATCGAAGCGCCGGTCGACACCAAACCCGCGATCGAGCAGCAGTTCGTCGACGTTGATCCCGCCCGCAAACTCGACGCGCTGGCCCAGCTGCTTACCGGGGAACGCGGCCAGCACGCGCTGGTGTTCTGCAATATGCGACGAGATGTGGACGCCGTGGCGGAGGAGTTGGATCGCCGCGGCTTTTCTGCATTGGCATTGCATGGCGACATGGAACAACGCGATCGCGACGAAGTGCTGGTGCAGTTCGCCAATCGCAGTTGCGCCGTACTCATAGCTACCGATGTCGCGGCGCGCGGGCTCGACATCCATGCACTGCCGTTGGTGATCAGCTACGACGTCGCCCACGATCCCGACACGCATACCCATCGGATCGGCCGTACGGGCCGCGCAGGACAAACGGGCCTGGCGATAACGCTATGTACGCCGCGCGAAAAACCAAAGGCCGAAAACATCGAACATATACTCGGCAAACCGCTGACGTGGCATCCGCTGAAGATCTCGCCGCCGCATGGCAAGACATTGAATCTGGCGCCCATGAAAACATTGGTCATCGACGCCGGTCGCCAGGACAAGCTGCGCCCCGGCGACATCCTCGGTGCGCTAACCGGCGACGCCGGACTCAAGGCGGACGATGTCGGCAAGATCGACGTTTTCGCCACACGCGCTTACGTGGCGATCAGCCGATCGCTAGCAAGCAAAGCCTTGGAACGCTTGCGTGCCGGGAAGATCAAAGGGCGCAATCTCCGAGTCCGGCCGTTGGGTTGACGTCATCGAGAAGCCATGCGATCGGCATGCCTTGAATTTTCAAGCTATACAAGCTCGCCGTGATCTTTCGAACCGCCTAGGCGTCATCCCATTGGCGAAAGCTGGGATCCGGTGCCTTTGAGGCAGTAAAGACACTGAGTCTCGACTTTCAAAGCCGCCAGGCCTGAAGAGCTGCCAGAGGGGCTTGTCACGAAGTCAATCGGTGCGCGTATGATCCCCAGGAAAATTCAAGACCGGGAGATAGCGCCATGAAATGGACAATCTCTATAACGGCCAGCGCTTTTGCGCTGCTGGCTGGATGCACCAATCCAGGCATCGTCAAGGTTTCTGACAAGACCCCTATGTCGCGCAACGAGACCCCAGTCGTTCGCCCCGATGTTGTGATCCAGAATGAGAAATTCCCTGGTCCCGCGACTCTTTCGCGAGAATATACGGATGTGCAGACGCCCAAACTGAAAGACCTTCTCAGCAGTACGTGGCTCACCAGGAACTAATAGCCGTACTATTTGCGGCGGCGATGTTTTCCTTTCCTGTTTCGACCAAGAACTAAGCGCGTAGGTTGAGGTGCAAACCCCAGCATCCGAATTTATGTGCATGGCGACGTTGGGGTTTTCACCCCAACCTACGTGCTACGCGCTTTGATCCGCTGGATGTCGTGCGATCTATGGCCCCGCCACAGTCAAGCCATACTTGGTGGCACGTGCCTCGATGCCCGAATCAAGCGCGCGCGCTGCGACCAGATCGGCATTGCCCGCGTCCATCTGACCACTGCGGATTTTCGCCAAGCCAAGACCATAGCGCGACCACGCGGAACGCGGCATTTTCGCGATCGCCTGCTCGTAAGCCTTGATCGATTCGGGATAATGTCCCAGCCGCAACTCCACCAAGCCGAGACTGTCGAGATAGGCCGGATTTTCGCCATCGCGCTTGATCGCCTTATGGCAATCGTTTAACGCATCGTCCAGCATCTGATTGCTCAGGCCGCGCGCCCAGCAGCGTTCGTTGAGCACGGAGCCGAGCTGTGCGTCATTGCTATGAAGGCGAATCCAATCGTCCAGCATCGGTAGCGCCGCGCCGGGTTGATCAAGTTGGATGTACATGGCGGCAATCGAACGTGCCTGCGGAGATCCTGCAGGCGCCAAAGGGCTTGCCGCCGCCACATCTGCTTCTGCACTCGTGCGATCTTTGTGCGTGAAGTGAATTCTGGCGCGCAGCAGCAACGCGTCGAGGTTCTTTGAATTCATGCTCAAAGACTTGTTCAAATCGGTGAGTGCCGCATCGGACTGTTTGTCCGCCCAAAGTGCCCTCGCACGGGCAACATAGTAATCGGCTTGATCCGGCGCCATGCGGATCGCCTCATTCAGATCGGCTATGGCAGCCTTCGGCTCGCCACGAGAAAGGTAGGCCTCGCCACGCAACGCGTAATCGGGCGCGGTCTTGAGTGTTGTGTCGTTGCCGCTCGCAGCACTGCCTGCGTCGGATTTATCGCCGTCGTTCGGCGCATCGGCGTAAGCAAACACGCGCCCACCGTTGTAGGTGAAATAAGCTTTTCGCTGGCTGTTGGCGATAAACATATGATGGGCGAGGAGATAATCCAGGCCAAGCAACATGTCGGTTCTGGTATCACCAAGGGATCCATCAATGACTTGCATCTGGCTATGCTGGATGGTTTCCGTGCCGACTGAGAATGAATCGACGCGTACAATCCACGCCTTGACCGACTTGGCACCAAAACCGTAAGTGATGAAGTTCCTCTTCACATCCGGCGCATTAATGTCGATGCCGACTCGCTCCGCAGCGCTGCGGGTTAGCACAGTGGCGTAGGCTCCCGAATCGAGCACTGCCCGCACGTGCTTGCCGTTTATCGTCACGTTGAAAAACGTGCGTCGATCGTTTCGATTGTCGCTCGGCTCGGTATCGGCCATGAAGAAATCGCGACCCGTAGACCAATATGCCAGCGCTGCCTTATTGCAGCCATCCACCTGAAACAGAGTGAATTTTCCATGTGCCATATCGATTTCAAGATCAGCGAAATCGAGCAGATTGGCACCTAGCAATCCATAGCCCGGGTCGGTACCACCGACAAGGAAATCAACATTTTTGAGCGTCGTGCCAAGAATGCCGAATTCCTTCACGCTCGCGTACTGAGCATTCGCGGCGCCTCCAATGCCCATGATGTGAAACCCAAAAGGCATGGGTCGCAGCTTGAGTCCCAGCGACGACGCATTGGCATTCGACATGATGCTGAAAAAGGCCCCGGTATCGAGAGCAAAGCGCGTATCGCTCCCATTGATCTTCACCATGGTCGTGGCGCGCCCGTTTTCCATGTCCACCGGCAACGTGCCGTACTTTTCCAACTTGCAGCTGTCAGCCCAAGCCTGGCTTACGAGCAAAACGCTGATGCCAAGACAGCACAAACGCAACACCTTCATCGCTAAGGTGTCTGCGGCAATTCGTATCGCACCGATCATAGTTTCCCCTGAAAAATATGATGCCCATTGCTGTTCGTATCATGCCCGCCATGCGTGGCGGCTATTTAGAAGTATTACCTCTCCCCAATCTTCCCTTGAGCAACGAGATTGCTTTCGTGTCTTCGAAGGAAACGTCGTGCCACTATTCCTACCAGCATCACTGCGGCGAAAGCACCGTAACCGTAGAGTGCCGGCATGACCTGTTTCCAAATACCTCCACTTTCTCGCCCAAAGCTCCCCACGTTTTGGATAGCGATATCGTCAAAGGCTACTAAGGCACTCCTGCAAGCGGCACCCAAGGCCATGAGAGCCACCGCGATGTCATATAGCTTGAGCCGCCATGTGATGCGAAAACGCTTCCCCAATGCCCAATAGGCCCACACCAAGATAACGAGCCAGGGACACAACAGAATAAGAGACAGGTAGCGCATGGGATTCAATACTTAGTAGGTCAACAGTCGACTTCATGGTGCGTCCGCTTTCAAAAGCGGACACAATCATCAGTCATTGCCCATACGTGACCTCAGTAATCACGAATGTCCAATGCAATAAAGCAACGCGCGCTATATCCCTTGTCCGTTGATGGCCAATTCAACTGGCCAAGCACGCGATCACCACCCGGCCAAGGTTCGTTATCCAGCAATGCCTCGGCTACTACCGAACCATCATCTTCGCGGCGATGGAACAGGCGAATCCAGTGCAATTGACCACTCAATGATTCGCTGCGCAGCGCATCTTGTAAGGCTGGCAGCAAGCCTTCAGGCGTAGCAACACTGTCACGACTAAACGTCAGCGGGCCGACGAATACATCCCAAGTTCGCGCGCCAAGATCCCAGCTTTGCAATTGGATGCGGCGATCATCCGTGACGTACCAGCACGCAGCCAACAGCACGTGCAAGACATTTCGTTCGAACGCGCTGAGCGCATCGCGTAGGCCGGCGACGCCAGCTCCATTGCCAGCAAAGCTTTCTTCGATGTGGCGCTCTTCGCTGATCACCACGTCCACATCCAATCGGCCCGGCGTACCTGCCCCATCTTCATGCCAACTGGCACGCACGGCAGGAAAATCGCCATCCGTAACCAGCCAATCTTCATCCACTTCGAGCTCCACGTCATGGCGCTCGAACAGATGAAGCAACTCAGTTTGTAAGGTTTCGAAATTAGCCACGGTTTTCTCTAAAAGCTGCGTTTGCTTTGGATTGGAAGCGGCCCCTAGAAGGTCACCGCCTTTTTGACTGCCACATTATTTCTTCAAGAGGAGCATGGCATGCAACATACCATCTGCCAGTCGATCTATGATCGCAGTTTGTAGCCGCTACGGAAGATCCAGGTAATAACCACAATACATAACAGAAGAAACGCCATCGTCATACTCGCACTCAATATAACGTTGACGTCGGACTGACCGTAGAAGCTCCAGCGAAATCCGCTGATGAGGTACACCACGGGATTGAACAGCGCGACCTTCTGCCAGAACGGCGGCAGCATCCCGATCGAATAAAAGGCACCGCCGAGAAACGTCAATGGCGTGATGATCATCAGCGGAATCACCTGAAGTTTCTGGAAGTCGTCGGCCCATAAACCGATGATGAAACCGAACGAACTGAAAGTGACCGCCGTTAGTAGCAAGAAGACGATCATCCATACCGGATGCAGGATGCTGTAAGGCACGAAGAAACGTGCGGTAAGAAGAATAAGCAAGCCCAGCATCATCGATTTGGTAGCTGCCGCCCCGACATAGCCCAGCACCGCCTCAAGCGGCGAAACCGGCGCGGAAAGCAATTCGTAGATAGTGCCGGACCATTTGGGAAGGTAAATACCGAACGAGGCGTTGGATATGCTCTCATTGAGCAGCGACAGCATGATCAGGCCGGGAATGATAAATGCACCATAGCTCGTTCCGCCGATATGCCCCATGCGCGAACCAATCGCGGTACCGAACACAATGAAGTACAGCGATGTCGATAGCACCGGTGAGAAGATGCTCTGCATCAGCGTGCGGAACGTGCGGGCCATCTCGAAGCGATAAATGGCGCGAATGGCAGGAATGTTCATGGCGTCCTCCGCACCAGGCTGACGAAGATGTCTTCGAGCGAGCTTTCCAAGGTGTGTAGATCTTTGAAGTCGACGCCCCGATCACCGAGCTTGCGCAACAACACCGCAATACCCGTATCGTCGCTTTTGGCATCAAACGTGTAAGTTAGCGTCGCACCATCGTCGGCAAGCTCCAAAGCGTACTCGTCCAGCCCCTCAGGTAGCGCTTGCATAGGCATTTGAAGGCTGATGATCAGTTGCTTCTTCCCAAGCTTGCGCATCAACACATGCTTCTCTTCAACCAGGATCAATTCACCGCGCGTGATGACACCCACGCGGTCGGCCATTTCCTCAGCCTCGTCGATATAGTGCGTGGTGAGAATCACGGTAACGCCGGTTTCACGCAACCCGCGCACCATGCGCCACATGTCATGCCGAAGCTCCACATCCACGCCCGCCGTGGGCTCATCCAGAAACAGGATGCTTGGTTCGTGGGCCAATGCCTTGGCGATGAGCACGCGACGTTTCATGCCTCCGGACAAGGTCATGATCTTTGAGTCTTTCTTGTCCCAGAGCGACAAATCGCGCAGCACCTTTTCGACGTGCTGGTCATTTCGGGGACGACCGAACAAACCTCGACTGAACCTGACCGATGCCCATACCGTTTCGAACGCGTCGGTCGACAGCTCCTGCGGTACCAGACCGATCTTTGCGCGCGTAATCCGATAATCCCTCACCACATCGTGGCCAGCCGCCGTTACCGTGCCGCCACTGGGCTTGACGATGCCGCAAATGATGCTGATCAGCGTGGTCTTGCCCGCACCGTTTGGACCAAGCAGAGCAAAGATCTCGCCATGCCGGATATCGAGGTCGATCGACTTCAATGCCTCGAAGCCGCCCTTGTAGGTCTTGCTGACGCCACGAATGGAAACCGCGTGCGCTGTCTGAGTGGCCTGCTTGTTCATTGCATATCGAGTCCTTGAATCAATGTCCTTCAGTTTACGCTTTGGCTCGGCCACAAGGCGTCATGCCTAAGGGCATGGACTGGCCGTGATGATTGTTTTAGATCAGAAGCAGTATTCCGTAGCTACGAACATTCAACTGCCCCAGGGGCGTTTAATGCCGCAAAGACGTCGGCCTAACGGCACTCCCTTCAGAGTCCGTGTTCGGTAAGAATGTCTGGGGATCGTAGCTATGCCGTCATAGCTGACAGATGCATGCAAACGTTTGGGGGAGTTAAGCAATGAAGACGCGTACGGTAGGAACCACCTTGCCAGTCCTGGAAGTTGGCCTGGAGCAAGGTGACAGAATCATTTCAGAGCCGGGCCGGTTTTCCTGGATGACACGTAACATCACGCTGCAGACGTCGGCACGGACGGCCGGTGCAACAGGCTTTCTCGGTGTCGTCGGACGCGCCCTTTCGGGTGGCGGACTATTCATGAATGAATACGAGACTTCGGGATCACCCGGTATGGTCGCCTTCGCGGCAAAGGTGCCTGGCTCGATCGTTGAAGTCCAAGTGAACTCCGGCCAGACCTACTTCATCCATCGCCACGGTTTTCTATGCGGTACGCAAGGCGTGGAGCTGTCGATCGGTTTTCAGCGCTCGCTCGGCGCAGGCATCTTTGGCGGCGATGGTTTCGTGCTCCAAAAGCTGGGCGGTAACGCCCGAGCCTGGGTAGAACTGGGCGGCGAGATCGTCACCTACACCCTTGCTCCCGGCGAAACACTGCAGGTGCATCCTGGGCACGTCGGCATGTTCGAAGGCACGGTCAACTTCGACATCACCATGATTCCCGGTTTGAAGAACAAACTCTTCGGCGGCGACGGCCTGTTCATTGCAAACCTCACCGGCCCAGGCCAGGTATGGCTGCAGACCCTCACCATGCCGAATCTGGCGCACGCGCTGGAGCCTTACCTTGCCCGTGAAAGCGGAACGAGTTCGCCCGTTTTGAGTGGTGATTCGGGGAATTCGATCGGTGGAGCCATTGCTGGCGGTGTGATTGGCTCAGTGCTTGGTGGGTTGTTCGGCAAAGACGACTAGCTGTCTGGCCTGATCTATGAAGAAGCTGTCTCGTGATGATGTTCAATCATCGCGTGCCGAGCTGGACGCGAGCTTCGCTCGCGTCACCCCACCCATTCCCTCCCCTGCAAGCAGGGGAGGGAATGGCATCTCGCACACCGGTACCAGCTCACCGGCATCATGCTTCTTCAGGCTCTGTCGTGTAATAGATCATCGCAACAGTCGGAAGAACAAACCCGATCCAGGATGTCAAAGGCCAGCCTCCCTGCGCGAACGACCACACACCTATCGCAGATCCCACGGCCCCGCCCATGAAAAACGTCGCAATATAGAGGCCGTTTAGGCGTCCGCGATACTCGGGGGGCAGAGTGAAAATAGCTCGCTGGCCGACTACGAAGTTCATGGAAACGCCGAAGTCCAGCACGATCGCTGACAACACCAGGATGGCCAGCCGAATGGAAGTTCCGGATGTTCCCCAATGCGTCATCAGGAAAGACGACGCGACCGCGATGATGGCGAATCCGGTCAAGGATCGGCCCCATCCTCTATCGGCAAGCCGGCCCGCGATCGGCGCTGCGATGGCACCTGCAACGCCCGCCAAGGCGAACCAAGCGATGCCCGCCTGCGTCAGATGAAATTCCGGCCCTGCCAATAGCAGCGGCACGGTCGTCCAGAACAAACTGAAAACGGCAAACAGGCAGGTGTGATAAAGCGCGCGCCTGCGCAAAAGCGGAGTCTTTAGATAGAGCCTCGCCATCGATCTGAGCACGGCGCCGTACGTCAGGCCCGCAGGTGGTTGTCGCTGCGGCAGAAGTAGCGCCAATACGGTTGCGAGAATCGCCATGCCGCCCGCAGCCAGCGTGAACACCGTTCGCCAAGATCCGAGATTCGTCAAAAAGCTGGCCACTGGGCGCGCCAACATGATACCGAGCATCAATCCGCTTACGACATTCCCGATGACATTGCCGCGAGCCGCTGGCGCGACGAGATGCGACGCATAGGGAATGACGATCTGTGATGCCACAGCACTTATGCCGATGAAAAACATCGCCGCCATGAACGTCGACGCATCATCGGACATGCCGGCAACGATCAGCGCGAGCGTGCTGGCAATCAGTGCCGAAACAATCAGGCGCCGATTTTCGATGACATCCGTGAGCGGCACCACCAAGGCCAAACTTATGCCATACCCAAGCTGCGTCATCGTCACGATCAATCCGGCCGCTTGCGACGATAGACCGAGCGCTGCGCTGATAGGTCCGACCAACGGTTGGACGTAGTAAAGGGTGGCGACAATCATCCCGCAAGCAGTCGCCAGGAGCAGCGTCGTCCAGGCCGGCAACGATGCTGGCGCTGAGTCGGTATCGAGCTGCTCTACGTATTTCGTATCCATGAGTCATTCGCCGGAGTAAATGATCGGTTGGCCAATCGTCGCGCCCCAGGCGCCTAACTCATCTTCGTTGCCAAAGTCGGATTCAGCGCGAGCTTCGAAGAAACCACTGGAACGGTAAGCATGGTGCTCACCAACGACATGAGCAGCACGGCTGTAAAGGCCTCATTCGAAATCACGCCCTTATCCAGCAGCACATTGGCGAATACGATGGTGATCAGGGATTTCGATTGCAGCAGCCAACCGATGATCGACGCCTCGCCCTCGCTCCATTTCAAGATGCGACCGGCAATGTGAATACCTACAAGCTTCCCGACCACCGCCGCTACCAGCATGAAACCGGCCACAATGAAGACCGCCGTGCCGCCGATGGACCAGGTAGTTTTGAGGCCGGTGCTGAGAAAGTAGACCGGCATCATGATCAGAAGAACGTAGTGCCTCAATAGATCCATCTTCTTTTGATCAAACCAGCGCATGTCGATCACGACACCCGCCATGAATGCACCGACCATGAAGTGCAGACCCGACCACTCGGCCATGAATGACACGCCCACCATCCAGATCAACGCGTAGAACCAACGATCCGCTTCTCCGACGGCGACCATGAGCTTCCGCAGGAATGCGGACGCCACGCCAAAGCCGATTAGAAACAGCAGTTGCGTCTTGATACGCGGCAAATCCACCATGACCACCGCCAGAACCGACCAAATCAATAAATCATCAAGGCTTGCATAACGCAGGACGCGCTGCCCCATGGGCTGCCGAAGCAGTTCCATCTTTTCCAGAAAAACGATCAGGACAGGCAGTGAAGTAATCGCACAAGACATGCCGATGGCCAGAATGAACTGCCAGTTCTCCGCGACCTGCCCGACCCATCCCGGGTGCTGCACCAAAAGCCATCCGACAACGGCGCCGAAAGACAACGGCACCCCCAATGCCAAGCCAGCGGTGACACTGCTTTCCTTTCTATGACGCCATACATTGCGCAGATCCAGTTCGACACCCGCCACAAATACGAACATCATGACGGCCCATGATGCGATGCCGTTCAAATTGTGGATGGTCACTGGCGTGAATATGGCGTGGTAATAATCCTTGAAATAGGCACCGAGCACGCCAGGCCCGACAATGATGCCGGCGACGATTTGTACAACCACCATGGGTGCAAAATATTCTGTCTTCAAATATCGCCATATCATGAAGGGCAGAATGAATATGATGAGCATGGCAATCAGGAAGGATTCCGGCTGAGTAATATTCGGTTCCATAGTCAACTCCTTTTCCCGACAAACATAATCTGTCGCGCCGGTGACGCGCGCTGATGTGACATTGAGCTTGATATAGCTTGCGACCAAGGCGCTTCTTAGTGGTCTCAACAGAATCTTGAGCCCACCCGTGCTCGTCGTTATCTTTCGTATTGCCTTGTCGTCATCCCATTGGCGAAAGCTGGGATCCATCGTCTTCTACGCATCAAAGTCACTGGATCCCAGCTTTCGCTGGGATGACGAGCAAATGCCTTAGTGCCGACATTGGCGATTCCGCAATCAGTCGACACCCGGTGTTTCATTAGAAACTTTAATAGCACCAATCAAATAAGCAGCGGACGATAACCACCGCCGAAAAAGACCAACGGTTTTCCTTCTGCATCCGTGGAAAACCCCTCGACGGCAGCGATCAGAATATCGTGATCGCCCGCCTCCATCTGTCCCCAGCTCTTGCATACGAAGTGGGCCAACGAACCTCTTATATAAGGCACACCTGATTCGGTACTTGAATAGTCATCCGGATGCATCGCATGCTCGCCCGGCTTCGCATAGCGCTGGGATATATGCGCCTGCTTGTCGGACAGGACACTTATCGTGTATCTGCCCAGCCGTGAAAAGAGTGGATAGCACATCGACTTCTTCTTGATACTCCATTGAACCAGCGATGGGCTCAGTGAGAGCGATGAAAAAGAGTTGATCGTCATGGCTATCGGGGCATTCGCTTCGCTCACCGCGGACACGACGCATATACCCGTCGTGAACCGCCCCAGGGCATTGCGATATTGCCGCTCATCAAGTTCCATGACGACGCTCTCTGGGCTCGTCGTACTCGACCATATTCAGTGGCCGCCGTGGATGCACGCTGTGCATTTCGGGGCTACCGTACTTCCTGAAGTTGAACGGCTTCATGTCCTCCCGTATGAACTTGGCGAGCGCCTCGACATCTTCGTCGCTCACCGTCTCATACTTGGAGTACTCCACGATCTTCGCGTAGATCGCCTCGAACTTCTGGACGAAGTCTTCGTCGCCCGCGCTCAACAGAAGGTGGTTGAGATCTACCGCCTTCCCGGCACCGCCCTTCTCAAGATAGGACTCGGTGCCCATGAAGCAGAAGAAGCAGTAGTTCTTGAAGATATCGAAGTGCTTGAACGACTTGTACATGCCATCCACCATCTTGGCGACGTGGAAGTATTCCTTCCGGATGGACAGCTCGTAATCAAGCAACAGCTTCTTGTCGAACTGCTTCTTGGGAAGCATGCGGTTGTGCAGAATGTCCACCAGGCGATGGACAGACATGAACGTCGCCGCCAAGCCCGTGCTGAACCATGCATCGAGTGCATACGCCGAAGCAGGCAGCATGGCCCAACGGTCGCCGGCCAGCTCCTTGTTGATGAACTGAAGGCGGTTGGTCTTGATGAATGGCATCAAGGTTTCGCGGCCTTTCAGCATGTTGGAGATCATCGGATACTGGTCGATGATTTCCCAAAATTCCGCTTCGCCTTCCTTGTCGTTCATGGGGTACAGATCGACATCGAGATTGACGCCAATACTGGTGACACCGTTATCAAACGGAATGAACCAGAGCCAGCCACCGTCAAAGCAATGATGCTGTGTCGCGCGGGAGCGCGGCACCGGTGACAGATCAGGCTGTTTGGACGGGCAATTGTTGATCACCTCGTCAAACGATCCGATATCTTTGAAATGGCTGAAGATGCAGCGGCTTTTCAGCGGCGTGCCCACCGCTTCGCCTTGCAGCTTCAGGTTCTTCTTCTTGCCGATCACCGAATTGAAACCCGTTGCATCCACGACGAAATCGCTGACCACGACATAGCTCTTGTCGTGCTTTTTGCAGGCAATGTCGACGCGATCGTCATGAAACTCGATGTCTTCGACACTGGTTTCGTCGGAGTACTCGACGCCGTATTTGACGGCGACTTCCATCAGGTGTTTGTCCGACGCTGCTCGGTTGTACTGGGCGTCCACTTCCGGCGTCTGCACGATGACTTCAGGGAAGGCGCCGAATTGGCCCGGCTGCGTTTGCCCTTTCTGGTGGACGAAGTATTGGAACATTTCCTTTGGGCCGCAAAGAAATCCATCTTCGGACGCCTTGATGGCGTCATAGGTCGCCATCTCTTCAAGTTCGGGAATGTCATAGGTGCGGCTGATGAAGCGCATCTTCCTGCTCAACGCGGGCGTGCCGGATTCACCCAACGCAAATCGCGGATGCGTGCCGCGCTCAATAAGCAGAACCTTGTAGCCAAGCCTCTTCAATACGAGCGCACAAGCGCTTCCGCCCATACCGCTGCCAATAACGGTCACGTCATATCGTTTCATCATCATGTCCTTTGGTTAACAGGTAGCCACCGGCCGTCTTCCGTCGCCGGGCGACGGAAGTTCACCTTTCCAACGTTGTAGTCGGCGTATTAAGCGACTTGCTCTTGCTGATCGACCCGATCAACCGAGGCGTGCCGTCCCTTCATTTCCGCCCTGCGCTTGAGGATGCCCCTCACGATGCCGTCATAGACGCCAGCACGTGCAGCCAGCATGCGCATCGCAGCGATATAGACCTTCTTGAAGTCCTCGCGCGTCTTGATGTACGGAAGTCCCGCAGCAAACCAGCCGTCGCCGTGCGCTTCATCGCATTCGCAATGAACCACGAAGTACTTCAGCATCGGCTCCGTCAGTCCACGACGGCGGAAGTGCGCCAGCATGCGGCGCTGCTGAGCGGGAATTGAAAGTTCGAGCGCGCCCATGCCACCCAGACCGTACTGCAGGCCGTCTGCAAACCAGCACAGGGCCATCTTGGTATTGAGCAGGTGGAAGGTTTCGGGATTCCAATCTTCTTCGCGGGCACCACCGAAATAGTCCATCAGCGGTTCGTAGAGATTGGGATGCGCCTGTTCGAAGTCGCCCTGGCCGAATTCGTCATACAGATTTTCGTACAGCTCTTCACGCATCTGGAACGGCACAAAGAGGCTGTAAGCGGCCACATGAAGATGGAATCGCTGCATGTTGACGCGATAATTCGACAGGAAATACCTGATTTCCTCGCTGCTCAAATCATCGTTGTCAAAGTATTTGAATAATTCATGGTTGTTGACCGGATGCTCATGGATCTTCGTCTTGAGCCAGGTGATGAACTCGGCCGGATCAGTGATTTGCACCGGGATTTCCGCCTTGGACAGCAATTCGTTTTCGACGCCCTCGACGATCGACCGGATCTTCCATTCCAGCTCGCCCCGCTTTGTTCCCAGCGCGAAGCCCTCAGACATGAGCTTTACGTTCAGATGGAAGAGCGTCTCCTGAAGCGCGCCCCACAATGCGGACTTCTTGTTGGAGATCGCCTCCCTGACGATGATGTCGAAATCACCGATGTGGCCAAGGGACTTGATCACATCGACCTTTGATTGAGGTTTGCTAGTCAGCTGATTCATATATAGTCCATTTTGTTGAAATTAAGGGGAATAGCGTCAAACCAATTTCAAAACGCGTGCATCTTCGGCCGATAGCCGCTTCATAACCTCGTCCTTCAGCATGCCTTTGATGACTTTTCCCGTAGCGGTTTTGGGAATGGCCGCCTCCAGGAAGTAACCAGGCACCTTGAAGTCCGGAAGATTTTTCTTGCAATGATCAAAGATGATTTTTTCGTCGACGTCGCCGTGGACGGATTTTTCATAAAACAGCGCGATAACCGGCTTTTGCCCTTTGCCGTCGACGCCAACGACAGCCACATCCTTAATGCCCGGTAATTGACTTGCGACATGTTCGATTTCCATGGATGAAATGTTTTCCCATCCATAGGTGGTTTCGACGTAAATAAGATCTTTCAGTCGATCCTTGATTTCGAGGTATCCATCCGGATGCACGACGGCCATATCACCGCTGTGAAACCATCCGTCCCTGAATACGGCGTCTGTCGCGGCAGGATTGTCAAAGTAGCCCTGCGCCACCGTATTGCCTGACATGAGCACCTCACCCAAGGACACACCGTCCCAGGGCACGTCATTCATGTCTTTATCCACTACCCTGAGCCCAACACCCGCATGGATGCCTGCAATACCTTGCCGCAATCGCAGCTTCACTTGGCTCTCGGTCGACAATTCGCTCCAATTCCCCTTGGCTTCGCAGACGACAAAGGGCCCGCAAGTCTCGTTCAAACCGTATTGATGGATCATGTTGACGCCCCGCCGTTTCATCGATTCGGTCAAATCAGGCGTCGGCGCCGCCCCGCCTGTCATGACGGTTAGCCCATCGAGGATGGACTCGTCGAATATCTCGTCCATCAGGTGCCGCAGAAGTCTCGGCGCACCGGCCATATGCGTGACTCCATGTGAAGTGATGCTCTGCTTCAGCGATTTCGCATTCAGCTGGACGATATGCTCGTCCACCACCTGCCGTGCACCCACGGCGGTCGCCGCCCACATGTGCCCCCAGCCATTAACGTGGAACATCGGCAACGACCAGTAGTAGACCGATGACAATGAGAGATTCATCATCATCACCTGGCCCAAGGCGTGCAGATAAGCGGCACGATGGCTGTAGACGACTCCTTTCGGATCACCGGTGGTGCCGGAGGTGAAGTTGATGGCGATGGGATCGTTTTCCGATCGAATGAACCGGTCCAGCGGAATATTCGAATCGAATTTATGTTGATCCACCTCAAATCGGTAATACCGGTTCTCGATGTGGCCTGATTCAATCGGCTCATCGATGGCCATCACGATATGGCTCGACAACTCCATGAATAAGTCACGATGCTGCTGAAGCAACGCGTTGCTCGCCAGAATGACTCTGGCGCCGCTGTATAGAATTTGATTCTTGATCGCTTGCGATGGAATCCACGGATTGAAGGAGACGATCACACCGCCGACAGCGGGAATCGCGTAGTGAGCGGCTATCGACTGCGCGGAGTTGAGCGCCAGTAGCCCTACCCTATCGCCATAACCCACGCCCAAGTGCCGCAGCATCGTCGTCATGCGGCGAGTACGGCGAAGCAGTCCTCCGAAGTCCATCTGTCCGCTGGAGGATACGACCGCTACCTGATCCGAAAGGTATCGGCCGCATCGTTCCAAAAATGTCACTGGACTCAAGTTGGTGTAGCAGTGCGAATTCTTCACATCGTTCCCTCAATGCAAGGTGGATGAACAAGCATCATCCTGTTCGTTACTACTCGACGCTTTGAACACTCAGCACGCGGCGTCACGCCTCTTTCAGAGCAAGCCCGAGCGACCTGCTCTATTAGGTACGCCTGTGATGATTCGTTACTTGACCAAACTTCCTTCGATCGCCTTGACGCCAGCGGCAGCGCACGCCTCGTCTTTATCTCCACCAGGTGCGCCACCGACACCGAGTGCCGCAACAATGCGTCCGTTGTCTTTGATGGCCACTGCACCAGGCAGCAACGCAATATTCGGAATGGTCAGGAAGGATGCTTCGCTCGGCTTTCCATTGAAGGCCGCTGCCGCTTCCGAACTGGTGTTGAATTTGAATACCGGGCCCAGCGTGACCACCGTGTACGCTTTGCGGAACGCCGTATCTTTGGTGTGAACGGTGCTCATGTCCCCTCTCAGGAAGACACGCAATTCGCCGCTGGCATCCACGACGGCCGCGCCTACGTGATAACCCTTTGCCTCACAGGATTTCACCGCCTCTTGCGCAGCTTGCAATGCGGTATTCATGGAGAGCGTGTAGTCCTGGGAATAAGCGCTGCCGCATACCAGCAGCACAGCGGCCATCAACAGCGTGACGCGCGTCATACCTACCTCCGCAAATGGTTATCTATAGACGTGCCGATCAGTGATGCGAATCCGTTCAAATCAAAAAACACGAGCTTTTATGTCGCGCCGTTCACTCAGAACGGATCTGTATTAGCGTCGACAGATTCCAGGAATTTGATCAGCACCATCTTGGCGTGCTCATCGACTATCGGATCCATTTGGCCAGACAGCCCCGCGTCGCGATGGTTGGTATCCGACACAACACACCCCAACGTCTCGCACGCTCCGTTGTGGTAGTACGGCTGGAGGTTATATGTGCCGAGAATGGACGAAATGCTGTAGCCCGAGCCCTTACCGTCACCGTTGAAGTCGTACCCAAGCGCTTTCAACCCCGCGCTGTCGATCTCGATTCCTCCGATGGCGGGATATCCATCGATGGCATTGCCGGAACCGACCGCGTTCAAGCTATAGGAATTGATGTTCTTCAAGTACTGGAACATGAACTGGGATTGGTTGGCCCCGGTCGAAGCCGCTTCCGTTTCGATATCGCTAGCCGGTGGCGGCGACATGAAATTCTTGGTGCTTGCACTCCACTTGCCAGAAGAATGGCAGTTGCTGCACCCGGCGCGCTGATACATCTGCCGACCTTGTGCGATATCTGTATCGTCGACGCCGCCTGAGGGATCACCGCCTCGCGCCGCCAATTCCTGCTTGGTCATCGCTCGGTTGGGAGTGCGAATACCGTAGTGTTGCCACTCCCTCATCGCATCCAATGCCGGCACTTCCACTGTGCTATCAGCCAGCATAACGGTTGGCTGTGGCCTGCCTGCGTTCGGTACGCTGAAAGGCGTCATGACACAGGGTGCTTCCGCGAAATCGTGCCACTGCCCGATCACCAGACCATGCTCCGGATCGATCGTGCTCTGTGTAATGGTTGGATATCCCGGAGTAACTACGCATGGGAGTGGCGCCGGCAACGGTCCTGGGCCCGAAACGTTTCGCGTATTGAAGTCAGCGTCCTGCAATTCATCGAAGATGGCTGATGCATCAATGATGCGCTGATCCAGCATGTTTCTCGGATTGAAGGTTCCATTGATGGCCAAGGTCTTCCGCGGCCCGGTATTGAACTGCCAGATCACGCCATCCGTGAGCCCGCGCGGATGGCAGCTGGCGCAGCTCTGACGTCCCTTTTCGGACATGCGATCGCGACTCGAGCCAATGCCTGACGGGTTTACGAAATTGCCTCGCGACGAGAAGAACAATTCTGCGCCGACCAGCACCTTCTCGGCTTCGGATCCTGGCGTCGGCAAGTCCGCCGTGGGAATGACTTTGACGACTTTGTCTGTATCGAGATCGACGACAGATACGTTGCGCGACACGTAGTTCAGCACGTAAGCCGTATTTCCGATGGCGTTGATGACCAGGCCGATCGGATTCTTGCCGGCGTTGGCGCCACTGGTCGCGGGAGAATCCGGGTTATCGAGGTCGATGTAGCGTGTCGTTGTGTCATTGACCGTGAAGGCCAGCCCGCCGTTACTTTGAACCTGCAGCTTCACCAGGATGTCGCTACCGCCCGAGGCGACATAGGCATAACCGCCATCGTCTCGCGTGGTAAAAGCGATCGCATCCGGGTTGGCGAAATATAGCTCCTGCTTGCCTTGCTCAGGAACCCGTCCACCGAGATGGAGATTGATCTCACCTCCATCGGAAGGATTGCCTTCGACATTACCGACAGCGTTGACGAATGCCTGTGTATCCGTTTGATAGTAGAGAGGTCCGGAGGGCGACGCGGCAACATTCGGCAGATAGGCCGCATTGCCATGCACAACGATGCTCTGAAGCTGATTGGGAAACGCATAAGTGACGTTTCCTTTCTGATCTAGAAAGCCACTGTTTTGTGGCGCCATTCGCACAACCACCGGGTTGCTGAGCCTAGCCCCTGACGTGCTCAGCGTGTCGACGCTAAGCCGACAGACCACACCCTCTTTCCCCATGTCGTTCCGCTGCACACCGCCCTGCGATGTGAACGACAGATAGCGGGTAACGAGCAAGTACCGACTGTCTTCGGTTACCGCCAATGCACCTGGCTGAAAGTGCCGCTCGTGGTCCGGGTTATTGCATGCGCTGCTGCGAAGATCGAACGTGCCAAGAATGGCGTTGCTCTTCGCATCGATCCAAGTAATGGTGTCCTGGCTGCTATTTGCGACGAACACTCTTCTTCCATCCGGCGAAACAACCACGCTTCGCGGCTCCGCGCCTGTCGTCAGCACGCTCTGCGGGTCCAACGAAGCGGCAAAGCGGTTGGGATCCTGGCTGGTCACTTTGATGACAGACAACGTGCCATCGGCAGCATTGGCCACGTACGCATACCGCCCATCCGGCGAGAGCGCGACGCTTTGTGGTTCCTTGCCAACGGCGATCTTTGCAACAACGCTTTGCGTATCGGTGCGAATGACCGTGACGTTGTTCAAATCCGGGTTTACCGTCCAAAGAAACTGGTTATCCGCGCTGAGTGCTATCGGGCTCGAATAACTCGATCTCGGACCGTCTTCCGTGGGTCGCACATGTCTAGAAGAGTCGCGTGCTTGCGCATATACGACTGGAGGAAGAAAAAAAGCCAGGCATGCCGCGACCCGTAGGATCGCCCAGCATCGTTGCCTCGCCTTGAGAACAAGACCGCCACACACAGGAAACATATTGTCTAGCTCCATGCGCCAATGGTTTTAATAATCCGTATATCGTTCTGACACTTATGATTCCGCCAGGCGTCGAGCAGCCTTTCGCCTGGCCATACCGCCACTGCGACATTCGACCGTTACATGGTCGAAACAGCTCTTCAGCTTCATGCGAAGCCGACTTCATATCAGTATGTTTCTAGTTACGAACGCAACGCATCACTATCGCGTGCCATGGCGCTGGCAGATTTCATCCGCCATTCCAAAGAGAAGAAAGCACGCAGAATAATCTATAAAAAAATAAGGCGTAATTACCACCGCGTTACCGTCATTAAATACGGTAACTTATTTAAACCAATCGCCAATTAAAGTAGGCGTTTTAATTTAATAAGCGTATAGCAAATACTATTGCATTACTAATGACTGGGTGTTACGCTCAAATTACATGAAGTACAGCGGTCTTAACTTTAAAACGAGACAAATCTGTGCATCATTCACAACAGGTGGTCGGTAATAATCTGAGCCGTATGACTTACGTCGTAGTCGTTTATTGACGCTGTCATTAAAGCCCCATCGCCTCCCTGCTAATCAAGCAACAAGTCCTCCAACCGCCCCCAAACCGATGCCAGTACCAGCAGATCGCCGACTTCACATAACTATCGTTCTTTGAGCTTACATAACGATCGCTATGCTGTCAACAGCATCGGACCACCCATTTCAAAACGATTTTCAAGCCATGGTTTACAGAGAAGAGCAAAAGAAACTCACGCGCCAACGCATCGTCGACGCTGCCGGCCGCGGATTCCGACGCGGTGGCTATGGCGGCATTGGTGTAGACGGTTTGGCCAAGGAAGCCGGCATGACGTCTGGTGCTTTCTACGTGCATTTTGACTCCAAGAAAGCAGCCTTTCGCGAATCGATGCTGCAAGGCATGACCGAATTGCACGACTACGTGTTGCATCTCCAAGCCGAACACGGTGCTGCGTGGTGGCCCGAATTCGTGGTGTTCTACCTGAGCACCAAGCGCACCTGCAATTTGTCGGAAAGCTGCGCCCTGCAGAGTCTTCCGCCCGAAGTGGCTCGTCTGGACGAATCGCTTCGCGGCGAATTTGAAAAGGAACTTCGTGGCGTCGCCAAGGCAATCGCCGCGGGACCACCGTCACCCATCGCGCCGCCTAACGAAGAATCTGCTTACGCAGCGCTTGCATTGCTGACGGGCACCGTCACGATGGCGCGCGCCGTTTCCAGCAAGGCGCTTTCGCAGAAAATCGCAGACAGCGCGCTGCAAATTCTGCTGCCAACATTCACCGAGCAGAAGAAGATCAGGAAGAAAAAGTAGTCCGCGCGCCAAAGCCGGCACGCTGCTGCGCTCGCCATTTCGGTTCGTATAGCTCAGCACACGCCTGAGTACGGGTTAGCGAATCAAGCACGTCCTGTGCCTGATTCGCTGCCATCCATCCTTGGCACGTACTCACACACGTTCCTGCATATCTCCTGATTACGCCATTGCGGCCTTCTGGATCGCCGCGCCCAGATCGGCGTTCGAGTAGGCTTTACCGCCGATACCCCACGGCCCGTCGACCGCGTGCTTCACCACGACGTACGTACGCTCGCGCGGATGCGGCTTTGCCTTGTACGTATCAATGATGTCCGTGACCTCACCGATGAACTTCTGAGCCACCTGGCCATTCGGGAAGGTGATGGCCGGGACGGTCACTTCGACGACGGCCAGCGACTGCGACTTGCCGCCCACGAAGCATTCCGACTCCGGCTTCACGCTCACATGCCCGATCACGTTCGGGGTCATGAACGAATTGCCGGTCAGGCCGTGCGCCTCCAACAGGGCAGCCGCAATTTTCGGAAACACCTCACGCTCGCCTTCCTGGGTAAGAAGGCCCTTGGATACCTCGACTAAGATAGGCATTGAATAACTCCTTGTTTCGAATGATTAGTCAAACCAGCGCTCTTGTGCCCACGTCACGATCGTCATATAAAGTAACGACCGTTACGTAACGATCGTTATATATAACGATCGTTATCTCGTCAAGCCTGAAATTTCGATCGTTATCTGGGGCGTCGCATGGCACACCGAACCGGCCGGAAGAGAGAGGGAACCAGGGCGAACGTCCTGCGCAGCGCAGGGCGGGTGTTTCGCAGCCATGGATTTGGCGGCTCGACCGTCGATGGGCTCACCCAGGAGGCGGCTGTTACGTCCGGTGCTTTCTATGCGCATTTCCGGTCGAAGGCGGACGCCTTTCGCGAGGCGATAGCCGTTGGCATGGACGATCTCAGGCGGTACATCGAGCACACGCGCCAGCAGCATGGAAACAACTGGCAGACACAGTTGATCGACTTCTACCTGGGCGATCGTCGTACCTGCGACTTGGCTAACAGTTGTGCCTTGCAAAGTCTTTCGTCGGATGTCGCCCGTGCGGACGACGGCGCACGGCAGGCCTACGAAACGAACCTGCATGCCATCGTCGAAGCAATGACCGCGGAATTCGCAGGACTGCCAGGCGCCCGATGCGAGCGGGCGATCGCGCTGCTTGCGTTGCTTGTTGGTGGTGTAACCCTCGCCCGCGCGGTACGTGATCCTGTTGTAAGCGACGAGATAGCCACGGCTGTCCGCACGGCCGCGATTGCGCTCGAGCCTCATTGCTTGACGAAGGAGCCACCGCTGATTCGTGAATCGGTCACGTGAGCTTCGTTGGCAGGAAGAAATCCGCGCTGATAGTGGGATTTCCTATGTTTTTGCTCGTCATCCCAGCAAAAGCTTGGATCCAGTGGCTTCGGTGCAGAAAAGACGCTGGATCCGAGCTTTCGCCAATGGGATGACGATAAGGCGGTGTGAAAGATCCTTACTCATCATCGACCAAATTGGATATTGGAGATGCTTATGTCTTTTTCGCAAATTGTGCATCACAGGTCTTTTTACTTCGGGCCAATAGCTAGCACGCTAACCGCCATCATCCGCGCACTCGCTTTGTCGATGATGCTTTGTGCGAGCTTTACCTTCACCCCAACATCTGCGTGTGCAGCAGGCGCATCCAACGCACCGCCCATAACCCGCACCGTACTCGAACGCCGCCCTATCCCAGGCTCCGATCAAAGCATGGAACTGATCCTGGTGACTTTTCAGCCGGGCGTGTCTGCGCCGTTGCATCACCATCCTGTTGCAGGCCTCAACTACATCATCGAAGGAACGGCCGAATCAGCCTATGGACACGATGTTCCGAAACTTTATCGCGCAGGTGACACGCTGCAGGACTTGCCGAATGTGCCGCACACCGTCTTTCGCAATCCAGACAAAAGCAAAGTGCTTCGATTCCTGATCTTCACCAATCTACACGCTGATCAAGCCTATACCACGGCTCCATAGCCCGGTGATCTTCTAGCGGCGACACACACCATCCAATTCATTATCTCGGGTCCACCACATGGCGACGACATTCAACGACGCGAAATCCGAAATCATCAGCAGAGCACATGAAAAAATGCGGCACGCGCTTGTAGATCAGACGTGGACGCTCCGCCAAAGGCTTGCTTTGACTTGCCGGATACTTTTCGATGCCGGCCACGGCTCATCGCTGGCCGGTCAAGTCAGTGCTCGCGCTGCTCCGCACAGCACCTTCTACACCCAACAATTCGGCCTCGGGCTGGAAGAAATACGCCAGAGCAATCTGGTGCACGTCGATGAGGATCTTGACGTCATTGACGGCCACGGCATGCCAAACCCCGCAAACCGTTTTCATGCTTGGCTCTATCTCCATCGCGCGGATGTCAATTGCATCGTTCACGCGCATTCACCGCATGTCACGGCGCTTTCCATGCTTGAGACACCCCTGGTCGTATCCCACATGGACTATTGCCCGCTTTACGACGATTGCGCGTTCCTCGGTACATGGCCAGGCGTGCCGGTGGGAAATGAAGAAGGTGAGATTATTACGCACGCCATTGGCGACAAACGCAGCATTCTTCTGGCTCATCACGGCTATCTCGTTGCGGGCAGAACCGTCGAGGAGGCCTGCGTTCTCTCGCTTCTGCTCGAACGAGCGGCTAAAGCCCAGCTCATGGCCATGAGTGCAGGCGACATCAAACCTATTGATCCTGACTTGGCGCGGGAGGCCAGGGCCTGGATGACCACGGAGAAGCGTTACGCCGCAACCTTTGCCTACTATGCGCGAGGTGCGCTACGTACACATGCCGATTGTGTGACTTAAAACGCGATAAGCCCGTGGGCCATAGTGCCCACGGGCCGGACCATCGCATTTCGATGTGCGTGCGCAACCACCACTCGATGACCGAACTTCCCTATAAATGGCCAGCAAGCATATATGCGTGTCGAATGCCTCATGGTGCGAGTCGGGATGAAGGCATTCCGCATGGGATCAATCAACACAACAAGCCAACCGCGCGGCTTATCCGAAGCCGACGTGCTTATTGCTGCGGTGGGACATCAACCTCGGTCGTGGCGATTTTGGTAAGGCCATGATTGTTGGTCGCGATGTATTCGATCGTGTAGTGCTGGTCGGCGCCGGTGCTGTTGGAAAAGTCCAGATCAAAACCGTAGTCCGCTTGACCAAAGTGCGCGTTGCGTACCGCCTTTGTCATATCAAGACTTGTGTCCGTGGAAACGATGGACACCAACTTCACTTGCGGCGAGGGATCGCTGTAATCCTGAAGGCTATGTTCAATGCACACATGCTTGAAGTTGCTGACACCAAGGAAGGGAGCGTGATCATCAACTTTGGCGTAGACGTTGAAGATGGGCGTCGGCGTAAGGGTGAGTCCTTTCGCCGTGGACAGCCCGTAGGGCGCTCCGTTCGCTACGACCCGAACAAACGCACCGGTTTCCCGATCGAACTCCAGGACCTGATCTGTCCCCAAGCTGATGATGTAGAGGTTGCTATTGGGGCCTGAAAAACGGACCGCACGCGGCACCGAGAGACCGCCACTGCCAGCGGGAATAAACGCGTCCATGAATTCGCCGGTACCCTGCTTGTAACGCAGCACCCGATTGTCCGTCGACGTGACGTAGAAATTGCCGTCCGGACCGATTTCCAGACCGATCGGGCCCTTGAGGCCGCCGGAACCTGGCGGCACAAAATAGCTGGGTTCCCCTGTCTTCAGATCGTAGCGAATAACGCTGTTGTTATTCGCGCTGGCGATGTACATGTACTTGTCATCAAACGTGTTCATGAAAGGACCGCTCAAGGCGGGGTAGTTCGGGCTGTCCCAGCGGCTGCCCGGCCCTGCAAAGATGTCGATGAAGTTTCCGTGCCTGTCATAGCGCAACACGCGATTGGTTGCCGCATCACCGACATACACCAGATTGTCAGGGCCAAAGTTCGGTGCCGACGGATTCGTCAGGCCACCTACTCCCTTGTCGATGAACACGCCTTTATATGCGCCGGTAAAGCCGTCGAAACGCAGAACCTGTCCTCCAAGATTGGCAGACACGAACAGATCACCGTCAAAGCCGATCTGGGATGCCACCGGTCCGTCCATGGGATAGACGACCTTGAGGAAGGCGCCCGTCTCGCTGAACATCATCAATTGGTTGCTGCCAAAACTGCTGATGAAGAAATTGGCGTTTGGATTGTTGACATCGCTGCAATAGCCAGCCTGCGACGCAACGCCTGCTCCAATCAAGACCGTCGCAGTTAAAAGCTGAAATGCTTTTGTGCGGACTTTGGATAAAAAAACGCGCGGAAACATAAAAAGCTCCTTCTTAATGGGATAA
Source organism: Dyella acidisoli (assembly GCF_030160295.1). Taxonomy (GTDB): domain Bacteria; phylum Pseudomonadota; class Gammaproteobacteria; order Xanthomonadales; family Rhodanobacteraceae; genus Dyella_B; species Dyella_B acidisoli. The sequence continues at coordinate 238,875 of NZ_BSOB01000018.1, forward strand.
TTGATTAATACTATTTTTCAAAAATGTGACTCGAATGATTCACATTGAATAACTTTTGCCCACCAAAAATCCTTCCACTTCAATTGCGGACATGCATTCGCCGTACAAATTGGAAGATCCTGAATCTCTATTACAAAACGCGCACAACTCATCGATAACCAGGGCGTACGATAGGAACCCCGGATATGACATTAAGACAGCACTTGGTGACCCCCGAGTGCAATCGACAGAATAACGGTCGTTATTTGAGTCTAAATAACGAACACTATTTAGTCAACAGTGCAGTGAATCCCATGTGAAGTCGGCGGCGAAGAAGAGTCATAAGCGTGATTCCGATTTGAAACGATCCAGCGATCATCGCCATCACTTACACAATGACTGCTACGTATGTCATCTATGCGACCGAAGTACGACCATTACTTGCAGCGAACCAATAAATTCAATACGCAATGGAGCACTCAATTAGCTGATCCGGTGGCGAGATATGCGGACTGCTAAACGAGTTCGAGTAGGGAACCGATGACCAGATCCGGTTTGCTCATCCTGATGTCTTCGCCATGGTTATATCCGTAGTGCACGTCAGCCATCGTCATGCCGGCGGATCGAGCCGATTCAACATCATTGATGGAATCGCCGACGACCAGGCAGTCCTTCGGCAAGACTGAGATTCTTTCCGCCGTATGCAGCAGCGGTGCGGGACCCCCGGCTTTTTCACATGGAGATCGTCGCCACCCACCCGGGCACTACGGTATCAACCAGTGTTCCATCAAGATCAAAGATGATGCCTGTATGGCGATCGGCGGGCTTAGCTGGTTGAGCAGGGAACACGCGCAGTTCTCTTAGAAAGATGTTAATGAGCGCAACCGGGAAGAAGGCGCCGAACGATTGTCCAAAGTCATATGACGGAGTGATGGCCCAGCTCTGCCTAAAGAGTGGCGCGGCACCGCAAGCATGCGATTCGAGCACGTGTCGATATCCTGCTACCCAGCAGCAGAATTCCAGTGCGGGCGGGTGGCGATCGTGCTAATTTGATTCCCGAGCATTCCTGCCACGCAATCGTTTTCCTGGCGTAGGCAAGGCTGTGAGGTTGCCAGCATGGATCGCCCGTGGTCGCGTCGGCTTTGACCGGAACGAAAGGGGGCCAATATGGGACATGACAAGACACGTTCGGGCGTCTCGGTCGGCAACGTGGATTGGAACGATCCAAAGCTCAACGATCTTCTGAAGAAGGTCGACGACTGGAACATCGATCAGCGAAATCCCCTGCCGCCGCAGAACGTGCAGATCCGAATCGCCTGCGGATTCAGCGCCAGCAATGTCAGCAAGCCTGCGCTTCTGATTTCCGATCACGATGAAGTCATGGTGCTGATCACCCATTTCCCTCTTCCGCATGGCGAAGAGGTACAGGTGAATAACCAGACGAGCGGCAAGACATCGACACGCCTGGGCGTGGTGATCGAAGAACGCGAGGGCCACCGTGTTGGGGACAAGGGGGAAGACATCTTCCTCAACTGGTTACGCGTTCGCTCCCGTTGACCGTCCAGACGCAGATGGATGTCAAACCTCTCAATAGATCGTCGTGGCCGGATACTAAGTATCTTTAATAAAGACATTCACAAGTTGAAATACCAAACCGGTGCACACGCGATTACGACCGCCAATGCCTGTGAGGCCAAAACCACCAACGCATCTTTGGGCGTGCGTCGAAGCCATTTGAAGGCGAAAAACGCAACGATGGGAAGCTGGCCGGCCATGAGCAGCTGGAATAGATGAGCGGCAGCCCCTTCATCCGCCTCGCGTGCCGTACCAAAGAACATGATGTGGCCCAGAACAATGGTCAGCGCAACCAATGACATCATCAGGGGTACCAAAGCGCTTGGCCGCGTGAATGTGTTGGCGCTCATACATGCGCTCCCGGCTGCGGGTCACATTGCACTATACGCTCGAAGGAACAGTAAAACGCAAAGCACTCTATAGGCCTTCGATGATGCGGACATCCCGCTCGGCCGCGCCGACGAGGTACTGCACCGTTGCCTGATAATCCGCGCTGCGATATGCGGCTTCGGCTGCGCTGAGGTTGTCGAACTCGACGAGAGCAACACGCTGTGACAGGCCTGCTTCATGTGCGGAAGCAGGCAAGCCAGCTGCCAGCACTCGACCACCGTGAGCCTTGATGACCGGGCCTGCTGCAGCGGCGTACCTGTCTACACCCGCCTGATCCGAGATCGATCGGAACGTCACTATCCAATAGGCAGTTGCCATCGTCTTCCTCCGTTGTATCCGTCTAATTAGTCTGCGGGTGTACGTTGGGGTGCGAACCCCAACATTTCAATCTGGATACGTTTGCACGCCAACCTATCGTCAATAACGCAGATGTTGCTCCCGCAACTTAGTAAAGTTTGCGTTCTGTTCGGCTTCCATCGCTTCAAGCGTGTCGAGCGTTGCGCGGTCATGGATCGCCTGCCAAATTGCCGCCGAGCCGAGCGAGCCACGTGTTGCGATGATGTTGAACTCAGCCGGATAGAGCGCGTATAGCGTCGACAACAGTGCCAGCCCCACCCGCGCAACCGGGCGATGGGTTTGCGCCGCATCGAGTTCGATACTCACGCCATGACAAAGCCGGCCTGCCCAGGTGGATTCGGTCGGAACGAAATCGATCGCTTCGAAATGCGCGCCGACATTGAGTGCATTCAGTGCGCTCGCCAGCTTTTTCGCATCGATCCACGGCGCACCGATCCATTGGAACGGATGCGGCGTGCCGCGACCCACACTCAGCTCCGCGCCTTCGAGCAAGCCAACATCCGGGTACAGTTCCAGTTGCGCCGGTGTGCGCAAATTGGGCGAGAGAGGCACCCAGCCCAAGCCAGTGTCCGCGAAGCGCATCGAACGTCGATACCCGCTCATCGGAACGACACGCAGATCCGCATGGATGTGCTTTTCCCGATTGAACAGATCCGCCAGCTCACCCACCGTCATGCCGGGTTGCAGCGGCAGCGGGAAATAACCGGTGAACGATTCGTGCCCCGCATCACGGACCGGGCCCCCGAACCGGTCCGCGCCAAGTGGGTCCGGCCGATCCAACACGAACAAGGGGATGTGGTGGGCCGCCGCGGCTTCGAGCGCATAGCCGAGCGTGGTTTCGTAAGTGAAGAAGCGTACGCCGGCATCCTGGATGTCGAAAACCAGCGCATCCAGTCCATCGAGCGAACTCGCGGGGAAGTGCTTATTCGTGCCGTACAAACTGTGGACGACAAGGCCTGTTGCAGCATCACGCGTTTCACCGACAGGTGCATCGACGTCGGTGTTCAATCCATGCTCCGGCGAGAACAGCGCTGCGAGCGTGACGTTCGGTGCATGTGCGAGTACATCGACGGTGCGCCGGCCTTGCGCATCGAAACCGCTGCGGTTGGTAATCAAGCCGATGCGCATACCCTTAAGCGGTGAGAACTGCTGCGCTTCGAGCACGTCGATGCCGGTCTGCACCGGACCCGTTGAAGTCGGCAGGCGCGCTGCTACTTGCTGTGCTGGCTGTGCCCATGGCACCAGGTGACTGATGTCGGCGACGGACAAAGGCGCTGTGCGGCTTGCCAGCAGCGCGAGCACCTGTGCACGAAGCGGCCGCGCGTCACCGCTGTCGTTGGGATGCACACGGTTGGTCAGAATCACCACGAACTGCCGCGTCGTCAGATCGATCCACAATCCCGTACCGGTGTAGCCCGTGTGACCGATGGCTCCGATCGGCGGTACGCGGTCCTGGTTCGCGACGAAAGGCGCAGCCAGTTCCCATCCGAGGCCTCGCCACGGGGTGGTCGAAAGTGGCGAAGCAGCGGTTGCCAGCGCAGTGATGCTCGCTGGTTGCAAAATGTGTTGTTGGTCGACGCGCCCATCGTTGAGCACCATCTGCGCGAAGTGCGCGAGATCGTCGGCGTCGGAAAACAAACCCGCGTTACCGGATACACCGCCCATCCAGCTTGCGGTCGGATCGTGAACCCGTCCGCGACGCATGCCGATGAGATCCGCCGTGGTCGGCGCGCTACGCGCGGCCAACGCTGCGTCGGGCAGGAATGTCGTGTTCTGCATGCCGAGCGGCATGAAGATGTGAGCGCGGCAATAGGCGTCCAGCGATTGATGTGTGATGCGCTGAACCAATTCGCCAAGCACGACGAAATTGAGGTCGCTGTAGATAACCCGTACCCCTGGTGCACTCCGTGGACGTTCCTCCGCGATCGCGTGTAGCACCCCTTGCCTGCCCGGTGCAGACGGGCGGGCCGACAAGTCTGGCCGCAGGCCCGATGTGTGCGTGAGCAGCTGGCGTACCGTAATCGCCCGCTTGCCGTAGGCCGAAAAAGCAGGCCAATACTGCGCAACGGGCGCATTCAGATCGATGCGGCCCGCCTCAGCCAGTTGCAGGATCGCGGTGGTCGTCGCAATCACCTTGGTGAGTGAGGCGAGATCGAACTCGGTATCCAGCGTCATGGCTTCGGCTTGCGGTACCGTAGCGCGCTGGCCAAATGCTTCGCGGTAGAACACGTGTTCGGCATCGCCCATCACGATCACCGCACCGGGGATGCGTCCCGCAGCAATCTGCCCGTCGACGATTTGCTGCAGTTGCTGTTGCGCGGAGACATCCAGCTCGGCAGCGCCCACAGACTGCGCTGCCATGATGAGCCCGGCCAGCGCTATCCAACACTTGAGCAAGCCATTCACTGGCGCGGTAGATCGTCTGCCTCGTACTGATTGTGCGAATTCCATAGCATCCATCCGTCGGAGCCGGTTGCTTCAGCGGCATCGATTTGCGCCCGGATCGCCACCGCGTCGAACGCGCGATGGTCGAACGCATAGTCGCGAAACGCCTGCAACCACGGACGAAAGCGTACTCCCGGCAGCTGGGTTCGCTGCAACGCCTCCGTCAGCGAACGCCTGACGATCTGCCCCGGATCGGTCACCGGGTCGGCTAAGCCTGGCAGCCCCCACGTGAAGCCGGACGGGTACAGCATCGGCGAGATGTAATCGAGCGGCGCGCCGAGCAGCTCAATCTGCTGCCCGATGGCCGTATCGTTGTGATTCCAGCAAACGTAACCAAAAATGTCGGCAGCGATGAACACGTTGTAGGGTGCAAGCCTTGCGCGGGCGGCTTGCAGAAAACCTACGATCGCCGCCGTGCGGTTGGCCTGGGAATTCGGCAATGCAAACCGCAGGCCACGCTGGTCGGGAAAACGCACATAATCGAACTGGATTTCGTCAAAGCCCATGCGGGCCGCCTCTTCGGCGATATCGATGTTGTGCTGCCAGACGTCGTGTGAAAGCGGATCCATCCATTGCAAGCCCTCACGATCGCGCCACAGCTTGCCGCTGGCGTCGCGCACGCTCCACTCGGGATGCGCAAGGGCAAGCGGATCGTCCTTGAACACCACGATACGCGCGATCACATACAGATGCCGCGCGTGCAGATCGGCAAGCAGCGACGGAAAATCCTGTGCAAACGCTACCCGCTGGCTCGTCCTGGCCGCTGCGCCAATCGCCTCGCGTGCCTGGCTTCGGTAAGGAGTCAGGCCGCGGTCGCCCTTTACATCGATGACGAACGCATTGATCGCGGTGTGCTGCATCACCAGGCTGAGGGCTTGGTTGCGCAGCGTCGTGCTGGTTATGCCGTACACCGACAGATAGACGGCCTTGGGCCGAAATGGCGTCAACGTCAGTGTTACAGGCGCGTCGTCGGACACCTTCACCTCGGCACGCAAATAGCCCGGCGCACGCGCGGCGATGCTTGCCACCGTTTGAGCGGTATCGAATCGCCCGTATTCGTCGGTACGCGTCACCCCGGCAGAAGTGGTGACGATGGCGCCGGCCACAGGGTTCAGCGTACTCGCGTCGATGACGACGCCGGTCACGGCGAGGACCGCCGGGCTTGCCAGCTGTGCGCAAACGGCAAACGCCGCAAGCATGGCGTGCAGCTTCCGCGGGCGTGAACGGATCATCGTGCACTCCCTGCCGTCGGCGTGGGTTGCACGTCTGCTTCGCCCAGCAAGTGCGCTAGCGCATGCGGCCCATAAGCATCCACCATCAGAAAACGCGGTAGTGCGAGTAATGACGCATGGCGATCCGCCTTGCGAGCCTCCAGAGTAAAGGCCGCCACGTAGCCCTCATCGGCCGCAAGTGCGGCCAGTTCATCGTCGTGAATGCCGAACGGCCAGGCGAGCATATCCACGCGGGCGCCGGTTTCGGACTCGATCCGCCGCCGCGAGGCGTCTAATTGCCAACGCACGAATTCCCGGAAATCCGCCGGGGTGCGGTGCCTGCGTTCGACCTTGAAGTTGGGATGCCAGTAGGTATGCGACTGGATATCGAACCATCCGGTCTGCCGGAGAGAGCGCAACTGGTCCCAGCTGAGCGCATACGACGCGTTGGAAATCGCCGATGGATAGATGAATAGCGTTACCGGAAAGCGGTCGCGCAGCACGATGGGCAAGAGCCGCTCGAACACCGAACGATGGCCATCGTCGACGGTGATCACCACGGGTTTTGCCGGCAACACGGCCGCGGGGTCACGCAACGCGTTGACTGCATCACGCAGCGGCACGATGTGGTACCCATGCTCGTTCAGAAAGCGCAACTGCGCTTCGAACGTCGTAACGCGCACCGTCATCGAATCGTCCAGCGTGTCGGAAAAACGGTGATACACGAGGATGGCGACGCTGACTTCGCGAGTCTGCGCGTAGCCAGCGGCAAGCCACGCGAGGCCGCACAAGCAGGTCAGCAGGATGCAAAGTCGACGTATCCCGCCGTTCATACGCGCACCGCGCCCGTCGATGCACAGCATGCCTTTTCCATACCTGTCGACCTCCTGCACGCCCCCAATGATGGCGACGACCAGCGCCTGAGTGAGTGCTTCCATCTTGTATGTGCTGCGGGATCGTTCCGATGTGGCAGATCAATCCTGCGTGCGAACGCCACTTGGTGGCGCTTGCGCGCAAGTGTTGTCACAGAAAGACGATGCAAGAACCATTCCCTGCGCGGGTGACCTTGGGTGCGGCATTCGCCTGCCCCCCGCTCCTGCGCTCCTGCGCTCCTCTGTTTACGAGGAAAGTAATAAGTTCGTTAGGGAGAGAACTCTGTCCGCAAGTCATTTCAGCACATGACGTGTTGCGCTCTGACTGGCGCCTCAAGCTGCGTAGCGAATGCTTTGTGTCGCACTTCACCGAACCGTACTGCTGTCTCAAAGAGATAGCCGTGTGGCCGCATTGTGAAATGTACGTGAATGTCTGTGAAAGCCTAGAGTCGCCGGGCACATGGGAGGGGTACGTGTGCCACTACCGCAATGACCATTAAGCCACGCACAGAGAGCGAAGCCGATGCTGTCAAGAAACCGTACGCTTGTAAAAACCATTGCGGCCATGGGGCTTATCGCCTCCGGCTGTGCAACTCAAACTGTATTTGCCACGGATGTTCCGGAAGGATTCGGACACGATACGACCGGCGGCGCCAACGGAGAGGTCGTCACCGTTACCACCCCAGCTCAGCTGCAAAGCGCGCTGTGCGGCAGTCTCAATGCAGAAGGACTGTGCGCGGACGATACTGCGCGCACCATCGTGATCTCCGGAACGATCGACTTCCGCGGCGCGGAGGGCACAACCTCCGGACTTGGCTGCGATCCGTACCCTAATAAAACCGAGGCGCTGGTGCTGTTGAATAGCAGTGACACGCATTGCAACGGTTTTACGACGTCGCAGATTCCTTACGACAAGGTCGGGAACGACCCGTTGTTGGTCGGTTCGAACAAGACGGTTACGAGCATCGACGGCAAGGCGATTATCGAAGGCCGTGGCCTTCGGTTGGTCGACGTCAAGAACGTCGTCATTCGCAACCTGACGATCCAGGACATCAACCCGAGCGTTATTTTCGCGGGCGATGCCGTCACGCTGGACGGCGTCGACAATGTCTGGATCGACCACAACAAGTTCTTCATGATCGGCCGTCAAATGATCGCCGCAGGCTTCGGCCCAGTGACGCACGTGACGGTTTCATGGAATGACTTCGACGGCAGCACCCCTTACGCCGCTTACGGTGACGGGGATCACTATTGGAACATGCTGTTTGAGAGCAGCGATCAAAGCGTCACGATCGTGAACAATTGGGTTCACCACTTTGCCGGCCGTGCGCCGATCATCACGGCGAACGGTTCCACCGGGCACGGTGTCTTTCAGATCGTGAACAATTATTTCCAGGACGGGTCCGTGTACGGGCATGGCTTGAATGCCTACAACGGTATCGATGTGCTCGTTGAAGCCAATTTCTACGACCAAGTTCCCATGCCGATTCTCAAAAATTCCGATCCGGAACAAGTGGGAAGCGTTTTTGGACTCATCAGCGGACCGCATTGGGCGCAGATACCGTGCCTGCAAGCACTGAAGCGCAATTGCGGCACCAACCTCATCGTGGGCACGTCCAATGTCAGCGGTTTTGATCAGGACGTAACCGTATTGCAGGCGTTTAAGGGCTCGCCGTACTTGGTACATCCGTACAAGGCCAGCCAAGTTCGCGCCGTGGTCCAGGCGCAAGCTGGCCCTGGTCACATCGAAGTAAGCGGTATCTAAGTGAAGTCATGCGCAACCCGGGCAGCAGTCATTCCTGCCCGGGTTTGCGTTCTAGCCAGGCTGCTTGATCGTTCGGCGCTGCCACATGTAAATCGGCAACCCGGCGAGCACCAACACTGCACCCCACATCAACGTCTCCGCGCCAGTACCAATCAGCGCCCATACGCTGAAAGCGAGCGCGCCAAGTGCCACGCCTTTCCGCCATCGGCTGCTGGCATGATCGATTCGCCACCACGCCAGCACGGTTATCAGATAGGGCAATAGCGTCGCGGCAATGGAAAGCAAAATGGTGAACGTAAACAGCGCCACCAGCGTGCGACTGTAGTTGGAAACAATCAGCGTGCTCGCCAGCACACTGCTGAGCAACAAACCGAACCACGGCGTACCACGCTTGTCCAGGCGAGCGAACGGTTTGGGGAACAAGCCATCCAGTGCGGGAGCAAGCGTCGTCTGCGCTTGCAACAGTACCCAGCCGTTGAGCGCACCGAAGCAGGAAATGGTGGCGACGACACCTATTGCTATGCCGGCCCAATCGCCCCACACACGTCTTGCTGCTTCAGCCATCGGTGCTGCCGATGCGTGCAGCACGTCCGCCGGAAGCATGCCGACCACCACGGTGCACGCCAGCATGGTGGCAACCCCTGCGATAGTCATGCCGATCACCGTCGCACGCGGCACGGTGCGCTGCGGATCACGCACAACGCCCGTTGGTACCGTTGCCGTTTCCATGCCGAGGAACGCCCACAGCGTCAGCGCAGCCACCGACGATGTCACGTGCACCAAGGGCAGGCCGCTGGCATTGAAGGGATGAAAGGCGCTCGCATGCACCCAGCCCAATCCAAGCAATCCGAACACGATGAGCGGCACCAGCTTGAGCAAGGTAGTGACGATGGCCGTATAACCGACTTCGCGCACGCCGGACAAACTGATGAAGGTGCAGACCCATAACGCAGCTAATGAGCACAACGCGCTGCGCAACGGTGTCGCGGTGGCTGCCGGCCACACGGAACCGAGACTGCCGGCAAACGCCACGGCAATCGCCGCGTTCGCGCACCACACGCAAACCCAATAGCTCCAGGCTGCAACAAAGCCCACGCCATCCCCAAACGCGCGACGCGCATAGGCGTAGGCACCGCCATAGTTAGGGACGATCTGCGCCAGCCATGCGTACACCAGTGCCAGCATCAACGCACCGCCGAGGCTGATGCCCCATCCAAGCAAGCTTGCAGCACCATAAGGCGCCAACGCTGCCGGCAAAACGAATACGCCTGACCCGATGATGTTGCCGATGACCAGCGCGATAAGCATCCATAGTCCGAGCGACCGCCGGTGGGTACTCATGCGTGAGCAAGCGTATCGCGATAGGCGCGACGCACCATTTCGTGAAAATGATGCACGGCGTTTTCACGCAGCGGATTCAATCGGCCGGCTTCATAGGAACCGGAAGCCAGTCCGCGTTGGACCTCTTCGCAAATGGTGACGTCTTCATCCTGCACTTCGTCACTGAAGTCGATGTCTTTGGCACGCCGCGTTTGTGCTTCTGCGCTACTATCCGGCGCGTAATAAAAATCGAACTCCACCCGGCAGCGATCCACGCCTATCGGCAACACCCGATTGGTCTGCAGGCGGCCAGGCAGGATATTGAGCATGGCGTTCGGATACAGGAAGTAATACAGCGCTTCCCCGCTGCCGTAGAGATCATCGCCGCTTTCAAGCGGACTGAACTGGAAGGAATACCATTCGGCCGTCTCGGTGATGTAGCTGCGGTAATCGAGCAAGCTGTTCAAGCCGGGGTGGATGCACGGCACGTGGTAGCCTTCGAGGTAGTTGTCGACGTAAACCTTCCAGTTGCAGGCCACGTCGTAGCTGACGCGATGATGAAATTCGTAACCATCCAACGCGCGATGCGGACCCAGGCGCGCATCGATACCGTCGACGAATGCGTCGAACGGCGCCGCTTCGCCTATAGCGACGAACACCAGACCTTGCCACACATGCACGCGGACTTCGGGAAGACGGATGTCCGCAGGATTGAAGTCCGGCGTGCGCCCCATTTCAGGCGCGCCGCGCAATACGCCATCCAAGCCATAAGTCCAGCCGTGGTAACGGCAACGCAGGTTTTGCGCACCGCGCCCGTTGCAACTGGCGATCGGCCCTGCGCGATGCCGGCATACGTTGTGGAAAGCGCGAATGCTCGATGTGTCGCTGCGCACGATCAGCAACGGTAGTCCTGCAATCTGTGTAACCACATGATCGCCCACACCTGACAGTTGCGATTGATGGCATACCAGTTGCCAACTGCGCGCGAAGATCGCCGATGCATCCAACGCCGGCATGCGCGCGTCGGTGTAGAAACGGGCCGGCAGGGTTAGCGCATGATCCAGCTGCTGCGAGGCGAGTGCGTCAGGGGAAAGTAACTCGACCATTGCGATACCTGGCAGCAGTGATGGCCGAGTATTTATCGAACTGCGGTGCAGCATCAATGCGGATGGTGGGCGGTTAGTCGCGCTTTGGTCTGGGGCTCTTGCCGAGCACTCGGATACTTTTGCCCATACTTTTGCGAACTTTTCGAGACGTTCCAATCACTCCTTACCGTCATTCCGGCGAAGGCCCATTAGCTGTCCGGAAAAAATTTCTGCGATCAGCGGAAGCACAGCTGCCCATTGGGCTAGTTGACACTTCTTGATGTGCGGCGACTCGAAAACTCACTGGGTGAGCCCCTCTCCCTTCGACCTGATTAGTGTCTCGCCTCAGCTGGGTATGTCGTGGTGTTGGGGGATTGCCTGCGGCGCTTTCGGAGCTTTCGGAGCTTTCGGACCCTAAAGGGCCCGAGTCACTTTTCTTTGCGG
>NZ_BSOB01000019.1 GCF_030160295.1 Dyella acidisoli
GCAACGGCAATGGTGTGCTGACGAACGGCACCGTCATCACCACCACGACCTACGACGTGCAGGGTCGTCTCCTGCAAACCAGCACCGAGACCGGTGCCAACCGCGCTACCTTGCAGACCACCACCTATGCCTGTGACGGCTTGGGACGGCTGCTCAGCACCACCGATCCGCTCAGTAACGTCACCAGCTACGTCTACACCGACAGTGCCAACACGCTCGCCATCACGCAAGCCAATGGCCTGACGACGACGCAGGTACGCACCAGTGCGGGCCAATTGCTCAACCGCACGCAATCGGCCAGCGGCCAAACCAGCCGCATCACGAGCTATCTGTATAACGCCGATGGGCAAGCGATTGCCGTGATCGACCCGGCCGGCAACGTCACCTACACGTTCTACGATGCCGATGGTCGTGTAACCGGCACGGTGGATGGCGACGGCAACGTCACCGCGACCACCGTCGACGCCGACGGCCAGGTGATCCAGACTACGCAGTACGCCACGCCCGTGAACACCGCCAGTTGGATCAGCAGTGGTGCACTCACCAGCAGCTATCCGACCGACCTCCCCATTCCGGTTCTCAGCAGTTCTGACGTTGTCACTACTCGCATCCTTGATGGTGCCGGTAATGTCGTGGCTACCTTCGATTCTGCGGGTCACGTCACCACGACCACCTACAACGGCGACGGAAATGTTGTCGCTACCACGGAATACGCCGCGCCGCTGACCGCCAGTCAGCTGACAGCTTTGGGAAGCACACCAAGTCTTGCCGCACTAATGGCCGCTGTCACTACTAGTGCCAGCGATCGCACCACGCTGACGGTCTACGATGCGGACGAACAGGCCATCGCCGCGATCGATCCGGATGGCAACGTCAAGGTCATGAGTTATGACCCAGCTGGCGATCTTACCGGCAGCATCACCTACCCGACGCCGCTGACAGCGGCGCAAATGAAGGTTTTGAGCAGTTCGCAGAGCATGTCCACGCTGCAGCTGCTGATGAACCCTACTACTCAAACCCTCTACAACGCTTCCAATAAACCGGTGGCGACGATTAGTGCGTCGGGTGTCGTGACTATCACTAGTTACGATGCGTCGGGCAACGCTACCACGGTTAAAACGTATGCGACACCGCTGACCCAGACGCAGATTTTGGCCCTGGGTCTGGGCGCGACGCTTGCCCAGGTCCTGGCTGTCGTCGTCCCGAGTACAGGCGATGTCACCACACTCGCTGTTTACAGCAGCAGCAACCAAGCGGTAGCCAAGGTCAATGCGCAGGGCCAGGTGACGGAGTACACCTATGATGCTGGCGGCAACGTCACTTCCACGACGGTCTACGCCAATACGCTGACCGCGGCGCAAATTGCCAGTCTCGGTGCTGCACCGACGCAGGCGGCACTGCAATCGTTGGTCGCACCCAGTGCTAATGACCAGACCAGCTACACGTTATACGACAGCAGCGAGCGCCAGGTGGCGACCGTGAGCCCCGCGGGCATGGTTATCGTCACAACCTACAGCACTGCCGAAGACGTGGTGATCACCACCCAATACGCTACCGCGTTGACGGCCCAGCAGTTGGCGAGCCTTGCCAGCAATCCGACGCTGACCACGTTGGAGGGGGAAGTGGTCAGCAGTACGAACGACCAGACTAGTTTGGCCTTCTACAACGCGAATCAACAAAAGATTGCTACGGTCGGTGGTGGCGGGAACGTCACGCTCGATAGTTATGACAACTCCGGCAACCTCATTAGTAGCGCAGGCGTCGCTGTGCCGCTGACTGCTGCGCAGCTGGCAACTCTGGTGTCATCGCCGAGCTTGGCAGCGCTTCAGGTGGATCTTGCCATCAACAGCAACGTAACCGCGTCCCTCACGATCTACAACGCGGTCAACCAGCCAGTCGCCACGGTTTCTAGCAGTGGCGTCGTTACCGTTATCACCTACGACACGTATGGCAATATCGCGGCCACCGTGCAGTATGCCAATCCGCTGACAGCGCAGCAGGTGGATTCGCTTGGCACCCATCCATCGCTGGCGACTCTGCAGTCGATGCTGGTGCCAGCTTCCAACGATACCGTCAACGTCACCATCTATGATGTGAACCATCATGTATCGGCGACGCTCACTCCCGCCAATGGCAACCACACCGCCAACCTGATTACTACGACAACCTACGATGCCAGTGGAAATGTCATAGCGGCGACTGTTTACGGAAATACGATCACTAGCCAGCAAGCAGAGCTGCTGGCGGCTACGCCGACTCTGGCTACGCTGCAATCGCTGGTGACGTCCAGCTATCAGGATCAAATCACGCTCAACATCCGTGATGCCAATGAGCGAGTAATTGCGACCGTTTCGCCGGTTGAAGTTGAGGGGTCTTCTGGTCCGCAGTACGACGGACGAGTCGTTACCATGGCTTACGATGCGGCCGGCAATGTAGCGGCGACGACGACGTACGCGACGCTGCTTGACGCGTCATTGGTGGCAAGTCTGGGTTTGACACCAAATATGCAGCAGCTGCAGTCGATGATTGTTACTTCGGCACTTGACCAAACCAGCCTTACTGTTTGGGATGGTAGTGGACGCGCCGTCGCAGTGATCCATTTGATGGATGCTGTCTATGATTCATCGACTGGCAGCTATGACTTTATCGGACAAGTAACTACGACCACCTACAATGCCTCCGGCGAAGTCGTTGCAACGACACTGCATGGTTCAACGCTGACCGCTGCGCAACTTGCGCAACTGGGTAATGCCCCCACACTGGATCAAGTTGAGGAGGACCTTGCGCCAAGTTCCAATGATCAGACGACGCTAACCCTTTACAACAGCAATGGTCAGCAGGTTGCGTCGATTTTGCCTGCATACACCAATGACCCTGCCACCGGTGTGAATGGCTTTGGTGGAAGCGTCACCATCACTTCGTATAACGCAGCTGGTGAAGTGACCGAAAAAGTGGTTTATGCCAATGCATTGACGGCATCCCAGATGGCGACGCTTGGTAACACACCCACGCTGTCAGCGTTGCAATCGATTGTAACACCGAGCGCGAACGACGCGACTACGCTTAACATCTACAACGCGAACAATCAGATTGTCGCAGCGGTGAAACCGTATGACACCGGGAGCGATCTAGTCACCGAGTGGACGTACAACACTGCCGGCAATCTGGCGTCCATCACGCAATACAGCAACACCCTGACCACGGCGCAAGTCGATTCGCTCGGGACCAGCCCGACGCTTTCAGCGCTACAGGCGTTGATCGTACCGAGCAGCACCGATCAGACGTCGCTCTATTATTACGACATAAACAACAATCTGCTCGCTACGTTGCTTTCGAACGGTTGGAGCTATAACTCCACGACTGGCACGTGGGATGTTTGGTACTCCCTGGCAACCTATGGCCCAGGCGGATCGATTACTTATCCGCTGCTAAGTGCTAGCGAGGTCGAGAGCCTTGGCGCTAATCCTTCCCTCGCCGCAGTCGAGAACATCGCTGGCTCCCCCTACAACTACAACAATTCGTTTAGCGTCACGATTCTGGACGCCAACGGAAACGTGGCGGCTACCGTCAACAATGGTCAGGTCCATGCGACCATTTACGATACGGATGGCCGAGTCGTCAGCACGGGAACCTTTTACTACAACATCGGTACGGCTCAGGAGGTGGAGCTCATCAATGCTCCCACCATGGCCAATCTGATATCTGTGGTGAGTCCGAGTTCGTTTGACGCCGGTTCTCTGACTATCTATTCGGCCAGCGGAACCATTGCCGCCAAGCTGACGCTGAATCAGGACGTGGTCTACTACTGGGGTGGGTCGTATGTCAATGGCTCGGATACAGCCACCCTTACGACTTACGATTCGAGCGGCAATATCGTCTCGACGACAATTTATAACAACGCGCCGACCTTGAGTCAGTTGATATCACTGGGAAGCACTCCGACCTTGGCGGAGTTGCAGGCGCTCTTCACACCATCCTCAAGCGATACGACCACGCTGACTATCCGTAACGCGGAAGGTCTAGTCGTGGGCTCCGTCAACAATCAGGGCAACGTCACCATCAATGCCTACGATGCGAACGGCAACGAGACATCCAGTCGGTCTTATGCGAACCACCTGACCGGCTTGCAGCTCGATCAACTCGTACAAAATCCTACGCTGGCCAATCTGCAATCCATGTTGGTATCCAGCAATAGCGATACGTTGAGCGTAACGATCTACGACGCCAGCGGACAGGTGTTGGGGCAAGCCACAGCAGGCAGCACGACCACGGGGGTAAACGGCGTCAACTTGATGACCTATGACTCTAACGGAAACCTGTTGGCCACGCAGCACTACGGCGCCACGCTGTCGTTGTCCCAGATCCAGGCCTTGATCGACGCGCCATCTATCACGACGTTGCAACTCGATTTATATGCCGCCCAGGGCGACAGTATCAACCAGACTTTCTACAATGCGGCAGGCCAGCCGATTGCGATCATTGCATCGAACGGTATCGTGACTACTACCACCTACGATGCTGCCGGCAGGATCACCGCGACCACGCAATACGCCACTGCGCTGAATCCGGCCAATGGCCAGGTCACCACCTATACACAATTGATGGCAGCGCTAACGAAAAGCAATGCCGATCTCACCACGCGCACGATCTACAACACCAACGAACAGCCGGTGGCTGAGATCAGTGCAACTGGTCAGGTTACGGTGATCACCTACAACGCCGCTGGCGAGGCGATAACCACCACAGTTTATGCGACGCCGCTGACTGCCGCGCAGATGTATAGCCTGGGCAATGCGCCCACCATGGCTGCGTTGAACGAGTTGCTGGCGCCTACCACTCGCATGATTTACAACGCGGCCGGAGAAAAGGTCGCCACGCTCGATCCAGAAGGCAACGCCAGCTACAGCTTCTATGACTCGACAGGGCAACTGGCGGCAACCGTCGATGCAGATGGCGACGTTACCAGTTATGCCTATGACGCAGCTGGCAATCTCACACAGACTACGCAGTACGCCACGCCTATCAGTACGACCGGCTGGCTGAATGCGAACGACACACTTTCCAGCATCTATCCGGCAAGCCTGGTGCTGCCGGCTTCAAGCAGCGCCGACCGTGTCACCACACGCATCTATGACAGCGAAGGCAAAGCCATTGCAAGCATCGATCCGTCGGGTGACGTCACCATCACCACCTACGATGCTTTCGGCGATGCGGTATCTACTACCCAGTACGCTACACCGCTGACGTCCGCTCAGGTGCAATCGCTGGGAGCATCTCCGACACTGGCAGCTCTGCAGGCGCTGATCACGACCAATGCCAGCGATCGTACCGCTACCGCGCAGTACGACCAGGACGGGCGTGAAATTGAGTCGGTCGACGCCGCAGGTTACGTCACGCAAACCAGCTACGATGCGGACGGCAATATCGTTCTGCAGAGCAGAGTAATCAGTGCGGGTGCTTACGCCACCACGCGCAGCTATTACGACGGGACGGGCCGTCTGGCGGCGCAAATCGATGCCGATGGCTATCTCACCATCTACGGTTACGACACGACTACCGATACCAAGGTGAGCACCCGTTACGCCACTGCGCTTACCGCCGTTCAGCTCAGTTCTTTGACAGGCACGGAAAGCGCTTCTCAGCTCGTCGGTATGCTTGGCAGCAACGCAGCCAACGAGCAAACCAGCGAAACGTATAACGCCGAAGGCCAAGTCATCGGCAGCACGGCAGCCGATGGTACCGTTACCGTCTATCAATACGATACGGACGGTCGTCTGACCGGCACCGTCAGTACGCCTGTCAGCGGGCAGGGGGGAGTGCGCACCACCGGCACTTTTTACGACTCCAATGGCAACATCACTCGCTTCATCGATGCCGATGGCCATACCACCACTTACGTCTACAACCAGGACAACCAGCGCATCGAATCCACCGATGACGACGGTAACAGCACTTGGTACTACTACGATCCCGCTGGGCGGTTGCTTTACACAGTGCATGGGCAGCCGGAAAGCGGCAGCGCCAATATGCTCGGCAATGTCACGGCCTACACTTATGATGCATTCGGCGATGTCACCGAAACCACGGCCTATGCCGAACAACTCCAGTTGGATGTGGCCAATCCCAGTAGTGGTGGACTGATCAATCCGAACGAATCTACCGCGGACGACATTGCATCAGCCATAAATGGAGTGCCTGCATCAGCGTCGGATGTTGATGACGTTATTGACTACACGTACACCAATAATGGACAGGTCGCCGGCGTCAATGACGGTAATGGCTATCAAACCAACTATAGCTATGATGCTTTCAGGGATCGTATCGAGACTCAGCAGCAGCTGAATCAGAATGGACAATCATTTAACACTGCCAACAGCACGACCACTGTCTATACCTACGATGCCAACGGTGAACGGATTAGTGAAACCGATGCCGCAGGGACAGCTGTTCAGCGAACCACCAGTGCTTCTTACGATGGACTTGGTGATGTGCTCAGCACCGTCGACGGCGTGGGCAACACTATTACTTATCAGTACGACGCTCAGGGTCAGCGGATCGGTACCAGTCAAACCGTACAGGGGCAGACGCGCACAACCACAACCAGCTACGACGCTTTCGGCCGTGTGCTGAGCACGACGGATGCACTCGGCAACACCACCACTTACCGCTACAACCTTTCCACGCACACCATCGTGGTAACCACGCCGGACGGCGTCACCATGACCACGGTGAAGGATGCCTACGGCGACATCGTAAGCGTAGTCGACGGTGCAGGTAATACCACAACCTACACCTATGACGCAGAAGGCCATTTGCTCAGCACGACTGATGCTTTAGGCAACACCAGCACCAATCAATACGATGGTAACGGCGACCTGATCCAGACAACGGATGCGACAGGCCACGTTGTTACCTATGCCTACGACGCCAGTGGCCGAGTGCTGAGCAAGACCGTCGATCCGAATGGGCTTCATCTCGAAACGGAATACGTCTACGACGGCGAGGGACGCAAGATCACCACCTACGAGCCGACCGGCGCCGTTACAGCCTACACCTATGATGCCGATGGCAACATGCTGAGTGTGGTCGTGGACCCGGGTACCAACGGTCTCAATCTATCCACCACTACCTACACGTATGACGGCGCCGGAAACACACTCACCGTTACGCAGGGGGCGGGCAGTAACGTCGCTACCACTACCCAATATGTCTACGACGCACTGGGACGCGAGACAGCGAAGATCATTGATCCGAACGGGTTGGCGCTGACCACAACCTATCAGTATGACGCGAACAACAATCTCACTGCAGTAACCGATCCCTACGGCAACATTACCTATACCGTCTATGACGAGGCCAATGAGGCGATTTACACCATCGCCACAGCCGATGGATCGAACAGAGGAAGCTACACCGTCACCGGATACACCTATGACATGGATGGTCGCCTTACGTCGACCGCCCGTTATCGCTATTTTGTTTCGGCTTCAGGTGGTCCGACGCCCTTGGTCATCGCCAACATCGATAGTGGTGTGACGCAAACGATCGCCAACATCATCGCGTCGATATCGGCTGCGCCGCTATCGGATTACGCCGTCAGCTTTAACGTCTACAACGCCGACGGTCAATCGATTTACCAGATTGACCCCAACGGGGTCGTTATAGAGACGCGTTACAACACGCTCGGTCAAGCCGCCGAAACGCTCACCTATGCGTCAGCCATCAATCTCGATCCCAGCATCGCCCCCGGTTTGGCTCAGGCCCTGCAGGCGGGTACTGCAACCGTTAGCGACATTCAGGCCGCGCTTGCGGCGGCCGGCAATAGCGATGCTACAGCGCGGGTTGCTTATGCCTATTACGACGCCGATGGCCGCGTGACCTATCGCGTCATGCTTAACCAAGTGGACGGCGTACTTTCGGCGATCGTCAGCCAGATCGAATACGATGCCGCGGGTCGCGTCAGTGCTGATATCCAATACGGGGTCGCGCTTCCGTTCTCGGACGTGGGGAGCGATGCCACTACTGCATCCATTGCCCAGGCGCTGGCTCAATCCAACACCCCCGGCACCACGCGGGTTACGCAATACATCTACGACAACGCTGGCCGGCAGGTCGCCGAAATCGACCCCAGTGGAAACATCAGCTATACCTTCTACGACGCGGGCGGGCGCGTAGCAGCGACCGTCAGCACTACTGGCGCAGTGGTGCAGTACACGCGCGATGACCTCGGGCGGGTCATTCAGCAAACATCCTACGCGACCTTGGCCAATACGGCAGGCTGGCTGCAGAACGGCCAAGTAACGGTCACGCTGAATCAGGCACTTCCTGTATCCAATCCGATGCAGGATCGCGGGATATTGACCACCTACGATGCGGTCGGAAGGGTGGCCACTGTCACGACGTATTCGCAGATGCAAGATAACGGCAATTGGGTCTACAGCAACGGCAGTTGGCAGTACGTCGATGTGTATACGCCGTTCGGCGGCGACATCGTTACCTACACTTACGACAACGATTCGCGGGTCATCGAAACCCAGGATGCGGATCTGACCGGCAATTCGCGCACGCGCACCACCCGGTACTTCTATGGTACGCAGGATAATTCTGTCGCAACGTTGAACGCCGACGGTGTTTTGAGCCTGAGCTACTACGACGCGAACGGCCGCTTGCTGCAGACCACGGTCTATGCCACGCCGACACCGTCGTGGTTGGATCAGACTGGCACCCTGGACGAACTGATGCCGGCAAACTCGCCACAGGATGAAACCACCAGCTACTACTACGACGCGTTAGGTAACCTGGCAGGCATTCTCGACGCCAAAGGGTATTACACCGCCTACAGCTACGATGCGGACGGTAGGCAGACCGGAGTGGCGCGCTATGCGGACGCACTGGGTATCAAATTCCAGTCAGCTTTCCGCTACGGCTCCGACGGTACTTATTTCAGCTCCACCATGCTCCAAGCGATCGCTCAGAATGGACTCTTCCTGTACACCAGCAAGTTTTACGACGCCTATGGCGACGTTACTACTGCGTTCGATGAGCACGGGTTCGCCACCCGAAACACATACGACGATGCTGGCAATCTGACTCAGACCCAGGCAACTGTAGACAGTGCGGGAGATACGCGCACAACATCCAATGCTTATGATGCCTTCGGCGAACGGGTCAGCACCACCGATGGCCTGGGCCATGTCACCACGTACACCTACGACCTCAATGGCAATCGTACGTCGCAGACCGATGCCCTCGGCAATACCACCTGGTATGTCTATGACCAGGCCAACCGGTTGGTCTACACGATTGTCGGCATAACGAACGCTTCAGGCGCAACGAATGCTCTCGGCGAGGTCAGCTCGACCAGCTATAACGCTTTTGGCGACGTCATTGCCACGGATAAGTATTCGGACCCCATGACGATTGGGGCGAACTTCGCGCCGAGCGTTGCAAGCATGGCTGGGGTAACCGGTGCGATCGCCAACCTAGGACCCAGCAGCGACGACATTGTCCGTTACACCTACGATCTCGAAGGGCGTGTCGTCGACAAGGTTGACGCCAATGATAACGACACCAGCTACACCTACGACGGTTTCGGCCAGCTCATCTCAAGGAACATCGATGGTATAAGCGGTTTGATGACCGTGTACACCTACGACTCGATGGGTCACATGACCAGCCAAGTCGACGAGGAATACAGCAGCTCCGGTGAATCAAGTTCATCGGGTGAATTCAGCGCAATGACTATCGTGCCGTCAGGAAGTGTTGGCGGTGGATGGACGCCTATTCGTACCCAGGAGTGGACCTACGACGCATTTGGCAACGTGTCGTCCTACACGGATGGGGACGTCAATACCATCAACTACACCTACGATGGTTTGAATCAGCAAATCTCCACGAGCCGCTACGTATCCGGCCAATTGCAGCAAGCCACGAATGCCTATGACGCTTATGGCCGCCTGACCAGCAGCACGGATGCGGAAGGCTTGGTCACCAGCTACGTTTATAACGATGACGCGACCATTAGCGTTACCACGACCCAACCTGGCGGGATCACCACTGCGACCGTTTACAACGTAGACGGCCAAACGATTTCGGTGACTGACGGGCAGGGCAATCTGACCGGCTATCAGTACGATGCTGACGGTAACCTGATTCAAACGACCAATCCCGATGGCAGCACCATCACGAATCAGTACGACGCTGCTGGCAATCTCGTTGAGACGACGGATGCGGACGGCAATGTCACGACATATACCTATGATGCCGCCGGCAACTTGCTTACCAAGACGGTAGATCCGAATGGTCTGAAACTAGTTACCACGTATACCTACGATGGCCGCGGCTTGAAGATCTCCGAAACCGACCCAGCTGGTATCGTTACGACCTACACCTACGACGGCAATGGCAATGTTTCGGAAATAGTGCAGGATGCCAAAGGCCTCGCCGTCACCACGGATTACAACTACAACTATCTCAACGAGGTGACGGGTAGCTCTGTTTCGGAACAAATCAATGGAAGCTGGAAGAGCGCAAGCAACGTCTACAGTTACGACGTGCTCGGAAGAATGACCTCCGAAACGACAGGTACCGGGCATGCCAGCCAGACCAGCTACACCTACGATGGAGACGGCAACGTTACATCCAATACGGATGGTAACGGCAATGTCACCTACTATTTCTACAACGAAGCTGATCAACTCACTTATACGGTAGCGCCCAATGGCGCGGTGACCTACAACACCTACAACGCGGACGGACAGATTACCTCCACCACGCAGTATGCGACGGAACTGTCTTCGAACCAGTTATGGCAGGTGGCTAACGATGGTGGTTACATCGTTCCTTATCTGATAACACCTAGTACGGCCGACCGAACCACCTACAACGTCTATAACAGCGCCGGCCAGCTCGAATATACTATCGATCCGAACGGCAACATTACTCAAACGGTTTACAACAACCTCGGCCAAGTGGCGCAGACCTTGGCGTATGCCAACCCTGTGCAATGGGCTAGTAGTGCCATCGGCGACTTGCAGGCAGGCAATGCGTCGGCTGAGTCGGATGTACAAGCCGCGCTCGCCACTGCGGGCAATACTAGCGATACGGCGCGCATCACCTATACGTTCTACGACGAAATGGGTCGCGTGAGCTGCACCTTTAGCTCCGCCACGCTCAACGGACAATCCGGCTATCTTGCGCAACAGATCGCGTACGACGCCAACGGCAACATCATCGCGCAAATCCAGTATGGCGACCTGGTGCCAGGCTCGGAGCTGACCGGTGCACCAACCATCGCATCGCTTGGCGCCTATCTGGCGGGTCTTGCCGACATGCATGTCGCGCGCAGCATCTATGACGCTGCCGGTCGCAAGGTTTACAGCATCGACACCAGCGGTTACGTCACCGAAACCCAGTACGACAAAGATGACCGTGTTCTCGAAAAGATTCAGTATGCCAACGCCATCGCAACACCGGCCGCATGGACGCAGGCAGCTGTTGCGGCAGCTATACAGGCGGTTGATGGAGATGGCAATGAAGACCGTTGGACGGATTACCGGTACGACGGTGTTGGCAATCTGATCTACATAAATGATCCAAACGGCGATATCACTACTTATACCTACGACGAGCGCGGCCTCAAGCTTTCCTCTAGGGATGGCAATGGCAACACTACGTACTACAGCTACGATCAATACGGTAACCTGATCCAACAGACCAGCCCGTCCGTGACCGTGGCCAGCTACAACAGTAGCGGCGCGTATCAAGGTACGACAACCGAATCCATCGTCACCAACTACCAGTACGACAACAACGGCAACCTCATTGCCAAAACCGACGCCTTCGGTACCCCACAGGCGCGCACCACGCAGTATGACTACGATGCTGCGGGTAACCTGACCGAGACCATCCAGCCAGATCCTGGAGCGATCAATCTTCAGACGGGCCAGCTGGTACCTACCGGTTCGCAACCCACCACCACCGTTACCTACAATGCATTCGGCCAAGCCGTAGCAAGCAAGGATGCGAACGGGAACGCCACCTATAACGTCTACGATAATGATGGCAACCTGGCGTACGCCATCGATGGCGACGGCTACGTCACCGGCTACACCTACAGTGCCTACGGTCAGCAGACCAGCGTTACGCACTACGCCATCGGCATCAACGCGGCAGGGCAGGGTTGGTCCATTAGCCAGTCGCCGACGCTGGTGCAATTGAATGCGGCACTAGCCACTTCTTCTGCCGATCGCACCACCACCACGATCTACGACGCCCAGGGCAACAAGATCAGCGTTATCGGACCCGACGTCATCTACGCAAACAGCGATGACCAGGCGGCAGGCGGTGCTGCGGTTACCGAGTACACCTACGACGCATACGGCAACATCACCAGCCAATCCGTGCTGATGCAGGGTACAGCAGATAGCTCAAGCACCGTGTGGGCCACTACGTACAACTATTACGACGCACTCGGCAACAAGCTCATGTCAGTCGATCCCATGGGCTATCTCACCACCAACACCTACGACACCTTCGGCGACGTCCTCAGTACGACGCAATACATCACGGCCATCGATACCAGCAGCCTGGTTGCCGGTGCGGTAACGCCAGTATTGCCGCCAGCCACCGACCAGGGCCAAATCACGACCTACGCTTACGATCTCGATGGGCGCGTACTAAGCAAGACGGTCGACCCCGGTCGCCTGAATCTGGTGACAGCCTACGCGTACGACGGTCGCGGCCAGCTGATCTCTCAGACTGATCCAACCGGCATCGTTACTCAATACACCTACGATGCTAACGGCAATGTATCGCAGATGGTGCAGGACGCTACCGGGGCAGCACCGATTACCACCACCAACATCTTCAACGTGCTTGGCCAGCTCGTGCAGAGCAGCGTCGCGCAAACGATTGGCAGCACGACAGCGGTCGCCAACAGCTATTACAGCTACGACACGCTTGGCCGGATGGTCGCCGAAGCCACCGACACCGGCCATCAGGCCGAGGTTGTATACGCCTACGATGCAAACGGCAACGTTATTGCCAAGACCGACGGTGATGGCAACGTTACTCGCTATTTCTACGATGGCGACAACCAGCAGATCTATGCTGTCGCGGCCAATGGCGCCGTAACCGCCACGACCTACAACGCCGAAGGACAGGTCACTTCGACCACGCAGTACGCCACGGAGATTCCATCCAGTGAGCTGTCGCAGTTGTCTGGTGGCACACAGGCGTTGACTGCGCTGATCCAGCCCAGTGCAGACGACCGCACCATTTACAACGTTTACGACAGCGCCGGTCAACTGGAATACAGTATCGACCCCAACGGCAACGTTACCCGTACGCTTCTCAATGCCCAGGGACAAGTGATCGAAACGTTGGCCTATGCCAACCCGGTGCAACTGTCATCGGCCGAAATCAGCGATGTGCAATCGGGCGCCGCTGCAGCGGAAGTGGATATCCAGTCGGCATTGAATGCGGCCGGTAACAATAGTGTCAACCCGCGCATTACCTACACCTACTACGACGCAGATGGCCGCGTCAGCTGCACCTTGAGCTCCGCCTCGCTCGACGGGCAGTCCGGCTATCTGGCCGTGCAAATGGAGTATGACGCGTACGGCAATGTAGTCACCAAGATCCAGTACGGCGATCTGATCCCCGCTACTGTCGTGAGCAGCACCGCAGACACGACTACGGTTGAGGCATATCTCGCCGGTCTCTCCGACACGCACGTGACCCGCACGTTCTATGACTCTGCCGGGCGCGCTATGTTCAGCATCGATGCGGCCGGCAACGTCATCGAGACTGAGTATGACAATGATGGCCGCGTTACTGCAACGATGAAGTACGCCATCCCCATAGGCACACCCCCGGCATGGACGTTTATAGGGGTGGATAAGACGGTGATGCGTGAAAATATCGGCAGCACGCAGACCCGCGAAACGCAGAATGTCTACGACGATTTTGGCAATCTCATCAAGACCATTGATGCCAATGGCAATGCCACCTTCTACACGTACGACGAGCGTGGGCTGAAGCTGTCCGAGACCGATGGCAACGGCAATACTACGTCTTACGCCTATGACAACTTCGGCAACCTGATCAGCAAAACCAGCCCGCCTGCTGTCGTAGCTGGCTACAGCAGCAGCGGCGCGTACCAAGGCACGACGACCGAATCCGTCGTCACCACTTATATGTACGACAAAGCTGGCAACCTGATCACCCAGGTCGACGCCAGCAACACAGCGCAGGCACGTACGACGCAATTCAAGTACGACGCGACCGGCAACCTGATCCAGACCATTCAGCCGGATCCCGGCGCGATCAACCCCCAAACGGGCTTGCTGGTCGCTACCGGTTCCAATCCCACCATCACTGTCACCTACAACGCATTTGGCCAGGCGGTAGCAAGCGAGGATGCCAATGGCAACGTCGCCTACAACGTCTATGATCACGACGGCAACTTGCTCTACGCCATCGATGGCGACGGCTATGTCACTGGTTACACCTACGACGCTTACGGCCAGCAGACTAGCGTCACGCGCTACGCAACCAGCATCAATCCGGCGGGGCAGGGTTGGAACGTCAATCAGGCGCCGAGCTTGGCGCAAGTTCAGGCAGTGCTTGTCACGTCTTCTTCCGATCGCACCATCACGACGACCTACGACGCACAAGGCAACAAACTGAGCGTTACCGAGCCCGTTATTACTTACACCAACAGTGATGGCAGCACGACACAAGGATCGCCGGTCACCGAATACACTTACGACGCCTACGGCAACGTCACCAGTCAATCCGTGCTGGTGCAGGGCACGCCGGGTACGGCCAGCGCGGAATGGGCGACCACTTACAACTACTACGATACGCTTGGCAACAAGCTCATGTCGGTCGACCCGCTGGGCTATGTCACCACCAATACGTACGACGCTTTTGGCGACGTGTTGAGCATCACGCAATGGGCTACGGCCATCAGCACTTCCAGTCTTGCGGCCGGCGGCGCCATGCCCACTGATCCGCCTGCTGGCAATGCAACAACAGGCCTGGATCGCATCACCACCTACACCTACGACGGGGACGGAAACAAAACCGGGCAGTCGATACAGCGCTCCTATACCAACGCGCAGGGTCAGTCTGTGGTGGGCTGGGATACCACCACGTACGGCTATGACGGTGACAACCACCTCACCACCGTCACCGAGAACGGCAACACCATTACCACGGCGTACGACGCGCTAGGCCGCGTCATCAGTGTCACCGGGCCGCAAGTAGAGGTGTTGGTCAGCAACTGGCAGGCGCTGCTGGAAGCCAGTCCGTCGCTCACACTCGCCAGCCCGTCGCTGTATGTGCTCGCCTCGCAGGTGGTGAGCTACACATACGATGCCCTTGGCAACAAGTTGGTGCAGACCCAAAGCGCTACCGGCTCCAGCCAAACGGTCAACACGTATTACCAATACGACAATGCCGGCCACGTAGTTGCGCAGATCACACCACTCGATGGCAGCGCTCCGAACTGGACCTCCAGCCAGGCCAAGTTCATGGCATACGACGCCAACGGCAACGTAGTGCAGGAGTGGTACACCCTGGACGGTAACGACAATAGTTCCACCATCGTTACAACCCTCTATGCGTACGACAAGGATAATCAGCAGACGTCCAGCGTCACCTACCGCGAAGGCATCCCTTCGCCAGATAAAGCCAGCAGTACTAGTTACGATGCATTCGGCGAAGTGATCGCCAGCGGCGACGGTGTCACCAACAACGTAGTCACTACGTATGACAACGCCGGTAACAAGCTCACTTCCACCGATCCCAAGACGGGCGAAGTACATACCTACGGCTATAACCTGGCCGGCCAGCTAGTAAGCGATACCGTGCCGCTTGCTGCAAGCGTCGGCGGTACTGCGCAAACGCTGTACACGCTGGATATGGATGGACGCATCACCGCCGAACAGGCGCCGAGCACCAACGCTACTGCCGGCGAGAACACTGGCGTTCTGCACGCCACGTATGACGCGTGGGGCAATGTGCTCAGCTCCACGGATGCCAACGGCAATCTCACCACCTATACGTACAACGAACGCAACAACGTCGTAACTGAAACCGAGGCGTCGGTAGCAGTGGTGGGCGCGGATGGCACGAGCACCACGACGATGCCCGTCAAAATCTCGTCCTACGACATCGAAGGCAACTTGATCGCCAGTGCCGACGAAAACGGCAACGTCATCAAGAACACCTACAACGCACTCGGTCAGAAGACGGAAAGCGTCGACGGGGCCGGCGCTGAGTTGTATTCCGCGTACGACGCACTGGGTAACAAGGTTGCGCAACAAGACGGCAACGGCAACATCACCTTCAGCAACATCGATGCACTTGGCCGTACAGTGCAATCTGGCGAGTTCGAGCTTGCCGCAGGTGGCAGCTCACGCCAAGCCGTCTGGCAACAAGCCTACGTACTGGATCAGAACGGCGACCGCATCGTCAGCTACGACGGTATCGGCAGCGCCTATCTACAGAGCGGCGACACCACCGACGCTGCCCTGCATGCCACCTACGATGGCTACAACAGCCAAGGCAAGGTGATCTGGAGCCAGGATGCCGCACAGCACGCGGCCAGCACCGCAACCGATCATCAGAACTACACCGGCAACTGGACACAAACACCAACCAATGCCGACTTCTCGCAAGGCATGACGGGCTGGACGTTCGATCAGGGCTACTCCACCGGCAGCTACAACTACGGAGGTCAGGTTTGGCCGCTGATGTTTGCCGCCACGGATAACGCCAACGGCGGTTCCGGCGGCGCGGTGAACAACGATCGCGTACCCGTGGTGCCAGGCCAGAGCATCACCGCCAATGCGACGTTCGACGTGCTCAGCCAGCATGGTAACGGCGAGGTCTTCATCAATTGGTACGGCGCCAACGGGCAAATGATTGGACAGTCCGACAACGGTCCGGGCATCACCGCGGGCAATGGCCCTGGCGTCAACTCCGTAACGGCCACTGCACCGGCGGGCGCGGCCTGGGCAGCCATTGCCATCGGCTGCTCCAACTACAACGAAGGTTCTCCGGGCGTGGTCTGCTCCGGCGTAACCTGGAGCTACACGCCACCGGCCAGCCTCAACGTGCTAGGCACCGGCAACACCGGTGCCGTCGTCAGCCTGCCCACCGGCCAGTTCACCGACCAGGTCACCAACGGCGACTTCGAAGAAGGCAACGTCGGCTGGACGCTGGGCAGCGGCTTCTCCATCGATCAGTCGACCAGCGCCGCCAATGGCAACTGGCAGGCGCGCTACACCGGCAGTGGTGTGGCCTCGATGGTGAACAACGATCAAGTGCCGGTTGTGGAAGGGCAGTCGATTACCGCGTCCGTGCAGATTGCGCTGTACATCCCAAGCGGCGCATCCAATACCTCGGGCACCGTCGCCATCAATTGGTACGACGCCAGCGGCAATCTGATTAGCACCACCACGGGTAACACCGTGTACTGGGACAAGGGCGCGGCGTGGGAAACCTCCACCGTCACCGCGTCGGCGCCCAAGGGCGCGGCGTATGCCGCATTTGCCGTGTTGGCCAACAACAATGGCGTAGGCATCGTGGGCATCGATGCGGCCCGTTGGAACTACCAGTACATCCCACAGGCACCGCGCGGTGTGGTCGAGGATACGTACGTCTACGACATGGACGGCAACCTGGTCAGCAAAACCACCGCCGACGGCGATACGGAAAGTTGGCAATACAACGCGTACGGCCAAGTGACCCAGCACACCGACCTCAGCGGTGCGAAGTACAGCTATACGTACGACGCCAACACCGGTGCGCAAATCGGCGAAAGCGATAATTGGTCACCCACCGCGCAAGGCCAGGTGACGCCGGCCTACGTCACCGCGCCGACCACTACACCCCACAGCGAAACGCTCACCTACTACGCCAACGGCCAGATCGCCACGGAAACCTTCTCCGACGGCTCCCGCTACAGCTATCAATACGACAACAACGGCAACCTGATCGGCGAGGAAGACACCACCGTCGACGGCAACGACAACACCGTCCACACCGTCACGCAAACCACCTACGACAGCCACAACCGCATCAGCAGCGTCACCGAAACCAACGCCGTGACGGGTGCCACGATGCTGCAGGAAACCTTCAGCTACGACGCTGCAGGCAACCGCCGCGAAGTGAAGGCCACCAGCAACGGCAGCACGCAGGATGCCTGGTACACCTACGACGGCGACAACCGCGTCGTGATCGACGATGGCAGCTTGCAGAATGGCCAGATCGTCATCACCAGCAGCACGGGCTCCTACGAGAACGCCTACGACGCCGACGGCAACGTGATCAAGCGCTTCACCCAGAGCAGTGACGGCGACCTGATGTCGCAAACCCAGGTGTACAACGCGCAGAACGAACAGATCGAAACCGACTACGCGGTGGACGTGACGCAAGGCGCGACCAACGAAGGTGTGCAGCAAACCGTTACCTACGACGCGGATGGGCATGCACTGGTGACCCAGAATTACTACGAACTGCGTGCCACCATCACCGTGCAGAACAACAGTGCCGATAACCCTCCCGATGACGGCGGCCCGGACACCTCAACGGTAGATGTGGGGGGCGATCTGGAAAGCGCCACCGTCAACTTCTACGACACCGTGGGCCGCCTGGCCGAATCGCAGACCTTCAACACGCCCAGCGGTTGGGATGGCACGGCCAGCCCGATTCCCACGGGCACGCTCGATCCGAATGCCACCACGTATGGCAGCCTGACCCTGCAAAGCGAAGTGGTGTACCAGGGCCCCGACGGTACCAGCGGCTACGATGCCGATGGCGACGTGGTGGGCTATCAGTATCGCGACAGTACCGGACGCGTCGACCAATACCAGGTGAACTACCTCAAGAAGGACACCTATCTGCAGGCCGACACCACCGGTGATTCCAACGTCACCAACGTGCAGCCGGCGACGGATCAATCCGTGTACGACACCCGCGGCAATCAGATCGCGCTGGAACAGCACACGGAAGATCCGTACGGCAACATTGCCGATACCGTGCGTGTGTTTGCGTACAACGGTGATGGTGAAATCATCGAGAGCCAAAGCGGTACCGGCAGCAGCGGTACCAGCATCAATCTGGGCAGCAATCCGCAAGCGGAGATTGCCAACTACACCTACGTCAATGGGCAGCAGTTGGCGAGCTTCAACAACGACGGTTCCAATCTAAACGTGCTGGACCAGGTGACGGCGTTCAGCAGTAACAACGACAGTCCCAACAGCTACGTGGTGCAGTCGGGCGATACGTTGGAGAGCATTGCGCAGGCGGAGTACGGCAATAGCAATCTTTGGTATGTGATTGCGCAGGCGAATGATCTGTCCAGTGATACGAATCTGGTGTTGGGAGAAAGGCTGCAGATTCCGGCGGTGACGACGCATGCGAACTCGGCGACGACGTTCAAGCCGTATGATCCGAGCAGTATTGTGGGGAGTACGACGCCGAGTCTGCCGACGATTGCACCGCCGCCTCCGCCGGCGAGCAGTGGTTGTAATGCGATGGCTGAAATCATCGTATTGGCCGTGATGGTGGTCGCTACGGTGTTCACGGCGGGTGCTGCGGCCGTGGCATTTGGGGCAGCATCAGGCTCGCTTTGGTCTGCTGGTCTGGCGGCCTTGTCAGGTAGCTTGGGGTTCGAAGGGGTTGCTGCGGCAGCCATCGGTGGTTTTGTGGGTAGCTCGCTGGGTCAATTGACAGGCGAAGGACTTGGTACGCAACAAGGCTTTTCGTGGGAAGGCGCGCTAACAGCAGGCTTGACGGCCGGTCTTACGGCCGGAGTCGGTTACGGTCTCTCCGAGACAAATACGTTTGGCGAAACCTCAAACGCTTTTGCAGGTGATGCGGCGAATACAGGGCGTGCGGTCAGTACATTGGGCCAATATGCTTTGGGTGCGGGAGCCTACGTGGCAGGTGCCGTGAGTGATGAAATCACGCAAGAGCCTGTGCAGTTCAGCTGGCAAGGTCTTGTCGCCTCTGCGTTGGCGCAAGGGGTTACGGCAGAGACTGGATTGCCCAGTGATGCGGATATGTCGCGTGGGATTACTACGGGGAACATCGCAGCTGACTTGGCAGGTGGCGTGTTGTCGGATGCAGTTGATCGTGAAGTGAGTATCGCGCTCGGCGATAAGGATGTGCCGAGTTGGGCGAGCATCGGCGAAAGCGTAGTGGGCCATACACTTGGAGACACGCTTGGAAGCAGCTTTTCGAGTACACCGCCTCAACAGGCGATTGCTTCATATGCCAAGGCACAAGCAGGAAGTTCCGTGTCCTCGCCAGCAAGTGCGTCTAGCAGTACGCCGAATGTATCTGCGGCTCAGACGACGAGCACAGATATAGCTATAGGAAACCAGGTAATTACATCTAGGGGCTATTCAAACGCTTACATGACTAGCGGACAACCGCTTGGCAACGTTGCCTCGACGCCACCGTCAGCTCCTGTGTTCGCCCCCAGCTCCGTCACTACGGATACGGTTGTTTTGCCAGACGGTGTCATAGTGCCGCCCACTCCTGATCAGGATGTTGGACAGGTGCAGTACGCAGATATGCCGAGCAGCGCTAATCCCACGCAAAACGGTGTTTTTTCGCTGATCGGTACCTCAGAAGACGGCAAGACCTTGCAGTTCGATCCAGCCACGATCACCAGCATGCCCATTACCAGTAGCGATGGAAGACCTGGCTATTTGTACAGCGATAGCACGGAATCCTTTGGCTACCACGGCACGTTAGGCGAACTGCAACCAGATTGGGCAGCAGTGGCTGCGGCAAATGCTGCCAAGCTTCAGGCCATGGGAGAGGGATTGGATAGCGGCACGCTTACGACCGCACGTATTCTTGGTTCCGTATACGGCATTGGTCATGGGGCTGCAAACATGGCGGTGGGTACGGTCACCACGCTCGGGGCCTGGATTGGTACGGATATCGATAGCGTTGTTGGTAGAAATGGCTTGAACCTGACCAACTATTTCGAAG
>NZ_BSOB01000020.1 GCF_030160295.1 Dyella acidisoli
TTCATGGACTCGCCCTCGCTCGTTACAGAACGGTGGATAGTTTTACTCTCCACCGCTGGCCCATGAGGCCTTATTTAGCGCGGGGGCGAGTCCATGTAATTACGTCGCGCATGGGGCGGCCTTCGGCGTAAGCCATGAGGATGGCTTCGGCGGTGCCGGAGGTGGTGGCGATGGGGCCGGTCAGCACCATGTGTTGTGCATCGGGCGAGACGGTGAGGCTGCCGTGCCAATGGGTTGGGTTACACCAATCAGGGTCTTGATGCGAGCCGCAGCCCATGATTTTGGAAAACGTTGCGATGGCGTCGGTATGTGGACGGATCAGTGCATCCGGACCGCCAGTGCCGCGGGCTATCGAGGCCACCGAGTCCTGTGCATTCCAGGCGGTCGCACCGGCTTCGATAGGATGAAAGAGCGGGTCTTTGCGGCCTTGCGGCAGGTGCCCGATATCGATGTGGCAACCGGGTGCAAATCCTTCGACCAAGGCTTGGGCGCTGGCGATGGTACGTTGATCGGTATTGGCCCAGAACCATAGTTGTGAGGGATCGGGACAGCCGCTTGCGGAGAGTAAGCCCGCTGTTGCAAGGCGCTGTCGGTCGTAGCGACCCATCAGGCGGGCGCCGGCTGCACCGTGTGGCGTCAGTTCGCTGGGCGGTTGCGCCCATGTCGGCCATGGCTTGCCGGCGACTTCGTTCAGTTGGATTTCGCCGGGCAGAGGTGTGCGCACGCCGTGCCGGTAGAGCAGTACGACACGCTCCAATTGCAAGCTGTCCGCGGCGTGAGCGTCCGCTGCGGCAATGGATACAGCAAGCGCTGCGAACAGAAGCCGGCTAAACGTTTTGAATTGAATCACCATGCAAGCTCAGGGTGAAAGGTCAGCATCGGTGCAATGCGTTCGCGCAAACAGCGGATTGCAGCGCGCACGTAAATGGCCGGGGAAACTCACCACATAGCCCGAAGCGGCGGGCTCGCCATCTGGATAGTCGGTGCTGAGTATCTGCGCGTCGCTGGCCAGCATGGCGTCACGGCGTGTGGTGTCGTTATGAGCTGGCTCTTTGAGGTCGGCATCGGTGCGGGTGCGCACCAGATAACCTTGCTTGACCAGCTTGGTGATGCTGGCAGCGTCGCCATCGTTGAGTTCGGTAAACGCTGCATCATCAGTGCTCGGCGCCGCATTGGTGAATAGCACGCGGCCGCGCAGTGACGGATGACCCTGCAGATAGATCGGCCCCGCCCAGCGTTGATCGAGCAGGAAGATCACTTTGCCGCGCGTGCTTTCCAGCGTGGGCCAGCCTTGTTTGCGAATGGCTTGGTTGAGCGTGGCAAAACGGCCGCGTACATCGTCTGGGCTGATGTATTCGTTGCGTGCGAATACGGAGTGGATTTCCGCATCGAGCGCGTCGAATGTCTTGCCGTCGAACGGTTCCGCGTGCACGGTAGGGAAGGGCGCTTGTACGTCGGAACGCTTGGTTTCAACCAGGATGAATAGCGGCAGGTGCTTGGGATGCGCTTTCGACCAAGCGCGGATTTCGGCGAGGCACGCGGTAAAGGGCTGGCAATTGCTGCGTTGGTCCAGATCCTGGATGTGCATGACCTTGAAGCCAGGGCGCTGCATGACCGCAGGATCAGCAAAGGGTGGATCTGCCGGTAATCCAGCCTTGCGCACTTGCTCGACGATGGCTGGATGAGCGTAGAGGCCGCCTTTGGCATCGCTGAAGATGTCCAGTTCGACCTGGCGTACGCCGTCGTCGAGTTGGCGGCTTAGTGCGGGGTGGGTGTAGTCGATCGTGGCAAAGGTGGCTGGATCAGTGCGTTTCCACAGCGTGGCTTCGCTAGGGGCGAGTCCTGCGTGGTAGCTGTTGTGGCTGCCGATGTATTGCAGTTGGTTTAGGCGTAGTGAGTCTGATTGAGCGGCGGCGTGCGTGGATGCTAAAGCAAGCACTGCGCTGAGAATGCGCGTGTTGATGGACGCGCATTTCGTGCGCGGAAGTTGGCGTAGGGGCAACTTTTTCTTTTTGTCCATCGTTGTTTTTCCTGGTTGGTTTTGAGCTTCAGCACGCGTGATTTGCTCTCTTCCCTACGCTCAGTAGGGAAGGTGGTTATATGAAGTTCTTCATTCTTTCCTCACGGCCGTCATTCCCGCGAAAGCGGGAATCCATGTTGCTCTCATGCAAAAGGCAACGATGGATTCCCGCTTTCGCGGGAATGACGGTTGTGAGGAGGTCATGTGCTTCGCGAAATTTTCAATTCAATCGATCTATATAGGGCATTTTCTGTGTATATCCCTTGCAGCGATATGACACAGCGATGAAACGGACCAATCATAATTTAGACGTCTAAATGATAGTGATGAATGCACGAAAATGAGTGACGAAGTTCCTCTCATGCACAATGCTTCACATCACTGCCATCGAAATTTCATGCGCGCGCTCTAGGTTCGCCGACTTTCGCTTGTCCTCTTGTGAGTGATGAGTGGCGGAGTTCACTACTGGAGCGTGTTGAGATGTACAAGGCGAAGCAACGTTTGTTGGCTTATTCGATTCTGGCTGCGATGAGCAGTCTCGTTCTTGCACCAGCGGTTCATGCTGGTGACGTTACCGGTGTACTCGTCGATCCGTCATCAGGCAAGCCGATGAGCGGGGTCACGGTTGCCATTGCGGCTACCGGACAGACGGCGACCACGGATGCTTCCGGTCATTTTGCAATGACGAACCTTACGGCAGGCCATTACACGCTTACGGCTGCTGCATCCCATACGTTTTCCGCCACGGTGGACGTACCGGAGCAGGGTACGGTGAAAGCGAAGTTCAACAGTGTCGCTTCGTTGACGAAAATCACCGTGGCGGCTAATCGCTACGACGCCAGCCAAATCCAGATGGATGCCACCAACACGGTCAACGTGCTGTCTGCGGACGACTTGAAATACACCGCCGTGCACAACGTGGCTGAAGCGCTCGGTCTATTGCCCGGCGTGAACGTGTTCAACACCGGACAATCCTATTTCGGCGGCATCGACGGCGCTTCGCGAGGCGAGGGTATGTTTACCTCGGTGCGCGGCCTGAATGCCGAATACAACGTCAATCTGATCAATGGCGTGAATGTGGCTCAGGGCATGGCGTATAGCCGCGGCGTGCAGCTGAGCCTTCTGCCGCCTTCCGGCTTGCAGACCATCGTGCTCAACAAGACCTCCACGGCGGATATGGACGGCGACGCGATTGGCGGCACCATCGACTTCCGCACGCCGACCGCGTTTGATTTCAGCGCACCGACCAGCGGCAGCATCACGGCCAGCGGTCGTGTTGAGAGTCGGGCGCGCGATTATGGCGACAACGGACTGGGGGGTGGACTGGCCGGCGAGTTCCAGACCAAGTTCGGTGAGGCGCATCAGTTCGGCATCTACACCAGCGCGTATTACGACAGCCGCAACTACGTAAACAGCGAGGCTGCTGGCGCTACGGCGGCGTTGGGCGACGGTGCGTGGCGATTTGCGCGCACCACGGCCACGGGTGCCAGTGCACCGGGCTTTGATCCGGAGCGGAATTTGGAAAGCACGGGCATGTACTTGGGCACCTCTTCGGGTGATACCCATCGCTATGGTGGCAACGTGTCGTTCGATTGGAAGGTGGACGATACGCTCACCACGTATGCGCGTATGACGTATGCGTATGCCAAGACAGCGCAGAACACCACCTATCTGCAGTTGATTCCAGCCAACGTAAGCTACAGCCAGATCGGCACCACCGGCATCTATCAACCAGTGATTGGGCGCATTGCGACGCGTTTCTGGTACGAGACGAATCCCGAGAAGGCAGATCTTGGCACGTTCCAGCTTGGTGCGGACAAGAGTGTGGGTGGCTGGACCTTCTCGCCGAATCTGTTCTACAGCTGGGGCCACAACGATCGCCCGGATCACGTGGAAATATCGGCCCGCAACGACGAATATTCCTCCGCGAATTTCCCCTATGGCGCCAGCACGGTGATGAGCTACGGCGCGAATGACTTTGCGTATCCCATGCTGACGCCGGCGATGACGGCGCAGCTCAACAGCGTATCCACCCTGTATGCGCGCCGTGCAGGTGAATTGACTGAATCGTACAGCGGCCAGGAGAAGGGTGGCGCCAAGTTCGACGCCCGCTACGATTTCAACGATGGCGCGCTTACGTCCATACAGATGGGCGTGAAATACGTCGACAGCCATCGCGAGTTCACCAATCGTGACTGGACTACGTCCAAGTTCACCGATGGCCGCAGCTTCGGTTCGCTGGGGTTGATCGATGGCTATTACGCTTCCGTTTTTCCGGGCGTGTACAGCTATGACGTGCCAACCATCGATCAGGCGGCATTGAAGCGCTTGATCGCCGCAAATGTGGTGCCTGCGGACCTGGATACCTGCAGCAATCTCTACATCAACAATTGGAACTGCAACACGCAGCGCGCGAACGAAGCCGTGGCTTCAGCCTATGCCATGGCCACGTTGAAGTGGGGCGATTTGGAAGTGATTCCGGGCCTGCGCTTTGAGCACACTGATATCCGCAACACGTTCTGGGTGATTCCGAAGGATGCGTCGGGTAATGAAATTCCCGGTTATTTCGCCAAGAACTATACGCATTACAACGAGCCGCTGCCGAGTGTGTTCGTGAACTATCGTCCCAATGAGAACGCGGTTTATCGCGGCGCGATCTGGACCAGTTACACTCGTCCGGCGTTTGTGCAGCTTGGCGGCGGCTCGCAGGTCAGTGTTTCCGCGGATGGCTTGACCACTATTACCGAAGGCAATCCGAATCTGAAGCCGATCGAGTCGCTCAACATCGATCTTTCCGGCGAGTGGAGCAACCCGCACGGTGGTCACGCGATGTTGGCGGGTTTCTACAAGAAGCTGTCCAGCTACATCTACGAAGCCGGCAGCAATCCGGTCAACGCTGCAACGGTTGATGCGGGATCGATCCAGTACATCAAGCCGACCAACGGCGGTGACGGCAAGGTGTATGGCATCGAAGCAGCCGTGCGCCAGAAATTCCAGGATATGCCCGCACCGCTCGATGGTTTCGGCGTGGGCTTTAATGTCACCGGTCAGCGTACGTCGGTGGATTTGGGCATGGCAGGCTTCCACAACGAGCGCATCCAGAATGCACCGGATCTGATGGCCAACGGCGAGTTGTTCTACGAAAAGGATGGATTCTCGGTGAACCTGAGCTATCGCTACGCGGGTTCTTACATCGCCACTTACGATTATCTCGGTCAGGGCGCGCCGTGGGACGATTTGTGGGTGCGACCGATCACGCGTGTCGATCTGCATGCCGGTTATGCGTTCCACGACGGCATACAGGTGGATCTGTCCATTTCGAACTTGACCAAGAATTACTCGTATTGGTCGCACATTGGGAGGAGCAGTCTTGCGCTTTCCGATGTGGTTGATTCGGGGATGACGACGTTGGTGACAGTGAAGTACTCGTTCTGATTGGGGTTGTTTTTGTAGGGATGTGTGCGCTGTGATGTAAATCACGACCTACATTGCTCCGGAGCATGAGTAACTCGTGAAGCTTTAAATTTGCCGTGCCGTCATTCCCGCGAAGGCGGGAATCCATCTTCGCTTTTCGTCAGCAAGAGCAAAATGGATTCCCGCTTTCGCGGGAATGACGGCACGGAGGAATTGAGCATCTCAGTAGGTACTTACTTCTTCGGGAAGATGTGTAAGAGCTGAAATAAAAAGGCGCGGAAAACCGCGCCTTTGTGTTTCCTACGCATTGGGCAAGATTGACCCCTCACCCAAACTCTCTCCCCGAAGGAGCGAGGGCTTAAAGTTCGCCGCTATCAGCGACGCTTGATCCTGCGACGAGTTGCCTTCTTGGCAGCCCTTTTCGCTGTTGCCTTGCCCTTGCCGGCAGCAGCTCCGCCGATCAGCAGACTATCCAGCGTAACCCCGCGACGCTTCAGTGCAGCCACCATCCACAGCGGACGCTTGCCGCGGCCGGACCAGGTCTGCGAAGAATCTTCGGGATTGCGGTATTTGGGGGCGACTACCGAACGCTTGCCGGCCTTGCTGGCCTTGCCGCCGCGAGTGGGGTACACGTCGGCCAATGTCAGGCCGGCGTTGTTAAGCAGCGTGTCGATTTTCTTGCGGATTTCCTGAACTTGGGTGGTTTTGGCTTCCTGCATATGTGCTTCTGCGTTGGCAATCAGAGATTGGAGTTCTTTCGGTGAAAGGGTTTTCAGGTCGATGGCCATGTGTGGTCCTTATAGTGGATATTTATGGACGATGCCGGCTATCAAATTAAACAAGATGAACGGATTTTGCAAATCGACTTAGCCGAGTAGGGCAGTTGGGTCTGTTTAATAGGTTTTCCAGCAAGAAAATTCAGGGCGCCATGCATTTTCTCTCGATTTAGGCCCAATAGGACAAGTATTTTATCTACGATCAAAAAGAGACCCTGTTCTCCATTTTCATTACCCAGCCTTTGTACGTTCATAACCGCATGGAGATGCGGATAAAAGGTATTTGCACGTTTTACTTACAACCCGGTGGATACATTTCGCCCGGCAATTGGTGCCATGGTCTGGATAGAGAGGGGGTTTCTATGTTCCGTAAACCAACCAGTTTTGCTTTACGCGCAGGCGCCGTTTCGACACTGTTCGCGGCGCTCTTGTCCACGTCGGTTTTTGCTTACCAGGCGCCTGCTACCGGCCTGGGTCAATCGTGGCCGAATGCTACGGATGTCAGTGTGAGTCCGCATTACCACGTGTACGTATTCGTTCGCGATGGCATTCGCTACATCCAGGTCAACGATCTGAATGGCACCGTGCGCGCAGCCGTAGCAATGGCCGATCATGTGGTACTGGTGTTGCCAGTCGGTGTGGATGCACCTTATGTCACCACGCGGCAGGCGCAAGTGCCGGATACGTCGACCAATACCGAGACGGTCTATCGTGACAGCAGCACGCGTATCACAGCTACACCGACCAGTACGGGTGCGGTGCAGCTGGATGTTGTTACGCCGGCAGCAACACCGGATATCTGCACGAATCCGGCTAATTGCTCTTCGGTGACTACCGGCGGTTCGCCTAAGCCGTAAGTCAACGTATGTAAAGCTCAAGCGACGCAGGGGACGCTGCCAGCGGCTCCTGCGTACGCTGACCGATGTCATGCATCAACGCGGTGATGCGGAACGCGTCTGATTTGGTCAACGTGTGCAATTCGCCGTCATAGAGGCGAGCGTAGTCGCGCAGTGCAACCACACCCAGGCTGTTGGCACCCAATTTGGCCGCCAGCTGCTGGCTTAGTTGTTTGCCCTGCGCGGGCTGTGCGGTTTCCGTGTGATCGACCTTGCCTTCGACGCGCAGCGTTGACCACCTTTGACCGTGCGAGAGTCCACCCCGCAGCGAGATCGTAATGGTTGACCAGGCATGCTTAGTAACCGCATACACCACTGCTTCGCAGGCCAGACGATAGATGGCCGCGTGTACACTCGGCGAAAGCTGGCTTAGTCCACGGCCTTTCAGCTCGAAGCGGTAGGCGATCCCTGCTTCGTCCAGCGCGCGTCCGATGGTTTCCCGCAAGGCGGCTGGTAGGCCACGTTCCCGCCAGGCTGTCGGATGCATGGACTCCACTAGCTGATGGACTTGACTCTGCGTGGTCGCCATCTCTTTGTAGTAACTCTGGCCTTCCACGGGCGGAATCATATGCTTGAAGCGATTGAGCAGCCGCGTCTGCGTCAACTGCAGAGAACCGGCAGCCTTTTCTAGCGTCTGCGAAGCCTGACGCATGCGCAGCTCGCACAAGTACATGCCTTGTTGCGCAAGCTTGACGGCTGCCTTTGCATCGGCGCGCTCCTGTTCTTCCATGGCATTTTGCATGCTGACGCGAATACCAAGCACAAACAGACACGTAACTGAGAAAGCAATGAAGGCTTGCGCTCCGAT
Source organism: Dyella acidisoli (assembly GCF_030160295.1). Classification (GTDB taxonomy): domain Bacteria; phylum Pseudomonadota; class Gammaproteobacteria; order Xanthomonadales; family Rhodanobacteraceae; genus Dyella_B; species Dyella_B acidisoli. The sequence continues at coordinate 7,915 of NZ_BSOB01000020.1, forward strand.
CACGTCCAGATCGCCGATGCGCGATTCCATGTTCAGGAAAATGCAAATGATCGCCGCCATGGTGCCGACGGCAGCAGCTCGCCAGCCATGTTTCATGGTGAGCCATGCTGCCGGGAGCAACATGGTCATGCGTATAACTGGCTTGATCTCTGCTGGAGCATGCAGATTGAGCCAATAAAGTACGGCCAGCGATGGTAGAAGCAAGACAATGGATTCTTGGAACAGCGGGTTGCTGATCCAGTTGAAGAAGCGATCGCGCCAGGGCTGCGGTCTTTCGAGCCTAAGCGCCAAAGCGATGGGTAAAACGGTGAGAATGCCTGCGTACCTTCCCAGAAAAATCTGCACGATCTGTACGCTCTGGAATTGGTAGTGATTTGGGGTTCCCGCTGGCTGCACCACAGCGATCAGCAGGATCGTCGTGATTGCTGTCCAAATAGCATCTGAAAGCGCGATGCATATGAGCAGCGCTTTGGCCCGTATCAAGTGCTTGGAAGGGAACAGACCAAGCTTGCGTTTGCACCACGCCACGATTGGCATGGCGAATAAGATGGATGGGATCGAATTGCCGATCTGCCATGCGAGGCCGAATGGCGCTTGCTCTGGCGAAGCGTAATAGATAGATGGGCCGAGTTCGGCTAGCGCAAGGGCGGGCCAGTAGCGATATGGCAATAAAAGCAGGCAGCTTAGTCGCAAGCCGCTGACAATATGCCAGATGCCAACCGAATACGGTCGCAATAGCGTGTAGATCGTTCCGTATGCAACGAATACGGCAATCTGCCGTAGCCATGTGTTTTCAGTGATTGATTTTTGCATCGGTGCACCCCTGAGCTTTCGATAGCCACGCCCTGCCATCCATGAGCGGTATGACATCCGACGATGCAAGATAAGCAAAGCTAAGACCGTGCCATAGGTGCTTCCCGCCTTGATCTTCCTGTAGACGTTTCGCGGTCACAGTAGCTTTGGTGATCATCATACGGAGAGGCCTATTGGGAAATGTGAAGGCTGTAATAAGGAGCCGGAACTGCATCCGCTTTGGTGTTCTCCAAACGAGCGTTTATCGGTGGCCTCAATAGGACTCAATGCCTGGATGCAACGGACCTACATGGCCTGCTCGGACAGGCTGCTTATCGTCAAATAAGGTGAATTTCGCGCCAGAAAGCTGCTGGATGGCCTTCGTGGGTATGAGATAATCATGGGTCCCGCAGCACACCCGGTTCCTATGACTCTCCCGAAAGACGCCTTCCGCCGCTTCCAGGAAGAACTTGCGGCCCTCGATAAGGAAATCGAACAGCGTGTCGTCGCTGTCAAAACCAGAAAGCCGACGGCCAAACAGGCCGCCCTGTCGGCCATGGAGAAGGCCAAAGAGGAGTTTCTGGCGTTGCGTGCACGTCACAATCTGACCGTGGCGGACGTAGTGGCCTTTTTCCCGGAGGAAGAGGGCATTGCTTACCTGCAGAGCCTGATCGTGCAGGGGCAGAACAAGCCGCGCCGCGGACGTAAGCCCAAGCCCAAGGACGGCGACGAGTAAGACGTCGAATACGGGTTTCTTTACATTTGCGCATATACCCGAGGATGCGCTGACGCCGGGGCGGCGATTACCTGATGCTTCGCAATGGGACCCGGTCAAGCGTTTGGGTAACTATCTGCCCCTCAGGGCACAATGACGACTCGTCCGGGTGTGCCTTGGGCCACGGCCTGATAGGCCTCTCGCCCCTGTGACAGCGTATAGCGGTGTGCGATCACCGGCGCATCGAACTTGCCGTGATCGAATCCCCTTGCCACCGCCTGCATCAGTCGAGCCGATGCCACCACGCTCAGCTTGGCGCTGTCGGCGCCCAGCAATTGGGTTTCGTTGTGGTAGAAGTCGATCAGGTCGAATTCCACCCGACGTTGGCCGGTGGCGCTGATTTCCACTACGCGCCCACGACGCTTGGCCAGGCCGAGCGCCGTTTCGAAGGCGACACCGCCTACGCAGTCGAACACCACGTCCACGCCATCGGTCAGGCCGTCCAGGCTGCGCACAGCGGCGACGGCATGTTCGTCGAACGGCACGAAGGCATGAATACGTTTTCCCGCAGGTGAGCTTGCATCCACCGGATGCCGGTCGACGCCGATGATGCGACAGCCCAGCGCTTTGGCGATTTGCGTCACTGCGCCGCCGACACCGCCGCCTGCGCCGATGACTGCGATCGTTTCGCCTTCGCGTAATTGCGCGTAATCCATGACGCCCAGCCATGCCACGACGAAATTGACTCCGATCGCCGATGCCTGCGCGTGATCCAGCCCGGCGGGTTTGCGCACGAGTGCGGCGGTGGGCACACGGATATATTCCGCATGCGTGCCATCGCGAATGAAACCGATATCGCCGCCGGTACCCCATACTTCCACACCACGCCAGTCGGGCGGTCCTTGTTCCACCACGCCGCTGAAATCCCGGCCCGGAATGCGCGGCAGCGTGGTTTGCGAGAAGTGGCCGGCTACATTCTTGATGTCGCTTGGATTGACCGACGCGCCAAGCACTCGCACCAATGCGCTGCCCGCGTCGATTTCCGGTGGCGCAACGTCGGTGTATTCCAGGACATCGAGCGCACCGTAGCGGCTGAATCGCAGGGCTTTCATGCACGTCTCCCGGCGGAGGGTGGCGGTAAGACCACCCTAAGCTAATCTGCGCAAAATGGCATCCTGGGACAATACCTTAGGGAACGAAACCTTAGGGAACGAAGGAAGAAGGTAAACGCGGTATGCACATCATCCTGGTCGAAGACGACCTGCAACTGGGCGAGGCGATTCGGCAGGCGCTGGAGCGGCTTTCCTATGCGGTCACCTGGCTGCGTGACGGACGCGAGGCGCTGGCGGCCATGCGCGATCAAACCGCTGACCTCGTGCTGCTGGACCTGGGGCTGCCTAACAAGGACGGTCTGGAAGTGCTGGCCGAAGCACGTCGTTCACAGGTCAACACACCGGTGATCGTGATGACAGCGCGCGACGGATTGGAGGCGCGCGTGCGCGGCCTGGATGCCGGTGCGGACGATTATCTGGTCAAACCGTTCCACGTCGAGGAATTGAGCGCGCGCATCCGCTCGCTGACGCGTCGCGCGCAGGGGCTTGCTGCCAATCGCATTGATGTGGGTGTGATCAGCCTGGATATCGGTACGTGCGAAGCCGAATACCGTGGCCAGCGTGTCGAACTCACGCGCCGCGAATTTTCGTTGCTACGTATTCTGATGGAACGCGCCGGCCGCATCGTGCGGCGCGAGCATCTGGAGAATTCGCTATATGGTCTGGATAACGCGGTGGGCAGCAGTGCGCTGGAAGTGCAGATTCATGCCTTGCGCCGCAAACTCAGCTTCGATGCCATCCGCACCATTCGTGGTGTGGGCTACATGATTCCGCGGGATCCTACGTGATGCGCCTGAGTCTGCGCGGCCGGCTGCGCTGGATGATCATTGCCGTGTTGATTGCCGTGCTGCTGCCGCTCGGCTTGTACAGCTATCACCGCGCCCTGAAAGAAACCCGGGAGCTGCTGGATGGGCGTTTAGCCCAGTCCGCGCGCACATTGGATGTGCTGATCCAGAATGCGGGGCTCGATGCCTTGCGCAAGCCGGAACTGGGTTCGCTGGTGGTGCCCATTATCGGGCGCAAGGCTGAAGAGCAGCTCTTGCACACGCGCACCTACGAAGCCGAAGTGGGCTATCAGGTGTTCGACATGCACAACCACATGCGTCTGAGCACTGCGAACCTGGCGCAACTGCCATTGCAGCCGACGCCTGTTTCTGGCTTCGAAAGCTTTTTCTTTGAAGGTTACGGCTGGCGTGTTTTCACCCTGGTCGACGACGTCAATAACGTAGTGATCCGTGTGGGTGAACGTGACGACAGTCGGCGCGACATTACGCACGCATTGTGGCTGGATTTAGGTTTGCCGCAATTGGTTGGTTTGCCGCTGCTGGCCGTGCTGGTGGGGTGGGCAGTGCGGCGCGGCTTGCGTCCGCTGGAGCGTTTACGGCAAGCCCTTGCAGCACGTTCGCCCGGCAATCGACAACCGATTCAACTGGAAAATGCCCCGCAGGAATTGCAGCCCGTGATGGATGCGTTGAACGCGCAATTGGAGCGCCTTGAAGATGCGCTTGAACGTGAGCGGCGCTTCAGTGCCGACGTTGCGCACGAACTGCGTACGCCGTTGGCATCCACCATGATTCATCTGGACAGTGCCATGACAGCGAGCCTGCCCGCTGATGCGAAAATCGCATTGACCAGTGCGCAATCCGGTCTCGCACGATTGGCCAGACGTATCGAGCAATTGCTTGCGCTTGCGCGATTGGAAGCAGGCGCGGCAGCCGGTCAGCGCGGTGAGGTGGATCTCATCGCCGTAGCGATGAACGTGATCGACGAGCTGGCGCCGCTGCTCGGTGAAAGCGGCGTGGATTTCGCATTTGCCGAGCACGACGACAGTTTGAAGGTTCAAGGCTACGAAGCCGCGTTGGCTGCGTTATTGCGCAACCTGATCGAGAATGCCATGCATCATGTGCCGACTGGAGGTCAGGTGCAGTTGTCGTTGCGCCGTTCGCAAGACGCAACCGTCATCGAAGTGATCGACAACGGTCCTGGTATTCCACCTGAGCGGCGCGCCAGCGTGTTTGCGCGCTTTCACCGTGAATCCAGCGGTGGTGATGGTTACGGGCTTGGGCTTTCCATCGTGCAGCGTGCGGCGCAGTTGCATAACGCCACGATTGAATTGCTTGATGCGCCTTCGGGGCGTGGTCTGCGTGTACGGGTGGCGATTCCACGATCGTGAGAGATGCGTGTTGGTTGGGGTTTGCACCCCAATAGCTAGCGCTAAGGCGTGCCACAAAACATCCTGAGTGAGTCCCTCTCCCTATGGGAGAGGGTGCCGAGAGGCGGGTGAGGGTTCGGGCGGAGCATGATGTCGATATCTTGCGCGAGACGTGCAGGTCGCGCGCTGGTCGTACCCTCACCCCAACCCCTCTCCCGGAGGGAGAGGGGCTTAGCAAGTACGCTATTTTCAACGCTATGCGGTGAGCGATTACGGCTTACCTACCGTCAAAACCGTAAAGCTGTCCGGCACAGCCTGGCGATGCCCACGTGCATCCTTCTTATCGCTGAGCTGTGCAGACGATAGATAAACACGATGCTTCTGCGGATCCAGCGCCTGCGTGCGTGCGCTTTGCTGCGTGGTTACATTGGCGACGACGTTGTAATGGTCCGGATCATCCTCATGCACCACCGTCAGCGTGCCGCTTTCGCCGTTGGAACTGTAGATCATGCCTTCGCCGGCATCGAAGCTCACTGCATCCGGACCGTCACCGATCGGCACTGTCGCTACGCGATGACCATCATGCGCATCGAGTACCGTCATCACCTGGTTATCGCATACCGAGAATAGACGTCCATGTGCCACATCCATCGCCAAACCGCTTGGCGATTCGCATGGCGCCAACGACCAAGTGTTCAGCACCTTGTTGGTGTTGCTGTCGATGTCCAGCAATTCGGATTTGTCTTCAATATTCACGTAGACATGGCCGCTGCCGTCTGCCGCCGCAAACTCCGGCTTGCCGGGCAGGGCGATGGTGGCGATCACAGTGTTCTTGGCAGGATCGATCACGCTGGCGTCGCCGCTCTTGCCATTGAAAGTGAAGACGTGATGCGACGCGCTGTCGTACAGAATGGCGTCCGGCTTCTGTCCAGTGCCCTTGATGGTTGCGACGGTCTTGAGCGTATCCAGATCAAACACGGTGACCGAATTAGCCTTGCCGTTGCTGGTGAAGCCGTGGTGCAAATCCTCCGCGATGGCGATGCCATGCACACCATCGGTATTGGGGATGACGCCGATCTGCTTGTCGTGATCCACGTCGACCACCAACACGCGATCGCCACGGCTTACAAACAAGTGGCGGCGCTGCGCATCGAAGCTGAGATAGTCCCAGCCGCCGGTGCCGCCCAGCTTGAGGTGGTGAATCACGGCAATGGACGGTTGAGCAGCATCGGCCGCCATGGAGGAGGTGGCGGCCAGGGATGCCAAAGATGCGAGTACAGCGGTAACGAGAGGCCGATACATAGGAGCAAGCTCGCTGGAGAGGGGGCTCCAAGCTTGCGCCGGCTTACTTATGGCTTCCTTAGGCGTGTGCACACCACACGACACGCAAGTGATACTGCCCAATGCCCAGGCGGGTTATAAATTCTTTGCAGGGGATTGTAGTAAGAAGCGAAGAGACTGATTAATTGTCAAACGTTCGCCGACACTGGTGCCCGGAGCCGGAATCGAACCGGCATGACCGTGAGGTCGAGAGATTTTAAGTCTCTTGCGTCTACCTGTTTCGCCATCCGGGCTGGAAGGAGCTGCCGAATGACCGGCCGCAGGCGCGCGGATCGTAACATGCGCCCGAGTGCTAACGGAGCGATAGGCTCCGTTTTTATCTGGATCAGTGTCAGGCCACGGCGCTTTCGATCTGCTCTCCTGGCCGTGCGTATTGCGCCAGGCGGATGGTGGAGGCGGGACCTGGCATTTCCACACAGGTGCTGCGTCCGGAGCGACTATGCTCATCGCGAGCCGCTTCACGCGCCAGTTGAATGGCGGGACCAAGCCTGAGTTGGCTGAACAGGGTGGCCGATTCCCGGCGGATACTCCAATGTCCGTCGAGCGACTGCCTGAGCGAGTAGATCACCATCGGTACGCTCCGTTGGGTTAGCGCGAACTAGCCTTGCAGGGTGTAGCGGAACGCGTGACTTACGACTGCTATTTCGTCAATGATGGCATCAAAATTAGGACGTGTATGTAGGCAATTTCCTACGCAACGTGTACGTATTGGCGCTATATGGAAAATCCTTGCGAAACGCGGGGTTACGCGCTTGCAATGTGTCAGCGACCCGCCTACTTTGCATAGGCACTGTTCCTGCCCAGGGAGGGCGCAAGATGATTGATGTTGTACTAGTGGATGATCACGAACTGGTCAGAACCGGCTTCAGAATGATCCTACAGCAGCCCGACGTCCGCATTTGCGGCGAAGCGGGCACGGCCGAAGAAGGGCTGCGCCTGATTCGGGCGACCAAGCCGCACATCGCGCTGGTCGACGTACATATGCCAGGCATGAGCGGCATTGAGCTGACCGAGCGCATCGTGCGGGCCAATCTGCCTACGCACGTGATCGTGGTGACAGTGGTGGAAGATGCCCGTTTTCCGAAGCGCCTCTTGGATGCCGGCGCGCACGGTTACCTTACCAAAAGCTGCGCGGCCGAAGAGCTGCTCAATGCAGTGCGACAGGTAGCCAGCGGTCGCCGCTACCTTGCTCCGGCGGTGGCGCAGCAGTTGGCGCTGGCCACACTCGACGGTGAAGGTTCGCCATTCGACGCGCTTTCCAGTCGCGAGCTGGAAGTGGCGATGATGCTTGTACGCGGCAAGGCGCTGACTGCCATCGGCGAGCAGCTCAACCTAAGCCCGAAAACGGTATCGACCTACAAGCAACGCTTGATGGAAAAACTGCAGGTCGATCACGTGATCAGTCTTGCGCATCTGATGACCGTGCACGGCTTGCTGGATACGCACAACAACCAGGTTGGAAACTGAGGTTTTCGCCGCTTTCGAAAAGCAAAAGGGCCGGACAATGTCCGGCCCTTTTGTTTGTGCATGGAAAGGAGGCGCGCGTCAGGAAAGCCTGTTGTCGCGCTGCTGACCAAGATGCAGGTTTTCTTCTTCTTCCGGTGCCTTGGTTTCTTGGTGATCGCTCGACGCATGATGACGCAGCGGCGTGGAGAGAAGATCGCCTTGTTCCGGCTGATGGATGATCGGCGCAGGCGTCACGGCTACCGGCGCTTCCGGCGTTTGAACGATTGCGGGCTCGACAAGCACAGGTTCATGCACGTGCTTCACTTCGGTAGGGACAAACGATTCGACTACGGCCGCTTCGTTTGCTGCGGGCTCCGGTTCATGTGGCACGGAAACCGTAACCACCTCAGTCTTTGATACCGCCGGAGCCTCGTCATGCGTGGGGATCGCTGTCGCTTCTTCGGAAGCTATTGCAGTCGTTTCCGACACGGCTTCGCGCACCGGAATCGGTGGCAACACCGGCAGGTTGAACGATGACGGTACCGGTGCCGGCGCAATGATCAGTGGTGCAGTGACGTGATCTTCCTGGGCCGCGGATGGATCAGCCTTGGGTTCGGCGTGGAAAACCTCGGTGCTTGCTGCTTCCGAGATGACCGGCTTCGGCGCTTCCGGCTTACGCACTTCGACGTGTGGAGCTTCGGCGTGCGCGACGGCGTGGTCTGCTTCCGGTATCGGCGTCGATGCAACAGGGCGTGGCGTGACGTGAGTTACCGTTTCGGCCTTTGCCTGAGGCGCATCTGCTTCCAGTTCTGACGGATCGTCGCGATCTTCATCGTCCAGATCCTGTGCGTCGAGCTGTTCATTCTGCACGGCACCGGCGACGGCACCTTCATGACGACGACGACGACGGCCACCGCGACGGCCACGGCGGCGGCGCGATTGACCGACGCCTTCGGCTGACGCTGCCTCGGCAGCGACGGCATGTTCCTCAGTGGCAGGCACCACCATAGGCACCGCGATTTCGGCGACCGGCTTCGGTGCTTCTACGGGCTTGGGAGCCGGAGGATTCGCCTGCTGTTGTTGCGCGCGCTCTGCCTGCGGCTGACGTTGCGGGCGTTCCTGCTGAGGTTGCTTCGCCGCTTCAGCATTCTGCTGTTTGTTGCGTTGCTCGGTTGCGGCAGTTTCGTTCGCTTGCGCTTGTTTCTGCTGGCGCTGCGGCTGTTCCTGCTTGTTCCGTTCCTGTTGCTGCTGACGAGCCTGTGCTTGCTGCTCGTTACGCGGACGCTGGTTCTGATTCTTGCCTTGCTGCTGCTGATTGCCGCGACCGTCGCGCTGCTGCGGACCTTGGCGTTGCTGTTGCTCGCCACGTGCGCGCTGCTCGCTGCGGCGGTTGTCTTGCCTGCCGCGCAAAGATTCTTGACGCGGAGTAGCGACAGGAGCAGGGGCGGGTGCCGGTGCAGCCGCACCATTGCCGCGGAACAAGCCGAACAGCTTGGACAGGAAACCACCCTGCGAAGGAGCCGGAGCGGAAGCTGGGGTCGCAGCGGCCTGGCGCTGTTGTTTCGCGACCGGAGCTGCCACCGGCGCAGCCGGCTCTTCTTCGCGCACCGGAGCAGGGCTGCTGGGCACGATGCCGGTCACCGCAGGCTGTTCGCTGCTACCCAGCATCTGACCCATCTTGCGCACTACATTGGCTTCTTCCGCAGTGAGGCGCTCGTAGCTGGGCTTGCTGTGCTCGCCCATTTCAGCTTCGCGGATGCGCTGGATTTCGATGTGCGGTGTATCGAGCTTGTCGTCCGCCACGATCACCACATGCACCTTGTTGCGCAGTTCGATTTCAACCACGCTGGCGCGCTTTTCATTGAGCATGTAATTGGCCACGCTCGGCGGGGCCTGCACCAGCACTTGGCCGGTGTTGTCCTTCATCGCGTGCTCTTCGATCAGACGAAGCGTGGACAACGACAGCGATTCCACGCTGCGGATATGGCCATGGCCTTCGCAACGCGGACAGACGATCTGGGTGGCTTCGCCCAGCGAGGGGCGCAGGCGTTGGCGCGACATTTCCATCAGGCCGAAACGCGAGATGCGGCCGATCTGGATGCGCGCACGGTCGAGTTTGGACGCTTCCTTGAGGCGCTCCTCGACTTCCCGCTGGTGCTTGGGGCTGTCCATGTCGATGAAGTCGATGACGATCAGGCCACCAGCGTCGCGGATGCGCAACTGGCGAGCGATCTCGGTCGCTGCTTCAAGATTGGTATTGAATGCCGTCTCCTCGATGTCGCCACCTTTGGTGGCCTTGGAGGAGTTGATGTCGATGGCGGTGAGCGCTTCGGTCTGATCGATCACGATCGAGCCGCCGGAGGGCAGGCGTACCGAGCGATCGAACGCGCTCTCGATCTGCGTTTCGATCTGGTAGCGCGAGAACAGCGGGGTGTCGTCTTTGTACAGCTTCAGCTTGCGCAGGGCGTTCGGCATCACCTGCTGCATGAAGTCGCGGGCGTCCTGATAGAGGGATTCCTCGTCGATCAGGATCTCGCCGATATCATTGCGCAGGTAGTCGCGCAGGGCGCGGATGAACAGTTTTGATTCCTGGTAGATCAGGAACGGCGCCTTCTGGGCGCTGGCGGCCTGAGAAATGGCTTTCCAGGTCGCCAGTAGGTAATCCAGGTCCCACTGCAGCTCTTCGGCGTCGCGGCCCATGCCGGCGGTGCGCACGATCAGGCCCATCTCGTCGGGGACGGTGAGATGCTCCAGGGCTTCCTTCAGCGCCTGCCGGTCTTCGCCCTCGATGCGACGCGAAACGCCACCCGCCTTCGGGTTGTTCGGCATCAGCACCATGTAACGGCCGGCCAGGCTAATGAAGGTGGTCAGCGCCGCACCCTTGTTGCCGCGCTCTTCCTTCTCCACCTGCACGACCACTTCCTGGCCTTCGCGGAGCAGTTCGCGGATGTTGGACTTGTAAGGATCCTGACCCGGCGTGAAGTACTCGCGGGCGATTTCCTTCAGAGGGAGGAAGCCATGGCGTTCGGCGCCGTAGTCGACAAAGCAGGCTTCGAGGGAGGGTTCGACGCGAGTGATACGGCCTTTGTAAATATTGGCTTTTTTCTGCTCGCGTGAGGGTATTTCGATATCAAGATCGTAAAGGGTTTGGCCATCCACGATGGCCACGCGCAACTCTTCACGCTGAGTCGCGTTGATCAACATTCTTTTCATTGTGATTCCTCGGCTTGGCCGCGCGTCGCGCGCCGCGGTGGCGCCTGGTGTGGCGGCCTTTCCGGGGATCGCGCCGCTGCGGTAAAGCGGCAAAATAAACGGTAACGTTCCCGATACCGGGGTGATTCTTGTCACGCACGCCGCACTGTCTGATCAAGCAAGACCGGACAAGCGGCTACCCAAACCGTTACGATGAAAGGGTGTTTGCAACCGGCTGCCAGTGTCAGCGACCGGCGCAAACCTCGCCGGCGTAACAGGCGGGCGTCAGGTCCTTAACTAATGTCGGTGGACCCGGCTGAGCGCTGTGCGAGTATCCTCTCAACCCAGGTTTTTTTCAATGCAGACGGCAACTTCCCCCGATGTACCTCAAGGGGTGCGTCAAGTAGAGATCGGTCCCGAGCGCGACGGTCAGCGCATCGACAACGCCTTGGTGACCCTGCTCAAGGGGGTGCCCAAGAGCATGATTTACCGGCTGTTGCGCACCGGCCAGGTGCGCGTGAACGGCAAGCGCGCCAAGCCGGATACGCGTCTCAGCCAGGGCGATATGTTGCGCATTCCGCCGGTGCGGGTGGCGGAACGTCCTGCGCAAGAGAGTGCCTCGCAGTCGGCCATCACGGCGGTGGCTGAGGCGGTGATCTTCGAGGACAAGCACTTCCTGGTGATCGACAAGCCGTCCGGCATGGCTAGTCATGGCGGTAGCGGAGTAAGTTTTGGGGCGATCGAGCTGCTGCGGCAGGCTCGGCCTAAGGACCACCTGGAACTGGTCCATCGCCTGGACCGAGACACCAGCGGCGTGCTGGTGTTTGCCCGGACCCGCGCCGGGCTGACTGGACTACAGGCGGCGATCCGCGCCGGCGAGGTTACCAAGCAGTACCTCTGCCTGATGGTTGGGCACCCCCAGAAGGCCAAGTTCGACGTCAATGCACCTTTGAAGAAGTTCGTACTGCAAGGCGGCGAGCGGATGGTTCGGGTGGCGGACGACGGCAAACCTTCGCTCACTTTCTTCCGTGAGATGGAGCAATACGCTGGCGCACGCCTGATGCAGGCGACCCTGGGCACCGGCCGCACGCACCAGATCCGCGTACACGCCGCGCACATCGGTCATCCAGTGGCCGGCGATGCCAAGTACGGTGACAAGGAGGCGAACAAGCGCTTTCGCGAGCGTGGGCTACACCGATTGTTCCTGCATGCCTCACATTTGTCGTTCGAGCTGGATGGGCGTGCTTATAGCTTCTCCGCGCCGTTGCCCGACGAACTGAAGTCCGTGCTGGATGCGCTATCCACTAAAGGGAAAAGCACGCGTCGACCGTGGATTGGGTAAACCCCAACGTTGCCGCGGTGATGAGATGACGATGTTGGGGTTTTCCCCCAACCTACAAAAAGAAGCGTGCGCTGACTTCAAGCGAGCGCAGCAGCGGTCCACCCGCCAGCCCCGACTCCACGAGCAAGGCGCAGATCGCATGTGCCAATGCGATCGGCAACACGCTGCGCGAGCGAAGAAAGCACCACGCCCACCAAAGCTCGCCGACTAAGCACAGCTGCATCAGCGCGCCGTTGGGCGTGTGCAGCAAAGCAAAGACCAGCGCCACCGGCACAATGGCCCAGTTTGGCCGGTGCGTGATCTGTTCGAAGCGCCGCAACAGCACGATCAGCATCAGCCACTGCTGCAACCAGGCCCATGCGAAATAGGCGATGACATGGCCCAGCAGAAGCGGGTGCAGCGTGTGACCTTGAAAGAAGATCAGCAGCACGGTGACAGGCAGCATGGCCAGCGGCCACAGCCAGTCACGTCCCGCCGCGGGCCAGCGCCATAGCCGCGGCAGATGGCGTCGCTCGATGGCCAAGGCGTAGGCTAAGCCGCCTCCGAATGCCACCACACTCAGCGGAGTAGGGCGCAAACCCCAATGCAGACCCATCACCAGCCACAGCGGCCCTGCAAGACAACCGGCCACCTCGATCCAGGGACGAAGCGGACCTTGCACAGGCCGCAACGCCAACCAGGCGAGGATGAGCAGATAGATTCCGCAGGCAATCCATGTAGCTGCGGGATGAGGTGGCATCACCGGTTGCGCCTGCGGCGCCGCTCCCGCCGGCACGATCAACGCAGCCGGCCACCGGGCACGCAATTGATCGCGCAGCGTCAGCATCGTTTCCGCGCTGGCACCGTCGGGCAGATGGAAGAACGGCATCGGCCAGTCCTGCGCATGTTCCGCGATGTGTTCGATGTCGTTGGCGGCTGCATTTTTAGGCAGGTAGATCGACGCATCGTGTAGATGCAGCATCGGTTCGGTCGTCAGCAGTTCGACCGAGGCAATGCGCAAACTGGCATCGCGCGGAAGTTGAATCCGCAAACGCAACATCTGCGCGATGCCCGGTGCAGCGCAACCGCCTTGGCCTGCGCTTTTCCAATCAAGGCTGCGCAAGTCGATGCGCAGCTCGCGCATATCGGGTGTCAGTGCATGAGCAGAGGGCATCAGGCATGCAGGTGTTTGATTACCTTGCCACACCAGGCCGAGCGTGCCAGCGGCACTGGTTTGCAGTTGCAATTGCAGGATCGGCCAATGCCGCAGATCCAGCGACCATGCAATCGGCAATCCCAACTCGAAAGGGGAGCCGTCTTCACTCTTGATGAGCAACGCATCATCTTCGCGTGCGACTGTCGCATGGCCGAAGGCGCGTCCAGCGATCAGGTCATGCGGTTTGCGCAGAGGCCATCGCCACAGCGGTTGGCCGGTTTCCACGCTCGCCAACTGCTGCTGGGCCTGATTCAGTAATTGCGCGCCCGTGATCCGCGCGGCTATCCAGCCAAGCGCTACACAAGCGATAACGGCGACCAGCACATAGCCAGCGAAGAACCACCTTGTGCGGATGCGTGACGCTTCGCTCAACGTTCGAGCAGAGCGTCGACGCGCGCGGCGCAAACGAAATCGTTCAGCGACAGACCGCCTACGTCATGCGTAGACCACCGCAGCTTGCAATGACCGTAGCCTGCCTCGATATCCGGATGGTGATCCTCGTGGTTGGCCATGAAACCCACCGCGTTAATGAAACCCAGCGTGTGATGGAAGTTTTCGAAGCGGAAATCTTTCACCAGCGCATCACCTTGGGCGCTGAGCTTCCAACCAGGCACCAGCGGCAGCAGCGCGCCAACCGCCGCCTCGTCCAGAGCGTGTTCTTTGCCCTTGCGCGGTTGGCAGTGCTGGGCGGATAGCGGAAGGGCAGTCATGGCGATCTCCATCGTTCGCTCAAACGCGGAGACTGTACGCGAAAACGATCCATTCGGACATTCGTGAAGAAACAGGACTAAAATGGTGCGGTATAGAGCCCGCCCTGTGTGGGCCGTCAAATTGGTAGTTGCGGAGCAGGCATGATCGAGATTTCCGAACGCGCGCAGCAGCATTTTCTGCGCCTACTCGCCCAGCAAGGCATCGATGGGCTGGGCATTCGCCTGCGCGTCACGTCCCCTGGCACACCGGCTGCAGACTGCGAACTGGAATTCTGCGAGCCGCCAGAACTCAGCGGTAACGAATGGACGGTCGAGTGCCAAGGTTTCAACTTCTACATCGAAGGTGACAGTGCGCGTTGGCTGGAAAACGCCACCATCGATTACGAGCCCAACCAGACCGGTGGCCAGCTCAACATCCGTGCGCCGAAGATCAAGGGCGACTTGCCAGGCATGGACGCCGGCTTGGTAGAGCGCGTGCGTTATGTGCTCGAGGCAGAAGTGAATCCACGCATTGCCGCACACGGCGGTCGCGTGAGCTTGCTCGAAGTCGATGCTGACGGCGTGGTCGTGCTGCAGTTCGGCGGCGGTTGCCACGGTTGCGGCATGGTCGACGTCACACTCAAGCATGGCGTAGAAAAAACGTTGCGCGAACGTGTGCCGGAAATCACCGCCGTGCGTGATGCGACGGATCACAAGGGCGGTGCGAATCCGTATTACAGCAAGAAGGAAGGTCAATCCGCGATGGGTTGATGCGGTAAAGCGTCCATCGCACCGCAACTTCGCTTATCCCTCAGGGCCGTCATTCCCGCGAAAGCGGAGGCGCTTTTCAACAGCGAATGCTGGTCAATCCATCTTTACGCTTAACCATCAAAGCAAATTGGATTCCCGCTTTCGCGGGAATGACGACAGAGTGAGGCGGGGCGTGATCAATCGCCCTGCACGTGCCCCTTCAACGTATCAAGCTTCGTCGGCAACGACGAGTAATACGCAGCGATATCCTGGATATCCTGATCGGACAGCGTGGCCGTAAATCCTTTCATGATGGGATTGCTGCGACGACCATCTTTGTATTCGTGCAGCACCTGCTGGATGTAACCGTTGTATTGGCCAGCCAGACGCGGGTATTGCGGATCGACGGCGTTGCCGTCGGCGCCATGACAGGCAAAGCAGGCCGCAGCCTTGGTTTTGCCATCGGCAGCATTACCACTTGCGAGCAGTGGCGCCGAAGCCAGCGCAAGAGCCATACCGAACGAGAGCAGCGTGAGCGCGCGTTTCATGCAGTTGGAATCCTTGGGGCTGTTACTTCGAGGCAACGCTGGAGAGATAGGCGGCAATGTCCTGGATCTCCTGGTCGGAGAGGCTTTGCGCCTGCGCCACCATGGTCGGGTGCGAGCGGTCGCCCGACTTGTATCCATGCAGCGCGTTGATCAGATATTGCTCGTTCTGCCCGGCGATTTTCGGCACCGGATACTGCGGATAAGCGTTGTTGGTGCCGGGAATGCCGTGGCAACCATTGCAGGTATAGACAAGGGTGCGGCCGTTGGCTTTATCCCCTGTCGCGTGAACTGAGCCGGAGCACATCAAAAGCGCCGCGGCGGTTGCCAGGCCAAACAATTGCAATCGAATCATCAAGAGGATCCCCGAGGTTCCAGCGGATGCGTGCAACGTACTCGGCCGAGTATAGAGGTTGCTCCAGAGCCGTCACAATGGGACGGCAACCGCATGGGGAGCGACAAAAAGCCGCGCAGCACATGCCGCGCTGCGGCAAGTCAGAACAGGCTTTTGATGATGTGGATGCCTGCGGTGTACTCGCCGACAATGGTGCCCATGCTCACCAGGAAGAAGTTGAGCAGCGTGCGTGCCACGCGGTTAGTCCACCAACCGCTCCAGTGCACGATGTCGTCGCGCAGGCTTTCGAAATCCGCCACGCGCGGCCGGCGTACCCACACTTCCGCCATCGCACTGATGCCGCCGGCGGGAATGCCAGGGCGAAACGGCTTGATTGGCGCAGCGACGAACGCAGCGAGAATGCTCAAAGGATGTGCACGCGCCAATAGCGCGCCTAATGCGGCGAACCCGCCGGTGAACAGTACCCAGTCACGCAGGGCTTGCGTACCCAGCGTTGGACTGCGATGGAAGGCGTAGCCGATCGCAGCGAATATCAGCAGCACCAAGCCAACGGCGAGCCATTTCGGCCATCGCGCTTTCGGTGGTGTTTGTGCCAATTCCGAGACTGTCACGCTCGGGTCCGCTTGCTGGATGCGCAAGTGCTCGCACAGGCCTTTCAAGTGGCCCGCACCGATCACCACCAACACCTTGCACGGATTGGCCGTGACCGAGCGCCCGGCTTCCTCACGCAGACGCGCTGCCATGTAAGCGTCGCGCTCGGCGATCAAGCTGCGATACAGCGGCGCCGATTCGGTGGCGAACTCGCTGAAGGCGCTTTCCAGCATGTCGCCTTGCTTGAGTTTTTCGATTTCCTTCTCATCGATCGTTTCGCGTTCGAATACGCTGGCCAGCAGGCCACCGAGCAAGCCGAAGCGTTGCCATATGCCAACGCTGTGCCAGGCGCGCTTGAGCGTGGTACCTACCTCGCGATCGATCAGCCACAGCGGTACATCGAGTTCGGTGGCGCCATCCATCGCTGCTTTCATTTCGGCGCCGGGCTGGATGCCGTATTGATCGGCCAGACGCTTCTGGAAGGTGGAGAGCACCAAGCTCGCCGCCACCATGCCGGCTTTGCCTTCGCGAATCACCCGGAACAGATCCATCTGCTTGAAAGCTTCCGGATCGCGCATGCCCTGCGCGCGGCTTTCACACAGTTCAACCGCGATGGCGTTGAACGATTCATTGGCGAGCAGCGTCTGCACCGCCTCCACGCTGGTGCGCGATACGTGCGCGGTGCCCAACACCACGTATTCCACCCCATCGCGCTGCACGCGTTCGATCGGCTGGGCGTTGAGGTCAGGCGTAGGACGGAGACCGGTTTCGGAGACGCTCATGCAATGGGGTACGGCAGGGGTGGGAGTTACCCAGCATGGAGACTTGGGGCGTCTAGTGCAAGCTGGCTTTTTGACCCTCGTCCCATCAAGGAGAGGGTCGGGCGAAGTCAATCGCGGAAACGGCGCAGCAGATCACCGTAAGCATCAATGCGTCGATCACGCAGGAACGGCCAGATGCGGCGCACGTGTTCGCTGCGCGCCATATCGATCTCGGTCACCAGCAGCTGGCGCTGGTCAGTAACAGCCTGCGCCAGGAACTCGCCCTGCGGGCCAGCCACGAAGCTACTGCCCCAGAACTGGATGCCTGCGCCCACGCCGGCCGGATCAGGTTCGAAACCGGTGCGGTTGCATGACAGCAGAGGCAGGCCGTTTGCTACAGCGTGGCCGCGCTGCACAGTGATCCACGCTTCGCGCTGGCGATCCTTCTCGGCTTGATCGTCATTGGGATCCCAGCCGATCGCGGTGGGGTAAAGCAACAGTTCCGCACCGGCCAGCGCCATCAGTCGCGCGGCTTCCGGATACCACTGATCCCAGCACACCAGCACGCCCAGGCGGCCCACCGAGGTGTCGATCGGTTCGAAACCCAGATCGCCTGGGGTGAAATAGAACTTCTCGTAGAACGCCGGATCATCCGGAATATGCATCTTGCGATATTTGCCAGCGATGGTCGCGGAGCGATCGAACACCACCGCAGTGTTGTGATACAGCCCCGCAGCGCGTTTTTCGAACAGCGAAGCCACCACCACCAGCTTCAGTTCCTCCGCCAGCTTGCCGATGCGCGCCGTGCTGTGGCCCGGAATCGTTTCGGCCGTGTCGAATTCATTGACCGATTCGTGTTGGCAGAAATACGGACCGTTGTGCAGCTCCTGCAGGAGCACAAGCTCGACACCGGCCGCGGCGGCTTCGCGCAGGCCGGTTTCGATAGCATCGAGATTGGCATCGCGGCTGCCGCGGTGGGTTTCCTGCAGCAGCGCGACCTTGAGAGTCTTGCGGGTCATGCGAGCGTTTCCTGATCGCCGGTGGGGCGAGAAACGCATAGTTTAAGGGACAGGGAATGACAATGCAGTGCGAGATGCACTTCCCTTCCCTACGTGTAGTAGGGGCCATGCTTTCTCTTCTCCTCCGGCAAGCCGGAGGAGGTAGGGTCGGGTGAAGCAATCTCGCGATGAGTTAGAGCAATGCGACAAGCTCATGCAAACCCACCCCAACCCTCCCCTGCAAGCAGGGGAGGGAGCGTGTAGCTTGCGTTTATTGATCAACGACCGTAAGTCAACGTCTGCTGTGCCTTGCCAATCGCATGCCCGTGCACCATGAAACCCACCAGCGCAGCCGTTGCGTTGTCCGGCACATCAAGCTTAGGCGCGTCCAGCGCATACACCGTAAACACGTAGCGATGCGGCTTGTCACCAACTGGCGGGCAGGGGCCGCCCCATGTAGAGGTGCCGTAATCGTTGTGTACGCCGTGAGCGCCTGCTGGCAGCACTCCGCCTTCCGGCAATGCGTTGGTAGACGCTGGCAGGTTAAGAACCATCCAATGCCACCAGCCGCTTCCGGTCGGCGCATCCGGGTCATACACCGTTACCGCAAAACTGCGCGTATTAGCCGGTTGTCCTTGCCAATGCATGGCAGGTGCCAGGTTCTGGCCGGTGCAGCCGAAGCCGTTGAAGGTGTATTTCTGCGCAATATGTCCTGACGCATCGGCAGCATCGACGCGCAAGGAAAAATCACCCGCATGCGCGGCAAACGTGCTGACAGCGAACAGGACGGCAATCGTGCGGAGCATGGTTGGCACTCATCGTTGGAAGTGCCGGCATGGTAGGCAGGGGCTTGAAGCGAGCCTGCTACGTGGCGCGCAATCAATCGCCCGAAACGCTCAACCTACGCAATTCAATCACGCAATTCAGAAGGAAGGGTGCCAAAGCGCAACCGAAAGCGCGTGGCGAACCCCGACGGGGAAAGATAGCCGCAATCTTCCGCAATACGCTTGAGCGGCTGCGTCGTGGTCTGAATCAAAGTCAATGCGTGCGATAAGCGCACTTCTTCCAGGATGGCGCGAAAGCTGGTGCTCTCTGCGGCCAACTTGCGGCGCAAAGTGGCCACGCTCATAGCCAACTGTTCAGCGATCGGCTCTGCGCGCCATGTCTGTTCTGGAGCCGCGGCAAGGAGCAGGCGCACGCGTTCGGTGACGGTGGGTTCGTTCGTTAGCGTGGGACGAAAGCCGCTCAGCGCCAGCGCCTCCAACAGCTCCCGCACGCGATGTACCAGCACCGCCTGGGGTAGCTCCTGCTGCAGCCCCAATTCGGCATGCGCGAAAGCCTGGTCCAGCACGGGCGATGGCGACAACACTGCCCAAGTGCTCGGATCAGCGTCCACACTCCACTTTTGTTCCAGCAGCAATTCGCGCGATACCGTCACGCAACTGGAGAGGTAGGGGCCATCACTGGCCGGCAGATTTTCGACGTTGAGCAGCATGCCCGGTGTGACTACCAAGTAGTGGCCTGCATCGACCGCTGCACGCTGCGAGCCGTCTGCAAGCCGTTTCTGTCCGGCCCGAATACACGCCACGATGAAGGCGGTAAATGGCACGGCAGCCATGCGCTGTCGGCGCCTGGCATAGAAATTAAGCAGCGCGACGCTCATCCATCGTCAGGTAAAAGCTAACCTACCAATCCGGCCGGCAACTGCATGGTGATGCAATGCAAGCTGCCGTTCTGCCAGATCAGCGGGCGGCAAGGAACCTGCACCACGGTGCGCCCAGGATGTGCTTCGCCGATGATGCGCGCGGCTTCGTCATCGGCCGTGTCGCCATAAGCGGGAACCAGCACGGCACCGTTGACGATCAAGTAATTCGCATAGGAGGCAGCAAGCCTGCGGCCTTCGTCGATGATCGGCTTGGCCCAAGGCAGCGGATACAGCGTGTACGGTTTGCCATCCGGCGTGCGCAACGCGGCCAGTTCTTCACCCATGCGCTGCAGTTCGGCGTGATGCGCATCGGCAACGTCGTCGCATGCTTGATAAACGATGCGATCACCCGGCGCGAAGCGCGCCAAGGTGTCGATGTGCGCATCCGTGTCGTCGCCTTCCAGATAGCCGTAATCCAGCCACAGCACACGCTTGGCATGCAGGCCGTCACGCAATAGAGCGCTCATTTCCTCGCGCGATTGTTCCGGATGGCGTTGCACCAGGCAGCGCCACGTGGTGAGTACGGTGCCGGCACCATCGCTTTCGATGCCGCCGCCTTCCAGTGCCCAATCGATGCGCTTGTGCTCGGCAGAGCCGAACACACCGGCCGTCACCAACCCAGCGATCAGTGCATCATCCTGCTCTGCGCCGAACTTGCCGCCCCAGCCGGTGAAGCGAAAGTCCGTGAGCTGGAAATGGTTGTTCTCGCCGCGGAGCGTGATCGGGCCGGAATCGCGCAACCAGGTGTCGTCGTACGGCAGCTCAACGAAACGGATGCGCGAGAGATCGGCAGTCGTGTTCTGCAGCTTCGTGATCACATGTGCGCGCAAGTCTGCATCGGCCACCACAATGATCAGCGGCTGAAACCGCGTGACTGCCGCAGCGAGGGCAGCGTAGGTGGATTCCACCTGTTCGAGCCGTTCGGCCCAATCGGTACCGGCATGCGGCCAGGCAATCAAAACGGCGGCCTGCGGCTCCCATTCGGCCGGCAGGCGCAAGCTGGAATCGATCATGGGGACGACACTCGCGCTAAGGAGAAGCGCCCAGCGATTGGCCGGGCAGGCAAGTGGGGAAGTTTACGATGCTGCTAGCTATTGCGCGAGGCAGCTAGCGTTTGACGATGTCCATTCTTGCCTATCGTCATTCCGGCGAAGGCCGGAATGACGAGCGGGACGATCAATTCACCGTACCCGGATCGCGATTGTTCCCCGCCGGCGTATTCAACACCGCGTGAATCACATGGCTCTTCTCGAAGTACACGATGAAATTGGCATATTCCCAACGATTGATGGTGGGATGTCGGGCCGAGTCACCACCGCGCGGCGAAAGCTTGCGGGTGGGGGCGCCGTACTGCTTCTCCACCTGCTCCATGCTCATCCCGCGTGCCGGCAGATGCATGCCGTTCTCTTCCTGCACGCGTTGCTTCAGCGTTTCCTGAGCATGAGTGGTCTGCGACACGGTCAGCCCGGCGCCGAGGGCCATGACTGCCAGCAAGGGCAGGGTGTAACGGTGCTTGAACATGATTCCCCTCTCCGCACAATACGTTGCTGCGCCGTTGTAGCAGAACTCTCCGGCCGCTGCCACGAGCAAAAACGACAGATGTGATGAAGGGCCGATCTGCTTCACTCTGCGCAGGCGTCATCGCCCCTGTCTGTCCGCATCTCTTCGGTCCATCGTCTCGACAGAAGGCCAGTCTGCCTTCCTCGCTCCTCAAAGCCGGGTACATCCATGTACCCTCCCCGCGTGCGCCGATGGCCCTGTGATCTGCGAACAGACAGGACCTATGTCACCCACGCAGAGTGAACCGGAGCGGCCCTGACCGTTATCATGTACGACCTCGGGCGTCCCGGCCCGGCCTCAGCCTGACTCCACATGATTGCGTTCCGCCACTTCGCCCTGCGCCGCGGCAGCCGGTTGCTGCTTTCCGACATTGACCTGGTGATCCAGAGCGGCTGGCGCCTGGGCGTGGTCGGCCGTAACGGCTGCGGCAAGTCCAGCCTGTTCGCGGCGCTGCAAGGGCAGTTGGAGGCTGACGCGGGCGAATTGGATATGCCGGCCAAGCTGCGTCTCGCCTCGGTGGCGCAGGAAACCCCGTCCTTGCCGGACCCGGCCATCGACTATGTGATGGGTGGCGATGTGGAACTGGCTACCGCGCTACGCGACGAACTGGATGCGCAAGCGCGCGGCGACACCGAAGCGATGGCGCTCGCCCATCATCGCATTGAGGAACTGCACGGCTACGACGCACGCGCTCGCGCCGGTCGTCTGCTGCATGGTCTTGGTTTCAGCCCGGATACGCATGAGCGTGCGGTCAGTGAGTTTTCCGGTGGCTGGCGTGTACGTTTGAACCTGGCTCGCGCGCTGATGGCGCCATCCGATCTGCTACTGCTCGACGAACCCACCAACCACTTGGATCTTGATGCGGTGCTGTGGCTGGAAGAATGGCTGCGCCGTTATCAAGGTACCTTGCTGGTAATTTCGCACGATCGCGAATTCCTGGATGGCGTGATCACCCACACCATGCACCTCAACGAGGGCAGAGCCAAGCTCTACACCGGCAACTACAGCGCATTCGAACGCCAGCGCTCGGAACAACTTCGCCTGCAGCAGATTGCCCATGAGCGCGAGCAAACCGAGCGCGCGCACCTGCAGTCCTTCATCGATCGCTTCAAGGCCAAGGCCAGCAAGGCCAAGCAGGCACAGTCGCGCATGAAGCGCCTGGAGAAAATGGCCGGCACTGAAGCCGTGCGTGCCGAGCGCCCCTTCCGCTTCCAATTTGCTGTGCCGGACCGCCTGCCAGATTCGATGTTGCAGATGGAAGATGTGGAGGCCGGTTATCCCTCCTTTCTCCCTCTCCCCTCTGGGGAGAGGGGCGGGGTGAGGGGTGAGTCTGGCGATGAACCCACATCAGAGCGTGCTTCAAATATAGGTTGCCGCGAGCGTGTCCCCTCACCCCAACCCTCTCCCCAGAGGGGAGAGGGAGCAAAAGGGCTGCTGCGCGACGTGCGTTTTCGCCTGGAGGCCGGCGAGCGTGTCGGTCTGCTCGGCCCCAACGGCGCAGGTAAATCCACGCTGGTGAAAACGCTGGTCGGCGAACTTGCCGCCCTGAACGGCGAACGCAAAACGCACAAGGACCTGAAAATCGGTTACTTCGCCCAGCACACCGTGGAAAGCCTGCGCGAAGGTGCAAGCCCCTTCGATCACCTGCAAGACAAGGCGCCCGGTGTTGGTGCGCAGGTGCTGCGCGATTTTCTCGGTGGCTGGAATTTTGCGGGCGATCGCGCGTTCGAATCGGTCGATGGTTTTTCCGGTGGTGAGCGTGCGCGTCTGGCCTTGGCGTTGATCGCCTGGGACAAGCCGAACCTGTTACTGCTCGACGAACCCACCAACCACCTCGATCTCGACATGCGCGAAGCTTTGGCCGACGCGCTGGCCGATTTTGATGGTGCGCTGGTGCTCGTCTCGCACGATCGCCATTTGCTCGGCATGGTCTGCGACAGCTTCTGGCGCGTGGCCGATCACAAAGTCGAATCGTTCGACGGCGATCTGGACGATTACGCCCGCTGGCTGCGCGCGCGCGGCAACGCGCCGAAGAAAACCGAAGCGGAAGCCAAGCAACCCGTGGAATCCGCCGCCGACCGCCGCCGCGCAGCCGCTGCGCAGCGTGAGAGCGAAAAGGCATCACGTCAGCGCGTGAAGAAGATCGAAACGCGCGTCGCGGCGATCGACGAAGAGCTGACCAAGCTGGAACAGAAACTCGCCGACCCACAAACCTACAACGGCTCAACCGCCGAGCTGATGAAACTCGGCCAGCGCCAGGCGGAGCTGCGCAAAGAAAAGGAAACGCTCGAAGCCGAATGGCTGGAACTGTACGAACTACTGGAAGCCTGAGGACAATGGAAACCACCCCGCGACACGTGGAGTGTTGGCTGCCCGATCTGCAGCGCTTCGATTCGATGCATCCACTTCGCGCTTTGCTGCGGCAAGGTGATCGTCTCCCGGATGGTGCGAAAGGCTATCTCGGCGGCCTGGCCTCCTACTTTTCATGCGACGGTGAACTGCCTGCGGCAGCGTTGATTCGCGATCATCTGGCCGGCGATGCGGCCGACGCTTGCTGGCTCAGCGCCGACCCCGCCTGGATACAACCGGATATGAGCGGTGCGCGCTTGCTCGCCTGCGGCCACTTGCCGGTGAGCATGGAGGAAGCCGAGGCGCTGGCCGAAACCTTGCAACCGGTTTTCGCCGACGAAGGCATCAAGCTGGATATTTCGTCACCGCAACGCTGGCATCTGCGTGTGCCTTCGCACATCGCGTTGCCGAATTTCGCCGCGCCCGAGCAGGCGCTGGGCGAAGACCTTTACGATCATCTACCACAGGGGCCTGAAGGTCGCCGTTGGCGCGTACTGTTCAATGAAGTGCAGGTGTTGCTGCATCAACACCCATGCAACGCGGAACGGCGCGAACGTGGTCTGCCGCCGATCAACAGTCTGTGGTTTTGGGGCGGTGGTGTGTTGCCTTCGCGTGTCGACACCGCCTTGCGCGGTGTCATCGGCGAGGATCTGTTGTTGATGGCGCTCGCGCATCGCGCTGGTATCCCGACGCAGCGACGTACAGCTTCCACGGTAGATGCTGCGCCAGTGGGTTGGTTGCTCGATCTGCAGGACCAGCCGACGGATGTCATCGCAAACGAATGGTGGTCGTGCCTGCAGGCTTTGAGCAAGCGTTCACCGCTGCTGCTTTCGTCTGCAAGCGGCGAGCGTTGGTTGCATCGTCCATGGCATCGCTTGCGTTTCTGGCGGCGAGGCTAGTGGTGATGGGCCAGATCTTGAAGCGTCGTCCGCTGTTGGGTGAGCCAGCAGGGTGGGGCGACACCGTTCCGGCGATCTTGCAGCGCATCTATGCGGCACGCGGCGTGTTGAGCCCTGAACAAGCGGAGCACCGTTTGAATCGCTTGTTGGCGCCGCAGCAGTTGAGCGGTATGCAACAGGCGATTGCCTTGCTAGCTGAAGCAATCCGTGACGACATCTCGATCATGATCGCCGGCGATTATGACTGCGACGGTGCCACCGGCAGTGCCGTGGCAGTGCGTGGTTTGCGTTTGCTTGGCGCCCGATACGTGGACTATGTGGTGCCGAATCGTTTCGTGCACGGCTACGGACTCACGCCGGAACTGGTCGCTTCTTTGCCGTCGCACGCGCAACTGATCGTCACCGTCGACAACGGCATCGCTAGCGTAAGCGGCGTTGCTGCGGCGCGCGCGCGCGGCATGTGTGTGATCGTGACAGATCATCATCTGCCAGGCGATCACCTGCCGGAAGCGGACGCCATCGTCAATCCCAATGTGCACGGTGACGGCTTTCCAAGCAAGGCACTGGCTGGCGTGGGTGTGATGTTCTACGTGCTGCTGGCGCTGCGCGCGTATTTGCGCGAACAGGGCTGGTTCGCTGACAAACCGGAGCCGGATCTTTCGGTGTTGCTGGATCTGGTCGCGCTGGGCACGGTCGCCGACCTGGTGCCGCTGGATTACAACAACCGCGTGCTGGTCGAAGCGGGCATGAAACGTTTGCGCAGCGGGCGTGGTTGCGCGGGCATTGTGGCTTTGGTCGAAGCGAGCCAGCGCACTGTTGCCTCGCTATGCGCCAGCGATTTCGCCTATGCGATCGGGCCGCGCTTGAATGCTGCCGGGCGGCTGGAAGACATGCGGCTGGGCGTGGAATGCCTGCTTACCGACGATGCGACCCAAGCGCGTGGCTACGCCCAACTGTTGAGTTCGATCAACCAGGAACGACGCGATCTGCAGGCATCGATGGTGGCTGAGGCCGAAGTGATGGTGGCCAGTGCTTCCCATATCGATGCACAGACCGTTGGCGTCACCTTGTTCGAACCAAGCTGGCATGCAGGTGTTGTCGGGTTGGTCGCATCCAAGTTGAAAGAGCGGCTGCATCGCCCGGTGATCGCGTTTGCGCCGGCGGGCGAAGACGATCCCGACCATTTGCGCGGTTCCGCGCGCTCCATCGCCGGCTTTCATATCCGCGATGCGCTGGCGGTGGTCGATGCGCGCCATCCCGGTTTGATCGAGCGCTTCGGCGGGCACGCCATGGCGGCTGGCTTGAGCCTGCCCACGCAGCATTATCCGCGCTTTGCCGAAGCCTTCGACGCCGTGGCACGCGAATGGTTGAGCGAAGAGCAACTGCAAGCAGTGCTCTACACCGACGGCGAAATGCCTACTGGCATGTTCACGCTGGAAATGGCGCGCATGCTGCGGTTCGCCGGCCCGTGGGGGCAGGCCTTTCCCGAACCGGTCTTCGAAAACCGCTTCGAATGCTTCAGCTGGCGCCCGATGGGCGAGCGGCATCTGCGCCTGAGCCTGCGCGACCCGCGCGACGACGCCGTGCATGATGCGGTGATGTTCAACGCTTACGAAGGCAAGCCACCACCGGCGATGATGCGTGCGGCTTACGAGCTCACCATTAATGATTGGCAGGGCAGGGAGTCGCCGCGGTTGTTGTTGCGTTATATGGAGCCGGCATAACTTCTTCTTTCCTTGCGTACCACCGCATTAGCTTTCTCTCTTTGAAAACTTCCTCAGTGAATCCCTCTCCCTCCGGGAGAGGGTGCCGAGAGGCGGGTGAGGGTTCGGGCGAAGCGTGGTGCTGGCTTCCAGCGCAAGTTTTGCCATCACGCCCTGACCGTACCCTCACCCCAACCCCTCTCCCGGAGGGAGAGGGGCTCATGTTGCAAACCTTCCCGTTCACTTGCGCTGCTATTCAATTCGCGCTTGTATAGCTCACAGACGAAGCACCAAGGAGCATCGTCATGATCGAGCAACTTCCTTCTCTACCCGCAGGCGTCCTGGGTTTTCGTATGAGCGGTACGGTCACCGCACAGGACTACGAAAACGTGATGGTGCCGGACATCGAGGCGGCCTTCGCGTTGAACAACAAGCTGCATCTGGTGATTCATATCGATGACGAGTTCATCGGTTTTGCGCCTGGTGCGATGTGGGACGACGTAAAGCTCGGTTTTCGCCACATCAGCGGCTGGCAACGCACGGCTCTCGTGACGGATGTAGGCTGGGTCCGCGCGATGTCGAGCGTGTTCGGCTTTGCTATGCCCACGCATTTCCGATTGTTCTCCAACCTCGAACTGGACGAAGCGGTTCGTTGGGCGTCTTCCATGTAGGTTGCCATGACAGTACGCGTTCCCTCACGGCCGTCATGCCCGCGAAAGCGGGCATCCATTTTCCTCTGAGACAAAAGCGAAGATGGATTCCCGCTTTCGCGGGGATGACGGCATCTTGGGTAACTTTCATCATGGCGGTACTGTGGGATGACATGACTGTTGGGGTTTGTACCCAACATGCGTATTACTTGATAAAGCTGTACTGCAGCGACCCCTGAATTCGCGTATCGGTGTTGTAACGATTGTCCTGCACTTCCAATCGGCCATGCAGCAGCTCCAGGCCAACCGTGAGCGCGGGCATGGGCGCCCAGATCAGATTCGCTGCGCCATAGTCGCTGTCGTGGAAGTCGCTGCTGCTCAGCCAAGGTGAACGCGGTACGCGCAGCACGCCATAGACGAGATTGCTGCGCCAATTGTCACTCCAATAGTGCGTGTAAGCGGCATACGCTCCGCGTTCGGTAAGCAGATGCATCTTGCCGTCCGGACTGACCACCGCGTCCAGACCGGCACCGCCGAGATCGTTGAGATAGCGCGCGACACCTTTGCCCCAGTTGAGCCCGAGCATCAACAGATCGCCGTAGGAGGCGAAGCGTGCCACTTTGAACGAGCCGGTCAGTTGAGCACCGCCGCTTACCATGCGGCGGTTTTCGTCATTGCTGCTATAGCCAAGCTGACGCACTACACCACCCAGTTGCAGATGACCCCAGCTTTGCTCGGTGCGTGCGGCGACGATCACATCTGGCACGTGTTGCGTGCCGTGCACGTTCGTCGAAACGTCGATGGCGCGTATTTCAGAAGAAGGCTGTTCGGCGGCAAGCGTAAGGCTGCTGTTTTCCCCCAGGTGAAGGAACTGGTGGATGCCGGCACGCCGTGGCGCGATCACGCTGTTCGGCCCCGCGAAATCCAGCGTATCGGGAATGGCATCGACATCGGTCAGGGACGACCAGCCGAAACCCGCATACGTGTTGCCCAGTTGGCCATAAGCCTGGCGAAGGCGGAACCCGTACTGACCGTTGCCGCCCCCGAAGAAATCGTTCTCGAAATAGAAGCGCAGCGTTTCGTCGAACAGGGTCGGTCGCCGAATATCGAGGCTGAAACGCGTTTGGCGCGCCTGTAGGTTGAAGTTGCCGCGATCACGGGTGGCCGGTACCGGAATGCTTGCGGTAGCGAACGCATCCGGCGAACCCATGCTGCGGGTGTCGTAGATCATGTCCAGCTTGGCGTAGCCGCCGATGCGGGCGATGGTCTCCGTGCCCGGAATCTGGATGAAGCCTTTCAGCGTTGGATCGGTAGGCGGCGCTTCGTTGTCGATGCGTGACGCGGAATCCTGGTCTTCCGAAACGCTTTGCTGGGGCGGTAGGGGCGAGTGCTCCGCGTGAGTCAGCTGTAACGCATCCACCTGGGAGCTGGGTACCTCGGTGAGAGGTGCTGGGGCAGTCGATGGCGTGCTGGTCGAAGCAGCCGTGACCTGTGTCCGCTCCGCTTTCAGCGCTTTCACTTCGGCCTGCAGGGCCTGCACCGTGGCCTTCAGCTCATCCACTTCTTGCTGCAGGTGTTGCGTCCTGTCCTGTTGCGCGAGCACGGGCGGCGACAGTAGGGCAAATATCAGTGCAGCACTCAGGCACTTCATCCGTTCCATAGTGGGTCCCTCGCATGGAAGCGCGACTTTGCACGGCGGAAAGCGGGTGCCGATCCCCTCGCAACCCCTTGATCGACGTGAAATCTGAGCAAGGGGCCGGCGAAGGTGGCGTGAAGTCTGGATGAGGTGCGACCTGGTTCTCAGTCGTGCTGATCAGGCGCCGGGTCGCTTGCGTGCGGTTCTGGCTTGTGGTTTAGTCGGCCCATGCACACCTACCTTGCCAGCCACCTGACTCAGCTCGCCGCGTTCGCGGATGGCGCTGCCGTGGCTGCAACGTCCCTGAATAACAACGCCAATAACAATAACCGCAACAGCGGACGGGCCGGCGTGTAGACGAAAGAAACATCAACACACACGCAAAAGGGCCCGCCAAGTGCGGGCCCTTTTGTTTTTCAGCGTTTCACTTAACCAGCGAGCTAAAGGAAAACCCATCATGTGCGCCATCTTCGGAATGTTTGATCTTCAGCCGGGCGACGACCTGGCCGCGTTACGCCTGCTGGCGTTGGAACTGTCGCAGCGTCAGCGCCACCGCGGGCCGGATTGGAGCGGGGTGTTCGTGGACGCCGGGGTGATCCTGGTGCACGAGCGCTTGGCTATCGTCGACCCCGCCAGCGGCGCGCAGCCATTGCGCTCCCGCGACGGCCACCTGGCGCTGGCGGTGAATGGTGAGATCTACAACCATCGCGAGCTGCGTGCGCACAGCAGCTACGACTTCACTACCGGCTCGGACTGCGAAGTGATCAACGCGCTCTACCGTGAACATGGCGCGGATTTCCTCAACAAGCTCAATGGCATTTTTGCGTTCGCCCTGTGGGATGGCGATGCGAAGCGCTATCTCATCGCACGCGACCCCCTCGGCGTGTGTCCGCTGTACTGGGGCCACGATGCGCAGGGCAGGCTGTGCGTGGCCTCGGAAATGAAGGCGCTGGTGGGCGTGTGCGCAGATGTCGCGCCGTTTCCCCCCGGACACGTCTACGACAGCACCACTGGCGAGTTGCTGCGTTACTACCAGCGCCCGTGGCGCGATTACGAAGCCACCAGAGGCCATGGTCCGGGTGAACTGCGCAAGGCATTCGAGCAGGCCGTGCACCGCCAGTTGATGACGGACGTGCCGTATGGCGTGCTGTTGTCAGGCGGTTTGGATTCCTCACTGGTTGCAGCCTGCGCCGCGCGTTTCGCGCGCGAACGCGTGGAAGACGATGATCGCAGCGAAGCCTGGTGGCCGCGTCTGCATTCCTTCGCCATCGGCCTGGAAGGTTCGCCCGATCTGGCTGCGGCGAAAGTAGTGGCCGACGCACTGGGCACCGTGCATCACGGCTTCGTCTACAACTTCTGGGAAGGCCTGGATGCGCTGCCGGAAGTGATCCGCCATATCGAAACCTACGACGTCACCACGATCCGCGCATCCACGCCGATGTATCTGCTCGCACGCCGCATTAAAGCGATGGGCGTGAAGATGGTGCTATCAGGCGAAGGCTCCGACGAAATCTTCGGCGGCTATCTGTATTTCCACAAAGCACCCTCAGCCGAAGCCTTCCACGAAGAAACGGTGCGCAAGCTCGATGCATTGCACAGCTACGATTGCCTGCGTGCGAACAAGTCGATGATGGCCTGGGGCGTGGAAGCGCGTGTGCCGTTCCTCGATCTTGAATTCATGGAAACGGCGATGAGCATGGATGCCGCGCACAAGATGGCCGGCAAGGGACGGATCGAAAAAGCCGTGCTGCGCGAAGCCTTCGCCGGTGCATTGCCGGAATCGATTCTGTGGCGGCAAAAGGAGCAATTCAGCGATGGTGTGGGCTATGGCTGGATCGATGGCTTGAAGGCACATGCCGAGCAGGCCGTGAGCGATCGCGAATTCGCCGCCGCGGCATCGCGTTACCCCTTCAATACGCCCGCCACGAAAGAGGCGTACTTGTATCGCCGCATCTTCGAGAAGTTTTTCCCGGGCGAGGCGTGTGCGGCGACGGTGCCGGGCGGCAAATCGATCGCATGTTCCTCGCCGGCGGCATTGGCGTGGGACCCGGCGTTTGCGGCGATGGCTGATCCGTCTGGACGTGCGGTGCGCGGGGTGCATGCGCACGCGCTTGAAACTACACCGTAATCGCGCACCGCTTTTCCCTCTCCCTTTCGGGGAGAGGGCAGGGTGAGGGGGGCAATCTAGCCTCGAAGTTCTTCTTTAGCCAACCGTCATTCCGGCGAAGGCCGGAATCCAGTCTAAATATGCGTCCGAAGGACACAACATTTATATGTTGAGTGCTTCGCACGACGTATTTGAACTGGATTCCGGCCTTCGCCGGAATGACGCTGAGGAGTGGGTGAAGTTTCTCGCCAGTCTGGCCCTTCACCCCAACCCTCTCCCCGGAGGAGCGAGGGAGTCCCAGCACCGTGGATGTTGTCTTCAGCCCTCAGCTAGGCGCCCCCGCACCCGGTTTGCTAGCATTACCGTTTATCTCGCGCCCTTCGGGCGCCATCCCTTCAGGGTTCAACCACACATGATCGAAACCAATCCGATCCTTGCGCAGATCGCGGACCTCAAGGCCCGTATCGAGTCGCTTAGGGGGTATCTTTGACTACGACGCCAAGCGTGAGCGTCTGGAAGAAGTAAGCCGCGAACTGGAAAGCCCCACCGTCTGGGACGATCCGCCCCGCGCACAGGAACTGGGCCGCGAACGCGCCCGCCTCGACACCATCGTCAGCGGCATCGACCGCATCACCTCTGGCCTCGCCGATGCGGGCGAGCTGCTGGAAATGGCGGCTGCCGACGGCGACGATGCCACCGTGCAATCGGTGCAGACCGACGTCGGCAAGCTCGACGCCGACGTAAGCAAGCTGGAATTCCAGCGCATGTTCTCCGGCAAGATGGATTCGGCCAATGCCTTCGTCGACATCCAGGCCGGCGCCGGCGGCACAGAGGCACAAGACTGGGCAGAAATGCTGCTGCGCATGTACCTGCGCTGGTGCGAAGCGCGCGGCTGGAAAACCGAGCTGATGGAAGCCAGCGCAGGCGACGTGGCCGGTATCAAGTCCGCCACTTTCCGCGTGGAAGGCGATTACGCTTATGGCTGGCTGAAAACCGAAATCGGCGTGCACCGTCTGGTGCGCAAGAGCCCGTTCGATTCGGACAACCGCCGCCACACCAGCTTCACTTCGGTGTTCGTGTCGCCGGAAGTCGATGACGACATCGACATCGAGATCAACCCGGCCGATTTGAAAACCGACGTGTATCGCTCGTCCGGCGCCGGCGGTCAGCACGTGAACAAGACCGAATCGGCGGTGCGTATTACCCACGTGCCCAGCGGTGTGGTCGTGGCTTGCCAAACCGAACGCAGTCAGCACGCCAACCGCGACCGAGCGATGAAAATGCTGGCCGCCAAGCTGTACGAACTGGAGATGCAAAAGCGCAATGCCGAAAAGGATGCGCTGGAAGCGACCAAGTCCGACATCGGTTGGGGCAGTCAGATCCGCAACTACGTGTTGGACCAAAGCCGCATCAAAGATCTGCGCACCGGCGTGGAACGCACGGACACCCAAAAGGTGCTGGATGGTGACCTCGACGATTTCATCGAGGCGAGCCTGAAAGCAGGACTGGATGCCGGCGCCAAGCGCGTCGATGCTTGATCACCGATCGAGGAGTCATGGCATGAACGGCAAAATGACCTACGCAGTTCTGTTTGCATGCGCCAGCGCCGTATTCTTCAGTTACGCCGCGAACGCTGCCGACCAGGGCGTTAAGCAGGATGCCAAGAACGCCGGACACGCTATCGGTAACGGTGCACGCGACGTCGGCCATGCCACGGCGCATGTCGCCAAAACGATTGGCCATGGTGCAAAAGAAGCGGGCCAAGGCATCGGACACGGCGCGAAGGAAGCCGGGCAGGGCATTGGCCATGGCGCGCAAAAGGGATGGCATGCGACCAAACACGCGGTCAAGCATGTGTTTGGCAAAGACGATTGAGCCATCCTGGCGTTTGACTCTCAGCGATACATAAAAGAAAGCGTTTGGCACTCGATGTGAGCGCCGGCAGCAATGGAATCTTCATGACTGAAATAACCGACAACCTGCCCCTCGACGAGAACAAGCTGATCGCCGAGCGCCGCGAAAAGTTGAACGCGCTGCGCGAGCAGGGCATCGCCTTTCCAAACGACTTCAAGGTGGATGCATTTGCCGGCGATCTGCAGGCAGAGTTTGCTGACAAAGACCAGCACACGGCCGAAGCCATCGAAGCGCTGGCGCGTCGCGTCAAAGTTGCCGGCCGCATCGTGCTCAAGCGTGTGCAGGGCAAGGTCAGCTTCGTGCAGATGCAGGATTTCACCGGCCGCATCCAGCTCTTCATTCACCAAGGCACGGTGGGTGAGGAAACGTACGAAGCGTTCAAGGGTTGGGACGTGGGTGATATCGTCGGCGCCGAAGGCGTGCTGATGCGCACCAAGACCGGCGAGTTGTCGGTGAAGGTACAAACGCTGCGCCTGCTCACCAAGAGCCTGCGCCCGCTGCCGGACAAGTGGCACGGCCTTGCCGACGTAGAGCAGCGCTATCGACAGCGCTACGTCGATCTGATCGTCACCGAAGAAGCGCGCCGCACCTTCATGCTGCGCTCGAAGATCATCGGCTACATGCGCAAGTGGCTGGAGGCCGAACCGTACCGCTTCATGGAAGTGGAAACGCCGATGATGCACATCATCCCCGGCGGTGCCATTGCGCGTCCGTTTATCACGCACCACAATGCGTTGGATATCGATCTTTATCTGCGTGTGGCGCCGGAGCTGTATCTGAAGCGCCTGACTGTCGGAGGCTTCGACCGCGTCTACGAGATCAACCGTAACTTCCGCAACGAGGGCGTGTCCACGCGACACAACCCCGAGTTCACCATGCTGGAGCTGTACCAGGCCTACGCCACGTATCACGAGATCATGGACCTCACTGAGTCGATGATCCGCGACACGGCGAAGAACGTGCTGGGCACCACCAAGCTCGCTTGGGAAGATGCAGATATCGACGTCGGCCCTGCGTTCCGTCGCTGGCGCATGGAAGATGCCGTGCTGGAACTCAATCCCGAGATCAAGCGCGAAGAACTACGCAACCGCGACGCCATGGCTGCGCACGCCAAGCGCTTGGGCCTGCAGGTGAAGTCGAACTATGGCTGGGGCAAGCTGCTGCTGGAAATCTTCGAGAAGACGGTGGAGCACACATTGGTGCAACCCACCTTCATCATCGATCACCCGGTGGAAGTCTCCCCGCTGGCGCGCGAGAACGACATCGACAAGGGCATCACCGATCGCTTCGAACTGTTCGTCAACGGCAAGGAATTCGCCAACGGCTTCTCCGAATTGAACGACCCGGAAGACCAGGCGGCGCGATTCCAGGCGCAGGTGGATGCGAAGGCATCCGGCGATGACGAAGCGATGCACTTCGATGCGGATTACATCCGTGCGCTGGAAGTGGGTTTGCCGCCGACCGGTGGGCTTGGCGTGGGTATTGATCGACTTGTGATGATGTTTACCAACTCGGCGTCGATTCGTGACGTGTTGTTGTTCCCGTATATGCGCCCTGAGGCGTAATCCGCTTTACTCCCTCTCCCCGAAGGGGAGAGGGGCGAATCTCGCGAAGAGGCGTCACCATTCCTTGAGGTCGTCATTCCCGCGAAAGCGGGAATCCATCTTCGTTTTGTGCATTAGGGCAAAATGGATTCCCGCTTTCGCGGGAATGACGGCAGCGTAAGGAAATCGTGGAGCTAGCTCAAAACTCCAACTCCTGCGCCGCACACAAATAATCAATCATCGGCGCCAGCCGCTTGTAACTGGCCACCATAAACGGCAACAACTCCGCCGAGCACGCCAGCGCCTCATCGAACTGCTCACCCGCAGCAAAGTCCTTGCGCTTGAGATCCTCGATCAACTCATGCTCTGGATCGAATCCACGCGGCGGGCGCGTCAGTGATTCGCCCCAAAACGTGAAGTGCTCCTGGAATGCCTTGCTATGCACCGCGCGCTTCCACGCAGCCGGGTTGTCGGCAAGAAAAGCGCGCAGGCGCTTCAAGGCGTCCGGTTCCGGATGCCACATGCCGCCGCCGATAAAACAATCGCCCGGCTGGATGTGCAGATAGAACGAAGGTGCTGGAATTTCATGTCGACGCTCATGGAAAAAGCGCGCGCTGGCCCAGGGCTTGTACGGTTCCTTGTCGTTCGAGAACCGTGTATCGCGATAAATGCGGAACAGCGAGCCGCCCATCTTGCGTGGGTCGGCGCGAAAATGCGCGCTGATCTTCGCCAGCGGCGCCTGCATGTCGCTGATCAGTTCCAGGAACGGATCACGTACGTCGCGCTCGTATTCCGCTTTGTGCTTCTGAAACCATTCGCGGTTGTTGTTGCGGGCCAGGCTTTTTAGAAAACGGAATGTCGCGGGCGAAAAATAAGCACGTGGCATGACGGTTTAATTCTCGAGTAGGTTGGGGTGCGAACCCCAACAATGGTGACATAGATAACGATGTTGGGTTTCTCACCCCAACCTGTGGAACTCTTACGTGAAGCAGAAATGGAGTGGGTGGGGTGAAGAAGCTTTGCCTCGATGTTTAATAGTTCGTCGCCCCGGCGAAGGCCGGGGCCTAGTGACTTATCGATCGCCAAAGTCGCTGGGCCCCGGCCTTCGCCGGGGCGACGAATCGGTAGCAGGGGGCATCTACGCGACCGGCACACCCGCCTCGACCGCAAGTTGTTCACCCCAAGCTTGTAATTGATCCAGTAGCAAGCCCTTATCGCGTCCCAACGGATCATTGCGAAGCAACGCCAGCTTGGCGAAATAATCGGGCAGTGTAAGCGTGGTGAGCGGAGTAGGCCGCGTCAGCCGCTGAATACGGAAGGTTTCCCAGCGTTCACGCTCCTCCGGCGCCAGCGTTCCCGGCCAATTGCGCGCACGATAGCGAAACAGCAACTCCGGATAACGTGCATCGCGAAAATCGAATTTGCGCGAGCCTAGCTGCTCAGGTGGCGTGGCGCGCACCTCACGCAGCAAACGCTTATCCGAATCTGGTAAAAAGCCGCCATACAACGCCAACTCCGGATCTTCCGGCGGCGGCAGTTCGGCGACCTGCTGGAAGATGCGGCGCAACTTGTCACCTAAGCCCTCCGCAGCGCGCAAGGTATCGGCGTGCGCAAGGCAGCGGTCCAGATCCAATTGCAGTCGTTGCAGATCCACGCCTTTCAGTACGGACAACGGCGCCAGCGCAGGTGAGCGATTCGCATGCACGGTGCGCAACGGAATGCGCTCAACACCTTCAGGCAGATCGGCGCGCGCGGTAAACATGCGATCGACAATGTCATCGACCTCCAGCGCCAATAGATCGCGAGGATCTTGGGCGAGGTCGTAGACGATGATTTCCCCCGACCTCGCGGGATGCACCGCCAGCGGCACGATGATCGCCAGGCAACAGCGGCTGGCGGGATAGCGCGACGATACGTGCACCAGCGGCGTCATGGCGTTGACGTCAAGCAGCTCGAACACGCGCTGCTTGCGACGCAATGCGTAATGCCAATCCCACAGCCGTGGCTGACGCACGCGAATCAGGCGAGCCAGATCGATCAGCGCCTCCACGTCCGAAAGCGCATCGTGCGCGCGCGCCTGATGCAGATGATTGGCCGTGGCCAAGTGCTCCAGCTTGAAGCTCGGCGTGCCGTCCTCGTGCGTCGGCCACACGATGCCTTCGGGGCGCAGCGCCGCGCACATGCGCACCAGGTCGATCAGATCCCAGCGCGAGTTGCCGTTCTCCCACTCGCGCGCATACGGCTCGAAGAAATTCCGGTACAGCAGCTGGCGTGTGAATTCGTCGTCAAAGCGCAGAGAGTTGTAGCCCACGCCGCAGGTGCCTGGTGCGGCGAGTTGCTCGTGCACACGCGCGGCGAAATCGGCCTCGATCAAGCCCTCGCGTTCGGCCTGCTGCGGGGTGATGCCGGTGATCAGGCAGGACTCCGGGCTGGGCGGCATGTCACGCGGTGGCTTGGCGAAGAACATCACCGGCTCATCGACGATCTCCAGCTCCAGGTTGGTGCGGATGCCGGCGAACTGAATCGGCCGGTCCCGACGCGTATCGGTGCCGAAGGTTTCGTAGTCATGCCAGAGGAGGGTATGCATGGGCGGATTCTACGGGAACCGTCCATCATCAATCGTCAAAGCAGGGCCCTGCATACTTGTGGGTGACCGCTCTTGCGCCCCCAGCTAAACTCCCCATTCAGGAGGGCGCATGAGCCAAGCGAACGAAGACAACCTCATCTGGATCGACCTGGAAATGACCGGTCTGGATACCGATAACGATTCGATTCTCGAAATCGCCACCATCGTCACCAATAAAGACCTGACCATTCTGGCCGAAGGCCCCGTTTTCGCGATCCGCCACAGCTTGGATCGGCTGGAAACGATGGACACCTGGAATCGCAACCAGCACCGCCGTTCCGGTCTGTGGGATCAGGTTGTGGCTTCCGGCACCACGCATGCAGCGGCGGAGCAGGCCACGCTGGAGTTCCTCAAGCAGTGGGCGCTGCCGGGCAAGTCGCCCATGTGCGGCAATTCCATCTGCCAGGATCGTCGCTTCATGCATAGACAGATGCCGCAGTTGGAGCGCTTTTTCCATTACCGCAATCTCGACGTTTCCACCTTGAAGGAACTCGCACGCCGTTGGGCGCCGACCATCGGCCGCGGTTTCTCCAAGGAATCCGCACATACCGCGCTGTCGGATATCCGTGATTCCATCGACGAGTTGCGCTATTACCGCCAGTTCATGGGCGCGCTGGGTGGCGTGGAGCAAAGCGCATGATCAACGAGATGTTCGCCACCGTGCTCGATTGCAACGGCCGTCCGTTGACACTCGATCGTCCGCGCGTGGTGGGCATCATCAACGTCACGCCCGATTCCTTCTCCGACGGCGGCCAGTTCGCCAACCTGCATGATGCCGTGGCGCATGGTCAGCGCCTGGCGGAAGAGGGTGCGGACATGCTTGACGTCGGCGGCGAATCCACCCGCCCTGGCGCCGCGGATGTTTCGGTAGAAGAAGAACTGCAGCGCGTCATTCCTGTTATCGAGCAACTCGTGGCACGCACGTCGCTGCCGATTGCCGTGGACACCTCCAAGCCGGAAGTGATGCGCGCGGCGGTGGCTGCCGGCGCCGGCATGATCAACGATGTATACGCCCTGCGCCGCGAAGGCGCGATGGACGCTGCAGCCGAACTGCGCGTGCCGATCTGCCTGATGCACATGCAGGGCGAGCCACGCAGCATGCAGGACGAGCCGCATTACGACGACGTCGTGGGCGAAGTGCATCGCTTTCTTATGGACCGATTGTTCTCCTGCGAAATGGCCGGCATCGATCGGCGCAAGGTCATGGTCGATCCCGGCTTCGGCTTCGGCAAAACCTTGGAGCACAACCTGGCTTTGCTACGCAAACTTGAGCGTTTTGCGGACCTGGGCAGCGGTGTTTACGTTGGGCTCTCGCGCAAATCCATGATCGGTACGCTCACCGACCGCAAGGAACCGGCCGATCGTGCTGCAGGTTCGGTGGCTGCTGCACTGATCGCCGTGCAGCGCGGTGCACGTATGGTACGTGTACATGATGTGGCATCTACGGTGGATGCACTGAAGGTTTGGCATGCGGTGCAAGCCGGCGATACGCCGGAGCGGCGTGACAAACCGAAAGTGCCGAGCTGGCCGGATGATGAGTAATCGCGCGATCAGCTCCCTCTCCCCTTAGGGGAGAGCATTTTTTCTTTTCCCTTTCCCCAAGGGGAAAGGGGTGGAGTGAGGGAGCAACCTCGCCAAGTCTTTCATCAAGACACAAAAGGCAAAGCCAGCAATTCACGCGTACGTTTGGGTTTCCCGCAAGCCCGGCCCCTCACCCTAGCCCTCTCCCCGAAGGGGAGAGGGGATAAAGGCGTGGCGCATACCCCCTAAATTGCAGCTAAAGGCACAGGCCCCAAGCGGTGTAGCATTCACGCCCAACCGACGCCCTTGTCCCTATTTCGTAATCCCTGTTCTCCAAAGACTGAATCCATGAATCAACGTAGATATTTTGGCACCGACGGTATCCGCGGCCGGGTGGGCGAATGGCCCATCAGCGCGGATTTTGTGCTGCGCCTGGGGCGCGCACTTGGCGTCGTGCTTGGCCGGCATCGGAAAAAATCGTCGGGCCGCCCGCTGGTACTGATCGGCAAGGACACCCGTGCCTCGGGCTACATGTTCGAATCCGCACTGGAAGCCGGCCTGACCGCGGCGGGTGCGGACGTTCGCCTGTTCGGCCCCATGCCCACGCCGGCAGTGGCCTATCTCACCCGCAGCCTGCGTGCAGAAGCGGGCATCGTGATCAGCGCCTCGCACAATCCGCATTACGACAACGGCATCAAGTTCTTCTCTACCGATGGCGAAAAACTTTCCGACGAAATCGAAGCAGAGATCGAGCAGGAAGTGGAAGCGCCGTTCACCACAGTGGATTCGCACCACCTTGGCAAAGTGGTGCGCGTTACCGATGCAGTGACACGCTACGCCGAATTCTGCAAATCCACCGTGCCGGAGGATTTCAGTCTGGCCGGCGTGAAGATCGTGCTCGATTGCGCGCACGGCGCCACCTATCAAGTTGCGCCGAAAGTGTTCGCGGAGCTTGGGGCGGATGTGCAAGTGATCGGCGACAAGCCCGATGGCTTCAACATCAACCGTGACGTCGGTTCCACTCACCCGCAGATGCTGCAGAAGGCGGTGCTGGAACAACATGCCGACATCGGTTTCGCCTTCGACGGCGACGGTGACCGCGTGCAGGTGGTAGATCGCAACGGTGTAATCGGCGACGGCGACGACATGCTGTATGTGCTCGCGCGCTGCTGGCATGCACGCGGCCTGCTGAAAGGCCCGGTGGTCGGCACGCTGATGAGCAATTACGGCTTGCAGAAAGCGCTTGCAGGCTTGGGCGTGGAACTGATCCGCGCCAACGTGGGCGATCGCTTCGTGTTGCAGAAACTGAAGGAGCACGGCGGCGTGCTGGGCGGCGAAACCTCCGGTCACTTGCTGTGCCTCGATCGCGCTACCACCGGCGATGGCATCGTCGCTGCGCTGGCCTTGCTCGAAGCGCTGAAATTCCTCGGCGAGGACATGGCCGACGCGCGTAAGGGTCTGACCAAGATGCCGCAGATCATGATCAATGTGCGCGCTGTCGGCGCACGCGAAGCGCTGAATACCGACGCAGTACGCAAAGCCCTGGCCGATACCGAGCAAGCGCTGCTGGGGCGAGGCCGCGTCGTGTTGCGCGCTTCCGGTACCGAGCCGCTGGTACGCGTCACGGTGGAGGCCGCGGATGAAGCGGAGGTGCGGCAGATGGCCGAACACCTCGCAGACGTCGTAAAATCTGCCACCGAACGCTCGTGAACCAGTAGCGCCGGCATTCGGCCCGGCGTTACAAACAGATGTCCAGGTCGCCATGGAGTGGAGCCTGTCTTGTGTTGCCTAGACAGACTCCTAAGGCCCGACGTGCACCGCCCCTGCGGTGGCGGAACACATAGACCGCACGCCTATTCAAGGACACATCATGGATACATCTGCCAGCACGCTAACCAAGAAGGTTCCCACCCTCGACATCCGCCGCTACGACACCGATCGCGCGGCGTTCGTTGCCGAACTCGGCGCGGCCTATCGCGAATTCGGCTTCTGTTGCATCAGTGGTCACGGTATTGCGCCGCCATTGATCGACGGTGCCTACGACGCGTTTCAGCGGTTCTTCGCGCTACCTCCCGAAACCAAGATGAAATACCACGTGCCCGGCACCGGCGGCGCGCGTGGCTATACGCCATTCAAGATCGAAACGGCCAAGGACAGCCGCTATCCAGATCTGAAGGAGTTCTGGCACATCGGCCGCGAAATCGACCGCAATTCGCGCTTCGCCGATCTCATGCCGCCGAACTTGTGGCCGGCCGAAGTGCCTGGCTTCCGCGAGTACGCTTACGAGCTCTATCAAGCGCTTGATTTGCTGGGCAGTCGCGTGTTGCGCGCGCTGGCGCTGCATATCGATCTGCCGGAAGACTATTTCGAAGACAAGATCGACCAGGGCAACTCCATCCTGCGCCCGATTCATTACCCGCCGATCACTGAAGAAAATGTGCCGAACGTGCGTGCGGGCGCGCATGAAGACATCAACTTCATCACCTTGCTGGTGGGCGCAAGCGCCGAAGGCCTGGAAGTGCTCACGCGCGAAGGCGAGTGGCTGCCCATTACCACCGAAGGCGATGCCATCGTGGTGAACATCGGCGACATGCTGCAGCGCCTGACCAACCATGTGTATCCCTCCACCACGCATCGCGTGGTGAATCCGCCGAACGCGAATGCACGCAAGCCGCGTTATTCCGTGCCGTACTTCCTGCATCCGAATCCGGACGTGGTGCTCGATCCACTGCCGCAGTGCATTACGCCGGACAATCCGCGGCGTTACGACACATCGATCTCTTCGCATGAGTACCTCATGCAGCGCTTGCGTGAGATCAAGTTGATCTAAGTAACGCGGGTTCTACACCCACGCGATGAGCTGCTCCCTCTCCCCTCCGGGGAGAGGGTCGGGGTGAGGGGCTAACCTCGCGAGAAGGTTGGATAGCCACCTCAGGGTCGTCATTCCCGCTTTCGTGCTCTGCTCCGGGAACGCTTGCAGTGCGTGCCCCTCTCCCTTCGGGAGAGGGGTTGGGGTGAGGGTACGATCAGCGCGCAATGGCAAAACTTGCGGGAGAAATGGGCATCGCGCTTCGCCCGAACCCTCACCCGCCTCTCGGCACCCCCGATCGAGTCGGGGGCAGGCTCCTCTCCCGGAGGGAGAGGGATTCACTTAGTGAGTTTTTCGAGTTGCCGCATCAAACAGAAGCTAGAACGCCCATTCGGTACGTCACGCGTTGCAAAGGCCAATACGTGTACTTCTCATTGCGCTGCTCCAGCAAACAACCGGCTAAAGTTTCCAAGCCATTCCGGAGCCCTTCGCATGTCCGCTTCACACCGCCACCCGCATAAAGAGCGCCACTTCGCCGCGTCCGACACCGTCCGCGATGTCGTGCTCGGCATGGCCGATGGCCTCACCGTGCCGTTCGCACTCGCCGCTGGCCTTTCAGCTGCCAACGTCGCCAGCCGCGTCGTCGTCGTAGCAGGTGTCGCGGAAATCGCCGCGGGCGCGATCGCCATGGGCCTCGGCGGCTAT
Organism: Dyella acidisoli; assembly: GCF_030160295.1. GTDB lineage: Bacteria > Pseudomonadota > Gammaproteobacteria > Xanthomonadales > Rhodanobacteraceae > Dyella_B > Dyella_B acidisoli. The sequence goes on from NZ_BSOB01000020.1 coordinate 49,619, forward strand.
CTCGCCGCACGCGGCGATATCGATCACTACCATTCCGAACGCAGTAGAGAATTTCGCGAAATCCGCGAACTGCAGCGCGAGGAAGAGCGAGAGATCGTAGATATCTTCAAGACCTACGGCCTGGACCGCGCCGCCTGCGAACCGATTCTCACGCACTTCCGCAAAGACCACGAAGCCTGGGTCGATTTCATGATGCGCTTCGAGCTAGGTCTGGAAACGCCAGACCCACGCCGGGCGTTGCGCAGTGCCGTCACCATTGGCGGCGCTTACATCGTTGGCGGTCTCGTGCCATTGGCCCCGTATATGCTGATTGCACAGATGAAGCCCGCGCTGCTGATATCTATTATCTGCACAGGCATCGCGTTGGCGTTGTTTGGTGCGGCGAAGAGCCATTTTACGGGCGTAAGCGTGTGGCGAAGCGCGCTGCAAACGGTGTTGATCGGCGGTCTCGCCTCTGCAACAGCATTTCTGCTCGCACACTGGATTGGTGGCGGTTCTCCATAACGCTTGCGCAATCCACTCCATCTCCTACGTGTAGTAGGGGAGGGTCGGGGTGGGGTGAAGTACCCTCGCGACAACGCCTGCCATCACCTCACCGTCATTCCGGCCTCCGCCGCGGCGCTTTACAACAGCGAAGCTGGTCAATGACGACAAGGCAAGCGAAAGATCACTCCGCCGAATCCTGCGCCCGATACCGCTTCGACTGCTTCGCCGACATCCTCAACGCCATCCGATCCGGCATCAGCTTGAACAAACTCTTGACCGTGCGATTGAACCGACCAGTCACATGCACGGCTTCACCACGTTCCACCGCTTCAATACCTTCCTGCACCACCACGTCCGCACGCTGCCACATAAAGCCCGGCATCTTGCTAACTAACGAGCGCGTGCCCGTCACATCGTGAAACTCGGAGAACGTGAACCCAGGGCAGAGCGCACAAACATTCACCCCCGTGTCCAAATTCTCCAGCGCCAGCGACTGCGAAAACTTGATCATGTACGCCTTGCTCGCCGCATACAGCGTATGCCCAGCCGAGCCCGGCACATGGCCTGCCAACGACGCCACATTCACGATGCGCCCATAACCGCGCTTGCGCATGCCGCCAACCAATCGCCATGCCAGCTCCGTTGGCGCCGTTACCAACACACGTAGAAAATCCGCATGCACCGGCCAATCGCTCTGATCGAATCGGCCAGGCACGCCGTAACCGGCATTGTTGATCAGCCAATCCACCTGCAATCCACGCTCATCCAACGTGGCACAAAGCTGCTCCACCGCATGCGGATCAGCCAGGTCGTTCGTCAGCACGGTTGTGTTGATGCCATGTTGACTACGCAACTCGGTCGCTAACGCATCCAGGCGATCAGTGCGCCGCGCCGTCAGCACGACATCATGTCCGCGTGCTGCAAGTGCACGAGCAAAGGCGGCGCCAATACCTGCAGAAGCACCGGTGATCAGGCTGAGCGGGCGAGCTTTCGTCATACAAATGTCCCTAGATCGATATAAATGAAAAACCCTTCAGCACGCGCGTTGCCGTGCCTGTGAGCGATGGTTAAGCTTGCCAGCTTTCATTTGTAACGGATGCGGACATGCGTAAAAAACTTGTCGCCGGTAACTGGAAAATGCACGGCAGCCGTTCGATGGCGGAAGGCTTAGTGGAAGACATCATCAAGGCCGCACCGCTCAACGATATCGACGTGCTGGTGCTTCCGCCGTATCCCTACCTTGCGCCGCTCACCGACAAATACGGCACGTCCGGTGTTGGCTTCGGCGCGCAGGATGTGAGCGAGCATCAAGGGCAGGGCGCCTTCACCGGCGAAGTGTCAGCCACGATGGTCGCAGACCTGGGTTGCCGTTGGGCGCTGGTCGGTCATTCCGAGCGGCGCCATCACCATACCGAAAGCAACGAGAAGGTCGCGCGCAAATTTGCTGCGGCACTCGCCGCTGGGCTCACCCCTGTTCTGTGCGTGGGCGAGACCCTGCATCAGCGCGAAGCCGGGGAGACCATCGAGGTGATCCAGCAGCAGTTGCACGCCGTCTTGTCGCTCAACGGCATCGGCTGTTTCGACACGGCCGTGATCTCCTACGAACCGGTCTGGGCCATCGGCACTGGCAAAACCGCCACCCCCGAGCAGGCCCAGGAAGTGCACGCGTTCATCCGTAGCCAATTGGCGCGGGAGGATGCTATGATCGCCCGTCTAACCCGACTGCTTTACGGCGGCAGCGTCAAGGCGGCGAATGCAGCAGAGCTTTTTGCGCAGCCGGACGTGGATGGGGGGTTGATCGGAGGCGCCTCGCTCTTGGCACCCGAATTCCTCACCATCTGCAACGCAGCCCGTTAAGCGACACCGAACCCTACGCGAGATCCCATGTTCGTCATCTTCAGCGTGTTCTACATCCTGATCGCTGCAGCGATGATCGTGCTGATCCTCATGCAGCGCGGCGCAGGTGCCGATGCCGGTTCCGGCTTTGGTGCCGGCGCATCGGCCACCGTGTTCGGTGCCCGTGGCTCGGCCAACTTCCTGTCGCGTTCCACTGCCGTACTCGCCGCGCTGTTCTTCGCGCTCAGCCTCGGCATGGGCATCTACCTGAAGGCAAACGGCAGCACGATTCGCCAGCAGCAGCAAAATAACGATCTCGGCGTGATGGCAGGTCTTGGCAACAAGCCCGCTAACCCGCAAAATGCGCAGCCCGTCGCCCCGGCCAAGCCGCAGGCAGCGGTGCCGGCCCCGGCCGGCAACGGTGAAGTACCCGCGGCCCAGCCGGCCCCGGTCAAGGCACAGCAGGGCGAAGTCCCCGCACCCACGGCCCCGGCAGCAGCAACGAGCAAGAAGTAAAAATCGAAAATTAGCCCAGGTGGCGGAATTGGTAGACGCACTACCTTGAGGTGGTAGCGACGCAAGTCGTGGGGGTTCGAGTCCCCCCTTGGGCACCAATCGAAGGCTACGGAAATCCTGATCCAGGATTCGGTAGCGAAAAGAAAGAACCCGCCAGCTGGCGGGTTTTTTTATGTCTGAGAGTGGGCTCGAAAACCCACGGGTGACTCTGGCCAATTCGCTGCTTCTCGCTACGCTAGCAAAGCTCTTGGAAAAGGATATTCATATGGAAATCGACAACTCCTGGTTGCCGACGCTGCTTTGTACGTTGAATGACGGTATCAAATACACGTATGAGGAAGGATGCCATGAAGGGTGCTTTGGGGAATTTTGCTCGAAGCGTCGTGGCGCGATCGGTGGAGTTATCTCGTCGTGGCATTAAGGCGTAAAGGGCATCGATATGGCTGAGATTGATGGTGTAACGCTCCGAATGGCTATCCGTGCAGTGCACGCGGTGATCAATGATCTCGCCAAGCAGTTGGAAGCGGATAACAGCCCGGAAGCCGGGGAGCTTGAGCTTCGTTTGGTCAAATACGAAAAAGCTTTGGGGAAGCTCAAGGTTGGTTATGAGGAGGAGCAAAAACACTCCACTAATCTTCCGCCCTTTGCGGAGCTTATTAAGGAGTGAGCAAAATTAGCTGGCTATTATTTTCATTTTCCGCACGAGAGAGGGAAGGAACGTTCTACGCGTTTTAGACGATATGGACTAGGCGGCAAAGTTCGAACATTTCTGTTGATTGAGTTGCACTGGGTAGCCAAGCCCATTAGAACAAGCGATCCTAGCTAGCAGCTCTTAAGCCGAAAGATATCCCCAGTCCCATGGCTTTTCCGGAGTACCCCGATGCGACACGCAGGATGGCTGACTTGTCTTGTCACGCTTGCCGCACTTGTCGGCTTGAATAGCGTTGCATTGGCCGACACTCCTACCACTGCCACCGTCCGCCTCGGCCATGCTGCCGTTGCCTTGAACGGCCCCTGGCGATTTTCCACGGGAGACGACCTTCGCTGGGCCGCTCCGGACTTCGACGATAGTCATTGGGAAACCGTCGACCTGACACCCGCGCCGGGCGCGCACGATAGCGACGTCGGATTGCCGGGTTACGTTTCAGGATGGAGCCTGCGTGGTCATCCTGGCTACATCGGCTATGCCTGGTATCGGTTGCGCGTCACCGTCGAAAGCGACGGCGACGCACCGCTTGTGCTGGCCGGACCTACGGATGTCGATTCGACCTATCAGCTCTATGTCGATGGCAAGCTGTTGGGCGCATCAGGCGTTTTTGCCGGTAAGACGCCCACCGTATACAGCGTGCAGCCAACTGTTTTTGCATTGCCGGGATCGTCGGCAACGACTCGCTCTTATCTGATCGCCCTGCGCGTATGGATGGATCCGCTTGATGCCGGTGACGATAGTGGCGGCATCCATATCGCGCCGACGCTGGGCACGAAGGATGGCATCGATCTGCTACATCAGGCGCAATGGCTGCAGACCTTCAAAGGCTATGTGGTCGATGCCATTGAACCCGCGGCTTTCGTGTTGCTGGCCATCTTGGCATGCGGATTGGCCGCCTGTCGCACGCGCGATGCTTATCGTTGGCTCATTACGGCCCTTCTGCTTACGGCATGGCTGCGTGCCAATCAGGTGATTTTCTTCTGGACGCATGCCGAAAGCTTGCGAGCCTACGACATCGTCACCGCTGTGCTTCTGGTACCTCTGGCGCTAGCTGCCTGGGTGATGGCCTGGCGAGACTGGTTTGGATGGAAGCCTTCGTGGTTGCCGCGCGTCCTGCTGATAGTGACATTGATCTACATGCTGGCCGCCTTGATCGATCGACCATGGTTCGCTCCAGACGCCAGTCTCGCATTCAAGGCGATCAGCCATTTCCTAGTATCCGGCTTACGCCTGATCTTCGCGGCGCTTTATCTATGGATCATTGGTTATGGCGTCATGCGAAAGCCGAGATGGCCTGCGTGGTTGGCGCTGGCTGCTGCATGCTTGATCGGGATCGGCCTGTTCGCAGCAGAACTCACGCGTGTCGGTGTGCCAGGTATCTGGTTTCCCTACGGAACCGGCGTATCGCGCACGCAATACGCCTACGCTGGCTTCATCGTGCTGCTGTTCGCGTTGCTGTTGCTGCGCATGGTCGATAGTTCACGAGGGGCGCGTAGGCTGGGATATTAATCCCAGCAGCTCTTCGGAAAACGTGTTCTGATCCCTTTGTTACGTCAGCACTATTTGCTGTTTTGGAGGATGAAGGACTCAAGCTGTGTGATCAGGGTATCGAAGTCCAATGTGTGCTGATCGAGATGCTGTATCTCATCTTCCATCGGAGCTAGTTCATGCGCTAGGTTTGCGCGATTGAATGATCTTGAGAACCGTTGGATAGAGCGCAGAAAGGAAGCAAAACCGCTACGCCCCCTGACCATCATTCCTTGGGTGCGCACGATCCTCGTGTATGTCGAGCGGCGTCCCTTCTGTTGAATCATTAACTCCTTCTTGCGTAATGCCAACGCTTTCTTCATGACCTTCAATTCTTTGATGGCTTGCTTGGCCTCTGCCACACTCTTGACGTTGAGCTTGACTTTGCTTCCATCGAAATGAAGTACCGAACTGCCCGTATACGAGTCCATGATGTGCTCCCCTTTGTCGGTCCGATGCGCGGTAACTACCTCGCGCCGATTATTACTTCGGGGTTCCTTCCGGAGCTGGCACTAGAACATCGTCATCCTTGCTCCAAGCCGGCGTAGTGATGGCGTAGAACTTCAGCGTCTCTCCCTTGCTGGCCCTGATCGAGCGGACCACTGCGGGCGGAATAAGAATGTAATCCCCGGGACCTACGGGGTGCGCAGTGTTGCCTGTCCAAACCTCGCCATGCCCCTCCAAGATAAAGAAGGATTCCTCGCCGACCTTGTTATGGCTCCATGCGCTGGCATGACCAGGGTCGAGTTCGAATAGTGCAACGCTGCCGAGCGTAGATTTCGCACCTGCAGGCGCCGAGCGCCCCGTAAGCTCTTTCAGTCGTACACCCTCTGAAACCTGCACGAAGGGCAATTTGTCCGGGGAAATCACGTTGGCTGCATCGCCAGCCAGAGCGTTATCTGAAGCACTCATGCCAAACGCTGCAAAGAGCCCAAAGAGGGCATATGAAAAGAACCCTTTTTTCATAAGGTATCTATCCCTATCGACCTGGAACGGTATGCGAGCATAGCGAAATAGACGGCCAGATGTAGTCTGTTACGACGCTGCGAGTTTCCAAAAAGCGAGAATCGGTTCGTGAGTGGGCTTGCCCCTAAACACCGGATAATTTTTAATAGCGCATGCCGGCCCGTCCGGTCACCGGAGCCGCCTTCGCGGCGCAGCGTCAAGCAAGGGATATCCATGTTCAGGAGGAGCAGCATGTTCAAGTGGTTTGGCGTGGCCGCAATGGCCGCCCTGTTGGTACCGCTGGGTGCTTCAGCGCAATCGGCGCCGTCGTATTTCAAATTGTCGAGCAAACCGGATTTCGCTAAATACCGGCCCGCGCTGGTGGATTATCTGCACAGCCAGCATTACCGCAAGGCCAGCCGTTTCTGCCTGTTCGGCACCAAAGACGATAGCGGGGTCACCGCCACGGTGATCTGGCTGGATGGACAGCAGATCATCGATTGGGGCGGCAATGATTCGGCGCTGGCCGACTCCACGTCTATCGTGCATCTGAAGACCGACGTGGTGCCAACTGAGAGCGATCTGCACGGCAGCACCTATCTGGTTACCCGCAAGTGGGTGAAGGACCAGCAAGCCATCTGCAAACAGAACGGCGAGACAGTGCAGATCAGCGCGGCAGATCTCAAGCAATAAACCAGGAACCTTCTTCAAAGGAATTGAATCGTGATTACGTTACCCGACCCGATGAGCGTCGCGGGCATTAAGGCACGCCTGTTTCTATGCGAATGCCCGGCGCCCAGCGACCACAGCTACACTCCCGACAGCGCAGCCGAGGCGATCAACCTGATGGATGTGGTGATTCGCAACCGCGTGTTGAATCCGCGCCCGTTCATGGCTACCGGCCCTTCCGTGCTGGCGGTGGTGCAGGCACGCGGGCAGTTTGCCGGTTTTGGCGGTTACCCCAACATCAGCCCGAGCCTGGTCACGCATGTCCAGGACATTCTCAATATCGCCAACAACGAGCGTGACCAGCGCTCGGCCAATTACAAGGACTTCGTCAGCAAAGTGCTGACTGTGGCCAATGCCAGCAGCAATACCGACCCTTCGCCTGGCAAGCTGGTAGCTTGGCGCACGCATAACCATTCGTCACCGGGTGCGGGTTTTGTGCTGTTCAAGACGGTGTTGAAGAACGACTTTTATTACAAGGCCAGCTGATACTTCGCGCTCCGGCTGGTCAGATAAGGGGGAATCCCTTATTTGGGAACAGACTCTGATCCCATATGTTTTGCTGAGCAATGCAGCGCAGGCAGACACCTGCCACGCTGAGATTTATTTCCAATCGCAAATAGCGACAACCCCTGATTTCGGGGATACCCGCGCCTTCACTATCGAATTAGCGTGACGCTGGCTGATGCCAGCGTGTCGCGTCCGAGCATGAACACACAGCTGCCATCCACATAACAATGCTGGGTCGTTCTGTTGTATTTGCTGTTGGTCGAACCAGCTAGTCCAGGAAAGGCTGGATTGCGATGCGTGTTCAAGCTCGCTGCCCCCTCACTTCACCGCCGACGTCAGTTATGGAGGATGGTTCGCCGTCGAGTCGGCGCAAGACAGCTCGTTTGAGCTTTAGCCCCTTCCGAGGGAGTCTTAGAAGGGTCGAGGGGACGGGAGTGCAGTACGAGGTTTATTGGCCTTTACTTAATGAGGGGACCGCCATGGAAAATGCTCGCGTATTGTTCATCCCTTTCTCATTTGCGAAGGCGGGGGGAGGAGGGCCAGGGATGGCATACCTTGAGAAGAACGATGATTGGATAAAACATCATAAAGAAAAGATAGGAATAAATAATAAGAAAGCTGTGCTGGAGAGCGGCATCGCCTATGACATGTATCAAACTGTGTACTCGGGAAATCCTATTCCATTGATCGCCGGTCTCGGCAGAAACGGGCAAATCTACATACGCGGGCATAGTCAAATAGGCTTCGATTACATATACGACTTGGATACTTTAAAGGCAGAGGACGGTGGCCCGCTTTCTTCTATTCATTGCACAACTGAATTAGTGGAGCAGCTGAATCCGCCGGACAGACGTGGGTGCGGCCGAAGCTTTGCTTTTGTTCTGACTGCAAAGGAAGTCTTCAATCGCTTAAAGCAGAGCGGCCTGAAGGAAAGTTTTGAAGGAAAAATAAAGTGCTATAACTGCCATAGCGCTGAAGGGTATCCGTGTTTCGCCGAGGCGCTCGCAGATGAATTCGAAGCGGCCGGTTACACCCGTTGTCGTATCTACGGATATAGAGGCGCGCTTTCTTCAAAGTATGACGGAGTAAAAGGGCACAAGACGAGTATGGGAGTCTTTAAGGAGGGAGATATGGAGAGAGAAGAGAGGGCGAGTGCAGTCCGCGTACTCGTTTATCCACGGGAACCCAAAGCGAGTAGTTCTACTGCCAGCTAAGATAAGAATTCTTAACGGAGTCCGCCCTTATCTCCTGGAGCACGTGACATGACAGCGGGGAGATCACGAACAAGTGGATGAACGACTTGGCCGCAGTCGGTCCAGAACGTATTGCGGCAAGCAAGATCATCGGGATGAGCTTCAAGGCGTGGCGTGGTAATGCCGTCACCTGAAGTGCGTAGCCTGGGATGGCAATCCCATCCGCCTTTTGAAAAAAAAGTGTTCTGACACCTTTGTTACGGACAGCCTGCGATTGATCGCCATGTGAGTCTTGCTGCCCGGGTAAGGAATGGGCAATGATCCGGAAGCGGCACGGCTGCCGATCAACGCACAGGGGAAATATGCGAAGACTGATCACTGCCGCGCTTGCGGCTACCGTTTCTTGCACGTGTCTTGCGGACCAGAAGATCACCAAGGTCATTGATGATCCCGTCTATACGGCTCCCGTGAAGCTGGTGGACATCGGCAACGGACAACACCTGAACTTGTATTGTCGGGGTTCCGGTTCGCCGGTCGTGGTATTTGACTCGGGGTTGGGCGATTCCATGATCGCCTGGGCGCTGGTGCAGCCCACTATCGCAAAGAAGACTACGGCCTGTTCGTTTGATCGTGCTGGATTGGGATACAGCGATGCCATTCGCCGTCCCAGTACGGCATTAAACCAGTCCGAGGATTTGCATGCCTTGTTGCACGCCGCGCATCTCAAGCCGCCGTACGTGCTTGTGGGGCATTCCATGGCTGGCATGAATGTACGTGTCTTTGCCGACAAGTACCCCAATGAAGTGGCAGGGTTGGTGGTGGTGGAAGGGTCGCATGAAGACCAGTCGGTAAAAAGTTGGGCCATCGGCGAGCCGGGAGGGAAGGATCGTTTTGATGCGATGGTCCGCGAGAGGCAAGAGTGCCCCATCCAGGCCGCAAAAGGCTTGGTGAAAGGAACCCCCATATATAAAAAATGCGTGGACGACGACAACAACCCGCACTTCAGCCCAGCGATCGATGCAGCGCTAGAAAAGTATGAGGTCACCGTCAGATGGCAGGCTGCCGAACTCTCCGAATGGGAAAACGTCTTTTACGCAAGCGCCGATGAGACACGTGCGACAAGGAAGGATTTTGGCGATATACCCATTATCGCTCTGACGCATTCGCCTTATCCCAAGTCGGAAAAGGAAACCCAAGACCTGCGCAATCAAAGAACGCTGCTTTGGGAAGGGTTTCACACGCAAGTGGCGAGCATGTCCACGCGTGGCATCAATATCATCGTGCCGAACTCTAACCACTACATTCAGTACGATCATCCGCAAGTCGTTATCGATGCCATCAATCAGGCTGTCTCGATTGCCAGAGGGCAATAACGGATGAGGTGGCTGTAGGTTGGGTTAGTACTAAATATAGGGTCTAAATATAGGGTCAGAACACTTTTCCTACTGCTGGTTACCGGAAAAGTGTTCTGCCCCCTTTTCTCGCAAATGGGTGATAACGTGAATGCGCTCTATGCACGCTTGTACGTTTCAACGCAGGATTTATCGTGTGCGAGATCCTACGCCCAGCATCTAATAAAGAAGGGGTGGCATTCCGCCCCATATGAGCGTCGTGGCACCGTCTATATGCAACAGTCCGCTTTCACCACAGCGCTCGTTGTTAGCTACTGTAGACCTTTTACAAGAGGCAAAGGCTGGCCACAATTTCCTGAAAGATTCGTCCGATACACCGTCAATGAAGCTCGACTGCACAGGCGTATCCTCGACCTTCGACATCAGGTCTACGCGCATTCTGACAGCGAGCGCTACTCAATTCGTCCCATGAAGTTGGGTGCTGACGTTTTCTCTGACATAGTCGGCGCTCCATTTCTTATGCTTAAAAAAGAAGAGTGCGAGTTAGTCGTCTGCATGATTGATGGCATTTGCAGACTCTTGCAGCCGGAACTTGAATCTCTCAGGAAGGAATTAGCCAAGGATTGGTAGGTCTGGCGGAATGCTCAAGTATTTCCGCAAGATTGGGCAGCGATCACCGGAATCCGCACCTTGCGAAGAATTAGCTCGGAAGGCATGCTCGCCCCCTGGGGAAAGCCAAGGATTATTCGCACATGACATCTATCACTGACGTACTAATTCCTGTTGTATCCAGTGGCTTAACTGCGGGCATCGTAACTTTTGTTCTAAACACTAGACAGCAGGAACGCGCGATGAGGCGGGGAAAGCTCGAAGAACTTACTTCGATCCTAAGCCGCCAAATGATCATGCTCAAGAATCAGGTGACTTATCTAGAGGCGCTAGTAGCAGGGCGAATTACGAATGATGAATTCGTCGCCTATTTAGAAAAAGATGGCGCGAAGGAGATTCCACATGATCGGGTTCAAGCATTAATTACAATCTATTTTCCTGCATTGTTGCCTGAAGTTGAGCGCCTTTTTCATCTTGAGAGTGCTATGCAACAGCAAGAATCTTCTGATGGTAAAATTAGGCTCAATCAGATACACACTCTCTTTGCCGCGCGAAATGGTTTCTTTGCATCGGTCCTTGCTCAGGCGCCATCTGTAAATGTTCCGCTTTGGAAGATTTGGCGATGAATATCGTGCGACTACCCGGCGCTCCCGGTTTTGAGTAGCGAGGAAAGCCGGGACCCAGCGTCTTTATGGCATCAAAGATCACTGGATATCAGCTTGACCAGCTTCGCTGTTGTGAAGCTCGACTTTTTTCGATCGTCATTCGGCGCATGTAGGTATGAGCAAATAGAAGTGCCCGGTTTTGGGCGAGGAAAACTGGGGCAGCGTCTTTATCGCGTCAAAGTCGCTGGATCCCAGCTTTCGCTGGGATGACGATCGGGCGAATTGAAAGAATGCGGCGAGCTTGGATAGCTTCAAGATTCTGTTGAAGTCACTAGTCATTAACTCGCTCGTTCTTCGTGCGCTTCAAGGAACCTTCTCGTTCGGAAGGCTGTGTTTTCAGGCGGTTACTGGAATCACGAAGTTCGATTTAGCCCACGCGGCAAAACTCGTCGGCTGCTTGCCGGCAACTTTGTTAGCCAGCGCGATCGCATCACGCGAATCGGAGCCGAGATACGTGTGCGCTTCGAAGTAGGCGAGCATCGCCGCGACGTCCTCGGCGCCCGGGAACCAGCCAGCAAAAACCTCGCGTGGGACTTGCTTGAACGAGAACGCGTGGCCTTGGCGGTTCAGCGTGGCGATGATTTCGTTGAAGCTCAAGAAATCGCCGACAAGCGGTAAATGTTCGCCATGCCCAGCGAGGTCCGGCTGCGCGAACACACCTGCCACGATGCGGCCGAGTTCAGTGATGTCACCCATGTGGATGGCCCGCCGATCGGGATCAAGTGGCAGTACCCAGCCCTTGGTGCCATCGGCTTGTTTCTGCGGAGCCATTGCGCCGGTCAGGTTTTGAAAATAGAACGGTGCGATCACAAACGTGTGGTAAGCAAATCCGGCTGCGCTCACGGCACGTTCGATCTTCGCCTTGTCTGTGAAATGCGGGACATGGATCTTGCCGTGGCTGATCGTCTCCACGTTTGGGAGCGTCGACCAGATCAAGTGCTGCACGCCGGCTTCTTTCGCGGCATTGACGGCGGCGAGTGCCTGCTTGGTTTCATCCGCACCGGCTTCCCAGGCATTGGTTACCAGGAAAACGCCGTGTGCTCCAGCAAATGCAGTTTTAAGCGTTTCCGGACGATTGAAGTCCGCTAGCACGACTTCGTCACCCAGCCCTGCATGCTTGGCCGGATCGCGCGTCAACGCGCGCACTTTGAATTGACCGCTCGCCTGCAGTGCGCGCACAACGCCACCGCCTTGCTGACCGGTTGCGCCGACGACGGCGATGAGCTTCTGCGTGTTCGACATGGTTGTTCTCCAGTGCGTATGTGTTGGCGCGGCGCTGCTTCACGCAGCGATCGCAGCGCTCTCTTTCTTCGCCGAGGCGATGGCCCCATTACGTGCCTCCGGACTCATCGCGACACCTTCCGCGCGAATGAAGGTGATATCCGTGATGCCCAGAAAGCCGAATGCCGCTCTCAGATAAGTTTCCTGATGATCGAAGATGGCGGCAGGGGAGCCTTCGCTGTAAACACCGCCGCGCGACGAGGCGATGACCAGCTTCTTGTCGCCACACAGTCCGACCGGGCCGTGTTCCCCGTAGCGGAACGTTTTCCCGGCGACGGAGATGCGGTCGATCCAGGCCTTCAGTTGAGAGGGAATGCCAAGGTTGTACATCGGCGCACCGATCACCACGATATCGGCTGCCAGGAACTCCTCGAGCGCGCGCTGGCCGATGGCTACATCAGACTTCAATGCGTCATCGACCGGAGCGCCTTGAGCTGCCGCGAGGTGTGCTGCCGTCAGATGGCCGATCGGTGTGGCGGCAAGGTCGAGACGCGTGACCGCAAGGCCGGGATGGCGACCCCGAAAGGTCGCCACGACATCCGCGGATAAATCACGGCTCACGGAGCCTTGCCCGAGGATGCTGGAATCTACGTGTAGTAGTTTCATGAGACTTCTCTCCGAATGGGCTTACTGCTTGAGCGCTTCGGCCGAAATCAGCAGCTTGGTCTTCATGCTGAAGCCGTACGCCTTGGCATAATCGACGCCGAAATCACCGCGATCGAAATCGCCGACTGCGTCGACGCCACATACTTCACGCTTGAGCATCGGGTGCTGCACGCACTTGAACGAGTTGATCGTCAGCGTCAGCGGCTTGGTCACGCCGTGTATCGTCAGATTGCCGACGACAGCGACCGGCTTGTCGCCCTCGAACTGGATCGTGCCTTTGTAGGTGGCTTCTGGGAACTTCGAGGCGTCGAAGAATTGATTCGACTGCACAAGCTGGTCGAGCTTCGCGTTGCCGGTGTGGACTGATGCAATGTCGGTCGTCACTTCAACCGTGCCCGTGTGTGCCGAGCGATCGAGCGTCACCGTGCCTTGTGACTTGTCGAACTTGCCACGCCATACCGAAACACCGCCAAGGTGGTCGGCTTCAAAGCTCGGGTATGTGTGATCCGGATCAAGCTGGTACGTCGACGTGCTCGCGAATGCCGAAAACGACAGCAAGGCGGTGAGCGCGCCCGTTGCGATCATCAGATGCTTTTTCACATCAATCTCCTTAAAACATTGAGTTGCCGCGCCTGTGCACGGAATAGGGTGACTTGCCATCGGGCAGTCCAGAAACGGGCGCCTGCTGCGTGACATCGCAAAAAGTGCGGATTGAACGCATTACCTACAAGTCGGTAAAATCGGATTTGATTAATCCATTTTTGGAGAAATCTAATGCTCGACCTGAATGACTTGGCGATGTTCGTCCAGGTGGTCCGTGCGGGTAGTTTTTCTGAGGCGGCGCGACGTCTGGGCATGCCGGCAAATACGCTGAGCCGGCGCATTGATCAATTCGAAGGGCAGCTCGGCACGCGTCTGCTGCATCGCTCGACACGCAAACTCGCGCCGAGCGCAGAAGGTCAGGCGTTGTTTGAGCGCTATGCGTCGGCTCTAGATCAGATCTTCGAGATCGAGCGACACCATGCCGATGTGCAGGCGCCGTCGGGCTCGGTTCGCGTCGCCGCGATGCTCGGTCTGTTTGAATTTTTCCGCATGGAATGGCTGGCCGAGTTCTACACGCGCTATCCGCACATCCGCATCGATTTCCTGCTCGACGATACGCCCACCGATTTGATCGCCGAGCGCATCGATCTGGCCGTGCGCATAGGTATCGAGACCGGTAGCGGCTTCAAAGTGCGTCGGTTGGGGCCGAATGCAATGTTCCTGGCGGCGAGTCCGGCCTATCTGAAACGGCGCCCCGCTCCGCGCACGTTGCGCGAACTGGCCGAACATGACTGTCTGACGATTTCCAATCGCCAGGGTCGCAACACGTGGCGTCTGCAGGGTCCACGCGGTAGTCAGGAGGTGCCAATCAACAGTCGGTTCGCTGTCAACGACATGCGAGTGCTGACACACGCGTGTATGGCTGGGCTGGGTATTGCGCTGCTGCCACAGTTGATGATTGAACCCTTCATCGCGATGGAGCAACTCGTACGCGTGCTGCCAAGCTATCGGCGCGCAAGCACCGAACTCGGCCTGCAGCTTGTATACACAAGCCGCCCGCCAGTGCCACCTCCGGTAGCAGTCTTCGCCGATTTTCTATGGGAGAAACTGTGCGAAGTGATGCCAAGCTCTTCACGGAAGTAGGCTAGGCGACCATGGCGTGTAGGTTGGGGTGTAAACCCCGACTATGCCATGCACATATATATCCCGATTCTTTGGTTTGAACACTGAGATATCCACACGTTTTTAGCTCTTTATTCTTTGCAAAACAAAAGAGCCATGCACAAGCGAATCACAATAAAGTACCGTGTCGTCATCCCGGCGAAGGCCGGGATCCAGTCTAAATATGCCGTGCGAAGCACACGTCATTTATTTGTATGGAGTGCTACGCACAACATGTTTGTACTGGATCCCGGCCTTCGCCGGGATGACGAAACGCTCTGAAACAGAATCGCGGCGAACTCCAACCTTTGTCAGGAAGACGGACAAAAATACGGGATACTTCAGGATTTACCCCTCCAACCTACACTCCGATGCGAATGCTGGATAGACGAGAGTCATACGACTATGAAGCAACCCAAAGAGCTATTGACCGCTGCTGATATCGCGGCGATGACCGCCAAGGTTTCCGTCCACGATCTGAACCCCAATGCCGTTCGCCACAAGAAATCCGTTGGCGATGCAGTCGGATTGACCCAAATCGGCGCGCTCATCATTACGATCATGCCGGGCCATGAATCATCGGAATATCACCGGCACCTGTATGAAGAGGAGTGTCTATACATCCTCTCCGGTCATGGCGAAGCCACCATCGGGGATCAGGTATGCAGCGTGGGTGCGGGTGATTTTCTTGGCTTTGCGCGAGGAGGGCCTGCGCACGTTCTTACCAATACGGGCAATGAGCCGCTGGTGTTCTTCGTAGTTGGGCAGCGTTTGGAGCATGACGTCTGCGACTATCCAAGGAAAGGCGTGAGGCTTTATATAGCCGGCAAGGAAGAGGCTTACGTGAAACTTTAATTTATGGGTTGAGGTGACACATGGTTCGCAAAAGACGGGTGGCAAGCGCGGTGGCTGTTATGAGTTTCATCGCGTGCGGCATGGTTCATGCGCAGCAACACAACACGCTCACCGCGCAGGAAAAGGCGCAGGGCTGGCAGTTGCTGTTCGATGGCAGCAGCCTGAGCGGCTGGCATTCCTATCTGGCCAAGGCGCCGGGCAAGGATTGGAAGGTGAGTGATGGCGCGATTTTGCTACAGAAGCAGCGAAGCGATCCGCAGGCGGATTTCCAGGATCTGGTTACCGACGCCGAGTTCGGCAATTTCGATCTGAAGCTGTCGTGGAAAATGAGCCCCTGTGCGGACAGTGGCGTGATGTTCTACGTGCACGAATCACCCAAGTACCAGAATACCTATGAAACCGGCCCGGAAATGCAGATTGCAGACCTGGCCTGTACCAAGCCGGACAGTCGCGTGTTGTACGAGCGGTCCGGCGATCTGTTCGATCTGATTTCCTCAGATGTGGAATGGGTGAACGAGGCAGGGCAGTGGAACGACTTTGAAATCATCGCCGATCATGGGCATGTGCAGTTTTTTCAGAACGGGCACAAGGTGATCGACACGCAGTTGTGGAATGAGGATTGGAAGCGCCTCGTTGCGCGCACCAAGTTTAAGGCGTGGCCTGATTTCGCAACTTTCCGCGAAGGGCATATTTCCTTGCAGGCCACTGAGGACAAGGGCGTAACGCCGATACGGTTGTGGTTTCGGGATATCAAGATCAGGAAGTTGTAGATAGACGCGTGCGATTGCACCTTTCTAGGGATGCTCTATCTTGCTTGGACGTCAGTTCCGCTTTCGCGCATTGTTGCCCGGCGAAATATTGGCCCCTAATTATCGCAATGCTTGATAGCTCGTCGTCCCGGCGAAGGCCGGGACCCAGCGACTTGAAGATCGTCAAAGTCACTGGGCCCCGGCCTTCGCCGGGGCGACGCACGCGGGGAGGGCACATGGATGTGCCCGGCTATGAGTAGGTGAGCTTTCGCGGTAATGACGACCGTGAGGGGCTGAGGCGGTTGGAATTGGGCTCTACACGGATATGCCCGCAAACAACGTGGAGATCAAAAACGTGAAGGTTTCAGCGTCGCTTTCTTTTGTCCTCGCTATTGCACTTACAGGCAGTATCAGCACGGCCCAGTCGTCACCGCCTGCAAACTCATCCATCACTCTAGTCCCTCCCACTGCCGTAGGCGTGATGGACGACCCCTGCGCCACGCTTCTCCCGCAACCTGAAGTCCCGGCCGGCCCTGCGCTAAAGCGACGCACATCGCAAGACGCCCTCGCTGCAGCATCCAAAGCCTGGGACGAACAACATCGACGCTACGATTTCGGCGGTTTATGCCGTTTCCGTGCAGCCAACACCAAGTTGCCGTCGGCCACGGATCATCGTGTGGTGTTCTTCGGCGATTCCATCACGGAATCGTGGATCGACGCGGATTCGGACCTGTTCACCAACGACGTGATCGATCGTGGCATCAGTGGGCAGACCACGACGCAAATGGTGGTGCGTTTTCGCCAGGATGTGATCGATCTGCATCCGGCCGTGGTGCATATTCTTGCCGGCACCAATGACATTGCCGGCAACACGGGTCCGACTTCGATCGAGGCGATCGAGAACAACATCAAGACGATGGTGGAGTTGGCGCGTGCTCACCATGTCCGCGTGATATTGGCGTCAATCACCCCGGTTGCCAAATACCCGTGGCGGCGGGAGGTTCAACCTGTCGAGACCATTCGCACCATCAACGATTGGATGAAGGGGTATGCGAAGGAAAATGGGTTGGTTTATCTCGATTACTTCAGTTCGCTGGATGATGGCCATCGAGGGTTCATCGCGAAGTTGGCGATTGATGGGGTGCATCCCAATGCAGAGGGGTATGCGGTGATGGACAAGCTGGCGAGGCAGTCGATCAAAGAAGCGCTGTCGGCTGCGCCTTGACTGGAGTTCCCTCTCCCCATTGGGGAGAGGGCTAGGGTGAGGGGACAATCTTGCGGTAGGAGTTAATCAGAGCGCTGCTCTTGCGGAGTCTGAGGCAAGTCGTGGCCCCTCACCCCAACCCTCTCCCCGGAGGGGAGAGGGGGCAGAACTTCTCACCGCAACGTAAACGTCAACGTCCCATATCCCAACTGATCAAACCCACCACTATTCGGCCCATAGTTCCCGCCACCGCCTTCCGGCCGCACCTTCAGTGCAAAAGCCTGCACATGCGGCGCTTTCAACCCTTTCAGCACAACATAGTGGCTGTAAAGCAAATCCCAGATCGGCCGCGCATTGCCACGTCCGTTGGCTGAAATCTCCTGCTGAGTGACGTCGCTGTTCTTGTACGGCGTATAAGGCACGTCTTCACCGAGGTTGTACTGGGCGGCATATTCGGCGCCACGCAACACACGGTTGTCGTCATAGCCGAAAAGATCGTCGCCCTGGTTCCAGGCCATCTGGCAGATCGTTCCAAGCAGCGCGATATCGAGCATGGTGTGGCCCTGGTCGCGTCCGCTTTCCTGCACCTGGCCCAGGCCATTTGGATAAAGCTTCCACACGACGTGTTCGATGGAACCATTGCCTTCGCCGTGCTTGAAGTAGGCGATGGCTTCGTCGTAGATGTCACGGCGATCGGCCAGTACACCGATCGACAGCATCGATGCCATGTTGGCCAGATCCCAGTTGGCCCAGTAATGATCGATCTTGGCGCCGTTGTGCCGCGTCAGGAAATCATGGTTCATCGGATAGAACACGTTGAGCATCATCGCCTGGAAGCGATGGAAGTCGGTCGGTTGCCACTTGCGATAAGTGCGCAGGATTTCCGCGGCGTTCGCGAGTTCATAGCCGTAGATACCCGAAGCGAGAAAGCGGTCGGAGCTTCCACCAATCGAAGTCAAGGTGTTTGCCCATGCATTGAGTATGGCGACCGCTTTGTCTGCATAGGCGTCATCGCCTGAGATTTTCCAGCGCAGGCCCAACGCATAGGCTGCGGCAGCATCGTTGAACAGCGCTGCATAATTTTCGTGATGAACGTGATCCGAGCCGCGATAAACGATGACCTGCGCGTTCGGCTTCCAATCGAGCGACGCATGGCGGTTCGCGGTAAGCATTTGCCAGTCTTGCATCCATGGCTCGCGCTTTTTCGCCACGTCCTGCTTCATGCGCTCAAAGTCTTTGTTGGTATGCAATAAACCCGGATGTACGAATCCCTGCGAGTCGCTGGGCGATGCATGGCTGGATGGTGGAGCGGCGCAGCCAATGAGGATGCAGAGGAATGCACCAAGGAATAACAACGAGGAAGTGAAACGCATAACGACTGATTGGCCCCATGAGCGACAAGAACATCATTCTCGCCTCGCCGTCATTCCCGCGAAAGCGGGAATCCATGTTGCTCTTCCCAAAAATCAAATTGGATTCCCGCTTTCGCGGGAATGACGGCCTCAAGATTTAGTTGGTATGTCACGTATCGTTATGATTTGGCCTAAAAAGACATGTCATATAACCCGCCTATCGATTCCTTTTGAAATATCAATTTCACGAACGCAAGCATGTCCGATACGGTGCATCGCGAGAGCCGGCAGTCCTGAGAGCGCTGCCATGCATACCAGGGATCCACCATGCACAACCACCGCCGTTTGCCCCTCTGGGGTGCTTTTGTCCTGCTCGGATTCACGGCGCTCACCGCCGGCATACAGGCCCAGACTACGCTCACCCGCGACAATGGCGCGCCAGTTGGCGACAACCAGAATTCTCAGACTGCGGGCCCCGAAGGCCCTACCTTGCTGCAGGACGCGCAGCTGGTCGAAAAGTTGCAGCATTTCGGCCGTGAACGCATTCCCGAACGCGTGGTGCATGCGCGTGGCACGGGTGCGCACGGTGAGTTCGTTTCCGCTGGCAATTTCAGCGATCTGACCTCCGCCGCGCTGTTTTCGGCGCCGGGTAAGAAAACGCCGGTGTTCGTGCGCTTCTCCACGGTGATCCATCCTTCGGGTTCGCCGGAAACGCTGCGCGATCCGCGCGGTTTCGCCACCAAGTTCTATACAGAGCATGGCAATTGGGATCTGGTGGGTAACGATCTACCGGTGTTCTTTATTCGCGATGCGATCAAGTTCCCTGACATGGTGCATTCGCTGAAGCCCTCGCCGATCACCAATCAACAGGATCCGAACCGCTACTTCGATTTCTTCTCGCATGTGCCCGAAGCCACGCACATGCTGACCTGGGTCTATACCGACAACGGTACGCCCGCTTCTTATCGCACCATGGACGGCTTTGGCGTGCACGCCTTCAAGTTCGTCAACGCGAAGGGCGAGGTGCATTACGTGAAATTCCACTGGAAGAGCGAGCAGGGCATCAAGAACCTCGATGCCAAGCAAGCCGAAATGGTGCAGGGAAAGGACTTCAACAACCTCACCCACGATCTGTACGACGCCATCGCCGACAAAAACTATCCGAAATGGGATCTCTACGTGCAGGTGCTGAAGCCGGAAGATTTGGCCAAGTTCCCGTTCGATCCGCTGGACGCCACCAAGGTTTGGCCGAACGTGCCGGAAGTGAAGCTGGGCACGATGACGCTGGATCGAGCACCGCAGAATTTCTTCCAGGAAACCGAGGAAGCAGCGTTCGCACCGGTGCGCATGGTGCCGGGCATCGAAGCTTCGGAAGATCGTCTGTTGCAGGGGCGTCTGTTCTCTTACGTGGATACGCAGACCTACCGCCTCGGCGTCAACAACCAGCAGTTGCCCATCAACCGCCCATTGGCCAGCGCGAAGAATTACAACCAGGACGGCATGATGAATGCCGGAAGTACCAACTCAGATGTGAATTACCAGCCCAGCGAAACGCAAGGCGCATACGCGGACGATGCTCGCTACAAGGCCAGCCGCTTGCCGCTTAGCGGCACTACGCAGCAGGAGCGCATCCGCCGCACGATGAACTTCCAGCAGGCCGGTGATCTATATCGCAGCCTGTCGGCGATGGACAAGGATCATCTGATCAGCAATCTCGCGGGCGATCTTGGCCAGGTGAAAAGCACCAAGGTGCGCGACACCATGCTCAGCTATTTTTACAAGGCCGACACCGATTACGGCACGCGCCTGAGCAAGGCCGTCGGCGCAGATCCCGCAACGATTGAACGTCTCGCGCGAGCACTGTAAGCCTCTCCGCGGCTTGCAGTGGCCAGGCGGCCCGGGAAGCAACGCTCTCACCTCCCGGGCCGCTCGGCACCTTTATCTGGAGTCATCGTATGAAAGCATGGTCACTCGTGTTTGGGCTGTTTGTTGCCGGTTGCAGTTCAACCACTCCGCCTACAGCCGCAACGGTTGCTTCGAACGCTTCCACATTGGTCGATCAACGCAATGCTGAAGCGATGGCAGAACTAAAGGCGTATTTCTTCGATGCAGCACGCACGGGTGACAACGTGATGCTCGAAAAGTATGTAACGTCAGGTTTCCCAGTCGACGTGCGCACGCCGCAGGGTTATACCGCACTGATTCTTGCTGCCTATCACGGGCAAAAGGATACGGTGCAGAAGCTGATTCAATTGGGTGCGGATCCTTGCGCACGTGACAATCGCGGCAGCACCGCGCTGATGGGCGCGACGTTCAAAGGTGAGCTGTCGATTGCGAAACTGTTGCTCGACCAATCGTGCAGCAAAGTCGACGATCGCAATCGTCAGGGGCAGACCGCTGCGATGTATGCGGCGTTGGCTGGTAATAGTCAGCTGATCGAGATGCTGCGCAAGCGTGGCGCCAATTTGGATTTGAAGGATGATGTTGGAAACACCGCGGCTTCCTTGGCTCACCAGCAGGGCGCGGATGATATAGCGCGCCAGATCGAGAACAAGTAGCGCTTACTTAAGCGCGCATCTCCACGCTTGCCGTGATGCACTCCCTCCCCTGCATGGGCAGGGGAGGGGCGGATTGCACGGAATTGTGCGGCAAATCAGGGATGCGAAGCGCTCGGTGATCCTGATGCCTGAACGTTCAAGGTGGCTGTGAAAACCTGCGTTTCTCCCGATGCAGCCGAAGTGCCGCTCAGCAAAACACCATACGCACCTGGCGCCGCGGTGGAGGAGGCGGTGTAGGTAATCGTTGAGGTTCCCGCACCCGTGAGCGTGGACGGATTGAAGGTTACGGTAACACCCGCCGGCACGTAGTCGGCCGAGAGCGTTACCGGCGCGTTGAATCCGCCTTGCGTAATTTGCGTCAACGTTGCCGAACCGGTGCTACCTGCAGTGACTGAAGCATTGTCGGCGGAAATGTTGAAGCCGCTGGCGCTGCCAGTGCCGATCAATGCAACCGTCTGCGGACTATTGGTCGCGCTATCGGTTACGACAAGGCTGCCGGTAAATGTTCCGGGCGACTGATTCGACGGTGAAAAATAGACGTAGGCGACGCACTGGCTGCCCGCTGCCAGTGTAGTGCCGGGGCATCCGCCTCCATTGAGAACAAACTCTCCGCCCGGGCTGTTCACGCTCACGTCGTTGATCGTCACCGGCACGTTGCCTGTATTGGTCAGCGTGAATTGAACGTTGGCGGTGTACGAGTTAGGACCGGACACCAAAGTGCCAAAGTTGTAGCTCGTCGCGTTCCAACTGAGGCTGCCGGCAGGTGCTGCGACCAGGGTCAAATAAAAGGTTGTGCACTTTTCCTTTCCGTGTGCACTGATTCCCGTCAGGGTAACGGGATACGTCTTGGGGCTGCCGCCCGGGGCGATGACCGTCGACGCCGCGGTAAAGGTCAGCGTAGAGGTTCCCTTGCCGATGATCGCTGCGGGGTTAAAGCTTGCGGTAACACCGGCCGGCAATCCGCTGACCGAGAGTGTCACCGCTGAGTCGAATCCGCCAATGGCTGTCTGCGTAATGGTCGATGTGCCAGTGCCACCCGCCGCGACGGTCGCTGTGGTAGCCGTGAGTGAGTAGCCAGGCGCCGCCGCGTCGACGGTGATGGCAACACCTCTCGACGGAATGCCGTTGGCAACGACGTAAAGCTTGCTGGCGCCGGTTTCGATATCGGCAGGTACATCGAAATACGTGCTGACGATGGCTTTGCCCGTTGCCACGCCCATGGTGCTGTGATCATGCGTGCGGCAGTAAAACACGTGGCCCGTCGCCGCGTTGACGATGCGAACCAACGGATAGTTCGTCGCCATCTGCTGATCGTCACCGTAACCTGCACCTTCGGTCAGGCCGTTGAATTGCGTTCCGGATATGCGGTAGGTGCCTCCCGCTGCAAGCGAGTCGGATACATGATGGATGGTCGGCCGCCAGTCCTCCCGGTAAGTACCGGCGGGCGTCCAGACCTGAAGATTCTGGCTTATGTCAGAGAACAGGATTTGGCCGTTCGGCAACACCAACATCGCGCCATAAAAAGACGAATCGTTCGAAGCCGTGGAAGGCGTCGGCACCACGGTCAAGTTGCTGCCATTCCATTCCAGAAAAGTCGTCGGACTTTGATAGATGCCTGGGCTGGCCATCATCAGCACGTTGCCGTTGGTTTCGACGGCCGCCGGGCCATCGGCGATGTTCAGGCCGTTGGGAAAGTCCGGTCCGGCCGTCCATATTCCCTTGGCGACGTGGTAGATCGCCGTGTGTCCGGCTCCGCACGAATTGGAGCCGGTGGCGAATACCGTTCCGTCGGGCCGCAGCACCATGGGACCCACCTCGTAGCTGGCTTTACTCGCACCGCCGCAATTCGCAGCCGAGTCCCACAGTTGCACGACGGTGCTTCCCGCATTGCTCCACAGTCCCGTTGCGGGGTCGTAGAGCTCCGATCCCGTGCCCGTGGCGTTGTACCGGTCGTACCAATAGGTTTCTACGTTCAGCACTTTCTTGTTCGGCAATAGGAGCCAGTTTTCTTCGACGTTGTAATCCGGCTTGTTGGTGCCGGTGACGGTCCAGCTGAGGTTTTTCTCGTCGAAAAGTGCGCTGTCGAATGCGGCTTGCTCGGCCATCAGGTACGTGCCATTGGCGAGAATCGCGCCGGAGGTATCACCGAGTTCGGCCCAGCCTGCGGGTGGAGATACCGCAGTCCACGTATCGGCGACGGGATCGTAAATGGCGCCGCGGTTTGTCTCTACGTCTTGTCCGAAGTTGTATTCGCCGCCCTCGACGATCAACTTGCCATCGGCCAACACGCCGCCACCGAAGTCGACGGGTGCATATCCGGAGGGCATCGAGGCGATTTGGCTCCACGTGCCATTGACATAACTGCCATGGATATCAGGTGTGAGCTTGTACCACTGCGAATCGGTACCGGAAAACGTTTCGGCATGCGCCAACACCGTGCCATCGGTGGCCAACGCGATGTAGCCAATAGGGATGGGTGGGGGATTCGTCAGCGGCGTCCAGGTTTGGCCAATGGCAGCATTTGCCCAAAGCATTACAAGCGCCAGCCAGGGCGCGCGCGTAAACACTCTCACGGATTTTCCCTCCCAAGGGTCGTTGCAGCTAAAAACACCCAGATAAACTGAGCCGAGGGAACATGCCGGTATAGGAAAAAAAGTGCGTCTTTGGCGATGGATTTGCCAGTTGACGGCAGATGGCAATGCCGAGAGGGTGGAGCGCTTGGCTGGCTGTCCTTTCCGGGCCACTTGGCGGTGCCGGTAGCCATGAGCCGCATGTTGGCTAACGCTGTTTCTCTTTGTTTCGAACGCAAATGTCGCCCCCGTCCCACAAGGACAGATAATGGGCCACTTGTTCACATGGTGACGTACGTCACATTTGCCTACGATGTCATCGTAATCTGAGCTAGGTACATGGATGCCAACGGCGCCATGGATGTTTTGCTGTAAACACCGTTATGTGCGGATGCTTGAAGCATTCGTACCGGTTGAGTCACGCCGCTGTTCCTCTAACGACCTCGCATAAGGATTTCCGTATGGATTCACGCGCTGAATAGCAGCGCGCGAAACCGTGCGCCCCCACGTTTGCCGCGGGAGGCCATCGAGGTCGCCGAATATGAAAATGAAATTGATTTTGTCGAACCATTATCTGCGCGCGTTGAGCGTTGCGGTCAGCTTATTAACCGTAGTGAATCAAAACGCATCCGCGGCCACTACCAATACCGTGGCAGTAGGCAATGGCGCAAAAGCCACCAACAGCTATGACGTGGCGATTGGTGCGGGCGCCGTTTCTGCCGGCGATGGCTCGGCGATCAATATGGCCACGGCGCTCGGTGCTGGCGCGCAAGCCAGCAGTGCGGGCGCGATTGCGATTGGCGATGCGTGGAATGGCGGCGTGCGTGCGTCGGGACGCGATGCCGTTGCCATCGGAACGGCATCCACGGCATCAGGACAAAGCTCCGTTGCGCTGGGTGCTGGAGCGACGTCGTCGCAATCCAATGCCGTAGCAGTGGGCGCCACGGCTGCGGCTTCAGCGGCGAACACAGTAGCCGTCGGTAGTGCGTCATTGGCGCAAGCGATTTCCACCGTGGCCATTGGCGACGGCAATACGGTGTCGTCGTCAGCAGGCACGGGCTCGATTGCAGCCGGGCACCATTCGCAGGTGAAAGGCGGTACCGGCGCAGTGGCGTTGGGCGAAAGCCAGACGGCCAACGGCAATGGTGCAGTGGCGATCGGTGATCCGAACACCGCCACGGGTACCGGTGCAGTAGCGGTGGGTGCGAACAATACCGCCAACGGAACAGGTGCCGTGGCGATTGGCAATGCGAACATCGCCAATGGCCAAGGGACAGTTTCGTTGGGCAATGCCGCTAACGCGGTCGGTGTCGGCGCCATAGCCGTGGGCAACACGTCCAGCGCCACCAACGTCAACGCGACGGCGTTGGGAATCAACGCCAATGCCAGCGGCCGCGATTCGCTTGCACTGGGCGCCAATGCTTCTGCAAGCGGCTCGTTAAGCACGGATGGCAATCCGGCCAATGGTTTTGCTCTGGCGATCGGATCAAAGGCCAATAGCGCAGGCAGTTCGTCAACAGCCATTGGCGGCAACTCGCTCGCTTCGGGCACCAAGGCGCTGGCCTTTGGTGATACGGCCACGTCAACGGCCACTCGCTCGGTTGCCATTGGTGCCAACGCCAATGCAACCACCAACAGCGCGGTGGCTATTGGCAACGGTGCTGCAGCGACGGCCAACGTGGGTGATGTGGCGCTGGGTGCAGGCTCTGCTACAGCTGCAGTGGTGGGCACCAGCAGCGTGACAGTGGGCGGTAATACCTATTCGGTTGCAGGCACGAGTCCTAGCAGCACGGTGAGCGTGGGAGCGGTCGGCAGCGAGCGCACTGTCACCAATGTCGCGGCCGGTCGCGTCAGCGCAACTAGCACCGACGCGGTAAACGGTTCGGAGCTTTATGCGACCAATCAACAGGTGAATGCCAATACCACCGCGATTGCTAACAACACGGCTTCGATCAACAAGCTGACCGGGGGTAAGTCGGGTCCATTCGTTTCCGACAATTCGGTAACCACCACGCAACCGGTTGCTTCCGGCGCGGACGCCACTGCGGGCGGCTTCGGTGCTTCGGCTACGGGCGCTGCGTCGACGGTGATCGGCAATCAGGCGAGCGATAACAACAACGCGCGTGCCACGGTACTCGGCAATGGTGCGAGCATCGCCACCGGTCTGAGTGGTTCGAATGTGGCGCTTGGTCAAGGTTCGACCGTTGCGTCTGATGCGGTTGCTACGGCGAGTGGAACGATCAACGGCACCACCTACACCTACGCAGGCGGCACGCCGGTTGGCGTGGTGAGTGTTGGCACGGCGACGTCGCCGCGCCAGGTGACGAACGTGGCGGCTGGGCAGGTGAGTGCTACCAGTACCGATGCGGTGAACGGATCGCAGTTGTACGCCACCGATCAAGCCATCACCAGCATGGCCAGCCAGGTGAGTGGTTTGAATGGCCAAATGACAGGGCTGGGCAGCCTGGTGACCAACCTTGGCAACAGCGTGGCGTTGGGAATGGGCGGCAGCAGTACCTACGATGCTTCTACCGGGCTGCTCACTACCAGCCTCAACTACGGTGGCACTACCTACAGCTCGGTACAAAGCGTGTTGAGCCAGATCAACACCTCCATCGATAACGCTTTGCAGCAGGCGAGCACCAATGCGACGGCCATCCAGAACCTGAGCACTACGGTCAACAACGTCTCAGCTCAGCAAGCCAGCACGGGTAAGTACGTGAAGACGAATTCCACCGGTGCCGGAAGTTCTGCGACGGGCAGCAATGCGATCGCGCAAGGTCCATCGGCTACGGCATCGGGCGACAACAGCATTGCTGTGGGCAACGGTAGTGCATCGTCATCCAACGGCAGCGTGGCGATCGGTGCGAATGCCGCGTCGACGGGTACGAATTCGGTAGCCATTGGCGCAGGTTCCAGCGATGGCGGGCAATCGAATGTGGTTTCGGTGGGAAGCGCCACGCAACAGCGCCGCGTGACGAATGTTGCGAATGGCGCGGCGTCGACCGATGCGGTGAACGTCAGCCAGCTCAACGCCGTGCAAGCAGGTTCCGTGCAATACGACAAGAACAGCGACGGTAGTGTCGATTACGGCAGCGTCACACTTGGCTCCACCGATGCGGCTACGCAGATTCACAATGTTGCCAATGGCACCGCGGCGAGTGACGCCGCCAATGTGGGGCAGGTCAACACGGGCGTACAGACGGCAGAGAGTTGGGCGAAGCAATACGTGGATCAGAAGCTGCAGAACGTCGACCAGAATATCAACGCAGTGTCTCTGAGGGCCAACGCGGGGGTCGCTTCGGCCATGGCGATGGCCGGTTTGCCGCAGGCGTATCAGCCCAATCAGAACGCGGCGGCCGTAGCGTTCGGTACATTCCACGGCCAGGCTGGTGTCGCGGTGGGCGTATCAACCGTTTCAGAAACCGGGCGCTGGGTCTACAAGCTAAACATGAGCGGCAACACACGGGGCGACATGGGCGCAAGCGTAGGGGCGGCTGTGACTTGGTAAGTGTGTCGATGCTGCTCTACACTCGCGGCGTCTTCACCAACCATGGAGGTTTGCATGAAAGCACGGCTTAGTCTGATTGCCTTGGCTCTGATGTCCGCAACGTTCGCTGCGCATGCATCGTGTGACGATGTGAAGTCCAGCATCGATGCCAAGATCAAGGCCAACAACGTATCGAACTACACGCTTGAAGTGGTTTCGAAAGACCAAGCCGGCGATGGCAAGGTAGTCGGCCAGTGCAGCGGCGACAAGGTCATCGTCTACACGCGTGGCGCGGTGAAGAAGGCAGACGGTGGTGATGCCGCTGCTGCCAAGGCACCTGCATCCGATGCAGCTGCACCGGCGTCTTCGTCGTCCAGCGGCAAGTAAGTTTCATCGGGATTCGACAGTCATTGGGGCGCCTTTGGGCGCCCCATTTTTTGTGACTACCAGAAGACGCTCGATCCTCTCTGTCGTCATTCCCGCGAAAGCGGGAATCCATCTTCGCTTTTCGCATCAGAGCGAAATGGATTCCCGCTTTCGCGGGAATGACGGCGTGGAGGCATGGGGCCTGGTCGCTTACCGATAATCCTTCACAATCTCCAACAGCGGCCCCAAATGCGCCTCAAAATGCTTCCACCGCGCCACTGACGACTTGTACACCGGACGCCGCACCTGCGCCGCGCTGGCGGTTTTCACGACACGCGTGTTCTCATGAAAATTCAAGCAGCGCGAATCCCACGGTAACGCGAGATAATCAAGCAACCGCTTCGTCTGAACTTCGGTATCGGCCACCATGTCTTCGTAGCGAAGATCGAGGATAGATTCAGGCGGCAATACCCTGTGCCAATGCCGCATCAACTCGATATAGCGCACGTAGTGGCGCCCTACATCACCAAGGTCGTAGGTGAAATCGAGATTGTTCTTGGAGAACAGGGTGGCATAACAGGAGAAGCACGAATCCATCGGATCGCGCATGGCGTGGATGATCTTTGCGTTGGGAAGCATCAGGCGGATCATGCCGACGTACGCGAAGTTGGACATCATCTTGTCGGTGATGCGCGTTGCATCCGGTGCCAGTTTCCATACGCGCTCGGTGTATGTCTCGCCTAGACGCAGCCATTGGTCTTCCGTCAATCGGGCTGCCAGCTCTGGATAAGCTTCCGGAAGCTTGCCTGCTTTGGTAGCCGGCGTAAGAAGGATGGCTTCCAGGTCGAGCAACTCGCCCGCACCGTAAATATCAGGATGCGAGGACAGGATTTGCTCGATCAACGAGGTGCCTGAGCGCGGCATGCCGACAATGAAAATCGGCGCCTTGCCGGAGGAAACAGGCATCGAGTGGTTGGCAAAGAAACGTTCGTCGAATACTGCGCGAATGTTATCGATCAGTGCGATCTTGCTCGCCTCATCAGGTGCGACTTGGGCGTGCTTGAGCTGGTTGCCTTGTGCATAGGCTGCGAACGCGTCGTCATAGCGGCCGAGGTCTTCGCGCATCTTGCCAAGCGAGAACCAATAGCGAATGCGCATATGCTCCGACAGGGTAGGGAGCTTGTACTCAAGTTTTTCCAGTCGTGCGGCTTCGGAATGCTCAGGCGTGAACGTACGCAGGGACGCCAGATTGCAATAAGCCTCGACCGATTCGGAATCGAGCGCCATGGCCGCTTCGAAATATTCGCGTGCTTCATCGAGGCGGCCTTGCCTGCGGATGCTGCGTCCGAGGTTGTTGCAAGCTTCCACGTAGTCGGGCTTGAGCTCTAACGCGCGCCGATAATGGTGCTCGGCTTCGATGTAACGATCCTGCACATACATCAGCCCTCCAAAATCGAAGTACGCCCGGGCTAACTGATTGTCGAGCGCGAGTGCGCGCTGATAGCTCGCTTCAGCCTCCTCGAATGCGCCAAGCTCACGCAAGGCATTGCCGAGGTTGGCATGTGCCTCCGCTTCATTCGGCGTGAGCGTAAGAACACGGCGGAAGCTTTCCGCGGCTTCCGCCATGCGGCTTTGCCCGTACAGCACCACACCCAGCGCGTTGTGCAGAGGTGCGCTGTTAGGATGGGCGAGCAGGGCTTCGCGCAGATGAGGTTCGGCATCGGTGTAGCGATGCGCGCTCATCAAACTGAAACCGAGATTGGCATGTGCCTGGCTGTAGTCGGGACGGATGACGAGCACGCTGCGATAGGCATCGATCGCTTCATCCAGGCGGTTTTGCACAGCCAGCGCATTGCCGAGCTTGAAGTGCGCGTCCAGGAAATCAGGCTTGATGATGCGTGCCAAATGATAGCTTTCCGCTGCCAATACGGGCTGTTGCGTGGCCATCAGGCTTTCGCCCAAGACATAGTGCGCTACGGCATCCCACGGTGACAGCGCTACGGCTTGTCGTTGCGCTTCGATCGCTTCGTCGAAGCGGTGTTGCGCATGCAGCGCGGCACCAAGGCCTTGCCAGAGCGTGCCGTGCGATGGGTAACTGTCGATGAGCTTGCGCGCCATGGCTTCGGCCTGGACGGGTTGCCGACCTTTGATCAGGCCGACCAGCGCTTCCATATCCCGCTTGTCGGGCGCGTGGGATGTGCTTGACGTGACGTTCTGTGACATGGCTCAGGCACCGTCTTGGGAAGGGGTGTAACGGAGCTGACGATCAGGCGCGCGTGCAGCACAAGAACTTGCGCCTTGGTGCGGATGGCACGAAGCGTGTACGCCATCGCGGGGGTTTATAGCATCGCCTACGTTAGCGCGAATAGCACGGCAAGGTTTGAAGTGCCGCACATAAGCATGCTTCAACATGCTTTGCATCACCCGAATTTCACGCATTCGCGTTGCACGCTTGTGCATGGAAGGAATCGTTCTGTTGCCGTGCCAGGGAAGGGCATATCGATAGTGGGCTATAGTTGCCGGATACCCGTTTCACGCAACGTCATATCGCCCTCTCTATGGACAACTCCACGCGTTCCGAACGCACCCGCCAGGCTGTGATCCAGGCTGCACTCACCATCATTGGTCGCGATGGCCCAGGGCGCCTTACTTTCGACGCTATTGCGCGCGAAAGCGGGCTCAGCAAAGGCGGGGTAATGCATCAGTTTCCCGCCAAGATCGATGTGCTGAAGGCCTTGCTGGAACATCAGATCCAGTATTTCGACGATGCTTCGCCCGCACCCGCGGGGAAGGCGGGGGGCGTTCAACACAAAACCGCTTTGGCGGACCAAATAGCGAAGATCAGGGAAGTTTCGCAGCAGCCCTATTCAATCGCGCACGCCATTGTCGCGGCGTTGGTGGAAGATCCGGAACTGCTCGCCTTGAGCCGGGAAATGTCGACTCGCCGTGTCGAATCCATCAAGGCTGAAGCAGCCGATAAAGACTTGGCGCTGCTGCGCTGGGTGGCCGCGCAAGGGTTGCTGCTTTCGGCGATGTTTGGACTTAGTCCGTTTTCCGAGGCGGAGCGTGAGCGTTTGTTTCGTCGCTTGATGGACGAAGAGAAATGGAAAGCTTTGGGTGATGCCAAGAAACCTCGCCGCGCTGCGAGTTCAGGCGGACAAAGCAAATCCCGCAAGCGATAAGTTACTGTGTGCGGATCGTAGGCTGCGGTGAAAACCCCAGCATTGCCATGCACGCATGCATCGCAATGTTGGAGTCTGTGTTCCCATCTGCGTATTGCAGACCTCTTCAAAGCGTTTGATAGCCGCTCATCGTCGCCCCGGCGAAGGCCGGGGCCCAGCGACTTGTAGATCGTCAAAGTCACTAGGCCCCGGCCTTCGCCGGGGCGACGGTGAGGGGCAAGCGACGTTTTACGAGTTGTGCAGATCTGTGTGTCTGAGGGCTTCTTTAGCTCCTCTATAAAAACCGACCAGACGGTTTGCAAATTAGCGAGGCCGCTGATAGCCTGTATCCCGCACGAGCACAAGCATGGCTGCCGCTTTCCCTTGGGCGGCAGCCACCCCTCCAAACAACACGAGAAATCCCCATGAAAAAGTCGATACATAATCGGCCATGGCTGGCTGTTGCCGTATGCATAGCCTTGGCCGGTTGCGCGAGCGTGAAACCGGTTCCTTATTCCGGCATTGCGTCCGCCTCGTATCTGAGCCCCGATACGCACAACAGCCGCGTGCCTTACCGTTACGACACACCAGCCAATTGGCGCTCCTATACAAAAATCATCCTTGATCCGGTGACGGTTTATCAGGGCGCCGACAATCAATTCGGCACCATGCGCGACGATGACCGGAATGCACTCGCCAGCTACATGCAAAGCACGTTCACCGAGAAACTTGGCACGCGCTTCCAACTGGTGAACGAGCCGGGCCCCGGAACCTTGCAGGTCAAGCTCACACTGACGGGCGCAAAAACCACGACCCCGGTACTTGGCACGTTTACCAAGTTCGACATCGGTGGCGGCATGTACAACAGCGTGCAAGCCATCCGCGGCAAGGAAGGCATGATGAATGGTTCGGTGATCTATTCGGTCGAAATCTACGATGCGTTATCACGCCAGCTGCTCAGCGCTTACATCACCAAGCAGTATCCGAATGCGATGAACGTCGGCGCCAGCTTCGGCGCGTTGAAGGCAGCGCGCGTCGGCATCGACAAAGGCGCGAACGCGCTGGTGGAACAGCTGAGCAGTGATGCGACGCCGATGGACGGCATCACTAGTCACTAGATCACGTTAAGCCTGGGTTTCTGCGTTAGCGTAAGTCGCGTAATTACATGGACTCGCCCCCGCGCTAAATAAGGCCTCATGGGCCAGCGGTGGAGAGTAAAACTATCCACCGTTCTGTAACGAGCGAGGGCGAGTCCAT
>NZ_BSOB01000021.1 GCF_030160295.1 Dyella acidisoli
TTGGTGAGGCCTCATACATAGATGCAGCCGGCATTCGGGGATGAAAAAAGCGGTTGACGAAGGGGGCGAGTCCATACATAGGCTGGGATGAAATCCCAGCATCGAGAAGTGTCGTAAAGGCATGCTGGGATTGTCATCCCAGCCTACATTGGATCAGGCGTGCACCTGCCGCGCCTTCAAACCAAAGCGACGCACCATCCGCTGCACCAACGGCACCTGCAACACGTCATTGGCAGGTTCGAGCATGACTTCTTCGGTACCGTCATCGAGTTTCAGCGCTCCGCTGGCTTGCATTGCCCAGCAGAATGCGTTGGCGGTTTCCATCGACACGCCGCAATGTTCCGCCAGCCCTTGCACGTGCCAACCCTTGCGATGCAGTGCCGAAGACAAACGCAGCGCTTCTTTGTTGTCTGGAAATGCGATCAGATCCGGCCACACGCCAAGGCGGTAGGCTGTGTCGCTGATCGGCGCGAGGCTGGATTGATGGCGATGGCAGGCTGAAACCAGAAAGCTGTCCAGGCTTTCGGAAATCAGCCCTTCGTACTGATGTTCGCAGGGTGCCGTGATCGCTACGCAAGACCAGGTTGCATCCAGCAGTTGCTGTTTCGCCACTTCGAGCTCTTCTCTCGAACTGGCGTAGATGCGGCGGGTATTGTGGCGAATGACCACGGAACTCGTGCCGTTTCGCACCAGCACCTCATGGCCGTTTCCGCCCTGCAGAAGGCATATGCCGAGCAGCCCCTTTGCTACATTGTCGCTGGCAGCGGCCGGCACGTTCTGCAGCGCATGCTCGATCATCTTTGCAATGGCCGAAGCCGTAGCATGCTTGTCGACGCGGGCACCGCTGAGATGCCCAGTGCGCTCGTCTTTGCTCAGAAAAAGCACGTGGGTGTCGCTGTACAGAGCCAGTTCGTAGGCGACTTGGCCTTGCTCGCTATCCAGATCGGCGACAAGGATGTCGTAGGACTTGCCCTCCCATTTGTGCAACTGAACAGGGGTGGGGGAGGACATCAGGAGTTTGCAGGCGAGCCAAAACCTGAGTTCGACTTCGTAGGGAAGGCCGGCCAAACCGATATGCACTTTCATGGATGATTCCTCCCGAATGCGGCAACTGCAGGCCTTCCCCTTAAAGAACCTGCAGCTCGTACATCCGGGTTTGCGACAACTTCACACCTAACGTTCTTAGGCAAATACAACAGGCAGGGAAATCATCGCGGGTAATGCATTTGACCGCTATCGCAACTTGGGTCGATTAACTGTCAGAAGAGGTCAATATCGCCATGCGCCAAAACGCAGGAAAAAATGTCCTGAAATGACAGATTCGGGGCCGCTTCCTGCCATGCCGGGTGCGGCGCTTCTTGCTTGGGGGCGTGAATCGCTGTTGGGATATCACGCCGCGCGACATTCGACTCCCTCCCCTGCGTGCAGGGGAGGGGGCAAATATTGGCGAGTTGAAATTTGACGCCAGCACAACCTAAGCAAAGGCACTTACGGCTTATCACTAAACAACTTCAAATCCACCGCATTGGCCATCGCCTGATAACCCGCACTGCTTGGATGCAAATGATCGCCACTGTCATAAGCGGCAAGCATCTTCTCCGGTGCGGCCGGATCGCGGACTGCCTTGTCGAAATCCACCACGCCATCGAAGGCGCCGGAGCTGCGTATCCAGGCATTCACCTCCTGGCGCGTCTTCTCGCCCGCCACACTGTGATACGGCCAGCCGTTGCCGCCGTAGGGCGTCAATGTGGCGCCGTACATCTTCACGTGCTTGGCGTGTGCACGGGCGATCAGCGTTTTCATGCCGTCGATCAACTGCTGTGCGGTGATCTTGTCCTTCGCTTCCCATGCGTAACCTGAGCCGCCGATATCGTTGATGCTTTCCAGCAATACGATCCAACGCACGCCTGGCTTGTCCAGCGCATCGCGGTCGAAGCGCGCCAACGCGCTTGGACCATAGTTGTCGTGCAGAATGCGGTTGCCGCCGATGCCGGAATTCGCCACGCCGATGGACGAAAACTTTGCATCGGCTTGCAGGCGTACAGCCAGGTAATCTGGCCAGCGTTCGTTTGCGTTGTCCTTGGAACCCACGCCGTCGGTGATGGAATCACCGAAGGTGACGATGGTGTGTTTGGAAGAAGGGCTGGCTACTTCAACGTCGGTGAGAAAGAAGCGGTTACCGCTCACTTCATCACGGGGAAACTGTATCGCTGCGGTGGCATCGCCACTTTCGGTGATATAGGACGTAGCGAGGGCTGCGTTGTGGATCGTCGATGCGTGGTATTGCGCGTCGGCCGGCACGTAGATGCTTACAGCGAGTTGCTGCAGCGCTTTCACATCCATCTTCACCGGATCGCTCAGTACGCTCTCGCCCTTGGCAATGGTGACCGTGGGCTTGCCGTTGAACAGCAGCACATGATCACTGCCGGACACCGTATCCGATTCATGGTCGCTCAACGCCACATGCACCGGCCCCAAGGTGATCGGTACATTGCCGAACAGATTGGAGAGGCGAACGCGCACTTCCGAGCCACCGATGCTGGCGCGCACGATCTGCCGTACCGTCTGTGCATTCAAGACCGGACCGGCGATATCCGGCGTCGCTGCCCAGGTGTTCACCCACGCCCGATGATCCGCACCGCTGGCGGCCATCGCGCTGGCCACGACCGTGCAAACCGAACCGGCGAACACCCACTTCAATAACCGCTGACGCATATCGCTAATCCCCAATTGTCTTGGCAGCGGCACGTATAGCAAATGCGGGATTAACTTAATCGCGATCACGCATTACAAAATTTATCAGGCGTGCGTGCGGCAAGTACTTGTTGCGGCGCAAAAAGGAGACGCCCGCTCCATGTGCGGAGCGGGCGCTGAAACTCGAAACGCGTGCCGTCATGCGGCCGGCACGTTTGCTTGCGTGAATTACCAGTACTTGGTGATGTAGCTG
Organism: Dyella acidisoli; assembly: GCF_030160295.1. Taxonomy (GTDB): domain Bacteria; phylum Pseudomonadota; class Gammaproteobacteria; order Xanthomonadales; family Rhodanobacteraceae; genus Dyella_B; species Dyella_B acidisoli. Next base: position 2,948 of record NZ_BSOB01000021.1, read on the forward strand.
TCGAACGCGCTGATATTCAAGCTACCCCAACCGGTGGTGTTGTCGTAGCCCACCTTGGCGTTGTAGCCGTGGCCTTCATAGCCGTTGTTGCCGGAGACCACATCGTGCAGCGGCGCCTTGTGCTTGTTGAAGTGGATGTACATGTTGCGCGCCGGCATACCGAGCGTGTTGTTATGTGCGGATTCCATGCGCGCCCAGACACCCACGAACAGCGGAGAGGCGAGGCTGGTGCCGCCGATGGCTTGTGCCTGGCCTTGTAGATAGATATTGGCTCCCGTACTCAACGCAGCATCGAACGCCACATCCGGCAATTGGCGCTTGGTGACATTGGCGCCCAACACGCGCGTCTGCCACGAAGGTGCAGTTTCGAAAAGACTGACGCCGCCGGTACTGGCCCATAGTCTTTCGTTGAAGTCGCCGTTCGTTTCGTCCACGTAGGAAAGGCCCTCGTTCCACACCGTTTCTCCGGCCCAGGTCTTGCTGCCGATCGTCTTGAGCGTGGTACCGCCGACGGCAATGACATAGGGTGACGTGGCAGGTTCTTCCACCGAGTAATGCGAAAGATCGATCTGCACGACGCCGTTGCCGTTGGCGACGTAGCCTTGCGCTCCCTCCGTCGGATCGTTGGACCAGCCGTAGACGCCTTCGTCGCCGGACGCAATGGAGAAAGTCTGCCCCTGTGCCACTGCCTGCGCGAAGACTTTGTCGTCCGCCGCCTGGCTGCCATCATTGTGAGCGGCTGTTTCATCGCCACCCAGAGAGACGTTGATCACCTTGGCGACGTTTTCGGTAACCGCCTTGTTGTACGCGGCCATCAGCGTAGCGTTGGTCAGGCCGCTGTCCTGGCTGTCTCCGTTGACTGCGGTATAGAACACCAGCTGCTTTACACCACCGGAGATCCCGATGATGCTCTGGCTGTCCAGATTCCACTCGGAAAAAGCGTTCTGGTCGACCGCGAGGGTGCCGGCGCTGCCTGGTGAGACATGCGTATTGACCGTGGGCAGATGATTGGCCATGGTGAACGTGGCGAGATCGCTGATCGTCTGGCTCAGATCACCCCACGTGATGATGCCCACCACCGTCTTGGACGCCGTGGGCGTGCTGCCTGCGTCGTAGATGGAAGCGAAGTCGGTGGGATTGTGGGCCACTTCGCCCGCTGCGGCCGCAATCATCGACTTGTCGGAGGCGCGATGCATCAAAGTGTGTGGCTTGGCGTAATCCTGCAAGCCGACCACGGCATCCACGATCTCGCCCAGCGCTGCCGGGACGGTGACGTCGGCGCCGTTGGCGTAGTGCTGTTTGTTCTTGAAGGTGAATGTCTTCATCTGTGCGTGGAATGCGGCATTGACCGCCGCGGCATTGCCGTCGGCGGAAACGAGCATGTTGTTCGACGCAACTTCCACATGGTGAAACCCGTAGGCGGTGAGGTGGGCAATGACGGCCTTCACCTGATCGTCGGTCGGCGCAAAGCGGGCCTTGAACTGTTCCGGCGTGAGGAATTGCTGGTAGAGCGGACTATGCGGGTTGTTCACGTCTTCCAGAAACGTTTCCAGCTCCGTGACATTGCGCAGATTGAGGCTCAACGAAACGTGCATTGGCTTGCCCGATTCAAGCTCTGAAACCCGCGCAGCTTCGATCGTCGGGTGATGGGCTGCGGTAAGCGTGACAACCTGGCTGCCGGTGTTCTGCAGGCTTGCATGTGTACGCGTAGCCACCCAGGCATCCTGCGCATGCGCTGTCACGCACAGCGACAACGCCAGCGGCAGAAGCAGTTTGCGGTAATTCGAAATACAGCTCTTCTTCATCAGAAACTCCCCGTTGCTAAATAAAGAGACAAAACGGCCCTCTGAGGCCGTTAAACCTCAAGTGTGTGGATAGAGATGAATGGCTTGATGAGGGTGGTAAAGCTGTGTAGCCACTGCTTGGTTCACACGCTCCCGTCAGCACGAGCCGCACGACTCGCACAACCGGGAAATCCCCTAAAAAACGTGTGGAACAAATCTATCGTCCCCAACGATAGACCGAGTCAACCTAGTTACTTCTGCAACCGTCGACAATGTGCAATGTGAGTGATGACGATCACATAACGTTGCAATTGGTCACATCATGACCGAAAAAGTGTCATCTTCGGACTGTCGTGATTTCAGTTTTTCCGCATGAGGACACATCGTCGATGATGACGTCACGAAGGCCATGCGTAGGTTGGGATGCAAACCCCAACATCACGATGTATGCAGGCATGGCAATGTTGAGTTTTGCATGTCAACGTACGGGTTTGCGGAGAATTTTGCCTCAGGTCGCATCAAGCCCGTATCTGGCCGCATAGACCGCAGCTTGGGTTCGATCCGAAAGACCAAGCTTGTGCAGGATGCGCTCGACATGGCTTTTTACTGTGCCGGGGGCGATGTTCAACTTCTCCGCGATGCCGGCGTTGGTCAGTCCGTGCGGTAGCCACGCAAGTACCTGCAACTCGCGTGCGGTGAGCAGCTTATCCGGAGATGCCGCGTCGGTTTTTGCTGCAAGGGGAGTGGGTTCCGGTGATGCGAGTAGGGCCGCAGCGAGTGTCACACCCACTATACGCAACGTAGCAATGTGTTCGAGACCGGGAAGCGTCTTGCCGTTGGAACTCGTCAGCATCAGCAACCCCGCCGTGCGATGGTTGAAGCGCAACGGGATAAGAACGTCAAATCCACCGTCCGTCTGGGAGTCAGTAAGCGGTGTGCTTTGCGAGTGCTGGTGAATACGCGGCAGGCCTGATGCGTCATCAACGATGTGCATCACGGACGGATCAGTGATGCGCGTGCCGATCGGCTGCGCGTGACCGCGTGAGGCGAGTACATGCCAGCTGTTCCCCTTTTGAGCGATCAGTAATCCATCCTGCAACGACATGAATCGCAGGATGGTGCCAAGAATGCCATCCATGGCTGAGGGCTGCTTGCCATACGCTTCGAGCGCAAGGGCGACCTCGGTAAAAAGATGCAGCGCAGTGTCGCTGTGCTCCGAAGCGGCCATGCCCAGGCTGGCATACGTGCTGCCGCCGTCTAGCGAGTTGCTCGCAAACCGCTCGATCTTTATGCCACTCGGCATAACCACATCTCCGTCAAATGGCCGACTCGTGAGTGCGAGGAGATGGGCAAACTGGTTTAGCCGGCCAAAACATGGCCGCATTGGCTTTTTCGTTTTTGTGGAGCATGTATGAAACAAATCCTGCTTGCGTTGGCATTGCTTTTCAGCACCGCCGCATTTGCCAAAGACGCTGCAATCCCAAAGCTATACAGCCAGGTTGCCGCTGCGCCGACCGATCCGCGCGAAGCGGAAATTGCTGCGCTATTCGATCGCTGGAACGCGACGCTTGCCACGGGTGATGCCGACAAGGTGGTTGCGTTGTATGCGTCGAATGGCGTGCTGGAGCCGACGGTTTCGAACGAGGTTCGCGTCACGCCGGCTGCCATCAAGGATTACTTCGTCAAATTTTTGAAGATGAAGCCGCAGGCAGTCATCAATTACCGGGAAATCCGTTTCCTGGCCGACGATGCCGCGCTCGACACCGGCGTTTATACCTTCACGCTGACGAAGGAAGGCAAGGTGCAGAAAGTGCACGCACGCTATACCTACGTCTACGAGAAGATCAACGGCGAATGGAAGATCATGAATCACCATTCGTCGATGATGCCTGAGTGATTGAAGCCGGCATTATTACCGGGCGGTACTGTAGCCGTCACTCGCCGCTGCGCGTGTGACGGCTTTCCGCATAGCGGCTTGTTATGAAAGGCCAGTCGGTAACGCTCATGACAAGTTGCGCGTCAATGCAGTTTGCATTTTTTAAGCAGAAGATCGATAGCACTTCGGTTGTACAGTCATTTCAGAGCGGTGCTGCGAGAAAGTGATAAGCATGACGTTGTTGAATCTATGAGAGTCATCAACAAACGTTAGCGCTATTGCACTTAATATTATTCGCAGCAAGCGATCGTGGTGTTGCGCTGATAAATGCGCACAGACAACGACACGGTTCGCAGCATCGCTATATCAGGGGAAAAGGGGTAAATACATGGCGCGTGTGCCATTGCGCACGAGCGCCGATGTGGCTGCGCGCGCACGTTGGTCATGAACAGACAAGGCATTGTTCGTTACGCATGTGTGTGAAATGGTTTTGTAATGCATGAGTCATTGTGGGCGAACGTGCATGACATTTTTCCCTTCTTCCTGCGGTGAATAAGAGAAACGGGTGTTTGTTGTTTCAATCGAAGTTTTATCCACGGAGCATTGCATGAAAGCAAAATCCCTATCGCAGAAAGTGTTGTCCCGCGCGGTATGCGCCACGTTGGGCACGATGATGTTCGCCACGGCTTTCGCCGCAACGACCACTTCGTCCTCCAGCGTGCAGACGTCCTGGGGCACGATCAACGAACCATCGCTGCCGGTCGCCAGCGCGGTATGCAAAGCCGTTCCTGCAACGCAGAAACCGGTGAACGGCTTGCTCGATGCCTCGGTCGATGCTGATCCGACCACGTCGGCACCGGATACCACGGCTATCCAGAGCGCCATCGACCATTGCCCGGTTGGTGAGGCCGTGAAGCTAGTCGTCGGCAGCCATGGTGAATCGGGCTTGCTGACTGGGCCAATCACTTTGAAGTCCGGCGTAACGCTGTGGATCGACAAGGGCGTGACGGTGTTTGCTTCGCGCAATCCTGCCGATTACGACAGTGGTCTTGGCCTGTGTGGTATCGCCAATACCAACAGCAAAGATTCCTGCTACCCACTGATCAGCGGTAATCACCTCGTGAACAGTGGCATTGTCGGTGAAGGCGTGATCGACGGTCGCGGCGGCAGCGTGCTGACCACAGGCGACAACGCTGGTTCGAAGACATGGTGGGACGTCGCCTATCAGACCAAGCTCTCGTCCAAAGTTACACAGCACAATCCGCGCCTGCTCGACGTCAACGGTGGCAGCAACTTCACACTGTACGGCGTGACGTTCCAGAACTCGCCGAATTTCCATCTCGTGTTCGATGGCCTGGACGGCATCACTGCGTGGGGTATCAAGATTCTTACGCCGAGCCTTGCCTACACCCAGCCGGGCTACGCGTGCGCCGAGGGCACCACGCCGGATACGGTAAATGGAACCTATGCGACGTGCTTCACGCCTGAAACAGTGAAGAACACCGACGGCTTCGATCCGGGCGAGTCGAGTCATGTGCTGATGGCCTATTCGTACATCAGCACCGGCGACGACCATGTGGCGGTGAAGGCCGGCTCCGGTTCGGGCTCTCAGCACCTGATGTTTGCGCACAACCATCTGTACTACGGCCACGGCCTGTCGATCGGCAGCGAGACCAATACCGGTGTGAGCGACATGACGGTGGAAGATCTTGTCGTGGACGGCCATGACAGCTCAGAGAGCGTGGGCATTCGCATCAAGTCGGATGCGACACGCGGCGGTTTGGTGAGCGGCGTGACCTATCAGGGCGTATGCGTGCGCAATGTACGTCAACCGCTGGTATTCGACGCGTTCTACAGCGCGGCCAAGACCAAGACGAAATATCCCTCGTTCCGCAACATCACGGTTACCGGCTTCCATGACATGGGTAGCGCCGCGTACGGTGGTGGCGAGGCGATATTCGCCGCATACGCCAAGTATCCGCTGCAGATTGCGCTGAACAACGTGCAGTTCGACGGCGCGCAGCCGAAGGCCTCCATGAAGGGGCATGACGGTAGCCCGAGCGTCTTGCCGGCCAACACCACCTTCACCTTCGGCCCGGGTACGGTGAGCTTTGCGCAGGAGTTGGAACAGCAGCATGGCGGCGGTGTGACGTTCGTCGATTCCGTTACCCAAAGTCCGGCGCCGGTGGATTGCAGCAACGCGTTTGTGAAGTACAGCAGCGTGTCGGCGAATTCGCCGATCTAACTCGCATAGTGTTTGCTCCGGTTCCCTCTCCTGCGCGTAGCAGGGGAGGGAATTTTTTTGGAGTCGTGGTTGGGTAATTACATGGACTCGCCCCCGCGCTAAATAAGGCCTCATGGGCCAGCGGTGGAGAGTAAAACTATCCACCGTTCTGTAACGAGCGAGGGCGAGTCCATGAAA
>NZ_BSOB01000022.1 GCF_030160295.1 Dyella acidisoli
GGACAGTACTGGGGCCAGCAAAGAAAAGTGACCCGGTCGCTTCGCGACCGGAAGCGCCGCAGGCAATACCACAACAAACGAGACGCCCAGCTGAGGCGAGACGCCAATCAGGAAAGGTGCTGTGTCCTTCGGACGCATATTTAGATTGAATTCCTCGCCCCTCAAAGCCGAGCACATCCATGTGCTCTTCCCGCGTGCCGTCCTTCGCCGGAACGACAAAGAGGCAAGATTTGCTTTTTCCGCAAGCGGTCACTTAAGCATGAGGCACAGGAATGCGCACCATCCACACGTCATGCGAATGCAGCGCGATCGGCTGACGGTCATGCAACGTCACCGCCTTCCCCGTCCATAAATCTTCGCCCTGCTGCGCCCCATGCAAACCGAGCTTGGCAAGATCAAGATGGAAGGGATGCGTACCCGCATACCGCGTACCGCCAACATTGAACACTGCCACCGCCAGTGCGCCACCTTGCAAGGGACGTGTCCATACCTCCACTTCGCCTTCTGCGTAAGCGCGGGTAGCCTGTTTGCCGAGAGCATCCTGATCGATCGCGATCACATCGCGATGCGTGAGGATATCCCGCACTTCCGGTGACATATGCGCAAGGTCGTTGCCAGCAAGCAGCGGCGCGGCGAGCATGGCCCACCAACTGAAGTGGGAGCGATTTTCCGCAGCGGTGAGCTGACCGTTGCCGACCTCCAACATATCCGGATCGTTCCAATGGCCAGGACGTGAATACGCAGCCAGCCCGGCCTGCTGCGAAGCAAGCGCGTAGATGCGATCCCAATCCGCAGAGATATCGCCCGTGGTACGCCAGAGGTTGCCGCCAACGTGTGGATCAGCCGCCCATTCCCATACCGCATCCATGCCGTACTGGCACAGTGAATAGACGATGGGACGATGCGTGGTGTTCAAGGCATCGCGCATGGTCTGATAGGAAGCTTCCATCATGCGCATTTGCGCTTCAAGATCGTTCGGTGCTTGCTCTTTCATCACATCCCGATAGCTGCACAGATCGTACTTGAGATAGTCCACGCCCCATTCGGCATAGGTCTGTGCATCCTGCTTCTCGTGACCGAGCGATCCGGCGTAGCCAGCGCAGGTCTTGGGACCCGGTGAACTGTAGATACCGAGCTTGAGGCCTTTGGCATGCACATAATCGGCCAATGCCTTCATATCGGGGAAACGCGCATTGGGATGAATCACGCCCTTGGCATCGCGTTCACCCTGCCAGCCATCGTCGATATTCACGTAAACATAGCCAGCATCGCGCATGCCGCTGGCGACCATCGCATCCGCAGCTGCGCGCACGTCGGCCTCGGTAACTTTCTCGGCAAAATAATTCCAGCTGTTCCACCCCATGGGTGGAGTTTTCGCTACAGGCGTTTCGGCGCGCACATTGGCGGCCAGTAAGGCGATCGCTGCTACAGCAATACACGAAAAGCGCATGAATGACCTCGTTGTTGAGTGTTGGCGAGCATTGCATCGTGACGTTGCGATACAAGCAAAGATATGGGACTTCGCTTCGTGATTAACCTCGAACTTCAGACGCACCGTAAGCTTGCTCGTCATCCCAGCGAAAGCTGGGATCCAGTGACTTCCCTGCACTTCAAAGACGATGGATCCCAGCTTTCGCTGGGATGACGACAACGCGAAACGATGATTCGACGCTAATCAAGCGCTGTTTTGCGCGCCAGATATTAAGTTCGCCATGCAGTAAAGCAAGCACTTTTCGCACTAATTATTGCATTGTGCAGACTTGCGCATCCCTCGTCGAAATTTTTGATCAAGACCCGTCTCGCTCGCTTGATCAATGATGTTTTGTCGCGGCGATGTACACGGACGTGCGTCGTCGCGCAGACCATCACTACACACACAACAACGCGTTATTGAAATGCGTTCGCAGATAAAAATGTAGGGGAGAACAATATGTCGAAACATCCGATCGCGGTGGCGGTCCTGGCCGCGCTTTCGCTCATGCTGGCAGCCAATCTGCAAGCACAGACGGCCGCACCACCTCAAGACAGCACTGCGTCGCAAGACAATGGGCAGTCGCCCAGTGACGCAAAAAAAGACAAGACCAAGAATCTGGACACGGTCATCGTCAGCGGATCGTTGATCAACAACGCACAGATCCAGACCGCTACGCCTACTTACACGATCACCGCACAGGACATGAAGGCGCGCGGTTTCAATAGCGTCGCTGAAGTTCTGCAGAACTCGGTCTTCGCCACCGGCACCGTTCCGGGTTCGCAGACGCCGGGATTCAACCAGGGCTCGCAGACATTCAGTTTCTACGGCCTGAATCCCGAGTACACGTTGACCTTGCTGGATGGCAAGCCAATCTCGCAATTCGGCCAGCTTTACGGCGGCGTCAGCGACTTCACCAACATCGGCAACATCCCGATGAGCATCGTCGATCACATCGACATCCTGCCCGGCGGTGGTTCATCGATCTACGGCTCGCAAGCGATCTCGGGCGTGGTCAATATCGTCACCAAGCAGCACATGGACGGCGCCGAGGCAAGCGTGCGCACCGGCAACTACAGCCTGGGCGGTGGTGCCAATCAGCGCTTGTCCGTTTCGTTCGGACATCAGTTTGGCAAACTGGATGTCGTCGGCACAGTTGAGTTCTTCAATCAATCGCCCGCGTGGTATTACCAGCGCGACCTGACCACCGCCGCACCGCGCCCGATCATCGTCGCGGCCATGTGGGATTACGGCACGGGCGGATCTTTGCAGGGCTTTGTGCCTCCACCCAACGGATGCGGCGGACTGAGCAATCTTTTCGCAGGCACCACTACGCAGGTATTTCGCGCTCCGCTCAGCGGCAGCTTCTGCGGCTCGCCCAAGACGTACAGCTACGGCACCTTCATCAATCAGGAACGCAGTTACAGCAGCATGCTGAAATTGCGCTACAACCTCAACGACTATGTGCGTCTGTATGGCGATGTACTGGCGAGCTGGCAGCAGCAGAAATTCACTGCGGGCATCGCCTATAACTGGTGGGGCCCCAATGACCTTCCCGGCGGCTTGATCGAGGACGCTACCACGCACCATGTGTTGTTCCCCGAACGCTTCTTTGCACCGGAAGAAGTGGGCAACAACAACTACAACGGTTTGTTGCGCCAGGACGATCTTATGTACCAGGCGGACTTGGGTGCCAACGGCAAGTTCGGCGATTCAGGCTGGGACTGGGATGTGTATTTCCTGCGCTCCGGCGAGCGCACCACCGATCTCAGCCCGCTGCATCCGGCGGCGGCCGTGGACGGCTTTTTCGAATCCATGCTGGGTCCGGTGGTCGGTGTCGATCCCAACACCGGCTACAACATGTACCACCCCAATTACGGCGCGTTCTTCTCCCCTATCACGCCGGCGCAATACGCAAGCTTCACGATCAACGTCAACGCGCTGTACAACACGTGGATCAACAATCTGCGCGGTACCGTCAGTAACGACAGCCTGTTCCATCTGCCGGGTGGTGATGCAGGCTTCGCCTGGCTGGTGGAAGGCGGCAATCAGGCCTGGTACAACCCGGTGAATCCGCTGGTAGCCAATGGACTGCTCTGGGGCAACACGGGCGTGTCCGGTGGTGGTCAGCGCGATCACTATGCCTCCGCGTTCCAGTTGAACCTGCCGGTGCTTTCCCAGCTCACGTTCGATCTTTCGGGACGTACCGACCGCTACACCGTAAAGGATGGATCGCCCAACACCAAGTTCACGTACAAGATCGGCATCGAATACCGCCCGTTCGATACGTTGCTGGTTCGCGGCAATTACGCCACGGGCTTCATCGCGCCCGATATGTCGTCGATCTTCCTTGGCCCTTCCGGGCAGTACAACAGCGTCACGGATTACTACCTGTGCGCGACGAAAGGCGGCAATCAGAACTGCACGGCCAATTACACCGATGGCGTGAAGATCAATGTGCTGCCCAACAAGAAGCTGCAACCGACCAATTCGACCAGTTGGACGCTGGGAACCGTGTGGGCACCGGTTCACAACCTGAGCTTCAGCGCCGATTTCCTGCACATCGCCATCAACAATGAAATCCAGTTGCAAAGCTCGGACATACTGATGCGGCAGGAAGCCCAATGCCGGTTGGGTCAGCTGCCGTCGGATTCGGCCATCTGCCAGAGCGCCTATGCGCAGATCACCCGCAGCCCGTATACCGGTCAAGCCACCAACCTCAACCTGTATTACATCAATATCGCCAACGAGGTCACCGATTCGGTGACGACAGAAGCCAAGTATGTCTTCGATCCGACCCGCTTGGGTACGTTCGCGGTGCAGTTGGATTACAACGACATGCTCAAGCATCAGTTCCAGGAATATCCAGGGACGACGCCGATCAACCAGCTCACCAATCCGCTGTGGAGCACGGAATTCAAGGATCTGGCGAGCGGCTCGTTGAGCTGGTCATGGCACGACATCTTGCGCAGCACGGTGTACTGGCACCGTTACAGCCCAACACCCAACTATGTTGCATTTACCTATGGCCCCACCTATCCGGGCGCGGGACATTTGCCGCCGTGGATTCTCTACAACTGGAGCATAGGCTACACGCCAGTGAAGAACCTGGATCTGTCGCTGATGATCAACAACGTGTTCAACAAGATGCCGCCGAGTGATCCTGGCTATCGCACGAGCCGCACGTTCCCGTACTTCAATAACTACAACTACAACATTTACGGGAGACAGATCATGCTGCAGGCGGATTACAAGTTCGGCGGGGGTTGATGACGCTTACGTGGGTTGGGGTGTAAACCCCAACATCGCGATCTTGATCAACATAGCAACGTTGGCGTTCGCACCCCAACCTACACCCTCATCGTCGTCCCGGCGAAAGCCGGGACCCAGTGACTTGTACACCACTAGAGTCGCTAGGCACCGGCCTTCGCCGGGGCGACGAGATTATTCACAGTGTCGTTAAGGCCATCACCGCGGCACCACATCCCTGCCAACTCGCTTAATGTGCTGCTCTGCATACATCGCGGCCGCATCAGCGTCGCCACAAACAATCGCCTCATAAATCAGGCGATGTTCGGACGCATAGAGCTGCACGCGCTTGGCTTCGTAAATACCGTCGTCCTTCAGGCGCTTCCATAACGGCTGATCCATGGTGCTAGCGACCACGTCGGCAACTTTCACCAGCAGCGGATCGCCGGTCATCACGGCAAGCTGGCGATGGAACAAGCGGTCGCTATCGTTCCAGCGCGTGCACTGCTCTGGATCGGCGATGTCGGTGATCGATTCCATCTGGGCCAGATAGTGCTCGGCCAGCGCATCCGGCTTGGCGCGCTGCGCTGCGCGTCTGGCGATGGACGGCTCCAGGATATGGCGCAAATCCAGCGTGGATGCAGGACTGACGTCAGCATCTGCCCCGGTTGCACCGGCCATCGTGGCCATGGATAAACATTGCACCGCGTCGCTGCTCACATAGGTGCCGGCATTGCGGCGCGTGATGACCAACCCCTGGTTTTGCAATGCGCCGATAGCCTCGCGTACCGCCGGACGCCCAACGCGAAAACGCGTGGATAGCTCGCGTTCCGACGGCAGGCGTTCGTCCGCAATAAGCCGACCATTGCGGATGTCGGCGCGGATGCGCTCGGCAACTTGCTCATAGATCTGCTTAGGGCGAAACGACTCTTCGAGGATTGCTTGTGCCCTGGCCATACCCTCTCCCCTGGTCATGATTTAGACCAAATTATCGTATTTCTCATATTATTGGTTGAATAGTGTTCCAATAGTGGCCTAGATTGCAACCAATCAAAAACAGGGGGAGCAGGATGAAACCGGACCGTTTCGTCAGCACGGTGGAGATGCACGCCGCCGGCGAGCCTTTCCGCATCGTTACGGGCGGCTGGCCCAGGCCACCAGGCCATACCATCGTGGAACGCCGTGCGTGGATGAAGGCGCATATCGACCACCTGCGCCGCGCGTTGATGCTGGAGCCGCGTGGCCATGCACAAATGTATGGCGGCTACCTCACCGAGCCGGTCAGCAAGCGCGCCGACTTCGGCGTGATCTTCATGCACAACGAAGGCTATAGCGATCATTGCGGTCACGGCGTCATCGCGTTGGCCACGGCGGCCGTCCAACTGGGTTGGGTGGAACGCACCGCGCCGGAAACGCGCATCGGCATCGATGCGCCGTGCGGATTCATCGAGGCCTTCGTCCAGTGGGATGGAGAGCACGCCGGCCAGGTGCGCTTCGTCAACGTGCCCTCTTTTATCTGGCTACGCGATGCGGTGGTGCATACGCCAAACTTCGGTGAAGTGCGCGGCGATATCGCCTTTGGCGGTGCGTTCTATTTTTATGCGTCGGGCCAACCATTCGGGCTGGCGATTCGCGAAGCCGAGGTCGAACGGCTGACCCAATTCGGCGATGAGGTGAAACAAGCTGCCAACGCGGCGTATAAAGTCGTTCACCCGCATATCCCGGAGATCAATCACATCTACGGAACGATCATCGACAACACACCGCGACATGCCGGCTCAAGCCAAGCCAATTGCTGCGTATTTGCCGACCGCGAGGTAGACCGCTCACCCACCGGCTCGGGCACGGCCGGCCGCGTAGCGCAATTGTTCTTGCGCGGTGACATGCAACGGCACGATACGCTGGTCAACGAATCCATCATCGGCACTGTCTTTCGTGGGCGCGTGCTGGAGGAAACCCGACTGGACCGATTCGATGCAGTGATTCCGGAAATCGAAGGCGATGCGCATGTCTGCGGCTTTGCTCAGTGGCTGATCGATGAGCGTGATCCGCTGACTTACGGGTTTCTTGTGCGTTGAAGGGTGAGTTGCCATGAAAGCGTGCGTTCCCTTACTGCCGTCATGCCCGCGAAAGCGGGCATCCATTTTTAAAGATGTATCAGAGCAAGATGGATGCCCGCTTTCGCGGGCATGACGGCCATAGGGTAATGGCGAATTTCATGGCAATCCGCGCATTTGTGCCGACATCGCGCTCTCTCCTGCGGAAATTTCCTCAAGACCCCAATCACAACGACTCCCACACTGGATGAGGCCAGCCTCTGGCTGGCAGTCATGCTGCATGACTCACTACAACATCCATAAATTGGGAGGGTAAACCATGATGCGAACAGCAGTTCTATCGAAAGGACTGGCAGTGGCTTTGTGGGGAATGGCAGGCGCCGGAGTGATGGGAACAGCGTTTGCCGCACAAGCTCAGCCTGTAAGTGATGCAACGCCAAGCAACACAGGCGTTACGCTCGCCAAAAGCGTCGCCATTCAAGCCGGTGATCAGGCGACGTTGATGGGTGCGAACGTCCCGGTTCGGGTGAACGTTGTGTTGAAAATGCACAACCAGACCGAGCTTCAGCAAGTTGCCGAGCAAGTGCGCGCGCACGCAAGAAACCCGCTGACAGACAACGATTTGGCCGCCCGTTATCTGCCAAGCCGTGCTGACGCCACGCGCGTCTACAACTTTCTGCATTCCAATGGCTTCAGCCAGATCTACGTGTCCAAAGACAATATGATCGTAACGGCGTGGGGCACGGCGGCTAATGTGCAGTCGGCGTTCAAAACACACCTGTACGGTTTTCGTCGCGGCAAGCAGGCCGGCATTGCGAATGCCGATCCAGTGAGCATTCCGCAGTCCTTGAGTGACGTGATCAGCGCTGTGCACGGATTGCGCTCGTTCCAGGAACGTGGCGTATCAGGAGCAAAGATTGCCGCCACGACCCAAGGCAACGTCACATGGAAGGGCAAAGGCGCTCCCGGCACCCAGTCGACCGCGGGAGTGGTGGCGTGCCGGGAATGCGTGCACGCCCCAACCGATTTTCCCGCGCTGTACGGCGCCAGCAATCTGGCACCGGCAAACAACCAGGTCGTTGCAGTGATCGGCGTGGGTGATCAGCGCAACACCAATTACCTCTACCAGACCTGGGCCAGTAATTACGGCTTCGGCTTTATTCCCCTCGACGTGATCTATCCAACGGGTTACACCCAAGGGGATTACGAGGCGCAAACGGAAGCCGTGCTCGATGTCGATGCCGTCGCCACCATGACGGGTGGGTTGCAAAAAATCGCGTTCTACTCGGCACCGTCAACGAATCTGGATGACGAACTCGCCGCGGTGACTGCCGCCGTCAACGACAATCGATCGACCATTTCCCTCTCGTTCGCGGCCACCTGTGACTCGGATATCGGCCAGGATCTACGCAACAGCTGGGATCAGGAACTCTGGGCTGCGGTTGCCAAGGGCATCACAGTGTTCTCCATCACTCAGGATTACGGCGGCTACCCGGGATGCTCCAACAATGAAAGCTCGACCGGTTTTCCAGGCAGTTCGCCCTATGTCGTATCGGTAGGGGCCTCCACGCTTTACAACACCGTGGACTCCTACTCCACCTACGATCACGAAACACTGTGGACAGGGAGCGAAAGCGGACCGGCAGCCACGGAGACGCGCCCTTACTACCAGAACGGGGTCGCCAGCATCGTCGGCAGCATGCGCAGCACGCCGGACTTCGTCATGGATGGCGATCCGAATTCGGGGCTGTGGATCGTCACCGGAGGCTATGACAGCAGCGGCACCTATCAAACGCAGTGGGCGGTTTACGGTGGCACCAGCCTGGCCGCACCGCTGCTGGCAGGCACTTATGCAAGGCTGTTGCAGAGTGGCATTCCGCCGTATTTCTGGCAGCAGACCTTCTATGACATCGGTGCAGGCCAGGTGAACCGCACCAGCGGCGACTGCCTCACTTGCTACAACTTCCTGACGGGAGGCAGCAACGGGGCGTATTCGGTCATCCCCGGTCAATTCAACCAAGCTTCCGGCTGGGGTTCGTGGAACGCCGGCGCGCTGGCCACGGGGATGCAGTTCCAACGCTGAAAATACAACGAACCTCTTCCCGTTGAGGGAAGAGGTTCGCCCGGCACGCACCTTAGCTACTTCACGGAATGATCGACCAGCGTTTTCAGATCAGTCACCGAGTACGACACCGACATGCGATAGCCATTGCCGCAGCGCACGGGCGCCAGGTCCGACACTTCCTCGTTCTCACACTCGGGCAACGCCAACTCACCCTTGCCCATCCACGCATCGGCCACTGTGAAGTTATCCATGACCGATTCCACCAACTCATGCACGGCGGGACGCTCCCACTGCCCGGCTGCGAGCCGCGGGAAGTGGCGCAGATTGATGGTAGGACGCGAAGCTAACGCTGACGGATCCGTCACGGCTTTTTCCAGTGCGACGGTACCGCGCGCAATCCGCTGCCCAGCTGCCGATGCGCTCGCACCAAAGCGGCTTCCCGGCACGAGCTTGGGTGATGCAGGACCATTGGCTGCAAATAAGCGAGTCTGGTAAATCGAACCATAACGCTTGGGAAATCCCTGCGCCAAGCCACGTGCAATCGCCGCGTCGTTGTCGACAAAGATGTAAGGACAGAATGCAACGGGCTTGCCGTTGAACTGAGCGTCGACAAGGATGAAAAACTCCCGATACTGGTATCGCGCAGGATCCAGCAACTCATCGTGCTGACCGGTAAATTGCCAATCGATGAAATACGCTTGGGCATGGCCTTCAGCCTTCACATCGACCTGCAGTTCCTCAGGCAAGACAGCCGCCACAGCCTCCGGGCGTGCCCAGAAATCGATAATCATGAAATCGCCGGCATAGTGCCAAGGCGGTGGTGGCGAAACAGTGGAAAGACCGCGCGGCGCAAGGGGAACGAAAAAGTTGCTTTTCATAGGGCCATTCCTGGGGACGGAGGTCAAACACGATTGGAGTGACTATGGCATTCGCTGCTCGATCGATCTTGGACGAATGTGACGGCAAGCGCCGGAAACGGGCTTCACTCCAGATATAGCGGTCAGAGTTCCGGCGCTCCGCACAGGCTTTCCACCACCTCCCAGAGCCGGTCTACTTCGCCATCGGCAATCACCTGATAGGCATTTCTTCCGTCCAGGTTGCGGTGACGCATGCACATCCACCACACGGCGCGTGTCCTGTCGCCCAGGCCCATGATCAGCATGTTGGAGAAGTCGCTCAACCGTTCTTCCAGCATGGAAAAGGCCGCGAAGGCGATTTGCTCGCGCATGGATTGAATCTCCTCCAGCTGAGCGCTCATGTTCTTGAACGCATCTGTGTTTCGCATATGCAAGCCCCCCCTTTTTTCAATCGCGGTCACCGCGCTGTATGGAGTGCAGAAAGGCGATCACCAAATCCGCGCTGCCCCGCATGACCAACTCCCTCGCGGTCATTTCCCCGAGTTCACGGATGCGGACGGACCGGTACCACTCCCCGACCCGGTAAGGATCGCTCTCTATGGCTGAAGCCAATTGCGATATATGGACGAAGGCGATATCGCCCGGCTGATTCAATGGCAAGGCGCCCGTCGTTCGCGCCAACCATGACGCTGCACCGTTTCTCATAGTCATGGCTGTACCCCATAGCGTAAGTAGAGGCTACGTTACGCCGGGCAGCACGCAGCTTTCTTGCATCTTTTTGCGCGCGGATGTGCATTTTCACATTACAAAAACGTCACCTATCCCGCCGAATCCATGGTTGTTCTTTAGAACGCTCACAAAGGCGAGGCCCAAATTACCCTTTCGAGCATTGAAGTCCCACCTTGCCCAGCGCATAGTCCAGGTCAATCGGGAATGCCGCTTTTGCCGCATGTTCCCTCTTGTTTTCGGACTGAATTTCCTCGGGTGAGTTGTTTGGACGCGAAGAAGGAAAAATTCGGGATTCTCATCGTGGATGACCATCCGGTCATGCGGGATGGTCTCCGGGCGGTCATTGAGCAAGAACCCGATATGGAAGTGTTGGGCGAGGCTGCCGATGGCAGAGAGGCGATCGAGCAATTCCAGAAGCTGTTGCCCGATGTCATGTTGATCGATCTGCAAATGCCGGATGTCGATGGCCTCCAGGCCATCACGACCATTCGCAATGCTTTTCCCGATGCAACGATCATCGTGCTCACCACATTCCCTGGCGATGCGCGTGTAGTGCGTGCTTTTACGCTGGGTGCAACCTCCTATCTGCTCAAGACGGCGCGTCGCGATGAAATTATCAAGGCGATTCGGGGCGCACTTGGCGGGCGCCACACCATGGCCCCCGAAGTCGCTCAGGAGATCGCGAGCCATACCGGGCACGAAGGTCTTACGGAACGTGAAATCGGTGTATTGAAGCTGGTGGCCGAAGGCCACAGCAACCGCACCATCGCCAACGCCTTGTGTATTTCGGAAGACACCGTCAAGGCGCGCATGAAAAGCATCATGGGCAAATTGAGTGCGGAGGATCGCACGCACGCAGTCATGATCGCGATCCGTCGCGGCTTCATGGAATCACAGCGTTAACCAAAAATATCCAGACCGGGACGAGTGACACCGCATTGCTCACTCAAAAACCGAAAGAAGACCGAACAAGAACCTTAATTTCACGACAAAATCTGCCATCTCGCCTAATGTCTTCATCGAAAAGACGAATCACACGTTGCATGGTTCAACGGTTTGCTGAGTGAATTGGGTGATGAGTACTTTGGGCGCTGGACGTGTATTGGTAACCATTCCGACAGCGTACGCGGCTGAAGCAATGCTGGATCGCTTCAGCGCCCTGCACGGCGGTCGGAGGGCGTACTGATGAATCTCTTTCCCGTTGCGCACAGCGCAACTGCTCCCGTCAGTTTGGGATGGCTGAAAGATTGGCACGACCTCGATGATCCGGACGGAGCGCTCAGAACGCTGCTGGATACCGCGTGGCATGCAGTAAGCACGATGAATGGGACCGAGGTGCTTTCGGTCACCACCACGCTGCGTCACGCCTTTCTGCAAAAGGATCGCTTCCGCCTCGACTTCCCTGGCGATGAAGTCGATACGCTGCTGGCGATGGGAAGCCTCTGCCAAGACGATATCGACGAAGCCATGTTCCGTGTGCAATCGGTCATGGAGCGAGGCACCGGAGCTCGGTACAAGTCGATCCTTGATGTTGTCAGGAAGTTTTGTCTTTGGCGCTCGCGCGACTTCATGCCCTTCTATGAATTGTCCCGGGGAAAAGCGCCGCGCGATCACGCCATGTCGTTATTGACGGCGATCGCCAACCTCTCTATCGAAGCCGCGGCCGAGGCCGAACAACTACGATTCAAGCTGGCCGAGCGCCTGGCCACAGACGCTTTGCTTCTGTGCAACAAGATAACCACAGCGAATGCGTACGCTTCGCTACTTCCCACGTCGGTGCTGGCTCAATTGCACTATGAGGCCGGCGCCATCGACGAAGCCGATACCCTGCTACGAGGCCGGCTCACCGCCATCGAAGAGAGCGGCGCGATAGAAAGCGCGCTCATTGCCTACATTCTCTCTGCCAAGATCGCTGCGGCAAGGGGAAGCCAGAACATCGCACTGTTGCTCCTGCATCGCGGCGAAGAAGTAGGCATACAGCGTCACTGGCCTCGCCTGGTACTCCGTTGCAAAACGGAAGAAGTCGCCCTTCGTATCCATGAAGAACGCGTCGATCTGGCCGAGGCGGCGTTGCAGCAAGTGAATGCCTTTTTCAACGCGCTCGATGCAAAGACTCGCCCCAGGGACGTCGACGCATGGCTTCTGCAAATAGCTCAGCTTCGACTGCAAATAGCGAACGGACCTGGCATCAGCACGGCCCGGGCACTTGATGATCTACGCAGTGCCGCACTGGATCACAATCACCCTACCCTGGTCGTCAAGCTGACGATTCTTCTGTCGAGTGCCCTTTACTCGATAGGCCAGATAGCTCGCGCCCATGAAGAGTTGCGCGCTGCGTTACACCAGGGCGCCAATGCGGGGTTGTTCCGCAGTTTTCTTGACGACATGCCGCTGATCGAAACACCTCTCAAGCAACTTTGGCGATCGTCCGAAGCCGGCAGGCTTGGCCATCTTGGGCCCTACGTCGGACGACTGCTCACGGCGCCGGAGGTGCATCTTCCGGCCCGGAAGAAATTCAGGACAAACCATCGTCTGGTGGAATCACTAAGCACGCGCGAGGCGATTATCCTACGCTTGATGAGCTTAGGCTTATCCAACAAATCCATCGCTCGCGAACTGCAGATCACACCGGAAACCGTGAAGTCGCATGCCAAGCATATCTTCATCAAACTGTCTTCCAAGAACCGCGCCGAGGCCGTCTCCCGGGCGACCGAGTTGGGGCTTATTTGAAAGCGCGACACGCTCACCCATAGTTGTGGTGGTCGCATGAAGGAGTTCAAACCTTTTCGGCTCGATCCGGCCAATCACCAGCTGTGGCGCGTTTCCGACGAGGGCGGGCTCACCCCCGTCACCATCACCGCGAAGGCGTTCGACGTGCTGCGTTATCTGGTCGAGCATCCGGGACGATTGGTCTCGCACGAGGAACTGCTTGAGGCGCTCTGGTCCGGCGTGGCCGTCCAGCCCGAGGTACTGAAAGGGCATGTATTGGCCATTCGCAACGCACTCGGCGACGAGGCACAACGCCCGCGTTACATAGAAACGCATCGAGGTCGCGGCTACCGCTTTATTGCCGACATAAAGACTCCACAAAAGACGGACAATCAGCTCACGCCGGCCGCTGCACCCGCCCTCATAGGCAGAGCTGCACAGTTGAGTGCGTTACGCGATGCGCTGGTGCAAACGAGCAACGGGCAGCCAAAAATCGTATTCGTGCACGGCGAAGCCGGCATTGGCAAAACGGCATTGGCCGAGGCATTTTGCAATGATATTTCCCATCAACATGTGTCGCTTTCATACGGTCGCTGCATCGAAGGCTTCGGTGGAACCGAACCTTTCTATCCCATCATCGAGGCGCTTTCCCGCCTGATAAAGGGAGCGAACGGCAGCAAGGTACAGGATGCCTTGATCGCCCTGGCACCTTCGTGGGCCAATCAGGTGGCCGGACTCCTGTCTCGCGAAAATCGCGCCCTGTTGCACAAAGTGGCGCACATATCCGCTCGCAGCCGCATGCTGGGCGAGTTCTGCGAATTGCTGGAAGCGCTCGCTGAAGATGAAACCTTCGTGCTGTTGCTGGAGGACCTGCATTGGGCCGACTTCTCCACGCTGGATCTCATTTCTGCATTCGCCAGGCGGAAGTCCTCCGTAAAGCTGCTGCTGCTTGCCACCTATCGATCGGATGAAGTGGCGACGCGTGGACCGGCACTCAAGCAGCTCGTCAACGAACTGCTATTGCACAAGCTGTGCGAATCCATCCATTTAACCGGACTCGACCAGCGGGATATCGCGGAATACGTACAGGCTGACAATTCCGAAGAAAGCCGCTCGTTCGTGCAACTCCTGTTGCATCGATCAAGCGGCAATCCGCTGTTCCTGAGTACGATCCTGGATCACTTGAAAAGCACGCAGTCGATATCCGCCGACCAGGGACGATGGAAGAACGACGTACCGCTTTCCAAGATCCGCTTCGAGATACCGCAGACGATCAGCCACGTCATCGAAGCCAAGATTGCCAGCCTCGATGACGAAACGCAGCGTATCCTGGAAGCCGCCAGTGCAGTCGGAGACGTCTTCAACCCTATCGCGCCTGCAACTGCCGCAGGCCTCAGCGCACGCCGATTCGAGGAAGTATGCGAGGCGCTGTGCCGAACCAGGACGTTTATTCACCGCCATGACATGGACAGGCTGGGAAGCGGCGAAGTAGTCCGGCTCTACCGGTTCAATCACGCCCTGCTGCGCGAAGTGCTGCTGAACCGCCAAGGGCCACTCCGGTTGGCGCAAAGCCACGCATTGATCGGCAAGGAGCTGGAAAAGTCATATCCCAGCGAGCTGCGCGCACACGCCGCGTTTGAACTGGCCGAACAATTTTCCAATGCGCACGAGTGGTCCAAGGGACTTACCTATCTAAAGATCGCCCTGCAGACCGCCAAACGACGCTATGCGCATCAGGATGCACTGGCCATTCTCGGCAAGGCCGATGAGATCGTGCGCCATCTTCCCGATGGGGAACGCGAACTTACCCAGACCGTGCTGCTGGAAGATCGCGCATCGATCTACGCTGCCAACCATGATCCTGAAGCCCTGCAGGCATTCACCGAACTTGCACAGCGGTCCGAACAACTGCGCTTCCCGGATATCCAGGCGCGTGCGGAGCTTGGCCTGGGCTTTACCCTGAGCTGGTGGAATGCGACTGCCTGCATTTCACACCTGGAAAACGCCGCGCGCTTGAGCGATGCACAACCCGAGCCGCAGCTCAAGGCGCGCATCCGGTTGAGCAGCGCCATATGGCGCATCTGGATCGGCGGATGGGATTCCGAACTGGCCAAGGTTTGCGACGAAAACCTGATTCCCTTGAGAAACGGTTCCGACCGTCAGATCACGGCCTGGGGATTGATCGAGTACAGCATGATTTGCTTGATCTCCAGCCGATATCGCGAATGCCTGGAAACCGTCGACGCGAATCTGGAGATCCTGGTACGGCACGCGGCAGACCGGCCGGAATTCAATATCTTTCGCGCCATCTGGATGGCTCACCTCGGCCGGCCATGGGCGTATACGCTGCTGGGTGAATGGGGTCGAGCCCTGAAGGAGTTCGACGCCAGCGAAGCACTCTTTGTCGGCAACGCCAATCGCTATAGCGTTTGCACCTTGGAAACACTGCGTGGATTTCTCTACCTGATGGCCGGCGACTACCAGGCCATCAAGGACATCTGCAGCAAGCTTGGCTCTTATAAAGACAAAGCTGCCCATCAGCCGGCAACGCTGTATACCCCGGTGCTGCCGAATGAAATCCGGCATTGCACGCTGCTCGCGGGGGCGACGGAAATCGGCCTCGGGAATCCCGATGCAGGCATTGAGATTCTGAAAAAGCTCGAATACGACATGCTCGAACAGCCAGTCATCACGGACTGGTATTGGCTATTTGTACTGGAGTGGACGCTTGCCGATGCCTTGTTGCGATCAGGCGACATCGAACAAGCACGCTTGCATGCCGATCGCATGCTCGACCGGTCAGACCGGACCATAGAAGTCACCTGGCGCGCAATGGCCCGTGAGGTGCGATGCCGTGTTGCTATCGAAGAAGGCGATCTCACCCACGCTTCACGCTTGATCAACGACGCCCTGAAGATGATCGACGTGATGGGCGCACCGATGGTTGATTGGCGAATTCATCGGACGGCGGCCAAGGTGCATCGTATGCAAGGCGATAGCACGCGTGCATCCCTTCACGAGCGATTGTTTAACGCGCGGGCGCAGCGCTTGCTCGATGGCCTTCCTTCGGGGCATCGGCTGCAAAAGGCCTTTGCGCGGCTTATGGCATAGGCGAAGCTTTCTATCTATTACTCGTTTCCCCAGTTTTGAGGCTGCCATGAAAGAGTGCGTTCCCTCACGGTCGTCATTCCCGCTTTCGCGGGAATGACGACCACTTGACACCTTTAATCATGGCTAGTGCAGTGGCGCCGCGTGGCTGTTGGTGATGCACCCCAACCTACATCGAAGAGCACCGTCCCCCACGCGGGGGATATTCACCTGCATTCGCACGATCCAACATCGAGCAACGGCTTGAGCCAACGACACGTTACTCAAGCCGCATAAACGTTTCAAAACCGGAATGAACGCGCACGCTCGGTGTGCTGCCCGCCGCCGAAGGCGAATGCCGTGCAACATCGCTGTCACAAGGAATTTATCTACACTTTCGGGTGATTCGATGTATCCCTTTGCGTCAGCAAGTGTACCCTGACGAAGGCTTCGGCCAAGGACGCATGCGCGTAACGTTCCATCCAGGACGACGTTCAATCAAGGACGCTCGACGACCATTGGTTCGGAAAGACGCGCATGTATCACGGTGCATTCGGCGATCGGCTTGGCCGCTCGTTTCGCCTAAACAATCCTCCCGTTCTCCATAGCCAGACAAGGCGCGGCATACGCCTTGCGGTGACGGAACTTCGGATCGACAAAATGGGTTACGGCATGACGTCCCCGATGGGGAACGACGATGCCTACCTTGTCTGTCTTAATCTGCGCAAGCAAAGCACCCATGAGCTTTGGTGCGACGGTCGTTCCGTGTGTTCGACCTCTTATGAAGGCGGCACGATCTACGTCCTGGATTTGCGGCGCGATCCCATCGCGTACATCGGCGATCCGCTGCATTCACTGTACTTCTACCTGCCGCGCCAAGCCGTTGTCGAGGCCAGCGAGGAGCTTGGGAAGAAGAGCATTGTAGATCTCGCCGTTCAGCCCGACGAATGCTTCCTGGATACCATCGTCGGCAGTATCGGACAAACGCTGTTGCCGATATTCAATACGGCTGCTCCCGCGAATCAGGCCTTGGTAGATCATCTGCTGCAAGGCCTGTGCGTGTATATGACATCCACCTACGGCGGTTCTCAAAAACGTCCCGACATTGTGCGGGGTGCGCTGGCACCATGGCAGCAACGCCTTGCCACACAGATTTTGCGCGAACGGCTCATCGACGGCGTTTCCATCAATGAACTGGCGGAAGCGTGCGGCTTGTCTGCAGGCGCACTGGCGCGGGGTTTCAAGAAGAGCATCGGCGTGTCGCCACATCAATGGCTGCTGTCCCGCCGCGTCGATCTGGCGCTTGATCTCATGGCGGATACCGATGTCTCGCTGGCGGAAATCGCCTTCAACGCAGGCTTCTCCGACCAAAGCCATTTCAGCCGTGTGTTTACGCAAAAGATGGGCGTGGCGCCGGGTGCATGGCGAAAGTCGCTGGCAAACAACAGGCGCGTGGAAGCTGCCTGACCGTATTCACGCAAAGGATCTTTCCAGAAAAGGTTATGCAGATGTCCTCATATAAACGAACACGCGAGCGACGTTATTTCCAAGAGGTCTTGGTGTCGTGCCTCTCGCTGGCGATAACGGCATGCAGCGCGTCGCCCTCGCGAAACATCCTCGGGTCCTATTTCCCGACGTGGATGGTGTGCGCGCTCCTCGGCATCGTCTTCGTCGCCGTGGTCCGTAGCGTACTGGTTAAAACCGGCGTCGATGCCTCGCTTCCCGTGCCGGTCATCGTCTACCTGTGCATGTGGACGGCGGCAACACTCGCCATCTGGCTTGTGTGGCTGGGCTGAATGGAGACATCGACCATGCACGACAAAACCGCGCTAGGCCGCATCATTGCCATCGTATCCATCGCTTCTGCATTGGCGCTCATCGTTGTGTCGATGATTGTCGTGGACAAACGTCCAAGGACACATGACGCCTACATCTTCGCTTACAGCGCAGGCATCACGCCGGAAGTCAGCGGGCGGATCGTAGCCATCCATGTTCGCAATGATCAGTTCGTCCACAAAGGGGACGTGTTGCTGCAAATCGATCCGGAACCGTTCGAGCTGAAGCTGAAGCAAGCCAATGCTCAAGTAGCAGCCTTGCAGGCGGAGATCGATCTCACAGGCCGACAAGTGAATGCACAAGGTTCCGGTGCCGAGGCTGCCGCCCGCGAAGTCGACCGCGCGCGTCAACAATTGGCATTAGCCCACAACACGCTCGCACGCATGGAGCCGCTGTTGGCAAAGGGTTTCGTCACCACGCAGCAAATCGACGAAGCGCGCACAAACGAACGCACGGCAGCAGCGCAGCTGGCGGCTGCCACACAGCAGGCGGCGCAAGCCAAGGAAGCGATCGGCGATGTGGAAAGCCTGAAAGCACAACTGCTGGGTGCGCAGGCAGCGCAGGCGCTGGCGGCCCGCGATCTTCGGGAAACCGTTATTCGCGCCTCGGTGGACGGCAAGGTGGTGGGCTTCGATCTCGCACTGGGATCGTTCGCGGTTTCTGGACATCCACTCTTTACGCTGATCGACGATAACAGCTGGTACGCCGTCGCCAATTTCCGCGAAACAGACCTGCGCGGACTGCACGTCGGGGACGCCGCGTCGATCTGGGTCATGGGACACGAAGGCCAACCGTTGCATGGCGTATTGGAAAGCCTGGGCGCGGGTGTGGCACCAGCGGGCCTGGCCGGCCCTGGCCTGCCGCAGGTGGATCGCAATCTGAACTGGGTGG
The DNA here is from genome assembly GCF_030160295.1 of Dyella acidisoli. Classification (GTDB taxonomy): domain Bacteria; phylum Pseudomonadota; class Gammaproteobacteria; order Xanthomonadales; family Rhodanobacteraceae; genus Dyella_B; species Dyella_B acidisoli. Next base: position 18,952 of record NZ_BSOB01000022.1, read on the forward strand.
TCGTGGCGCAACGTTTCCCGGTGTGGGTGCATCTGGATCAACCTTCGCAGCCGTTTCTTCGAATCGGTGCAACAGCTTCTGTGCGGGTGAGCCATGCCAACGCCGATTGAACTTCAAGCGCGGGACGGATTCACAGCGCTGCTGCGCCGTGAACTCGCACTCAATGACACCCGCATTCGCTTGATCATCCGCATCACCGGATGTACCGCCATCGTCCTCGCCATCGCGATGACGTTTCAGATTCCACTGCCCGCTTATATCGCCTATCTCGTCTTTCTGGTCAGCCAGGAAGATGCTGCATCGACTCTGATCTCGGCGGTAGGTGGACTGGTTGCGGTCACCTTGGCAGTCGCGGCGTCCATATTGCTTTATGTGTTCGACGCCGCTGCTCCTGCCTTGAGAATTCCGTTGCTGGCCGCCAGCACGCTGGCCGGGATCTTTCTCGCGCGAACCAGCCGACTGGGACCGATCGCCTTTCTGGCCGGTTTTATCTTGGTTCTGTCGCAAACGTTGCTGGATGATGTGCCGAGCACGGAGTACGTAACCCATACCGTGCTGTGGCTGTGGGTAGTCATTGCTGTGCCGGTGGGCGTTGCCGTGCTCGCGCATCTATTGACTGGCGAGAATCCCGTTGCGCTTGCGCGAAAGCGCGCCGCCCAGCTGATGGAACGGGTCGCGGCCTATATCGAAAACCCCTACTCCGCAAACCCATCGCACTTACGCGGCGAGCTGCTGTCGCTCGGCCAGCTCATGAACAAGGCGTTTCTGTGGAACAAGAAGGTCAAGGCGTTTGCGCAGGAAGACAGTCGCATGATCGCCACCCTGTTGGAAGTGCTGCAGATCGCTCGATACCACCCTTCGAGTGCTCCCCTTGCTTCAAGGCGTTCTTTGGCTATATCCCTCCGTCAAAGCCGACGCCTCTTTTTACAACGCCGCGGCATCACGGTCGATGTTGCAAACAGCGAATCCGAGTCGACATCTGCTGAGCTTGATCCTTCGCAGGCCGCCCTTCGTGGCGCACTCAACGAGTTGCGTGACGAAGCGTCTGGCAAGGCCCCAGCCGTATCGGCTACAGCTTCTCCCCAACAAGCTGTTACAAACACGCTGGAACAGCGTGCGCATATGCGCTTTGCATTCAAAGTGATGTGTGCGGTATTGGCCTCCTACGCAACGTACACACTGCTTGATTGGCCGGGCATTCGCACCGCGATTACCACGTGTTTCTTCGTCTCGCTGACCACGGTTGGCGAAAGCGTCCACAAGCTCACCCTGCGACTATCCGGCGCAATCATTGGCGGCGTTATCGCAGGACTCTGCATTGTTTTTGTACTGCCCTCGCTCACCGATATCGGCCAGCTGTGCCTGCTTATCGCTGCGGTATCGGCGTTCTGTGCATGGATTTCCACCAGCAGCGAGACGATCGCTTATGGCGGCATGCAAATAGCGTTCGCCTTCTTCCTGGGTGTACTGCAAGGCTACGGCCCAACGGAAGATCTCACGGTGCTGCGTGATCGCGTGGTCGGCATCGTGATCGGCAATATCTGGATCACCATTTTCTTCACGACGCTCTGGCCGATCAGTGCACTGGACCAGGCGCGCACCAAATGGACTTCCGCGATTGGCGCGCTAGGTGCGCTGCTCGTCACCAAAGACGCAACCGCTATCGGTTCGATGAAAGCAGATATCTGCAAGAAGATCGCGGAAGGATCCGTATTGAAAGCACGGGGTATGTTCGAATGGCGAACGACTGATCGCCTGGCATCCGAAGCCCGCTATGTTGAGCAACTTGCATCGGCGGTTTTTGTCGTGCTTCGGCTTAAGGAAAACGCCACGTCGCCTATTCATGACGAGGAAGCAGACCGGCTCGCATCGCAGCGGTTGATGGCGCTTTCAAAGGGCACTCGCTCCGATACATATGTAGGGGATGTTGGTCGTACACCGTCCACGCTGCTGGACCAGGCTCGGCAACAACTTAATGAGGAGATCGATCATGCATCGCGCACGATCTGAGTCGCCTCTTGCTGTGTGCTTTCCGCTAGTTCTCGCGACCACGCTGTTCGCGCCTTGGGGCATGGCGAATGCACAATCGGTCTCCTGGGTGGGCGCTTCCGCGCAGGATGCAACAACTGTCGCCACACGCGCTGATGCGCCCGTGCTCGAGAACCGCGTATATGCGCTACCGGAGCTTCTCACCCTTGCGCTGGACATCAATCCCAAGACGCGCGAAGTCGAGCAGGAAGCCGTACAAGCGAACTTGGCCATCAAACTTGCCAAGAGCCAGTATTCACCGCAGCTCGATGTCAAGGCATTGGGCGGCATACAGCGCACGCCGCTGGCTATCCCACCCAACGTTTCGGCCAAAGGCTACTTCGTTTCTTCCACGCGGGAAGTCTTCCCAAGCCTGGAACTGAAATGGTTGTTGTTCGATTTCGGCCGCCGCAAGGGGCAAGTCGAGGAAGCCAGGCACAATGCTTCTGCTGCCCAGTCAGGCTTGCTCGGCGCGCAGGAAAAACTGGTGTTCGACGTATCAGAAGCCTATTTCGAAGCGACGTCCGCGCAAGGACAAGTGCACGCAGCGCAAAAGGCGCTGGATGCCGCTATGTTGACCGAACAGGCCGTCGTCGATCAGAAAAAACATGGCCGCGCCACCGTGGTGCAGCTTGCCGAAGCGCAACGACAGACGGCAGCGATGCGCCTGGCGCTGACAAAAGCCACCGGCACGGCGGATACGGCATTCGCAACTTTGGTCGCCACGATCGGGCTACCGCCGGAAACGCATTTTGAGATCACGCCTCCCGCAGACGCGCCAGCAACGGAAACACTCGCACCGATTCGCGCGTTGATCGATGAAGCCTTGCAATCCCGCCCGGACGTGTTGGCCGCCACGGACAAAGTGGCGGCATCCGACGCCAAGATCGAGACGGCACGCGCGGCGTATCGACCGACGATCAGCATGTCAGCGCAGGTGTTCCAGAACATCGGGAAGATCAGCAGTGACGGAGGTCCGTACTCGTCCATCGATCGAACCGGCAACGCACTGTTCGTGTCGTTCGAGTGGCCGCTGTTCGATGGTGGTGCACGCGCCACCAATGTTTCGCTGGCTGTCTCACAAAAAACGGCTGCCGAAGATGCCTTGGCGGAAACCAAAGACAACGCTTCCCAGCAGATAGTGCAGGCCTACAACAATTTGAAGACCAGCCTGGACAATCGCAATCAGGCGCTGGCTTATGTGCACGCTTCCGAACTCGCCTATCAAGCCGCACTCGACTCGTATCGGCGGGGCCTTGCAAGCATCACCGAATTGACCAGCAACGAAGCTGTGCTCGCCCAAGCCGAAGCCAGTCAAGAAGACGCCGAGGCAAGCGTAGGCATCGCGCGCGCGGCGCTGGACCTTGCCATGGGACGACGGCCTTCCTCGCACTAGCTTCAACCGAACCGGCCTTCCCCACCACGCCACCATGCGGAGTACGCCATGAGTAAGAAAGTTGCGGAAATTCTCGTTGAAGTTCTCGAACAGGCCGGCGTAAAACGCTGCTACGGCATCGTGGGCGATACGCTCAATCTGTTTGCGGAACACCTGGAACGCAGCTCGATCGACTGGGTGCATGTTAGGCATGAGGAAGCCGGCGCTTTTGCCGCAGGCGCAGAAGCACTGCTCACCAACAATCTGACCGCGTGCGCGGGCAGCTGTGGACCGGGCAGTTTGCACTTCATCAACGGGCTGTACGAAGCCAATCGCAATCGTGCACCGCTCGTGCTCATCGCCAGCCAAGTGATGATGAACGACTTGGGATTCGAATTCATCCAGGAAGTCGACTTCAAAACTGTCTTCAAGGAATGCTCGGTATTCTGCGACATGATCCTGACGCCCGACCAGGCCAGGAAGAAAGCGGTGATGGCCTGCCAAGCCGCGTTGGCGAAGCAGGGCGTTGCGGTGTTGATCGTGCCGGTGGACATCTCTCATGGCGAAGTGCATGAGGATTTCCCGTATCAGGTTCACCACAGCAAGCCTACCATCACTCCGAATTTCGAAGAGATCGACGAGATCGCCAAGATCCTCAACGCCAGCAGAAAGATCACCATCTACGCCGGCTCCGGCTGCGAAAATGCGTTGGAAGAAATCCGTGCGGTAGCGGAAATACTGAAGGCGCCTGTCGCCCACACATCCCGCGCCAAATGCTTCCTGGAACCCGACAATCCCTTCAACGTGGGCATGACCGGCATTCTGGGTAGCGAGGCCGGTTACAACGCCATTCTCGATTGCGACACACTGCTGTTGCTGGGCGCCGATTTTGCGTGGCGCCAGTTCTATCCCGACAAGGCGAAGATCGTCCAGATCGACATCGATCCTACTCACCTCGGGCGACGCCATCACATTACGTTCGGCGCGGTCGGCGATATCAAACCCACGCTGCGCGCACTGCTTCCAAGCCTGGAAGAAAACGACGATGCGTCGTTCCAGGAGGAATACGTCGAACGATTCCACGAGGCCATGGCATCGTGGAAGAGCCACTTGGTTCCCGGCCACAACGACACCATTCCAGGTTCGTACCTGACTTCCCTGATCAACAAATACGCCGAAGAAGATGCACTTATCTCCGGCGACGACGGCACCCCCATCGTATGGGCGATTCGCCATATCACTGCAAACGGCAAACGCCGCATCTTCGGCAGCCTTTTGCATGGAACCATGGCGACGGCACTTCCCAACGCACTGGGCCTGAAGAAGGCAGCACCTGAGCGCCAAGTGATCGCCATGTGTGGCGATGGCGGCCTCTCCATGCTCTTCGGCGAATTGCTCACCGTCATCCAGGAAGACCTGCCGATCAAGATCGTCGTGTTCGACAACAACAAACTGGGATTCGTCGAAATCGAGCAAAAATCGGAAGGCATGCTCGAAACCTTCACGCACTTGAAGAACCCGGACTTCGGCAAGGTGGCCGAAGCCATCGGCATCTGGGGAAAGACCGTGCGCAAGGCTTCGGAGATCGAAGCGGCCGTGCAAGAGTGGCTGGCTCAGCCAGGACCGGCGCTGCTCAATGTTCCGGTGAGCCCGCTCGAACTGGTCAAGCCGCCTTTTGTCGAGCTCAAGCCGGTCGTCGGCATGGCGCTGTATTCGGCGCGGGCCATCCTGCATGGGCGCGGCGCGGATGTGCTGGAACTGGTGCGCGAAAACATTTGACGTGCCTACGCACGGTATCCATTACCGACCGTGGGCAAGAAAAGTCGGACAAAACCACGTAGCTTTGGACTTCCAAATCACATGAAGTCAGTTTCATAACACACTAAATATGAGCCAAAAATGTGCGCATCCTGCGCAAGGATGCGCATCATTTCAATCGTCACGAATGTGAACAGATTGCCATGCGAATGAATGTCACTTGACAGACCACCGGACATGGTGAATTTTCCGTCAAGAAAACGGCTTTTTCGCCGGTAACCCGTCATGACTCCAGCCCAGCATCCGCCTTCCCATCCTCGCGATCTGCTCGGCGCCTTGGCGACCACGGTTACCCACGCGCATACGCTGGAAGACCTCGTTCGTCCTCTCCTGCAGCTATTGCAGCGGTTCACGGGCCTGGAAAGTACCTACCTCACGACCGTGGATGAACGGGCTGGCGTTCAACACGTGATGTTCGCGCTCAACACCCAGCACATGCATATTCCCGAAGGTTTGTCGGTGCCATGGGATGGGACATTGTGCAAACGCGCGCTCGAAGAAGGGCGCGCTTACACGGACGACGTAGCTAATTGCTGGGGCGATTGCGAAGCCGCACGCGCACTGGACATTGCCACTTACGTCAGCGCGCCAGTCCGCATCGGGCATGGTGAACTGTTCGGCACGCTCTGCGCTGCCAGCGAAGTGCGTAAGCCCATGATGAACGGCGCAGAAGACATTTTGCAGTTATTCGCCCAGCTGATCAGCCAACAGGTTGAACGCGAAAAGCTGCTTGTCGATCTGCACCACGCCAACAGCTCACTGGCGGTCACCGCGCTTACGGACGTGATAACGCAACTGCCCAATCGCCGAGCCCTGATGCAAGACATGCAACGACGCCTCGCTGAGGATTCGGCTGAGCACACAGTGATCGTGGGCTTTATCGATATGGATGATTTCAAGGCGATCAATGATGAATACGGCCATGACGTAGGCGACCGTTTCCTGGAAGCCATGGGCCGGCGCTTGCTCGGCGTTTTGCGCAACGGCGACTTTGCGGCACGTCTCGGCGGCGATGAGTTCGTGGTGGTGGCAACCGTCAAGCGTGAAACTGCAGACGCAGCAGCAGTCACATTAAGAAAGCGGTGGAGGAGCGCCACGCGTGGATGGTTTGCCCTCGGCGCCGTCGAGTTCCACTACAACGGCCCCAGCATTGGCATTGCCATTGCCGAGCCCGGATGCTGCGACGCTCAGACACTTTTAAACCAGGCCGACGCGGCGATGTACATGTCCAAGCGCGCACGCAAGGCAAAAAAAGAAAACAAGCCTTGGCAATCGAATCCACGTCGTGCTTGATCAATGTGAGACTCGACACTTACTTGACAAATCCCTAGGGAAATCCCTAGTCCAGGGAAATCCCTAGCTCGGGATAACCCCAGTTTGCGGGCGTGGATTTCGGCCGTTAAATCCTTAGTCGAAAAATTATTCGAGTGAGGTGTGTCATGCGTATCGACGCCGGCGGCAGTGTCAGCAATTACGTTCCACCCCAACCTGCTCCGCAGACCTATACGGCACAAGCAAGTGACTCGGTCACAAGCGTTGCGCAGAAATATCAGGTTACGCCGGAAGAGTTGGCGCGGGCCAATAGCATCAGCGTCACTACTGGGCTTCATGCAAACCAGGTACTCACCTTGCCGCCGAACGCCGTGCAACCCGCCAAGGATGATTCGGCACCCAAGCCTCAAACGCCGGCCCAAAAAACCGATGCGGCAATTGCCGCTTATAACGCTGCGGTCACAGCGCGCAACAATACAATGCAGAGTTTGCCGCACAGCGCCGGCTTGCGACAGGAGCTAAGCAGCACGATCACCGCGGCAAACACCGCTGTCGATCAAGCGAAGACGGCCATGGATCAGGCGATCAGCGATGAAATCAGTGGCCAGATCACCAGCCGTAATGCAGGAGTGCCGCCAGACTTTCGCACGCCGACTGATCAGTTAATTACGGAGTTTGGCCAAAACATCTTGCAACGCCATCAGGGCGATACGGCGGTGCAATCGGACATCTCCGCATCCATCAACGACTATCGCGTCAAATCAACCGCTGACGCGTTGATCCCGAGTTTCACGGGCGACTGGAGTGCCGCCGACAAGCTGAAGCAGATCACCTTGCAAGGCCAGTCACCCGAGGTCATCAACGCGGTCCTGGCCAACCCGCAAGTACAGAGCTGGATCAACCAGGCCGCGCAAGATATCGGCCAGCCCTACAACGGCACCAAGCCGGAAGACGCATACTGGAGTATCGACAAGGCGACGCAAGCGGCCGGGAATCTTCAATCCGCCACAGATGGCATGCCACCCGAATTGGCAACCGCTGTAACACAAGCGAGCATGCCAACGATCCAGAAGATTGCGCAATTGCAATTGACTGGCGCGGGTTGCCTGGTCCCCTTTGACACTGTGCAAAGCGTGCTCGCCAATCTCGGCAGCAGCGATCAGGCCAATGCAGTGATCCAGCAGACGGCGGAGGCTTATGCGAGCAATCCTGGCGCAGTTGGCTCCCTGACCCGCGGCGACGGTGACCAATTGGAAAGCAGCATTCTCGCCAGTCCGGGTTATGGCTCGGCTGGCAATCCGAACTTCGCGATTGCGTTTGGCAACGCGCTGCAGGAACGCGGCCGCACCCAGGAAGCCAATGCTGCATTCGACGCAGGTGCGAAGGGTGTACAGGATTACCTCGCCAACAACGGTGGCAGTCCGCTCAAAGCGTACGAAGCCGCACACAGTGCAGCCGACGAGAAGGACCAGAAACTCGCCCAACTGCTGGCTCAATCCGGGCCGTTGACCTACGACCAGAAACAAGCCTTCATCAAGGCGTATCGCAACGATCCGGACAACGCGGACGCCTATAAAGCGGATGCCGAGGCAGCAAAGACGCTCGCCACCTACATGCAGAACAATCAGGCAAGCCTGGTGTTTGCAGCCGGCCACAACCAGGATGCGGCGAAACAGCTCTACACCATGATGCAAGACGTGTCGCAATCGGGCCAAGGCAAGACCGCGCTGCAATTCGCCGGCTATGTGCAAAACGATGCCGCGGCTTCGAAAGCCTTCAGCAAGTTCTCTGACTACCAAAGCACATTTCTCCCCGACGCGGTGAAATCCGCCCAGGGAGAATTGCTTATCGAAGACAACGGTGACACCAAGATGGCTGGTAGCGATCTGCTCAAGCTGGCCGATCCGGTGTTCAAGGGTCGCAATGGATGGAATCAGGTCAAGGAAGGCTTTGAGGCATTGTCCAATGGCGACACCAAAGCCTTCGACGCCGCTAAATTCGCCGAGGGTTACAAGGAAATGGGCGTAGGTGGCAAAGTGTGGGCGGCCGCTGGAATAACCGTCGACAGTCTCAACGGCGCCAATGCCGACCAAGTCAGTGAAATGATCAACGCATTTTCCATGGCTGGCGGTGACGTCTCCGAGGTGGGTACAGGCGTACTGCAAGTGATGGCTGATGCAGGCAGGTTCGGTGCCTTCAACGCTTCGGCTGAAGCCATGGCCAAGTTGGGCGCGAAGTTTGTGCCTGGCCTGGCGGTCGTCGCCAGCACGTCGGCCTTCGCTGCAGATTTCAATGCTGCCAAGAACAATCCCAATAGTGCGATCGGCGCTTTCTCTGCGCTCGCGATGGCCGGCGACGTGATTTCGGTCATGGGCAGCTTCATGGAAAACTTCCCGATCACATCGGTGGCCGGCGAGGTCGTGACAGGTATCGGCACGTTGATTTCCGCCCCATTCGAATTGGTGGCCCACGTACTTGAGGGCAACAAGGAGCAGCACGAATTCCAGGAAGAACAAGTGAAGTACCTGGAAGCTGCCGGCATCGAGAAAGACACGGCAGAGACGCTTGCGAAGGATGGCAGCGCGCTCAGCACTTTCACCCAACAGTTAGGCCTCGATACGAATCCGTCAAAAGACGGCCTTAATCAGGCGGAAGAAATACTGATGACGCATCCGGAGGTCTTCAACCAAGGCACGAATTACACGCAGGGCATCACTGACCTGGTCAAAGCCTGCCAGATCAAACCCGCCGACGTGAACGACTTCCTGACGGCGTTAGCGAAGGACGATCCGAACTACGTCACGACGTTCTACAACCAGCGCACGATGGCCAGCAATCCCGCCACGCCGCTCACCAACGCCGCCCAACTGGTAGATCGGATTGGCAGCGGTGGTTTTGCCAACGCCAAGGCATTCGTGCAAAGCCACGCGCCCGATGTATTCAGTGCTGACGGCAATGCTCGCCGCGAAGCCGACTACGGCTATGAGCTACTAACCTCACAGCAGCCGGATCAGGTTGGCAATCTGTTGAAAGGCAATCACGACGCTGCCTATCAGGCCGAAATTATCAACATCATGAAGAACAACGGCACGCTCAGCACCTGGATACAGCAAGTGGGAAGCGGCGGATATGGCTATAACGGCTGGTCGCAAGCTGCGGTTAGTGCTGTGCAAAATGCGCAGAGTGCAGGTGTGTTGTCTGCCGGTCAGGCGCAGCAATATATAGGGGAGCTTGGTTGATATATGCCCCCTCCCCTACGTGTAGTAGGGGAGGGTTGGGGTGGGGTGAAGCAACCCCATCGTAACGTTTGGCTATTCCTCATCGTCATTCCGGCGCACGAAGGCCGGAATGACGATGAGGTTTGATCAAACACTATGGCGAGATTGTCTCCCTCAAGCCTCTGCAAGCAGGGGGAAACAAAAGCTCAGCTACCCCCACCGCCCGCATTCCACATATACCGTGGCGGCTGGCGACTCTGAAACTCGGCAAAATCCATACGCTTCGGGTAACGCACCGTGCCTGATGGACGCAAATCGCTGCGAGCACCATGCCAATAGCGGCAGCGGCGACTGCGAAGCCGGCGGCGGCGCCGCATCGCTGCAATCGCTGCACGCCGGCGGCGCCCCTGCTCGCGCTGCTCGTCGGTCTGCTCCACGTCCTCTGCGTTGCGCGGGCTAACACGCACCTCCTCCAAGCCAGCGCCAGTTCGCCGCGAGGTAACACGGTCTTCTTGCCCGATCGGATCGATACGCCGCATACGATCGGCCGCCAACGAAAATTCCATGCTGCGCCCTGCCCCAAGATCAATCACCTTGGTGGTGCGCATCGTGGCCACCAGCGCTGCAATGGCCTGCGGATCGATAAAGGATGGCCCCTGCGGTGAAGCCGTCGTGGCAGCGGAACTATCCGACTGCGCCAACAAAAGCGCCATGAGTTGCAACGTAAAAGGACGATTATCGGCGGGCACCACCGTCGTGTTTTGGGTGACGACTGGCGGAACAAATTCCGTGCTGCGCGGAGGCACCACCCATGTCACCTGTACGGTCGGCCGGCTTCCATCGACCAACATGAGAGGCGGCGGTGGATTTAAAGGAGGATTACGTCCTCGACCCTGCTGGGTCTGAATGAAAGGTCTTTCGACCGGCGCGAAACTCAAGGGGCTTTCAGCAACGCTCCGCCCGTAGCCCGATGCAATAAGCGTGACGTTGCGGGGATCGATGTTGGACGCCTGCATCTCCGGTGCTGTTGCTGGCACGGGTGCCGGCACCGTTGTGGGTGCCGGCGTCGGCGTCGGCGTCAATATCAAGGTTGATGCCTGCGCCGAACTCGATGTCAGCGACAGCACGGACACGGACGTGATGGCGGCAGGCACATCGCGCGACTCGCTTACACCCGTCGCGAGCAAATGCGGGTCAACACTCACACGCCAACGATCTGTAGCCTCCTCGCTGCCTTGAGAAGCGAGTGGCGAATCCTGCTTCGGCGTGTTGTACATGTCCAAAGCCGCAGGCATCGACCGGAGCAATGGCGGCGCCATGTGCATGCCATCGTGGACCAGATGATCGAGATAACCCCCATGTGGAATGCTTGTCGTTGGCGATATACCCTGCGATGACGATGACGGCGATGACCCATAACTTCGGCCAAGCCCAGGATCCAAACTGCGCATGATCTGGTTGATGTGGCCTTCGGGAAGACCGATCACCTGGCTGACCGTGAGCGGAGTATCCGCTTGCAGACCAGGGTTCACCGCAAGAATCGAATCAACGGGAACGTTCAGCGTGCTTGCCAGATCGGTCACCGTATTGCCCATGGAGAGCGGAAACAGAATCGTCACGCCGCTATCGTTCGACCCAAGCCCGGGCAGACCCAACGGATTGCCGCTGATGATCGCCTGCAATAGAGAATCAGACATGGCCGACCCAATCAGGCGAGCAACGTGGGCGTGATTTCCAACGCGCCGAGCCTGCTTTGTGCGAAGCGCTCGATCAGCTGCGGCGCACCTTCGACCAAGCTGTGATAGGCCGCGCTGGAGCGAGTATCGGCGCGCAGCTTCCAGCCATCGCTGGTGCGGCTCAACCATAGCTCCGTGCCTGGCAACAGACCATCCTTCAACGTGATCATGATTTCGCGCGACTGCGCTGCGCTGTGGCTGCTTGCGTCGGGCACCAGCAGTTGCTTCACATGCCGCTCGATCAGCTCCGCCAAGGCTGGCGCCATGGCTGCCGAAGCGGCTGCAGGCTGCTCGGCGCTCTGCACTATCGCTTGTTGCGCCAGGTGCAAGGTTTGCATCCCCATGTTCGCCGCACCCTGCCCGTCGCCTCGATCATCATCTTGCTGCTCGCTGTTGTCGTCGCCCTTGCGTGGCGAAAGCAGGCTGAGCAACGGATCACCTTTTTCGTTCAACTGGCGTTGCAGCAAATCGCGCAAAGCCTGTTCCTGGTCCGGCGAAAATGCATGGGGTTCGACATCGGCAGTCTCGATATCAACAGCGCTCTCTTCGCCGAGGCTGCTATCCGGGGAACCATCCGGCACATCTTGTCGCTTGCCATTCATCAAGGTGCGGAAGCGATTTACGTTTTCAGGATTGCCGGCTTGCGGGGTTTCGGCATGCGCCTCGCGCGTAGCGCGCCGCGTAGACAAGGCCGACGAATGGGATGATGGCGAAGTGGGCGGTTGTGTATGCATAGCGACCTCAGCGTAACGTTGGATGACGCAGCATGAGCTCTTCCAGGCTGTGCTCCTCGCGCAACGCCTGCTGGCTTTGCGCCTGGCGCAGCCACTCCTGTTTCATTTCCCCCAAAGCGTCGAGTTTGCTGTGCGCGCGTCGCCAGTCAGCGGCAGCCTGCTCCAAAGCTTCGGCCGCGGTTGCGCATTCACGCGAGCGCGCATCCATCTCAGCCCGCAGTTGCCTGACAACCTGATCCAGCAAAGCAAGATGACGCTCATGCCGGTTCAGTGCCGCCCCCGTGGGCGATCCCTTATCAAGCAACTCTCGCCACGACGACGCGGCGAAATTTTCCCGATGCTGCAGGGATTGATCCCATCTTTCCGTTGCTTCGATGCGGCGACGCTCGGCGGCGGCCCACCGTTCGCGACAAGCTTTCATCTCTGTTTCCAGCTTGCGCAAACGGATCTCTCTCACCGAGCGCAACGGCTCGAGCGGAAATTTGCTCACACTCGCGCTCATGTGCAGACTCCGATCAGTCGGTTGCGTGTAGCGGCGAACTCGGCAGGCTCGTGGGTATCCTGCCGAAGCAATTGATTGATGGCTTCGATACGCGCGATGGCAGTATCCGCATCGGCATCGCCGCCTACCTTGTACTCGCCCAGTTGCAGCAGCATCTCGATCTCGCGGTACTTGGCCAGGTATCGACGCAGCAAGCCGGCCGCACGTTGATGGGTGGTCGGTGTCACCCGTGGCATCAAACGGCTGGCGCTGGCGAGCACGTCGATGGCCGGATAATGATTGGCCTGGGCCAGGCGGCGCGAAAGATAAATGTGGCCATCCAGGATCGAGCGAACCTCTTCGGCGATCGGATCACTGCCGTCCTCGTCTTCCATCAGCACGGTATAGAACGCGGTGATCGAACCTTTGTCATTGGTGCCCGCACGCTCGAACAGGCGTGGCAATGCGGAGAAGACGGATGGCGTGAAGCCGCGCCGCGCAGGCGGCTCGCCCATCGCCAGGCCAACGTCACGCAGAGCGCGTGCAAAGCGCGTGACTGAATCCATCATCAGCAACACGTGCATGCCGCAGTCGCGGAAATACTCGGCAACGGCCGTGCCTAGCCAAGCCACGCGACTGCGCTCCAATGCCGGGCGATCCGAGGTCGCAACCACCAACACGCTGCGTTTCAATCCTTCTTCGCCAAGGCTGTCGTGCAGGAACTCACCCACTTCGCGACCGCGCTCGCCGACCAGCACAATCACGTTGACATCTGACTGCGCGTTGCGCGCGAGCATGCCTAGCAACGTACTCTTGCCACCGCCAGCTACCGCAAAGATGCCGGTACGCTGGCCACGACCAATCGTCAGCGTGGCGTCGATGGCGCGCACACCGGTTGGCAACGGCTCGTCGATCGCTTGCCGTGCGAACGGGTTCGGCGAAGCTGCATAGAGCGGCACCTGCTCAATGTCCACCAATGGACCTAATCCGTCCAAAGGTTGGCCATGCGCATCGATGACACGGCCGAGCAGGCTCTTGCCGGCAGGCGCGGTCGCCTGCTTGCCCGTAGCGGTCACGGTCGTTGCCGTGGAGATGCCTTCCAGCGGACCGAGCGGCGTAAGCAGCGTCTGCTGCTGGGATACACCGACGACTTCAGCCGGCATGCTGAAGCCGGTGTCGTGCTGCTCCAACAGGCACAGTTCGCCAATCGCTGCGCGCACGCCAGTTGCCCGTACCAACGTGCCATAGGCCTCTGCGACGCGACCCACGTGCTGCAACGTATCGCGCCTGCTCAGCGCACGCAGCAGTGGATCGTCGCTGCCGGCCGACGGCAGGTCGTTAGACGCCTGTGCGTTCACGCCTCCCTCCGGTGGTTTTCTCTGCTGCGGCCAGGATCACCCTCGCCTGCTCAAGCTGTTCGTTGAAACCCGCACGCACGATGCCGCCTGCGGACTCGATGATGCAGTCGAAACGATCCAAGCCTGGATCACCGATGATTTCAATGTCCGGCGCAGCGGCAGCACCCAATGCGGCCACCTCGCTGCGCGCCTGAGCGACGATATCGGGATGAATGCGCACCAGCAGATGGGGTTCGAACACCAGCTTTTGCATGGCTTCGGCAACCAGCGAGGCAACGATTCGCTCCGCACCGATAGCCGGTGCGATGTGTTTCACCACGCCGATGGCGATGTCGCCTGCGCGCTTGCGCAGCTCCGCAGTGGCGGCTGCGCGCGCATCGATAAGCGCTTGCAATGCCTTGGCGCATTCTTGCAAACCGGCCTCGCGCCCTTCTATCAACCCTTCCCGCCGCGCTTGCGCAAAAATCTGTTCGCGCTCGATCTCGGCCTGGCGCAGCAATGCGTTGGCCTGTTCGATAATGCTTTGTGCTTCGCTAAGCGGGGTCCAGGCAGCCGCTGGAATCACGCCGGCTTTGACGTGCATCTGAAAGCGATCGCGATCAACAACCAGTGCGTTCATTCGATGGGCCCCTCCGCAGTCATGAGCTCGGTCGACGAATCGACGTCCAGCGCTTTCTGCTCAGCCAGAAGCATCGGTACGGTTGATGCGGGCAACCAACAGCTTCCCTTGCAGGAACCCGCGGACACTTCCGCATAAGCAAGCGCCAGTCGCGCTGCCAGGCTTTCATGCCGACGCTCGGCATAGCCGATGAACTCGATTTTCCCACGCTCAAGCACGGCGGTACTTAGCGCATGGGCATCACTGCCGCAGCGCTTCAGCACGGCCTCGCCCATATTGCGAATCGCTTCTGGCGCCGATTCCGATTCCGGCCATGGATTCGCACTCTGCGCATAGCGCCAGTTTTCGATGCCCAGCGCGTTGCGCACAAACAGCACGGCATTTCGTTCGACAATCATGCGCAATGCGGGGCCGAGGGCGATCGCACCCAATGTCTGGCTAAACGCCTGTATGCGTGATTGCGGCCATTGCAGCCATGGCTCGTCTTGCCAGCACTGCCAACGCTCATGATCCGGCGCGAATACGCCCGGCACATATCGCACCGCTGCTCTTGCCAGATGACGTCGACCCGCGTTGGAAGACAGTGCCTGTTTCAGCAGCGGCTCTGGCAGATCTCCGAAACGCACCGGATGCAGGCCATCGAGCAACGCTCGCGCCTGTTGCTGGCGCACGCTGTAATCAACGTTCATGAGACACGCTCGACCGAGCCAGTGAACGCGGCCGGCTGCCCAATAGCGCACCACGATTGCGCCACAGCAACGCGCAGGCAAGCAGAAGTACCAGCACTGCAAAACCGATCAGTGCCAGCGAAGTCATGTCGCCGCGCAAAACGCCCGTGGTCACGGCACCGGCTGGAAGCTCGGTGGGTGAGCGCTGGAAGAATTGCACGGTGACGCGGCTGGGGTCGGTCAGGCCGTCGGTGCCGTTCATCACGGCAGCCTTGATGTCCGGCGCACGGCTTTCGATACCGGCATTGGGACGCGCAATGATCACGACCGACGCAGAACCGCTCGGCGGCTTGTCATCGATCGGGCTCTTGTCGGGAATCGACAAATACACATAGGCATCCACCACGCCGTCGAACTGCCGCAAGGTATGACCAAGCTGCTGTTCGCGGGCGTAGATGAAACGTTGCTTATCTTCCAGCGGTGAGGAAACGAAACCGTCCTTCTTGAAGATCTGGCTGATGTTGTCGATGCTCTGGTGCGGCAAACCCGCATCGCGCAGCACGGCCACCGCAGCAGGCATGTCATGGCGATCCAACACAACTTGCCAACCGTCGCCGCGTTCGGTGGGACGTTTGTCTGCATCGATGCTGTGATTGAGCAACGCGGCCACCACCTCGTTGGCCTGCTGTTCGTCGAGCTTGTTGTACAAAACCTCGCGCGAACAGCCGACCAGCAGCCCCAATGCAAGCATCAGGGCTGCTACTCGCCACCTCTTTTCAATCGTCCATTTAGGCATCACGCCAACCTCAGGACTGCTGGCGGAACAATTGCTGCACGCCATCCGAACTGCGATTGGCGACGTTCGAGGTCAGCTCCGCCTGGAACACCATTTCCTGGCAACGCATCGTCATGTCGATGATCTGGCTTGGCGCCAGATCGCGACCGCTGCTGCGCATGGTGTCCGCCAGCTTGCCAAGCTGAGCAGTACGACCGTTGAGCGAATCGAACTGGTTCAACACCGCCTTGACCGCTGCTGACAGCTCCTGCGGCACGGGTGCCACCTGCTCTGTCTGCGCAACATTCGCCGGTGCCGCGTCGGCGAGGGTTTGGCGGAACTTCGCGATGTCGTCGACATGTGCCGGCGCGGCTGCGGGGGATTGTGTCGCAGCAAAGTCGGCCACGTTGACCATTTGAGTCGGAAGCACGTTCATGGAGGAATCTCCCAATGGCTAACTGCTTATCCCTGCTTCTGGCCCAGCGTGTTCAACGCCTGGCCTACGGCATTGGTCGAGGTCGATGCGCTGGTCGAGATGAACTGCATCTTCAGGCTCTCCGCCGTCAGTTGCGTCAGCACGGAAGGATTGTCCGAACCGCTGGTGGCACCGTTCTGGCCATCGGCGCTGGCATCGGAGCCATTGTTGATCTGGTCCGACAATGCGGTGACTTTGTTGGCCTGCTGATCGAGCGCATTGCCCCATGCCTTGGCCATGGCTTCGAACCAGCTGTTGGATTGATCAGTGCTGACCGTCTGGCCTGCCGAGGCAGCGCCGTTTGAGATCATGGTGTTGGCGAACTGACTGCTACCGCTTGTGTTGATCGTGTTGTTGCTCATTATCGTCTCCTGCCTGGTGAAGGGGGGCCTCACTGATGGGCGGGCTCCGTGGTTATCGAGCCGGCCTGATGCAGCCGGTTCGACGATGCTTGCCACTCAACGACGATTCGGCACGGGAGCCTCCGCCGTTGCGCTGGGTTGTGCTGCGGGTTGCGCCACCACGCCCGGGGGAAGGCCAGGTGCGCTGCTGCTTGATGCTGCCGGTATCAAATGCGCCATGGCGACCGAATCCATGTCGCCCAGTGGATGCGGCGTGACGTATTTATCGTCCTTGTTGAGCTGCATATAGGTGTTGTCCGGCATGCGGACCAAAATGTTGTCGTCGCTGGTGACACCGACCAGGATGCCGCCTTGCGGCAATGCGCTGCCCGGGTAGTAGCGCGACTCGTCGCGGGTCACCACGTAGCTGTTGGCACCACTGCTGACGTGACGGATGAGCTTGCCTTCATCCAGTTTGGGTGGCTCGGGCTTGTGCTCGTCGTAATTACGCAGCGCCAGGCTGAGACCGACGTCATTATTGAGGCCTTGCATATCAGTCGAACCAAGCACATCGCGCTTGACGCGTTCGGTGCTGTCCGCATCACCAAAGTGGCCATCGACCTCGATCAGTCCTTCATCCAGCAAGCGCGTTTCCACCGTGTAGCCATGCATGGCGAAAATATCTTTCACCTGCTTGGCGACACTCGGCCAATCGCGCACTTCCAGTTCCGTAGTCAGACCCGTCTCGGAAAGCTTCTGCTTGAGCTGGGGCAACTGAGCAACATTACCCACGACGCCACGCACGATCAGCCGATTGCCGTCGTCAACGATCGCCACGACATGCTGCAACGACATCTGCCGCAGGATGCCTCGCGTCTGCTCCAACTGCTCGCCGACGGTGCGCAGATGAACCGGTGTAGGGTGTTTCACCTTCCAGCTTCCCACCAGAATGAGCACAGCGAACATCAGCAACAAACCGACGATCGCCAAAACACCGCGCCGTCGACTGGCCAGCTGTTTGCTCGCCAGAGCGGCTTCGGCATGATCGGCGGAATCGGCAAGACTCAGCCAGCGCTCGCTCCAGTGCGGCCCCACGGCAAACTGCACCTTGCCAAGACGCACCATGGCGAAGTGTTCGAGCGTGATGTTCTCTCCCTCGGCAATTTGCCTTTCTTGCGCCTCGACATCACCGTTCAGCGCGCGCAGTAGCACCTGATCACCCACCACGGTGAGCACGCAGTGATGATCTTGAATATCCGCATCGCCAAGAATCAGATCGCAATCGTCCGCCTGACCGATCATCAGAATGCCGCGCTCAGGCAACCGGAATTCCGCTCCTGCGTGTACACCGCTGAAGACACGCAGGCGCAGCTGCACGCGCGGAGACGGCCGCTCCGCGTTATGAGTTCGATTGACGACTTGGCTGCTCATGGTTTGAGGATGCTCGTTCGATCAACGAATACTTGGCACCGTACTTGGGATTGGGGCTGCCTTTACCGGGGGCTGCGGTGGAATCGGTGACGCAGAAGGTTGCGGCTGGGAGGCGGGAGCCGGATTGTCAAAACGCAACAATCCCCGCTGCTTTGCCTGCTGGTCATCGATCTGTTGCTGCGACTCGATGGTGACTTTCGGTGTGCTCGGCGTCTGCTGGCCAGTGATCTGGTTGAGCGCGATGAGGCGTGGCGTGATCAGGAACAAGCGCTCGGTGTGCGCCCTCTGCTTCTGCACCGTCTTGAACAGATAACCCAGCACCGGGATATTGCCGAGCACCGGGATCTTCTGATCGCTGTTAACGCCCTTATCCTGGATCAGGCCACCAAGCAGAAGGCCCTGGCCGTCCTCGATCACCGCCTGCGTATTCACGGCGTTGTTGGCGACGATAGGGTACGACACGTTCTGCGAATCCGCGGCCGAGAATGTGATGCTGCCATCGTCGATCTGCACCATCATGCGGATCTTTAGCACACCATTCTCTGAAACCAGATGCGGCGTCACGCGCAGGGTGGTGCCGGCCACGACGTTGTACAAATCGGAGTTGTAAGCGCCCGATACCGGCACGTAAACGGTCTGGTTGCTCTGGATCACCGCCTCGGTGTCGTTCATGGTGATCACTTGCGGGCGCGTCACCACATGCGTGATGTTGTCCGTCTCCAGCGCATCCACATTCGCAATGAAATGTGCCGGGTCACCCAGGATGGCGCCGATCTGTCCACCGCCACCGAACAGGCTGGCCAGTGCGGACAAAGCGGAACCGTTTTTCCCACCTAGCAGTGCGCCGGCCAGCGCCGCCTTGGACTGGTCTGCATTGAGCGTAGAGCTGTTGTTGGTGGTGAACCCGGTAGTGATACCTCGGTTTCGATAGAACCAGTTGACGCCGAGCGAACGTGCCCTCTCCTTGTCCACATCGATGATGGTCGCCTCGATCTCGACCATCTGTGGCGCAACGTCGAGGTTGCGGATCAGCTCGTCATACATCGGCATGCGATCGGCGGTATCGCGCACAATGATCGCGTTGCGAAAGGTGTCAGCAACGATGCGACTGTCGCCCTCGCCGTGTACGGCCTGCACGTTATTCTGCGGCTGCGGCGTGGAGGCTGAATCATCCGACGCAGTGCCGTTGTCCTCGTTGTTCTGCACCGGCACCGTGTAGTTGCCCAGCGGCGGCGGTGGCTGCTGGCCCATGCCGGCCAGGCCCTGGCCGCGCAGGCCTTGTTGACGCGCGGAGACCAACCGCTCACGTACACCACCGAATTGATCGCCGCCCGGAGCACCCACCAACTGACGCAGCACCGTCGCCACGCCAGGAATGGTGACCTGGCGATTGCCGATCATCATCGTCGTATCCGACGCCCAGGCGTATTTCAGCGGATAGAACTTGAAGCGAGTGCTCGCATTCTGACCAAGACCGGAGATGGTCTGCGCCATCTGCTTCACCTGGTCAGTGAATCGCTTGGTGCCGGTGATCATCACCAGGCCTGTGCTCGGCTCCAGCCGCCAGACATTGCCGCTGGCGGCGTCGGCCCAGTTCACGCTGGCCATGGCAGCCAGGAATTGCTGCTCCACCGGCAGCGGCACGCTGGTGTAATCCGTCTCCCGTTCGGTGTTGAGATATACGTAGACGGCCGAACCATCCCAGTACGCCAGCAGTCCGTTGCTATCGGCAATCTTGCGCCACACCTGTGCATAGCTGCCTTTGAAATTGCCATTGAGCGTGCCGGAACGTGCCGCCACCTGCTGGCTCATGACCACTTCCAAACCCTGGTCATGGAAGAAATCCGGCAGAAACTCGTGCAGCGTCTTGTCGCTCTGAATTTCGACCATGCCTTTCTTGAACGGGATCGATGCCGCTTGCGTCAGTGTCGCGCACAGCATCAAACCCACGAGCAGCAGCGAACCTCCGATCCGTCGGCCGAGTCCCGCACGCCATCCACCCCTGCTTTTCTTCCGCATCATGAATTGTTTTCACACTCCGTTGAAAGTTCGCAGCATCAAACAGCGAGTTGTCCAACCGGCACCAGCCGCAGATCAGGCACCAGTTCCTGGTAAGAAAGCACGGGAATATCGGCGTACTCCGCCTCGGTAAGCTTGCGCAGGTGGCGTCGCACATCGGTCGAACTCAGCATCACCATCGAGCCGCCGTGGTCGCCGCGGCTGTAGTCGCCGATTTGCACCAGCAATCGCGCCGCAAGATCCGGTTCGACTGCCAACTGCGTGCCCGCCGGACCGTTATGCACGGAACGTCGCAAACGCTCCTCCAATTCAGGTCGCGCCACCAGCACGCGCAATACATGATCATCGTCGGCGTAGCGGTAGCTGATATGGCGGCGCAACGACACACGCACGTATTCGGCCACCAGCACGATGTCTTTCTCGCGACTGGCCGCATCGGTAATCGCCTCGAACACGTCGCGCAACTGACGGATCGGCACACGCTCCTCGACCAGCCGCTTGAGTACGTCCGCGACACGCTGTGGCGACACTACGCGCAGCATCTCGCGCACCAGGTCGGGGTAGTCGCGGCTCAAACCGTTGGACAGATTGGACGTCTCCTGGATACCGACGAAAAGCGACAGATGCCGCTCCAGCGCGAGGCGGATGTGCTCGCGCAGCACCTGCGGTGGTTCGAGCACGCGCGCGCCATGATGACTGTCGCGCGCCACCCATCGGCCGGGAAATCCGGTAACGCCCTCGGTCGCCACTGCGCCGTCGCTTTGACTTTGCGCCGGCAACGCAGCACGCCCAGGTAAAAACACCGATTCCGACTTCAGGATGCCGGAACCGATGCGCACCCCGTACGCATAGAGTGCATAACCGTGATCAGGAAGGTTCAGCCCCGCTCGCAACGCGGGCTTCGGCAACGGCACGCCATATTCCTCGCGCAGGCTGCCAACCACCTGCCGGAACAGATTGCGCACCTGATTACTGCCCAGTGCCTGCAACGCCGACATATTCACTTCAAGCAGTAATGCTGGCGGCGGCATCAGTGCGTCGGTGTCGGCCACATCCGGCGGTAGCAGTTCGGCCTGGCTTTCCGGCACCTTGAACACCTTGCGTAGAAAGCCGACGCGTTCACGCATGCGCCATGACGCAACCCCCACCAAGATCACACCAATCGGAAGGAATACGACGATCGGAAAACCCGGCACCAGCATCATGCCCAGCGCGATGCAGCCAACGATCATCATTACGCGGGGTTCACCCGATATCTGTCTGGCGATGATCGCGCCGAGATTGCGGTCTTCTTCATCACCGGCGGTGCGCGTTACGATCAAGCCGGCGGATATCGATGCAAGCAAGGCGGGAATCTGGGCCACCAGGCCATCGCCGATGGTAAGCACGCTATATGTATGCACGGCATCGTCCATGCTCATGCCATGCATCATCACGCCCACGCCGAGACCGCCCAGCAAGTTGATCACGATGATCACCATGCCGGCGATCGCATCGCCCTTGACGAATTTCATCGCGCCGTCGAGCGATCCATGCAGCTGGCTTTCCACTTCCAGCAAGCGCCGGCGTCGACGCGCCTCGTCCTTCTCCAGCAGGCCCGAGCGCAAGTCCGAATCGATCGACAGCTGCTTGCCGGGCATGGCGTCGAGCGAGAAGCGCGCCGCCACTTCGGCAACGCGCTCGGCACCCTTGGCGACGACGATGAATTGCACCACCGTGATGATCAAGAACACCACCAAGCCGACAATCAAATTGCCGCCGACCACCATGTTGCCGAACGTATCGATGATGTGGCCGCCATCCGCATTAAGAAGAATCGATCGCGTGATCGCAATCGACAACGCCAGGCGAAACAGCGTGGTCAGCAGAAGCACGCTGGGAAAACTGGAAAACGCCACCGGCGCCGGGATATAGATAGCGACGAGCAGCAAGCCCACGCCAATAAGCATGTTCAAGGCGACCAGTGCGTCGATGGCGACCATGGGCAGCGGCAGGATCATCAAACCGATGATCGCCACGACCCCGGCCACTAGAACCAGGTCGCTATAGCTGCGCGAACCACCCGTATTCGAGCCAAGTCGCGAAAGGATCGACTCGAAGGCCATTAGCTGGGAACCCTCGGATCCCTGACGATCCCTTTGACATGACGTGCGCACCCCGCTCGCCAATATGGCGGCGCGCTGGTGTCGCTACGAAATGAACCATGGATGGCCAGCACGTACGGCTCCGACAAGCAAGAAAGCATAAATAGAGCGGCATTCGCCACTCGAATCCTTGCCGTTGCCAACGCTCCAAAACAGCGATACGCATGGCCGATGCCCCCTGTCGGCAATCGGTTCTGAGCGAACGTACCAGCGTTTCCAAAAATCGAAACCTGGGGGAGACCCTAGGTTTTGCATTAATGAAGATGAAGAGAAAATGTCGGTGACACATTCTTCTTAAAATTGCCTAGCGCATCGCAATTCAAGCGTGAGGATTGTCGCGTTTGAAATCATCACAAAAAATTCATCATGGTGGTGTCGTCGTGTCCATCGCACGTAATTCGGCCAATAGCTCGATCTTGCTCGGTGTCACACCGAGCATAAATCTGCGCCCCTGTGCATCGAGCACCACAACGCGCTCACGCGCGCCCACAGCCACCGCCTGGACCACTTTCATGGGACCGTTGCCGCTAAGCGCCCTGCCGCGTCGTAGCCACCACAGCATGGCAAGTAACGCGGCTGTCACAGCAATCAACGGCACTAACAGGCCTAATAACGGGCTTAATGATGACCCGCCGCCTTCTGGAGCATTCGCAGCAAATGCTGCACTTGGCCAAAGTAGGACAACAAGCACATTGCATATCAATTTCTTCATGGCACTATCCGCTCCCCGATGAAGACAGCTCGATGTTTCGTCTTCACGAAACATATCACGCTGTTTGAATATCTCGCCGATGTGTGTCGCCGAAGGTTGTGATGCGTAACCTTCCTTTGGTATGGCGAAACTGAAAAAAATTGGTACCTGATACTCCCCGCCTACCCGGCTTAGTCTTTTGTTCATCCAGTGGTGACTTCATCTCGCTAGTCTTCCGGGCGTGGGGATACAAGCTGTGTTGGATCTTGCTGCATACGTCAAGTAGCTACATCACTTCGGTACGACCGGAGCGATCACCGGGTTATTCAAGGACAGGCGGCTATGCCAGTAGCGCGAATCGACCGCAAAACAAGCCACACGGAGCATGCAGCTGACCTAGGAGAACACGGATATGCGCTGATCGATGCGCTGCCATGGCCGTGCATTGTATTTGGCCACGAAGCTGACACAGCGCTTACGTGCAACGCCGCATTCCGTGCCGAGTTTCCCAAACTCGCTGCCACGCCAACGCGAGATGCTTTTGAAACTGCGTTTGAGAAAGCGGGCGAACAGGGGCGCGCGCGCATCTACTACGCACCGGACACACGTCGTTGGTATCGCGTGGAACATAGCGAACTTGCGCTTGGCGATCACACCGATGCGTTGTTTCTTACGAACATGAGTGATTGCATCGAGGTACTTCGCCGGCACCGCGAACAGCACGAGCAACTGCTTTCCACATCGCGCATGATGAGCGTAGGTGAAATGGCCACCACGCTGGCGCACGAACTCAATCAACCGCTTTCGGCCGCCATCAATTACCTTGCGAGCTGCGAGCAAATGACCGGCGACGAACCGGAACATACCCGCCTTCGTCAAGGCATTCACTTGGCGAAACGTCAAACCGAACGCGCTGCGCAGATCATCGGAAGCATCCGGGAATTCGTCCGCAGCCGCGAACCGCATCGGCAGAATCTGAGCGCGCGCACACTGATCCAAGGCGTTATCGAACTATTGCGCCTGGAGGCCGAGCAGTATCAGGTGCTGATCGTCAGCACGGTGCCGGACGATCTTCCGCCCATTTTTGCTGATCACGTAATGATCGAGCAGGTGCTGCTGAACCTCATAAAGAACGCGATCGAGGCTATGCACGGGACGCCACCTTCGCGTCGGCGCATCCAGTTGACCGCGCGACTCGATTGCGACGACATGGTGGAAATACGCGTCATCGATCAAGGCTGCGGCATCGATGAGAACGGCATGCGCAAGCTTTTCACGCCGATGTACACCACCAAGCCCGATGGCCTGGGTATCGGCCTGGCGATCTGCCGCTCGATCATCGAATACCACGAAGGCCGCTTGTTTGCCGAACCCAACCCCGACAATGGGCAAGGCTCCGCGCTGGTATTCACCGTGCCGCGAGGGTTGGCTTGATGACCACCGCGCTCGACACGCGTGTCTACGTTGTGGATGACCATCAGGAGTTTCGTCAGTCCTGCGTCTGGATTCTTGAGCAAGCCAACTTTCAGGTGCGCGATTTCGCGAGCGCCCTGGCTCTGCTGAAAGAATTTTCGCGAGAGACGCCGCCGGCACGAAGTTGCATCGTCAGCGATATCCGCATGCCGGGCATGACCGGCCTTGAGTTGCAAAGTGAACTGTCGCATCGCGGTGTGTCGATACCGCTGATTTTTGTCACCGGTCACGGGGATGTCCCTTTGGCGGTGGATGCCATGCGTCACGGCGCTGCCAACTTCATCGAAAAGCCGTTTGATGCGCCGCTATTGATCGACGCCATCCATACTGCGCTGGCCAATCACGCACCGCAGACGGCGTCTCCCGCACTGACCAAACTCACACGCCGCGAACGGCAGGTGCTGGACGGCATCATGAGCGGCAAGCTCAATAAGGTCATTGCCGACGAACTGAGCATCAGCCCGAAGACCGTCGAGCTGCATCGCTCCAACTTGATGGCCAAGCTGGGAGCTCACAACGTGGTCGAGCTTACCCGCGTAGTGCTGGGTCAAAACTAGATGCTGCGCGAAACGACGCTCCTGATGGATCACGCTCCCATCCCTGGCGATACCAGCGAGGCGTTGCGCGAAGCTGCCCGTGCGTTATTGGCGCGCGGCAACACGCTGCTGCAGAGTGTTCATGGCACGCTGGAATTACGTGCCGGCGTTGGTCATCAGGGCCACGCCGCCGCCCTTCCCTGCGTCGCTCTCGACAGTGCGCAAGGTCGACTGCGGGTTGCGCTGGAACGCGAGCAGGTGGCGAGCCCACTAGGCGACGCGCATTGGCAAGACTATGCGGGAGAAGCGCGCTTGCTCGCCTGGTCGTTGGCGCACGAGTTGATGCTCAACGCGCTCGGTCACGTGTTTGGCGGCGGCTTTGTGGCCACCGGTTTCCTGCCTGCCTGCACGGATGTGGAATGCCTGTGGTTGGTGCTGAGCTGGCGTGACGAAAATGATCAGTGGCTGCAAGGCTGGCTTGGGCTCGGTCCGACCGAAGCCCGCCAGCTGACTGCATCTGCCGATTGGAAGCGCGATCCAGCGAAACTCGCCATGCTCGGCGATGCGGCAATGCTCACGCTCGACCTGGCACTGCAAGGCGCCGCGCTGGATTCGGCGACCGTTTCAGAGTTGGCGTTGGGTGATGTGTTGCTCGTCAGTGATGGCGCGGATTGCAACGCGCGCTTGCAGCCGGATCAGGACACTTCCCGTCGCATGTTTGGCCTTCCCAGTGGTTGGGCTGTGCAACGACGGCAGGGGCAATGGACGATCGCTGCCAAGCCGCTGTTGTCGACAGCTGTCGATGCCCATCGCCCCCAATTCCGGCTGACCCAGCTCAGCCTCAGTCCCGAAGAAGCCGGTGCATTGCAGCCCGGTAGCGTGCTGAGTTACGACACAGCACTGCTCGGCAACACGGTCGACATTGTCCTTGGCGGACATCGCTTTGGCGATGGCGTACTGGTTGCATTGGGCGAATGGCTGGGCGTGCGCATTACGCATAAGGACCCCATGTATAACAAGGGCTCTACTCGTGGATTTCAGTAGTTTTTCGCCCGCACTCATCATTACTGTCGTTGTCGCACTGGCGTTGGCGCCGTTCGTGGCCGTGATGGTCACTTCGTTCACCAAGATCGTGGTGGTGCTGAGCCTGTTGCGCAACGCGCTGGGGCTGCAACAGGTGCCGCCTAATGTCGTGCTCAACGGTTTGGCCATCATTCTCTCGGTCTACGTGATGAACCCAGTCATCACAGACACCTATCGCAGCGTGCAGTCGCAGATAAGCACACAAGCGCCTGGGCCGATGAACCTGGACAAGCTGGGCATGATGGTGCAAGTAGGCAAGGAACCGCTTCGCCAGTTCCTGATCAAGCATAGTCACCAGGTCGAACGCGATTTTTTTCTGCAAAGCGCGAAGCGGTTGCTTCCACCGGATCGGCAGAGCGACCTGACTTCCAACGACTATCTGGTGATCATGCCCGCGTTCACCGTCAGTGAGTTGACCGAAGCATTCCAGATCGGCTTTTTGCTGTTTCTGCCATTCCTGGTGATCGATCTGGTGGTGTCCAACATCTTGTTGGCGATGGGCATGATGATGCTGTCGCCCACCATGGTTTCACTGCCCTTCAAGCTGTTGCTATTCATCTTGCTCAGCGGCTGGGCGAAGTTGATCCATGGTCTTGTGCTCACCTATCAGTAAGACCTTAAACAGGCTTTAAGAGGCGGCGCATGTACGATCAAGAAATTCAGCTTGCACGCGAGGCACTATGGCTGGTGCTGGCGTTGTCTGCACCGCCTATTTTTGCCGCGGCCATTGCGGGTCTCATCGTCGCCTTTCTGCAGGCGGCCACCCAGATACAGGAGCAAACGTTTCCCTATGCAGTGAAGTTCATGGTGGTGGTGCTCGCCCTGCTGGGGACGGCAGCGATGCTTGGCGGCACGCTGTTCAAATTTGCCGATCGCCTGTTCACCGATTTTCCCGGCATGCTGCGCTGACGGCACCACGGATGGCTCCCTTTTCGATTGACTATCTCGGCAATCAGCTCAATGGGATCGCGCTGACCTTGCCGCGCATCGTCGCGGCCTTTCTGGTGCTGCCGCTGATGACATCGGATACGGTGCCGGCCTTGGTGCGCAACAGCTTCTATGTGAGCCTTGCGATCCTGGTTTATCCGCTGGCAGCTGCAGCCAGCCCGAGCACCTCAATCATGACGGGCGCCACCTGGGTGCTGGTGCTGGGCAAAGAGGTATTCATCGGTCTGCTGATCGGCTTTTGTTTCGGCACGGTGTTCTGGGCTTTGGGCGCGGCCGGCAGCGTGATCGACACCAAGGTCGGCTCATCGATGTCGATGGAGATGGATCCGATTGCCGGCCAGCAGACCACCATTACCGGTGCATTCCTGATGCAGTTGGCCACCTGGCTGTTCATGGTCAGTGGCGCGTTCATGGTGTTTCTCGACCTGTTGATGTCGAGCTATACGATCTGGCCTGTGGCAAGTCTGCTGCCGCCATTGCGCCCTGGCGGGATGGAATTCTTCGTCGGGCAATTCAACTATCTGATGACCGCCGTATTGGTGTTTTCGGCCCCTGCGCTGGTGGTGATGTCGCTGGTCGATATCGCCTTGGGCTTGGTTAATCGTTACGCGCAACAACTGAATGTGTTTTCGTTGGCGATGCCGATCAAGTCGTGGCTGTCGAGCTGGGTGTTGTTGTTGGCGCTTGGCGCGATGATCGAGGTGGTCATGCGGAAGTTGTATGAGAATCGCAGTTTGTTGGTGATGCTGAAGCAGATTTTATAGCTATGAAAGTACCTGATTAGCGTCTCGCCTCAGCTGGGCATGTCGTTTGTTGTGACATTGCCTGCGGCGCTTTCGGAGCTTTCGGTCCCTAAAGGGCCCGAGTCACTTTTCTTTGCGGGCCCAAAGAAAAGTAACGGCGGAGTCAATCTAGAAGTGCATCATCAATCTTCTGCGCCAGATCATCGCGACCGAGCGCCCGCATAAACATCTCAGCCGGACAG
>NZ_BSOB01000023.1 GCF_030160295.1 Dyella acidisoli
CCACCTTGGTGAGGCCTCATACATAGATGCAGCCGGCATTCGGGGATGAAAAAAGCGGTTGACGAAGGGGGCGAGTCCATACATAGGCTGGGATGCCAATCCCAGCTTCAGACTTGCGATGAAGCTGGGATTGCATCCCGGCCTACGTCGGCTACAGTGCGTGCCATGCACAGTATTGTTCTGGTCGATGATCACGCCATCGTTCGCGAGGGGTTCAAACGGCTTATCGAAATGGAGCCGGATCTCGAGGTCGTGGCCGAATGCCGCAATGCTGACGACGCGGTCGAGGCCATCTCTCACTTCCGCCCGGATCTGGTGGCGCTCGATTTGTCGCTGCCCGATGGCAGCGGCTTGCCGTTGATCGAACATCTGCGCAGCGTGGCTACCGGTACGCGCATCGTGGTGCTGAGCATGCATGACGGCGAGCCGTACGTATCGGAAGCGCTACGGCGCGGTGCGAGCGGCTATGTCACCAAGGGTGCTGCGCCGGAAGAATTGGTGGCCGGGTTGCGTGCGGTGATGCGCGGCGAGCAGTTCTTGAGTTCCGACTTGCGGCAGCGTCGCGCGGAGCGGCCGAACGATACGCTCGATCCGGTCGATCGGCTTACCGCGCGCGAGCATGAGGTGTTTCTGTTGCTGGCGGCTGGACGTGCGCCGAAGCAGGTGGCAGCGGAGTTGGGGATTGGGCAGAAGACGGTGTACATCCACCGTGCGAGCTTGATGGGGAAGCTTGGGGCGGGGTCGGAATTGGATCTTTATCGCATTGCCAGCGAGCGTGGGTTATTGCCGATTCGCACTTGACGGCGATGTGGTCTGTCGCGAGGGTGGCCCCTCACCCCAACCCTCTCCCCGGAGGGGAGAGGGAGCAATAAGCATTACACCGTTTGCGCCTGCTCCAACATCTTCTTCGCATGCGCACGAGTCTCGCGCGTAATCTCCACACCACCTAGCATGCGCGCCAACTCATCGCGACGACCTTCGGTGTTCAACACCTCGATGCGGGTGTGCGTAGAGCCGTCGGAAGCATGTTTGCTGACACGCAAATGCGCATGACCTTGTGCGGCGACTTGCGGCAGATGTGTCACGCACAACACCTGGCAACGCGAGCCGAGGGCACGCAATTTCTGGCCGACCACTTCGGCTACTGCGCCACCGATGCCTGTATCGACTTCGTCGAACACCATGCAGCCAATGGTGTCTTTGCCCAACGTCGCCACTTCGATCGCCAGGCTGATGCGTGCCAGTTCGCCGCCTGAGGCGACTTTGCGCAAGGGACGTGGCGGCTGGCCGGGGTTGGCGCTGACCAGCAGTTCGCAGCGTTCGCGGCCCTGCGGATCGGGATCGCTGGTTTCGGAAGCTTCCAGCGTCACCAGCAATACGCCGCCGGCCATGCCGAGTTCCGCCATCAAGGCGCTTACTTCCTTGCCAAGACGTTTCGCTGCGGTTTGTCTTGCCTTGCTCAGTGCTTCTGCCGCTTTGTCGTAATCGCGCTGGAGTTGCGTGCGCTGCGCTTGGAGCTTTTCGAGTGCCTCACCGGCGTTTTCCAGTTCGGTCAATTCGCTCTGCAACGCGATGCGCTTGTCGTCGAGTTCTGCGACGGGCAAGCGATGTTTGCGCGACAGTTCGTGCAGACGCGTGAGATGGGTGTCGACCTCGGCGTAGCGCTCTGGATCGAGATCGACATCTTGTGCGTAGCGCGCAAGGCCGTCGACGGCTTCGGTGAGCTGGATTTGCGCGTTGTCGAGCAGTTCGAGCATCGGTGCGAGGCGATCGTCGAGCGTAGCAAGACGGCCCAGTTCCGCATGCGCACGACCAAGCGACATACGCAATGCAAATTCGCTGTCGCCGTCGAGCAGATCGACCACACCCGTGATGCCCTCAGTGAGCTTGCTGGCGTTGGCGAGGCGCTTGTGGCTGTTTTCCAGTTCCATTAACTCTGCGGCGGGCAGCGCCCATTTTTCCAGTTCGGAAAGTTCGTGCCGCAGCAGTTCCAGGCGATGCTCGCGATCTTCGCCGCCGCTCAGCTTGCGGATACGTGCGCCGAGTTCACGCCACTGCAGGGCGAGGTCGCGCACTTGCGCTACACGCACTTCGTTTTCAGCGTAGGCATCAAGCAGATTCAATTGATGCGTGCGCTCCAGTAGCGCCTGGTGTTCATGCTGGCCGTGGATTTCTACCAGCAACGCAGCCAGCTCGCTGATCTGGCCGACAGTGGCGGGGCGGCCATTGATCCAGGCGCGCGAACTGCCCTCGGCGCGGATCACACGGCGCAATTGGCAGGCACCGTCTTCGTCCAGCTCTTCGCGCTTCAGCCAGTCATGCGCCTCGGGCAGGTTGCCAAGGTCGAACTCGGCGGCGAGTTCCGCGCGATCGCTGCCGCTTCGCACGATGCCGCTATCGGCACGTGCGCCGGCCAGCAGCATCAGGGCGTCGACCAGCAGGGACTTGCCCGCGCCGGTTTCCCCGCTGACCACGGTGAGGCCTGGGCCAAAGGCGAGATCGGCTTCTTCAACGACGGCGAGATGGCGGACGTAGAGGGAGGTGAGCATGGGGTGGCGTGATGGTGACCGGCGCGATTGTAAGGGGGAGCAGGGAACGGGGAATAGGGAGCATGGAAGTTAACGTGATCGAGTTGTTCTCTCGTTCCCCCAATCCCCGTTCCCCGCCTTTGGAGTATTTCTTGCATTCTCTCCCATCAAACCTTATTTGTTAGGTGTCTCACGGATTGCCACAGCGCATGTCTCGTCACCCTCCTGGCCAAGAACTCGATGCTCGCGCACGGCGCTTATTGCGCACGTTGATCGCGCAGTATCTGGTCGACGGCGAGCCGGTCGGTTCGCGCACGCTGTCGCGCTCTTCCGGACTGGACGTGAGCCCGGCCACCATCCGCAACGTCATGGCGGATTTGGAGGAAGCCGGCTTGATTGCCTCGCCGCATACCTCGGCCGGACGTATTCCCACCCCGCGCGGCCTGCGCCTGTTCGTCGACAGCCTGATCGAATTGCAGCCGCTGCCACGCGATGAAATGGTGCGCTTGCAGCGTGAACTGCCGCCCGGCCCGGCGACGGTGCGCGACCTGGTCGGCAACGCTTCGGTGCTGCTTTCGGCGATGACCCATTTCGCGGGCGTGGTGACGGTGCCGCGCCAGACCGATTTCCCGCTGCGCCATATCGATTTCATGCCGCTGCCGGATGCACGCGTGCTGGTGATCCTGGTGTTCTCCGACAACCAGGTGCAGAACCGCGTGATCCAGCTGGCCAAACCGGTGGAGGCGAGGGATCTGGAGCAGGCGGCCAACTACATCAACGAGCATTTCGTGGGCCTGCGCGTGGACGACATTCGCGCGCATTTGCTGCGCGAACTGCGTGAGGCCAGCAGCGAGTTGCATCAGATGCTGGCCCAGGCAGTGGAACTGGCAGCAGCATCCTTCGCGCCGCAGGATGAGGACGTACTGGTCAGCGGCCAGACCAACCTGATGGCCTATGCGGAGCTGGCCAACCTCGACCGTCTGCGCGAGCTGTTCGAGGCATTCCAGAAGAAGAACGAACTGCTGCAATTGATGGAAACCTGCGCCAAGGCGCCTGGCGTGCGCCTGTTTATTGGCGAGGAATCGGGATTCGCAGCGCTGGATGGTTGCAGCGTGGTCACTGCCAGTTACGGGGCGCAGGGCCGGTTGTTGGGTGCGGTCGGTGTGATCGGACCCACGCGGATGGCCTATGATCGCGTGATTCCGGTGGTGCAAGCCACGGCGCGACTGCTCAGCGATGCCTTGAATCGCGCTGCCACGACCTTATAAAGGCCGGTTGGGAGGCGGGCTCACCCGCAAAATTTTTTCGATGGTCGGTATCGCATGCCGGCCCAGGACGATGTTTGGAGTCATTCATGCATAACAGCGATTCGCAATCGCCGGACCAGGCACCTGAAATGGACGCGCAGAACGCCGCAACGGGCGGTGAACTGGACGCGCTCAAGGCCAAGCTGGCCGAGCTGGAGGCGAGCAATCGGGAGCTGCGCGAAACCGTGCTGCGCGAAAAGGCTGAGCTGGAAAACCAGCGCCGCCGCCTGCATCGCGACCTGGAGCAGGCACGCCGCTTCGCCAACGAAAAGCTGCTCAACGATCTGCTGCCGGTGTATGACGGCTTGGAGCGAGGCCTGACGACCGAAGGCGGGGATGTCGCCACGATTCGCGAAGGCCTGAGCCTCACCCTGAAGGAACTGCTGCGCATCGCCAGCAATAACGGCCTGGTGCAGGTCGATCCGGTCGATCAGCCGCTCGATCCGGAACGTCATCACGCCGTGAGCATGGTGGAAGCGCCGGGCAAGGCAGCCGGCACTGTGGTGGCGGTGTTGCAAAAAGGCTATGTACTCAACGATCGATTGCTGCGCCCGGCATTGGTGACCGTGGCCAAGGACGACTAGCTAAACGGCACCTGTAATTTCAGAACTGCAGGGTTTACCTGGTATTGAACGACTTTCGCCAGAACCCCATCTGACAGACATTCGCGGCCGAGGGGTCGCACACGAGATTTCCGGAGAGCACACATCATGGGCAAGATCATCGGCATCGACCTGGGCACGACCAACTCGTGCGTCGCCATCATGGATGGCAGCACCGCCAGGGTGATCGAAAACTCGGAAGGCGATCGCACTACGCCGTCCATCGTTGCATTCACCAAGGACAACGAGGTGATGGTAGGTGCCCCCGCCAAGCGTCAGGGCGTCACCAATCCGAAGAACACCTTCTACGCGGTGAAGCGCCTGATCGGCCGCAAGTTCACCGATGCCGAGGTGCAGAAAGACATCCACATCGTGCCGTACGGCATCGTCGCCCACGAAAACGGTGATGCCTGGGTGCAGACCTCCGACGGCAAGAAAATGGCGCCGCAGGAAATCTCTGCCAAAGTGCTGATGAAGATGAAGAAGACCGCCGAGGATTACCTTGGCGAAACGATCACCGAAGCCGTGATCACCGTGCCGGCCTACTTCAACGATAGTCAGCGCCAGGCCACCAAGGACGCCGGTCGCATCGCCGGCCTGGACGTGAAGCGCATTATCAACGAGCCGACCGCGGCTGCGCTGGCCTACGGCCTGGACAAGAAGGGCGGTGATCGCAAGATCGCGGTGTACGATCTCGGCGGTGGCACCTTCGACGTATCGATCATCGAAATCGCCGAAGTCGACGGCGAGAAGCAATTCGAAGTGCTGGCCACCAATGGCGACACGTTCCTCGGCGGCGAAGACTTCGACAAGCGCGTCATCGACTATCTCATCGAAGAATTCAAGAAGGATCAGGGCATCGACCTCAGCAAGGATCCGCTGGCGCTGCAGCGCCTGAAGGATGCGGCCGAACGCGCCAAGATCGAACTGTCGTCCTCGCACCAGACCGAAGTGAACCTGCCGTACGTGACGGCGGATGCGTCCGGTCCGAAGCATCTGAACATCAAGCTCACCCGCGCCAAGCTGGAAGCGCTGGTGGAAGACTTGGTCAAGCGCACCATCGAACCGTGCCGCACCGCGCTCAATGACGCTGGCCTGCGCGTGTCCGACATCAGCGAAGTGATCCTGGTCGGCGGCCAGACCCGCATGCCGAAGGTGCAGGAAGCGGTGAAGGATTTCTTCGGCAAGGAGCCGCGCAAGGACGTCAACCCGGACGAAGCGGTCGCCGTGGGCGCGGCCATTCAGGGCGGCGTGCTGGGTGGTTCGGTGAAGGACGTGCTGCTGCTCGACGTTACCCCGCTGTCGCTGGGTATCGAAACCATGGGCGGCGTGATGACCAAGCTGATCGAGAAGAACACCACGGTGCCGACCAAGGCCTCGCAGGTCTTCTCCACCGCCGAAGACAACCAGACCGCGGTGACTGTGCATGTGCTGCAGGGCGAGCGCGACCGCGCCAGCGCGAACAAGTCGTTGGGCAAGTTCGACCTGGCCGGCATTGATTCTGCGCCGCGCGGCATGCCGCAGATCGAAGTGACCTTCGACATCGACGCCAACGGCATCTTGCACGTGTCCGCGAAGGACAAGAAAACCGGCAAGGAACAGCGCATCGAGATCAAGGCCGGTTCCGGTCTGTCGGAAGAAGAGATCCGCCGCATGGTGGCCGACGCGGAAAGCCACAAGGAAGAAGACCGCAAGTTCCAGGAACTGGTCGGCACACGCAACAAGGCGGATCAGCTGGTCCACGCCACGCGCAGCGCATTGAAGGAGTATGGCGGCAAGGTGCCGGGTGCGCAGCTCAGCGAGATCGAAGGCGCGCTGTCCGACCTGGAAAAGGTGAAAGACAGCGACGACAAGGACGCCATCGAGGCCAAGATCCAGAAGCTGGAGCAGGTGGCGCAGTCGCTGTATGCCGCGGCTCAGGCAGGTCACGCCGACGCTGGCGCAGGCGCCCAGCAGCACGGACCGGGTCCGGGCGGCTCCGCACAGCCGGACGATGTGGTCGATGCTGAATTCACCGAAGTGAAGAATGACGGCAAGTCTTAAGCTACAAGCCGTTTGACGACGAGCGCTCCACATGGGGCGCTCGTTTCGTGTCGGGAGGGGAGACGATGGAAAAGGGGCGGCTCGAGGCCTTCAGCGATGGCGTGCTCGCCATCATCATCACCATCATGGTGCTGGAGCTGAAGGTGCCGCACGGCGATGGCTGGGATGTTCTGTTTCAGCAGTGGCCGGTGTTCCTGAGCTACGTATTGAGCTTCATCTACGTAGGCATTTACTGGAACAATCATCACCATTTCATGCATGCTGCGGAGAAGGTGAGCGGCGGCGTGCTCTGGACCAATCTCCACCTGTTGTTCTGGTTGTCGTTGATGCCGGTGACCACCGGCTGGATGGGCGAAAATCACTTTGCAAGGCTGCCGGTGGCGGTATACGGCTTCGTGTTGATGATGTGCGCCATCGCGTGGCAGCCATTCCAGCACAGCCTGATCGCGGCCAACGGCGGCAAAGGCTCCCTCCTGGCCCAGGCGTTAGGTGGTGACTGGAAAGGCAAGGTCGCCGTCGCCATGTATCTAGGCGGCATCCTGCTGGCGTTTGTGGCGCCGTGGGTGTCGTGTGTTCTTTATGCCACGGTGGCTGCGATCTGGTTCATTCCCGATCGGCGCATCGAATCGCGGATCAAGCAATGAGCAAGCGTGACTACTACGAAATTCTCGGTGTCGAACGTTCGGTCAACGAGGCTGAGCTGAAAAAAGCATTTCGTCGCCTGGCGATGAAATACCATCCCGACCGCAGCCCGGACGATCCGCACGCACAGGAGAAGTTCAAAGAGGCCAAGGAAGCCTACGACGTACTTTCCGATACGCAGAAGCGTTCGATGTATGACCAGTACGGCCACGCCGCGTTCGAAGGCGGCATGGGCGGTCGCGGCGGTGGTGCCGGCTTCGGCGATATGGGCGATATCTTCGGGGATATTTTCGGCGACATCTTCGGTGGCGGCCGTTCCTCGCGTCCGCGGCGCGGTGCGGATCTGCGCTACATCATGGAGCTTGATCTCGAAGAAGCCGTATTCGGTATCGAGAAGAAGTTCGACATTCCCACCCAGGTCAATTGCCATCACTGCAATGGTAGCGGTTCGGAGGACGGCAAGACCGTCAGCTGCCGCACCTGTAACGGCCACGGCCGCGTGCGCATGCAGAACGGCATCTTTTCGATCCAGCAGACCTGCCCGCATTGCGGCGGCAGTGGTCGCTCGATTGAGAAACCCTGCAAGAAATGTCATGGCGAAGGACGTCTGGAAGAAACACGCACCTTGTCCGTGCGCATTCCGGCCGGCGTCGACAATGGCGACCGCATTCGTTTGGCCGGGCAGGGCGAAGCCGGTCCGGCTGGCACGGAAGCAGGTGATCTTTACGTGGAAGTGCACGTGCGCGAGCACGAGATTTTCCAGCGCGATGGCAACAATCTCTTCTGTGAAGTGCCGATCCGCATCTCGCAGGCCGCGCTGGGCACAGAGCTGCAAGTGCCCACCTTGGATGGCGAAGTCGCCATGACCATTCCGCCGGAAACGCAAACCGGGCAGCAGTTTGTGTTGCGCGGGCGTGGCGTGAAGTCCGTGCGCGGTGGACGCACCGGCGACTTGATCTGCCGCGTGATGGTGGAAACACCGGTGCGCCTGACGCGCGAACAGCGCGAACTGCTGGAGCAACTGGAAGCCACCTTTACCGAGGACGACGAGCACACGCCGCGTGCGAAGGGTTTTATGGATGGCGTGAAGCAGTTTTGGTCGCGGGTGACTTCCTGAGTTCGAGATGTGCTCCCTCTCCCCTCTGGGGAGAGGGTTGGGGTGAGGGGCCAATCTTGCGAAGATGTGGATCTTTTCCAATAGT
Source organism: Dyella acidisoli (assembly GCF_030160295.1). Taxonomy (GTDB): domain Bacteria; phylum Pseudomonadota; class Gammaproteobacteria; order Xanthomonadales; family Rhodanobacteraceae; genus Dyella_B; species Dyella_B acidisoli. Next base: position 8,325 of record NZ_BSOB01000023.1, read on the forward strand.
GCTTCGATGCAACTTCATCGCAAGATTGGCCCCTCACCCTAGCCCTCTCCCCGAAGGGGAGAGGGAATAAAAGCGCAAGGACACCTCGCATGACCCAGCCCATCCGCCTCGCCATCAACGGTGCCTCCGGGCGAATGGGTCGTGCGCTACTTGCGCTGATTCGCGAAGACGGACGCTTTGAACTGGTGAGCGCCCTGGTATCCAAAAGTTCGGCCCATAACGGCGCGCCGGTCTTTCCCGAACTACCCAGCTTGCTGCGCTACTCCGATGAGTGGGACGCGATCGCCGCAGACGTCGTCATCGACTTCAGCGGCCCGGATGGACTCGCCTCGGCCATTGCATATTGTGTTGCGCACGACGCTGCGCTGGTGACGGGCACGACAGGCATCGATGCGTCGTTGCAAACCAAACTCGATGAAGCGAGCCAACGTATTCCGCTGTTACACGCCACCAACTTCAGCCTGGGCGTCGCGGTGCTGAAACGTTTGTTACGCCAAGCTGCGGCAGCGCTGCCCGATTGGGATCTGGAAATCATCGAAGCGCATCACAACCGCAAGGAAGATGCGCCGTCCGGCACTGCGCTTACCTTGGGACACGCCGCCGCCGAAGCGCGTGGCACCACATTGGCGAAAGATGCCGTGTACACGCGCGAAGGCCGCCCTGGTGCACGTCGCAGCGGCAGCATTGGCTTTGCGGTGGTGCGCGGAGGCGATGTGGTGGGCGAGCACACGGCTTTGTTGCTTGGTCAGGGCGAGTGCGTCGAGCTGAGTCATCGCGCGACCGATCGTTCGATCTTTGCGCGCGGTGCGCTGGAAGCTGCGGCATGGCTGGCGGGTCGCAAGCCTGGTAGCTATGACATTGACGATATGCTCCAAGCTCGCGTTGCGGGTTGACTGTATCGCAGCACCAAATTCTTCTGATCCTCGACATGAAACCGTGCAGAGGGTTGATATGAAAACGCTACACTGGCTGGCATGCTGCCTGGGAGCCGTGGTTATGTCCGCCGCCATCCACGCCAATGAAAAGCCGATCGCCGCGAAGCTGCTGGTGATCGGCCATCGTGGCGCCAGCGCCTTGCGGCCCGAGCACACGTTGGAGTCCTACGCCAAAGCGATTGCCGACGGCGCGGACTATGTGGAACCCGATCTGGTCATGACCAAGGACGGCATCCCCGTGGCTCGACACGAGAACGAGATCAGTGGCACCACGGACGTGGCCAATCATCCGGAATTCGCTTCGCGCAAAACCACCAAGACCATCGATGGGCACAGCGTCACGGGTTGGTTCACGGAAGACTTCACGCTGGCCGAACTGAAAACGTTACGTGCGCGCGAACGTTTGCCGGAGTACCGCAGCACGCAATACGACGGTGATTTCCAGGTGCCGAGCTTTGAGGAAATCATCGATTTCGTTGCGACCGAAGCGGCTACGCGCGGGCGCGTCATCGGCATCATTCCGGAGATCAAGCATGGTACCTATTTTCAGAAGATAGGTCTGCCGATGGAGGATTGCGTGCTGGCGATCATCGTTGCGCATCACTACACGCAGCATGCGCCGGTGGAAATCCAGTCGTTCGAAATCGCCAACCTACGTTATTTGCGAGAGAAGTTGGGCAAGATCCATCCCAATGTGCGTCTGCTGCAATTGATCGATGATCCTCACGAACAGCCGTTCGATGTAGTGGCAGAAGGCGGCAAGCTTAACTATGGCGACATGATGAAGCCCACCGGGCTACGCGAGATTTCCGGCTATGCCGATGCGATCGGCCCAAACATTCGGGAGATCATCCCGTTGAAGGCCGACGGTACATTAGGCACACCCACATCGCTGGTGCACGATGCGCATGCGGCGGGATTGGAGCTGCATCCGTATACGTTCCGCCCAGAGAATCATTTCCAGGCAAAGAATTTCTGGCAAGGCAGTGATCCGAAGACCTTCAACGAGGCGGGTTCGATCGCCGAGATCCGCGCTTACCTCGCTGCAGGGATTGATGCGTTCTTTACTGACGATCCGGCGATTGGGCGCAAGGCGGTGGATGGGCGTTGATGTTCAGTAGTCAATTGCTTTTGCTGCCGCTACGCGCCGCGGCTCTAAAAACTTCTTGAGTGAGTCCCTTTCCCTTCGGGAGAGGGTGCCAAGAGGCGGGTGAGGGTTCGGGCGAAGCGCAATGCCTAGTTCTTGCACGAGTCTTTGTCATCGCGCGCTGCTCGCACCCTTACCCCGACCCCTCTCCCGGAGGGAGAGGGGCTTAGAAGTTGTGAGCCCACATCAAAGCCGGTAGGATTTGCGCCACTCACTGTCATTGGGGAGTAGCCATCCTCGCTGCAGTAGGCCGCCAGGCCCACACGCATGCAGGAATTCGCGTCAACACACTTGAAGCTAAGGCTTCATGGCGCGAATGGTTATCGCAGATGTTCCGTTTGCGATGGTCCGGCGAGACCTTTGGCCACGACGCGCTCACCCCGGCCGGGCGAGCAGCTGGCGTGTGCCATTGGTTTCTGCTCGCCCGGCCCGGAATTTGTCATGGTTCTCACAGCACTGCTGTTCCTGCTTTCCGCAGCGGCCATCTATGCGGCCTGCGAGTACTTCGTCAACAGCATCGAGTGGTTAGGAAAAAAGCTTCATCTCGCTGAGACCGCCACGGGTACCGTGCTTGCAGCGTTCGGCACGGCTTTGCCGGAAAGCGCAGTGACGTTCGTCGCAGTGGTGATGGGGCGTACGCCCGAAGTGCGAGACATCGGTGTTGGCTCGGCGATGGGCGGTCCTCTGGTGCTGGCCACCATCGCCTACGCTGTGGTGGGTATTGCGCTGTGGAGCAACCGCGGCCGTTTGGGACGCACGACGATGCGCGTGCAAGTCGAAGATGCGCGTCTGGCGCGTGACCAGGGGTGGTTCCTTTCCATCTTCGTGGCGAAGTGCGCGCTCGGCCTGATCGCGTTTGCATTCAAACCGTGGCTGGGTGTGCTGTTCCTACTGGCGTATGCGGTCTACGTGTGGCGCGAACTGAAAGATGAAGGCGCTGCAGCCGATCACGAGGAACTCGAACCACTGAAATTTCAGCCGGGCGCCGCGATACCGACGATGCTGGCCGTGTCGTTGCAGGCGATGCTTTCGTTAGGGGTGATCGCGGTAGCCTCGCACATTTTCGTTCTGCAGCTCGAAAGTATTGGCGTGGCGATGCATCTTCCGCCGCATCTGGTGGCATTGGTGCTGAGCCCGGTTGCGACCGAACTGCCTGAAACCATGAATGCGTTGATCTGGGTGCGTCAGGGCAAGGAGCGGCTGGCGTTGGCGAATATTTCTGGTGCGATGATGATTCAGGCCACGGTACCTAGCGCATTGGCGATATTTGCCACGCCATGGATGTTCGATGCGCCGTTGATCGTGTCAGGGGTGCTGACCATGCTGGCGATTATCTTTCTGTGGGGGCTGTTCCGGCGTGGTCGCGTCGATGGCCGTGCCTTGGTGCCTGTCGGTTTGTTCTACGCAGTGTTTGCGTTCTACGCGATCAGGTCTTTCGTGTAGGTTGAGGTGCAAACCCCAACATCGGGATGTATGTACGCACGGAGATGTTGGGGTTTTCACCCCAGCCTACGCAGCTGCGGGCTTTCAGGATTCACCCAGGCGGGATAGCTCAAGCTTGGCCGCCTTCAACCACTCTTGTTCTTTGCGTCGATAGTAGCGGGGCATCAATTCGGCGCGTCGGAGCTGACTCTGCAGCACGCTGCGTGCTTCGGCAAGGTGCTGGCTTCGCGCGAGCAGGCGTCCGTAACGGAAGCGGCCTTCTTCGCCAGGGTAGCTGTCTGCCAGCACGCGATATTCGTCCAGCGCAGCTTCGGTGTCACCGAGTTCTTCGAGGCAGTGCGCGTGGAGCAGCTGAACCTCGTTCGATTTGTAGTTCGGATTGGCTTGGGTCAGTGCGTCCAGCGTTTGGCGCGCATCGGCGTAATGTTCATTGCCGGCTTGTGCGTGGGCGAGACCTTCCATGAAATGCGGATCAGTGGCGTACATGCCGGTGAGCAAACCTTGATACAACTCTTGCGCGTTGACGTAATCGCCTTGTTGCAGGCATTCCTCGGCAAGCCGGCGGCGATTGTCGATGGTGTTGCTCAGTTCCAGCTGGCGCTGCAGTTCGCGCCGGCGGCGTTGCGGATCGATCACCTTCATCGCGGTACGGGCAGCGCTGCGGCCGTGGGGGTTGTGTCCAAGATCGGGGATGACCGCAATCAGCACGTAAACCAGTATCGCCAGATACGATCCGATCAGGATCAGCACAATCCAGTACAGCGGACGGCCGCTGCGAATGACATGGACGGCGCAGGCCACCTGCAGGGCCAGAGACAGCAAAAACACAAAAGACATGGCTTCCCTCGAAGCACTTGAAGTCGCGATGTTACGTCAGGTGCCTGCTGTTGTATCGCGTTAGTCGCCGTGGAAATTGGACATCATGCCAAAACAAGCGGCGACGAGCAGCAACGCTACGGCAACCATGGATAGCAGTCCAAGCATCAGCCCCAGGCCCGTACGCGTCTTGCCTTTTCGGTAGCTCCAGATGGCGAAGGCGATGATGAACACGTAGGGCAGCAACCACAGCACGATGACCGATTCGCTGAAACGGGTCACGAGGGAGGTGGCGATCGTCATGCACACGGACGTTCCCACCACTGCAATGCCCCAGGCAAGGCCGATACCGGCGCCCAGCGAACCTTTGTCCTCGGGAGGATTATCGCGATGAAAATCGCCAGGTGAGGGTTCGTTGGTGTTGTTCATAGGATGAATTCCTTTCGAAGCGCTCAGTCACCGATTCCGCCGCGCAACATGCCAAAGCACGCCGCGACCAGCAGCAGTGCGACGGCAATGATGGATAGCAAGCCGAGCATCAATCCAAGGCCGGTTCTGGTCTTGCCCGTTCGGTATTGAAAAACGGCCAGGATCACGATGAGAAGATAGGGCAAGAGAAAAAGCGCAGCGATCCAGCTGCTGTGAACGGCGTAGAACGAGGTAATGATCACGAAGCCCAATAAACTGCCGAGTATTGCTATGGCCCAGGCCAGCCCTATGCCCAGGCCAAGTGAGCCGTGATCCTTCTGGAGTTCGTTCGATTCGGACAGCTGAGCCCGCGGAGGTTCATACGGCGGAACGCTGTTCATGGCATGCCATCCTCGATGGCGCGCACCTGTTCGATTTCGCGTCGCAATGCTTCCAGCTTCACCGCTTTGTCGTCGCGATAAAACAAATTGAACGTGTCGAACGGAATGATGCGACCATCCGGCTGCGCAATATGCACGCAGGATTTCTTCACCGCACGCAGATCGAACCCGTGTGCATCGATGAACTGCATGATCAGCACACGGAAGACGTTGCGGTAAGAGAGATCGGCCGGCGCTTGCACTTGCGGCAGGCAGCAGAGGAGATCCGATAGCGAACACGCCTGTGATTCGGGTGAATGGTTGGTGGCGAACAGTTCGAACACGTGCGCGCGCAATTCTTCATCGCGCTCGACCACGATGGTGTTGCGTCCCTTGCTGACCAGCGTTTCGGGCGAGACGAAGCGAGTCAACGGCAACACCTGACTGTCCAGTTTCAAGGCATAGGCCATGGCCAGACAATCGGGGTTGCAGGGGACAGGAATCAGATCATCGGGATGGAAGATCGCACTTTGCTCAAGGATGCGGCGGCGCACCTCGCTCAAGGTCAGGCGATCGCGTTCGGTGTCATAGCCTTCCAGACGGCCAGCCGCCTGGATCGGCTGGAAGGTGACGCCGCGCACGCAGGGCTGGGTGAGGGCAAACTCGATGATGGAGCCAAGTTCGTCGTCGTTGAGCCCTTTCTTGACGGTCACCACGAGCGTGGTGGAAATGTCATAGCGATTGAGATGTTCCAGCGCCTTCAGACGCACGTCGCGCAATTTCGCGCCGCGCAGATCTTTGTGCACCTCATCGCGCAGCGAATCGAATTGCAGATAGAGCTCGAAGCCCGGCTGATAGTCAGCAAGTCGCGCCGCGAAATCCGGCTCTTTGGCAATGCGCAGGCCGTTGGTGTTGACCATCAGATGCCGGATCGGCCGTTGCCTGGCGGCATCGAGGATGGCGAAAAAATCCGGATGCAGGGTTGGCTCGCCACCTGAAATCTGCACCACATCGGGCTCGCCTTCATTGGCGACCACCGCATCGAGCATGCGCTCGACCGTGGCAAGGTCGCGGTAACCCGGACGATGCGGGCCGCTCTCCGCGTAGCAGATCGGGCAATGCAGGTTGCAGTGATCGGTGATTTCGACCAGGGTCAAGCAGGAGTGCTGCATGTGTTCCGGACACAGCCCGCAATCGTAGGGGCAACCGAAATGCTGTGGCGTGTTGAACTGCTGGGGCAGTTCCGGCGGTTTGATGTACACCTCGCGGCATTGACGGTAATACGCCGCGTCATCCGCAATCAGCACACGTTCGCGACCGTGATGCGGGCACCACTTTTCGAGGTAGACACGCTCGTCCTTGATCAGGATTTTCGCTTCCACCCGGCGCAGGCATGTGCTGCAGATGGATACGGCGCTGTCGTAAAACAGATACGGCCTTACCTTGGCTCCCATGCGCTGCGGTTCCCCTTAAGCAGTATGTTCGCGATCCTTGGAATGTCCCGATGGTAGTAGAGCAAGCCAGCGATGCAAAGCCACTGTAGGCCGGACAGATGGCCTGGATAGATGTAGAACACCGGCTTGATGAATTCCACCAGCAGGCGGAAGCCGAGATAGCCAATCATGAAAGCGCAAAAGCGATCACCCTGCTGCGCAAAATCATGGCGCCGCACATGGATCCATGCGTACTGCGCAAGCAGAAAGAGGATTTCGTAGATCTGCGTGGGATGACGTGTAATACCGTCGCCGAAATCCACGCCCCAGGGCAGAGAGGTGGCGATGCCATAGGTGTGATCTTGCAGTCCTGCGAGATAGCAGCCGATGCGGCCGATGCACATGCCCACGGTCAGCGGCAACACAAAAGCATCGCCGGTGGATTGCTCGACACCTGTGATCTTCTTGCACAGCTCCACCCCCAGCAGGCCGCCGAGCAACGCGCCGATGATGGACTTGCCCTGCAGCAGGTTGCGTATATCAGGGAAGTTTTGAAACGCGGTGAGTGGATCGTCCAACCAGTAGGAAAGTTTGGCGCCCAGTGCAGCGCCGACGATGGCGCTCACGGCAATCCATGCCACTTCGTCTTTATGCTTGAACGCGCTGGGTGCAAGACGTTGGCGTGTCCACAAAAAAGTGCGAAAGCCGATCGCATAGGCCAACGCTTCGCAGACGGTGTGAAGCGCGACGGGCGTCATGGGTGGAAGGTGTGGGAGGGGGCTGGGTAGATGTAACCGTCAATCACGGTGCGACGCATTGCGATCGCGCCCGGCGCCCAGCTTGCGATCCAGCACGCCGAAGAGTTTTTTGAACGTGCGTGAGAATTTGCCGCGCTTGGTCTTGCGCAGCTTCTCCTCCTCGCTGGTGAGCCACGCGACCTGCACCACACGACGCTCGCCTTCGTATGGCAGATGTCCGTGGAAGGAGTTTTCGCATCGCTTGAACACGGCAAATTCACCGTACAGCGGCTTGAGTTCCGGTGCGACCAGATCGTCAATGTTGTCCACGCGATTGAGGAAGCGCAGGCAGCCATCGCTGGTATCGGGCCACTGCGTGTTGAGATAGAGCAGGGCGGTGGCGACTTTGGAGCGGCTGTCGGTGTGGATGGTGCCGTGACGCTTGTTGAGCGCGCGGCATAGCGTGATCAGCGTGGGGTACTGACCCAGGTTTTCGATGCCCAGGTAGCGGCCGATCGCGCTGGCAAATTCAGGCGTGGTGAGCTGATCGACCAGCGCGTTGACGGAGGGGCCGCAGTCAGTCGGGTCATAAGGAAAAAAGCCCGCGCTGCTGTACTTTGGGAAATCCCGCGTAAGGTCGGTGCGTGCCTCGTCCGGCAACTGGCCGTGCGCGATCATGAACGGGAACGGCTGCTGGCGCACATCCGTGTCCGGGCGATCGAGTCGGGCGGGGTCCAGCAGTAGGGCGGTCGCGTTCATCAAGCTTCGCAGCTTTCCTGGCTAAGTGGCGGCTCAGTCTAGCGCGAGCGCGCTATCGGTGCGCCATATGACCATCCGTCTTCAGCGATGCGTTTGAGTGGACAGAGAGGCGCGCGAAGCCTATCATTTCAACCCGCCCGAGACTTTCCTTCACCTAAGGTCCACAAGCCTGCTTCGATGCGGCTTGCGGACCTTGCTGTACCTAAAAGGCGGCCCTCTCCATGCCTCATCCCGCTCTGCTTGCCCTCGAAGATGGCAGCGTATTCCACGGCTACGCCGTAGGTGCGACTGGCGAAACCGTTGGCGAAGTGGTTTTCAATACGGCGATGACGGGCTACCAGGAGATCCTCACCGATCCCTCCTATGCCCGCCAGATCGTCACCCTTACTTATCCGCATATCGGCAACACCGGCTGCAACGAGGTGGATGCCGAATCCGACAAGGTGCACACCGCCGGCCTGATCGTGCGCGACGTGCCGCGCCGGGCCAGCAACTGGCGCAGCACCGAGAGCCTGCCCGACTACCTGCAGCGTCATGGCATCGTTGCCATTGCCGGCATCGACACACGCCGGCTCACGCGCATCTTGCGTGACAAGGGCGCACAGAACGGCTGCCTCGTCGCAGGCGAATCGATTGATGTCGACGCCGCGCTTGCCAAGGCGCGCGCCTTCCCTGGCTTGAACGGCATGGACCTGGCCAAGGTGGTCAGCGTCGACAAGTCGTACAACTGGAACGAGGGTGTGTACGACCTCGACCGCACCGTGTTCCAAGTCAGCGACAAGCGTTTCAACGTGGTCGCCTACGATTACGGCGTGAAGCGGAACATTCTGCGTCTGCTGGCCGAGCGTGGTTGCGAAATCACCGTGGTGCCCGCGCAAACGCCAGCCGCTGAAGTGCTGGCCATGGATCCAGATGGCATATTCCTTTCCAACGGTCCCGGTGATCCGGCTGCTTGCGATTACGCCATCGCTGCCGCGCGCGAATTCCTTGCCACGGACATTCCGCTGTTCGGCATCTGCCTGGGTCATCAGATCATGGGCGCGGCGCTGGGCGCGAAAACGCTGAAGATGAAGTTCGGCCACCACGGGGCGAATCATCCGGTGAAGGATCGCGACGACGGCCGCGTGCTGATCACATCGCAGAACCATGGCTTTGCGGTGGATGCTTCCACGCTGCCTTCGAACGTGCGCATTACGCACACTTCGCTGTTCGATGGTTCGCTGCAGGGTTTTGCGCTTACCGATCGCCCAGCGTTCTGTTTCCAAGGCCATCCAGAGGCGAGCCCCGGCCCGCACGATATTGGTTACTTGTTCGATCGTTTCGCCAAGCTGATGCAGGAGGCCCGCTGAGATGGCCAAGCGTAAAGACATCAAAAGCATCCTGATCATCGGCGCTGGCCCGATCGTGATCGGCCAGGCCTGTGAGTTCGACTACTCCGGCGCGCAGGCGTGTAAGGCGCTGCGGGAAGAGGGCTACCGGGTGATCCTGGTGAACTCGAACCCCGCCACGATCATGACCGATCCCAACATGGCCGATGCGGTCTATATCGAGCCGATCAACTGGCAGACGGTGGAGCGCATCATCGCCAAGGAGCGTCCGGATGCGGTGCTGCCCACCATGGGCGGCCAGACTGGCCTCAACTGCGCGCTTGATCTCGCCGACAACGGTGTGCTCGATAAGTACGGCGTGGAGCTGATCGGTGCGTCGCGCGAAGCGATCCGCATGGCCGAAGACCGTGAGCTGTTCCGCGTCGCGATGTCAGAGATCGGGTTGGAATGTCCGAAGGCGGCGGTCGCGCGCTCGTTCGAACAGGCGGTGGAGATCCAGGCGACGGTCGGTTATCCCACCATTATCCGTCCCAGCTTTACGCTCGGCGGTTCCGGTGGCGGTATCGCATACAACCGCGAAGAATTCGAAGAAATCGTCAAGCGCGGTCTGGAGCTTTCGCCGGTGCACGAAGTGCTGGTGGAAGAGTCCGTGCTTGGCTGGAAGGAATTCGAGATGGAAGTGGTCCGCGACAAGGCGGACAACTGCATCATCGTGTGTTCCATCGAAAATCTCGACCCGATGGGTGTGCACACCGGTGACTCCATCACCGTTGCGCCGGCGCAGACGCTCACCGACAAGGAATACCAGCGCCTGCGTGATGCCTCCATCGCCGTGCTGCGCAAGATCGGCGTGGATACCGGTGGTTCCAACGTGCAGTTCGGCGTGAATGCCGAAACTGGCCGCGTGGTGGTGATCGAAATGAATCCGCGCGTGTCGCGTTCGTCCGCGCTGGCCTCGAAGGCTACCGGCTTCCCGATTGCCAAGATCGCAGCGAAGCTGGCGGTGGGCTACACGCTGGATGAACTCAAGAACGACATCACCGGCGGCCTCACGCCGGCTTCGTTCGAGCCGACCATCGACTACGTGGTCACCAAGATTCCGCGCTTCGCGTTCGAAAAATTCCCGCAAGCCGACGCACGCCTCACTACCCAGATGAAGTCAGTGGGCGAGGTGATGGCGATCGGCCGCAGCTTCCACGAATCGCTGCAGAAGGCGCTGCGTGGTCTGGAAATCGGCAAAACAGGTTTAAACCCGACGGGCCTGGACATTGCCAGCGAAGATGGGCTGGCAACGCTCAAACGCGAACTGCGTGAGCCGCGTCCTGATCGCGTGTTCCATCTGGCTGACGCATTCCGCGCAGGTTTGACGCTGGAGGAAGTGCACGACTTGAGCCGCGTCGATCCGTGGTTCCTCGCCGCGTTCGAAGACATTGTGCTGACCGAGAAGGAAGTGCGCGAGCAAGGGCTGACCAAGCTTGATGCCTTGCGCATGCGCGAGCTGAAGCGGCTCGGTTTCTCCGATGCGCGTCTGGCCGAGCTAACGAGCACCGATGAAGCAGCGATCCGTCACTTGCGCCGCACGCTGGGCGTGCGCCCGGTGTACAAGCGCGTGGACTCCTGCGCAGCCGAGTTCGCCACCACTACGGCTTACATGTACTCGACCTACGAGGAAGAGTGCGAAGCCAATCCGACCAACCGCGATAAGGTGATCGTGCTGGGTGGCGGTCCGAACCGTATCGGCCAGGGCATCGAATTCGATTACTGCTGCGTGCACGCCGCATTGGCGCTGCGCGAAGACGGGTTCGAGACCATCATGGTCAACTGCAACCCGGAAACGGTCTCTACCGATTACGACACATCAGATCGCTTGTACTTCGAGCCGCTGACGCTCGAGGACGTGCTTGAAATCGTCGATCTTGAAAAGCCGAAGGGCGTGATCGTGCAGTATGGTGGCCAAACGCCGCTGAAACTGGCGCGTGCGCTGGAAGCGGCGGGTGCGCCGATCATCGGTACGACGCCTGATTCGATCGATTTGGCGGAAGATCGCGAGCGCTTTCAGCAGATGATCACGAAGCTCGGCCTCACCCAGCCGCCGAACCGCACTGCGCGCAACGCTGACGAAGCTTTGGCGCTGGCGCGCGAGATTGGCTATCCGCTAGTCGTGCGTCCGAGCTACGTGCTCGGTGGCCGCGCGATGGAAGTGGTGTACGACGACGCGGACCTCTCGCGTTACATCCGCGAAGCCGTGCAAGTGTCGAACGATTCGCCGGTACTGCTCGATCGCTTCCTTGATCACGCGGTGGAAGTGGACGTCGACGTTATCGCCGACCGTGACGGTAACGTGCTGGTTGGCGGCATCATGGAGCATATCGAAGAAGCCGGCGTGCACTCGGGCGATTCGTCCTGCTCACTGCCGCCTTACTCGCTGTCGCCCGCGATCCAGAACGAGTTGCGTCGTCAGGTCGGCCTGATGGCGAAAGAGCTGAAAGTGATCGGCCTGATGAACACGCAGTTTGCGATCCAGGGCGAAACGGTGTTCATCCTGGAAGTGAATCCGCGTGCATCGCGCACAGTGCCGTTCGTCTCCAAGGCGACCGGCGTAGCGCTCGCCAAGATCGCTGCGCGTTGCATGGCTGGACGCACGCTGGAAGAGCAGGACGCCACGCGTGAAGTGATCCCCGGCTACTACTCGGTGAAGGAAGCGATCTTCCCGTTCCTGAAATTCCAGAACGTCGATCCGATCCTTGGTCCGGAAATGCGCTCCACCGGCGAGGTGATGGGCGTGGGCCGCAGCTTCGGTGCGGCGTTCGCGCGTGGTCACGATGCGGCGGGCATCAAGACGCCGCCGAAGGGCAAGGTGTTTGTCTCGGTGCGTGACGCCGACAAGGACCGCTTGCTGCCTATCGCAGCAGATATCGCCTCGCGCGGCTTCACGCTCGTCGCTACGGCCGGTACGGCAAGCTATCTCACCGCGCATGGTGTGATCTGCGAGCGCATCAACAAAGTGCTCGAGGGCCGTCCGCATATCGTCGACCTGATCAAGAACGGCGAAATCGTCTATATCGTCAACACCACCGAGGGCAAGCAGGCGATTGCCGACTCGTTCTCGATCCGGCGCGAAGCGCTGCAGCATCGCGTCACGTATTCCACCACGGTTGCAGGCGCGCGCGCCCTGGTGCACTCGTTGGATTTCCACGACAGTGGCGAAGTGCACAGCCTGCAAGAACTGCATAAGGAGTTGAACGCATGAGTCGTGCACCCATCACCAAGATTGGTTCGGAACGTCTGCGTGGTGAGTTGGAACGCCTGAAATCGGTCGAGCGGCCGAAGATTATTGCGGCGATCGCTGAAGCGCGCGCGCATGGTGATTTGAAGGAAAACGCCGAATATCACGCCGCGCGTGAGCAGCAGAGCTTTATCGAAGGACGCATCAAGGAACTGGAAGCGGCACTGTCCACCGCCGAAGTGATCGATGTGTCGCGACTCAACCCCGGCAACAAGATCGTGTTCGGCGCGATCGTGGAACTGGAAGACGAAGAAAGCGGCGAAGCAGTGAAATACCAGATCGTCGGTGACCTCGAAGCCGATATCAAGCAAGCCTTGATCGCGGTGTCTTCGCCCATTGCGCGCGCGTTGATTGGCAAGAGCGAAGGCGACAGTTTCGAGTTCAAAGCGCCCAATGGCGTAAAGCGTTACGAAATTACGGGCGTCAGCTACGAGTGATCTCCACTACTCCCTCTCCCTCCGGGGAGAGGGTTGGGGTGAAGGGCAACCTCGCGAAAGATTGCATTGAATTCTCTTCGCGCATAAAAAAAAGCCGCTTCGCAGCGGCTTTTTTATTGGCTCGTGGCCTCAACTCAACGCTGACGCGCCTTGAAGCGCGGGTTGCTCTTGCAGATCACGAACACTTTGCCGCGACGGCGCACAACCTTGCAGTCACGGTGCCGCTGCTTGGCGGACTTCAAAGAGGAAAGCACCTTCACGGCAGGCTCCTGGAACGAAACGAAATAAAGAAAGCGCGGAAGTATAACGATTTGAATTACTTATCACAAGCCCAAAGCTAGCTTCGCCTCGGTGACGGTTTCCAGGAACTGCTGCACCACCGGTGAGGAGCTATTGACCTGGCTGGCCACGGCCAGCAGCAAGTAGGCATCGGGATCAGCCAACGGTACGTAGCTTACGCCCGCCAGTTTCACCACCTGCATGCTGGCGGGCACCAGCGCCAAGCCGATACCGGCTGCGACCAGGGCGAGCAGGCCATTAATCTGCTGGGCATGTTGCCGGATGACTGGGTGAAAGCCTGCCTTGGCGGCCAGGCGCACCAGTCGATCATAAAGCGTTGCTGCCAGTTCGCGCGGCTGAACCACGAAGGGGTCGCCGGCCACTTCACTCAACTCCGCGCTTTGCCGACCCGCCAGGCGATGGCCGGAGGGCAAGGCGAGTAACAAAGGCTCGCGATCTATTACGTCTATCCGCAGGGCACGGGCGTCGTCTTCATGAGTGGGCACGTCACGCACGAAGCCCACGTCGATCTGACCGTTGCGAATGGCGGAAAACTGGGGCTCGCTATACATCTCACTCAACCAGACTCGCACGTTGGGGGCGTTCTGCCCCAGCCGTAGCAGCGTCTGGGGGAGGGCGGGGTGGAACGATACCGACACGGTGTAGGCTAGCTTGAGATGCCCGCTGAAGCCGGCTGCGGCCTCGGCAACCTGGGTACGGGCCTCGTCAGCCATGGCCAGGATCTGGCGGGCCTGATCGAGAAACAGCCGCCCGGGCGCAGTGAGCATGACGTTGCGCTTATCGCGCTCGAGCAGGCGCACGCCCAGGTCTTGTTCCAACGCCTGGATTTGCTGGGAAAGCGGCGGCTGTGAAAGATGCAGGCGCTGTGCGGCACGCGTGAAGCTCAATTCCTCCGCGACCGCAATGAAGTAACGCAGTTGACGAAAATCGAACATATATATGACTTTCGTATAAATACAGGTCTAAATATATATTTGATTCTGTATCGCGTCGATCATAATATGATCCCTGTCGCGCCACTGACCCCCTCCCCCCGAGTGGCGCAGACCTCGCCCCGCAGCGACGCTACCCCCGCGGTATTTCGGCCTCCCTCCCCAGAGCCACTACCGACGCGTCGCTGGCGGGGCGCTTCCTTTCTCCTTTTCTAAGAATCCCTTACGGAGCTTTGTTAGAACTCCGTCGCAAGTCGTGTGCCCTGGGCAATGGCGCGTTTGGCGTCCAGTTCGGCGGCGACATCCGCACCGCCGATCACGTGCACGCTCGGGTGGCCTTGTTCCTTTAGCGCATCGGCCAAGCTGCGATACGGCTCCTGCCCGGCGCAGGTCACCACGTTGTCGACCGGCAGCACCTGGGCTTTGCCGTCGACCGTGATGTGTAAGCCCTGGTCATCAAAGCGGTCGTAGCTGACGCCACCAAGCATGGTGACCCGCTTGTTCTTCAAGGTCGTGCGATGGACCCAGCCGGTGGTTTTATTCAAGCGGGCGCCGGGACGACCTGCCGTCCGTTGCAGCAGCCAGATCTGTCGCGCAGCAGGCTCCGGTTGCGGGGGAAGCAGGCCGCCGGGATGTTCAAGCTGCATGTCCACACCCCATTCGCGCGTCCAGCGCGCAACGTCGGTAGTGGGAGAGGGCGCATGTTCAACGAGAAATTCGGCGACATCGAAGCCGATACCTCCAGCACCGATGATCGCCACGCGAGCACCGATGGGCTGATTGCCCGCCAGCACGTCGAGATAGCTCAGCACGCGAGCATCATCGCTGCCAGGGAAGCTCACTTTGCGCGGTTTGATACCGGTGGCGACAATGATGTGATCGTAGTTTGCTGCCCTGAGTGATGCTGCATCCGCGATTTGTCCCAGTTGCAGGCGCACACCGGCGTCGGCCAGGCGATGTGTGAAATAGCGCAGCGTTTCATGAAATTCTTCCTTGCCCGGGATGCGCTTGGCGTAGTTGAACTGTCCGCCGATCTCGCTGGCGCTTTCAATCAGCGTAACGTCGTGGCCGCGTTCCGCCAGCGTGGCGGCGCAAGCCATGCCGGCAGGCCCGGCGCCGATGACTGCCATGCGTTTACGGGCCTTCGATGGAACAATGCGCAGTTCGGTCTCATGACAGGCGCGCGGATTGACCATGCAGCTTGCGCGCTGGTTCAAGAACACGTGATCAAGACAAGCCTGGTTGCAGGCGATACACGTGTTGATGCGTTCGCTGCGTCCTGCTTTGGCTTTGACGGCCCAATCGGGATCAGCCAGCAGTGGGCGCGCCATCGACACCATGTCGGCTTCGCCGCTCGCGAGAATTCGCTCAGCCACGTCGGGCATGTTGATGCGGTTAGTAGTGATGAGCGGGATCGACACTTCGCCCTTGAGCTTTTTCGTGACCCAGCTGAAGCCTGCGCGCGGCACGCTGGTAACGATGGTCGGAACGCGCGCCTCATGCCAGCCGATACCGGTGTTGATGATGCTGGCCCCCGCGGCTTCGATGCCTTTAGCGAGCGTCACGATGTCTTGCCAGGATTGCCCGCCCTCAACGAGGTCGAGCATGGAAAGGCGATAGATGATGATGAAGTCCTTGCCGACGGCTTCACGCATGCGTCGCACGATTTCGGTCGGAAAACGCATGCGCCGCGTAGCGTCACCGCCCCAGGCATCGTTACGTTGATTGGTACGCTCGGCGATGAATTGATTGATCAGATAGCCTTCCGAACCCATCACTTCCACGCCGTCATAGCCGGCTTCTTGGGCCAACTGCGCACAGCGGACGAAGTCGTTGATGGTGCGTTCCACGCCTCGTGCATTGAGCGCGCGAGGCTTGAACGGAGTGATCGGCGATTGGATGCGCGATGGTGCAACCGAAAGCGGGTGGTACCCATAGCGCCCTGCATGCAGGATTTGCATGCATATGCGGCCGCCTTCCGCGCGCACGGCCTGGGTGATCTTGCGATGCCGTGGCTTGTGCCAGGGCAGAGTCATACGGCCGCCGAACGGCTTGAGCCAGCCTTCGATGCTTGGCGCGATGCCGCCGGTCACCATCAGGCCTACGCCGCCACGTGCGCGTTCGGCGAAATAAGCGGCCAGCCTGTCGAAATCGGCGGCTTTGTCCTCCAGCCCGGTATGCATCGATCCCATCAGGATGCGATTGGGCAGAGTGACGTGGCCCAGCTCGAGCGGGGTAAACAGATGGGGATAGTTCATGCGACGACCGCCGTTCAAACGATCGTATGAATATGCATTCGCTTCACGAAGGGCGCAAGTGGCCCTGGCGCGGCAGCTGCCGGTTCAGTGGAGCAATTGTTGTACCAGGCCGATGTACTGCCGCATGGCTTCATCCTGGGACATGCCCTTCAGGCGTCCCCAGGCTTCCTGCTTGGCGGTGCCGATGAAGTCAAAGAAGCTGGTGGGCTGACAACCATGAACATCGCCTTCAAGAGCCTGCTTGTAGAGCCCGTAAAGCATGAGCAGAGTGTCGTTGTCAGGCCGTTCCTTCGCATGCCGGATTTCATCTGCGGCTTGGTGGAACTGGTGCTGGAGCTCGTTCACGGAAGACGGCATGTAACCGGATACGGTCGAAATGGAGCTGTTGAGCATGGGACTAGAGACCCCTTTAAACACGCTAAGCTAAGCACTTCCCGTGCCACCAGGACCCTCCATGCCAACACGCCAGTCCGTGCCCGTACTTACCATTGACGGACCTTCCGGATCAGGCAAAGGCACGATCAGCCGGCTGGTGGCGGAACACCTGGGCTGGCGCTTACTGGACTCTGGAGCGCTCTATCGCGCAGTAGGCTATGCAGCCGGTATGGCCGGGTTGGATCTGTCCGACGCCGATGCTGTGACCCGCTGCGCTCAAACCACGAAGATCCAGTTTCGTGCGGCGCTACATGATGGCGAAACGCGCGTAATCGTCAATGGCCATGATGCCACAGATGAATTGCGTACCGAGACCGCGGGGGCTGCAGCTTCGGCGATTGCTTCGATTCCTTCGGTGCGCCAGGCGCTGGTCGATCTGCAGTTGAGCTTCCGAAAAGCCCCCGGGTTGGTGGCGGACGGACGCGACATGGGCACAGTGATCTTCCCCGATGCGCCCTACAAGGTATTCCTGACCGCCAGTGCCGGCGAAAGGGCGAAAAGGCGTTATAAGCAGTTGAAGGAAAAGGGGCTAAGCGTTACACTCGCTTCCCTTCAGAGCGAAATTGAAGCGCGTGACGCCCGTGACGCATCGCGAGCCGTCGCACCGCTCAAGCCCGCCGCCGATGCAGTGCTGGTCGATACCACCGGCATGGGGATCGAGGACGTGGTCGCTAAAGTTCTGGCCGTCGTGAAACCGTAAAACGGTTCCGGCGGCTTTGGTGCTTCATGCCGCGGCATGGAGTTTTGGGTCAACGGTGCCAGGGAGCGATCCCGAAACACCCACAACCGGTGGGCCTGCCCATGCGCAAACATCCGACGGCGCGTATTGGGTCAAAGGCCTTTTCTTATTTCTGGAATCAACATGACTGAAAGTTTTGCCGAGCTGTTTGAACAGAGCCAACAGGCCATCTCCAAGCTGAAGCCGGGTGCCATCGTCACCGGCATCGTTGTCGAAATCCGCAACGACGTCGTCGTGATCAACGCCGGCCTGAAGAGCGAAGGCATCGTTCCGATCGAGCAGTTCAAGAGCGAGAACGGCGAGTTGGAAGTACGCGTGGGCGACGAGGTGAAGGTAGCCCTCGACGCACTGGAAGACGGCTTCGGCGAGACCAAGCTCTCCCGTGAGAAGGCCAAGCGTTCCATGGTGTGGGACGACCTCGAGCAGGCCTTCGACAAGGAAGAGACCATCACCGGCAAGATCTCCGGCAAGGTCAAGGGCGGTTTCACCGTCGATATCAAGGATGTCCGCGCGTTCCTGCCTGGTTCGCTAGTCGACGTGCGTCCTGTACGCGATCCGGTGTACCTGGAAGGCAAGGATCTCGAATTCAAGATCATCAAGCTGGACCGCAAGCGCAACAACGTGGTGGTCAGCCGCCGCGCCGTCGTCGAGACCGAGTTCTCCGAGGAGCGCGAGAAGCTGCTGGAACGCCTGACCGAAGGCGCTGTGGTCAAGGGCACCGTCAAGAACCTCACCGACTACGGCGCGTTCGTGGACCTGGGCGGCATCGACGGCCTGCTGCACATCACCGACATGGCGTGGAAGCGCGTGCGTCATCCGTCCGAAGTGGTCAATGTGGGCGATGAGCTCGACGTGCGCGTGCTGAAGTACGACCGCGAGCGCAACCGCGTGTCGCTGGGTCTGAAGCAGCTTGGCGAT
Organism: Dyella acidisoli; assembly: GCF_030160295.1. GTDB lineage: Bacteria > Pseudomonadota > Gammaproteobacteria > Xanthomonadales > Rhodanobacteraceae > Dyella_B > Dyella_B acidisoli. The sequence goes on from NZ_BSOB01000023.1 coordinate 27,016, forward strand.
GATCCGTGGGTCGCTATCTCGCGTCGCTACCCGGTCGGCAGCCGTCTGTTCGGCAAGGTCTCCAACGTCACCGATTACGGCTGCTTCGTCGAGATCGAGCCGGGTGTGGAAGGCCTAGTCCACGTCTCCGAAATGGATTGGACCAACAAGAACGTCAATCCGGCCAAGGTCGTGCAGGTCGGTGACGAAACCGAAGTGATGGTGCTGGACGTGGATGAAGAGCGTCGCCGCATCTCGCTGGGCATCAAGCAGACTCGCTCGAACCCGTGGGAAGCTTTCGCCGCCACGCACAAGAAGAACGACAAGGTGTCCGGTCAGATCAAGTCGATCACCGACTTCGGCATCTTCATCGGCCTGGACGGCGGTATCGACGGCTTGGTGCATCTGTCGGATATCTCCTGGCAGGCGTCCGGCGAAGACCTCGTACGCAACTTCAAGAAGGGCGACGAGATCGAAGCCGTGGTGCTGGCCGTGGATCCGGAGCGTGAGCGCATCTCGCTCGGCATCAAGCAGATGGAGCAGGATCCGTTTGGCCACTTCATGGCCGTCCATCCGCGTGGCGCGATCGTCACCGGCACGGTGAAGGAAGTGGACGCCAAGGGTGCGGTGATTGATCTCGGCGACGGCGTCGAGGGTTACCTCCGCGCTAGCGACATCGCCAAGGAACGCATCGACGATGCCACTCAGCATCTGAAGGTGGGTGACAAGGTGGAAGCGAAGTTCACCGGTATGGATCGCAAGGGTCGCCAGCTCTCGCTGTCGATCCGCGCCAAGGATGAAGAAGAGCTGCAAGACGCCATGGCCGAATACTCGTCCGCGTCGGGTGGCACGACCAAGCTTGGTGCGCTGCTCAAGGAGCAGCTCAACAAAGCCGAGTAATGTAGTGCCTGTATCGGGGCGGTGTTGCGCCGCCCCGATTCGTTCCACGTCACGGACATTGGGGACCCATGACCAAATCCGAGCTGATTGAGGCGCTGGCCAGGCGCCAGACCCATCTTGCGTTCAGCGACGTCGAGTTGGCGGTGAAGAACGTGATCGAACAGATGAGCCAGGCTCTTGCTGGTGGCGAACGCATCGAGATCCGCGGTTTTGGGAGCTTCGCACTGCATTACCGTCCGCCTCGCATGGGCCGCAATCCCAAGACGGGTGAAGCGGTGGCTCTGCCCGGCAAACACGTTCCGCACTTCAAGCCCGGCAAAGAACTGCGCGAACGCGTCAACATGCGGCTGGAGCAGCAAGCCGGCTGACGCAGCAACAATCACTTATTCCGACAGGCAGGCGGCCTTTGGGCTGGTCCTGCCTTTTCTTTTTTTGGGTCATCAATCGGGATGTAAGAGCGTGTTTCGGCGCGCAGATTGAAGCGTGAACACCAACATCACCATGCGTGCATAGATTGCGATGTTAGGGTTGTTACACCAACCCGCTTTTACCCCGATTCCCGTCCATCCCCGCACTGAATTGTGAATCACATTCCCCTGTGAGCCGTTCAGCCAATCGGGTAAAGTCGCGTGATGCGATTGATCGTCACGTTGCTATTGCTACTGTTCATCGCCGGGGGAGTGATCCTGGGGGCGCTCAATGCGGACCTCGTGGGATATGACCTCGCGTTTTTACACGTCCAGGTCCCGAAGGGCGCCGCCTTGCTGGCCATGCTGGCGATAGGCTGGGTTCTCGGTGGCCTGACGGCGTGGCTGGGTGTCACCACACGGCATCGTCGCGAGCGACGACGCGCAGCCAAGGCGCAAAGTGCCAAGGTATCGAAAACAGCATGAGCGTCTTCTATTCGCTGCTGGCACTGCTCATACCGGCGGCCTTTCTCAGTGGCTGGTGGACCGCGCGGCGGGCAGGTGTGCGTCGGTCTGGGGCACAGGTCAGTGAGCTTTCGTCCGACTACTTCCGTGGCCTGAACTACCTGCTCAACGAGGAGCAGGACAAGGCGATCGAGGTCTTCCTCAAGCTGGCCGAATACAACCGGGACACCGTAGAAACGCACTTAGCGTTAGGCAACCTTTTTCGGCGTCGCGGCGAAGTGGATCGAGCCATCCGTCTCCATCAACATCTGGTTTCCAGGCCCGGCTTGTCCGAGAGCATGAAAACCGTGGCCTTGCTCGAACTGGGCGAGGACTATATGCGTGCCGGTCTGCTCGACCGCGCCGAAGCGCTGTTCTCCGATCTGGTGGCGATGAACGCGCATGCGCCTTCGGCCCTGCGTCATCTCATCGCGATCTATCAGCACGAGCGCGACTGGCACAAAGCCATCGAACATGCGCGCCGGCTGGAAGCGATGACCGGTGAAGAAGAGGCCACCACCATCGCACAGTTCTATTGTGAACTGGCTGAGCAATCCCGTCAGCATGGCGCACGTACCGAAGCGCGCGATTATTTGCAGCAGGCGTTTGCATCGCAGCCTGATTGCGTGCGCGCCTTCATGCTTACCGGACGTTTGCATGCGGAAGAAGGGCAGCATGCGGAAGCGGTCGATACCTACGAGCGCGCAGTGGAAGCCGATATTGCATTCGTGCCGGAGATTCTGCCGCCGCTGCTAGACAGCTATGCGCGCTCCGGCCAGATGGCGCGTGCGGAACGTTTCCTGCGCGACATCCTCGCGCGCTATCACGGTATTTCGCCGGTACTCGCGCTGACGCATCTGTATCAGCAGCGCGATGGCGAAAAGCCGGCCATCGATTTTCTCACCTCGCAATTGCGGCAACGTCCTTCGGTACGTGGCCTGATGGCGTTGATCGATGCCACCATGGACAAGATCGAAGGCGAAGCGCGCGAGAACTTCCTGATCCTGCGTGACCTTACGCGCAAGCTGCTCGAAGGCCAGGCCATGTATCGCTGCAGCCACTGCGGTTTCGGTACCAAGGCGCATCACTGGCAGTGTCCAAGCTGCAAAGGGTGGAGCACGATCAGGCCGATCCATGGTGTTGCCAATGAGTAACACGATCGTGGCCAATCTCGCCCCGATCATGCTCGCTGTATTGTTTGCCTTCCTGATTGCATGGGGAGTTGTGCGTGCGGCTATCGCCTATGCGCATCGCCGCGGCTTGTTCGATCAGCCGGGGCAGCGGCGCTCGCATAAAATTCCCACGCCGCGCGGCGGCGGCATCGGCATCGTCATAGCGGTACTCATCACATTGCCGCTATGCCTGCTGCAAACCGCATCGCCATGGCCGCTTCACGTCGTGATTACGCTATGGGTGGCCATCACCCTGATCGCATTGATTGGTTGGTGGGACGATCACAGTTCCTTGCCAGTGCTTCCACGCTTCGGGGTGCAAATACTGGCCGTTGCCTTGTTTTCGGTGGCGCTGATGGCAGGTGGTCCGAGTTGGCTATGGCTGCCGCTATGGGTGCTCGGCGGAGCGTGGAGCGTCAACTTGCATAACTTCATGGATGGCGTCGATGGCCTGCTCGCGCAGCAGGGCATGTTCGTAGCCTGCGGCCTTGCCGTGCTCGCTTGGCAGATCGGCCAACCCACGTTGGCAGGCGCAGCTTTTTGCGTGGCGACAGCTTGCCTGGGGTTCTGGTGCTACAACCGTTCTCCGGCGCGCATTTTCATGGGGGATGTGGGCAGCGGCGCCATCGGCCTGCTGCTTTTTGCATTGACCGCGATGCTTTGGCGCCTGCATTGGCCGCTGGTGTGGCCGGCTCTGATTCTCAGTTCAGCTTTCGTGACGGATGCCAGCCTTACTCTGCTGCTCCGTATGACGGGAGGACGGCGCTGGTACACTGCGCACCGCGAGCATCTGTATCAATGGATCGTGCGCAGGGGCCATACGCATGCGGTAAGTGTAGCGTGGTATTTGGGGTGGAATCTGCTGGTCGCAGCGCCTATGGCTGCATTGGCATGGGTAAAACCAGGGATCGGGCTATTGGCCTGCATCGTCACTTATGGGATCGCCGCCGCGGTTTGGTTGGTAACCAAGCGACGACTGATCCGGCGAGATCGATACAAGGTTCGTCATGTCCATACGTAAATGGGTTGGCACAGTTCATCCACGGGCAGCAGTCGTCATACATGACCTGCTGGTTACCGCCTTGGCTTGGTGGGTCGCCAAAGAATTGCGCTATGCCTTGGACCCCAAACTGATTGTCGGCTTCGAGTCGTACGAATTTCCAATCGTGCTGTTTGTGCAAGGACTGGTCTACGCATGGACCGGCCTGTACAAAGGCGTTTGGCGCTTTGCCAGCCTGCCGGACCTATGGAACATCCTGCGTGCAGCCATCGTAGGTACGGTGGCGATCGGCGTTTCGTTGTTCCTGTATGGACGTCTGGACGGCGTGCCGCGTTCGGTACTGCTGTTGTACCCGTTTGTACTCGCGCTGTTCCTCGGTACGCCGCGCTTGGCGTATCGCTTCTGGAAAGACAGCCGTATCGATCTGTTCGTCAATGCCAAGACACAACGCGTGCTGATCGTCGGTGCCGATAGCGCGGGCGAAGCACTCTCGCGCGATCTGCATCGCGATACACGTTACGTGGTTGTAGGCTTCGTGGACGATCGGCGCTCGTTACGCGGCGCGCGTATCAACGGCAAGCCTGTGCTGGGCACATTGGAACAGCTGCCGGACGTCGCCAAGGAAGCGGCTGTGCAGATGCTATTGATTGCTTTGCCTGGCGCCACTGCGCGGCAAATGCGTCAAGTGGTGGAACTGTGTGATCGCACGGGTTTGCCTTATCGCACGGTGCCAAAGCTGGAAGACGTCGTGGCAGGGCGCGCGCAGTTCAATCAGATCAAGGAAGTCTCGATCGAGGATCTGCTCGGACGCGACGCCGTCGAGTTGGATTGGACACGCATTCGCGAAACGCTGACCAACCGCCGGGTGCTGGTCACGGGTGGTGGCGGTTCGATCGGTTCGGAATTGTGTCGGCAGGTCGCGCGGCTCGGCGTGCAGGCGCTTACCATCGTCGAATCGTGCGAATACAACTTATATCAAATTTCGCAGGAACTGCGCGCGGCCTATCCAGAGCTGCTGCTCAACAGCGTGCTCGCCGACTGCGGTGATTCCGTCGCCATGCGCCGCCTGTTCGGCGAAGCGAAGCCGCAGGTGGTTTTCCATGCAGCCGCCTACAAGCATGTGCCCATGCTGCAAGGGCAGTTGCGCACAGCCGTGCGCAACAATGTGATGGCCACGCGCAACGTGGCGGATCTGTCGAGCGAAAGCGGCGTGGAATGTTTCGTGCTGATTTCCACCGACAAGGCCGTCAACCCGACCAGCGTGATGGGCGCGTGCAAGCGCATCGCGGAAATCTATTGCCAGAATCTCAACGCCCATTCGAACACGCACTTCATCACGGTGCGGTTTGGCAACGTATTGGATTCGGCCGGTTCGGTGGTGCCGCTGTTCCGCCAACAAATCCAGGCGGGTGGTCCAATAACGGTCACGCATCCGGAAATCTCGCGCTACTTCATGACCATTCCGGAGGCTACGCAGCTGATCCTGCAGGCGGCGGCCATCGGGCAGGGAGGCGAAATCTTCGCGTTGGACATGGGTGAGCCGGTCAAGATCCGTGATCTGGCTGAGCAGATGATCCGGCTTGCCGGCAAGAAACCCGGCACCGAAATCCCGATCGTCTACACCGGCCTGCGTTCCGGCGAAAAATTGTTCGAAGAGTTGTTCCATCCACTGGAAAACTACAGCGCGACGACACACGCCAAGATATTTCTAGCGCAGCATCGGCCAGTATCGTGGGATCTGCTGCAGGCGCAGATCGCCCGCGCCACCGAGGCCATACGCAGCTTCAACGAAGAAGAACTACGCCAATGCGTATCCAGTCTGCTCCCCTCGTTCAGTTGGAACGACGTCGCCCAACCGAACAATGTTATTCCGCTGCGCCGAAACGAAATTGGAGAGAAGTGAGTGAGTAAACCATTGCGCAAGGTGGTGTTTCCGGTGGCTGGTCTCGGCACGCGTTTTCTTCCGGCCACCAAGGTGGTCGCCAAGGAAATGCTGCCGGTGCTGGACAAACCCCTCATCCAGTACGCGGTCGATGAAGCCGTCGATGCCGGGGCCGATACACTGATTTTCGTCACCAATCGCTACAAGCACGCCATCGCCGACTACTTCGACAAGGCGTACGAGCTGGAGGCCAAGCTGCAGGAAAAAGGCAAGGACGAGTTGCTGGCGCTCGTGCAAGGCACGCTTCCCCGTAGTGTGCGGGCGATCTTTGTCACGCAGCCGGAAGCGCTGGGTCTTGGCCACGCAGTGCTGTGTGCGAAGCCTGTGGTCGGCGATGAGCCGTTCGGCGTGGTCCTTCCGGACGACTTGATCTGGAATCGCGGCAAGGGTGCGCTGCGCCAGATGGCCGAACTGGGCGAAGCCGAGCACGCTGGCGTGATCGCAGTAGAAGAAGTGCCCCACGACCAGACCGACAAGTACGGCATCGTCGACGCTGAACCGATCAACGAGCGCAGCGCCCGTATCCGCTTCATGGTCGAGAAACCCAAGCCGGCGGATGCGCCATCCAATCTGGCGGTGGTTGGTCGCTACGTGTTGCCGGGCCGCATCTTCCAGTTGCTCGAGCAGACCAAGCCTGGCGCAGGTGGTGAAATCCAGCTCACCGATGCCATCGAAGCCTTGCTGGTGGAGCAGGGCAAGGTGCTTGCCTATCGCTTCGAAGGTACTCGCTTCGACTGTGGCAACAAAGCCGGCCTTGTGCGCGCCACCATGCATATGGCGATGCAGGATCCGGGCTTGGCGAAGGTCGTGCGCGAAGTCGCCAGCACGCTCTGAGTGAATAGCCGAACGGCCGCCCAAATGGGGCGGCCGTTTTCCCTGATGTGCGTGGGTTGAGGTGCAAACCCCAACGTCGCGATGTGCGTGCACGGCCATGTTGGGGTTTGCACCTCAACCTACGCATCTTAAGCAGGTGCCATTCGGGTGATGATGGTTTTGATTTTTCATCAAACCGTCAAAAACACACCTGCCGCGATGGCTATAACGCCGATGGCCTGCGCTACAAGCCTGCTTGCTGGCGCAAGGCGTTCGGCGGTGATGGCTACTGTAACGAACGCCATCGCGCGCAGATCCATCACGCCTATCACCAACTGAATCGCTGTCAGATTGGCGCAGCTCAGGCAGCAATGGAGCCCCAGGCACATGCCTTGCCGCCATGCGGTGCTTGTCTGCGCAGGCAGCAAATGAGCGTGATGTAACGCTTCCCGGCAACGCGCAAGATTGTGGGTTTTCCAAGGGGTGAGCTGAAGTGCGCCGGACATCAAAACGATCACGCCAACCATCACCGGAACAACGCGCGCCAACGCCGGCCATTGCATTTCCGCTGCCGTCAACGTGACACCTAGTGGAAATACGAGCAATCCGAACAAGGTCCACGCGAAGAAATATCCCATGCCCACCAGCACAGTCAGCAGTTCCAACTGTAGACCATCGGTCGTGCTTACGGCCTGACGATAGCGTCGCAATGTAGGAATCAGGGATGGCAACATCATCGCAGCCATCATTATGTCCCACATGGCAATGAACGCCGCCGCGGCGCCACCCCATGTTTGACCGGGCATTCGCATCCACGTCATCGACATCGTCCAGCCGCCTGGCATCGGCATGGCATTCATGGCCGACATCGACGCGCACCCCACTATCGTCAGTATCGCACTGATTGCGAAGAGCGCCGCCGAGGTGGCAAAGAAGGCGCGTTCGGATGTTTGCGAGGCAATCATGGGGCGTCTCAATGGGGTGGCTCATGAGATCGACGAAGCGGGTGCCGCGTTTTCGACACCCAGTAGGGATGCTCTGATCTATTCCACGCACCCGGCATGACGTCCAGAAGGCTCGCAGGGTGTGTTGCGCGGCACAGGGCAGACTGGCCGTCTGTTCAAGCCGCGCGGCGCAGGCTGCGAGCCTTCTGGACGTCACCCCGTCATTTAAATTCAAGATGTTGGGGCCGCACTGTATGCGCGTCTGGCTGCGCCCCAGCGTCTAGACAGACAGCCAGTCTGCCTTCGCCACTGGGGCGTAGCCAGACGCGCATACAGTGCGGTGACGGGTACGTGGAATAGATCAGAGCATCCCTTAGTGCTTTACCGCTTGCCGTACTCGTCGTGACGGCGCCACCAGACGTTCGTCTCGTTGCGCCCCTTGGGCGCACGGTCCAGCCACTGGAACATGCCCCACAGGCCGTCCAGGCCACGCGCATAAGTGGAATAGGTGTGATAGACAACCCCGTCTTCAAGCACGAACGCGCTCACCCCCGGCCGTTCGCGCACATAGGTCAATGCGTCCGTTCCGGTTGTCTTTGCATGATCGAGGACGACTTGCGGGAACTGTGTCGTCGCGTCCATCACATGGCCGCCCCGTTGATAGTTGTATTCGTACGTTCCTTCGCGCTGTTGTTCTTCGGTGATGGAGACGGTGAAATCGAAGTTGAAGTCGCCACCGAGCGAAGACGCCCAAGGAAACGTCCATCCCAGGCGCCGCTTGTATGCCTGTAGCTTTCCCAGCGGTGCGCGCGACACCGCCCACAACATCACGTCATGGTTCGCCAGGTGCGTGGCAATGCCATTGAAACCATCAGCGATCGCTGAGCAGGAAGGGCAGCCCGCCGCGAACTCGGGCCCGAACATAAAGTGATAGACAAGCAGCTGCGAGCGCTCGCGGAACAGATCCGTCAGCGAGGCACCGCCCTCGTCGGTATCGAATCGATATCCCTTGTTGACGGGTACCCATGGCAGCTCCTGCCGCTGGCGAGCCAGCTCGTCGCCGCGATGCGTGAGTTCTTTCTCTGCTTTGAGCAACTCGATCCGAGCAGCCAGCCATTCTTCACGTGTGCCAACCGTGTGTGTGGTCATGATCTTTACTCCGTTCGTTGAATGCCGTTTTACGTTTTCTATTCGCCATAGCCGGGTGCTTCGCGGCCGTGGGATATAGTTAACGCTTGGACTCCGAACGGGTGGGAGTGACAAGTGTGGCGGGATTCCCATGGACTCACTGATCACGGCTGCGGCACGCGCACTCGCCACGGGTGATCCGCTCGGCGCCTTGAAGCGGGTCGCCTTGCGTGAAGATGCACCCGGCCTTGCGCTTCGGGGCATCGCGATGGCACAGCTCGGCGATTTCGTTCGAGCGAAAGCGCTGCTGCGAAGCGCCGCGCGTGGGTTCGGTCCGAAAGAGGCGGTGGCTCGCGCGAGGTGCATCGTTGCCGAAGCCGAAATCGCACTTGTTTCGCGCGACCTTGGCTGGCCGGTAAAAGCGCTCGAAGCCGCGCGCGCGACGCTTCAGTCGCATGGTGACCGCGTCAACGCCGCGCACGCGCGGAATATTGAAGTTCGGCGCTTGCTCCTGCTCGGCCGCATCGGTGATGCCGAACGTATGCTCATCGAACTCGACCCGACGCCCTTTCCGCCAGCGTCCAGGGCGGCGCACGAGCTGGTCGTTGCAGGTATGGCGATTCGGCGCCTGCAGACGAGGCGTGCGCGCGCTGCGCTTGCACGGGCTGCGTACGCTGCGCGTGTGGCGAATATCCCGGCACTGATGGCGGAGGTCGAAAGCGCATCACGTGCGTTGGATACACCTGCTGCTCGGTTGATTACACGAGGCGAAGAACGTCTTCTCTTGTTGGAAGAGGTCGAAACGCTTCTCGCATCACCCACGTTCGTCGTGGATGCCTGCCGTCATGTAGTGCATCGCGAAAATGCCGTCGTTTCCCTGGCAACGCGCCCCATTTTGTTCTCGTTGGTGCGCCGCTTGGCAGAAGCATGGCCTGCCGATGTGTCGAGGAGCTTGCTCATTGCAGACGCCTTTCGTACCAAGCATGCCGATGAATCGCATCGCGCACGCTTGCGGGTCGAAATCGGGCGACTGCGCGCCATGTTGCAGCCGATGGCCGACGTGAGCGCGACAGACCGAGGTTTTGCGCTGGCGCCGCACCGTGCGAGTGACGTCGTCGTGCTGGCGCCACCGGTCGAGGAGCGGCACGCTGCTGTGCTCGCCTTGCTCGCGGATGGCGAGTCGTGGTCGAGCTCGGCTTTGTCCATGGCATTGAGCGCCAGCCCCCGCACCGTGCAACGCGCGCTCGAATCGCTTGCTGCGGCTGGCAAGGTGCAGTCGTTCGGCCGTGGGCCGGCACGCCGCTGGATGACCCCGCCGGTGCCAGACTTCCCGTCGATTTTGTTACTCCCAGGTCCCTTACCCAGTGACTAGGATGGTTATCATCAACTAATGAGGACGAACTCATGAAACGATCCGCAGCTCAAATTCTCGGTGAGTACGGCCCTTTTCCTGGAATCGATAAAGTGGCCGGCGTGACATATGACGGCCAGCGCGTCTGGTTTGCATCCGGCGACAAGCTCAACGCCCTCGATCCAGAGAGCGGAAAGCTGCTGGGATCAGTCGATGTGGCGGCGCACGCAGGGACGGCTTTCGATGGCCAGCACCTGTTTCAGATCGCCGAGGATCGCATCCAGAAAATCGATCCCGAGACCGGCCGTGTGCTCGCTAGCATCCCAGCGCCCGGTAGCGGAGGCGACTCCGGTCTCGCGTGGGCCGAGGGCTCGCTATGGGTCGGAGAGTATCGGGAGCGGAAGATCCATCGCATTGATCCGGACACAGGCGCCATTCTCAACACCATCCAGTTCAACCGCTTCGTCACCGGCGTCACGTGGAGCGACGGTGAGCTGTGGCATGCCACCTGGGAAGGGGATGAGAGCGAAGTGCGCCGGGTCGATCCGGAAACCGGAGAAGTGCTGGAGCAGCTCGACATGCCACCCGGCATGGGTGTGTCGGGGCTTGAATCCGATGGTGGCGATCGTTTTTTCTGCGGTGGCGGAAATAGTGGGAAGGTGAGGGTGATTTCGCGCCCCAAGCGGCGCTCTAATCGCAGTCCGTAGGCTGGAATGAAGTTCCAGCTTTCCTTAGGTTCCTGATGCCGGGATTTCATCCCAGCCTATGTATGGACTCGCCCCCTTCGTCAACCGCTTTTTTCATCCCCGAATGCCGGCTGCATCTATGTATGAGGCCTCACCAAGGTGGCA
>NZ_BSOB01000024.1 GCF_030160295.1 Dyella acidisoli
ACGGATGATTATTAACGAAATATCAGTCGGTTAACGATGGTGACGGGTGTTTTTACCGGACAGTACTGGCTGGCCCAAAGAAAAGTAACCCAAAGAAATGGCCTGAAGAGCTCATGGCGCATCCAAGTTACAAGCTTGAACGATGACGCCCTGCTGTGATTGTTGGCGGGCCAAGCTTCCACCACCCCGCTATACCGCGAAGCGTCGAAGCATTGAGGGCTTAAGGCGCGCCCTCCGAAAGGTTGAGGTTTGCTGAGATCTGCCCGATCTGCTTTAAGTCCTCAGCGCTTCGACGCCTCGCGGTATAGCGGGGTAGTGGAAGCTTGGCCCACCAACGATCAAAGCAAGGCGACATCCTTCAGGCTTTTACCTTTCCCCTGCTGTGAGCTTGTTAGGCCATTTCATTGGGTTACTTTTCTTTGGGCCAGCAAAGAAAAGTGACTCGGGCCCTTTAGGGTCCGAAAGCGCCGCAGGCAATCCCCCAACACACGACATGCCCAGTTGAGGCGAGACACCAATCGAGTCCCCCGGGAGAGGGGAGAAAAACACCCCTGGACATCGTTGTCATTTCCCCAACACAATCCACGTCGCGGCGAGCAGGGCTGCGCTAAGCTCGCCCCTAACACGGCTAGACAACACGCGAGGGGATGTCATGGCGAACGTCGAGTTGAGGCCGGTGGTCCATGTCGACAACGAGTGGCGCCGGTGGATTGCGGAGAATCTGCTGCTGAACGGTCCGCCGCAGAGCATCTACGAGCAGATGCTGCACGCCGGCATTCCGCACGAGGAGGCCGTGCAAGAAGTGCAGCAGGCAATGTCCAGCCCGTATCTGGCCGGCGCACAACGCTTGCGCAATCGCTTGGCGAAACACGATTGGGTACTGGAAACGCAGCGTCATATGAACCGCCTGCGCAGTATCGATGTGCCGCGTCGGCACAAGCTCTCGCGCGAGGAATTTCTCGACGCGTATTACACCGCTGGCCGCCCGGTGATCATCACCGGCATGATGGAAGACTGGCCCGCGATGACCACATGGAGCCTGGATTACTTCAAGGAATGCTGCGGCGATCGTGAAGTGGAGATCCAGTTCGGACGCGATACCGATGCGCAATACGAATTGCGCAAAACCGCGCATCGCAAAACGATGCTGTTCGGCGATTACGTGGAGATGGTGCGCAACGCCGGCCGCAGCAACGATTTCTACATGACGGCTTACAACGAGGGAAAAAATCGCACGGCGCTGGCCGAATTGTGGCAGGACATCGTGCAGATTCCCGAATACTTGAACGGCGAGGGCGCCACGCAAGGTTTTCTATGGTTCGGCCCAGCCGGCACCATCACGCCGTTCCATCACGACCTCACCAACAACTTCATGGCACAGGTGCTGGGCCGCAAGCGCATCCTGATGATGCCGCCTTGCGAGATCGGGCATGTCTACAACCACGAGCATTGCTTTACGCACGTGGATGGAAGGCAGATCGACCTGCAGCGCTATCCGCACATGGCGGATGTGCAGGTACTTTCCTGCACCTTGAATCCGGGCGAGGTGCTGTTCCTGCCGGTGGGCTGCTGGCACTTCGTGGAAGGCTTGGATATCTCGGTCACCGTGTCGTTCACCAATTTTCTTTGGGATAACGACTTCATGGCGGAATATCCGCAGCAGCAGATGTTCTGAGCGAAGCTGTTCTAAAAACGAATGATGTTCTAAAAGTGAGCCCCCTTCCCTCGGGAAGGGGGCTCTTCATGCCGGGGCATGCAGGGGACAGCCTCGGCGATGAACCGTTAACCCTGCATAATCACGCTCACAGAGACGAAGGTGTAGCCCATTGCCTGCAGCCCTTCCACGATCTGCTTCAAGTAGCTGATGTCCAGGGTCGGGTCAATGAAGAAGCTTTGCACGGTGTCCTGGATCACCGTGTTGCAGTTGGCGCTGTACAGGATGTCGGCCGGAAAACGCGGCGGATTGTTGTTGTATTCCGTCAGTTCGACATCGCCCAGCTGTTCGGGTAGTACCACAGAGCCGAAGATGTTGCGCACCATATACGGGTAAAACTGACCGTAGATTCGCGTGTAATCAGGCGTTCCTGTGCCGCATGCGCCATTCGGGCACCAACCGATGGCATACAGGTCGCGCTGTGACATGGCTTTGAACTGCGTATGGAAAACCACGTAATCGATGGCCGAGGCGGCATAGTGCGGCGGCACGAAGATCGTGGGAGGAAGCAGGCCGGCCTTCGCGAATTCCTGGAAGCCGCTGGTGATGCGTCCTTGCGCCCACGACATGGAATCGACCGGCACGGGGGCATCGAATATCACGGAATTGGCCGAGTTGATGTGCGCCGTATAGAACTCGAAATCATCGCCGCTGACGGCGGTGTAAGGGTTGTCGATATTCGAATACTGATGCGTGTAGCCATGCATCATCATCGTGCCGCCATGGGATTGCATGTATTTCAACGCACTCACCAGACCGGTGTCCTGGTACAGATGAATCGAAACCGGCACGCCGTTGTTGTAGAAACCGTTCGGATCTATGTAATACGGAATCAACGCGACGCTGAACGGCACGTTCTTGCTGTACAGATAATTGGCAATTGCACGCAACTGGGCAGGGCTGTCGTTCGCCGCAACGTCCTCGATACGCACCAGTGCGCGTTTGCGTGATGGCATGTTCGGATTGGAGACCTTGCCGATCAAGTCGATGGCGGCAAGGTAGCGATCGTTCGGCCCGGTGTAGCTGAAGGGAATCTCGCCGATGTAGGTGAGGTTGGCGCCCTTCGTAGCCCAGTTGACTGTGCCGCCGGTGTCATTGGTGGCGACGGCGAGCACTTGTGCCTTGGTGGCGTCGTTGATCGTCGTCTGCAACAAGCCGGAAGGAACCGCCAGCGAATTGCGCATCAGTGGCACGCCTTTGTAGGTCACCGTCAACGTGTTGGAGAAATCGAAGAACTGCGGCGTGAAGCCATACTGTCCCGCGAAATTCGTCGCGCGCGCGGACAACTGCCAGATGTTGTCGTTCATCCATAACACCGGCTTGGTGGTGGCCAGCACATCGTCCAGCAAGGCGGTGGGCAAGGGTTCACCGTAAGTTGAGCCGATATAGACCAGGCCTGTGTAGCCGTTGAGTTCCCCGGCAACGTAGTTCACCGCTTCGTGCATGGTGTACTTGCTGCCATGCGTGACCAGATTGCCGGCCATCACAGCATAGGCTTCGCCCAGCCATCCCCATTGACCGGTGCTGTCGTACAGCACCAGCGTGTTCTGGTTCGGGTTTGCACCAGGTGCACCAGCATAGGCATTCGGTGCTGTGGTCAGTGCTGCTGTCGCGGCGACGTTGAATGTCGACGAAGTACTCGACGTTGTCAGTTTGATCGTCAAATGTTTTGGCAGCGCCGCATGCGGCGGTGCCGGTGGCGCGGGAAGTACGTGGGCGTTTCTAAAGAGGGACTGCGCCATCGCACCCGCTGGCATGGCAAGTACAAGTGCTACACCGATGAAGAACGATTTCAACGTGGATAGGCCACGGAGTGATGGTCTGATCATGGAAGCCCCCTACAACGCTGTCATGGAATCGATGCGTAGCAACGGCCGCTCGCGCGCGTTGCCGTGGTGCGATCACATTCCGAATGCGCAGGCCCCTGTCCCGTGAAGATGGAACGCCTCGCCGGAGGTGAGCTTACGTCGATGCGTTTCATTTGTCGACTAGCAAATTCATTGGATCGAGTCAAGTAGCATTTAACGAAAATATGATGAATTTAATGTGTATGCTTAACTTGTAGTTGGCAATATACGCACAAAGTAGCTTCTTGCGCTGCTTGTCCCAGCGAGTCGACCGATGCCATCCATTCGGCAGATCCGCTGTCCGCTGCTCGAGTCAGGAGCGTTTAGGGGGCGAGGCAGGGATGTCTGCAAAGCAGGGTGGTATCTGCACTCTGCAAGGGGGGTGGACTATGCAAGACATACTCATCATCTCCGGCACGCGCCCGGAGATCATCAAGTTGGCGCCGCTATATCACTGCTTGCGCAACAGTGGATGGGCGCGACCGCACTGGCTGCATACCGGACAGCACGGCGAGATGGCGCGCCAGATGCTCGGATGTTTCGACATTCATCCGGATATCTCGCTGGAACGCAGTGGCGATGGTCTGTGCGAATTCAGCACCAGCTGCCGCGGATTGCTCGATCGAGTGATGGCCGATACGGCGTGGTCGCTGGTGATGGTGCAGGGTGATACCGAAAGCACCTTCCTGGGTGCGTTGTCCGGTTTCCATCACCACATTCCCGTCGCGCACATCGAAGCAGGCCTGCGCACCTACGATCTGGAGCGGCCGTTTCCGGAAGAAGGCTTGCGGCAGATGATCAGCCGCATTGCCAGTTTCCACTTTGCACCGACCGAGCGTGCCGCGCAGGCATTGCGTGAAGAAGCCATTCCACGCGATCGCATCAGCGTCACCGGCAATACCGTGATCGACGCGCAGCAGTGGGCCGTGCAGCGCTATGGCATCAAGCGCGATATACGAGGGCGCGGATATCTGCTGGTCACGGCGCATCGGCGCGAAAACTGGGGCAGCGATTTGCGCGAGATCTGCTATGCGATCGCTGATGTCGCCAACCACCACCCCGAGTTGCAGGTACTGTTTCCGGTGCACCTCAATCCGACGGTGAGCAAGCCTGTGCACGCCATTCTGGGTGGCTTGACGAATGTATGCCTGTGCCCGCCGCTGGATTACTTGCAGATGCAGCAGGCATTGATCGACGCATGGCTGGTGCTGACTGACTCAGGTGGCTTGCAGGAGGAAGCGCCGACCTTCGGCGTGCCGCTGTTGGTGCTGCGCACGGAAACTGAGCGACCCGAAGCGATCGAAGCCGGTTGCGCAAGGCTGGCTGGCACGCGGCGTACCACCATCGTCAATCAGGTCGAAGCGCTGTGGTCAGATTCATACGCATACAGTGCGATGGCGCACGCCGGCAATCCGTTCGGCGATGGCACGGCGAGCGTGCGCGTGGTCGATCGGCTCAGGGATGCATTGGCAGGTAACGAACGCAAGCGCGAAGCAATCTGAGCAAAGGAGGCCTCCCATGCGGTGGCTGGATGCATTTACGAGTTATCTCTATGGCTTGAGTGTGATCGTCACCGTGATCGCGGTGATGATATTGATCAGCAGCCTGGACGATTTTTTCATCGACAGCGTTTACTGGATCCGGCGCTTGTGGCGTTCGCTGTTCGTCTACTACACGTGCGAACACACGCATTACCACGAGCTGTACCGTCCGGCGGAAAGACCGTTGGCGATCATGGTGCCGGCCTGGAAGGAAACCGGCGTGATCGGGCACATGGCCGAGCTGGCGGCAACCACCCTGGATTACGAGAACTACCACATTTTCGTCGGCACCTATCCGAACGATCCGGATACGCAGGCTGACGTCGACGAAGTTTGTGCACGCTTTCCCAACGTGCACAAAGTGGTGTGCGCACGTCCGGGGCCGACCAGCAAGGCCGACTGCCTCAACAATGTGCTGGATGCGATCATGCAGTTCGAGCGCCGCGCGCATGTGACGTTCGAAGGGTTCATCCTGCACGACTCGGAAGACGTCGTGTGCGAACACGAACTGCGGCTGTTCAACTACCTGGTGCACCGCAAGGATCTGATCCAGATTCCGGTCTATCCGTTCGAGCGGCAGTGGAACAACTTCACCAGCCTGCATTATCTGGACGAATTCGCCGAGCTGCACGGGAAGGACATACCAGTGCGCGAAGCGCTGGCCGGTCAGGTACCCAGTGCCGGCGTCGGCACCTGTTTCAGCCGGCGCGCCATTCTTGCGTTGATCGAGGACGGCAATGGTATTGCCTTCGATGCGCAAAGCCTCACCGAGGACTACGACATCGGTTTGCGTTTAAAAGAACGCGGCATGGCGGAGATCTTCGTGCGCTTCCCGGTGTTGCGCTATCAGCGCCATCCCAAGCGTGGACAGTTGGGCCAAAGCCGGCGCGAAGCGAATGTGGTCTGCGTGCGTGAATACTTCCCTGATCGCCTGGCCACGGCTGTGCGCCAAAAGTCGCGCTGGATCATCGGCATCGTCTATCAGGGCTATCGCACGCACGGATGGAAACGCAACCTGGTGCTGAACTATTTCCTGTGGCGTGATCGCAAAGGCGCCATCAACAACTTCGTTAGTTTCGCCGCCATGCTGATCATGGCGCAGCTGGTACTGATCGGTCTGTTGCAGGTCGTGTGGCCAGATGCGCCGCGCTTCATGTCGATCTTCGAGGGTAGACCGTGGTTCGATGCGGTGTTGATAGCGAATATCTCCCTGATGGGCAATCGCATGCTGCAGCGGATCATTTTCGTGTCCAGCTATTACGGTGCGAAGCAGGGGTTGTTGTCGATCCCTCGGCTGTTGTGGGGCAACCTGATCAATTTCATGGCCAACTGGCGTGCCATCAGCCAGATCATCCGCACCGGCGATCCGCGGCGCGTGGCCTGGGACAAGACCACGCACGATTTTCCAAGCATTGGCGGTGAGAACCGCGCCAAGCATTCACTGGACGAGATGCTGGTGGCGAATGGCGCCATCTCGGAAGCAGAGTTGCACGATGCGCAATTGCATCGCATCGATGGTCTGCAGCTCGGCAGCTCGATGATCCACGAGGGCCGGATCACGGCCGAAGAACTGGCCCTCCAGACCGCCGCGCAGATCGGTGTGGCGTGCGAGTCTGTTGATCCATCCAGGTTGTCGCGTGAGCTGTTGAATACCGTCCCGCGGCAGATCGCGCTGCACTACGCAGTTGTGCCTCTGCGCGTGGACGCCGGCATGCTGGTGCTGGCGAGCGAGTCATACATCGATCCCGTCTCACTGGCCGCCATCGCGCGCCAGCTTGAACGCCGGGTTCGCTACGTGATCGCGCACAAGGGCCAGGTCACGGTCGGCTTACGTCTGTGGTACGCGCAAGTGCGCGACGGTGAGCGCGATCCTCATCGTCTGCTCGTCGCCGCTGCAGACAAGGGCTTGATCCGTCGGGATCGTGTATCGCTGCTGTGGAACGACTATATGTCGCGCCAGGTCATGCTGGGCGAGATCCTGGTTGCGCAAGGATTGCTGGATGAAGTCGCCTTCAAGGCGCTGCTGCTCAGTTACGCGCGCAGCGAACAGCGCCTGGGCGAGTTCTTGATCGATCAGGGGGTGATCAGTCCGGAAACCTTGAATCGCCTGTTGAAGCTGCAAGCATCCCTGCAGCCGAGCGTTGCGAGCCTGTTCGAGCAGGAGTGGGCCACGTTCGGGCCGGTGGGGCGTGCCTCATGAAACGGCAGCTGCCGGCCCGTTGTGCGCTGGCGTTGCTGGTGATGGCGTCCGTGTGGCCATGGTGTGCAGAGAGCCAGAATTCGAATGGCGATAGCAGCCGCTACCAGAATTTCATGCTGTATCCGCATCGGCAGGCCGGCTATGCAGCGCTGCGCGCGGGCGACGAGCATGCTGCCATTGCTGAATTCACGAAGGCGCGCCAACTGGCACCGCAAAGTGTGGACACCGCCCTGGATCTGGCTGAGGCGTATCGGCATTTTGGTCATCCGGAGCGTGCGCAAGCGGTGTTGAACGAACAGCTTCACTACACGCCGAAGGATGCGCGACTGCACGCTGCCTTGTCTGCGCCAGCGGCACCGGCTGTCGACTGCAGCCGCGACAACCGGCCGGTGTGCCGTGCCAAACGCGGCTTTGCTGATCTGCAAGCGGGCGATGTCGCCAAAGCCGAGACGGAACTGAGTGCACCCGATTTCGCACGCAGCCCGGAAGGGCTTACTTTGCGTCACGCCCTGGTGCAACGCGCGATTTATCTAGGCGACGATCAGCGTGCCGAGACGCAACTAGCGGAGCTGGATGCACAAGGCCAGACTAGTGTCGACGAGCGCCATCAATGGTTCACGCTGATGCTCAATCTCGGCAAGTTCGACGCTGCGCGCCAGCTGCAATCGCGTGGTGGCCTGGATGCACCGGAGCAGGATCTAGCCATGGCGCTGGCGATCAGCAGTCACGGTGATCGTAAATTGCTCGCGTCATACATGGCTTCGCGTCAGCCCGTCTTCACAAGTGAAAAGGACGAACGCCAATGGGTGAATCTGTTGGCGATGGCTGCACGCGAACAGCCGGCGTTGCTGGATCATTACACGGCGCGTTATCCCGCCAATGCCACATGGCAGGCACAGTTGTCGCTATCGTTGGCGATGGCGCGTGGCGATCATGCAGTTGCACGCAACATGCTTGCGCGGTTGCCGGCGGAGCGTTTTCGCGAAGAGCGTTTCGATCTGGACATGGAGCAGGGCGGGTATGCCGAAGCAAGATCGCAGGCCGAAGCCCTGATCGCGCAGCCGGAGGGGTACCGTTTGCTTGATCCGCTCAGCTATCGCTTGCTGGAAGCCGGTGCAACGTTTGAGGCGAAGCAATTGCTGCTCGATGCGTATCCGTTTGCCGGTAATCCGCATTCAGCAGCCTTGTTTTCCCGTGTGGCTGTATTGGCCGGCCAGCAGCCGGCGCTGTTTTCGCCGGACGACCACGCGCGCTTGCGGCGTCCGTTGGAAAGCATGCCACTGCGCATCCAGCAGTTGCATATCCTTGGCGCGCTGCGCGACTGTGAAGGTATTCGTCAGGTGATGGCGGATCTGTCGCCGGACTATCCTGCCGAATCGTGGCGTCAGCTCGGCGACTGCTACGGCAAAGAGCGGCCCGGCTTGGCCGAATACGCGTATGCCGAAGCCGGCAAGCGCAGCTTCGACAGCGAAACCACCCGCGCGTTGGCTTACCAGGCCTATAGCACGCAGGACTACGAAACAGCCTTGCAGGCTTGGCGCTCGGTACCGGCAGCGCACATGCAGCCGGCAGACCTGATCGCCGCGGCAACCACCGCGCTCACCATTCACGAAACGGCGGTAGCGCGTTCGTGGCTGGATACCTATGCAGCACAAGGCGGTAAGAAAGACGGCAATTACTGGTGGTTGCGCGCGCAGGCCGACGAACCGCACGATCCGGCGTTGGCGCGCAACGATCTGGAAAATGCCGTGGCGTTGCAGCCGGATGCGCGTTACTACGCGCGCCTGGCGGCACTGCAAAGCCAGGCGGGTGATTCGCAACAGGCGCTGATTTCACTGCAGCATGCCAGCGCACTTGCGCCTGACGACAGCAAGTTGGCTGCTTCGCTGGGTTATGCCTATCTGCAAGCCGGGGCACCGGACAAGGCCGTGGTGCAGTTCGAGCGAGCGCATCAGGCTGATCCGGAGAATGCCGGGCTCACCCGCCAATTGCTGTACGTGCACCAGAAACTGGGCGATACCGCGCAGGCGCGTTGGTATGCCACACAGGCGATCGATCAGTTCGATGCAGCCAGTGAGCCGAGCACAGATGGCACGGATGGCAACGCGAGCGATCAGGACGATCAGCGCTTTGCCTTGCGCCGCTTGCACGAAGATCTTGGCCGCAAGTGGAGCTTCAACGCCGATATGTCGCTGGGCGATACCGTATCTTCAGCCGCCAACACGGCGGCTCCCGGTGTTTCCTACCGCAGCTATGCGCAACTGGAAGCGCAGTACCGCCTGCTTTCTGGCGCGGACACCAATACGCTGGCTGCCTATGCGCGTCTTTTCGCCGGTAGTGATGGCAGTAGCGCGGTGTGGCCGGTGCATGCGGTGATGCTGGGCGTGGGCCTGCATTGGAAACCACTGATCTCGCAGAACATCGTGCTATCCGTTGAACAACAAACACCGGCCAGCAACAATCGTGATACGCACAACGACACCATGCTGCGTGCAAGCGGTTCGTGGTCGTTCGGTCCAAAACTTACCGACGACTGGCACGCAAGCGGATGGGGATGGTTCACGCAGAACTTCTATGTCGATCTCGCGCATTACCTTCGGTCCAAGCAAAGCGTACTCACGCTTGACTACCGGTTTGGCCTGCAAGACAAATTGGTGCAGGGACAAACCATCGAGCCTTATGTCCATCTGCAGTACACCGGTATCGATCGTTCACAGGGCTTGAGCTATACCCGCGACGCACGCGTCGGACTCGGCGTGCAATGGAATCTGTGGTTCGGCGAAACGCGTTATGACGCTTACCCGCATCGCTTCAGCGTGGCGATAGAAGACCAGCACGCGTTCACCAGCTACTTGCGCGAGCGAAACGCGGTATTCCTGATTCTGAGGACGCAATGGTGAGGCGCGCATTACTAAGGCTGGCTGCTCTGCTGTGGCTGCTGATGCCGCTGTTGGCCGGCGCTACCACAGCGATCATCTACCAGCCGCAGCTGCGCGATCGTGATGTCGCGCAAGCACAGTGGCCTACGCTGTTCGCGCAATTGCGTGGACAAGGCTTCGATACGCTTGTGGTGCAGTGGACGGAATACGGCGATGCCTTCGGTGATCCACAGGCGCACGCGTGGCTGCTGCAGCGTGTGCGTGAAGCGCGTGCTTCCGGGCTGCGCGTTGTGCTCGGACTGAATAGCGATCCCGCGTTTTTCCAGCGTCAGCAGGTGCCCACCGCGGCGCTCGGCGATTATCTGCACACGCTGTTGCGCCGTAACGACGCAGTGGCTCGCCAATGGGTCGATGAACTGGGTGCGGAGGCCATCGCCGGCTGGTATCTGCCGATCGAGATCGACGACAAGCGCTGGCGCGATCCCGATGCACGCAAGCCATTGCAGGCGTATCTCGCATTGGAGCGCCAGCAGCTGGATCGCATTGCGCAGCGGCCGGTGTACGTGAGTTCGTTTTTCGCGGGGAACATGACGCCGTTGCGCTATGCCGAGTTGCTTGAAGATATTCAACGCAGCGGCGTGCGTGTGTGGGTGCAGGATGGCGCAGGCACTGCTCGTCTTGGTGCAGGAGAACGCAAGCTGTATCTCGACGCAGCAAGCCAATGCGCGGCTTCGCATGCGAGTGGCGTGGTTTTCGAGATATTTCACCAGATCGGCGGTGACCAGGCGTTCAGCGCGTCGTCGCTAAACGCGGCCGAAGCGAGTGCGACATTGACGCAGCGAGCGCCGTGCGATGGCGACAGCGTGTTTTTCGAGCTGCGCTATCTACCGGAAATGGAGGGGGTAATGAAGCGCTAGGAAGCGCGAAAAAAGCTGCACCCTCCACCTAGGCAAGGGAGCGGCGCAGTATTGTAGGTTGGGGTGCAAACCCCAACATTGCGATGTATGTGCATAGCCTTGTTGTGGCTTGCATCCCAACCTACGTAACCCTCCCCTGCAAGCAGGGGAGGGCGTCATGCCATTACTGTGGAACCTTGAGCGGCGCAATCGTCTGATCGAGCGTGCTCCAGTACGTCTTGGTGTACGGCACCATCTCTTCGGCGTAATACCACCAGAAGAAGCCGCCGATGAACTTCGGATCCTTGAAGCTGTTCACCATCGGGTAGTAGGACTTGATCAGGCCCGTTTGCACCGATGAAGGAGCGCCAGTGCTGGATGTGCCGATTTCGCCGAAGCCGACCTTCGCATTCGGGAAGATGCTCTCAAGTGCGCTGAAATCCGAGCTCCACGAAGGCGACAGTCCTGGGCAGTCCTGGTACGGGTAGTAGCTGAAGAGCGCATAGTCGGCGCTTTGACGCACGCTTGCAGGCAGGAAGGTGGTGGGCCAGGTCTTCCAGTAATCCTGCGGTTTTTCCCAGCAATTGTTGCCCTTGCTGTCGTCGTTGTAATACAGCGTGACTGCGGTCTTGCCACCTGCGGCTTTCACAATCGAGCTGGCCGCGGCGACCATCTGGCCGATCTGGGTTTCTTCTGCATTGACGACGCTGTTAGTGCCGTCCGGATTCTGGCGCAGCCACTCGCCATTGATCTCGTTGGCGATTTCCCACACGTCCACCGTGCCGTTCAAACCGTTGACCAGTTCCTTGGTGCGCGCAGTGTAGGTGTTGATGTCGGTCGGGAAGTAATACGAATCCATGATCTCGCCCATCACGTTGGCGACCATGTGCAGCTTGACCAGGGAAGGGTAGTACTCGGCAGCGGTAGTGCCCGGATCGAATACCACGCGAACGGTGGGACGGTAGGGCAGCTTGCTCAACGACGTGATGATGGCGTTGATGTTGGACAGATCATCCAGTGTTACGCCATAGATCGGCGCTTTGAGTGTTACGGCCGCCTGCGCGTTTGCAGTCGGAGCAAACGGTGCGGAAGCGGTGAAGAGTGAGATGGATATGGCAAGTGGAGCAAGTAGTTTTTTCGTAACGGTTGCAAGTTTTGTCATTGATTCAAATTCACATGCATCGGCGCTCCTTCGCCTGGTTTGAGTAGTGGCTATAACGCAGGGGTTTTGCCACGACATAACGGCGGCGCCGCAAATAAAAGATGCGGAACCGGGCTTGGTCGTGCTTTTCCGAGCACCAATGAAGGTCGTCCGTAGAGCGGCCTATCGTCTTCCCCTGAGCGCCGAGGCGCGAAAGATGATGTGAGCAGCCGTTTACAAACCAGCGAAGATCTTGAGTACTGCGTAGATGATCGACATGCCGAGATCATCTCGCCGTACGCCGGCCGGTTCCTCGAGTGAAACCGCACGGTACCAATCCTGGGAATGACGCACCTGGATTTCGCTGGCGGGGGTCGAGTCTAACGACCGATGGCTCACGGTCATCAAAATTTGGTTAGATCAGGCCATTTGTCTGCTTTTTTGTGACAGGCATCACACGGATGGCGCTTGAAAAACGTCTTATCGCTTCCGTTGCAGGCAACCAGGCGGTTGTGGCAGCAAGCCCTGGCATTACGGTGAACCGTCCCCAAATTGCAGGCTTCGTTGCTGAGGCTCTCGCATGATTCCGTTCTCCGTACTTGATCTCGCCCCCGTCACCGAAGGCAGCACGCCAGCTGAAGCTTTCGCGAACATGACGAATTTAGCGCAGTGGACGGAGCAGCTTGGCTATCACCGCTATTGGTTGGCCGAACACCACAACATGCCCGGCATTGCCAGCGCCGCGACGGCCGTGTTGATCGGTCATGTTGCCGGCAGCACGTCGCGTATCCGCGTAGGTGCAGGCGGGATCATGCTGCCCAATCACGCACCGCTACAGGTGGCTGAGCAGTTCGGCACGCTGGCTTCGTTGTATCCGGGACGCATTGATCTGGGACTTGGACGTGCGCCTGGTACGGATCAGGCGACTGCGCGCGCATTGCGACGTTATTACGAAGGCGCCGAAACCTTCCCGAACGATGTGCATGAACTGCTCGCATTCTTCGAGCCCGCCTCGCCTGATCAAACCGTGCGCGCTGTTCCCGGTGCGGGCATCGATGTGCCTGTGTGGTTGTTGGGTTCAAGCCTGTTCAGTGCTCAGCTCGCCGCGGCGCAGGGCTTGCCGTTCGCCTTTGCCTCGCACTTCGCGCCAGATGCGATGGACGAAGCCTTGATGCTTTATCGGCGCGATTTCAAGCCATCTGCGCGTCTCGATAAGCCTTACGCCATGCTTTGCGTAAACGTGGTCGCCAGCGATACGGATAGCGAAGCGCGGCGGCTGTTCACCACGCAGCAGCAAAGCTTCGTCAATCTGCGCCGCGGACGCCCGGGGCTTATTCCACCGCCGATTGACGATATGGAAAGCTATTGGACGCCGGCCGAGAAATACATGGTGGAACGCGCGTTAGCGTGTGCGATCGTGGGTTCACCGGAGACAGTGCGAGAAGGGTTAGCTGCGTTCATCGAGCGTCATCGACCGGATGAGTTGATGTTGACGGCGAATATCTTTGATCACGCGGCGCGTAAGCGTTCGTTCGAGTTGGCGATGTCGTCGCGTCCGTAGGTTGTGCATATTTGCTCATGGCCAGTCCTGATTAGCGTCTCGCCTCAGCTGGGTATTTCGTGGGTTGGACCATTGCCTGCGGCGCTTCCGGTCGCGAAGCGACCGGGTCACTTTTCTTTGGGCCAGCAAAGAAAAGTGACTCGGGCCCTTTAGGGTCCGAAAGCGCCGCAGGCAATGTCACGACAAACGACACACCCAGCTGAGGCTCGATGCTGATCAGCGTGGCCAGTTGACCTTCCTGGCAATCTACGAACGTGGCGTTCAATGACTGATCTGCTCCAGCGCGATGCCCTTCGTCGATGGTCCAAATACGCCGATGACGGTAATGCCCACAACCATCGCGATCGCGATGAACGTAGCGACCGCGAGTGCGCCACCAAGGTTGAGGAAATAACCGACCGCCAGCCCCGCGAAGGCAGCAGCAAAGCGGCTCCATGAATAGACGAAGCCGACGGCGCGGGCCCTGATCCGCGTTGGATACAACTCGGCCTGATAACTGTGATATGCGTAGGACATGATGTTGGCGG
This sequence comes from Dyella acidisoli, assembly GCF_030160295.1. Taxonomy (GTDB): domain Bacteria; phylum Pseudomonadota; class Gammaproteobacteria; order Xanthomonadales; family Rhodanobacteraceae; genus Dyella_B; species Dyella_B acidisoli. Next base: position 14,307 of record NZ_BSOB01000024.1, read on the forward strand.
CAAGCGTGAACACCACGCCAAGCGTAATCAGTACCACGGGTGAGGTAGCGTGTGCGAACCCGAGCATCGAAACGCCCATCACGATCAGGCCGAGGATGATCTGGGTTTTTCTTTCCAGGTAATCGGCGAAGTAGGTGCCAACCAGCGGGCCGAATGGATTGGCAATGGCGATGATGAAGGAATACTGCAGGCTGTGCGTGATGTTGATGCCGCGAGCGATCAGCAACGTCGGTACCCATGCGGCGAAGCCGTAGAAACCGATCACCTGCGCCATGTTGAACACGGACAGCATCAGTGTGCGACGCCAATACTTTCGCGCAAAGATTTCCCGAAACCTGCCTGCGCTTTCTTCTTCCGGCACTTCGACATGAGGAGCCGGAAGGGGTGTGCCAGTTTCCGTTTCGATCCGGCGTTCGATGTCAGTGGTGATCGCATCGGCCTCAGCGACGCGCCCATGTAGCGCAAGCCAGCGCGGGCTCTCCGGTACTTGCCGGATAAGAAACCACGCCACAGCGGCACCGGCCGAGCCGATCAGCACCACCCAACGCCAACCATCCAGTCCGAACGGCGCAACAGGTACCAACCGCCAGGCGAACAGGGCCACCACCGGCACGATGCAAAACGATACGAACTGGTTCATCGAGAAAGCACGTCCGCGCAGTGCCAATGGCGTGAGTTCGGAGATATAGGCGTCGATGGTGACCAACTGCACGCCGAATCCGACACCTGCGATGAAGCGCCAGACGTTGACCATCTCTCCCGTGTGCTGGAAGGCCATGATGACGGTGCTGCACGCGTACCAAACCAGCGACCAGGTAAACACCGGGCGACGGCCATAGCGGTCGGCAAGCTGGCCGAACAGCACCACGCCCAGCCAAAGCCCGGCAAAGGTGCTGAACACGAAGGTGCCAAAGCCTGCCACCTTGATGCCGGCGAGACTGGCGAAAAAGCCGAGGGAATCCGGAGAAAACAGCCCGGACTTGGCCATGCCTGGCGCGACATAGCCGGTAAAGAACAGGTCGTAGTATTCGAACAATCCACCCAGGGAAATCAGCGCGATGATTTTCCACAACGTGCGCGACGAGGGAAGCCGGTCAAGACGTGCGGCGATCGCGGCCGATGCGCCGGAGGGCAGGGCATCCGGCTCCCTTTCCACACCGGAAACAGGATTGGGTTGCGCAGACGTGCCTGCCGATAACTTCATGAGGGTCTCAATGTGTCAGTTTGAGGTACGACTGTGCATTGCCGTAGGCTGGGATGGCAATCCCAGCATCACGTTTTATGCATGCATGGCAATGTTTGGTCTGGCGTCTCCACCTACATGTCGTCTTGGTCCAAGCTGATTTACATCTAAATATTACATTTATATACTATATACAAATGTAGTACGTGCCCAAAGCTCAGGAAAACCTGCCATGGCCGATTTCGCTACCACCGAACAGCGCCTCGCCGTCACCTGCCGTCGCTATCCCGATTTCCCGCGGCGCCCGGCCACCCTCGCGCGCCTGATCAAGCACATCCACAAGCAACTGCATGATCAGGTGAATCTTTCGCTCAAGCCCTACGGCATCAATCATCCGGAATACAACCTGCTGATGATGTTGTACGGTTCGGCCAGCGGTACGATGTCGCCGTCGGAGCTGGCGGATGCGGCAGGGGAGAAGTCGGCCAACATCACGCGCTTGACCAACGAGCTGTGTGACAAAGGTCTGATCGACCGTAGCGGCAGCGCTGACGATCGGCGCAAGATCGAACTCAGCTTGACGCCGCAAGGACAGGCGTTGCTTGAAAGTCTTCTTCCGGATATTTGTACGTTGCTGGCGGGGCAGGGACGTCACCTCAAGGTTTCCGAGCAGGTTCAGCTCGAAAAGCTGTTGAAGAAGTTTCTGAGCGGATTGGCAGACTGAGTCGGGGCCCTCATGTCCGTAATCGAAGCCCAAGCAGCACCGCCCAGAACGCGCGAGGTCGTGTTCGCGACCCTGCGCGAAGAGACCGCCACTTGGTTGTTCGTGGTGAAGACGCTGCTCGCCTTCTACATCACCGGTTGGCTGGCGATGCGCCTGGCGCTGCCGCAGCCTTCCACGGCGATGCTCACCACCATCATCGTCGCCAATCGCCAGACCGGCATGGTGCTGGCCAAGAGCTTTTACCGTGCTATCGGTACGCTGGTCGGTGCGCTGGCTGGCTTCCTGATTGTGGCCTTCTTTCCGCAGGAACGCGTGCTGTTCCTCTCCGCGCTGTCGCTGTGGGTCGGCGTGTGCGCTGGCGGCGCCATGCTGTATCGCAATTTCAAGTCCTATGCGTTCGTGCTGGCCGGTTATACCGCGGCGATCGTGGCGCTGCCGGTGATCAATGGTCCGCTGGAAGTGTTCAATTCAGCGGTATGGCGCCTGAGCGAGGTGCTTCTGGGTATCGGCGTTTCGGCCGCGGTAAGCGACATCGTGTTTCCCAGCCGCATCCGCGACGATCTGCGCCGTCTTTGCCGTGCACAGTTCGCCAACTTCATCGATTTCGTGCAGCGTGCGATGTGCGGCAAGGTGGCGCGTGCAGATATCGAGAATGCGCATCTGCGCTTCGTGCGCGATGCGGTCACGGTGGAAGACCTGCGCAGCTCGGTGATCTTCGAAGATCCGGAAGCGCGTGCGCGCAGTGGACATATGCTGCTGCTTAACCAGCGCTTCATGGCGACCTCCACGACGTTGCAGACGCTGCATCATCTGATCAATCGCTTGAAACGCAAAGGGCACGATATTGCGGCAAACGCGCTGATCGAGGTGTATCGGCCACTAGCGGGTGCGCTCGATGCGCCGATCGAAGCAGGTGCTGCGGCGCGCGTACTGTTGCCGCGGCTGGATGGTGCACGGAAGGCGATCAAGGAGCGCAAGGCGACCCTGCGCGCTGAAATGGCGTCTGCCTACGACATGCTCGATTTCGATACCGGTGCCACGCTGATCGATCGCTTCGTCGACGAACTTTACGCATATGTTGAAGCGGCGTCTGCGCTGCAGGCGCCCAGGCTTTCCGGCACGGTTGCCGAGCGCGTGAGCTTCGAGCGTAGCAGTGACTATCGTGGCGCGGCCCTGGCGATGCTGCGTACCTCGCTTGTGATGGGCATCTTGAGCTTTTTCTGGATCGTTTCCGCCTGGCCATCGGGCGGGTCAGCGATGCTGCTGGCAACGGTATTTTCCGGCCTGTTTGCCGCAGCGCCCAATCCCAGTCAGTGGGTGCTGCACACCTCGCTGGGCTTTGCGGTCGGTACGTGCGCAAGTTTCATCTGCCAGTTTTTCGTGCTGCCCTTGATGGATGGCTTTGGATTGCTGCTGGCTGGCTCTGTACCGTTCCTGATGATCGGCATGGCGATGATGATGTGGCCCATTACCGCGCGCGCCGGCGTGGGCTATTGCATGGGTTTTACCTTGACCGTCGCTATTCGGAACGAGATGAATTACGACGTGGTGTTTTTCTGGAACGACACGTTGGCCCAGTACATCGGCCTGGCGGCCACGGGAGTGGCCTTCTTGTTGCTACCGTCCGCCATCGGCAGCGTGGGGCTGCGTCGCCGTCAACTGGACCGGTTGCGCCGTCAGGTGCGTCTTGCTGCTACCGCACCACTGCCCGGCTTGCGTGCTCGCTTTGAAAGCATCAACCACGATCTGTTCGGCCAGATCGTCGCGCAAACCGAGCGCGGCAGTCAGGCCTCGCGTAGCCTGACCGCCTGGACGTTGTCGGTGCACGAAGTGGGGCGCACCTTGATCGAGCTGCGCAACGACATGGCCAATCGCCCGCTGCCCGAAGAAGTACGCGAGGCGATCGAGCGCACGATTGATGCGATTGCGCATCTTTATGAATATCCCGATACGACGACCTATGCGCAGGCGCGAAGCGCCCTTGCCGCCACCATGGCCATGATCGAAGGCGACGAAGCCATGGCGCTGCTGCTGAATCATCTGCATGTGTTGCGCCTGGCCATGCTGGACGAACAATCCGTGCTTGCCGATTACATGCAAGCTCAGCCCAACGCACAAGGAGTTGCTCATGCCACGTGAAATCGCCATTGGCGGCGCGCTGGTTCCCGGACTGCTGGTCTGGTTTCTGCTCGCCGTGGCGCTATTACTGCTGTTCGACTGGGTGGTTGGCCGATACGGTCTGTATCGCTACGTATGGCATCCGGCGCTGTTGCGTTTGGCTTTCTTCGTGTGCGTTTTCGGCGGCCTCGCCTTGTTAACCATCTGAGCAGAACAAGACGTCCCCATATTCCTATGAAAAATACTCTCTACATCCGCATCGCCATTACCGCCTTCTTCGTGCTGATCGCCGCGTTCATCGGCTATGGCTTGTGGCGGCACTACATGTATTCGCCGTGGACCCGCGATGGACGCATCCGCGCCAACGTGGTGCGCATTGCACCGGATGTATCCGGCCTGGTAACCGCGGTGAACGTGGTCGACAACCAGCAAGTGAAAAAGGGTGACGTGCTGTTCGTGATCGACCGCCCCCGTTACGAAGATGCCATGGAGCAGGCCAAGGCCAATCTCGCCGCTGCACAAGCAGCGGTAGCTGCTGCGCAAGCGAACATCGATGCGGCCAAGGCCGGTACCACGCAAAGTAAGGCGAATTTCACCATGTACGAAGCGCAATCCAAGCGCCGACAGGGTTTGAAAGACGTGGTTTCCAACGAAGACCTGGCCAATTCCCGCGCCACCGCCGATGCTGCGCGCGCCACCTGGGACAAGGCGCGTGCCGGCGAGGAACAAGCCGCGGCTGCACAGTTGCAGGCACAAGCAGCCGTCAAACAGGCACAAGCTGCATTGGCAACAGCGGAACTCAACCTGCAACGCACGGAAGTGCGTGCGCCGGTCGATGGTTACATCACCAATCTGCTGGTGCGAGTGGGTGATTACGCCAGTGCCGGTGCACCACGGCTTGCGTTGATCGACAATCGCTCGTTCTGGGTGGATGGCTATTTCGAGGAAACCAAGCTGCCGCATCTGCACGTCGGCGATCCGGTTGATATCCGGCTGATGAGCGGCGGTGTGCATCTCCGCGGGACGGTGGATGGTGTGGCTCGCGGCATTGGCGGCGCCGTTGATCCTACCGGCACGGATCTGTTGGCCAACATCAATCCCACTTTCAACTGGGTGCGCCTGGCGCAGCGCGTGCCGGTGCGCATACGCATCGATACGGATCATATGCCGGCGGGCACGGTGCTGGTGGCAGGACAGACGGCCACATTGGTCGTGCAGCCGGGTGGGCACGGCGATGCGCTTGCGGAACATCAGTGAGCGTGCCATGCGTACTGATATGAATGCGTTTTCTCAATTCCGTGTAGTGTTGGCGCTTGCGCTGAGCGCGGCGCTAGCCGGCTGTGTCACGCCGGGTGGCTTACATCCCACCGGTAAAACGCTGGACCCGGGCAGCCTCAAGAGCGATCAGAGCTTCGCCAACGTGCCGCTCAGCCCCACCGCATGGCCGGCACTGGATTGGTGGCAGAGCTTCGGTGATCCGCAACTGAGCGCATTGATCGAGGAAGCGCTGAAGAGCAATCCCACTCTGGCGGAAGCCGAAGCGCGCGCGAAGCAGGCGCAGGCGATCGTCGACATCGCGTACTCGGCACGTCTGCCACAGGCAGACCTGGAGGCCGGTGCGGAGGGCACTCGATTATCCTTGAAGGATCCGATCTATCCGCAGTATGTGCTGGGCCATTTCGCCTGGGGCAAGGCTGTTACGGCGAATTTTTCCTGGGACATCGATCTGTGGGGCGGCAAGCGCGGCGCATGGGAAGCTGCACTCGGACGCAGTCGCGCTGCGGAAATCGAAGCTTATGCGGCGCGCATCCAGCTTTCCGTCAACGTCGCGCGTGCGTACGTCGCGCTGGGTTACGCCTTCGCGCAAAAGGATGTAGCGGATGGCGAATGGCAGCGCGTCACGCAAACGCTTTCCATTACTCAACGTCTGGTGCAAGGCGGCCTGGGCACGCCGCAACAGGAAGCTTTGGCCGACTCGCAAGTCGCCAGCGCGGAACAACAGCAAGCACAAGCCGATCGCGCCATCGATGCAGCGCGCAGCAGTCTGTCTGTACTGCTGGGGCAGGGACCGGATCGCGGCTTGAGCATCGAGCGTCCGCATCTACTCGATCCTGGCCTGACTGCAGTGCCCGATAAGCTGCAGGTGGATCTGATCGGCCGTCGTGCTGATCTGGTGGCTGCGCGCTGGCAGGTTGAAGCGGCATCCCAAGACATCAAAGCCGCCAAGACGGAGTTTCTGCCGAACATCAGCCTGAGCGCGATGGCCGGCCTGGTGGCGGTCGGCGGCAGCACCAATGTGTTTCAGTTGCCTGCGCGTACGTATTCGGTAGGACCTGCGCTGAGCTTGCCGATTTTCGATGGCGGCCGTCTGCGTGCCAATCTTACCGGCGCAGACGCGCGCTACGACGAAGCGGTGGCGCACTACAACAGCTTGCTGATCGCTTCGTTGAACGACGTATCGGATCTTGTTTCTGCGTTGTCATCAGTGCGCAAGCAGATCGCACTTGAACAGCGTGCAAAGCAGGATGCGGAGAAGAGCTGGCACGATGCAATGTCCGCCTACAAAGGTGGTGTGAGCGGGCCGCTCACACCGCTGGCCAGTCGCCAACAATTGCTGCAGGTCGATCAACGCCTGGCGGCATTGCAGAGCCAGCAGGCGGATTTGTCGATTCGGTTGATTGATGCGCTGGGTGGTGGTTACGGGGCCGCGGCCGAGAGATAACAACACCGTTCTGACGAAGTTCTTAATCCTTGCGGCCGTCATTCCCGCGGAAGCGGTAATCCATTTGCTCCGATGTAGAAGCAAAGATGGATTCTCCCTTTCGCGAGAATGATGGTCATGGAAAGGCTTGGATGTTCGGAATCCCCCTACATCCAATTTTCCCTTTTCCTTATCGTTAACGGCGGTGCGTGTTTTACGATCCCACGCACTGGAATGCTGTTATCGACAGTATGCGCACGGTGTGCCATCGCACGGATAAGGAGAGGCAATGCGTTGGAAGGGAAGCGTGGCGATCGTGTCGGGTTTGTTGGCCGTGGTCGCCGGTTTGTATCTATCGGGTTGGACGACCCTGAAACTGTTGGGCCTGGATTCGGCCCCACTGCAATGGAATACCTGGTGGGCCTACTTCAAGGCGCTCGACTTGCCGCAGGTTGCGCCGTACGTCACCAAGATCAAGATGGGTGGTGCGGTGGGTTTTGGTGTACCGCTGCTTGGTTGGTTGTTGCTACTGATTCCCCTGTTGAAGTCGCGCGAAGGGGCGTTTCACGGCGACGCCCGTTTCGCCACCAAGGCGGATCTAGCCAAAGCCGGAATGCTGACGCATAACCCGGAAGAGGGCATTCTGCTCGGTAAATTCGGCCGTAAATACCTGTGGCTCAACGGCGCCCAACACGTGATGGTGGTTGCACCGACGCGCAGCGGTAAATCCACCAGCGTGGCGATACCGGTGTTGCTGACCTATGAAGGTTCTGTCGTCGTGCTGGACGTCAAAGGCGAGCTATATCAGCACACCAGCGGTTATCGTTCCCAGAAACTCGGTCAGAAGATTTACGTCTGGTCACCCTACGACGAAACTGGACGCACCCACCGCTTCAATCCTTTCACCCAGCTTCTACGGTTGGATTCGCGCAATCGCCTGGGCGAACTGCAAACTATCGCCGCCATCTTGTATCCGGATGAGCCGGGCAAAGATCCGTTTTGGACAAATCAGGCGCGGTCTGCGTTCGTGGCATTTGCTTCATGCATGTTCGAGAGCTGGGATGATTTGGCACGTACGGAATATCCCGCTGCTCATGGTCGTGCGCTTGATCCCAATGCCGACCCGCGTTTCCCGAGTTTCGAACGTATCTACCGAATGACCTCCGGCGAAGGGTGCGAGCGCGGCGTCAGAAAAATGCTGGAGGCGGTGCTGACTGACCGCAAGCAGTATGGCTATATCAGTACCCAAACCCGTACTGCCTTTTCCAGTCTCGTAGGTTTGGCCGAAGAAACCTTCTCCTCGGTGATCGCCACCGTACAGGCGCCGCTGCAGCAATTCCTTGGCCCAATTCTGGCCGCAGCCACGAATGCCAAAGATTTCGACGTGATGGCCGTGCGTCGACGCAAGATGACGGTATATGTAGTGATTCCACCTAAAAAGCTGGACGAGTCAGGCAAGCTGCTAAACATCTTTTTCAGCAGCGTGATTGGCGGCAATCTACAGGGCGATAAAACTACCGACTCCACCATCAAGCATCAGGTACTAATGCTGATGGACGAATTCACCTCAATGGGGCGTTTGGACGTGTGGGCCAAGCGCATCTCGGTATCCGCCAGCTACGGTGTGCGTGATCTGACCATCGTGCAGAGCCGACCACAGTTGCGTTCGGTGTACGGTACCGAAGACGCGCAAAACTTCATCACCAACCACGCCGCCAGCATCGTGTTCACCCCACGCGAGCAAGAAGACGCCGAAGCTTATTCCCGTGCCCTCGGTGATCGCACGGTGCGCCGCAAGCACCGCAGCGTCAGTCGTGGTGCCGGCGGCAGCAGCGTTTCGTACAGTACCACCGAAGAACGTCGCCCATTGATGCTGCCGCAGGAGATCAAGGAATTCCCCAAGGATGAAGAGTTGATCTTCGTGGAAGGCTGCCCGCCGATTCGTTGCAAGAAGAACTGGTACTTCAAAGATCTGTTCTTCAAACAGCGCCTGATGGACCCGGTGTCTATTCCCGCCATGGCAGCCGTAACTACTGCAGCATCGCCACAGTCACAAGGAGTGCGCCATGCGTAACCCGAACGATGACGGCGAGAACCCTGATTGGGAGCAGGCAGTCCGTCCACGCTTTACTGCTGCGGAGGATAAGGATGGTGAAGGTGCACGCCGTCGTCCTTGATTGCAATACACCGACAAACGGTCATCGACCCGCAGCATGAATTGAATCTGCTGCGCATGATGCGAGTGGCCACCGAGTATACCGTGCGCGAGTTGGGGCCACTACCGCCTGGCGGGTTCCCAGTACGGAAAAAGCGCAAGCCTAATACGCCTTATGTGGACTTTCTTGGGCGAAAGGTGCCTCGAATACCAATTGCTGAGGAGAACGACAAGATGAAGCTAAACCAGATTGCCTCCATAGCTGCCTTAGCGGTGGGAACGGCGGCGTGCAATCCCGCGGCGCCTATAGCTGGATCGGTTGATACGAACAGTCTTAACAAGGTGGCCACAGCTTCCTTCACACCTTCCGACCAGGTCAGCGTTCAAGGGAAGCACGCGACGTCCCCGCTGCAAAATTTGCTCAATGTGTTCGCCGCACCCAACGCGGCTGCGTGGTCGGCCTTCAATTCGATTCCTTGCGTGCAGTGGAATGATCCAGAGCCTATAAAAAATCTGGAAGTACGCGACAAAGAGAGGGCATTTTACAGAGGAGGAAAACTTCTTCTTGCTGGATTCGGCGTCGTGGACATGCCAAACGGCAAGGTTGGCATTGATTTCGGTTTAGTGAAAGGTAACGAAGGCAATGTGGGCGTCACACTGAATGGTGATGCGGATCATGTGTATTCAATTTCGCTAGTAAAGTTTTACCCGAGCGAAAATTATCAAGACATCATCCAGCAGCAATTGCAATCCGGCGATACCATTGCGCTGATCGCCGACCGTTGCGCGCTCGCCGAGTACGGCACAGGCAAGAACACGGGTAAGAACAAGTTCTACGAGATTCGCCTCGCTGCTGGCGCTGTGTATGTAGAAGCTTCAGTTGACGATGATGACGTATCCACTGCTAGCGCCTCAGCTCTCGGATCGACTGTATTTGTCTTTTATCGAAGCAAGCCATCGCGAAGGATCGCAAAGATGCGTTGTCACGAGCTTTAGAGCACTTATTTTTAGCTCATGTCATCTAGTCAAGCATATCAAGGAGCAATATCACGATGTCCAGTCGACAAGATAAGGCTGTAGCAACTGCGAATGCCTACAATCAAGGTAATATTGCAGGTTTAGACGATGCGATGACCCGGCGTCTAATTGCTTCTGTGGTTTTAACTGAAAGCAATGGTGGTGATCTGGATATCACCAATAGCCTTGGTTACGTCGGTCGGTATCAAGCCGGTGCTAGTTGGCTTGCTGATGCCGACTATATTGATAGCAACAAATTGCGTACGGCGATGGCTGGAGATGGTTTTACACGCGAGGCAGCGTGGGGAGCTAAAGGCCATATGACAGAATTTCTGAATGATTCAGCCAACTGGAAGAATGGCTTGAGCTTGGATCAGTACAAGGCTTCTGCAGAACTACAGGACAGAGCTTTCAAGATAATCAGTGACAAGGCCTACAAACAGGCGATCCGAGAAGGAGTTCTTAGAGAAAGAGACGATGATTCGAAGATTGCAGGCTATCTTAAAGCTCGACACATTTCCGGCCCAGCTGGTGCCAGGAAGGCATTGGAAGGCATTGCTGTCAATGATGACTATCAAACAAGCAACATTAAGTATTTAGAAGACATTACACGTAATGGTGATGGCTTAAATCAAGTGATGAACCACCATCGGGAACAACACTTTCAAATACAAGACGATCGTTCAGTGGGGCTCTTCAAAAACCATGAAGTTCTGCGCCAGGATAAGCATGGTGCTGATGTCGTCAAACTTCAAACCGATCTGCGTGACCTCGGCTATACCGATGTTCATGGGGATCCTCTGGAGCCCGATGGTCGATTCGGTCGCAACACGCACCATGCTGTCGAAAACTTCCAGCGTGATCATGACCTAAATGCAGATGGTGTGGTTGGTCCGAATACATGGGCTGCGTTGCGCAATGTAGTACGCATATCATCGGTTGCGCCCACGGTGACCCAAATCTCCGGGCAGAACCAGCAATCCTCACAGGACCCGGTGGATACATCACCTGTCTACCCGAGCGATACCGCGAACCAGCAGTTGGTACTACTGCAAGCACAGGTACTTGAAATGCAACGGCAAATGGAGGCGATGATTCGGCAACGCGAACTGGGGCACGAGAAGGAAAGGGGCGATTCGTTCGCTGTGTCAAGCGAAACGCCCCGGCACGCTGCGTTTGACGAGTACACCCCGGCTCAGCGTATCACCTGGCGATTGGGCTACAGCGACCCACGCCACCCGCAACACGATCTCTACATTGACGTAAAAGAACGCCTGAAAGCCGACGGGCACCACCTTCCAGAAGATCGGCTAACCCAGGTCGTCGGCGAAATGCACACGCGAGGTTTCCAGCCGAACTGGGAAGGTTACGCCAAGGTGCACAACGACGCGGTGTATGTCTCGGACTTCAGCCCGTGGGCTAATCGGGTGCGCGTGGATCTAAAAGAACCCGCGCCGTCGGTGCAGGAGACGCTGCGACAAGTGGACGATCATCAACAGACCCTGACGCAACAGCATGCGTTGCGGGAACAACAGACGCAGAGCCGTGGGCACGGACACTCGCTGTCGCCGTGATGACGAATATTCGGTAGGTTGGGGCGCAAACCCCAACATCGCCATACATGTAGAAGAGCATGTTGGGTTTTTCATCCCAACCTACACTATGCGCTTCCTGACCTGCACCGTGAGGTTGATCCCCCTCCCGAAAGAGGAGGGGGACCCAGCGCCACTCAGAACTTGTAATACGCACTCACATTAACCTGATTCCCACTGGTCGATACCCGATTCACCCCGTTCGAGGTGGAGTTGAGAATCGCGTGGATCCATTCCACCGCAAACGCGTAATCCCCCACCGTGTACTGCAGGTTCGCGGCTACTTGGCGATTCTTCAGTAATCCAGTGGAGCCGTGATTGAACCAGCGAACCACATCGCTGGTGTTGGGCTTGCTGAAGGCATAGAACACATTGGCACTCCAGTTCGACGTGAACTTGTAGCCGCCCATCACGTATGCGCCGGTGTCCTTGATGTCGCCGAATTGCGAGAGGTCGCCGAAGATCTGGCCGATACCTCTGCCGGTGTATCCCACGCTCCTGAGTACCCACTGACCTGGTGTCCACTGGCCGCCGAGTTCGAAGGCTTCGCTGGAGAATTGGCGTTTGATCGGTGTCGGTTCGGTATTGCCCACGCCGGCCAGGTTGATCTGGCTCCAGTGCGCCGCGGCGAACAGCATCCATTCTTTCGGTTGCTCCACGTGCAGCTTGGCTTCGATCTGCGGGCGGAAGCCGGCGTTGCCTGCGCTGATGTAGTTCACCTCGTTGCCCGGACCGTTCCACGTTCCTTCAAATGCGCCGACATCCAGCCGCCATTGCGGGCCGGTGGAACCGTGGTTGAGATCCTGCGAGAACACTATACCGGGGAAGCGCCAGCCGATGATGCCGGCGCCATAACCCAATGGGAAGGCGATATGGCTGAGCGAGTTGGGCAGATCGTCCAGTGGGAACATCAGATCCCACATCTGGCCAATCTTGAACGAACTGCCGGTCACCGGGTTTTCCAGCACCATATAGGCTTGGCGCAGGCGTGGCAGCGGCTGCTCTTGCGAGTAGGGTCCGGTGCCGTTGTTGCCGCCGAAGAAATCCATTTCCAGATGCGCGCCGCCGGTCCAATCGCCGGCCACTTTCGCTCCAGTGAGATCGAACCAGAAGCGGGTATTGCGGACGTCCACGCCGCTTAGTCGACCCGTTGAACCGGGAATCGGATACTCGGCGTTCTGGCCATTGCCGAAGGTGAAGCTCTTGCTCTGCGAGAACGCCGTGGCGTCGATGAAGCCATGCAACGCCACCGATACGCCCGGCGCGCTGCTGAAGGTCGGCGCCTGTTTCTGGACCGCCGCCACGGTGGTTTGCACTTGTGCCTGAGCCTGTTGTGTTTGCTGGATCTGCGTTTGTTGCTGCGTTTGCTGGTTCTGCAATTGAGTCAGCGCTTCGTGCATTTGTTGCAGATCCTGCTGCTGCTGATTGAGTTGCTGTTGCTGCTTTTCCACCAATGCCTTCAACGCCTTGATTTCCTTCTCCCGGCTATCTTGTGCAGCGAATACAGGCATGGTCGCGGTCAGGCCCAGTGCCATAAGGGCCAGAAACAAAGTATGTCGTTTCATGGAGTGCTCCTTATCGTTGGGTATGTCAGCTGGGCGCGCCAACGGGCAACACGACTCGCTTGTGCCCGTCATTGATGATTTCCGCTGCCGATAGATAAAACGCAAGCAAGGCGGTCAGCAGTCCTACGTAACCGCCGGCCGTATGCAATCCGGCCATACCGGTCCATTCACCCGCAGCAAGCAGGAAAAAGGTGATCCACAAAGCAAGGAAGATCAGCTGCAACGCACGTGCAGCGCGTAACGTGCCAAGCCACATGTAGAACGTGAATACGCCCCACATGAAGAGATACCAACCCACGAAAGCACCCGGCACTTTGTCGTGCAAAAACAGTACGAACAACGCGAACGACCACCAGAACGCGCCGTAACTTACGAAGGCAGTCGTACCGAAGGTGTTGCCTCGCGGCAGTTCCATAATGCCGGCAATTATCTGTGCCGTACCGCCGTAGGCCATGGCCACCGCAAGCACCATGTTCATGGCGTCGCCGGTGAACCAGCCGGCGTTGATCATGCTCAACAACCACGTTGTCAATGCGAACCCCGCCAGACCCAGCGGGGCTGGATTCGAGAATCGCGCAACAGCCTGTTCATTGCTCATAGCAGGAACCTCCCCAAAAAGTGCGTTGATGGGATGGAGTGCGTGGCTCCGCGTTGCCCGCGATGCGTGCTCCTGATTGGCGCATGGGCGTGCATGGTGCGCTCCCCGCCACCATGCAGGTTTGAGTAGCAGACCGTATTTATTGCGGTGTCACTGATACGTTGAAAATGCCGGATGCTGCCGGCCGCGGCCTGTCGTAACAGGCGCCGATTGCGTGCTCGCAAGGGTGCTGTCGTCGCAACGGCCCGTACCGTTTGACGTGAGTCCTCCCTCCGCATGCCTGGTGACCCGCCAGGCTTCCGACCCGCGCAACGCGGCTGGGTGCTGCAAGGCAGCAAGGTGGGCCGCGAATGCCCGGACCTATACCGGAACTTTACAGAAATGCGACAGGAATAGTAGGCCTGTGGACGTCATTTCGCGTAAACCAAAAAAACACGCGGCTCTCGTGGGTGGGGAGCAAACCCCAACATCGTTATGCCGATCAACATGGCAATGCTGGGGTTTGCACCCCTACCTACGGGAGCGGCTTTGGGGCAGCGAGCAACGCCTGCGCTCTACGTAGATCTTCCTGCGTATCGATATCCGCAACGTCATCCGAGGCGAACACTTCCAGTCGAGCTGCTTCGCGTTGGAGCAAGGCACGCGCACCTTTCGGGCCGGACAGTACCGCCAGCGCATCAAAGCAATCACGAGGAAACAAGGCAGGTGGTCCTTGCATACCGTCATGCTCCGTTGCGAATACGCGGCCGGGTGCTTGCCGATGCCGTTCCAGCATGGTTTTGAATGCCGTTGCACCAAGTAACGGTTGATCGGCCAAGGCCACCAGCACCGCCGAAGCATGCGGGAACGTGCGCATGACTTCGCTCACACCGGCAGCCAGCGAGCTACCCATGCCCAGTTGCCAATCTTTGCAACGCACTAGGCGCAGTGGCAGGTCGTCGATTACGGCTTCCACATCATCGGCATAAGCGCCTGTTACAACGATGACGGGGATGTCGGCTTCCAGCAGCATGCGTGCCACTCGTCGTACCATCGGTTCCCCGTCGATATCCGCGAGTTGTTTGGCGCCGCCAAAGCGGCTGCCTTCGCCTGCCGCGAGCAAGAGAATCACCGGCGAAAGGGAGACGGCTGACGGCATCAGTGGATGGCGCCGTCGTTATCGCGCAAGTGACCACCGTTACGACGGTTGATCACTGCCATGATTTCGGCGGCGATCGCCAGCGCAATTTCTTCAGGCGTTTCGGAGCCGATATCCAGGCCCGCTGGCGCATGCACATGCACGCCATCGAGTGCGGGATTGTGGCGCATGCGCGCAACGCGTTCGCGCGAGCCCAATGCGCCGACATAAGCCACAGGAGCACCACGCAATGCACGGAGATAGGCGATGTCCTGTTCGAGATTGTGCGTCATCACTACCACGGAGCTATGTGGGTCTAGCGCTATCGCGTCATTGAGCTGCTGTGGTGTGGCGCATGCGGTGTGCAAACCCTCAGGCAGATCGGCTGTGCGCAAGCGCGCTGGATCGTGATCGACCAGCGTCGTGCGCCATCCCAGCGCGCTGGCCAGTGGTAACAGGGCGCGCGCTGCGGCACTGCTGCCGATGACGACCAATGCATGTGGCGGAGCGATGACTTCCACCAGCACGTCGACCTTGCCCTGTGCAGATGGAAGGTCCAATGTGCGAGCGCGATGTGAGGGGAGATTAGTTGCTTGCGCCATGATGACTTGCACCAGCGATGCATCGCCGATGGCATCGTAAAGCACGTCGTGTCCATGCCACGCCAATCGCCGCGGCATGAGCACTTGGTCGTTTTCCGCAAACAGCGTAGCCATGTGAATGGTGCGCCGCTCATCGAGGCAGCGCGCCAGCGTGTCGATGAAATCCGTATCGTGGATCGCTAGCAGTGGCTCGATCAGCACTTCCAGCTCGCCGCCGCAACCCATTTCGATCAATACGTCCAGGCCGGATTCCGCGTTATAGCGCACCAGCTTGGGTTCGCCGCTGTCGATGATCTCCAGCGCGCGCGCCACGATGTCGCGTTGTGGGCAACCGCCGGAAAGTTCGCATACCACCTGGCCATCACCGAGCACCAGCATCCGTGTGCCGGGACGGCGAAAGGTGGAACCGCGCGTGCGGGTAAGCGTGGCAAGGGCGGCTTTCGGCGCCGCGGTGCGGTGCACGTCGCGCAATGCCGCAATCAAGATGCTTAGCTCGTGGGCCGAATTCATCTTTGCTGTCGATGGATAAAAGGAGCAGAATCGCCAAGCGCGATGGTGTCACGTCTTTGACGTTCGATGCCATCCTGCGCACGGGGTGGGTGGAGCAACGGTCGTCGGACTACGGCTTTTTTACGCTGGATTTGCTGAGATAGTCATTTCTCATCACGTGCGTGAAGAACACGGCAGTTTTAGGCAAGCGCGCCGAGTATCAGGCAACGTACGCTGTTCTTTTATACAAGGGGAAGCTTCATGGTGTCCTTGTCTATCAACGGTCAGACATATCCCGTCGACGTACCCGATGACATGCCGCTGCTATGGGTGCTGCGTGACGTCATCGGCCTGACCGGTACCAAGTTTGGCTGCGGCATTGCGCAATGCGGTGCGTGCACCGTGCATCTGGATGGCCAGGCGGTGCGTTCGTGTGTGCTGCCGGTTGGCACCATTGGCAACCGCGCCATCACCACCATCGAGGCCGTGGGCAACACGCCCAGCGGGCAGAAGATCCAGCAGGCATGGCTGGATGTGGACGTCGTGCAATGCGGCTATTGCCAGTCCGGCCAGATCATGGCCGCCGCAGCGCTGCTCGCGCATACGCCCAATCCCAACGATGCGGATATCGATGCGGCAATGTCCGGCAACCTTTGCCGTTGCGCCACCTATGTGCGCATTCGCGCCGCGATCAAGCAGGCAGCGACCGGCAAGGCGGAGCTCCAGCAAACAATCGTCAGCATGCCGGAAGGAGCTGCGTCATGAGCACCGAACTTCTGTCGCAAGCTTCGAAGCAAGACGAACCCGTCAATCCGCATCGCCGCCATATGCTCAAGGCTAGTGGCTTGGCGATCGCCTTTTTGTGGTTAGGCGGCACAGGTACGGCTGCTGCCATGATCAGCGCGCGCCGCCAGCCGGGCGACACGGCCGCTGCCATGGCCGACGGCAATCCCCCGTTCGTGCCCAACGCCTTCATCCGCATCGACAGCGAAGGTCCGGTGCGGCTGGTGATGCCTACTGTGGAAATGGGGCAGGGTATCTACACCGGTTGTTGCATGCTGCTGGCTGAAGAACTCGGCGTGGGGCTGGATCAGATCAAGGTGGAACATTCGCCGGCCAGCGACGAGTTGTATGGCATTCCCTTGCTGGGCGGGCAGATCACAGGTGGCTCTACCAGTACGCGTGGTACCTGGTCGGTACTGCGCGAAGCCGGCGCCGTGGCGCGCAGCATGTTGGTGAGTGCCGCTGGCGTGAAATGGCATGTCGATCCCTCCACCTGCACGGTGGAACGTGGCGTGGTGCATCACGTGCCATCGGGTCGCAGCCTTACTTTCAACCAGTTGGCTGTCGATGCGGGCAAGCTGCCGATGCCTGACAAGGTGCAGCTCACTGATCCGAAGGATTTCAAGCTGATCGGCAAGCCGATGCGGCGCGTGGATTCAGAGGACAAGATCAAGGGCGCCACGCAGTTCGGCATCGACGTGCGCATGCCGGGCATGAAGGTGGCCACCGTGATGGCGTGCCCCACCTTCAACGGCAAGCTTGCTTCGGTGGACGACAAGGCCGCGCGCAAGATTCCCGGTGTGGTGGATGTCCTTCGACTGGATGACGCCGTCGCCGTAGTGGGCGAGCATTTCTGGGCGGCGAAGAAGGGACTCGAAGCGCTCGTCATCGACTGGAACCGCGGCGAAAACGCCAATCTCACCACGCAACAATTGCGCGATGCCATTGCGGATACCGCGCGCAATGGCAAAGGTATCGTCGCACGCAATGATGGCGATCGGCCGCAAGGCACCGTCGTGCAATCGGAATATCAGTCGCCCATGCTCGCGCACGCGACGATGGAGCCGATGAACTGCACCGTGCACGTAACTGCCAATCAGTGCGAAATCTGGGTCGGCTCGCAGGTGCCCATGCGTGCTGTACAGGAAGCGGCGAAGATCACCGGCCTGCCCGAAGGCAAGGTTCTCCTGCATCAACAGTACCTGGGCGGCGGCTTTGGTCGCCGGCTCGAAACCGACTATGTGGAACAGGCGGTAGCCTTCGCCAAGCAGGTGCCGTATCCGCTGAAAGTGGTGTGGACGCGTGAGGAAGACATCCGCCACGATCGCATGCGGCCGATGTATCACGACGTTATTTCTGCAGTGGTCGATGCCAATGGCCTCCCGGTCTGGTACGGCTATCGCACCAGCGGTGGCACGGTGCTGGCGCGTTTTGCACCGGGTGCCATGGGCAAGGACGGTCTCGACGGCGACGCCGTGGAATGCGTGGTGGAACTGCCATACGACATTCCGAAGGGCCATGTGGAATGGATGCGCCACGATATGCCGCCCGGCATCGTCGTTGGTTGGTGGCGCGGTGTTGGCCCTACGCACAACCTGTTCGTGGTCGAAAGCTTCATCGACGAACTGGCACATCATGCCGGCAAGGATCCGCTCGAATACCGGCGCTCACTGGTGCAAAAGAATGCACGCGCATTGGGCGTGCTCAATCTCGCCGCCGAGAAAATCGGCTGGGGTGGTCAGCCGCTGCCAGCGCGCGTGGGACGCGGCATTGCCTTGGGCGAGCCGTTCGGCAGCCATGTGTGCGCGATCGTGGAAGTCGAAGTCACACCGCAGGGTGAGGTGCGTTTGCGCAAAGCGGTAGCTGCGATCGATTGCGGCATCGCCGTCAATCCCGGTTCCATCGAAGCGCAGATACAGGGTGGCCTGCTGTTTGGCCTCAGCGCCGCGATGTACAGCGGCCTCACCCTCAAGAACGGTGCGGTGGAGCAAAGCAACTTCAACGACTATCGCGTCTTGCGCATCAATGAATCGCCGATGGTCGAGGTGCATCGCGTGATCAATGCGGAAGCACCCGGCGGTATCGGCGAAGTGGGTACGGCTATCGCCGCGCCTGCGCTCGCCAATGCCATCTTCGCGGCCACCGGCGTGCGCTTGTACAAACTGCCGGTGGATCGCGACTTGTTGGTGCAAGGCCCGGACGCACTCAAATCGGTGGTGTCGGCTACGACGCATGAGAGGAGGGACATCGCATGAGACGCTTCCTGCTCATCGTGGTGATCTTGCTGCTGGTCGGCACGGGCGTGTACTTGTATTTGAACCGCAGCGATCAAGCTGACGGCACTGCACCCACCGTCGCAGGCGCACCGCCTTCCGCCGATGTGCTTGCACGCGGCGAGTACCTCACCAAGGCTGCGGATTGCGCAGCCTGCCACACGGTACCCGGTTCCAACAGAGCATTTGCGGGCGGCGTGCCATTCCGTTTGCCGTTCGGCACGATCTATTCCTCCAACATCACCGCAGATGAAAGCACCGGCATTGGCAGCTGGAGCGATGACGAGTTCGTGCGCGCGCTGCACGACGGCATCGGCAAGCACGGCGAGCATCTGTATCCCGCGTTTCCCTATACCTCTTATACGCTGCTGAGCCGCAGCGATGTGCTGGCAATCAAGGCTTATCTCTTCAGCCTGCCGAAGGTATCGCTACCGAACAAGCCTAACGATCTTTCCTTCCCCTACAACCAGCGTTGGTCGATCGGTTTCTGGAATGCGGCGTTCTTCAAGAGCCAGCGCTTCCAGCCTGATGCTGCGCAATCGCCACAGTGGAACAGCGGCAAATACCTCGCCACGGCACTGGGGCATTGCGCCGAATGCCATACACCTAGAAATGGCATGTTCGCCTTGCAGCACGGTGAAGAGCTGTCCGGGGAAGAACTGCAAGGCTGGCATGCCTACAACATCACGTCCGACCAAACCCATGGCATCGGCGCATGGAGCGATGGCGAACTGGCCGGCTATCTCAGCACCGGTCATGCCGACGGTCGTGGCTCTGCTTCAGGCCCGATGGCCGAGGCGGTAGAGAACAGCCTGCGCTTCCTGCAGCCCGCCGATACGTCAGCGCTGATTGCGTACTTGCGTAGCGTGCCTGCGCGCACGGGCAAAGATCCCATTACCGTCGATTCCAAACCTGCGGCAGCCTTGGCTTCCAGCGACTTTGCACCTGCTGGCGACGACCATGCCGATGCGCAAGGTGCGAAGCTGTTCGAAGGCGCTTGCGCCGGCTGTCATCAGTGGAACGGCAAGGGCCAGCAGACGCCTTATGCTTCGCTGATCGGTACGCGTGGCGTCAACGACATGCGCGGCGTCAACGTCACGCAAATCCTTTTGCACGGCTCCAGCTTGCGGGGCGAGGGCGCGAGTATTTTCATGCCCGGTTTTGGCGATGCGTACTCGAATACCGAAATTGCCGCGATCAGCAATTATGTGATCGGGCATTTCGGCAACAAGCAGGGGACCGTGACGCCGGATGATGTCGCGGCGCGGCGGAATCAGATGTAAGCGGTAGGTTGGGGTGCAAACCCCAACATCGCGGTGTTGATCGGCATAGCCATATTGGGGTTTCTCCCGGGCCTACGGGCTTTTTTGTTCGCCATCCCAGCGAAAGCTGGGATGACGGTGAGGCGGTATATAGATATCCGCACGCAGGCAAGGGCAAAGCGCCGCTAGCCCAAATGTCATCTGCAAGTTCATGCATCCGAGCGCTATGCTTCCGCGCATTCCATCCAGCACGGTGCACCCTCATGCGTCCCTTAGCCCGCATCATTGCGTTCGCACTCCTAGGCACCGCATCGGCCCTTATCGCAGCGCCAGAAATGAAGAGCGGCATCGACCTTGCCGGCATCGATCACACCGTCAGACCGGGCAATGACTTCTTCAGCTACACCAACGGCACCTGGGTCAAGCACACCGATATTCCCGCCGATCGTTCCAGCACCGGCCCCACGGAAGAGTTGGAAGAACTTACTGAGCAGCGCACGGCTGACCTGATCCGCAACATGGCGAAGACACAGCCGGCTGCGGGGTCCAATGATCGTAAGATCGCCGACTACTACGCCGCCTTCATGGATGACGCTGCTATCGAAAAGCATGGCTTGTCGCCACTGAAGGTCGAGTTGGCGCAGATCGATGCCATCAAGACGCGCGACGACCTGGCTCGCGTGCTGGGCAGTGAGCAGCGTGCCGATGTCGATCCTGTCAATGCCACCAATTTTCACACCGAGAATCTGTTCGGCCTGTTTGTGGCGCAAGGTCTGGAAGATCCGGCGCACAACATGCCGTATCTGCTGCAAGGCGGTTTGGCCATGCCCAGCCGCGATTACTACTTGTCGCAAGACGCCAACATGGCGACAGCGCGCACCAAATACCAGGCGTACGTGACATTGCTGCTCAAGCTGGCCGCGACGCCCGATGCGGAGGCGCAAGCCAACGCCATCGTTGCACTGGAAACCAAGATCGCGCAGGCGCAGGAAAGCCTGGTCGACAGCGAAGACATCCACAAGGCTAATCATGTGTGGACCTTGTCTGACTTTGCGCAGAAAGCGCCGGGATTAAACTGGAAGGTCTATTTCGACGCGGCGCAGCTTGGCGACCAGTCACGTTTCGGTGTATGGCAACCCGCTGGCACGACTGGTCTTGCCGCCTTGGTGGGAAGCGAATCCATCGATGCATGGAAAGCGTTGCTGCGTTATCACACGATCGATAGAGCAGCGCCATTGCTGCCCAAGCCCTATGCGGCACTGCATTTCGATTTTTACGGCACGACCTTGCAAGGCACGCCCAAGCAGGCGGAGCGCTGGAAGCGCGCGGTGAGTGCCACCAGTTCGGATCTGGGTGATGCCGTGGGCCAGGTCTACGTGAAACACTATTTCCCGCCTTCATCCAAAACCAAAGTGCAGGAGATGGTGAAGAACCTGATCGCCACTTTCGACGAACGACTCGACACACTGG
Organism: Dyella acidisoli; assembly: GCF_030160295.1. Classification (GTDB taxonomy): domain Bacteria; phylum Pseudomonadota; class Gammaproteobacteria; order Xanthomonadales; family Rhodanobacteraceae; genus Dyella_B; species Dyella_B acidisoli. Next base: position 35,956 of record NZ_BSOB01000024.1, read on the forward strand.
CATGGATGACACCGGCCACGCGCGCCAAGGCCAAGGAAAAATTGCATACCTTGCGCGTGGGCGTGGGCTACCCCGACACCTGGCGCAACTACGGCGAGCTGGCGATTCGCGCGGACGATGCACTGGGCAATCATCAGCGGGCTTCCGCGCAAAACTATCGCTATCAACTGGCCAAGTTGCATCAGCCGGTCGATCGCGGCGAATGGTGGATGACGCCGCAAACGGTGGATGCTGTGAATCTGCCGCTGCAGAACGCGCTCAATTTCCCCGCTGCCATTTTGCAACCGCCGTTCTACGATCCAGATGCCGATGATGCCGCCAACTACGGCGCCACCGGCGCCACCATCGGTCACGAAATCAGTCACAGCTTCGACAATCTTGGTGCTGATTTCGATGCGCAGGGCAGGCTGGCGAACTGGTGGACGCCGCAGGATGCCGCGCACTTCCACGCCGACACGCAAAAGCTGGCCGAACAGTACAACCATTACGAAGCGCTGCCGGGCATGTACGTCAACGGACAGCAAACGCTAGGTGAGAACATCGCCGATGTCGCCGGTCTGGCGATCGCTTACGCGGCCTACCACCGCTCATTGCACGGCAAGCCTGCGCCGGTGATCGACGGCCTGACGGGCGATCAGCGTTTCTTTATTGCCTATGCGCAAAGCTGGCGCTCAAAGATCCGCGACGCCGCGCTGCGCCAGCAGCTTGCGACGGATGTGCATGCGCCTGAAAGCATTCGCGCACAGGCCGTGCGCAATCTCGATGGGTGGTATCCAGCGTTTGAAGTGAAGCAGAGCGAGAAGTTGTATCTCACGCCGGAGCAGCGGGTGAAGATCTGGTAGCGAGTGTCCGCGCGGTCGTCATGCCCGCGAAAGCGGGCATCCATGTTGCTCTGATGCATCTGTGAAAATGGATGCCCGCTTTCGCGGGCATGACGGCGATGAGGGAATGCGTGCTTTGACGGCGACCACCACTCGCACTTAGCCCTTAATTACCGGCTTCCGCCCCGTCTTGTTCGCATCCGCCGCCATCTCCGGCTGCACCGGAATCTTCTTGCCGGTGCCAGGCTTGGTCCACACCGCCACGTAATCCACGACCATCGAATGTCCCGGTTCCGTTTCAGGTGTGGGCGTGGGTTTCCAACCGGCCATCACAAACGAGAAGCCGCCGCCCATCGCCACGTCGAGCAACAGAAAGTAGCCGCGCTGATCGGTGAGTTCGCGCCAGGTTTCGGCGGGCATCTGGTTTTCGGCCACCTGATTGATCATTTGGCCGTCCACGAACCAGCGCATTCTTTCCGGTGTTACACCGCGATCCCACTCGAACGTGAAGGTGTGCGGGCCGGCGGTGCATGCCTCGTGCGGACAGGGCAGGCGGGCGCCGATGCCGATCGGCTCGCCGCATGGGCCGCTGGGGTTCACGCCGCAATGCAAAATGCCCCATGCGGCATCCAGCCCGTTCACGCTTTCCATAATGTCGAACTCACCCGCCTTGGGCCACACCATGCTGGTGCGATAGTTGCTGCCCAGCGCCCAGAACGCGGGCCAGTAGCCGAGCGCGCGCGGACCGGTGATATCGGGCATTTGAACGCGCGCTTCCATCCGCAGCACGCCGCCATCCGGCACCGTGAAATCGTCGCGAACGGTTTCGATGCGTCCGGACGTCCACGCACCGCTCGCATCACGTTGCGGCGTGATCATTAGATGGCCTTTGCCATCCAGGTGCAGATTGGCTGGATCGCTGGTGTAGTTCTCAGTCTCGGACGTACCCCAGTTGACTGGGCCGTTGGGGTAGCCGTGACCGGTATCGATGCGCCAATTTGCTGCAGAAGGCAGGGAGCCCGCCGGTCCGGCGAAATTATCACCCCACTGCAACTGCCAGCCGGGCGGAGAAGGAATGTCGACGGCTTGCACTGAGTTGGCAAAGCCAGCAAGACCCACGCCCAGAGCACAGGCTGCGACGATGGCGGTGGCGCGGGTAGGGATTTTTTTTATCTGCATAAACTACCAGGTGGGAACGGCCCCTTTTGCAACACGCTCCCGGCTGCGCCAGCCCGGCGTAGACGGGCAGGCAGATGAAAAACACGGGGAAAGGACGTCCCCTCCATCCGTTTTTAATGTCTTCGGCGTCCAGAAGCAAATCTGCAGTTGTGAAATCTGCTGCGCAGGTCTCACTGCAGCATGTTCGTGAGTGGCGCTTGTGTGGCCGCTGGCAACGAAATACCAAGCAATTTGGCGATAGTTGGCGCCACACGCAAATTGCTGATCTCACCCAGCTGCACACCGCGTCGGATATGCGCGCCGGAGGCGATGAAAAGCGCCTGCATATCCGAATCGGTATTGAGATAGCCGTGCGCGCCGCGCGCAGGATCGACATGAGTGATCAGCGGTTCCTCAGTGCCGTCCATGAACGTGTAACCCGCTTTGGCGACGAGATACAGATCTGGCGCTTGATCGGTAGAGCCAGGCGCCGGAATGCCGAGCCGTTGTGCATCGTTGCCGGTGTAAACCGCTGCCACGCCGGGCATGGTTTGGAAATACGCGGTGAGTTTGGGCAGCAGTGCAGCACGCTTGGCGCTGTCGTGAACGTATAGCGACGCCTCGCCGCCTTCGGGCTGAATCCACACGTCACCGTGATAGCTGCCTTTTTCCTTATGCAGCCAGCCTTGCTGCACCAGCGCGACGTTCGGACGAACGATGTGCGTGTAATCGGTGAAGCCGTGGTCGGAGGCGATGACGAAGGTGATGCGTTCCAGTAACCCTGCCTTGCGCGCAGCATCGATAAGCCTTGCGATGTTCGCGTCCGCATCGGCAAACGCCGCATAGGCCGGCGCCGAGAGCGCACCGTATTCGTGCTGAAGCGTGTCGGTCTGCAGCAGATGGAACAGCAGCAGGTTGGGTGTGTGATACGTGAGGATGTCGATGGCGGCATCGGTCCAGATCTGGTCACGCCAAGCAGGGCTGCTGTCATCGTTGAAGGTTTTCAACGCATCTTTGGTAACAAGGCCTTGCGCAATCAGATCCTGCGCGATGGGGCCGTCCGCATCCGGCACTTCTGCAAACGCCCAGCGCACCGACTCGGCGTGGTGGATGGCCACCCAGTCCACCTGGCCGGTGCTCATGCCTTTTTCCGCCAGCGCGTCGTACAGCGTGCGCGCATGCACCAGCTCGGTCTTGGGTGTCCACGGTTTCACTTGAAGCATGCCGCCGTCGGCCGGGAACGTGATCAGGCCATTGGCCATCACATGATGCTCGGCTGCATTTACGCCAGTGATCAGGCTGGTGTGGTTGGGCCAAGTGACCGCGGGATTGATCGGCTGCATGGCCTCCGCATACGCACCTTGCTGCTGCAGCATACGCAGCGTGGGCATCGGCAGGCGTGGGTCTTTCAATGCACGGGCGGGGAAACCGTCGATGGTGATCAGCACCACGATGGGGCCATGCGTGGCGGCAGTGCCGTCATTGGAACGTTGCGACGTTTGGCTGCGAGCCGGTACGGTAAACACCGAGACCAGCGTAAGAGCAAGAACGAGAAGTTTGCGCATGAATCACCGGGCAGGATAAAACGGGCTGATTGTAAGCACGGAAGCGGTAGGCCGGGATGACAATCCCAGCCTACATGGCCCTCAAACTTACGCTACTTCGCGCCCGTCTCCATAGTCATGATCGAGCTCTGCGCGCGGTAACAGCGCGCCGTAAGTGCTATCAGAAGCGAAACAGCCAGCATGATCAGCGCCGTGCCAATGAAGCCGCGCTCATCGTGCCGCGGTGAACGATCAACGATCGTATAGAGATTGAAGCAGACGTTGCTCGCTGTGTGAAAGAGCAGCGCAATCAGGATGCTTTGGCGATTGCTCGCATAACCCCAGACGATCGCTATGCGCAGCGCAACGGTAAAGATCAGGAATGCCCAGAAGGGCATGAACGACTGCGTGAGGCCGACGATAAAGAACAGCGGGATATGCCAGCAACCCCAGATCACACCCAGCAAAACCGCAGCCCAAAGCAGGTTATAGCGCTGTTGCAGGCGATCGATCGCGTAAGCCCAGCCAAACTCCTCGTTGATGGAACCACCGATAAGAAGCAGTTCCACGTATAGCAAGGGCAGGTGGCTAAGCGGCATCGCAAAGGCGAAGGGCGGGCCACCATGACTAGCCAGCCACGCCATGGACAGGCCGGCAGCAACAGGCACCAGCAACATGGCAGCGAGAAAATAGATAAGCCCCATGCGGTAGCGCAGGCTTCGACCGGCAAATTCGCGCACCGCAGGCCAGCCGCCGTCGCGATAGGCGGCAACAAAGGCGCCTACAAAGGGTCCGAAGGAACCAACGAACAGGCATATCAATTGCGCAACAGGTGAGAGCGGCAAGATACCGCGGCTCCCCAGCAGAGAAAAAAACCAAGCGATCCATGCCATGCCGAACGCCAACACGAAGTAGAACCATGCAGGTGTGCGAAAAGACGGATGCATCGATGTGTCCTCGTTTGTGGTGTTTAAGGATGTTCTGATCTATTCCACGTACCCGTCACCGCAGCGAAATGCGCATACACTGCGGCCCCAACATTTTGAATTTAAATGACGGGGTGACGTCCAGAAGGCCCGCAGCCTGCGCCGCGCGACTTAAACAGACGGCCAGTCTGCCCTGCGCCGCGCAACACACCCTGCGAGCCTACTGGACGTCATGCCGGGTGCGTGGAATAGATCAGAGCATCCTTAAGGTTGGGTTTCCGGTACGGTGATGGTTTCCCGATGCTCCGTCTGGTCCCCATCTGCGATAAAGCTCAGCTCGTAGCTGCCTGGCCGCAAATAAAGATCACCGGAAGGTACTCCTTGTGTGCTTCCGTATGCAGGTACGCCCGAAATGGACACGGTGATCGGCATCTGGTCCAGCACTAGCCGATCAGCGGGAATCGCGTCCGGCCCTTCGTTGCTGTAACGCGCCTCGATCAGGCACGGATAGTGATCACGGCAACCGTCTGCGCTCACCAAGCGCATCTTGCGCAGGCCGCCCAGGCTTAGCCAGGTTGGACGACTCCGTTCCAGTTTTTCAGGCGGAAAGAACACGGTGACGTCGTAAGCGGGGCGCAACGACCATGGTTTGCCTTTCGAGTCGACGAACACGATCGGTTCTTTCGGCTTCTCCTGCTGCATGACCGCCGTGTAATACGGGTGATCGCTGTTGCTGCCGGGGCGCGGATACATCGCCGTCTGATCGATGGACAGCATGGTCGCTCCAGTGAGCTTGGCCAGATGCTCCGCCATCGACTTTCCACCCAGATATACGCCAGTTTTGACGATGTGATCGAAGCCGGCGTTGATCACCAGCCGTGCGTGCGGATCTTTCGCAAACACGCGTTCGTAAAGATGACGCGCCTGTTCGGCTTCGCGTGCATCGGCGGTGGGGCTATCCGATGTGGCTTCATACGCAATCACTTTGAAGCCGAGCTTCAGCGCGGTGCGTACCATTTCTCCATAAATAGGTTCTTCGGTGTAGAAGCCGCTGTCGTGGGTCGGATAACCGCGTGCCTGCAATCCCGTGTCGCTCTCCATCAGTGTTTCGGCGGCAAAGTAACGAAAGCCCTGGTCATATAGATGGCTCAGCAAGGGCACGGTAAGGCTGCGCGTCATCCCTATGTTATGTGCTTCGTTGAGCAGCACGACTTGATAGTTCTTCGCAAGCTCAGGAATAGCATCCACCGCCGGCTGAGCAACGTAATCGCCTTGTGCCAAAGGCGAGGGATTGTCGCCCGGCTGTGGCGATTGCCTGATCGCGAAGGCGCTCATCGCGACGGGATAATCGCCGATGTAGCTTGCGTACCAAGCCACGTACTGCCCGAAGATCATGCGGAAGGCTGGCGAATTGTCGGTGGTAAAGTCCTGCCGCAGCGCCATGTACTGCGCCAACAGGCCTTTGTGTTGTTTCGCCTCGGTCAACATTTTGTCGGCCTTTTCCCCGGCGGCTGCTTGCTGTGCCTGCCAGGCCGCCGCCGATTGCGCATGAGTGGCGATAGGCATGCAGCCCCACCACAACAGGCATCCCAGTACGGCGGTGACGCGGCGTATCGTCATGGTGTCGAGACCTACTCCCAAAGGCTCTCCCGCATCATGCACTTGCCGGGACCCTGCGCCCAATAGCCACTTGTTGCGCGGTGCAATAAGGCCACTTGCTGTCGTGTTGCTCCTTGCATGCGTAAAGAACTCAGCAACGATGGAGTTTTGTGTATTCGATCGTCCGCAAGCATGATCGATAATCGAACCCTTCCATTCCAGCTTGCAGGAGCATCCTCATGAAATCGCGTGCCGCCGTAGCCTTCGCCCCGGGCAAACCGCTGGAAATCGTCGAGATCGACGTGGCGCCGCCCAAGGCCGGCGAAGTGCTGGTAAAGATCGCGCATACCGGCGTATGCCACACGGATGCCTTCACGCTCTCCGGCGACGATCCGGAAGGTATTTTCCCGGCAGTGCTCGGCCATGAAGGTGGCGGCGTCGTGGTGGAGGTGGGTGAGGGCGTGACTACGCTAAAGGCTGGCGATCATGTTATTCCGCTCTACACCGCCGAATGCGGCAAGTGCAAGTTCTGTCTTTCCGGCAAGACCAATCTGTGTCAGGCGGTGCGCGCCACGCAGGGCAAGGGTTTGATGCCGGATGGCACCACGCGTTTCTCCTATCAGGGCAAGCCCATCTACCACTACATGGGCACCAGCACCTTCAGCGAATACACGGTGGTGCCGGAAATTTCGCTAGCCAAGATCGATCCACAAGCACCGTTGGACAAGGTGTGCCTGCTCGGTTGTGGCGTCACCACTGGCATCGGCGCCGTGCACAACACCGCCAAGGTGGAGCCGGGTGCGACAGTGGCGGTGTTCGGGCTGGGCGGTATCGGCCTGGCCGTGATTCAGGGCGCGGTGCAAGCCAAGGCATCGCGCATCATCGGCGTCGATGTGAATCCCGACAAATTCGCCTTGGCGCGCGAGATGGGCGCAACCGATTGCATCAATCCCAAGGATTACGACAAGCCGATCCAGGACGTGATCGTGCAATTGACCGACGGTGGCGTGGATTACAGCTTCGAATGCATCGGCAACGTGGACGTGATGCGCGCTGCATTGGAGTGCTGTCATAAAGGCTGGGGCGAAAGCGTGATCATCGGCGTGGCCGGTGCCGGCAAGGAAATCCACACGCGTCCATTCCAGCTCGTCACCGGCCGCGTATGGCGCGGCAGCGCGTTCGGCGGCGTGAAAGGGCGCAGTCAGTTACCGGGCATGGTGCAGCAGGCGATGCGCGGTGAGATCAGGCTCGATCCGTTCATCACGCATCGTTTGCCGCTGGAGCGTATCAACGAAGCGTTCGATCTGATGCACGAAGGCAAGTCGATTCGTACCGTCATCCACTTCTGATTAACGTCGCGTCTCAGCTGCGCGACGTACAGTTCCCTCCCTTGCTTGCAGGGGAGGGTTAGGGTGGGGTGACGCGAGCGAAGCTCGCGTCAGGGCAGTTACCCGCTGGCTGAGACGCTACGCTAATCAGGTCCATTTTCGAGAGAGCGAACATGTTGGAACGCATCGAACATCGCGCCTGTTTCGGCGGCTGGCAGGATGTCTATCGTCATCGCTCGCGTGCTGTCGACGGCGACATGCGTTTTGCCATCTATCTGCCGCCGCAAGCCGAACACCAGAAAGTACCGGTGCTGTATTGGCTTTCCGGTCTTACGTGCACTGAGCAGAACTTCATCACCAAGGCCGGCGCGCAGCGCTATGCTGCCGAGCACGGCTTGGCGCTGGTCGTGTGCGATACAAGTCCGCGCGGCGATAACGTGGCGGACGATGCGGCCTACGACCTGGGGCAAGGTGCCGGTTTCTACGTCAACGCCACTGTGTCGCCATGGTCTCAGCACTACCGCATGTACGACTACGTGGTGCACGAACTGCCGGCGCTGGTCGAGCAGAGCTTTCCCGTGACGAACAAGCGCGCCATCAGCGGCCATTCCATGGGCGGCCATGGCGCGTTGACGATTGCGCTGAAAAATCCCGGACGCTATTCGAGCGTGTCGGCTTTCTCCCCGATCGTCGCGCCGTCGCGCGTACCCTGGGGCGAAAAAGCGTTGACGACCTACCTGGGCAGCGATCGCGAAACCTGGCGTGCTTACGATGCTACCGAACTCGTGAAATTGACCCATGAAAAAGGGGCCAACGAAAAGATCCCGATGTTGATTGAGCAAGGTGACGCCGACGAATTCCTGCGTACCCAGCTCAAGCCAGAACTGCTGCAAGCGGCCGCCGAGGCCGCAGGTTATCCACTTGAACTGCGCATGCGCACTGGCTACGACCACAGCTATTATTTTGTGGCCAGCTTCATCGGCGACCACGTGGCCTACCACGCAGCCGCATTGCGCACGTAGGTTGGGGTTTGCACTCCAGCCTACACGTAACTTTCACACTGCAAACAGTCTGCGCAGCCCGTCTCTGTTTTGCAGCATTCGACATGCCGCCAAGCGAGGCCGGGTGTATGCTGATCCCGCGGTCCGGAACATAAGCGACGCAAGATTTTCGACGGATCGTGCACGTTCAAGCGTCCATATGGATCACCGCTTACCGCCTGTTCCGCTCTTCCATGAAAACAACCGACTCGATTGTTTTGCCAACGAGCCAGTCCGATACCGCGCTTTTACGGCGCGTAGCCGTCGTGGAGACGGTTTGCTTGGCCGTGGCCGCGTTGATTGCGGTGGCAATCTTGTTTGCCTGGTTCGTGAGCGGTGCGCGCGCGTGGTATCCGGACGGCTGGTATTTGATGAAGTTCGATACCGCCTCCTGCGTACTGTTGAGCGCAGCGGGTCTTGCCATGCTGTCCAACGGATCATCGTCTTTGCGCACGTGGGCTGGGCGCGGGCTGGCATTGCTAGTGATGTTGCTTGCGGTGCTGGCGCTATACGAGCATGCCAGCGGGCGATCTACCGGTTTCGATACACTGTTCGTGGCGGATACCACCAGCAACAAGCCGGGCTTGATGTCGGTGCAGACGGCCGTCTATTTCCTGCTGATGGCGCTGGGCCTGCTGCTCGCCACGGTGCAGGGCCATAGAGCCGGCGTTGCGGTTGTGACGCTGACTGTGCTGCTCACGTTGCACGCATTGATCATTTTTTCCGGCTATTGCTTCGACGCCGCGCAACTGTTCGGACAGAGCATGTCCACGCGCACCTCGCCGCATACGCTCGCATGCATGCTGCTGCTGGCCATCGCCTTGATCGGCTGGCGCATGCAGTTGGGATATTTTCCCGTATTGGTGGGCACGGGCCTAGGCAGTCGGATGGCGCGACAGGTACTGCCGTTGGCCGTGCTGTTGCCGTTCGTGCTGATGCTGAGCAGCACCGCCTTGGCCGGCGCAGGCTGGCTGTCGCCGAAGGTGGCGCTGGGTTTGACCATTGCCGTGCTGGCTGCCGCGCTAGGTGTGCTGGTCTCGCTGATGGGACGGCGCATCAATGCGCTGGAGCAGGATTTGCACGATTTGTCATTGATGGACGAATCGACCGGCGTACTCAACTACCGCGGCTTCGAACTGCTCGGTGAACAATCATTCCGCGAAGCACGAAGAAGCCACCATGCGGTGGCCTTGCTGGTGTTCAGCGTCGAAAGCGTCAGGGAACTCAATGAAAGGGAGGAATACGATGCCGGCACTCATTTGATGCAGGACTTTGCAGTTATTCTCAAGGCGAGCTTCGAACTGGCGGATATCATCGCATGTACCGGAAGCGATGAATTTGCCGTGATCACCAAGGACGAAAACACCGGTGGCGTCATCGCACTGATGCGAGTTGGCGAAACGGTGGAGTCGCTGAATACCGCGGACCGTCCTCACAAAATCCGCTTCAGCGTAGGCGAAGCCATCAGTGATCCTGATTCGGGTGAATCGTTTCATCATCTGATCGAGCGGGCAGGGTTGAGGCAGCGCGAACGCAGGCGCGTGGAGCGTGTATTCGGCGGCGAGGGCGAAGAGGGGGCAGCACGATCGTCTTCCGATACCGCGCGGCACGCATAATTCTTCTTCCTGATCGCTGTAAGCTACCCGTTCGCGCAAATAATCGAGGGAGTGTCATGACGTTCGAAGGTGGATGCTATTGCGGTGCAGTGCGCTATCTGGCGGAAGGCGAGCCTGTGATGAAAGGGCAGTGCCATTGCCGTGAATGTCAGTACATTAGCGGTGGTGCGCCGCAGATGTTTATTGTCATGCCCATTGCGGCGTTCCGTTACACCAAAGGCACACCCAAAGCATATAAGCGCGCCGATCTGGAACACCCCGTTACGCGCGAATTTTGCGCCGAGTGCGGTACGCATCTCGTTACACGGCGTCCGGACATGCCGATCGTCATCATGAAAGTGGGCACGCTCGACGATCCACGCCAATTCGGCGCGCCGAAAATGGCCATTTTTACCTGCGACAAACAGTCCTTCCATCAGATTCCGGATGGCGTGCCGACGTTCGAGCGCATGCCCGTGCATTGATCATGTAGGCTGGGATGCAATCCCAGCATTGCCATATACGCCCGCCATGCGATGCTGGGATTGCATCCCAGCCTACAAACTCCACGTGCCGCCTAGCCCAAAGGTCAACTTACCCTCATTCACCCTAGCCGATACCATGTTCCGATCTCCTCGGACTGGTAGTGACGCAATGCAAAACGTTGCAGCATCCACTCGCCTGAAGCTGCGAGCTTTTACTGCGGCCATCGGCTTCTCCCTGGTCCTGACTACCCCGGCACACGCACAGACGTCCGAAGCAACCCGCTGGCACAACGAAGCCCAGGCCGTCACCATCACGCGCGACGATTGGGGCATCGCCCATGTGCACGGCAAGACCGATGCTGATGCAGTATTCGGCATGGCCTATGCGCAAGCCGAGGATGATTTCAACCGCGTAGAAACCAACTACCTCAACTCACTGGGACGCCTGGCTGAGGCAGAAGGCGAGTCTGCCATCTGGAGCGATCTGCGCCAGAAACTTTTCATCGATCCCTCCGAACTGCAGCGCCAGTACGCCAAGAGCCCTGCATGGCTGCAGGCATTGATGAACGCATGGGCCGATGGCTTGAACAACTACCTGGCCACGCACCCGCAAGTACATCCGCGTGTGATCAAGCATTTCGAACCGTGGATGGCGCTGAGCTTCAGCGAGGGTAGCATCGGAGGTGACATCGAGCGTGCATCGCTCAAGGCGCTGCAAGCTTTTTATGGACACGACGGCGAAACAGTCGTGATCGCCGAAACACCATCGAGCTGGGCGGAACCTTCCGGTTCGAACGGTATGGCCATCGCGCCCAAGCTCACCACCAACGGTCATGCGTTGCTGTTGATCAACCCGCACACTTCGTTCTACTTCCGCTCCGAATTGCAAATGTCCAGCGATGCGGGGCTCGATGCCTACGGTGCGGTGACGTGGGGCCAGTTCTTCATCTATCAGGGCTTCAACCAGCACATCGGCTGGATGCATACCTCCACCACCGCCGATGCCGTCGACGAGTTCGCCGAAACCATCGTGCACAAGGATGGAAAATTGTTTTATCGCTACGGCAGCGAGTTGCGTCCGATCTCCGTACGCCAGATTACCGTGGCTTATCGCAAGAGCGACGGCTCGATGGCGGAACGCACTTTCACTGCCTATGCCACGCACCATGGCCCGATCGTGCAAGAAAAGGATGGCAAATGGATCGCCATGGCGTTGATGAACAAGCCTTTGCAGGCGCTGGAACAAAGTTGGCTGCGTACCAAAGCCACCGATTACGCCAGCTACATGAAAGTGGCCGAGCTGCAGGCCAATTCCTCCAACAACACCATTTTTGCGGACGACAAAGGCGAGATCGCCTATCTGCATCCGCAATTCATTCCCAGGCGCGACAACCGTTTCGACTACACCAAGCCGGTCGACGGCAGCGATCCGGCCACCGATTGGAAGGGGCTGCATGCGCTCAATGAGCTGCCACATCTGTTGAATCCACCGAACGGTTGGATCATGAACACCAACGATTGGCCGTACTCAGCCGCAGGTGCTTACAGCCCCAAGCGCGAGGACTATCCGCGCTATATGGACACCGTCGGTGAAAACCCGCGAGGCATTCACGCCACCATGCTGCTGACCGGCAAACAGGGCTTTACGCTGGAGTCGCTCATCACCACGGCATTCGATTCCTACCTGCCGGAATTTGCACGGCAGATTCCTATCCTCGTGCACGACTATGACGCGCTGCCGGCCAGCGATCCGCTCAAGCAAAAACTTGCCGGCCAGATCGCCATGCTGCGCAACTGGGATTGCCGCTGGGGCATCGCTTCCATGCCCACCACGCTGGCGGTGTTCTGGGGCGACACACTGTGGGACAAGATGGACAAAGCCGATAACGCCGAAGGCTTGTCCATGTACGACCTGATGGCCGAGAAAGCCGGCGCCAAAGCCCGACTGCAGGCTCTCGGCGAAGCGTCCGACCGCCTGGAAAAAGATTTCGGCAGCTGGGGCATTCCATGGGGCGAAGTAAACCGCTTCCAACGACTAACCAGCGACATCGTGCAACCCTTCAACGACGCCAAGCCAAGCATCCCCGTGCCTTTCACTTCATCCCGCTGGGGTTCGCTTGCTTCCTTCGGCGCACACCGCTGGCCCGGCACCAAGCGTTACTACGGCACCAGCGGCAACAGTTTTGTTGCGGTGGTCGAATTCGGTGACAAAGTACGTGCGCGTGCCATTACTGCTGGCGGCGAAAGTGGCCACATTGATTCACCGCATTTCGATGATGAAGCCGAGCGCTATACGACGGGGAATCTGCGGAAGGTCTATTTCTGGCCGGAGGAGCTGAAGGGGCATGTGGAGCGGGCTTATCATCCGGGGACATAGCGGCTTTTCTTTTTCGCGTCAGAGCGGGTCTCTCGGCCATCATTTAGGGGGCTTCACAGAATCCTCGTCGTCATTCCCGCGAAAGCGGGAATCCATTTGCTCTGGGTAAAAAGCGACAATGGATTCCCGCTTTCGCGGGAATGACGGCAAAGGCAGGGGATCCCGTCACACCGACACCAACCATTTCGAAAATTGGGGGTACTTTGGATTTTCTAAAATCACCCATCTTGCTAACCCTGATTTGCGCCTACACGTATTACGTCCTCGGCGCCTATGAAGCCCAGCAGGGCAATCGCAACCACGGCATACTCTGGGCCGCACTCTCAATAGTGGTCTCTTTCGTTGTTGCCTATCTTTTCAAAGGCGGCTGGGGCGCATTGCTGATCATGCAGGTCCTTCTTTTCTTTGGTATCGCGGTGTTTAGGGCGCTACGCGAGTCATAAGATGGTGAGTAACCTGCTATGAATAGTCGTGATTCGGAACAAATGTCACAGCGTTATGCCGTTGAACCAAACATCTATCAGCCACGCTTTTACGCGTGTCGTAGCGATAGAGGCGGCGATGAAAGTCGGAGCTAGCTTGCCAGTCAGATTCTAGATCCGGACAAACGGGAGCATTTTTCGGAGGAGACAATGAGCAAGTTGATGAAACGTATTTGCGCGTTTTTGCTCGCTATAAGCTTCTTCCTGCCGCTGGCTCAGTGTTCACAGAAAATGGAAGATGCATCACCGCCGTTGGCGGTATCGGCCAGCAATGCCTATGAGTGGCCGAGCCTGTTTTCGACAGTTTTGTTGCTGCTGTTCTTCTGGCCACTAGCACTTGTGCTCTGGCGTGCAGTAATGAGACGCGCGCCAAGTCGAAGGGTGTGTTGGATCGAGTGCGGCTTAAGCGGGGCGACCCTTGTAGCGATCTGCTGGCTGGTCTTGTCTTGGCGATTGAGTTTCGGCGCGTCAATTCGATATGGCGCGTTTGTCGCGTGCGGAAGCATACTTGGATATGGCGCCATGTCGCTTATGGAAGGCATAAGAGGCGAAACGAAACATGCCGCTGACACGGGAGGAGCAGATCCTGATGGCAGGTAATGTTGAAGCTCTTGAATACGTGTTGATAGTCGCAGTAGTTCTCAATGTTTTCGTTTCGGTAGCCGTTGCTATCAGCGGCTGCTATAGCGCACGGCAAAAAATCTCTCAAATTGTCATTATTTGGCTATTGCCGATATTAGGTGCGGTTCTGTTCGGGCTTTTTCTCGTATCGCAAAGCGGAAGTGGTGCGGGTATTGGTTGTCGCTCCGAAGTTGAAGATGATCCCCAGACCTGGTCGGCACTTCTGGATAAAGATCATCCATCCCAAAAATGACTGGGCTTCTTTGCCGCGGTTGATGGTGACGGCCGTGCCTACCTAGATAGCCGCCGGACGAATCCACCTACGCTTTATCGCCACAAACGCAAGAACACGATGTCGATTCCGCTAGGCTCCATTCGTCATCCCTATCAGAGGGCCTTCCTCTGCTTCCGAGACCGGGACCAAAGCCATGACTACCAACACCGTTCGCCTTCACCGTGTACTCCGTGCCACTCCCGAGCGCGTCTATCGCGCTTTCCTCGATGCTGATGCCATGGCCAAGTGGCTGCCGCCCAATGGGTTTACGGGCCGCGTCTACAAGCTGGAGCCGAAGGTGGGCGGACAATACAAGATGACGTTCACTAACTTCACCACGGGCGACGGCCATTCGTTCGGCGGGGAATATTTGGAATTGGTGCCGAATGAGCGGCTGCGATATACCGGCGTGTTCGACAATCCGAATCTGCCTGGGACGATGCAGATTACGGTATCGCTGCGCGCAGTGTTCTGCGGTACCGAGCTGACTGTGGTGCAGGAAGGGATTCCGGAGATGATTCCTGTGGAGGCCTGCTACTTAGGTTGGCAGGAATCACTGGTGCTGCTTGCCCAACTGGTCGAAGCCGAGATTCGACAATAAGAAAAACGCACCGGTCGCCAAGCGGCCGGTGCGTTTTCATGGCGCGCTGTATGCGTTCAGTGCCCGAGGAAGTTTTTGCCCTGCTTGAGCACGACGTCGCAGGCTTTGGTCGTGATTTTCGACTTCAGATCGCTGTTGCCACCACCGACGTCGGCCAGGTTGGTGGTTTTGCCATTGTTGCCCTTGAGAAGACCACTCAGGCCGCTCTGGTAGTCGGTATTGGTGGTGCCACCCTGGGTTTTACCGAGCAGCTTGCTGGCGAGGCCGGATGCGCCGGAGTCGCCGCCGAGGTAGTTGTTCTTTACGCAATACTGCAGCAGACCGGCCACGTTGCCCATGCTGCCGGAGCTCATCGAGCCGGTGTTGCCGCCAAGCACCCCGCCGAGTTTTCCACCCAGATTGCCAAGGTCCTGCGCTGCCGCCGTGCCGCAAGCAAGGCTCAAGGCCAAGGCTGCCAGGGTGTGGGTGGTGATTTTTTTCATTTGCGCGTTCATGAGCATCCCTCCTTGTGTTCTTGTGGACTGGTGCATTCAATACCGAAGCTTGTTAGAAGTATGTCGACGCCTATCTTTGTGACTTGTCGTCATCCTGCCAAAGCATAGCCAGTGCGTCACTGGGAAGAGAAGACCGCAGCAGATTCGTCGCCCCGGCGCGGGCCGGGGCCCAGTGTCTTTGACGATTTTATAAGTCGCTTGGTCTCGGCTTTACGGCGAAGTTTTTCGGCAGCCTGACCCAACCACAAAAAGAAAGCGCCGGCGATGACAAGCATCGCCGGCGCCATTGGCCAGATTAACGTACCCGCCAAAACCAGCGGGAATCGTCGTGCATATCGTTTCCTGTGCCCCCACACACATCGAACCCGCAGGTATGTGCCATCCGCTGCGTATCGACTCGGCGATAGCCGAAGAACTTGCTATGCGATTTTAATTCTAGATTTTTCATGCAGGTTTTCTCCATCTCCCGACGGGACAAGCTCCGGTTTCATTAGGCCACTTATAAATGAAATGACGCGTTTGATGAATGCCGGCGCAAAAATTATCGGCCGGCTAAGACATTTCATTGGCCCATTTTGGACAGTGAGTCGTTGACGGTAATCGCTTAACTTATTTCAAACGGCGCGACATCTTTTTCCTTGGCCATTCTGAACGGCTGAGGCGGTTTCTTCATGCCGAAACATCGGTTTTCGACTATCCGTTAGGGGCTTTTTTGTATGAAAGATCAGCAGCGTAAAGTGCTGTGCATGCTTATTTGCAGTTCGCTGGCAGGCACGCTTGGACATGCCGATGTCGCCATGGCTCAGACGACCTCAGCCGATACGAGTCAAGCGACCGTTCCATCGGGTTCGCAAAAGTCGCTGCAGGTGATCAAGGTTACCGGCTCGCTGATTCGCAGCGTCGACATCGAACAGGCGCAGCCTGTCGTTACCCTCTCGTCCGCTGATATTCAGCGCCAGGGCTTCGCCACGCTCGGCCAGTTCCTGCAGAACCTGACCGTTGCATCGAGCACGGATATCAGCAAGTCCGATCCGTTCGAAGGCGGCCCCGATGTCGGTGGCAGCTACGTCGATCTGCGCGGCCTCGGTTCGTCGCGTACGCTGGTGCTTATCGACGGCAAGCGCATGGGCACCTCGTTCATGGGCATGGCCAACCTTGACACCATTCCCGTGTCGATCATCGATCACGTCGACGTGCTGGCCGACGGCGCATCGGCGGTGTACGGCTCGGACGCTATCGGTGGCGTGATCAACGTCATCACCAAAAAGGATTTCAACGGCGCGCAGATCGATACGTACGACGGCAAGTTCATGCCGCATGGGGACGGTTCGCAAGGGCAGTATGGCGTTACCTTCGGCAAGAGCGGATCGCGCGGTTCGATTCTGTTCTCGGCGCAGTATCAGAAGCAGGACGCCATCAATGCGGATCGCCGTTCTTATAGCGATTATCCGCTGACGGAGCGATTCCCCTTGAACGGCCTCAGCACCATGGGTGGCTACGGTGCGTTCTACAACCCGGACGGAACGCTTTCCGTGCTCAACGCGGGTGGTGATCCGCGCAACATCAATGACTACCACACCCAGGTGCAGCCTACCGTCGGTGCCGATGGCCGTGTCACCAGCGCGGGCGATACCTACAACCTTAGCAATCAATCCACGCTGCAAAGCGCAACGAGCATGAAGAACCTGTTCCTGCAGGGACAGTACAACATCTCGGACAATCTCTCGGCCAGCTTCAGCGCCAGCGTCAACCAGGACAGCAACACCGGCATGCTGGGTGGTCTTCCGCTTTCCACGTCCAGCATCGTGTCGACGCTGCAGCCGCAATACAACGATCCGATGTTGTCGGCTCAGAGTTACTACAATCCCACCAATGCGGATGGCCAGACACCGACCGATCTGTCCTTCCAGCGTTACGTGGTGGAGTTGCCACGCCTGAACATCAACAAGTCGGAGAACTTCCGCTTCAGCGCCGGTTTGGACGGCTATTTCCACCTGGGCGATCACCAGTTCAGCTGGGATGCCTACTACTACGAAACGCGCTACATCGGCACCATCACCGACACCGGGAATTTCTATCTGCCGCATCTGGCCAATGCGCTGGGGCCATCGTTCATGGCGTCCAACGGCACGGTGGAATGCGGTACGCCTGGCAACGTCATTGCAGGGTGCGTGCCACTCAATGCGCTGGCCGGTCCCGGCGGATACACCGCGGCCATGCTCAACTACATCGCCATCGATTCGTACGAGCGTTACGGCAGCACCGAAAAGGGGCCGCAGGTGGATGTGAGCGGCGAAGTGTTGGAACTGCCGGCGGGTGAGGTGAATCTTGCCATGGGCGCTTCGCACCGTTCGATCTCCGGTTACGACACGCCGGACACGAACTCGATGAATGGCCTTACCACCAACCTCGCCGGACAGCCGACTAGCGGTGGCTATGGCGTCAACGAGGCCTATGCCGAAGTAAACGTGCCGGTGCTCAAGGATCTGCCGTTTGCGCAATCGCTGAGTATCGACGTTGCCAGCCGCTTCTCGCACTACACCAACTTCGGTAACACGCACAACAACCAGTACAAGATCAGCTGGAAGCCGATCGACGACCTGCTGATCCGCGGCAGCTACGGCTCCGGTTTCCGCGCGCCGACGGTCGGGGATCTGTATGGTGGCGTCAGCACGACCTATCCCGGCTACACCGATCCTTGCGACGTCACCTATGGTCTGGCCCGCTACAACGCCACCGTGGCCAAGAACTGCGCCAACGGCATCGGCGGTCAGCCCGCATTGAGCAAGGATGCCTTGAATGCAGCGGGCCTTGGCAGTCTGTACACGAATGGCTTCATGCAGGAGCAATCACCCAACGTATTGGTGAATGCGCCGGGTGGTGCCCCCGTGTACGAACCCTTTACCGCAGGCGGCAATTCCAAGCTGCGGCCTGAAACCTCCAAGAGTACGCAGATCGGCTTCGTGTACAGCCCCAGCTATCTGCCTGGTGTCAATGCCTCGGTCGACTGGTTCAACTACAAAGTGCGCCATGTCATTTCGTACGTCTCGGCGAACGAGGTGCTGTACAACTGTTATGCGCTTTCCATCGCCGCCGATTGTGCCTTGTTCCAGCGCACGGCCGCAGACCAGTATCAGGTCAGCAGCTTGTTCATGGGCGAAGAAAACCAGGGCTACATGGGCGCTGCCGGTTACGACGTCAATGTGTCGTACGCGTTGCCGAAGTTTTCGTTCGGCGAGTTCAAGCTGACCTCGCAGTCCACGTACTACACGCGCAACGACAACCAGCAATATGCCAATACGCCGGTTACCTCCGGCAACGGCATCGGATCTAGCTGGCGCCTTCGCTCCAACTTCACCATCAACTGGGACTATCGCAACTTCGGCGCGCAGTGGACGCTGCGTTACTACTCGCCGCTGAAGGATTCCTGCTACAACCAGCAGTATTCTGCATTCCCTTGCACGTTGCCCAACTATTACCAGCCGGGCGTGGGTGTTACGCCCATGACGCAGATTGCATCGGTGACGTTCAGCGATGCGCAGGTGCACTGGAAGGCGCCGTGGGGCGGCATCATCGCGCTTGGCATGAACAACGTGTTCAATCGTAAGGGGCCGTATTTCTACGGTTCGTCCGGCAGCGACAGTGCGTATTCGTATAACGCCTCGTATGACTATGGGCGATTTGTGTATCTGCGTTATTCGCAGAAGTTCTGAAGCCGTAGATTGGGTTACCCCCGGATCAAGTCCGGGGTAATCCAAGCATCGCGTCATAGGCATGCATGACAAGGCTGGGATTATCATCCCAGCTTATGTATGGACTCGCCCCCTTCGTCAACCGCTTTTTTCATCCCCGAATGCCGGCTGCATCTATGTATGAGGCCTCACCAAGGTGGCAAGGTGTGCCACGGGCCA
>NZ_BSOB01000025.1:0-74378 GCF_030160295.1 Dyella acidisoli
GAAATATCAGTCGGTTAACGATGGTGACGGGTGTTTTTACCGGACAGTACTGGGGCCAGCAAAGAAAAGTGACCCGGTCGCTTCGCGACCGGAAGCGCCGCAGGTAATGCCACGCACTCGCCGATGAGCCAACAACACAACACACCGCACTTCGACAGCACCAGCAAAACCTTTAGCGCTCCCCATCACATTTTTCGCACCCATCTCCTTGGCCGCACAACAAAAAAATCTCAAGTAATCCCCACCAGCGCCGAAAAAGTCCCTGAGGCGGTCGGCACAGCAAAACGTGACTGGACCCCGCCGGTTTGAGTACCACCTATCCGGTTTCAGGAGACATCCAATGTCACTCGTTTTAAATACCAACATCGCTTCGCTGCAGGCCCAGAACAACTTGTCCAAGTCGGGCAGCGAGTTGAGCACCGCCACCCGTGACCTGTCCTCGGGTCTGAAGATCAACAGCGCCGCTGACAACGCTGCCGGCTTCGCCATTGCCAGCCGTTTCCAGACGCAGATCGGCGGTCTGGGTCAGGCCAGCACCAACGCGAGCGATGCCATCAACCTGGCGCAGACTGCGGGTTCCGCACTGAGCCAGATCACTTCCAACCTGCAGTCCATCCGTGACTTGGCCGTGCAGTCCGCCAACGGCACGTACCAGGCTTCCGACCGCGCCGCGATCGACACCTCGGTGCAGCAGTACCTGTCGGAAATCACGCGTATCGCCAACCAGACCAGCTTCAACGGCACCAACGTGTTGAATGGATCGGTCGGCCAGTTGTCGTTCCAGATCGGCTCGAACGTTGGCCAGCAGATCAACGTAAACCTCGGTCAGGGCGCTACTACGTCGCAGCTCGGCCAGACCTCGGAAATCTCCACGGCCGATCTCAGTGGTGCGTTCGTCAATGCCAGTGGTGTGTCGGGCCAGTCGATCAGCCTGAGCGGCCTGACCATCGAGGGTGCGGATGGCAAGAGCTACAGCTTGAGCGGTGCCAGCGCCAACAGCGCACAGGGCGTGGCTGATGCAATCAACGCGGCGGGTATCGCGGGCGTGAGTGCAGCTGTAAACAAGAACGGTGGCATCAATGTCTATTCCACTGGCGAGCTGGCCGTTTCCGGCTCGGCGCTCACCGGTGCAGCAGGCACGGCGTTCAACCTCACCACGGGTGCTGTTGCTTTCGGTGCCAGCGGTGCAGGCTCCACGGCCACCGGCTTTGCCGCCACGGGTGCGGCTTACACCGATGGTTCGGTGATCACGGCCTCCGGTTCGCTGGCAGGCGGCGATGTTTTGACGGTGGACGACGCCAACAACCTGATCTCACGCGTGGATGTGGCGCTGACCCAGGTCAGTAACTTCCAGAGCCAGCTGGGCGGCGTGCAGAACCGCTTCCAGTCGACGATCGCCACGTTGAGTGCGGAGCAGACCAACCTGACGGCTTCGCAAAGCTCGATTCAGGACACCGACTTTGCGGCGACTACCGCGGATTTGAGCAAGTCGCAGGTGTTGCAACAGGCAGGTATTTCGGTGCTGGCCACCGCGAATGCCCAGCCGCAGCAGATCCTCAAGCTGCTGGGTTAATCGGTATGACCGGCCATGGCGCAAGCCATGGCCGGGTTTTTGCTTCAAGGGGTCTGACGGCCTTCAAGCCGTCAGAAAACCCACGCGAGCGGTGGGCAAAGCTCTCATTCGATCAACAGTAGGAACGTGAGCTTTGCCGGCGGTTCGATGGCGCCAGAAACCCTTCGATGAGGCCTTCATGAGCAGCATTTCCAGCCTGGGCAGTACCTCGAGCGCGCTTGCTAGTGCGATCAGCGGTGCCAGTTCCACTTCCAGCACCGGCAGCTCCAGCGGCAGCAGCATCAGCGGTACCGGCCTGCTCAGTTCGCTGGGTCTAGGTACGGGTCTGGACGTCAACTCCATCATCACGGCGCTGGTCAATGCACAGGAAGCCGGTCCACAGGCACAGATCACCAACCAGACCAACCAGGACAACAACCAGATCGCCGGACTTACCGCACTGCAGACAGCGCTGTCCGGCGTGCAGTCCGCGCTGAGCGAGTTGACCTCCAGCTCCACCTACGCCACGTACACCACCACGCTTTCCAACACCTCGCTCGGCACGGCCAGCACGCTGCCGGATGCTTCGCCCGGCAGCTACAACATCAACGTGACGCAGCTGGCTACCGCGCAGAAAAGCGTGAGCGCAGCACAGTCGAGCACCGCTACGGTAGGTACCGGCGCGCTCAACATCACCGTGGGCGGCAAGACCTTAAATGTGTCGGTGGGTGCGAGCGACACGCTTTCGTCCATCGCCAGCAATATCAACAACGCCAGCGGCAATCCGGGCGTGACCGCCACCATCGTGTCGGGCGTGAACGGCAATCAGCTGGTGCTTACTTCCACCAGCACCGGCACCGCCAACGCCTTCAGCGTTAGCGCGGGCAGCGGCAGCAGCAGCGGCGTCAGCGCGCTGGCGAGTGCGCTCAATACGCCCAGCACCGCGGCGGGCAATGCGCAGCTGACGATCGACGGCATTTCCGTCAGCAGCCCCACCAATAGCGTGAGCGGCGCGCTGACCGGTGTCACGCTCAACCTCTCCACCACGGGCAGCACCCAGCTCACCGTCGCGCAAAGCACCACGCCGATCAGCACGGCGGTGAACGACTTCGTCTCCGCGTACAACACGTACGCCAGCACGGTGAGCCAGCTGCAAAGTTACAACAGCACCACCAAAGTTGCGGGTGTGCTGCTGGGCGACGCTACGCTGTCGGCAGTGCAGAGCCAAATCTCCAGCGTGCTGGGCAGCAAGGTTTCGAGCAGCAGCCTTGGCAGCCTGGCCAACCTGGGCATCACCCGCAATGCCGACGGCACGCTGGCGCTGAACTCGACCACGTTGGCGAACACGCTGTCCAGCAACCCCTCATCGGTGCAGCAGCTTTTCACGGGCACCAATGGTATCGCTACGCGGCTCAATACCCTGGTGACCAACTTCAACAGCAGTTCTGGCGTGCTGCAGACGCGCATCAACAACCTCAATAGCGATCTGACCACACAATCGTCGGCGCAGACGGCGTTGAACGCGCGCATGGCGGTTTACCAGCAGCAATTGGTCCAGCAGTACACCAACTTGAGTTCGCTGATGTCGTCGCTCAACAACACCAGTTCCTATCTCACCCAGGCGATGAACGCGCTTACCGGCACCAGCAGCAGTAGCAGCAAGGGTTGATCATGAGTTACCCATCCCGCAATGGAAGCGCGCTCTACGCACAAACACGCGCGCAAGGCAGTGTGGAAGGTGCGGATCGTCACCAGTTGTTGGCGATGCTGCTCGATGGCCTGGTCGATCGCATCAGCCAGGCACGCGGCCATATTCTGCACAAGGATATTCCGGCCAAGGGCCAGGCTTTTGGAAAGGCCATCGGCATTCTCGTCGCCTTGCGCGAGAGTCTCGATCACAGCGTGGAACCTACGCTTACCGGTCGCCTTGATGCTTTATACGACTACATCACCCGGCGCCTACTGCATGCACAGATCCACGATGATTTGCGTGCGCTGGATGAATGCGAACGCCTGATCGCGCCGATCCGCGAAGCCTGGCATGCGATTCGCGAACCTTATCTGGCGGAACAGGCCCAGGCAAAGGCGAAAGCTGCGGCGCTATGAACGACGCGGCACTGATCAGTTTGCAGCACACCTTGGCGCTTACCGTCGAAATGATCGACGCTGCTGCGCACGACAATTGGGCACTGGTTACCGAACTCGATGAGCGACGCCAGTTTCATCTGCAACAATTGCAAGCCGGAACGCTCGATTCGGAATGTCGTGAAACTCTGCAGGTTTTACAGGCCCATAACCGCACATTGCTGGAGTGTGCCGAACAGGTGCGCGATAAGGTTGAGCAGCAGCTCAGCCAACATCAGTACAACCATCGGGCATTGCAGACGTATGTGATGTCGGCGCGGTGACGTCGCTATTGCTACCTTTCCCCGCGAGCATGGGTATAACTTTCGATAGGGCTGAACTGTACCTTGTCGTCATTCCGGCGAAGGCCGGAATCCAGTTCAAATGCGTCGTGCGAAGCACTCAAAACCAATTACGTGTCCTTCGGACGCATATTTAGACTGGATTCCGGCCTTCGCCGGAATGACGGTGAGGCAAAATCGAGCCTCCCTGAAAATGTGTAGATACCTATGCCCTCCGCGGAAAGGAATCATGGGCACTGGCACGCCTTATGAATAATCCACACTGATACCGGCATGCCGTCATAAAGCCGGCACATGAGAGGGGAGTTCATGCAAACCCAACAAGATGAAGCGAAATGGCAGGCGTTTTCCGAACGCGTGACGTATCAAGGCCAGCCGCATGTCGACATCGGTGCCTTCGATCCAGCATTGGAAGACATCACGCGTCTGAACGAGCGCAACCTTCACGTATTGAGATCGCTCGCCGCATTGGATGAGCGCCGATCCGAAAGCACCAGCGATGACGACAGCCCACTGATGCTGGAATTGCAACGGATGGACAGCAAGATCAACGTACTGCTGGATATCGTCGATCGCCTGCTGCTGCCGGCCACGCTGCTGCCACCGCGCCAGCCGGTGAGTTTCAACGCAGTGGGCATGATCGTGCCGGAAAGCGCGCTTCCAGCGGCCGAAAGTCTGCTTGTACGCCTGCATTTCGATGCTTGTCGGGCCTTGCCATTGGAGCTACCAGCGCAACGCGGGCGCCTACTAAACGATGACAATACTTTCGTTTACTTTTGTGCGTTGAGCGACGTGGTCGAGGATGGGTTGGAACGTTTCGTTTTTTGTCACCACAGACGCAAAGTGGCTGAAGCACGTCTGACGGGAATGGCGGAAAACGTGCCAGGGGGCAAATACAGAGTGTGATGCCTATCACGCCATTGCACATTCAGTAACGGCGAATTCCCGCCACGCATACGTATCCATAACGATTTTGGGCGCCATCGATAAGTAGTATTTGTCGGGCAAAAAAATCCATCCAAATCAAATAAGTAAACGATTTCTTGCTTCAGTCAGGAATGTGAATTCGTGCAGGTATGGTGCGAGAAATCCGTCACATCGCATCCGCGACGTATGCCACGGGCCAACTTGCTGCGAAATTTTTGGCGTTCTTCTTGCTGGACTGCTGCACGTGTCACGACGGATAGCTGACACACAGGGGACAACACGACATTGGGACTGGAATGGTCGTTGTTCGTCACAGCAGTCGCAGTCAATGCAGCAGGATCCGCGCTTATGCCAAACAGCAACGTACTCATCATCGAATCAAACGGAACACGCGCCGACATCATCACCTCGGCCATGCAATTCATGGGCTTCTTTCCGCAGCGCTGGGATGCGTCGCTGCCTACCGATTCGATGACGCACGATTGGCGAGCTGTTTATATAGGCGGTATTGAAGACGAAACCCTTTGCGACCAATTGCTGGCCTCGCTCGAAGTGCCGGTCGAACAATTGCTGGTGCTGGTCGGCTCCGATTCGCCGCAACTGGAACGTTTGACCAAAGGCGGTTCGTCGCATGCGGCGCAAATTGAAGTGCTGGATTTTCCGCTGCGCTACGAACGTCTGGCCGAAGCCATGCGTCGTGCACCCACGCTGCGCACGCAGAGCAATCCGGCGCCGCTGCGCCTGGTCGGCAACTCCACGGCGATGGGCCGCGTCAACGCGTTGATCCGCCAAGTGTCGCCGTTTGATTCCAGCGTATTGGTGCTGGGTGAATCCGGCACCGGCAAGGAAATGGTGGCGCGCGCCATTCACGATTGTTCGCCGCGTCGTGACAAGCCATTCGTGGCGATCAACTGCGGCGCGATTCCGGCCGAACTGTTGGAAAGCGAACTGTTCGGTCATGAGAAGGGTGCGTTCACCGGCGCCATCAGCACGCGCAAGGGCCGCTTCGAGATGGCCGAAGGCGGCACCCTGTTCCTGGACGAAATCGGCGACATGAGCCTGCCGATGCAAGTGAAGTTGTTGCGTGTGCTGCAAGAACGCATGTACGAACGTGTTGGCAGCAACCGTACCCAGCGCTGCGACGTGCGCATCATTGCCGCCACGCATCGCAATCTCGAAGTAGCTACGGCCGAAGGCCGCTTCCGCGAAGACCTCTATTACCGCCTCAGCGTGTTCCCGCTGGAGATGCCGTCGCTGCGCGAGCACTTGGACGACATGCCGGAGCTGATCACCGAATTCAATCAACGCCTGCAGCGCCGCGGTCTCAACAGTGTGCGCTTCAGCGGCAGCGCGATGCAGTCGTTGCGCCAGCACAACTGGCCGGGCAACGTGCGCGAACTGTCCAACCTGGTCGAACGCCTGGCCATTCTCTATCCGAACAGCGAAGTGCGCGCCAGCGATCTGCCGGAGAAATACCGCGGCACGCAACCGATCGAAGAAACCGGCGGCAGCGTCGTGCGCGCCATGCTCGACGGTCAGAGCAAGACGGCGCCCGCACACAACCGCCATTTGATGGATGCCGAAGTGCTGCTGCCCGAGGGCGGTGTGGATCTGAAGGATCACCTGGCCGACATCGAAGTGGGATTGATCCGCCAAGCGCTCGACATCACCGACGGCGTAGTGGCGCATGCGGCGAAGCTGTTGCACATGCAGCGCACCACGTTGGTGGAGAAGCTGCGCAAGTACGGTTTGCAGTCGGCTTGCCGTAGCAATGATCCGGCGGCGGAGAGTGGCACGGCCGTTGCATAAAGCACTCAGTAACCGCGTAAGCGTTGGAAAACCGACATGAGTCAGATTGACGTCAACAGTGTGCTTTCGCAGTTGCGCGCACTCAGCGCGCAAGCTGCGGGTACGACGCCGAAGGCTTCGTTGCCTGCGTCGGCCAATAGCCCAAGCGTGGATTTCAGCACCTTGTTCAAGCAGAGCATCGGATCAGTGGTTACGCAGCAGAATGAAGCGCAGACACAGGTCAGCGCGTTCGAACGCGGTGATCCCGGCGCCGACATCGTCAAGACGTCGATCGCAGGGCAGAAGGCGGATCTCGCATTCCGTGGATTGGTGGAAGTACGCAACAAGCTGGTCGATGCGTACACCACCATCATGAACATGCCGGTTTGAAGTGCTTTGTTCCCTCTCTCCTACGGGGAGAGAGCAGTCGCGTAACCCATAACGTTCACACCGACGACTCATGGCCGACAACATTCCCGCTACCACCAACGCGCGCCCGGACCAGCTCAAGAGTCTCCTGCGCAATCCGACCGCCCGCTTGTTGATGCTGCTGATAGGCGTCGCTGCGGCAGTGGCGTTGGGCGTGGGCATCGTGTTGTGGTCGCGCGGTCCGAATTTCGCCTTGTTGTATGCGGGGCTGGACCCGAAAGATGCCGCCGCAGTCACGCAAGCCCTGCAAAGCACCAATACGCCTTTTCGTCTTGGCGCAGATGGCGCGTCCATTTCGGTGCCGGCCGACGTCCTGGCCGACACTCGCCTGAAGCTGGCGAGCCAGGGCCTGCCGCAAGGCAGTACCGCCGGTGCCATGCTTCCGCAAAACGATTCGCCGTTCGGCATGAGCGATCTGGCCGAAAGCACGCGCTATCGCGAAATGCTGGAAACGGATCTTGGCAACACCATCGCCGGCTTGCAGTTCGTGCGCGCAGCGCGGGTGCATTTGGCGCTGCCCAAGCCGTCTGCGTTCATTCGCGATAATCATCCGGCGAGTGCGTCGGTGTTGCTCACGCTTTATCCCGGTCGCCAGCTCGACAGCAGCCAAGTGCAGGCGATCGTTCATCTGGTGTCGTCCAGCGTGCCGGATCTCGATCCTTCGCAGGTGTCACTGGTGGATCAGCAGGGCACGCTGCTGACGGTTTCCGATCCGGATAGTCCTGGTGCGGTGGGCGATGCGCATATGCGCTTGGTCACGCGCATGGAGAACAGTTACGCGCAGCGCATCGAAACCTTGCTCACGCCTTTGATGGGCGCAGGACGTGTGCGCGCGCAAGTCGACGTCGCATTGGATTTCAGCCAGACCGAAAAAGCCAGCGAAAGCTACGACAGCGACAAACCTGCTTTGCGCAGCGAGCAGACGAACAGTGAACAGAAGCGCGATGGCGCCGCCGGCGAAATCGCGGGTGCATTGAGCAATCAGCCACCGAACACCGTGGCGCAGCCGACCGCAGCCAAGCCCAACGCCGGCACGCCGCCTGCCGCGAATGCCGCGGCAAGCAATACCGCCAACGCAACGCCAACCGACACATCGTCCAGCGCCACGCGCAATTACGAACTCGGTCGCACCGTCAGCCACGTCAGCAATCCCGCCGGCAAGTTGACACGCCTGACAGTAGCGGTGGTGGTCGACAACAAGCCTGCGCCGGACGGCAAAGGCAAGAGCATTCCGCTTACCCAGCAAGAGTTGGAACATCTGACCGACCTCACCAAGAACGTGGTGGGCTACGACCAGCAGCGTGGCGACAACGTTACCGTGATCAACCAGGCGTTCTCCGATTCGCCGGTCGACGCCGCGCCGGTTGCGCAACCATTCTGGATGCGTCCGGGCATGCTGGATCTGATCAAGCAAGGCGCGGGCATTCTCATTGCCGTATTGATCGCTTTCGGTTTGTTGCGGCCGTTGCTCAAGGGCCTGCTGCGCGGGCCGGAACCGATGACCGCGTTGGCCGGACCCATGCCGACCGTTTCCGTGCGCATCGCTGATGATGAACGTGATCGCGAAGACTCGGTGCGCATCACTTCGCCGCAAATCCAGAACATGGCGTACGAGCAGAAGATCGGGCTTGCACGCAAGCTGGCGCAGGAGAATTCCAAGCAAGTCGCGCAAGTCGTGATGAATTGGGTGGGCGACGATGGCAGCTGAGACTCTGCTCAACGGCGCGCAACGTGCAGCCATCCTGTTGCTGACCCTAGGCGAGCAAGACGCAGCCGAGGTGCTCAAGCATTTGAGCGCGCGCGACGTCCAAGCCGTCGGCACCGCCATGGCGACACTCAGCAACGTGTCGCGCGATCAAGTAGAGCACGTACTCAATCGCTTGAACGATGACATCGGTCGTCAGACCGCACTTGGCGTTGGCACCGAGGAATACATTCGCAAGGTGCTGGTCAGCGCGCTGGGCGAAACCAAGGCCGGCAGCCTGATCGATCGCATTTTGCTGGGGCGCTCCACCAAGGGCCTGGAATCACTGAAGTGGATGGAAAGCCGCGCCATTGCCGAGATGATCGGCATGGAACATCCACAGATCATCGCGTTGGTGCTGGCGCATCTGGAACCGGACCAGGCTGCCGAAGTGATCGGCTACCTGCCGCAGCGCGTGCGCAGCGATGCCGTGATGCGCATCGCCAATCTTGATGGTGTGCAGCCGCAGGCGTTGAACGAACTGGACGAGATCATGGAGCGCCAGTTCTCCGGCACGTCGAGCAAGCTGAAATCGGCGACGGTGGGTGGACTCAAAGCGGCAGCCGACATTCTCAACGCGATGGAAACCTCGCGCGAAAACGAATTGATGAGTGCGATCCGCACGCATGACGCTGGCCTCAGCACCAAGATCGAAGAGTTGATGTTCGTGTTCGACGATCTGGCCGACATCGACGATCGCAGCATGCAGACCTTGCTGCGCGAAGTGCCCTCCGCAGGCCTGATCGTGGCGCTGAAGGGTGCGGAGGTGGCGATACGCGAAAAGATTTTCGCGAACATGTCCAAACGCGCCGCCGATATGTTGCGCGACGATCTGGAAGTGAAAGGCCCGGTCAAGCTCAGCGAAGTCGATGCCGCGCAGAAGGAAGTGTTGATGATTGCGCGCAAGCTGGCAGATGCGGGGCAGATCAGTCTTTCGGCCAGTGGCGATGAGTTTGTGTGATGGGGCGCGTTGCGTTGTCTTGCCGTAAACCAGCTCCCTCTCCCCCGTCTTTGATCGATAACGGGGGAGAGGGCTGGGGTGAGGGGTCAACCTCGCGAGATGTCTCTTTGTGGCACGAACCATCAAAAGAGCACAGCAACGCAAGCGTGACGTCCTACGCAAGCGCAGCCCCTCACCCCAACCCTCTCCCCGAAGGGGAGAGGGAGCATGTCGCGCGAGGAGTGCTTTGATGCCCAACGTCCTCACTCGCGAAACCATTGCAGGCTTCAATCGTTGGGAACCGCCTTCGGTCGGCAGCGAAGCCGCAGTTGAACCTGCGGCACCACCCGGCCCGACGGTCTACGAACTGGAAGAAATCGAACGCCAGGCGCGCGAGGAAGGCTACGCTGCGGGCTTGGCCGAAGGCCGCGCAGCGGCAAAGAAAGAAATGGACGAGCGCCTTGCGCGCCTCGAAGCGCTTTGCGCCGCCGCCGCACGTCCGCTCACGGGCATGGACGATGCCGTCGAACACGAGCTTGCACTGCTCGCTACAGTCATTGCGCAGCGTGTGGTGATACGCGAACTGCAACTCGATCCATCACTGATCGAGCGCGCCGTGCGCGAAGCCGCCGCGGCCTTGCCATCAGCCACGCGCGAATTGCGCGTGTGGGTGAATCCCAGCGATCTGGATCTGTTGCGCGAGCTTGCCGCGGCCGAACCGCATTGGCGTTTTGGCGCCAACCCCGCATTGCAACGCGGTGATGTCGTGCTGGAGAGCGAGCGCTCGCGTCTGGATGCACGCGTCAGCACGCGACTGGCCGCCGTCGTCGATGCCGTTATTGGCGATGATCTCGATGACGGCGCGGAAGAGGTTTCCGCATGACCAACGCCGCGCCAGGCAAGCATCAGCGCTGGCGCCGGCAACTTGGCCTGCGCGCCCAGCATGCGCGCGCCGCGCAATTGTTGACTGTGGAAGGACGCTTGCGTCGCGTAGTGGGTTTGACATTGGAAGCCGAAGGTTGTGAGGCGCCGTTGGGCGCGCGCTGCCTGGTCGACGCTGCCGACGGCAGCGAACTGGATACCGAAGTGGTGGGTTTCGCCGATGAGCGGCTGCTGCTGATGCCGGTAACCGAAATGCACGGTGTGCTGCCAAATGCGCGCGTGCGGCCTTGCTTACGTACAGGCGGGCTACCAGTGGGCGAGGCTTTGCTTGGTCGCGTGGTCGGCGCCGACGGCATGCCGCTGGACGGTGAAGGTCCGTTGCGTGCGGATAGCCATGCCGCGCTCAAGCGCGAGCCCATCAACCCGATGGCACGCAAACCGATCGATACGCCGCTGGACACCGGCGTGTGCGCCATCAATGCATTGTTGACGGTAGGGCGCGGCCAGCGCATTGGCTTGTTCGCCGGTTCCGGCGTGGGCAAGTCCACCTTGCTTGGCATGATGACGCGCTACACCGATGCCGATGTCGTGGTCGTCGGACTGATCGGCGAACGCGGACGCGAAGTGAAAGAGTTCGTCGAACACACGCTAGGGCATGAAGGCCGCGAACGCGCGGTCATCGTGGCTGCGCCGGCCGATGCGCCGCCGCTCAAGCGCTTGCGTGGTGCGCAATATGCCACCGCGATCGCCGAGTGGTTTCGCGATCGCGGCCAGCGCGTGCTGTTGCTGATGGACTCGCTGACGCGCTACGCGCAGGCGCAGCGTGAAATTGCCCTGGCGATCGGCGAGCCGCCGGCGACCAAGGGCTATCCGCCGTCCGTGTTCGCCATGCTGCCTGCCCTGGTGGAACGTGCAGGCAATGATGCCCAAGGGCGCGGTTCCATCACCGCGTTTTACACCGTGCTTACTGAGGGCGACGATCACCGCCACGATCCCATCGCCGACGCGGCGCGTGCGATTCTGGACGGCCATATCGTGCTTTCGCGCGACCTGGCCGAAGCGGGCCATTACCCCGCCATCGATATCGAGGCTTCGATCAGCCGCGTGATGCCGGCCGTGGTGGCGAAAGAGCAGATGCGCGCCGCGCAGCGCTTCCGCCAGATCTATTCGGCGTATCGCCAGCGGCAGGATCTGATCGCCGTAGGCGCGTACCAGAAAGGTTCCGACGCGCAGGTTGATCAGGCTATCGCGATGTATCCGCGCCTGGTCCGGTTCCTGCAGCAAGAAGTCGACGAGCCTGTCGAATTGCATGCTGCACAAGAAAGGTTGGCTTCCATCATTGCGGAGATCTAAGCCATGCCATCGCGTTCGGATCGACTGCAACCGGCTGTGGACCAAGCCCAACGGCGACAAAAAGATGCGCTGCAGCGCCTGGCCGACCATCAGCAGAAACTCGCGCATGCCGAGCAGCAATTGGAAGAATTGAAGCGCTATCGCCGTGAATACAGCCTCGGCGACGGCGGCCTGACGGTGAGCGCCTTGCTCAACCGTCAACAATTCGTCGACCGCATCGATCAGGCGATCGTGCAGCAGATCAAGCTCGTCGAACGCTTGCAGCGCCAGCTCGATGGTGCGCGTGAACGCTGGTTGCAGGCACATGCGCGCGAAAACGCACTCGATAGTGTGGTCGAGCGCTTGCGTAAGCAGGAAAGCCAGCGCGAACAACGGCTTGAGCAAGCCGAAGTAGACGAGCGGATGCAATATCGCGGCAACAGGATGGGCCCGTCATGAAGCTGATGGCTCGCTTCTTGCTGTCGTTTCCAAGGCCAACGTCCTGAAGAGCATTCGCGCATGAGCGCCACGCCACTACCTTCTCTACCCATCACCCCGTCGACCTCGACGCAGCACGCCGGCGCTCCAAGGTGGGAGAGCCAACAGCACAGCGGCGCCAGCTTCACCTCGCATCTGCAGTCCGCGCAGCGGCAATCGTCGGATTCAACGCAGACGCCCAAGCAGAACAGCGACGCGGAACAGAACGACAACACCAGGCAGACATCCACTGCACAGGCCGACAATCCGTCGAGCAACACCGACAAGCCGGGTGATGCCAACGCATCCAAGCAGGATGACGCAACAAACACCAGCGATAGCGGCATCGACCTTACAGGGGGCGTCGGCACGCTGGCCAGCGTCGTGCTCAGCTTGATCGATCATGCCGCGGGCGATACGCCTGGTGGCACGGCAGCAAGCACGCATGCGGCACCTGCAAAGCCAGTCGCGCAACCCGGCAACAAACCAATCGCCGCCGCGCAGCCTGACGCGCTGGCGACGGCGTTAATTCCCACGCCGCTTGCGGCGGCGATGGGCATTTCACCAACCACCACAACCTCAGCCAACGGCAGCTTGCAGATGTCCGATGGCATCGGTGCCCTGTCGCAAAAAGCCTCAGCTTTCGCAAGCGCAAATGCCGACAACGCCGTTGCCAGCGATACGAACAATGCTTCCGCTACGGCGGATGGCGGCGCGTCAACGCCAAGCGGTGGCGACAATCTCCAGACATTTGCCGCTGGCCTTGCAGCCATCGGTCATGCAAGCGTTCCGGCTGCGGCATCGGCGGCAACAGACAATGGTTCGCAGAATTCACCGGACCTCGCTGCGTTGGGCAGTATTACTGCAGCAGCATCCGCTGCTTCGACGGGCGCAACAACCGGAGCTACACACAATCTCGCGATGAACGCGCCGGTGGGTACCTCCGGCTTCGCGAAGGAACTCGGTCAACAAATCACCTGGCTCAGTGGCCAGGATGTGAAGCAGGCACAGATACGCCTGAATCCACAAAACCTCGGTCCGCTTGACGTGAAGGTAAGCGTGGAGCACGGCCGGGTGGACGTAAGTTTCATGACGCAGCATGCCGCCACGACCACCGCCGTGCAGCAAGGGTTGGATCAGCTCAATCAGATGCTGAGCGGGCAGGGGCTTTCGCTCGGGCATGCGACGGTGGGGCAGCACGCGCAGCAGCAGTTTGGCGGGCAGCAGGGGCAGCAGGCGCAAGCGTCAGGCACGGCCAATGACGACGTTGTTGATACGCCTGTGGCTACGGCTGCGCGTGTCGCCGTAGGTCTTGTCGACGCGTTTGCTTGATCCAATGCGCACGCTCTGACTGAGCGTCCTGAGAACTTGCCTTACTGTCGTCGTCCCGGCGAAGGCCGGGACCCAGCGACTGTGCTTCGACGTCAAGACACTGGGCCCCGGCCTTCGCCGGGGCGACGAGCTGTGGCTTTTTCATCAGCGTTGGATAGGTGGCGGCAGCACATCGCGCACCGACGAAATCACCACGCACACGCCCCGCCTACATCCCGACACGCGTCAATAAAACGCCGCCCTGCCTCTTCACATCACGCACAAACCGCGCCGCCACGCGGTTCCTAAGCATGGCACGCCGCTTGCTAAAACACTCCTAGCTAAGCCCGCTTCGCGAAGCGCGGCATCACGTCTTGTTATGGAACGGGGTTGTTCATGGCTAACGCCGAGTCTCTCGATGGAAACGAAACTGCGACTGCCAAGAAAAAGGGCGGGACAAAGCTGTACATCGGCATCGCTGTCGTCGCGCTGCTGGGCGCAGGCGGTTATCTGTACAGCCGCGGGCAAGGCGCGCAGGCAAATGCCGCGACGGCAACCGCGCCCAAGGCACCGGAATTGTTCCTGCCGCTCGATCCTGCCTTCGTCGTGAATTTCCAGGATCAGGATTCCACGCGCTATCTGCAGGTGGGCGTGACCGTGATGACGCACGATCCGGCTGCCGTACAGGCCATGAAAGAAAGCGATCCGGTGATCCGCAACGCGCTAGTGATGTTGTTCAGTAGCCAGACCTATGCCGGCCTGAGCGACATCGCGGGCAAGAAAAAGCTGCAGGCCGAGGCGCTGGACGCTGTGCGCAAGATCGTGGCCGACAAGACCGGCAAGCCGGATGTCGATGCCTTGTATTTCACCAGCTTCGTCATGCAGTAACGGGGAACAAGCGATGAGCGACCTGCTTTCCCAGGAAGAAATCGACGCCCTGCTCAACGGCGTCGACGGAGGCCAGATCGAAACCGAAAGCGACATGCCGCCGCCGCCGGGTTCGGTGCTGGATTTCGACTTTACCCAGCAGGACCGCATCGTGCGCGGCCGATTGCCGACGCTGGAGATGATCAACGATCGCTTCGCGCGCTTCTTCCGCACTCAGTTGTTCGGCGTACTGCGCAAGACCTGCGAAGTGTCGGTGCTCGGCGTAAAGATGCAGAAGTTCAGCGAATACGTGCACGGACTGAACGTGCCGAGCAATCTCAACCTGATCAAGGTGAAGCCGCTGCGCGGTACCGCGCTCGCGGTGATGGAGCCGCGGCTGGTGTTCACCGTGATCGACAACTTCTTCGGCGGCGACGGGCGCTATCACGCGCGCATCGAAGGTCGTGATTTCACGCCGACCGAAAACCGCGTCATCCAGATCCTGCTCGCCGAAGTGTTTGTCGCGATGACCGAAGCCTGGGCGCCGGCTATGCAGGTGCAGTTCGAATTCACCAATTCCGAGATCAATCCGCAGTTCGCCAACATTGTCAGCCCCACCGAGACCGTAGTGGTCTCGCGCTTCCACGTGGAACTCGATGGCGGTGGTGGCGAAGTGCATCTCACTCTGCCTTACGCGATGGTGGAGCCGATCCGCACCATGCTCGATGCCGGTGTGCAGAGCGACCGTATGGGCGAGCGCGACGAGCGCTGGATCAACTGCCTGCATGAGGAAGTGATGGACGCGGAAGTCGAGCTCAGTTCGCTGCTGCTGGAAACCGAGATCAGCATCGGCGACTTCCTGGGCTTGCGCGTCGGGGACGTGATTCCCATCGGCCTGCCGGATGTCACCACCGTGTTTGCCGAAGACATACCGATTTTCCGCGGCGAGTATGGCCAATCCAATGGCCGCTACGCGGTTCGCTACAAGCGCGCGGCCGGGCGCCGTGCCCCGCTTTCCACGTTCGACTTTGCTCCGGAAAAAATCGCATGAATCAGAACATCGACCACAAGAACGGTGACCATCACATGGGATTGGATGCCTTGACAGCAGCCGGCGAGAACCCGGCTGACGTCAGTCTCGACATGATCCTGGACGTGCCCGTGACGCTGGCGATGGAAGTGGGCCGCACGCGCATCAGCATTCGCAACCTGCTGCAGCTCAATCAGGGTTCGGTGGTGGAACTGGATCGCGCCGCCGGTGAACCGCTGGACGTATTCGTCAACGGCACGCTGGTGGCGCACGGCGAAGTGGTGGTGATCAACGAAAAGTTCGGTATTCGTCTCACCGACGTGATCAGCCCCGCAGAACGGGTGCGCAAGCTGAGATGAGCATCGTAATGTCCATGCTGGCGCGCGCGCCTGCGGCGAGCGTGCCCGATATCAACGTGACCGGCGAATTGATTCGCGTGGTGTTGAGTCTGGGCGCGATCGTTGCGCTGATCTTCGCCGCAGGCTGGCTGACGCGGCGTTTGCAGTCTCGGCAATTCGTTGGGGGGCGACGCTTGCGCTGCATTGAAAGCATGTCGATCAGCGCGCGTGAGCGTGTGTTGTTGATCGAAGCCGATGGCAAGCGCTTGCTGGTCGGCGTTGGTGCCGGTGGTGTACGGGCTTTGCATGTTTACGAAGGCACGGTGCCGGTGGACGCCGCGCCGGTGCCTGCACAGGTGCCGCCTTTTGCGGAGTTGCTGGGTCGCTTGGGGCGCAAGTCATGAATATCCATGCTTGTCGTGAGTTTCAAAGTTCGTCATCCCAGCGAAAGCTGGGATCCAGCGCCTTGGCTCCACAAAAGTCACTGGATCCCAGCCTTCGCTGGGATGACGGGATCAGGAAGGTAATGGGCAAGCTGGCATACGTCGCATTCTTTTTGTTGGCTTTGATGTTGATTCCTTTCAACGCACAAGCGGCCAACAGCACAACAACCACGACGTCATCGGCCATTGCGCCGATCACTCCCATCGCTCCGATCTCGCAGCAAGCCGGCATCCCCGTACTAACCGTACAAAACGCAGGCAACGGCCAGAACTGGAGCGTTTCGCTGCAGGTGGTGGCACTGATGACAGTGCTGAGCCTGCTGCCCGCGGTGTTGCTGATGATGACCTCGTTCACGCGCATCATCATCGTGCTGAGCTTTCTGCGGCAGGCGTTGTCCACGCAATCCACGCCACCCAACCAGGTGCTGCTGGGGTTGGCGCTGTTCCTGACGTTGTTCGTAATGTCGCCGGTGCTCAATCGCGCTTACGAAGATGGCGTGAAGCCGTACATGGATCATCAGATCAGCGCGGAAGCTGCTATTCCCGCTGCCGCTGCACCATTCAAGCATTTCATGCTGAATCAGACGCGTGACGCGGATCTACAGCTCTTCACGCACCTGGCGAAGGAACAACCCTATGCCAGCAAGGACGACGTGCCGTTCCGCGTGGCCATGCCGGCTTTCATCACCAGCGAACTGAAGACAGCGTTTCAGATGGGCTTTCTGCTGTTCATTCCCTTCCTGGTGATCGATGTAGTGGTGGCAAGTGTGCTGATGTCGATGGGCATGGCGATGGTGTCGCCGTCGATCATCTCGCTGCCGTTCAAGATCATGTTGTTCGTGATGGTGGATGGGTGGTCATTGCTGGTTGGCACCTTGGCGGGGAGCTTCTACACATGACGCCGGAATGGGTGATCCACTTCGGCCAGCATGCGCTCTACATCGGCATGCTCGTTGCCGCGCCGCTGCTGCTTACTGCGCTGCTGGTTGGCTTGCTTATCGGCATTCTCCAGGCTGCCACGCAGATCCACGAAATGACGCTGAGCTTCATTCCAAAGTTGCTGGCGATGGCGGCGGTGGGATTGCTGGTCGGTCCGTGGATGCTGCACACCCTGGTGCAATTTACGCACGACATCATTGTCGGCTTGCCGGAAGCGATCAAATGACGATCGAGCTGGCTACGCTGATCCATTGGGTATCCGGCATGCTCTGGGCCCTGGGTCGCGTGGGCGGCTTCTGCATGGCGGCGCCGATCTTCAATGCCACCGTGATGCCGGCGCGCATCCGCACAGCCATCATCGTCGTACTGACGATGGTGTTATCGCCGCTCGCACCCACCGAGATGGATCTATTCAGCGCCACCGGCGTGGCGACGATGGCGATGCAGCTGCTGATCGGCGCCAGCATCGGCTTCGTGCTGCAGCTGGTTTTTCAGGCGGTTTCGTACGGTGGCATTTTGATCGGGCAAAGCATGGGTTTGGGCTTTGCGGAATTGATCAGCCCGACCAGCAACACCAGCGTGCCGGTGCTGGGCCAGTTCTACATGGTGATGGCGAGCCTGCTGTTCCTGGCGATGGATGGCCATCTGCAAGTGATCCAGTTGCTGGCGGACAGCTTTCGCAGCGTGCCGCCCAGTGTCACGGGCATGGATGGCAAATCCCTGTGGGCACTGGTGATGGCTGGTGGCGATCTCTTCTCCGGTGCACTGCGTGTGGCCTTGCCGGCGATGACGGCACTGCTGCTGGTGAATATCGGTTTTGCGGCAACCAGTCGCGCATCGCCGGCGATGAATCTGTTTGCGGTGGGCTTTCCGATCAGCATCAGCATGGGCTTTATCGCGTTGTGGCTGGCGATGCGCGGACTGTCGAGCGCGTATTCGGCGCTGCAGGCGGTGGGTTGGGATTTGATGCGGCATTTGGCGGGGCTTTGATCATGTGCTCCCACATTCATTCGCGTTCCGTCTTAGTGAGCCCCTCTCCCTTCGGGAGAGGGTGCCGAAAGGCGGGTGAGGGTTCGGGCAGAGCGCGTTATCGACTCTTGCAGCGTAATTGGATGTCGCGCGCTGATCGCACCCTCACCCCAACCCCTCTCCCGAAGGGAGAGGGGCTCAAATGTGCCGTGGAGTAAGCCATGGCCGAGACCGAAAACGAAGACCGCACCGAACGAGCGTCAGAAAAACGCTTACAAGAAGCGCGTGAAAAAGGCGAAGTTCCGCGATCGCGCGATCTCTCTGGCGCGATGGTGGTGCTGGCCGGCGCCAGCATTCTGCTTTCCTACAGTTCCAGCATGTACATGCATATGCGGCACATCTATGCATTGGGCTTGGGCTATTCGCGCGATGCATTGTTCAGCGACGAACTGATGTCGCGCGTGCTGCATATCGCGTTGGGCGACATGCTAGCGCTGCTGATGCCGATCTTCGCTGCCACCATGCTGGCGGCAGTCGGCTCCACCGTATTGATCGGCGGTCTCAATTTCAGCTCGGAAGCCTTGGTGCCGAACTTCGGCCGTCTCGATCCGATTTCGGGGCTGGGCCGGCTGGTTTCGCTCAATGGCTTGATCGAGCTGGCGAAGTCGCTATTGAAAGTCTCCGTCATTGGCATTGCCTTGGTGCTGCTGTTGCGGCATGACGAGGCCGCCGTCATGGCGACGGGACGCGAACAGATAAGTGCAGGCGTCGGCCGTGCGTTGTCGCTGGTGGCGCATGCCGCGCTGGTGTTCGCCGCGATTCTTGGCGTGATCGGCGGCCTCGATGCGCTCTGGCAGCGTTTCGACTACGACCGCCGTCATCGCATGTCCAAGCAGGAGTTGAAGGACGAGCACAAGGAAAGCGAAGGCGATCCGCATTTGAAAGGCCGCATTCGCCAGATGCAGCACCAGATGGCGCGCCGGCGCATGATCCAGGACGTCCCCAAGGCCGACGTGGTGGTGGTGAACCCCACGCACTTCGCCGTGGCGCTGCGTTACGACGATGCACGCATGCGCGCGCCGCGCGTCGTGGCCAAGGGCGTGGATGTGCTCGCGCAGCAGATTCGCCTGGTAGCGGACGCGCATCGCATTCCCATGGTGGAAGCACCACCGCTGGCACGCGCGTTGTATGCCACCACGGAGATCGGGCACGAAATTCCGTCTGCGCTCTACGTAGCTGTCGCGCAGATTCTCGCCTACGTCTACCAGCTCAAGCAGGCCGTCGAACGTGGTGGCCCCATTCCCGATGCGCCGCGGCCGGATATTGATCCCGAGCTGCAAGGCCGTTACCGCCAACCGTAATTGAACAAGGCGACACGCATGGCAACCGCAAGCGTTCTCGATAGCTTCAAACAGGTCAGCCGCCGCGGTGCAGCTGCACCAGTGGTCATGCTCGCCATGTTGGCGATGCTGATGCTGCCGTTGCCACCGTTCGTGTTGGACATTCTCTTCAGCTTCAACATCGCGTTGTCGCTGGTGATCCTGCTGGCGGTGGTGTACGTGTTGCGGCCGCTGGAATTTGGCGCGTTTCCCACGGTCGTGCTGCTCGGCACGCTGCTGCGCCTGGCGCTCAACATCGCTTCCAGTCGCGTGATTCTGCTGCATGGCCACGATGGCGCAGGCGCGGCGGGCAAGGTGATCGAGGCCTTCGGCGAATTCGTGATCGGCGGCAATTTCGCGGTCGGCCTGGTGGTGTTCGCCATCCTCACCATCATCAACTTCGTGGTGGTGACCAAGGGCGCTACGCGCGTATCGGAAGTGACGGCGCGTTTTACCTTGGATTCGATGCCCGGCAAGCAGATGGCGATCGACGCCGATCTCAACGCTGGTTTGCTGACGCAGGAACAGGCACGTGAACGTCGCCAGGAAGTGCGCGAAGAAGCGGATTTCTACGGCTCGATGGATGGTGCCTCGAAGTTCGTGCGCGGCGACGCGACGGCGGGCATCCTGATTCTGTTCATCAACATCGTCGGCGGTTTCTTCGTCGGCATGCTGCAACACGGCCTTAGCGCAGGCGAGGCGGCGCGCACGTATACGCTGCTCACCATCGGCGACGGCCTCGTCGCGCAGGTGCCGGCGCTGATGCTGTCGATTGCCACCGCGGTGATCGTGACGCGCGTGTCCAAGTCGCAGGACATGGGCAAGCAGGTGGTCGGGCAGGTATTTGCGCAACCGCGCGCGCTGGCAGTGGCCGGTGTGGTGCTGGGGGTGATGGGTTTGATTCCCGGCATGCCGAACATCGCCTTCCTGATGCTGGGTGCGGTTTGCGGCGGCGCTGCATGGTTGATGGTGAAGCGCGAAAAAGAAACCAAGGAACGCCTGGCCAAGGCAGCGACCGAAGCGCTGCCGGCGCCCGCTGCCGCCGAGCGTCTTGAGCTAGGTTGGGAAGACGTCGCCAGCGTCGATCCGGTGGGCTTGGAAGTGGGTTATCGCCTGATTCCGCTGGTGGACAAGAATCAGGGCGGTGAGTTGATGTCGCGCATCAAGTCGGTGCGCCGCAAGCTGTCTCAGGAACTCGGTTTTCTGGTTGCGGCCGTACATATCCGCGACAACCTGGACCTAGGGCCAAACACGTATCGCATCTCTCTGATGGGCGTGCCGATGGGCGAGGCGGAGGTGTATACCGAGCGTCATCTCGCCATCAATCCCGGACGCGTACATGGCACGTTGCAGGGCGTGACCACGCGTGATCCCGCGTTCGGACTGGAAGCGGTGTGGATCGAGAACAGCCAGCGCGACCATGCGCAGGCGCTTGGCTACACAGTGGTCGATCCGGCCACGGTGATTGCCACGCATCTTTCGCACATCCTGCAAAACCACGCGCACGAGCTGCTCGGCCACCAGGACGCGCAGCAGCTGCTGGACCGCCTGGCGCAGACCACGCCCAAGCTGGTGGAGGACCTCGTTCCCAAGCGTCTTTCGCTGGGCGTGGTGGTGAAAGTGCTGCAAAACCTGCTGGCCGAACGGGTGCCGATCCGCAACATGCGCACCATCGTCGAGTCTTTGGCGGAGCACGCCGCCCAGAGTCAGGATCCTGGCGCCCTCACGGCCTATGTGCGGGTGGCGCTGGGTCGCCAGATCGTCCAGGAAATCGCGGGTTTAGGCACGGAAATCCCGGTTCTGACCTTGGCGCCGGAGCTGGAACAGATCTTGCTCGGATCCCTCTCGAGCAGTGGTGCAGCAGGTGCGGCCGTAGAGCCGGGGCTCGCCGACCGCCTGCAGCAGAGCGTCGCCGAAGCGGCGCGTCGGCAGGAGGCCAGCGGCGAACCGGCGGTGATGCTGGTGCAACCGCAACTGCGTCCGTGGCTTTCGCGCTTCACACGCCACGTGGCCCAGAACCTGCATGTGCTGGCCTACAACGAAGTACCGGATAACCGGCGTGTGCGATTGGTGCAGGCGATTGGGCGATAAATGATGAGGTGGACGATGACGTCATGCATGCGAGCTTTGCTCCCTCTCCCCTCCGGGGAGAGGGCTGGGGTGAGGGGCCAGTCTCGTACTGGACTTTATTCGAAGCACGCTTCGATTAGCCGTCTGCGCAAGAGCATCCCCTCACCCCAACCCTCTCCCCGGAGGGGAGAGGGGGCAGAAGCAGGGAGCGCCACATGAAAATCAAACGCTTCCTCGCCCCCGACATGCGTCAAGCGATGCGCGACGTGCGTACAGAGCAGGGCGCTGACGCAGTGATTCTTTCTACGCGCCGTCTCGAAGAAGGTATCGAAATCATCGCCGCCGTCGACTACGACGAAGCGCTGATGCGCGAAGCTGCACGAGTCAACACGCCAGCGCCGGCCGTCACGAAACCGCCGGTGAAGGAAACCATCAAGGAGACACCGCGCGAAACGCTGAAAGAGCGCGCGAAGGATGTCGCCAAAGAACCCGTCAAAGAAGTCGTGAAGGAGCCGGTGCGCGCGGTCACGCCACCGCCGCCGCCGCCGTTGCCGTTACCGACGAGCGAAATCGCCGCGCTGCAGCCGATGATCGAACAGCACGCGTTGGAAACCGCGCGCATGCGCACCGAACTCGGTGGCCTGCGCCAGTTGCTCGAACAGCAACTTTCCAGCCTTGCGTGGAACGACATGGAGCGCCGCAGCCCCATGCGCGCTCGTGTGTTGCGCGACATGTCGCGGCTGGGGATCGATACCGATGTGGCGCGCCAGCTCATCGATGAGCTGCCTGAAAACATCAATGCTGATCAGGCGCGCTATTTGCCGCTGGGTCTGCTCAGCCGCAGCCTGAAAGTGAGCGGCCGCAGCCTTGCTGACGTATGCGGCGTGACGGCGCTGGTCGGTCCCACCGGTGTGGGCAAGACCACCACCATCGCCAAGCTCGCCGCGTGCGCGGTGAAGCATCACGGCCCGACCAAAGTCGCCTTGGTCAGCACCGATCACTACCGCATCGGCGCCGCCGCGCAACTCGAACACTATGGCCGCTTGCTGAGCGTGCGCGTGTATCCCGCCTACGACGCGATCGGCTTGGCGCAGACGCTGCACCTGTTGCGCGATCACCACACCGTGCTGGTCGATACCGCGGGTGTGTCCGGCAGCGATCCGCGTCTGCAACAACAGATGGACGTATTGCGCGAAGCCAGCGCGCACGGTGCCTCGCAGTTGCGTACGTGCCTGGTACTGGCCGCGAATGCACAAGCGTCCGCGCTGGACGAATCGGTGCGCGCGTATCTGCCGATCAAGCCGAGTGCGTGCATCGCCACCAAGCTGGACGAAGCACCGAGCCTGGGTGGCTTGCTCTCGGTTCTGGTCCGTCACGGCATTCCGCTGGATTGCACCACCGACGGCCAACGCGTTCCCGAAGACATCAGTGCTGCCGACGCGCGCGTGCTCGTGTGCCGCGCCGCGCAGCAGCAGCGCCGGCTCGGCTTCGCGGGCGATGAGCTGGATATGGCCGAGCGCTTCGGCATGGCGGTGGCGGGTCTATGAACAAGGCAGTGCACATGAATCAGGCAGCCGGTTTGCACAACCTGTTTTCCGCCGCCCCTACGCCGCTCGAGGAGGTGGACGTGTTCCATCAGGCTGCAAGCTTGCGCCCGATCGTTCCCCGCACGCGCATCACGCGCACCATTGCGGTCGCTGGCGGCAAGGGCGGCGTTGGGAAGACCACGGTGGCCGTCAATCTTGCCATGGCGATGGCGATGGCCGGCCGCGACGTGATGCTGCTGGATGCGGACATGGGCGTGGCCAATGTGGACGTGCAACTGGGCTTGAACACCATGCGCCACGTGGGCCATCTGCTGGAAGGCCAGTGCACGCTGCAGGATCTGATCATCCCGGCGCAGCACGGCTTGAAGGTGATACCGGGTGGTTCGGGCATCCGCCGCCTGGCCAAGATGGGCAACGGTGAGCATGCCGCAGTGATCCGCGCATTCGACGACTTGATCCAGCCGCCGGAATTTCTGGTGGTGGATACCGCAGCCGGCGTGGCTGACAACGTGGCGATGTTCGCCGCCGCGTCCGACGACGTGCTGATCGTGGTGTGCGACGAACTGGCGTCGCTCACCGATGCGTATGCCTTGATCAAGATTCTCGCCCACGACTTCGGCGTGCGGCGCTTTCATATCGTCGCCAACATGGTCCGCCAGGCGGGCGACGCGAAAAAACTCTACGAAAAACTGGCGCGTGTATGCGGGCGCTTCCTCGATGTAGCGCTCGACTACATGGGCATGCTGCCGTACGACGAGTGGCTGCGTCAGGCTATTCGTCGCCAGGGGGCTGTCGTCGACTTGTGGCCATCCAGCCGCGCGGCGATGGGATTCAAGCAATTGGCATGTGCGGTCGATACATGGGGGAAACCCGCGTACCCGGACCTGGGCCGAATTGCCTTTTTCAGCGGCCAGAGCGTGCCGGCCGCGGGGTGGTGACATGAACGTAGCTTCGGAATATCTGCAGCTGCAACGCGAGGATGCGGATCAACTGGTGCGCAAGCATGCGCCGCTCGTGCGGCGTATCGCTTACCACCTGATGGGTCGACTGCCTCCTAGCGTTGATGTGGGAGACCTGATGCAAGCGGGAATGATCGGCTTGCTGGAGGCGGCGCGAAATTTCACGACCGATCGCGCGGCCAGCTTCGAAACGTATGCGGGCATCCGCATTCGTGGCGCGATGCTGGACGAACTCCGGCGTACCGATTGGACCCCGCGCTCGGTCCACCGCAAGGTGCGTGAAGTAGCGGAGGTAGTGCGGCAGATCGAAAACGAAACCGGCGCGGACGCGGATACCGCCGAGGTGATGAAGCGACTTGGTATGACCGCCGAGGAGTATCACCAGGTGCTGTCCGACGCGACCAGCGCGCGACTGCTCAGCCTTACCGCGCCGGACGACGGCGAGGGTGGCGAAAGCGGCGCACTGGACGTGGTCGACCACGACAGCTTGGGGCCGCAGGACAGCTTCGAGCAGGACGGATTGCGCGAAGCATTGGCCGAGGCGATCGGCACGTTGCCCAAGCGCGAACAACTGGTGATGTCCCTGTACTACGAGCAGGAACTGAACTTGAAAGAAATCGGGCTGGTGCTTGGCGTGACCGAATCGCGCGTGTGCCAGATCCATGGCCAGGCTTTGGTCAGGCTGCGCGCGCGCATGGGTGACTGGCGCGGTTAGCAACAAAACATATCCCCTCTCCCCGGAGGGGAAAGGAAGCAGCGGCGGGCGCCTCTTCCACACCATTGCTTTGCTGGAGAAAAGCGTTTGGACAAGAACATGAAAATCCTGGTGGTGGACGACTTTTCCACCATGCGGCGAATCGTTCGCAACCTGCTGGTCGAACTGGGTTTCAGTAACCCGATGATCCAGGAAGCCGACGACGGCCATAACGCCCTGGCGATGCTGAAGGCCAACGCCTTCGACATGGTGGTGACCGACTGGAACATGCCGAACATGACCGGCATCGAATTGCTGCAGGCGATCCGCGCGGAGCCCAAGCTGAAAGGCTTGCCGGTGCTGATGGTCACTGCCGAAAACAATCGCGAGCAGATCATCGCTGCCGCGCAGGCCGGCGTGAACGGCTACATCGTCAAGCCTTTTACCGCGAACACGCTCAAAGAAAAGCTGGACAAGATCTTCGAGCGCCTGGCCGCCAGTGGAGCATCCGCATGAGTGCAACTATGACCGTGGCCTTCGACGAAGGCCTTCCGCCTGAAGTGTTGGATTTGCTCAACAGCAAAGATGGCACCGCCTTCGAGCAGGCACTGGATGCGATGGTGCGTCAGCGCGAACAGCATTTGTTCCGCGCACTCGGCGTGCTCGCGCGCGA
Source organism: Dyella acidisoli (assembly GCF_030160295.1). Classification (GTDB taxonomy): domain Bacteria; phylum Pseudomonadota; class Gammaproteobacteria; order Xanthomonadales; family Rhodanobacteraceae; genus Dyella_B; species Dyella_B acidisoli. The sequence goes on from NZ_BSOB01000025.1 coordinate 25,717, forward strand.
TCTGCATGGTGCGGTGTCTCGTCTGGGCAGCGATCTGGCGAACGAGGGCGTGCCCGACAGCATGGCCGACGCGCGCAATCATCTGGCCGAAGTGTTGGAGATGAGTTCCAAGGCCGCGCATCGCAGCCTGGATTTTGTCGACCGTATTCGCCCGGAAGCGGAAGCGCTGTCCAACAACGCCAACGCCGTGCTGGATTTCAATAGCAGCGAAACCGATCCGGCCGCCGTGTTGGCGCGCCAGGCGCAGGTATTTGCCAGCGCGTGTTGCGAAGGCCTCAACGACATGGTGCTGGTGCAGTCCTGGCAGGACCTGGCCGGGCAGCGCGTGAAGAAAGTGGTCGGCTTCATCGAAAGCGTGGAATCGTCACTGCTGGAACTGGTGCGCCTCACCGGTGCGCTGGCCGGACGCGAAGCGCCGGTGGAAGTGGCGAAGGTGAACAGCCAGGACGAAGTGGATCGTCTGCTGAGCGAATTCGGCTTCTGAGCATGCAGATGCCGGGCCGCTCAGCTCTTCTTGCCGTCATTCCCGCGAAAGCGGGAATCCATGTTGCTTTGATGCAAAAAGCGAAAATGGATTCCCGCTTTCGCGGGAATGACGGCCAGGAGGAGATGAGCATCCCTGCAGACCGTTACCCGGACATCAAGGAAACACATTGATGGACGCCAACCTCGACAGCGAGCTGCGTGACGATTTCCTGGTCGAGGCCGGGGAATTGGTGCAACGGCTGGGCGAGCAGCTCGTCGAGCTGGAAGCCTCGCCGCACGATCGCGAGCTGCTCAATGCGGTATTCCGCGTCTTCCACACAGTGAAGGGCGGCGCGGGTTTTCTCGGCATCGAACCCATGGTGCAGCTATGCCATTGCGCAGAAGAACTGCTCAACGACGCGCGCAACGGCAAGCTGGTGTTGAATTCGACACATATGGATGCGTTGCTGGAAGCGCTGGACCTGCTCAACGTGATGATGGCAGCGCTGGCCAATGGCGACGCGATGTCGCCGCCGCCATCGGCCTTGCTGGAACGCTTGCAGCCGGTCGTCGAGACTTCTTCGCTTGCACGAGGATCTGCCAAGCCTGCGCGTTCCGCCGATCCGATCGAAGCGGAGTTCGAAGCGCTGCTCGATACCTTGTACGGACAAGGCGGTGCGCCGGGCGCAACCAAGCACATCTCCAACGACATCAACGACGACGAATTCGAAAGCCTGCTCGATACGCTGCACGGCAAAGGCAGTGCACCCGGCACGGCCAAACCTGAAGCAGCTGAAAAGAAAGAGATCAGCGACGACGAATTCGAAACGTTACTCGACAATCTGCACGGCAAAGGCAGTGCGCCGGGTCAAGTTGTTGCAGAAACGCCTGCGCCCGCACCGGCACCTGCTCCTGTTGCGGTTGCAGAGGCACGTCCCGCAACTGCGGCCAAACCGGCTGCCGAAACCACTGTACGTGTGGACACCACGCGCCTGGACGCGCTCGTCAGTCGCGCAGGCGAGCTGGTGTTGCTGCGCAATCGCCTGTTGAGTCTTGCCTCGCGCAGCGACAACGAAATGCTGGCGACGATGGCGGGCGATCTCGATCGTGTGTCCGACGATCTACAGAATGCCGTGCTGGGCATGCGCATGCAGCCGGTCGGCCGTCTATTCCAACGCTTCCCGCGCATTGTGCGCGATCTTGCACGCCAGCTCGGGAAAGACATCGAGCTGATCACCGAGGGCGAAGACACCGATCTCGACCGCAGCCTGGTCGAAGCCCTGGCTGATCCGCTGATTCACTTGTTGCGTAACGCCGTCGATCATGGTCTGGAAGATCCCGCTGGTCGCGAACGTGCCGGAAAGCCACGCAAGGGCAAAGTAAAACTCTCCGCCAGTCAGCGCGGCGAGCGCATCGTGATCTCAGTGAGCGACGATGGTCGCGGCATGGATCCGGACGTGCTCCGGCGCAAGGCGGTGGAGAAAGGCGTCATCGATGCGACGCAGGCTGCGCGCCTGTCGGAAGTCGAATGCTATGAATTGATTTTCCGTCCCGGCTTCAGCACCGCCGCGACGATCTCCGACATCTCCGGCCGCGGCGTCGGCATGGATGTGGTGAAAACACGCGTCGCTGAACTCGGCGGCACCTTGCAGGTGCATTCGCGCCTGGGTTCCGGCAGCACGCTGGAACTTACCGTGCCGCTGACGCTCGCCATCTTGCGCGTGCTAATGGTGCGTGTGGGCGACCGCCTGTTCGCGCTGCCGTTGGGCAACGTCAGCGAAGTCTTCGAACTAAGCCCGCAGCACGATCACATGCTCGATGGCCGTCGCGTCGCCGCACATCGCGGGCGTGCGCTGGTACTGGGTGATCTGGCTGATTGGGTCGGTGTGAACGGTCAGGGCGGACGCAACGTGGTGGTGCTGCATGTTGGTCATATGCATCTTGGCTGCCTGGTGCATGAAGTAATCGGTCGCGAAGATGTGATGGTGAAGCCGCTGGGTCCGCTGTTCGAAGGTGTGCCGGGTGTGGCGGGTGCGACGGTTACGGGCGACGGGCGGCTTGCACTGGTTTTGGATCTCGCTGCGTTGTCGCAAGAAGGCGGGAGCTTGCTTCCCTCTTTGAAGGTGTCGGCTTGATGAGTACCTTTGTTCGCAAGCCTCAATTTCGCGCGATGGCAAATCTTGCCTTGTCGTCATTCCCGCGAAAGCGGGAATCCATTTGCCGTGAGGCAAGAGCGAAGATGGATTCCCGCTTTCGCGGGAATGACGGCAAGAAGAATGAGCTGCGAGGGCGGGTGATATGGACGTCGTAAGCATCGTCGGCACCATCCTCGCCTTCGTCGTGCTGATCGTCGGTGCGATCCTCAAAGGCACCGACGTTTCGGCGCTGTGGAATCCGGCGGCTTTCGTGATCGTGTTCATCGGCACTATCTCTGCCTTGTTGCTGCACACACAAGGCAAGGTGCTCAAGCGCGCGGCCGGCATGTTGAAGATGGTGTACAAGCCGCCGGTGCTGCATCCGTCCGATTTGATCAGCCGTGTGATCGGTTGGAGCGAGATCTCTCGCCGCCAGGGTCTGCTCGGCCTGGAGCCGCACATCGATGCGGAAGACGATCCGCTGGTGAAAAAAGGCCTGCAATTGCTGGTCGACGGCAGTGAGCCCGAAGCAATCCGCTCAGTGCTCGAACTCGAAGTGGAAACGCGTGAGCAAGCCGACCTGCACGCAGCGAAAGTGTACGAACAAGGCGGCATCTACTCGCCGACCATGGGCATCATCGGGGCCGTGCTCGGACTGATGGCGGTGATGCGCGATCTCACCGACCCGGCCAAACTCGGCCACGGTATTGCGGCAGCGTTCGTCGCCACCATCTACGGCATCAGCCTGGCCAATCTGCTGCTGCTGCCGATCGGTGCGCGCTTGAAGGCGCTGATCACCAAGCAAACGCAGGTGCGTGAAATCCTGATCGAAGGCTTGATCTCGATCGCCGAGGGTGACAACCCGCGGCAGATCGAAAGCAAGCTGCAGGGTTATCTCGTATGAGACGCCGCCGGCACAAGCATGAGGAACATCCCAACCACGAAGCGTGGGTGATTCCGTACGCGGATCTGCTCACGTTGTTGCTGGCGCTGTTCGTCGTGCTGTATGCGATGTCCAGCGTCAACACCACCAAATACCGCGCATTGGCGCAGGCAATCTCGTCAGCATTCAACGGCTCGCGTGCGGTGATCCAGCCGGTCACGCCGAATTCGCCGCAATCGAGCGTGCCGGTGCCGACCAACAAGCCAGCACCGATTCCGCGTACGCCGCTTGCGCAGATTCTGCTGCCGGTACTTACACAGCACATTGCCACGCCCAACACGACACCGGGCACGCCATCCGACCAGAACAAGACCAAGCTCAGCGAAGAGCAACAGAATCTGGAACGCATCCGCAACCAGGTGGAACGCGCACTGCAGCCGCTGATCGACAAGAACCTGGTGGTGGTGCGACGCACGCCGACCTGGCTGGAAATCGAAATCCGCACGGACATTTTGTTCCCGAGCGGCGTCGCCACCCTGTCGCCGTCGGCCACGCAGGTGCTGACCAGCCTCGGCGACATCCTTGCGCCATTCGGCAATCCGCTGCGCGTGGAAGGCTATACCGATGACATGCCGATCAATACGGCCGTCTATCCTTCCAACTGGGAGCTTTCTGCAGCGCGCGCGGCGAGCGTGGCGCGCCTGTTCGCGGAGCACGGCGTGGATCCGGAACGTCTGGGTATCGTCGGTTGGGGGCAATACCGTCCTGCGGCCGACAATCTGAGTGCAGACGGCCGCAACAAAAACCGCCGCGTGCTGGTGGTGGTGTTGAGTGACAAGGCCGCACCGCGCCGCTTCTACACCAACAGCGATCAGATCAACCAAACCGCCGACACGCAAAGCGACACGAGCGACGGGCAGAACGCGATGACTGCGCCATCACCCGCCGTTGCCGGGCAACCCACTGCGCCTGTGGCGACGCCGCGACTCGTCGTGACGCCGCCCGCCACACTGCCTTCGACGCCCGCCATCACGCCGGTTGCCTCGCTGATCACGACGCCAGCCGAGTCGGCGCCGCATGCGAACACGCCAGACGGCAAGGGATAACGTCATGAGTCTTGTGCCCGACCTTGAAGCAATCGCACGCGAACCCTGGCTGTCATTTCAGCTGCACGGGCAGCATTACGCAGTGCTGCTCAGCCGCGTGAGCGAGGTGATCCGCGATTGCGTACCGACGCCAGTGCCCGGCGCCGCGGACGATCTGCTCGGCATCTGCCATCTGCGCGGCAACATCGTGCCGGTGATGGACGGACGCCGGCGCCTTGGCCTGGCCGGAAACTCCGCAAGCGATGCAGCTACTACGCGCATTGTCGTTTGCTCGCACGAAACACATCGCGTTGGCATACGCGTGGATGCGGTAGGCGACCTCCTGCAACCGAAACTCGAAGCGATCGAACTGCCGCCCGCGCGTTCGGGACGCGTGGACGACCCCGTGCAAGCCGTGATGGGGTGGCACGGGGGCTTCGTGGCGTTGCTCGATGTACCGAAGTTGTGCCGGTTGGACCGCGGCATCAAAGAAGCCGCCTAGGTCACAGGCCTGCTTTCGATGCTCTCTTTCGCCTGTGCTTGCGAATTCTTTTATCGGGTATAGCCGATTAAATGTTGTTTTTTTAATAGGCTTTAGCCTATTAAAATTTGAAATAGATATAGCTTATAGCCTATTATTATCGCGCCTTCTCATAGGTCATGGGCTATGAAAAAAGCAATCTCAACAGCGGCCAAGGCCAGGAAAAACCTGGACATTCGGCTTGGCGAAGGGCAAGCCCTGCGTCAGAAACTGGCGCGCCCCAATCAAGGGTGGATCCGTGCGATCCGCCAGGCGCTGGGCATGACGGCGGAACAATTGGGCCACCGCATGGGCATCACCCAGGCCACGCTAAGTGGCTTGGAGGCGTCCGAAATCAATGGCGCGATCCGGTTGGCGACGCTGCGCAAGGCGGCCGAAGCGATGAATTGCACGCTGGTCTATGCCCTCGTGCCCAACACGTCGTTGGAGGACATCGTGCAAGGCCAAGCGAGGAAGGTCGCTGCCGAACAGCTCAAGCCGGTCGAACACACCATGCTGCTGGAGAACCAGTCTCTGCACGGCGGAGTGCGCGAAGAGTTCTTGCAAAGCTATGTCGAAAACGAGATCGACTTCAGCAAGTTGTGGCGGTAGTTGCATGGCCGATCTGTTTGATGCGGATGACGGGCAGACCGAGCTGAGTTTGGAGGAGCGCAAAGGTCTTAAACCGGCATACATCACCTATCGCTCCGAATTGAATCGAGAGGAGCAGGAGAACATCCTGAAGGCGGAAAAGTGGCTATTCGCGCGACGTCTTGCCACTCCGGACCTTGTCGATCAAGGTTTCATCTGCCAGGTCCACAAGCGGATGTATGGCGACGTTTGGGATTGGGCCGGCAAGTACCGCCAGAGCGATCGCAACATCGGCGTGGATTACTACCGGATTCACCAGGAAATGCGTGTGTTCGTGGATGACGTCCGCTACTGGATCGAACATGCCATCTATCCGGCCGACGAACTTGCCGTTCGATTTCATCATCGCTTGGTGTGGATACATCCTTTCCCGAACGGCAACGGCCGTTTGTCTCGTCTGCTGGCCGATCGCTTGGTGGTGAATTTAGGCGAACCCCGATTCACCTGGGGAAGAGCGCACTTGGTCAGCGCTGGCGATGTGCGGGCTCGTTATGTGGATGCGTTACGAAAAGCCGATGCGCACGATCTTGCCGCGCTGCTTGCTTTCGCCCGGTCGTGATGATGCAAGTTCAGGCCTTGCGCGAAGCTTCGTAGATGCTCGCCAACACCGCCGCCGCTGCCGCGTACAACAACGGCGGAACGTCCGCGCTCATGCGCAGCGATACCAATAGCGCAGCGATCTGCGGATCGTGATGCAACGGCAAGCCAAGTGCATGCGCGTGGCGAAACAGATTCTCCACGTCGTGCGCGGGAACGCCGGGCGAACCGTGGTTCGCGTCGCTGCCACCAGGTAGCCGCAATACCACCTTGCGTTGAGGGGCTGGCAGTGCGGGCGCGGTCATACGGTCGCCTTCAGAAAAACGGCGCTCATGCCATTGCCGGTATGCGGCAGGCCGAATTGCACGCTCAATTGATCGAGGAATAAACCGGCGGCATCCAGACGCTGGCGTAAATCTGCGAACTGCTCTTCCAGCCGATCCACTGTTTCGCGATGCTGCGCCCATAGCCGTACCGACAGGCGCAGGCCGCGCAGCTGCAATTCGCCCACGATAGGGCCGAGCGACGGCAGGTCGAGCGAAAAGCCCATCGTCCAGTCGCGTTCGGCGTCCGGCTCGTGCTTCAGCGAAAGCTGCAATACGTCGGCGCCTTCTGGACCTTGTACGGGAATCTCCACGATCCAGTGGTTTGGATTCGCCTGTAATTGCGCTACTTCCAGACGTGCCAGCGCAGCCTGCACATCCGTGTTGAGGCGCGGCAGCAGTTCGGTGGCATCGTTGGTATTGGCCAATTCTGGCGGTAGCGGCAGACGACCTTGCGGCACCACGCCACGATAGAGCAACGGCGGGTCGACTTCGTCGTCGGCGCTTTCGCTGAGAATGGCCTGACCTTGCAGGATCGCCGTCAAGCGCAGCAGTGCGCCTTTCATATCGTCGTGCGCGGTGGTGGCGTCGTTGGACGGCGCCTGCGCGAGTTGTGCTTCCAGAAACAAGCCGCTGCGATTCATCGCCTGACGCAATCCTTCCGGCGTGGCGAGTTCGCGCGGCGTACTCATGCTGTGTTCGAGCAGCGCGAGCGCGGAACGCAGATACGGTGGCAACTGCTTGGCGATCGACCATTGGGATAGCGCATCGACCGTGGCAAGCAGCGGCGCGTAACCGTTCTGTTGCGGCAGCCGCTCGCGCAAGGCTTGATGCACGGTGCTGTCCAGATGCGAGTCGGTACCGAGAATTTCGAGCTGTGGCTGCGCGCCCACGCTGAGTACGCGCACCTGGAATTGCGGTGGCAGCTTGGTGCCCGGCGCTTCGGCCTCGACCGTGAGTCCGCCTACTTGCAGCACCAGCAAGCCTTGTTGATTCACGCCAAGCGGGCGTGCGGACAGCACGTTGCCAATGCGCCAGCCTTCGGAGCTGGCACCTGCGGCGGCACCGAGCCAGGTCAGTGCGGCAACGCTGGTTGGCTGGATGATCACGCTTGGCTCCTTGGCCCACGTCGTGCGGGTCTGGACACGGTTTCATGGGCCTTTGGGGGAAGGTATCGGCGTGCCGCTGCAGAACTTTAGGCCCGAAGTGTAGAGCGTCGCGTAGGTTGGGTTAGCGCAGCGTAACCCAACAAAATCGCTCGAAAATGTTGGGTTACGCTGCGCTAACCCAACCTACGAAATCCGGCCCTAAAGCTGCCCCTTGCCGCGCCGATAAAGCTCACAACAGACCAACCCAGCGAGGCATCTGCCATGGGCGCCAAAAGCAAAAGCGAAACGCGGGTAAGCATGCCTGCTGACTGCCGCATGGCCGATGTCGGCGAACTGCACACACAACTGAAGAGTGCGCTGGGCGGTTCGCAGATCGTGCTGGACGGTACCACGGTGGATCGCGTCGATACCGCGGCCCTGCAGTTGCTGGTGGTGTTTCAGCACGAGGCCCGCAAACGGGAGCGTCAGGTGCAATGGGCGGGCGTGAGCGCGCCGCTGTACGACGCGGCGAGCCAGCTTGGTCTTGCAGAAGCATTGGCATTGCCGGCCAAGAAGCCGGCCTGAACTCGAGGTGGAAGATGGCAAAGATTCTTGCAGTGGACGATTCGGCGTCGATGCGCGGCATGGTGGCATTTACGCTACGCAGCGCGGGTTATGAAGTGAGCGAAGCAGAAAACGGACAGATGGCGCTGGATACGGCTTCGTCGTCGAAGTTCGACCTGGTGCTGGCCGACGTCAACATGCCGGTGATGGATGGCATCAGCATGGTGCGCGAGCTGCGCACGCGTGCCGAATACAAAGGCGTGCCGATTCTGATGCTGACCACCGAATCCAACACGGACAAGAAGATGGAAGGCAAAGCGGCGGGTGCGACGGGTTGGCTGGTGAAGCCGTTTGATCCGGAGCAGTTGCTGGCGACGGTGAAGCGTGTGCTTGGTTGAGTATCCCCCGCTCACGTTGGAATCGTAAGTGTTCCTAGTCGTCATTCCCGCGAAAGCGGAGGCGCTTTTCAACAGCGAAAGCTGGTCAATCCATCTTCGCCTTTTGCTTCAGAGCAAAATGGATTGACCAGCTTTCGCTGTTGAAAAGCGCCTCCGCTTTCGCGGGAATGACGGCACGGTGATATGAGATATCTGTAGGACTTTCTATCTTATGAGCAGCATCAGCATCGCCCAATTCCACAAAGTCTTCTTCGAAGAAAGCCTCGAAGGACTCGATGCCATGGAATCGGCGCTGCTAGCGCTCGACGACGGTGGCGATGCCGAACTGGTGCACAGCATTTTCCGTGCAGCGCATTCGATCAAAGGCGGTTCGGCCACGTTCGGTTTTCCGGACATGGCGGCGCTCACGCATGAAGCCGAATCGCTGCTTGATCAGGTGCGCGATGGCCGCCGTGCGATCGACAAGTCGATCATCGAACTGATGTTGCGCACGGTGGACTGCCTGCGCGGCATGTTCGACCGTGCGCAAAGCGGCCAGCCTTTGGCTGACGCAGACAGCGAAAACCTGAAGCAGCAGCTTGCTGCGGCGGTAGGACACAACACGCCTGCCGCGGCGGCCAAAATTGCAGCAAAACCGGCCGCTTCCAGCGGCTGGATCATTCACTTCCGTCCCCACGCTGGCATGTTGGCCGGCGGCAACGACCCGTTGCGTCTGTTGCGTGAACTGGCTGCGCTCGGTCAGCTGGTCGTCGAGGCACAGTTGGATCGTGTGCCCACGCTGGATGCACTCGACCCGTCCGAATGCCACCTGGGCTGGCGTATCGAACTGACCGGTGCGGTCAGCCAGGACGCCATCAAAACGGTGTTCGAATGGGTCGAGGACGAATGCGATCTCACTATCGAGCCGCTCGTTGTTGCTGCGCCACCGCCCGCACCCGCGGTCGAAGCTGTTGCAGCGCCGGCTGCCGGTGCGGGCGGCGCGGCGGGAACCGCGCGCAATGCTGCAGCAAGCAGTAACGATGCCGGCTCCGTGCGCGTGGCGATCGACAAGATCGACGGTCTGATCGATTTGGTTGGCGAGTTGGTGATCACACAAGCCATGCTCGATCAGTTCCGCGAAGATTTCGACGCTTCACGCTTGGCGCTGCTGCAGCATGGCTTGGCGCAGCTTGCACGCCACACCCGCTCGCTGCAGGAAAGCGTGATGGGCATACGCATGTTACCGATCGGTTCGGTGTTCAACCGTTTTCCGCGCCTGGTGCGCGATCTCAGCCAGAAGCTGGGCAAGCAGGTGAAGCTGGATCTGGTCGGCGAACACACCGAACTCGACAAGACCGTGCTGGAAAAAATCGGTGATCCGCTGGTGCATCTGGTGCGCAATGCGATCGACCATGGCTTGGAAATGCCAGACAAACGTCGCGCCGCCGGCAAGAACGAAGTGGGCACGCTGCGCCTGGAAGCGTTCCATCGCGGCGGTTCCATCGTGGTGGAAATTTCCGATGACGGCGCCGGCCTCAATCGCGAAGCGATCGTCGCAAAGGCTTTGCAAAAAGGCTTGATCAAGAGCGGCGAAGGATTGAGCGACGAAGCAGTTGGAGAGCTGATTTTCCAGCCGGGTTTTTCGACCGCGGCAGTGACCACGGATCTATCTGGCCGTGGTGTCGGCATGGACGTGGTTCGCCGCAACGTGGTGGATCTGGGTGGCAACGTGGCCATCAAGAGCCGCGCGGGGCAGGGCACGACCTTCACCATCACCTTGCCGCTGACGTTGGCGATCATCGACGGATTGCGCGCGGCCGTGGGCGGTGAGTGCTACATCGTGCCGCTGGTGTCGATCGTGGAATCGGTGCAGTTACCCGCCGATGCGGTACGTAGCGTGACCGGCGGCGGCGAGTTGTTCCGCTTCCGCGGCGAATACCTGCCGATCGTGCGCTTGCATCAGCAATTCGGTTGCGCGGATGCGCGGCAGCAGATCGAAGAAGGTCTGGTGATCGTGGTTGAAGCAGACGGTACGCAGATCGGCTTGTTCGTCGATGAACTGGTCGGCCAGCAGCAAGCGGTCGTGAAGTCGTTGGAAGCCAATTACCGGCGTGTCGACGGTATTTCCGGCGCCACCATTCTCGCCGACGGCTCGGTGGCCCTGATCGTCGACGTGGCCGGATTGATTCGTTTGCAGTCGCGACGCAAGGCAGCTTAGTCGATGGAGAAAATGACTTCCATGGTGAAGCAGAGTGCGGAGCGCTGGCCGGGATCATCGCCAGTGTGAAAAAGGTCGTCGACATCGTGGACGATATCGCTGCGGCCGGTCAGGAGCGATCCGGCGGCATCAAGCAGGTGAATCGCGCGGTGATGCAGATGGATGAGGCTACCAAGCAGAACGCCGCCTTGGTCGAGGAAGCCGCTGCAGCTGCTCGCGCCATGCAGGAGCAGGCGGATCGGTTACATGCGCAGATGGAGTATTTCCGGGTGCATGGGGTAGTGCATGCCGCGGCGAAGGGTATCTCTGCGCGTAAGCCGATCGTTGGCGCGTTGGCCGCCATCGCCGAATAGGCCGCATATTCAATCTTGCCTCAACGCGCGCCCTCTCCCCTTCGGGGAGAGGGCTGGGGTGAGGGGCCAATCTTGCGGTAAACCAACTTCAGAGCAGTGCTTCGATGCGGGGGCGGCGCGAGGTTTCCCCCTCACCTCAATCCTCTCCCCGTGGGGGAGAGGAAGCAGGAAGGAATCTCAAGTTTTCCCCCCGCCCGCCGATTTATCTCTCGAACCGGAGCGCCACTTGGCCGCTCCCACGACGAGGCGAAACATGTCCGATCAAGTGCAATACCTCACCGTGAACCTCGCGCACGAGGAATACGGCGTCGACATTCTGGCCGTGCGCGAAATCCGTGGTTGGACACCCGTGACGCGCATTCCGCAGTCACCGCACTATGTGCTCGGCGTGTTGAATCTGCGTGGTGCGATCGTGCCGGTGATCGATTTGCGCTTGCGCTTCGGCCTCACTCGCGAGGACTACAACGCCACCACCGTCACCGTGATCATCACCGTGGCCGGACGCCAGTTCGGCGTTGTTGTGGATGCCGTATCCGACGTGCTCGACGTGGCGGGCGATGCGATCCGTCCCGTGCCCGACATGGGCACCACGGTGGATACCGAATACCTGAAAGGATTGACCTCGGTCGGCGACCGCATGGTGTTGCTGCTCGACGCAGACAAGCTGCTGCAACCGCAGGACGCGCAGATGCTCGACGCCGCTCTTGATGCAGCCGGCAATGTGAAAGCCGTAGCCTGAAGGAATAACACCCATGAAATTGCGTTTCTCGACATTCAAGTTCAAATCACTCACTGTGCGGGCGCGGCTGATCATGCTGGTCGGCCTGCTCGGCTTCATGCTGCTGGCTGGTGCGGCCATCGGGCTGTATTCGATGTCGCAGCAGAACGCTGGCACGCAGCGCATCTACGAATCCGAATTGGTGCCCACCCAGTACCTGGACATCGTGCGCAGCGATTCGCTCAAGTCGTTCCTCACCATGAGCGAGGCCGCCGCGCTGGTCGGCAAGCCCGATCAGGTGAAGCAGAAGATGGCGGAGTTCGACCGCTATCAGGCAGAAATGAATGACTACAAGCAACGCTTCAGCAAATTGGAGATGACTCCAGCGGTAGCCGCGGCAAACAAGGAATGGCATTCCACCGACAAGGACTATGAGCAGGCCAAGCAGGACGTGCTCGATGCCATCAAGCAAGCCGATGCCGGCGCTTCCGACCTGGTGGAAATGGAGCTGCGTCCGCTGCTGATGCAACGCCAGGATGCACTGGCCAAGCTGGTGAAAGTGCAGAGCGACGAAGCCGGCCAGATCTTTGCCGACCAGATCAAGAGCTATCAGCGCGTTCGCATGATCACGTTGATCGCGCTGATTGCCGGTCTGTTGTTCGCGCTGCTGCGTTCCACTTTACTGATCCGTTCGATCTCGCACGCGCTGAACTATGCGATGAAGGTCGCCAATGAAATCGCTGGCGGCAAGCTGGGCCACGCGATCGAAGTGAAGGGTACGGACGAACTGGCGCAACTGCTGGGTGCCTTGCGCACGATGGATCAGCGCCTGGTGGATATCGTCTCCGAAGTGCGCAATGGCTCCGATGCGGTGAGCACGGCCGCACAGCAGATTGCACGCGGCAACGACGATCTCAGCCAGCGCACGCAGGAGCAGGCTTCCAGCCTGGAAGAAACCGCTTCGTCGATGGAGGAAATGACCTCCACCGTGAAGCAGAACGCCGAAAACGCCAGTCACGCCAACCAGCTTGCCCGCGGTGCGCGCGAGCAGGCCGAACGCGGCGGTGAAGTCGCGGCGCAGGCCGTGACCGCCATGCGCGAGATCAATTCATCCAGTCGCAAGATTTCCGACATCGTCAGCCTGATCGACGAGATCGCTTTCCAGACCAACCTGCTGGCGTTGAATGCTGCAGTGGAAGCGGCACGTGCCGGTGAGCAGGGTCGCGGCTTCGCAGTGGTTGCCACTGAAGTACGCAACCTTGCGCAGCGCAGCGCGGGTGCGGCGAAGGAAATCAAGCTGCTGATCAACGACAGTGCCGAAAAAGTGCGCGCGGGTTCGGAGCTGGTCGATCAATCCGGCAAGGCGCTGGCGGATATCGTCGACAGCGTGAAGAAGGTTACCGACATCGTGGCCGAGATCGCCGCGGCCAGCCAGGAACAATCGGCCGGCATCGATCAGGTCAACCACGCCGTGTCGCAGATGGACGAGATGACGCAGCAGAACGCCGCCCTGGTGGAAGAGGCTTCCGCCGCCGCGCGTGCCATGCATGAGCAAGCTGGTGAGCTGTCGCGGCAGGTGGGCTTCTTCCGCATGAGCGACGAAGCGGCTGCGCCGGTCGCTGCTAAGCCGAAGGCGGCGGAGATCCTTGCTGAAACGGAAGCGGTGTTTGCAGCCGTGCGTCAGTCCGCGGCGCCCGTCGCACCGCAGCGTCGCAGTGTGCCGGCGACGGCCGACGCCGATGTGTGGAAGGAATTCTGAGATCGCATTGCGCCCTCTCCCGCTTGCAGGCGAGGGCGAACAGAGAAAAGCGGTATGAAAGTTGTCATGGCTGCTTGGGAGAGCAACCACAGGGGAATGGCATCTACGCAGCAGGAACGCATGCACCACGAATGCTGGAGCGAAGCGATTCGTTCCCATAACGATACGGGGTAAACGTCGTGATACTGGTTGGCCGTGCCATTTTTCTCAATGTGATCGCTACGCCGCACGCGAACGGACGCATGGAGTCGCGGACATGAATACGGCAACTGCCTCGAATTTCGGTGTCGCGGCGAGCGCGGGCGGTCCGTTGCTCGGCGATGCGGAGTTCCAGTTTCTGCGCGATTTCGTCTATCGCCACTGCGGCATCGCGCTGAGCGAACAGAAGCGTCAGTTGGTACAAGGTCGCTTGCTGCGGCGCTTGCGCGCGCTGGGATTGAAGGAATTCGCCAGCTATTGCGAATTGCTGCGTAAAGATCCCGCTGGCGAGTTGGGTGAACTGGCCAGTGCGATCAGCACCAACGTCACGTCGTTTTTCCGCGAGATGCACCACTATGATCTGCTGGTGGAGCAACTGTTGCCGCGTTGGTTGGAAGAAAAGAAAGGCGGCGGACGATTGCGCATTTGGTCCGCCGGCTGCGCCACCGGCGAAGAACCCTACGCACTGGCGATGGTGCTGGCCGAAGCGCTGGAGCGCACCGGCAGCAAGGTCGATGCGCGCATTCTTGCCACCGATCTTTCGCCACAGGCGCTGGAACACGCGTGTGCCGGTATGTATGCATTGGATCGCATGGGTGGCATTAGCGATGAGCGCCGTCGCCGCTGGTTCCTGCGCGGCGAGGGGCGTTACGAAGGTTACGCCTGTGTGCATCAGCGCCTGCGTGAGCTGGTTGCTATCCAGCCGCTCAATCTGTTGCACGACTGGCCCATGCGTGGGCCGTTTGACGCCATTTTCTGCCGCAATGTAGTGATCTATTTCGACAAGCCGACCAAACAGCGTCTGTTCGATCGCTACGCCGGCTTGCTTGAGCCGGGCGGCTATCTGTTTCTGGGCCATTCCGAATCGATGCACGGTCTCAGTGATGCGTTCGACTTGGTCGGGCGCACGGTCTATCGGAAGCGCGTGTCATGACGGCCCTGGTTCGTGGCATCGCCGTTGCGCCTAATCCCAGCGCGCCCGTTCTGCCTGGTTTCGAGCACATGCGTCGATTCTGGGATCCCACCCACGGCTGCATGACGGTGAAGGTGCTGCCCGGCGAGTTCTACGTGAGCACGCAGGAGGAAATGATCTCCACCGTGCTCGGCTCCTGCGTGTCCGCCTGCGTTCGCGATGCGGATCGTGGCGTCGGTGGCATGAACCATTTCATGCTGCCCGAGCCGATGAGCGGCGAGCGCAATGATTGGTCATTGGCAGTAGGTCGCGCAGCACGTTACGGCAGCGACGCGATGGAGCAGTTGATCAATGCGGTGCTGAAGGCCGGCGGCAGGCGTGAATCGCTGACCGTCAAGATCTTCGGCGGTGGCCGCGTGCTGGCGCAGATGACCGATGTGGGCCAGCGCAATATCGCCTTCGTGAAGCGCTATCTGGAAACCGAGCGGCTGCCGATCATGGCCGAGGACGTGGGCGACATCTACCCACGCCAGCTGCAGTTTTTCCCGGCCAGCGGACGGGTTCGCGTCAGGCAGCTGCGCAGCCAGCGCGATGCGGAATTGGCGGCCAACGAGCAACGCTACCTCAAGCGTTTGGCGAATGATCCGATAAAGGGAGAGGTGGAGCTGTTCTAACAGCACTTCCTCCGTAGAAGCACAAAGCGAGAAAGCGGTAATGGAAAAAGTCCGTGTCCTGGTTGTCGACGATTCCGCCCTGGTGCGGAAGTTGCTGTCTGCCATGCTCGATTCCGATCCTGGGATCGAGGTCGTCGGTGTCGCCGCCGACCCGTTGATCGCGCGCGACAAGATCAAACAGCTCAGTCCCGACGTGCTGACGCTGGACGTGGAAATGCCGCGCATGGACGGGCTGACTTTTCTCGAAAATCTCATGCGCCTGCGTCCCATGCCGGTTGTGATGGTGTCGTCGCTGACGGAGCGTGGTGCGGAAGTGACGCTGCGTGCGTTGGAGATCGGTGCGGTGGATTTCTTCACCAAACCGTCGAGCGACCTGGCCAATTGCTTTGCCGAAAGCGCGCAGGAAATCTGCATGAAGGTAAAGCTGGCGGCGCGCACGCGTCCGCGGCCCTACACGCAAGTGCAGAAGATCGACGTGCCGCCACGGTTTTCCGCAGACGCGGTCTTGCCGCGTTCGCAGTCGCCTGGCACGCGCGGCAGCCAGCGCATCATCGCGGTGGGCGCATCCACCGGCGGTACCGAAGCCATTCGCGTTTTGCTGGAAGCGATGCCGCCGGATGCACCGCCGATCGTGATCACGCAGCACATTCCTGCCGCTTTCAGCGGTCCGTTTGCGGTGCGCATGAACAATTGCTCGGCCATGCGCGTGTGCGAAGCGCGCGACGGTCAGCCGATCCAGCCGGGGCACGTGTACATCGCGCCAGGCGGCGAACACTTGCTGGTGATGTGGGATGGCGCCAAGCACGTGTGCCGCCTGCACGATGGCCCACAGGTGA
This sequence comes from Dyella acidisoli, assembly GCF_030160295.1. Taxonomy (GTDB): domain Bacteria; phylum Pseudomonadota; class Gammaproteobacteria; order Xanthomonadales; family Rhodanobacteraceae; genus Dyella_B; species Dyella_B acidisoli. The sequence goes on from NZ_BSOB01000025.1 coordinate 42,014, forward strand.
ATCGCCACAAGCCCAGCGTGGATGTGTTGTTTCGCTCCACGGCCGCGAGCATAGGCGCTGCTGCCATCGGCGTGTTGCTCACTGGCATGGGTGATGACGGTGCGCGCGGCTTGCTGGAAATGCGCGAGACCTGCGCACCGACGCTGGTGCAGGACGAAGACAGCTCCGTGGTATGGGGCATGCCGGGCGCCGCGTGGAAACTCGGTGCCGCCGACGAGAAATTGCCGCTCGAAAACATTGCCGCGCGCTTGCTGATGCTCGCGCAACAACCCATTGCCGCCGCACGGCGCGCCGTATCCTGACGTATCGGAATCGCTTATGTCCGCTATCTTGCCCACCTCTGCTCCACGCCCTTTCATCGGCATCGGTGCAAGCCTCGTTGCCTTGCTGTTGTGCCTCATCTGGGATCCGATGTGGCTGGCGCCGGTGCTGATCACCGTGCTCTGTGCGGTGTGGATCTTCGAATGCCGCCGCCTTTCCGCCGCCACAGTGGTGGAAGTGGTGCCCGAGCCGGATCACGCACCGGTGCGCGAAGCACTGGAAGACGTGCGCGGCGCCTTGGTCGATGAACTCGGCCATGCCTCGCGCGAACTGCATCAAGCGCTGGATTTGCTCCGCGATGCGGTGTCGGAACTCGGCGGCGGCTTCGACGGCCTGTCGCAGAAGACCGGCATGCAGCAATCGCTGCTGAAACAGATCATCGACGTGCAAAACGGCGGCGTCTCCGTGCAGGACTTCGCCGCGCGCACCGGCGACCTGCTGGAGCACTTCGTGGGCCTGATCGTGCAGCTTTCGCGTGAGAGCTTGCGCATCGTCTATCGCATCGACGGCATGTCGAAAGAAATGGATGCGGTGTTCACGCTGTTGAAGAACGTCAACACCATCGCCGAGGAAACCAATCTGCTGGCGCTCAATGCGGCAATCGAAGCCGCGCGTGCAGGCGAGGCGGGCCGCGGTTTTGCAGTGGTGGCCGGTGAGATCCGGAATCTCGCCAGTCATTCCAATCAGTTCAACGAACAGATCGGCAGTCACGTGGAGCGTGCACGCATCGCTATGGAACAAGTGCGTGGCCTGGTCGGTGAACTTGCTTCGCAGGATCTGAACGTGGCGCTGTCCGCCAAGGGCGGCATCGATGCCATGATGGCGCACGTCACCGAAAGCGATGCACGCACCAGCGCCGTGGCTGATCAAGTGGTGGAAATCAACCGCGGCCTCGGCAACGACGTCTCCACCACCATCCGTTCGCTGCAGTTCGAAGACATCCTGAGCCAGTTGCTCAACCAGACACGCATGCGCTTGGTGGAACTGCAGGGTGTTGCGGCAGAAACCACGCGCGATATCGAAACACTGGCCTGCGAAGCCTTCGACGCGCAGGTATTGCGTCAGCATTCCGAACGCGTGCGCGAGCGACTGGCGCTGCAGCGTGAAAAGGCCCGTATCCGTTCGCGTGGTCCTGCTTTGCAGAACACGATGGATGCTGGCGAGATCGAATTGTTCTAAGGAGTCGACGTTATGAGTCTCAACGTTCAACATGACACCGAGCAGGACTGCCTCACCCTACAACTCGGTAATCACTTCGACTTCAGCGTGCATCGCTATTTCCACGAAGCATGCCTGGGCGCACGCAAACCATCGCGCAGCTACGTGATCGATCTGGGCGAAGTGGAAAGCATGGACAGCTCCGCACTGGGCATGCTGCTGCTGCTGCGCGAACACGCCGGTGGCGATCGGGCTGAGATCCGTATCGTCAATGCCAATAGTGCGTTGCGCGGTACGCTGCGGGTGGCGGGGTTCGATAAGTTGTTTACGTTGCACTGATGTGACATGGCGCATCGACATGCGCCGATGCGCACGGTCTTGCACAGGGAGCGGGGTTATCGGATAGAGTTGTAGGCCTGCATAACGTGAAGGACCATGAGATGTGCTGGCAGCTTGTTAGATCAGGCGCGGTGAAGGGATGCTTGGTTGTCTGGAGCGCGGCGTTGACGGCATGCGCTCTGGCATCGCCCAGTCCCGAATCCTCCTTTCATACTTTGTCCCCGGCGCAATGCGCGCCGCCGTCCAAAGCAGGTTACAACGGACCGCTGGCGGCAACGTGGGATACCTATAAACCCTATGTCAGGGCGTGCCCGCTAACGTCGGCGAAAGCGCCGGCCAAGCTATGGTTGCTGACGGTATTCGCGCAGCCTTATCTGGATGATCATCCTGCTGAAACGGCGTGGCCGAATTTTCCTCGCCCGCTGCTCGTCACCGCCGACGGTCATTGCTTGGCGCGTTTGCCGGAACTGTTTCCATTCGACGAACCGCGCACCCTGAGCTTGCGCTATGGGTCGCCGCTTGATGGCATGCCAGCCGAAATTCGCGTGCACGTCAGCAACCCGGCTGTAGGTGGGGATTACGACTTGCCTGTATTGCATTGGATGCCCGCGCAGCATGCCTACATCGCGCAGAACAATACCGACGAATACACCAAGGACGATATGACATGCCGGAATTGAAAACGGTACTGGAAGCCGCTTACAACATGCCTGACTCGCTGCGCTCATGCAGCAATTTCGTCTGGCACGTGATTCAAGCCTATGTGCCGGATCAGCCTTACATGGTCGCCAACGATCTGGTGAAGTTTCTGGCGCGCAGTGCTGACTGGGAAGAGCTGGATGCTAACGACAGTCGCACGATGGCCGATCTCGCCAAGGCGGGGGCGGTGGTGGTGGGAGGCAGCGAGGATCATCCCAACGGGCACGTGCTCGTGGTGTATCCGGGGGATGTGAAAGAGTCTGGCGGCTACGCTTATTCGTCCAACGGCAAGACGCTGATCATGCGCTCGCATGGGCTGTATGCGCGTTCCATGTCGCGTGCGCTGGGAAGTTGGCCGGGTGCCAAGAGCGATGGCGACAAGACAGTGTGGGATGCCTGGGCCGGGCCGAAATTCAGCAAAGTCCGCTTCTGGGTGCTCAAGTCCACCAAGCCACCGAAATAGCCGGTTGCGTTTCGCTGTTACACAAAAAAACCGACGGTGTGGGCTAACACCGTCGGCAGGTTCACACGCAAGTTGTAATGCTTGAAATGGCTTACCAGGCTTTCACGTCGACCACGCTGAGCGAGTAACTCTGCATGTCCGACTGATAATGCAGCAGGCGGCCCATGTCGAAATCCACCGACTGCCCGGGGCTGATGTTGGTGGTGCCGGCAGGCCAGCCCATCTTGGAAGCCAGCACGTTGCCGGAGCCGTCTTTCGCATCGAGGCGCACTTGCGCAGCAGCGGCTGCGGCGCAGTTGTTGACCAGCTTGCCCTTCACGCTCAGACGAGTAGCGATGCCGCTACCGACCGCAGCAACTTTGACGTCCTGGATCGCGAAGTCGGTCGCTGCACAGGCGGCATGGGCGGCGATGGGAGCGACCAGCAGCAAGGTCGCGGCGAGTACGGTTCTCATGTGTCAGTCCTCAGGGTCGGATCGCCAGGAGCACGGCTTGTAATCCCTATCGGCCTGAGTGGGACGAAACTTTAGAGATGTTCGGATTCAGCCCGCGCACGCGTCATCGCACTGCAGGCCATCCTCAGCGTGTACCGACAAGCATGGTTTTCGTCGCAAAAAAAACCGACGGCGTGAGGGCCGTCGGCAGATTCACTAACAAGTAGTGATATTGGAGTGTCTTACCAGGATTTCACATCGACCACGCTGAGCGAGTAGTTCTGCATATCCGCCTGGTAATGCAGCAGGCGACCCAGATCGAATTCCACCGACTGGCCGGGGCTGACATTGGTGGTACCTGCCGGCCAGCCCATCTTGGAGGCCAGCACGTTGCCGGAGCCATCTTTGGCATCCAGACGAACCTGCGCGGCGGCAGCGGAAGCGCAATTGTTGACCAGCTTGCCCTTGACGCTCAGACGAGTGGCGACACCACTGCCAACCGCAGCGACTTTGACGTCCTGGATGGCGAAATCGCTGGCGGCACAGGCGGCATGGGCGGCGATAGGAGCGACCAGCAGCAAGGTCGCGGCGAGTACGGTTTTCATAGATGAGTCCTCAGGGGGAAGGGATGTGTGCGTCGAAAGAGCAGCCAGGAAGCGCTATCGGCTTGCGCGGGACAAACTTTAGGAACGCCTGATTTCCCCGAAGACCCAAAAGAAAACCCCCGGGTTGCCCCGGGGGTTCTCGAACAGCTTGCAGCTACGCGTAACGCGTTATCAGAAGCGGTATTCCACCGAAGCGGAGTATGCAGCCACGTTCACGCGATTACGGCCCACGCCAACGTAGTTCTCGCTGGTGCTGTTGCCGCTGTTGATGCGGTAGTTGTCGTAGTTCAGGCCGACGCTGAAGCTCTTGGTCAGGTCGTAGCCAACGCCCAGGCCCGCGTACAGACCGTTGTTGAAGGTCTTGTAGCGGTTGTCGATGGCGCCGGACCAGGCGAACTTGGTCTGCGAACGCAGGTAACCGGCATGTGCGGTCACGAACCAGTTCTCATACACGTTGTACTTGGCGTTCACGCCGAGGGTGACAGCGCTCGGCTTGGTCGACAGCGAGGCAAAACCATTGCCGAGGTCGGCCTTCGGGCGGCCAAGGTAGGCATAACCGATTTCCGCACCGACGATACCGTTCCAGCGCCAGCCGAAACGCACGTTCTGGAACGTGCCCTTGTCATGGGTGAGCAGATCGGTGCGGTACTTGGTCTGGCCGAGCTGGCCGGCGACGAAGAAGTTGTCTTGCCAGTTCGGATTGACATTCGAACCGTAGGTGGCGGTGCTGGCGGCGTCATCCGCGTGGGCGGCCTGGCTCAGCACAGGGGACAGGGCAAGAGCGGCCACAGCGGCCGACAGGGCTAGCTTATTCATGGAGGACTCCATCTCTTTTGTTATAGACCGTCGCCGCGATGGGGAAGTCGGGGCGAGGGGTCGCGCGGGGATACGCAACGTAACAAGATTGTAACAACCGTCCTGAACCCAACTTTTCCAGAGTCTTAATAGTGGACTTGACTGTTCAGTTTTATGGGCGTGCTTAGGGCATCTCCTGGCGTCCTAATTTCAAGGAAGCCCAGGCGCTGCGCGTGACCTCTGGCAGGGGAGCGGGGAACGTGCACATGGCTAGGATCGAGGCTTACGCCGCCTTCACGTTCATGTTGGCGGCCTTGTCGCACCAGGGAGACTCCTTTGAAACGCACTCCGCTTGCCGCCGCCATCCTTGCCACCGTGCTGGGATGCACCGCTCTTGTCGTTCACGCTGATGACGTGGCCGCTCCGCAGAACGTTCCTTACAGCGCCGGTGCGCTGAAGATCGATGTGGATGCCACCGACGTTGCCCGTCGGGTGTTCCGCGTGCATGAAACGATCCCGGTGGCGGCCGGTCCGTTGACGCTGCTGTATCCGGAATGGATTCCCGGCCATCACTCGCCCACCGGCCCGGTCGACAAGTTTGCCGGCCTCACCGTGAAAGCGAATGGCCAGACGTTGCCGTGGACGCGCGACGAGTACAACGTCTTCGCTTTCCACGTCGACGTACCGCAGGGTGCTACGACGGTGGAAGTGGATTTCCAGTTCCTCTCGCCGCAGGACATGCGTCAGGGCCGCGTGGTGATGACGCCGGAAATGCTCAACCTGCAGTGGAACACCGTCGCCCTCTATCCGGCCGGTTACTACGCACGCCAGATCCAGACCGAGCCCAGCGTGAAGCTGCCGGCCGGCTGGCAGTTCGGCTCCGCACTGGAAGTTGCCTCGCATGACGGCGATACCGTGCACTTCAAGCCGATCAACTACGATGACTTGGTCGACTCGCCGATCTACGCCGGCAAATACTACAAGCAGATCGATCTCGATCCGGGCGCAAGCACACCAGTGCATCTGAACATCGTGGCGGATGATCCGAAGTATCTGGAAATCAAGCCCGAGCAGATCAAGATTCATCAGCAGCTGGTGCAGCAGATGTACAAGCTGTACGGCGCGCATCACTACAACCACTACGACTTCCTGCTGTCGCTCAGCGACAAGATGAGCGGCAATGGTCTGGAGCATCATCGCTCCAGCGAAAACGGCACGCCGCCGGGCTACTTCACCGAGTGGGAAAAGAGCTGGATTATGCGCGATCTGCTCTCGCACGAATTCAATCACTCGTGGGATGGCAAGTATCGTCGCGGCGCTGATTTGTCCACGCCGAACTTCAACGTGCCGATGGGCGATTCGCTGCTGTGGGTGTACGAAGGCCAGACCCAGTTCTGGGGCCATGTCATTGCCGCGCGTTCCGGCCTGTGGACCGACAATCAGTTCAAGGACATGCTCGCCGCCGTCGCTGCCACGTATGACAAGGGCCGCCCGGGCCTGGCCAGCTGGCGCAACGTGCAGGACACCACCAACGATCCCACCATCGCGCAGCGTCGCCCGTTGCCCTATCGCAACTACCAGGCCAGTGAGGATTACTACTCCGCCGGCCAAATGATCTGGTTGGAAGTGGACGCCAAGCTGCGCGAACTCAGCGGCAACAAGAAGAGCATCGACGATTTCGCCAAGGCATTCTTCGGCGTGAATCCGGGTGCGTGGGATGTCGATCCCTACACCTTCGAAGATGTGGTGAACACGCTCAACGGCATCGCGCCGTACGACTGGAAGAGCTACCTGCGCACGCGCCTCGACGGACACGGTCCGCTGATCGGCGGTGTTGAAGCACATGGTTGGAAGCTGGTTTACAACGACAAGCCGTCCGACGCTGTCAAAGCTGTGGAAGCGTTCCGCAAGGGCACGGACCTGATGTATTCGCTCGGCCTGTCCATAGGCAAGGAAGGCTCCATCAACGACGTCTTGTGGGACAGCCCCGCCTTCAAGGCCGGCATCTCGCCCGGCATGACCATCGTCGCCGTCAACGGTCGCAGCTACGATTCGGATGCCATCAAAGATGCGGTCACCGCTTCTGCGAAGGACAGCAATCAGCCAGTGGAACTGCTGGTGAAGAACTTCGATGAGTACAAGACCGTGCGCATCGACTATCACGGTGGCCTGAAGTATCCGCATCTTGAGCGCGATACCAGCAAGCCGGATACCTTGAGTCAGCTCATCAAGGCGCGTTGATCATCGCAACGGTCCCTTTTCCCTAAGGAGAGAGGGACCTGATCTGCTCCCTCTCCCCTCCGGGGAGAGGGTTGGGGTGAGGGGCCACCCTCGCGCGATGCTCACCATGGGCATCCCCACCCACCTCCGCTATACTCCCCTTCCGCTCGACGCCCATCCCACATGGATCACCCGCGTCAGCGCATCACTACGCGCCCGTAGCTCAGCCGGATAGAGTAGTGGCTTCCGAAGCCATTGGTCGGGGGTTCGAATCCCTCCGGGCGCGCCATCTTTTTCTTGGCGTTACCCCTTTGTACGTTAAACCATAAATTGTCCGCTCTTTCCGAGCGGATGTTTCCCGCGCTGATTTACGCACTGCTAAACATCTTCCGAATGCGGCTATTCCTGTTGCAGGCGATCGCTTAGCCGCTCGGTGGGGCGTTGACGTGGCAGAACCATAAAGTAGTAGGACACTTGCGTCTTCGACCCTTTGCAGACATCTGTCCATGGGATTTCTTATGGAACCTGACCAGCGAGCAGTCTCCATTGCAATCGAGTGGATCGAAAAGTGGTCGCTTGCCAACGCAGTTAATACCGCAAATTCACGTGCGTCTGGCTTGGACAACGAAATTCCAAGGGACGACCCGGAGCTCTGCTTAATAGCTATTTTGGAAATACTCAAAAGGATTCCATCCGATCCGGCGGACCATTACTTTCAGGTTCTGGCCGCGGGCCCGCTCGAAGATCTGTTGGTTTACAACGGTGAGCATTGTGTGAGCCAAGTTGAGTTGGCGGCGAGGCAAAGTCCATCGTTCCGACTACTTCTCAATGGAGTTTGGTCTTCTGCCATAAAGCCACGCGTACTTGATCAGCTTTCCAAATACCGAAATGCTCCTTGGTAAATCGCTAAGCTTTAGATTCAGTGTGTTGCATCCACCAGCTGAATCTGTAACCCAAAGGGACACAGGGCCAGATATCGGCGTTTGAACGATGCGAGAATCCAGTCACCTGATCCTGCAATGGCGCGTGGCGCAGCTCTCCTTGGACATGCAGCGAATCAGTGCAGGTATGAAGCGCGTCAGTGCAAGCACCATCACCACGGCGGCGATAGCGCCGGATGTCGACAGAATCATCCGGCCACCATGAGCCTGATACCAAGCCAGGGCGATCAGGACACAGGCGGCGGCAAGACCGAAAAGGATGGACGCAATGCGGGCGTTCGACATGGTTCCTCCAAGAGTGGGTGCCGGATCGACCTGTGTTGGTCTCAGCCGTCGCAACCAAAGTCGCGGCCACGTGGGATTTCTTACAAACTTTCTTCCAATGACTTCAGTTTCCCAGTGAGCTCATGGAGTTGGCTCCGTCTGGCGCGAGCCAGCGCGAGACCCGCGATGATCATGGCGACCAGGGCTATCAGGCCGACGATCGTTTGTATCAACACCAGACTGGGTTGGACGACGTGCCCGCCTGGCACCGACTTCGGTGCCAGAACCCTCATCAGAACCTCACCCGCCACTGCGCCCATGGGTGCTCCCAGATAAAGACAGCGCGCCTGGAAGAGTCCTCGCTCTGCCCGGGCGATCATGCGCTTCAGAAGGCTGACCGTATCGAGGTCGAGCGGATCCACGGCGCGGCAGCGCGCGCGCTGATATCCGATCGCACCGGCAACAAAGGCAATCCACAGCGCGCTGAGGAGCCCGTGTGTACCGGACCGCCCGGTGGCTTCCTCGAAAACCAAAAACAATGCAACGCCACAGAGAATGATGATGAGGATTCGGCTGTGCCACTGCTGCGCTTTATGCAATCGCTGCAGGTCCAGCAAGAGCTGCCGGGTGTCCGGTTTTGGAGTGGATTGCCAAAGCGTGGCAAATGGGTCGGTTTGCGATGGCTCGCTCATGTCTCGGCTCCGAAGTTCAACCGGATGAAAGTTTTGGCGCGATGCAGCCGCACGGACGTGTTGCTTTCGCTGATGCCAAGGATCGTCGCGATTTCCTTGATCGGGATCTCCTCAAGATAGAGGCCAGCCACAGCCTTCAGAGGCTCTGGCAATTGACGTATCACCTCGGTCAGGCGGGCCAGCTGTTTGGCGTGGTCGGTCACCTCATCGACGGGCATGGACATATCCGGAATGCTGTCGCCTAGGGGCTCGTCCTTGCGCACAAGTGCGCGACGCACATGGGTGACACAAATGTTCTGGGTGATGCGAGCGATATAGGGTTTGAGCATCGACGGATTGTCCAGGCGAGGCAGCGCCTGCCAGACCGCCAGCCAGACTTCCTGCACGAGATCGTCAATACGGTCGGGATGGCGCTCGTAGACCATCGCAATGCGGCGAACCATGCCGGCGTGCTTATCGACGATCTCTTCGAGGCTCAGCACGGCGTTGGTATCCCATCCCTTTGGGGGCCTTAGTCGCTTGAGCCGGGATCTTCTTACAAGGCAGGCAAAAAAAAATCGTGGCCTGCGCTGTAAGACTCGTGTCCGGGCCTCGACTGCAAGTCTGACGCCAATCCGGCGTTCTTGCAGAGGGGCATGACCGTGAACATGCATGGGACGAAACGATCGGTGGCGAAACGCCTATTTGCTGTCGGAAGCCTGTTGGCTCTGGCTGTCTGCGCAGCATCGGCCGAAGACGCAGCAGGTGATTGGGGCGGCCTCCTGGCCGGCCAGTACCACATCGTGGTGCACGTAGCCAAAGATGGATCGGGTCACTACACGGCGACGCTCGAAAGTCCCGATCAAGGAAGCGTTGTTCTATCCGCCGCTGATGTCGTGACCGATTCCGACCATTTGAGTTTCACTCTTCCCAAAATCAGTGCCACCTATGCGGGACGCTGGGACGCCGGCAAAAAGAGCTGGATCGGAACCTGGGCGCAGGGCGCCACCATGCCGCTTGTTCTGACCCGGATGACTGGCAAGACGTCGGATGCCGTGCTTCCGAAGCGTCCACAGGAAGAAGCCATTGCTGCCGGCCCTCGTCCTTACCGGCAGCAGGAGGTCATCTTCGACAATGCAGCGGCAGGGATAAAGCTGGCAGGCACGCTTAGCGTGCCCGATGGTACCGGTCCCTTTCCGGCCGTCGTGCTGATCGGCGGCACCGGACCTGGAACGCGTGACGAAAATGTATTCGGCCACAAACTGTTCGTTGTCCTCGCCGATGCCCTCAATCGTCGCGGCATAGCTGTGTTGCGCTATGACAAACGAGGTGTTGGCGGATCGGGTGGTGACTTTGCTGCGGCGACGATCCCCGACTTTGCCTCCGATGCCGAAGCGGCCATGACCTTCCTGATGTCACGCCCAGAAATCGAGGCGAACCATATCGGCCTTATCGGCCACTCGGAGGGTGGCGCCATTGCGCCCATGATTGCCGTTCGCAATCCGGCAGCGCGATTCGCCGTACTCATGGCCGGACCGGGTATGCGCATCGGCCGGCTCTTGAATGTACAGGACGCCCGAATTGCCAGGGCATCCGGCGTTCCCGAGGAACAGATCGCAAAGCGAAGCGCCTTTTTCAACAAGCTCTATGCCGACCTCGCGACCGCGACCAGCAACACTGCGGCGCTGTCAGTGGCCAAGGCGGATATTGCGCAGGGAGTTACCGACAAGCTCATCCAACCTGAAAATGAGGACGCGCTCGCTCATCAGATCACCAGTCCTTGGGCGCGGCAGGCTTTCAATTACGACCCCATCCCGACCCTTCGCGCCCTCCGGACACCGGTCCTTGTCCTTGATGGCAGTCGCGATCTTTACGTGCCGCCCGAAGACAATCTGAGTGCCATCAAGGCGGCCTTGAAGGGCAACCCAGGTGCGACGATTGTCGAACTACCGAATATCAACCACATGTTCCAGACGGCCAAAATCGGAACGCCAGCAGAATCCGCCAGCATCGAGGAGACCATGTCAACGATTGCCCTGAGCATGATTGCCGATTGGGTGGTGATGCACGGCTCTTGACGACAAGGGGCCTTCAGCGAGATCGATTCTCGCTGAAGGCTCAGGCAAGCGGGCGCCATGCTCACCGTGCAAACGTCGGACTGGCTGGATCTGCAAACGTACGATGTTCGCTTTCGACTGCGTGTTCAATGGAGCAAGACGGTCTTTTGGCCGCCTTCTTCTTTGGGTGATCGCACGCCAGTAGCGTGAATAAAATTGTCTAAGCCCAAGCTGGTCAATAAATGGTTTAGCGGGCTAAAGAGTCACACTACGAGTGTGGACACCTAAGGCCAAGAGCCTGAGAGTGGCCAATTTATGGTTAGCGCTCAGCCATAATTTGGCCGGGCGGTGATTCAGCTACGAGGCTTCTCTGTAGGCAGCTAGTTATTTGGTGCAGGTAAGACGAAAGTTTTGACACTAAACGGTTGGGTGAGGTGAAGAAACGAACCAGTCAAGATGCTTTGAGACACACCGCTCCCGTAGGTAAGAGCGAGGTGAAATCCAATTCCATCGATCTTCTGCCGACAATTGGTGCAGGTTGCTGCCTGGTCGTCTGAAATTGTTGGTGCTGCAGCCTTGATTTGATCCTGTGATGCAGTTGGATATAGGAGAGAAACCAATTTCTCGACAGTGCCGAGGGGAATTTTTGTGTCTGAGCCAATAGGGTTGTTACCCGAGAAGATCACGACTTTTTGGGCTTCTTTCTTATTCTTTTGCGGAATGAGCAGATCAACTCCCGTTACGGTAGCCGGCGTATCTGTTTTCTTATTGACCAATGTCAAAAAGACATTCCCATTTTCTGTCGAGAAGGTCGCGTCCACATTTCCGTTGAGACTCTTGGCGCTTGCTGATTGAGCCAGGATAAGCGTGGCGGCCAGCGTAATGAGCTTTTTCATTGGATCATCCTTAAATTGGCAGGGCGCTTTGCCCAGAACGAACACTTAGATCAGAACGATGCAGTGACGTAAAACGCGATAAGCTGTGACCATCGCTCTTTCTTTGGTACTCAAACTTAGAGTGCCGCCTGTATCGGTCAATGCAGGCCTTGCTCTCTGGCTGCGAGCGCAAGAGGTCTGGCCGAGATTGACGAAGATAGATCGGCAAATGCTTAGAAAGCTTTAGCGCGTAGGCTGGGATGCTAATCCCAGCGCTTTCAAGTTTCCTGTTGCCGAGATTGTCATCCCACCGACAAGTTGATGTGCATGGTTGTCACATTGCTTTCACACGCGATAACAACACTCGATCTGCATTCTTCCGCCATTGCGAAGACCATCGCAGCTTGCGCGGCCGACATAGTTCATAGTGCGCGAGTTGTATCCGCTTAAACGCCAGATCATTCCCCACTTTCGTAAGGACGAAGAAAGTATGCGCACATTCCCCGCTTTGCGTGCGACTGTCCTGGTCGCCATGATGTCGTCTGCTTTTGCCTTGACCACGCCCGCCATTGCTGCGGTCACCGTAGCCGTATCCCCCTCGCAAGTTTCGCTGCCTGCAAATGGCGCGCAACAGTTCACTGCTACGGTAACGGGCAGTACGGATCAAAACGTGACTTGGCTGGTGAACGGTGTGCCGGGTGGAGCGCCGAGTCTGGGCACGATTTCGACGAGTGGTGTCTATACCGCGCCGGCCAATGCACCAACGTCATTTACTGCGACAGTGACGGCGCAAGCCGAAGCCGCGCCGCTGTCGACCGCCGCGGCCTCCGCGGTGGTGGCCGCATCCACATATAGTGGTTCGATGTACTACGTCGCGACCACCGGCAGCGATAGTGCGAGTGGCAGTGCTGCGGCGCCCTGGCGGACGATCCAGCATGCGATGAACACAGTGCCGGCTGGTGCGACAGTGCAAGTGGCGGGTGGTACGTATAACGAACTGGTGACGATCACGCATTCGGGTTCGGCGACTGCGGGCTACATCACCTTGACCTCCGCGCCTGGCCAGACCGCTACGATCGATGGCACCGGGCTTGGTGTGCCGCAAGGGCAGCAGGGCCTGGTTACGTTGCAGAACGCAAGCTACGTGCGCGTGATCGGTTTGCAATTGCAGAATTACACGTCGAATTCGTCGAGCCTGGTGCCTCTTGGCATCTACATCGCGGGCTCGGGCGATCACATCGAAATCCGCAACAATCACATCCACAACATCGTTACCACGGTAACGACGTCGTCCGGCGATGCATTTGGGTTGGCAGTCTATGGCACGGCGACTACGCCGATCAGCAACTTGATCATCGACGGAAACGAGTTGGATCACCTCACGACCGGCTACAGCGAATCGCTGTCGGTGAACGGCAATGTGCAGAATTGGCAGGTGACCAACAACAAGGTGCACGACAACGACAATATCGGCATCGTAGCCATCGGTTTCGAGGGCACGGCGCCTACCACGAGTCTGGATCAGGCTCGCAATGGTTGGATCGCCGGCAATACCGTTTACAACATCTCGTCGACGACTAATCCTGCTTACAACGATCAGCCCGGTGCCGACGGCATCTATGTGGATGGCGGCACACAGATCACCATCGAATGGAACAGCGTGCAGGCGGCGGATCTTGGCATCGAATTGGCGAGCGAGCACTCCAGTCGTGTCACCAGCTACGTGACGGCGCGCAACAATCTCGTGCTGTATAGCAATGTCACCGGCATTTCCATCGGTGGATACGCATCTTCCGTGGGTGGTACGAGTCATTGCACGATCGTCAACAACACATTGTTCGAGAACGATACGCTGCAATCGGGAAGTGGTGAATTCCAGGTTCAATACCACGCAAGCAACAATCTATTCGCCAACAATATTCTGTACGCCAACAGCCAAGGATTGCTGGTAAACAGTTTCGTTGCATCCAGCACACCGCCGGTGACGTTGGAAAACGACCTGTCCTATACGAGCGATGGCGCATCCGCCGCGTATTGGGTATGGAACAACATTACTTACACCACCCTTAGCACCTTCCAGCAAGCCAGCAAGAGCGAAACCAATGGTTTGCTTGCCGATCCACTGTTCAAAAGCGTCGCGACGCCTGACCTGCAGCTTTCCGCAGGTTCGCCAGCCATCAATACGGGTGTGAATCTTGGTTTAGCGACGGAAGGCGCATATGACTACGCCGGGTCGCCGCGTACCACCAGCAGTGGTTTGATTGATCGTGGTGCTTACCAGAACTGATCTGATCATCGCTTGTCGCGTCCGCTTACGGTGATCATTCTGATGCCCTCTCTCCTCCTCGGAAAGGAGAGAGGGTTGTTGGTGCGGTAAGCGCTGCTGCGCGTTATTAGCTTGATGCTGCAGTGGTGATCACGGGGTTATCACCTGCGCCACTATGCGGCACGTTGTCTGCGCGACCAGCATTGTTTGCGGATGCCTTGAACAAGCCGTTGGCTTCCGCCACCGTCAACATCGCCTTGCCCATCGTGTCGTAGCGGCCTTCATTCAAAGCCTCCGCAGCAATGCTGGCCAGATGTGCGAGCGTGGCTTGTATCGTTCCACAACCCAGGCTGATCCGCCGCACACCTAACTGATAAAGCTCATTCGAAGAAGGTGCGCCCGGGTATCCGGCGTAGATGTTGAGCGGCACAGGCAACAGCCGGGCAAGCGCCGCGATTTCGTCCGGATTGGCCAGTCCCGGTACGAAGATGCCGTCCGCCCCGGCATCGACATAGGCAAGTGCGCGCTTTCGTGTTTCCTCCAAGCGCACTTCCGGCTGCAGATCTTTGCTGAAATAGGTGTCGATGCGCGCATTGATAAAAAGCGGCACATCATGATGGCGTGCCACTGCTCGCGCGCTGGCAATGCGCTCGCATAGCGCGCTTGGATGCGACAGCGTCTGTGTGCCAGGAATTACGCCGTCTTCGATATTGATGCCGATTACGCCGAGCTGGATCAGTGCGCCTACCAGTTCACCGGTGTCTTGGGCATCGCGTCCATAGCCGCGCTCGATATCGACACTGACCGGCGCCGTCACGACGTTGCAGATCCGCCGGCAAGCCGCCAGCAATTCCTGCACCGGCATCTGCTCGCCATCGGGATAGCCCAGCGACCACGCCATGCCGGCGCTGGTAGTGGCGATGGCTTTGGCGCCAGCGTTTTCGATGATTCGCGCGCTGGCCGCATCCCAGGCGTTGGGCAGCATGAGCGGCGTCGGGCCGGCGTGCAGCTGGTGGAAGTGCTCGGCGCGTGTTCGCTGTTCGTGGTTCATGGTTTTGGCCTCTATCTACATGCGTTCGCTGAATGAGTGAAGCAGACCATTGAGTATGCCTGCCGCGCTATCAGAATCTTTAGTTATTGCTTCGCTGGCACAGGTGGGCCATGCCGGCGCTTGGTAAGCTCAGGCTAGCCAATCACTTTGCCACAGGCGCTAGTTGGCGCACATCATGTCGACCCTTACTTCCAAGCTGCTGCTGTCAACGGAGTCGTTGACGCTGCGCAACGTCCACTGCAGCGGCACCTGCCGTCATCGCAGTGCGGAGGAGTGTGCGTCGACCACCCAGCTGGTTTTTCCGTATCGGGGCTTGTATCTGCGTCACCTGGGCACGGACCAGGCCGTAGCGGATGCCAACCACGTGATGTTCTTCAATGCGCAGGACGGATATCAGATCAGCCATCCTCTGGATGGCGGTGATGCCTGTTTGTCCCTGGCGCTGAATCAGTCACTGCTTGCTGAGCTGGCGCCGAAGGCATTGCTGCATGCCCATGGCGACACGGCCTTCCGCGCGCCGTCGCAACGCATCGATGCGCGTGCGCAGGCGCTGGTCGCGCTGCTTCGCCATTCCCTCAACAACGGCACCATCGAGCCGCTGGAAGCGGAAGCGCTGGTGCTCACCCTGGTATGCCGCAGCCTGGGGCCGCGCACGTCCCGGCGGCCTGCTTCTACGCATGCGCGCCAGCGACTGGCCGATCGCGTGAAGGTGTTGCTGGCGAGCGATCTCTCGCGACGATGGACGCTTGCCGAAATCGGCCAGGACATCGGCAGCTCGCCTGTTTATCTGACTCAAGTGTTCCGGCAGGTCGAAGGCATGCCTTTGTACCGCTATCAGTTGCAGTTGCGTCTGGCGAGGGCGCTCGATCTCATCACGCGATACGAAGATCTTTCTGCCTTGGCCGCTGAACTTGGTTTTTCCAGCCACAGCCATTTCGCCAATGCGTTTAAGCAGGCCTATGGCAGGTCACCGACGGAATTTCGCCGTTCTTCTCAGGCGTAAACACCTAAAGAATTCGACAGCGCGCAGTTGCTTCTGATGGTTTCCTAAACCTGCCCATTGACGGGTTACAACAGGAGACATCACATGAGCGAGAAAACCTGCGCCGCGTGCGATTACGCGTTGGACGACACCGCCATCCAGGTCACTATTGGCGGACGCGTGGTGGAAGTGTGCTGCGAGGAATGCGCAGAAAAATTGCGCGAGGCCGACGCAAAGGCGCGCGCGTGACATGATCGCTGGCAAGCGCCTTGCCATGGTTGTGGGCATGCTAGGCGCCATCCGGCTTGCGTCCGGCGCCGATATCACCGATACGTCGCCGGACGCTCTCGCTACCCGGGTGCAGACGCTGCTGCACCAGCATTACGCAGAACGCGACAAACTTGCCGTGGTCGATCGCGTCCTTACTATCGAGAAGCGCATCGGTGCGTATCGAGCGGCGCACACGAAGGCGGAACTCATCTACCGCATTAACGTGGACTTGTGGGTTGCCACGAAGGATCACTGTGTGAGCGTGCGCGAACAGTCCGGGCCACCAGTCGCCGGTGTGAAACGGTACGAATTGGGCTCGGATCTTGTGCTGAGCATGCCCGACGGCACATTTCATCGGGAGCAGCGCTAGCAGGAGGACTTCCGGCACGCGGAAAACCCCTATGGTCGGGCGCATGGTGGGCGCCAGGCAGGCTATCCGTCAGGGGGCGTCATGTCGAATTCCCATCCGGAGCGGTTTTCCCCGCTCGTTCTGGCTCGAATCGTCGGCGTCGTCTCCCTGATCGGGATCGTGACCGGCGCATTTGATATTGGCTACGTTCGAGAGACGCTGATCGTGCCGGGCGATGCCGCGGCGACGATTCACAACATTGCCACTCGGGAAACCCTGTTTCGCGCGGGTTTTGCGGCCCACATCGTCTTGCTGTTGTGCAATGTGCCTGATGAAATCATCAGCTTCATCCTTTTCAGGCGGGTGAATGGGGTCATCGCGGCGATGGCGATGGCTTGCGGACTCGTCGGCACGGCCATCGAAGCGCTCGACATGCTCAACGCCTACGTGCCGCTGAAACTTGCGGCCGAAGGTGCGGCGATGGCGGCGTTCAATCCACAGCAATTGCAGGCGCTTTCCTATCTTTCGGTGCAGTTGCAGGACACGGGATTGTTGATCTCGTTCGTGTTTTACGGTGTCGACGAGATGCTGGCCGGCTATCTGATTTTTCGCTCAGGCTTCGTGCCACGCCTTATTGGCGTGCTGTTGGCTGTTTCCGGATTCTGCTATTTCGCGGATGGATTCATCAGCTTCATCGCACCTTCGCTGCAAGCGCGGCTGATGCCCTATCTCCTGTATCCATGCCTGCCCGGTGAAGGTTCGCTGGCCCTATGGCTCACCATTGTCGGTTTGAACGTCGCAAGGTGGCGCGCGTGGGCTGCCGACCCACGGACGGCGCGTTGGGCGCCATGATCTCCCGTACGCATGCGCACAAAATGTTCTGTAATGTACGCAGGCCAACAGGGGAACTGCTATGGAACGACAGGCAAGGCCTGAGTCGATGGTGGGCAACGGCATGATGGGTGCTGGCACGACATGGTTGACCATGGCGGATGGCCAGCAGCTGTTCTTGCGCGACTGGTCCGGTCGCGCCGCACATGACGCGGTGTTGATCGTGCATGGCCTCGGTGAACACAGCGGGCGCTACGAATCGCTGGCGAAATGGTTTGTCACTCATGGGTACGCCGTACGCAGCTACGACCAGCGTGGGCACGGCCGCACTCCTGGTCAGCGCGGCGCCTTGCGGCACAGTGACGATTTGTTGAAGGACCTTGCCGCCGTCTACGAAAACTACGCAGCCAGCTTCGGCAAGCGCCCGCTGCTGCTCGGTCACAGCATGGGTGGGCTGATTGCAGTGCGCGCGGTGCTGGATGGACTCGTGGAGCCGCCGGGGCTGGTCCTTTCGTCGCCCGCCTTGCGCTCGTACGAAGCACTCTGGCTGCGTCGCCTCGCCGCGGTGCTGGCGCGCGTGCTGCCCAATTTGCCGCTGCGCAACGGACTGCCGGCGGAAGCGCTGTCACACGACGCAAAAGTGGTCGAGGAATACCGCAGCGATCCGCTTCGTACAGGTTGGATAACGCCGCGTCTGGCTGAATTCATTTTTCGCGCCGGCGCATCGAGTATTGCGGATGCGTGGCGACTGCCCGTGTCGACCCTATTGCTGGTGGCAGGCAGTGATCGCCTGGTGGATCCTTCTGGGAGCCACGACTTCGCGAACGGTGCATGGGCGACGAAGCGGCTCACCAGTCGGTTCTTCGATACGCTGTTCCACGAGCTGTTCAACGAAACGGAGACCGGGCGACATCAAGTGTTGGCGCAGCTGACCGAATGGCTGCGGCGGCTGCCGACGATGTCAGGGCAGTAGTTTGCGGTAGACGATAAAGCCTGATTTCTCCGCGAGCTTGTCATATAGCTGCATTGCCGTCCCGTTAGTTTCGTGCGTTTGCCAGTACACGCGGCGGCAACCGGTTTCTACCGCAGTTTGGTAGACCGCTTCGATGAGCGCGCGACCGACGCCCATGCCGCGAGCAGAGGAAGCCGTGAAAAGATCCTGCAGGTAGCAGCTGGGTTCCAGTTGGATGGTGCTGCGATGGAACAGATAGTGCGCCAAACCAAGCAGCTCGCCATCGCGCTCTGCCACCAAAGCATGCACGGGTTCGTAAACATCGAGGAAACGCTGCCATGTCATCTGCGTGATGTCTGCCGGCAAGGCAGTGGGGCCTGATCTCCCATAGAAGGCGTTGTAGCCGTCCCATAATGGCAACCAGGACGCAAAGTCTGTTTTCCTTATCGACCGGATGGCGAACGATGGGCTCATGCGATTTCCTTGATGACGACGGCACCGGTGTGCATGCTTAGACAAATGCAAAAGACCGACGAGACGTGATGGCCACAACCAGGACAACCCGGCTCGACGAACTGCTACAGGATCGATCGTTGCGCAACCCGGATCAACTGGAGCGTCGCATCGATGCCTTGGAGCAACTCGAAAGCTGGCTCTTTCATGACTCATGGTCGCCATTGCTTCGACAAAAGAGCGAAGCCCTGGTTGCTGAGCTGGAGGCCATCAATCAGCGGCTCTTTCAAACCATTCGCCATGATATCCGCCAAGGAAGAGGTGCCGAAACGCTGCGGACATGGGCGGCATCCATGTCTGGCACTCATGCTGAGGAAAGCTACGGTTCACTCGACACGCTGATCAGCGGTGTGTTGGACTTCAAGGAGCCGCCGGATGCGATCGATCTGGAGCCGGAGATGGTGTTCTATCAGCCAACGCCCGCTCGGCATATCTTCGACTTTATCGAGCGGGCATCTTTGACGCATCAGGATGTCGTGATGGACCTGGGCGCCGGTCTTGGCCACGTGACGCTGCTCACTGCTATCTGCACTGCCGCCCAGTGTGTCGGTATCGAACTTCAGCCTGCTCACGTGGCGAGCGCTCGCCAATGCGCCGATGAGTTGCAGGTGCATAACGCACAGTTCATTGCGCAGGACGTGCGTGAAGCCGATGTATCGCGCGGTACGGTGTTTTATCTGTATACGCCTTTCACCGGCGGCATCCTGCGCACGGTGTTGGATACGTTGAAGCGAGAGGCAGAAAGCCGTGCGATTCGTCTTTGCACGTTGGGGCCGTGCACGACGGTGGTCGCGAACGAGCCATGGCTGAAGCCAGACGGCGCTTGTAGCGCGAAACGGACGGTTTTGTTTCGTAGCGTTTAAGCGTGATCGACCAGAACGTGCCGCGTCACCTGCTGGTGACGCGGCACTTCTGGCTTGCGGAAAGCGGGCTCCTTATAGGCGCGGTCCTCTGCGTATGCCGCCGAAGATCAGCGACAACACGAACAGAACGATGAACACCAGGAACAGTATTTTCGCGATGCTCGCCGCACCGGCAGCAATGCCGCCGAACCCGAATATGGCGGCAGCAATGGCGATGATGAAGAACACTGCGGCCCAGTAAAGCATGACAATCTCCATGTGCATCGATGAATGTGCCGGCGCATGCTGCGTTCGGCAGGGTTGATTCGATCAATGTGCTTGTGAACGGTACGTACGCGATGCGTGCGTGGCGTTCGGGAGATTCAGTCAGGTGAAGAGTTTGCACAAAGCGCGTGGGCGATACGTGCAAGCTGTGGGTTGGGGTTTGCACCCCAACCTACGTTAGTGAGTCGGCGCGTCGTTCGGCAACTCGCCGATCATGTGTACCGCGAGTCCATCGTAGTTGTAGTCGAAATGATGATCGCCCGGCATCACGTGCACGTTCACCCACTTCGGGAAATTCGGGTCGTTGCACACGGTGTCATCGCTGTCGTCGCGGCCGTAGTAGCAGACCAGCGGCGGATGGCCTTGCAGCGCCTGGATCGGCGGCAACGCTGGATAGTGCGGTACCGGATTGAACCATTGCTTGACCTTCTGCAGGTGCGTTTTCAGCCAGTTCTCGCGCACCATGATGTAGTCCTCCATCTCCACCTCGAAGCTCACATCCGTGCTTGGCGACAGCAGCACTATCTGCGTGATGCGCGCGCGATTCTCCGGGCTGAGCTTGCTGACAATGGTGGGCAGGATATCCGCGCCAAACGAGAAGCCGATCAGCCACACCTTCTGCTTGTGCAGTTGAGCGGTGTATTGGTTGAGCAGCGCATCGAGATCACGTGCGGATTCATCGGCCGAACGCATGTGCCAGTAATAGTCCAGGCAACTGATGCCGAGCACCGGAACGCCATGCGCCTGCAGGCGCTTGCCGAGCTGCTGGTCCAGATCGCGCCATCCGCCGTCGCCGGAATAGAACACTGCCAGTACATCATCGTGCCCGGCTGGTGCCGCTGCGGTGGGCATCAGCTTGACGGTGGCGTGTTCCAGGGAGGGGTGGGGAAAGGGCTTGAAGATCACCAACGCGGCAATGATGGCCAGCACGACAACCACTGCAGCAAGACGCAATTTCATCGACGCACAACTCCGCTAAGGCCGCCCGAAATCAGGCTGGCAACATTGGTGAGCACCACCGGCAGCGCAATGCCGCCCGGGGCCGCCAGGTACCGCGGCTCCCATTCCGGGTCGAACTTGTCCTTGTAGCGGTGCAGGCCCTGGAAATTATAGAAGCGCGCGCCACGACCGAAGATGAGCGCGCCGAAGCGGTTCCACAGCGGCGCCTGGCGGCGGCTCTGCAGGCCGGACAGCGGCGCCATGCCGAGATTGAACCAGCGATAGCCCTGCGCCTTGGACCACTGCATCAGCTCCACGAACAGGTAATCCATCAGCCCCGGTGGTGCGTCGGGCAGATAGCGCATCAGGTCGACCGAGGCTTCGTCCATGCTGTCGGTGAGGAACAGATTGGCGAACGCCACCGGTTTGTCGTTCTGCCACACCACCGCCATGGGCGTGCGCACGAGATAGCGTTCGTCGAAGGCGCCGAGCGAGAACCCTTTTTCGCGCACACGCTTCTCACGCAGCCATGCGTCGGAGATCGGTTTCAATTGCGGTAGCAGGGCAGATACCTGCTCAATCGGCACGATCTCCAGGCGTATGCCTTCGCGCACCAGCTTGTTCACGGTATTGCGCAATACCTTCTTCGACTTGCCATCGAGGTTGAACTGTTCCAGTCGAACGCGCGCTTCTTCGCCGATCTTGAGCAAGCTCATGCCCACTTCGAGATACAGATCCAGATCGTCAGGATTCACCTGGTAGAACACCGGCCAGCCGCCGCCGCGTTCGCAGCGTTCGCGGAAGGTCCATACCAGTTCCTGCCGTGCACGATCGTCACGCCCCACCGGATCGCCCATCGCCACCCAGCTGCGCCCTTCGATGCCATACATGATGAAGGCCTTGCTTTCCTCATCGAACAGCAGGCTCTTGTCGCCCATCAGCGCAAGATGCGCCTGGGCCGATGGGAAATGCTTGATCAGCGGCAGCGCACGCGTGAGTTGGTCTTCATCGGGAAGAGTGGCGCGTTGGCGCGCCGAACGGATCAAGGTGGTGAGTGCGAACAGAAACGCTACACCCGTCGCACCAACCAGTGCACGCAAGGCACGCGGCGCGTTGCCGTGATAGAAACTGAATTGCCACCACAGGTCGTTGCGATATTCCACGTGCTGATAGCTGAAGAGCACCAGCCACACCGTGCAGCCGAGCACCGTTGCACACGCGAGCACCCAGCCGAACGAGAAGGTGATGTCGAACATCGACGCGCGGCGATAAAACAATCGATGCGCAGGCGCCAGGGCTACGGCAAGCAAGATCAGCAAGCCTGCTTCTTCGTAATCGATGCCCTTCAGCAGCGAAGCCACCGCACCAGCGACCAGCAACACCAGCGTCAACCAGTAGGCTGCATCGAGACGACGCTGCAAGCCGCGCGCGAGGATCAGCAACGACATGCCGATCACGCTGTTGAGGAAATGCGAAATCTCCATCACCGGCAGCGGCAGCAGATCGCTCAGCAATTCCAGGCGACCCGGCAGCACAGCGGTAGCGCCGGAGAACAGCAACACCGCACCGGATACCAGTGTGAGTCCTGCAAAGAACGGCGGGAGGATGCCGTTGAACCACGGTGAGAGAAGGGCAGCCTGGCGCAATCCACGCGCCTCGCGAATCACCACCGCCACCGTCGCCGCCAATAGCGGCAACAAGTAATACACGCCGCGATACGCAGCGAGTGCGCCCAGGATCGGCGCGGACAACGCTTGATTGCCGGTGGCGCCGAAGCCCGCGAGCATCACCGCTTCGAATACGCCAAGACCACCAGGCACATGGCTGATCAAACCGGCGATCTGTGCCAAGGCGAAAATCGCCAAGAACGAACCGAAGTGCAGCGCGAGCGAATCCGGCATCAGCGCATACAGCACGGCACCGGCCAGACCCCAGTCGAGCGCGCCGACGAATACCTGGCGCAGTCCTACCGAAAGTGGCGGCAAGCGCAGCTCCCAGCGCCACAGCTTGATCGGACGGCGGATCGATGCACTGGCTACTAACCACAGCAACGGAATCAGTGTGAGCACCGCACCCAGCAGTAGACGCATGTGGGAAAGCGGCAGTCCCAGTGGAATCGGCACTGTCAGCAGCGTGACGCCGGTGATCGTAAACAGACCCAGCCAGAAGCTGAGTGTGCAATAGAGCACCACTTTGGCCACGTCCATGGTCGACAGGCCGGCCTGGATATAGAAGCGGTAGCGAATGGAACCCGACACCAGCATCGCCATGCCCAGCGTGTTGCTGAAGGCATAGCTGATGAAGGAGATCAACGCCACGCGTGGCTTCGGCAACGAGCGGCCGATCGCGCTCAACGCAAACAAGTCGTACAGCGGCATCACCGCATAGCCGAGCGCAGTAAGCACGATCGCCTGGCCGATGCGTCCGCGCCGCAGGCGATGCATGTATTCGCCAACCTGGTGGTAGCTTACTTCGCCGGCCAACCGGTACAGCGCCCACAGCGCCAGGCACAGCATCAGCACTGACAGTGCGGGACCGCCGAATCGACGCAGCCATACCGGACCCGGTCGGCTCAGGGCGTCTTCTTGGCTAAGGACTTCGGCCCCGCCTTGTTGCTCCACGTTGCCACTGCCTCTCGATTCCCCAGACCGCGATGGTGCCATAGCCGGCATGACAGGTAATAACTTGCGACCCTGTGCCATCGCGGACGTGTCGATGACACGTTCCGATCAAAACAAAGGGCGCTCCGAGATGGAGCGCCCCGATATACATCAAGCTGGTAAGGCTCAGCTCTTCTTTACTTCGAAGTTCTTGCTGGCAGCCTGCTTGCCGTCCACCGAGATATCCACCTTGTACTTGCCTTCCGGCCACAGGTTGGGATTCTGCACGCGGAAGGTGGTGGTGGCGGGGCCATCGGCGATGATCGACTGGCTGGTGCTGGTCACCACCTGGCCGTTGCCTTCGAGGTAGCTCCACTTCGCATTGATCGTGGCGCCCGGCGTGCTGCCGGTGGTGTCCACGCTTGCGTAGATGGTCTTCTGGCTCGGCGAGAAGGTGGTCACTTCCTTCTTCACCTTGTGATCGTTGGTGACGACATCACCTAGCGTGACCGTGCTCACCTGGAAGCCTTCGGCAGCAGCAGGCGCGGCGGGGGTGGCCGCTGCGGTGCTGGCGGGAGCCGGTGTGGCGGCAGGGGCAGCAGCCGTGCCCGTAGATGCAGGTGCGGCGGCGGTAGCGCTCGGCGCCGGTTTTGCAGCCGTGCTGGCCGGGGCCGGTGCGGTGCTGGAGGCAGCCGGCTGGTTTGCTGGCTGCTGCTCGTTCTTGCCGCAGGCGCTGAGTGCCAGCAGGCCAGCAAATGTCACGCTGTAAAGGGCGGCGGAACGTGCGGAAAGTTTCATGGGCGGGATTCCGAGATGAATAAGAAACGTTACCGGGAGACCGGCGTATCGGGGCAACTGCCAAGGCTAGCGCCCGCGATCTGAAGTGCCGATGACCGGGGGCGCAGAGTGTAACCGCTTGGAACCTTTATTGACGTGCCCCGCGAGCGTTGTCCGGCAGGCTCTTCTCCGTACTGCGAAATGGGTTGATATCCAGTCCGCCACGGCGGGTATAGCGCGCGTACACGCTCAGCCGTTCCGGTGCGCAATGTTTCATCACATCGATGAAGATGCGCTCTACGCATTGCTCGTGGAATTCGTTGTGTGTGCGGAACGACACCAGATATCGCAGCAGCCCTTCGCGATCGATGGGTGCGCCACGGTAAGTGATCTGCACGCTGCCCCAATCGGGCTGGCCGGTGACCGGGCAGTTGGAACGCAGCAGATCGGAGACCAGTGTTTCTTCCACCACTTCGGCCTTGGTATCGGCCTGCAGATACTCGGCCCTGGGCGGGCCGTAATGATCGATGGTCACCGGCAAACCGTCGATCGACTCGCCCGCCAAATCGGCGAACCCATGCTGTGCGGCGCGTGGCGAGCGGATTATTACTGTCACCACAGTGCCAGCCGCGCGCGTGAGATCTTGTTGCAGCAGCGCAGTAAGCGCCGCCACGTTGGCTAGCGGCTCTTGCGCGAACCCGTTTAGATACAGCTTGAAGGATTTGGATTCGATGATGTTCGGCGAATGCGCCGGCACGTGGAACTCCGCCACGCCCACCATCGGTTTGCCGCGCATGTCCAGCCACGACAACTCATAGGCGTTCCAGATATCCATACCCTGGAAGGGCAGCGGTTCGCTCACGCCGATTTCATCGCGCTTGGCTTGGCGGGGGATCGGGAACAGCAGGGAAGGATCGTAGCGGTCGGCGTAGGCGGTGTGCTTGCCGAGCGGGGAGTGTTCGGGGGTGCTCATGGGGGCATTGTAATGCGGGACGGTGGGTCCCTCTCTCCTTTGGGCCTGATTAGCGTTTCGCCTCAGGTGGGCATGTCGTGTTGTTGTGGCATTGCCTGCGGCGCTTTCGGAGCTTTCGGTCCCTAAAGGGCCCGAGTCACTTTTCTTTGCTGGCCCAAAGAAAAGTAACCCAAAGAAATGGCCTGAAGAGCTCATGGCGCATCCAAGTTACAAGCCTGAACGATGACGCCCTGCTTTGATCGTTGGCGGGCCAAGCTTCCACCGCGCCGCTATACCGCGAGGCGTCGAAGCATTGAGGGCTTAAAGCGCGCCCTCCGACGGGTTGAGCTTCGCTGAGATCTGCCCGATCTGCTTTAAGTCCTCAGCGCTTCGCCGCCTCGCGGTATAGCGGGGGCGTAGAACCTTGGGCGACCAACCAACTATCTAGCCATACACGTTCAGGCTTTTACCCTACCCATGCTGTGAGCCTGTTAGGCCATTTCTTTGGGTTGCTTTTCTTTGGGCCCGCAAAGAAAAGTGACTCGGGCCCTTTAGGGACCGAAAGCGCCGCAGGCAATGTCCCAACAAACGAGACACCTACCTGAGGCGAAACGCTAATCAGGCCCAAAGGGGAAAGGGGCACACGCCATCACCCTTCGCAAACCGCGATAGCCTCCACCTCCAACCACACCGATGGATGAAACAACCGGCTCACCTGCACAGCCGAGCTCGCGCAAGCATGCTCCGCGTCGATGAACTGGTCGCGCACCTCGCGGTACGCAGGTAGATCGCGTGCGATATCCACGAAAAATGCGGTGAGCTTCACGATCCGCTCGAACCCGCTGCCACCGGCAGCGAGCACTTCACCGAGATTGATGAATACCTGCTCCGCCTGCGCGCGAAAATCGCCCACGCCCACTAGTTCGCCGGATGGACCCAAGGGCACTTGGCCCGACACAAATAGCAGATTGCCGGCCCGGACACCCCCATGGATGCCCGGGAAGGCGAACACGGTTTCGGGGTGGATGCGCTGGATCGTGTTCATGACCGCTTACCGGCCGATGGCAGCCATGCCTGCCGGTGCGTAGCGTGCGCCAGCGATGGCGTCCGGTGGAAAAATGCGATCGATCGATGCGAGCTCTTCCTCGCTCAGCCGTACATCGAGCGCGCCGATGTTTTCATCCAGGCGTGCGCTGCGACGCGTGCCCGGAATGGGCACGATGTCCTGCCCCTGCGCCACTACCCAGGCCAATGCAAGCTGCGCCGGTGTGCAGCCTTTTTCAGCAGCGAGTGCTTCCACCTGTTTCACCAGTTGCAGATTGCGCGCGAAATTCTCGCCCTGGAAACGCGGATTGGTGCGGCGGAAATCATCCTCGTCGAAATCCTCCGGCTTGGTGATCGCGCCCGTGAGAAAACCGCGTCCCAGCGGCGAATAGGCGACCAGCGCAATGCCCAGCTTGCGACACATTGCAAGCGAACCGTTCTCTTCCGGATCGCGCGTCCACAGCGAGAGTTCGCTTTGCAGTGCGGTGATCTTATGCACCTTGCTGGCGCGTTCGATGGATTGCGCGGAAGCCTCAGACAAGCCCAAGTAACGCACCTTGCCGGCGGTGACCAGTTCCGCCATCGCGCCCACGGTTTCCTCGATCGGCACGTTCGGATCCACGCGATGCTGGTAATACAGATCAATGTGGTCCACGCCAAGCCGTTTCAGGCTGGCCTCGCAACTCGCTCGCACATATTCCGGTCGCCCGTTGACGCCGCGCATTGCCGGATTGGCTGGATCGCGCACGATGCCGAACTTCGTCGCCAGAAACACTTGCTCACGACGCCCTTTGATCGCCTTGCCGACCAATTCCTCATTGGTATGGGGGCCATAGACGTCGGCGGTGTCCAGCAAGTTCATGCCGCGATCGAGTGCATGGTGAAGGGTAGCGATGGATTCGGCATCGTCGCGTGAGCCATAGAACTCGCTCATGCCCATGCAGCCGAGGCCGATGGCGGATACGAGAGGGCCGTTCTTGCCAAGAGTGCGTGTCTGCATGGATGTCGCCTCGTAGTGGGGGGAATAGGTGAGCACAGCGACTCATCTTGGGCCGATGCGAGGCTGCGATAAATGCTCAATAATGGTCTTCACCATTTCATGGGGATCAACAATCCATGGACCGCCTCGACGCCATGCGACTGTTCACGCGGATCGTGGAACTGGGCAGCTTCACCGCTGCCGCGGACGATCTGAATTTGCCGCGCGCGACGGTGACCCACACCATCAAACGCCTGGAAGCGCGGCTCGGTGCGCAGCTGTTGCAGCGGACTACGCGGCGCGTGCGAACCAGTCGCGAAGGCGAAGCGTATTACAGCCATTGCGTGCGCCTGCTTGCCGACGTGGACGCGGTGGAAACGGATTTCCTCCAGGCCGCAGAACAGCCGCGCGGACGCTTGCGCGTGGATCTGCCCACGCAGATGGCACGCCTGTGGCTGATTCCTGCGCTGCCCGCCTTTTTTGCGCGCTATCCGCTGCTCGAACTGGATATCGGCACCGGCGATCACTTTGTCGACTTGCTGCGCGAAGGCGTCGACTGCGTGTTGCGTGTCGGTAGCTTGCCCGATTCCGGGCTGGTTGGCAGGCGCGTAGGCACGCTGGATCAGGTCACCGCCGCCAGTGCGAACTATGTGCGCAAACACGGTATGCCGCGCACGCTGGCGGATCTGCAAAACGGCCATTTCGCCGTGAACTGGGCCTCGCCGACTACGCATCGCACCGAACCACTGGAGTTCATGGTGGGCCGCAAGCGACGCGAAGTGATGTTGCCGGGGCGTGTAACGGTGAGCGGCGTCGAAGCGTATCGTGGATGCTGCGAGGCAGGGCTGGGCATTGCGCAATTCCCACGTTATCGCGTGGCCGATGCACTGAACAAAGGACAGCTCAAGGAAATTCTGCCTACCACGCCACCGCCGACGTTGCCGGTAACCGTGCTGTATCCACCGCATCGACAGATGCCGGCGCGCCTGCGTGTCTTCGTGGATTGGTTGGTGGAAGTGATTGGCAAGCAGCTCTGATCTGCACGCTTTGATGATGCGAACTTGTATCGCGCTTGTGCTGATTGTGAGCAGATTGGTGCTGAAAAGTGTTCGCCGCCCTACATGCACGTCCGTGTTCATTGCGTGAACAAATGACCTGCTTTTCACGCCAAAAGTCACTTTTTCGAGTCGACTCCGCAACTAATTTCATGATTGCCATCATGGTGACGCGAATGTCACCCAAGTAACAGCGACGCCAGAGGGTTCATCGCCAATCTCCCCGCACCTTAGTGCAGGGGATAAGGATATGAGCCAGGATATTGGCGACACATTGTCATCAGCTTCAAGTGCGAATGATGCGGTACGTAACGGCGATGAATCATTCGAACGTGCGTGGCGCACGATTCATTTCGATCTCGAACGGCGTGCCGTGCAGTTGATGAAGGGGGATCGCTCGGCTGCCGAAGAGTTGGTCGCCGATACGGCCTTAAAGACACTGCTTTACATGCGTCGCATGCCGGCACGCATTCGCAATCCGGAAGGCTTCATGTTCATCGTGCTCAATCACGTTTTTCTCGACAGCGTGCGGCACGCCGATCGCGAAAGTCGCGTGATGCGGCCGGGACCCGATATCGACGAAGACCATTCGATGAATGCCGCTGCGCCGTCACCATCGCCAGCGCGTGTGGTGGAGCTCAATGAAACACTTTCATCCATTGCGGCCACGGTCGATGGCCTTTCTGCCGAGAAGCGTCATCTCTTCGCCTTGAAATTCGAGCAGGAGCTGCCGTATGCAGCGATTGCCGGCGAACTGCGCATCAACGAAAGCCTAGCCCGCAAGCGCGTCGAATTGTTGCGCAGAACATTGCGCCAGGCAGCGGAAGAGGGTGGGCGCCCTCGGCGTTCGATTCGTTGCGGTCGATGAGTTCACGAAGTACCGGATGAATCGTTCTTTCATCCATTCGTTTCTTCCACACGATCCTTTGAGGGGCATTCCATGGCGGACGTCACGGCAGTCAACGCGCAGATCACTGATGCAGTCACCCAGACCAACGTCAAAGTGGTGGCCGAAGCGCCGGCGCAAGCCATTGCTTCGCTGTATCAAGTCGCCAGCCATTCGGCTGGCCTTTCCATGCAGAACGCGGTGCAGAGTCAGCAAGCGCTCAATCAGATATCCACCGCGGTGGTGTCGAAGGCCGCTGCTTTGATCATGGCGATCGGCGAAACATGACCGGGCGCGAGCCTTGACTGCAGGCATCCGTTAAGAGGAATAGCGCATGGCACTTTGGGACAGACTGAAAAAAAAGGGGCGTTCGGTTGCGGGAAGCAGGACATCCGTTGCCAATGCAGGTATCGCCGCGGTTGCTGCTGCAGACCCATCGCCGACTCCACCGGCGGCACCAACACCGACGCCAACACCGACGCCAACACCAACACCAACACCAACACCAACACCAACACCAACACCAACACCAACACCAACACCAACACCAACACCAACACCAACACCAACACCAACACCAACACCGACGCCGACGCCGACACCGACACCGACACCGACACCGACACCGACACCGACACCGACACCGACACCCATTCCGTCGCCGCCGGAAACGCCTTTGTCGCAGATGAACAAGCTGATGGTGGCGCGTACGACTAATGCGCCTCCTCCGACGGGGGCGTTGAATAGCCAGGTCGTGCAGGCGGTCACCTTTACTAATGCGGAAACGACTGACTACGCTGCGTCCCAGATCGCCATCGCACCGGACATGATGATCAGTCAAGCCGCGGGCCTGGTTGCGCAATCGGCGGCGACTTATTTCGACGGTGTAAGCAAGGTGGCGCTCGCCAGTCAAGCGGTGTTGCTTAAGCAGATGACCGAAAACATCGCCAAGCAAAACATTGCAGGCGCGGCAGAAGATGCCTTGGGTGCGCTTGTCACTGACTTGCTGATGGGCGCCGCCGCAGTGGTGGCCGCAGCGGCCGGCGCCATCGAAGGCGACGCGGCTAGCTTCGCTATCGACAAGATCGATCAAAGCATTTCCAAGTACAGCAGCTTGCTCACCAACACGAAGCCGAGCTGACGTCATCACCTTTGCACGGAACAACGCTATGACACAGACGCAACCGGATACAGCCGCCGCGCTGCGGCGTGTGGCCGAGGCATGGCTGAAACGGCCTCTCACACCTGCGGAAGAGCAAGAGCTGGAGCAATTTCAAAATGACATGTCTAGTAACGCAGTCGCGACGGCAAGTGCCGTGCCGTCCGGTGATCCTGCTGCGCACGCAAGAGCGCAAGCGGCGCAGGCTGTAAAGGAAGGGCACCAGCGAGCCGATTCTGCCATTCGCAACGTGCTGCAACGAATCCAGGGCACGGCAACGCAGGCGTTGCAAGCGCAAGAGCGCGAGGAGCAAGCCATTCTCAGGGTGGTGCAGGCAGCGCGGACGCTGGCCGACTTGCGGCCTTCTGCATTGGCTGCAGCAGGACAAGGTATGCCAGGCGCCGGCGGCATGGTCATGTCGCAGATCGCTGATCGACTCGCCAATCTCGTAAAGAGTGAGGTGGAGCAGAACTTCCAGCAGACATTCGGGCGTCTTCAGCAACAGCTGCAGAGCGCGATTACTGAGCTGGATGCAGCCAAGCAGCAATTGCAAAACGCTTTGCCGGCGAGCGCGCCGCAAACGGCGCCGTCGCCACCTCCATCCGCGCCGCAAGGCGGTGTTCCATCGTCGAGTTAGGTCAGCGCTTCACGATCCGCCTCGTTCGACGTTCTCGTACATGCGCTACGTATCGCGCATCCAACCAAGGAGAAAAAAATGGCATATCCCACCTCAGTCAACGACCAGATCACCGATGCGGTCACGCAATCCAACGTCAAAGTAGTCGCTGAAGCGCCCGCCATGGCACTGGGTTCTGTTTACCAGACCATGGCTCATTCAACCGGCATCCTGTTCGAGAACTCCATAGCCGCGCAGCAGCAGCAGAACACGCTGACGCAAGCGGCCACCAACCAGGGCGTGATGCAGATCTACAGCGTCGACACCACGGCGGCAGCCGGTGCAACCGAGAAAGTGGCGCAAACGGGCGTGGCGGACAACTTGACCAGTCTGCTCACTATCTTGAGCGCGTTCCGTCAGTAATGCCGATGATCACGGCTTCGTTGCATTGATCGCTTTTTCCATCCATTGATCGAAGGAGAACAACATGGCTTATCCGACCTCAGTCAACAACCAGATTACCGATGCAGTAACCCAATCTAACGTCAAGGTCATCGGTGAAGCGCCTGCCATGGCGATGGGTTCCATCTACCAGACCATGGCGCATTCGACCGGCATCCTGTTCGAGAACGCGGTGTCCGCACAACAGCAGCAGAACACGCTGTCGCAGGCAGCCGCCAACCAGGGCGTGATGCAGATCTACACCTTGGATACCACGGCCGCAGCCGGCGCAACGGAGAAAGTGGCGCAGACCGGCGTCGCCGACAACCTCACCAGTTTGCTGACGGTGCTCAACGCTTTCCGCCAACAGTAATGCGGATGTTCGTTACGCATTGCACCGGAGACATCGTGTCTCCGGTGTTTTTTTGCGACATAAAAACGCAGGACGTTGGTGTCAATACGTAACTCCTCTCTCCCTTTGGGCCTGATTAGCGTCTCGCCTCAGCTGGGGATTTCGTGGATTGAGCCATTGCCTGCGGCGCTTTCGGACCCTAAAGGGCCCGAGTCACTTTTCTTTGCGGGCCCAAAGAAAAGTAACCCAAAGAAATGGCCTGAGAAGCTCGCGGCATGAGTAAGGTAAAAGCCTGAACGTTTCTGGCTAGATAGGTGGTTGATCGCCCATGGTTCAACGCTCCCGCTATACCGCGAGGCGTCGAAGCGCTGAGGACTTAAAGC
>NZ_BSOB01000025.1:74388-100644 GCF_030160295.1 Dyella acidisoli
ATCAACTTGGTGTGTTGCTGGGATTGGCATCCCAGCCTACAGTTGCGGGCCGCAGCCCACATAGTTGACTGAGTCAACTATGTGGGCGTATCGTTCCGGCATCCGGTTGCGAGGTATGCCAATGCCCATCTCCGAATCGCTCGCACAGCAAGCCGAGGCCGTGCGCAACTTCAATCGCTTCTACACACGCCAGATCGGCGTGCTCGATGAAGGCCTTCTCGCCAGCTCTTTCAGCCTCACCCAGGCGCGC
Organism: Dyella acidisoli; assembly: GCF_030160295.1. Lineage (GTDB taxonomy): Bacteria > Pseudomonadota > Gammaproteobacteria > Xanthomonadales > Rhodanobacteraceae > Dyella_B > Dyella_B acidisoli. The sequence continues at coordinate 74,639 of NZ_BSOB01000025.1, forward strand.
GTGCTATTCGAACTTGGCACGCGCAAAACCGTTACGGCAAGCGAGATCGGCGAATTGCTGGGGCTTGATGCCGGTTATCTCAGTCGCATCGTGCAGAACTTCATAGCGCAGGGACTCATAACGCGGCAGCCCTCGCGGGAAGACGGCCGGCAATGGATGCTTTCGCTCACCAGCGAAGGCCGTAGGGCATTCCGCAACCTGGACCGTGCTTCGCACAAGCTCACCGCATCCCATCTCTCCCGCTTGTCGGAACCGGGCCGGCATCGTTTGCTCACGTCGATGCAGGAAGTGCAGCGATTACTGTCGCCGGCCAATGGCCATGGCAAGGTCACCATTCGCACGCATCGCATCGGCGATATCGGCTGGGCAATCGAACGCCACGGGCAGCTCTATGCCGATGAGTTCGGGTGGAATGCGGAATTCGAAGCCCTCGTAGCAGGACTGTTCGCGCAATTTGCCACCCATCACGATCCCGCCACGGAACGCATGTGGATAGCCGCAGTGGATGGCGAGCGCGTCGGCTGCGTCTTCGTGGCGCGCAATGCGGACGATCCGACAGCGGCGCAGCTTCGTTGCCTGCTCGTTGATCCAAAGGCGCGTGGCCTTGGCATCGGCAAGCGATTAGTCGATGAATGCATCGGCTTTGCAAAAAATGCCGGCTACACGCGGGTGCTGCTGTGGACCAACGATATTCTCGCTTCCGCCCGCCGCATCTACGAAGCAGCGGGCTTTTCGCTGGTATCGGAAGAAGCGCATCACAGCTTCGGGCATGACCTGATGGGGCAGGTCTGGGCAAGGGCGTTGTGATGTCGTGGCGGCCGGCGCGATAGCGCGCCTGCTAAGTAGCCGGGACGGATAATGATACTGATAATGTCACATATATGTGACATTATCAGTATCATGTGCTATATATTGCACATGTCTTCGATTCCACTTATCCGGCTAGGGCAGGCCATACGTGCCATGCGCCAGCATCGGGGCCTGACGCAGCAGGACGTTGCCTTACGCGCCAGCGTTCCTCGGCGAAAGGTCATTGAGATCGAGCAAGGCTCCCCGCGAGTCGTCATCGAAACCTATGCCAAGGTCGCTCATGTCGTGGGAGGCGAGCTATCCCTCGCACCTGCACGGCGACCCACGCTCGAAGAGGTGAGAGAGATCTTCACTGATGAAGACTAAGACGATCGAGCACTTGCGGGTCCGTACGCCCCAGGGCGACTCGGGCATGCTCGCACGCGAGACGGGGGCGTACTTTTTTCAGTATCACCCCACCATCAACGCAGCGGCCGAAGTCAGCCTGACCATGCCGCACAGAATGGATCAGTATCGCAGCGAACTGCTCTTCCCGCTGTTCGAAATGAACATGCCCGAGGGGTACGTTCTCGAGGAACTGCGCAATCGGTTCGCAAAGGCCGGTCGATTCGATCCCATGCTGCTGCTCGCTCTTACGGGCCGAGAAGCAGCGATCGGCCGAGTGATGGTTGAAACACCGGATGTACCTGGTGATGAGGCAGATAAAGGCGTTTCGCTCACGGAAATTCTTGCCTGGAACGGAGCGGAAGATCTGTTCACGGAGCTCTCCCACCGATATCTGAGCCGAACCGGGGTCTCGGGCGTTCAACCCAAGCTGCTCGTGCCGGAAGACACGCGCGGCGAGATCTACGGAAAAGGAGCTCTGACCACTCGCGAGCTGATCGTCAAAAGCGCCGGCGATAAATATCCTGGCCTTGCGGTCAATGAGTTTGTCTGCATGAGCATGGCCAAAGCTGCAGGCATTCCAGTTGCGGAGTTCCATCTATCGGAGAACAGGCGACTGTTCGTGATGCGGCGCTTCGATCGCACTGCCGAAGGCATGGCCCTGGGCTTCGAAGACATGGCCGTGCTCATGGGAAGGACCACCGCCGACAAGTACAAGGGCAGCTACACGCAAATCGCAAAGGCACTTCAACTGTTCTGCGCGCCTGAACAAGTGGCCCAGGCCTTGGCCCAGCTGTTCGACCAGGTGGCCTTGTCATGCATTGTCGGCAACGGGGATGCGCATCTGAAGAACTTTGGCGTGCTCTACACCGATCCGCTATCCATCGACGCGCGAATGGCACCGGCTTACGACATCGTCAATACCACCTGCTACATCCCTGAAGACGGCCTCGCGCTGTCCCTCAAAGGCACGCGCAATCTGTTTGTGGCGCGGCTGGAATTGATGGAATTCGCGCGCGATTGCGACATAGCCAACCCGCAGCAACGCATAGGTGAAATTCTGGAAGCGTGCGAAACAACGCTTACTGGCCAAGCGGCACTGCTTCGCGACTTTCCTGACATCGAGACCGCCATTCGACAAGGAGTGGAGCAATTCCAGCTTACCTATGGCAAAAAAGCGGCTACGTAAATCACGTCAGTTTGAACAATTTCCCAGGCACATTTTGAAAATTGATCGCACTCGCCAGCATCGTCCCGCGGTGATACGAAAAACCCTTGTCTGTGGTCGGCTGGAAAAACTCGATGAAATCCAAGCTGCGCTTGCCGAGCACGAAGCCGCCGATCAGCGGCGGGTTCACGGCGTACATCATCGGTACCAGTGCCATCATCGAGCTGGCGGGCACGCCGATCAGGTGTTCTTCCAGATCGCCGCTTTGCTGGCTGTCCTGCGGATAGAACCAGAGAGGCGTGCTGATGAACAGGAACGAATCGTTGCCCATACTGGTGAGTAGCGTGCGCAGCAGCCATTTGGCCGTTTCTGCCGACAGATGTTCGATCACATCCAGCAGGCAGATGATGTTGTATTTGGCAAAGCGTTCGGATGGGATGCTCTGCGCCAGGCCGTGCCACAGATTGCGATAAATCTTCCGATCGAACAGCGTGTTGTTGTTGAACGCGCCTTCAAAACCATCCACGCCGTCGACTGACCAATGCTTGGTAGCGGGATGGCTCTTGAGCAGTTCGCCAAGGCCGCCTTTACCGAAGCCGATATCCAGCACTTCGACGTTGGCCGCGTTGTCTTGCATGACGTGAAAGATCAATTCCTTGGGTGCCGCCGATTCGCCGCCGGGCACCAGCAGAGTGTTGACCGGATCGATCAGTTCGTAGTCTTTGATGATTTGCCGCAGCATGGTGATCCTTTGAATCAGAGGTGCATCAGCGCAGGTAGTCGAACAGGCTGGTGCCTTGGATCTTCGCGAATACCTGCTGCGAAGCCTGCAATGCGGTCGATTGCAACGAGAGGTTGCTGATCGCCGTGGCCATGTCGACGTTCTGCACGTCCGAGAGCGCACTCTTGTAGGTGATGGAGAGATCCGAGTAACTGGTGCTTTGTTGCTGCAGCGTATCGATGCGACTGCCGACGGATACCTGCGCAGTGGATACCGCATTCATCGCCTGATTGAGCGACTCCAGCTGACGGTTCAAGGTGTTGTTGATGGACGTAGAACTGCCGCCGCTTTGCAGGGTAGCGATCATGTTGTTGAGCGTGGTGAAGATGTCCTGCGTATTGGACGCGTTGTCGGACTGCACTTTCACCGTGTCGCCCGCGGCAGGCGTGCCGCTCATGCTGAGGGTGACGCCATTGAAGCTGATGCTGCCACCATCGGTGTACGTACCGGTGACCGGGTTGCCACTGCTGTCGGTCACCGGGTTGCCGGATGCATCCGTCACGCTATAGGCGCCGTTCGCGCCGAAGGTGATGGTGTCGTTGACCGGGCCCGATGCGGTGGCCGCGCTCCAAGCCGCCGTGTTGGTAACGCTGTTCGAGCCCACCACCAGCGTGCCGGTGTTGCTGCTGTTGGCGCTGGCAACGAAGGAACCATTGCCAGCCGGCAGGCTCATGAAGATGGGACTGCCGGCATCGCCGTTGGCTACTTGCAAACCGCTGCCAATCGCCGTGAATTGCTGTTGGTCATTGCCGGCATAGCTCACCGCGCCGGTGCCGCTGTTCATGACGAACGGTGTGCTGGTGGTGCTGGTACCGGCGAACAAAGCCTGGCCGTTCGCGTCAGTGGTATTGGCCAGCTGCACGAGCTGGTTGCGGTACTGCGTGAGCTGCGTGGCCATGTTGCTGAGGTCGGTGGACGACATCGCACCATTGATGGCGCTCAAGCCGATATCGTTCACGCTGCTCAACAGGTTGTTGACGGTGGTAAGCGTGGTCGACTCGGTGGACAGCCGCGTGTTGGCGCTGTCGATGTTGCTGGAGTATTGGGTGTTCTGCGCAAGAATGTGGCTCAGCCCGACGATCTGCGCCGCGCCAGTCGGGTTGTCGGACGCGACGTTGATCGCGTTGCCGGTGCTCACTTCGTTCTGCGTTTGCGCCAGCTCGCTCTGCTGGTTGAGCATGGTGCTGAGCTGCTGCTGATACATCCAGACGGTGGAGATGCGCATCATAAGTCGTACCTTTAACCGTTTTGAATCGCGGTAATCAGACTGGTGAAGATCTGCTCGGCACTGGAAATAACCTGCGCCGAAGCTTGGTAGGCCTGCTGGAACGTCACCAGATTGGCCGCTTCCTGATTCAAGTTCACACCGGCGTAGCTTTGTTGGGTGCTCATCGCCTGGTTGTAGATGCTGGTCTGCGTGCTGAGGTCCGAACTCGCCTGGCTGCCGGCGCTGCCGATCTGCGCGGTGAGATTGGCGTAGCTGGCCACCACCGAATCCTTGCCACCATTGAGCACGCCGCTATCGGATAGCGCGGCGAGCGACAACGCATTGCTGTTGTCGTTGAGTCCATTGGTGTTGGCTGCCACTTTGAAGGTGTCGCCGCTGGCCGGCGTACCGCTCAGGCTCAAGCTCCAGCCGTCGGCCGTGATCGGTTGGCCTGCTGTATAGGTGCCGGTGGTCGTGTTGCCCGCGCCGTCTGTAATCGAATAGTTGCTGCCCGCGCCGAAGGTGATGGTGGCGCCGGCAAGCAGATTGCCGTTCGCCGAATTGGTCACGCTCACCGAACCCACTTTGCCGGTGCCGGTATTGCTCGTACCTGCCGAAGCCGTTAACGCGGCGGCGGCGGCGATGCCGTTCGGATCGGTCATGATCGTCGACAGGGAGGTGGATGCACTGCGCGTCGGCTGGATTTCATAGCTGTCGCCGGTCTGCGGCGCACCCGACACGCTGAAGGTCAGCCCATCGGCGGAAAGCGTGCCGTTGGCGTTCGCGGTGAGCGCCACGTTCTGTCCGCCGGTCGTCGCCAGCGTCCAGCCGTTGGTGCCGGTACCTGCTCCGGTGTAGCGCAACACGTAGTCGGAAGTGGTGAGCTGCGAGACGTTGCTGACGGATGCGCTCACGGTCGCGGCACTGCTGGAATTCTTGCTCGACGGTAGCACGGCAGGCGACGACACGCTGAAGATCGCCTGGCCTTGCTGGCCATTGAGGTTCAAGCCATCAGCTTGCTGTGCATTGACGCTGGAGGCCAATGCGATGGCCGACTGACCCAGCGCGTTCTGCGCGGGTTGCAGCACCATATCGCGATAATTGATCAAGGCACCCAGCGTACCGCCGCTCAACTGCGAAGTGATGTCGTTGCCGTTGCTGTCGAGCACATCCGTGGTGCCCGGGTCGTATTGATTGGCGCCGGACGACAGCGCATACGATTGCGTGCCGCTTACCAGCGTTCCACCGGCGGAGGTGTACACGCTGATCGAGCCGTCGTTATTGGTCGATGCGGAAATGCCGGTCAAGCCCGACAACTGCTGCACCAGGGAATCGCGCTGGTCGAGCAAGGCATTCGGATTGCCGGTCGTGCTGGATTGTTTGATCTGGCCGTTGAGCTTGGCAATCTGCGAAGCAATGGTGTTGATGCTGCCGACGGTGCTGCCGATCTGCTGATTGACCTGCGTCGACTGCTTGCTGAGCTGTTGTCCCAGCGTATTGAACACAGCGGTGAGCGAGGATGCGCTACCCAGCGCCGCTTGGCGCACTGAGGAAGAACTCGGCGAGTTCGCTACGCTGCTGAAGCCGCTGTAAAGGTTATCCAGCGCCGTCTGCAGGTTGCCGCTGCTGCTCAGGAAACCGTTGAGTGAGGTGGTGAGGTCGTTGGTGGTGGTCGCGCCCTGCAGGCTGCTGTTGCTGCTCCACAGCGCCTGGGTAAGGTACTGGCTGTAAGCGCGCTGCACGGCAACCACATTCACGCCCGAGCCGATCGTGTATTGGCTGCCACTCTGCGAAATCGCTTCGGACTGCAACACGCTTTCTTCGCTGTAGCCGCTGGTGCTGGCATTGGCGATGTTGTTGCTGACCGTGCTCAGGGCGACCTGGGCAGCGTTGAGGCCGGAAATGCCGATGTTGAGCATGCTGGACATGGGGATGCATTTCCTCAGTCTGTAACTAGCCCCTCTCCCTCTGGGAGAGGCTGACGCAGCGAGCACTGCAGGTTTACGCTCCAACGCCGCAATCGAAACATGTCGTCATCCCAGCGAAAGCTGGGATCCAGTGACTTTGTTCCTCGACGTGCAAAGACACTGGATCCCAGCTTTCGCTGGGATGACGGTGAGGCGAGATTGGAGTTTCCGCGCAGTTCGACGTTCATAAATTCGGCACCCCGCCCGTTTTCTTGAGCGCCTCCAACGCCTGCCGCATCACACCGCTGTTGGCCATCGCCGTCACTTTGGCCGCGTAGGCCGGATCGGTGGCGTAGCCGCCTTCGACCAGCGCCCTGGCGTAGCCAAGCACGTCGTCGCCGTGGCCGCGCGCGGCGGCATAGCGGGGGTCGGTGCTGATCAGCTCGGCGTAGTCGGCCAGCGATTCGGCGGTGGATGTGTAGGAGCGGAATTGCGCCTGTTTGCGCACGGCAATGCCGCCTTCGTATTCCACCGTCGGCACGTTCACGCGCGAACCGCCCCAACTGCTGCCGGCCTTGATGCCGAACAAGTTGAAGCTGCTGCTGCCATCTGTGTGCGCGGGCATGTGCTTGCCCCAATTGGTTTCGAGCGCAGCCTGCGCAAGCACGGTACGCATCGACAGGCCCAGCTCTTTCGCCACGATGCTGGCCTGTGGCGCGAGTTCGCGCACAAAGGTCTCTGCATCCGGCGGCAGCCACGCCATTGCTTTGCGTGCGGTAGAACGCGTCGCATCAGCTAGATCGAACAGGCGCTGCTTCCAGCCGTCGACCATGCCCGTGGCAGAGGGATCGACCATGGATGTTTTGTCTTCGGCACCTTGCGCCTGGCCATGCCCGCCAAGCTGGCGCACCAGCATGTCGGCAATGCCCAAACCCTTGCCATGCTGTGCGAGATTCAGTGACAGCTGCTGGTCGAACATGTCTTGCCACGTGTCAGTGGCCTGGCTTTCGAACAGGGGATCGCCAAAGTTCGCCTCGCGCATCGACTTCAGCAGCATTTCGGTGAACATCGATTCGAATTGCTTGGCGACGGCGGGCAGCGCGGCACTCTGGTCCGTCTCGGCTTGATGACGCAGCGCGCCGAACCCGGACAGATCTGTCCAGGTACTCAGCGATTGCGCTGCGACGTTGCCGAGGTCAGCCATTAGATAACTACCAGGTCTGCGTGCAGTGCGCCGGCTTGTTTCAGCGCTTCGAGAATCGAAATCAAATCAGTAGGTGTGGCACCGACCTGATTTACCGCACGTACGATCGAATCCAGACTCACGCCGGGACCGAACTTGAACATGTGCGCACCTTGCTGCGTCACCGACACCGAACTGTTCGGCACCACCGTCGTCGTGCCATTGCTGAAAGGTCCAGGCTGGCTGACCTGAGGCTGCTCGCTGATGGTGACCTGGATTGAACCGTGCGCCACCGCGGCGGCGCTCACACGCACATCCGAGCCGATCACCACCGTGCCCGTGCGGGAATTGACGATCACACGTGCGGGTGCATCGCCCGGCTGAACATCGAGCGCTTCGATCGCACCCAGCCACGCAACCTTCTGGCCCGGATCAACCGGACCTCGCACGGAAACCGAACCACCGTCGAGCGCACGCGCCGTACCAGCACCGTACAGATGATTGATCGCATCGACGATGTGATTGGCCGTGGCGTAGTCGGCCGAGTTGAGGTTCAACACGATGTCGCCACCGTTGTTGAACGAATTGGGCACGACACGCTCGACCGATGCGCCATTGGGAATGCGTCCGCTGGCGGAGATGTTGATCTGCACGCTGGAGCCGCTGCGGCCCGACGCGCTTACACCGCCGACCACGACACTGCCTTGCGCTACCGCGTAGACGTTGCCATCCGCGCCGTGCAACGGCGACATCAGCAATTCACCACCGCGCAGGCTCTTGGCGTTGCCGATCGATGCCACGGTGATGTCGATGGTTTGTCCCGGCTTGGCAAACGGCGGCAGTTCCGCGGTGATGGTCACTGCGGCGACGTCCTTCAGCTGCGGCTGGATGCCGGTGGAAGGAATCGATACGCCGAACTGCTTGAGCATGTTCTCCAGGCTTTGCGTGGTGAACGGTGCCTGCGTGGTTTGGTCGCCGGTGCCATCAAGGCCTACTACCAAGCCGTAACCGACGAGCTGGTTGCTGCGTACGCCGGCGACTTGGACGAGGTCGCGGATTTTGTCGGCATGTGAGGCAACTGGAACGAAAGTCAGCAGAGCAGCAAGCACCATTGCCGCGCGAGTTTTCGCCCCCTCTCCCCTCCGGGGAGAGGGTTGGGGTGAGGGGCCACTCTTGTGGCCAAACTCACTTTTATTGCTGTTAAAAATTTGCATGCGTTGCACTCGAAAACATTTCGCGAGGTTGACCCCTCACCCCAACCCTCTCCCCGAAGGGGAGAGGGAGCCCACTTCTGGGAGATGAAGTATTCAGAACGGCATCCACTTCGAATTGAAGAACTTCGCCAGCCACCCCTGCGTATTCGCTTCATTCAAGGTGCCGCGACCCGTATAGGTGATACGTGCATCCGCCACGCGCGTGGAATCGACAGAGTTGTCCTGCCCAATATCCTGCGTACGCACGATGCCGGAGATGCGGATCAACTCCTGGCCTTGGTTGATGGTCAACCACTTTTCGCCTTTCACCAGCAGATTGCCGTTGGACAAACGCTGCGCCACCGTCACGGTGAGCGAACCACTGAGCTGGTTGCTTTGCGTGCTGCTGCCGGCGCCGTCGAAGCTGTTGGCGGAATTGAGCGTGGAATTGGCCGCCTGTCCGGCAACGCGCAGCGACTGCCCGAGGATCTGCGGTGCGCCCACGTTGACCTTGTCCGACTTGCTGGTCGTGGTTTCCGATTTCTTGCTGGCCTGCATCGCTTCCACCAAATTGATGGTCAGGATGTCGCCGATGCGATGCGCGCGCGCATCGTTGAACAGCTCCATATTCTGCATGTCGTGATAGATCGAACCGTCCGCCGGCGGCGGCGAGTTCTGTTCGACCGGCGCTGTGGCGGCCCACTTCGCATCGTCCTGCCGCTGATGCTCCTGGATTGCACCGCAACCGGCCAGCGCTACGGCGAGCAGCGAAACGGTAGCGATGCGTAAGAACACTGAGGGATAGAACATAAATCACCCATCAAGTCTTGTTGATCACGAACTGCAACATGTCGTCCACGGCGCTGATCGACTTGGAGTTCATTTCATACGTGCGCTGGGCCTGGATCATGTTGACCATCTCCTCCACCACGTTGGTGTTGGACGATTCCAGCGAGCCTTGCGCGAGCGTGCCCATGCCGTTGATGCCGGGCTGCCCGGTCTGTGCCGTGCCGCTGGATTGCGTTTCCAGGTAAAGGTTCTGACCCATCGGCTGCAGGCCGGCGGAGTTCACGAAATTGGCGAGCTGTATCACGCCCACCTGCGTCGGCGTCGTCGAGCCGTTGCTGGTGACGCTGACGGTGCCATCGGTGCCGATGGTGATGCTGTTGACGTTGGCCGGCAGCGTGATCGAAGGCACCAGCGGATAACCGTCGCCGGTCACGACCTGGCCGGTGGAATCTTGATGCAGCGAACCGTCGCGCGTGTAAGCCACGGTGCCGTCCGGCAAGCTCACCTGAATAAAGCCGTTGCCCTGGATCGCGACGTCGAGCGAATTGCCTGTCTGCGTGATCGCACCTTGCGTAAACAGCTTTTCGCTACCGACCACCTTCACACCGGTGCCCAACAACAAGCCAGTCGGCGATTGCGTCTGCTCCGTGGTCTGGCTGCCTGGTTGGCCTTCGTTCTGGTACATCAAATCCTGAAACGAAGCGCGCGACGTTTTGAAGCCGGTAGTGCTCGCGTTCGCCAGGTTGTTGGAGATCACGTCCATCTGCGTCTGCTGCGCATCCAGGCCGGTCTTGGCGATCCAGAGTGAAGAGAACATATCGTTAGCTCCGAACAGGTTGTGCGATGAGCGATAGGCGCCCTATCACTTGAATGTCCATGTGTTCCTCAAGGCCGTCATTCCCGCGAAAGCGGGAATCCATCTTCGCTTTTTGCATCAGAGCAACTTGGATTCCCGCTTTCGCGGGAATGACGGCCTTGAAGCGAGATTCAAAGGTGAGGGGAGATTTGTTGCGTATCGAATTCATGGCTTCAGCCTTTAGCTCGTCTGCAACAATTTGGTGCTGGCGTCCGCGTTGTCTTCCGCGGTCTTGATCGAACGCACCTGCATTTCGTATTGGCGCGACAGCGAGATCATCTTCACCAGCTCCGACGATGGATTGACGTTGCTGGCCTCCAATGCACCGGAGGTCACCGTCACCGTGTTGTCGGTGTCGGCAGTGCTGCCGTCATTCATGTGCATCAGGCCATCCGTGCCCTCGGACATCTGCGTGGGATCCGGATTGACCAGCTTGATCTGCCCTACCGCGGCGATGGTGTTCGGCCCCTGCCCCATCGGCACGGTGGAAATGGTGCCGTCCTTGCCGACGCTGATCTGCGCGCTATCGGGCACAGTGATCGGACCGCCCGTGCCCATCACCGGATTGCCGCGCGCATCGGTAAGACTGCCGTCGGCGCCGAGCTGCAGATCACCTGCGCGCGTATACGCTTCGCTGCCGTCCGGTGCTTGCACGGCGATCCAACCGGGACCATTCACTGCAACATCGAGCGAACGGCCGGTGTGCTGGACCGAACCTTGCGTGGTGTCCTGTCCCATGCCTTGCGCCACCGCATTGATGCGCGTGTTGGCGCCAGGGCCGAGCACCGGCACGCTTTGAAACGCGCTGAGCTCGCCCTTGAAGCCCACCGTGGACGCGTTGGCCAGGTTGTGGCTTACCGCATCCTGCGCACGCATCGTCTGCGTGGCACCGGTCATGGCGATGTAGACGGAGCGGTCCATAGGTCATCAACCGCCGCGGCTGACCGCCTGGAACAAGGTCTGCGACAGCGAATTCACCGTGCCGAGCATTTGCGAATTGGCTTGGTAGTCCTGCTGTGCCTGGATCATGTTCACTAGCTGCGCGGTGGTGTCGGAGGTGTTGGACGTTTCCAACTGGCCTTGCTCGATGTTGCCGAACTGGCCCACGCTGGCCGTGCCCAGCACCGCCGTGCCGGACGATTGCGTCGCCGCCCAACGGTTGTTGCCGATCTGCTGCAGGCCTTGCAGGTTGGCGAAGTTCGCCACCGCGATCTGGCCGAGCTGGCTGGTCTGATTGTTGGAATAGATCGCCGTGACGATGCCGTCGTTACCGATCGTGACATTCTCCAGCACACCGGCCTGGTAGCCGTTCTGGTTGATCGTGCCCGGCGCGTACGCTGTGCCGAACTGCGTGGTGTTGGTCACGTTCACTGCCATGGTGGCGGGGAACGTGGCGCCGTTGGTCGGCTGCACCGGCGTGAAACTGAGATTGCCGTTGGCGGGCGTCAGCAATGCGCCGGCACTGCTGAACGTCAACGCTGAAGTACCTGCGCTGTTGCCATCGATGTAGAGATTGGCGTTCCACGTGTTGTTGCCGGTCTTGACGTAATAGATCGTCGCCGCGTGCGAACCACCCTGCGAATCGTAGACAGTCAGTGACGATGCGTCGTTGTAGGTGGTGGAATCGGCTGGATTGAACGGCGTGGTCGTCGGCACCGTAGCCCCAGCGGGCAGGTTCGAACTCACCGTGATGGTGCTGGTCGGCGTTGCCGCACTCTGCGCGGTGTTGAGCTGCAGATCGGTCAGCGTGCTGGTGTTGAAGCCACCCGTGGCGTTCGGCGGATACACCTGCAGAAATGCGTTATCGGCAGTCACCACGTTGCCCGCGGCGTTCTCGTGGAATGCACCGTCGCGCGTGTACTGGTTACCGGAGCCGTTGTTGACGATGAAGAAGCCATTGCCGCTGAGCGCCATGTCCAGGCTGCCGTTGGTCGTCTCCAAATCGCCTTGCGAAAACTGCTGCGCGACATCGGTAAGTTCCGCGCCGCTGCCCACAGCCACCGAACTCAAGTTGAGACCGGTCACCGCATACACCTCCGCGAACTGCCCGGTGGAGCCTTTGAAGCCCACCGTGCCCGCGTTGGCGATGTTGTTGGAAATGATGTTCAACTGGTCCTGGGCCGCGTTGATGCCACTGAGCGCCTGATTGAGAGCCATGCTTTGGGTACCCCCTGAATGATGACGATGCGTGCGTTCGCGAGCGCCGTCAGTTGATCTGTGCAACCTGGCTCAGCGGTACGCCGCCGATGCCTGCCACTTGCAAATACGTGCCGGTGCTGCTGCCGCCGTAACCGACACCTGTGACCGAACCGGCTGCGTACGTGGTAAGCCCACTACTGCTGCCGTTGCTGGCCGAGATGTTGTAGGTGCCGCTGCTTACGGCATTGCCGCTACTGTCCTTGCCATCCCAGGTGAAACTGGTGAGGCCGGTTTGTTGCGTACCGAGATCGATGGTGTTGACCACGTTGCCTTTGCCATCCTTGATGGTCACCACCACGTCACCCGCCGTAGTGACGTTCACGCCACCGCTCACGGCGCTGCCGCCGTAACTGAGCGACGTCGATGGCACCAACACCTGGCGGCCCACCAGACTTGCGGAGTTGAGCACCTGCGATGTCTGCATGTTGGTGCTGAGATTGCCGCTCAAGCCGGTGAGGCTGCTCTGAATGTTCTGCAGCGTGCCGAGTTGCGCGAATTGCGCCATCTCCGAGGCCATCTGCGAGTTGTCCATCGGCTGCGTGGGATCCTGGCTTTTCAATTGCGTCGTCAGCAGTTGCAAGAAATCCGACTGCGTCATGGTCGAACCGCTCGGCGTGCTGGTCACCGTGCTGCCGGTGAGGCTCAGACCCGAAACGGCGTAACTGTTGGTGTTGATGGTGGACATGATCAGCTGCCTAAGTTGATCGTCTTGATCATGAGTTGCTTTATGGTGTTCATCACTTCCACGTTGTTCTGATACGAACGGGACGCAGAAATCATGTTCACCAGCTCATCGATGGGATTGACATTGCTGCCGTAGACGAAGCCGCTCGCATCCGCCATCGGATTGCCGGGTTCGTAATGCGATTCCACCGGCTGCTGGCTTTCGGTAACGCCGGCCATGCGCACACCAACATTGGTGCCGGCATCCTGCACCGTCGTGCCGCTTTGTGATTGCAACACCGGCGCGAACAACAACTCTTTTGCCTTGTATGCGCCATCCGGACTGCTGCTGACGCTGTTGGCGTTGGCAAGATTGCTGGCGACGGCGTTGAGCCGTAGCGATTCGGCGGACATGCCGGAACCGGCTGTGTCAAAAATCTTCATCAGCGACATCAGTTTTGTCCTCCACCATTGATGGCCAGGCGCAGCTCCTGGATCGTGCTATTGATGAAGCTGAGGCTGGCTTGGTAATGCACCATGTTGCTGGCGAACGCCGATTGCTCCACTTGCGCATCGACGGTGTTGCCGTCGAGTGTCGGCTGCAGCGGCACGCGATATTTCAAAGCGTCGGCGGATTGCGTCGCGGTGTTGATCTGCCCGGACGTGGGCGTACTCAGCTCCAGCATCGAGCCATCCGTATTGCCACTGGCCTGTTGCAGCACTTGGCGAAAGTCGACATCACGCGCCTGGTAATTGGGCGTGTCGGCATTGGCAATGTTGGAAGCGATCACTTCGGAGCGGTGCTGCCATACGTCCAGCGCCTGGCTACTCAAACCGAACACGTTGTCGAGAATATTGCTCATGACGGATTCCCCGCTGCGATAACGCCTGCAGGGGTGTTTGAGCAAGTTGCATGCCACGGTTTGGCGATACGGTGTAAACCGCATGGGACGGCCATTTTCGGCCGTTTACGCTATTCCGTCGTCATGCGTAGCGACGTGTTACCGGCGCGCGGGGACGGATTCCCGACATCACCGCATTCACCTGCACACCGTCAATTTGTTGACGGCTCCATCAGCTCCAGCACCGTCTTCGCCAATAAATCCGGCTGGAACTTCGCAATGAATCGATCAGCGCCAACATCGCGCACCAAGGCTTCATTGAATACACCGCTCAAGGAGCTGTGCAGCACTACTTTCAAATGGCGCAGCACAGGCGTTTCGCGAATGGCGCGCGTCAAGGCATAGCCATCCAGGCGCGGCATTTCGATGTCGGAAATCACCAACCCGATGCGTTCGCCATCGTTTTCCGCCATGGCAGTGAGTTGTTCCAGCGCCTCGCGCCCGTCCTGGGCGATGATGCATTCGATATGCATCCGCTTGAACAAATTGACCAAACGGCCGCGCGCTACCACGGAATCATCCACCACCATGATGCGGCGAACGGCCAGATGACTCTGTTCGGCCTGATGCTGCATATGTGGCGAAATTTCCGCTGCCACTTCTTCAATGCTGGCCAGCATCTGCTCCACGTCGATGACCGCCATCAACTGACCATCGATGCGACTCACCGCGTTGACGCGATTGCCGAAGCCCAGCGTGACGGACGGCGCCTCCAGCGATTCGCCCGTGCAATGCACGATGCGCTGGAAATCCGCCACCAGAAAACCCTGCATGGAGCGACTGAATTCGGTGACCACCACGTGCGCCGAGTCGACGCCGGCCAGCGGCGGATAGCCCATCGCCATCGCCAGATCGATCACCGGGATGGTCTTGCCGCGGTAATCGAAGCTTCCCGCCAGCCATTCGTGCATGCCGGGCAATTTTTCCATCACCGGCTTGCGCAGCACTTCGCGCACCTTGAAAACATTGATGCCGAACAACTGCTTATCGCCGAGACGGAACAACAGCATGGCCACGCGATTGTGGCCCGCCAGGCGGGTGTGGCTTTCCACGCTGTCGAGCAGCGCCGTTGTGCTCATGGTTTTTTCTGGACTGTTTCGATAACAGAGGTATCGGCGATTTCGGGTGCGGCTTGAGGGCGCAGCAGAGTGATGCCACGAGCGAGAAACACGTGGCACATCGTTTGCTTCCTCAACTTTCGAACTTTCCCGCCGATGTCTGGGAACCCATAACCGGAACTCTTTTGTCTATGAGTCTGATCCGCAGCCAGCATCTGGCCGCTCTGATCCAAGCCGCACTCGCCGGAAACGAGGCGGAACTGGCGAGATTGAGCCGCAAGCATCCCAAGACGGCGCAATGGCTCGCGCCCGTGTTCGCGCGACTGGCGCCACGTGCGCCGGCAGCAGTGGCGTTGCAATCGCTGGAACAGCAAAGCCTGGTATTGACCCATGCGCAGACGCTGCATCGCGAACAATCCGCGCTCGAGCAGTCGATCGGCGATAACCGCGACAGCGTCGGACAGTTGACGGAGGGCAGCGCCGGCATGTCGGCGACCCTGCAACAAGCGCAAGGTGGCATCGAGCAGGCCGCCAAAGCTGGCGAGCAAAGCTCGGCCAACGTCAGCGAGCTCAATGGCCAACTGCGCCTGCTGCGCAGTGCCTTGTCCGCCATGAACCAGAGCCAGAGCCTGCTCACCGAGCAGGTCGCGCAGATTCGCGCGCTGACCACCAGCGTGCAGGACATCGCGCATCAAACCAATCTCGTCGCACTTAATGCCGCCATCGAAGCGGCACGTGCAGGCGATGCCGGCCGCGGCTTTGCCGTGGTGGCGGACGAAGTGAAGCAACTGGCGGAAAAAACCGCGCACGCTACGGCGGAAATCGAAACGGTCACCAGTTCGATCGGCGAATTCTCGCTACAGATGAATGGCAGCGTGCAGCAAAGCCTGCAACGGCTGGAACGCGCGCAGACCGGCGTCAACGCCACCGAGCGCACGCTGCAGGAAGGCGCCGATACCTTGCACGGTGCCGGCGAACGCCTGCGTTCCTTGCGCAACGGCCAGGACGCTCTGCACGTACGCGCCACCACCTTGAAGGCCACCATCGGTGCTTTGCAGCGGCGCGCCTATGAAAGCCGCCGGCATGGCGAAGCGCTCGGTCGCGCGGCGGCACTGGCGCATCGCCTGTGCCTGAGCTGGCTTGAAGGCGAAAGCGGCAGCGACATCGCCAGCCTCAGCCTCACCGTGCGCGAGTCGGTGATCGGTTTGCGTCAAAGCATGGAACTGGCACTGCAGGAACCGACGTCGCTCGACCGGCGCTGGTTCGATACAGATGTGCTCAAGCGCAGTTTGGATCGACTCACCGCTCGACATGGCAACCATCCTTCCAGCACCAGCTTGCATGAGTCGGCGGTGCGTTTGCGTGAGCATGGCGAAGCGTTTCTCGAGCTGCTCGGCAACGGCCAGTTCGAATTGGCAGCGCAGATGTCTGACAAGTTGGAGAAAGAGCGGGAAGCAATCAACAGCCAATTGGCGACGATATTGGCTGATGAGCGTTCATGAGTTTCTTCAGAGCCCTCACTCTTGCGATAACCGCTCCCTCTCCCCTTCGGGGAGAGGGTCGGGGTGAGGGGTCAACCTCGCCAGATGTTTGCGCAGGCGCGAGTATCACTCGCGAAAATCACTCGCCACATGATATCCCCCGCAAGCCTTGGCCCCTCACCCTAACCCTCTCCCCGAAGGGGAGAGGGAACTGTCTTTCGCGTGCAGCTAGATATCGTGCATGCGTACCGACTTTGCTGTTAGTGCTCGCCAGCACCGTCCACGCCGACACCACCCCCACCGACCTACGCACCGCCGCCGAACAAGCCGTCCGCGCGCAATACGGCACCGCCGGCAGCCGCGTAGTGATCGTGCCGACACCACTCAACGCACGCCTGCATCTGGCCGCATGCAACCACCCGCTGCAAACACACTTGCCGATGCGCGAAGGCACACCCTCGCGCGTGGCGGTGTCGGTGAGCTGCGCTGGCACTCCAGGCTGGACGATCCAGGTGCCGGTGCAGATGCAGGTGTTCCGCAACGTGCTGGTCACCAACCATCCGTTGGCGCGCGGCGACATGCTCGGCCCGGGTGACGTGCATGCCGAAGAGCGCGACGTGGCGCGGCTCGGTTATGGCTATATCGAAAGTCTCGATCAGATCCTGGGCCATTCGCTGGGGCGGCCACTGATCGCAGGCGTGGCGCTGGAACCGGGCGACTTCAACGGCCGGGAAACGGTGCACGCCGGCGAGGAAGTGCAATTGGTGGCCCAGTTGGACGGCATCGAAGTGCGTGCCCGGGGCATGGCCCTGGATGGCGGGGACACTGGCGCCCGTCTGCGCGTACGCAATGACAATTCTGGCAGGGTAATCAATGGGGTAGTGATCGGGGACGGCCAGGTGCAGGCCCTCCCGTAACGCTGGACAACCGGACATACTGCAGGCGATCGGCAACCAAGGAAGGGCCTTAAAGTTTTCCTGAGGAACGCCGATACCTCTACCAAGGCATATCGAGAGAACGCCAAGAACCATGAACACCACAATTTCGTCCAACGGCTTGCCGCAGCTTCCGCTTCCGACCACCACCACGGAAAACAGCGCCGCCCAGAGTTCGACGGCCAACCCATCCGCCAGTTCGTCCACCACGCAGGCGAACGACAGCGTAAAGCTCACCGATTCGGCCCGCGCCCTGCAGGAAGCAAGCAGCGCAAACGCGCCGGTCGACACGCAGCGCGTGGAACAGATCCGGCATCAGCTGGCCGCCGGTACCTACAAGGTCGATCCGCATGCCATCGCCAACAGCCTGGTTTCGCTCGAAGGCCAGATCGGCGGCAGCAAGTAAGAACCCCATGCCATGAGCCCGAATCTGCAGGCCGAACTCGGCGCCGCCTTGCGCACCGTACTGGACGAGATGAGCGCGACAACCGCGCAGCTCATCCACGTGCTGGACGAAGAACGCGAAGCGCTCAATGTCGCCGACGCCAAAGCGCTCAACCGCTCAGGTGAAGCCAAGCAGATGCTGATGCGCCGGCTGGAACAGCTCGACGTGGAACGCCTGCATCTATGCAGCACCTCGCCCGAAGCTGCGCAGCAAGTAGATACGCAATGGCGTGAACTGTTGAAATCGCTGACCGTTTGCCGCGATAGAAATCAGCGCAACGGCGCACTCGTCGGGCAGCGTCTGGCACAAGTGCGCAAAGCGCTCGCCGTGCTCACCGGCAACGATGCACAAACCGGCACTTACGGACAGAACGGCTCGCTGCAGGATACGCATCGATCCGTACAACTTGCACAGGCTTAGAAAAACGCATTTCCCCCGGGCATGCCCGGCTCGTAGAACTCGCTCCACCCCAGTTCGGTATCGACACCATGACGAGCACAGCTGCTTCCGCAATCAAGCCATTGGGCAACGACACCACTTCGCTTAGCGACATGTTGCTGCCTGTGGTGCGCAGCCCGATCCTGGATCAGGAAGAAGAACTGTTCGCTTACGAACTGGTGTTCTATCGCCAGGGCGCCGGCACCGATGCCGATACCACGCTGGTAGGCGGTGTGCTTTCCGGCATCACCGATGGCGCGATCACGCGCTTGGTGCGCGGCAATCGCGCCTTCATGCGCCTGCCTCGCGCGCTATTGCTGGAACAGACCGACATTCTGGCGCATACGCCGCGGCTGGGCGTGATCATGCACCCGATCCATGTGCGCGATGCGGCCGTGCTGCAACGTCTGCAGCAGCTGGCGCTGCGCAATTGCCCGTTGCTGCTGGACCTGGGCAGCACCGATCCCAATGCAAGCGAACCGCACGGCCCACTGGAGCCGCTGCTGCGACTGGCGCGCTATGTACGCCTGGATGCCAAAGCGCTCGACGCCGATACCTTGGCGGCGCGCTGCAAACAGCTTTACGAACGCGGCCTCGGCGTGATCGCCGGCAACGTCGACGACCACGTTACCTACGGCCGGTGCAAGACGCTGCCGTTCCAGGCCGTGCAGGGCCGCTATCTGCTCGTGCCGCAGCAGATCGAAGTGCCGGTGCTCACACCGAGCCGACTCAGCTTGCTGCGCTTGATGAGCGCACTGCAGGACAACAATGCAGGCCCGGTGGAACTCGGCGACATCATTCGCGACGACGCCGTGCTCAGCTACAAGCTGCTCGGCTGCGTGAACTCCGCGTACTTCTCACTGCCGCGGCAGCTGAAATCCATCCAGCAGGCGGCGATCTTCTTCGGCGTGGCACGCTTGCGCAACTGGATCTACACCATGTCGCTCAGCGGCATGGACGATCGTCCGCCGGAACTCCTGCGCACCGCACTGATCCGCGCGCACATGTGCGAGAAGCTGGCGCAAGGCATGCCCACAGGTCAGCAAGAAATGGCATTCATGGCCGGCCTGCTGTCACTGCTCGACACGCTGCTGTGCGCACCGATGGAATTCGTGCTCAGCCATTTGCCGCTGGCACCGGAAATCCGCGATGCGCTGGTGGAAGACCGCGGCCCGTTTGCACCGTTGCTCGAACAGGTCTATGCGTGGGAAGCAGGCGATCTGAAGGGCTCGCAGATGCAGCCGCAAGACATTCGCAAGATGGCCGGCGCGTATTACGCGGCAACGCAATGGGCGGATCAGGTGTATTCGTTCGCAGAGCAGCGTCCGCAATAAGCTTTGTAGGCTGGGGTGCAAATCCCAACGTTGCGATGCTTGGTGGATCACGAAGTTGGGGTTTTCACCCCAATCTACATGTGCGCCGAAGGCGCCGATTCCCCGCTAAACCGCAACGGCAAATCCCCGCTGATTCCTTGCGGATGATCCGCTGGCACCGCAAAGCGCCAACGCTGCGCGATGGCCAACGCATTCGCATCCAGCACGCTGTCGCCGCTGGATTGCGCAACCGCCGCACGCGTGACTTGCCCTTGTCCATCGACCGTCAGATGCAGTACCACGTTGCCTACCGCATGATCTTCCATTTGCGATGTCGGCAATGACGCGGCCGGCGTCGACACAGGCACAAGGGTAGGTTCTGTGCTGGGTGGCGCAGCGGGCGTTATGGCTGCTTGCGCTTGTGATGGTTCGTAGCGAGGACGCACAACTGCTGGTGCGTGCTTGGCATGCTCGTTGTTACGACGCATCAGCTGCGCTGTCATGGGACGATGTACGGTGACCGGCCAATCCACGTGCGTGTAGGTCTGATCGCTCAACCATTGAACGCCGCCTACGCCGATGACTAGCGCAAGCAGGCTCAAACTGGCAGTGATGCGTAACCGAGGCATAAAACTCAGGGGCGCTCCAGGATGGCCACCACGCCCATGCCGCCGGCGGTGCAGATGGAAATCAAACCGCGGCCCGAACCTTTTTGTTCCAGCATCTTCGCCAGCGTGGCAACGATGCGTGCGCCGGTGGCAGCGAACGGATGTCCCGCTGCGAGGCTGGAACCGTTCACGTTGAGCTTGGCCGGATCGATGCTACCCAGTGGTGCATCCAGTCCCAGGCGATGCTTGCAGTAATCGGGCGATTCCCACGCGCGCAGCGTGCACAACACCTGTGCGGCGAACGCTTCGTGGATTTCGTAGAAGTCGAAATCCTGCAGGGTGAGTCCATTGCGTGCGAGCATGCGCGGCACGGCGATGGTCGGTGCCATCAGCAAGCCTTCGCCGTGTACGAAATCCACCGCGGCCACTTCCGCATCGCGCAGATAGGCCTGGATTTTCAGGCCACGCTTGGCCGCCCATGCTTCGTTCGCCAGCAACACAGCTGCAGCACCGTCGGAAAGGCCGGTGGAATTGCCGGCGGTGAGGGTGCCGTGGCCGGATGTCTTGTCGAAGGCCGGTTTTAATCCAGCCAGCTTATCCATGCTGGTGTCAGGACGCAGGAAGCCATCGCGCTTCAAGCCGCGGAACGGAATGACCAAGTCGTTGAAGAAGCCCGCGTCATAGGCAACAGCGAGTTTGCGATGACTGTCCAGCGCAAGGCGATCCTGCGCCTCGCGGCCGATGTGCCACTCACGCGCCATTTTTTCGCAGTGCTCGCCCATCGACATGCCGGTGCGCGGCTCAGCCACACCGGGGAACGAGGGTTTCAATTCGCTGAAGGAAAAGCCGCGTACCGCGGTTTTCAGCTTGTCCAACGGCGTCTTGGCGCGATTCACCGCCAGCAGGCGCTTGCGCAGGCGCTGGCTGTAGACGATCGGCACGTCGCTGGTGGTGTCGGACCCGCCTGCGATACCGGCTTCGATCTGCCCAGCGGCGATCTTGTTGGCAATAACAATGGCGTTGTCCAGCGAAGTGCCGCAGGCGCGCGCAGTGGTGATCCCAGGGGTGGTCGGAGCCAAGCCGGAACTGAGCAGCGCTTCGCGGGCGAGGTTCCATTCGGAGGAGTGCTTGATCACCGCCCCCATCGCCACTTCGCCCAACTCCTGCCCGTGCAGCCCGAAACGTTCGACCAGCGCGCCCAGCACCTTCACCGACATGCCAAAGTTGCCGACATCCGCATAGGCAGTGTTGTTGCGACAGAACGGAATGCGCACACCGCCGATGACGCCAACGCGCTGCTGCGTGTTTTCCATAGCCTTGAATGGGTCCCAATGCACCGATTCAGCAAGGCTAACCCGCGCGGGGGTCTGGCGAAAGCCCAAACGAGCGTTTGAACGACTGATCGTTACGGGGAGGTTGAAAAATGTGCGCTCATTCTAGGCGGCACTTTGCCTAGGCCTGGGAACGACTAGGAGGCAATGACGGGGCTTTCGAGGCGGACTGTTAAACTTGTCGTTTCATTTCCCTAGGTGTTATCGCGTGGAATCCGCTGGTTCGCTGCAAGCCCTGCCCGCTGTCCTGGCTCTGGAACTGTCTCCCGGCGAGCATCCCCGGCGCCTTACCCTGAGCCGCGACGAAGCCGCTGAACTGGCAGCGTTGGTGGCGGACGACCTACACACACTGGTGCCCGAAGTCGCCGAGGCGCGGCTGACCCTGGGTGGTGCCATGTTCGATGCGGTCGAACTGCTGCGTCCCGGCTTTCCGGTCTGGGCGACTCTGGACGAACTGGCACGCCGGGTACCCCGTGGCCAGCTCGGAAACGTGGTGGCGTTCGGTCATTACGAAGGACGGATGCCCGCGCAGCCGCTGGAGCCAGACCCCGCGTACGCCGACGGCCCCATGCGCTTGCTGCCGTTGAGCTTGCTCGCTCCGGAAGAGAGCGCTGATGCGCTATCCGAACGCCTGGAAGTGGAACTGGTCGGCCGCGGTGAAGCCGGTGCCCGTACGGCCGACTGGCTGATGCGCAACTTCGGCATCCGGCTGGAACATGCTCGCTATCTCAGCCGCAATGATCTGCTTGCGCTCACCTGCGTGCAGTACGAACACGTCAACCTGGCCCCGCTATGGCAAATGCTGGAAGCGGCGATGCTCACCCCCTATCGCCCCGAAACTGCACTGAGCGCACGTGGCCTTGCGCTGCGTTATGCCGACGGCAAGATCTGGATGCAATCACCCGCGCAATGGTTGGCGACCCAAGGCGGCGCGCTGGCTGAGCGCAGCCATGCGCTTGCCGGTGCCGTATTCGAATTGCGCCAATACGCGGCCTTGCTGCAAGCCCATGGCCTGTCCCTGCAGTTGGATGGCGGATCGGACATCGCCACGGAACATGGTTCCGGCTGGCTGACCGAAACCGTGGCGCAGGCCGATCCTGCCTACGGCGCGCCGACCTTGTTCGCGCACGAAGCAGCCGGCCTCGGCGTGGCGGCGGTAACGGTGGCGCAACGCGGTGCGGCGGGCCTGGCCCGCGTGTTGGCGCACGGTTATCCCTTGAGGTCCTCTGCATTGGGGCCGCTGGTCACCACCTTGGCTGATCAATTCGGCGCGGCCAGCGATCTGCATGCGCTAGGGAAGATCCAGCTCGATGAACAAGGTTTGCTGGGTGCACCGGCGGTTGCCTTGCATTGATTACGAGTGGGCTGGGGTGCAAACCCGACCCCGTACGGCGCATGATGTGCCGACACACGGTCGAACCGTAGCCGCATGACCAAGCTGATGCACCCTGTCGAAGGTGATCCGTTGCTTCCCGAAGCCGGGAAAGATCTGCTTGCGCACGTCGTGCAGCACGTGCCCGCGCTCATTACCTACATCGACCTGCACGAGCGGTTCCTGTTCGCCAACGAAGCGCATCGCCGCTGGTTCGATGTCGACCCCAGCCACATCACGGGCCGGACGGTGGGCGAGGTGCTTGATCCGGAAAGTTACCTGCGCGTGCGCGCCGCATTGCTGCAGGCGCTGGGCGGCCACGCCTCCAGTTACGAAGGTCCGTTGTTCGACCGCCCACAGAGCCGCTACGTACATGGCAGCTTCACACCCGATCGCGATGAGCAAGGCCAGCTGCGCGGCGTGCTGACCGTATTCACCGACATCACCGAGCGCCACGCGCTGGAAGAGCAACTGCGCGAAAGCGAGCAGCGCTTTTCACAAGCGTTCCAGCACGCCGCGGTAGGCATGGCGATGATCCTGCCGGATGGCCGCTACCAACGCGTGAACGCGGCGATGTGCGACATGCTGGGCTACACCGAAGCACAAATGCGCACGATGAACTGGCGCGACGTCACGCATCCGGACGATCTCCCGCTAAACGAGGCACTGTCCGCGCAAATTCTCAGCGGCCGGCGCGAAGCGTTCCAGACCGAAAAGCGCTACGTCCATCGCGATGGCCACATCGTGCACGTCCAGTTGAGCGTCTCGCAGGTACGCAGCGAGAGTGGGCAGCTCAATTACGTCGTGAGCCAAGTGCAGGACATCACCAAGCGCAAGCAATACGAGGAAGCGCTGTTCCGCGAGCGTCAGTTGGCCGAAGTCACGCTCAATTCGATCGGTGACGCCGTGATTACAACCGACGTTGCACTCAACATCACTTCGCTCAATCCGATCGCCGAGGCGATGACCGGCTGGCCCAGCGCCGATGCGAAAGGCAGCCCTCTGGACGACGTGTTCCGCCTGCGCGACATCAACACTCGCCAGCTGCTGGACAACCCGCTGCGCCAGGCGATGCGGCGCAACGCCATCGTGGATTTCAGCGGTCGCGCGATCCTGCTTCACCGCAACGGCTTCGAAACACCGATCGAAACGTCCGCGGCATTGATCCACGATCACACCGGCAACGTCACCGGCGGTGTGCTGGTATGTCACGACATCAGCGAAAACCGCACGCTGGCGCTGAAGATGATCCAGCTCGCCCAGCACGACACGCTCACCGGCCTGCCCAACCGCAGCCTGCTGTATGCGCGCATCGAACAGGCTACGACGATGGCTACGCAACGCCATCGCCAGTGCGCGGTGCTTTATATCGACCTGGATCACTTCCGCCGCGTCAACGACACGCTTGGCCACGGTGTCGGCGACCAGGTGCTGCAAGCCGTGGCGCAGCAGATCCGCAGCGTATTGCGCGACAGCGAAGACATGGCATTCCGCTACAACGGCGACGAATTCGTGGTGCTGCTGCCACGTGTGGACGATGCGGACGAAGCAGCAGGCTTTGCGCGCAAGCTGCTCGACGCCTGCGCAAAAACACAGGTGCCGCATACGCCGCAGCTCGACATCCGCGCCAGCATCGGCATCAGCCTGTTCCCGCGCGACGGCAGCGAGCCGGACGCACTGGTGCGCACCGCCGACGCCGCCATGTACGAAGTGAAGACGCAGGGCCGTCACGGCTACTGCTTCTACGCGCCAGAAATGAGCCAGCGCACCGCGGCCAGCCAGCGCATCGAGAATGTGCTGCGCCATGCACTGGCGCACGGCGAACTGGCCTTGCAATACCAACCTAAAGTCGATGCGAAGCATGGCCACATCGTCGGCGCGGAAGCACTGTTGCGCTTGTACGTGAACGGCGAAGAACTCTTTACGCCCGACCAATTCATTCCCGTGGCGGAAGATACGGGCCTGATCGTTTCCATCGGCACCTGGGCATTGCGCGAAGCCTGCCTGCAAGCGCGCACGTGGCAGCGCAACGGTCATCCGATGTCGATCTCAGTGAACGTGTCGCCGCTGCAGTTCCAGTACGCGGGCTTCTACGAGCGGCTGGACAGCATCCTCAACGAAACCGGCCTCGATCCGAGCCTGCTCGAACTGGAATTGACCGAACGCACCATGATGAGCGGCGGCGACGGCACCATTCGCTTGCTGCGGCGCATTCGCCAACGCGGCGTGCGCTTGTCGCTGGATGACTTCGGCACCGGTTACAACAGCCTTTCCTACCTCAAGCATTTCCCGGTCGATGCGCTGAAGATCGAACGCGCGTTCGTGCGCGATATCACGCAGGACGCGGAAACCGCAGCGATCACCAGCGCCATCATCGCCATGGCCCGCAGCCTCAACAAGGACGTGATCGCCGAAGGCGTGGAAACGGAAATGCAAAGCCGCTTCCTGCGCGATGCGGGGTGCTCGCATATGCAGGGGTTCTTGTTTGGCGCGCCGATGAAGGCGGAGCAATTTGAGGAGCGGCTGGCAGCACGTTCCACTTAGCGGGATATATTCCCTCCGCTGCGCGCAGGGCCTGATTAGCGTCTCGCCTCAGTTGGGCTTGTCGTGGTGTTGGGGTATTGCCTGCGGCGCTTTCGGCGCTTTCGGACCCTAAAGGGCCCGAGTCACTTTTCTTTGCGGGCCCAAAGAAAAGTAACCCAAAGAAATGGCCTAAAAGGCTCACAGCATGGGGAAGGGAAAAGCCTGAACGTTTATGGCTAGATAGGTGGTTGGTCGCCCAAGGTTCGACGCTCCCGCTATACCGCGAGGCGTCGAAGCGCTGAGGACTTAAAGCAGATCGGGCAGACCTCGGCCAAGCTCAACCTGTCGGAGGGCGCGCTTTAAGCCCTCAATGCTTCGACGCCTCGCGGTATAGCGGCGCCGTGGAAGCTTGGCCCGTCAACGATCAAAGCATGGCGATATCTTTCAGGCTTGTAACCTA
>NZ_BSOB01000025.1:100654-152447 GCF_030160295.1 Dyella acidisoli
CGCAAAGAAAAGTGACTCGGGCCCTTTAGGGTCCGAAAGCTCCGAAAGCGCCGCAGGCAATGCCCCAACACCACAACATACCCAGCTGAGGCAAGACGCTAATCAGGTCCCGAGGGGAGAAGGGCTTAAGTGGCGTTGGTTGGGGGCAAACCCCAACATCGCGATGTATGCGTGCATGGCAACGTTGGGATTTGCACCCCAACTCACGCAGCTCGATGCGTCAGAAGTTCGGAATCGACCTCAAGAAGCAGCAGCATGCGCCATGCTGCGCATCAGAGCCACATCGGTGATCAGCAGGGAATCCTGCGTCCAGCTCACCAGGCCGCTGCGGCGCCAGGCTTGCAGTTGTGCATTGAGCTTGGGGCGACTGGCATTCACCATGGAAGCAAGCAGACTTTGGCTTGAGGGCATGGGTATCACAATGCCGTCCGGCACCTGCCGCCCGCATTCGTCCACAGCGGAAAGGAAATAGCGCGCCAGCCTTGATTCGAGACGGTGCAGGCCCAGCGACTCGATCAGCGCGGCCACGTCGCGCAGCCTCGATGACAGTAGGGCGAGCAAGCGATTGAGAAACAATGGCTCGGCCATCAGTACAGCGAAGTGATGCCGACGCAGTATCAACACGTGCGTCGGTGCGCCGGCCAAAGCGGCTGTGTCGCGGCGTTTGTTGTCGATCAGCGCCGTTTCGCCGACAACATCACCGGCCGGGAAACTGTCGACGATCAATTGGCGTCCGTCGGGACCATGCACGATGGTGTGAATGCAACCGGCGACCACGATGGCGATGAAATCCTGCGGGTCGTTCTTCAAGAAAAGCACATCACCGCCTTGCAGGCGGCGTTCGCCGGCATGCGTGGCCACATGCTGGATCAATAGGTCAGGCATGTCGCGGAACAATCGTGCTCGCTTGACGCTGACGGCGCGCTGCGCCTGTACCGAGGATGCTCGATCATCCTCGGTGGAACATTCCTTCGCTTCCACCGTGCTCCCCCCGGATCAATGATCTTGCAACGTCCTTGGACGTTTCCCGGGCCTTCTCGTGAATGGTCCGGATGAAATAGCCCGTCTGCTGCGAGATGGACATTGGCTGGAAGCATCAACCGTGCCTGACGTCTCGACATAACCTTCACGCTGTTCCAGCAGCAAAGTGCTCTACGCGCCACCATTTCTTGCGCGCGAGGTTTTTCACACGCGGCGTTCGCCGACGTCCATGGTGGACATGAATTCTTCAACGTTGCTTGCGCTCATGCGGTTGGTCGGCTCGCGCAGCCCCTCCGGCAAAGGCGAATCCCCGGTTGCTCAAACCGTCCCTTCGGATGTCCAAGGAGAAGAACCCATGCGTGTGATCAAGTATCAGGAGCAGGGCTCCACTATCAGTGCCCGTTATGTCGTCGATGTCGGCGGTACGTTCGTGCAGGGCGACAACGTCGAGAAGATCGGCCTGTTTCAGATCTGCCGATTCAAATGGAACGGCATTCCAGTCACCGACAAGGTGGAAGTGCTGTCCGCCGATTGGATCGGGCAAGGTCGCGAGAACGACACCAAGAGGAACACCATCAACGCCAATGGGTGGTTCGTCGACAACTTCTTTCGCGTCGGCGTGCAGCAGAGCCCTTACTACGAAGAGAGTTTCGGTGAGGGTGTACTGGAAGGACAAACGCAGATCATCAACCGCGATCTCGGACAGACGGAGTTCGTCGACCACTGGTTTCATATCGGTGGATGGCCAGCCGATTTTGACACCTGGGTGAATGCGCAGAATCACTGCCTGCCTGTCGGCAACGGTGCACAGACCTACGTGTACCTGTGGGATACGCCCATGCAGCCGCAGGGCGTGTCGCTGGAATTCAAAGTGCACCTTCTCGGCACCCGCACGGACGGCAGTTATTTGCTCGGCCCGGGCTACTATTGGGCGTGGCACAGCCACTCGCCGGACAACACGGCGACGGGCGGCAGCAGTGCGATCACCGCAGTTGATCAGGTTCCCGATAACGACGTCAGCAGCTGCCTGCAAATGTGGGTGGCGGCGAACAAGAACGGCAAGAAGGTTGCCGTTGGCGGTTGAGCACAAACACCTGTCCATCCACCCTTACAGAGGCTACGAAACATGCCCGTGTTGCAGCATTTTCCCACCGCGCAGCAAGCTGATCCCAATTCATGCTGGGCCTGCGCCGCGCGCGAAATCATCAACTGGTACAACCAGCTCGGACTTTCGGGCGGGCAATCCTATGTGAGTGACAAAGCGTTGGCGGACGCCTGGGCTGTCGCCTCGCACAACAACGTGCACGCGGACATCCACATGCAGCAATCGGCCGCTGCGGCGCTGGAGGACCTGGGATTTACCAACAACATCGACGATTACCCCCTTCCTACGAGGGATGAAATCATCGCGTGGATCAATCGAGGCCGGCCCTTGCTCGCGATCGTCGGTCATACGTTGCCGGTGCCCAGCCCCAATCCGGACTACCAGAATGGCCATTGGGTGGTGATCGTAGGCATCGTGCAGCTTGGTCAGACTTACAAGTTGCATGTGTTCGATCCGGATGACGGAATGATCCATCACGTGGATTACGATGCTGCGCTCTATCGCCACGGCATGTATTGGCAGAACACCTCGTACGTAGACCCGTATCCGTGACGAGACGTCAGCCCCGCGGCAAACCGTGCCGCGGGGTATGGGTTGCCATGGTTTCGCGCGTAAGCGGCGCTCCTGCTGCGGCCAGTGCGTCGCGCTGCTGCGCCAGCGGAAGCCGCAGGATGCTGTCTTCCAATCGCCCCAGTTTCTGGAACGAAGGCAACGCAAGCATCCGCTGCACGAACGCAGCAGTGCGCGTCCATCGCTGCGCGTCCACTACGTAGCGCACGAACGAAGCCGTGCGGAAGTAGCAGGCAATGGCGATGTCGGCAATGGAAAGCTCGCCGAAGATGAATCCATCCACCGGTAGCTGCGTTTCCAGGTAATCCAGCGCGGCGGGAATCTGCACCTCGCGTGCGTGCTGCACGATGGTCTCGTCGGTGGGCTCCTGGAAAACGTAGCGGCGAACGGCGAGCTGATAGAACAGCCGCCAGATCAACAGATCTGCCAGATGCGTATCGGCATATTCCTCCAGCCAGCGTGCCTTGGCGCGCTGTGCAATATCGGATGGATAAAGCGCAGGCTGTGGATGCTTGTCTTCCAGGTATTGGCAGATCACCGAGGAATCGTTGAGCACCAGCTCGCCGTCGATCAGCACCGGTATGCGGCGCAAGGGACTCAGGCGGCTGAAATCGTCGTTGCCAATGAACGGCGTAATCGGGTCGATCTGGTAATCGAGCCCTTTCAGATCCATGCATACGAGTACTTTGCGTACGTAGGGCGAAATGTAGTTGCCGATGATGGTGTATGGCTGGGACATGCCGTGACTCCGGATAGGCGTGGGGCACCACGACGTTGTTTATTGTCCCCTCCCCTACGTGTAGTAGGGGAGGGTAGGGTGGGGTGAAGCAATCTCGCGTTGAATTCAAACTGTATCGCAAGCTCAAGCAACCCCGCCCCAACCCTCCCCTGCAGCGGCAGAGGAGGGAGCAACACGTCGAGACCTTTGGCAGGGGTCGAAACCCGACCACAGCCACTACGATGAAAGGTCGTGACAAGATTGGGGGGCGGCCGCCTCGGCGGCCATTCGTTTTCAATGGGAGCAAACATGCGTTCGATAATCGGCACGTCGCGCTTGCACGGCGCACTGGTGTGTGGACTGCTGACCTTGGGGTTGATCCCGGGTGGCGCGATGGCCGCGGGAGGCACGCTCACGGCGCAGGATTATGCGCAGGCCGAGCGTTATATGCCGTACACCACGATGCCACTGGTGGATCACCTGGTGCGTACCGTGCATTGGCTGGATGACACGCACTTCTGGTATGAAGACCACGACGCCAGCGGCGATCATTATCTGCGCATGGACGCGACGAACGGCAAAGCCGCGCCGCTGCTCGACCAGGCGAAGCTTGCCGCGGCGCTGGTCAAGGCCGGCAAGAAAGACATCAAGGCCGACAAGCTGGGTATCACCGAATTCCGCGTTGCCGCCGACGGGCGTGACGATATCCAGATCGGCGACGCGCATTACTTGTGCAATCTGCAAGCAGCCGGCGAATGCGTGGACAAGAGCACGCTGGTGAAAACCGGCAAGGAACCCGGCGTGCTGTCGCCCGACCGTAAGCAGGAAGCCTTCATCCGCAATTGGAATCTGTGGG
This sequence comes from Dyella acidisoli, assembly GCF_030160295.1. Taxonomy (GTDB): domain Bacteria; phylum Pseudomonadota; class Gammaproteobacteria; order Xanthomonadales; family Rhodanobacteraceae; genus Dyella_B; species Dyella_B acidisoli. Next base: position 104,885 of record NZ_BSOB01000025.1, read on the forward strand.
TGCGCGACGTTGCCACTGGCAAGGAAATCCAGCTCACCACGGATGGCATCGAGAATTTCGGTTATGCCACCGACAACGCCGGCTGGCAGCACACCGACAGGGCCATCCTCGAGTGGTCGCCCGATTCCAAGCAGATCGCCACCTTCCAGCAGGATCAGCGCAAGACCGGCGACATGTACCTGGTGACCACCAAGTTGGGTCATCCGGAATTGCAGTCATGGAAATATCCGTTTGCGGGTGACGAGCACATCACCATGATCGAGCGAGTGGTCATCGACGTGCCGACACATGCGGTGGTGCGCTTGAAGATGCCGCCGGATCAGCATCGCTCTTCACTGTGCGACGACGTGAGCTGCGGCCGGAAGGGTGGTTGGGATGATGTGAAATGGGCGCCGGACGGCAAGACGGTGGCCTTCGTCTCCACGTCGCGCGACCACAAGCACGAAACCTTCCGCATTGCCGATCCGAAAACCGGCGAAGTGCGCACGGTGTTCCATGAAGACGTTGCCACCTATTACGAGAGCGGCAATGGCGAGGTGAACTGGCGCTACCTGCCCGACACGCACGAAGCGATCTGGTTCAGTGAGCGCAACAACTGGGGCAATCTGTATCTATACGATCTTGGCAACGGCCAGCTCAAGCGCGCCATCACGGATGGTCAAGGCAACGTCACTGAAGTGCTGCGAGTGGATGCGAAGACGCGCACCGTGTGGTTCCGTGGCGTGGGACGCACATCGGGCATCAATCCGTATTATCAGCAGTTCTGGAAAGTGAGCCTGGATGGTGGCCAACCAGTGCTGCTCACGCCGGAGCCTTCCGATCACACCATTACCTTGTCTGATGATGGCAAGTATTTCGTCGACAGTTATTCCACGACCACCCAACCGCCGGTGACCGTGCTGCGCGATGCGAACGACGGGCATGTCATCACTACCGTCGCCAAGACCGACATCAAGCGTCTGCTCGCTACCGGCTGGCAGCCGCCGGAACAGATCGTGGTGAAGGCGCGTGACGGCAAGACCGATCTGTACGGCCTGATGTTCAAGCCGACCCATTTCGATCCGACGAAGAAGTATCCGATCGTCAATTACGTCTATCCCGGACCGCAGACCGGTTCGGTGGATGGATTCGATTTCCAGTCGTCGCATCGTGACAACCAGTCGCTGGCGGAACTCGGCTTCATCGTGGTGGCGGTCAACGGCATGGGCACGCCATGGCGCTCCAAGGCGTTCCACGATGCGTGGTTCGGCGACATGGGTGACAACACGCTGCCGGACCAGGTGACGGCCATCAAACAGCTTGGTCAGCGCTATCCGTGGATCGATCTCGATCGCGTGGGCATGTGGGGCCACTCCGGTGGCGGCAATACCACGGCGGATGCAATGTTCCGCTATCCAGACTTCTTCAAGGTGGGTTGGGCCGAAAGCGGCAACCACGACAATCGCCTGTATGAGGATGACTGGGCCGAAAAGTGGCAGGGCCTGCTGGTGACGAACAAGAACGGCAGCACCAACTACGACAATCAGGCCAACCAGCTCATCGCCAAGAACCTCAAGGGCAAGTTGATGCTGGTGCACGGTTCGATTGACGACAACGTGCCGCCCTACAGCACGTTGCTGGTGGTGGACGCGCTGATCAAGGCGAACAAGGATTTCGACATGCTGTTCTTGCCTAACCAGCACCATGGTTACGGCTCGGATACCCCGTACATCACGCGCCGTCGTTGGGACTACTTCGTGCAGTACCTCGCTGGCGATACGCCGCCGAAGGAATACTCGCTGAAGCCCTGGCCTTGGAAGTGATGGAATGAAGGCGAGCAGCAGCAAGGCATTCTGTCTGACACTGCTGCTCGCATGCATGGTGCCTGCGTCCGGTAGGGAGGCGCCATCGATCACCACGTCGTTTACCGAATTCTGGTCCGCAGCTAAGGGAAAGCCGTTTCTGCAGCAGGAGCACGCCTGGAACCGCAGCATCGAATCACTGCGTCGTGACGTCTACGACACAGTGGTGTGGGAAAAGCAACACGATCCGTACTGGCAGGCGCGCCGGCAGATATGGCTGCAGAAGCGCTTTGAGCGATATCCCGCCTTGGCGGCGGATATTCCCGTCGAAGTGCGCGCCTTGCAGGATGCTGTTGCACATCAGTCGGTGCGCTTCAAGACGCTGTTCCCGGATGCCGATGCGCATCCGCCTGTAACGATCCTGCTCGCACCCAACTTCGACGCGAAGAGTGGCGTACTTGGTAATGGCAAGCCGGTGCTGGTATTCGCCGTCGATACGCTGCTGCTGGAACACGCCAACCTCGACATCGTGGTGCCGCATGAGCTGTTCCATCTGTATCACGCGCAGCATGCGGGCATTCGCAATGATGGCGTGATGCCAGATGCGCCGCTCACCTTGCCGCTGTTCGAAGAGGGGCTGGCCACGTATGTGAGCGGTGAGCTTTCGCCGGGACACACGGATGGTGAGCTGCTGCTTGAGGACGAGCTTGGCGCCATTCCCGCGAACCAGCTGCCGGAGATCGCTCGACGCTTTCTCGCGGATGCGAGGAGCAAGGCGATCGATCCCGAACATCCGGATATATTCAAGCGCTGGTTCAATGCTGCACCCAGGCCCTATCAGCAAGGCTTGCCCAATCGCAGTGGCTACTGGCTCGGCCTGCAATTGATCCGCCACTTGCGCCGCAGCTATGCGCCGGCACACATCGCAGCGTGGTCGCCAGAGCAGGCCGACGCACAGATAACGGCGGCATTGCAGCAGGTCGGTTCGCAGGAATTGCCATCCCGGCAAACAAAAAGTGCTGAAGCTCATTGAGCGCGCACCGCTACCACGGGCGGTACCGTCGAGGCGCGCAACGCTGGGCCAAGCACGGCAAGCTGCCCAAGCAGCCACAACACCGGTGCGCCGATCGCCAGATAGAGCGCGGGCAGGCGTGATTGCTCGTAGTACTGCATCAGTACGGTGTTCAATGCGTAGGCAAGCAGACAGCCCAGCAACACACCGATGCTCACGATCAAGAAATTCTCGCACTGGAAATAGAGCAGGATGTCCCGCTGCGTTGCGCCCACCGCACGACGAATGCCGATGGAGCGCCGGCGTTGCTGTACCCAGAAACTGGACAGACCCGAAATACCCAACGCGGTAACGATCAGCAAGCCCACTGCAGCAGCGATCAGCAAACCGATCATGGTGCGGTTGCGATGAAAGAAATCGATACGCAATTGCTCGAAAGTCTGGGCATGCCGAAGGATGCGGTTGCCGTACAGGCGTTCGAGCACTTGCGCAGCCTGCTTCAAGATGCGCTCGCGATCCTGCGGGGCACTACGCAGCACATAGGTCACATCGTTGCCATCCGGCAGCATCGGCAACAGAGTGGCGTAGTCGTTGTCGGTGCTTTCATGTGCCTGCGGACGTTGTAAATGATCGATGACACCGACGATGCGCACGGGTTTATCGCTGGGGTAGATCGATTTGCCGAGTGGATCCTGGCCTGGGAAAAGCTTCTCCGCCAACGCGCGCGTCACGATGGTGGCAGATACTTGGTCAAGGCCATCCCAATCGCGCGCGCTGCCTTCCGGTACGTATTCGTCGGGTAGAAAGTCGCGTCCCGCTATCAGGTGCACGCCCAGCGTATCCGCCTCGCCGGGTGTGCCGCTGAACACGCTTGCCGTCGTGCGGGCCGTTCCGTCTGGCGTCAACTGAATGCCATTGCTCCAGTCGTGATGATTGAACGGTAGCGCACCGACGGCGGCCGCTGATTTCACGCCGGCTATTGCGCGTAGCGCCGCAAGATCCGCTGCATGGCGAACCAATGGTTGCGCGTTGTCATCCAGGTCGGTGCTCTCGATCAGCGCCACCTCGTTTTCTGCGATACCGCTGGACTGGCGCATTTGTTGTACGCGGTCGATGATCATGAAGGCGACGTTGCACACGATGGCGCAGGTCAGGCCGACCTGCAGCATCAACAACAGCGCGGTTAGCTTGTGGCGTGAAAGTGTGGCGACGACGGGCGGCAATGACATGATGAGCCTCACTGAGTTTTCAATTGCAGCGCGGGCGTGATGTTGCAGGCGCGCCATGCCGGCAGCAGTCCGGCGAATAGGCCGGCGATCACGGCCAGCGCAAAAGTGCCTAGCAGCATGGCGCCGTCCATATGAGCCAGATGCGCGTAGCCATCCGGTCGCCGCCGCACGCTCCACAAGCCGAACTCAGCCAGTGCCAAGCCGAGTAAGCCGCCAGCCAGTCCGACCATGCCGGCTTCGATGCCTAACTGCAGAAAGACGTCGCGTCGCCGCGCACCGAGCGCCCGCCTCACGCTGATCTCTCCGTTTCGGCGCAGAAACTTGGCCAACAGCAGGCCGACGATGTTGAGCATGCACACGCCGAGGAAGCCCAGCGCTAGCCACAGCTGCAGGTGCAGATCGCCAGGCACTACGTGTTGATTGTTCAGCCAGTCCATCAGGCTGTAGAGCTGCGCATTCACCGGGCGCGGGAAGCGGCCGTGTGCCTGCTGATCGCGCCAATAATCGGCGAGGAAAACTTGATATGCGCGCGCCTTGTCTGCGCTGTCCAGTTCCACCCAGAACTGCAGCCAGGTGCAATGATCGCTCTTGCGCGCATCGCCGCCACTACCCCAGCACCACATGCGGCCACTGGTAGCGAAGTTCAGTTCCTGCGCGGTTTGCAGCGGGACGAAGAATTGGTCGACGCTGCCAAATGCGGCGTTGTCGATCTGTGCGTAGAAGGTGGGTTGTGGCTGCCAGTCGTCGAGCACACCGACGACACGAAAGTCGGTGTTCTTCAAGCGCACGCTGCGCCCGATACTCGCTACGTCGCCGAACAGCTTGCGATTCAACGAAGCATTGAGTACGACCACGCGTGCGTGATGGGCATCGTCCTGCACATTCCAGCCGCCGCCGGCGCGAAATGGCGTGCTGAACATCGGAAAGAAATCGGCGGTGACGTAATGCCCCGATTCGAAAAAGGGACGCAGCGATGCCTGGGCTGGTTGAATCGGCAGGGTTCCCGCTGCCATCGCCGCTTGCCGATCTGCGCGTGCTGTGCGCAGCAGATACATCGCATCCGTCCAGGTCATGGCGCCATCCGCTGCGCTGTCTTTGGCTTTGACGCGGCTGATCGGATGCGGATCGATCACCGGCACGTATAGGTGTGCACTGTGGCCAGGCAGCGGATCGCCGGACATCACATGTAGCACGGTGATCATGGTCATGCTGGCGCCAATGCCGAGCCCGATGGCAAGCACCATCAGCGCCGTGATGATTCTGCTGCGTTTGAAACTAGATAGAGCGAGCAAGGAGTAGTAGCCAAGCATCGTCAGTTTCCCTGTGCGTAAGACGCAGTGCCCTAACCGCCTACCCAGGTAGGTGGTGGATGCATGTTTGGATGTGTTGCCGAATGGTCGGTGCGCATCTCGCTGCGCACCGATGTGTTACCGATCGGTGGGTTTTGGCAAATCCTTGGAGATAGCCTCGCCGAGCAACGTGTCTAGCTGCCGGTCCATGTCTTGCGAGCTGAGCTGCTGTTGCTTGGACATGGCTTTTTCGCGCCTTGAAAGCGCTGTTTCCTGCTTGGACAGCGCAACGGATTCCTGGTCGAGCTCCTTGCTTTCGCGTTGTATTTCGGCCTGCTCGGCGTCGATCCCGCGTAATTGGCCCTCAAGGCTGGCTTCGTTGCCGGCGTTATTCTGCGATTTCGTTGCTGAGCGCAGGGCTTCACCTTGGGCCTCGATGGCGGCACGGCGGCCCTCCACGTCTGCTTGGCGGGATGCAAGCGCGCCCCGCCGCGCGGCCAGCGCGGCCTGTTGTCCGGCAAGCGCACCTTGCTGGCCAGCCAGCTCACCTTGTGCCTGTGCGAGTTGCGCGGATTGCGCGTAGATGTCCTTCGCTTGGCGGATCACATCGGCATTGTGGATCACATAGGTTTTGTCGTTCCGACGCAGCAACAGCACCGAACCTTCGGTTTTATGCAGACGCTGCGCCTCGGCAAGGTCTGCCTCGCTACCGTCGACCACTATCGTGTCGCCATCCAGCAGGACGAAGCCGCGTTCTGCACCGGCCCGAGTGTCGATATCCACATGGTGGGCATGAGGGCCGAAATCAGCAGGCGCAGGCGGCTGGGGAGGTGGCGCCGGCAGCGGAGGCATTGCCGGTGGCGGCGGAGGCGGCGGAGGCGGAGCAGGCGGCACATAGGTGTTGGCGCCGGCTGTAGCCGGAGCTTGGGACACTGTGCTTGTTTGCTCCGCATTGGCTGTGGTCACGCGATAGGGCAGCACACCGACCAAGGCAATCGCCGCGACCAGCAACCAGCTCCGCATGCGCGGCGTCGTTTCACTTTGTTGCAGCATGAGCAAGCGCCTTTTCAGATTTTGGAAGGTCGAGGAAGCACCGGCGAGACTGGCGTGCATGGGGTCTACTACGCCCAGACGCACCAGCAGATGGCCATAGCAGTGCGGCGCGGCGCCATGACGCTGCAATACCTGCGCATCGCATGCGGCTTCTCGATATACCGCGTATTCGCGCACCGCCCAGCGCACTAGTGGATGGAAGAAGAACAGGCGTTGCGCGATTGCCGGTATCCAGCCCAGCCACAAGTCGCCACGCCGGATATGCGCCAGCTCATGCGCCATTGCCATCGCAAGCTCATCGGCGGACAGTGTTTGCTCGGCGGGCAACAGCACTACTGGCCGCCACAACCCGCAGACTTGTGGCGATACGATGGCTTGCGACACGCGCAGCGCCGGCACACGAGGCATGCCCAATGCTTGTGCCTGTCGCATGCACAGCGCATGCAAGGCGGTATCGGTGATCGGCTGGGCATGGCGCACCAGGGCACGGCTTTCAAGCCATTGCCGTATCGCCAGGCACGCCTGCAACAGCACAACGCAAAACCAAGCGATCACGATCGCCAACGGCCATGACCAGGCCGCTTGCTCCACTGCTAAGGACGCAGTAGGCGTGGCAAGCGTGGCTGCCGCGCCGGTATGTATATGCACATGGGCGGCAGCGTGCTCAATGGACGCAACAGGCATGGATGCTTTGGGTGTCAACCACCGCAATTGCACCGGCGTGCTGATGGCTACGCCTAGCACCAGCTGCGCTGCGACCAGCCACCAGAGCATGCAACGCACGGCGGGCGAGAGGCGCGGCAGCAGGCGTATGACCAGCCACAGCAGCGCGATCAACAAAGCCGCTTGCGCCGATGTCCAGGCGAGGCGGGCGAGCAAGGTATCAGCGAGCGTGCTGAAGGTATGCATGTCAGGATTCCTTGCGCCGCGACTGCAATTGCGTCACCAGGGCTTCCAGCTCGGCCAGTTCGCTGTCGCTCACTTCCCCTTTCTGCGACATCCACGCCACGAAGGGCGAAAGTGAGCCGGACAAGGTCTTCTCGACGAACTGGCCGACCGCGTTGCTCAATGCCTCATTGGGGCCGGTGGTGATGCTGTAGCGATACACACCGTTGAGGTGACGCCGCTTCAGATAGGACTTGGCGCGCAAGCGCTCCATCATCGTTAACACGGTGGAGCGGGCCAGGCCACGCGCTTCGCCGAAATCGGCGGCGACTTCGCCCACGGTGGCGTTCTCGTGCTCGGCCAGATAGTGCAGGAGTGCCAGCTCCTGGTCCCCGATGGATGGCTTGGGCATAGCAATCGGCTCGTGACTACAGATGTAGGCACGCTAACTCTGACTACATCTGTAGTCAATAGGCCAAAGGCCTAAGGAATCGTGAATCGCGGACGTCAACCACGACGACCAGCACCCTTGAGGTCACACATCCCGCGCATACTTCCGTCCTTGCCGGCATCGTGCCGTCATAGAAGCTAATCGGTGAACCCATGACTCCCCAGGAACAAACCCTCCTCGACGATTTCCTTCAGCGCCTGGCCGCCGTCAGCGGCGTAGCTAAAGATGCGCAGGCCGATGCGCTGATCCACCAGCGTCTGGCCAACCAGCCCGATGCGGTTTATCTGCTTGTACAGCGCTGCCTGCTGCAGCAGCACGCACTGGATGCGGCAAAGGCACAGATCGCGCAGTTGCAGGCGCAACAGGCGGGTCAGCAGGGCGGTGGCAGCTTCCTTGGCGGCGCCCAGCCCCAGCAGCCCGCATGGGGCGCGAACCCGCCGCCGATCCCGCCGCAGGCAGCTCCAGCGGCGGCACCGACATGGCGCGAACGTCTGTTTGGCGGCGCGCCGGCTGCTCCGCAGCAAAGCGGTGGTTCGAGCTTCCTCGCAAGCGCGGCCACTACCGCAGCCGGCGTCGCTGGTGGCATGTTCCTGTTTGATGGCATCGAAAACCTGCTTGGCGGCCATCATGGCGGTGGTTTCTTCGGCGGTGGTTTCGGTGGTGGACAGCCGGAAGTGATTGAGAACGTCACCGAGAACAACTTCTTCGATAACGGCAACAACAATTTGCCGAACGGTGGCGATCAGGATTTCACCTCCGACAATTTCGACGATGCCAATTTCGATAGCAGCAACTTCGACGACGACAACAGTTGGACGTGACTACTCGCGTAGGTTGTAAGCGCCCGGGGTTTCAGGCTCTGGGCGTCTTGATATTCAGATTGTGAAGAGAAGGAGCCCAGTGGCACTCCAAGATCATGGTTTGTGCGCCACGATAATCTGACTCTTAGGCAAGCAGCGATCCAGTGCTTTCTTGATAAGTAGCCCGTTTTGGCTTTCCAGCAAACTGCCCCAGGCAAAGGCCAGATGATCAAGCACTGGATGACGAGGGGTGAGGCTGGGTTGTGGATCGCACCACCACAGCCACCACCAGATGGCCCAATATGCGCCATGGCTGGAAACGGTGTCGATCACCAAACCGGCATCTGCCACCATTCGCTGAAATGCTTCCGGTTCGATAATCCGAATGTGATTAGGATGCTCGAAGTAAGACGGGTGAGCTATGTGTTTTTGCACGCCCTCGCTGAAGGGTGCGGGTACACAGATTAGGTAGCGTGCGCCCGGCGCACCAATACGTGCCAATTCGGCCATGAACAACGAAGTGTCCTCGACATGCTCTAGCACTTCGTTACAGATGACGCGTGTGCAGCGATCGTCGGCAATAGGAAATGGTGTGGCCCTCTGGCAATAAGATTCTACGTGTGGGTCATTCGCCTCCCAAAGTGCGCGGGCTGCATCCAGTGATGCTTTATCCGCATCCACAAGGATGACGTGCGCACCGTGGTCCGCGCAGAAGCGGGCATGCGTACCCCTCCCGCATCCGATATCCGCGACGAAATCGTGTGGACCGATCGGGAAGCCAGGATACAGCTCATGTGTTGCTTCGTTGAACCAACCGGAAAGTTTGTTATCCCGTAGCGGAACGTCATAGGGATCGAAGTTTTGGGGCAACGATGGTGCAGCATTCGAAACGGGTAGGGTTGCCTGTTCGAACAGGGAGTGATCGATTTCATAGGCAATGCGACGGAAAACCTTGGCCAGAAATCTGCGTGGTGTCATTCGTGGCTACCAGTCGATAGGTCGCGGTAGCATAGCCAATCATGTGCGGACTGTCCCTCGAACCACAAAGGCGTGCGCTCAGATCGTGGGCATCAGTTCTTTGGTGAAGAAAATACGGCTATTGCCGGGCGGATCGCTTGGGAAGCAGCCGTATTCGCGCCAACCATATTTTCGATAAAAGCCGGGCGCCTGGAAACTGTTAGTGTGCAGCAGGCCGATGTGGCAGCCGCGTCGGCGACCTTCCTCCTCGGCCATTTGCAGCAGCTTGCTACCCAGCCCGGCGCCGCGCATGGATTCGGGTAGAAAAAATACGTCGATAAAAAGCACTCCGCGCGAGGTGCGGCCATACAGACCACCCAATACTTCGTGTGCAATCGGATCCTTAACCAGCAATGCAATCGGTCGCTGATCGTCGATCCCGCTTGCTGTGCGGTTGAATTGATCGAGTTCGCGTCGGATTATCGCCAAATCGACGGAGTCAGGTGTGTCAGTCAGAACGATGTGTGGCGAGTCCATGCCGCCGATTATCCGTTAGAACGACATGTCGAAGGCAACCTCGCCTTCCACGCCCACCTGGTACGCCGACACGCGGCGCTCGAAGAAATTGGTGACTTCCTGCACGTCCTGCAGATCCATGAAGTCGAATGGGTTCTTCGCACCGTATTTCTTCGGCAGATCGAGCTGAACCAGGCGCTGGTCGGCGCAGTATTCCAAATACTGGCGCATGTCCTTCACCGACAGGCCGGCCACACCGCCGGAAAGCACGTCCTCGGCGAACTGCGTTTCGCAGGCGATGGCTTCTTCCAGCATCTGCTCGATCTGTGCGCGCATGTCCTCGTCGAACAGATCGGGCTCCTGCGCGCGCACGGTGCGCACTACGTCGAAAGCAAACGCCATGTGCCCCGATTCATCACGGAATACCCAGTTGGTACCCGAGGCCAGGCCGTGCAGAAGGCCGCGTGAACGCAAGAAGTACACGTAGGCGAACGCGGCGAAGAAGAACAAGCCCTCGATGCATGCGGCGAAGCAGATCAGATTCAGCAGGAACTGCCGGCGCTGCTCGCGCGTTTCCAGCCTTTGCAGGTTCTGGACGGAGTCGATCCACTTGAAGCAGAACGCACCCTTCTGCTGGATCGAAGGAATGTTCTCGATCGCCGCAAAGGCTTTGTTGCGTTCGTTCGGATCAGGGATATAGGTGTCGAGCAGCGTGAGGTAAAACTGCACATGCAGCGCTTCCTCGAACAGCTGTCGCGACAAGTACATGCGCGCTTCCGGTGCATTGATGTGCTGGTAAAGGTTCAGCACCAGATTGTTCGCCACGATGGTGTCGCCGGTGGCGAAGAAGGCAACCAGGCGATGGATCAGGTGGCGATCCGCGTCCGTCATCTTCGACTTCAGATCAGTGACATCGAGCGAGAAATCCACTTCCTCGACGGTCCAGGTGTTCTTGATCGCGTTGCGGTACATCTCGTAGAACTCGGGGTAGCGCATGGGGCGCAGGGTGAGTTCGAAGCCGGGGTCGAGGATGTGTTGGGGTTGGGGGGACATGAGAGCCTCGGAGGGTTGCTTAGGCCGTCATTCCAGCGAAAGCTGGAATCCAGTGACTTCCGTTGTGCCGATGATTTGCGTCGGTGAAAGGCTCTGGATCCCAGCTTTCGCTGGGATGACGATCGTGCGGGCTGGTGTGATCGGGCAAGCTCGAGCAGAGATCGAGCGGATGACTTTTATGCGTGAACGACAACCATGTGTTTATATTCTTGCCAATCGACGAAATGCGACGTTGTACATCGGTGTTACGTCGGACTTGCCGGGTCGTGTCTGGCAACACAAGCAGAGCATCGCCGAAGGTTTTACCGAACGCTACAGTGTGCATGATCTGGTTTGGTTTGAATTGCATGACTTGATGGAGTCTGCGATTGGCCGAGAAAAGGCGATCAAAGCATGGAAGCGAGCCTGGAAAATCGAGCTCGTCGAGAAATCCAATCCGTACTGGCGCGATCTTTACCTAGAAATCTGCGGCTGATTTGTTTCTTTGCCGCCGTCCCAGCGAAAGCTGGAATGACGGGTGTGAGGTTACTGGCAAGCCTCGCAGTACTCTGGGTTTTCCAAGGAGCAGAACACGGCAGCGGTGGCCACTTCCTGTGCGTCAGGTGCAGGTGTTGCGGAAACAGCGGCCGTCACCGTCGTCTTCGCGATCTTCGTCGCCGGCCGCGAACGCAAGTAGTAGGTGGTCTTCACGCCCGACTTCCATGCATACATGTACATCGAACTCAGCTGCCCGATGTTCGGATTCTCCATGAACAGATTCAGCGACTGACTCTGATCAATATAAGCACCGCGTGCAGCAGCAAGATCGATCAGCCCCTTCTGCGGCAGCTCCCACACGGTGCGATAGATCAAGCGCAGGCGTTCCGGGATCGCCGCAATACCCTGGATCGAACCTTCCGCCAGCTTGATCGCGTCGCGGACTTCAGATGTCCACAGGCCCAGCGATTTCAGCTCATCTACCAGATGGCGATTCACCACCAGGAAGTCGCCGGACAGCGTTTCGCGCTTGAACAGGTTGCTGACCTGCGGCTCGATGCACTCATAGCAACCGGCGATGGAGGCGATCGTCGCGGTGGGTGCGATCGCAATCAGCAGGGAGTTACGCAAGCCCTTCGCCTTGATGGCTTCGCGCAGCGCATCCCAACGCGCGATGTCGTGCTGTTTCGCATTCGGCCAGTAATCGAATTGAAGTTCGCCATTTGCCGCGCGGCTTTCGTCAAAGCCCGGATGCGCGCCATGTTGCTCAGCCAACGCGTTCGATTGCGCTAACGCGTTGTAATAAATCTCTTCGGCGATGCGCGTGGATAGCTCGAGCGCTTCGGCCGAATCGAACGGCAGGCGCAGTTTGAAGAACACATCTTGCAAGCCCATCACGCCCAAGCCTACCGGGCGCCACTTGCGGTTGGCGGTGGCGGCGGTGTCGATCGGATAGAAGTTCAGATCGATCACGCGATCGAGCTGACGTACTGCCGTGCGCACGGTGGTGGCGAGTTTGGCGAAATCGAAGGCGCCATCGACAACGTGACGGGCAAGATTGATCGAACCCAGATTGCACACCGCCGTTTCGCCGGCGCTGGTGACTTCCAGGATCTCAGTGCACAGATTCGAGAGATGGATGACGTTCTCGGTTTTGGCCGTCTGATTGCTCGTGGCGTTGCTGCGATCCTTGAAGGTCATCCAGCCGTTGCCGGTCTGCGCCAGCGTGCGCAGCATGCGTGCATACAATTCACGTGCCTTCACCGTTTTCACGGCCAAGCCTTCGGCTTCCGCCTGGTGATACGCGCGCTCGAACGTTTCGCCCCACGTGTCGACAAAGTGCGGCACGACCTTTGGATCGAATAGCGACCAGTTGCCGTCGTGCTCCACGCGGCGCATGAATTCGTCGGGAATCCAGTTGGCCAGGTTGAGGTTGTGCGTGCGGCGCGCTTCGTCGCCCGTGTTGTCGCGCAGTTCGAGGAACTCCTCGATGTCCGCATGCCACGGCTCCAGGTACACGCAAGCTGCACCTTTACGCTTGCCGCCCTGATTCACGGCGGCGACGGAGGCATCCAGCGTCTTCAACCACGGCACCAGGCCGTTGGAATGGCCATTGGTGCCTTTGATCAACGAGCCGCGCGAACGCACGCGCGAGTAGGCCAGGCCAATGCCGCCGGCGAACTTGCTGAGTTTGGCCACGTCGCCGTACTTCTCATAGATCGATTCCAGCGAATCCAGCGGCGAATCCAGCAGGAAGCAGGAACTCAGTTGCTCATGCGAGGTGCCCGCGTTGAACAGCGTCGGTGAGCTGGCGATGTATTCCAGCGAAGAGAAGAGGCGGTACAGATCCAACGCTTCGCCGATATCGTTGCCACCCAGTGCGCAGGCGATGCGCATGAAGAAATACTGTGGCGTCTCGATCACCTTGCGCAGCTGCGGATGACGCAGCAGATAACGGTCATACACCGTACGCAAGCCGAAGTATTCGAAGCGGCGCGTAGCGAGCGGATCGATCGCGTCGTTGAGCTTGCGCGAGTTCGCGGCGACGAAATCGCGCAGACGCGCGTTGACGATGCCCAGCTCCGCACCGCGCGCGATGGATTGCGAGAAGCTCTGGATTTCCTGCCCGCTCACTTCCTTGTCGATGAACGCGCCGAGCAGGCGTGCGGCAAGCTGGCCGTATTCGGGTTCTTCTGCAGTGAGTGCCGCAGCGGTGCGGATGGAAAGCTGATCCAGTTCTTGCGTGGTGGCGCCGTCATACAGGCCGCCGATGGTCTTCAGCGCCACGCGCAGCGGATCGACCCCGTGCAGGCCCTCGGCGCTGCGCGTGACCGCGCGGACGATCTTGTTGACGTCGACCACTTCTTGTCGGCCGCTGCGTTTGGTCACGCGCATCTGGCCGGGGTTGTGCGGGGGAGTCAGAGTGAAAGGTGCTTCGGCGGTAGCGGACATCGTTTCAGGAATGGCAGTGGCTGGCGCGTGAGCGTCGGCGGAAAAAGCGGATGACTCCGCGCGAACGTCAGTGCGCTCGCGCGATTCGGTATCGATAGGCTGCATGTCGGACGCTCCGGGCTGCGGAATCGGTCCGGTCCGGAAAGATCCGGTTCGTGCGGACAGACTCCTTGGACTCAACCACCTGCTCCCGCGCGCAGGGCTGATGTGGCGGCTTGCCGTGGTCGTGCGCCCGATACGTGTGACTTCCACGTCGTGCGTACGCCTCTCCCGCGGAGGCCGTCACTGGCGACAGGGCACTCCGGCCATGCCGTGTCGGCAGGTCTTCGGACTTTGCGGATGTGGGTTGGAGGATGCTCCGACCCGCCTACTCGCCCCGCTTCCCGGCCCTAAAGGCCAGTGCGACTTGAGCTTTCGTCTCCGCTTACCGCTGCGGGGCAGTTCCGGATTCGCACCGGATTCCCTAGCCATCTCGAAATAGTCCGACATGGCGACCGACGAGGCACAACATATCGGGGTCGACCCCGTCGGTCAACCCAATAATTTGTGGATAAGCCAGTGGATAAGCGGCACGAGTCCAGCCGCCATGCGGCTTGCCGGCTCATCGAGATTTTTTGGCTACCGCGTGATGGCGACGATGATTCCCAGCCACATCAGCACCAGGCCCGCGGCAAAACTGCGCCGTGCCGGCGCGATGCGCTCGATGGCACCCTCCGGCACTGGCGTGGTGGCAATCCAGATCGTTGCGCCCAGCGCGAAGAAGCTGAGGAAGGCCAGGCACACCACCACGACGTCGCGCATGTTCCAGGGCGTTGGTTCATGCACGCCCCAATAACCAAGAAAGGCCATGCCCATCGCCGACATGGTGGCGGAAGCCGAACAGAGCCCGACGACCGAACCGGTGGGTGCGCGCATGCGGGCGACTCCGTGGGAGTGGTGCGTGGATCGTAGCGCAGCAGGCGTGCCTTAACGGAGGCGCTGCTTGCGCAGTACGTGCTCGACTGCCTGTCGCAGCAAGGTGGGCGTGACGTAGCGTTGGTGAACGCGATTGATCAACGTCATGTAGACATGCCCGAACACATTCGTGCAGCGCACGCGGGTGCCCAGGGTGAAATCGATGCGATCGCCGTGAACGACCACGCCCGCGCATGAGCGAAAGAGCAGATGTTTGTCGTTGGCGCCCAGGATGACCTGGCTGCGCGTGTTGAAAAGATCGGATGCCTGCTCGCGCACCGGAAAACGTCCGGCGAATAGATGATCGTTCGGTGGCGACAGCAGCGAAGACACAGGACATCCAAGCGGCGAAGTTCGCAGACCTAACGGCTTCACCAGCAGATTGCGCAGTCCCATCAGAAAGCTCACGCTTGGCGGCGGGCTCTGCATGAATGCTTCGAGCAATCCGGCGAGCAGCGCGTGCGAACCGCGGCGTGCAAGTAAAGGTTCGACGAGGGTGACCAGGCAATGGTCTTCGTGGTGGACAGGGCCATCATTCAATTGCAGGCGAAGCAGCGAGCCATCGGGGGCCGCGGTCAGCGCGATGGCGGCCGGTTCGCTGTTCCACCAATAACCGCCTCGCTTTTCCCACCTTGCGACGAATCCCCTGAGTCTGCCGATAGCGCGGCGTGCGATGCCGCACAGCCTGCTCTGCAACGAGCCTGCGGGTGCTTCCAGCGACAACGCAGTCGTGGGGATGTGTACGTGCCGGAGCGACGTAACGCGCAAAAGGTCCGCGACGCTCGACGGCGGCAATTCCGTCAAGCCCGGAAGCGTAGCCTGGTTCGCCAGCACTTGCTGTTTAAGATCATCGGGCAGGGCACCGCCAAGCTCATTGGTATGGCATGAAATGGCGAACAAGGCCGGATGCCTTGAATCCTCCTGCAATGGCGTGAACTGATGCCATGTCCCACCGCCGAACCGGACGGTGAAAAGACAGTCGGGTGGAATTTCCACGCAACGCATCTCGGCGATGAAGTTGGCCGGGTCCTGTGCAATCTCGGCGTCAGTTGCGGTAGAGAAGCGCAGTCGCGCGCCGCCGCTGCCGGATACGGCGGTAAAAACACGATGCCCGGCATGCCGGTGAAATGGATGGCCATTGGCGCCCACCGTAAAGGTGTAGAGCGACGTAGCATCACCTTTCAGGAAGTCGGTATCGCCAATACGTGCAGAAGGCTCATCCAATTCATCGCGGAAGTTGTCGTGGGTGCGCTGCCTGCCCAGCACGCCGACGAACAACGACGTACCGGCGCCGTGACCGAGTTGCCCGATCAGGGAAACTTCGATCGGTAAGCCGCTGTTGGCTGAAGGTAGTTGTACCGATGGAAAACTTCTCACGGTACGAGGCGGCGGTGAGAATGCAGGGCCTGAAACAGCTTGTGCAACTGACATGACTATCCCCCTGTAAACGCGCTGAATCAGGCATTCCGCTTAGTGGAACGCAGCTGGCGAGATTCACGCTTCAATGGCCTGCCATGTGGGCATATTTCGAACGCAAAGCCGGTCAGCGTATTGACGAGATTGTCGCTATTGAGCCGGTAGTAGACGTATTGACCGCGCCGTTCGCTGCTGACCAGTCCGGCGGTTTCCAATATCGACAAGTGGCGCGATACGGCGGGTGCGCTCATGGCGAATCGCCCGGCGATTTCCCCCGCTGTCAGTTCCTGTGCGGAAAGGTAGGCCAGTATTTCGCGCCGTGGGCGCGAAGCCAGCGCTTCGAAAACGCGGTCGAGAGCCATGGAGTAAATTAAGCAATTAACGAATTAGTTAATTATTTACTGGCATTGAGGCGGCGTGTCAAGAGGCAGGCTGGGGTGCAAACCCCAACGTGGCGATGCATGGAGATGGCGATGTTGGGATTTACACCCAACCTGCGAGCTACCGAAAGATGGGGCGATCTACATGCTTACGTCGATTTCGATTGGGTAGTTCACTGTATCCGGCAACTTTGGCGGAGCCGGAAACGTCCATGCGGAAAACTGGCCTGCAAGGCACTTTGCAACAGGCGTCGGCGCGCGCACTTCCACATTGAGCGGATGCCCGTCAGGTGAGATATCGGCGACCAGCGTGAAGGGTGACTTGTCCGCGGGTGCATTGCTGGTCAGGCAGGCTTTCAACGCATCGGTCATCGGATTGCCGGTCTTGGCCCAGAACTGTTTCTGATAGGCCGGGCCGGTGGAGCTGGCTTCGATCATCTTCGCGCGCTGTACGCGTGCGATGAAGGTGTCCGTTGAAGTGGCGGGTTGCGCGCCGGCAAGCAATGCGATGGCAATGATGGTCAGCATGACGGCGATCCATGGGGAGGCGGAAAGCGGCACCGTACAGCAGGTGCAGTGCGGCGTGAAGTGCGTAGGTTAGGGTTTGCCCCCAACCTACGGACGGTGCTCCAGCGCGAGGTATTCCTCGCTCTGCATCTCGATCAATCGCGATTCCGTGCGTCCGAACTCAGCACGCAGTCGCTCGCCGTCGTACAACTCGGTAATCGGCGCTGCGGCAGAAAGAATCAGTTTTACGTGTCGGTCGTAGAACTCGTCGACAAGTTGCACGAAGCGTTTGGCCGGGTCCTCGCTGTAGATAGTGAATTGCGGCACATTGGAGATGATGATCGCCGGGGCTGTCTTGGCGAGCGCGATGTAGTCGGCGACCGCGCGTGGTCCGTCGCACAGCGCAGCGAAGTCGAACCAGAGAATGTTGCTTCTGTGCTTGCGTACCGGAATCGGGCGATCGTTGATGATGATCTCACCGCCTTCGATGATCTCGCCCTGTGCCTGGCTGGAAAAAATTCGCTGCAATGCGCGTTCTGCTTCGGCACTTGGTGGTGTGTGGTACACCGGCGCATGCGTGAGTGCGCGCAGGCGCCAGTCATGCGCGGAAATCATTTCCACGACGTGGCAGTGCTGTTTGATGGATGCAATCGCGGGAAGGAAGCGTGCGCGCTGCAGTCCATCCTTATAGAGATTGTCGGGTGCGGTGTTGGAGGTGGTTATCAGCGTGACGCCACGGGCGAACAAGGCGTCCAGCAGATTGGACAGGATCATCGCGTCGCCGATGTCGTTGACCAGGAATTCGTCCAGGCACAGCACACGACAGCGTTGTGCAATGCTCGCGGCCACTTCCACCAGCGGATCTTGCCGCGCACCGAGTTCGCGCAGGTGTTCGTGCACTTCGCCCATGAAACGGTGGAAGTGACGCCGCAGCGCCACGCCGTGCGGAAGGCTGGCGGCGAACAGATCCATCAGAAAGGTTTTGCCTCGTCCGACGCTGCCCCATAGGTACAGGCCAGGCACAGCCTCGCGCTCTTCACCGCCGAGCAGCGATTTGAGACGGCCAAACAGGCCGTTGCCGTTTTCGCGTGCGGTACACAATGCCGCTTGCATGCGATCGAATTCTGGCAGCACAGCAAGTTGCGCGGGATCGGAGGACCAGCGATGTGCAGCAACGCCTTCCTGGTAACGCGCGCTGGGGGATAGGTCGGTCATGAAGCAATCTTGCGTGATCGTTGATTGTTAACCCCAACTGCCGTCATTCCCGCGAAAGCGGGAATCCACTTTTGCCTTTCTTGCAGGAGCAAGATGGATTCCCGCTTTCGCGGGAATGACGGCCATTGGAGCAGGCTGAGCGTTCGGTGCGTCCGAGCTGGCACATCACTCGCGCGCAGGCGGCAAATAATCCTGCATCCAATGTTTCACCGCTCCGCGCAGATCCATTAAACGACGATGGAAGAAATGCCCGGTCTCCGGCATGCGCACCAGTTCCGGCGGATGTTCGAGGCTGTCGATCCAGTCGAACACGGCTTGTGGTTCAACCACCTCGTCTTCCTCACCCATCACCACCAGCCACGGGCAGGTGGGTAGTGCGAGTGTTTCGAGAGACCAGCGGCCCACCGGCGGCGCGATGCTGATCAGCGCCTCAGCTTTCAGCTTCACGGCGTTGCGCAACGTCACGTAACTGCCGAAGGAAAATCCGGCCAGCCAGAGCACGTCGTCAGGACGGACCTCCCGCACCCACGCGATCACGGCAGCAAGATCGTCGCTTTCGCCTTTGCCGTTGTCGTACTCGCCGGCGGATTCCCCGGCGCTGCGGAAATTGAAGCGCAACGTGTCCAGGCCGCATTCGCGCAGGCTGCGTTCGAGCATGGTCACCACTTTATTGCGCATGGTGCCGCCATCCTTGGAGTTGGGATGGCAGATCACTGCAATGCCGCGACGGGCACAGGGATGTTCAGCCACGTCGCTAATGGCCTCGAGTGGGCCGACGGGGCCTTGCAAAGTGAACTCGGTGAGTTGGTCCGGGAAGGCGGACGGGTCGGAGGAAGGGGCAGCGGATGTCATGCAGTAATGATAGCTGCCCGGCTTGATGCGCGTTTTCTACATGCGCTTGATGATGAGCGCGCTTCTATCGATAGGGAGAGGGCTAAAACAAAACGCCGCCCGAAGGCGGCGTTGCATGCAGAGCGGGATCGAAAATTATTTCGCCTGATCCACGATCCACGTCACCGCCGCTTTCACCTGCGCGTCGTTCAGCGAAGGATTGCCGCCCTTCGCCGGCATGAAATTGCCATCCGGACCCTTGTAGCCGTCGGTGGCGTGCTTGATCAGCGTATCCAGGCCTTCCGCGATGCGAGGTGCCCACATCGACTTGTTGCCCAGCACGGGCGCGCCCGCCACGCCGGCGGTATGGCAGCTGTGGCAGAGGTTGTCGTAGATGGTCTTGCCGTCGGTGGTGCCGCCATAGGCGACTTGCGCGGCGGCGGCTTTGGCAGCGGCGTCCTGTGCGGCCAGCATGGCGGCGCGGCCGGTGTTGCCGGCGTAGACGGCGCCGTTGGGAGCGAGACTGGCGGAGAGTTGTTTCGCGGTGCCCGGATCGGTTTCCTTGGGTTCGTGCTCGTAGATCGTCCAGGCGGTAAAGATCAGGACCAGGGTCAGTACACCGAGACCGGCGATAAGCAGCGAGAACTGATGAAGGAAGCTCTGGTCGGATTTGCTCATGGAACCGCTCACACAAGTACTCCAGTCATCGAATGATTAATCTGGAAAGCCGCCACGTTCCCCCCGTGACGTACCTTGGCGCCCCTGGCGACCGTGCCGCAGCGAACCGTACGGCTGCCATGGACAATAAGGCTCGGAGTATAGACGAAGCCTTCGATAAGTTAAGGGCCCTCTGATCTATTCCACGTACCCGGCATGACGTCCAGAAGGCCCGCAGGGTGTGTTGCGTGGCGCAGAGCAGACTGGCCGTCTGTTCAAGCCGCGTGGCACAGCCTGCGGGCCTTCTGGACGTCACCCCGTCATCGATATTCAACCTGTGGGGCCGCACTGTATGCGCGCAGCAATTCGCCCCAGCGTCTAGACAGACAGCCAGTCTGCCTTCGCCGCTGCGACAAATTGCTGCGCGCATACAGTGCGGTGACGGGTGCGTGGAATAGATCAGAGGGCCCTTAAGCCACCGTCTCGCCAGATTGTCGGCCGCACACCGCGGTGATTTGTCCGTATTCTTCAGTAGAGTAGATAAGCGGGTGCCTGCAGGCGTACGGTCATGCCTGCTTGCTACGCTTAGCGCCCCGGACCGTGCCATCGGTCATAAGGCACCTGTGTCAACTGGCATTGTCCAAGGTCGTTCAGCAGCCCCTATGCTTGTTCGCAAGCTATAAGCAAGAGTGCGTCGTCTGCACAGGCGGAGTCGGGTGGTTCCGCCGTTCATTCCAGGAGTTTCACATGTCGCGTTTTTGGAAGATCGCGTTGATCGTGGTCGCCGTGCTGGTGGTGGGCGGGGTCGCCTTCCGCTTGATGCACAAACCAGGAGAAGCACCGGGTACCGGCAGTCACCATGCCAAGGCCAGCCAGAACGGCGGCCCGCCGGGCGCTGACGGCCAGGACAAGGACAATGCACCTGTGCCGGTAACGGTGGAGCCTACCGTCAGGCAGAACGTGCCCGTGTATCTGACTGCGCTAGGTACGGTAACGGCACTCAATACCGTAACGGTGAATCCGCAGGTCGGCGGCCAGCTGTGGACGATCAACTTCAAGGAAGGTCAGACGGTGAAGAAGGGCGATGTGATCGCCCAGATCGATCCGCGCACCTACCAGGCCGCCTACGATCAGGCGGTGGCGAAACAGAAGCAGGATGAAGCCGCGCTGGCTACCGCCATCAGCACGCTGGACCGCAACCAGAAGCTGGTCGCCAGCGGTTACGTCGCTGCGTTGAACATCGATACGTATCGCAACAACGTCAACCAACTCAAGGCGACGGTGGTGGCGGACGAGGCGAATGTGCGCTCGACCAAAGTGCAGCTCGACTTCACCAAGATCATTTCGCCGATCGACGGCGTAGCCGGCATTCGCCAGGTCGATCCGGGCAACGTGGTGACCACCAGCACGGCGATCGTGACACTTACGCAGATCCAGCCGGTCTACGTGATCTTCAACCTGCCTGAGCAGAATCTCGAAGCCGTGCGCGACTCGTTCCAGGGTGGCGTGAACAAGCTCGAAGTGATCGCGCTGGACCGCGCCGATGCGCATCCGCTCGATACCACGGGCGGCTTGCAGGTGGTCGACAACCAGATCGACACCGGCACCGGCACGTTCAAGCTGCGCGCGATTTTCGACAATCCCAAGAGCGCGCTGTGGCCAGGCCAGTTTGTGAACGTGCGGCTGCGCGTGAACACCGTCTCCGGCGGCCTGGTGATTCCGGCACAGGCGGTGCAGCGTGGTCCAGACGGCGATTTCGTCTACAAGCTGCAATCGGATAAAACCGTTGCGATGCAGCCGGTGAAAGTGGCCAGCGAAGTGGGCGACAGCCATGTGATGGTTAGCACCGGTCTGGCCGAGGGCGATCAGGTGGTTACGGAAGGCCAGTTCCGCCTGAAGCCTGGCAGCAAAGTGAATGCGCTCAAGCCTGGCGAAGTGCCGCCGGCGCCGGTGGCTTCGGATGGCAAGAAAGGCAAGCAAGGTGGGCGTAGCGCCAGTGCTGGCTGATGCCAACACTTATCCCTCTGCCCCATTAGTGATCAAAGCATTAGTGATCAAAGATGAGGCAGAGGGAGTTATGACGGGGCTCTCCATGGACGAGAGCACGGCTCACATTTAAACGGTACTCCCCATGGGATTCTCTACCCTCTTCATCCGCCGCCCCATCGCCACCTCGCTGCTCATGGTGGCGGTGATGCTGCTCGGCGTGCTCGGCTATCGCCAGCTGCCCGTGTCCGCGTTGCCGGAAATCGAAGCCCCTAGCCTGGTGGTTACCACCACGTATCCGGGGGCAAGCGCTGCGACCATGGCTTCGCTGGTGACGACCCCGCTGGAACGCCAGCTCGGCCAGATTTCCGGCCTGGACATGATGACGTCCGATTCATCGGCGGGCCTGTCCACCATCGTGCTGCAGTTCAACATGGACCGCGATATCGACATCGCCGCGCAGGACGTGCAGGCGATGATCAACCAGGCGCGCGGCACGCTGCCCACCACGCTGCCGTATCCGCCGGTGTACAACCGCGTGAACCCGGCCGACGCGCCGATCATGACGCTGATGCTCACTTCCGACAGCCGCGAGCTGCGTTATGTGAACAACCTGGCGGATTCGATCCTCGCGCAAAAACTCTCGCAGGTGCAGGGCGTGGGCCTGGTGTCGATCGCCGGCAACGTGCGCCCGGCCGTGCGCATCCAGGTGAATCCGGCGCAATTGGCCAATCTCGGCCTCACCATGGAAGACGTGCGCAGCGCGCTCACCCAGGCCAACGTGAACGCGCCCAAGGGCACGCTCAACGGCGCCACGCAGTCGTACACCATTTCCACCAACGATCAGCTCGAAACGGCGGCCGAGTACAAGAACACCATCATTTCCTACAAGAGCACCACCAACGCACCGGTACGCCTGTCCGACGTAGCGAAGGTGGTTGATGGCGTGGAGAACGACCAGCTTGCCGCGTGGGCCAATGGCAAGCCGGCGGTGCTGCTGGATATTCGCCGCCAGCCCGGCGCGAACATCGTGCAGACAGTGCAGCACATCCGCGACATCATGCCGCAGCTGCGCAGCGTGCTGCCGGCGGACGTGCATCTGGATGTATTCGCCGACCGCACCATCACCATCCGCGCGTCGGTGGAAGACGTGCAGTTCACCCTGCTGCTCACTATCGCGCTGGTGGTGGCAGTGATCTTCGTGTTCCTGCGCCGTTTGTGGGCGACGGTGATTCCATCGGTGGCGGTGCCGTTGTCGTTGCTGGGCACCTTCGGCGTGATGGCGTTTGCCGGCATGTCGCTGGACAACCTCTCGCTGATGGCGCTGACGGTGGCCACCGGCTTCGTGGTGGACGATGCGATCGTGATGATCGAAAACATCGTGCGCTACATCGAGCAGGGCAAGGACGGCAAGGAAGCGGCGGAGGTCGGTGCGAAGGAAATCGGCTTCACCGTGTTGTCGCTGACCGTGTCGCTGATCGCGGTGTTCCTGCCGCTGCTGCTGATGCCGGGCGTTACCGGCCGCCTGTTCCATGAGTTCGCCTGGGTGCTCGCCACGGCGGTGGTGATCTCCATGCTGGTGTCGCTGACGCTGACGCCGATGATGTGCGCGTATCTGCTCAAGCCCGATGCACTGCCCGAAGGCGAGGATGCCCACGAACGTCATCTGGCCGCCGGCAAACGCACGGTGTGGGCGCGCACGGTTGGGTTGTATGAAAGCACCTTGGATTGGGTGCTCAATCATCAGCGCCTGATGATTGTCGTGGCCTTCTCGGCTGTCGCGGTAACGGTGTTCCTCTACATCGCGATTCCGAAGGGCTTGCTGCCCGAGCAGGACACCGGCCTGATTACCGGCGTAGTGCAAGCCGATCAGAACGTCGCGTTTCCGCAGATGGAACAACGCACCAAAGCCGTGGCGGATGCGCTGCAGAAGAACCCGAACGTGGCGGGAGTAGCGGCGTTCATCGGTGCCGGTTCGGTCAATCCCACGCTCAACCAGGGCCAGATCAGCATTGTGCTGAAGGATCGCAGCAAGCGCAGCAGCCTGGATGACGTGGTGGCAAGCTTGCAGAACGATGCGGCCAACATTCCTGGCGTGGCGCTGTATTTGAAACCCGTGCAGGACGTGACGCTGGATACGCGCGTGGCGGCCACCGAGTATCAATACTCGATGTCGGACGTGAGTTCGCCAGAGTTGGCCGACGCCGCCACGAAGATGACCCAGGCGCTGCGCCAGCGTCCTGAACTGGCGGACGTGGATAACAATCTCGCCGACCAGGGCACGGCGCTGAAACTCACCATCGATCGTGACAAGGCCAGCACGCTGGGCGTGCCGGTGCAGACCATCGACGACACGCTGTATGACTCATTCGGTCAGCGCCAGATCTCCACCATCTTCACGCAGTTGAATCAGTATCGCGTGGTGCTGGAGGTAGAGCCGCAGTTCCGCACCAGCACGTCGCTGCTCAACCAGCTCACCGTGAAGAGCAACGGCAGCGGTGCGCTCACCGGCAGCAATGCCACGACGTTCGGCCAGGCGGCATCGAGCAATTCGTCCACGACCACCGGCATCGCCACGGCCAACACCGGCATCATTCTCGGCAGCGGCGGCACCATTCCACTGGCTTCGCTGGTGAATGCGGAAGTGACCACCGCGCCGCTGGTGATCAGCCATCAGCAGCAACTGCCAGCGGTGACGGTCTCGTTCAACCTGGCGCCGGGCTATTCGCTCTCCGAAGCCGTCGAGGCGATTCATCAAGTGGAGCAGCAGCTCAACTTCCCGCCGCAAGTGCGCGGGCAATTCATCGGCAAGGCGGCGGAGTTTTCATCCTCGCTGGGCAACGAAGCACTGCTGCTGCTTGCGTCGATCATCGTGATCTACATCGTGCTGGGTGTGTTGTACGAGAGCTACATCCATCCCATCACAATCATCTCCACGCTGCCGCCAGCAGGCGTCGGTGCCTTGTTGGCGCTGATACTGTGCAACATGAGCCTGTCGGTGGATGGCATCGTCGGTATCGTGCTGCTGATCGGTATCGTGAAGAAGAACGCGATCATGATGATCGACTTCGCGATCGAGGCGCAGCGCACCGGCATGACGCCGCGCGAAGCGATTCGTCGTGCGTGCCTGCTGCGTTTCCGCCCGATCATGATGACCACCGCCGCCGCCATGCTCGGCGCCTTGCCGTTGGCGTTGGGCAACGGCATCGGTTCGGAATTGCGTCGTCCGCTGGGTGTCTCCATCGTCGGCGGCTTGCTGCTTTCGCAGCTGGTGACGCTGTACACCACGCCGGTGATCTACCTGTACATGGAGCGGTTCTCGGAGTGGCTGCAGGCACGCAGGGAGCAGCGGGCCCTGCGTCACGCTGCGCGTGATGCAGTTTAGGTAATGCGCTTTTCGCTTTCACCTCCTCTTGCCCGTGAGCCAGCTGGTAAACGGGGAAGGGAGAGTGAGGGCATCAACCTTTCAGCCCGCTGCACGTTGTTTCAAGCATGAATATCTCCGCTCCCTTCATCCGTCGCCCTATCGGTACCTCCCTGCTGGCGATGGGTGTGTTCGTGATCGGTGCCATCTGCTATTCGCTGCTTGGCATCGCCGCCTTGCCGAACATGCAGTTCCCAGTGATCTTCGTCAGTGCCAATCAAGCCGGCGCGAGCGCGGATAACATGGCAACCACGGTGGCGGCGCCGCTGGAACGCCATCTGGGGCAAATTCCAGGCATCGACACCATGCGCTCGGTGAGTTCATTGGGCAGCACCTTGGTGTTCCTGATATTCGACGGTAGCCGCAACATCGACGACGCGGCGCGCGATGTGCAGGCTGCGATCAATGCGGCGCAGCCGGATCTGCCTACTGGTCTCAACAGCCCGCCCAGCTACGAAAAAGCCAATCCCAACGACGACCCGATCATCGCCTTTGCGCTGACCTCCGAAACGCAGTCCGCGCGTGATCTCTATGACGTGTCGGACTCGCTGCTTGCGCAGCGATTGCGTCAGCTGCCCGGGGTGTCGGAGGTGGATATCCTTGGCGCCGCTACACCGGCTGTGCGCATCGACGTCAATCTGCGCGCACTCAATGCGATGGGGCTTTCTCCCGATCAATTGCGCAATGCACTGACGGCCGCCAACGTGTTCCAGCCGAAAGGCTTTCTTTCCAATGGCAAGACCACCATGGCGGTGGAGGCCAACGATGCCCTGCATACGGCCGCCGATTTTTCCAGTTTGGTCATTTCGACCAGCGGCAAGGGCGTGCCGGTGCGCTTGAAGGATGTCGCCCGGGTGTACGACGGCCAGCAGGATGCGTATCAGGCCGCATGGTTCCAGGGCAAGCCGGCGGTGTTGATGTATGTGTACCGACAATCGAATGCCAACATCATCGATGTCACCGACCGCGTGAAAGCGGAAGTGCCATTGCTGCGCAATTATCTGCAACCCGGCACCACACTGACGCCGTACTTCGACGGCACGCCGACCATTCGCGCATCGCTGCACGAAGTGCAGGCGACGCTGCTGATCAGCCTCGCGATGGTCGTGCTGGTGATGGCGCTGTTTCTGCGCCGGCTGGCGCCGACGTTGATCGCTGCCACCGCCGTGCCGCTGTCGCTGGCTGGTGCAGCCGTCGTCATGTATGCGGCGGGCTTCACGTTGAACAATCTCACGCTGCTCGCCGCCGTGATTGCGATCGGCTTCGTGGTGGATGACGCCATCGTGGTGATCGAAAACGTCGTGCGTCACATCGACCAGGGCATGACGCGCATGGAGGCAGCGCTGAAAGGTGCGCGCGAGATCGGCTTCACCATCGTTTCCATTACTGCGTCGCTGGTGGCGGTGTTCATCCCGCTGCTGTTCATGCAGGGCATCGTGGGCATGTTCTTCCAGGAGTTCACGCTGACGCTGGTTGGCGCCATCGTCGTGTCCGCGCTGGTCTCGCTTACGCTTACGCCATCGCTTTGCGGTCTCTTCCTGCGTGGGCACCCCACTAAGCAAACGGAATCGCGACTCGGTCGGGCGATCGATCGCATGCACGAAGGCATGCTCAAGCTCTACGAAGCCTCGCTGGATTTCTCGCTGCGTCACGCGTTGTTGCTGTCGCTCACGCCGCTGATACTGATCGGTATAACGCTGGTGATCGTCATGTCGGGCCAGATCAAGACCAGCCTGTTTCCTATGCAGGACACCGGCCTGATTCGCGGCCGTGCTACCTCCGGTGCCACGGTCTCCTTCCAGGATGCGGTCAGCCGCCAGCAGCGCCTGATCGACATGCTGCTGCGCGACCGTGACGTCGCCGTGGTCGGTTCGCGCCTGGGCAGCACGCGCACAGGTACGGCAGGTACGTTCGACATCGAACTCAAGACGCATGCGCAAGGCCGCAAGGACGACACCTTCACGGCATTGACACGGCTCAGCAAGAAAGCGGCGCAATATCCCGACCTCAATGTACGCCTGCGTGCGATCCAGGATCTGCCCAGCTTCGGTGGTGGCGGCACCAGCCAGGGCGCGCAATACCAGATGTCGTTGCAAGGCGACAACGCGGCTACGTTGAGCGAATGGTTGCCCAAGCTGGTCGACGAATTACGCAAGAATCCCAAGTTGCGCGACGTGGGTAGCGATCTGGATGACGCCGGCTTGCAACAAAACATCGTGATCGATCGCGACAAGGCATCACGGCTGGAGGTCAGCGTCGGCACGATCGATTCGGCGATCTACGATTCCTTTGGCCAGCGTCAGGTCAGCAACATCTACGCCGACCTCAACCAGTACAAGGTGGTGGTGAATGCGCTGCCGGGTCAGACATCCACACCGCGCTCGATCGACGACATCCTGGTGCGTTCCAGCAGCGGCAAGATGGTGAGGCTATCTGCTTTCGCGCGCCAAGTGCCGGGCCTGGCGCCGACCCAGGTCACGCACATGAACCAGTACACCACCATGAGCCTGAGCTTCAACCTCGCGCCAGGCATAAGCATGGGTGAAGCACTGCAGATCGTGCAGGCTACGGCGAACAATATGCGCATGCCGGGTGACATCAAGCTCGATATTGGCGGCGATTTCCGTCGCTTCCAGCAAACGCAGAGCGGCGGCTTGTTGCTGATCTTCGGTGCGATCCTTGTCGTCTATATCGTGCTGGGCATCCTCTACGAGAGCCTGATCCATCCCGTCACGATTCTTTCCACACTACCTGCCGCTGGCGTGGGTGCGCTGCTGGCGCTGTGGTTCACCAATACGGATCTATCGGTGATCGCGCAGATCGCGCTGGTGTTGTTGATTGGCATCGTGAAAAAGAACGCGATCATGATGATCGACTTCGCATTGGTTGCGCAGCGCGAACATGGCAAGACGCCGCTTGAAGCTGCGCGCGAGGCGAGCCTGGTGCGTTTCCGGCCGATCATGATGACCACGATGGTGGCGATTCTCGCAGCACTGCCGATCGCGATCGGGCTTGGTGAAGGTTCCGACCTGCGTCGACCGCTCGGTATTGCATTGATCGGCGGCTTGCTGATTTCGCAGAGCCTGACGTTGCTCAGCACTCCGGCGCTGTATGTGATTTTCTCCTGTCTCAGCGAACGCTGGGCCATGTGGCGTTTGCGTAGGCGGGAACGAAAAGGTAGTCGACAGAGTGTGCTTGTGCGTGAGACCTAATGCATGTTGGGGTTTGCGCTCCAATCTACGCAGACTCTCGCGCAATCACCCCTCCTCCCTATGTGACGGGAGGAGGGGTGTCATTGCTCTTAAAACAACTTCTGGTCGTACTTCAAATACACCACGCGGCCGAAGTCGTACTGCGGGTTGTACGCATACTGCGTAAAGCCGTCCGTACCGGTCGGACCCAACGGCCCAATCACGTTTTGCACGCCGTTATAGCTAAGCGGGGCGTGGCGGTTGAGAAGGTTGGTGGCGCCGACGGAAATCTGGCTGTGCCACGGAGCCTTCCAGCTGAACTGCAAGTCGTTGAAGGCCAGCGCACCCTGGCGATACGCGCCGATCGAGCCCTGCACGAAAGCGTTGGGTTCATTGCACGGGAAGTACATTTGCTGGCTGGTGTTATTCCCGCGGCAGGGCTCCTTCAGTGACGAGAAGTAGCGAACGGTCCATGTTGCGCCGAAGTTGCCCCACGACCAGTTGATGTTGGTGACATCGCGGAAACGCCACACCGGGCCGAGGATCGAATCGTACGCGCCCACATTCCAACCGACCACCTGGCCGCCGGTCACCGCTTGTTCCTTCAAGGAATCGATGTAAGTACCCGTGGTATCGATCTTGAACTTGCCGACGGGTGTGTCGGGGAACAGATAGCTCAACGACACATCGGCACCGCGTTCATCCACAAAGCCCTCGTTAACCAGGGCTTGCAGCAAATTGATGACCTGGCCATTGGTGGATGAGCGCTGGAACTGCGTGCACTGCTGTGTTTCACCCAGCAGATAGCAGTTGTTCAAAATGCTGGTGGCGGACGGCAGCGTGATGATGTTATCGACGCGGATACGATACGCGTCCAACGTGAGGTTGAGTCCGCTCAGCCAACTCGGGCTGTAGACGATGCCGGCGGTGTAACTCTTGGAAGTTTCCGGCTTCAAGGCCGCATTGGCGCCGGTGTAGTACGGGGTGGTGCTGTTACCGTTGGGGCCGGTAACCGGTACGCCGGTCGTCTGGAGCTGTGTGAAGCCTGGGCCGACGCCGGGCAGACCGGCAAAGCCGTTGAGGCAGCGCTGCGCTACAACTGAGTTTCCCGTTAGACCGTAGTTGACGTCGCATGGATCGGTGTAGGCCGTAAAGCTCTGCATCGTGCCGCCGTACAAGTCAGAGATCGACGGCGCGCGGAAACCGGTGCCGTAGCTGGCGCGGATCAGCAGGTCGTTGATTGGCTTGTAGGAGATCTTGTAGGAGTTGTTATTGGTAGTGCCGAAGTTGGTGTAGCGCGAGAAGCGGTGTGACACGTCGATATTGAAGAGCTGCGCACCAGGCAGGTCCTTGAGCAAGGGTATGTTGATTTCGGCATAGGCTTCGTTGATGCCGTAGGAGCCTTTGCCGGGATTCTGCTGCAGGTTCGTGTTGATGCCTTCCTGCGTATAGAGGTCTGGCGTTACGCCACCGGAGACATCGCGGTGATCGGCGCCTACGGCGAACGTCACGTCACCTTCGCCCATCAACTTCGGCAGCGTGAACATGTCGCCGCTCACATTGGCCTCGACGTTCCGCGTCTGGCTCCAGGCGTGAGTGAAATAGCTGTAGTTGAGATAATTGATCTCTGCCGGTGTCAGACCCCCCGAGCCTGAGAACGGGTTGAGCGGTACACAGCCTGCGATAACGTTACCCGGCGTACCGCAATGTACGACGCCATCCGTTCCCAGGAAAGAAGGGCCGATCGCGTTGTACAAATGCACCATATTCAAATTGCCTGGGCCGCCCGAGTCCTCGATGTAGCGATAGTCGCTGTAGCCCACGTTCCAGTTGAATTCTCTCTCGCCCAGTGAGAAATCGCCTTCCAGGCCCGCACGGAACCCGTACTGTTTGATGTTGTTTGTCACCACGCGGTTGGGTTCAAAAAGCGGTAGCGAGAACTGCACGCCGTCACCCGGAAGCGGGTTGTAGTAGGCGTTCGGTGAAAGCACCGGGAACCATGTGGCGGGGAGGCTACCCGCAGGCAGGCCGAGTGCTTTGGCCAGGTTTGCACCGTTGGCTGGCGTCTGCTGACTCAGCGGATAGCCGCCGGTGTAGTCGGTGGCATTGTTGCTGTTATAGGTGCCGGTAAACACGGCCTTGATATTGTCGGTGATCTTGTAATCACCCTTCAGCGTGTACGACTTCAGACGATTGTTCGGAACAAACGTTTCGTACGCTGCCTGATTGGCGTAGTCGTTGGTGAAATAGGGAGTGGGATAAACCACACCAAACGTATTGGTGTGATAGTTGGCGATGTTCATGCCGTTCTGGCCCGCATTCACCGTAAGCGGAAAGGGCAGGTTGGGAGCCGTTACGCCAAGCGGAGGGATGACATTCACAATCGTGCCGTAATCAGACGGCTGTACGGACTGCGGATACTGCGGAAAACTGCCGTAACCGTATTTGCTGAGCCACGTCTGTGGCGCCATGATCTGATTCTGGTTCTGAATCGACATGTTGAA
Source organism: Dyella acidisoli (assembly GCF_030160295.1). GTDB lineage: Bacteria > Pseudomonadota > Gammaproteobacteria > Xanthomonadales > Rhodanobacteraceae > Dyella_B > Dyella_B acidisoli. The sequence continues at coordinate 135,904 of NZ_BSOB01000025.1, forward strand.
GGTGAACGAGCCACGGGAGAATTTGTGGCCGCCGGTCAGGCTGAACTGGTTCTGCTTGCCGAAGTTACCCGGCGCATAGGTGCTGTTGTAGGTGTCCAGGTACAGGCCATCCACATTCCTGGTGTGGAGGTTGATCACGCCAGCAATCGCGTCCGAGCCGTAAATCGACGAAGCGCCATCCTGCAGGATTTCCACGCTGTCGATCAGCGAGCTCGGGATCGTGCTGAGGTCCGTTTGCCCGAAGATATCGGTGGTGTAGCGCTCGCCGTCGACCAGGATCAGCGTGCGCGGCGCGCCCAGGCCACGCAAACTGGCGTAGTTACCTACGATATTGCCCAGCGAGCTTTGATTGCTGGTGCCGGGAGAACCCACCGAAGAAACGTTCTGCAGGATCTGCCCGATGCTGACGAAGCCTTGTTGCTGCAGCGCTTCATGCGTGATTTCGGTAACCGGCTGCGCCGATTCCACGTCCACGCTGCGAATCAACGAGCCGGTGACGGTAACGGTTTGCAAGGTCTTTGTACTGCTCTGCTGTGGTGTCGCGTTCGATGGCGACGGTGTGTTGTCTTGTGGCAGCTGACTGGTTGCCGCTGGCGGTGTGGTGGTTTGTGCGGTGGCGACTGTTGCCAGTACGCCGCCTCCCAGGGCCAAAGCGGTGCGTATTGCCCATGCGATGTTTTGATGCTGCAAATTCACGTTTTAATCCCCTTTTTCATTATGAGTGGACCCAGCGCCTGCAGGCTTTTCCTCGCCTGTACCAGAACATTCCCGCCAAGCTGCATGAGTGAGGGAATTCATGCGCTTGGTTCATCGGGGTTGGATGAACACCATTTGCCCTGCATGTAGCCAGGTGACGCGAATAACCGAGACGTGTCTCGTTGCGAACCAGAAAAGCATCGCAATTTCATTCGTTGGCTTCGCGCCGGTCGTGCACTTCGCAACGAAGCGTCGTGCACACATAGCCAAATACCGAAGGTGGTATGAGAAATCGAGTGCCAATTTCGCGATTTTTCTGAAAAAGTGGCTTGATTGACCGTAAACGGCAGCATCAGGAATGATGTCGCGCATGAATTGGATGTTGTGCGCAACTGTTTGTAAGCCATGCGTCAGTTCGTGGCCGTTGCATCGCGAAAGTGTTGATGCATCCGTGGACCATTTGCGATGCGAAGGCGCTGTGTGGACAAAACTGCGTGCGGATAAAAACGGCGCCTTGAGGCGCCGTTTTATAGAGCATCTAATTCGATGGCGCGAAATTTTACGCTTCAAATTGCATTGAAAATCGCAGCGCGGAATATCCATGCGCTTTAGTGACCATTCGCTTTTGCCTGTGCAGGCTTATTTCGCGGTGCGGTGCTCCCATGTTTCATCGAGAAAATCGTGACTGTCGCATGTAACTAGAGAAAACCCTCCTCCGTAGGTGGAGGTGGGTTGATGTGCAGTCGCGCAAGTGGTGTTGCTGGCACTAGAAGAATTTCTGCTCGTACTTCAAATACACCACACGGCCGATGTCATATTGCGGGTTGTACGGAAACTGGCTGTAGCCATCCGTTCCAGTCGGTCCCAGCGGACCGGCTATGCTGAATACGCCGGTGTACGACAACGGCGCCTTGCGATTGAAGATATCGGTTGCGCCGATCGCAATGCGTCCATGCCACGGTGCATCCCAATTCACCTGCAAATCGTTGAAGGCGAGGCCACCTTGCGTGTTCAATCCAGTCGGTGAGTTGGTCAGATCCTTGTTGGGATTGTTGCAGGGGAACACTTCGCTCAATCCGACATTAGGCGGAATGCACGACTCCGACAGCGATGAGTAGTAGCGGATCGTCCAGGTCGCGCCGAAGCTCTTGTACTTCCAATTCAGATTGACGGTAGAGCGGAAGCGCCAGATCGGACCTAGCACTGTGTCGTAAGCCCCTAGCGTGTTGGAGATGACTGGACCGTTGGGTGTGATTTGTTCCTTCACCGAGTTGATGTAGGTGCTGGTCGAGTCGAATTTGAACTGGCCGATGGGCGTTTCTGGAAACAGATAGCTGAGATTAAGGTCCTCGCCACGTTCTTCCACGAAGCCTTGGTTGACCAGTGACTGCAGCAGATTGACCACTTGTCCGTAGGCCGGACCGGTCGCCGTTGAACGTTGGAATTGCGAGCATTGCTGTGTTTCGCCCAGCAGGTAGCAGTTGTCGAGGATACTGCTGGCAGTCGGCAAGGTGATGACGTTGGCGATCCTGATGCGATACCAGTCCACCGTGACGTTGAGTCCGCTCAGGTAATGCGGGCTGTAGACGACGCCCGCCGTGTAACTTCTGGAGGTTTCCGGTTTCAGCGAGGCGTTGGCACCCGTGAAATACGGCGTGGTACTCGTGAAGTTCGGTGCCGGCACGGGCGAACCATTGGCGGTGAGTTGCGTGAAGCCGGCCGGTAATGCCGGCAACCCGGCAAAGCCGTTCAAGCAACGCTGCTTCACGGTCGGATTGCCCGTCAGGCCGAAATTCACATCGCAGGGATCGGTGTAGGTCGTAAAGCTCTGCATCGTGCCGCCGTACAGATTCGCGATCGCCGGCGCGCGGAAGCCTGTGCCATAACTGGCGCGAACAAGTATGTCGTTGATCGGCTGCCATGACAGTTTGAACTGGTTGTTGTTGGTGTTGCCGAAATTGGTGTAGCGCGAGAAGCGGTGCGCGAGATCGATGTTCAGCAGTTGTGCGCCCGGCAAATCCTTCAAGACCGGCAAGTTGATTTCCAAGTACGCTTCATTGAGGCCATACGCACCACGTCCGGGGTTTTGCTGCAGATTGGTGTTGAGGCCAAGCTGGGTATATTGATCCGGCGTAGCGCCACCGGACACGCCGCGGTGATCCACCCCAATCGCAAACGTTGCATCGCCGCTGCCCATTGATCCCGGGAACGTGAACATGTCGCCGGTCAAATCAGCGTTGGCGATCTTCATCTCGCTGTATGAGCGTGTGCCCGCAACGATGTTGAGGTAGTTGATCTCCGCTGGGGTGAGTCCGCCCGCGCCAGAAAACGGATTCAGCGGTACACAGCCTGCGATCACATTGCCTGGTGTGCCGCACTCCACGACACCGTTCGGCCCCAGGAAAGAAGGACCGACGGCGTTATACAAGTGAACCATGTTCAGATTGCCCGGCCCAAAGCTCGATTGGGTATAACGATAGTCGCTATAGCCAACGTCCCAACTGAACTGCCTTTCGCCAATCGAGAAGTCGCCGTCGAGACCCGCACGCCAGCCGTATTGCTTGATGTTGTTCACCACCACGCGATTGGGATATTGCAGCGGAAGATTGAACTGCAGGTTGTTTCCCGGTAGCGGGTTGTAATAACTGTTTGCCGACAACGTCGGGAAATACGTGGCGGCAAACGTTCCCGGCGGAAGACCCAGCGCCTGCGCGAGATGTGCACCATTGGCCGGCGTCAGTGAACTCAGCGGATAGCCGCCGATGCCCAGAGTGGAGTTGTTGCTGTTGTACGTGCCAGTGAGGCTGGCCGTGATGTGATCGGTGACCTTGTAATCGCCTTTGAAAAGATAGGATTTCAGGCGGTTATTCGGAATCAGTGTTTCGAGGAACGCCGAGTTGGCGTAATCGTTATTGAAATACGGTGACGGATATTGCACGCCAAACGTGTTGACGTGGTAATTGGCAATGTCCAATCCGTTCTGGCCCATGTTGACGGTGAGTGGACCGTTGGCCAACTGCGGCAGACTCACCGGCATGCCGGTGGCCGGGTTGAGGGCGCCGGTGATCGTGCCATACGGTGACTGCTGCATGCTCTGCGGATAGTTCGGGCCAAAGCTGAAATAGCCATACTTGCTGTAGGCACGGTCGTTCGCATTCAGTCCATCGGTATTCTGGATCGTCATGTTGACCAGGAACGAACCCCGAGAGAACTTCTTGCCACCCGTCAGGCTGAATTGCCCTGTTCTTCCGTCGTTCCCGGGTGCGTACATGCTGTTGTAGGTATCCAGCTGCACACCATCGAAATCCTTTTTGGTGATGATGTTGACCACACCGGAAATCGCATCGGAACCGTAGATGGCCGACGCGCCGTCCTGCAGGATTTCAACGCGATCGATGATCGAGCTGGGGATCGTGCTCAGATCGGTTTGGCCAAAGATGTCCGTAGTCCATCGATGACCGTCGACCAGCACCAGCGTGCGTGGCGCACCGAGGCCGCGCAGACTCACGTACTGACCCACGATGTTGCCCAGCGAACTTTGGTTACTTGTGCCCGGCGAACCTACCGAGGAAACGTTCTGAAGAATCTGGCCGACGCTGACGAAGCCTTGTTCCTGCAGTGCTTGATGAGTGAGTTCCGTCACCGGTTGCGCGGTTTCAACGTCCACGCTGCGAATCATCGAGCCGGTGACGGTGATGCCTTGCAAGGTGACCGTTTTGGGCGGAGGCGCTGCGGCCTGTCCGGTTGCCGTTTGCGCGGGCGCTGCCTGCGGGGACGTACTTGTCGGCGCCGTTGCGTTGGGTGATGAGGACGTCTGGGTTGTGGCTTGTGTCGCGGTGCTTGCCGTTTGGGCCATGGCAACCGTCGTCAATACACAGCTTCCCAGCGCTAATGCCACGCGTATGGCAATAGCCAGGTTTAGATATCGAGCGTTCACGACAAATCCTCCCTGCGTGCTTGGGTGTATGGACACGCACGCCTACTCCTTCCCTGGCGTTGAGAGCTACCGTGGTTGCGCCATGTGGGGGAATGCGCAACCTATTAAGGTTTTATGAAGAAATCGACGACTTCTAAAGAGCCAATTTGTCTGCAGATTTATTGAATAAAAAAGCCACTGCAAAAAATTGCGCACCTCACATTTTCTATAAAACGAGACAGTATTTTCGCGTGTGAAATTTATACGCGTTAGCGAACTATGCAATGCACGCGAGCTGCCCCCGATGTTTGGGGTGCGAAAAGGGGCGAGTACAAAAATCAATGCGTTATGGGGCGTGGCCATCGGGCGCGGGAGTAGGCCTGAACAAGGTATCTGTCGCCTGTCATAAAGCATCTGCGATCGCATGTTTTCAGCGATCGTTGAGTGTGGGAAGCGAAAGATTTTGAGTGCTTCGCTGCGTGCTAATTCGTCGAATCTTTCAGCGCCAAAACTGCCCATTCATCAGCGTAAATAGCCTCGGGTGCCATTCGTGCTGACCGGGCAATCCGGTGCGCTGCCCTCGCTGACTATTCTTCAGGAACGCAACATCACTTCGGCGTGCGCAAGGCTGCCGCATATCGTCTGCAGGCGCGTCAGCAATATCTCCCGATACGCGGCCACTTCAGAAAGCGGATGCCCCACGCCGCGCAATTCCGCACAACGCAATGCGGCCTGATGCGCAAGCAGCGGACCGGGCAGCTCCGAGCGCTTGTGCGCATCGCCTTGCCAAAGCACGGCCACCCAGCCTTCTTCCATTTCATGATCCGATTCGTCGACCGGCATATACAACGTGCCGTCTGTCAGCGACAGCGCGCAGTCGTGGCCGTCGGCAAACTGGAAGGTGTACAGCGGCGTCAGTTCGGCGATGTAGTCGACGATGCGTTGGCTTAGTCCTGCCATGCGACTTCCCCTGTGGGCATGAAGGGGGCGAATGGTAATGGCAAGAGGATCGTGCATGTGAGATCCCGGCGACAGTCCGGGGCATCGTAGTTATAGGCAAGGATGCCGGTCATTAGGGACAGTGCGCGCGCTTCCGCAAGCCCCGGGAAAACGCGACAATGGGCGACTTTGAAGGATCCGGCCGCCACTGCGGTGGTTGATTTCGGCGGATCCGACGCCACTAGCCTGGAGCGCGTCGCATGTCCCGTCCTTAGGCTCTGCGGCGTTTCTTCCACGCACACGCCGTTGCCAGAGAGGTTGCCAGACCCATGTCCCAGACGCCGAAGATCATCTACACGCTGACGGATGAAGCCCCTTACCTTGCCACGCAGTCCCTGCTGCCTATTATCAAGGCGTATACCGCGACCGCGGGCGTCGAGGTGGAGACGCGCGATATCTCGCTCGCGGCACGCATCCTGGCGCAGTTCTCGGACATTCTGAAAGACGGCCAGAAGGTCCCCGACGACCTCACCGAACTCGGCCAGCTGGCCACCACGCCGGACGCCAACATCATCAAGCTGCCCAACATCAGCGCCTCCATGCCGCAGCTCAAGGCGGCGATCAAGGAGCTGCAGTCCCAGGGCTATGCCCTGCCGGACTATCCGGAAGAGCCGAAGGACGTGAGCGATTGGAATATCCGCGCTCGCTACGACAAGGTGAAGGGCAGTGCGGTGAACCCGGTACTGCGCGAAGGCAACTCCGATCGCCGTGCGCCGCTCTCGGTGAAGAACTACGCGCGCAAGCATCCGCATAAGATGGGTGCGTGGAGCGCGGACTCGAAGACGCACGTAGCGCATATGAGCGGCGGCGATTTCTACGGCAGCGAGAAATCCACCACGGTCGAGCAGGCCACGGTGGCCAAGATCGAGTGGATCGGCAAGGACGGCAGCACCACGGTCCTGAAAGAGAAGGCTAACCTCACTGCAGGTGAGATCATTGATGCCGCTCTGATGAGCAAGAAGGCGCTGGCCAGTTTCATCGACGCGCAGATTGAAGATGCGAAGAAGCAGGGCGTGCTGTTCTCCCTGCATCTGAAGGCCACCATGATGAAGGTGTCTGACCCCATCATGTTCGGCCAGGTGGTTACCGAGTTCTATAAGGATGTGCTCGCCAAGCACGCCGACACGCTCAAGAGCATCGGCTTCAATCCGAACAATGGCATTGGCGATCTGTATGCACGTATCGGTTCGCTGCCAGCTGACAAGCAGGCTGAGATTACGGCAGATGTGAATGCCGAATACGCCAAGCGTCCGGCTATGGCGATGGTGAACTCCGACAAGGGCATCACCAACCTGCACGTACCGAGCGACGTCATCATCGACGCCTCGATGCCGGCGATGATCCGTGACTCCGGCAAGATGTGGAACACCGAAGGTAAGCTGCAGGACACCAAGGCGGTGATTCCGGATCGCAGCTACGCTGGCGTGTACCAGGCCGTGATCGAAGACTGCAAGGCGCACGGCGCGTACGACCCCACCACCATGGGCAGCGTGCCCAATGTGGGTCTGATGGCACAGGCGGCAGAAGAATACGGCTCGCACGACAAAACCTTCCAGATTGCCGGCGACGGCGTGGTGCGCGTCACCGACACGAACGGCAAGGTGCTGCTGGAGCACAGCGTGGAAGCGGGTGATATCTGGCGCATGTGCCAGACCAAGGATGCGCCCGTGCAAGACTGGGTGAAGCTGGCCGTGACCCGTGCGCGCCTCAGCAACACGCCGGCCGTGTTCTGGCTGGATGCGAATCGCGCACACGATGCACAGCTCATCAAGAAGGTGGAGCGTTACCTCAAGGATCATGACCTCAGTGGCCTGGACATCCGCACGCTCTCACCGGTGGATGCCACTACGTTCTCGCTGGAACGCATCCGCAAGGGCCAGGACACTATTTCCGTCACCGGCAACGTGCTGCGCGACTACCTCACCGACCTGTTCCCGATCATGGAACTGGGCACCAGCGCCAAGATGCTTTCCATCGTGCCGCTGATGGCCGGCGGCGGCCTGTTCGAAACCGGTGCCGGCGGTTCCGCGCCCAAGCACGTGCAGCAGTTCCTGGAAGAGAATTGCCTGCGTTGGGATTCGCTGGGCGAATTCCTGGCCATGGCTGCGTCGCTGGAACACCTCAGCAATCGTTATCACAACAAGGCGGCTGGTGTGCTTGCCAAGACGCTGGATCAGGCCAACGGCAAGTTCCTCGACAACAACAAGTCGCCCGCCCGCAAGGTCGGCGAACTCGACAACCGTGGCAGCCACTTCTACTTGGCACTTTACTGGGCGCAGGCCTTGGCCGAACAGAACGATGATGCTTCACTCAAGGCCAAGTTCGCCCCGCTCGCCAAGGCACTGACCGAGAACGAAGCGAAGATCGTCGCCGAACTCAACGGTGCACAGGGCAAATCCGTGGACATCCACGGTTACTACCACCCGGACCTGTCACTGGTGAGCAAGGCGATGCGGCCGAGCGAGACGTTCAATCAGGCGTTGGCGGCGCTGTAAGCCAGCAGCTGGATGGAGAAGAATGGGGCCTGCGGGCCCCATTTTTTTGTCCGTTGAACGTTGCTTGTTGCAAGGTGTCATTAGAATCGCTGTCGCCGATCCCCTCGCGATCCAGGAATGATCCCCATGCGTGTTTGGCTGGTATCAGTATTGTTGGCTCTTGCTTTGGCAGGGCCTGCATGGTCGCAATCGGCGCCGGCTCCATCCAGCAGTGCGCCAAATCCGTCTTCCGCCAAGGCTCCCTTGCTATCGCCCGTCATCGTCACCGGCGAGCAGCCGGGGCCAGGCTTGTGGAAAGTGAGCAAGGGCGATCACGTGATGTGGGTGCTTGGCACAATCACGCCTTTGCCGAAAGGTATGGAGTGGCGTTCTGCGGAAGTGGAGCAGACGATCGCGCACTCGCAAGAAGTATTGGAAGCACCTTCGGCGGAAGTAAAAGTGGATGCCGGATTCTTCGGCAAACTGGCACTGCTGCCGTCGGCCTACAGCGCACGCAAGAACCCCAATGGCGCCAGCTTGCAGCAGATTCTGCCGCCAAGCATGTATGCACGCTGGGAAACGGTGAAGCAACCCTATTTCGGCAACGATCACAGTGTTGAGTATTGGCGGCCGATCGTGGTCGCACTCAAGCTCTATCAAAGGGCGTTGGAAAGAGCGGGGCTTACCGGTCGCAACGACATCAATAAGGCGGTGTTCAAGCTGGCCGACCAGCACAGCGTCAAGCGTGTGCCGGTGAAATACAAACTGGTGGTGGAGCATCCGCGCGAAGCATTGGCCACCATCAAGCAAACCCAGCTACATGACATCAGCTGCTTCAATCAGACACTTGATACCGTTCAGAACGATATGGGCAACTTGACCGAGCGCGCCAATGCTTGGTCGACCGGGGATATTCAAACGTTGCGCAGCTCTGCCGCGAATGACCGCCAGCAATCCTGCTTGATCGCAGTCGTCAATGCGGATTTTGCTGAGCAGCTCGGCTTGCACGATCTGCCTAAGCGAATGGAACAGACGTGGCTTGATGCGGCACAGGATGCGCTGAACCACAACACACAGACGTTTGCCGTGTTGCCGATGGAGCAAGTGCTGGACTCGGACGGCTTTTTGGCCGAGTTGAAAGCCAAGGGCTATACGATTCAGGCGCCGGACGAATCGGATCCTTAAGCCGAACTGACACGTATGTCGCCCCCTGATACAGTTATACGGGGTGTACGGAAACTACTCGGCAAGGGGAAGGAAATGAAACGCTTGTTTACGGTGCTTATCGCACTGGTTCTGATGTTGTCCGGCGGCATGGCCATTGCGCAGGAGCAATCGGCGCAGAAAAAGCCGAATCCCATAGATTCGCTGCCATGGAAGATCGGTCCCACCACGGTGCAGTTAGGCAACAAGGCGACGCTTAATGTCCCGGATGGTTACGCCTTCCTGGATCCGGCTGGCAGCCGATCTCTGAACGAGATACTGCATAATCCGCCGGTCGATGAGGACGAATACACGCTTGCGCCGAAGAGCCTCGATTGGATCGCGTTCTTCTCCTATGAGGACATCGGTTACGTCAAGGATGACGAAAAGCTCGATGCCGATGCAATTCTCGATTCGTATCGCAAAGGTACGGAAGAGACCAACAAGGAGCGCAGGTCGCGCGGTTGGGATGAGCTGAATATTCTCGGCTGGAGCGCCAAGCCGGAATACGATACGCAGATCAAGTCGCTGGCCTGGTCCATCCTCGCCGAAGACACGAAATCCCATCACCAGATCATCAATTACAACACGCGCTTGCTGGGCCGGCATGGTGTGATGGATGTTGTGGTGGTCACTTCGCCCAAAGAACTGGCCACCTCGATTGCCGACTTCAAGAGCGCCTTGCCCGGGTTCCAATATGTGCCGGGTGAGAGCTATGCCGAATATCGTGCTGGCGATCACGTGGCCGAATATGGTCTTGCTGCACTGATTACCGGTGGGGCAGTTGCGGTGGCTGCGAAGAAGGGCGTGTTTGCGGTGATAGGCAGCTTCCTGGTGGCAGCGTGGAAGTTCCTGTTGGTTGGACTCGCCGCCGTGGGCGCCTGGTTCAAGAATCTGTTCAAGAAAAAGCAGGCTTGATGACCCTGCACGACGGGCTTCTGCTGTTGGGCGGAGTCGTAGTGCTGTATCTCTACGATTCCGCTCTGTTGTTGTTTCATAACGAGCTTGTGTTGCTGAGCAAGCGCCGTAGCTACGACGTTTCCGCCGGGTCCGCGTTCGAGCTCGGTGGGCGACATGTATTCATGCCTTCGCCCTTCTTTCCGCATCAGCCTTTGTTTCGCGTGAGCTGGCCGGAACATGGCGCGCCGGCACATAAGGTGCCATCGCTTCGCATGCGGCGAGTACAAGTGGCGCTGGCGGCTATGGCGTACTGGCTGCTTTTGCTTTTGACGTTGTTCGCCGTCGGTTTGCCATATGTATTGCTCGTGGCGCGTGATGTGCATCTGCTGCTGGTGTGGATCGCAGCAGTCTATGCCGTCATCGCGATCATGCTGATGCACGTCTATCGATACCGAAAGGCGTTGAACCTGTCGCGTCGTGCTGTTGCTGCCGTCGCATTGGATGCGTTGCTGTGCGCGCCGTTCGCGTTGAACGTCGTGCGCAAAATAGCGCTGCGGCAACACTTCGATATAGATCTGCGTGCCGTGGCGAGCAGCATGCTGTCAGAGAAGGCACGGAGCCAACTGCTAACCATTCTCCGCCAGCGTATCCGTATCAGCCTTGGCTTTATCGAATCCGATGACACCGCAACCCACGCATTGACGGCATACCTGGACCACTTCGAGGGCTTGTGCAAATGACAGCGGTCGATGTGGTCGTCATCGTGGCAGGATTGCTGTTCGGCTATCGGCTCGTCAGTAACTATCTGTCACCCAAGGTGAGCGAGCAGCAGCGTCCGCGTCCTGAAAGTGATCGTAGGAATGAAGAGCCGCGTCGACAGGAATGGCAGCGCAATTGGGAGCCGCCAAAGCCGAACTGGTTCGACGTACTCGGTGTGCCAGAACATGCGGAGTGGGCGGACATCGAACGCGCGTATCGCCTGAAGATCAGCCAATATCATCCGGACAAGGTCGCGCAAATGGGCGAGGATATTCGACGAATTGCCGAGACCAAGTCCAAGGAAGTCAATGCGGCGTACGAGGCTGCCGCCAAGGTGCGAAGGCGCTGAGATAGGCTGGGGTTTGCGCACTACCTACAAACGCCGATGGCCGTCATTCCCGCGAAAGCGGGAATCCATCTTGCTCCGATGCACCGTTGAAAATGGATTCCCGCTTTCGCGGGAATGACGGCTATGAGGGCGTATGTACCTCCATGGCAACCCTCATCAGAACCCGATGCTCGCCTCGTTCAACGCAGAAATCTCATCCTGAGTCAGCGACAGTTCCGCCGCGCCAATCAATTCGCGTAGCTGTTCGACCGAAGTGGCACTGGCGATGGGTGCCGTAATGCCTGGGCGCGCAATGAGCCAAGCCAGCGCAACTTGCGAAGGCTTGGCTTTATGTGCTGCGGCGATTTTGTCCAACACAGCAAGCACTTTTAAACCTTGCGGATTGAGGTACTTCTTTACTGAGCCGCCGCGTACGCTGCTCTTGGCCAGATCGGCTTCGCTACGGTATTTGCCGCTGAGGAAGCCGCTGGCCAGCGCGTAGTAGTTGATGACGCCGACGTTTTCCTCGCGTATCAGTGGTTCGAGTTCGCGTTCGTAACCAGCGCGGCTGACCAGGTTGTATTCGGGTTGCAGGCTTTCGTAGCGCGGCAAGTTGTGTTCCTGCGATACCTTCAGGGCTTCGGCAAAACGGTCGGCACCGTAATTGGATGCGCCGATCACGCGTACTTTGCCTTCCTCGATCAGCTTTGCGAAAGCGCCTAGGGTTTCGCTCAGCGGCACAGTGGCGTCATCGGCATGAGCCTGATAGAGGTCGATGTAATCGGTCTGCAGTCGCTGCAATGAACCCTCTATCGCCTGGCGGATATTCATGGGAGACAGGCCGCGATGCTCCACCCATTTGGCCACCTTGGTGGCAATCAGGACCTTGTCGCGCTTGCCGCTGCGCTTGAGCCACTTGCCGATGATGGTTTCCGATTCGCCACCGCGGTTGCCGGGCGCCCAGGCCGAATAGACGTCCGCGGTGTCGACCAGATTGAAGCCGGCGTCGACGAAGGCATCGAGCAGTTCGAATGAGCGCTGCTCATCCACGCTCCAGCCGAACACGTTGCCGCCGAAGGCAAGTGGGGCGACGGAAAGGGTGGAACGGCCCAGTTGGCGCAGTTGCATGAAGCGATCCTCGACAGGGTGGACGAGCCGGCCGTCTTGCGGCGGCGTTCAATCTCTGCCGAGGTGGGTGCGAGCCCGTTTTAATCAAGCGCAGCAGGTGGATTGGTCACGAGGCTGCACCGGCAACGGGAGCTTTGCCACATCCGCGTCGACTTTCGGGGACTCAGTCTTGCCATCGCAAGCCGGCGCATCGACGTGCCAGGTCAGATTGGACGGGGTGATGTGGCCGTGAAGGAACAACAGATCGACCCATGGCGAACGCATCGCGGCGGGTTCCTGGTGGGGACGGTGTAGGCACAAGGTAATGGCGTAGCCCTGCAGGAAAAAGCGATATATTCGCAAGCCAGATTTGAGGGAAATTCAAGATGGCTCGGGTCCCGCTCAGTCTTCTTCAACAGTTCGTGCAAGTGGCGCGATTGGGCAATCTCTCTCGCGCTGCCGAGCAGGCCAACCTCACCGTCAGCGCGCTGAGTCATCAGATGCGGCAACTGGAAGAGCGCCTGGAACGACGCCTGTTCGAACGCGGCCCGCGTGGCGTGACGTTGACGACGGAAGGTTGCGACCTGCTCGAAGCGGTCGGTGAGCATTTCGACGGCATCGAGCATGCGCTATCGCGCTACCGTCAGCGACGCCACGACGCGCTTACCGTCAGTGCAAGCCCGGGCATCATTTCCAGTTGGCTGATGCCACGACTGCCGCGATTGCTTGCCAAGCATCCGGAGCTGGAACTCAACCTGCAATCCACCAACTTGCTGGTGAACTTCGAACGCGAAGCGGTGGATGCTGCCGTGCGTTATGGCAAGGGTGAATGGGAAGGGTTGCGTTGCGAATATCTTTTCGGCGAATGGATCGCGCCGGTGGCGACACCCGCGTTGGTGGAGCGCATGGCGGGTGCCGATCCATGCGATCTCTCGCAGTGGCCGCTGATCGGCGATCCAAACCGCAACAACCGCTGGAACGATTGGTTTGCGCACTACGGCGGCGAACCACCGCAACGCTACGTGGCACACGTGGATACGATCGACGCGTTACGCCAGGCGGCGTTGGAAGGCTTGGGCGTGGCGCTTGGCCGCATGGTCACATCCAAATCATGGATTGATGCGGGACGACTGGTAGTGCTTGGCGATCGTTATTTGCCGGTGCCCGAGGCGTATCACCTCGTCTATCCGCCGCGTTCGGAAGATCATCGCGGCATGGCTACGTTTCGTGCGTGGTTGCACGAAGAAGCTGAGGCGTATTGCCGGGAGATGCCGCAGCCTCAACGGGACGAGGCTGCGGCGTAGCGAGCAGTCAGGCTCCGCCGAGTGCGGTCATCAACTGCAGCGGCTGATCGGCTGACGAGATGCTGCCAGCAGGAATGGCGTCGGGTGAGGACTGTTGTAGCTTGTTTTGCTGCCACGGTATGACTTCACGCGGGCCAGGAATGTAGGGTTCCCATTTGCCGTAAGTGTCTTCCCGCGGCGTGCCTGCCACCCGCAAATTGAAATTCACCGGTACGCGTACATCCCAGTAAGAGTCCAACACATGCTTGCCGGTGGTGGGCAGGTTGTATGTCCACTTCTTGGCGGCTTCCAATGCCGCATTGCCAAGCACTTCGCGGAAATGGTGCATTTGTGCTTCGCGCCCGTATGCACCCAGGTTCACTTGTTCCACCGCAACGTCTTGAACCTGGCCTTGCCGGTTGACGCGCATGAACAGAAAGACCGTGCCATCCACACGTGCTTGAACGGCCTCTTGCGGATATCGGGGTGGTTGCCGGTCCTTGTACGTAACGTGCTCGGTTGCGTCGGCATTTGCATCACCGAAGCTGGCGCTGTTGATGCGCAGCGCATCGTGTTGGTCATCGATCGGTTTCGCGACGATGCGCAAACTCATCTTTGCCCTTTGAATGGCATCTGCGCGCTGGGCGAAATTGAATTTCCAGCCAGGCACACTGTTCTTGATGAGATCGGTAACGGAAGGAGGAATCCTTTCGGGCCGGTCGAGGGTGTAGTTATAGACGCCGCCATCAGGAGCCACTTCGATCCATCCCGTCACCAACATGGTGGCTTCAGCGGTCTTGCGTACATCGCTGGCGCCTGCCAACGCTACGCCGGCCATCAACGTACAGAACGCTACTGCAATCCATCGTTTCATACGGCACCTCCTTGCAAGGTGCGGCGAGTATAGCCAGCAAAATAAATGCCCGCATGCCTGCCTGCTCACGCGCTCTCCAAGGGTTACGGCTCTCTTACACTTACCGTAAACTATTGATCGCCGAACATTATCGTTTCGGCGTTCCATCTCATCTTCGTGGCACTCATAAGGATTCCCTATGCCAAGTACCGCCATCCTTGTCGACGGCGCTTTCTTTCTTGCCCGCTATCGCAAAGTGTGGGGCGACCGCGACGCCAATGACGCGCGTACCGTCGCCAAAACGCTGTTCGGCATGGCGTTGGAACACCTCAAAGCACTGGATCGTCCGCGTGAAGCGCTTTACCGCATCTTCTTCTACGATTGTCCGCCGTTGGAAAAGGTATTGACCAAGCCGATCAGTGGCGAGAGCATCGACTACTCACGTACCGGCGCGGCGAGCTTCCGTCGCGATCTGCATGATCAATTGCGCCGCCAGCGCAAGATGGCACTGCGGTTGGGGCGGCTCACCGATCGCGGTGAGTGGAAACTCAAGTATCAGGCTTATCAGCAGTTGCGCGACGAATCACTGTATTGGGACGAACTGAGCGACGAGCACTTCGAGCCGGACATGCGCCAGACGCAGGTCGACATGAAGATCGGCATCGACATCGCCGCGCTGTCTTACAAGAAGCAGGTGGATCAGATCGTCCTGGTGGCCGGTGATGCGGATTTCATTCCCGCGGCCAAGCTGGCTCGCTATGAGGGCATCGACTTCATTCTCGATCCGATGTGGCAGGGCATTGCGCCGGATCTGCACGAGCATATCGACGGATTGCAATCGGTCTGCCCACGCCCCTTCTGACGTACGGTAGCCGCGCCGATCCTGTATGGAGGGGCGGCTGCAACCCGTAGCCAAACCATGCCGGGTAGCAGGGCTGCCCGAATGGCTATGCCTTGCCGCCAAGCGTGCACTTGCAGACAGTGCGCCATTCGTAAACTAATCGTAAAATGTCCAAGCTCGCTGTACAGCGCTTGCGGCAAGCTGTCGTGCAACCCACCAAGGAGTCGTCATGAGACCCACCTTCGCCTTCGGATTATCCGTTGCCTTGTTGCTCGCCACCGGCATGGCGTATGCGCAGCAGGCGGCGCAGGATCAGCCCGCAGGCGATCTGGTGCCACCAACCAGCGCCAGCGACTTCACCGCAGGCCAACTCGATGCTGTGCTGGCCGGTTCCTGGCGTTCGGATCACAACAAGGCGCGCGACGTTTACCGCCATCCCAAGGCTACGCTGCAGTTCTTTGGCTTGCAGCCCGACAAGACGGTGATCGAAATCACCCCAGGCGGTGGCTGGTATACGGAAATTCTGGCGCCGCTGCTGCGCGACAACGGCCATTACATTGCCGCGGTGTCCGGTGGAAAAGGCGGTGAAGACCAGCAGGATGCCGACGCGTTACGCACCAAGTTCAAGGCCGATCCGACCGAGTACGGCAAGGCCAACGTCGTCGTATTCAATCCTAAGGCGCCGGTATTGGGCGCTCCTGGCTCGGCTGACATGGTGCTGACGTTCCGCAACGTGCATAACTGGACGATGGCTGGCAACGCGGAAGCGATGTTCAAAGCGTTCTATGCCGTGCTGAAGACCGGCGGCACGTTGGGTGTGGTGGATCATCGCGCAGCGCAGGGTGCCAACCTCGAAGCCATCAAGGACAGCGGTTATCTACCTACCGATTATGTGATCAAGCTCGCGACCGATGCTGGCTTCAAGCTGGACGGGCAGAGCGAGATCAACGCCAATCCCAAGGACACCAAGAATTATCCCAAGGGCGTGTGGACGCTGCCGCCTACGCTGACCCTGGGCGATAAGGATAAGGACAAGTATCTGGCCATCGGCGAATCGGATCGCATGACGCTGCGATTCGTAAAGACCGGTGCCAACAAGGCGCCGGCGTCGACGACTGCGCCGACCGGTACCGTTCGCCATTGAGGCTGTTTGTAGGTTGGGTTAGCGCAGCGTAACCCAACGCA
>NZ_BSOB01000025.1:152659-158067 GCF_030160295.1 Dyella acidisoli
CCAGTTCACCACTAACGACGGCCGCCCCACGCTGGCCGAGTACGTGCGGCAGAAAGATGTTTACCCCGCAGGTCGCCTAGATCACGATAGCGAAGGCTTGCTGCTGCTGACTGATGATGGTGCGCTCGCGCATCGACTCACTGATCCGAAACATAAGCAGCCAAAAACCTATCTGGTGCAGGTGGACGGTGCGCTTAGCGACGAAGCTATGCAGACGTTGCGCCGTGGTGTCGTATTGAACGATGGCCCCACCTTGCCGACTATCGCCGTGCACGCACAGGAACCGTCGTGGCTATGGCCGCGTGATCCGCCAGTGCGCTTCCGCAAGAGCATTCCTACAAGTTGGTTGTCGATCACATTGCACGAAGGGCGTAATCGCCAGGTACGCAGAATGACAGCAGCAGTGGGGTTTCCTACCTTGCGATTGATACGCGTGCGGATTGGCGACTACACACTGGATGGATTGGCACCAGGCGATACGCGCGTGCTCTCACGGTAATTCGTAGGTAGGGGTGAAAACCCCAACATTGCCATCTACATAGACATGACGATGTTGGGATTTTCATCCCAACCTACCCGAAGGTTTCAAATTTCCGGCAAGCCGAAAAACGTACGCGCGGCAGCTGTACTGTTTGCCGCCGTTACATCAGCAGACTCACCGCGATCCCGCGCAATCTCCTCGCAGATATGCTTCAGATACATCGGCTCGTTGCGTCGATGACTCGGCTGTGGCCGCACCGTGCGCGGCAACAGATACGGCGCATCCGTTTCGATGAGTAGCCTGTTTGCCGGAATCTCGCGCACGAATTCGCGCAGATGCGTGCCGCGCCGTTCGTCGCAGATCCAGCCGGTGATGCCGATGTAGCAATCCAGGGCGAGGTAGTCGTGCAAGGCTTCGCGCGTGTCGGTAAAGCAATGCACGACTACGGCTGGCACCTTGTCGCGATAGCGCTTGAGCAAGGCGACAAAGTCATGATGTGCATCGCGCTGATGCAGGAACAGCGGCTTACCTGCGTCTACTGCAATGCGCAACTGACGCTCGAACACTTCCAGTTGCACATCACGCGGGGAATAGTTGCGGTTGTAGTCCAATCCCGTTTCGCCGACGGCGCGTACTTCCGGCTGACGCGCCAGTTCGCGCAAATGGGTGTCGGTTAAATCGTTGTAATCGACCGCATGGTGTGGATGCACCCCCGCCGTAGCGAACAGTTTGCCCGGGTGGGCGCGGGCCAGATCCAGCGCGTGATCACTACCACTATGTGACGCGCCCGTGACGACCATTTGAATCACCCCATGCGCCGCTGCGCGTTGCAGCACCGCATCAAAGTCGTGGCGAAACGATTCGTGGGTGAGATTGGCCCCGATATCGACGAGCTGCATGCAGAGAGAACCCTTTCAAAAAGTTGGAGTCTGCTTACGCCCTTCGCGCAGCCCGCCTTGCGCCTGAGCGGTCGCCATGCGGTAGCGCGTGGTGACCGCTCAGACACAATGCGGATGACGCGGAGAACGTAAGCAGTCTCTCATTGTCTCATTCGTATCTAGCTCGATCCATGCTGCATGCGCGTTACGCTTTTCAGGGTTTTGCACGTGAACAGGTGATCACTACGCGACAACGGCTGCCGTGCAAGGCTCGCCAGCCGCTTCGTGGATGTGTTACCAATGGAATTCGCCTTTTCGACGCATTGGGACGCCGGGCGGGCGGGACTCATAAAAGCAGTATGACCAACGGGGTGGAACCATGTCGGCAGCCTTGAAGCCGGCGTCCATAGGGACGATGCAAAACACGGAAGACCACGAAGCGGCGGTCTGCGCGCTGCTGGTGGCGCGTGGACGCCTGAAAGACAACGATTTGGCACGTGCGAAGCGGCTGCACGAGGAGGCGCCCGAAGGCACCCTCACCGCGCTACTGGCGCGTCTGGGGCTGGTCTCCGAGCGTGACCTCGCCGAAGCCTGGGCAGAACGCCTGCATGCGCCACTGTTGGCGGTCCGCGACGTGCCGGACATGCCGCCGGCCGATCTCGATGTTTCCATGCGCTTCCTCAAGCAACAGCACGTCGTGCCGGTGCGCGTGGGAGAGGATGGCATTGCGCTGGTCGTGGCCGATCCGGCCGATCCCTATCCCTTGCACGCCGTGCAGCTCGCTTCGGGCAAGCCGGTATCGCTGTGCATCGGCTTGCGCTCGGAAATCGACGACCTGATCGAACGTTATTACGGCCAGGGCCGATCCGCGATGGGCACCATCGTGGAAAACCTCGACGGCAGCAGTGCGGAAGAGGAAGACGTGGAACACCTGCGCGACCTGGCTTCCGAAGCGCCGGTGATCCGCCTGGTGAATTTGATCCTGCAGCGCGCGGTGGAACAGCGCGCATCGGACGTGCACATCGAGCCGTTCGAGAATCGCCTGAAAGTGCGCTACCGCATCGACGGCGTGCTGCATGAAGTGGAAGCACCGCCTTCCAGCTCCACTGCGGCGGTGATCAGCCGCGTGAAGATCATGGCCAAGCTCAACATTGCCGAGCGACGCCTGCCGCAAGACGGGCGCATCCAGTTGCGCGTGCAAGGCAAAGAGTTGGACCTGCGCGTTTCCACCGTGCCGACCAGCTTCGGCGAATCGGTGGTGATGCGTATTCTCGACCGCGAAACGGTCGTGTTCGATTTCGCTTCGCTTGGTTTCACCGACAACTTCCAGAAACGTTTCGTCGACGTGCTGGAGCGCCCGCACGGCATCCTGCTGGTCACCGGTCCCACGGGTTCCGGCAAAACCACCACGCTTTACACCGCGCTGTCGAGGATCAATACGCCAGGCGTGAAGATCATCACCGTGGAAGATCCGGTGGAATACCAGCTCGAAGGTATCAACCAGATCCAGGTGAAGCCGCAGATCGGTCTGGATTTCGCCCATGCGCTGCGCTCGATCATGCGCCAGGATCCAGACGTGATCATGATCGGCGAAATGCGCGATCTGGAAACCTGTCGCATCGCGATCCAGTCCGCGCTCACTGGTCACTTGGTGTTGTCTACGCTGCACACCAACAGTGCGTCCGGCGGCGTGACGCGCATGCTCGACATGGGCGTGGAAGATTACCTGCTCGGCTCCACCGTCAACGGCATTCTTGCGCAGCGCCTGGTACGCCGGCTCGATCCGGAAACCGCGACTCCTTACGAAGCACCGCCGGAAGTGATCAAGGAATTTGAGCTGGAGAAGTACACCGACGAGCGACCCATTCGCTTGTGGAAGGCCGGCAGCAGCGCGTCCAATCCCACCGGTTATCGCGGCCGGCGCGCCATCATGGAATTCCTGGTAATGAGCGACTCCCTGCGCCGCCTGGTGATGCAGCATGCCGACGCGAGCGAGATCGAACGCCAGGCGCGCGCCGAAGGCATGCGCACCATGTATGAGGACGGCATCGCAAAAGCCGTGGCAGGCATCACCACCATTGAGGAGGTGTTGCGTGTTACGCAGGAGGGTTGATGTCGCCGCTTTCACGCCCTCTCCCCTCCGGGGAGAGGGCTGGGGTGAGGGGAGGTTCTTGCATGGAGTCAACATTGAAGCGCGCTTCGATGCGGCACCAACGCAAGATTGGCCCCTCACCTCAATCCTCTCCCTCGTGAACAAATTTGGTAAACGGGGGAGAGGAAGCGAACGCCAAGAGCGGGTTCTTATATGAGCCAATTCCGCTATCGCGCCGTCAGCGCCTCCGGCGAAATCGTGCAGGGACAGATGGAGGCCGCAAGCCTCGACGAAGTGATCGTGCGCCTGCAGGATCAGGGCCACACGCCGCTCGAAGCCAAACCTGCCGATGCAGGCGGTGGCAGCAGCGGCTTTGCGGGATTTCTGAAGCGTGGTCCTTTCAGCGGCGACCAGCTCGCGCAATTCACGCATCAGCTGGCCACACTGCTGGGTGCGGGACAGCCGCTGGATCGCGCACTCGGCATCCTGATGGATTTGCCCGAGGGCGAGCATGCGAAGAAGTTGATTGAGCGTGTGCGGGATCGTGTGCGCGGCGGTACACCGCTGTCGCAGGCGATGGATGAAGAGCACGGTGTGTTTCCCAAGCTCTACATCGCGCTTGTGCGCGCGGGCGAAGTCGGCGGTTCACTGGAAGACACCCTGCGTCGCCTTGCCGACTATCTCGAACGCTCGCAGGAGTTGCGCGGCAGCATCATCAACGCGCTGATCTATCCGGCGTTCCTGATGGTCGGTGTGTTCGGTTCGTTGTTGTTGCTGCTGACTTATGTGGTGCCGCAGTTCGTGCCGATCTTCCAGGACATGCAGGTGCCGATTCCCTTCATCACCCGTGCGGTGCTCGCCCTCGGCACAACCTTGCAAGACTGGTGGTGGTTGATCCTGGCGATCATCATCGGCGGCGTGTTGGTGTGGCGCGCGCGCATGCGCGATCCGGCGTTGCGCTTGGCCTGGCACGAGCGTCTGCTGAAAATGCGCATGGTCGGTCCGTTGGTGCTGAAAGTGGAAACCGCGCGTCTGGCGCGCACGCTGGGCACGCTGGTGAAAAACGGTGTGCCGTTGTTGTCGGCCTTAAGTATTGCCCGCATGGTGACATCCAACCGCGCACTCGACGAATCGCTGGTGCAGGCCACCGAGATGGTGAAAGGCGGCAATGGCCTGAGCCTTGCGCTGGGGCAATCGCAGCGCTTCCCGCGCCTGGCCATCCAGATGGTGCAGGTGGGCGAAGAGGCGGGGCAGCTCGACACCATGCTGCTCAAGGTCGCCGACACGTTCGAAATCGAAAGCCGGCGCGCTATCGACCGGTTGCTGGCTGCCCTGGTGCCTACGCTCACCATTGTGATGACGTTCTTTGTGGCCATCATCATGGCCGCGATTCTGCTACCGCTGCTCAGTCTCACCAGCAACATCCAGTGATCGGCGTTGTCCAAATTTCATAGCTCTCTATTGCACGCTTCGAAACGGAGAAACCAACCTATGCAGTACAGATACTCACGGACCCGGTCATTGCGTCACCCTCATCGCAGCGCCGGTTTCACCTTGCTGGAAATGCTGGCAGTGATCGTGCTGATCGGTATCGTCGGCGCCATCGTGGTGCGTCAGGTCGGCAGCAGCGTGGACAAGGGCAAGTACGGAGCCGGCAAGGCCCAGCTCACTACCCTGAGCCAAGCGATCGATTCTTATGCGTTGGACAACGGTTCGCCGCCCGCACAATTGGGTGATCTGGTCAGCAAACCCGCCAATGCCACCAATTGGCAGGGGCCTTATGTAAAGCCCTCGCAGCTCAAGGACCCGTGGGGCCATGACTTTGGCTACAAGTATCCGGGCGAACACGGCAATTACGACCTGGTGTTTTATGGTCGGGATGGCAAGCCGGGGGGCGATGGGTATGACGCAGATGTGGGTAATTGGCAGTGACAGAAGCGCTGCGCGCACGATGTTT
>NZ_BSOB01000025.1:158304-298681 GCF_030160295.1 Dyella acidisoli
GGAGCAAGGCGAATGCAAGGCTTCACCTTGCTCGAAATGCTCTCCGTCATCATCCTGATCGGCATCGCTGCTGCGGCGGTATCGATCTCGGTAGCACATGGTTTGGCCAGTGCGCGCATCAACGCTGCAGCCAACGAACTTGCGGCCTCTTTGCGTACCACGCGCACGCAGGCAATCGTGAAAGGCCAGCAGAGCCTGTTCGAATTGGATACGCGTAGTGAGCTATATCGCGGTGCGGACAAGCGTGACGTGAAATTGCCGAAAGGTCTGGAATTGTCTGTCACCAGTGCCGCCAGTGATCAATCCGGCGGCGAGATCGCACGCATCCGCTTCTTTCCCGACGGCAGTTCCACCGGCGGACGCATCACGCTGCGCAGCGGTCAGCGTGAATGGCATGTCAACGTGTCGTGGCTGACTGGTGCGATCACCATCTTCGATACGGCCAAGCACTCGTGAACACGTCGAGGAGGAGTCTGCTGGACTTTGGATGGCCGGGCTGCAAATCCTCGCTCCTCAAAGCTGAGTCCGTCCATGGACTCTCCCCGCGTGCCGCCTACGTGGTCCATATGTCCGTCGCCTCGCCGGCCCATAGAACCACTATGGGCCGGCGAAGCGCCGAACATCTGTCCTCACGTAGTCAGATTTTCGCCTCGACCACCAAAGCCCAGCAGACTCCTAGCCACGCACGCGGCTTCAGCCTGCTGGAAGTGATCGCTGCAATCATGCTGCTGGCGCTCGCGTTCGGCGCGTTGATGCAAGTGGCGGGTGGTTCGATTCGGCTTTCGCAAAAAGCTTCCGACTATACGCAGGCAGCGTTGTGGGCGCGCTCGAAACTCGATTCCAGTTTCGTATTGGAGCCACTGCAGCCCGGCATGACCCAAGGCAATTTCGACAACCGTTTTAGCTGGCGCATGCAGGTCACACCGTGGGCCGTGCCAGATACCGCACCGCCCGGCACACCGTATGCGTTTCGCATGTACAAGCTGGATCTGGATGTGATCTGGGGCTCGGCGCCGTTCGAGCACACCGCGCGGTTCAGTACGTTGCGGGTTAGTGGTGGTACTGGGTCATGAATGACATCGCTGGCCCGGGCGCGAAAAAGCTACACCCCTCTCCCTTCGGGAGAGGGGTGCCAAGCACTAATCCGAAGCATGTTTCCGGCTTCACGCTGCTCGAAGTGCTCGGTGCCATCGTGTTGCTCGCCTTGCTGTTACTCGGCGTGTACTCCGGCGTGCGCTCTGCCACGCACACTGTGCAAGCGGGCTCGGTAAAAATCGAGCAACTTGATGAAGTGCGTTCCGCACAGCAGTTCCTGCGCCGGGAGCTGGCGCAGGCCATGGCGCAATCCATGGGCATGGATTCGAATGGCAATGGCATCTTCTTCGTCGGCGCAGCCGATTCGATGCGTTTCGTCGCACCTTTGCCAGGCTATCTCGGACGCATGGGGCCGCAGCTGATCGAAGTGAAACTGGTCAAAGGCGAGCACGGCAAGCAGTTGGTCGCAAGCCTGGCCGTGCTGCCGCCGAACGGCGACAAGCCGAAACCGCTGGGCGATCCGCAGGTGCTGCTCGATGGCGTGATCGACGGCAGCTTCAGCTATCGCGGTGTGAATCAGCAAGGCCAGCCGACGGATTGGCAGGACGGCTGGAACACGGCTGCAACGATGCCGAACCTCGTCGTCATCAAACTGGCGCTCAGCAAAGACCGTGCATGGCCGATGCTGAGCGTACCGTTGCGCGTGAATGCCGCGGCATTGCAAGGGCCAGGCAATCTGCTGCGCGGCTTGCGTGGACCGGGAGTGGGGCCATGATGCGCTCGCTCCGGCGCAAGCAACGCGGTGTCGCCTTGCTGCTGGTGATGTGGGCGTGCACCTTGCTTGCCATTCTGCTTGGCGGCTACGCAATCCTGGCGCACACCGAAGGTCTGCAAGCGAATTACCAGTTCCAGCAGGCGCGTGCGCATTACGCAGCAGAAGCCGGTGTGATGCGCGCGATCTATGCGCTGCAGGCGCCCAGCATCAATGATCGCTGGGTCGCCGACGGGCGCATGTACCCCATGCAGTTCGATCAGGCCAAGGTCGGTGTATCCGCGACAGCGGAAAGCGGCAAGGTGGATCTCAACGCGGCCACGCCCGACGTGCTGACCAATCTGTTCCGCAACGCTGGCGTCGATCCCGTCCGCGCAAGTCAGATCACGCAGGCAATCGTCGACTGGCGCAGTTTTCCGGTCTCGCAACAACAGGTGTCGCAACGCAATGCTGCGTATTCGGCGGCGGGTCGTGATTACGGTCCGCGTAACGGTCCGTTCGCCAGCGTGGAGGAGTTGCAGATGGTGCTCGGCATGACGCCGGACTTGTACGCGAAAGTTGCGCCCTACGTCACGATCTGGTCGGGCCGTGCCAGTCCGGACCCGAATACCGCACCTTTGCTTGCGTTAGCCTCGGTGCCTGGCATGGATCTGCAACGCGCCGCTGCCATCATCGCCGCGCGTCCGGCGGCGGCAGGTGCCACGGCTGCTTCGGGGCTGGTCGCCAATAACGGCATCACGCATAGTATCCGTTCGGAAGCCGTGCTTGCCGACGGCACGCGCGCAATCTTGCGCGCCACGGTACGCTTGCAAGGATATCGGCCCGGCGCGCAGGCTTTTGCGGTGTTGCGCTGGCAAGAGGGAGATGGGGAGTGAATTCCGCTACGCAGACACTGCGACCGCAGCTTGAGCGCGCACGCCGCGCATGGCGTGGTTCGCCCTTGCCAGCTTTCTTCACCTGGTGGTGGGGCGAGCTGCGTACGCTGCTGCCTGCGCGCTGGCAGGCTTTCTTCGGCGGCGGCAATGTGTGGTGCCTGCTGCATCATCAGGACAGCCAATGGTCGGTGCGGCGCAGTGGACAGCCGCAAACCTCGACTCCCTGGAGCGATGCGCTCGATGCGCCCGAGCAGCAAGCCCTGTTGAATGCGGCCGTGGCGGACGTGGATCGCCAGGACTTGCGGCTCGCGTTGTGCCTGCCACACGAGGCTGTGCTGCGCCGCCGCCTGCTGCTGCCGGAAGCGGCACGCGACAATCTGCGCCAGATCGGCACCTTCGAGATGGATCGGCAGACACCGTTCCGCACTGACCAGGTGTACTACGACCTGCGCGAATTGCCGGGACCTGCGCCAGCCGGTCGCATAGCCGCCGAACTGGTGGTGGCCCCGCGCGCCGCGGTGGATGCCAAGCTCGAACATCTGCGCAATGCCGGTATCGCCATCGACGCCGTGGATCTGTGCGACGGCGATGCAAGGCTCGGCGTGAACCTGTTGCCGCCGGATATGGCGCGCGCGCATCGCGATCCGCGGCGCCGGCTCAATCTCGCGCTCGCTGTTGCTGCCGTACTGTTGCTGGTGCTGTGCCTCGGGCAATACCTGCACAATCGCCAGGAAGCGCTGGCTGCCATGCAGACGCAGGTCGATGACATGCGTGCCGATGCGCAGAAGATCGCGCAATTGCGCAAGCAACTGGACGATAGCACCGGCGCGGCTGGCTTCCTGGCCAAGCGCAAAACCGATTCCGTTGCCATCGTCGATGTGCTGCAGGACCTTACCGCACGCATCCCGGATGACACCTGGCTGGAGCGCTTCACCGTCGAAAGCAGCGGTGGTCGCGTAGGCATACAAGGCCAGAGCGCGAAAGCTGCTTCGCTGATCGATGTCCTGCAGGGCAGCAAGCTGCTTACCGGTGCCAATTTCCAAGGTGTGATCCAGCGCGATCCGGCCACCAACAAGGAACGCTTCTACATGGATGCGCAGTTGCGCACGCCCACGGCCAGCAAGCCTGCCGCGAGCAGCACTGCAGGAGCGGCCAAATGAAGATGAGGACCATGAAACCGGCAGAAAGCCGCATGGCCGCGATCGGTTTGCTGCTGCTCGTGCTGGTGCTGGCGTATTTCCTGCTGCTGCACTGGTGGTTTGTGGCGCCGCTGCGCGACATCGACAGCCAGATGGACGATCTGCGCGATACGCAAAGCCGTTACGCCGCCGCCATTGCCGAGAAACCGCAACTACTCAAGCGCATTGCCGAACTCGGTCATGCGCAAACCGATAGCAGCACCTTCCTCACCGAAGCCGATCCCAATGCGGCATCTGCATCGCTGATGCAGCGCGTGGTGGATGATGCCGCCGCGCACTCGCAGGAAGGCAGCTGCGAAGTCAGTCAGAAGATGCCGGTGAACAATCCGGGCAGCTCGTCGAACGATCCGTATCAGAAAGTGGTGGTCAGCATCAGCCTGCATTGCGACATGCAGCCGCTGATGGGACTGTTGTACACGCTCGAAAAAGGCAAGCCGTATCTGTTCGTGCAGGATTTCAGCGTGTACCGCAATCCGCTGGTCAACACGCAGAAGAACGTCGCGCCGCTGGAAGTGCAGTTCACGCTGGCCGGCTATGTGCATGCCTCGGGTGCGCCCGCTGGAGCTTCCGCGAACGCGGCAGGAGCGACCACGCAGACGCCGGGAGGGGACGACGAATGAACGCTGCCGCCCAGCGCCGTCTAACCCCTATGGCTGGCGCCGCCGCAGCCGTGTTCGGCGTGGCGCTGCTCTCGCTGTTGTTCGGTGCAGGACGCGGCGTGAGCTGGGATCCGCCACGCCCAGTGCCGCCTTTGCCGGCCGCGCATGCCGTAACGCTACCCACGCCGCCACCGCTGCAAAGCTTTGCGCAAACGTGGGAACACCCGCTGTTCAGTGCTGACCGCAAGCCGATCGTCACGCAAAGCGGCGGCAGCGAAGGCGTGAGTCTGGGCGACCTGCAGCTCACCGGCATCATCCTCACGCCGGGCTTGCATATGGCCTTGCTCGGCCCCGTGAACAGCAAGGGCGGCGACGAAGACAAACAGGTCAGCGTACGTGAAGGGTCGACCTTGCCCGATAGCAACTGGAAGCTGATCCAGGTATTACCGCGTTCGGCGATTTTTGCTTCACCCAGCGGCCGCACGGAACTGAAGCTGCCTGCCGGGGCTCCTATAGACCAGAAGCAGTCGGCGAACGCGCCGGAAGGCGCAGTACCGATGAACCCGCCGCCAGGGCCGGGGCCAGGAACGCCTCAGCCACCCAATGGCGGCATGCTTATGCAGCCGGTACCACCACCGCCGCCGGCTCAACCCAATGATGCGCAGGCGGAGCGCTTGCAAAAACTAAGAGCTGCCATTCTTAAGCAGCGTTCCCAGCACCAAACAGGGAATCAGGGAGATCACTGATACATGTCACACACGCGCATGCAATCCTACCCACGCATCGGCCTGCGCATCGGCGCGATCGCGTTGGCGGTCTTCCTGAGCGGCTGTGCGGCCAACAAGCCGCTGGTCCCCGAAAACCATGATCTGGAACGCGAGGCGGTAGCCGGCACGGAAAAACCCGCGCCGCAGCCGCAACCGCTGAACACCAATCTCAGCAACACGCAGGCAGCGCCTCCCGTAGCCAGCATCACGCAGGGCAGCGGCCAGTTCGTGCGGCCGACTGGGCCGGCTGCGCCACATCGTCCCGCCTCGGGCGCTGGCGCGGTCACCTTCAACTTTGAAAACCAGCCAGTACAAGCGGTGGTGAAGGCGATCCTCGGCGACCTGCTGCACGAGAACTACACCATCGTGCCGGGTGTGCAGGGCAACATTTCCTTCTCCACCTCCGAGCCAGTGGACAGCAGCCAGGCCATGCCGATCCTGGAAACGCTGCTGTCGTGGACGCACAACGCGCTGGTGAAAACCGACGGCCGTTATGTCGTGATGCCGGAAAAGGATGCCGTGGCAGGCAATGTTGCGCCGAGCCTTGGCGCGGCGGCGCCGGCCGGTGGCTTGCAGGCGCGCTTGTTCCCGCTGCACTACGTTGCGGCGGACCAGATGCAGAAATTGCTCAAGCCGTTCGCGCGCCCCGATTCGATCCTGCTGGTCGACAACGCGCGCAACGTGATCGTGGTGTCCGGCACACCGGATGAAATCGACAACTACAACCGCACGATCCGTACCTTCGACGTGGACTGGCTGCGTGGCACGTCGGTAGGCGTGTTCAATTTGCAGCATGCAACGGTCGAAGACTTGATGCCGCAGCTTGACGGCATGTTCGGAGCGAAAGGTGATACGCCACTGGCTGGCATGTTCCGTTTCATTCCGATCAAGCGCACCAACGCGCTGGTGGTGATCAGCACGCAGCCGAGCTACCTCAACGAGATCGGCAACTGGATCGCCAAGATTGATCTCGGTGGCGGTAACGAACCGCAGCTCTATGTGTATGACGTGCGCAACGTCGGCGCGGCGGACTTGGCGCATTACCTTTCGCAGATCTATACCGACGGTGGCGGCGGCTCTTCCGATCGCGGCGGCAGTGTTGCGCCCGGCGCGGGTGGTGCGACCACGCTCGGCGTAGGCAACAACGCCAGCGGCAATAGCAGCGGCATCGGCAGCACGGCGGGCGGCTTCGGCAGCTCCACCACTGGTGGTACGGGCGGGACTTCTGGTGGCCTTTCCAGCGGTATAGGCGGCACGGGTGGCAGCTCGTATGGCGGCTTGGGGTCGTCCTCATCCAACACCGGTGGCATTGGCGGTAATACCGCTGTTGGCGGCGTCGGCATGAATGGTGGCTTGGCCAACACGCAAAACCAGGACCAGGGCTACAGCTCCAAGGACGGCAGCATCCGCATCGGCTCGGTCAGTGCCAACAACCAGTTGCTTGTGCGTGCACGTCCCGCGCAGTGGCAGGAGATTCTTGGCGTAATTCGGCAGCTTGATAAACCACCGCTGCAAGTGCAGATCGAAACGAAAGTCTTCGAAGTGGATCTTACGGGTGACTTCCAGTTTGGCGTGCAGTGGTATCTGCAAGGCTTGGCCGGAACGACGGACAACAACGGCACTATTACCCCCGGTAACCCCTATGCGCATCGCATGGCTGGCTTGGGAGGCGGTATCGGTAACCAGAACACCTATGGCGGCAATAGTTACAGCGGGCAGCCTTTCTTCTATTCCTTCCTGAGCTCGAACGGGAAATTCCAGGTCGCAGTCAACGCACTTGAGACCAATCAAAACACCAAGAATCTCTCTGCGCCGTCGCTGGTCGTACTCAACAATCAGGTGGCGCATATCGCGGTGGGTGACCAGGTGCCGGTGAATCAGACCTATTACACGGGGCTAGGCACAGGAACGGGCACCACCGTGGGTGAAGTGCAATACATCCCTACAGGCGTGATTCTCGACGTGCAGCCGCGCGTAAATCCGGGTGGTCTGATTTATCTCAATATCGATCAGCAGGTCAGTGCCACGAACGGACAGAATTCGCAGGGCAATTACACGATTTCACAGCGCCAGATCGCCACTCAGCTTGGCGTGCAGAATGGTCAGACTGTCTTGCTCGGTGGATTGATCACGCAAAAAGACGTCGGTGGCAATACCGGTGTGCCGGGCCTGAACCGCATTCCCATCCTGGGTAAGCTTTTCGGTAGCACTAATAAGAGCAAGACCCGCACAGAACTGATTGTGCTGATCACTCCCCGCGTCATTACGAGCAGCGAAGACGCCAAGCAGATTACCGACGAGTACCAGGAGAAGTTCCAGTCACTGGCGCCGCTGCGCGGCGGTAAGGAAGCTCCTCCGCTGGAGTATCCGTTGCGGCGGTAACATAGGTTGGGGTGCAAACCCCAACATCGAGATGCACATCGATGGCACTGCTGGGGTTGGTACTCCAGCCTACGCGCCTTTGCTGTTGGGCTGGGGTTGACTCGGCCACTATCATCGTGCGCATGAATGCGCCTTTGTTTCCGATCACCCCATTACTGCCTGACATCCGCGCCTCACTGGCCGCACAGCCACGCCTGGTGTTGGAAGCCCCGCCCGGTGCCGGCAAAACTACGCAGGTACCGCTGGCGTTGTGCAACGAAGCGTGGCTCGAAGGCAAGAAAATCGTGATGCTGGAACCGCGCCGCATCGCCGCGCGCGCAGCGGCGCAGTTCATGGCGCAGCAGTTGGGCGAGCAGGTTGGCCAAACGGTGGGTTATCGGATCCGCTTCGAATCACGCGTGAGTGCAGCCACGCGCATCGAAGTGGTGACCGAAGGCATTCTCACACGGTTGATCCAGGACGACCCCGAACTCACCGGCATCGGTGCGATCCTGTTCGACGAATTCCATGAGCGGCATCTGGCCGGTGACCTTGGTGCTGCGTTAGCACTGGATATCCAGCACACCTTGCGACCGGATCTGCGCATCGTGGTGATGTCGGCCACGCTCGATGGCGAACGCATTGCGCAATGGTTGGATGCGCCGCGTATCAGCAGTCCGGGGCGAAGCTTTCCGGTACGCATTGAATATCCACCTGCGCGTACGCAGGAAAGCACGGAGCAGCATCTGGTGCGCGTTGCACGACAGGCGCTGGAAGAAAATCCAGGCGATGTGCTCGCGTTCTTGCCAGGCCGCCGCGAAATTGCGCGTGTGCAAGGCATGATGCAGGCGCTGCAACGCGATGATCTTGAGGTCGTCGCGCTGCACGGCGAGCTCTCACTGGCCGAGCAGCAGCTTGCGTTGGCGCCAGCAGAAGAGGGCATGCGTCGCATCGTGCTGGCCACCAACGTGGCCGAATCCAGCGTGACGTTGCCAGGTATCCGTGCCGTGATCGATACGGGTTTGGCGCGAGAGCCACGCTTTGATCCGAACTCCGGCTTCACACGGTTAGAGGCGGTGAACATTTCGCAGGCCTCCGCTGATCAACGCGCAGGACGTGCGGGACGTGTCGCGGAAGGTGCGGCTTACCGTCTATGGCCGCAAAGCCGTCGCTTGGATGCTTCACGCACGGCGGAAATCATGCAGGCGGAATTGTCGGGACTTGCATTGGAGTTGGCGGCATGGGGCAGCGCAGAGTTGCCTTGGCTCGATCCACCGCCTGCCGGCGCCCTGGCGCAAGCGCGCGAATTGCTGGTGCGGCTTGGTGCACTCGATGCGCAAGGTCGCATTACTGCATTGGGCCGCCGCATGCTGGAACTCGGCGCAACGCCGCGTCTTGGCGCTGCTGCACTGCGCGCGCCGGAAACCTTGCATGCGCTGGTGGCGGATTTGCTCGCGCTGATGGAAGCTCGTTCCCCGCTGCGCGGCGAGCAAGCGCGTATCGATGATTTTCGCGCGCGTGTTACGGCGCTGCATGCATGGCGGGACCGGCGCAGTGCGACCGGTTCCAGCTATGGCGCGGATGCAGGTGCACTGGCTGCTGTTGAACAAGCCAGCAAAGGCTGGCGTCAGCGGCTGGGTGTGCGCAGCTCCGCTAGCGGTGTACCGCACAGTCATGCTGTCGGCGATCTGTTGTTGCATGCCTTTCCCGATCGCATCGCGCGTCAGGATGAAAGCAATCCGTTGCGCTACACCCTCGCCAACGGCCGCGGCGCGCGTTTGCACGAACAGACTGCACTGCTGGGTGAGCCGTGGCTGGTCGTGCTGGATCTTCGACATGAAGCACGCGACAGCTTGATATTCGCCGCGGCGCCGCTCGATCCACGTGTGTTGGAAGAAGACTATTCCGGACAATTCCAGCGCGTGCGCAACGTGCGTTGGAACGAAGAGCGCGCTGCAGTGGAAGCCTTCGAGGAAAGACGCTTCGCCGCCATCGTGTTGGAGCGCCGCAGCGTTCCGGTGCAGCCGGAAGATGCCGTCCCTGCCTTGCTTGCTGCGGTTCGCCAACGCGGTCTCGACGCACTGCCTTGGAGCGAATCTGCGCGCCGCCTTCGCTTGCGCATGCAATCGCTGCGCGCGTGGATGCCAGAACTTGGGCTGCCGGATGTATCAGACACGCATTTGCTGGAAACCCTGGAAAACTGGCTGGCACCGTATCTACAAACCAAGCGCAAACTCGATGCGCTGTCGGAAGATGAGCTTTCCCAGGCACTCGCCGCCTTGTTCGACTACGAGCAGCGTAAGCACCTCGATGCCCAGGCGCCTGACAGCTTGACCGTGCCTAGCGGACAAACGCGCCGCCTCGAATACAGCCCAGGCGAGCCGCCAGTGCTGGCCGTGAAGCTGCAGGAACTGTTCGGCCTGGCCGACACGCCACGTGTGGCTGGAGGACGCGTTCCGGTCACGCTGCACCTGTTGTCGCCCGCGGGGCGTCCGATCCAGGTTACGCAGGATCTGCACGGATTCTGGGAGCGTACGTATCCGGAAGTGAAGAAGGAGCTGAAAGGGCGTTACCCCAAACATCCGTGGCCGGACGATCCCTGGACTGCTACGCCGACGCATCGCGCGAAGCCAAGAGGAACATAGTTCGTTGGGTTACCCCCGGATCAAGTCCGGGGTAACCCAACCTACGAATTGCGGCAAAGATGGAGTCACTTCACACAACCAAGACCGACCAACGTCGCGTGCAACGCCTTATCAATCGGCGTGTAAGGTTGCTCACCGAGAAACGCCACCAACTTGGCATCATCCAGCTGGACCGTTTCTTTCCATAGATAACGCATCTTGCGCAGCTCGCGCAGCGTTTCCATGAACGGCGCGGCCAGTGCAGTCAGCCACCAGGGGAAGCGGCCAAGCGCGATGCGCGGGTTGTTGGTCGCGCGGCGAACTGCATCTGCCATCGCATGGCCATCCACCCAATAGCCACCGAAGTTGTAGACGTCGAAATCGGCCAGCGCATGCTCACGCCCAAGTAGCTTGGCGATTGTTTCCGCTACATCGGGCAGATAAGCCCATGCATGATGATGCGCGTAATCCGCAGGGTAGCGAAGCGTCGTGACTGGCTTGCCGGGTTGCACCAAACCTTGCCCGAACCAGTTGTTGCCCGCGTGCGGCCCGATGAAGTCACCGCAACGTAGGATCAGCGTGCGCACGCCGACATGTGTGGCCTCGGCCAGACGACGCTCCATTTCTGCGCGAATCTCACCCTTGCGCGTCTGAGGATGCTGCGGTGAATCCTCACGTACCAATGGAAACGCATCGGGACCAAAGTTGTAGACCGTGCCCGGTAACACGATGCGTGCGTGGGCTGTCTTGGCGGCTTCGATCGTGTTGTCCAGCATTGGCAGCACAAGCGTGTCCCAATCGCGATAGCCGGGCGGATTCACCGCGTGCACGATCACGTCCACGCCGCTGGCGGCTGCGAGCACATCCGCACGCTGCATCGCATCGCCCTGGATCCAGGTGATGCCGTGTTGCTCGGTTGGCACGTTTCGCACCAGGGCACGCACCTGCCAGCCATGCCTTTTCAATGCCAGGCAGGTTTCACGGCCGATGCCGCCGTTGGCGCCAATCACTAATACTGTTCGAGATGTATGCATGACTTCGACCTCCGTGGGATGGAGAAAGTCTGGCCCTGCTCCAGGCAAAAGAAAATTGCCTAATGATGTAGATCTGCTATACAAATATGTATGGCTACCCAAGAACCCGGCTGGGAGTTGTACCGGTCCTTCCTTGCGGTCATGCGCGAAGGAAGCCTGTCTGGCGCGGCGCGCATGCTGGGCATGACGCAGCCCAGCCTGGGGCGGCATATCCGCGAGCTGGAAGAAACGCTGGGCGTATCGCTATTCGCCCGCTCACCGCAGGGCCTGTCGCCTACCGACCTGGCGCATGCCTTGCTGCCGCATGCGCAAGCGATGGCATCGGCGTCAGCCGCGCTGAAGCGTGCAGCGGCCACGCGCCACGACACGATCTCCGGCGTGGTACGCATTGCCGCCAGCGACATGATGGGCGTGGAGGTTCTGCCGCCCATGCTTGCGGCATTCCGTCAGGCGCATCCCGATGTAGTGATCGAACTCTCCCTTTCCAATCAAATGGAAAACCTGCTTCGTCGCGACGCTGACATCGCCATCCGCATGGGCCGCCCTACCCAGGATGCGCTGGTTGCAAGAAACATCGGCAAGATCGCGATGGGCATGTATGCGCACAAGAGCTATGTGGCAACGCACGGACGTCCAAAAGCGTTGGCGGATCTCGCTGAGCACACGCTGATCGGTTTCGACCGTGAAACGGCCTATATCCGCAGCATGCGGCCGGCAAGCTTGCCCTATACACGTGAGCACTTTGCATTGCGCACGGACAACGATCTTGCCGCGTTGGCCGCGCTGCGCGCAGGTTACGGACTCGCCATTTGCCAGTGCGGCATCGCGCAGCGCGATCCCGCATTGCTCCGCGTATTGGCAGACAGCTTTGAATTGCATATGGATACATGGGTGGCCATGCATGAGGACTTGCGTCGTAGCGCGCTTATGCGTGCGCTGTACGACCATCTCGCCACGGCGCTGATCGACTACGCCACGTCCGCCGTGTCGACCAAGAAGCGAGCTCAAGCACGCTCGCTTCGAGCGCCAACGAAACGTTGACGATACATGGCAGCTAGACTGTGCCCATGAACGATGCAAGCCCGCTCAACCGTTACCAGTTGGCTGAATTGGGCGCGATGCTGGCCGAGCCGGCGCGCGCTGCGATTCTGCTTGCGCTGATGGATGGCACGATGCGCCCAGCTGGTGAACTGGCCGAAATTGCAGGGGTGAGCGCCGCAACGGCCAGTGCGCACCTGAAGCGGCTGCTCGATGGCGGCTTGCTTGGCCTGCACGAACAGGGGCGTCACCGCTATTTCCGCTTGGCCAACGACGATGTGGCGGCATGGTTGGAAGCCATGGCTTTGCCACATGCCACTCGCGTGACACCCAAGACCGCTCCACGAGACCCCATGCTGTGCCGTGCACGCACCTGTTATCGCCATCTCGCTGGACAACTCGGTGTTGCGCTGTGCGAAGCGTGGCTGCATCGCGGATGGTTGCGTGCAAACAGCGATGGCATGTGTCTGCTTCCCGAGGCTGCTGACGCCTTGGTGCACGCCGGTTGGCAAGCAGCATCGACGCAACAGTTGCTGCATCTGCATGGACGCGGCTGCCTGGATTGGACGGAGCGTCGCCTGCATTTGGGCGGCGCACTGGGTGTTGCCATCACCAGCGCCATGCTCGATGCGGGTTGGTTGCGACGTGCGCCACGCAATCGCGCCTTGCTGCCGACGCCGGATGGCTTGCGCAGACTCGCCGCACTCGGTGTGCGTATCGATCCGTGAATGTTCATGCGTTAGCGGGCATTCATGCTTGTAAGTGCGTGTTTCACACGTGTGATGGAACAAACAACAAATTGGATCGTGCAAACGTGAAGAAACAGTGCACATATTTCCGCAAATAGTTGCAGCGCGGTGACATAAGGGCGTGCAACGATTAGTCCTGTTTATGGCGTGAATCGATGTGCTGGGAAGATTTTGCACGCACAGTCCGGCGGAAGGAGTGCAATGCAGAGCCTGCTTGTCGGCTCCGATAGAGGTTTCTTTGATAGCCGCGCAATGAAACGCAGATGTCCTCAGGCGAAGCAGGCGAGTTCAAACGATAGAGAAAGCATATCGAGTATGGTGAATTTCGCGTATGCACGCTTTCTGCGATGCAGTTCCACCTCGTCTGCTTGACGCTGAATTTTTCGCTCGATACTTTCGAAAACATTCGCTGCATGGAATGAGCGGCGAATGATTCCGTAGCGATGCGGGCTTTCTTGGGGATGCATCGCTTGAGCGCTGCAATCGGCACTGCCCGCAACGGGAGCGCAGGGGGAGCAGCAGCACGCCGGTGCTCGGGGATCGCAAGCGCAGCATTGTTCCAACGGCGTCGCGTATGAGCGCGACATTCACTGTCATGAGGTACGCGCGACCTCAGAAGGTTCGCTCGTGCTCAACAATCCTGGGGAGTGAGATATGTTTAGCCGTTTTCGTCACAAGGCCATGCTTGTTGCATTGGGTCTGGTTGCGGTCAACGCTGTTTACGTGCAGGCGAAGCCACTACCGGACGCAGGCAACATCGCAGCGGCGAGCACTGCCGCCATGGTCAACCTCCATCCCGCCGTCAGCTTGCGTAGCACCGATCGCGTTGTGGGGGCTTTGGAGTTTTCGCATCCGATGCACGCGGTGGTTACGCTGAAACTGCGTAACGAGCAGCAACTCGACAGCTACATTGCAAAGCCCGGCTTCAAGCCACTGACCTCCGAGCAATTCAATGCGCAATACGCACCCACGGCGGAGCAGGCGCAAGCAGTGGCCGATTACCTGACCAAGGCCGGCTTTACCAATGTAAAGATCGCACCCAATCGTGCGTTGGTGGAGGCCGACGGGCACGCGGATAGCGCGCAGGCCGCCTTCAATACCACCTTCGTGCATGTGAAAACACAAGAAGGCCGGGATGCCTTTGCCAATAACAGCCCCGTACAGATTCCCAGCAATCTGCAAGGTATCGTCAAATCGGTGCTAGGCATGCAGAACGTGCACATGGCACATGTGTTTGCGAAGCGGCTCAATCCCAACGTCGTGCACGGCAATAACGTACATCCGCTGGCGTCGGGCTCGGCGGTTGGACACGCACCCTCCGATTTCCCAGCGGACTACGGCGCCAGCGGTATGGCAAACGTAACGTCCGTAGCAGTCGGTTCGGTGTCTTCGGGCAGCATGAGCAATATCACAAGCGATCTGGCTGCAACGTATCCGAGCGTCGCGGTGACGTACAAAGGCAGCACCAGTGGCACCAGCACCAGCGGCGATGGCGAATGGGATCTGGATAGCCAGGACATCATCGCGTTCACCGGTGTGTCGAAGTACTACTTCTACGTCGCTACTGATCTGACCGATGCCAGTCTGCAAACCGACTACAACCTGGTCGTTTCGGACAATCTTCTCAAGGCCATCGACGTCTCGCTTGGCGAGTGTGAAACCTCTGCGCAGTCGAGCGGTGCTGCCGCCTCGAACGACACCACCTTCAAGCAGGCGGTCGCGCAGGGCCAGACATTCTTCGTTTCGTCGGGCGACTCCGGCGCGGATGAATGCGGCAACGGCGGCGTCACACCAAGCTGGCCGGCCAGTTCGGCCTATGTCACCGCGGTGGGCGGTACCGAGCTGTTCACAAGCCCGAATACCACCTGGCAGAACGAAACAGTGTGGAATGAGCTCGCCTCGAACGAAGGCGCGACCGGCGGCAGCCCTAGCACGTTCGAGCCGATTCCGAGCTGGCAGCAGGGCGTGGCCGGCATCACCAACCAAACGTATCGTGGCGTGCCCGACATTGCCTTCGACGCCGATCCGAACAGCGGCGCGCTGGTCTACGTGGACGGCCAGGCTAACCAGCAAATCGGCGGCACCAGCCTTGCCGCTCCGCTGGCGGTAGGTATGTGGGCGCATGTGTTGCAAGCCAACGGCACCAGCCTGGGCTTTGCGGCACCGGTGCTTTACAAGGTTGCGCAGTCGTCATCGAGCAACTACGCCGCTGCGTTCCACGATGTGACCTCGGGCAACAACAGTGGCGAAACCGCCGGCACCGGTTGGGACTACACCACTGGCTGGGGTAGCGTGAACGTCAGCCAGTTCAGCAGCCTGGCGGGTGGTGGATCGTCGGGCGGCGGCAGCCCTGTTGCCAGCTTCACGGACAGCGTGAGCGGTCTGACGGCGACTTTCACCAACACGTCCACGGATAGCGGCGGCACCATCAACGCATACTCCTGGACCTTTGGTGATGGCGGCACGTCGACCACGGCCAGCCCCAGCCATACCTATACCGCGGCTGGTACCTACACCGTAACGCTGAAGGTGACCGATAACACCGGTGCCAGCAACAGCAGCAGCCAGTCGGTAACGGTAAGCAGCGGCGGTGGTGGCTCCGTGCAGGTGATCGCCAATCCGGACTTCACCAACGGCACGTCATGGACGGCGAGCTCGGGCGTACTCTGCAGCAGCCAAAGCAGCAGTGCCGACTACTGCACGGGCGAGAGTCCGTACACCGGCAATTGGTTCATGTGGCTGGATGGCTATAGCGTCGCGCATACGGATACCTTGTCGCAGTCCGTGACCATTCCGTCCGGACATACGACGGCGACGTTGACCTATCAGTTGCACATCGATACTTCGCAGACCTCATCGTCGGCCATCGATACATTGAAGGTGCAGGCGATCAGCGGCAGTACCACCACCACGCTTGCCACGTATTCCAACCTCAATGCCAATTCGGGATACGCGTCCCATTCGGTGAACGTCAGCTCGCTGATCGGCAAGACCTTCACCTTGAAGTTCACGGGTACGCAGAAAGGGACCAACGGCAACGAAACCTCATTCGTGGTGGGTGAGGTCAAGTTGAACGCGCAGTAAGTGCTTAAAGGGGCGTGCAAGGATGCACGTTGTGGGCGGGCAGGGCTGTCGTAACGGCAGCCCTGCTATAAGAGCCTGCTCCATATCTCTCAGCGGCTATGCGAACCACGCTTAGATATCGAACAGATTCTTACGTCAGAACGCAATGCTGGTCTTCAGGCCAAGCACGAATGCGTTACGGTTTTGCGTGACGCCACCAGGGTTGACCACGTATTGCAGATTCGGTCGTACGCTGAGCGAAGGAATGCGCTGCCAGTCGTAGAACACTTCGGTGGCGAGTTCGTAAGTGTCCGCCACAGGCGTCGGCGCATCGGGATGAAGTACGTTATATAGCCGTGCATAGCGAACCAGCTCGTTGCTGCCGCGCGTGGTACCTATGGCAACACCGATCCTATCTTTGGCCCGATTGAACGGGCCATTGAACATCGCGCCCAGCGCGAACTGCCGATCAACCGGTGACGTGCTGCTGTCTGCCATGGTGGCGTTGAAGAACAGGCTAAGACCCTTCCCACCCGCTTCGCCGGTGACCTGCTGCTGCAACGAAACGTAGCCACCGTGGCGCGCGCTTTCCTGCAAGGGGGCTTCGCCTGTGAGCGCAATCGGCTGGTTATTCACGTCGTAATAGAGATGTTCGCCACCGGCATTGTTGTACCAGCCGCCGAGCTTGTAGCTGCCTGGCAGGCCATTGATGGCTGGCGTCCAGCCGAATTCGAGTGGCAATAGGACACCGGTGGTGCCGCCAGGGAAGCTGAGTTTCCAGCCATTGCTGCGCGCCCAGGTGTTGTCGACATAGCGCGGATTGAGCTGATACGCGCCCAGCTTCACGTAGGTCTGGTCGGTGGTGTTCCACTTCAGCGTAGTGGTCCATTGACTCACCGGCCAGTTGATCCAGTAGTCACCCACGATATTGCCGGGTTGGGAACCGCAAAAGGTGAGGTTTTGGAAGTCGCAGTTGAGGCTGTCGAAATCGGTACCGACCGGCAGTCGGCCCGCGCGCCATTCAAGTTTGTCGTCGAAGAATTTCTGCGTGAGCGCAAAAATGGTCAGATGCCAGGTCTGGCCGCGGCCATACACCTCCTGCACCTGCTGGTAAACGCCAAGGCCGGCATCATCACTGAGATTGCGGCCGTTGCGATTAGTGACGACAAGTTGGAATTCACCCCCTTGCCAACCCCACAGCTTGTTCAGATCGAGTGTGCTGCCGAACGACCATTGATCGGA
Source organism: Dyella acidisoli (assembly GCF_030160295.1). Taxonomy (GTDB): domain Bacteria; phylum Pseudomonadota; class Gammaproteobacteria; order Xanthomonadales; family Rhodanobacteraceae; genus Dyella_B; species Dyella_B acidisoli. The sequence continues at coordinate 175,663 of NZ_BSOB01000025.1, forward strand.
GTAGCGCGTGATCTGCTTTTTGCCGCCACTGAAGTTGTGCGCGGCTTCGCCCGTGTAACCAAAATCGAAGGTGATGCCTCGTTCGGCGAGACGTGTGCGTTCACCGTTCCAGTCACCGAACAGATACGGCGAATCATTCGTGGCGAAAGCGGGTGCGGCGGCAAATCCAAGCAGGGCGGTGAGAATACGGACAGCAGATGCTGTCTTCGAACGATGCGGCATTTCCATTGCGGACTCCAGCAGAAATGATGGGGACGACTTAGGTCTTGGAGTTCCCATTTTTCCGAGGGCTTTGGTGCAATGCTTTCAGACATATACGAAAAAGGCGCTATGCGTGGTGTAAGCACATGCCTACCGAACTCACACTGATTCGTCGCCCCGGCGAAGGCCGGGGCCCAGTGCCTTTTGGTGATACGTAAGTCGCTGGGTCCCGGCCTTCGCCGGGACGACGAAGCGTGATCATCGACGCGATTTGGATGGATGCAGTTACGGCACCACCGAAGCACACATTCAATGCGTCGGCATCGCAAACTCCGGCCCGCGGCTGCCTTCACTAACCAACCAGCGCTGCGTCACAGCTTTCTGCCGCGTATAAAAGCGCACGGCTTCAGGGCCATGGGCGTGATGATCGCCGAACAGGCTCTTCTTCCAACCACCGAAACTGTGAAACGCCATCGGCACGGGAATCGGCACGTTGATGCCGATCATGCCCACCTGCACACGATGCGCGAATTCGCGCGCCACCTGGCCGTCGCGCGTGAAGATGGCGGTGCCGTTGCCGTATTCATGCTCGTTGACCAGCTTGAGCGCGTTGGCAAAATCCGGTGCGCGCACCACGCATAGCACGGGACCGAAGATTTCTTCCTTGTAGATGCGCATGTCCGGCGTGACGCGGTCGAACAGCGAGCCGCCAAGGAAGAAGCCTTGCTCGCAACCGGCGACGCGGTGACCGCGGCCATCGACGACCAGTTTTGCGCCGGCCGTGATGCCGTCTTCAATGTAGGCGGTGATCTTGTCCCGATGCTGCGCAGTAATGACTGGCCCCATATCCACTTGCGCATTCATGCCATCGCCGATGCGCAGCGCGTGCACCTTTGGCGCGAGCTTCGCCATCAGCGCATCTGCTGTGGCATCACCCACAGCGACGGCGACGGAAATAGCCATGCAGCGTTCGCCTGCCGCGCCATAACCGGCACCAATCAACGCGTCCGCAGCTTTCTCGATATCGGCATCGGGCATCACGATCATGTGATTCTTTGCGCCGCCCAGTGCCTGCACGCGCTTGCCGTTCGCGGTGCCGCGCGAGTAGATGTATTGGGCGATCGGCGTAGAGCCGACAAAACTCATGGCGCGCACGTTGGGATGATCCAGCAGCGCATCCACCGCCACCTTGTCACCCTGCACGACATTGAAAACGCCGTTGGGGAGGCCTGCTTCCTTCAGCAACTCGGCCAGCATAAGCGACACGGAAGGATCGCGTTCCGAAGGCTTGAGTACAAACGTATTGCCGCAAGCGATGGCCATCGGGAACATCCACATGGGCACCATTGCCGGAAAGTTGAATGGCGTGATGCCCGCGCACACACCCAGCGGTTGGCGCATGGTCCATGCGTCGATGTCATTGGCGATCTGCTCGGTGTATTCGCCCTTCAATAATTCGGGAATGCCACAGGCGTACTCGACTACCTCCAGTCCGCGTACCACTTCGCCCTTGGCATCAGAAAATACCTTGCCGTGCTCGCGTGTGATCACGGCGGCAAGTTTGTCCATGTCGCGTTCGATCAGTTCCTTGAAGCGGAACATCACGCGTGCGCGCTTCAGTGGCGGCGTTTGCGACCAATCATGGAATGCCGCTTCGGCTGCTTGCACCGCAGCGTGGACGTCGGCGGGCGTGGCCATGGCCACCGCGCCGATCACCGCGCCAGTCGCAGGGTTGTAAGACGGCAGGCTGCTACCGCTACCGTTGTGAAGTTGGCCGTTGATGTAATGGCCGATGGCGTGCAGCGCGGTGTGTTCGGAAGGTTGTGCAGACATGAGGTAGTCCTCTTTGATTCCATCTCAGCGCGGCATTAGCCAGTCGTGCGCCGGGTCGTTCTTGAAATGCCACTCGCGATGCGGGCCTGCCATCACATTGAGGTAGTAGCCGCGGTAGCCATGCGGCATCACCACCGGGTGATAGCCGCGCGGCACCATCACGACGTCGTGATCGCAGACAGCCATGGATTCATCCAGGTCGCGTTCGTCGGTATACACGCGCTGGAAGGCGAAGCCCTGGGGTGGGTCGATACGGTGGTAATAGGTTTCCTCCAGTGAGCTTTCCACTGGCAGGTTATCGGTATCGTGCTTGTGCGGTGGATAGCTGGAGGAGTGCGCGGACGGTGTCACCACTTCCACTACCAATAGCGATTCCGCAGGCTCCGTTTCCGGAAGGATGTCGCACACGTAGCGCGTGTTGGTACCTTTACCGCGGACTGAACGTTTCATGCTCGTGCCGGGAATCAAACGTACCGAATGCTCTCCCTTCGCGGGAGCGGTCGCTAAGGCCAGTTCCACTGCATCGTGTGCTGTGACATCAAACGACGCCCAGGGTGGCGCGTACACGGCATCTGGCGAACGTTCGTCGAACACGCTGGCGCGGCCACCAAGATTGTCGAACGATTCGCTGCCTACGTGGATATTCGCGCGGCCGGTAAGTACCACTAAGCAGCCTTCGCGATCCTTGGGCAAGATGATGCGAATGCTTTCACCCGGCGAAAGCCGGAAGGCTTCGAAGCCGACGTGTTTCCAGCCGGCGGATTCAGGCGTCACCTTTACAATTTCTCGCCCTTTCGAACGTCCTTTGACTAGCAGGCTCATGCGACCTCCCGCAGCGACGCATCGTCGACCAATGCGCGCAACGTGCGATAGCCCTTGCTGGCGCAGGCGTAGCTTGGCGCTACTGCAGGATCCTGCTCAGCTTCCACCACCAGCCAGCCCCGATAGCCATGCGCTCGCAGCGTGGCGACGATAGGGCCAAATTCGATTCCGCCATCGCCGGGGACGGTAAACACGCCGTTCAACACGGCATCGAGAAAGCTCCATTGCCGATTGCGCGCATGGCGCACGATGGCTGGCCGCACATCCTTGCAGTGCACGTGACACACGCGGCGGATGTGCTTGGTGAGGATGGTCAATGGATCGCCGCCGCCGAAATAAGCGTGACCGCTATCGAACAGCAGGCCAACGTCGTCACCGGTGTAGGCCAGCAAGCGATCGATATCGTCCGGTGCTTCGACGTAAGCACCCATGTGGTGGTGATAAGCCAGCCGAACACCGTGGTTCAGCAGGTGCTTGCCGAATGCGGTGAGCCGCTCACCGTAGCGTTTGAACGCATCCTCGTTGCGGAAGCGCGGCCGCTTGTAGAGCGGTGCAGAGCGGTCGCCCTGGATCGAGCCAGCTATTTCGCCGTAGACCATCACTTTGCAGCCATTCTCGGCAAGCAGATGCAGATGTGATTCAACCGCGGCGATTTCTTGCTGCACGGAGCACTCGACAAGGCGACCCGAATACCAGCCGGAAACGACGTCTAACCCATAACCCGCCATCAGTTCGCGCAGCGCGGCGGGCTCGCGCGGAAACTTGTTGCCCAGTTCGAAACCCTGGTAGCCGATCTCGCGACCTTCGGTAAGCGCTGTGTAAAGCGATGTTTCGCCACCTAGCGAAGGGAGATCGTCATTGCTCCAGCTGATCGGGTTGATGCCGATCTTTACATTGAACGTATCAGTTGCCATGGGGCTTGCCTGGTGCTGAATGGGGTCGCTGGTTTTCTTTGGCGAGTTCGTAATCATGTCGTGCAGCTCGCACGGATTCGCGCTCAGACACCTCGGGTACCGCCACTTCCCACCAGCAGCCGCCGGCTTCGGTAGTACGGCGATGATCGGTGTCTATCGCTATGAGATACGTGCGTTTGGACGCGCGCGCACGCGCAAGCGCCTGTTCGAGTTCGGCAATGCTGTGCACGTGTTCGGCTTCCGCGCCCATGGCGCGGGCATGTGCGGCGAAATCGATGGAAGGAACACCATCGGGGCCATGCAGACAATCGTCGAGCATGTTGTTGAACGGCGCACCTCCGCATGCCTGCTGCAGGCGGTTGATGCAGCCAAAGCCACGGTTATCCTGCACGATCACGATGAGCTTTTGACCCAGCATGACGGAAGTGGCAATTTCCGAGTTGAGCATCAGATAGCTGCCATCGCCCAGCATCACGATTACTTCGCGATCGGGTTTAGCCATCTTCACGCCCAGGCCACCGGCAATCTCATAGCCCATGCAGGAATAGCCGTACTCCATGTGGTAGCCGCCGGGCGTTTCGGTGCGCCACAGCTTTTCCAACTCCGCAGGAAGTGTGCCTGCGGCGCACACCACAATGTCGTCGCGCATGGACTCGGCGTGCGAGCGCTGCACGGCGCCGATGATTTCGCCATCGTACGGTAACGTGCCTGTGGGTAGTTCCCGTTGCGAGGTGATGTCGTCGACGATGCCGCGCCACTCCTTCGCAAGCCGCTCGGCGCGCACGCGCCATACCTGGTCGGCATGCCATGTGCCGAGTTCGCGGGATAGCGCATCGAGGCCAAGCCGGGCATCAGCCAGCACTTGGACGTCGCCACCTTTCAGCGCGTCGTAACCGTTGACGTTGAGCGTGATGATACGTGCGTGGTGGTAGAGCGCGTTGGAGCCCGTGGTGAAATCCTGCAGGCGTGTGCCCACGGCCAGCACCACGTCGGCATCAGCCAGAAGGCCATTGGCTGCAGTCGAACCGCACACACCTGCGGGACCCAGTTGCAAAGGATGATTCCAGGCCAGAGTACCCTTACCGGCCTGCGTTTCGGCTACTGGTACGCCATGGGTTTCGGCGAAGCTGCGCAACGCATCGCTCGCCTTTGCGTACAGCGCGCCGCCGCCGACCACCAGCACCGGATGCTTCGCATGGCGCAACGCTTCGGTTGCTGCGGCGACGTCTTCCTGCACAGGCGGCAAACGACGGAAGGTATGCACGCGCTCGGCGAAGAAGCTTTCCGGCCAGTCGTAGGCTTCGGTCTGCACGTCTTGCGGCAGCGCGAGCGTAACAGGCCCGCACAACGCAGCGTCGGTAAGCATGTGCATAGCGCGAGGCAGGGCAGTGAGCAACTGTTCCGGCTTCACGATGCGATCGAAATAACGTGATACCGGACGGAAGCAATCGTTGACGCTGACGGTTCCGTCGCCAAAATCTTCGATTTGCTGCAGAACCGGATCGGGTGCGCGCGACACGAAGATGTCGCCTGGCAACAGCAGCACAGGCAAACGGTTGACGTGTGCCAGTGCAGCTGAGGTGAGCAGGTTGGTGGCGCCGGGGCCGATCGACGTGGTCACCGCCATCATGCGCCGGCGCATGTGCGCTTTCGCATAAGCAATGGCGGCATTCGCCATCGCTTGCTCGTTGTGCGCACGATACGTGGGCAATTGCTGGCGATGCTGATAAAGCGCTTCGCCCAGCCCGGCGACATTGCCGTGGCCGAAGATAGCGAATACGCCGCCGAACATCGGCAGCAGTTCGCCGCTGTCCTCATCGCGCACTTTTTGTGCAGTGAGGTAGCGTACCAACGCCTGCGACATGGTGAGCCGCACGGTACTCATGCGGCCACTCCCGTCGTGGTGCTGCCGCGACGTGACTGCTGCCACAGCGCGACCAGTTTCGCGAACTGCTGTGCAGCGCGGTCAATCAACGTGTTGTCATCGATCTCGTTGCGAAGCCAGGCGTCGGAAGGCTCCAGGAACAGGCTGCGACCCACAGCAAAGCCTCTGCAGCTTGTGCTGTGCGCGGCCGCCGCAAAGCCTTCTGCCAGCTCGGCGAATGGTGCGTTGAGACCCAGCAGCACCACGCCGCGGCAGTAGGGGTCGCGCTCGGCGATCAGTGCGTCGATGGCTTTCCAGTCATTCGCAGACAACGGCTTCAGCTTCCACCATTCCGGGCGAATACCAAGGTTGTAGATGCGTTTCATCGCGCGCAGCACGCGTTCGCCCTGCGTATCGCTGACGATTGGGTTTGCGGGGGGAATCACCTCCAGCAGCAATTCGTGGCCGCTTTGTTTTACGGCGTCATGCAACGTACGCAGTTGTGTTTCCTGTTCAAGGCGCGATTCAGCACTGCCATCCGGATCGAACTGCACCAGACACTTCACGATGTGTTCGCGCGGCCACTGCACGAGTTGACTACCGATTGAGCGGCCGTATTCGAATTCCAGCGGGTTGGAACCGGGTGTTTCTACGGGGCGACCGATCCACCAGCCACGTCCTGTTGCTGCGTTGAGTGCGTCCTGGCCATAGCGCTGATCGATCAGTACACCTACTCGATGTGCAAGGCCCAGTTCGCATTCAACTTTTGCCACCGCCTCGACAAGCAACTGCTTCAGGCGCGGAAGACGCGATTCATCCGCACCACACTCGCACGCCAGGTCGTAGAACTGGCTGCGATGGTCGAAGGCGAAGATATGCAGATCATCCCAAGTCGGTCGCGCCACGCTGACGCGATGCAGATGCGCCAGTTCTTCGTCCTGGTCAGGACGTTGCAGGCGATCCGCGTGAGCGAGGAAGTACTCAAGCTCCGCGCGGCTTGGCATGGCCGGCGCGCAACCGTGGCGTGATACCACGATGGCGCCGCATGCATTCGCGTAGGCACAACTTTGTTCGATGCTCTCGTTGCGCAGCCAGCCGTACAGAAAGCCAGCCATAAAGGCATCGCCAGCACCCAGTACATTGAGCACTTCCACGCGTGTGCCGTGGTACGTGGGCGCTTTATCCATGCTGCCGGGAATCGCGCTTTCAATCACGCTGCAACCCAGCGCACCGCGTTTCACTAGGAGCGTGGCTTTGGTCACTGTGCGTACGGCGTGCAGGGCCGTGATCAGATCACTGCTGCCACCGGCGATATGGAATTCCTCTTCGGTACCGACGACCAGATCGAAGTGCGGCAGTATGGCTTGCAAATGGGTTGTTACACCCGTGTCGGCGATGAAGCGTGTTTCGCCATCGCCGCGCCCGGTGAGGCCCCACAGCACGGGCCGGTAATCGATATCCAGCACGGTGCGCACGCCGTGCTTTCGCGCAAACGCCAACGCCATGCTGCTCGCGGCATGCACGCGCGACGTGGAGAAGTGGGTGCCGGTAATCGCCAGCGCGCGGCTGGATGCGATGAAGGCTTCGTCGACGTCGGCCTCGTCGATGGCCATGTCCGCACAGTTTTCGCGATAGAAGATCAACGGGAAGGTGTCGCGATCCTTGATGCCAAGCAGTACCAACGCGGTAAGCTGTTCATGATCAATGCTTACGTGGCTGACATCACAACCTTCGTGAGCGAGCGTTTCGAGCAGGAAGCGGCCCATGTGATCGTCGCCAACACGACTGAGCATGGCGGTGCGCAGGCCAAGACGCGTAGCGCCAAAGGCGGCATTGGCCGAAGAGCCCCCGAGATATTTGGCGAAGCTGGAGGCATCTTCCAGGCGCGCGCCGGGTTGCTGCGCGTAAAGGTCCACGGCGAGGCGGCCGAGACAGATGAGGTCGTAAGTGCGTTCGTTCATCGTCATGCTCGTGGCTTGTTCATGCTGCAGCGCGTCCTTCCAGTTCGGCGACGAGGCTCTGGATCTCTGCGCCGCCGGCCATCATGTCCAGCAGTTTTTCCTTGCTGAGCTCATCCTTCGTGAACGTGCCCATGGATTGACCGCGATTGAGCAGGGTGAAGCTGTCGCCGATCGGATAAGCGTGATGCACGTTGTGCGTGATGAAGATCACCGAGATACCGCGTGCACGCGCGGTATGGATAAGCTTGAGCACATTGCAGCTTTGCTTCACGCCGAGTGCGGCGGTGGGTTCGTCCAGAATCAGCACTTTCGCGCCAAAATGGATCGCACGCGCGATCGCCAGGCATTGGCGCTCACCACCGGACATGGTGCCGACCGCCTGATGCGGCGAGCGAACGTGAATGCCCATCTCTGCCAATTTTTCTTCAGAAACCCGTGCGGCATGCTCGATATCCATCACGGGAATCAGGCCGAACAATTTGCGCATGGGTTCGCGTCCGGCAAAGAAGTTGCGTGCCACGCTCATCAGCGGCACCAATGCCAGATCCTGGTACACCGTGGCGATGCCGTGATCCAGTGCTTCGCGCGGTGACTTGAAGTGCACCTCCTGGCCTTCCACCAGATAGTGGCCGCTACTGGGTTCGTGCACGCCTGCCAGCGTCTTGATCAGCGTGGATTTGCCTGCGCCGTTGTCGCCAAGCAGGCAGTGCACTTCGCCGCGACGCAGACGCAGCGTGACGTCTTGCAACGCAATCACCGTGCCGAAGAACTTGCTGACGTTCTCCAATCGAATGATGTAATCGTCGTTGCCGGTCATGGCGATACCCTCATTTGCTGCGGGTCGCGTGCAAGCGCACGTAGTGGTTGAACAGCACCGCGAGCAACAGCATGGCGCCGAGAAACACGCGGTACCAATCCGAATCGAACGTGGTGTAGGAAATGCCGATCTGCACGACGCCGAAGATCAACGCGCCGAAGCAGGAGCCGAGCACGGAACCGTAGCCGCCCGTGAGCAGCGCGCCACCGATGACGGCCGCGATGATGGCCTCGAATTCCTTTTGCAAGCCGCGATCTGCCGCAGCGGAGCCAACGTCGGCCACCTGCAGCACGCCGAACAGGCAAGCGCAGAATGCGGTGAAGACGAACAGGCTGATCTTCACGCGACGCACAGGGACACCCACGTTTTGAGCTGCTGCCGCATCGCCGCCGACGGTGAAGATCCAGTTGCCGAAGCGCGTGCGAGAAAGCACGAATCCAGCGCCCATGGCCATCACCAGCCACCACAGCAATACTTTCGGAATGCCGGCGACGATGGGCTCTCCATCAGGCAGCTTGTCGATGAGGCCAATCTGCGCCAGCCATGTAAACAAGCCGTGCAGCGTGCTGCCTTGAAAGAGCGTGCTCACTACGGGATCGCTGCTTACTTTGTCACCCACGCCGCTGACAATAGTGCTGTTGGAAAAATACGTGGACAGCACCAGGGTCAAGCCGCGCAGGATGAACATGAAGGCCAGCGTGACGATGAAGCTGGGTAGCTTGGTACGCATGACCAGATAACCGTTCAGCCAGCCCAGCGCCATGCAGCCGGCGAAAGCGAACAGCACCGATAGCCACATCGGCCAATGCATGAACATCGACGGTACCGCCATCATCATGCCGGCGAAGCCGATCATCGAACCGATGGAGAGGTCGAATTCCCCCGCGATCATCAACAGGCATGCGCCCACCGCGATAACGCCGAGATAGGCGGCAACCTGAGCCCAGTTCATCACGCCGTCGAGATGAAACATGCCCGAGTCGCCGGCAAAGATGCCGAACAACGCAAATACCAGCACCGTGCCAGCGATGGAGCCAAATTCCGGGCGGCTGATGAAGCCGCGCCAGGGCGAGAGGCGTCGTACGCGCTCATCGGTTTGCACGGCTGCCTTGCTCTCCGGTGTAGTTGCCTGCATGGGGGAAGTCGTCGCGCTCATGAAGCATCTCCGTCATCAACGGTACTGGCCCGCGTATTTAGCGACCGTATCGACGTTGTCCTTGGTGACGAAAGCAGGGCCCGAGCTGACCCCATCCTTGGTGTAGACCGGATCAAGACCGTAATCCTTCAGGCGTGCCTGGAACTTCGGATTGGCCTTCAGCGTGGTGATGATGGCGGCGGCATCGCGCGTGTTGTCCCCGTGCGCGATCACCAACGCAGCGATCGACATATAGCCCTGCAAATACGGCTGCTGATCGATCGCAAAGTTAATGTAACCCTTGCGAATGCCGTCGATGATCACGCTGGAAAGATCAAAGGTGGCAAAATAGACCTTGCCGGCCAAACCCATCCGCTGCAATGCCTGCAAGCTGGGTTCTGCTGAGTTGGGACCCAGAGCCAGGATGGCCTGCGTGCCTGGATTGTTGCGCAGATATGCGCTCACCTTGCTCGCCACGACGGTCGGATCCACGCCGGAATCGATCATCGACTTGCGCGCGTCGACGCCGAGTGCATCCGCAAAACCCTTGCAACGCTCAAAGGATGCGGCGTTGGTGGAATAGTGATTGACGCATACGAACGATTTGACACCCGCCACCTTGGCGCGTTCGCCTGCTTCCTTACCTGCTTCGTATTCCGGCTGGCCGATATGCATGATCGCGCCGAGCTTCTGGCTTTCCTGTGCGGTGCCGGAATTGATGGTGATCAAGGGAATGCGCTTGGCGGTAACGTGCATCGCAGGCTTGGACAGTACGTCGAAATCGGCGATGTCGAAGGCGACGCCATCATAGTTGCGTGCAGCGGCCTGCTCGACCAAGCGCGCCATATCGGCCAGGTCGCCGTTGGGTGGATTGCGATAATCGACCTGTACGCCGAAATCATCGGCTGCCTGCTTGATAGCGTTCTTCACCGTGTTCCACCACACGTCCGAGTCGGCCGCGTGGCTGATCAGCACGTACCGTTCGCTCGCTTGTGGCCCGCTGGCTGCCAATGCGTGAGTCGCCGTGGCGGCAGTCAGCACACCGGCCAGCAAAGTCGAGATCCATCGCGTACGCATAGCATCTCCAGGTTTTTACGACCGGCGCAGCGCGTCAGCCGGAAAGGAACATGCGCCGAGGGCTGGCGCCGGTTGCCGAGCATAGGAACGCCGTTTCCCGTATTGCAACTTGCATTGCACAATAAAAAAATATGGAAATAATTTTCCATGCGGCGCTACGATGGAGCTCAGACATCCATCGGACGGCCTGCATGGGCACACTGAGCGCAGTCGACGAGCTGCTGCAGCGCATAGCGAGCGAATTCGAAACCCTGCCGCGACAACTGCAGAACGTGGCCAGCTATCTGGAGAAGCAGCGGGCCAACATCATGGTCCAGCGCATCAACGAAATCGCGTCGGGCTGCGATGTGCACCCGTCGGCGGTGGTGCGTTTTGCGCAGCGTTTCGGCTATTCCGGTTTCAGCGAGATGCAGGCGGTGTTCCGCCACGACTACACCGAAGGTGTGACAACCGCGCGCAGTTATCAGCAGCGCATCCGCAAGGTGATCGCTGAGGGCGATGGCAACCTGCCTACATCGCACATGGCGTTGCGCTTTATTGATGCCAGCCGCGTGGGACTCGATGAGTTGGCCAAATCGTTGGATGCGGAGCAGTTCGAGGCAGCTGTCGACCTGCTGGTGAAGGCCGAGAACATTTACGTGGTAGCCGTGCGCCGCACCTTCAGCATCGCCAGCTATATCGTCTACGCGCTGCAGCACACGCATAAGCGTGTGCATCTGGTGAGCGGTCTGGGCGGCATGTATCGCGAGCAGATCCGCAGCATCGGCAAGAACGACGTGCTGATTGCCATCAGCTATCCGCCTTATGGCAAGGAAACGCTGTACTGCAGCCGCATCGCACATCAGCACAAGGCGAAGGTCTTGGCGATCACCGATAGCGCGCTGGGTGCGTTGGGGCGTGAGGCGCACATTACCTTGCTGGTGAATGAAGGCAGCGCGTTCGCATTTCGCGCGCTCACCAGCACCATTTGCCTATGCCAGGCGCTGTTTGTCGCGCTGGCTTACAAGCTTGAGTTGAAAGTCGAAGAGACCATTCATCCCGGAGAATACGATGATTGATAAAAGCTGCATCGGCGTCGCGCTGTTTGGCGCCGGACGTATCGGCAACATCCATGCCGCCAATCTCGTCCGGCACCCACGCGCGCAATTGCGCTATGTGGTGGACGTGCATCAGCCCTCTGCCGAGGCACTGGCGGGGAAACACGGCGCTAAGGTTGCGACGGTGGAGCAGGTGCTAGCCGATCCAGCTATCGGTGCGGTGGTGATTGGTTCGAGCACCGATACGCATGCCGATCTGATCATGCGCGCTGCGGCAGCAGGCAAAGCCATCTTCTGTGAAAAGCCGGTGGATCTGGACGTGCAGCGAGCACGGTTCTGCGCGGAGGCCGTGAGGAAAGCAGGCGTTATCTGCATGATCGGTTTTCAGCGTCGTTTCGATCCTACGTTTGCAGCGCTCAAACAGCGGTTGGACGCAGGCGAGATCGGTACACCGGAAGTATTGATCGTGACCAGCCGCGATCCCGCGCCGCCGCCGGCCGCATACATCGCGCACTCGGGCGGTGTGTTCAAGGACATGCTGATTCACGACTTCGATATCTTCCGTTGGATTCTCGGCGGTGAAGCAGTCAGCGTGCATGCCACTGGCGGCTGCCCGAACATGCCGGACGTCGCTGCAGCAGGCGATATTTCGCACGCGGCTGTCACGTTGCGTACGCGCGATGGTGCGCTATGCCAGATCAACACTTCGCGTCGTGCTGCGTACGGCTACGATCAACGTTTTGAGGTGCTCGGCAGCAAGGGTCTATTGCAGGCCGGTAATGTGCGTCCTACGGAAGTCGTCGTATGGAACGATAACGTCATCAGTAGCGACAAGCCGGAAGCATTTTTCCTGGAGCGCTATCGCTCGGCCTATGCGCTGGAGATTGAGCATTTCTTTGACGCAGTGGTAAACGGCACATCGGTGCGTACCACCATCGAGGATGGCATCAAGGCATTGGAGCTTGCTGAGGTGGCTACGCAGTCGTGGCGTGAGGGCAGGGCTATCGAGTGTTCGATTTAGGTTCGATGCGCCGACCTGGTTAGTGTCGAATCTTAGAAATGCTGATTGTTTTGAATTCGTCGTCCCGGCGAAGGCCGGGACCCAGTGACTTTCAACCTCAAGTCGCTAGGCCCCGGCTTTCGCTGGGGCGACGAGTGGAATGAGGCTCGTCGCTAGTCAATGCGTAGGGTCGGGTGCAAATCCCAACATTGGGATCCACACGTGCATGAAATGTTGGGGTTTGCACCCCAACCTACGCCACGCTCACCCCGCGCGCCAGCAATGCGATCGCATGCCGAGCGATGTCTTCCGGGTTGAACTTGTGCTTCATCGGATCGTTGTTCCACGTTTTCGAAGCGATCAACGGCACCACGACAAGGCCGAAGATCGATATGAATAGCAGGGTGGGTTCGATATGCGGATTGACCTTGCCCTGTGCCTGCCATTGCCGAATGCGATCGACGGCGCCCTCGTAATGCACCTTGCCGTGGCGTTCGATGACGCGCTGGCGGAGCATGCCGTTGTCGCTGATGATCTCGCGCATCCATAGCGCGGGAAACCATGGATGCTCCGCGCAGGTTTGCATGAGGTGTTCCGCAACATGCGTGATCACGGTGACCGGGTCACGGGCATTCGAGTTGAACATTTCGCCGAGTGCGGCGCGGCGCGGCTGAATGCGCTCGTCGATCAGTGCATCCAGCAATTGATCGCGTGAGTTGAAGTAGTAGTGCATCAACGCTGGCGTAACGCCTGCTTCGCGCGCGATGGCGGAAAGCGGAGTCTCGGCGATGCCTTGCTCGGCGAACAGCTTCATCGCTGTATCGAGCAGGCGACTGCGCTGCTCCTGTTTGTTCGCCGATCCGGACGGACGGCCCGGACGACGCGGTTCGGCTTTCTGCTTGCCAGCGGTTTTCGGCTTACGTGCGGAAGGTTTGTCAGTGGTCCGCGCGACCATCGGTTCGCCTCCTTGACTGAACTGCGGAGTACACTTTATATTAATTAAATCATCAATTAATTTCAATTGGGCTGCCTATGAGCGCCGATTCCTCCCTTCGTATGGAACGTCCCGATACGGACGTTGAACTACACCGCGCACCAACGCCAGCGCCGCAGCCGGAACATCCGCCGATCCGGCTGCTGTTCTCCGCCTTGTTGCTGGTGATGCTGCTGGCTGCACTGGACCAGACCATCGTCTCTACTGCGTTGCCCACCATCGTAGGCGAACTGGGCGGCCTGGAAAGCCTGTCCTGGGTGGTGACGGCCTATCTGCTCACCTCCACCATCGTAGTGCCGCTGTACGGAAAATTCGGCGATCTGTTCGGCCGAAAGATCGTATTGCAGGCGGCGATCGTGCTGTTCCTGATCGGTTCGGCGCTGTGTGGCCTGGCGCAGAACATGACTCAGCTGATTCTGATGCGTGCCTTGCAAGGCCTCGGTGGCGGTGGCTTGCTGGTCGTGACAATGGCAGTGATCGGCGACGTGATTCCTCCGGCCGACCGAGGCCGCTTCCAGGGCATGTTCGGCGCTATCTACGGACTGGCGACCGTGGTGGGGCCACTACTGGGTGGCTTCCTGGTCGAGCATCTGTCGTGGCGTTGGATCTTCTACATCAACCTGCCGCTCGGCGTTCTCGCGCTGCTGGTGATCGGTGCCGTATTCAGGCCGCACACTGCGCACATCAAGCACGAGATCGACTACATGGGCGCGGCGTTTCTCGCAGCTGCACTGACCTGCATCGTGCTGTTCACCTCGCAAGGCGGAGTGATTCTGCCGTGGTCGTCGGGGCAGTTGTGGTTCACGCTGGCGTTCGGCTTGGTGGCACTGATCGGCTTTTTCTATGAGGAGCGACATGCTTCCGAACCGATCATCCCGCTGGATTTGTTCAAGGACAGAACCTTCCTGCTGAGTTGCCTGATCGGCTTCATCGTCGGCATGTCGATGTTTGGCGCGATGACCTTCCTTCCGCTCTACTTGCAGGTGGTCAAGGATTCCACACCATCGCAAGCGGGCATGCAGTTGCTGCCGATGATGTGCGGCATCACGGTGAGCTCCATTGCGAGCGGTCGCATCATCAGCCGTATCGGCAGATATCGCGTCTTCCCCATCGCCGGCACGCTGCTCGCATCCGTTGCGATGGCGCTACTGGGCACGCTCAACAACGATACACCCATCGGCTATCTCTACCTTTACATCTGCCTGCTTGGTTTGGGACTAGGTATGGTGATGCAGGTGCTGATCTTGGCGGTGCAGAACAGTGTGCACTTCAAACACATTGGCGTGGCGACATCCGGTGCCACGTTGTTTCGCTCTATCGGTGGTTCCATCGGTGTTGCGGTATTTGGCGCTCTGTTCGCCAATGGTTTGCATGCGCGCCTGGAGAATGCGCTGCCGCATGACACGGTATTACCGCATTCGATGGGCGTGGATGGTGTGCATCATCTTCCTGATGCGGTGCGCCACATCTACCTGAAGGCGTTTGGCGATGCATTGCATCAGATGTATGCGATTGCCGCCGGCATCATGGTGCTGGCGTTTGGGCTGACCTGGTTGATGCGGGATGTGCAGCTGCGCAAGCGGCATTGATAAATGCAAAGACGCAGCGTGTACGCACGAAACTTACCATTGGGTGCGATGGGGCAGCAGCCCTTTTAATTCCGCATCGGTGAGATTACGCCATTGCCCCGGCTTCAAGTGGCCGAGCTTGACGTTGATGATGCGTACCCGGCGAAGCTGGGTTACGCGGTAGCCGAACTCAGCAGCCATCAAGCGAATCTGTCGGTTCAGGCCTTGGGTGAGTACGATGGCGAAGCCGAACTTGGCGATCTTGCGCGTGCGGCACGGCTTGGTCATCTGGCCGTGAATACGAACACCTTTGGCCATGGCTGCGAGGAATTCATCAGTAACCGGTTTGTTCACCGCGACGAGATATTCCTTTTCGTGATGGTTTTCCGCGCGCAGGATCTCATTGACGATGTCGCCGTTGCTGGTCAGCAGAATCAGCCCTTCTGAATCCTTGTCCAGCCGTCCAATCGGGAAGATGCGCTCCTGATGGTCGACGAAATCGACGATGTTGCCGCTTACGCTTTGATCGGTGGTGCAGGTGATTCCGACTGGCTTGTTCAGCGCAATGTAGATCGCACGTTTGGCGGCTGGCGTGCTGGCAAGGATGCGGGCGCGGACGATCTCGCCATCGACGCGCACCTCGTCACCTTCCAAAGCCTTGGCGCCCGTGGTGACAACTTCACCATTGATGGTGACGCGGCCTGCCAACAGCAGTTCGTCCGCTTCGCGGCGAGAGCAGAGGCCGGCTTCGCTTATGTATTTGTTGACGCGCATGATTCGAATGGTGTCGCCGCATTGCGGGTTGGAGTTTCCCCGGATCAGGCCCGCGGAAACTCCAGCTTATTGTTACGAACGCAGCCCCACGCCGCGCTTGAGCAAATTCAGCGCAATCCAAGACAGCCCGATCACGAACAGCAGCATCACCCCGAACGCCACGCCGATGTGCACGTCGCTGATGCCGAGCACCCCAAAGCGGAACGCATTGACCATGTATAGAATCGGGTTGATGCGCGAAATCGCCTGCCAAGGTTCGCTGAGCATGTTCACCGAGTAAAACACGCCACCCAGATACGTGAGTGGAGTGAGCACAAAGGTGGGGACCAGGGCGATGTCGTCGAACTTCTTGGCGTAGATCGCGTTGACGAAACCGGCCAGCGAAAAGATCGTGGCCCCGAACAGCACCGAAAGCAATGTGACGAAAATATGCGCCACCTGCAGATGGGTGAAGAACAGCGCGATCAACAGCACTAGAAGGCCCACCACAAGGCCGCGTGCAACGGCACCGGTCACGTAGCCGAGCAAGATCACCCAGTTCGGCATCGGCGATACCAGCATCTCTTCCACCGAGCGCTGGAATTTGGCGCCAAAGAATGAGCTGGAGATATTGCCGTAGCTATTAGTGATGATGCTCATCATCACCAGGCCAGGCACGATGTATTGCATGTAGCTGAATTCGCCCTGGATGTTGCCGATGCGGCTGCCAATCAGCTTGCCGAAGATCACAAAGTACAGGGTCATGGTGATCGCAGGCGGAATCAGCGTCTGCGTCCAGATGCGCATGATGCGCACGATCTCGCGTCGCACGATGGTATGCAGTGCGACCATGTTGCCGGACATGATGCTCATGCCACCTTCTCCTTCGGTTGTTCTTGGCGACCGTTTTCTACCAGACGCACGAACAGCTCTTCCAGGCGATTGGTCTTGTTGCGCATTGAGAGCACGGTGATGCCGTGCGTGGTGAGCGCATCGAACAG
The DNA here is from genome assembly GCF_030160295.1 of Dyella acidisoli. Taxonomy (GTDB): domain Bacteria; phylum Pseudomonadota; class Gammaproteobacteria; order Xanthomonadales; family Rhodanobacteraceae; genus Dyella_B; species Dyella_B acidisoli. The sequence continues at coordinate 192,640 of NZ_BSOB01000025.1, forward strand.
CGCGTTCATCGCCTGTGTACGCGGCATCTCCGCTTCCAAGGTGTGATCGTCGACCCGACGGAACGTAATGCCAGGGAGATTCGGCAACTGTGCCGGCATGTTATTCACGTCGAACACGAAGGTTTCCACGTCCAGCTTCGACAACAGCAACTTCATCGATGTGTTTTCCACAATGGTGCCGTGATCGATGATGGCGATGTTGCGGCAGAGCTGTTCGGCTTCTTCCAGGTAATGCGTGGTGAGAATCACCGTGGTGCCCGCCGCATTGATGCCGCTGACGAACTGCCACATGGAGCGACGGATTTCGATATCCACGCCTGCGGTAGGTTCGTCCAGAATCAGCAGGCGTGGTTCGTTCATCATGGCGCGCGCAATCATCAAGCGGCGCTTCATGCCGCCCGACAGCGTGCGCGCCTGCTCCTGCGCTTTATCCCACAGGCGCAGTTCCTTCAGATACTTCTCGGCGCGCTCGGCGGCGAGTTTGCGCGGAATGCCGTAGAAGCCGGCCTCGTTCACGCAGATGTCGAACGGCTTTTCGAACTGATTGAAATTGATCTCCTGCGGAACCAGGCCGATCAGCTTCATCGCTTCGTTGCGTTGCTTGTTCACCGACACGCCGAAGATGCGCGCATCGCCCTCGGTGGAATTCACCAGCGAGGAAAGAATGCCGATCAGCGTGGACTTGCCGGCGCCGTTAGGGCCTAGCAAGGCGAAGAAATCGCCAGGTTGTACCGTGAGATTGATGCCTTTGAGGGCCTGGACGCCGTTACCGTAGGTCTTGCGCAGGTTTTCGACAACGAGTGCTGGGGTGGGGGACATGGGCTGCACCGTGGGGTCTAAGCCCCGTATTATAGCGGGCCTTGTCCGGACGACCTGTTCGGCCGGACGTACTGACTGTTTCTCTGGTGGATATCCTGCATGGCCGAACACTTCACTCTGCGCCTCGTCGAAAGCCACATGCTTGCGCCCGCCGTGCGCCACCTGGGCTTCGAACGCGCCGACGGACAGCCGCTTGCCCTCATTCCCGGCCAATTCCTGCAGATCCACTTCCACTATGACGACGGCACGGCCACCAAGCGCAGCTATTCCGTCGCCACCGTGGGCGACGGCCATTCGCCCGTGCAGCGCATCGAGATCGCGGTCAGCTACGTGGACGGCGGTGCAGCTACCAAGCTACTCAGCGGGTTGAATATCGGCGACACCATCGAAGCGAGCGGTCCCTATGGGCGCTTCTGCCTGCAAGACGCCGATACGCACCCGCGTTACCTGTTGCTGGCTACTGGCACGGGCGTAACGCCCTATCGGGCCATGTTGCCCGCGTTCGAAAAACTGCTGGCGAAAGGCGATCGCGAAGTCGTGTTGCTGTATGGCGCGCGCAACGAAACCGAGCTGCTCTACGGCGAAGAATTCGAAGCGTTCGCGCAGACACATCCGGGCTTCTCGTTCTACGGCTGCCTCAGCCGTCAGCCACGTACGGTGCCGCGTCCCAACGATCGGCCGGGACACGTGCAAAGCGTGCTCGCCGAGCTGCAGCCCTCCGCCACTCGCGACATCGCCTACCTGTGCGGCAATCCCAACATGGTCGATGCCGGATTCAATGCGCTGAAGGAATTCGGTTTGCCGATTCCGCAGATCCGTCGTGAGAAGTACATCTCGTCGCGCTGATCGCACGCAAAAAATTTTCACGCAATAGCTAAAGCGCGTCGGATTCTTGCCGATAAAGCTACTGCGAGGATGAAGCGCACCGCGCAAACGTCATAGTCATGACGTTTCCGAGCCCTAAGGCGTTACTTGCACAACCGTCCAATGCCCTCTGGACGGTGAAGCAGCGCGCACAGCGGCCAGTTTCCTCGCGACGAAAAGCCAACGCCCGCAAATAGCCACTCAACCATCTGTTTTACAAAGAATTCACGCCATCTACACATTTGCCGTCATGAAGCACTCGCGTGGGCTTTTTGGCGGCCAGATCGCATAACTTATGTGATGGCGTTGGCATTTTCATAACGTGACTAGGCGGACGCTCTCAAGCGCAGATACATCGCAGCCGATGGTGCTTTCAGGTACGCGCGACTTGCGCAGATACCGGTGGAGGGCAGCGTTATGCGTGGTGCGCGTTGGCTTGTTCTGGTGGGTTGTTCCGTGGCGATGGTGTTCGCAGCACCTGTCGTGAGGGCAGGTGGCGGTGGAACTATCGAGGGCGGAACGATCACGTTCGTTGGCGCCGTCGTGGAACCAACCTGCAGTGTTGCGGATACGGCTGGCGACCTGAATCTGGTGGTCAGCGCTGCTCAGATTGGTCCATCGCTTCAACGAAGCTGCTCTAACGCCGCGACTACAGCTGCAACAACAAGTGCGAACGTGTCTCGCCCTTACGAGGTAGATGTCGTGCATCTGTCCGGTTCGGAATCCGACCGCGTGCTCAACTACTTCGCCAATTATGTCCGCGCTGCCCAGCCTGGCTCGGCGAATCCCATGTTGGTAACACAAACCTACGAGTAGCACTCCAGATTTATCGGCAGGTGGCACGCAAAAGTTGAGCCCTAATTTGCGTGCGTATCCAGCCTGCTGTGTCGAACGTTCACTGATAAGACATCGTAAACGTGGCAGTGCCGCAGACTTGACCTGCGCCAATGGGCGAGCTGGTTGCGTAGTACTGCGCGTAGTAAGTGAGATTGAGCGTGCCGTTGGGCGAGTTACCGACCGACTGTGCGGTATTGAATTGCACGGGCTGCTGATTGCTTTGCAGCAATTGAATGCCGACATTCGAGGCGGGTGTGCCTGCAGAGCAAGTTGCAGATGGCGCGATCACGCCAGTCGCCGATGCAGGATTGGTTGTGCTCATGGTCATGTAGAGCGCCCAACCTGACGGGCAGGTGTATTGGATGGGAAAAGATTTCTTGCCTGCCACGGAGCCAGTGGTCGGCAATGCGTTGAGGTCAATAGTTGGCAATGTGACGCTGAGATTGACAGAGCCTGCTGCGACATTGCAGGTACTCATGGACACGGTCACCGGCTTCAACGTGAGCGTGCCGAATGAAGATGAAGCGCCACTGTAGAAAATCGTACCTTGCCATCCTGCGGGTGGGGTGGCAACCGTGTCGGTTTCGAAAATCTGCAGCAGATTAAGGCTTGTTATCGTGCCAGGCGAAACCGGTCCGGTTTTGTAGAGCTGCGCTGTGAACGTTGCGGAAACTGGATTTGGAGTGCAGGTTTCAATGCCATTGTTGAAATTGCAGTTGATCGTTCCTATGGACCAACCGGGAGTTCCATTGGGGCCATTATTTCCGCTGCTCGCTTGAACAGTCTGTGCAGTCAGAAGGACGTCAATTCCAGGGACATTGGTCTGGAAAAGGATGCCTTTCCCACCGAGAGGGGAATTGGTTGAATCGAGAGCTGCCAGCTGACCGGTTTGTGCATTGAAGCTATCGTAATAATTAGGCGTGTTGGCATAAGCCTGTTGGCAATCAACGCTAATGGTTGCCTGCGCTGCCGAACCAATGGGGCCATTGCTTTGCCCAGGCGTAATGGCAACGGTCGGTATGGTGATCGTTTGGCTCGTGGGTGACGCGGTGCATGTGGGGGACTGGGTCGCTTCCGCGGGGCGCATAGCCATCAACAGCAGACCAACGACGAGCAGTAACGCCGACATGCCCCTGGTTGCATATGAGGTCAGTAGATCGTGTCTCATGCGTCGCTCCTTCAATGGTACGCGGCGGCGACAGTCATCGCGCAGACGGTAGTGAACTGCTCGTATTGCTTTGAGGTTTGCTTCTGCTTGTCTTTTGAGTCAAGCCGATAATCGAATGAGCACGATTGTTGCGTTCCCTTGTCGTCCTGCCAGCGTGCGGTCAGTCGCCCGGCTTGATCGACGCCGCGCAATAGAATCTGTCCAGCCTGACCCACCACGCCCAACGAGAGGCCTTTCTCGTTGAACACTTCCGCGCCGAACGGCAATGCCTGGCCGTCCTTCAGGCTGGCTTGGACGATGAGCGTGCGACCGTTCTCAGTCTTGAATTTCAGCATGACCACCGCGCCGGCATAGGGTACGACTTGCGCGCTCGTGGCATCGAGTTGCACGTCCAGAGGCAATCCCTTGGGATCAATCTGGATGGTATTGAGCTGGTAAGGCGTCAGGTATGGCACCACCGCATAGCCGAAGTGATCGACCCGTGCACCAGGAGCATTGGCTATGCGCGCACCGGCGGCGTTCGGCAAATACACAATGCCGACCGTGTCGCCGAGCGGTTGGCCGAATGTGACGCCACCCGGATGTGCGATCACGGAGCCGCTCACGTTCAACGATGCCTGCGAATAGCCGCTGCCGTCGCCGTAACTGGCATTGAACACTGCATACGGGCTGCGATAACCCACGCTCGCCGAGCCGGCGTTGCCGCCAGTATTGCTGCTGTGCGTCGCTGTGGCGCTGTAATTGAACTGGTTATCGCTGCCCAGCGTGCCAGTGAGCATCCCCTGAGTCTGTGAGCCGGTCTGCTGATCGTGATTGAAGTTCAGCGTAAAGCTAGGCGAGTGCGTGTTGTGGCCCAGCGGCAACGTGAAGCTCACGAAGTACGCGTTGTCGTAGTGGCCCAGCGGATCCACCGAACGTGTCGCGGAGATGCTATAGCTAAGCTGGCGAAAGTGGTTGTTGTAGCCGACCTGGAACTGCGTGTTGTTGCCGCGCCGATTCCAATAGTCGCTGACAGCAACGTTGGCGTAGATCGAACCACCGGTGTGTCCCAGCGGCTGATTGAGTGACAGCGTGAAATTGCTGCGCTGCCGTTCCACGCCAGTAGAGGAGATAATCGGATTGGTGGTGAACGCGCTTCCTGTGAGAGCCGCTTGCTGGGCTGGCGTCAAGACACTCTGTACCGGAACGCCATCGATCGTCTGCACGACCGGCTGTGTTGTGACATTGAAGGCGTTGATGCCCTGGCGCGCGTAACTGCGAGCTTCTTCCGCTTGAGTCAGGCTGAGAAAGCCGCCAGTGGAATAGCGATAAGTGGCGACCGACAGAGTCGTCTGTGTCGATGGGATGATCTTGCTGTAAGTCAGGCGCACACTTTGGCCTGACTGCGTCGAATAACCCGGGATATGGGCGTTGGCCTGGGTGACGTCCATCGCGAATGCGCCATAGCGCGTATTGATCGCAGCACCCGCCAGCAGTGCACCGTAGCCTTGTGAGCCTGCCAAGCCGGCATATCCCGTCAGCAGATTATTGAAGCCACGCTGCACCGTAGCTTGGAGCACGGCCGGCTTGTCGTGGATCGTTGCATCGCGCAGCTCGCCGACAGCGATGTCGAAACGGGTGATGCCGGGGCGCAACAACTGCGCCACTGAGGCGTACGGGACAGAGAAGGTGCTCACATGGCCGTCAGCTTCCGTCACCGTTACCTGCAAGTTGCCGCCATAACCGGTTGGATAGAGATCGCTGAGCGAGAACGGACCGGGTGACACGGTGGTTTCGTAGATCACCATACCGTTCTGACGTACGGTGATCTTGGCATTGGTCTGCGCGACTCCGCGCACCATGGGCGCATACCCTTGCAACGACTGCGGCAGCATGCGGTCGTCGGTACCCAGCTGTACGCCGCGGATGCCGTAGCTATCGAAGACTGCGCCATCCGTAAAGCTATCGCCGACCGTCAGTTGCGCGCGCAGTGAAGACAGGTTGCGCTGAACGTAGGTATTGATGTTTTGCCACTGACGGCGGGATGGTGTACTGGCAGTTGCCGATTGCCAGTTGGCAGTGGCGTCTTCGCGAAAATGCCAGGGGCCGAGATTGAGACCGCTATTCAACCCCAGATACGAGGTGGTCTGTGTTTGGCCCTGGCTGCTGTTGCGGTAGGTGTTGAAGTTGTAGTTCAACAGCGCGGCCGGTACGCCGGCGTCCCAGTATTCCGGGTTGACGTAGCCGCGCGCCGCCTGCCCCAGGTAAGCCTGAGGCACAGTAATGTCGATACGCAGCTGCGTCATGTCAAACGTCGCGGTCGCGCCTGTGATCAGACTGCCCATGCTCACACAGGCCTTCGAATCGCTCAGGTTTGCAAGGGTCTCAGCGGGCAGTTTTGCCGGGTGCAGACCCAATTGGTCCAGGAACTTCCGATCGATGCACGGTGTAGCGCTGACGTTCGCGGAAGGGGCTGCGAAGCGTACGTCGCTGCGGCCAACCCAGACATTATTGAGGTACACGTCTGTGTTGTAGCTGCCCGGAAGCACAGGGTTGCCGTGCTCGAAGCGAGCCAGGTCCGTGGTGTTCTGTCCGGCGCCGGCCAGCAGGCTGCGATCGAAGTCGGCGTAGCCACTGCTGGCACTGGCGTCCGCGCCACTGGCAGCGGCGGATGCATCGGGTGATGCAGCGGCGGGAGCGGCGTAGGCGCTCGTCCAACTGCTTAGTGCAGCGGCAATTCCCGCGCAAAGCAAAATCTGGCGGCACACCCCATGTGTGGACACATGAAATGTGTGCCGACGACGGATCACGGCGAGACGCTGCCCTTGAAGGAAGCGGTTGCGCCGTAATCGTTGACGATGTCATAGGCGACGGACGAACCCGACGCCGGTGACGTCGTCAGTCCCTTGATCTTGAGGCGCAGCGAGCCAAGCGGATCGACCATGCCGATGTCGGCGCTGTAAGGTTTGCCATCGACATCCACCGACAATTTGACGATGGTGACGTGGTAGGGCGTGGGATTGTGCACTTCCAGGGCGTAGCCCTGGTCATCGGCGACAGCCTTCCAGGTCACTTTCCCGGGTGCCGTCTGCGCATCGCCAGGGAGATGTGCAGGACGGTAGAAAAGCTTGAGCCGCGAGCGGATCGCGAACTGCAATAGGTTCTTGCCAGCTGACTCTTGTGCGCTGGGCTTGGGCGGTATTTCCAGCACGTTGAGCCAGAACAACGACTCACGGTCACTCGGCAATTGAGCGGGTGTGGAAATGATGCGCAGGTCCTGATCCTTGTGCGCCTCCATGCGGAACAGCGGAGGCGTGATCAGAAACGGCACGGTGACCTTGTCCGGTGTGGACTTGGGGTCGCCGTTGTCGATCCACGCTTCGACCAGCGCTGGATGAGCGTTGTCATTGGTCAGCCGTACGGTGACTTCGCCATCCTGGGCCGGGAACACCACGCGCGTTCCGGTGATCAGCACGCTGGCATTCGCAGCACCTGCGAAAAGGCACATGGCTAGCAGACCCACGCGGGCAGCGCGGATAAGGGTATTCATGGACAGACTCTCGAGGATCAACGAATGGCGGGCGCGCAGGAACTACGCTGCGGCAGCAATTGCTCTCGCCGCAGCGTGTCCGTTCTGCGATTTTTTTATTGGTACTGCGTCGTGTACGTTACGGTCGTGCTCACCAAGCCCGAGGTAGCGGCGGCAGTGGCGTAGTACTGGGCCTGGAAGTTCAGCGTCACGGCGCCGCCAGAGAGCGTTCCTACCGGTGAGTTGGTACCGGTGCTGAGATTCATGACCGTGCCGGCGCCAGTGCCGGCGAGCAGCTGCACTTCGACATTGTTGCCGGAAGCGGTGTTCTTGAGATTGCCGGTTGTGGCATCGATGTTGGAGCCGCCGAATTGTTCCTGGACGCTGGTGAGGTTCGAATCGCAACCGGTCACCGCGATGGTGAACGGGGTCTTCCCGGCAACGGCGCCGGCTGCATTCAAGGCTGTCGTAAAGACTACGGGCAACTGAACGGTGCTGCTGGCGCTGCCGCTGCCATTGACGTTGAACGTGCAAGTGTTGGCGACAACCTTGCCGGTGATCGTGATGGTGCCATCCGACGCAAAGGCCGGAGCAACTGCCAAGCTGCAAACAGCCAACAGCGCGGCGGTGAGGAAAGTCTTCTTCATTGCAATTTTTCCTGGGTATTGTTTGAGTTGCGTGTGTAGGACTAGGTGCAGCGTTTCGGTAAAAAAAGCGCTTACGGTGGGCCGGGCGTTTTCCCGCCCCCTCACGGGCAGGCCCACGCCTCGTGTGGACTCAGCAACAATCAAGCCAAAGCGTGACCCCTATCACATTGTCCGGGAAAACCGGCTGATTTCCTACACATGCCTTACACATTTCGCGGCTTTTTCCTACGGGCTGTCAGGAAAAAATGTGAACTGCATCTCCTGATTGGCAGGGGCTTGGTCAAAAAGTGACACGGGGTGTCAACAGGACTACGCGACCCACGCGGAAATTACGGCGAACTTGTAAAGCACCCTTGACATAGCCCTGGTGTGTGCCTAGGCTATGTAAAGCGTGCTTTACATGCATTAGGGGAAGTGGATGATGCGCCGTTACAGCGAGATTCTTTTCGGTCGGGGTCCTGTCGCTCGTACTTGGCCGTTGCGCCGAGTGGCAGCTTGAGGGAGAGCGGCCATGCCTCGGTTTTCATTGAAGCAATACCAGCCGCGAGTGTTGATCGCGATGGCGATCTATACCGTTTTCATCATGTTCGTCTGGCCGCTGGTGAGCAAGACGACGAGCTTGCCGCTCAAGGTTCTGCTGGCGGTGGCGCCCACGGTGCCGGTGCTCTACGTCATCGCTCAAATGGCGCGGCTCATCCGCAACAGCGATGAACTGGAGCGTCACACACATTTGGTTGCGTTAAGTACGGCGACGGCGGTGGTCAGCGCGCTGACATTCGTGGCGGGTTTTCTGGTTACCGCAGGTGTGGTGAAACTGGATGGATCGAGCTTGCTCTGGGTGTATCCGGCGATGGTGTTCTGCTACGGCTTGGTGCGCTGGCGACTGATACGCAGTTACGGAGGAAGCATGTATTGCGACGAGGAGCTCAGCATCAAGCCGTACGTGTTCTTGATGCTGTTTGGCGTCGTCCTGCTTTTCGCTGGCGTGCCGCTTACGGGCCATGTAAACGAACGTGAACTGGGATTCGTGTATGGAACCGGCGGTGCCTTCATCGTATGCGGTCTCCTGTTTATGGCCGTGCATTGGTACAAGCGCAAATATCGCAGCGAATAATCGTCATGAATAACCTTGTGCGTGATTTGCGCACCGAGCGCGGCTGGTCGCAGGCCGAGCTCGCGCAGAAGCTGGATGTATCGCGACAAACCATCAATGCCATCGAGACCGGAAAATACGATCCGAGTCTACCGCTGGCGTTCAAGGTCGCACGCCTGTTCGGCATGCCGATCGAAATGATTTTTGTGCCCGAAGAGGAGTGAGGGAGACATGGCCTTGAAGGCGAGAACTGTTTTTCGCATCGTTGTTGCAGCAGCGGCAGTGGGCGTGCTGGCTTATCAGCATTGGCATCATGAGGAGCCTGCCGCCACGTCTTCGGCGGACTCAGCACCTATCACCACGCAGACCGAGACGAAGGAACCATCGCAGCCTGCGCGCACATGGCAGCGCGGAACGCTTACGTTCAAGCCGTGCGAGCTTGGCCGTCCGGGTAGTGGCGCACGGGCGCAGGCGTGGTGCACCACGTTCGACGTGCCAGAGAATCGCGATGATCCGCACAGCCGCCGCATTGGGCTGAACCTGGCCATTGCACGCAGCGATGCACAGGTGCCTGCACCCGATATGGCGACGCTGCTCGCGGGTGGGCCCGGTGAAGCCGCGACCGAGGGATGGGTGATTTTAGCTCCTGCATTTGCGGAGGTACGCAAGCATCACGATGTGCTGCTATTGGATCAGCGCGGCACGGGCCATTCGAATCCGCTGAGTTGCAAGAATGCGGAGGAGGCTTCGTCCGAAGACAATGCATTCACGTTGGACCTGGACAAGGTGCGCAAGAGCGTCACCGCATGCCTTGATGAAGTGCGTCAGAAGGCCGATCCGCGGTACTACACCACGACCATCGCGGCACAAGATCTTGAGGATGTGCGCAAGGCACTGGGATCGCCGCAGCTCGATCTGATCGGTGTGTCTTACGGTACGCGCATGGCACAGCAATACTTGAAGCGCTATCCGGACAGCGTGCGTAGCGTGGTGCTGGATTCGGTAGTGCCCAACCAGTTGGTGCTCGGTCAAGATTTCGCGCGCGATCTTGATGACGCGCTCAAGAAGAATTTCGCCAACTGCACGGCCGTCCCTGCATGCAAGCAACGGTTCGGTGATTCCATGCAGACGCTTTATCAGCTGCGTGATGCCCTGCGCGCGAATCCCCACAAGGTCAGCTTTCGCGATCCCGAAACGTACGAAACCGTGGAGCGTCCTTTGAGCGAATTCTCGCTTGCCAGCGTGGTGCGCATGTTTGCGTATCAGCCGGAGACCGCAGCACTGTTGCCGCTATCGATCAATGCCGCGGCACATGGCGACGTCGGTCCGTTGCTGGGGCAGGCGAAGATTCTCAACGGTGATCTAAGCGGTGACATGAACAACGGCATGTCCATGAGCGTGATCTGCAGCGAAGATGCCGATCTGTTGCAACCGCAACCGCAGGATCAGAACACCATGCTCGGCAACCATCTGGTCGATGCGCTGAAGGCGCAGTGCGGAGTATGGCCGCATGGCACGCGCCCCACTGATTTCCATGCGCCGCTGAAGAGCGACAAGCCCATCCTGCTGCTGTCCGGTGAGTTCGATCCGGTTACGCCACCCCGCTACGGCGAGCAGATTTTGCCGGGCCTCACCGATGGACGACAGCTGATCTTCAAGGGCCAGGGCCACTCTTTGCTCAGTCGTGGCTGCATGCCACAGCTGCTCGGCAAGTTCATCGACAAGCCCGATCCCAAACTGCTGGACGCCCGGTGCCTGGACAAATTGGGCAGCACGCCAGCATTCATCGATTTCAATGGAGCGTCGCCATGATCGAAGTGAAGGATCTGCACAAGCATTTCGGTGAAGTGAAGGCCGTAGACGGCGTTAGCTTCGTCGCGCGTGATGGTGAAATCACTGGTTTGCTTGGTCCGAATGGCGCTGGCAAGACCACCACCTTGCGCATGCTCTACACACTGATGCAGCCCAATCACGGGCAGGTGCTGGTTGATGGCATCGATGTCGCACGCGATGCCGAAGCCGTGCGCCGCCGACTCGGTGTGTTGCCCGATGCGCGTGGGTTGTACAAGCGCCTTACTGCGCGCGAAAACATCGATTACTTCGCGCGACTGCAAGGCATGGAAGAATCATTGATCCGCACACGGCGTGAACAGTTGATCAAGGCGCTGGACATGGAGGATATCGCCGACCGGCGTACCGAAGGTTTTTCACAAGGCCAGCGCGTGAAAACGGCCATCGCGCGTGCGCTGATACACGATCCTAAGAACGTGATTCTGGACGAACCTACGAATGGCCTCGACGTCATGGCTACTCGCAGCATGCGGCAGTTCATGCATCGCTTGAGGGATGAAGGGCGTTGCGTGCTCTTCTCCAGTCACATCATGCAGGAGGTGGCGGCGCTATGCGATCGCATCGTGGTGATTGCGCACGGCCGCGTCGTGGCCGATGACACGCCCGACGCGCTGCGCACGCAAACCGGCGAAGCCAATCTGGAGGATGCCTTCGTGAAGATCATCGGCAGTGAAGAGGGGTTGGCGGCATGAAAACCACGCTTACCGTCTTCTTCAAGGAAGTAAAGGAAAATTTGCGCGATCGGCGCACGGTTCTCAGTGCGCTGATCTTCGGTCCACTGCTGGGGCCGTTCCTGTTTATGATGGTCACGAACACCGCGCTTACGCGTGAGCTAAACAAGGCTGATCAGCCCATCAAGGTGCCCGTGATCGGCGCGCAATATGCGCCAAACCTGATTGCGGCACTCAGGCAGCAAGGTTTGGTGCCGTTGCAGGCCATCGACGATCCTGAAACAGCCGTACGCAACCGCGACGCCGATGCGGTGCTGCGCATCCCCCAGGGTTTTGGTACATCTTGGCGCAAGGGCGAGACGTCCCAGGTTGAATTGATCTACGACTCTTCGCAAAGAGACAGCGATAGCTCGGTTGGGCGGCTAAAGTCCATGCTGGAAAGTTACAGCCGACGCGAAGGGGTGATGCGACTGGTGGCGCGCGGTCTTTCGCCCACCATGATGGCGCCGTTATCGGTTGACGAGCGCGACCAGTCCACGCCGCAATCCCGTGCGATCGTGATATTTGGATTTCTGCCTTACTTCTTCGTGCTTGCCGTACTCGTAGGGGGCATGTCCCTGGCGAACGATCTGACTGCCGGTGAGCGTGAGCGGCAGTCGCTGGAGCCGTTGTTTGCCAATCCTGTCGCGCGCTGGAAGATTTTGCTCGGCAAGCTTGGTGCCATAGGTACGTTCTCGCTGATGAGCCTGTTCATCAGCGTGGCCGCATTTGCTGTATCCGGCAAGTTGATGCCGGCCGAGCGTTTGGGCATGGTCATTGACCTGGGATTTTCCTTCGCCTGGCGGGTAGTGTTGATGATGCTGCCATTGGTGATGCTGCTTGCTGCATTGCAAACCCTGGTGGCGGCCTTTGCGAAAAGCTATCGCGAGGCACAGACCTATCAAAGCATCCTGATGATGGTGCCGATCATTCCGACCATGCTGCTGTCCATCATGCCTGTAAAGGTTGCCGACTGGATGTATGACATACCTTTGCTTGGGCAGCAGGTGGGCATCATGCGCCTGCTGCGCGGTGAGTCTGTATCGGCGATGCAGATGTCGCACTGCGTGGTTGCAGGTGTGGTCGTGGCGATGCTGGTGATCTTGATTACGGCGTGGGTCTATCGCTCGGAGCGTTTGGCTATTTCAGCGTAAACGGTGTTGTAGGTTGGGTTGGCGCAGCGTAACCCAACAGATTCGAGGCGGCATTGTTGGGTTACGCTGCGCTAACCCAACGATTGCTCGAGCAGCCATGCGGCCACGTCGTCCGGACGCTCCAGATGCAGATGATGTCCGCCATCCATGTATGACGTGACGATACGTGGTACTTGCTGTGCACGTACTTCCATCATCGCGCTTGGCAGATACGGCGTAACCGGTCTGGATAGCAAGAGTGCAGTAGGTGCTTCGATGCCGGCGATAAGTGCTCGGATCTGCGCTTCTGCCAGGCGCACTGCGCTAGGTCGCGTCAGGCGCGAATCGCTGCGCCAGCGATAGACGCCATCGACTGCAGCAATGCCGCGCTCCACGATGGGACGCGCCAGATCTGTACGCAGACCGCTGGCCACGGTGCGTGCGCTGATCGCTTGCTCCACGCTCGTAAACACTCGCAGCGATTTGCCGCTCGTGGCTGGTGCGGTGTAGGCATCGCGAAAGCGCTGCAAGGTATGGGAGCCATCGTCGCCCAATGGGCCGAGCCCTTCGATCAGAAACAGGCGGTCGATGCGTTGCGGCGTGGCAGCTGCCGCCAGCGAGGCGATCCCCGCGCCCAGCGAATGGCCGAGCAAGGTGTAGCGCTCAAGTCCCAGTGCATCGGCTGCATTGATCACCGCGCTGACGTAATCGACGAAGTGATAGCTGATGCCTGCCGGCAAATGACTGGAATGCCCGTGGCCAGGCAATTCCAGCGCGATGAAGCGGAATCGCTCGGCCAGCTTCGGCGCGAGAAGAGCGAAGCTGCCAGCGTTGTCGAGCCAGCCATGCAAGGCCAGCAGTGGCGGCGCATCGGCTGCGCCCCAGATCTGCGCGGTAAGCGCAAGGTGATGGGAAAGAGTAATGCGTTGCTCTATCGGAGCGTGTGCCTTCATCAGGTCTTCCCGCCTGGCAAAAATTCGGGCCATCCCTGGGCGTGGCGCAACACCAGGGATGCCAGGCTGCCCACCTGTTCGTCGCTGTCATTGAGCGCTGGGATGTAACGCAACGCCTCGCCGCCGGCCGCGGTGAAGAACTCGCTGTTCTGCATGGCGATTTCCTCCAGCGTTTCCAAGCAATCCACGGCGAAGCCAGGGCAGGCAACATCCAATCGCTTGATGCCTTCTCGCGCGAGACGTTTCACGGTTTCGTCTGTGTAGGGATGCAGCCAAGGCTCGCGTCCTACGCGTGACTGAAAGCTCAGAACGAGCTGCGATTCATCCAGTCCGAGCCGCTTGCGCAAGCTTTGTGCGGTGGCATTGCACTGGTGGAAATAGGGGTCGCCGGCATCGACGTAACGCTGCGGAATGCCATGAAACGACAGCAGCAGCTTGTCACCGCGGCCGTGCTGGGCCCACCAGCGTTCGATAGATTGCGCAAGCGCTTCGATGTGGCCGTCGTCGTCATGGTAATCGTTGACGATGCGCAGTTCCGGCGGCCAGCGCAGCTGCTTGATTGTGTCAGCCACTGCATCGATCACCGAGCCGGTCGATGTGCCCGAATATTGCGGATACAGCGGCAGCACCAGCAGACGGCGTACCCCATCGCGCTGCATCTGCTCGATTTGCTTGCGTACCGATGGTTCGCCATAACGCATGGCCAATCTCACCCGGATCGGGCCCTGTGCGAGCTGACGCAACTTGACCTGTAAAGCGGCGGCGAGCTTTTCCGAACCCGCTCGTAGCGGCGAACCTTCCGGCGTCCAGATCCGTGCGTAAGCATGCGCGGAGCGTGCTGGTCGAATGCGCAGGATCACACCATGCAAAATCAGCCACCACAGCCAGCGCGGATATTCGATGACGCGTGGGTCGCCCAGAAATTCGGCCAGATACGGTCGCAGCGCGCGTGCCGTGGGGGCGTCCGGTGTGCCGAGGTTCACAAGTAATACGCCAGCCTGGGCAGGTTGGTCGTAGGATGGGCCGGCAAGGCCGGTATAGTGGCTGCGTGGCATCGAAGGCGATAGCGGCGGAATAGCCGATCCAGTCTGCCACAAGAGCCTGTTTACGATCCCTGCGCAGCCCGCGTTGCGCTTGAGCGGTCGCCATGCGGCGGCGCGCGGCTTGACCAGACAGGCAGTCTGGCGCTGCGCCACGCGCCACCACCTGACAACCGCTCAAGCACAACGCGAACCACACAGGAATCGTAAATAGGCTCTAGTGTTTCGTGCGAAGCCGGTATCATCGCCCCGATCACGATCCAGTTATCAGAATCCGGAGCTGCCCATGTTCAAAGTACTGCGTCGTCTATCGTTTGTTGCCCTTGCGCTGCTGCCTGCGGTTGCCGCGCATGCTGCGGACGATACGCCGGACCAGCGCGCACAAAGTGCCGTGCGCGTGCTCAACGAGATCGAGCAGGCACCAGACAAATCCATCCCGACCGATCTGCTGCGCAATGCCCGCGCCATCGCCGTCATTCCCGACGTGCTGAAGGTCGGCTTCGTATTCGGCGGCCGTCGCGGCGAAGGTCTGATCTCGGTGAAGAATCCGGACGGCACCTGGTCCAATCCCAGCTTCATCTCCTTTGGCGGTGGCAGCGTGGGTTTCCAGATCGGCGTGTCCAAGACCGATGTGGTGCTGGTGTTCCGCACGCAGCGCGGCGTGGATAACATCGTCAACGGCAAGTTCACGCTAGGCGCGGATGCCTCCGCGGCAGCGGGTCCGGTAGGCCGCACAGCATCGGCCGCCACGGACCAGCAGCTGAAGGCGGAGATCTACTCCTATTCGCGCGCCCGCGGCCTGTTTGCAGGCGTGGCGCTGGATGGTTCGGTGATCAAGATCGACTACGACGCCAACGCACAGGTCTATGGCCAGGGCATCACCCCGCGGCGCATCTTCGAAGGCGGGGTAGGTAACGTTCCGGCGGCGGTCGTGCATTTCCGTGACGCCCTGGAGGAGTACACTTCGAAGTAGGACTGCGCGACGCGCGCCCTTCACATTACGGAAGGCCGGCGCCTGCACTCCCGCAGGCGCAGATGGCAGGACTCCGCAACGAGGTTCTCATGGGTTTGGACAGCATTTGGCATTGGGCGATCCTGCTCGTCATCATTCTGCTGGTATTCGGTACCGGCAAGCTGACGCGGGTCGGCTCCGACCTCGGTAACGCCGTGCGCGGCTTCAAGAAGGCCATGCAGGGCGACGAGGACGAGGAAAAGCGCAAGGCGCAGGAGAAGGAGAAGCTGCAGGCCGATCCGCCGCTCGGCACCGGTAGCTCGACCGGTCAGCAGCAGCGCGATTCCAGCGAAACCAAGTAAGTAGGGATGCTCTGACCAATTCTGCGTGGGTGGCATGATGACCAGAAGGCTCGCAGGGTGCGTTGCGCGGCGCAGGGAAGACTGGCCGTCTTTTCAAGCTGCGCGACGCAGCATGCGGGCCTTCTGGTCATCACCCTCCGGGCCGTTCCTGTCTGTCCGCATCTCTTCGGTCCATCGTCTCGACAGACGGCCAGTCTGCCTTCCTCGCTCCTCAAAGCCAGGTACATCCATGTACCCTCCCCGCGTGCGCCGATGGCCCTGTGATCTGCGAACAGACAGGAACGGTGACGCCTACGTAGAATTGGTCAGAGCATCCCAAGGATTGTCTTCATGATCGAGATCAGCCTCGGCAAGCTGATGTTGCTGGCGTTGATCGCGCTGATCGTGCTCGGCCCCGAAAAACTTCCGCAGGCTGCGCGCACGGCAGGCGCTTTGATGCGCCGACTGCGCTCGGGCTGGGAGAGCGTGCGCGCCGAAGTGGAGCGTGAACTGGAAATCGAAGAACTCAAGCGCACTGCGCGCGAGGCGGCAGCGCGTGCCGAAGCCATGCAGGCCGAGATGAACAAAGCCGCTCGCGATACGCGCGAACAAGTTGCCGCCACGACTACGGAAGTGCGTGACAGCATCGCTGACGTGCAAAAGGAACTCGCGTCCGCCGATGCGACCAAGGAAACACCTCATGGCGACGCCTGATTCCGAAACAAATTTGCAGGAAGGCCTGTTCTCGCACCTGCTCGAGCTGCGTTCGCGCTTGATCAAGGCGATTCTTGCGCTAGCCATCGTGTTGGCTGCGCTGGTGCCGTTTGCGAACCGTCTTTATGCATGGCTCGCGGCACCGTTGGTTTCGCGTTTGCCGGAAGGCGCGCACTTGATCGCCACCGAAGTCGCCAGCCCGTTCATCACTCCACTGAAGCTGGCTTTCTACGCGGCGCTGTTTATCAGCATGCCGGTGATCCTGTATCAGTTGTGGGCGTTCGTGAGCCCCGGTCTCTATAAACACGAAAAGCGCCTGGCGCGACCATTGCTGGTGGCAGCGCTGATCCTGTTCTACATCGGCGGTGCGTTTGCGTATTTCCTGGTGTTGCCAGCAGCGTTCCGCTTCCTGACGGCGGTCACGCCGCAAGGCGTGGAAATGATGACGGACATCACGCATTACCTTGATTTCGTGATGCTGATGTTCTTCGCCTTCGGCCTGTGTTTCGAAGTACCGGTAGCTGTTGTGGTGCTGGCGGCCGTGGGTGTCGTCGATCTCGACAAGTTGCGCAAGGGGCGGCGCTACGCGGTCGTCGGTGCGTTTGCCATCGCTGCCGTGGTTACACCGCCGGATATCACCTCGATGATCATGCTGGCCATTCCCATGTGCCTGCTTTACGAAATCGGCATTCTCGCCGTGCGTTGGCTGCTGAAGCCGAATGCGGCGGATGCGCCGTCCCATCCATGATGAATCCCTCTAAGACGTCCCGTCTTCCTGAGCCGGCTGCTGACGAGCTCGCCCATTCCGAACGCCTTCTGCAGCACTTGCGTGAAACGATCGCCGCACACGGCCCGATGCCGTTTTCGCAGTACATGGAGCGCTGTTTGTATGCGCCTGGGCTCGGTTACTACAGTGCCGGCAAGACTAAGTTCGGTGAGGCTGGCGATTTTGTTACCGCGCCGGAGTTAGGTGATCTGTTTGCGCGCTGCGTCGCCCATGCCGTGCAGCCCGTGCTGGCCATGTTGGGCGGCGACGCGGATTTCCTCGAACTTGGTGGCGGTAGTGGTGCCTTTGCCGAGGCCGCATTGCTGGCGCTATCGGAAAACGATGCGCTACCGCGCCGCTATTTGATTCTGGAGCCGAGCGCCGATCTGCGCGAACGCCAGCGCGAGCGTCTCGGTGCAGTGCTGCCAGCAGACGTCATGGCGCGCGTTGCATGGATCGACCGTCCGCCTGAAGAGAATTGGCGCGGCATCCTGTTCGCCAATGAAGTGATCGATGCATTGCCGACTACGCGTTTCGTGATCCGCCACGGCGAGATTTACGAAGAGCATGTGGCACTCGACGGCGAAGCACGTTTGTTGCGCGTGGATCGACCCGCTGATGCACTGGTAGCCAGCGCGGTACGTCATGTCGAACGTGATCTCGGTCGGGAATTCGAGGACGGCTATCGCTCGGAAATTCTCCCGCAGCTGCCCTATTGGATGCAGGCCATCGCCGGGTCGCTCGAAGCGGGGTTGATGCTTTTCATCGACTACGGCTATGTCCGTCGTGAGTTTTATCTGCCGGAACGACAAGACGGCACATTGATGGCGCATTACCGCCATCGCGCGCACAACGATCCGCTGTTCCTTCCGGGCCTTAACGATCTCACCGCGTCCGTCGACTTCACTGCATTAGCTGAAGCAGGCAACAGCGCCGGTTTCGACGTGGCAGCGTATCTGTCTCAAGCACAATTCCTGATCAGCGCTGGTTTGCAGGATGTCTTCGAGCGCGCTTATGAGCAGGCCGCCGACGATACCACCCGTCATCACCTCGCACAGCAAGTTCGAAAACTCACTATGCCCGATCAGATGGGCGACCGTTTCCAGGCGATGTTGTTCGCGCGTGGGTTGGCGGCCTTGCCGTTGCCTGTCGATCTTCTGGCGGCGGACCAGGGCGGACGTTTGTAGCGCTTAAATAATTCACGCGTGTTGCTTCATTGGACTGCCGTCAGCGGCTTGTTTTCGTCTCTGCAATCACCTGCACGCGCGCCTTCTCCATGGCTGCTCCTATTGCGGGACCTTGCAGCCCTTCCGCTACAAACGGCGCAGACGTGACGGACGCAGCCGCGTCGCGTGCAAGACGCAGATACGCTGCTTGGGGATAGTCGTCTTGCTCGTGACCCAGCCTTCCGCGCTTGTCAGCCAAGCAGGTCGTTAGGAAGGTTTGCAGACGTTCCGGTCGGCGTAGCGCGTCGAGTGCCGTCAGCAGTTTCAGCACCGTCGCAGGTTTGAGTTCGAACGCACGGTGACAGTTGAGGTGCTCGCGGCACACCAGTTCGGCGAGTTCGGCGTATTCAGTGGGTACTTTCAAGCGCGCGGCCAGGGCGCGCAGTGGTTTTACGCCGCGATGTTCGTGACCGACGTGGCGGGGCAGTTCTTCCTTCGGCGTGAGCGCTTTGCCGAGATCGTGGGTGAGTGCGCAGAAGCCGATCAGGTCGTTGCCAGGCGCCAGTTTGGCTGCTGCATCCAACACCATTTCCTGATGGATGCCGGTATCGATTTCGGGATGGAATTCGGCGCGTTGCGGTACGCCGTACAGCGCATCGATTTCCGGAAACAGTACCGCCAGTGCGCCAGCCTCGCGCAACACGCGTAAATAAGCAGAAGGCTGTGCTTCGCCGAGCGCTTTGCGCGTTTCCGCCCATACGCGCTCGGGCACGAGATGATCGACCTCGCCGTTGCGCACCATCTGCTGCAGCAGAGTCATGGTCTCGTCGGCAACCGTGAAACCGAGTGGTGCGAAACGCGCTGCGAAACGCGCCACGCGCAGCAGACGCACAGGGTCTTCCACGAAGGCGGGGGAAACATGCCGCAAAATGCGCAGTTCGATGTCACGCGCACCGCCGTAAGGGTCGACCAACTTGCCTTGCTCGTCTTCCGCGATCGCGTTGATGGTGAGGTCGCGCCGGGCGAGGTCTTGCTCCAGCGTGACCTCGGGATCGGCGTGGAAGGTGAAGCCATGGTAGCCGCGCCCTATCTTGCGCTCGGTACGGGCGAGTGCGAATTCCTCGTTGGTTTCGGGGTGCAGGAAGACCGGGAAATCCTTGCCCACGGGTCGATAGCCGAGGGCCAGCATATCTTCCGGACGCGCACCAACTACGACGTGGTCGTGGTCGATCACGGGGCGTCCCAGCAGTTTGTCACGGACCGCGCCGCCGACCAGGTAAGTACGCATGCCTTATTGTGCCATGGCCGCTTTATGCACCTCGATGGCGGAAGGTTTGTCGTGCTGAGTCCAGCCGCTGCTGGCGCGGCGTGCCCTGGATGATTCGCGGCAGCGAGCGAACGAATGGCTGCGGTGTAACACCGAGCGCGGCATACCCGTCCACCATGCCGACCGAATCAGTGCCGAGGGAAAGGAAATTGTCCGGCGAAAACGGCTTGCCGGGCAGCATGCCGGCAACGTGCGCTTGCAGGCGGCCCAGGCTGTCGGGTAGCGAGATAATCGGTGTGCGAAGTCCGGCGGTATCTCGTATGGCACGTACGATGTCGCCCAGCGTGAGCACATCGGGGCCATACAATTCGAAACTGCGACGCGAGGACAGTTTTTCATCCGCTACGCAGCGCGCGATGGCTTCGGTGACGTCGCCCACGTACGTGGGTGCCATGCGCGAGGTTGCGCGTGCCAGAGGAAGCGCAGGCATGCTGCGCAACAGCTTGGCGAAACGGGTGACGAGTCCATCACCGATACCAAAGATCACGCTCGGCTCGTAGATCGTCCAGTTCAGTGGCGAGCTCTTTACCAGCATTTCGGCTTCACCGCGCGTTTTCAGGTATTGCGATTGGCCTTGCCCAGCTTTTAACGAGCTCATCTGATGCAAGCGCTGCACGCCAGCCGTCTTGCAGATGTCGATCAGGCGTCGCGCCATCTCCACGTGCGCGCGCTGGAACGTATGACGGCCGCTGGCGTTGAGGATGCCGATGAGATTGATCACCGCATCGGCACCTTCGCAGTGATGCCTCAAGACAGCGTCGTCATAGACGTCCGCGCTGTGGATGGAAACGCTGGGCAACACCGCGAGCGTGCGATGCAGTTCGCGATTGCGCGAGAGTAGAGCAATACGATGCCCGTCGGCGGCAAGGCGAGGCACCAGATAGCTGCCAACAAAGCCGGTCCCGCCGAGGATGACGATATGTTGGGTGGTCATGGCGAAAATCCTCCTGGCTGCGGTAGGCCAGCTCCCTCTCGCCATCTATGAATCAAAAACGGGAGAGAGAGTCGAGGTGAGAGGTCACCTGGGGAAGATGTTACTCACTTCCGGGCAGGAGGGATGCGCAGTTAGTGCACTTTGTCCTTGGCCGGTGCGCTGTGCGTCGATGTCGTTGCCGCGGGGGCGGCTGCAGCAGGCGCTGGGGCGGACGATGCAGCCACCACCTTGGGCGCGGGGCAGGTCAGGTCTTTCCGTGCGTCCGGCGGATCCAGACGGCTATACGGCTGGCCGATGGGCAGCATGCGGGTGGAGAGTGGCGCGGCGGTGCCGTGCAGGCGCCAGTCGTAGATCACGCTGTAGTACATCACGCGCGCCACGTACTCGCGGGTTTCCTTGAAGGGGATGGTGGCGACGAAAAGATCGGGTGGCAGCTGGCTGCGTGCATCGACCCATTGATTCACCCGTGCTGCGCCGGCGTTGTAGGCGGCGCTGGCCAGCCAAGGTGAACCATCGAAACGTTCGGCCATCTGCGCCAGATAGCGTGTGCCCAGCGCGATGTTGACGGCGGGATCGTACAGGCTGTCACCGCCATTCCATGCAAGGCCGTTGCGGCGTGCCACGGTGGCCGCTGTGCTGGGCAGCAATTGCATGAGTCCGCGTGCATCCGCGCCCGATTGCGCATCGGTCATCCAGGCGCTTTCCACGCGCAGAATGCCGTAGGCCCAGGAAGGATCGATGCCGGCCTGCTGAGCCTGCGGCACTACACCGTCCTGGCTGGCGAGCGGAAAACGCAGCGTGTAGAAGTGCAAGGCGTCGCCGTTGTTGAACGCGAATACCGCGCGGTCGTACCAGCCGCGTTCGTTGGCCAGGATTACCGCCTGACGGATGGTCTGTGCGTCTGCATTGGCCAGCGCCTGGCTCCATTCACGGCGTGCCTGCTTGGGCATGTCTACGGCGAACAGTTCGAACGCGCGCTGCATACCGGGTGTCGCCAGCACTGCTTGTTGTGCTTGTTCATTCGCAGCCAACTGCGTACTGCACAACGCGTACGGTGCGCTTTCGCGATCCGCCGCCAGATAACCGAAGTAGCTGGATTGCTCGGCCACGCTGGCGAATGCGCGCTGCGCTTCTTCGCTGCGGCCGAGTTCGCTGAGCGCGCGTGCGCGGAAATATTGCCATTCGTCATCATCCCGCTGCGTCGGTGACAAAGCAGCGATGGCGTCCAGGACGGCTTGCCAGTTCTTTTCGGCCAAGGCCACGCGAACGCGCCATTCGCGGCTCGCAGGCGTTTGGGCGGAAGCGGGCAGATTGATGAGTCGTGCAAGCGCGTTGTCGTCGAAATCCGTGGCGTGGAAGAGCGCCAGCGCATTCAGGACGCGATCGCGCTGCTCGGGCGAGAAATGAAAGCGACCTTGCAAGGTTTGCCAGGCGGTGTCGGCCGTATTCGACTGGCGATGTGCCAGCCGTGCCAGCGCGAGCGTGACAGCCTGGCGTGTGCGTGACGTATCCGGCCATTGCTTGGCGGCAGTCACGGCGGCGGCTGGATCATTGAGCGCAAGAACCAACTTCTGCGCCGTCTGAGCGTCTTCCGGCGACAACCATTTGGCCATGCTGGAAATCGTGCCAGGCTTGCCGGCATCGACAGCCGCATCGATGCGCGCCCAGATGCGTGCGGGCGTCAGCAAGCCTTGATCGTACGCAGTCTGCAACACCGGATCGCAGGCTGAAGGCAACGCGGGCGTCGCCCACAGTGTGGCCAGGTCGCGGTTGAAATCCAGCTTGGCGCTGCCCGCAAGTTGTGCCTGCAGTGCGTCGCAGCTCAGCGCATCGCCGAGTCCCGGCTGGTACATCGCAACGAAGTTGGTCCAGTCCTGCCGGCGCGCCAATTCCTGCAGGAAATCACGGCGCAGGTCGTTAGCCGGAATCAGATCTGGGTATTGCCGCAGATAGGCGTCTACGGTTGCGCGATCCACTTGCTGCAGATCGTGTTCCAGCGAGGCCGCTTGCAGATAGGGATAAAGCGGGTAGTCCTGCAGATTCCCTGCGAGTGAGCGCCAGCCATCGCCACCCTGGCTGGCGGCGGCGTAAGCCTGCTTGAAGGCGGCGCGTTGCGCTTCCAACGAAGCGCTATCCGACTGTGCAGCGACCGCGCCGGCCAGCATTCCGCCGGTGATGACGGTCAACAGATAACGGCCGAGGCGCGATACGGCTAGCGAGGCCATGGGAGCTCCAGATCCTGCGGATAATCCTTGGCAAGTGTAGCGGATGGGTTTTCCGTGTCCTGAACGCTTCCTCACAGCGTAAGGCCCCTCTGGATATGCGCTGCGTAGTGTTCCTCGCTGCTAAGCTTTCGCGTTTCGGCCGCAGCACGCCTACAGGACCCGCATGCCGTCTCCGTCCAAGAACGCAGCTCATTACGGACTCGCCTGGCTGGCGTTGATCCTGGCCACGGTGGCTGGCCTTGCGTGGTGGTGGCAGATCGGCCGTGCGGTCCCTTTGCCGGATGCGCCATCCGCACGCATTGCCTGCGTGTCTTACGCGCCGTTTCGCCGGCCGGGTGAAACACCTTATGACATTCACTTCGTGATGACGCCGGAGCGCATCGACGAAGACTTGCGCGCGCTGTCGCAACGCTTCGACTGTGTGCGCACGTATTCGCAGGGCAATGGCCTTGCGGCGGTTCCGGCGATTGCTGCGCGCTATCACATGCAAGTGTTGATGGGCATCTGGCTGGGTGGCTCTCCGAAGCAGAACGAGAAGGAGATCGAGCTGGGCATCGCCACGGCCAATGCGAATGCCAAGACGATTCGCGGCATCGTTGTCGGCAACGAAGTGCTGCTGCGCGGGGATCTTTCACCCAAGCGGTTGACCGAATACATCCAGCGCGTACGCGCGGCAGTGCCGTCGATGATTCCGGTGACGTATGCCGACGTGTGGGAAAACTGGTTGCGCTATCCGCAAATGGCGAGCGTGGTGGATTTCGTCACCATCCACATTCTGCCGTACTGGGAAAACAATCCGGTGCCGGCCATCGATGCCGTGCATCATGTGGAAGACGTGTATACGCGCATGCAGCACGTGTTTCCCGGCAAGCAATTGATGATCGGCGAAACCGGCTGGCCTAGTGCGGGGCGTCTTCGTCGTTCTGCCGAACCGAGCGTGGTGGATGAAGCGCTGTACCTCCGCGCGTTCCTGCGTTATGCCGCCGATGTGCACATGCCCTACAACGTGATCGAAGCCTTCGATCAGCCGTGGAAGCGTGCGCAGGAAGGTACGGTCGGTGGCTATTGGGGCATCTTCGATTCGGATGCACAGCCGAAATTCCCGATGCTTGGGCCGGTCACCGAGGAGCCGCATTGGTGGCTGGGTTGGCTGGCTGGTGCAGTGTGTGCCCTGGCGTTTGCCGTGGTTGGCACTTGGCATCGCAGCTGGCGTGGGATCAGGGGATGGTTGGCTTTGCTGATGGCCGGCTTTGCTGCCGGCACATCAGCGGCATGGCAACTGCGGCAGATGATGTTTGCATGCGAAGGATGGTGGCAGTGGTTGCTGTCGGCATTGTGCCTGGCCGGCGGGCTTGCCATTGCAACGGCGTTGTCGCGGCGCATCGCTGCGCATCTGGCGGATCATCACGACCACTCCGAACCGGCGCAGTGGTGGCGCTTCGGCGCGTTGTTCGCGCTGGTGCTGTACGACATCCTGCTCGCCTTTGACGGCCGCTATATGGATTTTCCGATGGGCCTGTTCCTGCTTCCTTGCGTTGCATACGGCGTGTTTGGCCTGCTCACGCATGAGCTGCGCATGCCGTCGGCAGAGCAACGTTTTATGGCGTGTGTGGGCCCCGTGCTCGCGATCATGCCTGTGCTGGACGAAGCCGGCATGAGCAAAGTGACCTGGCTATGGTTGGGCCTGAATCTGGCGATTGCCGTGCCTGTCTGGGTGGCTTGGCGCTGTCATGCGGTTAGCTTGCAATCGCAAGAGGCGTAGGCAGCCGATCAACAATGCGATAGCGCCGGCGTAGTAGCAGTAAAGGATAAGAGCGATCGCACCGATTGCTGCGGCCAGCGCTGCGAGCCATGGCTTTTTCCCGATCATCGCCAACACGGTAGCGATGATCGCTGCGATGCCATAGCCGTAACTGTTGAAGCCGATCACGATCAGCTCGCGAGCCCAACACCAGCTGGGAGGATTGCCATCTTCGCAAACATGCCCCAGCGCACGTGACTCGATGAAGCCATACCGCAACCATGTGGCCAACAAGCCGAAGATCACGATCAGCAGCCAAGGCAGTGCAACGGGAATGAAACGCTTTTTTGCAGTCATCGATGCGTTTTGATGGAAGCGGAGGGAAGCTGGATTTCTGCAGCCAATGCCAGATGATCGGAAAACGCCTGCGGCAATGTCCACATTTTTTCGATGCGGATGTCCGATGACACCAGAATATGATCGAGCGCGCGCCGCGGCTTCCAGCTCGGAAAGGTCGGCACAGGGTGTTCGGGCGGTTGCAGGCTCGAATGTGCGAACAGGTGACGCATCTCCGGGCTATGCGGGTCGGTATTGAGATCACCCATCAGCACCGCGTGTGGATGGTCCTGGAGCACTTCGGCGATGAAGGCAAGTTGTTTGGCGCGTGCCTGCGCGCTGAGCGAAAGATGCGCCACAACCACCGCTAGCCCGTGCGCATCGTCGCCGAAGTGCGCCACGAGCGCACCGCGTCCGGGAATGCGGCTAGGCAGGGGATAGTCGATCACCCGCAACGGTTCCAAGCGGGAAATCAAGCCGTTCGCCGTGTGCGAAATCTGCGCCAGCGGCCGATTGGGCTGATGACTCCAGTACGGCATGCCGGAGGTTTCGGCGAGATAGCGTGTCTGATTGAGAAAGCCGGAACGCAGGCTGCCCGCATCGGTTTCTTGCAAGCCGACCACGTCGAACTGTGGGAGCAGTTCGGCCAAGCGGTCGAGATTATCCAGTTTGCTGCGTGCCGGCAGCACCGCGTTGATGCTGCGCGTGACGTACTGGCGGTAACGCTGCACGCTGGCTCCCGCCAGAATATTGCAGCTGAGGAGGCGCAGCCGTTGATGCTTGGCGGGGGCGCGGGTCATGGTCCTGCGTAGGGGCCGCTCTGAAAAGATCAGCGCATCCTAAAGGTTCTCGATGCGGCGGTTGTGAAAGCCGCATTGCAGGATGCTCTGAAAAGGATCAGAGCATCCCATCTCAGGCGATTACTTCTGCTTGGCGCTCAGTTCTTGCTGCACCAGGAACTTGGTGAGATCCACCAGCTCGGGGAAGCTCTTGATGTTGGCGCTGCGGTACTTGCCGTCGACGACGATGGTCGGCGTACCGTCCACACCCCACGTCTGGATCAGTGCGAGATCTTTCTTGATCTGTGCATCCACTTCGGGCGAGTTGGCGATCTTCAGAAACTGCTCGCGGTTTGCGCCGTGCTGAGCGTAGAAATCGGCGATCTCGTCCATGGAGTTGATCGGGTACTGCTCCTTGAACTTCGCCTTGAATAGTTCATCGTGCGTCTGTTCCAGCAGCCCCAGCTTCTTGGAGGCGTAATAAGCGCGTGCGAACGGCACCCAGGCGTCGTTGAACGGTGCTGGCACCAACTTGAATTCCACGCCTTTGGGCAGCGACTTGCGTAGCTCGTCGGCATAGGTGGAGAACTCGGCGCAGTGAATGCACGCGTAGGAAAACACTTCCACTACTTCGACCTTGCCGCTGCTGTTGTCGCGCTGATAAGGCGCCGGCAGGGTGACGTATTGGTTACCGTCGGTGAAAGGCGCGGACGCGGCATCGGGGCCGGCGGCGCTGCAAGCGGTGGTCAACAGCAAACCGCAAAGCAGGGCGGTGATGCGGTATCGGGCGGTCTTGAACATGTTTTTACCTGTGCAATGACAAGGTTCGTCAACGATTTTTTTTGAGATTAAACAAAAAGCGCCCGGCGGATCGGGCGCTGTGCATTCGTGCTTACTTGCCTGCGGCTTCTTTGGCGACGAGCCATTTGGTCAGCTCGATCGACTGCGCGTAGCCGCCAGCGCTGCCGGGCGTGAAGCGATACTTGCCATTGACGATGATGCTGGGCGTGCCATCCACACCGTATGCCTTCACCATGTCGTCGGCGCGCTTCATCTGCGTGTTGATGCTGAAGGAGTTGGCCACCGCAACGAACTGCGTGGGATCGACGCCGTACTTGGCATAGAACTTCGCCACGTTGTCGATCGTCGGCCATGCGGACTGCGGTTTCGGACGGCCGGTGGCGAGATCGTCGGAAGCCAGTTCGCCGCTCTTCCACACTGCGTCGTAGATGGCGTCATGCGCCTTCTCGACCACACCCAATGCCTTGGCGGTGAAATAGGCGCGCTGGAACAACGGGAAGTTTTCATCCGGACGGAACGATACCGGCAAATAAGTCATCACCGCATTCGACGGCAAGCTCTTCTCGAGCTGATCGGCCGTGGTGTGGAACGCATTGCAAGCGGGGCAGGCGTAGGAGAACGCTTCCGTCACCACGATCTTGTCCGGATTGCCGGTGGGCTGTTGCGGCTCGATGGTGAAGTAGTTCTTGCCTTCCACCCACTTGCCGTTGTCGACGAAGGGCTCGGCCGGCGCTGAGGGTTTCTGTGGGGCTGCGGTGGCCGTCGAAGCGGCAGCTGGTGCTGCTGCGGTGCTGGCAGAAGCCGCTGCGGTGGAGGCGGCGGCCGGTGCTTGCGTGGTGCTGGCCGGTGCCGGCTTCGCAGTCGAGGCCGGGGTGGCAGGGGCGGATGTCTGGGCCGGAGCCGGTTGCGGCGCCGAGGCATCGGTACCGTTTTGGCTGCAGGCGGCGAGCGCAATCAGCGCCGCACAAAGGAAAGACAAACGCTTCAGCATGGTTGGCCTCAAAGTCGATGAATCAGGGAATGGGGACGCTCTGATCCATTTTACGTGGGTGTCATCGACGGAAAATGGACCAGGGCCTCCCTGGGACAACGCGGCCAACAGGAAGTTACGGCGATGCAGCGGCCGTGCCATGGTCGGCGACGTGCAGGCCTTCGATATAGCTGGCCAGCGCCGCGATGTCCTGCGGGTCAAGGTTCTTGGCGACGGTCGGCATGATCTGGGCGTGAGCCTCGTGGCCCCAGGTCGTGCCGCTCTGGAAATCTTTCAGCTTGGCTTCGATGTACTGTGCATGCTGGCTGGTGAGCTGCGGATACATCGCACCGGGATTGCCGCGGCCGTCGATGCTGTGGCACGCCATGCAGGCCGGAATGCCGCGATCCGGATCACCTTCGCGATAGAGTTTCTGGCCGCGTTCGACCAACGCTTGATCGGCCACGCCGGGCAGCGGCTGCTTGCCGGCGAAATAGGCCGCAATGTCGCGCATGTCCTGATCGGACAGCGGCGTGGACATGCCGAGCATGATGGCGTTCTGGCGCTCGCCGGATTTGAAGTTATGCAACTGGTGCGCGATATACATCTCGTGCTGTCCAGCGAGCTTCGGATACTGCGGATCGGTGGAGTTACCGTCCATGCCGTGGCAGGCACCGCATGCGGCAGCCTTGCCCTGGCCGGACGTGGCGTCACCTGGTTTGGTGGACATCATCCAGTTGTCATCGTGCGCAGCTGCGGCGGTAGGCGTTGCGGCGGCCGGCGCGGTGGCTGCAGAGGCGGGTTTGGTGGTGGAGGCGGCTGCGGCCGGGGCTTTCGTGGCGGCCGGGGCTTTGGTGTTCTGCGCAAACGCGACGCTGGCGGAAAGAGCAACAACCAGGGCTACTGCATTCAAGACAGCGGGCCGGCAACCGGCGAGCCGAAAACTCATACACTTGCCTCCAGGAAATACTGCTATTGACGTACGGTGCGCACCCTCAGCGTACCGTGACTGGCAGAACTAAAGGATGATCTGATCCATTCTGCGTAGGCGTCACCGACCCTGTCTGTTCGCATCTCTTCGGTCCATCGTCTCGACAGACGGCCAGTCTGCCTTCCTCGCTCCTCAAGGCAGGGTACATCCATGTACCCTCCCCGCGTGCGCCGATGGCCCTGTGACCTGCGAACAGACAGGGCCGCTGCCACCTATGCAGAACGAATCAGAGCATCCTTAAATTATCCCCACCCCATCCAAGCCGGTCAAACCAGTCTATGCCTATCAATCCGCTGCAGGGCGCACAATTCGTGCTTGCCGCCCATCGCATCCAGCAACTACCTGCCGACGAAGGCGCCGAGGTGGCGTTCGCCGGCCGTTCCAACGCGGGCAAGTCCAGCGCATTGAATGCATTGACCGGCCAGAAGAGTCTGGCGCGCACCTCGAAAACGCCGGGGCGCACGCAGCAGATGGTCGCCTTTTCTTTGCCTGTGGTGGTGCGCGGTGAAACGTCGCAGCCACTGGAAACGCGCCTGATCGATCTGCCCGGCTACGGTTACGCCAAGGTGCCCGATGCCCTGCGGGACCACTGGCGACATGAAATCGACAAATATTTGCACGTGCGCCGCAGCCTGCGTGGCGTGGTACTGATCGTGGACATCCGTCATCCCATGAAGGAGTTCGACCGGATGATGCTGGACTTCTGCCTCGCCACCGTGTTGCCGTGCCATGTGCTGCTGACCAAGGCCGACAAGCTGTCGCGCAATCAGGCGAGCCAAGCGCTGACTGCACTGCGCAATCAGATTGGCGCGAACACACCGGTGACGATGCAGGTGTTTTCAGCGCCAGACGGCACGGGTGTGGAGGAGGCGCGCGCTGCCGTCATGAATTTGCTGGAAGGCCATGAACGCGCCATCGTCGCACAGCGCGACTGATCCGTAGGTTGGAGCGCAAACTCCAACATCGCCATGTATGCGGATACGAGTGTTGGGGTTTGCACCCCAATCTACGCGTTGACGGCTTCCATGAATACCGCGCACAACGCTTCCATGCCTGCACGATCTTCGTCGTCGAAGCGGCCGATGGACGGACTGTCCACGTCCCACACACCCAGCAGCGTGCCATCGGACTTCACCAGCGGCACCACGATTTCCGACTGCGATGCCGCATCGCAGGCAATGTGACCGTCGAAATCGTTCACGTCACGCACAATCTGTGTTTGGCGCGTCTGTGCCGCGGTGCCGCATACACCTTTGCCAAGTGCAATGCGGATACAGGCCGGCTTGCCCTGGAACGGTCCAACCACCAGTTCTTTGCCGTCATAGAGATAAAAGCCGGCCCAGTTGAAGTCGGGCAGGCTGTGGAACACCAGGGCCGCGAAATTGGCTGCGTTGGCGATGAGGCTGGGTTCGCCGGCCAGCATGCCGCGGGCCTGGTCCGCCAGGTCGGCATATAGCTCGGGCTTGCTAGTTGCCAGGGCGTTTTTGATCTCGAACATGACGTATGGACTCGATTGCTGCAGACTGACTGGCCAAAGATGGGTTGTCCGCGGCCTGGGCACAAGGGGAATCGATTATGAGCGAGCAGCACGATGCTGCGCACAATGGGCGTGTCGAGGCGCACCGGCTGGATGGTTTCATCGACGCGGCCTTCGCTTTTGCGGTAAGCGTGCTGGCCATCGCGGGGGCCGAAGTGCCGCACAACCTGCACGATCTTTTGCAGGCGCTGGACCGAATTCCGGCTTTTGCCTGCAGCTTCGCCACGCTGATGATCTTCTGGCACCGCCATGTACGTTGGCGAGACCGCTTCCGGTTGCACGACACGACCAGCATGATGTTGAGTCTGATGCTGGTGTTCTTCGCGTTGATTTTCGTTTATCCGCTGAACATGTTGTTCCAGGCGATGTTCAGTGCATTTTATGCGGCCTTCGCGCATCAGCAATTGTCGGGTGCACCGACCATCAACAGCGTGCACGAAGTGAAAGCACTCTACATTTGCTACGGCTTGGCCTATGCCTGCATGGCAGCGTGTCTTGCAGGCCTTTATCGCCATAGCTTGCGCAAGGCACATATGTCGCATGCGGAGCGGATCGAAGCACGCCAGTCTTTCTACACGCAGACAGGCTCGATCTACGTGGCCTTGCTCTCATTGTTTGCGGCGCTGGTCATTCCCGAGACGTCGGCATGGACGGCGTTGCCGGGGTGCCTTTATATCTTGTTGAGCCCGATGTACTGGATAGCAGGGCGTTGGGCGAAACGAGCCAGGGCGAGTGCTGCATGAGCTCGTCGCTGTTCGTGGCGGGCACTGACACTGGCATCGGTAAAACCCATGCGGCTTGCACGTTGATTCACGCCTTGCGCGCGTCGGGCCTGAGCGTCTGCGGTATGAAGCCGGTCGCGAGCGGTTGTGTCGAGACCGCACACGGTCTGCGCAATGAGGACGCGCTGGCGCTGCAGGCCGCGAGCAGGCCTGCGCCCGCGTACGAAGAGATCAATCCCGTCGCCTTGCGTGAACCGCTGTCTCCCCACTTGGCCGCTGCTCACGCCGGCGTGACGATTGCGTTGCCGCCGCTGCACGCGGCGTTTCAGAAACTATCCACGCGTTACGACATGGTGGTGGTCGAAGGCGTGGGCGGCTGGCGAGTGCCATTGGCACCGGGCTTGCTCGCCTCGGAGCTTCCCAAGGCCTGGGGGTTGCCGGTGGTGCTGGTGGTGGGGCTACGGCTTGGCTGCCTCAATCATGCACTGCTCAGTGCTGAGGCCATCCAGGCGGATGGTTGCCGGCTGGTCGGCTGGATTGGGAACTGCATCGACCCAGAGATGGCTGCGATCGAGGAGAATATCGCCACGTTGCATGCGTTGCTGCCGGCACCCTGCTTAGGGCTCCTGCCGTATGGCATGCCGCCGGAACGAGCGTGGAGCCTGTTGGACCAGGCAGCGCTGCGTTTTTAAGGGGAAGCAAGGGCTGCCAGGCCCTCTATGTCAGGAACGGTCACCAAAAAGGGAGGAACCGATGACCAACCGTAGTCACTACTACCTGCAAATCAATGATCTTGCGCACGCGCGCGGCACTGATTCCTCGCTGAGCTACAGCGGTGCTGGTCCGAACGATCTAGCTGCCGCTTTGCAGGAAGCTTTGCGTAGCCCGCTGCTGTTCCAGCGCTGGCGCGTCATGCAGCCTGATCCCGATAGTGTGGACGAGCGACTGGGTATCACCGATCAACTCGCTACGGTGACGGCCAAGGTCGCGGACTTGCACACTGAAGTGAGCGTGATCAGCGATTTGCCGATGAGCATCTTGCGTCAGCGTTTGAATTGGCTGATCGGCGCATCCTGGCAATTGCACGACGTGCGTCCCGCTTGATGGCGTAACTTGCATGGCCGTCATTCCCGCGAAAGCGCCTCCGTATTCGCGGGAATGACGGTGTAGAGGGGGTTACGCCGCATCAGCAGCAACCTTGGAACGCACCGGAAACACCAGCTGCAGCGGGTTGGTGAGTATGTAACGCCAAAGCGCGTGGTTGATTTCCCGCCGAGCGCGGCGCTGCATGGGTCTGGCACGCAGGGCCATCTGGAATGCCAGCGTGAAACTTATTGCCACGTTGAGCATGGCCATTACCGCTGTGCCCGCCAGCGACCACCAGATTTCGGGCGAGGCGAATGCAGCGCGACCGAGCACACCGATCGACGTACCGATCGAGCCAGCTGCCACAGTGACGTGGCGCACTTCGTATGGCAGTGCAAAGGCCGTGAGAATCGCTGGCACCAGCCCCAACATCATCCCCAGCGAAAAATTGGCGATGACGCCGGCGACATTGCGCTGCGAGAAATTCGCAAACCGTACTGCGCCGCGCTCACCCAGTACGAAACGCAAGCGGCGGTTATAGGAAAACACATCGCGCAGGCGATGCAGCACGAACCAGTTGTCGGCCCATCCGGCCAGCAAGCTCGACGCCCATAGCAGCACGCCGGTCATTGCGGCCCACACCGGCGTGGCGCCGAGCAGCGAAAACGAATGGATGATGGCGTGGGCTTTGTCCGGATTCATCAGATTGACGCCAAACAGATAGTGAGCGATCAACTGGAGGGCTAGGCACAGCGGAAACACGGCCACCAGGTTGCCGAAAATGGCTGCTGCCTGCGTACGGATCAGGGCCACTACCGCCTGCACGAAATCGTCCATACCTTGCGGTGTGCCAATTCCATCCAGCTTCTGCGCCAGCATCGGTGCGGTCATCGCCGGCTGTTTGGTGGCTAGCGTGAAATGCAGGAAATGCATCAACAGGAACGCCATGGCGTAATTGAAGCCTGCAAAGAAGCCTTCGACCATCGGATGCATGTGCAGGCTGAAGATGAAGAACTTGATGTAGACCGCTGCAACCATCACCAAGCCGCCGCCGAAAGCCGCCCACAACATATGCAGATAATTCTTGCGGTCATACGCAACGTAATGTTCGCCGTCCTGTGCGCTGCGGTCGACCACCTTGCGCGCCAGTAGCGAAAAATTGCTTCGTATCAGGCTACCGACGCTGTGGCTGGCATGGTTGGCCGCGATGAGATCGGCAAACAGGCTGGCAATAGGCTGGGCCGAGTCGCCATGCTGTCGAATGGCCAGCCAGGCTTCGAGCAATCGTTCAGTGCGCGTGATGCGTGCGCGCATCCGTTCGAGCTGGAACACGATATCGATACTGACACCGTTCTCATCCAGATGTGCGTGCACATCACGCAGCGAACGAACGCATTCGTCCAACAGTGCGCGCAGATAGTTCACTTCCTGCAGCAGCGTCTGGCTGATGCGATGCGGTTGGCGCTGTGCTTCTGCCTCGACATCGCGTTCGGCGGCCGTTTCGACAGCGAGCATCGCGCGAGGGAGTTTGTAGAACGGCAAGGCATCAAGCCGCTGCTCGCTGAGGCGCGTGCGAATCGCTTTCGACAAGCCAGTCGAGCCGATCTGCCCGATGAGATTGTGAAGAGCGCCCTGCAGTTCGAGCGAGAGACGTGCGTAGGGTCTTGATGGTGGGGCTTCTGCAGCGATGACTTCGCCCTGGGTCGATGCTCGATAGGCAAATAGCTCGCTCAGCTTCTCCAGCAATTCGCGCGGCAGTGCGGCGACCCATTGCGCATCTTCAGCGGAAGGGAAGATCAGCGAGAACAGGGACGACAAATCACGGCTGTTCGGTGCGGGCGGGATCAAGGAATCCTGCAGACGTTCGAGTAGCGCACCGGTGAAGCCGGAGTGGGCCGGCATGCCCGAATCGCACAACAACGCCATCGCATCCATATCGCGCAGGATGCTCTGTAGGGTGAGCGCAACGCGCACCTTCCATTCGGGATTGCGATCGAGCAGTTGCAGCAGATAGCGCAACCGCACATGCGGCGGATATTTCGGTACTTGATCCTGTTGTGCCGCTTCGCCACTGGCGACGGCACCCCCGCGATGCAGCCAGTGCGAGATCTCGATCAGCCATTCATTGCGTGCAGCCAGTTCCGCTTGCGGATCGGCGTGTGCCAGCAGCGCGTCGATCTGCCGGCCCGTGCTTAGCGCATCACGCCATTTGCGCCAGAATTTCGCGATAGAAGTGAACATCGGTCAACATCCTTCCTGTCGTTGTTCATTCGCGCAAGGTCAGGTGTTACCACATCTGGCTGCGAACGGGACAGTCCTTTGTCTCAAAAGCTCCGATTTACGCGATATCGGCTTTCACCCCTGCGGCACGCAGGGGGGCGCTACGCGTCAATGCTTGCGTTGCTGAATGTAGTCGGCCAGCCATAGCAGCGGTTCGGCGTGACCGGACAGGCCGCGGGCCGCTGCGCGCGCCTCGTCGAACAAAGCATCCGCGCGCTGCCTGGCTTGCTCGAGCCCCAGCAGGGACGGGAACGTGGATTTGTGCGCAGCCAGATCCTTGCCGGCGGTTTTGCCGAGGGTGGCGGTGTCGGCGATCTGGTCGAGCACGTCGTCCTGAATCTGGAACGCCAGGCCGATGCGCTTGCCATAACGCTCCAGCGCATGCGTGGTCACTTCGGAAGCATTGGCTGCGATGCCAGCCAACTGGCAGGTGACCAGGATCAGCGCGCCGGTCTTGCGGGCATGCAGTGATTCCAGTTGCGCGAGCGTGAGGGTCTTGTTTTCCGAGGCCATATCTACGGCTTGGCCGCCGACCATGCCCAGCGAACCGGAGGCATGTGCGAGCGCGCGGATCATGCGCACTTTTTGCTCTGCATCGAGTTCCATGGTGTTGGCCAGCACTTCGAAAGCGGATGTTTGCAGCGCATCGCCGACCAGGATGCCGATGGCTTCGTCATACGCTTTGTGCACGGTAGGGCGGCCACGGCGCAGATCGTCGTTGTCCATCGCGGGCAGGTCGTCGTGCACCAGCGAATAGGCGTGAATCAGTTCCACCGCGCAGGCTGCGGCATCGAGCTTTTCGGCAGCCACGCCCAACGCTTCCCCGGCGGCGTACACCATCAATGCGCGAAGGTGCTTGCCACCCTCGCAGGCATAACGGATGGCATGGTGCAGCCGCTCTGGATCGGTGGCGGCGGGCGCGAGAAGAGCGTCCGTGGTGCGTTCCAGCCGTTGCAGATAGGCCGGCACGCGATCGGCGAAAGCGGAAATCTCGGCGGGGGACGTAAGGCTCATTCGAAATCCGATCAGAAGCGGGTAGGGAACGTGAGGTATGCCCCTAATTTGGGCAGACAGACTGCAATTTTAGCATCGCGAAGGTAAGGGATGCCTTGACTCATGCCGCCTGCGCGGAATGGGTCAGGTCATCCCTAAGCTTCCCGATACCAGAGCAGGATCACGCCCACCAGCATGAAGCAGATCGGCCATACCCAGCCCGCGATACGGCCACCGCGGCCCGGCAGGCGCAGCTCCAACCAGCGCGCCCAGCCCGATGAGACGCCGGCTAGCGCCAGCGGCGTGTGGGTCAGCTCAATCAGCAATTGATCCTTCACGTTCGAAATCTGATGGCTATGCGTGAGCAGCATGGCGCCGCCTACCGACACCAGCAGCGGGAATACCAGCGCCGCCTTCGGGCTGTGCAAGCGACCCGTGCGCACCGCCCATTCGAATAGGCCGAACATAATGATCAGCGCTACGAAGAAGCGATGTTGCGCCACCTCCACATCACGCCACGCTGCCCAGAAGCCTTCCTGGCCCATCGGCCATACTTCGGGATCCGAGCGCACCAGCAGAAAGCCCGCCATCAGCAAGAACAGCAGTGGCCAGTGTCTGAGCCATCGCACACCCGCGCGATTGAGCAAGGCGAGCAGGCCGATCACCAAGACGAAGATGCCGGCCCAGTGATGGTTGTATTCGGACCAGGCAATGTCCTCGGCGTTGCGCGGCGCCAGCACGCCGGAGCCCGGAATGATGGCTTGTGCAGCGGCCTGATGACGTTGCTCGGCTTCGTGGTCCAGTTGTGCCTGCGCTTGCGAGACAGCGAGCTGATCGTGATCGGGTGAAGTGAGTCGAGGCCATGCCGGCGCATTGCGCACGGCAATTTCGTGCAGCGTGACGCGATCATTCGTGAGATCGACGGCAGGTGGTACCGACGTCAGCGATGCCGCAGCAAAGAAGATGGTGAAGCCGATGCCGATTTCCACTTCAGCGAAACGGCGCAGGCGAATCACGGATGCATCCTGATTCTTGCGCAGCCGCTCGGTCACCAGCAGATTGCCCAGGCCGAGCAGCAGCAGCGCGACGAACATCGCGATCTTCGCACCCACCATCACGCCGTACGCGGTGCCGTAGAAGCCTTGCACATCGCCGATGTAAAACACGCTCATGATCGTGCCGGAGATGATGATGCTGGCTACACCGATCATCGACATGCGCGAAAAGCGTGCGCCGACGACACGCCAGCTGTCCACGTTCTGCAATTTGCTCAGCGCCAGCACAAAGCAGGGGATCGCGCCGATCCAGATGGCCGCGCCGAACTGATGCAGTCCTTCCACGAACAGCAGCAGCACGTTGTTGTCGAGGCGCGCGTATGCATGCGTGGTGAAGGTGGCCGCGGTGAGTTCCGCGGCGCCGAGCAGCAGCGGCAGGACGGCACCCAGCAACCCGCGGGACATGCGTTCGCCCAGGCATGGAATCAGCAGTAATGCGCACACGGTCTTGATCGTGCCCGCAATCGCGAACGGTGCCTGCATGACATCAAGGAAGGTAAGGCCGACGGTGGACTTCACCACGGCCACTTGTAGCCCGACGCCCGCGATTTCGGCCAGGATCAGGCCGATGGCACTGTAGATGGTCAATCGTGCTACGCGCCGTTCCAGATCTGCGCCTTGCGGCAACAGATGCGCAAAGGGGCGCACGAGGAAAACCAGGAACAGGATGCCGCCAAGCGTCATCGACTGCGCGACGATGGTGAAACCGTGCAGGATGATGCTGAGGTAGCCAAAGATGTCGACGAGAAGTTCCACGGGAATGCCCGGTAGGTTGGGTTAGCGCAGCGTAACCCAACATTTCTAAAACGAAGCGGCGGTATTGTTGGGTTACGCTGCGCTAACCCAACCTACGCAGTTAGGCGCAGGATTACTGCTTCGCCACCACCGTAAACGGCAGATCGCCGCGCGTGATGTGACCATCCAGTGCAAGTGCTTGCCAGCGCAGCGTGTATGCGCCCGGCGTCAGATCGGCGCTGGTGTCGAGTTCATTGCTCTTGCTGTCGGCAACGATGGTCAACACCGTTTCGGTCTTATCGGGGCCGATCAGCACAAGGCGCGAACGGTGTTGGTCGATCTTGCTGTTGTACTTGAACATCATCTGCACGTGGCCGGCAGCCAGCGTGCCATTCGGCTTAGGCGTACTGTCGAGCAGGATGGCATGCGCAGAGGCTGCCATGCTGACGAATGCGCACGCGGCGGCGACCAGGAAGGATCCAAAACGATGCGAGGACATGGTGGGAGTTCTCCAGACGGATTAGCGATGCCAGCCCAGCGTCGGCCCCGTCGCTTCGGCGGCGGCGCGCAACGCCTGCGTGGCGCGTTGCATACGTGAGTATAGTCGGGGCAGCTCGCGCACAAGCGACGGCTGCTGGCAAAAGGCCACCATCAGACGCCATGGGCGCGGACGCCCCCAGGCATCGACGCTGCCATTCAGTGCTTCAGGAATGGCATCGTTCACTTCGTCGACGATGGCACGCAGCACGACGAACGGCAGGCCATGCTCCTGGGCAATCGCCGCAACGGCGGCGCTTTCCATGTCTACTGCAAACGCCGTGTAGTGCTGATGAGCGGCACGCTTGGCTGCGGAGGTCAGCAACGGCGAGGTAACGCTGAGCAGGGCGCCTTCCATATGGAGCGGCGCTGGAGCGGCAGTGAGCTGCTGTTGCAGACTGGCGCGCCAAGTGGAATCCGTCACATACGCGCGGCCTTCGTCATCCAATACGCGTTCCGGACAGAACAGCGCTCCGTTGTGCAGTTGGTCGTTGAGCGCTCCTGCTACGCCGAACACGGCCAACGCAGTTGCGCCGGCTGTAACCAATGCTTCCGCAGTGTGGCGCGCAGCCTTCGGTCCCATGCCGCTTATGCACAGCGCGGCGCCGTTAGTCAGTGCTGTGATGCTGCCTGGCGTTGCGGCGTGCGAAGTGAGTGTTTTGGCTTCCGATGCCAGCGCGACGACGATGCCGATGGCGCGAATGGCCGCGTTCGTGCTCAAGCCGCGGCCGATTGCTGCAACTGACGGTAGCGAGACAGCGCCCATAGCGGGAAGTACGCGGTGTAACCGTGATACTTGAGGTAATACACGCGTGGGAAGCCCGGCGCATTGTGCGAGGGGTGGAACCACAGGCCCTCGGCGTGCTGGTTGGCGAGCAGGAAATCGATGCCGCGACGCACCGACTCCGCATGCACTTCGCCCACCGCCAACTGCGCGAGCAAGGCCCACGCCGTGGATTGCGGTGTGCTCGCACCATGGTTGCTGCCGCGCAAAGCCGGATCGATGTAGCTATCGTTGGTTTCACCCCAGCCGCCGTCGGCGTTCTGGCGCGAGCGCAACCATTCCACTGCTTTGCGGATGTACGGCTGCTGCGGATCCTCGCCCGCCAGTGCGATGCCGGCCAGCACACTCCAGGTGCCGTAGATGTAGTTGCTGCCCCAGCGCCCCCAGAAGCTGCCGTCTTCCAACTGCGTGGTACGCAGATAGTCGATGCAACGACGCAGCACTTCGCGATCTTGTGGACGCGCCACCACGCCCAGCGCTGCAACGATGCGACCCGATACATCTTCGGTCGGCGGATCGAGCAAGGCGCCGTGATCGGCGAAGGGAATCGCATTGAGGTAGTAGTACGTGTTGTCTGCATCGAACGCAGCGAAACCGCCGTTTTTCGATTGCAGGCCGATCATCCAGTCCATGGCGCGATCGATGTTCATGCGATGGCGGCCGGGTTCGCCGCGACGACGATCCTGGATATGCAACAGCGCCGCGGCGACGGCGGTGTCGTCGATATCCGGGTAGTACGCATTGTTGTACTGGAATGCCCAGCCACCTGGTGCCAGATCCGGCGCACGCACGGCCCAGTCGCCTTTCAGTTCCAGTTCCTGCTTCGAAACAAGCCAGTCGATCGACTTGTCGATGGCACCCTGCGTTTGCGCGCCATCGCTGGTATGCATCAGCGTCAGCGCACTCCACACGGTGTCCCAGATCGGCGATACGCAAGGCTGGCAGTACGCTGAGCCGTCGTCGCGATGCACCACCAGCTTCTGGATCGAACGCAGGCAGGTTTGCCGTGCAGGATGGTCCTTCGGATAACCGAGCAGAGCCATCGCTTCAAGGCTGTTGACCATCGGCGGGAAGATCGCGCCGATGCCATCTTCGCCGTTGAGGCGCGGCATGAACCAATCCACGGCTTTCTTGACGGCGCGCTGCCGAATCGACTTCGGCATGAAGCGGTCGGCGAAGCGACCGATCTTATCCAATACAAGAAAGGTGCGATTGAGCAGGCCGCCGCGAACGAAATAGTGGTGTTCTTGCTCCGGCGGCGTGACGAACAGCTCGCGGATATGCACTTTGCGCGGATTCGCTGCCTTGGCCTTCAGCGAGCACAGAATCGTTAGCGGCACCAGCGTGGTACGCGCCCAGTACGAGATCTTGTCGATATGGAACGGAAACCAGCGCGGCAGCAGCATGATTTCCACCGGCACGTACGGCGTAGCGCGCCACGGTACCTGTTCGAACAGCGCAAGCAGGATGCGCGTGAACACGTTGGCCTTGGCGGCGCCGCCTTGCGCAAGGATCGCCTTGCGCGCGATGCGCATGTGCTCGGCTTCCGGATCGTCGCCCGCTGCCTTCAGCGCGTAATACGCCTTCACCGTGGCCGACAGGTCGAGCGCGCCACCGTGATATTGCGGCCAGCCGCCGTGTCCGTCCTTCACCTGGGTGGCGCGCAAGTAGCGCGCCATTTTTTCCTGCAGCACATCGTCGATGTCATCCATGAAATGCATCATCAGGATGTATTCGGCGGTGATGGTGCAGTCGGACTCCAGCTCGAAGCACCAATGGCCATCCTGGTGCTGACGCGCCAGCAAGGCGACACGGCCACGTTCGATCGCATCATCCAGTCCGCTCGCGGCGGCGTTCTGGAAAAGATCGGTGGTGGTCGTGGTCGTCTTGTGTGTAAACGAATTCATTGATGCTGTACTTCCTGTACATCAGCCGGTTCGCGCCACGCGAGATCGACGATGTGCGGGATGGAGCGCTTGGGCCAGGTGCGGGCGGGCGTGGAGGGTTCGCTCCATTCGGCCGTCAGCGGGGTCAGCGGCAGGCCGCGTGCGGTCGTGGCGAACAGCCAGCGCAGGCCGGCGTTCGACTTGCCCAGCAGACGCGTAAGCAGGATGGTGCGTGCCACCGCCTTGCGCGAGATCTTGACCTGCGTGCCGGCAGAGAAATCGAGATTGTTCTGTAGGTTGCGCAACGTGAGCAGCGCCATGCCGATGGCCCATAGGCAGAAACGGCGAATGCCGGCGTGCTTGGTGGGAATCAGCAGGGTGTAATCGAGCGCCTGACGCAGATGCGCGTGTGCGATACCCACGAGCTCGGACATGGTGGCCGCATAGCCGGCATTCTGCTTGCCTGCTTGTAGCGTTGCGAGCTTCACGCCGTGAAGCGCAAACATGTCCTGCGGCAGCCAGCAAGCGCCGCGTGTGCGGTCTTCCCACTGGTCCTTGAGGATGTTCACCATCTGCAGGCCCTGGCCGAACGACACGGCCAGACGCAGCATGGTGTTGCGGTGTGGCGCCAGCAGTGGCTCGAAATCGACGAATAGCTCGGTGAGCATTTCGCCGACCACGCCGGCTACGCAGTAGCAGTAGCGATCCAGGTCATGCAGCGTCGGCAGGCCTTGCAGGCCGGCCTTGCGCTGAAAGTCGTGCATGCCGTGCGACATGATGCGCAGGCATTTCACGATCGATGTCTGTTGCGACGGCGAAAGGCTGCGCGTCACTTCCAGCACCAGCGGCAGCTGCTGCATCAGATCGCGTTCGGCTTCCAGCGTGCTGTTCGACAGCAGCGGTGCGACTTCGTCCGCCACATCCTGTGCATCGGCATCACCGGTGACCGCATCGACGAACGCGTTTTCGAACGCGCGCTTTTGCTCGGCCGACAGTGCCGGCTCGTCTTCGATGGTGTCCGCGATGCGGCAAAGCAGATAAGCATTCGCGACGGCGCGCCGCAGCTCCGGTGGAAGCTGCGGGATGGTCAGCGCAAAAGTTCGGGACACCTTCGGCAGGATCGCGTCCTGGTAAGTGTCGGCCTTCGCGCGTTCGGTGCCGGCGGTAGCAGGGTTCAATTCGATCATGGATATGCCTCGAGCACCGGAATTATGACACACCCATACGGGTACGAATCCGACATGTTGGTTCCATGCGCGACGTTTACGCGGGCAGATGGCTTGGATGATATGCGCACGATGCGGCTGGCTCGGGGCTGGCAGGGTGGGGTGGGCATCGCAATATGCTGAAGCACATAGGGTGCATGGACAAGTCTGCATCGTTCCAGAAGATGCAGCTCAGACCCTCAGCGTTGAAATGCTCATGAAAGGATGGCGACGGAAGGACGGTGTGCGCCGACCCGAGCGCTGCAGCATCGGTATGCGATTTTCATCCATAATCGCCGGATGACCATCCCAACTTCTTCGAAGGCGCGTGTTCTCGTTCCCTGCGCGCCATGGTTCGTCATCAGGGTGATTGCATCGTGAGAGCGCTGGTTACCGGAGCCACCGGATTCGTCGGTTCGGCGATGGCGCGCCGTCTGTTGCGCGACGGCCACAGCGTCCGCGTGCTGGCGCGTGCGGGCTCGAGTCGCAGCAATCTCCAGGGCCTGGACGTGGAAGTGGTCGAAGGCGACCTTACCCGGCCGGAAAGCTTGCTGCCCGCTTGCGATGGCTGCGATGCGCTGTTCCATGTTGCCGCCGATTACCGCTTGTGGGCACCTGATCCTTCGGAACTCTACCGCGCCAATGTTGATGGCACGCGCGCGATTCTGGAAGCGGCCAAGCGTGTTGGCGTAAAGCGCATCGTCTACACCAGCAGCGTGGCCACGCTGGGCATTCCCAAGGACGGCACACCTGGCGGTGAAACCACGCCGGTCACCGTGGACGACATGATCGGCCACTACAAGCGCTCCAAGTTTCTGGCCGAGGAAGTGGCCCGGCAGCTCGCGGCGGAAGGCACACCGGTAGTGATCGTCAATCCGTCCACGCCAATCGGTCCGTACGACATCAAGCCCACGCCCACCGGCCGCATCGTGCGTGACGCGATGGCAGGACGCCTGCCGGCCTATGTCGATACCGGCCTCAACATCGTGCACGTGGAAGACGTGGCCGAGGGGCATTGGCTGGCGCACGAACACGGCGTGGTCGGCGAGCGCTACATCCTCGGCGGTTTCAACATGAGCCTGCGTGAAGTGCTGACCGAGATCGCCGATATCGCCGGGCGCTCGCCGCCGAAGGTGCGTCTGCCGCACGCAGCGGTGATGCCGGTGGCTTATGTTGCCGAAGCCTGGGCCAGGGTGACCGGCATGCATCCGATCGCTACGGTCGAAGAAGTGCGCATGTCCAAGAAACGCATGTTTTTTACCAGCGCCAAGGCAGAGCGTGAGCTGGGGTATACAGCGCGGCCGGCGCGCTTGGCGCTGGAAGATGCGGTGCGGTGGTTTCAGCAGCAGTCGCACTGAAGTTGCCTGCTCGCTCAATAACCCACACGGGCCGCCATTCCCGCGAAAGCGGGAATCCATTTTTCTCTGATGCGAAAAGCGAGGATGGATTCCCGCTTCCGCGGGAATGACGGCCCGTGTGGATTACGCCGTAGGTTTATTTCTTCTGCTTGCGCCGCTCGAAAAACCGCAATACCGGCAACGCACACTTCACCAGGAACGGCATCGTAGTCGGCCGCAGCAGGCGTTGATCGTAGCCTGCAAAACGGCGATCGTTTTCACTGACACACGTTGCCATCAACTCCGCCACGCTCAAATCCTGCTCCGTCATGGACTGCGCGCCGGTGACGGTGAAGTTGTTATCCTGCGCGTGTTCGTTGCCGTCGCCATCCAGGCTCTTGGCGAGTTCCATGCGTTCCATCCCGAGGAACCACCACACGCGGAATACTTTCCATTCGAAGGCGATGCGCTGGAGCAGGTTGAGGTTCCTGCGATGCCACGCCACCCAGTTGGCGAACAACAGGATATGCCGGCATTCCTCCTGCATCACCGGCTCGAAGGTGTCGATCAGTTCGGGCGGAAACAGGCCTGAATCATGTGCCACCTTGAACAAGCCGAACGCGAAAAAGCTATCGATGCATTCGCTGTAACCCGTTACCAGATAGGCCCATTCCGGGTCTTTCGGATATTCGTACGGCGGCTCCGGCACCAGCGGAATGCCGTAGTGCTGCACCATCTTGGAAAGCACTTCCTTGTGGCGGTTTTCTT
Organism: Dyella acidisoli; assembly: GCF_030160295.1. Taxonomy (GTDB): domain Bacteria; phylum Pseudomonadota; class Gammaproteobacteria; order Xanthomonadales; family Rhodanobacteraceae; genus Dyella_B; species Dyella_B acidisoli. Next base: position 236,231 of record NZ_BSOB01000025.1, read on the forward strand.
CCCACGCGTTCTGCGCCAGCGCGTTGCGCATCTCCGGATCGGTGATCGTGCGCGCGTAGGCAGCCATGCGCAGGCGGGCCTTGCCCTCGGTCTGCACGGCGATATCCCAGATCGGCAGCGAGGTGATGCGATGCAGGGCCGCTTCATCCAGCGTCGGCCATTTGAGCACCGACGGCCGATACGGGTTGAAGGTTTCTTCGAACATGCGGCACATCATCTGCTTGTGCATGTTCGAGCCGTACTTGAGACGTTCCCGCTCATTGCTCGACCAACGCCGCGTGCGCGTCTCGGATGCGGCGATGGTGGCTGCATCCGGCTCCCCTTCGGGCAGCACCGGCTCGTGATAGCCGGGCACTAGTGCTTCTGGGTCAAAAGCGTCGTGTTCGAACGTCATCATTGGTTCTCTTCAGATGGACGGCTGACCCGGGTGGAAGAACCCGCATACAACCTGCGCGTTTCGGCCCATTGCCAGGAGATCAGTGCCGGCACGCCGAACGCCACTTCGCGCATACGCTTGACCAGCGACAACGCAACGGCCGCTTCTGCCGGCAGGCCGATCATGTTGCCGAACAGCACCAATCCGCCTTCTTGCACGCCAAGGCCGGCTGGCACTACGAAAATGATGTGACGCAGCGCCTGCGTGACGGCTTCAATCGCAATCGCATCCCATACGCTGATCGGATAGCCGAGCAAATGCAGCGCCAGCCAGGTTTCGAAACTGCCCACCACGTAGCCGAGGAACTGCCAGCCGGTCGCCACGATGAGGCGCAGCGGGTGCGAATATTGCTCGCGAATCTCCAGATCCAGATTCGTGCCGTCGATGAGTTCAGTGAGCTTGGAACGGCCGCCCAGCAATTTCTCCGCGAAGCCTTCCAGGCGCGAAAACACTTTGCCGTGGCGCAGGATGATGATCAGGAAGATCGGCAGCGGCAGGCTCGCGGCGAGGGCGGAGATCACCGTGCTGAAGGCACTGATGCTTTGCGTCAGCTCGATCAGCAGGATGATGCCCAGCGCGGTGAACAGATACTGGTTCACCAGGGTCAGCAACACTTCCATGATCACGCTGGCCGCAGCAGCGGCACCGCCGATGCCGCGCCATTTCACCAATCGTATGCCGATGATCTCGCCGCCGATGTTTGCCACTGGCAGCAGGCGATTGCTGGCCTCGCGGATGGCGGCCACCCAGAAGAGAAACGGCAACGTAGCTTGCCGCTGCGGATCGCGCGGTGCGATCAATACGCGCCAGCCGATGACGTCGAACAACAGCGGCAGTACATGGAACGGCAGCAACCACAGCAATGGCCAGCCGGCGCGATCGATGGCTGCGGCGATTTCGCCCCAACCCTGATGCGCCACCAGCGCGATGGCGACACCCAAACCGAGGATGCCGGCGATATAACTGAGCAATTTCATGTTCATGCTGTGACCGCCGCCGGATCGGAGAAGCCATCGCAGAGTTGGTAGCGTTCGGCGATCACTTTGCGCACGCTCGGCGACAGCAACGCGGCGAGTTCGTCGGCATGCCGATACGCGGACATGCTGTCGGTAATGTGCCCGTGCGAGGCCGGGTGTAGATAGACCTCGGACAGGCCATCTGGCAGCTTGCGCAAAATATCCAGCATCACCGTCTCGTCCATGCCGCCGCTATGGCGGAGGCCGAACACGTGATCGTTGTAGGCAACGCCCGCGCTATCCAGCCGCCAACGCATCAGCGCCAACCATGGTTTCAGCCACGGACCCATGCCGGGCTCCGAGGGCAGGCGGATGGCGCGCACGCCGTATTCGCGTCCGATGGTCAGCATCAGTGTGAGGATGGTGGGATGCAGGTGGAAATGCTTGTGCGCATTGACGTGATCGAGCTTCAGCCCGGTCGCCGCGAACGCTTCGAATTGTGCGCGAATTTCGTCGGCAAGCTGACGTCGCACATGAGGCAGGAAGAAGAAGCGAAAACCGTTGCGCACCATGTTCGAATCGAACATGCCTTGACCATCTACCAGGTCGGGAATACGCGATGGTGAAAGCATCGCACGCCCATCGGCGAGTACCAGATGCAACCCTACGGCAAGGCCGGAATTCTGTTTGGCGCGCGCCACGGCGTCGGCAACGGCTGGCGCTGCGACCATCAGGCTTGCAGCGCGCAGCACGCCGTCGCGATAGCCGCGTTCCACGGCTTCGTTGACAGCCTCATGCAAACCGAAATCGTCGGCAGTGACGATGAGGCGCGGACGCGTCGTTGGCGTGGCAGAGATTGGCACGGTGTCTAAAAAGTGTCCCGCTTAAAACGTCAATCCGGCGCAGGCCGGAATCCAGTATCGAGAAACCGCAAACGTCGCGTTCCCTGACTGGACTCCGGTCGGCGCCGGAATGACGGATGGATCAGGCTTCGTGTGCGCGCAAGAAACGGAAGAACTCCACGCCTTCACGCAGACGGCGCTTCATCATGTCCCAGCTCATCAGCATTTCTTTCACGATTTCCCAAATCTTCGACGGGCGGAAATAGAAAGCCCGGTAGAACTTCTCCACGCCGTGGAAAATTTCCTGCTTCGACAGATGCGGGTATTCGATCAGCGCCAACTGCACGCCCTTGTCGTTGACGAGGTTGACCGCTTCGTTTTCCTTCAGCCAGCCGTTCTCAACCGCCTGCTTGTACAGCGAGGTGCCCGGGTACGGTGCCGCCAGCGACACCTGGATGGTGTGCGGATTGATTTCCTTGGCGAACTGGATCGTCTTGTCGATCGTTTCTTTCGTTTCGCCCGGCAAGCCAAGGATGAAGGTGCCATGGATGGTGACGCCGAGCTTGCGACAGTCTTCGGTGAAGCGGCGCGCGATGTCGGTGCGCAGGCCCTTCTTGATGTTGTGCAGAATCTGGTCGTCGCCCGACTCGTAACCCACAAGCAACAGGCGCAGACCGTTTTCCTTCATGATCTTCAGCGACTCGTAGGGCACGTTCGCTTTCGCGTTGCAGGACCAGGTCCAGCCCATGGCGCCAAGGCCGCGCGCGATCTCATGCACGCGCTCCATGTTGGAGCTGTCGGTGAAGGTGTCGTCGTCGAACATCAGCTCCTTCACTTCGGGCATGTTCTCCTTGATCCACTTCGCCTCGGCCAGCACGTTCGCGGCCGAGCGCGTGCGGTAGCGATGGCCGCCGACCGTTTGAGGCCACAGGCAGAACGTGCACTTGGAGCGGCAGCCGCGACCCGTGTAGATCGACACGTACGGATAGTTGAGATACCCGATGAAGTAATTGCTGATCTTCAGGTCGCGCTTGTAGATCGGCGCCACGAAGGGCAGATCGTCCATGTTCTCGATCATCGCGCGCGGCGGATTGTGCTGCACGGTGCCATCAGCCAAGTGGTAGCTGATGCCGGTGATGCTTTCGAACGGACGGCCTTCGGCTACTTCCTTGCAGGTGTAGTCGAACTCTTCGCGTGCCACGAAATCGATCGCGCGTGATGCGGTGAGCGAACCGGTGGGGTCCACCGCGACCTTCGCGCCGACCAGGCCGATCAGTACGTTCGGCTTGCGCTCCTTGAGCAGCTCGGCGAACTTGGCATCGGTGGGGAACGAAGGCGTGCTGGTGTGGATGATCACCAGGTCGTAACCCTCGGCGATCTTCAAGCTGTCTTCCACCGAGATCTCGTCGGCAGGCGCATCGAGCACGCGCGAGTCGGGGACCATTGCCGCCGGCTGCGCCAGCCAGGTGGGATACCAGAAGCTCTTGATCTCGCGTTTGGCCTGGTAGCGCGAACCGGCGCCGCCATCAAAGCCATCGAAGGAAGGAGCTTGCAGAAAAAGCGTTTTCATTACGGAAGACTCCTGCGGGGGCGTTCAGTGCCCGGGGACAGCAGATAGTTCAGACATTCAATCGGCTAAATAGTCTACGGCGCTGAACCGTCGCCACGTGCATGCAATACCTGACCGCGCCATCTTACCTGCCAACCGGCGAGGGCGGCTGCCCATTCCATCAGCAATAAGGTGTCGCGGAGGGGAATCAACAGGACTTCATGCCAGGCGAAGGCTTGATCGCTGATGCGCCGCTGCAAAAAGTGTAGCAAAACCCGCGCGGCGCCACCGAGCAGAGTTAACCCCGCGGTGATCGGCCCTGGTGCCAGGGATAGTCCCAGCAGCAATAACGGTGACGTAAAACACACAAACGTCATGGCGAAACCGGCGGGTGCAATCGAACGGATGGTGCGCAGCCAGCGCAGTTCGTGCGACCACAAATCTTTCAGCTTGCTTTCGCCGACATCCGTGCCGACGACCACATCCGACAGCACCGTGCGCAATCCGGCGCGGCGGGTCAGCTCGCCCAGCCAGAAATCGTCGGCCAACGTGTCGCGCAGTGCTTCGAAACCGCCAATCGTCTGCAACACATCGCGACGCAGGGCAATGGTCGAGCCGAATGCAAAGCGCGTGGAACCGAATGCATGTGAAAGCTTCACGGAAGGTGCGAACCAGTCGTCGATGAATAGACGGCCGAGCCGCGACCAGAACGAAGGTGTTGGGATGCCGTAGTAGAGGCAGGTAACGATACCCACGCCGGGATCGGCCAGCGGTGCGGTGACACGCGTCAGATAGTCGGGCCTTACATGGATATCTGCATCGGCCAGCACCAGCAAATCATGTTGTGCATGCGGCAGCATGTTCATGAGATTGCTGACCTTGAAGTTCGCGCCATGCACGCGCGGATCGACGGCCAAGGCGATGGAACGCTGCGGGAATTCCAGGCGCAGGCGCTCGACCACGGCGATAGCCGAATCATCCGGATCGCGCACGCCGAACACCAGTTGGTAATCCGGATGCGTCTGCAGGCAGAAACTGCGCAGGTTTTCGTACAGCCTGGGCTCGGCACCATGCAGCGGCTTGAGTACACTCGCCGGCTGCGGCGGGTTGGCAGTGGGAGCTTGGCGTGCCTTTCGCAATCCTTTCATCGCAGCCCATAGCGCGACCCAGGCATAGCCTGTCGCGGCAAATGCGAGTGCGATGCCTAATGCACGAGGCAAGGTGTCGACCAACCAACTCAAGGACATAGACGTTAATGCTACCGGCAATCAGTCGACACGAAGCGTGCCCACATGGGGGCCGTTCCTCGATCATGCAAGAGGGCGCGCGATGAGTGGGCGATGCCGTACGTGGGCGGGTGCGCTGGTTTTTGTGCTGTTGTGCAGCCTCTCTGGTCATGGCAATGCGGCCCCTTATGCGCCGACACCGTCAGACATCGTCGGTGATTGGCTGGTGGAAAGCCGCGACGCCGTCATCCACATCGAACAGGTCGGTGACGAATACCAGGGCTACATCCTTTGGCAGCTGCATGATACCTACGGCCCGGAGGATGGCCCGGCGCTCAATGGCAAGATCGTTACCGATCGCAATAACCCCAATCCGGCCCTGCGTGCGAGGCCGTTGACCGGGCTCAGGTTACTTACCGGCCTCAAGTTCGAGCCGGACAGCGAAAAGTGGGAGCACGGCCATGTCTATAACTCGGACGATGGCCGCATTTATAATTGTTGGGTTCGGCTGCGCAGCCTGAACCGGTTGCAGCTGCATGGCTACATCGGTATCAGCCTGTTCGGCGGCAGTACCGTGTGGAGTCGGGTCACCATGAGGACGCCCGCTTCAGGCCAATTGCCGTTCGTGCCGGATACGCCGGACAAGTAACGCATCCGGCTGTCCATACGAACGAGTACCGAGTTTCTTTCCCCAGCGAGACGTCATGACCTGCGAACCACGCACCGATGCATCCGGTGAATTGCGTGCTGCTTCCCAAGCGCAGCCCAACATCGCCCTGATCAAGTACTGGGGCAAGCGCGATGCTGCGCTGAACCTGCCCGTGGTCGGTTCCCTCTCCATCACGCTGGATAGCCTGTGGACGCGCACCGACGTGCGCTTCGTGCCGGGGCAGAAGCAGGATCAGGTCAGCCTCAACGGCCGCAGTGATGAGGCCGAAGCCAAGCGCATCACCAAGTGCCTTGATTTGCTGCGCGCGTGTGCCGGGGTCGACTACGGTGCTGAAGTCGCGAGCCGCAACAATTTTCCTACCGCTGCCGGCTTGGCTTCTTCTGCATCGGGTTTTGCGGCGTTGGTACATGCCGGCGCACGTGCATTAGGTCTGGATTTGAGTCTGGAAGAGCAGTCGGTGCTGGCACGCCGTTGCTCCGGTTCCGCAGCGCGTTCCATTTTTGGCGGCTACGTGGAATGGGCGCACGGCAAGCTCGCCGATGGGGCCGATTCTGTCGCGCGTCCCTTGCTGGATTCAGAAGCATGGCCGTTGCGTGTTGCCGTGGCGATTACTTCCACGGCAGCCAAGCAAGTAGGCTCCACCGAGGGTATGCGTCGCACGGCGGAAACCTCGCCGTATCAATCCGCATGGATCGATACGCAAGAAGCCGATTTGAGCGTGGCGCGCAATGCGATTCTTGCGCGCGATTTCGACGCGCTGGCGCAGATCTCCGAATACAGCTGCCTGAAGATGCACGCGCTGGCATTGGCCGCGCAGCCGGGCTTGCTTTACTGGAACGGTGCAACGGTGGAGTGCATGCATCGCGTGCGTGCATTACGTCAGCAAGGCGTGCCGGTGTTCTTTACCGTCGATGCAGGCCCCCAAGTAAAGGCTGTGTGCGCACCGTCGGCCATCGAGCAGGTGAAAGCGGCACTGCGTGATGTGCCTGGCGTACTTGAAGTGCTCGATACCGGTCTGGGCGAAGGCGCGCGCGCGATCGCCGCGGATCTCGTGGAGGCGTGATGGAAGTCACCGCCAGCGCTCCCGCCAAGCTGGTTCTCCTCGGCGATTACGCGGTACTGGAAGGCGCGCGCGCACTGGTACAGGCCGTGGATCGTCGCGCCAACGTACGTATCGTTGCGCGCGAGGATCATGCATGCGACGTGTATGCACCCGATCTTGGCATCCACGGCGCGCGTGCACTGATCGATCAGAACGGCGAGTGGCAGTGGCAGTGCGATGAAGCAAGCAAGGCCAAGCTGACGCTGGTCGATCATGTGTGGCATGGCATGCTGCGCGAAGGCCTCGTGCCGACGTCGGGCAAAGGTTTCGATCTGCATCTTGATACGTCCGGCTTCTTTCATACGGACGGCGTCTCGAAGCTCGGGCTTGGTTCGAGCGCCGCGCTGACCGTGGCGCTTGCTTCAGCCTTGGCAACGTATGCCGGTCACGATGAGGTGATCGCCGATCGCACGCAATGGATGCGCCGGCTGCTGCACATGCATGGCGATTGGCAAGGTGGCCGCGGCAGTGGTGTCGATGTGGCGGCAAGCGTGGCGGGTGGCTTGATCGGCTATCAGCTGGTTGGTCAGGCGCGCGAGCCCACTTACGAAGCCATGTCGACGGATGGCCTGCATTGCCTGTTCGTGTGGTCGGGCCAGTCCGTGTCCACCAGCAATTCGTTGCTGCGGCTGGCGCAATGGCGTCAAGGCCATGCGGACCAATATGCCGCGCATATGAACGAACTGAGCACCGTTTCCGTGGCTGCGATCGATGCGCTGAAGCGGCAGGACATGCCATCTTTCATTGGCCTTACAAAAGAATACGCCCTGGGGTTGCAGCGTTTTGGTGCCGCGTGTGGTCTGGAAATCTATTCTCCCGCACAAAAACAGCTGGCCGATATGGCTTCCGGCACCGATGTCAGCTATAAGCCTTGCGGCGCGGGCGGCGACTTCGGAGTTGTTTTTGCCGAAAACGCGGAAAGGTTGGCGACATTTGGACGCGTCATTGTTTCGGCCGGTATGCACGTCGTACCCCTGGGGCTTGATTCCTGTGGGGTTAGTTGCCATATGCGCCCGGATGCGACCTTTTCCCCCGCAAGGATTTTGACGTGATCACAGCCCCCCACTGCGTTATGGCGCGTGTGCCGTATGCCAAGTCGTAACGCAGAGCCTGTGACTTTCGACCTATCACGGAGTGCTTAAGGCTATGAGCGCCGAATCTTCGAGTGCCGAACGGTCCCGATTTCCCGCTTTCTACAAACTCTCGGTATCCGACCGCGTACGCATCATTCATGAGCGTGGCTGGCTGTCGGCCGAGGATTATCAAGCGCTCGTCTCCGGCGAGCACACGCTGAAGATCCACAAAGCCGACAAGATGATCGAGAACGTCGTCGGCGTGATGGGTCTGCCGGTTGGTCTTGGTCTCAACTTCCTCGTCAACGGCCGCGATTACATCGTGCCGCTGGTGGTGGAAGAGCCCTCCATCGTTGCTGCGCTTTCATCCGCTGCGAAACTGGTGCGCGGCACTGGTGGCTTCACCGTTGAAAGCACAGAACCGGTATTGATCGGCCAGGTACAGGTGGTGGACGTGCCGCATCTGGCGCACGCCAAATCGGCGCTGCTGCAGCGTAAGGATGAAATCCTCAACCTCGCCAACAGCCTGCACCCGCAGATGGTGGCGCGCGGCGGCGGCGCACAGGATCTGGAAGTGCACGTGCATCCGCGCCCAGAAGGCGGCGATATGCTGGTGCTGCACCTGCTGGTCGATACGCGCGACGCGATGGGCGCTAACCTGGTCAATACCATGTGCGAAGGCATCGCCTCGCTGGTGGAAACGATGACCGGCGGGCGCGTCTTTCTGCGCATCCTGTCCAACCTTACCGACCGATCGATGGTGCGCGCGCGTTGCGTGATTCCTGCGGACCAACTCACCGGCAAAGGTTTCGAAGGTGAGGAAGTTCGCGACGGTATCGTGCTCGCAAACGAATTCGCCAGCATCGATCCGTACCGCGCAGCCACGCACAACAAAGGCATCATGAACGGCGTGGATGCCGTGGCGCTCGCCACGGGTAACGACTGGCGCGCGATTGAAGCGGCGGCACATGCCTATGCCGCGCGCGGTGGCCGTTACACGTCGCTCACGCGCTGGTACAAGGGTGAGAAGGGCGAGCTGATCGGTGAACTCGACATTCCCATGAAGGTCGGCACGGTCGGCGGTCCGCTGCAGTCCAATGCCACGGTGGCGCTCAATCTGCGCCTGCTCGGTGTGAAGACTGCGCGCGAGCTGGCCGAAATCATGGGTGCGGTGGGCCTCGCGCAGAACTTCTCGGCATTGCGCGCGCTGGTCACCGAAGGTATTCAGCAGGGTCACATGACGCTGCATGCACGCAGCGTTGCCGTGGCGGCAGGCGCCACGCCGGAAATCTTCGACACGGTCGTGGAGCGCTTGGTGGAAACTGGCGAGATCAAGATCTGGAAGGCGCAGGAGATCGTCGAACAGGTGCGCAAGGAGTCGCGCGGCGTGCCGGCCACAACGGCTGAGCATCCATCGGTCGATCACCGTGCTTGCGGTCACGGCAAGATCATCCTGCTCGGCGAGCACGCAGTGGTGTATGGCAGCCATGCCGTAGCCGCGCCAGTGCCGCTAGCGGTGCGTGCAGTGGCGCAAGACACCAAGTCAGGCGGCGTCGACATGTTCATTCCGCGCTGGGGCGTGGAATACCGCCTGCACCGCGATCCGGCGCACCGCGATTCGTTCCAGCGCTCACTCGGCATCATCTTTGATGAGCTGCAGCTCACCGATCGCTCGATGCGTATCGAAGTGTTCCCGAATGTGCCGCGTGCGATGGGTCTGGGTGGTTCGGCGGCGATGGCTGTCGCCGTGATCCGTGCGCTCGATCAGCACTACAAGCTGAACTTGAGCGATGAAGAGATCAATGCCCTGGCTTTCCGCTGCGAGGAAGTTGCGCACGGTTCGGCCTCGGGCATCGACAACACGGTTGCTACCTACGGCAAGCCTCTGCTGTATAAGCGCGCCGGCAAGAAGGGCGAAGCGCCGATGGTGCAGGAACTGCATCTGCCCAAGCGCATCCCATTGGTGATCGGCATCAGCGGCAAAGAAAGCCTTACCGCGGTGACGGTCGGCAAGGTACGTACGGCGTGGCAGCGCAATCCTGCGTTGTACGACGGCATCTTCCAGCAGATCGACGCACTCACGCTGCAAGGCGTGGAGGCGATGCAGCAATACGATCTGGAACGCCTGGGTGATCTGATGAACATCTGCCACGGCCTGCTCAACGCGTTGCGCGTATCGAGCTGGGAAGTGGAAGAACTGGTGCAAATCGCGCGCGAACATGGCGCGCTGGGCGCCAAGCTTACGGGTGGTGGTGGCGGCGGTTCGATCGTCGCACTGTGCCCGCAGAACCGCGAAAAGGTAGCGGCAGCGATTCGCGATGCCGGCTACCAGGCGATGGAGGTCGACATTGGATAACACAGAACTGGAACGCCAGGAGTGGCGTGATTCCAATGAGGTGGTGTCGTTCGACGACGAGCCGTTGGTGCTGGTCGATAGTGACGATCGCGAGATCGGTTTCCTCGACAAGGCATCGGCGCACGTCGGCAAGGGCACGTTGCATCGCGCGTTCTCGCTGTTCGTGTTCAACACCAAAGGCGAATTGCTGCTGCAGCAGCGTGCACCGGGCAAGCGTTTGTGGCCGGGTTATTGGTCGAACACCTGTTGCAGTCATCCGCGCCGTGGCGAAACGATCGACACCGCGATCCATCGTCGTTTGAAGGAAGAACTGGGGCTGGCCTGTCCGCTGCAGTACCTGTTCAAGTTCGAGTACCAGGCGCAATTCGATGCGGACGGTGCCGAGCACGAGCTGTGCTGGGTGTATGCCGGTCGCAGCAACGATGCGCCGACGGTGAACGTGAATGAGATTTCAGGTCTCCACTACATCGCACCGGATGCGCTGGACGCGGAGATCGCAGCGAAACCTGAAGCCTTCACGCCCTGGTTCAAGATCGAGTGGGAACGGATTCGTCGCGAACATCCCGAAGTGTTCGCACCGCTCAAAGGTTAACGGCCGAGCGGGGCTGGCCATGCCGTCCCGTTCGAGTGACTTATACTGTACTGAACAGGTAAGATTTCCAACGCCGCCATTGCAAGCGCCCGCCTAGTCCGGCAGCCAGCATCAGGCGTACTGACATTCCGGAGAAATCCCTTGGGTATCCCTCTTATTCAACAGACCACCATCGCTCAATACATCATCAAGAAGAAGCTGAGCGGTCAAAAGCGCTACCCGCTGGCGATGATGTTGGAGCCGTTGTTCCAGTGCAATCTGGCTTGCGCGGGTTGCGGCAAGATCGATCAACCGAAGGAAATCCTGCAAAAGCGCATGAGCGTCGAACAGGCGCTGGCTGCGGTGGACGAGTGTGATGCGCCGGTCGTTTCGATTCCCGGCGGCGAGCCGCTGATCCACAAGGATCTGCCGAAGATCGTCGAAGGCATCGTCGCGCGCAAGAAGTTCGTGTACCTGTGCACCAACGCGATCCTGATGCCCAAGCACATCGACGAATACAAGCCGTCGCCGTACTTCACCTGGTCCGTGCATCTGGATGGCCTCGAGAAGCAACATGACAAGTCCGTGTGCATGGATGGCGTGTTCGAGAAAGCTGTCACTGCAATCAAGCTGGCGCTGTCGAAGGGCTTCCGCGTGACGGTGAACTGCACGCTGTTCAACAGCGAGCCGCCGGAAGAAGTCGCCGACTTCTTCGACTATGCGATGGAACTGGGTGTGGAAGGCATCACTGTGTCGCCAGGCTACAGCTATCAGCACGCACCGCGCCAGGACGTGTTCCTGGGCCGCACCGAGAGCAAGCAGCTATTCCGCGACATCTTCAAGATTGGCAAGGAACGCAAGCGCAAGTGGGCGTTCAACCAGTCGGCGATGTTCGTGGATTTCATCGCGGGCAATCAAAGCTACCAGTGCACGCCGTGGTCCAACCCGACCTACAACATCTTCGGTTGGCAGAAGCCGTGCTACTTGCTGGTCGATGAAGGCTACGCCAAGACCTACAAGGAATTGATGGAAGACACCGAGTGGGAGAAATACGGTGTAGGCATCAATCCGAAGTGCGACAACTGCATGGCGCACTGCGGGTTCGAAGGTACGGCCGTGAACGACATGTTCGCGCATCCCTTGAAGGCGCTGAAGGTGTCGATGTTCGGTCCGCGCACCGATGGCCCGATGGCGCCGGATCTGCCGGTGAAGTACGGCAATCGCGCTGACGCCACCGCGATCCACATTCCGATCAGCTCGATCCAGCGCCGCAGCGCAGAGACGGGTACCGAAGCGAACCATTAAGCGTCAAAGAAAGCGTCGACAACGATGGGCATAGTGCAATGGGTTGCCGCGTCGTTGCCGGCGCTAATGTGGGTGGGTTTGCTGCTGGTACCGTGGCGACCCTGGAGCACCCGTGAGCGCATCGAGGCCGACCCGCATACCGGGTCGGTCGACCTCAGCCAGATTACGGTACTGATTCCCGCACGTAACGAGGCCGATGTCATCGGCCTCACGCTTGCCGGCCTGCAAGCACAAGGCAATGGCCTGCAAGTAATCGTGGTGGATGATCAATCCACCGACGACACGGCAAAAATCGCCGCCTCCTTCCCGAATGTAAGTGTGATCAGCGGTCAGGCTCTACCGCAAGGCTGGGCAGGCAAGCTGTGGGCGCTAGAGCAGGGCAAGGCGCACGTGCACACGCCAATCACCTTGCTGCTGGACGCAGACATCCAGTTGCAGCCGGGATTGCTACCGGCATTGCTCGCGCACAAGCAACGCGAGAATCGCCACTTCGTATCGCTGATGGCGGATCTACGGCGGACCAGCTTCTGGGATCGCCTCCTGCTGCCGGCGTTCGTCTACTACTTCAAGCTTCTGTACCCGTTTTCGGTTTCCAATTCGTCATCGCGCCTGGTTGCCGCGGCTGCAGGCGGCTGCATCCTGGTCGATACCGAAGCGCTGCAGCATGCAGGCGCCTTCGCCAGCCTGCGCAATGCGCTGATCGACGATTGCACGCTCGCACGACAGGTGAAGAATGCCGGCTACCGCATCTGGCTCGGCCTCAGCCGTGGCGTGGTGAGCCTGCGCCCCTACGGCAGCCTGGGTTCCATTCACGACATGGTCGCGCGCTCAGCCTTCACCCAGCTCGGCTATTCCACGCTGTTGTTGGTAGTGGTTACGGCGCTGTTTGCCATCGCCTATGGCCTGCCTTTCGTGCTGCTGGCGTCACCGGCTACCTGGCGACTGGGCCTGATCGCCTTGGTGGCGATGATGCTGAGCTACCTGCCCATGCTGCGCTACTACCACATGCGCCTGGCCTGGGCGCTGCTGCTGCCGCTCGGCGCCGTGCTGTACCTGGGCATGACCTGGAGTTCCGCGATCCGCTACTGGCGCGGCGTCCGTTCGCGCTGGAAGGACCGTACCTACAGCACTTGAGGTGCTCTCCACGGCCCCCTGTGCCGTCCGGCAGGCTTGGAAGATGGGAAGGCTCTGGCTACAGTCGGGAGCTAATCTTTCACGTGCCTGCCTACCGGCGGCCCACTCCTTGGGGAGCCTTTATGCCTCGTCTCCGTCTTCTTGCGATCGCCATGTCCGTTGCGCTCGCCGCCTGTTCGCAATCCCATAACGAAAACGGCAATGCGCCGGCTGCTTCCAGCACCGCTCCAGCCAAAGCCTCGACCACGGCCGCTACGGAGGCACAGGTGAACAATCCATTCTTCACCGCCAGCACGCTGCCGTACCAGGCACCACCGTTCGACAAGATCAAGGATGGCGATTACCAGCCGGCGATCGAAGAGGGCATGAAGCAGCAACAGGACGAGGTCGACAAGATCGCCAACAATCCTGAGGCGCCGACGTTTGAGAACACGTATGTGGCGCTGGAGAAATCCGGCATGCTGCTCAACCGCGTGATGGCGGTGTTCAATGCGGTCACCGCAGCGAACACCAACGACACACTGCAAAAAGTGCAGGAAGAAGAAGCGCCGAAGCTGGCAGCGCATTCGGATGCGATCCATCTCAACGGCAAATTGTTCCAGCGCATCCAGGCCGTCTACGACCAGCGCGATTCGCTCAAGCTCGATGCGGAATCCCAGCGCTTGGTCGAAGTGGTGTATCGCCAGTTCGTGATGGCAGGCGCCAAGCTGTCCGACGCTGACAAAGCCAAGCTCAAGGATTACAACAAGGAAGCTGCCGGGCTGCAGGCGCAGTACAACAACAAGCTACTGGCTGCCGCGAAGGCGGGTGCCTTGGTGGTTGACGACAAGAGCAAGCTGGCTGGCCTTTCCAATGAGGACATCGACGCCGCCGCACAGGCCGCGAAGGATCGCCATCTCGATGGCAAGTGGGTGCTCACGCTGCAGAACACAACCCAGCAGCCGCTGCTGCAGGATCTGACCGATCGCGCCACGCGCCAGGCACTGTTCCAGGCCTCATGGACACGCGCCGAGAAGGGCGATGCCAATGACACGCGCGACATCGTTGCGCGCCTTGCCCAGTTGCGCGCGCAGCAGGCGAAGCTGCTCGGCTTCCCCAACTTTGCCGCATGGACGCTGCAAGACCAGATGGCCAAGACGCCGGAGACCGTGATGAGCTTCATGGAGAAGCTTGCACCGGCAGCCGTCGCACGCGCCAAGGTGGAAGCTGCCGACATCCAAAAGCAAATCGACAAAGACCAGGCTGCGCTCAAGCAACCGACCTTCAAGCTCGAGCCGTCGGACTGGGAGCACTACGCCGAAGAAGTGCGCAAGGCGAAATACGACATCGACGAATCGCAGATCAAGCCGTACTTCGAACTGGATAACGTGCTGCAGAACGGCGTGTTCTACGCGGCTAACCAGCTCTACGGCCTCACCTTCAAGGAACGCAAGGACATCCCCGTCTATAACCCCGACGTGCGCGTGTTCGAAGTGTTCGATAAGGACGGCAAGTCGATGGCGCTGGCCTACTTCGACTACTTCAAGCGCGACAACAAGAACGGTGGCGCGTGGATGGACAATTTCGTGCAGCAGTCCAAGCTGCTCGGCACCAAGCCGGTGATCTACAACGTCGCCAACTTCACCAAGCCCGCTGCTGGTCAGCCGGCGCTGCTGTCGACGGATGACGTGATCACCATGTTCCACGAGTTCGGCCACGGCCTGCACGGTCTGTTTGCTGACGAGCAATACCCGACGCTGTCAGGCACGCAGACCGCGCGCGACTTCGTCGAATTTCCCTCGCAGTTCAACGAACACTGGGCATTCGATCCGAAGGTGTTCGCCAACTACGCCAAGCAGTACCAGACGCATCAGCCGATGCCGCAAGAGTTGGTTGAGAAGATCAAAAAGGCCCAGCTGTTCAACAAGGGCTACGACATGACCGAACTGGTTTCCGCAGCCATGCTCGACATGAACTGGCACATGCTCACCGCCGATGAGCCGAAGCAAGATGTCGATGCCTTCGAAACCACTGCATTGAAGAAAGACGGTACCGACCTCTCCTACGTGCCGCCGCGTTATCGTTCCAGTTACTTCCTGCATATCTGGAGCAACGGCTACTCAGCTGGCTATTACGCCTACTCGTGGACGCAGATGCTTGCCGACGATGCTTTCCAAGGCTTCAAAGATCACGGCGGCCTGACTCGCGAGAATGGTGATCGCTTCCGCGCCATGATCCTCTCGCGTGGCAATACGGAAGAACTGGCCAAGCTGTACAAGGATTGGCGCGGCAATGATCCGAGCATCGAACCAATGCTGGTCAATCGTGGGTTGAAGCAAGAGCCGACGAAGTAAGCGATTCGGCTTATATAACAAGAAGGGCCGGCATTACGCCGGCCCTTCTTGTTTGTGGGGAGCCGATTTGTCGGCCTAGAGTTCCCCTTTTACGAAAAGATAAAGCCTATCAGTTGCCGATATCGCGCAGCCGCTTACCGCTCATCAGATTGCGCTCAATCTGCTCCAGCGTGATGCCCTTGGTTTCCGGCACCAGCCAGAAAGTCAGCACAATGAAGACCGCGTTGAGTGCCGCATACAAATAGAACGTGGCGGTGTGGCCAATGCTGTTGAGCAAGCTCAGGAAGGTAAAGCCAACGATCATGTTGGCGATCCAGTTGGTCATGGTGGAGCAGCCAATGCCGAAATCGCGTCCTTTCAGCGGCTGCACTTCCGAGCACAACGTCCAGATCAGCGGACCGGCAGACATCGCAAAGCCCACGATGAAGACCAGCAGCATGCCCACGGTGAACAGCTGTGCGCCGTGTGCCGTCGTGCCGGTGCCCATCATGAAGCCGACCACGCCAAGACCGATCGTCATCACGGTGAAGCCGGTATAGAGGATAGGCTTGCGGCCCCAGCGGTCGATCAGGCCGATAGCAATAAAGGTCGCCAGCACGTTAGTGAGGCCCACGATCGCCGTAAACCACATCTGCGCGGAGGTGTCGTAGCCCATGTCCTTGAAGATGCGCGGCGCGTAGTACATCACCACGTTCATGCCGGTGAACTGTTGCATCAGCTGCAACAGAATCCCTAAGCCGACGGAGCGGCGGAAATTGCTGTTTTCCTGGAACAGATGCCAGCCACGCTGCGGCGTGCGCAGCTGTTCACGGATGTCGTTCGCTTCGCGTTCGACGATTTCGGGATTGCCACGCAGACGCTGCAGCACGTCCAGCGCCTCCGCATCGCGCTGCTTCATCAACAGCCAGCGTGGGCTGTCCGGCAGGAACATCACGCCGAACAGGAAGAGCGCACCGGGAATCGCGATGATGCCCAGCATCCAGCGCCAGTTGCCGTTGTAGCTGAAGGCAGTGTCGGAGAGGAAGGCCACCAGGATGCCAATGGTGATCATCAGCTGATACAGCGAAATCATTGCGCCGCGGATGTACTCCGGCGCCACTTCGGCCAGATACAGCGGGGCGGTGAACGTGGCAATGCCAATCGCCAGGCCCAACACCACGCGTGCGGCGATCAAGGTTTCGGGCGACCAGGCGAATCCGCACAGCAGCGATCCGGCCACGAACAGCACGGCGCCGAGAATCAGCGAGCGCTTGCGACCCAGCGCAGACGACATCCAGCCGGCTGCCAAAGCGCCAACCGCTGCACCGAACATCATGCCGCTGACGATCCATTCGATCTGATGGTCGGAGACGCCGAAGTCATGCTGGATGAACTGCGTAGCGCCGGAAATGACGCCAATATCCAAACCAAACATCAACCCCGCAAGCGCGGCGAGCACGCAAGTGAATATGGCGGTGGCTTTGGCGTGAGGCTTGGCATGCGCGTGCGTGGTAACAGGTGGTGAATAGGTATTGGCACTCATGAATGACTCCCCGGTCGGTTGCGTTGTGCGGATGTCTTCATCTTCTTCCCAACGCATAAAAAAGCCGGCTTACGTGGGCCGGCCTGCAAAACGTGGTTCGGACATGCCGGTGAAGGGCACCTCGACGGCGAACAGCCCGCCGGCATGCGGTTCTTTTGCTAACGCTTCCGCAGAAAGACCATCGCGGGCGCTGGTGATGTAAAGCGTATTCAATCGTTCGCCACCGAAAGCGACGCGCGTCGGCTGGCTAGCTGGCACGGTGATGATGAGATCTTCCTTGCCGTTGCGGTCGTAGCGCACCACACGGCCGGAACCCCATTCAGCGTTCCACAAGCCGCCTTCGCTATCTACTGCGGAGCCGTCCGGCTCACCTTGCTGGTGCGAGAGATCGATATGTACCTGCGGCCCCGTCACGCTATCGCCATAACTGCAGCGATGCACGACGCGCGTCCACGAATCGCAGTAGTACATCGTCGCGCCGTCAGGACTGAAGGCAATGCTGTTGCTGATGGCTACGTGGCCCAGCGGCAGTTGCTCGAGCTGCAGGTCGGCGTGCAGACGGTAGAAAGCGCCAGCTGCGCGCCGCGCTTCACCACCAACGGGTTCGTGCAGTGTGCCGAACACAAAGCGCCCCTGCCGATCGCAAGCGCCGTCGTTGAGGCGTGTCGGCAAACCGGTTTCGACGTCGGTAATGCGGATCAGCTTGCTGCTCGCTTCGTGAAAGAACGCAAGCCCGCTGGCGAGTCCAAGCAGCAGCCAGCCATCGTCTTCGCATAGTGCAAACGAAGCCAGACGCTCGGGCATCGGCCAATGATGTGTACTGTCGTCTGCTGGGCGATAGCGCCACAGCACAGAGGCATGGATGTCCGTCCAATATAGCGACTGGCTGCGCGCGCACCACGTCACACCTTCACCGAGCGTGTTTTGCGCATCCAGCACCAGAGACGCTTGCAGGCTCATGCCCAGCCGCCGTCGACGATGAAGTCATGGCCCGTGCACATCTGGCTGTCATCGGCAGCAAGGAACAATGCCGCGCGTGCAAGATCATCTGCACCGAGATGACCGGGCATGCACTGCTTGCGGCGGATTTCCTCTTCACCCGCTTCATCCAGCCACAACTCGCGCTGCTTCTCGGTGATCACCCAGCCGGGGACCAGTGCATTGATGCGGATGCGATCCTGGCCAAGTTCACGTGCCAATCCGTTGACCAAGCCACGCACCGCCGACTTTGCCATCGCATACATCGGATAGCCGGCGTTCTTGATCATCCAGCCAGTGGAGCCCAGGCAGATGATCGAGCCACCACCGAGTTCGCGCATGCCAGGCACCACGGCCTGCGTCGCGAAATATTGATGACGCAGGTTTACGGCGATGCTCTGCTCGAACTCTTCCGGCGTGGTGTCTTGCAGGCGGTGGCGTCGATCGTTGGCGGCATTGTTGATCAATACGCTGAACGCACCGATTTCCTGGCTGGCTGCGGCAATCGTCTTGCGCAATGCCGTGATGTCGGTGACGTCGCAGGGCAGGGACAACGGCGCGTGGCGAACATCCGTCAGTGACGCGTTGAGCGCCGCCGCACTTTTTTCGTCGATATCAAAAAAAGCCACGCGCGCGCCTTGCTGCGCGAAATGCGCAACGAACGCGGCGCCGATGCCGGTAGCGCCGCCGGTGATCAGCACCGAGCGGTCGACCAAGCTGGGATAGGTGGCAAACATGGATGTGTTCGGTCTCTTGGAAGAAATTACCATTCGGCCACACTGCCGTCGTCGTGACGCCAGATCGGATTGCGCCAGCGGTGTCCCACGGCGGCGCGTTCGGCGACGTAGGCATCGTTCACCTCGACACCCAGCCCCGGTCCGGTCGGCATGGAAACATAACCGTTCTCGTAGGCAAATACGCTGCGATCGGTAATGTAATCGAGCAGGTCGTTGCCAGCGTTGTAGTGAATTCCCAGGCTTTGTTCCTGGATGAAGGCGTTGTGGCACATCGCATCCAGCTGCAGGTTGGCCGCCAGCGCGATCGGGCCCAGCGGACAGTGCAGCGCCAGCGCCACGTCGTAGGCTTCCGCCATCATCGCGATCTTATGTGTTTCGGTAATGCCGCCCGCGTGCGAGGGATCAGGCTGGATGATATCGACGCCGCCGGTGGTGAATACGCGCTTGAAGTCATAGCGCGAATACAGGCGCTCGCCCAGTGCGATCGGTGCAGGCGAAATCGAGGCGAGCTCGGGGATGCATTCCAGATGGTCGGAAAGCACCGGTTCCTCGATGAACATCAGCTTGAACGGCGCCAGTTCGCGCATCAGCACCTTGGCCATCGGCTTGTGCACGCGGCCGTGGAAATCCAGGCCGAGGCCGATGTCCGGACCTACCGCATCGCGCACGGCCTGCACGTTCTCCAGTACACGCTGCACCTTGGCGTGCGTATCAACGAAATGCATTTCCTCAGTGGCATTCATCTTCACCGCGGTGAAACCACGCGCAACGGCGTCCTTCGCGGCCTTGGCCGTATCGGAGGGACGATCGCCGCCGATCCACGAATACACACGGATGCGATCGCGCACCGGTCCGCCCAACAAAGCATGCACAGGTACACCTAAATGCTTGCCCTTGATGTCCCATAGCGCCTGGTCGATACCTGCAATCGCGCTCATCAGGATCGGCCCGCCGCGGTAAAAGCCGCCGCGATACATCACGTTCCAGTGATCTTCGATGTGGCGCGGATCCTTGCCGACCAAGTAATCGGACAGTTCGTCGACGGCCGCTGCGACCGTATGCGCGCGACCTTCCACGACTGGCTCGCCCCAACCGCTAATGCCTTCGTCGGTGTCGATGCGTACGAACAGCCAACGCGGCGGAACGAGGAAGGTGGTGAGACGGGTGATCTTCATGCGTTATTTCCTTGAGCGAGAGTCTTCCAGGCTTGGGTGAAAGCACGGGCACGACGACCGACGTCGTCCGCAGTGCGGCCGGGTGCGTAGAGCGCGGAGCCGAGGCCGAAGCCGTTGGCGCCCGCGGCGATATAGGGGGCCATGGTTTCTGGCGTGATGCCGCCGACCGGCAGTACCGCCAGATCTCGCGGCAGCACCGCGCGCCATGCCTTGAGCACGATCGGCGTCAGCTGTTCGGCAGGGAACAGCTTGATCGCGTCGGCGCCGGCCTGGATCGCGGCGAAGGCTTCGGTGGGCGTGGCGACGCCGGGGATGCAATACATGCCCTCGCGTTTGGCAGCAGTGATCACGCGCGTGTCCGCATGCGGCATCACGATCAGTCGGCCGCCTGCGGCAGCGACTTGCGACACCTGCTCGGGCTGCAACACTGTCCCCGCGCCGATCAGGCAGCGCTGCCCCAGTTCCGCCGATAGCACGCGAATGCTGTCCAGCGGTTCCGGCGAATTCATCGGTACTTCGATGACGGTAAAGCTTTCCGCAGCGAGTGCACGCCCTATGTCGACCGCTTCTTCCGGCCGAAGGCCGCGAAGAATCGCCACCAGAGGAAGGGAATCAAGCCACGCGCGAATCATGGTGTTACTCCGGAATACGAATGAAGTCTTGCGTCGGTAAGCAGGCCTGCGGCAGAGGCCAACTGCCATAACCCTTGTACGGAGGCATCTTCGAGTACAGCGGGTACGGCATAGCCGAATTGTCGCGCTGCCAAGGTGTAGCGCTGGCAAAGCGCTGCTTCGCCGATCAAGCACAGCGGTGCAATCACGCCGTTGTCGCGTTGCAGGGCAATGCGAAATTCCTCACCGATCAGCAGGCCCGACAGGAAATCAGGAACATCCGTCGCGGCCAGTTCGCCAGCCAGCATCAGCGCACGCGTCGAGAACAGTCGGCCGAATACACCTTCCGCGCCGCTGTCCCGCGCCGTATGCACGCCGCGAACGAAGGCGCGTTCAACAAACGATGATGCGGCGAAGTCAGGCAGCCCGGCGCCGAGAATGGAGTGCTTGATCAGTAGCGCATACATCTCGCCTGTCATCACCGTGTCGAATGCGACGATGCGGCCATCGACGACGGTGGCCCACTTGCTATGCGTGCCAGGCAATACGAAGCGTGTGTTCGCCTGACAAAGCGGCTGCAAGGCGAGCGCGCCGATGATCTGCGTTTCCTCGCCGCGCATGACGTCGGCAGGTACATGTCGGCGCAGACCAGGCGCGATCCACAGTTCGTGACTATCACAAGCGTCCAAGCGCAGCATGCCGTGCGCGATGCTTGTGGCATCAGCCGGAAGGTCCACATAAGGCACTTCAAGCCAGCCCTGGCGGCTACCGACCATGCCGGCAGCGACGATCCGGCAGGCGGGCCAATCGGCCGTCACCGCATGCAATGCCGCGGTAAATCCACCTTCAGGCAGGTGACGGATACCCCATCCTTCCCGACGCGAGGCCACCACTTTGCCGTCAGCGTCATATAAATAAGCGCGCAGACTGCTGGTGCCCCAATCGAGTCCAATCAGCCGCACGTCCGCCTTCATGCCGATTTCCTTGTGGGGCGCTTGCCTGTCATGTTGGCGCGCGAATCCACAATCATCTTCTGCATGGCGTCACGCGCCACCTCAGGCTGACGCCGCCGGATCGCTTCAAATACTTGTTGGTGATAGGGCAACGAGTATTTGAAATCGCGGCTTTTGCGTGCGGACTGCACAAAAAAAGAACCCAAAGCGGTTTCCACGATGGAAAACAAGGAGATCATCAATTCGTTGTTGGTGGCGACCAGCACGGCCTCATGGAATTGCAGATCCGCTTCCGCCCATTCGTCGGTGTTGCGTGAGGCTTCCATGGCGCGATAGGCCAATTCCAGTTCCTTGAGCTGTGCAGCGTCGCGACGACGCGCAGCAAAAGCCGCAGCGGCGGGCTCGAAGATTTCGCGCATCTGCCCCAGCTTCTGCACGAAATCCGCCGGCGGCATGGAGGCACAGCGCCACGCCAGCACGTCGGCATCGAGCTGATGCCAGTAACGTTCCTCGCGCACACGCGTACCCACTTTCGGGCGCGCCTCGACCAAGCCCTTGGCAGACAGCACACGCATTGCTTCGCGCAGCGCGGTGCGGCTTACTTCCATTTGCTCGGCAAGGGCCTCTTCACGCGGTAGTGCTTCGCCCGGCTGGAGCTGGCCGCTCACGATCCTTATCCCCAGTTGCTGGGTGACATGGCCGTGCAAATTGCGGGCGTTGGCAACTCTCATGGGCTCTCGTATTCGGTGACGGAAAGGAGAAGATTGTGTTGCAATGCGAAAGTGCTGCTGCGTACGGTTTGCCGATCACAGATGTCTTCAACGCGTGGGCGGGATGGCTTATTTGTCATCTCGCTCGCTTATAACACCTGTGTTTTCAACACCCTCAACACCAACCTCAAGTATGCGAACCCCAACCATCACGTCCCCGCTGTCTTCTTTCGACGGTCATGCTGCAGCGCGTAAAGTTCCAGTGGCCGCTCGTCTATATAATCATACAATATGCTCAGAAGCGACAGGCCAAATGGCTGCCTGGTTTCGCAAGGGGATTTGCTTAGTGAAACCTGCTGTCCTGTTCGGCTCCATCTTCGCGGCAATGACTATGCCGCTTGCCGCGATGGCCGGCCAGGCGACCAGTGCTTCCTTCGGTCACACGGCGGATGGTCAGGACGTACAGATCGTGACGCTTACCAATAGCCATGGTGTGCGTGCGCGCGTCATGAGCTACGGCGCTTCGTTGCAATCCCTGTGGGTGCCGGACCGCAACGGCAAACTCGCCGACGTAGTGCTCGGTTACGACACGCTGCAGGGCTATCTCGATCACCGCCAATATTTCGGTGCCACAGTGGGGCGTTATGCCAACCGCATTGCGCACGGCAAATTCACACTGGACGGCAAGTCATATCGTCTCAGCTTGAATGAAGGCCCGAATTCGCTGCATGGCGGCGCGAAGGGTTTCGACATGCGGGTGTGGAAGGTGCTCGACGTAAAGGCCGGCGCGCAGCCCAGCGTAACGATGGAATACGTCAGCACGGATGGCGATCAGGGCTATCCAGGCACGCTGACGATCAAGGCCAACTACACGCTGAGCGACGATAACCAGCTCAAGATCAGCTACCTCGCAACCACGGACAAACCGACCATCGTCAATCTCTCCAATCACACGTATTGGAACCTTGCGGGCGAGGGTTCCGGCACGGTGATGGATCAGGCGTTGATGATTCCAGGCGACGCAATCACGCCGGTGAGCGATGCAGCGGCGATACCGACTGGCCAAATGGTTCCTGTAGCGGGTACGCCTTACGACTTTCGCATGGCCAAGCCGATCGGCCGTGATATTCGCGACGGCAGTTCGCAACAGCTGTTGTTCGGCCATGGCTATGACATGAACTGGGTGCTCAGCCGCAAGGAAATCGAGCCGCACGTCGTGGCGCGCGCAGAGGATCCACAATCCGGCCGCGTGATGACGGTATGGTCAGGCAAGCCGGGTTTGCAGTTTTACTCAGGCAACTTCCTCGACGGCACAACGGTAGGCAAAGACCACCACGTTTATCGCCAAGGCGATGCCTTCGTACTGGAGCCGCAGCTGTTTCCGGATACACCCAATCATCCGGATTTCGGTTCGGCGCGATTGGCGCCGGGGCAAATCTATCGGAACGTGATCGTCTACCGTTTCGGCATCGATCACACTGGGAAATAAGAATCGGGTCAAACCGAATCGGCAGTGAGGCAGTAACGCGCTGGACCGTTGTTGCAAAAAATCAAAGGGTGGATGCCAATGATGCGGACGAGACGGCTAGGGTGCCTGACTTTGGCGCTGCTGCTCGGCGTCTCCGTGGTGCATGCCGCGGAGACGAAGCGCTGGACGACGACTCAAGCCAATGCCTGGTATGCAAAGCAGCCGTGGCCGGTCGGTAGCAACTACATTCCCTCCAACGCAATCAACGAGCTGGAAATGTGGCAGAGCGTCACGTTCGATCCGGCGCGCATCGATCAGGAGCTTGGCTGGGCGCAAAGCATAGGCATGAACACCATGCGCGTGTTCCTGCACAACCTGTTGTGGGATCAGGATCGCGAAGGCTTCAAGAAGCGCATCGATACGTTCCTGACGATCGCCGCGAAGCATCACATCAAGCCGATCTTCGTACTGTTCGACTCGTGCTGGGATCCCGATCCCGCGCTCGGACCCCAGCATCCGCCCATTCCCGGCGTGCACAACTCCGGCTGGGTGCAGGCGCCAGGCACGAAGGTGCTGGATGATCCTTCGCAGTATCCGCAGTTGGAAGCCTATGTGAAGGATATCGTCGGCAGCTTCGCGCACGACGAACGCATTCTTGCCTGGGACCTATGGAACGAGCCAGACAACGACGGCGGTGGCAATTACGCGGCGCAGGAGCCCAAGGACAAATTCCAGCGCGTCGAACAGTTGCTGCCACAGGTATTCGCCTGGGCGCGCAGCCAGCATCCGGTTCAGCCGTTGACCAGCGGTATGTGGCATGACGGTGATTGGTCGAAGCTCGGCGAACTCAATGCGATCGAGCGGACGCAGCTTACCCAGTCCGACATCATCACGTTCCACAACTACGAATTCCCGGAAGACTTCTTGCGTCGCGTGCAGCAGCTGCGCACGTATGGCCGTCCATTGATCTGCACAGAATACATGGCACGTAGCGCAGGCTCGACCGTGGATGGCGTGACGCCGGTTGGCAAGAAACTCGACGTGGGCATGATCAACTGGGGTTTCGTGTCAGGCAAGACGCAGACGATTTTTCCGTGGGATTCCTGGCAGAAACCGTACACGCTGCAACCGCCAGTGATCTGGTTCCACGATCTGTTCAATCCCGAAGGTACGCCGTATCGCCAACGCGAAGCAGATATCTTTCGTGCGTTGAGCGCTGCACCGAAGGGCGTGGTGCCAGCGAATGCCGTCATGCCATGAACGCAGTGCGGTGAACGTTGAATTCGACCCTGCTCTCGTAGGTTGGAGTGCAAACCCCAACCTTACGTGCATTCACACTTTCCGACGCTTACTGCTCAGGTTTTCCTTCGTATCGGAAATCACCTTCTGCATCGACTTGTGTGCCGCCTCGGAATCCTTCTCGCGAATAGCCTGCAGCACCGCGCGATGTTGTGGCAGCGAGTATTTAAAATTGACTGCTGTATGCGCTGACATCGTGAAGTAACTGCTCAGCGCGGTTTCGATCACCGAGAACAGCGAAATCAGCAGTTCGTTGCCGGTGGCGGCGAGAATCGCTTCGTGGAAATCGATGTCGGCGGTGGTCCAGGATTCCGGATCGTGGGCCGCTTCCATGGCGTCGAAAGCGGTCTGCATGCGCTTCAATTGCGCGACGCTGCGGTGGCTGGCTGCGCTCGCCGCAGCAGCAGGTTCGATGATCTCGCGCATCTCCGAGAGCTTCTGCACGAAGTCCGCGGTGGGCATCGAAGCGCAGCGCCATGCCAGCACGTCTGCGTCGAGCTGGCTCCAGAAACGCGCATCGCGTACGCGGGTGCCGACCTTGGGCCGCGCTTCCACCAGTCCCTTTGCCGATAGCACCTTCATCGCCTCGCGCAGGGAGGTGCGGCTTACGTCCATCTCTTCGGCCATGGTGGCTTCGGGCGGTAGCACTTCACCTTGCTTGATCGCACCGCTGACGATGCGCTGCCCGAGCACCTGCACGACGTGCCCATGCAGATTGCGCGCCGTCATGGGGCCTGCGCCGTTGCGAATGCGCCGCGAAAGCACGGGACGAGCGGTTCTGGTGGCGTTGCCATCCCTGCCGCCTCGAAAAGATGCCATTCAGCCGATCTCCTTCAGTGCCACACCGTGGAATGGGTCCGCCCGATAGACAAACCAGACCGTTCAATAATCGCAGCGGAACTGCGCCAGTCTGAGCGGTTTTTTCAACTCTGACGGAGATGATGACACGTTTCCAGGAAGCGGCTACAACCGGCTGATGTGAAGGACCTATCAGGCAGCGGGGCGCAACGAACGGCCGGCTGTCGGCGAGTGCAACGGGATGCCGGGGTAAAGGTTTACGGAGGCACGGATGCGGCCCGGGCAGATACCGCTGACTCGTTTGAACAGTCGCCGGAATGCAGCCTCGCTGCGGTAACCCAGTTGTTCCGCGATGGTGGCCACCGACAACTGCCGGTCGTGCAACAGGCGTTCGGCAACACTGACTCGCCACTGGGTGACGTACTGCATGGGCGGCATCTTCATCAATTGCACGAAACGCTCGGCGAAGGCCGAGCGCGACATGCACGCAAGCGAGGCCATGGCCTGCATGGTCCATGGATGTCCGGGGTGCTGGTGCACGGCCTGCAGCACCTTGCAGATGCGCGCGTCGCCAAGCGCTGTGAACAGACCGCGACGGTCGGCGTTGCGTTGGGCGTAGTCGCAGATCGCCAGCGTGAACAGGGTATCGGCCAGCTTGTTCAAAAGCACCTGGCGACCGGGTACGCCGCTTCCGGTGATGGCGATCATCATGGCCGACAGGTTGCGAAACAGCATATCGGCCTGAGCGGCGCGGACGACGAAACAGGGCGGCAGGGCGTGCTTGAGCGGATGCTGGGCGTGGCTGGAAAAGTGCAGTTCACCGCAAATCATGCTGGTGCTGCGGATGTCGCCGTTCGGCGTGGCGCGCAGTTGGTGCGGATCACCGTGCGGAAATACGACCAGGTCGCCAGGTTCCAGCAGCAGGGAAGCATCCAGCACGTCGCTTTCGACCTCGCACTGGCCGGCGCCGATCAGGTGGAACACCCCATATGGAAAGCGCGGTTCGTCGATGAAACGGGAGCCGCATTGATACAGCTCGTCCATCACGTCGACCCGCAGCATCGACTGATTGAGCAGCGCTTCCAGGGCCGGTTCCAGCCGTGGTGAACAGGCTTCGCTGGAGAAAGTGCAGGTATGCTCGATGTACATGAGGCAATACTTCCGTGCTGGACGCTATGCCAGCTATTCGGGCGAAGCATTGCCGCGGTTACATCGTCCCCAGGTCACGCAGCAGGCCGGCCCCGACCCAGGCTTGCAGGAGTGCCACCATGCGGCTCATGGCGGCGGTTTCGCCGTGATATTCGGCGAGGATGGCGCATAGCGTGGCGAAGGATTCGCCACGCTGGACAGCGGTCAGCACCTGCGATTCGTCCTCCTCCAGCCGGCGATAGTGGATTGACATGGCATGGCGCCACACCAGGATGCGGCGAGGCTTTGCGTAGCGGCGCAGGTGTGGCCGCGTGGTTCCATGATCAGCCGCGCGCCGAAAGGTATCCACGTTGTACGCGCAGGACAGCACTTGCAGGTTGCCTTGCGGTACCAATTGCAGGGTCGCCCATGCTTCCGGCGGAATGGTTGCAAGCTGCGTTATGTCGATGCTCGGTTCATCGGTTGCATCGAACGCGGTGGAAATGGCCCAGTCCAGCCGGGCCATCTCGGCAAGCTGCGGTTTGTCGTGGCGCTTGTTTTCCAGAAAGCCTGCCAAACCGGTGCCATACCAGCGGATGTTGAAATGGTTGGATGGATGCGTTTCCACGTACGTATCGAGCAACGCATCAAAGCCACGGCTGACCATGCTGCTCAGCCCGACAAATTCGTTCTTCAAGGCGTCGCGCAGACGTATGCGGTAGCCATGCTGATAAACCGCCAGCCGGCTGTGTACGTCGGCAATGGCATCGCTGCGGACAGAGGATAGTGGTGAGGTTTGTGCAGTAAGCACGGCTTGCTGCATCTGCTGCTGGATGGCTTGCAACGTGCTCATGCTGCATCCCGCAACAAGGGTTCGGCCAGCGCGCGGGCGTGTTCGAGTTCGGCCAGCAATTCGGCCAGCGGCGGGAAGTGATCGTCGCGTTCGATCATGGTCGAAACACGGCCGAAACGGCGCACTGCTTCCAGATAGAGATCCCACACAGCGTTGGAAACAGGTGCATCGTGCGTATCGACGATCAGCCGTTCGCCTTGTTCGTAACCGGCGAGGTGGAACTGCTGCACGCGCGAAACGGGGATGCCGCGCAAATAATCCAGCGACGAAAAGCCGTGATTCATCGCGCTGACATGGACGTTGTTGACGTCGAGCAAAAGCAGGCAATCGGCGCGCTCGGCGACTTCGGCGAGGAATTCCCATTCGGTGAGCTGGGATTGCGCGAAGCTCACATAGCTCGAAACGTTTTCCAGCAGGATGCGGCGTTTGAGGCGATCCTGCACTTGCTTCACGCGGCCGACGACGTGGTCGAGCGCCTCTTCCGTATACGGCAGCGGCATCAGATCGTGCAGGTTGATGCCTTGCACGCCGGTCCAGCAAAGGTGATCGGAAACCCAGGCCGGTTCCACGCGTTGCGCCAGCGCGGCCAGTCGCGTGAGATAGTCTTCGTCGAGCGGATCGGTGCTGCCGATCGACATCGATACGCCGTGCATCACCAGCGGATAGCGTTCACGGAAGCGATCGAGCCACACCAGCGGCAAGCCGCCGTCGACCATGTAGTTTTCCGATACCACTTCCAGCCATTCGACCTGCGCTGGTTGTTCGAGCAGTGCTTCGTAGTGCTCAACGCGCAGGCCAAGTCCATAACCGAGGTAGGGGAGTGCGTGGGTGCGTGCTGCTGTCATGGCATGGCTCGTTGTCGGCACCTCTCCCTCTCCCCGAAAGGGAGAGGGAGAGTGACGTCACATCACTTCTTCACGGCAGCCTGTGCTGCTTCGCAATCAGCCTGAGTCTTCTGCATGGTGAAGCCCTGGCCCTTGCACGAGTTCTGGCCTTTGCACGAATTGGTGGCCTGCTTGCAGGCGCCCTGACCTTTGCACGAGGACGAATTCACGCACTTGACCATCGCGTTGTCGCCGGCGGGTGTGCTGCCGACTGGTGAGGCCGAAACTGCAGCGGCGGCGAACAGACCGGCCACCATTACGGCCATGGCGCTGGCATTGACTGTCTTGATGTTCATATCTATGGCTCCAAGAAGTTGTAGACGCCGCAAGGCGGCACAGGGGAAATAATTCGTCCGCCACGCAGGGGAACTGCGATTCCGGACGCCTCACATTGTGCTGCTCCGATCCATCGGTCGCTGCACCCGTGCATCCCGCATTTATGCCCGATCGTCCAGTGGATGCCTGGCAAGAAAGTCTGGACGTCTGGATATGGTGGGCGTGGGCGAGCCCGCGCATCATGCGCTTACTTCAAGAGCAGGAATATGTGCAATGCGTCATTACGTGGCTACGACCGCTTCGCGTCTGCTTGGCATCCTGCATGCTTGGCGCTGGCTGGGTCCGTTGGTGGTGCGGCTGGTATTCGGCTACTTCTGGCTGGAAACCGGCATCGCCAAGGTGCATAACCTGGATGGTTTCACCCAGCGCTTCGTGGGCTGGGGCATCCCTCATCCGGCTTTCAGCGCGGCCCTGTCGGCCTGGACGGAGCTGGTCGGCGGACTGCTGCTGATGCTGGGCCTGTTCACCCGATTGGTCACCATCCCGATGATCATCAACATGATCGTGGCGGTAACGCTGGTGGTATCGACCAACCTGATGGGATTGGACGACTACGTCGAAGCCGACGAAGTGGTCTACTCGCTGATCTTTTTCTGGTTCCTGATCGCGGGGCCGGGGAAGGTGAGCCTGGATACGCTGATTGCGCGCTGGCTACACATCCGCACGTACGAGTGATCGGTGACGCGGTGACGTAGGTTGGGTTACCCCGGACTTGATCCGGGGGTAACCCAACGTCAATGCTCAAGGAACGAAAGCAGCAGCTTGCCTGCAATGCCCCACATCACCAAGGCAATGAGCACGTCCAACACGCGCCACGCCATCGGCTTGCGGAACAGCGGCGCCAGCAGGCGCGCGCCATATGCAAGGCCGAAGAACCAGATGAACGAAGCTGTGGCTGCACCGATGCCGAAAAACGCACGCGGCCACGGTGCGGGCCATGGCGCGGCCAGGCTGCCGATCAGCAGCACCGTATCGAGATAGACGTGTGGATTGAGCCAGGTAAAACCAGCGCACGTGGCAAGCACCCGCCATACGCTGCCGGTATCGTTATGCGCGTCGGCAGTAAGCACTTCCGGATGGAAGGCACGCCGCAATGCCTTGATGCCGTACCACGCCAACACCAACGCACCCACGCACGCCACGACCATCAGTAGTCGCGGGTGCTGTCCAACGGCCGCACCTAAACCACCCACACCGGCCGCAATCAGCACGGCATCGGATAGTGCGCAAAACAGCGCTACCGGAAACCGATGCGATTGCAGCAAGCCCTGCCGCAGCACGAAGGCGTTCTGTGCCCCGATCGCGATGATCAGCGAAGCGCCGAGCAGCAGCCCGGCGAGAAGCGGTGCGTGCGAAGAGGCTGCTGCGATCAATACGCAAACTCCTTGAAGACGGGGTCCACGCTGCCGTTCCATTCACTGTGGAACAGCTCCAGCTTGCGTTCGGCAGGTGTCTGGTTGGCTTCCACGATTTCGATCAGCGGTTCGAGGAAGATGCTTTCGTCCACGCCGTTGCGATTGAGCCGATGGCGGCGCTTGAGTCCATGTGCGGCGATACGCAGCGCTTCGCGCGCCAAGTCGCGCACGGTGCCGCCGCGGAACGGCAGCTTGATGGCGTGTTTCGGCACGCCATCGCGCAGGGCATGGCGTTCTTCGCGGGTGAAATCCTTCACCAGTTCCCAGGCCGAATACAGCGCCTCGTCGTCGTAGAGCAGTCCGACCCAGAAGGCCGGCAGTGCGCACAGGCGATTCCAGGGGCCGCCATCCGCACCGCGCATTTCCAGGTACTGCTTCAGGCGCACTTCGGGGAAGGCGGTGGTGAGGTGGTCGCCCCAGTCCTTCATGGTGGCGCGCACGCCAGGCAATTCCTCGAGCGTGCCGGCCATGAAGCGTTTGAAATCCTTGCCGGCCAGATCGATGTAGTGGCCATCCTGGTAACTGAAGTACATCGGCACGTCGAGCATGTAATCGACATAGCGCTCGTAGCCGAAACTGTCTTCGAAGACGAAATCGAGCATGCCGGTGCGATCCGCGTCGGTATCCGTCCACACGTGCGAGCGATAGGACAGATAGCCGTTCGGCTTGCCCTCGGTAAACGGCGAATCGGCGAACAGCGCAGTGGCGATCGGTTGCAGGGCGAGGCTGGTGCGGAACTTGCGCACCATGTCGCCTTCGCTTTCGAAATCGAGGTTCACCTGCACGGTGCAGGTGCGGGTCATCATGTCCAGGCCGAGCGAACCGACCTTGGGCATGTACTCGCGCATGATCTTGTAGCGCCCCTTGGGCATCCACGGCATTTCATCGCGTCGCCACTTGGGCTGGAAACCCATGCCCAGGAAGCCGAGCCCGAGACCATCGGCTACGGAGCGCACTTCTTCCAGGTGGGTGTTCACTTCGCAACAGGTCTGGTGGATGGTTTCCAGCGGCGCGCCGGAAAGCTCCAGCTGGCCGGCCGGTTCCAACGTGATGTTGGCCTTGTCGCGTATCAGCGCCACGGGTATCTCGCCTTCGCGGGCGATGTCCCAGCCGTAGCGTTCGGCAATGCCTTCGAGCAACGCACGAATGCCGTGCTCGCCTTCGAATGTCGGCGGGCTTAAATCGTTGGTGCGAAAGCCGAACTTCTCATGCTCGGTGCCGATGCGCCACGCTTCGTGCGGCTTTTCGCCGGCAGCGAGATAGTCGATCAATTGCTGGCGACCGTAGATCGGGGTGCTTTTGACGGCACTGGGTATGGACACGGGGCAAGCCTCACGGGAAGAGCCCCCGACTATGGAGGCAGTGCAACGCCGCAAAAAGGGGGCGGGGATGAAAAAATTGTACGGGACGGTACAGCTAAAGAATAGACAGCGTCGAGATGGCCTCAGCGCGAATCGTTAGCCTGTTCCCTGTTCCTCATCGCCCGCTTCCAGAAATGTCACGCGCATCCGCGCTCCTGTCCCTTCATGAGCATCCAGGATTTCGAATCGCGCACGATGGCTGCGGGCGATTTCTTCGACAATCGCCAGCCCCAGGCCGCTGCTTTGTCCGTCGCTGCCGGCAGCACGATAGAAACGCTCGCGCACGCGCTCGCGTTCGGCAGGGGGAATGCCGGGGCCGCTGTCTTCCACTTCCAAATAGGCGGCGCCGTCGTGTCGACCACAACGCAGCGTGATGCGGCCGCCGTCCGGCGTGTGGCGGATGGCGTTGTCGAGCAGGTTGATCAGCAATTCATGCAGCAGCCAAAGCACGCCATGCACCTGGGCAGGCTCGCATTCCGCACCCAGGTCGATGTTGCGTGCGATCGCGCGATCCAGCATGGAATCGGCCACGGTGCCGATCAATGCTTCGAGCTGCACGTCGGCGAAATCGCCGGGGTTGTGCGCGGAAGGTTCGGCGCGCGCAAGGGCGAGCAACTGGTTGGCGGTGTGCGCCAGGCGATCCACGCTGTCCTGCAGGCGTGCGATGCGCTCCTGCTGGGCTTCGTCGCTGGTTTCGCTGCCTAGGACTTCCAATTGCGCCTTCAGGCCAGTCAGCGGCGTGCGCAATTGATGCGCGGCGTTGGTGAGGAAATGCTGTTGAGCCTGCGCCGCGTCGCGCACTGTCAGCAGCAGCGTGTTGAGCGATTGCACCAGCGGGCGCACTTCGTTCGGAATCGGTTCCAGCGGCAGCGGCTGCAGTGATTGCGGTTGCCGGTGCGTGATCCGTTCGCGCAGGCGATTGATCGGACGCAAGGCGACAGTGATGCCCAGCAGGCACAAGCCCAGCACCAGTACGAGTTGGATGCCATCGCTTATGCCAATGACCGTATCCAGCCGGCGCACGCCACGATCGCGGCGATGCACGGTTTCGCCCACAGTGACGATGACCGGCTCGCCACTCACTTGCGTGCGATAGCTGACGACGCGCAGCGCCAATTGTTCGTAGGTGACGTCGGTATAGCTGAGGGTGCCGGTGCCCTGTGCGATCGGCAGGTTTTGATCGCCAGCCAGGGTGTGGCCATCAGGCAGACTGACGCGATAGAGAAAGTTGTCCCGTGCGCCGGGAAACAAGTGCGCCCATACCGTTGGCCGGCCGTTGGGATCGAAACCCATCGGCGGCCTCTCGCCAATATCGTCAGGAGGCGGCGCCGCCGGGGGTGGTTCCGTGCCGGGCGGATGCAGTGGCAACGGGCCGAAATCGGGTTTTTCGAGATAAATTTGCCCATCTGGCGCACGTTTCAGATGCGCCGCAATCGCCGCCGCCGCACGCGAGAGTGCGCGATCGAAGGCGTCGTACATCGGGGTGACGTAGGTTCGATGATCCGCCCAAATGCTGAGGATCAGCAGCAGCAGCAACGGCAGCAGCAGATAGCCGAGCAAGCGGCCGCGAATACTCGGCGCGCGTCTGAGTTTGGACCCCGTAGACATGCGCCGGCTGCGTCTTAAGTGTCGTCGAGGCGATATCCCAGGCCACGTATACCGCGCACAGTGGCGGCTTCGCCCAGTTTCGCGCGCAGACGGGACACGTGTACTTCGATCGCGTTGCCGGAGATTTCCTCGTCCCAGCTCACGATGGCCTGGATAAGCCGTTCCTTGCTCACCACTCGGCCGCTGTGATGGGCCAGGCATTCGAGGATGGACCATTCGCGGCGGGTGAGCTCGAGCACACGCCCGCCGTCGTCGATGGCGCGGCGGCCGGCAAGATCGATGCGCAGGCGTCCCACCACCATTTCGTTGGCGGTGGCAGCGGTGGCACGGCGGATCAGTGCACGGCAACGCGCCGCCAGTTCGGGCAGGGCAAAAGGCTTGACCATGTAGTCGTCCGCGCCCAGATCCAGCGCGTTGACGCGATCGTCCAAGCCATCGCGTGCCGTCGCGATCAGTAGCGGCAACGCGCTGCCATCGCGGCGCAGGCGACGCACCAGGGTCAAGCCATCTTCGCCGGGCAGACCAAGGTCCACGATGGCGAGATCGTAGTGGGTGACGTCCAGGCGGCTTTGTACGGATTCGGCATCGGTTACCGGGTCGACTACGTAGCCAGCGGTAGCCAGGCCGCGCACGATGGCATCGGAAACCAAGGGATCGTCTTCAACGAGCAGTATGCGCATACGACCGACGAAGTATTAGGTCGCAAAATCCTATCAGCTAATGCCGCATTTATCTGTCATGTAATAGGAGCAACCGCAGACCGTATCGACCGGGCGCTACAATGCGCACCCTAAAAATCAGTAGCGCCGTGCCCCATGTCCGAGATCCCTGCTTGCCCGATTTGCCGCAAGGAACACACCTATCCCGATGGCGATCTCTACATTTGTCCGGATTGCGGGCATGAATGGCTGCAGCAAGCCACAGCCCATGAAGAAGCCGAGCAGATCGTGCGCGACGTGAACGGTAATGTGCTGAAGAGCGGCGATAGCGTCATCGTGATCAAGGATCTGAAGGTGAAGGGCGCGTCGATTCCGCTGAAGCAGGGCAGCGTGATCCGCAACATCCGCTTGATCGATGGCGATTCGGAACACATTGAAGGGCATTCCGACAAGATCAAGGATCTGGTGCTCAAGGTCTGCTTTTTGAAGAAGGCTTGAGGGGCTAGAGCGGATTCAAGTAATTACAGTGTCGTCACCCCATTGGCGAAAGCTGGGGTCCAGCGCCTTTGATGTGGAAAAGTCACTGGATCCCAGCTTTCGCCAATGGGATGACGGCAAGGTAAAGGTGGTCATCCTGCTTAACGAAAAAGCCGCCCTGTAGGCGGCTTTTTCGTGAGAGCTTTTACACAATGCTCAACGCTTCATCGAATTGAAGAACTCGTCATTCGACTTGGTGTTCTTCATCTTGTCGAGCATGAACTCCATCGCAGCCAGTTCATCCATCGGATGCAACAGCTTGCGCAGGATCCAGATCTTGGCGAGCAGATCGGGTTCGATCAGCAGATCCTCGCGGCGCGTGCCGGAGCGATTGATGTCGATGGCCGGATACACGCGCTTCTCGGAGATACGGCGAGACAAGTGCACTTCCATGTTGCCGGTGCCCTTGAACTCTTCGTAGATCACCTCGTCCATCTTGCTGCCGGTGTCGATCAGCGCGGTGGCGATGATGGTGAGCGAGCCGCCTTCTTCCACGTTACGTGCGGCGCCGAAGAAGCGCTTCGGACGCTGCAGTGCGTTCGCATCCACACCGCCGGTAAGCACCTTGCCGGAGCTCGGCACCACGGTGTTGTAGGCGCGGGCTAGACGGGTGATCGAGTCGAGCAGGATCACAACGTCTCGCTTATGTTCGACCAGGCGCTTGGCGCGCTCGATCACCATTTCGGCAACCTGCACGTGACGCACGGCCGGTTCGTCGAAGGTGGAGCTGATCACTTCGGCGCGCACGGTGCGGGCGATTTCGGTGACTTCTTCCGGACGCTCGTCGACCAGCAGGATGATCAGGTGCACGTCCGGATGGTTGTACTGGATGGCATGCGCGATGTTCTGCAGCATCATCGTTTTACCGGATTTCGGCTGCGACACGATCAGGCCGCGCTGGCCGCGGCCGATCGGCGCGACCAGGTCGAGAATGCGGGCGGTGATGTCTTCGGTCGAACCGTTGCCGCGTTCCAGGTGGAAAGCCTTGCGCGGGAACAGCGGCGTCAGGTTCTCAAACAGCATCTTGTTCTTCGATGCTTCCGGCGGATCGCCGTTGATGTCGTCGACCTTCAGCAGCGCGAAGTAGCGCTCGCCTTCCTTCGGGTGACGCACGCGTCCGGTGATGTAGTCGCCGGTGCGCAGGTTGAAGCGGCGAATCTGGCTGGGCGACACGTAGATGTCGTCAGGACCGGCCAGGTACGACTCGTCGGCCGAACGCAAGAAGCCGAAGCCGTCCTGCAGAATTTCCAGCACGCCTTCGGCCCAGATGCCACCGCCCGAGCGGGCGTGAGCCTTCAGGATGTTGAAGATCACGTCTTGACGGCGTTGGCGCGCGACGCCTTCCTGGATGCCGAGCGATTCGGCGAATTCCAGCAATTGAATCGGATTCTTGCGCTTAAGCTCAGTCAGGTTGATGACGCGGTCGTTGCTGCCGATGTCGGCATTTTCGTCATCCACCGGCAGGCCATGCGGATTGCGCGGCGGGCCGCCACCGCCCGGACCCTGCGGACGCTGGCCGCGCTCATGACGGCGGCGGCGGTTGCGGTCGTTGCGGTCGTTTCGATCATTGCGGCGGTCGTTGCCTTGGCCATGCTGGCCCTGGCTCTGTTGCTGCCCGCCGCCATTGCCGTTGCCACCCTGTTGCTGGGCGTTGTCGCGCGGCTCCTGCGCTTCGCTGCTCTGACCGTTGCCGTAGCGCAGCGGTTCCTGCGTGGGTGAAAAAGCAGGGGGGGCCTCGGAGCGCGCTTCGGCGGGAGGGGGCTGGCGCTCGACGGCGGGTGCCGGCGCCTCGCTGGTTCTCTCTCTAGGCGGGCTTGCTTCACCGGCTGGAGCGGCGGATCGGCGTGGCGAACGAGTACGGGTAGGCGTTTCAGTCACAGGCTTTGAGTCGGCGCGAATGGCGTCGGAAGAATCTTTGCTTTCGATATCGGACACGGGCAAACCTCACGGGGCGCCGTTGATGACAGGAGGGAGGACGAGCGTTGCGCGGAACGCGCAGAGGGCCGGACAGCCCCGATGGGAAGGAATCTAACACCCGTCGCGCAGCGCCGTAAAGGGCGGCTGCAGCGACGGTTTATGCGACGGTTCTCAGAGTCCGCCTATGACCCATGAGCGACTCGCGTTGCGCCTGAGCGGTCGCCATGCGGCAGCGCGCGGCTTGACCAGACAGCCAGTCTGGCGCTGCGCCACGCGCTACCACCTGACGACCGCTCAAACACAACGTGAGCCACTCATAGGCCATAGACAAACTCTCAGATCGTCTTGTCGATGATCTGCTTGAGCTGCCCCTTGCTCACCGCGCCGATCTGGGTGGCTTCCACCTTGCCGTTCTTGAACACCATCAGCGTGGGAATGCCGCGCACGCCATAGGTGCGGGGGGTTTTCTGGTTGTGGTCGATGTTCAGCTTCACCACGCGCAGCTTGCCGTCATATTCCTTCGCCAGCTCGTCCAGCGCCGGGGCGATGGCTTTGCAGGGGCCGCACCATTCGGCCCAGAAATCCAGCAATACGGGTGTATCGGACTTCAGCACTTCCTGGTCGAAGTTGTCGTCGCTCGTATGGGTAATCAATTCGCTCACCGTGGGTCTCCAGGGCTAAGGCGGGGTGGGGTTAAGACCGCGTGCCAATCATCAGTTACACTAGTGGAAGTGCCCATGGGGCGCGGGTCGATCCGGGAAGTGGAGTCAGTGCCGTTGCGGCATGTCTTTCATTCCAGCGTAAGTCGGGACGCGATTCAAGCGATTCAAGGGCACCCCAGCCACCGCCCGGCCGGCATAGGTGAAGCCCGCTTCACAAGCCGCTTCACCTATGCCGGAGGGGTGTAGCCATCCTATCGACGCCTGTTGTGCGTCGCATCCATCCACCGTCCCAAGGTTGCCAGACTGACTGCGGGACCGGGCCCAGGCGCTCGATCGCCGGCTCGTACCAGATTCCCTTTCATGTCCCAAACCGTACTTACTGAAACCTTCTTTACCCAATTCGATTTGCATCCGCTGTTGCAGCAAGGTCTGGACGAAGCAGGCTTTGCACGCTGCACCCCGATCCAGGCGTTGACCCTGCCGATGGCGCTCATCGGCCGCGACGTCGCCGGCCAGGCCCAGACCGGCACCGGCAAGACCTGCGCCTTCCTGGTCGCCATGATGAACCGGTTGCTGACCCGGCCAGCCGTGGCCGAACGCAAGGATGCCGATCCACGCGCGCTGGTGATCGCACCCACGCGCGAGCTGGCCATACAGATCGAGAAAGATGCCAAGAACATCGGCCGCTACACGGGCCTGCGCACCGCGCTGATCTACGGTGGCGTCGACTACGACAAGCAGCGTCAGCAACTGAAAGACGGCTGCGACATCATCATCGCCACACCGGGCCGACTGCTCGACTA
Organism: Dyella acidisoli; assembly: GCF_030160295.1. Taxonomy (GTDB): domain Bacteria; phylum Pseudomonadota; class Gammaproteobacteria; order Xanthomonadales; family Rhodanobacteraceae; genus Dyella_B; species Dyella_B acidisoli. The sequence goes on from NZ_BSOB01000025.1 coordinate 274,198, forward strand.
CTACAAGCAGAACGTGTTCGGCTTCAACGGCGTGGAAGTGATGGTGATCGACGAAGCCGATCGCATGTTCGATCTCGGCTTCATCAAGGACGTGCGCTTCATCTTCCGCCGCCTGCCGGCGCGCGAACAGCGTCAGGTGCTGCTGTTCTCTGCCACGCTGTCGCATCGCGTGCTGGAGCTTGCTTACGAGCACATGCACAACGCCGAGAAGCTGACGGTGGAAACCGACAACGTCACCGCCGACCGCGTGCGGCAGGTGGTGTACTTCCCGGCCAAGGAAGAAAAGATGCCGCTGCTGCTCAACTTGCTTGAGCGCACGAAGGCCGAACGCAGCATCATTTTCGTCAACACCAAGGCAGCTGCCGAACGCATCACCGAGCGTGTGAAGCGCCAGGGCTATCGTGTTGGCGCATTGTCGGGCGACGTGCCGCAGCTCAAGCGTCAGAAGCTGCTGCAGCGCTTTCAGGATGCCCAGCTCGACGTGCTCGTCTGCACCGACGTGGCTGCGCGTGGCCTGCATATTCCAGCGGTCAGTCACGTGTTCAACTACGACCTGCCGCAGGATGCCGAGGACTACGTGCACCGCATCGGCCGCACCGCGCGTCTTGGCGCTGAAGGCGATGCGATCAGTTTCGCCTGTGATCTGTATGCGATGTCGCTCCCGGATATCGAAACCTACATCGGCCAAAAGATTCCGGTAGCCAACCTGGATCAGGAACTGCTGGTCATGCCGCAACCGAAGCAAATCGATGCGCAGTACGCCGCCGAGGTCGCTGCGGACAGTGCGGAGTTCGGTGACAAGGTCACGCCGCGCGGCGACGCCAAGCCCACTGGTTCGCGTGAACGTCGTGGTGGCCGCGGTGGCGAACGCTCGGGTTCTTCCGAGCAGCGGCAACGACGCGACGATCGTCCGCGCAAACCGCGTGAAGACCGCCATGCAGCAGCGAGCGAAGAAAAGGCTGCGATTCCTGCACAAGCACCTGCCGCTGCATCTGCAGAGGAAGGCGCAAGTGGCGAAGGCAAGCGTCGTCGTCGGCGTGGTGGTCGCGGTCGCCGTCGTTCGGGCACGGCGCCAGCAGCCGAGGTTGCCGTCAATCAAGCCGCCGCACCGAGCGCCAATCGTCCGTCGCGACAGGTAGTGGCGCAGTCGCCTTCGGGCGAGCAGGCCGCGCCGCAGAAGCTCGGTTTCTTCCGCCGTCTTGCGCGTTTGTTCACCGGTCGCTGAATCATCGCGTACGCCGTCGCGAAATTACGTGGCGGCGCTTTCGCGAAATCTACGCATAACGCCAAGGCATCCCTTATCCTTGCCGCCATCGGTTTAGGGATACGGGGAATGCGGTGATCCGCTTCGATCAAGTCAGCAAGCGTTATGAAGGGGGGCACGAAGCCCTTTCGCAGCTTACGTTCGAAGTCGCCAAAGGCGAGATGGCATTTGTGACCGGGCACTCCGGCGCGGGCAAGAGCACGTTGCTCAAATTGCTGGCGCTGATCGAACGCCCCACGCACGGGCACGTCACGCTGGATGGCCAGAATCTTGCCAAAATTGGCAAGGGCGGCATTCCCAAGTTGCGACGCAGTCTGGGCATGGTGTATCAGGATCATCGCCTGCTGATGGATCGCACCGTGTTCGCCAACGTCGAATTGCCATTGGTGATCGGCGGCATTGCGCCGCTGGAGCGTGGACGCCGCGTGCGCGCTGCGCTGGAGAAAGTCGGCCTGCTCGATTACGAACGGCAACTGCCGGCTTCGCTGTCCACCGGCGAACAGCAGCGCGTGGGCATTGCGCGTGCAATCGTCGCCAAGCCCAGTGTGCTGATCGCCGACGAGCCCACAGGCAATCTCGATCCGCAATTGGCTTTCGAAGTGATGAGCCTGTTCGCAGAATTCCAGCAGTTCGGCACTACTGTGCTGGTCGCCAGCCATGATCTGCCGCTGATCAAGCGTGTGAAGAAGCGCGTAGTGGTGCTCGATCATGGCCGGCTGGTTGCGGACGTTGCTGCGGAGGAAGTGCTATGAGCACATCGACCGAAACGCAGCCGCAGACGCCAGTGCGCAGCGAACGCAGCCATCGTCGTCCGTTTTCCAGCTGGCGGGAACATCATGGCTGGAGCGCAGGTGCGAGCTTGCGCCGTCTGGCCTCCAAGCCGGTTGGCAGTTTGCTCACCATCGCGGTGATGGGCTTGGCGTTGGCACTGCCGCTAGCGTTTTACATGCTGCTCTCGAACGTGCAATCGCTGGGTAGCGCGCTCGGGCGCAACCAGGTGATCAACGTGTTCCTGAAACCCGATCAGGTCGCGGGCAATGCGCAGATACTGGCCAAGCAGATCGGGCAGCACGATGGCGTCGCGAATGTCACGGTGAAATCGCCGCAGCAAGGCATGGACGAGCTGAGCAAAATGCAGGGCTTCTCTGATGCGCTGCATGCACTTGATGACAATCCGCTGCCTTTCGTGCTCGAAGTACAGCCGCAGGACGGTATTTCTGCCGATGCCGCTGCGCGGCTGGTGGACGACCTGCACGGCATGCAGGGCGTGGACATGGTGCAGGACAGCGGCAGCTGGCGGCAGCGCCTGGATGCGTTGCTCGGTGTAGGCAATCGCATGGTGTTGATCCTGGCTGCGTTGTTCGCGCTGGCGGTGCTGCTGGTGGTCGGCAATACGGTGCGCGTGGACATCACCAGTCGCGCCGAAGAAATCGGCGTGCTCAAGTTGATCGGTGCCAGCCGGGCTTTCGTGCGGCGTCCGTATCTGTACGCGGGCATCTGGTATGGCCTGTTCAGCGGCGTGCTGGCGGTAGGGCTGGCCCTAGCCATCGAATTCGCCCTGGTGGAACCGGTCGCGCGACTTAGTCAGGTTTACGAAGGGAAGCTGCACGTGGGTGGCCTGCCACCGTGGCTACTGCTGGCCGTGCCCGTCGCCGCTGCTTTCCTGGGCTGGCTGGGCGCACGCCTGGTCAGCGCCTGGCAACTGCGCAAGGCGGCTTAGCTGCAACCCAAAAAGGTGGATGCTATGAGCGGTGAAGCGGGTCGCAGCCCGTCGCACCGCGCTGGGGCACCATAGCCAGGCCTTCCGTGACCTCAGTTGTCATACGGCTGTTTTTTCTGGGCCGGCTAGAATAGGCGCACTTCAGGCGCAGGGGGCGCCTGCCGATTGTCTATGCACGGAAGCCAAGCAAGACCGGGATGGTGGGGTTTTTTGATGAGTGCAAGCATCAGCAGCCGTGATCTCAGCGCCGCACCGCGCGTGCTGGTGGTGGACGGTTCCAAGGTCGTCCGCCAGTTGATCACGCGCGTGCTGCAGAAAGAGTTGCCGCAGGCGGTCGTGGTGGATTGCGGCTCCGGCGCCGATGCGCACCGGCTGCTGCAGGACGGTGTGTTCGACTTCATTACGATTTCCTTGCGCCTGCCCGACATGGATGGGCTGGAGCTGGCGCGCTACGTGCGCGAGTCGGCACCGCAGGTCTACGTACCCATCGTGGTGGTGTCCGGCGACGTGGACGATCGCCTGCATCGTCGCGCCCTGGGCGAACACGTTACCGATTATTTCGACAAGTCGCTCGGTTTCCAGGCGCTGGCGGAATTCATCCGCGGCTACGTGCGCCCGGAGAGTGCTGCCGAAGGCGTGGTGCTATACGTGGAAGACAGTCGCGTGGTGGCGCTGGCCACACGCCGCATGATGGAAAAAATCGGACTCACCGTGCGTCACGTTGTCAGTGTGGAAGATGCGTTGGTCTTGCTCGAAACCGAACGTGAGCAAGGTGCCGTGGGCGCGGACGTGGTATTGACCGACGTCAGCCTCAAAGGCGAATTGACCGGCGGCGATCTGCTGCAACGTATCCGCACTGAGTTCGGCTACGGCAAAGGCAAGCTGCCGGTGCTGGTAATGACCGGTGATGAGAATCCCGACAATCAGGCTGCATTGATTCGCGCCGGCGCGAACGACTTGGTAGAAAAGCCGGTCGAAGAAAAACTGCTGATTACCAAGCTCTTGTTTCAGTTGCGCGTGGCACAGCATCTGCGTGCGCGGGAGAGTGCTGGGGCGTCCTGATCCAAGCAGCGATCTGCCGCTGCGATCATCCATCTACTTGTCGGAAACATCCCCTCCCCTACGTGTAGTAGGGGAGGGATAGGGTGGGGTGAAGCAATCTCGCGTTGGATTCAAATGGAGCGTCAAGCTCGTACAACCCCACCCCAACCCTCCCCTGCCAAGCAGGGGAGGGGGTTACATCTTGCGTAGCTGAAATATCGCGCTCACTAGGTAGGCGCTTAAAAACCCAGCCCATACGGATCGTTGCCCGCCAGTTCCGCCGTCTCGGCATTACCGCCTTCGGACAAGCGAATCTTCAACGCCAAGCCATCGCGCGAGTCGGCCTTCGCCAGTGCTTCTTCCAGCTCGATACGGCCGCTCTTGTACAGCTTGTAGAGCGACTGATCGAACGTCTGCATGCCTTCCTGCAGGCTGCGATCCATGGCTTCTTTCACTTCATGGATCTGGCCGCGGCGGATCATGTCGCGGATCAGCGGCGTGTTGAGCAGCACTTCCACCGCCGGCAGGCGACGGCCGTCCTTGCCACTGACCAGGCGCTGGCTGATCACCGCACGCAGGTTCAGTGCGAGGTTCATCAGCACGTTCTTGTGCGCTGATTCCGGGAAGAAGTTGAGGATGCGTTCCAGCGTCTGGTCGGCGTTGTTGGAGTGCAACGTCGCCAAGCACAAGTGACCAGTTTCGGAGAATGCGATCGCCGCTTCCATCGTGTCGGTATCGCGGATTTCGCCGATCATGATCACGTCCGGCGCTTCACGCATCGCGTTGCGCAGGGCCTCGTGATAGGTGTGCGTATCCAGGCCTACTTCGCGCTGGTTGACGATCGACTTCTTGTGGCGATGCAGGTATTCGATCGGATCCTCGATAGTGAGGATGTGACCGGACGAATGACTGTTGCGATGATCGAGCATCGCCGCCAGCGTGGTCGACTTGCCCGAACCGGTGGCACCCACAACCAGGATCAATCCGCGCGGTTCCATGATCAGGTCGCGGAAGATCGTCGGCAGTTGCAGCTGGTCGATGCTGGGAATCTCGCTCTTGATCGCGCGGATCACCATGCCGACTTCGCCGCGTTGCTTGAACACATTGATACGGAAGCGTCCGGCCTCTTTCACGGCCAGCGCCATATTGAGTTCCAGGTCACGCTCGAACTGTGGCACCTGTCCCTCGTCCATGAGCGAATAGGCGATTTTTTTCACCATACCGCTGGGTAGCCCGGTATTGCCGAGCGGGTACAACTTGCCCTCGACCTTGATGTTCACCGGGGCACCCGTCGTCAGAAACATGTCCGACGCGCCCTTGTCCACCATCAACTTGAGGAAGTAACCGATATCCACCTTAAAGACCCCAGATTTTTACGCATTGCATTCAAGGATTATGCCTGCCCACAATACGCCTTGACGCTCCGAGAGGAATGAGTGATGGTCCACATATTTTCCCCGTTGGCGGTGCGTAAAAAGCGCATCCCGGCGGCGGTGCTGGCAGCTTTGCTGGCTGTAACGCTGAGTCTGGGCGGCTGCGCAAGCGTACCGCCGCCAGACAATTTGATGAACCAGGCGCAAGCGCAACTGCAAAGCGCGCGTGATGCTGGTGCACCCGATTACGACCCCGTCGATTTCGGCTTTGCGCAAGATAAATTCCAGCAAGCGCAGCAAGCCATGGCCAACCGCAAATATGCACAGGCGGCCGACCTGGCCGACGAATCGCGTGCGGATGCGACGTTGGCGCGTACCAAGGCCCAGCTTGCAGCGGCACGTGCCCAAATTCAGTCCAAAATGGACGCAAACAGTCGCTTGCGCGCGCAGAACGCCGAAGCGCAGTCGGAAAACGATCAGCACTACCAGCAACAGAAGGCGCAGCTAGCCGCGCAGATGGCTGCCACGCAGCAGCCGGCCGACGGTCAGGACAATGGCGAGAACGGTGGCAACCCGGCTTCCTCGTCCAGCGCCCCCGCACCGGGTGGCATTCCGCCGCTGCCGCCGCAAGCCCCGATGCAGCAGGACATGCCGGCGCCATCTTCCTCGGTGCTGGGCAATCCGCAACAGCAACAACCGGGACAGGGTTTCCAGACCCTGCCTGATTCTGGCCAGCAGCAGAACCCGGGAGGCCAGTGATGAAAAACGCCATGTCCAAGAAATTCCGTTGGTCGAGCATGTTGTCGATCATTGCCGTGTCGCTATTGACCCTGTTCGCCAGCGCCGCCGTGCAGGCGCGTAAGGACGACATGGATGTCGACCGATTGACCAATAACTTGAATCAGCTGGCCGCCGATCCGAACCTTGGCATCTATGCCCAGGCCGACCAGGCGCTGGCGCGCGATGCCATCAACCAGCTTACCCAGGCCAGCTCGCACGACCGGCCGCACGCGCTGTACATCGCTCAACGCCGGGTCGACCAGGCCAAGGCCGCGGCGCAATTGCAGGCGTCGCAGCGCCAGGTCAACCAGCTCGACCAGGAAAACGCCCAACTGCAACTGGAGCGCAGCCGCATCGACGCCACGGCCGCGCAGCAACAGTTGGATATCCAGCGCATGCAGTACCAGATCGCTCAGCAGGAAACCATGCGTTTGCAAGCGCAAGGCCAGGCTGCTGCGGACCAAGCCGCCCAAGCCAAGGCTGAAGCCGACCAAGCGCGCAGGCTCGCCGCAGCCCAAAGCAAGGTGGCGGCGGCTGCCCGACACCAGGCTGATCTAGCTGCCAAGGCAGCCAAGGCGCTGCGTTCTCAGATGCAGGATCAATCGTCTGGTGGCGGTAAATAATGGTGACCGACGCCCTCTCCCCTTTGGGGAGAGGGTTGGGGTGAGGGGCCAGCCTCGCCCGGTGGTTTGATTGTCTCTTTGCTTAGAGAGCAAAAAGACAAAACAAACCGCCTCTCTTTACGACTTTTTGACCACGCCCCGCGCTCCCATGCGCCTTGCAAAGGGGTGCTTGCGCCCCTGCTGAGTGGAGAGTAGGGTCGAAGTCGCCACGGCCTTCCAGCTGCCGTGGCCTACCGACTGAATCATGCGCATACCTGTCATTTCCCTGTCACCCATCCCCCAATCCAGGGGCGTGGGTTTTGGTCATGTGCGCGATTTGCATTTGTTCGCGAGCGCCCCGCGTGGGTGCCTCAAGTCTTACCGCGAGGAGGTTGGATCATGTTCGAAGATCAGCAGCGTGACGCTGTCGAAGCCCTGATGAAAGCCGACGCCGAGTTCCGTCGGCTCTACCAACGACACAAGGAGCTCAACAGCAAGGTGGACAATGCCGAAATCGGCGTTCTCCCTGTTGACGACATGACCCTCACTTCGATGAAGAAAGAAAAGTTACATATCAAAGAACGCTTGCAGAACATGTGGGATCACCGGCAAGACCAGGCCATCCACTGATCCACTAAGCGTCAAATACTACAAAGCCCCGGAGCGGAAACGTTCCGGGGCTTTTCATTGGGAATGAAGCATCGGCTCGCTCCTGTCACGTCACGCCCGTTATGATTGCCTTTCATATATCGGCACAGACACCACTCTCCTACGGAGCCTTCATGACGGTCAACGCAAGCGTCCTCGAGCTGATTGGCAACACTCCCATGGTGCGCGCACAGCGCCTGGATACCGGGCATTGCGAGTTGTTCCTGAAACTGGAAAGCGCAAACCCGGGTGGCTCGATCAAGGACCGCATCGGCCTATCGATGATCGAAGGCGCGGAAAAAGCCGGCAAAATCAAGCCTGGCGCCACGCTGGTCGAGGGTACCGCCGGCAACACTGGCCTGGGACTGGCACTGGTCGCGCAGGCAAAGGGCTATCGCCTGGTGCTGGTCGTGCCCGACAAGATGAGTCGCGAAAAGATCTTCAACTTGAAAGCCATGGGCGCCGAAGTGGTGCTCACGCGTTCGGACGTCGCCAAGGGGCATCCGGAGTATTACCAGGATATGGCCGAGCGCATCGCGCGCGAAACGCCCGGCGCCTATTTCATCAATCAGTTCGGCAACCCCGACAACCCCCGCGCGCATATCGAAACCACCGGCCCGGAAATCCTTCGGCAGATGGACGGCAAAGTTGATGCGGTGGTCGTCGGCTGCGGTTCTTCCGGCACCATGACGGGCTTGTCGCAATACTTCGCCAAGAACTCGCCGAACACGCAAATCGTCCTGGCTGATCCGGTCGGTTCCATTCTTGCGCAGTACATCAACGAAGGTGTGCTTTCCACCAAGTCCGGCAGTTGGATGGTGGAAGGTATCGGTGAAGATTTCCTGCCCACCATTAGCGATTTCTCGCGCGTGAAAAAAGCCTATGCCATCTCCGACAAGGAAAGCTTCCTTGCCGCGCGCGAACTGCTCGCAAAAGAAGGCATTCTGGGCGGCTCTTCCACCGGTACGCTGCTGTCCGCCGCACTGAAATACTGCCGCGAGCAGACCGAGCCCAAGCGCGTAGTGACACTGGTATGCGACACGGGCAACAAATACCTGTCGAAGATGTACAACGACTACTGGATGCTCGACAACGGCTTCATCGACCGTGAGCAGCATGGCGATCTGCGCGATTTGCTGCTGCGCCCGTTCTCGCGCCGCGACACCGTGGTGGTCGGTGCGAATGAGCTGCTGATGACGGCTTATACACGCATGAAGCTTTATGACATCTCTCAGCTGCCGGTGATGGATGGTCAACGCATCGTCGGCATCCTCGATGAATCCGATGTCTTAATGCATGTACATACTGATGAAATGCGTTTCCGTGACAACGTAGCTACGGCGATGATCAGCGATCTGCAAATGCTCGACGTGCGCTCACCGATGCAGGCATTGCTGCCCGTGTTCGAGCGCGGTCACGTCGCTATCGTCATGGACGGTGAGCAATTCCTTGGTCTGATCACGCGCATCGACTTGTTGAACTATCTGCGCCGCAAAGTGCATTGATAGTTCTCTCCCTCCCATGCGAAGTAGGGGGGTACTTTCTCTTCTCCTCCTGCAAGCAGGAGGAGGTGGGGCTGTACGAACTTGCCTCGATACAAATGTACGAATGCGCTTCCAATCCCTTTTGTAAGGGACATGTCTCGCCTAAAGTGAACCCTGCGAGCGAAAGCCTGTCGAAACGGCCAATCGTCAAAGTCGCCGCCTTCACAACGCCTGCAATAGGAAATAGACCATGTGTGGAATCGTTGCCGCCACTGCCCAACGCGATGTCGCGCCACTCCTGATCGCAGGCCTTAAAGCACTCGAATATCGCGGCTACGACTCTGCCGGCTTGGCCGTATTGGAAGACGGCGAAGTCCATCGCGTGCGTGCCAAAGGCAAAGTGCGCGAAATGGAATCGCTCTACCTCGCAGCGCCGTTCCCCGGTGGCACCGGCATCGCGCATACCCGCTGGGCAACCCATGGCGTTCCCAATGAAGTGAACGCACATCCGCACATGATCGGCCGCGTCACCATCGTGCATAACGGCATCATCGAGAACTACGCAAAGCTGCGTACGGATCTGCAAGTCAAAGGCTATGTGTTCACTTCCGAAACCGATACGGAGGTGATGGCTGCCTTGATCGACCTGCATCTAACCCAAGGCATGAAACTGCGCGAAGCGGTGCTCGCCACCGTGCGCGAACTCGAAGGCGCCTACGCCATCGCCGTCATTGACCGCGATGAGCCAGGCCATGTTGTCGGTGCGCGCCGCGGTGCACCGCTGCTGGTTGGTGTGGGCATCGGCGAGAATTTCCTTGGCTCCGATGCACAAGCACTGGTGCAAGTCACCAACAAGATCATCTACCTCGAAGAAGGTGACATCGTCGAGATCAGCCGCGAAAACGTGCAGGTCTACACCTTGGATGGAAAAGCGGTCGAGCGCGGCATCCAGGAAAGCGAACTATCCGCCGATGCCGTGGAGCGCGGCGAATACCGCCACTACATGCAAAAAGAAATCTTCGAGCAGCCACACGCCGTGGCCAATACACTCGAAGCCCGCATCAACGCACACGGCGTATTGCCAAACGTCTTCGGTATTGATGGCGACGAGTTGTTGGCGAAAGTAAAAGGCGTGCACATCGTTGCTTGCGGCACCAGCTATCACGCCGGCCTGGTGGCGAAGTATTGGATCGAAGACTACGCGCGTCTGCCCGTCAACGTAGAAGTGGCCAGCGAATACCGCTATCGCGAAACGGTGGTGCCGGAAGGCACCTTGTTCGTCGCCATCTCGCAATCCGGCGAAACGGCCGACACGCTCGCCGCCATGCGCGAATCACGCCGCCGCGGCTATCTCGGCACACTCGCCATCTGCAACGTGCCTGAATCTTCCGTCGTACGCGAAGCTGATCTGAAACTGATGACACGCGCCGGCCCCGAAATCGGCGTCGCTTCCACCAAGGCATTCACCACCCAGCTCGCAGCACTCGCACTGCTCACCTTGCACCTTGCCAAGCAGCACGGTTTGGACGAAGCGCGTTATCGCGACCTCACCGAACAACTGCTGCGCCTGCCGCGCATTCTCGATGAAGCGCTGAAGCTGGAACCGCAAGTGATCGAACTGGCCGAACGCTTCGTCCAACGCCATCACGCGCTGTTCCTGGGCCGTGGCGTGGAGTATCCGGTGGCGATGGAAGGCGCGCTAAAGCTCAAGGAAATCTCCTATATCCACGCCGAAGCCTACGCCGCAGGCGAACTGAAACACGGCCCGCTGGCCCTGGTCGACGAAGACATGCCCGTCATCGCCGTCGCCCCCAACGGCCCGCTACTCGACAAACTCAAATCCAACCTGCAGGAAGTCCGCGCCCGCGGCGGCGAACTGATCGTCTTCGCCGATGCCAAGGCACACTTCGACGGCAATCCAGCACGTGGTGCGGTGTTGCGCATCGATGCAGGCGGCGATTTCATCGCACCTGCGGTATTCACTGTGCCACTGCAATTGCTCGCTTACCACGTCGCTGTCTTGCGCGGCACCGACGTGGATCAGCCGCGTAATTTGGCAAAATCTGTGACCGTGGAATAAGTGCGGTTCTGAGAAGAATCGCGCTTGCTTAAGTGCACGAAGTCGGAGGCTTGCCACGATCAACTCCCTCCCCTACGTGTAGTAGGGGAGGGTTGGGGTGGGGTGAAGCAATCTTGCGTTGAATTCGAGTTGCACGGCAAACCCCTGCAGCATTACCCCAGTCTTACCCTGCCCGCAGGGCATAGACACATCGTGGCAAGAAACCAGATGTCTGCTTAATTAGGTAAGTGCCATTCGATTCTGAGCGCGATCCATAACTGCTCAGTGTTTAGAGAGCTTGCAGGAAAGACTTCAAGTCCTCCCTTTCCTCCACCGTGAGCTGTAATGGGCGACCAGCCTGCAAGCTGCGGTAGTAAACCTCTCGATCAATCGCATCATCCAGTGTGGCGACGCTTCCATCGTGCATATAAGGCGCGGTATGTGAAACGTCGCGCAGCGACGGTGTTCGGAACAACCCTATGTCGGCAGGGTCCTGCGTAACATTGAAACGACCCAGCTGCGCTTCATCCGCATGCGTAGCGACGCGGTTGCCAATGGCTCCACCTTGCAGAGAGCGCTTAATGACGTCTTCGGTGAGATTGGGTAGGTTCGCCGTGATCGCATCGAGGCCCATACCCGTCCGGTGATAAGCGTGATCCGTGAGTACGGCAGGCGCGCCTCCCAATCGATGGCATTCTGCGCAATGCCCCTTGCCTTTGAAGATGGCGAGGCCAAGGAGTGCGCGTTGGTCCAACGCCGTTTTGTCGCCATGTAAGGCATAACGGTCGTACGCGCTTTCGGGCGATCTCAGTGATCGAACGTATTCCGCCAGCGCTGCTGCAATGTGTTCGGAAGAGATGACTGGTTTTGCTTCTGGAAAGGCTTGCGCAAAAGCTGACGTATACGCTGAATCTTCCTGCACGCGCTGAAGCAACTCAGCCTGGTTATGCAATCCCATCTCAACAGGATTGGTCAGCGGATCCAGCACCGCTTGATCCAAGGAGCTACGTCGACCATCCCAGAAGAAGGATGTTTCCTGAGCTTCCTCAAGCGTCATCAAGCTCGGCGTATTGCGTGTACCGGTGCGTCCTTCCACACCAACCGCCACGCGTCGTCCATCGGTATAGCCTTTTTCGGGCATGTGGCACGACGCGCAACGGACCGTGCCGTCAGCGCTGAGATGAGGATCATTGAAGAGCTGCTTACCCAAGGCAATACGCTGAGTAAGCAGCACCCACGTATCGGGCTGGCGTACAACCTTATGGCTGATGGCTACAGCACCCACGACCAAACAGCCAGATAGGGCGATCAACCCGATCCAGCGGAAGAAGCGTGATGTCGGCAACCCCGACATGGATAGTTCGTACAGCTCTGCCGAATTACATGGTGACAAAGCGCAAGGTTGCGCCACTGGTCTTTAATGCAGCGGTGTCGGCCGCTTGCTCGGACGCATCACTCACCACCATCACGACGATGCCTTTCATGACATCGGCCTTCCGAAACCGGGGTCAGGTTGCACTTTCATCGGGTAACCTCGACTTTCTTGGCCTTCCGATCCTGGCCGGTCCAGCACGCCGCCCGAGTTGGGCCTCAATGGCTGCACGAAAGCGCTCAGAGCCGTAGACATGCTGGCTTTGCAAATGTCGCCGAATATCTTCAAGTTCTTCGGATGGGGCGGCATGCATCACGAATGTGCGATACGCGTCACAACGCTCTGTCGCATCGGCGCCAAGTGAAAGATATGACGGGTGCGGCCGGACTAGGAGGTTAGGTGCCCCAAGCGCATTGTAGGTGAAACTCGACCATGAATAGTTTTGGGGCATCGCGACCATTCGCGCTCGAAGTGGGTTCAATTCGATGTAACGGTAACAGCGCAGAATATACGAATCGTTATCCACCAGGCACGACTTGTATCGGCCTTCCCACAAGGTGCCCGTACGACGGTACCGATCATTGACATACCGTACATAGCGACGCCCAAGTGCCTGCATGACTCGTGCAATCTGTCCACTGTCGGTGGGCGTCATCAGAAGATGGACATGATTAGTCATTAGAACGTAAGCATGTACGACGCAATGCTCGTGCAGAGTAATTTCGCGAAGTTCATCAAGGTAGCGAATACGATCGATGTCGGTGAAGAAGCATGGTTGCCTATCGTTGCCGCGTTGGACAATGTGCTGGGGAATATAGGGGAGATCGAGTCGGGGCTGGCGAGGCATGGATCTTGGGTCCGTTACAGAGTGACCTCATCATGAGGATGGGCAAGATCGATGGCTATCGGTAACTATCGCGTTCAAGTGACGGAAAGTGCAACCTGACCCCGGTTTGAAAAAAACCTTGTCTCCCTAAGAAAGGAGCAACGGCGCCGGTTATTCGAAGCTGGAAGTCTGTATTGTGAGCCTTATCTAAAGCTAGCCGACACTATTGAGCAACTTAGGTGTTATGTATGAAAAGGGTGGATCTTTTAAAATTCGTGACGTCACTATTTATCTTGACCTTTCCACTTTTAGTGCGGGGTGATGATGCCCTGGGTGTCATAAATGAGAGGCAAGAGAAAGCTTTTATCTCTTACTTGATAGGTGGTGGGGTAGATGTAGGGCTGCTTAATGGTTTGCCTGATTTTAAGCAAGGCGATTTGGATCCCCTTATGGTGGTTACGGGAAGGCCTTGTATTCTTCCTAACCGTAACGAATCACTGCATTCTGTTGCATATGCCATTGTGTTAGGGGCGAGTCAGAGAAGAATGCTATTTCAGTTCACGCTAACGCCCGCTGTTAAAAAAGGCGAAGCAGGGACTAGCTTGACTCAGCTGGTGAGAAATAGATCGGTAACGCAGTATTGGGTTTGGATGGCGCCTGAAAATCCTCAAGGTATGGGGACAGTGATTGATTTTAAATCTCTGTCTGCAAGAGGGGTGTGCGATTAGGACAAGTGAACTTTTTCCATCTATGTGGATGGTGATCCAATCGTCGTGGTCAACTTTTTGGGTGGGCTGGCAGCGAAAATCAGGTGTGGCAGTGCTCGTACTAGTTGGATGACCGGTAGCCGAGGGTGGAATGAAGCCAATGGGTGTTGTAGAAATTGACGACGTAGTCGGCGATGTCTGGCGCCGCCTTCAGATGATTGGCGTAATCGCATTGCACCGGCAACAATTGTCCGTTCTGTACGAGACGCTATCTATAGCGGCCTTCCTAGAGTTTTTCTGTGCGGCAATAGTAGTGGTAAATATCCATCCAATACATCGGCCAAAACATTTTTATGAACTTGAATCTTGTGGTATCGATTCTGGGTTTCGCTATTATTTTATGCGCAACGGTGTGCACGCTTCGTTTTGTTTACGACTATCGAGTGAAAAATCATTCCATAGAAATCGTCCTGTTTCGTGCATTGCCTATTTATCGAATACCCGTTGACAACATTGATTTGATTCAAAAGTCGTCTTGGTTAGGTCTCGGCATTGGTGGAGCCGCCCTTCGATTCGGTAATCGAATTTTCGGCACTTGCGTTTTGGTTCGCAGGCGAAGTGGATTGTTCCGTCGGATCGTGATCACACCCGAAGACGCCGATAAATTCATCAACGACGTGATCGCGGCCCAGCAAAGAATTTAGAGTCAACTTTGATCATAGATACTAGCAAGTGATGGAGGGTGGCTATCTCGCTGCGACGTCTTTGCGTGTTTGGGAATGTCTATACAAAGCTCCCTACGACTTCCGGCATGCCCGGACTTTCGGCACCCTCATTTTCTAAGGCACTCCTGATAGCTTGCACGCAATAGCCATCAGTACGATGCGCGTCCGTCGCTGCGCGGCAGCATCTAAGGGGGCTTATTTGCCATATCTAACGGCTTGGTTCTTGCCTAAAAGGGTGCCTAAACGTATGACATATCTCGCCATTGTCGGACTGCTCGGCATTGTCTCAGCCCAAGTTTCATATGCAGGGTCGCCACAGAATTCCGCTTCTACGCAGGCATGTGCGTCTTCTCGTTTGAATATCGACGGCAATCGCATCTGGGTCGATGAGGAGGGGGCGGGAAACGTTACGGTCGTTTTTGAGTCAGGATTCGGAAACGACTCCAGCGTGTGGTCTGGCATCGCGCCGAAAATTCGTGCCGCGGGTGTGAGGACATTGGTCTATGACCGTGCTGGTCTAGGTAGAAGCAGCATCAATACGGATGTGCCCTACAGTCTCGACAACGACGTTCATGTCATGCGAGCTATGATTGCAGCGTGTGGTGTCGATGGGCCTATCGTGATGGTTGCGCATTCGTATGGGGGAGCTATCAGCCTGGTGGCGGCTTCTCAGGATGAGCACATCAAGGGACTTGTTCTGCTTGATGCTGTCGTTCCCAATGTTTGGCCGAAAAGTGAGGTCGATAAAAATCAGACCACGATGCGAGCGCAATACGATGAGATTCGGCAAAAAGCGCCTGCGCTCGCCAAGGTGGCCATTCCTTTTGCCGAAGCGATGCCCGCAACCGCTAAAGAAATCAACGCTATTTCCGTTCCGGCTACGCTTCCCATCATCGATATCGTCGCGGAAAAAGGGCAGAATGATCCTGCAAGCGCGCAGATATGGCGCGATGCGCACGCACAGTTCACTGGCGACAATCCGCACCGCGAACATGTCCTTGCCGTTGGCAGTTCACACAAGGTGATGCTCGACCAGCCCGATCTGGTCGTGAAAGAAATCTTGAGAATGCTTCAGAAGACGCAGGCGTTGTAATGTGCCGGCGTCTCTGTTTTTCGACATGGACTATCTACGAGACCGCCCATAGAAATATCCCAAGGCGGCACCGCTATCCCTGGAGATGGTTGAACTTGTGATGTCGTGTTATCGGCTTTTGATATACCGAACCAGCATCGTACTAAGCACGATATAGCCCAGCATGATGAAAATCCGGCCAGATGTATGCGGCAACGTAAAGAAGAGAAGAATGAATATGCCGATCTGAATCGGCCAAGCGAATTTCGCAAGCAATTCCATGAGTGCCCCCTGTTGAATCAAATACGTCGAGTTGGTACTTGAAAGAGCGTTCTTTGCTCACCGCACTATTAAGCTTACTTCCCCTGCCGCTCGTCAAAGAGAAGCTGATCGAGGCAGGCGCTGGGGATGCTCTGATCTATTCTACGCGCCGGCATAATATCTGTTAAATTAAAAATGTCGGGGATGCGCATACCAGTACGATAACGAGTACGTGGAATATATCAGGACCTCCTAGGGTAGGGGTTTGAGGTTTCTAGTCCGTCTTTGGGGGATCATGGCCAGACGCCGCTGGCAGATGGCATGGCTGCGGGCAACCAAAAGGTTACTATGGAAATCAATGCCGCATGGTCGGTGACACTGACCGGCAAGACGGTCAATGGCAAGGAAGCAGCAGCCATATGGGAGCAGGTGGCCCAGCTGATGCGCCTCGAGCCCGCCGCCTTTCAAGAACGTATTCGTAATCGTTTGCCGTTCACCCTCAAGCCGGTCAGTCAGACCGAGGCGTGCGGGCAACGCGATGCCTTGATCGCGGCCGGTGCGGAAGCGGTGGCACTGGCCGATCGCGGCGATCGTCAGCTGTGGCTGCGGACCGAGCAAGGCCTTTGCGGTCCGGTCAGCGAAGCGTATGCGCGTCATGCGGTCGAACACGGCACCCTGGATCGGCAACTCAATGTCTGCATCAAGGGAGAAAATATCTGGCAGACACTGGAAGCTGCACTGGGCTTGTCGGGTGCGCCGAAGCTGCCGACGAAACACGAAGTAGCTAATTCGCTGGACACTTCGGCAGCGGCGCCGCCACCGCCGCAACGTGCGACAAGCAAGCGATTCGACACCTCGGCTCCGACAGAGCCATTGCAGCGCCGCCCGCCCAGCGAGCTACCGATAGATGGATACGAGATAAAAATCCATGCCGGCTTCTGGTTGCGTTTTGTGGCGCGGATTATCGATGGACTGGCGATACGCGCCGGGCTCTATGTGCTCGAGCATATTTTTTCCGGCTCGATCGCGATACTAGGTTTGCTCGAGCTGGCCGTTCTTCTGCTCTATTTCCCGCTGTGGGAGTCGAGCGCCACGCAAGCAACGCCGGGCAAGATGGCGATAGGTCTGCAGGTCACCGATGCCTACGGCAATCGGATCGGATTCTGGCAAGCGTTTGGGCGTAATTTCGGTGTAATCGTTTCGTATTTTACGCTTTTGATCGGCTTCATCATGGCGGGGATGACGGCCCGCAAGCAGGCTCTGCACGATTTGATAGCCGGCACCTTCGTTGTGCGCAAGCAAGAGCTGCAGGCGTGGCAACAGGGGCAGGTGCAGTTGGATAGAGATGATCCTGAGGCCTATCGCAAAGGGATGCCCGTTTGGGGGATCGCCGTGCTGGTGACAGTCGGCGCTTTTGTAGTGACCCCCGTCGTCGCGGCAGTCAGCTACGGAGGCTATCAGCGATACGTGGCGCGCGATCAGCTAAGTGAAGCGATCGAGCTTGCCGACAGCGCAAAACAAGCGGTTGCCGCTCAATTGAAATGGACCCGCATGCCGCCGACCAACAACGCCGTGGTGGGCATCGGCGCTCCTGAGACATTCGCCGGCAAATACGTTTCGTCGGTTGCGATCAAGGATGGCGTTGTGGAGGTGACTTTTGGCAATCAGGCCGCCCCCATCTTGCGTGATAAGCACCTGTTGTTCATACCGTCGCGCGCGAACGGCGATGTGACCTGGAGTTGCGGAAGTAGCGATATCGCGAAATTCATTTACACCACCACCTGTCTCCCTTGATAGCCGCAACGCGAAGGATTACAGCGTTCCGGACTTGTCATAAAGGACCATCTGCATACGGCCATCACCCCTGAGGTAGCATAGTCAGCGCCACAGTCAGGGGGTGTACGGCGCATGGTCTCGACAGGGGAGCTCATTGCATTGAGTCCCGTGCTCGTCGTGGACGACGACGAGTCAACCCAGCAGCGCCTTGTTCGCCTGCTGTCGGACCTGCTTGGCGCGACGCATGATATTGCGGTTGCGGACACTGTGGCGGATGCCAAAGCCATCGTCCCGGTCTTCAAGCCTCGCCTGGCGCTGGTCGACATTGGATTGCCTGATGGCAACGGTGTGGAACTGATCGGCTGGGTTGAAAATCATCATCCTGATACGACGACGGTAGCGATCTCGGCGTGGGGGCATGAAGAAATCGTATTGGCGGCCTTGCGTGCCGGTGCCGTCGGATACCTGATGAAGGAGCGGGACGATGTCGAGCTTCGCGCTGCCTTGCAAAGCATCCGCCGCGGCGGTGCATTGATCGATCCGCTTATCGCGCGTCGCATTCTTTCCTACATTCCATTTGTGTCCAAGGACAACCTCGCGCCGTCTGTCTCTCCCACCGAATCATTGGTCAGGAACGACATATCGCTTTCAGAGCGCGAATCGGAAATTTTGCAATTTGTCGCGCAGGGATTCAGCAATCGCGAAATCGCTGATCTTACCGGTCTCTCTCGCTTTACCATCGAAGGCTATACGAAGAGCATCTATCGCAAACTGGCGGTCAGCTCACGCACAGCTGCGGTGTTCGAAGCCAAGTCCATGGGGTTGCTGTAGATATGCGCGTGTTTTTCGTTCTGTTGCTCGCGTGTGGGTTGTTTGCATCTTCAGTTGCCGCAGAGCAAATCCCATCGACGACGAATGCAACCATCGAGCTTCAATCTGCCGAGGCGGCACCGGCCGACTGGCATTCCGAAGCGCCGCCGGTCGATGGCTGGACGCCCGTCAAGCTAATGGACTTGTGGGATACCCGTTGGCCTCATCACGATGGCGTGGTGTGGTATCGACTGCATTGGAATCAAACGAGCACCGATCAACCGGTAGGCTTGTTCATCGATTACGTCAGTTTGGCATATGTCCTCTACGTCAATGGCAACCGGATCTATAGCGACACTCATCTGGTGGAGCCGCTTTCACGTACGTGGATCCGGCCACAATATTTCCTGATCGACAAGCCGCTGCTTCGCCAGGGGCAAAATACGCTGCTGGTGCGTGTGTCGGGATTAGCCGGCTATCAGCCGGGATTCGGCGCCGTTACGATCGGGAATCCCGATGCAGTGCAAGCACGCGAACGTCGAGGCGAGTTTTTGCGCTACAACGTGCAAGTATTCGATCTATCCGTGAGCTTCGTATTCGGTGGGTTGTTCTTCCTGCTTTGGCTGTTGCGGCGCAAAGACACCTACTATGGCTGGTATGCGTTGTGCACCGTGGTTTGGTCGTTGTATACGATCAATTTCCTTGCCTCCAGCCCATGGCCATTCAATAACACCCCTGCCTGGGAGGCTATTAATGCCGCGGCGTACTTCGCGTCGACGGTAACGTTTGCCATATTCCTGCTTCGTTACGCGGGTTATCAGTGGCCGCGTACCGAAGGAATCATGCTGGTGCTTTGCGTGGCGCTATTTGCCGTCGCCCTGTTATGCCCTCAATGGACGGGTCACTATCGCGCCGTCGCCATTATCTTCGGTTGCAGCATCTATTACGTGGCCATCTTTGGGTTCATGGGTTATGCCTGGCGGCACCCGCGCGCCGATAACTACGCGTTGGCTGGCAGCCTGCTGATTCCCTTGGTCGTGTCTGCGCACGACATGTTGCTGTTTCTTGGCGTCATTCGCAGCGATAGCTATCTGCTGGCGGTGACCTCGCCGATTACAATCATCGGCATGGGTAGTGCGCTTGCCTATCGTTTTGCCGTCGCCATGCGACGGGCGGAAAATTTCAACCTGGAACTGCAGCGTGAGGTGCAAGCGGCGACCGGTCAATTGACGGAGACGCTCAAGCGCGAGCATGACCTGGCTTTGAACAATGCTCGCATCGGCGAGCGCCTCAATCTCGTTCGCGACCTGCACGACGGTTTTGGCGGCAGCCTGCTCGCCGCCATTTCGACGCTCGAAAACCCGCGTCTTCCGCCCGAACCTGCACAAGTTGTTATCACCCTCAAGGAGCTGCGCGACGACTTGCGCCTGATCATCGATACGACGACGCATGAGCGTGATACCGATCTGGCCGGTCTGCTTGCCCCGTTGCGGCATCGCTGGAGTCAGCGTTTTGAGGCGATCGCCATCGACAATCGCTGGACTGTGGAGGGTGTGGACGATCTAAGTCTGGGCGCTATGCGCGTGTTGGAGTTGCTTCGCTTCTTGCAAGAGTCTTTGACCAACGTGCTCAAGCACAGCAGTGCATCGCAGGTGCACGTGTACATCCGGCGCAAGGGTGAATGCTTGAACGTGGAAGTGCGCGACGATGGGCAAGGGTTCGATCTGGCTAGCGTGGCGAGGCGAGGTGCGGGCCTGCCAAGCCTGCGCGCCCGCGTCGGCAGGCTCGGCGCCACCTTGCAGATAATGTCGTCGCCGGGAGGCGGTACGCGCCTCAGCTTCGACGTGCCCTTATCTCCAATGGCGCTAACTTAAACCCCTCTCCCTTCGGGAGAGGGGTTTGGGGTGAGGGTACGATCAGCGCGCAATGATAAGAACTGGCGCAAGAAATCGTCATCGCGCCCCGCCCGAACCCTCACCCCCAGCCCCTCTCCCGAGGGGAGAGGGGGCGCCCGCGGCGAACGACGAACAAACGCTTAAGCTAGCGCCATTGCCCTTATCCCCAGTCGCCTAAAACTTCTTTTGCACACCAATTCGGATGCTCTGGTCGTGCGCATGCGGCATCAACAGATACTCATATTCCGTGGTGATCAGCAGATCATTCTGAAGCTGCAAATCGCCGCCGAAACCCACCTGCACGCTAGTCCCGTTTGCCGAATATGGATTTGTCAGCACGTTCCATGAACCCGCCGAGGGAATGAAGGCGTAGCTCAATGCAGTGCTGCTGGTCCCTTGGAAGTCGTGCCCCACTTCCAGGCGTACGTGCGGTATCAGCCAGCCGCTGCTCCACGGAATCTTGCCGCTCGCGCGAACGCCCGCTATGGCTTGCGACGTACGTATCGTCTGGGTGCCATAGGCCAATGCGTCGGCTACGTCGCCGTTTTCTGAGAAAGCATTGAGTGACGACAGTGACCAGGCGAATCGACCATAGGGCGACAGTGACCATGCGCCCGTTTGATATTCGTAGCCCGCTGTGAGCGAAGCGAACCACTGGCTGCCGTTGCGATGGCCGAGCAAATCGGTGCCGCTGTCGATAGCGTATCGGCTGCTGTCGAAACGCAGGCCGCCGCCACCTATAACACCGTCGAGATACACGTGTGCACCCGGTTGGTAGCTGCCGTAGAACGCAGCGGTGTAGCCCTGCGCCACGTTGCGCGTGCCATCGTGATTGATCTCGCTGTTGTCATGGTTGTAGCCGAAGCTTAGGCCTATCAACGCGTGTTCACTGATGCGCTGATCCACGCCGGCGCTGACTGCAATGCTGTCCGAATCAAAACCTGCAGCTTGCCGATACGCATCGAACGTCCCGAAGTTTGCCGTGCCGGCGATCCATGTACCCGGTCCCGAAGCTTGCTTGCCTGCAGTCTGCGTGCTGCTTTGGGATGCTGTGTTTGCCGAAAGCGGTTCGTTGCCGGCACCTTCGCTTGCGCCAATGCCCGGGCGTATCTCGACGAGTCCCTGATTGGACCCCGGCCTATCGGGCAATGGTGTGCCCGATGGTGCACTCAACGGCTTGCCGTCCAGGCTGATGGAAAGGTTATTGCTGAAGCGCGACGTTTCGTTTCCATCATGCAAGCTGTCCAAGCGGTTCTGAATATTGCTGAGCTGATTCTGGGCAAAACGTTCGGCTTGCATGGTCTGTGCGTTGACCAAACCAAGCACGTCCTGATTCCGAGACGGATCGGGCTGGTTGCTCACTAATACAAGAATGTCGATCGTCTGTGATTGCCCGTTCGACGCGACCAGTGCGGTGGTGATCTGCACCAGACCGTGGAAGTTCGACGTGGGCGTGAACGACAACGTGGCAGGTTGGCTCAACGTCGCGCTGCCCGCACCAGCGGGTGAAACACCCAATAGTGCCGACGACACATACGAACCTTGGGCAATGCTGGCCAAGTTCACCGATACGGGGCTCCCTGGTTGCGTGGTTACCGTGCGACTCAGGCCCGAGGCACTGCCTGCTGCCGTCACTGTCACCGTGATAACAGCGGGTGCGGACGCACCGAAGTGATTGCTCAACTGATAGGTGAAGGTGTCAGTACCCGTAAAACCAGAAGCCGGCGTATAGATGATCTGTTCGCCGCTTGCCGTGGCTATTCCGTGTGTTGGCTGCGTCGCTATATTCAAACCGGTCAAAGGCTGAGGGCTGCTTGCCTCAGCGGCTGCTTCGATAAGCACAGGTGTTGCTGTTGTGGTGGCTACCGAAAGTGCGGCGGCAACAGGTGTGCTCAAGGGCGTCACCGTGACCGTAACCGTCGCGGGCGACGAATTTCCGCCCGGGTTGGCTGCTGTATACGTAAACGTATCGGTGCCGCCATAGAACGTTGCAGATGGCGTGTACGTGATGGTTTCGCCCGACACACTCACTGTGCCGTGGCTTGGATTGCTTGCGACGGCGACCCCGGTAACGTCCGTTCCCGCAATCGCACTCGCCAGATTGATACTCGTTGCCGTGTTGTACGGTGTTGTCGCCGATTTGGCTGTAACCGTGGGTACCGCTACTTCGCCCACCGTTACTGTCACCGTTGCAGGCGAAGACGTTCCACCTGGATTGGTGGCCGTGTAGGTAAAACTGTCACTGCCGCCATAGAACGTCGCGGATGGCGTGTACGTGATGGTTTCGCCCGACACGCTCACCGTGCCATGACTTGGATTGCTTGCGACGGCGACGCCAGTAACATCTGTTCCAGAAATAGCATTCGCAAGATTGATGCTCGTTGCGGTGTTGTACTGCGTCGTTGCCGATTTTGCGGCAACTGTGGGCACCGCTACTTGCCCTACCGTCACAGTCACCGTCGCAGGCGAAGACGTTCCACCTGGATTTGTTGCCGTGTAAGTGAAGCTATCAGTGCCCCCATAGAACGTCGCGGACGGCGTGTAAGTCACCGTTTCACCCGATACGCTCACCGTGCCGTGTGTCGGCACGTTGGCGATGTTGACTGCAGTGATGTCCAGCCCCGAAATCGCACTCGCCAGATTGATGCTGGCTGCGGTGTTATATGAAATTGCCGTCGATACGGCAGCAGCAGTGGGTGCGGCCACCGTGCCCACGGTTACCGTTACAGTCGCCGGCGTCGATGTGCCGCCCGGATTGGTTGCGGTGTAAGTGAAACTGTCGGTGCCGCCGTAGAACGTCGCAGACGGTGTGTACATCACCGTTTCGCCCGACACGCTTACCGTGCCATGGCTGGGATTTGCAGCGATATTGACGCCCGTAATATCGAGCCCCGAAATGGCGCTTGCGAGGTTGATGTTCGTCGCCGTGTTGTAGAGCGTTGTTGCCGATGCGGCGGCAACGGTTGGCACTGCTGGCGGATTGACGGTGATCGTCACTGTGGCGAGCGTTGACGTGCCAGCGGCATTGCTGGCCGTATAGGTAAAGCTGTCCGATCCCGTATAGCCGACCGTAGGCGAATACGTGATCGACGTTCCAGCGGCTCTTGCTGTGCCATGCGCAGGTGCACTGACTACCGCAACAGCCGTGGGATTGCCGCTGGTATTCAAGGGAATGGCGTTGTTGCTGCTGTCGAATGCAACGCTGGTGCTAACTGGGCCGGCGGCGGGCGGGGCAAACGTGAACGACCCGCCGGTGTACGTGCCCGCATCGGTGACCACCGTGATCGTCACCGTACCCGAACCGTTGGGCACCGCTGCGGTAATCAACGGAGTGGCACCATAGGTGACGGTGAACGAAGTGGCCGGTATCGCGCCGAAAAGCACCTGCGAGGCGCCCCAGAAACCGGTACCGGAAAGGGTCACCGTGCTGCCGACAGTGGCCGAAGACGGACTGACGCCCGATATCGTGGCACCGACCGATCTGCAGGTAATGCTGTACGTCGTCGAGCTGCCAAGGTTGTTGGTGAGGTTATCGGCGCCTGCGCCCGAATTACTCTCTGTGCCGGAGACGGTATTGCCGTTGGCACTCATTTGCAGGAAGGAACCGCCGTAGAAAAGCTGACCCGGCGTGGTCAGCGTTACCGCGTCGCCTTGATTGACCTGCTGGCTATTGCTCAACAGCTGGATGTATCCGTATCCCGCGATGGTGCCGGATTGCCCGTTGAGCGCTTGGCATCCCGGCGAAGCCAGGGCCAGGCCGGGTAAGCCAAACACACTCAACAGCGCGAGCCAGCTCAGCCCACGCCGAACACGCCCACGGCAAACGTGCCGTGTCCCCCTGTCGTACATGGCGTTCATTCCCCTGTCCCACGCTTTCAAAACCCATCATTGTGTTCATGGCGGCGCGGGTGGACACCCCTGATTTCGGGGGTATGCAGGGTTGGGGGCGATCTATAAAAACCAACTAGCTCGTAATTACATGGACTCGCCCCCGCGCTAAATAAGGCCTCATGGGCCAGCGGTGGAGAGTAAAACTATCCACCGTTCTGTAACGAGCGAGGGCGAGTCC
>NZ_BSOB01000026.1 GCF_030160295.1 Dyella acidisoli
TGTTTATGCGGGCGCTCGGTCGCGATGATCTGGCGCAGAAGATTGATGATGCACTTCTAGATTGACTCCGCCAACCCAAAGAAATGGCCTGAAGAGCTCATGGCGAGTGGAAGTTACAAGCTTGAAGGATGACGCCTTGCTTTGATCGTTGGCGGGCCACGCTTCCACCACCCCGCTATACCGCGAGGCGTCGAAGCAGTGAGGGCTTAAAGCGCGCCCTCCGACAGGTTGAGCTTGGCTGAGATCTGCCCGATCTGCTTTAAGTCCTCAGCGCTTCGACGCCTCGCGGTATAGCGGGGACGTTGAACCATGGGCGGCCAACGACCTATCTAGCCACACACGTTCAGGCTTTTACCTTCCCCATGCTGTGAGCCTTTTAGGCCATTTCTTTGGGTTACTTTTCTTTGGGCCAGCAAAGAAAAGTGACTCGGGCCCTTTAGGGACCGAAAGCGCCGCAGGCAATGGTCCAATGCTCGAAATGACCGGCTGAGGCGAGACGCTAAATCAGGCTTTTATTTAGTCATTATGCCTAATTAAGCATATTGTCCATAGAAAATTGCATATTGTTTAAGCATGAAATTTAAGGCGCCCATTTTTATGATTTGAAGATGTCAGTTGTGCCATTTTTTTCATAATGAATGACGAAATTCGCACGGTGTTAGCGCATGAATCTTATTTACGTCGATTTTACCTGGGATTTTCTTGACTTCTCATACGAAATGGCGTGATTGAGCATTGTGCTGAATTAATCATTGTGAGTGTCGGAAAATATATTGATTTTATATGGTCATTTAGTGCCTCATTTTATAAATGATCATCGTTGAGATTTTTCAGTTTCATCGGTGACATTTTCCGCTGTTTTCTAATAAATCCACTAAGTAAATCAGTTGCAAGGGGAGGGTGTATGAGCGTTAAAACGCTTGCTTCGGCATGCAAATCGCCTGTGCGTCATAGCGCATTGGCCGTGGCGATTGTCATGGGGTTGGGGTTTTCGGGTGGTGTTGGTGCACAGTCCACCAACGGTACGATTTTCGGTCAGGCGCCGGTCGCCAGTGGCGAAACGGTGCGGATTGTCGGCGGTTCGGGTTTTGACCGCACCGTGCCGGTCGACAAGTCGGGGCGCTACAGCATCACGCTGCCGGTAGGCACGTACGACGTAAGCCTGCTGCAAAACGGTGCGGTGATTGACACTAAGCATGGCGTGACGGCTCCGGCTGCCGGTGCCGTGACGATCAACTTCGCGGCTGCTGCCGCGGGTGCAGCGACCAACGCGCAAAACCTGTCGTCGGTCACGGTAACGGCCAACGCGTTGCCGGCTATCGACGTCAGTTCCACCCAGGAATCCACAGTGGTCACCGCCGCGCAGCTCAAGCAGCTACCGCTGCAGCGCAGCGGTGCGGCCATCGCGCTGTTGGCGCCGGGTACGGTGCCAGGCTCTGGTTCGTTGGGTAACGGCCCAACGGGTGAGCGGCTGGTTTCGTTCGGCGGTTCGTCGACGGCCGAGAACGCCTACTACATCAACGGCTTCAACACCTCCGACCCGCTCGGTAACTCCGGTGGCATCACGCTGCCGTATGGCGCAGTTGCGCAGCAGGAAACGCTGACTAACGGTTATGGACCGGAGTATGGCCGCTCCACCGGCGGCGTGATCAGTCAGGTCGGCAAGAGCGGTACCAATACCTGGCAATTCGGCGGAGCCATGTTCTGGCGGCCTTCGGATCTGCAGGGCAACGTAAAGAACATGTATTACGAAAACCCGCTGACGCCGCAGTACTACGGCAAGGTGTACGACTACCGCAACGGTAACAGTGGATGGGAGCAGATCTACGACGCTTATGTCGGCGGTCCGTTGATCAAGGACAAGCTGTTCTTCTTCCTGGCCGTGGAGGCGGATCATTACAACTACACGACGGTAACGCCGGTTACCGCTCCGTATCAGGATAACAATCACTCTTCCTATCCGAAGTACTACGCCAAGCTGGATTGGAACATCACCGATTCGAACATCCTGTCCTTTACCGGCGTGAGATCGTCGGATGAATTCAATGGCACAAGGGACACGTACAACTACGCCACTCACAGCGTGGGCGACTTCTCTGGTTATCAGCAGTCGAGCAAAAGTACGTTCAATATCTATAGTGCCAAGTTCACGTCGTACATCACCGATAACCTCACCTTAGATGCCTTGCTCGGCAAGATGGACGGCATCTATTACACCAATCAGCCGGGCCAGGTTTCCGACCCCACGATTTTCAGCCCCCAAAACCAGAACCCGGCGCTGTGTCCGTCTCAGGCCTGCGTCAGCAGCAATCCCAGTTCCAACCTCAGCAACCCGAACCACAAATCGGAAAACATCAACCTGCGTGTCGGCCTGACTTACAAGCTGGGCGACCACACGTTGCAGGCAGGTATCGATAACCAGACCACGCGCGACGTTGACGACGGTACGGTTATGACCGGTCCGGGTTATGCGTGGGAGTACGGAGCAACCAATCCTGGTGTGCCGATCGTTGGTACCAGCCCCAACGTCAGCCCGTACGTAGGCCCCATCAATTCGAAGTACTGGGTTGACCAATATATCTTCGTCAACCAGTCGACGGTGCAAGTGCAGCAGCGCGCGCAATACCTGAAAGATACGTGGCAGGTTACGCCGAACATGCTGTTGAACATCGGTGTGCGCAACGAGGCATTCACCAACTACAACCCCGACAACCAACCGTACGTACGCCTGACCAAACCGCAATGGGCGCCGCGCTTGGGATTCTCCTGGGACATCATGGGCGATTCCAGCATGAAGCTGTTCGCCAATGCTGGCCGTTATTACCTGGCGCTGCCCTCAGGCGTGGCGCTGCGTGAGGCAGCTGCGTCGACATACACCCGGGTCTACTACACCTATACCGGCATCCAGCCGAACGGTGTGCCGACGGGGCTTCAGCCGATCTATTCGTATGGTTTGACATCCGGTTACAACGTACCGGTATCCGGCAACTACGCGTACGGTCAGCCGCTTGATCCTTCGACGATCGCTTCGCGCAACCTGGGCGCGGAATATCAGGATTCCTACGTGTTGGGTTTCCAGCAGCAGATCAATCCTGCTTGGAACTATGGTGTGACAGCCACCTGGACCAAGCTGGGTCGCATCGTGGATGACACCGCCGAAGGACCTTACGCGATCTGTAACGCGTTGCTGGCTCAGAATCCCGGCTTGGCCAATCAGACGGCCGGTTCGACTGCAGCCAACTGCGGTCCGTTGGTGGTCAATGGCAGCATTCTGATCAATCCGGGCTCAAGCAACCTGATCACTGCCGCCAATTCCAACGGCGGCCATGCCTCGGCCTGGGTTTCGCCGTCGCAGTTGGGCTTCCCGCGCGCCTATCGCAATTACTACTCGCTGGAGTTGTTCCTGGAGCATCCGTGGGACGGTAAGTGGTGGGGCAAGATTGATTACATGTATTCCAAGAGTTACGGCACCAGTGAGGGTGTCGTGCAGTCGCAGACTGGCCAGGGCGGTACTTCGGTTTCGGCCACCACGCAGTGGGACTTTGGCCAGTTGATGGAATACTCCAATGGTCCGCAAACCAATTCACGCAAACATGCGTTGAAGGCGTATGGCACCTATCAATTCTTGCCGGAGTGGTCGGTCAGCGGTGTGCTGACGCTGGCTTCGGGCACGCCTGAGCAATGTCTGGGTTACTACGGCACGCAAGAAACCGACCCGGCCGGTTACGGCGGTGGTTATCACTGGTGTGGCGGTATGCCGTCGCCGCCCGGCACCAGCGGTTATACACCCTGGCTGCATACGCTGGATCTGGCGCTGGAATACCGTCCAGAATGGGCGGGCAAGAAGCTGGGTTTCCAGTTGCAGGTGCGCAATGTCACGAACGAGCAGAAGCTGCTGTTCGTCAATCCGAACTACGGTACGTCGGCGGCGCCCAATGCGCTCTACAAATCGGCCTATTTTGGCTACAACAGTACGGTGGAGGCGCCACGTACGGTGCAGCTCGGCGTTACTTACGATTGGTAAGCGACAGCATGAAATGGCATTCCGCCATTTCATGTTCCAACAAAAAAGGCCGCCGGATTCCGGTGGCCTTTTTTGTTGGGGGGCAACATCACTTCGCCGCAGGCTTCATTCCTAAATCCAGATGACGCGATGCATGCCGCGCCTCACGCAGCCTGCGCGCATGTGCTGCAAGCAGATCGCCACGCGTGATGATGCCCACCATGTTGTGCGGTGCATTCTTGCCTACGACCACCAGGCGCCCGACCTCCCACTCCACCATGTGATCGGCGGCTTCGCGCAAGGTGTGGTCTTCGCGTACCACCAGCGGGGCGCGATGGACCAGCGAGCGCACGTGTGCATCGTCTGCCAATGCCGCGTCATACAGCTGCCGCCGTGTCACTACGCCGAGCAGCTGGCCGTTCGTATCGAGCACAGGAAAACCCTGATGCTTGGTGGCTACACCTTCGGAAGCCAGCCAGTTGCGCACGGTTTTCACTGTGTCGTCGGCACGCAGGCTCACTACATTACGACTGCAGGCGTCGCGCACGAAAATCTGATCCAGATAATCGGCCGCATAATCGGAAGGTACGCGCACGCCGCGGCGCACGATCTTCTCCGTCATGATCGTATTGCGCATCAGCAAGCCGGAAATAAGATAAGCAGCTGCACATGCACCGAGTAGCGGCAGCAAGCCGTGCGGTTGTTGCGTGGTTTCGAATGCGAACACCACGGAGGTGAGAAACGCGCGCGACGCACCCGCGAAGATCGCCGCCATGCACACGAGTGCCGCCATGTGCGGGTCTATCTGCAGCCAAGGCGCAACACTGGCAAGTGTTATGCCTAGTACGCCGCCGATCGCGCTGCCGATGGTGAAGAGCGGTGCAAGCGTACCGCCGGATGTACCGCTGCCTAGTGCGATCGACCACGACAGCAGTTTCAGCAGGCATAGCGCAAGCATGGCGCCAAGGCCGATTTGCCCGCTCAGCACCGAGGAAATGTTGCTGTAGCCCACGCCCAACGTCAGCGGCGCGAAATAACCCACCACGCCGACGACGATGCCACCCAGTGCAGGCCACCACATCCAATGGATGGGCAGTTTTTCGAAGTGATCCTCGATGGCATAGGTAAGGCGCGTAATGCCCACGCTGATGACGCCCACGATCAAGCCCAGCACAACATAAGCTGCGATGGCGGGCAGGGTGGGCGTGGCGACCTGCGGCATCGGGAACATCGGTGCATTGCCTTCCAGCAGGTAACGGAAGCCGGTACCCACCGTGGCGCCAAGCGCCACCGGAATCAGCGAACGCGCGCGGCGTTCGAACAACAGCAACTCGATCGCCAGCAGCACGGCGGAAATCGGTGCCGAGAAGACCGCCGCCATGCCGGCAGCTGCACCGGCAGCGAGCAATGTCTTCCGCTCATCGGCCGTCACGTGCATCAACTGCGCGATCAGTGAACCGAGTGCGCCGCCGGTGGCGATGATCGGGCCTTCCGCACCGAATGGTCCGCCGGTACCGATGGCGATCGCCGAGGAAACCGGTTTCAGCCAGGTGATGCGTGGCGGAATGCGGCTTTCGTTGAGCAGTACCTGTTCCATCGCTTCGGGAATGCCGTGACCGCGGATCGCGCGTGAGCCCCAGCGCGCCATCACGCCGACGATCAGGCCGCCCATCACGGGAATCACGATCACCCATAAGCCGAGATGATTGCCCGCCGGGCTGCTGAAGTCGTAGCTCCACCGACCGTAAAAAGCGAGATTGGTAATAAGGCCGATCAAGGCGGTCAGGAATTTGGCGACGACCGAGACCGCCGCGCCCAGCAGCATGGCGACAAAGCTGATCCACAGCACGCGCCAATCCAGCGGCCGGAACTGCCGCGGCATATGCGCGTCGGCAAGGGTGGGATCGAGTGACGGTGCAAGCGGAAGCGACGCGCGGCTGTGCGGATCTGTACTGGATGAATGCATGTTGATGAAGAACCCCTTGAATGCGCGGCAAGGTTACCGGGATGCGCGTGCGGTAGCTGGCTGGAAAATGAATCGCCTCCGCGTTTTTCTCCCTCTCCCCTTTGGGGAGAGGGTTGGGGTGAGGGGATGCGGTTGCCATAAGGCACGTTATTCGCGCGATCTGCTATGCGAGCTTTAAGGCGGAAGAGGCAAGTTTGCCGCGAGGTTTGCCCCTCACCCCAACCCTCTCCCCGGAGGGGAGAGGGAGTAGAGCGGGCTTGACTCTGGACCTTGATCAAAGGTCTAGACTTTCCCCATGAACACGCCAACCCCCTCCCTGACCATCGGTACCGTCGCCAAGCGCGCCGGCGTTCCCATCGACACCATCCGCTACTACGAGCGCGAAGGCTTGCTGCCTGAGCCGCTGCGTCGCGCATCCGGCTATCGCAGCTACAACGAAACGGCGGTCAGCCGGCTGCGCTTCATCCGCCGAGCCAAAGAGCTCGGCTTCACGCTGGAGGAAATCCGCGATCTGCTGGCGTTGTCGTCCGATCGCCGCGGTGGCGTGAAGGCGGTGCGCAAGCGTGCGGAACAACGGCTGGCGAGCATCGAAACACGCATCGCCGAGCTCATGCGTATCCGCAAAGGCTTGCAGCAGCTGATCCAGGCGTGTCCTGGGCATGGCGATCCGGAGCATTGCCCGATCTTGCGCGCACTGGCTGACGAGGAGCCGCAGGCATGAGCGCTCAACATGCGTGCTGCCACGCGGAGGACGGCAAGGCGCGCGATCCGATCTGCGGCATGAGCGTGGATACGACCGGCGCCAAGCATCGCAGTGATTATGCCGGCGAGACGTTTTATTTCTGCTGTGCGGGCTGCAAGGCGAAGTTCGATGCAGAGCCTGCACGTTATGCGCAGAACGCGCCGAAGACGATGGCTATACATTCGTCTACGCATGCGATGCATAAGCACGAACACCATGAGCCTGCGATTGCCATCCCAGGTGCGACCTACACCTGTCCCATGCATCCTGAGGTGCAACAGGATCACCCCGGCGACTGCCCGAAATGCGGCATGGCGCTGGAGCCGATGATGCCCAGCCTGGATGAAGACGACACCGACGAAGCGCGAGCAGCATGGCGTCGGTTGTGGCTATTGATCATGTTGACGGTGCCGGTGTTTCTGCTGGCCATGCTCCCCCATGCAGGTGTGCATGTACCGCACGCGTGGTCGGGCATGGCGGGATGGAGCGAAGCCTTGCTTGCCAGCGTGATAGTGCTATGGGGTGGCGCACCGTTCTTCGCACGTGGGTGGCGTTCGCTCAAACCGTGGCAACCGAACATGTACACGCTGATCGCATTGGGCACAGGCGTGGCGTGGCTCTACAGCGCGTTCGCGTTTCTGGTGCCACAGATGTTTCCAGCAGGTTTTCGCGACATGCACGGCCAAGTCGGTGTGTATTTCGAATCTGCCGCGGTGATCGTGACATTGGTGACACTCGGCGATTTCCTGGAATGGCGTGCGCGCCGGCGTACCAGCGCCGCGCTGAAAGCCTTGTTGGGCCTGGTACCCAAGACGGCACGCCGCTTGTCGAAGGGCGAAGAGCAAGATGTGCCGCTGGACGAGGTGATGGCCGGTGACGTGTTGCGCATTCGACCCGGCGAGAAAGTGCCGGTGGACGGTGTCGTGCTGAGCGGCCACAGCCAAGTGGACGAATCCATGCTCACCGGCGAATCCATGCCGGTGACGAAAGACGAAGGCGATCCGCTCACTGGTGGTACGGTCAATCAGCAAGGCGCGTTGACCATGCGTGTGGTGAAAGTCGGCGCATCCACCGTGCTGTCACAGATCGTTGCGCAGGTGGCGCAGGCGCAACGTAGCAAGGCACCGTTGCAGCGAGTCGCCGATCGCGTGGCTGCGTGGTTCGTGCCGGTTGTCATCGCCGTCGCCGTACTCGCCTTCGCTGGTTGGGCATTGCTCGGGCCTGAGCCGCGCTTGGCGCATGCGCTGATCGCTGCCGTATCGGTGCTCATCATCGCTTGTCCATGTGCGTTGGGTCTCGCTACGCCTATTTCGATCATGGTGGCCAGCGGTCGCGGCGCACAGCAAGGATTGCTGTTCAAAGATGCTGCCGCGATCGAAACGATGCGTTATGTCGACACGCTGGTGCTGGACAAGACCGGCACGCTGACCGAAGGCAAGCCTTCGCTCAAGTCCATCGAGGTATTCGATCATTACGAGCGCAAACAACTGCTCGCCTTGGCGGCCAGCCTGGAACAAGCGAGCGAGCACCCGCTGGGCAAGGCGATTATTGGCGCAGCCAGGGAAGAAGGTGTCGACATTCCCGCAGTTGTCGATCCCGCGACCATCGACTTTCGGGCTCACGTAGGTGGTGGCGTCAGCGGGCAGGTGCAGGGTCATCGGCTGGCCTTCGGCAATGCGTCGCTGATGGAGCAACTGGGCATATCGCTGGAAGCAGACGCACTCGCAAAAGCGGAGGATTTGCGCGGTGAGGGCGCAACCGTGATGTTCCTGGCCATCGACGGTAAAGTGGCCGGCGTATTCAGCGTGAGTGATCGCATCAAGCAGGACACGCCGCAAGCGCTCCTGAGTTTGAACGCAGCCGGCTTGCGCATCGTGATGCTTACGGGTGATCACGCCACGACGGCAAATGCGGTTGCGCGAGCATTGGCGATTGACGAAGTCCATGCTGAGGTTTCGCCAGCCGGCAAAGCTGCCGTGATCGAAGCTTTGCGCAAGCAAGGCCAGCGCGTGGCCATGGCCGGCGACGGGATCAACGATGCCCCCGCGTTGGCTGTCGCCGATATCGGCATCGCGATGGGCCATGGCACGGATGTGGCGATGGAAACCGCGCAAGTGACGTTAGTGAAAGGGCAGCTCGGCGGCATTCTGCGTGCACGCGCGTTGTCGAAAGCGACGGTGCGCAATATTCGCCAGAATTTGTTCTTTGCGTTCATCTACAACGCGCTGGGCGTGCCGCTGGCGGCGGGTGTGTTGTATCCGCTGTTCGGTATCACGTTGTCGCCGATGATTGCTGCGCTGGCGATGAGCTTGTCGTCGGTGTCGGTGGTGGGAAATGCGTTGCGATTGCGGGGAGCTTCCGTAGGTTGGGTTAGCGGAGCGTAACCCAGCAATGCTGCTTCGATTGTGTTGGGTTACGCTGCGCTAACCCAACCTACAAACAGCCCGCCAGGCGTTTGTTAGCTGACGTTGAAATTTTTTTCACTGCATCAAGACTTCAGATACAGATGAGTATCGTCATGATCTCTCTGTACGGCACGGAAGCGTGCCGTGCGCTGTCAGGGTTTTTTGGAGTCTTAGCAATGGCAAATCAAAGTTCAGGCAACAACCGTGGAGGACAGGGAGGCGGGCGTGGATTCGCCGGCATGGACGAAGCGCGGCAACGCGAGATCGCCAGTCAGGGTGGGCGTGCGGCCCACGAGAGCGGTCACGCGCACGAGTTCTCCTCACAGGAAGCGCGTAAGGCGGGCCGCAAGGGCGGCGAAGCGGTGAGTCAGAATCGTGAGCACATGTCGGCCATCGGCCAGAAAGGTGGCGAGGCGGTCAGTGGAGATCGTGGACACATGGCAGACATCGGTCGCAAGGGTGGTGAGCGCAGCCACGGCGGCGGCTCGCATGCACGCTCTCGCGATACCACTAGCGAGCGGCAAGGTGAAGCCGGCGGGCAAGATCACAAGAACGTCTGAACCGCGACGTTCTCCCTCCCCTAAGTGCAGGGGAGGGAATCGCTTTACGTCGGCGTCAACATCGTGAAGACGCTATGCGTGGCAGGTCGTTCCAGGCTCAATCGCGATCCGGTGCACCCAGCGGGAAAAATGAGCGATACGGCCGCGCCTCGTCCACGGCACGCGCGAACGACGGGCGCGCAAGCAAGCGCTTGCGATAGGCGATGAGGTTGCTGAAGGCCGGATCGATGCGATGCGTCCAGTCTGCATAGAGCAGCGACGGCGCAGCACTGCAATCGGCCAAACTAAAGCTGTCGCCGGCAACCCATTCGCGGCCTGCCAGGGTTTTGTCCAGCCACGCGTAGGCAGTGTCGAGCGCCTCTCGCGCTTCGCGCACGCCATATAAATCGTGCTCGTTTTCCGAGCGCATGGCGTCGAACACGATCTTCTGTACTGGCGTGGAAATGTAATGATCGAAGAAGCGATCCAGATGCCGTACTTCGAGCGCATCACGTGCGTTCGCAGGCAGTAGCGACACCGGCCCCGGATAGTGCAGGGCGAGGTGCTCGATGATGATGCTCGATTCCGTGATCGGCCGGCCGCCATCGATCAGCAGCGGAAAGCGCTTGATCGGCCACATCGCCGCGAACTCGGCGTAGTTCTCCGGTTGCTCATTCGACAGCGTGCGCCACTCGAAGGGAATGCCGTTTTCGTAAAGTGCGATGAGCACTTTTTGGCAGTAGGCGGAGAAAGGGTGGGCGTATAGCTTCAGGTTCATCGACGGGCTCCGTGAGGGGGCTTTATCCGGCGACGAACGAGATGGAGGGGAATCGACAACAATCTTCCTGAGTGAATCCTTCTTCCTTCGGGAGAGGGGCCCGAGAGGCGGGGGAGGGTTCGGGCGAAGCGCAGTGACGACTTCTCACGCAAGTTCTGCCATCACGCCCTGATCGTACCCTCACCCCAACCCCTCTCCCGGAGGGAGAGGGGTTCGTACTCGGCATTACATGCCCAGCACGCTTTCCGCCTTCACATACGGCAAGTTGTGTGCTTGTGCGACCGGTTCGCAAGTGACCTTGCCTTCGAACACATTCAGACCGTTGCGCAGATGCACGTCCTGCTGCAGCGCCTTCTTCCAGCCATGGTTGGCCAGCGCCAGCGTGAACGGCAGCGTCACGCTGTTGAGCGCGAACGTGGACGTCCGGGCCACCGCGCCCGGCATGTTGGCGACGCAGTAGTGCACCACGCCGTCCACCACGTAGGTGGGATCGGAATGCGTAGTGGCGTGCGAGGTTTCCACACAGCCGCCCTGGTCGATGGCCACGTCCACGATCACCGAACCCGGCTTCATCGTGCGCACCATGTCGTGCGTCACCAGCTTGGGCGCCGCAGCGCCGGGCACGAGCACCGTACCGATCAGCAGGTCCGCGCGGCGCACCAGTTCTTCGATCGCCGAACGGGTGGAGAACACGGTGGAGATGGAGGTGCCAAACTGCGTGGCAAGGCGCTTGAGCGCTTCGGCCGAGCGATCCACCACCGTCACTTTCGCGCCCATGCCCACCGCGATAGTGGCCGCGTGCGTGCCGGACACGCCGCCGCCGAGAATCACCACTTCAGCCGCCGGCACGCCGGGCACGCCGCCCAGCAGCACGCCGCGTCCACCTTGGGCCTTCTCGAGCGAATGCGCACCGACCTGCGGAGCGAGGCGGCCGGCCACTTCCGACATCGGCGTCAGCAGCGGCAGCGAGCCGTTGGCTGCAGTGACGGTTTCATAGGCGATGCAGATGGCGCCGGAATCGATCAGGTCGCGGGTCTGCTCCGCATCGGGTGCCAGGTGCAGGTAAGTGAAGAGAATCTGGCCTTTGCGCAGCTTTTTGCGCTCCACTGCCAGCGGCTCCTTCACCTTCACGATCATGTCGGCTTCGGCAAAGATCTGGTCGGCGCTTTCCACAATGGTGGCGCCAGCGGCGACGTAGTCAGCGTCGGACAGGCCAGCGCCCATGCCGGCGTCCTTCTGCACCATCACCTGATGGCCGTTGTGTACCAATTCCTGCACAGACGATGGGACCAGGCCCACACGGTATTCATGGTTCTTGATCTCTTTCGGTACACCGATGCGCATGACTCGCTCTCTCGACAGATGGTGGGGGAAGGTTGCTGCGCCAGCCTTCCGTGATCGGCGCGGCGCGCAGTATGATCGAGGTGTTGCGCAATTTCTCGCTTATTACGACATGAAATCCGGTCATTTTTCGCATTGACTGCCAAGTTTCGATGAAAACGTAGAATTTATGACGAACCCTAATTTCCCCCTGGATGACCGGGACCGAGCCATCCTCAGACTGCTGCAGGAAGACGGTCGTTTGGCCAATGCGGAACTGGCCATGCGCATCAATCTTTCCCCCTCGGCCTGCCTGCGGCGGGTGAAGCTGCTGGAAGACCACGGTCTGATTTCCCGCTACGTCATGCTGCTGGATGAAAAAAAGGCGGGCCTGTCAGGCACGGCCTTCGTGCTGGTTACCCTCGACCAGCAAGGCCGTGCGGCCTTGGATGCCTTCGAGGAGGCTATCCAGAAGCACCCCGAAGTCACCGAATGCTGTTTGCTCGCCGGAGCGGCGGATTACATGGTGCGTGTGGCGTACGCCGACTCTGTCGACTTCGAGCGCATCCACACCGAGATCCTTACGCAACTACCGGGCGTGGTACGCGTGCAGTCGACGCTGGCTTTGCGTACGGTGAAGCGCACTACTGCGTTGCCGGTGTGAATGATGATGTGCATAAGTGATGTTGGGGGTTGCACCCCAACCTATGAGCTTTCATAGCAACTTGCGAGATTCTTATGAATCGCGCAAGACGTTTAATAACGTGATGACGACGTGAAGTCTTATGAAAAGTCGTTGACCGCTTATGAGTGCTTGGTCTATATGTTCGCAACGGCTTCGCAATGAAGCCGTTTTCGTGTGTGAGCAAACCATGTTGGTTTCAACATCCCTTTCACCAAGGTGAGGAGAAAGTCATGCTCAACGCTTCACAGGAACAGATCAATCATTGGCGCAATCACGCGGACGAGAACAGCCCTGCTGGTCCGCTTTATGTCAGCGGCGAGTTTGCCGAATCCGACATCACTTCCAAATCCAATACGATCACTCTGAACATCGCGTGCAATTCGGGCCGGTGCGGTACGGTTTGTTCCGGTTCCGCGGGTCATCCGTGCTGCTGATTCGCAGTGGCATTCAAAAGTTTTACCGATAATTTCACCGCATCGCTGGGTTGTCTGCTTGCGCCTTCGCTGGGCAGGCTGGCAACCCAGCTTGTGCTTATTCCTGAGCTCTCGTCGCGCGAGCGCGAAATCATCCTGGATGAAACCCGGGAATCGCTTTGCAGTGTGTTGCATGGGAAGCTTACGCGACTGCTTCTGCTTGAACTGAATGCCGCGCGTGTAAGCGAGCGCTTGAACGGTGCGGATGGGGCTGAACGATGGCATGAGTTTCTCGAACTCTCCGCGCAGTTTTCGTTTTGGGAGGAGCAGGCGGAGCACTATCCCTCGCTGCTGCAACGAGTCGAATGCATCGTGCGCAACCGGTGCGACGCGTCGTTGTTGTTTGCCAGACGATGGGTAGCCGACCGCGCCAGTCTCAATGCGTTGTGCGGCACGCATGTTGGTGAACTGACAGAACTGAGTTTTGGCGCAGGTGATAGCCATCGCGGCGGTTTCACCGTAGCCCTGCTTCGCTGCGAGGGTGGACGCGTGGTTTACAAGCCACGCTCGATGGCGATCGATGTAAGCCTGCAAGATTTCATCAACGCATTGGCGAAGGAGCATGGCAGTGCGTTGAATATTCGCGTACCGCGTGTCGTTGATCGCGATGATTACGGATGGGGCGAATTTGTCGAACATCGCTACGCCGCCGACCATGATGAATTGAGCGGTTTCTATCGCGGTATCGGTCATTGGCTGGCGATCATGCATTTGCTCGGTGCCAGCGACCTGCATGCGGAAAATCTGATCGCGCACGGCGACACGCCAGTAGTCGTCGATTGCGAAACCCTCTTCACGCCGAAGATCGCCATGCCGCCTTCGGGTTTCGGCAAGGCGCTCGATTATGCCTCCTCGCTGATAGCCGGCACCGTGCTCAATATCGGCCTGTTGCCGGGGCGTGCACAGACACTGGGATGGCGTGGCGTTGATTATTCCGGAATTGGTTTGCTGCCCGGCCAGCAGCCGATGATGCCGCAACCGGCGATTTTGAAAGCCGGCACCGACGAGGCTTATCTCGGCACCACCATGGTGCCCGTGCCGATTGCGCAAAATCATCCCAGCCCTGAGCCGGCTCTGGCGACTTATTGGCCGCAGGCGCTGGAGGCTTTCGATCAACTGACCGCTACGCTGCGGCGGCTCGACACGGCAGGCGCCTTGGAGCCGCGCTTGCGTGCCTTCGACGATTGCCGCGTGCGCGTAGTGTTGAGGGCCACCGAAGCCTATGCCGAAATTGCCCGCATGCTGTGGCATCCGGTGTCCTTGCACAACGAAGCACAAGCCAGGCAGCGCGCGCGGCATCTGTTGGCGAGCATGGCGGCCAACGTCGTTTCGGCGCCAAGTGATCCTGAGGTGATCGAAAGCGAAATAGAGGATCTGCTGGTCGGCGACATTCCTTTTTTCAGCACGCGTGTAAGCGACGGCCAATTGGAAGGTTCACGCGGCGTCAAATGGTTGCAACCGAACCACCTGGCCCAGGCAGCGTTGAAGCATTGGCGTGCTTCCGATTTCGCGTTCGAGCGCAATGTGATCCGTGCCGCGATGGTCAGCGCCTACCTCAACGATGGATGGACATCGCACTTGGGTACGCTTGCGCCTGCCGTGATTCGCAGTGGAGATCTGGACGCACGGCGCCGTGCGCAGGCCGCGCGCATCATGCAGGGCTTGGTGAAGCACGCCATTCGCGGCGATGACGGCAGCGTCGCCTGGATTGCACCGGTGCTCAATCCCACCGGCTGGTCGGTGCAGTTGCTCGGCGTGGATTTGTACGGCGGTCTGTCCGGCGTCGCGCTGCTTGCCGCTGCGTACGTGCGTGAGACGCGTGCGGGCCGCGCAGATCCGGTTGCCGGTATCGAAGAACTTTCCGGCGCGATTCAGCACACCTTGCGCTTGAGTGAAGAGCAACTGGCCAATACTTCGCACGGCGACATCAAAGTGCGTCCGCCGACGCCTGGTGCCTACCTCGGTTTAGGGGCGCAAATCTGGACGCTGCTGATGCTGGCGCAGTGGAGCAATCACAGCAGCGATGAACTGCAGCGTGCGACTGTCTTGGCCGAAGGCATGCTGGAAGCGGCCACTGCCGATGACATGAACGACATTCTCTCCGGTCGCGCAGGCGCCATTCCGCCCTTGCTGGCACTGGCCGAATACACGCACAACCCGCGCTTTCTAGAGATCGCCATCCAGATCGGCGATCAATTGCGCGAACTGGCACGGCATGACGGCGATCGTGCGTGTTGGGTGCAGCCGCAAATGTGGCCGGAGGGCCTTGGTGGCTATTCGCACGGCGTAACCGGCGTCGGCTGGGCGCTTAGCAAGCTGGCGCGCGCAACGGGCGAAAGCCGCTTTGAGGCATTGGCGCAAGCGGCGTTCCGCTTCGAAGATGCCACCTTCGACGAAGAAGAACAGAGCTGGATAGATCTGCGCAATCTGGGTGGGCCCAAGATTGCGGCCGTGTGGTGCCATGGTTCGATGGGTATCGGACTGGCGCATCTGGATCTCGATCCCAAATTTAACCATCCACGTACCGAACTCCTGTTGCGTCGCGCGGCGGCGACGACGATACGTATGGGCCTCGGTTGGAACCATTGCTTATGTCACGGCGATCTCGGTGCGTGGGAGTTGTTGGATCAGCTCATGGCCCGCGGCGTGGAGCTGGCCGGCATGACGCGTGAAAGCCTGATGGCACGGATACTGTCGAGCCTGGAAGAGCACGGCCCCTCCTGCGGCTTGACTAAGGAAGTATTCGTGCCTGGGTTGATGGCCGGCGTAGGCGGCATTGCCTATCAGTTGCTGCGGATGCATCCGGAGAGCCGCTTGCCATCGATATTGATGATCGGGTCGTAGGTTAGGGTGCACCCCCCCGCATGGCCATGCGTGCATGCATCAGGATGTTGGGGTTTGCACCTCAACCTACGGCATTGCCATGGATCAACAAAGAGGTAGGTCGACAATGGCACGCGACCAAGGGCTCGAAGCACTGTTGAGCGAAGATCTGCAAGGAGAGCGCGGTCTCACCGAAAAAGCCATGTTCGGTGGTTGGGCATGGCTGGTGAACGGCAATCTTTTATGCGGCGCCCGCAGTGATGGATTGCTGGTGCGACTCGGCAAGGACAAGGATGCCTGGGCATTGAAGCTGCGCGGCATCGTTCCGATGAGCATGGGCGAGCGTCGCATGCATGGTTGGGTACGTGCGGCGCCGGAAGCTTATGGCGACGATGCCTTGCGTCGAAAATTGTTGGATGCAGCGCTTGCCTTTGTTCAGTCGCTTCCAAAAAAGTGAGTCGTAATTACATGGACTCGCCCCCGCGCTAAATAAGGCCTCATGGGCCAGCGGTGGAGAGTAAAACTATCCACCGTTCTGTAACGAGCGAGGGCGAGTCCATG
>NZ_BSOB01000027.1 GCF_030160295.1 Dyella acidisoli
CCTTGGTGAGGCCTCATACATAGATGCAGCCGGCATTCGGGGATGAAAAAAGCGGTTGACGAAGGGGGCGAGTCCATACATAGGCTGGGATGCAATCCCAGCATTGCCATCCACACATATAACGCGATGCTGGGATTGCCATCCCAGCCTACGAACTACGGCAGACGCCTCAGATCGCGACGCAACAATGAAACGCGAATAGTAGGTTGCTAAGAAAGTCTTTGTTGTTGCCTTATGGTCGTCATTCCCGCGAAAGCGGGAATGACGACCGCGCGGCAAGGCGAACTTCAAGGCACATAACAAGAACGCCTTCTCCCCGAAGGAAGAAGGCGCCAACTTGCTACCACCACGTTGTCAAATCACTTCATCGGCGAAATCGTGTTGCTCGACTGCGACACGTTCGTTGCCGTGCTTGCGACCGTGATATCGCGCGGATCCCAACCTTCCGTAAAGATCGACTCGTTGTGCTGGTAGAACCACAGATCGTAGTTCCACTCGATGGTGTTGCCCGTGATTTGCACGTTGTTGGTGGTGCTGGAGATGCTCACGCCGAATAGATAGTTCTGGCTGAGGTTGCTGTTGGTGATCACCACGCCATTCGGGCCGCCCGTGTACACACCAAAGCCCTGGTTGTTCATGGCAGTGACGTTGTTCAACGTCAGATCCGACACATTGTTGTGAACTTCCAGACCATTGCCG
Source organism: Dyella acidisoli (assembly GCF_030160295.1). Classification (GTDB taxonomy): domain Bacteria; phylum Pseudomonadota; class Gammaproteobacteria; order Xanthomonadales; family Rhodanobacteraceae; genus Dyella_B; species Dyella_B acidisoli. The sequence goes on from NZ_BSOB01000027.1 coordinate 700, forward strand.
ACGTTGTTCGACAGCGTGGTGGCTTCCAAGCGCACCTGCTGTACGGTGCCCTGCGTCTGCGGCTCGATATCGATGCCCGCCTGCGGAGAAATCCCGTTGGAGCCGGTGAAGCTGCCGTTCACCACGTAGACCTGCGTAGCCGGCGCAATCGTCAGACCCTGACGGCGATTGTTGTTGGACTTAACGTTATTCAGCGTCACGCTGTACGAGAGCACCGCCGTGCTGCCCGAACCGGTTGCGCCGACCAGTATGCCGTCACCCCAGGAATTGGAAAGCGAGATGTCGTGTACGTAGACGTCGGTTGCGCCAGAGATATTGATGCAGTAACCCCATTGGCCGTACGTGCCCTGGTGCTGCGTACGCTCACCGACGACGTTGCCGCCGGCGATCTCGACGTTGTTCACGTTCCACGCTTTGATCACCCAGTAGCGATCGGAGCTGTTTGGAATCGCCTTCAGATATGCCGCGCTATCCATCGACAGGCGCACGTGCGAACGCAGATTGATGGCCTTGAGCGCATTGATCATGTAGTTGCCGGCCGGCACCGAGATGGTGCCGCCGGAAGACGGCAAGGCATTGATGGCAGCCTGGAACGCGGCGGTATCGTCCGTCACGCCGTTGCCCGTGGCGCCAAAGTTCATGACATTGAGAACGGTGGAGCCGATCGTCACGGTCGGTGTCGGATTCCACCAGTTGGTTGCGGACGCCGGCAGCGCCACGGCGGAAAGTGCCACCGATGCAGCGATGGCCATCAAGAGCTTGTTGCGTGCCACAAAGTTAAATTTGCATTTTTTAAACATAAAGCCCCCCTGCACGCCTTTCGGCGTCGAACTACTTTTCACGTGGAAAACCCCGTTTATTTGTCAACAGCGGCGCTAAGATGCGTCATTCACTCGTGAAACCGCAAATGTGAAATGATGTTTTTGTTCGCAAAAAATGAAATCTGCGTGCACGCGACCTGTTGACGACGTGAAGAATTTGCTCGCGGGTGCGGTTTATGTGAAGGGGCAAGGCAGGGGCGGCGCGGCGCCGAGCACCCGTGATTTCAGGCTATTGCGCCGCCGCCGAAGCACTCAATTCAGCCTCAACGACCTCTTTGACGCACATTTTGGCGAGCCCCAGCACCAGGCCGAGGTTTATCTCGTGCTTGGCCATAATCGAAAGAATCAGCGCGCTCTTGCTGCCAGTCACCTTGCAAAGAACGAGCTTGTGCCCCTCTCCCTCGATCAACAAATAGCTGAGCGTATCCGCGGCAATTTCCCGCAACACGCTATTGGAAAGTGCCACCAACGAACTGCTCATGGCAGCGAACTTGTTGATCGATAGCGTCGATCTGCATCGCTCGGCGTAAGACCGTCCATCGCGCAGTGCAAACATGGCAGCCTCAATACCATCGCAACGGCGCAACAATGTGTCCAGCGCACGGTGACATTGCTGCTGAGTGAGTAATACGCTGCTCATGCCGTCCTTCCCATCTTGACGTGATCAAATCCAAATTCGAGCAGGGTCAGCAATACTTCAAAGACCTGCACGACATCTTCGCGACGTCTTGCATCCAGCGTCATCACCGGCGCCACCAAGCCATGGGCATGCAGTTCCTGCTGACAACGAAGACCCAAGGCATGGGAAGATCCATCGCTTTTGTTGATCGCCACCACGATGGGAATGGCCTTCAAATCATCGCGATAGGTTTCGAGCGTTTCCGAAAGTCCGTCAATCGCATCCTCGCTGCTCGCGTCCACCAGCAGAATCGCCCCAAACAATCCAGTGCGAACCACCTCGAACATGTAGCTGAAGCGCGATTGCCCCGGCAGCCCGTACAAGAGCAACCGCCCGTTGTCGCCGTCCAGGCGAAGCTCGCCATAATCAAGCGCGACGGTCGTGGTGTCCTTCATCGCCATCAAATCGTCCGTGCATGGCACGTCGGTCGAAATAGGTGGGACCTCACTCAATGACGCAATGCACGTCGTCTTGCCGGAACCCGGGGCGCCCATAAACACAATCTTGTAAATCTCGTTCATCGAGCGAGCCCGAATTTTTCCAGGAAGCGAGAGGCCAGCGCGGACCATTTTTGTTTCAAGCTGGAGCCGGCTGCTACGCCTGCAGGCGTGCAAGCCAACCGCTCCACTAGCTGAGCAGCCAATAACCGCTCAATGCATGCTTCGACATACTTGGCGGGTAGCCCGGTGCGCTCGGCGATCTGCGCGATCGAGTGCGTTTCCCGCGCAATGCACGCCAGGACGCGCCACCAAGGCTTTGGCCATTTCGCAAAATCAAGTGGCCATCCGCGCAAGCGAAACCCCCAGTGACCACCCTGGTGAGGTCGGTCGTCACTTTCACTACCTTTCAGCTGTTTCGTCACGTCGCTCAGCACAGCGAGCACTTCATGCGGGCGCAGTGGACGATGGATGGTTCCTTTCGGATGTTGCTTGGGGCGCAACGCGCATCGCACAACCCTGGATGCAACATCCAGGGTTGTGGCGGCGTCATCAGGATTGTCCACGTTGACAAAGCAAACGTCGAAGGGCCCCGCGTCGCTCACCACCCATGGATGCCCGAGATAGGGCTTCAGCAAACCAAGAATGGATCGAAGCGCCCCCTTCTCTTCGATACCGAAGTTCGGGCAAGCGATGCTCAGAGGTCGCGTTTGGACGTCCATAACAATCCGACTACGACGTCAATTAGACCGTCGTCTCCAAGGCGGTCATGCTGATACGCGAACGCGCCAGCACCATGCCGATGTTGGCCGATATGCGCGTGACGAACACCGCCACATGGTCCGGGTTCTTCTTGGAGCGCAGGAAGACGTGGATCAGGTTGGTGCTGAACACCACGATCTCATTGAAGTAATGCGAGCCAGCCGCGCGGTTGGTGATGCCGCGGGACTTGTCGAACAGGCGCTCGATTTCCGTCACATTCTTGCCCTGGAACAGATCGCCCGTCGCGGCGGCAACCAAGTCGAGGATTTCGCCAGGATGCGAGTCCACGGTCTTCACGCCGAGCAGGAACCCGCTCGCCATGTCCACGTAACCCACTGCCACGCAATCGGGAATATCGCCTTGCGCTGCCGCCAAAGCTTTATCTAGTGACATTACATTTTCCTCTGTTTTTGAATGAAATCAGTGCCACTCACTGATACGTCGAGCAAAGTCGTGCACAAAGTTCTCTTGTGCGCCTGATTGAATAGCCATGGGGCGCGCGGAACGAACTTTTTCGATCGCTCCGTCCGGATCATCCCCAAGCCAGACAAGCACGGACGCCAACACGGTCCCGGTGCGGCCCAGGCCGCCACGGCAGTGGACCGCTACACCACGACGACGGGCAATCGCCGCCTCTGCTATGCGGCAGATGTCCGAGGCTTGTCCAAAATTCGGCGGCGCCAGATCAGGAATCGGGAAGTGATAAGCCTGAAGACCGAACTCGCTAGGCTCCCTGGCGGAATAGATGCACCTTTCCTCAGTGCAAATCAGCACGTGGATGCCCTTGTCCGACAAGTGGCGAAATTGCTTCGGCGCAGCGGCCATCATGCCGGGCCGGCTCATACCGCAAAGCAATCCAGGGATCAGCCACCAAACGTCATCATCGGGGCGCGCGCTGCGTATGCGCATTGGCAGATTACAGTTCCCCGTTTCGACGTAAATACGACCTGCTTGCGTACCCGGGTTCGAGAAGAATTGCCGACTGTCGTTGCACTCTTGAACCGTGCCGCCGGCCAGCAGCACGGTTTGCCCACCCGCTTCCAGACAATCAAGTCGGTTGTGCGTAGCGACCACGACACATGCGTTGTTCGCCAAGGTCTTGATCCGTTGACGAACCACCATGGCCATGCCGTCTTCGAGGCCTGCGGTCGGCTCGTCCAGCAGATAGATGTCAGCGGGCTCATGCAGCTGTCGCATGACCGCGAAATAACGGCGAATCGCGCGTGGCCACGTCTCGACCTGCGCAGTTATCAGCACGCTCGCATCGCCGTGACCGGCATTGCGCAGCCACAAATCCAGGACGTCAAATGGAATAGACGTCTGGCCGTCCATCTTGGCATTCTGTTCAAGCTTGACGATCGCTACGGGTGCGGACGACAAAGGCAAGCCCTGCCATGAAATCCACCCACTCACCCACAACCCACTGTTCTGACCAGCCATCGCATGCAACAGCGAAGACTTGCCCGATCCACCACCGCCAACCAGGAACAGCAAACCAGGATCATCCACACTCAACGTGATCTGGTGCAGTACGGCTTGATCTGCGTGCCGAACTTCGACTTGATTTACGACCAACAAGGCCTTCTCTCCAGGCTGCTGGTGTTCTTCGAATCACCAGTGAAGCAACGGCCTCCGTCAAATCATGTCGTAGCAGGTATAAGTTGAGTAGGTTTGGTCAGGCCCAGTTTGAAGTCAAAAAAGGACACCACACATCCATACTGTCCCGTTTGGATAGCTCGTTTAAGCGCGCAGGTAGTGATGGATTTATGCGTTTGTTGAGCTGGCGAGCCGCCAGCGTAGGCCGGAATTGCATTCCAGCCTACAAAGCGTCGTACGCAGAACTACTGCCGTTTGCAGGAGCGATCACGGCTTACTAAAGCCCAGGTGCAACGTAATCTTGTCACCCGTCTTCAAATCAGCGACCGACGCTGGCGGAAAGTGCAGCTTGAGGCTCATGCCCTCGGCGTCCGCCTCCACGATGCCGGTCTTCGTATCCACCGACGTGACCGTGGCCGGCATCCGATGCATACCTTGCACGCCGTGATGCATCTGCATCATTTCGCCTTTGCCTTGCATCCCGCCCATTGCCCCCGATGGCGGGGTAGAAGAGCTGCTGACTGGAGCGTATTGCGCCATGCTGGTCCCGCACACGACAAACGCACCGAGCATGGTCATCAGTAGCTTGGAATGGATATTCATGGCGACCTCCAGGTTGTTGGAAAACATCAGCCAAAGCATGCACATTGGCGAGTCATAAGAACGTCATCTCAAGCTCACCTTCATGACGTGCCACACCTTGCACATAACGTTCGCACCCCTACGACGAAAACCTCAGGTTTGGACTCGCCATGGCGATTTTCAGAAATCAGACAGAAGCAGGCCTCTCCCCCGCCCCACGAAGATTGGTGACTTTCCCCAGCAGTCCAAACCAGAACGGCGCACCAAAGAGCGAAGAACTGGCGGTAATCACCCAACCTGGAATCATGTAGACCAGTTCCATGAAACGACCAGGCGGTCCGCCCCATCCAATTGGTAACTGATCGAGCATCGACAAGCTATCGTGAACATTCGCGCCTGGCGGTGGAACAGGCAGGTGCAACATACCGGTGGCAGACATTGCCCACAGCTTCGTCAACACGTGACTGGCATCGATGTTGAAGGCAACTGTCAGTGCAAGCGCAATGACAAACGCCCAAAATTGGGCCTGCCGCTTGTACGCACCAGAGATTCTTTCCATGGCAGAGTCGAACCATTGAGCGATCTGCTGTTCGAACGCTGCCGCGTTGCCTGCCGCATGGTCGTACATACTGCAAAGGCAGGTGCGAATCTGCGCATCTGAAATACCTTCGAGCACAGGCCGCAAGTTGGCGAACGCCACCTGCCCCTTTTGCAGGGTATCCACCATGGCGCGTGCGAAGTCCAATGGCTTGATGTAAGACGGCGCCATTCGCATGGAAAGCTTATCGACGCTTGTCGCACAACCATCACTACGAGGATTGACGAGTGCATGGTTGTAGATATCCAGCACCAATAGATGACCGTTCAAAAGCTGCTTGACGCCTACCAGCAGCGTTCTGGCACGTAGCCGGAACACAGAGGCCACAGCCTCCTGGACACTGCTAGCAATCAGCGCAACCGAGCCGAAGCAAACGATCATGCCTACGGCAACTTCAAGAACCGTGCTACCGAACATAGATCCCCTCCTTGAATTCCCCTTCCTGCTAGCAGGCCGTAGGTTGGTATTTGCCCCCCCAACCTACGCGCTTACCCAGGCCAGATCATAGAGCCTTGCTCAGGGATACGGTACTTTGCCTCAACACCCGCTCATCCCTTGAGATGGTTGCAGAGAGCCATCCATCAGCCTCGCACGTGCTGCATGTGCGTCGCATGGCGGTCACGGGGGTCAAATCGGCCGAGAGGGATAGAAGGCCATGAAAGGGTCATGCATATTTAGGCGCACAGCCCTCTGAGCACCAGACAGTCTGCCAAGATTTACCGTCTTCCTTCTTCACATGAATCTGCGCGGCCTTGCCCGCACTGATGCGGTACTCCGCCATCTGCAGGGCGTGAGCCATGGCAGAAGCCAAGTCACCATGTACAGCCAGGCAGCGCGAAGCCGGCTTGGCGTAAATCAACCAGTTCGCATGTTCGATCGAAGCGAATTGGGCAAGCACGATATGGAAATCAACGACATCGTCGAACACCACCACAACCTATTCCCAAGCTGTCACCAAATGGCATTGTTGCGGGCCGCGCCATTGCCGTATTGACCCGGATCAATAGGCCGCAAGCGTCTCGCCGAGTTGACCTGGCTCAAGATGCCGTTGATGCGACGCGAACATCCTTTATCCCACCGCATGTCTGTTCGATCCTCCCAACGCTTGCTTCCGGGGGCACCATGTTCAAGCAGATCCTTCTTCCCACCGATGGCTCGGAATTGTCATTGAGGGCAGTCCGGCTAGGCGTTGACCTGGCCAAGGCTTGCGGCGCCAGTGTGATTGCACTGCACGCGATACCGCCGGCGCAAACCATCGCCTACGTCGCCGAAATGATGGCGGCGATGCAGTTCGATTACGCCAAGGAAGCCGCTCGCTTGGCCGAGCGTTACCTGGAAGATGCCCACGCCATCGCCTCCGAGGCGGGCGTGCCGTTTGACCGCGTGCTGCTGTTTGGTGAACAGCCTTACCAGGCCATCCTGAAGACCGCGACGGAACGCGCATGCGATCTCATCGTTATGGCTTCACACAGTTGGGAAGGTCTGGCACGCCTGTTGATGGGCAGCGAAGTGCACAAGGTCATGCTGAAGTCGCCGGTACCTGTGCTGGTCTGCCGTTGATCAACCCCAAATGCATACATGGCAATCTTGGGATTGTGGAACATGGTGCTGATTGAGGCGATTTAACGCAGCGGATACGTGCTGCAATGCACTAGCCCGAGGCGTATCCTTCGGCCAAAGTCGCAGTACTGTGCGCATACAGGGACCGATGTTCGGATGGCCATATCTTCCAGCCCCACTCCTTCCTCTCCCGGGCAGGCGCACATTCTGGTGGTCGATGACGACGCGGAAATCGCAAAGATCCTCAGCCGCTATTTCGGTTCGCATGGCTTCCGGGTCAGTACGTCTGGAGACGGGGCGCAGATGCGCCGCGTGATCGAGAGCGAGCCGGTCGACCTGGTGATGCTTGACCTGGGGCTGCCCGGTGAAGATGGCTTAAGCCTCACACGCCACTTGCGGGAGCACTGGCATGGCCCGGTGATCATCGTGACTGGCCGCGGCGAATCGGTGGATCGCGTGGTGGGACTAGAGTTGGGGGCGGATGATTACGTCACCAAACCGTTCGACCTGCGCGAACTGCTGGCGCGTGTGCGCAGCGTGCTGCGCCGTGTCTCGCCAGCGCCAGCCAAGATGGCTGCATCGATAGAATCGAAACGGTTCACGTTCGACGATTACGTGCTCGATGCATCCTCGCACAGCCTGTTTGGTCCGCAGGGCGAATCCATTGCGCTGACCAGCGGCGAGTTTGCACTGCTGCGCATATTCGTGGAACACGCCAGCCAGGTGCTTACTCGCGACCAGCTGATGACGCATATCCATGGCCGTGACGCCGGGCCGTTCGATCGCTCGATCGACGTGCAGATTGGCCGCCTGCGCCGCAAGATCGAAGCCGATCCAGCCAATCCGCAGCGCATCAAGTCGATACGCGGCGTGGGCTACTTGTTCTCGCCGAACGTGCTCCGCTTATGAGCGAGGACATGTTCTCCAAGCAGGCACCCGACGCCAGCCTGTTCCGTTCGCTGTTCGAAACCGCGCCGGATGCGATGATCGTGGTGGATATACGCGGCACGATCGTGCTGGCCAATTCCCACGCTGAGGATCTGTTCGGCTATGGCAACGGCGCACTCACCGGTATGCCAGTGGAAATGCTGCTGCCGACTGCCGTGCGGCAAGCGCATATCGCACATCGTACGCATTACATGTCCAACCCACGCGTGCGCCCGATGGGTGCAGGTTACGAACTGACCGGGGTGCGTGCCGACGGACAATCGTTTCCGGTGGAAATCGGCTTGAGCCCGGTAGAGGCATCTGTCGGCACACTCTATGCCGCGTCGATACGCGATATCTCCGAAACGCAACGCGCGCGCCAGGCCTTGGAGCGCGCACGCTTCGACGCTGCAGCGGCGCAGATCAGTCGGCGCTTGCTGGAAGCCACGCACGATGAGAAAGCCATCGGCGAGGTGCCAGACCTCATCACGGCCACACTCGGCATTCCGGCAGCCGCGATCATGCTGATCGATCCGCACAACCTCAGCATGCGCGTACCTGCATCTATTGGGCTATCAGAACAAGCGCTGTCCAGTGTGCCGGGCCATGTCGAACTGCAGGCGATGGCAAGCCATGCCGCCGGCAAAGCGGATGCACAAGACACCACGATAGCCAGCCTTCGCGATGTCTGCCCCGCCCTCGCCAACGACTTCGCCGATGCCGCCATCGTGCCACTGCTTGATCGACGCGGGCCTATGGGACTGCTGCTCGGGCTCTCGCACGAACACGGCAGCTTCGATCGCGATCGGCTGCAATTCCTGCAATCCGTGGCGAACATTTTGGCCGCGGCTATCCAGCGCGGGCGTAGCGAAGAACAATTGGCGCATGCGCAACGGCTGGATGCGCTGGGCCAGCTCACCGGCGGCATTGCGCACGATTTCAACAATCTGCTCACCGTTATCTCGGGCAACCTGCAGCTGCTGGAAGCTGATGCGCCCGAAGATCCCGCTACGCGCGAAACGCTGGAAAGTGCCTCGCGCGCCGTCGATCGCGGCGCCGCGCTCACACGCAAATTGCTTGCGTTCTCGCGGCGCCAACATCTGTTGCCGCGCGCCGTGCGTACCGTGCAACTGCTAGCCGATCTCAGCGACATGCTGGGCCGTACGCTCGGTGAGCGCATCACTGTAACCGCCGAATGCACCAACGATGTACCGGCTGTATACGCCGACCCAGGCGAACTCGAAGCGGCGCTGCTCAATCTTGCCTTGAATGCACGCGATGCCATGCCGCGCGGCGGCAGGCTTTCCATCACGGCCCGCGCGCACCATGTGCCAAACAGTGAGTCTGATACGCGGCTGGCACCAGGTTCATACGTGATGTTCGCCGTGACCGACACGGGTGCCGGTATGCGGCCGGAGATTCTTGCGCACGTACTGGAACCATTTTTCACCACCAAAGGCCCCGGCAAAGGCAGCGGCTTGGGTCTTAGCATGGTGTACGGCTTCGTGAAGCAATCCGGCGGGCACATGAACATCGACAGCCAAGTGGACCGAGGTACGCGCGTGGAGCTGTATTTGCCGGTGGCTGTCGCTGCGTCGGACGATGAACCGCAGACATCGTTGTCCCGCAAAGGCCACGAAACCGTGCTGGTGGTGGAGGACGAGGCAGAAGTGCGGCGTGTTGCCATGGCCTTTTTGCGCACGCTCGGCTATGTGCCGTACGAAGCTGCCGACGCGGCAACTGCACTGGAACTGCTATCGACGCAGACGAACATCGATCTGCTCTTCACTGACGTCGTACTAGGCGGCGATATGACCGGCTTCGAGCTGGCCGCGAAGGCACGCGAACAACATCCGCATCTGCCGGTGCTATTCACATCCGGCTATGAATATGCCTCGCTGGATATCGATCCGCATGCCTTCGGCAAATTCGAACTGCTGCGCAAACCGTATCGGCGAGAGCAGTTGGGCGGGGCAATACGCAGGGTGCTGGATCGGGAAGGTACGTAACGCGTAATTACATGGACTCGCCCCCGCGCTAAATAAGGCCTCATGGGCCAGCGGTGGAGAGTAAAACTATCCACCGTTCTGTAACGAGCGAGGGCGAGTCC
>NZ_BSOB01000028.1:0-26171 GCF_030160295.1 Dyella acidisoli
GAGAGGGTGTTGCACTTGAGTTTAGAGACCGCCGTTACTTTTCTTTGGGCCAGCAAAGAAAAGTGACTCGGGCCCTTTAGGGTCCGAAAGCGCCGCAGGCAATGCCACAACAACACGACATCCCCAGCTGAGGCAAGACTCTAATCAAGGTGCAGGCTGGAGTTACAACCCCAACATTGTCATGCACAAATACATCGCGACGTTGTGGTTTACACCCCAACCTACCTCAAACCAGCGCATCATCCGCCGCGACGAACCCACCCGTCTGCCGCTGCCACAGGCGCGCATACAAACCACCATGCGTGATCAGCTCCGCATGCGTGCCGGTTTCCACCACTCGGCCCTTGTCCATCACCACCAGGCGATCCATGCGTGCGATGGTGGAAAGGCGGTGTGCAATCGCAATGACTGTCTTGCCTTCCATCAGCACCTCCAGGCTTTCCTGGATGGCGGCTTCCACTTCCGAATCAAGCGCTGAGGTGGCTTCGTCTAGCACGAGTATCGGCGCATCCTTCAGCAGCACGCGCGCGATGGCGATGCGCTGGCGCTGGCCACCGGAAAGTTTTACGCCACGCTCACCCACGTGAGCGTCCAGGGCAAGGCGGCCTTCACCATCGATCAACGTTGGAATGAATTCGTCGGCGCGCGCCTTGCGGATCGCCTCTGTGAGTTGCGATTCAGAAGCATCGGGTCGCCCGTAGAGCAGATTGTCGCGCACGGAACGGTGCAGCAGCGATGTGTCCTGCGTCACCACGCCGATCTGGGAACGCAGGCTTTCCTGCGTGACCTGCGCGATATCTTTGCCGTCGATGCGGATATGGCCGCCTTCCAGGTCGTACAGGCGCAGCATCACGTTCACCAGTGTGGATTTACCCGCGCCGGACGGGCCGACCAAGCCAATCTTTTCGCCAGGGCGCACCACCAGGTTCAAGCCGGAGATTACGCCGCCCTGCTTTCCGTAATGGAAATGGACGTCCTCGAAGCGCACTTCGCCTGCAACCACTTCCAGCGGCATGGCGCCCTCGCGATCCTGCACGGCGCGCGGCTGCGAAATGGTGGTCATGCCGTCCTGCACGCTGCCGACGTTTTCGAAAATGCCGTTCACCACCCACATGATCCAGCCGGACATGTTGTTGATGCGAATCACCAGCCCCGTACACAACGCAATCGCGCCAACCGTCACCTTGCCCTGGCTCCACAGCCATACCGCCAGCGCGGAGGTGCCGACGATCAAAAAACCGTTGAGGGTAGTGATGGTGGCATCCATCGCGGTGGTCAGGCGCGTCATGCCGCGCAGTTTCTCGGTCTGCTCCGCCATGGCATCGGCCACGTACCTCTCTTCACGCTGCGTATGCGCGAACAGCTTCAGCGTGAGGATATTGCTGTAACCGTCCACGATGCGCCCCATCAATTTCGAGCGCGCTTCGGAAGCCAGCCACGAACGCTGCCGCGTACGTGGGATGAAGAAGTACAACGTGCCCACATAAGCGAACAGCCACACCACCAGCGGTGCAGCCAGCCATACGTCGGCCTTGGCGAACATCACGATAGCGCTGCCGGTATAGATCGCCACGTACCAGATCGCATCCACGATCTGCACCGCCGATTCACGCAGCGACGCACCCGTCTGCATGATGCGGTTGGCAATGCGCCCGGCGTAATCGTTCTGGAAGAACCCTAAGCTTTGGCGGATCACGTAGCGATGGTTCTGCCAGCGGATGCGGTTGGTCAGGCTGGGCACCACCGCCTGATTCATCAGCATGTCGTGCAAGCCGATGAAAACCGGGCGCAGCACCAGCGCGACGAACCCCATCCACAGCAACTCGCGTCCGTGGAGGGCGAAGAAATCCTTGGCTGGCGCCCCCTTGGCCATGTCGACGATGCTGCCGATGAAGCCAAACAGCGACACTTCCACCAACGCGACGGCGAAGCCCACCACGACCGCCACGGCGAACACAGGCCAAACCTGGGCCAGATAGAACATATAGAACCGCCCAACGGACTTCGGCGGCATCGTGTCGACCGGGTCCTTGAAGGCGTCGATCAGGGATTCGAACCAACGGAAGATCATGGCGCGGTGTCCATTTGGGCCATAGATGACGGCGAACGGGCACTATACAAGGTTGGCTGGCGTAGCCCCTCTCCCGAAGGGCATGGGCGTCCATCACTATTTTTGAGATGCCGAATCTAGCGCCGTCGTCATTCCGGCGAAGGCCGGAATCCAGTCTAAATACGTCATGCGAAGCACTCAAAACCGGTTTTGTGTCCTTCGGACCGCGTATTTGAACTGGATTCCGGCCTTCGCCGGAATGACGACAAGACGAGAGTCAGCTTTATGGGAATGGTGCGCGTCACGCACCGCCTGAATGCTAACCATGCATAAAACACAATTCCGTGAAGGACCAATTGACCGTCGGCTGCGTCATTCGGATCATGCCCGGCATGCGTACTTTCCTCTGTAAGCTCATTGCCCCTTCGCTGCTGCTGGGTTCGCTACTACTCGGCACGCAACCCGCCTTCGCACAGAACGCGCCAAGTACGTCCGACGCACCTGCCAGCGCAGCCAGCGCGCCCGATCCGGCGCAGACGCTGACTCGCGTCAGCAAACAGTTGGACGATCTCAAGACCAGCTTCAACAACAAGCCGGACAGCGCTTCGTTAAACAATATGCGCAGCCAGGCCGGCGATGTGCAGCAGCAAGCCGATCAGCTGGTGCAGACACTGACGCCTGAGCTGGAAAGCCTTCAGACACGCCTGACCGTGCTCGGCCCCGCCCCGGTCGCAGGTGCGCCGCCGGAAACGCCGGCGGTAAGCCAGCAGCGGCGCCAGCTCGAGCGCAACAAGGCCAAGCTCGACAGCCAGATCAAACAAGCACAGTTGCTGAGCCAGGACGCCACCAAGCTCGCTTCGCAGATCGTCGAAACGCATAACGCGCAATTCCAGGCGCAACTTGGCTCGCGCGCGGAGTCACCGCTAGGCATCAGCTTCTGGCGGAATTTGACCAAATCGTTCCCGGATGACATCGCGCGGGTGCGCCGCGTGAGAGATCTGCTGCTCGAAGAAGCAGGCGTGGCCTGGCAACCCGACAATCGATGGCCGCTGCTGTTTTGCTTGATTGGCGCGATGCTTCTGATCGTGCCCGGCCGCGCCCTGACTGAGCACGTGGTACTCGCGCTGGCCAGCCGCTATCTGCCGGACGGGCATCTGCGGCGCAGTGCGATATCGGTGATCTTCACGTTGACGGTGACGCTATCCATCGGCTTGGCCGCATGGCTGGTGGACCTGGGCTTCAATTGGAACGACACGCTGGATGAAGACGTGCAGACGTTCGCGCAAGCGATCATCCGCACCGTGTTCTTCGCCGCCTTCACAGCCGGACTGGGACGTGCGCTGCTTTCGGTGCGGCATCCTTCATGGCGCATGCCGGCATTGACCAAGTTCACGGCGCGCACCCTGCGCTGGTTTCCCTGGCTGCTGGGCGGCGCCTTCCTGTTGCTTGGCGTGCTCGAACGTTTGAACAATTTCGCTGGTGCCAGTCTTCCCGCAACGGTTTGCACGCGTGCCTTTCTGGCATTGCTGATTACCGGACTGGTCGGTGCGGCGCTGTTGCGTGCCAAGCGCGCGCGCAACACGCAACGGCAACAGGGCGAGAAACCACCCCAGCACGCGATCTGGGTGGGTGCGTTGTTCGGGTTTGCCGCGCTGGGCGTGATGGTGGCGTGGCTGGCAGTCATCATGGGTTATGTCGCGCTGGGCTTCTTCATTTCGTGGCAGATGCTGTGGATCGGCATGATCGTGGGGGCGCTGTACATGCTGTCGCATCTGCAGCGGGATCTGTTCCACGTGCTGCTTACACCGCACGGCCGCAGCGGCCAGCGTCTGCAATCCACTTTCAGTGTGCAGCCGACGACGCTGGAGCAGGCCTCGACCGTATTCTCCGCAGCGGGACAGATCCTGTTGCTGCTGGTAGCCGTTGGCACGTTGCTGGTGCCGTTCGGCGGCGGGCCGCAGGACATCTTCTCGCACATCGGCAATGTGTTCAGCGGCCTGCAGGTGGGTGAGCTCACCATCAAACCGGGCGCGATCTTCAACGCGGTGCTGGTCTTTGCGCTCGGCATGTTCGCGGTACGCATCGCCAAGAAGTGGCTGGCCCAGCAGTTGCTGCCAAAGACCACGCTCGACATCGGCATGCAGAATTCCATCGTCGCGCTGCTGAACTACGTGGCAGTGGTGATCGTGTTTGCACTGGCATTGCGCACGGCTGACGTGAGCCTGCAAAGCCTCACGTGGATCGCCAGTGCGCTGTCGGTCGGTATCGGTTTCGGCCTGCAAGCGATCGTTTCGAACTTCATTTCCGGCCTGATTCTGCTGGCCGAACGGCCGGTGAAAGTGGGCGATTGGGTAAGCATGCCCGGCGTGGAAGGCGACATCCGCCGCATCAACGTACGCGCCACCGAGATTCAGTTGAGCGACCGCTCCACCATGATCGTGCCGAACTCGCAGTTCATCACGCAGAACCTGCGCAACGTCACGCACGGCAACGCGCTTGGTCGCGTGAAACTGAGCCTGCCGATGCCACTGGATACCGATGCATCGAAGGTGCGCGAAATCATGCTCGAAGCGCTGCATGCGAATGACGCCACCATGGATACACCCGCACCGGTTGTGACCTTGGATGACATCACCACGTCGGCCATGACGTTCACCGGTGTGGCGTATGTACGCAGCCCGCGTGAAGCGTCGGCGGTGAAGAGTGCGTTGCTGTTCGACATTCTGTCGCGGTTGGCCAAGGCGCAGATGCCGTTGTCGACGCCGCAAAGCATGATCGTGCGAAATTTGGGGCCGTTGGGCGAGGACAGTCCGGCAGCGCCGGGGCAATAGCCTCTCTCTCTGGCCTGATTAGTGTCTCGCCTCAGCTGAGCATGTCGTGGTGTTGGGGTATTGCCTGCGGCGCTTTCGGTCCCTAAAGGGCCCGAGTCACTTTTCTTTGCTGGCCCAAAGAAAAGTAACCCAAAGAAATGGCCTAACAAGCTCACAGCAGGGGAAAGGTAAAAGCCTGAACTGGTATGGCTAGATCGAAGGTTGCTCGCCCATGGTTCAACGCTCCCGCTATACCGCGAGGCGTCGAAGCATTGAGGGCTTAAAGCGCGCCTGCCGACAGGTTGAGCTTGGCTGAGATCTGCTTTAAGTCCTCAGGGCTTCGACGCCTCGCGGTATAGCGGCGTGGTGGAAGCGTGGCCCGCCAACGATCAAAGCAAGGCGACATCCTTCAGGCTTGTAACCTATGCAATGCCATGAGCTCTTCAGGCCATTTCTTTGGGTTGGCTTTTCTTTGGGCCAGCAAAGAAAAGTGACCCGGTCGCTTCGCGACCGGAAGCGCCGCAGGCAATGTCACAACAACACGACATCCCCAGCTGAGGCGAGACGCTAATCAGGTCCCAAAGGGAGAGGGATTCACCGGAATAGAACACGGCGTACCATGTAATCCATCAAGCTTCAGAGACTCCCTCCCATGGGCTTCCTGCGCATCGTCCCCGCCCCGCCGCTCGCCTCCGTGATCGAGGCGATCTGGGACTGGGACATGCCCTCCGAAGCGTTCCGCTACGAACGCATCCTGCCCGGCCCGGGCGCAGGCTTGATCATCAATCTGCTCGAAGACGAAACCCGCGTTTACCAAGACGATGAAACCCGCCACTGCCTGCGCGCCTCAGGCAGCGTGATCGGCGGGCCGTATCGGCACAGCTGGATCATCGATACCGCCGAACAAGTGCGCGTGATGGGCGTCAACTTCCGCCCGGGTGGCGTGCATGCGCTGATCGGGCTGAGCGCGGAAGAATTGGGAACGTGCGACATCAATCTGGAAGACATGTTCGGCGCTGATGCGCGCAGACTGCGGCAACGTTTATTGGAAACGATGGAACCCACGCAACGTGTAGCGCTGCTGGAGCAATGGTTGCGCACGCTATGCGATGAACCAACGTGGGACACAACGATTCTGCACGCTGTAGCGGCGCTGTCCCGCATTCCGGAAGTGCCGTGCATCGGCCGGCTTCAGCGCGACAGCGGTTACTCCGCGCACCGCTTCGGACTGCTGTTTCGCCGTCACGTTGGCATGACGGCCAAGCAGTACGCGCGGCTGATGCGTTTTCGCGCCGTGGTGGCCATGGCACACCCCGTTGAGCAGCCCGACTGGGCGAGCATCGCTGTCGACGGCGGCTTTTGCGACCAGGCACACATGAGCCATGAATTCCGCCGCTTCGCCGGCATCACACCTTCCGAGTTTGCGGCTGCGCGTGGACCGTATCCCAATCACGTGCAGCTCTAAAGGCGTTCAAAAAAATCTACAAGACGCGCGCTGGGCGACGGGTTAGCTTGAACTGACTTTCCAATGGGACGCTCTTGCTATGAACACCAAGGTCATTCACGGCAGCACCATCATTCCCGGCCTGCGCTACCGCGATGCTCACGCTGCCATCGACTGGCTGTGCAAAGCATTCGGCTTTGAAAAACACGCCGTGTACGAAAACGAGCATGGCCGAGTGATGCACGCGCAACTGGTGTACGGCGGCGGCATGGTGATGCTCGGCGATATCAGCCCCGGCGGCTTCGGTGATCACATGGTGCAGCCCGATGAAATCCAGGGCCGCGAAACGCAATGTGCGTGCATCTACGCCAGCGATTGCAAGGCGCACTACGAGCGCGCGAAAGCGGCAGGTGCGGAAATTATCGAGGAGTATGCGGAGAAGGATTATGGCGGTGCGGGCTATGCATGCCGCGATCCGCAGGGACATTTGTGGTGGATCGGTAGTTACGATCCGTGGCAGGCGGAGTGAGCCGCTTTGCTTCCTCTCCCCTCCGGGGAGAGGACTGAGGTGAGGGGCCAATCTTGCGGAAGAGTATCTAGCTCAGCGCAAGGATGTCCCCTCACCCAACCCTCTCCCCGGAGGGGAGAGGGCTATACAAACTTTACTGACACTTCTCATTCTTGGCCGCGTGATAACCCGCCGCCTGCGCATCCGCCGCGCTCATGTACTTGCCTTCCTTGGTTTTGCCGTACCACTTGCTGCCTTCGCAGTGATAGGTCTTGGTCTTCGAGCCGGTGTTCACCCACACTTGGCCTGCGCCACCGCCTGCTGCCGGCGTAGCAGCCGGTGCCGGCTTCGCAGCCGCGGTCGATTTGCTTGCAGCCGCGGGAGCTGCGGCCGGGGCGGCTGCGGCAGCAGGTGCAGCTGCTGCGGCTGGTGCAGCAGCAGCGGAGGAACCGCTGGCCGACTTGTTGATGCCCTTATGCCCGTGGCAGGCACCCTTGGTGGTGGTTACCGTCTGCGACGTACCATCGTTGCATTGCACGGTCATGCTGCCTGCAGCGGCGGGAGCCTGCTGCGCATAGACACCCGAAGCCATCAGTGCGGCGGCCAGTACTGCGATCAACCCGAACGATTTCATGTGATTCCCTCCAGCTTGAATGAGCAAATTAGGAAGTCCCCTGACGTGCCGCCCCTGATTGGAACTGACACTCCCAAGCGCCATCCTCCTACAACGCCTGCGGCGGCAACTATGCCTGAAAACATGTCAGCCAACATGTCAGCCAGATAAATTCCTACGCACTATCTCGCCTGGTTCACTTTCGGTTTCGACTCGGTTTGCGGACGGGCCACGGCATACATCGCCCAGCTGATGTCCTTGAACAAGCCGAAGCGATCATCGCCAACTTTGTACAAATCAAAGTGTGTGCGGTCCGGAATGAAACGAAATTCGGCATGCGCACCGAGGCTATCCAGCACTGCTTTCAAGCGGTGCGCTGCACCATCCAGATAAAACGTATCGGCCGTACCGACGTAGAGATGGATCTTGCCATCCAGATCTGGCTTCAGCTCTGGCCAATGGGTTTGCAGGCGATTAGCGATGTCGTAGTGATCGTGCCAGTAGGCCACCACTTGCGGATCGACGTCGCCGGTGTCGCGATTGAACATCTGTTCGGGCCGGCCATCCTTCCCGCGCGGAGAGAACACCCATTCGAACGATGCCATTTGCCCACCGTATGGCCCAAGCACGCGTTCCATCTTCGCGAATTGTTCGAAGGTGCCGAGCACCGTCCCCTTGTCACGTACGAGCGGCCATGGCGTGCCGTCCGCTTTGCGATAGACGTTGGCGTGCTGCGCATACAGATCCGGGCCCGTGAAATCATGAAAGTCACTGGGATCGGGTGACGTCGACCAAGTGCCGCCAAAAATTTTCGGATACCGCGTCTGCAGCCACAGCGTGGCCCAGCCGCCGGACGAATGGCCGTTGAGGAAGCGGCCATTTACGTCGGCATCCATGTGGTATTTCGATTCCAGATAAGGAATCAGTTCCGTAGTCAGTGCCTGCCCCCATGGGCCGTTGTTCACCGAATCTGCGAACTCGTGCGTGCCGGTCGCGCTCGACTCATCCAGGAATACCCAGATCATCGGCGGCATCTGACCACTGGCCATGCCCGCTTGCACATACGCCATCGGTCGCGCCAGCCGATCTTTGTTACCAGTGAAGCCGTGCGTGAAATACACCGTGGGATAGTGCTGCTTGGACGAGGCGTCATAGCCCGGCGGCAATACCACATAGCCATACATGTGGATGTCCCGCCCCCAGAATTGCGTCAACGCGGGGCTGACGAAATCGATCGGCTGCGCCTGCTCGCGCAACGCCTTCGCGGCATCACGCAAATTGGCGGGCAACGAATCCGGCAGTGTCCATGGATCTTGCGCCGTCACGGTTTCTTCCAGCTTGATCGCCGGCGTGTCTGACGCAGGCAAATGCACCGAGACAACCTGGCTGATGATGTCGCCCGCATCACGCCCCAGGTAGTTGTAGTCGTGATGCACGTCCAGCACCGCCTGCACTACATAGTCGCCCGCTGGAAGCTTCGACCAGACGTCGGGATAGGTGCGCATGTCCGCATCCACATCGATCGTCTGTCCCGGCATGAGCCGATCGACTTCCTGTGCTGCGATGAAAGTTTGTGTGGGATGAATCGGATTGGCGTCCACTTCAGTCACTTTGCCGCCTTCCGCATCGGCTTTGGCTGCCTTGGCTTCTTCAGCGAAGAGGAGCAAGCGGCCGGAGACGGGTTGTGTTGCGTTGCCCGCTAGTTGGATGTGGAAGATGCGGTGGGTGGAAGCGGTAGTTTGTGGCTCTTGTTTTGCGCAGGCGGTGAGTAGGGTGAGGCTTAGTAGTGCGCATAGAACAAATGGACGCAGTTGCATTGATATCTCCCAAGATGGATTTTCAGCTCAGCACTACCGACCTCAAACTCTCATCAATCAGCCTTCGCTTCCCCACCCTTCACCGGCGCCAACCGCAAATCCTGAAAATCAAAACTGAAATCCGTCAGCGGCGAAATCGGCTCCATGCGCACTTCGCGCACATGGCCATCCACATCCAGTGCAAAGTTCACAAAGGCATCCGCATTCAAGGCACGATCGTCCCAGCGCACGATAAACGTGTCGTGCTGCCATGGCGTCATCGTGCCTACAAGCTGCTTGGTCTTGCCAAAACGCAGACGCTGCTTGCCGCCTTCGTTGCTGATGATGATGTCGCCATACCACGGGTCGCGGTAGGTACCTGCGTATTTCGTCAGCGGCAATGAAGGTTTGCTCTTGGCGTCGCGTGCAGTTTCGTGTTCCTTCCAACTATCGTCCGCCTTGCCCTGCGCGTGCTTCACAGCTTTGTCGTACACCGCGACCCAGTCGGTCTTGTTGGTTGCGTTGAGATAAGCATCCAGCACGCGATAAGTCACCGCATTGAACGCGGCGCCACTTTCCTGATTGGTGAGCACCACTACGCCAAGCTTCAACCCCGGCACCAACGTCACGCGTGAAACCATGCCCGGCCAGCCGCCGGTATGCCAAACCAATTTTTGGCCGTGGTAATCGCTGAGAAACCAACCTTCGCCATAACCGGCAAAATTAGGCACAACCGGCTGCAATTCCGGCACGGGCGGCTTGTTCACCTGAATCGGCGTGAGCATCGTCCACATTTGGTTCTGGCTATCCTGGGAGAACAGGTGCCGTGGTTTGCCATTCGCATCCTTGCCTTGCAGTTCGCCAGCAGCGACCTGCACGTTCATCCACTTGGCCAGATCGTGCACGCTGGCGTAGATACCGCCCGCACCGGGGTTGTTGGTCCACGCCATCGGCGGCACCGGTTTCAAATCTTTGAAGTCGAACAATGCATGGCCGGTGGCGACATCCATGCCCGGCTTGAGATACGTCATGTCGACCAGCGATTCGTCCATGCCAACCGGCTTGAAAATATGGTCGCGGAGGTAGTCGGCATAGCTCTGGCCCGATACCTTTTCGATCACCAACGTAGCAACGGCAAAGAGAATGTTGTCGTACGCGTAGTGACTGCGAAAGCCATTGGCGATCGGTACCTTGGCCAAGCGCTCTACCACTTCCTTGGTGCTGTACTGAGTTGGCGGCCAATACAGAAGATCACCGGCGCCCAAGCTCAAGCCACTGCGATGCGCTAGCAGATCACGCACGCGCATGTCGTGCGTCACGTAGGGATCAGACATCTGGAACCACGGCAGGTAATCGGTCACCCGCCCGTCCATGTCGAGCTTGCCTTGCTCGGCCAGCATCTGCAGCGCAGCCGCGGTGAAAGCTTTAGTGTTGGAGGCGATCGCGAAGAGCGTATGCGCATCCACCTTTTCCGGCTTACCGGTTTCACGCAAACCGTAACCCTGCTCCAGCACTACCTTGCCGTCCTTCACGATCGCCACCGCGATGCCAGGCACGTTGAAGGTCTTGCGCGCGCCGTCCACGTAGGTGCCGAAATCCTGCAGCATCGGCGGCAATGCCGGTTGTGCGTCTTGCGGCACATCCGCTGCCGGCACGGGCTGCGCCTGCGGCCATGCTTGCGCGGCGTTAGCGAAAGCCAGCAGGGCGCAGCATCCGGTAATGCGCAGGGACAGAGGCGGAAAAGGCATGGCGGCTCCTGTGACAGGCAAAGCCGCAGTCTAGCTTGCCGATAGCAATCTGGACGCTGCGCCAGAAGTCACGTCCATCCCTCAATGGCCGTCATTCCCGCGAAAGCGGGAATGACGGCCATTGAGGGGGCGGAGATATTACGTTCCCTCGCCTGCTTTCGCGTGCTTATCCAGCCAGGGCGCCAGCGACACATACCAGATGTTGTCGCCACCGTTGTCCCAACTTTGCATGCGCGCCAGCGTTGCCTTGGCCTGCTCCGGTGTCAGCGGGAAAGTCAGTTCCGTGTGCCGATCGCTGGTGTAGTACAGCGTGTGTCCATCGGGACCGATATGCGCGCCCCACTGGCTCCACTTGCCCGGTTTGCCGTTGATGGCTTCTCCCAAGTCGATCGGCTGGCCCCAATGATCGCCTTCGCGGAATGCGATATAGAAGTCACCCATGTTGCCCGATTTGGCATCCGCCGAATTGAACACCATGAAGGATTGATCGGGCGCAATGGCCGGATCGTGCGTCGTTGCCGATAGGTCACCCACTTTCACTAGCGTGGCGGGTTGATAAGCACCCTGCGCAAAAGCCGAACTGTAGATATGGAACACGCCATCCGCATCGGGATGGATGAAATACAGACTGCCATCCGCCGCAATGCTCGGCGCATACGTACGATCGCTGGCGTTTACCGCATCGGGCAGATGCTCCGGCGTGCCCCAGCTGTTGCCTTTGCGATCCACGCGCCACAAATGACCGCCGCGGGCTGGAATAGTCTTGCCTTTGACGGTCGCAGCCAAGGCTTCCGCACCCGGTGTCACGGGGCGATTGGAAACAAACACCAGATAGGAACCATCCGGCGACATGGTCGGATCGTGGTCAAGCCACTGTCCTGAGAAGGGCGCAATCTCTGGCTTGGACCATGCACCATGCTCGCGATGAGAAACCAGAATCATGGAACCCACATCGAAGTAAACCGTGTTGCCGTCCGGCGTGAATGCTGGACACGCTTCGCCCGCCGGTCCGGAAATCACGCCTGGTGCGAACACCTGAGGTGCATCCGCGGCGAATAACGAACAGGTCGTAGTGCACAGGCCGAGCGCAACCATCCACCACAAAGACTTGCGGAACATGTCGTTCTTCCTCAGGGATTGGGTAGACGCTGTATAGTCTTCGCCCCGGCATGCCGCATGTCCTTAAAGTCACTGCTTGCACTTGCCGAATGCGGTGGCCAAGGCGCGCAGCTTCGCAACGCATTACACTGCGCGTATCGCCAACAAGGAGTCCGCGGTGTCTCTGTCTCGCCTCATTCCCCTGATCCTGCTTGCGCTCTTGATCGGCGCGATCGTTTTCTGGAATCGGCATGCTCCACCGCCGCCGGGAATGGTGTCGAACGGCAACGTCACTCTGCCGGCCACGGGAAACTACAACTGCCCTGCTGCCCATGCCAATCTGCCGGCGTACATGCCAGCAGAAGCTTGCATCACGCTGACCGCCATTCTGCAAGGCGGCCCCTTTCCGTATAGCCAGGACGGCGTGGTGTTCGGCAACTACGAAGGTTTGCTACCGCAGCAACCGCGCGGTTATTACCACGAATACACGGTGCCGACGCCCGACGCGAGCAATCGCGGGGCACGACGCATCATTACCGGCGGCACGCCGCCCACGGTGTTCTATTACACCGATGACCATTACCGCAGCTTCAAGTCTTTCCAGGTGAATCGATGAGCGCAGAAGGCGCACTCGATCTGACCCAGGCGAACGACGGCGGTGTGTACTTCGTCGACGCCGCCGACTTCGACGCGCTGGTCGCTGCCGCCGAACAAGGCCAGCTGTATGTGTGCCGTGCCGACCTGACCGGCTGCCACGACAAAGCCGAGCTGCTGCGCCGCCTTGCTGCCGCGCTCAACGTGCCCAGTGGTTTCGGCCAGAACTGGGATGCACTGCTCGACACGTTGCGTGACCTGGAATGGCTGCATGGCACCGGTCATGTACTGCTGCTTGATCATGCAAACGATCTGCGCACAGCGGCCGCGAAGGATTTCGATACGCTGCTCAACATCCTGCATGAATCGGCGGGCTTCGCCATGAGCCAGAGCCGCCCGTTCTTCGCCTTCCTCAGCTTGCCCGAGCACCCTATGGTGCTGCCTTCGCATCGCCCGTCATGACCCAGATCGAATTCGAACTCGACCGCGATTACGTGGAACTCAATCAATTGCTTAAGCTCACCGGATTGTGCGACAGCGGCGGGCAAGGCAAACAGATCGTCGCCAGCGGCGCCGTGTATGTGGATGGACAGCAGGAACTGCGCAAGACCTGCAAGATTCACGCGGGGCAGATCGTCCAGTTGGAGGATGTGGAGATACACGTGGTCGCGGTGTAGCTACTCATTAGCTCCCTCTCCCCTCCGGGGAGAGGGTTGGGGTGAGGGGCCAAGGCTTGCCCCACGTTCCATAAGAGCCACGCTCTCATTGACTCATATCGCAAGATTGTCCCCTCACCCTAGCCCTCTCCCCGGAGGGGAGAGGGGACGAAAGCATTGTGCAAGATCAACGCCTGACGTAACCGCAAAAGACTCGCTACCGAATACCAGGCAGACGCTAACGGAGGCACCCCATGCAAACCCGTCATCTCGCCATGCTTTCCGCACTGATCGGCCTGACCGCTTGCACCGCCGCGGCCAGCAACGCACCGTTGCCCGACCCCGCTTACGACGAAGCCAAACCAACAACCCATTCCACGGAAACCGCGGTGCTGGCGGGCGGTTGTTTCTGGGGCATGCAATCGGTATTCGAACACGTACGCGGCGTGCGCAAGGTGTGGGCGGGCTATAGCGGCGGCGATGCAAGTACGGCGCAATATCAAGTGGTCAGCGAAGGCAATACGGGACATGCCGAATCGGTGAAGATCGCCTTCGATCCTGCCGTGGTCAGCTACGGGCAACTCTTGAAGATCTATTTCGCCGTTGCGCACGATCCGACCACACTCAACCGTCAGGGGCCGGATGCGGGCACGCAATATCGCTCGGAGATTTTCTTTGCGAGTCCGGATCAGAAGAAGATCGCAGAGTCGTATATCGCGCAACTCAATGCGGCGAAGGTTTTCGACAGCACCATCGTGACGCAGCTTGCACCGATGCGGGGTTTCTACGCGGCCGAGGATTATCATCAGGATTACGCGCGCAAGCATCCGAACGATATGTACATCGTGATCAACGATGCACCGAAGGTGGCGCAGTTGAAGCAGGTGTTTCCGGCGATGTATCAGGACGAGCAGATGGTGGTGGATGTAAAGCTCTGAGCGCTTAACTTACCCATTGTTTGACTCACCTCACCGTCATTCCGGCGAAGGCCGGAATGACGGTGAGGCACGATAGGACCAATCACGCAAGAATCATTTCGGCGGAACAAGCCGCAACCGCGACGGCTCATGCCTCGGATTCGGCGACAACATCCGCTCAATTTCCTGCGGCGCCAGACCGCGGGAGTAGTAATACCCCTGCCCTTCCACACACCCGGCGCGCAACAGGAAATCATGCTGCGCGGCGGTTTCGATGCCTTCGGCGATCGTGCACATGCCCAAGGCCTTGGCGATGGCGAGCATGGCTTCGACGATCGCCACGTCGTTCCCGCTATCGGGCAGATCGGTGATGAAGGAACGATCGATCTTCAGATAATCGATGCCTGACAGTTTCAGGTACGCCAGTGAGGAATAGCCGGTACCGAAATCGTCGATGGCGATGCCGATGCCAAGCGCATGCAAGCTATGCATGGTTTGCTCAGTGGCTTCGCCCAGGCGAAGGATCGCGCTTTCCGTGATTTCGAACATCAGGCGCTTGGGCGAGATCTGGCTGGCTTGCAGCGCCTGTTTCACGGTGTCCATGAAGCCAGGATGCCCGAACGTGGCCGCGGATGCATTCACCGCCACGCGGATCGGTGGCAATTTGGCTTCATCCCACAGGCGAATCTGATTGCAGACGGCGCGCATGATCCAGGCGTCCAACCGGCGGATCAGGCCCAGGCTTTCCGCCAGCGGGATGAATTCGTCGGGCATCAGCTCGCCGCGTTCGGGATGACGCCAGCGGACCAATGCCTCCACCGCAATGATGCGGCCTGTTCGCAACTCCACGCTGGGTTGGTAGACCAGGTGGAATTCATCGCGAATCAGCGCCTGACGCAAATCCGCGCCCAGCATCAGGCGCATGCGCGCATCGGCGTGCATCAGCGGGGTGTAGAAGCGGAAGGTGTTGCGTTCCTGCGTCTTGGCGGCGTACATCGCTGCGTCCGCGTTGGCGATCAGCGTGACCGGATCGCTGCCATCCAATGGATAACCCGCGACGCCGATACTCGCGCTCATCACGATTTCGTAATCACCGATCAGCATCGGCTCGGACAAGCTTTGCAGCAGACGGCTGGCAAACTGCGCGGCCTGCTCGCGGGTACGCAGGCCACCGAGCATCACGGTGAATTCGTCGCCACCAATGCGGCTGGCCACATCGTTTTCGCCCAACTCGCGGCGAATACGCTGCGCCACTTTCACCAGCAGGCGATCGCCGATGGCATGGCTGTAGCTGTCGTTCACTGCCTTGAAGGCGTCAAGGTCCACGAACAACACGGCTGCGGCGCCGTTCACGCGCGCCGCCGCTTCGATGGCTTGTGTGCAATGCCGCTGGAATTCGCTGCGGTTGGCCAGGCCGGTCAGCGGATCGTGCGCCACCATGTATTCCAGGCGCTGGCGATCGGCCTTGCTGCGTGTGATGTCGGTGATCACCGCCACGTAGTGCTGCACGCGGCCTTCGCCGTTGCGGATGGCACTGATGCTGAGCAGTTCCGGATAGGAAGAACCGTCCGAGCGCCAACTCTGCACTTCGCCAATCCAGTTACCGCCTTCGGCCACCATGTCCCAAATCGATGCCGGCAGCGGTGCACCATCAGGCATGCGACGCAGTTCGTCGAAACGATGGTGTTGCAGGTACGGCAGCGTGTAGCCAGTGATGCGCGTGTGCGCAGCATTCACTGTGGTCACGCGCCGGTCGGCGTCGGCAATGATCACGCCTTCGGCCACGCTGGCCAACGCTTCCGAAGCGATGCGGCGTTCCTGCTCCATGGTGATGCGATCAGAAATGTCGCGCATGATCGCCTGGCGCACTGGCTGCGTACCCCAGGTAGTGAGGCTGCTATGCGTCTCGACGGTGCGGATCAGGCCATCCACCGCACGCAGCAAACCAATGGTAGAGGAGCCCGCCGAGCGCGTGCTGCCCTCCACGAACAGATCGATGAAATGAAGGCCGATCAGATCATGTGGATTACGGCCGGTCCATGCACCGGCAGTCCGGTTCGCGCCGAGGATGCGGCCATGCACTTCGTCGACCATCACGATCCCATCGGCCGCGCTGTCGAACAGCAGGCGATAGCGTTCTTCGGTACCGCGGATGCCGGCCAGGATGCGCTTGGCCATCCGCACCCACAGCATGGAGGCGGCCATCGCGGTAAGCAGCACGCTGGCGAACAGCACCCGCCCCAGCCATGCCGCACCCAGGGCGATCTGCAGCGAGAAATCGTCGCTGCGCGGCTCGATGAACGCATTGAGTGCATCGATGCGCGCGCGCTGTCCCGCAACTTCTTCAGCGGGAGGCGTGCCTTGCGCATACGCCCGCTCCAATTCATCCGCGATGGTGTTCAGCTCTTCGATGGCGCCGTCGACCGAGCGCCAATCCTTCAGCGCGGGTCCCACATAAGGCAGCTGGGCGAAGTCGTCGAGAATGAAGACCATGCCGGGGATGGCCGCGGGTATAACGCCGCCGCGCCGGAAATCCTCATACACCACATGTCGGTCGTAATGACCGGTGGCGATGGCATCGCGCGCCGCGCGATCAATGCGCACCACTTCGTAGTTGCGGCGAAAGCTTGCCAGCCGGGTCGGGTCGCCAGTGCGGGCATAGGCGGTCAGTTCGATGACCGACTGCTTCTGGGCTTTCGACCACAGGCTTTCGCCATTCAAGAAACCCGCCAGCGTTACCTGAACTTGGAGAGCGCCCCAGGTCAGGCACAAAACTAAACCAACGACCGCCGCCAAGCCGTATGCCAAAGGCATAAGACGTCGTGACAGCGGCCGTTGCTGAGCATTGCGGGTGGTACGCATCGCGTCCCTATCTTAGAGCCTGTCATCCACAGTCCAGAAACTGCTGACTTGACGTGTATCGCCCCGCTGACGCGTTTACTTAAGCAGCTGCCTCATTAGCCAGCCACGGGTCACGACGCACATCCAGACACCGATCCAGGGTGATCCTCATACTTACGTAACTACGTTTTACACATTCCTGCAAATAAGCCACCTCATCCGCACGTGGAGCGTTGCCCACCAGGGTGCAAACGATCTCCAACGCCTCCCATGGATGAGTATCATCATACGCCGCGTGAAGTTGAAGCCAACGCAGAGTGCCTGCCCGGGTGGCTTTGGGGAAGTTCTCTCGATAGGCCTCGCTTTCGTAGACCCATTGCGACCATTCCCCCGTTGCCCCTTCCACCGCATAGTTGGTAGCGATCATACCTGCCGCCAACGGACCACTGCGGCTTACCTCTTCGCACCAATTGGACAGCGCATCCGTACCGTACGGCGTGCTGCCATTCAGTACCTCGGCTTGCGGCACCCCTGCCCCCTCGGCCCAGTTGAGCCAGTATTCGGCGTGATTCTGCTCCACCCGGATGTTGCGCACCAGCCACCGGCGGGCCATGTTTTCGCCGGGGCTGCGTCCGTACTGAGTCTTCAGCAGGTTGAGCGCCATATAGCCCGGGAACCGCTCGATCACGGGCCATACCCCAACCATGAAATCGCGTGTGCCAACCGCATCCAGGCGGTTTTCGCGCATCAGCGTCCATAGTTC
This sequence comes from Dyella acidisoli, assembly GCF_030160295.1. Classification (GTDB taxonomy): domain Bacteria; phylum Pseudomonadota; class Gammaproteobacteria; order Xanthomonadales; family Rhodanobacteraceae; genus Dyella_B; species Dyella_B acidisoli. The sequence goes on from NZ_BSOB01000028.1 coordinate 17,839, forward strand.
GTGTTGGATTACGGCGTGTTTGGTTGGCTCGCAAGCGTTAACCATATCTTGTGCCCAGTTTGGATAGCTGGACAGGTGGGTCAGCGGGCCTGTGCGTTCGAAGTGTGCGTACATGTGTGAGTCTCCACTTTGGTTAGGATCATCTCGGTCCAGAACGGGCCGATGCCGGAGCCTGGAACGGTTCCGGCGACACCATAGTGGGCGCCCTGCGCACGGGTTGCGACTACCTGATTTTCACGGCCGCGAAGATCTTTCGGGTGATGCAGATGCGTGGCCGGTCAGCAGAATGGCGCATGCACTTGAAGGGTTGCGGGATGGTTAAAACATGCGTGCCGTTTCATGCGCGCTCACCCATTGCGCCGGTAAAAACGGCCGAAAAGGGCGGGCATGCCGCGCATGGCATGCCCGCGATATACCTCAGTGCCGATCGCGCACTTCCGTACCCGGCGTAAACGACACGCCCCGCAACACTTCGCCGAACTTGGCCGAACGCAAGGTGACGAAATGCTCGTCCGCGGCATTCGCGGCCGTGGTGTTCGCCAGTTCGTCGCGAACAGCGACCAGCTTGTCCGGATCAGCGCCGGTATCGCCATTGCCGCTGATGGTGGAAGTGACCGCCCAGATGGTCGCCCTGCCGTCCTCATCGACGCGGCCGGTGAGCTGACGCAAGCCGTCGGTCGCCGGCGACCACGGCAAGTTGGTCGCGGCATTGGTGCCGGTGGGATAACCGCTGACCGTATACGGCTGGCCAAGATTCAAGCCCGCCTGCAGCGTATAGGCCAAAACCCAGGACTGCGTGGCGGCGTTGAACACCCACTTCTGCAAACCGGCCGTGGTTTGCGCCGCGGCATGGGTATAGAGATCCGTGCCGCCTGCATAGCCATCGCCTTCGTCAGCCACGTATAGCGTGTTCGCATCCGCGAACCACAAGGCAAAGGGGTACGACAGGGTCTTGGCCGTCTTGTTCGGCGTGGCAGGAAAGCCGGCCAGCACGCACATATTGTTCGGCAGGCCCTTGGTCTGCAGCGTGGACGCGTCATACGCAAGTGCGGAGGTAGGCAACGGCGCACCCGCTACCGGAACACCTACCCCGTTTGGACACGCCTTGCCGGTGGTATCCACGAAATAAACCGTATTCACCCCATTGCCGCCGCTGCCCTTGGTGACGTACAGGACGTTGTTGAATACCGTGATGCCGCGGAAGTTGTCGTCCTTGCCAATCTTGTCGGCCTTCGCACCAAGCTCCGTGACGGAAAAGCTTGCCAGCGGCGCAGGCGTGACCGGCGTCTGCCACGCTTCAGGCAACGTCGACGGCACGATGTATTGCGCGCCGGCGCCAAGGATCACGCCATCGGGTTGCGGGTTTGCACCGTTGCCGGCGTTGCCCACCGTATAGAACACGTTCGCACCGCCGACGTTGTTGTAGATCGCCGCACGACCGTTGTTGCCGCTGTACGCATTGGTCTCGGTAAAACGGAAATGTCCTTTGCGATCCACCAGCGCTACCGTGCGATAGAACGATTGCCCGTCGGGATTGGTGCCATCCACCGCCAGCGGCGTGTTGGAATTGGATGCATCGATCGCGTTGATCGGCGCCATGTAGCCCATGAAGCTGAGATAACGGCCATCCATTGACAGATGCAGACCCAACTCGGATTTGGAGCTGAAGCTCGTCACCATTTCGCCTTCGCGCCCAGCAGGCTGCAGGCTGTTGGGCACTTCCAGCGTATCGATCAACCAGCCGTTCGGCGCGATCTGATCCAGATAGATGCGCGAGGTGATGCCGAAGCTGCCGTCATAGGTATCGTTGTTCCACACGTACGGATAAGTGCCGTCGTACGGTGCTCCACTGGCCGCGCCACACGCGCCGCTGGCAGGTGGACAATTTGGCGGCAGCACTTCGCCCACCTGCACGTTGCTGGCCTTGTTGTCATACACGCTGCGGCTGACCACGAGATTGCCAGGCCAGAAACGAAACTCATGATGGTGCCAGCCATCGTTGGCATAAGCGGCAACGCCGACCGCGAGTGAAGCAACGGTCAGTGCGGCAGCGATATATCGGCGGCGAAAATGCAGAGGGGAAGTCGTGATCATCGTGGTCTCCGGAGGGTGGGATGAGGCGGAGCAACTGCGCACAACCCGACCACGGTAATCAGGGGAAATGAAGGCTTGTTGACAGCGTGTCTGACGTGAAGACGTTATGGAGGCGAGAGGCGCTGCTGTCCCTCTCTTCGGGACCTGATTAGTGTCTCGCCTCAGCTTGGCATGTCGTGGTGTTGGGGTATTGCCTGCGGCGCTTTCGGCCCCTAAAGGGCCCGAGTCACTTTTCTTTGCTGGCCCAAAGAAAAGTAACCCAAAGAAATGGCCTAACAGGCTCACAGCATGGGGAAGGGAAAAGCCTGAACGTGTATGGCTAGATAGGTGGTTGCTTGCCCATGGTTCAACGCCCCCGCTATACCGCGAGGCGTCCAAGCGCTGAGGACTTAAAGCGCGCCTGCCCACAGGCTGAGCTTTGCCGAGATCTATCTGCCTTAAGCCCTCAGGGCGTCGACGCCTCGCGGTATAGCGGTGCTGTGGAAGCTTGGCCCGCCAACCATCAAACCAGGGCGTCATCGTTCAAGCTTGTAACTTACACTCGCCATGAGCTCTTCAGGCCATTTCTTTGGGTTACTTTTCTTTGGGCCAGCAAAGAAAAGTGACCCGGTCGCTTCGCGACCGGAAGCGCCGCAGGCAATGCCACAACAACACGACATCCCCAGCTGAGGCGAGACGCTAATCAGGTCCCACAGGAAGAGGGATTCACTTGGAAAATCCCCGCAAGTTATCGCTTGCTACGACACCCGCGTAAACCCATCCGCGCTCCACCCATCACTACCCACACCGTGATGCACAAAGAATAACCCCTCTGGATCGTATTGGCGCTTCACCGCCGCAAGCCGCGAATAATTCGTTCCCCAGAACGCATGCTGCCAATCGCGCTGAAAATAATCGCTCTCCGATACATAGGCACCGGCGTTCGGCGCCACCTTCAACAATGCATCCATCGCTTTTCCTACCGATGCAGCTTCCTTATGGGCATTTGCCAGATCCGGTGAGCTGCCGGGCATGTCCGGATACGCAGGCGGACCATTCCCCGCAATGATCGCCAGCGCAAACGCATCGAGCACTTGCGGATTCGTGGCGGTATCGCGTGCGGCGGTGATCGCTTCGGATGGCGCGCCAGCCAACCCCTTGTTGAAATGGAACTCGACGTCCCATTGGCGCGTGCACGCGAAGATCGCGTCGACCAATTGCGCCTGCTGATCCTCGTGCAGCAACGAAGCCGGCAGCCACGCCGATTTGAAACTATGGATAAACCAAGCCACCTCGCCCTGATCGCCCGCCCACAGCACGTGGTTGCGCGGTGCACCGTCGCGATCGTCAGGAATCATCGCGCCGGGCAAGTGTTGGCGGAAAAACTCCGCATCCCAAAAATGTTGTGCGGGCATCGCAACCACTTGCGCCGGCTTTACGAAGCTGTAGTCGCTGCTCGCCTTCACCCAATCCAGGAATGGCTGCCATATCGCCTGAGCCTGTTGTTGGCTCAAACCTTGGAACACCATCGACAAATGCAATACGTTGTCGCCGCGAAACCGCATCTGTTCGCCCCAGTGCGGATTGAACAGATCGCTCTGATAGAAGCTGATGGCCTTGGCGATCAAGGCGCGATACGCCGTATCCGACGCCGCTTTGATTTCGCCAAACACCGCACCGAACCATTCCGGCAAGGTATGTGTGCGCAGCGTCAGACGCGTCACTACGCCGAGGCTGCCGCCACCACCGCCTTTGATGCCCCAGAACAGTTCCGGGTTGGTGCATGCATTGGCAATCCGCGCCACGCCATCGGCGGTGACGATCTCCGCTTCGATCAATCCAGAGGCAGCGGTGCCGAATGCTTTGGAAAAACTGCCGAAGCCGCCGCTCTGGATAAGCCCCGCTACCCCCACCGTGCAGCAACCGCCGCCTTGCACATAGCGACCGCCGTGGGTGGTCACGGCGTCGTACGCATCGATCCACATGGCTCCGGCTTGCACGCTCACGGCAGGTTGCGGGGCTGCGCCCGTGCAGCCTTGCGCGACAAAGTCATCGTGCAGAGTCACCGCGTTCATATGGCGGGACCAGATCAATAGCGAATCCGGCGCATTGGAGGTGCCTTGGTAACTGTGCCCGCCGCCCTTCACCACCAGGCGCAACCGATGCTTGCGCGCAAAACGCACTGCGGCGACCACGTCGGCCGTGCTTTCCGCCGCCACGGCATAGGCGCTGGGACGCGAGGCCCAGGCATCGGCCCATCCGCTGGTCTGAGTCAGCGCCGGCTGGTCACCGATGTAGAACGGGTTGCGGATGTGCTTGAGGGCTTCGTCACATGCGGCCTTTGAAGCCGTAAAGGGCGATTGCAGCTTCAGCAGGCGCCCGCCCACGGCGTGGTTCAACTCATCCCACGTCGTCGCCGATGGCCAGCCCGGCTCGCTTGGCCGGACACGTGAACGAAACAGGGTGGCGCTACCCGCCGCCCAGGCCGTTCCAAGGCCCCCCGTCATCACGCCTGGCAGAAACGGAATCGCCAAGGCTGCCTTCAATAGCTCGCGCCGGTTCATGTGCACTCCCTCTCGTGACTGGAAATGAAGCGACTGTGGGCGGGGCGAAGCGTGGCCGCCATGGTGATGGGATGTGTCGTGATGGGTGAGGGATGAATGGTGGGATGTAAGGGGTGAAATGGGAGTTGCGCAAATCCCACTCTCTGACTCAAACGCGCTCCCTCTCCTGCTTACAGGGGATGGTTGGGGTGGGGTTGGACGTGCTTGCGGCGTTGCTTGAATTCAACGCGAGGTTGCTTCACCCCACCCAAACCCTCCCCTACTACACGTAGGGGAGGGCGCAACATCACGCTACCGTCCCCGCCGCGCCTCATACGCCTTCAAATGCGTATACGCCAACCGCAGCATCGGCAGCTCCAGCCCCGCCGCTTCGCCGCGCGCCAGCAGATCGCCGATCACGTGATCGGCCTCCACCGCCCCACCCCGTTCGAGGTCGCGCAGCATCGAGGCGCTCAGCGCCGACCTCGGCTCGGTCAGCACGGAGCGGGCGCGCTCCAGCACGGCGTCGCTGGGTGCGTGGGCATGGGCTTCGGCGACGCGGCGGCAATCCTTGAGCAGATCGAGCATGGCCCGTTCGCCACCTGGTGACGCGACGATGTCGCCGACCGGAGCACGCATCAGGCACGTAATGCCGGCCAGCGAAGCGAGGAATACCCACTTGTCCCACATGTCCTGCAGGATGGTGGTGCTCAGGCGCGGTTCGAAGCGCGCACCCGACATGGCCTGCGCAATGCGTTCCACTCGCGGTGAACGGCTGCCGTCGCGCTCGCCAAAGGTAAGGCTGTGCGATTGATTGAGATGATGCACCACACCTTCCGCATTCAGCGTCGCCGCAATGATGCATTGGCCGCCGAGCACGTGCCTTGCACCAAAGCGCGCATCGAGCAGATCCAGATGCCGCATGCCGTTGAGCAAAGGCAAGATGATCGTTTCCGCACCGACTGCAGGCGCTATGTCATCGATCACTTGCGGCAGGTGATAGGCCTTGCAGCTCACGATGATCAGGTCGTAAGTATCTTTCAACGCATGCGCCTGCACCGTGGGTGGTGACGACAGCGTTACGTCACCCGCTGGGCTGCGGATCACCAGGCCGCTGCGTGCCAGCGTTTCCGCGCGTGCTTTGCGCACCAGGAACGTGACATCCTGATCGTTTTCAAGCAACCGGCCACCAAAGTAACCGCCTGTTGCACCTGCACCGACTACGAGAATTTTCATGACTGCCCGCCTTCATTCATCCAGCTTGTGTAGGTTGCCAAGAAGGTACGCCTTCCCTCACGGCCGTCATTCCCGCGAAAGCGGGAATCCAATTTCAGAGATGCATCAGAGCAAATGGATTCCCGCTTTCGCGGGAATGACGGCCTTCTGGGATGACTTTCACCATGGCAAGTGCCCAGTGTTGCATGACTGTTGGGATGGAAACCCCAACATCACCGCACGCGTAGATTTCAATGTTGGGGTTTTCACCCCAGCCTACGCAAGCCGCTGACAGCCTGAAAAAATCGGCGCAAAATAACGGTTGCATCCGGCGCTTAGCACCGTATCGCAATCACTCTCGTCGAGGTGATCGTCATGTCCGCTTCACGCACCCTCGCCACCGCGCTATTTGGCCTGCTCGTCGCGTTCGGCGCACAGGCTGCGGAAAACGCCGCTTTCTCCGTGTTGCAACAAGACGGCAACGGCAAGCCCCTCGTTTTCCAAAGCACGGGCGCATTAAAGAAAGGTGACGTCATCAAGGTGAACGCCGTCAACGCACAGCCCGTACTAGTGCTGCAGATGGCCATGTGCGACAGCGACTGCGCGCATCCGCGCCTGGTGCAGACGCTACCACTCACCGCCTACTATGCCGGCCAGGCAAGCTCCAGCCATCAATTCGTGCTGCCCGAGGACGGCCACGTTTCCTTCTGGGTGCAACGGCTCGGCGATCTTCCCAGTGAACCGATCAATACGCCCAATGGCGCATGGAGTGTGCAATACGTCGATCCCTTCCTGCGCTTCGCCAGCAAGGTACCTTACCAATCAGTGCAGCCGATGCCGGCTACTGCGGTTTCGCTGGACGACAACACCCTGCGCGCTCGCTTCTTCCATCGCACGTTCGTCACCGTGAGCCTCGCCGACACAGACCACTGATGCAGGCACCATCTTTCAAACGCGCACCGTGGTTTCCGGCCATGCTGTTGCTGCATGCAAGTGTCGTTTGCGCGTCGCCGCCGCACCCTGTGTTGCAGGTAAGCAGTTCCAGTTTCGCCGATGGCGGCAAGATACCGTCGACGTTCACCTGCGACGGCGCGAATCTGTCACCGGAGATCCAGTTTCCCTCGCCTCCTGCCGGCACCAAAAGCTTCGCCTTGGTGATGGATGATCCCGACGCGCCGACTGCATTCACGCATTGGTTGGCGTACGGTATCCCCGCCGATACACGCGAACTTCCCGAGGGTGCATCGACGCCTTCCAAACGGCTTGAGCATGCTGTTGAAGGCATCAACAGTTTCGGCCGAACGGGTTACGGCGGGCCCTGCCCGCCGGAAGGCCAAGCTCATCACTATGTGTTCCGAATCTATGCGCTGGACGCGATGCCTTCGCTACCGGTCGGCGCCAGCACCGATCAAGTGAACGCTGCAATTCAGGGGCACATCCTCGCAGAAGGCCGGATGACCGGGCTTTATGCACGCGGCGGTGGTTGAGCTTGTATTGAGCAATTTCAGTCAGGCGCTTTGTGTTGGGGACAGGTAGCCTTTCGGTCGCCAAGGAGACAAGCATTGAACGCACGCGCCACGGATGCCTACCTCGCTCGCTTTCAGAAAGTGCTCGCCTACATCGACGCACACTTGTCCGAGGACCTGACGGTTGCGCAGCTGAGCGACATGGCGGCGTTCTCCAAGCATCACTTCCTGCGGCAGTTTTCCGACCTGTTCGGGATGGGCGTTTACAAGTACGTGCAGCTATGCCGCTTGAAACGCGCGTCCTATCAGCTCGCCTTCCGGGATGATCAACCGGTCACTGAGATCGCCCTGGACAGCGGCTACGACAATGCCGAGTCGTTTTCCCGCGCATTCAAGAAAAGCGCGGGACAAACACCCAGCGAGTTCCGGAAACAGCCGCAGTGGAAACCTTGGCACGACACCTACGAACCGCTCACCGCGCTAAGGATTCACTACATGCAAACCGAAACACCGTCCCGCGACATTCGTATCGAACATTTTCCGGAAACTCGCGTCGCCACGTTGGAACATCGCGGCGATCCCAACCGCATCGGCGATTCGATCCGCGCCTTCATCGCCTGGCGCAAACAGCATCATCTTCATCCCAGCCGGCATGCCACGTTCAATATCTTCTACGACGATCCGTATCAGGTTGCTCCGGCCGATTATCGTATCGACCTGTGCGTTGCCGTCGATCGCGATATGCGGGATGAAGCATCCAGGATCGTGGACAAGACGATTCCGGCAGGCCGCTGCGCCGTGCTCAGGCATGTCGGCTCTGATGACCATTTGCATGCATCCATCGCCTATCTGTATGCGCAGTGGCTACCTGATAGTGGCGAGGAGTTGCGGGATTTTCCGCTGTTCGTGCAACGTGTGACGTTTTATCCGGATGTACCAGAGCACGAGGCAGTGGTGTATATCTTTCTTCCGCTTGCGTAGGTTGGGTTAGCGCAGCGTAACCCAACGATGCTGCTTCGAATTTGTTGGGTTACGC
>NZ_BSOB01000028.1:26346-34327 GCF_030160295.1 Dyella acidisoli
GAGCTTCCCCGCTTCATCAAAAACCTCCGCCGGCACCCACTCCGGATAAGGCACCTCATGTGCTTCATGATGCCCCTTCGCCGTGTGCTCCTGATGCACTTGCGCAATCTGCGTCGGCTCAAAGCGATCAGCGAGCCGAACCAGCGCAGGCCATAAACGGCGATGCACAAACGTGACTTTTCCGCCGATCATGCGGCAAACCAGAATGTCCGGCGAATCCGCAAGCTTCTGGAAAATGGCGAAGATCTGGTGGCTCTTGGGATGTGCCCACCAACTCCCCTTGATCGGTTCGCCAGCGATCACTTCTGCCATGCGCGGCACCGGTCCGCGTGCAGCGGAAAGCACAATGCCGTGTTCGCGGATAAAGGCCATCGCCTGATCGAATGTCATCGGTGTAGCTCGTAAACATCAAACTGCAAGCCTTATGTTTTCCCCGGCGCTTCCAACACATGCGCAATGAGTTTTTCTGCTGGTAACAGATTCGCCTCAAGTCCATGCGGCAAGTCATGCCTCTCGATCACGTACTTGGCGGCATTAATGAACACTTCCACCTTATCCGGCTCGGCTTCGACCACCAAGGCCTTCAACGGAAGATCAAGCCCGGATGCCGGATTGTCGAGCATCAGCGGCGTGCCCGCTGCGGGATTGCCAAACAGGATAAGTGTGGTGGGTGGCATCGACAGGCTCACCGCGATGGCTTCGGCCTGCTGATCGATGGTGGCAAACACCTTGATGCCTCTCTCCTTGAAAGCGGCAAGCAGACGCTGCACCGTATCGTCGAACGCGAATGGGCTGGTAAAGCGAACGATGCCCGAATCGATCTGTGAAGGAGTCATGCTCTACCTCGTCAATGGTCGGCGCGCATACGTCGGATCCTCACCATGCCGTCACTCGCACCGGCGACAGCGCCTGCTGGGCGAAAGAAATGCCAGGCGGACAAACAACGACAAACCCCCACATAAGCCACGATGCAATTCCGTTCATGTGATCACCTTACCCGGAACGCGAGCGACCGGCCGATCGTACATGCCGTAGCGCTGGATTGCATCGATCATCCGCACATATGCGAGATGCCCGTCCCCTGCGTGAAAGAGAGGCTGGGGTGGGGTTGTGTGAGCTTGCCCCATTGCGTGAAGTTCACGACGAACACGCCCGCCATCCTGATGTTTCGCTCAAGAGCGAAAGATCACCTACGTCCAATGGGTTAGCTTGAGTCATTCCTTCCCATCAGGACTGAGCATGCTCCCCTCGCTGTTGTGGGTACTGGCCGCCTCCACAGGCTTACAGCGCGTCGCCCTCGACACGAGCTACATTCCTGTTCCAGGTACACCAACGCAACAGCTAGCCCTGCACTGCGCGCGTCCAGTTGTGGCTTCCCATAAGAGCGTGTTGTTCATTCATGGCGCGAGCTTTCCTACCATGCTTGCTTCCGGCTTCGAATTCGCGCCGGGCGATTCATGGATCGAATACACGGCCCGGAAGGGCTACGTCGCTTGCGGGCTCGATTTCCTCGGCTTTGGCGATTCGAGCCGGCCACCTGCGATGTCCGGCCCAGCCGGCAACGGCGCACCCGTTACTGATGCGAAAGAAGCTGCCAAGCAAATTGCCATGGCCGTCGATTACATGCACAAACAAATGGGGATGAAAGACGTTCACATCGTTGCGCATTCATGGGGAACCATACCCGCCGCCGCGTTTGCAGCAGCAGAACCGCATGCGCTGTCTTCCCTGACTTTGTTCGGCCCGATTGTTCCCGTGAAAGCATCCACACCAAGCCATCAAGCTCAACCAGCTTGGTGGAGCATTACCACGCAAGAGCGTCTCGAACAGTTGCGCTTCAAGCAAATTCTTCCACCGGGCAAATATCTGCTGGAACCTGCTATGGACAAAACCTGGGCGCGCGATTTCGCCGCATCCGTGCATCATGTTGCGGGTGATGCGCCCGATGCATTGCGTATTCCATACGGCCCGCTCGCAGATATCGACACCGTTGAGGCGGGACACTATCCATACAGCGCCAGCGATGTAACCGCTCCTGTTTTCGTCGTATACGGAAACTACGATGACGTCGTTAACGATGTCGGCGCAGAGCGCTTTCTTGAGAAGTTCACAGGCAGCCCGCTACGGTGGCGCCTGCGCATCGACGATGGCACCCACGTCGTGCACCTGGAACACAACCGCCATTCGCTGTACGAAAGCGTGAATGCATTTATCCATGCCACGAAAAACCTTGCACCAGGACAGCCGTAACCATCATGTCCACTCACTCGTTGTTCGCCGTCGTTTTCGAAGTAAAGCCCAACGCCGCACACGCGGATGAGTATCTTCAGATTGCCGGAAGCCTTCGCCCGGAACTGGAAAAGATACCCGGCTTCGTGGAAAACGAGCGCTTCCGCAGCCGCTCCCGCAACGGCTATCTGCTTTCCCTGTCATTGTGGGATAACGAAAAAGCCCTAGTGCATTGGCGAACGCAGGAGCAGCATCACGGTGCACAGGTACGCGGGCGGCAAGGTGTGCTCGACGATTACCGCATCCGCGTCGGCGAGGCCACACGCGTAGCTGGCCGGCACGCGGATCGCTCTGTCGGCTGGGTTCGACAGGATCACACCGAAATGGGAGAAGCGATCGCGCTGACGATCATCGACGGCACACTTTCACCTTCGTCCTCACTTTGGCAGGTCGCAGAGATTGCACGCGCGCGTATTGTTGGTGGTGATGTGTTCGATCACATCAGCACGCCGAATCGCATAGCGATTGTGATGAGCTGGCGTAGCGAACAAGAAGCTGATGACTTCGCGAAAGAAGCCATTCGCCGCAATGATGCCGACGCCAGCATCTATGCCATCCGCATCGTACGCGACTATGGAATGACGGATCGTCGTGAGGCGCCGCAGTATTACCCCAGCACGCGCAACTCGTAGGTTGGGTTAGCGCAGCGTAACCCAACAATGCCACACCGAATATGTTGGGTTACGCTGCGCTAACCCAACCTACATCGTCGTCTCAGCCCCGCATGCTTATCGACACCACCATGTTCTTGCTATAAATGCCCGGCCCAACCAACGACACCGGGGAGCAGACATGTCGAAGCATCGGTTCCAGCGCCTGGCAGCGTTGTGCGCCAGCATGTTGATGGCCTGCGCCATCGGCACATCCGCAATCGCCGCCGACAACGCATCGACTGAAAAACCCGCCGATCACCCCTGGCTGCTCAAGGCCGATCGCGTATTCGACGCACGCAGCGAACAAGCACACACTGGCTGGGTGGTGTTGGTAGAAGGCGACAAGATCACAGCTGCAGGTCCCGCCTCCGAAGTCCATGCACCGCCCGACACACAAACCATCGACCTGCCCGGCACTACCTTGCTACCCGGCCTGATCGATGCGCACTCGCACATCTTCCTGCATCCTTACAACGAAACGCTGTGGGACGATCAGGTGCTGAAGGAAACGCAGTCGTATCGCACCGTGGAAGCAGTCAAGCACGTACACGACACCTTGATGGCCGGCTTTACCGTATTGCGCGATCTCGGCACGGAAGGCGCCGGCTACGCCGACGTCGATGTGCAACGCGCCATCAATGAAGGACTGATTCCGGGCCCGCACTTGTTTGTAGCCACGCGCGCAACCATCGCCGCACATTGCTACGGCCCCGGCCCCGAAGGCTATCGCACCGACCTCAATCTTCCGCAAGGCGGCATCCCTGTCGCAGGCGTTCCACAAATGATCGACGCCGTGCGCGACCAGGCTGGCCACGGTGCCGACTGGATCAAGATCTACGCCGACTACCACTGCGGCAAAGCCAAAGGCGCCATGCCCACCTTCAGCGAAGAAGAACTGAAAGCCGGCGTCGACACCGCCCACTCACTAGGCCTGCCCGTCTCCATGCACTCCACCACCGCCGAAGGCATGCGCCGCGCCGTACTCGCCGGCGTCGACACCATCGAACACGGCTACGGTGGCACGCGCGAAGTATTCGAACTGATGAAACAACACAACGTCGCCTACCTGCCCACCCTGGAAGCCGAAGCCGCCTACGCCGAATACTTCCACGGCTGGAAACCCGGCCAACCACCCACCGCCGACATGCAGCAGGCCGCCAACGCCTTCAAATTCGCCATGCAAGCCGGCGTCATGATCGGCTGCGGCAGCGACGTCGGCGTTTTCACCCACGGCACCAACTACAAGGAGCTGGAATGGATGGTGCGAAACGGCATGTCACCCGCCCGCGCCTTGCTCGCAGCAACGGCGGTGGATGCGAAGATTTTGCGGCAGCAGGATAAGTTCGGACAGCTAAAGGCTGGATTGGATGCGGATGTGATTGCGGTGCAAGGAGATCCAACTCAGGACATCAGCGCGGTGGAGCATGTGCCGTTTGTGATGAAAGGCGGAGTGATTTACAAACAACAAAACCAGTAAATGCACCCCACCATAAGGCCGCATACTTCCTCACCGTCATTCCCGCGAAAGCGGAAGTGCTTTTCAACAGCGGAGCTGGTCAATCCATTTTGATCTTGGCGTATAGGATTGAACTTCAATCGTCAGCGAAGCCCCTTACGAACAACAAGCTTGAGACCAGACCACACTTCGTTGACAGCACAAACCTTCACATCCACAAAGCCCAATGGAAGCGCTAACTCCCGAATGGTGTCTTCGGTCACCGTCGTCGCTACCTGAGAAGCCTTCTTTGGCCAGGACACCCACAGCAAAGCATCTGGTTTAAGTGACCTTCGGAAGGCTTTCAGGTGCTTGGCAAGGTCTTCTTTGCGAGTGACGAATATATGAGTAATGTCAACGCTCGAACTCGCGGAGTTTTCGAACACAACACCAGCAGGAAGCGGCTCGAGAAGGCTTACGAAGTTTTCCGGTGCACCAACAAACAGAACGTGACTCGACTCTCGCAAGCCAAGCTTCTTGGCGAGCGGAGTGCCTGAATAGCCGACGGTACGAGGAGTTTGCATGCGCCCTGACCCCTGAACTACGCCGCGCAGCGAAATGACTTCGGCTCAAATGAATTGTTATTCAACTTTGCCTCCCGAGGTCTGGACTCGGGCGATGATGAACGCCCGAGCCTCTGTGGGGATATCCGCCAGCGGCAAAGTCACAAATTGAGATTTTGAAAACAGAAGCAGCCAGCAAGATTTGAACCGCCATACCTCAGTAACAGCAGACCAAGGAAGCGTTGCAACACTCGCACCGGACGACAGCGACAGCGAAGCTTCTGAAGCCTCAAGTTTGGCTTGATGGCTACCCATGGCTTGGAGCTTACGAAGTGAGTTGCCATAGTGGATAACGTAAAGCGCGACCACAAAAGTAATGCCAAACACGAGTACGCTGGCCAATACACCTACAAACCATGAAGTGTCCCCATCGAGTATGAGCCCAAGGAGACTCGCTGCTACCAAGGCTAGTGCTACGAAATATTTGAACCCGACCACACGCCACCAGAAGCTACGCACAGCTTGGCGAAGTAAGGGTTTGGTGTAGGTAAGAGTTATGCAGTGCATCCACTACGCTCCGTTGTCAAGAATGACTCGTAGCGACCTCTTTTTCGGCTGGCGCAACAAGCTCCTTTCTTCGCAATAAGAACAAGATCGCACCAAGTGGCAGCGACGCCGAAATCACCCATGCCCCATAGGGTGGAGCGAATGCCCCCGCACTGAACAACTGAATGGCCACCAGCTGAAAGCCAAGCTTACCAGTCGCCCAGTTGACAGAAAGATTGCCAACACCTAACAGGATGGAGATGATCCAAAGCCACCTCCTGCCCTGCATCTTGGTGCGAATACATAGGACGAGTGCATAAAAACTAAAAAGAGGCGCAATCACGGCAAGAGCCAACACTAAGTATTGCAACGAACTCTTGCCGCTTAAAACGAACTTATTGCTGTTCTCCAGGGATTTGGACACCTTATTGAGGTTGAAACCAATAATGGTGGAAATACCGTCCTTCTTTTGAACCGCTATAGTCACCAGCACCCATCGATCCAGATACTGGTATTCGTATGTGAGCTTGCTCTTATGGAATGTGTTACTGGTAAGGAAGTCGGACCCTACCAGCTTTACAGACAAAGGCTGTTCTGCAGGCATCTGCGCCGCCATGGCGAGCAAAGTCTGATGAAGGTTCGTCGTTTTCGACTTGAGGGCCGGATCGATGTCATTTTCGATCTGGTCGAATTCGTGCGCTTGCAACAAGCCAATATAGTCCTTGGCAACCTTCTCGTCTTCCGGTGACGTAACCGCCTTCATCATGCTTTCCCGGCTGCAGCCGGTAATGAGCATGGCGAACATCAGCACCGACCACATAAAAAATCGAACGCGCATCAGATTATCCTCCCTGTACTTTCTCGTCCGGGCAAACACCTTTCTGGTGCCTGCTCGCCACTCCCCAGCGCTACCGCCATATGCCGGCAACGCCAGTTATGAATAGGCTCCCCTCTCACCACGCAAGACTTGGTTGGCGCAGCCTAACCCAACATCTCGCGCCAATATAGTTCAGTTAGGCGCCTTCGCGATTCCTCGCAGCATAGAACGCAAGCCCAAGACAAACAGCTACCGCAGCCGACGCGATAACAGGCACCACAAAGACAAACTTCCATGACAGGACTACGGACGCGACGGACGCCAGGAAGAACGAGCCAATCAATGGGCGAACGCGATGCGCATCAGACTTCGCGATAGATGCCAATTGCCAGAAAGCAACCGCCTGCACCAGCAAGTAGACGCTAATGATGTAACCGAAACCAAGATAGAAGTCCAAATAGGTTCGGCTGACGCCCATGGCATCGAAGTGAAACGATCTCATTGCGCGGAGCACGTCCGTTTCTCCTGCGGGAGACCAGAAGCTAAGTCCACCGGTGGTGTGTCCCACGGCAAACAGCAACATGAGGATGGCCGCGATTCGTAGCAGCAAGTACGGTTTCATGCGATTCTCCAATTTCGAAGACGCTTGAGTTAAGCGGCGCCGTAGGTGTCCGCTTCTGCCATTCTACTCTGCCCCCTGTTTCGCACCCTGTTTCGATTGGACTTATTTGCTTACCGATTCTTCCATTGGGAGTATGTTGCCCATAGAAACAATGTGGCGACGATGCAAGCGAGTATCCAAGACATAGTTGGATCCGAATTTTTTTCGAGCCCACCGGTAAATGTGAACGTAACGAACCCGTAGAAGGCCGCCTGACTGATGCCACCGAGGATCGTATGGCAAAGAATGGCTATCGCAATAATTAGGCCGATAATCCCACCGGGAATTGCAAGCCACGGTAACAAACCTTGCGCTCCTACACCGCCGGCGATTGCGCCCGCGATTGCCACTGGGAAGGAACCAAGTACCAACAACCCCTCGGATAGACCACCTTTGTTGGAACCGCCGGAACCACCCGATGGCGGCAGTCCTGAAGGGCGCAAACGAGTCCAGTCTGGGATAGGAAACATTGCGTTTTCACCTATTGGCGCACACGAAGGAGCCTAACGCCTGAGTTAAGCGGCTGCGAAGCCGTCCGCTTGGATAAATTGTTAGGCGTCATGCGAAACGGACATTGCTAACTAGAATAAGAGTGACAGCTGCAACAGCGCCAAGAGCCAGCAATGCATTGAAGGCTGAAACGGCATAACCAAGAAATTTACGCACTTTGCCGCCTGAGCGTTGTGCGCCCCTAAAAAGCAAAAAAGCTGCCGGCAAGCATGCAAGGCAGACGACTTGGGACACGAGAAAGGTTGTGATCCCATCAAGGCGGGGCAGTGCGCCCCTCGCGATGACGATGGCCGCTCCAATAGTCGTAATTGTTAGCGCATAACCGAAAGCCAAGAGACGATCCATGATGCCTCCCCCCTGAGTAAGCGGACGCGTAGTTAGCGCGTTCGCTTGGACAAATAGTTAGCTCGTAATTACATGGACTCGCCCCCGCGCTAAATAAGGCCTCATGGGCCAGCGGTGGAGAGTAAAACTATCCACCGTTCTGTAACGAGCGAGGGCGAGTCC
>NZ_BSOB01000029.1 GCF_030160295.1 Dyella acidisoli
TTTCATGGACTCGCCCTCGCTCGTTACAGAACGGTGGATAGTTTTACTCTCCACCGCTGGCCCATGAGGCCTTATTTAGCGCGGGGGCGAGTCCATGTAATTACTGGCGTACCATGCTGCTTCGAGGCATGTGCACGTCCGCGCCTCGCGCCTGCCACGCCCGCACCGGATCGTGCCAGAATCGTGACTGCAAGCTGCCACATCCATGCGGCAGCCTATGCATGGGGAATCTCGTTCTTACCCAGCTTTATGCCGTCCGCATAAGGCTTCCCCGCGAATTGAAGAACGCCTGGCCGGCAAACGGCCAGGTTACCTAACGGATTGAACACAGGACGCATTATGGATTTGCTGCGGTTTCTGCTTTTGCTTCCAGTACGGCTGCTGCGCGGCGTGCTTGCCGCGCTGGGATGGCTGCTAAGCCCGCTGGTCGGTCAAGTGAACTGGTCCGCACCCAGATGGATGCATGGGGTGCGAAGGCGTCCCCTGCATTCGTTGGGCATTGCTGCTGCCGTTGCGCTGCTTGCGGGCGGTGGATGGTTCGGTTGGCACTGGTACAAGCATCGGCCGCGTCCTCATGAACCCGTGCGCATCACCTGGAAGGTCGATGCACCGGACGTCACCGATTACACCAAGCAGCCGATAGTGATCCATCCGTTGGAAGTCGAGTTCTCGGCATCCGCCGCGCCCATCGAACTGGTGGGCAAGCCAGTGACCGATGGTATCGTCATGCAACCGCAAACGAACGGCCAGTGGACCTGGGTGGACGACAAGACGCTGCGCTTCACGCCGGCCGCCGACTGGCCGGTCGGGCAGCACTACAAAATTCGCTTCGACATTCCTAAGGCCTTCGCCCATCACGTGCTGATGGCCGACGACCATTTCGAGTTCGATACCCAGCCTTTCAAGGCGGTGCTGGGTAAGGGCGAGTTCTATCAAGATCCGCAGGATCCCACCGCCAAGAAAACCATCATCCCGGTCGACTTCAATTATCCGGTCGATCCCGCTCAGCTAGAAAAGCGCGTTGCGCTGAGCCTTGCCGGGCAGGCCGATCATTCCGCAACACCGTTGAAGTACAGCGTCACCTACGATCAATACAAGCTGCACGCGTGGATCCACTCGCAGCCACTGGATCTGCCGCGCGATGACGGCGCCGTGTCGCTCACGCTCGACAGCGGCGTGCGCAGCGCTCGCGGTGGCAACGGTACCGATGCCGAGTTGAAGACCAGCGTGCGCGTGCCAGGCTTGTACAGCCTTACCGTCGATGACGTTAGCCCAACGCTTGTCGACAACGACAAATACGAGCCCGAGCAGGTGCTGGTGATCAACATGAGCGGCGCCGTGCGCGATAGCGACCTCGCCGGTCTGGTGCACGCATGGGTACTGCCGGAGCACAATCCGAAGGCCGCTCGCGGCGATCAGGAAGAGAGCCAGGACGGTCAAGATAACCAAGACGGCCAAGACAATCAGAGCAACCAGGATAACGAGGAACCCGCCACGTATCCCTGGAGCGCTGATGAAGTCGGCGACGATACCCTGCGCAAATCGCAGAAGCTCCCGCTCGAAGTCGTGCCCACGGAAAACGACTACCAAGCGCTGCAAAGCTTCAAATTCCACGCCAATCCGCGCCAGCGCATCTACGTGCGCGTGGACAAGGGGCTGAAATCCTTCGGCGGTTATGTGCTTGGCAAGCCGACGAGCGCGGTGATCACCGTACCGGATTATCCGAAGCTCCTGCGTTTCATGGCCGACGGTTCGTTGCTTTCGCTCAGCGGCAGCAAGCGCGTTTCGGTCGTGTCGCGCAACATGGCAGGCATGCGCTTGCAGATCGGCCGTGTGTTGCCGGACCAGTTGCAGCACCTGGTCAGCCTGAATCAAGGCGATTACAAGCATCCGCAGCTTCCCTACGATTTCACCGAAGAACACATCGTCGACCGCTTTGAACTCAAGCGTGCGTTCCCGTCGGGCGATCCTGCGCATGCGCATTACGAAGGTGTCGACCTCGGTCAATACCTGCAGTCTGGCAAGCGCGGCGTATTTCTGCTGCATCTGTACGATTTCGATCCGGCGCAGGCCAAGAAACAGGCTGAGCAAGCGGCCAAGGCCAAGGCGCGTGCAAAGCAGGGCATTGCGCCGCCGCCTGCGGGTGCACAGCCGGACCCCGATCCTGATACGGATACTTCTGCATCAACCTCCAGCGACATGCCCAGCGATGAAGCGGGTGAGGGTGAAGGCGAATCCGGCCCCTCCGCACAGGACAGCCGCCTGATCGTCGTCACCGACCTCGGCATGCTGGTGAAGCGTGCGCTGGATGGCAGCCAGGACGTCTTCGTGCAATCCATTCGCACCGGTCAACCGGTCGCGGGCGCGAACGTCTCGGTGCTTGCGGTCAACGGTCAAACGCTGTTTGCGCAGGACACCGGCGCCGATGGCGTGGTGCATTTCCCCACCTTCAAAGGATTGGATCGCGAGAAACGTCCAGCGCTCTTTGTCGTCAAGAAAGCGGATGACCTGTCGTTCCTGCCAATCGGTGGCAGCGATCGACAACTCGATTACTCGCGCTTCGACATCGGTGGCGAAGCCAGCGCCGTCAATCCAGGCACGCTGTCTGCGTATCTGTTCTCCGACCGCGGCATCTATCGTCCGGGCGATGAGATCCACATCGGCTTGATCGTGAGGGCTGCCAGTTGGCTGCGCAATGTCGCCGGCATTCCGCTGCAGGCCGAAATGGTCGATCCGCGCGGCGTCACCGTGAAGCAGATGCCGTTGAAGATGGACGATTCCGGTTTCGGCGAGCTGAGCTACACACCGGCCGAAACCGCGCCCACCGGCACGTGGACGGTGAACTTGTACATCGTGCGCGACGGCAAGGCCGATACGCAGATCGGCAACACCACCGTGCAAGTGAAGGAGTTCCAACCCGACCGCATGAAAGTGACGGCGAAGCTGTCCAGCCAGGTCACCGAAGGTTGGGTAAAGCCTGTTGGACTCAAAGGCCTGGTCGATGCGCAGAACTTGTTCGGCACGCCGGCCGCGGATCGCCGCGTCGAAGCGTCGTTGACACTGCGTCCGGCGTGGCCGGCTTTCCGCAGTTGGCCCGATTACCACTTCTACGATGTGCATCGCGCCAAGGACGGTTACGACGAAGCACTGCAAGACGGCAAGACCGATGACAAAGGCCATGCCGAATTCGATCTCGACCTGAAGAAGTACGCCGATGCGACCTATCAGCTGTACTTCCTGGTCAAAGCGCACGAGCCCGAAGGTGGTCGCAGCGTGGCGGCTGCCACGCAAACACTAGTGTCCAGCAACGATTGGCTGGTCGGCTATCGCAGCGAAGACACGCTCGATTACATCAGTCGCAATGCTGTGCGCAAAGTGCATCTGGTGGCGATCGATCCGCAGGCCAAGTCGATGAAGCTGGACGGGCTCAAGGCGCAGTTGATCGAACGACGCTACGTGTCCGTGCTCACCAAACAGGATTCGGGTGTCTACAAATACGAATCCAAGCTCAAGGAAATCCAGATCAACGAACAGCCGTTGAGCATTCCGGCCGGCGGTCTCGACTACACCTTGCCCACCGACAAGCCGGGCAATTACGCGCTGGTTATCCTGCGCGGCAGCGATCGCGTGGAAGTGAATCGCGTCGGCTATTCGGTGGCGGGCGATGCCAATCTCTCGCGCTCGCTTGATCGCAACGCGGAACTGCAGCTCAACCTAGAGAAGGCCGACTACAACCCTGGCGATACCGTCAATATCTCCATCCGCGCGCCTTATGCAGGCAGTGGGCTGATCACCATCGAGCGCGACAAAGTGTATGCGCACGCGTGGTTCCACGCGGACACCACTAGCTCGGTGCAGCAAATCACCATCCCGAAAGACTTCGAAGGCAACGGCTACATCAACGTGCAGTTCATCCGTGATCCTTCGTCGGATGAAATTTTCATGAGCCCGTTGAGCTACGGCGTGGTGCCGTTCTCGGTGAATCTGGATGCGCGCCGGGATGCGGTCAAGGTCGATTCACCCGACCTGGTGAAACCGGGCGATACCGTCACTTTCAAGCTGCATGCGGAGCATCCGACCAAAGCGGTGGTGTTTGCCGTGGATGAAGGCATTCTGCAGGTGGCGCGCTACAAGCTCGGCGATCCGCTGAAGTTCTTCTTCCGCAAGAAGATGCTTGAAGTGCAAACGTCGCAGATCCTCGATCTGATCCTGCCGGATTTCGAAAAGCTGATGGCTCTTGCGGCAGCTCCTGGCGGTGATGCGGATGCGGCGATCAGCCGTCAGCTCAATCCGTTCAAGCGCAAGCGCGACAAGCCGGTCGTGTTCTGGTCGGGCATCGTCGATGTGGATGGCGATAAAGATTTCACTTACACCGTGCCTGACTACTTCAACGGCAAACTGCGCGTGATGGCGGTGGCTGTTTCGCCGGATCGCGTCGGCACCTTTGAAGGCGCCACGACCGTACGCGGCGATTTCGTGCTCTCGCCGAATGCTCCGACCACGCTTGCACCCGGTGACGAAACCGAAGTGAGCGTTGGCGTTGCCAACAACCTCACGGGTCTGGGTGGCAAGCAGGTGCCGGTGGCGGTAACGCTGCAAACTGGGCCGCAATTGCAGGTCGTCGGTGCGGCTACGCAGAATGTAAGCCTGGCGGAAATGCACGAAGGCGTAGTGAAGTTCCGCGTCAAAGCCACTGACAAGCTTGGTTCTGGCCACCTCGCCTTTGCGGCGGCTTATGCAGGCAAGTCCGCGCAACAAGCGGTGGATGTGTCTGTGCGGCCCGCCTCGGCGTATCGCACTCAAGTCGATGTCGGCCAGGTGTTTACGCGCAGTCAGTCGGAGGTCTCGCCTTTGCGGCAGATGTTCGACGCCTACGCAGCACGCGATGCGGCAATCTCTCCGCTACCGATCGTGCTCGCACAGGGCATCACCAGCTATCTCGTCAACTATCAGCACTACTGCAGCGAGCAAGTCGTGAGCATGGCGATGCCGCGCCTGATCGTGGCCAAGTGGCCGCAGGTGCCGGTCTTTGCGCACGCTTTGCAACCGGCCTTCGGCGGCGAAGACGCCAAGAAGATCAGCAATGACGAGGCGATCGCCAAGCTGCTGGACGTGCTGCACTCGCGCCAGAACAGCGAAGGCGGCTTCGGTTTGTGGGCGGCCACGCCCGATTCGGAGCCCTTCGTATCGGACTACGTGATGAACTTCCTGCTCGAAGCGCGCGACCGCGGCACACCTGTGCCGCAAGATATGATCGATGCCGGCAATAAGTACCTGCAGCAGCTTGCCGCCGACGAGGGTATGGATTCGCTGGACAAGCTCCGCCAGCGCGCCTATGCGGCGTATCTGCTGACACGCCAGGGCAATGTCACCACGAATGCGTTGGCTTCGATCCAGAAGCGCCTACAAGAGGCTTATCCGAAAGTCTGGAAGAACGATCTGGCCTCAGCGTGGTTGGCTGCTTCTTACAAGCTGCTCAAGCAAGACGATGAAGCCAATCGCCTGATGGCCGGTCCCGAGCAAGTGCTGACGCGTTCAAAGGCCGATGACGGATACGCCTACAGCTACTACTACGATCCCCTGGTACGTGACGCGAGCGTGCTCTACCTGTTGTCGAAGCATTTCCCGGAACGCGCGAAAGCGCTGCCGGCGCGCGTATTCGAAAACATCGCCTGGCCGTTGGCGCACTACAACTACAACACGCTTTCTTCCTCGATGACGATCCTGGCGCTGGATGGCTACGCCGGCCAAACCGGCGCCGAGCTGGACAAGTTGGGTATCCAGGAAGTGCATGCCGATGGCAGCACCAAGACAATCTCCAGCGTGCAAGGCAACCTGCTGCAAGCGGGCAGCTGGGATGCCACGGCGACCAAGCTGCGTTTCCTCAACCAGAGCAGTCTGCCGGCGTGGCGCGTCGCCAGCCAAAGCGGCTACGACCGCGTGCAGCCGGACAAGGCTATCGCCAACGGCATCGAGATCGTGCGCGAGTACACCGATACGCAAGGCAAGCATTTGGACGCGGTGACGTTGGGCGAGGAGATCGATGTGCATGTGAAGATCCGCGCAACGGGCAATGATGCGATCGGCAACGTCGCGATCGTTGATCTGCTGCCCGGCGGTTTCGAACCGGTGATCGAACCGCCGCCGGCAGTGAATACTGCGCAGAGCAGCGACAGCTCCAGCGACAATTCGAACAGCGGTGGCAACGCAACCGATAACAGCGGGAGCGATAGCAACACCAGCGCCCCGCCGGCATGGCGTTCGCCCGTCGGCTTGTCGCAATCAACTTGGCGCCCGGAATACGCGGATATCCGCGAGGACCGCGTAGTGATCTACGGCGTGGCTACACCGGACGTGCGCGAGTTCGTATATCGCATACGCGCCACGAACGCGGGTACGTTTGCCGTGCCGCCGGCCTATGCAGAGTCGCTGTATGACCGCACCTTCCAGGCACGCTCGGCAGGTGGGGTGTCGTTGAAGGTGGCAGAGAAGCCGTAAGCGCGAGGGCATTACTCCCTCTCCCCTTCGGGGAGAGGGTTGGGGTGAGGGGACAAGGCTTGCCGGAAAACTTATCAGTGCGAGCAAAACGGATTTTGATTTTGGTTTTAGATAGACTTCGGGCAAGGTTGGCCCCTCACCCCGACCCTCTCCCCGGAGGGGAGAGGGGGCTGCTCTTCGGCAAAGCCCTGCTGCGCTGGATCGCACGCTGGCAAAACTGGCTCGTCGCAGCACTGCTGTTGCTTGCGGTGCTGGCAGGCTGCCGCTTGTGGCCGCATCCACCATTGCGCAGCTGGCTGCCTTCATCCACCGCGGTGTACGACAGCAAGGGACATTTGCTTCGCCTGACGCTTGCCAGCGACCAGCAATATCGCCTGTGGGTTCCACTGAAAGACATTTCGCCGCAACTGGTCGATGGCGTGCTGCTGCATGAAGATCGCTGGTACCGCTGGCACCCCGGCGTCAATCCGTACGGCTTGCTGCGCGGTGCATGGATCACCTACGTCCGGCACGGTGCACCGCAGGGCGGCTCCACCATCACGATGCAGCTCGCGAGATTGCTATGGGGGCTCAATTCACGCACTCCGCTGGGCAAGCTGCGCCAGATCGCGCGCGCGGTGCAACTGGAGTTGTTCTATTCCAAGCGCGAGATACTGGAGGCGTATCTCAACCTCGCTCCTTATGGCTCCAACGTACAGGGCGTTGCCACTGCAAGCCTGGTGTATTTCGGCAAGCCGGCCAGCCAGCTTTCGCTGCCGGAAGCATTGACGCTCGCGGTGATTCCACAGAATCCCTCGCGCCGTCTGCTGGCCGTGCAGGGTGCGGGCAGTGCGCTGATCAGCAGCGGCTTGGCTGATCAGCGTAATCGTCTGTACGAGGCTTGGCTGACAACGCATCCGCAGGATGCCGGCTTGAAACCGCTGTTCGCGTTGCCGCTTACCCTCAGGCCGCTCAGCCGTCTACCGTTTGAAGCGCCACATGCTGTCGAACAGCTTCTATCCGCGCAGGCGTTGAATGGCGAAGCGCGAAACGCCGTGGTGACCACCACGCTCGATCTCGATCTGCAGCGCATCCTGGAGCGTCAGATCGCGCTGTACGTCAAGCGCAGGGCATCCAGCGGCATCGCCAACGCCGCAGCGATCCTGGTCGACACGCGCGACATGGGCATTAAGGCGATGGTGGGCTCCGCTGACTACCGCAATCCAGCCATCCAAGGCCAGGTGAACGGCACGCTGGCGAAACGCTCGCCCGGTTCGGCGCTGAAACCTTTCATCTACGCACTGGGTTTCGATCAAGGCGTGTTGCATGCGCAAACCGTGTTGCGCGATGTGCCTACTGCCTTCGGCCCGTATACGCCTGAGAACTTCGACGGCAACTTTCTCGGGCCGATCACTGCAACGCAGGCGTTGATCCGCAGCCGCAATATCCCCGCGGTATGGGTAGCTTCGCAACTGCATCAACCCAGTCTGTACGATTTCCTGCAGCAGGCCGGCGTCAGCCGCCTGGCCAGCGAGCAGCATTACGGCTTGTCGCTGGTGCTCGGTGGCGGCGAAGTCACCATGCAGGAGCTGGCAGGTCTCTACGCCATGCTTGCCAATCGTGGCGTGCTGCGTCCCTTGCGCTTGCGCACAGATGATCCACAGCCCGATGGAACGCGCCTGCTCAGCGACGAAGCCAGCTACATGGTGATGGACATTCTCCGACAGAACCCGCGACCTGACGATGCGGCAGACATGCAGGGAACCCGCCTGCCGGTGTACTGGAAAACAGGTACGTCCTGGGCGTTCCGCGATGCGTGGACGGCAGGCAGCTTCGGTCCTTACGTGCTGGTGGTGTGGGTCGGCAATTTCGACGGTGCCGGCAATCCGGCCTTTGTTGGTATCGATGCGGCGGCGCCGCTGTTCTTCCAGGTCATCGATGCGTTGCGCGCCGAACACGTACCGTTGAACGAACCCATCCGCGCCATGCCGTCAAACCTGCGGCGTGTGCAGATCTGCCTGGCCAGCGGCAATCTGCCCACCCAGTGGTGTCCGCAGCGCGGCATGAGCTGGTTCATCCCAGGCAAATCGCCGATTCGCGTCGATACCATCTATCGTCCGGTAGTGATTGACGACGTGACCGGCAAGGCCGCCTGTCCACCGTTCGACGACAAGCGCACGCACGTGGAGGTGTATGAGTTCTGGCCTTCGGACCTGCAGCGTGTGTTCGAGCAAGCCGGGATGCCGCGCCGGAAACCTCCCGTCAATGAGGCATGCAACGACAACGAGCGCATAAGCGGTGCGCCGCCACGCATAACCTCGCCCTTGCGCGGCAGCACCTATACCTTGCGCCTGAAGCAACTGGCCGAGGAGCGCATTCCTTTCACCGCGACCAACGATGCAAGCGTACGCACGCTGTACTGGTTCGTCGACGATGCCTATATCGGCCGCAGCGCTCCCGGCGAATTACTGTACTGGCAACCCCATGGCGCGGGGCGTTTCACCGTGCGCGTGGTCGACGACCACGGGCTCGCCGATCAGCGCATTTTGGACGTGACTTTGGTTGACTAAGAACTCCCACTGATCTGCGTTATGCTCGGCAGTTGAAACCGCCCGGTTTTTCCCATTCATGAAGCAACCTCCGGTTCCTTCCTATTACCGCGCTACTGCCGCGCCGTATGAACCCTATGCGCCACTGCAGGGGCGCCAGGAAGCGCGCGTGGCGATCATCGGTGGCGGCTTTGCCGGGCTGAATACGGCATTGGGCTTGGCCGAACGTGGTGTGCGCGATGTCGTCGTACTGGAGCGCGAACAGGTCGGCTTTGGCGCATCCGGCCGCAATGGCGGGTTCGTGTTCGGCGGTTATTCGCTGGGCGAGGAGGCACTGCACCATCAGCTGGGCGCGGAGCGTTCAAAGCGCATCTTCGACCTCACCACTGCCGCCGTGCAGCGCATACGCGAACGCGTCACGCGTTACGCCATTCCTTGCGACATGGTTGATCAAGGCGTGATCTGGGCGAACTGGTTTCGCGATCCAAACGTATTACGCAAACGCCAGCGCCTGCTCGCCGACCATTACGGCGTGCATTGGGAGTGGTTGTCGCAAGAAGAATTGCGCGAACTGGTGCGCAGCGAGCGCTATTACGACGGGCTTTATGAGCGCAACGCATTGCATCTGCATCCGCTGAACTATGCCGTCGGGCTGGCCGCGGCCGCGACTCAACAAGGCGTGCGCGTGCACGAAAACAGCGACGTCTGGCGCCTTCGCCGTGACAGCGGCTATTGGCGTATTAGCACACCGCAAGGCGAACTGCAGACAGAGCAGGTTGTGCTCGCGTGCGGCGGCTATCTGGCGGGCTTGCGGCGACAGATCGATCGCGCCGTGCTGCCCATTGCGACCTACGTGATGGTGACCGAGCCGCTTGACGAACGTCTCGACGAATGCCTGCAAACGCGCGCCGCCGTTTACGACACGCGGTTCGCGTTCGACTATTACCGGCCCTTGCCGGATCGCCGGCTGCTGTGGGGTGGGAGGATTTCGATCAGAAACCGCTCCGCGTCCGCCGTGCGGCGAGTGTTGATGCGCGACATGCTGCGTGTTTTTCCCGCGCTGAAAGACGCGCGCGTCGATTATGCGTGGTCGGGTCTGATGAGTTACGCGCGCCACCAGATGCCGCAGATCGGCACGGACGGCCAAGGCTTGTGGTGGGCGCAGGCATTCGGTGGTCACGGCTTGGCGCCCACGTGTGCGGCGGGTGAACTGCTGGCAGCGGCTATTGCCCAGGACGATGAAGGCTGGAAGCAATTCGGCGACTACGGCCTCGCCCGCGCGTACAAGCCCTTTGGTTTGCTGGCAGCGCAAGGTAACTACTGGTGGCAGCAATTCAACGATTGGTTCAAGACGAGTCTGGAAGGATGAACAAGCAAACGGCTGCGACAGAAATCAGCTGGGCGGATTTTGAAAAAGTGCTGATCGTGGCGGGAACCATTACCCGCGTGGAACCGTTCCCCGAAGCCCGCAAGCCGGCGTGGAAAGTATGGGCGGATTTCGGCCCCTATGGCGAGCGCAAAACCAGTGCGCAAATCGCGGCGTTGTATACACCCGAATTGCTGGTCGGTCGACAGATCGTCGGCGTCATCAATTTTCCGGAAAAGCAGATCGGCCCCTTTCGTTCACAATTCCTGTTGACCGGCTTTCACACCGAGGAAGGCGTGGTCATCACCGCCATCGAACGCCCAGTGCCCAATGGAACAAGGCTCGCCTGACATAGCGCTGACCCTGCGCAAGGCATGCGTGCTCGACTTCGACACCTTCTGTGTATGCACCAACGTGTTGCGCGATGTGTCGCATCCGTTTTAAGAGCGCATGGGTTATGTGCGTCGTAAGACGCAGCATTTTTACCTCTAGGCCATCTCGTAGGTTGGGTTAGCGCAGCGTAACCCAACATATTCGAGCGGCATTGTTGGGTTACGCTGCGCTAACCCAACCTACGCGCGATCCAGCCACACTCCGAGCCCTTGTGCATTGAGCTCGATATCCGTCCCCAGCCAATGCACCAGCGCTTCGCGATCACCGGGCCACCCATGTGCGGCCGTATGTACCGCATAAAGCTGTGTCAGCTCATGAACAAGTCGCGCATGTCGGTCGGTTGAATCCTTTGCTTGGCGCGCGACGTCAACCATCGCATCGATCAATTCATGCAGCTTGCCGGCCAAATGCTCCACATTTTCTACACGACCGAAATGCGTGAGATACATCGCCTCAGGCTTCAGCGCCAGCAATCGCTCAATCGAAGCATGCAACGCCTCCGGGTCGAACTGCACCGGTGTGGTAGTTGGAAGAATGAAGGCGCCTTGCGCAGTATCGAATTCGCGATACGAAAGCCCAAAGGTATCGCCGGTAAAACACACGTTGGCCTGCTCGTCGTAAATAGCCATGTGATGTTTCGCATGGCCGGGTGTATCGATGCAGCGCAAGCGGCGGCCATGAAAATCCAACACATGCCCATCCGGTGCTTCCGCTACACGTTCGGCGGCGATCGGGCGAAGACGTCCGTAAGACTGCTCCATCACTTCCTCGCCATACACCGCCATCGCACCGGCCCATAGCTGCGAAGGATCGATCATGTGCCGTGCTCCGCGTGGATGCACCAGCAGGCGTGCGTTCGGTAACCGCGCGATCAGTTCGCCGGCGCCACCAGCGTGGTCGAGATGGACGTGGGTGAGGATCAACCAGTCCACACGCGATGCGTCGATGCCGGCATCGTCAAGTGCACCGAGCAGCCGCGGCACGGAGTGGTTGGTGCCGCAGTCGATGAAGGCGCCGTGGCCGTTGTGGACCAGCAGATAGGCCGCATCGAAGCGGGGGCGGACGAAGCCGGTGTCGATGACGTGGATGCCGTGGGAAGTCATGGAGTGTGAAAAACCAGATGTCCGGATCGAAGAGTTATACACGTTTTGCGCACGGGTGTTTTCACGACGAAACATCCTTAGTGAATCCCTCTCCCTTCGGGAGAGGATGCCGAGAGGCGGGTGAGGGTTCGGGCGAAGCATGATGTTGAGTTTTTACACAAGTATTTGCATCACGCGCTGTTCGCACCCTCACCCCAATCCCTCTCCCGAAGGGAGAGGGGCTTACGCTGCGTGTTGTTGTAGCGAGTCAGCACCAGCATGAATCCTTGAGACTATCTGAACATCTGCGCATGCATACTCGATTGCATCGGTACGTGACTCTCGCGAGGGAGCAAGCAAGCGTGTGAACTTCATCAGACGTTCGTTTCTTCCGCCGTGCGTATGGTTGTTTGCGTGCACGGCAACCACCGCCCGGCTCCATGCCCAGCACGGGGCAGGATGCCGGCGTGCACATGACGCACACCACCCAAACCCATGACATGGTCAACATGCACGGCACGCATACCATGCCGGCCACGGTGACCAGCGCCGATCCCAAGACGGGCATCGTGGACGTGATGGCCGAAGGCATGGCGCTGCG
This sequence comes from Dyella acidisoli, assembly GCF_030160295.1. Lineage (GTDB taxonomy): Bacteria > Pseudomonadota > Gammaproteobacteria > Xanthomonadales > Rhodanobacteraceae > Dyella_B > Dyella_B acidisoli. The sequence continues at coordinate 12,469 of NZ_BSOB01000029.1, forward strand.
GGTGCACTTTCCTCTGGCCTCCATGACGACCTTGAAGGCGGGCGACAAAATCGGCCTGTACATGGGTTACAGCCAGGCCAACGTGGTGAAGTGAGCGCCTCTGCCTGTAGGCACAAGCAATTCCGCGCAAACCTGGACCTACTCCAGAGTTGCTGCCGCAACGCGTCGGTCATAAGCTTGCGCACATGTCTCCGTTGTTTTCCCTGCACCGCTTCGCCGCCTCACGCTTTCTGCGCGTGACGGCTTTGCTTGCATGGTTGTTGATGACGGTATCCTTGCCGGCCGCTTCGACTGCTGCGATGGGAGGCGAGGTGCACGCCGCTGCCGGCATGACTTCGATGATGATGGGCCACGACATGCACGTCGATGCGATGGTCACAGATGGCCACCACGTCGATCACTGCTGTGGTGACACCGCGCATCCGGCGTGCCATTGCGATGCCATGTGCGGCAGCGTGCTGCTTCCTTCTGTGCCAGCGTTATTCGGCCCTGTGCGGTTGGCTGATATCCATGTGCCGACGCGTGATGTCGACGCACCGACGCCTGATCTTATTCCTCCCTTGCGACCGCCAGCGGTTTGATGGCGACTAACTAGCTGCTCGGCTGCACGTAGTTGCAGGTCGGGCTGTCTCGCTTCGCAAGGAGTTATCGCATGCATACGTTTTACCCGCCATCCGCGGTCGATCTGTCGCGGCGGCGATTCGTCCAAGGTCTTGCCTTGGGCGGCACGGCCGCCGCATTGGGCCTGCTGCGGCCGGTGCGCGCGGCCGATCATCTTTCCAGTCCGGTGCTCAGTGGTACGGATTTCGCGCTAGACATTGCCCAGATGCCGGTCAATTTCACCGGTACGCCCAGCATCGCCACGGTGGTGAATGGCAGCCTGCCTGGTCCCGTTTTGCGCTGGAAGGAAGGCAGCCAGGTTCGCCTGCGTGTCACCAACCGATTGCATGTACCGACCTCCATCCATTGGCACGGCATCGTGCTTCCTTTCAACATGGATGGTGTGCCCGGTATCAGTTTCGACGGTATTTCGCCCGGCGAAACCTTTGTCTATCAGTTTCACGTGCGGCAATCGGGCACTTACTGGTATCACGCCCATTCGGGCTACCAGGAACAGACCGGTCTGCTCGGTGCGTTGATCATCGAACCGCAAGGGCGCGAACGTGTGGTGGCCGATCGCGATTACGTGGTGGTGCTCAACGATTGGAGTGACGACAACCCGGCCAGCATCTTCGCGCGCCTGAAGAAAAACAGCGGCTACTACAACACGGCCCAGCCGACGATGGCGGACTTCATTCACGACGCGCATCGCGTGGGGCTGCGTGAAGCTTTCGCCATGCGCAAAATGTGGAACGCCATGCGCATGAATCCCACCGATCTCAGCGACGTCAGCGCCTATACGTATACGTACCTGATGAACGGCCAAACGCCGGCGGGCAACTGGACCGGGCTATTCCGTCCAGGCGAGAAGTTGCGATTGCGCATCATCAACGGCTCCGGCATGACGATCTTCGATGTGCGCATTCCGGGCCTGAAGATGAGCGTGATCAGCGCTGACGGCCAGGATGTGGAGCCGGTGTCGGTGGATGAATTCCGCATCGCGCCGGCCGAAACCTACGACGTCATCGTCGAGCCGCAGGACGATCGTGCCTACACCTTGTTCGCGCAGTCGATCGATCGCAGCGGTTATGCACGCGGCACGCTGACAACGCGCTACGGCGTGGAGGCGGAGGTACCGGCGATGGATCAACGCCTATGGTTGAGCATGGAGGACATGATGGGCGACATGTCTTCGCATGCGCACAGCGGCATGCATGACATGAATTCCATGCAGGGCATGCAGGATATGCCAGGCATGATGATGCACGATCACGCACCTGCCGCGCCCACCAAACTGAAGACGGAGCCGGGTGTGGATATGCGCGTGGCGAATCCGCGCACGAATCTGGATGATCCCGGCGCGGGCTTGCGCAATAACGGACGACGCGTGCTGACGTATGCCGATCTGCACACCATCGGCGGCCCGATCGATCCGCGCGAACCAGAGCGAGACATCACGCTGCGCCTCACCGGCAATATGGAGCGCTACATGTGGTCGTTCGATGGCGTGAAATTTTCCGATGCCGAGCCGATCCGCTTCAAGCACGGCGAGCGGCTGCGCCTCGTACTCATCAACGACACCATGATGCATCACCCGCTCCATCTGCATGGCATGTGGAGCGAGGTGGAAAATGCGGATGGCCATTTCCAGATGCGCAAGCACACCGTCAACGTGCAGCCGGCGCAGCAGATCAGCTATGCGATCACCGCCGACAACCCCGGCCGCTGGGCCTATCACTGCCATATGTTGTTTCACATGGAAGCGGGCATGTTCCGCGAGGTGGTGGTGGCATGAAACGACGGATTCATGCACGACCGCGATACGCGTGGCTGGTGTTCGCAATTTTGGGCATACCTTGCGTGAGCGCGGCACAGGACATGTCCGCGATGCGTATGCACGATGAGCCACCGCCCGCCATGCACAGCATGGACATGAACGATCAAGCCGCCTACGGCATGCTGCTGGTCGATCAACTGGAATTCACCCACGGCTATGACGGCAACGGTCCGAGGTGGGAAGCCGAAGCCTGGTACGGCGATGACAGTGACAAGCTCTGGTTGCGCAGCGAAGGGGAGGGTAGCCGGGGACGCATCGACGATGGCGACGTCGAGGCATTTTGGAACCACGCCGTATCCGCGTTCTGGAGCACGCAGCTGGGCATCCGGCACGATCTTGGCGAGGGTACGCATCGCAACTGGGCCGCGTTTGGCCTGGAAGGGCTGGCCCCGTACTGGGTGGAACTGGAAGCGACGGGCTATCTCAGCGATGCAGGCCGCGTGGCTGCACGCGGGCGCGCGGAATACACCTTGCGGTTCACCCAGCGCCTGATGCTGCAGCCGGAGTTCGAGATTAATCTGTACAGCAAAGATGATGCAACGCAGCGCATCGGTGGCGGCGTGTCAGATGCGCAACTGGGGCTGCGCCTTCGCTACGAAATCACGCGGCAATTCGCACCCTATGTGGGTGTGGTGTGGTCCCGCGGCTTTGGTACGACAGCCGGGTTCGCTCGCATCAACCGCGAACCTGTTTTCGATCGGCAATTCGTTGCCGGTGTTCGTTTTTGGTTTTAGGGGAAGGTCATGAGAACACTCATCAGTACGCTTGTAGTTATCGTGGTTATGGCAGTGCTGGGTTACGCCTATGCTTGCTCGGGCTACTACAACATCGGCGCGGACGTGCCGCATTGGCCGCTTACGTATCGATTCCTGACCATGACAAGGGACCGTTCGATCGAGCATCACGCGCAATCGATCAGCGTGCCGAATCTGGACGATCCTGCTTTGATCTTGAAAGGCGCTGGCCAGTACGCAGCCATGTGCACGGGCTGCCATCTCGCACCTGGCACACACGATTCGGAACTTCGCTCCGGCCTCTATCCCAAGCCACCCGTGCTGGGTGAAGAGCAGCTTGATCCGCGCGAGGCATTCTGGATTATCAAGCACGGCATCAAGCTGACGGCCATGCCTGCCTGGGGCGCCACGCACGACGACGACACTATCTGGAGCATCGTTGCGTTCGTGCGGAAACTGCACGGCATGACGCCGGCGCAATACAAGGACATCGTCGCCAAGGCGCCGCCGGATGAAGACATGGATATGGGCCATGACCAGCATGACATGCACGACGACATGAAATCCCATTAAGGCGATTTCTACCCATGCATGCCGATAACTTCACGTAGGCTGAGATTGAGATGTCAATCCCAGCATTGCCATGTAAGCACACAACGCGATGCTGGGATTCTACGTGTACGCGCAACTCAGCGGTGCGCAGCAACTCTCTTGACGTTGGCCCCAGGTGCAGGCCTGGGGGGCTTGAACAACATGCGGCGTACGCGGGCTGCTAAGCCCACAGCGCGCGCGAACAGGTATTCGGGCAAGCTGATGAAGCCCTCGCGCCAGAGCCTGCGGCGCATGACACGACGGGCTCGGTGGACTGCCATGAAATCATCGCTGAGCCCACGTTGGCCAGGATTACGTCTGTTCCAAATCCCCAGGATCTGGTCGATCTTCGCGCAGCGATGACCTGAAAACAAAATCTGCGACCACAGGAGGTAATCCTCGGAGTACCAGACCTGTGGATCGAAGCGAAACGGTAGGTCGCGGCGCAATATCACTGAGGCAGTCGGAAGGGGGTTATGAAACAGCAAGCGGCCTCGTCCGATGATGTGCGTCTGGATCGGCTCCTGCAACTCGGGAATGGGTGTTCCACGCGGGCGCACGACCATCTTGTGGGCGATCAGCGCAATGGAGGGATCTGCTTCCAGCGCAGCCATTTGCAGTTCCAGCTTATGCGGCCCCCATGTGTCATCGGCATCGAGGAATGCAATGTAAGTCTGTGTGGCTTGCTCCCATGCGATATTGCGCGCGCGCGATGGGCCACCGTTGTCTGCCAGTGCAATCACCTTGATCCAGCCGTCTTCATGGGCAGCGGCAACCCGGTGCAGTGCTGCAAGCGTGCCATCGCCACTGCCGTCCTCCACCAGCAAGACTTCGGCGGGGAGCAGTGTCTGCGCGGAGATTGAAGCGACTGCATCATCAATGGTCGCTGCGCAGCGGAAGCAAGGAACCACCACGCTCACCGGCGCACGCTTTGTAGCGAGCGCATCGTTGCCAGGCGTTTTGGCTGCGGTCTTCTGCTCATCATGCATGGGATGAAATCCTGGGGACGTACCACTCACATTCGTAAACGCGGTGTCCCATCTGCTGGTTAGGAGGCGGCCACCACGGCGCCCGGTATGCTCCCTGACGCTTGTACGGGCGTTGTTGTTTTTACGGCAGCATCGGTGAGAGCAGAATGAAAGGCGCGTCTACTCGACGTCATGCCTGCACAAGCAGCAACCGTTTCCATCGCCGCGTAGGTTGGGATGCAAACTCCTACCTACACACGCTTTATTGATTATGCCCGCGCGAGCCGCAGCTGCTTTCGTCGACGCAGATAACGCCATAGCAAGGTGATGATGGTAGCCAGCACCACGATGAAAGCCGCCAATTGCGCACCCAATACACGAAACTGGTTGAACATGATGTACATGCCGTCCTGGGTATAGAAGCCGTTGTACTTGGCAATACGTGCAGGCAGCGCCAGTAGATCCTGTTTGCTCAATGGCAGAACATGTTCGTTTGGGTGATAGGTGGATCCGAAATCGAACGTATCACCCTGCGCGTTCAATTCGATGTGCCCACCCAGCACTGCAGTGACAGGGCGGTCTTTCACGAAATCGGCCACGCGTTGCGCGCTGGCCAAGTCGTCTGCGGCGTTGTCGATGATCAGGCGCCCTGGCATGAAAAAGTCGCCGGAAAAGAACAAGTCGGTGTTGCGGTCGTAGAAAGATAGATGCGATGGGTAGTGCCCGGGCGTGGGCAGCACGTCGATGACTCGGTCGCCAAGGTCGATATGCGCCATGCCATGAGGCCAGTTGTTCAGGCCGAAATACTGCTTTACGTGCTCCAGGTCGGTCTGCACGACTTGCACGTGGGGCAGCGACTGGAATTGCGCATCGCCACGACGATGATCCAGATGCCCATGGGTGTGCACCACCAGCAGCGGCAGCTTCGATGCGCCGTCGGCGGGCAGAAGATCCATCACCGTTTGCGCGAGCGGCACCTGTTTCGGCTCGGCCACGTCGCCGGTATCGATCAACAACGCACGGTTTGATCCAATCAGCAGATACATGAAAGGCGCTTCGTACGTTGCGCAGGGGTTCTCGCGCAAGATGTAAGTGTGTTCGTCGTAGCGATGCACCTGCAAAGTCGGCTGCGACATCTGCTTGCAATCGGGCGCGCCAGGACTCCAGTGCATATCCAGCGATCCCGGTATGGGATCTGCGTGGATACTCTGGCCTATCAGGATCATGCTCAGCGCGCACAGGAACATCCGTGGGAATTTCATGCGGACTCTGAAGTAGGGGAGGGACCAGGGTGTGATGCATGGCCCTGGAATACGGTTTAATGCACGCCTGTCCGCAGCGACCACGAGGCGCACCTTTGCTTCCCTTGCATGACCTGCTCGCCGTCCTGTGCGGATCGCTGGTCGGCTTTTCGCTGGCGCTGATCGGTGGTGGCGGTTCGATTCTCGCCACGCCGTTGCTGCTGTACGTCGTGGGTCTGCATGATCCGCATCGCGCGATTGGCACCAGCGCACTCGCCGTGTCAGCCAATGCCTTTGCCAACCTGATACCGCATGCCAGAGCTGGCCATGTGCGCTGGCGCGCCGCGTTCGCATTCGCCGTCGCGGGTGTCGTCGGTGCGTATTTGGGATCGAGCCTGGGCAAAATGATGGACGGCCGACTGTTGCTGGTGCTGTTCGCGCTGTTGATGCTGACCATCGCCCTACTGATGTTGCGTCGCAGACGCGTGCACGACGGCGCGGCTTATCCGCATCGCAACATGTTTTTTCGGCTGGGTATCGCAGGATTTGGCGCGGGCGGTCTTGCTGGTTTTTTCGGCATCGGCGGCGGTTTTCTGATTGTGCCGGGCCTGGTGTTCGCCAGCGGAATGGGCATGATCGAGGCGATTGGCACGTCGCTGTTCTGCGTCGGAGCGTTCGGGCTTACTGCTGCGTTGAACTATGCCGCTTCCGGGTGGGTGGCGTGGCCGATTGCTTGGGAGTTCATTGCCGGAGGCATTGCAGGCGGCTGGCTGGGCGCATGGAGTGCTCAAAAACTATCCAAATTGCGCGGTGCGCTTGCTGTTCTTTTTGCGACCGTCATCGCAGCGGTGGCCTGTTTTATGTTGGCAAAGAGCTTGCTTCCCTAGGGTTTTCGTTCTTTCAGGTGTGCCGGAAGGCATCTTTTTGGCCTTTTTATGCATTTACCAGTTGGCGAAGCCGCAAATTTCCCCTACATTTCGCTCGCCGAAAGGCGCATTTCAACAATCAATCCAAATAACGAATGGGGTAGTCCATGGCAAAGAAGGCAGCAAAAGGTAAAACGGCTAAGGCCGCCGCGGCTCCGAAGCCGATCAAGGATGCACTGAGCAAGTCCGGCCTGGTTGCGCATCTGGCGGAAACCACGGGTCTTGCGTCCAAGGATGTGCGTGGCGTTCTGTCCGCACTGGAAGGTGTTGTGCACGCGTCTGTGCATAAGAAGGGCGCCGGCATGTTCACCCTGCCTGGTCTGCTGAAGATCACCGCTGTCAATGTGCCGGCCAAGCCGAAGCGCAAGGGCATCAACCCCTTCACGAAGGAAGAGCAGTGGTTCGCTGCCAAGCCCGCCACCGTGAAGGTGAAGATCCGTCCGCTGAAGAAGCTCAAGGACGCGGCGCTCTAATCTGCGCTTAAGGCCGTTGCATACGTAGCGTGCCTTGCAAACCACACGGGATGCGTCACTGCAAGGTGGCGCATCCCGTTTTTTGTATTGAGCATGCTAGGAATGCTCTGATCTATTCAATATCGTGCGCCGACAATGCGTGCACCGACCAGCCTTCGCGACAACCTAAATCCAGCACCGAGCGCGGGTGCGTATCGAGCACGGCTTCGACAATGGCTTGATCGGTGATCAGTCGCCGGCCTTCGATAAGGCCATCGCGCACAGCATGCGTTCACGCCTCCGCGTTGCGATACCAGCTTTGCAGGATTTCCGCTTCGTCGTTGTTATGCATGTCCGGACCTTTTTGCGGGAACGCGGCCAATCGCAGCAAGGGCATGGCAAGCCTTAGGCTGGTGCTCGTGACGCCCACTTTCGTCGAAGCAGGCGCCGTGGTATTACGACCTTATCCATGGCATGTGCTGGGATGCGCATGCGTGGTGCAAGGGGACGTAAGGCGTCGCAACAAAGAAAGACGTAGCGGGTTCGCTCATCATTTCAAGATTGGAGACGATTATGTTCAAAAGACTCTTTGCGGAGTTCTTCGGCACCTTTTGGCTGGTGCTCGGTGGTTGTGGCAGCGCAGTACTGGCCGCGGCCTTTCCGAATCTAGGTATTGGTTTTGCCGGCGTGGCGCTGGCCTTCGGCCTTACCGTAGTCACCATGGCGTATGCCTGTGCAGGCATTTCCGGGGCGCATTTCAATCCGGCGATAACGGTGGGGTTGTTCTTCGGTGGACGCTTCAGCGGCAAGGACGTCGTGCCCTACATCGTTGCGCAGGTGATTGGGGCGATTGTTGCGGCAGCGGTGCTGTACGTGATTGCCAGCGGGAAGGCCGGTTTCGATGCCACGGCCAGCGGCTTCGCCTCCAACGGCTACGGTGAACATTCGCCGGGCGGCTATTCGCTGCAAGCCTGCATCGTGAGCGAATTTGTGCTCACCGCCATGTTCCTGATCGTGATCCACGGCGCCACGGATCGCCGTGCGCCTGCCGGTTTCGGTCCGCTGGCGATCGGCCTGGCGCTTACGCTGATCCATCTGATCAGCATTCCAGTAACCAACACCTCGGTGAATCCCGCGCGCAGTACCGGCGTGGCGGTGTTCCAGGGCACCTGGGCGCTTCAGCAATTGTGGATGTTCTGGGTGGTGCCACTGCTCGGTGGCGCAGCGGGTGGACTGATCTTCCGCTTTCTGCTGGCTGAGAACGAGGCCAAATCGAGCTGACGGTGATTGCCCGGCCGGGTGTGAGCAACGGCCGGGTTTTCGTGTACCGCGGATACAACTACCTCCCCTGCAAGCAGGGGCGGTAGTTGCGTGCAGCAAGCGGCGTTTTGGCCGCATTTCCCCCTCTATTCACCTTGCAATTACGTTCGCCAACCCCAACGATGCAGTCGTCCTCAACGAGGTTCTGTCGGTGACGCACGCCATCGTCGAATTGATTGCCGAATACGGCTTACTGCTGGTCTTCCTCAACGTATTGGTGGAGCAGGCGGGGGTGCCGTTGCCGGCGGTGCCGACCTTGGTCGTGGCAGGGGCGCTGTCTTCCATTGGCAAGCTGCCGTTGGGCTCGGTCATCCTGGTGGCGCTGCTCGCGTGCCTGATCAGCGACATCGCCTGGTATTTGGCGGGTCGCCGTTTTGGCGCATCGGTGATGCGCACGCTGTGCCGTATTTCCTTGTCACCCGATTCGTGCGTCAAGCAATCCGAGTTGCGTTTCCAGCGCTGGCGCGGGCGGATTTTGCTGATCGCCAAATTCGTGCCGGGTCTTTCCACCATCGCGCCGCCATTGATGGGGGCGATGAGGTTGCGACCGCTGGTATTCGTGTTCTTCGACGGGCTGGGTTCGCTGATCTGGATCGGTGCAATCGTGGGACTGGGTTACGCCTTTTCGCAGCAGATCGACCGCGTGCTGTTTGTACTGGCCGGTGCCGGTACCGTTACCGTGGAGTGCCTGTTCGCGTTGCTGATTGCCTACGTGCTGGTGAAATGGTGGCAGCGCAAGCGCCTGTTGTTGTCGTTGCGCCTTGCACGTATCACGGTGGATGAACTGCACCGGTTAATGGAAGACGGCAAGGCACCGGTCGTCGTGGACGTACGCTCGCAGGCTTCGCGGCTGGTCGACAATCGCATCATTCCGGGTTCGTTGATGGCCAGCTTGAGCGGCATCGATCAAGAGCTGCATCAAGTGCCGATCGATCAGGAAGTGGTGATCTACTGCAGCTGCCCGAATGAGGTTTCTGCCGCGAAAGCAGCAAAGGGGCTGCTGGTGCAGGGGTATCGCAAGGTACGTCCGCTGCTGGGCGGCCTCGATGCATGGGCAGATGCCGGGTACGACATCGAGCGGCTGCTGCTGGAACAGCCGGTGCCGATGGACCCGGCGGCGATGATGTCGTCGGGTCACGCGGTGCACTGAGCTCTCATCGTGGGGCCTGAATTAGCGTCTCGCCTCAGCTGTGTATGTCGTGGTGTTGGGGCGTTGCCTGCGGCGCTTTCGGAGCTTTCGGCCCCTAAAGGGCCCGAGTCACTTTTCTTTGCTGGCCCAAAGAAAAGTAACGGCGGTCTCTAAACTCAAGTGCAACACCCTCTCCCAAAGGAACGTCATGGGTAAG
>NZ_BSOB01000030.1:0-32522 GCF_030160295.1 Dyella acidisoli
CACCTTGGTGAGGCCTCATACATAGATGCAGCCGGCATTCGGGGATGAAAAAAGCGGTTGACGAAGGGGGCGAGTCCATACATAGGCTGGGATGCAATCCCAGCTTTCGTTTTACCCCGCGGCAACGCGGGGATTGCATCCCAGCCTACGAGCTAAGCCGTGGCGCTTCGCACCGGCGGCTTGAAAGCGAATTTATGCCTCCTTCTCGAAGCGAGACACCAATAAATCAACCAATGCAGCGTCATTTGCGAGATCAGCGGACTCCTCCTCGTCTACGTTTCCCGAGTTCAGTTGATCCTCAAGCTCCCTCAAAAATCGCCGCAACGCTACCAAAATCACCTGTTTCTCTTTGATGCCAAGTTCCATGTCACTTTACCTGCCTGGTCGGCACGGCAAAGGTGGGAACAGCATGAGCGGAAAGCTGCTGGAGTAGCGTGATGAATGTGGATAACGGCATATCATGTAAAGGCCTGATGGTGTAGTGAATTTGACCAGTGGCATGATTGATACCTGCATCTCGGCTCACTCTTAGGCCCGAGGGAATCTTGGTGCCTTTGGGCAACTTCCACCATCGATTGCCAAACCGAAGGTTAGGCATGTTGAACGTCGAAATTCCACCAGATGTCGCATCAACGTAGTCGATGCCATTCTTCGTATAGATCTTTACGTCATGGACTTGGTCGGCTTGACGAGGTGGCGTCGTCCTCGGTTTATGGAGCTGAGGGCTTGTCATGGTTCCATGTCGGTACAAATCAGTCGGCAAGGCCTCAAAAAACAGCTCTTCAATTGTTTGTCCCATCTCCGTCTTCCTTACGCTCGTGAAATTTTTAAAGTACCGGATTAAGTTGAGCACAGTTCTCTTGTGAGACTTTTTCACACATTAATTTGGGTGATTTTTTAGTCGTCGCTTTTCGGGCTTTCAATAGCTTTTCCTGAACTTGCACGTGAACGCAACTTGCCGGGTGTTCGCTCAAGAAATCGCTCAACCATCTGGGGTAGATGCTTGGCCATAAAAAACAACTCCTCTTCATCCGGTCGATACATCTCATGAAATAGAGGGCCATGAGTTGTCACTTCTAATATCGCCAAGAGATTGTGGCGAGCCTCCGAGATGTCCTTTTCAATTCCGCTTCGCAGCGCACGATAGAGTTCAATCCCTAATTCGTATAGCCAAGGAAAATCTTCACGCATGGCAGAGATAAACAGTAACCATGCTGCAGCCGGCTCACCTCGTCCGCCACGGAACGCCGGATGAAATAGGAGCTCTTCGAACATCATAGGATGTAAACGGCGGCCTTTCCTCAAATCGCCACGACGCGTTGCTGAGCGGACTCGGTCATCAACTCGCTCCGGAAGCTCTCTAACCATGACTTTCACTTCTTCAAATAGCTTGGCTACGCTTGAGTCATCCGCACCTACTTGAGCGACAGGCTTCCCTTTGGCGACGAGCAACTTCTTGACTCCATCTAGGAAAACACGCACCTGCATCTTTACCGCTTCATCACGCGGGGATGCCTCAGGATTCCTCTTAATGAGTTGAATGACAAGTTTCGTCAAAGAGTCCTCATCATCACCGCAGTTTTGAAACTGCCCAAATGGCCCGGAGCTGACCTTTTCAAGTGGTACACCCAGTGCAACGCCCAATACATTGGTATCTAGCTTGCCCTTAGCCACGCCAGCCTCATAGAGAATCCAAGGGCGATCAATGCTGTGCTGGGTCAGGAGTGCAACAACATCTGTCGCGTCACCGAGCTGCGACATGATTGCCTTATACCACTCCGTTCCGAACTCGATTCCGGATGTCCCTTTCTTATCTGAAGATCGAAAGGACTTAAGCGTGCCGGCACTGACATCCGACAATAGATTTGCGAACGCTTCGGCCAGATCTGCGTCACGACTGTCATGGCTAATAAATACGAGCATCCTCCCGCGAGGAGGCAGTGTTACTGGCTCATCAATGCCGTGACTTGCGACGCCATTCGAAATTGAAACGATTTTCTTACGAGCCATTCGCTTCTCCCTGTCTGACGCATTAGCCATCTCGGTTGGCTAACGCAAATTAGGCCTAGAAATAAGATATTACTCAGCGCACCACCCCAAACAAACGCACCCACTCACAGCGAATATTAAAAAATTCAATAACTTTCCCCTGCAGAAGTCAGTCACACGCCGCCCCACCCCTGCTTATACGATAAAACCGCCCCATAAAAAAATTACACCCTCAAAAGCGAGGGTGTAAATATCGAACCAACTAGCTTGAAATCACCGCTTCAAATCATCGGCAACTTCAACCCCTGCTCCTTCGCACACTGCACAGCAATGTCGTAACCCGCATCCGCATGCCGCATCACACCGGTACCCGGATCATTCCACAGCACACGCGCAATGCGTTTATCGGCTGCTTCGGTACCATCACACACAATCACCACACCGCTGTGCTGGCTGTAACCCATGCCCACGCCACCGCCGTGGTGCAGGCTCACCCATGTCGCGCCGCCAGCGACGTTGAGCATGGCGTTGAGCAGCGGCCAATCGGAAACAGCATCGCTGCCATCCTTCATCGCTTCGGTTTCGCGGTTGGGGCTGGCGACGGAACCAGAATCCAGATGATCGCGGCCGATCACGATGGGGGCTTTCAGTTCACCCTTGCGCACCATTTCGTTGAACGCCAAACCGAGCTTGTGACGCAGGCCGAGACCGACCCAGCAGATGCGCGCAGGTAGGCCCTGGAAGCTGATGCGCTTTTCAGCCATGTCCAGCCAGTTGTGCAGGTGCGGATCGTCGGGGATCAGTTCCTTCACCTTGGCGTCGGTTTTCATGATGTCTTCGGGATCGCCGGAGAGCGCGACCCAACGGAATGGGCCAATGCCGCGGCAGAACAACGGGCGCACGAAGGCGGGCACGAAGCCAGGGAAATCGAAGGCGTTGGCGCAGCCTTCGTCCTTCGCCATCTGGCGGATGTTGTTGCCGTAGTCGAAGGTGGGAATGCCTTGCGCGTGGAAGGCGAGCATGGCTTCCACATGTTTTTTCATGGCTTGCTTGGCGGCCTTGGCGGTGCCGGCGGGATCGCTCTTGCGGCGTTCGAACCACTGCTCCACTGTCCAGCCTTGCGGCAGGTAGCCGTTGACCGGATCGTGCGCACTGGTCTGGTCGGTGACGGCATCGGGCTTTACGCCACGGCGCACGAGCTCGGGCAGTACGTCGGCAGCGTTGCCGAGTAGCGCGATGGATTTGGCTTCGCCGGCCTTGGTGTATTTCTCAATGCGTGCGAGTGCGTCATCGAGATCGGTGGCTTGTTCGTCGACGTAACGCGTCTTGAGGCGGAAGTCGATGCTCTTCTGCTGGCATTCGATGTTGAGCGAGCACGCGCCGGCCAACGTGGCGGCCAGCGGTTGCGCGCCGCCCATGCCGCCGAGGCCCGCAGTGAGAATCCATTTGCCTTTCAAGCTGCCGTTGTAGTGCTGGCGGCCCATTTCCACGAAGGTTTCGTAGGTGCCTTGCACGATGCCTTGCGAACCGATGTAGATCCACGAGCCGGCCGTCATCTGGCCGTACATCATCAGGCCCTTTCTATCGAGCTCGTTGAAGTGTTCCCAGTTCGCCCACGCCGGCACAAGGTTGGAGTTGGCGATCAGCACGCGCGGTGCATCCGGATGGGATGGGAACACGCCTACCGGCTTGCCTGATTGCACCAGCAGGGTTTCGTCGTCATTGAGTTCGCGCAGGGCACGCAGGATCGCGTCGAAGCATTCCCAGTTGCGCGCGGCGCGGCCGATGCCGCCGTACACCACGAGTTCCGCCGGGTTTTCGGCAACGGCCGGGTCCAGGTTGTTCTGGAGCATGCGGTACGGGGCTTCGGTGAGCCAACTTTTGCAGGTGAGCTCCGTGCCGCGCGGGGCGTGGATGGTGCGGGAGGTGTCGATGCGGGTAGGGGCGTTCATCGGGACGTTCCTGAGACTGCCAAGGGGAAACCGTCATTATGGTCGCGCTATTTCGCCATCGCCAACTGCACTGCGGCAAACGCCGATTTTTACTGGGAAAACGGCTCATTGACACGGAATTGACGCGCGCCCAGACTCGTTGCCGGAATCCGGGATTGGCCTGCTCAACCGACGCGGGAGGCCTTATTTATGGGCACGAAAGGCTCGCTGTACCGGTCCGTCGTCGTCGCTGCCACGCTCGTTGCCACGAGCGGCCTGCTGGCAGCCGACAAGCAAACACCCAGTGATGCGCAACTGATCGCCAGCGCCATGCGGGCTGCACCGCCGGGCGTTGCCAAGGGAGCAACCATCGTCGCCATGAATGCGGATGGCACGATGCGCACGCTGCGCCAGGGCACCAACGGTTACACCTGCATGCCGGACACCCCGGCTACGCCGGGGCCTGATTCCATGTGCATGGACAAGAATGCAATGGAATGGGTCCATGCGTTGGTGGCGCACAAGCCGCCGCCGGCCGGCAAGATCGGCATGATGTACATGCTCGAAGGCGGCACGGATGCCAGCAATACTGACCCTTACGCGCAGAAGCCGTTGCCGAACAACCACTGGATCAAGACTGGACCGCATTTCATGATCGTGGGTGCTGATGCCGCCTTCTACGACATGTATCCGAAGAGTCCTGATCCCGACACGTCCATGCCTTATGTGATGTGGGCGGGGACGCCTTATCAGCATTTGATGGCACCGGTGAAATAGCCGGCTTCTTTGAAACTGCAGCCCAACAGTTTCGCCGTTGACGCGTGTTGCGCATGTGCTGGCGCGTTTTGTTGAACAGGTACTTATGTGCTTGGGTGGGGAAGCGTGTGGAAAAAGGTATTTGATTGGCGTTGAGGCTTGGGTGCTTTTTGCCGCTGCTTACGCAAAGCAGAACTCTGCCTCACCGTCATTCCGGTGAAGGCCGGAATCCAGTTCAAATATGCGTCCGAAGGACACAAAACCGGTTTTGAGTGCTTCGCACAACGTATTTAGACTGGATGATTCGCTTCGCTCACCCCTTCGGGGCCGTCCTTCGGACGTTCTACGCGCTTCGCGCTACGTCCGGCCTTCGCCGGAATGACGGTGAGGTACGATCCAGTTATATAGGGCGTCGTGTAGATACCTATGCACTCAAAGCCAGAGAGCAAGCAACGCTGCACTGAAACCCGTAAAGCTGTAACCATTGGATCGTGACAATCGAAGTAACGAAGGTTTCCATTCCACTGGACGTGACCCTATGCATGCGCCATCGCCCCTCTCCCGCTCCAGCATTTTTTTGAGATTCGCGTTCATCGCGCTCGCACTGCTCATCATCGTGCTTGCGTTCGGCTACGTCGGCGGGTGGCTGACACCGCACCGGCTTACAGCACAGCGCCTGGTCGATCAGTTGCAGGCCAATGCGGGCGTATTTGCCGGCTATCGCCGCAATCACGCCAAGGGCGTGTGCGTGATGGGCTATTTCGATAGCAATGGCCAGGCGCAGCCGTATTCCCTTGCACAGGTATTTGCACCAGGCCGCACACAGGTAGTCGGTCGTTTCGCGATCCCGGGTGGCAATCCCTATGCGCCGGACAGCAGTGCACCCATTCGCAGCTTGGCGCTGCGCTTCACGCAAGCCAACGGCCAACAATGGCGTACGGGCATGAACAGCATGCCGGTCTTCCCCGTCGGCACTCCACAGGCGTTTTTTGAACTGCTGCAGGCGCAACAGCCCGATCACCCCACCGGCAAACCTGATCCTGCGAAGCTCGGTGCATTCTTTGCCGCGCATCCGGAAACCGCAGCATTTCTTGCATGGGTGAAAACGGCAAAACCTTCCGCCAGCTATGCAACGGAAAGCTACTGGAGCTTGAATGCATTCGAATTCGTCGATGCAAACGGTGAACGACATGCGGTGCGCTGGCGGATGGTGCCGGAAGCAAGCGACGCGTCGACAGCAGGCGGCAACAATCCGAATTATCTGGATGCCGATCTCACGCAACGACTCGCACAAAGTCCGCAACGTTGGCACTTGATCGTCACGCTCGCCAATCCGGGTGATCCCACCAACGACGCGACCAAGGCGTGGCCTTCGGATCGTCGCGATATCGACGCTGGAACGCTGGTGCTTACCAGCACCGAACCGCAAGAAAGCGGCGAATGCCGCGACATCAACTACGACCCGACGGTGCTTCCGCATGGCATCGCGATTTCCGACGATCCATTGCTTCCCGCACGCTCCGCGGCTTATGCCGCCTCCTACCTGCGACGCACCAGCGAGGAAGCCCATCTCCCCGGCACTGCCGCAACCACCAAGCCGGAGGCCAAGTGATGACGCGCACCTCTTCGCAATTCGTACTGACCGCCCGCGTGCTGCATTGGCTGATGGCGCTGATGATCGTCTCGATGCTGTTTATCGGTGTCGGCCTGGTGACATCGGTCTCCGAACGACACGCATGGCTGCTGGCCATTCACAAGCCACTCGGTATCGCGATATTCGTGCTTGCCGTCGTACGTTTGATCGTGCGCCTGCGCAATCCGCCACCGCCCTTGCCTGCTGATCTTCCGGCCATACAAAAACTCGCCGCCTATGCATCGCACTATCTGCTGTATGCGTTGATGCTGACGATTCCGCTCGTCGGCTGGGCGATGCTGTCGGCGGGTGGCTATCCGGTGATGCTGAGCCACTCACTGCGCTTGCCGCCGATTTTTCCGGTGAATGCCACGGCGTTTGCGGTCCTGCGGCATGCGCATGCATGGCTGGCGGCGTTGTTGCTTTTGACGTTTTTGGCGCACATGGGTGCGGCCCTGTACCACGGATTGATTCGCAGGGATGGCGTGCTGTCGAGCATGATCGGCACCAGGCACGAACTTGAGTAAATCGCTCTATCCATTTGCCTCACCGTCGTCCCGGCGAAAGCCGGGACCCAGCGTCTTTGCTGTTCCGTGCGCAAGTCACTGGGTCCCGGTTTTCGCCGGGACGACGAGCGCTCTGTAGTCGCCATCGTCCAGGCACTGCGATGTTGGGGTTTGCACCCCAACCTACAAAAACATCTCCCGGCGTTGATGTCCGAAAACGGCGAGTCTTGCTCCAGCGATGGTGCTAGCCTGCACACATGGACACCAACCCCATCCCCACGCTGGACCCGCAAGCCTGTGAACGGGCTCGACTGAGCCGCGACGCACGTTTCGACGGGCTGTTCTTTATCGCGGTGAGTACCACGCGCATCTATTGCCGGCCGGTGTGTCCTGCTTCGCCTTCGCCCAAGCGTGAAAACGTCACGTACTACACGACGGCCGCTGCAGCGGAAGCGGCGGGTTTTCGCCCTTGCCTGCGCTGCCGGCCGGAGCTGGCGCCTGGCAACGATGCCTGGCAGCGTGGCGATCATGTGGTGACACGCGCACTGAAACTGATTGAGGGTGGTCTGCTGCAAGATCATCCGGTGGATGAGCTTGCGCGACGTGTCGGCGTTGGTGCACGACAACTACGTCGTTTGTTTGTGGAACGTCTCGGCGCGCCGCCGATCGACGTCCACACGACACGTCGCCTGTTGTTCGCCAAGCAGCTATTGACCGAGACGAACATGCCGGTCACGGATGTGGCACTCGCTTCGGGGTTCAGCAGCTTGCGCCGCTTCAATGCAGCCTTCGCGCAGGCCAATCGGATAGCTCCGCGCGAGTTGCGCAGGAAACCTCATGCAGGCAACAGCGACAGCCTGATTTTGCGCTTGAACTATCGCCCACCTTACGACTTCGCGTCGGTGCTGGCTTTTTTGCGTGGTCGTGCGTTACCCGGCATCGAAGTCGTCGACGATGAGAGTTACTTGCGTGTATTCGGTCCGGCGGAAACGCCCGGCTGGTTGCGGCTCAGCGCATGGCCCGGCAAGGAAAACGCGTTGCGCCTGCAACTGCATTGCCCGCAGCCGGCGCAGATGCTGTCGGTGGTTACACGCATCCGCCGTATGTTCGATCTAGATGCGGAGCCGCAAGCCATCGCGAGCGCTTTGCAGACAACGCCGCATCTGCGTCCACTGCTGCGCAAACGCCCTGGGTTGCGCTTGCCCGGTAGCTGGGATGGCTTCGAAGTGGCGGTGCGCGCGATTCTCGGTCAGCAAGTGAGTGTGGCAGCGGCACGTACGCTCGCATCGCGTGTGGTGCATCGCTTTGGCGTACCCTTGCCGGTGCCGGTCGCGCCCGGCCTTGAATGCTTGTTCCCAACACCTGAAGTGCTGGCGAGTGCAGACCTCAGTGCACTAGGCATTACCGGTGCGCGCATCGAAAGCATTCGTGGTGTAGCACGAGCCTTGCTGGATGGGCGGGTGGATTTTCGCGTCGAGCAATCGCTGGAGGAATTCGTATCACGCTGGGTCGCGCTACCAGGTATTGGCGAATGGACTGCGCAATACATGGCGATGCGTGGATTAAGCCATCCGGACGCATTTCCCGCTGCCGATCTGATCCTTCGACGCGCCGCATCGACCGACGGCGATGCGCTCAGCACGAAGGCACTCACTCAACTGGCCGAGGCGTGGCGGCCCTGGCGCGCTTATGCCGTCATGCATCTGTGGCGCAGCGCAAGCGAACAGGCAAAGCCATCGGTCTCGGCTCGAAAGGGAGTAGCCGCATGAACACTCCGAACAACGACATCTGGTACGACCATCTGCCTACGCCGATCGGTAATCTAATGCTGGTTGCCGATGCGCAAGGTTTGCGCGAAGTCTGGTTCGAAACCGGAAAGCATCGAAAAATACCTGATCCAACCTGGAGACATGATCCGGCCAAGCTCGCCTTCGCACGCAAGCAGTTGGAAGAATATTTTGCCGGCGAGCGCACAAGCTTCGACCTGCCCTTGCACCCGCTGGGAACAAACTTCCAGGTTGCCGTGTGGCAAGCACTGGCGGAGATTCCCTACGGCAGCACGATCAGCTACGGCGAGCTGGCGCAGCGCATCGGCCAGCCGCAGGCGGTTCGCGCGGTCGGTGCAGCTAACGGACGTAATCCGTTGCCGATCGTGTTGCCGTGTCACCGAGTGATTGGTGCCGATGGCAGTTTGACCGGGTTTGGTGGTGGATTGCCGACGAAGCGTTTTTTGCTGGCGATGGAAGATCAAGTGGCGCGTGGGGATTTGTTTGGGCTGAGTAACCACCAAAAGGCTGCTCAGTGAAGGAATGCTTCAACGTGCCTCACCGTCATTCCGGCCT
Organism: Dyella acidisoli; assembly: GCF_030160295.1. GTDB lineage: Bacteria > Pseudomonadota > Gammaproteobacteria > Xanthomonadales > Rhodanobacteraceae > Dyella_B > Dyella_B acidisoli. The sequence continues at coordinate 9,158 of NZ_BSOB01000030.1, forward strand.
TCGCCCACCGCTCTCCGGGAAAGTTTGCAGCGCGTGCCCCTCTCCCTTCGGGAGAGGGGTTGGGGTGAGGATACGATCAGCGCGTAATGGCAAAACTTGCGCGAAAAATGAGCATCACGCTTCGCCCGAACCCTCACCCGCCTCTCGGCACCCTCTCCCGGAGGGAGAGGGACTCACTCAGTGAGTTTTCGAGTCACCGCGCTTCCAAACGCTCCACAATGCCCAATGCATAAGTTGTGTTTCCACGGATCGCAGAAACTTTCTCCGGACAGCAATGGGCCTTCGCCGGAATGACGGCTATGCGAATGTTGGCATTACGCTAAAGTCGGTACATGGCTACCAACTCGCCCATCATCTCCGACATCATCCAGCAACTGAACCTGCAGCCTCATCCAGAAGGCGGCTTCTATCGCCGAACCTACTGCAGCGACGAGCGCATTACTCGCACCACGGCGAATAGCGCGAGCACCCAGCGCCACGCCTCCACCGGTATTTACTACTTGCTGCACGATCAAGCCTATTCCGCGTGGCACCGCATCGACTCGGACGAGATGTGGCACTTCTACGCAGGTGACCCGTTGCTTATCCACATGCTGGATGAGCGCGGTACGTGGACAGTGCAGCGGTTGGGCGACATGCTGCGGGAACCGGAAGCGGTATTTCAGTGCGTAGTGCCCGCGGGATGCTGGTTCGCAGCGGAGCGCGAAGGCTCGCAGGACTATTCGCTAGTCGGATGCACCGTTGCACCGGGTTTCGAATTCGACACGTTCGAACTGGCGGATACGCAAGCCTTATTGCGCAGCTATCCCCAGCATGAAGCAGTAATACGCCGACTGGCTCCGGGCGGAAACCACGCCTAGCGCTTACAATGCACGGTCTTTGCCACCACGCCGAAGCATGTCCGCCTCACCTCATTCCAGCCTGGTCATCATCGGCGGCGGTCCTGCGGGATTGATGGCGGCTGAAACCGCCCGTGCACAAGGCATCGAGGTCGATCTCTACGAAGCGAAAGGCTCGGTCGGGCGCAAGTTTCTGATTGCCGGCAAAGGCGGCATGAATCTTACGCACAGCGAATCTCGCCCGGCCTTCGACCATCGTTACGCCGAACGAGCAGCCGAAGTAGGCAAGTGGCTGGATGATTTCGATGCCGATGCTTTGCGCACATGGGCGCGTGGCTTAGGCGTAGACACCTTCGTAGGCAGTTCAGGCCGCGTGTTTCCCAGCGATTTGAAAGCAGCGCCGCTGTTGCGCGGCTGGGTACATCGCCTGCGCGAAAGCGGCGTGCGCTTTCACGTGCATCATCGCTGGCTGGGCTGGCGTGAGGACGGCGCGCTGCACTTTGCTACGGCGGAAGGCGAAAGCTTCGTGCATACACGTGCGGTGGTGTTGGCACTGGGCGGTGGCAGTTGGCCGCAACTCGGCTCGGATGGCGCATGGCAGGCACGACTGATCGAGCGTGGCGTAGACGTCGCTCCACTGCAGCCGTCCAATTGCGGTTTCGACATCGACTGGAGCGAGTACCTGTCTTCCCGCTATGCCGGCGCGCCATTGAAACCGGTGGCAGCGAATTGGTGCGACGCCAACGGCCGCGAGCATACCCGTCAAGGCGAATGCGTGATCACCGAGACGGGTATCGAAGGCAGTTTGATCTATGCGTTGTCGGCGCATCTGCGCGACACCATCGCCGCGCAGGGTGAGGCGCTGCTGAAGTTGGATCTGGCGCCGGATCGCTCGCTGGATCGCCTGCGTCAGGATCTCGCCAAACCACGTGGCAGCCGCACGATCAGCGAGCATTTGCGTCGACATGCAGGCATAGCCGGTGTGAAGACAGCACTGCTGCATGAAGTGCTGGATCAGGCGCAAAGGCACGATTCGGACGCCCTCGCCCGCACCATTAAGTGCCTGCCCTTGCGCTTGAAGAAGCCTCGTCCGCTGGCTGAAGCCATCAGCAGTGCCGGTGGTGTGCGGCTGGAAGCGATCAACGACTCACTAATGCTGACTGCCTTGCCTGGCGTGTTTTGCGCAGGGGAAATGCTGGATTGGGAAGCGCCTACTGGTGGCTACTTGCTGACCGCGTGCTTTGCAAGCGGTTATCGCGCCGGGCTCGGCGCGGCGGCTTGGTTGAAAGGCACAAGTCGGTAGGTTGGGGCTTGCACCCCAACCCACGTTTCACAAACCAAGTTCACTCAGCCCGGGATGATTATCCGGCCTACGCCCTTGCGGCCAATGGTATTTGCGCTGCGCTTCGGTAATGGGCACGTCGTTGATGCTTGCATGCCGTTCGGCCATCAGTCCGTTCTCGTCGAACAACCAGTTCTCGTTGCCATAGGAGCGAAACCAATTGCCGGAATCGTCACGCCATTCGTACGCGAAACGCACGGCAATGCGATTGCCTTCGAACGCCCACAGCTCTTTGATCAGCCGGTATTCCAGCTCACGCGCCCATTTGCGGGTGAGAAACTCGGCGATGGCATCGCGGCCGTTGACGAATTCGGCACGATTACGCCAGCGGCTGTCGGGCGTATACGCCAGCGCCACACGAGCAGGATCACGCGTGTTCCATGCGTCTTCGGCAAGGCGGACTTTCTGGATCGCGGTTTCGCGGGTAAAAGGCGGCAGCGGCGGGCGCTGTTCGATTGCGGCCATGGGGACGGCTCCAAAGGAAATGGGGATAGCGAGGCGCCACGCATTGTAGACCCGCTTGCCAATGAAGCACGAAGCGACGGCCGTTTGCATAAAAACTTGCGACCGGCGATGGTAGCCACCAGACCTGCTGAATTGGTCATACAACTGCGTCATCATTGGCGGCTGTAGTTCGAACCATAAGGATCGCTTTCCGCATGAAACGCCTGCCCTGTCTGTTGCTGTGTTCGCTCCTCGCCTTGGGTGGCTGCGCTACACATCCTTCCGCTTCGACGCCAGAAAACAAAGCACAGCAGGCAAAGGCAGCGGCCACGACACCGCTGCTGCTTATTTCGATCGACGCTTACCGTGCCGACTATATCGACCGGCATCTCAGCCCTACCCTTGAGCAGCTTGCCGCAACTGGCGTGCATGCCGATTCGATGCAGCCGTCATTTCCCTCGCTGACCTTCCCCAATCACTACGCCATCGTCACCGGCATGGTTCCGGACCACAACGGCATCGTGAACAACACGATGGTGGATGTGCAGCTGGGTAAGTTCTCGCTGAAGGATCGATCTGCGACGAGCAACGGCCTGTGGTGGGACCAGGCTACGCCGCTGTGGATCACGGCGGATGCGAACGGCCTGCGCACCGCCACCATGTTCTGGCCTGGCTCCGAGGCGGACATCCAGAGCAAGCACCCGGATTATTGGAAGCCCTACCAAGGCAAGGTGACAGCCAATCAGCGCGTCGACCAGATCCTTGCCTGGCTGGATCTTCCTGCAGACCAGCGCCCCGCGTTCCTTACTTTGTACTTCGATGCCGTCGACCATGCGGGCCACGAACACGGTCCCGATTCGTCGGAAGTGAACCAGGCTCTGCGTGAAACGGACGCAGCCATGACGCGCTTGGTCGATGGCCTGCGCCAGCGCGGCCTGTTCGACAAGATGAACATCATTGTGCTGGCCGATCACGGCATGGCCAGCGTGCCGAAGGAAAACAGCATCCTGATCGACAAGCTGATTTCGATGGATGACGTGGATGAGGTGAACCTGGGTGTGCTCGCCGGTTTCAATCCCAAGCGCGGCCATGATTTCAACGCGATCGAACAGCAGTTGGAGCAGCCGCAACAACACATGCATTGCTGGGACAAGACGCGCATCCCCGCACGCTTCAACTACGGTTCGAATGCGCGCGTGCCACGACTGGTGTGCCTGGCCGATGTGGGCTGGCGTATTACCACCACGGAGTACTTGGCCAAACACAAGGACCTGAGCATTGGCGAGCATGGCTACGACAATGCTGATCCATTGATGCAGGCGCTGTTCGTAGCGCACGGCCCGGCGTTCCAGAGCGGTATCCGGTTTCACAATTTCCCGAACGTGGATGTGTATCCGCTGATGGCGCATCTTTTGGGCATCACGCCGAATTTCAGCGATGGGAAGCTTGAGGATGTGCAGGGGATGTTGAAGCCGGAGCCGGCGGCGGCCCAATAACTCGCGCGATCAGCCCCCTCTCCCCGGAGGGGAGAGGGGGTAAGTCATGCAACACTTGAGCATCACCCGCTCCGCGGCGAAAGTATCAGCATGAACATCGAACTCCGCCATCTGCGTTACTTCGTCGCCGTCGCCGATACGTTGCATTTCGGCAAGGCAGCGGAGCGGCTGGGCATGTCGCAGCCACCGCTCAGCCAGCAGATCCGCCAACTGGAAGATGCCGTGGGTGCACGCCTGCTGACGCGCACCAATCGCCGCGTGGCATTGACCGAGCCGGGAAAAGTTCTTCTGCAGGAGGCGCGCGAGATTTTGGCGCGGACCGATCATGCAGTGGATCTGGCTCGACGCGCGCAACGCGGCGAACTGGGCGAACTGCGTATCGGCTTCACGCGTACCACGCCGCTCTCGCAGGATATTCCCAGCGCCATCTTCGCGTTCCGCCAGCGCTTCCCGGCCGTGCATCTGCAACTGGAGGAAATGAACTCGCTGCAGCAGATCGATGCGTTGCTCGAACGCAGGTTGCAGATCGGCATCCTGCGCCCAGGCACGCTGCCGACATCGCTGCTTTCCAAGCGACTATTCCGCGATCCGCTGGTGGCAGTGGTGCGCTCGGATCACCCCGTGCTCAAACGTGTCAACGCACGCGGCAAACTGTCGACCAAAGCGCTAGCGCGGGAACCGTTCGTGGTGTTCGCGCGCAGCGCCGGTGCCGGCGTACAAGAGCACGTCATGAATTTGTGCCGCGAAGCCGGTTTTGCGCCACGCATCTCGCAGGAAGCACGCGAAGCGTCCACCATCATCGGTTTGGTTGCAGCCGGTTTCGGTGTAGCGATCCTGCCGCAATCTTGCGATCACATCCACGTGGAAGGTGTCAGCTACGTGCCACTGGCGGAAGCCAACGCCATGTCGGAAATCCACGTGGTGTATCGCGAGGACGAACGCTCACCGCTGGTGCCGCGCTTCGTGCAATTGCTCACGGCAGCGAAAAGCTGACGTAGGTTGGGTTAGCGCAGCGTAACCCAACAATGCTGCTCGAAAATGTTGGGTTACGCTGCGCTAACCCAACCTACGGCATGGCCCCTTTGCTCATGGGAGTTGGCGGTGTAACGAGTTGCGGCAGAGGCGGCAGTCGATACAGTCGCAAGGCGATCAACAAACCGATCAACACCAGCGTGCCAACAAATAACGCTACGCCCATCCAACTGTCCTTCGCATAGAACAAGCCGCCGCTCCAGCCCGCCACGCTCGAACCCATGTAGTAGCTGAAAAGGTACATCGATGACGCCTGTGCCTTCGCTGTACCGCCACGCCGCCCTACCCAGCTGCTGACAATGGAATGTCCGCCGAAGAATCCAAATGTGATCGCGGTGATGCCGAGGATGATTAGCCACAGCGGCTCGGTCATCGTGCACAACACGCCGAAAAGCATTAGCGCGAAAGCCGTCCACAGCACCTTGCGCCGCCCGAGTTTGCCCGCCAGGTGTCCCATCCATGCCGAACTGAAGGTGCCGACCAGGTAGATCGCAAAAATCAACCCCACCACGGTCTGGCTCAGCTTGTACGGCGGCGCCAGCAAGCGATAGCCGAGATAGTTGTAAACGGTGACGAAAGCACCGAGCAGCAGAAAGCCTTCGAGGAACAGCCACGGCAAACCGGGATCGCGAAACATGCCGGCAAAACGTGCGAACAACGCACGCCAGTTGAGCGCTTGCGGATGAAAATGCCGCGACGGCGGCAAGGCTTTCCAGAACACCAGCCCGGAAATCAAGCCAATGACGCCGACTACGGCAACGCCCGCGCGCCAGCCAGCGAAATCGGCCACCACGCCGGCAATCAGCCGCCCGCTCATGCCGCCCACTGCACTGCCGCTGATATACAACCCCATGCCGAGACCGATCGATTCGTGATGCATCTCCTCGGTGAGGTAGGTCATCGCTACCGCTGGCAAGCCGCTGAGCGTGATGCCAAGTAGCGTGCGCAGCGTAAGCAGTGCGTACCAGTTCGGCATCAACGCGGTGAGCAAAACCAGCACTGCGGATGAAAGCAGCGAGGTGACCATCACCGCCTTGCGCCCGAACGCGTCGGACACACCGCCTGCAAACAGCATCGCGAACGCCAACACGCCGGTGGTCAGCGAAAGCGACAAGGCACTGGTGGCGGCGCTGATTCCGTAGTGCAGGCTGAATTGCGGCATCAGCGGTTGCACGCAATACAGCAGTCCAAAAGTGGCCAGGCCGGCCGCGAACAGCGCGAGGTTGGTGCGCTTGAAGGCTGGCGTGCCGTGGCGGATGAGGTTGTCGGTTGAGTAGGCGTCCATCGTGGCGCAACTGAGGCATTTCGGATGCCTCAAGCATAAATCCACCCTCAAAGGTGGTCGATAACGCCGCAAGTCCGGCTCGATAGCCGCGGCGTATCAATCCACCGTTACCGTCGCGGTCAACGCATCACGCACGATACCAAGCACTTGGGCAGGCGCCTCCAGGTTGGTGTGATGCCCGGCCCCATGCACCACGAACATGCGCGCGTGCGGAATGCCCTCCAGCAACTCGTTGGACAGCGCGTGGACTTCCCGCACATCTTCGCTACCGACGATCAGCACGGCAGGCACGTCGATCTCCCGCAGGCGTTCGAGTGCTGCGGGTTTCGGCGTTTGCTGATCCTGTGCTGCATACGTCCAGTAGCTGACGTCGCGCTTGAACAATTGCGTAGTCATCGCTTCCGTATGCTTGCGCGCGGCGGGGTCCACTTCATTCTTCGTGCGACGCGGCCCGTCGGTAAAAGCACGCAAGGAGCTGTCGATCAGACCGCTCACGTCGAATGTGCCGAGGGCTTGCAGAAAAGCACGCGCCGCGGGTGTGCTTTCGGCAAAGCGTCCCCAGTAGCCTGCACCGACAAAAATCAGCGCACTGACGCGCCCCGGGTGCGCCAATGCAAAATCCAATGCGGTAGCCGCACCGCCGGAACAGGCGAGCAAGGCGGTGCGTTGCACGCCGCTTGCATCGAGCACGGCGGCGAGATCTTCATGATGCGTGTAACGGCCTGGCTCGATGCTGGAGCGGCCAAAACCGCGTGCGTCGTAACGGATGACGTGATGTGTGTCGGCGAGCGCAGCGAATTCGTAGTCCCATTGGCCGCTGTCGACCAGGAATCCGTGCAGCATGGTGATGGTGTCGCCCTTGCCGGCTTCCTCAACGTAAAGGCGGGTATGCGGGACGTCGATCCAATGCGATGTAGCGTGTGTCATGGTGTTTTGTCCTGCTGAGGATTGCCCCCCTCTCCCCTCCGGGGAGAGGGTTGGGGTGAGGGGCCAACCTCGCCAGATGGCTAATCACGGTGAGAAATGAAAAATGTGTTTGCACGCATCTATACGTCTCCCCGCAAGCCTTGTCCCCTCACCCTAACCCTCTCCCCGGAGGGGAGAGGGGATATAAGTTTGAGGAAGGAACGGAGATCAACGCGCCCGAATCTCCTGCGCTTCCACCTGCGGCACGAACACCGGTGTCGCATATCCCTTGGGCTTGTCGCCCACCGCCACGCCGCCGTGAATCCGCGTTTGCTGGATGTCGGCAAACATGTAATACGGGAACGGCCGTTCCGGTGCGCTGACTGCATCCAGCCGCACACGCAATGCAGCCGGCAGTTCGAACGCAAGCGCAGCGAGATTGGCATCGAGCTGCTCCAGCTTGGTTGCACCGATGATCACGGAAGCAATACCCGGCTGTGTCGCCACCCAATTCAGGGCGACCGCCGCCATGCTTTGGCCTGCTTCCTTCGCTACCTTTTCCAGCTCCGCCACGATCTTCCAATTGCGATCGGTGAAGCGCTCGAAGCCTGGCGCACCACTGACCTTGGCAAGCCTTCCATCGCCTTCACCACCCTGCTGACTGGGTTTGTACTTGCCTGACAGCATGCCCATCGCAAGCGGGCTCCATGCGGTGATGCCAAGCCCCAAGTTCTGCGCCAACGGCACGTACTCGTGTTCGATATGGCGTTCGGCAAGCGAGTATTCGAGCTGCATGTTCACTAGCGGCGTCAGCGCATGCGCCTCGGCGTAGGTCTGTGCGCGGGCGGCATACCAGGCGGGAATATCGGAAAGACCGGCGTAGCGGATCTTGCCAGCGCGCACCAAGTCATCGAGCGTGCGCACCACTTCTTCTGCCGGCGTAAGGCGATCCCAGGTGTGCAGCAGATACAGGTCGATGTAATCGGTGCGCAGGCGGCGCAGCGAACCTTCCACCGCACGCATGATGTTCTTGCGACCGTTGCCGCCGGCGTTGGGATTGCCGGGCTGCGCGTTGTAGGTGAACTTGGTGGTGAGCACCACGCGATCGCGCGTGCCGCTTTCCTCAATGAACTTGCCCAGCATGCTTTCGCTGCTGCCCTCGGTATACATGTCGGCGGTGTCGATGAAATTGCCACCGGCTTCCAGGTAACGGTCGAACATGGCGCGCGCGGTCTCCTCGGCCGTGCCCCAGCCCCAGTTTTCGCCGAAGGTCATGGCACCGAGGGCAAGGCGGCTGACGCGCAGGCCGGAGCGTCCGAGGGTGAAGTATTGATCGAGCGACATGGGGAACTCCGTGGTGGGTGACGGGTTGCAGTCTGCCCTGGTCGATCATGTTGAAAAACCACCACCAGCTTGATGCATTATTTAGCTTTACTAATAAATCCAGGAGCCGGCCATGCGCGACCACTACGCCCTGCGCGCCTTCCGCACCATTGCCGAGTACGGCAGCTTCACCCGTGCCGCGGCAGCGCTCGACGTCACCCCGTCCGCGCTCAGCCAAACCATGCAGCAACTGGAAAGTGGGCTGGGCACGCGTCTGCTCCAACGCACGACGCGCCGTGTCGGGCTTACCGAGGCGGGCCAGGAGATGCTTCAGCGCATTGCGCCGGCGCTCAACGAATTGGACCTGGCCTTGGACGCGATTCGTCAGCACGGCGACCGGCCACGCGGCACGGTGCGCATCACTGTGCCTTCCGTAGGTGCGCGCTCGATCATCGAACCCATGCTCGGCGAATTCATGGCGCGCTGGCCCGATGTGCAATTGGATATTCGCGTGGAAGACGGCCTTACCGATCTCGTGGTCGAAGGCCTGGATGCAGGTATCCGATTAGGAGAGCGGCTGCAGCGCGATATGGTCGCCATTCCCATTGGCGGCCCGCTGCGTGCGGTGGTGGTGGGATCGCCGGCTTACTTCGAGCGGCACGATCGCCCCAAGACACCCAAGGACTTGCAGCAGCACAACTGCATCAAACATCGCCTTGCCAGCAGCGGTGCAATCTACCGCTGGGAATTCGCGCATCGCAGCGGCCCGCAGAAAGGTCGCTGGTATGAAATTGCTGTCGACGGGCGCCTCACCGTCAACGACGTGCCGCTCGCCGTCCGTGCTGCTGAAGATGGTGTCGGCCTTGCTTGCGTGTTGGAAACCTCCGCCCGCGCATCACTCGATGCCGGGCGCCTGGAAAGCGTGCTCGAACCGTGGCTTCCGCCGTTCGACGGTTTCTATCTGTACTATCCGAGCCGCTTCCAGGTGCCCCCGAAGCTGCGCGTGTTCATCGACTTCATCCGCGAATGGGGTTCGCGTGAAATGAACACTCCGCAGTCACGTACTCAGCGGTAACGCCAATACCCGCCTACCCAAACGTGGCTAGGCGCCCAATAGCCGGGCACCCATACGCGGGCCGGACGTGGCGCGACAACGATGCAGCCTGTTTGCGCAAGCACACCGCCGACCACGGCAAGTGCAATCAGAATCCTGGCAAGGTGACGACGCATGGTGTTCTCCCGGTGAGTGGTGACTCGTGTCGGGAAACGCTGCGTGAAAGAGTGGCGATGACGGGGCGAAGCTGAACTGATGCCGAGGGTTCAGGAGGAATGCAAGCGGCGCAACTTTGTGCGCCGACATGAACATTCTTGCGCGCGTAATAGCCCCCTCATGGCCGTCATTCCCGCGAAAGCGGGAATCCATTTTGCTCTGATGCAAAAAAGCAAAGATGGATTCCCGCTTTCGCGGGAATGACGGCACAGATGATACGTCGTCGCGAATCCGAAATTACACATTTTCTACGCCGGCACACACGCCCTTTACTCGCTTTCTATGCCACCTACGTCATGATTCGCAGGTGCCGATGTCCAACAGGCTTGCAGCCGGAGTCCGCCACGCCAGGTAGCGGGCAGCAGCCTTCCGATGATCCGGCTCCGGCTGCAAACCTGCTGGACATTGCGCATTTTACGGATGGGCCAAACGCGTAACAGCCATTCGGTAGCGAGCAGCGATCCGCGCTTCATCGCGATGCTGAAAATCACGCACCACCCATTTGCCACCCGCCATGACATGACGTACCGGCGACGTATTTCCAGCGAACAGAAAACTATCCATCACGGAGCGATGATCGCGCGCAGCCAGCAGAGGTGATTCACTGTCAAGCATCATGAAATCCGCGCGCTTGCCGGCGTCGAGTGCACCGATCGGTAAATCCGCAGCTTGCGTGCCACCCTTCAGCGCCTTACGCCACAAGGTTTCGCCCACGCTGTCACCAGCAGCACGCGCAGCAACGTTACGATGGCGCGTGCTGAGGCGCTGACCGTATTCGAGCCAGCGCAATTCTTCGATCGGTGATATCGAAATATGCGAATCCGAGCCAACGCCTAGCACGCCGTTAGCATCGAGATAGCGCGCTAGTGGGAATAATCCATCGCCCAGATTGGCTTCGGTGGTGGGACACAAGCCGGCGATGGCGCCACTGCGCGCCAACTGGGTTGTTTCCGCATCGGTGAGATGCGTGGCGTGCACCAGACACCAGCGCTTGTCGACAGGCGCGTGATCGAACAGCCATTCCACCGGTCGTGCGCCGCGCGTGGCGAGGCAATCCTGTACTTCGCCGATCTGCTCGGCAATGTGGATATGGATGGGGCCAGTTTTCAACGCTTCGTGTTCGATGATGCCGCGCCATGCGTTTTCCGGAATCGCGCGCAATGAATGCAAAGCCACGCCTACGCGCACATCGTTGCTCTCGTGTTTGCGCAGATTGGCGAGCAGTTGCAGGTAGCTCTCCACGGTGTTACCGAAGCGTCGCTGGCGTTGTGACAGTGCACGGCCGTCGAAACCGCCGCTCATGTACAACACCGGCAGCAACGTGAGTGCGATGCCCGCTTCGCGCGCGGCTTCGATCAGCGCCAGCGACATCGCCTCCGGCTGCGCATAGGGCGTGCCATCGGGCTGGTGGTGCAGGTAGTGGAATTCGCACACCTGGGTGTAGCCGGCCTTGAGCATTTCCACATAGAGCTGCGCGGCGATGGCTTGCAAGGTGTCAGGATCGATGCGCTCGGCGAAACCGTACATGGTTTCGCGCCAGGTCCAGAACGAATCGTCGCCAGGGCCTCGGCGCTCGGCCAGGCCGGCCATGGCGCGCTGGAAGGCGTGGGAATGCAGGTTGGGCATACCGGGTAGCACCCAGCCGTCCAGGTATTGCGGGGATTCGCCGGCCGCGGCAATCAGCCGGCCGGCGCTATCCACGCCGAATGTGGCATCGCTGCGCCACTGTGCTTCCTGCCAGAGGTGTTTCGCATTGAACTGGTAGACCGCGGCGGTATCACTCATGAACAATCTCCGTATAACCAGCCAAGTGTAACCGGCCATATTGCCAATACTCGCATCCGCTTCACTTCCTGTAAGAAAGGATGAAAGCCATGGCGAAGAAAAATGAAAACGCGCCTCTACTGACCTTGCGTCAAGCTGCGCTGGCCGACGTACCGGCGCTGGTCAATCTCACCGCCCGCATCTACACGCCCGAATGGGGCCATTCGGCAGAAATGCTGCGTTCCCAGCAGACGCACTTCCCCGAAGGGCAATTCGTGGTGGAGTACGAAGGCAACATCGTGGGCTACTGCGCCACGTTCCGTATCGATGAATCATTGGCGCTGGCGCCGCATACCTGGATGCAGATCACCGGCGGCGGCATGGCTTCGCGCCACAACCCGGACGGCCATTGGCTGTACGGCATGGAAGTGGTGGTGCATCCGGACTATCGCGGCATGCGCATCGGCCAGCGGCTGTATCAGGCACGCAAACGGTTGTGCATGGATCTGAAGTTGCGTGGCATCACGTTCGGTGGACGCATTCCCGGCCTGGCGCGGAACATCCAACGCTATGGCACGCCGGAGGCTTACTTGCAGGCAGTGGTGGAAGGACGGCGGCGCGATCCTACACTGAGTTTCCAGCTGTCCAACGATTTCGAGATCATCGGGTTGCTGCGCGGCTATGTACCGTCCGATCACGAATCGCTTGGGTACGCCGCGCATTTGGTGTGGCGCAACCCTACCCTGCTCGATCAGCCGGATATTCCGACCGTAGCATCGCCGCGGCATTTGCCCGACTCCGTACGCGTGGCCACGGTGCAATACCAGCAGCGGCGCATCCGCGCCTTCGATGAATTCGCTACACAGGTGGAATACTTCACAGACATCGCGGCGGATTACAACGCCGATTTCGTGACGTTTCCGGAAATGCTCACCTTGCAGTTGCTATCCATCGAGAACGAAGAACTCTCGCCGGTGGAAACGATCCGCAAGCTCAGTCATTACACGCCGCAGGTGAAGGAACTCTTCGGCCGCCTGGCGGTGCACTACAACATCAACATCGTGGGTGGCTCGCATCCGACCGAGCAGCCAAACGGTGACATCCACAATGTGTGCTATGTATGCCTGCGCGATGGCTCCATTCACGAGCGCGAAAAGCTTCATCCCACGCCCAGCGAACGCAACGTGTGGAATGTGACTGGTGGCGACAGCGCTGCGACCATTCTGACTGACTGCGGCCCGATCGGCGTGATGATCTGCTACGACGCGGAATTTCCAGAAGTTGCGCGACATCTGGCTGACCAGGGTGCGCTGATGCTGTTCGTGCCGTTTTGCACGGATGTGCGCGAAGGCTATCTGCGCGTGCGCTATTGCGCGCAGGCGCGCGCGATCGAAAACCAGTGCTACGTGATCATGTCCGGCAACGTGGGCAACCTGCCTGGCGTGAACAACTTCGATATCCAGTATGGGCAGAGTTGCATTCTTACGCCCAGTGATTTTCTGTTTGCGCGTGATGGTGTGGCGGCGGATTCCACGCCGAATATCGAAACGGTGTTGTTTGCGGACTTGCGGTTGGAAGGTTTGGCACGGGCGCGCAATGCGGGCACAGTGCAGAATTTGAAGGATCGGCGGTATGACTTGTATGAGACGCGGTGGTTGAGGCAATCGCGCTGATGCCTCGTTCTGCTCCCTCTCCCCCTCCGGGGAGAGGGTTGGGGTGAGGGGACAACCTCGCGAAGATCGACATCTGCACCCGTCGTCATTCCGGCGAAGGCCGAGGCGCCCGCCTTGCGTAAATGGAGGCGCGAGACGCATCTGCCATAATCCCCAGATGCCCGAATCCCCGTCACCACAACCCAGCGCCTCCAACCCACGCCTGCGCGCTGTCCTGGGCCACGAGTTCTTCGCCCCTTATCAATGGAAGCGCCGCATTGCGCTATGGAGCGGCGCGTTGCTGGTCGCGCTGGCGGCTATCTTGTTCGCCAAGGCCAGCGACTGGGCCTACCGCCTGTTCGAAAAGCTGCTGACGCATGGCGTGTGGATTCCGCTGATCCTCACGCCGCTGGTCTTTGGCCTGCTGAGCTGGGTGACGGCAGGCCGCCTGCGCGCAGCGCGTGGCAGCGGTATTCCGCAGGTGATCGCGACCATCCACGTCGACGATGCGGGTTTTCGTTCGCGCATGCTGGCTTTGCCCATCGCCGCCAGCAAGATGGTGCTCACGTTGCTAGGGCTGGCAGTGGGTGCATCGATCGGCCGTGAAGGGCCGACCGTGCATGTCGGCGCGGGGCTTATGTACTGGTTGGGAAGGCGCTTCGGCTTCGACGATTCGAAGGCGCTGTCGCGTTTCATTCTCGCTGGTGGTGCGGCTGGTATCGCTGCTGCATTCAATACGCCACTCGCGGGCGTGGTATTCGCTATCGAAGAATTGGCTGGCACGTTCGAGCATCGCTTCAGCGGCCTGCTGCTCACCGCCGTGTTCGTGGGCGGTGTGGTATCGATGGGTATTCTCGGCAACTACGCCTACTTCGGTACGGTACAAACCAGCCTTCCGTTGGGACATGCATGGTTGGCGGTTCTGCAATGTGGCATTGTCTGCGGCCTGGCTGGCGGCCTGTTCGCGCGACTGATTTTGCTGAGCCAGCGTGGGCCACTCGCTGTGATCGGCCGGCTGCGCGAACGCAACCCCGTGTTGTTTGCGATCGGCTGCGGCTTCGCGCTGGCGGTCATCGGTGTGCTGTCGCATAACACGGTGTATGGCACTGGTTACGCGCAGGCGCGCGAGTTTGTGCAGGACGAACCCAACACACCCGGACATGGCTTCGGCATTCTCAAGCTGTTGGCCAACGTGGTGTCGTACTGGGCCGGCATTCCTGGCGGCATCTTCTCGCCGGCACTGGCGGTCGGCGCAGGGCTGGGCCACAACATTGCCTATTTCCTGCCGAACGCACCGGAGACTGCCGTGGTGTTGCTCGGCATGAGTGCGTATCTCTCTGGCGTGACAGGCGCACCGCTCACATCGGCGGTGATCGCGATGGAGCTCACCAATAACCAGGACATGGTGATTCCGATCATGGCCGCGTGCCTGCTGGCGCGTGCAGCGGCATCCATTTTTTCGCCCACGCCGGTGTACAAGGATTTCGCGGAACGCCTGATCCAGGACTACGAGCGACAACAAGCCGAACGCGATAAAGCGGAGCAGCACGCAGCACCGCCCTCTTCCGCTGAAGAAATCGGCCCGACCAGCACTTATGGCGAACCGGTTGCGCCGGCACCGCCGAAACCTGAAGAATCCGATCCATGAACTGGGATTTGCTACTGACGCACGCATCGCTGGCCACCTTTGTCGGCGAAGCCAGCTATGGCTTGTTGAATGATGCCGCCGTGGCATGTCAGGACGGACAAATTGTGTGGATCGGCTCGATGCGCGATTTGCCTGCCGCTTCGGCGGCCACGGCGCGCGAAGTGCATGATCTGGACGGCGCGCTCGTCACGCCCGGCTTGATCGACTGCCACACGCATCTGGTGTTTGGCGGCGATCGTGCGCAGGAGTTCGATCTGCGACTCAACGGCGCCACGTACGAAGACATTGCACGTGCTGGCGGCGGTATCGTCTCCACGGTACGCGCCACACGCAATGCGAGCGAAGACGAGCTGTTGGCGCAATCGCTACCACGTGCGCGTGCTTTGCTCGAGGATGGCGTCACCACGCTGGAAATCAAATCCGGCTACGGCCTGGAGCTGAGTGCGGAGCGAAACATGCTGCGTGTCGCCCGCCGTATCGGCGAGGGTTTGGGCGTTCATGTGCAAACCAGTTTTCTTGGCCTCCATGCGTTGCCACCGGAATACAAAGATCGCCGCGACGATTACGTCGATCTAGTTTGCAACGAGATGTTGCCGGCGCTGGCCGACGAGGGTCTTATCGACGCGGTAGACGCCTTTTGCGAAGGCATTGGCTTCACCCGCGCCGAGACACAACGCGTGTTCGAGCATGCACGACAGTTGGGTTTGCGCGTAAAGCTGCACGCGGAGCAATTATCCGATCTGGATGGCGCGGCGCTCGTCGCCGAATTCGGTGGATTGTCCGCGGATCACCTCGAATATCTCAGCGACTCAGGCATCCAGGCGATGGCACGCGCAGGCACCGTGGCAGTGTTGCTACCCGGCGCCTTCTATGCACTACGCGAAACCAAACTTCCGCCGGTATCCGCGCTGCGCTCGCATGGCGTGCCGATCGCCATTGCGACGGATTGCAACCCCGGTACCTCGCCACTGCTTTCGCTGCGCCTGGCGGCAAACATGGCCTGCACGCTGTTCCGCATGACACCCGAAGAGGCGCTGCGTGGTATTACGGTAAACGCTGCCCGCGCATTGGGTTTGCATGATCGCGGCACGCTCGCGGTGGGTAAACGCGCGGACCTGGTTGTGTGGCATGCGAAGCAGCCGGCCGAGCTTTGTTATTGGATCAGTGGCGGACTGGTGCGACAAGTCTGGATCGGCGGCGTCGCGGCGTGACATCGCCCTGAAGTGCACACAAAAAAGCCCCCGACCAGCGGGGGCTTTTTCGTATCGGCGAGCCTGGAAAGCTCAGGCCGACTTCTTCTTCGGAGCGGCGGCGGCCTTCTTCACGACTGCCGGCTTGGCCACGGTTGACTTGGCACCGGCCACTGCGGGCTTTACCACGTGCGCGCGGGTGTTGCCGTAGCTGCCACGGTAGGTCTTGCCACGGCGGGTTTTGCGATCGCCCTTGCCCATAGGAAGCTCCTTGATTCGTAATGCTGTGGATGGTTAATCATCGTAGCAGCGGCGGGCCAAAGCGCAAGCGCGCCCGGAAAAGCACTAATGATGATGCGACGAATGGTGCCGTGCCCCGCAGTCGGGGCTTCCGTCCGGGCAATGTCCGGGGTCGATCTGCACCGTAGCGTGGCGAATGCCGAAGCGCTCCAGCAGCGTGCGATTGACCGCCGCCAGCGCACGTGCCCCGTCATCCCGGTCGTGCAATTCGAGGTGCAGCGTAGCCATGCGCGAACCCGAAGCGAGTTGCCATACGTGCAGATGATGAACATCGCGAATGGAAGCATCGGCACCTCGCAATGCCGTTTCTACCTCATGCGTATCCATGCCCTCGGGCACGCCTTCCAGGAGAATGTGCGTGGAGCGCCGTAGCAATTGCCATGCACTGTGCAGGATCAACAACGAGACCAGCACCGACAGCATGGGATCTGCCCAATTCCAGCCGAGCCAACGCACCGCCAACGCTGCAAGCACCGCGCCGACCGAACCAAGCAGATCGCCCAATACGTGCAAGCTGGCAGCACCAATGTTCACATCGTCGTGCGCGTGATCATGCAGGCTGCGCAACACGATCAGGTTCACCAGCAAGCCGACGATAGCTACGCTGAGCATGACACCGGAAAGAATCGCCACTGGCTTGAAAAAGCGCTCGATCGCTTCGTAAGCAATCAATCCGACCAGCACGAATTGCGTGAGTGCATTGACGAAACCGGCCAGCACTTCCATGCGGCCATAGCCGTAGGTGCGGCGCGCATCGGCGGGACGCTTCGCCATGCGCGCGGCAAACAACGCAAGCAATAGCGCAGCGGCGTCCACCAACATGTGGCCGGCATCAGCCAGCAGCGCCAGCGAACCGGACCACCAGCCGCCTGCTGCTTCGGCGACCATCATGCCCGCGGTAAGCACGAAGGCGAACAGCAATTTGCGCTCACGCCCTGTCGCGCCCGTCTCGTGGGCATGGGCGTGATGGTGATGATCGTGGGTGTGGCTGTGCGCGTGATTCATGCCGACATGCTAGAAAGCAGTGCGGCCGTTACACAATCACCGCGCTTGAGCGCGATTCATCCGTGCGCGCAATGCGGGCCATGTTCATGGCGAAATTGGTGGTCAAGGCGAAGATTGAAGAAATGCGCGCTAGCCAACAGCATGCCGCCGCAGGTCACCATCACGCTATGCACGATGATCGGATAGTTTTCCGCGAGCGTGACGCCCAGGACCAGCAACATCAGACCGGGAAGCGCCAATCGCAGCGGTAGCGGACGATGATGGCGGCGATAGCCATTGACCAAGGCGACCAGCGCAAGTGCGCTGGCAAACAGCACGAAACCCCGCTCGAAGGCGTGATCAGCGAGAAAGCTCAGGCCCAGCAGCGGCAGGATCGCCAGCACGAACGGCAAGGCCGCGCAATGGATGGCACATAGGAACGAAGCGGTTGCACCGATACGGTCAGCTATAGACCACCAGCGGGCATTCGGCGGCGTTGGCGTGGGATCCATGAGCGGGATGGCACCATGCGAAATCGCCGGCGGGGTCCGGCAACATTTTGATACATTATAACATCCGCAAGCTGTCCGCAAGGGACGGGGGAACGAGAGCCTTTTCAATGTCCCAGCGTAGTTCGCATAGCCCCTTAGTGGTCGCCGGGTGGTCGTGCGTGGCGCAGCGCCAGGCTGTCTGGTCAAGCCGCGCGCGGCCGCATGGCGACCACTAAGGGGCTATGCGGGCTGCGGGGGGGGGGATATTGAACAGGCTCTTTTTAGGCTTTACGGCACTGCTTGCACACGCCGTGCACTTCCAGCGTCTGCGCCTGGGGACGAAAGCCGAAAGCCTTGGCCTGCGCTTCGATCAGCTCAGCGACGCGTTCGTCGCACACTTCCTGTGCACTGGAGCAAACGTCGCAGATCAGGAACGGCACCTGGTGCGCTTCGGCCGGGTGATGACAGGAAACGAACGCGTTGATCGATTCCAGCTTGTGGATGAAGCCGTGTTCGAGCAGAAAGTCGAGCGCGCGATAGACAGTAGGCGGCGCTGCATTGCCATGACGTTCACGCAGATGATCGAGCAGGTCGTACGCCTTCACCGGCTTGCCAGCTGCGGCGATCAGCTCAAGCACTTCCTTGCGCAGCGGAGTAAGGCGCAAACCGCGCTCCTCGCTTGCATGCTCCACCGCTGCCACGAAATCGCTGGGGCTCTCGTGATGATGGTGGATGTGTTCCTTGGCGGACGTATTGCTCACTGAATTCACCTCGATGGCGATCATACACCTGCCACTAATGGGAACGAGGCAGCGGTGGAGGCTTCGCCGATTTGGGGGCAAGCAGCACGATAATCCAGCCGATGGGCCCGAGCACTAGCGCCCAGATCACGCCTGCCAACAACCGTCCGCGCCACCAGCCGAGCAGCGCTCCCACCGCGACGAAGGCCAGGTTCCACCAGAACAAAGCAGCCCATGGGACCATCGCCATCAGGTTGAAGAAGATGTGCAGGTAAGCGTCGGGGGCGTCCATGTCGACGCCTTGGGTGGCTTTGGCTAGGAGTTCGTCCACTAGCGCTCTACTCCCTTTCCTGGTGAAGCGGATATCTACACGTTCTCATGAAGCTCAATTTTTCGTGCCGTCATTCCCGCGAAAGCGGGAATCCATGTTGCTCTCCGGAGAAAGCGACAATGGATTCCCGCTTCCGCGGGAATGACGACCCCATGGCTTGATTACCCAATTTCGCAAGCTTTGCCCCTCACCCCGACCCCCTCCCCAAAGGGGAGAGGGAGAAAAAACTCAGGCTTGCGCCAGCGCCACCGCATCATCGATACGCTTCAACGCCACTTCGCGCCCAGCGAGATAAATGGTGTGATCAATCGACGGCGACACCTGCGTGCCGGTCATCGCCACGCGTAGCGGCTGAGCGATCTTGCCCATACCAAGTTCCAGTTTGGCGGCAACCTGTTCGATCACCTGATGGATCGGCTCCGGCTTCCACTCACATGCCGCGAGCAGCTCGCGCGCAGCTTGCAGCACCTGCGCCGCACTGTCGTTCTTCAGATGCTTGGCGATGGCCTTGTCGTCCCATTCGGTGATCGGGCCGTACCAGATCTTCGCGCGCTCGGCCATGTCCTTCAGCGTTTGCACGCGGTCGCGCAATGCGACGATCACGTCGGCCGGTGCAGGTCCCTTACTGAAGTCGATATCAGCACGCGCGAGATGCCATTCGAATTCCGGCGCCAGTTGCTTCGGATCATCAGTCTTCAAGTAGTGCTGATTGAGCCACAGCAGCTTTTCGGTATCGAAACGCGAAGCTGCTTTGTTGACGTCCGCCACGTCGAACAACTTAATCATTTCCTCGCGCGAGAAAATTTCCTGATCACCGTGCGACCAGCCCAGGCGCACCAGGTAATTGAGGATGGCGTGCGGCAGGAAGCCGTTTTCGCGGTACTCCATCACGCTCACCGAATTGGTGCGCTTGGACAGTTTCTTGCCTTCCTTGTCCAGAATCATCGGCAGGTGCGCAAACTCCGGCACCTTGGCGCCGAGCGCGTGATAGATGTTGATCTGGCGCGGCGTGTTGTTGACGTGGTCATCACCACGGATCACTTCGGTGATGCCCATGTCGATATCGTCGACCACCACGGCGAAGTTGTAGGTAGGCCAGCCGTCGGAACGGAAGATCACCAGATCATCCAGCTCCGTGTTGGACCACTCCACCCTGCCCTTGACCTTGTCGTCCCACACCACGGAGCCTTCCAGCGGATTCTTGAAACGGATCACGCGGTTCGGATCGTCGCGATAGGGTTCGTTGCGATCGCGGTAATAACCGTTGTAGCGCGGCTTCTCGCCACGTGCCATGGCGGATTCGCGCATTGCTTCGATTTCTTCCTTGCTTTCGTACGCGTAGTAGGCCTTCCCCGCTGCGACGAGATCGAGTGCAACTTGCTTATAGCGTTCCAGACGATGCGTCTGAAATATCGGCGCCTGGTCGGCACTCAGATCCAGCCATTGCATGGCATCCAAAATGGCCTGCACGGCAGCGTCGGTGGAACGCTCGCGATCGGTGTCCTCAATGCGCAACAGGAAATCGCCGCCGCGACGACGCGCCTCCAGCCAGCAATACAGCGCGGTGCGCGCGCCGCCGATGTGCAGGAAACCGGTGGGACTGGGGGCGAAGCGGGTGCGGACGGTCATGGTCTCGGCGATGCGGCGGATGGAACGGGAAATTTTAGCCGATGCCGCGATGGAACTCCCCTCTCCCGGAGGGAGAGGGGCTTTAGATTTTGCGCATTGCTTACTTCACATGCACCGTAACCACCTTCGATACCACCGGCGGATCAAACGGAATGTGGTTGGTATCACCCAGCTCCAATTGCAGCGTATGCGTGCCGGGCGACAACTTCAGTGTGGTTTCGGTCTGGCCGCCGCCGAAATGGAGGTGCTGCTCATCTTTCAGAATCGGCTGACCGGCAGGCGGCAGGTCTTTCACATCCACCAACAGATGATGGTGGCCGGTCTTTTCATGCGCATCGCCAGCGGGCGCAACGCCCATGCCTTTGAGGCCGAAGCGTACGGTGAAGCTTTGCGGCACGGTGGCGCCGTCCTGCGGGGAAATGATGTAAACCTCGGCGCCGGCCGGCGCTTTGGTGACCGGCAAGGCAGGCGCCTCGGCAGCAAAGATGGAACCGGTTGCGGTGGCTAATGCGACGACAAGCAGCAAGCGTTTCATGAGAGCCTCCTGATCCAGAAGTCCGTTCACGCAATCTAGCCGAGTTAGGTCCTTCTGGGCACGGTTTTCCTCGTTTGGTAACACCCGTAACCGGCCTGTCACCTGAACGCCATCGCAACGCAACGGCACAAGAGGAAGCTATCGCCGTACAAGACGAGGATGCGCCATGCGTATCGGCATCATCAGCGAGACGTATCCGCCGGAGATCAACGGTGTCGCGCTCACCGTGCATGGTCTGGCGACCGGTTTGGCCGCAAAGGGCCACGAGATCGATCTCATCCGTCCTCGTCAAACCGTCAGCCACACCGACGAACCGGGCATCCACGCACTGGAAACGCGCGGTGCGGCCTTGCCCCGCTATCCCGGCCTGCGCTTCGGTCTCCCTGCCTACCGCACGCTCCGCCAGCGCTGGACGGAACGCCGTCCCGATGCGATCTACGTCGCCACGGAAGGTCCGCTGGGCCGATCCGCCGTGAAGACCGCCGTGCGGTTGGGCATTCCTGTTGCAACTGGTTTCCACACCCGTTTCGATGCCTACGCCAATCACTATGGCGTGGGTTTTCTCACACCGGTCGTACACGGTTATCTGCGCCGCTTCCATCAACGCGCAAACATCACCCTGGTACCTACCGATGCGCTCGCAGCGGAATTGACGGCGATGGGCGTCGATCATGCACGCCTGCTGCGCCGTGCGGTGGATACGAAGTTGTTCCATCCGTCCAAGCGCGATGTCGCGCTGCGCGAAAGCTGGGGCGTGGATGCGGATACGCCAGTGGTGCTGTATGTGGGCCGCATCGCACCGGAAAAGAATCTGGAACTCGCGGTGGACACGTTCCGCGCAA
Source organism: Dyella acidisoli (assembly GCF_030160295.1). Lineage (GTDB taxonomy): Bacteria > Pseudomonadota > Gammaproteobacteria > Xanthomonadales > Rhodanobacteraceae > Dyella_B > Dyella_B acidisoli. The sequence continues at coordinate 31,201 of NZ_BSOB01000030.1, forward strand.
TCCAGCAGGTGGCACCGAAAGCACGCTACGTGTGGGTGGGCGATGGCCCTGCGCGCGCGGGGCTGCAGGCAGCGCATCCGGATTTCATCTTCGTGGGCATGAAGCGCGACGAGGCGTTGGCGGCCCATTACGCCAGTGCGGATCTGTTTCCATTCCCGAGCCTGAGCGAAACCTTCGGCAACGTGATCCTGGAAGCGCTCGCCGCCGGCCTGCCGGTGGTGGCCTATGCGGAAGGCGCGGCACGCGAACATCTGTTCGACGGCAACAACGGTTACCGCATCACCTCCGGCGATGCACGCGCCTTTACGGATGCCGCGGTAACGCTCGCCTCCGACATTAACTTGATCCGCCACTTGGGCCAGGCTGCGACCGCCAGCGTCGAACGCCTTTCGCCGGACGCGGTGATCCGCGAATTCGAGAACCTGCTGCGCGACCTGGTCGAGGAGAATGTGCATGACCGCCATGTCACCATCGCAGCTGCCTGAGCACGTTGCGCTTCCGCGCCACGCATTCGACCGGCGTATGTGCATCGCCGCCAACCGCTGGGGCGCGCGGCATGCTGTTGGTTTGTTCTTCGGCATCATCAGCCGCCTCGGCGACGGCGTGTTCTGGTACGCGCTGATGTTGGCGCTGACGCTGATCGACGGCCGCCGCGGACTGGAAGCGGCTGCGCACATGGCCGTCACCGGCCTGGTGGCGCTGGGTCTGTATCGTGTGCTGAAGCGCTGGACGCGTCGTCCGCGTCCGTTCCGCACATGCCCCGGCGTGATCGCGCACGTACCGCCGCTGGACGAATTCAGCTTTCCCTCGGGACACACGCTGCAAGCGGTAGGTTTCACCATCGTCGCGCTCGCGTGGTATCCGCTGCTCGCACCGCTGCTGCTGACCTTCACCGCATTGGTTGCGGCATCGCGCGTGATTCTCGGCTTGCACTATCCGAGCGATGTGCTAGCAGCGATCTTCGTTGGCAGTGGTCTCGGTGCGCTGTCGCTGTGGATCGTGCACAGCGCACCGCAGCTGCTCGCCTGATCAAAGTTTGCGCTGAGCAATTAATCGTCACGCCGTACTCACACGCTTTGCGCTCAATGACATAGCGCATCTATCCACAGGCTCTACCGGAGACTTTCCACAATCGCTGTGGAAAAGTACGCGCATTTGTTGCGCAAATTTTCATCACGCCGTGCCAAGTGGTTGATCGCAAAGATACGCACGCGAGTTTTCCACAGGGTTTTCAAGAAGGCGTCCACATTTGTTGTGGAAAACTGTGGTGCGATTTGCGTGCGCCCCACATGGCCGTCATTCCCGCGCAAGCGGGAATCCAT
>NZ_BSOB01000030.1:32747-61959 GCF_030160295.1 Dyella acidisoli
TTTCTATACACCATGCAACGCAACTCACGCCGCGCGCGGCACCCTGCGCAGGATGTTCAACACATCCGCCAGCTTGTCGCGCATCTGCCGGCGATCCACGATCATGTCGATCGCACCGTGATCCAGCAGGAATTCCGAACGCTGGAAACCTTCCGGCAACGTCTCGCGCACGGTCTGCTCAATCACACGCGGACCGGCGAAGCCGATCAGCGCTTTCGGTTCGGCAACGTTGATATCGCCGAGCATGCCGAGGCTTGCCGACACGCCACCGGTGGTCGGGTCCGTAAGCACGCTGATGTACGGAATGCCTGCTTCACGCAAGCGCGCAAGCGCCGCGGAAGTCTTGGCCATCTGCATCAGCGAGAACAGCGATTCCTGCATGCGCGCACCGCCGGTGGCGGAGAAGCACACCAATGCGCTGCGTTCGCTCAAGGCACGTTCGGCCGCACGCGTGAACTTCTCGCCGACCACTGAACCCATCGAGCCGCCCATGTAGGAAAACTCGAAAGCGACGGCCATCAAGGGATGTTCCTTGAGCTTGCCGCTCATCACGATCAACGCGTCTTTCTCGCCAGTGGATTTCTGTGAGGCAACGATGCGATCGCGATATTTCTTGGAATCGCGGAATTTCAGGGGATCGGTGGGCTCCATGCTGACCCACAGTTCTTGCGTGCTGCCCTCGTCAAGGAAAGCCAGCAGACGCTCGCGTGCGCCGATGGCGTGGTGATGGCTGCACTTGGGGCACACCATCAAGTTGCGTTCCAGCTCCGGTTTGTACAACACGGCGCCGCAGCCACCGCATTTCTCCCACACACCTTCGGGTACCTTGCCCTTGCCTGCCGCGGAACTTTGCGTCCGCGCGCGGGGTGTCATGATTTTTTGCAGCCAATTCATGGATTCCGCCTCAATCTGGAAACAAGCGCGTCCTTATCGGCACGCCTGGGTCACGCGGCTGTTGCGCGTTCCCTGAATCTCTATGGCGACATTTCCACAAAGATAAAGGGCGAGGATGACCCGACCTCGACACAACGATGGACCACGGATTGTCCAACGCCGTTCCCTTGTTGTTTTAATTGTCCCCGGCGCTTCGCCCTACCCCCTCCGCAAAGGGAAAGCGAGCCCTCAGGCAGCATCCAGTGCCGTACGGATCGGACGAAGAAAGTCTCCCACCCGCGCGACGATGTCCTGCGCCGTATTCGCACCATCCAGGCGCTCCACCAATGCACTGCCGATCACCACCGCATCGGCAAACCCGCTGATGGCTTTCGCGCTCTGCGCGTCCTTCACGCCGAAACCTACGGCAACCGGTGCTTTGGCACGTTGGCGGATATCGGCCACGCGTGCGGCGATGTCCTGCGTACTCAAGCGTCCTGCTCCGGTGATGCCGGCGAACGATACATAGTACAGGAAACCTTCGGCGGCCTCGCACAATTGCGCCATACGCGCGGGTGCGGTAGTGGGCGCAGCCAGCAGGATTTGCTGCAAACCGGCGTTGCGCAACGGTGTCAACACGTCGGCTTCCTCCAGCGGGCAATCCACCACCAACACGCCATCCACGCCAGCCCTCACCGCTTCTGCAGCGAAGCGTTCGTAGCCGTGGATTTCAACCGGATTGAGATAACCCATCAGCACTACGGGTGTGTCCTGATCTCGCTCGCGGAACGCAGTCACCCACTTCAGCACGTCGGCCAGACCCGCGCCCTTGGCGATGGCGCGTTCGCTGGCGTGCTGGATCACCGGGCCATCCGCCATCGGATCGGAGAACGGCACGCCCAGTTCGATGACGTCGGCGCCGGCATCGACAAGTGCATGCATCAACGCCACCGTATGTTCCGGCGCGGGATCGCCGGCAGTGACGAACGGAATCAGTCCAGTACGGCCAGCAGCTTTCAAGGCAGCGAAACGGCGATCGATGCGGCTCATACCTGCACTCCTTCGCGCGCAGCAATCGTGTGCACGTCTTTGTCTCCGCGGCCGGATAAATTGCACAGCACGATGCCATCCTTCGGCAGCTCGCGCGCCAGCTTCATGGCTTGCGCCACGGCGTGGCTGGATTCGAGTGCAGCAAGAATGCCTTCGGTGCGCGCGAGCAAATGGAAGGCCTCAAGCGCTTCGTCGTCGGTCACGCCGACGTATTCGGCACGGCCTGCATCTTTCAGAAACGCGTGCTCGGGGCCAACGCCTGGGTAATCGAGGCCAGCCGACACCGAATGCGTTTCGGTGATCTGGCCATTGTCGTCACACAGCACATAGGTGCGATTGCCGTGCAGCACGCCAGGGCGCCCTGCTGCCAGCGACGCAGCATGGTGACCGGTGGCGATGCCTTCACCCGCCGCCTCAGCGCCGACGATGCGTACATCGCCGTCGTTGAGGAACGCGTGGAACAAGCCGATGGCGTTCGAACCACCACCCACGCACGCCGTGAGCACATCTGGCAAACGGCCGTATTGCTGCAGCATCTGCTCGCGCGCTTCGCGTCCGACGATCGCGTTGAAATCGCGCACCATCATCGGATACGGATGCGGGCCGGCCACGGTGCCGATGATGTAGAACGTATCGGCCACGTTGGTCACCCAGTCGCGCATCGCTTCATTCAACGCATCCTTCAGCGTTTTCGAGCCGGAGGTAACCGGCACCACTTCGGCGCCAAGCAGCTTCATGCGGTACACGTTGATCTTCTGGCGCTCGATGTCGACTGCGCCCATGTACACCACGCACTTCAAGCCAAAACGCGCAGCGACTGTCGCTGTCGCCACGCCATGCTGGCCGGCGCCGGTCTCGGCGATCACGCGCGGCTTGCCCATGCGCTTGGCAACCAGCGCCTGGCCGATGGTGTTGTTGATCTTGTGCGCGCCGGTGTGATTCAAGTCTTCGCGCTTGAGCAGGATGCGTGCGCCGCCAACGTGCCTGGATAAATGCTCGGCGTGATAGATCGGGCTGGGCCGGCCCACGTAGTGCGTGAGGTCGCGATCCAGCTCGGCGAGAAACTCCGGATCCTCGCGCAGACGCAGATACGCTTCGGTGAGTTCGGCCAGTGGCGCCATCAAGGTTTCGGCCACATATTGCCCGCCGAAGTTGCCGAAACGCCCGTGGGCGTCGGGCCATTGGTTGAAGTCCTGGATCGTAGGCATTGGTCAGAATTCCTGGGAAATGTCGCTCACCGGCAGGGCGCCATGGGATGGGAAAAATAGCGCGAATCACCCAATCGAAAAAGCGATAAGATGGCTGCCATTCGTTAGAAAAACTCACAAGAGCCGTGCGCGACCTGCCTTCCCTCAATGCCTTGCGTGCCTTCGAGGCCACGGCCCGGCTCGGCAGCGTCAGCCGCGCTGCTGAGGAACTGCACGTCACCCACGGTGCCATCAGCCGCCAACTGCGCTTGCTGGAAGATGCGCTCGGCCAGCCGCTCGTAGTTCGTCAGGGTCGCGGTATCGTCCTCACCACGATGGGCGAGCAATTGCACGATCATGTGAGCAACGCCTTCGAGCAGTTGCGGGATGGCTGGGCTGAGCTGCAACGCGAACGTCGCGACGCTCCCTACGTGCTTGGCTGCGCGGGCAGCCTGCTCGCTCGCTGGGTGATCCCCAGACTGGAACGGCTGGAACGGGATCTGCCCATGTTGCGGCTGCATCTATCGCCGGAAGAAGACCCGCTCGCTCCACGGCACGCCGAACCGGACGCCGCACTTGCCGTGGCAGCACCACCGTGGCCGGCCGGCTGGTACGTGCACGTGCTGGCGCCAGAACACATCGGCCCCGTGGTCAGCCCGCGCTACGCGGGACTTGCCCGCTTGACGGAGCGCGGAGTGTCGGCGTTGAGCGATGAAGCCTTGCTCTTCACTCACTCACGCCCTCAAGCGTGGCCCACATGGGCGCGTGCAAACGGGATAGCCATCGAATCGCTGCATTACGGACAAGGCTTCGCACACCTGTTCTATCTGCTGGAAGCCGCTGTAGCAGGACTTGGCGTGGCGATCGCACCCATGCAGCTGGTGCAAGATGACATCGATGCAGGACGTCTGCTTGCTCCGTGGGGATTTCTGCAAACGGATGCGAGCTGGATTCTGGCAACGCCGCGGCGGCGTAGTGACAGTCGTGTTGATGCGTTGGCGGAGTGGATGCGCCATGAACTTGCAGGAAGCGTTTGATCATCCGTTACCGTCGTCCCGGCGAAGGCCGGGACCTAGCGACTTGTAGATCGTCAAAGTCCCTGGGCCCCGGCCTTCGCCGGGGCGACGAGATAAAAATGAGGTTCTACGAACAATGTAGCTACCTACACGCGGAAAAGGGTTCGCTCAGCAAGTGTTGCTTCTTAGGATCTACGCAGCGCGAACGGCGGTAATGAAATCACGCATCTTGCCGTGATCCTTCACACCAGGCGCCGATTCGATCCCACTCGACACATCCACCGCCCATGGCTTTGCGATTCGAATGGCCGCAGCAACGTTCGCAGCGTTCAACCCACCAGCCAAAATCAGCGGCTGCTTCAGATCACGCGGCATCAACGACCAATCGAACGCCTTGCCGCTGCCACCGGGCTCGCCGAGGCCATGCCCATCCAGCAACAGGCCTGCAGCATGCGGGTGATCGCGCAACTGATAAAGCGCAGCAGCACCCTCGCCCATCGCAATCGCCTTCAGATACGGCTGGCCGAACTGCTTGCACCATTCGTCGGTTTCGTTGCCGTGAAACTGCAGCATCGACGGGCGAACGGTATCGATGATCTCCTGCACGAAATTCGCTTCGTCATCCATGCACAGCGCCACGGTCGTGACGAACGGCGGCATGGCTTCGACGATGGCTCTGGCCTGTGCAAGTGACACTTGCCGCTTGCTGTGAGCAGTCAGCACGACACCGATCGCATCGGCACCCAGTTCGGCGGCAAATAACGCGTCTTCGATGCGCGTCATGCCACAGCATTTGATACGGGTCATTCGCTGATCTCCTTCGGCAAACCCCAATGTTTTTCGTAGCGCGGGCCAATGAATGTAAGGCCCGATGCAGCAGCCGTGGGACCCGCCACTTCGCGGTCGCGTCCAGCCAGCAAGGCAGCCACCCACTCCATTGGCTGCTCGCCGCGACCGACGGGTAGCAGCGAGCCGACGATGTTGCGCACCATGTGATGCAGGAATGCGTTCGCCTCGATCTCCACGATCACTTGCTCGCCATCGCGCCACACGCTCAGCGCCTTCACTTCACGCTGCGCATGCGCAGCCTGACAGGAGACGGCGCGAAAAGCAGAGAAGTCATGCTCACCGATCAACGTCTGCGCTGCCGAGTGCATGCGCTCCGCATCCAACGGGTGACGCTCCCACGTGACATAGCGCGCATCAAGCGCGGGACGAACGGTGCGATTGAGGATGGTGTAGCAATAACGTCGACTGCGTGCGGAGAAGCGTGCATGGAAATCGTCGGGCACCGTCTGCGCCCACAGCACCGCCATGCTTGATGGCAAGTTCGAGCAGGTGCCGAGCACCCAGCCGCGCATGTCGCGCCTAGCCTCGGTATCGAAATGCACTACCTGGCAGCGCCCGTGTACACCGGCGTCCGTGCGACCCGCGCAGGTCACCGTGATCGGTTCGGCAGCCACGAACGACAGTGCATGCTCCAGGCTGGCTTGCACGCTGGCACCGTGGCTCAACCGCTGCCAGCCGAGAAAATCGGTACCGTCGTATTCGATGCCAAGAGCAATGCGCATTCGTAATCAGCGAATTCAAAAGGTGGATAAGCGTAGCAGGTGCTGAAAACGCATCGGGCCGGCATTGGCCGGCCCGATCATGGTTCGAATTGGCGGACGATCAGCTGATCTTGTCGATCAGCTGCTTCGCCACATCCCTCTGCATCTGGGTGCCTTCGTGCAGCACCTCCTCGAGCATCGCGCGCGCGCCGTCGGGATCGCCCATATCCAGGTACGCACGGGCCAAGTCGAGCTTGGTGTCGACTGGATCGTCGTGCAGTTCGCCAAAGGCGGCGTGATCGTCGTGCACGGCGTGATCAGCATGCGCCGTTTGCGGGGCTTCGGCCGGCTCGTCGTCGAACTTCCAGGTGGAGACCGGCTCGTTCTCCAACTCCGCTTCTTTCGCGGCGGGCGCAGCAGCGGAACGGTTGAGCGGCTCGGGATGATGCGGCGTCAGGTCGAAATCGAAGTGGTATTCGCTGACCTTGGACGGCTGCGGCGACGGTGCCTTGGCCGGAATCGGCTCAGCGGCCGCGGGGGTGGAGGCATAGCTGTCGAGATCGAAGTGATGCGGCACTTGCTCGCGCATGACTGTGGCGTCGGCATCCGCCTCGGCGAATAGCGGATGTCCCGGGGCCAGATCGCGCCCCATGTGCACCACGTCCTGCCATTCCGGTTGATCCGTGTTGGTGATGTGCGCGTGCATCGCTTCCGCAGCCGCCTCAAAGTGCTCAACGTCGCGGCGCGTGTAGTACAGGCTGACCAATTCCAGGTGCAGGCCGATGTCGTCGGGTTGTTCGGCGAGCTGATCGAGCAGCTCGTCCTGATCCGGATCGGAACCGGACAGGTGCTCGCCATCGAGGTCCGCAGTGCCAAAGCGATCGGCCAGCGATCCATTCTTGGACGACGCAAGCGCCGGCTTGGCGGCCTTGGCACCGGATTTACCGCGACGGCTAAGCAAGGCGCCCAGCACCGCCAGCACGACCACGCCACCACCCGCGGCCCACGCCCAGGTTTCCATGTACCAAGGCTGCTCTTCGGGTGCCGGTGCGGGCGTAGGTACACGATGCGGCGGCACGGCCAGCTTTGGCTTGGCCGGGGCGTTCAGCGGTGTGGTGACCACGCCATTTGCGACGGAAGCAGCGGCTGCCGGGGTAGCTGGCTTTGCGGCAGTCGATGCAGCAGCTACGGCTGGAGCCGGTGCTGCCGCCGGATGCGGCGCGGCGGGTGCGGGGGCTGGCGCGGCAACCGGCGCCAGTGCTTCGTTGGCTGCGGGTGCGGCAGGCTTGCCGCCGGCTTTGCGTGCATCGGCGAGCTGCTTCTGCAGATCGGCGATTTCATTGTCTTTCAAGGCCAGCAAGCGCTGGTTCTTGCTGTTGATGTCTTCCAGGTCCTTCAGGCGGGACTTCAGCTCTTCGCTCTGCTGCTGCAGAGACGAAAGCATTTCCTGGCTGCGCTCCAGTTGCTGGCGAACGGCGGTATTGGCGCCGCCCTTCCCGTTCGCACCACCGGCAGCCTGGCCTTCGCTGCCCGGGGGCACCAGTGCCAGGCGGTCGGCGTTGCTGTTGGCGGTCGGCGCAACCGACGCATTCTCGCGCGTGCCACCGGCCGCAACGGCGACTGGCGCGCTCGCGCTACCGTTGCGCCAGTCGCTGTTCTGCTGGCGTACCGTGGCCGCCGCTGCAGCGGCAGCCGTAGCCAGTGCGTCATCGCGCGAAGGTACGCGCAGGACGGTGCCAGCCTTAAGCGCATTGATGTTGTCGCGATAGAAGGCATCCGGATTGGCCGACTTCAGCGCCAGCATCTCCTGGTTGACGTCAACGCCGGATGGGGCGACCTGCGCAGCGATATGCGATAGGGAAGTGCCCTTCTCCACCGGACCAAACTGACCGTTCTTCACAACGCCAGCGGCATTGCCTGCCGATGCGTTGGCATGGCGCGACGTGCCTGCAGCGGTTGTGGTGCCAGCCGGTGCCGTTGCGCTACCTGCCCTACGACGCGTCGGTGCGCTGCTGGCGGCCGCCTGCTCCACTTTGTTCGGCGGATCGAGCAGGATGGCGAATTCGCGCACGCTGCTGCCGGTGCTGCTGTTCACTTCCACCAGCAGGTCGAGGTAAGGATCGTCCACCGTGGAATTGCTGGTGATGCGGATCACCTTGTGACCGTTGTCGTCCACCACATTGAATTGCAGGGGAATGGCAGGACGTTGACCACCGGCCTTGGCGAAGGCGTCGTTCGAGGCCAGTTGGGCGCTCAGACTCTGCAGCTCGGCGGGAGTGGCCTGGGTAACTGGGATATCGACCAGCAACGGCTGCCCAAGCGCCGATTTGACGTGTGCCTGGCCCAGTTCCACGGCTGCCGCCTGACTGCTACCCAGCGCAAGCGCCAGCAGTATCGACAGCTTCAAAGAACGATTCATCGCTTGGCTCCCCCGAGACAACCCGGACGCTTTACTGAAAGGGCACCGCAGCTTGCGGCAACTTCCTCTTGCAAGGCGTCACTTTAGTTAGATAAACGTCAATCAACAATACCAGATTTACCTGGCGGGCCTCTTACAAGCCGATTTTTTCGCCAGGCGTGACGGCCATCAATGACTAGGCGCAGACGCCTTGGATGCCGCCCGCGCTGCCTCGAGCTGCTTGCGCAGCTCGGCGATGGACTGGTCCTGCTGCTGCAGCTTCTCCGCCGCCTGCTGGCCGGCGGATTCCTGCTCGCTTACGTCCTGCTGCAAGCGCTGCACTTCGGCCTGGTGCCGGGCTACCTGCTGGTTGACCTGCGCCGCATCGCGGCTTGTTTCCGGGGATGACCCCGCCCAACTGTTGAAAGTGAAAGCCGACAAGCAACCCAGCAAAACCAGTCCGAAACGTTGCATTACAAATAATCCTCAATCAGCAGTTCCGCGATCTGCACGGCATTGAGCGCGGCACCTTTACGAATATTGTCGGAGACGATCCACAGGTCCAGCCCGCGATCATGCGAGATGTCCTCGCGGATGCGGCCCACGAAAACCGGGTCCTGCCCAGCCGCATCGCCCACCGGCGTGGGATAGCCCCCAGCCTTGCGCTCGTCCTGCACCACCACGCCATCGGCTTGTTCCAGCAGCTCGCGCGCCTGCTCGGCGGTGATTTTGTCGCGCGTTTCGAGGTGCACGGCCTCCGAATGTCCGTAGAACACCGGCACGCGCACTGCGGTGGGGTTCACCTGGATGGATTCGTCCTCCAGGATCTTGCGTGTTTCCCACACCATCTTCATTTCTTCCTTGGTGTAGCCATTGGCCTGGAATTCGTCGATGTGCGGGATCACGTTGAACGCGATCTGCTTCGGAAATTTCGACTTTTCCACATCCTGGAAGTTGAGCAGCGCGGCGGTCTGCTTGCCCAGTTCCTCCATGCCCGAGCGGCCCGCGCCGGACACCGACTGATAGGTCGCCACGTTGATGCGCTCAATGCCCACGGCGCGATGGATCGGTGCCAGCGCCACCAGCATCTGCATGGTGGAGCAATTGGGATTGGCGATGATGCCGCGCGTGGTGTACTGCGCGATGGCGTGCGGATTCACTTCGCTCACCACCAGCGGAATATCGTCCTGGTAGCGGAACTCGGAGGTGTTATCGATCACCACCGCGCCCGCCGCGGCAGCCCGCGGGGCATGCACGCGACTTACTGAACCACCGGCCGAGAAGAAAGCGATGTCCACGCCTTTGAAGTCGTAGTCATCCAGGTTCTGCACGGTGATCTGTTTGCCGGCGAACTCCACTTTGCTACCGGCCGAACGCGCGCTGGCCAGCGGCACCAGCTCGCTCACCGGGAATTCGCGCTGGGCCAGGATGCTCAGCAGGGTCTCGCCAACGGCACCGGTGGCGCCCACCATGGCTACCTTGTAGCTACTCTTCTTGCTCATCTCGGGGTCACTTGTCTGAAAGGGATAATCGCCGCGATGGCGCCGATACCCCAACTGGGGAATCTAGCCTGCACGGCACGCTGACTGCACGGCACAACCTTGCTGACGTGAGATACATCACGTTTTCGCTTCATGCTCGCCCCTTTACCTGTGGATTGAGCAGTGAAGGCGGATGTCCCGCGTCAGGCCCATGGCCCAACGCAGCCAGCAAATTATCGGCAGCCAGTTGCGCCATCGCGCGGCGCGTATCGGCGCTGGCGCTAGCGATATGCGGGCTGAGCACGGCGTTGTCGAGTTCGCGCAAAGCCGGATGGACGGATGGTTCGCCTTCGAACACATCAAGCCCGGCCGCCGCAAGCCGACCTTCGCCCAGCGCCACGGCCAATGCCGCATCGTCGACGATACCGCCGCGGGCGATGTTCACCAGCACGGCCGTGGGCTTCATCAAAGCCAGCTCAGCTGCGCCGATAGCGTGATGGTTTTGCGCGTTGTACGGCAACACCAGCATCAAGTGGTCGGCCCGTCGCAGCAGCTCTGGCTTTTCAACCCAGGTGGCGCGGCATTCGCGCTCGATCGCTTCCGGCAGTCGCGAACGATTGTGATAGAGCACTGGCATGCCGAAACCGTAAGCACGGCGCGCAATGGCCTGCCCGATGCGGCCCATGCCGAGAATGCCCATCGTCTTGCCGTGCACATCCACGCCCAGCCAGTCGTCGAAGCGCATGTTGCCGCGCCAGTTTCCGGCGCGCAGCCAGCGTTCGGAGCTGCTGACGCGTCGTGCCGCCGCCAGCAGCAAAGCCCACGCGTAGTCGGCGGTGGTTTCGTTGAGCACGTCCGGCGTATTAGTGGCGAGAATGCCCGCTGCCGTCAGCGCAGGTACGTCGAAATTGTTGTAGCCCACGGCCAGATTGGAGACCACGCGCAAGCGCCGGTTACCGGCCACCACCTCGCCATCGATGCGATCGCTCAAACCAATGATGGCGCCGTCCACATCGGCGAGCTTTTCGCGTAGCTCTGCCGCCGTATGTTTGCGTTCGACGGTTTCCGCATGCAGATCCACGTACTGGGCCAAGTGAGCCAGTACTTCCGGAAAAAGCGGGCGGGAAACCCAGACGCTATGTGACTTGCTCATGGTATCTGTCGAATGCCTGAAACCTGGGCCCCCTCTCCCCTCCGGGGAGAGGGTTGGGGTGAGGGGTCGCGCTTGCCGCAAGCTTCCCGACACCTCGATGCATCTCTTTTATGTCCCGGCGATATGAAACATCTCGCGAGGTTGCCCCCTCACCCCAGCCCTCTCCCCGGAGGGGAGAGGGGGAGCTTGCGCGGCCATCAAGGGATGCGCGGTTTTATCTCGCCCACGTCGCCGCACTGCGCACGATGGCGCAACGCGTGATCCATCAACACCAGGGCCACCATCGCCTCGGCGATGGGCGTGGCGCGAATGCCGACGCAGGGATCATGGCGCCCTTTTGTCACCACTTCGACCGACTCGCCGGCCAAGTTCACGCTATGGCCGGGAATGAGAATGCTCGAGGTGGGCTTGAGCGCGATCGAGGCACGTACCACCTGCCCCGTACTAATGCCGCCCAGAATGCCACCGGCGTGATTGGACGTAAAGCCGTCCATATGCATTTCGTCGCAATGCTGGCTGCCGTGCTGCGTGACCGCTGCGAAACCGTCGCCGATTTCCACGCCTTTTACCGCGTTGATCGACATCAGCGCGGAGGCGAGGTCACCGTCGAGCTTGCCGTAGATCGGCTCGCCCCATCCGGGTGGCACGCCGTCGGCCTCGACGTTTACGCGTGCGCCGACCGAATCGCCGGATTTGCGCAACGCGTCCATGTACTTCTCAAGCTCTGGCACCTGTGCTTCATGAGGCCAGAAAAACGGGTTCTGCTCGATTGCGTTCCAATCGAAACCTGCTGGTACGACGTCGCCCAATTGGGCCAGATAACCGCGAACACGCACGCCGTAGCGCTCGGCCAGCCACTTCTTGGCAACCACCGCCGCCGCCACACGCATAGTGGTTTCGCGCGCAGAAGAGCGCCCGCCACCGCGTGGATCGCGGATGCCGTACTTATGCCAATAGGTGTAATCGGCATGCCCCGGACGGAAGGTCTGGGCGATGTCGTTGTAGTCCTTGCTGCGCTGGTCGGTATTACGGATCAAGAGCGCCATCGGCGTGCCCGTGGTGCGACCCTCGTAGACGCCGGAGAGAATTTCCACCTCATCCTCTTCACGGCGCTGGGAGGTGTGGCGACTGCGACCGGTGGCGCGGCGTTCGAGATCCGTGCGGAATTCTTCCGGCGCAATCGGTAATCCCGGTGGGCAGCCGTCGATCACACAGCCAATGGCCGGCCCATGGCTCTCGCCGAACGTGGTGACGGTAAACAGCTTGCCGGTGGAATTGCTGGACACGTGGGAACCGATTCGCGGAAGGAGTGACCTTGCCTCAGCCGAGGCGGTCTCGCATCTTGCCACGCCTGAATGCTTTGCGCTTGCCTAGCCCCTCTCCCCGAAGGGGAGAAGGAAACGAAGGTGTCGATCAGCCGCGGAACCGCTCGGCTGCCACCGTACGAATTGCATCGGCGTACTCGATCAACTCGCGCTGCTCCAACGCGAAGACGCCCATCGGCCCGACTTTGAATTCGATCCACACGAACGGCACTTCCGGCAGCAAGGCTGTGAGCGCTTGTTCGCTCTCGCCAACTTCGACGATCAGCAGACCGTCTTCGCTGAGATAGTCGGCTGCTTCATCGAGAATGCGCAGGCAAGCATCCAGGCCATCTTCGCCGGAAGTAAGTCCAAGCTTGGGCTCGTGGCTGTATTCGCCGGGCAAAGCGGCGTATTCGTCTTCGGTGACGTAAGGCGGGTTGGAAACGATCAGGTCGTACTTGCGGCCTTTGAGTCCTGCGAAAAGATCGGAGCGGACCACTTCCACACGCTCGCCCACATGCTGGAACGCAACGTTCTCGCGCGCCAGCGACAGCGCGTCGTCACTGATGTCCACCACGTCCACCTGCCAATGCGGGTTGTATGCAGCCATGGCGATGCCGATGCAGCCCGACCCTGTGCACAGATCCAATGCACGCTCCACCTGCCGGCCGTCCAGCCATGGGGTGAAGCCGGCTTCGATCAGTTCGGCGATCGGCGAACGCGGCACCAGCGCACGGCGATCGCTCTTGAACTTCATACCGGCAAACCAGGTTTCGCCGACCAGGTACGCCACCGGCAGACGCTCGTTGATGCGGCGCTCGATCAAACTCAGTACGCGCACGCGCTCTTCGGTAGTGAGCTTGCCGGCGCCATAAGCAGGCGGAATATCCGGCGGCAGGTGCAGGCTGGCCAGCACCAGATGGGTGGCTTCGTCGATCGGGTTGTCGTGGCTGTGGCCAAACGTAAGGCCGGCTGCGGAAAAACGACTGGCGCCGTAGCGGATGAAGTCGATGATGGTTGCGAGTTCGGCGGTCACGTAAGCACGGTCCGGCTTGGGGGTTGTGAAGTATACCGACTCAAGGTCATGAGGCTGATGCAAGCTCACGGGCGAGCCTCCACCGGCTCCATCAGGAATTGCTCCAATTCCTTATACTTGCCGGATGACTTTCAAGATATTCCTCCAATACATCCTTCCCCATCGGGCACTTTCGCGCGTGGTCTACTGGGCCACGCGGTGGACGTTCGCTCCGTGGAAGAATTTTCTGATCGGCAAGATCGTACGCAGCTATCAGGTCGATATGACCGAAGCCGCGCAATCAGATCCGTTCGCCTATTCCCATTTCAATGCGTTCTTTACGCGCAAGTTGCGCCCTGATGCCCGCCAGGCGGATACGGCTCCCGGCGCCCTAGTTTCGCCGGCCGACGGCCGCATCAGCCAGGCGGGCCCCATTGTCGACGGACGCATATTCCAAGCCAAAGGACAGGAATACTCGGCCGCCGAACTGTTGGGTGACGAAGCCGCCGCAGCGCCTTATCGCAATGGCCGCTTCGTCACCATCTATCTCTCGCCGCGCGACTATCACCGCGTGCACATGCCCCTGCGCGGCGTGTTGAAGGAAACGGTGCATATCCCGGGCCGCATCTTCAGCGTGGCTCCGTTCGCGGTGGATGCTATCCCGCGCCTGTTCGCGCGCAACGAGCGGCTGGTTTGCCACTTCGAAAGTGAGCACGGTCCGTTCTCCGTCGTGATGGTGGGCGCGATCCTGGTGTCGTCGGTTGCCACGGTGTGGGATGGCCTGGTGATTCCACCCTATGCGCCATCGATTCGCCGCAAGTCGTTCGCCGGACAGAACATCACGCTGGATCGCTTCGCCGAAATGGCGCGCTTCAACATGGGTTCCACCGTCATCGTGCTGCTACCGGAAGGCATGGCTGAGCTGGACACGCTTACTGCGCAACAAGCGATCAAAGTTGGCCAGCGATTAGGCGAACTGCATCACACTTGATGGTCAAGACAAGCGTTACTGACAAGCGACGCTTGCCGCGTTTTGACATTTGTCGTCATTTTGTGACGTTTTCGGCGCATCGTCTCATTCGAGGTCAGTATCCTTCGTGCTCAATCCGCTTGCCTTGGCGGACCGTCCAACGAGGGGTCACATGCAGATTGTCACCCGCCTAATCGCGATGAGTCGCGCCCGGCAGTTGCAACGTCAATTCCGGCAGATCGAACGCAATATCTCGGCGTTGCCCACACGCACGCGTGGCCGCCTGGGTGTCATGACGCTCCGTGAAATCGGACAAGCTTCCCGCTGCGAATTCCCGCATCTGTACAGCACCGCGCCCGAACAGCGCTACATGCCGTGGGGCCAGGGCACCCAGATCGGCTTCAACCGCGCCCAGTCGGATAATCCGGAAGTCGCCCTGCGCGGCATCGCACTGTGGCTGGCCGTGGCTTATCACGAGACCAAGGATTCGCCACATACCAGCCTGCAGCCGCAACATCGCCAAGTGCTGCGCGTGGTGCGCGAGCTGCGCGATGCCACCGGCGAACAGCCAGATACTGCGGCTCAATGGATGCGCTCAGACGCGGGTGCCGCCGCCTGAGTTCCCTTCGAAGTACCTGCGAGAAGCCAGGCTGAGCGCAAGCGGCCTGTAAGGGGAACTGCGCGCCTCGCCCATTGCGCGAGCCGCATGACAGACAAGAGGGTCGAGCGACGAGTAGCGAGGGCGTCACAGCCTTCGCTCTCCCGCCGCGGAATTAGAACGGTGACTGACGAGGCGAGACACGGATTGCTCCAGGCGGCATCCGTTTCTACCAACCTCGCTACTCGTCCTTCGGCCCTTGGTTGAAACCAGCTACACGAGAAGCGCTCCCAATACGCAGAACTCTCGAAATCCCTCACGGCCGTCATTCCCGCGAAAGCGGGAATCCATGTTGCCCCCGTGCAAAAAGCAAAGATGGATTCCCGCTTTCGCGGGAATGACGGCGGTAAGATCACATGCTTCGAATCCGTGCGAGCCTTCCCTAACCTTCTTAATCACCGACAGCTCGGCAACTTCAACACCTGCCCCGCTTTCACGTGATTGAACTTCAGGTTATTCATGCGCGCGACTTCACTCTCGCTGGTGCAGCCGCCATGTTTGCGCACGATGCCGGCAAGCGTGTCGCCACGACGAACCGTATAGCGAACCACCGGATCCGGTGCCGAAGCCGGTGACGGATTGGGAAACACCGGCACCACCGCATTGTGCAGATCGCTGGCAAGTATCGGCCACGGGCCATCCGCACAGCGTGCTGCGTAGATCTTCTCCAACGACTTCGGAATTTTCAGTTCGGCGCCGACCGGCTGCTCTTGCTGCGGATCGAGCCGCGGGTTGAGATTGCGCAAGGTACGGAACCAGCCCTGCTGCATATCATTGGCGGAGCCTAGGCACACCGTGAGTTCCGAAATGGACGCGCTGCGCTTGAGTGTGATGCTGCCTTGCTGACCATCCACACGCGGGAAGCGCAGGTTATAGCTGTCCGGATGCAGGAACAGCCAGGCAGCCGCCAGTACCTCCGGCACGTAATCGCGCGTTTCCTGCGAGACCTGCGCGTAGATGCGCGGATCGTAGAAGCTCACCGACGTATTGTCGCCCACGAGCCGACGCATGCGGCCTTCGCCACCGTTGTAGGCAGCCAAAGTGAGCTCGAGGTTGTCATTGAAGGCTTTGAGTTGCTCGTTGACGTACTCGGCGTTGGCGCGTGCGGACTCCGTCGGATCAAAGCGCGTGTCGAAGCCATCCTGATCCGTCAGGCCAAAACGCAGCCCCGTGGCATACATGAATTGCAGCGGCCCGGCCGCACCGGAGCGCGACACCGCATGCACCTTGCCGCCAGACTCCTTGGCCATGATGCCGAACAGCAATGCCTCCGGCAGGCCTTCCCCTTCGTATTGTGGCCACATCTGCTGCCGCAGGAATTGGTAGTTGACGTAAGCGTCCATCAGATTGCCGCGCCACTGCGTCAACCACATCTCCAGCGCGGCCTTCACTGGCCCGTTCATCGCGATGAGTTCGGACAACTGATGGCCGCGCAACAGCGTTACGCTGCGCTGCGCTTCCGGCAGGCTCCCGGCACCGGTTTGACCCGCGACGGGCGCCAAGGGTGGCCCACTGGTTTCCTCATCCGGCACCTGGTCACCGATGAAGCTGCCGTCCTTCAAACGCAGCAGATGATCGAATACCGAAAAGAAACGCTGCGAATCGCAGCTGGGCGTGGCGCCACAGCGCGCCGCGGCATCGCGTAGTTGATTGAGCGAATCGTCCAGCGTTTTCTGCGCGGCCTGGGTATCACCGGCGCGCGTCTGCTGCAAAGCGGTTTCGTAGCTGCGGCTGGCCTGATCGAGCTGACCGTAAAGCGTGGTGACCGTGGCCAGCGGTGGCGCCTTGGGGGGCACGGGACCGTTGGTCGATGCACAGGCAGCCAGCTGCACGATGGCCGCAACCCATGAAACCAGACGAAGAGAACGAAGAGCGGAACGATAAGGCATGTCGGGTTACACCGGGTACTGAAGGGCGCAGCCTTAGCCCGGCTGCGCGGGCAGACTCAAAACACGTTCTTCTCGATGTCGCGCGATCTTTTCGATACCGCACGGCTACACCGCTAAAATCGGGCCCCAGTCTTTGGAGGCCTTCATGCCAGACATTTGCACCAAACGCAACAACTGTTTGCAAGAAACGAGCATTGCCTACAAAGCTTATCGCTCGACCGCTTGCAGGCGCGGTCTACGTTTTGCACACGCGTTGAATCGCATGCAAAAAAACCGCCTGGTCAACCCAACATCGAACGTCGTATCACCATGACCCGCTGGCGCCCTCCTGCCCCACGCTCCACCGCCATCATCACGCGCGATGGCTTCGAAAAGCTCAAGAGCGAGCTGGACCATCTGTGGCACACCCTGCGCCCGGAAGTGGTTAAAGCGCTGGCCGCTGCCGCGGCTGAAGGCGATCGCTCGGAAAATGCCGAATACACCTATCGCAAGAAGCAGCTCGGCGAAATCGACCGCCGCGTGCGCTACCTGAGCAAACGCATTCCGTCGCTGAAAGTGGCCGAAGGCGCTCCCACTGATCGTGAAACCGTGTTCTTCGGCGCGGTGATCGAACTGGAAAACGTCGAGAACGGTGACACCGTGCGCTATCGCATCGTCGGCCCGGATGAAACGGACGCAAAACGTGGCTGGATCAGCGTCGATTCTCCGCTAGCGCGCGCGGTGCTGAAGAAGAAGGTGGATGACGAGTTCGAGGCTGAATTGCCGAGTGGCCGCACGCGCTTTGCGGTGATCGGTGTGGAATACGTCGAATCATGAGCGGTGTGCTCCTTCTCCCCAAAGGGGAGAGGGAATAAATGAGGCTAGACGTAGCGGCGCAGGATATCGCCGGCCTTCACGCAACGGCTGATAACACGCTGCATCGCGATGGAAGGCTTCCTCTTCGTTGCTTGCATGCCAACCCGGAATGCCCGACAGCGGCAACGGTCGCAGCTCCAGCGGATCACGCAACCGACAGCCTTCGACAATGGCATCCGCGCAGCTGACAACCGCCTGTGCGCTGTCAGCGCCCTGCTCTGCCATCACCGCAAGCGCCTTGCCCACTAACAGCTTGCCAGGCGTCAACGCATGCTCGAGCAGCGCGTGGCCGAACACCTCCACCGCTATCGTGCCATCCACCCAGGCATCACGGCGGCGCCAGAACAGTTCGTACCAGTCGTGCCGATCCCATAGCTCGAGCAGCGCCGGATCTTTCACGATCACGATCACGCCTGCTTCGTCGAAATGCGTCTGCGCGTATTGCGGGCGTGAACGCTCACGTCGACCGACCTGCGCGATCTCCGCCATCTGCTGCCGGTTGAGCGCGCGCTTCAGCTGCGGATAGCGCAACCAGATCATCGCGTTGAACAGATCGTGCCAGTTGGCCTCGCGCGTGGCGATCAACCCGCGCGTGGCGATGCGTTCCTCGTAGTGCAGGCCGTCTTCAAGCAGTTCGCGCGTCTGCGCGACGAAACGCTCGCCGGTGTCCGCCGACCAACGCGTGTTGAGTTCATCGATCGAGGGCCAACGCGGCCCTTGCAACCACTCGGCGTAGTCGCACCATCCGTTCAGCGGAGCACGCGAGAAGACGACCGAATCAATCGCCTCCCGCGCTGGCGCGACATAGCGCATGAGAGCCTGCGGATCAGCTGACGAGCGACGCGTGTAGATCGTGTTCGTCAGCCGCTTCGACGACCACTTCCGCAAACTGCCCCGGCTTCAGCATCTGCCCGTTGGCGATGCGTACCACACCGTCGATTTCCGGTGCGTCCGCTGCGGAACGTGCAATGGCGCCTTCGGCATTCGCACTGTCTACCAACACCTTGATGGTGCGACCGATCTTGCGTTGCAGCTTTGCGGCGGAGATTTCCGCCTGCACAGCCATGAACTGCTCCAGACGATCTTCTTTCAACTCTTCCGAAACCGGATCAGGCAGCTCATTGGCCTTGGCGCCGTCCACCGGGGAATAGGTGAAGGCACCCACGCGATCCAGCTCGGCTTCACGCAGGAAGTCGAGCAATTCCTCGAACTCCGCATCGGTTTCGCCTGGGAAGCCGACGATGAAGGTGCTGCGCAGCGTGAGTTCTGGCACCTGCTTGCGCCAGTTCTGGATGCGTTCCAGCGTCTTGTCGATATTGCCGGGGCGCTTCATCAGCTTGAGGATGCGCGGGCTGGCATGCTGGAACGGAATATCGAGATACGGAAGGATCTTCCCTTCCGCCATCAACGGCATCACTTCGTCCACGTGCGGATACGGGTAGACGTAGTGCAGGCGTGTCCACACGCCCAGTTCAGCCAGCCCGGTGCACAGGTCGGTCATGCGCGTGCGGTAGTTTTTGTCGCGCCAGCTGCGCTCGGCGTATTTCACATCCACGCCGTAGGCGCTGGTGTCTTGCGAAATCACCAGCAGTTCTTTTACGCCGCCCTTCACGAGGCGCTCGGCTTCAATAAGCACTTCATCGACCGGTCGCGAAACCAGATCGCCACGCATCGAGGGAATGATGCAGAAGCTGCAACGATGATTGCAGCCCTCGGAAATCTTCAGATACGCGTAGTGCTTGGGTGTCAGCTTGATGCCGGTATCCGGAATGATATCGAGCAGCGGATTGTGCTTCGGCGGCAATGCCGCGTGCACCGCCTTCATCACGCTGGCGTAGTCCTGCGGACCCGTGATGGCGAGCACGTCCGGGTACGCTTCCTTGATCAACTCCGAACGTTTGCCCAGGCAACCGGTGACGATCACCTTGCCATTCTCATGCAGCGCCTCGCCGATCGCATCGAGCGATTCCTGCACAGCCGCATCGATAAAGCCGCAAGTGTTCACCACCACCGCATCGGCCGCGTCGTACGTGGGCACGATCTCGTAACCCTCCACCTTGAGCTGGGTGAGGATGCGCTCGGAATCCACGAGTGCTTTCGGGCAACCGAGCGACACGAACCCCACTTTCGGGGTTTCGCCAGGCTGCTTATTGATTGACTTCAAAGAACTTTTCACTCGTCGATCCGTATTGCCGGGAGGGGCGTTGCGAGGCAGGCGGGGGTTGAAAAACGGTCATTTTAGCCTGCCCGCCTTTCCGCTGCCTGCCCGGCCAGAGGCCTTCAGGTATTCCGCAACCGAATGCTTTCGGCCAAGTTGCCGCGGAACACGTGCTGTCCCAGATGGCCAAGGTCGGATTGCATGTCCGCGTAGACCTTACCGCCGATGTCGCGCCAGCGGCGACAGAAGGCATAGTCCTCTGAGAGATAGCGGCGCGTGTCCGGGTCGACCATGCAGTCGAAGAACAGCCAGTAGTACGGCTGCTGCGGGTTGTTGGGCTGACCGTCCGGCGTGTAGTTGAGTTGCGGATAAGCCTGCATCATCTGCGTGAACACGTCGCGCTTGATCACCATGAAACCGGTGGGCGCCTCGGCCACTTCGACGAAGCCTTCGTCGGTCATGAAGTTCTGCAACGGCTGGGCGCCGTGACCCACGGCATTCAAGGGGTAGTCGGTATACAGCGTCTCGAACAGTTCTCGCGTGGTGCCGGCCTGCACGCCGTCGGCCGGCCAGTTGAAGCGTTTGAGCGGGTACACGCCCGCGGCCACATCGTAGTCGGCCAACAGCAGGCGAATCGCAGCGTCAGGCTTGAACGAGATATCCGCATCGATCCAGAACAAGTGGGTGTATTCCTCGTGCATCAGGAAGAACTTGACGATCTCGTTTCTTCCTCGCGTGACGAGGCTGTCGGCATACATGTGAAGCGAAGACTTGAGCCCAAGCCGGACGGTCTCGTGCGTCAGCTCGAACATGCTGGTGACGTAATGCATCGATACGGCAGATACGTAGCTGGGTGTCGCCCAGAGCACATTCATTGACTGCAACGCGGTAGTGGGAAGCATGGGCATCCTATTGAACGACCGCAGCACCTGCGGCGTGACCGAGCATACTAAGAGCGGCTGCATTCGCACCATCAAAAAACGAGACCGGTTTCATGCCACGCCACGCGAACCGCTTGGACGGTTGTACGCGAGGCCACCACGCCTCCTCGCGTAAACTAATGCTCCTCTGACACGAGGACGATCATGATGGGCAAGCACATCAATCTCCCCACCTCCGGCACGCAATGCATCGGTGCTTACCTTGCCGAGGCCGAAGGCAAGCCGAAGGGTGGACTGGTGGTGATCCAGGAAATTTTTGGCGTCAATGCGCACATCCGCAGCGTGGCGGACCGCTTTGCCGCAATGGGCTATACCGCCGTCGCGCCCGCGTTTTTTGATCATTTGGAAACTGGCGTGGAGCTGGGCTACTCGGACCAGAGCATGGCCAAGGGCCGGCAGCTCGTCACCGAGCTCGGGCTCGAACGCGCGATCGAGGATGTCGCCAGCGCGGCCGAAGCCATTGCTTCGGCCGGCAAGATCGGCACAGTGGGTTACTGCTGGGGCGGTACGGTGGCACTCCTCTCAGCCATCCGTTTGGGATTGCCCTCCGTGAGCTACTACGGTGCACGCAACGTAGCGTTCCTCGGCGAGAACCTGAAAGCACCGGTGATGTTCCATTTCGGCGAGGAAGATCCCTCTATTCCGCCAGAAACGGTGGCCAAGCATCGAGCCATGCTGCCACAGATGGACGTCCATACCTACGCTGGCGCTGGCCACGCATTTAATCGCGACATCGATCCGGGTCACTATCACCCCGCGAGCGCGGAGTTGGCATTGAAGCGCACGATGGCGTTCTTCGACAACTATCTGGCAGGCGCATGAGTAACGACGATTTCGAGCTGGATGCACGACTCAAAGCTGATACACAGCACGTCACTTCCCTGCCCTTGTGCGAAGTGCTTCTGATGAACGATGCGCGCTACCCGTGGCTGATCCTGGTACCGCGGCGAGCCGGCTGCGTGGAGATATTCGATCTGCCTGATGATGCTCGAAACGCACTGTGGCAGGAAATTCAGCACGCTGCCGTGGCGCTTCGCGAGGTTGCACCCTGCGACAAGCTCAACATCGGCGCGCTGGGCAACATCGTGCGGCAGTTGCATGTGCACATTGTTGCGCGCAATGAATGTGATGCGGCGTGGCCGGGTCCGGTGTGGGGAAATGGGCGCGCGGAAGTTTACGGTGATGAAGCCTTACAGGCGCTTATGCAACGTCTGCAGCAAAAGCTTTTGTAGGTTGTCATGAAAGCCCATCTTGTCTCACGGCCGTCATTCCCGCGAAAGCGGAGGCGCTTTCGCGGGAATGACGGCCGTGTAGTTACACGTCAGCTCAAAGCGCATTGGCACGAATGAGTTGCCACGTTCCAATAAAACCGGGACATAGTCGCCTTACAACCCGGCACCGCAATATTCACAGTACCTTACAAACGCAGCGCTAAAGTCGCGCCGCTTCGCCGACTCCGCTCGCGCGAAGCATGTAGGGGAATACGGGAAAGCTCGCATCCAACTGACGCTTTCCATCATCGTTAGCGCAACGTCAACTGCTTCCTGATTGAAGCATTCGGAGGCTGTACTCCGATCACGTCCACTATGGAGGGAATCATCGTGAAGCGCACCCATCGTCACCTATCACCTGTAAAAGCGACACGGCTGTCGTTCGTACTCGCCGCACTGTGCGCGGCATTACTTGGAGGTTCAAGCTTCGCCGCACAGACCAGCCAGACGTCATTCGTTCCGTTCCAGCAATTCTTGAACGGTATCAAGACGGCAAACGCAGCCACGTTTGTGGCGCAGAAATCCAGCGTAGTAAAAGATTCTGCATCGTTTGTCGAAATGCAGCAGTACATCCTCAATCTGTATAAGGATGCACATGTTTCGCAGAGCTTCCTGCTGGGGAACGACAACTTCGACTGCATCCCCATGCAAGAGCAGCCAAGTGTTCGCAGGCAAGGGCTTGCGCACATCGCTACACCACCACCTGTTTCGGCCTCACTGCCGCAGGCATTTTCCAGTGGTGGCGCGCATAACCAGGCAACCCAGATAAGCTCGCAATTGGCAGAGAACGATCGAGTCGACGCACTTGGCCATTCACGCGTCTGCGCTGATGGCACCATTCCGATGCGCCGCGTTACGCTGGAAGAGCTGTCGCGCTTCCCGAATCTGCAGGCTTACTTTCAGAAAACACCGGATAGTGCGGAACATCTGCCGAACAACAAGATCATTCCGCCACAGGTGTATTCACACAAATACTCTTACACCCTGCAGTCCGTTACCAATATCGGCCAGACTGACACCATCAATCTGTGGTCACCGTATGTGAACACCGCCGCCGGCCAGATCTTCTCTTTGGCGCAATCGTGGACGGTGGGTACCAACGGCACGACGCAGACGGCCGAGGTAGGCTGGCAAAACTACCCTGGTAAGTACGGCGATGAGCGCTCGCGCTTATTCATCTATTGGACTGCCGATGGTTACCAAAACACAGGTTGCTACAACCTGGACTGCTCGGCGTTCGTGCAGACCAACGGCAATTGGTATTTCGGTGGCCCGTTCTCCAACTACAGCGTAGTCGGCGGCGCTCAGTACGAATTCCTTGCGCAGTATTACCTGTATCAAGGCAATTGGTGGCTGGGCCTTGGTTCGCCCGGCAACGTCACGTGGGTAGGTTATTACCCTGCATCACTCTATGGCAGCGGGCCTATGAGCACATCCGCGCAGCTACTCGAATTCGGTAGCGAATCGGTGGGATCGACCTCATGGCCGCCGGAAGGCAGTGGCTATTTCGCCAGCGCCGGCTGGAGTTATGCGGCCTATCAGCGCGAGCTTTGGTATTGGGCGCCAGGCGGCGCGGCGTACTGGCTCTCGCTTACCGCGGAAGAGCCCTCGCCTAGCTGCTACACCATCGCCGGGCCATATTGGGGCGGTTACACCCCGCCGTCGAATTACTGGGGTGTTTACTTCTATTTCGGCGGCCCTGGCGGCACCACTTGCTGATGTGTTGATGCAAAAAAGAGAGCGCCCGTCATCGACGGGCGCTCTGTCTTTGTTACGTATCAGAACCGGTTCGGGGCTCAGTGACCGCCAGCATCGCTGCCGCCACCTTGGTCACCATACGCCTTACCGCTGGCATCCTTGCTGGTGTCGCTGGTCGGTGCAGTGACCGGTGCGTGGTAATCCTCCAGCGCGCGCGCCTTGGTTTCCACCGGGTTGATGCGCGCCAGCTTGCCACCGTCGTCGTAGTAGGCAACGAAACCGTAGTCCAACTGCAGTCGCGCCATGTACTGCAAGTGCTGCTTGCGGATCTTGGAATCATCGCTGGGCAGCAGCAGCACCGTCTTGGGCAACCTGCCCGCGTCCTTCAGATAGGAGAAGTGGCTGCCAGCATCGAGCGCGGAAACCACGGCACCATCAATCAGGAACTGACCATTCTTGTAAGCCTTCATGGTCATGTCGAACTGGTTCTGTGTCTGAGTGGTCTCCACCGTGTCCCTGGACGCGCCACGATGGCAGCCGCCAAGCACCAGCAGGCTGCCGAGCATAAGAACAGCGGCGCCGCGGGCCGACAGTGTGGAAAGACGGATCATGCGAAATCTCCTGCGAATATCAGCGAAGCCAGCTGAGTGTAGCGCCGCCGGGAACGGTTGGATGAGGGGGATACGTAGCGCGTTCAGGTCCGCGGCAAGGTCACGCCCTGCTGCCCCTGGTACTTGCCGCCGCGGTCCTTGTAGCTGGTTTCGCACTCTTCGTCAGACTCGAAAAACAGCATCTGCGCCACGCCTTCATTGGCATAGATCTTGGCCGGCAGCGGCGTGGTGTTGGAGAACTCCAGCGTCACATGGCCTTCCCATTCGGGCTCCAGCGGCGTCACGTTCACGATAATGCCGCAGCGCGCGTAAGTGCTTTTACCGAGGCACACCGTAAGTACCTGACGCGGAATGCGGAAATATTCCACCGTGCGTGCCAGCGCGAAGGAATTGGGCGGGATGATGCACACGTCCGCTTGCACATCCACGAAGCTGGTCGGGTCGAAGGCTTTCGGATCGACGATGGTGGAGTTGATGTTGGTGAAGATCTTGAATTCACGCGCGCAGCGCACGTCGTAGCCGTAGCTGGATGTGCCGTACGACACCAGTTTGTTGCCATCGCGCAGCTTGACCTGCCCTGGCTCGTACGGCTCGATCATGCCGTGCTGTTCCACCATGCGGCGGATCCACTTGTCGGATTTGATACTCACTCGAACTCCGGTGCTTCCAGCCGCGCCCGGCTGGTCCGGGCGCAAAGCGGCAAAAATACATGGTTGATGGGTTGTTGCGCCAGCGCGCTTGATCTCCCTCTCCCCTCTGGGGAGAGGGCCGGGGTGAGGGGCAAATCTTGCGAGACCGGTAGATCGAAGCGCCGCTTTTATAAAGTACGCGGCCAGCCTTGACCCCTCACCCTAACCCTCTCCCCGGAGGGGGAGAGGGAACCCAGAGCTACGCGCCAGTGGTTGCCTTCAGGCAACTCAATGCCATCGTTAGTTCCAAGCAACGTTCGGGGCTGGCAAGAATATCCGCCACCGTGCAGCCCGCCCCTGGCAACAGGACTGGCATGGGCTCAGGTGCGATCAATCGCGCCGACATCGTCCGCAAGATCTCACACAACGCATCCTGCGCATGATGCGAACCGCGCGCCGAAGCATTAATCAGCAACACCGGCTTGCCTGGAAATTCCAAGCTACCGACTAGCCAGTCCAGCAGATTCTTGAATGCACCGGGCACACCGTGCGCGTATTCCGGGCAGGCGATCAGCAACGCATCGCTCCGCCCTACCGCCTCGCGCAACTCCCGTACGCTCGTCGACAGATCGTCGTTTTCATCGTCCGGATTGAACAGCGGTAACGCACCAAGGCCCGAGTACGGCGTGAGCGACAACTCCGGCGGCGCAAGCTCGCGTGCAGCGAGCAACGCAGCGGTATTCGATGAAACGCGCCGCAGACTTCCCGACAAGCACAACACACGCCTTACGGCGATCATGCCGCCGGCTGGCCCTGCACGACGATCTTGCCCAGGCCCAGCGACTTGTTTCGCGGCTGGCGCGCAAGTCGGCCGGCGGTGTTGCGCGCAATCTCGCGATAACGCGCAGCGAGATCCGAATCGGGCATCGCCGCCACGGTGGGATTGCCACCATCGGCCTGTTCGCGGATGCGGATATCCAGCGGCAGCGAACCCAGATACGGCACCTGATACTGCTCGGCCATGCGTTCGCCGCCGCCGGCACCAAAGATGTGCTCCTCATGACCGCAGTTTGTGCACACATGCGTGGCCATGTTTTCGACGATGCCGAGCACCGGCACCTCGACCTTCTCGAACATCTTCAGCGCCTTGCGCGCGTCGAGCAACGCAATGTCCTGCGGGGTGGTGACGATCACCGCGCCAGCCACCGGCACTTTCTGCGACAACGTGAGCTGGATGTCGCCCGTACCCGGCGGCAGGTCGATGATCAAGTAATCGAGCATGTCCCAGCGCGTATCGCTGAGCAGTTGCATCATCGCCTGGGTGACCATCGGGCCACGCCAGATCATCGGCGTTTCTTCATCGACCAGAAAACCGATCGACATTGCCTGCAGACCATGTGCGGTCATCGGGATGATGGTCTTGCCGTCGGGCGATTCGGGCCGGCCGTGGATACCAAGCATGCGCGGCTGGCTCGGGCCGTAGATATCGGCATCTAGAATGCCCACCTTCGCGCCTTCTGTCGCCAGCGCCAGCGCCAAATTCACGGAGACCGTGGATTTGCCCACGCCGCCTTTCCCGGACGCCACTGCGATGATGTTCTTCACGTTCGCCAGCGGCGCCAGCGTGCCCTGCACCTTGTGCGCATGGATGCGGCTGGAGATCGAGACCACCGCCGCTTCGATCGCCGCATCACCCTCCAGCGCCCGCTTGGCTTGCGTGGTGAGCGAATCGCTGGCGCCCGCTGCCGGATAGCCAAGCTGGATATCCACCGAAACCCGGGCGCCATCTGCGCCAACGGCGCGGATCGACTCGCCCAGTGGGGCACCGGTGTGTGGATCGATGAGGTCGCCGAGAATGCGGCGTACCAAGGCTTCGTTTACCTGCGTCATGGGGATGGGGCGTCTGTCGAGAATGTTAATTATGCCAGTACGCCTTGGCCCAGGAGCGACCGATGAGGCTCATGGCGCAATGCAGCTTGACCCACTCGGGCGCTGCTCGGCAGGCTCGCCCATACGCCAACGTAGGGAGCTCCTAGTCATGAAACGCTTGTCGCAATTTGCTATCGCCGCCTGCCTGTTGCTGGGTTCGGCCGTTGCCTGGGCCGCCAACGACACGCCTGTGGGTACATGGCGGCAGGTCGATGACGTGACTGGCAAGCCCAAGTCCATCATCCAAATCACCGACAACAACGGAAAGCTCGAAGGCAAGGTGATGCAAGTGCTGCTTTCCGACGACGGCCCGCATCCGATCTGCAAGAAGTGCGACGGTGATCGCAAGGACCAGCCGATCGAAGGCATGGTGATCATGTGGGGCGTCAAAAAGGACGACGATGTGTGGGACGGCGGCAAAATCCTCGATCCGAAGAACGGCAAGGTCTACAGCGTGAAGCTGAGCTTGACCGAGGGTGGAAACAAGCTGGATGTGCACGGCTACATCGGCATTTCGCTGCTGGGCCGCAGCCAGGTTTGGGAGCGGATGCAGTAAAGCGGTAAAGCCCCTCTCCCAGAGGAAGAGGGGCACGGCTTGCAAGCAGCCGTCTAATCCATCAATGGAACACCACCGCGGTCAACGAATAAGGCGCAACGGCCTGGGTGGTGGCATTGCTCACACTCGCATGCGCAACCCCAACCGCAGTACTGCCCTCACCGTAGGTGTAGATGCTTGCAGTCGTAAACCCGCTGGGCACACCGGCGATGGAAACGTTGTACGTGGTGCTTGGATCGGTATTGACCAGCAGCACCGCCACCGAGCCATTCAACTTCTTGACTGCATATACCTGGACGAGGCCCTGGTTGGATGATGCAGCCACGATGTGGTCGTGCGGCCCAACCACCTTGCTGACGATCTGCAAGCCATAGTACGCAGGGAATGGCGTATTGACTGACGGCTCGTTGCCACCGCCATTAGAGAGCAGGCCATAGTCGCCGTAGTTGTTCGTGCCATACAGGTTTGCGCCGTTGTTGTTGCCAGTCGCTTCGCTGTTATGGGTGGTCCACCAGTCGACATTGGTCACGCCGTTCGCCAGCCAAGTCATGTAGTCCTCGGCAAGATAGAGCGCATTGACCAGGCCAGTGGTCTGCTTGCCGGGGTTGTACGAAACCGAGTTGGATTCGGTGGTCATGATCCGCACGCTGCTGGCATGCGCGCCGCAGTACTGCTTGAGCTTGGAACGTAGCGTGGAAACCATCGAAGGAATGCTGGGCGTGCTGGCGACGGAGCTGCTTTCGCCGTCGCGCGGTGCAGCCAGCAGGCCTGCATCGGATTCACCCCATGGCCCCTGCGGATACCAATGGACGCTCACGAAGTCCGCACTTGAGCAGGCCGTCTGCAGCACGGTGTCGTTCCATGGCTGGGGCGAGCTACCGCTAGTCTGCCCATCAGGCCAGTTGCCGGGCGCAGTGAGCACCAGACCTACCTGGATGGTGGGATCGACCGCTTTCATGGCCTGGATGTACTGCAACGCATTGCTGGCATAAGCCGAGGGACCTTTCTGAGCATGCAGATCCCGTTCCCAACTTGAGCCATAGGTGCCATTACCGTACAGCTCGTTACCGATTTCCCAATAACCAATCTTGTAGTGCTTGGTGATATTCGCGTACTTCACCCATGCCGCTGCCTCTGCAGCACTGCCGGAACCATAGTTCACGGTGATGATCGGCGACGCGCCCACTTGTTGCGCCATCTGCATGAACTGATCGAACGCCGCAGATCCCGCATTGCTGCCGCTATCGTCAAGCGTGTTGCTCTGCCAGTGGAAGTTGTCGGCAGTGGAGCCGCCGGGATAGCGCATGACTCGCACGCCATCAGCGCGCAGCAGGCCTGCAACGCCTGCATCCAGCAAATGCCCATCCCATACCGCAGTATTGGCGCCGAGCGCCAACAACGAAACGGGGCTGAGCACCTTGCTCGTATTCACGGTCACCTGGGCACTGACCGTGCTAGCCGTTGCAACCGGAACGCTGCCGACACCCAGCATGAATACGCCGAACGGTATGCACAGATTACGCAAGGACTGCCAACTCCGACGCTGGCAGAGATCCATCGATTTTGTTGCCATCAGACACCTCACTTCGTGGGAAAAAGCTGTCATTCGCGTACACGACTCCGCCGTCGGCAACGCCGACGTTCACGTGAATGACGTTCGTGGGAATGCTTTAAGTGGAGCTGTTGAAGCGGTGGGACGATGAAGTGCGCTGCTTCATCCGTGGCCGAGCATAACGAGCGGTGTTGCGATGGAGAAGCGAAGAGAAACCAAAATGTGCAGACTTTCACAAGCTTCGCGCAGAATTGTCACGAGCGTTCTACGCACAAAACTTGATGACAAAGACATGCTGTGCATCCAAGAAACGAAACTACGATGCTCAACATCTTCACGCACGCTGCTGCACATGCTCGACGCAGTTCGTAATTACATGGACTCGCCCCCGCGCTAAATAAGGCCTCATGGGCCAGCGGTGGAGAGTAAAACTATCCACCGTTCTGTAACGAGCGAGGGCGAGTCCAT
>NZ_BSOB01000031.1 GCF_030160295.1 Dyella acidisoli
TAACAGGCTCATGGCATGGGGAAGGGAAAAGCCTGAACGTGTATGGCTAGGTAGGTGGTTGGTCGCCCATGGTTCTATGTCCCCGCTATACCGCGAGGCGTCGAAGCGCTGAGGACTTAAGGCAGATCTGGCTGATCTGGCAGATCTCAGTAGAGCTCAACTTGTTGGCAGGCGCGCTTTAAGCCCTCAATGCTTCGACGCCTCGCGGTATAGCGGCGCGGTGGAAGCTGGGCCCGCCAACGATCAAAGCAAGGCGTCATCCTTCAGGCTTGTAACTTGCACAGGCCATGAGCTCTTCAGGCCGTTTCTTTGGGTTACTTTTCTTTGGGCCCGCAAAGAAAAGTGACCCGGTCGCTTCGCGACCGGAAGCGCCGCAGGCAATCCACCAACAAACGACACGCCCAGCTGAGGCGAGACGCCAATCACGTTGTAGGTTGGCATCCCGGCCCTGTGCCGAGCGTCATGTTGTTATGTTGTAACACCCCTCGCATACTCGCTTCACTCGGCGCACTGCGCCGTTATGGGGAATGACCATGAAGCGAATGTTCGGTATTGCATTGACCGGCCTGCTCGTTGCGTGTGCAGGAACCGCCATGGCGGACGAAGGCATGTGGGCGCTGGATCATCTGCCAACAAAGCAGATGCAGCAGCGTTACGGTTTTACACCCAGCCAGCAATGGATCGATTTGGTGCAGCATGCGGCGCTGCGTCTGGCCCAAGGCTGTTCCGGTTCGTTCGTGTCGGCCAATGGGTTAGTGATGACCAATCACCATTGCGCCAATAGTTGCCTTTCGCAGCTTTCGAAGGGGCATGAGGACTACATGTCCAACGGCTACATCGCGCTCAAGCAGGAAGACGAGCCGAAGTGTCCCGATGTCGAGCTCAACCAACTCGAATCCATTACCGACGTTACCGCGCAGGTGAACGCTGCCACCGCCGGAAAGACCGGCGCGGAACGCGTGAAAGCGGAGCGCGCCATCGACAGCAAGCTGGAGCAATCCTGCGTCAATGGCGATGCCAAGAATTGGCGTTGCGATGTGATCACGTTGTACAACGGTGGCCGCTACGCGCTGTACAAATACCATCGCTATCAGGACGTGCGCCTGGTGTTCGCGCCTGAGCAGAGTATTGCGTTCTTCGGTGGCGATCCGGACAACTTCAATTTTCCCCGTTATGACCTCGATGTGGCGTTCTTCCGCGCCTACATCAATGACAAGCCGGCGAGCACGCCTCAGTTTTTCAAGTTTTCGTCGCAGGGACCCAAAGCGGGTGACATGACCTTCGTCATCGGCAATCCGGGGCAGACCCAACGCGGCATTCCGTGGATCCAACTGTCAGCGATGCGCGATGTGCGCCTGGTGCCGTTCTATGGTTTCCTGTCGGAACTGCGTGGCGTGCTGTGGCAATACGGTCGCGCAGGTGCCGAACAGACGAAGGAAGCACAAGATCTGCGCTTTGGTCTGGAAAACACCATCAAGGTATTCAATGGTTGGCTGCAGACCTTGGCCGATGACAATTTCGTCGACCAAAAGAAGAAGCAGGATGCATCGTTGCGCGCATGGATGGCCGCCACGCCGGAACGCCGCACGAAATATGGCGATCCGTGGGCAGATCTGGAACACGCGCAACAGCGCAGCAAGGATCTGCGAGCACGCTTCGACATGCTGGAAAATGGCGCAGGTTTCACCGGGCGTTTTGCGCAGCTTTTCGACTACGCGCGCACGCTGGTGCGTGTTGCGGCCGAGCGCGGCAAGCCCGACGGCGAACGCTTGCCGGAGTTCCGCGAAGCCAATCTGCCAGCTGTGGAACACACGCTGGAATCGGACGCACCGGTCTATCCGAAATTCGAGCAGACCATGCTTTCCTGGTCGTTGGAGAAATTCCGGCAGGTGCTGGGTGCGGATGATTCCACCGTGCATGAAGTGCTGGGCAAGCAAGCACCCGACGAGCTTGCGCAGCACCTGGTAAGCGGCACCAAGCTCGCCGATCCTTCCGTGCGCAAACAACTGTGGGAGGGAGGCGAGAAGGCCATTGATGCTTCGAACGATCCCATGATCCAGTTGGCGCGCCAGATCGATCCCGAATCACGCAAGATCCGCAAGGCGTACGAGGATGAAGTCATCGCGCCCACCGACAAGGCCGATGAAACCATCGCCAAGGCGCGCTTCGATCGCGAAGGCATGTCCAGCTATCCAGATGCCACCTTCACGCTGCGGCTTTCCTACGGCAAGGTGGTGGGCTGGAATGAAAACGGTGCGCCGGTGCCGCCGTTCACGCATTTCGATGGCCTGTACAAGCGCGCCACCGGTGCCGATCCCTTCAAGCTGCCGGACAGCTGGGTGAAGGCGCAGAGCACGCTGGATCTGTCCACACCAATGAACTTCGTTACCGACAACGACATCATCGGCGGCAATTCCGGCAGTGCAGTGATTGATCGCGAAGGCCATGCGGTCGGCTTGATCTTCGACGGCAACATTCACTCGCTCGGCGGCGATTTCGTTTACGACGGCAACATCAATCGCGCCGTGGCTGTCGATACTGCGGCGCTGGTGGAATCGGTGCGCAAGGTCTACAACCTGCCACGCCTTGCAGATGAGCTTACGCAAGGACATCTGTAGGGTTGGGGTGATAACCCCAGCATCGCCATGTTCATGTGCATGAGGATGTTGGGGTTTGCGCGGTCTCGTAACACAACTGCCATGATGAATGTTACGCAGGAGCCGTCATTCCCGCGAAAGCGGGAACCCATCTTGCTCTGATGCATCCATTGAAAACAGATTGACCAGCTTCGCTGTTGTAAAGCGCGTCCGCTTTCGCTGGAATGACGGCCATGAGAGGTAAGGCGACCTTCATAACTGACTATGCGCGGTTTCGCGGCTTTTAGAAGGGCGCTAACCTCCAACTCCACCGTTCCTACACGCCACCATCATGTCTCATTAACAATGGAGCATATTGCTCTAACCATGCGCAGTTCCTTGTTATTTTGGAATTTGTAGGTCTAAAATCGCCGTCGCTTCACCAAGCGCAACATCGGTATCGTGGTTTTGGTTTCGTGAGGCTGTGTTAGGGGACATCGCCAAAGCGAGCGTGAGTGACTGACAGTCGGCACTCACGTGTCTTTATCGCGAGAGGTGTCCAGGTGGTAGAGGAGAGGAGCTCCGCTGTAGCTGTACACAAGGATGCAGGCTGGCAGAAAGGATTTGCCGGCCTTTTGATTTATGCGCTTGTCGATAATCCATCGACATGTCTGGCGCTTTCGATCCATTTCATGCGGGACCGCATGAGCGATCGCTTTCCATCTTCGGCTTCTGAATCACCGCAACTGGTTTTGTTCTGGGACCGTGGCAACGCGTGTCATCTGGAAGCATGCGTGCCGCGGAATCGTCCACGCCCGGGTGTTTTGAGCCATGAATCGAATTTATCGTCTGTGCTGGAGCCATGCTTGCCAGCAATGGGTACCTGCGTCTGAATTGGCGAGTGGCAGGTCGGTTGCTTCATCCAAAAATGCATTGAACAAACCGAAGGCGATACGCCGAGGGGCGATGCTGTCGGTGTTGGCAGCATCGCTCTGCGTGGCGGGCATCGCGCATGCCGGCAATGGCATGGTTGGCGGCCAGGTTGTCGCGGGCTCGGGACAGATCCAGCAAATCGGCACGACGACGATCATTCATCAGAACAGCGCAACGCTTACGCTGAACTGGCAGAGCTTCGATATCGCGCCGAACCAGACAGTGGATTTCGTCCAACCAGGCGCACAGGCGATTGCGGTCAATCGCATTTTCAGTGCTACGCCCAGCCAGATCTATGGTCATCTGGAAGCCAACGGCCAAGTGTGGCTGATCAATCCGAACGGCGTTCTGTTTGGGCAAAGTGCGCAGGTGGACGTCGGTGGTTTGATCGCCTCGACATTGGATCTGGACGACAGCAGCCTGCTTTCCGACACGCGCCGTTTCAGTGGTTCGGGCAAGGGCAGTGTCATCAACGAGGGAAGCATACGCATCGCCAACGGCGGTTATGCCGCCTTGATCGGCAACCAGGTTTCCAATCGTGGAGTGATCAGCGCACAACTCGGCACTGTTGCATTGGTGGGTGGTAGCGCGGCCACGCTGACCTTCAGCGCCAACCAGTTGCTGCATGTGCGAGTCGACAACAGCACGCTGAACAACCTTGCAGAAAACCGCCAGCTCATCTCCGCCGATGGTGGTCACGTGATCATGACCGCTGGCGCGAAGGACGCCGTGTTGGGGAGCGCGGTGAACAACACTGGTGTCGTACAGGCTCGCACCCTTGAGCATCGCAACGGTACGATCGTGCTGTTAGGCGGCATGCAGGCCGGCACGGTGAACGTCGGCGGCACGCTGGATGCGAGTGCGCCCAACGGTGGCGCTGGCGGTTCGATCGAGACGTCCGCCGCGCATTTCAATCTCGCAAGCGACGCACGTATTACTGCGGCGGCGCCTTATGGCAGCGCAGGTACATGGCTGGTCGATCCGATCGATCTCACCATCGACGCCGCATCGGCGGCAACGATTTCCAGCACGCTCAACGGCGGCACCAACGTCACAGAGCAAACTACGGCGACTGGCGCATCTGGCGTAGGCGTGCAATCAGCGGGCGCCGGCGATATCAATGTCAACGCGGCGATCAATTGGAGCAACGCCGCTGCGAGTTTGTCGTTGCAGGCTTACCATGCGATCAACGTCAATGCGTCAGTGACGGGCGCAGGCGGCGTAAGCATGAGCGCCACGGGCGGCAATCTCACCATCGCATCGGGCGCTGCCATCAGGGGCGGTACGGGTGTCACGTTGGCGGCCTCCGCCAACTTCATCAACAACGCGGGCGCCAGTGCGGTATCGACCGGAACGTCCGCGCCTTGGCTGATCTATTCCAGCAATCCCACGTTGGATACCGCCGGCGGGCTTGCACCCAACTTCATCCAGTACAACGCGCCGTTTCAGACTGCACCGGTAGGAACGGGTAACGGCTTTTTGTATCGCCTGGCACCGACGCTGACGATCACGGGCATCACCGGCACAGTCAGCAAGGTTTATGACGGTACCACCACCGCAACCATTGCCGGTTCGAATCTGACCACCACGGGATTGGTCAACGGCAATGTCATCGCGACGGCAACGGGCGCCTACGGCTCCGCAAACGCGGGCACAGGCATCACCGTAACCGGGCCGAGTTCGATTTCCAACATCAGCATCACCAACGCGGCACGAACGATTCCGGTTTATGGATACACCTTGTCTGGCGCGATCGCCAGCGCGAACGTCGGTACGATTACACCCGCACCGTTGACGGCGACGATCATCGGCAATCCCACCAAGGTCTACAACGCCACTACTAGCGCCGCGGTGTTGTCGAGCAATTACAGTCTGAGCGGTTTCGTCGCGGGGCAGGGCGCGACGGTAAGCCAGCACGCAACGGCCACGTACGCCAGTGCGACCGCTGGTCCGGAAACCGTCACTGCAACGTTGGTGTCGACCAATTTCACCGCCAATGCCGGCACCAATCTCAACAATTACGCACTCCCGACCACAGCAACCGGACCCGGCACGATCAATCCCGCGCCATTGCTCATCAGCGGCGTGCTCGCAACCAACAAGGTATACAACGGCACCACGGTCGACACTTTGAATGTGAGTGGTGCAAGCTTGTACGGCATCGTCTCCGGTGATGCCGGCTCTGTTGCGCTAAGCAGCACAGGCGCAACCGGCACGTTCAGTCAGTCGAACGTCGGCAACGGTCTTGCTGTTACCGCCGGTGGTTTCACGCTCACAGGCAGCAAAGCCATCGACTATGTGCTGACGCAGCCGCAAGGGCTCAGCGCGAACATTACGCCGCGTGCGTTGAGCATTGCTGGCCTCATTGCCAACAACAAAGTCTACGACGCCACCACCGCGGCGAGCTTGAATCTTGGCGGCGCAACATTGAGCGGCGCGATTGCCGGCGACAACGTCACCTTGTCCAGTACGGGGGTGAATGCGCTATTTGGCCAATCGAACGTGGGCAACAACCTCGCGGTTTCGGCGACCGGTTTTAGCCTTGGCGGCACGGCGGCGGGCAATTACACGCTCAATCAGCCATCGGGGCTGACGGCGAACATTACGCCAAGACCGCTCACCATTACGTTCTCTGGCAATCCCACCAAGACCTACGACGGCACCACCGCCGCAACGCTCAATAATGCGGGCTTCACGGTCAGCGGTTTTGTTGCGGGCCAGAGCGCCACCGTTTCGCAGACCAGTTCGTCCACCTACGCCTCGCCCAACGCAGGCACCAACATACCGGTAACAGCCACGCTGGAAGCGTCCGATTTCACGGCGGCGTCTGGCACCTTGCTTTCCAACTACAGTTTCCAAGCCAGCGTATCCGGTACCGGTACGATCAATCCGATCGTGTTGATCGGCAGCATCATCAACAACCCCACCAAGGTTTACGACAGCACGACTGCCGCCACCTTGAACAGCAGCAATTATGCGCTGAGCGGTTTGCTGTCGGGCCAAAGCATCACGATCAACAAGACCACCGGCACATACAGCTCGCCGAACGCGGGCGTGGAACCGGTCAGCACATCGTTGAATGCATCCAACTATGCCGCTGGCGCTGGCACTTTGTTGAGCAATTACGTGTTGCCGGCATTTGTGAGCGGCTATGGCACCATCACGCCTGCGCCTGTTTCGGTCAGCTTCAACGCTGCGATTACCGGCAACCCTACCAAGGTGTATGACGGCAACAACGTTGCCACCATACCGGCGTCGGGCTTCACGCTATCCGGTTTCAAGGGGAGCGACAGCGCCACCGTCAATCAGACGATCACGGGGCAGTACGCCACCGTCAATGTCGGCTCGCAGCCGGTGACGGCGAGCATGATCGAGTCCTATTTCACAGCAGGGCCCGGCACCAATCTCAACAATTACACATTCCCGATTACCGCCTTCGGCACGGGCACGATCACGCCGGCACCGCTGACCGCGTCGATCATCGGCAATCCGACCAAGGTCTATAACGGCACCACCGCGGCGTCCATCACCTCCGGCAACATTTTGTTGAGCGGATTCATCACTGGCGAGGGTGCAACGGTTACACCAACCAGCCCGGTCAACTACGCCAGCGCCAACGCCGGCAGCGAAGGGCTCACGGCGAGTCTGATCGCCAGCAACTTCACCGCCAATGCCGGTACATTGTTGAGTAACTACACGTTGCCCACGAGCGCATCAGGCACCGGCACCATTACACCTGCGCCGCTTTACATAACGGGTGTATATGCCAACAACAAGGTTTACAACGCAAACACGGCCGATACGCTCAATGTCGGCGCGGCGGCGCTATCGGGCCTGGTGACCTCCGATGCCGGCAAGGTCAATCTGACTTCGGCTACTACTGGCACCTTCTCGCAGGCGAACGTGGGCAACAATCTCACTGTCACGCCAGGCTCGTTCACTATCAGCGGTTCGCAGTCCGCCAATTACACGCTGGTGCAGCCCACGGGCCTGACGGCCAACATCACGCCGGCTACGTTGACGATTACTGGCGTCATCGCAAACAGCAAGGTGTACGACGCCACCACCACGGACAGCCTCAATACCACCGGCGCCGGCTTGAGCGGCCTCTTCGGCAGCGATGCCGTCACGTTGTCGTCGAGTGGCGCCACAGGGCAATTCAGTGGTGCCAACGTGGGCAACAACCTTGCGGTAAGTGCCAGTGGATTTACCATCTCGGGTGCGTCCGCTTCCAATTACACCTTGTCGCAACCGACTGGTTTGACGGCCAACATCACGCCTAAACCGCTCACTGGCACCATTACAGGTTCGCCCACCAAGGTGTATGACGGCACGACGTCGGCGACGCTTACGCCACCGGAATTCTCGCTGACCGGCTTCGTGACCGGACAAGGCGGCGCCATCACGCAATCGGCCTCGTCCAGTTATGGACAAGCCAATGTGGGCACCGGCTTGTTCGTGTCCGCAACGCTGGTGGCATCCGATTTTTCCGCCAATGCCGGAACGAATCTGTCCAACTACCTGTTGCCTACGACCGCAGCGGGCAACGGCGGTGTCATTACACCGGTCGTGCTCAACCTCACCGGCACGCGTGTCTATGATGCGACGACCAATGCTGCGGCCTCGTTGTTCGGCAACAACGGCGTGCTTGCCGGCATCAATGGCCAGACCTTGACGCTTAGCGGTACCGGCACCTTGTCGACCAAGAACGTGGGTTCGCAACGGCCATTCGCAAGCGGTGGCTTGAGCGGTTTCACGCTCACCGGCAACGGTTCCGCGCTCGGCAGTAACTACACGCTGATCGGCGGCACGGATTGGGTCACGATCACACCCGCCACGTTGACCGTGAGTGGTACGGTGGCGGCCAACAAGATTTACGATGCCACGACTACGGCGACGTTGAGCGGCTCCACCCTGGTGGGTGTCTTGGGCGTTGACAACGTCACGCTCGGCAACGCGACCACCGGCACGTTCAACAACAAGAATGTAGGCAACAGCAAGCCGGTCGGCACCGCCATGACCATCAGCGGCACGGATGCGAGCAATTACATCATCGTGCAGCCCACGGCGATTACCGCAAACATCGCACCGTTGACGATTTCGGTAGCTGCTGCCGGGCAGAGCAAGCAATACGACGGCACCACCACTGCAAACGTCAACTTGAGCAGCACCGGCGTGCTGGCCGGCGACAGCGTGTCGTTCGCCAAGACTTCTGCCAATTTCACGCAGAGCGACGTTGGAAACGGCCTCACCATCAATGTGGCGGGCATCACTGCGGGAGGCAAAGACGGCGGCAACTACGTGCTCAGCAGCAACACCGCCACGACCAGCGCGAACATCACGCCGCGCATACTCAACCTCACAAGCACGCGTGTCTACGACGCAACCACCAATGCTGCCGCTTCGCTGTTTGGCAGTAACGGCGTGCTGACAGGTGTGGCTGGACAAACGCTGCAATTGAGCGGCACCGGCACGCTTTCAACTAAGAATGTGGGATCACAACGTCCGTTTGCCAGCGGCGGCTTGAGTGGATTCACGCTCGCCGGCATCGCTGGCTCCAATCCGAACAACTACACCCTGATCGGCGGCACCGACTGGGTCACCATCACGCCGTTTGCGTTGACGATCAGCGGCGCGCAAGCACAAAACAAGGTTTACGACGGCACCACCGCCGCCGTGGTGACCGGCGCCACGCTTTCTTCGCCGTTCACGGGCGATAGCGTTACGCTCAGCAACAGCGGCACCGGTACGTTTGCCAACAAGAACGTCGGTAATGGTATTGGCGTAACCACCAATATGAGCCTGACGGGCACGGATGCAGGCAATTACTCCATCACGCAGCCCACCGGTCTTATTGCCAACATCACACCGCTTGCCATCACGGTTACCGCAACCGGCAATAACAAGGTTTATGACACGACCACCACGGCAAGCGTTAACTTGAGCAGCAGCGGCATCCTTGCTGGCGATAGCGTCACGTTTACCGACAGCTCTGCCAATTTCATCAATCCCAACGCCGCCAATGGTGTTCAGATCAACGTCTTGGGTATCGCCGCTACCGGAGCTGGCGCGGGCAACTACACCTTCAACACCACGGCGACCACCAGCGCGAACATCACGCCGGTCATTCTCAACCTAACCGGTACGCGTGTTTACGATGCCACGACCAATGCCAATACCACGCTGTTTGGCAACAACGGTGTGTTGCAAGGTATCGCGGGGCAGACGCTGACGCTGGGCGGCTCCGGTGTCGCCGCGCTTTCCACCAAGAACGTGGGTTCGCAACAGCCGTTTGCGGCGGGAGCGGTCAACAATTTCACGCTGAGCGGAAACAACGGCGCGCTGTCCAGCAATTACACACTGATCGGCGGTACGGATTGGGTCACCATCACGCCCGCCACGTTGACGGTGGCCGGCACCGTGGCCGCCAACAAGGTCTACGACGGAAATACCACCGCGACACTGAGCGGTTCCACGCTGGTAGGCTTGCTGGGTTCGGACAATGTCACGCTTGGCAACGCGTCCACGGGTAGTTTCGACACCAAGAACGTAGGTAACAGTAAACCTGTCAGCACCGCTATGACCATCAGCGGTACGGACATAGGCAACTACATTCTGCAGCAACCTACCAATATCACAGCCAATATCACGCCACTGGCGATCACCGTTGCAGCAACCGGCAACAACAAGACCTACGATGGCACCACCACGGCGTCCGTTGGCCTGAACAGCACTGGCGTGCTGCTGGGCGATACGGT
The DNA here is from genome assembly GCF_030160295.1 of Dyella acidisoli. GTDB lineage: Bacteria > Pseudomonadota > Gammaproteobacteria > Xanthomonadales > Rhodanobacteraceae > Dyella_B > Dyella_B acidisoli. The sequence goes on from NZ_BSOB01000031.1 coordinate 10,268, forward strand.
GAACTTCAGCGACACCTCAGCGAACTTCAGCACCGCTAATGCCGGTAACAGCATCGGCATTGCGGTGAATGGTATTGCCGCCAGCGGCACCGATGCCGGCAATTACACGTTCAACACCAGCGCGAACACCAGCGCGAATATCACGCCGGCGATCATCAATCTGTCCGGTACACAGGTTTACAACGGCACCACCACGGTTAATGCCAGCACTTTTGGCAACAGTGGCGTGATCGCGGGCGTGGACGGGCAGACGCTCACGCTGACCGGTTCGGGCACGGCACCCAGCAAGAATGTCGGCACATATCAGCCGTTCACGCTGGGCAGCCTCACCTTGAACGGCAGCAACGGTTCGCTGGCGAGCAATTACACGCTGGTGGGCGGGACGGACAGCATCACCATTACGCCCTTGAACGTGATTGTCTCGGCCAATGGCGAGAATAAGGTGTACGACGGCACCACCAACACTGCCGTTACGCTCAACGCTACCGGTACGGTGCCCAGCGACGACATCCACTTCAGCTACGGCGGAGCCAGCTTTGCAACGCCTAATGCAGGCAATGGCATTGCGGTTTCCGTGACGGGCATTAACGCTACGGGTCTGGATTTGTCGAACTACACCTTCAACACCAGTACGTCCACCAATGCGAATATCACGCCTTACGTACTCAATTTGTCAGGCACGCGCCCTTACGACGGCGGTACGAATGCGGAAGCAAACTTGTTCGGCAACAACGGTGTCTTGACCGGCATCAACGGCGACACCTTGACGCTGAGTGGTACCGGCATAACGTCCAGCAAGAACGTCGGTACGTACAACCCGTTCAACTTGAACGATCTCGCGCTGACCGGTAATGGTTCGGCGCTGGGCAGCAATTACACGCTGGCCGGTGGCGCCGATACGTTCACCATTACGCCTTTGGCGGTGACGGTGAGCGCGATTGGGCAGGACAAGACGTACGACGGCACGACCAATGCCGGTGTCACGCTGCTTGGCTCGGGACTGATCGGTGGCGACATCGTGAGTTTTGTCGATACATCCTCTCAGTTCGCTTCGCCGAATGCCGGACACAATGTTTCCATCAGCGCGAACGGTATTACTGCAGCCGGGCGGGATGCGGGCAATTACACCTTCAACACCACGGCCAATACGGTCGCCACGATCAACCCGGCTGTGCTCGACCTCACCGGCACCCGCGTCTACGATGCCACCACGAATGCCGCTGCGAGCCTGTTCGGCAACAACGGCGTGTTGACGGGCGTGCATGGCGAAACGCTCACGTTATCAGGCACAGGTAGCTTGTCCACCAAGAATGTGGGAGAGCAGCAAGGCTTCGCTTCAGGAGGCTTGAGCGGTTTCACCCTGACCGGCAATGGCGGAGCGCTTTCCAGCAACTACACCTTCGTAGGTGGCGATCAATGGGTGACGATTACGCCCGCGATGCTCACCGTTATCGGCACGACCTCCAGCAATCGCGTTTACGACGGAACAGCAGTGGATGCGCTCACCGGTTCGCAGTTGTCCGGTCTGCTTGGCAGCGACAGCGTAACGCTGGGTAATGCCGACGTCGGCCTGTTCAACGACAAGAATGTTGGCAGCAACAAGCCGATCACCACGGACATGACCGTCAGCGGAACGGATGCCGGCAACTACATACTTGTACAGCCAACCGGATTGACCGCGAGTATTACGCCGCTAGGCATCAACGTGAGCGCTACTGGCACCAACAAGGTGTATGACGGCAACACATTGGATACGGTCGGCTTGGGCAGCACGGGCGTGCTTGCCGGCGATCAGGTGAGCTTCGCCAACACATCGGCCAATTTCTCCGACAAGAACGTCGGCAACGGCAAGGCGGTGACGGTGGATGGCATTTCCGCCAGCGGTGCCGACGCGGGCAATTACGTTCTGCTGAACACCACGACGACCACTACTGCGAACATTACGCCGTTGGCGATCACCATCAACGCCACCGGCACGAATAAAGTGTTCGACGGCAATGCGCTGGATACGACGTCGCTGTACGCCACCGGTGTTCTGCCTGGCGACCAGTTGAGCTTTACCGGCGATTCGTCGCTGTTTGGTGATCCAAACGCGGGCAATGGCAAGCCTGTGACAGTCAGTGGGATTACCGGTAGCGGCACAGACATCGGCAACTATGTTTTCAACACCACCGCTACCACGACGGCGAACATCACACCACTGCCGATCACGGTGATCGCCAATGGCAGCAACCGTCCGTACAACGGCAATAGCAACGACAGCGTTGCGTTGAGCAGTTCGGGTGTGCTGGCCGATTATCCGGTGGGCTTCAGCGATACCTCGGCCTTGTTCAATAGCCCTTATGTGGGCAACGACAAGCTGGTCACCGTATCCGGCATCAGCACCACCGGACCCAACGCGGGCGATTACCTGGTGATCGATCCCATCACGACCACTGCGGCGGATATCACGGATATCGGTTTGTCCGGTACGGGCGTGCAGGGTAGTTGGCTGGCCCAAATCGAGGGCGTCATTCAACCGGAGTCGATTGCGACACCTTATGGCACCGCCGATATGAGCGCAGTCGGCGTGTTCAACGGCAATCAGAAGAAGCGGCATCGTCCGATCGAGCGCAACGTGATTCGCGCGGATTTCAGGTCGGGATTGCCGATCAGCATTCTTAATGGAGGTGTGAGATTGCCTAGTGATGCGTCTCCTTGACAGTTCGCAAGAAGAAGATGTTGCGTGTGTGAGATGTGTGGTTTTTTCTCGCCGTCATTCCCGCGAAAGCGGGAAGTTTGCAAAACTAAGCATTGCTCCAACGAAGGGCCATAGTGATGCGCAAACAACCGACGATGAGCCTGGTGGATGGTTTAGTGGTGGGTGGTGGTAACGCCCGCCTGGAACGCATCGACACCTTGATTGACTGGTCCTCGTTGGAGCAAGCGCTGACGCCGCGTGGGACGGCCCGAACGGGTCGTCCGGCGTATCCGGCGTTGATGATGCTGAAGATTCTGTTGCTGCAAAGCTGGTATGGCTTGGGTGATCCGGAGATGGAAGAAGCCCTGGGCGACCGACTGTCGTTTCGGCGCTTTGTGGGACTAAGCCTGGGCGAGAAGGTGCCGGATCATTCGAGCCTGTGTCGGTTTCGCCAAAGCCTGCAAGGGCAAGCCGAAGCGGTGTTTGCGGAAGTGAATCGGCAGTTGGATGCACACGGCTTGATTTTGCGGCGAGGCACCCTGATCGATGCGACCTTGATACCGGCGGCGGTGAGCGAACCGCCCAAACAGAAAGGCGGTGGACGTTCGGCCACCGATCCGGACGCTGCCTGGACCAAACGCGGCGCGAAGGCGACATTTGGCTACAAGCTGCATGTGGCGGTGGATCGCGATTCGCAGTTGGTGAGGGCGGCGCAGGTGACGCCAGCGAACGTCAACGAGGTATGCATCGGTCACGCCTTGGTGCAAGGGGACGAAGCGGCGGTATGGGCGGACAAAGGCTACGTAGGTCCGGC
>NZ_BSOB01000032.1 GCF_030160295.1 Dyella acidisoli
AGCGCTGTTGTTCGCATGTTCGGCGACGCGTCTGCATAGCCCTTGAGCAAACCCTGCAGCATGGCCCACAAAGCAAAACGCCTTCCCGATGGGGAAGGCGTTTTAAGGGATAAAGCCCCTGGCGGTGACCTACTCTTGCATGGAAGTCCACACTACCATCGGCGCAGCTGCGTTTCACTTCCGAGTTCGGGATGGGATCGGGTGGGGCCACAGCGCTATAGCCGCCAGGGAAGGGGTGGGAGCAGCGCTGGATAAGCGCCCGCTCCGCAGAGGGGTAAACGAGTGACAAGCGTCTGGTGAAATATCGAGATGGTTCGTTGGTTGCACACCACGAAGCGTCTTGGGGTTATATGGTCAAGCCGCACGGCTCATTAGTACGCGTTAGCTCAGTGCATTGCTGCATGTCCACACCGCGCCTATCAACCACCTAGTCTAGATGGGGCCTTAAGGAGACTTAAAGTCTCGGGAGATCTCATCTTGGGGCGTGCTTCCCGCTTAGATGCTTTCAGCGGTTATCACTTCCGTTCGTAGCTACCGGGCAATGCCATGGGCATGACAACCCGAACACCAGCGGAACGTCCACTCCGGTCCTCTCGTACTAGGAGCAGCCCCCCTCAAATCTCCAACGCCCACGACAGATAGGGACCGAACTGTCTCACGACGTTCTGAACCCAGCTCGCGTACCACTTTAAATGGCGAACAGCCATACCCTTGGGACCGGCTACAGCCCCAGGATGTGATGAGCCGACATCGAGGTGCCAAACACCGCCGTCGATATGAACTCTTGGGCGGTATCAGCCTGTTATCCCCGGAGTACCTTTTATCCGTTGAGCGATGGCCCTTCCATACAGAACCACCGGATCACTAAGACCTACTTTCGTACCTGCTTGATCCGTCGATCTTGCAGTCAAGCACGCTTATGCCTTTGCACACAGTGCGCGATGTCCGACCGCGCTGAGCGTACCTTCGTGCTCCTCCGTTACGCTTTGGGAGGAGACCGCCCCAGTCAAACTACCCACCATACACGGTCCCCGATCCGGATTACGGACCTAGGTTAGAACGTCAAGCACTTCAGGGTGGTATTTCAAGGTTGGCTCCACCAAGACTAGCGTCCTGGTTTCATAGCCTCCCACCTATCCTACACAGAAGAACTCAACGTTCAGTGTAAAGCTATAGTAAAGGTTCACGGGGTCTTTCCGTCTTGCCGCGGGAACGCTGCATCTTCACAGCGATTTCAATTTCACTGAGTCTCGGGTGGAGACAGCGCCGCTGTCGTTACGCCATTCGTGCAGGTCGGAACTTACCCGACAAGGAATTTCGCTACCTTAGGACCGTTATAGTTACGGCCGCCGTTTACTGGGGCTTCGATCAAGAGCTTCGCCTTGCGGCTGACCCCATCAATTAACCTTCCAGCACCGGGCAGGCGTCACACCCTATACGTCCACTTTCGTGTTTGCAGAGTGCTGTGTTTTTGATAAACAGTCGCAGCGGCCAGGTTACTGCGACCCGCTAGTGCTCAGTCACGCATGTGACCACACCGGCGGGCGCACCTTCTCCCGAAGTTACGGTGCCATTTTGCCTAGTTCCTTCACCCGAGTTCTCTCAAGCGCCTTGGGATTCTCACCCTGCCTACCAGTGTCGGTTTACGGTACGGTTTGCTGTAGCTGAAGCTTAGTGGCTTTTCCTGGAAGCGTGGTCTCAGTCACTTCGCCCTTATGGGCTCGTCTCGGTGCTCGGTGTATGGATGCCCGGATTTGCCTAAGCATCCCACCTACCGCCTTTCCCCGGGACAACCAACGCCCGGTAGACCTAACCTTCTCCGTCCCCACATCGCACTACAGTCAAGTGCTGGAATATTAACCAGCTTCCCATCGACTACGCATTTCTGCCTCGCCTTAGGGGCCGACTCACCCTGCGCCGATGAACGTTGCGCGAGGAAACCTTGGGCTTTCGGCGTGCGGGCTTTTCACCCGCATTATCGTTACTCATGTCAGCATTCGCACTTCTGATACCTCCAGCAGGCTTCTCAACCCACCTTCACAGGCTTACAGAACGCTCCTCTACCGCGCACACTTGCGTGTGCACCCCGAGCTTCGGTGTAGTGCTTAGCCCCGTTAAATCTTCCGCGCAGACCGACTCGACCAGTGAGCTATTACGCTTTCTTTAAAGGGTGGCTGCTTCTAAGCCAACCTCCTGGCTGTCTATGCCTTTCCACATCGTTTTCCACTTAGCACTAACTTGGGGACCTTAGCTGCGGGTCTGGGTTGTTTCCCTTTTCACGACGGACGTTAGCACCCGCCGTGTGTCTCCCGTACATTCTGTCCTGGTATTCGGAGTTTGCCATGGTTTACTAAGCCGCGATGGCCCGCTAGCCATAACAGTGCTCTACCCCCAGGAAGATTCATACGAGGCGCTACCTAAATAGCTTTCGAGGAGAACCAGCTATCTCCGAGTTTGTTTAGCCTTTCACTCCTATCCTCAGCTCATCCCCATCTATTGCAACAGATGTGGGTTCGGTCCTCCAGTGCGTGTTACCGCACCTTCAACCTGGCCAAGGATAGATCACTCGGTTTCGGGTCTACTGCCAGAGACTATGCGCCCTATTCAGACTCGGTTTCCCTTCGCCTCCCCTATACGGTTAAGCTTGCCACTGACAGTAAGTCGCTGACCCATTATACAAAAGGTACGCAGTCACCCTTGCGGGCTTCCACTGCTTGTACGTATACGGTTTCAGGGTCTATTTCACTCCCCTCTCCGGGGTTCTTTTCGCCTTTCCCTCACGGTACTTGTTCGCTATCGGTCAGTCAGGAGTATTTAGCCTTGGAGGATGGTCCCCCCATGTTCAGACAAGGTTTCTCGTGCCTCGCCTTACTCAATTTCATGCACCGTGCCTTTTCGCCTACAGGGCTATCACCTGCTATGGCCGGCCTTTCCAGACCGTTCGACTAAAACATGATGCACTTTTGGGCTACTCCCCGTTCGCTCGTCGCTACTGAGGGAATCTCGGTTGATTTCTTTTCCTCCGGGTACTTAGATATTTCAGTTCCCCGGGTTCGCTTCGCTGAGCTATGTATTCACTCAGCGATACTCCTTACGGAGTGGGTTTCCCCATTCGGACATTGCCGGATCAAAGCTTGTTGCCAGCTCCCCGACACTTTTCGCAGGCTGCCACGTCCTTCATCGCCTCTGACTGCCAAGGCATCCACCGTATACGCTTGGTCGCTTGACCATATAACCCCAAATCGCCTCGCGGCCATTCGTTGTCATACACCCAAACAACGCATTCGTCGTTTGCCTCAACGACACATCTCGGTTTGGCGAGATAAGTCTTGACTTATCTCATCCAGGTTTTACCAAGACGCTTGTCACTCGTTTACATTTTCAAAGAACACGAAGCTGGCCTCAACGCCAGTTCGCTTCAAAATCTTTTGTGTGCGCTACACATCCGTTTATCGTTAAAACTGGTGGAGCCAGTCGGGATCGAACCGACGACCCCCTGCTTGCAAAGCAGGTGCTCTCCCAGCTGAGCTATGGCCCCGTAAGTCCGGGTCGACATCCCAAATAATGGTGGGTCTAGGTGGACTCGAACCACCGGCCTCACCCTTATCAGGGGTGCGCTCTAACCACCTGAGCTACAGACCCATAAAGCTTCAGGCCCCGCTCCTTGCGGAGCAGACCTCTCACGCCGTCGGCGTGCGGATGTGCAGGTGTCTTGTGTGGACGTCTTGCGGCAGCGGTGCTGTCGCTCTCGAAAGGAGGTGATCCAGCCGCACCTTCCGATACGGCTACCTTGTTACGACTTCACCCCAGTCATGAACCACTCCGTGGTCGTCGCCCTCCTTGCGGTTAGGCTAACGGCTTCTGGAGCAACTCACTCCCATGGTGTGACGGGCGGTGTGTACAAGGCCCGGGAACGTATTCACCGCAGCATAGCTGATCTGCGATTACTAGCGATTCCGACTTCACGAAGTCGAGTTGCAGACTTCGATCCGGACTGGGATCGGCTTTCTGGGATTGGCTCCACCTCGCGGTCTCGCAACCCTCTGTACCGACCATTGTAGTACGTGTGTAGCCCTGGCCGTAAGGGCCATGATGACTTGACGTCATCCCCACCTTCCTCCGGTTTGTCACCGGCAGTCTCCTTAGAGTTCCCACCTTTACGTGCTGGCAACTAAGGACAAGGGTTGCGCTCGTTGCGGGACTTAACCCAACATCTCACGACACGAGCTGACGACAGCCATGCAGCACCTGTGTTCTGGTTCCCGAAGGCACTTCCGCATCTCTGCAGAATTCCAGACATGTCAAGGCCAGGTAAGGTTCTTCGCGTTGCATCGAATTAAACCACATACTCCACCGCTTGTGCGGGCCCCCGTCAATTCCTTTGAGTTTCAGTCTTGCGACCGTACTCCCCAGGCGGCGAACTTAACGCGTTAGCTTCGACACTGATCTCCGAGTTGAGACCAACATCCAGTTCGCATCGTTTAGGGCGTGGACTACCAGGGTATCTAATCCTGTTTGCTCCCCACGCTTTCGTGCCTCAGCGTCAGTGTTGTCCCAGATGGCCGCCTTCGCCACTGATGTTCCTCCCGATCTCTACGCATTTCACCGCTACACCGGGAATTCCACCATCCTCTGACACACTCTAGCTTTCCAGTATCCACTGCCATTCCCAGGTTGAGCCCGGGGATTTCACAGCAGACTTAAAAAACCGCCTACGCACGCTTTACGCCCAGTAATTCCGATTAACGCTTGCACCCTTCGTATTACCGCGGCTGCTGGCACGAAGTTAGCCGGTGCTTATTCCTCAGGTACCGTCAGCCCCACCGGGTATTAGCCGGTAGTATTTCGCTCCTGATAAAAGTGCTTTACAACCCGAAGGCCTTCTTCACACACGCGGCATTGCTGGATCAGGCTTGCGCCCATTGTCCAATATTCCCCACTGCTGCCTCCCGTAGGAGTCTGGGCCGTGTCTCAGTCCCAGTGTGGCTGATCATCCTCTCAGACCAGCTATCGATCGTCGCCTTGGTGAGCCTTTACCTCACCAACTAGCTAATCGAACATCGGTCCATCCAACCGCGCGAGGTCTTGCGATCCCCCGCTTTCTCCCGTAGGACGTATGCGGTATTAGCGTAAGTTTCCCTACGTTATCCCCCACGTCTGGGCAGGTCCCGATGTATTCCTCACCCGTCCGCCACTCGCCACCCACAGTATTGCTACTGCTGTGCTGCCGTTCGACTTGCATGTGTTAGGCATGCCGCCAGCGTTCAATCTGAGCCAGGATCAAACTCTTCACTTAAGTTTTCGAATGTCCGAAGACACTCTATCTTTCTGAAGCGTTTACCCTAACCTTAAAACGTCAAGCTTTTGAATTGACTCTTAGGTTAGACGCTTGCAATTAATGGACAATCATCCATCCACCGCAAGGCGCCCACACAAGTCACCTGCGCACACTGTCAAAGATCAATCACTTGCAACCTTCTCTTGAAGATCGCCCCGAAGCATTTCGTCCCGGGTGAGCCGC
>NZ_BSOB01000033.1 GCF_030160295.1 Dyella acidisoli
ACAGCTGATCGCCCCGATCGCGATGAGCGAAGGTCTGCGCTTTGCGATTCGCGAAGGCGGCCGTACGGTAGGCGCTGGCGTCGTCGCCAAGATCACCAAGTAAGCAGTAACATGAGAGGTCGCCCGCGATGCGGGCCGTACGCAAGGGTCTGAATTTCCAGGCCGGCGCGGTACGGTCGGCAGCGCGAGCGACTTCACTTTTGATTTATCAACGTACGCCAGTAGCTCAATTGGCAGAGCAGCGGTCTCCAAAACCGCAGGTTGGGGGTTCGAGTCCCTCCTGGCGTGCCACCTTTTTCGAGGAATGATGACGGGTGTGTCGCGATGGCTCTAGGGTCATCGATGTAAGGCATCCGCATGACACGCATGAATACCAAGGCTGAACAGTCCAAAGGCACAAACGGCGCCGATATCGGCAAGCTGGTGCTGGCCGTGCTGGTGCTGGCGGCCGGTATCGTCGGCTACACCTACCTCGGCAACATTGGGGCTGCATCGCCGCTGCGTCTGATCACCATTCTCGCTGCTGTGGCTGCTGCCCTGGCCATTGCGGCTTTTACAGCGCCGGGCCGGCGTACGCGCCATTTTTTGGCAGAGTCGCAGTTTGAGATGCGCAAGGTGGTCTGGCCCACTCGGGACGAGACCATCAAGACTACTGGCATCATCATTCTCGTGGTCATCGTGCTCTCGTTGCTATTGGGGCTGATTGACTTGATCTTGAAGTCGGTCGTGCTCGATTGGCTGTTGAAGTTGGGTTCGTGAGGAGCGCCGCGATGAGCAAGCGTTGGTACGTGGTTCATGCTTATTCCGGGTTCGAGAACCAGGTTAAGAAGTCGCTGATCGAGCGCATTCATCGCGCCGGCATGGAAGAGAGGTTCGGCGAAGTGCTGGTGCCCACCGAAGAAGTGGTGGAAATGCGGAGTGGCCAGAAGCGCCGCAGTGAGCGCAAGTTCTTTCCCGGCTACGTGCTGGTGCAGATCGAAACCGACACCGAAGGCAAGGCGCCGCGCATCGATGATGAGTGCTGGCATCTGGTGAAGGAAACACCAAAGGTGATGGGCTTTATCGGTGGAACAGCCGATCGCCCCATGCCAATCCGCGACAGCGAGGCTGATACCATTCTCAGTCGCGTCCGCGAAGGCGTGGACAAGCCTAAGCCCAAGGTGCTGTTTGAGCCTGGCGAAATGGTTCGCGTCATCGATGGTCCGTTCAACGACTTCAACGGCGTGGTCGAAGAGGTCAATTACGAGAAGAGTCGACTGCGCGTGGCGGTGCTGATTTTCGGCCGCTCCACCCCGGTGGAGCTGGAGTTCGGTCAGGTCGAGAAGGCCTGAGCGACCTTTTCGGCACAGGGCTTGCTTAAAGCCCGTTTCATCTCTAAACTATTCGGTTCACGCCGGGGTCTTTCGACTCGGCGTGTCCGTATTTCTGGAATCCGCAGGATCGCGAATTCCCCTCCCACCAAGGAATGTATACGGCGAGGAGCCGCATAGGCGCCTGAACTCGCGAGGAAACCTCAATGGCAAAGAAAGTCGTCGGTTATATCAAGCTACAGGTCAAGGCCGGTCAGGCCAACCCGTCGCCGCCCGTGGGCCCGGCCCTCGGTCAGCGTGGTCTGAACATCATGGAGTTCTGCAAGGCGTTCAACGCTGCTACGCAGAAGATGGAGCCGGGTCTGCCGATTCCGGTCATCATCACGGCCTACTCGGACCGCACGTTCACCTTTATTACCAAGACCCCGCCCGCCTCCGTGCTGATCAAGAAGGTCACCGGTGTCGCCAAGGGCTCGTCCAAGCCGAATACCGACAAGGTCGGCAAGATCACCCGCAAGCAGTTGGAAGACGTTGCGAAGCAGAAGGAGCCGGATCTTACGGCTGCTGATCTGGACGCCGCGGTGCGCACCATTGCTGGTAGCGCGCGCAGCATGGGCTTGGTGGTGGAGGGTTAAGACATGGCAAAGCTCACGAAGCGTATGAAGGCGGCTCAGGCCGCAGTGCAGCCGGGCAAGGTCTATGCCCTGGATGACGCACTGAAGATCATCAAGAACAACGCCAAGGCGAAGTTTGTTGAATCGGTGGACGTGGCCGTGCGCCTCGGCATCGATGCCAAGAAATCCGATCAAGGCGTGCGCGGCTCCTCGCTGCTGCCGCATGGCACAGGCAAGACCATCAAGGTCGCCGTGTTCTGCCCCGCCGGTGAAAAGGCTGAAGCCGCCAAGGCTGCTGGTGCCGATGCCGTCGGCATGGACGACCTGGCCGAGCGTATGCAGGCGGGCGACCTCGACTTCGGTCGCGTGATCGCTACGCCGGACGCAATGCGCGTAGTCGGTAAGCTGGGTCAGCTGCTCGGTCCTCGTGGCTTGATGCCGAACCCGAAGGATGGCTCGGTCACCGCCGACGTGGTCACAGCCGTGAAGAACGCGAAGGCTGGTCAGGTGAAGTTCCGCAACGACAAGGCGGGCATCATCCACGCCACCATAGGCAAGGCCAGCTTCGAGGCCGCGCAGCTTGCTGACAACCTGAACGCGCTGATCGCTGACCTGATGAAGGCAAAGCCGGCCACCGCCAAGGGTCAATATCTTCAGAAAGTTGCGCTATCCAGCACGATGGGCGTGGGTGTGCCGGTCGATACCTCGACCTTGGTTGCAGCCTCGGCCAAGTAAGAAATCAAGTCCTGCGCGGACGTTGTTCCGCGTAGGCGTCATTTGAGGGTAGCCCCGGCCATAGGCTGGAGCCGCCGTCAAAGACCGCAGGTGTGATCTGCGCATGGTGACGACGGGCAGGGAGCTCGTACAGGCAACGGAATCGCCGTCATCGTCCACGCAATCGCTTAATCCGGTTTCGCAAACCAGCCTGCGTAGATGGTGTTGCCCCTTCTGGAATTATGTTTCATCTGGAAAGGCCACCACCCGGGACTCGTGTCCCCGACGTTATGGATGGCGTCGCTCAGGACCGCCAGCGGCAGGAGCCGCAAGCGGATGTCAATGTGGAGGAGTGATATGGCTCTGAATCTCTCTCAGAAGCAAGAAGTAGTCGCCGAACTGGCCGCTGTGGCCGCGAAGGCTCACTCCTTGGTCGCTGCCGAGTATGCGGGCACCACGGTCGAACAAATGACCGCGATGCGCAAGAAGGCTCGTGAATCCGGTGTGTTTTTGAAAGTTGTCAAAAACACGCTCGCTTCGCGCGCCGTGGTGGGTACCGAGTTCGAGGTCGTCAAGGACGCCCTTACCGGTCCGCTGCTGTACGCATTCTCGACTGAGGAGCCCGGCGCTGCCGGTCGCCTGATCAAGGAATTCGCCAAGAGCAACGACAAGCTGAAGGCGAAGGTTGTTTCGGTGGAAGGCAAGCTGCTGCCGGCTGCGCACGTCGATGTGCTGGCCTCGCTGCCGACCCGCGAAGAAGCCCTCGCCATGCTGGCCCGTGTGCTGGCCGAACCCGCTGCGATGTTTGCGCGCGCCGTCAAGGCCGTGGCCGACAAGCAGAGTGGTGGCGAAGCCCCGGCCGAAGCCGCGTCTGCCTAAGTTCGACGCGATCCAATCGAATTCAATTTCCAGAGGAAATCAACAATGTCCCTTACCAACGAACAGATCGTTGAAGCCGTAGCCGCCAAGTCGCTCATGGAAGTGATGGAGCTGGTGAAGGCCATCGAAGAGAAGTTTGGCGTGTCTGCCGCCGCTCCGGTCGTCATGGCTGGTGGTGGTGGCGCCGCCGCTCCGGCCGTCGAAGAGAAGACCGAATTCGACGTCGTTCTCGTGAACGCCGGCGAAAAGAAGGTCGACGTGATCAAGGCTGTCCGCGCGATCACCGGCCTGGGCTTGAAGGAAGCCAAGGACCTGACCGAGTCGGGTGGCGTGCTGAAGGAAGCCGTGTCGAAGGAAGACGCCGAGAAGTTCAAGAAGGACCTCGAAGCCGCCGGCGCCAAGGTCGAACTGAAGTAATTGGCGCCCTTGCGCGCCGTCAGTTTGATCCAGCGTCACGCAAGCCTGGGGGCGTAAGTCCCCGGGCTTTGCCCGCTTCAGATGATTGCGTGGCAGTCATTTGCAGGCACGTGACGACCCGCCGTGAATCAGTTGCCTTGTGTACCTGATCCACCGGAGTCAAGCCTATGAGGTTTGGCGAACCAGAAAGGGGCAGGAGCCTTTTTCAGAACTATCAGGCAAGGACGCACTTGGATGTAGGGCATCGCGAATAGGACTTTGTGAATTGAAGAGTCTCTATTCACGATCCCCCAGATCCAAGTTTTCCCAATTTAGCCGGTGTGTGCACCACCGGCGCCACAGCGAACCGAGGCGTCACCGACCATGACCTACTCGTTTACCGAGAAGAAGCGCATCCGCAAGGATTTCGGCAAGCGTCCGCCCGTACTGGGCGTACCCAACCTGCTGACAATCCAGACCGATTCCTACCGTGAATTCCTGCAGGAGGACGTTGCTCCCAAGCAGCGCGAAGACAAAGGTCTGCACGCCGCATTGAAGTCCGTGTTCCCGATCGTCAGCTATTCGGGCAATGCGGCCCTCGAATACGTCGACTACCGCCTTGGTGAACCGCCGTTCGACGAACGCGAATGCCGCAACCGCGGCATGACCTTCGGTGCGCCGCTGCGCGTGACCGTTCGTCTGGTGATCTATGACAAGGACAGCCCGGCTTCGAAGAAGGCCGTGAAGTATGTGAAGGAGCAGGAGGTCTACATGGGCGAAATCCCGCTCATGACTGACACCGGTACCTTCATCATCAACGGCACCGAGCGCGTGATCGTGTCGCAGCTTCATCGTTCGCCGGGCGTGTTCTTCGATCACGACCGCGGCAAGACGCATAGCTCCGGCAAGCTGCTGTTCTCCGCGCGCGTGATTCCCTACCGCGGCTCGTGGCTCGACTTCGAATTCGACCCGAAGGACGCGCTGTTCACCCGTATCGACCGTCGCCGTAAATTGCCGGTGACGGTGCTGCTGCGCGCGCTTGGCTATAGCAACGAAGAGATGCTCTCCATCTTCTTCGAGCACAACGTGTTCCACCTGGGCAAGAAGGGTGGCACCACGTTGGAATTGGTCGCCGAGCGTCTGCGCGGCGAAACTCTGAGCTTCGACCTGATGATCGGCGACAAGGTGCTGGTGGAAGCCGGCAAGCGCATCACCGCGCGCCACGTGCGCCAGCTTGCAGCCGAAAACATCACCGCGCTGGAAGTACCGGACGATTATCCGGTCGGCCGCATCCTGGCCATCGACGTCGTCGATTCGAAGACCGGTGAACTGCTGGCTTCGGCGAACGACGAAATCACTGCAGATCAGCTAGAAAACTTCCGCAAAGCCGGTATCGAAACGCTGCCCACGCTGTACGTGAACGATCTGGATCGCGGCGCGTATATCTCACACACTCTGCGCATCGACAGCACCAAAACGCAGCTTGAAGCGCTGGTGGAAATCTATCGCATGATGCGTCCGGGCGAACCGCCGACCAAGGAAGCGGCGCAGAACCTGTTCTTCAATCTGTTCTTCACTTTCGACCGTTACGACCTGTCGGCTGTGGGTCGCATGAAGTTCAATCGTCGCGTTGGCCGCAAAGACATTCTTGGTCCGGGCGTGTTGTTCGACAAGAAATATTTCGGCGAGCTGAAGAACGAAGAGGCGCAGGCGCTGGTGGCCTCGCAGGGCGAGCAGTCTGACATCCTCGATGTGCTGAAGGTGCTGATCGACATCAAGAATGGTCACGGCACGGTGGACGACATCGACCATCTCGGCAATCGTCGCGTGCGTTCGGTTGGCGAAATGGCGGAAAACACCTTCCGCATCGGTCTGGTGCGTGTGGAGCGTGCGGTACGCGAGCGTCTGTCGCTGGCCGAAGCCGAAAGCCTCACGCCGCAGGATCTGATTAACGCTAAGCCGGTTGCGGCGGCGGTGAAGGAATTCTTCGGCTCCTCGCAGCTCTCGCAATTCATGGACCAAAACAACCCGCTGTCGGAAGTGACGCATAAGCGTCGCGTGTCCGCTCTGGGTCCAGGCGGTCTGACGCGCGAGCGCGCCGGCTTCGAAGTGCGCGACGTGCATCCGACCCACTACGGCCGCGTCTGCACCATCGAAACGCCGGAAGGTCCGAACATCGGTCTGATCAACTCGCTCGCCGTGTACGCGCGTACCAATCAGTATGGCTTCCTCGAGACGCCGTATCGCAAGGTCGTGAACGGCAAGGTCACCAACCAGGTGGATTACCTGTCGGCGATCGAAGAAGGTGATCACGTGATCGCGCAGGCGAACTCGCCGCTCAGCAAGGACGGTGGCTTCGTCGAAGATTTCGTGTCCTGCCGTTTCCGTGGCGAATCCGAGTTGCGTCCGTCGGCCGAGATCAACTACATGGACGTCTCGCCGATGCAGACCGTGTCGGTTGCTGCGGCACTGGTTCCGTTCCTGGAGCACGACGACGCGAACCGCGCGTTGATGGGCGCCAACATGCAGCGCCAGGCCGTACCGACGCTGCGTTCGCAGACCCCGTTGGTGGGTACTGGTATCGAGCGCGCCGTGGCACGTGACTCAGGTGTGATCACCACCGCCAAGCGTGGCGGCGTGATCGATCAGGTCGACGCGGCCCGTATCGTGGTGCGCGTGAACGAGGCCGAAGTCGGTGAAAGTGACGCTGGTGTCGACATCTACACGCTGACCAAGTACACCCGTTCCAACCAGAACACCAACCTCAACCAGCGTCCGCTGGTGAACGTGGGTGACGTGGTGGCGAAGGGCGACACGTTGGCCGACGGTTCGTCGACCGACCTGGGCGAGCTTGCGCTCGGCCAGAACATGCTGATCGCCTTCATGCCGTGGAACGGTTACAACTTCGAAGACTCGATCCTGCTCTCCGAGCGCGTCGTGCAGGAAGACCGCTACACCTCGATTCACATCGAGGAGCTGTCCTGTATTGCGCGCGACACGAAGCTGGGTGCAGAAGAAATCACCGCCGACATCCCGAACGTGGGTGAGCAGGCGCTGGCGCGTCTGGACGAGTCCGGCATCGTGTACATCGGTGCGGAAGTGAAGGCGGGTGACATCCTCGTCGGTAAGGTCACGCCGAAGGGTGAAAGCCAACTCACGCCGGAAGAGAAGTTGCTTCGCGCGATCTTCGGCGAGAAGGCGTCCGATGTTAAGGACAGCTCGCTGCGCGTGCCGCCTGGCATGGACGGCACGGTTATCGACGTGCAGGTGTTCACGCGCGACGGTATCGAGAAGGATAAGCGTGCACGCCAGATCGAAGAGATGGAAATCAAGCGAATCCGCAAGGACTTCGATGACCAATTCCGCATCCTCGAAGGCGCGATCTACAACCGCATGCGCGCACAGCTCGTCGGCAAAGTCGCCAACAGCGGCCCGGCCGGCCTCAAGCGTGGTGTCGAGATCGCTCACGATTACCTCGACGGGCTGAAGAAGGACGACTGGTTCAAGATCAACGTCAAGGATGAAGCCACAGTCGAGTTCCTCGAGCGCGCGTCCGAGCAGGTCAAACGCCACAAGGAAGAGTTCGACAAGCGCTTCAAGGAAAAGCAGGCGAAGATCACCCAGGGCGACGATCTCGCTCCGGGCGTGCTGAAGATGGTCAAGGTGTTCCTGGCCGTGAAGCGCCGCATCCAGCCGGGTGACAAGATGGCTGGCCGTCACGGTAACAAGGGCGTGGTGTCTAACGTGGTGCCGGTGGAAGACATGCCGTACATGGCTGACGGCACGTCGATCGACATCTGCCTGAATCCGCTGGGCGTGCCCTCGCGTATGAACATCGGTCAGATTCTGGAAGTGCATCTTGGCTGGGCCGCGAAGGGTCTGGGTAAGAAGATCCAGCAGATGCTCGAAGCGCAGGAGAAGGTGGCGAAGATCCGCGAGTTCCTCGACCAGATCTACAACCACCACGTTGCCGGCGCCGTGCAGCACGTCGACCTGAAGTCGCTCACCGATGAGGAAATCTTCACGTTGGCGAAGAACCTGCAGGAAGGCGTTCCGATGGCCACGCCGGTGTTCGACGGTGCTGAGGAGCAAGAAATCAAGGCAATGCTGAAGCTGGCGGATCTGCCTCAATCGGGTCAGACCACGCTGTACGACGGCCGCACCGGCGAGGCGTTCGATCGCTCGGTCACCGTTGGCTACATGCATTACCTCAAACTCAACCACTTGGTCGACGACAAGATGCACGCCCGTTCGACCGGTCCGTACTCGCTCGTCACCCAGCAGCCGCTGGGCGGCAAGGCGCAGTTCGGCGGTCAGCGTTTCGGCGAAATGGAAGTCTGGGCGCTCGAAGCCTACGGCGCGGCTTACACCCTGCAGGAAATGCTCACGGTGAAATCCGACGACGTGCAGGGCCGCAACCAGATGTACAAGAACATCGTCGACGGCAACCACGAGATGGCGGCGGGCATGCCGGAATCCTTCAACGTGCTCGTGAAGGAAATCCGTTCGCTCTGCATCGACATCGACCTGGAAGAGATCAAGTAACCCGCGGGTTACAGGAGCTTATGCAATGAAAGATTTGCTCAATCTATTCAACCAGCAGCGCACCACGCCGGAATTCGACTCGATCAAGATCGCACTGGCGTCGCCGGAGCTGATCCGTTCGTGGTCGTACGGCGAAGTGAAAAAGCCGGAAACGATCAACTACCGTACCTTCAAGCCGGAGCGTGACGGCCTGTTCTGCGCCGCCATCTTCGGACCGGTGAAAGACTACGAGTGCCTGTGCGGCAAGTACAAGCGCATGAAGCATCGTGGCGTGGTCTGCGAAAAATGCGGCACCGAAGTCACGCTGGCCAAGGTGCGTCGCGAGCGCATGGGCCACATCGAGCTGGCCAGCCCGGTCGCGCACATCTGGTTCCTCAAGTCGCTGCCCTCGCGCATCGGCCTGATGTTGGATATGACCCTGCGCGATATCGAGCGCATCCTGTACTTCGAAGCCTTCGTGGTGATCGATCCAGGTTTGACCGCGCTCGAGCGCGGCCAGCTGCTGAGCGAAGATCAGTACCTGGAAGCGGTAGAAGAGCACGGTGACGAATTCGACGCCCGCATGGGTGCCGAGGCTGTGTTCGAGCTGCTGAAGTCGCTCGACCTGCCGGGCGAAGTGATTCGCCTCAAGGAAGAAATCGCTTCCACTAACTCCGAGACCAAGCTCAAGCGCCTCACCAAGCGCGTGAAGCTGATCGAGGCCTTCCTGGAATCCGGTAACCGTCCGGAGTGGATGGTCATGACCGTGTTGCCCGTGCTGCCGCCGGACCTGCGTCCGCTGGTGCCGCTGGACGGCGGTCGCTTCGCGACGTCCGATCTCAATGATCTGTATCGCCGCGTCATCAACCGTAACAACCGCCTGAAGCGTCTGCTCGAACTCAATGCGCCCGACATCATCGTGCGCAACGAGAAGCGCATGCTGCAGGAATCGGTCGATGCGCTGATGGACAACGGCCGTCGCGGTCGTGCCATTACCGGCACCAACAAGCGCGCGCTGAAGTCGCTCGCCGACATGATCAAGGGCAAGCAGGGGCGCTTCCGCCAGAACCTGCTCGGCAAGCGCGTGGACTACTCCGGTCGCTCGGTAATCGTGGTCGGTCCGACGCTTCGCCTGCATCAGTGCGGCCTGCCGAAGAAGATGGCGCTGGAACTGTTCAAGCCCTTCATCTTTGCCAAGCTGCAGGCTCGTGGCGAGGCGACCACCATCAAGGCGGCCAAGAAACTGGTCGAACGTGAAGAGCCGATGGTGTGGGACATCCTCGAAGAGGTGATCCGCGAACATCCGGTGCTGCTGAACCGCGCGCCGACGCTGCACCGTCTCGGCATTCAGGCGTTTGAGCCGAAGCTGATCGAAGGCAAGGCCATCCAGCTGCATCCGCTGGTGTGTACCGCATTCAACGCCGACTTCGACGGTGACCAGATGGCTGTGCACGTGCCGCTGTCGATCGAGGCGCAGTTGGAAGCGCGCGCGCTGATGATGTCGTCCAACAACATCCTGTCGCCGGCCAACGGTGAGCCGATCATCGTGCCGACGCAGGACGTGGTGCTTGGCCTGTACTACATGACGCGTGAACTGGTGAATGCAAAGGGCACCGGCATGGTGTTCTCCAGCATCAGCGAAGTGCGTCGCGCTTACGACAATCGCGCGATCGAGTTGCACGCCAAGATCAAAGTGCGTCTGAAGCAGGTCAAAGTGCACGATAGCGGTGAGCGCACCAGCAGCATTGCGCTGGTGGAAACCACTGTTGGCCGTGCACTGCTGGCCGAGATCACACCAGAGGGCCTGCCGTTCGAACTGGCCAACACCGAGCTGACCAAGAAGAACATCTCGCGTCTGATCAACGCTTGCTATCGTCGCTTGGGTCTGAAAGATACGGTGATCTTTGCCGACCAGCTGATGTACACCGGCTTCCGTTTTGCGACGCGCGCTGGCATCTCCATCGGCATCGACGACATGATCATCCCGAACGAGAAGAAGCCGATCCTGGAAGAAGCCGAGAAGGAAGTGGTCGAGATCCAGGAGCAATACCAGTCCGGTCTTGTCACCGCCGGCGAGCGTTACAACAAGGTCGTCGACATCTGGTCGCGCACCAACGAACTGGTTGCCAAGGCGATGATCGACGGCATCGGTACCGAGAAGGTGAGCGATGCCGAAGGCAAGACGGTTGCGCAGAAGTCGATGAACTCGCTGTACATCATGGCCGACTCCGGTGCGCGTGGTTCGGTGGCGCAGATTCGTCAGCTTGCCGGTATGCGCGGCCTGATGGCGCGTCCGGACGGCTCGATCATCGAGACGCCGATTAAGGCGAACTTCCGCGAAGGCTTGAACGTGCTGCAGTACTTCAACTCCACGCACGGCGCCCGTAAGGGTCTGGCCGACACGGCGTTGAAGACGGCGAACTCCGGTTACCTCACCCGTCGTCTCGTCGACGTGGCACAGGACGTGGTCATCACCTCGTCCGATTGCGGTACCGACGAAGGCCTGATCATGCAGCCGATCGTGGAAGGCGGCGACGTGGTCGAGCCGCTGCGCGAGCGTGTGCTCGGTCGCGTGGTAGCTGAAGATGTCTACGGTCCGGGCGAAAGCGACGAGCCGATCGTCACTCGCAACACACTGCTGGACGAAGCGCTGGTCGAAAAGCTGGACAAGGCTGGCGTGCAATCCATCATTGTGCGTTCGTCCATCACTTGCGAAGCCCATCACGGCGTTTGCGCGCTGTGCTATGGCCGCGACCTGGCACGCGGTCACCTGGTGAACATGGGTGAAGCCGTGGGCGTAGTGGCTGCTCAGTCGATCGGTGAGCCGGGTACCCAGCTGACCATGCGTACGTTCCACATCGGTGGTGCGGCGTCGCGTGCAGCAGCGGTGGACAATGTGTCGGTGAAGACCACCGGTACGCTGAAGTTCAACAACCTCAAGACCGTGCAGCATGCCCAGGGTCACCTGGTGGCCGTGTCGCGTTCGGGCGAAGTGTCGGTGATCGACGCGAACGGCCGCGAGCGCGAACGCTACAAGGTGCCGTACGGCGCCACCATCACCGTCAAGGACGGCGCCCCAGTCAAGGCAGGTCAGACCATCGCCAACTGGGATCCGCACACCCATCCGATCGTGTCGGAAGTGGCTGGTGTGGTGCGCTTCATCGACTTCATCGATGGCGTCACTGTGCAGAGCCAGACCGATGAACTTACTGGTCTGGAATCGGCGGTGGTGACCGATCCGAAGCGTCGCGGTACTGCGGCCAAGGATCTCCGTCCAATCGTGCGTCTGGAAGACAGCAAGGGCCGCGAGCTCAAGCTGCCGGGTACGGATGTACCGGCGCAGTACTTCCTGCCGGCCGGTGCGATCGTGTCGATCCAGAACGGCGCCGAAGTGGGCGTGGGTGACGTGGTTGCCCGTATCCCGCAGGAAACCTCGAAGACCCGCGACATCACTGGTGGTCTGCCACGCGTGGCAGACTTGTTCGAAGCACGCAAGCCGAAGGAGCCGGCGATCCTTGCCGAGCGTTCGGGCGTAGTCAGCTTCGGCAAGGACACCAAGGGTAAGCAGCGCCTCATCATCAAGGACAGTGAGGGTAACGAGCACGAAGAGCTGATTCCGAAGTGGCGTCAGGTCATCGTGTTCGAAGGCGAGCACGTGGAGAAGGGTGAAACCGTCGTGGACGGCGAGCCCAATCCGCATGACATCCTGCGTTTGCTGGGTGTTGAGCAGCTCGCTGCGTACCTGGTCAAGGAAATCCAGGACGTCTACCGCCTGCAGGGCGTGAAGATCAACGACAAGCACATCGAAACGATCATTCGCCAGATGCTGCGCAAGGTCGAGATCACCGAGCCTGGTGAAAGCCACTATCTGCGTGGTGAACAGGTGGAGCGCGTGCGGATCAACGCAGAGAACGATCGCGCCGAAGCTCGCAACGAGCGTCCTGCTGAATTCCAGTCGGTACTGCTGGGTATCACCAAGGCATCGCTTGCGACCGAGTCGTTTATTTCGGCCGCATCGTTCCAGGAAACCACTCGCGTTCTTACCGAAGCAGCGGTTCGTGGCACACGCGATACCTTGCGTGGTTTGAAGGAAAATGTTATTGTCGGCCGTCTAATTCCGGCAGGAACGGGTTTGGCGTATCACGCACAGCGTCATCGCCAGGGCGGGTTGACCGCCTCGGAACTGGAAACCCTTTCCGGTTCCTCCCAAGTCTCCTTTGCGGAGGCGCCGGTAGGCACTGATGCAGGTATCGAGTAAGCCCCAAACGGCTTGCTCGCCGACATACGAAATGAGGCGCATGGAATGCGCCTCGTGTTCGAGTCTAGGACGGCGGGTGTTTCCTTGCTTGAGGTGAGGCGCCCATGTTAAATTCCCGCTTCTTGGCAGACCGGTTTTGTCGGTCTGCCTTTATGTTTCCCAGGAATAGCTTCGCATGACGACAGTCAATCAACTGGTGCGCAAATCCCGCAGCCCGAAGAGCTACAAGAGCGCTTCGCCGGCGCTGCAAAGCAGCCCGCAACGCCGCGGCGTCTGCACGCGCGTTTATACCACCACTCCCAAGAAGCCGAACTCGGCCCTGCGTAAGGTCGCCAAGGTGCGCCTGACCAACGGTTACGAGGTCATCAGCTACATCGGTGGTGAAGGCCACAACCTGCAGGAGCACTCGGTAGTGCTCATCCGCGGCGGCCGTGTGAAGGATCTGCCGGGTGTGCGTTACCACACCGTGCGCGGCAGTCTCGACTGCGCCGGCGTTGCCAAGCGCCGCCAGGCTCGTTCGAAGTATGGCGCCAAGCGCCCGAAGAGCTAATTGAAGGACACGTACTATGTCGCGTAAAGGTTCACATCCCGCCCGTCTGGTCCTGCCTGATCCCAAGCACGGCAGCCAGCTCATTGCTCGCTTCATCAATATGGTGATGAAGAGCGGCAAGAAATCCGTCGCCGAAGCCATTGTCTATGGTGCGCTGGATCACCTCGGCGAAAAGCACGCCGAGCCGGTGCAGCTGGTCGAAAAGGCGCTCGGTAATATCGCCCCGGCCGTTGAGGTGAAGTCTCGCCGCGTCGGCGGCGCTACCTATCAGGTGCCGGTCGAAGTGCGCCCGGGTCGTCGTATGGCGTTGGCCATGCGTTGGGCGATCGAAGCTGCGCGCAAGCGTGGCGAAACATCTATGCCGCGCAAGCTTGCCGCCGAATTGCTGGAAGCATCGGAAAACCGCGGCGGTGCCATCAAGAAGCGTGAAGAAACGCATCGTATGGCTGAGGCCAATAAGGCTTTCTCGCACTACCGCTGGTAAGTAATACAGCACGGATCGAGGCTAGTATCGTGGCACGCACCACTCCCATCGAGCGCTACCGTAACTTCGGCATCATGGCTCACATCGATGCCGGTAAAACCACCACTACGGAGCGCATCCTGTTCTACACCGGTGTCAGTCATAAGATTGGCGAGGTGCATGACGGTGCTGCGACCATGGACTGGATGGAGCAGGAGCAGGAGCGTGGCATTACCATTACGTCGGCGGCAACGACGGCGTTCTGGAAGGGTATGGATCGTTCTCTGCCCGAGCATCGCTTCAATATCATCGATACTCCAGGTCACGTCGACTTCACCATTGAGGTGGAGCGTTCGTTGCGTGTGCTCGATGGTGCGGTGTTCGTGCTCTGCGCCGTGGGTGGAGTGCAGCCACAGTCCGAAACGGTGTGGCGTCAGGCCAACAAATACGGCGTGCCGCGCCTTGCGTTCGTCAACAAGATGGATCGTACCGGCGCCAACTTCAACAAGGTCGTCGATCAGTTGAAGGCGCGTCTCGGTGCGCATCCGGTACCGATGCAGGTGCCGATTGGCGCCGAAGATGATTTCGAGGGCGTGGTCGACCTCATCAAGATGAAGGCGATCATCTGGGACATGGAGTCCCAGGGTATGAAGTTCGAGTACCAGGACATTCCGGCTAACCTGAAAGACGCTGCTATCAAAGCGCGCAACTTCATGGTGGAGTCTGCTGCCGAAACGTCCGAGGAGCTGATGAACAAGTACTTGGAGGAGGGCGACCTCTCTGAGGAAGAGGTCATCTCGGGCCTTCGCGCTGGCACGCTTTCCAATACGCTGATCCCGGTTTTCTGCGGCACCGCATTCAAGAACAAGGGTGTGCAGGCCATGCTCGACGCAGTGATTCAACTGCTGCCGTCGCCGGCCGATCGCCCGCCAGTCAAGGGTGTTGACGAGAACGAGAAAGAAGCCAGTCGCGAAGCAAGCGACTCGGCTCCGTTCTCCTCGCTTGCATTCAAGATCATGACCGACCCGTTCGTCGGTTCACTGACCTTTTTCCGTGTTTACTCGGGTACGCTCAATTCCGGCGACGCCGTGTACAACCCGGTGAAGTCCAAGAAGGAGCGCATCGGCCGCATCCTGCAGATGCATGCCAACGAGCGCCAGGAAATCAAAGAAGTTCGTGCGGGCGATATCGCTGCGGCAGTTGGTCTGAAGGATGTCACCACGGGTGACACGCTGTGCGCCCAAGATCACGTGATCACCTTGGAGCGCATGACGTTCCCGGAGCCGGTGATCTCGATGGCGGTGGAGCCAAAGACCAAATCGGATCAGGAAAAGATGGGTATCGCGCTCGGCCGCCTGGCTGCGGAAGATCCGTCGTTCCGCGTGCGTACCGATGAAGAATCAGGTCAGACGATCATCTCGGGCATGGGCGAGCTGCACTTGGACATCTTGGTGGATCGCATGCGCCGCGAGTTCAACGTCGAGGCCAATGTCGGCAAGCCGCAGGTGGCTTACCGCGAGACGATCCAAGGCTCCTACAAGGCTGACTTTAAGCACGCCAAGCAGTCCGGCGGTAAAGGCCAGTACGGTCACGTGGTGATTGAGTTCTCGCCGATGACTGACGAGGATCGCAAGAATCCGGACATCAAAGATGATTTCCTGTTCATCAATGACATCACGGGCGGTGTGATTCCGAAGGAATACATTCCGTCGGTGGAAAAGGGTTTGCGCGAGTCCATCACCAGTGGTCACCTAGCTGGCTTCCCGGTTGTTGGCGTCAAGGCGAAGCTGATATTCGGTTCGTATCATGACGTCGATTCGTCTGAAATGGCCTTCAAGATCGCTGCCCACGGCGCGTTTCGGGAGACCTTTAAAGATGGTGCGAAACAGTCGAAGCCGATTCTGCTTGAGCCGATCATGAAGGTCGAAGTCGTGACGCCTGAGGATTACCTCGGTGACGTCATGGGCGACGTAAGTCGTCGTCGCGGCGTGCTTCAGGGTTCTGACGACACGCCGTCGGGCAAGACTATCAACGCCATGATTCCGCTTGGTGAGATGTTCGGCTATGCAACAGCGCTTCGCTCGCAGACGCAGGGTCGAGCCACCTTCACGATGGAATTCGATCATTACGAACCGGCGCCGAACAACATCGCCGAACAGGTCATGAAGAAAGCCTGATAAGGCCCTCTTCTCCAAACAACACAGTTCTTTCAGAGGTTTGAACCATGGCAAAGGGTAAATTCGAACGCACCAAGCCACACGTAAACGTGGGCACGATCGGTCACGTGGACCACGGCAAGACGACGCTGACAGCGGCGCTGACGAAGGTTGGTGCAGAGCGTTTTGGCGGTGAGTTCAAGGCGTACGACGCGATTGACGCGGCGCCGGAAGAAAAGGCGCGCGGTATCACGATCTCCACGGCCCACGTGGAATACGAATCGCCGAACCGCCACTACGCCCACGTGGACTGCCCGGGCCATGCTGACTACGTGAAGAACATGATCACGGGTGCGGCGCAGATGGACGGTGCGATCCTGGTGTGCTCGGCCGCGGACGGCCCGATGCCGCAGACGCGCGAACACATCCTGCTGAGCCGCCAGGTGGGCGTGCCGTACATCGTGGTGTTCCTGAACAAGGCCGACATGGTGGACGACGCCGAGCTGCTGGAGCTCGTGGAGATGGAAGTGCGCGAGCTGCTCTCCAAGTACGAGTTCCCGGGCGACGACACCCCGATCATCAAGGGTTCGGCCAAGCTGGCGCTGGAAGGCGACCAGTCGGACATCGGCGTGCCGGCGATCATTGCGCTGGTGGACGCGCTGGACAGCTACATCCCTGAGCCGGTGCGCGTGCTGGACAAGCCGTTCCTGATGCCGGTGGAAGACGTGTTCTCGATCTCCGGCCGCGGTACGGTGGTAACCGGTCGCGTGGAGACGGGCATCATCAAGGTCGGTGACGAAATCGAGATCGTGGGTTTGAAGCCGACGGTTAAGACGACGGTGACCGGCGTGGAAATGTTCCGCAAGCTGCTGGATCAGGGTCAGGCGGGCGACAACGTGGGTCTGCTGCTGCGCGGCACGAAGCGTGAAGACGTGGAGCGCGGTCAGGTGCTGGCCAAGCCGGGTTCGATCACGCCGCACACGGATTTCGAAGGCGAGATCTACGTGCTGTCGAAGGAAGAGGGTGGCCGTCATACCCCGTTCTTCAGCAACTACCGCCCGCAGTTCTATTTCCGTACGACGGACGTGACCGGCGCGATCAAGTTGCCAGAGGGCACGGAGATGGTGATGCCGGGCGACAATGTGAAGATCTCGGTACAGCTGATCGCCCCGATCGCGATGAGCGAAGGTCTGCGCTTTGCGATTCGCGAAGGCGGCCGTACGGTAGGCGCTGGCGTCGTCGCCAAGATCACCAAGTAAG
>NZ_BSOB01000034.1 GCF_030160295.1 Dyella acidisoli
GCAATGCTGTGAGCTCTTCAGGCCATTTCTTTGGGTTACTTTTCTTTGGCCAGCAAAGAAAAGTGACTCGGGCACTTTAGGGTCCGAAAGCGCCGCAGGCAATGTCACAACACACGAGATACCCAACTGAGGCGAGACGCTAATCAGGCCCAAAGGAGAGAGGAAGTACCTATTCAGCAGACCTGGCTTCGTGCGTTTCCGGCGCCAGCAAGCGTTCGCGGCCGAAGCAGCAAGTAAAGGTAGAACCCTGTCCGGGTGTGCTGCGGATATCCAGGCGTGCCTGGTGTAGGCCAAGCACGTGTTTGACGATGGAAAGCCCCAGGCCCGTGCCGCCGCTGTCGCGCGAACGGCTGGATGACACGCGGTAGAAGCGCTCGGTGAGGCGGGAGAGGTGGTCGGCGGGAATGCCGTAGCCGGTATCGGTTACCGAGTAGTTCGCGCCGTCAGCAGTGCGTTCCCAGCGGATGGTGATGCGCCCGCCGGTGGGCGTGTAGCGCACCGCGTTGCTGACCAAGTTGGACAGCGCGCTGTGCAGATCCTTCGGCGAACCGAGCAGATCGATGTTGGCGGCGTTTTCGACCGTGATGCTGTGGCGGCCTTGGCTCAGCGCTTCGGCCTCCTTGCGCAGCGTGGCGAGCAACGGTGCCATCTGCACGCGTTCCTCACTGACGTGGTCCTGCGTTTCCAGGCGCGACAGCGTGAGCAGATCTTCCACGATCTGACCCATGCGCTTGGACTGCGCGCGCATTTCGCTGAGCACGGGTGCCAAGTGCGGTACGTCTTCGGGATCGAGCAGTTCGAGATACCCGTGGATCACCGTGAGCGGCGTGCGCAATTCGTGCGAGACGTTGGCGACGAAGTCGCGGCGGATCTGTTCCAGGCGCGACATGTGGCTGATATCGCGCGCCAACAGCAGACGTTGGCGCTGGCCGAACGGCAGCAAGGTTACGTTGATGTGGCGGCTCGGTGCACCGGGTGCGCTGACGTCGTTCAGCGGCTCTGGCGAGGGTTCTTCCAGCCAGCCGGCCAATTCGGAGTTATGCAGTTTTTCCTTCAGCACCACGCCGCGATCCTGCGGACGGCGCAGACCGAGCAGGCTTTCCGCCGCGTGGTTGAACCAGCGCACGTGCTGGTCCTGGTCGAGCAACACGATCGCGTCCGGCAGGTTGCCTGCGGCACGGCGTAGATCATGCAGGTTGGCGGCTAGGCGTCGGGAGCGCATCATGAATCGATCATGCCGGGGGTCATAGGGAACGTCGTAGGGAGCGTCCTCGGGGGGCTTGGACGATAAGCTCATGATGGGCTTAGCAATGTGACGCAAATGCGTCAACAGCAAGACAATCTCTGCTATGGCGACTAGTGCCACACCACTCGCTACGTGCCCTCCGGCCAGCCATCCGCCGAAAGCGCCCGCAACCAAACCGCCGGTCAGCGCGAGGGGAAGTTTCCAGGCGCTTTTGACCGGCTGTGTCATGGCGGGGTCTAGATCAGGGGCTGGCTGAGAAACGATAGCCAGCGCCTCGCACCGTCTGCACCATATCCTCAAGCTTCCACGGCTCAAGCGTCTTGCGCAGGCGGCGAATGTGGACATCCACGGTGCGCTCTTCCACGTACACGCTGCCGCCCCACACGTGGTCGAGCAGCTGGGCGCGTGAGTAGACGCGTTCCGGATGGGTCATGAAGAAGTACAGCAGTCGGTATTCGGTGGGGCCGATCGGTACCGGCTCGTCGCCCGCGAACACGCGGTGGGCCGGGCCGTCGATGCGCAGCCGGCCCAGTTCCACCATGCCCGAACCATCGTCGCCCTGGCTGCGCCGCAGCACCGCCTTGATGCGTGCGATCAATTCGCGCGTGGAGAAGGGCTTGACGACGTAGTCGTCCACGCCGGCTTCCAGGCCATTGACACGATCCATTTCCTCGCCGCGTGCGGTGAGCATGATGATCGGGATCTCGCGGCTGAGTTCTTCCTTGCGCAGGCGGCGAGCCAGATCCAGGCCGCTGGTGCCGGGGAGCATCCAGTCGAGCAGGATCAGGTCGGGCACCTGCTCGGCGATGGACATCTGGGCCGTGCGTGCATCGGCGGCCTGCGCGGTATCCATACCGGCCTTGCGCAGGGCGAAGGCGACCATGTCGCGGATGGAAGCTTCGTCTTCAACAATCAGGATGCGTTTGTGCACGCGAAGGTCCGAGTAGGTGGCCTATGACGCAATTATTGCAGCGGTGAAATGTTACGCGGCAATGACACAGCGTGAAAACGCTGCACTGATAGGGGGTTAGAGATGACAAAAGGTCGTCATCCGGGATGACAATTCCAGCTTTACGTCTTTATTGGCCTGGATTGGCACCCCAACCCAGACAAATCCGCCCTTTGCATCCCGACCCAAATTGCTGCTGCGTCTGGCTGGTGCCGTCCGGGTTGTCATCCGTGGATACGCGGCGCTTGCGCAGCTCCATCACCAGCGGGGTGAGTTCGGCGATGTGGGCCTGGATGCGGGCGCGTGCGTAGTAGTCCAGGTCGTTGCGCTTGAGTAGGGTTTTCAACTGTTCCATGGCATCGAACGGCCGGCCGGAGAGGTAGCTGGCTTGCGCGTAGGCTTCGCCCGCACGAACCGCTTGGTCAGCCCGTTCGCTGGCGCGGGCGTAAGCGGTGAACAGGCCAGGCTCGTCGGTGTCTTCCAGCATTGGCCGCAGCATGCTGGCAGCCTGCTCGGCCTGGGCTTTGCTGCCGCCCTGGGTGAGTGCGTTGGCGTAAGCCACGCCGATGGCCTTGTTGCGCGGGGATTCGGTATTGAGCGCAGCGTAGATATCCAGCGCCGCCGCACGCTGGCCGTCCTGCAGGCGCGCGTCCGCCAGCGCCAGGCGCAGCACCAGGTTGTCCGGGTTCTTGTCCACCAGCGGCTGAAGCTGGGTGATGGCCTTGCCGCCCTGGCCGCTGCGGATCAGCGCGAGCGCATAGCCGTAGTGGATTTCCGGTGTGTTGAAGCGCCCATCCTGGCGGCCAAGCAGACCGGCGTAAAAGCTGCTCATGCGGTACGCGTCATCAGACAGCACACGCACGCGTTCGCGCATCAGCAAATAGGTGCTCGGGCCTTTGCCGGCGCTGTGCGAGGAGGGGAGCAGCGAGGTCGCGTCCTTCACGTAGACGATGGGTGCGGTCTGCTTTGCCCAGCTCTCTTTGTCCAGCAGATTGCCGCTGGGTTGCAGCTTCTGGGCGGCAATCAGCGAGCCAGCACGTGCTTTCGCGTCACTGATGCGCTGTGCCGTGACGGGGTGATCCAGCAACAGGGACGGCACGTTGATGCCGCCCGAATCCGCGCTCATTTCATCTTCCATGCGCGCGAAGAAACCGGCCATGGCGTTCGGGTCATAACCGGACTTGGAGAGTGTCTCGATGCCGGTGCGGTCGGCCTCGGCTTCGTCCTTGCGGGTGAAGTTGATCTGTTTCTGCATCAATACGCCCTGGCCGCCCAGCAGTGTGGCTGCGGCGGCTTGGCCGCCAGCCGCGCCGCCCGCAGCAATGGCGCCGAGTGCGATCAGGGCCATCAGCGGTGTGTCTTTCTTCGCTGCCTCGTACGCGCGCTGCAGGTGGTTCTGGGTGATGTGGCCGATTTCGTGCGCCATCACCGCCGCGAGCTCATCCTCGCTGCGGGTGATGATGATCAGTCCCGAATTCATGCCGATATAGCCGCCGGGCGCCGAGAATGCGTTGATGACCGGATCCTTGGCGATGAAGAACGCGAAGTGATCCTTCGGCTTGGCCGAGTTGGCCACCAGGCGAAAGCCCAGGTTGTTGATGTAGTCGTCCAGCAGCGGGTCGTCCACGACCATGTCCAGCGCGCGCATTTGCTGCAGCATCATGGCGCCGTAGTCCTGCGCTTCCTGCGGGGAGATCAATGCATTGGCTGAGCTGCCGAGGTCAGGGAGGCGGATGTCGTCAGGCCTGTCCTGGGCGCCCGCGGCAAAGGCCACGGTCGCAGCAGCCAGCGCGGTCAGCAGGCGTTTATGGAGGTTTCGATGCGGCATGGTCATAGATGAACGACAATAACACTGAGACCATTCACTGATATGGCAGTTCAGCATCTTGGTTTCAAACACAGACACCGCCATTTATTGCGCAAGTTATTCCGGAGCTTTGCGATGCCCAAGATCGAAGTTTATTCCACTGCGGTATGCCCATACTGCGTGGCCGCCAAGAACCTGCTGAAGGCCAAGGGCCTGACGTGGGAGGAAGTGCGGGTAGACACCGATCCGGCCCAGCGCGACACCATGCTCCAGCGCAGTGGCGGTCGCCGCACCGTACCGCAGATCTTCATCAACGATCACCTTGTAGGCGGCTATGACGATCTGGTCGCTGCCGATCGAAGCGGCAAGCTGGCGCAGCTCTTGGAGGTTGCATGAGTACCGAGAAGGATCGCGTCGCCGAATTCACCGCCTTCCGCCAACGCATGAACGAACGCATCCTGGCCGAAGACAACCAGGTGGTACGCCGCTTCTTTGCGCTGGACACGCAGACTTACAAAGCCGGCGCGTTGGATGTGAAGACCAAGGAAATGCTTGGTCTGGTCGCCTCGATGGTGCTGCGTTGTGATGATTGCATCAGCTATCACATTGCGCAGTGCAAGGAAGTGGGCGTGACGCGCGATGAATTTTTCGAGGTGTTCAGCGTCGGCCTGGTCGTAGGTGGGTCGATCGTGATTCCGCATTTGCGGCGTGCGGTGGATTTTCTGGATCGGTTGGAAGGCGGTGCAGAGGCTGCCAACTGCAGCGAGCATGCGTAACGCATTTGCGCCCCCTCCCCTTCGGGGAGAGGGCGGGGGTGAGGGGCGAACCTCGCGATAAAGGTAAATCGAAGCGACTCTCCAATTGAGATCTGTGGCAAGCCTTGTCCCCCTCACCTCAATCCTCTCCCCGGAGGGGAGAGGAGGAAGAGCAGTATTCGAGCAACCGCAACGCTCCATACGAGCATTTGCAACGCTTCCCAACCATATCCAGGCTGTTCGCCGACAAGCCCATCAGGGATAATTGTGCGGTTTTCAGCTAGGCGCCTTCCCCCCTGCGCGCCGGCTCCCCCGCTTCATTCCCAAGGAGTTTCCCCATGAGCAAGACCATTGCGGTGATCCCGGGCGATGGCATCGGCCCGGAGATCATGACCGCTACGCTGCGCGTGCTCGACGCGCTCGATTGCGGCCTGACCTACGACACGGTCGAAGCCGGCATGATCGCGCTCGAAAAGCACGGTGACCTGCTGCCCAAGCCCACGCTCGATGCGATCGCCAAGCACCAGGTGGCGTTGAAGGGCCCGCTGACCACGCCGGTAGGTGGCGGCTTCACGTCGATCAACGTCACACTGCGCCGCCATTTCGATCTGTACGCCAACGTGCGTCCGGCGATCAGCTTCCCCGGCACCAAGGCGCGTTACGACAACATCGACATCATCACCGTGCGCGAGAACACCGAGGGTGCGTATCTCTCCGAAGGGCAGACGCTATCGGAAGACGGTGAATTGGCCACCTCGATGATCCGCGTTACGCGCAAGGGCTGCGCGCGCATCGTGCGCTATGCCTTCGATATGGCGGTGAAGAAAGGTCGCAAGAAAGTCACGGCCGTGCACAAGGCCAACATCATCAAGACCGCTTCAGGTCTGTTCCTCAACGTGGCGCGCGAGATTGCGAAGGATTATCCGCAGATCGAGTTCAACGAGATGATCGTGGACAACGCCTGCATGCAGCTGGTGATGCGTCCAGAACAGTTCGACGTGATCGTCACCACCAACCTGTTCGGCGACATTCTTTCCGATCTGTGCGCCGGCTTGGTCGGTGGCTTGGGTCTGGCACCGGGCGACAACATCGGCGAGCACGCAGCGATCTTCGAAGCGGTGCATGGTTCTGCGCCGGATATCGCGGGTAAAGGCATTGCCAATCCCTGCGCGCTGCTGCTTGCTGCAGCCGACATGCTCGATCATCTGGGCATGGTGGAGAAGGGCACCAAGCTGCGTGATGCGATTCGCGACACGATGGCGAACGATCGCGAACACGTTACGCCGGATCTGGGTGGCAAGGGTTCGACGCAGACGTTTGGTGAGGCCATTGCCAAGCGCGTGAAGGTGTAATGCATCTTTACTCCCTCTCCTCTTGGGGGAGAGGGAGCATCAGCTTTAAGCCGCCTTTTGCTTCACTGGCTTGAAGCTGCCCGGCTCCGTCTTCGACGGTATCGCGATGCGATTCCAGCCGTTAATCATGATCACCAGCAGATTCAGGTCCATCAGTTCTTTCTCGCTGAACTGCGCGCGTGCTTGTTCGTAAACTTCATCCGTCACGCCGTGTACCGGATCGAGTCGCGTGACCGCTTCGCACCACGCCAGCGCTGCCTGCTCGCGTGCGCTATAGAACGGCGCTTCGCGCCATGCCTGCAGCAGATACAGACGCTGTTCGGTTTCGCCATCGGCACGTGCTTCTTTGCTGTGCATGTCGATGCAATAGGCGCAGCCGTTGAGCTGCGAGGCGCGTAGCATCACCAGATGCACCAGGCTTTCTTCGAGACCGGACTGGTCGATATGCGCCTTCATCGCAAACAGCGGTTTCAGGGCTTCGGGATATGTGTAGTAGGAAAAACGTGACATGGCATGCATTCCTCGTGTGGGGTGGCCGTCATCGACTGTTCAATGCAAGGACGAGCCACCTGGCCATTTCGTGACAGCGGATGCTCAGCCGAACATGCCGGGCTTGTAGTCGCCTGCCACCGTATGCGCGGCAAGGTTGATCCGATTCCAGGTGTTGATGTTTGTCACTAGCAAGGTGAGATCGACCAGTTCCTTCTCGTTGAAGTGACGACTCACTTCCGCGTAGAGGGCATCCGGCACCGAGTCGCCGGGAACCAGCCGGGTGAGTGCCTCGGCCCACGCGAAGGCAGCGCGTTCGCGGTCGCTGTAGAACGGCGCCTCGCGCCAGCCTGCGATCACGTATAGGCGCTGCTCGGTTTCGCCGGCGGCGCGTGCGTCCTTGCTGTGCATATCCAGGCAATAGGCACAGCCATTGATCTGCGAAACGCGCATCAGCACCAGCTCGATCAGCGCCGGCTCCAGCGTGCCTGACTTGATGTGCTTGCTGAGGGCGAACAGTGGCTGCACAGCCTGAAAATGCTTCTGGATGTTGAAACGGGACATGGTGGGCTCCTTGAATAGACGCGGCCGGAATTGGCCGTTCAATGCAAGGACGGACCAGCCGGCGATTTCGTGACAGCGGCCAGTCGCGCCAATTTTTGTGGATTGCGCAGCGCGTGCAGAGCGGTGATGTGCTCACCGTCGCACTCAATCCAAACGACGGTAGTCAGCTCGCCGTCCACCCACGTCAGAAGTGCAGGCTCGCCGTTCACCATGCGCAGATCCCGACGGATGTCGTGACCTTGCTCATGTTTGTAGATCTGCAGGTACAGGCGCGTGATCCGCTCGCTGCCGAGCAGTGGTCGCAGCGTTGCGGCGACCAGACCGCCACCATCGGCGACTTGCACCGCATCCTCTGCAAGCAACGCGCGAAGGTTTTCTTCGGAAGGGCGCCGCAAGGCCAGGGCGAAACGTTCCAGCAGGCGCCGCTGGGTTTGCGTGTTGGTGTTGAAGCGAACACGTTCCTCGCGCAGTCGTTGTTTGGCGCGATGTGCGCGCTGCCGGCAGGCTTCTTCGGTGATGCCGAGGATGCTTGCTGCTTCGGTGTGGCTGTAGTCGAAGACTTCGCGCAGTAGGAACGCGGCGCGCTCTTCCGGGCTCAGCCGTTCCAGCATCAACAGAAAGGAATGAGTGAGCGTTTCGGCTTGTTCGGCTTGCGAATCCGGCAGCGCTTCCGGCTCTACCAGCGGCTCAGGCAGCCATGGGCCGGTGTAGTGCTCGCGCTCCACCTTGGCGTGGCGCAAGCGATCCAGGGCGAGGCGGGTGGTGACGGTCACCAGCCAGGCTTCGGCATCATCCAGTCCGGCTTTGTCCTGCGCATGCCAGCGCAGCCAAGCGTCGTGCAGTACGTCTTCGGCATCCGCCTGGGTGCCGAGCATGCGGTAGGCGAGCCCGAGCAGGCGAGGGCGGTGCTTCTGGAACAGGTTGGTGTGGGCGTCCATGGTCGTTTCCGGTTGGGGCTTATAGCCAGGACGCGCTAGCTATCGAAAACGTGACAACTGCTTAGTGAACGAAAGGCCAAGGAGCCAAAAACACCAGCCAGATAAAAATCAGCATGCCGATGTACTTCACTGTGCGAAACAGCCTCGGGTATTTCTTCTTGAACACGCGGCTGCGCTCGCGACCGCGGGCGTTGAGCGCGAACATGCGGTTGACGAAGCCGGTTTTTTCTTCCGGCGATTCGGTGTTCGGCGAGGCGGTGATCTTGCCCATGAACGCGCCGACGCGATGGTTGATTGCGCTCATCAAGCGCGTGCGCAGCGGGCGTTCGACGTCGGCGAACAGGATCACGCGTGTCTGATTGGTCTTGTTTTCCACCCAGTGCACGTAGGTTTCGTCGAACACCACATCCTTGCCGTCGCCCCACGCGTGTTCTTCACCGTCGACGAAAATGCGGCAGTCGCGCGAGTTCGGTGTGATCAGGCCAAGGTGGTAGCGCAGCGAACCGGCAAACGGATCGCGATGCGGATTGAGTTTGCTGTGCGGTGCGAGCGTGGCGAACATCGCCGCTTTCACGCTGGGAATCGAGTTGAGCAGCGCCACGGTCTTCGGGCACAGCGTTTCCGCAGATGCCAACGGTTCGCCGTACCACTTCAGGTAAAAACGCTTCCAGCCCTGCTTGAAGAAGCTGTTGAAGCTGGCGTCGTTATGTTTCTCGGCTGCGCGAATATGGCCTTCGTCGAACAACTGCAGTGCTTCTTCGCGGATGGTCTGCCAGTTGTCGCGCAGCAGATCCAGTTGAGGAAAACCGTCGCGATCGAGGATGGGCCGCGCCGGTACCGCCGAGAAGGCATACATCAAGAGGTTATAGGGCGCGAACACGGCAGAATGATCCACCAACTGGCGATCAAAGCGAAGTCGTGAGCGGCCACGCAGGTGCACCAGCAGCACACACAGCACGAAGGCCAGCAGTACGTAGAGGATGATGAAGCGGGGGCTGAGGAAATCCATCGTGGAAGCGGCTCGGGGGATGGCCTGAATATGTGGCCGGATGGCCGCTTGGCAATTTTACGGCAAATTCCGTTCAGTGACGGAGCACGAAGATCGCACCACGACCTGGGCGATAGCCGTTTTTAAGTGCGCGCTGCACGTAGGCGACCGCTCGGCGCACCGCTTGACGTGGCGCTGAGCCCTTGGCCAGTTCCGCGGCGATAGCTGAAGCCAGCGTGCAACCGGTGCCGTGGCCTTCACGCGGAAGACGGGCATGGCGGATGTCGATCGATCCACGTGCATCGAAATAACGATCTACGACATCGTGGCCTCGACCGTGTCCACCTTTCAGCAGCACGCTGCGGGCACCGAGTGCAAGCAAGGCCTCGCCTGCTTCCGCAAGTTGCTTCGATGTTTTCAACGGGTGGCCCAGTAGAGCTTCGGCTTCCGGCAGGTTCGGTGTCAGTACGTCGGCGAGCGGGATCAATTCGTTGATCATCGCCTCAACCGCGTTTTCGTCGAGCAGGCGCGAGCCGCTGGTGGAAATCATCACGGGATCGACCACGATCCATGCGGGTTTGCGTTTGCGCAGTTCCTTTGCGACGAGTCGCACCGTGGCGGCATTGCCCAGCATGCCGGTTTTCACGGTAGCGATAGGGAAGTCGTCGAACACAGCCTCAATCTGACTACGGATATGCGCGATCGGTATCGGATGTACAGCAGTCACGCCGCGCGTGTTTTGCGAGGTGATGGCGGCAATGGCGGAAAGGCCGTGCACGCCGTGTGCGTGGAAGGTTTTCAGGTCCGCTTGAATGCCGGCACCACCGCCGGAATCGGAGCCGGCGATGGTGAGTATGATAGGAGGAGAGGCATTCCTCATCAGAATTCCATGATGCACAATCTTGCCTTGCCGTCATTCCCGCGAAAGCGGGAATCCATCTTCGCCTCCACATCAGGGCAAATGGATTCCCGCTTTCGCGGGACGTTTGAAAAACCTGCCTGTTCACATGCAGTCACCCGCGACACATTGTGAAACAAGCGCCCATAGCGTGCCGTCTTTTAACG
>NZ_BSOB01000035.1:0-29302 GCF_030160295.1 Dyella acidisoli
CATGGACTCGCCCTCGCTCGTTACAGAACGGTGGATAGTTTTACTCTCCACCGCTGGCCCATGAGGCCTTATTTAGCGCGGGGGCGAGTCCATGTAATTACGACGCTTAGTGATGCGGTAAAGCTCGGACCCCGGTGTCCTTGGCCGCTTAGAAAGTCGCTGGGCCCCGGCCTTCGCCGGGGCGACGGATTATTTAGGGCAGCCCTATAGGCAAGACCTGAGTTTCCGTACCCCATCCCGAATCTCCGCCACGCTCGCCCCCGAATAACCAAGGATCACCCCACCTCGCTTCGGTGGCTTCGCGTAGCAAATGGACAACGGCCGCGTAGAGATGCCTAGCTTGGCGGTTTTGATGGAGAGCGCGACGTCGTCGATACCGCGCGGCAATAGCGCGGTGAGTTGCATGCCTGCGTGGGTGCCTATGATTTCGAGTTTGTCGTCCATGTATCGATCGATGGCTTCGAGCAATGCGGTGCGTCGTTCGAGATACAGCGCGCGCATGCGGCGAATATGGCGAGCGAATTGGCCTTCGGTGATGAAATCGGTGAGTGCGGCTTGGTAGAGCGTGGGTGAGAAGGTGTCGAAGGCGTCGCGCACGGTGGCGAAGGCTGGGACAAGGTCTTTGGGGACGACGATGTAGCCGACGCGTAGCGCGGGGAACATGACTTTGCTAAAGGTGCCGACGTAGATGACACGGTCTTCGGCATCCATGCCTTGCAGGGATGCGAGTGGTCTTCCACCGAATCGATATTCGCTGTCGTAGTCGTCTTCGATGATCCACGCACCGGCGCGCGCGGCCCAGCTCAGGAGTTGCATGCGTCGTGCGGCGCTCATGGTGACGCCGAGTGGGAATTGATGTGAAGGCGAGATGTAGATGGCGCGTGCGTTTTTACTCAGCCGAATGCCGACGTCGACATTCAAACCTTCTTCGTCCACCGGAACTGGAACGATATCCGCACCGACGGTGCGCAATGCTTGTCGTGCGCCGGGATAGCCGGGATCTTCCATCCATACGCGATCTTTCGCTTCCAACAAGGCGTGAGCGCAGATCTGCAGACCTTGTTGCGAGCCGGTTGTGATGAGAATCTGCGATGCATCGCAGCGCACGGCGCGCACGGTGCCTAGGTATTCGGCGATGGCTTCGCGCAATGGCATATGGCCCATGGGGTTGCCGTACACCATGTGATTAATCGGCGGTCTGCGCGCGTGGCGATTGATGAGTTTGGACCATGCTGTGGCTGGAAAATGATCGATGGCGGGCAAGCCGACACGAAACGCGCCCTGATTGTCTGCCCAGGTTTGTGGTGCGGTACGCAATGCGGCAACGCGTTGGGAAATTCTGCGTGGCACGCTTTGCACGGTTTTGGGTTGCGCCGCGCGCTGCGTTGCATTCGTGGGTTTGAGCACTTCGCCGGGTATCGAGTGCGCCACACAGGTACCGGCGCCGACGAAGGTTTCCAGATAACCTTCCGCGTACAACTGCTCGTATGCGCTCAACACAGGTATGCGCGAAATGTTGAGCTCGTTCGCCAAGCTGCGTGTAGAAGGCACGCGCTGCCCTGGCCGCAAGCGGCCATCCATGATGGCGCGGCGAAACCATTCGGAGAGCTGGTCGTACATCGGCACGCCGCTGGCAGCATCCAGAGCAACTGGGGGAAGGAAACCAGCGGATAGTCGTTTCATGCCGGGGGCCTTAAAGTCGTTTCATCGATCTTGAAGTGGTCATATCGAATCATACCCAAGTGGCTATTTTCGTAAACCACTGGTGAGCGTACTTTTTGCCTCCTGCGGCCGGTGCC
Organism: Dyella acidisoli; assembly: GCF_030160295.1. Lineage (GTDB taxonomy): Bacteria > Pseudomonadota > Gammaproteobacteria > Xanthomonadales > Rhodanobacteraceae > Dyella_B > Dyella_B acidisoli. The sequence goes on from NZ_BSOB01000035.1 coordinate 1,800, forward strand.
GCTGGGAGGCTGATGTCATGCGCTCGCATCACTTCAAGCAATCTTTCTCCGATGACAGCGGCAAAACATGGGAACTGAATTTCGTTGCGAACCCCTCGCGCATCAAATCGTGAATGCGCGGCGGCGCGCTGGCGTTTACACGCTGCTGTGCATGCTTGGCTGTCTGATACGGTCAATCCCCGCATGCGCGCAGACAGTGCCGGCGCAGCCGCCCGCTCCTTCAACGCAGGAATCAATGAGCGATGCGTGGTGGACGGGGCCGATGCTGGCCAATTCCGCTGAAACGTTGCCGCCTGGGCACTTTTTGTTCGAGCCCTATCTCTATGATGTTCGCCGTCCGAATACCAGCACGTTCGGCTCGAATACCTACATGCTTTACGGCTTGGTCGATCGACTTTCGATCGGGATGATTCCGGTAATCAGCTACAACCAGGTCAGCCACGGGCCGAACAGCTCAAGCATCGGCGTTGGCGATTGGACATTGCAGGCGCAGTACCGGCTCACCGAATTTCAGCAAGGCAGTTGGATACCGACCACGGCCATCCTTGTGCAGGAAACCCTTCCCACGGGCAAATACGACCAACTGGGCAACCGTCCCGGCGATGGCATGGGCAGTGGCACCTATACCACTACCGTGTGGCTTAATACGCAGATGTATTGGTGGTTGCCGAATGGGCGCATTCTGCGTACGCGCTTCAATATATCGAAGTCGTTTTCGCGCAGTACACGCGTGAGGGGTGTGAGCGTGTATGGGACGGATGATGGGTTTAACGGGAGGGTGAAGCCCGGCAATGGTTTCTTTGCCGATCTGGCCTTCGAATACAGCCTTACGCAACGGTGGGTGCTGGCTACGGATCTTACGTATAGCCATAACGGTAATACGCGTTTGGCTGGGTTGGATTTTGTGGATCCGAGCAATGTGCCGTTTCCGCAGAATGTGCGGTTGAATTCGGGTTCCAGTACGGCGTTTGGGATAGCGCCGGCGATTGAGTACAACTGGTCGCCGACGATTGGTGTGTTATTGGGAACACGGGTGATTTTTGGAGGGCGTAACAGTACGGGGTCGGTGACGCCGGCTGTGGCGATTAATTATGTGTATTGAATAGGGCACACATCAGTCGCGTAGATTGCCATGAAAGTACACACTCCCTCACAGCCGTCATTCCCGCGAAAGCGGGAATCTATTTTGCGCTGATGCATCCTTGAAAATGGATTCCCGCTTTCGCGGGAATGACGACATTCTGGGGTCACTGACATCATGGTGAGTGCCGCAATGCTGCATGATCGCTGGGTGGAAACCCCAACATCAGGGTGTATGGGCGCACAACAATGTTGGGGTTTTCACCCCAACCTACGCGAGCGCCAATGCAGTCAGGCGATCAAGCTCCACGTCATCGAAGCCAGCCTGCAAACGCGCAGGACGATTGAACGGACCGCGCAGGTTGCGTCCCATGTAATCGCGCACCAGATCAAGAAAGGTTTCGCGCGAGTCTAAACCATCGCGTTCGCAACACCAACGAAACCAGCGCGTGCCAGCGGCAACGTGGGCGACTTCTTCGCGCAGGATCACTTCCAGTATTGCGATGGTGGGTTCGTCGCCTACTCCGCGCAGGCGTTCGATCATGCTCGGCGTTACGTCCAAGCCGCGCGCCTCTAGCACGCGTGGCACCAGGGCCATGCGCGCGGTGTCGTGGTGTGCGGTTTTCTCGGCCATTTCCCACAGGCCGTTGTGCGCGTCGAAATCGCCGTAGACGTGTCCTAGTTCGGCGAGACGGTCGGATAGCAAGGCGAAATGGCGTGCTTCGTCATTCGCGCAGCTGGCCCAGTCGCGGTAGTAGTCCAACGGCATGCCTCGGAATCGATACACCGCATCCCACGCTAGATTGATGGCGTTGAATTCGATATGTGCGACGGCGTGCACGAGTGCAGCGCGGCCTTCGGGCGTACCAAGGCCGCGATGCGGAACTTGGCGTTGCGGCACAAGTTGCGGAAGTGCGGGCCGACCGGGCGTGCCGATAGGTTCTGGTGCAAGTGAAGTTGAATCGGGATGCAGTTCGCCGGATTGCAAAGCTTCCCATGTCGCCTGCGTAAGGCGCAGTTTCTCGGCGGGATCGGTGGCGTCGAGGCAGCGTTTGGCGGCGGTATGGAGGTCAGTCATGACGCTATGCATGGCTACATACGAAGCCGCCATTCCCGCGTTCGCGGGAATGACGGCCTTGAAAGTGAGCAGCTTCGAGTGAATTCATGGCAAGCCCCCTCACCCCACCCTTTTTCCCCTTGAGAAAAGGGAAACAGGGAATACCCTCCCCGGAGGGAAGAAGGAGAAAAGCAAAAACTACGCGCTGCGACGCGCCGCTTTCGCATCATCCGAACGCAGCATCTCAATCTGCTCCAGATAATGCTGGTCCAGACCGGTGATGTATTCGCCGGAGAAACATGACGTATCGAAATGCTTGAGGTTTTCGTTGCCGTCCTGCACCGCCCAGATCAGATCCTTCAGATCCTGATAGATCAGCCAGTCGGCACCGAGCACCTTCTCCACTTCGGCAACAGTATGTCCGGCGGCGACCAGCTCAGAAGCAGCGGGCATGTCGATGCCGTACACGTTCGGATAGCGCACCGGCGGCGCAGCGGACGCGAAGAACACGTTTTTCGCTCCGGCATCGCGCGCCATCTGGATGATCTGGCGGGAGGTGGTGCCGCGCACGATGGAGTCGTCCACCAGCAACACGTTCTTCTTGCGGAATTCCAGTTCCACCGGATTGAGCTTGCGGCGCACGGATTTCACGCGCTCGCCCTGCCCCGGCATGATGAAGGTGCGGCCGATGTAGCGATTCTTCACGAAACCCTCGCGGAACGGCACACCCAGCATTTCAGCCAGCGCGCTGGCGGCCGTGCGTGCGGTGTCCGGAATCGGGATCACCGCGTCGATACCGTGATCGGGGCGCTCGCGCAAAATCTTTTCCGCCAGCTTCTGGCCCATGCGCAGGCGCGCTTTGTACACCGACACGTTCTCGATCATCGAATCGGGGCGTGCCAAGTACACGTATTCGAAAATGCACGGTGCGTGCACGGCACCTTCCGCACACATGCGGGTGTGCAGCTGGCCGTCGTTGGTGATGAACACGGCTTCGCCCGGCGCCACGTCGCGCAGTCGCTTGAAGCCGAGGATGTCCAGCGCCACGGATTCGGAAGCCAGCGCGTATTCACGCCCATCTGGCGTAATGCGTTCGCCAAGCACCAGCGGACGGATGCCGTTCGGATCGCGGAAGCCAAGCAGGCCGTAGCCAAGCAGCAGCGCCAGGCACGCGTAACCACCGCGCGCACGCGCGTGCATGCCGGCCACCGCCTTGAAGATGTGGTCCGGCGTGAGCGACATGCGATCCTGGATCTGCAGCTCATGCGCCAGCACGTTCAACAGCACTTCCGAATCGGAGTCGGTGTTGATGTGGCGACGGTCGTCTTCGAACATCTCGCGCCGCAGCGTTTCGGTGTTCACCAGATTGCCGTTGTGCGCAATGGCGATGCCGTAAGGCGAATTCACGTAGAACGGCTGCGCTTCGGTGGCGCCTTCGGAACCCGCCGTTGGATAGCGGCAATGCCCGATGCCGACGCGGCCGCGTAAGCGGTTCATGGCGCTCTGGTTGAACACGTCGCGCACCAACCCGTTTTCCTTGTGCAGTCGTAAACGCGCACCGTCCACGGTGGCGATACCGGCCGCGTCCTGCCCGCGATGCTGCAGGACGGTGAGGCCGTCATAAAGCGCCGATGCCACCTCGGTGGTACCGACTATGCCGATGATTCCGCACATGGTGTTGCTACCCGTTAGTGTGATGCGTTGCGTCGGCCGCGCTCGAAGCTGCAGCCGGAAAAATGGTGCCATGCGCCGGCAGGCTGCCGGGCATTACGTTGGGCAAATGCACAGGGAAATTTTCCCGGTGCAGATATTGGCGCACGTTCGGCGGCATTTCGTGTTCCAGCCAGGTCGCCAGACTGTTGAACTGCGGCAGCAAGGTCGATTCATGCCACAGCGGCTCGCGTGCGAAGCCGGTCTGATTCACCAGAAACACGATCAACGTCACCAGCAGCAAACCGCGTGCAAAACCGAAAATCATGCCAAGCAGGCGATCCGTGCCACCCAGCCCTGTACTGTCCACCAACGCATGGATCGCGAACCGCACCAATGCGCCAAGAATCAGCACGGCGATAAAACAAAGCCCGTAGCCGACCAGCAAGCGCAGCAGCGGTGTCTGGATGGAATGCTCGAAATGGGTCGACACATCCGGCCCATACGTCCAGGCCACCCAGAACGCCGCGATCCATGTGACCAGTGCCAGCACCTCGGATATGAGGCCGCGCCACAAACCCACAAGGACCGACAGACCCAGTACCGCGATGATGATGAAGTCGACCGCGTTCATGGCGTCGTTTCCGGCGTCAGGGAGTTCAATTGGCGCTGACGACGTTGCCGTCGAGTCCCAGCTTGGCCTTGATCTGGTCGCGCAGCGAAACCGCGTCCGCACGTTGGGTTTGCGGCCCCGCGCGGACACGCCACAACTGGCGTCCACCGGCATTCACCGAGTCCACGAAACCGTCGAAACCGTTGGCGCGCAGCTTGTCGCGCAACGCCAGTGCATCGGATTGGCTGCCCATGGCCGCCACCTGTACCGCCCAGGCGCCAGCCCTGACAGGCGTGCCCGCTGCCGGTGCCGGCACGTCACCCTGCGGGGTGGTGGCGCCGCTTTCCAGGTGGGCCGGAATACTCGGCATCGACTGGGTGATCTTCAGCCGCGCGGCCTCTGCCTGGGCGCGGGTTTCGAACGGCCCGGCGCTCACCAGGGTCAGCGACTTCCCTGCCCGTTGAATGGTCTGCCCACGCACCGGGTACCCCATGCCGCGCACCTTCTGCATCAGGCGGTTGGCACCGTCCGTTGCATAGGCGCTGAGATTCACTGCATAGATGCCGCGAGCGGCGGTGGCAGGGGGCGTATCCGGAATAACCGGCTGTTGCTGCGGCTGAACCAGGGGTACGGCCGGACGGTTCGCGGCAGCGGTCGCTTTCGGCGGCGTTGCCGGGATGATCGGTTGCACCGGCGTCGGCTGTTGCGGCGGCGGCGCTTGAACGGCCGGTGCCGCCGTACTGGCCGCAGCGATGTTCACCGGCGTCATACCTTCTACGTTGGCCGCCGTGCTGGCGGGCGTCGGCGCGGCGCTGGTGGCGGGGGCCGCGCCGGAAAGGCTCATGGTCTTGGTCTGCAGGTCGCGATCGGGAGCCGGGGGAATCGCCAAATTCACCGACTGATCCGTGCTGGCTGTTGAAGGCGGCTTGCTCGAAAACATCATCGGCACGAACAGGATCGCCAGCGCAACGAGTACGGCAGCTCCCAACAGGCGTGTGTTCAAGATGGACTCCAGACAACCAACTTGTGCGTGACGCGGCGGATTATACCTGCCCGTGCCGGGTTACATGACAAATGGATGATCTATGTTTCTTGAAAACTCACTTGCGCCGCGCAGCCGTCCCCTCTCCCCTCCGGGGAGAGGGTTAGGGTGAGGGGACAATCTTGCGATGAAGGAACATCATTGCTTTTCACCATAGCTGAGCAATGCAATGAAGCGCATGCAGATCATCGCAAGCGCAACCCCTCACCCCAGCCCTCTCCCCGGAGGGGAGAGGGGGTTAAGTACTGGCATCAACCAACACTGCGGAAGCAACGAAGAACGACCCGAACGCAAGAATGCGCTCACCATGACGTGCCGAAGCACGCGCCGCTGCAAGCGCCTTCGGCACATTGTCGTGCGTATCGAAACCGGCACGCGGCAGCACCTGATGCAACACGCCGGCGAGCACGCTGGCTGAAAGCCCGCGCGGTGTATCCTGATCCAGGCTGGCAAGGTGCCAATGCGTGATGCGCGATCCCAACGCCGCCATCACGCCGCCCACATCCTTATCGGAAAGCGCACCGTACACCGCGTGCACGCGGCCACCGGGCTGCGCATCCAGCCAATCGGCCAGCGCCCTGGCCGCCTGCGGGTTGTGGCCGACGTCGACGATCAACGCCGGATCGCCGCCCAGCGACTGCAAGCGCGCTGGCGCACGTGGGAAGTGCATGCCCACCGAGGCAATGCGTTCCAACTCCACCGGGTTTACTGCCTGCAAAGCATGCAGCGCGGCAATGGCCGATGAGGCATTCGCGTATTGCACCGGTGCAGCAAGTTCCGGTGCAGGCAGCGTCAGCACCGTTCCGTCGCGATGATGCCAGCGCCAACGGTGCACCTCACGCTCCACATAGAAGTCGTGCCCTGCACGCTCGATATGGGCACCTCGCTCAGCGAGCACGTCCAGCAAACCCTTCGGCGGTTCGGATTCGCCCACGATGGCGGGACGATCGCGGCGTGCGATGCCGGCTTTCTCACGGCCGATACCGTCGCGATCCGGGCCTAGCCATTCCACGTGATCCAGATCCACGGTGGTGATGATCACCGCGTTCGCATCGATGATGTTGACGGCATCCAACCGCCCACCGAGGCCGACTTCCAGCACGGCAGTATCGAGATCGGCGCGTGCAAACAGATCGAGCGCAGCCAGCGTTCCGAATTCGAAATACGTAAGGGAGATGTCGCCACGGGCCAGCTCGATGCGCTCGAAGCTCTCGATCAAGTCGATGTCGTCGACATCGAGGCCCGCGATGCGCACCCGTTCGTTATAGCGAAGAAGATGCGGCGAGGTGTAGGAACCCACACGCTGCCCTGCTGCGGCGAGCATGGCTTCGAGAAAGGCCACCGTGGAACCCTTGCCGTTGGTACCGCCCACCGTGATCACACGCCGCGCGATCTCGGGTGCACCCATGCGTTGCCACACGGCGCGCACCCGATCCAATCCCAGATCCACGCCGAGTGCGTGAACACGTTGTTGATAGTCCAGCCATTCGGCAAGGGTGGTGGGTTTCACGCGCAGCTCCGGAATCAAGCCCGCGCAACATAAAGGGAGTCGCGTGTTTGCACAATCTATGTAAGTGGCTTGGGTTACCCCGGACTTGATCCGGGGGTAACCCAACATGTCGCGATGTTTTGTTGGGTTAAGCGTCGCTAACCCAACCTTGCAAGACTAGAAAATATGCATGCCGGTCGCATGGAGCGCCCAATACATGGCGAACGCGGTCCAGAACATACGCTTCAACGCCTTACCAGCCAGAAAAGCGGCCAGCAGGCCGATCAGCCAGGGCATGTATTTATCAAGCGTGCTGCGCGTCTCGTTGATGGTGTTCATGGTTTGTCCTCCCCCACCCGGATTGGGTGTGGAAGGCATCATCTGCTTATGACTGGTCCCGCGGCAGGCGCAGGCGTCATTCGTCGAATCTGACAAGCGTCATATGGCGGGGAGATCACCGCGAAAGTCCTCGCTCTCACCTCACGGCCGTCATTCCCGCGAAAGCAGGAATCCATTTTGCTCAGATGCATCCTTGAAAATGGATTCCCGCTTTCGCGGGAATGACGGCCGTAACGAAACACACGCTTTCACGACAAGTTATGTAGATTTGTCGATCAAGGGCTTCAACAAATCCAACGGCAGCGGAAACACGATGGTGCTGGATTGCCCGCTGCTGGACATGCTCGCCAAGGTCTGCAGATACCGCAATTGCAACGCCTGCGGCTGCTCTGACAGCTTGGCTGCGGCATCGCGCAGTTTTTCGGCGGCTTGCAGTTCGCCATCGGCATGGATCACTTTCGCACGACGTTCGCGCTCCGCCTCAGCCTGGCGGGCGATCGCGCGCACCATGGTCTCGTTGAGGTCCACGTCTTTGATTTCGACGTTGGTGATCTTGATACCCCAGGGATCGGTCGCTTCATCCAAGATCTGCTGCAAGCTGTGATTGATCGAATCGCGCTGCGAGAGAATTTCATCCAGTTCATGCTGACCGAGCACCGAGCGCAAACGCGTCTGCGAAAGTTGACTGGTCGCCTGGTAGAAATTCTCCACTTTCAGCACCGATTTGTCCGGCTCCATCACACGGAAATACACCACCGCGTTCACTCGCACGGAAACGTTGTCGCGTGAGATCACATCTTGTGGTGGTACATCCATCACGGTCACGCGCAGATCCACCCGTATCATCCGCTGCACGAGCGGCACCAGGATCACCAAGCCTGGCCCTTTTGTGCCGGTATAGCGGCCCAGCGTCAGCACCACGCCGCGCTGGTATTCCGGCAACACCTTGATCGACGAAGACAGCAACGCAATCACGAAGATCACGATAACGCCAGCAAAACCGATCATGAAGTTTCTCCTTCGCCCGTACGTAACGCAGCCACCCGCAACAGCAAGCCGTAGCGGCCGGTGATTCGCACTTGCGTACCGGCGGGAAGCGCCGCCTCGCTTTGCACGCGCCAGCGTTCGCCGCCGATGCGCGCCCATCCTTCGCCACCCGCAACCACGGCCTGCAGCAGTTCGCCGGTGTCTTGCAGCATCTGTTCCTCGCCATTGAATGCGCGCGCGCGGCGTGCGCGCATCACCAGTCGCAGCAGCATGGCCAGAATGGCCATCGCGCAGAAGGCGATGCCTGCAATCACGCCAACATTCACCGTATAGCCCGGCACGTCGGTACGAAACAGCATGATCGAACCCAACACGAAGGCGATCACGCCACCTACGCCGAGCACGCCGGCCGTAGGCACGAACACTTCCGCCAATAGCAGGGCCACACCCAGTGCCATCAGCGTGAGCCCGGCATAACTCACTGGCAGCAGTTGCAGCGCGTACAAGCCGATCAACAAGCAGATGCCTCCGGTAACGCCCGGATAGAACGAACCTGGATGAAACGCTTCCAGGATCAAGCCGTAAATGCCGGCGAGCAACAAGACGTAAGCGATGGTGGGATTAGTGATGATGCCGAGAAAGCGCGCGCGCCAGTCGGGCGGATAGTCGCGCAACGGCAAGCCACGCAAAGCCAATGTGATAGTGCCGCCATTCACGCGTACGACGCGTCCATCCGCCTGCGCCAGCAGCGCATCGCTATCGACTGCAATGAAGTCAACCACATGTTGCGCTACGGCTTCGCTGGCCGTAAGCGTCGCCGCACCGCGCACCGCTTGCTCAGCCCATGTCGCGTTGCGTCCATGCATTTGCGCAAGCGCGCGAATGTTGGCGATAGCGTCATTGAGTATCTTGTTGGCTTCCGCATCGGCGACGGGATGAGTGCCAGCCTTGTCGCTGGATTTACTCGACGAAGGCGCAGCGCTGTCCAACGGCGACGGCATCGGCGTAGGACCGCCCAATTCGACGGGCGTAGCTGCACCGACATGCGTGGCCGGTGCCATGGCCGCGATCGGACACGCATAAAGAATGTACGTGCCCGCGGAAGCAGCGCGTGCGCCGCTGGGTGCCACGTAACCAAGTACTGGAATTTTCGCCGCCAGAATGCCGCCAATGATGTCGCGCATCGATTCCAGCAATCCGCCTGGCGTATCCATTTGCAGCACGATCGCTTTCGCACCTTGGTCGGTGGCACGCTGGATGGCGTTGTCGACATATTCGGCCGCAGCCGGGCCGATCGGACCGTTCAGTTCGATGCGCGCAACGAAGGCTTCGCTTGCCGGCGCTTCGGACGTCGAGCGCGTCCAGGCCAGCGCCAGTGCGGCGCATAGCGCGGCTCCCCACACGATCCATGCTTTCCGTGACATGACGCTGGCTCCTCGCCGACATGCTCACTGCGCAGCCGTCGCGTGTGGCGGCTGTGGAAAGGATATTACGCTGATGTGTTCGAGGGTGCGTCTGCAGGGCCCCTCTTGCTTAGGCCTGATTAGCGTCTTGCCTCAGTTGGGCATGTTGTGGTGTTGGGGCATTGCCTGCGGCGCTTCCGGTCGCGAAGCGACCGGGTCACTTTTCTTTGCTGGCCCAAAGAAAAGTAACCCAAAGAAATGGCCTAACAGGCTCACAGCATGGGTAGGGTAAAAGCCTGAACGTCTATGGCTAGATCGAAGGTTGCCCGCCCAGGTTCAATGCCCCCGCTATACCGCGAGGCGTCGAAGCCCTGAGGGCTTAAAGCGCGCCTGCCGACAGGTTGAGCTTTGCCGAGGTCTGCCAGATCTGCCTTAAGTCCTCAGCGCTTCGACGCCTCGCGGTATAGCGGGGTGGTGGAAGCTTGGCCCGCTAACGATCAATGCATGGCGTAATCGTTCGAGCTTGTAACCTGCGTAGTGCCATGAGCTTTTGAGGCCATTTCTTTGGGTTACTTTTCTTTGGGCCAGCAAAGAAAAGTGACCCGGTCGCTTCGCGACCGGAAGCGCCGCAGGCAATGATGACACTCACGACATGCCCAACTGAGGCAAGACGCTAATCAGGCCCCAAAGAGAGAGGAGCGCAATCACTTCCCGACGTAATCCACGCGCCAGATCGAGTTCGAACCATCATCGGTCACCAGCAATGAACCATCCGTCGCCGTAGTAAGGCTTACCGGCCTGCCCCACACGCGCCCATCCGGCAGCACGAAACCAGTGAGGAAATCCTGGTACTCGCCGCTTGCCTTGCTGGTGTGATGGCGCGGAATGCGGATCACTTCATAACCCACACGCGTAGCTTTGTTCCACGAACCGTGTTCGGCCGCGAACAGATCGCCATGGTATTCGGACGGGAAATGGCTGGCTTCGTAGAACGTGATCTGCAGCGATGCATTGTGCGGCTGCAAAATCACGTCGGGGGTGATCACTTTGTTCTGCAGCTCCGGATGCTTGCCCTTGTGGCGTGGGTCCTGGTGGCCGCCCATGTACCACCACGGCCATCCGTAGAAACCGCCTTCGCTTACGGCAGTAATGTAGTCGGGCACAAGATTGTCACCCAGGCCATCGCGCTCGTTGACGGTGGTCCATAGCTGCCCGTTCTTCGGATCGATCGCAATGCCAGATGGATTGCGGATACCCCATGCGTGCACGCGCATGTTGGAACCATCGGGATCGAACGCGAGAATGTTTGCGCGATGTTTTTCCTCCGGCGTCGTATCCGGATCATCCACGTTGGATGCCGAACCCACTGCGACAAACAGTGTTTTGTTGTCGCGCGAAAACGCCAAATCGCGTGTCCAATGTCCGCCCGCGGGCAAATCGGCAATATGCTCGGCCGATCCGCGCGCCTTCAGATCTCCGTTGCGATAAGGAAAACGCAACACCGCATTCGTGTCGCCGATATACACCCATTGCGGGTCCGGCCCTGTCGGATAGAACGCAATACCGTATGGCTTATCCAGGTTCGCAACGAATATGGACGTCTGCGCCGGCTTGCCGTCGGCGGTCATGCCGCGATAAACACGGATCTGCCCGCTGCCGCTTTCAGCAAGAAAAATGTCGCCATCGGGTGCAGTGCGAATCACGCGCGGCGTATCCAGCCCTTCCGCATAAAGGTTCACTTTGAAGCCCGGCGGCGCTATGGGCAACGTGCCCTCCGGACGCGACGTCATCTCCGGCCCGTTGCTGGCCGAATGCGTGGCATAAGGTGCCGGCAGATCGGCGAGCGTGATCTTGCGTGTCACGCCAGGAGCTTCGTAACGGAAATCGGTGAACGGCGGGGTCGGCGGCGGCGTGTGGACGGGCGAGCCGGCCATAGCAGTTTGTTGTGTGGCAACAACCTTCACCGAGGGCAGCGTCTTCAGGTAGGCAACGATCTGCCACCGCACTTGCTCCGGCAACGCTGCCCAGGACGGCATGCCATCTTTCACGTCCCCCTTGGTGATGAACCAGAACAGCGCGCCTTCCGTTGTCTGTTGTGCAGGCCCTTGCCGCAACGAGGGAATATTGCCAGCGCCCTGCCCTGCAGCACCATGGCAGCTGGCGCAGTACGTTGCATACGAATTGCCGCCGGCGTGGATGGCATCGACCTGCCCGTGATACGGGTTGGCGACCGAAGCTGCAGCGCTCGGCACGTGATGAAAGGTTTCCTGCGCCTGCACGATAGTTGTCAGCAACCCCACGCAACCGGCCCATGCAAGGCAAACCACGCGGGATGATATCGACGACACCGAAGAATGCTTAGCCATGAGCTGCCTCTGATCGCGAACAACAGAAACATCGCAACGCGATCCTTGCGCCGCACACCGCTACGGATTGTCAGACGTTTGATGTTGCAGTGAGATGCACGATGCTACGGGAAGCTTGCCCGATCACGTCATCCCTGCCATAGGTCACGCCTCTGAGTCGTCGTCCGATTCCACGTCGATTTCACGGAAGTAATGGTCGATCAGGCCTTTCGCCTCTTCTTCCCAGCGCGCTGAGCCGCCGCTCGCGATGATGTGGCGGTGGGGATCATCCGGAAAATAGATCACGCCGCTGCGCGAATCGGCGCCGCCGTTGTAGCCGTGTTCGAACTTGATGCCGCGATACTCGCCGAATTGCTGCTCGGAGCTCATGCGTGACAGGCCTGCTGGTGATGGGTCATCAGCAGGCAAGTGTATCCGTAGGTTGGGTTGGGTTAGCGCAGCGTAACCCAACAATGCGCCTCGAACATGTTGGGTTACGCTGCGATAACCCAACGATTGGCGCCCAGCCAACGAAAATCTGATTAGAAGCTACGCGCCCGGCTGACGCTGGGCGCCAGTGGCCGATGGTCAGAAACTGACACGCTGAGTACCCCCAGCGCGATGCCGATCAACGCCAGCGCCAGGCCGGAAGGCACTGCGGAGAGGAAATGGGCGAGCTTGGCGATGCCGTACCAGGAGTGCGGATTGTCCATGTAGGTGCACAGACCAGGGCAGACATTCCGAATCCAGGTCATCACGGGCGGCTGAGCGGTCCAATGACCGTCGTGCAGCCACTGCAAGCCCTGAAAACCCAGCCACAGTACCGAGATCATGTTCAGCATTACGGCGGCCAGCCACAGTGAAAGGGACATCCCCTCCAGAGCCAGTACGTGAAAGCGTGTCGTTGTCATGGCAAGGCACCTGCGCATCTACGGCATCAGACGCAGGTGAACATGCATATCTCGTGCCTCGACCTGCACACGCTCAAGTTGCCGGCCAGGCAGCCGATATCCAGCCCATGGACACCGCGTCCGCGTCACCCGCTGCAAGGAGAATCGGTCATGACTCTGTCGATCGTCGAAGAACTGATGCTGCATAACCTCTCCTGTCCCCAATGCCGCGCCAGCGAGCCCTGCCTGGTTGCCGAGCACATCGAAGACAGCTGGCCCCGGCGCGTTGCTCTGGAAGCTGCCGCCAGCCTGCGGAAGATCACCGCTCTCGACGAGCCACAGCAGGCAATGGCCTCGTAGCAACAAATGGCCCGAAAGGACACGTGATTGGCGCTGTCCGGAGAAAGACAGACAATCGCGGGCGCCGTACGCTCATCAGACATCCACCCTTGATATCAGTCATCCAGACTGACGGCGCTGACGTGATTTCCGCTTCCATGTCAGCGCCTTCTTTTTTTCTGGGGCTTGCGCCCTGCCCTCAGAATTCGAACGTCGAAGAGGCAGCCGGCAAGGGACGGTCGCCCGTCAGCTGCTGAGCCGTGCTGCGGGATTTCTGCCAGGAATCCGTCTGGCCAAGGGCCTGATAGACACGTGCCTCGACCCAGGCGGCACGCCAGTCCGTAGTGCTCCAGGCGGACAGTCGGCCGCTGATCGCCACCGCCTGATCCACGTGTCCGGTATCCAGCAGGGCCAACGCGTAGGCTTTGCCGACGCTGACGATCACTTCAGGCACGCCCAGCTTGTCCGCCAGGTTCATGGCGAGTTTCAACTGCTCGATCGCCTTGTCGTGGTTCCCGTCGATCCATGCCTGCGCCGCCTGAGCGCGCACGACATAGATATGGGTCCATTCGTTCTTCACCGGCAGGTGAGACTCCCACGCCAGCATTGCGGCTATCTCCTGCCGAGCCTGGTCGACCTTGCCGCCACGCTGCAACCCTGCAATGCGCACCAGCCACACTTCGGCATAGTCGCGCTGATCGTCTTCCTCCAACACCGGTTTCAGGGCGTCGGATGCCAGCATCGCGGCACGTTCGTTGTCGCCACTATCCAGGGCCAGCCTGGCCAGTGATTTGTTTACCTGCGCTCGCAGGCCCGATTCCTTTTCGGCATCGATATCGTTGAGCAAGTGCTCGAACAAAGCCTTCGCTTCGACCGTGCGCCCGTTATCGGCCAGCGCTGCAGCACGTACTGAAGTCAGTTCATGACGCATGTCGTCGCCGATGAAACCGAAATCCTTACCCTTTTCGTCCAACGGCCAGAAGCGATCCGTAGTAGCCAGTTCGTCCTGAAACTTCAGCAGCATCTGCTGCGCGTAGGCCAGCGCATCCAATGTCGACAGCAGCATCGAACGCATGCCCATGCTCACGAACTGATCATAGGCGTGCTGCAACAAGGTGACCGCTGCATCGGGCTGCGAACGGCGCAAGGCAAGCACCCCCATGTCGAAATCCGACTTGGTCACGCCAACCAATTCCCCTGCCAGCGAGTAGTTGACGCGAGCATGGCCTAGATCCGCCGTGGCGTCCTCCAGCTTCCACAGAAGCTGATTAAGGTAGCCGCGAGTGAGATAGGCAGTCGCCAGCGCACCGAAATTCTTTTCTTTTTGCAAGATGCTTATGGCTTGGTCTAACGCACTCTGGCTCTGCGCCCATTGGCGATTGTTCATATAGATGGAGCCCAGCACGGTAAGGATCTCACCGCGCAATACGGCCTCTTTGTTTTCGGGCAATTGCTTCAGCAACGCCTGAAGCTGTTGCTGGCAGGCATCGGAACGCCCCTCATCGCATTCGAGCGATGCACGGAAATAGGCAATCTCGTGATTGTTGCGCACATCCGGTGGCGCTTTCTCTATCAGCTCACGTGCTGTCTGCGGCTGGCCGGCCAGCCGCGCTGCATCGATGCGCTCCAGATATTGCTGCACCGACGAGCCCGGCAACGACTCACTACTACTACCCGCGTTGTAGCCCAGTTGCGCCAACAGCAGGTCGCTGGCCGTGCGCGTGGCGGCCAGCACATCGCCGGACGAAGCCTCGGCCTTCCATGTACGTCCATCCTTGCTCTTCGCATCCAGATCCACGTGCCAGCGATCGCCGGACAATTCCGCACGAGAATGGATCACCAGCGCGAATGAAGAAAGCTTGGCGCCCGACGTGTCGTCCGTGTCCTTGAGTAGCGTTAGCACTTCCTGACTGCTCTCGGTGGGCACCTTCGCATCGCGCAGACGCGTGGCGATCATGTCCATCATGCCAAGGTGCAGCCATTTCCAGTCGTCAGGCGCCACCACCTCCACTGGCAACACCACGGCAGCGCTTCGATTGAACTGGAAATTCGTTTTAGCCGCCCTGCCACCCAGCATCTGCCATCCGGCATACATAAGGGCGAGCACAAGCGTGCAAAGCAGCGCAACGAATAATGAGCGACGGATCGGCACCACTTTCGGCTGACGGCGCGTGGTATTCGTGTCGTCGTGTGTCGTCTCTGCAATCGCCGGCGTGGCTTCGGAGGACTCAGGCTGCTGCAACACCTGTGTTTCCAACGCCCAGCGATAGCCCACCCGTGCCACGGTCTTGATGCAACGCTGCTCGTTGCCCGCTTCACCCAGCGCACGGCGCAAACGAACGATCGTCTGCGCCAACAGGTTGTCGCTGACGTCGACACGTCCCCATACCGCTGAAATCAGCTCGTCCTTGCCTACCGGACGCTCGCGGTGTTCCACCAGATACACCAGGCAATCGAACGCACTGGCTGCCAACTCGATCGACTCGCCGTTGCGGCTCAACTCGCGCGCAAGGGGATTGAGTTGGAACTCGCCGAATCGGTAAATGGTCGCCCCCGTGCTCGTCATTGTCCTGCTCTGCGTCGAGCCGTTCGCTGAGGATGATACATGCCAGCCACTCGCCTGGCTGCGCGGTGCGTGGCAGAAGCTATGTTGGTTGGGGTGCAAACCCCAACCTACGAATGAGCAGCTAGTTCGAAACAGCTTCGGCATACGACGGTGCGACGCTCTTCCAGCGCAAAGCGCTGGTGAAGAGTGCGCGCATGGATGCACGCTGCTCTAGTGGGGCCCCATAGGGTGCGGTAAAGGGTCGGAGGATCAGGCCCCTTCAGGGGGCATGGGCACGGATGCCCATGCCTTTTCGCCAACACAGGATGTGCTGTCGAAAAGCCCCTCCGATCCTTCACGAACTTGGCAGGCATGGACGCCCGCCAAGCGCACCCTCTGGGGTGCCCTTCTCTTTGGTTACTTTCTCTTACTCCGGGCTTCCTGCCCTCCGCCCTTCGGGCCAGCGTGCGCTGTTCGCCCGCGTTCCAGACGCGGGCGTGGGCACGCAAGAGAAAGTGACTCGGTCCCTCTAGGGACCGAAAGCGCCGCAGGCAATGCCACAACAACGCAAGATGCAGCAACATCGCCAAGAGACAATCTAAAACATCGCCACCACACCACCAGGCAACCGCCGATCCCCCGCAAGCTGCTGCGCCCTTCCTCGCGCCTTGTCCGCCGCAGCGTTCTGCCCCAACGCCTGCAACACGCAAGACTCCACCCAAGCCGCACGCCAATCGACACTCGTCCAATCGGAAAGCCGCCCACTGACCGCCACCGCCTGATCCACATGTCCAGCCGCCAGCAGTGTCAACGCGTAAGCACGGCCAACGTCCACAATGGTTTCCGGCGTGCCCAATGCATCGGCTGCAGCCATCGCTGACTTGAGCTGTTGAAGCGCCTGATCGCGCTGCCCATCGCTCCATGCCTGCGCAGCCTTCGCGCGTAACAACCAGATCGTGACGAGGTCGTTCTGCTTGGGCAAGCGCGCGGCCCAAGCTTGCATCGCCGTCACAGTGCGCTTGAGTTCGTCTGTCTTGCCGGCGCGCTGCAAGGCGATGACGTTCACGTACCACGCTTCGCCGTAGTCGCTCGGATCGTCGTCTTGTGCCAGCGCAGTTCCATCCATGGCCTTGCCGATCCATTGCAATGCGCCTGCTACGTCCTCGCGATCCAGTGCCAGCTTGGCCAGATTCACGTACAACAGCGCGCGCAAAGTCGCTTCCTCTTCGGCGCTTGCCTGCGCAAGTATGCTTTCGAGCAACGCCATGGCGTCGGATGTTCGCCCGTTGTCGGCCAACGCGAGGGCGCGCGTGTTGGCAAGCTCATGGCGCGAGTAGTTGTCGAGAAAATCCATGTGTTTTTGCTCGAATGGCCAGAATTTATCGGTCGTAGCCAACTCGTCGGGATAGAGCAACGACAACTTCTGCGCACCGGCTAGTGCATCCAACGCCGAGGAAAGCAGTTGCCGCATGCCCATGCGCTGATACTGCTCGTATGCATGCTGCAGCAGCGGCACCGCCGTACCGAACTGACCGCGACGCAACGCGATCTCGCCCATCGCACGATCCACCTTGGCTTGGCCCACGGAGTCGCCGGCCAACACGAAATCGACGCGAGCACGGCCGAGATCCAGCGTCGCTTCATCCAATTTGCTCTGATAGAACTCCAAGTGCGAACGATCCAGGTAA
The DNA here is from genome assembly GCF_030160295.1 of Dyella acidisoli. Lineage (GTDB taxonomy): Bacteria > Pseudomonadota > Gammaproteobacteria > Xanthomonadales > Rhodanobacteraceae > Dyella_B > Dyella_B acidisoli. The sequence continues at coordinate 19,267 of NZ_BSOB01000035.1, forward strand.
GCCGTGGCCAGCGCTTCGGTGTCCTTCTGTCCTTGCAACAGGTGCACCGCTTCGTCGAGCACGGCCTCGCCTTCGGCGTACTGGTTCTTGCGCCGATACGGGAACCACAGCGAGGTAAGCACCTTCCCGCGCAACACCGGATTTTCGGTGGCCGATACTCGCGTGCGCAGATCGTTCAGGGATTGCTCGCACAATTCCAGCTTTCCTTCCGCGCAATACAGTTCGGCCTGCACGAAAGCAAGTTCAGGTGTATGGCGCATCCCGGGCGGTGCGTTGTCGATAAGCTTGTGCGCGATATCGGGTTGTCCGGCAAGCTGCGTCGCTTCGATGCGGAGCATGTACTGTTGCAGCGAATCGCCGGCAATGGATTTGCTGGATCCATTTGCGTATCCAAGCTGCACCAACATCAGATCGCTCGCCGCATGCGCCGCCGCCAGCACGTCGCTGGAAGAGGATTCCGCCTGCCAGCTTCGCCCGTCTTTCGCTTTGGCATCCAGATGCACATGCCAGCGATTGTCGGACAGCGACACGTGCGGCGTTACCACCAGCGCAAACGACGCAAGCTGCGCACTACCTGATTGGTTGAGCAGGTTGAGCACGTCCTGGCTGCTCTCAGTGGGCACTTTCGCTTCACGCAGCTGTGTCGAAAGCAGATCCATCAAGCCTAGATGCAGCCAGTTCCAATCATCGGGCGCCCTCACTTCGGCCGGCAGCACGATGGCCGTGCCGTCGTTGAAATGCATGGGTGTGGAAGCGGGTTTGATCTGGACAGCTTGCCAGCCCCAATAGCAGGCGGCCACGATGATCGTAATCAGCAACGACACTAACAACGAAAGACGAACCCGCCTTGGATGCGGATGGAATTTGGCCTTATCACGATCGTCATCGACAACACTGTCGCCTTGCATGGCTTCGGCTTGCGTGACAAACGGAGAGGACAGCACCGTCGTCTCCAGCATCCAGCGGTAACCCACGCGCGCCATGGTTTTTATGCAGCGTTGTTCGCTGCTCGCATCATCCAGTGCGCGCCGCAAGCGCACGATGGTTTGCGCAAGCAGGTTGTCGCTGACGTCCGACCGTCCCCACACCGCAGCGATCAATTCGTCCTTGCCCACCGCACGTTCGCGATGTTCGACCAGGTAAACCAAGCAATCGAAGGAGCTGGCCGCGATCACGACCGCTTCGCCATTCCGGCTTAACTCCCTGGTCGTCGGATCGAGGCGGAAGTCGCCGAAGCAATAGACTGGAGTCCCCATGCGTGAAACTTTACCACTCATGGGAAGTGGGCTTTGTCGCGGACACCGCTATCTGGCGGCGTCCCCGCACTTTTGTTGGGGTTTGTATCCCAACCTACCGCGTAACTTATAAATAACGCGTCCAGTTGATCGTGCTGGTGTTGTTGCCGCTCGTGCTTGGCTGGGACGAGGTGCAACCCTGCATGCACGGCACGGTACCCGGGTGGTAAGTGCTAGGCAGCTTGCTGAAATCCATGGTGGTCTTGCCGCTCAGTTGGTTGCTTGACGTGTCGTTCGGATTCTGCGCGGCCGCGGTGATCGAGCCATTGACGCTGGTATCGCCGCCCGTATTGAACGTGCTGCCCGCCATCACGCTGCCATTGACCACGGTTTTCGCACCCAGGTTGATCGTGCCGCCGGAGAACACGCCGTTGACGTAGCCACCCGCCAGCAACGCCACATTGCCGATGGCGCTGTCGATCAATTGCTGGTTCTGGACATCGCACAAATTAGTGGGATACAGGCCGTCGAAATCCTGCTTCTGGGTCGCGTCGTGCAGCGTCAACCATGACGGCGTGGCATTGGCGCACATCTCGTCATAACCGGCATAGTTCGGCGCATCGATGCGTGCGGAGCCGCCGGTGTTGATGTTGCCCGTGGCGATCGCCGTATCCATGTAGCCACCGCCATTGAAATTGAGATCGCCCTGGAACCAGAGAATGCCGCGCGCAAAGCTGATGCCGCTGATGGTCCACGCACCGTTGCTGTAGGAAAGACAGTCGTTTTCCTCCGACTGGCCCTGGCAGAACGTGCGACCTGGTGTGGACGGTTCCAGGCATTGGCCAACACCGTTGTTGTCGAGGCTGCCCGAAACCAGCTTGGTGCAGAGGAAATCCTCGTAACCGCGATAGACGCCATTGGCATTGAGTGGCGGATACGTACCCACGTAATAGGTACCGCTCGTGATGCCGTTGATGTTGGACACCGTCACTTGCATGGCGCCGTTCACCATCTGGAATACGTAGTTGGCCGATGACTTCAAAGCGTAGGCATCGACAGCCGGACGATCGATCGTCACTGGCGGCAGCTTTGTAATCGAAATAGTCGGCACCGATACGGTGTAGCCCTTCTGAACGGTGACGTTGACTTTCCCATTCCAGAAATTTTGCTTGGTAAGCGTGCCGCCGATCGTCCCGGTAACGGCATCCCAGCCGTTCGCCTGCAGATCACCACCAGCCTTCAAGGAAGCAATACCGCTGGTGGAAGATTTTGAATCGCCATTGGCGTTGTCGATGACATTGCTGGGCGTCGTAACGCTCGCCACGCCTTCGCCATTCACCGTAACCGTGCCACCCGCCGTGATGTTGGTAGACAGGTTTGCTCCGCTGTAGGCCACATCACCATTGGCCTGGATGGTGGAAGCACCGCCACCCGTACCAGTCCAATTAACGTTGCCTTCGGTAGTAATGGTGCCGATGTTCACACCACCGGCGGGCACAATCACGTCACCGATCGACGTCACCGACGAAGCACTGCCACCATTGAACGTCACGGTGCCATTAGACTGGATCACAAAAGGCTTGGCGCCACCATCGATGGTGACGTTGCCCAGCGCATTGATCTGATCGACGCTGGCGGCACCGGTAACCTCCACGTCACCGTTGGCATAGACCTCGTTGACGTGAATGCCGCTGCCTATCGAGACGTTGCCGGTCGCGTGAATACTGTTGACGCCGTCCACCGACGCGTTGTCCAGCTTGACGTTGCCTTCCACGTTCAAATTGGCATTCTGCCCGCCGAGCACATCGATGCCGCCAGTCAGGTTGAGGTCTTTGTAGAAATTGAGCGTGTTGATGTTGACCGTGGAGCCGCTGTTGCTGCTGCTAGTGCTGCTGCCCTGGGTTCCATTTGGCGTGACGTTGTACACCGCCTGCAGAGTGGCCTTGCTGGCTGCTGGCGTGCCGGTCGCCGAGGCTGCGGTGATATTGGCCACCACCTGGTACACCGTAGTGCTTTTACCGGAGACCGTCGCCGTCGACTGCGTGATGTTGAGGATGTTGACGGCGAGCGCATCCGAACCATCGATCTTCAGCGCACCGGTGCTCAAGCTCGTCATGTTCGTCACGGCAAGATAGCGGCGCACCGTTTCCGCACCCATCCACGTCGAACCTTGCGCAGGCGTGATCGAATGCAGGCTGAGCTGGCCTTCCTGCGAACCGCGCATCACGTGCACCACACCCATGGTGGTGACCGTCATCGCCAGGCCGATCAGCAGCACCAGCAGCAGGTTCATCACGCCACGCTGACGGAACGGCGAGGCGTGAGGTTTGGCGCGTCGCTTGATCATGAGTTTCCTTGCGACTTGAAGTTGGGCAGACATACCGAGAAGGCCGGTATGTTGATAACGGCTGAGCTGGTCGATCTCGTTGAGCTGGAGGAGCTGGGAAGACTCAACGCATCGGTCGAGCCGGATGAGCCGCTGGAACCGGAAGAGCCATCCGAACCGCTGGAGCCGGAGGAGTTGCCGCCACCCTGCCCGTTTCCGGGATGCACGCCATCCCGATGGCCCGCGTTATCCCATTTGTTTGAATCGCCCGAGCCGTCTGAGTTGCTTGAAGAGCTCGAATCAGTCGTATTCGCCGGGCCATTCGATTGGCCGTTATTCGCCTGGTCCTGCGTAGGCAGGTAATAGCTCACCTGGAAACTGCTGCCTGGCGTCGTTTGTTGATAGGGAAAGCAACTGCCTGAAGAGGCCTGAAAGATGGACAGCGGTCCCAAGCTGCTGGCGGTTGCAAGTTGATTGCTCTGCCATTGCACGCTTTGCGAATTGGCGGCGTTCTTGCAACTGGCTGGCTTCAACCACAGCAATCCCTTCGCAGTTACCAGCAAACCTTCGCACTGATAACCCGCCGGATCCGTCTTACCGGTCACGGCAGTGGGATTGAAACCCCAAATCACCGCGTTGCCGGTAACCGAGGCGTTATACGAAGTGATCGCCGTGCCCTGGAGTTTGCCGTCGTTGGACAACGACGCATTGCTCAACACCACCAGATCGGTACCGATGGTGGCACCGGTGATACCAAAGCCTGCCTGCTGCATTTCCTGCTGCGATACCAACGAACTGGTGGCCACCTGTCCATCGCGGAAAGCTTGATCCTTGACGAACTCCGCACTGTTGACGACGTTGTGATACATAGTGAGCATCGCGGCAATGCCGAGCAAGCCGACGGCCAACCCCACCAGCGTGCTGATCAACGTAAAACCGGACATTTGCCGACGTATGCGGATCATGTGCATGGCGCCTGCACCTTCGCCATGGCGGCGGTATCCGTTCCGACCATGACGGTTCCTTCTAGGACCGTATCGCTAACCGCATGAGGAATGCACAACACCACGCTGGACGGCTGGGTTATCACCACGCCACCCACCGTGATCGATGTAGCCGCAGGGCATTGCACATTGACGGTATAGAGCTTGTTGATCAGCGGTAACGTGACCTTAGCTTGGCTACTGTTGGCCTGGCCGGGGCAAAGCGACGAGCCATACTGTTGCAGCAACAGGCGCATCTGGCTGGCTGCGACGCCATCCAGGCGCGCGTTCTTTGCACCCACTTCCATGCGAGTCGTGGCGTAAAGAGTGCCTGCGCCGATGAAGCTCATCACAAGCACGGCGATCAACGCTTCGAGCAGCACGTCGCCGCGCTGTGTGCGCTTGCGGTTACGGTAGCTGTACAAAGAACGCCTCCTCGGATGCCACGTTGACGTCTAGCCCTGCCTGCAAGCACGACAGATTGCTCACGGTCGTAACCAGCGCCACGCCGCGTTCGTTATAGGCCACACATTGAAAGGGAATATTGGTCTTCGTCAGTACGATCGTCGCGTCGGATGGCAAGGACTGCGCCCACTCGGCTTTGGTATCGCATGTGATCTTTTGCGCAGTAGCGGGCACTACGACAAGCTTTCCCGCCGTCAGACACACAGCTGCGGCGGGTAAGGTTTGATCGGTGAGTCCTTGCGGATTACGCAGCGCCAAGGCCTTTGCGCGCCCCAGCGCTTCGTCCAAGGCGCCTTTCGCTTCGCGTTGATGCGCCGACAACACCCATTCGCGCGCCAGCGGAATGCCAAGCGTAAGCAGAAAGGCCACCAGACCGATGACGACCATCACCTCGATCAGCGTGAAGCCCTGCATTTTGAAAGTGCTGCGCATAGCCATGGCTCACCAGGTCGTTACAGAACCGCAGCTGCCGGATATTCCACCCGTCGCTGTACTGTCGAACGTAAGCACGCAGGTCGAAAGCGAACCGCTGATGCCTGTCGCTTTTATCGTGTATTGGGTAGCCCCGGAACTAAGCGAATACGTAAAACTATTCTTCTGCGAAGGACTCCAAGTCGTATAAATGCTGGTGATTTCGGCAGTACTGCTGAAATTGTGAGTGCCATACACCAGGTTTCGCTGCAGCTCGTTCTCAAGGCTGAGCGACAACGCGATCATATCGGCCTTCGCCGCCTGTACCTTGCTGCGCGTTATGTAATTGCCGTAGGCGTTCATTGCGATCACCGCAAGGATGGCAATGATCGCGATCACCACCATCAATTCGATCAAAGTGAAGCCGCGCTGCAAGCGCGTACCTTTCATGACTGCTCTCCCTTACCTGTTTCACCGGGCATGACCGGGCATGTGCCTTGCGCGGCTTTGCGTCGAGGCGGAAACACCTGAAACCGGATGCATTCCGTTACTGCGCGTTGCAGCGAGGAACGACACGTGCCGACCATGCGAAAGTCCTTTTCGTCACCGCTCTCCCGCAGCCGGCTGACGAGGCGTTTGCTCGAATTCGTTCGTAAAAAATAGTAGGCCGCTAAGGCCAAGTGTTCCATGGCATTACGCACCCCAATCTCTGTCACAGTGGGACATGCGACACATTGTTCACCGGCTCTTTCGACACATCTGCACAACGATGACCTCAACTGACAGCTAATCGAGCCACAAAGGCGATGGTCGTCCCAGGCGCGCAAAGCGATCATGCGCACCACGAAGAAATAATCGCGATGGATACGCACCATCGAGCGCACGACGCATTCGTGACGACTCACAACGGTCACGCCACCGCCTGGTTGAACCTCATGCAACGAACCCAAGCAGTCAGTAACGCCTTCAAGCGAATGGCGGAACTCCGCGCTATCTGCGACCAAGAACTGGCAGAGCTTTGCAAGAATTATCCGGAAATAAGCCTGGCCGTCGTGGCGACCGCCGATGCACGGCTGATCAGCGTGCGCTCGTCCATGGTGAAGGATGGTCACCGCATTGCCGCCATGACCGGATCGATGCTTGGCCTGTGCGAAACGCTGGCGCGCGAATTGTCCGCAGGCGTATGCCAATCCGCCGTGGTGTCGATGACGGACTACACCTGCATCCTGGTGCGCATCGCCGATCCGCGCCACCCGCTGGCGCTCGCCATAGGTGTGGGCCACAACATCATGCTGGCGCTGTCGCGCCGCGTGGCGGTAGATCTGGCTGCGCGCATTTCCTCGCACATACAAAACCTTCCCTGAGCGGGCGCCATGCTGGAAGAAAACATCAAGCACATCAAGATGGGCGTGGCCGGTCTCTCCGAAGAGATCGAGTTGCGTCTTTCGCTCGCCTGCGGCTTGCTCGCCGCCTCGCAGATCGATATCGAGCTGCAGGATTGGCAAGGTAACGAGAGCGATATCCTCGTTGTCGACATCGACAGCGGACACGGGCGGCTGGCTTATGAAATGGCTACGCGGCGCAATCTGCCCGTGCTGGTTTTTCCACGCAGTGGCGATTCCGAAACCCAATACGCGTCCAAGCTCGAGCGTGACGCACCTGCCGCCGTATTGGCGCGTGCGCTGCAGGAAAAACTGCAGACGTCGTCCGAGGCATCGTCCGACGATGTGCAAGGCTTGCTGGGCATTTGCATCCGCGAAGCCGGTTGCAACCAGGACCTGCTGGTGAAGCGCGGCGGCATCGCCATGATTCTGCGGCATGCAGCCGGGCGTATTCTCACGCGGTCGGTCAGCGACCTGGCGGCTGCGGAAACACGTCTGCTTGAAGGCACTTGGTTGTGCATGACGCGCCCTGCGAAAGATCCCCACGAACACGAATGGCTGGTGTCGCGCAGCCTGGATGGCTTCCTGATCAAGGCTTGCTTGAAGTATCAGGACAGCCTGCCTTCGCTCGGCGGCAAACTGTATCGGCTCACGCGCTGGCCCGACCTGGGCAGCGTGACCGACGATCAGGAAACGCTGCGCCTGTCCGCGTTGCTGCAGCGTTCCGCGTGGTCGGCGGATGCGCTGGCCAAACACACCGGCATGTCCACGGAATCCATCCATGCATTCCTGTGGGCGACGCTGGCGAGCGGCGCGCTGGCGCGCGCGGACGGCAACATGGTCAAGCCGGATGCGCCCCAAGTGCCTGCCACGGCTTCCTCTCTCATCCAACGCGTCGCACGGCACTTCGGGCTGAAGCTGGGTTACTCGCATGCTTGATTCGGAAAAGAACATCAAACTCTTGTTTCTGGGCCCGCCCGGTTCCGGCAAGACCACGGCTATTCGCGCCATATCCGATACCCCCCCTGTGTCGTCGGAAGTGCCTGGAACGGATGTCCTACTCGATGGAAAAACCAGCACGACGGTGGCGTTCGACTACAGCACCATCCGCCTCAACCCGAACGAGACCCTGCACGTGTATGGCCTGCCCGGGCAGGAATATCTCGACTTCATGGGAGCGATCGTGGGTCCCGGTGCGCTTGGCGCCGTGTTGATGCTGGATGCTTCGTCGCAGACGCTGGCTCAGGATTGCCGCACGGCGGTCGAACAGATCGCGCGCATCGACCCGAACCTGCGCTTCGTGATCGGCATCAGCAAGACCGACCTCACACCCACGTTCTCGATGGAAACGATGTACGCGCTCGCACGGCGCATGAGCCTGTTCGTGCCGATCTTCTGCATTGATCCGCGCGATCCGGCGCAGGCCAGGCAATTGGTGCGCGCGTTGTTGTACGTGCTTTGATGTGCGCTTGCGCGCACTCGTAGGTTGGGGTGCAAACTCCCAACAGTTACGTAATGTCCAGCAACCCGATTTGGTGAAAGTTACCCATGTGGTCGTCATTCCCGCGAAAGCGGGAATCCATCTTGCTCCGATGCATCCGTGAAAATGGATTCCCGCTTTCGCGGGAATGACGGCCATGAAGTAACGGCGATCCTCATGGCACAACATAAACGCACAAGTGTCTTGCTGCAAACAAACAATCATGGCAAGCGCAGCCTCTTACCGATCTGATGTAGCGAAGAAAGCTCCCCTTGCCATCATTCCCGCATGCGCGGAAATGACGGCACCTTGCATCACGCCACTTGCGCCAGCACCACACCACGCTCCAGCTTGTAAGGCAGCTTGGAGCGATACTGGCTAGGCGATTCGCCCGTCCAGCGACGGAAGGCGCGCGTGAGATTGGCCGCATCGGAATAGCCGCGGCGGTTGGCAATCTCGTCGATCGTCATCGTGGTGTTCAGCACGTCGCGCAACACTTCCTGCTTGCGCGCTTCATCCACCAGCTGACGGAAGTTGAAACCGAGATGGCGCAGTTTGCGCTTCAAGGTGCGGCTGGACATGCACAGCGCCTGTGCCACTTCTTCCATACCCAGGTAGGTGCCGTCTTCGAGTGGCAACAGACCCTTGATGCGCGCGATCAGGCAGTTGTTCTGGCCCAGTGCGATGCGTTCGCGCTCGCACTGCTGCTTGACCTGGGTCAGCACCAGCGAGTGCGCGGTCGGCAGCGGGAGGTCAAGGTAGACGCTAGGCATGCGCACCTGGCACAGCCCGGTGGAGAAACGCACCTTGGGCAGGCGGCCGGTGTAGGTCGAGGCATAGGACGGTTGATCGTCCTTGAACCACATTTCTACGTCCGGCAATTCGCACTGCGTGAGCTGACTGGCCAAGCGGGCTGTCATGGTGGCCAGGCGTTCCAAGGAGCAGTTCCGCAACGGCGCACCCGGAGCCAGGTCCTGGACGTTCAGCTCGGCCAAGCCGTCATGTTCGTGCAGGTAGATGCAGAAACCGGTGGTGCGCACGTCCAGGTAGCCGGTCCACAACCGCAGCGCGTCGCGCAGGGTGCGGCAACTCATCAGCCCCAATCCCAGGACGCCGTGCCAGGTAAGTGTGCTGCGCAGACCCAATTCGAACCCTATTCCGGGATCGCCGGTCAGGCGCATGGCGTTTTCCAGCAAGGCAGAATCTTGCTGTGTGGTGAGACGCAGGTCCCCGTCCAACTGGGCCGAGCCGATGCCCGTATCAGCCAGCGTCAGGTCCCTGCTGATGTTCCGCTGCTCCAGGTATTCGAGCAGCCCAATCGCATATTCCGCGGAGACGTCGCCCCGGTACCACTCGTTCATGTTCAGCCCTCGTCGTTCACCTTCGAGGGCGGCCGCCCCTGTGCGACCTGTCACCCTCGAAGACGGGGTGGATCATCGGGACGGGGTTGTCCACACGCATGCGGTTTGTCTGCGCGGGCCATGCTTTTGTTATGACAAGCTTTTATATCAATGAGTTAGATGCGTAAAAATCTGCCCTTAAACCGTTCTTTCATAGATGAAAAATGTCATCAGGCATCGCTGGTGATGTCTGGTGAGGACAAATGCCCGGGTATTTGCTGCCCCGTCACGCATCGTGAGGGGCCATAAATGTGAACCGGGAGTACCTGGACTCCTGATGACAAGAGGCGGCCCGCTTTGACATGCACCCCTTCTTCTTTGTCTCAGATCGTCTCCCGACAGCCCCCCCCCCCC
>NZ_BSOB01000035.1:29505-30530 GCF_030160295.1 Dyella acidisoli
ACTTTTCTTTGCTGGCCCAAAGAAAAGTAACCCAAAGAAATGGCCTCACAGGCTCATGGCATGGGGAAGGGAAAAGCCTGAACGTTTCTGGCTAGATAGGTGGTTGGTCGCCCAAGGTTCTACGCCCCCGCTATACCGCGAGGCGTCGAAGCGCTGAGGGACTTAAGGCAGATCTGCCAGACCTCGGCAAAGCTCAGCCCCTGAGTGGGCGTGCTTTAAGCCCTCAAGGTCTCGACGCCTCGCGGTATAGCGGCGCGGTAGAAGCTGGGCCCGCCATCGATCAAAGCAAGGCGACATCCTTCAGGCTTGTAACCTAGGCAATGCCATGAGCTCTTCAGGCCATTTCTTTGGGTTACTTTTCTTTGGGCCAGCAAAGAAAAGTGACTCGGGCGCCGACGGCGTCCGAAAGCGCCGCAGGCAATGCCCCCACACCACGACATACCCAGCCGAGGCAAGACGCTAATCAGGTACAAGCAGGAGAGGAAGCAGCTCTTTGCACGAATGAGATACCTATGCATACAGAGAGAGGCCAGCCACTCCATATATATGGTGAGGGTGCCCATGCAGACGGGCGGCCACGCCGAACAACGTCCCCGTGGCACATCTCGAAGAACGGCCCGTCATAACAGCAAAACGTCCCGACAAGCTAAGGGTGCACGCGGCGCCAGCTCGTAGACTGCGCACCATCCAACCGCTTCCCTGCATCCGCTCCGACATGGTGTTTCGCGGACTTCGTGTCACGAGTCGCAGGGAGCAGCCGTAAACGCTACATGATCTCCCCTCAGAGCCGGTTGGACTGGCGGGGCTGGCGAACGTCTTCCCGGCGTCGTCGGCCCCGTTTTTATTTGGGTGTCCCCCAAAACGCAATCGCGCCTCAGATGCGCAGGCTGGGATAACAACCCCAGCGTGCTTTGCGGTTTCCCGATGCTGGGATTTCATCCCAGCCTATGTATGGACTCGCCCCCTTCGTCAACCGCTTTTTTCATCCCCGAATGCCGGCTGCATCTATGTATGAGGCCTCACCA
>NZ_BSOB01000036.1 GCF_030160295.1 Dyella acidisoli
TTGGCCATGGCCACAGACCCTCAAGAGCGAGCCATGGCGTATCGTTCATGGCTACGCGCAGGAGTAAATGACGATGAAATTTCTTCTATTCGACTGCACTTGAAGCAGGGCCGCGCATTGGGGGATCGTCGATTTCAAGCCATGGTTGAAAAAACCCTCGGACAACCAGCCGCCACAAAGCCGCATGGTCGTCCATCGCGTTTACGGAACAATATTTAATTACCCCCGGCCCCTTTTGGGTGAGTGATAAACAGCCGACCCTTGGTTGCCTTGGCGGATTTTTCATCCAGGCCCACCTCGGCCTCCGCGCCGTCCAGCACGCGCGTCATCACCAGCGTGAGGAGCTTGGGCGCGGTCATGCCGCGCTTAGTCGCTACCTGTCGCCAGCGAGCCAGCAGCTTTTTCGGCAACCACACGCCCCACCGTTGCAACCGCTCGTATTCGTCACTCATGCCCTTCACCACCGCCCATGACACAGTTTTATGCGCGCAAGCCTATCCTGCACTAGGTGGTGGCTCTCCGTAAAAATTTAGCTGGCTAATAATTGGCAGTTCGCGACGCCGGCACGATGGCCTTCTGCTGCGGGGTCTCGGGGCTACGCCCTGAGCAAGCCGGGAGCGCCACAGAGGGAGTGCAACGACTGGCGAGGCGCGTTTTGTTATGCCCCGCGCGCAGCGGGGGTATAACAAACCCATACCTTGTCCTGGGTTGTAAGCAGGACTTCCAAGCTCGGCGCATAAAGCTAAAAAAGGTCGGCAGGCAGATCGGCGCACGGCACCGTAGCAAGCGGTGCGACACGGTGCCGGCATGATGGCCAAGCAAGCTCACTCAACGATACGGAGAACGACCATGCACACCGACGTCGATATCAACTACGGGGTGGATTTTGAGCGGGCGCTGGAACGCCTGCATCACGCGGCCGGCAAGATCTTCCGGCAATACCGGGAAGCCAAACAGGGCAACGCCGACGTCGCAGAGATCGCGCGGCTGCGGCAGGACTACCTCGATGCGCAACGCGAAGCGGAAGGGCTCTCGCCGCGCGATGCGGCGGGGATCCAAGCCGTGCTGGACAGGACGGCTTAGCAACCGCCTAAAGAAGAATGCCCGCGCAAGGCGGGCATTCTTCTTGCACAGATTTGAATTCAGTACTCAAAATCAACATTAAATTTTCCATCACCCCGAAGATCGAAGTGACACTTTTTAAAAAATCCTTTTTCCTCGTTGCCAACGATCCGGGCAAGCTCATATACATAACGCGCCAACATCGGCACGCCAGTTAAGTACCCGGCCGGCTTCTCGGCCTCACCATTCCAATAGGAAACGACAGCATCCACGCGACTCCCATCAAGCGTCGCATCAACCAAGATACGAGTCCAAGGCGCGCGTGCACTTGAAGCCAAGGTCTTTCCCATTGCCTCATAGCACTCGATCACATCACTAAACATCTTTAACCACCCGGTTGATTGAGAAATGTACTTGTCACTGGTGCCTGATCGTTCACTTGATAGATCACCTGAATTTCATTCGGTCGGGTCGTGTAGTTACCTTCGTAAAAAATCCTCTGGAATTGCGCGTTCACTGTGTTGTTAGGGTCAGCAACAAGTGGCTTAAGCACATCCCTCTCGAATGATCCATACGCACCGCTAGCCGAATTAAGCTCACCATTACCTGGGAAGATATTTAGCTGCCCACCAGGGAACCCGAACTGATCACCGCCGGCATGGAACCCAACATCTCCAGGAAGCGCATCAGCATTATGCGGGTAACCTATTTGGTAGTCATCATAGAAGCGATTTCCACCATTCCCAAGTGAAAGCTGCCCAGATGAATTCACCGGCCGTCCAAGGCTATCTGTTGTGAATTCATAGCCATTGTATTGATAGACGGTATTGGGGCTTGGATTTAGCGAGGCCGCCCTGTAATCAGCACGAGTTTCGAGCTGAACCACATTAGGCACTGCTTCGTTTGGAACGCCCCGTTCCTCAACCAAGTTAACTCGGCCTATCGACGACGCATTTCTTTCATCAACTAAGCCAACGTCAGCTTCAGGCGTTCGAGCATTCGACACGT
>NZ_BSOB01000037.1:0-22162 GCF_030160295.1 Dyella acidisoli
ATGGACTCGCCCTCGCTCGTTACAGAACGGTGGATAGTTTTACTCTCCACCGCTGGCCCATGAGGCCTTATTTAGCGCGGGGGCGAGTCCATGTAATTACGCGAGCATCCGCGATTCACCACGCCACAGTCTGCCCCCGGTAATTGAGAAAGTGCACGCCGCCTTTCCCGGCATTCGCCTCCAACACATCCACCACGCGCGGGATGCTGTCCTCAACGCCCAGCGGCGCCTCCGGGCCACCCATATCGGTGCGTACCCAGCCAGGATCCATGAGCAGGTAGGTGCGTGGATCATCGAACTGGCGTGCCGCGTAACTACGCATCAACGTATTCAATGACGCCTTGCTGGCACGGTAAACCTCCCAGCCACCGTCCGTATTGTTGGCAACGCTGCCCAACCCGGACGACATGGCCACGATCATGCCATTGGGCTGTACCAGATCGTGAAAGGCGTCGATGAAGCGCATCGGGCTCAAGGCGTTGTTGATCATTACCTTTGTAAAGACTTCCGTATTGACCTGGCCGATCGGCACTTCGGGATTGGATTCGATACCAGCGCTGACGAACAGCAGATCCAGATGCCGCGTGTGCAGCCGTACATGCAAAGCCTCAACCTGCGCAGCGTCATTGATGTCCACATGCTCGATGGTCAGGCGCCCTTGAGCATTTGCTTGCGCTTGCTGCACGTCAGCTGACGGTTTGCTTCTGACCGTTGCAATAACCTGCCAGCCGCGCGCCAGGTATTCCTTCGCCAAGGCGAACCCCAATCCACGCGAGGCTCCTACGATCAGCGCCGTACGTGTTTTCGAAGCCATACGCATTCCTCTTCAATCGAAACAGAGGAAGGATACGTATCTTGTGTGCTCGGTCAGTCAACGCTCGCGGCACCTGGCCCCTCGGCGCAATGACCTTCAATCCTGCGCTATCACGCATCAGACGCAAAGGCGGCATCAATAAACGCAGAATCAGCAAGGATCGTCATCCCTGCCTACTTACTAACTAGTTATCTCTTATCACATGAAAACCAAAGCTTTGGCACATACCCTGACTCGTACTTGACTCGCAAGAACTCATAGCCAATCAAGTTACGCACCGGTAGATTTCGCTTGGCAAGTACGAGCCAACTCGCCTTGAGACCAAGCTCATCAGTATGTCTTGAAGCAAGCGCCTCCATAGCCTCCCAAAATGCCTCGGATCCTCGAGTGCGCATATATCGAGCCATATGCCAGAACTCGCGCTGAGCACGCTTATGCAGATATCGAGCAGCTACGGCTTCCAGGCGCCGCTCGTCTTTCGAAGTCAGAACAAGCTTCTTGAGCTTGTCCCAGATCGTTTGCTTCATGTATCCCGACCGAAAAAACCAGGGATCTACTTCCAAAAACGTAATGACTGTATTGATCTCGGAAGAATCACCATTGAGAAACGCCGCCCATCGCTCAGGACCATCGGGGAAGAAAAGCATAGGAAAACATCTATGAAACTCTTCGCATGCGCTGGACCATACTTCGCGGTCCTTCTTCGATCTCCCCCGATGCTTGAGAGTCTCATAGACTCGTTTCCATAGCCGACTGATGGCATCAGCATTGGTGCGGATCTCCGCCGCAAGGTCATTCATGATCTCAAGTGCCTCAACTGATTCGTGCTTCGGGGTTCATCGTAAAACATCTGCAACTTTCCACTATCCAAAAGAAAGGGCTCCCTAAAGGAGCCCTTCGATCGTTGCATGTGGGTCAAACTCAGGCAAACGGATCATCAAGCACGATGGTGTCTTCACGATCCGCACCGGTCGCCACGATCGCCAGGCGACAGCCGGAGAGTTCTTCCACTGCGCGCAGATAGGCACGTGCAGCAGGGGGCAGCTTGTTCCAGTCGCGGATGCCGGCGGTGGATTCGCTCCAACCGGGGAATTCCAGGTACACGGGTTTGCATTCGGCCCAGCCGTCGGCGTCGAGCGGGGCGAGTTCGCGGCGCTTGCCGCGGTATTCGTAGGCGATGCAAACCTTGATGGTGTCCAGGCCGTCGAGCACATCGAGCTTGGTGATGGCCAGGCCGTTGATGCCGTTGATCTGCACCGCGCGCTTGAGCGCGACGAGATCGATCCAGCCGCAGCGACGCGGACGGCCGGTGCTGGCACCAAATTCGTTGCCGACCTTGCGCAGGCGCTCGCCCATTTCATCGTTGAGCTCGGTCGGGAACGGACCGCCGCCGACGCGCGTGGCGTAGGCCTTGCAGATGCCGAGCACATAGTCGATGTCACCTGCGCCCACACCGGTACCGGCGAGTGCGCCGCCCACGGTGGTGTTGCTGCTGGTGACGTACGGATAGGTGCCGTGGTCGATGTCGAGCAATGCGCCTTGCGCACCTTCGTACAGAATGTTGCCGCCTTCCTTGCGCACGTCGTGCAGGATGGTGGCGACGTCGTCGACCATCGGGCGAATGAATTCACCATAGGCGATCGCGTCGTCGAGCACCTTCTGGTAATCCACCGGCTCAGCTTTCAGCCACTGGGTGAGGATGAAGTTGTGGTACTCGACCGCGCACTTGATGAGGTCGGGCAGCTCGTGCGGATACATCAGGTCAGCCACGCGCACGCTGCGGCGAGCGACCTTGTCTTCGTATGCCGGACCAATGCCGCGGCCGGTGGTACCAATGGCCTTGCCGCCAGCGGCCACTTCGCGCGCCTTATCGACGGCGATGTGGTACGGCATGATCAGCGGCGTGGCCGGGCTGATCTTCAGGCGCGGGCGCACGCTCACGCCTTGTGCTTCCAGTTCTTCGATTTCCTGCTTGAGCGCGGCCGGTGACAGCACCACGCCGTTGCCGATCAGGCACAGCGCATCATCGCGCAGGATGCCGGAGGGGATCAGGTGCAGCACGGTCTTCTTGCCTTTGATGACCAAGGTATGGCCGGCGTTATGGCCGCCTTGGAAACGCGCCACCGCGCCTACGCGCTCGGTCAACAGGTCGACGATTTTGCCTTTGCCTTCGTCGCCCCACTGTGCGCCAAGAATTACGACTGACTTGCCCATGATATGTCTCGCTCTAAAAGGACGTTCCGATCGGCGGAACGGGGAAACGTGAAAAACTTAACTCGCGGCGATGACCGCGTGGTGAATCTTTTCAGTGCACCAGTTGCAGCGCGACCAGGCCGATGCCAATGGCGACGGCGCCGAACACGCGCAAGGTGCGCGGCTCCATCTTCGAAGCCTCGCGCATTACCGATTGCCAGCCGTTCGGCGCCGCGAACAGCACCAAGCCCTCAATGACCAGCACAAGGCTCAACGCGGCGTAGAAATCGTGTGGCATGGCGTGCTCAGTGCCGGGCCGGCGCGGCAGCCGGATTGCCGAAATAACGCAGGAATTCGGAATCGGGCTTGAGGATGATGGTGCTCCTGCCGTCGCCGAAAGATTTCTTGTACGCCTGCAGACTGCGATAGAAGGCGAAGAAATCCGCATCCTGTGCATACGCCTGCGCGTAGATCTGCGCGGCTTGTGCGTCGCCCTCGCCTCTCACCTTGTCGGCATCGCTCTCGGCGGTGGCGCGGATCATCTGCGCCTGAGCTTCGGCGTCGGCCTTGATGGATTCGGCTTGCTGCTTGCCATCCGCGCGAACGGCGGCGGCCTGCTGCTGGCGTTCCGTCTGCATGCGCTTGTAGACCGCGGCCTTGATGTCATCCGGGAATTCGACGCCTGTGATGCGCACGTCCACTACCGTGACGCCGAGCGTTTTCTGCGTTTCAGCATTGGACTGCTGCAACGTGCTGGCAGTGATGTCGCCCTGGCCGCTGGCGGCAATCAGCTGTTCCAGCGTGTGCTCGCTCACCACGCTGCGCAGTGCATTGCTGACGATGGGACTGAGACGTTGGCCGGCTTGCAATTCATCACCGCCGGTTGCGCGGTAGTAGTTGGCGGCATCAGCAATGCGCCACTTCACGTAGTAGTTGACGTTGATGCTTTGCTTGCCGGCAGTGACATAACGCTGCGGTGCGCCGTCGAACGAAAGCACGCGCTCGTCCAGCGTCAGCACCTGCTGCAGCAGCGGTACCTTGGCGTGCAGGCCAGGCTCGCGATCGGTGCGCAGGATCTTGCCGAACTGCAGCACCAGCACGCGCTGGCCTTCGCCCACGGTGTAAAAGCTGTTGAAGCCGAGCAGGAGGAGCAGAACGATGATGATCGCAGCAGTGGTCTTCATGGCTGCTTCCCCTTGTCCGCGTCCTCGCCCAGCGCATTGCCAGGCTGCGCCACGGCACCGACGCCCGGCAGATTGGTGGCCGGTACGTCCCCGCGGTCATTGATGCTGATGACGCTGCGACCGTCGGAGCCGTCGATCACCTTGTTGTTGATACGCAAGATGTCTTCCATGGTTTCCAGCCACAGGCGTCGGCGTGTGACCTCCGGCGCGGCGCGGTACTCCTTAAGGATGAGGTTGAAGCGTTCTGTGTCGCCCTGCGCGCGTGCAATACGTTCGGCCTTATAAGCGTCCGCCGCTGCGGTCAGGCGCTTGGCATCGCCCTTGGCGTTGGGGATGTCCTGGCTGGTGGCGGCTTTGGCTTGGTCGATCAGGCCCTGATGGTCCTGATGGGCGGCGATCACGTCGTCGAAGGCATCCTTTACCTCCTGCGGCGGCGTCACGGCTTGGAAGCTCACATCGGTGACCTGCAGGCCGCTGTCGTAAGCGTCCAGCGTGTGCTGCAACTGGTCGCGCACCTGCTGCTGCAAAGCACTCAGATGCGGGGCAGGTGTATTGCTGTCGCCCTGGCCGGTGAGGATGTCGTCCATCGCCTGGGCACCGATGACTGCACGTACAGCGGCTTGCGCCGCTTCGTTGAGCGTGCCATCAGGATCACGCGTACTGAACAGGTACTTCTTCGGGTCCGTGACTTGGTACTGCACATTGAAATCGACCGAAACAATGTCTTGGTCGGTGGTGAGCAAGCGGATCTGGTCGGACATGGCTCGCACGCGCGAGGTCGCCACCGGCTGTACGGTTTCGATCGGCGCCGGAAGCTTGAGATGAAAACCCGGCCCGACCGTACGCACGTAGGCACCGAAACGCTGCACCACGCCCACCTGCCCCGTGCCGACCACGGCGTAGCTGGTAAGCAACAACCAAGCGAGCAGCATGGCTACGACAATGGTGAGGATGCCGCCTGGGCCACCGAGCCGGCCGATGCGGTGCAACAGGTCTTTGAGCCCGGCCTGGATCCCGGGCTTGCCGCCGCCGGAACCGCGCTTGTTCTTATTCCATGGATCGCGTTGCCCGTTGCCGGGTTCGTTCCAGGCCATGGTCAGTCTCCTTGGGGCCGCTGGGAGGCCGGCAACAACGGCCGGAAAACGCTGGGTACGGGATGGGACATGGTGACGGATAGTGGGCGTGCAAGCACCTGATCGAGGTGGCGCACAAACGGTCGCATTCTAGCAGAGACGGTCAGCTTAAAGCCCCTCTCCCTCCGGGAGAGGGGTTGGGGTGAGGGTTCGGACTTGCGCGATGCAGAGTGTTTCGCGAGATTTGGCGTTTTGCTCCGATCGCACCCTCATCCGCCTCACGGCACCTTCTCCCGGAGGGAGAAGGATTCACTGAGAAAGGCTTCTGCAAGATGCTACATGGCGGAATCAGGGTTGCCCAACAAGCCCCGCAACAACTCCACATCCTTGCCCTGCCCGCCCGTTAATGGTGCCAGCACGCTTCTCGGCGCATCGATGCGTAGCCGCCAACCCTCTTCATCCACGGCTTCTTCGGCAATCGCACCCGCCGCACGCAAGCGGGCATGCAAGCGGCCGGCCGACAGCGGCAGGCGTAGTTCGGACTGCACTCGCTCACCACCCAGGCACTCGCCCAGGGCTTGGCGCAGCAGATCCAGGCCTTCGCCGGTTACGGCGGACAGCCATACCTGCTGCGGCACACCTTCCGCATTGCGCACGATGCGCGGCGAGCCATCGACCAGATCGATCTTGTTCATCACATGCAGTTGCGGCAGGTCGCCGGCGCCAACTTCTTCCAACACCTGATCGACCACCTGATGCAGGCGTTCGCGCTCCTCGTCGGCGGCATCGCTGACGTGCAGCAAGAGATCTGCATCGCGCGCCTCGGCAAGCGTGCCGCGGAAGGCAGCAACCAGGTCGTGAGGCAGCTCGCGAATGAAGCCCACCGTATCGGCCAGCACGGCGGGACCGCAGCTGAGGTCGTCCAGCTTGCGCACGGTGGGATCGAGCGTGGCGAATAATTGATCAGCCGCGTAAACCTCGCCCTGCGTGAGCGCATTGAACAACGTGGACTTGCCGGCATTGGTGTAGCCCACCAACGCCACGCGCGGTACCGTGTTGCGCAAACGCGCGCGGCGCTGTTGGCTGCGCTGGGTCTGCACCTTTTCCAGACGCTTGGTGAGCATCTTGACGCGCTCGCCGAGCAGGCGGCGGTCGGTTTCCAGCTGCGTTTCGCCCGGGCCGCGCAGACCGATGGCGCCGCCGCGTTGGCGTTCCAAGTGGGTCCAGCCGCGCACCAGACGCGTGGCCAGATGCTTCAGCTGAGCCAGCTCCACTTCCAGCTTGCCTTCGTGGGAGCGGGCGCGTTGGGCGAAGATGTCGAGGATGAGCCCCGCTCGATCGACCACTCGCACGTTGAGCAGCTTTTCCAGGTTGCGTTCCTGCACCGGCGAAAGCAGATGGTCGACCAGCACGACGTCCGCCTCCAGCGCGCGCACGGCTTCGCCCACCTCTTCAGCTTTGCCGGTGCCGATGTAATAGCGTGGGTTGGGAGCTTCCACGCGCGCGGGAATGCTCGCCAGCACTTCCGCGCCAGCGGACTTCACCAACTCGACAAACTCTGCCGCACGCTCGGCTGCGTCGTCTTCCCCCCGCGAGTGCGGGAGGACCAGCACAGCCCGTTCGCCTTTCTTTTGTCTATCGAACAGAGTGAATCAACCTTCGCTTTCGACCGACGCGTGCTCGAGATGGTTTTCGTGGCCTTCATGGCCTTCGTGACCATTGCCAACGCGCACGTTACGGCTGGGCACTACGGTGGAGATGGCATGTTTGTACACCATCTGGCTCACCTGGTTGCGCAAAAGCACCACGAACTGATCGAAGGATTCGATCGTGCCCTGTAGCTTGATGCCATTGACCAGATAGATGGCGACCGGTACGCGCTCACGGCGCAAAGCGTTTAGAAATGGATCTTGCAAGGATTGCCCTTTTGACATTTTTGTTCTCCCCCTCATCCACGGATGGGCTGGAAAAAAAGTGACGCCAAATGGCGCCCCGGCCCGAGTTTTAGAATGTTAACCGCTTTTAAATCGGGGATGAAAGAGTTTTGTAAGTCGTGACAAAGACATAACGAAATGAAGTCATCTTTTTTACGATTGGTGCTCAATTTGCTCCCAGGAACAGCCGCACGGCGTCGGTGGACCGCTCCAGCAGGCCGGTTTGCTCCGGGTCTAATATGCGCGCATCGAGCTCGCTTCGCAGCCAGGTGATCTGCCGCTTGGCGAGCTGACGGGTCGCGAAAATGCCCCTGTCCCGCAATTCCACCGCGTCATAGCAGCCGTCCAGATGCTCCCAGGCCTGACGGTAGCCCACGGCACGGATGGCCGGCAGATCGGCCCTGAGATCGCCACGCTGGCGCAGTGCATGTACTTCGTCGAGCAGGCCATGGCGCAGCATGTCCTCGAAACGCCGTGCGATGCGTGCATGCAACGGTGCACGATCTTCGGGCAAAAGTGCCAGTTTCAGCACCCGCCAAGGGAACGGCTGTCCGCGCCCGCCCTGCTGCTGCTCGCTAAGCGGTTGCCCCGTGAGCAAGATCACTTCCATGGCGCGTTGGATGCGTTGCGCATCACCGGGTTTGATGCGTGCGGCGGCGGGCGGATCCAGTTCGGCCAGTCGACGGTGCATGCCGTCCCAGCCGATCACTGCGGCATCTTTCGCCAATCGCGCGCGCAGATCCGCATCCGCTTCGGGCAAGTTGGACAAGCCACGTTGCAATGCGCGGAAGTACAAACCCGTGCCGCCCACCAACAATGGAACGCGGCCGGCTTCGCCAAGGCGCTGCATGGCTGCCTGTGCATCCGTGCTGAAGTCGGCGGCGGAATAAGGTTCGGCTGGATCGCGGATGTCGATCAACGCATGCGGATAGCGCAGCAGCGTAGCGGCATCCGGTTTGGCAGCGCCGATGTCGAGGCCACGATAGACCAGCGCCGAATCCACGCTGATCAGTCCAAGCGGAAAACGTTCGCTCAAGGTGCACGCGAGCGCAGTCTTGCCCGACGCGGTCGGGCCCATCAGGAATATGGCGAGCGGGCGACGATCGACAGGCATCAAAACATTTTAGCGGCTTGCCTGCGTGCTTGGTCGCCATTTCTTTGCATCGCGTGTGCACTTCATCGGCTTCGACGCGTTGAAGACCGAAAGCATCCACTGCCGGAACCCGCCCCATGTCGTTTTTCGTCATCCGCCCATCGCACTTGCTGGTTGTCACCGGATTGCTCTTCACCGTTTCTGCCTCAGCGCAAACCACAGCTTCGGGTGCAGATTTCAGTGGCATCTGGCAGCTCAACGACAAGGAAAGCGATAACGCAGGCGTGATCACCCAACGCCTGCATGCCGAAAAGAAACATGAGCAAGCCCCTTCTTCCCAGTCGGCGTCCACAGGTTCGAGCGACACATCCGCACCTACGCCGAACAGCGGCTTCGGTGGACGCGGTGGTGGCCGTGGCATGGGAGGGATGGGTGGCGGGGGACATGGCATGGGTGGCGGGGGACATGGCATGGGTGGCGGGGGACATGGCATGGGTGGCGGCAGACACGGCAATCAGAATGCGCAGGATTCCTCCAGCGGCAGTAGCAGCGCTCCGCCCAAGGATCCAACGCCGCCGCTACTCGCCGACGATTCCTTCTTGAACATCCAGCAGACCCGCTCAGGGTTGCGCGTGGATTTCAACAATGCCGACCGGCTCGATACACGCTTCGACGGCGTCGAACACCCATCGCTCAACAGCAACGCCAGGGTGCAAACCCGGCTCACGCCTGACGGCATGACCGTTTCCATGGCGTTCGACGACGGCACGCAGCTCGACCAATCGTGGGTACGCTCGCCGGACGGCCATCATTTGACCGTCACAGAAACCTGGAAGCCGAACAGCTTGAAAGAACCGATCATCTTCAAGCGCAGCTACGACAGGCTGGATCTTTAAGGCTCACAACAAGCGACGTGGATGCCGCAGCGCAGTAAGGCCCGCCCTGCACGTGCCGATATAATTGCCGCTTGCCTTCCCTTCCCCGCCTGCTGTGGATGTCCCCCATGCCGCAAATGATGAAAGCCCTGGTCAAGCGCCTGCCCGAAAAAGGCATCTGGATGGAAGAAGTACCGGTGCCCGAAGTCGGCCCGAACGAGGTGCTGATCAAACTGGAGAAGACCGCGATCTGCGGCACCGACCTGCACATCTATAAGTGGGACGAGTGGTCTCAGCGCACCATTCGGCCCGGCCTCACCATCGGCCATGAATTCGTCGGCCGCGTCGTGGACATCGGCCCGGGCGTTACCGGCTACAAGCTTGGCGACCGTGTTTCCGCCGAAGGCCATATCGTGTGCGGCCACTGCCGCAATTGCCGCGCCGGTCGCCAGCACCTGTGCCCGAACACCGTCGGCATCGGCGTAAACCGCAACGGCGCCTTTGCCGAATACATGACCATGCCGGCCTCCAATCTGTGGCCGATTCCGGATCAGATTCCTTCCGAGCTGGCTGCGTTCTTCGATCCCTATGGCAACGCCGCGCACTGCGCGCTGGAGTTCGACATGGTGGGTGAAGACGTGCTGATCACCGGCGCCGGCCCGATCGGCATCATCGCCGCAGGCATCGCCAAGCACGTGGGCGCACGCAACGTGGTCGTCACCGACATCAACGATTACCGCCTGAAGCTCGCCGCCGACATGGGCGCCACGCGCGTGGTGAACGTCGCGAACCAGTCGCTGAAGGACGTGATGAAAGACCTGCACATGGAAGGCTTCGACGTGGGCCTGGAAATGAGCGGCAACCAGCGCGCCTTCAATGACATGCTCGATTGCATGTATCACGGCGGCAAGATCGCGCTGCTTGGCATCCTGCCCAAGGGCGCCGGTATCGACTGGGACAAGGTGATCTTCAAGGGACTCACGCTGCAAGGCATCTATGGCCGCCGCATGTATGAGACCTGGTACAAGATGACTCAGATGGTGCTCACCGGCTTCCCGCTGCAGAAGGTGCTCACCCACCAGATTCACATCGACGACTTCCAGAAGGGCTTCGACCTGATGGATGAAGGCAAATGCGGCAAGGTGGTGTGTTCCTGGCACTGATTCGAACCGAATGGCCATCATCACCGCTCACGCGGCGATGATGGCCATGTGGTTACAGAGCTGAATCGACGAGAAAGACCTGACAAGGCTCCTACGCAATTCCTACACCGCACGCTACACTCCCCCACGGCGTGCCGACATGAGTTTCTAGATTGGGGATAGTGCACGGTTAGCTTGTGCCGGCACGGTCGGTCCGCGATGTCACGTAAGGAGCATCGACGGCATGACGAATCGGAACCTGTCACCCCACGCGCTGATGACGGCCGCGCGCGAACGTGCGATAGGCCTGTACCACTCCCGCCGCCTGCGCATCACCGCACTCGTCATTGCCGTCTTGCTGGCGTTGTTCGGCCTGTTCGGCTTTTTCATTGCTCCCGGGCTAATCAAGAGTCAGCTCGAAAAGCAGCTCGCCACGCAGCTCGATCGACCGGTAACGATCGGCGCGATTCATCTGAACCCCTACACGATGCGGCTGACGGTGGACAAGCTGCACATCGGCGATCGTGATGCCAGCGCGCCCTTCGTCGATCTCGATCAACTGGTCGTCAATGGCTCATGGAGTTCGGTGTTCCATCTGGCGCCCGTGTTGGACGGGCTGTCGCTGCAGCATCCACAGATTCATATCACACGCACGGGACCGCAGACGTTCAACTTCAGCGATATCGTGCAGCGATTTGCGTCCAAACCATCCGATCCGAATGCATCGCCGACACGGTTCGCGGTCTACAACATCAGCGTGCACAACGGCGATATCAGCTTTGACGACAAGGTGCAGAACGCGACGCATCGTGTCGATCAACTCGAACTTGGTGTGCCATTCCTCGCCAACTTTCAGCATGACGTGGACGTCTTCGTGCAGCCGCTACTGGCGATGCGTGTCGATGGCAGCCCGTTGCGCATCCAGGGCCAGACCAAGCCCTTCGCGAGCAGCCGCGAATCGGTGATCAGCTTCAGCATGGATCATCTGGATCTGGCGAAGTACCTCGCCTACTCCCCTACGCCGCTACCCGCTGCAATTCCCAGTGGCTTGCTGTCGGGCACGCTGGACCTGCATTTCGTACAAGCGCAGCCGACACCGCAATTGCTGCTACAAGGTGCCTTGCAGCTCGACAACTTCACCATGACTACGCACGGCCGTGAGCCCATGCTGGAGCTGGGGCATGGCGCCGCCGCATTGCAAGACGTGCAGCCATTGGAGTCGCGCTATCACTTCAACACGATCCAGCTCGATCACGCCGCCTTGCACTACACCAAACACAATGGCGGAAGCACGAACTTCGACGAACTGCTCGGCAAGAACGCCCCACCGCCGAAGCCTGGAACGCCGCCAACGGATGCACAGATCGGCACGTTCGTTGTGCAAAACAGCACGTTCGACTATGCCGATCTCAGCGGTTCCACGCCGGCGCGCGTGCAACTGGAAAACATGCAGGGCGCGATCCGTGGTCTATCCACTGTTTCCGAACAACCAGGGGGCGTCGACCTGACGTCGGGCCTCGCAGGAGGCAGTCTGCATGTCGCTGGCAATCTGTTCGTGCACGCGAGCCGTTTCGAGGGGCAGATCAGCGCAAACCATGTCGCCGTTCAGCCGCTGGCGGCATTTGGGCCAGCGCTCAACGCGGACATTGCAAGCGGTACGCTGGATGGTGACACGCATCAGAAAGTGGATTGGAGCAAGACGCTCGCCTTGACGATGGATGGCAGCAAGCTCGCTGTGAACGGCTTCGCATTGGCGCAGCGCGGACACAAGCCGGTGTCGTGGCAGACGCTTGCAGTCGGCATCAATCATCTCGATCTCGGCAGCAGCACTGCTCAGCTTGGCGACATAACGTTGCACGGTTTGAAGATCGATGCACAACGCTTGAAGAACGGCAGCGTCGATCTCACTACCCTGACGACGCCTTCTCCGCCCGCGAAGGGCAAGCAGCCCGCATCGCCGTCATGGCACTGGAGCATTGCGCATCTGGTTATCGACGGCAGCACGTTGGCGCTGACCGATCCGAGCTTGCCCGCCAAGAACGGACATATCCAAATCGATGCCGACAAATTTGGCTTCGATAATCTTTCTGACGACATGCACAAGCCGATCAAGATGGATCTGAGCGGCGGGATCGGTCACGGCAAGTTCAAGGTGGGCGGCAACGTCAAACCCGAGCCGATGGACGCCGATCTACACGTGGTAGCCACGAAGCTGGGCGTCGCGCCGTTCGCATCGCTCGTGCAAGTACCGTTGAACGTTAACGTCGATAGCGCTCTGCTGAGCGCGAACGGGCGCATTCGCTATCGCGATCGCAAGCCACAACCGCTGATGAGCTACCAGGGCAACATGCAGCTGGCGCGTGTGCGCGTGCTGGACAAAGTGACTAACGACGACTTCTTACGTTGGAATTCGCTCGCGGTCAACAACATGAAAATGCAAATGGGCGAAGGCGCGCCCAAGGTCGACATCGGCGGTCTGTCGATCAACGATTTCTATGCGCGCGTGATCATCAACGCCAACGGCCGCATCAATCTGCAGGACGTGGTTTCCAATCCGGCACAAGCGCCTGTATCTGTCACACGCGCACAAAACGGTCCAGCGCCTACTGCCAGTGCACCGCCTCCACCTGTCAAGGAAACAGCGCGCGCACCCGGAGGCGGAACCACCACAACCGCCGCGCTCGCAAACGCCGCCACCACCGCCGCACCACCGGCCGAGATCCATCTTGGCCAGATCGTGCTCGCCAACGGCAACCTCAATTACACGGACAATTTCATCAAGCCCAATTACACCGCCAACATCACTCAGCTCGCTGGCAAGATCGGCGCGTTCGGTACAGATACGGGTGGCAAACCGGCTGACGTCACGCTGCAAGGCGAGCTGGACAACAATTCGCCGGTGAATATCGCGGGCACCATCAACCCGCTTACGCCCATGGCATTTCTGGATATCACGGCAAAAGCGGACGACGTGGAACTCACACATCTGACGCCCTACTCCGGCAAATATGCGGGCTATCCGATCACCAAAGGTCGGCTCACCATGGATGTGCATTACCAGCTCGATCAGAACAAGTTGAATGCCGACAACCACATCGTGCTCAACCAGCTGACGTTTGGCGATCGCATGGAAGGTCCTGGTGTCAGTCACTTGCCGGTGAAACTTGCGGTGGCGCTGCTCAAAGATTCAAACGGCAACATTGACATCCACGTCCCCGTTTCCGGTTCGCTCAATGATCCGCAATTCAGCCTAGGCGGCGTGATCTGGCAGGCCTTCGTGAATATCCTCAAGCGCGCGGTGACTTCACCATTTCGCTTGCTGGCGTCGATCGGTGGCGGCGGTGGACAACAGGATCTCGACTACGTCGAGTTCATACCCGGATCGGCCGTGCTCGATGCACAAGCGCAAGACCGGCTCGCCCATGTGGTGGACATTCTCGACAAGAAGCCGGACATCAAGCTGGACATCACCGGCCGCATCGATCCTTCCGTCGATGAAGAAGGTCTGCGCAAGGTTACGGTCGACGACATGGTGCAGAAGGAAGAAGCTGACGACATCGGCACCGCCGCTGCCAAAGCCGCACCGGTAAAACCAGGCACCGACGACTACAACAAATATCTGACCAAGGCATACAAGCACGCCAAGTTCGACAAGCCACGCGACCTCATCGGACTGACCAAGTCGCAGCCACCCGAGGAAATGACCAAGAAGCTGGAAGCCAACGTAACGGTCGATCAGGATGCCCTACGTCACTTGGCAGAGCGCCGCGCCGATGCGGTGCGCCAATACCTGCGCGGCAAGATCGCCGACAACCGTGTGTTCGTGCTGGCGCCGAAGCTGGATGCGAAAGGAATCGACGATAAAGGCAAGACCACGCGCGACGATTTCAGTTTGCATATGTAGTTGCGCGCTAGCTCCCTATGCCACGCGCCTTGTCATAGGGTTCTTCACACCAAACCTACGGTCACCATCGCCTGCAGGTCAAAAGTGGCCCCTGCCCGTCACACCACAGATAGCGTCATCCATCGTGAAGGCCGCTTCACGAACCCACTGAAACGATTACGGCAAGGTCGTATTCAATCAAGCCGTGGATTTGGAGCCTCGCCTCGATAAAGGCACATCCTTTGCTTGCCAGCTTTTGTTGCCTCGTATTCCGGCGCACCTGAAGTCCGACCATCACGTCACTAAGGAAGGTCCCGCAATGAATGCAGTTCCTCTTCCGTCATCGAACAACGCTACCCATGGCAGCCTTGCTTGCGTCGGCATGGGCATAACCCTGGGCTCTCATCTCACACCGCTGGCACGCAACTGTATCGAGCAAGCGGACGTAGTATTCGCGGCACTTTCCGACCACATCGTGGAAATGTGGCTGCAACGCATGCACCCGGATGTACGCAGCCTTCAGCCCTATTACGCGGAAGGCAAATCACGGATGAAAACCTATCAGGAATGGGTAGACCTGATCATGACCGAGGTACGCGCGGATAAGCATGTCTGTGTCGTGTTCTACGGTCATCCCGGTATTTTTGCCTGGTCGCCGCACAAGGCCATCGAGGTCGCCCGTGCAGAAGGCTTTCAGGCGTATATGGAGCCGGGCATTTCCGCCGAGGATTGCCTCTATGCCGACTTAGGCATCGATCCCGGCCGTTTCGGCTGTCAGCATTTCGAAGCAAGCCAGTTGCTGTTCTACGAGCATCGCATTAACCCCGCCGGCTACGTGGTGCTATGGCAGGCCTCGGTGGTCGGTGACTGGTCGCTGGCGCGGCTCGAAACCGGACCGGCCTATCGACAGGTGCTGGTGGATAGACTCAGCCAGGATTACCCGCTCAATCACGAGGTGATCATCTACCATGGCGCGACACTGCCGATCGAACAGTCCAAGTTCCGGCGCATCAAATTGCGCGATTTACCCGATACCACGCTGGCTCCTCAGGAGACTGTGGTACTGACTCCGGCCACACCGCTGAGGCCGAACCTTCCCATGCGCGAACGGCTGGCTGAGCTGGATAAAGCCATCGGCTTCGCATGAGGTAACAAACGCTCCATCAACGCTCAAAGCAGTCAACCTTACGAGGAAAGGGGAAGCACATGGCAGATACGATTGAATGGCTGGAAACCATTGGTAAGAACGCCACACTGCGTCGCGCTCCGGCCGAGGAACTGGTGGAAACCTTGGAACTGACGGATGCCACGGCTGCTTTGAAAACGGCGGTAATGTCTGGAGATCGCTCCTCGTTGTTTGCCGAACTAGGTAACAAGCCCATGAGAGTGATGGATATGAACGGCCCCTCACATGAGGAAGAGCCGGATCATGACCACGACGAACACGCTCCCGCTCATCCACCCCACCCCGATAAAGAAGACCAACCACAACGCGATCGATAGTCCGCATGTCGAGGTGGAAGCCCCGCTTCAGGCCATGGCCCATTTTTATGGCCATGGCTTTTTGCACTTTCATGCAGACACTGCGCGCCGTTACACCACAGCCCCCCATCGCGACGCTACTTGTCCAGACTGAAAGCCTGCGTACGTCCAATCACCCTCAATTTCAACGCCTCCTGGAAGTACTGCATCAGCAAATTCCCCGCATGTCCGCGCACGAACGCTGGCAGTTGCGCTACCTGGACGCGTACCAGGCCTCCTTTGAGGGTGATTACGCCAATGCGGAGACCATGCTGCGGGATATCATCGATCATTCCGGCGATTCGATCTTGATGACCAAAGCCTCTGCCGTTCTCATGAACGACATGGGTAGCAGTAAACGCTATACGGAGGCGTTTGAGCTCGCTAATCGGCTGGTGGCCGATCTGCCGAAAATGCAAGACCAGCTGACGCGCTTCCAGGTCTTGTTCTACCTCTCACAGTTGCTCAAATCTGCAGGACAGTACGATCTGGCGGCTAACTATGCGCGCGACATGATGCAGATGCTTCCTGCGGGGGAAACATCATGTAAACCGCAAGCCATGCTTCTACACGTGTTCCACGAGAGTCACCAGCTAACCTCCACGACGCCGGAGCTTCAACAAGGAATCGAGATCTGCCAGAACGCAGGCGAGCCGGTCATTACTGATTCGCTGTGGCTTATAAAGGGCAGCCTTTACTTGGATGAGGAGCGTCCGGACAAGGCCGTAGCGTTGCTTCAGCATATTGCTCCTGGCATTCGCTCGAACCCCAATTACTACAACACGCTGTATCTTCGACTGAAGCTCGCTCAGGGGTATTGGAAACTGGGCGAGGACGACCAAGCACGCGAGGCAGCGCTCGACGTCCTGGCTACCGCTTCTCCGGATGATGTCAACGAAGCGTTGAGAGACGCCTACGAAGTGCTCTATCACGTTGAAAAAAAGCATGGCAACGTGACAGCCGCACTGAGCTATTACGAACGCTACGTCGCCCAGAACATCGGTTATCTCAACGATGTCAGCGCCAGGACGCTGGCTTATGATGTAGCCCAGCAGCACATGCTTGCCCAAAAGCTCGAAACGGAAAAGCTGAGCAAGCAAAACAGCATGCTTCGATTGCAGCAGGCGCTTGCGGCCAAGACGATCGAGACCGGCCGACTCTATATTGTCCTGCTGTTGGTAGTTTTGGCATCCGTCATCTATTGGCTGTTTCGCCTCAAGCGCTCGCAGCTCCATTTCAAGCAACAGGCCCGTCTCGATGGCCTTACCGGCATCTTCAATCACCAGCACTTCATCAGTGAAGCACGGCGTGCTCTGCACCTGCTGGAGCGCAAGCAAGGCTCTGCCTGCCTGGTATTCATCGATCTGGACTATTTCAAGCAAATCAACGATACCCATGGTCACGCCATCGGCGATGCCGTCTTGAAGCACACGGTCGCCATCTCCAAGCAGCTGTTGCGTACAAACGATTTATTCGGCCGCCTTGGCGGCGAGGAGTTCGGCATCCTGCTGTTTGAGTGCTCACCCGGGCAGGGAGCGGCTATCGCCGACCGCATTCGCACGGCTATTGAGTCCACGCCAATCAATATCGAAGGGCGCGTGATAATGTTCTCCGCCAGCATTGGCCTGGCTTCCACCCAGACGTCCGGTCATGACCTACAGCGCCTGTGCCGAGACGCAGATGCGGCGCTGTACAGGGCCAAGCACATCGGCCGCAATCGTGTGATCGCCCATACCGAACTCGGCGAGCACACCAAGGTTCTCGACGCTGGAAATATGGGGCAATGACTCAGCTCGCATAGCTGACGAGTGAGGCGAGCCCCATTCACGCAGCCCTGGTGACTGCTGCACCGCGGGTTTCCCCAAAGGCCCGAAAAGTCGAAAATGGCCCCTTCCCCCACTTCGGCATCGGTCCCATGAGCTATTCCGGCCAAGCGCGTTACGCCCAAGAACTCTCATCCATCCGCGACCAGGGCCTGTTTAAGGCCGAGCGCATCATTACATCGCCCCAGTCAGCCGAGATCGAGCTGGAAGGTGGCCGCAAGGTGCTGAACTTCTGCGCCAACAACTACCTGGGCCTGGCTGATCACCCCGAAGTGATCAAGGCCGCCAAGGAAGCGCTGGATACACACGGTTTCGGCATGGCCTCGGTGCGCTTCATCTGCGGCACCCAGGATCTGCACAAGCAGTTGGAGAAGAAGATCGCCGATTTCTTCGGTACAGAGGACACGATTCTCTACGCCGCCTGCTTCGATGCGAACGGTGGTTTGTACGAGCCGTTGCTCGGCGAAGAAGACGCCGTCATTTCCGATGCGCTCAATCATGCCTCCATCATCGACGGCATCCGCCTGTGCAAGGCCAAGCGCTTCCGCTACGCCAACTCTGACATGGCCGATCTGGAAAAGCAGTTGCAGGCCGCCGATGCAGCTGGTGCGCGTACCAAGCTGATCACCAGCGACGGTGCGTTCTCGATGGACGGGTTCATCGCGCCGCTGGACAAGATCACTGCGCTGGCCGCCAAGTACAACGCGCTGGTGCATATCGACGAATGCCATTGCACTGGCTTCCTCGGGCCCCATGGCCGCGGCTCTGCGGAAGTGCATGGCGTGATGGACAAGATCGACATCTTCACAGGCACGCTGGGCAAGGCGCTCGGCGGCGCGTTGGGTGGCTTCACCACCGGCCACCACGAGATTATCGAGATGCTGCGTCAGCGCTCGCGTCCTTACCTGTTCTCCAACTCGCTGCCGCCGCACGTGGTTGCTGCAGCGATCAAGGTATTCGACATGCTCGGCTCGGCCGGCGAGCTGCGCGAACGCGTGCAGGAAAACACGCGCTACTTCCGCGAGCAGATGACCAAGGCCGGTTTCGACATCAAGCCTGGCGTGCATCCGATCGTACCGGTGATGGTGTACGACGCCAAGAAGGCACAGGCGATGGCTGCATCGCTGCTTGATGAAGGCATCTACGTCACCGGTTTCTTCTACCCGGTAGTGCCACAAGGTCAGGCGCGTATCCGCACGCAGATGAGTGCGGCGCATACGCGTGAACATCTGGATCGGGCGATTGCGGCGTTTACCAAGGTGGGGCGTTCGCTCGGTGTGATTAGTTGATGGTGGGATCGCTTTCTAGCGTTTAGCCATCATGGCCGTCATTCCCGCGAAAGCGGGAATCCATCTTTGCTCTTGCATCAGAGCAACATGGATTCCCGCTTTCGCGGGAATGACGGCATCGAGGGATGCTGGGCTTATGGCAAGTTGCTCAGGTCCGGATGGTATTCCCAACTCTCGGTATCGCTCGAACGCACCGCATCCGTGAAGTCACGCAAGGCATTCTGATCATTCGCCAACAGCTCCGCGATGTCCTGACGAAATCCCTCATAACTCGCCCAATTCGCGCGCGCCACCATCAACATGTATTGCGGCTTGTCTCCGCCGGTTACCAGGCGATACCACGTGTGGGGTGGAGCGCCGGGCGTTGAGGCAAGCACACGCCGTGCTGCCCGCAGCGCATGTTCAAAACGCATCTCCATGCCAGGGCGCACGTCGAAATAGGTCACTTGCACCGTATCGCTCGGCTTATGGTTTTCCAGTGGCGTGCCAAAACTGACATCGGGCAAAAGCTCATAAGCGAGCTGCGCTTGCGGCGTCACATAAGGCGTAACGCTCGCCCTGAAATCTGCCCCATCCTGTTCTACGTCGACGCGATGATCAAATGCCGCAAAGGGTTCGCCGACACTCGCGTCGATAAAGTAGCCATCGCGCTTGCCGTCCGAGACGGTCCAACCGTACCAGGCCAATGGGTCGTGATGGCTGCGATGCCAGCCGAGATGATGGCGATAACCTTCCTCGAACTTGGCTTGTGCACCGGGGTTTACCTGGTAGACGAAGAAATGCGCAGCAGGCCCCTGCTGGGCCTGCAATGGCATGGCCAGCATTAGCATCAGCGCGGCGGCAAGTGAGCGGTACACCATGGCATTCCTCGTGGATGGGATCATCGAAGCGACCCATACTAGGCTTGCCCCTGCTCGCAGAACCATGCGAATCTTTTTGGCCGAACCCGTAAATTTTTTTGTAGCCTAGCCTTTGCGAGCGCAGCCATGAACGTGGAAATGCGTTACCTCCATACCTTTCGCGTGGTTTGCGAAGCCGGCAGCCTGCGCGCTGCGGCGGGTATCCTGCATCGCACAGAACAGGCGGTGAGTTATCAGCTACGCAAGCTGGAAGAAGCGCTGGGTATGCCGGTATTTCATCGCGGCGGAGGTCGTCTGACACCTAACGCTGCGGGTGAACGCCTACTGACGTTTTGCCGCGACATGGGGCGTGACTGGGAAAAACTGCACGAAGAGCTTCGCGATACGGTTGTTTCCGAATCGCCATTACGCATCTCTGCTGTCAGCGGATTCGGGCGCTATCAGTTGCTGCCACTATTTCGTAACGGACCGCTGGCCGATATTCCCATACGCATGCGCTACCCCACCGCGGATGACGTGGTTCGCCATGTGGAATCAGGCGCCGCGGATATCGGTTTCGTGCATCGCATGGATGCGCACGAGCGGCTCAGCCATATCCCGGTGGGTGCGGAAGAAATCGTGCTGATAGGATCAACACGCGCGCAACCAATGCCTTCGCTGGATTTCGAATCGTTGCGTCGCGCTGATTATGTGACGTACGACGAAAGCGACTATGTGTTCGCCACCTGGTTCACACAAATGGTGGGTATGAACATAACCAGCCTCAACGCCGTTGCGCACTTCGAAGAGCTGGAAGAAGTGCTGGACTGGGTGGCAGCGGGACGCGGCGTGTCCATCGTGCCTGCTTCCTGCATCGTCGATCATGAAGCACAGGGCGACGTGCTAGCGCTACGCAAACCTGACGTCGCGTGCAGCAACACTATCTACGCCGTGTTGGACCCCGCGCGCCAACACGCTGCGATCGCGCGGACGCTGCAGGCGGTACGGGAGCACGCTCAGCTTTAGTCGTCCTGGAAGCGTCGCTTGTCGTGCCGCCGAGACGCATCACTTCTTCGACAGTAAGGTGACGCCAACAGCCTTTGGCAAGATCACCTAGCGCAAGGCTGCCAATGGCTACGCGGATCAGGCGCAATACACTGATGCTCTGTGCTTCCAACAAACGGCGAATATGTCGGTTGCGTCCTTCGTCGAGCGCGATTTCCAGCCACGCATTCTTTTCGCCCGTGCGCAGCAACGACACCTGCTTGGCGGCGAGCTGTTCGCCCTTGTCCGTGATGCCATGAATCAAGCGATCGAGCGCGGCTTGATCGGGAATGGTGTCGATCTGCACGTGATAGGTCTTATCCACGTGATGACGCGGATCGGTAAGCCGCGCCGCCCATGCGCTGTCGTTGCTGAGCAGCAATAGACCTTCGCTTGCTTTGTCGAGCCTGCCGACTGGCCCCAGCCATGGCAGATTGGAATCAGCCAGCAGTTCGTACACCGTGTCGCGACCGCGTTCATCGGCGGCGCTCACCACAATGCCACGCGGTTTATTGACGGCAATGTAGATCCGCTTGGCAGCGGTAACGGCTTCGCCATCAAGACAGATCCTTTGACGCTCAGGATCGGTCGCACGTTCCGGATCGTGCACGATGCACCCATCCACACTCACCCTGCCCTCGCGCACCGCTTTTTCTGCCTGGCTGCGGGAACACACACCAAGTTTGCTAAGCACGCGAGCCAGGCCGTAGCGCGGGGCTGCGGACGTTGCCGTGTAGGGACGTGTGCGGGAAGTGGTCATGATGTTAGACATTAACCCCAAACGCGGCGAGAGCTGAAAACATCACGCCGGGCAATAAAAAAGAAAAGCCCGGCATGTGCCGGGCTTCTCTGTGACTGCATAACGCGGTTCGATTACTGCTGAACCTGCAGTTCCGTACGACGGTTGCGTGCGCGACCTTCGGCCGTCTTGTTGCTGTCGATCGGGCTGTCCTGACCATGACCGATCGGGCCTTCCAGACGGCTCGCGTCGATGCCGTGCGCGGTCAGGTAGTCGTACACGATCTTCGCGCGACGCTCCGACAGATCCTGGTTGTACGCCGGCTTGCCCACGCTGTCCGTGTAACCCGCCACTGCCACCTTCACCTGCGGGTAGCGCTTCAGCGTGTCCACTGCCTGATCCAGGATCGCCAGCGAATCGCTGCTCGGCACGGCCAGGGCCGGCTCGATGTTGGTCTCGCCCTTCTTCGGACGGTCGAACTTGAAGTTCACGCCCTTAAGGTCGATCACCACCTTCTGCGGGCAGCCATCCGGACCCACGATCGTGCCTTCCGGCAGGTCCGGGCACTTGTTGTCGCACAGGTTCACGCCATTGCGGAACTGCTTGGAGCAGTCCGGCTGCGGCGGCGGGGGCGGCGCAGCCGCGGCGGCCGGGGCCGGCACTGCACCGATCTTCGCCACGATGCTGAAGCCCAGGAACCAATCGCCGTAACCGTT
>NZ_BSOB01000037.1:22459-108710 GCF_030160295.1 Dyella acidisoli
AAAGAAGTAACGGGCCGACACACCGTAGTTGTTGCTCGACCAGGTGTTGCCTTGACCGAACACCGCCGTGTCCGCACGACGCTTGGTGCGGTCGACGAACAGTTCCACCGACACGTTCGGGGCCACGAATTTACCCACCGACAAGCCGTAATAGATCTGGCGGCTGCGCGTGTTGCGATCGGTGTCGTTGTAGTAACCGCCAACCGTCGGTGCGACGTACCAGCGGTCATCAAAACCATTCGGCCATGCCGGCGCGGTGCTGCTCGTGCCGCTGCTCGCAGCCGTGGTGTCCTGCGCGTGAACGGCACCTACGCCGCCCAGGGCAAGAGCGATCAGAAAATACAGGCCCTTACGTTTCATCAGGTGTCTCCTCGATTATTGGTGTTCGCGTCCATTCCACCCCAGACGGAAATCGCGCGGCAGAACTTTTAGGTATGCGGGGGACTTATTCGCCACCTATTGAGCTTGGTGTCCCTAACAGCAAGCGCGGCAGAGTGTAGCAAAACCGTTAAGGGATTCGTACGCCGGTCTTTCACGGTGCTTCCAGCAGCGGTGAGGCTTTGTTCAGCTAAATAGCGCACGTTGATTGCCGTACGAATACAGTTCTTTACTTTTCCGCCCCCTATGTAAGAAAAGCCCGGCAAAGGCCGGGCTTTTCCATGACAACTTGCCGTACGAATTACTGCTGGACCTGCAGTTCCGTACGACGGTTGCGTGCGCGACCTTCGGCCGTCTTGTTGCTGTCGATCGGGCTTTCTTCGCCATGACCGATCGGGCCTTCCAGACGGCTCGGATCGATGCCATGTGCGGTCAGGTAGTCGTACACGATCTTCGCACGACGCTCCGACAGACCCTGGTTGTAGGCCGGCTTGCCCACGCTGTCCGTGTAACCCGCCACAGCCACCTTCACCTGCGGGTAGCGCTTCAGCGTGTCCACTGCCTGATCCAGGATCGCCAGCGAATCGCTGCTCGGCACGGCCAGGGCCGGCTCGATGTTGGTCTCGCCCTTCTTCGGACGGTCGAACTTGAAGTTCACGCCCTTAAGGTCGATCACCACCTTCTGCGGGCAGCCATCCGGACCCACGATCGTGCCTTCCGGCAGGTCCGGGCACTTGTTGTCGCACAGGTTCACGCCATTGCGGAACTGCTTGGAGCAATCCGGCTGCGGCGGCGGGGGCGGCGCAGCCGCGGCGGCCGGGGCCGGCACTGCACCGATCTTCGCCACGATGCTGAAGCCCAGGAACCAATCGCCGTAACCGTTCTTTGCCGGCTGGGTCTTGTCGTCCCAGTCATAGCGGTAGCCCGCTTCCACACGGAAGTCGGCGCTGTCGGTGATCGCCTTCGATACACCCACGCCACCTTCAGCGGCCGGTGCCCAGTCGCGGCTGAGCGGGTTGTGGTGGTAGCTGCCCATCACACCGCCCAGCAGGTACGGACGCCAGGAGTTCGCATCACCGAAGAAGTAGCGCGCCGACACACCGTAGTTGTTGCTCGACCAGGTGTTGCCTTGACCGAACACGCGCGTATCTGCGCGACGCTTGGTGCGATCAACGAACAGTTCCACCGACACGTTCGAGCTGACGAACTTACCCACCGACAAACCGTAGTAAATCTGGCGGCTACGCGTGTTGCGATCGGTGTCGTTGTAGTAGCCGCCCACCGTCGGTGCGACATACCAGCGATCATCAAAACCATTCGGCCAAGCTGGTGCAGTGCTGCTCGTGCTGCTGCTCGCAGCAGCCGCGTTGTCCTGCGCATGAACGGCACCTACGCCGCCCAGGGCAAGAGCGATCAGAAAATACAGGCCCTTACGTTTCATCAGGTGTCTCCTCTTTCTCTTAATGAGTAGGGCATTCATCCCGCCAAGACAAAAAAATCGCTTTCGTCACGCAAACTCAACTGCGGCAAACGAATTTCCTGCGATGACCAATACCCGGCGCGCGCGCATTTTAACAACTTCTAAACGATTTGCAAAATGACCGCTGACAGGCGGCCGGCCCCGACTTGCTTACCCCACGTATTAAGCCGGGCTCGGTTCGGTACCCACACCAAACCGGAGCCCTGCCCCACTACTTAAGATTTTCTGCTCACGACGTCGTCACAGCGTGAAGAGACCGAGGAAGCTCTGAATAGGCATGGCATCCAGCTTGGCCGGATCCGCCGAAGCCTCCAGGATGGCCTTCACCTTGTGGGAAGGCAGGTAGCTGCGCATGGCCGCCTCGAACTTCTTCAGCAACACCGGAATGCCCTCGGCGCGGCGCTTGCGGTGGCCGATCGGGAAGTCGATGGACACCTTCTCCGTGCTGCTGCCGTCCTTGAAAAACACCTGCACGGCGTTGCCGATGTAGCGCTTCTCAGGATCGAAGTAGTCCTTGGTGAATTGCGGATTCTCGGTGACCACCATCTTCTCGCGCAGCGTGTCGATGCGCGGATCGGCTGCGACGTCATCGTTGTAATCGTCGGCGGTAAGGCGGCCGAAGATCAGCGGCACCGCCACCATGTACTGGATGCAATGGTCGCGGTCGGCGTAGTTGGCCAGCGGACCGGTCTTGTCGATGATGCGGCAGCCGGCTTCCTGGGTTTCGATCACCACCTTCTCGATCTGGTCCAGCTTGCCGGCGACCTGCGCGTGCAACTTCATGGCGCACTCCACGGCCGTCTGCGCGTGGAACTCGGCCGGGAAGCTGATCTTGAACAGCACGTTTTCCATCACGTAGCTACCGAACGGGCGCTCGAATTCGAACGCCTTGCCCTTGAACGCCACGTCGTAATAGCCCCAAGTCTTGGCGCTGAGCGCAGAGGGGTAATCGACCACGCCGCGATACACCGCGTTGATGGCGTGTGTGACTGCGCGACGGCAAGCGTCGCCGGCTGCCCAGCTCTTGCGCGGCCCGGTATTCGGAGCATGGCGGTAGGTGCGCAGCGCGCCGTTGTCGATCCAACTGTGCGACACGGCGGTGATGATCTGCTCCTTGGTGCCGCCCAGCATGGCGGTGGCCACTGCTGTGGAAGCCAGACGCACCAGAATCACATGGTCCTGGCCAACGCGATTGAAGCTGTTGAGCAGCGCATAGCAGCCCTGGATCTCGTGCGCCTTGATGGCATAGCTGAGCACGTCGCGCACGCTGAGCGCCTTGCCGCCTTCGCGCTCGGCCTTGCGGCTGAGGTAATCGGCCACCGCCAGAATCGCGCCAAGGTTGTCGGACGGATGGCCCCATTCGGCCGCCAGCCACGTGTCGTTGAAATCCAGCCAGCGGATCTGCGTGCCGATCGCGAATGCGGCCTGCACCGGATCCAGTTCATGGCTGGTGCCCGGCACGCGCGCACCGCCTGGCAATGTGGCGCCGGGTACAACGGGGCCCAGATGCTTCACGCATTCGGGAAACTTCATCGCCATCATCGCCGTGGCCAGCGAATCCAGCAGCATGTAGCGCGCGGTGTCGTACGCTTCGGTCGAATCGATCCTGTAGTCGGCGACATAGTTGGCAATGTCGACCATCGGCTGATCGGGATCGGGACGCTTGGCAGAACGGATGTCGTGCGCGCTCATGGGGGGGTCTCGCGGTAAGGGAAAACGGAAATTGTACCGGGGAACGGGAAACCAGACATGCTGCACTCGCCTCACGCTTGACCCTGCCTACTGCCCCACTGACAATCGATACCACCACCCAAAGGGGAGTAGTTCCGGGTGCGGGCTTTCCGCATCCGCGTGGCGATCGTCATCACGAGCGAAGCATCGCTCCGGGCGCCGCGGTGGCCAGGCCTAGAACGAGACTTTTGCGGTGATGACAGGACTCAAGCGCGCGTCCTGTCGTCGCCGTTTGAGTCCCGCGCGCCCAGGAACCGCATGATGCTCCCCCATCTGCTTTCAGACTTGCTCACCATCGTCCTGCTGGACCTGGTGCTGGCGGGCGATAACGCGATCGTCATTGCTCTTGCCGCGCGCAATCTAGCGCCGCCGTTGCAGCGACGCGCGGTGATCTGGGGCACGTTCGGCGCCATCGTCGTACGCATACTGCTCACCGTGATCGTGGTGTACCTGCTGCAACTCCCGGGCCTGATGCTGGTGGGTGGCCTGCTCTTGCTACCGATCGCCTGGAAGCTGCTCAAACCTGACGGCGACAATCATGAGAACGCCGCTCCCGCGGCCAGCTTCTGGATCGCCCTACGAACCATCGTCGTAGCCGACGTGCTGATGGGACTGGACAATGTGCTGGCGATCGCCGGTGCCGCGAAAGGACATATGGGTCTGGTCGTGATCGGCCTCTTGATCAGCATTCCGCTGGTGGTGTGGGGCTCCACGCTGATCCTCAAGCTGATCGAGCGCTATCCCGTCATCATCTATGCCGGTGCTGCGGCCATCGCGTGGACCGCAGGCCGCATGATCAGCCATGAAGCGCTATGGCGTGCGTGGTTCGACGCGCACGGCTGGATGAAGCACGTGTTGGAGATCGGCTTGGCGCTGATCGTGTGTGCGTGTGGCTATCTGCTTCATCGACGGCGAAGGCTTGAGGCCTGAAGCACAGCGCGCGACACTGTCGGGCTATCTCGTCAGCATGGAGTTGTCATGAAGCTGTATTACCTGCCCGGCGCTTGCTCAATGGCCGATCACATCGTGCTCGAATGGATCGGCAAGCCGTACCAAGCGCACCTGGTGGCGCGCGAAGCATTGCGCTCTCCGGAATATCTGCAAATCAACCCTTTTGGACAGGTGCCCGCGCTCGTCGTTGAAGATGACTGGGTGCTCACCGAAAACGTTGCGATCCTCAACTATTTGATGGACTGCTTTCCAGAAGCGAAGCTCGACGGCAACGGTACGCCACGCGAGCGCGCAGAAGTGAATCGCTGGTTGTGCTTCCTCAATTCCGATGTGCATCCCGCGTTCAAGCCGCTGTTCGGTCCGCAGCGCTTCATTACGGATGAATCACAGCATGCAACTTTGCAGGACATGGCTCGACAGCGCTTGCGCGGACTCTTCGAGCGCCTGAATACGCAGCTGGCCGATCGCGAATGGCTTACCGGTCACCGCTCCGTAGCCGATGCCTATCTGTTCGTGACGCTGCGTTGGGCCAAGGGCAAGCAGGTGAACCTTGGCGGCTTCGATCATCTCGAAGCGTTCAGTGCGCGCATGCACGCGGATGCGGGAGTGAAGGCGGCGATGCAGGCGGAAGGTTTTTAAACGTACCAATGCCGCGCAAAGCGCGGCATTTTTTTGAGCATGCTCGGCAAGATGGCGTTGATCAGAACATCATCGGCACGCGTATGATCACCGTCGCATCTGGCGTATCACGCGTAACGCCAACGCCCAGGGTGAAGTTCACCGTACGCTTTTCGTTGAAGCGATACGAGCCGCCAATCAGCAGCGAACCCAGCCATACCTTGGTCGAACCCGGTACCTTGATGCCGGATTCACGCGTCGCACCGACAAAGGTCTGATCGTAGCCGATGCTGAGTGACGCCTTGTCGTTCAAGGCCATGCCCATGCCAATGCTGATATCGGCTTCATTACCCATCTTCACATTGCCGAGAAACTGCCTGCCACCTAGCAGAATGTTTTCGTAGACGTTGTGGCGCTCAACGTTGTAGAGGTAACTGAGGTTGCCGAAGAACACCACCGGGTCGGATGGGAACAACCACGTCACACCCGGCTGCACGGTATAGAAACCGGTACCCGTCGGTTGCCGGATCGGCAGGCCAGTACCGGTGAGATTCTGCACGCAGCGCGTCACGCAATCGGTCACCACCTCGAATGGATCTTTGCCTGTGCGTGATTTGAAGCGAAGCCAGCCGATGTAATACGCGCTGTCGGCGCCACCGTTGTTGATCTGGTAGCGCAGCGTTGCCTCGATATCGCCCAGACCTTTGCCGCTGGAACCGAACACATTGTCTTCCGCCGAGCCGGTAAGCACTTCGCGACTCACGGTATCGGTGTGTGTGTCGACATAAGGCACACGCACTTCCAGCTCCATGCGGTTGGTGAGGCCGTAGCGTCCTGTAAGGATCACCGTCTGCGTCGTGCTACGCACCTGGCGCACGTCGATCAAGCCGATCAGGATCGCGGGGATGATGGTGTAGCCGATCAACGAAACACGATCAGCAGTGGAATACCCGAACTGATATGTCGGTTCGATCACAATCTTGCCTTTCGGCGTCAGCACACCCGGTTGCTGGAAGATCGGTGCCACTTCAGGTGGACGCGAACTCTCCGCAGGAGCCTGTCCTACCGGTGAGGACGGCCCTTGTTGGGCTGCCTGCACGTCGGTGTAGGTATCTGACGAAGGCATGGGCAACGCCGCGGCACCCGCTCCACCTGCGGCAATATTGCCGCCGCGCTGGCGGGCCAGCACATCCATGCCCACGGCATGGCGCAACGCCTGGTAATCGGCTTCCTGTTGCGCGAGCTGGCGCTGCAGGGCTTCGATCTGGCCTCGCATGACTTCGATACGCGCGCCCTGCTCTGCCAGCCGCTGTCGGATGGCAGGTGATGACGTGTCGTCCGTGTTCGACGCATCCTGAGCCGTAACCACCCCGCAGATGGCCATGAGTCCGGTGCAGCCGACAGCGTAAAGCCACGGCTTCGACAGGCGCTTCGCATGGTGATCCTTCCTGTTCATGCTGTTCTCCCCTTTAGCGATACCGACACGTGTCCATGTCAATGTGACAACGCCTGCAACTGCTGCGCGGTTTGCAGACTTTGCTGCAGACCCTGGTTGCGGAGAGCGTTGAGTGCGTTGATGGATATGCTCAGCGTAGTGAGACTGCGAATGACCTGGTTGTCGACCGTGTTCTGAATCACCGTCGCCGCATTGGCCTGCGCTGCGGCGGATGCTGGAATCACAGTGCTGGTCACGAGCGGACTGCTTAGCGTGTTCTGTACGACCGTTGCCGCATTCGTCTGCGACGCCGGCGATGTTTGCGAGGACGGAGCAGCCGCGGAAACAGCATGGCTCACGGTGCTGTTCACCACAGCCTGTGTCACCGCCGCTACGCTGTTGGTTTGCACCGACGATGATGGATCGAACGTATTGCCCGTCCCGACCTGCACATCCACAGTGCCGAGCGCCTCAGCCAGCGATACCGCTTGCTGCGTGGTGATGTGCGCGATATCGGGAATCGTCACATTGATGTAAGTCACCAGATTGCCGTCGACGTACACCGCACGCTGGATGCCCAGCGACGCCTGCAGGCCGTCGCCAAGATCGAAGCCACCACGCACAGCATCAAGCCGCTCCATGGAAACCGGCACGCCAAAGCCTGCAATCGAGTTCGGAATCGGTGCGCGATCCTGCGCATGCGCCATGCCGGCGCAGCAAGCAAAGCCAAGCAATCCGATGCCGCACAAAGGGAGACCGAAACGGTTCATAGGTCACCTCATATGTCGCCAGGTCCATACTTGTGCATGGTGATCGTATCCAGGCCGCGCCGGTCGATGCCCACGCCCAGTGGCGCGATCGGCGCGTTGCGCCAGTCGCTGTCAGTATTGAAATGCGCCAGTTCGCGCCGGTTGTGGATCACGAACACCAGTCCGTTTCGCCACAGCTGGCTGAAGCGCCCCAAGGGAATCGCACGCGTACCGCGTGCAGGGTCGCCTAGCAACACACGTCCATAACGCACACCCTTGATCACCACAAAGTGGTGATAGCCGCGGTCTTCGATCAGCACAATCGCGGGCAGGTTCGCCTGCTGCAATTGTTCGAGGCTGGCATGAAAACCATCAGCATCGAAGCCAATGCTTTGCAGATAAAGCTTGATATCCAGCAGCGAGAAACCTTCCTTGTTGATCTTGGCTCGATCGCCATGCGTGTACATCTGCTCGAACACAAGTTGCTCGTTGACCGGATAGTTGTATTGGTACGTCAGCAACGTCGCCACCGCGG
This sequence comes from Dyella acidisoli, assembly GCF_030160295.1. Lineage (GTDB taxonomy): Bacteria > Pseudomonadota > Gammaproteobacteria > Xanthomonadales > Rhodanobacteraceae > Dyella_B > Dyella_B acidisoli. Next base: position 30,337 of record NZ_BSOB01000037.1, read on the forward strand.
CCGAGCCGCAGCTGAAGTCATACTTCTGGTGAATGGTGTTGCGGTACTTCACCTCTTTCAGCGTGGAGATATGCAACGCATAGGTCTGACCCGCGTTGTCGTTCAACGCCATCGTGGCGGCACGCGATGCCTGCGCCCAAGCGAGCACGGACAGCACCGCCAACACTGGCAGCGTGAATTTCATGGTTTCAACTGCACGTTGACGATCACACCGGTCTGAATCAGCACGTTGTTGCCGGTGTTCTGCACCACTGACGGCATGCCCGTGGCACCTTGAAATGCATTGCCGGTGATCGCATTGCTACCGGTGGTGACGTTCGAGGCCGTGTCGCCGGTCACCGTACCAGTGATGGTCTGATTGTTTTGCACCAGACCGCTGCCGCTATAGCGTTGCAATGCACTAGTGCTTACCGGCTGACCGAAGCCGTCCACTGTTGCCGGTTGTGTTGCCGGTTTCGTTGCAGGCTGTCCGCTTCCGTTCTGGGCGCTCGCCATACTTCCCGGCGAATCTGCCGCACATACCGCTCCCGTCATGCACAACAGCGCCAGCCCTATTGCGGGTCTTGAATGAGCCATGGCACTACTCCGATCGTGTTGGCGCATCGCATGCGACTGCCTAAAACGACATGGCGGAGCGATGCGTGCTCCGCCATGTCGGTCAGTCGACTATCAATGACCGCCCACGTTCAGATTGGCTTGGACTGTCACGCCTTGCTGAATCAGCGCTGCTGCACCGCTGTTCTGCGCAATCGTCGTAATGCCGGCCGCTGCTGCTGCGGTACTGGTCATCGCGTTGGCCATGTCGAAAGTGCCAGCATTTGCGTCGGTGCTACCACCATTACCGCCGTTACCGCCACTGCCGCCTGCCGCGCCATTGCCACCTGCATTGGCGACGCTGCCGCTGGTACCGCCCATCGAACTGGCTGAACCCGATGTCGACGTTGCCGCACCTGCCGTGTTGCTGCCACCGGTAGCGGTTCCACCGGCTCCACCTGCCGCAGTCGACACACCATCGTCGTTGCCTGTGGTGGCCCAAGCACCGCCACCTGAGGCCTTCGCGCCAGCTCCTGCTGCGAAGGTGAGCGAACCTGCGTTGCCACTGCTCGCGCTCGATCCACCTGCACTGCCACCGCGAGCATGAGCATCGCCACCCGATCCACCGTCACCGCCTCGGCCACCCTTGCCACCGTTGGCGTTGCCATTATTGGTGGCAACGTTGCCGACGCTCGATATCGAAACATTCGACACGGAGCCGTCTAACGTGGTGTTGGCGACCGCCGTACTGGTGTTGAACGCATCGTTGACCGAAGACACGGCGGTACCACCATTGTTGGCCGCCGAAGTCCCCATGCCATCGCTATTGACGTCGCCACTGTTGTTGCGATCGTTACCGCTCGGGGTGATGGATACGGCAACACTCTTGGTATGAGTGCTGGAATCCGTGCTGCTACTCGAACTCGTGTTGTTGCCACTGATGGTGTTGTCTTTCTGGTTACTGGAGTTGTCCTGAGCCATAGCCGGGAGTGCAAGTCCCAAGCCAAGCGTCAATGCCGTGAAAAGAAGAGTCTTGCGCATAAATATTCCTCCCGGAATGGATGCGATTACCCCCTGCTTTTTGCTGTGACAGCGATTTAGATATGGCAAACCGCATGCCACACGCAGATAACCGCAGCGGCATTCGCTTCCGTGATAGAAATCAATACATTGCGCTAACCGCATCGTGACCATGCGAACACAAATCCATCAGAAAAGTGCTACATGGATGCAACAGTGCACACACCGTTGCTCGTGCATGGGTACGCTTCACCCCGATACGCACTGCAGAAACAGCGCGTTACCGCATATGCACAAAATAGTGACGGGTGTATCGTCGATGAAACATTTTCGTGCCTTAAAAAGGGGCTTTCGCGGGGGCTTGGTGCAGGCGGCATAAAAAAAGGGGCGCGAGGCCCCTTTTTTCTTCCCGACGCCACCAGAAACGATCAGCGTTTCTCAATCGGCGTATAGCTGCGATCTTCCGGACCGATGTAATTCGCGCTGGGACGAATGATCTTCCCATCCTCGCGCTGCTCGATCACGTGTGCACTCCAGCCGGAGGTGCGCGAGATCACAAACAACGGGGTGAACATCGCCGTAGGTACGCCCATCATGTGATAGGCGCTGGCCGAGTACCAATCGAGGTTCGGGAACATCTTCTTGAGCTCCCACATCAGCTTCTCGATCCGCTCGGACACCTCGAACAAAGTGGGGTTGCCGCCGTCCGTGCAAAGCTTGCGCGAAATTTCCTTGATGATTTCGTTGCGCGGATCGGACACGGTGTAAACCGGATGGCCGAAGCCGATGATGATTTCCTTGCGCTCCACGCGCGCGCGGATGTCCGCCTCGGCATCGGCGGCATTACGGTACCTGGCAATGATGTCCATGGCCACTTCATTCGCGCCACCGTGCTTGGGGCCGCGCAGCGCGCCGATCGCGCCGGTGATGGCTGAATACATGTCCGAGCCAGTGCCGGCGATCACGCGCGCAGTAAAGGTAGACGCGTTGAACTCGTGCTCGGCATACAGCACCAGCGAGCGATCCAGCGACTGCGCATGCAGCTCGCTCGGCTTCTTGCCGTGCAGCAGGTGCAGGAAGTGCGCGGCGATCGTTTCGTCTTCGGTTTCCGTCTCGATGCGCTTGCCGTTATGGCTGAAGTGGTACCAGTACAGCAATATGGAACCAAAACTTGCCATCAGTCGATCGGCGATGTCGCGCGCGCCGGTGATGTTGTGATCTTCCTTTTCAGGCAACACAGTGCCCAGCACCGAGCAGCCAGTGCGCATCACGTCCATCGGATGCGTGGCGGCCGGCAACAGTTCCAGCGCGCTCTTCACGGGCGCCGGCAGACCGCGTAGACGCTTGAGCTTGGCCTTGTATGCATTCAGCTCGGCCCAGTTCGGCAACACGCCATGCACCAAGAGATACGCTACTTCTTCAAAGCAGCCCTTTGCGGCCAGGTCGTGAATGTCATAGCCGCGATAGTGCAGGTCGTTGCCGCTACGGCCGACCGTGCACAGCGCGGTGTTGCCCGCCGCCACGCCCGAAAGGGCAACGGATTTCTTCGGCTTGGGGGCGGTTGCAGATTGCTCGCTCATTGGTAGTGCTCCAGGGTGCGATACAGCGGCCGCTGGTAACGGCCGCGGGAAACGGTGATCACTTTTTGTTGGCAAACAACGCGTCGAGCTTCTTCTCGAAGTCGTGATAGCCGATGCGGTCGTACAGCTCTTCGCGCGTCTGCATCGTGTCGATCACATTGCGCTGGTGGCCGTCGCGGCGAATGGCTTGATAGACGGTTTCGGCCGCCTTGTTCATGGCGCGGAAGGCCGACAACGGGTACAGCACGATACCCACGCCAGCGGTCCGCAGTTCGTCCACACTGAACAACGGCGTGCTGCCGAACTCGGTGATGTTAGCGAGCACTGGCACTTTGACGGCATCGGCGAAACGGCGATAAGTGGGAAGATCGTAGGCAGCTTCAGCAAAGATGCCGTCGGCCCCCGCTTCCACGCAGGCCAGCGCACGCTCGATGGCGGCATCGACGCCTTCGACTGCAATCGCATCGGTGCGCGCAATCAGAAAGAAATTGGAGTCGGTCTTGGCATCCGCCGCGGCCTTCACACGATCGGCCATTTCGCCGGCCGGCACGATCTCCTTGCCCGGACGATGACCGCAGCGCTTCGCACCAACCTGATCTTCGATATGGCAGGCCGCTGCACCGAACTTGATCAGGCTTTTCACCGTGCGCGCGATGTTGAAAGCGCTGGGACCGAAGCCCGTATCGATATCCACCATCAGCGGCAGATCGCATACGTCTGTGATGCGGCGTACGTCGGTCAGCACATCATCGAGCGTGTTGATGCCCAAGTCCGGCATACCCAGCGAACCCGCCGCTACGCCGCCACCGGAAAGATAGATGGCGCGATAGCCGGCACGTTTGGCAAGCAAGGCATGATTCGCGTTGATAGCACCAATCACCTGCAAGGGTTTTTCGGCAGCAAGCGCGGCGCGGAATCGGCTGCCAGCGGAATCGAGTTGGGTCATTGCGGATCTCCGAAACGGGAAATTGTAAGCGATATGCCAGAGCCGCCATGTCGCGGCGCACTAAGCACGTCGGCGCGTAGCGTTAAGAATTTCGTGAAAAGGCACCCAGGCATACACGCAGTGAACGCCTGCATCTGCCCAGCATGCGCACTGTCTGTCGACTCGAATGGGGTCATGGGGGACGCACTGACGACTACGACGGGCGCTACTCTGTCATGACGAAATACGTTGATCAATCTTGATTAGAAAGATCAATATATTGCTCATGCACACCGACTACCTTTCCGCTCAAGATGCCGCCACACGCCTCGGCGTGAGTCTTGCCACGCTCTACGCCTACGTCAGCCGTGGCCGCATCGATTCCCGCCCCGGCCCGGACGGACGCACCCGGGAATACAGTTCCGGCGATATCGAGCAACTCATCGAGCGCAGGCAGGCCGGACGTGGTGCGGCACAAGGCGCGGCGCACAGTCTGGCTTGGGGGCTGCCGGTGATGGAAACGCGCATCTCGCTGATTCGTCCGCATGGTCATTACTACCGCGGCGAATCAGCTATCGCGCTGGCGAAGGGCGGCACCACGCTGGAAGAGACAGCACGCTTGCTATGGGATTGCGGCGAGCACGATCCATTCGATGCCAAGTTGCCGGACCAATGGCCTGCAACTATCACCCTTCTACTACGGCAACCCGATGTACCGCCGTTGGAAAGAGCGACTGCGGCTCTGCCGTTGCTTGCGCTCGACGCGACACACGCACACAGCATCGATCCGCTACATCGCCGTCGCGACGCCGCGCTGCTTTTGCGCGAAGCTGCAGCCTTGTTATGCGGCGCAAAGCCGAGCGAACAGCCTATTCACCGTGTGATGGTGACGAGTTGGCGCAAGAACGAGGCGGGTCTATCCGAGCTGGTTCGCTGCGCATTGGTGTTGTGCGCGGATCACGAACTCAACGCATCATCATTCGCAACACGCGTGGCCGCATCAACCGGTGCCAGCCTGCATGCAGCCATGTGCGTAGGTTTGGCAACTCTATCGGGCCCGCATCATGGCGGAGCTGCTGCACGAGCGCATGCCTTCATTCAGGACCTGCTGCGCGAACGCAAACCCGTCGACCGCGTGCGCGAACGTCTTCGCCGCGGCGAAACCTTGCCAGGCTTCGGACACCCGCTCTATCCAGATGGTGATCCACGCGCCACGGTGCTGCTCGATGCACTACAGACCACCCGCCCGCGCCCCACGAAACTGGCACCCATCGAACGATTGATCGATGCTGTGCAGACGCAGTGCGGCCGTCGCCCCAATCTGGATTTTGCCTTGGCGTCGATTGCATCCGCATACGAATTGAGTGCCGATGTTGCGTTGGCCATATTTGCTGCAGGACGCATGGCCGGCTGGCTGGCGCATGCGTTGGAGCAGCAAGAAAGCGGGAGTTTGATCAGGCCGAGAGCCAGCTATGCGGGACGTATGCCACAACGCGATGTTTAAGACATCGGTCGTTACTCAGCAGCAGAAGCGTTGGATGCTTTGGCGCTCACCATCCAGCAGGCTGCGATATAGCGAACCACTGCGCCATGTACGTAAGGATCAAACGCGGCACGCACCGTTTCGATGACGTGCCTGCGTGTCCGTTCGTCTGACTGCTGCAGGAGCTGACCCACAGGGCCAAGACGCGTGAAGTAGCTGACCAGGTCTTGTTCAAGCAATGAGCATTCGACGTCGATCGGCTGAATATCGATTTGGGTCCAGCCGCTCCCCGCCAGAATGGATTCGACGCGATGTCGGTCCGCAAAGGAAAACTGTCCCGGCGCATCCGGTCGACGTGGCGGAATATTCGGCAGCAACGAAGCAGCCGCGCGCTCTGCGGTTGTCATGAATGGATTTTCTGCAGTGCTTCGCCAAGCGATCACGTGAAGTCCGGCGCTATCTTGTGCGGCACGCCGTAGATTTGCGAAAGCGGCAACTGGCTTGTCGAAGAACATCACACCGAAGCGCGAAATGATCCTGTCGAAACGGGCGACTTCGAAGGCATGCGTTTGAGCATCGCCGCACAAAAAGTCTGCGGATGCACCCTTCTGCTCAGCGCGCGCCCGTGCCACGGCAATCATGGGCGCCGAAATATCGATCCCGACGCAATGACTAGTGGCCCCCAGTTTTCGCGTCACAGCAAGTGTCGTGCTGCCCGTACCACAGCCGACATCGAGCACTCGCCGTACGGCTTCCGTAGAAACGGAATCAACGAGCAAATCCTCGAACGGCTTGAACATCCGGTCGAGCAATACCTGACCGTCAATCCAGGCCTGCCCATTGCGGCCATTCCAAAGTGCTGCCTGCTCGTTGTTGGCGTGATGCGTGCCATTCATGATCGTTCTCTTGTTTACCGTCGAAAAGCGGACGCTAAACTGTGCAACTTCAAGTTCACTTGAGGTCAAGAGGGTGAAATACGTCGACATAGGCGAAGTGGTGGACCAATCCGGTGTTCCCGCATCAACGCTGCGGTTCTATGAGGAAAAGGGGCTGATCACCTCTTCCGGAAGACGCGGACTGCGCCGGCTCTTCGACGTGGGTGTACTGGAGCGACTGGCGTTGATCGCGCTGGGACGCGCAGCAGGTTTTTCGCTCGATGAAATAGCGCGAATGTTCACGCCACAAGGAAAGCCGCGCATCGATCGACAGATGCTCGCAGCCAAGGCCAGCGATCTCGACAAAACTATCCGCCGGCTGACTGCCATGCGTAACGGCTTACGACATGCAGCAGCTTGTCCTGCGCCGACACATATGGAATGTCCTACTTTTCAGCGGCTGATGCGGGCTGCTTCTGGGGTCAGGAAGACGCAGAAGAAAGCTGTGCGGCGATGAGAGTCTACTTAATTGACTTAAACCTCTCTCTCCGCCACCCATAAAAAAACGCCCACATGGGGCGTTTTTTTATGGGTGGCGGAGAGAGAGGGATTCGAACCCTCGATAAGGCTTTTGACCCTATACTCCCTTAGCAGGGGAGCCCCTTCGGCCTCTCGGGCATCTCTCCATAATTTTTGTTCCCCGCGACGTCAAAGGGACTCCACGGGAGCCGGAAAGGATACCGGCCGATGCCCGTAAGGTAAAGGGGGAATCAACGTCCGCCCGACTCGCCGGTCGCGCCGCCGTCGTTTTCGCTTTCGCCCTTGATGCGCTGGTAGATCTCTTCGCGATGAACGGCCACGTTCTTGGGCGCATTGATGCCAATGCGAACCTGGTTGCCTTTAACGCCGAGAACGGTAACGGTCACCTCGTCGCCGATCATCAGGGTTTCACCGACCCTGCGGGTCAGAATCAACATAGCTGTTACTCCATTTAATGCTTGTGGTTACAGGCCACCTGCATGTTCATGCCTCACCCCTGAGCACAATCACAACGCAGATCTGACGTAACGTCCGTCAAAGGCCTTACCGCCTTCCCCGGCTCCAAACACCAAGATGCTTTGTGAGCATCTGGTGCCACCTACAGCGCCACCGCAACCAGCGGCACCGGTATCTGACCGATACTAGCTGAGCCCTGGCGCTGCGTGCAATCTACACAGATTCTTGACGCGGGGTCCATATGCAGCGCATCAACTTGTCAGCTGTTTACCGATCCACGTCACTGTACCTGTCAGAACGTCAGGCAATTGTGGTTTGTCTATACCGCCGCCCTGCGCCATATCCGGACGGCCGCCACCTTTTCCATCGATCTGATTCGCTATATATGCCACTACATCGCCGGCTTTGATGCGGCCTGCCGCCTTGCCGTTCACGCCCGCTACCAGTGAAACACGCCCTTCCACGGCGCCTGCGAGCACTACCACGCAGTCGGAGAGCTGTTGCTTGAGTTGATCAACGCCATCGCGCAACGCCTTGGCATCCAGGCCTTCCAAACGTGCTGCGACGACCTTTACGCCAGCAATGTCCTGCGCGGTTTGAGCCAGATCACTGGTCATCGAGCCGGCAGCTTTGGCGCGTAGCGATTCCAGTTCGCGTTCGAGTTTTTTCTGGCGATCGAGCAGTTGCTTCAGCTTTTCCGCTACATCGTCACCGCTGGTGGAAAGCAGTTGCGACAGCTCGCCAAGGCGACGCTCTTCTTCAGCTACGTACGCTAGCGCACCGACACCGGTTACCGCTTCGATGCGACGCACACCGGAAGCCACGCCAGCCTCGCTGACGATCTTGAACAAGCCGATGTCGCCGGTGCGGCCCACATGTGTGCCACCACACAGCTCAGTGGAGAATTCGCCCATTTTCAGGACACGCACTTCGTCGCCGTATTTCTCGCCAAACAGCGCCATGGCGCCAAATTCGATGGCGTCGTCATAAGCCATCTGGCGTACTTCGGCTTCCACGTTACGGCGCACTTCGGCGTTTACCATGGCCTCGATCTTCGCCAGTTCCTCGCGTGCAACCGGCTTGAAGTGGGCGAAGTCGAAACGCAGGCGATCAGGCGCCACCAGCGAACCCTTCTGGGTGACGTGTGTCCCCAGCAGTTTGCGCAGCGCTGCGTGCAACAGATGTGTGGCGGAATGATTGAGTACGGTCGCCTGACGGCGCGAAGCGTCTACAGTGGAATCGATTACGTCGCCCGTGCGCAACGGCTGCGCACCGTGCCAGCGACCTGCATGACCGAAGAACACACCGCCCATCTTGATGGTGTCGCCGACCTCGAAACGGCCCGCACCATTCGACAACGTTCCGGTGTCGCCCACCTGGCCACCGGATTCGGCGTAGAACGGCGTCTGATCGAGGATCACCAGGCCTTCTTCGCCTTCGGTCAACTGCCCGACCTGCTTACCGCCCTGCACGATGCCAACCACTTTGCTTGCGCGACTGGCGAGGGTTTCGTAACCCAGGAAGACAGTGGGTGCCAGCTGGCTGGCCAGTTCCGCTGGCATCTGACCTTTCGCCTCGAAGCGGCTGGCGGCGCGCGCGCGTTCGCGCTGCTGCTCCATCGATTGCTCGAAGCCAGCCATATCTACGCTCAGACCACGCTCGCGAGCAATGTCGGCGGTAAGGTCGACGGGGAAGCCATAGGTGTCGTACAGGCGAAACGCATCTTCACCAGCGATCGTTTTGCCTGACTTGGCCGCAACCTCGTCGAACACGCGCATACCGTGCTCCAGCGTTTCACCGAAACGCTGCTCTTCGGCACGCAGGGCATCTTCCACGAAGGATTGCTTGGCGGTGAGTTCCGGATAGGCCGCGCCCATTTCTTCAACCAGCGGCTGCACCATCTTCCAGAAGAAATCGCCGCGCACGCCAAGCATCCAGCCATGGCGCAGCGCGCGACGGATGATCCGGCGCAGCACGTAGCCGCGACCTTCGTTGGAGGGCAGTACGCCGTCCACGATCAGGAAAGAACAGGCACGAATGTGATCGGCGATCACGCGCAGGGATTTGTTGCCAAGATCCTGCGTTTTGGTGAGTTCCGCCGCCACCTTGATCAGGTGCTGGAACAGGTCGATTTCGTAGTTGGAATGTACGTGCTGAAGTACAGCGGCGAGGCGTTCCAGGCCCATGCCAGTATCCACGCACGGTGCCGGCAGCGGCGACAGCGTGCCATCCGGCGCGCGGTCAAACTGCATGAACACCAGGTTCCAGATTTCGATGTAGCGATCGCCGTCTTCATCGGGCGAACCGGGTGGGCCGCCGGCGACTTCCGGACCGTGGTCGTAGAAGATCTCAGAGCACGGGCCGCAGGGACCGGTGTCGGCCATCTGCCAGAAATTGTCGGAAGCGAATGGTGCACCTTTGTTGTCGCCGATGCGCACGATGCGCTCTGCAGGCACGCCCATTTCCTTGGACCAGATGTCGTAAGCCTCGTCGTCCGTGTGATAGACGGTGACCCACAGTTTTTCCGCCGGAAGCTTGAAGACGACCGTCAACAGCTCCCACGCATAACGGATGGCGTCGCGCTTGAAGTAGTCGCCGAACGACCAATTGCCCAGCATCTCGAAGAACGTGTGGTGGCGCGCGGTATAGCCCACGGAATCGAGGTCGTTGTGCTTGCCGCCTGCACGCAGGCAACGCTGCACGTCGGCCACTCGCACATACGACAGCTTTTCGCTGCCCAGGAAGACGTTCTTGAACTGCACCATGCCCGAATTGGTGAAGAGCAAGGTCGGATCGTTGGCCGGCACCAGCGAGCTGGACGGCACAATGGTGTGATCCTTGGTGCGGAAGTAATCGAGAAAAGCGGCGCGGATGTCTGCAGTTTTCATTGAGTTCGGGGCTTAAGACAAAAAAAGTGGCGCGAAACGGCGACACCAGCGACCCCTCGCCCGGCCCGCGGCGGGGCCTCAGGGGTTTTCGTCAGAGGTATCGTCCACTTCAGCGTGGGTAACATCCCGTACTGTGGCGGCGGGAAAGCCTCGGCGCAAGAGGAATTGGGCACGGCGCGCGCGTTCGGCGGGGTCTGTCGTGCCTTGAGCGCCATAGCGGCGCCGCAGTTGAGCAGCGGCGGATTCGGCCCAGTCGATCTCGGCAGCATCAAGTAGGCCGCGAATACGCGCATCCGACAGACCATGGCTTTTCAGTTCTGCACGCAGGCGCATGGGACCGTAGCCCTGGGCAGAGCGATTGCGGATCAGGGCTTCGGCGAAGCGCTCGTCGTCCTGATAGTGCTGCTCGCCCAGACGGTCGAGCGCGTCCCCGGCTTCGTCGCGGGCATAGCCGTTGCGGTCGAGTTTCTGACGCAGTTCTTTGCGGGAGTGTTCGCGACGTGCAAGCAAGCCCAGCGCCTTGTTGTAGGCGCTGGGCTTATTCGTATTGGAATCGTTGCGCTTCCTCATGCACTTGCCTGATGAAGCCCCTCTCCCTGCGGGAGAGGGGTTGGGGTGAGGGTTCGAGCGGAGCGCTGTAACAACATCCCACGCAAGATAGAATGTTTACGCTCTGATCGCACCCTCATCCGCCCTTCGGGCACCTTCTCCCGAAGGGAGAAGGCTCACTGAAGTGATGCTCTCAATAAACCTTGTACACCTGTCCCGTCTGCGCTCCTTCCACGCTGCGGCTGAACGCCAGTGCTGCACGCGCAGCGCTGACAGGTTCAAAGCCACGGAAGAACGGCGCATAGGCCGGCATCGCCTCAGTCAGCACATTGGGACTGACTACGTTGATGCGCAATCCGCGCGGAAGCTCGATCGCCGCGGCACGCACGAACGCTTCCACCGCACCATTGACCAGGCTGGCGGAACTGCCCGCCACGATCGGCTGCTCGGAAAGAATGCCGGTGGTGAGCGTGATCGAACCACCGTCGCGCAAGTAATCTCGCGCGGCGAGGGCGAGATTGACCTGCCCCAGCAGCTTGTCGGCGATACCCAAGGTATGCAGCGACTCACCATAAGGCGCTGGCTTGAAATCCACCAACGGCGCGAAGGTGACGTTGCCCGCGGCGCTGACCACCGCATCCAGTTCACCCGCCTGTTTCAAGGCGCTCTGAATGCTTTGTACGTCGGTGAGATCGATGCGGATGCTGCCGGAGTTGCGTCCGGCAGCGATCACTTCATGACGCTGGTTGAGCTCGGCTTCCACCGCGCCACCCAGCGTGCCCGAAGCGCCAACGAGCAAAATGCGTAGACGTCGCTCGCTCATCCTCAGGCTTCTTCCATCGCTTCTTCGGAAGCAGCCGGTGCAGCGCCACCGCCGCTCACCAGCAGACGTGCGCGCAACTCACGATCGATCTCGTTGGCGATCTGCGGATTGTCCCTGAGGAACTGGCGCACGTTTTCCTTGCCCTGGCCGATGCGATCACCCTTGTAGCTGTACCACGCACCGGATTTGTCGATGAGGCTCTGCGCTACGCCCAGTTCGATGATCTCGCCTTCGCGCGAGCTGCCCTCACCGTAGAGGATTTCGAACTCGGCCTGGCGGAACGGCGGTGCAACTTTGTTTTTCACCACCTTCACGCGCGTTTCCGAGCCGATCACTTCCTCGCCCTTCTTCACCGCACCAATACGACGGATGTCCAGGCGCACGGACGCGTAGAACTTCAGCGCGTTACCGCCGGTAGTGGTTTCGGGGTTGCCGAACATCACGCCGATCTTCATGCGGATCTGGTTGATGAAGATCACCAAGCAGTTGGATTTCTTGATGTTGGCCGTGAGCTTGCGCAGCGCCTGACTCATCAGTCGGGCGTGCAGACCCACATGGGAGTCGCCCATTTCGCCCTCGATTTCCGCCTTGGGTGTGAGCGCGGCGACAGAGTCGACCACCACCACATCCACCGCGCCGGAGCGCACCAGCATGTCGGCGATTTCCAGCGCCTGCTCACCGGTGTCGGGCTGTGAAACCAGCAGATCGTCGATGTTCACGCCCAGCTTCTGCGCGTAGATGGGATCGAGCGCGTGCTCGGCGTCGACGAAGGCTGCGGTGCCGCCGTTCTTCTGGCAGTTGGCGATCACCTGCAGCGTGAGCGTGGTTTTACCTGAGGATTCCGGACCGTAAATCTCGACCACGCGACCGCGCGGCAAGCCGCCGACACCCAGCGCGATGTCCAATCCCAGCGAGCCGGTGGAGACAGTGTCGATGTTGTCGTCGGTACGATCGCCCAGGCGCATCACCGCGCCCTTGCCGAATTGCTTCTCGATCTGGCCGAGGGCCGAAGCGAGCGCTTTGCGCTTGTTGTCATCCATCGTCTTGGTTCCGGTCGTGTTCGTAGTCATGGCGGTCATGATGCCCGGTCTTAGTCTCACGGGCTGGGATGCGGGAGAGGTGGATCTGAGTATCCCACATCGGTCAACACGGAAAGCTGGTCAATTTCTACTCAGTCCGTCAGCGTCGCCAGCACGCCTTCGAGGGCTGCCGCCACCGTCTGTCGCCTCACGGCTTCGCGATCACCCGCGAAATGAAACAGCTGGGCGCGTGCCGCACCACCGCGCCGCCGCCAGCCAATCCACACTGTGCCGACGGGCTTCTCCGGCGTGCCACCTGTAGGCCCGGCGATGCCGGTGACTGCCACCGCCACGTCAGCATGCAGGCGATCCAGCGCGCCAGACACCATCTCCAACACCGTCTCCTCGCTCACTGCACCGCTGCGCTCGAGCGTTTCTCTGCGCACGCCGAGCAGCGACATCTTGGCTTCGTTGCTGTAGCTCACTACGCCCGCCTCGAACCAAGCGGAACTGCCCGACAGATCGGTCAACGTCTTGGCGATCCAACCGCCAGTGCAGGATTCAGCAGCGGCCAGCATCAGCCTATGCTGCTGCATCGCAGCCGCAATGCGCGTAGCTAGCGCGCCCAACTGGACGTCAGTAGGAACCGACAACAACTCCATGCGAAACTCCGCGTCTTGCAAACGCCCCGTTTTACTCGCCTTACTCTACGACGCCAAGACTCGACCGCATGAATCAGGACGAACTTTCACTGCACACCCCTTTGATGCGCCAATACCTTGCGGCCAAAGCCGCGCATCCGGACGTGTTGCTGTTCTTCCGCATGGGCGATTTCTACGAGCTGTTCTATGACGACGCGCGCAAGGCGGCGCGTTTGCTGGACATTACGCTCACGCAGCGGGGGCAGTCCGCGGGACAGCCGATTCCGATGGCGGGCGTGCCATATCACGCCGTCGAGAACTATCTGGCCAAGCTGGTGCGGCTCGGCGAATCCGTGGCGATCTGCGAGCAGATCGGTGATCCGGCGTTGGCGAAAGGACCGGTCGAACGCAAAGTGGTGCGCATCGTCACGCCAGGTACGGTGACGGATGCAGCACTGCTTGAAGAACGCCGCGACAACTTGCTGCTGGCGATCGCAGCCGGCGCAAACGGTAGTTACGGCCTTGCGTGGGTGGATCTTTCCAGCGGACGTTTTTTGTTGAGCGAAGTGCCGAATGCGGAAGCGCTCGCCGCAGAACTGGCACGCCTGCAGCCGGCGGAAACGCTGGCTGGTGAAGACGTCGCTTGGCCGAAACTGGTCAGCACTCTGCCCGGTCTGCGCAAGCGCCCGCCGTGGCATTTCGACAGCGATGCAGCACGGCGCGAGCTCAATCGTTTTTTCGGCACACGTGATCTTTCGGGCTTCGGCGTCGACAATCTGCCGCTTGCGATCGCCGCCGCCGGCTGCTTGCTCGGCTATGTGGAAGAAACGCAGAAGAGCGCGCTGCCGCATCTTTCCGGCATGGCCGTGGAAAGCGCCAGCGAAACCATCGCGCTGGATGCCGCAACGCGCCGCAATCTGGAACTGGATACGCATCCAAGCGGACGCGTCGAACACACCCTGCTCGGCGTGCTGGATGAAACCGTAACGCCGATGGGCGCGCGCCTGATGCGTCGTTGGCTCAATCGTCCGCTGCGTTCGCGCGATACGTTGCGTCGTCGGCACCAGGCGATCGGTGCGTTGATCGAAACGCGATGCCATGAAACCTTGCGCGAGCAGTTGCGGGGCATCGGTGATCTGGAACGCATCCTTGCGCGCGTGGCGTTGCGCTCTGCTCGTCCACGCGACCTGTCCACGCTGCGCGATGGTTTGGCCGCCGCACCGGTTTTGCGTGAATCCATCGCCTCGTTGGACAGCCCGCTGCTGCACGATCTGGTCGACGGTATCGGCGATCACGCTGCCACAGCCGATCTTCTGAAGCGGTACATCGTCGAACAACCACCGGTGTTGCTGCGCGACGGCGGCATCATCGCCGACGGCTATGACGCCGAGCTGGACGAACTTCGCCGTCTCGCCACGCACGCCGATCAATACTTGGTGGAATTGGAAGAGCGCGAAAAAGCCGCCAGCGGCATTCCCACGCTGAAGGTCGGCTACAACCGAGTACACGGTTATTACATCGAAATCAGCAAGGCGCAGTCGGACAAGGCACCCACGCATTACACGCGCCGGCAAACCACCAAAAACGCCGAACGCTACATCACCGAAGAACTGAAAACCTTCGAAGACAAAGTGCTCTCCGCCAAGGAACGCTCGCTGATGCGCGAGCGCGCCTTGTACGAAGCCCTACTCGACACGCTCACCGAACAGCTCGAGCCGCTCAAGCACGCCGCCGCCTCCATGGCCGAGCTGGATGTGCTGTGCACGCTGGCCGAACGCGCCGAAGCTCTGGACTGGAGTGCGCCAGAGCTTACCGATGAACCCGGCCTTCGGATCGAACGCGGCCGCCATCCCGTCGTAGAAAAAGTGCGCGAGGAGCCGTTCGAGCCGAACGATTTGACGCTCGATGAGCATCGCCGCATGCTGGTGATCACCGGCCCGAACATGGGCGGTAAATCGACATATATGCGCCAGAACGCGTTGATCGTGTTGCTGGCGCATATCGGCAGTTACGTACCCGCCTCACGCACGGTGATCGGCCCGATCGATCGCATCTTCACCCGCATCGGTGCCGGCGACGATCTTTCGCGTGGCCAATCCACCTTCATGGTGGAAATGAGCGAGACAGCGAACATTCTGCACAACGCCACGCCGCAAAGCCTGGTGTTGATGGATGAAGTGGGACGCGGCACCAGTACTTACGACGGTTTGGCGCTCGCGCGCGCCGCCGCCGTGCATCTGGCTGCGAACAGCAAGGCTTACACGTTGTTCGCCACGCATTATTTTGAGCTGACTGAACTCGCTGCCGAATACGCCAGCATTGCCAACGTACACCTGGATGCCGTCGAATACGGCGACCAGCTAGTGTTTATGCACGCGGTGAAGGAAGGCCCGGCCAATCGCAGCTTCGGCCTGCAAGTGGCCGCGCTGGCGGGCCTGCCGAAATCGGTGATTGCCGATGCGCGCAAAACGCTGGCTCAGCTGGAAAATGGCATGCATGCGCATGTTGCCAAGCCATCGCTTCAGCACGAGCCGTCACCACAACTGGGTTTGTTTGCACCGCCCGAACCTTCCGCGGCCGAACGTGCGCTTAAGGACGTCGATCCTGATGCGCTGACGCCACGCGAAGCGTTGGAGGTTCTGTATCGACTGAAGGCTTTGGTGTGACTACACCGCGCCAAATAGGCGCGGCGTAGTCGAAACTGCTCAGGCCGCAGCCGGCAGCGGTGCCGGGAACGGTTCGCGCCATGCAGGCAACGTCATCAACTGATTGTGCCAGCGAGCAATGTTGGCGAACCCATCAACCGGCAGGCGTGCCTCCTTGGTCCACGGCAACAGTACGCCTACGCCGAAATCCGCAATGCTCAGCTTGTCGCCGACCAGATAGTCATGCTGCGCCAAATGCGCATCGAGCACCGTCGCAAAGCGCTTGTAGAACCCGGTGGCTTCGTCCACGGCGGCCGTGTTGACATCACCCAGACCTAAGAATGGCTTGACGTGATGCTCGAAATACAGCGTGCCGCCGTGGCGCGAGAAATGGGCGATATCCCATGACAGCCACCGCAGCACTTCGACTTGGCTGGCGGCGTCGCTGGGCCACAGATCGGAGCCAGCCTTCACCGCCAAATGCGCCATGATCGCGGTGCTCTCCCATAAATGTATGTCGCCATCTATCAGCAGCGGTACCTTGCCGTTGGGGTTCAATGCCAGGAACTCGGGCTTGCGGTGCTCACCTCGGCTCAGATCCACCCGGACATATTCCACCGGTGAGCCGAGATATTTCGCCACTGCGCACGCCTTGCGCGGGTTCATGGTCTCTGCGTAGTACAGCTTCATGATCACTGTCTCCTTGGGGGTGTGGGGAAGTAAGCACCGGGAAGTTTGTCAGTACCCTACATATGTTCAAGAACATATTTTGTTTCCAGAGTAGGCTCTCCTCGTTCCGGCCAACCTCCCCCAGAGCCATGCCTTTTACCGCCGAACACAAGCAGAAGACCCGCCAGCGCATCGTCGAATGCGCGCGTGAACTGTTCAATCGCCGTGGCTTCGAGGAAGTCTCCATCGATGAAATCATGCGGCGAGCTGGCCTCACTCGCGGCGGTTTCTACAACCATTTCAAAACCAAAGAAGAACTGTTCGCCGAAGCGGTCTCGGCTTATCTGCATTTCAATCCGGCCGAGCGCTGGGACGACATACGATTCGACCCTGCTGCTTGCGGTGTTGCGATGGGGCGTCAGTTCGTGGAGGCCTACTTGTCCACGGCCCACCTGGAAGATGTCGAAGGCCAATGTCCGATGATCGCACTGCCTTCCGACGCCGCGCGCGCAGGGCCTCGCGTGCGATATGCCTACCGCTGCTTGTTCGAGCATATGGCCACCATGCTGGCTAGCTGCATGGATGGCGAAGGCAACGACAACGCCCGCGAGCGCAGTTTGGCGATTACTGCTCTCTGCGTGGGCGGCATGGTGCTGGCACGCACCATCGACGACCCCTCGTTCGCCGACGAGGTGCGGCGTGCAGCACGTGCGATGGCGCTGGAGCTGATCGGCTCGTCCGCCGACTGAAACGTTCTTTCCACGGCAACATGTTCGTCACCGCGCGTTCACCGCCGCGGTGATGAATAGCGCTTCGGCCTTCATCGGATGCTGGCATTTTTAGCCATAGCTCACGCCTATGGAATGCATCAGAACAATTCAATTCCCGCGAAGTACATGTGCGCGTAGATTGAACTGGAAGCCAGCCGACGCCAGCCACTCTTCCTAGCAAAAAGGAATTCAGCCATGAGCAAAGACCCTCAAATATCGACCACTGCTTCGGGTGCATCGAAATGCCCGTTCAACCACGCCGGTAACGGTGGTCCGACCAACCGGGATTGGTGGCCGAACCAGTTGAATCTGAAGATCCTGCACCAGCACTCCTCCTTGTCCGACCCAATGGGTAAGGATTTCAATTACACCGAGGCGTTCAACGGACTCGACTACGATGCGCTGAAGAAAGATCTGCATGCGCTGATGACCGACTCGCAGGACTGGTGGCCGGCAGACTTCGGTCATTACGGCCCCTTGTTCATTCGCATGGCGTGGCACAGCGCCGGCACATACCGCACCGGTGATGGCCGCGGAGGCGCCGGTGCTGGTCAGCAACGTTTCGCCCCGCTCAACAGTTGGCCGGACAACGTCAATCTGGACAAAGCACGCCGACTGCTCTGGCCGATCAAGCAGAAGTACGGCGACAAGATTTCCTGGGCCGACCTGATGATTCTCAGCGGTAACGTCGCGCTGGAATCGATGGGCTTCAAGACATTTGGTTTCGGCGGTGGCCGCCCGGATGTATGGGAGCCGGAAGAAGACGTCAATTGGGGCTCCGAAACGACATGGCTTGACGACAAGCGCTACTCCGGCGACCGGCAGCTCGACAATCCACTCGCTGCTGTGCAGATGGGTTTGATCTACGTGAACCCGGAAGGCCCGAACGGCAACCCTGATCCACTCGCCGCAGCCAAGGACATCCGCGAGACGTTCGGGCGCATGGCCATGAATGACGAAGAGACCGTGGCCCTGATTGCCGGCGGCCATACCTTCGGCAAAACCCATGGCGCAGGTCCGGCATCGCATGTAGGCGCGGAACCGGAAGCGGCGGGCATCGAAGCACAAGGCCTGGGCTGGAAGAGCAGCTTCGGCAGCGGCAAAGGTGGCGATGCCATCGGCAGCGGCCTGGAAGTCACCTGGACCAGCACGCCGACCAAGTGGAGCAACAACTTCTTCTCGAACCTGTTCGACTATGAGTGGGAACTGACGAAGAGCCCGGCTGGTGCGCATCAATGGACGCCAAAGGGCGGCGCAGGCGCCAGCACGGTGCCGGATGCGCATGACCGCGCCAAGCGTCATGCACCTTCGATGCTGACCACCGACCTCTCCCTGCGCTTCGACCCGACGTACGAAAAAATTTCGCGGCGATTCCTCGAAAATCCGGACCAGTTCGCCGACGCCTTCGCTCGTGCATGGTTCAAGCTGACGCACCGTGACATGGGACCGCGCGCACGTTATCTGGGCCCTGAAGTGCCAGCTGAAGCGTTGATCTGGCAAGACCCAATCCCCGCGATCGATCACAAACTGGTTGATGCGCAGGATATCGCCGCGCTCAAAACCAAGATCCTGGCTTCGGGCTTGTCCGTTTCTCAACTGGTCTCAACCGCCTGGGCGTCGGCATCCACCTTCCGCGGCTCCGACAAGCGCGGTGGTGCGAACGGTGCGCGCATTCGCCTTGCTCCGCAAAAGGACTGGGCGGCCAACCAGCCTGAGCAATTGGCGAAAGTGCTGAACACGCTCGAAGGGATCCAGCAGGCATTCAACAGTGCGCAGTCCGGCGGGAAGAAGATTTCACTCGCCGATTTGATTGTTCTGGCTGGCAGCGCGGGTGTCGAACAGGCTGCGCGGAATGCGGGTGTGGTCGTGACGGTACCATTCACGCCAGGCCGCATGGATGCCTCGCTGGAGCAGACCGACATGGAATCCTTCGCCGTGCTCGAACCGGTTGCGGACGGCTTTCGCAATTACCTCAAGGGCAAGTACAGCGTGCCGGCCGAAGTGTTCCTGGTGGACAAAGCGCAATTGCTGACGCTGAGCGCCCCCGAGATGACCGTACTGGTTGGCGGCATGCGCGCTCTGAATACCAACGTTGGCGGCGGCAAGCACGGCGTCTTCACCAAGCGGCCGGAAGCGTTGACCAACGACTTCTTCGTCAACTTGCTCGACATGGGAACAGAGTGGAAGGCGGCCTCAGACGACCAGGACGTGTTTGAAGGACGCGACCGCAAGACCGGCGACATCAAGTGGACCGGTACGCGTGCCGACCTTGTCTTCGGTTCGAATTCGCAGCTTCGTGCCTTGGCCGAAGTCTATGGAAGTTCGGATGCACAGCAGAAGTTTGTCCGCGATTTCGTGGCGGCATGGACCAAGGTGATGAACCTCGATCGCTTCGATCTCGCGTAATCGCAAAGAGGAATGCAGGAAAAAAAGCGCCGCAGCGTCACCACGCTGCGGCGTTTCCGTCTGAAGTCAGGCGGTTTACCGAGGGGTAGAAAAATTTATGCAGCCATACCCGAGATCGTGCTGCGAAGTTCATCGTACGGAGTGGCCGCAGCGGCTGCAGGCACGGTGACGGCTGGCATCGGCACACGCACAGGCAACCGTTCGGCGCGAACCAGTTGATCGATGGAGCGCTGCACTTCGCGCTGACCGAAAGGCTTTTTGATGAAATCATCCGCACCGAAGCGCTGCACGTAGAACTGCTCGGTCGCCTGCTGGTTGCCGCTGATCATCACGATGGGGATGTGCTGGGTAAGCGGATCGTGGCGCAAGGTGCGCAGCACGGAAAAACCATTCACGCCCGGCAGCACGATGTCGAGAAAAATCAATTCGGGCTGCTCGGCTTTGGCCAGTTCGATCGCGCTTTCGCCGTCGACGGCCTTCTGCACCGCATAGCCTTCCTGGCCAAGCATTTTGCCTAGCACTGCACGGATGGTCGGGGAATCGTCCACCACCAAGGTGCGCAGGCCTGCGGCTGCTTGCAGCAGATTTGCCTGCTGCGAGTTATCCGTCGCTTGGCCGCCCAACAACCGTTTGAAGAAGTCGATTCCGCTCATGTGTTTCCCCCTTATATCCCCAGTTCGCAGCACCCTCTCCGGGGCTACCTGCTTTTGCAAGGATATTCACGCACTTCCAGATGGATTTCTGAGATGTGCTGCTCAGGGAAAATCTTTAAGCCGTCGCAATTCTCGACGTTCCTGCTTGTTGGGGCGGGTTGGAGGGCGGTTTAGACCCGCCCCGCTCAGGCGCCGCTGCTCCCGGGCCTGTTCGCGCGCCAGCCGGCTTGCTTCGCTTTCACAGTAGAGCGCCTGTGCCACGGGGGCCGGCCCGCGCTGCTCCGAAAGCGCCAGGATTTCCAGCTCCAGTCGCTCCTCGCCGCGGGTCAGGCGCACTCGATCGCCCACGTGCAGCGCCTTGGAAGCCTTGCATCCGGCGCCGTTCACATCGACCTTGCCGCCGTCGATGGCCTGCTTGGCCAGGCTGCGCGTTTTGTAAATGCGCGCGGCCCAGAGCCAGACATCGGCGCGTACTTCGTTGAGCGGTTCGTGGGCTGCGTGTTTCATCGTGGCATTATCGGCGGCGACGCATGGTAAGTGGGAACGCGGGCAAGCCGCCGCAAGCCTGGCGAACGAGCTGATGGGGAATCCGCATGCTGCTTTATCTGCTGGATCTGATCGGGGTGGCGGTATTTGCCGTGAGCGGTGTGCTGGTCGCCGCGCGTTCGAACATGGATCTGCTCGGCGGCCTGGCGCTGGCCGCATTGACTGCGATCGGTGGCGGCACCTTACGTGACGTACTGCTCAATCGCCATCCGATTTTCTGGGTGCGGGATGCGCGCTATCTGCTGGTGATTCTGGTCGCCTCTGCGCTGACGATGGTCTATATCGCATTCTTTCCACCACCGGGTCATGGCTTCTTGATTGCGGATGCCTTGGGTTTGGCGCTGTTTGCGATCAGCGGAGCGCAGATTGCGGAAGCTGCGAAATTGTCGTGGTTGATCGTAGTGCTGATGGGGACGATGACCGGCACCGCAGGGGGCATGCTGCGCGATGTGATGACTGCGCGGGTGCCTTTGATCTTTCAGCAGGATCTCTATGCGACGGCGGCGATTGCCGGAATCCTCGCGTATTTGGTTTTACAGAAGCTCGGTGCACCACGTGGCATTGCTATAAGCGTGGGCGTGGTGGTGATCCTTTTGATGCGTTTGCTGGCAGTTGTGTGGGGGATGCACTTGCCTCGTTTGCATGTCGCTGCCACGTAGGTTGCGGTGCAAACCCTAACATCGCCATGTATGCGAGTTCGCTAGGTTGGGTTTGCACCCCAATCTACATGTCCTTCGCAAGATTGGCCCTCACCCTAATCCTCTCCCCGGAGGGGAGAGGGAAATCAGGATGCGCTCAACCAAGCAGTACGCGATTCAAGCGCTGCACGAACGCGGCCGGATCGGGCAACTGCGCACCCGCCGTAATCTCCGCCTGTTCCAGCAGCAGATTGGCCAGGTCCTTCGCCTTGCTCTCATCGCTTTCCGCTTCCACGCGCTTGAGCAATGCATGCTGCGGATTGATCTCTAGCGTCGGCTTGTTGGAGGGCATGTCATGCCCAGCCTCACGCAACAGGCGCGCCAGATGCGGTGCCATTTCATAATCGGATAGCGCCAGGCACGACGGCGAATCCGTAAGGCGCGCGGATACCTTCACATCGCCCACGCGATCACCCAGCAGATCCTTGAGCTTCTTCAGCAACGGCTCGGCGGCTTTACTCGCTTCTTCCTGCTGTTTCTTCGCTTCCTCGTCCAATGGGAATTCACCCTTGGCGACGTTGCGCAGCTTCTTGCCAGCGTATTCGTTCAAGCTGCCCAGCATCCATTCGTCGATACGATCGGACATCAGCAGCACTTCGATGTCCTTGGCCTTGAACGCTTCCAACTGCGGACTGCCCGCTGCAGCGGCATGGCTGTCGGCGGTGATGTACCAGATGGTGTCCTGGCTCACCGGCATGCGGGTGATGTAATCATCCAACGACACGGATTGCGCACTACCCTCGCCCTTGGTGGAAGCAAAGCGCAGTAGCTTGGCGATGCGCTCGCGGTTGGCATGGTCTTCCACGATGCCTTCCTTGAGCGTGTTGCCGAACGCCTTGTAGAAGGTCTGGAACTTCTCTGGCTCGTCCTTAGCCAGTTTTTCGATCAGGTCGAGCACGCGCTTCACGCAAGCGGCCTTGATGCGCTCGAGCTGGCGGTTCTTCTGCAGGATTTCGCGGCTTACGTTAAGCGGAAGATCATCGGCATCCACCACGCCACGCACGAAGCGCAGGTAGTTCGGCAGCAGCTCTTCGGCCGCATCCATGATGAAGACGCGCTTGATGTACAGCTTCAGTCCCTTGCGCTCGTCGCGGCCGCCCATCATCAATTCAAACGGCGGTTGCGAGGGAAGGTAGAGCAGCGTGATGTAGCTCTGATTGCCTTCGACGCGGTTGTGCGTCCAAGCCAGGGCATCGTTGAAATCGTGGCCCAGCGACTTGTAGAAACTCTGGTAATCCTCGTCGCTGATCTCGCTCTTGGGCTTCGTCCACAAGGCCGAGGCGGCGTTGATGGTTTCCCATTCGTCGCTGGGCTTGTCGTCTTTCTCCACCGGCATGCGGATCGGGAACGCAACGTGGTCGGAGTAGCGCGTGATCAGCGAACGCAATTCCCAGCGCTTGAGGAACTCGTCCTCATCGGCTTTCAGGTGCAACACAATTGCGGTGCCACGCTCGGGCAGTTCCACCTGTTCCAGCGAATATTCGCCTTTGCCGTCGCTTTCCCACTTTACGCCTTCGCTAGTCGGCAGGCCGGCACGACGACTGAGTACGGTGACCTTGTCCGCCACGACGAAAGCCGAGTAGAAGCCGACGCCGAACTGGCCGATCAGGCGCGCGTCACTTTTCTGCTCAGTGCTCATCGCTTCCAGAAAGCGGCGAGTGCCGGAGCTGGCAATGGTGCCGATGTTGGCGACAATTTCATCGCGGCTCATGCCCACGCCATTGTCACGCACGGTAATGGTGCGCTTATCGGCATCCCAACTTACGTCGATGTGCAGCTCGATATCGCCGGTGAGCAGCTCCGGCTTGGCGATGGATTCGAAACGGAGCTTGTCGCAAGCATCCGAGGCGTTGGAGATCAGCTCGCGCAGGAAAATTTCCTTGTGCGAGTACAACGAATGCGTCACCAGATGCAGTACCTGGGCGACTTCGGCTTCGAATTTGCGGGTTTCGGTTGTGGTGGTCATGGTGTCGTCGAAAGTTGTCAGGCAATGAAAAAAACTTAAGCCCATCTTCCCTCTGGGGAGAGGGGTGGAGGGGTGAGGGGACAAGGCTTGCCCCAGACTTCAACAGGGCCACGCTTCGAATCTGGCGATGCCGCTAGATTCGCCCCTCACCCTACCCTCTCCCCGGAGGGGAGAGGGGGAAATCCATATGCATCACATCTGCTGCTTTTGCAGCGCCGCGATGCGCTCTTCCAGCGGCGGATGGCTCATGAACAGGCGTTGCAGGCCTTGCGCCAGCGGGCCAGAAATGCCGAAGGCAGCCATCGTCTTCGGCAATGTGCTTTCACCATGGTTGAGCTGCAAGCGCTGCAGTGCGGAGATCATGGCACCACGACCGGCAAGCTTGGCACCTGCCGCATCGGCGTGGAATTCGCGCCAGCGTGAAAAAGCCATCACGATCATCGACGCAAACAGACCGAACACCAGCTGCAGCACCATCACCGATACGAAGTAGCCAATGCCGCCACCTTCGCGATTGTCACGACCACCCGAAAGCCAGCTGTCGACCAGGCGACCGACGATGCGCGCAGCCAGGATCACCAGTGTATTGAGCACGCCCTGGATCAAGGTCAGCGTAACCATGTCGCCGTTGGCGACGTGACCCACTTCATGACCGAGCACCGCGGCGATCTGCTCGCGGTCCATCTGCTGCAGCAAGCCGGTGCTTACGGCGACCAGCGCATGGTTCTTGCTCATGCCGGTGGCGAAGGCGTTCATTTCCGGCGCGTCGTAGACCGCCACTTCAGGCATGCCGATGCCGGCGTTCTGCGCATGGCGCCGCACGGTATCGACCAACCAGCGCTCGGCTTCGTTCTGCGGCTGCTCGATCACGCGCGCGCCGGTGCTCATCTTCGCCATCCACTTGGACATGGCCAGCGAGATGAAGGCACCGCCCATGCCGAACACCGCGGCGTAGACAAGCAGCCCGCCCATGCCGCCGTAACCACGCGCGGCCGCCCATTGGTCGATGCCAAACAGATGGCAGACGATGCTGAGCAGTAGCAGGACAGCGATGTTGGTAAGCAGGAAAAGTGCGATGCGGCGCATAGTCGTCCTTAAAGGGTCGCTCCGAAGGGAAGCAATAGTAAACCGGAGCTAGAGATTCGGGTGAAATGGAAGCATTTCAAGGGTTAAGCGCACGTAGCGCCCCTGACATCGGCCACCCGGTCAGCTTACGTAGAATGACGCGATGAACTATCGCGGACGCTTCGCTCCCTCCCCTACGGGTCTCCTGCATGCAGGCTCCCTGGTCGCCGCCGTGGGCAGTTGGCTGTGCGCGCGCCATGCGAATGGACGCTGGCTGGTGCGGATGGAAGACATCGACCCGCCGCGAGAAGTGCCGGGCTCAGCGGCGGCCATCCTTAGCGCCCTGCCCGGCTTCGGAATGACGGCCGATGAACCCGCTATCTATCAATCATCCCGTATCGCCGCCTACGACGCGGCGTTCGAGCAATTGAGGGAGGCCGAGCTGGTATTTCCCTGCTGGTGCAGCCGCAGCGATCTGGCCGCAACGGGAGGCATTCATCGCGATGGCCATTGCATCGCGCCTCCTGACCTCCATCGCGCACCAGCCTGGCGCATCCGTGTGCCCGATGAATGCATTGCCTTCTTCGACGAGCTGCAAGGGTCGCAACAACAGCGGCTGCGGGAAGTCGTGGGCGATTTCGTGATCCGCCGTGTCGAAGGTTTCTATTCCTACCAGCTTGCCTGCGTGGTGGACGATGCATGGCAGGGCATCACCCAGGTCGTGCGCGGCAGCGATCTCCTGGATTCCACGCCACGACAGATCTGGCTGCAACGCTGCCTGGGTTTGCCAACGCCGGGTTACCTGCATCTGCCGTTGGTGCTGGACAGTGATGGCCGCAAATTATCGAAGTCCGAACGCTCGCAGGAAATCGATCCCTCCAACCCGATGCATGCACTGCGTCGCGCACTCTCGTTTTTGGGCATAGCTCCCGATGAAACAGCCGTCTATCCGCTGGAATTGCTGGAAGTCGCACTCCGGCAATTCGATCCGCATCAGTTGACGCAATGCAGCGATCATCGGGTCGCTTAACCCTGTATAACGAACCGATGCGCAGTCGTACCGTGATGCCGAGAACCGCTATGCCTTCATGATGTCTGCGTATAACCTCAACCGGTTCGCGCAACTTGCGCGGGGCCTATTACGTAGACATTACAAGGAGATCACGCATGACACAGCGTACGGCACTCGTCACGGGCGGCACCGGCGGCATTGGTACCGCCATCGTGCGGCACTTGGCCAAACAGGGACATAAAGTTGTCACGAACTACCGTGATGAAGCCAAGGCCCAGGCTTGGCACCATGCAATGAAGCAGGACGGCATTGAGGTCACCCTGGTGGCGGGCGATGTGACTGATCCGGCTTCCTGCGAAAACATGATCAACGCCATCCACCACAAGGTCGGCCCGGTGGAGATCCTGGTCAACAATGCCGGCATCACTCGCGACACCACTTTCCACAAGATGACCTACCAGCAGTGGATGGACGTGGTGAACACCAACCTCAACGCCTGCTTCAACGTCACCCGCCCGGTGATCGAGGACATGCGCACCCGCAAATGGGGCCGCATCGTGCAAATCAGCTCCATCAACGGCTTGAAGGGCCAATACGGACAGGCCAACTACGCAGCGGCCAAGGCTGGCATGCATGGCTTCACCATTTCACTGGCGCAGGAGAACGCCAGGTTCGGCATTACCGTGAACACGGTTTCGCCGGGCTATGTCGCTACTGACATGGTGATGGCGGTGCCGGAGGAAGTGCGCGAGAAGATCATCGCGCAGATCCCGGTAGGGCGCCTTGGCACACCGGAAGAAATAGCCCACGCGGTGGTGTTCCTCACTACCGATGAAACCAGCTGGATCACCGGCACGAATCTGAAGATCAACGGTGGGCAATACATGGGTTGGTAAACCGGAGCTGATAAAACGGGACTAACGTTCCAGCAACTTTTCCAGCACTTTGCCGACCGCTGCGAAAGCAAACGCGCCGGTGACATGCGTGGCGGCCCCCAAGCCGCCACCGCAAGCAAGATTCAACGAATCTCCGCCGGGTGGCCGTGTGCCGCACACGGTGCCATCCGGTTGCGGGTACTGCACGTTCTGCAGCGAATACACCGCCGAAACGCCGAAGTAGCGATCCGGATTGCGCGGAAAGCCGAAATCCTGGCGGAGCTTTTTGCGGATCAGGCTGAACATGGCGTCGTGCTCGGTGCGCGAAAGATCGCGCACACGAATCTGCGTGGGATCGGTGCGACCACCGGCCGACCCCACCGTTACCATCGGCAGCTTGCGGCGGCGGCACCAGGCGATGGCTTCCAGCTTTACGCGGAACGCATCGCAGGCATCTAACACCACGTCGTAACCACGATCGAGCAGTTCGTCCAACGCTGCGGGGGTAAGAAAACGCTCGATCGCCTCCAGCCGAATTGCCGGATTGATCGCATGCGCACGCGCCGCGATCACGCCTACTTTGGGCTTGCCGTATTCACCATCCAGCGCGTGCAACTGGCGGTTGGTGTTGGACACGCACACTTCATCCGCGTCGATCAACGTAAGTCGCCCTACGCCGGAACGCGCCAGCGCCTCCGCCGCCCAGGAGCCGACACCGCCAATGCCAATCACACAGACATGCTTGTGCATCAGGTGCGCGACGCTGCCGGCGCCGTACAACCGCTCGACACCTTCAAAACGCTCGGTGGGATACGCACCGCTCATGGGCAGCCACCGGCTGCCGTTTCAGGAACGCAAGGAGTCACGCTGATACCAGGTTCGAAAAGACCCCCTATTTTACCTGGCCTAAGGGACTCCAAAGCAGCCTGGGGGTATTCTCCAAGCCCAATGCCCTTCGGAAAGGAAAAGCAATGCGCGCAGCGCTTCTGATCGTGCTCGGCTTGGTCATCGGCATCATCGGCACCGTGTTCACCATGCGCGCGCTGAGCGAGCGAAATCCGTTCCCGGAGGCACTG
Organism: Dyella acidisoli; assembly: GCF_030160295.1. GTDB lineage: Bacteria > Pseudomonadota > Gammaproteobacteria > Xanthomonadales > Rhodanobacteraceae > Dyella_B > Dyella_B acidisoli. The sequence continues at coordinate 58,051 of NZ_BSOB01000037.1, forward strand.
ATGGTGACCATGGGTTTCCATCGTCACCAGTTGCAGCAGGCGGTGAAGGGACAACGCTGCGAAGCCGCTGCAAATCTCGATCAGCTGCAGCATATGCAGATGATTGCGGCGGATATCCCTGCCGTCTTTCCGGATGCGCCGCAACCATTCAACGAAATCGCCACGCACCTACGCAGCGCCTTGCAGTCGGCGACTCAGGCTGCACCGGCGGATTGCCCGGCCCTGGCCGCGGCGCTTAAGCCGGTGGACGAAGCGTGCCACCAATGTCACCAGCAATTCCGCTGATGCAGGTTGGGGTTTGCACCCTAATCCATGGATTAATTCGGCACGGACTAATTCGGCTCGACTTCGTCAGGCGCAGGGAACATCAGAATGGTGATTTCCTTGCCCTGAGGAATTTCCACCACTGGCGTGCCGAGCGCGGCTACGCGGTTCTTGAAATCCGACAGCTCTTCGCGCTGCCCTAGCGCCGAGCGTCCGTTCACCGCCCATACGCGGCTGCCTTGCCGCCAGCGCGCCAGCGCTTCGTCCAGTTGCGAAGTGACCAGCGTGGTGGATTCGAGCGGAAGCTCGCCCTTCGGATGCAACACCGAGAGCATGGTGGGTGCATTTGGATCGCCGGTGAACACGGTATCGCCGGGCCGCACGTTGGCCGCCAGCGTCGCAGCCGCCATGTCCCAGCGCGGCTTGGTCTCCATGCGATAGACCGGCCCCAGGTTCACTACACCCAACAGCAACAGCAGCGTCGCAGCCATAGCCCACGCCCGGCGCGGCAGCACATCCGCACCCAGTCCCACCAGTACGAAGAACGGCACCGCACTCCATAGCACGTAGCGAGGGAGCAGCATCGACTTGAACAACGAGATACTCAGGATCAAGAGCGGCAGCACCAACACGCTCAACAACAGCACACGGCCTTGCAGCTTCGCACGCATGCGGAACAGGCCCATGCATCCAGCCAAAGCCACCATGGCTCCAAGCAAAGGTACCGCCGTGTGCATCAGATCGAACTTGACCACCGCCACCATGCGCATCAGATAGACGCTGCCGGCCACCACCCACATGTGCTGCCAGCTCATCTGCGGAATCCAGTCGAACTTCTGCAGCATGTGCCCGTCGCTGGCTGCAAAAATCGCGGCGTAGAAAGGAGCCGTGCAGGCGATGATCGCTATGACGCTCCCTATCCAGTTCCGACAAAAAGCTCGCGCGCTGGACAAGTCAGCGAGACTGCGCCAGATCAGCAACAAGGAAAGGTTGGATGCGATCAGCCACGGCACTGCATCCCCAAGCACGTCCAGCGCTGCGATCGTGCTAAGCACGTAGGCGCCCCAGCCCATCCGATCGGCGTCCGAGCGACGCACATCAATCGATGCGCGCAACGGTTGTTCCGCAAGTCGCAGCAAGCCCCAAAGGGCCACTGCGATCAGCAACGTCACCAGCGTGTAGGAACGCGCTTCTTGTCCGTACTGCACCTGCAATGGCGACAACGCCATCAACAAACCGGCAACGATGCCTGCGTTGCGGCTGCCAATGCGACTGGCGATAACGAACACCATGCCCGCCGACATCGCACCGAACAACGCCGAGGGAATGCGCAACCAGTCATCACCGGTGCCAAAGAAGGGAGACACCACCCGCAGCAGCAAGAAATAAGTCGGCATGTGCCGATTGGTGAAGCTGTCGGCCATTAGTCCGCTCAGGCCAAGATGAATGCGCTGCAGCGTCAATGCTTCGTCCAGCCACAGCGGTTGATGGTCGATGCGAAACAACCGCGCCATCAAGCCAAGCAGCACGATCGCCAGCATCCACGCCATGTTTGAGCGTGCTTGCGTCCAGGATCTTTTGTGGACCACCGATGAGCCGGCCAAGCCTGCACTATCTTCAAGCGCATGACGCCGATACGAAGCATCCGTGCGTATCGCAGAAGTGACGATTTCGTTCATGCGCCGACAATCCCGCTATCGAACTCGAGCAGAGAGCCCGAAATGTAACGCGCGCGCCATGGATCGGTTGTCTGGCTTATATGACACGTTGGTGCACATTCAGGCGAAAAAGATTGCGGCGTGACTTGTGGCACACCTGCCCTTGCTTTGATACCGAGAAAGTGAGCTTGCGCGAAACCTACGCAATTAAATTTTTACTTTTCCGCGCAACACTTCCCAATACATCACCCAGTCCCCCATCAAGCTATACAACGGATGGCGAAACGTGGCCGGCCTATTTTTCTCGAATGCGAAATGGCCGATCCATGCGAATCCATAACCCACGACTGGCGCCAGCCACAACCACACTAGCTGGCCCGAGCCGAGGGCAAACACCACAATCAAAAGCACCAGCGAGCTGCCGATGAAATGCAGGCGGCGGCAACGGCGATCGCGGTGTTCGTTGAGGTAGTAAGGATAGAAATCGCGAAAGCTGGCGAACGCGGACATGACGGGTCTCCACTACGTTCCATCACATCCAGCGTAATCCAGCCAGCTCGCGCATGCATGCTGCATGACGTCACGCCGGCAGCGGAATGAATTCCTCTTCGTCGCCCACTACTTTGTCGAAACGCTGCGCGGCCCAGTCTGCCTTGGCCTGCTCGATACGCTCGCGTGAACTCGATACGAAGTTCCACCAAAGGTGCCGCTCGCCATCCAACGGCGCGCCGCCGAAGAACATCACGCGGCTGTCGATCTTCGCGCGCACAGCAGGAGCGGATGAGCCCGTCTGCACAGCCATCTGCGCCGGCCCAAGAGCGAGATCGCCCCAACTTACCTCGCCTTCGATCACGTGCACGCCGCGTTCGGCATGCTCTTCCGGCAGTGGGATTTCGGCCCCTGCTTCCAGGCGCGCTTCAATGAAGAACATCGGTGCAAACACTTTTACCGGCGATGCGCTGCCATAAGCGGTGCCTGCGATCAGCGCCAGCTCCGCGCCGGGCTTGCGAATGCGCGGCAGGCTCGCGGCATCGTGATGATGGAACTCGGGCGCCACTTCTTCGTGTTCTTTCGGCAGGGCCACCCAAACCTGGATGCCATGCATGCGTTGTCCGCTCTTGCGCGCATCCGGCGGGGTACGTTCCGAATGGGCGATGCCACGGCCGGCGGTCATCCAGTTCACCGCGCCGGGTGTGATATCGGCCACGCTGCCAACGCTGTCGCGATGACGAATGCTGCCCTCAAACAACCATGTGACGGTAGCCAGGCCGATATGCGGATGCGGCCTCACGTCCAGGCCTTTACCTGGCGCAAAGTCTGCGGGTCCCATGTGGTCGTAGAACACGAACGGTCCAACATGGCGGGCCAACAGCACCGGCAACATGCGCCGTACGACGAAGCCATCGCCGAGATCGTGCAGACGGGCGTTTTCGATCAGGGTTGGCGTGGCTTGCATGCGCGTGTTCCGTTTACCAGGCGCGTTGATATTGCGCCGGTGGCGTAAGGGTTGCACCTAGTTCCTGTGCAGCACGGCGTGGGAAATACGGATCGCGCAGACTGGCGCGCGCGATCAGCACCACATCCGCCGCACCACCCGCGATGATGCCATCCGCCTGCGCCGGCTCGGTAATCAGGCCGACCGCGCCGGTAGCGATGCCGGCCTCCTGTCGAATACGCGCCGCAAACGGCACCTGATAACCGGGACCAAGCGGAATCTTTACATGCGGTACCAGGCCGCCGCTGGAGACGTCGACCAGATCCACGCCAAGTGCGGATAGCTGGCTCGCCAGGCGCACGCTATCGTCGATGGTCCAGCCGTGATCCGCCCAGTCCGTCGCGGAGATGCGCAGCCAAAGCGGCAAATGGTCCGGCCACACTTCGCGCACGGCTGCAATCACTTCCCGCACCAGGTGCGTGCGGTTCTCGAAACTGCCGCCATAGGCGTCACTGCGTTGATTGCTCAGCGGCGACAGGAACTGATGCAGCAGATAGCCATGCGCACCATGCAGTTCGATCAGTTTGAAGCCAGCTTCCTTCGCGCGCACCGCTGCCGCGCGAAAATCCGCTACGACCTTGCGTATGCCATCGCTATCCAGGGCTTGCGGCACATGCCAGTCCTGGTCAAACGGAATCGCCGAGGGCGCCACGGTTTGCCACGCGCCTTGCTCCGCAGTCAGCGGACCACCGCCTTCCCACGGACGCAACACGCTGGCCTTGCGCCCCGCATGCGCCAGCTGTATGCCCGGAACAGCGCCTTGTTCGGCGATGAATGCAGCAATGGGTCGCCACGCATCAACGTGTTTACCGTTCCAGATGCCGGCGTCGTGGGCAGAAATGCGACCTTCCGGCGATACCGCACTAGCTTCTGTAATCACCACACCCGCACCACCCACAGCCCGGCTGCCAAGATGCGCGGCATGCCATTGATTCGGCACACCGTCGTGCGCGGAGTATTGGCACATCGGCGAGATCACGATGCGATTGCGCAGCGTCAGGCTTCGCTGGGCATAGGGTTCGAACAGCTTCATGGCGGCACCGTCACGACTAACGAAACCGTCAACATGGCGGCGATTGAAAGATCATCAAGTACGGGTATCGGAAGACGTGTCCATCCAGTCCACCCATTGCGCAGCGATGCCATCGGGCACTTTCATCCAGGTGAAATGATCCGCAGCCTGCCCCGCCAGCTGATCCGGGGTGACAATCCCGACGTGCTTTATTGCCCGCGGCATCTTCTCCAGCAGCCAAGCCAGAGAAGCCGATGGGGCAAGCCAGTCGTCACGCAGGCGCAATGCCAGTACCGGCAAGTGCAATGCCGCAAGCTGCTGTTCGAAATCGACCGCCATGCCGTGCGCGGCATAGTGCCCGGTGCGCCCGCTGCGCGACCAATCCGCAATCACACCACGCGCTTCGTTGCCACCAAAGCCAAGACGTCTTCCCGGCAGATAGCCAAGCAGTTGCGACAGCGGAGTGACCAACGCGAACGCTGCAAGAAGCCATGGCGCATACGCAAAGGTTCGCCAATAAGGCGCTCCACTCGCTACCAGCGCGATGCCGGCAACCTCATCGCTATGAAGGCTGGCATAGAGACACGCCAGCTGACCGCCAAGACTGTGGCCGCCAATCCATACCGTTGCTTGCGGCCAGCGTGCACGGGCCTCACGCATACCTGCTGCCACATCCGCCTCAAGCAACTGGCGATAATTCCAGTCACTGCGTCGGCCGGCACGATGATCGCTGGAGCCGATACCACGCCATTCGTGCAAAGCCATCGCAATGCCATGCGCGGCAAACGCTTCCGCCAAGGGTAGATAGTGTTTCGCTGGCACGCCCATGGCAGGCAGCCAATACATCACCCGCTTTGGATAATCGAAGGGCTGCACGCAGATCAATTCGCTGCGCGCACCGTCTGTCGCCACGACAGGCGTAATGAGGGTGGAGATGGAATGCGTCGAAGACGAATCAGGAAAGGCGGACATTGGCTCAGCATAACCTAGAGATACAAAAAGGCCGGCGAGTACGCCGGCCTTCAAGTCATTAAGCGCCAAAGACTAACCCGTGGTCACTTCATCCGCCTGTAACCCCTTTTGTCCTTGCACCACTTTGAACTCGACCTTCTGGCCTTCTTTCAGGCTCTTGAAACCATTGCCCTGGATTGCACGGAAATGCACGAACACATCGGGGCCATTGGCGCGGCTGATAAAACCGAAACCCTTGGCATCGTTAAACCATTTCACTGTGCCTGTTTCGCGTTGTTCCGACATAAATCACTCCGTATTCAAACATCGAACTTTTGAGACCAGTCGGCCCGCCCGAGCCGACGGCTTACTGGGCATGCCGAGATCGGGTGGGAGCATGCGGGTTCAAAACCGCATGGCGAACGCGCCTAACCGAGCAGACACAGTAAACACAGGATAATCACTTCCGTGAAATGAAATGTGATGGGAAATTCACGCGACAGACTCGCTTGGACACCCGCCCAGAAACGAAAAAAGCCAGGCTAAAAGCCTGGCTTTTCCGCCATTGGAATAACCGGGTCAGAGCACCGATACATCTTCCGCTTGCAAGCCTTTCGGTCCCTGCTTTACCTCGAACTGGACTTTCTGGCCTTCCTTCAGTGTTCGGAAGCCGTCGCCCTTGATCGATTTGAAATGCACAAACAGGTCACCGCCTTTGTCACTACTGATGAACCCGTATCCCTTGGCGTCGTTGAACCACTTGACTGTGCCCGTTGCCTTATCCGACATGACTTACCCCATCCATTCAAGCGCTAACTTTAAGAAAACCGCTGCCCACCCGAGCAAGCGGCTACCGGCACGCCGATATCCCAATCGCACGCTTCGCCATACATGCTTAGCGAACACGCAGTTGCCGGCCAGCCAGTGGCGCAAAGCATAGTGATTTTCGTGAATCGATATGTGATGGAAAATTCACGCGCCCAATCACATTCGCTAATCGCAGCTTTAATTTGCGCGCACAAAAAAGCCGGGCATTAGCCCGGCTTTTTTTAAATCGATCTATCTCGATCTATCTTGGCAATTAGGCCGGAATCACTTCATCGGCTTGCAGACCCTTCTGGCCCTGCACCACCTTGAAGCTCACCTTTTGGCCTTCCTGCAGGCTCTTGAAGCCATTGCCCTGGATCGCGCGGAAATGCACGAAAACATCCGGGCCATTGTCGCGGCTGATGAAGCCGAAACCTTTGGCATCGTTGAACCATTTGACGGTACCGATCTGACGATCAGACATTGTTGCTCACTCCAAACTCAAGTTTTCAAACATACAAAAGAGACTCGGCCCCGCAAGCGGAGCCTGCTTACTGGTGTGCAAAGGAAAACCCAAGGGGGTGAAGCGATGAGGCAGATCGTAATCAGCTGCATCGGGTCACGTGACTCTGGTGACCTGGCAAACACAGTGTGCGCATCATACCCGCAAATGAAGGCGTAAAGCGACTAGGCATTCAGGAGCCGTCTTTAATGCCCAACGGGTATGCTTAACGTGATCAATTGTGATGACTTTGTGAATGATGATCCATGAAACAAGATAATGCGACAGGTATCTTTCGATGGACTGACCTGGCCAGAACGGGGCTTTTGGTATCCACCCTGTTTCTTTTCGGATGCAGCCACGCGGTTAAAAAACCCGTCCCGCCCGCCACTTCCGTCTCCCCAGCCATCACTGGCATCGCCCCCTGCGATACCTATCTGAACACCTATCTCGCTTGCCACCGCGCGGCCGGCACCTACCCGGCTGATGCGCTGCAAACGCACTACCAGGCGATGCGCGACACGCTGCTGCAGGAAGCCGGCGATCCTGGCGTACGCCCGTATCTGGCCAGCCGCTGCGAGGGGCTGACCCAGCAATTGCACGATGCCCTGCAAAGCCGTGCCTGTACCGACCCGGCTTCCGGCGGCCCAACCCCGCATTGACGTCAACCACGCCAGTGCGCGCGTAATGCAGATGCCACCTGCGCGGGACGGCATCGTCCAAGTCGGATCTTGGGCGTGCCATGCCAGACCGCGGTCGTCGCGATCGCTTGCGCCATGTCCGCCAGCATCCGCTCGGTCGGCGTCACACCCTCTTCCAGAAACAAGGCTTTGACCTCGAACACGCCTTCAGCCCGATGCGCTTTGGCATCAAGGCGCCCAATCAACCGTCCGCGATGCAGAATCGGCAGAACGTAGTACCCGTAACGCCGCTTGGCCGCAGGCACGTAGCATTCGATCGTGTAATCGAAATCGAACATGGCACGCACGCGCGCTCGATCCCACACGAGTGGATCGAAAGGCGAAAGCAACGCGGTATGCGTTGCGCGCAAACGGCCCTCACGCGCGCTATCCAGCAACGCAGCATGATCACGATGCACGTATGCGGCGCTATCCCAACCAGCCACCTCCACGCGCAACAAATCACCGGATGACACCAACGGGGCAAGTTCGCGTTCGTCCACCGCGGGCTTCAGGCGGAAATAGTCGGCAATCCATCGCGCTTGTGTGATACCAAGCGCGCGCACGCTATCGAGAATGAAATGCTTCCGCAGCGTATCCCGGGACAAACTCGATACTGAAGCATTGATCGGCGGATCCAATTTGGCCAGCACGCGTTCGGCCAGGTCGTACACGCGCTGGAAGCGTTCCCGACGCGTCACCATCAATTCGCCGGAAGCAAACCATGCTTCCAGCCAGCGCTTTTCCGGCTTCCACTCCCACCAGCCCGAAACACCGCGATCCGCACGTTCGAAATCGGAAGCGCGCACCGGCCCAGAAGCGCGTACGCGTTCGAGCAAGGCATGCATTTCCTGCAAGTTGGCGTCGCGTGCACGCGCCGCATGCTTATCCGCCCAATGATTGCTTTCCGCCTGTGCACGCCATGACCGATGCAGGCCGATGTCGGCTGCGGTAACAAAACAAGCTTCGTGTGCCCAGCATTCGGCAATACGCCCGGATTCTAGCGATTCTTCCAACCAAGCTTGCGGGTAATCGCCTAGTCGCGCGTACAACACCAGATAAGGACTGCGTGCGACGACATGAATGCTGTCAATCTGCAGCAAGCGCATGCGCTGGATCGTGGCGATAAGATCTTCGCGCCGTGCGCGTCGACGTGGTGCTTGCAGTAATCCTTGCGCCGCCAACTGCAACACTCGCGCCTTAGAGAGTGTTAGAGCTTTCTTGCCCAGTAAGAGTTCATTCAAAAGAAGAAACCTTCACTTAATGGTGACATGCCTATTTTGCTGGCATTTAAAGCTGCATTGCTAACGTGCATTTGCAGCTTGGTGGGTCGACGAGCAATGCCAACGGCAACCTTGCAGGCCTATATCAAGCGCTGCACGGAGCCCTCGCAATGAAAAAACGCATCTCTACATTGTTCTGTATCTTCGGCACAAGCCTGCTTATGGCAGGGTCCGCACTGGCGCAAACGCAAAGCCAACCGATGCCGACACAGCCGGCACCATCCACCCAAACTACGACCAGCCCGACACCGTCCACTACGCCTTCATCCTCGGCCGCTACTGGCAACAGCGCGACGTACAACACGTCACAGGGCCAGGTCACCATCAATTCCACGGTACCTACCACTCAGCCTGCCATGTCGCCCCCATCGTTCGAGCAACTGGCGAACGGCAAGAAGTACATCACCAAGGACGATGCCAATGCGTATCCGCCACTGGCCAATGACTTCCTGTACGCATCCAACAATGGAAGCCGCATCTCCAAAGCGCAATACGAGCATTGGTTGAAAGACCTGAGATAAATAACCTTCTTTCAATCACCCGTTATGCCGGCCATCCTTCGATGGCCGGCTTTTTTTGTACTCGCACACAAGGTGGCTAGACTTGGCACAGCCGCGCCCGGATTGGCGCTCGGGGAGCTTCCATGAATTATCGGATCAGCTGTCTATTGTTAGGCGTAAGCGCCAGCTTGGGATTCTCGCCGCTGCACGCTCAGCACATCGATCCCGCCGACATCAAGGCTTGCACAGGCATCAACAGCGACGCACAGCGGCTTATCTGCTACGACCGCGCCACTGGGCGCACTCAAATGCCCGCTGCACAGAAACGCATCACGCCGAGTGCTACGCAGGACACCGCTGCTTTTCATCGCGAACGCGAAACCGCTGCTGCAACCGGCAACGTGTCTCCACCGCTTTCGCTGCTGGACAGCCGCTGGGAGCTTTCACCAGACAGCAAGTTAGGTACGTTCAACCTGCGTGGTTATCAACCCATTTACGTGCTGCCATTCTTCGGTACCACGCACCAGAACAACCTGCCGTACAGCCCGAATCCGGTTAACGCGGTGCAGATGCCGACGGGCATGCAGAATATAGAGGGTAAGTTCCAGCTCAGCTTGAAAACCAAGATCTGGCAAGGTGTATTCGGCGACACGGGCGATCTGTGGGTGGGGTACACCCAGGATTCTTATTGGCAGGTTTACAACGCCAAGCATTCCCGCCCGTTCCGCGAGACCGATTATCAGCCCGAGGCCATGCTGGTGTTCAACACCGATTACCAGGTATTCGGCTGGGACGGACGGTTGCTCAGCATCGGCCTCAATCACCAATCCAATGGTCAATCCGATCCGCTCTCCCGCAGCTGGAACCGCGTGATGGCGCAGATCGGTTTCGAACGCGCGAATTGGACGATCATGTTCCGCCCGTGGTGGCGCATTCCCGAACAGGCCAAAGACGATAACAATCCGGACATCAGCAATTACATCGGCCGTGCGGATGTGCAAGTCATCCACGAATGGCAAGGCCAGGAATTCAGCTTGATGCTGCGCGACTCACTGCGCGGCGGTAGCCACCAGCACGGCGCGGCGCGCTTTACCTGGAGCTTCCCGCTAGCTGGCAACTTCCGCGGGTACATGGAGCTGTTCAAAGGCGATGGCGAGAACATACTCGACTACAACCACAACGCCACGTATCTGGGTGTAGGGGTTTCGTTGCTGGACTGGTACTGAGCCCTGTTTCTTTTTCCGACTACGAAACTGCCTTGGTGAATCCCTCTCCCTACGGGAGAGGGTGCCGAGAGGCGGGTGAGGGTTCGGGCGAAGCGCGATGCCATCGTCTTGCGCAAGTAGTGACAATCACGCGCTGATCGCACCCTCACCCCAACCCCTCTCCCGAGGGGAGAGGGGCTCGATCTGCACTTCGGATCAGTGATGATGCCCACCCGGCCCATGCACATGCCCGTGCGCCAGTTCTTCCGCACTCGCTTCGCGCACTTCGGTCACATGAATGTCGAAATGCAGCGTCTGTCCGGCCAGGGGATGGTTGCCGTCGATATGCACGGTCTCGCCGTCGACCTGGGTGACGGTGACATGCACCACGCCCTGCGGGCCGTGAGCCTGGAACTGCATACCAGGCTGAATATCGTCAACGCCTTGGAATGCTTCGCGCGGCACCGCCTGCACCAGTTCGGCGTGATGTACACCGTAGCCTTCAGCGGGAGCGACTTCGACCTTGAATTGGTCGCCGGCCACGCGGCCAGTCATTGCCTTTTCCAGGCCCGGCACGATCTGGCCGGTGCCGTGCAGGTAGGTCAGCGGCTCGCGCCCTTCGGAGCTATCGAGGACCTGGCCGTTGTCGTCGGTAAGCGTGTAGTGAAAGGAGGCAACGGAATTTTCGGCGATCTGCATGGTGGTCTCGCTGTTTATGGATACGCGCCGACCTTTGCCGACGACGGAATGCGTAAGGGTAACACCTCACCCCAGTTTGCCGCCCAAAACGTGCCAGAATGCGCCGGCAATCGCCCCCAACTCCCCCATGACGACACTACTCGAAGCCTGGCGCCATCGCGCGACGCACCGGCAGGTGTGGGCGCTGGCCACACCGATGATTCTTTCCAACCTCACCGTACCCCTGGTGTCGCTGGTGGACAGCACCGTGGCCGGTCATCTGCCGCATACGCAGGATCTGGCTGCAGTCACCGTAGGCAGCGCGGTGTACGCGCTACCGGTGTGGAGCCTGGGCTTTCTACGCATGGGCACGACCGGTTTCGCCGCCCAAGCCAAAGGCGCGAACGATGCTTCCGCGCTGCGCACCGTGCAGACACAGGCACTTCTGCTTGCTGCCGTGCTTGGCGTGCTGGTGGGCTTGCTGATGGTTCCGGCACTGCCGTGGCTGGTGGCCGAGATGCATGCGACGCCGCTGATGGCAGGACGCGCGCTCGATTACCTGCACTTGCGCCTGTTCGGCCTGCCGGCGGCGCTGCTCAACTATGCGTTGGCAGGGTGGTTCATCGGTGCACAGCGCGCACGCACCACACTTGCGTTGTTGCTGGTCACGAATCTGGTGAACATCGCCTTGAACTTGCTGTTCGTGCCGCTGCTCGGATGGGGCGTGCCAGGCATTGCGCTGGCATCGGTAGTCGGCGAGTGGTGCGGCGCACTTTATGGCCTGTGGCGGGCGCTCCAGGTCGTGCGCGGCCTGGACGCTCACGTCGACTGGCAAACCTTGCGCGCATGGCGGCAGTGGCTGCCCCTATTGCGCGTGAACCGCGACATCTTCCTGCGTACGCTGGCCTTGGAAGGCGTGTTCTTCAGCCTTTCGCTGCTGGGCGCACGCCTGGGCGATGCCACAGTTGCCGCGAACGCGCTGCTGCTAAACGGATTGATGCTGACCGCCTTCGGCCTTGATGGCTTGGCCAATGCGGTCGAAGCGCTATGCGGACATGCCATCGGCGCCCGCGACCATCACGCCTTGCGTCGCGCTCTTGTCGTGGCGGGAGGATGGTCGTTGATCGGCAGCATAGGCTATGCGTTGCTCTTCGGCAGTGCCGGCCATTTGTTCGTCGACCTGCAGACTAATCTGCCCGAAGTGCGCGATGCCGCCTACCGCTACCTGCCATGGCTGACGGCGCTGCCGATCGTGGGGATGTGGAGCTATCTGCTGGATGGTCTGTTCATTGGCGCAACGCGCGCACGCGAAATGCGCGACAGCATGCTGATGTCCGTGCTGTTCTTCGCCTTGCTTGCATGGCTCACGCGCAGCCTGGGCAACGAGGGTTTGTGGCTGACGTTCCTGGCCTTCATGACCGTGCGCGGGCTGAGCCTGGCATGGCTTGGTTTGCGTATTCGCCGACGCCGCGCGTGGATTGCATGAGCTATTGCGCAAGACGTGGCTTGGGCAATACTTAGCCTCATGACTTTCGCTTCTTTTCGCCCCGCGTTACGCATCAGCACGGCTTGCTTGGCGCTGGCCTTGTTCGCCAATGCATCTTTGCATGCTGAAAATGCATCCACTGCGATAACTACTCCGCAGCAGCTTGCATCGGCCATCGATGAGCAGATCAGCGACCCACGCTTCGCTTCCGCCAGCTGGGGCATTGCCGTGATATCGCTGGATACCGGTCATGCGTTGTACGCACATGATGCGAATCGGCTACTGCAACCCGCTTCCACCGCCAAGCTGTACACCGCCGCGCTGGTGCTCGACACCATCGGCACCGACTACCGTATCCCCACGCAGCTGCTTGCTACGCGTCCGGTTGCACAAGGTCGCTTGGAAGGGCCGCTGATCTTGCGCGGCATGGGCGATCCCTCGCTCGGCACACCCGGCACCAACATGGACTGGGCCGACCAGCTGGCCGAACAACTTGCCGCCAGCGGTGTGCATGACGTGCAAGGCGACCTGATCGCGGACGATAGCTACTTCCAGGGTCCGCAAATCGGCTCCGGATGGGAGGCGCGTGACCTGCAGAGTTGGTTCGCCGTACCCGCTTCAGCCTTGAGCGTGCAGGAGAACGTGGTCGATCTCACGGTGCGCGCGTCGGACGCGCCGGGTCGTCCAGCATCGCTGATGTTCGACCCGCCGGGCGCCATGACGCGGGTGGTAAACCACCTGGCCACCGGCGCCCACGGCACGCACAGCGATATCAATCTCTATCGCGCGCCGGGCGATCCGACCTTGTACGCCTTCGGCAACATTCCGGCGCAAGCGGAGTCGCAAACCTTCAAGCTCGCGATCGCCGACCCCGCCTGGTATGCCGGCACGCGGCTGCGCGAAGCACTGGAACGGCATGGCGTGCATGTCCAGGGCGGACTGCGTGTGCGACATTGGCCCGAGCAGAACACGGCGGACATCGAGAAAGCCGTAGTGCTGGCGCAAGTGCTTTCACCGCCGGTGATGGACATCCTTTCGCGCGGTTTGAAGCGTTCGCAGAATCTGTATCTGCAGAACCTGTTGCAGATCGCAGGCGTCAAAGCGCAGGCCAACGCAGAACAGTCCGGCGACCCGCCATCCGGCTTTTTGAGCAGCGAAGCCTGGGGCACGCGCGCGCTCAAAGCATTGCTGGATCGCATCGGCATTGCATCCGGTGCAGCGCAGATCGAGGAAGGCGCGGGGCTATCACGGCAGGATCTGTCCACACCCGATGCCATGGTGCATCTTCTGACCTATCTGGCTGGTCAGCCCTATGGTGCGCAACTACGTGATGCGCTGCCGTCCGCAGGCGTGGACGGCACACTCGAATGGCGCATGCGCAACTCGGCTGCGGCGGACAATGTGCATGCCAAGACCGGCAGCATGAACAACGTGCGCTGCCTCGTCGGCTACGTGACAACGGCAGCGGGCGAACGACTGGCGTTCGCCATCATGCTGAACAATTTCGTGCGTGGAGAGGACGAGCCGAGTCCGAGCCGCACGCTGGATGCGATTGTGGAGTTGCTGGCGGAGTTTCAGGGGCATAGCTGAAGCCGTGGACGTAGGCTGCCGTGAAAGTCGTCTTACCTCAGGGCCGCCATTCCCAGGTTCTCTTTATCATGGCAAGTGCCGTGCTGTTGCCCCGACCTACGCGGACTCAGCGCTTCGCCAAATCCTTCTCGATCTTCTCCGGCGCATCGTTCGGCGCATAGCGCTTCACCACATTGCCATCCGTATCGACCAGGAACTTGGTGAAGTTCCACTTGATCGACTCGCTCCCCAGCAACCCCTTGGCCTCTTTCTTCAGCCATTGATAGAGCGGATGCGTCTTGTCGCCGTTCACCTCGATCTTGGCGAACATCGGAAAGGTCACGTCATACGTCGTCGAGCAGAACTGCTTGATCTCTTCCTCGTTACCCGGTTCCTGGTGACCAAACTGGTCACAGGGAAAGCCCAGCACGGCCAGCCCTTGGTCTTGATGCTTGCGCCACAGCTCCTCCAAACCCTTGTACTGCGGGGTGAAGCCGCACTTGGAGGCCACATTGACGATCAACAAGGTCTTGCCACGCCAATCGCCGAGCGAGCGCTCGGTGCCGTCGATGTCGCGCGCGCTGAAGTCGTATACGGTGGTCATGTCGTCGCTCCGGTCATATCGATATGGCAGTCTACTTCAGACCCCAGCCCGCCATGTGGCATAAAATGGTTTCTTTCGACTCCAGACTAGGCTTGCCGTGATCCGCTTCATCGATGTCCACAAATCCTACCGGGTCGAAGGCAAGGACATTCCGGCGCTGGAGCCTTTCAGCCTGGAGATCGCGGATGGCGAAGTATTCGGCATCATCGGCCATTCCGGCGCAGGCAAATCCACCCTCATCCGCCTGATCAACCTGCTGGAGCGCCCGAGTGGTGGACGCATCCTGATCGGCAACACTGAGATGACCGCACTGCACGACGATGCCCTGCGCGAGGCACGGCAAGGCATCGGCATGATCTTCCAGCACTTCAACCTGCTCTCTTCGCAGACAGTGGTGGAAAACATCGCCTTTCCAATGCGCTTGGCCGGCAACAAGGATGCAAAAGCGATTCGTGCGCGCGTCGACGAACTGTTGCAACGCGTAGGTTTGACCGCGCATGCAAACAAGTATCCATCGCAGCTTTCCGGCGGACAGAAACAGCGCGTGGGCATTGCACGCGCCCTGGCCAATCGCCCTTCCATCCTGCTGTGCGACGAAGCCACCAGCGCGCTCGATCCGCAGACCACTGCATCGGTGCTGGAACTGCTCGCGGAAATCAATCGCGAACTGAAGCTCACCATCGTGCTGATCACGCATGAAATGGACGTGGTACGTCGCGTATGCGATCGCGTGGCCGTACTGGACGCCGGGCGGATCGTGGAACACGGCACGGTTGCGGATGTCTTTCTGCATCCGCAGCACGCCACCACACGTCGCTTCGTCAACGAAGCACTACCCGAAGAAGCCGCGGGCGAACACCTGCCCTACGAAAATGTACCGGGCCGCATCCTGCGCTTGTCGTTCCGCGGCGAAGCCACCTGGTCCCCGACGCTGGGGCGCGTAACACGCGAAACCGGCGTGGATTTCAACATCCTGGCCGGACGCATCGACCGCATCAAGGATCTGCCCTACGGCCAGCTCACATTGGCCATGCAGGGCGATAACGTGGATACCGCTTTGCGCTCGCTGCGCGAAGCGGGCATCGAAGTGGAGGAACTTGCCCGATGATCGCCGCCCACCTTTCCCCGCTGCACACGCTGTTTCCCAATATCGACGACTGGGGTGAAATGGGCCAAGCGTGCATCGATACGCTGCTGATGCTGGGCGGCTCGCTGCTGCTGACGGTGGTCATCGGCTTGCCGCTGGGCGTGCTGCTGTTCCTTACCGGAAAAGGTCAATTGCATGCCATGCCCAAGCTCTACGGCGCGCTGTCTTTGGTCGTGAACGTGCTGCGTTCGATTCCTTTCATCATCCTGATGATCGTGCTGATGCCGATAACCTACATACTGGTCGGTACCAAGCTTGGCATTCGCGGTGCGATTCCGCCGTTGGTGATCGGTGCCGCACCGTTCTTTGCGCGTCTGGTTGAAACCTCGTTGCGCGAAGTGGAGCGTGGAGTGATTGAAGCCTCGCAAGCGATGGGCGCTACCACTTGGCAAATCGTGCGCCACGTACTACTGCCCGAAGCGCGCGCCGGTCTTTGGGCCGGTGTGACGGTCACCGCCATTGCGCTGGTCGGTTACACCGCCATGGGCGGCGCGATCGGCGCGGGCGGGCTGGGCGATCTGGCCTATCGCTACGGTTACCTCAGCTACAAATCCGACTACATGGTGGTAACGGTGTTGCTGCTGATCGTACTCGTCCAGCTTTTGCAGATGCTGGGCGATCGCATCGTGGCGCATTACAGCCGACGCTAAGTCCTGCGCAGCGCAGGTTTTTTGCATCCGGCCGTATGGACGGCTATTCTGGCCTGCCGCACAAGGATTGCTCCCATGAAAAAGCTGATGGTTCTCCTGGCTGCTGCCCTGCTCGTGGCCGGCTGCTCATCCTCCGGCTCCGGCGACGCCGGCAACCAGACGCTGATTGTGGCCGCCACCGCGGTGCCGCATGCGGAGATCCTCAAGGAAGTGAAGCCGATCCTCGCGAAGGAAGGCGTGAATCTGGAGATCAAGGTGTTCGCCGACTACGTGCAGCCCAATCTGCAGGTGGACGAAAAAACCATCGACGTGAACTACTTCCAAACCAAACCTTATCTGGATGCCTTCAACCGCGAGCGGAAAACCAACCTGATCATCATTGCCGGCGTGCACATCGAGCCGTTCGGAGCGTACTCGCACAAGCTCAAATCCATCGATCAGCTGGCCGACGGCGCCACTGTTGCGATCCCTAATGATCCGAGCAACAACAGCCGCGCTTTGCTACTGCTCGCCAAGCACGGTCTGATCACGCTGAAAGATCCCAACGACGAGCTGGCGACCACCAAGGACATCACTGCCAATCCCAAGAACCTGAAGTTCAAGGAACTGGAAGCGGCGATGCTGCCACGCACATTGGATGAAGTGGATCTGGCGCTGATCAATACCAATTACGCGCTAGCCGCCGGCTTGAATCCGACCAAGGATGCGCTGCTGATCGAGAGCAAGGATTCACCCTACGTGAATTACCTGGTGGGGCGTCCGGACAACAAGGACGATCCGCGCGTGCAGAAACTGGCGCAGGCGTTGACCAGTCCGGAAGTGAAGAGCTTTATCGAGCAGAAATATCACGGCGCTGTGTTGCCGGCGTTCTGATACCTAGCGTTACCACTGCGCGCTCCATGTGCCGTCATTCCCGCGAAAGCGGGAATCCAGTTTGTTCTGATGCAAAAGCAAAGATGGATTCCCGCTTTCGCGGGAATGACGACCATGGGGAGATATATGGGTTATACGGCAGATTCCGCCTCCACCAGCACCGGAATATCGAACACCTGCCGCAAGTAAGCGATATAAGCATCGTCCTCGCACATGTTCTTACCCGGCGAATCGCTGAGCTTGGCCACCGGCTGCCCATTGCAGCGAACCATCTTGATCACGATGTTGAGTGGCGTTGGACCAACGTCGTTGGTGAGATTGGTGCCCACGCCGAAGGCCAGCTGGCATCGGCCATGGAAGTGCTTGAACAGCTTCATCACCTTTGGAATATCCAGGCTGTCGCTGAATACCAGCACCTTGCTGCGCGGATCGACGCGGTTGGCCTGGTAATGCGCCAGCACGCGCTCGCCCCAGGCAAAGGGATCGCCTGAATCATGCCGCGTGCCGTCGAACAGCTTGCAGAAATACATGTCGAAATCGCGCAGGAAGGCGGTAAGGCCGTAGACGTCCGATAAGGCGATGCCCAGGTCCCCGCGATACTCCTTCGCCCATGCCTCCAACGCCGCAATTTGCGAATCGCGCAGACGCGGCCCCAGCGCCTGATGCGCCTGCAGGTATTCGTGCGCCAGCGTGCCCAGTGGACGCAGGCCTAGTTGCCACGCCAACCATACGTTGCTGGTGCCGGTCAGTTGCGCGCCCAGACCTTCACGTAGCGTCGCGACCACTTCCCGATGCCATTCATGCGAGAAGCGCCTGCGCGTGCCGTAGTCCGCAATGCGGCACTCCTCGTAGCCAGGCGTTCCATGTAGCAGCGCGATCTTCTCCTTCAGCCGGCGACGCCCTTCGGCGAGATCCAGGCCAGGATGCGTATTGCGGAAATACACCTCGTTGACGATCGCCAGCAACGGCACTTCAAACAAGATGGTGTGCAGCCAAGGGCCGCAAATGCGTATGTCGATCTCGCCGTTGTTCAAGGGCGAGGGAACAATGTCCACGTATTTCGTGTTGAGCTGGAACAGACCGAGGAAGTCGACGAAATCGCTCTTGATGAAGCGCCAGGAGCGCAGGTAATCAAGCTCTTGCTCGGTAAAGCGCAGGCTGCACAGCGCATCCAGCTCCTCTCGGATTTCATCGATATACGGCACCAGGTTGACACCAGGGTTGCGACACTTGAAGCGGTACTCCACCTGCGCAGCAGGATATTGATGCAGCACCACCTGCATCATGGAGAATTTGTAAAGATCGGTATCGAGCAGAGAGCTAACGATCATGGAGTGTCCATGTCGGAGGAAGAAACATCGCGCATGGCGCGGCACTCGCAGATTATCTCGCTGAAGCCCTTGCCATGAATAGCTGGGAGAGATTTAGCAAAGCTAAAAAAAGATAAAACCCCGGCAGCCAGGGGAATAACTGCCGGGGTTTGCTAGGCCGTGTTCCGGGGGGAGGGTAAACTAGGAACCGGCCCCTGGATGTCACGATGTGTTGTGGCATCCGGTCGTCGCCTCACGGCGATACGAATGCTTAGTGCGTCCGACGCGAACGAAGTTCAAGTGACCGATCGAAACGAGATGAATCGGTTCAGCTTTCCGAAAGCATTGCACCAACTGTTTCATCTGCATCCTTTCCAACTACTTGTCAGTACAAGGCCATAAGCATGCTGCGTCGCTGTCTTGCCCTGTTCGTGCTGTGCTTCGCTCTGCCGATCCATGCGGCCGATCTGAGCATCGATGCCGGCCACGGTGCGCATATTTTGACCACTGCTCAATTGCTGGTACGCGCCGATGTGCAGAACGTGACGATTCCCGATGACGTCGCCTTCCATCGCACAATGGAATATCGCGCCGTGCCGCTGCGCGCTCTGCTACCGGAACTTGCGCATGGCGATCGTTTGAAATTTGTTGCGAACGACGGTTTCTCGGTCGACATCGCGGCAGATGCCATTCTCAATCAGGCAGGCGCGCAAGCATGGCTTGCGATTGAGGACCCGCGGCACGTATGGCCATCGCTGCCCAATAACAAGGGCGATGCCGGTCCTTTCTATGTGGTGTGGACACATCCAACGGCAGCCAACATCAGCAGCGAGCAATGGCCTTACCAATTGGCACGCATCCAACGCACGCAAGATGTAGCTTCCCGCTTTCCAGCCATCACACCTGCAGCTTCCGTGCCTGCTGACAGCCCCGTTCGACAGGGCTATGCCGTGTTCCAACGCACCTGCTTCGCCTGCCACACACTCAATGGCGAGGGTGATGCCCGCATGGGACCGGACCTCAATATTCCGCACAGCCCCACCGAGTACCTCAGCTCGGACACGCTGCGCGCATTCATCCGCAATCCGCAGTCTCTGCGACGCTGGCCGGAAGGAAAGATGACCGGCTTCCCCACACAGGCGTTACTGTCGGACGCGGATCTGGATGCGGTGATCGCCTACTTGAAGTACATGGCGCAACATAAAGCGGAGAAGTAACCCGCGGAGCACTTGAACCATGGAACTGTTCGACGAACATCCCCGACCGGTAAACGGTATTCGCGTCGGCATCGGTGGCTGGACTTTCGCGCCATGGCGCGACAACTTCTATCCGAAAGGTCTCGTGCAGCGGCGCGAACTGGAGTACGCCAGCCGCAAACTCACCGCAATCGAAGTCAACGGCACGTATTACGGGACGCAGAAGCCCTCAACGTATGCAAAATGGGCTGCTGAAACGCCAGAAGGTTTCGTGTTCTCAGCCAAGGCGCCGATGCGCATCATGCAATCGCGCAAGCTGGAGAAAACTAGGCCCCAGATTGAGGACTTCCTGGGCGGCATCATCTCGCTGGGCGATCGGCTCGGCCCGATCGTGTGGCAATTCGACGCCAACGAGAATGTGCAGCGCGACAGTTTCGCCGAATTCCTCGATTTGTTGCCGAAGCAGATCGAAGCACGCACGTTGCGCCATGTGCTGGACGTACGCGATCCGGAGTTCGTCAATGCCGATTACCTCGAGCTAGTACGCAAGCATGGCATGGCGACAGTGTTCACCGATTCACCCGACTATCCATCCTTTGCCAATGTGACCGCGGATTTCGTCTACGCGCGGCTTATGCGTTCCCGCAGCAACGTGACGACGGGCTACGGCAGCAAGGAACTCGATGGCTGGGCGAAGCGTGCCCACGCATGGGCGAGCGGAGCACAACCGACAGATCTTCCTTACCTTGATGCAGAACGTGCGCCGCAACGCAAGCGCGATGTCTTCGTTTTCTTCATCAGCGCAGCGAAGGAGCGCAACCCGGCCGCAGCGATGGCGTTGATCGAGCGACTTCCTAATTTTTGCTGACGTCCAGCAAGGCTCGCAAGCTTTTCTCGCGTTCGGCTTTAGGCTCTTTTGCCAATTCACGAACACGCTTGAAGAACTGCGGCCACTGTTCCCCTGCTTGCTTGAACAGCACGGCAAACGCCGGCGTCCATTGATCGTAAAGGCCGAACGGCAGCAAGGTAGCATTGTTGATCGGCTGCGCCACCCATTTGTCGTAACGGTGATCGTTTGGCCAATGCTGGTCACGCCACTTGGCATAACGCGCACGAAAATCTTCGATCTCGCGCTGCTTGCCTTCCGCCATTTCGTGTTCGTCCGCACCGCTGACATACAGTTTTTTCAGGCGATCACGCAGGTCGAGCACCAACGAGGTAAATCCATCCTCCATGGCCTGCTCATGATCGTCGCCGACCGGCTCGCCACGCGAACGATGCCACACGCGCAAACCCTCTTCTTCCACGAACATGGCATAGCTTTCATTGAAAGCAGTATCGCCTTTCATGTAGATCTTCTGATGCGCAAGTTCATGGAAGATCGTGCCGACCAGTTCGTCGTCGTCCCAGCGCAGCATGCTGCTGAGGATGGGGTCGGAAAACCAACCGAGCGTCGAATAAGCCGAAACACCGCCGATGTACACGTCATAGCCATGTGCACGAAGGTGGTCCGCACCTGCCCTCGCCTTCTGCTCATCGAACCAGCCTCGATAAGCCACGCAGCCGGCAATAGGAAAACATTGCGGCACGGCTTCTACCGAGAAACGCGGCGTGGCATAGACGTTCCACACCACATAAGGACGGTGCAGTTGAACGTAATAGGTATAGCTTCGGTTGCGCGGTAGATCGAGCCGATCCGAGGCGAATTGTCGTGCCTGCTGGGAAAGTTGCAGACGCGTTGCCAGCTTGGGATCCGTCGCAGGGTCGGCAACCACCTTGCGCACCGAACGGCGCTGCAACAGCAACGCGCCCTCGCCATGCGTGACGTGCGCGTAGTAGCGGAGATCGGCACAGGCACCAAGCACGGCGACCACCATGACGCAGACTATCGAACGGATGGCGAACAAACGAATGCGGGGACGAATCATCCCCGCATTCTGACGCAAGAGCCGAATTTAGTGGCTGTGGTAGCCCGAACTGCTATGACCGCTGGCATGACCACCGCCATGCCAGCTGTGACCGCCACCACCATGCCAGTCATGCCCATGATCGCCATGTCCCCAGTAACGTCCACGGCCGCCGTAGTAGTAGATGCCGCCGTAGTAACCGTAAGGGTAATAGCCGTAGCCGTACGGATAGCCGTAATACGGATAGTCGTAGACCACAGCCGGACCGCTTCCGTAGTAGGCGTCTCCCACGTAGCCGTTGCTTTGTACGTAGCTGTAGCCTGGCGCCACATAGCAGCCGGAAAGCAAACTGATCAGGCCAACCAGTATCAGGCCGGCAAGCACGCGTTTCAGTGGGATGTTCATGGTGGGGACTCCATGCGCTCTACGATGTTACGGTAGTCCTGCTGCGCTAAATGCGCACTGAGCAGAATCTGTACTGCAAAGCGGAGGCCGGGCCGCATACAGCGGCCCGGCCTTTTCGGTAAAAAAACGCTAACGGCTCTTTCAGGTTTTACCGCCCTTGGATTGATCGCCGCGCGCACGCGACGAATGATGCAACGGACCTTGAGCCTGATTGTCGCCGTGCTGTGCGCTGCCGTTGACGGTGGCCGGGGCCGATTGGGCACCAGGCCAGGCCGGTCCTCGTTTCACGCGCTCCTGCTTTGCCTGCAGCAACGCCTGGATATGGGCAACCGCATCCTCGGGGCTGATATGAACGGCTTCGCCGGAAACAGCGCTTGGAGCGGGAGCAGGCGTCCGCGGGTCTGACTTCGCCTTCGCGGGCTTGCTAGGCGCTCGCTGCTCAGTGGCCGGCGCAAGCGTTGCTGCCGGGCGAACGGCTTTGACTTTCGCAATTGGCGCCTTGCTGACCGTCTTTTCCTGTTTCTTCGCTGCAGGCAATGCTGGCTTGCTGGCTACCGTTTTCTTTACCGCCTTCGTGGCAGGCGTTTTCTTGGCAGCTGCTTTCACTGTCTTGGGTGCTGCTTTCTTTGCAGTCTTTTTGACGGCAACGATTTTTTTCGCCGTTTTCTTGCGAGCCGAAACAGGTTTGCCGGCAGGTTTCTTCCTGGTCGAGCCGGCAGCTTGGGATGCCTTGCGGGCCGCGGGTTTCTTCGCGGCAGACTTGCGCGTCGTTGCCATGCGTACGTACTCCAGCGGTGATCGGTAGCGATCATCATCGCGAAGTGCATGTGATCGGCAAGTGCCGATCGTTTGTTTCTTACATTCTCGGCTGCGACATCAATCCGAGGAAATGCGGCAGCACGGCCGGATTCGCCAGCACGGTAAACACTACGCCATAGGCCGCGCCCCACAGGTGGGCGCTATGGTTGACGTTATCCCGCCCGTGCTGATCCATGTAGATCGAATAAGCCACGTACAGCACCGCGTAGATGATCGCCGGCACTGGCAGAACCAACACGTAAATGCGTGCCCATGGCGCGTAGAGGATAAAAGCGAACACCGCTGCGGACACTGCGCCGGAGGCACCCAGGCTGCGATAGTTCGCATTGCGCCGGTTCTTCAGATAGGTAGGCAGAATCGACACGATCAGCCCGCCTAGATAGAACAGCGCAAAGCCAAAGGATCCCAGCGTCTGCGCATAAATCGGCTCGATCGCCCGGCCGAAGAAAAACAGCGTCATCATGTTGAACAGCAAGTGCATTGGATCGGCATGGATGAAGCCATAGGTCGCCAGCCGGTAATACTCGCCTTTGCGCTCGATCGCGGGCGGCCACAGGATCAGATCGTCCACCAACTTCCTATTGTTGAAGGCCATGAAGGAGACGATGCAGGTGGCGGCAAGGATGATTAGCGTTGTAATCGGCATATGACGAATCCGACCATGACAGGATTGGGAATCCGCCCATCTTGACGTTCACGCGCCAAGTTGTCGACGGCTACAATGCCCAACCGCTTCCCAATTCATGCTCCACCCGACGTATGAAACCCATCCGCTACATGCACTTGGACGTCTTCGCCGCCAGCCCCAGCGGCGGCAATCACCTGGGTGTGGTCACCGATGCCAGCGGATGGAGCGACGCCGACATGCAGCGCTATGCGCGCTGGACCGATCTGGTGGAAACCACGTTCCTGCTGCCGCCGGCCGATCCCAAGGCCAGCTATCGCGTGCGCATTTTTACGCCGCAAAAGGAAATCGCTTTTGCCGGCCATCCCAGCGTGGGGAGCGCCCATGCCATACTCGAATGCGGGCTGGCCGAACCGAAAGACGGCCTACTGTGGCAGGAATGTGGCGCTGGCATATTGCCGATCCGCGTGGAAGGCAGTGGTGCGCAACGCATACTGATGCTGCAATCGCCCGAGGCGCGCGTGGTGAAAACCGGCCTGCACGCGCATCCGCTACTGGCGCCTACGCTCGACGGCATCGAACTTGGCAAGCTGCCACCTGCGCTAGTGGATGGCGGTCGCCGCTGGTGGTTGGCCGAGTGCAAGGACGAAGCCAGCCTGCGCGCATGGCAGCCCGACCACAGTGCTATCGGCGCACTCGCCGTCGCCAGCGGCAGCATGGGCTTGTGCGCATTCGCGCGCAGCAGCCATCCCGACTATCAACTAGTAGTGCGCGCGTTCCCTTCCGGCGTGGGCATCGTTGAAGATCCCGCTTCCGGCGCCGCGAATGGCCTGATCGCTGCGTACCTTACGCACGCGGAACCCAACGGCCCACTGGCGCGCGGTTATTCCGTAAGCCAGGGCCGCGAAATGGGACACGATGCGCTGCTGATTGCGCACATCGTCGACGGCATGATCTGGATCGGCGGACGCACAAACACCGTGATCGATGGAACGCTGCATTGGAACGGACGTGATTAAGGCAGCACGCATCTGGGTGGACGCCGACGCGTGCCCAGTAGCGATCAAGGAGATCCTGTTTCGCGCCGCACAGCGCGCGCAGGTGCAGGTTACGCTGGTGGCGAACCACGCGTTACGAACGCCACCTTCGCCTTACATCCGAAGCATCCAGGTAGCCGGCGGCTTCGATGTGGCGGACAACGAAATCGCCGGCCAGGTTGAACCCGGTGACTTGGTGGTAACGCAAGATATCCCGCTGGCCGCTGCCGTCATCGGGAAAGGCGCGTTGGCAATGCATCCCCGCGGCGAGCTTTATACGCCCGACACCATCCAGCAGCGCTTGACCATGCGCAACTTCATGGAAGAGCTGCGCAGTGCGGGCGTCGATACGGGTGGTCCGGCCGCGTTGCATCCGCGCGATAAACAGGCCTTTGCCAACCAGCTCGACCGCTGGCTGGCGCAACAGCCCAAGCGTTAATCGCGCCTATCCGAATCGCGCTGCCCCAGATTCGCTCGTCGCGCAGCAACCCTCGCCAAGGCAGCCAGATCCATCCCTTCCGCGCCATCCGCCAACGCTTCGATCAAGCTGTCTCGCAACACGCCTGCCAATGGCATCGGCACCTGCTCCGCGTGTGCGGCGTCCTGCGCCAGCATCACGTCCTTCAAGCCTAACGGCAAGGCAAAGCCAGGCGGCGTGAAGCGCTCTTCCGCCATCGCCTTGCCATAGCCTTGATACACCGGTGAGGCGAACAGCGTGCTGGTCATCAGCTCGATGAAATCCGCCGCGCTTACGCCATAGGCGCGCGCCAGCACGGAGGCCTCGGCCAGGCTTTCGATCGCAGAGACAATCATGAAATTGCCGGCGAGCTTTACCACGTTGGCGCGCTCGGGAGTTTCTCCCATCGGCCAGAGCCGGGCCGCCATGGTTTCGAGCAAGGGCCGGGCTTTTTCGATGGCGTTTGGTGCGCCTGCAACCAACATATTGAGCTTGCCCGCAGCGGCCACGTCTGGACGGCCGAACACCGGTGCCGCCACATAGCCCAGTCCGCGCTTGGTGTGTTCTTCAGCCAGTTGTCGCGCGAGTGCGACAGAGATCGTGGCATGGTTGACGTGCACCGTGCCGGGGTCCATCGCATCGAGAAGACCACTATCGAGAAATACACTGCGCACTGCCTGATCGTTCGCCAGCATGCTGTGCAGCACCTCGCCCTGCGCGGCGCGATCAGGCGTGCTTGCCACACTGGCGCCAAGTGAGGCGAGCTTCTCCGTGACCGCTTCCGAACGATTCCAGACCAGTACGTGATGCCCGGCGGCAACCAGATTGCTGGCCATGGCCACACCCATCGCACCAAGCCCGATAAAACCGACTTTCATGGAGAATCTCCCATTGCGAACGCTAAGTGGAGCACGATCGATGTTCAGCGGAAGCGAAGCGTCACGCCGCTTCGCCGGCCGCGCGGCCCGATGCCCACGCCCACTGAAAGTTGTAGCCGCCCAACCAACCAGTCACATCGACCACTTCACCAATGAAATACAGACCGGGAACATGCTTCGATTGCATGGTGCTGGAGGAAAGACCATCCGTATCCACGCCGCCCAGTGTAACTTCCGCCGTGCGGTAACCTTCCGTGCCGCTGGCAACTATTGGCCAATCGTGCAATCGCGCGCTTGCATCGTGCAATTCCGCATCACGGTACTGGCGCATCGGCTTGCTACCCAACCATAGCTCGCACATGCGTTGCGCCAGTCGGCGCGGCAACAGATCGCCAAGCACGTTGCGCAGCTCTGCCGCTGGTCGCGCCGCGCGCTGGGCAATCAACCAGTCGCTGATGTTCTGCTCCGGCGAGAGGTCGATACGCAGCTCGTCACCGGGTTGCCAGTACGACGAAATCTGCAGAATCGACGGCCCACTGATGCCGCGATGCGTGAACAGCAAACCGGCACGAAAACGACGCTTGCCCACGCGTGTTTCTGCCACCGGCAGGGCAACACCGGCTAGATCCTGATAGTGCTCCAGGTGCTTGCCACTCAAGGTCAGCGGCACCAGGCCGGCACGCGTCGGCAACACGTTGTGCCCGAACTGCCGCGCCAACTCATAACCGAAACCTGTGGCACCCATGCTGGGTATGGAAAGGCCGCCGCTGGCAACCACCAGCGATTCGGCATGCACCTCGCCTTTCGCCGTCAACACCGTGAAGCCCTCTTCCGTTTTGCGTACGCGTTCCACCGCGCAACTGGTTTCGATACGAACGCTAGCCGCCGCGCATTCGTCCAGCAGCATGCGCACGATCAGCTTGGAGGATTCGTCGCAGAACAGTTGCCCTAGCTCTTTCTCGTGATAAGCGATGCGATGCTTTTCCACCAGCGCAATGAAATCGGCCGGCTTATAGCGCGCCAAAGCCGATTTGCAGAAATGCGGATTGGCCGAAAGGTATTGCGCGGGCGTCACGCCCAGATTGGTGAAATTGCAGCGCCCGCCACCGGACATCAGGATCTTCTTGCCCGGCTTGTTGGCGTGATCGAGCACCAGCACGTGCCGCCCCCGCTGCCCGGCCGTAATGGCGCACATCAACCCCGCAGCGCCGGCGCCGATCACCAGGACATCCACTTTCACGCCGTCACCACCCTTCTCGCCAACACAGACATCTGCCCATTATCCAATACCCGCATGCCTTAAACTTAGCCTCTGCCTATTCAAGGACCCTGCCATGCCCTCCTTCGACGTGATCTCCGAAGTCGACAAGCACGAACTCACCAACGGCGTCGACCAAGCCAATCGCGAGCTGTCCAACCGCTTCGATTTCAAAGGTTCCGATGCGAAGTTCGAGCTGGACAAGTCCGTAATCACGCAAAGTGCGCCCAGCGAATTCCAGTTGCAGCAAATGCTGGACATCCTGCGTGGCCGCCTTGCGGCGCGGAAGATCGATCTGCGCGCACTGGACATTGCCGATCCTGAGGTGAACCTGGGTGGCGCTCGTCAGAAGATCACCGTAAAGCAAGGCATCGAGCAGCCGATTGCCAAGAAGCTGATCGCCACACTGAAGGAAGCCAAGTTGAAGGTGGAAGCGCAGATCAACGGTGACAAGCTGCGCGTGACTGGCAAGAAGAAGGATGACTTGCAGTTGGCGATGGCCGTGTTGCGGAAGGCGGATGTGGAGCTGCCGTTGCAGTTCGACAACTTCCGCGATTGACCAACACTCCCTCCCCTGCTTGCAGGGTTGGGGGGGTTGTAAGAGCTTGCCGCACAGATTGAATTTACTGCGAGGTTGCTTTACCCCACCCCACCTCCTCCGGCTTGCCGGAGGAGAAGAGAAGATATGCCACCTGCTACACGTAGGGGAGGGAGCAAATCAGGCGAGCCCCGCTGCAATGTTCACGCTGATCGCGATAATGAACACGTTGAAGAAAAACGCCACCACACTGTGAAACAACACAGTGCGGCGCAAAGTGTGGCTGGTGATCTGCACGTCCGACACCTGAAAGCACATGCCGATCACGAAGGCGAAATACACGAAGTCCCAGTAATCCGGTTGCTGAGAGCCGGGAAATTGCAGACCCTCGTGCTGCTTGCCGAAGTCGCCGTAATAGCCATGCGCATAATGCAGCGCGTACATCGTATTCATGAACAACCACGACAACACGATGCTGGCCGCCGCCATGCCCATGGCCTGAAGCCCGCCGCTCTTGGCAGCATGCATCTCGGTAAACAGGGCTGCCATCACTACCACTGACACGGTCACAGCCACCCACAACGTAGTGCGGCGACCGGTGTCCTGACAACGTGCCTGCCGTGCCATGTGTGCAGCGTTTGCACGGGTAAACATGCGTGCCAGCAGGCTGAGAAAAAGCAACGCGCCGCAATCGAAACCAAGCAATAACGCGGAAGCGAGGCGCACACCAGCCATGCTCAGCACCACGCATGCCACCACGAATACGACGCTCGACACCATCAGCAGAGGTCGCGCGCGCACGAAACGCAATGGCGCCCAAAGCCGCCGTCGCGCACGCGTGGCGGGTTTTCCAACCGACGATGTGCTTAGGCGTTGCTCATCAGGCGGTTCAGCTGCACTCATGCGCGCATATCCGCAAACTCGGGATGACGTTCCATCCACACCTGCGCATAGCTGCAGGCCGGCACAACTTTCCAACCTTCACGGCGTGCCGTTTCCAGTGCCATGCGCACCAGTTCGCCAGCAATGCCGCGTCCACCCACTTCCGAAGGCACGCCTGTGTGATTGATGCTCATCACTTTGTCGTGCAGCGTGTAGTCGAGTTCGCAAACAAACCCATCCACGATGACTTCGAAGCGGTTCGCTGCGACGAGGTGACGAATACCCAAGGCCATGATGTCGTTCCGCGGAGGTCGAAGTGCAAAGCATAGACCGCCCTCGCTATTCCGTCGAAGCCGAAATGACGAACGCTACGCCGCCACCTGCTCTGCCACCCGCTCGCGACGCACGCGCACGGCCTTTGCCAAGCGCTCGAGCGCATCGACGGTAGTGTCCCAGCCAATGCAGCCGTCGGTGATGCTCTGTCCGTAGGTGAGTTCGCATCCAGGCACTAGATCCTGACGTCCGGCCACCAAGTGGCTTTCCACCATCACACCGTGGATGCGCGTCTCGCCGGCCTCAAGCTGCGTGGCAATGTCGGCGACCACGCGCGGCTGGTTCTCCGGCTGCTTCGCGCTGTTGGCGTGGCTGGCGTCGATCATCAGGCGTTCGGCAAGCCCGGCCTTGGCGAGCACGCTGCACGCGCTGGAGACGCTCGCAGCATCGTAGTTCGGCAATTTGCCGCCGCGCAGGATCACATGGCAATCCTCATTACCAGCAGTGGAGGCGATGGCGGTGCGACCATGCTTGGTCACCGCCATGAAATGATGCGGACGGGCTGCGGCGAGCACGGCGTCTACAGCGATCTTTACGTTACCGTCGGTGCCGTTTTTGAAACCCACCGGGCAGGACAAGCCGGAAGCGAGTTCGCGATGCGATTGACTTTCCGTGGTGCGCGCACCGATCGCGCCCCAGGCAACCAGGTCGGCGATGTATTGCGGCGTGATCAGATCGAGGAATTCGCAGCCCGCTGGCAGACCCAGCGCATTGATGTCGCACAACAGGCTGCGCGCAAGATGCAGGCCTTTGTCGATGTGATAGCTCTCGTCAAGATCAGGATCGTTGATCAAACCCTTCCAGCCTACGGTGGTGCGCGGCTTTTCGAAATACACGCGCATCACGATCTCCAACGTATCCGCATGCTTCTCGCGCTCGGCCAGCAGGCGCCTGGCGTAATCCATCGCGGCGAGGGGATCGTGAATCGAACAAGGGCCAATCACTACGGCGAGACGATCGTCCTCGCCATGCAGGATTTTGTGCAGGGCATGGCGCGAAGCGGCAACAGTGGCGATGGCTTCTTCGCTGGCCGGACAATCCCGCATCACGTCGGCGGGGGTAGGAACTTCCTTGATTTCGCGAATGCGAAGGTCGTCGGTACGGCTGGTCATGGCTAAGAGTCCTTAGATTCGTTGCCCGGCGACCTAATGAAAAAGCCGCCAGGGTGGCTGGCGGCTTTTTCGAGAAAGTGGGTGATCTTTGTTAGTTACGATCGCGCACCATGCTCCGCCGCCGGCTTCGGATAGCCATACCAAAAGTAATAGCGGGCGGTGGTGAGGATCATGGAGTCAAGTGATACCACATCGCGGCCTTCGTGCAAATGAGAGAAAGGACTATGACGTTCCGCTTCCATGCGCTACTGTCCCGCCGCCGCAAACTTCCGGAGCTTTTCATGCCGCGCCCATTCACTCTTCTGGCCGTTGCCCTGCTCGCCTTGGGCGCCCTCGGCCCCCAACCGGCCCGGGCCGATGATGTGACCTCCATGGCGATCAAGGATGTGGTGGTGGGCACCGGGAATACCGCACGCGATGATTCGGAGGTGCGCATCAACTACACCGGCTGGCTGTACGACGCCAAAGCGCCCGACCATCACGGCGCGAAGATCGACAGCTCCTACGACAGCGGTCGTCCGCTCAGCTTTCTCGTCGGCTCGAACGAGGTGGTTGAAGGCATGGATAGTGGCGTGAGAGGCATGAAGGTGGGCGGCAAGCGCACCATCGTCATTCCCTCGCGCATGGGCTACGGCCGGCGCGGCTCGCCGCCCGACGTGCCGCCGAACAGCGGCCTGGTGTTCGACATTGAACTGCTGGAAGTGCACTAACAGGCAAACAGCGGCATGATGGCCGGCAGAACGTCAGTACGTCCCCCTTTTCACGCTGGAGGATTGACCGATGAAACGCCTGCTGTACTCGCTCGCGACCGCCCTGTTGTTGCTGGTTCCTGCGTCGGCCTTCGCGGCGCAGGGCTACACCACCGCCACCGTCAACCTGCTGGCGGGGCCAGATCCGCAGTATCCGTTGATCTACACCCTCGATGTCGGTACGCCCGTCGATGTGCAAGGTTGCACCGAAGGTTGGCAATGGTGCGACGTGATCGCTGGCGGCAGCCGAGGCTGGATTGCCGGCCCCTACATCGAATACCTGTACAACAACCAGCCGGTGATCGTCACCGACTACGGTGTACGTATCGGCATTCCAATCGTGACCTTCGCGATTGATGCGTACTGGGGCCGCTACTACGTCAACCGTCCGTTCTATCGCGACCGTATGCGCTGGTATGGGCGGCCCATTCCGATTCGGCCGTTCCCCGGGCCGCGGCCTCCGGTCAGGCCTTGGCCGGGACAGCGGCCAACGCCTGGCCCTGGTTATCGGCCACGGCCACCCTCGCCTGGTCCTGGTAACGGCAACCGTCCTCAGCCTGGCGGTGGCAACAGGCCGCAGCCCGGTAACGGCAATCGTCCCCAGCCTGGCGATGGCAACAGACCGCAACCCGGCGGCGGTAATCGCCCGCAGCCGGGAAATGGTGGCCCGCCTGGTCAAAACACCAAGCCGGCGCCGCGGCCGAATCCGCAGCAGCAAGGGAATAACGGCAATAACAGCGGTTGAGTACCTTGCTGTCACTCCCTCTCCCCTCGGGAGAGGGGGCGCGGGTGAGGGTTCGGACGAAGCGCGATGCTAACTTCTCGCGCAAGTCACAATCATCACGCGCTGATCGCACCCTCACCCCAACCCCTCTCCTAAAGGGAGAGGGGCTAGATCGCGCAAATCAGGAGCTACACGAAAGCATCGAGCATCCCGCGCGATGCTTCGCCCACTCCGGCCGCTTTTGCGCGAACTGCTCGCGACCGGGTTGTTCGTCGTACGGATGACGCAGCACGTCGAGCAAGGTATGGATGCCTTTGTAGTCACCTTCCGTCGCACAATCGATGGCTTCCTGCGCAAGGTAATTGCGCAGCACGTAGCACGGATTGGCCGCATGCATGCATTGCAGTCGCTGCTCCGGCGACCATGCATCTTCGCGTACGCGCGCAGCGTAATCATCCAGCCAACGCAGAAAGTCTGCTTCTGCAGCATCGCGCTTTGCATCGTCGTAGAACGCATGGCGCAACGACTCCAACTGCGGCGCATGCGGATCGATGCGGCTGAGCGCGCGAAAGAATAACGTCATGTCCACTTCCGCCTGCTGCATCAGTTGCTGCAAGGTTTCCATCCGCGTGACGTCATCGTCGCGGCATTGGGAAAACCCGAACTTGGCGGCGATGTCTCGACGCGTCTGTGCCGTGTATTCGGCTACGTAGCGATCAAGCCCGGCTTGCAGAGGCGCGACGTCATCGAACAATGGCGCAATGGCGGCAGCAAGCCGACTGAGATTCCACCACGCGACGTTCGGTTGCTGGCCGAACCGATAGCGTCGACTCATCGCATCGGTGGTGTTGGGCGTCCAATCCGGATCGAAATCGTCCACCCACCCATACGGTCCGTAGTCGATGGTGAGTCCGAGGATCGACATGTTGTCGGTGTTCATCACACCGTGCACAAAGCCCACACGCATCCAGTGAGCGATCATCGTGGCTGTGCGTGCGCAGATTTCGGCAAACCACTCGGCGTAGCGGTTTTCATCGCTGCCATGGAGGTGTGGAAAATCGCGGCGTATCGTGAAATTCACCAACTGCCGCAGCAGTTCCATGTCGCCGCGTGAGGCCGGCAGTTCAAAATGGCCGAATCGGATGAACGACGGCGCGACACGGCACACAATTGCACCAGGCTCGTCCTGCGGATGACCGTCGTAGAACATGTCGCGCTCTACCGTTTCACCGGTAACCACCAGGCTCAACGCACGCGTGGTGGGCACGCCCAGATGGTGCATCGCTTCACTGCACAGGAATTCACGGATCGACGAACGCAGTACCGCGCGTCCGTCTGCTCCGCGCGAATACGGCGTGGTGCCGGCGCCCTTCAGCTGCAGCTCCCAACGCTTGCCCTGCTCCGTTAGCACTTCCCCCAATGAAATGGCGCGCCCATCACCGAGCTGCCCGGCCCACGTACCGAACTGATGTCCACCGTAATTGGACGCCCAGGGCTGCATGCCTGCTAGCACACCGTTGCCGCCGAACACTTGCGCGAAGAACGGGTTGGCGATATCGGTTTCGCTTAGACCCAGCTCAGCTGCCATTTCGCGCGACCAAGCCACGACGTGCGGTGACGATACCGGACTGGGATCCACCCTCGAGTACGCACCACTCACTTGCCGAGGCCCGCGACCGTGATCTGGATCACCCGGCAAGTCACGAATGAAAGCGTTATCGAACTGGAGATTCATCAGCGTCATGCGAGGGCTATTCGGACAAGGAAAGTTTGATGCAAGGCAGCAAATTTGTGCGTCAAAGCACGGTCTTCACGCCATCTATACATCCGTGGTTAAAGCTTGGTACAGTTTGCTCGCGCGCTACACAGGGGTAGCCGTTGGAGTAAACAAACTATGCACATGCTTCTCGCTCGTTCCGCCATTGTGCGCGGAATGCAGCTGGTAGCAGGGATGCTCGCAGTAACCAAGCAGGACACACAACAACACGCGGTAAGCGACGCACTGGCCGAGTTCAAGTTGGTGTCTTGGACGTCCAGCGCACATTCCCGTCGTGAAGACGAACTGGCACGTTTTCGCCAGACGCACGCCGAACCTTGATATCGATACGCCGGCCGCTCATGCAACGGCCGGCTCGAAGATTCGCGCAATCTCTTCCGCACTCAGCTGGCGCCATTCCCCTGGTTGCAAACCTGTCAGCTGCAGTTGCCCGATCGCCACGCGCTCCAAGGTTTCCACATGATTGCCGGTAGCGGCAAACATCCGGCGCACTTGGTGATAGCGCCCTTCGGTAATCGATAGACGCACGTGTCGAGGTGTAAGCACGTCCAGCTTCGC
This sequence comes from Dyella acidisoli, assembly GCF_030160295.1. Classification (GTDB taxonomy): domain Bacteria; phylum Pseudomonadota; class Gammaproteobacteria; order Xanthomonadales; family Rhodanobacteraceae; genus Dyella_B; species Dyella_B acidisoli. The sequence continues at coordinate 91,980 of NZ_BSOB01000037.1, forward strand.
TGGCAGCAGTGGTGTGGTCTCTGACTCCAGCATCAATGTGCCGCTGGCGAACAACGCCTGCTCATCGCCGCGCAGATCCTGTGCCAGCGTGGCCTCATACACCTTGGTGACGCTCGCACGCGGCGAAATGATCCGATGCAGCAACGCGCCGTCGTCAGTAATCAGCAGCAAGCCCGATGTATCGCGGTCAAGCCGGCCTACCGTCGACAAGGCGGGATCGCGTTGGCGATAGCGCAGCGGCAGCAAGTCGTACACCACGCGACCCGGATCTTTGCGCGAACACGTTACGTTCAACGGCTTGTTCATCATCAAGATGATGCCCGCCGGCGGGTCGAGCGATTCACCATCGATGCGGATCTGCGCGTGATCGACCTTGTCATCCGCGTACAACACGTCGCCTTCGGGATCAGTGATGCGCCCTTCGCGAAACATCCATGCAACGTCTTTGCGGCTGCCATAGCCCAGATTTGCGATCAGCCTGACCAACCTCATGCACGCACACCTCTTGCTTCGATCACTTTGAAACCTTCCTGCATTATCAGCGTACGCACCTGTTCGAAGTGCGTAGCCAACGTGGCCTCGTACGGTAGATGACGATTAGCTACCAGCAAGAGACGCCCCTGCGGTACCAGCGCATGCGCTGCCTGTGCGATGAATGCGCGGCCAAGCTCGGGCAAATCCGCCCTGCCCTGGTGGAATGGCGGATTGCATACGACTGCGTCATAGCGCTGTGCCACGCCTGTCGTGACATCGTGCCATTGGATACCAAACGCAAGCTCACGCTGGTGTTCGCGCATGGCCCGTTCGATGTTGAGCCGCGCCACCTCTAACGCGCGTGCTTCGGCTTCGTACAGATCGAGCGCGGTGACTTTAGGGCAACGCGCGATGATCTGCGTGGCGAGATAGCCATAACCTGCACCGAAGTCGGCGACCCGGCCACGCAAATCGTCCGGCAAATGCGCAGCAAGCAGCGCGGACGCGGCGTCTACGCGATCCCACGCGAACAAGCCAGGGCGACTCATGTAGCCGGCTACGTTCGTTCGCGGTTGATCCAGTGCAAGCCACGTTTCGAGTAAAGCCTGGTCGCGGGAAGACGTATCGGAACGTCCCCAGAACACACGGCACTTGTGCTTGGAAAGATGGCTTACGGTTCCTAACAAAGCAGCGAGATCCGTCTGGGCGGATTTGGCGCCTTCCGCATTCGGCACACATGCCGCCACAACACCGCCGCCCTCGGCATGATGTGCCGCCTTGGCGAACCATGCGCGTGCTTCGTCGCGCTGCCGCGGTGGCAACAGCAGCACCAGCTTGAAGCGCGCTTCGGCGGCGGGCTCGCCTACCTTGAAACCATCGCGCGTCAATGCTTCGGCGAAGGGCTTGAAACTTTGCTCGTACAACCAACCCGACCGCGCGACTTCACGCAGGCGATAACTGTTGCGCGCACGCAGGAACAGCACGCTACCTTCGGCGGGTAAGTGCAGCAGGCCATCCGCGAAAGGTAGAAAAAGCGCGTCGAGCACCGCTTCGGGCGTGGAGGCGTGGAAGCCGGGCGTGGTCAAACGGAGGTGTCCAGTGGAAACGGAGCGCGTATTTTAATGCGCGTGCTGCAAAAGGCGTTGCCGTGCCGGCTTGTCTCGACTGAGTAGGTCCCCTCTTCCCTCCGGGGAGAGGGTTAGGGTGAGGGGACACTCTTGCGTCGAGGCAAACCTTCGAGAGAGCCACGCGATGTTGAAGTGCGCCGCGAGGTTGACCCCTCACCCCAGCCCTCTCCCCGAAAGGGAGAGGGAGCAAACAAGTCAGCTATTCCGCCCGAGCCGCGCAATCCAGCGATACATCGCAAACGTCACGGCCACAAAGGCAATCGTGCCGATCCACACCGATGCATTCTCAAAACTGTCGCCCACCAACGCCAGCGGCGCAGGCTTGCCGGAGAACACCACGATGGCGGCCACTAGCACGCCGATGATGCTTTCGCCCACAATCAGGCCGGAAGCCAACAACACGCCGAGCTGCTTGGTGGCTTCTGCCTTCGGCGTGCGATCCGCGCGCTTGTCGAAGTACCAGCCGACAATGGCACCGACGACGATCATCAAGGTGGTGGAGGTTGGCAGGTACATCCCCAGGCCCACCGCAAGCGGCGGCAAGCGCGCGGATTTTGTGGTGCCTGCGAGAATCGCATCCAACACAATAAGGCCCACGCCGATGGCTGCACCGATGCCGATCAGGCTCCAGTCGATGTTGTTCTGGATCACGCCCTGCGCCAATGCGGAGATCAAACCGGCCTGCGGTGCGGGCAACGCATGCGCGGGGTCCACGCCCGGCGCGCCAAGGAAGCCATAAGCCTTGTTGAGCAGATCGAGCACAGGCGGGATCACGATCGCACCAGCGATCACACCGACCACCAGCGCCGCCTGCTGACGCCACGGCGTGGCGTTCACCAATTGGCCGGTCTTGAGATCCTGCAGATTGTTGTTGGCGATCGCTGCAACGGCGAACACCACCGAAGTGATGAACAACGCGAAAGCCACCAGCGCTTTGCCTGAATCGGCTGGCAGGTCGGACTTCACGCCGGCTACCAGCAGCAGCGCGGCAATGATCACCACCAGGATGCCGATACCGGACAGCGGACTGTTGGACGAACCGATCAGGCCCGCCATATAGCCGCACACTGTTGACACCAGGAAGCTCAGGATCAGCACGAACAGCACGCCGCCGATCACCAGCAACGAGGTGTGCGAAGCCAAGCCGCTGACCACGCTGAAGTGTCCCAGCAGATAGGCGACCGGGACCATGCACAGCAGTACGATCAAGCCGACGATGCCAATCGGCATGTCCCGCTCAGTCAGCGGTAGCGTGTCGCCCTTGCCCGCCTTGCGCACGCGCGAGGCGGCCATTGCCGACGTGAGACCACTGACCACCGGCTTGACCAGTTTGAGCAGAGTCCAGATCGCCGCCACGCCGATGGTGCCTGCGCCGACAAAGCGCACGTATTTGCTCCAAATACCTTGCGCGACGTCCGCAACGTCGCCCGCGGCCGGATGCAGCAAGCTGAAATGCGGTACCGCCCAACCCCAACTGATGATGGCGCCGAACAACATGGCAACGCCCACCCACAAACCCACCAGGTGCCCCACCGCGAACAGCGCAAACGAGAGCGAGAAGTCGTAACCGCTGGCCGCGCCACGGTCGCCGATGCGGAAGTACTGCGCAAGATCGGAGGCGAACAGCTTGGTCTGTATCACGACGTAGAACACCGCCGAGACGATCGAGCCGACGACCACCGCCTTGAGGCCCGCAGTGCCGCCTTCTACCGCGGCGGAATCAGACGCTTCCACCGCTTCGCCCGAGCCCACCTTCAGCACTTCGGCACACGCCACGCCTTCCGGGTACGGCAAGTCGGAATCGGTGACCAGCGCGCGGCGCAGCGGGATGGTGTACATCACGCCGAGAATGCCGCCCGCGGCGCAGATACCGAACGACACCCAGAACGGGAAACCGGTCCACCAGCCGACGATGATCAGGCCCGGCAGCACAAAGATGATCGAGGAGAGCGTGCCCGCCGCCGAAGCGACCGTCTGCACGATGTTGTTTTCCTGGATCGTCGCGTTCTTCATCGCGCGCAGGATCGCCATCGAGATCACCGCCGCCGGGATCGACGTGGCGAAAGTCAGGCCGGCCTTCAGGCCGAAGAACACATTGGCCGCCGTGAACAACAGCGTGATCACGATACCGATGATCAGACCGCGCACGGTGAGTTCGGCGCGCTCCGCACCGGGTCCAGGTACTGCATTCACGGGTGGTCTCCCCAAACTGTCCAGCTAACAAGATAGCGTGGATCGCCGGATTGATGTTGCCGCACTGCAGTGCGCTGCGCCCTCTCCTATCGGAAGAAGGGCATGCTCTACGCTTCGATGCTTACCGGCATCCGCCGATCAACGCGCGACCTTGCGAATATCCCCACGCATCTGTTCGGCAATTCCGCCAGCACCATCGGTCAACAACTTTGGCAAGGCTTCCGCATAAGCCTGATCACCCACGCCACCCGCCACTGACGTGGACACCTGCGTCTTGTAGTCGTGGGTGGCTTCGAAGCCGTGCGCCCAGATCGCGCAATGCAGGCCAAGATCCATGGAAACATTGCCGGGCGACTTTTCCTGATCGACACGCAGGCTCGTGGTCAACGAACTACAGGTCACGACCAGATCCTGCTCGTAGCTGGAGGTGAGCTGCGCACCCAGCTGCGACTGCATCGCCTTGGCCAGCTCCGGCGAAGGCTCCAGCGTGAGCTTGTGATCGAGACCACGCACGTCAAGTTTGTCCGCACCGCCCGTCACCGTGAGCCACGGCGCCGTGCCTGGCTGGACCAGCGCGCCTAGCGACGCCGGCGCATGGACGTTTTCACCACCACAAGCAGCCAGCAGCGCGGCAACCGCGCCGGTCAATAGAAAGCGTTTCATGTCATACCCCCTTGTCCCGATCTGACGAATTTAATGCACCGCAGCAACTGCATCAATGGTTGCTGTCGTAACGGTGCAACATTCGATCGTGCTCTGAGAGCCTGTCTACGGTCTCTGCGACGAAGGAGGAGTGACCGAAGCCGGATCCACACCCGGATGACGCTCGCGCCAAGCCGCCAGCGCTTCGCGATAGTGCTGCCGCGCTTCCTCGTAGAGATCGAAGATGCAGGGATCGCAACCGTTGCCACAGCAATCGCCGGGATCGGGCTCCACCGGCGGACACGGCGGCGGATCGTTGCGTAATTCGTTATCGTTGGGGATTGGCGTGTCGTTCATACGCAAAGACAGGTCGGGCATGTTCAACATGCGGGCCTGCCGTCATCACGTCAAGCGCATCGCCCGTTGTCGACTGATCCACCAAGGAGTGCAGTAATGCGCCACATGTTCTTTCGCCTCACCACCCGATGGGCCGCAGGGCTCGTCGTTTTGCTTGCCGTAACCGGCATGGCCGTAGCCGCCGATACCGCATCGCCTTACCGGATCGTCGGCTACGCGACCGGCTGGGATCCGGCGCAAACCAAGGACGTCGGCAAGATCGACACGTTGATCTTTGCTTTCGCACAGCTGAAAGACGGCCGCGTGGTGGTCGACGACAACCGCGCCAAAACCCTGCAGACGCTGCTTGCGCTCAAATCGGCGAATCCCAAGCTCACGGTGACCGTCTCGGTCGGCGGCTGGAGCGTGGGCGGTTTTTCCGAAGCGGCCAGCACAGCGGCGGGTCGTCAGCAGTTTGCCGACAGTGCCGCGCAAATGCTTTCCACACAACATGCGGATGGGCTCGATGTGGACTGGGAATATCCTGGTCACCACGAATCGGGCATCAAATCCAGCGCTGACGACAAAGCCAACTTCACGCTGCTGCTGAAGACGATCCGTGCCAGCCTCGATCGCGCAGGCCAAAAAGATGGCAAGCATTACGCGCTCAGCGTCGCGATCGCCGATGGTCCGTTCGTCAGCGATATCGATATTCCAGCCATCAATCCGCTGCTGGACTGGTTCAACTTGATGACCTACGACTTCGTCAACAGCAATACGCCCACCACCGGCCACCACACCGGCCTTCATGCCTCGCCGCTGATCAAGGGCGACGGGCGCACCACGGACCGCGCCGTGCAACAGTTCCTCGCTGCCGATGTGCCGGCGCAAAAACTGGTGATCGGTGCTGCACTCTATGGCCGTGAATTCGCCGACGTGCATGCCGATCATGACGGCCTGTATCAAACCTACGGCCATTTCGTGAACATGCTCAACTGGCCCGACCTGAAACAGCACTACATCAACAAGCAAGGCTACGTGCGCCACTGGGATGATGTAGCGAAGGCGCCGTGGCTATGGAATGCGAAGACGCGTCACTTCATTACCTACGACGATCCGCAATCGATCGCCGCGAAGATGGCTTACATCAAGGCCGAACATCTGGGCGGCATCATGTATTGGGAGCAGACGAACGATCCTGCGGATGAATTGCTGGATGCGATGTGGCGTGGTTTGAATAAGTGAGTTTGCTACAAACCCCTCTCCCTTTGGGGGAGGGGTTGGGGTGAGGATACGACCAGGGCGTAATGACGAAAACTTGCGCAGAAATCTGCATGACGCTTCCCCCGAACCCTCACCCCCAGCCCCTCTCCCGAAGGGAGAGGGGAGCAAACCTCAACCCGGCTTGCGGAATCGGTAAATAAATTGATCCGTGTGCCCGCGTATCGACTTGTCGAACACCTTGATCGTGTGCGGATCATTCGGGTTGCGCAGCACGTTGCTTTCGCCCGCAAATACAAAACCGACGGATTCCACCTGCTTCTTCACGATCGCCGGATCGATGCGATGCAGCGTGTCGGTATCGGCCATGCCCGATCCCGCCGGTGCCACGTGGTCGATCACGATGAACAAGCCGCCCGGCTTCAGCGCAGCGAACACCTGCTTGTCGAACGCAACCGGATCGACCTTACCCATGAATTTGTCCGGATAGTCGTGATAGTTCTGGGCGGTGAACACGATATCCACCGGGTCTGTCACGCTTAGTTGCGCCGCAGGCTGCTTGAGCACGCTGACGTTGGAGTAATGCGAATCGGCCGCCAGCTTCTCGAAAGCGGTTTCTTCATCGGCATCTTCCTTGACGTATTCGTCCGGCCACAGCGCATAGACATGGCCCTTGTCGCCGACGATGGAACTGAATACCCGCGTGAAATAACCCGAACCAGGAATCAGCTCCAGCACTTTCTGGCCGGGCTTCACATTGCTGAAAACCATCACGTCGGTGATTTTGCGGCGTGCATCGTTGCTGGCATCCTGCCCTCGAGCCGGATCAGCCACCGCCGCGCGAACGTAAGGCGGCACGTACTGCAAGGCATGCATGTGATTGGTCTGCGGCGTTTGCGCCACCAGGGTCGCCCCTGGAACAGCCAATGCCGCAAGCAGTACGACAGAAATCGAACGCATGACGACCTCCTGACAGGGTTGGGAGAGAGCCTTCGGATTGTGCGCTCACGACCCTGATGCCGCCTAGCTGACTTGTGGCCCATGCCCCTTACGGGATGCCGGCGAGTTTCCAGCTTCCAAGGATCTGATAGCTGCCCTTCCCCACCACGTTGTGGATCAGCACGAACCGATCCACCTGCCAGACGATCGGCGTCACCGGCGTTACCTCAGGCAGTTCATGTCGCGCGTAGGCCAAGGTCACATGCGGCGTGTACTGGCGCTCAGCGCGCAGTTTCAAACCGGCCTGGACAAGCGACGCATGCAGATCGCGCCATAGCGCCAGCAGCAGCTCGGGGACATGTGTACCGCGCAACACGCATGGTGGTTCGCGACCACGGAAACTGGCGGCGTAATCCAGCGCCCAGGCAAAAGGTGCCGCGTGCAGCGTGTCAGCCGCCGCCATCGCCTTCTCCATTACCTCATCAGGCACGGCGGCGTAGTCGCCCAGAAAGTTCAAGGTGGCGTGAAAGCGTTCCGGCTTCACCCATCGCGCGCGTAGCTTCGGATGCTGCTGTTGCACCGTCGCGGCGGCATGGTTGATATCGTGGCGCGTGGCAGCATCCGGCATCAGCGCGAAGAACAGGCGATGCGTTTCACGTGCGGCAGGCTGACCAAAGAGCTGAGCCTGCGCAGGAGACTCAGTGGTACTCATGCGGAAAAGCGTAGCGCATTCATTGCCGGGCGACACGCGATGACTGAAGACAGCACGCGATCAAGATCGCGACGCGTACAGTCGCTCAAGCACTGTCGCGCAGAAACACCGGCAGATCGGTGGTCGGCGGCGGCACAGACAGGCCGTACATCATCATCGCCACATGCCCACGGTGATAGGTGGCATGGTTCACCACGTGCAGCAGGATCTCGCCACGCCGCTGCTCGCCTTCACCGCCGCCGATGAAAGTGAAACGAACTGTTTCGTCACAAGCTTGCTCGTCGAGCGATCCTGCGTAGCGTACATACCACTCGTTGATCTCGGCCTGCGCCGAACGCAGGGCATCGAATCCCAGACAGTCGTCTGGATTACGCGAGGTGAGGCCATGCGGCACGCCTTCCAGATGCGCCTTCCACACATAGTCCATGCAATACACATGGTGCAGCGTGCGCAGCAGGTTGCCGAAAACGATGGGCTGCGGTGCGCTCAATGCGTGCTCGGGTATGGTAGCTAGCGACTGGTAAAGCAGCTGATCCGCCCATGCGCGGTAACGCGTGAGCATGTGAAGATGGAGAGATTGCGACATGCGATGTCCTTGGTTTTCCAGCGTAAAACGGGGCTTGCTGCTTACCGCAAATTTGCCGCGTTCACGCCGCCGTTCGTCCCGCGGCATCTTAATTGAACGCTAACGTTCGTTGTTCACGTTCGATTAGGAAAGCTTCAAAGCCATGCAGCACAACACGTTGCGCGATACATGCTGCCAAACGCCGGCACCGGCCGCTGAACAATCGCGAACTTATCACGTTGTGTGACGGCAACGTTGAAGGTTTTCACGCGTTTTCTCTAGTACGGTGCAGACCGAGGAGGACACGTCATGAAAGCCATCGCCCTTACGCAACACGTTTCAACGCGGCGCACTCTGCTCGTTCGCGCGTTGGCAGGCGTACTCGGTGCACTTGCCGCGTTCACCGCTCTGCCGCAGAAAGCGGAGGCCGGCGTGTTCATCGGCGTTGGCGTTTCGGTCGGTGTGCCTCCACCGCCGCTGCCGATTTACGAGCAGCCAATGATTCCAGGCCCAGGCTATATCTGGACACCGGGCTACTGGGCGTGGGATGGCGATGAATATTACTGGGTGCCTGGCACCTGGATTCTGGCGCCGTTCTATGGCGCATTGTGGACGCCGGGCTACTGGGGTTGGGATGGCGCACTCTACGTGTTCCATGCTGGTTACTGGGGTTACCACGTGGGCTTCTACGGCGGCATCAACTATGGTTGCGGATACGGCGGCAGAGGCTATGACGGCGGCTATTGGGGCCATGGCGGCTTCTACTACAACCGCACCGTCAATCACATCAACAACGTCAACGTCACCAACGTCTACAACAAGACGGTAATCAACAACGTCAACGTGAACCGTGTCAGCTACAACGGTGGTCGCGGCGGCGTAGCCGCACGGGCGACACCGCAACAGCTGGCGCTTGCCCACCAGTCCCGCATGGGGCCGATCGCCGCCCAGCAGCAGCAAATGAATCTGGCTCGCCAGAATCCGGCGATGCGCCTGTCCGCCAATCACGGGGATCCGCCGATTGCCGCGACGCAACGTGCTGGCGCGTTCGCAGGAGCCGGAGTAGCGCCGGCAGCGCACAGCGGTGGTTCGTTTACGCCAGCGGCGGCCAACACGCAGCGCTTGAACAACGCGACCATACATGCACCGCAGGCTGCGCAACCGAATAACAGCATGGCGCTGCGTTCGGCAAACTTCGCGCCGCATGCGAATATGCCTGCTACGCCGAATGCGACACACCCGAGTGCGAGCTACAGCAACCTGTATCGTCCTGGCGGCGTGACGGGTGTTGCACCGACCAATCATCCTGCGCAACCGGTAAACGCGCGTCCGATGAATACCTATAGGGCGCCTTCAACGGCTTATCATCCGGCACCCGCACCGGTGTATCGTCCGCAACCGCAATACCAGTACCACGCGCCGCCTGCGCCGCAATATCACGCCTATCGTCCTGCGCCAGCGCCAGCACCACATCCGTCAGGGGGTGGCGCGCCGCGCGGTGGTAACGGTGGCGGACGCGATACGCATCACGGTTGATCAACGCAGTCTGCGTTAACGAAAAGGCCCGCTTTCGCGGGCCTTTTTCTTGCACTCGCCGGTGCACTCAATGACCAACCTGTCCGCCTGCCAGCAACTCGCGGATCATGCGCAGCTTTGCCTTGAACTGCGCTTCGTTTTCGGGGCCGAGACGAAGCATCAGCTTCTGCCCGTTCGATAGCGACTGCAATTGCGGATCGACGAAATGGTAGCGCGCACCCACCTTCGTCACGGCGATGGGATCATGCACGTCCGGCGCGGCAAGCATGTCGTCGATCGCCACGATCAGGCGATCGTTGAAATAACCGCGTGGATAGCCGAGCTCACGATACGCCTCCTGGAACAAGGGATAGCTGCGCTTGTACCAGGCAACCACTGCGTGCAGATCGACCCTGGCGAGCACCGTCATGTAAGGCGAGTAGCGCTCTGCATTGGCCGTGGCGATCACCGTCATGCCGTTGGCCGCTTGCATCTGCATCATCCCTTTGGGTGTGCGCAGCGGAAGGATATTGGTGTTGCCCAAGCCCTGTCTCGGCAACGCATCCACAGTCGCTACCACACGTGAAATGATCTGGCTCGGCACGAGCAGCGAAGTGAGGTCACCGCCAGCCATACCCGTCAATGCTTCGCGCACGCTTTCATCGCTGTCGACCAAAGCTGGCAGCGATGCAGTGGATGCGGGTGCGGGTCCCGCGGCCGCCTGGGCGATAGGATGCTGGATTACTGAGGATGCGCTTGCCGGCACAGGAGCCGGTGCCGTCGAAGCAACGCTTGGCGATGGATTGGCTGGCGACTCGGCGGGATGCATGCCCCGCTGCACCAGATATACGCCCGCTGCCACTACCGCAACCACAACGATAATGGCTGCGATCCAGCCGCCGTACGAAGTCTGCCTGATTCTCCGGTTCACGATGCTGCCCGTTTCGCTCGTTAGGTAGTCATTGTGACAGGCATGCCCGCCGTTTGTTCGAATGCATCGTTAGCGAGCGCACAACATCAAGGCGGCACAAGCTCACGAACTTGCGCGCTTGCTGCTCGCACTCATCGCCGATGTGTCATCACGCCACACGGAAGCGCCCTTCTGCTGTCACCGCAGCGGTCATTTTTCCTTCCATGCGACGTTTCGGCAGTGTTGGCGCCTGCAGACTGAAGCTGTCCTCGCGGTCGTAAGCGAGGCTGCTGGCAGCGTAAAGATCTTCGTAGGAATTCAGTTTTTCACGCAGCCACTCGCGCAACTGGGGGCCAAACAACTGTTCGACCTTGCTGCTTGCCTGTTGCGGCAGACCGTTGAGCGCACCCTGCTTCCATGGCTCCGCTGCAGGATCTGCGATGTGCTGATGACAGATCTGATCGATTTCAATATCAACAGATAATTCGAGAAAAGCGCATAAACGCTGCCATTCCTCCTGCGGCTGGCGCACCAGATCTTCAAGGAAAACGAAATGGTGATGCCGCGCGCCGATGCACGAGCGATGGATTTCCAGCGCGCGATTCCAGCGCCGCACCCACAGCATCAACCCACCACTGAACGAATGGTTGTCGTAGCGCAGGTACGCATCCATGATCGACGCAAGCACATCCATGCCCGGCCGGATGACGTGGATGAAACGCGCATCCGGCAGGTAGTGCTCAATCTCCGGCAGATAAAGCAGATGATGCGGCGTCTTCTCGATCCAGGCCGTGCGCTTGGCGCGCTCAGCAAGACTGTCCAGTGTGGCGATGAAGCGATTGACGCACGTATCCAGCATCCACGGCGCACGCGTGGGTGCGGCGCTTTCGCCAAGCAGCGAGCGTTGCAATTCGACAAATTCTCGCCGCCCATAACGCCGAGTGAAACCAAGGCGACGAGCCAGATTGCGTCGGCGTGGCTTGGCGCCTTCGTCGCCGAAGCGATGATCGATGCCGCCTAGGAGGCGCGGAAAAAAACCGGTTTCAGGAAGCGTGAAGATCTGAGGATGTCGGGCCAGCATGGCCTGCACGATGGTGGTGCCCGAACGCGGGCACCCGACGACGAACGTTCGTTGCATGAGCAGCTGGCGCCCCCTGCTTTTATTGATAGCTGAACTGCGTCGCGTGTCGCCGGCGCACTAAAACAACCGAACGCGTCAGGTTGTTGTAAGTTGACGCAACTTACACATACGTCGCGATCGTGTCCAGAAAAAATTCTTATGTTGCATAGTGTTAAGTTGAGCCTGCTCGCTTGCTGGCAAATACCGCCGACGCATTTTCGTTCAGTTTTATAGAACAACAGCCCGCTACTTGCCGACTTGACCATGCTGTGAAAAAAGCCACCGGCACTTTCGTACCGGTGGCCGCCCCTCACATCCGCGCGCTGCGGAACGAGCATGCCTCCCGCCCGTAGCGCGCCCCCTGTTCCTACTCCGCTTCTGCCTGCTACTTACCGATGTCCTTGAGGATCTCCTTGGTAAAGGCCAGCACGCCTGCGCTCGGATACGAATTGCACGTCGACGACGCGGAGCCAGCCGCGCACGGCGTATCGCGATCCAGCGACCAAAAGTGCACGCCGGCCAAGCCATTCGCCGTGGCGTAATTGGTGATGGTGTCGATGTCCGCCAACGTGGTGACTTCACCACCGCTGTCGTTCTGCCCGATCATCGGCGTGAGTTCGATATGGCTGGCCGGGATGCCGTAGCTGTGCTCCAGATTGGTCACCGCCTGAATCGCCGACTGGCCCATTTCACACACCCCGTTCACCACCACGCAGTTGGAGGACGTTGCGCCGCCGTAATCCATCACCATCAGATCGATGGTGTAGTTCTTCAACGCTGGACTGGACGCCTGGATCGCCTGCACCACCCACTGACCCAGTTGGTTGATGCCGCCGTAGCTGCCGTCCGACGCACCGAGCGTGGCCAGCGTGAACGAGAAGCGCAGATTCGGATACTGCGATTGCGCCGCGGCGACATCCGCAACAAGTTGCTGGACTTCCGCCTGTGTCTGGCCGCCTTCGATATCGAAATCCACGCCAATCATCTGCGCGGTGTAGTACTTCGCGATGAAGCTCTGGAACGCAGAGGCCGAGCCGCACGTGAATACACCCGCTGCACCACCCGTGGAGACGATGTAGTTCAAACCTGCGCTAGCCAGCGAATTGGCCGCGCCGGGCGTGATGTTGGCTGAGATGAATTCCGATGGCGTTACGCCGGCCCAGTTTTCGCTGCCGCATTCGCCCGTGGCAAACGCGAGCGTAATACCCGTCAGATTCGGCACCTGCGTGGAGTACAAGCTGCCGCTACCTACGACAGGAATGGCCGTACCCGTCACGGCCGTCTGCATGGCGTAGGTATTCCAGTTCATGTTGATGCTCATGTCCTTGTAAGGACTGAACACGAAACCGCTGGGTGTCGGCGTTGGTGTTGGAGTGGGCGTAGGTGTCGGCGTCGGGGTGGGTGTTGGAGTAGGCGTAGGTGTCGGCGTCGGGGTGGGTGTTGGAGTGGGTGTTGGAGTAGGCGTAGGTGTAGGGGTTGGCGTCGGTGTCGGAGTGGGTGTCGGCGTAGGCGACCCGCTGCACGCACCTAGCGATGTCCACGGCGCACCGCTGCCGGCAGCACCATTGTTAGTGGCGGGATTCTGGTTCTGGGTCCAGAAATTCGCCTTGTAGTTGGTGCTGTTCTCACTCACCAACGCGCCGCCGTTGTAAGCGGTCGAGCTATTCCAGGCCGTATCGCACGCAGGTGATGGCGTGGGAGTTGGCGTAGGTGTGGGCGAACCGCCGCACGCGCCTTCCGACGTCCACGGCTGGCCGCTGCCGGCACCGCCATTGTTGGTGGCCGGATCGTTGCCTTGCGTCCAAAAGTTCGCAACGTAGTTGACGCCGTTTTCGCTGGCTTGATTACCAGCCACATAAACATTGGTCGATACCCACGCCGCCGCGCAGGTGGATTGCGCATGCACGGTTTGCACGGGCGCAACGGTCAGCACCGTGGTGGAAAGCGCCGCGCATATCGCGGTGCTCAAGGAGCTACATGTCAGGGTGGTCCACTTCGTTGTTCGCTTCACTTGCATGGGACTGTCTCCAGAGTTGGATTGAACCGCAACAGGTGAAAAACATCGGCGATGCGATGACTTGCGTTCCGCATGGCACATAAGGCAACGAACGCTGCCACGCATCCCTGTATCGGTACTGCATGTAGTGATTTGCAGCGCATGCTGCGCGCCGCGTATCCCGCCAATCCGCACGCTATGACGCCGTGGCGATCCGGCACGCTGCCGAACCGCCACGGGATTTCCCCTGCGTTCCCTGCTTGTAGGTCTTACTTGCCGAGATCCTTCAGAACCTCATTGGTGAAGCCCAGCGCCCCCACGCTCGGGTACGAATTGCAGGTCGCCGACGCGGAGCCGGCCGCGCACGGCGTGTCGCGATCCTGCGACCAGAAGTGCACGCCAGCCAAGCCGTTCGACGTCGCGTAGTTGACGATGGTGTCCATGTCCGCCAGCGTGGTGATCTCACCTTGTGCATCGTTCTGGCCAATCATCGGCGTGAGCTCGATGTGGCTGGCCGGAATGCCGTAGGTGTGTTCAAGATTCGTCACGGCCTGGATCGCCGATTGACCCATCTCACACACGCCGCTCACCACCACGCAGTTGGAGGAAGTCGCGCCGCCGAAATCCATCACCATCAAGTTGATGGTGTAGTTCTTCAGCGCCGGGCTCGACGCCTGGATCGCCTGCACCACCCATTGCCCCAGCTGATTGACTCCGCCGTAGCTACCATCCGATGCCGCGAGCGTGGCCAGCGTGAAGGAGAAGCGCAGATTCGGATATTGCGATTGCGCAGCGGCGACGTCGGCCACGAGTTGCTGCACATCCGCCTGCGTCTGACCACCTTCGATATCGAAATCCACGCCAAGCATGTGCGACGTGTAATAACTGCCAATGAAGCTTTCGAATGCAGAAGCCGATCCGCACGTGAACACGCCGGCCGCACCGCCAGTTGAGACGATGTAATTGAGGCCAGCGCTGTTGAGCGCGCTGATGTTGCCGGAGATGAAACCCGAAGCGGTCACACCACCCCAGCTTTCGCTGCCGCAGCTACCGGTAGCGAACGCCAGCGTGATGCCAGGCAGATTCGGCTCCTTGGTCGAGAAGAAGCTGCCGCTGCCCACCACTGGGAGCACGGTGCCCGAAGCCGCCGTCTGCATGCTGTTGGTGTTCCAGTTGAGATTGATCGTGATGTCCTTGTACGGACTGAACACGAACCCGCTGGGTGCCGGCGTTGGTGTGGGAGTAGGCGTCGGTGTAGGCGTCGGTGTAGGCGTTGGAGTTGGTGTCGGGGTAGGTGTCGGCGTGGGAGTGGGTGTCGGCGTAGGTGTTGGCGTCGGCGTACAGGAGCCTTGCGAAGTCCACGGCTGGCCGCTGCCCGGACCGCCATTGTTGGTGGCCGGGTCGTTGCCCTGCGTCCACCAGTTCGCCTTGTAGTTGATGCCGTTCTCGCTAGCCGTGTTGCCAGCCGTATAAATCGCGCTTGCACTCCATGCCGCAGCACAGGTGCTTTGCGCGTGTACCGTTTGCACGGGTGCGACGGTAAGTACGGTCGTGGTAAGCGCGGCACCCACCGCGGTGCTCAACGCGCTTGCCGTAAGGGTGGACCACTTCGTGGACTTCTTCTCTTGCATGACTGTCTCCAGACTGGTGAAACGCTACGAGGTGAATGAACGCCGGCGATTTCACGACCGCATTCCGGACAGTCGAGGGGGACAGTCGCCAACCGCATCCATGCGCGATACCACTTGTCATGAAGCTGCAAAGCGGGGGCGAGTATCGGCCTCACATGACAACGTTGTCCAGTCAAGTTGGCCGATTTGCCCACGCTGGAACGTGATTCACATCGCAAAGGAAAAAATGTCATGTCGATACCGCATGCATTCACATCGCATGCACACTCTAAGCGCGTATTACGCTGGAAAAATAGGCATTTATCGCTGCATCGCAGCACACTAAGAACATGTGCAAACGCATGCCGATGGCCGACATGCCAGGAACCCGCGACCGCTACGGGGAGACCCTGACGATGAAAAACGGTTGGCGGACTGCGCTTTATGGCGCGACACGAGTGACAACGATGGCCACTCATGTCCGCTTTTCGTTCGATCCAAAACTGACAGCGTCAACGATCACGTCGCTGTCGATTTCGCCTCATTAAGCTCGTCGTGTTGGTAAGAGCCCGTTCTATATCTCCCCACGGCCCACACCGGAGACATGCCATGAGCAATCGGTTCCAGCGCGTCACGCCCTTCCTGTGGTTCAACGAAGAAGCCGAGGAAGCGGCCAACTATTACGTATCCGTGTTCGACAACTCGCACATTCTCAGCGTCACGCGCTATGACGCCGGAACCGCCAACGCAGCCCATCGCCCCGCAGGCTCGGTGATGACCGTTGCCTTTGAACTGGACGGCCAAGCCTTTACCGCGCTCAACGGTGGCCCGGTCTTCACGTTCAATCCTGCCGTATCGCTGGTGGTGAACTGCCGTACGCAGGCCGAGGTGGACCACTATTGGAATGCGCTATCGAAAGGCGGCGATCCTGCCGCACAGCAATGCGGCTGGCTGAAGGATCGCTTCGGCGTGTCCTGGCAGGTTGTGCCGGTGCAGCTGATCGAGCTGCTCACGTCCAGCGACAAAGCCAAGGCGCAGCGCGTGATGCAGCAGGTGATGAAGATGAAGAAGCTCGATGTGCGCGTGCTGGAAGAAGCGGCGGCGTAATACAAACGCTTGCCGCAAAGCATCCTCAGTGAATCCCTCTCTTTGGGACCGGATTAGCGCCGTGTCTCAGCTGGGTGTCTCGTTTGTTGGGACATTGCCTGCGGCGCTTTCGGTCGCGAAGCGACCGGGTCACTTTTCTTTGCTGGCCCAAAGAAAAGTGACGGCGGTTTCTAAACTCAAGTGCATCACTTGAGTGGAGAAGCGGATGAGGCGGAGGTATGAGCACCTGAGCGCCGAAGAGCGTGGCGCGATCATGGCCATGAA
>NZ_BSOB01000038.1 GCF_030160295.1 Dyella acidisoli
GAGATGTTTATGCGGGCGCTCGGTCGCGATGATCTGGCGCAGAAGATTGATGATGCACTTCTAGATTGACTCCGCCAACCCAAAGAAATGGCCTGAAGAGCTCACAGCATTGCATGGGTTACAAGCCTGAAGGATGTCGCCTTGCTTTGATCGATGGCGGGCCCAGCTTCCACCGCGCCGCTATACCGCGAGGCGTCGAAGCATTGAGGGCTTAAAGCGCGCTTGCCGATAAGTTGAGCTTGGCTGAGATCTGCCTTAAGTCCTCAGCGCTTCGACGCCTCGCGGTATAGCGGGGGCGTCGAACCTTGGGCGACCAACCATCTATCTAGCCATAAACGCTCAGGCTTTTCCCTTCCCCATGCCATGAGCCTGTTAGGCCATTTCTTTGGGTTACTTTTCTTTGGGCCAGCAAAGAAAAGTGACTCGGGCCCTTTAGGGTCCGAAAGCGCCGCAGGCAATGGCAGCACCAACGACATGCCAAGCTGAGGCGAGACACTAATCAACGCCAGAAGGAAACGCTACGGTTTATCCAGAAATGAAGAGCAAAAAAGTGGGAGTACCTCAGCGTTTGTACGCCATCAGCGCCCCCGACGACGTACGTCTACCGTGACCGGGTACGTATCTAACCGCTCCCGCACACGGCATCATCTCCCGTCCACCTGACAGGATTGAGCGAAGTGACGGCCACCGAACTCACGCCGCGCCAGGCCACGCGGCCATCGGAGCGCCCATGCTGACCCTCATGCTCGCCGCCCTTCTGTCCGGCGGCGCTCCGTTCATTAGCAACAGCACGACAACACCAGCGGCGACGGTGCCACCTGCACCTACCCCGCAATTCCGCCGTTTCGGCACAGCCGACGGGCTACCCGATCCGACCATCAGCGCGCTGCTGCAGGATCGCGAGGGTTATGTGTGGATAGCTACCGGCTCCGCGCTGACACGCTACGACGGTGTGGAATTCAAGACGTGGTCTCAGCGCGCCGGCGATGCCTACGCTGCTCCATCTGATCGCGTGCGCGCGTTGTTGGTGGATTCGCAGGGGCGGCTGTGGAGCGGTGGCGAAGATGGTTTGGCGCGCTATGACGCGAAACGTGACGGCTTTCTGCATTGGCGCCATGACGACAAGGCGCCCGGCAGCCTGGATGAAAATCAGATCAACGCATTGGCCGAGGATCGCGACGGCACGCTGTGGGTGGGACTTAGCGATGGCGGCCTGGATCATCTGCTAAGCGAAGACCGTTTCGCGCATACCCGCCATGATCCGGCGAACCCACGCAGCCTGGCCAACGATGAGATACACGCACTACTGCCCGAATCCGACGGCCGCTTGTGGGTCGGCACAGGGGCTGGTGTGGATCTTCGCGAGCGCGATGGCAGTTTCAGGCATGTGCATTTCGTAAACGAGGATGGCCAGGCGCTGGACTCGCCACAGGTATTCACGCTGGTTCGCGACGGGAATGCCCTGCTGATCGGAACCGTGCGCGGCCTGTTCCGTCTTGATAATGACGACGTCGCCCGGCGCGTGCTGCTGGAAGGCGTATCGCCAGGACTGATTGCATCGATCGCGCCGGACGGCAACGGCCGCCTGTGGCTGGGCACCAACAACGGCCTGCTGCTGCGCGACCGCGATGGGCGCGCGCATCGTTACGGTGCCGACCCACTGCTACCTCACGCACTGCCTGGCCAAGTCGTGTTGCGCCTGCTGCGAGATCGCGAAGGCGGACTGTGGCTGGGCACCGATAACGGGCTGGCTTATTTATCGCCGGATTGGAACGACTTTACCCGCAGCACTCATCGCCCAGACGATCCGGCCAGTCTCAGCGCAGGCGCCTTTACCGCCATAGCTGCCGCGACGGATGGCACGTTGTGGATCGGCAATCAGGACGGCGTCATCGACAAGCTCGACCCGGCGACGCAGGCAGTGGAACCTGCCGTGATACGGCTGCCCGGCACGCACCACGAGATCTATGACATGGCCGCGGATGCGCGTGGGCGGCTATGGATTAATGCCTCCAACGGCAGCTTCCGCTATAGCCAAGGTCACCTCGAATCCATCGTGGTACCCGCACAGCCGTACAACGTGGCGTTGGATGAGAGCGGCACGGCTTACATGAACCTGGTGCCCTCAGGTGTATGCGCCACGCCGGCCGACGGCACGCACTGCGAACCTCTGGCCTTCGCCGATCCCGAACTGGCTGCGGCTTCCAACAACGATATGCGCTGGCACGACCATGCCTTATGGATCGCCACCGACAAAGGCATCGCACGCTGGGAATCCGGTCAACGCGTACGCTATGTGCAAGGCGTGGAACGGCGCTTTGTGCGCGCACTGGATTTTCATGGCGATGAACTGTGGGTAGCCGACAACGACAGCCTTTCCGTATACCGCTGCCAAGGTGATCGCGCGACGCGCGTGGCGCGCTATCCACTCAACGATCAGCGCACGATCAACAGCGTGATGAGCCTGCGCGTGGACGGCACCGGCCGCGCCTGGCTATTCACCCGCGGCGGTTTGTGGCTGTATGACCCGGCCAGCAGCAACCTGCGCGGCTTCGGTGTGCAAAACGGTTTGGTCGATACCTATTTCGGTAGCAATGCGATCGCGCGCTTACCCGATGGGTGGCTATACGCACCGTCCAAGGACGGTATCGTCGGATTCCAGCCGGAAGCGATTCAATCGCATCATCGCCAGCCGGACGTGCGCCTGAGCGCGCTGAGTGTGCGCGGCCACAATGGCGTGCGTGAATGGCCATCAGCGAGCGGCCCTGTTGCACTCGCCTGGAACGATCGCGACTTCACCGTCGTGGCGCGCGCCATGTCTTTCATCGCGCCGGCACGCAATGTCTATCGCTTCCATCTCGACGGCCTCGACGGCAGTTGGATCGATACCGGTGCGCGTGGCGATCGCACGTTTACCCAATTGCCGGGCGGCGACTTCATCTTGCACGTGCAAGCCGCCGGCCCTGACGGCAGCTGGGGTGAACTGGCCACGCCGTTGCGCCTGCATGTGGACTACCCGCCATGGCTGCGCTGGTGGGCATGGATGGCCTATGCCCTGCTGCTGATCGCATTGTTCGTGGCTCTGCTGCATGCCATGCGTCGCCGTCAAATGCAGCGCCATCGCATGGAGCTGATCACCCAGGAGCATCAGCTGGCCCGCGCCGCTAGCGAGGCCAAGACCGAGTTCCTCGCGCAGCTCGGCCACGAAATCCGCACCCCCATGACCGGCGTGCTGGGCATGGCCGAACTTCTGCTCAGCCGCCCCCTGGACGATACCGAGCGGCGTTATGCGCAGACCATCCGCAATTCCGGCGAGGTGCTGCTCACGCTGGTAAACGACGCGCTTGATCTGGCCCGCATCGAATCCGGCCGCCTGCAGTTGGTCCAGGCACCTTTCGATCCGCGCGCCCTGTTGGACGACGTGGCCGAGCTGCAGCGGGCCAAGGCCCTGGCCAAAGGTTTGGCTCTGCACATGGACATCGCCGAAGACACCCCGGCGCAGGTACTGGGCGATGCGGTACGCATCCGGCAGATCCTGCTCAATCTCAGCGGCAACGCCGTGAAGTTCACCGAACGGGGGCAGGTACGGCTGATATTGACCAGTGACGCTGAGGGGCTGCGATTCACCATCAGCGACACCGGCCCAGGCATCGCACCTGCCGACCAGGCCAAGCTGTTCCAGCGCTATCAGCAGTTGGACAGCCCGCAGCGCGACTCGGGCAGCGGGCTGGGCCTGGCCATCTGCCGCGAGCTCGCGACACTCATGGGCGGCTCGATCGCACTCGAATCGGCACCCGGCTCAGGTAGCAAATTCCACGTATTGCTGCCCCTGCAAGCAATAGCCGCGCCAGCCGAACATCCGACAGCCACCAGCAAAGCAGGCCCTTACTGGCATCTGCTGTTACTGGAAGACGACCCGGTCGTGGCAGCCGTCATCGAGGGGCTGCTGGAGGTACAGGGCCACACCGTCGAACATGCGACCACCGCGCTGCGCGCATTGGAAGCACTAGAACACGCGCGCTTCGATGCAGCACTGGTGGATCTGGACCTGCCCGGCCTTGATGGCCTGCAATGGGCCGCGCTGGTGCGTTCGCGCCAAGACGGCGATGCCCTACCGATGATTGCCATTACGGCACGTGCCGGCGGTGATGAAGAAAGCCGCGCCTACGCCGCCGGCATGGACGGCTTCCTGCGTAAACCCGTGCACGGCAGGCAATTGGCCGGAGCACTAGCGGCGGTCCTCATGCGCGCTCCAGTCGCAGTCGATTGAGCACCACGCCACACTTAGGAAAAGCGAGTTTGCATTTAAGTGACGTGGTCGATGGCCGATAGCTTTCCCAAGGTGCTGGCTGGCACGCCCGATGCATGGGAAATCGCCATGAAGACCACTAATAACTTCCTGATCGAATCAGAGCGCAACGCGCCGAGCAACGTGATCCCGCTTTGGCCTGCCAGCGGCGGCCCACGGAGGGTGAGTGCTCATCCATATCGACTGCAGGATGCACAAGCGCACGCCGTCGGAGCGAACGCGGTAGAACACGAGCCGCCTGAACAGCGTTTGGCACGACGCGTAGAACGTGTTCTGTGTGCGCTGCTCTATCACGCAGTGCTCGAACCGGGTGATCTTCGCGGCTCGAAGTCCTTCTCCATCGAAAAGCGCGTGAGCCAGTTGGTGTCGCGCGATCGATTGATAGCGATCGCGCGCGCTGCCATTAGCCTTAGCTTGACCGACGACCTCACCCGCTTGGCAGCGGCGGTGATCACGTTCGAACTGCAAACCCAGTCCCGCTGGCAGAACAGAGTGCTGCGTGCGTTCTCAGCGCTTCGTCAGCAAATTCACGCTGATACGTCGGCCATTGCGTGCTTGCTCGCATGGGACCTGGATGCGTTGAAGGTTCGCCCGATCGATACATTCGCGCAGTTTCTTTGAGTACACCTGCGTGCCGCGTACGCCCTTCTCCCTTTGAGACGCTAATTAGCGTTGAGCCTCAGCTAGGTATTTCGTAGATTGAGCCATTGCCTGCGGCGCTTTCGGACCCTAAAGGGCCCGAGTCACTTTTCTTTGCTGGCCCAAAGAAAAGTAACCCAAAGAAATGGCCTGAAGAGCTCACAGCATTGCATGGGTTACAAGCCTGAAGGATGTCGCCTTGCTTTGATCGATGGCGGGCCCAGCTTCCACCGCGCCGCTATACCGCGAGGCGTCGAAGCATTGAGGGCTTAAAGCGCGCTTGCCGATAAGTTGAGCTTGGCTGAGATCTGCCTTAAGTCCTCAGCGCTTCGACGCCTCGCGGTATAGCGGGGGCGTCGAACCTTGGGCGACCAACCATCTATCTAGCCATAAACGCTCAGGCTTTTCCCTTCCCCATGCCATGAGCCTGTTAGGCCATTTCTTTGGGTTGGCGGTCTCTAAACTCAAGTGCAACACCCTCTCCCAAAGGAACTTCATGGGTAAGCACTACAGCCAC
>NZ_BSOB01000039.1 GCF_030160295.1 Dyella acidisoli
CGTTAAAAGACGGCACGCTATGGGCGCTTGTTTCACAATGTGTCGCGGGTGACTGCATGTGAACAGGCAGGTTTTTCAAACGTCCCGCGAAAGCGGGAATCCATGTTGCTCTGATGCCAAAGCCGAAGATGGATTCCCGCTTTCGCGGGAATGACGGCGCAGAGGTGGTGGACATATTCGCAGGATGGCAGCGAACAGAAGAAGCTCAGCAAGCAGCGCAGCAGCACGCACTCAGCAATAACAACATACAACTAGAGCGCCCCCTATGACTCCGATACGCAGCGTGGTTCTCCCTTTCAGCTCACTCTGCCTTGCGCTGGGCTGCTCTGCCGCATACGCGCAGACACAAGGTACCCCGCCACCCAACAGCGGCCAGATCCTGCAGGAAACACAACCGAAGAACACACCCATACCGTCGTCCGATCTGCGCTTGAAATTCCAGCGCCAGCAACGCAATCGCGCCACATCGGGCGAATCTTTCCACGTAAGCAAGATCGATGTTGAAGGCAACACTCGCTTATCAACTGCGACACTGCAAGCGATCGTTGCACCGGAAGAAGGCAAGAACCTCACGCTGGACGATCTGGACGCCGTGGCCGATCGCATCAGCGATGCCTATCACGCGCACGGCTATCCGCTGGATACGGCCTATGTGGTCGCGCAGACGATACAGAACGGCATGGTGCGCATCGAGGTGGTCGAGGCGCGCTACGGCAAGGTGGCGGTGCAGAATCACAGTGAAGTCGCCGACCACGTGGTGAACGCAACGCTTTCGCCGCTGCAATCGGGAGAGGCCGTCAGCAGTTTCCGTCTGCAGCGAAGCTTGTTGCTCGCTTCGGACATTCCCGGTGCGCAAGTCAATACCGTCGCGCAGCCTGGAGAGCAGGTGGGAACGTCGGATCTGCTTGTCGACGTCACTTCCGCGCCGCGCTACACCGGCACCCTGGGCCTGGATGATTACGGCAACCGTTATACCGATCGCGTACGCCTGAGCGGTACATTTGCCGTCAACGGTCTGTTGCGTCAGGGCGATACGCTGAGCTTCAGCGGCGTCACATCCGGCGCAGGCATGAATTACGGCAACGCCGGATACAAGTACCTGTTGAACGGATGGGGCACCGTGCTGGGCGCGGGAGTCACCGCATTGGACTATCAGCTTCGCAATGGCCTTGCTCTGTTGCATGCGCATGGCACTGCGCTAGTGCAAAGCGTGACGCTGTCCCAGCCGTTCATCCGCAACATGGCCGGCAATCTGTACGGACAGATCGAGTTCGATCACAAGCGTTTGCGCGACGATATCGACATCGCCGACATCCAGACCCACCGGCACGCCAACGTCTGGGTGGCGACACTGGCCGGAGACCAGCGCGATGTTACCGGCGTGACCAACTTCAATGTCAGCGGTGCGCGTGGACGGCTTTATTTCGACAACCTGTTTTCTGCGTTCGCCGACGCGCTGGGACCGCATACGGCGGGCCGCTACACCAAATTCTATTACTCGGTTTCGCGCCTGCAGCAGCTCGATCAAACCAATGCCTTGTATGCCGGTTTTTCGGGGCAGACGGCAAACAAGAATCTGGATACTTCCGAACAGTTCTACCTCGGTGGCCCCACCACGGTGCGTGGCTATGACGTAGGTGTTGTATCGGGTACGCAAGGCAACCTGGAAACCATCGAGTACCGTCACGATTTCAGTATTACGGCCATGCCCGGCCCTTGGCAGGCTTCATTGTTTGCCGACAGCGGCTACGTCAAGGCGTACAAGATGCCTTTTCTTCCTGGCGTCAATCGGGCGCGCTTGAACAGCATCGGTCTCGGTCTGCACTGGGTGGCGATGCACGATTGGGTGATCAGCACCAGCGTGGCCAAGCCGGTGGGCAACCGTCCCGCGTTGCTCGGCTCGAGCTACAACAATGGCTCGGCTCGATTCTGGTTCCAGGTACAGAAGGGCTTTTACTGACGATCTATCAAGCGTTTCATTGTTCGAGGCACGCAGAACATTCGGGAAAGCTCTCATCCCGACCTGCATCGCTAAACACATTGCGTACCTGAATTTCACGCTTCGGCGGCTATTTTTTTCACGTTAGCTAGTACGCACGGCGACGCATGCCTGCCGGTGTGCGCCGAATGCCAGGGCATCACAACGTTCTGGCGGAAAATTGTTTCACCGCCGGAGCGGAAGCGATGTTCAGGATCGGCGAATCTCTTTTGCAGGTAGCGCTGCATCCGCAAGCGGCGGCGCGCTACGCCGAGACGGCGTCGGGTGATGAATCGATGGAGCCGGCGCTGCGGGCGGAGCTGTTCAGTGCCGAGCAGATGGAGCAGCACGGCATCGCGCTGGCCAAACGGCATAAGCTCAGCCCGCATTCGGTGTCGGACCGCTTGCTCAAGCGTTTGGACGAGAACGCCAGCCTGTTGCTTCAGATTTGCGAGGCGCTGACCGTCGTAGCCAAGAGCAACCGGCGCATTTCGCCAGCCGCCGAATGGCTGCTGGACAACTACTACCTGATCGAAGATCAGATCCGCATCGCTCGCCGTCACCTGCCCAGACGCTACAACCGTGAGCTGCCGCGGCTGGTACAGGATGGCGCAGATGCTGATGGCTTGCCGCGCGTGTACGTATTGGCGCTGGAAACCATCTCGCATGGCGACGGCCGCGTGGACGACGAAAGCCTGGGTCGTTTCATTTCCGCCTACCAGACCGTGCAGCCGCTGACGTTGGGTGAGCTGTGGGCGGTGCCGATCATGCTGCGATTGGCGTTGATCGAGAATCTGCGCCGTGCCGCCGTGCGCGTGATGTCGAACCGCCATTACCGCGATCAGGCGGGCAAATGGGCGGATGTGTTGACTGAGATCGCCGAACACGATCCGAAGAGTGTGGTTATTGGCGTCGCCGATATGGCGCGCTCCGATCCGCCGATGACCCACGCGTTCGTGGCGGAACTGGCGCGCCGCCTGCAAGGGCAGAGCCCGGTGTTGGCCATGCCGCTGACTTGGATTGAACAGCGTTTGGCCGAAATCGGTTCGAGCATCGAGCATCAATTGCAGGTCGAAGCGCAGGAGCAGGCGGCCAACCAGGTTTCCGTCGGCAACAGCATCGGCAGCTTGCGCCACCTGTCGGCGATCGACTGGCACGCCTTCGTCGAACGGATAAGCATCGTCGACCAGACACTGCGCAAGGATCCCGCTGGCGTGTATCCGGAGATGGACTTTGCCACGCGCGATCACTATCGCCATGTGGTGGAGCGATTGGCGCGCGCCAGTAACCATCCGGAGGAAGCGATTGCACGCGAAGCGATCGAACTGGCGAATGCATGCGCCACGGAGCAAGCCGTGTTCGGCATTCGTGCGCACGTAGGCTATTACCTCATCGACGAAGGCCTGCCCGCGCTGGAGAATCAAGTCGGCTACCGCTATCACGCGTGGGCGAATCTGCGGCGAAGGCTGCTGCGCAAGGCGCTGCTGATGTACGTGGGTACGGCGCTATTGCTCACGCTGCTGTTCACCGGGCCAATCGTGCGTGCGGCCAGCATCAGCGGCTATCCAGCTTGGGGGCTGGCGCTGATCGCGATTCCAGCATTGCTCGCGGCCAGCCAGTTCGCGTTGGGATTGGTCAACTGGATCGTCACGGTCACGACGACACCGAGCATGTTGCCGCGCCTGGATTTTTCGCGTGGGGTACCGCCGTCGGCGCGCACGTTGGTAGTGGTGCCGACGATGCTGGGCGACACGCAGGATGTGGAAGATATGGTCGAGGCGATGGAGGTGCATTTTCTGGCCAATCGCGACCAGAACATTCACTTCGCCTTGCTCAGCGATTTCAAGGATGGCGACGAGGAGTGGCAGGAAAACGACCAGACGATGCTTCGGCTCGCGCGTCAGCACATCGATGCGCTTAACGCGAAATATGCGCCGGGCTCCCGCGATCGCTTCTTCCTGCTGCATCGTCCGCGGCGCTTCAACCGTGTAGACAAGGTATGGATGGGCTACGAGCGCAAGCGCGGCAAGCTCAACGACCTCAATCATCTGCTGCTCACCGGTCAGACCACGTCGTTCATGCTCACCGTCGGCGCGGTCGACGTGCTGCGCAGCGTACGCTATGTGGTCACGCTCGACGCCGACACCCAGCTTCCGCGTGATGCAGCGCAAGCGTTCGCCAGCGTGATGGCTCATCCGCTCAATCGTCCTGTTTACGATGTCTCTCAAGGGCGCATGCTGCGCGGCCACGGCATTCTGCAGCCGCGGCTGGGCATCAGCTTGCCCAGCACGGGGCGGTCGCGTTACGCCATGCTGTTCGGCAGCGAAGTCGGCATCGATCCGTACACACGCATGGTGTCGGATGTGTATCAGGATCTGTTCGGCGAAGGCTCCTTTATCGGCAAGGGCATCTATGACGTGCAAGCGATCGCGCAGTCGCTGGATGACCGTTTCCGGGAGAACACCATCCTCAGCCACGATCTGATCGAAGGGTGCTACGCGCGTTCGGGTCTGCTGACAGATGTGCCGCTCTACGAGGAATATCCGTCCAGCTATGCCGCCGATTATCAGCGCCGGCATCGTTGGATTCGCGGCGATTGGCAATTGCTGCCATGGGTGTTGCCACGCGTGCCCAATGCCCAGGGGCAATGGGTGAAGAACACGCTGGACGGGTTGTCGCGCTGGAAGATTGTCGACAATCTCCGGCGCAGCCTGGTGGCGCCTTCGTTCATTGCGTTGTTCCTGTTGGCCTGGCTGAGTTTCACTCAGCCGATCATCTGGACGGTGGCCGTGCTGGCCTTGCTGTTCACCTTGCCGTTGCTTTCGTCGCTGCTGGCGATCGTGCAGAAGCAGGAAGACATCGCACTCGCCTCGCATGTGAAATCCGCGCTGGCGCCGGCCGGTCAGCACATTGTGCGCGCGCTTTTCAGCCTGACCACCTTGCCGCACGAAGCGTTTTACAGCCTGGACGCGATTGCGCGCACGGTGTGGCGCATCACGGTGAGCCGACGCAATCTGCTGCAATGGCGCACCTCGCGCGATGTCGAGCACGACAGCACTCATTCGGCTGCGTACGCGTATCGCGTGATGTGGATCAATCCCATGTTGGCTTTGCTCGGCGCCACGGCTATCTGGGTTCGGCAGCCGCTGGCGCTGGCGCCGGCTGTGCCCATCATGCTGCTGTGGCTGGTCGGTCCCGAAGTCGTGCGCTGGTCGAGCGAGCGGCGCAAGGAAATCGTGTTCGTGCCTACCCGGCGGCAACGGCGTTTCCTGCGTGCGTTGTCGCGACGCATCTGGGCTTTCTTCGAAACGTATGTGGGGCCGGAAGACCACTGGCTGCCGCCGGACAACATGCAGGAAGTGCCGGCCACCGTCGTGGCGCATCGCACCTCGCCCACCAACATCGGCCTGTCGATGCTGTCCTGCCTGGCTGCCTACGATTTCGGTTTCATCACGGTCGGGCGCCTGCTTGATCGCATCGCCAAGACTGTGCAGACCTTGCAGGGCATGGAGCGCTATCGCGGCCATCTGTACAACTGGTACGACACCCTTACGCTGCAGCCGCTGGGGCCGAATTACATCTCTTCGGTGGACAGCGGCAATTTCGCTGCGCATCTGCTCACCTTGCGGCCAGGGCTACTCGCCTTGCTGGAGGACCCGCTGTTCCACCCGCGCTTGCTGGATGGCTTGCGCGACACGCTGACACTGTTGCGCGATACCTTGCCAGATGGTCAGCACAACGCGACCGTCGCCAGCTTGCGCCGCCTGCTGCAAGACAGCGTGCAGGCGCCGCCAGAATCGATAGATAGCGCGATGGTGCTTGCGGTGGATCTGCAAATGCGCATCGACGATCTGCAGGCGCTTGTTCCTGATGATCCAGAATCCGAAGCGTTTTTCTGGTACCAGCGCCTGCGCGAACAACTTGCCGATCTTCGGCATGAGCTGGATCTGGCCATGTCGTGGACGTCCGGTATGCCGGAGCAGGACGCCATTCCTACTTTATGGCAGGTGTTGCTGGCTGCTGGCGCCAATGCGGAGGGCGATCCATCGTCGACCCCGAAAGGGCGCCGTGACGAAATCCTGCGGCTGACTTCAGCGATTTCGGAACTGGCAATGATGGATTTCCGTTTCTTGTACGACCCGCGCAAGAAGCTGCTTTCCATCGGCTACAACGTCGACGAGCGCCGGCTGGATGCCAGTTGCTACGACCTGCTTGCATCGGAAGCACGCCTGGCGAGTTATCTCACCATCGCGCAAGGGCAGTTGCCGCAGGATAGTTGGTTCGCCTTGGGGCGCCTGCTCACCACGGCCGGCGGCAAGCCGGTGCTGTTGTCGTGGTCCGGCTCGATGTTCGAGTACCTGATGCCGATGCTGGTGATGCCGACATATGAGGGCACTCTGCTGGATCAAACCTGTCGTGCCGCGGTGGAGCGGCAGATCGAATACGGTCGCCAGTCCGGTGTGCCATGGGGTGTTTCGGAGTCGGGCTACAACACCGTCGACGTGCACATGAACTATCAATACCGCGCATTCGGTGTGCCGGGTTTGGGCCTGAAGCGTGGCCTGGGCGAGGACGTGGTGATCGCGCCCTACGCGAGCGTGATGGCCTTGATGGTCTCGCCCTCGGCGGCCTATGCGAATCTGGAGCGGCTGGCAGACGAAAGCAGGCGAGGGCGCTTCGGTTTCTATGAAGCGGTCGACTACACGCCTGCACGCGTACCGCGCGGGCAGACCGCCGTGGTGGTGAGCTCGTTCATGGCGCACCATCAGGGCATGAGCCTGCTTTCGCTGGCTTACCTGCTGCTGGATCGGCCGATGCAGAAACGCTTCGACAATGATCCGCAGTTTCGCGCCATCGCTTTGCTGTTGCAGGAGCGTGTACCCAAGAACGCGACGGAATACCTGCACGCCATCAGCTTCGAGACGTTGCAGACCGGTATGGCGGCGGCCGACCATCCGCTGCGTGTATTCGCCGACCCGAACATGCCGCGGCCCGCGGTGCAATTGCTGTCGAACGGCCGCTATCACGTGATGATAAGCAGCAGCGGCGGCGGCTACAGCCGCTGCCGTGATCTGAGCATCCACCGCTGGCACGAGGATTACACACGCGATAATTGGGGGCAGTTCTGTTACCTGCGTGATGTGGAAAGCGGCGGTATGTGGTCCACGACATATCAGCCCACCTTGATCAAGCCCGATCATTACGAGGCGATCTTCTCCGATGCACGTGCCGAGTTCCGCGTGCGCAAGCATCACTACGATGCGCATACCGAGGTGGTGGTATCGCCGGAAGACGATATCGAATTGCGCCGCGTGCGGCTGACCAACCGCGGCCGTCGTCCACGCAGTATCGAAATCACCACGTTTGCTGAAGTGGTCATCGCGCCGGCCATGGCCGATGCCTCGCATCCGGCTTTCAGCAACCTGTTCGTGCAGACGGAATGGGTGGCGTCCGCACACGCTTTGATAGGCACGCGCCGCCCGCGCGCCAACAACGAACGGGTGCCGTGGATGTGCCATGTGGTGGCGGTGCACGATGCGCAGATTGATGAGATCTCGTATGAAACGGATCGCGCGAAGTTCGTTGGCCGTGGACGCAGCGTTGCCAGGCCGCTGGCGCTGAGCCGGCTTGAATCGCGCACGCAGCTTTCCAATACGGTGGGTTCGGTGCTCGATCCGATCGTAGCGATTCGCGTGCGCATCACGCTGCCGCCGGAGCACTCGGCCACCATCGATATCGTCACAGGCATGGCGGATAACCGCGATGCATGCCTTTACCTGGCCGAGAAATACCGCGATCGCCATCTCGCTGACCGCGTGTTCGATCTCGCCTGGACGCACAGCCAGGTGCTGCTGCAGCAACTCAACGCCACGCATGCCGATGCGCGGCTGTTCGAGCGCATGGCGGCATCCATCCTGTATGCCAACACGTTGTTGCGTGCTGACACAAGCGTGCTGCAAGCCAATCGTCGCGGGCAATCTGGATTGTGGGGGCAGGCGATTTCGGGTGATTTGCCGATCGTGCTGCTGCGCATCGGCGATATCGCCAATATCGAACTGGTGCGGCAACTCGTACAGGCGCACGCTTATTGGCGCATGAAAGGCCTGGCGGTCGATCTGGTGATCTGGAACGAAGACCAGGCAGGTTATCGGCAAGAATTGCAGGACCTGATCCTTGGCCTGATCGCGTCCGGTACCGAAGCGAGCTTGATTGATCGTCCCGGCGGCATCTTCGTGCGTCCGTCGCAACAGTTGTCGGTGGAAGACCGTGTGCTGGTGCAATCGGTTGCGCGCATTGTGCTTTACGACAGCCGCGGCACGCTGGCGGAGCAGATCGAGCGCCGCCGCGTGGAAGCGCAACTGCCTGCTCTGACCATCAGCAAATCGAGCTGGCCGGTGGAAATCATGGCCGCGGACACCACGCAGGCGCTGCTGGATAGCTTGCAGCTAGGCAATCGTTACGGCGGTTTTTCGGCCGATCTCAGCGAATACGTGATCGTGCTTCGTCCGGGCCGCCCGACGCCGGCGCCGTGGGCGAACGTGCTCGCCAATCCGGATTTTGGTTGTGTCGTTTCCGAAACGGGCAGTGCTTATACGTGGGCGGAGAATTCGCACGAGTTCCGGCTAACGCCGTGGCACAACGATCCGGTGAGCGACAGCTGCGGCGAAGCGATCTATCTGCGCGATGAGGAAACCGGCAACTACTGGTCGCCCGCGCCGTGGCCGCATCGCGGCAAGGGCGCTTACGTGACGCGGCATGGTTTTGGTTACTCGGTATTCGAGCACGTCGAAGACGGCATCCACACCGAGTTGTGGATGTACGTGGCCTTGCATGCGCGACTGAAATTCTGGGTATTGCGCGTGCACAACCGTTCCGGGCGCACACGTCGGTTGTCCGCCACCGGTTACGTGGAATGGGTGCTGGGCGATATGCGCAACAAGTACGCCATGCATATCGTGACCGAACCCGATCCGGTCACCGGCGCCTTGTTTGCACGCAACGCCTACAACACCGAATTCCCCGGCCGGGTGGCGTTCTTCGATACCGATGCCACCACGCGCAGCGTGACCTGTGACCGCATGGAATTCATCGGTCGCAACCGTGGTCCACGCAAGCCCGCCGCCATGGGGCGAGCCGGCTTGTCGGGACGTATCGGCGCCGGGCTCGATCCGTGTGCTGCGATCCACGTACCATTCGAGCTGGGCAAGGACGAAACGCGCGAGGTGATCTTCCGCCTCGGCGCGGCGCCGGATGCCAAAAGTGCGAGCGATCTGGCCCATCGCTACCGTGGCAGCAATGCCGCCGTCGCCGCGCTGGAGGAAGTGCGCATGCATTGGCGCTGGACGCTGGGCAGAGTGCAGGTGAAGACGCCCGACGTGGCGGTGAATGCCCTGGCGAACGGCTGGCTGATGTATCAGGTGATCGCCGCACGTTTCTGGGGACGCAGCGGTTATTACCAGTCGGGTGGTGCATTCGGGTTCCGCGACCAGTTGCAGGATTCCATGGCGATGATCCACGCCAGCCCATACAGCGCACGGCAACATCTGCTGCTGTGCGCAGCGCATCAGTTCGTGGAAGGCGACGTGCAGCACTGGTGGCATCCGCCGACCGATCGTGGCGTGCGCACGCATTGTTCCGATGATTATTTGTGGCTGCCGCTGGCGCTTAGCCGCTACGTGCACACTACGCACGATACGGGCGTGATGGACGAACGCATTGGCTATATCGAAGGCCGTCCGGTGCGTCCTGACGAGGAATCCTATTACGACCTGCCGGTGCGATCGCAGCAGAGCGCCACGTTGTACGAGCATTGCGTGCAAGCGATCGAGCGCGGTTTGAAGGCGCGCGGTCCGCATGGCTTGCCGCTGATCGGCACCGGCGACTGGAACGACGGCATGAACAAGGTTGGCGAGAAGGGCATCGGCGAAAGCATCTGGCTGGGTTTTTTCATGTGCGAGATGCTGAATTCGTTTGCCGAGACTGCGCGGCGTCATAACGACGAAACGTTCGCACAACGGTGCGAAGAGGAGGCGCGCAAATTCGCCGCCGCGCTGAATGAACACGGTTGGGACGGCGAGTGGTATCGGCGCGCGTATTTCGACGACGGCACGCCGCTGGGTTCCAAGCACAACGAGGAATGCCGCATCGATTCGATCGCACAGAGCTGGTCGGTGCTGTCGGGCGCCGCACCGCCGGATCGCCGCCAGCAGGCGCTGGATTCGCTGGATCGGTATCTGGTGAAGCACGATGCCGGCATCGTCCAGTTGCTCGACCCGCCGTTCGACCGCTCCTCCCTGGACCCCGGCTACATCAAGGGCTACGTGCCGGGCGTGCGCGAAAACGGAGGGCAGTACACGCATGCCGCGGTCTGGGCGACGATGGCCTTTGCCGCCGTGGGCGATGCGAGGCGTGCTTGGGAATTGCTGCACATGATCAGTCCGATCAGCCACGGCAGCGGCGAGCGCATCGACGTCTACAAGGTGGAGCCCTACGTGGTCGCCGCAGACGTCTATTACGGCGGGGTGCATGACGGCCGCGGCGGCTGGACCTGGTATACCGGTTCGGCCGGCTGGATGTACCGGCTGATCATGGAATCGCTGCTGGGCCTGCGGGTGGAGGGCGAAAGCCTGTACATCGCCCCCGTGCTTCCGCCAGACTGGACGGAGTACCGCCTGAGCTACCGCCACCGCGAGACCGATTATCAGATCGTGGTGCACGTGGCGCAGGGGCAGGGCGAATCGCGCCGCATCGTGTTCAACGGCAAACCGGTCGAGGGGGACCGGCTGCCGCTGATCGACGACGGCGGCGAGCATCATGTGGATGTCTATTTGTGAATCAAGCCAAGACCAACGCTTCGCACGTATTTCTGCTGGATGTCGACAACACCTTGCTCGACAACGACCGTTTCGGCGCCGACCTGCGCGCGCATCTCACCCGCGAGTTCGGTCAGGCCGAATGCGACCGCTACTGGGCGATCTACGAACAGCTCAGGGATTCGCTGGGCTATGTCGATTATCTGGGCGCACTGCAGCACTTCCGTCTGGAAAACGACACGCGTCCGGGCATATACAACTTGGCGTACTGGTTGCTCGATTATCCGTTCGAGCACCAGCTGTATCCGAAGGCGCTGGAGAGCATCGATGAACTGAACAAGCTTGGGCGTGCGGTGATTCTTTCCGATGGCGACGTCGTGTTCCAGCCGCACAAGATCGAGCGCGCCGGCATCCGCGCCGCGGTGCGCGGCGAAGTGCTGATCTTCGTGCACAAGGAGCTTGCACTGGATGCCATGCTGGAGCGCTACCCGGCTTCGCATTACGTGATGACCGACGACAAACCGAACCTGCTGGCCAAGATGAAGCGCAAGCTCGGCGACCGGCTCACTACCGTGTTCGTGCGCCAGGGTCATTACGCCACGCATACGGACTTGACCGACCTCCAGGCCGACCTGGATTACACCATCGAGACGATCGCTGAGCTGCCCACGCTGGCAGCCGAGCTCGTGCAGGCTGCGGCCTGAACGAAGGGTCACTTCCAGGTGTGGTGCAGACGAAGGATTGATGTGCCTTCGCCGATAATTCGCCGTTGCCCACCGCTACACCGGGGCGTCATTCCCGCGAAAGCGGGAATCCATTTTGGGTTTTCGCTCAAGAGCAAGATGGATTCCCGCTTTCGCGGGAATGACGGCATCAGGCCAGGGTGAGGCGTCGCGGAATCCAAAAGCTCAGCAGAGGACCCCTTCTACGTGAACCCCAATATCGACGCCCGCGCGGGACAACCCGCTCAGGAAACCATGCTGGTAGACGTGCAAAAACTGCTGGACGCCTATACCGCGCTTCGCCCAGACCCTGCCGAACCCACCCAGCGCGTAAGCTTCGGCACCTCCGGCCATCGTGGTTCCTCGTTCGATCGCAGTTTCAACGAATGGCACGTGCTGGCCATCACCCAGGCCATTTGCGATTACCGCCGCCAGAAGGGCATCAACGGCCCGCTGTATATCGGCATCGATACGCACGCGCTGTCCCAGCCCGCCTTCGAAAGCGCGTTGGAAGTGCTGGTAGCCAACGACGTACCGGTAGCAATTTCCGCCGGTGGCGAATACACGCCCACACCTGCCGTATCGCACGCGATCCTGGTGCATAACCGCGGACGGACAGACGGATTGGCCGACGGCATCGTGGTGACGCCTTCGCATAACCCGCCCAGCGATGGTGGTTTCAAATACAACCCGCCCAATGGCGGCCCGGCGGAAACCGACGTCACCGGCTGGATTCAGCAGCGCGCTAATGCTTTGCTCGAAAGCAAACTCGATGGCGTGAAGCGCATAAGTTATCCCTCGGCGCGGCGTTCCAGCCTGGTGCAGGAACATGATTTTCTCGGCCATTACGTCGATGACCTGAAGAACATCATCGACTTCGACGTGATCCGCAGTGCTGGCGTGCGCATGGCCGTCGATCCGCTTGGCGGCGCTGGCGTGCATTACTGGCAACCGATCGCGCAGGGCTATGGCATCGATCTCACCGTGGTGAGCGATGTGGTCGATCCCACGTTCCGCTTCATGACGGTGGATTGGGACGGCAAGATCCGCATGGATCCTTCGTCGCAGTACGCCATGCAGCGCCTGATCGGCCTGAAAGATCGCTACGACGTGGCATTCGCCTGCGATACCGATCACGACCGCCATGGCGTCGTATCGCGCAGCGCTGGTTTGATGCAGGCGAATCACTATCTTTCGGTGATGGTGGATTATCTGTTCCGCCATCGCCCGCAATGGGCCGAGCGGGCCAGCGTCGGCAAGACGGTAGTGAGCAGTTCGCTGATCGATCGCGTGGCGCAGCGCCTGGGCCGCCGGCTGTACGAAGTGCCGGTCGGCTTCAAATGGTTTGCGGATGGCTTGTTCGACGGTTCGCTGGGCTTTGGCTGCGAGGAAAGCGCAGGGGCTTCCATGCTGCGTCACGATGGCAAGGTGTGGACCACCGATAAAGACGGCATCGTGCCGTCGCTGCTCGCCGCGGAGATGACTGCGAGCACCGGCAGGGATCCGGGTGAGTTGTATGCCGAACTGACTCATGCGCTGGGCAAGCCGTATTCCAGTCGCGTTGATGCTGCCGCCAATGCGCAGCAGAAGGCCAGGCTGTCCAAGCTTTCGCCGCAGCAATTGCAGAGCAGGGAGCTGGCCGGTGAGAAGATTGTTGAAGTGCTCGACCGCGCGCCTGGCAACAATGCACCGATCGGCGGTATCAAGGTGATGGCCGAAAGCGGTTGGTTCGCCGCGCGCCCGTCGGGCACCGAGGAGATCTACAAGATCTACGGTGAGAGCTTCCGCAGCGATGAGCATCTGCAAGAGATCCTGCGCGAGGCGCAGGGTATTGTGGATGCGGCGTTGGCGGGGTGATGTGTCGATAGCCCCTCTCCCGGAGGGGCCTGATTAGCGTCTTGCCTCAGTTGGGTATGTCGTGTGTTGGGGGATTGCCTGCGGCGCTTCCGGTCGCGAAGCGACCGGGTCACTTTTCTTTGCTGGCCCCAGTACTGTCCGGTTAATCGGCAAATAAAATCAATTGGTTAGCGTCAC
>NZ_BSOB01000040.1 GCF_030160295.1 Dyella acidisoli
CCCATGCTGTGAGCCTTTTAGGCCATTTCTTTGGGTTACTTTTCTTTGGGCCAGCAAAGAAAAGTGACCCGGTCGCTTCGCGACCGGAAGCGCCGCAGGCAATGCCACAACAACACAACATGCATCAACACCACGCATATGTTGGGGTTCGCTCACGCTCACCACCAACCTACGCGAACATTTCAATGGTGAGGCTAGGTTAACCCCTCACCCCAACCCTCTCCCCCATCTTTGATTAAAGATGCGGGAGAGGGAGCAAACCACCGTTGGCACCAACATTGCTCCCACCCTCGTATATCCGGCACTGCCGCGTCGGAAGCGTCAGATTTCCGACGCCAGCGCGACGCGCCCTATCGATCAAGACGAGGAAACCACATGCGTTGCATGCTTGCGATTTGCGCGGTGTTCAAGGATGAGGCCGTGTACCTGCGCGAATGGGTCGAGTTCCATCAGCTCATGGGCGTGGAGCGGTTCTATCTCTATAACAACAACAGCTCCGATCGTTACCTTGACGCATTGCAGCCGCACATCGCCTCGGGCGCGGTGGTGCTGCACGAATGGCCACAGCATCCGGCACAGCTGCAGGCGTACGAACACTGCTTGAAGACGCACGGCAGCGAGGCGGACTGGATTGCCTTCATCGACGTGGACGAGTTCCTGTTCTCGCCCGGCGCCAAACTTTTGCCCGACGTGCTGGCCGATTACGCGGACCATCCCGGCGTAGGGGTGAACTGGGTGATGTTCGGTTCCTCCGGCCACAAGCAAAAGCCGGAAGGCGGTGTGCTGGAGAATTACCTGCGCCGTGGCGACCTCAACGGCGGTGTGCAGTATGCGCATCTGCGCCTGCCTGACGGCAGCTATCGTTCGGAAAACGCACATATAAAAAGTATCGTGCAGCCGTCCAAGGTGGTGGCCTGCAAGAACGCACACTTCATGCTCTACACCAACAACGCCCGCGCGGTGGACGAGAACGGGCAGCCGATTGACGGCCCGTTCACCGCCAAAGTGTCGGTCAATGCACTGCGCATCAATCACTATTGGAGCAAATCGGAAGACGAATGCCGCCACAAGTTCAATCGTGGCTTCGCCGATGGCAGCGGCGCACGCGATTGGAACGAATTCCTCGCGCACGAACAAGTCCTCAATACCGCGCATGACGACACCGTACTGCGCGTGGTCGCTCAGCTCGGCGTATTGCCGTCCACTTGGCCACTGGAAGCATTTGTACAGAACGATGAAGGCGTGTGGCATTCGCCATTGCGTGATCGTCATGCACACAAGGCGATCCATCCCATCGCCACGCAGCTGTACGATCTGGTGCGTGAAGCGACCGACATCAGTGTGTTTTCGCCAACGCTGGTGAAGGAGATCCATAGCCGCACCAGCGCGCTGCATCTGTCGCCGCGGCGTGCCAATCTGTTGCAGGCCTTCGACACGTTTCCCCCAGGCGCGCGCGTGCTGGAGATTGGCTGCGGTGGCGGCGCACTGACACGTGCATGGGCCGAGCGCGGTTGCGCAGTGGATGCGATTGAATTTGCGCCGCATTGGGCGCGTGTCGCCGCGGCGCGACTGCGCGACTGTCCGCACGTGCGCGTGTTCCAGACCAGCCTGCGTGAACTGGCACTGCGGCCGGACTACGACGTGGTATCGGTGACCGTCGCCGACGATTACGCCGAAGCATGGCCGCGCGGCGAAGGCTTGCGCGATGCCATCGCGATCGCCGCTGCAGCGCTGAAACCCGATGGCACATTGATATTAGCCACGCCCAATCGCCAGGCGTCACCAGGTAATAAGAACATTCCCTCACGCGCCAAGATCGAAGCGGCTTTGCGCGCCGCCGGCCTTGCTGCGATCGATGTACGGCTCGCGTTTCCCGATGCGCTCTTGCCGGAGGTGCTTATCTCCGCCCAGCCGCAACAAGTGGCCCCTGCGCTGCGGCTGGACGACTTGATCGCCCAACGTCCGTTGCTTCGTGAAGCCGGCAAGGAGGCAACGCAATGGGAGATGCACTTCGAAGCCGGCACACTGGCTGAGTACGCGCCGGGATTCCTGTTGATGGCCCATCGCCGCGGCGCACCTTCGATGCTGCGGAACGATGTGCTGGCCCAAAGCTTCGCCGACAATCGCATCCCAGCCGGCAACACCATCACCGAATACGTGCAACAGAAAGGCAGCGTGCAGGTCGTACCACGCGCGCTATCGCCAGAAGCCAGTTGGATCGGCTCGGCATTCGATCCCGTGCGGGAACCCTATCCGCTCGCTCCCGGACGTTCCTTGCTGGTCCTGATACGCCGTGCGATCCACGAGCAGCGCACCGATTTGCTGGTTGCTTTGCTACGCAAATGGAGCGCGCTGATCTACGCGCAGGCCGGCGAGGACGACAAGATTCCTGGCGAGTGGCTCGACGCCCTGCCCGCGCACGTCTATCTGGATGTGGACGGCGAAAGCCTTGCCTTCCGCGGCGGCGAGTGGCGTGCGCGCCAACCGGTAGAGAAGCAGATTCCGGTCTATGTCGGGCTGTGGCAGATCGCCTATGAAGCGGGACTGGAATCGCTGCTCGGACTGGCCTCGCCGACCGAACGCGTTACATGGTTGTGCAAGCGCCTGATGATCGACGCCTCGGCGGAATGGATCGGACATGGCCGCAACATCAACGAGGCTTTCGCCCGCGAAATCCACGAAGGCGATTGCTGGAATCGCACCGATCGCCACCTCAAGATCATTCCGGAGTGGCTGATTCCCCCGCCGCCTTCGGATCTCTACAAGCAATGGCAGGCGCAGCAGCAGCTCAGCGAAACCGCTGTTGCACAGGCGCTTCGTCGCATCGAAGTACACGGCGCGCCGCGCATGCAAGTGATCGTGATCGATCACGACAACGACGTGGATGCCATGCATATCACCCAGACCAGTCTGGAAGCGCAGCAGTATCCGCACTATCGGGTTAGCGTACTCAGCAACAACGGCAATCCTATGGAGCGGCTCAACGACGAGATCGCCGCCAGCGACGCAGACTGGGTGCAACTACTGTATGCGGGCGATCTGCTGCACCCGGCCGCCTTGTTGTTACTGGCCGAGCGAGTGGTGTCGCATCCTTATGTGCGCGCCATCTATGTCGATGAAGACACGCAAGCGAAAAACGGTGCGTTTGAGCAGCCGATTTTCAAACCGGACTTCAATCTGGACATGCTGCGCAGCTATCCCTACGTAGGCCGTGCACTCGCCTTTGCGCGACAGCGCTGCATGGAACTAGGCGGTCTGCAGGTACGCTATGACGACATGGCTCCAAGCGACCTGCTGTTCCGCCTGATCGAGACCGACGGCCTGCAAGCCATCGGCCATATCGGCGAAGTGATGTATCGCGCCGCGCAGCCGTACAGCCATTGGTTGGGGACCGAAACCGTGAAGGCGCATAGCGCAGATATCGTGTCGGACCATCTGACACGTATTCGCGTACCGCATCGCATGGAGCCCGGCGCGCTGCCTGGCTTCAATCGCGTGGTGTATCAGCATGCGCGCCAGCCGCTGGTGTCGATCATCGTGCCGACCAAGAATCAGCTGCCACTGCTCAATGGCCTGATCGATAGTCTGCTGTCCAAGACCAGCTACCTCAACTACGAGCTGTTGATCATCGACAACAACACCGATGAACCGGCAGCGTGTGTCTATCTCGACGGCATCGAGCGCTTGAACAGCCAACAGTTGCGCGTGTTGCGCTATCCGCATCCGTTCAATTACTCGGCCATCAACAATTTCGCCGCCGCCCACGCGCGCGGCGAATACCTGATCCTGCTCAACAACGATACCGCCGTGCTGCACGCGGACTGGATTGAAGCGCTGCTCAATCATGCGCAGCGTCCGGAAGTGGGCATTGTCGGCGCCAAGCTGCATTACCCAGATGGCCGCATTCAGCACGGTGGCGTGGTGTTGGGGTTGCGCGGTCCTGCCGATCACCCATTCATCGGCCAGCCGATGGAGTCGGACGGCTATATGCATCGCCTGCGCGTGGATCAGAACTACACCGCCGTCACCGCGGCATGCCTGATGATCCGCAAATCGGTCTACGACGAAGTCGGTGGCTTCGACGAGCAGGATTTCAAGGTGTCCTACAACGATGTCGACCTGTGCCTGAAAGTGCAGCAGGCCGGCTATCTCACCGTGTGGACACCTTACGCACGCCTGATGCACGTCGGCAACGTCAGCCAAAACAAAGTCGACAGGACGGCACAGGAAGCAAAGCAGAAACGCTTCGAAGGCGAACAGGGAGCGATGTACCGCAAGTGGCTGAAGCTGCTTGCGCGCGATCCGGCGTACAGCACGAATCTCAGCATCGACGGCACAGGTTTCGAACTCGATCCGCTGCGCAGCAAGTCCTGGCAACCTTTCGCCAGCCCGCTGCTGCCACGCATGTTCTGCGTGGCCGCCGATGAACACGGTTGCGGCCACTACCGTATCCGCCAGCCGTTCGCATCCATGCAGCGCGGAGGGATGATCGAAGGCGTGATTGCAGGCGTGCACCTGACACCCGTGGCGATGGAGCGCTTCCAGCCCACATCGCTGGTGCTGCAGCGACAGATCAACGAACACCAGCTCAAGTTGCTGGAAAGTTATCGCGACTATTCCAAAGCCTTCAAAGTGTTCGAGCTGGACGACCTGATCCAGCAGATTCCTGTGAAGAGCATGTTCCACGGCATCATGCCCAAGGATGTGGTGAAGTCCTTGCGCCGCGCCTTGTCTACCGTGGACCGCTTCGTGGTCTCCACCAATGCGTTGGCTGAAGAATTCAAGGGCTTCCACTCCGATATTCGTGTCGTGCTGAATCAACTGCCGGTGGATTGGTGGAGTGATCTGCCGTCGCAACGGCGCGTAAGCCGCAAGCCACGCGTCGGCTGGGGCGGCGGTTCATCGCATCGCGGCGACCTGGAACTAATCGCCGACGTGGTACGCGATCTTGCCAACGAAGTGGAGTGGGTTTTCTTCGGCATGTGCCCCGACAAGCTGCGTCCTTACGTGCACGAATTCCACACCGGCGTACCGATCGAAGAGTACCCGCGCAAACTCTCTTCATTGAATCTGGATCTTGCGCTGGCGCCACTCGAAGAGAACGCGTTCAACGAGTGCAAGAGCAACCTGCGCCTGCTCGAATACGGCGCCTGCGGCTTCCCGGTGATCTGCACCGATATCGTTCCCTACCAAACCGATTTGCCGGTGACGCGCGTGAAGAACCGTTACAAGGAATGGGTCAGTGCAATCCGCATGCATCTGGATGATCTGGATGCAGCGGCGAAGACGGGCGATGCGCTGCGCGATGCGGTGCTGAAGAATTGGATGCTGGAGGGCGAGAAACTGGTGGCTTGGCGCGATGCCTGGTTGCCGAATTGACCGAAGTACCGATGCGCACCTTCGTGGGCTAGGATGCCAATCCCATCTATCAACCATTCCTATATGAGCATGCCAGACGATTACGGGAGAAGCGACGATCTTCTGTTTGCTGCTGAACTACGGTGTTGCTGAGATTGCCATCCAGCCTATGAGCTGCGCTTTGCAATAGGCTCCGCGCGCGCGATCATGTTGCCCCACCCTTTCGTAGCACACCCATGACCCCATCCGACGACGATTTCGATGCCGAGCACTCCTTCGACGAAGATGAGCATGGCGACGACTCAGTAGAGGCGAGTGTCTGGCAGCTACTGTTGTTGATCAATCCAGGCGACGAGGAAACGGCATTGCAGCAGTTCGCGGCTTACCGCGATGCAGTAGGTCATGCCGATGAGGATGAGATCGAGCCCATTCAGATGATCAGCCAGGTGATCGACTGGCGCTCGGGTTTCCGTGTCGACGCTGATGACACGCGGACCTTG
>NZ_BSOB01000041.1 GCF_030160295.1 Dyella acidisoli
CCGCAAAGAAAAGTGACTCGGGCCCTTTAGGGTCCGAAAGCTCCGAAAGCTCCGAAAGCGCCGCAGGCAATCCCCCAACACCACGACATACCCAGCTGAGGCGACATGCTAATCAGGCCCTCCGGGAGAGAGGGACACTCCATGATGATGTACAGGTTGCGCAAGTCCATTCAGCACGCCTCGCAAATTTTCGAGATATCCGGGCAACGCTAGCAACACCTGATCGGCATCAGCCGCCATCAGTTCACGTCCATCCGCGATCACGCGACCGCCCGTAAAAAGCTGCAGTGCGCCCAGTACACGATGCAAGGTGCGCTGCGCCATCGCGCCATCGCATTGCGCGATAGCCTGCTCAAGCTTGCGCAGATCCGCCTCGCTGGTTCGCAGCATGGCCTGCAGCATCTCGGCGCGCAGGTCTTCCATGCCCGGTTCGGCGAACACGTCCTCGAAAAAGACTGCTTCCGCTGGGTGCGTATCGGTCGCCGCACGCGGTGCCCACGTGTGCAGCTTGTCTTCCAGTGGGCGCAACTGCACCGGTTTGCTCAGGTAATCGTCCATGCCCGCTTCGCGGCAGCGTTCGATCTCGCCATCCAGCGCGTTGGCGGTCATGGCGATCACCGGCAGGCGCGTGCGCTTGGTTTGCACTTCGTGCTGGCGCCATGCGGTAGCCAATTCGTAGCCGTTCATCAGCGGCATTTGGCAATCGGTGAGCAGCATGGCGTAATCGTGCCGGCGCAAAGCGTCGAGCGCGGCGTGGCCGTCACCCACTACATCGCAGTCCCAACCCAACAGA
Organism: Dyella acidisoli; assembly: GCF_030160295.1. Taxonomy (GTDB): domain Bacteria; phylum Pseudomonadota; class Gammaproteobacteria; order Xanthomonadales; family Rhodanobacteraceae; genus Dyella_B; species Dyella_B acidisoli. The sequence continues at coordinate 794 of NZ_BSOB01000041.1, forward strand.
CCGAGCTGGCGGCGGATCAATGATTGGCTGATCGGATGATCTTCCGCGACCAGAATGCGACCGCCGGCGTGTGGCGTGGCGACGGGCGTCATCACCGGCACAACCGCATCGCGTGAAGGCTGCGCCAGTGGTTGCAACGCTTGCACGCAAACGCGCGAAACCGCCTGCCACTTCAGCGGATTGGCGTGCAGCCAAATACGTTCGTCGCGATCGCGCGATCCACTGCTGCCGTTCGCGCTGGCGTCGACCAGAATGGGTTGCGCGGCAATCGCCGCGGCGCTTTCCTGGTCGCCTGCATCGATGAACAACAGATTGGCCGCTGCGCCACGCCGCATCGGCGCCGTGGGTGGAATCTGCTCCACCGTCAAACCCAGCGCGGCGAGATGCGCGATCAAGGCATTGGCAACACCGGCCGATGCGAGCCGTACGATGGCGTGACGTCCCGCCAGCTCCGGCGGACGGTCGATCTCGCGCTGGGCAATAGGCAAGCGGAGTTCGAGCGTTACCTTGGTGCCTTCGCCGAGGCGGCTGCTCAATTCAATGCTGCCATTCATCAACTGGACCAGATGCCGACAGATTGCCAAGCCTAAGCCGGTGCCGCCGTAGCGGCGCGTGGTCCACGATTCCGCCTGCGAGAACGGGGTGAACAGGGTGGCCTGCTTGTCTGCGGCGATGCCGATGCCGGTGTCGGTCACGCTGATGCGCACGCGTTGCGCATGACCGTCGTCGCCGATCACGCGCAAGCCGACGGATACGTTGCCTTGCTCGGTGAATTTCGCAGCGTTGTTCAGCAGGTTCAGCAGAATCTGCCGAATGCGCACACTGTCGCCCATCAGCTTGCCGGCGAGCGTCGCATCCGCGCCCACTTCGACAGCCAAGCCTTTCTTGTGCGCGGTACCGGCCAACATGCCGACCACGTTGTCGATCAGCGTACGCAGGTCGAACGGCGCGTCGTCCAGGCGCACGTTGCCGGCTTCCAGCTTGGAGAAATCCAGCACGTCGTTGAGCACCTGCAGCAGCACGCCAGCGGAATCCTCCACGGCATGCACCAGTTCGCGCTGTTCCTGATCCAGTGGCGTGCGACCCAGCAGTTCGAGCATGCCGATCACGCCGTTCATCGGCGTGCGGATCTCATGGCTCATGGTGGCGAGGAAGTCCGCCTTCGCCTTGGACGCGCGCTCGGCCGCGTCGCGTGCGGCGAGCAGCGTCTGGTTGTGGGCGTTGATGCTGGTGGTGTCGATGAAATAGCCGATCCATTCCATCTTGCGATCGGGTAGTCGGCGCGTGCCCATCACCAGGTGAATCCAGCGCAGGCCTTCCGCGCCATACGCACGGAAATCCAGCGTGACGGTGCTGCGATGCCGGGTCGCGCGTTGCAATAAGCGCCGCAAGTCGGGTGCATCTTCGGGATGGATGCGATCGTGGAACGGCCAGTCGCGCAGCACGTCATCGCTTTCCAGCAGGTCGCTCTGCGCCAGGCCAAATAGTGCGTGCAGGTTGCCGGCGATGAAGGCCAGCCGCTGCCGGCGGTCGTCGCCGCGGCGCACGGCGAATACCACCACGGGGATGCGCTGAGTGATATCGCGCAGGCTTTGCTCGGTGGCGCGTGCGCTCAGTTCGATCTGGCGATATTCGGTGATGTCCAGCAGCACGCCGATGCTGCCGTTCGCACTGCCGTCCGGTGCATGCGTGGGTGCTTCCAGGAACAGGCCAGTGCGTTGACTGCCGTCGTGACTGACGTAATCCAGCTCGCCGCGTTGTACTTTGTCTTCGCGCAGCGCTTCCATCCCGATCTGATGCAGGTGCTGCATGGGTGGCGTGCCATCGGCGAGCGGCAGCCAGCGGTGTTCGGTCAGTTCAAGGCTGGTATGGCCCACGGCGTGCGCGGGATCGATGCCGAGCCGGTGCAGGCAGGCGCTGTTGAGCACCCGGTACGTGCCGGAGGCATCCTTGAGCAGAACAGGAAAGGGCACGGCATCAAGCTGTGCCTGCGCTACCGCCGCTTGCTGTTGCATGGTCTGCTCAGCTTCCGCCAGTTTCTGCCGTTGCATGAACACCATGCGCAGCACCACCAGGGCAAGCAGGGCGGTAAGGCTGAGCAACGCGGCGAGCACCACCACGGCGATGGAGACAGGGCTGGCATCAAACCAGCCGGAGGCCGCGTCGCTGATGAAAAGGGCAAGGGTCACGGCGGTGTACTGAGCAAGGTCGATCCCTGTGAGCCGGCCTCGACGGCGGCCCTGGCGCCATGATGCCCATATGACGCAGGCCCGGCTAGCGGGGACCTTACGTGTTCTTTGGTTAGAATCGGACCCAGAGCAGCTGCATACGCCGCTGGTTGGGAATCAGAGCATCCCTGGCTATGCCCCCGAGTGGTGAGATAACCCAGATCGTCATCGCCGACGATCACCCCGTCGTGATGCTTGGCATCCGCGCGCTGCTGAAAGAACACAGCGGTCTGCAGGTGGTCGGCGAGGCGAGCAACGGTCGCGAATTGCTGGGTGTGCTGGCCGGCCAGCCCTGCGATCTGCTGATCACCGATTTTTCCATGCCCTACGAAGATGGCTCCGGCGACGGATTGCCTCTGCTGCGGCGCCTGCGTCGCGACCATCCCAGGCTGCCGATCATCGTGCTCACCATGCTGCACAACCCAGCAATTACTCGCGGCATGCTGGCCGCTGGGGTCAATGGCTTGGTCGCCAAGGGCGCGATGACCAAGGAACTCCTGCTCGCCATTGGCGCCGTACTCAACGGCCGTACATATATATGCGAGGCCATGCGCGAGCATGTGGTCGACTGGTCGCCACCGAGCGAGCCGGACGGCGTTGCCGATCCGGCTGTGCTGTCGCGGCGCGAGGTCGAAGTGGTGCGGCTTTACGCCCAGGGTTTGTCGGTGACCCAGATCGCCGAACAGCTGCATCGCAGCGTGAAGACGGTCAGCCAGCAGAAGAACGATGCGATGCGCAAGCTGGGCATTACCAGCAATACGCAGTTGTTTGAGTATGCGCGGACGTATGGGTTGCTGTGATCTTTGCCTCTCTCCTTCGGCCTGATTAGCGTCTCGCCTCAGCTGGGGGTGTCGTTTGTTGGGGCATTGCCTGCGGCGCTTCCGGTCGCGAAGCGACCGGGTCACTTTTCTTTGCTGGCCCAAAGAAAAGTAACGGCGGAGTCAATCTAGAAGTGCATCATCAATC
>NZ_BSOB01000042.1:0-761 GCF_030160295.1 Dyella acidisoli
CCCGTGGCACACCTTGCCACCTTGGTGAGGCCTCATACATAGATGCAGCCGGCATTCGGGGATGAAAAAAGCGGTTGACGAAGGGGGCGAGTCCATACATAGGTTGGGGCGCAAACCCCAACATCACCATGTGGATCGCAACAAGCATGTTGAGGTTTGCACCCCAACCTACACGCTAATCACGCCCTGTGGGCAGGAGGTTAGGGCGGGTATGCAAGCGAATGATGATGCAAGGCATTGATTGTGCGATTAAGAAATAAAAGTCATAAGAAATTCTCGCCCCAGCCCTAAACTTTTGCTCCAAATCCCAGAATAGCCATCCCGAACAACGAAGCCGCCGCGGTGGCGGCCCGTCTATTAGGGAGCAAGACAATGGTTGCAGTGATCACGGGCAATGGTCTGGGCCTTGGCAATACCTCGTTGACACAGCTAGGCACCGCGCAAGGTGGTTCGCCTTCGCTAGGCCAAGCCGGCAACCGCAGTTACGTCAACACCGCCACCGGCAACCTGGTCCTGCAAAGCGCCGACGAAGGGATGCTGTTCGACGGTTTGCCGCTCAACGTCTTGCGTACCTATAACAGCCTGGGCCAGCTAAGCAGCAACGGCTGGAGCTACGGCTTCAGCCGTAACGTGAGTGGTCTCACCGGTACCCTCAATACCGCCGGCAGCACGATCACGCGCACCGACGATGACGGCGCCAGCGTTGTTTACACCTATAACGCCACCCTCGGCGTCTACGTCAGCACCGCGCAAAGCGGCGC
>NZ_BSOB01000042.1:1056-1727 GCF_030160295.1 Dyella acidisoli
TTGTTCGGCTACAACACCAGCAACCAGCTGATCAGCCTGTCGATCCAGGAAATCCCACCCGGCCAAACGAGCGCCGTGACCCGCCAGGCGGTGAGCTACGGCTACGACAGCCAGGGTCGCTTGAGCACCGTCACGACCACGCTGGCCTCGGACACGGATAGCAGCAGCACCGCCAGCTACACCACGACCTACGCGTACCAGGGCACCACGGATCTGGTCAGCAGCGTCACCCAAAGCGACAGCACCACCGTCAGCTACGCCTATACGCAAGATGCGCAAGGCACGTATCAGGTCACCGGCATCACCACCGGCAGCGGCGCTGTAGCGCAAGCGCTCACGCTGAGCTACGGCACCAACAGCACCACCGTCACCGACGACCTTGGCAATACCACCACCTATCAGACCAACGCGCAGGGCCAGCTCACGAGCGTAATCGCGCCCGCGGTCAATGGATCATCGCCCACCACCACGTATACCTACGACGCCAACGGCAACCTCTTAACCCGCACCGACCCGAACGGTGCCATCACCAGCTATAGCTACGATGCCAACGGCAATTTGCTGAGCGTCGAAGACGGCGCCGGTAATACGGTCAGCTACACCTATAACGCCGCCGACCAGGTCACCAGCAAAACCACCTACACCGTCGCCGCGCAAGGCCAAGTGGGGCA
>NZ_BSOB01000043.1 GCF_030160295.1 Dyella acidisoli
TACAACTTACCGAGAGCGGTGACGCTAACCAATTGATTTTATTTGCCGATTAACCGGACAGTACTGGCTGGCCCAAAGAAAAGTAACCCAAAGAAATGGCCTGAGAAGCTCGCGGCATGGGTAAGGTAAAAGCCTGAACGTTTCTGGCTAGATAGGTGGTTGCTCGCCCATGGTTCAACGCTCCCGCTATACCGCGAGGCGTCGAAGCGCTGAGGACTTAAGGCAGATCTGGCTGATCTGGCAGATCTCAGTAGAGCTCAACTTGTTGGCAGGCCCGCTTTAAGCCCTCAACGCTTCGACGCCTCGCGGTATAGCGGCACGGTAGAAGCTGGGCCCGCCAACGATCAAAGCAAGGCGTAATCTTTCAGGCTTGTAACTTGCACACGCCATGAGCTCTTGAGGCCATTTCTTTGGGTTACTTTTCTTTGGGCCAGCAAAGAAAAGTAACCCGGTCGCTTCGCGACCGGAAGCGCCGCAGGCAATGTCCCAACAAACGAAGGCCCAGCTGAGGCAAAACGCTAATCAGGCCCCAAAGAGAGAGAGGCACTCACTTAGTGAGTCTCTCAAGTCACCATGCATCAAACAAGAACCCAAAAGCCCAACTTATGAAGGCATGGAATCAAGAAAAACATACAGCGCCGCAATCTTCCCATCGCGAACAATGATCACATCCACGCCCGTGTACTCAGGCGTCTCACCGCGCGGACCGGAACCCCAGGCCAGGCGACCCGCATTGTGGAGCGCCTGAGGTTCGCCATGCGGCGCATAAGCAAAGTGCGGATGCGTCGCGCGAAGATCTCCGGCAAATTTATCGAGCGCGTCGTGCCCGACAATGGCGCCTGGCGGCACATAGACCACAGAATCTTCGGTATACAGTTCTTCGATCGCCTTGCGACGGCGTGTAGCGTCGCCTTCGCCGAAGACTTCCTGCAGATTGCGATAAAGCAGTTCATGGATACGGTCACTCATGACATGTCTCCTTAGTTATTAACGGTTGACCGAGCTTTGGTTTCTATGAATGAACTGGAGCGGCCTAAGCCGCTCCAGTCGAGGTCTCACGAGCGCCGTCCATCGAGGCTGATCCGGCCGCCACCGAACGCGACCACGTGCAGCAAGCCGCCAGCCATCGCAACGTTCTTGAAGAAATGGATGAACTGGTTCTGGTCTGCAAAGTTGTGGTGGAAGAACGCGGCCGTCACCAGTGCAAACACGAACAGAATGCTTGCGACGATTCGCGTGCGGTAGCCAAGCAGTAGCGTGAATCCGCCAACGACTTCGACCAACACGGAGATGCCGAATGCAATCTGTGGCAATGGCAGTCCAACCGATTGGATGTAAGCGATGGTCATCGCCGGTGCCGCAAGCTTGGAAAGCCCGGCGAGGATGAAGATGGTGCTGATCATCAAGCGGCCTACGGCCGGAACGATGGTGGTGAGGGCTTCAGGAACAGCCGAGGAAACGACCCCGGCGCCAGCATAGGTTTGGTTGCTCATAGCGAAATGTCCTTTGTGGTGGGATGTTTGAGTTGCTTTAGGCATTGAGTGGCCGGCTCGAGTGAGTTCGGCCGCTCAAAGGATTCGGATCAGATTTGCGCTTGTCCGCCATCGACGAAGAGTTCAGCGCCGGCGATGAAGCTCGCATCGGAGGAAGCGAGGAAGGCAGCCGCGCCGGCGACATCGTCGGGATCGCCAACACGCCCAAGCGGAATGGTCGAGGCCATGTAATCGAGCAGGCCTTGTTGCTGCGCGGCGTCGGGGCCGGCCAAGTCGACGAGGCCAGGTGTCTTGATCGGACCCGGGCTGATGACGTTCACGCGAATTCCGCGTGACTTCAGATCAAGCGTCCAGCTCCGGGCAAAGTTGCGCACCGCTGCCTTGGAGGCGCTGTACACACTGAATGCCGGCGTGCCTTTGATGCTTACGTTGGACGCGGTGAGGATCACGGAAGCACCATCGACCAGCAGCGGCAGCGCCTTCTGCACCGTGAAAAGCACGCCCTTCACGTTGCGGCCGAAGGTGTCGTCATATTGCTCTTCTGTGATCGATCCCAATGGCAGCATCGAACCGCCGCCGGCGTTGACGAACAGCACGTCGATGCGGCCCGCCGCGGTCTTCACACGCTCATAGAGCCGGTTGAGATCGCTGAGATGGGTGGAGTCCGCTTGGACGCCGGTGGCCCTCGGCCCGATCGCCGCAACGGCGGCATCAAGCTCGGCTTGGCGGCGACCGGTAACAAAAACTTGTGCACCTTCCGTTGCAAAACGCTTGGCGGTGGCGAGGCCGATGCCTGCGGTGCCGCCGGTGACGACAGCTATTTTTCCTTCGAGTTTGCGAGCCATGATCTGTCTCCTGTGGGGTGGCGGGACAAATCTAAGGCGGCGTGCTACTTTTCGAAATAGAAATGAATGAAAACCATCGTTGCAGAATTGTCTATGTCAAAACTGCCAGATTTCGAAGGGCTCGCGATGTTCGCGAAGGTCGCCGAAGAGGGTTCATTCGCTGCGGCGGCAACCGCCATGGGCGTCTCGGTCGCCACGGTTTCCCGGGCCGTTACCCGCCTGGAAGAGCGGTTGGGAGGCCGATTGTTCAACCGCACTTCTCGACGACTCGCACTCACGGACTACGGCCACACGCTTGCCGAGCGCGCGGCAAAAATCTACGCGGACGCCGAGGAGGCCGAGGATGTCGCGCGCGAAACCTCAAGCCGACCGCGCGGATTGGTGAAGCTGGCTGCGCCGCTCTCCTTCGGCGCGCGATGGGTTGCCCCGCTATTGCCCGAGTTCTTTCGCGCCTATCCGGATATTTCCGTCGATCTTCATCTCACCGATGCGCATGCCGATCTGATTGGCGAAGGCTTCGACGCCGCCCTGCGCATTGCGGTCATGGAAGATTCGTCACTCGTCGCACGCCTCATCGCACCTGTGCGCCGGTTTGTGGTGGCATCACCGACCTATCTGTCTCGCTATGGCCGTCCGCAGCATCCGCATGATCTTGGTGCACACCAGTGCCTTACCTACGCAAACAGAAGCAAGCGCGACGTCTGGCGCTTTACCCACAAAAACGGCGAGGAATGCCTCGTCACACCGACCGGACCATTACGGGGAACGAGCGTGGATGCGTTGCTGCCAACCGTCCTCGCGGGACTTGCGATCACCGAGCTTCCTGAGTTTGTCGCCACGCAATACTTCGTGGATAAGCAGCTTGAGCCCATCCTGACGGATTGGCGCATGCCCGAAGGCGGCTTGTATTTCGTAACCCCCACGACTCGCGCACGGCCCGCGAAAGTCAGCGCGTTGGCTGACTTTTTCATCGAGAAACTCACCGCGGCGGAATGGAGTGCGGAGACGCTTATGGGCTGGAAGCCACCAAGTCACCACAAAAGGTGACTTAGGGAACCTCTGCCCTTCCTTCAAGCGTCGCCAATTTCTGGGCCTGGTGCTTGGTGATTGCGCTGGCCGAATGGATTCCACCTGATATCAGCGAGTTCAACTCGGCATGCCTCGCCAAAATCACGCAGAAAATCCATACCGCCCTGCTCTGCAAAACGCTTGAGTTCGTGCAGGGTCATGTTCGGCTTGAGGTAGGTGTCGACGATGGTATCCATGGCACGCTCTGCTGCGATCAATACAGCCGGCGAGGATGTGAGACGTATGCGAGTTACCAATGCATACAACTTCACTAGCTGGGTGACATCGTCCTTACCGGTTACCAATGCATCGCCGTAGAGCCGTGAGGCTTCGGCAATAAAGGCATTGAATAGCGTCTCGCGCCGTTTCAGCTCAGCCTCGCGATATTGGGCCAAAAGCTGCGTGCGCTGAGTGATCCAGGAGGTGGCAAAGGAGGTCAGGCCGCCGATGCCCGCACCAGTGAGACCTGCCAGCGCGGAGATGTAACCGGCATTCATAGCGCCATCCGTGCTTCGTTCGTCGCCCTTGAAATACGAAGCGTCATGGCCATGCGGTTCGCCGCGTGATGTCCTTGAATGAACGGTACGTCGCCTCGCCTGGATGGTATTGGATGAAAATGTTCGGCAAGGAACGGATCCGACATGCCGTTCTCTTTGCAACAGAGACGCCGCACAAGCTTTTGCGAGGCTGTCGCGATGAACAGCGAGATAGGGAATTCGTCCATAGCCCGTCAGACGCGTACAAGCCGCGCGGCCTTCTATAGCGCTAATGTCCTAAACAACCGTCGACATCCCCGGCAAAGGCCATCGCCGATCGCCAAGCGACCATCCAATCGCCACGTTCCCCAGAGAGCGTCACCCCACCTCACCATCAGGGAGATCACTACCATGACCATGTCCTCCGCCGAATACGTCGCCAAGGCGCTTGAACAGGCGGGCGTCAAACATGTTTATGGCGTCGTCGGCGATTCGCTGAACGGCCTGACCGATGCTTTTCGCCGCAACTCGATCGAGTGGCTGCATATGCGCCATGAAGAAGCCGCGGCCTTCGCCGCCGGCGCAGAGGCGCATTTGACGGGTGAGCTTGCGGTGTGTGCCGGCAGCTGCGGTCCCGGCAATCTTCATCTCATCAACGGTTTGTTCGACTGCCATCGTAGTGGCGTGCCGGTGTTGGCAATCGCGTCGCATATTCCGAGCACGGAAATCGGCACCGATTACTTCCAGGCCACGCATCCGGAGATCCTCTTCAAGGAGTGCAGCCACTACGTGGAACTGGTGTCCAACCCGAGCCAGCTTCCGCAGATACTTGGCCGCGCCATCCGTTCGGCGGTCGCGCGACGCGGCGTGGCGGTCGTGGTTATGCCAGGGGATGTTTCGCTGCGGGATGCTGTCGCCGAAGTTCCCCGCTGGATCACGCCGACGAAGCCGATCCTGCATCCAGCTTTGAAAGACTTGAAGCGACTGACGCAACTGCTCAAGGACGCTACCCGCGTCACCATGCTTTGCGGCGCCGGCTGCGCCGGAGCCCATGATGAAGTCGTGGAATTGGCGCGCCGCCTGAAAGCACCCATCGTGCACACCTTGCGCGGCAAGGAATACATGGAATACGACAATCCTTACGACGTCGGCATGACGGGCCTAGTTGGCTTTTCATCCGGCTATGCCGCGATGAAAGACTGCGATACGTTGCTGTTGCTCGGCACCGATTTTCCGTATCGCCAGTTCTATCCGAAGCAAGCCAAAGTGGCACAGATTGACGTACGCCCAGAGGCGCTGGGCAATCGCTGCCCGCTTGATCTTGGCCTGATCGGCGATGTTCGTGAAACGCTGCAGATGCTTCTACCGACGATTACCGAAAAGACAGACTCCAGCCATCTCGACGCCGCCCTGGCCCATTACAAGAAAGCGCGCGAAGGGCTCGACGAGCTGGCTGAGCCCAGGCATGGCAGCGATCTCATTCACCCTCAGTACGTAACGAAGCTGGTCAGCGAACTCGCCTCGGAAGATGCGATCTTCACGTGCGACGTGGGCACGCCGATCTTGTGGACGGCACGTTACCTGAAGGTCAACGGCAGGCGCAGGATTGTCGGTTCGTTCAATCATGGCTCCATGGCGAATGCGATGTTGCACGCCATCGGTGCACAGGTCGCCTGCCCCGATCGCCAAGTGATCTCCATGTCCGGCGACGGCGGCTTTGCGATGATGATGGGCGAATTCCTATCACTGACGCAGTTGGATCTTCCCGTGAAGATCGTGCTGCTGAACAACGGCACGCTGGGCTTCGTCGAGATGGAGATGAAGGCCAATGGCTTCATCGATTCCGGCTGCGACCTGGTCAATCCCAACTTTGCGCAAATGGCCAGTGCGGTGGGCGTCAAGGGTATTCGCGTGGAACGTGCCGAAGACCTTCGTCCGGCGCTGATCGAAGCGTTTGCGCACAATGGCCCGGTGCTGGTCGACGTGGTCAGCGCGCGGCAGGAGCTTGGCATGCCGCCCAAGACGACGTTCGATGAGGCTTACAAGTTTGGCCTCTTCATGATCAAGGCGGTGCTGGATGGGCGCGGCAGTCAGTTGGTGGATTTGGCGAAGGTGAATTTGTTGCGGTGAGGGCGAGACGTACTCTTGCTACAGGCGCAGTTGCGGTCCGATTCGCATGGCTGGGCATTTCGCGGATTGGGGCATTGCCTGCGGCGCTTTCGGACCCTAAAGGGCCCGAGTCACTTTTCTTTGCTGGCCCAAAGAAAAGTAACGGCGGAGTCAATCTAGAAGTGCATCATCAATCTTCTGCGCCAGATCATCGCGACCGAGCGCCCGCATAAACATCTCAGCCGGGCAGTGGTAGTCCAAGGTAGCGCGCGGTCGCGTATTGAGCTTGCGCGCAATCGCATCCAGTTGGCGTTGGCTGTGCACCGATAGGTCCGTGCCTTTGGGAAGGTATTGCCGCAACAAGCCATTGGTGTTTTCGCAGATCCCCCGCTGCCAGGGACTGTGCGGGTCCGCAAAGTAGATCGACAGTCCCGTGCGCTCGGACAATGTCTTGTACAGCGCCATCTCCTTGCCTTGGTCATAGGTCAGGGTCTGGCGCAATGACGCCGGTAACAACTGGAAAGCACGACTAAACCCCTCCAGCGCCTGCGGTGCCGAGCAGCCGTCCATCTTCACCAACTTCAGGAATAAGGTGCGTCGATCCACCAACACGCCCACGGACGATTGATTGCGCGCTCCCTTGATGAAGTCACCCTCCCAATGCCCTGGCAGCAGGCGTTCGTTGGCGTCCGGCGGCCGATCGTGGATGCTCGGCAAATCGGGCATGTGGCCGCGTCGATCGGTGCCTTGACTCCGTGGGCGACGGGCACACTTATGTTGGCGCAGCAAGCCCACCAGTTCGCGTCGTAACGCACCGCGCGGTGCGGCATAAATGGCGGTGTAAATCGTTTCGTGAGACACGTGTCTGGCCGGTTGATCGGGATACCGCCGACGC
>NZ_BSOB01000044.1 GCF_030160295.1 Dyella acidisoli
CCAGTACTGTCCGGTAAAAACACCCGTCACCATCGTTAACCGACTGATATTTCGTTAATAATCATCCGTTTCAGGGTGTCATCGATTTCAACCCCCCATTGCCGCAGGCTGGGCGACGTCACCTATCGAGGACGTCGCCATGCATGAAGGCCGCTATGTGTTCACGCAGCTCATGCAGCACTTGCCGATGCACACCTTTCGTCGGCTCGTCGCAAAGTTCGATGGCAACCGCTATGTGAAGCGATTTACCTGTCTCGATCAGTTCTTATGCATGGCCTTCGCGCAACTCACCGGGCGCGAAAGCTTGCGCGATATCGAGATCTGTCTGCGTGCCCATCAGGCCAAGCTCTATCACCTGGGCATTCGTGGGCGTGTGGCGCGCAGCACCCTCGCTGATGCCAACGAGCAGCGCGACTGGCGCATCTATGCCGAGTTCGCGCAGAGCCTGATTACCACTGCACGAGGCCTTTACGCCAACGACCCACTCGACATCGAGTTGGCGCACACCGCTTATGCCTTCGACTCCACCACCATCGAGTGTTGCCTGTCGATATTCCCGTGGGCGCGCGCCATGCACCCCGACCGCGGTGGGATCAAGCTGCACACATTGCTTGATATTCGCGGCGCTATTCCCACCATGATTCATTTTTCCGAGTCGCGCCTGCACGACGTCAACTTGCTCGATGCATTGATCCCTGAGCCGGGCGCCATCTACGTCATGGATCGCGCCTATCTCGATTTCGAGCGCCTTTATCGCCTTCATTGCGAAGGCGCCTTCTTCGTCATGCGTACCAAGAAAAACTTGCGCGTAAGGCGACGCTATTCGCATCCCGTCGCAGATCGCACGTGGATTGGTTGCGATCAAGCGGTGATGTTGACGCGGGATGTCGCCCGCACGAAGTACCCATGCCTCTTGCGTCGCGTGCGTGTACGCGACCCGCAAAGCGGGGTTTCCATCGTCCTACTGACCAACCATTTCGCGCTTGGCGCGACCACCCTTGGCGCGCTGTATCGCCATCGCTGGCAGATCGAAATCTTCTTCAAATGGATCAAACAGCACCTACGCATCAAGGCGTTTTTCGGCACCTCGCCGAACGCAGTAAAGACGCAGGTGTGGATCGCCGTGGCGGTTTATGTGCTCATTGCCATCGTGCGCAAACGCCTTCAATTGACTGCCTCGCTCTACGAACTTCTACAGATTTTCAGCGTGACGCTTTTCGAGCAAACCCCGCTGGAATGCGCGTTGCGGCACAGAGATTTACAACTTACCGAGAGCGGTGACGCTAACCAATTGATTTTATTTGCCGATTAACCGGACAGTACTGG
>NZ_BSOB01000045.1 GCF_030160295.1 Dyella acidisoli
ATGGATTCCCGCTTTCGCGGGACGTTTGAAAAACCTGCCTGTTCACATGCAGTCACCCGCGACACATTGTGAAACAAGCGCCCATAGCGTGCCGTCTTTTAACGATGGCAACCTCGTGAGGTCGCCATCGTTAGTCATCTATGCGATCCGATCCGCCGCTCGCGCCAGATTCCATGCCGTCAGGGTTAATAACGTCGCGGCTGTATTGCGCGCCAAACCGTAGTAACGCATGCGCATCAATCCGTAGGATCGCTTCAGCGCTCCAAACACCCCTTCAACTCGACCACGCACGCGTCCAATCAGCCGATTACGCACGATCTCCCAGCGGCGAAGCGGACGGCCTCGTGCCGCACGGCGTTGCACGCGATCCTTGATCTTCGCCGCGTGCAGTCGCTCGCGCATGGCCGGACCTACGTAGCCTTTGTCCGCCCATACCGCCGCTTCGTCCCCTTGCACCAAGGCGTGACCGATGCATACCTCGTTGACGTTCGCTGGCGTCACCTGCGC
>NZ_BSOB01000046.1:0-192603 GCF_030160295.1 Dyella acidisoli
GAGAGGGTGTTGCACTTGAGTTTAGAGACCGCCGTTACTTTTCTTTGGGCCAGCAAAGAAAAGTGACTCGGGCCCTTTAGGGTCCGAAAGCGCCGCAGGCAATGGAAGCACCCACGACATGCCAGCTGAGACACGACGAGAGTGGTTACCGAGAAGCAAAGCGCAGCGTTGACACCTCATCACCCACCCTGCAGCATCACCGCCGCCCAGCAGACGCTTGCTTGTCACCATCGCTCATGACCGAACCGCTGCTACGTCATCGCAAGCTGCTGCCATGCATTCTCCTTGCAGCACTACCGCTGTGCGCACACGCCGACGACGCTCCGCTATTCATCCCTCAATGGCTCGGCGCGCAATACACCTTCGTCGATCAGAACCAATCGCGTGTGCACTCGCCCTACTCCAGCTCGCTCAGCTTGAAAGCAGATGGCTCGACTGCACGTTCACACACCTTCGGCGCCTATTTCGGCATCGCCCTGCCCTGGCACTTTCAGTACTACTGGGATGTGGAGATGTTCAAAGGCGAAGGCGTAAGCAATGCCACCGGAATTGGCGGACTCACCAACGGCGACATCATTCGTTCCGGTGTCGCCAGCTTGGGCAAGCGTCCATACGTGGCGCGCAATTATCTTCGCTGGATACTTCCGCTGGGCGACGAAACCGCGGAGTTAGAACGCGGCCAGGATCAATTGCCTGCACACGAAGCCATCAAGCACATCGAAGTAAAGATCGGCTTTATGGCCGTCAACGACGACTTCGACAAGAACCGCTACGCCAATTCCACGCGCACGCAGTTCATGAACTGGTCGCTATGGAACAACACAGCATGGGACTTTGCTTCGGACACACGCGGCTACACCGATGGCATCATGATCGGCTGGATGATGCCGGGCTGGGCCTTGCGCTATGGCATCTATCGCATGCCGATCGAAGCAAACGGACAGGCGCTGGTGAAATCGCTGGGCGTTGCCAGCGGACAGCAGCTTGAATTGACGCTGCAACCCCATCCCGATGGCTGGGCGTTACGCTTCCTTGGCTACTACAACAAAGGCAGCCTTGGCATCTATCAGCAAGCGATCGAGATCGCGTCGCTGACCGGCCAGACGCCGGACGTGCACGCGGACGATGCCCGCGGACGGCACAAGTTCGGTTTCGGTATCAATGGCGAGCTGCCAGTAGCGGACAACGGCGACACCGGTTTCTTCATGCGTGCCGGCTGGAACGACGGGCATACCGAGTCTTTCATTTTCACCGAGGTCGATCGTCTGCTGAGCGGTGGCTTTCAGCTATCCGGCGCACATTGGCACCGCTCCGACGATCGGCTTGGCGTCGGCGTCGCCTTCGACGGACTTTCGCGCGTGCACGCGCAGTATTTGCAGATGGGAGGCGACGGCTTTCTGCTGGGCGACGGCACATTGCGTTATGGACCGGAGCAGATTGCCGAGCTGTATTACAACATCGCGGTGATCGATCACCTCACCATCAGCCCGGATCTGCAGTTCATTCGTAATCCTGGGTACAACCGGGATCGTGGGCCGGCGAGGTTTGCGGGGTTGCGTGCGCATATCCAATTTTAATGCTCACGGACAACTCATAAGCCACAAAGCCGTCATTCCCGCGAAAGCGGGAATCCATGTTGCTCTGATGCAAGTGCGAAAATGGATTCCCGCCTTCGCGGGAATGACGGCAAGGTGGAGTCATCGGCAATGGATTCAACCTTGCAACCGATCACTACACCGAATCGCCGTCGGCATCACCCGATGCATATCGAACACCAGCAACTCATTGCGGCCACGCGACAACCATGGCCCCGGACAATACAACCGCTGCTGCGGTCCGATGCGCCAATAGCGTCCAAGCAATTTGCCGTTGACCCATAAATACCCTTTGTCCCAATCGCTCATGTCGATGTAACAGTCACCTGCCCCATCGAGCGTGACGATCGCCTTGAAGAACATGCCGGGACGCAGCCTCGACGGTGAGTCCGCGGGCATCGGTGGAAGGCCCGAAACGTAAGCGTCATCCAGCGGCAGGCTATGTGCCTGCCAGCCATGCAGCTCTTCGCCATCCAATGTCACGGCACCGACGATGCCTTTGAAGTCGTACATCGCCTGGCCATAACCCACGTGGCCGAAACTGTCGACGAGAACTTCCACCGTCGTACCTGCACCATTCGCTGGCGGCGGAATGTCCACGTAGTGCTTCACGTGCAAACCCGGCTTGGTGACCCGTGAAACGTAATCCAGATACTTGCCGTCGGCGAACACCGTGCCGTAGTCGCGCAAGCCCTCCATATTGAGCATGCCGCCGCTCAGCAGCGTCTTGCGATACACCACCATGCCCTGATTCTGCGCGAACAAGATCTCGTTCGGATCGGGCTTGTTCACCAATCTCGACGGCAACGGCAGGTTGTCCCAAATCGACGTAAACGGGCGCGCGATGACCTCTGCAAAATGTACCTTCGGCACGGGAGGCGGTAGATCAGCCATAGGCTGCGCGACATGAGGCGCGATCAACGCACGGAACGCATGGTAGTTCGGCGTAGGCTCGCCACGTTCGTTGATGGGTGCGCCGTAGTCGTAGCTGGTGATCACCGGCTCGAAATTGGCGTAATCGTTGCGCGCGTTGGCCCCGGCAGTGAAACCGAAGTTAGTGCCACCGTGCACCACATACATGTTGAACGAACGACCTTCGGCCATCAGTTTGCGCAAGGTCGGCAGGTAGTTACCGGTTTGGAACGTCAAATCACCCCAGTGGGTAAGCCAGCCTGGATAACCTTCGCCCACCCACACCGGTGCTTCACCCGCAATGATTTGCGCTGCTGCGAAATCGGTATCGCCATCCAAACCCAACGCAGCGCCTGGCACATAGGTATGCGTCTTTTGAATCTCCGACAACCCATCGGAAATCGAAAATGGCCCTTCAATACCGTGTGCCTGCCACATCGAACGCAAGCGCAGTAGATATTGCAGATCGTTGCCGAACGACGCGTATTCGTTCTCGATCTGCATCATCAGAATCGGGCCGCCGCGATTCGCCATCAGTGGCGCGATCTTCGGCGCCACCGCGTCCATGTAACGCTGCACCGCTTGCATATAGCGCGCGTCATCCTTGGTGCGAACGCGAATGGAAGGATCGCGCAACAGATAAGCCGGCAGGCCGCCGAGATCCCACTCCGCACAAACATACGGGCCTGGGCGCAGATAGACCCACATCCCTTCCCGCTGGCATAACTTGATGAAGCGCACGAAATCGCGACGCTCCGTGGTGAAATCGAATTCGCCCGGCTCGCTTTCGAAGTAATTCCACATCAGGTAGACCGCGATGGTGTTGAGGCCCATCGCCTTCGCCATGTGGATGCGGTGCTCCCAATACTCGGCGGGAATACGCGACGGATGCATTTCGCCGCTGCGAATCTGAAATGGTGCACCGTCGAGCAGGAATTGCTTACGACCGAGTTCGAAGCGGCGGGGCTTTCCGTCAGGAATAGGTTCGACGGAAGGTTTGCTGCTGGTTTCCGCTTCGGCAACCGTAATGCTTGCCGCCAACGGTGTCAGCAAGGCGAATCGAAGAAAATCGCGTCGTTGCATGGATCCCTCATCCTAAACGGCCTGCTTGAATTTACGCGATATAAACCCCCTCTCCCCTACGGGGAGAGGGCTGGGGTGAGGGGCCAACCTCGCCTGATCTTCATTCGCTTGTGAGAAGAAAAAAAGCAAAAACCCAGTGGACTATCGTGCTTCTCCGCAAGCGCGGCCCCTCACCCTAACCCTCTCCCCATAGGGGAGAGGGGATAAAACATCGCGCAAGTGAAGAGCGCCGGAGGTTACCTCAAGGCGTCAATTCAAGGGTCAATACTTCAAACGGCGCCAGCGTGATCGTGCTCACATGATCAGCATCAAAGTGCTTGGGCACATCGCCGCCACGCTTCCACACATCGCGAACATTGAACTGACGCACAGCATCTTTCGGCAATTCCAATTGCCGCTGCAGATCGATCACCGCCGTTTGCGGGCGCGCATCCGGATTGCGCAAGGTGATGATCGCCTTGGCCTGCGACCAAGCCGCCCAGCCATACACGTCGAGCCGCCCCGGGTCGCCGCCGATCCAATGCGTATCGCGCAACACATCCGCATTTGCGCGTGACCACTTCGCGGCCTCGGCCAGCACATCCCAGTCTTCTTTGCTAAGCAGCGACGGCGTGATGTACATCTCCTGCAACTGTGTGCCGGTAGCGAAGTAGGAGCGCACCTCATTGGCGAAATCGTGCCCGGGATCCGTGTTGAGCCGCTTGTTCATTTGCGCGTAGATGATGCCGTGGAGCATCAGCGAGTTGAGCGGATACAGCGGCCCCTGGATCACGACATTCTCGTAGGTCTGCTGGTCGCGATAGGTAATCCACTGCTCGCGCTCGGTGCCCACTCCCGTGTGCCAATCGTCTTCACCGCCGCGCCAGATCGAATCCGCATAGCGCAACCAGAACGGCGATGCCCAGGTGCCGGTGGTGAGGTTGATGAAGGTATCGGGCTTGTCGGCGCGAATGTCCTTGATGAGTTCGATCGCGGCAGCGAAATCACTATCGAAACGGCTGCCTGGGAACACGCTATCCGCATTGCCGGTACCGTCGAACTTGAACTGATTGATGCCGTGCTTGTTAAGCAGATCCAGCACTACATCATGGAAACGCTGGTAATACTTCGGCCCCGAAAGCGCCAGGCCATCGTTGACGATCTCGTAGCCGGCCGCTCGGCCGTTCTTCACCCGCTCATCTTTCGGCGTGCTGTAACCGCCCCACGGCGACAGCCACATACCGGGCGCAGCGCCGTATTTGGCCGCTGCCTCGCGCAGCGGCACGAAGCCGTGCGGAAAATCCTTGCTGAAATCCCAGCTGCCGGAGCGATCGTCCCAGCCGTCGTCGAACAGGAAGGAATCGAGCTTCACACCGCGCTTCACGCTCAACTCCTCGCCAAACGCATGAATGCGGTCCAACGCTTCCGCTTCGGTGTAGGGCGTGAAGTAACCGATGTCGTACCAGGAGTTGTAGTGCAGGAATGGCCGATACGGGTGCGCCCGCTCGCGTTCCACGTACGTGGCGACGTCGCGGCGCAACTGCCCATCGCGCACGACACCGACCACCGCCGAATATGTGATTGATTGACCTTTGCGCAGCGGTAGCGTGCGTGCCATCGACAAGAGCACATGCTTGCCGCGCACTTCGCTATCGGAGAGTGGATTTTCCAGACCCAAGTACACGTTGCCAGCGATCACCGGCGAACCTTTCACCACACCATTCACTTCGGCGTGGTCGATGCTGGACGGCAATAGCGAGACGCTGGTCAACGGCTCATCCTGTTTCAGCGCCGTGATCGTCACGATCTCTCGCAGATAAGGCGAACCCTCGCGCTGCACGAGCTGCCATTCGACGTGGAAGCGGTTATCGGCGTCACCGAACGTCGCGCCGATCGCTTTGCCGGGAAGACGGTCGGCAAGCTTGGAAGCTTTCGCATCGACAGGCAGCGCGCGCTCTGAAGGTTGCGACAACAGACGCATATCGCTGGCCTTGATGGATTGCTTGTTGGGCAATGCCAGGGTGAAAAGATCGTCTACCTTCAGCACCTGTCCGCTATCGCGATCGGTGATTGTGATGCCGGAAAGCTTGCCATCAGCCACATTCCAATGAGCATCAATGGCCGCATTGCCGAAGCTTGCCTGGCCTCCCGTGGCGGCGTAGGCAGGCGCGCCGGGGTTGAGAATGGTGGCGTCATTGGCATGCGTCACGCCCATCCATGCGCATAGCAGGCTCACAGCGAGCGCTTTTTTGTAGTGTGTTCGATACATGAAAAGCCTCATTTCCAAGCTGATCTCGATTCAAAGCGAGTCGTCATTCGGGCGAAGGCCGGAATGACGGATAGGTGACAACAAACTTAACAGTAAGATTGCCCTCCCCTGCACGGCAGGAGAGGGAGCAACCCGCAACAAACTTCCATCAAAACTTCTGCTGATAACGCACATACACAAAGCGACCAATGTCATACGACGCGTTGTAGTCGTTGTAGCTGTCCGTACCGGAGTTGAAGCCTCCGCCGTAGATGTATGGCCCCACGTGATTGAAGATGTTGTTGACGCCCAGCGAGAACGTACCGTTCCAGGGCGCCTTCCAGTGCACTTGCGCATCGTTGAAGGTGGCCGAGGCTTCCTGCGTCATCGGGGAAATACCCACGCCCGGTGCGTAATAGGTCGGTAAGGTACACGGGAAGATCGTGGTGGTGCTCGGCGGCGGATAAGCACAAGGTCCCTTGATCGGCGAAAAGTAACGCACCGTCCAGTTCGCACCAAAATCGTGCCAGTCCCAGCTCAAGGTAAGGTTGCCACGCACGCGCCATACCGCACCGTCCAGATTACCCAAGGCCGTACCTGCCGTGTACTGCACGGCGGCGCCTACCGTCGGCTGCACGTTGTTGCTGGCGATATAAGTGCTTTGCAGCGCAACCTTGAACTTGCCAAAGCTGAACTCGGGCAACGCATAGTTCACACCGAAATCCCAACCACGCTCCTTCAGCCAGCCCGCGTTGGTTTCCAGATTCATCAGGTTGATGATCTGACCAGCCAACGGACCGCTGCCACCCTTGCGCTGGAACTGCGAGCACGCGGAGGTAATGCCGAACTCGTAGCAATCCGCCAGCACTTGGTCGTTGCTGATACCGGTGATCAGATTGCGGATGTTGTAGCTCCACCAATCAACCGTAGCGTTGAAACCCGGCGACCACGACGGGCTGTAAACCACGCCGATATCGCCGTTGTACGCAGTCTCCGGTTTCAGATTGGGATTGCCACCGTTGTAGCTGTTGGTGATACCTGCTGCATTCGGTCCCTGCACCGGCAGTCCGGTGATATCGGTTTGCCGGAAACCGGCCGGCACGCTAGGTAGGCCGCCAATACCAGTGAGGCAACGCTGCGCCACGACCGGGCTGTAACCGTATTGCGCCGGGCCATACACCACATCGCAGGGATCGGTGAAGCCGCCCGCCAGATAAAGGCCCTGGAACAAGTCATTGATGGTCGGCGCGCGGAAGTTGGTGCTGTAGCTGGCACGCACCATGACATCGTCAATCGGTTTCCACGCCAGCTTGAACGAGTTATTACGTGTGCCGCCGAAGTTGCTGTAGTACGACCATCGACGCGCCACGTCGATGGACAAACTCTTCACGCCCGGAAGATCTTTCAGCAAAGGCGCATACACTTCCAGATAGCCTTCGTTGAGGCTGAAACTGCCGTGGTTGGGTTCGACCGAGTAGTCGCTGGAATAACCGGCAGTGGCGAAAGGATCGGTTGCGTCGTAACCGGACTCGTAACGATGCTGCACACCAGCCGCAACCGTCAGATCGCCGCCAGGCAGTTCGTAGACATTGCCGCTGATATCGGCCACGAACGCTCGCTCGTCATAACCGGTGTGCTCGTCATTGTTGATAGCAATGTAGTTGAGCATCTGCTGGGTAACCGTACCCAGCGGGTTCAACGGCACGCATCCCGCAATGATGTTGCCCGGCGTACCGCAATGGACGACGCCGTCGCTGCCCATGAAGGACGGCCCCAGCGCCTGCGTCGCATTGATCAGGTTGTACTGGCCGGGACGAATGTCGATGTCGCGGATCTTGCTGTCGTAGTAGTAGGCATCCCAATTGAAAACGTGGTCGCCAGCACTGAAATCGCCTTCCAGCCCGGCGCTGTAGCGAAAGTTCCGCGAGGTGTTCTCGTTGGTGTATAGGTTCTGCGGAAACTGCCGTACGAACTGCACATCCTGTGGTGTCTGACCTGGCGCGTTATAAGGGTTGTAGTAGCTCTGCGCGGAAAGCACGATCGGGAATTGCGGCAGGTTGGGCGGATTGCTGGACTGCCCGCTATACAAATAACTCGGACCACCGGCACCGCCGTTCCAGCTCTGGTTGTAGCCAATCTCCACATGCGCGGTTATGTGATTGGTGAGCTTGTAACGATCGGCCAAGTACAGGTTCTTGGTCCGGTTGGGACTGAGAATGGTGCTGAGGTTGCTGTAGTTGTAGATGTACGAGCCGGCATTGGCCAGGCTGGTGACATTACCGTTCGCACTGTAGATGCGTGGCCGTAGAAACGAATAATCGGCCAGGTTGGTCGAATTGCCACCCGGGTTCAGCACCAGCGTATTGTCGTTGGGAATGTTCGGATTGGGCAGCGGCGAATTGGTGATCTGGCCGCTGTTCGGGGGCAGGCTACTGAGTCCGAAATACGGGTAATGATCGGTCTGCGGATAAGCAGACCACGGGCGCGCACCGCCCCACACCGAGCCCTGATATTGATAGGAAACGTTCCCGATCAGCGAATTGCGCTGCGTGGTTGAGCCTGCCGTGATGCTGTACTGGGCCTGCGTGCCGTCACTGTGCGGCATGTATTCACCGGCATAGGTGTCCACCTGCACGCCGTGAAAGTTCTTGACGGTGACGATGTTGATCACGCCGGCAATCGCATCGGAGCCGTAAATTGCCGAAGCGCCACTACCGAGTACGTCGATGTGATCGACGATCGCAACGGGTATCACACTGATGTCGGTGTAGCCGCCATGCACTGCGCCGATGCGCTGGCCGTCCACCAACACCAGCGTGCGTTGCGCGCCGAGACCGCGTAAATCGATAAAGGTACCGCCCTGGTTTGGCCCCAGCGACGCGGCATCACCGCGGCTAAGATCGGGCGTGGCAGCGGATGGAAGGTTCTGCAGCAACTGACCGACCGTAGCAAAGCCCTGTCGCTGGATCTCCTGCTGCGTGATCGTAACGGTGGGCAGCGCCGTTTCCATATCCACGCCACGGATATTCGTGCCGGTCACCGTGACCGCCTTGAGGTTCACCGCGTTTTGTGTCGATGCCTGATCGGTGGTTTGCGTGGCGTCGTTCGAGCCTGACGTGCTCTGCGCACCGGCATAGCCTGCAAGCGAGAGACCCGCCAATACCATCGCCACCTGCAGCGACAGTCGTTTCTTGCGGCAAACCGGGGCCGTTGTGCCGCGCGTCGCTTCGCGGCATCTCATGATCTTCGTGAACATTAGAAACGCTCCTCCCTCATGGTCATGTCGCATCGCGCGGAGTGGGCCGCGCGATGCGAGTGTTGGCGTCCGGGCGAAAGCTCCCCTTGCGCACCGGACTTTGTCGTCAACCGTTCTCCTTCCTGCCCCCGCTACACGTTGAAGCGGAAGCAGCTTGCACTTCAGTAGTCATACGTGATGCCGAAACGCACATAGCGCGGCTGCTGTAGCACCATCGGCGTTCCGTACTGCGGGTTCGGCGCAGCTGGCACGGTGCCGGTGTTGTATTCTGGGTATTCGTTGAGCGGCGCCTGGCCATTGAACAGATTGATCACGTCCAGGCTGAAGGCGAGTTTGTTCGCAGCGAAAACCGGTCGATAGCGAACACCCACGTCGAGCTGCTTCGCCCACGGCAAGCGGCCTGCGGCTCCCGGCGGCGACGGCATGCCGCCGCACCATTGATAGAGCGAGCCGTAGCCCACTGGGTCGGTCTGATTCGGGCCGTACAAACCAAGGCAATACTTCGGGCCGCCAGACACCAGCGCGAGATTGGCCGAGACCTGCCACTCCGGCGTGATCTGGTAATAGCCGTACATCTTGATCTGATGCGTGTGGTCTTCGCCCTGCGGACCAATGCCGTATTGCATCAGCTGCGGAAAATCCCAGTACGTGTTCTGCGTTTCCGCCAGCGCCTGGATATTGGTTTGACCCATGCCCTCGTTATTGCCGTAGCTGCGCGAGAACAGGTAATCGATCTTGCCGTACCAATGGCCGTCGAAAGGATGTTCCAGGAACGTCTCAAGGCCGTAGTACTTGCGCACCATGGACGGAAAGCCCATCTCCGCGTTGGTCAACGTCACGTTGTGGAAGACACCATTGGGATCTTCGACGGCGAACGTATTGGCCTGCCCCGGATTGATGTAGTAGCAACTGGCATTATTGACATCGGTGATGCCCAGCGACGCCGCTTTGTTGATGACGGTCTGGATGTCGCAGTAATCATCGATGTCATGACGCAGGATGCGCCGCGTGAACTTCGCACCGTAGATCCACGATGGCCCCAGCGTTTTGGTAAAGCCCAGGATGAATTCGTCCTGGTTCTCGGCCTTGAGTTTTTGCACGGTGATCGTGCGCGGGTCGGGCGTCTGGCCAAAGGCGTTGTCCGCCGATACCGGTGGTGATACCTGAGTGAGTCCGGTCGGCGTTCCGTCGGCGGCAATGCCGCCATAGGTGTAATACTGCTGCGTGCTGATGTAGCCATTCGCAGGACCGCCCGGTGCCAGCGGTGCACCGAGGTAGTAGCGGCCGACATTGCCATAAACCTTGAAGCTGCCGTCGCCATTGACATCCCAACTGAAGCCCAGGCGCGGCGCCCACTGCGGTTTGGTTTGCGCCATGTACGCCTTGCCGGCGGCGTTGAGATCCTGGAAGCCGTCATTGCGCAAACCCAACGACACCAGCCAGCGATCGCTCACCTGCCATTGATCTTCGATGTACTCGGCGCGCTGTTTGGTTAGCAGGTTCGCGCCGCCGATGAACATGTTCTTGCTGACGTAGTAACCCGACGCGCCATTCGGATAGTTGGCAAGCGCGCCAACGCCGAGTGCCGGAATCAAAGGCACGGTCGGATTCGGTGTGTAGCCGTAGTTCCAGGTATAGCCAGGGCCGGAGCTGTCGTTGCCCTGTTCGAAGGCGCCGGATACCAAGTTGTCGATACCCGCCGTAATGGTGTGTCTGCCCAGCACGTAGCTCAGGCTCACACGCAGATTGCGGGTGTGATAGTAGGGGTTGGAAATCGAGCTGATGGTCTGGCTGCCGTTGTTCGGCACGCCGCCGTTATAGGCGGGATTCTGGAACGTTGCGCCGCCGATGTACGTGGCATCCGGGTTGTAGTCCACCGGGATGCTGTAGTTGAAGCTCTTCATCTTGCCGTACAAGGCCGTGAAGGTGAGATCGTCCGTGATGTAGCTGGTGAACTTGGCCGACAGCATGTCGCCGCCGCTCTTGGTGTTGTTGGCGAATCCTCTGAACGAGGACTCCTTCAGATTGTTGTAGTCGTAGTTGTAGAGCGAACCGTATTGCTCTTCCTTGCTGGATGCTCCGGTCAACTCAAGCAGATTGGTGTCGGTGATGTTCCAGTTGACCTTGGCGTACCACTTGGGCAAGTGCGTCATGGAGTTTTCCGCCGTGCCCGCGGTAACGTTGTTGACGCTGTGCTGTCCCTCGTCACTCATTTCCGCCGAAACGAAGAAGAACAACTTGTCCTTGATGATCGGACCGCCTACATAGGCGTCGTACACAGACGTCCAGCGCGTGTTCTTGCTGTTGGGATCGAACAGGTTTCCGGCTACCGGCGACGGCGGCAGGCCATTGTTGTAATACGTGTTGCGCTGGTCGGAGCGCAGCCCTTCCGGTTCGTACAGCAACTGACCGCCGAAATGCCATTCGTTGGTGCCGCTCTTGCCGATCATGTTGAGCACGCCGCCATCGGAGCGTCCGTACTGGGCGCTGTAGCCGCCGGTATAAACCTCTTCCTGATCGATCGAACCGTATGGCAACGTGATGCCGCCTTGGCCGAGATACGGATCGGTGGTGTTGAAGCCGTTGATGTAATACGCGTTCTCTTCCACCGACGAGCCGCCAAAGCTGACCAGCGGAACACCTGTGGTACTGACGAAACCGCCGCTATCGATAACCGCACCCGGCGCCAACAGCGCGGCGGCTTCCGCGGTTCGCGGCAGAGGCAGTGCGGCCAGCTGCTTGGCGGTAATCACGGTGCGCGAATCCACTGAGCTGACATCGATGGGCGGCACGCCATTCGCCGATACGTTCACGCCCGACAATTCCTTCGCCGCCACTGGCTGGGTGAACGAGACATTCACGCCCACGCCTACGCGCAGCGCCACGTTGTCGTGCGTCTCCAGCACTTTGCCGCTGCGCATCAAGCTGACTGTGTAATTGCCCACCGGCAATTGCGTGGCGTTGTAATGCCCGTTGCCGTCGATGGCGATTTCGCGGGTAAGCCCGGTGTCGCTACGAACGACGACGCTCAAATCCTTTTCCGCCGGCACCTGCCCGTAAATGTTGCCGGTCGTCGATTGGCCGTGCGCGCCGGCCGAAATCAGCAAGCCGGCGATAATCCAGGCCAGCTTTTGTTGCCGCAATCCCCCGCGCCCACCCGAAAAAAACGCAATAGAACCCGTTGTGCCGCTTTTGGAGCGGCACTTTATTTTGTTCGCATACATTGAAATCATCCTCCCATGCTGTCTTGTCGCATCGCGTGGAGACATGCTCCCGCGTGCGTACGTATGGATCCGGACGAAAGCTCCCCTAACGTGCCGTATCTGTTTTTGCTACCTACTACTCCACGTCAACCGTCAATGCATGGCTTCGCCGCGCGCGTTCGGCGCGGCCTGCAATCGACTTGTTTTTACATTTGCGAGCAAAGACTCGACCTTGCCTCGCTCCGCAAAACCTGTTTCATTCGACTCCGCGTTGGCGACACCGCACGCCACCGCAAGGCGCAGCGCCTGCTCGAGCGGCATGTTCCGTTTGATCGCCACCGCCATGCCGGCCAGGAAGCAATCGCCAGAGCCGACCGCGTTGCGCAGCTGCGTTGGTGCGAGCTGTGCATGCCATACGCCGGTGTCGTCTGCAGCGACTGCGCCCATATCGCCCATCGTCACCACCGGCATGCTTATGCCACGCGCGCGCAGCGCGATAACCGCTGCTTGCGCTGCCTCGATATTGATCACCGGATGACCGACCAGCTGGCTGATCTCATCGCGATTCGGTTTCACCAAGAAAGGTTTCGCGACCACCGCGTTGCGCAGTGCGTCGCCGCTGGCATCGACCAGGCAGCGCTTGCCTAAGCCGTGCACGTACTCAACTAATTCTGCGTACAAGGTGTCGGCAAAGCCGCGCGGCAAACTGCCGGAAAGAATAACCAGTTCGCTCTGGTCCGCACTGCGGCGAAAATCGCGCAGCAGCGCGTCCTGCTCGATCTGGCTGAGCTGCGGCCCCTGCCCCAGGATCTCGGTAATGCTGCCGCCTTCCTCCTGCAAAGCCAGGCATTGGCGCAGTTCGCCTTCGATTTCCACACCGCGAAACAACACGCCACGCGCACTCATCTGGCGGCCTATAAGCGAGTGATGTGCAGCATCGATCGGGCCGATCAGGCGCACATGCTCGCCAAGCTCTGCAATGGTTTGCGCCACGTGCACACCCTTGCCGCCGGCATAGACCTTTTCCGTGCGCACGCGGTGCACTTCGCCGGGCGTCAAGGCATCGATCTGGATGAAACGATCGATCGCAGTATTGAAGCCGGCGATGGTAATCATGGCGTCTCCGCGATCAAGGCTGCCGCTTCGCTTGCAGTGGCCTGGCGAGTGGTGCCGCCGACACCGCGTGTGGACAGGCTCCCGCACGCGCTGCCCCAGCGCATGCAATCGAGCCACTCCAGGCCGCGTAGCCAAGCATGCAGAAAACCTGCATCGAAGGAATCGCCCGCGCCGGTCGTGTCGATCGCTTCGATGGGATAAGCCGGCACGTTCAGCCATTGCCCTTCGTGCAAACTGGCACTGCCTTCACGCCCGCGTTTCACTACGGTGCGCGTGCGCCCGTTTTGCACAAAGCGCAGTGCCGCCTGCAGATCGTTGCAAGCGGTGATCGCCAACAGTTCCTGTTCGTTGGGCAGAAACACATCGACTTCGCCCAGGGTTTCGAGCAAGTCATCGCCCCATTGCTGCGCGGGATCGAAACCCGGATCGAGCGACGTAGTGAGTCCTGCGGACTTCGCTCGCGCAAACAGTTCACGGCAACCGGGACGCAAGCCCTTTTGCAGGTAATAGGAAGAAACGTGCAGATGCGTAGCACTTGCCAGCTGTGCATCGTCGATATCTTCGGCACGCAACTCCGACATCGCGCCTGCAAACGTCACCAGCGCGCGATCCTGCGGTGTGGATAGCGAAGCCGTCACGCCAGTACGCAATGCATGACTGGGATGCAGTGACGATACGTCAATGCCTGCATCGCGCATGGCTTGCATACAGAACGTGCCGGATGCGTCCGCACCGAGACAGCCATGGAAAGCCACTTGATTACCCAGGCGCGCCAGACCCATTGCGCAGATCATCGACGAACTGCCGGGCGTCATCACGAAGTCATCGGCTAGCACTTCCTTGCCTGGCGTGGGCAGGGCATGACAGCCCTTGAACACGAAGTCGACGTTGATCTCGCCGACAACCAGGATGCTTGTCCGATGCTCGCGCGCTGTCATGGTGTGGCTCCATGCAACGCGAAATCTTCAACCACGCGTGTCAGCACGCCTTCGGAAGGCGTATCAGGCTTGCCCCCAAGCTGCAGACAACGGAAGAACGCCAGCAACTGCGCAACGACGACGCCCGCCAACACCGCGGGCACATCAGGATTCGACACCGATGCCGATGTGCGAATGGCCACATCACCCGACGCCAGCACATCCGGGGGAATGGCATGTCCCACGACCAGCTTCGCCATGCCCAGTTGCTTGCGCGACAACTCGCGCAATAGATCGCATTCATACGCATGCACCGACGGATCAGCCGAGAGCATCGCAATGATCAACGTGTGCGGATGCACGAAGGACATCGGTCCGTGGCGCAGGCCGAGGAAAGTTTCCGCCATGGTGATGACCTTTCCGCCGGTCATTTCCAACATTTTCAGAGCACCTTCACGCGCCGCACCGAATGCGGCGCCGCTGCCCAGATAGACGGCTGAATGCATATCGCGCGCTGCCAACGCCGCGATGGCATCGGCATGGGTGTCGAAAATGTTCTGCGCATTCGCGGCTGCGGTCTCGACGGTACTCGCCGCAAGCTCACCACGCATGCCGTGCAACAGGCCCAGTCCACCCAGCAGCAGATTGGTGAAGCTGCTGGTCATGACCAGGCTGCGATCGTTGGTGCGCTCATCCAGCACCAGCGCCGTCATGCGCGGCTCGTTGCGGTAGTGGGTGGCAAGCTTGCCATTGGCATTGCAGGTAATGGCCAAGTGGCGCCATGCCGGCGCTTCGGCCAACAAGGTGTTCACTACGGCCGCGCTTTCCGGGCTATCACCCGAGCGCGCCAGCGAGATCAGCAAGCCCGGCCCTGCCGGCAACACGCTGCGCCAATGCGTGAGCAAAGTGCCGGCAGCAATCGCCTGCACTGGCACGCCCAAGCCTGCTTGCAGCAGCGGCGCAAGACACTCGCCGATGTACATGGAGCTGCCGGAGCCGGTCAGCACGATGTGGGCCGGCCGCGGCTCCATGGCTCTCGCCAACCGCTGTTGCGCTACCGTGCCGTGCAGGAGATCGAAAGTGTCCTGCCAGGTGGCCGGCTGCTGCAGGATCTCGCGCAAGGTATCGGCGTAGCCCGCTGCCTGCTGCGCCTCCGCGGGCTTTTCCCGGAGTGCGTCCAGCATGCCATTTTCTTTCGTTTTCTTATGAAGACTTGACATTTGATCCAATTCGCTCGAATGTGAAACCATCCGATGACGCTCCCAGAGTATTCGAAATGAAAGATCAGTTACAACACCTTTCGAAAACTTCCGAAAAGTTTTCTCGCCTTTCCCTTTCCCACGGCAAGCGAACCCGCCTGTGGCGCCTGATGTACGGGCACGGCCCGCGCAACGGCAGTTTGCTGGTGTTGCCGCTGGACCAGGGCTTGGAACACGGCCCCACCGATTTCTTTCCCAACCCGCCGGCCATCGATCCGGAGTATCAGTTCCGGCTTGCGGTGGAGGGCAACTTTTCGGCCATCGCCTTGGGCGTGGGCCTGGCCGAAAAATACATGGGTGAGTGGTGCGGACGGATTCCGCTGATCCTCAAGCTCAACGGTAAGACCAATATCCCTTCCGATGCAGACGCGACGTCACCGCTGTTCGCCTCGGTGGAAGATGCGGTGCGCCTCGGCGCGGATGCCGTCGGTTACACCATGTATGTAGGCTCACCCCGCCAGCATGACGAGTTCCGCCAGTTTGAAAAGGTACGACAGGATTGCGAGCGCTTTGGCATGCCGCTGGTGCTGTGGTCGTATCCGCGCGGCGCAGCGATCGATGCCAAGGGCGGCAAGGGCAGCCTGTATGCACAGGATTACGCCGCACGCGTCGCGCTGGAACTGGGCGCGGACATCGTGAAACTGCACGAACCCGATGACAGCACCGCCAACGTACCCAAGCCATACAACACGCTGCAGGAAGATGCATCGGCCCGCACCCAGCGCGTGGTGCGCTCGGCCGGACGCACCATGGTGCTGTTCTCCGGCGGAGAGAAGAACGACGACGATGCCGCCGTGTTGCGCAAGGTGGAGTTCTACATGGCCTCCGGCGCTACCGGCGTGATGTTCGGCCGCAACATGTGGCTGCGCCCGCTCGATCAGGCGATTGCGCTGGTGCAGCAGGTGCATCAGATCATGGCGAAGCATCCGCGCTGAGCTTCCGCGCCGCTGCCGGGGATACCTCCCCTCTCCCGGCTCCCGGCAGCTGTGCGCGGCGCCCCTTCCTCCCCGGTGGGAATGCCTTTGGTGTTCCCTCACCCTGCCGGGGAGGGAGGTGAGGCGATTGAGACTTTCCCTTCTCCCTCCGGGAGAAGGTGCCCAAAGGGCGGATGAGGGCGAGAACGGAGCGCGCTGCCAAAGTCGCACGCAAGATGCCAATAACGTGCTTCGCTCGTACCCTC
The DNA here is from genome assembly GCF_030160295.1 of Dyella acidisoli. GTDB lineage: Bacteria > Pseudomonadota > Gammaproteobacteria > Xanthomonadales > Rhodanobacteraceae > Dyella_B > Dyella_B acidisoli. The sequence continues at coordinate 16,749 of NZ_BSOB01000046.1, forward strand.
ACCCCAACCCCTCTCCCAAAGGTAGAGGGGCATACTTACGCGAACGCCTATGCATAGCCAACGCAAATCACCCACGGGAAATTGGTCCTTCCGCACGCAAACCCGCGCCGGCTGCTTCTGCTGCGCGCCACCCAGCGGCGCCGGCACCATTCGCGCCAGCGGCAAAAACCCGCTGCAAACCGCGCCTGATCACAGCAAAAGCGATCTGCGCCTGAAGGACTTCAAACCGCGCAGCATGCTGCGCGTGCCAAAGACACGTATCGAACGCCCGCGCTTTCCGGTGATCGACGCGCACACACATCTCACCTGGTCCAGCAAAGTGCGCAATGGGGTGTCAGTCGGCGAAGACATCACCGTGTTCGCCACGCCCGAAGAGCTGCTGCCGGTGATGGATCGCAAAGGCGTGCGCACGCTGGTCAATCTCACCGGCGGTGTCGGCAAAGGCCTGGAAAAAAGCATTGCGCTGTTCGACAAAGCCGCACCCGGGCGTTTCATCACGCTCACGGAGCCGTCTTACGAACATTTTCCCTCAGCGAATTACTCGCAGCTTCAAGCCGATGCCATAGCGCACGCCCACCGTGTTGGCGCGCGCGGATTGAAGCTGCTGAAAACGCTCGGCCTCTATCTGCGCGAACAACTCGACAACGGTCCGCTGGTCGCGATCGACGACAAACGTTTCGACCCCATGTGGGAAGCGTGCGCGGCGCACAACATGCCGGTGTTCATGCACGTCTCCGATCCGGAAGCTTTTTTCCTGCCGACGGATGAATACAACGAGCGCTATGAGGAATTGAGCAACCATCCGGACTGGTCGTTCTACGGCCCGGAATTTCCCAGCAACGATGAACTGCTCGCTGCGCGCGATCGCGTGCTTGCGCGCCACCCCAAGACCACGTTTGCGCTGATGCATGTGGGCAACTGGGCGGAGAATCTTGAAGCGGTGGCCGATTGCCTCGATCGCTTTCCCAACACGCTGGTGGACATCAGTGCGCGCATCGCCGAACTCGGGCGCCAGCCGCGCACCGCCCAGCGCTTCTTCGACCGCTACCAGGACCGCATTTTATTCGGCACCGACGCTGTGCCTTCCCCTTATGGCGACGACGTACCCCAACAGTTGTTCGGCGACGAGCTCTACGAAATCTATTACCGCTTCCTCGAAACCGAGGACGAGTATTTCGACTACGCCCCGGCCGAAATACCGCCGCAGGGCCGCTGGTCGATCTACGGTGTGGGTCTGACAGACACGGTGCTGCGCAAGATATACCATGACAACGCCGCCCGACTGCTCAGCCTTTCACCATGAATGAATCCCGCGCCTCGGCTCCACCGCTACGCCTGCTGGTCGAAGAGCGCCGACGCCTGATCGTCGAGTACGTCGAAACCAACGGCCGCGCCACCGTCGAAGAACTTGCGGCACGCTTCGGCACCTCCACCGTCACCATTCGCAACGATCTGGAATCGCTGGATCGCAGTGGTGCCATTGCACGCTCGCACGGTGGTGCGTTGCCGGCCACGCAAACCGTCACCAACGATGTGCCGCTGAACATCAAAGAGACGCGCTCGCATCCGCAAAAACTGCGTATCGGGCAAGCCGCTGCCAAACTGATCAAAGATGGCGAAACCATCATCCTCGACTCCGGCTCCACCACGGTGGAAATCGCGCGTCAGATCCGGCAGATGAAATTCGAGTCACTCACTGTAGTGACCAATGCGCTGAACATCGCGGTGGAGTTGTCTGGCCTGCCGAACATTCGCGTGATGATGCTGGGCGGCTTGTTGCGCCCTACTTCGTATTCACTGGTGGGTCCGGATGCCGAACAGGCGTTGTCGCGCATTTCGGCCGACAAACTTTTTCTGGGTGTCGACGGTCTCGATCCATTGGTCGGCGTCACCACACCAGATCCATTGGAAGCTTCACTCAACGCACTGATGATTCGCGTCTCCCGCGAAACCATCGCGGTATTCGATGCGAGCAAACTGGGGCAACGCAGCCTTTCGGTGATTACGCCGGTATCGACCTTGAATGCGGTGATTACTGATAGCAGTGCGCCGGATGAGATGGTGGAGGCGTTGCAGGGTGCGGGTGTGCAGGTGATGTTGGTATAGCGCGTTTTACGTTCACTACGAACATCCACATTCTTGCATTATGGCCGTCATTCCCGCGAAAGCGGGAATCCATTTTGCTCTGATGCAAAAGCGAAGATAGATTCCCGCTTTCGCGGGAATGACGGCTATGAAGACTTACGCCTAATCCATCAACCACGCCCGCTCCAACGCCGCTACCGGCCGCTCCAAACGCGGCCCCACATAACACTGCGACCCGCACGGCAACAACCCCACCTCGCGAAACTCGCGCAAATACCACGCTGGTGACCTCAAGCGCAGATCATGGCGATCGCCTTCCAGATCATCGCGGTTGGTAAATACTTCCAGAAACGCAACCCCTTCCAGCATCTCGCCGATGCCGATCAAGCCCGCGCGTATCTCTGCAGGTTTCAAGTAATGCAGCACGTCCGTGCACACGATCACGTCGAAACGCGTATCGAAACGCAGTTCCGCCAGCTGTCCGAAACGGGCCAGGCCAATGTTTCGGCTGCGCCCATAGCGCTGCACGGCGTATTCGCTCGCATCCAGGCCGCGATACTCAATGGCAGGACGCAAGGCACGCAGCGGCGCTCGCCACACACCCTCGCCACAGCCGACATCCAGCACATTTCGAATGGGCCGACCCAGGTAGTGTTCCGCCACCGCCACCACCATCGCCACCTTGCGCTTCAGCTCTGCGGCGGATTTCACGGCGTGCTTCGGATGGCGGTACCACTTATCGAAATAAGCCTGGTCGTAGACTTTTTGCATGCTTCAGCTCCTGGGAGCAGGCATGGTAACCGGGCTTTAACGGACGGAGCGCAAATTTGTGAATCGAAGCCGAATATTCCTTACGCTTCGCCTTGGCCCGGTCAGCGCAGTAGCCGGCCAGGCGTTGAGGGCTTAAGTGCCACAGGGGACACCAACCATGCCAACCGCTACCGTTCCGCTTCGAACAAGCCTGAAGTACCTGGGCCTGCTGTTGCTTGCCATAGCACCACTTGCCCAGGCCTCCGACAACAACGCGCTCAGCACCGACGACATCGCGTGGCTGCGCCGCGCCAGCTTCGGCCTGGATAGCGCGACCGTGGAGCGCTATCGCGAACTGGGGCGCACCCGCTTCCTCGACGAACAACTGGCCGGCGGTGACGATCCCCTGCCTCCGGCCGTTGCGCCCTTGATCAATAGCTACGAGGTCTACACCACCTCGCCCGCAAAACTGATCGCCGAATACCGCGACGAACAGAAAAAAGTAAAAGATGTCGATGCCGCCGACACCAACGCCAAGGAGATGGCGAAGAAAGACTTCCAGATGTATCGCCGCGATCTCTACAAGCAAAGTGCGGAAGTGGAGCTGCTGCGCGCCATCTATGGCCACAACCAGCTCAAGGAACAGATGGTGTGGTTCTGGCTCAACCACTTCAATGTTTATGCGGCCAAGGGCGGTGTGGGACTGTTCGCCACCGACTACGAAGAAAACACCATCCGCCCGCACGCCTTGGGCAAGTTCAAGGATCTGGTGATGGCCACGCTGGAAAGCCCGGCCATGCAGCTGTATCTGGACAACGCGCACAACGTGCGCGGCAAGACCAATGAGAATTACGCGCGCGAATTGATGGAACTGCACACGTTGGGTGTGAACTCCGGTTACACCCAGCAGGATGTCCAACAGCTCTCACTGATCTTGACGGGTGCCGGGATCATTCCCCAACGCGGCCCCAATGTCGTCGATGGGATCGACGGCAGTTTTCTCAATCAGCGCCCAGGAGTCGTACACAACGGTCTGTTCGTATTTCTGCCTGGCAGGCACGATTTCTCCACAAAGCAATTCCTTGGACATACCATCAAAGGCAACGGCTTTGGCGAAATCGAACAAGCCGTGGACCTGATCGTGCATCAACCGGCGTGCGCGCAATTCGTCTCGCGCAAACTCGCGGCTTACTTCGTATCCGACGATCCGCCGCCGGCGCTGGTGGACGCCATGGCAGAAACCTTCCAGCGCACCGATGGCGATATCGCTGCCGTGCTGCGCACCATGTTCCTGTCCAAGTCCATCACCACTGGCTACGGCAAAAAATTCAAGGACCCCACGCAGTTCCTGGTCTCCGCAATGCGCCTGAGTTATGACGGCAAGCCGATCACCAACGCCGACCCGCTGGTGAACTGGCTCAACCAGATGGCTGAGCCGGTCTACGGCCACATCACACCGGATGGTTTCGCCAGCGACAACGCGAGCTGGTCCAGTTCAGGGCAGATGGCCAAACGCTTTGACGTGGCGCGCGCTATCGGCAGCGGCCGCAACCGGCTGTTTGCGAATGCCGATGGCGAAGTGACACACGTTGATCCACCGACGCTGAATTCCGCGTTGTTTCAGCAAACGCTGGAACCCACACTTTCCGACGCCACGCGCGATGCACTGGCCAAGTCCACCTCGCAAGTGGAATGGAACACCTTCCTGCTGTCCTCGCCTGACTTCAACTATCGCTGAGGCAATTCCTATGAACCGTCGCGAATTCCTGCTTGCCGCCGCCAGCGCCGCTGCGCTTCCTGCGCTGTCTTTCTCCGGCCGCCTCTTCGCTGCCCCCACCAACTCGCCGCGTTTTCTGTTCGTATTCCTGCGCGGCGGCTACGACTGCAACAACTTCCTGGTGCCGTATAGCAGCGACTTCTATTACGAATCCCGCCCCACCATCGCCATCGCGAAGCCCAGCGCCAACAATCCCAATGCAACGATTCCGCTCGATGCGAACTGGGGTTTGAATCCGGTCGTACGCGATTCGATCTATCCGCTGTGGCAGAAGAAGCAGATTGCCTTCATTCCGTTTGCCGGCACGGACGATCTTTCGCGCAGCCATTTCGAAACGCAGGACAGTATCGAGCGCGGCGAACCGCTGAACGCCGGCGGCAATTTCCGCTCGGGTTTTCTCGCGCGGCTTTCCAGCCAGCTTACCGGCATACCTGCCATTGCTTTCACCAACAGCCTTCCGCTCAGCTTCCAGGGCGCGAGCAAGGACATTCCCAATATCTCGCTCAAGGGTAATACCAAGGCCAACTTTGACGAGCGCCAGTCGGCCATTCTGGCAGGCATGTACAAGAACACGTCACTCGCTTCCGCTGCTGCGGATGGGCTTAGCCTACGCACAACCGTGTCGATGGATCTGCAGAACGAAATGATTGCCGCCAGCCGCGGCGCACCGAACGCCACCGGCTTCGCGCAAGAAACGCAGCGCATTGCCGCGTTGATGCGCGATCAATATCGCCTGGGCTTCGTCGACGTCGGTGGCTGGGATACGCATGTGAACCAAGGCAACGTCACCGGCGGCCTTGCGAACAATTTGCGCAACCTATGCGATGGCTTGGCCGCTTATGCCGCGGCGCTCGGCAAGGAATGGGATAACACCGTCGTGGTGGTCGTCTCCGAATTCGGCCGCACCTTCCGCGAAAACGGCGACCGCGGCACCGATCATGGTCACGGCACGGTGCACTGGGTGTTGGGCGGCAAGGTCAATGGCGGGCGCATGGCTGGTGAACAAGTGGCCGTGACACAGCAGAATCTGTTGCAGAATCGCGATTACCAAGTGCTCAACAATTATCGCGATGTGTATAGCGGCTTGTTGGCGCGTGTGTGGGGCTTGCGGGGCAATCAGGTGCAGGCGATTTTCCCGCAGGCAAAGCCACGGGATTTGCAGTTGGTGTAGTAGGTAGTCATAACCTCACGGCCGTCATTCCCGCGAAAGCGGGAATCCATCCTGCTCCGATGCGTGGCTCGAAAATGGATTCCCGCTTTCGCGGGAATGACGGCCATGAAGGGCAACGCAATTTGCAACGTCCACGCAAGACTGTCCCTTTACGCTGATTCATCCTTCGCGAGAGCTTCCGCATGCGCCCCATCGCCACAGCCACCCTTTCGCTATCACTAAGCCTGCTGATTGCTCCCACATTCGCTCAAGCAGCCACCAACACCCCCTTCACCCCCGACGACATCGCCTGGCTCCGCCGCGATAGCTTTGGCCTCAACACCGCAACCGTCACCCAATACCGCTCACTCGGCCGCAAGCAACTGCTGACCAAGCAACTCAGCGATCAACTCGGCGACACACTACCCGCGCCCATCGCCGCACAAATCAATAGTTACGAAGCCTTCCACACCCCGCTCGATCAGCTGCTTATTTCGCTGCAGCAAGAACAGCGACAACTCGGAGCCATGCCGGATGGCCCGGAAAAACAGGCTGCCAACAAAGCCATCCAGGCGCATGGCAATGAAGTAGGGCTGGAAGCACAGCAAGCAGCACTGCTGCACGCCATCTATGGCCCGAATCAACTCAAAGAACAGTTGGTGTGGTTCTGGCTCAATCACTTCAGCGTCTACGCCCCCAAGGGGCGCGTGCGTTGGGAACTGGCCGATTACGAGCAAAACGTCATCCGCGCCCATGCGCTCGGCAAGTTCCGTGACTTGGTGATGGCCACGCTGCAAAGCCCGGCCATGCTGGAATTTCTCGACAATGCGCAGAACGCCAAAGGCCATGTCAACGAGAACTACGCACGTGAGCTGATGGAGTTGCATACGCTGGGCGTCAACTCCGGCTACACCCAGCAAGACGTACAACAGCTTGCCCTGATTCTTACTGGCGTCGGCATTGCACCGGTGGATGGCAAGCCGCAGAACTTCAATCCCAAGATGGCGCCGCTGGTCGTGCAGGACGGCATGTTTCAATTCAATCCGCAACGGCACGATTTCAGCGACAAAGTGCTGCTCGGCAAAACCATCAAGGGCAGTGGCTACGATGAGGTAAAACAGGCCGTCGACCTGATTGTGCGCCAGCCGGCCTGTGCGCAATTCATCTCGCGCAAGCTGGCGGAATATTTCGTGGCCGACAATCCACCACCCGCGCTGGTAAGCAAAATGGCGCACACCTTCCAACGCACCGATGGCGACATCGCTCAAGTGATGCGCGTGATGTTCGAATCGCGCGAACTGATCACCGGCACCGGCAAGAAATTCAAAGATCCCAGCCAGTTCATCGTTTCATCCGTGCGCCTCGCCTATGAGGACGCCCCCATCGTCAACGCACAACCGCTCGTGAGCTGGGTCAATCAATTGGATCAGCCCTTGTTCGGCCGCATCACTCCAGACGGCTGGCCGCTCGATGGCGACGCCTGGTCCAGTTCCGGACAGATGGCCAAACGCTTCGACATCGCCCATGCCATCGGCACCGGCAACAATCAGCTTTTCACGCCTGCAGGCAGCACCGCACGCGCAGCGGGCTTTCCCATGTTGACCACGCGCTTGTATTACGACGCGATTGATCCTTACCTGTCGAAGGCAACACACGATGCGCTGACCAAGGCGACATCGCAGCAGGAGTGGAATACGTTCCTGCTGTCATCGCCTGATCTCAACTATCGCTAGCAGCTCTTTCCCCCTCTCCTCGCTGGGGGAGAGGGCTGGGGTGAGGTGCCAACCTCGCGTGAAGACTGCCTGCGCGCTGTAGGCTGAAGTGAGCGCATGCGAACCTCAACATCTTCACGCACGTATGGAAGACAATGATGAGGTTCGACTGCGTCTCACCCCAACCTACGACGCTGCCCCTATCGAGCTGTCCGGAAAACCCCATATCAACACTCTGTTGACAAGGTGCGGTTGCAAAATTCACGCACCCAACACGGAGGTACCTGCTATGGCTACGCATTCCGTTGTTCGTCCAACACCGTTCGAGCGCGCCGCTCCCATCCGACCATCCCTGTTTGATCTACCCTTCGCCCGGCGAACAAGCCCGGACGCCGACGCTGCAGACCGACATAACCTGGAATGGGGTCAGCGTTTTGGCTTGGTCACCACTCCTCATGGGATCGCTGGCTTGGAATGGATGGCCTACGGGCTGATCCTCGCATCTTGCTTGCCTGGACTGCGGGGCGAAGACTTGAACCTGGCTGCCGACTGGACCAGTTGGATCGTTGCCTTCGACGACCAGTTCGACGGGCCTATTAGCGGCAAACCGCATTTGATCGCCCAGGTCATGGAAAACATGATCGACATCCTTCGTGGTGAACCCGGATCTCCACCACACACCTACCACCCCGCCGAAAAGGCTCTCGGCGATCTTATGGCCCGTACCCACGCCAGGATGTCACCGACTTGGTGCGAACGTTACTTCGAACATCAAGCCCGTTTCATGTCGTCGGTTTCTACCGAGATGACACAGCGCATAGCCGCTCGCGTGTGGAGCCTGGACGAATACATGGCGCACCGCAACTTCACCATTTGGGTGCTCCCATTGATCGACCTAGTTGAGATGGCCATCGGCTACGAAATGTCTGAGGTAGTCAGCGACTCGTGGGAATGCGCCACCATGCGCAGGGAACTGTCGTTCTGCATCGCCGGCTACAACGACGTCTACTCCCTGCCCAAGGACATCATCCGCAACGATCCACACAATGCGATCCTAGTTCTAGCTCGGCTGCACAACATTCCTCGTGAGCAAGCCATGGCCAAGCTCCGCCACCTGCTCGACCAATCCCTGGCCCGCTACTTGGCCGCCCAGGCCGAACTGCCTCGTCTGTTCGACTCCTTGGCACTCTCCAACACCGATCGGGAAGGCTGCCTGCGCTGGTCCGCGGAGATGGACAGCCTGTGGTTAGGTGTGCACGACTTCCATCTCTACCACCCCCGTTACTCACCCGAAACAATGAGCAAAGCACCCGTCGAGGCAGACCGCCTCGACTACTGGGATATGCTGCCTGCCTCCAAGAGCACTACCAACATCCTCAGCCGCAATCCACACACCTGAACCAATACGGCTGAACTACAAACTGATCGCGGCAGCATCATGGATGACGCTGCCGCGCATGATCCAGTCATTGACACTATTCAACTTCAACGCATTCGTAAGCGGTGCGGGTAACTTCACGCTCCGGCGTGGCGACACGTACGGAACCATCTACGCATCACTCAACACGCCGATATTCCCCTTCCATCACCCGCTCCCAATTCACTCCACCATCAAAGGAGCTTTCCAACACCAGCTGATAAAGACCGTCCGCCACCCATTCATAGATATGCCGCGTCTGCCCTCGCTGCGACGTACGCAGAAACACCAGTCGCTTACCATCCCAATGACCGGTTGCCGGCTGCGATGGCGTAAAGCCGTAACTGTCGAACCAGTACAGCGCGTATTCCCCAGGCTCCTGCCCTGCGACGAATACCGCATGCGCTTGCAACGCAAGCTTGCCGTCGCGCTCCTCGCGATAATCCATCAGCAAAACCTTGCCGCCGAGATCGAAGCGCGCATTCACACGCCCGATCGCCGAACCGCCCTGCCCCCAGCGAGTGGTCGCAATCGTCTCGTCACCCGACCATTCACCCGCCAAAGCCGCCAGCACATTCCCTTCCAATAGGTTCATGCCTACTTACTCCTTGGTTGTGCCTGCCACCAGCAGATGCTTGGCAATCTGTCCATGCAGATAACCCAGCGCACGCACTAGATGCAGTGTGGCGAACAACATGGCGATACCGATCAGAGACGCACAGATCGTGCCCGGCCAGCCGCCCCACCAGGACACGAATTCGCACAACTGCGATGGACCATTGCAATTGGAGTAAGGAATACCTAGCGACTCCAACACTACTTTCGCGATAGGCGCCAAACTCAACGCCAGCGAGGTAGCGAGCATGGTTACCGCAATCGTGAAGTATGCAATGCCCAGCGGCAGCATCAGGATCATGTAGGCCAACGTACCCCAGGTACGCGGATCACTGAGCACTGCACCGATGCGCTGCCAGAAAGACATCCCGCGCGTGGAAAACGCTGGCCGCCGTGGCATGCGCACACCGAGCATGGTTTCGACAATGCGCCCTTCCACCAGCGACAACATGCGAACGGAACCGAGGAACAACAACGCAAAAGGAATGCCGATGATCAGCACTAGCAGGCCGAATGACATGGAGATACCCGTCACCGCCCACGTGAAATAAAAGATGCCCGTGGCCAACGACAACACCATGTAGAACAGCGCGCCGTAAGTATGCGGGTCCGCCGCTACGCCGAAAAACCGACCCAACCATGAAGCCTGCTTCGGTGGCTTTGGTGGGCGCAGCGCACGCTGAATCTTTATTTCCTGATCACGATAGATATCCGCCACTTCCTCCGGCGCGCCATAAGTACCGACCACTTTCGCCAGCATCTCGGTTTCGCTACGCCCAGGCTGCTCAGCCAGTTCGGCACGCAGATGTTCTTCCGCGTCGTACAACGCATCCTGGATCAACGCTGGATCTGCGCCGCGCAGCGCCGCCCGCAATTGCTCCAGATATTCAGCAATCGTCCTTGGCATCTTTGGTGCATCTGCATTCATCGCCAATCTCCTTGCAAAACTTTATCGACGGATTCGCGCGTAGCCTCCCACGCCGCAATCCACTCACGCAGCACTTCACGCCCGAATTTGGTGATGCGGTAATAACGCCGCGGCGGCCCGCTTACCGAGGGCTCCACCTCGCTGGCCAACAAACCGCTTGCCTCCAGATTGCGCAGCACCGGGTAAAGCGCACTCTGCTTGCCCGCCAGCGCCCCTTCGTCCCCCAACTCCTCCAACCGCTTGGCAATCTGATAGCCATACAACGGCTGCCGCGACTGCCCAAGAACCGCCAGCAACACCAGCGAAACCGTGCCCGTGGACAGTTCCTTCTGAAACTTCTTGATATGGGCTGCACTATCGTCCACCGCTGCCCCGCACTGCCGCTTATGTTGGAGGGAACAGTAGTACGAAGTTCGCACTAGTACATGGGTATGAAGTCATGGGGCCACCGAATAGGCCTTTTGGATTTACTGCTCAACAGAGTAGTGTTCTTTGCGCCATTCCTTCCCGGCCTAAACCCTGAGGAACTGGAGCTGGCAGTGATACCGGCATCGACCCCAATCAGAATTCAAGAGCATGGCTCTTTCGGCGGAGTGCGCGAATACCTTCTGGGGTGACTGACTCTCGGTAGCGCTCACAGCGAAGTGACGCACCGCTGAGTTGCTTAGTCGGCGATCTTGGATGGTTTGTGCTGATATTTGACCGAGGTGACGTCGAAGTACGTCACCTCGCCGTCGAGAGCCATAGGGAAAGTCGGCTCCTGTTGAGGTTCAAGGTCAGCGTCTGATTTCCCAAACAGAACGATGTTCCTCCCTCCTTGCTCTTGAACCGACTGGAAGAAGAAGCCATCGAACTCGTCCCCATGCTCCTTAGCAAAGAACTCGGCCATGGCCTGAGTTACGATGTAGGACATACCTTCGTTGCGGGTAGGCTTGGCTATTTCCTGATGCAGATACTTGAGAAAAAGCTGACGCATTCGACGCTCTACTGGATCGTCCTCAAAGGGGCTGATACGGGGGAATCGCAGGTAGTGGTCAAGCCCATGAAAATCAAAGAGCTTTAGAGGCTTGATGGTCACAAACCTTGCTACTGCTACTTTGTCCCCGATCGATGGCCGCACTTCCGCAATGCACGTATCCAGTTTTGTTGCTCCGTAGAAGAGCGAAATTCCCGCTGGATTCATTCGATTGTTTGTGGCGGTCGCGCTCGGTGGAGCGCCCATTTGCTTCGTAGGGTTTTCGAGTATGTCCCCCTGGATCTTTTGCTCACTAGCGACCCTAGCGCGATACACTTGGAAACCGACCGGAATCTCTTTCAGCACTGCGATACGCTCACCCATCAGCGTATTCGTGGTGATCTGAAGCGCTTCTCGAAAGATCTGCCCGAAGAACTTTTCAGCTTCTTTGTTGAAGAACCGGTGCTTATGCATCAAGGTCAATGTCAGTTTTTCCCATTGCCTCAGAACATAGTCTTTCTCATCCTTTTCGGAATCAAATGGCAGACCGGTCTGTTGATACGTATTGCCCTTCCAGAAGAAAGTCGGATTGTCTGGATCATCGCCTTCTTCGTCGATAACAAGTAAAGACGCTATCTCTTCGATAAGGACAGGATTATCGCTAAGCAGCATCTGGCTAATGACTTGCTCCAGTGTCATTCCTCTGTAGCCTGAGTAAAGTTCGGGATCGACCTCATAGCGCAATGGCGCATCTTTTTGTACCAGACTGGCTAGCTGTTGCACATCGACTGTTGGATTTTCAGCCTTTGTGCAAGCGAAGCAAACCTCGACAGGCCCGTTGGCGAATATCGCGCTGATGACAGCATCTTGGACACATTTAAGGCAGACCCGCTTAGTGTCGGGTTGCACGCTACGGACCAGATCCTTTACTAGCTTATTCACGAAGCCCCCTTGGTTGATCGCTTCTTACGCGCATCCTATCGTAGGACTTGCAGGAAAGGCATGAGGCATAACGAGAAGGTCGTCAAATATGAAGGGAAATTCGGCATTGCAGCCATTTCGTAGTTTTTGTAGTAGTTGCTCAGGCTCGAGCCCCTCTTCGTGAGTAGCAAGGTCAAGATAGAAGTTATTATTTTCGTGCTTTGCATAGATTATCCAATCACCAGTTAGGCCACGAGCCGCGCGCTCCTCAAACCCTCCCATGACGAGACGATGCGCTAGCACGCTTGGCCATACGTCTGGATCTTGGCCGTGCTTTTTCTGGATCTCTGAAATCATCGTTGACAGGCCCTTGTTGCCTCCATTATCAAGATTCCAGCGAACACCTATGTTTTTTACGAGGTGCTTGGGCGAGAAAAAATGCTTATGCCAGAGTCCCTGCAAAGGGGGTCTTTTAAATTGGGCCTCTTCCTTTGTTCTGGACGTCGGCTTGATGCCTTCCAGGTAGTCAATTTCATCCAAGACTGAGAAGGCATCAACATTTGCGGAAAACGCATTTGCTAAGCGAATCGCTAAAGCGATACTTATACGTTCGTGATAAGGCTTTCCGCGCGTGACTGCTTTCTTGATGGCGATGAGACCATCCTTGTCAAAGCTCATCTTTACGCTGTCGTCCTGTGCCATTGATGTCCTCCGACGTCCCTACGGTTTTGAGTGGCACCACGATCTAGAGATGTTGCATTGAACGGTTGAATCTGCAGTCGAAAGCAGACCTGAGCGAAGCACATCGTTCCGTCTATGAATCAGTGCTCTTTTTGCCCCGATTTTGGGCAGTCCGTGGCGCCTGCTCGACCACATCCGGCCCCGCTCCGACGGCGACTTGGACGGAGGCGTTCGGGATCTCACTCGCAAGGCTGGCGATGGTCACCTTTTCTCGCTTTGCTTTTTCGAAAAGTTCGTAGAGCTGCTCTCCGCTGATGGTCGTCCCTTCATCCGCAACGATCAGGGTATCGAAACTTATGGCTTCACCGCCGTCGTCGTTTTCCTTCTTGGCGTTGATCAACGCCTCCAGCGTAGACTCGTTGATCACGTCACTCATTCCCCACCCAAAGGGAAACTGATGACGAATCTTGTCCGGCAAGCGGCGTTTTGCCTCGAAGCGAGCAATGTCCTGGATGGAGAAGCGCAAGTGATAATCGTTGAAGTCGATGAAGGGCCTACCATCCAGACGCATCTGTAAGTGATAGTGGGGAAAATTCGCGTTTTGAGAGTGCTCGTGCCCACGAAAGTCCGTCTCCCCGCAGGACAAGGACCATTCGAGGTTCTTATATCGGATCGTCAGCTCAACGAGCTTACCGCCTGTTCCTTCTTCAGATAGGTCATTGATGTTGGTAGCAAACGCTTGTTGATTCGCCACCCAACGCAAGTAGCTTTGAAGCTGAAAAAAGTCATAGTGGTTGGCGACTTCGACAATGTGCTTTTTCTTGAAGCCCTTGGGCTTCAGCAGCCAGTGCAAGCACGGTCGTTGCGTGCTGAATGAAGCGATAGGGTGATGGCACAAATAGCAGTCACCTTCGTTAAACGCGCGGACAAACTCAGCATATTCCGCCTCTGTCTTTGCGATGATTTCCTCGTGCCGTGCCCGCGCTTCAGCGTCGTTCATTTGTTCGAAACGGGCAACATAGTCATCGATGCGTTGTTGGTCGCCTGCTGAAATATTGATCATGACTGTTCCTTCGCGACCGTGACGACGGCTGTGCTGACATGATCTTTCACGTACACACTTTGGTTGTCAAAGGGTGTACTTAGGCGAAAAGTAGCGCGTCGTAACTGGCTGTTTTATATAGACGTGTACATACTTTGCCATCCAGCGACGAGCAAAGTACGTACGTTAGGCCGCCCTATGGCACATACTTTGGTTTCCAAAAGTGCACAGACTTTGCTGTCATGCCCATTTGGGCACAACACCAATGTATGTACCGGTTGTACAAACATTGGTGTCAGAGTGGCTGTACAAACAATGGTGTTTGCAGGGCAACAACTGTGCAAAGCACCATCTCACCCTAACCATGCTCCATCTTAAAGCCCATCTTTTCATTGAATAACTTTGAAAGGTCTTGCCGCTTCGCTTCGGAAGGCGCACATCTTATTGTCAAGTCAGCTTCATATAGTGCTTTTTCCCGATCACCCAAGGCATGTAGCGAAAGGGCTCTCACATGGCGAAGTAGCCATTCTAGAGATACACCATCTTTAAGAGATGGCTCGACAGCTTCTAACGCCGCCGCAGCATCGCCTTGCGTTCCATGACCTGGTGCGCACGCCATGACGTGCTTATCTGCAGTGTGGAAGCGGCCCCATACCGGCTAGAAGAAGTGAACGGCTGGTCAGGATGCGCGTTGTGCGCATCCTGATCTTTCTTATGAGCAACGCTTCCACAAAAATTGCTTGAACGTTTGAATCCCGAGTCAGTGCCGACTCTGACTCGTTCAAGCGCGAGCCGGATGCGTTTGACCGGGGCTTTCAACCGGTGTTTTGTGCGGAACGAAAGCCAATACCAGCCATGCCATCAGCGCGATCAAGTCCAACCATGCCAACCAATCTCCCCATTGCGCGTAGAGCGTGTGCGTTTCGTGCAGCGGAAGATCGCCCACCAATTCGGCATCGGCGCCTTCGCTGGAAGCCTCCGCCACGACACGACCGCGGTCGTCGCTGAGCGTGAGCCGGCCGGCATGCGCGGCGCGCGCGACGGCGAAGCCGCTTTCCACGCCGCGCATGATCGCAATGCGACTGTGTAGCCAGCCGTCCACGGTAAAATCCGAAGCAGGCACCAGCAACAGTTGCGCGCGGCGCGTGGCATAAGCGTCGCCCATGTCATGGAAATCCATGTCCTTGCAGATCGCCAATCCGATGCGCGGGTCGCCTTGAAGCATGGTGTAGTTGTCGCCCGGTATAAAGGGATCCATGCCGGGGAGCAAATGGTGTTTGATGTAGGTGGCCGGCGACGTGGCGCCGGGTTGAAACACCATCAGTATGTTGCGATGTCCGTGCGGATCGCCGTGGAAGTCAACGCCGGAACCTACGATCAGATCGCGCTGTTTCGCCAGTCGAGAAAATGCGGGAATGCTCGTATCTGCGGTGGCGAATGTCCCCTCTGGAGCCAGCACGATATGTGCGCCGTCGTTGGCGAGACGACCGAATGCTTCCATGTAACGTGCTTCGAGCGCTTGCCCCTTCGGCTCGCTCAATGCAGCGTCGGTCGGCTTTTGCAGCGATACCAGGCCAATGCGCATCGTTCCTGTCGCCGGAGCCTGAAGTCGCCAGCCGCCATACGCCACAGTGCCGGTCACCAACATAGCTGTAAGCACGGCCACCGTAACACGACTACGTTTGGAAGCGCGCGGCGTCGCCTGCAACGCGATGGCCGTGGGCACTAGCAGCAACAGAAAACCAATGCCCCAAATGCCAGTTATCGCCGCAATTTGAATGACGGCCAGCGCATCCATTTGTGTGTAGCTGATATTGGAAAACGTGGCGTGCGGCGAAAGCAGATTAGTGACGTATTCGATGGCGACCCACATCGTCGGCACCGACAGTGCGGCGGCCAGCGTATGACCGCGCAGCAGCAATCGCCGATACAGCGGCACGCACAGCATCAACATGACGCCCGATGCGCTAATCGCATACATATCGAAAAGCCAAGGCAGGCCGATATACGTGTGGAGATAAGTCCAGACACTAAACGAGCCTGCGGTATACGCGACAAAAGCCGACAAAGCGGCCGAGCGCGCTTGAACCCGTGGCGCGAGCCATAGCACGGGCAACGGTGCGAGCCATGTCAGCCACCACCGCGGATGTATACCGCTACCGAACCACCAGCACAGCGCGGAGAGAGCGGTCGCTGCAAACCAAGTCTGCAGCGCGGAATAATCATGCTTTGATGCCATCGAGCAACCTCCTCAAGGATTGCAAGTAGAAGGCGCGAAACTGCGCCTCGTCATAGCTGAAGCGTCCGGCGCGATAGAGCGCGATCAAGCCGTGCTGATGCGCCCAGATCGTCATCGTGACGTCGTGCGGATCGTCTTGCTTCAACAAGCCTTGGGCCATGCCTTCGATCACGGCATCAAGTGCGACATTGAAGGTGGGCGAAAGGCGCGCATGAAAATCTTCCGGATAACGCCGCGCATCGTCGCGACGCACCGAAAAGGCGTGATCGAATAAATGCGGATGCGTCAGCGCATAATCCAAATAGGGTTCCATTAACGCGGTCAGCCGCTTTAGCACGTCCCGGCTTCGCGCGCGTGATTTCCATTCGTGCGCGACGCTTTGGAAGCTGTCGTCGGAGAGCTTTTTCAGCAGTGCGTCCCGATTTGGAAAATGGCGATAGATCGCCATGGGCGTAATGCCCACCGCATCGGCGACCCGGCGCATGGTCACCGCTTCGGCGCCTTCGCGTTCAAACAGCGCGCGCGCGGCCTTGAGAATCTTTTCGGGGGTCGTCAGGCGGGTCATGTATACACTGTATACATGATGACCGCGACGCGGCAATGCTTACTAATGGGCTAGTCGGGTCGTGTCACAAAGCGACCGCCGAGGAAAAACGGGCCGCGACTTTGGAGGCAGCTTGTTGGCCGCTAGAGGTGGTTTTTTGTTCGCTCGGGCGCTCCAGGCCAGGTGCGCACCGAATCGGTAGATGCGTGAAGGTATGTTTTGAGCATCATCCAAGATGCGCTTTGGGTCGAAGATGGACGGTTCTTAAGGCTTCCAGCACATACTTTGGTTGCCAAAAGATTCGTATGTGCATAAATCGAGTACGCCTAAGTCATTGTTTGAGTTGTACCTGCACACACTTTGGTTTCCACAGTTGTACAAACATTGGTGTCAGCGGGAGTGTGCGAGCTGTATCGCCGCTTAGAAAGCGCCCCTCCAATACCGCTCGCCCCCGTTTTTCGACCGCTCACCCCATCCAGCTGACACCGGTCACAAAACGTACGCGCGAGCAAGGGCGATCACACAAGCTCTGTGCTTTCCACCACCGAGTTCCGCCATGACCGCCAATCGATACACCCTGCTCAGCACCTTCGTCGCCGCTCTGCTAGCTTGTTCGGGCATGCTTGTTCATGCTCAGCAAGCCGGGGCCGCCGATGTGGACGAGACCCAGCACACCGAAGCCGCTGTCATGGCGGTCGACCAGCACTGGAGCATCGCCGAAATGACCGGTGATAGCGCGTGGCTGGCAAACATGCTCATGCCCGACTATCGCACGGTGAGCAACGATGGCATCGCGCATGACAAACAGGCGCTGCTTACCAGCATGGCCAAGCGCAAGAGCATCACGGTCAGCGAAGCCCAGCTCAAGATCGCCGACTATCTAAAGGAACACCACACCGGCAGCAACGTGACGATCCATGGCGACACCGCCGTCGTGTCCTTCTACGACACGACGCTAGGTCCACAAAAAGGCATGTCATCGGCGGACGTGTTCGTTTACGAAGATGGACATTGGCACGCCCTGTACTCGCAGCACACGGGTCTGCATGGCTGATGAGCTTGCCCCTCCCCGGCAGCGGGGAGGCGGCGCATCAATGCTGGTCGAGGCTACGATCGCGTTTCATCGAAACGCGTGACCCCAATGCCTCGCGTAAGTCCCGCTTGGAGCACCTTTTGGCATTTGAGCTTCGATCGCGCACGGGAACAAGCTGCATTGGAAATGCGATCGTCTGCCGCACCCATTTCGTAGCAGCAAATACCAGGATGTTGAAACCGTGGAAATTTTCAAAAATTGCTATTTAAGCTAGAGCGGCGCATGATGAATCGAAGTTAGGGCATATCGAGCCCGACCTCTCATCTGCGATCGCGCGCTATCGCCTATGAGTCTTACCCTGCTCCTTACTATGCGGGGATCCTCTCCAGTGCCGTCGCGCACTTTCGCGACTGTCTTTTTTAGATAGGTCGATCATGCCCCGTAATATTAAGCCGCTCTCAGCGGCGCAGATTCATAGTGTCTATGCATCCGACGTGAAACCCAAGAATGGGGTGGCTGATACAGAAGCAGTTCGATATTCGAAGACTTCTGCCTATATGCGCGAACCGGCGCCTTCAGGACGTTCGCCGCTACGCCCTGATCTGTTGAACAAAAAGAAAAGGTATTGAAGGCTGGCCGTTCAATGGGACTTTCATTCCCTGTAGATGTTCAAAGCTTTATGGACCAATGCAAGATGGGTGACCTAAGTATGTTGGTCACGGTAAGCATCGATCTTTCCACATACTTTCTGGCGGAGTAGCACCGTTTTAGTTTCAATAAAGGACTATGCAGAGCGGTCAACTACCCAAGGGCAACAGCCATGGCAATCGTCTCTGGCAAGACAAAGAATGGATTTACGTATGAAGGCGACTACCGACACGCAAGCTCCGATCGCGTCACATGGACAGCCACCTATAGGCTCAGCGGTCATTTCTATGGGATGCGGCATGGCCGAATCAACGAGCTTACGGGCGCGTCTGTAGCAGAGGTTGACGATGCCGTTAAGGATGACATCGAATCGACCTGGACACAGCCCACTTAGATCTGAATGACGGCTCTAGCTGTTCGTCGAAAAACAGCCCCATTTCAGCGTTAGTCTTCCGGCGATCCAGCGAAAGTTGCAGGTACAGCTTTATCAAATTGAGATAGCAAGCAAATCTCTGGCGTAACACCATAAAAATAACATTTGATATCGAGCAAAGGAGTACGGTGACAGTGGTATTTAGTCATTGCCCACCCTAGTAGCGTGCACGGATGCACGTGGTGCATCAGTGTCATGCATACTCATCAACTCGGCGGTTTGACGTGTGGGCAGTGGACACTGCTGAGAGAAATTGCACGAAACTGCCCGTTGTCACTAAGCACCATAAGCTGCTTTGTCGACCTCCGCCACCTCGTCGAAAATGACTTCGTCACGGTGAAGCGCACCAGGGTATTTGCAACACGCTCTGGCATAGAGGCTCTTTGGTATCACCACCTCCACTAATCCAGCAGTCATAGCGGGTCTCGTTGCTTGATCTCTTGCTGCAGCGATGTTCCGACTTCGCCGAATGCGTAGTTACGTATCGCGACAAGACGGTCAAAGATCGCCTGATCGCGCCATGCCCTCCCCCTGGGCTCGATCGCCAGTCGTTCGCCAATGAGTTTGATGACTGGCTGACTGGCTGTCAGAACGTTTCGAGCAGAAATGAAAAAGCCCGGCTCAAGGCCGGGCTTTTTCCATACACCGAATGAACTCAGATTATTTGCACTTGGTCGGCCTGCAGGCCTTTTTGACCTTGAGTCACGGTGAAGGACACCTTTTGACCTTCCTGGAGGCTCTTGAAGCCTGAGGATTGAATCGCGCGGAAGTGAACGAACACGTCGTCGCCACCCTTATCACGACTGATGAAGCCAAAGCCTTTGGCATCGTTGAACCACTTCACAGTACCGGTTTCAGCTTGGGACATTGTATTTCTCCTTGGAGCAGATGAAGCCGCGTCGCGGCAAAAAGCTGGTTACAAGGAGGAAGCGGGTGCAACGGTGTAGTGAAACTTCTATCTACAGCATCGGGCCACAATTCACGGTGACCCTTGGAACTCAGCTCGCCCACAGTAAAGGTCATTGTTCAAAAAAGCAAATGAAATCTGCTTTCTGTTCAGATTGGCACACGGCGCCGACTACTTTTATCGAAAAAAAGCCCCGCGGACCGATCAGTGGCGAGATACATAACCCAACACAAATCTTTCAGCTGTCATCCACTGACCATCTTCGAATGCCATGAGTGACAACTCACTACACACGGTAGTTAATACACCGCGCTGCTTAATCCGTTGTTCTAAAGTCGCGCCTAGCGCTGCTGCTTGATGGGGTAGCAACCCTTTCGCTATGGACACCTGAGGCGCGAATGGCCGCGCCTCTGAACGATCAGGTGGAAAGAGTTTCGATACCCGTGTTTCCAACCTGGAGATGGGGCCCGTCGGCTCCGGCGCCAAATAGACCATGCTGTGAAAATAGCCAACACGCGCCAGTGCGATTTCAAAAGGTGCCGTGAACGTGCAGACCGAGGCGAGAAATTGCAGATTTTCTTCAGCCCCTGCGCCAGGTGGAGGCCAGTTGGAGCCAATAGCAATATGCGCTCCGAACGAGTGCCCTGACGACGCCTTGTAGCGATTGCTTAAGTCACCGAACAGCAAGTCGACTTCTGGAAGACGAAGCGCCAGTAAATTACGAGCGGCAGGAAGACTATGCATGATGGCTTCCGGTGGAGATCCGACTGGCAGGTGTCTGCTCCACGTATTCCGTGCCGTGGGCATGTGAGTATGGCTTGAGTCAATGAAGTCGCGATGGATGAATCATCATCCCGCAGCTTCAATTCACCGATGCCCGAGGATCCAAGCCATCGCAGCAGACTTCGAAGAAATGCGCTAAAGCGTCGCCGACGCAAACTTGACACCCAACGTCGTGAGTTTCCATCGCCCGCTCTCGCGCACAACAATGCCTTTCTGTTGTAACCCGAACATTCGGGCTACCGTCATGTTTTCGCGATCCCAACTGGTGAGTGCGTGTCTCATGAGCGAACGCACAACGCGACGCTCCATAGACGTTAGATCTGAGCCATCTATAGCCATGTCCTGCTCTTGCCCTACGCACCTTGTTCGGGAGTCTTAACAATCGTCAGGATGGGTGGCACGTCGCCGGGCGCCCGAGACGGTTCAACAAGGACCGCTTCACTACGCAAGGGAGGCACAAGGTGCAATCTCGGGACAAGCCGAACGATTTCCGCAGAGCCGCCGCGCGTGCGCCCATCATTGGAGTCTTTGGTTTTCATGACTGTATCCAGGAACGAGTTGACGAGATGTCAGCTTCACAGACAAAGAATCGGCTGAGCTTTGTGAGTTTGCATACGCATACGATCGCGTGAGCAAAATGCGATGCTTCGAGGTGCATCCAACATCGCAACCGCCTGTGCACGGTGCATGCGCATGAAGGAGAGGCGCACCGTCTTTAGGCTAAATAGATCAGCTTCTCTTTTTCTTACTTGTCGATGGTGGAATCGGCGGTGGATGCCCTGGATGATCCGGATCGCGTCCCGAGAAAGAGGTTTTCGAATAGCGAATCACCTCGATTTCACTCGCCTTATTCCGGGGCTCCACGCTGGAGGAGTAAACGCTATGGATCTGTGCCACCGACAGCGGCTCAACATGGTGCGGCATAGTTGATCGGCCTCTAGGTAGCGAAAGAAACGCTACGCGATGGTGATGGAGCGGATCCTTGCTGGGCGCGAGCAAGGCAACGACTCAGAGGCGAGAGACTATTCGCAGGTGAGATGGCGGGTTCGATACGCACCCGGCACCAGTTGATCATGCGCCCATATCCGTTAAATGGCAATTCGCTGTGGAATCCCTCGCTGATCCGCCAATACCTCCGCGCGCGCTGGTTGGAGCCTCCGATGGCTACCTGGAAAGCAGCACAGCCCGCTAGCGAGGAACGCTGCAAACGGTGGCAAGCGAAGGCAATGAGTTGTAGCAGTAATTTTTTGGAAAAGCACTATGACCGTGAGGTTTCAGTCCAAGTGCGAACATGCGGTTGTATGACAGCACTTTCTAAGAGCAATCGACTGTAATAACAATATTTCGAAAGCAATGACCATGTCACAAAAGGCCGGCTTGCGTCATGGAAAATGAATCAGCCACCCCGACTCACATACATTCACTTTAATTGGAGACGTGCATGAAGCCGCCTTTCTTATCGTGCGTCATTTTTATTTCATTACTCGCAGGCAACACTTATGCGGGAACCATAAATGTAGATTTCACTAAGAACACAGGGACGGTCAATTCCAGGGCGTTTAGCATGGACTCGACCGAATATGGTTCGCCGCACGACATCGTGCATGATCAAACGGTATATAACTTGATCGCTGCGTTGCATTTAGATGCGATGCGCATTGATTTACAGAACGGCAACGGCGTCGCCCCCCAATTAGGCGCCGGGAATACAAGTGGCCTCGGCGATCCGTGGGTGCAAGCCATCGACAAGATGGGCGCGAAGCCGATCATCAGGCTGCATACCATGGGTGAAAACGATAACGGTGCTGATAGCGGAGGCAGTGCAGCTGATGCACAGGCTATGGTAAGCCGCTATACCGCGAACTATGCGTCGTACGGCCTTTCAAAACCCGTCCAGTATTACGTTATCGGCAATGAGACCAACGCCAACGATTCCAGCGGCTCCAATTTCATAGCCTTTGCTTCCGGAATGCGCAGTGCGGCGAATGGCCAGACCATTTATATAGGCGGCCCCGCATGGGGTTGGTATGACGAAGGCACCATGACGACATACCACAACCACACAAAAGGGACTGCCGGAGGTCCCGACTTCCTCGACTACCATCAATACGGCAACGGCGGAAACACCCATATGACGCCGACTCAGTTGCAGCAAGAACTGAATGGCGGAGGCACGGGTGGTGACGTGCAGGAATACGGCACCGTGTCGTATCAGGCAGAAGTAGCCAAGCTGCACGCAGACACCGGGTTGCCCATAGAAGTCGGTGAATGGAACCTCAGCTGGGGGTCCGATCCAGCCCAGGGCCAGCCGTTCAATGCGATCTGGGGCGCCAGTGTGATTGGCAATATCGTCAAAGCTGGCGGTATTTCCATGGAATACGGTGATAGTTCTGGCAGCCTTATGGGCGTTGTCAGCCAGAACGATACGCCGATGCCGCTGTATTACGCCTACTACATGTTTACGGGGGGCGACCTTTTCCAGCATTTTGGAACGAACATGGTACTGACGAGCGTGACTGGAGATACCACCAGCAACGTACAGGGCTCCAATGTTGTAAAGAACAGTACCCTGGAAGTATTCGCATCGAATAACCCGAAAAACATCGTGGTGATTAACAAAGATCCGAACACTACACAGATGGGGACCGTTAGCCTGACCGGCTATGATTCAGGCACCATGAACGTGTGGCAGACCACGGGAAATGCATTGCCTACCCATATCGCAACCAACGTTGCGATTACGAACGGGACGTTTACGTATAGCGTGCCGCCTTATTCGATAACCACCTTCGTACTTGGAAACTAAACGGATGACGGTATTGGCGAGGGCTCTCCCACCATCGTTGTGCAACAGGTGATTACGTCACCGTCGCCATCGGAAGCAAAACGGATCGACGGACCATCCGTCCGGATCGGAGCTCTCGTTCCGCTTAGTCGTCCAGGCTGGGTCGAGGCGGGCCAACACTTGCTTGCCGGCCTCGATCTAGCTGTTCGCGAAGTGAACGACACCGGCGGAATCTTGGGAAGACCACTCGAACTGATGGTTCGAGACACCGCGGCTGATCCACAGAAGGCCATAGCGGCCGTGGATGAATTGGCTGGCCTGGGTGTGGTCGCGTTGGTGGGGGAGTATCACAGCGTCGTCGCACGCGCGGCAGCTGCCCGGGCTGACGCGCTCGGCCTGCCCTTCCTTTGTTCGTCAGCGGTTCTCGACACACTCACCGAACAGCCCACGGATTGGGTCGCGCGCCTCGCGCCGGCACAGTCCCACGGTTGGCAGATCTACGCAGACTTCCTCCTCGGCGCGGGCCATCGTCGAATCGCTGTCGCAACTCAGCCGAGTGTCTATTGGGCATCCGGCACACGCATTCTGCGGGACTACCTCACTCCACGCGGCGGCACCATCCTCGAACTCGACATGCGCGCGCTTGCGCCCACGGCCGTGTGCGACGAAGTGGTCAAGCATCGCGCGACAGCTCTCCTTCTTCTTGTCGGTCACCCGGAGCCGGCGGTGTCGATCGTCAAGTCTGTCCGCCGCGATCCGCGTCTCGCCGAGATATTGATTGGTGCTCCGGCGGGACAACCGGAGTTTGCCGAGTGGGCGACGTTGCTGGGGGACGACGGCATCTCAATCCCGTTCTTGCGCTACATGCCCGAGCAACTCAACTCACTCGGTGTACGAGTCGAAGCGAGCCTTCGCGAGCGACTGGCCGAAGCACCCTCCTTCGTCGCCTTCGAGGGCTACGACACACTCACGGTCCTCGCCGATGTGCTGCGGTCCAACGGCGTGGATCGGACACGCAGTGCCGAGTCCTGGTCGCGTGTTGCCGTCGAAGGTACTCGCGGGAAGATCCAGTTCACACGCACGCCAGGCATCAACGTGTGGCAATGGGCTTGGCCGCCAGTTCAAGTCGTTGACCGCGATCCGAATGAACCCGATCGCTTTCGGATTCTTCACATCGGCTGAAAAGCCCCCGTTCACAACTTTATCCGCGCGAGTATCGTAGATAAGCTCGCACAAACTCTCGGGAGGAGGATGGTATGAGCTTTCAACGGCGCCGATTACTTCAAACCTTGTCATACGCTTTCGGGGCCAGCTTCATTCTGTCCAAGAATAAATCAGCCGTGGCAGCACAAAACCCCACGCAACCAACAAACACGGCTCCGCCTGCGAAGGCAGTTGCCAAACATGAGCCGGCCGGGGCAGACATGGAAAAAGTCGCCGGAATCGGAGGATTGTTCTTCCGAGCCCATGATCCCGACGCATTGGGGCGTTGGTACCTGCAACACTTGGGAATCGCGCTCACACCAACAAGCGAAAACTCACCTGTTTGGCAGCAAGAGGCCGGACAGACTGTCTTCAGCCCCTTCCCCGAAAAGAGTGGCTATTTCGGGGATCCGCACAAGGTCTGGATGGTGAACTTTCGAGTGCATAACCTCGACAAAATGGCAGCCCAACTACGAACAGCAGGCATTGAGGTCAAGGTTGACCCGCAGTCTTATCCCAACGGGCGCTTCGCTCGCTTGCATGATCCTGAGGGAAATCCCATCGAATTGTGGCAGCCTGCATAATTCGACAGCTCCACTGGGTGCTTTCAAAATAAAGTTGTCGCCCAGATCCAAACACAGGGGATAGCGCGTGCGTTCCATTCATTTCATTTCGGGCTTGCCGCGATCGGGTTCCACGCTGCTAGCGGCACTGCTGCGCCAGAATCCCCGCTTTCACGCGAACATGAGCGGCCCGCTGGCAGGCATGGCGAATGCCATGCTTGGCGAAATGAGCGAACGCAACGAGTTTTCGCTATTCATCACCAACGAACAGCGTCGGCGCGTACTGCTCGGCTTGTTTGAAAATTACTACGGTAATGAATTCAAGGCCGAAGTAATTTTCGATACCAGCCGTACGTGGTGTGCGAAGCTGCCGATGTTGTGCGAGCTTTTCCCCAACGTAAAAATGATTGCGTGCGTGCGCCACATGTCGTGGGTCATCGACAGTCTGGAGCGCGTCATCCGGGACAATGCATTGCGCCCCTCTTCCATCTTCAGTTTTCAAACCGGCGGAACGGTCTACAGCCGTGCCGAAGGCCTTGCGAACGGCGAAGGCATGGTTGGGTATGCCTACAACGCCTTGAAGGAGGCGTTCTACGGCGCGCACGCACAACACTTGATGTTGCTGCAATACGAAACGCTGGTGAGCGATCCCGCGAAGGCGATGGCGGCCGTCTACGAATTCATCGGGCAGCCACTGTTTCAGCATGATTTCGATCACGTGGATTTCGACGCGGACGCGTTCGATATACGTGCCGGCACGCCGGGCTTGCACACGATTCGCAAGAAAGTGGCCGCGCCTGAGCGTGCAACGGTGCTACCTCCGGATGTCTTCCGGCGCTTCGAGAACGATGCGTTCTGGTTGAACGCACAAGCAAATATCCACGGCGTGAGAGTGGTTTGAGTCGAGCTATCCCAGCCTGTAAAGGCCGCGTCAACGTCGCATTCAGCGCGTTTTGCGCGAGAAGTTATTGATGCGCTGCGCGACATCCGTCAGGATAGCGTCAGCGTATGGCCCACGATGACAAGCGGTGCGCATAGGCTGATGAAGGTTTACACGCAAGGACATCGCGCATAGGGGTTTTCACCGGCGGTATTTAGCCGCCCGCTTGACGCCGCGATCGTATCCCGCTCCTGCGACACGGCGCATGACAGGGGAAAAATCGCATGAACCGTGTCTATCGACTCGTGTGGAATCGGTCGTTGGCCGCAGTGCAAGTAACTTCCGAACTTGCACGTGCGCGAGGTTCCTCTTCCGGTACGTCTGCAACACGCACTCCGCGACGCCATCCGCTCGCGTTGGCGATCGCCACCTTGGCATTGGCATGTGCAAGCGCGCCCGCATGGAGCCAGACCTGCACGCCCACCGATCCGTCGGGATGTGGCGCGGCGGGCGGTGTTGGCGGACGTCCCGGCCGCAGCCCGACCGGCGGCTCAGGCAACGGCACAGGCGGCGATGCAATCGTCTGGAACCCCAACACCAGCGAAAGCCCCGGCAGCACCGCTACCGCAGGCACCGGCGGCAATGGCGCGAACGGTGTCTTCAACGTCGGCTCGGTCAACATCACTTCTAGCGGCGGCGCGGGCGGCCTCGTGGGTGCAACCGGATCGGCGGGTGTCGTTAGCTCCGTTACCGGGAGCACTGGCGGCGCGGGTCAAGCTGAGTCTGGATCAAGTGTTGTTGGCGGCGGCGGTGGCGGCGGCGGTGCAGGCGTTTATATCAACGATGGCAATTCGTCGCCGATCGTGGGAACTACAACCACGCTTGCTGGCGGTGCGGGCGGCAGAGGCGGTGATGCAACCGCCACGGGTTCCAATGGCAATGCCACCAACGGCGATCCCGGCGGCGGTGGCGGTGGCGGTGCAGGTGCGATCATCGCGTCCGGCGCAGGCGGCGTCTCCCTTATCAACAACGGCAGGATGCTGGGTGGTGCCGGAGGCGCAGGTGGCAACGGCGGCTATGCCGGCAGCGGTGGGGGCGGCGGCGATGGCTTGCTCGTGCTTGGCGCCGGAGCAGCTGTCACCAACAATTCGACTGGCTCGATCATTGGTGGCCTTGGCGGCAATCCCGGCATCTATCAGGACGGCGGGAACTTGCCGGGCGGCTACGGCGGCGGTGGCGCCGGTGTCAATCTCGTCGGTGCGGGTTCGTCGCTCGAGAACGCAGGCACGATCATTGGCGGCAACGCCAGCACGATCTCTCCCATCCCCAGTGCGCAAGATGGCACGCCAGGTGTCGGTGTGCGCGGATGGGGTGGCATTACCGTCGTCACCGACGGCACGATTGCCGGCGGCAGCAACGGGACCGTGCAGGCGGACTCGGTGCTGTTTTCTGGCGGCGGTAACCAGCTGGTGATTTTGTCGGGCGCCATCTTCACCGGGAACATCCAAAGCATCAGCGGCAGCACCAACGGCGGCGACATACTGACGCTGGCCGGTGCCGTCAACGGCTCCATCAATGCGGGATTGATCGTTGGCTTCGTCAGCAATACGAAGATTGGCAATAGCAATTGGACGCTGACGGGTACTGGCAACGCAGCTATCGACTGGACCGTCCAGCAAGGTGAGCTGACCGGCAGCAGCAGCGCCTTCGATGGCAATCTGACGTTCGTAAGCAACGGCCTTGGAACGCCGTCGGTGGATTTCAATCAGGCCACCACCGGCAGCTTCGGCGGTTCGATCAGCGGAGCGGGCGCGCTGATCAAGGATGGTGCCGGCTCGCTCACGCTTACCGGTGATCTATCCACGTTCAGTGGGCGATTCACCATTAACCAGGGCACAGTGGCGCTGAGCAACAACGGCAATCTGCAAAGTGCCGAAATTTCCGATGGCGGCACGCTCGATATCAGCGGTACCAGTGGCAGTACGGCGACTATCGCAGGCATTTCCGGCAGCGGCGCGGTCACGTTGGGCTCGCATACGTTGGTGATCAACAACGCCGCCAACGACAACTTCAGCGGCGTTATCGGCGGCAACGGCGGCGTTACGCTCAATGGCGGTACGCAGACGTTCTCCGGCAGCAATACCTATCTCGGCGGCACAACCATCAACGGCGGCACGCTCTTGGTTTCGTCCGACGCCAACCTCGGCAACAGTAGCGGCGCGGTCGCACTCGGTGGCGGTACGCTGGAAACCACTGCCACTTTCACCACCGCACGCAACTTCGCCCTGATCAACAGCACCGGCGGAACGTTGCAAACGAATGCCAACCTGACGATATCAGGCAACATTACCGGCAACGGCATGCTGACCAAGACAGGTGTGGGTACGCTGACGCTCAGTGGCGTCAACAACTATACCGGTGGCACGACGATCAGCGCAGGCACGCTGCAAGGCGACACCACCAGTCTGCAAGGCAACATACTCAACAACGCTGCGCTGGTGTTCGATCAAACCAGCAACGGCACCTACAGCGGCGTGATCTCCGGTAACGGCACGCTGACCGCGAACGGCACAGGTACGCTGACCCTCGATGGCGTCAACACATCGAGCGGCCTCACTACCGTAGCATCCGGCGCCACACTGATCGTTGGCGACAGCTCGCATACCACGGCGACAGTTGGCGGCGACGTCAGCGTCAATGGCGGCACGCTCGGCGGCTTCGGCACCATACAGGGCAGCGCCATCCTTTCCAACAGCGGCGCACTCACGCCGGGCAATACGCTTACCATCGGCACACTGACCATTGATGGCGATCTTACTGTCGGCAATGGTTCGCAATTGAATTTCGACTTCGGCGCGCCCGGTCCAAACTTCGCCACGCCTGGGCAGAGCGATCACGTGGTGGTGAACGGCAATCTGTCGATCGGCAGTTCCACACTCAACGTCAACAACCTCGGCAGCATGGGGCCGGGTTTGTACAACCTGTTCACCTGGGGCAGCACGCTCTCCATCACCGGTGGCGGTTTTGCGCCGCCCAGCGGCATGTCGCTGCAGATTCTCACTGTCGACAAGCAAATCAATCTGATCGACACCCAAAACCTCACGCTCGACGAATGGGACGCGAACGGTCTCGCCGGGCCGGGCCAGATGGGCGGCGGCAGCGGTACGTGGAGCGTGTCGTCCAACACCTGGTCCGATACCAACGGCCAGTACGTCGGACCGATGGCGCCTCAGCCCGGTTTTGCGATCTTCGGTGGTACGACAGGAACCGTCACGGTGGATGACACCAACGGCCAAGTCAGTGTCACTGGCATGCAATTCGTCAGCGACAGCTACCGCCTGGTGGGCAATGCCATCGATCTGGTTGGACAAAGCGGCGTCGCGCCGGTCATTCGCGTCAGCAGCATCGACACCGCCATCATCGACAATGTGCTGAACGGCACCCATGGCTTGAACAAGACCGACGGCGGCACGCTGGTGCTTACCGGCACCAATCTTTATACCGGCACGACCACGCTAAGCGGCGGCTATTTGTCGGTGTCGTCGGATGCGAACCTGGGCGCGATTAGCAATCCGCTGGATTTCGAAGGCGGTACGTTGGAAATCACCGGCACCACGTTCAATCAGACAACGCGCACGATTATCTGGGGCAACACAGGTGGCGGCTTCGATATCGACGATGCGGCCAATACGTTCACCGTGGCGCAGTCGCTTACCGGCAGCGGCGGCTTGTTGAAGAGCGGCGCGGGCACGCTGGTGCTTGCCGGCGCCAACACGTACCGCGGCGGCACGATCATTGACGCCGGCATCTTGCAGGGCGACACGAGTAGTCTGCAGGGCAATATCACCAACAACGCCACGCTGGTGTTCGCGCAAACGAGCAACGGCAGTTTCAGCGGTGCGATGTCCGGTAGCGGCCAGCTGATCAAAAGCGGCAGCGGCACGTTGATATTGAGCAACACCAATAGTTATACCGGCGGCACCACCATCAACGCCGGCACGCTGCAAGGTGATACCAACAGCCTGCAAGGCGCTATCACTGACAACGCAGCACTTGTATTCAATCAGACCAGCGATGGCACCTACAGTGGCGTGATCAGCGGTAGCGGTAGTCTGACCAAGATCGGCTCGGGCACATTGACACTCACTGGAGCGAACGTCTACCGCGGCGGTACCACGATCAACGCCGGTACGCTGCAAGGCGACACGACCAGTCTTCAGGGCACTATCACCGACAACGCAGCGCTCGTGTTCAATCAGGCTAGCGATGGCACCTATAGCAGCGTGATCAATGGCAGCGGCAGCGTGACTAAGGCCGGCGCAGGCACGCTGACACTTACCGGCGTGAACGTCTACACCGGCGGCACCATGATCACCGCTGGCACGTTGCAAGGTGACACCACCAGCCTGCAGGGCAATATCACTGACAACGCGGCACTGGTGTTCAACCAAACGAGCGACGGCACTTATAGCGGCGCGGTCAGCGGAAGCGGTAACGTGACCAAGATCGGCTCGGGTACGTTGTCACTCACCGGTGCGAATGCGTACACAGATGGCACCACGATCAATGCAGGCACATTGCAAGGCAATACGACCAGCCTGCAAGGCAACATCACCAACAACGCCACGCTGGTGTTCGCGCAAACGAGCAATGGCAACTTCAGCGGCACCATTTCCGGCGGTGGCCAGTTGATCAAGAACGGCAACGGCACGCTGATATTGAGCGGCACCAATACGTATACCGGCGGCACCACGATCAGCGCCGGCACGCTGCAAGGTGATACCAACAGCCTGCAAGGCAACATCACCAACAACGCGGCGCTGGCATTCAATCAGACCACCGACGGCACCTACAACGGAGTGATCACCGGCAGCGGCAGCTTGATCAAAACCGGAACCGGCATGTTGTCGCTCACCGGCGCAAACGCTTATACCGGCGGCACCACGATCAGCGCGGGTACGCTGCAAGGCGACACCCACAGTTTGCAAGGCAATATCGCCAACAACGCGGCGCTTATTTTCAATCAGGCCAGTGATGCCACTTTCAGCAACGTGATCAGCGGCAGCGGCAATCTGACCAAGACCGGCGCGGGCATCTTGGTACTCGATGGCGCCAACACATACACCGGCGGCACCACGGTCAGCGCCGGCACGTTGGAAATTGGCGACAGCAATACAACCAATGCATCCATCCAAAGCGCGGTGAATGTGCAAGGCGGCGGCACGTTGCGTGGTCACGGCACCGTCGTGGGCGATGTCACTAGCGACGGCATCGTGTGGCCCGGCGGCTCGATGGGTACGCTCACCATCCAGGGCAACTACACACAGAACGCCGACGGCACGCTGCAACTCGACGTAACGCCGGCGCAATCCTCAATGCTGAAAGTCAGCGGCAACGCGAGCCTCGCCGGCACACTCGATTTGATCTTCGCACCGGGCACTTACCACACCAGCAAGTTCTCGCTAGTGCAGGCCGGATCACTAACCGGTACATTCGGCACGGTCAATGGCACCGTGCCAGGGCCGGTCAACTCGCAGATCAGTTACAGCTCGACCGAAGCGGATCTGGTGTTGACGACACGCGCGGTGATGCCGCTTGATAGCAGCTTGTTCGGCAACCTGATGCGCAGCGTCAACATCACCAGTCAGCAGGATATGGGCTCGGTGCTTGACGTTGCTTTGATGTCCCGCGACACGCAATGCAGTGCTGACCATGCTCCCTCTATGCAAAATGTCACTACCTCATGTGGTAACGGCGCATGGGCGCAGTACACCGGTTCCACTATTTCGCTCGACGGTTCCAACGGATCGAACAGCAGCACTTTCGGTCTACTGGGCGGTGCGGACTATGCTGTTGGCGATATCGTTCATGTCGGTTTGCAGGCAGGCGTGGGCCAAGTGAACGGCCACGACAAGCTGGGTGGCAACGGCCGCGTCGACGATGTGCACGGCGGAATCTACGCCTATGCCAATGCGGGCCCGATGGTGGTGTCGGCAGTCATCGACACGATGCACAACGATTACCACTTCAATCGCACCACCGGCATAGGCACTGCAACTTCAATGCCGGGCGGCAATATGCTGTCTGCGGCCGTGCAAGCGGCATGGCCGTTGCAGCTCGCACAATGGCAGCTCACACCGAAGATAGGTGCGCTGTATCAGCGGCAAACGCTGGACGGTTTCAGTGAGGCGTTGAACAGCACCAATCCCGACGCATCAAGCTTTCCGGTCGACGGCAAGCGCAGCCGATATAACGCCCTGCAGCCCTATGCAGCCATGGCCATCGAACACAGTTTCGTAGCGCATGGCGTGACCTATGTGCCCGAAGTCAGCTTGGGTTACCGCTACAACACACACAACACGGCGACACCGATCGTACAGGTCACCGCCCAGGACGGCACCGTGTTCGACCTGCCCGGTACGGCACAAGGACGCGGCATGGGCACGGCCGGTGCGCGCATTACAGCTCAAGCCGGCGCTTCGTGGAGCCTGTACGCGGACTATCAGGGATTCTTCGGCAGCCGGCTGCACGACAATGCGCTGAGCTTCGGATTCACCAAGCGCTTTTAAGCGCTTGGTGAATCGCTCTCCTTACTCTGTTCAGCTCTCAAACCATCACTTAAGCCGTGTCAAATAAGCCTTGAACGCGGTGGCCCATGTTTTACCGCCGTCCTGGGAATAGGCAATTTCATAACGATGGGAGTTGGCGGTGATGTCAGACCAAACACCGCGTACCAGAACTGTGCGGCCTTTATAAACCGTCGTGCCGAATAGTTCGCCGCGACCATCCTTGAAGCTGCCGATGGTCGGCGCCTCCATCCCTCCCGAATCGCCATCGACGTACATTTGGCTCCACTGCCCTGCCTTCGCGTTATAAACGAAGAGCGTCGCACCCTCCCAATGTCCATTGGGACCGTCGGCCTCGATTTCCTCAAGCCAAGCGCGTCCATTCCAAACCGGTCGCGTCGTCTTCGTACCGTCCATAGTTACCGTGTGGGTCCCGCCATCGAACGGGTCCAGCACTTGCGTTGCATGTGTATGCCAAGCACCTCGGCAGAAGTCGAAATCATGAGAGCCATCCCGAGGCTGCTGTGCGCTTGCATTCAAAGACGCGCATGCAAGAACACCAACAACCATGACTCCACGTAACAGCAGTTTCCACATCATTGCACTCTCCGAATAACCAACCCAGAGCGAGACTTTAGGGAAAGCATGGACCCGAAGATGGGCCAATTGAAGAAATTTGACTTGGGCCACTTCGCCATTCCCCGTCAAAGTGGCCCGCATGTTTCCCCGAAAGGTGGCGCCGATAACACCGGGCGTAATTGAAATAATGGATTCCATGGTCAATCCATTCATGACCATGCAGCCCGATTTATTCAACGCTTAGGTGCCCCAATGACTAAACGTGCAAGAACGTGGACAGCTTCGGTCTTATCAGCAGTGATCCTCCTCGCGGCAACTGGGCAGATGAGGGCAACGGAACGGGATGGCCAGCACGACTTCGACTTCAATTTCGGCACCTGGAAAACCCACGTGTCGCGGCTTGTGCATCCACTGACCGGCTCAACCACCTGGACCGAGTACGACGGAATGTCCGTCGTCCGCAAAGTTTGGAACGGTCGCGCAAGTATCTTTGAACTCGAAGTGGAAGGGCCTTCCGGCCATATCGAAGGCGTCGGACTTCGCCTGTACAACCCGCAATCCCATCAGTGGAATTTGAACTGGGCAAATAGCAGCGTCGGCATGCTGGATGGTGGGATGATCGGTGAGTTCAAGGACGGACACGGGGATTTCTATGGCACGGATACTTTCAATGGACAAAGTATCTTGGTGCGAAACGGCTTTTCCAACATTACGCCAAACTCGTCCCGCTTCGAACAAGCGTTCTCCGCTGACGGAGGCAAAACGTGGGAGACGAATTGGATCATGACGTTCACCCGCTAATTTGGACAAGCCGGCGGTGCTCCCGTCATAGTCATCGACGGGAGCACCATCGGGTGCGCATAGCGACTAGAGCGCGCGACGTAACGCCTTCAGGCCTTGCTCTATACCCTTGAGATCAACGGCCCCGTAACCGAAGACAAGGCCTTCCGACGTTGGTGCGCCGAAAAAATAGCGCTCGAACGAATGCAGATGCACGTTCAACTCCAACAATCTCGCAGTAACGCGGTCCAGGCGCTTGGACAGCGTTGAGAACGCCGCCACGTGCATGCCGTAGTGCGACTGCATTGGCGACAGTTCCCCTGAGAAATCCGACTGCAGTATTTCCTCTATGAGATCTCGTCGCTTTCTATAGACGTCACGAAGCTTGCGCACATGTTGTGCCAGATGCCCATCCGCGATGAAACGCGCAACCGCCATTTGCGTCAAAGTCGGGCAATGCCAATCGAGGCAGTTCTTCGCCCTAATCAGCGCCGCCATAGCCCACTGGGGCGCCACGACAAATCCCAGGCGCAGTGCGGGGAGCATGCATTTGGAGAAAGTGCCGACATAGAACACGTCATCCGCGGTTGCTGTAGATCGCAACGCCTGCAGCGGCGTGCCGTCGTAGCGAAATTCTCCATCGTAGTCATCCTCGATGATGACCGACCCATGCTTGCGCGCAAAGTTGAGCAGTGCCGCCCTTCGCTGCGCTGACATGGATACACCGAACGGAAATTGGTGTGATGGGCATACGCAGACGATCTGCACGGAGACCGGTAGTGCATCGACCACCAGCCCTTGCTCGTCCACCGGTATTGGCAGGATCTTGGCCCCGGCAGCGAGAAATGCAGCGCGCATCGGTGGGTAGCCTGGATCTTCAATGGCCACCGTCGTAACTCCCGGGGTCACCAATACACGGGCAAGCATATCGAATGCCTGCTGTGCGCCGGCGGTAACCAGCACGTCGTCAGGCTCGCACACAACCGCGCGAGAGATGCCGATGTGCGTCGCAACGGCCGCCCTCAGAGGAAAATGCCCCTGGTTGCCCTGCGGACTCTTGAATGCGGGAGGCTTCAATTCCATCCGCCGCTGCTGCTTGGCACTAACCCGACGAAATATCTCGAATGGAAATAAACGCGGATCCACCAACGCGGGCCTGAAATCCAAGAATGCGGATGCCTTTGGCGCCGTTGCACGCGGATTGTCGTGCCAGAAGTTAAGTGCCTGGGCAAGTTCGGGCCGCTGCCACAACGCATTTAAACGTGGGTCCGGCGTTCGCTGCGTCGGCAAGCGCTTGCGCGCGGAACGCTTTTGCTTTGGCGCCACATATGTTCCCGACCCACGCCGAGACTGTACCAGCCCCTCAATCGCCAGCTTCGCATAGGCCCGAGCAACGGTGTTTCTCGAAACACCGAAAAAGACCGCTGACTGACGTTCCACCGGGAGTTTGGACCCGGGAACCAAGCGACCATCAAGGATTGCAGCACGCAACTGTGCGTAGACGGATTCCGCAGATCGGCGGCTTCCTCTAGGTGGAGGATCAAAAGCAATTTCGAACAGGCTACTCGTATTCTCCACATCACTTACCACAACTTTTTCCTCCGGGTGGCTCGATAGTGCGGAGCCATGAAATCGTGTCTGCGTGACGCTTACACCGTACTTTGATGCAAGACTATGGCACGTGGCATGTGCTGGTTGCCCCAGTGCGCCAGCGCAAGCACGTCGCCGGGAGTTTTACCCAGCAACAAGCGACCAGCGTGAACCATTTAGCCCTCTTTTTGCCATGCCCGAAAGCTGCCATAGTCGGCAACGACGAATGGAGATCCGGAATGACCGATCTGATCCTCACCACCTTCGATTGGGTTCCCGAGATGCCGCGTGGCTATGTACGTGACATTCGTGTGCGCTGGGCACTGGAAGAAGCCGGGTTGCCCTATCGGGTCAACAGCGTGCCATTTCGCACCCGGGATGCCGAGCATTTCGCGCACCAACCCTTCGGCCAAGTGCCGTGGCTGACCGATGGAGACATCTCGATCTTCGAGAGTGGCGCGATCCTGCTTCATTTGGGGAGTCGCAGTAACGCGCTGATGCCTACCGATCCGCGCGGTCGCAGCGAGGTGATGGAATGGTTATTTGCAGCGCTCAATTCCGTGGAGATGGCGAGCCTGCCCTGGTCCCTATTTGTGTTCTCTGGCGACACCACTGAAACGCCGGGGCGTGAGCATTTGAATGCATTCCTCAAAGCCCGGCTCGGGCACATGGAGCCGATCCTGGCAGAGCGCCAATGGCTGGCTGGACCCTTCTCTGTCGCCGACATCGCCATGGCGGATGTGCTGCGCCTTGTTGATCGGTTCGATGGATTGGCCACACATCCTGCGTGTCGTGACTATGTCGCGCGCGCCACGGCCCGCCCGTCTTTCGTGAAGGCACGCGCAGATCAAATGACGCATTTCGCTGCGGCAGATTGAGCAACACGTGGCAGCACGTAGGCTCGGATTAGCATCCCAGCCCATGCCCCGAATAAATCGTCGCCCCGGCGCAGGCCGGGGCCTAGCGACTTTCTAAGTACCTAAAAGACACTGGATCCCGGCCTTCGCCGGGACGACGATTCCGAAATAAATTAGGGCATTCCCAACACATCAAAAATACGATCAAGGCAACGGATGCTGCTTAAAGAACTCAAGCATCTCATCAGCCAGCACTGCTTTCTGCGGCCAACGAATATGCTCGTACAAGCCTCGTGGTTTCTCGCAAACTTGCGCGCATTGCGCATTCGGCCCGTCCTCCTTGCCGTCCAACGTCAGATTGACGCGTCGCAGTGGCCAGTTCTGTTGCTCTAACGTGCTGCTCCAACTCGTGGTCTCACTGCACGTAGCGAGCGCATCGCACATGTTTCGCAGCAACGTGAGCGGTACCTGCCTGCCCTGCGGCATGTTCACTGGGCACGGTGTCCGCTGCCATGGATCAGTACCGGCATACTGACCCACCGCCGCGATACGGTCTGAACGCCATGCTCCGTACAGCACTGCCATATCCGCGCCGTTGCTCCAGCCGAATACGTATATCTGCTTCGCATCGACAAGGCCCGTCGCAACCACCTGATCGATGAAGTGGTCGATTGCTTGCACATCCAGATTCTTCGTCGGGTCACGCTGCCACTCATCCCAGTGAAAACCCGTTCCCGTATGCGGGCCATCCGACGCCCATGCCTTGGCGCGCCGACCTTCCGGCGCCAGCAGGATGAATCCCTTGGTGCCGGCATGCTTCGACAACGAGTAATCGCGGCTCAACTCGAACAGCGAGCGGCCATCTCGATACAGGCTGTCAGGCGTGGTCATCGAGCCATGCAGATATACGATCAATGGCCATTTCGATTTGCTGGACGTGGCATGCAGCGGGGGGTTGAAGCAGGCGTAGCGGATCACACCGTTTTGATCGAACGACAGCACCTGACCATCTTTGCAAGTTGGCCGCTCCGTAACAGGCTCAACGGTCTCCATGGGCGGCGTGCCCGTTGCCGAGCACGTCAGTTGAGAAGCGACGGTGTCGGCTGCATTGGCGGCAGCAGCGAGAATGAAAGAGATAAGCGACACGAATGCTGCGGCGTAGGCAAAGCGACATTTCGGCATGAGTCTTCCCCTCGAACCCGAGTTGCTCAAAGTGTTGCATGGAAACATGCCTATGAAAAACTTCTCAACCACAAGCAAAACGCTAGAACATTCCACTCATCGAAGCTGCGGCACTAGTGAAATCCTTAAAAAGCTAGGATTCGCATCCCAGCCTATACGCAGTCAGCATTCGTGCTGATATGAAGGGCCAGAAAGCTCACGATTAGGGATGCAAGCGAAAGCCAATTTTCCACCAACCACTTCTTTGTTCGACGACCCACGGAGGCTTTTGGCTTCTCGCTGCTGCATAAACTTACCTGCGACATATCTGCTGATGTCCTCTTGGTACGAGCGCAACGATTAAGTGGCTTACGTCATGAATACCCGTTCGAATAGGGCGATGGGAGCGTTCGCGAAGCCCGGCAAATGTTCAGTAAACGTGAAGAATTACTTCATCGACTTCGTCCACAATAAACTGAAGGAATGACGGGACTTCCTTCATATCTGCGTATACATTTGCCCTGCTAAATTCTAAGCACCCGGCAGGCGGTCTGCCGGTCAATACAAGGGGAAGCCCAATGTCACGCATTCAAGGAGTTCGCAAGGCTTTGCTCGCTGGTTTTGTCGCTATCGGCTTGACGTCCTCGGCCTTTGCGCACACTCCAACGCCGACTACAGGATTGGGTAAGGCTTGGCCGAATGCGGCAGACCTCAGCGCAAACCCCGACTGGCACGTCTACGTATTCATGCTCCATGGCATCAAATACATCCAGGTCAACGATTTGAACGGCACCGTGCATGCCGCGGTTGCGACGGCTACCGGAACGTCCATTGTGTTGCCAATGGGTATTGATGCCCAGAACGTACAAACCGAGACATCGAGTACGTCCTCGACCACGCAGACGGTCTACCGCGACGCCACGACGACGGTTACGGTAACGCCACAGACCAACGGAACGACACAGTTTGCTGTTACGAATACGTGCACCAATCCGGTGAGTTGCTCTGCGGCGGCGACACAGAGTTCTACCGGCAACTGACTCAGTTCACCCACAATCTCAGGGGTGCGGAAGCCTTGTCCTTCCGCACTTCTTCAGCATGGCTGTGCAACAGAGCCGTCACCATGGTCCGCTCAAGCGTCGACCGCATATGAAGCTCCCCGCCGAACGCTTGGGCGTGAATTCGCATCTCGTCAATGCTGATGAGGTTACCGCCTAGCTTCGCAGCGAGGTCGCGTCGAGACTCGGCGAAGTAGACCGCGTTAGCGACTTCGTTGGCATCGAGATAGCCCTCAACGCGGATTACGACCCAACGACGTCGATTCGTTTCCCCGGCGCGCACTGTCAGTTTGACGCGCGAACACGAGAGATTGGACGTAACGTGGACAATGGCCTCGCACGCAGTCCGGTAGATGGCGCTATGTACGCCCGACTCCAAGAACATGAAACCGCGCCCACCGATCTCGCAGCTATAAGCCACACCAGCCTCGTCCAATGCGCGGGCAAGCGTCTCGTTCAATGCCGCGGGAAGACCACGATCACGCCACGCAGAAGGGTGCAGGCTCTCGGCCAACTTATAGACCTGTTCGTGCGCTAGGACGGCGCGCTTGTAGAAGCTATGGCTCTCGATATTGGGCAGAATTCGCCGCATATGTTCGAGAACCTGACCGTTGGTGATGTGCAATGAGCCCGCGACAAATTCCAGTCGCTCCGCTGCTCGCCTCATCCGACGCTCGCTGAGCATCAGATGCTGCCTCGCCATTTGTTGAATCTCTTCAGCCGCGATGCGCTCTCGCTCGTCACGTAGATTCCATGCAGTGACCTTGGCTCCAAGGGCATATAGGCCACTCACAGCAAGGCACAACGCAGCGGTGATCTCGACTACGTTGGACGTCGTGGGAAGATCCGGTTGCAGAAGACCGTTGCAGACAATGACCATCGTGCCGGCCAGCGCTGCTGCACGCCAGCCATGCTTGACGGTTAGCCATGCAGCCGGAATGAACATCGCCATCTCGATCAACGTCGCTTGCGTCAGGTCAGACTTCGCAGCGAACCAAGCCATGAAAGCAATGACCGGCAATGCGATCCCCAGCGCATCGGCAAGCAGCTTGTTAGACAAGATGTGCTTCAGGCGTTCCTGGAAGTTTCCCTTCCGGTAGTCCAGACGAATGATCAGAGCCCATGGTACGAGCGTGAGCAAGCCCCCGTAATTACCCACCAGATAAATACCCGCCAGCTTTGACCCCAGACGGAACGGACCGCTCGTAATGTGAAGCGTCGAAATCAGCGCGTAGCTATAGGCACTAAGAGCAACGGACACGAAGAGGATGCACACCAGAAGGGTCTTGATATTGACCAGATGCTTCGTCGGGAAGATGTTGAGCTTGCTCCGGCACCACCACACGATGGGCATCGTGAAGATGATCTCCGGAATCATACGGATCGCAACCCAGGTCGGCCCGAAGTCGCTAAGGCACTGCCATGCCTCGTAGGCATTGGGAATGGCTTCACCAACGAGCAGAGCGCCCCAATACCGATACGGGACCATGAGCAGGCTGATGACCTGAAGACCCGCGTAGAGGTGCCAGTGCGCTGGAGCCGACGTTATCGAGTGAATTCCAACGAATGCCAATGCGTAGCTGACACAAACTCCAATATGCGTTAGCCACCCGCTCCCCCACTGCCCCTTCCCCATGCTCCGTGCCCCTCGACCGAGATGTGGTGATGCTTTGTTGTTTCCGAGTCGGCCAAGTATATCGGCCAACGACCCTTCATCATTGAATCCCAGATGTGAATTCGTTGTGTACCAGGGAATTCAAAGATTGCCGCAATCAGCATACCCTTTGATTGTCAACGCGTTCGTTTTGACGTTGATCTTAGAGACTGAGGCAATTAAGTCGCCCGAACCACACTACGAAAGCGCCCCGGACTCTGGCCATGCGAACGCTTGAACGCAATGCTGAAAGCGGTATCGGAAAGGTATCCAATCCGCTCGGCGATTTGCGCCAAAGGTTCGTCACTGTGTCGTAACGCTGTACGCGCAACTGGTCAGATGGCACGCTCGCCGAATACGCGATGGTACCCGCGAGTTTGGTCACACCGGTGGATGGTCTAGATAGTTTTTCCGCATCCCAGCTCGCGGTCACCATGCGCCATCTCGTTCCATATGGCGGATTGATACCTGGCCGTCTGACGGCAGGTGAAACCCTCGTCGTCTCAGGAGCCACAGCGGCTTATGGCAGCGCGGTGGTGATGGTCGCCCTGGCCATGGATGCACGCCAAGTGGTTGCCTTGGGAAGGGATGCTACGAAACTCCGTTCTCTCGTCGCAGCCACAAACTCTCGCGTGACGCCCCTTGTCGTGACCGACGATGTTGCAGCAGACGCCGCGCACATTCGTGAAATGACCGACGGCGGTGCGGATGTGGCATTCAACATGATGGGTGGCGCTACCGATCCAAACATGACCCTTTCCGCGCTGCGCAGTCTCGTCAACGGCGGCCGACTCGTACCGATGGAAAGCATGGCCGCACCGCTTCCCCTGCCCTATCTCGACGTGATGTTGAATAACTGGGAGATCCTTGGATGTTTTATGTATCCGAAGGATGCGTATCGACGCCTCTTCGATCTGTGCCGCAGCGGATTGCTGGACCTAACCGCTATCCACCCGCGCACTTATGCGCTGCCGGATCTGCCAAAGGCCATGGCTGAAGCAAGCCGTATCGGCAGCCTCGAATGCGTCGTCATGAATCACCAAGGATGAAAGCCCATGAGCCTTAAGCATCACGCTTTCCGCATCTATGTGGATCCGTCCCTGCTCGAATCGAGCGTGGCTTTCTACGAGAGGTTGCAAGAAATGAAGTGCGAGAGGCGTATTACGTTCGCCGATCTCGGTATAGAAGTAGCGGTGGTGGGTGCCTTCATGCTTCTTGCCGGAACGCACGAAGCGCTGGCGCCATTTCGTTCCATCTGGGCCGTGCTCATCGTCGACTCCTTGGACACAACACTCGATTGGATTCGTACGCAAGGGGCCACGGTTCTACACGAACCCCAACAAGCGGCGGGTGGTCGGCATGCAACCGTCCGTCATGCCGACGGTCTTGTAGCCGAGTACTACGAACCGGCGGCAATTGCCTGACGATCGACATCCCTATGTGCAATACGCGAGGCTGATCAACGCCAGCATCGCAGTAACAATGCGTGGCCCGAAACGATAGGCGGATTCTCACCAAAATGATGATGTTTTGAACTCGGACTTACATCGCCCGTAACTGATCCTGTCGTGACAGGCCAGACCAGCCGTCATACAGCCATCATTTTCTTGCCACCATTGGCGGCTATTTTTTTTGCGATGAGACAAGCCGTGGCGGAGTGAGTCAGAAATGGATTCGAACAAGATCTTTTTGTCCCTGGTTGCCATGGGGAGCCTGTTCGCAAGCAGCGCAGCGCTGGCATACAACGTGATCAACCACGATCAAGTGCAACCGATCTACACCGGTGCCTCGGCTCTCGAGAAGTACTATCAGCCAAGGCTGGCCATTGGCGACATGGGTTGCGACCCTTATCCGGCAGTCGACGCAAACGGCAATGTCAGCGGCGGCCTGTACCCGCGCGGATCGTCAAATGGCAGCTGCACTAGCAGCGTTGGTCAGATCTATTCCCGCTACGCCAGCTATTACGGCGAGTGCGCGATCATGTATTCATGGTTCATGCCCAAGGATATGCCGCCCTCAGGGATTGGCGGCCATCGCTATGAGTGGGAGGGGATCATCGTATGGCTTGAGAGCTGCAATGTCGGCGCGCGCATCAAGCGCATCAACTACTCCGTGCACGGAAGCTGGTCTGTCAATGACGCGCCGCCAACCTGGACGGGCAGCTACGGTTACCTCAGCTGGGGCGTGCATCCGCTGGTGTACTACCACGCTCCCAACAAGCTGCTGGATCACCATCCCGATCCGACATGGCGCCAAGGCGGTACCCAGCCGCTGGTCGGGTGGGACTATCTGCCACAGCGTGCCGACCACACGAGCCCAGCCAAGGATGCCATCAACAACTTCGACTTCGGCGCTGCGACTCCGCCGTTGAAGGATGGCGGAACGTTCTGGCATAACCTGCAGGTCGGGCACGCCTCTACCGAAATCCATAACCCTTGATCATCGCCATCTGATGGTGGGAAACCTGGGGCCGCGAACTCATCGAGTTCGCGGCTTTCTTCCTTCTGGGATATTTCAGGCTACGTGCTTAGCGTAAATGACCTATATGGCCACCCACATATATAAGTAAAGGGTATCGTTGTCGGCAGCGTTACGCCCTGCCCCATCGATGTTGTGCACGAGCCCCGCAAACTTCGTATACCAGGTGTACTGCAAGCCAAGTCGCAGATTGGCAAAAGGTGCTTCCCACGAATCGGCCTTGCCGAAGGGGTTCCAATCCAGTTCGACCATTCTGCTATCGGTATTGGGACTGCCATTGTTGCCGTAGCGAATGACGTCGTTACTGCCGTCGCTGGAAGACACCCCCAATGTGGCGCCCCAAGTGTTCTTGTACCAATAGCTGGCGTCGATATTCACCGCGTGAAGGGTGTCATGGAGGTTGGACGATCCACCCGATGCATAGGTCGCGTCGAGTCGTTCGCGCTCATGCAGATACAACGCGCTTGCCGTGATGATGTGATCGCTGCCGTTGAGAAGCTGATAGCTGGCATCGACCCCAAGGTCGTGAAAGCTATCCGTTGGACCCGCTACCGCAACGGTCTGGCCGGCCACATTGGTTCCGGTCAATCCACGCCGCGCATCGAAACTCAAGCCACCTAGTTCGATATTGCCGTTTTCGAGATTCCACGTGTATGCAATGCGCGCATAGGGCGCTACGCCTGCCACACGCCCTCCATAACTTGCGTTGACGTCGTGCAGGAATGCCGGCGACAGGGTTCGATAAACGCCCCCTTCCACATAAAGCGCGCCATCGATTTGCGTGTACGCGTCCAGGCCTACAGCCTGCTGGGCAAGCGCGCCCATCAAGATGGGCACCGCGGGCGCAGCCGGCGTGATGTTCGACGACGTATAGGGAAATTGCCACGCCGGACTCGTATTGAAGACATCGGAAAGGCTGGGATTGTTGTTCAGCGACACACCCCAGATTGCCGAATGACTACTCGTAGTCAAGGTGCGTGCATAACGAAGATCGCTATTGTCCCACCCAAACAAACCGCTGCTTTCCTGGTAAGTGGCTTGCGCGAGCACCCCCAGATGATCCGTGATACGCCCCGCAAGAAACACCGAGGCTTGTTGCAACTGCGTGTTGTTGTTGGTATCGAAACCGTTTGCAGGCGGCGACGTTTGTGCTTTCGCCGTATGCGTGTATGACTCAATCACCATCAACGCAAGTGGAACTTTGGTATCGCTTCCCGCCTTGAGCGTGTAGCCCATCAACTTGAATTGGCGACCATATGGCGTCAGTTGCGGACCAAAACCGCCAATGTGGCAGGCCGCACATGCCTGGTGCGTTTGTCGCGCAAAAGCTGGTACAGCGGATGCCTTAATCGGAAACAAAATGACGAAAACGATTGCACAAAGAATAAATGCAATTGTGACCGCGTGATGACTTCGAACTTGTTTAAAAAACACATTGCAATAGCCGAGCATACTTCCCCCCAATGAGTTTGTAGGACGCGCAAACAAACACAAGATGTCGCGCATGCGACATCCAGAAGCCTATGCATCGTTTTGACGCCGGGCATGCGAGAACCCCTTCCCGGCGTGTGTGTGAAACATAAAAGCCGATTATGTGGTTCTCAATCGTGTGAACCGTGTGAAAAAATTTCGATGCAATCATCCCAACGAGACGGAGAAACTCCATGCTTGATGCAGATCACAAGAATTTTTCACGTCGTCACTTTCTTAAAGCCGCCGCAAGCACAACCGCAGCGGCATTTGTTATAAGCAGCGTGCCGCGATTTGCTGAAGCCTTTAGCTTGCCGTACGTCACGCTTAGCGATCCGACGGCGAAGGCGATGAACTATGTGGAAGATGCCAGCCAAAGCAGCAATGCCATGCACAAAAGCGGCAATGCCTGCGCGAATTGTCAGTTTTATGCAGGTGCCGCGACCGGTTATGGACCTTGCCAACTGTATCCAGGCAAAGCAGTCAGCTCGAAGGGCTGGTGCACCTCGTACACGGCAAAAAATAGTTAGCCTCATTCCTCAATCGTAAAATGGCTGCACAAACGCAAAGACAACTCAACGCAAGAGTTTCAAACGGCCATGCAAGCCACTTGGTCGAGGCGCTAAGCCGCCTCG
Source organism: Dyella acidisoli (assembly GCF_030160295.1). GTDB lineage: Bacteria > Pseudomonadota > Gammaproteobacteria > Xanthomonadales > Rhodanobacteraceae > Dyella_B > Dyella_B acidisoli. Next base: position 61,628 of record NZ_BSOB01000046.1, read on the forward strand.
ACCATCCTAGGGACACTCCCAGCTAGCCGACAGGCAGCAAGGTGGCGAAGATTCGCGATATGCCGAAAGGCGTCGTCGAAAGGGAATTGCCATGTTAATCGGCCCCGATGGTGGTAGCCCGGTACGCAGCGCTCCACCCCAGCCTGTGCCAACACCGACACAGCTGACGCAGGAAACACCGGCGCAGGCGACGGCGGCAGTGCAGAACATGACGCCGCAGGATGTACAGACGTTCAAGAGCGACGTCAGCACGATGTCGGCAACGGATCGACGGAATGTGGCCAATCAGCTGGTGACAAAACTGCCGATCACGCAGTTGCTCACCCTTGAGCCGGCGTTCGACCAGGATGAAATCAAGAATGCCATCCACAGCCACGGCACGCCTGCATTGCAGTCCGAGTATGAGATCGCGCAAATTGACGGCAATCCCACGCTGAAGAGCGGCCTTGCCAAGCTGGGTCTCACTTCGGACCAAGTAGCGAGAGCTTCTGATGCAACAAGACCCATACTGCTCGACGCTGCTCAGGCTGCAGCGGCGAACCAATACGACAAGGCCCTAGGCGATCTGCAAAGCGCTGGAACCAAAGCAAGCGGCGAGCTTGTAACAAACGCCTACGCGCATTTGGTATCACAGGACAGCCAATTACCCGCTCCCATCAAGGCGATTCTTTCCGATCCGGACGTCGTCGCTCAACTGCAAAGCAGCGGAAGTGACGCGCTGAACAAGTTGAGCAATGGCGATTTTTCCGGCGCTGTCCAATCGCTCACTAGCAAGTCACCCGAACTGGCGCAGAAGATAGTCAACGCCATAGGCAAACAATTGCCGACCGGCTTGGCGCACGATTTGCTGACCGATGCAAACTTCTCCAAACAACTCGTCAGCGACAAAACTTTGCAGTCGGCCGTCGCACAACTGCTGACGAACCCGGACAAGGCGCTTGACAGCTTGAGCAGCATGCTCAGCGACAATGGCGCGCGCGACGCTGCATTGGCCGTAGCCAGCAAAAACCAACAGGTCATCAGTGCGCTGAATAAGGTCGGCCTTTCGCCGAAAGATCTGCAACAAGCCGGCGCCGCTGCACCGCATCTTCTCAACGCCATAACCGCGTTGGCGCCCAATGGTGCCGGTTACCAGACCGCGTTGAACGAACTCAAGGCCGCCGGCGGCGTAGCACCCGATGTGTTGGCGCAGGTCTCCAAAGCGATTTACGCGAAACTGCCGCAGTCCATTCAAAAGCAGCTGGGCGAGCTCAACATCAATGCCGATCAGATGGACCAGTTCGCCCAGGCGCTACCTGATCTGGTCGACGCCGCCTCGGCCATGGCCAATGGCAATTGGCACGATGCGATCGATTCGCTCATGGCGGCCGGTCAAGCCGCACCCGGGCTAACGCAGAGTGCAATCGTGGCACTAGGCAAAGAGATGCCGGCCAAGCCGGCGCTGCTCAAGACGCTGCTAAGCGATCCAAATGTCGCTTCGCAGCTTGCCAGTGACAAAACCCTGCAGCAGGGTATCGACGATCTGATCAATGGCGACACGTTGAATGGCGCGAGCGTGCTGTTACACGACGACGGCATCCGCGATGCCGTGCTGAAGGACGTCAGCCAGGACCCCACCATCTCCAACGCACTGAGCAAATTGGGGCTGAACCCTGACGACTTGGTGCAAGCCGGCGCCGCAGCACCGCATCTGCTTGATGCAGCGGTCGCGCTTTCCAACAACAACTGGAAAGACGCGATCGACGATTTCAGTCAGGCTGCCAGCGTCGCACCCGACATATCGAAAAAAATCAGTGCCAAGCTAGTCCAGTACATACCGTCGGACATGCTCAGCAAGCTGAGCAAACTCAGCATCACCACGGATGATCTAAAGAACGCTGGCGCCGCATTGCCGGATCTGATCAATGCAGCCCAGTCGCTCGCCGCGGGTAAATACGGCGATGCGGTTACTCAACTCGGTGATGCGGCAGCCCAAGCACCGGACCTTGCGCAAAAGACGATCAACGCGTTGGGCAAGCAGTTGCCAGCCGGTCTGGCGCAGGACTTGCTGACCGACTCAACCTTCTCCAAGCAACTCGCCACCGACAAGACCTTGCAGTCGGCCGTCGCGCAGATGCTCAACGATCCAAACAAGGCGCTCGATAGCCTGAGCAGCATCCTCAACGACGGTGGTGCACGCGACGCTGCATTGGCCGTAGCGAGCAAAAACCAGCAAGTCATCAGTGCGCTGAGTAAAGTCGGCCTTTCGCCGGGCGATCTGCAACAAGCCGGAACCGCCGCACCGCACATGCTCAATGCGATGGTCGCCTTGGCTTCCGGCGGGGACTACAAGACCGCGCTCAACGAACTCAAGGCCGCTGGTGACGCAGCGCCCGCTGTGTTGAACAAAGTCGCCACGGCAATCTACGCCAAGCTGCCGACGTCGATCCAAAACCAGTTGAGCAAGCTCCATATCAGCAAGGATCAGGTGGGCCAGTTCGCGCAAGCATTGCCCGATCTGGTCGACGCCGCCACGGCAATTGCAAGCGGCAATTGGCACGGTGCCATCGATTCGCTCATGACAGCTGGCGAAACCGCACCCGAGCTGGCGCAGACGGCGATCCAGGCACTGGGCAATCAACTGCCGACCAAGTTGTCACTGCTCAAGACACTGTTGACTGATCCACAGGTCGCTTCGCAGTTGGCCAGTGATCAAACGCTGCACCAGGGCATCGACAATCTCATCGATGGCAACACGTTGCAGGGTGCAAGCGTGCTGCTGCACGACGACGGTATACGCGATGCCGTGTTGAAGGACGTCAGTCAAGATCCCACCGTTTCCAACGCGTTGAGCAAATTGGGCTTGAAGCCCGACGATTTGGTACAGGCCGGCGATGCGGCACCACATCTGCTCGATGCTGCAGTGGCGCTTTCCAACAACAACTGGTCAGACGCGATCAAGGATTTCGGCGATGCCGCCGGCGCTGCACCTGATCTGGTGAAAAAAGTGGGCGACCAGCTTGTCGCGCATATGCCACCGGCGATGGTCAAGGAGCTCGGTTCGATCGGCTTGACCCAAACAGATTTGCAAGAAGCGGGAACTGCATTACCAGACTTTATCGATGCGGTGACCAACGCCAGCCACGGCGACTACATGGCCGCCCTGAAATCGCTTGGCGCCGCCACACAGAGCGCCCCAGACCTCGTCGCCAAAGCGGTCAACTACGCCGCAAGCAAGTTGCCGGACAATCCCGATACGCAACTGCTGAAAACCATGCTTACCGACAAGTCACTGGTGACGACGCTGGTAAGCAATCCGGATCTGCAACATTCACTCGGCCAGCTGCTCAATGGCGATTTCAAGGATGGCATCCAAGGCATTGCCAACAACCAGCCAGTGATGTCGCAGGTAGCCGCCGTATTGGCCAAAGATCCAGCCGTAATGAATCGGCTGAAACCCTTGGGCGTTACCACGGCTGACGACATTGCGCAGCTTGGCCCCGCGCTGGCCGACGCCGTTGATCTCGCTGACGACATTGCGAAGGGCACCGACATTGGTGCAACCATCCAGGCCTTTGGCAAATTAGCCCAAGCATTGCCGTCCGATGCGCGGGACAAAATCATCAGCAACATTGTCGACAAATTCAAACTCAGCCCCGAACTCAGCGACCTGATCAGCGGCAGCTTGGAAGCCATCGCCAATCCCGACATTGCGAAAGCGCTGGGGGATGCCATCAAGGCGTTTGGCAGTGGCAATCCGCTGACTTTCATCCAGGCCGTGGCCAATGTCGGCGAAAAGGTTTGCAATGAGGCACCAGGCCTTGCGGTCGACTTCATGGATAACGTGCTGACCAAGCTGCCCGGCTCAGTAGGCAAATTCTTCGACAATCACGATCTCAATCAGGATCTGGTGCAGTCCGGATCGATGGGTGAAGTTTTTGATGCGCTGGAAAAGATGGCCGGAGGCCATATCGGCGATGCGCTGGACGACCTTGGCAGTGCCATCGGTAAATTGATTACCGAAGGAAAGCATTATCAATTGGGGCCGTGGCACATCGATCTGGGCTTCTACACCCAAACCATCGGCCCCTACGACTTGCCCTTTGGTCAGCAAGGCGTAGATGCCGTGGGCGCACTCATCTCGCAATTCGAGGATGCCCTGCCGCCTTCCGTGAAGAACTTCATGGAACAGAAAGCAGCCAGTGCTGTAGCAAATGCAGGCCTGGATTCCATTCCGGTAGTAGGGCCGGCGTACGGCATCTATCAATCCGGAACAGCCCTGATCAGCGACATCAGCAATCACAAGGGCGGGCTGACCATTGGCCTGGATACGGCGAACCTGGTGGTCAACGCAGCGGATCTGATACCCGCGCTGGATGGCGTTACCGAACCTTTGCGCACGTTGATCGGTGTAGGCAAGGCGGTGGATCAGACGGTGCAGTTCATCCAGAACACGAGCAACTTCGGCCAGCAATTTACTGGCATGCCAGCCTGATTTGCATCCGTACCATTGCATACAAGCCGTCTCAGCGGCTTGTATGCAACACCATCACATCAGGCCAACCCCAAGCCACGCAGAAAATCCAGCGCACTCTGCGCGCGGTCACTTGATCGCGTGGCGGCATCCAGTTCGTGCAAGCGTTCGGGCTTGAGGTATTGCTGGGTGCGCTGATGGATGAATTGCCGGCTTTGTTCGCGAAAGTATTCGCCATCGGCCTGAGGCACATCGGGCTCTACAGCCAATCTCTCCACTTCCGACCAGTCAATTACACAGGCGTCGATGGAAGGCGCGTAAACCAACCATGCGGAGCCATACAGGCCCAGGCGTGGGACATCGCCGTAGAGCTTTTCCAGTGCGCGGCGATAATACGGCGCCAGCGCCTCCGCGTTCCGCACGGGATGATTGGAATGCTCAAGCAAGGCTTTGCGCGATGCTTCGTCCTCCGCCATGACATCCGATATGGCTTGATTGTTGACTGGCACAAACTGCGCCTGACGAAAAACATCTTCCGCCCAGATGTCATGCTTCTTGGGTGGACTATCCAATACGACCAATACCTGCTTAGTCACGCCCTTGACCCTCGCTTGGAATAATCAGCAATCAGTATAAGTGCGAATGCGCGTGATGTATCGCGATGAAGATCAACAGATCATGTTGATGCGCTTCCATGTACACAGAAATTTCTTCGACTTCTCAAGCCAGCCATATACAGCGACGCCTCTTTTGCTCGTCATCCCGGCGAAGGCCGGGATCCAGCGACTTCGATACAGCAAAGACACTGGATCCCGGCCTTCGCCAACGGGATGACGAGAAAAAATACCGACACGCATTACCTGCCGTGACAATAACCGCCATATATCCACCTATTTTCCAATGAGATAATCGAATCCACTACCGCGCCGCGTGAACATTCTTCACACGAACTACACTGAACTTATGTGAAAAAAACGCATTGAAAGGGGGCGCTCAGGGGGCGCTATCGCGAAGGGGTCAACATTGCACGAGGCGGCGACACGTTCGCCGGCGATGCTTTAGTTCTTGGTTTTTCCCAGTCGAAATAATTCATTGCAGACCAGCATGTGGGGCTGACGGTTTTCCTTCCAACGAGGGGGGTAAATTGGACGCAGTAACGCGCTATCTGTCCGCTAAAAGCAGTGCCATCACGCGATTCATATTTGAGCACATCGTGCTGGTACTCATGGTGCTTGTGGTCACCGCAACCGGGGTGGCCTTCTGGTACATGAGCCATCTTCAGGATCGGCTGGTTGCAACCCTCGCCCAGCAAGGGGCGCAGCTTCAGAGCAGGACGATGTCGGAAATGCGCGCGCTCTACACGTCAAACGTCGTGGAGCGAGTGCGAACGCACGGCATCGAAGTAACCCCCGACTATCGCAAGAAAGACGCCGCCATTCCCTTGCCGGCGACATTCACCATCGAGCTCGGTCAGCAACTCGGTGCCAGCGGCTCGGGTTTGAAAGTGCGCCTCTACAGCGCTTACCCCTTTCCTTGGCGCAAGGATGGTGGCCCTCACGACGACTTCGAACGTGAGGCACTCGCCTCACTGCAGAAGAACCCAGATCAACCACTCGGCCGCTTTGAGACGTATCAGGGTCAATACGTGTTTCGGTACGCCGTGGCGGATCGCATGCTGCCGCAATGCATCGACTGCCACAACTCCCGTCCAGACAGCCCAAAGAAAGATTGGAAGGTGGGCGACGTGCGTGGCGTACTCGAAGTCATTCGCCCGGTCTCTGCGCTGGCCACGGCTTCCCGACAGTCGCTGCAGCAAGCATTCGGGTCGCTATCGTTTGTTGCGCTTTCCGGGCTCGCCGCCATCGGTCTGGTGCTCGGCAAGCAGCGCCGCCATGCCCGCGGGCTTGCCGAAGAGATCAACGAACGACGGCGCGTCGAAGCCAATCTGATCGAGAGTACAGCGCGCTTTTCGGCCATGAACGAAGCTTCTCCGTTGGGCACCTTTGTGACCGACCCAAATGGGTTATGCCTGCGCGTCAATCAAATGTATCAGGAGATCACCGGCTATTCCGATGAGGATATGCGCGGCAAGTCGTGGAATTTCGGGATTCATCCGGGCGATCAGGCACGTGTGCTCGACGCGTGGAACGACATGGTGAAGAAGAACAGCAACTTTACCGTCGATTGCCACCTCCTTCGCCATGACGGTTCGACCACATGGATAAGCTGCAAAGCCGCCGCCATGCGCAACGGTGAACAGCTGCTCGGCTACGTCGGCACGCTCGAGGACATCAGCGAACGCAAGCAAGTCGAACGCATGAAGAACGAATTTATTTCCACCGTAAGCCATGAGCTGCGAACACCGCTCACATCCATCATGGGATCGCTCGGCCTGCTCGCAGGAGGTGTAGGCGGCGCACTTTCCGATCAAACCAGAGCATTGGTCGATCTGGCGAGCAAGAATAGCGAGCGGTTGGTGCGATTGATCAACGACATTCTCGACATTGAGAAGATCGAAGCGGGACATATGCAATTCGACTTGAGGCCGCATGAGCTGCAGCCGCTGATCGAGCAGGCCATCGCTGTCAATCGTGCGTATGCAGTGCAGCTTGGCGTAACGTTCAAGCTGACTGCATCCCTGCCTGGTGTGTGGGTACGCGTCGATGCGGATCGCCTGATGCAGGTCATGACCAACCTGATGGGCAATGCTGCCAAGTTCTCTCCGCAAGGCGCCAGCGTGGACCTTGAGATCACTCGCCGCGGAGATCTGATTCGCGTATCAGTGAGCGACAAGGGGCCAGGCATCCCTGAATCGTTCCGGCACAAGGTATTCGAGAAGTTCTCTCAGGCGGATTCCTCGGATACACGCCCGAAGGGTGGAACAGGTCTCGGCTTGTCTATTTCCAAGGCCATCATGGAAGCCATGGGCGGCAGTATCGGGTTCGATACCAAGGAGGGAGACGGCACTACGTTCCACTTTGATTTGCCCGAGTGGACCGAGACCCATCCAACCGCCGCTCCCGAAGTTTTGAAGGCGGCGCCACACCGTCAACGAATTCTCGTCTGCGAAGACGATCGCGACGTCTCCACCTTGCTCTGCATGATGCTTGAGCAAGCCGGTTATGAGGTGGTACCCGCCTATGACGGCGCCATGGTTCGTCGATTGCTGGCTGAAGAAAGTTTTTCTGCAATGACGCTGGATGTGCAGATGCCCGGCCTCGACGGCAGGGCTTTTCTGCACGAGATGCGGGATAGCCCAACGCTCAAGGATCTTTGTGTCGTGGTTGTTTCCGGACACCTGCGCAACTTCCCCCGCGTCAACGAAGGTGATGGCCTTGGCGTCATCGATTGGATTTCCAAGCCGATCGACCAGGGGCGCTTGCTCAATGCGGTTCGCAGCGGCATCGCCAGCAACGCGGATGGAAAGAGCCGCGTGCTGCATGTCGAAGACGATCCAGACTTGCGCCAGATTGTCGCTTCGCTGTGCGCCGATATCGCCGATTTCAACAGCGCAGCCACCTTCCAGGAAGCGACCGTGCTGCTGTCGACCGCTCAGTACGATCTGGTGGTGCTAGACCTCACACTGCCCGACCGCTCAGGTTGGGATTTGATTCCCTTCATTGAGCAACTGGTGCCCCGACCGCCCGTATTGGTTTTCTCTGCGAGTGAGTTGTCCGTTGCCGAATCCGGTCGTGTCGCCGCGGCCATGGTGAAATCGCATGTAACGAATCCCGAATTGCTGGATGCCATCCAGTCCCTTACCCACAAGATCTAGAGAGGGAGACAAGACGTGGTCGTCAAATCCCTGGAACGTATCCTATACGTAGAGGATGAGCCCGACATCCGGGCCGTGGCTCGCCTTGCACTTGAGGCTGTGGGAGGTTTCAACGTTTGCATCTGTGACTCGGGGAAGGCGGCACTCGACGCCGTGCAGGTTTTCAACCCCGACCTGATTTTGCTGGATGTGATGATGCCTGGTATGGACGGCCCGTCCACGCTCAGCGCGTTGCGCGAATTACCCGACCTGCAAGAAACCCCGATCGTGTTCATGACTGCAAAGGTGCAGGCAAACGAAGTGGCGCGCTACCGTCAACAGGGGGCGATTGACGTGATTGCCAAGCCTTTCGATCCCATGACGCTGTCCAGCACGGTGCGTGATATCTGGAACAGACATCATGGTTGAGACATCGCCATGAAAGACTCCCCGGATATTGCGGAACAACTGCGTCTGCTTCGGGAGAATTACGCGCAACAGCTACCTGCCAAACTCGCCCAGATGGAAGACGCATTTCGTCAGTGCGACAACATGGTCGAGCTGCCGAATCTACGTCACCTCGCGCATAGCCTGGCCGGATCCGGAGCCACGTTTGGCTACCCTGCCCTCTCCGTTGCTGCGCGACAGCTCGAAACGCTTGTGGATAGCGCGCTGTGTGATGGGCGGCCACTCACTCCCAAGGAAAGCGATACCGCTGCACGATTAATCAAAACGCTGGGCCGGGAAGCACACAACCCTATCGTGCCTGCTCCCGCTCCTGCGCTGCCTGCGAGCAACCTGCCGGAAACGGAAAGAAAGCTCATCTATCTGGTGGAGGATGACGCATCACTGGCGACCGACCTCATGCTGCAGCTTGGCCATTTCGGCTACATCGTCAAAAGCTTCGAGACGCCAAAACAACTGCTAGAAACACCAGTCGATCCAACATTGGCCGCTGTGCTGATGGATATTGTGTTTCCGCAAGGCGATCTCGCCGGACCCGAGGCCATCATCCAGCTTGCGGTAGCCAAGCAACTCCGTACGCCCGTTATCTTCTTCTCCTCTCGCAACGATCTCACAGCAAGACTCGCCGCTGCTCGCGCGGGAGGCGCAGCCTATCTGGTGAAACCGGTAGATGTTGGCGAACTGATATCCAGGCTCGACAGTCTAGTCACGGACTTGCCGCCGGAGCCTTATCGCGTATTGATTGTCGACGACAACAGTCCGCTGGCCAGTCACAACGCTGTCACGCTGCAGTCGGTTGGCATCAGCACCGACATCGTGACGGACCCCATGACCATCCTCGCGCACTTGGATGATTTCAAACCGGACCTTGTGCTGATGGATATGTATATGCCCGGATGCACCGGCGCGGAACTCGCCGCCGTGATCCGTCAATTGGAAAACTACGTGCTGGTACCGATTGTGTACCTGTCGACGGAGACCGATACCGACCGCCGATTGATCGCCATGCAGCTGGGGGCGGACGACTTTCTCACCAAACCCATCACACCGGAACATCTGATTTCCGCCGTCTCTACTCGCCTGCGGCGCTACCGCGTACTGCGTTCCCATATCGAACAGGACAGCCTTACCGGCCTTCTCAACCACGCCGCAACCAAAGACCGCCTGACCACGGAAACGGCGAGAGCCGCACGACAGCAGGGTGTCTTCTGTTTAGCCGTGCTCGATCTGGATCACTTCAAAAACGTCAACGACACCTATGGTCATTTGATCGGCGACAGCGTATTGAAAAATCTTGCTGAGCTGCTCAAGCGACGCCTGCGGCGAACCGATATCGTTGGCCGCATCGGCGGCGAAGAGTTTGTGGTGATCCTGCCGGATACCGACGCAAAACAAGCCATTCAATTGCTGAACGAGTTACGCGAGGCGTTCTCCTTGGTGCGCCAGCGCGCCAGCCGTGATCTCACTTTCACCACAACCTTCAGCTGTGGTATCGCGGAGTACCAGCTAGGTGCCAACGCGAACGATACTCACCTGCTCGCGGATCAAGCGCTCTATCAAGCCAAGCAGGCTGGTCGCAACAGGGTGATATTGGCGAACTCCGACGAGCGGAAAGGCGACGGAAGCGGAGCATTCCACGCGTTATGAAGCGCGCATGGATTCTCTTAGACTTATGGCCTTCCCAGGGAGCAGGTTGATTACCTTTCAGGTAATTGGCTCGTTGCACGCACGCCTATAAGGTGCCTCTACCGCCATCGATTTCGATGCGCGTATTTAGCGAGGAACCTCCATGCAAGCCTTCCCTATCCGTACGATCGAATCCGCACCGGCCCAGTCCAAAGCCTCTCTTGAAGCACTACAGAACGCGTTTGGCATCATCCCAAATATTGCGGGTGCCATGGCAACCTCTCCCGTCCTGATCAACAGCCTGGTTGGACTTTTTGGCAACGTTCATGGCGGCAGCTTTTCCGAAGAGCAGATTCAAATCGTCCTGCTTACCAATGCCGTAACCAATGCGTGCCCCTGGGCTGTGGCATTCCATTCCTTCTTAGCCGTGAAAGAAGGCGTTGACGTGGCAGATGTCGATGCCATTCGCGAGTACCGAACTCCTCAAGGGGCGAAGAACTGCGCCCTCTCCACATTGGCACGGACACTTATCGAGAACCGCGGGCATCTCGACGATCACGATGCATTGGCATTCCTCAATGCCGGTTTCGATGAGCATCATCTTCTGGAAGTGGTCGCCATCGTCGCGGCATCTACCATCACCAACTACACAGGCAATGTCACCCATCCCCCGCTGGAGGCAGCATTCCAGGCATACCGTTGGCATGCACCAGGAGCTTGATCGTTATGCCCTGACAAATAACCTCTTGAAGCCGCCAAGCCGCAGAATGGTGGGTACATGTCACGGGTGGGGCAACCATAGCGAATATGGCGCACTGGACCTGCTCAGGAGAGTCAAATGGGTACCGTTCCTTCGGATCACACACATCCGTCCAATGATTTGGGCGTATTGCTGCGACATTGGCGAGAAGTACGTGGCGCCAGCCAGTTGGGGCTGGCGCTCGAAGCCGGCATTTCACAGCGACACCTGAGCTTTATCGAAAGCGGTCGCAGTGTGCCAAGTCGCCAGGCATTGACGAGCATCGTCCAGTCGCTGGATGTTCCCTTGCGCGAACGAAACGCAGTCTTCCTGGCAGCAGGCTACGCACCGGTCTACTCGGAGGTTCCTTGGAATGCCAAAGAGATGCAGAGCATTACGCGAGCCCTTGATCGCATGCTTCGCCAGCACAATCCATTTCCCGCCATCGTGATGGATCGCTATTGGAATGTGTTGACCACCAACGCATCGTCTCCCCGCTTTTTTGGGTCGTTTATCGACATCGCGGCGCGTAAGGAACCACGGAATATGCTGCATCTCCTTTTCGATCCCGATGGTATGCGGCCATTCGTCGTGGATTGGGAAACGGTTGCTCGAAGCCTTATCCAGCGTGTCTATCGCGAAACGATAGGGCGTGTCCTGGACGAACGAAGCAGCAGCTTGCTCGATGAACTATTTGCTTACCCCGGCGTTGATGCGTCGTGGCGATTACGAGGATCAGTCGGATCTGCACCGAATCTACCGATGATCCCGATGAGCTTTAAAAAGCACGGCAAGATCCTGAGCTATTTTTCCATGGTGACCAGTGTGGGGGCGCCACAAAGTGTTGCCGCTCAGGAGCTTCGCATCGAATGCATGTTTCCTGCGGATGAAGAGACAGAGGCGCTTCATGAAACATGGATGTCTGGTGGCCAGAGATTGGCCTGAACGTATCTGCATGCATTGAAAATGCCGTGCCCGTCGTCAACGGTTATGGCTAATCAGAAATGCAAGATGACATCGATCAAACCTACGACCTGATAATCGCGTTTACCTTTGTCGTAGGCAGCTTCGTCATACGAATGGTCGTAGCGCAGCTCCGGCCTGATTTCGAGGTCCTGGGATACCCAGTGCGTGAGTCCCAGCGTGTGTTCGCTGTAGCGAGTAGCGTAACCCGTGCGCTGCCCCTTTTCGTCGTTGTAGAACTCATTGCGAAACGACACCATGTTGCGGGTGTCCAGCTCAAAGTTCATATAGTTGACGACACCAAACTCACCAGCCTTGCCCGGTAGAGGTGACGACCCCGCCACACCCGGTGTGCCACCCGGGCCGTAGCCAGGAATGCCGCGGGCAAACATCTCATAGGCCTCCGTAAGGATGTGGAAGCGCTGACTGAAACGGTGGCCCCATGTCATGGCATACATCTGGAGGTTATCGTAGTTGTAGTTGCTGCCGTTCACGCTGTTGATGCATGGGTAGAGCATGTCATCGTTGCTGGCCGATACCCAGCGTACGCACGCTTGAAACGTGGGTCGTGCACTGTGATTCCAGACGGCGGTGTCGTCGCTGCCATGGATACCGACCTGCAAGGTCCACTGCGCACTGAGGCGCGTCGTCGTCAGCACGCCCATCTGCGTGTACGGATCAGCCGTATAGAGAATCGAATGGGTTACCAGGTAGTTGTTCGGCGAGAACTGCGCTTCGATGTCCGGCAGCGACAACCAGCGGCCGACCCTGACCACCATGCCTTCAGCAACCCATGGCACGTAGATATCCGCGTAGAACAGCATGGGATCAACACCATAGACGTGGCCTGGAAGTTGCGTATATGGCGACGAATTGTTCAGTAGCTGATTGCTAAATATCCCTTTCATCGTTGTGAAATGGTAGTCGTAGCCGTACAGCACGGATACGTCGAAACCCCAGTCAAGATGATCGGTCTGCACCGTGTCTACAATCCGCTGGATGTTTAAGACAGCTTGGTCGAATTCGACGCGATTGGGACGTACCTGATACGAAAGCGGATAGTTGGTGAAATTCGAGCTACTGATGTTTCCCGACACGTTCAGCCAGCCGAACATCTCAATGCGCTGCTTCTGCATCCATTGACCAAGCATCGTGCACCCAAGCGCCTTTTCAAGCGGATACTGCGAATTTTCATCGGGTGCGCCGATGGGAAAGCTGACACCGCCAAGCTGCCATTCGGCCGATGGGAAGGCGGGCGAATCCAAGGGAGTGCTCATACCCCTTCGCACTGGCGCGGGGCTATTCGAATCGGATGGTTGCGCGTCTTCACGATAGGCTGCGCCGAGGCGTTTGAAAAAGTTTTGTGCGCAATCGCTGCTTTTCGCAGAAGCGGGCGTTGCCTGTCCGGTGTCGAGGGCACCGCCCCATTCAAATGCCCCGCCTGACGATCCTGTTGAAGCACCGGGCGCCGCTGCATAAGCGCCCGACACAGCCCCAAGGCCCATCATTGCCATGATCAGCATCGCCCAACGCATCGCCGCTCCCGTCCCAGATATATATCCTCGACGCTCGTCGCGATGATGCCATAGCGCGACGACAAATTCGGGACGCGCCGCCAGACGTTTTTCAAATCGCCAACGCAGCGTAAAAACCTATTTTGCGTTTTCACACAGCCTTTGCGGAAACCTATAGCCGCTGCCTACTCAGGAAATCCAAAACAAGCGCTGCGATTTCGTCAACTTTTTCGTCCCACGGAAAATGGCCTGCGTTGAGCAAATGGATCTCGGCATCCGGCAGGTCATGTTTATACGCTTCACCGCCTGCAGCGATAAACGATGGATCATTTTTGCCCCAGACCACCAGTGTTGGCGGCTTGTGTTGGCGAAGCCACGCTTGCCACGCCGGATAAGCAGCAACATTGGTGCGATAGTCGTAAAGCAGATCGCCTTGGATCTCGCGTTGCCCGGGGCTTGACAGATGCGCGTATTCGTCCGTCCAGGTGTCCGGGTTGTAGCGTTCCGGGCGAGTCGTTCCGAGTGTGTGGCGCTTCTCGGTCGCTTCGAACGAGATAAAGGCGTCCAAGACCTCCGGATGTGCCTTGGGGTCCTCCCAATAGTGCGCGATCACGCTCCACTTCTTGCCGAGGCCTTCCTGATACGCGTTGGCGTTGGAGATGATCAAGGCCTGTACCCGTTGGGGATGCGCAAGCATGATCCGAAAACCGACCGGACCACCGTAATCGTGCATATACAGCGTGTATCGATTCACACCGAGCTGCTCGAGCAGGTCGTTGGTCGTTTTCGCCAGATGATCGAACGTGTAGGCGTACGTGGCCGGAGTGGGCGTGTCGCTTTGGCCGAAGCTCGGATAATCCGGCGCAATTAAATGAAAGCGCGTGGCAAGCAGCGGAATAAGGGCGTCGAATTGCCGCGACGATGATGGAAAGCCATGCAACAGCACGATGGTCGGCGCGTCCTTCGGGCCAGCCTCACGATAAAAGATGCCAACGCCGTCGACCGTTGCGCGGTGGTAGGTGGTCGTGGCGGAGGTCGAAGTGAGAGAGGCTGCATGCGCCGAGGCTCCCAGCACCATACTCGCAACCAAGAAGGATAGACTTTTCTTCATCTGCATTCTCCGACGGCATCAACCGATGCGCTGTAAGGTGCCACATGTCCGCAACCCAAAGCAGCTCTTTCATTTAGTCGTCATCGCCATAACCATCCGTTGCGGAACATCGAGCCGATGTTGACCGCGCTCACTGTGCCGACTGCCTAGATATGCCGATCGTCGCGCTAGCAACATGCATAGACATCGCCGACCATAACGGCATGCGCTCAAGCCTCAAACATCTGATCCTTGTGGTAGGACTCCTGGCCTTCGGGACGAGCTCGTTAGCGCGTGCCGGCGTGCCGGATGCGCGTTTCCTCGACGTGCTCGACATGCATGGGATGCCCGCCTCGCCAACGGATCGAAGCTTCAATATTTTTTTCGACGCTGGCGCATGGCATGGCTACAGCCTGCCTCCTATGGGCGACGACGACACGGGTTTTGTCGGGCCCTTCGTGCATAGCCTCGGCGATGGTCGGTGGGTAGGGCAGCGATTCGCACGCGTGGTACTGCAGGAGGCGGGAAATCATCAAAACATCATGGTTGTGCCGACTGAAAGCCACGCCGGTCCGGGTTATCTGGTTCGCCGCTTTTCGTCCCCTCTTGTCAGCGTAGACCAGACTCTTTTCTTCGCCAATTCATCGCATGCCGTGGCGCGCATCGAGCTCAGGGCGACGCGAGCACTGGACGTCAACGTGACCTTGGCCGGCCAGGTCATGCCCAATGAGGCGCACGGCCTTGCCATTCGTGGCGGCGCCGTGGTGCAGACGTTCGAGCATTCGCCGTCGATTCTGACTACGACCTTGCAGGGAGACGGCGTTCTTGCCCAGCACAGTACAGTGACTGGGGCGGCATACTGGATTGGCGTGAACCAGCCATTGCATCTGGCGCCTCATCAAACGACCGTGCTCTACGTCGACCAGGTGCTCACATACGATCCGCAAACCGATACGCCACAGGCGATGGGTGATGAGGCGGCTTGGATGCGCAATCGCCAACGCTGGGCTGGTTACCTCGCATCGATCGCACGGAGCCATCTGGCTGGATTGCCTGATGAGGTGGCGCAGCGCGTGGCGGCCAAGGCGATCGTCACGTTACTCGGCAATTGGCGCGCCGCGCGTGGTGATTTGCATCACGACGGGGTCATCCCGTCCTACTCCAATCCCGACTTCAACGGCTTCTGGGCTTGGGATTCGTGGAAGCATGCGGTTGCGCTGGCGTTATTCGCGCCTGACTTGGCGCGCGATCAGATGCGTGCAATGTTCGACTATCAGGCTGCCGATGGCATGGTCCCTGACTGTGTCTACTTGGACAAGGCGAACAACAATTGGCGCGACACCAAACCGCCTTTGGCGACCTGGGCCACGTTGGCCATCTATCGTGCCACGGGCGACAAAGCGTTTCTCACTGAGATGTACGACAAGCTGGTGCGCTATCACCGCTGGTGGTTCGGTGCACGCGACCACGACCATAACGGACTGGCCGAGTATGGATCCACGGATGGCACTGCTATTGCAGCCAAGTGGGAAAGCGGCATGGACAATGCGGTCCGCTTTGACACGGTGACCATGCTCAAGAATGGCGAGGGTGCATGGTCGATGGGTCAGGAGTCGGTCGATCTCAACGCTTATCTTTACAAGGAAAAGATCGATCTCGCGACGATCGCCAAGGTACTCGGCAAGAGCGCCGATGCTCGTCAGTGGCTGAAAGAAGCCGCGTCGATGCACGAGGCCATCCAGGCGCGGATGTATGACCGTCAACATGGCTACTTTTTCGATGTCAGATTGGGTAGCGACGATCGTGTAACCGTCTATGGCTCGGAAGGCTGGGCACCGCTATGGGCAAACATCGCCAATCCGGAACAGGCCGCACGCGTGGTCGGGATCATGCTCGATCCACACAAGTTTGCGACCTACATGCCTTTTCCAACGTTGGCAAAGGACGATCCGCACTTCTCGCCTGTTACGGGATACTGGCGTGGGCCTGTGTGGCTGGATCAGGCTTATTTTGGTGTGGAAGCACTTCGCCACTACGGTTATGCCACGCAGGCCAACGCCATGGCGCGCCGCCTGGTGTTGAACGCTAAAGGCCTGACTGGGCAAGCGCCAATGTATGAAAACTATGACCCGTTGACCGGCCAGGGCTACCAGTCAGCCAACTTCAGCTGGGCCGCAGCCAGTTACGTGTTGCTACTCCAACATCGAGAGTGAACCAACGTTTGCGTTCGCTCTTGTCACTCGGCTTGTTAATGCCGAACGATTTCACCAATGTTTTGCGTTGAGCAGTTGAAGTCGCAGTCGAAAGCGGGCGAAGCCCGCTTGTGAACATCGCGTTGATGGAAGGGTTAGGCCTCGGATTCGTGGCAAACCACTTCGATGTTGTGCCCGTCCGGACCAATGACGAAAGCTGCGTAGTATTTCCCGCTATAGTTCGGGCGCAGACCAGGCGCACCATTGTCGTCGCCACCCGCATCCAGCGCCGCGTTATAGAAAGCTTCGACTTGCTGGCGATTCTTGGCCACGAACGCCAAGTGAAGATGGGCCGGTTTCTCGTCGGTTTGGAACATGCACAATGAAACCTTACCGTCTGAGCTAAGCTCGATACCGTGCCGCCCCTCTTGGACGACCGCTATACCGAGCGGTTCCAGTGCCTTGAGGAAGAACGCTTTGCTCGCTGCATAATCGCTAACTCCGAATACGACGTGGTCAAACATGAGGCCTCCTGAAAGTGTGGTGGCTACGCATCGACGGACGCGCTCCTTTCGTCGCCGGGGCGCCAACGAGCTCTTTCTATGTGAGGGTAGCTACGACCCAGAATCGTTACAACGACGTCTGCTTCCCTCAAAAATGGACATACCAGGGGCTATGCATGTTCTTCGACGAATCTGACATACCGTCCGAGATAACTTTGGATAAGCCACCGCCAGTCCCTATCAGCCCCCATTCGTCCCTGAGCCATGTCAATCCATCCCAATTCACCTAGCTCAGTACCCCCTGATAAGGGACTATTTTGGTTCAACAATCCTGGGGAACTTCATCGTGCATAGCCGCGATCTGCTCAAGACTCCAATGGCCGCTTCTCGCTCGCAACTGAGCACCATGCCAGTGCTCGTCATTGCCCTGCTCTTCGGTGCAGTCCACATGTTGACCAACGGGCAGTACGGGTTTCATCGGGACGAATGGCAGTTCCTAAGCGATGCGCAGCATCTGGATTGGGGCTTTGTGCCTTACCCACCGCTGACCGCTGCACTGGAACATCTGGGCCTCAAGATGTTTGGTCTGTCGCTCGTGGGATTGCGACTGTTTTCGGTGCTCGCGCAAGTTCTGGTGATTTTCGCGAGCGGCCTTATGGCACGCGATCTGGGGGGCGGTCGACTGGCGCAGACCTTTACGGCCATCGCGGTCGCGCTGTCGCCATTGCCGATGTTCGAGGCGACGGAATTCCAGTACTCCTCATTTGATCTGCTGTGGTGGGTGCTGATCGCCTGGTGTGTGATTCGTTTGATGCGTGACGATGAGCCACGCTGGTGGGTGGCGATTGGCTTACTCGCCGGCCTTGGCCTGCAAACCAAGTATTCGATGGCATTCGAACTCGCTGGCGTACTGGTGGGGGTGCTGCTCACCGACGCACGGCGATATGTCACGACTGGCTGGTTCTGGGCTGGCGGCGCCATCGCGCTACTCCTGTTTGCCCCCAACCTCGTTTGGCTCGTCAGGCACGACTTCGTTTCCTACCACTTTCTGCAAGCGATCCACGCACGCGATGTACATCAGGGACGTGCGGATGGCTTTCTGCGCGATCAGTTCCTGTTGAATGCAAACCTGTTCGCCGCGCCAGTATGGCTGGCAGGTTTGTTCGCCTACTGCAAGGACCGCCGCTATCGCATGCTTGCCTGGATGTATGGGGTACCGCTGCTGCTGTTCCTGTTTGCGCAGGGACGCTTCTATTACATCTGTGGTACCTACCCGATGCTTCTGGCCATGGGGGCCGTCATGGGAGAGCGATGGTTAAGCACCATGCGCCCCGCATGGCGTGCTGGGATTATCACACTGATGTTTATGGGTGTCTTCGCCACAGGCATCTATGCGGCGCTTAACATCGTACCCATCGCATCAAGCGGTCCGCTGCGAGACTTTGCGCTACGGAACAATGGTGACCTCCGCGAAGAAATCGGCTGGAACGAACTCGTCACGCACGTGGTTGCCATTCGTGATGCCCTGCCTGCCGAACAGCAAGCCAGCCTGGGCATTGCCGTGGGGAACTATGGCGAGTATGGCGCTATCGCCCTGCTCGGCCCGCAGTATCACTTGCCCATGCCGATCACCACCGTCAACTCCGGATGGCTACGCGGCTACCCGCAGACGCCACTCACCACATTTATCGTGCTGGGAAATTCGCAGGAGCGCGTCGACAAGCTCTTCATCGATTGCCGCCTCGCTGGTCATTCAACCAACGCTTTGGGCGTAGTCAATGAGGAAAGCCGGGATCACCCCGATATCTTTGTGTGCGGCCCCACGCGTAAGCCACCCAGTGAGCTTTGGAAGCACGGGCCAGACTTTGGATAAGTTGCCGCAGGCGCCTGAAAGGATGCGAGCTGATTGCGTTGACCGGCTATGGTGACGGCTTTAGTCATCATCGACGACGTGAAGACTTGTGCATTCGCTGCGTCGCGTTGACCAACGCTTGCACGAAGTGCGCAGCAGGCTCGGGTACAGAAGCGGTTGCCAGCGTAGCCGCGCTCCAGGTTCTCCGTAACCCTTCGGGCATAAATCGCGTGTATCTGATCTTCTTGCGCAAAGCCGTCGTGCTGACTACCCAGTTGGGCACAATGCCTACACCCATCCCTTCTGAAGCAAAGGCAATGATGGGATCCGTCCATTGAATTTCAGTCAATCGGCCGAGCCGTCCGCGCACCGGCGATAACAGCGAATCCAGGCTTCCTGCGTGATCTCGCGGAGTGCTGTAGACAAACACTTGCTCGCCGATGAGATCTTCGGGCGTCACGCATTGCCTTTTGGCGAATCGGTGCGACGCAGCACAGATAACCACCAATTCGTCGTCAAAGAGTTTTTTGATCACCAGCCTCGGATCGCGCACCTGTCCATTTAGTACACCGACGTCGATTCTCCCTTCCAGTAACGCACGCTCTGGCTCGTGCGTTGCATCGCTGATGATCTTTAGCTCCACATGACGGTGAGCGCGATGAAACCCCGCCATCACGCTCGGTAACCAGTGCAACGCCGTATAGCACTGGATACCGAGGCGCAACTCGCAGGACACGCCACGCGCATTCTGTCGAAGGCGTTCCTCCAGGTGCTGCATCCCGGCCAACAACCCTTCCCCCATCTCGACTGCCAATTTGCCAGCTGCCGTTGGAACCATTCGCTTACCGATGCGGTGAAACAGCTGAACACCCAGATCGGCCTCGATGTTCGCCAGTTGCTGACTAAGCGCTGGCTGAGAGAGATAGAGCTCTCTTCCCGCCGCAGTGAGCCCGCCGCGTTCCGCCACAGCTCGAATCAGACGCAGATGCTTAAGATCCATACCGCTTCTACCCACGAACCATAAGAGAACCGAATCATTTTATGAAAAATATTCGATTGGACAAATGAATGGTCGAAAACTAGCTTAAAAGCACGCCCCGCCTCGTCCGTAGGAGACATTGATGATACGCAGTGCTTTTTTGGCCGCTACATTGATGCTCACGTCAGGAGTCACAGCGACCGCGAACGGAGAGGAGGAGCCATCGGCAGCAGATCGCGAAGCCATCACCCAAACTGCGCTGAATTTCGAAGAGGGTTGGTATACGGCTGATGCCGATCGCATGGCGCTCGCCCTGCACCCTCAATTCCTCATGCGCCACGTTGGCGTTGACGAGCGCACTCACGCAAGTGTGCTAACGCAGAACATCAATGCCTCGGAGCTGATTGAACTAACAAGGAGCGGCAAAGGAAAAGTGCCTGCCGAACGGCAACGTCACGATGTCACCGTGCTCGACGTATTCAATAACGCCGCCACGGCAAAGATCATTGCCTGGTACGGTGTTGATTATCTTCAGTTGGTGCGGTGGAACGGACGCTGGGTAATCATGAGCGTCGTTTGGGGCAAGAATCCGGAATAGAAGAACGAACAACATTGCAAAGCACTCATCCGAGGCATGAGCAGGTCTCGTCACGCCTACCGAATCGACTGGTTTCGTAGATGTCAGCGCCAGAATTCGGTGAGCTGCTCGGCAAGGGCTCTGCCTTGGTTGTAACCGGCTTGAGCAGCGGGCCGACGCGTCGACAGGTCCATCACGTCGACACCGAACGCGTTGAGCGAGTCACCATCCGGGAAGATCGTCTCGACTCTGCTGCCGCCCGCGCGGAGTTCGTCGACCTGCGCTGCAAGGTGCATGCCCCACTCCAGCGGATGTCGTGATCTGCCACCAAAGGGCGACAGCACCAGCACCCGTGCGTATCCGGCTGCCAGATCGGCATTCTCGTTGCGTCGGTAGCCGCCGTTGATGTACCGGTTGTCGCCGATGCTGTAGGGAGGGACACCAAAGCCGTTGGATGTGCTGGCTGCGACGGCGTCCACGAGGTCGACTCCGCTGTGGCGGTCGAACACAACCGGTTCACCGGTATGGGCATCGACCGCCGTGATCAGCAACGCTCGTTCTGGCCAGCGCTGACTGGGCAGCCGAGCAGCGACGACAGCGCGCCACCGCGTTTGCCCGGAGCCATCCGACGCCGCGTCCATCTCGAGCGCCGCCGCCCCCATTCTGCGACGCATGTCAGCCGCATCCTCCGCGGCGGCGATGATTCGGCTCGTTATCTCCATATGGTTCGCCACCGGCCCAATGGGAACGCGTCCACCCTCAGGTCCGCTCAAGCCACTCCGTTGCGGGGATGCAGTGGAAAGGATGGCGGCAAGCAGTTCAGTCGGTGTCGCGCTGGTGATCTGCGCCGCGGCCGTCGATCCCGCCGACGTCCCGATGATCAGATCGGCCTCGGTCACATCCAACCCGACATCGAACAGACCGGCGACAACGCCGATCTCCCACGCATTGCCGGCCGATCCACCACCATGGAGGACCAAAGCTCGATCACGGCCAAACGTTCTATCCATTACCCCTCTCTAATCCTATTTGCAGTTTCAAAAAGGTCCGCTTCCGCAGTCGAAAGCGGACAGGATCCTTAGACGTTCCTACAGAGCAGGATCGCTGTAAAGGAAGACAGCAAAAACTCTACAAAACTTTAGAACGCGATTAGTCGATCGGTGCAACTCGTTGAGTGACGCAAATGTTTCGATGCTATTGGGCAGTATCGGAAGTGCATTCACATAAAATACACACGGCAACAAGTTACGCTTTAAAGCTTGCAAAGGGACAGGAGCACTGGATGCAGGTTCGTCCGTGGATGGCGGCGACCGCTCTTTGGGTGGCGGTGTGCGGCTGGTCTAATCCAGTCGAGTCTCGGGATCAGATTCATGAACTTCCGACACGGAGCAGCGAAGCATCAAGCTTTCGCTGTAGTGCACAAGCTTGCGCGATGCTGACAGAAAACACGTATCCCTTTCTTGTGATCGGGTTTTACCAAATCACAGCTACTGCTGAGCAAACTGTCGCCATGTACTTGGTTCTTGGCCATCTACTTGTTGACGCCGCACAAGAACAGCATTTTGGCGATGGCTGTGCATCGCCAACGGAGGGTGTCTTACAACACAGTCTGGTTGCTCAAGCAAAAGCAAATGCAGGCCGTGATGCTAGGCAAAACTCCGTTAGCGGTGACAGTACAGTGCTCGCCGCTAGGCCATCCGATAATGATACGCATGGACGTCGTGAAGGGCTTCAGAAAAGCTGAGCGGATCGCCTGGGCCTCGCATCATCTGACTGCCGGCAGCACCGTGGTCACCGGTGGTTTGGAGTGTTTCCTGGTGTGCTCGATATCAACTGCAACCACTATCGGCTAACAATCCCTGCTGCTCTGGGAGAAGTCCAGGTTGCTCTCTTTTTGTGAGCGCTAAAGAAGGGGAGATCACTGAATCACGCTGCATCGAGTCCGATATACCAGCGTTTGAACTAAGCATCGCATGGACGACGCTGATACGCAGCGAATATCCGAGCTCCCATAGCCAGAGGAAGCAGAATCTTGTCGAAGACCGCCGTTTTCATTTGGTTGTCGAATGTTTTGGCCGATACCAGTGGGCATATCGCATTTAAGCGTGCTGCAACAATCGAATCCGATGACGAGTGGCATCGCTGGAAGGCCATGCTCTCGTCTCCGCCCATCTGGATCGGCATCTTCTGCTTCGTTTTGGAGCTTTTCCTGTGGCTGGCACTGGTATCACTCGTACCACTGTCTCTGGCAGCCCTACTTGCCGCTTTCAATATCGCGTCAGTAGTGCTCGCAGCCAAGTGGGTTTATCGAGAAACCATCAGTCCAATACGGTTGGCTGGCATCGTTTGCATTGTGATAGGCGTGGCTTTGGGGAGTACCGGTCTATGAAGAGAAGAAGCTTTTACGCGGTGGGTTTTGGCCTGCTTGTTCTATTTGATACGTTGACGCTCATTTCCATAAAGCTTACGTCAAACGCCATGGGTGAATTTTCTACCCATTCGGCATGGCTGATGGCTGCGTTCCATACACCATGGTTCTACGCTGCGCTCGCCGGCTATCTAGGGTCGTTTGTGATCTGGATGACACTGCTGAAACATGCGCCTGTTGGTGCGGCATTTGCAGCATCTCATTTCGCGATCGTGCCCATTCTTATTGTGTCCGCCATGATTTTTGGGGAGCATTTGACAGGTGCACAGATATCAGGATCAATCTGTATAGTGCTAGGAATCGTGTTCCTGAGTCTAGGAGAATCCGCGTCATCGACGGCAAACGCCATATCGGCTAATGCGCGAAGCTTTCAAATAACGTGGGTTAATTCCGAAGCGGATATTCCACCCGAGTTGTGGGATCGACTTTTCCCCGAACCCTTTGAAGGGCGCTGGTGGTATCAAGCACTTGAGCAATGCGGCATCAGCGATCAATTTACCTTCTTCTATGCTTTGATAAGCGATCCTTCTGGACCAGTGGCACTCATGCCCGCTTTCTTGATGGATGTGCCGATACGGCTAGTACTTCCACCTTTCCTGATCCCAATTGTCAACTTGATTGGACGCATTGTTCCGTCTGTCCTTTACCAGCGCACGTTTTTCGTAGGATCGCCATGTAGTGATGAGGGTCGCGTTGGAGTGGTTGAGCACGCGAACCGACAAGAAGTGCTTAATTACGTGAATTCAGCCGTTCAACATAAGGCCGACCTGCTTAAGGTACCCATGCGGGTATGGAAAGACTTTCCACAGAGCTATGCCACAGAGCTGAGCAGCGTACCGGGAAACATGTTTCCAATGATCAGCTATCCGGGCACCTTGGTTTCACTCCCAAATGCTAACCGAGAAGCTTATCTGACTTCGCTAAAAAGCAGATATCGCCATGGCCTTAAGAAAAAATTGAAAAACTCTACGGCCATCTGCCTCGAAGCCGATATTCTTCAACGCCCTAACGGGCCGATCATGGATGAGATTTTCGAATTATTTTGGAAGACTTATGAAAAGGGGAAGACAAAATTCGAGAAGCTCAATCGCAGATTTTTCGATCTGATGGCAAGTCATCATCAATCCTATTTTGTTGTCCTGAGAGATCGCAACACCAACAAGATCGTCGCTTTCATGCTGTGTTTTCACATGGGAAAACATGCCATCAACAAATTTATCGGAATTGACTATTCGCAACCAAAGGAATGGTTCCTGTACTACCGACTGTGGGACGCCGCTGTCCAATTTGTCGCTTCGCTTGGGGGAGAGAGCATTCAAAGCGGACAAACTGGATATACGGCCAAGCTTAAGCTCGGGCACAAACTGGTCCCCCTATACAACTATGTCTCGCATAAGAATCCCATCGTTCATTGGATCTATTCCATAGTGGCGAGAAATATCAGCTGGGATACTCTGAATGAAGACTTGGCGCTTTATCTTCAGGCACATCCAGATGAAAAGGTTAGTTGCAGCGCCTGACGTTGGTACGGTTTTTCGACGCAAGTTAAGAATGGAGATAAGGTCGCTTCGCCGGTCTCGGAAGGGTCAACGGAGAAGCGATGAAGGTGAAGAAAAGAGCGTCAGAGTGAGCCACCCTTGATTTAACGGACGCCTAAAGGCAAGGACAGTCCTCGCACGGAGGTGTTCGATGAAAAAGCGCCAAAGGTTTGAGGCATCACTACCTCCTTTGGCCCAGTTGAGAGGGAGACTTGAAAAGCCTGTAAAACTAGGGTCTCCAAGGCACGCTACGGGTCGAAAACAGACAGTAGCTATCCACCACTACTGTTACTTAACCTAGTACCCGATACTGACTGCTCGCCCGTTCAAGCTGAGCCACAATAGCCCTGCGCAAGGCCTTTGGCCCCACAACTTCGACTTCCGGGGACAGGCGCAGCAGATGGCCTGCCGCCTGCTCAATAGATTCGACCGGGATGCGTAGCAGATGACGGCCATCACTTGCCGTGGATGGTTTGCGTCGATGTATAGCCTGCGCCACGGCAGCGTTCTGGTGTTTGAGTCTATTTAAGCCGATGTCGGTTGCGAGAACTTCGGCTTCACCGACGTAGAGCTCTCGCTCGAAACGGCGAACGGCCTCTTGCCAGTAACTGGCGAGATCGAAGGCCTTCGGCCGCTCGCAGGCTTCCTCCAATGGCTGCGCCATCAGGATATTGGATACGCGATACGTCCTTGGCTCACCTTTGGTCGCAGCCACGAGGTACCACGCTCCGGCCTTGAGAACGAGACCCAGGGGGCTGACGACCCTTTCTACTTGGCGCTGCCAGCTTTCGTAGCGAATGCTCAGTTTGTGCTCGCCCCACGCGGCTTCTGCAACCGTCAACAGAAACGGTACCGGCTCGCTTTCCCGGTACCATTCGACGGGATCGAGATGAAACCTGCCTTGCACTTTACGCGCCTCGCTACGCCAGGTTTCTGGCATGGCTGAAAGCAGCTTCAGCTGTGCACTCTGCACAGATTCGCCCATGCCGAGCGCATGGGCAGGTCCTACGGCGCCACTTAGGAAAACCGCCTGCGCCTCCGACGATGTGAGCCCAGTCAAACGCGTCTTCCACCCCGGCAGCAGCTTGAATCCACCCGTTCGACCGCGTTCTGCATAGATGGGCACGCCGGCGGCCGTCAACTGATCCACGTCGCGATGCAAGGTGCGCAGTGACACGCCGACGGCATCGGCCAGCTCACGGCCACTCATATGCCCCTGGGTTTCCAGCAGCATTTGAATAGAGAGAAGGCGGCTCGCTCGCATGACACACCGTGTGAGGACGATATATATGACATTAGATGACACATATTCTGGCGCATGCTTCCGACTTCCGCACACGTTGCCTCAAGCTGCTTTACGTCCCCTATGAATCAAGCCTCTCTCGAATCCGCGCCCGCTACCGAAGACTGCGAGATCGTCGAACTCCGGCAGTACACGCTGCATCCCGATCAGCGCGAGGTTCTTATCGAGCTCTTTGACCGGGAATTCCTGGAATCCCAGGAGGCCGTCGGCATGTGTGTTATCGGCCAGTTCCGGGATCTCGACGATCCCAATCGCTTCGTGTGGCTACGCGGCTTTGCCGACATGGAGAGCAGGCGAAAAGGACTCGAGGCCTTCTATTTCGGACCGGTCTGGGGGAAGCATCGGGACATAGCAAACGCGACGATGGTCGATTCCGATAATGTGCTTTTGCTCAAGCCGGCATGGAGCGGCTCCACCCTGAAGTCGACGCCCAACTCCCGGCCGCCCGTCGGGACGAGTACACCGGCCATGGGCCTTGTCGACATCGCGGTGTTCAACCTGAAAGAGCCCGCTGACATGGATCTGTTGGCGTTCGTCAGGAACTCGATGACGCAGTCTCTTTACGAAGCCGGAGCCCGGGAGGTTGCGTGGTACGTCACGGACACCAGCGAAAACACCTTCCCTCGGCTTCCCGTTCGCGAAGGCGAGCACGTCTTGGTGGGTGTGGTGGTATTCGATCACAAGGATCCGTTGGCGAACTTTTTAGCTTCAGGTGTCCGGCAGAAGTCGATGGCGACGACTCTCGCGCACTGGTTGGCCCAACCGTCACAGTTGCTGAAGCTTCAGCCTACGGAGCGGTCAGCCCTACACGCCTGATGACCTTTGCTGCTTTCGCCAACACCGCTTGAGCAGCTCAATAACGATCACGATGGTGACCGGCTCGGCCTCTCGCATGCTGCGATCGATTCATCAGCAGTGCGAACCGCTGGGGTGGGCGAGCAACTGGTGTTCTCCACGGATCGCGCGCAAATTCATGATGCGTTCTCGAAACTCGGCTGCTCTTTCGCCTGTTGAAACAACTTCAGACGTGAAGAGCAGCCCTTTTTAGCTTGTCTCTTAGACCTGCTCTGCGGTTGCGCCCATGGTATGCAACAGCTCATCGAGTCGTTCGAGGGTGGAGGCCAGGCCGTCCTTCAATCCCATGTCGATGGCCTTTTGCACATCATCAGCCGAGCTATACAGCACAACAGTCGTCACGAGTGTCCGCGCCTTCGCATCGGTGAAGGCAACGTCCCAACGTGCCCTAGGCATATCGGGATTCACAACTCCGGTTTCATCGCAAAAGCCATCTAGGGCCACGTAGCCATCGATCGGGCTTATCGACTGATAGTCCAGACGATTCCAAAAAGCTTGCCCGTCGGGTGTGATCATGGCGTAGTGCCAATAACCTCCTTCTTTGAACTCCATGTGCTTTGTCTTGGTAGTGAGGGGCTTCGGCGCGAACCATCGATCGAGCAATTCGCGCTTCGTATGGCAATCCCATACAAGTTGGCGCTCCGCAGCGAATTCCCTTTTCACGGTGATGCTGTTCTTTTCTTTATCAACGAGGAAATCGAATTGAAGTTCAGCTTTCACGGTCTTCTCCAGTCAGTGTTTCTAAAAGACTATCTAGATTCTGGTATCTACTTGCCCAGATCGCGCGCTGGTCTGCGAACCAGCGCTCGGCGGCTGCCAACTTCTTTCGTTCGAGCGTGCATGTCCGGATACGGCCACGCTTTCTGGATCGAATCAGCCCGGTGCTCTCCAGTACCCCCACGTGTTTCATGAAGGACGGAAGCGCCATATTGAACGGCTCTGCCAGTTCACCCACTGTTGCCGGCCCTCTGCTGAGCCGTTGAATAACGGCCCTACGCGTTGGGTCGGCGAGCGCGTGAAAGATCGAGTCCAACGCCATTGCATTGTTAGCCATACGGCTAACTATATATTCGGCAGTCTATGCCCGCAAGGGACTATCCTTGATTTGCTATCGTTCCCCTGTACGCGCAATTACAGAAAGAAGACCAAGCAAGTGGGTGCTCACCCAAACGATTTACTAGATGCCTTAGCCGTGATGGGTTAGTCGCGAATCAGATCCCAATCGCTTTGACGCGCCTGTTAGCCCGCTGACATTTCAGGTTTTTGTAAGGAGCGAGTCGCCTTTAGCTGAGGACGCACCAGCAAATAGAAGGCGACGCAGTGCGTGATCATAAGCACCGGCACGTAGATGATCGGGATCGCGTATAGAGCGCCCAACTCCTCCGCATGCGCAGGAAGGTCCACACGCACGGCGTGGTAATAGTCGATGAGGAGATCGGCTATACCTACGACATTGAAGGCGACGACAAACAGCCAAAAGAGCGGACGTATCCTCACCGCGAGTAATGCCAGGAGCGCTAGCACGCCTGTCGCAAAGTCGCCATACGCGGCAAACGTAGCGAAGCTGGCTGGCAGATTGGAACCCACAACACCCGGCAAGATAAACGCGAGCCCGAAGAAGCGGAAGCTGTGCACCGTGGCGATGACACGTTGCGCTTCGAACCGGTCCATCGATTTGAGCCTTGGCCAAACGTACACGCTAAAGCAGAGCAGCCACGCGACGTAACCCAAAATGAGATGCGACTGAAAGATTAACTGCGTTGACATATTGCCTCCTATCGAGCGCTTTTCGACACGGCTTCGAACACCGCCATCAGGATGCCGAGACGACCTTCCATGAGATTGCGCCCCAGGTTTGCGGCCAACTGTGCAAAGTCCGGCCCCATGACCACGCCCAGATTTGGCGAGGGCGGCGGACCTGATGCGCGCAGTTGAGCAGCCCAATTCTTGGCGGCCTCCGTATCGTCGTGCGCCGTCAATGTGTGGAAGCCGGCCTGCTCGATCGCCTCACACGTAGCGTCAGCGGTCAGGAGAAAACTCGTTTCCGGCGTACGCGCCCAAGGAACGGGATAGTGCGGATCACCGCCGTTCAACACGACGTCGAACGTCGCAAGCTTGCCGCCCGATTTCAGCACACGCCGAATTTCTCGATACAGCTGCGCCCGGTCGGCGATGTTCATGGCCACGTGCTGCAGCAGTACGACATCGAAACGGGCATCGTCAAAAGGAAGCGCCAACGCACTGGCGGTCTGAAACGACACCTGCCCGGCCTGCCCTGTTCGCTCCGTCAAATAACGTGCGGCATCCACGAACGGCTCACTCAAATCGATGCCAGCAACCCGGCAGCCAAAGGTCTCAGCCAGATAGCGTGCCGGGCCACCAATACCCGAACCGACATCCAAAACGGACGTATCGGCCGTGATGCCCGCCAACTTGGCGAGCTCGGCGGTCGCGGCAAGTCCGCGTGTATGAAACTGATCCAGTGCGCTCAGCTGCTGGGACGTGAGTCGCTGACCCTCAGGCCCAAAGACTGCGAGCACTGTCTTCAGCCGCTCGGTCAGGCCAATCGCGCGATAGTGGGTGCGCACGCCCTCAAGTACATCGGTCATCGCAGGATTCCTCTCAGGTTTGCTTTGGTTGTCGCGACCCCCGGGGCATCGATATGGGTATGGCTTCATCGGGGCGAATCAGATGTAACATCGCTTCGTGCGTATGACTATTCGCAACAATGTTGACGGGGTATGAAGCAGAACTTCACAGTCCGGCAAGGCGCGCTCGACGGCGTCGAGGTGTTCCTGAGTGTTGCCCATCACCGCAGCTTTCGCAGGGCAGCGGTGGAACTCGGCGTGAGCCCGTCGGCCATCAGCCAAGCCATTCGCGTACTTGAAACGCGCATTGGCGCAGCGCTGTTCATGCGCACGACGCGTAGCGTCGGCCTGACCGAAGCCGGTGAGCGATTTTTCTCGCGCGCAAAACCTGCCTTCGAGGAGCTTGTCGCAGCCAGCGAAGTCGCGCGCGGCCTTGGCCAGCGGCCCGCCGGACTACTGCGCCTATCGGTTCCGCGCTCCGTGGTGCCGATCCTGCTGGATTCGTTGATCGCGTCTTTTTGCCAGGCCTATCCAGAGGTGGAGGTGGAGATTGCCGCAAACGAGAAGCTGATTGATCTTGCGGCGGAAGGATTCGATGCTGGTATCCGGATGGGTCAGTTCATTGCACCAGACATGGTCGCCGTGAGACTGACGCCGCCGTTTCGTTTCGTCACCGTCGGCAGCCCTGATTATCTCGCACGTCGAGGTCGACCCAAGCGTCCGGAAGATTTAGGCCAGCACGCGTGCTTGAGAATGCGCCGATCCAACGGCGCGCTCGCGCTATGGTCGTTCAACGACAATGACCGCGCCATCGAAGTTGCTGTCTCCGGCCCACTGATCGCCAATGATTTTCCCAGCATGCTCGGTGCAGCCATCGAAGGCATGGGCCTTGCCCAAGTGCCGGAGCCGATCGCCGCTGCGCCGATGAAAGCCGGCAAGTTGATACAGGTGCTGGAATCCTTCGCACCGATGGCGCCGGGTATGTTTCTGTACTACCCCAGCCGCAGAAACATCATGCCGAAACTTCGCGCGTTCATCGATCATGTAAAGGCCCGTTCGAATGCGAACAACAAGGCTCAAGTTCGAACAACTGCCAAGCGTAGTAAGCCGCGCAAAAGGAGCTGACGTTTCAGCGTAATGCGTTGGCAAAATGGAGCGATTTAGCCCGTGTCACGATATAGGTGTTAGCGGCGATACGCGTTGGGTACGATTGGCTGCACTTGTCGACGCATCGAGATACATCTGACTCGTGCGAATGCCTGGGCTCAGTCGACGCAGCCCTTCGATCAGTTGCGCCCCTGCTTCCAGAAGCGCTTCGGTTGGCATGGGATCCAGACGCTCCAGCACAAACCACATCTCCGTGCTGTGTTCGGTGATGCGTGTCCGGATTCCTTGGCGCCAATTCCAGCGTCGACACGTGACGCCGCGCGCATCGCGCCACACCACCTCGCCCGGTTCTGCGGCGTCGATCTTTGGTACACCCTCAGAGACAGTCTCGAATGGCTCACCACCCGATGCCTGCACCAGGTGTGGGGAACCCTCGTACTGCGCCGCATCCTCACCACCAATCGGCAACGCGTAGCGGACGCTGAGCGCGTTGTAGAGATCGACGACGGCATTGACCGCTGGCAGCATCTGGTCGCGCTGCGCCCGCTTGCGCAGCGCCTCGACCGAACACGGCGTGCGCTGCGGTTTGGCACCGAAAGCGCGATAGGCATCACGCCATGAAGTGAGATGAGCCTCCGCCCACGGCGCCGAATCCAACTCATGACAGGCGCTGCGCAGCAGCTCGCTACTGTGCTCGTCGCAGGGACTGTTCCGCGCATGTTCGGCGTAGATGCTCAGCACCGCGAAATCAGGGCGCAACGTGAAGATTTCGGGTGCGATCAAGGGTTCGAAAGACATATTATTCCCAGCGATTGGCGTTCTTAGGAAATCCAGGGCGCTGTATCCGGACCACACAGAATCGCTGCCCTGTGGGCGCTTGCATCACCACCCAGCGCTCAAGGCGATCCACCACGTGAGCCCCCAACGCCTCCAAGCGAGCCACTTCGGCGGGAATATTGTCGGTCTCTATGTCTATATGCACGCGACTCTCATGCGCGACGCGCTGAATTTCAACGATTGGTTCGTCTTCCGGCGTTTCAAGCATGCGGTAGTTGCCGCGCGTGCCTGGATGATCAGCATCTACCGGCCTCCCTAATGCCTCAGCCCAAAAGCTGGCGGCCTTATCGATATCAGATGTGTTGCAATCGATGAGCAATGCACAAAGACGGGAATAATGCATAACGTCCTCATCCGAACTGGGTTATGTGAGATAAGGGATTGGAAACATTCTTGCGCGTCCTCCCCATTTATTACAAACAACCTTACCGATCCACAAGCCTTTGCCGGACGCGATCGAGGCCGGCATCCACGGCTTTCCAAACGCCCTCATCGCCAATGACTTGGCAGAAAAGCTCGTTGATCCCACCCGGCGTGGCATGTTCGCGCATCATTTCTTTGAAATCAGGATCACTTGCCTGCAGAGATCCAGCGAGCTCGCCAAACATCGCCGCAACATAGTGTTGAGCCGACGATTGCGGGATTCCGTGAGCAGTAAGCCAGCCACTTATCCGATTCAGATAGGCAAAATGCGCGGCAATCGTCGCGGTCGATGCTGAGAAGAGATCGAAAGCTGTCTCGTCGTCCACCTCGATAACATGGCCCAGACGATCAAATAGGCTGCGTGCAGGCTCAGTCGCGGGATACAAAGGAGTGATCCCACGCCGAACTGCAACGGACGGCAACGGAATGGCACGCACGATATTCCTGGCCGGTGCAGCGAGTTCACGAAGCACCTTGAGGGGAACGCCTGCCATCACGCTTATCAGGCTCTGATCTTGAAATGTGAGCTCCGACATGACCTGTTGTGCATCGGATGGCCGCACGCACAGAAGCACGACGATAGATTGTTCGACTACGGCCTGATTGCTATCCGCCACGCGAACGTTCGGATAGGAGGCAGCAAGCTTAGCCGCCACCGCTGCGTTACGAGGCGAAAGCAGAATTTCCGGGGGCTCGTCACTTTCACTCAAACCGGAAACGATAGCGGCACCGATCGCACCTACCCCAATGACACCAAGCATCGCGTTGATTCCTCGTGAGACTAGTTGGTTGCTCGATTTCTGCCTGTGTCGTCATGCATGACTTTCACCTATAGAAAGCAGCTTCGACGCCAACGTTAGTTCCTTGGCTCCAATAAGACCAAGATCTAGCCGCCCCCTGAAAACCATGTCCCGATTATCGAGCCGGCACTTACAAGACCGACAATCAGCCACGAAAACGCGTTGGGGGAAACTTTCCGCCAGGCTCGAATCGCATTAGCGATCGCTGCGCCGGCGGCTATGCCGACTGCCACCCAGGGCTTGACAGAGTGCGACTCAAAGAGACCAAACACCAACATGATCGAAAGACACCCTGCCAGTGCGCTCAGGAATGACGATCCAAACGCTATCAGTAATCGCACAACCCCTCCTTCTTGAATAATTCCATCATGCAGCTCACTGCAATGTGTTCGGGTCAAGCTCAAGCACTTTTACACTTTCGATCCAGGAAAGTTTTCGCTCACTTAAGCCCGGAACTCCATCTTAGTTCGGCCCTATCCCGTACCCTGTGTACTTCACGCGCGAACTCTTCACCCATCCCTCCACGTCTACTCCGCTTTTTGGATTCATGTACATGACGGAGGTGAAATCTCCATACGTACCATAACCAGTCAACTGTTCGCGGGGAAGGACGAAAATACCTTTCATCTCGCAACGATCGCTTGGCGCGCTGTAGAACTGCACGCGGCCCGTTCCGATTGTCACCATGACGGCATTGCTTCCCGGGATGCGAATGCCCTCGTCGTTTCCTTTCTTGTCCAGCGCCGGGCAGTCCGTCGCCATGGCAGGGCACGCGATAAGAAGGAAAACCAATGCCACGGGAATTTTTAGCTTTGTCATCGGCAAACACTTCTTGTGAAAAGAACGGTGAATCGACGTTGAAAACGTGACGAGGCCTAAACCCTTGCTCGTCATCCCAGCGGCGAAAGCTGGGATGACGGTGAGGTGATCCTGAAGATCCCGATTGCCCCTCGGTAGCCGAGCCAGCGACCGTCGCGTTCGCGGGACCTCCGCGTCGCTCCGCGCCAATACCATCGCCATGGAGAACGACATCAGCATTCTAAGATGTCTAGCATGGAAACGGCCCTACGCATCTCGTCCCCGCAGTAAGCTGCCTCCGCCGAAGTAGCTCCCGGAATTCGCATGGAACTCTTTCAAACAATGCAGGTGTTCGCCAAGCTCGCCGAGCTTGGAAGTTTCACCAAGACGGCCGACATCATGCATATGGGGCGGCCCCAGGTGACTCATGTGATTCAGGAGCTTGAAGCCTCGCTGGGTGTCCGCCTGTTCCACAGAACAACGCGCAGGGTCAGCCTGACGGCCGAGGGCGAGGCTTTCTACCAACGCGTCTGCGACATCCTCAACAGCGTGTCCGAAGCTACGTCACTCTTTTCGACCAATCGGGAAAATGTCCGCGGGCGTCTTCGTATCGACATTCCTGTCGCGCTGGTCCAGCCGTCATTCATGGCCAGCCTGCATGATTTTCAACGGACTTTTCCCGGAATAAGCCTGATTCTTGGCGTGACGGACCGCCGGCTTGATCTTATTGCCGAAGGTGTCGACTGTGCGGTGAGGATCGGCGAGCTTCCCAGCTCCAGCATGGTCGGCCGACGCATCGGGTCTGTTGTCATGGTCACCTGCGCATCGCCACGCTATCTAAGCGAATGCGGCACACCCCAAAGCCTGGAAGACCTTACCCAGCATCGTGCCGTCAACTATTTCTCGGAGAGCTCGCGAAAAGCCCTGGATTGGCGATTTAAGGTGAATGGCAAGGACACCGTATGCAATGTGAATTCGGGCATTCTCGTCAACGAATCCAATGCGTTCATTGAAGCAGGCTTGGCGGGTTTCGGCATCATCCAGGCACCGGGTGCAAGCGTCGAGCAGCATCTGGCCAGCGGCGATCTGGTCGAAGTGCTAGCCCAGTACCGCCCAAGCGCCCGCCCGATTTCGGTGCTTTATCCGAGCCGTATCCATCTGGCGCAGCAGGTGCGCGTCTTTGCGGATTGGATCGCCGAGGTGCTTCCGAAGCTGCATGGCAAGTGGTTGGAAAGCTAGCTATGCGTGTATCGGCGGCAAGTTGAATAGGCCATCACGCCTCGAATACTCGCTCCGCGCAAAAGCGAATTGCTCCGTACCGTCGCCGTCGAGCAGGATCTTATCGGGCCATCATCGAAGTTCGAGCTCGGCCTCTTTATCTTTGACAGATTCAGCCTTCGCATTCGCGCTGCCGGCTTCTTCCTCATAATCAGAAACCTTTAGAACCCAGCCGGGAAGCGCGATGATGAAGCTGTAAAAATCTGGCTTGACGGTGCTCGTTAAGACGATCTTTGTTTGTTCGCCCAACACTATGCGGAGCAAGGGGGTGAGTACGAACTTGAGAAACGATGGCAACGGGAGAGGATATCTCCTAACCGTAGCAAAATTTTTGTAACCAAACTCCTTCAACAACGACAAAACCTTCGATTCGCCATTAATGAAGTCGTCAATGTGCTGCTCAAATAAAATGATGGGCTTGTGGGCTTGTATTATTTTCCTTGCGCCCAATAGCGCCTTGTACTCGTGACCTTCGACATCTATTTTCAACAATTTTATGTTTTCGAATTCGCAAAATTCGTCAAGTTTCACCAATTTTATATCTACCGACTTTGAATCTCTCGACTCGCTTATGGTCGAGCGACCAAAATTTGTAGCAGGACCAGACAAGATCGCGCTTCCATCCTGGTCAGACAAGCCAACATTGTGGCAAGACATGTTGGTGACCAGATCGGCGTTCAAAGACAGAACTTTAAATATGCGCGGATGCGGCTCGAAGCTGACAACTCGCTTAAAATAATCTGAAAAATAAAGACTGTGGTTTCCGATGTTAGCCCCGACATCAAGCACCGTAGCTTCTTTGAAGTCTATGCCATACGACTCGGACCACTCGAAAAATGTATCCAAGTCATCCTTCTCATACACGCCATTTAGATTTATGTTATGCGCAATAAAGTCGAAAGAAAAAACCACAAGCTGCTTTCGATTATCGGCAATATGCTTACCTGACTGCTTTCGAAGCAGTTGGACCATAAGCCAACGATAGCACTCCCTTAAAAATGCAAGTCGGCTGTGTTTTTTCCTGAAAATAAGCTCTTCTTTATTTGTTAGCACAAAACCTGTTGTATTCGCCTGCATCATGATCGACCCCCTCCGAAAACCAAGCCCGGTTTGCCATCGAAAAGTGAGCAGCCCTTGGGTGGCTCATTTAGCTCCACTCGGGGCTGATGCCGCATCCTCTTAAACATTCCTCACGTTCCTCGAGGCGCCACCTAAGCGCAGCATCCAGCAAGCCAACAACATTCTATTTTTTGTTAGTGAAGAAAAAGAAAACTAGCCAATGTTCAGCAACTTAAGACGCGCAACGGCTGATCTACGCGCAATCCGCCAAGTAGCGTTCGACGAACATGACCACCTTCCATTGTTTTCCGCGCACGCAACAGTGCTGATCGCCTGTGCACATTTATCGACACGCTTCCGGTCCAGACAATGGTGTCACTCGCAACACCGCGAGCCATCAAGCACCCAGGAATCGACACATGAAAGCGTGGCTACTCAAAGATTTCGGCCTTCACAACCTCGTATTTGGCGAGGTACCGACACCGACGCCCAAGCCCGGCGAGTTGTTGATCAAAGTGGGTGCGGTGTCGCTCAACTTCCGCGACAAAGCTATCGTGGATGGCATTTACGCGCCCGAGACGATTCCCAAACCCGTTATCCCGGTCAGCGATGCGGCAGGTGTTGTCATAGCCGTAGGCGATGGCGTCACCCGCTTCAAGGTCGGTGATCGCGTCAATGCGCATTTCTATTCACGATGGATCGACGGCGCGCCTGACGCGAATGAGTCGGCCTATTCCTTTGGCGCACCGCTGCCTGGCGGCCTGGCCGAATACATGATCATCCACGAAGAGAGCGCGGTGCGTGCACCAGGCAACCTGTCCGACGTGGAGGCATCAACGTTGCCGATTGCTGCATTGACCGCATGGTATTCGCTCATGGACGTGGGCCACTTCAAGGCCGGCCAGACCGTTCTGGTGCAGGGCACCGGCGGCGTATCCATTTTCGCCATCCAGATCGCAAGCGCTGCCGGCGCGCGCGTGATCGTGACGTCCAGCAACGAGAAGAACCTCGCCAAGGCCAAAGCACTCGGTGCCTCGGAAGGCATCAACTACACCACCCATCCACAGTGGGAGAAGAAGGTTCTCGAACTCACAGGCGGCAAGGGCGTCGACATCCTTCTGGACGTTGCCGGGGGTAATGGCCTCAACCAGTCTGTCCTTGCGACGAAAGTAGGCGGCGTCATCGTCCAGATCGGTTTCCTGGCGGGACAGACCACCGCTCTGGAGTTGATGCCGGTGATCTTCCGTCAGACCACGATCCGCGGCGTCGCCGTCGGCCATCGCACCTCGTTCGAGCGCATGAACGCCTTTCTAAACGAACACAAGATTCGTCCTGTCATCGAACATGTGTACGGTTTCCAGGAAGCGATCCAAGCCTACGAACATCTGGCTCGCGGACCCTTCGGCAAAGTCGTGATCAACGTCGCTGACGACGCGTCCCGCTAACAGGAACAGCCGCCCATCATCGTAGTCAACGGATGGGCGGCCGGACCTATAAGATGCTGGCTTCAGATCGCAAACAAGCAGTCGCCCACCCCAGAACCGAAGAGCCATCGTCGATGAAAACACGCTTGATCCGTAATGCACTCAGTGTGATCGCTGCTGCGTTGCTAACCGGCAGCGCTGCGGCTGCGCCTGCTTTTGTCTGGGGCGTCTGCGGGCACCCGAACCCGGGCAACGCACTTTGGAGCGACTACACAACTCACTTCTCCACCATGGATCAACGCGGCCTTAAGAGTTACCGTTTTGATATTTATCTTACGGGGGACGGCACGAGTGCCGCGCAACGGCTTCAAACCTTGGTCGCGCTGTCGCACGCCCATCACATTACGCTGCATCCCATTTTGTACGCACCCTTCACCTGGGGCGATGCGACGGACCATGGCCGGTATCCCAATACGGACGCCGGGCTCGAAGCCCAGGGCTACGACCATACCTATCCCATCGTGTTGCAATTCGCCAACGACATCCGCGATTGGGAATTACAGAACGAACTGAGTCTCCGCAAAGGATTCAAGAGCGGAACGGGCCTTTCGGCCGGCGATTACGCAACCCCGCAGGCACATCAGTGGGCTGCAGTGTTACGCGGCATGTCGCGCGCTATCCATGATGTCCGCACTCGAACCGGCAAGCCGTTGCGCGCAGTGGTCGACACGACCTCTGCGGATTTCGGCCTGATACCGTTCCTGGAAGCGCAAGGCGTGCAGATCGACAAGGTGGCCTATCACTACTACTACAAGGCCGAAACCAGTCCTTATCGCATCAGCGTGCTCGGCGGAACCATCGACGTTTTTGCCGAAATGAAGAAAATCGGTAAACCTGTCATCGTCAACGAGCTCAACGCCGCCGAGATTTATGCCCCACTGCATGGCCAACCCTACGACGACGCCAAAGCGGTCACCAGCCTTAAAACGCACATGGAATACCTTCTGAATCAGAAGGAAGCCAACATCGAAGGTGCCGAGTTCTACGAACTCTACGACGAACCTGGCAAGAACGCGGCAGAGTCCAATTTTGGGCTGCTGAAAGATCCTTCACATCCCAAGACACAATTGCTGCTGGCTACGGCGTACACCTGCGGGCAGCTTTCGACCGATGAACGCGCAACATTGATTGCGCACGGGCTCTTTACCGAAGCGAGCCTGGCGGCGCGATTGTCCGCCTGCCCTAAGCCATAGCTACGTAGGCTGGGGTGATAACCCCAGCATTGCCATGCACACGTGCATCGCGGTGTTGGGGTTTGCAGCCCAACCTACGCACTGCGCACTGAGCCGCTGTAATAGCGCACAGATTCAGTTACGCGAGATGCAGTTCCCTCCCCTGCTTGCAGGGGTGGATGAGGCTGGGGTGCGCGAGCAACGCTCGCGTAAGGAGGGAGCTCATATTGCACATCATTTCAGTGCGATGACGTGGTGCCGCACATCTCCGGACGGCACTGCGCTTGCATCGGAATGACTAGGACTACGCCCTCATAAATAGCAGGCTTCCACTCAGGTCACCCTCCTTAGAATCGATAACTTCACAAGCCCTGATGCATGCTGAGCAACGCGCCGGCGAGGTGCACTCCTCACTTGCGACTCCAAACGGGACCGTTGTCTTATGCTGTCCAACCGTATGAAAAGGGTCGTTCGTCTGGAAGTCTTGGCAGGCTTCATGCTTCTACTGCTCGCATGCGGCCTGGCCGTGGTGGCCTCCATCAACAGCCGGCGCGCCTACGACCTGGTCAACCAGACCATGCGCATCCAGAATGCCGTCGGGCAGTTGCTCGGCGAAATGCGGGATGCGGAACTGGGGCAACGCGGTTACTTATTGACGGGTGACGCTGCGTATTTGCAGCCCTACTCCACCGCACGCGGCCAACTCGCCGAGACGCAATCGGAACTTCGATCGCTCATCGCTGATGATCCTGTGCAGCGCAAGTTGCTGGACCAGCTCGATGGTGTAATCGCCAAGAAAATGGCCGCGCTGGCTCATACCATCGAATTGCACAATGCCAACGATCCAGCTGGCGCGTTGGCTGTAGTGAAGACCAGCCAAGACATCCATTTGATGCAGCAAATCCGCTACCTCATAGCGGAATTGGATGTAAACGAAACGAAGCGAGAGGTGGCAAGCCTGCGGGGAGCGCGGCATCAAGAGCAGCAGCTCTTATGGACGATCACGGCCACCACCTTGCTCGCGTTTCTCCTCGCTGTTCTGGTAGTGCGCGAGGAGGCGCGGCAGCGTTATGAGGTGGAATTCAAGAACGCGGCACTCAAAGAACAGATGCAGCAGCATCTGACGACCGAAGCGCAGCTTCGCCAGGCACAAAAGATGGAAGCGCTCGGGCAGCTGACCGGCGGCATTGCGCATGACTTCAACAACATGCTGGCCGTAGTGGTCGGCAATCTCGAAATGGCTTTGCGACGGTTGGAAAAAGGCCTTGATGGCGCCGACAAATTCATCAAGAACGCTCTGATGGGCGCAGATAAGGCCAGCGATCTGACTAAGCGGCTGCTAGCATTTTCAAGACGGCAAGCGCTGCATCCCGCCTCGATCGACGTCAACGCGTGCGTGCAGGAGATGTCCAACATTCTCAGCCGGACGCTGGGCGAGAACGTCACCATCAAACTCATGCTGGCCGATCGTTTGTGGCACGCCTATGTGGATCGCCCTCAGCTGGAAAGCGCCATTCTCAACCTGGCGGTAAACAGCCGTGACGCCATGGAGGGGCATGGCGAACTCATCATTGAAACCGCCAACGCCTATCTCGACGAAGGTTATGCCCGATTGAATGGCGAAGTGTCATCGGGTGAATACGTGATGGTGTCGGTTTCGGACACTGGCCAAGGCATGAGCCAGGCCGTCTTGAACAAAGTGTTCGAGCCCTTTTTCACCACGAAATCCGTAGGGCATGGAACCGGCCTGGGCTTGGCTCAGATCCACGGATTTCTCACGCAGTCCAAAGGGCACATCAAGATTCACAGTGAAGTGAGCGTGGGCACAGTCGTCAGACTCTACCTGCCTCGATCGGAATCCACACAGCCCGCACCGCTTATGCCCCGCAACGGTTTGGTCGCCGCCCTGCCCCACGCCGTATTGGTGGTCGAGGACAATCCGGAAGTACGCACCTTCGTGACTTCCGCCGTAGAAGAACTGGGCTATACCGCCCTTCAAGCAGAAAACGCCGAAGCAGCAGAGAACGCCCTGACGACACATCCAGAAGTGTCGATTCTGCTCACAGACGTCGTGATGCCCGGACCAAGCGGTGTGCAACTGGCCGATGTGATGACCAAGCGTCATCCAGGCCTTCGGGTTTTGCTGATGAGCGGGTACGCACGCGATATCGTTGAGCGGGCTGCGCCTGGTCACAACAACATTCGGTTGTTGGCGAAGCCGTTTACGATTCAGCAGTTGGCGGAGGCGTTGCGTGATGCGTTGAATGAGGAATAGGTCGTTCATGCGTCTACCCACAAGACACCTTCACAACTCGCGAAGCAACCCCATTGCACCTCACCGTCATCCCAGCAAAAGCTGGGATCCAGCGACTTGCAAAGCGCCAAAGGCACTGGATCCCAGCTTTCGCCAATGGGATGGACTCCTCCTGCCTTTCGGCATCACAGTGCCAGGCTGAAGAGAATCACTTTTCAGCTCGTCGCAGGAGGAGTCCGTCATGAACATTACGCGCATTGGTTTGGATTTGGCAAAAAACACCTTCCAGGTGCATGCCGTTGATAGTCACGAACATGTCGTGGTACGCCGTACGCTCAAGCGGGACGAAGTGCTGGCTTTTTTCCGTCATTGCCCGTCCTGTTTGGTCGGCATGGAGGCGTGTGGCGGAGCCCATTATTGGGGGCGTCAATTGCAAAAGCTGGGCCATACCGTTCGCTTGATTCCTCCGCAGTTCGTCAAGCCGTACGTCAAGCACAACAAGAATGATGCCCGCGATGCTGAAGCTATTTGCGAAGCATTGAGCCGCCCCACCATGCACTTTGTCCCGGTCAAAAGCGTTGAGCAGCAAACGTTGTGTCTGGTGCATCAAGTGCGACGCGAGCAGGTGGCACAGCGGACCGCCAAAGTGAATCAGATCCGTGGCTTGCTAGCCGAATTCGGCCTCGTACTGCCACGCCAGATCCAAACCTTGCGCCGTGGTTTGCCTCGGTTATTGGAAGATGCCGGCAATGAACTGACTGACACCGTGCGCGCATTGCTCGATCAACGACGCGAGGAACTCGTGCAGTTGGACGCATGCATTGAGCAGTTGAACCGCCAACTCAAAACCATGGCCATCACCCATGTGCAGGCTCGCCGCCTGGATCAGATTCCCGGCATTGGCCCGATTACGGCCACCGCCTTGTTGGCTCGGATCCCCGACCCAACCCTGTTCCACCGAGGCCGTGACCTGTCTGCCTGGCTCGGCATCGTGCCGGGGCAACACAGTACCGGCGGAAAGGAACGGTTACTGGGGATCAGCAAGCACGGTGACCGCTATTTGCGGTCCTTGCTCATTCAGGGCGCGCGGGCCGTCCTCAAAACCATCCAACACAAGGATGATCCGCGTAGTCGTTGGCTGCAGGCCCTGGCCGCACGCCGCCATCCCAACGTGGCGGCAGTCGCTCTGGCCAACAAGAATGCGCGAGTTGCCTGGGCCATCTTGCGCTATCAGGAGGACTATCAGGCCAGCAAGGCCGCGGCCGCCTGAGCGACGTATCGTTCAGGCGTTTATCTACCTCTACCCCCAACCGTGATTTGCGTGCATGAAGGCTGATAGCTGATTGGTCGGACCGGCACCTGCAAAACCTGATCATCCCACCGTGGTTCAGAACACGTTTCGCCGTTGAGGAGCAGGTGCGCGAACAACCCATCATGGTCGGCGCCAAGCCCAGAGGCTTATCGCACAGACCGAATATACGTGTGCAGTCGCCCCTTCAGCCAAAGCCGCATGCTTGCAGATAGGGAGGAGTCCATATATGGGATGACGCACATTTTAGTTCGTAGGTTAGGGTTTGCACCCCAACCTACCCAACCTCCGCAAGCAACTCCTCAGCCGCAACACGCGCACGCTCAAGGCGCTCAGCCGCAGACGCCCCTTTCATCCCCAACAGCACGCGAATCGCATCCGTGCCAACGAGGCGACTAAAAAACGCCTCACACAGCTTCTTGCGCGTCTTCGGAGCAACACCTTTGAACTCGTCCTTTTGCGCAAGAAAGCCATCGAGATTCGTCGACCAGGCGACAAAGTACGCGTCATAAACCGCTTCGGCGAGATTCGGAAACCGCCTTATCTCGGTGATGACCACGCGCAGTAAAGACATGATCTGCGGGCCTGCCAGTTTTTCCTGAAACACGACACCCGCTCGGACGAGCACGTCCTTGAGCGGCCCTCTCATCATCTCGTCCAGCTCGGCTTGCTTCTCCTCGCTGGAATGATCACAGACATTGGCGATGATCGCGGCAAACAAAGTCTCCTTGCACTTGGCATGACGGTAGAGCGTCATGATCGAAACGCCTGCAGCATTGGCGATGCCTTCCATGCTTGCGCCTTCGTAACCAAGCTGCAGGAACGCCTCCTGCGCCGCATCCAGAATGGCCGCACGCTTGCGCGTCAGAAGCTTCACCTTTGGATGGTTGTCCGACCACTGCCTCATAGATCTCTTGACTCGCGAATTCGAAACGATAATATAGGTTATCGTATTGTAACACTGACGATGGGTTCGCTGCCGCCGCAGTTCCCGCACGGACGCCCTCTTCCCAGTCTTCCCACTTGAAGGCTGCGTTTGGCGACGCCTTTCGCTCCACATCCACAACCGATAACCGCCAAGGGCGCACTCACGAGTTCGCCCTCCGGCCGAATGTTGCCGAGTATCGAGGAGAAAATCGATGTCGTCCCTGGCCAATGCCGCACCGTCTAGGTCAAGCAAACTGTTGAACGCCGTGCTCTGGGTGGCGCAAACCCTTGTCTTCGTGGGCTTCGTGATCATCGGCTGGATGAAGCTTTTCAAGCCCATCCCCGAGCTTGCCGCGATGTGGGCGTGGACAGGCCAACTGCCGGCAGCGGTGGTGCGTGGGCTTGGCATCATTGATATTGCGGGCGGCGTCGGCATATTCCTCCCTGCGCTTACGCGTATCAAACCTGGCTTGACGGTGTTGGCGGCAATCGGTTGCGTGGCTTTGCAGATATGCGCCATGACTTTCCACATATCGCGTGGCGAGATCGCGGC
Organism: Dyella acidisoli; assembly: GCF_030160295.1. Classification (GTDB taxonomy): domain Bacteria; phylum Pseudomonadota; class Gammaproteobacteria; order Xanthomonadales; family Rhodanobacteraceae; genus Dyella_B; species Dyella_B acidisoli. The sequence continues at coordinate 105,048 of NZ_BSOB01000046.1, forward strand.
GATACCGGTTAATGTCATTTTCCTGGCGCTTTCCGTCTTCACTCTGTGGGGGCGCCGCGTACAACCTGTACGGCCACGTTGAGCACTACTGAATAGAGTCAGCTGTTCGCCAAGTTAACGAGATCAATCCAATGGCTTCCTCCCCCTGCTTGCACGCTGTTCCCAATACAGAACCCAGTGTTCGCACGGCTGCACAATTGCCGATTCATCTGGCTGACGGCCGCGAAGCATCCAGCACCATCTACAGCTTCTGCGGCCTTGCCGACGGCAAGGAGCATTTCGCGCTCCGCTTCGGCAACGACGATGTCGACGCGCCACTCGTCCGGCTGCACTCCGAATGCATGACGGGCGATGTGCTCGGCTCGGCACGTTGCGATTGCGGTCCGCAATTGCAGGAATCGCTCCTGCGTCTGCATGAGGAAGGCGGCTACCTCCTTTATATGCGCCAGGAGGGTCGCGGTATCGGGCTCTATGCCAAATTGGATGCTTACCGTCTGCAGGAATCGGGGCACGACACCTACGCAGCCAACCGCGCCCTGGGCCATGGCGATGATGAGCGCGACTACACCGCCGCCGCGGAGATGCTGAAGGCGCTGGGCGTCACGCGCATCACGCTCATCACCAACAATCCCGATAAGCGTGCCCAACTGGAAGCGCATGGCATCGAAGTCGTCGCCGTTCGGCCGACGGGCGTGTTCTTCGGTCGCCACAATGTGCGTTACCTGGAAGCCAAGGTTCGTCATACGCACCACACCCTTACGTTGCCGACTGCGGTGAAAGACAGCTGACGGACAGAACCCGCCATGTCCACGCCAGCCGTCGCGCGGATGCGCATTCACCTTTCGGCCGCGTGTTCCATCGATGGCTATATGGACGATACGTCGCAACGGCGGCTGGTGTTGTCCAGCGCTGAAGATCTCCTGGATATCCAGCGCGAACGCGCGCAGTGCGACGCGATTCTCGTCGGTGCCGGCACCGTGCGCGCAGACAACCCTCGCCTTTCGGTGCGAGAGCCACAGCTAGTCGAGGAACGCATCCGCAATGGGCTATCACCGCAGCCTGTGAAAGTGACCGTCACGGCTAGCGGAGATCTGGACCCTGAGGCCCACTTCTTTCAGTCGAACGGGCAGGAAAACATCGTGCTTTGCCCGGCACCCATCGCAGGCGCCCTTCGATCGCGCTATGCCAGATCGGCGACGGTGATAGGCATGGAAGGCCCGATCTCAGCACGTGCCATTGCGCACACGCTTCAACGTAAGGGCATACGCAATCTATTCGTGGAAGGCGGCGGCAGAGTGCTTTCCATGTTTCTCTCCGAGCGCATTTACGATCACTTTCGGCTGGCCATCGCACCTTTCTTTGTGGGTGACGCGGGAGCCCCGCGACTACGGCTGCTTCCCCATCTTGCCAGCCATGACAGGTTGGTGGTCCGGCAGGTCCGATTGCTGGGCGATACGACGGTGATCGATTACGATCTCGCCCGCGGGGTTCGATGGCAGAAGGTGTCCACCCTGTCGGCGAATTGAATAAGAACAGCTAAGTCGGCCAGATCTCGCAACTACGGAGAGCGCCATGAACAGCATCAGCGGACGCGTTGCACTGGTCACCGGAGGGTCCCGCGGGCTTGGCCTCGAAATTGCCCAGGCGCTGGCGAAAGAAGGCATTCACGTGGCCCTTGGTTATCGCAACCGGAGGGAAGAGGCCGAAGGCATCGCTGCATCGATCGAGGCCGCCTACGGCATTCGCGCATTAGCTATTGGCGGTGACGCATCGAAAGCGGCTGACGTCCATAACATGGTCTCCATCGTGGAACGTCAGCTCGGCGGCATCACCATCCTCGTCAACAATGCCGGCATCAATCCTACCGCCACGCTGGATTCCATTACCCAAGCAATGTGGGATGAAACACTGGCAACCAATCTCACCTCGGCATTCCTGATGACCCAGCGCGTGCTGCCAAGCATGCTTGAAGCTCGCTTTGGTCGCATCATCATGATGTCCTCCATCGCGGCTCAGTTGGGCGGCGTAATCGGCCCGCACTATGCGGCCAGCAAGGCCGGCATGCTAGGCCTTATGCACAGCTACGCAAGTCTGCTGGCCAAGGAAGGCATCACCGCCAACGCCATTGCACCAGCGCTGATTGAAACGGACATGATCAAGAACAATCCCCACATCACACCGGATCTTTTACCGGTGAGGCGCTTCGGCCAAGCCGGCGATGTGGCGGATATCGTTGCTGCCCTTGTGCGGAATGGGTACATCACGGGGCAGACGATCAATATTAATGGTGGGTGGTATCACAGCTGAAGCCAGCCACAGTAAACGGAATGCACTTGAATCACGAAAGCGCATCACCTTCTCAAGGCCGTCATTCCCGCGAAAGCGGGAATGACGGCTTCGAGGGGAGCGTAGCTACAAGGAACAACTGAAGCTCACGCCACTCAAATCTGGCTACCTTTGACCCGCGTATCATCCGCAATCCAATTCGTCTCCCACGTCTTGCCATCATCCGCAGAAAACGCCTGCTCGAAATGAATAGCATCGGCGCTGCGCAGCGTAATGACGAAGCGCACCATGATGGGCTTCCCGTCCCACGTTTCCTTGTCGTAGAACATACCGCGCCCATTTGCGAATCCGCCTATGCCTGGCACACCAAGCGTGCCGCTTCGGCTGTTAGCTACGTATAGGCTCCACTGGCGTGTCGCCGGGTTGTAAAGGCGGAATGACGCAAGCTTCAAATGGCTGGAAGCATTCTTCATATCCAGCTCCAGCACATTCGCCTGACCATCCCATACCTTGTGCACAACGGTAATACCGTCGTATTCGGCCCAGGTCTTCGAACCCGTCAAAGGCTGCTTCAACAGCGACACATGGGTTTTCCAGGTGCCAAACTCGAAATCGAACTCGCGCCCGTCGTTGTGGCCAACGTCTGCCGGTTGCGCTCTCACCGTTCCAGCCCAAGCCGCGACCATCAATGCAACAAGCACACAAACCAACCTGAACTTATTGACCAGGGCCACACGTTTCTCCCGACGTTGCGCGGAAGCGCTCTAGGTAGAAACTAGGCCGATGAGTGGTTTGGGAAAATAGCCACTTTGCAGCGGCTCACATAACCACTTTCATATAGGGCCAACCTACAGCGCTTCTTGCCTCACATTCACAAAGACACCCGTCGCTCGTCCATGTCTGAGCGGGACGGAGCTGCCGGCTTCTGCCTGCGCTTCCGTTTCACTCAAAGGAGAGCAGATATGATCGTTGCTACATGGAACATGCAGGGCGGCGCCAACACGTTGTACATCAATCAAGTGGTTCAACAGACCGGGGCCAACGTGCTTTGCCTGCAAGAGTGCGGGGCCCTTGCCGAACACTTGCATGGCAGGGCGCCCATTATCGGCCCCAATGGCGGAACCCTCGGCTATACAGGCAACCTGCGTCTTGGCCATGGGTTCATGGAATGTGTTTACTGGGAAAACCATTGGATCCAGGGAAGCCTGGCAGTACTCAGCAATATCGGCATCAACGGCTATGGCATTCTCCCGCACGTGGATTTGTTCGGTTTTGTTCCGGCAAACTCCCGTGATCTTCCCTGGATTACCGTGACGAACCCGACGACGGGAAACGTCATCACTGTTCTGTCGATTCATAGTCCGCCGGTCGGTGGTGGCGTTACGTTGGCTCATACCTGCACCTGGAACAATGCACAGATCAACCAGATCAATAACGCTGCGGCGGGTGGAAACTGGGCTTGCGTAGGGGACTTCAATGCCGATCCCACGGCCATCGGCTTTATTGGTCCGCCTGCTGGCGCCATCGTTCGCGGCAATCAAGCTACACAACAAGGTGGCGGGATTCTGGATTACGCCATTACCAATGCAGTCGGGTTTACTTATCAGCAACAAACCCAGCTTGTCGGTGCGTCAGATCACTATCCGCAAGTTTTCAACTGGTAACTGACCGCAAAGCAATAAAGAGAGGTAGTTGAATCGCTTCAACTACCTCTCTTCAATCAGCATCACGCTGATGCCATGTCCGACTCGAAGCCCATAAGCTTCAAAAGCTCATCATCGAGCCAGGCGCGCATCGCAGGATCGCGTACTTCGAATAGTTCGAACACGCCCAGTGCGCGCAGCACTGGCAACTGCGCCACCAGCATGGGCTCTACGCGTCTGCACACCGACTCTGGTGTAGCTGGATCCAACATTTGATGCGCGCAAGCCAGAAAAGTTTCCAGAGATGATGGGCGGAATTCGGTGTTGGACATGTGCAATTCGATCGGGGACATGGGGACATCCTCTCTACATCAATATGCCGGCAATCTTTGAATGCCTGGGGGAACAGACACTCAAAGCGGGATAAAAAATCCTTGATCGGTACACATGCCTGCACAGGATCAGCCGTGTGTTCATCATCAGCACGGCTTTCCGCAAGAATGTTCGTCAGCGTGGCGTAACCATTGCGAAGACCATCCACATCAACTGCACGCTATCTTCTCGAGCAGGGCAACGGTTGCGGTAAGTCCATTTTGTTCACGCATTTTCTCCCCGAGTGCACGTGCGCGTACGCGAACTTCTTCACTGCTTGCGAATGCCATGGCTTGTCCCAGCTTTACCGTATGCAGGTGTTTGTCGAGGACGGCGTATGCCGCCACACCAGCCTAGCGCAGACGTTCGACCCAGAAGAACGGGTCTCCCGCGAACGGCACCACCAACGAGGGCACACCGGCCCTCGCCGCCGAATGGGGGGTGCCGGAGCGGATTAAACAAAGGGAACGGATAGATAGGATGCGAAGGCTTTTTTTGCTCGTCATCCCAGCGAAAGCTGGGACCCAGTGACTTCAATGCAGCAAAGACACTGGACCCCAGCTTTCCCTGGGATGACGACGCTGCTGCCCCCAACTGCGTGATGAAACCAGGCCGCCATTGCGCATCACCTAATGCTCAACGACTGCCTGATCAAACCGAACGCGCCAGCGCGGCTCGATACGTGCATCAGGTGCACGCCGGCCTAGTGCGATGACAAGCGGAATGATTGCGCCACGTGGCAGCTTCAAAAGCCGCGCTACCTTGAGGGCGTTGAAGCCCTCCATGGGGCAACTATCCAGGCCTCGCGCTGTTGCAGCGAGAAGCAAGGTTTGCGCGGCGAAGAGGCTACCTCGGGCCGCCCATTGATGCGTGCGCGCAGCCCCCAGCGGCAACAGCGTAAGCACCGGAGCGATCCAGGACGCCAGCGCCATCAATGGCGCCCATAACCAAAGCCGGCCGATATAACCGAAGCGACGGCAAGTTTTGATCTGTTTTCGGTGATAAGCCCTCGATGTTTCACTGAGTTCGGTGTAGTGCTCGATATGCTCGCTCAGCCCATCAAGTGTCTGCGCACAATAATCCGTGCTCGCGACCAGGACGATCAATGCCGACGCGCTGCTCGCAGCGCGTTGATTCTGACAAGCAGCGGCCACTGCCCCGCGCAGCTGCGGGTCTTTGATCCAATGGAGCCGATACGGTTGAAGGTTGTTGCTGGATGGCGCCAGCTGCGCCTCGGCAAGAACAGCCCGAATATCTTCGTCGTCCACTAAACCGCCATCGAAATGCCGCACCGCCCGACGCTGCGCATTGATAGCTTGGAATGCAGCCCACGTTTCAACCGTAGGCTCCGAGAAGGATGCAAATGCAAGTGAGGTATTCATGGCTGCCATAGCGCTAATTGGACACGCTGAAAATAATGTAAGCTAAAGCTTGCTTTGCCAACTTGCATTGCAAACCTATGCCAAAACCTAAGACCACGCCCCGCAAACGCCCGCGGCAAGCGCGCTCCACCGTTACGGTGGACGCCATCCTGCAAGCCGCTGCTTACATTCTGGAGAAGCATGGATGGGAGGGCTTCACCACCAACAGGGTTGCCGAACGGGCAGGCGTGAATATTGCTTCGCTCTACCAATACTTCCCCAACAAGGAATCGATCGTCGTCGAGCTGCAGCGCCGACACATCGAGAAAGCACGCCCCGGCGATCCTGACACCCTCATCGCACTGCAAGCCAAAGGCGATCTGCACGCGGTGCTAACGACCTTGGCTCGCGCCAGCGTGGAGGAACACCAAGCCGCGCCAGCACTGCACCGCGTATTTGCGGAAGAGTTGCCCCGCTCCGCTCGTCGTGTGGACTTGGCGCGTGATGCTCAGGTGCATGCTCTGCTCAAGGAATTGATCCGCCCGCTTGCACGCAACGTTCCGGATCTGGACCTGGCCATGTTCGTGCTGCGGGCAGCCGGGCACGCGATCGTGCATGAGGCGGTTTATGAGCGTCCGGAGCTATTGAAGAACCCCGCGCTGATCGAGGAATTCGTGCTGCTTATGACGCGTTATCTACAACGGCCCGCTCCGCGTGTTGCCAAGAAAACGCGGACGCCAAAGGTTGTGTAAAGAGGTCCCTTAAAGAAAATCGGCCGCACCCTACGGAAGCGGCATGACATGCTGTTGCTGGCGATTGAACACCACGGACGTTTCCACGCGCAGCACGACAGCATGGCGATTGAAGTGCTCCGAAATGATCGCCTTTAGATGCTCCATATCGCGCACAACTACATGCACAATCAAATCTGCACGGCCAGACACGAGAAACACGCCGCGAACTTCCGGAACCGTGGCGGTTGAACGCACGAAGTTATCGACAACCTCGGTTTCCAACTTGCCGAGCTGCACGAACAGCACGGCCTCCAGTGCGAAACCGATCGCCTTTAGATCCACCTCGGCATGAGCACCCCGCAAAACACCACGCGCCCTAAGCGATTTGATGCGCTCATGGCAGGTTGATGGTGCAAGGCCAACCGTCGCAGCGATCTGCTTATTGGAAAGCCATGCATCCTTCATCAAAAGGCGAAGGATAGCGAAATCTATTCGGTCGAGGGTGGGCTCGTCGGCCATAAATCCGAAATCTATTCGATTGACGGTCTTGCGATCCTAATATCATTCTAATTACATGACAAATAAACGAATATTACACCTACGTATCGTTCTGGCCACCCTGCTGCCATGGATTGCCGCCACCGCGCTGCCAACCGTATGTGACGCCGCCGCCTCCCCCACCACCGCACCCACCGCAATAAACAACACGATCGGGCAACGTTTGATTGCCGAAGAGCGGGCAAGCTGGGATTTAGCCATCAAGGGGAATGCTGCTTCATACACCGCCTTCCATGCACCGGACTTCTTTACGGTCACCGGCACTGGCGTGGTAGACAGAACGCATAGCGAAACATCCGCCATGGACGCGAATGTGCGCTTCGATCAATGCGAGCTTTCAGGATTCGATGTTCGCTTTGTTGCGGAGAATGCCGCGCTTGTCACCTATCACGTAAGGGCAGCCGGGCTTGATCATGGAAAAGCATTCAAGCTTGATAGCTATGCCTCATCGTTATGGATGAAACGGGATGGCAAATGGTTGAATGTGTTTTATCAGGCGACGCCTGTGCTACGTCAGTGAGTAGGTTAGGGTGCAAACCCCAACCTACGCTACGTGGCTAAGGATGAAGTGCTGACTCAAGCACCTTACTCAACGATCCCGTACTGCCTTGGATATCCGCAATTCGCCACCCTTCCCGAGTCTTGGACAGCACATACGTGATGTGCATACGGCTACTGTCACCTTGGTAGATAAAGTCGACGGCTACCTTTGAAGGATCGGGAGTCGCGCGAATTTTCATGTCTCGGGCTCCGGGGTCTTGCGAGTCCCAGATAGGCGCATAGTCGAGTCGGCAAACTTCGTGAGTACGATCCCTGCACTGACGATCGCGCACGATGAGTTCGACCATATGTTGGTCAAAATAGCGACTCAGGACCTCTGCAGGCTGATCGAATAGATCGATGCCGACGTTAGTTGGCTCTTCAATCACCACCTGCCACGCGTAATCGTGATAGAGCTGGGTGACCGTAGCCACTGCGCCGCTGGGAGGTGGTTCGCCGAATGCCGCAAAGGACGTAGCCCAGACACCTATGGCCGCAGTAAAGATGCGTACCGCATTGCCTATTAACGCACCCGTCCTATTCATGACCGCCCCCGATTCGGTCTATGCGATGCCGGCATCTTCAGATTCAATTCCGACGCGGTCAAGGCTTCCGGTTTACTGCCCCCCCCTTTGGACCGGTAGTCAGCCCACTGGACGGACTTGTCCATGTAACTGACGCGTGGCAGTCTGAAGATTCGTAAAGCCCGTGTTTTGCCTAAAGCCCTACATTGGATCGTTACCGCAAGGAGGGAACATGGAAACGAAAGTGCTGAAGGACGTTCTACTTGAGCAAGGTGAAATTGATCGCTATTACGAAGGCCAAGTGCCCACGTCGCTCTGGCGTGCCTTGAATCAACGAAGCGGCATGGCTTTGTTTGAGCTGATTGAAGAGCCCTTTGAAATGTCAAACGGGCGTCATCGGCCACCCGACATCACTATCGTCTCTCGCAACAACGTCCAATGGGTTACCGTATCTGAAGCCCCACGCGGCTTGAGCACCTGGGACGCCCCAGGGATACCCGCTGGAAAAGACTGGAGCTATTACCGTATTCCTGCTGGCACTATTCTTCCGGAGGGTCTAGCTATTGTGCGCGACCATTACAACCGAAAGGCTGGTGCCACCCACCACACCATTGCACCCGCTCGCGATATGCCACTTTCACACTTCAAGTTTCTGCTGAACAAGTTGGCGGAAAACGTGATCAAAGAGGCTGTCTGATGAAAATCGGCAATAACTTTGCTCCGTTGGCACTATGCGCCGTTCGTGACGCCGTTCTTTACCACGAGCGGCTACTGCAGAGCGAGACACTAAGAAATCGCTCTGATTATGAAGAGTACGCCGTGGATTTGTCCGTGTTTCTCGATGAGATCACGCATCGATATAAGAAGCTTGAGGCAAGCCTCGGCCTTCTCCTCAGTGACTTTTTTGAGTCCGACGTTCCCGTCTTGGCGTGTCGCGGAAAAGGTAATGACAAACCACATGCCGCGGAGGTAGCCATAGAAATTTCCGATCCTTACGCCCTGCTTATGGTTTCCTCAGTACGCGATGCCATCCTCTATAGGGAAAGTCTTCTTCGAGATGAAACATCGCAGGAAAACCTTCGCGAAGAGAAGGAATATTTGGCTCATCTCACAGAACTCCTTGAATACGTCAAGGTTGAATACAAAAAGATCGAATCGAAAGTTGGCGTTCCGCTAGAGAAGATTTTGCATTTGAGGTAGCGCTTAGTAACCGGTACAACCGGGACGGGATCTTGGCGGTGAATTGCAGCGCCACGTATGCGACCTCTTATGTCTATAGGTGGTCGCCTGTCATCTATATGACCAACCAGCTCAGCTATACGATCAACCCGATTCCGATACCGACGCGGCTAGCGGCTTCGATTGGGATGATTTCGCTACCGCTCTATTGCTGAGCATAAAGCGTATTCCGACACTTTATTGCCTTAAGAAAATCGGATAAAGGGCAAATCAAATCGGTCTATCCCCGCAATGGGGCGCAGACGCTTTGCCCTCCATCTCGACAAGACCGGCCATTACATGCCTTTCGTTACTGGTCGTGCAGACACCGGATGTGTAGTGTCCGCTCCGCTTCACGGAAAATTCCAATATCTAACGGGGGTCATCATGCATCGATTTACGATAGCGGTCCTGCTCGCCTCGCTGTTCGCCATCAATACCCATGCCGCAGATATCCAATCGGCCCGCGACTGGATAGATAAGGGTGGCGTCGCTTTCAACAAACATGACTTTGCTGCGGCGGCAGATGCTTTCCAACACGCTATCGCGGCAGGTTACCCGAGCGCTGAGGGTAATTATGAACTTGCCTGTGCACTGGCACGAGACGGCAAGGCAGACGCCGCACTTGCGGCATTGGAAAAAAGCGCGACGGCCGGCTACCGCCATCCGCAACAGATGCAAACCGATACTGATCTACTCGGCTTGCACACGTTGCCCGATTGGTCCCGTGTCACCGCGAAAATGACTGAGAACGCACAGGCTTATCACGTAAACCACAACGACCCTGAAAAATTCATGTTCGTCACAAGCGACATCAAACTGTTTTGGTCGGTTTACGACAAGCTTCCCGACGCCGGCGATCCTTCCGCACTGCTTGACCATGAATACCTTGGACACGGCACCGTGGGCCTGCAAGACTTTATCCACGATCGTATTCGCAGCGGAGCCCATCTACTCGACGTCATCCAAAAGCACCCGAAGTACTACGCGGCTATTCGCCCCAATACGCTGAAAGTGGCGCAGCTCGATCCGGAAGTCCGCGAGTCGATGCGCAAATTCAAAATGCTGTACCCGAATGCGGAGTTTCCCGACGTCTATTTCGTCATCGGTGCGTTGAGCTCCGGCGGCACCTCGTCGGACGACGGCTTGATGCTCGGCACCGAGATGTTCAGCCGGGATGCGACCGTTCCCACAGATGAACTCGATACGTGGGCGAGCGCCGGCACCAAGACCATGAACTATTTGCCCAACATCATCACCCACGAGCTGATGCACTTTCAGCAAAACTATGACGGGGATGACCTGCTCGGGCACTCGGTCAAAGAAGGAGCGGCGGACTTCCTCGCGTCGCTTGTCTCGCGTGGGAACTTCAACGACCACATCTATGCCTACGGCTACGCGCACGAATCTGTGCTGAAACAAGAGTTCGCGCAGGATATGAAAGCCAATGACCAGAAGCGCTGGTTCGGACGAGATGCAATGGTCAATGGCCGCCCGGCAGACCTTGGCTACTTTATGGGTTACCGCATCTGCCAGGCGTACTACAACAAGGCTAAGGACAAGAAGCAGGCGGTGAGCGACATCCTAAACATCAAGGATTTTGGCCAATTCCTTAAAGCGAGCGGCTATTTGGCCAGCAGCTGATTCGGTGCGAACGTAACGGTCGTAGCCAGATTCACTTGCACGCGAATTCACCGTCGCAACGAGTGAATCTGACTCGACCTTACAGACGCAAAGAAATCGGCAGGCAATGAGCCGTGTAGGCAAAGCGCAGCACACACCATCTCTACACAAAGCCTTCACACAGTTGCTGACGTATCGGGTCGACAACTGACGAAATACTCCGCGACCTGCAATCACGTCGCGATCATTGCGCGCTATCAATTCGCTGTGAAATAAGGAACTTCCAAAGCTTGGTTCCACATGGCTCGCTTCATGCTTAAGCCCCTAGCGCCTTACAGGGCAAATCGAAGTAGCGTCGACGTAACAGCAATGTTCTTACCGTGAAATTGAATCCCACTACTCAGCACACAGGGAGTTTGAGAGATGGCATTTCCTACCGCGTTGAATTCGCAAATTACTGACGCCGTAACCCAATCTAACGTGAAAGTGATTGGCGAGGCACCCGCCATGGCAATGGGCTCGTTGTATCAAACCCTTGCACACGCCGCCGGTATCGCTGGAGAGAATCTGGTCACGCAACAGCAGAATGCGAACAGCTTGTCGCAAGCGCTGCTTTCTGCGTGTGTGCAATCCCTTGTCGGCTCAGCTGGCAAATAAGGAGAAGAACCCATGGCCTTTCCGACTGCCGTCAATGACCAGATTACCGATTCGGTCACCCAGTCAAACGTGAAAGTGATCGGTGAGGCGCCCTCAGTGGCGCTGAGCTCGCTGTATCAATCCCTTGCGCACGCTGCCGGCATCGCGGCGGAGAATCTGGTCGTTCAGCAGCAAAACGCGAACAGCTTGGCACTGGCAGTCGTGACACGCTGCGCCGAGACCCTACTCGGCACCAATTCCCAAGTGCAGGGGTAACGTTATGGCTGAGGAGACCAGCGTCAACGACCAGATCACTGATGCGGTAACGCAGGTCAACGCTTCGATTGACGGCTCATCCGAAGCCTTGGCACGCGCCATGGCCAACCAGATCATGGCCCATGCCGTAGCGATAGCCATACAAAACGCGGTGGCACAGCAGCAACACGTTTACATGCTGCGCAACGCCGCCACCACTGCCGCAGTCCGCGCCATTCTGGACGCAAACCCTGAGCAGGCCCTGCGCTTTGCCGACGAGGCGCTAAAAGGTGACGACCTCGCCCAGACCATCGAACGCCTCAGTGCCTTGTTGAAAGACAAACCCGCCGGCGACACCAAACCTGGGGAATGACGATGACCAGCGACGAAAAGGAAGCACAGCCCGCTTCACAGGAAGGTGTCACCGCTGCGCCGACAGCTTCCCAAGCCGCCCCAACCACCGACGATTTAGCCACCCAAATTCAGCGCACGCATGACCAGATAGTAGCCGCCCTCACGACGAGCTATCAGGAAGTTGAAGAAGCCATGCGCATCGCCGAAGAAGCAGTAACGATAGCGGTGCACGGGGCAACGAAAGCTGTCGGTATGGCGCAGCAAGCAACCAAGAAGCCGGACGATTAAGTGTTAGGGGGCGGCGGTAGTTAGAAGCGCTAGCTACCTCCGTCCGGTTTCCAAGGATTTCACTCGGAATTCAAACTGCCCCAATGCGGTATGCGCGGGAGCACGTCTAATCAGAGCATCGCTAAAGCGGAGCCCTCCCCTCCGCTTTCAATGCAATGGCTTGTCAGCCATCCGGATATGCTGGGTTTTGCCCAACAGGCTATGGATCAGCACCACTTCATGCGCCGGCCATACCACCGGCTCAATGTGCTGGAACGGCACTGCAGGCTTGTTATAGGCCAAGGTCATGTGCGGCGTGAATGAGCCTTTGGTGTATGGATTCAACGCAGCAGCATTCAAGTGCACGGCGAGTTGTTGATGAAGTGCGTGCAAAGCCTCGTTGCCCTGACTGGTGGTAAGGACAAAATCGCCATAGCTACTGCGACTATTGAAGCTGCCGATCTGATCAAACTGGATAGCGAAGGGTTCCGCTTCGAGATGAGAGAGTGCTTCGGTAGCCTGAGTGATCAAGCCAGGCGGAAGTTCGGTGTAGTCACCAAGATGGAACAGCGTGAGATGCAGGCGGCTGGCTTCCACCGGTTTGCCTTCCATGCGGCGTGCGGCGAGGTGTTTGGCGGCGAAAGTTTCGAAACGGGTGGCGTATGTGGGATCAGGGAAAATGGCTAGATACAGACGATCAGTAGGGATGGCGAGGTCGAAACCTGGCAGAGATCCCTGAGACATGGAGTGGCGCTTCCTTTTGCAGGGTGATCTGGGTTTTAGTGCTTTAACAGCAAGCTTGGGATTCTTCAACCCAGCCCTCTCTAAAAGCAGAGAGAGTTTGAGTTATGGCAGAGATTGAGAGTTAGGCGGCAATGCGCTCGATGCGCTTTATGTCTCTGCCGAGTGCATGATGGGCTTCTTCGAGGTCGTAGTCTGCTTGCAGACCGAGCCAGAAGCGTTCACTAGTGCCTAGTGCTGCTGCGAGACGCACGGCTGTGTCGGCGGTGATGCTGCGTTTGCCGAGTACGATCTCGTTGATGCGGCGTGGCGGAACACCAGCTGCACGAGCGAGGGCGTTTTGGCTGATGCCAAGGGGATTCAGGAATTCATCCAGCAGGACCTCGCCTGGATGAATGTTGGGCAATGTTTTCATGGTTGACTCCATATGTCAGTGGTAATCGACGATTTCCACGTCGTAGGCGTCACCAGATTTCCAGATGAAACAGATGCGCCACTGATCATTGATGCGAATACTGTGCTGGCCTTTACGATTGCCTCTTAAGGCCTCCAATCGGTTAGCGGGAGGTATCCGCAAATCATCCAGCGTCTGCGCATTGTTGAGCATACGCAACTTGCGACGGGCGACCGCCTGGATATTCGCCGGTAGTCTCCGGGAGGGAGTGCCTGCCCAGATCCTTTCCGCTTCCTTGTCGGTAAAGTTATGGATCATGGGCACACCATAACGCCATACGTTATATAACGCAAGGCGTTATAGATACGCATGACCGAAGAAAGCGTTGAATTCTTGGCAAGCCTGGGCTCACCCCACCCCGGCCCTCCCCTGCCTTTGCAGGGGAGGGAGTGGTTTGCAGCTCGACGAAATGGTTCCGCTATTAGCATGAGAGAATGACCGTCCGGCCCCGCGTAAACTGTAGCGCCCGTTAACTTGAACACAGCAATATGAAACCAGAAGATTTGCAGAAACTGGTAACCATCACCATGCCGTACGGCAAATACCAAGGTCGCCTGATCGCTGACCTGCCCGGCGCTTACCTAGCATGGTTTGCACGCAAAGGTTTTCCGCCCGGTGAACTGGGTAACTTGCTGGCATTGATGCTTGAGCTTGATCACAACGGACTGAAGTCGCTACTTGATCCGCTGAGGAAGCGTTAGCCGCACCGCTCGATCAGAAGCAGCAACGACTCCATCGATACCGCTGGATGGCGCTCCCCAACAGGCGGCGCAGTTGACGTGACGTCAGTACCATTGGAAGCACCCAGGACACCCGCTAGCATCAACCCCTTCGAGCACGATGCTCCACAAATGAGAGAGAGGAAGCGATGTTGTCCATTCGAAAGGCCATTCTTGCTGCCTTGTGCCTGTGCCCGCTGGGCGTTCTGGCTGCCGATCAGCCTCCTAACTTCAACAGTACCGATGGACAATATCTGGATTGGCTCGACCGCAGCGTAAAGCCCGATGTCGACTTCTTTCACTTCGCCAACGGCGGCTGGCTCAAGGCCAATCCGATTCCGCCTGACCGCTCCGAATGGGGCGCGTATGTCGCGGTTGATCTGCAGAACCAGCGTTTTATCCATGACATGGTCGAGAAAGCCAGCCAGGACACAAAGGCGGTGCCAGGCAGTGCTCAGCAAAAGGTGGGAGATTTCTACGCCAGCGGCATGGATGAAACGGCTATCAATAGCGCAGGCATCAAGCCGCTGCAGCCGGAACTGGATCGCATCGCAAACATCAGCGCGGTCGAGCAGTTGCCGAATGAGTTTGCACATTTGCAGATGATCGGCGTTTCCGCTCCGCTGGCACTGATGCAAATGCAGGATTACAAGGACAGCAGCAAAGTCATCGCGATAGCCATGCAGGCCGGACTCGGCCTACCCGACCGCGATTTTTACGTGCAAAGTGGCGATGGCAGCGAGAAAATCCGCGCGGAATATGTCCAACATATTGCGCGCACCTTCCAGCTTCTTGGCGATAGCCCAGCGCTTGCAGAAACCGAAGCAAAGTCCGTCATGACCTTGGAG
Organism: Dyella acidisoli; assembly: GCF_030160295.1. GTDB lineage: Bacteria > Pseudomonadota > Gammaproteobacteria > Xanthomonadales > Rhodanobacteraceae > Dyella_B > Dyella_B acidisoli. Next base: position 120,181 of record NZ_BSOB01000046.1, read on the forward strand.
ACCAGCCTTGCCAAAGGCTCCATGACCGATGTCGCGATGCGTGACCCCAAAGCGATCTACCATCCGATGGATGTGGCGAGCGTCAACACGCTGACGCCGCGTCTGCATTGGCAAGATTTGATGGCCGGAATCGGCCATCCTGAAATCCGAGGCCTCAACGTGGCCACTCCGGATTTCTTCAAGACGGTAAATAAAGAGCTAACGCATACCTCACTCAACGACTGGAAGACCTACTTGCGCTGGCAGCTGGTGCAGACCTACGCGCCATACCTGTCGAAACCGTTCGTCGATGAAAACTTCCGCATGTCTTCCGTGCTGACTGGCGAAAAGCAACAGAAGCCACGCTGGCAACGCGTCTTGAGGGCCGAGGACTCGGCCCTCGGCTTCGCCATTGGCAAGATGTATGTGGAGCAGAAGTTCCCGCCGTCCTACAAACAGGCGGCAACGCAGATGGTCAACCAGATCCGCGATGCGATGCGCGAAGACCTTAAGACACTCGCATGGATGACGCCAGCCACACGCGAGGCGGCGATAAAGAAACTCGACATGATGGAGCTGCGTGTTGGTTATCCGGATAAGTGGCGCGACTACTCCGCGCTGCAGGTCGATCGCGGCCCCTATGTGCTCAACGTGATGCGCGCCACCACATTCGAACAACAGCGCGAACTGGCCAAGATCGGCAAGCCCGTCGATCGTAGCGATTGGGACATGACACCGCAGACGGTCAACGCCTACTACGACCCATCGATGAATAACCTCAATATTCCCGCCGGTGTGCTGCAGCCGCCGCTGTACGATCCTTCCTGGCCGGATTCGGTGAACTACGGCAACACCGGCGCGACGATCGGTCATGAAATGACACACGGCTTCGATGATCAAGGCGCTCAGTTCGACGGGCACGGCAATTTGAAAAATTGGTGGGCACCGTCGGACCTGAAAAAATTCCAGACCGCTGTGAACTGCATTGCCGACCAATATTCGCAATACACTGTCGACGGCGGCGTGCATGTCCAAGGCAAACTGGTAACTGGCGAAGCCATCGCCGACCAAGGTGGCCTACTTCTAGCTCTACGCGCATTCCACGCTCAACCCGCATTCGCGCACGCCAATACCATCGACGGCTTCACACCCGACCAGCAATTCTTTATTGCCTACGGACACTCCTGGGCCATGGCCACCCGTCCGGAAACGGCAAAGACCCGCGTCACTACCGACCCGCATCCGCCAGAGATCTATCGCACTAACGGTGTGCTGGCGAACCTGCCGGAATTCCAGCAGGTGTTCGGTATCGTTCCGCCAAGTCCGATGATCAAGCCGGATCGTTGTGTGATCTGGTAGAGAGCGACGAAGGTCAACGGCTATCAAGTTCGACAAGCGGGGCCAGATCATTTGAGCGAGAACTCGTCTCCTCATTCAGTGAATCTGGCCCCGTTTTGAATCAATCGACCAGCGTGATCATCTACCAGGCCACGCCGAACGCCGGCAAACGAATGTAGCTGCCGTTCGGAGCGCTGGTGTCAGGCCTTAGTGACGTTCGGCAACAGCTGCCTGACGGCCTCACGCACCGACTTCTTGAGGCCTACCGCTCCCCCAAGACTGCTCCACAGACGAAGTTCTTGCAGGCTCGGATGACCGACCAGGCAACGGAAGGCGTCGACGTCCAGCTGCGGCATGCCCGCGATAGTGAGCCGACGCAAACTGGGCGCCGCAGCTACCGCGGTTAGCTCGGTGAGGCCCTTCATGGTCTCGAGAGTCACTTCTTCGAGACGCGTCAGGGCATCCAGGCTAGGCAAGGATGTTACGTTGCGCATCGAATCGAGACCGAGTTTCTTCAGAGAAGTGAGCTTCGCAAGGATGGACAGATCGTCAAGCTTGTTGATCCGCAGCAAGTCGAGCGCCTCCAGCTTGGGCAGTTCCGCGAGATGAGCAAGATCCCGCGTACCTCCGAGCAAGAGACCTAAGCTGGTCAGCTCACGTAGCGGAGCCAGCATAGAAAGATCCGGTAGTGTGATGCCTCTCAGCCCGAGCGAAGTCAATCGTGTGAGGCGACTAACGCTGGCGATGTCTTTCGTGTGGCCTTCCAGAGAAAGTGCCTCAAGCGCAGGCATGTCTTGCAAGAACGTTAACGAGAACCGCTTTTGGGTGCGGCCGAAACTGAGGCGCTCAAGATTGCCTGGCAGATACGAGAATCCGCTGATGTCTTCGAGGCTCCACAAATCCACGCTCAGGCGTGCCACGAAGGGGAAATACTTGAGGAACTCAAGGTCCTTCCACGGCGAGGTGTGGAAGTGAAGCGTAACGTCACGACGTCCTTCGATCAGGCTGGCTAGCTTTTCCATATCCGCGGGCGCCATCGGCAACCTGACCGCAACCCACGTGCATTCAGGATCTAGGGGCTCAAACGAATCCCGGCCGTGACCGAAGGAACGATTACGCTCGGTTTTCTCTGCTGCCTTACGGTTGTCATCCATCGCCTCACCGTACGCGAACCGTCTGAAGGGTTAGGTATTCTGCCCCGTTTTTATTGTTGTCATGACGACGGCGACGCGACCGGCTGTGCGGGTTTTGCCAATAAACCGTTTATCTCGTCCGCCAGGTCATGAAGCGTGTCGTCGTCGTAGCCGACATGTACATAGGCCACCTTGCCATCGCGATCGATCAGCCAAGTGCGCGGGATAGTGTCTGCACCGTACGCCTTCGAAACAGGCCCTTTGTCGAAGGTATAAATCAGGTTCGGCGTTACCTTCCCCAGCGCGCGGCTGAGCTTGAGAAAGGTATCGTGATCGTCCACGTTCACAGCAACAATCTGCAATTGCTGTGGGCTGACAAGTTTTTGGATGCCCGATAGGACAGGCAACTCCTGCTGACAGTACTTGCACCATGACGCCCAGAACGCGATCACCACGACTTTGCCGTGCATATCGCCTACATGGATGACATCGCCCGCACGGGTTTTACCCAAAAGATCTGGCGGCGTATCACCGACGGCTACGCCGGCTTGTGCCACGGCCGCAGACAACAATAACGGTATGACAAACAGACAGCGCTTAAGAAAGGCCGGCATGCTTTCCCCCCCTGAATTCGCACCAGATTATGAGCATCGTAAGACGTTTCAATTTGTCATAACCATGACAATCGGGGCCAGGTTCTCGCATGTGCTGACATGTCGTTGCAATGGGTGGACCTATTTGCCGCCTACCTTGTAGAGCGTATGGGTGATTTTAATAAGTGAACCCGTCCCCGTTTTTCACACTTCACCGAACATCGGTGATTTCTTTACGCAATCAAGTTCAAAATCCCGCCCTTCCAAGGGGAACGTGTAAGGCCGGCACAAACCTGCGTGCCGGAACAAGCAAAGGGGCAATCCATAGCTGCACATTCTCACGTCGCAAAAGCGAGGCGTGGGAGAGCCAGTTTGCTGTCGAAGTATCGGAAAACGAATGCGTGACACAAACCACCCTCCGCTCATGAAACCGGGCGGGCAAGACGACTTCGACTACGGCTCCCTTGGAAAGCACCACGTGCCAAACCCTAAACTTCAAGGAGAATGTCATGTTCCGCGCATCATGCAACATTCGACTGCTTCATCTCATCGGCATCATTGTGCTTTTCTTTGCAGGCCTCACCTCAGCTCAGGCCCTGCAGCCGGCTGGACCCAACCGTCCAGCGAACGTTCCAGCAAACTATGTCATCACGCCTGCAGGCTACTTCCATCCAAGCTGCGTTGTGCATTTGGCAAAGGGAGATGTTCTACGGAGGGATGAAAAAACCATCCAGCATGCGAATGCACGCGTCGATAGCATTCCTGTTTGCCAGTATGCGCATTTCAAGCCCAACGGAGAAAAGGTGGTGGGCGATGAGCGAGGTATGCGGGGTGTAAGGCCACCTACGATCGGCCATGCCTGGATTGAATATGCAAGCACCGCCACAAGCTCCTCCTACGGTGAGCTAGGAGCCGACTGGAACGTCCCATCAGCGCCAAGCGTCAATAACGGCCAGACGATTTATCTCTTCCCTGGCCTGGAGGATTACAACGATGTTGTGACGATCCTTCAGCCGGTGCTGGGTTGGAACTCCGACTATGCTTCCGCGTGGGGTATCGCCAGTTGGAATTGCTGCGTGAGCGGCACTGTGTTTGAGGCCACACCGACCCGAGTCAATGTCGGAGACAAGATCGCCGGCTACATGTGGGATAACTGTGCTTCGGGAACACTCTCGTGCACTTCATGGGATGTGCTCACCGAGGATCTGACCACGGGAAACTACTCGGAACTGATGGGCACATCGAGCCAGGGGCAGACCTTCAACTGGGCCTTTGCCGGCGCCTTGGAGGTTTACAACGTCTATCAGTGCAGCAACTTCCCCGCGGGTGGCTCATTCGCCTTCTATGATTTGGAGCTCTACAACGACAGCTTTGTCGAGTACTCCAACCCGGGTTGGACCTTTACCAACCTGTCCTCTGGATTGACCCCGCAATGCGGTTACGGGGCAACGCTGTCACCAGCGACGGTGACGCTCTACTACTGATTACTTTCATCAGAGCATTTCACTGCGCATGTAGTCATAGTGTCAGGGGATGGAGGTAGCTAAATACCGGTAGCTACCTCCGTCTCGCCGCCACGGCCACTTCTGGTCAGGTTCATTTATGAGCGAGCATGTCGCAAAAGGCGAGCCTGATTCCGTATATACCCGCCCGTGTTCTTTGACGGGCTACATGAAGGCCATATGACAATCGCCCCATCCCATGGGGCGAAGTGAGCGCCAAGCCCCGCGAACGCAAAGGAACTGCTAGACCCGCCAACCATGTGTGGCACACTAGATCGAACGGCGGCCCGACAAACCGCCAACAGGGACGAATCATGTCAGCACAGCCAAAGAGCGTCGCATCGACGCTCCTGCCGGTTTGGGAAGTGCGATACGCATCGATCAACGACTACGCCATGGTTATCTCCTTAGATGACTATGAGTCACTAGTAGGCCAGTTCAGGATTGATGGCACCCCTAAAAATTGGATGGACCGCCCTCTAGTGGGATTCGTCGATAGCAAACGACGCAAGAATAAGTGCCCACCTGCTGACGTTAGGCGATGGTCCCCGAAGTTCTGGTAATCAATGAAAGGGCCAAAGAGGCGCCCGAATCTTTCCTATCAAAGTTCGGGCAGCTGCAGGAACTTGATTGCGAGGGAACTGGTGAGATCCGCTATTTCTACAACGTGACGAACGTTGTGCCATGTGCAGACATCGAACATTCCTAAAAGATGCGACTCGGGGACATCAAGATGGAATCGTTCAACAAGTCCCAGTCGCCCAAGGAGGTTGCTGCTTTCAAAGACCCTTCGACAGTGAAAGTACGTATCTATATCAATGATGCCGGAAGAGTGATCATTGACCCTTTCATAGCTTCGACGACGCTAATCGGCATTGAGTGCGGCCCATTGGAGCCTCTCCGAGGTTAATGCCGGCGTCTAAATTGTTTCCCCAGAAAGATGGGCAAAGGTAGTTAACAGGGTTAATTACCTCCGCCGCCGGCTGTCCTGCTTTGTCAGTGTTTTACACAAGGAGATGAACATGCGTAATTTTCTATTGGCAGCAATAGCTTTGTTGTTACCTTTAGCGGTATGTGCCACGAATACGGCGCAGAGCTCACGTGCGTTGAATACAACGCATCAAACGTCATCGACAACAGCCCCAGCTCCCACTCTTGTGTCGGGGCAGACTGTTGACTACGACAATTACGGCATCTTGTTGTACGGTGCAAACTACGACGCAAATACTTACGTGGACATACGTTCCACCACAGGCTCCAATATCCTGGCGTCCGTGCAACCGCCGAACATCACCTATTTACCCGGCTCAGTGAATGGAGCACTGTCATTCAGAATCAACGATCCGACATTGCAGGGCTTGTTGACGACACAAGGACTTCGGTTTTACGTCGTTAGTCCGACTGCTGGCTATCAGTTTGCAGGACCACTAACCGTTGTTCGGGGATCTCCGTCTTTACCCAGTCAGCCCGCGGCATTTCACTCGGTCTATTTTCACATATCCCTTGGTTCGTTCTGGGCGGCACTTGCAGACGACACTGGCAGCCCCAGCCCGCGCCAACAGATGGTTTGGTCGCTTAATAATGAAATGCAGATGATAAGGGCTTCGGGCATCGACACCATTACAGTACCTTTGCCGGACAACGATGGCTGGGAGAGCCAGCACGGGGGCGGCTTCTCCTACGACCCCGTCAATCATCCATCACCGCAGTTTGCAGTTGGACAGGAAATTGTTCTGCGTATCGCGGCAGCAAATAATCTAAAGGTGATATTTGTCATCATTCCGTCTCTCTATCGTGAAAGTACAGACGGTCGATCAGCGTGGAATGGCTTGGCTGATCAGTATGATGTGACCCCGACCACGGATGGGGCGCTGAATTACATTCACAGCCTGATTGACCCAGCGTCAATGTATGGCGGCGTGATGACTACGGAGCTTTCCACCATCGGCCTAACTGACGGTCCGATTGGGTCCTACTACAAGGATCCTCGCGTGCTTGGCTTCATTTTGGCGCCAGAACTTAACCCTGAAGTTGTGTCAAGCGAAGGCATAGAAACGCACAAAGCTTTTTTTGATAAGTACTGGAACTGGTTTTACAACTTGGTTCACTGGAATGGATCAAACACGGCGTTTGCTGGTCTGTATTTAATTGGCTCTCCGAACAGCCCTGGTGCAGCCGCCATGGTCCCAATTATCAAGGACTTCAAGTCCTGGTTTGCCCCGGGAAGCGGCTATTCGATGCCTGATTTGATTGGCATCGAGGGTTACGGCGGCGCTGGTTACCCGCTGCAGAATGCTGGAGCTGATATGAATGTGATGGTTGATGCAGTGGTTCACGCGGATACCACTGACTATCCCAACGACTACACCATCTCTCCGCAGAAAGTCTTCATAGGTGAGGCAAATACGGATGAGCTGTCGAATCCTTATACCAACCAGTATTACCAGTACATGCAGCAGTTGATCGCAAAGCGTGGGCTAGCGGGTGTGCAATGGTTCGAAAGTGACACGTTGTCAGACGGCACGCCACCAGCGCTAGGAGACTCGGGTTACGATTTGTTTGAAACTTCTTTTACTGCATACGGAACAAAAACATTTCCTGGGACGTTGCCTTCCGGTTTTTCGTGGCACTACCCAAGCACTTCTATCAACTACGCGGATCCGACAACATACAGCTCGTCCACCGACAATTTTCCTGCGACATGGGGCACGATTTCATATACTGCCCCCACCGCCAAGGGATATTGGTACGGCGAAGGTATTTCTAATTTCACGAGCGGCAAAAATGTAGTGGCCTATGCGTACCCCAATCCAATGACTGGCAACTCGTCAGGTCTCGCGGTCACTACCGTTTATTGGGACGCGACGGAGATGCCTTCGGTGATTACTGTTGAAATCCACATGAATTCGCCAAATGGCACCCTGTTCTCTGGCGGTGGGGCTGCCGGAAGTGCGGTCACAGGAACGTGGGTGTCGAAGGGGACAACGTTTTATGTGCAGGACGTAACGGGAGGCAAGCCTTTGACGTCTGCAAATACTCTGGCGGTCATATACGCTGACGTCCAGTAATACAGGCATCAAAAGCCGTCTGAAAACCCAAAAAAATGGGACGGAGGCAACAAAAGTAATTTAATTGCCTTCGTCTCCACAACGACAGCTTTGTGGAGTACTCCAACCCGGGTTGGACCTTTACCAACCTGTCCTCGGGGTTGACCCCGCAATGCGGTTATGGAGCAGCGCTGTCACCAGCGACGGTGACGCTCTACTACTAATCGCTTTGTTTAGAGCATTTCACTGCACATGCAGCCATAGTGTCAGGGGGATGGAGGTAGCTAATTACCGTTAGCTGCTTCCGTCCCTGACATATCCCCAGTTTTTAACAGCCCTCTCCCCAGTTGCTCGATAACCACAGCGGCCGAGTTACGTGCCCCTATTTCGCCACGTAATGCCCGGCGACAAGCCCCCTATGAATGGCTGGGTCATCGTAAGATATCGGCGGATCGTCGCGATGATGTGCGGCGAAAAGGGGGCAATATGGGAAAGCGCTTTACCGCGTCTGGCGCAATCTGCGCCTGGTTTGCATGCATTTCAGCGATGTGGCTTGTAGGCATGTGCGGGCCTTTGCTCGCCGCCACGCCGCCGCTGCAAATCAACGCCAATACGCCATTACGCGCGGACGCGCTGTCCAAGGCCGAGTTCGACGCTATCGTGGCAGAAGCCAATGCCGTAGTCAGCGCGCCACGTACTGGTGCGGACATACCGCTACCGGCAGCATGGAAAGCGCTTAATCGGGAGAAGATGTTCGCGATGCTGACCATGCCGGACTTCGGCAGTATTCCCGAAAGAGCCCGCGACGTGCTGATTGATCAAGCCGCCACTTGGGATCTGCTCACCTTCACACGACCGTCCGACGCAGTCGAACTTTGGCGGCGCCTGTTGCCCTCCGCAAACCTTCCCCCCAAATACTTAAGTCCGACACGCATCGACCTCGACGCGACCTGGTCTCCCACATCTGTAGCGATGGCCGAGGTTGTCGACTGCTTTCCCACGATCGTGTGGAATGCGCAGGGCGATCCTCTTGTGTTGACCTCGGTCAAAAATGCAGCGTGGCAATGGTCCAATAGCATCGGCTGGGATGGAATGAGTCGCTGCCTGCCTGAGGCCGGCATGTTCTCAAGCGATCTCCCGCCCAAGTCAGTCATTGCGCAAGCGGGAAAAATTCTCATCCAGAAGCTTTCCGATGAAGTGCTTCAAGACGGCTGCACGCGGTCAGGCGCGGATAGCTGCGTGGTACTTTTGCAGGCGCTCTATGGGCTCGACCCGAACAGTTCAAAGCTTCCCGATGTCATCAAGCACATGGAGCCGTCCTATGCGCTGGATACACCTATCTCCATGCCGTCGAGACCCACGCCCTCCACGGGCAGGTTGACGCGCGAGGAAGTGCTTCCCGCGCGCGAGGAAATATTGCACCGCACGTTTTTCCTAACGATGAAACTCCCCGTACTGCTGAAACATCCTGAGGCATGGCCGGCCGGCGAACTGGACAAGACGGTGGTCCAGGCCGTGGCTTTGGCTTTGGAACTGCACCGCTTGGAATACATGAGCGCTAGTCACCTGACCGAGAATCGCTATTTCGCCAATCCATGGCAATGGATCACACCGATGCAGCAGGAGCGCGTAGCCGACGCGATGGCCAAAGCGGGCGTCGCCTATGCGATGCGACACGGTTGTGAAATCGGTAGCGACAGCTTCAGCGAAGGCACGCCAGATTTCTGGAAGGCCTTTGTCGTTGAAAACATAGTGCTGAATCACGGTGATTGCGGTCGGTCTCCCAGCCTGGATCTAGCTCAATTGGTTCAGGCTACGGACGCAGAGCGCGCCCGTCTCATGCAGCCATTAAAACCAGCTGCAGCCGCACTGATGACCCAAGGTGAAGTACGCGATCACGCCCTTGATCTAGTAGCCGATGCGTGTCACGCAAAAAAGAACACTGCCGCCGACCCTTTCGAACTTTGCGCGGGCATCGCCTCACGCGACGCAGCCAAGCTGGCGCAAATCAAGGCAAAGGCTGCCGAAGTGGCAGCACACATGCCAAAGGTTGATCCCCTCGCTTGCGATCGAAGCACGATCGTTGCCGCCGCCAAAGCGCTGCACTTTACGACCCAGGAAGATTTCTGGGAAGGAACGCATAGCAATTGCCGGAAAGACCCTTCGAACACCAGTCAAGCCATCGTTGCACTTACCTATCGTGCGGGTGAAGAAACGACAGGTAAGGCACAAGAGAATACCGACGGTGATTACGACCTTGATATCGTCAGCATCGACCTCGCTACGAATACCATCCTAGCGCACACGCATCAGTCCCAAGCCATCCCAAGCGATGCGGTGATGTTCGACTCGCTAACTATCGACACGGCCCGATACATTCTTGCGCCTGGCCAGCGTGCATTCGGCATTCGGATCGACCACGGCGCACACTGCTATCAGTGCGCATATAGTTTTACCGAACTCACGCTCTATCTGGTCGATGGTCAGCAGCTCAAAGAAATCCTGAGCATCAATGCAGATGTGCAGCGCTCCGCGGACACCGATGCATGCCCAAATGCGGTAAGTAGTTCGAAAACGAAAGTCTCCATCGGCAAAGGCACAAGTCACGGATTGGCTGACATTGTGCTATCCACAAGCACATCCGTCGATGCCAACAGCGAAGACGGTCAACCGAAGAAATGTTCATCCACTTCGTCTAAAACCAGCACGATCCACTTTGATGGTGTTCGCTACCCTTGGGTGAAAGAGGACACGTAATGAGCTGGTGAGACGCGATAAAGTATCGTGCCGTCATCCCGGCGAAGGTCGGGATGACGATACGCTCTGAAACAAAATCGCCGTAAATATCGACCTTTCGCCTGAAAGACTAAAAACGCGGAGGCACCTCAGCCTACTTCTCTTCTATTCCAACGATCCATCTAATTCAGCCGCCGCCATTTCCCTTGTAAATTAGAAAATTACCCTGCCGCTGTTTTTTTGGCTCATTGAAGATGGCGATGCCGAGCTGCTTCGCCATGTCTTCCAACATTTCGTCGGGCGTCGTGAGATGAGTCGTCGAATCCTCTTGATAGGCATAACTCGCTATCGCTTGCCCGTTGGATGTGCTTAGAACACGCAACGCGATACTTGCGCGGCTTGAGTGAAACGCCACGAGCCCCGCGCGGTGGTAATCCTGGACCTCGCCGTTTATGACATATCGGTAGCCTTTGGCCTTGGCATACGCGATCGCCGCATCGTCAGCGAGCTGTGCCTTGGCTCCAACGGGCCTTGGCAGCGAGACGGCGTGCAGATCAGGCTTTTGCGAAAGTACGCGGACAAAGATGGAACCCGCATTCGCCCCGGAACCGTCACAATCCGTCTGATTAGCGATACTGCAGTCCTCGAACATCACCACGGCAACAGTGCCTCCGTGGGGAATGCGATGTTTTACCGTGATGGATGGGGCGGTGGCACATCCGGCCAACAGCATCACCGTTGCCAACAGAGCGCGTGTACGCATGGTCATAACTGACTCTCTCCAAGCCTTGAAAGTGCCATCGCTACGGAACAGGAAAAGACACCAAACTTCTTTATTTGTGCATCAAAGAACAGTCAAGTTCTTTTTAGTGAGAGGACAAGCTTGCCAGAATGAGATGGCGTGACATAGGCGCGCAAATTATTACGGCAAACACACTGATGGCACGAACATCGTCCGGCCAGTGACCTTGCGCCTCCCCCAACCCGATTGTCGGTTTTGACCCGTGTCATTCGTCGAGATAAGTGAGTAGCCCGAATTGTCGTCCACGATAGGGAGAAGACCACCATGAAGAAATATCTGCTCGCCATCTATCAGCCTGGCGCAGATGGCGAAATGCCACCGCGCGACGAGCTGGACAAGATCATGCAGGAAGTACGGAACATCCGCGAGGACATGAAAGCCTCTGGGGCTTGGATCTTCTCGGGTGGCCTGGATTCGCCAAGCACGGCCACTCTGTTACGGCCTCACGGCAGGGACACGCACATGATTGATGGGCCGTTTGCGGAATCGAAGGAATATATCGCTGGCCTTACGATCGTCCAAGTTCCCGATCTGGATGTGGCACTGGAATGGGCTCGGAAACTGGTCAAAGCGACCGGGCTTCCGATTGAAGTGCGGCCTTTCCTAGAACAGAGCGCTGGCTGACTTTAGATCCATGGCTAAGAAAGTTTGAACGCTATGAACGTGGTCAAGAGCACGATTTTGCCTATGGCTGCCGCACTGGTGGCTGCGATGTTGATAAGCAGCATCTGGTATAGCCCCATGCTATTTGGCCGTCCATGGATTGCACTGCGCAGCGAATGGCTGCATGTCCAACCCAACGCATATATCGCTCCGTGGAAACCTCTGGTGGATATCGTGCGTGAAATCGTCGTCGCCTACGTGCTTACCTATCTCACCGCTCAACTCAAAATCAATCGCCTTACCAGCGCTGCGGCTCTCGGCTTCTTGGTATGGCTTGGATTTCCCGTCGTGATGCTTGTTGGTGCGAGTTTATGGGATGACAAGCCCTGGGCTCTGAGCTTCATACATGCAGGTGACTGGTTCATCAAAATGCTGGTGATGCCCATAATCATCACAGCGACACGTCGCCTAACTCTTGCATCGAAACAGACCTGATCTGAAGGCACAAAACTCGCGAGAAGGCAGCAGCGGGATCATTTCCTGAAAGGCACCCTACCCCGCTTTACCGCCCGTGTTGGCGCGGTGTTTCGCACTGTGGGAGGCAACCTGTATCAAGAGTGTTACACGTTGACGCCATGCGATATTGGCGGGACCATTGCGCCCGTTTGTTGCGTCAATGTAGGTGATTTCGTTCGAAATGAATCGTCACACCGCTCATTAAACCTAGGAGGTTTATATGAAAATCAGTCGCAGCGTTCTCGCCGGCATCTTTGTACTACTCGGCACACTTGCAACATTCCAACCCTCGAATGTGCACGCACAGACCAATGCAGATATTACAAAAGATGCATTTGAAGTCACCGTGCAAATCAACATCAACAATTTTGTCTTCACTCCCATCAACATTCCGACTGGAAAACGACTAATTGTCCAAAGTGTGAATCTCTCAGGTGCCGCACAAACGGCCGGGGCTTATGTGCAGCCCATCGTCGTTGCTGCCTCAAAGCTTGGCGCTGGCAGCTTCAACTACAGCTACTTTGGACCCAACCCTTCCGCTGTTGATCCAACACAGTTTTATGCGTCCTATCCGACAACCATCTATGCGGATACGTTGATGGTAGGGCCAGCGTTCGCAGGCTACACGCCGACATTCTTGGCATTTAATGTGGTGATCAACGGATATCTCGTCGATGCTCCCAAAGTCGCGGCCTCGGCAAGCGTCAGCCAGCAAGATCAGGCCCCTGATCTAAAGCAGCTTGGAAATCGCAGCATCGTTACTCATTAGAAACGTCTCATCATCAACCTAGAAAATGAGATTGGGGTAGTTAATTTCGCTCAACTACCTCTGTCTCGTTTTCCACCTCCACCCCGTTTTTCTTTCCACGGCCGCTGATCCAGCGAGCCTGCTATGCTTGGCCCACACGGCGCGGGGGCGCCGCTCGTCAGGGAAGTGACATCATGGCAACACGTTCCAGAGGGCCTTCAGCCGGCTTTGGCTGGCTGAATCGTGGCATTCGTATGGGTTTCCGCCATCCCAAGCCACTGTTCGGTGGCGCAGTTCTTGTGATGCTGGCGGCGCTGATTCCGTCGTTCATTACACTGCCCATGCAATTTCATTCGCTGCATTCGGGCACGCCATTACCGCCGACCATTTTCGGTTGGATCATGGCGATATCCATGCTGTTCGGTCTGCTTATCTTGCCGCTCTACGCCGGCTACCTGCAGCTGGCCGATGCAGCAGAGCGTGGGCTTCCCGCCCGCGTAGGCGATGTCTTCAAGCCCTATCGAGACGGTAAAGCACTGCGCATTGTCGGCTACGGGGTCGCGATGATGGCGATTTACCTGGCGATGTTGGCCATCGTCATCGTGGCGACCGGCGGCGGCATCGCCCACTGGTACATGGAGGTGCTTACCGCACAGGCCAATCATCAACCCCCACCGGCAACATTACCCGACGGTTTCTGGATCGCCGTATTACTCATCATGGTGCTCGGTATTTTCGTGATGGGTTTCTATTCGATCGGTCTTGGCCAGGTGACACTTGGCAACCGCAGCGTGTTCGGCGCAGTTGGCGATGGCGTGATCGGCGCACTGAAGAACCTGCTGCCGCTGCTCATGCTCGCAGTGGGCTCTGTCCTTATTTGGATCGCTGTCGCCCTCTGCTTTGGGATATTTGCCCTTCTGCTCGCCCTGATTGGCAAGCTCGTGGGCCCATGGGTAGTGTTTGTGCTGATTATTCCGCTCTATATTGCTTTGCTTCTCGCGGTATTCACGACGATGTTCGGGGTGATGTATCACTTATGGCGTGACGTGTGCAGCGATGACATCGTAGCGGGAACGGCTGAAGCAACCGCCGTTTGATAAAAATTACATGCTTGCATAAGGGCGGCTGCGGCCGCCCTAAAACTGGGGTAGCCTCGCCACAGTCAAGCCGCGTATTAGATTACGGATAGTTTTAAGGACAGGGGAATGTATGGAAGGCAATCGTGAAGGTGTAGGCCGGACTGGCCTAGTCGAACAGCCGCGCGATCGGCGACTTTTGGCCGTTGCGCTGATTCTGATTGTGCTGGCGATTCTCTTGGTGCTTCGTGCGTGGGTTAATTGGCGCCATAGCCATCAGGTCCAGCAAGCCGATGCGGATTACGGGTCTTTCATGGCGGCAGTTCACCAGGCTGAAGATATTGCCGATCCGTTGCAGCGTTGCCTGGATTACCCCAGTCTGCCGGGGGCCCATTGGCACGATGACACCACGCGTGCTTACTGTCAGCTACGCAACCTGCATAGCCTTTCCCACGCCGACATCACCGCACTCTTGGCGCAGGGCAAAGCTGGCGACGTGGACAAGGCGTTTCAGGGCTATCTGGATGCGCAGTTGCATGATCCTTCGCAACCAGGTGTCTTCGATGCTGCGTTCTATGCAGCAGGTTTTGATCATTACGACGCGAGCACTCGTAAGCTTGTCGATCAATGGAAGCAGCAGGCACCGGATAGCGCTTTTGCTTTGATCGCCAGCGGCATGCAGTATCTCGACGCGGCCCAGCAGGCAAGAGGATTCGGTTGGGACGACGACCTGACCGACAGCCAGAGAGAAGGCATGGAGGAGCAGTTGGCACAGGCTCGCAACGAGCTGAGTCGAGCTATATCGCTCCTGCCAACTGCAACGCCAGCTTATCGTTCGATGATGTATGCCTCTGCGCTCACTGGCGATCGCGGCAACATGTATCAAGCCGCCAAAGCAGGATTGAAAGTTGATCCGGCGAACTACGCCATTCGCAGTCAGATGATGAACCAGGCGCAGCCGAAATGGGGCCATATGTTCGGCGGCGAGCGAGAGCAGAAGCGAGAAGCCGAAGAACTGGTGGCCCGCAATCCGCTGTTGCGCATGGTGACTTCTCTGCCTGCAGTTTATTCCGCCACGTGTAATTGTGGCGGTGCGACTTTCGAATACGTGCAAAAGGTTCCGGACGCTGTGGATGACAACGTCAGTTACCTAAGTATCAATGATTTGACCAAAGTGACGTATAACGAAGATCCTCGCCTAACCATTGAGCTCTATTCCGAATCGTTGCGCTTTCATCCCACCGACCCCGATGTGCTGCGATGGAGAGCGCAGCTCATGATGAAGCTTGGTGATCCCAAGGGTGCGCTGGAGAGCATTCTGCAGGTGGCGCAGCATTTCCCTTGCAACAATGATGTTGCGCTGGCATTGGCGAATATCTACAACCAAACGGGCCACGTGAAAGAGTCCGAAGATACATACGAGGCCATTCTGCAGCGTGATCCCGACCACCAGAAGGCCATGGCCTGGTTGGGTGATCTGTATAACCATGCTGGTCATCAACCAGAAAAAGCCAAAGCGCTGGCAGATCGATTAATCAGCAGCCACCCCGAAAATCCGGACGGCTATATCGTGCGATCCTGTTATTTGATGGACCACGATTTGCCGGGGCGCTACGAGACCATTCACTACTTTATCGATCACTTTGGCGATCGGGACGAATTCAAGTCGCAGGTGGCGGAGATGCGAGCCTATCTGGCCAAGCACCCGGAGAAAACGGGGCAAGGATAGGTAGCGACGCCAGGTTGCAAGCAGACGGTTTCGCACGTATTGAGTGGGATTTTCCGAAGAACGGTTCCAGGCTCATTTTGCAATATGACTCCGATCCACGATTTCGATCAGATCGATAAGGAGTCAACCTGGAACCGCCTTATCTGCTTTAAACCCGAGCCGCGGGCTCCTAAACTTCCGTCAGGTCGAACCTTGCGAAGAGGCGAGCGCGATGCTGAGCTGGCAAGTGGGCCGGGTGAAGATCACTCGCATTGTTGAGATGGATTTGCCGGTGCCGGTCGAGTGTGTGCGGCAGGCCACGGCGGCGGAGCTGCGCAAGCTGGCGTGGCTCTATCCGCACTTCGTCAGCGAGGATGACAGCATTCTGAAGCTCAGCGTGCACGCGCTGCTGGTCGAAGCGCCGGGGCTGAGGCTAGTTGTCGATACCTGCGTAGGCAACGACCGCCCGCGCGAGATCACTGGTGGCGAGCCGTTGGCGACGCCGTTTCTGCAACATCTTGACGAGGCCGGCTGGTCGCGCGATGGCGTCGACGCCGTGGTATGCACGCATCTGCACGTCGACCACGTCGGCTGGAACACGATGCTCGAGAACGGCAAGTGGGTACCGACTTTTCCGAAGGCACGCTACCTCATCGGTCGGCAGGAGTACGAGTTCTGGCGCACCTATGATGACGAGGAGCAGCAGACGATGCTCGGCGATAGCATCAAGCCGGTCTTCGACGCGGGCCTCGTCCAACTGGTGGAGCTGGACCATGTGATCTCGCCGGAGATCCGGCTCACGCCTTCCATCGGCCACACGCCGGGCCATGTCAGCGTGATGATCGAGTCCGAGGGTGAGCGCGCGGTGATCACCGGCGACATGACCCATCATCCGTGCCAGCTAGCGCACCCTGATTGGATGTTCGGCGACAGCGATCCGGACGCCGCCGTGCTCACCCGCTGGCGTCTCTTCGCCGAGTGGGCCGATCGGCCCACTCTTGTCATCGGCACCCACTTCGCCGCTCCCACTGCCGGCCGCGTCGTTCGCGATGGTGCAGCGTTCCGGCTTGCGGTGTAAACGAGCCACACTCCTGAACCTGTGGACCTTGTGAGCAAAGGGGTCATTTGCTGACCCCTTTGCTGCTTGTGCATCGAGACCAGACGCTGGCTAGACGTTGGCCTAAACCGATCGGGAAACCAACCGACACCGTTTGCCTTCCGGTGCGGCCCGCTTGCAATACACGTCAACGATGGCAACCGTGTTTTGGACAGAGTCGTTCAGCAGGAACCGTTTCGCCACGCCTGGCCCGGCTGAGTTGTCGATAGCCACAGCGACGAACGGCTGCGAGGCCGTACCCTGCATCCGTAGGGCTTCCGACCTCTCGGCCGCTCGCTCCGCTTGTACGTACTGGCTGTGCGTGTTGCCGACCAAGGCCTCCAATCCGTAACCCGTGGGCAAGTTGACGAAGTAGGTCTCGTATTGGCCCGCTGGTGCGGTAACGGTGAAATTTGGCAAATTGGTGGCGTGGGTCTGGTTTTGGGCGACGCTGGTGCTGCCGACGCAGGCAAGACCGAGCGCGGTGGTCATGGCAATGAGCAGGCGTTTCATAGAGGACTCCAAAACGGGCGCCGATGTCCGTTAGCGAATGGTGGGGATGGTCCGGAGAAACAAAACGAGACGAAAGGCGAAACAAAAACGGACGAAGTTCGCTAAACGCTAGTGACGATCTTCATCTCGCTTCCGAATGGTGGACTCTTATGTGCGTCATTCGTCGAGTGGCGATGCTGGTGTAGTTGTTCTACGTCGCTGACTATGTGTCCTTCGCTGCTGGTCAGCATCATGCCCGCTGTTGGATAACACCTCCGCTGGATATGATCGCAACTGCTGGTCGTTATCGCCATGCTGTTTGGCATCACGCAGCTTGGTCAGAGCGCCTCGTTACCCTAGCAACGTGCAACGCGCGAACAGGGGGCAAACTGTAGCTAATGGACGACGAAGGTCAGTTCTAGACGTGTCTGTGAAGTGAGAGCGAAGGCTGGATGTCCCAGCCTTCGCTTCGTCTGAGTCTAGACTGCCTTCTTGCGCAACGAGTCACCCTTGAGTTCCATACGGTGCGAAGCATGCAGAAGACGGTCCAGGATGGCATCCGCGATTGTCGGTTCGCCAATGTAGCTGTGCCACTTGTCGGTGGGGAGTTGCGCGGTGATGATGGTCGAACGTGTGTCGCAGCGATCTTCGATCAATTGAAGAAGCTCCTGCCGCGATCCGGCTCGAATCGGAACCAAACCCCAATCATCAAGGACGAGGACGTCGATACGCTTGAGTTGCGATCGAAGGCGAAGCAGCCGTCCGTCGGAACGCGACAAGTCGAGCTCATCCAATAAATTGGAGACCCGGTGATATTGCACAGTCAATCCTGACCGCATGGCCTGCACGCCAAAGGCACACGCTAACCAGGTCTTTCCTGTGCCAGAGGGACCGGTCAGGATAAGGTTTTGGCTCGTGGTCACCCAATCACAGAGCGCCAACGAGTCAAGTTTCGACCTGTCGAGCTGCCGACTCGCACGAAAGTCGATCGCCTCAATGCTTGCGTTGGGGTATTTGAGTTTTGCTGCTTTGATCAGGCGATTGAGCTTACGGGTATCACGCTCGACGTATTCTGCGTCCACTAGCATCGCTAGACGATCTTCGAACGATAACTCCTGGATCGAGGGAGACTCACGTTGTCTGCGCAGTGCTTGGGCCATGCCGGGCAATCGGAGGCCGCGGATCTTGTCTTCGGTTGCTTGAATGATCATGGAGTCTTCTCCCTGTAGTAGTCCGCGCCCCTAATGTTGCTGTGTGCAGGAACGTCGTTCACGATAGGATCCTCAGGCTCACGATACCGGCCTGACTGCAAAAGCGATTTCACCGTACTGAAGGAAAGCGCCTGGATCTCCACGGCTCGAGCACACGCCAACTCGAATGCCTCCTTGCCGTATTGCTCGCAAAGTGCCATCAGTTTTGATCCGTTGGGGATGCCAAGCTGAGGGCGGCTGCGCCGAAACTGCTCATGCATAACGTTTGCCGCCGCCTTGCCGACAGTGCTCGCCCAGGCATTGAGTTCGCTCTCCGAATGAAGGTGATAAATACGATGGTTTGAGGGACAGTGCATGGGCTCGGTGACAGTTTCCCCCGTGACGATAGAACGACGGTGTGTGGCAACACGTTTTCGCTCCAGGAAAATCTCCACCACTTTTTCACTCACATGCGCACGGACGGTTTTGGCAACTAAGTCGTACGGAACGGAATACCAACTGCCGTCCACCGCGACGTGATAGGTCTTGTCAACGCGTATCTTTCCTGTCCACGTGCCGGGTGAATAGGGAATGCTAGGAAGCGTACGCAAAAGATGCTTCTCTTCTCGCTCAAAAACTGCGTCACGGCTTTCGCCTGTTCGGCGGCGTTGCTTGGCATTGAGTAGATCTAGGTAGATCCGTATCGATCGATTGATCTCTTCCAGAGAGAAAAACTGCATGTTTCGCAGCTTGGCAAGAACCCAAAGCTGAACAATGCGGACCGCATTCTCTACCATGGATTTGTCCTGGGGCCGAAGCGGACGGGCTGGATCGATTAGTACGTCGTACTGGTCGGCGAAAGCCGTGTATTGGGGGTTGATTCGTCGCGCTCCCGCACCGATGACGGCTGCCTTTAGATTGTCGCTGACAACAAATTCGGGAACACCCCCAAAGTACAGAAACATTTCTGCGTGAGACAGCAAGAAGTCACTCGATTGCTGAGTTTCTGTCGCATGCGCAAAGATCCTCATTGAGTGCCCCAGCACGCCAACAAATATCTGGACCGAAATGGGACGATTGCGCTCCCTGCAAAAAAACTGCAGTCCTTTCCCTGAATAGTCGACGTACACGCTTCGCCCAGGTGGGTGCCACATCCGCATGGTCAAGTCGTTGCGTTCTTCATAATCCCGCCAGTGATGAGTGAACTGTGCGTACTTGTACGCGGTGTACGGATCGCTCTCGCGATACTCTTCCCAGAGCAACATCTTCGTCACGCCAGGCTTCTTGAGTTCCTGTATCAATGCTGCGTAATCGGGCATGCGTTTGGTAATAGCTCGACCAACATCTTTGTTGAAGGTGGCATCTAATGATGCGTCGTCGAGACCATGAAGCATGCTCCAGTTAAGCGACTTTTCTTTCGCGATTCGTCGATATCGGCGAATAGTGACCGGCGAGCAGCCAACAAATTCGGCAGCATCTGTCGGCGAAGTGGACGTATTGAGGGCTGTCTGCACGAGCAGCCTGAGATCTTCAGCCATATATCTCCCATCTCTTTGTTCAAGGCACACCAAATCCGCAGCGCTTGGTGAGCACTGTTGACAGAGGGCCAAAAGAGCGCAAAAATCGGAGACGCAAGCCCATCACGACTTTGCATCTCAAGCCCGGCGAACTCTGTTCGTCGGGTTTTTGCGTTGATGACCCGAGGAAAAGCAAGTGATGAAGGGTGTTAAGCCATAGATCCTCCTTCCAGGCGTGATAACTAAGTGGACAAAGGAGCGCCAGGACGCCTGCAACCTACGCCCGAACGATGTAGTTGAAGGCGCGTAAAGAAGCGTTTTCGCTTTTAAGAAGGGTTTCCAGCAGCGATACCCGCAGTGGCTTCGCCATAGCTGGCAGACAGTTCTGTCGAGGCTAGCCAGGCCGCCACGTGCTTCGCACACGCGAAACGTCCCCGGCGACCTTCAATGGTGACCACTGGCACCGGAAGTGCGCCGCGGCAAGCCGCTTGTCGCAAGGCCGATGCAGAGGGATAGGCCAGACACTTCACTAAATTGGCGCCTGTAATGAGCGGCCCATACAGCCGGAGCAGTTGCTCCTCAAGCTCATTAATGCGAGAGAGTGTGACCTGGCGTGACACTTTGTTTTGCATGGTAGCTTGGCGTGAGACGGTGATTGCCGAATGCTATCGAACCGAACTTGAACTCGATAAGGGGGGACAGAGTTGATGACTTCAGTACCCCCACCGAGCCCCACAACGATAAAGTAGCGCTTCCCGATGATCCCAAATCTCTCCCCCAGTGATCCTTCGGCCCAACTACTTCGACTGGCACGTTGTAAAGCGGCTGCAACACGTCAGGGTCTAATGGAACTGTTCGGAACCGTCTCTAACAATCAATTGGAGGTCATCATCGATAAAAAAAGACGCACGGCTTCGCAAGAGAACATCCTGACGCGAAAGTATCGGAGATATGAAGTTCTATCAGCCACGGATGCGCCTTCCGTCATGACTGATCAAACCATTCAAAAGATCGAGAAGGTGGTTGGGACAAAGACGCTTTTGCAATTTTTTCGTGATCACGCGCTTTGGGAATTGCTTACGGAACCGCTGATACCTTTAGAGCGTGTCCGGCAGATCATGACGGAGCTCCCACCCATCTTACGGGCAAGACTATTTGTTCAGATGGACGCGCGTGATCCACAAACGTGGTCGCGGTATCCACTTAAACGCGATGAGGTCCTCGAAATTCGTGACGAGCGATCACTGGATGCCTTGGTTGCTCTTCTTGCCCTATGCCGAGAGGCACAGGTTATCGGCCATTTTCCAGGTCATGTCCTTCCCATGTTATGTGCATTCGAAATATTGCCATGGGTACTTATTGCGAATAGCTGGTTGCGCGCCTGTTGGCTCGATCTTTTTGATTGCCTGAAGGAGTCGTTCTGGTCCAGGGAATATGGAGGTTTTACGTACTCGAATGACCTCAACATAAAAAACATGCAGATCGCAATGATCACGGTCCTACGAAACAACAAGGACCCCCATCTTCCGATAACAGGCGGGAGAAAACATTCGAAATAATCGAGCTTGTGAATTACGCCACTATATGTGGCAGCTTCGATCACACTGGCTTGTTGAACCGGGGGCACTCCGTTTTGAGTGCAACCTTCTTCACTTGTGCGTAACTGCCAACCGCAGGAGCCAATATTAGGTCTCAGCGAACTCGCGCCGATCACTTGATTTCAATCTCAGCGCGCTAGCCTTGCGGTCTCGTAATTCTGGCTTGGCTGGCACGCTACTTATCCACCGCAAAGGTCTGCTTCCATGCCCTGGGCGTCATGCCACATTGATGCTTGAACGCCCTCGATAGCGCGGCCTCGCTGCCGTAGCCCACTTCTACAGCAATCATTTTCAACGGCCGGCCTTGACGGAGCGCTTGCTGCGCTAGCCCTATCCGCCAACTCTGCAAATACGCACCAGGCGTGCACCCCACGGACAAACGAAACGTGCTGGCAAAGATGCTGCGCGACATGCCTGCCCTGCGAGCGAGAGACTCCAGCGACCAGTCCTGTTCGGGTTTCTCATGCATCGCCACCAATGCGTTACGCAGCTTGGGGTGCGACAAACCTGCCAACATGCCACCAGCAATCTGGCCGTTCTCCATGAGATGACGCAGAACCTGGATCAGCACCACCTCAAACAACCGATCGACCAATGGGTGTCGGCCGCAGTTGTCACCAAACGCTTCCTCGAAAAGCAATGCCAATACCGGCTGCGCTCCATCGACGCTGGTGAGTGGCAGGTAAACGAAATCCGGCAAGGCGCTTACGATTGGATTTGCAGCGCCACCTTCAAAACGAAGCTCTGCGCATACCAAATCGATGCCGCACTGTGCGTCCGGCACAAAGCGGCGAGAGATCGGACGCGGATAGAACAGCAGGGCCGGTGCTTCCACCTGCAGCGATGGACGTCCTGGATGAAGAACCTCCATCCCGCCACGCCGGATCAGGTGCATTTGTCCGCTTTCGGGTGGCGCAGAAAAGTCCGTGATGCCGCATAAGGCACCGGACTGAAACATCCGCGCCCGAACCGGGAAGTGATTCAGCAGCGCATCAAGACGATCGGTGCAGAGGTTAGCCAAAAAAGCACTCCTAGTTAAATTTCTCGGACTTTATGTGATCCATAGTCCTGAATCCAGCCCTACATTGCCCGTGCCAAACAAGGGCAATCACTTCCAGATTTAAGGGCAAGCATCATGTCGATCGAGAAAATTCTGTATCGCGCTCAGGCCACCGCCACGGGTGGCCGTGAAGGAAGCGCCATGTCTTCGGACGGCGTCTTGAAGGTTCAGTTGTCCACACCTCGGGAGCTGGGCGGTGCCGGCGGCACGGGCACGAACCCGGAGCAGCTGTTTGCGGCTGGCTATTCAGCCTGCTTTCTCGGCGCGCTGAAATTTGTGGCGGCCATCGAAAAGATCACGCTACCGAATGCCGCCAGTGTCACGGGCACCGTCGGTATCGGCGTCATTCCTACCGGTTTCGGTATCGAAGTCGAGCTGGTCATCGGCTTGCCGGGACTGCCCGAAGATATCGCACAAGCGCTGATTGAGAAGGCTCACATTGTTTGTCCGTACTCGAACGCCACGCGCAACAACATCGATGTGCGCTTGAGCCTCTCCTGATCAAACGCGCTTTCCGAAGGAACCATCATGAAACTCAAATCCACATTTCTTGCCGCTTCGATCGCTTTGCTCGCCGCAAGCGGTGCGATGGCTGCAGAGGATACTTACGTCGAACACGGCACTCAGGCCTTCCTCGACACACTTGCAAAAGCAGGCGGCAAGCCGCTCGAAACGCTCTCTCCCGCTGATGCACGCCAGGTATTGGTGAATGCCCAGAAGGGCGCTCACCTTGCGCCGGCCGATGTAAGCGAAAAAACCATCGTGTCCGATGGCAAGCCGATCAAGCTCACCATCGTGCGCCCTCATGGCGTGAAGAGCGTCCTGCCTGCCTTCATGTTCTTCCACGGTGGCGGCTGGGTGCTGGGCGATTTCCCAACGCACGAGCGCTTTGTCCGTGACTTGGTGGCCGATTCCGGCGCTGTCGCGGTATTCGTCAACTATGACCCGTCGCCGGAAGCCCATTACCCCGTGGCGATCAACCAGGCGTATGCGGCCACGAAGTGGGTTGCCGAGCATGGTGCGGATATTCAAGTGGACGGCAAGCGCCTTGCCGTTGCCGGAAACAGTGTGGGCGGCAACATGGCTGCAGTCGTTGCGCTGATGGCGAAAGCCAATAATGGTCCCACGCTGCGTGCCCAGGTGCTGTTCTGGCCGGTGACGAACGCTAGCTTCGATGACCCGTCCTACAACCAGTATGCGAATGGCTACTTCCTAACCAAGAACATGATGAAGTGGTTCTGGGATGCCTACACGACGGACACTAAGCAACGCCAGGAAATCTATGCGTCGCCGTTGCAAGCGACTTCTGCTCAGCTCAAGGGTTTACCACCAACACTGATCCAGACCGCTGCCAACGATGTGCTCCGTGACGAAGGCGAAGCCTATGCGCGGAAGCTCGATGCCGCTGGCGTGGATGTCGTATCCGTTCGCTACAACGGCATGATTCACGATTTCGGTTTGCTCAACGTGTTGTCCGATATTCCGGCCACCCGTGCGGCACTCCATCAGGCAAGCGAAGAGTTGAAGATGCGTCTTCAGAAGTAAGTCGAAGGTGTATTGCCATTGCCGCGCACCGTTGGTCGCGCGGCAATGGTTTTGCAGGGACTCGCGGTAAGACGTTCCTGGATACGACGGGCGGGCTGGCCATATCGGTCGTTCATCCAACCCCGGCAAAGATCGCCCAACTATTTGATTTTACATAGTGTTCCGTAAAGGCGGACGGCCCATAGTGGCCTGGCGAAGGCCCCCTGTGGGGTACCCGAACAAAAATTAGTTGGACCGCGAATCCTTTTTGCTTCCAGCGTCCTCTTAGGGATTGAGGAATGTCCCTCTTGCCTCCCTGAGGAATCCATCATGTCCACCATCCGTGCTGCTCTCTACGTCAAGAATGTTCCTACCTGGGAACGCGTGGTCCGGATTATCGTATCCGCAGCCATCATCGCCGTCGGCCTCGTTCTACTAAACCAGCCGTGGAACTGGCTCGTCGTCGCTAGTGGTGCTGGTTTCGCACTGTCGGGTATTTTCGGTTTCTGCCCTGCGTGCGCACTGGCTGGTCGTCGATTGGCCAAGGACTCATAACGATGGACCTCGCGCGCCATGAAGTCCTTTTGAAGGATGCTCGCGCCGGCGATGCCGATGCGATCAACCAGGTGTTGGCTCTGTGCCAACCGGACATCCGCCGCTATGCTCAGCGCACCTGCATGATTTCCGATGTGGACGATGCCATACAGGAGAGCCTGATCATTCTCTCCCGACGCATTAGTTCGCTTCGCGCTGTGGCCGCTCTGTCTAGCTGGCTGTTCCGGGTTGTACGGCATGAGTGTCATCGCATGGCGCGCAAGGCCCTACGTGTCGATCCGTGGGATGACGAACGAGCCGAAACATATCTCTCTGTCCATTCCTCCGAGGAATTGCGACACGACCTGGCGGCGGCACTCGAATCGCTGCCGCCGCACTACAGGGAGATCTTGATGCTGCGTGACATTGAAGAATTGACCATCAATGAGATCGCTGCACAACTTGGTGAATCGCGCGCAGCAACAAAGAGTCGCCTTCATCGCGCTCGCCAATTGACCCGCGAATATCTTCTTGGCTGACCCATCAAACAGTCGCCTATGCGCCCCTTGCGCTGCGACCAACTTCGAACTTTGAGGAAATTGAAATGAAAACCATGCCTCACCGCTTGTTCAAAGCGCTGATGGCCGGCGCCCTCATCACCGCGTCGACCTTCACGTATGCCTCTAACTCTAATGCATGCCAGGGCCCGAAGCCGGGTGCGATGGCGGCCTATCAAACGATGGCTATGCAGGCCAATGACGGCGTATGCCTTCAGCTGTTTTCTTGGAAGGCCACGCAGAGTCCACCACGGGGTGTTGTCGTGATCGTTCACGGTCTCCGAGACCACTCTCTTCGTTACGACGATTTCTCGCGAGAGCTTTCCGAGCACGGCTTCGCCGTCTTCGCACAGGATCTACGCGGACATGCTCACTCGGGCGGCCGGCGCCAACGCTTCAATTCCATGGCGCAGATGGTGAGCGATGTCGACCTTGCCGTGAACGAAGCGAAGAAGGAATATCCGGGCGTGCCAGCGTTCGTGTATGGACATAGCTTGGGCGGCCTAATTACTACGGAGTACGCGCTCGCACATGCGAACAAGCTGGACGGTGTCATTCTCAGCGGAGCTGCCTTGCAAAGGCCGCATAGCGTGAGTGGAATTCAGGTTGGCCTCGCCCGAATCATTGCTTCGATTGCCCCTGGTGCCAACGTCGTTGCAGTCGATGATAGTGAGTTCTCGCGAGACAAGGACGTCATGGCGTCTCTCGCAGACGATCCATTGATCAGCCATCAGAAGTTACCTGCCGCCAGCGCCGTCGCCACCATCAACGGCATGGCGGACGTGCAAAAAAAGATGGGGCAGATCACGATGCCGATATTGGTCCTCTATGGCACCGGCGATAAAGTTAATCCGCCCGAAGGAAGCCAAACGCTCTACTCCGCGGTGAGCAGTCGAGATAAGGCATTGAAGGCGTATGACGGCGCCTATCACGACATTCTGCACGACCCACAACGTGCGCATGTCACCGCTGACGTCATCGCCTGGCTGAGCAAACACGCGCCTTCTCAACAAGTCGCCGCCATCAACGGCACCGCAAGCGATGCGACTGAGAACTGAGTCAGTGATGCAGCGCTGATTGGATCAAATCACGACCGGATACCTTCAATGCAAGGTCGGCGGAGTGTGCTGCAGAACAAGTAGCACACTTCAAGCCAAAGTGGCGCGCTGAACCGACTGTGGCGGATGCTATCGTATGCAGCGGCTAAATTTTCTAATGACGTAACGACATCGGCCGTTGATAAAAAGGAGTGAAGCCTGCCTGCAAGATACCTTCTCGATGTGACGGCTCGTCGGGCAGAAAGCGAACGATGAAGAATGTGGCTTTGACCCCGGATTGGATCGCTATCTCCGTCAACGTGTCAGCTAACACTTTATCGGGAGGCTCATTTAGTCCCAATACTATCTCCGTGCGAGATTCCTTACCACGCGTAAGCTCATAGAGAAACGCCTGATTAACACGACCCGTCGCGTTGAACCATTCCGCCAATTTGACGGCGACCGGGAAAAGTGCATCGTCGGGTAACCGAAAGATCCAAGGCGCGTGACGAGATGGCCATTCTGCATCGTAATGTGCCTCTGCGATGTAGCGACGCAGCAAGATTCGCTCTGCGGCCTGCAGCTCGAACGATGCCTCCGAAAGCGGGTTAACGATGTACGTTTGATCGCCAAGGGCTGCTAATAGCACGCGCATGGGAACACGTGCGAGTTGGGCTGGCGTAGGCGGCGCGAATGGCAGGCGCATTGCGCGCGTAAAGATGGGCACGAACGCCGTGCCATCAGTCTCTCGCCGCCATTGCACCAGATTGCGCTCCGGTGTGGCTTCACCTGGTCCCGGGGCTTGCCGCAAGATTACGACCACCCGTTGATGGCTCAGCTCTCGCAAGAAGGCCGCTTCTGCATGAGCATTACGATTGGCATGAAGCCACAGTGACTCCAATCGCTCTTCTTCTGTGTGTGCCATCGTTGGTTCCTACTCATCCACCCATTCGAAGGGGTTCGTTTTTCGCGCTGTCAAAAACAGCTCCAAGGAGGGGCGCTAATGGATGGTGCGATGACGTGCCATGGCAATCATCAATGCATCAAGCGAAGGACGGACGGTGAGATATTCGTCATCCAGTCGTGTGACTTCGTGTGCAAAGATCGTTGCCAGAATGCTCATGGGCAGGTCTGCGGGACGCGTCATCCCCCGGATAGCCCAATTCTCGACGTGTGCCCGACGCGCAAAACTGGCAATCGCATCGGCAAAGACCTGACTCAATCGGGTGGCATCCATGCCACCTTGCTGATGCGTCATGGCGAGCGTTCGCATGGCGAGATAAATGAGATACATCACTTGGCTCGCGCTGAAATCTTTCAGCGCTCTACGTAGAGCATCGATCGCTTGGTCGGTCCATTCCGGGTTGTACCCGGACTTAGCCAGCGTCCAGCTCGCATATTGGGCTACCTCTGCTAAGGCGAGATCTTCCCAAAGAGCCAACAAGGCTTGGAATGTATCCTCGGACAGTTCGATATCCCGAAGCAGCGCCTTCATTTCCTCGTGCTGGCGCCGGCAATCACGTGGAGCCCAACGAATACGCCAGGCGATACTGTCGAACCCATGGCGCATCCAGTCTCGTGCAAGCAGCCAATCTTCGGCGTGCGACTGCGACACTTCGGGCTCGATGATTCCCAGTGCATGTAGCGAGAGCAGGATGCGCTGAGAATAGCTTTCGTGGGGCGCAAGCGGCTTGTTAAGGGCGTCCAGGGGCAATAGGCGTGTCAGCGAAATGTCCGCTCCCACTCGTACGGCCGCCGAGAAAAATAGGCTGGCGGTCAGGTCAGTCGGGTTCACGTCGTACCTTTAAGTTATTGAATTGGATGGCCCATTGGGACGTGGGCGAGCTGCAAGGCAGCACTCCTATACTAAGGAAGTCTTAGTATGCAGGCAAATCCATGCCATCGAAGCTTCTCGCACCATAGCGAGGGCGCGAGAACTGGTGGCACGAGGAGGCAAAAAAGAGGCGGTGGTCGCCACGCGCCTGCGAGAGGCCAGGACGGCCACCGGATTGTCTCAGCGCGAACTTGGGATACGTGCAGGCCTAGATCCCTCAGTGGCGTCCCCACGCATTAATCAGTACGAACGTGGCAAACACACCCCAGACACGAGCACGTTAGCCAAACTGGGCGAGGTCTTGGATTTGCCCATTGCTTATTTCTTCGCCAATGAGGACGATTTGGCCGATCTCATCGCAACGTACCATCGACTGTCTCCAACTCGAAAGCGGAGACTCATAGCTTTGTTAAGGCGTCCTAATCGCTAGCCCCGATACTTGGCAGTTGGGACCACGCGGAACGACATTTGCTTTCTTTTGGTACTCGGACATCGCGACAAGATACTTGGGGCGTCAGAATTACGCAGAGGCCTGGATGAGTACTGTATCCGGCTTAACACCAAAGTCGATTGCGAACAGGCATGCCGTCGCATCGGCGTCGCACGAGCAGAAAAGTAAGTACCATTAGCCCATATCAATTAGCCAGTACGCCAGACTCTCTCATAGGAAAATGTATGAGCGACATCCACAGTGACTTTGATACAGCCAAGGCGATCTCAGATCTACTGAAAGAAAAAGATAAAGATCGCCAAAATCGAATTCTACGATGGGTTGCTGAGAGTTTAGAAATCAGCTTTCAGTCCCCCACTCCGGCAACTCCCAACGCGGCCACTGCAAACGCACCAACCGGACCAGGCGTCGGGGAAACTTTTGGGTTGCCAAAGAGCGCCCCAGATATCAAAACGTTCATGGAGAATAAAAAGCCAAGAAGCGACGTACAGTTTGCAACGGCTACCGCCTATTACTACCGTTTTGAATCCTCGCCGGATCAAAGAAAAGATTCCATTTCGGCCGAAGTCCTGCAGGATGCAGCCAGATTGGTAGGCCGGCAACGGTTCGTGCAACCGCTCATGACGTTGAATAACGCGAAGAACCAGGGGTACATCGATCAGGTAAGTCGTGGAGCTTATCGCATTAACAGTGTTGGCGAAAATTTAGTGGCTATGACACTTCCAAACACTGGCGAAAACGCTGCTGTCTCAAAACGCGCAGCGAAGAAGCGGGCACCGACAGGAAAGAGGAAGGACTCAGTAAAACGGAAACGCTAAAGCAGGATACGAGCGTGACTGACTCGCCATTAGATAAAATTGAACTAACCCTAGATGAGATCGAGAAAGCCAGAAGGAAAATCTCTGGCGGAACGTCAGTGCAGGTTACTCAACTAGATACTCTTCAATATCTGAAGGCCACGGCTTACTCTTGGTTTCGCAGCCATCGGCCCAGTCTGGAAAATGTATTGCCGGCTACCAGTCTCTCGGCCGTGGATGGCCACTTGCAGCGCATTCTAGAGGCTACGTCGAAGGCATCAAGTAGAACAACATACAAGACATGCCTTAAAGATGCCAAAGCTGCAGTCAATCGATTGCGATCTGATTTGCTAACGGCAAATCCTATTTCTTCTTATGATCCTCCACCAAATTTCGCGGCTCTGGCGAGCGATACGCAAATGCAAGATATTCTCAATCGAAGATGGGATGAATGTCAGAAATGCATAAGCGCAGAGGCCCATCTTGCGGCGACCATAATGATGGGAGGTCTTCTTGAAGCACTGTTCGTCGCCAAAGCGAATCGTTTAACAGATAAACGCCCACTTTTTACTCAAAAGTCCACACCGAAGGACAACAAAACACAGAAACCATTGAGCCTTTCAGAATGGACATTGCGTCCTTATATCGAAGTGGGTCACGAACTTGGCTGGATATCTCGTTCCGGCAAAGATGTAGCTGCTGTGCTGCGCGACTACAGAAATTATGTGCACCCCGAAAAGGAGCGATCCCATGGGGTTTCCCTGAATAACCATGACTCGGCAATGTTTTGGAGCCTGACTAAAAGCCTTGCGACGCAGTTGCTGACTCCGTGACCCATTCGATGGCGGTGGTTATTGAAGCAGGATAGGCCACCGGCCATGTATTGATCATCGGGTTTACCGGCTCGCTTCGCGGCTTCTTCCGATCGACTCAACCCACTATACCGGGTCTTGTGCGCACACCGATAAAGTTGATCACCCGAACCAATCTTTCATGATCAGCGCGCCAGCATCCTGACTAGCGGAAGGCCATCGGCCGGAGTTGGCCAGGGGCAGCTATTGAACACGGGATTGCGGCCCATCTATCGAATCAGACCACAGCGGCCGCGCAGACCTGCTCTGTCTTATAGTTTGGCCATGTCTTCCGCTCACGAATCGTTCTTGGCAGCACTAACTGGTCTGAGCAAAGACCAGATTCGGCAAGCTGGGCAAAGATACACGCCCGGGCTGGATCCTCGAGCGCCGAATCTGAGGATCAAATCGCTCTTCACCGCGATCGAGAACGTCGCCTGCGGGGCGGATGCTTTAGCAAGATTTCAGTCGATCCTTGATGCGTTTTCTCAGGCTTGGGACCGTGCCGAGCACTGCAGCCAGCACCGCGCCGAAATTGAGGCGCGAGTAAACGATGCCCGTACATCCTTGTCAGCGATATTAACGCGTCTTCGTGCACGCGACGCAGAGGCAGGAAATGAGTGGTTGGATCGGCTTTCCGGCATTGAAGGCGAACTATCGGCGGATCTGGCGCACTGGCGTGCGGAGGAAGCCAAGTTGCAGCCGGCCGACGCCGAAAGCGGCTACTCCCCTGTACGCAACACTATTCGAGGCAACATGAACGCCATCGATCGGTGTTTGGTCATTGTGCGTGATGAGAAGGAGTACATCCAGAGCGCGGCATTCAAAGTCCTGTTTGATCCGCAACTTCTGGTGAGCGGTGAGTGGGGCACGGGAAAGACACATCTGCTGTGCGATGTCACTCAAGATCGAATCGGTCGCAACCAAGCGACTGTCCTTGTTCTGGCCAAGAACTTCCAAGGCGGCGTCGTTTCAGAAATCTGTGCGCGGATTGCGCCAGGGTGCACTCCGGCTGAGGTATTCGATCGACTCGAAGAATTGGTTGAGGGAACCGCAGAGCGCGCAGTCATTATCCTTGATGGCGTAAACGAAGGTCGTCGTCGTGAATGGCGAGAAACTGTCACCACTCTTCAAGCACTCGTTGCAGACCGCCCGAACATTGGGTTGATCGTTTCGTGCCGGACTCCGTTTGAGCCCATCGCCATAAGGCAGAAAGACCTAGAAAAATTTCATAAGGTCGTGCACCTCGGGTTCGACGATCAGGAATTCGATGCTCAGGCAGCCTTCTTCCAGTACTACAACCTTCCGCTACCGGAAGTGCCGCTGTTGGACAGGGAATTCGCGCGCCCGCTCACGCTGAAGCTCATCTGTCAATCACTCCAGAACCTTACAGGCAAGAAGCTGGCGAAGGGTTTTGCAGGTATTGCATCGGGGCAAAGGGGAATGACTTATGTCCTCGAATCGTTCGTTAATCGCGTTGGCGAACCAATTGAGCGCGAATTCGGTCTGGCGGCCAAGGGATGTTGGAGACTGTTGAAGGGAAGTGATCAAATTGCAGACAGGCGGGTCGCCGGGTTCGCACCGTGCATGGCGGCAAATCTGCGCGGCTATGTTCGTCGATCGGAGGCCGATCGCATCATCGCCGCTAGCTGCTCAGCGTTGAGACCGACGCAGCGCCGCCAGCTCCTTGATGTGCTGCGAACAAACGGCCTCATCGAAGAGGATGCCGTCTGGTACTCGACTAAATCTGGATTCAAATCCCGGGTCGTCTTCCGACTTCCCTATCAACGATTCAGCGACCACTTGATCGCACGACATTTGCTTAAGACATATCTCGATGTCTCTTCGGCTGTAACAATCAAGCGAAGCTTTGCAGCCAAATCACCCCTTGCGCGCATCTTCCGTATGCCCCGACGCTACCACCACGAGTACGCGGAGCCGGGTTGGGCACAGGCGTTAATTACGGAATTTCCAGAGCGTGTGGGGAAGCGACTACCACACAAGAAGCGCGAGCTGTTTTTTGTTTTGCCCAAGCGAGCCCAAAACTTGAATGCCTACTTCGCGCCATTCATCGAAGGGATGTTTTGGCGCGACCCTGCAGCGTTCACTGAAGGAACGCGGGCCGTCATTAATCAATATCTGAACACTGGGTCGCGGGCATGGGAGCGAATGGTTGACGCATTGGCCGCCGTCTCCACCAAGCCTAACCATCCGTACCATGCCAAGCGCCTGTACGATTTCCTGGCGCATTATCCGATGCCGGAGCGCGATCTTCAGTGGTCCGAATATCTTCGGCGACGGTACGCATCGCCCACCATTCATAGACTGCTAACTTGGGCGGATAAGCTCAACGCAGCGAATATGACACAGCCCTCTGCGACTGAACTCGTTGTACTTCTCTCTCTGGTCCTTACAACGGTCGTTCGCAGCGATCGCGATCTAGCAACAAAGGCGCTTGTGTTGATCGGCGAAAGGTTTCCCGATGTGCTATTCACCCATGTCGTAACGAGCCTTAGATTCAATGATCCTTATGTGCCGGAACGCATGTTGGCGGCTGCGTACGGGACGACTTTGTCCCAAGTGGACTCGGAGTCGGCATCGACGTTTCGACCTCAACTTGGGCGCCTCGCGAAAACCCTGTATCGAAAGATGTTCGCCTCCGGCGCACGTTACGCAACACGCCAGATTCTGATGCGAGACTACGCACTCGGCATCATCCAAATTGCGCAGCGCGCGAATTGTGTTGCGCTACCCAAAGCCGCGATCCGAGATCTTGCACTGCCATTTCCGAACACATCTTCGACCTTTACCAGTGACGGCACACCTGATCCAGGCGTGAAAGAAGCTATCGGTCATGCCATTCAAATGGATTTCGGCAACTACACGTTAGGACGCTTGATCCCTGACCGGGCGAACTACGACGAAAATAACCCAGACTACGTAAGAGTCCGCGCGAAGATCGAACGACGCATGTTCGACCTGGGGTACCGAGCAAAGCTGTTCAAAGAGGTCGATAGGGAGATCGGCAATTCATCTTGGAATGCACAGGACCAGCAGAAGGTGGATCGGTATGGAAAAAAGTACTCATGGATTGCCTACTTCGAGATGTGGGGGGAGCGCGAGGCCGGGAGAAAGTTGCCGGACTGGCGTTTCGGTGAGAGAACATCAGATTGCGGTGTTGATCCAAGTTTTCCGAAACACCCACCTGACTGGACGCCACCAATTCCTGACCTGTTTGGTGAATCAGACGTCGTCACCGAAGCCTGGGTCGAGGGTGGCTTCACACCGAACTGGAGTTCGTTGCTCGTGGTCCCTGAAATCAATGGGCATCCAGGTGAGTGGGTGCTCGTGGAGGGATTCATTCGCGGGACCGACGAGAGTCACGATCGCGAGCTCTTTGCCTTTTTGCGTGGAGTGTTTATCCCACGCAAAGAGGTAAGCAGTTTCAGGGAGAAGTTCCTTGCACTTGAGTACCCCGGGAACGACAAGATCCCGGATGGAGCTACGGACTACTATCTCTATGGAGGGGAGGCTGGACGTTGTCAGAACTATGCGCGGCAACTATGCCAGAGGAACGGCCGTTATCGTCGACAAATCGTGGAGGCGTTCGATCGACACGAGCGCGTGTATCCACAGGAGAAGACTTCGCGTGCCGTCATCAAAATCAATCCGATATCTGGTGAAGCAAAGGAGACAGGCATTTCGTTTCGAGAACTACTCGGCCCGATCCCGAAAACGCGTCATGTCCCGGGCATCCGCCTTGAACTTCCGTTCATTCACTTTGGTTGGGAGTCTTACCATTCGGCGCACAACGATTTCTTAGGTTTCACTCTCCCAGCGCCCAGTTTGATTCAACGGCTTGGCTTAGCGAGCAAGAATCGTGAGATCGATTTCTACGATTCAATGGGCAACCCCGGGACGCTCTATCGAGAGGCGGGAGACGGGTGGAAGGGAGATCGGCACCGCCTCTTGTATGTTCGTGCTGATCTCCTTCGGCGTTACCTGGCAGACACGCGCCAAGTTCTGGTCTGGTGCAACTGGGGTGAACGAAACTGGCTGAAGAAGATGGAAGGTCACGCCGTGATCCGCGAGCCTGTCAGGCAACGGATCTACCAAGCTCATGGCCATATCCACCGCTCATTTTCGGTTTGGTCTGCTAAGGACTCGAAAGTGGTCTAGCACGACTGCGTGATGTGTCGCGCGATGCCTGCTTTGGGTCGACTTCCACTGATAGGCGTCGACATACGGCTGATCATCGGCGATCGGTCGCGTGATGCGTTCGATACGGCGCCCCCAGTCTTTGTCGTTTCCGAAGGGTGACTATGGCGCAAGGGTGTCCGTCGGCGATAGGGAATGCTGATCTGGGATAAAGCCGTCGATCATTTTCGCGCACAGAAAGTTGAACAGCAGCGACAGCGGCAGAAACAGGAGCAGAATTAGAGACAGCCCAAATCAGCACACGCGACAGTGTTAAACAGCGGTGACGACAAACTACCCCAGTACCACCATCGAGCTTGTACGTCGTTCGTCGAGATATCTGATGAGGGTGTCGACGATGTAGCCAACATGGAGGCAGCTTGTTGCTGCCCTACTTATTGAACGGTGGCTGGCGAGATGTCGGCTGCGCGTGCGGCTAGCTGCGTGGCGCGCTGCGCATCGAGGAATATCGCCAGGAAGACTTCAGATTTTTTGAATGATCTTCATGCTTGTGCTCAGAAGTTTTGAGGGGATTCAGGCAGGCAAAACCACACATCCGCTCGCGCGGCGATAGGTTCGCTTATCGATGTCAAAGCAGCACGGCTGGGGCGGGGATGGCTGCCGATGTACTTGCCTCCCTTATTGCTTGCAGCGTCTCTTCCAGAAACGCTTGAGTTTGCCACTCCCATTCCAAATTAGGTACTACGACAGTTGGATGGTCGACGACTACGGTAGGTTTAAATTAGCAAAGAGTCGTTGCACGATTCATGTGCAAGTGGTAACGCTTTTGCCCTCTGCAAGCACGATCAAGGCCTTTCATTCTTCCTCTCAGTAACATTGTCGATAGATTCCAGTTAATGATTCGATACGAGGTTTTCGCCGATCCAAACGGTATCCACGTCATAAGTCATGACAGCAATGGTCGTGGCCTCAGTCTCGATTTACGACCAACAAAAAGTCGAAGTTTTCGCTGCACGATGGCATTCACCCCTGCAGAGCTTGTCATGCGTGGCGCCCCGCGCGCTCTATGCAAAATCCAACGCTCTAACTAAGAAACACGGCAGGCAAAAGCAAGCAAGGAATGCCCACCCACGGATTGTTGCCAAGCGTCAAACCCGCTAACCGCACTGGCTGATTCTTTCGCCAGCAGAAACGCGAAATTCGCTTCGCGTCGATACTCATGTTGACCGTTGCCAT
The DNA here is from genome assembly GCF_030160295.1 of Dyella acidisoli. Lineage (GTDB taxonomy): Bacteria > Pseudomonadota > Gammaproteobacteria > Xanthomonadales > Rhodanobacteraceae > Dyella_B > Dyella_B acidisoli. The sequence continues at coordinate 155,894 of NZ_BSOB01000046.1, forward strand.
GAGTACATTTGGCGCCATGACATTCCGCGTTGCTCATGCGAAGGAGACCAACTCGAGAATCGTCGGCAAGGTTCCCACAGATGGCACCATCACAGCGCATAGCGATACCGGCATGTTCAGCCGCTGATTGCGCAAAGAGCGACACCGGAACAAGAACAACCGTCGGCAGACGGACCTTCTTTTTTGGGAGAGTGAGTATCGGCATTACATGTTGCGCCGATGCTCGCTACCCATGTCATACAGTGCGTGCGAGATCTTCCCCAACGAAGAACGGTTGCAGGTTCAATTTGCAATATGACTCCGCGCCAAGGTTTCGATCAGATCGATAAGTTAACCTGGAACTGCTCTCCCTGATCGCCCCAAGAAAACAGGGCGTGTTCCGATTCCTTATTTGTTTGCGCGGAAGTGGAACCCCACTACCGTCCAATGTTCCACATCGCTCGACGCAAAAGTCATTTTAGCTATCGCTTGCGACGCCATTGCATTGAATGCCGCATAGTTATTCGGCTTGGTACTTCCAACCGAGATAATGTGTCCAGTTTTGTCCACCAAGACGGTCGTATAGACATCAACATTAATCGGCACGCCGTTCATATCCGTAGGCCACGGCTGGCCGACATCCGGCACCACTCCCGCGGGTGTTGGAAAAATAGTGACTCTCTTGCCCTCTGCTGCCGCCACTTCTGCGGCAGAGATTCCAGGCAGGGGCTGTGTCTCGCAACGCTCTCCCTCCGGGATGTTCGGCAAAGGTGCCGACTTGGTCCCTGTCGGTCCAAAAGTTATGGGAGTCAGTACATACGACGAGGCAGGAAACCCGCTCTTTATCTCCGGATGATACGAAGCAGCGGCCATACGCCTTATTGCTGACTTATCCAGAGCATCATTTCCGCTGCTCTGTTCAATACAGGCTTCCACCACCACGCCTCGATAGTCGATCAACGTAAACACCGCCGTCGTTCCAGTGACGATGTGGCCATTCGCATCCAATGGCCATGGCTCTCCATCCAACATAATCCGGTGCTGCGGTAGTTGCGAAGCACATCCCGCGAGGCCAGTCATAAGAGCCAAAAGCATCCATGTTTTACGCACAATCCCTCTACCGCGTCGCGTCACACATGCCAGCAACGCGTCGGCCGAAGCGGCAGTTCGTACCGATCTATCCATACACCCCTCCTTTTAGACTCTTGAGTCCCGTACCAAGCTTGCCAGAGAGACGAATCTTCAGCCAAGTTCTTTCGCATGCCCCAAGTAGATATTCGCCAACGCACCGAATCAATCGGCCCCGACAGATTTCCAGCGGTTATTTCCGATAATTTCCCGCTAAAGCGGCCTCTCGTAGCCTTTTGGCGTCCGCCAAATCGATACGCGCTTTATGACCATGCTTACTCAGCAAGTGAAGTAAGTTGCTTCCGTTTAGAAGAGTTATCCGACGGAATCCCGGATTCCCGATTACTTATGGCCTATATGCCGTTTGGATCAGCAAAGACCTGGTGCCGGATCATTTGCCGGAATCTATCGGCAACGTTACAGAGAGGGAAAAGAAAAGGCGCTGATAGTGCTCGTGCCGGGCAAAAGCGTTACGACTTTCACATGAATCGTGTAACACCTCTCTGCTAATTTAAACCTATCGTCGCCGTCGACCATCCAACGATCGTAGTACCCGATTTGGAATGGGAGTAGCGAACTCAAGCGTTACTGGAAGAGACGCCGCAATCAATAAGGAAAGCAAGTACACCGGCAGCCCCCCCCACCCCAACCGTGCTGCTTTGACATCGATAAGCAAACCCACCACCGCGTAAGCGGATGAGCGGTTTTGCTCGCCTGAATTCCCCAAAAAATCACGAGCACAAGCATGAAAATCATCCAAGACTCCAAAGTCGATCGCCAGCAGAAGCACGGATTTCGCTTCGCATCCGTGCTCATGTCGACCTTTGCCATCGGTGCATTTGGCGCCATGACATTCAGCGCTGCTCATGCGCAGGACACCAACTCCAAAATCTTCGGCAAGGCTCCCACCGATGGCACCGTCACCGTGCACAGCGATACCGGCATTACCCGTCACGGCACCGCCAACGGCAAAGGTCGCTACACCCTCTCCTCGCTGCGGCCGGGGACGTATGTAGTGTCGCTGGAAAAGGACGGCAAGACGCTTGCCAGCTTGCCTGGCGTTCCGCTCTTCGTGGGCGTTGCGTCCGAAGTGGATTTTGCTTGCGACAACGATCAGTGCACGGCGTCACTCGCTCGCTGATTGCGCAAATGGCAACGTTGGAACAAGAAGGCCCATCGACAGACGGGCCTTCTTGTTTTGGGAGAGTGAGGAGCGGTGTTACATGTTGCGCCGATACTCGCTACCCACGTCATGCAGTGCGTGCGAGATCTAACCCGACGAAGAACGATTCCGGGCTCACTTTGCAATATGACTCCGAGCCACGGTTTCGATCAGATCGATAAGTCATCCTAGAACCGCTTTTTCGAGCCCGCCACACAGCTCGTGCAACCCTATTTGATCCCGATGCATCTCATCCGCACGTCCCTCAAACAGTGCAAGGAGGTTGGTGCATATGTCCGTTGAATCCATTTATCGGCCCGCCGTGCTGGCAAGCATCGCTGTGTGCATGCTGTCGTTTTCTGCCCGTGCTGCAGATCTGACTGTCACCGTGGATGGTCTACGCAATGCCAACGGTACGGTACGGCTTGAACTGGACGGTTCGGAAGCCGCTTGGAACAACAAGGCCAAAGCTACCGCCATGGGCAATGTCAAAGCGTCGGTTGGCGCGGTGAGCTACACCTTCAGCAACGTTCAACCCGGTACTTACGGGCTCGGCGTATACCAGGACGAGAACAACAGCGGCAAGCTGCGCACCAACCTGTTTGGGATTCCCAAGGAGGGCTACGGCTTCAGCAACAATCCCTCCGTGATGCGCATGCCGACTTTCCAGGAAGTGCAGTTCACCGTGGCAGAGCAAAACACGACTGTCCTGATACATCTCAAACATGGCATATGAAGGGATATGTGGTCCGATGATGTCGCCACCGGATGACGTCATTGGGAAAAATAAAAAATCAAAACTGGGGTCAGGATGGACTTTCTTTCACTCAAATTTGAAAGTGCACTCTGACCCAAGTTTCGTCTTTGTCGGACGAAAGGAATTCCCAACCCATCCTGCAGATCATGATGCCACCCGCCAACTGCACCACGGGAATCGACAGCCCGAACAATTTCAAAATCCATGCGCCGACTATCAGGGTTACGGTGCAGACACAAAATGCGTACAGCGTGATCTGGCCTACCGCTCGCTTTTTTCCGACTCTATCCAGGTGCGCAAAGTAAGGCATTACCACGAAGGCTGTACCTATGGGATTCACCACCGGAAACAGTGCCACCACGCCGATAAAGAGCAGATGGATAAACTGGTGAAGTTCGGATGCCATGCCCACCAAACCTTATTTAGAGGAATGATCTGCCTGTACGGCTTGCGCTCATGATGCCAAGGATCATGCTGGAGTAGCCTGACGACAATCATAGGCCTGCGCGGGCGAAGTCCATGCCCGTGATGCCATGCTCTTTGATCTGTTGTTCGAGCAGAGCCTTGCCGCCGTCATTGACGTAAATACGGCCGGTCACGGTCAAAGGGTCTTTGAACACGGCAGGTTCGGAAGGAACGGCCGACGTATTGAAGACCTCATCCTGGATAGCGCCTGACGCGCGTCTCTTGCTTCGCTTAGGATCAATACAGGACACCACATTGGTGACGTTGTAGTAATACTCCGTTTCCCCTTCAACGTCGATTTCAAGCAGTTGCCCAAATCGCGACAGAAAGCCCCCTAAAGCGTCCCGGGCTTTTTGATTAAGCACCAAGACACCGAACAAGAACGGGGTCAGGTCGGTTCGCGGCTTGGGTGTCTTGCGTCTTGAGTCACCTTTGTCCCGAACCAGGCGCATTGGTTCATTCCAGACGACGGGTTTGCCCTCTCCACCGAGCTGCATTAACAGGTCGGCGTCGCCCTCCGCTTCGGGAGGCAACACTATGGTTTCAACCTTGTTGATAAGGTCATTAGTGATTAGCCAAACGGTCACGGCCTATCGTCCTTACGATAAGGGAAGGTTCCAAAAACGAGGTCTTGCTTGATGTCGCGAAGCTTCCCGCGCCCGGCATCGCTATCGCTGGGAGATGCCTGACGGAGCTCATTGAAAACGGCAAGGTGATACACAGCGGTATGCACGACTGAATGCCTGGTGGCGCTTTTAAGGCGGCGATCGATGACTGCCACCTTTTTGTTGCGGGGAAGGAAAACGCCGTTATCGACATCGTCGATACCAATGCCCCATCCATAAAGGCGTATACGGGATGGGGCGGCGCCCTTGGCACGTGCAGACACAATGTGATGCGCGTCGACCTGGCCTCGCGGTTTGACTTGTCCCGCCGCAATCATATTTTTGCCGAGAACATCAGAATGGCTGAAATTCTTGCGTTTTGCATCGGCTTCCAAACTTTTCTTCGATACAGGCAAGGTCTTGCCTTTATCGTCGTATTGAACCTTCTCGACGGGTTCCAATTCCTCGACCGCTGCGTAGAACCTCGGGTGCGCGATCTGGTCTGCCTGGAATGTTGTTTGAGCCGATGATGGCAGCACCATGCCGTTCTTTTGGCAAACCACCATTTTGACTTTGGTAAGCCAAATCGTGTGGACAAGTGCATAGGGATTTACGCGCTCTTGCCCAGCTCCGCCACCGTGGTACATCGTTGCAACGACGTACAAATCCGTCAGACCTGCATATTGCTGCTTGAACGGATTGACTCGTTCTGTCGAACCAAGTGCACTTGCCATATCTCCCTCCGTTGGACGGCCAATGTTTCCGCATAAGGCAGCGGCACGAGCCGGGTCGCGTTGAACCGATACATGAGAAGTCGGGCAAGCATACTGAAAATGCACAAATGGAGGTAACTACCTCCGTCACGGTTATGAAGCACATGGGATTTTGCATTCGCATGACGGGACGCAAGAAGTATGACAAACACCCTTGCGGTAAACGGGAGGACTTAACTACCGCCAGCCCCTAATGGCCGAAGCGCCACCCTTTTCCGTACGCGGTTTTCTGTACTACATTTTTCAATACCTTTCGCCTGGATCTTCGCGCCATGAGCACGCTAACGGATTGCCGGGTCAAGAGCTGGAATCAGACCACCCAGATTATCGATGCCGCCTTTCCCCACGCCCTGGATCTAAAGGGTGGGGTCTGCTACGGCAGCTGTGTCGAATGGCTCAAGCGACTCCGACAGGTTCCCCATGAGAGCCCGGACCATCGGATGGCCTACGTGTCTTCGCAAGCAAAGCTGATCGGCGGCCGGCAGCGTCTTTACGAGTCGGCTCAACGGGATGTAAAGGCCAGAACCGACGACTTCACCGCAGCCGTCCATTTCCAGGTCATGAATCGACTGATCCAGATCGGTAAATTCGGCATGAGCATCGAATTCGTCGACGGCGGCGCGGAATTCACCCAGCTTGCCGACGCCTTGCCTGCGATGCGGAACGGCAACATGCCCTACGCGATGATCAACATATCCACGTTGAGTGGCGGGCACGCGATTTGTGCGCAGAACGCCGATTCTATTCGTCTGTTCGATCCCAATTTCGGCGAGTTCGTCATCGGCGATGGCGACCTCGAAGCGTTTTTCGGTGATCTATCGTTGGCGAGCGCGCTCACTGGCAACATGTACCTGTTTGTCAATGTGGCCCAGGTGAGCTTCGCTTGACGGATACAAAACGATGCGCTGAATCCGGGACAGAGGTAGTCAGCTCTATTTAACTACCTCCGTCCCGGTTGCCTTTGGGGTTGCACGAAGTACCCGGCTTGCCGAGGTACCAGAACAACTTGACCAAAGCGGATAAGACTGAGGTGTTATATGAGCTTAACTACCTCCGGCCCTGAGGTTTCCCCACGTTTTCATGTGGCAGCAAGGCTTGGTTGCAAGGTCTCGTAGGCGAGCGATCGTAGCCGTGCGAGACATAGCCACCCAGGGTTGATGGGCCAGTCCCTAACAATCGCTTCGCGGCCTACCCGAATAATGGAATAGAGTCTTCGCATTGAGCGTGTAGGCGACAACCAATGGGTGATCCCCGAGGCATCGCAAGCCAGACCCACAAGCCAGCTGGCGAATGACGCCATGGCATGGACCAGCAGCAGTATCTCGATGCGTGCGCTGCTGCGGGTAAGGCTATCTTCAAAGCCTTGTCCATAGCGATGGGACTTCAGATCGCGAAAGGACATTTCAATCTGCATACGCTTGGCATAGATATTCACCAACTGCCTGGCATGAAGATTCAGTTCCGGCGAAGCGACAATCAGCCATGGCTCACGTTCGCGGGCCGCCGCCTGGCGACTGTTCTTCTGGCGTGAAATAAGCCCCAACCGATTGCAATCCTTGCGACCACGTGGTGCCTTGCCATAGACAGCCAACCGGCAGACCCATCGCGTCGCCCGTACGGTTTCCATCAAGCCCATGTCACGGGGCGTCGTGGTCGCCAGTGCGTAGAGGTCACGACAAGCTACCCACTGACTATCTTTATCGATGACCCCGACGGGTTTGACCAAAGTGCGATGCCGTAGTCGACCAACCCAGTGCCAGCCTAAGGATGAGACCGTTCGAAACCACGGGGTAAGGAAACCTGCATCGGTCACCAGAATCGGGCATACCTGCGGCGGAAGCAACGATCGCAAGGCATGCAGAAAGCGCTTATGGGCCTTAGGTGCTCCGAGCTCTTTACCCGGAAAAACCATGTCTAGAATCGGCAATGCGCGTCCACCCACCGGTACTGCAGCTCGCAGCAGGCACCAGGATCGATCAGCCTTCAAGTCCGACCAGTCAATCACGATGAGAGGGTGTTTCGCTCGCAACAGCCATTGCGCCATATCGGCATAGATCTGAAATCGTTCTTGGTGGAGATGGCGGTTACTCAACAGTCGATCAAATGCTTTAAGTGGTGCTTTGACGCGTTCGGCACCGGGCCAAGAGCGTGCGACATCCATCAATGTCAGGCGCCGCCCTCGTAGCAGCGCTTCAACGGAACGCACTAATACATGGTTTCGCAACGCATGCATTGCACCTAACGACCTGGACATACACTTCTGCAATACTCGACTCGCGCGCATGGGCGGCACTCTTTATTGTGCTTGGTCGCCTTGAAGAATGCGCCATGCGCGCACTCTTATGCCACTCGGTACCGCCGTAAGTCGTTGATTGATCCACTAGAAACGTGGGGAAACCTCAGCCTCCGGCCCCTTATCGGGGAGCAAATAACGGTACCTGGTACCGTTATTGGGTACCGTTATACCTCCATGCAGCAACTCGATTGGTGGTGTTGCACTTGATTCTAGATACCACCGTCCTTTTTTCAGGACACCTAACGTGATATGGCAACTTCAGACATAAACTTCACAAGGTCACTAGCAACATCATAAAAAGATCGCCCAGCAATTGCGTTGCATAGTGTATTTACCCCAATTTCAAATTTTACACCACGCCTCGGATTAACGACGCACAATCTGTCAATATTGAATCGATGTCTAGAGTAATTCAAACATATATACGTAAATACCTGCCTCAAATCTTGAGATCGAAACCCACGATCCCCCCCTTTCAATTCGCACAATGCATCTCTTACTAGCAGATCGCCCTCGCCTTCTGAAACCATACCACACCCTGGAAAAAGCGGTGAAAATAGAAAATCCCCCTGCCCTCTTTCAGAGACAATAAAACGAAGAATCGACTTAGAAAGATCCACTACCTCATCGATCTCGTAACCAGCAATACTCGAAATATCTTTCACAGCACGCTTTTCGAGAGGTGCAATTTTCGCAATTGCCGAAATTTCAGCCTCCTTAACCAAATCCAAGTAAGAATACCTCTCAACCCCTATATCAAGCGCAGAATTCTGTGCCGCCATACGGGCAGTTATGAATGCCGCCTCGTTAATCAACGCCCTTCGATCGGGTGCCGAGTTGCTAGCAATTGCATAGTCGTAGCGCATCGGATTCAAGTTAACACGTCTTATAAACTGGTCTGCCATCGGCAGTAAATTCCGCCAATACGACGAAAAGCGTCTGGCAAACGTGCGTTCAGACATCATAGAGGGAGCTCCGCGATAGATCTGCCCGCAACATTCTGGGATGCCCAGTCCCGAACAACCAACTCGAACGGCGTCAATTCATCCTTTACGTGATTGCGCCAATGCCTTCCCTCATCTCCTAGCAAGTAATGGGAAACAATGAAAGCTCGACGCTCCCATACTCCCATAGAATGGAAGTAACTCTTTCGATCGGATATCCAGTAGCTTGCAAGCCACTTTGCCATTATCAGCAAAATATCTCGCCGTATTACTTCACTTGTTGACGAACGATAAAGCTGGGCAAGAATTGCCTCAAGTTCGTCACTACGTCGCAAAGCGATGACGCGCAGCGCATACGCGATATTAAGATCGATTTTTGACAAATGCGAATCTGATTTAATCAATCCGCCAAGAACTAGACCAACTTCTTCCTTTGTCTGATCATCAAGATCACTAAATGCCTCTCGAATAGCAAGCATGACGGCTCCAAACACTGGAGCGAGCGAGTCTAGGCTACGAAGCATAGACAGCACAGCATCACGCTTCTGAAGCGATGGGAGAAATTTGATTGCCTGAATTATCTTCCTTGTTGTTGGCCCATGAACCCGGCTCTTACGAAGCTCTTTAGTCAAGAGGCCATTGATGTCAAACCTTGCAATTTCGCTCCGGAGAATCTCATAGTCTTCTACAGCATTGGGCGAATAAGGATCAAATTGAAGAGATAGTCGAAGAAGTGAAGCGGAATCGGCTTGCTCAGCATCTTCATCTTCCAACTCAGAAGACGCCAAGAACTCTCTCGATGACATGATTCGAGTTTTCATCTTCTGAAGCGACAGACCCTCGTTGACCAACAGCTTTTCTGATATGTAGACAAGCGCTCGATAGGCATCCTCTTCAGTCTTTGCAAAAATGTGATAGTCGTCTGCAAAACGGCAAAAGCACAATCCATCAGAAACTAGCAACCTATCTGTTCGGTTCAAAACCAATTCTGACAACAGCCTCGACGCGGGCCCTCCCACAGGAAGACCATACGAAGCATTGTTCGAAAATTTCTGGAGTAAAGTCATTATTCGCTGGTGAATTCCACCACCAGAATTGAGCTGAAGAAGAGCATTGTCGAGCCGATGGTGATAAATACGAGAGTAGAAATCTGCAACATCACATACCAACACCCATTGAAACTGCTTTGCATGCTCTATCGATTGGGCCTGAAAGCTCCGCCAACCATGTGCCGGGTCAAAAAGTGCGCCAGACTGAGCATCTGGCGCAAATCGATAGGAATGAACTATGCCGCGGTTGACATGTAATCTCGCCGCCTCGATAGAAGGCCCAAGCTCGATAACCATGGATAGAAGATACGCATTCCAGAGCGGATCAATTTGAGTAGCCCATCTGAAGCCTGTATATCCAACCGGCGCAAGAGCGCTTTGGTTCACCGGTGCATATCGACTCAAATGTTCGTCAAATGAATGATGCACTGCCTTTAATTGCTCTTGAATTAAGTCAGGCCGATCTTCAAATATTCTGTTTTCAATGGGAAATGGAAAAACATCGGTGTCACCGAAGCGCGCAACATTTTTTACAGCCAAACGAAAGCTATTTTCCACCCTATCCCCCACTTAGTGTCATTCTCGAATAAAAAGCCCGGAATCCGTACCTGAGGTAGTTAACTTGGCTTAACCGCTTCCGTCCCTGAAGTTTCTCTTTCCCATTCCGCATTTACTTGACAAATATCGCCAAGATGCAAGCAACAGCGAGCCAGCCCGCTGCGACAATTGCAAGCATCTGTTTTGTGTAAAAGAAAAAGTGCCGCAAAGGGTTTTTAGGAAATTTAACCGTGGGCGAAGGGTTGTCCGCGTTTTTCAGCGCACGTGCCTTTTTGTACGCTCGATAGTCGACAAAGTAGCCAACGAAGTATTGTAAAAGATCAAATGCGAGCGCGAGTAACGAAAGAAAGGCAATCGTCACCAACTCCCACTCCGAAATCTTTGCGAGCAGCGTTGGGGAATCCTTGCTTCCCGAAATAAATAGCCACGCAACAGCGAGCACGCCAAGCGCAACAGTCCGCACCTGCGTTGAAATTTGAGTGCTGAGCAAATCGAGTCGCTGACTTGCTTCCTTTAAAGTCGCCATGAGATCAACTCTCTGTGAAGACCAACCTAGATATCTCACTGCCTTCCTCAGAACGAAATATTTGCAACTTCCTCTAGAGCGGGCAGTCCAACTTAAAAGTCAGCGCCGCCATCGTTCTCATTTATTACCTACGAGCAGCCTTTTTCGCAGCGGCTTTCCGTGCCATTTTTTTTGCCACGGCTTTGCGCATAGTCTTCTTTGCGGCCACCTTACGCGCTGACTTCTTTGCAGTTGCCTTTCTGGCTGCTTTCTTTGCACTAGCTTTGCGAGCCGCCTTCTTCGCCGAGACCTTTCGCGCGGCCTTCTTCGCTACCCTTCGTGGAATTTTCTTGGCAGCAGCCTTTTTCTTCCCAACTCGCTTCGCGGCGGCCTTCCTGCGGCGTACAGGTGTGGAAGTAATTAGCGGGCCATCCCAATCTTCATCGCCACCATCACTATCGATTGAACTCATAACGCCTCTCCATGTATTCGAGCTCATTTAGGTTCAAAGATGGGAAATGGGATCAGAGTGCTTTTTAGATAAAAGGCACTCTGATCCCATCATTCCCAACTAGCTTCTTTGCTCCGCAAACTCTCGCCGGAAGTGAGAGGTTTTGTCGAAATCCGCATACAGCCAATGAGCAGCGTGGCGATTGCCGCCACGACGATTAACCCTTTCATTGTTCCCCTGCCCCTTTCCCCTAGAACCAGATTCCCGATGTAGATGCTAACAAGGCTGCGACACGGAAGTTGTAAAGGCGGCGTGACGAAAGGAGTCCGAGTAAGTAAGTGAACGGACATAGCTAACGAGCACGCAAATTGCTGACTAGCAAAACATGGCTTGCCCTGCCTAGAAGGAGGATCTTTGCTGGCTGACGGGCGATGAATTGCGCTGCAAGTGATAAGAGGGTGAGAGCAAAATAGATTCCCGCTTTTGCGGGAATGACGGCCATTTCAGGCATTAACCAGAGTCTTGGCTAGATTGGGTTTTATGCTTCGCATGGCCCCTCACCCCGACCCTCTCCCCGGAGGGGAGAGGATGTGGATGGTTTGAGGTGTCGCGCTGTTTTACATATTGCGGCGGTATTCACCGCCGACTTCGTACAGCGCGTGACTAATCTGCCCCAAGGAGTTGTACTTCACCGCCTCCATCAACTGCTCAAATACATTCTTGCGTTCCCTCGCAGTGTTCTGCAGTGTCTTCAAGCTTTCCGGCGCCAGCGAATTACGAGCTTTACCGAAGGCTTGCACGTTTTCGATCTGCTGGCCTTTTTCTTCTTCCGTCGAACGAATCAACTCGATCTCGGTCGCAATTTCGCCACCATGATCCTTCGGCAGGAAGGTGTTGACGCCGATCAGCGGCAGGCTGCCATCGTGCTTCTTGTGCTCGTAATACATCGATTCTTCTTGAATCTTGCCGCGCTGGTACATGGTGTCCATGGCGCCGAGCACGCCGCCGCGTTCGCTGATGGCTTCGAATTCCTTGTAGACGGCTTCTTCGACGAGGTCGGTGAGGGTGTCGACGATGTAGCTGCCTTGCCAGGGGTTTTCGTTGAAGTTGAGGCCGAGTTCTTTGTTGATGATCATCTGGATGGCTACGGCGCGGCGCACGCTTTCTTCGGTGGGCGTGGTGATGGCTTCGTCGTAGGCGTTGGTGTGCAGGCTGTTGCAGTTGTCGAACAGTGCGTACAACGCTTGCAGGGTGGTGCGGATGTCGTTGAACTGGATTTCCTGCGCGTGCAGGGAGCGGCCGGAGGTTTGGATGTGGTACTTCATCATCTGGCTGCGGGCGCTGGCGCCGTAGCGTTCGCGCATGGCGCGGGCCCAGATGCGGCGGGCGACGCGGCCGATGACGGTGTATTCCGGGTCCATGCCGTTGGAGAAGAAGAAGCTGAGGTTCGGCGCGAAGTCGTCGATGTGCATGCCGCGCGCGAGGTAGTACTCAACAATGGTGAAGCCGTTGCTGAGGGTGAAGGCGAGCTGGCTGATCGGGTTGGCGCCGGCTTCGGCGATGTGATAGCCGGAAATGGAGACCGAATAGAAGTTGCGCACCTTGTGGTCGACGAAGTACTGCTGGATGTCGCCCATCATGCGCAGCGCGAATTCGGTGCTGAAGATGCAGGTGTTTTGCGCCTGGTCTTCTTTCAAGATATCGGCCTGCACGGTGCCGCGCACGGTTTGCAGGGTTTCTTCCTTGATGCGTGCGTAAGTGGCAGCGTCGACGAGTTGATCGCCGGTGACGCCGAGCAGGTTCAAGCCTAGGCCTTCGTTGCCCTTGGGCAGATCACCGGAGTACGCGGGGCGCTTTTTGCCAGCGAAGAGTTCGTCCATGCGCTTTTGCGCAGCGGACCAGCGCGCGGAATCTTCCTTGAGGTATTTCTCCACGTTCTGGTCGATCGCGGTGTTCATGAACATCGCGAGGATGATTGGCGCGGGGCCGTTGATGGTCATCGATACAGAACTGGTCGGCGCGCTGAGGTCGAAGCCGGAGTACAGCTTCTTCATGTCGTCGAGCGTGGCGATGTTGACGCCGGAGTTGCCGATTTTGCCGTAGATGTCCGGGCGCGGTGCGGGATCTTCGCCGTACAGGGTGACGGAGTCGAACGCGGTGGAGAGGCGCGTGGCGGCGCCGCCTTGGCTCAGGTAATGGAAGCGGCGGTTGGTGCGCTCGGGCGTGCCTTCGCCCGCGAACATGCGGGTGGGATCTTCACCGGTGCGGCGATACGGATACACGCCGCCGGTGTACGGATAGTGGCCCGGTAGGTTTTCGCGCATGAGGAAGCGCAGTTGATCGCCCCAGTCTTTGGTTTTGGGCGGCGACACTTTGGGAATCTTTTGGTGGCTGAGCGATTCGCGGTAGTTCTCCACGCGGATCACTTTGTCGCGCACCTTGTATTCGTTCACGTCGTCGGTGACGGATTTATAGAGCTTGGGCCAGTCGCGCAGCAGGTGCAGGGCTTCGTGGCTGAGTTCGCGCAGGGCGGCGTTGTAGCGTTGGCGCAGAACTAGAAGTGAACGATCTACCGACCCCTGCTGTGTTTCTGCTTTTAAGTCGTGCGCTTCGCGCGGCGTATTTGACTGGATCCCGGCCTGCGCCGGGATGACGACATGAAGATCGTCGTGCTCGTAACGCTCCAGCTGGCGCGGGAGTTTTGGGTCGCCGATTTCTTTCAGCGATTCGTAGTAGTGCTGTGCCTTGCTGGCGAATTCGGCTTCGCGTTCGATCTCGGCGTTGATGCCCCTGCCCTGCTCGGCGATTTCGGCGAGGTAACGCACGCGTGCGCCGGGAATCAGCACGGTGGCGCGCGGTTCTTTCAGCGTCACGTCCAGGTTCGGCTTGAAATCGCAGTGCGTGGTTTCGATGGCGTGCTCGCTGCCCTTGGCAGTGAGCTTGTTGCGCAACAGGCGGCACAGGTTGGTGAACATCCAGGTGACGCCTGGATCGTTGAACTGGCTGGCGATGGTGGGATACACCGGCACGTCTTCGTCTTTCAGGGTGAAGGCGTTGCGGTTGCGCTTCCACTGCTTGCGCACGTCGCGCAGTGCGTCTTCGGCGCCGCGCTTGTCGAATTTGTTGAGCACGACGAGTTCGGCGAAATCGATCATGTCGATTTTTTCGAGCTGGCTGGCGGCGCCGTAGTCGCTGGTCATCACGTAGACGGGGAAATCGACGAGGTCGACGATTTCCGAATCGCTCTGGCCGATGCCGGCGGTTTCCACGATCACTAGATCGTACGGCTGGCTCTTCAAGAAGTTGATGCAGTCGTGCAGCACTTCGTTGGTGGCAGCGTTCTGGCGGCGCGTGGCCATGGAGCGCATGTATACGCGATGGCTGCGCAGCGCATTCATGCGGATGCGGTCACCCAGCAGTGCACCACCGCTGCGGCGGCGCGTGGGATCGACGGCGAGCACGGCGATGCGCATCTGCGGGAAGGCGTGCAGGAAGCGCAGCAGGAGTTCATCCACCACGGACGATTTACCCGCGCCGCCGGTGCCGGTCATGCCGAGCACGGGCGTGTGCTTGCCGGCCAGCGACCATTCCTTGCGTAGGCGCGCGAGTTCGGCTTCGCTCAACTTGCCTTCTTCGATGGCGGAGAGCGTGTGGCCGATGCTGATTTCGTCGTCGATGTTGATGGTGGCCGGAACGATGGCTTCGTTCTGCTCACGCTTGGCGGCAGCGTTGCCGGCGCGGTGCATGACGTCTTCGATCATTTCCACCAGGCCGAGCTTCATGCCGTCGTTGGGGTGGTAGATGCGCTCCACGCCGTAGGCTTGCAGTTCGCGGATTTCCTCCGGGGTGATGGTGCCGCCGCCGCCGCCGAACACGCGGACGTGGGCGGCGCCCCTCTCCTTGAGCATGTCCACCATGTACTTGAAGTACTCGACGTGACCGCCCTGGTAGGAGGACAGCGCGATGGCGTCGGCGTCTTCTTGCAGCGCAGCACGAACCACGTCTTCCACCGAGCGGTTGTGGCCCAGGTGAATCACTTCCGCGCCCTGCGATTGAATGATGCGGCGCATGATATTGATGGCGGCATCGTGGCCGTCGAACAGGCTGGCGGCCGTGACGAAGCGCAGCGGACTGGTTTCAGCCTGCGCGGAAGTGGCAGGAACGTGCTTGGCGGGGGAACTCATGGGGACTCCGAGAACGGTATGTTCCAAACGCAACCATTCTAATGGCCTTACCTGTTAAACGGGTGCTTGCGTACGTGGGGCCGTGTCGAAAGATGGCGTGGGCTTCTCGCAACGGTGAGCGTGGATTGTTCAAACTACTTGAGTTGCCATGGATGGCACGTTGCCGTTCATGCCCGTCACGCCCGTGAGGGAAGGCAACTTTCATGGCGACCTGCGAATTTCAAGTTCCATCCAAATTTACTAAGCAGCGTTTCGAAATCGGCGTTACTGGATGCACTTTCAGGAGGAATCTTTATGCAATCGACCGTTATTTCATCGACCGCTTCACACCGTTTTCCGCGGTTGCAAATGTGGCACCAGATTCTTATCGCGATGGTGCTTGGCCTGGCTGTCGGGCACTTCGTTGGCGAGCCCGCCAAGATGCTGGCGCCATTGGGTGACATTTTCATGTCGCTGATTCGCATGTGCGTGATACCGGTGGTGTTCGTATCACTGGTGTGCGGCATCGCTTCGCTTTCGGATATGGCGGCGATGCGGCGCATTGCGTGGAAGTCGATCGCAATTTATGCGGTAACGATGGCGATCATGGCCGCCGTTTCCATGGGCGTGGCGATGTTGTTCAACATCGGTGCCGGCTTCGGTCTTACGGTAAGTGGTCATGCGCCTGCGGAAACGCCGCCTAGTATTAAGGAGGCGTTGATCAACGCGATTCCCTCCAATCCGTTCAAGGCATTTGCCGAAGGCGCGCTGCTGCCGACGATCGTGTTCGCGGTCTTCTTTGCTTTGGCGATCAACTTGGCGGGCGAGGCGGCGACGCCGGTGCGCAATTTCTTCAACAGCCTTTCTGCCGTGGTGTTCAAGTTGATCCACATGGTGTTGAAGTTCGCGCCCATTGGCGTGTTCGGCCTGATGGCGTTTGTCACCGCGGACCACGGTTTCTCCGTGCTGGGGCATCTTGGCTCGCTGGTGGTGGTGAACTATGCCGTCATGTTGTTTTTCATGATCGTGGTTTGCGGCGTGCTGTTGATGCTGTGGCGAATCAACCCGCTGCCGTTCTTGCGCAAGATGCTGTCGGTGCAGTTGTTTGCGTATTCGTCGGCAAGCAGCGCGGCGACGCTGCCGTTGAATCTTGAGAATACCCAGGAGCGGTTGGGTGTGGACCCGCGCGTGGCGAGTTTTGTGCTGCCGCTAGGTTCCACCGTGAACATGGCGGGACTGGCGTGCTATCTCGGCACAGTCACCATTTTCGCCAGCAATGCGTATGGCATCGAGCTTTCGTTCGGTCAGTTATTGACGGTGATGTTGACGACCACGCTCGCTTCCATCGGCGCGGCCGGCATTCCCGGCGCAGCCTTGGTGGTGATGGGATTGGTGCTGTCGTCGGTTGGCTTGCCGCTGGAGGTGATTGCGGTGATCGCGGCGGTGGATCGGTTGCTGGATATGTGTTGTACGTCGGCGAATGTGACGGGGGATTCGGTGACGGCGGTGGTGGTGGCGAAGTCGGAAGGGGTTTTGGATTTGGAGCGGTATGCGCAGGCTTAAGTGTCACGCCGTACCACAATACTCATTCTCGCCTCACCGTCATCCCGGCGAAGGCCGGGATCCAGTGCAAATATGCTGTGCGAAGCACACAGCATAAAGAACGTTATGTGTGCTTCGCACGACGTATTCATACTGGATCCCGGCCTTCGCCGGGATGACGGTGAGGTAATACGAAGCGGTGAGGCTAGATTAGAATTTGCGTTCTTACGCCAACCCAAACGGCAAATTCGGCGAAGCCACTACGCGATCACCGACACATTCACCACGCAAAAACGCCAACGTTGCATTGATCACCTCTACCGCATCCAGAATGCGGTGATGTCCCAAGCCTTGCGTGGTAAGCAAGCGCGCACCGGGCCAAAAACGCGCATAACGCTCGCCCTCTTCCCATGGCACTTCGCGATCGTCCAGGTCGTGCACGATCAAACCAGGCTGGCCGAGCGATGGGACATGATGATGCACGTGCAATTCTCGCGCATGGATGCCAGTGCGGTTTTGGTACCAGGAAAGGAATGGCTCGCGCAGATGCTCGCCGAGACGCACAAAGCGGATGAAGCGGTTGGCGGCGGCTTCGATATCTGCGGCGGGCGCGATCAACACCAGGCGTTGTGCGTGCCAGTTTTCGTCTTGCGCCAACGCCACCGCTGCACCGCCCATGGAATGGCCAATCGCCAGCGCAGCGTTGCCGAAGTGTTTCCCGACCGCGCGCACGGTGTTGATGAAATCCATCAGCGTGCAGAAATCGCCGCTGCTTGCACCGTGGCCGGGTTGATCGAACGTGACCACGGCAAAGCCCAGTTCACGCAGTTTCGCTACCCATGGCAGATAACGCAGGCCAAAGCTGGACCAACCATGCACTAGCAACGCGTACGGCTGCGTGGATGGATCTCCCCACACATACGTAGCGATGGATTGACCGTTGATATGGAGCTCACTGCGCTGCATGTCGCTATCCGGCTGCGCGGCGCGCGAACGTGTGCGGCTGCTGGCGAAGGGTGTGCCAAACAAGCGTGCCGCGCGATCGAGCGTCTGCTTGGGTGCGAGTCGACTACCAACGGCAAAGCTCAGGCGCACAGCGCCGAGCTTGAACGAGTGATGCGAAGAGTGGCGACGCGTGGTGGCGGTCATGGCGAGCTCCTGTGTTTCAGGGCTGATAACTGGCGAGCAGGCGATCGAGCGCTGCCCAGGTATGTCGATGGGATTCGTCGAAGCCGAACAAGCTGGCGTCATGATGCAGGCCGAGCATCAATGAGTAGAGTTCAAAGGCGAGCTGATCGGCATCGGTATCCGCACGCAGGTCGCCCACTTCGACGGTTTGACGAATCGCGCGCATCACTTCGTTGCGCCAGCCGGTTTGCTGTTCTTTCACGCGCGTGCGCAGCGGGCCTTCTTCGCGTCCGTCGTATTCCACGACGGCGCTGATCAGCACGCAGCCGTTGTAGTGAATACGGATCCATTCGGACCAGCGGTCCAGGACGGCCCGCAGGCGCTTGATGCCGCGCGGCTGTTGCACGGCAGGTCGGATCACGAAATCCAGGAAGCGTTTGGTGGCGGTATCCAGCAACGCCAGTTGCAACTCTTCGCGGGAGCCGAAATGGGCGAACACACCGCTTTTGGACATGCCTACGCCGAGCGCCAGGGCGCCGATGGAGAGGCCTTCCAGCCCGTCCTGGCGGGCCAGTTCGTAGGCGTGGTCGAGGATGAGCTCGCGGGTGGCGGCGCCTTTGCTGGGGGAGGTGGTAGCGTTCATGGCGGGCAAAATAGCACGACCGTTCGTTTTATTTCTAGGGGAAAAGTTGTGCCTTTTTCGTTAAGTCGCCAGAGATCTGCCCCCTCCCCACTACACGTAGGGGGAGGGAGTTGGATCGCGCCCATCGCAAATGAATTCGGCTGTTTCCTGAACCACCGAAAGCAATCACGTCAACATCGCGCGATATGCTCGCGTTCCCCTCCCCAGCAACCGCTAACTGCGGCTGCGTACTTCAAGGAGAGAACACATGATCAGCATCACCCGCAAACTCGCTCTTGTTGCAGGCATCGGCCTTGCGTTGGCCAGCGTGAGCTACACGCCGCCTGCTGCTGCACAAGTAAGCGTGGGCGTCGGCATCAACGTGGCACCGCCGCCACCGCGTTTCGAACGCGTGCCGCCACCCCGTCGCGGTTTCGTATGGGTACCGGGTTATTGGCGCTGGAATCCTGGCTACCGTCGTCACGTATGGGTACCGGGTGCGTGGGTGAGTGCGCGGCCGGGATATCGCTGGTATCCGGGTGCGTGGGAGCGCCGTGGTCCGAACTGGTATTGGCGCGACGGCCGCTGGGGCCCCTGATCGCCTCGTAACGTAACAACCTGCGCTTCGTCCCACGACGAAGCGCAATGCTTCAACGGCAGGATGCCCACTAAACTTGCTCACTGCACTGACCGGATCGACAGCATTCGATTCAACACCATCTGGGGAATTTTTCATGTCATTGCGTTTTGCATCCTTGCTTGCCCTCGCTGGCGTCACAGTGGCTATGGCCGGTTGCGTAGTCGAACAACCGCATCCGCCACGTCGCGTTGTCTATGTCGAACAACAACCCGCTCCACCGCCGCCCCCGCCGCAGGTGGTTGAAGTCGTCGCCCCGCAGCCGCCGCCGGTGACCGTGATCGAAGAATTGCCGCCGCCGCGCCCTGGCTACATTTGGGCACGCGGTCACTGGCATTGGGATGGCGGGCGCTATGTCGCAGTACACGGCCACTGGGAACCGGTGCGTCCTGGCTATCACTACGTGCACCCGCATTGGGAACAGCATCCGGATGGTTGGCACTTCCATGTGGGTGTGTGGGTTCAAGGGTAAACATCGTCTTCACGTATATCGAAACGCCCCGCTTATGCGGGGCGTTTTCGTTAGGTGGTTTGCTGCGGTGCGAAAGCGCTGTCTGCGCGGGTCGTACTAAAATTATTGGGATTACTCGAACACCCCAGCCTCTTGCTGGGGTTTTGAGTTTCAGGCGCCAGGTCCTTGGCGGGGCCAACGCTTCCCCAACTCAGTGCCTTCCCCAGCACCGTCCTATGTGGAGTTCAAGTTCCAATGATTTTCGAAACCATCGCTAAGACAGGCCACGAAGAAGTCGTCTTCTGCCATAACAAAGACGCAGGCCTGAAAGCCATCATTGCGATCCATAACACGGTGCTGGGCCCGGCACTGGGCGGCCTGCGCATGTGGCCGTACAAGACCGAGCAAGATGCAGTGAACGACGTGCTGCGCCTGTCGCGCGGCATGACCTACAAGAACGCCGTAGCCGGCCTGAACCTGGGCGGCGGCAAGGCTGTGATCATCGGCGATCCGTCGAAAGATAAATCCGAAGCGCTGTTCCGCGCCTTCGGCCGTTTCGTCAACTCGCTCAACGGTCGCTACATCACGGCTGAGGACGTGGGTATCGACGTGAACGACATGGAATACGTGTTCCGCGAAACCGAATACGTCACCGGCGTGCACCAGGTGCATGGCGGTTCGGGCGATCCCTCACCGTTCACCGCTTACGGCACGCTGCAGGGTTTGATGGCCGCGCTGAACTTCAAGTACGGCAATGAAGACGTGGGCAAGTACAGCTACGCCGTGCAGGGCTGCGGCCACGTCGGCAGCGAATTCATCAAGCTGCTGCGTGAGCAGGGCGCGAAGGTGTTCGTCACCGACATCAACAAGGAAGCCGTGCAGCGTTGCGTGGACGAGCTGGGCTGCGAAGCCGTGGGCCTGGACGAAATCTACGACGTGAACGCCGACGTGTACTCGCCCTGCGCACTGGGCGGCACAGTGAATGAGCAAACGATCGATCGCATCAAGGCCAAGATCATCTGCGGCGCAGCCAACAACCAGCTGGCCACCGACGCGATCGGCGACGAACTGCAGCGCCGCGGCGTGCTGTATGCACCGGACTACGCCGTGAACGCCGGCGGCGTGATGAACGTGTCGCTGGAAATCGACGGCTACAACCGCGAACGCGCCATGCGCATGATGCGCACCATCTACTACAACCTGGGCCGCATCTTCGAAATCAGCAAGACGCAGAGCGTACCCACCTACAGGGCAGCGGACCGTCTGGCTGAAGAGCGCATCGAGTCCATTGGCAAGATCAAGCTGCCGCATATGGGTAACGGCGCGCCGCGCTTTGCTGGCCGCATGCGCGGGCAGTAAGCGATCGTTAGCCTTCACTAAGAAGCCGCCGGGAACCCGGCGGCTTTTTTTGTTTCAAAGGCGTCAGTCTTTGTCGGCCGTCATTCCCGCGAAAGCGGGAATGACGCCGAGGAATAGATGGGCATCTCAGCAAGTAAGCAGCCTCATGCTGCAAGCGCTACTTTATATAGGTCTTCAACGCCGCAATCAGCTCTTCCGCATCATGCTGCTTGGCCGCTAGCGAATGGCCGACATCGTCCAGCAGATGTTCGCGTATGACGCCCTCGATCACCTGTGCCAGCAGTCCATTGATGGCGCCGCGCGCCGCGACGATCTGATGCAGGATCATCGAACAGTCGTCTTCTTCGCTGAGGGAGCGCTCCAGGGCTTCGATCTGGCCGCGGAGCCGTTTGGCCCGATTGAGGAGCTTGGTTTTTTCTCGAACGGTATGTGGCATGACGCGAGTGTTCACGACGCAAGGCACTCGTGCAAGCTGACGCTGTAATGACGAATCTCTTTCTGCGCTTTTTTGCGTAAAATTTTCTGTCACCTGGTTGACACACGTATACCCCCATGGGTATCTTGCGCGAGCCTTCAGGAAGCCTTTCCTGCGGCATTTTCCAGATAACTCAACCAAGAGAAATGGACAGTAACCCTCCTAGTCGATGCGCCAGCTTCGGATGCACCTATCCGGCGTTGGCGTGCCAGTTGAACAACGTAAGCCCTATCGGCGACCGCGCTCGGTCAGCCGGCGCTTTCCACGACTAGGAAAGTCCGGTTCGCCTCTCGCGCCGCTGAGGGCGCTTGACGAGGTGAGTCATGAACAAGCTGTATTTGCGTGCAGTCCGCCGTCGCGCGGCTGGCGCCATCCATCTTCATAAAACCTGGGGCGGCACCTTGCACCGCGTGCGTTCTGCCGCGGCCGTTGCCCCGCTGCATTACGCTGCTCCCCTGCATGCGCAATGGCGCCGGAACGCCGCAACCGGCGTTTTGGAATGCCACTGGGTCGCTGATGCACCCGCCCAACCACGTCCGCGCCTGAGCAGCGCGCGCTTTACTTCCAAGTTCCGCATGCAATGGCGCCCTCGCGGTGCCGGCATGCGCCCTCCTTCGCGCCTGTGCGCTAACGGTTAATCCCATGCGACCTCCTCCAGCCAGCGACAACCCACCTCCATTGCCCTGCCGCTTGAACGCGCACGCGATGCGCCCTGCTCACATCGTCACGACCTGAGCCGGCTCGCGTTCGTGTCGCCTATGCGGCGATTCACGAGGATCGAGCCATGCAACTCTCTCTTCTGCACGCACGCCGACCGCTGCACACGCCGGATCGGCTGCTCAACGTTTATTTCGCTTGCCGCACAGCCAGACCGTCTTCGCCTGGCTTGTTCATGACGCTGCTGCGCGCATCGTCGCGCTGGTATCGCGGCCTTGGGCGATCTACTCGCTCATAACGCCTGAATCCGCACCTCGGCTACGCACGTATGCCGAGGCTTTCCCATGCGTGCTGGCAGCGCGGCTGCCGGCCAAGAAAGCGAAGACACTCCCATGAAAAACATCCATTTCGTAGGTGAATGGTTCGACTGCTGTGCGCCCAAGACGCTGCTCACCGACGCACAAGCCATCCAGACACATTGCATGGCGCACGTTACCCGTCGTCATCTGCCGATCCGTTACGAGCATTTCACCTCCACGGCGTTGGACGGCGTGATCGGGGCGATCACCGGCAACGGTATCCATCTGGTGGTGCGCACGTTTCCGCGTCGCGACGCGGTCATTGCGGATCTGTTCGTTGCGGACAGCGAACCGGCAGACATCGCCGCCGCCATGCAGGTGTTCAACGGCTTGCGTGACGAATTCCGTCCGCTGCGCGCGCTGCTGCATCGCGTGCAGCGCGACGGCCAGTCGCTGCCGGTGCAAGGACGCACACCTCGCAAGCCCACGGAAGTCTTTCTGACAAAACCGGTACGGAGAGTCATTTAAGAGCCTGTTCAATATCTCCGCATAGCTCACATAGCCACTCCGTCTACCGCCTCACAACAAGGCTTCACCATGAATACGGTCATCCAATTAAAAGAATCCGACGATACCGCCGTGCTCGATAGCGCCCATGTGGGCGATATCCGCGGCGCACTCGGCACCATTGCCCACAACGACCACGCACGGCGCGATAACTGGAGGGCGCGCTTGCGCACCCTGCTTGCCATTCTTGGCCCCGGCCTGATCGTGATGGTCGGCGACAACGACGCCGGTGCCTTCAGTACGTACACCCAGGCCGGCCAGAATTACGGCACGGTGCTGCTGTGGACGCTATCGCTGCTGATTCCCGTTTTGTATGTGAACCAGGAAATGGTGCTGCGGCTCGGCGCCGTCACCGGCGTGGGTCACGCTCGCTTGATCCTTGAACGCTTCGGCAAATTCTGGGGTGCGTTCAGCGTGATCGATCTTTTCATTCTCAACGCACTGACCATCGTCACCGAATTCATCGGCATCAGCCTAGGCCTGGATCATCTGGGCCTTTCGCGTAATTGGGGGGTGATGATTGCGGCTGCGCTGATCATCATCACCGCGTCCACTGGCAACTTCCGGCGTTTCGAACGGTTTGCGCTGCTGCTGGTAGTAGGCAGCCTGCTGCTGGTACCGGTGCTGCTGATGGTGCATCCGCCCGTTGGGCAGATCGCGCACCACATGCTAGTGCCGAGCATGCCCAAGGGTGCGCCATTGAGCGATGTGATGTTGCTGATCATCGCCATCGTCGGCACCACGGTGGCGCCGTGGCAGTTGTTTTTCCAGCAGAGCTATGTGATCGACAAGCGCATCACGCCGCGCTTTATGAACTACGAGAAGGCGGATCTGTGGATCGGCATTGCACTTGTGATCATCGGCGCGGTGGCCATGATTGCCTTTACGGCTGCCACGTTTGCGGGACGACCTGAAATGGGACAGTTCGCGGATGCCGGCGCGGTGGCGGAAGGTATCGCCAAATACGTGGGTGCCACGCCCTCGGTACTGTTTTCGATCGCACTGATCGATGCCAGCATCATTGGCGCTGCGGCGGTGTCGCTGTCGACCGCTTATGCCGTGGGCGATGTGCTGGCCGTGAACCATTCGCTGCATCGCAAGCCTACGGAAGCGAAGCTCTTCTATGCGGTGTATGCGTTGCTGGTCGCAGTCTCTGCAGGATTGGTGCTGATTCCGAATGCACCGCTGGGCATCATCACCAATGCGGTACAAACCTTGGCTGGCATTTTGTTGCCTGGCGCGTCAGTGTTTCTGCTGCTGTTGTGCAACGACAAGGCCGTGCTGGGGCCATGGGTGAACAAGCCGATCACCAACCTGTTCACTACCGCGGTGGTAGGCGTGTTGGTATTGCTGTCGATCATCCTGACGGCCTCGGTGCTTTATCCCTCGATCACCAGCGCACAAATCATCAGCGTGCTCATAGGCGGTGGTGTACTGGCACTGGCGATTGCCATCACGTTCGGGGTGATGCATTGGCGCCGCCCGACCGCCACGGTGCCGGAAAGCCTCACCGTCGACAAAACCCTTTGGCGCATGCCGCCGCTGAGCAAGCTGCCTCCCGCGCAGTTGAGCCTACGCCGGCGCATATGGCTCGGTGTGCTACGTGCCTATCTGGCTGCGGCGCTGATCCTTGCCATCGTGAAGGTGGTGCAGCTTGTGCTCGCCAAATCCTGAAGGTGTCGCGCGCATGAGTCGTTCATGGCCCACCGCATGGTTCCGGCGCAGCCAGCCTCCATCGTGCTGAGGCAAGCCGGCCGCTAGCGCCGGCGCTCCATCCATTTTCTCTCTGCACTGCTTCGACCGGCAAGCGCTTTGCGCTTGCTGCGGGCAGCGCTGTGCCAAAGATTTTCAAGCCGAGTTCTTCCATGCAAATTCAAACTCAGATCGCCCGAAAACATTCCCCTACGCTGCTGTTCGTGCTCGGCACGATGGCTTGCACAGCAGTAACCCAGGCGCAGGACATTCGCCTCGCCTCCACCGATGCCAGCCGCGGTTCGCCGCCGCCCCCCGTTGAAACCAAGAACGCCAAAGACACTACCGAGGAACGCTGGAATCTCCACGCGCAAACCACCTACGTGTATCAGCACAAGGATGGCTTCAGCGCGCCTTATACCGGTCCTCAAAGTCTGTCCACGTCGCCCGAATACAGTTACACCTCGACCTTCACGGCGTATTTGGGTGCGCGCTTCTGGAAAGGCGGCGAGATCTATGTCGATCCGGAAGTCGTCATAGGAAAACCGTTCTCGCATCTTTTTGGCTTGGCCAGCATCAATAACGGCGAAATCCAGAAGAACGGCGGCACGCATCCACGCGGTTACCTGGCACGCTGGTTTTTGCGACAAACCTTCAATCTGGGCGGCGACGCCGTGCACGTCGAGGATGGCCCCAACCAACTCGCCAGCAACTACGATTCGCGTCGCTTCGTGGTCACGCTCGGCAAGATCACCTTGACGGATATCTTCGAAAAGAACACCTACGCCAATGACCCACGCACGCAATTCCTGAATTGGTCGATGATCACCCACGGTGCGTGGGACTATGCCGCCGATGCGCGTGCCTACACCATCGGTGGCGCGGGCGAGTTCTACTGGGACAACTGGGTGGTGCGCGTGGGCCGCTTCATGGAACCCAAAGAGGCCAACGGCACCACGCTCAATCATCGGATATGGACGTATCACGGCGACAACCTGGAAGTGGAACACGACCATACATTCGGCGATCTGCCCGGCTTGGTGCGCGTGCTGGTGTTTCGCAATCACAGCTGGGCCGGCAACTATCTGGATGCCATCGCCGCCGCTGAGGGCACCGGCAATCCGCCCGATGTGACCAGCGTACGCAAAGCCTCATCCAAAGTGGGCTATGGCATCAGCTTCGAACAACGGCTTAGCAAGGACGTCGGCGTATTTCTACGTGCCAGCAGTGCCAACGATCGCACCGAGGAATATGCGTTTACCGAAATCGACAACGATCTGTCGGGCGGTATTTCCGTTAACGGCACACGCTGGAATCGGCCAGACGATGTGTTCGGTGTCGCCTTCTCCACCGCAGGCTTGAACCGCCAGCATCGCCTGTATCTTGCCGACGGCGGCATGGGCGGCTTCCTGGGTGACGGCCAACTCACTCGTTACGGCAGGGAAGATGTGCTGGAGACCTACTACAACTATCACCTGTACAAAGGCATCCAGCTCAGCCCCGATTTCCAGGTCATTCTCAATCCTGGCTACAACGCGGATCGGCGCGGCCCCGTATTTATTTACGGCATGCGCATACATCTGGAGATCTAAAGCGCCTCAAAAAACTGCACCAACCAGTTCGGAAAGCGCCGGAGTGCTCCGGCGCTTGTCCTTAAGCACCCTCCCCAGCAGTCTGCTAGACTTTTTACCGCAAGAAAATGTGCGATAAGGCATTGCCTAGCTTGGCAAAGCTCAAAAGGGGAACCCGCTCCGCGGGTTAGAAACAATCAAAGCTTCCATCCAAGCCTTCGGCTGCAGCGCACTGGGTGCCTGCCGATATAGGCTTGGGGAAGATATGCAGGGCTGCACGGCGGGCTGGATGTTATGAACGCAATCATGGAAACCGGGATCAGTGATGAGGACATCCTGCTCAGGCTCAAGGACGTGCTCGAGGAAACCTTCGAGATCGATCCCGCCAGGGTCACTCCCGATACGCACCTGTTCACCGACTTGGAACTGGACAGCATCGATGCCGTCGACCTCGCCATCCAGGTGCAGGACATGACCGGCATGCGCATCAAGCCCGAGGATTTCAAGAACGTGCGAACGGTAGGCGACGTGGTCGCCACCGTACGCGCGCTGCTGACGCGCTGAGCGCACGCGGAGTGCCTGCATGCCTGATGCGCAAGCCCCCGCGGGAGCTTTTCAGCCCTGCGCGCTGATTCCCATCTATAACCACAAGGACACCATCGCGGCTACGGTGCACGCTTTGCGCGCGCATGATTTGCCGGTGGTGATCGTGGACGATGGCAGCGACGAAGCCACCCGTGTCGTGCTCGACGGCCTGGTTGCGCCGGGGGTGCAGCTGATTCGATTGGCGCGCAACAGCGGCAAAGGCAGCGCCATTACCGCGGGCATGATTGCCGCACGCGATGCCGGCTTCACCCATGCCTTGCAGATCGATGCGGATGGCCAGCACGAGGTGGCGGACGTGCCGCGTTTTCTCGCTGAAGGCCGCGCATACCCGCAAGCGCTGATTTGCGGCCAACCGATCTACGACGACAGCGTGCCGCGCGCCCGCTTGTATGGCCGGTACGTCACGCACGTGTGCGTGTGGCTGGAAACATTGTCGTTCATGCTGCGTGATTCGATGTGCGGCTACCGTCTGTACCCGCTGGAAGCGACGTGTGCCGAGATCGATCGCGCGCCCCTGCCCGCGCGCATGGATTTCGATACCGAGGTGGCGGTACGCCTGATCTGGCGCGGCGTACCAGTACGCAATCTGCCGACCCGGGTAACGTATCCGGAAAACGGCCTGTCCCATTTCCATATGCTGCACGACAATTTGCGTATTTCTGCGATGCATACACGGTTGCTGCTGGGGATGTTGCCGAGAGCGCCGGTGCTTTTGTGGCGTAAGCGCAAGAAGGAAAGGAGTGCAGCATGTACAGCGTGACGCAAACACTCCCTCTCCCCTCCGGGGAGAGGGCTGGGGTGAGGGGGCAGTCTTGCGCGATCCCCCATGGCCGTCATTCCCACGAAAGTGGGAATCCATTTTCACGCCGGCATCAGAGCAAGATGGATTCCCGCTTTCGCGGGAATGACGACCGTTCAAACATGTTCGCAAGATGTGTCCAACTCATCGCATTGCTGCTCGTTTGCTTCAGCGCGCACGCACAAAGCTCTGACCTGCTGCACATCATCGTCAATCAGCTAAGCCAACACATCGCCGTCCGCGCCACCTTTACCCAACAACGCCAAAGCCCCGCCCTCACCCAACCGCAAACCAGTAGCGGCCAACTGCTGTTCGTCAACGGCCACGGCATGCTCTGGCAGGTGCAGCAGCCTTACCAACAGACATTGGCACTGACCGGCACGCGCACCCTGCGCATCGATGCCGACGGCCACATGCAACCGATGCGCAGCGAGCGTGGCGTCAGCCAGATTTCGCAAATGCTGCAAGGCATGCTGACGGGGCAGCTCGATGACGTGACACGCCAGTTCGACGTGCGCGCAAACGGCAGCGCCGCGCAATGGAATCTGCAATTCACCCCGAAACAAGCGCGCGTGGCGCAGGTGCTGAAGAGCATCCAGCTCGATGGCGGTGTGTACCTGCAGCGCATTCGTATCGATATGCAAGACGGCACGCAAACCGATATCCAGATGACTGATACCCACGACGCCGGCCCGCTGAGCGCGCTGGAAAAGCACGCGCTCGGGCTGCCATGACGCAACGGAGCTTGCGGTTACGTGCTGGATGGTTCGTGGCGATAGCGCTGCTGATCGCCTTGCTCTGCGCATGGCTGCTGCTTGGGCGTGAGCGTTCGCCCATTCAAACCGATCTGCTGGCCATGTTGCCGGCAACCGAGCGCAATCCGCTGGCCGAAGTCGCTGCACAACGGCTTGCCCACGCCAATGGCGATCGCGTGATGCTGCTGGTAGCCAATGCGGATGACGATCACGCCAAGGCAGCAGCACGCGAATTGGGACAGGTGCTCGCGAAGGATGGCGTATTCGCCTCCGTTACCGCTGAACTGCCGCCATTCGATCTGCAGCAATTGGTTACGCCGTATCTGGCGCATCGCTTCGCGCTGCTGACTGATGCAGATCGCCAAACGCTTGAACAACCGGGTTATGACCCGCAGCAAGCGCTGGCCCAACGCATCAACGAACCATTCGTTACCGGCGTTGGCACACATCTGCAAGATGATCCATTCGGCTGGTTGCAACACTGGCTGGAACAGCAGCCCTGGAGCCGCTCGCCACTGCTGCCCGAAGACAATCTGCTGACTGCGCATCGTGATGACGGCAGCTACGTGCTGGTCACCGCCACGCTCAACGGTTCGTCGTATGACGACGCCATACAGCGTCGCGCGTTGAGTGCGTTGAACCAGGCCGAGACTGCGATCGAACACGATCATCCCGGCACACACATGCTGCGTACGGGTGCGCTGTTCTATGCGGCCTCTGCGCGCAGCGATGCCGAGCGCGACGTGCATCGCGTGGGTCTGATTTCCACGCTCGGCATTGCCTTGCTGTTGCTTGCCGTTTTCCGATCGCCGTGGCCGCTGCTGCTAGCGTTTCTTTCCACTGCCATCGGCATCGTCGCTGCCACTACGGTAAGCGTGCTGGTGTTCGGACAGATCTATCTGCTAACGCTGGTGTTTGGCGCGGCGTTGCTTGGCGAGGCGGTGGATTATTCGATTCAATACCTCACCGCGCGTGCCAATGCCGGTGAGGCGTGGGAGCCACGCGGCGGTTTGCGGCAGGTTCGCCCTGCCCTGCTGCTCGCGCTGGGTACTTCTCTGCTCGGCTATGCCCTGCTCGGGTTGGTGCCATTCCCGGCGCTGCGCCAAATGGCGTGCTTCGCCATGGTAGGCATGGTGGCAGCATGTCTTAGCGTGTTCTTTCTGCTGCCTGCGCTATTACCGCGCCCGGCAAAACCGTTGTCTGCCGCATCCGTACGCCTTGCATTATTTCTGCAGCGGGCAATAACGTCTTTCGTATCCGGTTGGCATGGCAAGGTGCTTGCATTGTTGACCTTGTTGCTGGCCGTACCGGGCTGGTGGCAATTGCACCACGACGACGACGTGCACTTGCTGATTTCGCCGCCCGCCCAACTCGTTGCGCAGGAAAAGCAGATTCGCGATATCACCGGCGTCGGCAATGGCACGCAGTTCTACCTGGTGCAAGGTGACAACGAAGACCAAGTATTGCAACGCGAAGAAGCGCTGGAAAAGCGTCTGCAAGCGATGACGGATGCACAGCACCTGCAAGGCTGGCTGGGACTGGCCGGCATGGTGCCGTCGTTGCAGCGTCAACAAGCCAATCAGGCGCTGTTGGCACCGCTGTTTGCGCAGCCGGATCGCATGCGCCAATGGTTACATGGTGCAGGCTTTCGCGATGCCGATATCGATCGCTTTATCCAGGCTTGGCCCGGCACGCCTTTGGTTTTGCGTGACTGGTTGAAAACTGCCGTTGCCACACCGTTTCGCTATTTGTGGATGGGCGACAACGGACAACATGGCGCGGCCTCGCTGGTATTACCGCAAGGCGATGCATCGGGTGATCTACTGAAGCAGGCGGCGAAGGACTTGCCAGGCGTTACGCTGGTGGACAAAGCAGCCGGGGTATCCGATCTGTTCGGTCGCTATCGCCGCTATGCCAGCATCTGGTTACTGGCGGCGATCCTGTTGATCGTGCCGGTGTTCGGCTGGCGGTACGGCTGGCGCAGCATGCCGCGCGTGCTCGCGCCGCCGGTGCTGGGTATTGGCTTCACGCTGGCAGCGCTGGGTTATCTGCATCATCCACTTACGCTGTTCCATTGGATGGCCTTGATGCTGGTACTCGGCGTCGGCGCGAATTACGCGGTATTTCTGCGCGAAGGCGAACCCTACGTGGCGCATCGACCCGGCGCCATGTACGCGAGCGTGCTGCTCTCCGCCATCACCGCACTGTTGTCGTTCGGACTGCTGGCGTGGAGTTCGATGCCCGCACTGCGCGATTTCGGCCTTACCTTGCTGCTTGGCATCGGCTTCACTGCGTTGCTGGTGCCTGCCAGCGTGCCTGCGCGGAATCCTTCTTCATGAATCTCTTTTTTGCACGGAGCACTCGTCGATGAAGCGTGTCGTCATCACCGGGATGGGTGGTATTACGCCATTGGGACATGACTGGTCGCAGATCGAACCGCGCTTGCGCGCAGGCCGCAACGCGGTGCGCCGCATGCCGGAGTGGGATTTTTTTGAATCCCTGAACAGCCGGCTCGGTTGTCCTGTCGACGACTTCCAGATACCGGACTGGCCACGCAAGCATCTGCGTTCGATGGGACGCGTAGCGCAACTGGCGGTTGCAGCAAGCGAACGCGCCTTGTGCGATGCCGGGCTGCGCGACGATGTAACCATCAGCGATGGACGCATGGGTGTGGCGTACGGTTCTTCCGGCGGCAGCGTGGAGCCGGTGCGTGTGATGGGCCGCATGCTGGAGACCGGCTCCATGCAAGGTGTGACCGCCACCAGCTATGTGCAGATGATGGCGCATACCACGGCGGTGAACGTTGGCGTGTTCTTCGGTTTGAAAGGCCGCATTCTGCCAACGTCCAGTGCATGCACGTCCGGCAGCCAGGCGATCGGCTATGGGTATGAGACCATCCAGCAAGGTAAGCAGAAAATCATGCTGTGCGGCGGCGCGGAGGAATTGTCTGGCCCCGGCGTTGCGGTGTTCGATACATTGTTCGCCACCAGCACGCGCAACGACGAAGCGTCGCTCACGCCACGCCCTTTCGATCGCGCGCGTGATGGCCTGGTGGTAGGCGAAGGCGCCGCCACGCTGGTGTTGGAGGAATACGAACATGCTCGTGCACGTGGCGCACGCATCTATGCGGAAATCGTGGGCTTCGGCTGCAACTCCGACGGCAACCACATCACCCAGCCCACCAGCGAAACCATGGCTACAGCCATGCATCTCGCCTTGCAGGATGCACAGCTTTCCCCTGACGCCATCGGCTACGTGAGTGCACATGGCACCGCGACCGATCGTGGCGACGTGGCCGAAACCCATGCCACGGCACAGGTGCTTGGCAAGCGCGTGCCAATCAGCTCGATGAAAAGCTACGTGGGCCATACGCTGGGTGCCTGCGGCGCGCTGGAGTCATGGTGGGCAGTGCAAATGATGCGCGATGGCTGGTTTGCGCCGACTGTGAACCTTAGCGAGCCCGATGCGGCGTGTGCGGAGCTGGATTACATCGTGGGTGCAGGGCGCGCGTTGGGGGCGGAGTATGTGATGAATAACAATTTTGCGTTTGGTGGGATCAATACGTCGTTGGTGTTTAGGGCGTTGGGGTGATGAGCGTGTCTTCTTATTCAACGCCTGCTTTTCCGGCCGTCATTCCCGCGAAAACGGGAATCCATTTTTCTTCGATGCAAGAGGCAAAGATGGATTCCCGCTTTCGCGGGAATGACGGCGAGGAAAAATTAGGCGCCGTTGCAAGAGTTAACTCATGATGGAATTCCACATCCACCACCTCCACGCCTGGGCCCCCGGCCTCGACACTAACGAAGCCTGGCAGGCATGGGCCCATCACCCCACTCGCCGGCCCGACAACAACGAGCAACCAAGCTGCGATTTCCTGCCTACCATGCAACGCCGCCGCCTGAGCCGCCTGGCACGCATGACCATGCACGCCGCATGGCCGCTATGCGGTGAAGAAGAACAACTGCCGTTCGTGTTCGCTTCACGCCATGGGGAAACGCCACGCACGTTCGCGCTGCTTGGTGATGTGGCTGATGAACAACCTTTGTCACCCACGCAATTCGGGCTGTCGGTGCACAATGCGATTGCCGGTCAATGGTCAATCCTGCGCGGTCAACATGGTGAATCAGTGGCGATTGCCGGCGAGGCGGATACGTTCGAGCACGCCATGGTGGAAGCGGCGACGTTGCTCAGCGATGGCGCCAAGCATGTGCTGGTGGTGATGGCGGAGGAACGCCCGCCAGCCGCCTACGACGACTGGATCGATGATGTACCGTTTTCGTATGCTGTCGCGCTGAAGGTGGGGGGGATCGAATCGGCGGAGAAGGTGTCGAGCGGCGAACGCTGGCTGCTGCGTCTGGAACTGAACGCAGGCACGTCTACCTCAGGCGCTTGGCCGCATGTCCTCGACTTCGTGCGTGCTATGCATACCAGTGAAAGCACGCTTGAACATACATGGAAGACACGTCGATGGATTTGGCAGCGCAGCCCGTAACGCGTTCCAGCTTTGGCAACTATCTCTGGCGGCTGCTGGCCACCGGCGCCAGCTTCATCCTGTTCGGCTTGGGCGGATTGGTCTTGCGGCTTATCGTGCTACCGCTGCTCGGCTTGCTGCCGGGTGATGCGGTAACGCGCCGAAGCCGCGCGCGCATGGCCATCAGCAAGGCGTTCTACTTGCACGTGCAATTCATGTATCGCAGCGCGGTGCTGGAATACGAATTCGAAGGCGCCGATCGCCTGGGTCGTCCGGGGCAGATGATCATCGCCAATCACCCCTCGCTGATCGACGTGGTGTTTCTGATCGCGCACATCCGCGACGCCAACTGCATCGTCAAGCAAAGCCTGTGGCGAAATCCCTGCACGCGCGGGCCGGTATACCGTGCACAGTACATCAGCAACAACGGCAGTCCGGACATGCTCGACCAGGCAGCCGACGCGTTGCGCGAAGGCCAGACCTTGATCGTCTTCCCTGAAGGCACACGCACCGCGCCGAACCAGGCGCCAGTATTCCATCGCGGTGCTGCAGCCATCGCATTGCGTGGCGCGCGTGTCGTCACGCCGGTCTTCATCACCGTCGAACCCACCACCCTCACCAAAGCCGAGCCGTGGTATCGCATTCCCGAACGGCGCGTGCGGGTCACCCTGCGCGCGGGCCAGGATATTTCGCCGGAGACTTTCAATGCAGACGCGCCGCTGCCGATAGCCTCGCGACGCTTGAACGCGCATCTGCACTCTCTTTTCATGAAGGAGCTTTCGCCATGAACGCCCTGCAACAGGACATTGCACAGCTGATCATCGATACCTTGAATCTGGAGGATGTTACCGTTGATGACATTCCGCCGGATCTGCCGCTATTCGGCGAAGGCTTGGGCCTGGATTCGGTGGACGCGCTGGAACTGGCGTTGGCGCTGCAGAAGCACTACGACATTCGTATCGCTTCCGATTCGAAGGATGCACGCCAACACTTCACCACGGTCGCCACGCTCGCTGCCTTCGTGCAGGCGCAGAAGGACGCATGCGCAAGCTGACCTCCATCCTCTTGCCACTCGCAGGGGTGCTTTATCCCTTCGTGGTGTATTTCGGCATGGATCGCGTGCCGCCGCCCATGTTCGCGCTGGTGCTGGGCGCAATCTGGCTGATCCGCGCGCCAAGCTTGTTGAAAGAACCGGGCGGGCGCTGGATGCTGACCGCGGCGCTGGTTTATTGCGCCCTGCTTGCCTTGAGCGGCGAAGCGACACTGCTGCGCTGGTATCCCACATTGATCAGTGCGTTACTGCTATGCGCGTTCGGCCTCAGCTTGAAATTCGGGCCGCCGATCGTGGAGCGTATCGCCCGCGTGCGCGAACCGGATTTGCCGCCGGAAGCGATTCCATATACGCGCAAAGTCACCTGGGTGTGGGTGGGTTTCTTTGTGTTCAACGGCGTGGTGTCGGCCGCACTTACCTTGTGGGCACCGCTGGCGTGGTGGACGCTTTATAACGGCCTACTGGTGTACTTCATCATGGGCACGTTGTTTGCCGGCGAATGGCTGCTGCGCCGTCGTCTGCGAGGTGCGGCGTGAGTGCGACTCAAATCCTCGATCCGGTGCTGCTCAGCGAACACGAGCACGACGGCACTTGGACGCTGGTTCTGCACGTACCAGCTGATTTGGCCTATTTTCCTGGCCACTTTCCGCAGGCACCGGTGTTGCCGGGTGCGGTGCAGATTGCCTGGGCGCTCGCGTTTGCCTCGCAACGCTTCGGCACACCTGCGCGCTGCAAAGTGATGGAAGCGTTGAAATTCCAACGACTGTTGCGTCCGGGTGACCGCGTGGAGCTGACTCTTCGCTACGACATCTCGCGGCATAAATTGCACTTCGCGTATCGCTACAGCGACACCATCTACTCTTCCGGTCGATTGGCATGGAGCGCCGAGCCATGAGCGAGCAGCTCGTACAGGAACGTCACTGGTCCGCACATAAGGAGCGCGGCAGCTTCATCTTGATGTGGCTGACAGCCCTAAGTGTGCGCATGTTCGGGCGCCGATTGCTGGCACCGGTGCTTTACCTGATCGTGCTGTATTTCTTTGCGTCCGCACGTAGCGCGCGCCGCAACATCCGGCAGTATCAAATCTATCTGGCCCAGTGGAGCGGCAACGCTTCGTTGCGCCCCACGCTGAAAAGCGTGTTCGGCCAGTTCATCGCCTTCGCCGACAATCTGCTCGATCGGCTTGACGTGTGGCGTGGCCGCCTGCGTTTCGAGCAGGTGCAGTTGATCGATCCCTCGGGTGTGCGCTCACGATTGCTGCGCAGCCAGCATGGCGGGCGCGGCGAGATGTTGGTGGTCACCCATCTTGGCAATCCCGATGTGTGCCGCGCGATGGCGGAACTCAGCGAGCAAGTGCCGCTCAACGTGCTGGTGCACAACCATCACGTCGCGCAATTCAACCGTCTGCTAGGCGAAGCAGGCGATCGCAGCATGCGGCTGATCCAGGTGAGCGAACTGGATACGGCGATGATGATGGACCTGTCGCAACGCCTGGAACGCGGCGAGTGGCTGGCGATTGCCGGTGATCGCGTACCGCTCAACGATGGCCGCCGCGTGGTGGTGGATTTTCTCGGTCATGCGGCGCCCTTTCCACAAGGACCATGGCTGATGGCTGGCTTGCTGCGTTGCCCGGTGAATTTGCTGTGCTGCTTGAAGGTGGATGGTCGCTATCGCATCTACCTGGATGCGTTCCTCGACAACGCGCAATGGCAGCGTGGCCAGCGCGACGAGGCCATTCGCGGCTGGGTGCAGCGCTACGCCGATCATCTGGCGGGGCAATGCATGATAGCGCCTCAACAATGGTTCAACTTCTACGCTTATTGGCAACCGCCTGAACGGCCAACGCACAAGGAGGCCGCCGATGCGAACTAGCGGCGTTTTGCACCGGAACGTAGAGATGCTCGTGCCGTTCTTCGACGTCGATTCGATGAACGTGGTTTGGCACGGCCACTATGTGAAGTACCTCGAAGTGGCTCGCTGCGCCCTGCTCGACGACATCGGCCACAACTACGAGCAGATGAAGATGTCCGGTTATGCGTGGCCGGTGATCGATCTGCAACTGCGCTACGTGCAGGCGGCGCGCTTCGGCCAGCGGCTTGTGGTGCGCGCCGATCTGATCGAATGGCAGAACCGTTTGCTGATCCACTATCTGATTCGGGATGCCGAAACCGGCCAGCGTGTTACGCGTGCCAGCAGCGTGCAGGTGGCAGTCGATCTCGCCAGCGGCGAGATGCAACTTGAATCACCCAAGGTTTTCATCGATGCAGTCGAGCAGCGCCTGCGCGGCGCCCCACATGCTTCTACGGTTACCTCATGAATTACGCCAGCCCTACCTACGTCGAAGAAACCCGCATCGGCTTTCATTTTCTGCGCAGCTATACCTGGCAACACCATGTGCTGCGCGTGGCGATCAACGATTTGAAACACCTGATCGGCGAGCCGGAGCCGCAAGGCGGCACGCTGCTGGATGCAGGTTGCGGCCAAGGCAAATCGTTCCGCCTGTTGCGCGATGCATTTCAACCTACGCGCGTGCTTGGCCTGGATGCGGACCCACATAGCCTCGCACTTGCCCAGTCAGAGGCCGATCGCGAAGGCATTCCAGTCGAACTGCACAGCGCCGATTGCGCGCAGATACCGTTGCCGGACAGCAGCATCGACATCGTGTTCTGCCACCAGACTTTTCATCACCTGGTGGAACAGGAGCGCGCACTCGCCGAATTCTGGCGCGTACTGAAGCCGGGCGGTCTGTTGCTGTTCGCAGAATCCACCAAGGCGTATATCGATACCTGGGTGATTCGCTGGTTCTTCCGGCATCCGATGGACGTGCAGAAGAGTGCGGAGGAATACCTGGAGATGTTGCGCTGGCAGGGCTTTGAGTTCGACGCGCGGAACGTATCGTTTCCTTATTTGTGGTGGAGTCGCTCGAAGGATTTCGGGCTGTTGGAGCGTTGGGGGTTGAAGGCGGCGCCTCCGCCGGGGCAGCGTGAGGAAACGTTGGTGAATGTGGCGGCGAGGAAGCCGTGGGTATGAAATCGCTCGACTCATGCGAAATGTTGCTCCCTCTCCCCTTCGGGGAGAGGGCTGGGGTGAGGGGCCAACCTCGCCCGATAACTGCTAGTGCGCAGGAGCCAAAAGCAAAACTGCAAGCACAGTCACACTTTCAAGCAAGCCTTGCCCCCTCACCCCAACCCTC
>NZ_BSOB01000046.1:192672-530961 GCF_030160295.1 Dyella acidisoli
TTTCAAGCAAGCCTTGCCCCCTCACCCCAACCCTCTCCCCGGAGGGGAGAGGGAGTTCGTGTGCAGAGGCTTTTCGGATGAACAGCTACCTCAACGCCCTCGGCATCCTCTGCAATCTCGGCGCAACCAAAGCCGCCGTCGCCGAGGCATTGTTCGCCGGCAACGACAGCGGCATCCGCCCCGAGCAAGGCTGGATTCCGAATCACGAGCCGCCGCTCGGCAGTGTGCAAGCGACATTGCCGTCGATACCCGACACATTGCATCACCGCGACAACCGCAACAATCGCCTGCTGCTTGCCGCGGCACTGGAAATCGAATCCGATATTCGCTGGGCGATCGCGCGTTACGGACACGCACGCATCGGCATCGTGCTCGGCACCAGCACCACCGGCATCGAGGAAGCTACGCAGGGTGTCGGTGCTTATCGACGCAATGGCGCTTGGCCGGCTGATTATCACTACTCACATCAGGAACTCGGCGCACCGGCTGAACTTCTCGCCGAATGGCTGGGGTTGTCCGGCCCTTGTTACAGCATTTCCACGGCCTGCACTTCGGGGGCACGTGCATTGATGAGTGCACAGCGTCTGCTTCGCATCGGGTTGTGCGATGCTGTGCTGTGCGGTGGTGTGGATACGTTGTGCCGCTTGGCGATCAACGGGTTTCATGCACTGGAAGCCGTCGATCTTCAGCGGTGCGATCCCTTCTCGAAGCATCGTCGCGGCATCAATATCGGTGAAGCGGCAGCGCTGTTTCTGATGACGCGTGAACCCGGCCCTGTGCAGTTGCTCGGCGGCGGCGCCAGTTCCGACGCCTATCACATGTCTTCGCCCGATCCTGAAGGCACCGGCGCGCGCAAGGCAATGCACAACGCGCTGTTTCATGCCGGCCTCGATGCTACGCAGATCGACTACATCAATTTGCACGGTACCGCGACGGAGCACAACGACAGCATGGAAAGCCAGGCGGTGGCAGCGATGTTTGGTAGCGATATGCCGTGTTCGTCCACGAAGTCGCTGACCGGCCATACGCTTGCAGCAGCAGGTGCGCTGGAAGCAGCCTTCTGTTGGCTGAGTCTGACCGATGCACGCCCGGAGCGCCGTCTGCCTCCGCATATCTGGGATCACGAAACCGATCCGTCACTGCCTGCCTTGAACCTGATCGACATCGGCAGTCATCTGCCGGCTGGCGGGCGGCGCTATCTGATGAGCAATTCCTTTGCTTTTGGCGGCAACAATGCGTCGCTGATACTGGGAGACCCAGCGTGACGCTGTGGCCGATCGAAGAGGTGGTGCCGCACGCTGGCGAGATGATCTTGCTCGACAGCATCGAGGCGTTCGAGGCCGAGTGCATCACGTGTGTACGCACGATTCAGCCGGGCGGCATGTTCACGGACGCCGATGGCAGCTTGCCTTCGTGGGTGGGTGTTGAATTGATGGCGCAGGCCATTGCCGCTTGGGCTGGTTGCCACGCGCGTGCGGAACAACGCCCCGTGCGGCTTGGATTTCTACTTGGTACGCGGCACTACGCATGCAACGTCGATGCGTTTCCTGCCGGCGTTCGCCTGCGCATCGGGGCGGAACGTGCTTTCCATGATGAGCAAGGCATGGGTGTCTTCCACTGCTGTATCGAAGGTCCTGGCATTCACGCCGAGGCACGCCTGAACGTCTACAGCCCGTCTGATGCGGACGCGTTTTTCAAGCAAATCACCGAGGAGATACCGCATGGCTGAAACAGTTCTGGTTACGGGCTCCAGCCGCGGCATCGGACGCGCTATTGCATTGAAGCTTGCGCAGGCCGGTTACGACATCGTTCTGCATTGCCGTAGCCGTCGCGATGAAGCCGAACACGTTGGCGCTGCAATCCAGGCACTTGGACGCAGCGCGCGCATTCTGCAATTCGACGTCGCCAATCGTGCTGCCTGTGCTGCCGCGCTCGAGGAAGATGTCGAAGCGCATCGCGCCTACTACGGCGTGGTCTGCAATGCCGGACTAACGCGCGACGGTGCCTTTCCTGCGCTGACCGACGACGACTGGGATCAGGTGCTTCGTACGAACCTGGATGGTTTCTACAACGTGCTGCATCCAATCATCATGCCGATGATCCGCCGCCGCCAAGCCGGACGCATCGTGTGCATCACTTCGGTCTCGGGGTTGATCGGCAATCGCGGGCAAGTGAACTACAGCGCGTCCAAAGCCGGCGTGATCGGCGCAGCCAAGGCGCTGGCGGTGGAGTTAGCCAAGCGCAAGATCACCGTCAATTGCGTGGCACCCGGTTTGATCGACACCGACATGACCAGCGACGACGTGCCACTGGACGAGATTCTCAAAGTGATTCCGATGCAGCGCGCCGGCACGGCCGATGAAGTGGCCGCCGCGGTGCAATTCCTGATGAGCGCCGAAGCCAGCTACATCACGCGCCAGGTGCTTGCTGTGAACGGCGGACTCTGTTGAGGAAAAGCGATTATTTGCACGATCCAACAAACCATCAACAAGGGGGGATAGGGATATGAAAGCAAGCGCACTCGCTGTCGTTGCGTTGTCGGTGGCCGTTTCAACCGTGGCAGTGGCCAAGGACGCGATCAAGCATTACCCGTTTGCAAATGCTGTGGCCGAAGCGACCAAGTCCGGCAAGTTGGACGGCACAGTGAAGTTTTATCTCCACGGGAATGATCCGCAGGGCCAGGTGGCGATGATCAAGAGCGATGTCAGCGTCAACCGCAAGACCAACGCCTTCGGCAAAGCGGATCAACCCACGTGCGATTGGGCGCTGCAATCGGCGTTGATCGCCCTTCAAAACGAGGCAAAAACGGCGGGCGCTAACGCGGTGGTCGATATCGTCAGCGATTACGGCGATGAATATCGCGACGGTGAGAAGTACGAATGCCACGTGGGCTTTTTGATGTCGGGTGTGATCATGAAGGGCACGTTGGTGAAAGTGCAGCAGTAAGCCAGCTTGCCCTTCTTGTGGGATTCCTAACGGCCGTCATTCCCGCGAAAGCGGGAATCCATCTTGCTTTGATGCATCCTTAAAATGGATTCCCGCTTTCGCGGGAATGACGGCCTTGAGGTGTAGTGAATATAGTGAAGAGAACCGGCAGCGCGGGTACGCTGATGCAGCGCATCAGCGCCTTCGAAATCCCCTGCGCTACAATTCCTCACATCTCCAACCCATCTCCCAGGAGTTCGTCATGCGTCCGTTCCCGCTCGGTGAAGAGATCGACCTGCTGCGCGAAAGCGTTTCCGCCTTCGCCGAAAAGGAGATCGCGCCGCGCGCCAGCCACATCGATCACGACAACGTGTTTCCGAATGATCTGTGGCGCAAGATGGGTGACCTGGGATTGCTTGGCATCACCGTGCCGGAGGAATACGGCGGCAGCGGCATGGGTTTCCTGGCTCACTTGGTCGCGATGGAAGAAATCTCGCGCGCATCGGGTTCGGTGGGCCTCTCTTATGGCGCGCATTCCAATCTCTGCGTGCAGAACATTTTCCACAATGGCAACGAAGCGCAACGCCGCAAGTACATCCCCAAGTTGTGCACCGGTGAATATGTAGGCGCACTGGCGATGAGCGAACCAGGCGCGGGCTCGGACGTGGTGGGCTCGATGACCTGCCATGCCGAGCAGCACGGCGATGTGTGGGTCGCCAACGGTTCGAAGATGTGGATCACCAACGGCCCCGACGCAAGTGTGCTGCTGGTGTATATGCGCACCGCGCCGCGCAACGTGGGCAGTCGTTGCATGACCGCATTCATCGTCGAAAAGGGTATGAAGGGTTTCAGCACGGCGCAGAAGCTGGACAAACTCGGCATGCGTGGTTCCAACACCTGCGAGTTGGTGTTCGAGAATTGCGAGATTCCCGCCGAAAACATCGTCGGTGAAGTGAACGAAGGCGTGCGCGTGCTGATGAGCGGGCTGGATACCGAGCGCCTGGTGCTCTCCGGCGGTCCGATCGGGCTGATGCAAGCTGCGGTGGATGTCGCCCTGCCCTATGTGCGTGAGCGCAAGCAGTTCAACGCGCCGATCGGCACCTTCGGCGTGATGCAGGCCAAGATCGCCGACATGTATACCAAGCTGCAAAGTTCGCGTGGCTTTGCCTACATGGTGGCGAAGGAATTCGATGCCGGCGTGAAGTCACGCATCGATCCTGCCGCCTGTCTGCTCAATGCCTCGGAGAATGCCGTGCAGGTGGCGCTGGAAGCGATCCAGACGCTTGGCGGCAACGGCTACATCA
This sequence comes from Dyella acidisoli, assembly GCF_030160295.1. Taxonomy (GTDB): domain Bacteria; phylum Pseudomonadota; class Gammaproteobacteria; order Xanthomonadales; family Rhodanobacteraceae; genus Dyella_B; species Dyella_B acidisoli. The sequence continues at coordinate 196,902 of NZ_BSOB01000046.1, forward strand.
ACGAATATCCCACCGGACGTTTGCTGCGCGATGCGAAGCTGTATGAGATCGGCGCGGGGACGAATGAAATTCGTCGCATGTTGATCGGGCGTGAGTTGTTTCACGGGCGGGAGTGATACTCGCCGAATCACCCGCTTACCCTCTCGGCCGTCATTCCCGCGAACGCGGGAATCCATTTTCAAGGATGCATCAGAGCAAGATGGATTCCTGCTTTCGCAGGAATGACGACCGTGAGGGATACCTAAGTTTTTAGCGGGATGAGCCTCAGAAACGCAAGTTGTAATTGAGCGTACCCATCGTCGCGTGCTCGCGCTGTGCGTTGTATTGATCAGCACCGAGCGACAATTGCGAGCGCGCCGAGAAACGCCAGTTCAACGACACGCCAGCGATGCTGCCGTAACGCGACAAGCCGATGCCGTTGATCGGCATGAACTGCTGCAAGGCTGTGAAACTGGCTGACGGCATCACGCCGCGTATGGCGATGGCATCCTGCCACTGGTACCGGGCTTGCAGGCTGAGGCTACTGCCATCCGGCATTTGCCACTGGCGCGAACCACGCAAACCGATGCCCGCTTGCCAGCGCTGGACGTTCTGCGAACTGGAACTCAAGCCAAAGCCGGCGCCGCCCAGTTCATTGAACCCATCGCGTTCGACATTGGCGTATTCCAGATCGGCGTACGGCGTGAATTTCCATTTGCCCGCGTTGAAGCGGTAACCGCTTTCGCTATAAGCCACCTGATAGCGGCCATTGCTGAAGCTCCCCACCCCTGCGTATTGGGTGCCCAGCAACAGTTCGCGGCGCGTGTTCTGCCAGTCGCTGCCAACGCCGAAGCGCCCCATCGTGTACCAGTTACCGTGCACGATGCCGCCATAAACCATGCCTTCCAGCGCGCGACTGTAGCCCTGGTCGGCGCTCTGCTGCAGATTGCCAAGCCCTTGGCTGTGGCTGATGGCATAGCCCAACACTGCGCCATTGCCAAGCATGCGATCACCGCCAACCATGCTGCCGTTGAGCTGGAAGCCGAGGTTGTCGTAACCGCTGCGTGAGAAGCTGCCCTGGTAGCCCAGGTTCTGCGACCAATTCTGGAACTTGCCGCTGCGTTCGAACGCTTGCGGATTATCGAGCAGGCTGTCGAAACGATCGGACAGCGCACGCGTGTCGGCGTCGATGGCTTCGAAGGTCATCGCGGCGCTGGTGGCGTACATCTGGCCGGAGAGGCTGCTCAACGATTTTTGCAGCTCGGCGGTGGTTTGCGATTGCTGGATGCTTGCGGCACTGCCGACGAAACTGGCCGGCAAAGGCTGCGAGTTCGAACCGCTTTGGATCACGCTGGTGATCGTATTGAATGCGCTCTGCGTACGCACAGCTCCCGCATACGTGGCGGAAGAATACGGCGCACCCGAAGCTTGCGTGAGGTTGACCTGCGTCACGTTGAGCCAAGCATCGTTAGCGTCGTAACCCAACGTGGCGTGCAGCGTGACCGTCGATGGCGTAGAAAAGCCAGAGAACGTGCCGGTCAGACCATTGGTCGCCGATAACACGATGGTTTGGGAACTGGCGACATAGCCTTGATTGGCACCGTAGACGTACAAAGCAGCGCCATTAGTGAGCGTGGCTGCACCAGTCACTTGCAGAGAAGAACCCAACGATACGGCAAGCTTGCCACCCGCCTGAGAATAGTTACCTGTCATCGTGAGGTTGCTGCTGGTACCCACCACCAGCGTGCCTTGACTCGTTACATTGCCAGTGATTAATGGAGTCGAGGTGGTGGTGGAATTTCCTGTAATCGCCAGGGTTCCCCCGGAAGCAATGCTGGTGCTCGATGCCACCGCGTTGGCATTCAAAGTGCCACCGTTCACTAACGTATTGGTCGACGCTATCGAACCGGCGTTCAACGCACCGCTATTGACCGTAGTGTTGGCAGATGTGAGCGAAACCGCATTCAAGGTTCCGCCGTTGATTGTGGTATTGCCTGTGTATGTAGAAGGCTGAGTAAGGTTGAGCGTACCCGGCCCCTGCATGATCAAACCGCCCTTGCCCGTTATCGGATTGTTCCAGCTCGACGAGCCGCTGAAGCCGACCGTGACATCCCCCCAATTGAACTGCTGCGGCCCATTCACTGCCGCTCCTACGTTCAACGCACCGTAACCGTACGTGGGGTTGGGTTGCGAACCACCAAGCGGCGTGGCCGTGCCCAGCAACGTCTGCCGCACCAGGTCATTGCTGAAATACGGATACGCCTGCCACACCAGCGCCGCCGCGCCGGAAACGATCGGTGCAGCGAATGACGTGCCTTCCACGATGTAGTAAGTGGGATTGGTGGTGGTGGACGTAGTGTTCTTGTCCAGCACGATCACATCACCCGGCGCTGCGAGGCAATAATTCATCGCAATGCCGCACTTGTTCGAATAGCTTTCGAGTTGCGTGGGATTGTTGCTGTTCAACGCCACGGCTACCAGCCAGCCCTTCTGCAGGTTGGCGTCATTTGCGATGGTTGGCAGCGAAGCGATCGTGCTCGGGTTTGCTGTTGAATCATTGCCTGCTGCGAATACCACGAGGCCGCCGTTATTCACGAACGGCGTGTAGGCTGCGTCGAATGCGCTGTTTAGCGTGGCGTTGGTGGTATCCCAGGTAATCCCGCCCCAGGAATTGTTCATCACCTTTACGCCAGCGCTGATCAGATCCTGATTGACCTGCTGAAAGAACGTCGCGTCACTGGTCGTTACCTGAGAAGGTGGCGCAGAACCGTTATCGTCCGGCGCGCTGTCTGAAATGATGCGGGCGGAAACCAGGCTCGCGCCCGGCGCGATACCACCTGAAAACTGCGCGAACGATGTGCCGGCCGCAACCTCGGACACCCATGTGCCGTGTCCGACCACGTCATCAACTTTGGTGTTGTTCTGCGTGGGATCGACGTAGATCAGCTCTTGCGACACGCGTCCTGCAATAGCCGGATTGGAGCGCATGATGCCGCTGTCCACCACGCCGATGGTGACGCCGGTTCCGGTATAGCCCTGCTTGTGTGCCGCATAAGTATTGGTCAGGGATAGCTGCGCGTCGATCGGCGGCGTCGGAACATTCGTGCTGGGTGACGGCGAAGGTGAAGGTGATGGCGTGGGAGTGGGAGTGGGTGAGGGCGAGAGGCTCTGCGACGGTCCGGCTGGCATCGACGCCTTTACAGCACTGTTGCTCCCTCCCCCGCAACCACTCAAACCCACTGCGAGACTGACCAATAGCGCTATTTCGCGGCGGCGCAACGCCTGCATCCCAGTTGCCATAGCTCTCACCCTGTAAATGATGTGCTTCCAGAAGTAATGCCGCCACTCCCAACAGCGGCATTCCGCAATAGCTTATTAGTTAAGTCTGCCGGATTGCGAGTGGACAGAATGCATGGTTTCTCAAAGAAACGCCGATTTGCTGCAAAGCAGTGCGGGCTGCGATAATTCGCTAATTCCTTCCTCGGCGCGACGCGCCTAAAAGCTCCCCTGGAGATCCCCATGTCGGATATCGTCATCGCCGCCGCCAAACGCACTGCCATTGGCTCGTTTCAAGGCCAGTTCACTGGCGTCCCCTCCCCCACCCTCGGCGCCACTGCCATCCGTGCAGCGCTGGAGCAATCCGGCATCGCCGCCAAGGACGTTAGCGAAGTGATCATGGGTTGCGTGCTACCGGCCAACCTCGGCCAGGCTCCTGCCCGTCAGGCGTCCCTGAACGCCGGGCTCCCCCCGGCCACCGGCTGCACTACCATTAACAAGGTGTGCGGTTCGGGCATGAAGGCGATCATGCTGGGGCACGATCTGATCAAGGCCGGCTCGGCCAGCGTGGTAGTGGCCGGCGGCATGGAGTCGATGACCAACGCACCACACATGGTCAACGCCCGCGGTGGCCTCCGCTACGGTGACGGCAAGCTGGTCGACCACATGGCCTGGGACGGCCTGACCAATCCGTATGACGGTAAGGCGATGGGCGTGTTCGGCGAGCTCTGCGCTGACAAGTACCACTTCAGCCGCGAAGAACAGGATGCCTTCTCCATCGAGTCGGTAAAGCGCTCCCAGGCTGCGCAGGCCTCCGGCGCCTTTGTCGACGAGATCGTCCCGGTGACCGTGGCCGGCAAGAAGGGCGACGTACAGATCGATACCGACGAACAGCCCAACCGTTCCGACATCAACAAGATCCCCTCGCTGAAGCCAGCATTTCGCAAGGAGAACGGCACCATCACCGCAGCCAGCTCTTCGAGCATCTCTGACGGTGCAGCTGCCCTCATTCTGTTGTCGGCGGATGACGCCAAGGCGCGCGGGGTGAAGCCGCTGGCACGCATCGCTGCCCACGCCACCCACTCGCAGGAACCGGAGTGGTTCACCACCGCACCGGTCGGTGCAATCAGTAAGGTGCTCGACAAGGCTGGTTGGAAGGTGGGCGACGTTGACCTGTTCGAAGTCAACGAAGCGTTTGCCGTAGTGGCCATGGCGCCGATGCGCGAACTGGGTGTTCCGCACGACAAGCTCAACGTCAATGGTGGCGCCTGCGCACTTGGCCATCCGATCGGCGCCAGCGGCGCCCGCATCGTGGTGACCTTGCTCAATGCCTTGAAAACCCGTGGCTTGCGTCGTGGCGTTGCCGCATTGTGCATTGGTGGCGGCGAAGCCACTGCCATTGCCGTGGAACGTCTGGACTAAGTCCTGTTCCGTGTGCTGCCAGCCGGGGTATCTACCCTGGCTGGTTTAATGCGGCATGAAAGTTGTTAGTAGAAACCGGTAGCGCCGTAAACGTGAAAGCGCTATTAATAATCCGCCAATTGGCATTCCACGGCTAAGGAGATCCATCATGAAGTTCACGCGTACCCTTCTCGCCTCTGCGCTCGTCGCGCTGCTGGCGGCTTGCAGCAACGGCGCACAGGAAGGCGCGCAGGACGCACAGAAGTCGGCTGATCAGGCCCAGCAAGCAGCTACTCAGGCTGCTGACCAGGCTCAGAAGGCCGCCGCTGCTTCCACCGCTGCTGCTCCGGCTACCCCGGCTGCTGCTCCGGCTTCCACCGCTGCCGCTCCGGCTGCTGCCCCTGCTTCCACCGCTGCTGCTCCGGCTGCTGGCGATGCGATGAAGAGCGCCGCTGCCGACGCTTCGCAGGCTGCCGACAAGGCCGCCGACGCAGCCAAGTCGGCTGCGACCGCTGCGAAGGACGCCACCAAGGACGCGTCGGCCAAGCACTAATACCTGCTTGTTCGAAGCTCCATGAAACCGGCCGCCGTTTGGCGGCCGGTTTTTTTATGGTCGCGTGCAACATGCGGAAGAACGGCATGCCCCGCTATCATCCGTGGTTTGCCCTGACGATCTTTGCACGACCCCATGAGCGTCCTTACTTCGCAGATCGATCCCCGTTCTTCCGATTTCCAAGCCAGCAGCGCAAATCTGCGCAGCCTGGTCGATGACCTGCATCACCAGCTTGCGCGCAGCGCCGAAGGCGGTGGTGCCAAGGCGCGCGAAAAGCACACCGCCCGCGGCAAGCTGCTGCCACGCGAACGCATTCGCGCCCTGCTCGATCCCGGCTCGCCGTTTCTGGAACTCTCGCCGCTTGCCGCGTATGGCATGTACGACGATGCAGCGCCAGCTGCCGGCATCATCACCGGTATCGGCCACGTGCATGGCATCGAAGTGGTGATTGTGGCGAATGATGCCACCGTCAAAGGTGGCACCTATTTCCCGATGACGGTGAAGAAGCACCTGCGCGCACAAGAAGTTGCGCTGGAGAATCGCCTGCCGTGCATCTATCTGGTCGATTCCGGCGGCGCGTTTCTACCCATGCAGGACGAGGTTTTTCCGGACAAGGAACATTTCGGCCGCATCTTCTACAACCAGGCGCGCATGTCGGGCTTGGGGATTCCGCAGATCGCAGTGGTGATGGGTTCGTGCACCGCCGGTGGCGCCTACGTACCGGCGATGAGCGACGAAACCATCATCGTGCGCGAACAGGGCACAATCTTTCTCGGCGGTCCGCCGCTGGTGAAGGCAGCCACCGGTGAGGTGGTTGATGCGGAAGCCCTTGGCGGTGCTGACGTACACACTTCCACCTCTGGCGTGGCGGATCACTTCGCCGAAAACGACACGCATGCGCTGTCGATCGCGCGCGACATCGTAGCCAGCCTCAATCGCAACAAGCCGATGCCGCTGGCCGTGCGCCCGGTTGTCGACCCCCGCTACGCGGCGGAGGAACTGTATGGCGTGATACCGCAAGATACGCGCCGCCCGTTCGACATCCGCGAGGTGATCGCGCGTATCGTCGACGGTTCGGAGTTCCACGAATTCAAGGCGCGTTACGGCAAGACGCTGGTCTGCGGTTTCGCGCATATTTATGGCTACCCGGTCGGCATCATCGCCAACAACGGCATCCTGTTTTCCGAATCCGCACTCAAGGGCGCGCATTTCATCGAGCTGTGCAACCAGCGCAACGTGCCACTGGTGTTCCTGCAGAACATCACCGGCTTCATGGTCGGCAAGAAATATGAGAACGCCGGCATTGCGAAGGATGGCGCAAAGATGGTCACCGCCGTCGCCTGCTCGCACGTGCCGAAATTCACCGTGGTCATCGGCGGCAGCTTCGGCGCTGGTAACTACGCCATGTGTGGTCGCTCGTACGGCGCACGCTTCCTGTGGATGTGGCCGAACGCGCGCATCAGCGTGATGGGCGGGGAGCAGGCTGCCAGCGTGCTGGCCACGGTGAAACGCGACGGCATGGAAGCGGCCGGCCAAACCTGGAGCAGCGAGGAAGAGGAGGCCTTCAAGGCGCCGATCCGCGACCAATACGAGCGCCAGGGCCACCCTTATTACGCCTCGGCGCGGCTGTGGGACGATGGCATCATCGACCCGGCCGATACGCGTCGTGTGCTGGGGCTGGCGGTGTCGGCATCATTGAATGCGCGGATTGAGCCGCAGCGGTACGGCGTGTTTCGGATGTAGGCTTTTTCTCCCTCTCCCCAGCGGGGAGAGGGAGAAAGCATCGGCAAGATTTCGGCACGGAAGTACAGGGGAAAGAAACAGCATGATCGTCGGCATCGATCTTGGCACCACGCATTCGCTGGTTGGCCACTACGGCGAAGAGGGGCCGCAACTCTTCCGCAATGCACTCGGCGAATACCTCACACCTTCCGTCATCAGCGTCGACGATGAAGGACACATGTTGGTCGGCGCCCCTGCCCGCGATCGCCTGATCAGCCATCCGAACACCAGCGTCGCCGCGTTCAAGCGCTGGATGGGCACTGCACGCGAGGTGCAGCTCGGCAAGCGCAGCTTCCGCCCCGAAGAATTGTCCGCGTTGGTGCTGCGCTCGCTGCTGGCCGATGCCGAAGCCGCGCTGGGCGAGAAAGTGCAAGAAGCCGTGATCAGCGTGCCGGCCTATTTCTCCGACGCGCAACGCAAGGCCACACGCGCCGCCGGCGAGTTGGCCGGTATCAAGGTGGAACGGCTGATCAACGAACCCACTGCCGCTGCCCTAGCCTACGGTCTGCAGGAACGCAAGGAAGGCAGCCGCTTTCTGATCTTCGATCTGGGCGGCGGCACGTTCGACGTATCGGTGCTTGAGATGTTCGAAGGCGTCGTCGAAGTCCATGCCAGCGCGGGTGACAATTATCTCGGCGGCGAGGATTTTCTCGATGTTCTGCAAACCGCCTGTCTGGCCGATCTCAAGCTGCGCGCAGACGATTTTTCTCCAGTGGAGCGCGGCCTGCTGCGCCGTCGCCTGGAACTGGTCAAGCGCAGCCTGAGCCAGCAGCCCGAGGTAAGCGTTGAAGGCCAGATCGGCAAGCACGACATCGTATGGCGCATCGACCAGGATCGCTTCTTGCAATTGGCCGAACCCTTGATGCAACGCATGCGTATGCCGCTGGAACGCGCTTTGCGCGATGCGCGCCTGCGTCCTGATCAACTCGATGAAATCGTGCTGGTCGGCGGCGCCAGCCGCATGCCATTGGTGTCGCGACTGATCGCGCGCATGTTCGGCAAGTTGCCTCTGCGCCATGTGAATCCTGATGAAGCCATTGCGCTGGGCGCGTGCGTTGCTTCCGGCCTGAAGAGCCGCAACGCAAAGCTGGATGAAGTGATTCTCACCGACGTATGCCCTTACACGCTGGGCGTGGAAGTGGGACAGCGCGATGCGCAAGGGCATGTGCAAAACGGTTTGTTCTCACCGATCATCCAACGCAACAGCGTGGTGCCCATCAGTCGCGAAAGCAGTTACTACCCGCTGGCCGAACGCCAAGCCAAGCTCTCACTGAAGATCTACCAGGGCGAAAACCCGATGGTGGACAACAACATCAAGCTGGGTGAACTGGAGATCACCCTCAATCCGACCCTGCCCATCGCCAAGAACGAAGTGGTCGTGCGCTTCACTTACGATATCAATGGCGTGCTGCAAGTAGAGGCCACACCCAAAGCCAGCGGCATTCGTCATGAGCTGATGTTGCAGCAGAACCCCGGCCTGCTCAGCGACCAGGAAATTCGTGCCCGGCTGGCCGCCTTGTCAGAGTTGAAGATTCACCCGCGCGCCAAGCAGGAAAACATCGCCCTGCTCGCACGCGCGGAGCGTCTGTTCGAGGAGCACCTCTCCGCGCGACAAGTGCTACAGCAATGGATCAGCCACTTCCGGCAGATATTGGAAACACAAGACGAGCGAGTGATCCTGGAACACCGCGAAAACTTCAGCCATGCGCTGGACTCGCTGGAAGCGCAGGTTTGAACTGGGCGTTCGAACTGCTCGGGCTTAGGCCGGATGCAGATGTTGCCGACGTCAAACGAGCCTATGCACGATTGTTGCGCATCACACGCCCGGATGACGATCCGGAGGCGTTTCAGCGGCTGCATATGGCGTACAAAATTGTGCTGGCGCATATCAGCGCGAAAGCCACTGCGGCGATTATGCCCACGCCGACCGTCGTCACGCACGCCGAACCAACCTCGCGACCGCCCGTACAACTCGCTCTACCGACGCACGCAGACACCACCAACGTAACAGAACCTGTCGTCCATCTCGGCACCCTGACGAATGAGATCATTCGTGCTGCGATTGAAGCCCAAAACAGCGAAGAACTTTCTCGCTGGTTAAAAAATCGCCCCGAATTCTGGTCCATCCAGATCAAACAGCAGGCAGCACAATTGGTGCTGCAACGTCTGTTCCAGCAACCACAAGCTATCGCTGCGCATTGCATGGACGCAATGCTGAAATTCTTTGATCTGGATCATGTGCTGTCCGGTGTCAACCCGGTCGCTCTCCAGTCCTTACGCGCGCGGCAGAGGACCTTGTGGGAACTGCGTCCGGAAAATCATCACGAACTGGCGCGCCGCGCAGGTCTTATGCACAACGGTCGCCCCGAAGTGCTACGGGTGAGAAAAGATCTAGCACTGCTGCAGCACCCTCTGAATTGGGCACGCGTCACTCTGGCGGCGATGCAATCTAAACGCGCTCACGGACTGGCCGCTCTAGTTCGTACGCTGTCCAATAACGGTCGCCTTGACGAATTACCTGCATCCGTAAACCGGCAGCACGCCATGTTCTGGTTCCGCGGTGCAACCGGCGGTCCGTTGCTGACTCGTGAGCGCTTTATTCTCCACTCGCTGCGTGCTGGCGTGTGGGCGTTCGTAACCATGCTGGCGGTGGTGGTCATTGCAATGATGAGCGCCGCGCCAGACGGCGTGCATTGGTCGGAAGTAGCGCGCGTAGCAGGCATCCTGGGTGGGGGCATACTCGTGTTGTGGCTACTCATAGCTGGATTCTGGTGGTTCGATCTCTGGCAAGGCATGCCGGAATCCACCCCATCCCGCTGGCCATGGCTGCGCAGACTCGCCATTCCTTTGCTATGCGTATTGAGCTTTGCGATGTACGAAACCGGCAATGCACCTTACATGCGATGGCTGGTCATGATGTGCTTCATTGCCGCCATGCGAAAATTTCGGCGACGGATCGCCGGCAACGGTAGTTTCTTCGCGCGCATCACCGCTTCGACACCTGCGTTCATTTGGATCAGCGTGTGGATCATCGCAGCACTATCACGCGCGCAAGGCATGGAAGACTTTCCGCTCATTCCGATTCTGGCACTCGCCACATTTGCGATGTCGATCGCAGATCTCTGGCGTCATCGCGCCTATCTGCACCCAAGGCTTGCACGTAACTGACCATACATCTGCATTCGTCAGATGCGCGCAAGTCACACATCACATTTCGATCGATCTCATCTTTCTAGCATTCACTCACTCGTGACGAAGGCGCACGCCTCTTAAACGCGCACTGCGTTTGCCACGTTGCAGAAAGATTCCTGTCATCCACGCCCGCTGAGATGCGCGCTTTCGGCTGTGGTGCGTGCACGCACCGGTGTCCAAGGGGAAGACCGGCATTGCCGGCCAGCCGAATGGCCGCGCAGGGAGGGAGAGCGGCAATGGATTAGCGCACGGAGTGCGTCAACCTAACTCGACATAAGGATCAAGTCATGAAAAGCTGTTTTGTACGTTCCAGCTTCACGAAAGCCGCGCTGGCGGCTGCTTGTGCTTTCGGCATTGCGCTGCCCGCCTTTGCGCAGGGCACGCAGACGCTGGTGATCGAACCCGACCAGGGGCTCAACTCGATCTACAATTTGATCTCGTCCGCTCAGTCGACGATCGACATGACGATGTACGAACTGCAAGACACCACCGCGCAGAATCTGCTGTGCACGGCGGCCGGCAAAGGTATCAAGGTGCGTGTCATCCTCGACATCAACCTTGAAAAGAGCAACAACACGTCGGCCTACAACCAGCTCAACAGCTGCGGCGTAAGCGTGAAGTGGGCCTGGACCACCTACTCGGCCACGCATCAGAAAAGCATCGTGATCGACTACGGCAAGTCGAACGCGCAAGTGGCCATCATGTCGCTGAACCTGACCAGCCGCTACTACAGCACCAGCCGCGACTATGCCGTCATTGAAAACGATGCCACCGATATCGGCGCGATCGAGGCCACGTTCAACAAGGACTTCGCTCACACTTCGGTGACGCCCTCGAATGGTGACGACCTGGTGTGGAGCCCGACCAACTCGCGCAGCTCGCTGCTCAATATCATCAACAACGCCACCACCAGCCTGTTGGTGGAAAACGAAGAAATGAGCGATAGCGGCATCGTTAGCGCACTGAAAAACGCGGCGTCCAACGGCGTGAACGTGACGATCGTGATGACCGATAACAGCAGCTACTACAACAACCTCGATGCACTAAAGTCGGCCGGCGCGAATATCGCCACCTATCCGAACGACAACACCTCGCTGTATATCCACGCGAAGGCGATCGTTGCCGATTACGGCACATCGAATGCTGTGGCGTTCGTCGGCTCGGAGAACTTCTCGTATTACTCGTTGAACAAGAATCGCGAGCTTGGCTTGACCACGACCGATTCGAACGTGATGGGCCAGCTTAGCAGCACGATCAACAACGATTATTCGGGTGGCAATCCGTACTGATCGCTGCGTGCTTTCCTAGTGATACCTCCATGGCCATCCATTCCGCAGAAGGCGAAATAACAGCCATGGAGCATTCGGCTGTACGTTTGATTTGATGAGAGATTGTCCCCTCACCCTATCCCTCTCCCCGATGGGGCGAGGGGCAATCCATTCAGTGCTGCCGCGGCCGAAATTCCAGTGGCCTGGCTTCGCCACGCGCACTCACAGGTGGTTTCGGTCCACATGCCCCGCACGTACTGCATCCATCGCTGCAATTGCCGGTAGCCTGCTTCGGCTGCAGGCGCCGCCCCAAAGCACGCACCCAGGCGGCATGTTCCGGCTGGCTGTATCGGATCGACGCTGCCGCCAGCCAGCGATTGGTGAGCTGTGGTGCCATCTTGTGAAAGGCATACACCGCACTGGCCACTACCGCCAAGCCAATCACCACGTACTGAATCAGCAGACTCGCGTTCACACGAACAACCTCGCCACCTGATAGGTGATGAACGATGCCGCGTATGCCACGGCAAACATGTAACCGAACGAAATCGCCACATTGCGCCACGAATTGGTTTCGCGGCGAATCACCGCCAACGTGGACATGCACTGCGGCGCAAACGCAAACCACACCAGTAGCGACAGCGCCGACGCCAGCGAGAAGTTACCGGTAAGCGCATGCGCAAGGCCGCCATTTTGAGCATCACCACTCACGGCGTAGACCGTCGCCAGCGTGGCTACAGCCGTTTCGCGTGCAGCGAAAGCAGGAATCAACGACAGGCTGATCTGCCAGTTGAAACCCAGTGGGGCAAAGATGTGCTGCAGGAAACGGCCCAGATGACCAGCGAAGCTGTAGTTGATCGCCGGCCCCGTTGCACCCTCCGGTGGCGCCGGGAAGGTGGAGATAAACCACATCAGCACCGTCAGCGCCAGGATCACGCCGGTCAAACGCTTGAGGAAGATGGCGCCGCGTTCCCACAAGCCGATACCGATGTCGCGCGCTCGCGGCAGACGATACGAAGGCAGCTCCATCAACAAAGCGTGCTCGCTTTTATCGCGACGAATGCGCTTGATCACCCAGCCCACCGCCATCGCACCCGTGATGCCCGCCACATAGAGCGCAAACAGCACGACGCCTTGCAGATTGAATAGGCCGAACACGCGCCGCTCGGGAATGAATGCACCGATCAGCAGCGCATACACCGGCAGGCGCGCCGAGCACGTCATCAGCGGCGCAACCAGAATGGTCGCCAGGCGATCACGCGGGTCGGTGATGCTGCGCGTGCCCATGATGCCGGGGATGGCGCATGCAAAGCTCGACAGCAGAGGAATGAACGAACGTCCGGTCAAACCCACCGACACCATCAAGCGATCGAGCAGGAACGCTGCGCGCGGCAGATAGCCCGACTCCTCCAGCATGAGGATGAAAAAGAACAGCACGAGGATGACCGGCAAAAAGCCAAGCACGGTGCCAAGACCGCCGAATATGCCGCTCACTACCAAGTCGTGCAGCGGCCCAGGCGGCAACACGGCGGCAGTATGTTCACCCAGCCACGTGAAGCCGCGACCAATCAGATCGCTCATCGGCTTGCCGGATGCATACACCGCCTGGAACACCAGAAACATCACCACGGCAAGCGTGAGCACGCCAAAAACCGGATGCAGCGCCCAACGATCCAGCACATCATCGATCACCGCCGTCGCGCGCGGCATCGTTACTGTAGCCGCCATCAGCTCGCGCACCTCGTCGTGCAGATTGGCACGACTGGCCGGATCGTCCGGTAACGCAGGCGGCGCATCCGGCAAATCACCATCCACGCGTTCAACCAGCGCGCGCGTGCCACCACGCTTCACCGCAATGGTTTCCACCACGGGAATGCCAAGACGGCGCTGCAGTTCCGGTACGTCGATGGTGACGCCGCGATGACGCGCCGCATCCATCATGTTCAAAGCCAGCACCACCGGGCGGCCAAGACGCTTCACTTCCAGCACGAAACGCAGGTGCAGACGCAAATTGGTGGCGTCGGCAACACAGATGATCAGGTCAGGCGCCGCTTCACCGGGGTAATTGCCTTCCAATACATCGCGGGTGATCTGCTCATCAGGGCTGGCGGCGTCGAAACTGTACGTACCAGGCAGATCCAGGATCTGCATCACGCGACCGGACGGCGCGCTGAATCGCCCTTCCTTGCGCTCTACCGTGACGCCAGCGTAATTGGCGACCTTTTGGCGACCACCCGTGAGCTGATTGAACAGCGCCGTCTTGCCGCAGTTGGGATTGCCGACCAGTGCGATACGCAAACTGCCCGCGCTCATGCAACCTCCTGCACTGTGACTCGAGCGGCCTCAGCACGGCGCAGCGCGAAACGCGTCGAGCCAATCTGGATCAACAACGGATCCGCCCCCACCGGGCCGCACGCCACCAGCCGCACCTGTTCGCCGGCGACAAAACCCAGATCGCGCAGACGTTGCGCAATCAGGTCATCGGCATGGGCATCTTCGACTCGTTCAACCACGGCGTAGGCACCTTTCGGCAAGTCGGACAGGCGCACGTTGTTATGCTTCTAAATAAGAATGGTTCGCATTGTATCCTCTTTTCGCATTCAGTACAGGGGCTCCCCCCTCCCGACGGGAGAGGGGCTTGCTCTACGCTTTGGGAAATTCCCCCTCGCACGGACGGCCCCATGCCCACCTCCATCCAGATCGCCGACCACGCCGGCATCCGCGAACTCCGTCTGAACCGCCCGGAAGTGCACAACGCCTTCGATAACCGGCTGATCGCCGAACTTACTGCCGCCCTGCGGGACGCCGGCGGCGATCCCGCCGTGCGCGCAGTGGTACTGACCGGCGTAGGCGCCAGTTTTTCCGCTGGCGCGGACCTCAACTGGATGCGCGGCATGGCCAAGGCCAGCGAAGCGGAAAATCGCGAAGACTCGCTGCGCCTGGCCGCTTTGATGCGCACGTTGCAGTTCCTGCCCAAACCCACCGTGGCCCGCGTGAACGGCGCCGCTTACGGCGGTGGGGTGGGGTTGATTGCTTGCTGCGATATCGCCATCGGCGTGGACACCGCAAAGTTCGGACTTACGGAAGTGAAGCTGGGCCTGGTGCCGGCGGTGATCTCGCCGTATGTGATCGCCGCGATCGGTGTGCGGCAGGCACGTCGACTGTTTCTTACCGGCGAAATTTTCGAAGCGGACACCGCCGAGCGCATCGGCCTGCTGCACGAAGTGGTTTCCGCCGAATATCTGGATGACACCGTGCACACGGTGCTCAAGCAACTCGCCAAGGCCGGCCCTGTGGCCCAGCACGAAGCCAAGCAACTGGCCTTTGGCATGCACGGGCTGACCGAAGCAGCGGCCGAGCGCATCGACCACGAAAACGCCGCACTGATCGCACGGCTGCGCGTATCGCCGGAGGGCCAAGAAGGTTTGGCAGCCTTCCTTGATAAGCGCGCACCAACCTGGACACAGTAAGAGCCTGTTTAATACCTCCCCACGGCTTGCATAGTCACTGAGTAGCCGCCATGCGGCCGTGCGCCGCTTGACCAGACCAGCAGTCTGGCGCTGCGCCACGCGCGACCACCTGACGACTACTCAGTGACTATGCAAACCACGCTGAGATATTAAAAAGGCTCTAAGGCTGACACCACGCTGGCAGCAAGCCCCTGCTAGCGTCTGCATTCCGCTCGTCAATTACGACTGAGGCTCGCCATGAAACGCATCGTCAACATCGCCGATATCGAACTGCAACCCCGCCCGCCCGGCTTCGCCGCCACCGGCGATGCTGCGCAACGCTTTGATGCTCGTATGGGCCGCGTTTCCATACAGCTAGGCGCGGAGAAGCTTGGCTACAACATCACCGCAGTGCCGCCCGGCAAGCGCGCGTTTCCGCTGCACAACCATCGCGTAAACGAAGAAATGTTTTTCATCCTGGAAGGTGAAGGCGAAATACGCGTTGGCGCGGAACGCTACCCGATCCGCCAGGGCGACTTCGTTGCGTGTCCGCCTGGTGGCCCGGAAAGCGCGCACCAGATCATCAATACTGGATCGGTTGAAATGCGTTATCTCGCAGTAAGCAGCAAGCTTTCGCCGGAGATTTGCGAATACCCTGATTCCAACAAATACGGCATCTTGGGCGAGTTCGGACCGGATGCGGAAGGCAAGCCGCAAATGATTCGTATCGTGATGCGGCAGGGTGATACCGCCGATTATTGGGAAGGCGAATAGCTCACTCTTGCTGCACCGCGCATCGGCGAAACCCTGCAATTCTGCTAGCTTTATGGGCTTTGCAGCTTCTGCGAGCAGGTAAGGAACCCGCATGTTCGAGCGCGTACTGATTGCCAACCGCGGCGAGATCGCCTGCCGCGTGATCCGCACCTGCCGCCGGCTGGGTATCCACACCATCGCGGTGTATTCAGAAGCGGACAAGGATGCGCAGCACGTGCGGCTGGCCGACGAAGCGTGGCCGATCGGCGGACCGCGTCCCGCCGAATCGTACTTGCGCGGCGATGCCATTCTGGACGTCGCAAAGAAAACCGGCGCGCAGGCGATCCATCCCGGTTACGGTTTTCTTTCCGAGAACACCGCCTTCGCACGTGCGTGCACCGAAGCCGGCGTAGCGTTCATCGGTCCGCGCCCGGAAAGCATTGATGCGATGGGTTCCAAGGCAGCCGCCAAAGCGTTGATGGAGCAACACAGCGTGCCGCTGGTGCCGGGCTATCACGGCGACAACCAGGACACCGAGGTTCTCGCCGAACACGCGCGCAAGACTGGCTTCCCGCTGATGATCAAGGCTGCCGCAGGCGGCGGCGGCAAGGGCATGCGCATCGTGCGCACGGAAAAAGAATTCACCGATGCGCTGGCTTCCGCACAACGCGAAGCGGCCAGCTCATTCGGCGATACGCGCGTGATCCTGGAGCGCTACGTGGACCATCCGCGCCACATCGAATTCCAGGTGTTCGGTGATACGCACGGCAACGTCATCCATTTGAACGAACGCGAGTGCTCCGCCCAACGCCGTTATCAAAAAGTGCTGGAAGAAACACCCTCTCCGTTCCTCAACGCCGAGCGCCGCACGGCGATGGGCGAAGCCGCGGTCGCCGCAGCTAAAGCGGTGAACTACGTGGGCGCCGGCACGGTGGAATTCATCGTCGGCCAAGATGGCACGTTCTATTTCATGGAGATGAACACGCGTCTGCAGGTGGAACACCCGGTTACCGAAGAAACGCTGGGGCTCGACCTGGTTGAATGGCAATTGCGCGTAGCTGCCGGCGAACCGTTGCCGTTGCGGCAGGACGACATCCAGGCGCATGGACATGCGATCGAGGTACGCCTGTACGCCGAAGATCCGGATCAGAACTTCCTGCCCGGCTCGGGCAAGTTGCGTGTGTTGCGTTTGCCAACACCGTCGCGCCATGTGCGGCTGGATGGCGGTGTCATCGAAGGCGACACCGTAACAATTTTTTATGATCCGATGATCGCCAAGCTGATCGTGCATGACGCCGATCGCACGCAGGCCTTGCAGCGTTTGCGCGAGGCGTTGGCGGAATGCGAGATCGTCGGGCCGAAATCGAACGTCGCTTTTCTCGAGCGCCTGGCGCGTCATCCGGTGGTCATCGAAGGTCGCATCGACACCGGCTATCTGGATCGTCATCTTGATGAATTTCTAACTGGTGATGCGTCACCCTCTGACCATGTCCTGTTCGCTGCCGCCACTGCTGCACTGCTTCACGACGAACGTGCGGTGGTCGCCGGTGCGGCGCGCAGCAGGGATCCTTATTCACCCTGGTCGCGCGCCGACGCGTGGCGCATCGGGCATGCCGGCAAGCGCATCGTCGCACTCAGCTTGCGCGAGCAGCGCTATGAAGTCGAAGCGCATGGCCACGACGGGGATTACCAATTGCTGCACGGTTCGGCACAGTGCGAGGTCCATGGTGCACGCCTTCAGAACGACGCGCTCAGCGCACGCTTCGATGGCAGGGGCATTCGCCTTGCCATGCACGCCGATCAGGAACGCATTGCCTTGCATGATGCGAACGGCCAGCGCCATGCCTTTACGCGCACCGCCGCTTTTGCGTGGCAGTCGAAAGAAGGCGGCGGCGGCAACCAGATCGTCGCGCCGATGCCTGGCCGCGTCGTCTTGGTGAAAGCCTGCGTGGGCGATACCGTCGAAGAAGGGCAAGAATTGCTGGTCATGGAAGCCATGAAGATGGAATTGGCCTTGAAGGCGCCGCGCGCCGGCACTATTGAAAGTGTGAGTGCAACGCAAGGCGAGTTTGTAGAAGCCGATGCCGTACTCGTTCGTTTCGCATCGTAATCAGCGTGAGGGATGCAGGAGCTTCGTATGAATACAGACTCTCAAGTGCGCATCGTCGAAGTCAGCCCTCGCGATGGCTTGCAGAACGAAAAGACCCTGCTGCCGCCCGACATCAAGATCGCGCTGATCGACCGGCTTTCCGCCACAGGGCTCAAGACCATCGAGACCACCAGCTTCGTCAGTGCGCGCTGGGTGCCTCAGCTTGCCGACGCAACGGAAGTGTTCCGCCACATCCGCAAAGTGCCGGGCGTGACCTATCCGGTGCTGGTTCCGAACGAGCAAGGCTATCGAATCGCGCGCGAAGCCGGCGCCACCGAAGTGTCGGTGTTCACCGCCGCATCGGAAGCGTTCAATCGCGCCAACATCAATGCGTCCATCCAGGAATCGCTGCAACGCTTCGAACCGGTGCTGGAGGAAGCCAAAGCCGAAGGCGTGAAAGTACGCGGTTACGTGTCTACCGCCTTGGGTTGCCCCTACCAGGGCGAGGTACCGATAGAGGACGTAGTCAGCGTTGCCAAGCGGCTGTATGAGATGGGCTGTTATGAAATCTCAGTAGCCGACACCATCGGCGTCGGCACACCGGCCAAGGCGCGTGCGATGCTGCATGCCGTGGCGCAGGAAATTCCGATGCGCGCGCTGGCCGTGCACTTCCATGACACTTATGGCCAGGCGCTGGCCAACATCCTCGCCTGCCTGGAAGAAGGCGTGCGCGTGGTCGACAGCGCCGTCTCCGGCACCGGCGGTTGCCCTTACGCAAAAGGTGCCAGCGGCAACGTCGCCAGCGAAGACGTGGTGTACATGCTGCACGGCATGGGTCTGCAGACAGGCATCAATCTGGACATGCTCGTCGCCACTGGCGCATGGCTTTCCGCGCAGCTCAACAAGCCCACGGCGAGCCGGGTGACGAAGGCGCGTACGACGGCTGCATGATGCTGTCTTCTACGCAGTAACGAAAGAACCTAAGATCCGTCGTCCCGGCGAAGGCCGGACGTAGCGCGAAGCGCGAAGAACGTCCGAAGGACGGCCCCAAAGGGGTGAGCGAAGCGAATCACCCAGCGTCTTTTGCGGAAAAAGCAAAGTCGCTAGGTCCCGGCCTTCGCCGGGACGACGGTACGCTTTGATTGAGGCTCTAGGGAACAAACCCCGGTAGCGCCACTCCAATCCCTCCCCCACAGAAAGAGGGATTGGTAAGCTCGCACTATGCCCAACTTTTTCATCCGCCCGATCGAACCTCGCGACAGCGCCGCAGTCGCCACCATCATCCGCACCGTCATGCCCGAATTCGGTGCCGATGGCCCCGGCTTCGCCATCCACGACCCCGAAGTGAATGACATGCATGCGTCCTATGCACGGCCGCGTAGTGCGTACTTCGTCGTGGAACGTGACGGTGTCGTTGTAGGCGGTGGCGGTGTCGCTCCGCTGGATGCCGGCGAGGATGACGTCTGCGAGCTGCGCAAGATGTACTTTCTGCCCGAAGCACGCGGCATCGGCGCGGGTGCCGCCATGATGCATCGTTGCCTGGACACTGCGCGTAGTTTTGGCTTCAAGCGCTGCTACATCGAAACGCTGACCGGCATGGATGCCGCGCAGGTGCTGTACCAGAAGAATGGATTCAAGGCCTTGTGCGAGCCGATGGGCGGCACGGGGCATTTCGGTTGCGACCGTTTCTTTATTCGCGATCTATAGGGCACGCCATGGCCAGCCGCGATCCACGCATCGATGCCTACATCGCCAGCGCGGCCGATTTCGCAAAACCCATCCTGGAACATCTGCGCGACGTAGTGCACGCCGCATGCCCCGAGGTGGAAGAAAGCATCAAATGGAGTTGCCCGCACTTCTTGTACCAGGGCAAGTTGATGTGTTCCATGGCTGCGTTCAAGCAGCACTGCAGCTTTCACTTCTGGCACGGCAAGGATGTGGTGGGCGAGACTGACAAGGAAGGCATGGGCCAGTTCGGCAAACTCACATCTGTAAAAGAGCTGCCGAGCAAAAAGGAACTGATCGCTTACGTGCGCAAATCCATCGCACTGCGGGAAGCGGGTGTAACAAGGCAACGCGCTGTACCCAAGCGCAAACCACCGCTAAAACTACCCGACGATTTCGCTGCGCTGCTGAAAAAGCACACTGCCGCACGCAAAACGTACGAGGCCTTCAGCCCCAGCGCGCAACGCGAATACGTGGAATGGCTTACCGAAGCCAAGACTGACGCCACGCGCCAAAAACGTATGGCCACAGCACTGGAATGGCTGGCCGAAGGCAAGCACCGCAACTGGAAATACATGAAATGATCCGTATCGCCCACGCCGAGGACGCCGAAGCCGTCCACGCGATTTATGCACCCGCTGTCATCGACACCGCCATCACCTTCGAAACCGAATTGCCGGGTGCGGATGCAATGCGTCAACGCATTCTCACCCGCCTGCAGCATTACCCATGGCTAGTGTGGGAAGAACAAGGTGAAGTGCTTGCTTATGGGTATGCCACACGCTTTCGTGAGCGCGCGGCGTACGACTGGATTGCCGAAACCTCGATTTACGTGCATGAAAACGCGAGACGGCGCGGTATCGCACGCAAACTCTACAGCGTGCTGCTCGATGTCATGCGCCTGCAAGGCATCAATCAGGCGGTGGGTGTGATCACCATGCCGGGCGAAGTCAGCGTGGCCTTGCATGAGGCGATGGGCTTTACACCGGCAGGTGTTTGGCGCAAGGCCGGTTACAAGCTTGGGCTGTGGTGGGATGTAGGTGTTTGGCAGAAGGAGCTGCAGCCTGCCGCAAATCCACCGGAGGCAGTGCAGGCGTTCGCATCGATCGCGGGTTCAGAAGCGTTGCGACACTTGCTTAACTCGTAGGTTGAAGTGCAACCCCACCGTTGTCATGGGCATAGGGATGTTTGGGTTAGCCGCCCAACCAACGGGGGCCGGTGGGTTACCATTACCGTTTTAGCTTTCCGGGACACTCCCCATGCAACTCAATCAAGTCAAAGCCATCGTGACCGGCGGTGCTTCCGGCCTCGGCCATGCCGTGGCGCAACATCTAGCTGCCCATGGTGGGCGCGTTGCCCTGTTCGATGTGAACGAGGAGAAGGGCCAAGAAGCAGCCAAGGCGCTGGGCTGTCAGTTCTTCCGCACCGACGTCACATCGGAAGAAGGCGTGGCCGCAAATGTGGCGGCCGCCCGTGATGCGTTGGGCGGCTTGAATGTGGTCATCAATTGCGCGGGCATTCTTGGCGCCGGCCGCGTGCTCGGCAAAGAAGGCCCGATGGCACTGAGCACGTTCGCCACCACCGTGATGGTGAACCTGGTGGGCAGCTTCAACGTCGCCAAGGCGGGCGCAGCGCTCATGCAGAACAACGATGCAGGCGAGGACGGCGAACGCGGCGTGATCATCAACACCGCCAGCGTGGCTGCCTACGAAGGCCAGATCGGCCAAGCCGCCTATTCCGCTTCGAAAGGTGGCGTGGTGGCCATGACCTTGCCGATGGCGCGCGAGTTGTCGCGCTTCGGCATCCGCGTGGCAACCATCGCGCCGGGTATCTTCTGGACGCCGATGGTGGACAACATGCCGCCGCAGGTGCAGGAATCGCTTTCGGCGTCGATCCCCTTCCCTTCGCGCCTGGGCAAGCCGGAGGAATTTGCCACGACCGTGGCGTTCATCCTCGGCAATCGCTACATCAATGGCGAAACGATTCGTCTGGACGGCGCGGTACGACTGCAGCCGAAGTAATAGCGACCCTTTTATTTCCAACTACCGACACTTCCCATGAAAGCTTCCGACGTCAAGAAAGGCAACGTGGTCGAACACGAAGGCACCGTTTACCAGGTGCGCGATATCGAACGCAGTTCGCCCACTGCGCGTGGCGGCAACGTCACGTTCCGCTTCACGCTGTATTCGATCCCGGGCGGACGCAAGTTCGACCTCAGCCTGCGCGCCGACGACGATCTGAAAGAAATGGATCTGGTGCGTCGCGCCGCCAATTTCTCGTACATGGACGGCGACGCTTACGTGTTCATGGACAACGAGGATTACACGCAGTACACGCTAGGCCCGGAACTGATCGGCGACAACGCCGGCTACATCGTTGAAAGTGTGGAAGGCTATTACGTGCAGGTGATCGATGATGCGCCGGTAGGCCTGCAGGTGCCGACCAGCGTGCTGCTCACCGTAGTGGACACCGCGCCGGAACTGAAAGGCGCCAGCGCCACCAAGCGTACCAAGCCCGCCAAGCTCAACACCGGCATCGAAATCCAGGTGCCGGAATACATCACCACCGACGAGAAAGTGTGGGTCAACACGCTCACCGGCGAATTCGCCGGACGCGGGTCCGAAAAGACGTTCTGATCGCAGCGCAACGGCTGCGGCTTTGAACCTTCACCGAACGGCGCCCTTCTCGGCGCCGTTTTTTTGTATATCGAGCAGGCGACACGGCCACGGCGGTAAGGCAGAATCTTCTGCATTCCGGCACCGTTCCCCGCCATGTCGACTCGAGCCTACTCGCTACGCGCCAGCGTGCTGCAAAGCCTGACTGCGACCAAGCGGCCGGACGTGCCAGCGTGGGTGGTCATCCGCAATACCGCCGCCGTGGTGTTGCCATTAGCGGTGGGCATGCTCACCGGGCATGAACAAGCAGGCCTGGCCATTGGCGCCGGCGCGCTCGACACCATGTTTTCCGACCAGCCTGGCCCTTATCGCCAACGCATCCGGCAATTGTTGCTGGCTTCGCTCGCCGCAGGACTGGCTTCGCTTTGCGGCTTTCTGATCGGCGCCAATCTGCCGCTGATTCTGTTGGCAATGGCCGCATTCGGTTTCTTCGGCGGCTTGTTGGTGGTGTTCGGTGTGGACATCGCACGCGTGGGCATGACCAGCATGATCCTGCTGGTGATTACGGCGGCGACGCCGACCACGCTGGATCAAGCATTGATCGGCGCGGCACTGATTTTCGCGGGCGGCCTTTTACTGGCGTTGTTCTCCGTCGCGGCATGGCCACTGCAGCGCTACGGCCCCGAACGACATGCATTGGCCACGGTTTATCGCGGCCTGGCTTCGTTGGCCAGGGAAAACCGGCAGAACCAGGAAGACGTACCCGCGCTCACCGAAGCCATGACCACGCTGCAGCAAACGCTGCTGGGCCGTCATCACGCAGGTGGTCGTGCGATGGAAGCCTTCGCCGTGTTGTTGGAATTGGCTGAGCGTCTGCGCCTTGAATTGGTGGCCATGGCAGAACTGCATGGTGCCGCAAGCGTCATCGCAATGTTCCGTGCAGATGCCGCGCGCGTGCTCACGGCCATCGCCGATGCGCTGGATAGTGGCGATTCACCGGAACAAGCCGCGCGCGCCTTGCAGACTCTACAAGCGAGCGAACGCGCGCTGCTGGACAACCACACCCGCAGCGATAGCGTTGCTGCACACATCCACGCCCTTTCTGGGCAGCTCGCGGCAGCAGTACGCAACGCAAACTGGGCCGGTTCACGCGGCGAGGAGCGCGCGGAAGCCGCCGAAACACGCCTGCCTGGCGCCTTGCGCGGTCGCGCACCGCTATCCATGCTGCGCGCGAATCTCACCACGCATTCGGTAGCGTTCCGACATGCGATGCGTTGCGCGGTGTGCCTGAGCATCGCGTTGCTTGTTTCACGCGTCTGGCAACTGCCGCATGGCTACTGGTTGCCGATGACGGCCGCCATTGTGCTGCGACCGGATTTTGGCGCCACCTTCAACTTCGGCTTGCTGCGCGTGGTCGGCACCATTCTTGGCCTGGTGTTGACCACTGCCTTGCTGCACATCACGCCGCACGATCCATGGGCGCACTTGGCGCTGATGGCGGTGCTGTGCATGGCGTTCCGTTACCTCGCTACGGCGCATTACGGTGTTGCGGTCGCAGCGCTGACCGGCACGGTGGTGATCCTGCTTTCATTCGAAGGCGTAAATTCCGGTACGGCCGTGATGGATCGCGTGCTCAACACCGCACTGGGCAGCGGCATGGCCTTGCTCGCCTATGTGATCTGGCCGACCTGGGAGCGCAGACGTGCACGCTCTGCGCTGGCGGATATGCTGGATGCGTATGCGGATTATCTGCGCGCGCTGGGGCGTCCCGAGCAACGTCATGCTCATCGCGAAACGCGTACCGCCGCCCGCACTGCACGCACCAATGCGCAGGCGTCGATCGATCGCATGCAATCCGAACCTGCCACGCCACTGAATCTGCTGGAGCTGGCCAACGTGCTATTCCTCAATGGCAATCGGCTCGCACGCACAACGATGACGCTAGAGGCCCTGCTGCACGATTGCGACAGCTTGCCAGAGCAAGTGGAAGTCACCAACTTTTTGGAACGGGCGGCAACCCATCTGCATAACCAGGCTGTTGCATTGCGCAACAACCAGGTGCCGTCGCCGGCGCCCGAGCTGCGCCAGTTGCAGCGCAGTCTTTCCACACTATTGGCCATGGCGGACGATCGCCCACGCGCTGAACAACTGGTGCGCATCAGCGACCGGCTGGTCGACAACATCAATACGCTGGCCCACGTAGTGGGGCGCGGGCCGCAGGAGGCAGCAGCGGCACAGCGCCACCCAGGCGCTGTCAATCGGTAATCCCGAATCGGATCAGAAGCAGCCGCCTGCAGGTGTACCGCAACCTGCCTCTACGATTGACGATTCCTGCCCCACGCAAGCGCTACACTTGGCCCATGCTGAAAATAGACACCCACGCCCACATCCTCCCGCGTGACTGGCCTAATCTCGCCGTCAAATACGGCAACGATGCTTTCCCGGTGATGATTCATAGCGACGGGCGGCATCGTATCTACAAAGACGGCAAGTTCTTCCGCGAAGTCTGGGAATCGTCCTTCGATCCGCAACACCGCATCAACGACTACGCCCGCTTCGGCGTCGGTGTGCAGGTGATTTCCACCGTACCGGTGCTGTTCTCCTACTGGGCGCCGGGTTACCAGGCATTGGACCTGCACCGGCATCTGAACGACCACATGGCCGGTGTCTGCCAGGATCATCCAAAGCACTACGCAGGTATCGGCACCGTGCCGCTCCAAGCGCCGGAACTGGCCATTCGCGAACTGGAGCGGTGCATTGACGAACTCGGCCTGTGCGGTGTGCAGATCGGCTCGCATTGCAACGACTGGAACCTGGACGCGCCGGAGCTGTTTCCCTTCTTCGAAGCCGCCGCCGACCTGGGCGCAGCCATCATGGTGCACCCCTGGGACATGATGGGCGCCGCCACCATGCCCAAGTACTGGATGCCATGGCTCGTTGGCATGCCCGCCGAACAATCGCGCGCCGCGTGCTGCTTGGCCTTCGGTGGTGTGCTGGAACGGCTGCCTAAACTGCGTGTGATGCTCGCGCACGGCGGCGGCAGCTTCCCCTGGACCATCGGCCGCATCGAGCACGGCTTTCGCATGCGGCCGGATCTGGTCGCCACCGACAATCCACGCAATCCGCGCGAATACCTCAAGCGCCTGTATTTCGACTCTTGCGTGCACGACCCTGCGGCGCTGCGCTATCTCTTGGATGTGACCGGCGTCGACCGCGTGATGCTCGGTACCGACTATCCTTTTCCGTTGGGGGAGCAGGAGCCGGGCAGCGGTATCGAGTCGCTGCACTTGGACGAACCGACCCGCGCCCGCCTGTTTCACGGCACCGCACTGGAATGGCTGGGGTTGCCACAACGCCGCTTCGTTCAAAACACTTATCCCGAGGAACACTAATGATTTTCAGGCGCTACATGGCGACCGCTTTCCTGGCATTGGCCAGCATCACCGTGGCCCATGCCGACGATGTCTCCATGGCATCCGGCAGCGTGCACTTCAGCACACCCTCCAATTGGGTCGGCATCATGCAGGTAGACGGCGATCCGGAAGTGCGCGTATTCCAGGTGCCCGACCCTTCGCCCAGCGCAAGCAGCACGCTGGCGCGCATCAGCGTTACGGTGAAGCAAGTTACCGATATGCAGGCGTTCAATGACTACGTTACCGCTGCGATGAGCAAAGCCAAAAACTTGAAGGATTTTCAGCAGGGCAATCGTCCCGCAGGCGATCAGAACAGCTTCATCTATACCGCCAATGAAAGCGGCACGCAGTACACCTATGTCGAGCGCTACTGGTTCCGCAATGGCCACGGCATTCAACTGCGCTGCGCGCGCCCTTCGGCAAGCCAGGCTGGGCAAGCGTGGGCTGCGACCTTCGACAAGGGCTGCAATGATATTGCTGCCGCGTTGAATAGCTGAGCTAACGCACAAGTATCTGCATGCTGTTGGAATGCTCCACCTTACGCCGCCGTCATTTCCGCGAAAGCGGAAATCCATGTTGCTCTTAGGTAGCACGTGAAAAATGGATTCCCGCTTTCGCGGGAATGACGGCCGGAAAAGGTGAGCATCACGAAATGTAAAACCAAACGTACAAACCAAGCTGGGATGCCTCGATGTCCACCCCCTACGAAGCCACCCTTGAATGGGCCCGGGCCCATGACGCCGCCGACCCGCTGCGCGACTTTCGCAACGAGTTTCTGATTCCTCCGCACGAAGGTGGCGACAGCCATTACTTCTGCGGTAATTCGCTGGGTCTGCAACCGCGCGGTGTACGTGAAGCGGTCAACGCAGAGATCGACTATTGGGGTGAGCTGGGTGTGGAAGGCCATTTCAAAGGCCGTCTGCCGTGGCTGAATTACCACGAATTCGTGCGCGACCATCTCGCCGAACTCATTGGTGCACAGCCCGACGAAGTTGTGGCCATGAACACACTGGGCGTAAATCTGCATCTGATGATGGTGAGCTTTTACCGCCCCACGCCGGATCGCCATGCCATCTTGATCGAAGCCGGTGCCTTTCCTACCGATCGCTATGCGGTGGAATCGCAGATCCGTTATCACGGCTTCAGCCCTAACCTGTCGCTGATCGAACTGGAAGGCGACGAGCCCAACGGCACCATCTCGATGGGCGCCATCGAGCGCGCGCTCGCCGAACATGGCTCGCGTATCGCGCTGGTTTTGCTGCCGGGCGTGCAATACCGCACCGGGCAGGCCTTCGACTTGAAGGCGATTACCGATCTCGCACATAAGCAAGGTTGCCAAGTGGGCTTCGATCTAGCCCACGCCGTCGGCAATCTGCCTTTGCAATTGCACGACAGCGGCGCCGACTTCGCCATCTGGTGCAGCTACAAATATCTCAACAGCGGCCCCGGCGCGGTGGGCGGCGCATTCGTGCATGCACGCCACGCTCGCGCCACGCTGCCTCGCTTTGCCGGTTGGTGGGGCCACGATAAATCCACCCGTTTCCAGATGGGTCCGGAATTCGTTCCCACGCCCGGTGCTGATGGCTGGCAATTATCCAATCCGCCGATCCTTTCCCTCGCACCACTGCGCGTTTCACTAGATCTCTTCCATCGCGCAGGCATGCAACGCCTGCGCGAGAAATCACTGCAAGTCACTGGCTATCTGGAATGGCTGGTGCAAACGCAACTACCCAATGTGCTGGAAGTCGTCACGCCGAAGGAATCAGAACGCCGCGGCGCGCAGCTATCCATCCGCGTTTTAGGTGGTCGCACGCAAGGTCGCGCGTTGTTCGAGTATCTGATCGAGCACGGCATCATCGGCGATTGGCGCGAGCCCGATGTGATCCGCATCTCGCCGGTGCCGCTGTATAACCGGTTTGTGGATTGTTTGGCGTTTGCGCAGGCGGTGAGACGTTGGAAAGAGCAGACGTCGTAGGCTGGGGGGGTGCAAACCCCAACATAGCGATACTGAGAGACATGGCAACGTTGGGGTTTTCACCCCAACCTACGAAGACGCGATTCGGCGTGGCCCTATCTTGAACCACGCCTTGGCAATCTTACCCGCTTCGATTTCATAGATGGCAATGACGTCGACTTCGCCCAACCCTTCCGGAAAATTTCTTGCAACCACTTCCTGGTCGACAACCAGATTGCCTGCTACCGAGCGATGAACCAGTTGCCCATGCAGATCCGGTTCTTTGAACCGCTCAACATGACGCTCACGAATTTGAGCCGCACCATCTGCTAGTAGTTCCGAGGGAAACGCGTAGTACTGACAATCGTCCGCCCACCATTGCATGAAACGGTCGATGACTTTGGCGTTATACGCGGCCAATTGCTCCTGCACCGGACGGACAATATCCGCCTCGGTCAATTCGCTTCCTATGACTTCCCCTATTGATTAAAGCCGGCTTTGCGGATGACGCACTTGCCCGTCGCCGCGTACGATAAAGCGCTCGACAGTCAGCGCTTCCGCGCCCATCGGTCCATACGCATGCAGGCGCGTGGTGGAAATGCCGATTTCGGCGCCTAGGCCAAGTTCACCGCCGTCGGAAAAGCGCGAAGAAGCATTGACCATCACGACTGCCGAGCGGATGGCTTGCATGAAGCGTCTCGCAGCCTGGTCGTCACGCGTGGCAATCACTTCGGTGTGATCGGAGCCGAAACGCTGGATGTGGCCGATGGCCATGCCGAGGTCATCGACCACGCGCACGGCAAGGATAAGATCGAGGAATTCGGCTGCGTAGTCGTCGTCGGTTGCAGGACGCATGCCATCGACCAATGCGCGGGAACGCTCGCAACCGCGCAACTCGACGCCGCGCTCTTGCAACGCCTGCACTGCTTTTGGCAGGAACGACGGGGCCACGTCGCGATGTACCAGCAAGGTTTCCAACGCGTTGCAAACGCCAGGCCGCGATGTCTTGCCGTCAACTAGCAAGTTCAGGGCAAGTGATTCGTCTGCAGTGGCATCGACGTACAAATGGCATACGCCCTTGTAATGCTTGATCACTGGCACGCGTGCGTGCTCAGCCACAAAGCGGATCAGGCCTTCGCCACCACGCGGAATCGCCAAATCAATAACGTCGCTGAGCTGCAGCAGCTCCACCATGGTTTCGCGACGAAGATCTTCGATCAAGGTTACAGCTGCAGTGGGAATGTCATGCTTTTCCAGCGCCGCATGCAACGCCGATGCAATCGCCACATTGGAGTGCAAAGCTTCGGAGCCACCGCGCAGGATGACGGCATTGCCAGCCATCAAGCACAGCGCCGCCGCATCGGCCGTTACGTTGGGACGCGCTTCGTAGATCATCGCAATGACACCGAGCGGAATGCGCACACGTTCTACTTCCAGACCGTTGGGCAATGTATCGCGGCGCGTGACTAGGCCAACGGGATCGGGCAAGGCGGCGATTTCGCGTACGGCTTTGGCGATGCCTGCCAGGCGCGCCTCGTCCAGGCGCAGGCGGTCCAGCATGGCGCCTTGAATGCCTCTGGCGGCAGCTTGCTGCAGATCGCGCGCGTTCGCCGTGAGAATGGTATCGCGCTGTTCTTCCAACGCTGCAGCCATGTCGTGCAGCAGTTTGCGCTTGGTCTCGGTGTCCAGCGCAAACATCGCTTGCGCGGCGTCCTTGCAGGCCAGGGCCAGTGTACGAATCTCGCTCATGCTTCCGATTCTCCTGCCGGATCGATCAAGGTGGCGAGATCATCGCGGTGCACGATCTCTGTGCCGTAGCTGTAACCGAGTACAGCCGCAATATCGCGGCTGTGACGCCCGGCCAAGCGCCGCACTTCCGCCGCGCCATACTGGCTCAGACCGCGCGCCACAGGTCGGTCGTTGGCGTCGACAATTTCGACCAGGTCGCCGCGATGGAACTCGCCCGCCACATCAAGAATGCCGCCAGGCAACAGGGATGCGCGGCCACCGGTCAAAGCACGCACCGCACCGGCATCAACACTGATGCGCCCACTACCTGTCGGCGCATGACGCAGCCAATACTTGCGCGCCTGGAGCCGGTTGCCTGCGACATCGATCAACGTGCCGTGCAAACGCCCCTCTTCCAACGCTTGCACTGTTGCGGTTTCGCGCCCGCTGAACAAGGCCGTGGGAATGCCGGCCGCGGCCGCTTTCTCTGCCGCCTGCAGTTTGGTGCGCATGCCGCCGGTGCCTACGCTCGTGCCACTACCTCCCGCCATGGCAATGATGGCAGGTGTCAGTTGTGGCACGCGCCCGATAGGCTCGGCGGATGGATCGCGTCGCGGGTCGGCGTTGTAGAGCGCATCGACGTCCGAGGCGATCAGCAGGAGATCGGCATCAACCAGCGCGGCGACGATGGCGGCCAAATTGTCGTTGTCGCCCAGCTTGAGTTCGTCCACGGCGACAGTGTCGTTTTCATTCACTACGGGCAGCACACTCAGCATCAACAATTCGCGCAAGGTGGCGCGGGCATTGAGATAACGGCGACGATTGCGCAGATCGTCATGCGTCAGCAGTACTTGTGCTACAGGGCGCTCCGACAGGCTCTGCCATAAGGCGATCATGGGCGCCTGACCTAGCGCTGCAAGCGCCTGCTTGGCGGCAAGCTCGGGACCCAACGTTGTGCGCTCGCGCAGTAGAGCGCGTCCCGCAGCCACTGCGCCGGAAGAAACCAGCACCACTTCGCGCCCAGCTTTTTGACTGGCTGCGATAAAGGCTGCAAGCGTCTGCGCGTACCGGGACGTCAGTCCACCACCATCAGCTGCAAGCAGGTTGCTACCGACTTTCAGCACGGCGCGGCGCCATGTCGGCAACCTGTGTTCGGGTAACACACGGCTCGTCACAGCGAAATACCCTCCAGTGGTGCTGCCGTCCGGTCGCCGTGGCTTTTTGGCGATGACACCACGACGAAGCGCGCGTCCACGGTGCCATCGTTGCGTACCTGATGCGCGCTGCCGGGCGGAACGTGCAAGCCCTCGCCACCATGCAAACTGTGCGCTTCGCCTTCCAGTTCGATCGTCACCTCGCCTTCCAGCACATAGAAGAACTGGCGCGCACGTGCGTGACGATGCCGCTGCTCGAAACTACCGGGCGGCATGCGTTCCTCGATGACGCTGAGTTCGTCCAGCGCCAGCAGATGCCAGCCGTCGCAGGATTGTCCCCAGTGATAGTGCTGTGCATTGGCCGTGCTGACGATGGTCATATCGATTCCGTTATGAGGACAAGCTGTCCAACCGTTGCCGCAATTCATCCAGGTGAAGAACCTGGCCTGCGCCCGGTGACGTGCGTGCCGCCAAGCTTGATTCCGGCGTACGCCCCTGCCCTGCTTCCGCAGCCGCCTGAGCCGCGGCGCGATAGGCCTCCCGGAATGGCACGCCCGCTGCAGCTTGCTCGATCGCGACATCCGTGGCGTACATGGCCGGCTCGATCGCTGCGCGCATGACCGCCTCGTTCCATTGCATGCGTGCAAGCAGATCCGGCAACAGCTCCAGTGCCGAAAGACCATGCGTTACGCCATGGAACAGCGAGCCCTTTGAGAACTGCAGATCGCGCTGATAACCGGACGGTAGTGAAAGCAACTGTTCGATTTCACAGCGCGCAGCCGCGACGGTGGCGTAGGAAGCACGCAACAGCTCCACAACATCAGGGTTGCGCTTGTTTGGCATGATTGAGCTGCCGGTGGTGTATTCAGACGGCAGCGATACGAAGTTGAATTCCGCGGTGGTGAACAGCGAGAGATCCCACGCAAGGCGACGCGTATCGAGCATGGCGCTACTCAAGGCTTCCATGACGGCCATTTCGAACTTGCCGCGCGAGAGCTGCGCGTAGATCGGCGACACCTGCATGCGGCCGAAACCTAACGCCTGCGTCGTATGCGCGCGATCCAACGGGAGGTTCACGCCATAGCCTGCGGCGGTACCCAGCGGATTGGCGTCGATCCACGCTGCTGTCTGCTTCGCGCGCCAGGCATTGTCGATAAAACTTTCTGCAAAGCCAGCGAACCACATGGCAGTGGACGACACCACGGCGCGTTGCAGATGGGTGTAGCCCGGCAGCGGCAAAGCCGGTTGCGCCGCACGCTGCAAACATACGTCGGCAACAGTGCGGCAATGCGCCTCAAGCAATGCCAGCTTTTCTTTCAGCCACAGGCGTGTGGCCACCAGGATCTGATCGTTGCGGCTACGACCGGTATGCACGCGGCGACCGGCGTCGCCGAGACGTTCGGTAAGTCGCGCTTCGATGGCGGAATGGCCGTCTTCGTAACGTTCGTCCAGCACGAAGCGTCCGGCACTGAAGTCTTCGGCCAGTGCATCGAGCTCACGCTTGAGATCGTCCATCTCCTTTGCGCTGACTACGCCGATATTGGCCAGGCCCTCCACATGCGCCTTGCTGGCGGTGATGTCGTGCAGGAAGAACTCGCGATCCAGCAGAACGTCGTTGCCGGCGAGGAACTTCATGATTTTCGCGTTGGTTTCGACGCCGGCTTTTTGCCAAAGGAGGTTAGTCATACAGAGATCTCTCTTTTTGCTCCCTCTCCCCTCCGGGGAGAGGGTTGGGGTGAGGGGTCAATCTTGCGAAGAATTTCTATTAGTTGCGCTTCAAACGGGAAGACTGCAGCTCGCGGCGAGGTTGGCCCCTCACCCCAGCCCTCTCCCCGAAGGGGAGAGGGAGTGGCTACGCGGGAATCGCCGTGTATTCGTCCACACCAATCGCTCGATTGATGTTCTGCATCGCTTGCGTCGCAGCCCCTTTCAGCAGGTTGTCCAACGTCGCGACAACCACCAAGCGTTTGCCATCGGCCGACAAGGTGAAGCCGCCAACTTCGGCATGGTGCTTGCCCGCAACGTTGCTCACCCACGGTGCCTCATCCAACACGCGCACCAGCTTCTCGCCTGCATAAGCTTGCTGGAAGCGCGCGAACACGTCCTCACGCTTTTGCGCACGCGAAAGATAGAGATTGGTGGTGACGGTCAGCCCACGGAAATGCGGCGCCACATGCGGCATGAATTCCACGGGGATACCCAAATGCCGGCTCGCTTCCTTTTCATGCATATGACCGGTGAGCGAATACGGCATCAGGTTGTCGCGCAGCTTTTCCGGATCGTTCTTATCGGACGGCGTGGTGCCGGCTCCGGAATAACCGGAGACGCCGAAGCACACAGGCGGCGCGGCCAATACATCCTTGAGCGGCGCGATGGAAAGCTGGATCGCTGTGGCGTAGCACCCTGGATTGCTGATGCGCTTCTCGCCACGCCACTTGTTACGAGTAAGTTCGGGCAAGCCGTAATACCAGGTGTTGTCGAAGCGATAGTCTGCCGAGAGATCCACGATCACCGGATCCTTGCCGGCAGCGTCGAACGCTTCAACGAATGCGGACGCCTTTCCGTTCGGCAAGGCCAGCACCACCACATCAGCGTCGAGCGAAGGCAGTTCTTCATGTGCAGGTGAGGTGTAGCGCAGCTCGCCCTTGTACCCTTCAACGTGATCTTCGACGCACTGTCCGTTCAATTCGCGCGAGGACACATAAGCCAATTCCAGCGCCGGATGCGCCGCAACCAGGCGGATCAGTTCTGCACCGGTATGACCGCGCGCGCCAACGATGCCGATACGTTTCTTGGAAGTCGCCATAGTCGTCAGTCGATCAAAGTGGGTTGGCGATGCGCACAATGTTCGACACAGCGCGCGATCGTGTCGAAACCATCCAAGCCGTACCAGAACACTTTCCAGCGCTCCTGCTTGTAACAGCCATCCGACTCGGCGTAGTAGAAATGGTTGATGGTATTGCCGTGACGCGAACGCCAGAACAAGCTTGGATTTTCCTCGCGCATCACCAGCCACACGGCACGACCGAGGCCTTCGCCTTGTGCGTCGTCCAGCACGGCGAATTTGTCCAGATAAATCAGGCCATTCTCGTTGGTGAGAATCATCGCGGCACGGTAGTTTTCGCTGACATAGACGCGATAGGGCTTGGTGCGTGCGAAATAGTCATCGACCACCTTGCGACCGAAGCTGGATTCGATCAGCACGCGCATGCGCGCTTGGTCCACACCTTCCCAGCTTTCGAAGCGGAACACCTTTTCACCACGACGCACCAGCGTGCCCGAACCTTTGTGCGTGAACAGCTCCTTCGCCAGCTCCGACGGACGAGTGATCGACACCGACGAGGTTAACGGCAAGCTTTGCAGCAGATCGGCAATCTGCTCGATCTTTACGCGCATGCCGCCGTTGATCCACGGTTGCTGGATCAGGTGTTCGAACTCGGTGCTCAAGTTGATCGAATCGATGATCTGGCCCTTGTCGTCGAGCAGGCCACCGGTTCCGGTGAGGAAAATGATCTTGTACGGCTGCAGCACGCGCACCAGTTCATTCGCCGCGAAGTCGGCGTTGATATTGAGGAACTGGCCTTCATCGGTTTCGCCCAGGCTGGCGATTACCGGGATGGAACCAGCACGCAGGCTGGCTTCGATCGGTGCGAGATTGATGCTATCGACCTTGCCCACCATGCCATAGGTATCTTTATCCAGAAAGCTGGACATGAAGACACCAGACGGCACCGAAGTGGCGCGCGTATCCATCGCCTGCAGGGCTTCCACCAGTCGCAAGTTCTCCTGCTGAAACACGCGACGCACGATGCCCAAAGCCTTTGGCGACGTAACACGCAAGCCATTGACGGTTTGCTTGGTAATGCCGGCAGCTTCCAGTTCCACATCGAGTTGCGGACCCGCGCCATGCAACACGATTGGCGTCAAACCGACTTGTTGCAGAAAGGTGAGCGAAGATGTCAGATCGCCGAGTTCGTCACGCAGCACTGCACCGCCGACTTTCACCACGGCAAAACGCTTGGCGTCGAGTTGCGAAAAGCGCTTGAGGTATTGCTGGATTTCCTTGGCGCTGCCCATGGCGGAAAGCAGACGCACGATGGTTTGGCGGGTGTTCTTATGCGCTTCCACGGTTCACGATCTCGTAGATGGTTTCAGCGTATTTTTGCAATTGATCCAGCGCAACCCATTCGTCGGCGGTATGCGCCTGTGCGATGTCGCCGGGGCCGTAGACAAAAGAGATGTAGCCGGCTTCAGAAAATAACGCCGCTTCGGTCCAGAAGTTCACCGCGTTACCGACAGGGATGCCGAGTTCATCGGCAATGTCGCGCGCAGCAAGGCGGCGTGCCTCGGCGTTGGGAACATCACCCGCCGGCAAGGACATGCCGCGGAACAGTTCCTCGTAGCTGACCGGCGTGGGTTCCACCAGGGTGCGGAACGTCTCCAGCAATTGGTCAGGATCCATGCTGGGTAACGGGCGGAAACCGAAACGCACGTCGGCCGTCGGCGCAATCATGTTCGCCTTGATACCACCTTCTACTCGGCCGATGTTGAAGCGCAAACCGGTGAGGCCACCGAAGCGTTCGTGTGACAGACTTTCCACGTGTTCTAGTGCGGCAGCACCCCAACGTATCGCTTGATGCACGGCGCTGTCAGTCGCTTTGATCTCGCCCGAGGCGTGACCGGCCTGCCCTGTAAAACGCATCTGCACCGAATGGATGCCGCGATGTGCAAGCACGGCTTCGCCACGCGTGGGTTCGGCCACAATCACCGCATCGTACTTGTGTCTCTCTTTAAGGAAACCGGCAATACAACGCGGGTCATTCGCTTCTTCGTCGGTGGAGAGCAACAAGGCCAGGTCGCCCTCGCAGGCGTTCGCCACGGCAACCAATGCCGCTGCCGCACCTTTGATGTCGCAAGCGCCAAGACCGATTGCCCGGTCTTCTGTCACCTCAAGCACATGTGGATCATGCGTCCAATGCGGCGAGTCCGGCACGGTATCCAGATGCACGTTGAACAGATACTTCGGCTTGCCGCGCACGGCATATAGCGTCACGGCACCCGCACCGTAATCGGTCACTTTCACATCGAAGCCCGGCAATTGTTCGCGCAGGTAATCGAAAATGCCGCCAGTGCCGATCGTGCGTGGAGGATTACGCGTATCGAACGAAATCAGCGCACGCAAATGCGTCAGCGTTGCATCAAGTAAAGATGCACCGAGTCCCGAGTTCCGAGCCCCGAGCTCCGCAGCACTCATCGGTTCACCTCGGCCCACAGCGTGCTGCTCATGCCGAACAGCTTGATGAAGCCTTCCGCTTCCGCCACGCCCCAGTCCGCCGCCTGCGCGTACGTGGCGCCCTTGGCGTTGAGGATGTGCTTGGATTCCACTGCGACCGCATTGATGATGCCGCCGTTGGTCTCCAGCGTGACGTCGCCATTGACGGTCGACTGGCTCGAAGCGAGGAACGCCTCCAAGTCGGTTTTCAGCGGATCGTGGAAGAAGCCTTCGTAAACCAGCTCCACCCACTTGCGCGCCACGTCCGGCTTGAAGCGGTTCTGCTGCTTGGTCAGCACAGCTTCTTCCAATGCGCGATGCGCTACCAGCAACGCGGTGAGGCCCGGCGCTTCGAAAATGATGCGGCCCTTAAGGCCGATGGTGGTGTCGCCGGTGTAGATGCCGCGGCCCACGCCGTACTGTGCCAGCAGGCCGTTAAGCTTGGCGAGCAGTTTGTGGCCATCGATCTTTTCACCATCCAACGCCACCGCTTCGCCGTTGACGAAGCTGAGCTTCAGGCGCAGCGATTTGGACGGCCATTCCGAACGCGGCTTGCACCAGCCCACCGCGCCTTCGCCGGGTGTCAGCCAGCGGTCGATCTCGCCGCCGGACATGGTCACGCCGAGCAGGTTCTCGTTGATGGTGTAGGCCTTCTGCTTGGCACGCACGCCGAAGCCCTTGGCTTCCAGATATTTCTGCTCATACGCGCGCACTTCAGTGTGTTCTTTCTGGATCTCACGGATCGGCGCCACGATCTCGTAATCACCCTGAGCTTTCACAGCGAGGTCGAAACGCACCTGATCGTTACCCATGCCAGTGCAACCGTGCGCGATCGCCTTGGTGCCTAGTTGCGCACAACGCTTGAGCGCAGCATCCACGATCAGGTAGCGATCAGATACCAGTAACGGATACTGGCCCTGATAACCCTCACCCGCCCACACGAACGGTTTGACGAATCCGCTCCAGATCGCCGGACCGCCGTCGATCGTGACGTGGCTGGCTGCCTTCAATTCCTTGGCGCGGGCTTCGATATAGGCGCGCTCCTCGGCATCCACGCCGCCGGTATCGGCGAACACGGTGTGCACGGCCCAGCCACGTTCCTGCAGATAAGGAATGCAGAAGCTGGTGTCGAGACCGCCGGAGAAGGCCAGAACGATATCTTTGCTCATGATGCTGGATCCAAAAGAATAGTTGTTTACACGGATTCGATGACAATGCGCGGTTCGCAGCGCACCGGGAAATTGACGGAATTGGCGATGAAACAGGCATGGTGTGCGTCGTCGTGCACGCGCGCGGCAAGGTCGGGGTCGCTGTCTGCGCTGATCGTCACCCGCGGGCGCAACACGGCTTCGGTGAAGCGCCCGTCCTTGCCAAGTTCTTGCAGCGTTCCAACCGCGTCGTCGACGTAATCGATAACCACCACGCCCGCATCCGCCGCCAGATGCAGGTACCAAAGCATGTGGCAGCCTGACAGCGCCGCAACCAGCAATTCTTCAGGGTTGTGCTTGGCGTTGTCGCCACGGAAGACAGCATCGGACGAGCCGGCAATCACCGGTTTGCCGGGGATGCGCACCTCATGTTCACGACCATAACTCTGATAGGTCTTGGTACCGCTGCCGTGATTGCCGGTCCAAGCCACTTGAACGGGATACTGGTGCTGCTTATGACTCATGTCGACGTTCCTCGGCTTGTTGCATCAGTTCGGACAGTTCGGCATCGCGCCGGCCATGACGTTCGGCCAAGCCGTGAAGCACGCCTGCACGATTGGCAGCGACGTGGTTCTGGCTCAGCTTGAATTTCCCTTCGATGCGCTCGATCGCGATATCAATACCTACGATCATGCGCAGCATTTTTTCTACGTGATCTGCAGGTGCATCATCCACGTGCCAGGGTTTCGGCTGTGTTGCTTCGTGGCGGTCGGTGAGTCGCTCCAGCAAGCGGCGCAGCCATGCTTGATCTTCCATCACACGCAAGCGGCCATGCACGTGCACGACGGCGTAGTTCCAGGTAGGTACCTCGCGGCCGTGCTTGTGTTTGCTTGGATACCAGTTGGGACTGACGTAGCCTTCTGCGCCGTGAAAGATCACCAGCACTTGCGCGCCGTCTGCTTTCGCCAATTCGTTGCCGCGCGCTACGTGGCCATGCAGGGAAACGTCGTCAACCAGTTCCAGCGGCACGTGATTCGCAGCCAGCCCATCCGCACTCTGCATGACAATGGTGGCGAACGGATAGTCGCGCATCAACGCATGCAGCACGTCGGTGCGTGTTTCATGGAAGGGCTTGGGTAGATACATGCCGTGCTCGCGATTATTTTTGCGCGATCAACGATGTCATCACCGCTTTTTGCACATGCAAGCGGTTCTCGGCTTCGTCGATGGCAATGCAGGCCGGTGAATCCATCACCGCATCGGTGGCCTTGATGTTCCGGCGCAACGGCAGGCAATGGCTGAAGACACCGTTATTGGTGAGCGCCATCTTCGCTTCGTCGACGATGAAGTGCTTGTGTGCGTCGCGGATCGGCTTTTCATTTTCCCAGCGGCCGAAGAATGGCAGCGCGCCCCAGCTCTTGGCATAAACGACATCGGCGCCGCGATAGGCTTCCTCGATGTTGTGGCTGACGGTGAGCGAGCCGCCGTTCTCCTTCGCGTTCTGTTCTCCGTAGGCCATATAGCGCTCATCCAGCACGTAATCCGGCGTTGG
The DNA here is from genome assembly GCF_030160295.1 of Dyella acidisoli. Lineage (GTDB taxonomy): Bacteria > Pseudomonadota > Gammaproteobacteria > Xanthomonadales > Rhodanobacteraceae > Dyella_B > Dyella_B acidisoli. The sequence continues at coordinate 235,205 of NZ_BSOB01000046.1, forward strand.
GCACAGCAGCGTGACATCCATGCCCATCTTGGTGGCGATCAGCAGTGCCGAATTGGCTACCGCCGTATTCAGCGGCTTCGGGTGATAGGTCCAGGTGAGCACGTATTTGCGGCCAGTAAGATCACCGAAGCGTTCTTTCAGCGCCAACGCATGCGCCAGTTCCTGGCAAGGATGCGTGATGGTTTCCATGTTGATCACCGGCACCGTGGCGTACTGCGCGAACGCCTTGATGACGGCATCCTCGCGGTCCACCGACCAATCCTGAAATTTCGGAAAGGCACGCACGGCGATCAGGTCGACATAGCGGCTCAGCACGCGTGCCACTTCGGCAATGTGCTCTTCCGCTTCGCCATCCATTACCACGCCAGGGCGGAATTCGATCGGCCATGCGTCTTTGCCGGGCGATAGCACGATGGCGTGACCACCGAGGTGGAATGCACCCAGCTCAAAGCTCGTACGTGTACGCATCGAGGGATTGAAGAACAGCAGCGCCACCGATTTGCCAGCCAGTTGCTGACCACGCGGCGAGCGCTTGAATGCGGTGGCTTGCTCAAGCAGCGCGTCGATCTCTGCGCGGCTGTAATCCTGGGTAGTGAGGAAATGACGAAGTGACATCGTTGACTCCAGTCAAAAAACAAAAAACCCGGCACAAGGGCCGGGTTTCGTCGTCGTATTACACATGCAACGTGGCGACAGCCTACCCGGCCGAATGTCGATTCAGCGGTCGGCGCGCACGCGAGGTCATGCCAGCGGCCATGCGGGCGCTGGTAAGCACGGTAGCGGTATAGACGGCTGAAGACATGAGGCTTCCGGGTGGTTGAATCTCAATCATGACGGGATTTTCGTTGCCATGCAACAGAAAAGTTCGGAGTGCAAAAAGAAAGGCGACCGCGCCAGAGGCAACGGTCGCCTTGATGAGGAACGTGCTATCGCTCAGTCAGCGGGGGAAACGCTCACCCGCACCCGGAGACGCTCACCCGGGTCGTAGCTGAGGCGCGACATATAGACGTCGCCGTGATAGCGATACTCCACGTCATAGCCGATGATCTGGCGCTGCTCGCTGACCTGGGTGACCGGCTGGCAAACGGTCTGGGTGGAGCTGTAAGTCTGCCCACCACTGGCGACGGAGTTACCGACGGCACCGCCCGCCACCGCACCGCCCACAATAGCCGCCGTATTACCGCGACCATGACCAATGGTGCTGCCGAGCACGCCACCGACAACCGCGCCGAGCACTGTGCCCACACCCTTATTACCCGGAGTCTGCTGCACCACCTGCTGGTCATAGCACTGGGTAGTGGGGGCTGCCGTACGGGCTACACCATAGACCGGATCGACGCGCAGCACGTCGGCCCAGGCATAGTGCGCGTTATCCGGACCCGCAGCGCCCTGCGGAGGCGGCGGAGGCGGATACCCGCCTTGCTGCGCCAGCGCTCCGGTAGAAGCCACGGCGAGCGCAAGCAGGGGGATCAACAGCGTTTTCTTGTTCATGGACAACCTCCTGAAGAGGGATTCGGGCGCGTTGTGCGCATGGTTAAATTTCAGCAAATTCACACTGAATCCACGCTTAGAACGACCGCAACTTAGTGCCGCGTTGCCAGACGTTTTCGAAACTTTTGCAGCGGTTTCTGGCAGCACTCCCGTAAGAGCTTGATAAGATGGTGGGCTTATTGACCTGACTGCGCCACCTGCCATGCCGATCTCGCTCTATAACAGCCTCAGCCGCCGCATCGAGCCCTTTGCGCCGCTCGATCCGAGCCGGGTGACGGTCTATCTGTGCGGGCCTACGGTCTATAACTACGTTCATATTGGCAATGCGCGTGGCCCGGTGGTGTTCGACGTGCTGGTGAAACTGTTGCGCCGGCATTACCCGAAGGTGATCTACGCCCGCAACATCACCGACGTGGACGACAAGATCAATACCGCTGCTATCGAACAGGGTGTGCCGATCGGCCAGATCACCAGCCGCTTCACCCAGGCCTACCGCGAAGACATGGCCGAGTTGGGCATTGCACCGCCGGACGTGGAACCCCATGCCACCGCGCACATCGGTCAGATCATCGCCATGATTCAGACCCTCATCCAGAGTGGTCATGCCTACGAAGCGGAAAGCCATGTGCTATTCGACGTGGCCTCCTACGCCGCCTACGGTGCACTGTCAGGCCGCGATACCGACGAGCTGATCGCCGGCGCGCGCGTGGAAGTGGCGCCCTACAAAAAGAATCCCACCGACTTTGTGCTGTGGAAGCCATCCACCCCGGAGCTGCCCGGCTGGGACAGCCCCTGGGGTCGCGGCCGACCGGGCTGGCATATCGAATGCTCAGCGATGACTGCGGCACATCTGGGCGAAACCATCGACATCCACGCGGGCGGCGTGGACCTGCAATTTCCGCATCACGAGAATGAAATCGCCCAATCCACCTGCGCACATGGCGGCAAGGTGTTCGCGCGCTGGTGGCTGCACAACGGCATGCTCACCTTCGAAGGACGCAAGATGTCCAAGTCGCTGGGCAACGTGCTGCACGTGCATGAGCTGCTGAAACAACATCCGCATGAAGCGCTGCGCCTATTGTTGCTGCGTGGTCACTATCGTCAACCATTGGATTGGTCGGACGCTGCCATTGCACAAGCCATCAGCACGCTGGACGGCTGGTACCGCGTGCTACGCGAATTGGGCGACATCGCCGTCGATGTCACTCAGCCACTGCCCGTTCCCGAGCGCCTGGAAGCGGCGCTTTGCGACGATATGAACACGCCACAAGCGCTGGCCGAACTGTCTTTGCTTGCGGATGCCGCGCGGCAAACACCCAGCCCCGCCACGAAAGCCGCCTTGCTCGGCGGCGGCGCAACACTCGGCTTGCTGCAGCAGGATGCTGAAGCTTGGTTCAAGCAGGCGAGCGGTAGCGATGTGGACGCCCAACGCGTCGAGACACTGCTGGAAGAACGCCGTGCCGCACGCGCCGCCCGCGATTTCGCTCGCGCGGACGCGATCCGCAATGAGCTGACAGCCATGGGTGTGGCGATCGAGGACGGCACCCAAGGCACGCGCTGGAGCGTGGCAAAGCATTGAAATGGCCAGGTTCGGCCCGAGCTAAGCCGAACCGCGCGATAATTCATCCATGAACACTCTAGCCACCACGAGCGCCATCCAGGCCCAACAAGACATTGCTGACGAATTCGCCTTCTTCGGCGACTGGACCGAGCGCTACCAATACCTGATCGACCTCGGTAAACAGTTGCCGCCCTTCCCCGATGAGTGGAAGAGCGAGGACTATCGCGTGCACGGCTGCCAGTCGATGGTGTGGCTGATCCCCAGCGGTGACGCTTCCAACATGCACTTCGATGCCACCAGCGATTCGGCCATCGTCTCTGGCTTGATCGCGCTGGTGTTGCGCGTGTATTCGGATCGCTCGGCGGCGGAGATCGTGGCCAGCGAACCGGCTTTTATCCAGGAGATCGGGCTGGCCAAGCATCTGTCACCCACGCGATCCAACGGTTTGGTGGCGATGTTGGCGAAGCTGAAAGCACACGCCGCGGCGGCGCTCGAAAAGTAAGTTGGAGTACAAACCCCAGCATCACCGCATTGCATGCATGGCATACGTTGGGGTTTGCACCCCAACCTACAAAAAGCCCCGCACTTGGCGGGGCTTTTTCGTTCCGGCCGAAGCCACAAACGTCAGTCGCCCATCTGCTTCTGCAAATGTTCGCGACGCTCCTGAGCATCCAGCGAGAGCGTAGCGATCGGGCGGGCATCGAGGCGTTCGAGGCCGATTTCCTCATCGGTCTCCTCGCAATAGCCGTAGCGACCTTCCTCGATGCGACGCAGCGCCTTGTCGATCTTGGAGATCAGCTTGCGATAGCGATCGCGGGTGCGCAGCTCCAGCGAATTTTCCGTTTCGCGGGTGGCGCGTTCGGCTTCGTCGCCTACGTCACGTACTTCATCGCGCAGGTTTTCCATAGTCTGGCGCGACTCTTCCACCAACTGGTCGCGCCACACGCGCAGCTTGTTGCGGAAGTAAGCGAGATGACGAGGATTCATGTACTCCTCGTCGGACGAAGGACGATAGCCGGGAGGCAGATCGATGTTCGTAGTAATGGGCAGGGCGTAACGACCGTCTTCGCGGGTTACACCATTATCGAGCGTTGTAGCGGAGCTATTCATTGAGGACTGCGTTGTCTTCTGCTTTTTGCTGGTGGAGTTATGCGCAGTGGCATTCGCTACGCGCGGCGCCGTGGGGCCCACGGCACTCGCTACCTTGCCCGCAATGGGCCTGGCAGCGGGGGATGATACGGGTTGTGATGTTGCAGTTTGTGTAGCTGGCGTTGGCCGTTTGGAAGCGGTAGCAGGCGCAGGTGCCGGAGTGGGGTGCGGGGCCGACTTGGTGACAGTCTTTTCCGCAACCTTCTTGACGGGTGCCTGCTTGGCGGCCGGCGCGGCGTGCTTGGCTTCCGGCTTCGGAGCCGACGGCTTGACCGCCTGCTTCACTGCCTTGACCGGCTCGGCCTTCTTAGGCTGCGGCTTGGGGGCTGGCTTGGCCACAACCTTTTTGGCCGGCGGCGCCTTTTTGGCAGCAGCCTTGGCCGGCGCTTTCTTCACCGCAGCCTTCTTGACAGGCTCGGCCTTCTTCGCGGATTTGGGCGCAGCGACCTTGGCCTTGCTGGCCTTGGCTTCGTTGCTCTTACCCGCAGCCTTTCCCTGTGCAGCTTTCTTGGCGGCGGTGGTACTACGCGTGGTTTTCGCCATTTACCTTCACCATTTTGGCCTTGGCGGCCGGCTGTTATAGCCCAATACCGTTCACACCGGCAACCATCCTTCTGGAATACTTACATTCTTGAGTCTCAAAGCGGTTTCGGCCATGTGAACGCCGTGAGTCGATTGATCATCTTCCTGCTCAACCTCTACAAACGCTTCGTGAGCCCTCTATTGGGACAGCGTTGTCGCTTTTACCCCAGTTGCTCGGATTATGCACGCACTGCAGTCTCCCGCTTCGGTCCATGGCAAGGCGGTTTGCTGGCCGGGTGGCGGATACTACGCTGTCAGCCGCTGTGCCCGGGCGGTAACGATCCTGTGCCCGAGCATTTCCATTTTCCCAGCTGCCGCGCCACCGACAAGGGACCCGAAGATGGGGCTCCTTGAGCACGACACAAGTCCAACGCGTTTTTTAGTTTCCCTTTTCTTTAAGGAGTTCGCATGTCCACCGATTGGCTGATCAAGAACGCCGAACTGGTCAATGAAGGGCGTCGTTTCCATGCCGATCTGCGCGTCAAGCACGGTCGCATCGACAACATCGGCGGCGACCTGGCCGCCCGCCCTGGCGAGCAGGTGATCGACGCCAGCGGACTGTGGCTGCTGCCGGGCATGATCGATGACCAGGTCCACTTTCGCGAACCCGGGCTTACGCACAAGGCCGACATCGCGCACGAGTCGCGTGCCTGTGCCGCCGGCGGCATTACCAGCTTCATGGAAATGCCCAATACCAAACCACCGGCCCTGGACCGCGAGTCGCTGGAAGCCAAGTACGAGCGCGCGGCGCAAACCTCGGCCGTGAATTACGCCTTCTACATGGGCGCCAGCAACGACAACCTCGAAGCGATCCGCACGCTGGACCCCAAGGCCGCACCCGGTGTGAAAGTTTTCATGGGCGCCTCCACGGGCAACATGCTGGTGGACAATCCCGACACGCTGGACGGTATCTTCCGCGAAGCGCCCACACCGATCATCACGCACTGCGAAGACACGCCGATGATCGACGCGCTGCACGCCAAGGCGCGCGAAACGTATGGCGAACATATTCCCGCGCGCGAGCACCCGCTGATCCGTTCGCGCGAGGCCTGCATCAAATCGACCCGGTTGGCGATCTCGCTGGCCCAAAAACACGGCACCCGCCTGCACGTGCTGCACATTTCCACCGCGGACGAGCTTGCCCTGTTCCAACCCGGCCCGCTCAAAGGCAAGAAGATCACCGCCGAAACCTGCGTGCACTTCCTGCATTTCAGTGACGAGGATTACGACCGGCTCGGCTTCCTGATCAAGTGCAACCCGGCCATCAAAACCGCCGCCGATCGCGAAGCCATCACCAAGGCAGTAGCGGAAGGCCGTATCGACGTGCTCGCCACCGACCACGCACCGCATCTGCTGGAAGAAAAAGGGCAGACCTACGACAAGGCACCCTCCGGCTTGCCGCTGGTGCAGTTCGCGCTGCAGACCGCGTTACAGCGTGTGACCGAAGGCAAGTTGACCTTGGAGCGCGTGGTGGAAGCCGTGAGCCATGCGCCGGCCACATTGTTCGACGTGCACGAGCGCGGCTTTCTGCGCGAGGGTTACGCTGCCGACCTGGTGCTGGTCGATCCAAACAAGCCGCACTTGGTGCGTCGCGGGCAGGTACTTTCCAAATGCGGCTGGTCGCCTTTCGAGGGCTATACCTTCAACAGCTCGATTGCCGCCACGTTCGTCAACGGACGGCGCGTATGGGACGGCTCGAACGTGGACGGCGCCGTGCGCGGTGAACGACTGGCGTTTGATCGATAGATCTAGCGAAATGCAAGGCAAGCCCCTCTCTTGAACGGAGAGGGGTGAGGTCAGTGCAACTCGGAAACCACCACCAACACCGGCCCTTCATTGCCGGAATCTCCAAGCACCCTGATCGGCGTATCGTTCGACGCCAACGTACGATCGCCTTGCTTGATGCTGGCCGACACGGTGAAATCTGTACCGCTGACCAGGTCGCCAGGCTCGTAACTCAACACGAAAGAAACCGGTGACGCACCGATGGGCGCGATGCGGTCGCTTGCGATCATTCGCGCAGGCGCATCATGCCGGTCGAGCGTGACGACCAGATAGGCATCGGGCGGCAAGTCATGCGCGAGGTGATAATCCACTTCCCCGCTCAATGACTTCATCAACGTCTGCTGCTGCGCTGCCTCCTGCTTATGCTTGCCAAAATGCGGCATCCAGCTGCAACCGGCCAGCACAACCGTGCCGGCCAAAAGCACTCCGTAGCGAATTTTCATGGCGACTCCTTGATCTGCGAACGCGGATGATAACAACCGCGCACGAGGTGGCGTTGAATCACCCTCGCCTGTCGCCGAAGCCGCCCGCCACGCCTTTGCTGACATAAGCCACTGCATCGTGCGGATGCAAGCTTTCCTGGTGCTCTAAACGAATGTGGAAGTCGGCGATACTCTCGTCGGCATCGAGCGCGCGCTGAATGCGGCGTGCGGCATCCTCACAGAACATCAGGTTGCCACCGTTGGCGAGCGCAAAGGCCTGCTCGTCTTCGCGCTTCACCGCGGTTTGCACCGGCGTACCCAATGCCTGTTCGACACGATCAAGCAGACCAATCAAGTTGAGCGGCGCGTTGTCATTGAAACGCACCAGCAAGCGCGCCACGCTGCGCTGCGCATGCGGTGTGGCAACGATGCCCTTCTCGCTGCCCAGCCAGGCCAATACGGCGGCATGGTCCAACGGCTTGCTAGCATCAAAATCCTTGGCGAATTGATCTTGAATCAACTGCCGCGACAACGCCGCTGAAGCGGGACAGGTGGAGGAGTAGACGACCTCCGTCCCCAGTTCCATGCGGAAACCCTCTTCACACAAGCTGGCTTCAATGGACACCGGATAAGCGCGCCAGCCGCTGTTGCTACTGCGCAGGGCGGCGCGACGCACGAGCTGATCGAAACGAATGCTGACACGCGCGCGGTCGGCGAGGTCTTTGTGCGAATCGAGGAAGGCGCGCAACAGCGATTCCAGCATGCTTGCGTCAAGCTGCTTTGCGCTCAAGTATTCGTCGACCAGCAAGTACAAACGCGACATGTGGATACCGCGCTTGTCCGGCCGAGTGAGGTTCACGAATGCGCCGACCTGAGCGCTGGAACGTTGCACGGTGCCGTCACCCGCGTCGAACAGCGCAGGTACTTCGATGCCGTCCATGCCCACCCAATCCAGTGCGCCGGCCAGATGCGGCTGCGCCTGGCTGGCAACGTCGGGCATCAGACGGACGGTGTTTTCGTGGGTATGCATGAGTGTTCCTTGAATCCCCTCCCCCGGCTGGCAAGGGAGATCAGGTTGTACAAACCGCGCGGCACGGCCTCCAGACTCATTTTGGGACAGCTTGCCGCGTCGCAACAGGTACCACGCCGGAAACGGTGCGTTTATGGCGATCAGACCGCCACTTGCTGCCGCCAACGCTGGGCTGCTCGCCAGGCACGTAGGGTCGCCATGAAACCGCCGTCCGGCACGCCTTTTTGCAGCATTTCCAGGGGCGTGCTGGCCCGGGCTGCCTTGCGCGCAAGGCGCTCACCGTCGCCCGTCTCCAGCGCGCGGAACACACTGAGCGGGCCATCAATGCGCGAGGCCTCGCTCCAGGCGGCGCGCAGATCGCCCAATTGGGCCTTGATCGCCTCATCACGCGCCTCGCTGCTCTGACGCAAGCCGGCGCGGCTCAGGCCAAAGCGCGCCAACCGCGCCATGGGCAGAGGTAGGCGATCCCGCTCGGCATCGTCCTGCAGGCGGCGCAAGGCAAACAGCAGATGGCTAAGGGTGGCCACCCGCGCCGCGCGTGCCGGTGATTCGGTTTCGCCGAACCACCATGCGGTTTCCAACTCGGCCAAGGCGCCGTGCAACGCCGAAGCAGCGTTGAGCTGAGCGGCGAAATCCACTGCGGTGCCCTCTTCCAGTTGCGCCATCGCAGCCAGCACCGGTGCTAGCCAGCGTTGCTGCGGCATGGCGTGTGCGCGCTCGTCATCGAACAACACGCGAGTCAATGGATGCCGGCCTCCGCTGGCAGCCGCACCGCTTAATTCTTCCGCCCACCAATTGAGCTTGGTGGTTGCGACGTGCGGCTCGCGAATGCCGTATGCGGCCGAAAGCAGCTCTTGTTCGAGCGCCGCAAGCGCGACGTGCCCCGGATATTTATTCGGTTCGACGAACACCAGCGCCATGCGCTGTTGCGGTTGCACTGCGAGCCATTTGTCGATGTAACTCTGCAGCGCACCGTGACCGTGAGAAACCACTTCGCTCACGCCGGAACCTTCAACTTGAGCAATTCGAGCAATTCGCGCGGATGCGCGACTACTGCATCGGCACCCCAGGCATGCGGATCGCCGCCATCGAGGTAACCCCATTGCACGGCAACGGTATAAAGCCCGGCATCACGGCCGGCTTGCACATCGCGGCGGTCGTCGCCGACGAAGAAACAGCGCACGGGATCGAGTCCAGCCCGCTCGCAGGCCAGCAGCACGGGCGCAGGATCTGGCTTGCGCACTGGCAACGTGTCACCGGAAACCACCGCACATGCACGCTCATCCCAGCCGATCTGCTTGACGAGGTCGTCCGTGAGATAGCCAGGCTTGTTGGTGACGACGCCCCAGGCGATGCCGTTGCCTTCCAGTGCATCGAGCAGCGTGTCAACGCCCTCGAAAGGACGCGTGTGGCGGGACATCATGCTGTGATAAAGCTCGAGGTAACGAGGCATGCGTTCAAACAAGGCTTCATCGCTTTCATCGAAAGCGCAACGCAGGATGGCACGCGAGCCGCGCGATACCACAGTGCGCACCGATGCATACGAAGGCACCGCAGCGCCCACTTCGCCGCAATAAACAGCCAGCGCTGCGTGCAAGTCCGGCGCACTGTCGAGCAATGTGCCGTCCAGATCGAACAACATGCCATGAGGGGATGCGGGCAACGGCTTCATGCAGGTTTACGTGCGCAAACGAGGTAATTGACGGCAGTAAAGCGGCTGAGCCATGCCTTGCGATTGATCGGGTTGTAGCCGAGGCCGCTGATGTCTTCGAGTTCCAAACCTTCATGGCGCATCAGTCGCGCCAGTTCGGAAGGCTTGAGGAACTGCGCGTAATGATGCGTGCCGCGTGGCAGCAGGCGCGCAACGTATTCCGCACCAATGATCGCCGCGCCGAACGCAGCGGGCGTACGGTTGAGAGTGGACATAAACAGACGGGCGCCCGGTTTGAGCATCACCGCAAGGTCGTGCACCAGCGCCGCCGGATCGGGCACGTGCTCGATCATTTCCATGCAGCACACGGCATCGAAACTGCCCGGTTCCGTCTCAGCAAGTTCTGCCGATGATTGCTTGCGGTAATCAACCTGCAGATTCGACTCATGGAGATGCAGCCGCGCAATTTCGATCACTTTCAAACCGAGATCGATACCGACGACGTCGGCACCTGCGCACGCCAGCGCCTCACTCAGCAAGCCGCCACCGCAACCGACGTCCGCCACGCGTGCACCTCGCAAGGCTACGCGCTTGGCCACATAGTCAAGACGTACGGGATTGAGATCGTGCAAGGGCCGCGATTCGCCATCCGGATCCCACCAGCGCGAGGCCAGTTTGTCGAAGCGCGCGATTTCCTTGTGACTGACGTTTTGCGTGGCTTGCATGACGAACAACTCCCGTGGACCCGCTTAAGTTAGTGCGTGTTCCATTCGTAAACCGTGACATCCCAGCCGCCGCTAGTATGCGCCGGATCGCTGTGCGCAATCGCTAACGCCTCTTCCATCGAAGGGGCACGCAGAAGATACGCGCCACCAGATTTATCGGCGAATCCACCCGACATCTCGTTGCGCCCCTGCTCGCGCAGCGATGCGAGAAACTGCTGGTGCAAAGGAATGACCGCCTGATCCAGTTGCGGACGGCGCATCAACATGACCAGAAAGCGCTTCATACCGGATCTAGCGCGGCGATGCGTTCGCGCCATGCGTGGGTACGTGCCATGACGCCGGGTAGATCCATGTCCACCAGCTCGCGCGCGGCCAGCTTGCGCTTGCCTGCGATCCACACATCGGTGACCTGATGGCGACCGGTTGCGTAGACCAACTGCGACACGATGTGGAACAGCGGTTGGGTTTCCAAATCGCTCAGTCGCACGGCTGCCAGGTCTGCCTGCTTGCCGGCTTCGATCGAGCCGATCTCGGCGTCTAGCCCCAGCGCCTTGGCGGCTTGGATGGTGGCAGTGCGCAGCGCAAAGCCCGCGTCGAACGCAGCGGCATCCTCTGCGACCGCTTTGGCAAGCAGCGCCGCGGTGCGCATTTCGCCAAACATATCCAAATCGTTATTGGACGCAGTGCCATCGGTGCCCAGCGCCACATTCACGCCGGCGTTGCGCAATTTTTCAGCCGGACAGAAACCAGAGGCGAGCTTCAAGTTCGATTCCGGGCAATGCACCACGGACACGCCAGCTTCGGCGCAAGCCGCAATTTCGCCATCGGTGAGCTGGGTCATGTGCACGGCGATCAGTCGATCGTTGATCAACCCGAGTTTCTGCAGACGCTGGAAGGGACGCAGTCCACTCTTCTTGCGCTCCTCGTCCACTTCGTGCGCCGTTTCGTGCAGATGCAGATGCACGGGAATATCAAGCTGATCGGCCAGTACGCGAATGCGTTCGAACGATTCGTCGGATACGGTGTATGGCGCGTGCGGGCCGAACGCGGTACGGATCAGCGGATCGTTGCGAAAAGCGTCATGGGTTTCGCCAGCGCGTTCGAAATACTCATCCTGTGTCCGCGCCCAGGCTGTGGGGAACTGGATCACTGGCAGGGCGATCACCGCGCGGAAACCGTGCTTGCGGTAGGTCGCACCGATCGCATCCGGGAAGAAGTAATTTTCATTGGCGCAGGTCGTACCGCCACGCAGCATCTCGGCAATAGCGAGTTCCACACCGTCGCGTACAAACTCAGGACCGATCACCTTCGCTTCCACCGGCCAGATGTGCTGCTGCAGCCACACCATCAGTGGCAGATCGTCGGCGAGGCCGCGCATCAACGTCATTGGATTGTGCGCGTGCGTGTTGATCAGGCCCGGAATCAGCACGTGTTCGCCCAGCTCTACGCGCTCACGTGGTGCATAGGTGGTGCGCGCTTCTGCGATCGGCAGGATGGCGACAATACGGTCAGCCTGGATCGCCACCGCATGGTGCTCCAGCACCACGCCGTGAGGTTCGACCGGCACAACCCAACGGGCTTCGATAAGTACATCCACAGAATGCGGCGCGATCTGGCTCGTCATGATGTTCTTTGTGTGGGGATATGAAACGGGGCGGTACATCTTACGATGACCGCCCCGGTGGATTGCTTGTCGCCACGCTGAAACGCGGCCAATACGTCACTTGCCGACGCGGCTGACGTACTCGCCTGTACGGGTGTCGACCTTGATCATTTCATCCGTGTTGACGAACAACGGCACACGCACCACGGCACCGGTTTCCAGCGTCGCGGGCTTGCCGCCACCGCCGGAGGTGTCGCCGCGCAGGCCGGGATCGGTTTCGGTGATCTTCAGCTCTACGAAATTCGGGGGTTGCACCGCGATGATCTCGCCGTTGAACAACGTGACGACGCATTCCTCCTCGCCCTTGAGCCACTTGGTCGCGTCACCCATACCCACCTTGCTGGCCTGGTGCTGCTCGAAGCTTTCCTGGTGCATGAAGTGCCAGTATTCGCCATCGGAGTACAGATACTGCATATCGGTATCGACAACGTCGGCGACCTCGAAGCTATCGCTGGACTTCATCGTCTGTTCGGTGGTGCGGCCGTTCTTCAGGTTGCGGATGAAGATGCGGGTGAACGCCTGACCTTTGCCTGGCTTGATGAAATCGGCGTCGGTGATGACCCACGGGTCATTGTTGTGAAGGATCTTCATACCCTTCTTGACGTCGTTAAGACCGACGGTGGCCATGCGCTTTATGCTCCAGATGTGGTGACGCCGACAGGCGGCTAGAATGGGGATTTCCCGGACACTAAGCCCGGATCAAGACTCACTATGATAACCGCAAGCCACGCCACACGCCTATCACTGCCCGGGTCCGACTGGCGGACGCTATGGCGCGAAGCCATTACCGACGCCCACGAATTATTGGCACTGGTGGGCCTCGAGTACCTTGCCGGTACCTTGCCCGCCGATGACGCCGGTTTCAGCCTGCGCGTGCCGCGGGGCTTCGTGGCGCGCATGCGTATAGGTGATCCGCGCGATCCGCTGCTGTTGCAAGTGCTGCCGCAACTCGCCGAACTGGAGCAGGCACCGGGCTTCATGATGGATGCTGTCGGCGACCTGGCTGCCCGTGAAGCTCAAGGCGTGCTGCACAAATATCAGGGACGTGCCTTGCTGATCGCCAGCGGTAGCTGCGCGGTGAACTGCCGCTATTGCTTCCGCCGGCACTTCCCTTACGGCGACGAAATGGCCGCAGCGAGCCAATGGCGCCAGGCACTGGAGCATGTCCGCGAGGACACCTCTATCAACGAACTCATCCTTTCCGGCGGGGATCCGCTGGCCCTGGCCACCAGCAAACTGGAAGAGCTCAGCCGTGGACTGGCAGATATTCCGCACGTGACCCGCCTGCGCATCCACACTCGTCTGCCGGTGGTGCTGCCCGAGCGCGTTGACGGCCCCTTCATCGACTGGCTCAAGGCCTTGCCGATGCAGAAGGTGGTGGTGATGCACGCCAATCACGCGAATGAGTTCGACGATAGTGTGGACGAGGCTTGCTCGCGCCTGCACGGCGCAGGGGCCACACTACTCAATCAATCCGTACTGCTAAAGGGAATCAACGACGATGCCGATATCCTGATAGCACTATCGGAGCGGATGTTCGCTGCGGGAGTATTGCCGTATTACCTGCACCAATTGGATCGCGTGCAAGGCGCGGCGCATTTCGAAGTGGCGGATGCGTTGGCGCAGGCACTGATCGAGCTGATGCGCAATCGCCTGCCGGGATACCTCGTACCCAAGCTGGTGCGCGAGGTAGGCGGCGACCCGTCCAAGCGTCCGCTTTGAGCTGTCATCAGGGGCCACCCGGTCATCTCATGGTAAGCGGTTGCCGCCAAGCTCCTACGTGCCCATGCGCTTCGTCACCAATGGACGCATTGACGCTGGCGGGGCTGAACGGAATCCGTTAAAACGTTATTTCAGTGCCGGCTAGCCCTCGGATGCCTTTCCGCATGGGCAGCCTTATCAAAGGAACGCACGACGCCCCCATGAAGACAGACTCCGTCATCAAGATCCTCTTCATCGAAAACTCGGTCGAGGACGCGGAACAAATCATCACGCTGTTGCGCAATGCCGGCATTGCCGTACGCCCCGCGCGGGCGACAACTCCCGAACAGGTCCACGATGTGCTCGAAGAGCTCGGCCCGGATCTGGTGCTATACAACCCCTCCGTTAACGGACTACCCCTGCGCAGTGTCACGCAGCAGATCGATGCAACCGCCCGCGACATCGCAATGATCGCCTGCGTGCCCAAGATCGATGAGCAGAGCGTGGCGGACATGTTCCAGGAGGGCGTACACGGGGTCGGTTCGCGTACCCAGCCCAAGCAACTCATCACCGTGATTCGGCGCGAGTTCGAGTCGCTCAACGCACGCCGCCAGGTTCGCCGGCTCGAAACCGCCCTGCGTGAATCGGAGCGTCGCTGCGATGCACTGCTGGACTCCTCGAACGATCCGATCGCCTACGTGCACGAGGGTATGCACGTGCGCGCCAATCGGTCTTATCTGGATACATTCGGCTATACCGACTACGACGATCTGCTCTGCCTGCCGGTACTGGACCTGATCGGCCCATCCGATGCGGAAGCTTTCAAGAACCTGCTTCGCGCGCTATCAAAGGGCGAAAAAACCGAACACCGTCTCGAACTGCACGCGCGCCGCGCCGACGGCAGCACCTTCCCGGCTACGGCCGAGTTCGCGCACGCCACCTTCGAAGGCGAGCCCTGCCTGCAGATCGTATTCCGCCGCCAGCAGATCGACCCCTCCCTGGTGGAACAGCTGCAGCGCGATTCAGTCACTGGGTTGTTCAACCGTGCCCGCATGCTGGAATGCATCGACAACGCTGTCGCTGCCGCGAGCGAAGGCCAGAAGGGTCAAACCTTGCTTTTGATCGAGCCGGACAACTGGGCGCCGATCGTCAACAATGTCGGGCTGGGCAAAGCCGATGAATTACTGGCAGCCTTCGCGCGCCGCGTAAGCGGGCAACTAGGGCAGGAGGACATTGCCGGCCTGCTCGCTGATCATACTGTCGGCGTGATCCTGCGCACGGAGACCGATGAGGCGATCCGCGACTGGATCGATGGTCTGCAAAAGGCCATTTCCAGTGAGATTTTCGACCTGGGCACGCAGTCGATCACGTTGACTGCCAGCATCGGCGGCAGCCTGCTGGGTGAGAAGAACGCCAACACCGACATGCTGTTGAACCAGGCTGGCCAGGCCATACGCAGCGCACAGGGCCAGGGCGGCAATCGCAGCGAACTGCACGACCCGGCCGCCAGAGAAAAAGCCGATGCCGAGCGCGAACGCAACTGGCTGAGCCTGCTACGTAAGGCGCTCACCCAGAACGAATTCATGCTGTACCACCAGCAGACCATCAGCCTGCAGGATGCCGAGGGCGACTATTCGGAAATCCTGTTGCGCATGAACGGTCCGCAGGGCGAAGTCTCGCCCGGCTTCTTCATGCCGATCGCCGAAAAGAATGGCCTCAACGCCGAAATCGACCGCTGGGTGCTCAACCAAGCCATCACCGCGCTGAAGACGCGCGACCGGCATGGCATCCCCACTACCTTTTTCGTAAAGCTCACGCCTGACTCCATGCAACCGCAAGCCAACTTGCTGCCGTGGCTGGATCGCGCACTGAAACAGGCCGGACTCAAGCATGGCCGCCTGGTACTGGAAATGACGGAAAGCAAGGTGGTGACGATGCTGCGCCCCGCGCAGGAATTCATCACGGCCTGGAAGAAGCTCGGCGGCTATTTCGCACTGGAACAATTCGGTTCCGGCCTCAATTCTTTCCAGTTGCTCAATCACGTCGACGCGGATTACCTCAAGATCGACCGCAGCTTCATGGCCGATCTTCCGCAGCACCCGGAAAACCAGAAGAAGATCACCGAGATCTGTCAGCAAGTGCACGAGATGAAGCGCTTGGCCGTGGCCGAATGGGTAGAAGATGCGGCCAGCACTTCGCTGCTATTCGCTTGCGGCGTGGATTTCGTGCAGGGCAACTTCCTGCAAGAGCCCCAGCCTTTGGTGGTGAACGCCTAAGAAAAGCCTTTCGTGGGCTGGGGCACAAATGACGTAAATTGGGGTACAAACCCCAACACTGCCATGGCGGCGCATTCCGATGTTGAGGTTTGCACCCCAACCCACAAAAACAAAAAGCCCTGCGGAAATCCGCAGGGCTTTCATATAACGCTGCAGCCGTCGAATTAGTCGGCGGAGGTCGAAGCGCCGATGTTTTCCTTGATGCGCGCTGCCTTGCCTTCCAGGTTACGCAAGTAGTACAGCTTGGCGCCACGCACTTTGCCCTTGCGCTTCACCTGCACCGATTCGATGCTCGGGCTGTGCGCCTGGAACACGCGCTCCACGCCAGTGCCATGCGAAATCTTACGCACGGTGAAGGCCGAATGCAGGCCGCGGCTGCGCTTGGCGATGACAACGCCCTCGAACGCCTGTACGCGCTCGCGGTTGCCTTCCTTCACCTTGACGTTGACCACCACGGTGTCGCCAGGGCCGAACTCCGGCAGCTGGCGGGTGATCTGCTCGGCTTCGAACTGTTCGATGATCTTGTTCATGACAACACCTGTCTTTGTTCAATGACTGCGGTCTTCATCGGCCGCATCGTTTTGCCGTTGCTGCACTTGAGCATGCTCACGGCGGAATTCATCCAACAGCGCGCGTGATTCTTTATCCAGCGCGCGCTGCGCCAATAAATCGGGACGCCTCAACCAAGTTCGTCCCAACGATTGCTTCAGACGCCAACGGCGAATTGCCGCGTGATCGCCGGAAAGCAGCACCTCCGGTACGTCGCCCAGTGCGTCGTGCACTGGTTTCGTGTAGTGCGGACAATCGAGCAAGCCGTTCGAGAACGAATCCTGCTCGGCGGATTGTGCATCGTTCAACGCACCTTCCTGCAAGCGGCCTACCGCGTCGATGATTACCGCGGCACCCAACTCACCGCCGGACAGCACATAATCGCCGATGGACAGCTCCTCGTCGACCTCGTGCGCCAGCAGACGCTCGTCTACACCTTCGTAACGCCCACAGAGCAGAGCGATGCGCGGCAGCTTCGCCAGCGCTTCCACCCTGCCCTGCGTCAGCCGCGCTCCTTGCGGACTGAGGTAAATCACATGCACCGGTTCGGGTGCTGCCTCGCGCATCGCCTTGAGGGTTTTGCGCAGAGGCTCGATCAACATCACCATGCCCGGACCGCCGCCGCAGGTGCGGCCATCCACGGTACGGTAGTTGTCGGTGGCGTAATCGCGCGGATTCCAGGCTTCCACCTGCAGCAGCTCACGCTGTTGCGCGCGTCCCACGACACCGACGGCGGCGCACTGGCGCATGAAGTCCGGGAACAACGTGACGACATCGATGCGCATAGGACCCTCAGAACTCGGGATCCCAGTCCACCACCATGCGTCCGCCGGAAAGATCCACCGAACGCACATATACACCCTGGACGAAAGGAACCAGCCGCTCGCGCTCGCCATCCCTTACGACCACCACATCGTTGGCGCCGGTCGCGAACAGATGACTCACGCGTCCCAACGCTACGCCTTCGGTGGTGACAACCTCGAGACCTTCGAGGTCGACCCAGTAGTACTCATCCTTCCCAGGCGGTGGTAGCAGTTCGCGGGCGACATAGATCTCCTGCCCTACCAATGCCGCTGCACCATCCCGGTCGTCCACCCCTGGCAATTTGGCGATGAGCCCTTTGCCCTGAGGCCGACCTTTGACACCTTCGGTCTTCATTTCCCCGCCCGGCGCCCCCGAGAGCTGCCAGGGTAGATAGTTGAAGATCTGCGCACGGGGCTCGGTCCAGGATTCGAGCTTTACCCAGCCCTGTACGCCGTACAACCCGACGATGCGTCCGACCAGGACGCGCCGACCGGCTGCATTCATGCTCAGGCAGCCTGCTTGGCGGCTTCCTTCAACAGGGAGGCAACCTTGTCGCTCAACTGAGCGCCCTTGCCTACCCACTCCTGCACGCGCGCGACGTTCAGCTCAAGGCGCTTGTCCTTGCCCGCAGCGACCGGGTTGTAGAAACCAACGTTCTCGATGTTGCGGCCATCACGCGCGCTGCGCGAGTCGGTCACAACGACGTGGTAGAACGGACGGCCCTTGGCGCCGCCGCGCGAAAGACGAATCTTGACCATAGTAAAAAGCTCCAGAGTTGCCGACTTGCCCGGCAAGCACGCCCTAGACTGGGCGCGGTAAACGCGACATTTTAATGAAATTCGTGGAAAAAGGAAGGGGTTAGCGATCCAGCCCGCTTCAGCGCATTGGCGGAAAGCCGCCGCCCATCCCGCCCATGCCCTTCATGGCACCACGCATCTGCCGCAGCAGGCCTTTGGTGCCGCCTTTGGAGAGCTTGGACATCATCTTTTCCATCTGCATGTACTGCTTCAGCAGGCGGTTGACGTCCGCCGGTTGCGTGCCAGAACCGCGCGCCACACGAGCGCGGCGGGAGCCGTTAAGCAGGTCCGGATGGCGACGTTCTTTCTTGGTCATCGAACTGATGATCGCGATCATGCGCTTGATCTCGCCATCGTTGACCTTGGATTTCACGTTCTCAGGCAGCGAGGAGACGCCCGGCAGCTTGTCCATCAAACCGGCCAACCCACCCATGTTATTCATCTGCTCAAGCTGGTCACGCATGTCATTGAGGTCGAAGCGCTTGCCCTTGATCACCTTCTCGGCGAGCTTCTGCGCCTTTTCCTGATCGACCTTGCGCTCTACTTCCTCGACCAGCGACAGGACGTCACCCATGCCGAGGATGCGCTGTGCCACGCGATCGGGATAGAACGGCTCCAGCGCGTCCGTCTTCTCGCCCGCGCCGAGGAATTTGATCGGCCGGCCGGTGACGTAGCGCACCGAGAGCGCCGCACCACCACGGGCATCGCCGTCGGTCTTGGTCAGCACCACACCGGTGAGCGGCAGCGCTTCGGCGAAAGCTTTGGCAGTATTGGCCGCGTCCTGACCGGTCATCGAGTCGACTACGAACAGCGTTTCGATGGGCGTGATCGCGGCATGCAGCGCTTTGATCTCGGCCATCATGGCTTCATCGATATGCAGACGGCCAGCGGTATCCACCAGCAGCACGTCCATCACTTCCTTGCGCGCGGCGCTGATCGCCGCCTTGGCGATGTCGACGGGGTTCTGGCTGCCCTCGGAGGGGAAGAACCGCACACCCACCTGCTCGGCGAGCGTACGCAACTGCTCGATAGCTGCCGGACGGTACACGTCGCAGCTCACCACCATCACGCGCTTTTTCTTGCGCTCAGTGAGGAAGCGCGCGAGCTTGGCCACGGTGGTGGTCTTACCAGCACCCTGCAGACCCGCCATCAACACCACGGCGGGCGGCTGCTGGGCAAGGTTCAATTCGGCATTGGCAGTGCCCATCACTGCTGTCAGCTCGTCGCTGACCACCTTCACCAAGGCCTGGCCCGGCGACAGGCTCTTGAGCACTTCCTGGCCGACTGCGCGCACCTTCACGCGCTCGATCAACGCCTGCACCACTGGCAGCGCCACGTCAGCTTCCAGCAACGCAATGCGCACTTCGCGCAGCGATTCGCGGATATTTTCCTCGGTCAACCGGCCACGGCCACGCAAGCGGTTGACGGTGGTAGAGAGGCGTTGGCTGAGCGACTCGAACATAAGCGCGGGATCGACATACGAAAATTGGACAGGCGATTGTATCAGACCCGCCTGTTTTCTCAGGGCCTCAGAAAATGGCCCTAGGCATTCGCCAATCCCTCGTCACGGTGCGACGCCGCCATCTCTGCGGCAGAGCCAAACCGGACTGCCCGACACAATGCGCTGCTCGTAGACATCCCTCTCAACGACGCAGTTCCAAGCGTCGATACACTGCAGGTGAAGTGATGCGAGAGCTATGCGCCGGTGATGTCGAAGGCTTCGCCCATTTCGCCCGCACTCATGGGGCCGCTCTGCAATCGCTTGAAAATAGCGCGACGCGTGGGATCGGCGAGGGCACGGAAGACGGCTTGTTGCTTCATCGCCTGGCAAGACACTCCGATTGACGAGTAGATATTTAGACAACCTTCTAAATGCTGCAAGTACCAGTCACACAACCGCGCTCACCCCACTCCCGCCGTGTGCCACACTTGCACGCCATGCTAGCCACTCTCTCCATCTTAGCCGTCGTCTGTTACCTGCTCGCCAGCGGGCTGTTGGCGTGGCCTCTGTTTGACGGCAATACAGCCGCGCCGACTCGATTGGCGCGTCCTGCGCTCGTGATTGCCACCGTTGCTGTAGCGGCACACGCCGCCTGGTTGCTGGCAACGCACCGCGGTGCGCTGGATCTGCATTTCTTCGCCGCACTATCACTGGTGGCGTGTGTGGTGTCGGCGCTGACACTGGCGGTCAATCTCACTCGGCCGGTCGTCGCGCTTGGCGTCATCGTCTTTCCGCTAAGCGCATTGTTGCTGTTAGTGGACAGCTTTCTCGCGCCACCTACGGCGCCCATATCGATGGATTGGCAAATCAAGTTGCATGTAACCGTGGCGCTGCTCGCTTTCAGTGTGCTCTCTATCGCAGCAGCGATGGCCATCCTGCTGGCCATCCAGGACCGGGCGTTGCGGCATCGTCACATCACGCCGTGGCTGAGCGCGTTGCCGCCTTTGACATTGACGGAATCGCTGCTGTTTCGACTGATCGGCGCAGGTTTCGCATTGCTCACCGTGGCACTGCTCACCGGCATCCTGTTCATCAACAATCTCTTCAGTCAGCACTTGGCACACAAAACTGTGCTGTCGATCATTGCCTGGCTAGTCTTTGGCGCCCTGCTCTATGGCCGCTGGCGGCATGGCTGGCGCGGACGCAGCGCGGTCAACCTCACGCTGATCGGAATGAGCGTGCTGGTGTTGGCGTTCTTTGGATCGAAGTTCGTGCTGGAAGTGATCCTGCACCGCGCTGTGGATTAAGTTCCTCAGCGGCAGGCGTCGATCGCCTGTGCCAAACGCTCCACCCCGATCACCTCCATCTCACCCACCGACCCTTTCTTCGGCGCGTTGGCTTTCGGCACGATGGCACGCCGGAAGCCATGATGAGCCGCTTCCTTCATGCGTTCTTCGCCGTTAGGCACAGGACGAATTTCTCCGGAAAGGCCGACCTCGCCAAAGGCGATCGTTTTCTCCGGCAGCGGGCGATCTCGCAGGGATGAGAGCACCGCCAGCAGTACGGGCAAATCTGCAGCGGTTTCCTGCACGCGGATGCCGCCGACGACATTGACGAAGACATCCTGATCATAAGCAGCTACACCGCCATGCCGGTGCAGGACAGCCAGCAGCATGGCCAGTCGATTCTGCTCGAGACCAAGCGCCACGCGTCGTGGATTGCCCAGCGAGGACTGATCCACCAACGCCTGCACCTCGACCAACAACGGCCGCGTGCCCTCACGCGTAACCATCACGGCACTGCCCGACGTAGGACCGCTATGCGCGGACAGGAAAATGGCGGAGGGATTGGGCACCTCGCGCAAGCCCTTTTCGGACATCGCGAATACGCCAAGCTCGTTTACTGCACCGAAGCGGTTCTTGAAAGCACGCAATACGCGGAAACGGCTACCGGATTCACCCTCGAAATACAGCACAGCATCGACCATATGCTCGAGTACACGCGGCCCGGCTATGCCACCTTCTTTAGTGACGTGGCCGACGAGGAATACCGAAGTGCCGGTCTCCTTTGCGAAGCGTGTCAGCTTCGCAGCGGATTCACGCACCTGACTCACCGAACCCGGTGCCGCGGTAAGCAGGTCGGTCCAGATCGTCTGGATGGAGTCGATCACGAGCACGCGCGGTCGCGAGGCGGCGACTTGATCGAGAATGCGCTCGATGCCGGTTTCGGCCAGCGCATGCAGCGGCTGCAACGGCAAATCGAGACGTTGCGCACGCGCGGCAACCTGAGCCAGCGATTCCTCACCGGTGACGTAGACACTGGGAAGCTTTTCACCGATCTTGCCCAGCATCTGCAGCAACAGCGTGGATTTACCGATACCGGGATCGCCACCGATAAGCACCACTGAGCCGTCGACCAGACCACCGCCCAACACGCGATCCAATTCACCGATGCCGGTCAGCGTGCGCAATTCGGCCGTCACCAGCACGTCAGTTAACGGTGTGACGCGCGCAACACCGTTGGTTACACCGGCATAACCACTTTGCCGCGCCGCGCCCATGGATTTCTGCGCCGGCTGCACTACGAATTCCGACAGCGTGTTCCACGCGCCACATTCCACGCACTGACCCTGCCATTTGGAGTGCTCAGCGCCGCAATCGGCACAGACGTAAGCGGTTTTGGCTTTGGCCATGATAGAGATGCGCGTGTTTCGATGAGGGGAGCTTAGCTTGCAATGATCGCAAGCCGCGAGACATGGTGATTACTGATCATCCTCGACGAACAGTACGCGACGCGTCATGCCGCATGTCAGGTCATAGCTGATGGTACCGGCCTGTGTCGCAACGATTTCCACCGGTAGCTCCGGCCCCCACAGCACCACGCGATCGCCCACTTTGGCCTCCGGTGCTTCGCGCAAGTCCAGCGTGATCAAGTCCATCGAGACACGCCCGATCAGAGGCACGGACCGATTCCCCACTAGCACCGGCGTGCCAGACGCAGCGCTGCGCGGATAACCGTCGCCGTAACCGACGGCCGCCACACCTACCGGCATGTCTTCGGGACATTCCCATAGCCCGTTATAACCAATGCGTTCGCCACGCTTGATGGTGTTGATCGCGATCAGGCGAGTGGACAACGTCGTGGCTGCACGAAAACCGAAGTCGATGCCGCTTTTACCCTCCACCACGGAGAGTCCGTAAAGCAGGCCTCCGGTGCGCACCCACTCGCCGCGCGCGTCGGGCCATCCCAACACAGCGGCGGAGTTGGAGAGCGATCGCGGACCGGCCAGACCGCGCGTTGCCGATTGGAAACGTTCGATCTGTTGCTGCGTGCGTTCACCGTCAAATACTTCGGATTCCGCAAAATGCGTCATCAGACCGATATCCGGATCGATACCTTCCATCGCCGCCAATTGCGTATGCACCTCAACCGCGCGCTCAGGTGCGAAGCCAAGCCGATGCATGCCACTGTCCACTTTCAACCAGACGCGCAGGCGGCCACGTGCAGGCGATGCTTCCGACAACCATTGCAATTGGCTCTCGTGATGAATCGCAGCATCGAGGCCGAGCCGCTGCATTTCCGCGATATCGCCCGCCTGATCCGGGCCCGACAGCACGACAATGCGCTGACGATGTCCTGCCGCGCGCAGACGCAAGCCATCACCCAGCGACGCGACGGCAAACGCATCTGCAGCACCATCGAGAGCGCGTGCGACGCGCTCCAAACCATGCCCATATGCATCGGCCTTGACCACCGCCATGACCTTGGCTGGCGCAGCCAGCGCCTTGATCCGCGTTAGGTTGTGGCGCAACGCGCCCAGATGAATAGTGGCGACAGTGGTGCGGCTCATGGGCAGGATGTGAGGTTAAGGCTTGCCATCGAAAAACGACGCGCGCAGGAAGTCTGCCACCTGCGCGTACTGCCACATAGGGTAGCGGGAAGCAGGCACCCGATCAGGGCGGGGAAATGGCAATGTGCGGGCAGCACTCGCTCAGAAATGCCCTGTGTACGAATCGGGGCTGTAGTTCTCGAATTTGGTGTAGTGACCCAAAAAGGTCAGCTTCACCGTATCCGTGGGGCCGTTACGCTGCTTGCCGATAATGATTTCCGCAAGGCCTTTGTCCGCCGACTCTTTGTTGTAGTACTCGTCGCGGTAGATGAACATGATCACGTCGGCGTCCTGTTCGATAGCGCCCGATTCGCGCAGGTCCGACATCATCGGCCGCTTGTCCGCGCGCTGCTCCAACGAACGATTCAGCTGTGACAGGGCAATCACCGGCACGTTGAGTTCCTTGGCCAGGCCCTTCAGCGAGCGCGAGATTTCCGAAATTTCGGTGGCGCGGTTTTCCTTGTTGCCCGGCACCTGCATCAACTGCAAATAGTCGATAACGATCAGGCCGAGACCGCCATGCTCGCGCGCCAAGCGTCGCGCGCGCGAACGCATTTCAACCGGCGAGAGACCGGGCGTGTCGTCGATGAAGATCTTCGCTTCAGACAGAAGCGCGATGGCATTGGTGACGCGCGGCCAGTCCTCTTCGGCCAGGTCACCCGTGCGCAAGTGCTGCGCATGGATGCGGCCAACCGAAGAGATCAGACGGAAGGCCAGCTGTGATGCGGACATTTCCATCGAAAAAATCGCGACCGGCTTCTTGGCGCGCAACGCGCAGGCTTCGGCGATGTTGACAGAGAAAGCGGTCTTGCCCATCGACGGACGCGCCGCAACGATGATCAGGTCCGACGGCTGCAAACCCGAAGTGAGGTTGTCCAGATCGGTAAAGCCGGTGGAGATGCCGGTGAGCTGGCCGCGATTCTGGTAACGCTCGTGCAACTGGCGGAAGGCGTCCTTCACCGCCTCGCGCATGGATACGGTATCTTTCTTGCCGCGCGCACCGGATTCGGCGATATGGAACACGCGCTGCTCGGCCGTTTCCAGCACTTCGTGGACGGTCTTGCCTTCCGGGCGATAGCCGTCTTCGGTGATCGCAGTGCCTGCATCGATCAGCTGGCGCAACACCGACTTTTCGCGCACGATTTCAGCGTAGGCAATGATGTTCGCCGCGCTGGGCGTCGCATTCGCCAATTCCACCAGATAACTGGCACCGCCCACCATCTCAGCCAGGCCGTTGGCCTCGAACCAATCACCCAGCGTGATGGCGTCGCAAGGCATGCCCTTGTTGGCAAGCTCGGTAATTGCGCGCCAGATCAGGCGGTGATCCTTGCGATAGAAGTCCTGTTCGTTGAGTTTGTCGGCCACCCGATCCAGGGCATCGGCGGCCAGCATCAATCCGCCCAACACCGCCTGCTCTGCATCGATGGAGTGCGGCGGTACGCGTAGAGCCTCGATAGCGCTATGAGCGGATTTGCGTTCGGGGACGAAGGACATGGACATTCCCTGTAGCAAGGGGGGTGCTCGACGCCGCGTAGGTCGTAGGCACAAGTAATGAGCTTACGAGGTCTCATCGTCTGAGACGAGACAATAAGTCTGTGGATATCTTGTGGGTGGCCGGGTATAAACCGCACGCTCGAAAAAACGAAAGGCACCTGCAGATGTGCAGATGCCTTTCGTCTTTTGGAACCCGTACCGCGAACGTATCGCGCTTGCAGGCTCCTAGCTTGCTTACTGCTTCTCGGCGACCACGATCACCTTGACCGAGCCCTGCACATCGGCGTGCAGGCTGATCACCACTTCGAACTCGCCAATGTGGCGGATCGGGCCTTCACCCTGGATCACTTCACCCTTGTGGATGTCGTGGCCAACGGCCTGCAGCGCATCGGCGATTTCGCGCGGACCGACCGAGCCGTAGAGCTTGCCTTCCGGGCTGGCGTTGGCGGCGATGGTCACCGTCACGTCGGTCAGCTTGTTCTTGCGGGTTTCAGCACCGGCCAGCAGGTTGTTGGCCTTGGCTTCGTATTCGGCGCGACGGGCTTCGAATGCGGCGAGGTTTTCAGCATTGACGCGCACGGCCTTGCCCTGCGGCAGCAGGTAGTTGCGGCCGTAGCCCGGCTTCACGTTGACCTTATCGCCGAGGTTGCCGAGGTTGCGCACCTTTTCGAGAAGAATGAGTTCCATGATTGATTCCTCAATTCGTTAGCACCGGAGTGGCCCGGCGCAGCCGTGGACGGTTGTCCGAAGGGAACTGCCGCATCCCCTTTCGGGAAGCGGCAGGTAAAGCATTAAACGTCGTGGTTATCCGTGTACGGCAGCAGTGCCAGGAAGCGCGCACGCTTGATGGCGGCGGCCAGCTGACGCTGGTAGCGCGCCTTGGTGCCGGTAATGCGGCTGGGCACGATCTTGCCGTTTTCGGTGATGTATTGACGCAGCGTGTTGAGATCCTTGTAGTCGATCTCTTTGACATTTTCGGCCGTGAAGCGGCAGAACTTGCGGCGGCGGAAGAACTTGGACATGGCTCAGGCTCCTGGATCAGTCTTCGGAATCGACGTCGTCGCTATCGGCGCGACCCACGCGGCGGTCGTCGCCATCGCTGTCGTCGTCACGGCGGCGAGAGGACTTGGCATCATCCTTTTCCTTGCTCTTGAGGATGAAGGACTGCTCAGTGTCGGCCGCATCGCGCTTGATCACCAGGTGACGCAGCACGGCGTCGTTGAAGCGGAAGCCCGATTCCAGCTCGTTCAGCACGTTCTGGCTCACTTCGATATTGAGCATCACGTAGTGAGCCTTGGCCAGGTTCACGATCGGGTAGGCCAGCTGGCGGCGACCCCAGTCTTCCAGGCGGTGGATCTTGCCGCCGTCGGAGGCGATCAGCGCTTTGTAGCGTTCGATCATCGCCGGAACCTGTTCGCTCTGGTCGGGATGGACCAGGAATACAACTTCGTAATGACGCAAGGTCATTGGGGAAACTCCTTATGGATGCGACCCTTACGGGCCTCGCAGCCTCCCGCGGCATTGCGGTGAGGCAAGGCTGCCTGGCACCTGTTTGGCGTAGGCAGAAGCGGAATTGTAAGCGGGGTGAGCGAAGCGGCGCAAGTCGCTGAATTGGTTGCGGGTCTTACCTTTCGCCCTGTTGGCAGGAGAAATCAGCCGACGGTGAAGCTCTCGCCGCAACCGCACTCGCCAGTAGCGTTTGGATTGCGGAACACAAAGCTGGCATTGAGCCCCTGGCGCTGAAAGTCGATCTCAGTACCCTCGATCATCGGCAGGCTCTTGGCATCGACGATCACTGGCACGCCATCGATCTGGAACGTCTCGTCGCCCTCACCCACGCTCTCGGCCAAGTCCACGACATAGGCGAAGCCCGAGCAGCCAGTGCGCTTCACGCCAAAGCGGACACCCGCGGCGGAAGGCATCTGCGCAAGGAACTGACGCATGCGTTGATTGGCGGACGGAGTGATCGAGATGGTCATAACGACAGGTTCTGAATCAGCACTTCTGCCATGGATGGCATGTCGCAGTGCGGCACGGCTAGATTATCATGCCCGCTTGCCTTCACGCCCATGAACAGATGGGCGCCTCTTCCAGGAGTTTCAATCCATGACGGTGGTCAGCGTCAAACAGGCCCTTTCCGGCAAGCTCGAGGCCGGCAGCAAAGTGACGGTGCGCGGCTGGGTGCGCACGCGCCGCGACTCCAAAGCGGGCCTGTCGTTCGTGAATATCAGCGACGGCTCCTGCTTCGATCCGATTCAGGCCGTGGTGCCGGCCACCCTTGGCAATTACGAGAACGAGGTGAAGCACCTCACCGCCGGCGCCGGCGTAATCGTCAACGGCACGCTGGTGCCTTCACAGGGCAAGGGCCAGACGTTCGAGTTGCAGACCGAGAGCGTGGTGGTCACCGGCTTCGTCGACGATCCGGAAACCTACCCGATCCAGCCCAAGCAGCACTCGATGGAGTTCTTGCGCGAAGTAGCGCATCTGCGTCCGCGCACCAACCTGTTCGGTGCCGTCACGCGCGTGCGCCACACGATGATGACGGCCATCCATCGCCATCTCACCGAGCAGGGTTTCTTCTGGATCAACACGCCGATCATCACCACGTCAGATGCTGAAGGCGCCGGCGACATGTTCCGCCTGTCCACGCTGGATCTGGCCAACCTGCCACGCGACGACAAGGGCAAGATCGATTTCCGCAAGGATTTTTTCGGTCGCGAAGCGTTTCTCACCGTGTCCGGCCAGCTCAACGTCGAGGCCTACGCACTGGCGATGAGCAAGGTCTACACCTTCGGCCCTACCTTCCGTGCGGAAAACTCGAACACACCGCGCCACCTGGCCGAATTCTGGATGGTGGAGCCGGAAATCGCCTTCGCCGATCTTTCCGCCGACGCCGACTGCGCGGAGGCCTTCCTCAAGGCGATCTTCAAGGCCGTGTTGGATGAACGCGCTGACGACATGACGTTCTTCGCCGAACGCGTGCTGCCGGAAGCCATCACTCGCCTGGAAACCTTCATCAGCCAGCCGTTCGAACGCATCGATTACACCGACGCCATCGAGATCCTGAAGAAGTCCGGCCAAGCGTTCGAATTCCCCGTGGTATGGGGCGTGGATCTGCAAACCGAGCACGAGCGTTACCTGGCCGAGAAACATATCGGCCGCCCCGTGGTCGTTATGAACTACCCGGAACAGATCAAGGCCTTCTACATGCGCCTGAACGACGACGAGAAAACCGTTGCCGCGATGGACGTGCTCGCGCCTGGCATCGGCGAAATCATCGGAGGCAGCCAGCGTGAAGAGCGCCTGGATTATCTGGATCGCCGCATGACCAAGTTCGGTCTCGATCCTGCCACGTACGGCTGGTACCGTGATTTGCGCCGCTACGGCACCGTACCGCACGCAGGCTTCGGCCTCGGTTTCGAACGCTTGCTTGTCTACGTGTGCGGCTTGACCAATATCCGTGACGCCATCCCTTACCCACGCGCGGCAGGGAGCGCCGAATTCTGATCGCCTAAAGAACTCATGCGTCTTCGACTCGTACTCACACTCGCTTCTATGTTGCTGCTTGCAGCTTGCCATACCGTCAAGCTGCCCAAGTTGCCCCTGCCCACGGATCTGCTGCCGCAGAGTCAGCCGATCCGGCCGCTCGCCGACGCGAAGAAAGCGTTGAGCGACGCCACACCGTGCTGCACCACCTTCGCCGATTTTTCCTATCAGACTCTCCTGCCCTGGCGACCGCAGCGTTTCCAACTTGGCCCGGGCAGCCAGGTGGTGGCGATTAACGGTTCGCGCAGCTATTTCTTGAGTTTCACTTTGCCAGCGGACGTGAAGCTGCCGTACAAGGTCGGCCTGAAATCGGAACTGGTCGGCCGCTCCGTCACCAGCAGCAGCTATCTGTTTGCGCCGACCATCGTCCAGTTGGACGAAGCGTTCCAACCGATTGACTCGCAAGACGTGAAGCTGTGCGAATACATGGGCTGGAGCAACGACGATAGCGGTGCGTTCGGCAGTATCGAAGTCACCAATAGCCGCGCGCGTTACCTCGTCGTTTACAGCTCCGCCAAGCAGCAATCGGACAACACGTACTGGGAGCAGTCGGCCAGCACTTTCTCCACCACCAGCAGCACCAACGCCACGCCTGCTACCACGACCATGGGCGGCAGTTACAAAATCTCGCATGGTCCCGAAGGCGTGGTATGGGTAGGCATGATGGACAAATCGTATGCCCAAGCGGTCAACAAAGCCGTGTGCGCCAAGGCTCCGCAAGGCAACGGTCTGCTTAACTCGCTAAGTGCAGATCTCGGCTTGCAGCGGAGAGGCCCTTGATTCCCGTTGTGGTCTACATCGGCTTGCTGCTGATCGGCCTTGCCTGTTTCATCACGCATGCTGTGCTGCCGTTTCGCATCGCCAAGCACTTGCGCGAAGACTACCCGCTGCACTGGAAGGTCATCGTCGATACCGGCAGTGCACAGGCCGCACATGGGCCGCAGCTATGGCTGCGCATGCAAAACGTGCTGCGCTCCCCGGCCATTGCCGCCATCGACGATGCCGCGATCACGCGACTGTGGCGCACCTGGCGTTACAGTCAATGGCTTGCTTGGGGCTGTTGGTTGGCGGCCTTGGCGATGCAATGGCATAGCCGCTGACCGCAAGAGTCTGTTTAATATCTCAGCGCAGCCCGCCTAGCCCCTGAGTAGTCGTTAGGTGGTCGTGCTGGCTGTCTGGTCAAGCCGCGCACGGCCGCATAGCGGCTACTCAGGGGCTAGGCGAACTACGCTGAAACATTAAATAGGCTCTAATCAGGAGATCACATGGATTTGAATCTGCGCGGCCGTCATGCTCTCGTGTGCGGCGCATCGCAAGGTATCGGCCACGCGGCAGCCGTCGAACTCGCCGAACTCGGTGCCGATGTCACCCTGCTGGCACGTTCTGCCGAGCGCCTGGCCTCGCTCGCCGAAAACCTGCCACGCACGCATCCCGCGCAACGCCATAGCTGGCGCAGCGTCGACATGTTGGATTCCGATGCACTCCATGCGGCAGCTGTCGACATTGTCGGAGCCAGTCCGGTGCATATCCTGATCAACAACACCGGTGGTCCAGTTGGAGGCCCCATCCATAGTGCGGCAACAGCCGCCTTCGAGAACACCTTCCGTCAGCATGTACTGGCAGCTCACACACTGCTGCAAGTGGTGCTGCAAGGCATGCGCGACAGCGGCTATGGACGCGTGGTGAATGTCATCTCCACATCGGTGAAGGAGCCGATTCCCGGGCTCGGCGTATCGAACACCGTGCGCGCAGCGATGGCCGCCTGGGCCAAGACGATGTCCGGCGAATTGGCCGCTGACGGCATCACCGTCAACAACGTACTACCGGGCTATACCCGCACTGCCCGACTCGATGGCCTGCTCGAGGTGCAAGCGCAAAAAAGCGGGCGTAGCGAACAAGAACTAGCCAAAGAAATGGCAGCCGCCGTACCTGCGCGCCGTTTCGGCGAACCGGGAGAAATCGCCGCCGTAATCGCCTTCCTTTGCACGCCGGCGGCGGCTTACGTCAACGGCGTGAGCATTGCAGTGGATGGTGGGCGGACGAAGGCGCTGAGCTGATCACACATACTCCCGCGTCCGGTGCATTTCGCGCACGCAAGCCCTAAGCTTGCGAGGATGCCAAGCACACGCCTCGCCAATCTCATCGATGGTCGCCTGCAGGCGCCTTTAGACGATCGCTGGCTCGACGTCTACGAACCAGCCACCGGCGCAGTGTTTGCGCAATGTCCCGACTCCTCTGCTGCCGACGTGGAAGCTGCAGCAAAAGCCGCACAAAGCGCAGCACCGGGCTGGGCAGCCACGCCTGCTGAAACACGGGCGCAACGGCTGCACAAGCTGGCCGACCTGATTGAAGCACGCATCGATGAATTCGCCGCACTGGAATCGCGCGACAGCGGCAAGCCCGTAGCGCTCGCCAGGCGCCTGGATATTCCCCGTGCCATTTCCAATCTGCGCTTCTTCGCTGCCGCGATCATCGGTTGGGAAAGCGAAGCGCACGCGATGGAAACCGGCGCGATCAACTACACGCTGCGTCATCCGCTCGGCGTGGTCGGCTGCATCAGCCCGTGGAATCTTCCCCTGTATCTGTTCACGTGGAAGATTGCACCGGCGCTGGCCAGCGGCAATGCAGTCATCGCCAAGCCTTCCGAAATCACGCCCTGCACGGCTGCCCTGCTGGGCGAGCTCAGCATTGAAGCGGGCTTTCCACCTGGCGTGCTGAACGTCGTCCAAGGACGCGGGCCTAGCACCGGCCAAGCCATCGTCGAACACCCGGCGGTAAAGGCCATTTCCTTCACCGGCAGCACGCGCACTGGCGCCAGCATCGCGGCGACGGCGGCACCGCAATTCAAGAAGCTGTCGTTGGAACTGGGCGGCAAGAATCCCGCCATTGTGTTCGCCGATGCTGACCTCAGCGACGAAAACCTCGACACCATCGTGCGCTCCGGCTTCGCCAATCAGGGTGAGATCTGTCTTTGCGGCTCGCGCTTGCTGGTGCAACGTTCGATCTACGACAGTTTCCGCGAACGCTATCTGGCGAAAGTGCAGGCGCTGCGCGTAGGCGATCCACAGGAAGCACCCAGCGATCTGGGCGCACTCGTTTCGCGCGAACACTTCGACAAAGTGATGCGCTGCATTACGCAGGCACGCGATGAAGGTGGGCGCATTCTCTGCGGCGGCCATGCGCTGAAACTCGAAGGGCGCTGCGCCGATGGCTGGTTCACCGCACCCACGGTGATCGATGGCTTGTCGAACGACACGCTTACCAATCAGCAGGAAATCTTCGGCCCCGTCGTCACGCTGATTCCGTTCGGTGATGAAGCCGAAGCGCTCGCCATCGCCAATGGCACCGGCTACGGCCTAGCCGCCTCGCTATGGACTAGCGACCTGTCGCGCGCCCATCGCATGGGCGCGCAATTGGAATTCGGCATCGTGTGGATCAACTGCTGGCTGCTGCGCGATCTGCGCACACCGTTCGGCGGCAGCAAGCAATCCGGCGTCGGTCGCGAAGGCGGCGCGGAAGCACTGCGCTTCTTCACCGAGCCACGCAACATCTGCATTCGTTATTGAGGAAAGCACCTTGAGCAATCCACTACAGGATCTGATCGACAGCAATCGCCGCTGGTCGGCAGCGGTAACAGAAGCCGATCCGAAGTTCTTTGAACGGCTCGCCAAGCAGCAATCGCCTAAGTATCTGTGGATCGGCTGCTCCGATTCGCGCGTACCGGCCACACAGATCGTGGATCTGCCGCCGGGCGAGATCTTCGTGCAGCGCAACGTCGCCAACGTGGTATCGCATACGGATCTCAACTGCCTCAGCACCATCCAGTTTGCGGTGGACGTGCTGAAAGTGGAGCACATCATCGTGGTCGGTCATTACGGCTGCGGCGGCGTGCAAGCGGTACTGGACGAACTGCGCCTTGGCCTGGTCGACAACTGGCTGCGCCATGTCGGCGACGTGGCGCACAAACACATCGACAAGCTGGCAACTGTGGATTCGATGCCACTGCGCAATATGCGCCTGTGCGAGCTCAACGCGATCGAACAGGTGGTCAACGTATGCCAGACCACCATCGTGATGGATGCCTGGGATCGCGGTCAGCCGCTTTCCGTACATGCGTGGTGCTACAGCCTCGCCAACGGACATATGCACGACCTGGGCATGCATGTGTCATCGCGCGAAGCGTTGCGGCCCAGTTACGAACAAGCGTTGGAGCTGTTGATGCACCACGCGAAGGAGCTGCGATGAGCAACGTGGTGCGCACAGATGCCGCACCCGCACCCGTCGGTGCCTATCCGCACGCGCGCCGCGTGGGTGATTTGCTGTTTCTTTCCGGTGTAGGTCCGCGCGAGCCCGGCACCAACGCCATTCCAGGCAACGTCTACGACGCCGCGGGAAAGCTGGTCGGCTACGACATCGAACAACAGTGCCGACAGGTGTTCGCCAATGTGCGTGCAGTGCTGGAAGCAAGCGGCGTCCGCTGGGAGGATCTGGTCGACGTCACCGTGTTCCTCACCGACATGGCACGCGATTTCCCCACGTACAACCGTCTCTATGCCGAATACTTCAAGGGCGTGGATGCCTGCCGCACCACGCTTGGCATCACCGCGTTGCCAACACCGATTGCCATCGAGTTGAAGTGCGTGGCCGCGTTGCCGGCTTCATCGCGCTGACACAAAAAACCCGGAGGCCTTCGCCACCGGGTCTTTGCATCCGAACTGGATGAGTGAATTACTTGCCAGCGGCCGTGCTGCTGGAAGCCGGTGCTGCTTCGGTGCTGCTGGCCTTCTTCGTCGACTTGTGGCTCTTGTGAGTCGAGGACTTGTGGGCGTGCTTGGCGGGCGCAGCCGAGGTCGACGCGGGTGCCGGAGCAGCCGACGTGTCCTGAGCCAGCACCGAACCGGAAAGAGCGACACCTGCCACAAGCAGGGAAGCGATCGCAAGTTTACGCATCATGATCATGAGCCTCGAGATTTTGGTCGCCACGGACCCGGCCGGAACCCGGCTATCGCGGGCGGCGTGACGGCCCTAACAATGCATCCACCTCGGCATACCGAAACTGAACGGCGGTTGGAAAATGTCGATGCCGCGGGTAGCCATTTAAACAAACACCCAAATCCGCTGACATCCCATTGGCATGCCTACAGGTTCAGGCAAGACAGCAACGCAACAGCTCAAGAATGGTGGCCTGCACCTGTTTTGCCTTGGCCTCATCCCAGGCGAAGCTTTCCTCGTCCATGTATTGGTACTGCGCCAGCTCAAGCTGCACGGCCTGGACGCCGTCAGCCGGATGCCCGTAGTGGCGGGTGATGTGGCCGCCCTTGAAGCGTCCATTGACGACGAAGTCGTAGCGATTCTGGGCTTCCAGGACGTTGGTGAGGCTCCATTGCAGATCGGGACCACAGCTCGTGCTGTCGGCCGTGCCCAGGTTGAAATCCGGCAGCCGGCCCTCGAACAGCATGGGAACCCGGCTGCGAATGGAATGGCCGTCCCACAATACCGCCCTACCGTGCTCTGCTTTCAGTCGCGCAAGCTCGCCGGCAAGCGCCTGGTGATAGGGACGCCACCAGGTGTCGACACGCTGGTGGATTTCGTCTGCGTCCGGCTCCTGCCCCTCCAGGTAAAGCGGCTCGCCATCGAAACCAATGGTCGGCAGCAGACCTGTTTCACGGCGCCCCGGATACAGGGCATGGCCGTCCGCAGGACGATTCAGATCGACTACGTAGCGCGAAGCAACCGGCCTGATCATGCTGGCCCCAAGTGCTCGCGCCAGAGGTTCATACAGCCGGGCGACGTGCCAGTCCGTATCGGGGACGCGGTGCGCGCGGGGCTGCAGCCGTGGGATCAAATCGCTAGGAAGATGGGTGCCGTCGTGCGGCAGGCTGATCAGCAGCGGCACATGGCCGCGGGTAAGGGTGAATGTATCCATTCGCCCAGTTTGACCCGTCCACGCTCAGTGCAGCAACAGCAGCTCCTCCGCCGCGGTGGGATGGATCGCGATCGCCGCCTTCAGGTCACGCCAATACAGCCCCTTCTGCATCGCCACCGCGAAGCCCTGCAGCAATTCGTCACTGCCCGGCCCCAGCACATGGATGCCGACAACCTTGCGCTCCTCACCGACGGTCACCACCTTCACCACACTTTGCTCCGACCGACCGGCCACCATCCACAACAAGGGGGTATAGCGGCCGGTATGCACATTCACCGCATTACCGTAACGCGCATGTGCCTGCTGTTCGGTAAGGCCAACGGCACCCAGCGGTGGCTCGGAAAACACCACACTGGGAATGACACTGTCGTCGAACCTTGCACCAGCGTGACCGCCAATCAATCGATCGGCCAGCGCACGCCCCGCCGCCACGGCGACCGGTGTGAGCGCCCTGCGATCGGTGACGTCGCCCACTGCATAGATGCCGGACACGTTGGTGTTCTGATATGCATCCACCAGTACATGACCACGTTCGTCGCATTCCACACCAAGTTCTTCCAGGCCGAGGTTGCCGCTGTTGGGCACACGCCCCAACGCCCATAGCACCGCATCGTAGACGCCATGCTCGGCGCCATCGAGCGCTTCCAATGTCACCTTGCCCAATTGGCCACGCGCCGATTTGATTCGCGTATTGCGCACGATGCGAATTCCATGTGCCTGCATCTGTACGGCCAATGCTTCGACCAATTCAAGATCAAAGCCCGTCAGCAGCTTCTCACGCACCAGCAAATCCACCTGGCAGCCAAGTCCGCGCAGCACACAGCCAAATTCCACCGCTACGTAGCCGCCGCCGACCACCGCAATGCGTTGGGGTGGCGCATCGAGTTCGAAGATCTGGTCGGACACGATACCCAGTTCGAAACCGGGAATATCGAGCCGATTCGGCCGGGCACCTGTCGCAATCACGATATGCGGCGCGCTTGCTTGCGTCCCCTTAGGCGTGACCACTGTGTCGTTTGAAACCAGCCGCACCGATTCGTCGATCACGTGGATGCCGGCCAGGTCCAACCGCTTCGCATAGCGATCGCGGATGCCAGCGATGTATTGGTCGCGCAAGTTGCGAAAGCGCGCCCAATCCAAGCGCAAGGGTCCGGAATCGAACCCAATTTCCTGACCCAACTGATGCATGTCGGCAATCTGCGCCGCGAACCACATCGCCTTCTTCGGCACGCAACCGCGATTCACGCAGGTGCCGCCAAGTGGATCAGGCTCGAATAACGCAACCCGCGCACCCAATCGCGCCGCGTGCTGTGCAGCACTCAAACCACCGGATCCTGCTCCCACAACGATCAGATCGAAGCGTTCGCTCATGCATCCTCCTGCTGTTTTTTTCCGACGTCGTTCCGGAGGAATGACGACTCACTTCAGATAAGGTTTCAGGCAACGTGCGCAATGAACACGTTTAGAGACCAAAGCGTGCTGGCGCATAAGGCGCCGGATCAATCATCGGCGTCGTACCATTGATTTGCGCAGCAACCAATTCACCGGTCGCCGCCGACATGCTGACTCCGAGCATGCCGTGACCTGTAGCCAAGTGCAGATTCGACCAGCGCGTGCTCGGGCCGATGATCGGTATTTCGTCCACACTCATCGGGCGCCAGCCCCACCATTCCTCCTGCAGTTGCGGGCCTTCTGGCTCACGCAGTCCTTCCGCAGCGCCTCGGCGCAGCGCATCCATCCGCCCGCGATTAAGCCCTTCCGCATAACCGGAGAATTCCATGGTGCTACCCAGGCGAAACCCGCTGTCCCAGGTAGTGACGCACACCTTGGCTTCGCGCAGCACCATCGCATGCCGCGGCGCCAGCTGCGGTCGCGTATACGTCAGCGAATAGCCCTTGCCGGGCTGCATGGGCAGACGCAAGCCAAGCCGTTTGCCGAGCAGTGGCGACCAGGCGCCCAGCGCCATCACCAAGCAATCGCCAGTGAAATCGCCACGCGATGTACTGACGCCTACGATGCGTTTTCCATCGGTCGCAAACTGTTCGATCTTCGCGCCGGTCTCGATCATCCCGCCTTGCTCGCTTACTCGTCGCGCCAGTTCGGCGACGTAGCGATCTGGCCGCAAACGCGCATCTTCCGGGTGAAACAAGCCCCCATGCACACCCGGTTTCAGCGCTGGCTCCATCGCTTCCACTTCGTCGCCGCGCAAGCGTTGCACGGGAACACCCATGCGATCGAGCAACTGCGCATGATGGTGCTCGTCATCGGCCATCTGTGCGCTGCTGCGATAGACGTAGAGCAGACCTTCTTCCACAAACTCGCAGTCCAGCCGGTCGTTGCGGATCAACTCGGCAATCAGACCGCGTGAACGATGCAGAATCGCCGCCCGCGCCTGCGCAGCATGCTCGAAATCACGCCAAGTACAGTGCCGAGCAAAGCCGAGCAACCAGCGAAGGCGTGGACCATCGAACCGCGGGTTGAGATAAAGCGGCGCGTCTGCGCGAAGCATTGAACGCAACGCCACACCCAGTGTGCCTGGCATGGACAAAGGTGCCGCATGGCTAGGTGTGATGGTGCCGCAGTTGCCGTGCGAGCTGCCGCATCCGGGCGTCCCCTGCTCCAGCACACGCACCCGTGCGCCCCCCTTGAGCAGATGCAGTGCACACGAAAGGCCGATGACACCACCACCGAGAATCAATACGTCGCTACGGGAAGGATTCATCGGACCATTGTAGCGGCCAGCCAGTCGAACTATGGATGGCCTTCCGCGAAACCAGCTCAATTGGTGCTTGATTTGCGTCACTCAAGACGGATCAGGGTGGCCATGCTCGACCTTGACGAACAAGGTACTTGCGCGCGGCCGAACTTCGTCGCAGGCTGGTACTGCATCCACGACATCGCCCCCCACACCGATGCGACTGAAGATAGTGATGTGCCTGCTGTGCACGACCGTGCTGGTGGCTCCACTCAGCGCGCGTGAGCAACTGTCTCCCCCTTCCACCACCGAGCTGCTGACCCGCTTCGGCACTGCGCCCAACGGCCTTGCTCGCTACGAGTACCTTACCTCGGTGATGCCTCTGCTTACGGGTGAAGATAAATCGTTCGCAAAACAGCTGCTGGCAACGGTGGACAGCGAACTGGGTTTGTACAACGAGGCCGTGATGGCCTTCCCATTCGACAACCGCGTCGCGCCGCCCAAATCCACGCCGCTACCACAACCCGATCAGTGGCAAGCCGTCGATGCGGCGGACGCGATAACCAAGCTCGTCGCCAAACACCGCATCGTGATGGTGAACGAATCGCATCATGATGCGCACACGCGCGAACTGACCTTGGCCCTGCTACCGCGACTGCGCGCGCTCGGCTTCCAATACTTTGCGGTGGAAGCACTCAGCCCTAAAGACACTGACTTGATGCGCCGCGGCTACGTAACCGAAACCTCCGGCAGCGAATACGTGCTTGAGCCGCTGTATGGCGAGATCGTGCGCCAGGCCATCCGGCTGGGTTACACCATCGTCGCGTACGATCCCGAAGACGCCGCCTCCGAAAACCGCGATGGCGAAGAAGCGCTCACGCTCAAGAAGAAAGTGTTCGACAAGGACAGCCAGGCCAAATTGTTCGTGCACGCAGGCTATGCCCATATCGACAAGGCGGGGGGCAACCTGGGCAGCGGCGTTCAACCGATGGCGATGCAACTCAAACGATTGGTCGGCGAGGACCCGCTAAGCGTCGATCAAACCCAGTTTCATGACGTTGCCGTTGGCGGCCTGGATTTTGGTTTCTACAACACCGTAGCAAGCCATTTCCCTGCACAAGAACCTTATGTACTGCGCGCGCGGAGCGATGGCACGATCTGGAGCTCCAATCCGCAGCAGCATGACGTCACCGTCGTACTACCGCCCGCGTCGGACAGCGATCTCGACGTGAACGGCATCGTGCACAGCGACGTGTTGCGCCGCGAAGTCATCTTGCCGCGCCCGCCGTTCGACCTCGATCGTCGGCCACCGTGGCTGACCCTGGGTGGCGCTCGCGTGGCCTACCCGATCAGCACGGACCTTTGCGACAGCCAGATACCTTGCGTGATCGACGCCCACTATCCCAACGAACCCGACGGTGCCACGCCGGCCGATCGTTACACTTTTCTCCACAAGCACTCGCACAACAATCTTTATCTATTCCCCGGTCATTACCGGCTGCGTGCCTGGGATGCCACGGGCAAGACCCTGCATCAGCAGGATATCGACGTACCGCTGCGCTGAGATATTGAACAAGCCCTGGTGATTGTGGCTCTCTGCTGCTCTTTTGCCGCTCTGCGCGCACGAGTAGCTTTCCTGGCAAGACGTCCCGCGACCCAACGGCAATGTGCAGTTTCTGCGCAGGCGCGGGAGCGTCCTTGATCCCCCGGCTCGTCGAGCCGCAAACAAAGGAGCTCACCATGATTGATTCCCGCAACGCATGGCGGCGTCGCATCGGCGGCATGACGTTGGCCGCCCTGCTTGCCAGCGCCGCCCTGGCACAAAGCCCGGATGCACCGCCGGCAGGTTTTGAAAACGGCCCGGATATGCCGCATAGCGGTTTTCCGCCGCCGCCCGATGGCGCCAGAAACCGCGAACAAGGCATCGTGCTGCTCAAAGTGCTGGTGGGGGCCGACGGAACTGCACGCAAAGTCGAAGTCGACCCGGATAACAAAGCCTCACCCGAATTGACCAAGGCGGCCAGCGATGCTGCCCTGAAATGGCATTACCTGAAGCAGGAGAACGCCAAGTCGGCCGACGCGTGGGTGAAAGTACCGGTGCGTTACAGCCTCTCGCTGCTGCCGCCACACCCGCCCGGACCGCCACATGGCGGAGAGATGCCGCCACCCCCACCGCCGGGCAGCCCGATGCCGCCCCCGCCGGCTGCGCAACCTACGCAATCAAGCTCCTCCAGTTCCTGAGAACTTCCAGGCAAGCCATTGATTTGCTATAACCTCGGCGCAAACACGCCGAGGTTTTTTCTTATGGGTTTGGCCGGCGCCGGTGATCCCGACAAACATCGATCGTTCGCCCGTGCGCTGCGCCTCGGCGCACTCGTAGGCACGCTGCTGTTGCTCGCCGCTTGCGCCAGCTCTCCCCGTCGCGAAGCCACCTACAAACCATCACGCTCTGCACTCGCCGACGAGCCGGCCCGCGCACCGGAAAACGCCATCGGCACCGCCAACGACGTCCTGTTCCGCGCGATGGCCCTGGTCGGCACACCCTACCGCTGGGGTGGTAATACGCCCACCGGCGGCTTCGACTGCAGTGGATTGGTCGAATACATCTATCGCAACGCCGCCAACATCATGTTGCCGCACAGTTCGCGCGACATGGCCTCGATGGATGGGGTCAAGGTCAAGCACATGGACGATCTGGAGAGCGGTGACCTGGTGTTCTTCGGCAGCGGCGGCGGCATCAACCACGTCGGTGTGTACGTGGGCAAAGGCCGCTTCGTGCATGCGCCCAACAGTGGTGGCACCGTGCGGCTCGACGATATCGATGGGCCGTATTGGCGCGATCACTTCGCGTATGGGAAGCGGTTGCTGGATTGACTCTCTCCACAACTCACCTATCCACATAAAGAAACCTCAGATTCATCGTCCCGGCGAAAGCCGGGACCCAGTGTCTTTATGCGTGGAAGAGCGAAAGTCGCTGGGTCCCGGCTTTCGCCGGGACGACGATGAGGCGAGATTGCCCAACTCACCCGATGAATAGTCTTCGGCGAAAGCAAAAGCCACTTATCTTCACGAAAATTATATTGCGCACAATTAAATTTGATGCTACTGTTTTCGCCATGAAGAAATCTCTAACCCCCTCCCTGCTCCTGGACGAACAGCTCTGCTTCGCGCTGTACGCCGCCTCACGCCGGATGACAGCGGCCTATCGCCCGCTGCTCGATGCATTGGACCTGACCTACCCGCAATACATCGTGATGCTGGTGCTATGGGAACAGGATGGCGTGACTGTGCGCGAACTGGGCGAACGCCTGCAGCTGGATTCGGGCACCCTGACGCCGCTGCTGAAGCGCTTGGAGCAAGCCGGCCTGCTGGGTCGCCACCGCCGCCTAAGCGACGAACGTGAAGTGGAAATCACCCTGACCGATGCCGGGCACACACTGCGCGAACGCGCCGAGGATGTGCCGCGCTGCCTGGCCGAAAAACTTTGCATGTCCGCAGATTCGTTCACGCGTCTGCGCGATCAACTCAAGACCCTGGCGACTCAACTCGCCGCCTCCACTGACCAAGAGAGTAAATAGCCATGAGCAACCCCACCAAAGTCCTCTATACCGCCACAGCCACCGCCAAGGGTGGCCGCGAAGGCCACATCCACAGCAGCGACGGCGTGCTGGATTTCGATCTGAAGGTGCCGAAAGAACTCGGCGGCCCAGGCGGTCTCGGCAGCAACCCGGAGCAGTTGTTCGCCGCCGGTTATGCCGCCTGCTTCGAAGGTGCCGTGCGCTACGTCGCGCGTGAGAAGAAGGTCGCGCTGAAGGAAGCCTCGGTGACCGGCCACGTCGGCATCGGTCCGCGCGAGCCCACCGGCTTTGCGATCGCCGTGAAGCTGGAAGTGAGCCTGCCGGGCATCGATCCCGCTGTTGCGCAGGAACTGGTTGACGTCGCACATCGCGATATCTGCCCGTATTCGCATGCCACGCGCGGCAACGTAGATGTGCAGATCAGCCTGGTTTGATGTGAGTGACTGATAAAACAACGGCGCCGAAAGGCGCCGTTGTCGTCTCTTGTCCGAGCAGCGCTCAATGCGCCTCGGCACCCGGCGGATGCGCGTGCCCGTGCTGGATTTCCTCTTCCGTCGCATCGCGTACTTCCTGGATCGCAACGTCGAAATTCAGCGTCTTGCCAGCCATCGGATGATTCATATCCACGTCGATCGTGGACATGCCGACCTTGTGCACCGTCACTGCACGCTGGCCGCCCTGCTTCAGCGACAGCACCGTCACCATGCCGGGCTTGAGGCGATTACCCTGCTGGAAATACTTCTTCGGCACACGCTGGACTTGTCCTTCCTGGCGTTCGCCGTAACCTTCGGACGGCGGAATTTCCACCTGCAGCGTGTCGCCGGCACCGTGCTCTTCCAGCGCCTTTTCCAGGCCCGGAATCAGCTGGCCGTGGCCAAGCAGAATCCACAACGGTTCGCCGCCGTCGTGCGAGCTTTCAACCTTCTCGCCGTCCACGGTGAGCGTGTAGTGAAACGCGATGACCTTGTCCTTGCCAGCCTTCATTGCCTGATCTCTTGTAAATCAAAGAGGCGGATTCTATCAGCTCCCGAAGCGCACGCCCCGCGCCTCAGGACCAAGCCAGACCAGCAACGCCAGCAGCAAGGCCACCCCGGCGATCCACAGCGACATTACCAGCGGCAAGCCCACCCCCTGCCCTGCCAGCCAGGACTGTGCCGTAGCCGTCCCGGCTGCGATCAAGTTACCCATCTGATACGCAAAGCCGGGCAGAGTGCCGCGTACCGCGTCCGGCGAGAGTTCATTGAGATGCGTCGGCACCACGCCCCAGGCACCCTGCACCATCACCTGGATCAAGAAGGCCCCTGCGCCCAGCAACCATAGCGAGCCGCCGTACGTCCACAAGGGAATCACCGGAATGGCGAGCAACGCGGCGATGATCATCGTGCGGCGACGTCCAACCTTCTCCGACCACGCACCGAAGCAAATACCGCCCACCAGTGCACCGAGATTGAGCATGGCTACCAGCAAAAACGCCGCACTGGAGCCAGTGGGCAGATGCAGGTTCACTTCCTCGAAGGTGTGATACATGTCCTGCGAGCCATGGCTGAACATGTTGAACGCAGCCATCAGGCACATCAGATAGATCGCTAGCTTCCAGTGGCCGCGCATCGCTTCGCCCAAACTGCGCTTGCCATGTACCGCCTGGCTTGCTTCCCATGCTGGCGATTCCGGCACCTTGCGCCGGATGTAGAGCACGAGCAGCGCGGGCAAGGTGCCTACGACGAATAAGCCGCGCCAACCGATGTGATCGATCAGCAACCAGTTCGCCAACGCACCGAGAAAAAAGCCGCAGGGATAACCGCTCTGCAGCAAACCCGATACCAGTCCGCGCGATTTCGGCGGAATCGACTCCATCGCCAGCGAAGCGCCGATACCCCACTCACCACCCATCGCCACGCCGAACAGAAAACGCAGCGCCAACAGCATCGCCATCGAGGTCGAAAACGCGGTCGCCAGTTCGAACAGTGAAAACAGCATCACGTCGACCATCAACACCGGCCGCCGGCCGAAGCGATCCGCCAGTCGGCCAAACAGCAGCGCGCCAACCGGGCGCGCCGCCAAGGTCAGAAACACGCCCAGCGTGACTTCGGTTCGATCAGCACCGAAGTCCTTCGCAATGCCGACAATCACGAAGGTGTAGAGAAAATAGTCGAACGCATCGAGCGTCCAACCCAGGAAGCTCGCCAGCACGGTATGCCGTTGCTCGTGATTCAACTCGCGAAGGGCTGACAGGACGGACATGCACGGCTCCCGGTTTGCGGTGGCGCGAGGCTACCATGCAGTGGCCGCGCTACGAACGGTCGTTCATGTATACTCCGCGCTCGAATCGCGTCCTCTGGACGCATTCCCATATCCATATCGATCAGCAACGCGGTTCTGCATGAAGGCTCCGGGTTGCACAGGAGCTATCCATGTCTTTCGAATCGCTGGGCCTTGCCCCTGCGTTACTGCGCGCGCTTGCCGAACAGGGCTACGCCGAACCCACACCTATCCAGGCCGGCGCCATTCCGGTGGTACTTGAAGGCCACGATCTGCTGGCCGCCGCGCAAACCGGTACCGGCAAGACCGCCGCTTTCTCGCTGCCTTTGCTGCAGCGCATGTCCACGACTGAGCACACCGCCAAACGCCCGCGCGCGCTCGTACTCACGCCCACGCGCGAACTGGCTGCGCAGATCCAAGACAACATGCGCGCCTACGGCAAGCATCTGCGTGTAAGCAGCACGACGATCTTCGGCGGCGTAAGCATGGGCCCGCAGGTGCAGGCATTGCGGCGCGGCACGGACATCATCATCGCCACGCCGGGCCGTCTGGTCGATCACATGCAGCAACGCACGATCGACCTCTCCGGCATTGAGGTACTGGTGCTGGATGAAGCCGACCGCATGCTCGACATGGGTTTTCTGCCGGCCCTCAAGCGCATCATCGGTGCGTTGCCCAAACAGCGGCAGACACTGTTGTTCTCCGCCACCTTTGCGCCGGAGATCAAAGCACTGGCCATGCAGTTCATGCAATCACCGCGCGAAGTGTCCGTAACGCCCGCCAACAGCGTTGCAACCACGGTCAGCCATGAAGTGCACCCCGTCGATGCAGCACGCAAACGCGACCTTCTACTGCATGTACTCAGCAAGGACAGCCGCCGCCAGACACTGGTCTTCTCTCGCACCAAACACGGCGCCGACAAGCTGGTGCGTTACCTAGAGCAATCCGGTCTGCGTGCGGCCGCCATCCATGGCAACAAGAGTCAGAACGCGCGCACGAAAGCGCTGGCCGATTTCAAGAACGGCCGCGTCACCGTGCTGGTGGCCACCGATATCGCCGCGCGCGGCATCGATATTGACCAGCTGCCGATCGTTATCAATTTCGATCTGCCGATGGTCGCGGAAGATTACGTGCACCGCATCGGCCGTACCGGTCGCGCGGGTGCCAGCGGCCTTGCGCTATCGCTGGTGAGTCATGAGGAATCGGGCTTGTTGCGCGATATCCGCAAGCTGCTCAAGCA
This sequence comes from Dyella acidisoli, assembly GCF_030160295.1. GTDB lineage: Bacteria > Pseudomonadota > Gammaproteobacteria > Xanthomonadales > Rhodanobacteraceae > Dyella_B > Dyella_B acidisoli. The sequence goes on from NZ_BSOB01000046.1 coordinate 279,459, forward strand.
GGACATTGCGATCAGTGAAGTGTCTGGTTTCGAGCCTTCGGCACCGCTGCGCCTGGATGCGCATGCGCCGCGTCCGAAGCAGGGGCAGCGTCAACAACAACCGCGGCAAGGTGGCAACGGCCATCGTACGCATGGACATGCGCAGCACCACAATGGCGCGGGCGAGCATGCGATGGGGAATCGCAAACGCAAGCGGTCGCGTGGGCGCAAGCCAGCCGCGAAAGCGTAACGCCTTTAACCCCCTCTCCCCCTTGGGGAGAGGGCTGGGGTGAGGGGCGGCACTGGCCGCAGACTTCACAAGAGCAACGCTTCGATTTGCCGCTATCGCTAGAGTATCCCCTCACCCTAACCCTCTCCCCAAAGGGGAGAGGGAACTGCACGTCGCAAGACTCAACCACCTGGGCCAATCAACGCCGTAAGAATGTGGTCCTCCCACACCCCGGCAATCTGCAAATACCGCTTCGCATACCCTTCGCGCTCAAACCCGAGCGATGCCAGCAACTTCGCGCTACGTTCGTTGCGCGGCAGATAGTTCGCCATGATCCGGTGCAAATGCAATTCGCCGAACGCCCAGGCTATGCCGACCTGCAGCACTTCGCGCATCAGCCCCTTCCCTTGCATGCGCGCATCCACGCCGTAACCCAGATGACACGCCTGAAACGCGCCGCGCACGAGGTTGGCGAAGTTGCAGGTAGCGAGAATCGCCTGCTCCGCATGATCGAACGCAACCAAGGGATAACCGCGATCATGCATCGCGTTGTCGTATCCACCAACGATCGTCTTCACACAATGTTCGAGCGTGTAGTACTCCGTTTCACGCAGCGGCTCCCACGGCGCCAGATGCGCACGATTCTCCACGCGGTAGCGCAGCAGCTTGGCCGCGTCCGCTTCTTCTGCCAAGCGAATGCGTGTGTGAGGCGTTTCCAGTTGCGGCAAAACAATCAAACGTTGCAACCTCAACGCTCCTGATCCGTTGGCCGCAACAACACTTCGTTGATGCATACATAATCCGGCCGCGTCACGCAGAACAGAATCGTGTCGGCAATATCCTCGGCTTGAAGCTGGCGCATTTCACCTGCCCGTGCATTCACTGCACGACGGCTGGCTTCATGGCCAACATGGTCGCGCAATTCCGTATCCACCATGCCCGGCTCGATCACGCTGACGCGAATGTTGTCTTTGTAAACCTCGCGCCGTAGCGATTCGGAAAAACCAACCACGCCGAACTTGGTTGCCGCATACGCTGCCGCGTTGGGATTGGCCACGCGTCCGGCCACTGACGAAATATTTACGACGTGCCCATCGCGCCGCACACGCATGCCGGCCAGTGCAGCCTGCGTGGAGGCGATCAGGCTGAGTACGTTCAATTGCAGCATGTGGCGCCAGCGGCCCAGATCCGCTTCGGCGACCGGCTCCAGGTACATCACGCCGGCATTGTTGACGAGGATATCCAGGCGACCGTAGTGAGCCTCCGTTTCCTTCACAATGCGTTGCGCTTCGGCTTCCAAAGCAAGGTCCGCCACCAGCACCAGCGGTTCCGCGCCTAGGCCGGCAAGCTTGGCTGCAAGCAGGTCGAGCCGGTCCTTGCGTCGTGCGGCAATCGCCACTTTGGCACCCTGCTCGGCCAAGGCCAGCGCGGTCGCCTCGCCGATTCCCGAGGATGCTCCCGTAACCAGCGCGATACGATCTTTCAGGCGATTCTTCATGACAGCTCCCTTAGGTCATACAACCCATCAAGAGTATGTCGGCCACGGGCTGTTACAATAGTGACCTTTCTCCCGCATGCCCCGCGCATGCCCCGTCGAGGTCTCCCATGTCGTCCCCGTCTTCCGACTCTGCTCCGGCCACCGCTGGCTTCTCTGCGCTTGCGCTCTCGCCGGAAGTGCTGCGCGCGCTGGCCGACGTGGGTTACGAATCGCCCTCGCCGATCCAGGCCGCCACGATTCCATCGCTGCTCGAAGGCCGCGATGTGCTGGGACAGGCACAGACGGGCACCGGCAAGACGGCTGCCTTCGCACTGCCGATTCTTTCGCGCATCGAAATGCGCCCCGGCAAGCCACAGGCGTTGGTCTTGGCGCCGACGCGCGAGTTAGCCATCCAAGTGGCCGAAGCGTTTCAACGCTACGCTGCGCATATGCCAGGCTTCCAGGTGCTGCCGATCTACGGTGGCCAAAGCTACGGCCCACAGTTGCACGCACTACGCCGCGGCGTACATGTGGTGGTCGGCACGCCGGGACGCGTGATCGATCATCTCGATCGCAAGACGCTCGATCTGTCCGAACTGCGTTTCATCGTGCTCGACGAAGCGGACGAGATGCTGCGTATGGGCTTCATCGACGACGTCGAGAAAGTGCTGCAAGCCACGCCGCCGGAACGCCAGGTGGCCTTGTTCTCCGCCACCATGCCACAGCCGATCCGCAAGATCGCGCAGCAGCATCTGAAAGATCCGGTGGAAGTCACCATCAAGGCTGCCACCACAACCGCAGCAAATATCCGCCAGCGCTACTGGTGGGTGAGCGGCATGCACAAGCTGGATGCCATGACGCGCATCCTCGAGGCCGAACCGTTCGACGCGATGATCATCTTCGCGCGCACCAAGCAGGCCACCGAGGAACTAGCCGAAAAACTGCAAGCGCGCGGCCTCGCCGCGGCCGCGATCAACGGTGACATCGCACAACCGCAGCGCGAACGCGTGATCCAGCAACTCAAGGAAGGCAAGCTCGACATTCTCGTCGCCACCGACGTCGCCGCACGCGGCCTGGACGTGGAACGCATCAGCCATGTGCTGAATTACGACATTCCGTACGACACGGAAAGCTACGTGCATCGCATCGGCCGCACTGGCCGCGCCGGCCGCAGCGGCGAAGCGATCCTGTTCGTGACGCCGCGCGAAAAAGGCATGCTGCGTGCGATCGAGCGCGCCACGCGCCAGCCGATCGATGAAATGAAGCTGCCCACGGTAGAGGCCGTGAACGACCGCCGCATCGCGCGTTTCAAGCAGAACATCAGCGATACGCTGGCCGTCGGCGGACTGGAACAATTCCAGCAGCTGATTGAGCAATTCGAGCAGGAACACGACATACCCGCCATCGAAATCGCCGCTGCGCTGGCGCGCATCTCGCAAGGTGATCGCCCGTTGCTATTGGAGGCACCACCCAAGCGCGAGCGCACGCACGAACGCGAAACACGCCCCGCCCGCGCACACGATGGCGAAAAGCACCACGCACAACGCGAACCGCGTCATCGCGAGGAAAGCCCGCGCGATTTCGCGCCGCGCCAGCTACGCCCGCATGCCACCGAAGCCGGCAAACGCACCTATCGCATCGAAGTGGGTCACGAGCATGGCGTGAAGCCCGGCAACATCATCGGCGCCATCGCCAATGAAGCCGGCCTGGAAAGCCAATACATCGGCCGCCTGAGCATTCGCGGCGATTACAGCCTGATCGACCTGCCCGATGGCATGCCCAAGGAAGTGTTCCAGCACCTGAAAAAAGTGTGGGTGAATCAGCAGCAGTTGAACATCTGCGAGTGGGATGGGAACGAACAGCACGATGCGGGTACGCGTGCACCGCGCAAATCGGGGTTCAAACCGGCCCATACGCGAGGGCATGCGGGCAAGCCGAAGCATGGGCGCGGTGGTGGTGATAAGCCCCCGCGCCGCAAGTAAGTCCTCGTCGTCACATACACCCTCACGATCGTCATTCCGGCTTGTACGGGAATGACGGCTGTGAGGTTAAAGGGCTAATCGTTGCATTTGGCGCAACAGTGCGTTCCTGACCCTCTACCGCTGCAAATACGTTCATCCGGCCATACTTAGTCGTCATGAACACTCTGCCTAGCCTCTACATTTCCCACGGCTCTCCGATGACCGCCTTGCATCCAGGCAAGGTCGGCAAGCAGTTGGCCGAAATCGCCGCCAGCCTGCCGCGCCCGAAGGCCATCGTGATCGCCAGCGCGCACTGGCTGGCGCACCAGCCGAGCGTGGGTAGCGCGTCAGAGCCGGAAACCATCCACGACTTCTACGGTTTTCCGCGTGAGCTGTTCGACATCCGCTACCCCGCCCCGGGTGCGCCCGAACTGGCTGCGCATGTTGCGCATTTACTCGACCAAGCCGGCTTAAGCTCCAGACTCGATCCTCGGCAAGGTCTCGATCACGGCGCTTGGGTGCCGCTGCATTTGCTTTACCCGGAAGCCGACATCCCTGTGGTGCCGCTGTCGATCCAACCGAACCTGGGGCCTGCGCATCAATACGCAGTGGGTCGCGCGCTGGCGCCACTACGCGAACAAGGTGTGCTGGTGATCGGTTCCGGCAGCATCACGCACAACCTGCGTGATTTTCGCGCAGGCTACAGCGAAACGAACGAGGCACCTTACGTGCGTCCGTTCATCGACTGGATCGAGCAGAAGATCAACGACGGCGATCTCGACGCCCTGCTCAACTACCGTCGCCAGGCACCGTTTGCCGAACGCGCACATCCCACCGACGAACACCTGCTGCCGCTGTACGTAGCACTCGGCGCCGCTGGCGAGCACGCTGATGGGCAACGCATCGATGCAGGTGTCGACCTGGGCCTCTTTGCCATGGACATCTATCGCTTCGACAGCTTGCTTACCTCCGTCACTGCACAATGATCGTGCCAACCATCATCGGGTGGATTGAGCAGTAATAGGTGTAAGTACCCGGCTTAAAGAATGTCACCGCATAGGTATCGCCGGAATCCAACGCTTTGGACGACGCAAATGCCGCGCCAGCACTGGTCACGACATGCGGCTCCTCGTCATGGTTAGTCCATACCACACGCGTACCGACCGGCACGATGAGTGATTTCGGCGCAAAAGCGAAATTTTGGATCGCCACTTGATGGGTTACACCTTTGGGCGGCGCAACATCCGCTGCTGCGCACGAGACTGCGACGCCGCACAATGCGACTGCTGCCGGCATGCTAATCAAGCGCCACGTCCACGATGGTTTCATGACAGCACCTCCTCGGTTACTGCCAGTGCGCCACCGGTTCGCACATGCCGCACATCGCGAATGCCCAGATAGCGATGCAACGCCTCCGCCGTCACGCTCTGCAACGGCCCTGGTCCCGGCCCGTCACCCGGCGCCGGCTGTGGATAGGCAGTGGAGCGCGCGGTGTAGAACGTGATGTTGCCTTCCACCTTTTGCTGGATCTGATGAATATGCCCGTTGAGCACGGTGACTGAACCGAAACGGCGCAGATAGCTCAAGGCTTCGCCGCTGTCATCGGTGCCCCAGCCCCACTGCGGATACAACGGCCATAGCGGCATGTGTGCAAACACCACCACCGGCGTTTCGGCCGACAAACCCGCAAGATCGTTTTTCAGCCAGGCCAATTGATCCGCACCCAGCGAGCCCAGGCCGCCGGCCTTGAGGTTGAGCACGTTGATCAAGCCTACGAAATGCACGCCATGCTGATCGAAGCTGTACCAGCCACCCGCATGCTGTTTCTCGCCGAAACGACTGAAGAATTCAGCGCCGTTGTCGCCGATGACATCGTGCTCGCCGGGCACATAAAAGCGGCGTTCAACGCGCGCCTCCTGCATCAACCCGTTCAAGATGTCGAATTCCTCGGGTTTGGAAAGATGCGTCAGATCGCCCGTATGCAGAAGAAAGGCGGGACGGGTTTTCTGGGCGTTGATCATCGCCAGCGAGCGGCGCAGCGTGCCGACGACATCTGGGTTGGGCGCCTTGTGAAAGCCGATGTGCGAATCGCTGATCTGCACAAAGCTGAAAGTGGCGCCTTTCACGGTATTGGCTTCACCCAGCGGCTGCGCCTGCAGCACACCGCTTTTCATCAGCCACAACGTTCCGGCTCCAGCCCAGGCCATGCACTTGAGAAACTGCCTCCGGCCGCCGGCCATGCCGATATCCGCCGTGCCTTCGTCCATCATGTTGTCGTAGTCCTGCATCGTCGTTCACTCCACGCAAAGAGGCTGCCCAGCGCCGCCCTTACCTGCCTCTACCCGCGTGAGGGCTGGCCTATTCCGTGTTTTTGGGGCTTGGAATAAAGTCGCCGCAACGCCGGTAGAAGGTCTTATGCCCTCCCACTTCCGCCACTCCGCATCCGCCTCGCACAACGCTGACTTTGAGGCCTGCGTGCTGCCGTATCTGGACGCCGCCTACAACCTCGCGCGCTGGCTATCGCGCGACGATGCGGACGCCCAAGACGTCACGCAGGAAGCGATGCTGCGCGCGTTCCGCTACTTCAACAGCTTTCACGGTGGCGACGCTCGCGTATGGCTATTGGCTATCGTGCGCAACACGTTCTATTCGTTGCGCGCGAAAAGTGCGCCCGACGATGCGCACGAGCTCTTCGATGAAGACGCTCACGCCTTCGTCGACGAACAACCATCGCCGGAAGCACGTGCACTGCTCTCGGTGGACGTCAACGCCTTGCAAGTTGCGCTGACCCATCTTCCTCATCCGTTGCGCGAAGCGATCGTGCTGCGCGAACTGGAGGAATGCTCATACAAGGAAATCGCCTCCATCACCGGGCAGAAAATCGGCACGGTGATGTCGCGCCTCGCCCGCGCCCGCGAACGGCTGCGGGCGGAACTGTCCAACACTTACACGGAGGCCCGCCGTCATGATGTGCGATGACGCCAGGCTGCTTCTGCACGCCTATCTCGACAACGAACTGGATGCTACGCAAAGCGTAGCCATCGACCGGCACATGCAAGCCTGCCAGGCCTGCGCGGCGTTGCATGCCGATTACACGCTGCTGCACCAAAGCTTTGAGCGTGCATCGTTATATCGGCGAGCGCCCGATGCGCTGCGCAAGCAATGGTCTACGGAATCCAGCGTTCCATCTGTCGCCAAGTGGCGCCGCCCTCCTGTCGCGCTGGCGATGGCCGCGGGATTCGTCACTGCACTGCTTATCGCCGCACCGGCGTGGTGGTACACACTGCACCGCAGTGCAAGCCAGGCCGTCGATGAGGTCGTATCCAGCCATATCCGCTCGATGCAGGCGCAACACCTGATGGATGTGGCTTCCACCGATCAACACACGGTGAAGCCATGGTTCGCCGGCAAGCTGGATTTCTCGCCGCGCGTGAAAGATCTGACGAGTGAAGGTTTCCCGCTGGTGGGCGGACGGCTTGATGCGCTTGATGGCCACAGCGTCGCAGCCTTGGTTTACAGGCGGCATCTGCATGTGATCAATCTCTATCAGTGGCCGATATCAGCACCCACAGCGGAGACGAAGGTCACGCAGTTGCATGGCTATACGATGATTCAATGGACGGACGAACGCATGCACTTCATTGCGATATCCGACATCAACGAAGGTGAGCTGCAACAGTTTGTGCAAGCCTTTCGGAACGATGCCGCTCCACTTTAAGCATCAGCCGTATCGGCTTCGCTTGCAGGCTCTGAGTGCATGCCGATCCAGTCATCTGGCGTGAGCGGCGGCAAGCCGTGTGCGGTGCGTCCCTTGTCGCACTGCGGGCTCGGCTCACCGAATTCCCAGGAAGGAGGCACCTCCCTGCACACCGACGGACGCTGAGGATAGATGCCGCAATGGGCGGCCTCGCCGATAGTGCCTTTTAGGGCAATGCAACGCGGCTGATAAGCCTGCGTACCGCGCATCACCAGGCGATGCGGATCGAGCTTTTCGGTGAGTTCCGCGGGTACGTGTCCACCCAAGGACGCTTCGGCTTCCATCCAGTGGAAAGCGACTCGGAAACAAGCACAGCAGGCGCCGCAGCGCAGGCATGGATGAATCATTGCAGGAGCCACTACAGCGGCCCGCTGAAGGTGTCGCACGACTGAATGTCGCCGCTCTGCAATCCGGTCTTGAACCACTTCACGCGCTGCGCCGAAGTGCCGTGCGTAAACGAATCCGGCACTACCGTGCCGCGTGCTTCGCGCTGCAGGGTATCGTCGCCAATCTGGGTAGCGGCATTGAGCGCGGATTCCACGTCACCCGGTTGCAGCCACTGCAAACGCTGTTGCGTGCGATTGGCCCATACGCCGGCGAAGCAATCGGCTTGCAATTCCTGCCGCACTGAAAGTCCTGTGGCGCCTTGCATCGCTGCACCACGACGCTGCATTTCGCTGCTCTTTGCAAACACGCCCAATTGGTTCTGCACGTGATGCCCCACTTCATGCGCAATCACATAAGCGCGCGCAAAGTCGCCGCTGGAGTGAAAACGCGTTTCCAGTTCACGGAAGAAATCGAGATCCAGATAAACCTTCTGATCGCCAGGGCAGTAGAAAGGTCCCACTGCAGTCGATGCGGCACCGCACGCGGTATTCACGCCGCCACTGAACAGGTCCAGCTTGGGATCGACATACGTGCGCCCCATGCCGGCAAAAATGTCGCCCCAGGTTTTTTCGGTAGAGCCGAGCACGCGGCGCACGAATTCCATCTGCTGCGGATCCACTTGCGCCGGCTGGCTACGGGGTGCATACGTGGCCGGCTGACCGCCACCCTGCTGGAGCAAGGCCAGTGGATTCTTGAAGAAAATCCAACCTAGCAAAGCCAGGATGATCAGACCACCGATGCCCATCCTTCCGCCGCCGAAACCACGACCACCGCCACCACCGCCCTGGTCGACTTCGACGTTCTGACTCTCCTCGCCTTTCTGCCAGTCCATACGTTTTCCCCAATGCGCGCGATCGCAGTGCCACCACCGGCCAGCCCCCACAGCATGGCACCAAACCGCTACAGTGGCACCTCCTTTCCTACCTATATGCGTCATGATTCAGAACCTGCCTGCCCTGGTCACCTTGCTGACGGTTTTGCTGCAATTCGCCACCATGTGGGCAGTCGGCCATGCGCGGGGCAAGTACCGCATCGAGGCACCCGCCGTCAGCGGCCATCCCGCGTTCGAGCGCGCTTATCGCGTGCAGATGAACACGCTGGAAAGCACGGTAATGTTTCTGCCTGCACTGTGGCTGGCGGCGCACTACGGCTACGTACTTTGGGCAGGCATCGCCGGGCTGGTGTGGATTGTGGGGCGCGCTTGGTACGCATGGGCTTATCTGGGCGACGCGAGCAAGCGAGGGCCGGGTTACATGGTGAGCATGGTGGGCTGGGCAGCGCTGGTAGTGATGAGTGCGCTCGGTCTGGCGCGCGCGCTGCTCGCGGGCTAATGCAAAGCGGTCGATGAGCGCGCGGGACGAACCGGCATCACCACCTTTGCCCACGGCACCGGGTGTGCTGCAGGCATTTGGCCTGATCTTGCTTTATTTCCTGCTGCAGGTCGTGGCAGGCGTGCTGATGGGTTTCACCGTCGGGGTGATCGAAAAGATTCGCCACCCGCAACTTGCCCTGGCGGACGTGCGCAAGTATGCGATGAACGTACTGCAGCAACCGGACGGCAACGCCATGCTGGTGGTGATCGCCGTGCCGTTGATCGCGATGCTCCTGTTCTGGCTGGTGCATCGCAAATGGCCGCTGTTGTGGGCTCGCGCGACACCGCCTGGCTTCGGGTTCCACGGCCATTCGACACCCCGTTGGTACGTCGCCGCGCTGCTCGTTGGGGTGACCATGCCACTCCTCGGTGCGCTGATCACACAGTTGCTGGCACACGGCCATGAAGTAACCCAGAACGTGCAGGAACTCAGCCAACACGCATCAAGTTATTTGCGCTTGCCGCTGGCAATCGTTGCGATCACGGTAGGGCCGATGATCGAGGAGTTGATGTTTCGTGGCGTGCTGCTTTCCGCACTGATGCGTCATATGTCGACGAAAATGTCGATTACGGTCTGCTCCGTGATGTTCGGCGCAGTGCATCTGGGCGGACTGGATTTTCAGTGGTATGCGCTGCCGAACTTGATGCTGCTTGCTATCGCGTTGTGCTGGCTGCGGTTGAAGTCCGAATCGTTATGGCCAGCCGTTGTGGCGCATGGGGTGTATAACCTGTTTGCGCTGGTGGCGTTGTTTTCTACAGCGAGCGGCGCATCGTAGGTTTGCACCCCAACCTACGATTGTCATCCCAACCTATGCGCGTGGGATGTAACGATGGGTATCACACACCCACCCCAAACTTCCGCAACAACCGCGCTGTTTCGAATAAGGGCAATCCCATTACGCCGGAATAGCTGCCTTCCAGATGCTCGATCAAGGTAGCGCCTCGACCTTGAATGGCATACGCCCCTGCCTTGCCGAATGGCTCGCCGGTTGCCACATAGGCCGTAATCTCCGCCTCATCCAACTCGGCAAAACGCACGCGCGAGACGCAAACGTCGCTGTGCTCCTGCTTCGCAGACACCATGCATACGGCCGAGATGACCTCATGCGTGCGGCCAGACAGCGCATGCAGCATTTCCACGGCATCGTCGGCATCTTTTGGCTTGCCGAAAACGCGCTCCTCCAACACCACTTCCGTGTCAGAGGCGATCACCAGCGCATCGCCCTGCACTTCGCGCGTCAGCGATTCCCATCCAGCCTGCGCCTTGTCGCGCGCCACGCGCCTTACGTAATCCAGCGGCATTTCTTCCGGATACGGCACTTCCGCCACATCCACATCGAGAATGGAAAAGCTCACGCCGAGCTGCCCGAGCAGTTCGCGTCTACGCGGCGATTGAGAGGCGAGATAAAGCATGACACCGGATGCCTTGCCTAAGGTCCAAGGGCGAACCTTACTGCAACAACCAAGGCGATGACATGTCCCGAATAGGCGTACCTACAACGCCAGACCGTAATCGCAAAATTCCGTGCCGCGCTTCCATCCGGTCGATTCGTACAAGGCTTGAGCGGGCGTGTTGTCCAATTCCGTCTGTAGCCACAACCTGGCCGCGCCCAATGCACGTGCATGCTCGGCCGAGGCATCAATCAAAGCCTTGCCCACACCATGCTTGCGCGCTTCACGCGTTACGAATATATCGTTGAGCAGATAAATCCGCGCCGTGCTCACGGATGAAAACAACGGAAACAGTTGCGTGAACCCAAGCCCTGTACCGTGCTCGTCGCAGGCAAGCAGAATCACTGACTCGTGATGCACGAAACGCTCGGTAAGAAAAGCACGCGCACGTGCCGGGTCGGATGTTTGACGATAAAACTGCCGATATCCATCGAACAATGGCACCAACGTATCCAGGTCATAAATATTCGCCTGGCGAACCTCAAAAAGCATGACAGCTCCCGTGACAAGACAGTGACGCTGGCATGCACCGATCAGGCGCGATGGTACGGATGGCCGGCCAGCAAAGTAGTGGCGCGGTAAAGCTGCTCCACCAGCACCAACCGCACCAGCATATGGGGGAGCGTAAGCGGGCCCAATGACCACTTTTGATCAGCGCGTGCCACCACTTCCGGCGCGTGGCCGTCGGGGCCGCCGATGAGAAAAGCCAGATCGCGACCGGCCATGCGCCATTTCGCAAGCTGCTCGGCCAGTTCTTCGCTGGACCATGCTTTGCCGCGACCGTCCAGCGCAATCACATGGATGTCGCGTGGGAGTGCGGCGAGGATGGCGGCGCCTTCGTCGTGGATCGCACGCGCATCGTCGCGGCCCTTGCCGCGTGCACCGGGCTTCAGTTCGATCAATTCGAGGGGCAAATCATGGGAGAGCCGTTTGCGGTATTCGGCAAACCCTTCTGCAACCCATGCGGGCATGCGTTCGCCAATGGCAATCAAGCGGGCGCGCATGCCGGATTTTCTTAGCCGGTAGCTAAGGCAGCTTCGCCTTCGGCGTCGCGGTCACCCACAGTCCACAGGCGTTCCAAACCGTAGAACTCGCGGATGCGCGGCAACATCACGTGCACGATCACATCACCCAGATCCACCAGCACCCACTCCGCTTCCTGCTCGCCTTCGACACCCAGCGGCATCACGCCCGCCTTTTTGGCGAACTTGACGACTTCGTCGGCGATGGATTTCACGTGGCGGGCCGAGGTGCCGGAAGCAATCACGAGCAGGTCGGCGATAGAGGTTTTGCCGCGCACATCGATTTCTCGGATGTCTTTGGCCTTGAGGTCTTCAAGGGCGGCGATGACGGTCTTGCGCAGGGCGGCCGTATTGACGGCTTTGGTATGACGAATGGTGGTCAAGAGTTGGGGCCTCGCAGCGTTTCGGGAGCGCGGGATTGCGCGACTGCAGTATATCCGCCCTGCCATGACGGGACGTCAAGCGCCCCTTATTTACCCCCGGCGACCCTGGCAACGTCCCTGTGGTCGCCCCGCCAGCACCCGGGATTGGGGGCGGGACGGCAACTCACATCCAGGAAACGCTTTCATAAGCCGACTTTCGTCTCCTGCGTCACATCTATGGAATGATTCCACGCCCATTCACGGCATCCAAACAGGCCCTTTACGGGGCCCTATCCATATCTACGCCCCTCAATACGCGCATTGAGTAGGTGCTGAGATGGATGTTCAGACGCCCACTGCTTCGACCTCTACGCATGACATTCCGCATAAGCAACGGAAAGCGGATGCCGAACGCTTTTCCCTGCTTGAAAGCGCTATCGAACGTGCTGCTCAAGGCCTGACGGACGCACAGCAGGCAGACGGTCATTGGGTTTACGAACTGGAAAGCGACGCCAGTAGTACCGCCGAATACATCATGCTGACTCACTACTTGGGCGAACCGCCCAAGCTCGAACAGCATCAAAAAATGGCGCGTTACCTCCATCGCACGCAACTTACGGACGGCGGCTGGCCGCTGTATGCCGGTGGTCCGATCAACGTAAGCAGCAGCGTCAAGGCTTATTACGCACTCAAGATCATGGGCGAAACCGAGGATACCGAACCCATGCAGCGCGCCCGACGGGCCATTCTTGCGCACGGCGGCGCCGAAGCATCCAACGTATTCACGCGTACGCTGCTCGCCTTGCATGGCATCGTTCCCTGGCAAGCGGTGCCCATGATGCCGGTCGAGATCATCCAACTGCCTGCATGGTTTCCCGTGCATTTGTCGAAAATGTCGCCTGTAGCGCGCGCCTTCTTGGTGCCGTTGCTTGTCGTGAATGCCAAACGCCCGCAAGCGAGACATGCGTATCAGGTCGGGATCGATCAACTGTTCAACGTCGCACCGTCTGGCTTGCATCTACTGCCGCGCGCACCACACCAAAGCGCTGGCCTGTTTGTGTTCTTCCACGGCCTCGACACCCTGTTGAGAGCAACGGAACGCCTGTTTCCAAAGCACGCTCGGCAACGCGCGATCGAAGCCGCCGTGGCATTTGTCGAAGAACACTTAGATAGCAAGGAAGGATTGGGGGGCATCTTTCCCGCCGCAGCCATGGTGGTCATGATGTACGACGCGCTGGGTTACCCCAAAGATCACCTGCAACGAGCCAAGTCACGCCAGGCAGTGGAACATTACCTGGCAGCGGGCGAGCTCGAAGCTTATTGTCAGCCCTCCCGATCACCCGTGTGGGATACCGCATTTGCTGCGCATGCCTTGCTTGAAACAGACACGCCTGTTGCCCAGGTGGCGGCGGTGCGCGGGCTCGATTGGTTGCGTACCCATCAGACTCTGGACGTGCGCGGCGATTGGGCCATACGTCGTCCGCACGTACGGCCGGGCGGCTGGGCGTTTCAATACGGCAATGTTCATTACCCTGACGTTGACGATACGGCCGTCGTCGCCGCTGCGATGGATCGCGCGAGTAAATCATCCCACTCCGAAACGTATCGGGAAGCTGTGGCACGGAGTTTGGAATGGATCGTAGGTATGCAATGCCACAACGGAGGCTGGGGTGCCTTCGAGGCAGAAAACACGCATACGTATCTGGATAGCATTCCGTTCTCCGATCACGGCGCCATGACCGATCCACCTACGGCCGATGTTTCGTCGCGATGTTTATCCCTGCTCGCTCAGCTTGGCCAATTGCCGGCCGCTAGCGAGTCAGCCAACCGTGCGATCAATTTCCTGTGGCGGGAGCAACAACCCAATGGAAGTTGGTACGGCCGCTGGGGCGTCAATTACATCTACGGCACCTGGCTGGCCCTTTGCGCATTGAACGCCGCCGGCGTGGCGCATGAAACTCCACGCCTGCAACGGGCGGTGCAATGGCTGATCGCCATCCAAAACGCAGATGGGGGTTGGGGCGAAAGCTGCGCCAGCTACGAGTGCGACTACCGCCATTTCTCGCACGCCAACAGCACCGCATCGCAAACGTCCTGGGCACTGCTTGGATTGATGGCAGCCGGCCAAATCAATCATCCATCTGTTAAGCGCGGTATTTCCTACCTGCTCGCCACGCAATACCAAGACGGTCTGTGGGAGGACGAGCTAGTTACCGGCACCGGCATTCCGCGCGTGCTTTATCTGCGCTACCACGGCTATCCCAAGTTCTTTCCATTGTGGGCGCTTGCCCGCTATCGAAACTTGCGACGCGCCGGTACCGCGCACGTCGCAGTGGGCATGTAGCCATGGGCTCAGAAACAAGCCCAGCTACGCTTTCGACAACAACCGCCCACCCATCAGCGCATTGGCGCCAACCACGATCCCCACTGCCACCGTATGCATCAGCAGATCCGACGCAGTGGCATCGAAGTTGTGGCAGATCTCCAGCAGGCTCGCGGAAGCCGACGCGCTGGCCAGCCCCACCAGCACAGCCGTCAGCACCGGGCGCAACGGACAGGCTCGCCGGAGCAGCCAGACCATCAGGCCGGACAGCGGAATCGAAAAACTGATGATGAAGATCAGGCAGTCATTGGCGCCGTGCAGATCCATCACCGGCATACCCGGTATGTGCGCACGCAGGCAGCCCATGCCGCTGGCGCCGATCCAAAGCAACGCGCTAGGCACGGGCACCCACGCCCAACTGCGTGAACGCCCCGGCACCGCAAGCATGAACGACGCCAGCGCCGCGGTGACCGCGGTAATCACCGCGCCACACGCCGCCAGCCCAAGGTCGGGCGCCACGCTCCAGCGATGCAGCATGGTGCCGGCGCCATAACGCACGAACAGCCCCACGGCGATTACTGCCACTATCGCCAGCCAGCCGAGCGCACGCCGCCACGGCGGCAGCAGGCGCCGCACGGGCGTCAGCTCCGCGCCGAGCGCGTCGATCAAGGCTTCATGGCGTGCTGCGTCGGACATGAGGGCTCAAGGTTCTCCATGCAGGCGATCGCGCAGCGTCTTCAGCGCGCGATGCAGATTCACTTTCAGCGCACCGGTGTTTCGCCCGGTGCGTTCGGCGGCCTCAGCGAGCGTGCGCTCCTTCAGACCAAGTTGTTCCACCGCCTCGCGCTGCCCCGGCGGCAGGGTTTCGATCGCCTTGCGTAGACGCTCAGCGTCCTGATGGCGCTGGGTGCCGGCGCTGGCGTCTTCGCGGTCAGCGTGCGTATCGAAGGCAAATTCGTCGTGCACCTCGCGATGCGCGCGACGCCCGTGGCTGCGCAGCAAGTCGATAGCACGGCGCGCGGCGATCGCCGACAGCCAAGCGTCGTAGGAGCGCGACGGATCGAACGTGTGCCGCGCGCGATGCACCGTGAGCAGGGTTTCCTGCACCACATCATCCAGCGCATCCACCGCCACGCCCTGCCGCCGCGCTACCGCGCGGATCAACGCCACCGAATCATTCAGCACGCGCGTGTAGGCGCGCTGGTCGCCTGCTTGCGCGGCGGCCATCCATGCTGCCCGCTGCCGGTCAGCCTGTTCGCTGGCACTTAAAGATTCGGTCGGCACGGCCTTGTCGCTATCCAGCCCCCTTGGCAGAGGCTGGCGTAGTAGGACCCACGGGCCGTCAAAGGTCAAGGATGCGTTAGGCATGCTGAGGCTTGGTGGTTTCTGTGGGGGTATTCGTTGAGTTCGGGTGTACGGTTACTTGGAGGCGGGAACGGGAAATAGGAAACGGGGAACATGTAACGCGCCGGGCGCGTGAAATGTGCGCGTCGCAAGCATCGTCGCTTCACAGCGCACGAGGCGTCACACCAAACGTAATCGTTACGTTTCCTATTTTCCGCCCTCAAGTAACCACTCGCCACACCCCAGCGAATATCCCACCAAAGCCACCACGCATCCCAACCATGCTCCTCCTTATCCTGGCCTTCCTCGGCGGCGTCCTTACCATCCTTAGCCCATGCATCCTGCCGGTGCTGCCGTTCGTGTTCGCGCGAGCCGATCGGCCGTTCATGCGCAACGGCCTACCTATGCTGATTGCCATGGCGTTCACCTTTGCATTGGTCGCCACGTTGGCGGCGGTGGGCGGCGGATGGGCGGTGCACGCGAATCAATATGGCCGCTACATCGCGCTGGTGGTATTGGCGGTACTTGGCCTGACCTTGTTGCTGCCGCACTTCGCCGAATGGATCAGCCGTCCTTTCGTGCAACTTGGCAACCGGCTCAGCGAGAAGACCGAGGCGCAGCAGGATTCGCCGTGGTCCGCCGCGGGACTCGGCATCGCAACCGGTCTGCTGTGGGCGCCGTGCGCCGGGCCGATTCTTGGCCTGTTGCTCACCGGCGCGGCGCTGCAAGGTGCCAGCGCAACAACCAGCTTGCTGCTGCTCACGTACGCCGCTGGCGCGGCAGCGTCGCTCGCGCTCGCGCTGGTGGTCGGTGGACGTGTCTTCGCGTTGATGAAACGTTCACTGGGCGCCGGTGAATGGGTGCGCCGAGCGCTGGGTGTGCTGGTGCTGGCCGGCGTGGTGGCCATCGCACTTGGTGTCGACACGGGTTTGCTGACGCGCGTTTCGCTGGCAAGCACCGGCGGTTTCGAGCAGAAACTGATTGATGCCGTGCGCCCCGCACCGGTTCACGCCGCTCCTGCACCGAAAGCCGGCGTACCGTTGCCAGTGGAAGGTGAACTACCGTCGCTGGATGGTGCAACGAAGTGGTTCAACAGTGCACCGCTATCGCCCGAAGCACTGCGCGGCAAGGTGGTATTGGTCGATTTCTGGACGTATTCCTGTATCAACTGCATTCGCTCGCTGCCATACGTGAATGCGTGGGCGCAGAAATATCGCGATCACGGATTGGTGGTGATTGGCGTGCATGCGCCGGAATTCGCATTCGAGAAAGATCCCGCCAACGTCGCCAAGGCGATCAAGGATTTCAACATCACTTATCCAGTGGCGATGGACAACGACTATGCCATCTGGAAAGGCTTCAACAACGAATATTGGCCAGCGCATTACTTCATCGATCCGCACGGGCAAATCCGTGCACATCATTTCGGTGAGGGCGATTACACCGGCAGCGAAGATGTGATCCGTCGCTTGCTGAGCGATGCCGGTTACAAGGATCTACCTGATGGCTACGTGCAACCCGGCGCATCCGGCGCGGAAGCCGCCGGCTCCGGCGACATGCGCCGCTCACCGGAAACCTACGTGGGTTATGCCCGCAGCGAAGGATTCGCCGGTGGACAGATCGCCCATGATGACAGCTGGCAGTACCGCGCACCGGACACCCTCACCGCCAATCAATGGGCCTTCAATGGAACGTGGACGGTAAACGCGCAACACGCCACGCTCGACAAATCGAATGGCAGCATTGTCTACCGCTTCCGCGGTCGCGATCTGCATCTAGTGCTTGGCCCCAGCGAAGACGGCAAGCCCGTGCGTTTCCGCGTCACGCTCGACGGCAAAGCACCGGGTGATGACCACGGCACCGACATCGATGCGGATGGCAACGGCACGATCAACGGACAACGCCTGTACCAGCTGGTGCGCCAAACGCACGGCACAGGCGAGCGCGTCTTCGAAATCACCTTCCTCGATCCGGACGTACGCGTGTATGCGTTCACGTTCGGCTGAGTGCAGCAAAACAAGCAACAGGAGCAAGGCATGACCTCCACATACGATGACAAAGTTGCGGATCGGCGGCGATTTCTGCTCGCCATGATGGGCGGCGGCGCTGTTGCGGCGCTGGGTGGTGTGGCGATGGTGAGGTTCTTCGCTGGCAAAGGAGGCAACGCGATGGCGGCCACGCCTGCCGCAACCAACAGGGTAGAAACCCTATTGCTCGAATGCTTTTCCGACGACGACGGTCACCATCTTGGCCCCTGTGACGTGCGCAAGCTGGTGCTCACCGATGAGCAATGGCATCAGCGCCTTTCCGATGCCGCGTTCAACGTGATGCGTCGCGCGGGAACCGAGATGGCGTTCAGTGGTCCGCATGAAAAGCCGCAAAGCAAAGGTCTGTATCGCTGCGCCGGCTGTGACACTGCGTTGTTCGATGCAGCCACACAATTCGACTCCGGCACAGGCTGGCCGAGTTTCTGGCGGCCGATTGCCAAGAAGAATGTGATCGAGAGTCGCGATACCGCCTATGGAATGATTCGCACGGCGGTGAGCTGTGCCGGATGCGACAGTCACTTGGGCCACGTGTTTGATGATGGTCCGCCGCCGACTGGGTTGCGTTATTGCATGAATTCAGTGGCGATGCGGTTTGTGGCGTATCGGGTGAGTTGATGCTTACCGATATGCTGCCCCTCTCCTATCGGGAGAGGGGTTGGGGTGAAGGCACGAACGGAGCGCGTTACCAACACCTTCGCAAGACTTCTATGACACGCTTCGTTCGTACCCTCATCCGCCCCTCGGGCACCTTCTCCCGAAGGGAGAGGGAACATCAAGGCGAGGGTATCGCGCGATACGGCGCCAACAATTCAGGGTCATCAAACAACCCTGCCGGCAACAAGTAGCGCGGATCACGCCCTGCCGCCAGCAACTCGCGAATGCGCGTAGCGGACACTTCAAAAGGCGTGACGGAAAGTTCGATCACCTTCCCTGCAGTCTCTGTTCGAATAACAGCAGGATCATCCGTGCGCCGCGCAGCCACGGCGCGTTCCAGTTCCACCGGAATGCACGCTTCAATGCCGGGGCGGTTGATCACGCCGATGTGCGTGACGTTGAACAACTCGCGCCAGCGGTGCCAACTGCGCAAGCCGGCGAAGGCATCCGCGCCGAGCAACAGCACCAATGGCCGCGCACCGAATTCGCGACGTAGCTCTTCCAGCGTGTCGATGGTGTAGGAAGGGCCATTGCGTTCGAGTTCGCGTGTGTCCATCGCCAAGCGCGATTGCCCACGCAAAGCCGCGCGCAGCATGTCCACGCGCTGTGTGGCGCTGGCGGTAGGTGGTGGACGATGCGGTGGCACGTTAGCAGGCATCAAACGCACTTCGGCGTCGAGCAGCTCGGAGGCTTCCCACGCCACGCTGAGGTGGCCAATGTGGATCGGGTCAAAGGTGCCGCCGAACAGGGCTAGCGGTTTCATTTTCATACCAACGCCTGCGCCGCTCTCGGCTCCGCAATCGCTGCAATCAAGCGCTGCGTCTCCAACCACGCATCGCCGGCTTCACGACCCTTCGCAATGCGATCGATCCGCGCAGCGCGCGCCAAGCATTGCATCCAATGTTCACGCGGCGCACGACGCAGCGCTTTGCGGAACAGTTGCTCGCGCGCCGGCCACAAACGCTCCGCACGCGCCTGCGCACCGAAGTCATGGGCGTTGGCCAGTCGCATAGCAAGCTGCAGCTGATTGACCAGCCAGCCCATCAGTGCAATCAATTCATCACCTTCCGCACGCAGGCCATCGAGAATGCGCAGTGCACGCGCGCCATCGCCACCAAGCGCTGCGTCGGTCAGCTTGAAAGCGTCGTAACGCGCGCTATCGGCAACTAGGTTTTCCATCTCCGCCGCATCGATCTTGCCCTGCCCGTGCAACACCACGAGCTTGTCGATTTCCTGCGCGGCAGCAAGCAGATTGCCTTCCACGCGCTCGGCAAGCAAAGCAACCGCATCCGGCACAGCAGTCAGTCCGCGCGAAGCGAGACGCGCGCCGATCCAAGCTTCCCATTCGTTGGGCCGCGGCGCGTTGAAGACCACCATGGAGCCGGCGCTATCCAGCTGCTTGGTCCATGCGCCTTCATGTTTGTTGCTCCATTCCACCGCGGTGATCAGCAGCGTCACATCCGGAGGGGGATTGGAACAGAATTCGACGATGGCCTTGGCGCCTTCGACACCTGGTCGCCCAGTGGGTAAGCGCAGATCAAGCAGGCGACGCGTGGCGAACAACGACATGCCGGCAGCGGAGCGCGCCAGTTCGTCCCAATCGAAATGCGCGCCGACGTCGAGGACCTGGCGCTCGGTGTAACCTAGCTTGCGTGCTTGCGCGCGCAACGCGTCGGCCGCTTCCAGCACCAGCAGTTCCTCGCCCGCCAGTAGGTAGACGGGACTGAGGCGGTCCGCGGCCAGCGCCTTCTGCCACTGGGCGTGGTTGAGCGGCATAGTCGTCAGAGCCCGCTTAGTCGCCGATCGGCGTCGGCATGTATTGCGGCGGTTGCTGCGTGGTACTCGCGTTGGCCGGCATGGGGCCGACCGCCTTCGCGGCGGCCGTTGTTCCATTTTTGGCCACCGCCTGCAAACGGAACAACGTGGCCTGGATGGCGTCGTCGATCAGGCTGCCCTGGATCTGTTCCATCTGCGATTGCGTGCCCACCGGCTGGCTGGCGTCATAGCTGAATTCGCGCTGCAGATCGATGGCCTGCTCCGGCACGATGACCTTGCCGTCCGGATCAACGGCGGTAAACACCATGTGGAAACGCACGGCGAATTCCGTCACCTGCGCAGCGCCATTGATGGTGAGCGATTGCACGTTGAAGTTCTGCGCCGGCACGTGCAACTCGGCAATGCCGGGGCCGGACTTGTCTTCCAACACAACGTTGGAAGCGAGCAGCGCGCGCGCCAATTTGCGCTGGAAGTCGCCACCGCCGCCCACCGTCAGGTGTACGCGCTGCATCCCTTCGGGCATGGCCGCGCTTCCGCGCAGATGGAAACCGCATGCTGCCAGGGCAAGCATGGGCAGCAGCGCGATCAGTTTCAGCATGCGGTGATTCATGAACTCATCCTGCGACGATGTTGACGATCTTGCCAGGCACCACGATGACCTTGCGCACGGTCTGCCCTTCCAGGAAGGCTGCCACATTGGGTTGCGCGCGCGCCAGCGCCTCGGCCTCTTCTTTCGAGGCGTTGGCGGAGACTTCAATGGTACCGCGCAGCTTGCCGTTCACCTGAACAGCCAAAGTGAGCGTATCCCGCACCAGCGCAGCCGAGTCCACCTTCGGCCATGGCTGGTCGTCCAGCACGGCTTGCGAGTGACCCAGCGCCTGCCACAGCGTATGGCTGACGTGCGGCACCACCGGGTTGAGCAGCAGCACCATGGTTTCCAGCGCCTCATGGCGCACGGCGCGGCCCTGGTCGCTTTGGTCTGTGAACTTGCCAAGCGCGTTGAGCAGTTCCATTAGGGACGCAATCGCCGTGTTGAAGGCATGGCGGCGGCCGAAGTCGTCGCTGACCTTCTGGATGGTTTCGTGCAATTGGCGACGCAACGCTTTCTGTCCGGCGTCGAGCGCGGCAGGATCGACTTCCGGATGATCCGGCTGACCGACGTGCGTGATCACTTCGCGCCAGAAGCGGCGCAGGAAGCGCGCCATGCCTTCCACACCGGCTTCGCTCCATTCCAGCGATTGTTCCGGCGGGGCGGCGAACATGGAGAACAGGCGTACGGTGTCGGCGCCGAATTTCTCCACCATCACTTGCGGATCGACGCCGTTGTTCTTGGACTTGGACATTTTCTCGGTGCCGCCGATCAGCACCGGCATGCCGTCTGCCTTGAGCACCGCACCAATAACGCGCGCTTTTTCATCGCGCTGGATTTCCACGTCGGCCGGATTGATCCAGTCCTTCGATCCATTCGCGTTTTCGCGATAGAACGTCTCGGCGATCACCATCCCCTGGCATAGCAAATTAGTGGCCGGCTCGTCCGACTTCACCAAGCCCGCGTCGCGCATCAGCTTGTGATAGAAGCGGAAGTACAGCAGATGCAGGATCGCGTGCTCGATGCCGCCAATGTATTGATCGACTGGCAGCCAATAGTTGGCGCGTTCGTCTACCAGACCATTCGCGCCGGGACTGGTGTAGCGCGCGTAATACCAGCTCGATTCCATGAAGGTATCGAAGGTATCGGTTTCGCGTTCGGCCGCGCCGCCGCATTGCGGGCAGACCGTCTTGCGCCACTCTGGGTCGGCCTTGATCGGCGACTGCACGCCTGAGAAAGCGACATCTTCCGGCAGCACGACCGGTAACTGATCTTCCGGTACGGGCAGCGCACCGCAATGCTGGCAATAGATCACCGGAATTGGGCAGCCCCAGTAACGCTGGCGGCTCACACCCCAATCACGCAGGCGCCAGTTGACGCGGCGATGCCCGTTGCCGGCTGCTTCCAGTTGGCCTGCGATGAAGTCGAAGGCATCGCGGTAATTCTTGCCATCCATGTCGCCGGAGTTGACTACGCGCATGTCTGCGCGCGTCTTGTCCGAGTACCACTCCTTCCAATGTTGCGGATCGTACGTGGCATCGTCGCCACTCACTGCGATCACCTGCTTGATCGGCAAGTTGTACTTGTGCGCGAACTCGAAATCACGCTCGTCGTGACCGGGCACAGCCATCACCGCACCCGTGCCGTAGCCCATCAGCACGAAGTTAGCCACCCACACCGGCACTTTGTCGCCGCTGACCGGGTGGATCGCGAACAGGCCGGTGGGCATGCCGCGTTTTTCCTGCGTTTCCAGTTCGGCCTCGGACACGCCGCCGTGACGCAATTCATCGAGGAACGCGGCCAGTTGCGGATTGCTGCCGGCAGCTTTCTGCGCCAGCGGATGTTCGCCAGCGATCGAGACGAAGGTCACGCCCATCAAGGTGTCGGGACGCGTGGTGAACACAGTCAGTGGCTCGACTTCGCCTTCCACCGCGAAATGGATATCCACGCCTTCGCTGCGGCCGATCCAGTTGCGCTGCATGGTTTTCACGGCATCCGGCCAGCCGGGCAGCGTGTCCAGGCCGTCGAGCAGTTCCTGCGCGTAGTCGGTGATCTTCAGGAACCACTGCGGAATCTCGCGCTTTTCCACCAGCGCGCCAGAGCGCCAGCCGCGGCCGTCGATCACCTGCTCGTTGGCCAATACGGTGTGGTCGACCGGGTCCCAATTCACCACCGCGTTCTTGCGATAGGCCAGGCCCTTCTTCATCAGCCGGGTGAACATCAACTGTTCCCAGCGGTAGTACTCCGGCCTACAGGTGGCGAATTCGCGCGACCAGTCGATGGCATAGCCCAGCGACTTGAGCTGCTCACGCATGTGGTCGATGTTCTTGTACGTCCACTTCGCGGGCGCGGTGTTGTTCTTGATTGCGGCATTTTCCGCCGGCAGGCCGAACGCGTCCCAGCCCATCGGCTGCAGCACGTTCTTGCCGGTCATGCGCTGGTAGCGGCTGATGACGTCGCCGATGGTGTAGTTACGCACGTGGCCCATGTGCAGCGCGCCGGAGGGGTACGGCAGCATGGCCAGGCAGTAGAACTTCGGCCGGGAGGGATCCTCCTTCACCTCATACGCGCGCTGCGCGTTCCAATACTGCTGCGCAGCGGATTCCACCGCCTGCGGGTTGTAGTCGTTGGAAGAACCCTGGTCTTGGTTGTCCTGCATGATCCGGCGCCGTTATGCGTATTCGGCAGCGCGGGCGTCCGTCGCCCAGTGCTGCGTGGGACCCGGCAGACTAGCAGAAATGCCTCTTCGCTTGGATCGGATTTGGCTCCCTCTCCCCTCTGGGGGAGAGGGCTGGGGTGAGGGGACAACCTCGCCTGATCTTTAATCAAGACACAAAACGAAAGTGGCCGCCCGCACGCACACCATTTCCCGCAAGCCTTGCCCCCTCACCCTAGCCCTCTCCCCATAGGGGAAAGGGGACGAAAAGCGATGCGCGGAGACAGTTTACGGAGACGGACAAGCCGACGGCACACTCCCCGCCGCCATCGCCGGTGCCACGCTGGCGATTTGGTCCGCCAGCGTCGACAGCGCCTGCTGGTGACCAGCCACCACGCTGGCGTAATCCTGCCCCACGGTTTCGTTGATGTGGCTGCTGCAAGTAAGCACAGCCTGGCTGCGCAGCTCGCGCACTGTCCAGGTCGCATCGATCAGTGCATAGCTGCTGGGTGCGGAATCAAAGCGGCGCAGGTCGACTTTGATGCGCAGCACCGGCTTGCCGTTGATGGCCACGCCGCCGCTGATGTCCTGCGCACCGGTGCGCTGTGAGAGGTCGACGGACAACGCACCGCGTACTTCATCCGCCAAGGGAGCGGCCCAGCGTTCGCCGTTAAGCAAGGTGACGGCCTGCCCGCCTTGGCGCACCACCAATTGCGGCACGTCGTTCTGCGCCGGAACACCGACCGGCATCAGCTCGAACTGGAAGTGTGCCGGCGACGTGGCGGCCGGCGTACCGTTATCGGACGCCGGTATGAGTGTGTAGTAATGAATCGGCGCCGAAGCGCAAGCCGCCAGCGCCGCCGCGCCCAATGCCGCCATCAAATGTCGCATACGAATCATGGCTTGCTCCCTTGCTGCGGCTGGGCGGTGGACGAACCGTTGTTCTCGGGCGGCGGCGCATCCTTGGCCCGTCCACGGATCAGCGCGCTGGGCTGGGCGTTCAAATAATCGGTGAGCGTGCGCAACGAGCGCGCCATGCGCTGCAACTCTTGCAACGTGCCGCTCAGGCTCTGCTGCAACGGCGAATCGGCGGCGAGCGCGTTGTTCGCCGTGCCGAGCGTTTGGTTGGCACCGTTAAGCGTGGTCTTGAAAGCGGGCAACACATCACCGTTGAGCTGCTTGATCGTGCCATCCAGATCAGCCAGCGTGTGATTGAGGTTGTTGCCGATTGCGTCGAACGGAATCTTGTTGATCTTGTCGACGATCTCCGCCA
Organism: Dyella acidisoli; assembly: GCF_030160295.1. Lineage (GTDB taxonomy): Bacteria > Pseudomonadota > Gammaproteobacteria > Xanthomonadales > Rhodanobacteraceae > Dyella_B > Dyella_B acidisoli. Next base: position 304,120 of record NZ_BSOB01000046.1, read on the forward strand.
TCTGCTCCTGCAGCTTGTCGAAGCTGCCGGGGATGGTGGGGATTTGCAACGGACGCGCGTTCGGATCGTAGTCCACCGCCTTGGGCGCCTTCGGTTCGATATCCAGCGAAATGAATAGCTGGCCGGTGAGCAGGTTGCCCACCTTGGCCTGCGCGCGCAGGCCTTGTGCAACCAGCGAGGTGACGACCTTCGACATATCCTCGTCACCCTTGGACCTGGCAATCTCAGCCAGCTTGGCATTCGCACGCCCCAGGCGTTCGGGATAGATCAATGCACCCACGTAGATCGGGAACTTGCTGGTCTTCTCGTCGTAGTCCATGCGGATGGACACGACATGGCCAAAGTTGATGCCGCGGAATTCCACCGGCGAATCCACCGCCAGGCCACGCACCGGTTGATCGAAGCGCATGACGATATAACGCGGCTCACCATCCGGCGGCGCCATCGCGTTGCTTTGTGTATCGAAGAGGGTAAAGCTGGTGTTCTCGGGAACCGGTTTTTCGGTCGGATGCGGTCCGGGGGCATCGTTGAACGCCACACCACCAGCCAAGACGGTGGCCAGCGATTGGGTATTGAGTTTCAAGCCATCGGCACTGATCGATACATCCACGCCGCTGGCATTCCAGAAGCGCGATTCATTGGTAACGAAACTGTCGTAGGGGCTGTCGACGAAAATCTGCATGGTGACGCCCTTGCCGTCGTCATCCAGCTTGTACGACGCCACGCGACCGACCTGCAGGCGCCGGTAAAACACTGGCGAGCCGATATCCAGCGAACCCAGGTCGCCGGCGTGCAGCGTGAAACTTTTGCCGCGTGAGTCGTGCAATACCGATGGTGGATTTTCCAAGCCGACGAAATCGTTCTGCGTCTGCTGGGACTTGCCCACATCCACGCCAATGAACGAGCCCGACAGCAGCGTATCGATCCCCGACACGCCACCCAGCCCGATGCGCGGGCGCACCACCCAGAAACGTGAATCGGAAACGGCAATGCCGGACGCACTTTTTTCCAGCCCCACCTTCACGATCACCTTGCTGTGATCCTCGCTCAGGCGGATACCGGTGACCTTGCCGATCACCACATCCTTGTACTTCACAACCGTCTTGCCCGACTCCAAGCCCTGCGCGGTTTCAAAACTGATGGAGATCGTAGGCCCCCGCTCCCGCCACGCGCTGATCACCAGCGACAGGCCAATCAGCGCCGCCACGACCGGCACCAGCCAAATCCATGCAGCGTTCACGCGCTTGCGCCGCACCACCGGTTCGGGCAGACCACCGCCTAGGCTGGATTGGTTCTCAGTCATCGTCTTCCTTGCAATCCCATATCAGGCGAGGGTCGAAACTCTGCGAAGCAAGCATGGTAAGTATGACCGTCAATCCGAAATACACCACCCCAGGCAACGGCTCCACCTGGCTAAAGAAGCCGAATTGCACCAGCGCGGTAAGCAGCGCCACCACAAAGACGTCCAGCATGGACCAATAGCCGATGAATTCCACCAGCCGGTACAGCATGGAGCGCTGGCGACGTGCCCAGTTGGTACCGCGAAGCGCACTCAGCAGCAGCGTGCTGATCACCAGGAACTTCATCATCGGCACCACGATGCTGGCGGTGAACACGATGACGGCCAGATCTGGCGAGCCTTTTACCCACAGCTCGATCACACCGCTCAGGATCGTGTTGTCGTCCACGTCACCCAGGCTTGCCGTGCGCATGATCGGCAGCACATTGGCGGGGATGTAGAAGATGAAGGCTGCGATCAGGAGCGCCCAGGTGCGTACGCAGCTATAAGGCTTGCGCCGATGCAGTGAACTGCCACAACGAGGGCAGGCCGCATCTTCGATTTGCGTATCGCGGCAAACCTGGCCGCAGACATGGCAGCCAATCAGTCCCAGCTCGTGTGCACGCGGCAGCGCGCTCATGATGTTGACTCCGCGGGGAGCTTGTCCCACAGCTGGTGCAGATCGATACCGGAAAAGATGGTGATCAACAACGCCAGCGCTGCATAGGCGAACGCACCGATGTTGGGCGTCACGTCAAAATACAGCTGCGCCTTGACGATGGACACCAGCACACCGAGCACAAACACCTCGCTCATCGTCCACGGCGCGATGTAGTGCAGCACCACCATCAGTGGCACGAAGCCGGGGGCGCGCTGCCCTTTGCGACCAAAGATCAGCAGCCAGCCCAGAATCCCCATCTTGCACAGCGGAAAGAAAAACAGCGTCGCCGCCGCCAGCACCGACACCACCTGCGAGTGCTCCTTCCACATCATGATGATGATGCCCCACAGAGTGGCGTGAATTTCCTCGCCATTGAGTCCCAGGGTGATGATCGGCCACACGTTAGCCTGTATGAACACCACCATCACGGTGACTACCAGCGCGAACATCGCGTCAAGACCGATGCGCTGATGGCGCTCCAGCACCGCATTGCAACGCGCGCAACGGGCAACCTCGCCGCGTGCCAGCGGCCGACGGTGGTGCACCGTATCGCAGTGCTCGCAGATCATCAGCGTCGACGACATCGATTTCTGCGCTTGCTCGACGGCGGCCGGGGGGGTGCTCATGTTGGCGATTCTCGCAAATCCTTAAGCGCCCTGCGCGCACTTGATATGCTTCAAGGTGCCCCGACTTGTCTGGGGTTCATCCATCTGGAGCCCAACGTGAACGCCGCTGTTTCTCCGCACATTTTTGACGTCGATCAGGACAACTTTGAAACCGATGTGCTGCAGGGCTCGCTCCAGACCCCTGTGCTGGTGGATTTCTGGGCCGAATGGTGCGGCCCGTGCAAGTCATTGGGTCCATTGCTGGAAAAGCTCGCCGCCGAATACAACGGTGCATTCCGGCTTGGCAAGGTGGACGTGGACAAGAACCAGGAGCTGGCGGGCGTCTTCGGCATCCGCAGCATTCCCACCGTCATCTTGGTGAAAGACGGCCAGATCCTCGATGGCTTTGCCGGCGCCCTGCCTGAAGGCCAACTACGTCAATTCCTCTCCCGTCATGTCCAACCGCTGGAAGGCGACTTCGAAGAAGAAGTGCTGGAAGAGGAAACCCTGCCCGAATCCCCCGAGCAAGCGATCAATCGCCTGCAGCAGGAAATCGCTGCCAGCACCAATCGCCCCGAACTCAAGCTCGACCTGGCCATCGCACTCGCGCAAGCCGGCCAAGCTTCCGCTGCCGAAGCGGAACTCAACGCCCTGCCCGCCAACCTCGCTACCGACACGCGCGCTGTGCGCCTGCGTAGCCAACTGGACCTGGCTCGCTCGCTCGAAGGCACGCCATCGATGGAAGTGCTGCAGCAACGCATTCATGCCAATCCGCAGGATTGGGAAGCGCACGATTTGCTGGGCGTACGATTGCTGCTCGGTAACGATCCCGCCGCAGGCTTGGAGCATTGGCTGCTGATGCTTGAGAAAGCGCGCGACTGGAATGAAGGTCAAGCGAAGAAGCGTCTACTGGCTGCGTTTAATACGTTGGACGATGCAGAACTGGTGGGACGTTATCGCAGACGGATGGCGTCGCTGCTGTTCTGATGCCTTAATACCCATACGCCAAAGTATGGCAAGCTGAGGGCTCCTTCTTTCGGAGCCCTCCATGCGCGCATCCACCTTCCGCCGCCTGCTCAATCTGTGGCCGCCATTCCTGTTCAGCGGCATTCGTCTGCTGAGCCTGGATGACGATTACACCGAAGCGCGGGTGGTATTGCGGTTGCGGCCATGGAATCGGAATTACGTGCGTACGCAATTCGGTGGCAGTTTGTTTGCGATGGCCGATCCATTCTGGATGCTGCTGATCCTGCATCACTTGGGCAGCGATCATTTTGTGTGGGACAAAGCGGGCACCATCGATTTCGTGGCGCCCGGCCGCGAAGATGTCTATGCGCACTTCAAACTCGAACCCAGCGTGCTAGACGAATTGCGTGCCGCCGCAGCTAATGGTGAAAAGGTGCTGCGCTGGTTTGATGTATCGATCAAGACGGCGTCAGGTGAAGTGGTAGCGGTTGTGCGCAAGCAGCTTTATGTTCGGTTGAAACCACGGAACCGCTGACCGCATTCCGAAGCAAGCCTCTTACGGATAACGACATTCCTTCCGCATTCGCAGCTATTCCTGTTTGAACTGTGCAATCTGCTCCAGCATGGCTTCCGCTCTTTGCACGCTCTTGCCGGCGAAATTGTTTTCGAGCCAACGTCGATGTCCAATTCGACTCACCAGCCAGAAGACGAACAACACCAGCACCAGCGAAACACACCCACAAAGAATCAGCTGCGGTAGCAACCATGGCGCATGAGCGAGAAGATCAAACTTACCCAAGGCATCCTCGTCCTCGCGCTGCACCTCCATCAGCAATACCGGAATCCAGACAAATGAGCCGATTGCGGCAAATAGTGGCGCTTCGAACTTCACGCGCCATGCACGCAATGCGGCAAGCCGCTGCTGTATCTCCACAATAGGTGCCGCGTAGTCGATACGCTGGATCAGGTGCAGATTCCACCCAGCAGCCAACATCATCGACACGCCAAATAACTGCACCAAGATACCCACGATCAACCAATGCAAAACCTCGGTTCGCACCACCCAAAAAGAAATACCCCACAGCATGAAAGTAAAACCGAATGCGAACTGGATCCATTGCCCTACCATCAGTGGGCGTAATCCGTGGCGAACCTTGTCCAGTCGACTTTCTACGAGCAACCGGATATTTAGTACCTGCTGCCGTTCCAACTGTTGATTCAAAGCCTGCCAAGCGGCTTTCATTTCCTCGAGTTCCATAGTCAGGCTCCCACGGGCGTGGCACCCGTCATCTGATTGCGAAGTTTCTGTTTGATGCGACTGATCTTCGTGGCGACATTGGTTTCGCTAATGCCGAGAATCTCTGCAATCTCGGCATAACTGCGATTTTCCAGATACAGCAAAATCAATGCGCGGTTGAGCGGATCGAGCTGGTCGATGAATCCGTACAAGGCATCAAGCCGCTCATCCTGTTCGGCAATCTCCGCCGTTCCGCCGAGTGCTTCGAGTTCTTGTGGGTCCAGCGGCTCTTCCTGCCGCGGAGGCCGCCGCATCTGCGAAATCGCCACGTTGAGCGCTACCCGATACATCCAGGTCGAGAACTTTGCGCGGGTTGCGTCGAAACTGGGGAACGAACGCCACAGCTGCACGCAGATTTCCTGCGTCAGATCATGCCGATCTTCCGGATGACGGGCGTATACGGACACCACCTTGAATACGATGCGTTGGTGTTCCCGCAACAATGTCTCGAACGCTCGCTGTTGTTCCCTTCCGCGCATGGCCTGTCCCCTTGCTTACTCCTGTTATTCGCAGCGCGCGATGAAAAATCACAACCCAGGGTTCGGCCCTACAATAAAGCGCCCTCCCCCACCCGAGTCGACCATGCCCCCGCTGCGCCTGAAACGCTATCTCATCACCGGCCTGCTTACCTTTATGCCGCTATGGGTCACGTGGCTGGTCTTCAAATTCATTGTGGGATTTCTGGCCGATCTCGGCGCCCCACTGGTGGCCGCGTTCGTGGGCGCCTTGGGTTGGGTATCGCCTCAGGTGGCCGATCAGCTCAGCCACGGCTGGGTGACCTATCTGCTGGCGCTGGCGCTCACCTTGATCACGCTGTATCTGCTGGGCTTTCTCGCCAATCGCGTGATCGGCCAGCGGCTGTTGCATGCATTCGATAGTCTTTTGCAACGCATTCCGCTAGTGCAGACCATCTACGGCGGCACCAAGAAATTGATGACCGTACTGCAAAACAAACCCAGTGGCGCGCAGCGTGTAGTGCTGGTGGATTTCCCGCGCAAAGGCATGAAGGTCGTGGGCTTCGTGACACGCGTGATGCAGGAAGAAGGCACCGGCCGCGAAATGGCCGCGGTGTACATCCCCACCACACCCAACCCCACCGGCGGCTATCTGGAAGTGGTGCCGCTGGATGAGCTGACACCGACCGACTGGACCATGGATCAGGCCATGGCCTTCATCATTTCGGGCGGCGCAGTAGCGCCCGATACACTGCCCGCATCGCCAGCGGCATTGCCGGCGAATCCATCGGGGAACCATGCATGATCACGCGCCGGGTGTGGCTTGCCGCTCTTCTTGGCGTGATCAGCATGAGTACGCACGCAGTTGGATCGCACGACACTGACTGGACCACACCCGCAGAGGCTTCGCAGTTTCGCACCACGCCGAGCTACGCGCAGACATTGGCTTATCTGCAACAACTGCAACAGGTCGCGCCGGACAAGATCAAGCTGGAAAGTTTCGGCATTTCCCCGCAAGGCCGTCCGATGACGGTGGTAGTCGCAAGCAGCGATGGCACGCTTACTCCCGACACCGCACGTGCCGCACATAAACCGATCGTGTGGTTGCAGGCCGGCATCCATCCCGGTGAGATCGAAGGCAAGGATGCCGGACTGATGCTGTTGCGCGATATGGCCGTCACCAACAAGTACCCGCATCTGCTCGATCACGTGGCGCTGGTCTACATCCCCGTGTACAGCGTGGATGGACACGAATACGTGTCGCCTTACAACCGCATCAATCAGAACGGCCCAGAAAGCATGGGCTTTCGCGGCCAATCGCAGTACCTCAATCTCAATCGCGACTACATCAAAGCCGACGCGCCGGAAACGCTGGCGTGGTTGAAGCTGTGGCAAACATGGCTGCCGGATTTTCTGATCGACGTGCATACCACGGATGGCGCCGATTACCAGTACGACCTCACCTGGTACACGGAAGATCCACATAAACTCGATCCTGCCGTTGCTTCGTGGCAACACAAAGCCATCGCCGAGCAGGCCATTCCAGCGTATGAAAAGCTGGGTCACCAGGCTTCGATCTACCTGGAATTCAAGGATGGCCGCGATCCGCGCAAGGGCATCGAGAACTTCGGTTCCGGACAGCGTTTCTCCACCGGCTATGCAGCGCTGCAGAATCGCCCGGCGCTGCTGATCGAAACGCATATGCTCAAACCCTACGCCACACGCGTGCATGCGGCTTACGATCTGGTGCGCGTGCTGCTGGACGGTATTGATCGCGACCCGGCTTCGCTGCTGGCAGCCACCAGCCAGGCCGATGCGCATACGATCGCACGCGCAGGCGACGCTCACGCGAATGTCCCGTTGACATTCAAACTCGATGCCACGTCGACGCCATTTGAGTTGAAGGGTTACGCGTTCACGCAAACGCATAGCGATATTTCCAACGACACCTGGATTCAATACGACCCAGGCAAGCCCGTCACGTATCGCATCAACAATTGGAACGATCTGTTGCCTGATCTATCGATCACGCCACCCGTGGCCTACATCGTGCCTGGCGAGTGGAAAGTCATCATCGACAAGCTGGATGCGCACGGTATCGCCTACCGGCGCATTGGGCATCCCATGAAAGAAGTGGATGCCACCGCGTATCAGCTTGATCAGCCTAAGTGGGCCGATGCGCCTTTTGAAGGGCATTTGATGCTGCAAAGTTTCAACCTGCATACGCAGCCCACGAAAGTGACATTGCCAGCAGGATCGGTGATCGTTCCGATGAATCAGCGCGCTGCAAACGTCGCCATCCAATTGCTGGAGCCGGAAGCACCTGATTCGCTACTGCACTGGGGTTATCTCAATGCCATCTTTGAAGCGAAGGAATTCGGTGAGCCGCGTGTGTTGGAAAAACTTGCACGTGACATGATCGATAAGGATCCCAAGTTGAAGGCGGAATTCGCGCAGAAGTTGCGTGATGATCCTGCTTTTGCAGGAAATAGCCGTGCGCGGTTGAGTTTCTTTTTCATGCGCTCACCGTGGTACACGGTGCAGCGCGTGGGAGCTTATCCGGTGTTGCGAGTGGATGCGGCGCAGTTGGCGAATATTGCGACGAAGTAGCCATTTCACTCCCTCTCCCCTCCGGGGAGAGGGTTGGGGTGAGGGGACGGGGCTTGCAGGAAGGCATACCCATGCAGGCGTATTCGAGCTTTTTTGCCACTCGCACAAAGGCCATATCTCGCAAGATTCGCCCCTCACCCTAACCCTCTCCCCAAAGGGGAGAGGGAACTAAAAGCTAGGCAGACACCACCTCAAACGGCCGCATCATCTCGTTCGCTTCATGCTCCAGCAGATGGCAATGCCAGGCGTAACGCCCCACGTAGCCATCGAAGCGCACGATGATGCGCGTGATCATGCCCGGCCACGCCTGCACCACATCCTTCCATCCTGCCTCACCCGCTGAGGGCGATTGCGCTGGACCGGTATAACGAACGGTCTTCGAATCCGTCCACATACCTTGATCAAATGGACGGCGATCCAGGATCTGGAATCGCACCAGATGCAAGTGAATGGGATGCGAATCGTCGGTGAGGTTGATCAGATTCCAGATTTCAGTGCTGCCCAGCACCGGCTTTTCCGTTACCGGTTCATGCCAGCGTTTGCCGTCGAGCAGCATCAGCATCGGTTCGGCTACGCAATCCTGATAGGAGTCCAGCGTCAGCATGCGTTGTCGCGTTGCGGCCGATTCCGCCATGCGCGGTACATCGCGCAGCACGGGGGGCACCACGCTGGCATCCTTTACGCGGGTGCTACCAATGCGGAACTGCATGATCGGCAGCGCATCGTTGATCCATTCAATCTGCTGCCCAGCCCAGGCCGAGAAATCAACCACAATGTCTGCGCGCTCGCCAGGCGAGATAAACAAGCTGTGCAGCATGGCCGGCGCTGCCAACAAGCCCTGGTCGCTCCCGATCTGCTGAAACGGTCGCCCATCACGTAGCTTCAAATTAAAGAAACGCGCATTGGATGCATTGAGCACACGAAACCGGTAACGACGCGGCTGCACGTCCAGGTAAGGCAACAGCGCACCGTTGACCAGCATGGCGTTGCCGAATATCTCCGACACCCAGGGCGCTTCGCTATTGCCGGATACCGGATAGTAAAGCTGCGCATCGGTGGTGAGCAGGCGATCGCTCAAGGTCAGCGGAATCTCCTGCTCGCCTTGCGGCAGACCGAGTGAGCGCTCGTGCTCATTGCGCAAAATCAAACTACCGAACATGCCTGCGTAGATATTCAGGCGATTGATGCCCATGGCATGGTCGTGATACCAGAGCCCCGCGGCATCTTGTTTGTTTGGATAGGTGTGCAAGCGCGACTGGCCCGGCACGTACCAATCTTCCGGATAACCGTCGCTGGCAGTCGGCACGCATGCACCATGCACATGAACGACTGCCCGCACCTCGGGCTTGTCCTTTTCGGCACCGTGAATGCGGTGATCGATGGGCAGAAAGTGTTTCGATGGCAGTGCGTTGCGCCAATTAATGCGCAGCTCCTTGCCGCTTTCGGCTTCGATGGTAGGTCCAGGCATGCAGCCGCCATACGTCCACACGCGCGTAAGTGGCAGATCGCGATGCAGACGTTGCTCGGTTTCGCGCATATCCACATGCAATATGTTGCCGTCTGTGCGCAGCACTGGCGGCAGCGGCAACGGATCGACGAAAGGTTTCAACTGCGTTGGATCAAGCAGGCGCGGCACGTTTGGCTGGTCTGCCACCATGTGCTTGCACAGCGCGCTGCCACCGCCCATTTTTGGCATGGCGTGCATGTCGTGGGCGCGCATGCGCGTGGCGTAGGCGCCTAGACCAAACATGGACCAAGTTAGGAAATCGCGACGGGATGGCACGTTGCGCAGTCTGGCGTGAGGCTCGCTATTTGGCCGTCGTTCCCGCGAAAGCGGAGGTGCTTTTCAACAGCGAATGCTGGTCAATCCATCTTACGCTCAAGCAACAGGCGAAAATGGATTCCCGCTTTCGCGGGAATGACGGCGTTGAGGTACTTATATGGTATTTCGCAAGCCTTGTCCCCTCACCCTAACCCTCTCCCCGGTGGGGAGAGGGAACAGGTCGAGGCGCTGTTGCAGCTATGCGCCCTGATTACTTCTTCTCCACCGGCTCACCCGTGGTTTCATCCAGGAACAAGCGACGGTTTTCCGGGAACGAATCGTCAAAGTCGAACATGTGGTTCAACTTGCCGGCCACGGCGTCAAAGGAGCCGCCGCCGATGCGATGGCTGTCCAGCCAGTTGTCTTCGATGAAGCGGGTGATCGAACTCTGATCGGTCACCGTGTGATCGACGTGGTTGCGACGTGCCCACGGCGAAACCACCAGCAACGGCAGGCGCGGACCATAACCGCAGCGGCCCTGCACAGCATTGCTGGTGTTCACACCCGACAGCGTGCCGTGACCGTTGCACACGCCAGCACCATTCAGTGCATCCTGGCTGGTCTGCGATGCATTCACCTGCGGCGCAGACTGATGGTCGTACCAGCCGTCGGAGTCGTCATAGGCGATCACCACGGCGGTATCACGCCATTCCGGGCGCTTCTGCAAATAGTTGATCACGTGCACGATGAACTGCTGTTCGTCCAGCGGATCGGAATAACCGGCGTGGCCATCCTGATAGCCCGGTGCCTTGAGGAAGCTCACCGCCGGCATATTGTCCGCGTCCACGGCGGCGTAGAAATCGCTCAGGTCGTACTGATGATTCGCCGCGTCGCCATTGTGGCCGATCATCGCCACCGAAGTGGGACGCACGTGTGTCGGATTGGCGGTGCTGGTGTAGTACTGGAACGGCTGGTGATGCGGAATGTAGTCCGCTTTATTTACTTGCGTGACAGCGGACACGGTGCTGCGTTTGCAGCCGGTAGTGCCATTCGCATTCACGGCGGTGAGATCGAAGCCGCCTTCGAAGAAGCCCCAGGTGATGCCCTTGGCATTGAGCAAGTCACCTACGTTCTTGCCACTCAAGTGCACACGCGCGCCGCTGGAAGTGGAGCACACGTCGTCGATCGGATCGGCATCGCTGACCAGCGTGTAGCCGCCCTGCCCATCCGCCACGACATCGCCGCCAGCGGCCAACTGGTCGCTAACGCCATTGGTCTGGCCCGAAACCAGATTGATCGCACCCGGCGTAGAGGGGCCGAAGGTGGTGTTGTAGCTGTTGTCGCTCATCGCGAAGTGCTGGGCGTAATGCCACAGCGCGGTGACGGTGTTGCCGTCGTAGTAGCCCATCACCTGGCCAATGCCGTTTTCAGCGGTGGTGCCGCCCGGCAGCGCTTCACCTGTGCCGGTGTACTTCGGGAAAAGATCCATGGCGCCGTTGTCGAACGCCTGCTGTTCCGGCTGGTAATCGTGATCCTGGTCAGCCGTGGCGGCCTGTGCACGCGACAGGCGGAACGGATTGATCGCGCCCGCGCCATTGGCAGCGTTGTTGGCGTTGGGGTTGTTGCTGAGCAGTTCCTTGGTGAAGCCGTTGACCTTCGGCGTATCCGACTTCGCATAGAACGTCGGCTCACCCGGCGCATTCGCTGCATAAGGATAGGTGCCGAAGTAATGATCGAAGGAGACGTTTTCCTGGAAGATCACCACCAGATGCTTGATCGGCGTGGCGGTGTGCACGTGGTGGTACCCATGGTGGGCATCTTCAGCGACAGGATCGGGTGCAGAGATCGCAACGGCGGACAAAGTAAGCAAACTGGCGGCAAGACAGACGGCAAGACGTGAGCGCATGGCAGTCTCCGGTAACGGTCAATAGGCACGCTCCCCTAAGCGCGATACGCGGAACCATACGCAATAGCGATGACAGCCTCATAACAATCATGCGACGACGTGCTGCTTAGCAGGTGTAGATTGGGGTGCAACCCCCAACATTGCCTTGCACATCATTGCGTTGGGGTTTGCACCCCAACTTAAGGGAATACCTTACGCGAGCACTCACCGCGACCCTCCCCTGCAAGCAGAGGAGGGTGCAAATTCCAACAAGCTAAGCAATCAGGCATTGATGAGGTGGCGCACATCAGTTCACACAAACCAGATGCCCGTTCTCCATAACGCAGCAGCCGGGAGGCGAACCCGAGCTGTGCGTAACATGCAACACGCCTCCGAGCGCGCCAATGCGCATGAGAGCCGCTTCGTGATCGGCATGGTTCCGCTTTATGTGCTCCGGACGAGGCAGCCGCTCGATCGCAGAAGTAACTTGTCTGGCGGCATCCGCGGGCAGGTAGGAGCTCAAAAGATTGATGCCCTCAACGGCCAGGGCGGCCTTCTGTTCGCCGGTGAGATAAACCGGATCGCCGCCATCACCGTGCGGATAGTTCCACCCGGTCAACCGCCCGAGGAGAAGTACAAGATAAGGGGCTATCAACTGCTCTTCATTATTAAGCATGGCCAGTCTCCTTACTGATTCACTGGGAATCGTGATGGGATGGCCGTTCGCAGCACGAACGGCCGCAGGCATTGCATTTGAAGATGGTGCAGCGTTTTGAATCTTGCGTGACGCGCGCGTTGCTTGCTCAAGGGCGCAACGCCAACAAACCGCGATCGCTCTCGTAAGAGACGCCAGACAGGCGCCCATGAAAGCCTGAGGCTGAGAAACGTTCGATGCGCTCAGGTCCCCTCGTTACCACGGCGATCTGCAGGGATCAGCGCCCATAAGCGAGAGCGGTGTGAGACTGCTTTCCCTTGAGCTGCACTCATGTCGCTGACCATCGGCAACTCTATCGAAGTTGCAGTTAAGTGCCCGTAACACCGCGAAAAATCTCAGGCTTGCCTTGCTTGTCGCAGGTTGGGGTGCAAACCCCAACATGGCGATGCATGGGTATCTCCGTGTTGGGGTTTGCACCCCAACCTGCAATCGCGGCATTGCCGCACAAACGGCAAAACCCGAGCCCTACCCCACCCCTGACCTTTGACACTTTGCCCACCATGACTTACGGCCTAGCGTGGAAGGTCATGGCTGCGAAATCACCACGCCCGTGACCGGCCAGCATGAATGGGAACGCCTGCGGGCAATTCATCGACATCTTTCAGAGGGATATTCATGACCTACAAGCATTTGAAGCCGCTGCTGCTCGCCGCGAGCGTCACCTTTGCCCTGGCCGCGTGCGGCAAACAGGAACAAGCGCCCGCGCCAGCACCGGCCTCCACTGCGCCGGCCCCGGCATCCACAGCCGCCAGCGTCGCCAAGCCCGTCAACGTCTTCGACGTCGCTGAGCTGGATAGCGGCATTAATGCCTGCCAGGACTTCAACGGCTTCGTAAATGCCAAATGGATCGGCGCCAACCCGATTCCGCAGGACCGCACCCGTTGGGGCGCGTTCGACGCGCTGGCCGAGCAGAGCCTCAACACCCAGCACGACATCGTCGAAGCCGCCGCCAAGAATGTCGCGCAGGCCAAGCCAGGCTCGATCGAGCAGAAGATCGGCTCCCTGTACCAGGCCGGCATGGACCAGGACACGATCAACAAGCTCGGTTACGACCCGATCAAGCCGCAGCTCGATCAGATCGCCGCACTGAAGACGCCGACCGACGTTGCCAAGTACATCACCGACCGCTTCGCCGACGGCGACAGCCAGGTGTTCGACTTCGGCTCCGGCGCCGACTTCAAGGATGCCAAGATCCAGATCGGCTTTGCCAACCAATCGGGCCTCGGTCTGCCCACGCGCGACTACTATTCCGACAAGAAGTACGCCGATATCCGCGAAGCCTACAAGGGCTACATTGCCAAGTCGCTGGAACTGACCGGCGTTTCCGAGGCCGATGCCAAGAAGCAGGCCGATGAGGTGCTGGCGTTCGAGACCAAGCTGGCGCAGGCCTCGCTCTCGCCCACGGAAATGCGCGACCTGGACAACCAATATCACTTCGTGAGCGTGGCCGATGCGGACAAGATCACCCCGCACTTCAAGTGGGACGACTTCTTCAAAGCCCAAGGCGTGACCATCGACAAGGGCTTCTCGCTGTCGCAGCCGAAGTTCTTCGCCGAGTTCGACAAGCTGCTGGCCACCGCGCCGATCTCACAATGGCAGTCTTACCTGCGCTTCCATGCCATCAGCAGCGCTTCGCCCTATCTGAGCACGGCCTTCCAGGACAACCGCTTCGATTTCTACGGCAAGACGCTTTCCGGCCAGCCGGAGCAGAAGCCGCTGTGGAAGCGCGTGCTCGGCGCCGTGAACGGTTCGATGGGCGAAGCACTGGGTCAGCTGTATGTGGCCAAGGAATTCACGCCGGAAGCCAAACAGCGCGCACAGGAATTGGTGACCAACGTGCGCGGGGCGCTGAAGGATCGCATCCAGCATCTGGATTGGATGAGCGACACCACCAAGCAGAAGGCGGTGGAGAAATGGGAAAAGTTCCTGCCCAAGATCGGCTATCCGGACCACTGGCGTAGCTGGGATGGCCTGGACATCAAGCAGGGCGACTACTACGACAGCCTGCAAGCTGCCGCCAAGTTCAACTATCAGTGGGACATCGGCCACATCGGCAAGCCCACCGATCGCACCGAATGGGGCATGACGCCGCAAACGGTGAACGCGTACTACGATCCCAGCACCAACACGATCAACTTCCCGGCCGCGATCCTGCAGCCGCCGTTCTTCTATGCCAACGGCGACGACGCGATCAACTACGGCGGCATCGGTGCAGTGATCGGCCACGAAGCCAGCCATGGTTTCGACGACCAGGGCGCGCAGTTCGACGGCGACGGCAACAAGGCCGACTGGTGGACGGCGCAGGACAAGTCGCAGTTCAAGGCCCGCACGGGCAAACTGGTCGACCAGTTCAGCGGCTATGCACCGCTCAAGGACAAGCCGGATCTGCACGTGAACGGCCAGCTGACGCTGGGCGAAAACATCGCCGACCTCGGTGGCCTGAACGTGGCCTACGACGCGCTGCAGGAAGCGCTGAAGAAGAACGCCACCGAGTCGCAGCAGAAGATCGACGGCTACACACAGGATCAGCGCTACTTCCTGAGCTGGGCACGCGTGTGGCGCAACAATACGCGTGAAAAGCAGGCAGAGCTGTATCTCAACATCGATCCGCATGCCCCCGCTTCGCTGCGCGCCATTGGTGCGCCGTCGAACATGACGGCCTTCGCCCAAGCGTTCCAGTGCAAGACTGGCGATGCGATGGTTCGCGATGGCGACAAGCAGGTCAAGATCTGGTAAGCCGCACGATCCCTGGGATCGAAACCGAAAGCCCCGTACGCGAGTGCGGGGCTTTTTTTCAACCTCGCGTTTTAACTGCGCTAACCCAACCTACGATTCATGTGAAGGCATCATCACGCAGCAAACACACGACAAAGCGTGACGCATCATGCTTGCGTTCCATCGCTTACCGCTCAATTATCAAGCCACTATTTGGTCATCATCCCAAGCCACCATTGCGAGGACGTCATGAACTCACTCGGTGTAGTACGGCGGTTGATGTTGCTGATTGTTGTTGCAGGTCTTTTCCAAATCCCCAATGCAGCCCTGGCTTCGACCACGAACGATTCGACCAGCTCATCGGAAGGCAGCCTGGCTGTTATTCAAAAGAACGGTGTTTTGAAAGTCGGTGTAGCCGTCAACGCACCCTGGGTCTTTCGCGATAGCAACGGCCAGTGGAGCGGCCTGGAAATTGACCTGCTCCGGCAACTTGCACAGGACATGGGATGGAAGCTCGATCTCGTTCCCGCATCGTGGCAAAACAGTATCGAGGATTTGCGCGCACACCATTTCGACATGCTGGCTTCCGGCCTGAGCATTACGCCGCAACGTGCGCTCCTGCTGAAATTCAGCCGTCCGTACGGCGACTACGCACTCGGCATGGTGGTGAATCGACAAACCATCGGCATGGATGATGCAACCAAACTGCAAAGCGGCAGCTCGCACACCATCGGCGTGTTGTCCGGCACAGTGACCGCGGCGACTACCAAGGAATACTTTGGACAAAGCAAAGTGGTCGAGATCCACGACGAAATCCAAGCCATCAAGGATGTGCGCGCCGGCAAACTCGATGGATTCATGGCCGAAGAACCGGTACCCACCGCGTTGGCAAAAACCTATCCGGATCAGCTACGCACGCTTGAAGTACAAACCTATGGCAGAACCGCACACGGATTCGCCGTACGCCGCAACGACGGTGATTTGCTCGATGTGATCAATGCGTGGCTGACCTATCAGCAGGCATCGGGCTGGCTTCGCTCGCGCGAGGATTTCTGGATCCATCATCCGGATTGGGTGCAGTTGACGCAGTAAGGAAATCACTGCGCCTACCTTCACCGAAACTTTTGAAGAAACCTCAGCGTCGTCCCGGCGAAGGCCGGGGCCCTGCGACTTTGCCTTGCAATCGCTAGACGCAAGGCACCTACGTTTCTCGCCGCCCTCAAACTCGGGATGCTGATCCACGTCCATGACCCAGCGAGAAAGCTGGGATTGGCCTCCCACGCTACGAATCGCTTCACAACGATGTCGCAACATGTAAGAATAAGAACCGTTCTCATTCGTAAAGAACGTTTCAGGGGCAGCAAGCAGGATTGAGCTGACCGCAGATCACTGCGTCGGGCTCAGGCAGCCAGCCATCCCAAATTCTGGCCCTTCCACTTGCCGACATCGTTGCCCATGCCTACCCCATTCCGTGCTTCGTCCCTGCAAACCGCCCTGCTCCTTGCCCTGACTCTGCCAGCCGCCGCAAATGCACAAGGCGTCTCCCCTCCCAGCGACAGCTCCGACGCGCAGACCAAACCGAAAACGCTCACCTCAGTCCACGTCACCGGCAGCGTGCTCGGCAACGACTACACCGCCGACACGTCCACCGTCGGTGCAAAAGTACCGACCTCGCTGCGCGACATTCCGCAGACCGTCGTGGTGGTGAACCGCGATCTGCTCGACGCGCAAGGCGCCACCTCCTTGCAGGATGCCCTGCGCAACGTACCCGGCATCACCATCGGCGCGGCAGAAGGTGGACAGATCGGCAACAACATCAACCTGCGCGGCTTCACCGCACGCACGGATATCTACCTGGATGGCTTCCGCGATCCTGGTCAGTACTATCGCGACGTATTCGATCTTGACGCGGTCGAAGTGCTGAAGGGCCCCTCCTCCATGCTGTTCGGCCGCGGCTCGACTGGCGGCGTGATCAACCAGGTGACCAAAGAGCCGGAACTGAAATCGTTCGGCACCGTGAGTGCCACAGTGGGTACTAGCGATCGCTATCGCCTGACAGGCGACATCAACCAGCCACTGTCCGATACCTCCGCCGCACGATTGAATATCTACGGCCAGGACATGCATTCCACACGAGACGTGTTGAACAACCGCGATGCAGGCCTTGCGCCGTCACTGCGCTTCGGCATCGGCACGCCAACGCAGATCACGTTGTCGGCCTTGCTTCAACGCAATCACGACATGCCCGATTACGGCCTGCCACCGATCAACGGTCGCCCCGCGCATGTGAATGAGAAAAACTGGTACGGCCTTACCGATGACCGCACCATCCAAAGCGTCAACGCATTCAATGCGCGCCTGGAGCACACGTTCTCGGACAACGTCAATTTGCGCACGCAACTGCAGTACAGCCAATACCGAACCGATGCACGCGAAACCGCGGCCAACTCCATCGTGACCTCGACTGGCGTGACACTCAATCGAACACTGGGCAACCCCACCAACCTCCCGCTGCAGGATCTGTACGCGCAGCTCGCCAGCCACGATCGCGTCATCCACGACAAACTGCTGGACAGCCAGACCGACCTGGTCACCAAGTTCGACACGGGAAGCTGGCAGCATACGCTGATCACTGGCGTAGAACTGGCGCGAGAAACCTACAATAACCAGACATACACGCGTAACGGCCTACCGCTTATTTCATTACTCGATCCTGTATACGAAGCAACGCCCGCCAACGTGCAAACCACCGTGGGCAACTATGCGCAATCGGTCGGCAAGACGGCAGCCATCTACGCCAACGACTCCATCAAGTTCAACGATCAATGGATGGTTGTTGCCGGTGTGCGGCGCGATCGCTTCGATGCACACATCAGTAACACCATCTCAGCGCCGGCGTATGCACAACAAACGGCGTCCTTCACCAGCGTGCGCGGTGGCGTGATCTACCAGCCGAGTGAAAAACAGTCGTACTACGTGTCGTACGGCACCTCGTTCAATCCGGTGCTTGAGCAGCTCACGCTCACCAACGGCACACAGAACCTCGCTCCGTCGAAAAATCGATCCTACGAAATCGGTAGCAAATGGAACCTGCTGGACGACATGTTGGCGATCAACGCGGCACTGTATCGCCTGGAACAAACCAACGCACGCACGCAAACCTCATCCGGCGAATACACGCTGGACGGCAACATCCGCGTACGCGGTGCCGAGCTTGGCGCGGTGGGGCACATCACCAAGCACTGGCAAATCTTCTCCGGCTACAGCTACATGGACGGCAAGATCGTGAAAGCGAGTGATGGCACGCAAGGCAACGTACCCGCCAACACGCCACGCCACACCCTCTCCACGTGGAGCACGTATACCTTTGCCGAACATTGGGAGGCCGGCGGCGGTCCCACCTATATGTCGCAGCGCTATGCAGCGAATACCGACAAAACGAGCGTGGGCGGCTATACGCGCTGGGATGCAATGGTGGCCTACCATCAACCCAGCTACGACATCCGGCTCAACCTGTTGAACCTTGCCAACAAGCGCTATTTCGATGCGGTGATTCCATCGGATGGCGGGCGTGCCGTGCCGGGGATTGGGCGTACGGCGTTGGCGACGTTTACGTATAAGTTCTGACTACTCCCTCTCCCCTGCGGGGAGAGGGTTGGGGTGAGGGGCCACACTCGCCATAACCGCCACATCGCGAAGGCTCTTTCACCATGCTTACCCATATCCCCAACCTGCTTACCACCGACCAACTCGCACACTTCCGTAAACGCCTCGATGCGACAGACGCCCCTTGGGTAGACGGCCGCGTCACCGCAGGCCATCAAGGCATCCACGTCAAACAAAACCAGCAAATCGCCGAGGGCTCGCCGCTGGCAATCGAACTCGGTCACGTCGTGCTCGCCGCGCTGGAACGCAACCCACTCTTCATCAGCGCCGCCCTGCCCAACCGCATCTACCCACCCATGTTCAACCGCTATGAAAGCGGCATGCACTTCGGCAACCACGTCGACGGCTCCATCCGCCTGCTACCCGGCACCGGCGATAAAATCCGCACCGACCTCTCCGCCACACTCTTCCTCGCACCACCCGAAAGCTACGACGGCGGCGAACTACTGATCGAAGACACCTACGGCACCCAAACCGTGAAACTCCCTGCCGGCGACATGATTCTCTATCCCGCCAGCAGTCTGCATCGCGTTAACCCTGTTACACGCGGAGCACGATTAGCTTGTTTCTTCTGGGTACAAAGCATGGTGCGCGACGATGGTCAGCGCACCATGTTGTTTGATCTTGATAACGCTATCCAACGACTCACTGCGACGAATGCCGATGAAGCCGCGCGCATACGGCTTGCCGGCTGTTATCACAACCTGTTGAGAATGTGGTCAGGCTTGTAAGCCAGAGGCGCCGAAACGCGGCGCCTGATTGACGTTGCTCGGAATTTCGGACACTTCAAAACTGGAGCAGAGCCACCCGCGGGCTGAAGGCGACCACAGATTTCCCCAATCGAGCATGCGCCATGGAGCAAAGGCCAACCAAAACACAATACACACTTGAACTAAGTCACGCTGCAAAAGGTTCGCTGCCGCATGCTGTCCCAAAGAGTTGTCCCAATAGCCCATCTCGGTTGAGATACCGCCGCCGGAACCATGAAGCGCGGTTCCGTCTTTTTCGTATCCATCGAAACAGGGGTATTGCTCATGTCATCCATCCAGCCAAGCAAGCTTCTTGCAAGCGCACTGATCGTCGCTTTAACGTCACTCGGTGCCACAACAACTGTCACCGCCAGCGCAGTCGCACCACCGCCAACCACAACCCCGCCGCCGACCGCTTGTTCGTTCTCCAGTACCGTCATCTCCAACTTCAACGGCACGCCAATCGCCGCCGAGAACACGATCTGGTTCAACAGCGTGATGAAGCTGCAGAACGCGCCCAGCACTTCGCATGCGGTGAACATCTATGTGACGAACGCCACTGTCACTTTCCAAGACAATAGCGGCAACACCTACACCGTAGCCGTGCCGAATGCACAGGTGACCTTTGATCCCAACGCTACGACCGCTACCACGAGCTTCGACGCCAATACCAATACATGGGTTACCGATACACCCTATGGCACGGCCGGCAATACCTTCCTCGATGCCGTAGCACTGACACTGGCGAACAGCCTGCCCGGTGGCATCAAACCGGTGACCTGGGACGGCCAGATCAGTTCAGATACCGCCGGCGTGACGATCAATTGGCAGTGGGCCGCAGCGGTCTACACCAACTTCAGCAGTAACTACGCTCTGCTGGACGTCAAACCTACCGATGACACAAAAGCCAGCTCGTATCAGAACTCCGATCACGCCGGTACACCTGAGACCTACAAGCCTTACGTGATTGGTGGTGCCCGCGGCGGTGGCGGCTCCAATTGGACGGGTTCCTACAGCGGCACAATGAGCCAGACCTGCCAGGCAGACGCCAACTCTTGACGCATCCTTCCTTGACCGCCCTTCTTTCATGCGTGGAAGAAGGGCTACCAAGTCAACGTTGTTACCGCCCTCGTGTTTCACACGACCCATTTCTGTCACTTATGCAGGTGCCCTCAGCAGTCATGAGGCCCGCGCCACATTTGTTGATGCCTTTCACGCTTCAACTGACAAGCGGCAGGTTTTATCCGACCAACGGCCGCGAGTGTCAGTCTTTACGTACATTAGAATTATCCGACCGCCAGACATTTATTGATGCGACGCCACTTGTCGCATAGGCGGCGGTTGGCTGGGGAAAATTGCAAGTTTCAGGTAATCACAGTCGCCAGGTGCTCTAGCGTCGCTGCACCTTTGCGTAACCAAAACGATCCGTAACAAAGTCCAGCGCAATCATCGGCTGGAACACATCAGGGGGAAGTCGATGAATCGGGTGCAGCAACCGCGCCGATGCAGCAAAGGGTTCACCGTGCTGGAGTTGATGATCACCCTTTCGGTGGCCATCATTCTCCTCGCCATCGCCATACCCAACTTGCGTGCGTTCGTCCTCAACAGCCGGCGCGACAGCGCCGTCGATGGACTGGTAGCGTCGCTTAACTATGCGCGCACGCAGGCCATCGATCTGGACCAGTCCACATTTTTATGCGCTGGCACAGGTGGTGTCGGCACCGTAGGCGGCGCATGCGCTAGCGGCGGTAGCTGGGCAACCGGCTGGCAACTTATTGCTATACCGCAGGGCTCCACTACAGCGCAGGTGCTCGCCACGCATTCGCTCACATCCTCAAACACGATTCCCGACGTCAAGGCCGTGGGCGGCAACGTGTATTTTCAATTTAAAGGCAATGGCACCGTCACCATGGCCACTGGCTCGTCCGAAGTGATCACCGTTTGCGATTCTCGTGGTACGAGCCTGGCGCGTGGAGTGGTCATCAACGCCGCCGGATTTATCCAATCTTCCTCCACTCCCGGCAAAACACCGTCTGGAGCAACCATCACTTCATGCTAGGTGCATCCATGAAGACGATACGCAAGCAACGCGGCTTTACGATGATGGAGGTGCTCGTTTCCGTGCTCATCGTTTCGTTCGGCATGCTTGGCATTGCTGCAACACTCTTTACTGCCAATCGCAGCGCGACATCCAGCTACGTTCGCCAGCAGGCTGTGCAGGATGCCTATGACATTCTGGATCGCATGCGCGCCAATCATACTGTTGCGGCCGTAGCCGGGGGTTCGTATACCACTTCATCTGTGCCGAGCAGCGCGCCATCGCCCAATTGCTCCACTTCCACGTGCACCGGAACCCAAATGGCGGCATACGACGTATGGCAATGGGAAACGAATGTCAGTACGAACCTACCGCAAGGTGTGGGCTCCGTAACCATCGCGGCAGGTAGCACCAACACTTATACCGTTACGGTGTCGGTGACATGGAGCGATCAGGCCGGCAGCAGTGCCTTTACGCCACAGGGAGCAACGGCATCCAACACCACCCAGACCTACACGGTTGTCAGTGCACTATGAGATACGGCACTCCAAGTTATCGCATGGCGGGCTTTGGCCTACTCGAACTCATGATTGCGATGGGCCTTGGCTTGATCGTTACAGCCGGCTTGCTGGTGATTTTTCTTGCCGAAAGTCAGGTCTACAACAATTCCTCATCGCAGTCGCTGATGCAGGACGCAGACAACGCGATCTCAGCGACCATCACGCCCGTTGCACGCAGCGCAGGATTTCTCGGCTGCGGCGTACTCAACGCGAATACCCTGAATAATCTCGGCACAGCGCCATCGTCGTTAACGTTCAACACCAGCAGTGCCGTGCAGGGTTACACCGGCACCATTTCCAGCAGTTTTTCGTTTACCGATAACGCAGCCAACGTCACCGCTACAAGCGACTGGAGTCCAGCTCTGGATAGTTCCATCGTAAACATGGGTGGTGCTGAGCAAGGTAGCGATATCGTCGTGCTGTTGGGCGCTACGCCCAATGTGTACGCCGCGGGGTTACCCGGCGGCGTGGTCGGCAGCCCCTTTGCCGTGAACGATACCTCAGAGTTGACCGGCAGTGGCCCTTGGCCCGTAGCTGTATCGGACTGCAAATCCAGCACGATCTTTCTGGCTAGTTCTGCTGGCAGCGGCAAACTTTCATATACCGCGGGACCGAACGGCACTCCTCAATACATCACGGGAGCGCAACTGGTTTCTCTGCAGCAGACGATGTTCTACATAGGTAAAGACAACGGCGGGCAGAGCACGTTGTATGAGGCGATCATGACCATTCCCAGTGGCGGCAACCTATCCGGCGCAGCATGGACACCCACCGCCATGGTGCCTGGCGTTACCGCGATGAAAGTGTTGTATGGCGTCGGCAGTAACGGGCAGTCCACACAGTATGTTGACGCCAGCCTGGTCAGCAGCTGGGCGAGTGTCGTATCGGTCAAGCTGGGCTTCCTGGTCGAAGGGGAAGCTGGCTCTGCGCCACTGCCATCCTCTGCGCAGTCATACCCGCTGTTAAATAGCACTATCAAGGTAGCGCCCGACACGCGTATGCGCCACGTTTTCACCATGACGATCAACACGCGGAACACCACGCTATTATGAATACTCGTCATCGTCCCAGTCAGCGTCGACAAAAAGGCATTGTTCTGCCGGTCGTGCTAATCATGCTGTTGGTCATGACCATCTCCTCGGTCGTGATCGTGGAGCAGATCAGCTCGCAAACACGCATGGCCACCAATACGCAGGTTCAGCAAATTACCCTGCAGGCTGCCGAAACGGCCCTGAGAACGGTTTCCAACCGACTGTTCACCGGCGCGATTTCATCCGCGACGTCTACCTATGTCGCGGACGCCAACGGGTATTACTTTTACTCCCCATCTTCTTACAGCTCGAGCACTCCTCTCCCCTGGAATAGCACGACTGCATGGAGCACTGCGCAATCCGACACAACGGCATGCGGCTCACTTTCTTCGCAGGTGATATCGTCCTGTAAATACATGATCGAGATGTTGCCGCAGATCACTTCGCCTGTCCTGGGCAGGTGCAACGTTTTCCGTATTACCGTGCAGGTTGCCGGGCCAAGCAATCACGGCCAGGTCATGCTGCAAACGATCTACCTGCTGCCAATACTCGCCTAACTGCATCGGTATATTCCATGAGCACCTTCAAGCGCTCCATCTCCCGTCTGTTCGGTCGCACTGGCAGTACTGCTGGCGCGGTGTTGCTAGTCGGCATGTTGAATGCACCGGCTCCGGTGTGGGCCGCCACGCCGCCCCAGCTTTCGATTTCTCAAACGCCAATCATCGTCACCCAGCCGGTGCATCCGCAGGTTTTGATTGCGATCGGCAATTCAGAATCGATGGACGGAGATTTGTCAGGCGCCATCATGACCGGGTCGGGGGCGCTGAGCAGCAGCTATACGTCGCTGCAGAGCTCCAGCTCCCCCGTGAACTACTCGATACCCAGCGGCTTCAATCCATCACAATTGGGCGTTGGCGGAAGCAGCTGCTCGGCGCCGGCCGTTTCTTCCACCTCGTCATATCCATATACCTATACCTGCAGCAACACGGAATACGACGTCAGCGCCAGCCGTTTGAATGTGGCCAAGCAATCGATCTACCAAATCCTTAATCAGTATTTCTACAGTACCGATTTCGGCTTGATGGATTACGCCGAGAACAGCCCATCGCTTTATCAGACCTGGGTGTATTACATGTCCGACAGCTCGAATGGCTTTACCTTTTCGAGCACGAACACGTCGCCACCAACAGGCGACCGTTATATTGCGAATCCCTGTTACAACTACTCCAACGCCAGCTCTCAGGTAAAGAGTGATTGCGGCAGCATTGCGAGCGGAAGTTGGTCGAACGTCAACCAACAATACCTATTGATCGGCGCATCCAGTGACGATGCCAGCATCAACGACGTGCTGTATGCATCCGGTAGGACGTCTGTATCGATTTCATACGGTGGTCCCAACCCATCCAATCCGTATACGCACTACGGTATATCGGATTACGAAAAAGGAGGTATCACCACATCGTATAGCAACTCAACACCCAACTTCGTCACTACCACCTCTCCCACGAACGCAGGTTACATCCCGTTTTCACCGCAGGTGATGTATGCCATGCGCGGTTTCGGTTACGGAGCAACGGACTCCCAAACGGGCGGCAGCGGACAGATCGTTGCCACAGACAGTAGCGGGAATAACATCGTCAGCGCCGGTCAGAGTCCGACCACCACCAGCGTAAGCACGGCTCTTGGTTATTTCACGAGCGCATTGAATGCCGAAACCAACAGCACCAGCACGAAGGAAATCAAAGCGCTGGCCGGGCAATCACCGTTGGCGGGCCTGATGAAGAGTGCGCTGAGCACCTTGAAGAACGTAACGGCCCCCTCTTACGACTGCACGCAGCCACATAAGTACGTCATCCTGATTACCGATGGTTTGCCTACTGAGGATTTGAGCGGCAATTTCTGGCCGCCGCTCGGGAGCGCCTCGGCCACCGGATATGGAGTGACGGCTTCCTTCAACAGTAACGGCTCGCTCAATACCAATTACACACCTCCCTCAGGCAAAGTCAACGACCAGGCTTTGATCGACACGGTCAACCAGATCACTGCACTGAACAACGCCGGCATACTCACCTATGTCGTCGGCATGGGCGCCGGTGCCGATCCCAGCAACAGTTCGAACAGTTCGGCGGTTCAAGCACTGGCGGCGATGGCTATTGCCGGCGGCACGTCATCCGTGAGCACAAACGGCTACCTTCCGGCCACCAGTCCACAGGCGCTAGTCAGCGACTTGGCGTCGATCTTGAACGACATCGCTTCGCGCAACAACTCCATCAGCGAGGTTGCAGCCAACTCGACTTCGCTTTCGACCAACACCCTTTTCTACCAGGCCTCTTTCAATCCAGGTAGCGCAACTACCGATGCGTGGACGGGTGATCTGGATGCCTACTCGGCGTCTGGCGGAACCATCGATACCTCCCTTGCGACCTGGGATGCGCAAAGCCTGCTCGACAGCCAAAGCACTCGATATATTGCGACATGGGATCCCTACCATGTACCCACCGGCGGCACCACCGTCACGCCTGCCGGTGTCGCTTTCCAATGGACGAGCCTTTCAACCAACCTGCAGACCGTCCTCAACTCCACTGACAGCCTTGGGCAACAGCGCCTCGGCTGGTTGCGCGGCAGCAATACCTATTACCAGTCCAATGGTGGAACGCTCCGCACCCGACAGCATGTGCTGGGCGATATCATCGATAGTGCACCCTATTACGTCGGTCCGCCTAGCGACTATTTCCCTGATGCCTCATATCAAACGTTCGTGACCAATAACGCCAGCCGCACGCCCATGATTTATGTAGGCGCCAATGACGGCATGCTGCATGGCTTCAACGCAAGCACCGGCAGCGAACAGATGGCGTTCGTTCCCTATGGCGTGTTCGCAAACCTGCCTCTGCTTACGAGCCCCAGCTATCTTTACAACCATCACTTCTTTGTAGACGGTACTCCCTATGCGGACGATGTGATGTTGAGCGATGGGAATTGGCACACCTTGCTAGTGGGAGGCGAGAACGCCGGTGGCAACAGCATCTATGCCATTGACGTGACCAATCCTTCCAACTTCTCTTCGGATAGCAACGTAGCGAGCGCCGTGAAGTGGGAATACACGGACTCTGGCATGGGCTACAGCTACAGCTCGCCGACCATCGTTCGCTCCAATGCGGTAACAGTCACGGACGCAACTAGCGGAGCGACCGTGCAGGGCTTCGCTGTGCTGTTCGGCAACGGCTACAACAGCCCAAGCGGCCAACCGATCTTTTATGCAGTGAACGCATCCACCGGCGCCCTGCTAGCAAAGATCAACCTCTGCACCGCAACCGGTGTACCCACTACTGCATGTAGCAGCAGTGCAGCAAACGGCCTGTC
Source organism: Dyella acidisoli (assembly GCF_030160295.1). Classification (GTDB taxonomy): domain Bacteria; phylum Pseudomonadota; class Gammaproteobacteria; order Xanthomonadales; family Rhodanobacteraceae; genus Dyella_B; species Dyella_B acidisoli. The sequence goes on from NZ_BSOB01000046.1 coordinate 330,477, forward strand.
CAGCATTACCGCGGTCAATTCCAGCGGTGTTTCCGGCATTCCACAAGACATGGCCTATGCCGGCGATCTGCAGGGGAATGTGTGGGCCATCAACATGAGCAATAGCACGCCTTCGAGCTGGACTGTAAAGTTGCTGTTCCAAGCGCGTGATGGTTCGGGCAATGCACAGCCGATCACCTCCGCGCCGACGGTCGCGCCCAATCCGAACTTCCCTTCCTTGAACGGGCAGACCTATCTTGGTTCCATGGTGTATTTCGGTACTGGCTTGTTTCTGCAAACGAGCGATTTGACCAGTACCAATACCCAGAGCTTCTACGGTGTGTGGGACAACAGCAGCGATCTGTCGAACTATGCAAGTCCACCGACGCTGCCCTATACGCGCTCGAATCTGGAAGCACAAACGCTTTCGACAGGAACGTATACGTCTTCCTCCGGCACAACGACGCAGGTTGTTTATTCGACGAATAATCCCGTCAACCTGACCTACGCATCGGAGACGATCAACAACTCTTCGGGTACGGCCGTTACTTACCCGTCCGTCGAAGGCTGGTATTTCGACCTGTCGCCACTGGCCAGCGCCACCGGTGCTCCCGCCCCGCGTGTCTTCACCAACTCGGAACTGCTGTATGGCGGCATCTTGTTCACGGTCAACATACCGCCCTATTCGACGTCGACATCATGCGGTCTGCCGCTGTCCTATCTGATGTATGTCAACTACGCCACGGGTGGCCCGTTCTCCAGGCCAGCCCTGAGTTACAGCAGCACTATTACAAGCAGTTCGTCCTACCAGTCTTCGAGTGGTGCGTACGCAACCGGTGTGGCCATCAATAATGGCTACTCCTCGGCGTCGATCAGCCTGGGTAACAGCCTAGGCTCGACCGGCAATTACCAAGGCTGCGGTTACCAGCATGTTTGCACTACGTATACCCCAATCGGCCCAGGCACCCGCGCCAGCTGGTGGCAAATCAAGTGAGACCGATCATGCATCAACAACTACCAGGCCAATCACCCACTATGACGGTCGAAACGTCATCCCTTCCCGGCGCCGCCTCGGCATGTAGCAATCCAAGCCTGGCATGTCCGCGATCGACACGTGGATTCTCGATGATCGAATTGATGATCGTTGTGGCAATCGTGGCGATATTGAGTGCCATTGCAATCGCCTCATACTCGAAGTACATCCAGACCAGCCGGCGCACGGATGCTTATTCTGCTTTGTCGCAGGACCAAGGCATCATGGAGCGCTGCTATCAGCAGACGTACAACTATTCCTATGCCTATAACGGCAACTCGGGCAATACCAGCGGCGTAAATTGCACGCAGATTGCAACGACCTCACAGAATAGTTACTACACCCTTGCTGCGGCAGCAGGGCCGGCTGGTACTTCCACCAGCTCATACGTAATCACTGCAACCGCCGTGGGCGCGCAGGCAAAAGATACCGCCTGCGCAACACTCACCGTCGACAATACCAACAAGAAGGGCTGGACACCCACGACTACAGCAGCCGGTACTTGCTGGCAGAATTAATCTGTTTCTCGAAGGACTTATGCTGCAGCCAGTCTATTGGCGGATAGTTAGCGCCCGCTTTAGTTCCAATGGCGCACGATGTTCACCCCGGTCAACGCTGGATAACGAGTTCCAGTTGGCCACGTCCCAATCCCAGATGCCATAGAAGGTCTGAGTGCCGGTGGTGTTGTGCGTATCGCCCGACGTGGCCGTCTGCGGGATTTTCTGGCCGGTGCCGAAATACAGCATGGCTCGGGTCACGCCATTGGTCTGGATCGCGGCGGCGACGATCGCTGTGGTGATCGGCTGCAGGTTGCCGGAAGAATCCTTGGCTACGAACAGCGGTGTTGATGTCCTGTTGCCGAAGGTGGATGCCGCCCAATTGCTGGCGCTACTGCTGGTCACATCGAAGCGCCAGACATTGCCCTGCAGGTCGCCTGCGTAGAGGTAGTCCGCAATGTTGTCACCATCCAGATCCACCGAGGTGACGTAAGCGATGCCGCTGGCCCTGGTGGACGAACCCACCCCGGTATCCAGGAGCTGGAACCTCACCGCTGGCGTACTCGTGGTCGCGTTCCAGCTCACCAAGCCGATATAGATGCCAGCACTCGTCCCGCTGCCCAGGCCGTTGCCGAAGATGATCGCCCACTGGCCGTTGTGCATGCGCGTGATGATGGGCGAAGCCGCGCGAGTAAGGCTTACCGGCGTGCATCACACACCCGCTAAGGATGTGGTCAGAAGTGAGATCTCATGCGGTCACGCTGACTCCTTAACGCCCCCGCCCCTGTCTTTTTTACGGCACGCCAACATTTCGTCGATAAGCGTCGCTTTTCCTCCGACCAGCGGTCGTTCAATTCAGTAAACCCCTACAACATAATGGTTTCGAAGCTTATTGCTTCGGCCCATTGCGACAAATTCCGCAATATGGACCGCTGAATAGGCCGGGGGAGCTATGGGGAGCCGGACATCGTCCGGTACATACAGCTATCCAATGCGGTACGGGGGCGGTCCATGAGCACGATGCGCACGCATCGCAGACCGGCAGCAGGGTTCACGGTGGTTGAGTTGATGGTGGTAGTCGCCATCATCGCTGTCCTCCTTGTATTTGGCGTTCCCTCTTATAAGGCTGTCACCACCCAGAACCGGATGGCTGGCGAGATCAACGATCTGGCTAGCGACATCGCATTGGCGCGTTCTGCGGCCATCAAACAGGGCTTGACCGTGACCATCTGCCCGTCGGCCAACCCTAATGCCACACCTGCAGCCGCTGCCCCCTCCTGCAGCAACAGCACCGAGTGGAACACCGGGTGGATCGTCTTCATCGATGTCGCCGGCAATCAGACCTTCGGCAACGCCAACGGTGACACGCTATTGCGCGTGCATGGCCCTTTCAGTGGCAGCGATACGCTGGTGTCTACCGCGACTCCAGGAACGCTGACTTACATCGCCTTCAATCGCATGGGTGGCACAAACAGCTTCGGTACCGCGGCCAATTTTGGCAACACCGGCACGCTGACTTTGCACGATGCCACCAACAATACCACCTGGCGCCGCTGCGCGATCATCTCCGAAGCAGGCACCATCACCGTGGATTCCGAACAGAACAATACTCAGGCGAGTTGCCCATGATCAATCTTGCCTCTCAACGGATGCGTGGCTTCACTTTGCTAGAAGTGATGGTTGCGCTGGTGATTCTCTCTATCGGACTGATTGGCTTGGCTGCCATGCAGGCTTCAGCGCTATCCAGTACTCACGGTTCACAACTCGAATCAATGGTGGCGATCCAAGCACGCAGCCTAGCCGAGGCCATGAGCGCCAACCCCGATTACTGGGCGAACAACTCGCCGACTTTCACCATTACCAGTTCAACCAGCAGCCCAACTACTCCCGTCTATGGCACCAACACACCAGCCGCTCCGACGGGAGGCTGCATCAACACCGTTTGCTCGCCCGCCAACATGGCGGGCTACGACGTGCAGCAATGGGCCACACAGTTGTTGCAACAAGTCCCCGGCGCCAGCGCCACCATTACCTGCACAGCAAGCGCCCCGGTAGGTTGCAAAATCGCGATCCAATGGACAGAGAAGTCGGTAGCGGCCCTCAACAGCGGCACCGCCAACGCGGCAACTACGACAACCATGAACTACACGCTGGTCAACCAGATCTGAGCCATGACTATGCATCGCCATAACCAGCGCGGCCTCAGTCTTATTTCGCTGATGATCGCATTGCTCATCGGCAGCTTCCTGCTCGCCGGCTTGTTCACCGTGTGGTTTCAAACTCGCACGACCTTCAAAACGCAAAACCAGTTGGCGCAAGTGCAGGACAACCAGCGCATGGCGCTGATCATCCTGGGTAACGCGATACAAACGGCCGGCTATTACCCGGTATCGGCTAACTATGGTGGCAGCCCACCTACTCCGCTCTATACACAGAGCAACGTTTTCACCGTGCTCTCTCCATTTACCGTAGCGGGGCAGACGATTTACGGCACGCACCCATCCACGGGCAACGATACGCTGGAAGTGCGCTTCATGGCTGATACGACCCAGGGCAACACGCTCGACTGCTTGGGTCAGAGTGACACCGCCAAGACACTTGTTACCAACCTCTTCCAGATAGATGGCAACAACAATCTTACCTGCTCGGTGAATGGTCAGGCGGCACAGAAGATCGTGCCTAATGTTCAGTCCTTCGTGGTGTACTACGGCGTCTCCACCACGCAAGACAGCTCCGTCAGCGAATACCTCACTGCCGATCAGGTGACAGCCGGCACGCTGTGGGCCTCTGTGCAATCGGTCAATCTGCAGCTCAAGTTTACCAATCCGTTGTATGGCCAGTCGGGCGTACCCGGCCAAAGCAACTCACCAACGTTACCGCAAGTTACCCGAATCGTTTCGTTGACGCAGACGGCGCAGTAATCGCCGCGCCATGATGCACAAGAGAAGTCTCATGCATAGCAACCCTAAAATCAGCTTCCACAAAGAAGGTGGCTACGTCTTGATCGCGAGTTTGCTGATGCTACTCGTGATGACAGTGCTAGCTGTCAGCATGTACCACAACTTCACCATTCAGGAAAACGTCGCTTCGAACACCAAGGAGAAAGGGCGCTCCTTCCAGCTCGCGCAAAGCACGCTGCAGTACGCCGAATACGTGCTAGTGCATAACTCAGCGAGCCTGCCTTCATCGGTCAGTTGTACGTCAGGCACGGTGTTTACTGCGCTTACGATCTGTTCGAACTCCTACAGCATCACAAACCCCACCACGGCAACTGGTGTCATGTCGCTGGCCGCTTATCAGGCGTATACCAGCATGCAACCGGCCATCACGGTATCGACGACGAGCAGCACCGACACGTATTACGCCAATCCGCAGTACTACTTCCAATATCTGGGTGGCGCACCGAATGGTGCCGGCCAAATCTATCAGGTCACCGCCCTGAGCTACGGCAGCACACCCAGCGCTGTAGCAGTAGTGCAGAGCACGTATGAGTTGTCGACCAACACTAGATGCCTGTCATGCGGACCATAAATACAGGGTCGAATCACATGAAAACCACTCGAATATTTGCGAGCTGGCTCGCGCTTATTGGTCTCGCCGCATGGCTGCCTACGGCCTATGCGCAAACTTCCACCAACATCGTGCAGGACAACTTTACTGGCACATCAGCCAGCCTGAATTGGCTTCACTCCAATGGTGCCTGCCTGACCGCCGGCAACGGCACCGGTAGCGTTCCCGCTTGTAAAGGGCTCGCCTACTACGGCAACCAAACCCAAGCCGGCCTGACCAATAACGTCGACGCTCCAGGCAGTGGCGCACTGCGCCTAACCAACGGTTGCGCCGGTGGCTCCAGCGGTACGTGCTATCCCAGCCAGAACGGCGCGATCATTTCGAGCACACCATTTTCATCGAGCCAGGGTATCCAAGTCACCTTCACCACCTATACCTACAGCGGGAACCGTGGTGGTGGTGCAGGTGATGGTGCGGATGGCATCGGCTTCTATCTGCTAGATGCCTCCAAGGTCCCATCTACCAGCAGCAATGGCACGACCACTTACGCCCCTCAAATTGGCGCATTCGGCGGCAGCCTTGGTTACAGTTGTTCGAATGTCAACAACCCCTACGACGGGATGGTGGGGGCATATATCGGCCTGGGCATGGACGAGTACGGCAACTATCTCAACGGTTCCGTGACCAACCTCAGCTATACCTATAACGGTGACAACACAGCATCTGGTCAGCAGGCAACGAACAGCAACGGCGGCAATGGCGTGCAGTATCAGCCAGGACGCATTGGTTTGCGTGGCTGGGGCAACGTCAACCTCACAACACTGCAGACGTACAACCCACAGGCCAGCGAAGCGGATGTGCAAGCCACCTGTTTGAATGGAGGCACTTACCAGTACACCAATGCCTATAACACCTATACGTATACCTACTCCTACCTGGCCAATAGCGCTTACACCACCCTGGTTACCACAACTGACGCCTATACCGCCGCGAGTGGCAAGAACAAAGACCAAAAAACTTGCAATAGCGATCAGCCAGCACCCACTTCAACGGGCGGGGCGGGCCCATTGACTGGAAGTCAGACCCTACTTCCGGCAGGAACGCCGCTGTATCAGCAAAACCAATCGGTATCGAGCGTGACGTCGACTCCGACACCAGGTACCTATACCGATCCGAAAACTGGGACTGTCTGCGATATTTCACAGACCGTAACGACCACAACCTATAGCTACACGGCCGCGGGTTCAACGGTAGGCCCGAGTACGCAAGCTCTCAACGATGGCTACACCGGCACTGGAACCCCGTTCGTACAAATTGGCGGCGCTTATTACCCCGTCGCAATCACAACAACATCAACGACAACCAATAGCGGCATAGCCAGCATCCCCGACTACCCCGCCATTCCCAACGCATACATCAATCTGCCCAGCAATACGCCGATTGCAAACGAAAGCGCATTGACACGCACTACCGCCACACCTATCGCGTACAAGCTGCAAATCACTCAGACGGGCCTGCTAAGCCTGTGGTACAGCTACAACGGCGGCAACTACGTGCCCGTGCTGACCGCACAGGATATTTCTTCATCCAATGGCGCCATGCCGGCGAATTTCCTGTTTGGCTTCGGCGGCTCCACTGGCGGCAGCCAAAACGTTCACGAGATCACCTGCTTCCAAGCCACGCCAGCGAACGTGTCGGCCAGCTCGGCCGGCATCAACACACAGCAGACCGGCGAAGTGCAAACCGGTACGCAGGTGTACTTGGCGTACTACCATCCCAACAATTGGTGGGGTGAGCTGGACTCGCAAAATCTGGTCTACAACGCAACCACCGGCACGGTATCGATTTCAAGTTCTGCGAACTGGGATGCTTCGTGTGTTCTCACCGGTGGCAACTGTACGGCAACCGGTCAAACCAGCTTGACTGCACAGGGCTCTGGCAGTCGCAACATGGTTACCTGGACTGGCGGCCCGAACGACAATGCCAGCAGTGCGGGCGCGGCGCCCTTTAGTTGGAGCCGCCTGACCACGAACGAGCAAAAGTGGCTGGGCTCTAATGACAGTGGCGTCACGAACGCCAGTCAGGTGGCGCAGGACCGCGTTGTCTATCTGGGCGGCGATCGCACCAACGAAGTGAGCCAGTCGGGGTCGTCGGTGAAGAATGCCGCGGGCTCGTACGACAATTTCCGCGCACGTACCAGCGTACTGGGCGACATCATCGATTCCAGCCCCACTTGGGTGGGACCGCCTTTGTCGCCTTATCCGAATACGTGGTCAGATCTGCTTTACCCCACGCAAACGATGGCTGAGAACGCTACGGGCACCACCACTTATGGGACGTTCGCCAGCAACGAAGCCAAGCGCTTGAACGTGGTCTACGTGGGCGCGAATGACGGCTTCATGCATGGTTTCGAATCGGGTTACTACAACGCCGACGGCACTTACGCATGCGCATCAGCCAACGCTAATGGCATCGATAACCTTTGCGCCGATGGCACCGCGAACGACGGCAAGGAAGTGCTTGCTTACATCCCGGGCGCCGTGCTCTCGACGATCCACAATGCTGCCACCTCGACGCTGGATTACTCATCAGTCAATTACGCACATAACTTCTACATGGATGCCACGCCGGGCACCGGTGATCTGTTCTACGGCAATGCCTGGCACACTTGGCTGGTAAGCGGATTGGGCGTCGGCGGCAATGCCATCTTCGCGCTCGACATCACCGATCTTGGCACCTCCACCTTCGGCACCGGTAGCGTTATTGGCGAGTGGAGCACGGCCGTTACAGGCAGCTCGGTCGCTACCACGCTCGTATGTAAGAACGATACAACCAGCAGCGCGTGCGGCAAGTCGCTAGGCCAGACCGTCGGCTCGCCGCAGATCAGGCGTCTACACAACGGAAGCTGGGCGATCATTTTCGGCAACGGCTTCGACAGCGTCACGGGCCATGCCGGCATCTATGTCATGTTGGTTAATAGCAGCGGCGCCATCAGCGCCAGCAGCCAAAGCTCGTCCACCGTCTATTTCCTGGACACCGGGGTGGGCAGTGCGAGCAATCCCAATGGTATTGGCTATGTTTCCGCCGTCGATCTCGATGGCGATCACATTACCGATTACGTCTATGCAGGCGACGCGTACGGCAACATCTGGCGTTTCGATCTGACCAGCAGCAGCCCTTCCAGTTGGGGAGTTTCCAACTACGGCAACAGCTCACCCACGCCGTTGTTCACCACGCCGCCGATCAAGACGGTGTATACCACCACCACGACAACCAGCGGCGGCACCACGACCACTTCCACGTCGTCGCCAACGATCACCGTTCTGTCACCGGTAGCGCCATCGCAACAATCCACCTACGGATACGGCACCACCAGTACGACAAGCGGCAACACCACCACTTATACGGTTATCAGTCCGCAGCCGATTACCACCCAGCTGGTCGTGGTTGCAACGACAGAGCCAAGCTCAAGCTCCAACACGCCTTACGTATTGGTGGAATTCGGCACCGGCTCCATCGAACCGCAATCCGTGACGTCCAGCGCCATTTATTCGGCAGGTCCTCAAACGCTATATGGCATTTGGGACTGGAACCTGGGGGCAGCAGGCACAGCAGGCACGGGCTATGCCGGCTTAACCGTTGGCGGAACCGGCACGCCCACTGCAAGTGCGCCGATTACTCAAAGCACCTTGGAACAACAGACCATAACCAGTACCACGACAGCCACCGGCTCCACGTCCATTCTGGGCTATCGCACGGTCAGCGAGAACACCGTATGCATGCAAGGCTCGACCTGTGCAACGACCGATTCGAACGGCAACCTCGTTAACACGGCCGGCACCATGTTCGGTTGGTATCTGAACCTGCCCGCCTATAACGGCGTGTCCTGGGTAGGCGGCAGTAACCAGACCGAACAGGTTATCTACAGCCCGATTGAATCCGAAGGTGCATTTATAGTGAATACCACGATTCCGGCGAACAACTCACCCCTGAGCTGCACGGTGGTGACAACTGCCGGCTGGACGATGGCTTTGAATCCGGCTACGGGCGGCGGCTTCTCAGCCCAGTCGTTCTTTGCCGATACCACCGGCACTGTAATCAGCGGCTCCATTAGCGGCATCGCACTGAGCGCAGTGGGCAGTCCATCGGTGGTGACAGCGAATGGCCATCCTTATCTGGTCAACCAGACTGTTTCGGGTGTTGGCACTGTCAATCAGATCAATCCTCCCGGCGGACAAAAGGGCCAGCGGTTGACATGGCTGCAACTGCGTTGAGACAAGGTGAAACAGCAATGGCTAAGACACTCGACAAAGCATGCACTCATCATCGCTCAACACGCTCGACGTGGCGTCGCTACGGGGGTTTTACGCTGGTCGAGCTGATGATCGTCGTCGCTATCGTCGCCATTCTGGCGGCGATAGCCTTGCCGCAATATAGAAAGCAAATCCAGAAATCCAATCGCACCACCGCAAAGTCCGCGCTGCTGGATCTGGCCAGGCGGGAAGAAACGTACTACTCCACGAACAACACCTACACGCTCAATTTGGTGAGCCTCGGCTATTCGAGCATCACCAACAACAGCATCCAGGTGCCTAACAGCACGAATCCTTACTACACCATCGCCTTCAGTGCCCCCGCGTCTTCAGGCAGCAGCGCTACTACGTATACGGCCACGGCCACCGCAACGGGCTCGCAAGCAAGTGACAGTTGCGGCAACTATTCGGTGGACTATCTCGGCAATCAGCAAGCCACTGGCACGTCGAGCGGCGGTACCGGTTGCTGGTGATGTCACCTTCTCGTCTGCTTCGGCACCTACCTCCCCATGGATTGAATCTCTTTGGCTGTTCTTCTCGGGCGTAGCCAGCCCCTTCTATTGCGCGGATAATCGACACCCCTCGAAACCACGCAATGCAGGCAGATGTTCACACCCGGTCAACGCTGGATTTCCACCGCCGAACCCGAGCTCGGCCTCGGCACTGTGCTGCGCGTCGAGGGGCGCGGGGTGCAGGTGTTGTTTGCCAAGTCAGGGGTGTTGCGCCCCTATGCGGCGGATTCCGCGCCGCTGGTGCGGGCGGAGTTCCGGGCGGGGCAGCGGGTGGCCGGCAAGGGCATCGCCTTCCTGGTTGAGCGGGTGGAGGAACGCGAGGGGCTGCTGGTCTATCGCGGTGAAGGGCGCGAGTTGCACGAGGGGCAACTGGATGATGAGCAGGCCGTCAGCCAGGCAGATGACCGGCTGATCGGCGGGCGCACGGACCCGGCTCATCACTTCGATCTGCGTCTGGAAAGCCTGGAACGCCGGGCAGCAGCGCGGCGTTCGGCGAGTTGGGGCTTGGGTTCAGCGCGCATTGGGTTGGTGCCGCATCAGTTGCGCGTGGCGGGTATCGCCGCATCGCGCCATCCGCCACGCGTACTGCTCGCCGACGAAGTGGGCCTGGGCAAGACGATCGAAGCGGGCATGATCATCGCCCGCCAGATTGCAGCCGGCAGGGCCACGCGCGTGCTGGTGCTGTTGCCGGATACGCTGGTCTACCAGTGGTTCGTGGAGCTTTTGCGCCGCTTCAACCTCAGCTTTGCGATCTACGATGAAGAGCGCTGCGAGGCGCTTGAGCAGTCCGGCAACGAGGCCAATCCGTTCGAAGACGAGCAGCTGGTCATCGCCGACTTCAGCTTCCTGGAACATAACGGCAAGCGCGCCAGGCAACTATTGGAAACGAACTGGGATCTATTGGTGGTGGACGAAGCCCATCACCTGGCATGGACGCCGGAAAACGCCACCCCGCGCTACACCTTGGTGGAGCAGCTCGCCGCGGCCACGCCTGGTGTAATTCTGCTTACGGCCACACCGGAACAACTGGGACGCAGCGGCCACTTCGCCCGTCTGCGTCTGCTTGATCCGCAGCGCTATCACGATCTGGAGGCGTATCTCGCCGAATCCGAGCGGTTCCAGGCGCTTTCTCGCATGGCCGATAAATTATTGGAACGCAAACCACTCGAAGCCGCCGAACTGGAACAGTTGCAAAAGGCCTTCAATGGCGATGTCGCGCTGCAAGCCTGCCTTGCCGATACCACCAAGCCCGAGCACAGCCGCGAACTGCTCGCAGCGCTGATCGATCGTCATGGCACCGGCCGCTCCATGTTCCGTAATCGCCGCGCCAACATCGGCGGTTTTCCCAAGCGTGTGCCCGCGTGGGAATTGATCGATGCCGAGCGCCTGGACGAAAGCACTCGTCAGGCGTTGCTGGCCGAGTTCCATGCGGATATCCAGCAACCGGTACCCATGCTGGAATTGAATTACGCCAACGATCCGCGCATCGATGCGCTGGTCGCGTTGCTCGAGCGTTACCCGCAGGACAAGTTCCTGCTGATCTGCCGTAGCCAGGCGAAGGTGTTGGCACTGGAAGAAGCACTGCGTACGCGCACTGGCGCAGGCATCGCACGCTTTCACGAAGGTTTGGGCATCGTGCAGCGCGATCGCAACGCGGCGTACTTTGCGCAGCCTGATGGGGCGCGCCTGCTGATCTGCTCGGAGATTGGCTCGGAAGGCCGTAACTTCCAGTTTGCACATCGCCTGGTGTTGTGGGATCTACCGCTTGATCCGGATCTGCTCGAACAACGCATCGGCCGACTCGATCGCATCGGCCAGAAGCACGACATCAGCATTCACATCATCGCCGCGGCAGATAGCGCTCAGCATGTACTGGCGCGCTGGTACCACGAAGGCATCGATGCCTTCCGCACCAGCCCGGCCGATGGCCGCGAATTGCTGCGCCGTTTCGGCGACACACTGGCGCGGCTCGCAGAGGAACACGCAGGCAACGACGACCAACGCGATCAGGAATTGGATGTGCTGCTCGCTGAAACGCGCGCTGCGCACGAGCAGATGGCCGAACTGATCCGTGCAGGCCGCGATCACCTGCTTGAACTCGCCGCAAGCCGCGATATGCATGCGGATGAATTGGCACAAGCCTTCCGCCGTGAAGACAACGACCCGTCGCGCGATGCTTTCTTGCAACGCCTGCTGGAATCCTTCGGCATTCACGTTGAAGAACTCAGCAGCAACGTCTTGCTGCTCGATCCGCAATACCTCTCTACGGATGCCCTGCCCGGCTTTGCCGAGGGCCCCGTTTCCATCACTTTCTCTCGTGATGTAGCGCTCGCGCGCGAGGAGCTTCCGCTGCTGCGTCTGGATCATCCAATGATCGCGAGCGCCGTCGATCTGGCGCTGTCTCACGAACGAGGCAACGCAGCTTTCATGGTGGACGATACGCTACCGTCGCGTAGTGCGTTATTGCAGGCGGTATACGTACTGGAATGCGTGGCCGAACGCAGCCTGGATGCGGAGCGTTTCCTACCCACGCAACCGATCGTGGCTACTATCGACACTAAACTCACGGAACGCGCGAACTTCCAGCCGAGCGATATCGCTGTGCGCAGAGCCGGCGAACGTTCCATCGAAGTGCCGCGTTACCGCAAATTCCTCGCCAAACTGGTGCCACCGATGCTGGAAAAAGCCGAAGCTGCGGCAAGCCTGCGCGCGCAGAGCAGCATTGCCGACGCGGTGAATGAAGCAAGGGACATGCTGGACGCGGAACTGGCGCGTTTGCACGCACTTCGCGCGGTGAATCCTTCGATCAGCGAAACGGAAATTGCTGGTGTCGAAGAGGAACGTGCGGCATTGCTTGAAGCGCTGCCGCAGGCGCGCTTGCGATTGGATGCGGTGCGGTTCGTGGTGAGTCCGGATTTTCTGGCGTTGCGCTGAAGCTTTGCTCCCTCTCCCCTTCGGGGAGAGGGTTGGGGTGAGGGGCCAACGTCGCCATGCACAACCATTCGAGTATTGGGGTTTGCACCCCAACCTACGAATTGTTCAAGAGCAACATGGATCCCCGCTTCCGCGTGAATGACGGCCTACACGCAAGATTGAGGCACGCAAGTTCACTAGGACTGGCTACTCAAACCGCATTCGCATCCGCCGCTGCAAGATTCATCCTGCGCCCGATGCCAAACACGAAATAAGCCACCGTCAACAACGCCACCCATGCCGCGCCCACATATAGGGCGACGCGCGTATTCGGGTGATAACCCAACATCACCACCACAAACAGCAGAAACGCCAAGCAAATTGCACTGGTGAACGGCCAGCCGCGCAACGGAAACTTGGTTTTGCCGTAGCGGCGGCGGAAGCTGAAGTGTGCAATCAGCACCATCGACCACGTCCACACGGTATTGAACGAGAGAATCGACATCATCATGCCGAAAATGCTCTTCGGCAGCAGATAGTTGAGCACCACACCCATCATCAGGCAGGCCAGCGTCACCAGCACGCCGCGAATCGGCACGCCATGCGCACTCACGTTGGCCAGCACAGCCGGCGCCTGCCCCTTGTTGGCAAGGCTATAGAGCATGCGACTACCGCTGAAGGTGGTGCTGTTGAACCCCGATAACGCTGCGGTGATCAATACGAAATTGATCAACCCCGCTGCTTGCGCAATGCCGAGCTTGTCGAACGTAGTCACGAACGGGCTGCCCTGCGTGCCGATCTGATTCCAGGGATAGATCGCCATGATCACGAACAACGCACCCACATAGAAAATCAGAATACGCCACAGTACCGAATTGACGGCGACCGGAATGGTGCGCTCAGGCTGCGACGCTTCGCCCGCCGCCATGCCTACCGTTTCGATACCGCCGAAGGAAAACACCACCACTGGCAGCGCCAGCACCATGCCAATCACCCCGTTGGGGAACCACCCACCGTGACTCCACAAGTTGGAAAGGCCCACCGCATGCCCGCCGTTGCCCCAGCCCAGCCAGATCATGCCGGCGCCGCCCAAGATCATCAGCACCACCGTCACCACTTTGATCATGGTGAACCAGAATTCCATTTCGCCGTACACCTTCACCGCCATCAGGTTCAAGCCGCCGATCATCACCACGCTGCCGAACACCCAGATCCACTGCGGTAGATCGGGAAACCACTGCTTCATGTAGATGCCTACGCCGGTGCTTTCGGCCATGCCCACACCCACCATCAGCAGCCAGTAATTCCAGCCGGTCACGTAGCCGGCGAACGGCCCCAGGTAGCGATGCGCGTAGCTGCTGAAGGAACCGGCCACCGGATCGTGCACGGCCATTTCGCCCAGCGCGCGCATGATGATGAAGATCATCAAGCCGCCAAACATGTAAGCAAACAGCACCGAGGGGCCGGCCACCTGGATCGTGTCGGCCGAGCCGAGGAACAGGCCCGTACCGATGGCCATGCCCAGCGCCATGAAGGTGATGTGGCGCGGCATCAGCCGGCGCTGCAAATGTTGCGTCATGGTTTTCCCGCCCTATGGAAATTGTTCAGCGCATCAAACGGCGTTTAGGTTTAATTGGAAGCTTGCCGCGCCAGTACTCGATCATCAAAAAGCCGCCCAGCATACCCCCAAGATGGGCGAAATGCGCAACGTCCGGCTGCCATCCAGATACCCCTAATGTCAGCTCTACCGCACCATAGCCGCTTACAAATAACCATGCGGGTATGGGGATCGGTATGAACATCAGCATCAGCTTCTCTTGCGGGTAGAGCATGCCGAACGCGAGCAGCAGACCGAAGATGGCGCCGGATGCCCCAAGCGTCGGTTCAAAACCATGCGTGAAGTACTTCACCACCAGCAGTTGTGTCAGCGCAGCAACCAGCAGGCAAACGAAGTAATACACGATGAAATTGCGCGGACCGAAGGTTTGCTCGAGGATCCCGCCGAACATGTACAGCGCGAACATGTTGAAGAAGATGTGCAGATAGCTGCCATGCATGAAGGCGTAGGTAACGAGCTGCCACAGCCGGAAACCGATCGCGATCGCGCTACCGTCCCGCGCCTGCGCCAACTGATCCGGCCCCCACGGCCACAGCGCGAAGTGAGCGATCAGCGTATCGCCCATCACTTGCTGCAGCAGGAACACCGCGATGTTGGCGATCAGCAAGTTGCGGGTGATGGGAGGCAAACGAGTTGGCATGCAGATTCCGAAGCGGCAACACACAGCTCCCTCTCCCCTCTAGGGAGAGGGTTGGGGTGAGTGGCGGAGCTTGCCACGATGATACTGATCGCGGTAAGTCCTTATTTGGCTGCTTGCACCGCTTGGAAGTTACATCTCCGCAAGATTGACCCCTCACCCTAGCCCTCTCCCCAAAGGGGAGAGGGAACAAAAGGCGCTCACAAAAAAAGGCCACCATGGGTGGCCTTTCACAATCGTCATTGCTAAAACAATCAACCGTTGTGCGTACCCGCATCGATCTGCGCCATCGCCTCCGGACGGCGGGCGCCGGCAAAGCGCTTGGCCCAGTAGCTGTCGGCGAGGTTGTCCACGCGCACGGATTCGCCGCGGCGCGGCGAATGAATGAAGCGACCGTCGCTCACGTAGATGCCTACATGCGAGATACGACCTTTGCCGCGGCGATCGGCGGTGCGGAAGAACACCAGATCGCCCGGCTGCATGTCGTTGCGATGCACGATATGGCCGATCAGGTACTGCGAGGCTGAGTTGTTTGGCAGTTCCAGACCGAGCGCGCGCTCGAATACGTAGCGCACGAACCCGCTGCAGTCGAAACCGGTGGAAGGATCGCGGCCACCGCGCACGTAGCGCACGTGACGCAGCTGCATGGCCATGCCGATCAGCATGTCACGCAGATCCTGGCTGGTCTTGGCATCACTGAACTGGTCGACACTGAGATCAGCGTCGGCCGTATCGGCCTTGGCGGACGCCAGTGCGGCGATGGGAAGCTGGGTGGGGAGCGTGGACTGAGCCAGGGAAGGTGCGGCGCTGAAAGCGGCCAGAGGACTCAACAACGCAGACGAGAATTTGCCGGCAACCTGAGCTTGAACGCTATTGGCGGTATCGGTGGCGAAGGCGGTGCCTGAAAAGCACAAGGCCGTGGCAAGCGCGGCAAGTACAAGTCGCGTGTTTGGCATTCGGTGGTTCTCTGGGCGGTTGCTGTGTCCGGCCGTCGCCCCCTGCGGCGGCCGTGACGAAGCAGTGAAAGTAACAAAGCAACACCCGCGACTTGTTCGGATGGGGTTAACTGAACCCTATCGTTTGGAAAATCTATTTCTCGCCAAACTTGAACGTAACTTATTATTTTTTAAAACCATTTTTCGAAAACCGACGTTTACCGGTAAGCAGGCCTGGAAAAATTTTTCGCTAGCTTTACACCTGCAACGGCTGGAAACCCTACGCCACAGGGTACGAACGGCTACCAAAAATGGCGGTTCCGATACGCACCTCGGTCGCGCCTTCGGCAATGGCGAACGGGAAATCGCCGCTCATGCCCATGGAAAGCCGCGCAAGCAGGTGGCCTTCGGCAGCGCAACGGTCGCGCAGCTCGCGCAGATGGCCGAAGCAAGCGCGCACCTCGCCGGGGTCCTCGGACAAGGTCGCCAGGGTCATCAAGCCTTTTACGCGGAGCGTGGGATACGCACGCAGGCACTCCAGGAAAGCCGGCAGTTCTTCGGCGGGCAGACCATGCTTGCTCTCCTCGCGCGCTGTCTTCACCTGCACCAGTACGTCCAGGGTGCGGTTTTCGGCCTCCAGGCGCCGATGCAGCGCCTCGGCCAATTCCAGCCGGTCCAGCGACTGCACTTCGCTAGCCAGCCGCGCCACGTCCTTGGCCTTGTTGGTCTGCAGGTGGCCGATCACTACCCAATCGATCGACTCGCCAGCGAGCGCTGTGGCTTTGTCCTTGATTTCCTGCACCTTGTTTTCGCCAAAGCGATTCAGGCCTTGCGCCAGTGCGGCCCGAACCACGTCCGGGCCGAACGTTTTGCTGACCGGCAGGATGCTCACCTCGCCCGGATCACGGCCTGCCTCACGGCAGGCCTCGTCCACCCGTCGGCGTACGGCGTTCCAGTTGGCGGCAAGTTGCACGGTGTCGATCAAAAGCTCAGCTCCGTGCGCTTTGCTGGAAATGGCGCGCTACAACGTCGGCGACCACCATCGATACCTTCTTGCCGGTGGGAATGTGCAGGAACTCGTTCGGGCCGTGTGCGTTGGAATGTGGCCCCAGCACGCCGGTGATCAGGAACTGCGCTTGCGGGAATTTGGCGCCGAGCATGCCCATGAAGGGAATGGAACCGCCCTCGCCCATGTACGCAGCCGGCGCGCCGAAGTAATGCTGCGAAGCTTCGGCAACCGCCTGTTCCAGCCACGGCGAAAGTTGCGGAGCGTTCCAGCCGCTGCCGTCTTTTTCTAGCTTGAAAGTGACCTTGGCGCCGTATGGCGAATCCTTCTCCAGCAGTTGCTTTACAAATTCGCCGGCCTTCGCACCGTCCAGTGTCGGCGGTACACGCAGGCTGAGCTTTACCGAGGTTTTCGGTCGCAGCACATTGCCTGCGCTTTCCAGCGGCGGCAGGCCTTCGGCGCCGGTCACGGCCAACTGCGGACGCCACGTGCGGTTGAGCACCAGTTCGGTGAGGTCTTCCGTCACCGGCTGCATGCCTTCCACAAAGGGAAACTTCTCATACACCGCCTTGCCAAGCACGCCTGCCGCAGCCTTGGCCTGTTCGATACGTTGTGCCGGAATCTCCGCGTACAGCTCGTTGGGCTTGATGCGGCCGGTTTCCGGATCCTCCAGGCGCGAAAGCAGCTCACGCAGGATGCGGAAGCTGGACGGCACCACGCCGGAGGCATCGCCCGAGTGCACGCCTTCTTCCAGCACCTGCACCGTGAGTTCGCCGCCGGTCATGCCACGCAGCGAAGTGGTAAGCCACAGCTGGTCGTAATTGCCGCAGCCCGAATCCAGGCACACCACTAGCGAGGGATTGCCGATGCGCGGTGCGAGATGATCCACGTAATACGGCAGGTCGTAGCTACCCGATTCCTCGCAGGCTTCGATCAGAATCACGCAGCGCGCGTGAGGAATGTTCTGCTCCTGGAGCGCCAGCAGCGCAGCAACCGAGCCGAAGATCGCATAGCCGTCGTCCGCACCGCCTCGACCGTAGAGCTTGTCGCCTTTCAGCACGGGCGTCCACGGGCCCAGACCTTCCGACCAGCCGGTCATTTCCGGTTGCTTGTCCAGATGGCCATACAGCACCACGGTGTCTTCGTTCTGGCCCGGTACTTCGATGTAGATCAGCGGGGTACGTCCTTCCAGCCGCACCACTTCGAGTGTGGCACCGGGCAGCAATGGCAACTTGCTGCGAGCCCAGGCTTCCATCAGCTTCACCGCAGCATCCATGTGTCCATGCGCCGCCCAATCCTTGTCGAACATCGGCGATTTGTTGGGAATGCGAATGTATTCCACTAACTGCGGGACGATCTCGGCATCCCACAAATCGCTGATGTAACGGGTGACGCGGGCGGTATCCATCACGGACTCCATCGGGAAATGTGAAAGCGCGATTTTAACAGCGTGCGCTATCACACTCTTGCTGCAGGGAAACAATTGCGCCCGATTCCACGCAAAACCGATGCTCACAACCACCACGGCGTCTCGCTGACACTCACGTTGGCGCAATCCAGCCATCCCCGCACGCACTGCACCGACTGGGCCATCGCGCAGGCAACGGCGAAAGTGAAGCTGCGGCATGGACATGCCGCTTGGATTCCACAAAGGAGAACACCCTTCATGCTGAAAAAATTCATCGCCATCACCGGGTTGACGTTGGCGCTTGCCCTGCCCGCTTTCGCCGCTACGCCGGTCAACGTCAATACGGCAGACGCAGAAACCATCGCCAAATCGCTGGATGGCATCGGCCTCGCCAAGGCAAAAGCCATCGTCGCCTTCCGTGACGAACACGGCCCGTTCAAGAGCGCGGACGAATTGTCGCAGGTCAAAGGCATCGGCGCGGCGACGCTGCAGCGCAATCACGACGCCATTCTGCTAAGCGGCGAAGGCGCCAAGGCGGAAGACGCGCCAGCCAAGCCCAAACACGCCAAGAAGTCCAAGCCGGCCAAGGAGGAGGCCACTCAAGACTGATCCGCACCATACCGATACGGTCCTTGTGTGGACCGTATCGCCCAGCATCGCTTGCGCTACACTCCGCGGCGCAAAGGGCCTGTTCAATGCCTCAGCGCGACCCGCAAGGCCCCTGAGTGGCCGCCATGCGAACCACGCTAAGACATTGAAAAAGCCCTAAACCGAATCCGCCCATCGCAGCCACCTAACATGATTCTTCCGCGCTACCGCATTGACGCTTCCACCATCCGTGGCGCGGGCAAAGGATTGTTTCTGGAAGAAACCGTCGACGCAGGCCGCATCATCACCGCGCCCGACGCCATCGACCACACTTATCGGCTAGACGAACTGCTGGCGAACCCCGAACAGATGTACGCCAGTGCCCGTTGGTTCGAAAACCGCTACACGGTGTCGCCGGAGTGGCCGGACGAGTGCTACATCAACCACAGCTTCGACCCGACTGGCCTTTGGCATCTGGGTTTTGTGTTCGCCCTGCACGACTTGCCGGTTGGTACCGAGATCACCGTGGATTACCGCCACCTGCTGCCACCCGGCCAGGAGGAGGACTTTATCGATACCGCCACCGGTGAGAAAATTGTAGGCCTTCCATGGGACGAGAGCCTGATGACCACCACTCGCTCCCTCGCCAGGGTGTTGGATAGCGCCAGCGACTGACAAGCGACTGATCGGAAATGATCGAGATCCCTACCATCGAAACCGAGCGCCTTCGTCTGACGGCGCTGACCGAACGCCACTTCAACGACTACGCAGCCATGCTCGCCGACTCGGAGAGCACGCGCTGGATCGGCGACGGCTTGCCGCTCGACCGCACCAACGCATGGCGTTCACTGGCCATGCTTATCGGCCACTGGCAATTGCGCGGTTACGGCATGTGGGCGCTGGAACTGCGCGCCACGGGTGAATTCGTCGGCCGCGCAGGTCTTTTGCATCCGGAAGGCTGGCCGGACGTGGAAATGGGCTGGATGCTCAAACCCGATCATCGCCACCACGGCTACGCCACCGAAGCCGGCACGACCATTCTCGATTTCGCGTGGAGCCAGCTGCATCTGCAACGCGTGATCAGCCTGGTACGCGTCGGCAACGATGCTTCCGATCGCGTCGCCGAACGCCTCGGCGGCGAGCACATCGAAGACATCGACTTCTTCGGCAGCGACAACCACGTTTTTGCCTACTACCCACCACACCGCGACTTGCGCCGTCACGCCTTCGCATGAGCCGACTGCGCCGGGTGCCGAATGATGCCCTGCATGCGCAGGCATGGGCCAACGGTGCCGGAACCACCACAGTCATCGCTAGTGGACCGGACGAGCCTTGGCAATGGCGCTTGAGCATTGCCGACATCACGCAAGCTTGCGAATTCTCCGCTTTCCCTGAAACACGCCGGCACTTCGTGGCACTGGATGCGCCGGTGCAATTGCGCTTTGGCGATCAACGCGAGCTGTCGCTGCTGCGCCTGCAAGTTACCCATTTCGATGGCGCCGATGCGCCACACGCCACCCTCCCGAAAGGTGCAACACGCGCCTTCAACGTGATGTTGCGCGGGGAGGCGCAGGGTGAACTGATCGCACGGCCCTTGAACGGAAGCATGTGGTTGCCATCACGCGAAGGATGGCGTTGGTTCCTGCATATGCTTAGTGGTCGCGCAGAAATGGAAGCCGGTAACGAACGCCTCGAGATCGACACTGGCGCGAACCTGTGGATCGATACGCGGCCAGGTGAGCGCGTGCGCATCGAAGGCGGCGGCGAGCTGGTGTTGGTACACCTCGCCGCTATGCACTCGTAGGTTGGGTTAGCGCAGCGTAACCCAACATGGCTCGCAAAATCCGTTGGGTCACGCTGCGCGAACCCAACCTACGCAAACGACATAACGTCAAGGAGAGATGAATGCGCTACAGACGCATCAAGGCGCCGGGCGCCACTTACTTTTTCACTGTCAATCTCGCCAACCGTACCAGTTCGCTACTCACTGATCGGGTCGATATCTTGCGGGAAGCAGTTCGACATATAAAAACGCATCATCCCTTCCATATCGCTGCCTGGGTCGTACTTCCCGACCACATGCACACCATCTGGAGCATGCCAGATCGTGATCCCGACTATTCAAAACGTTGGCGATTGATAAAGCAGCGCTTTTCAAAATCCATCGAACGGGAAGAAATAATTCGCCCTTCAAAGCAGAGAAAAGGTGAGCGCGAAATTTGGCAACGCCGTTTTTGGGAACATCAGATACGGGATGAAAGAGATTTCCAGACTCATCTCGATTACGTACACATCAATCCTGTTAAACATGGCTACGTAGCCAGAGCAAGAGATTGGCCCTACTCATCCATACACCGATATATCCAGCAAGGACTCATCACCTTCGATTGGGCATGCAAGCCTGAAGATGCTTCTCCCAAAGGCGAAGCGGCTCGGTAGGTTAGGTTATAACCCGACGAGCCGCCTCGAAAATGTTGGGTTACGCTGCGCTAACCCAACCTACATATACTTCTACATCACGCGTCGAGCAGGCATCACATCCCGCGCTACATCCGCCAGCACAAACAAGCGCGCGGTGCGCATCCAGCCGAACGCCAGGACGATGAGTTGGCTCAACAGCAATGCCAGCACCACACCTGCAAAACCCACCGCCGTTACATGGATACGCAGCAGTCCGAACACTGATGCCAGCACCAGTCCTACCAGCGTCACCACCAGATAGAACGACAGCGTCCTGACTGGTCGCCGGAACAACTGCTTGATGCCACGCCACAGCGCGCGCGTTGCCGAACGCAGGGAAGTGTCCGCAATGAATGCGGCCCGCGCCGATTCCACAATCGACTGCACCAGCACGAACACGATGATCAGTACCCAATGTGCGATGTCGGCGTAACGATCCGCCTGCGATTCCAGCACTGCCTGTTCTGCGTGCTTATCCCCCAGATGCATGCCCATGACGTGCACAGCAATCACCAATCCATAGGGAATCAGCGCCCACAGCATCAAGCGGAACATACGGCCGTATTCCACCAGGCCACTTTGCAGCAAAGCGCCAAAGCCCAATACACGCCCTGCACGACCACTGCCAACGACCATGCCCGCCAGGAACGGCGACAACAACAAGGTTGTCGCCTGCGCGAGCGCCAGATCAGTCACCAGCCACTGCGGATGATCGGAGAAGTTGGCGATCACATCACCGAACATGATGTCGTTGAAACCATTGGCCCAATCCGCGGCGTGTACCGACATGTCGAGCAAGCCGCTCAGCATGCGCCACAGCGGCAGTGCCACGACTGTCACCGGAATCAGCATGATCAGCAGCCACAGCAGCAACAGTCGCCACTGCACCGCGGCGCGCATGCCGGAAAACAGAGCCCCAAAACCATTAGAACGAGACATGTCTGTGGCCCTCACATGGTTGCCAGCGCGGAATAAAGCGCCTGCAGAAGCGCGCTGATATCAGCCGTCCAGCGCGTCGAAGCTGCGCCATTCGGCTTGGTGGTCAGGCTGTTGTTGAGGCGATCGCGATCCAACAGATTGTGCTGATCCGGATCGAGCTCCGCCGATACCACTTTGCTCGGCTTGACGAAATCGAAGCGTACCCAACGGCGGTCGTCGTTCCAGGTGACGTCTTCATGCGTGCCATCTTCGAAGGTCACGCGCAGCAGCTCCGGCGTGGGGACACCGTCACGTCGCACGCTTACCGTGCTGTGCCAGGGATAGGGTCCGGGTGCACCGGGTTTTGCATCGGGATGCGCCTTGTCCCATTCGCTGCGCTTCTTGTCGATCTCCTTGTCCAGTTCCGATGCGACCACTTCGGTCTGCTTGCCGTCCTTCCATGTGACACCCGCCTGCGGCAGCACTTCGTAGCTATCGATGTCGCTTACCTTGTCGTCGATGAAAGCAGTGCCGTAGACATATTCGTTGAAGACAGCGTCCACTTCCTTGGCGTTGCCGGAGCTGTCGATCAGCGCGGCACGCAGATCAGCCACCGAGGGGTGACGGAAATGCCAGCGCTGGTAGTAAAGACGGAAAGCCTTCTCCAGCGCCGGCCGGCCAAGGCGTTCTTCCAGATCGTGCATGGCCGTGGCGGTGCGCGAATACACGGTGCCGTAGCTAGTGGCAGAAAGACGATCCCAACTGTTCTGCGCAAGCGGATCGGCCGGGTGAAACAGCGTTGCAGTCATGCGTTCGAAGGTGAAACCGTTGATATGCGGCGTGATGCCCAAGCGCTTGGTAAACGGCGTAGCCACCACCAGTTCCTGCTTGCGCTCGCGCAGCATGCGGTTGTCCCAATACTCGTTGAGCCCTTCGTCCAGTATCGGCTCTTCGAATTCATTGGAAGCGAGAATGCCGTAGAAATAGCCGTGGCCGAATTCGTGGATGTTCACGAAATCGCTTGTCATCTGATTGATCGTATCTGGCTCGACCTGCTTGTAGCCTTCCGAGGTGAAGAAGGTTGGATATTCCATGCCGCCGGCTTCGTCGGCGTTGTACGGCGGGATGACCGCAGTGAGCGTTTCATACGGATAAGGCCCGAGCGTGCGCGAGAAATAGCCAATCGCATCGATGCTCGACTTCAAGGTCGGCGCAGCACTGGCTTCGTATTCCGCCGGATAGATCACACGCACCGCCACTTTCGGGCTGCCCGGCCCTTCGTAAGTGCCATCCATGGTCTTGAAACCCTTCGCAGCCACCCATGCGAAATCGTGCACATCACCTTGCACGAAGTGATAGGTGGTCTTGCCATTCTTCTGTTCTGGCGCTGCCTGCAGCTTGCCGACTGCACCGACGGTGTAATCACTAGGTACGGTCAATCGCACGTCGTACAGGCCGAAGTCCGCGTAGAACTCGCTGAAGAAATGGAACTCGTGCACGTTCCAGCGCGCCTGGGTGGCACCGCGCTCACCGGGCAATTCAAGTACGCCGATCTTGGGAAACCATTGGCCGACCAGGTTGAAATCACCCCACCAGCCGGTGCGTTCCACCACGCGCGGCAGCTGACTGAGGAAGTCGATATCCAGCGCCAGCGTGCCACCCGCCGGTACCGGTTGCGCCAAATCGATGCGTACTACGGTTTCATCCGTGCTCGGGCCACCGTCAGGATGCACGAAGCTCCATTTCAGCGGCGCACCGTTTTGCTGAACATTTTGCAGGCGGATCCCGCCCCACTGCCCTTTCTCCAACTCCGCGTTTCCACGCAACTGGCCATGCGCAGTGAGCACTTTGCGCTCAGTGAAGAACGTGCTGCCGTCATTCTGGAAGGCATTGAGGTAGAGATGAAAATAGACACTGCGCACTTCGCGATCGCTGCGATTGCGCCAGGTCATGTGTTCCTTGCCGGTCACGGCATGCTTTGCGGCATCAAGATCCGCATCGATGCTGTAGCTCACCACGCGATCGGAAAGCGTCGGTTCGCTGCCGGTACGCTCACCACCCCAGGCGTTCGTTGCGCTCTGCGTGGTGATGATGGTGTTGTGTGCAGGCGCGAACGGAATGTCTTGCGACACAGCCATGGGTGGCGCGTTGCTTCGCTGCACCTCCCCAACTGGCGTGACAGTCTGCGCGATCGCCTGACACGACCACAACGCCACGCATGCGGCGAGCCACCGCCCGCCTCGGTTTGTTGCAAAGCTCATCTTGCGGTCTCCCCTTTCGATGATCCGTTGAGCCTGCGGCATGGACATCTGTTGCAGCATCGGCCAAACGTCATGTCGGTCGATATGGATTGAGCGTGCCAATCCCCCACCCATGTGGTCATGACGCTCACAAGCGGCCCAACAGGACAAGCTCGAGCGCATCTGTGCGAACACCACCACACGCGCTAAGCTGCCCACTGTTCAGCCACATCACGCGGAACTCGCTGAAAATCATGGACATACTGCGAAGTTCCAAGGGAGCCTATCGACCATGCGTATCCTGATTGCCGAAGACGACCCCTCCATTGCCGCCGGCGTCAGCGCGGCGTTGCGCCAGGGCGGCCATGCGGTCGATCACGTCGCTGATGGCGTACGCGCCGATGCTGCGCTGAAGGACACACCTTACGATCTGCTGGTGCTCGATCTGGGCCTGCCCAGCCTGGATGGCAGCGAAGTGCTGCAACGCGTGCGCAAGCGCGGCAGTGGGCTGCCGGTGCTGGTGATCACCGCGCGCGAAGGTTTGCGCGAGCGCGTGCGCGTGCTGGATTTGGGTGCGGATGATTATCTGGTGAAACCCTTCGCACTGGCCGAATTCGAAGCGCGCGTGCGAGCCTTGCTGCGCCGCTATACCACGCAAGGCGCGCCGGAGATCACGCTGGGCCACCTGCGCCTGGATCTTCCCGGCCATCGTGCGTGGGTGGACGACAAACCGCTCGAGCTCACTGCACGCGAATTCGGCTTGCTGGAGGCGCTTGCTGCACGCCCCGATCGCGTCACCAGCCGCGCGCAGCTCATCGAAGCATTGTGCAGTTGGGATCAGGAGCTCACCGACAACGGCCTGGATATCGCCATCTACCGGCTGCGCCGCAAGCTGATCGATTCCGGCACGCAAGTACGCACCATCCGTGGATTGGGTTATCTATTGGAAGAGGTCAAGCAGGCATGAGCCAGCGCCTGCGGTGGCGCAACAGCCGCCAGAGCCTGCGTAGACGCCTGCTGACCACGCTGCTGGTGCCGCTTACCGCGCTGTTGCTGTTGAACAGCCTGATCACCTACATCGGCGCGCTGATCTACGCCAACCACGTGCACGATGTGAACCTGGTCAACGACACAGTGACTCTAGTGCAGATGATGGCCACGAAGAGCCCGGATGGCCGCGTCTCGCCGCAAGCGCAATTCCTGCTCGAATACGAACCGGAAGGCCGCAATTACTTCAGCGTGTTCAGCGCCCGCCACGGCCTGGTCGCCGGCAATCCTGTGTTGAAGCCACCCGGTGGCCTGTTCATCGACGGTACCCGGCCGCAGCTCTATGACGTGCAAATCGAAAGACATGCATTGCGCGCGGCAAGCATTCAAATGGCCAATCCGCGTGAGCCCGGCGATCAGCTTGAAGTCACGGTTGCAGAAACCCTACGTGATCGCCGCCTCGAAGCACGGCAGATCCTGTTGCTGAGCATTCCCGCACAGGCATTGCTGATCATCGCCGCGTTCCTGTTGGTATGGCTAGGCGTAAGCACCGGTTTGCGCCAACTCGAACCGCTCACCAATCAGCTCGCCAATCGCGAACACGATCTGGCGCCGATCGGCGATGCCCAAGTACCGGTGGAAATCCTGCCGCTTACGCGCACCATCGACGGTCTGTTTGCACGCCTGCGCGGCATGCTCGCCTTGCACGAGCGCTTCATCGCCGACGCGGCTCATCAATTGCGTACACCGCTGGCCGGCTTAAGCGTCCATGCCGAGCGCGCACAAGCCAGTTCCGATCAGGCGACGATCAAGGATGCACTGAATCACATCCAGCGATTGATTCTGCGCGCCAATCGCACGTCCAGCCAGTTGCTGGCGCTGACCCGCGCGCAAACCGCCGAGCACGAAATCGGCGATACCGAACGACTCGATCTCGCAGCGGTGATCCCCGAACTGGTCGGCCAACGCGTGCATGAAGCGTTGGCGGCGGATATCGACCTTGGCTACGACGGCCCAACAGGCCCACTATGGATCGAAGGTGATCGCCATCGCCTGCAGGAAATGCTCGACAACCTGATCGACAACGGCTTGCGCTACGCCGGGCGCGGCAGCCTGATGACCGTCTCGCTCGAACGCGAAAGCAACGCCATCTGTCTTGCGGTGGAAGATAACGGCCCCGGCGTGCCGCCCACATGGATCGAGCGTCTGGGCGAACGCTTCTTCCGCGTGCCTGGCAGTGAAGAGCAAGGCAGCGGCTTGGGGTTGGCCATCGTGCAGCGCATTGCGGAGTGGCATAACGCGCGGGTGCGGTATCGGAGTGGAAGCAGCGGGCTTGGGTTGCGAGTGGAAATTGTTTTTCCGCAAGCGCGCGATGCATGAAAGTCGATTGGCGGGATGCCAATCGTCAAAAAAAAGCGGCGCAAAGCGCCGCCATGTTTGTCAGCTTCCCCTGCATGGGAACATCGACAAAAAGCTTTTGTTCGTAATTACGGAAATAAAAGCTTGGTCGCGAGAGCAGCCCCTCGCCCCGCTCCTCTCCCCCGTCATGGATCAAAGATGGGGGAGAGGGAGTAAAGGAGTTACATCGCCTTCTTCGCCTTGGTCAGCAGCTGATCGAGCAGCACGATGGCGAGATCGATTTCCTCATAGCTGATATCGAGCGACGGCGCGAACGTGATGACGTTCTTGTACCAACCGCCGACGTCCAGCACGAGGCCGATCTTCTTGCCGTTGTGCTCGAGATCCCCTGCCAGGCCGATGTCAACCATCTTGTCCAACAGTGCCCTGTTCGGCGTGAAACCGTCGTCGGTGCAGATTTCCGCGCGCAGGGCCAAGCCAAGACCATCGACGTCGCCGATTTCCTTGTGGCGCTTTTGCAGATCCTTCAAGCCTTCGAGGAAATGAGCGCCCTTCTCCGGCACGGTCTTTTCGTAATCCAGCTCGTAACCCATCTTGATCACTTCCAGACCCAGCGATGTACCGAGCGGGTTGGAATTGAAGGTGGAATGCGTAGAACCAGGCGGGAAGATGGTCGGGTTGATCATCTCCTCGCGCGCCCACAAGCCGGACAGCGGATTGAGACCATTGGTAAGCGCCTTGCCGAACACGATGATGTCGGGCGTAACGCCGAAGTGCTCGATCGACCACAGCTTGCCGGTGCGCCAGAAACCCATCTGGATTTCATCGACCACCATCAGGATGCCGTACTTGTCCAGCACCTTCTTCAGATCCTTGAAGAAATTGCGCGGCGGCACGACGTAGCCGCCGGTGCCCTGGATCGGCTCGACATAGAAGGCAGCGTATTCGGCCTGGTTGACCTTTGGATCCCACACGCCGTTGTATTCGGTTTCGAACAGGCGCTCGAACTGGCGCACGCAATGATCGGAATATTCTTCCGGCGTCATGCCTTTCGGGCGACGGAACGGATACGGGAACGGAATGAACATCGCGCGCTCGCCGAAGTGGCCGAAACGGCGGCGATAGCGGTAGCTCGAAGTGATCGACGATGCGCCCAGCGTGCGGCCGTGATAGCCGCCTTCGAAGGCAAACATCAGGCTCTTGCCGTTCTTGTAGTTGCGCACCAGCTTGAGCGAATCCTCCACCGCCTGCGCGCCGCCCACGTTGAAGTGCACGCGGCCCTTCAGACCGAACTTCTTCTGTGCGTCGACCGCGATGGTCTTCGCCAATTCGATGCGCGTCTGATGCAGATACTGGCTGGCCACCTGCGGCAGCACGTCGATCTGACGCTTCAACGTGTCGTTGAGGCGCTTGTTGCCGTAGCCGAAGTTGACGGCCGAATACCACATCTGCAAGTCGAGGAACGGCACGCCGGCCGTGTCGTACATGTAGCTGCCTTGGCCGTGACGGAAGATCTTCGGCGGATCGACGTAGTGCACGGTGTCGCCGAAGGAACTGTATTGAGCTTCGTCGGCGAGGAGTTCGTCGTCGGGAATGACGTAGGAGGCGGCGTTGGGATCGTAGGTATTCATCGAATAAGGAACGGGAATGAAAATGAAAAGGGTTCGACCGCGATGATCTGCTACTACCCGGCCGTCATTCCCGCGAAAGCGGGAATCCATGTTGCCCTGATGCGAGAGCGAAGATGGATTCCCGCTTTCGCGGGAATGACGGCGCGGAGGAGTCCAACATCACGGAGAAGGTACGGATACGCTTCTGCTCAAGACTAAAAATTCGAAACCGCCGGCAACACCCGCGGTTGATGCTCGGCCAGCAAGCTGCCATCCAGCAGACGCGGCAGCAATTCCAGCGCATCCTCGAAGCCGGTGATCGGTACGTAAGGAATGCCGGCGGCGCGGCAGTGTTCGATCAGGCGATGCTTGGCGAACACAAAATCCACCTGGTCAGCTGCGCAGAAATCCGATGCACCGTCGCCGATCAGCAGGGTCTTGGCACCGCCGCTGCGCGCCTGTGCCACGCATGCGCACTTGCAGGTGCCGCTACGGCAGCCTTCACTCTGGAATGGCGAGGTGAGCTGCCACTGGCGCGGCGGCGTGCCCGGCGCCAGGTGATTGGCGGCGAGCGGGAGATGATCCAGATCGTAGCGCCCAAGAATGCGATGGATGGCATAGTCCAGGCCGTCGCTGACGACACGGATCGGCGTGCCGAGTTCCGCCGCACGGCTCACGAAAGCGGGGAAAGCATGGTCGATCCACAGACCGTCCAGGTGCTCGTCGAGTTCTTTGCTGCTCACATCGAGCAAAGCCACCTGTCCGCTCATGCATTCGCGCGAACCGATGCGGCCAGCGCGCCAGTCCTGCTCCAACGCTTCCCACCCAGGACGGCCGAAACGATCCAGCAGCGAGTCGATCACGTCCTCGACGGAGATGGTTCCGTCGAAGTCGCAGAGGATGGTCCAGGCAGTCACACGCGCCACTCCAACACACACAAGATGAGCATGCATCTTGGCAAGCATCCCCTTTCGGGCCCCTTTCCGCCTTTAGCGCCCGGGTGAAAACCCCAACATCGCGATATATGAGTGCGTGGCAGTGTTGGGGTTTGCCCCCCAATCTACGCTTCTAGCCCTCGCCCCAGCTCTCTCCCCGAAGGGGAGAGGAGGTGTGTCACATAAGGCCGACCCGCTATGCTTAGCGTTTGCACGCCTTCATCGACGGTTTCCCCCTGTGCACGATCCTGCACTGCGCCATGCCCTCCCTGCGACCCGCCGGCCGAACACCGGGCTGCACCTGCTTTCCGCGCTGGTGCTGACCCTGCTGGCTGGCTGCGCCGCACCTCCCTTGCCAGCTTTGAAACCACCAGTGCCGCAAACCTGGCGCAATGCACCCGCGACCTACCCGAGCGCCGCGCAGCCAGACCTGCACAACTGGTGGCAGGCCCTCAACGATCCACAACTAAACTCACTGGTACAGCGGGCGCTGGACCACAATCTGGACGTGAAGGCTGCTTCTGAGCGCGTACTGGCTGCGCGCACGCTGTACCGGCACACCAACGACAAATTCCTGCCCAGCCTGCGCTTCGACACTAACCAGGTGATCCAGCCTGACGCCAGCGCCTCCTACTTTATCGTCGGCTTCGATGCGCTGTGGGAGATGCCTCTGTTCGGTGCACTCAAGAGTACGCACCGTCTCGCTGCCGGGAATCTCGACGCCGCGAGCGCCCAGTTGCAGGGCACCTACGTCACCCTGGTGGCCGAAGTGACGCGTTGCTGGGTCGCCCTGCGTACGGCACAGGAACAGGCCCGACTGCTGACGGCCGTGCGCGATGCCAATCGCGAAAAACTCCGCCTGCTGGAAGTACGTGAAAAGCTGAAGCTGGTTTCACCCACCGACGTCGGCACCGCCAAAGCCGAGCTGGC
Organism: Dyella acidisoli; assembly: GCF_030160295.1. GTDB lineage: Bacteria > Pseudomonadota > Gammaproteobacteria > Xanthomonadales > Rhodanobacteraceae > Dyella_B > Dyella_B acidisoli. The sequence continues at coordinate 360,865 of NZ_BSOB01000046.1, forward strand.
CCGCTCCGACATGGCCCTGACCGACCCGCAACGCGCCATGAACGCGAACGCACAGCAACTGGCAGTGCTGCTCGGCCAGAGCGAGCCTGATCCGGCATGGCTGGAAGCAAACGGCGCTCAACCGCAACTTGGCGAATGGCAAATGACCAGCGCGCCGGCCGATCTGCTGCGCACGCGACCGGAAATCGCTGCTGCCGAAGCCGACGTGCTGCGCGCGGCGGGTGAAGCGGGCATCAGCCGCGCGGCGATCTACCCGCATATTGGGCTGGGCAGTTCGCTGGACTGGTCGACGAACCTGCTCAGCCATCACACGTTTATCCGCTCCGGCGACGGCATTTTTTCGGCCGGCCCGGTAGTCGATGTGCCACTGTTCGATTGGGGCATGCGCGTCGCGCAGGCGCGTTCCAAGCGCCACGAAATGCGTGCCGCCGTGTATGCCTACCGGCAGGCCGTGCTGCAGGGTGTAGCCGAAGCCGAAACGGCGATGGGCGATCTGCAGCAGGCGCACACGCGTGAGAGCGCTGCCATGCAGGCGGCGCAGGCGCTCGACGGCAACGCTGCCGCACTAAGCAAGCGCCGCAATCTCGGCTTGGCCAGCACGCTGGACATGCAGGATGCCGTGATCGCCCAACAGAACGCGCAGCTTGAACTCGTTTCCGCGCGCGCAGAACGCGACCTCGCGTACGTAGCGCTGTACAAGGCGCTGGGCGGCGCACCTCAGCCTCCGGTGAACGTTGCGGCCGACTATAAGGCGCTTGGCAACAAGAAAGAGGCGCACTGATGGTCGCGTTGGCACGCAAGACCCTGATCTACGAATGGCGCCGCTTTCTCCCCGCGATTCTCGCGGTGGGTTTTGCGAGCCTGCTACAACTGCTGCAGGCAGCCCTGGTGCTGGGCATCTTCGGTAGCGCGAGCGTGTACATCACCGGTTCGTCCGCCGATCTGTGGGCGGGTTATCCGGGCACGCAGAGCGTGAACCTCGGCCGCCCCATCAACGAGGACGTAGCGATGCGTCTGCGCATGGATCCAGATGTAGTGAAGGTAGAACCCTTCCGCTGGGTGGACGCCGACTGGCGCGGCCCACGCGATACCGGTGGCGTCTCGGTGTTCGTGTCCGGCATCGATCCGCGCGCCGACGGCATGATGTTTTCGCGCGCCCTGCCCCTGGCATTGCGCGCACGCTTGAACGAACCCGGTGCGGTGATCGTGGACAAGGCTGATCTCGACAGCCTGGGCGTGAGCATCGGCGATACCGCGGCCATCAACGGCCAGCGTGTGCGCGTGGTCGGTGTGAGCAGCGGTTTGCGTGCGCTCGGTGGCGTGAACATCGTCGCCTCGCTGGAAACCGCGCGGGTGCTCGACATTGCACCGGAAGACGCCGGCATGATGACCTACTTCGTCGCGAAACTACGTCCTGGCGTCAGGCCTAAAGCGGCGGCGAGGCGCCTGAATGGCTCAAACGCGTTCGGGCCTTACACGGTTTGGACGGCCAAAGATTTCGCGCGCGAATCGCAGTTGTACTGGATGTTCGACACCGGCGCGGGTGCTGGCGTGTTGTTCCTGGCCGGCATCGTGTTCCTGGTCGGCGCGGTGATCACCAGCCAGACGCTGATCGCTGCGGTAATCGGTTCAATTCGCGAATACGCCACCTTGAACGCGCTCGGCGTCGGCCGTGGCTCGTTGCGCAAGGTAGTGATGGAGCAAGCGTTCTGGGTAGGCGCACTGGGCTTGCTGTGCAGCGTGGTCATCGGCGCGATTCTGCTGGTGATTGCGCGTAATCGCAGCGTGCCGATGGAGATGCGCCCGTTGACCGCCTTGGCATGCCTGACGGTAAGCATGGCGCTGGCCATCGTGTCCGGGCTGGCTTCCGTGCGCAGCCTGCGCCGCGCAGATCCGGCGAGCCTGCTGAGATGAGCATGTCCGCAATCGCATCGAATCCCTCCGCGAACACACCCACGCTGCAAGCACGCAGCGTGCGCAAATCGTTCGTCTCCGGACGCGTTGAAAGCACGGTGCTGCACGATCTGACGCTGGACGTGCGTGCCGGCGAACTCACGCTGATCTCCGGGCCCTCCGGCTGCGGCAAGAGCACGCTGCTGGCGATCCTGAGCGGTTTGCAGCCCGCCGATACGGGCGAAGTCCGCGCCCTGGGGCACGATCTTCATGGCCTGAGCATGCGCGCACTGGAGGCGTTCCGTCTGCAGCACACCGGTTTCGTGTTTCAGGGCTTCAATCTGTTCCCTGCACTCACCGCGCTGGAACAGGTGGAACTGCCGCTGAGCTACATGGGGCTGGCCAAAGACGTCGTGCGCAAGCGCGCGGTGGAATCGCTGGAAGAAGTCGGTCTCGGTCCACGCATGAGCATGTTGCCCATCGAATTGTCCGGCGGTGAAAAGCAGCGCGTCGCCATTGCCCGCGCACTGGCCAAACAGCCGGAACTGCTCTTCGCCGACGAGCCCACCAGCGCGCTGGATGCCGCCAACGGACAGATCGTGATCGACATCCTGCACCGCATTGCCCGCACACACGGCACCACCGTGCTCTGCGTCAGCCACGACCCGCGCCTGGTCCACCATGCCGACCGCGTGCTGGCGATGGAAGACGGCCGCATTCTGAGCGACCATGTGCCGCCCGCTGCATCCGCCGCGATCACCGAGCATTCCTGAGAACCTCACGCATGATTCTGCGCAACCTCCGCCTTCCGCTCACCCTGCTCGCCGCCATGCTGTTGGCTGGGTGCTCGCAAGACGAAGCACCGGCTTCCACGTCCAACACTAATACCGCGGCGTATTCCGCGGTGGCGCGTGGGCGTATCGATATCGAAGGCGGCCTGCTCAAACTCACCATGCCCAGCGAAGGCGTAGTGGCCCAGGTCAACGCGCATGAAGGCGAGCATGTGCACAAAGGCCAGTTGGTGGCGCAGCTTGAACTTGAACCCGCGAAGCTGGCGCTGGACTCCGCGCTGGCAGAACAACAACAGGCGACGGCGCAGATCGCCGCGCTGGAAGAGCGCGCGAAATCCGCGAACGTGCGTGCGTCGCGCTTGGAACAGGCCGCCAAGGCTGGTGCCGGCGACGTGCAGAGCGCGGATGATGCACGCCAAGCCGCACAACAGACGCAGGTGGAATTGAACAATGCACGCGCGGCTACCGCACTGGCCGCGCAGAAAGTAGCTGGCGCCCGTTATCAGCTCGAATTGCGCAGCTTGCATGCCCCCGTCGACGGAGAAATCGTGCAGCGTCTGGTCCAACCCGGCGCATCGGTGTCACCCGCGGCGGGCCCGATCTTCGTGATGCTGCCGGACTCGCCGCGTATCGTGCGCGCCGAACTCAACGAATCCTTCGTTGGCGTGGTGCACGAAGGCATGGCGGCGGAAGTGGACGACGACAGCGGCAGCGGCATGGCCCCGCTCAAGGCGCACGTACTGCGCATCGGCAATGTGTTCGGCGCCAGCACGCTGGAAGACGATCCGCAGGTGCGCGCCAATACGCGCTCGGTGGAATGCGTGCTGACTTTTGATCAGCCACCTTCGACGCCGTTGCGCATTGGGCAGCGAGTGTTAGTGAAGTTTGCGCCGAAGTAATCGGCGCACGTTGGTTGGGGTGCAAACCCCAGCATCGTTGGGGTTTGCACCCCAACTGACAGGCTCCCTGCTTAGTACCTAATTAGTGTCGAGCCTCGGCTGGGTATGTCGTTTGTTGGGGTATTGCCTGCGGCGCTTCCGGTCGCGAAGCGACCGGGTCACTTTTCTTTGCTGGCCCAAAGAAAAGTAACCCAAAGAAATGGCCTCAAGAGCTCATGGCATTGCATCGGTTACAAGCTTGGTGGATGTCGCCATGCTTTGATCGATGGCGAGCCAAGCTTCTACCACCCCGCTATACCGCGAGGCGTCGAGACGCTGAGGACTTAAGGCAGATCTGGCAGATCTCAGCAAAGCTCAACCTATCGGAAGGCGCGCTTTAAGCCCTCAGTGCTTCGACGCCTCGCGGTATAGCGGGAGCGTCGAACCTTGGGCAACCAACCACCTATCTAGCCATACACGTTCAGGCTTTTAGCCTCCCCATGCTGTGAGCCTGTTAGGCCATTTCTTTGGGTTACTTTTCTTTGGGCCAGCAAAGAAAAGTGACTCGGGCCCTTTAGGGTCCGAAAGCTCCGAAAGCGCCGCAGGCAATGCCCCAACACCACGACATACACAGCTGAGGCAAGACGCGAATCAGGTACTGATGGAGCCTGAAGTCCACCAAAGCCTCATTCGGCTACGACTCCAAATGTACCCAAAGGCTCTGGCGTCCGGGCATGCTGCCCGGCATGCATTTCAAGCAAAGTCATGAATTGACATTTCAGCGCATCGACTTCGGCGTGGCTTAAACACTTTTCGTCGCCCAAATAGATAAAACGGAGCTGACCATGCAACGAATAGGCGATGATGCCCAAAAGCCTCACGACGAATGAATGCACAAACAGGCGGAAGTCCTTCAACTCAAAGGGCGCATCCTCGTCAATCACTTGAATATTGCCGAGGTTGGAAAATGAAAATACCCTCCGATTGCCGCGGCCGCTCAAGAAATTCTGCAGCCTCACGATCGATCGCATCTTGCTCTCGGAAGGCACCTTGATCATCTCAAAGAACTGATGCTTCGCAGGGATATTGACCAGCTCCTGTTCTATTTTCAGGCGGACCTCCGCATGGATCTTGCGCACCCTCTCCCAGAAATCCTCAGTATCGTTCTGCCCTGACTTGATCTTGAAACTGCCGCCACTGAAAAAGAGCATGTCGCTCTTGATCATGGATAGTCGCCCACCACGCCGCCCATCGAAAGGATTGTCTATCCATGCCGGGGCTTGCTTGCCGAACGTCGCCTGCAGCGCCTTATCCAACACGGCCAACAAGGCCGTATGCATGGACACTCCCTCGAGCTTGCAGCGCTGCCTCAGCAGGGTCGACAACCCCTGGCTTGCGCTCCACTCCCGATAGATTTCCTTATTTTCCACCGGCCTCTGAGAGCCCGGAACCAACCCGATCACCGCGTTCATGATGCGCGCCGCGCGCCGACGCTTGGGCAGGCCTTCATCGCGCAAATCGCCGATGATGTCGTGAAGGGTCAAGGGTGCGTAGGGAACCATCGCGTCATCACTGTGCAGCGACTTGAGTATCTCCCTGACCAAGGTGAGCACACTCATGCCATCGCAGATGCGATGCGAGGTCGTGATAAGCAATTCGTTGCTCAGCCCTGATCTCAACCAGACGACACGCAACTGCGGTTGATGATGCGGAAAGGCCATGATCAGCTCAGCCTCGCGGGCTCCGGTGCAGTCCTCTTCCGAATTCATCTCGACAATGCGCAGCGGAATAGCCCCGGCCGTATCCGCTTCGTAGTAGAGCTCATCGCCCTGCTGACTGATAAGCGCCCGCAACGCCGGATGTTTACGCTGCACCCGATCGAGTGCCGAGCGAAGTCGATCCATCGAAAGGTGGCCATCCACGCTGACCCGGCAGGTGATATTGCCCTCGATCAAATGCTCCACGGTGGAGAGCTTCTGTTTCATGCTCGCCTCCTATTCAGCGGTTGCCGATGAATTGTCCTGAATGAGAATCTCTTCGCGCGAGGACCGCTTGCAGAATGCAGCGATCCTTGGATGCCTGCTTTCGAAGGTTCCTAACACACCGAGCCGTCCATCCACGTAGCCGGCAACCATCGCAACAAGCTTGCGCAGCTTCTGCGGTTCGAACAGCACGACGCAAAGTGCCCAATGGATGGCCAATGGGCCGCTCAGCCAGTGCAGCGACCATTTTGATCGGTAAAGCCGTAGCGAATGAACGGCGTTGCGCGTGCCGTAATAGCGCCGCCATGCTGCATGATTAGTGGTAAACAACTTTCCGTGTCGCTCGATATTCCCCGTGGTTTGCCGCATCGTCACCGCGGCATTCATATAAACCGGGACGCCCAGACTCGTTGCACGAAGGCCATATTCGACATCAATGCATTCGATGAAATAGTCCTCCTTGAAGGCGCCCACCGTCCGGTATGCTTGTGCAGATATGGCTGAGCCAGAGGAGATCACGAAGAGGGTGGGAAACAACCCCTCGATTTCCTTATCAATGCGGAACGGCTTGGGAAACCTTCGCCCTGGCGGCGTCACCGGCATGCATCGCTGCAAATGAATTTCGTAAATCTTAGGACCCATGATGAATATATCGGTGCCAAGCCCCGAGCATGCCTTCATCATTTTTACGAAAAATTGCTCATCAATATCCGAATCCTGATCGAGCAGGAAAATCACCTCACAGCCCTGCTCTAGCAGCAGATCCGCACCTCGATTGTAGGCACCAGCCAGGCCACCTTGATTGCGATTGAAGATCACAGTGGTGCCAGCCTGTCGCAGCGTCTCGTGAAGATGCAAGTTCGGCTCGGGCGAGTTATCGACAGCAATGACGTTTCGACATAGCGCCGTTGCTTTGTGAAGATTGCTCACGAATTCGGCAGTGGGCTGGTAGAGCACAAAGATCAAGCCAAAGGTTTCCATGGCATTCCCTCCGGTATCAATGACAACTCGCCACGTTGTTGCACCATCCAGGCTGAAGAAGAACCTTCGCCGGCCACACAAGCCGCCGATTTCAACCCACGTTACGCAATGGTTCGATAGCCGACTCATCCACAATCGGCGACAAGAAACCCCAGGCTTGCAGGCAACGCAATGCGACAGCTACGCCATCTTCTGCTCGCACGCGCTCGCCCAGTGCCGCAGCGGATCGACGCATAGGCTCCTGCAGCGTGCTCTCGATGGCGCCCGCCAGTGCTTCTGCACTTAGCTGTTTGCGATCCAGCGCGGGCGGTGCCATACCTTCACGCTGCAAGCAGCGCGCCCAGAACGGTTGATCGCCATAAAACGGCACGATCACGGAGGGAATGCCAGCACGGACAGCCGCCGCGGTCGTGCCGGCGCCACCGTGATGAACCGCGGCAGCTATGCGCGGGAATAGCCAATCATGCGGCGCACCTTGGGTAATGAAGATCCGCTCGTCTTGCGCTCCCTCTTCAGCCGCCAGGCCGCCCCAGCCAGTCGCGAGCACGGCACGCTGACCACTGCGGCCGATGGCGTCGAGCACGCAAGCCGTAAACTGTTCCGCCTGTGCGCTCACCATGCTGCCGAATCCCACGTAGATCGGCTTGGGTCCCGCATCGAGAAAATCACGCAAAGCATGCGATGGCTGCCAGTACCGCTCATCAAGAAACCAGTAACCGGTGATCTGTGCGGCGTCAGGCCAATCGACTGGCCTGGGCACGATGTGGCGACTGAAACCGTACAGCACGCGCTGCTGCCGGCTGTGGAAGTAAGGCCCGTACCACGGATAACGCGGCAAGCCGAGCTGCGAACGCACGGTATCGTTGATGGCCGGCTTCATGACATACCACACCAGCAGGCGCAGCACGTTGTACAAGGGCATGTTGAGGAACTGCGGTAACGTGCCTGCGCCTGACAGCACCAAGGGCGGCATAAAGCGCGATGGCGTCAGCGGTTGCAACTGCGCAGCCACGAAGGGAATGCCGCGCGCCTCGGCCACCGCTTTGGCCAGCAAGGTGCTGTTGGCCACGCCGATCAGCAAGCCGGCACCTTCCGCGGCAGCCATCCCTTCACGCGCCCAGTGCACAGCCCAATCGCTATAGAAACGCCGCGAGATACGCGCCATGGCTGCCATGTTCAAGCCTTGCTCGGTCATCTCGCGATTGGAGTCGAGCAAGTGCTGGAAATTGGCGGTCAGCGGGAAGAAGTCCAGCCCCGCTGCACGCACCATGCTTTCAAAGTTGTCGCTGGTGACGATGCGGACCGGATAACCCGCACGCCGCAGGCCGGCACCCAACGCCACGCAAGGTCGGATATCGCCTTGCGTGCCTACGGTGAAAATGGCGATGGGCGCGCCGTGCGCGATGATGTCACGCATAGGCCGCGTTCTCCGCAAATGGCTGTCCAGCATCCATCGCCGGCAAGGCTGCAGCAGCTGGAACGCGAATGGATTGCAGCGCATGCATCCGTTGCATCACCCGTTTGCCGACATGCGTGGCGTATTCGGCGTCCAGCATCGCCTGGTGATGGCAAGGCACGTCGTGCACATCCAGCCGGCCATCCACATAGGGACGCCAGGCTTCAGGCTTGTCATGCAACTGGCCGCTTAGATCGACCTCACCCTTGATCGCCGCGTTCAGGAACATCACGTCAGCATCGATCCGCTGTGGCACATGCTTGCGTGCCAGCAGCAAGTTATTGAGCGTGACAGCGGAGACGTGCTCGATCAGATGCGAATCCTTGCGGGTGATTTCCTGCACCAGCGGCATGTCGAACACCCCATATTCCTTGCACAGCAGATCGGTCAACGCAGCGAAGTCCGCCGGTGGATTTTCCACCGCGTGATGATGGAAACCCAGGAAGCGAAGGATCGACCGGATCTCGTGCGACGGATTGGCATCTGCCTGCGCGTCGTCGATAACGAACGGATACGCATCCAGCAGGGCGAGAAATTCAACCTGCTCGCCGGCACGCTGCAATTGCGCAGCGACCTCATGCGCAATCAAGCCGCCCAGGGACCAGCCCAGCATGCGATAAGGACCTTCCGGCTGCACTCGCCGCATCTGCACCAGATAATCTGCCGCGATCTCCGCGATGCTCTCGGGCAGCACGCCACCGCGCAAGCCGCGCGACTGCAAGCCGTACACCGGCAGCTTGTCATCCAGATAACGCAGCAGGCCACCATAGCCCCAGCTCAAGCCCACGGCCGGGTGGATGCAGAACAGCGGACGTTCGCGCCGTGCTATCCGTAGCGGCAGTACGATGCCGAGCGGATCGCTGCTGCTTTCCGCGCGTTGCAGATACGCGGCCAGACTACCGATGGTGGAAGCTTCGAACAGGCTGGCCAATGGCAATTCCATACCGAAGTGCTCGGGAAAGCGTGCGACCATTTCTGCCGCTTTGAGCGAGTCGCCACCGAGCTGAAAGAAATTGTCGTGCAGACCGATCCGTTCCACACCCAGCACCTGCTGCCATAGCACGGCCAGCTTCTTCTCGATCCCGGTCACTGGCTCGGCATATGCCGTCTTGCTGGAACGTGCGGGCAGCGGCAGGGCCTTGCGGTCGAGCTTGCCACTGGACGTCAACGGCATGGCGTCGAGCACGATAAGCTGTGCGGGAATCATGTACTCGGGAAGGAACTTCGCCAGATGCTGGCGCACCGCATGGATGCTGGCATCCATACCTGTCCGCATCACCACGTAGCCGGTGAGCGAGGGGACACCGTCCTGCTCGCTATGTACTGTCACTGCCGCCTCGGCAATGGCAGTGTACCGCACGAGCTGGCATTCGATTTCACCCAGCTCGACGCGATGGCCACGGATTTTCACCTGGCCATCGGCACGGCCGACGAAGTGGAGCAACCCTTTGTCGTCCCAGTACACCAGATCGCCAGTGCGATACATGCGGGTGCCATCACTGATGAAAGGATCAGCCAGAAAACGCGCTTCAGTGAGCTGGTGATGATGCAGGTAACCCTTCGCCACACCCGCACCGGCGATATACAACTCGCCCACCGCGCCGGTCTGCACAGGGCGCTGGTAGGCGTCGAGAACGTAGAGCCGGGTATTAAGGATGGGACGGCCAATGGGTGGTGCACTAACACCGTCCGCAGCATCAAGTTCAAATACGGTGGACCATACCGTCGTTTCGGTCGGCCCGTAGAACTGAATGACACGTGCAGCACGGCGCTTTAGCTGTCCAGCCAGTTCGGCGTTAAGTGCTTCGCCGCCAATCAGCACGTTCACCTGCTGCAAATCCAGATTCGGACTTGCCAGCAACACCCGCCAGAGCGAAGGCGTGGCTTGCATATACGTTGCGCGATGCTGGCGGATCAGTCGAGCCAATGCGGGAGGCGTACGAACGTCCTCGCTACCGGCCATGATCACGCAAGCGCCGATTGTCAAAGGAAAGAAAACCTCCAGAACGGAGATATCAAATGTCATGGTCGTCACGGCCAGGAAACGATCGCTGGCCTGCATGCCCAAAGGCGCGCGCATACCTTGCAGAAAATTGGCAAGGTTACGATGCGTCACCTCGACACCTTTCGGCTTGCCCGTTGAGCCGGAGGTGTAAAGCACATAGGCGGTCGCATCAGCACTGACCAAGTCAGGCTCGCTTGGCGCCGCCTCCGATGACACGTCCAGGTCCTCGGGATGCAAGATCATCATGCCGCCAACCGCAAATTGCTCGCAAAGTTCGCGCGTAGCGATCAGGGCAATGGGTGACGCATCGCTCAGCATCATGGCAATGCGATCCCTTGGTCCATTCGGATCCAAAGGCAAATAAGCCGCGCCCGTGCGCATGATGGCCAGCAATACAACGATCCACTGTTCGCTACGCGGCAGCATGACTGCAACGATGTCGCCGGGGAGAATGCCGTCGGCGATAAGCTGCCTGGCTTGCTTTACGCTTCGCTCGTGAAGTTCCCGATAAGTCACGGTCGCGTCCTCGAAGATCAGCGCCGGAGCGTCTGGATTCAAGGCTGCCTGAGATGCAACCAGCGCAGGAAGGCTGGTCAATGAAAGGAGAGCTTCGGTTGCATTCCATTCGTGCAACAGACGACGGCGCTCGTCGATGCCCAATATGTCGATATCCTGCAATGCTTGGGACGGATCGGCCAGCACCGCCTCTACCAGCAACGCCAGCCGACGGCGATGCTCATCCAGTTCGGGCATGCTATAGAGCGCAGGATTGGCGTCGAAGTCGAAGCGCAATTCGCTGTCATCGCCCCGATCGTAGACGAATACCGTCAAATCCTCGGCCGATCCATTCGACACATTGTGTGAAATGGCCGGAGCCCCTGCGAAACTCAGTTGGTAATCGAAAGGCTCGATGTTCACACCCAGCCATGCAAGGTGCTGGCCTTTGGTGACCAGGCCAACATCCCGCCGGACATCTTCGTAACGGTATTGCTGGTGCCGCAGCGTCTGCCTTACTGCCTGGGCGACTTGCGCAAACAGGTCGACAGTCGTCATGCCTGGCGTAAAGCTCAGCCGAATCGCTACTGCGTTGGCGACCATACCGGGGCAGTTGCGCAACTGCGCACTCATACGTGCCGACACCGGCATGCCAATGACAAGGTCGTGGGCACCCGTTGCGCGATGATAATAAGCCGCCACCAGCGCGATCAGCATTTGAGGAAGACTGGTGGAGGTCTGCTTGCCCAACTTACGCAAGCGTTCTACCGTCGCTATCGAGAAGTGTCCAATACTTCGCCGCAAGCCACCCATGCTGCTGCGGTGATTTCCACGTGCTAGCGATACGGCCTCGGGCAGATCAGCAAGCTTTCCCTTCCAGAATTCTCGGTCTCGATGGAAGCGGCTCGAATCTCGATAGCTCGCCTCGGCTTCGAGCAGATCCTTCAGTGGACCAAACTCGCAGGGTTCAGGTTCGCGTCCTTCCATGTACGCTGTGTAAAGCTCAGCCAATCGGCGCGCGATCAGGCCACCGCTGTAGCCGTCGTAAACGATGTGATGGGCGCGCTGATACCAGTAATAACGATCGTCGGCAGCCTTGAACAACGCGCTGACAAACAAGGGATCGTTGGCCAGATCGACCGGACGGCTCAATTCCTCCAGCATCCACGCTTCCGCCGCGGCACGTGGATTGGCCTCGCGACTCACATCCAGAAAAGGGAAATGACCGTTGTACACGGCCCTCACAATCTGTCGGGGCTGGCCGTGATGCTCCACCACGGCTACGCGCAAGGTCTCCGCTTCATGCGTGATCTGCCATAAGGCACGCATGAAAAGTTCGGGCTGTACTGGCCCACAGATCTCCAGCATCTCGGCGATGTTCAAGGTGGCATCTGCTGCGCCGATCTTCTGGCCCACCCACAATCCGCGCTGCGCGGTGGTCAATGGCAGCGACAAAAGTGACTCGTGACTCATTGCGCGTTCTCCTTGCGAATGCACACACTTCCGTCATGGCCTGGCTGGCTTTCTCAACTCACACGCATGCGCCTGCCTTGCTGCATTGCATTCGCGTTGTGATGCAAATTCGGTTACCCCTAGACACACTCTCCCGACGCAGATGGCTGCGCTCTTGTTTTTCAAGGCACTAGCAGCCCGTCACGGCTAACTGCAGCCATGAAAGAGACGCTTGCACGATGAGTGCCGCAAAAAAACGTGACGATGGCTGAAATGCGATCAGCAATCGTCAGCCACTTGGTTTACTCACATAGGCGACGACACGGAGAGACCAGCATTCCGCCTCGCATCCGCCGTTCCGCTGCAACCAATCCCGCACACAGGCGTAGCCATGTGCACAACATCACGCTGCCTAACACCACGCAGCGCTTATGTTGCGATGTAACAATTCGCGGATGAAAGAAGCGTCAACAATTATTGACGTGTATGTTTCCGCGCGCTGACTTGAGAACCAAGCCACAAAGAAACAGTTGTCACGAATCGACGAACGCCATGCTCAGCGATCGTCGCGCGTCCAGATCAACCCGTTTTCTTCACGCACAGGAAAACGATGAATCGGCTCATAGGCCGGCGGACAAGTCGGCTCGCCCGTGCGCAAATCGAAACGCGCGCCGTGGCGTGGACACTCCACCTCGTGGCCATGGATCTCGCCACCGGCCAACTCGCCGCCGTCGTGCGTGCAGATATCTTCCACCGCATACAGATCGCCGTCGACGTTGAACACGGCGATGGCGGTGTCGCCATCCCATACCACCTTGAATTCGCCGGGCAGCAACTCCGAGCGCGTGCCGACTTCCACCCATGCTTCGCTCATCGTGCCGCTCCCGCCAGATCCTTCACCATCAATTCGAAACGTAGATCGTCGCGGCGCGGCAGGCCGAAGCGTTCGTCGCCGTAAGGGAAAGGCGAATATTCGCCAGTGCGGTGATAACCCCGACGCTCGTACCAGGCCATCAGGTCGCTACGAACGTCGATCACCTTCATGTGCATGGCCCTGCACTGCCAGATTTGCTGCGCATATCGTTCCGCTTCCGCCAGCACCAACCGGCCGAGCCCGCTGCCTTGGCGCGGGGGATGGACGGCGAACATGCCGAAATAGGCCGACTCGCCATGTCGCTCGATATGGCAGCAGGCAAGCAACTCGCTATCGATCGACGCCAGCAGCACGGCACTGTCCGGCGCGGCCAGCACCTCCGCCACGTCGGCGGGATCAGTACGCGGTCCATCGAGCAGATCAGCTTCGGTCGTCCAACCCTGGCGACTGAATTCGCCGCGGTAGGCGGAGTGCACTAAGGCGACGATGGCATCGATGTCGGCCTCGATGGCCTTGCGGAAAACGGGAGCGATGACGGTATTCATCCGCCCATGATAATCCGCGCTGTGATTCCGCCAAAGTCACCCGCATAGCTAAGGCATGATTTGCGAACCGGGGTGCCCGCCGTGAAAACGCATGCCAGGCCGGTAGGCGTGGAAACGGCACAGGTCGAAGTTGCTGGCGAAGATCCTGCGTCCGTCCGACAGTACCGTGCGCAGATCGCGCAAGCAGCCATCGTTGTCGTGAAACTGCAGCATGGCGGCCTGCTGATGATCAAACGACGACTCCCACATGGGCGGCTTGAAGTCCACCTCGGTCCAGCGGTCGCTGCCGGCCGGAGCCATCGAAAACGAGTCGATACGGCTGTGGGTATCGTTGATGACCTCGATGATATGTACCGAGTTAGCCAGCGCGCCAGGAGGAAGACAGGCAAGGCACATTGCCGCTAAGCAGGGACGCATGACGATCTCCTTTTGAAAGGCGCAGTAAACCCTTGGCGGCATGCATGGCATGCGACCGTATGGACGGCTGCAACGGATTACGGAGAGGTAGATGCGGCTGGAGGGCAAACAGTTGCAAGACATTCGCCTGCAACCGATCGGTGGCCGGCCGTATCTCTATACTCATCGGTGCCCAATCCGGCGCCCTTTATCTGGAGTAGATGATGGACAAAGGCGTGTTAGGCGAGATGATCCCGATTGTGCTCTTCCTTTGCATCACCTTCGGGATCACTTACATAGTCAGGCTATTGGTCAACGCGCGCTTGCGCGTCAAGATGCTGCAAGTCTCCGGCTCGAAGGAGCTGGTGGAGTCTGTGGTGCAAGGCGATATGCATCGCGACCAGATGACAGCCTTGCGCTGGGGCATTGTCACCGTCATGGAAGCCATCGGTTTTGGCGTCATCCAGGCCATGGGCTGGACCGACATCAACGCTGGCGTGGTGGCAATGCTATTGGGAGCCTTCGGGCTTGGTTACCTATTGTTCTTTGTGCTCGCGCGACGTTTCGGCTGATTGGCGCCGCGGCGCATGGATCATCAGGATCGCCAGTTGGTCGAAGCCGTACTGGCGAACGCGCCCGGCGCGTTCGAGCGGCTGGTGCGCGAGCACCAGGCGCTGTGCTGGCACATCATCTACCGCATGGTCCGCCACCCGGAGGACGCGCGCGAGCTTTGCCAGGATACGTTCCTGCGCGTGCACCAGCATCTGCGCCAGTACCGCTACGAAAGCGCGCTAAAGTCCTGGATCGGTCGTGTGGCTTATACGGTGGCGCTGCGATATCTGGAACGAAAGCGCATTGCAGTGCTTGATCCCAGCGAAGATGGGGACGGCTTTGACGTGGCAGAGAGAGCGAGCGACAGCTTCGATCTGGAAAGCGCTTATGCCGATAGCGACATGGCGGCACATCTACATGCAGCCATCGAAACCCTCCCTCCCCTGCAGCGAACCCTGCTTACGCTCTATCATCTGGACGAGCTGTCCATCGACGAGATCGCCAGCATCACCGGCTTGGCTACCGGTACGATCAAAAGCCATCTGTTTCGCACACGTCTTCGTTTGCGCGAACAGTTGCAGACTTTGTACGGAGTTTCACCATGACCCGCGAACCACCATCGCCTCACGACGACCGCATGGAACGCGAATGGGCACTGCAGGAACGCGCCGTTCGAGCGGAACGGCTCGGGCTGGACGCCAGCGATGATCAGGCGCTGCAGCGCTATCGCTTGGTAGCGCGCGCATTACGACAACCGTTGGATGAAAACCTGCCGGCCGATTTCGCCAGCAAGGTCGCCTTGGAGGCACGTCGCCATACCGCTGGCGATACACGGCTGGAGCTCTATCTGAGCCTGGCGCTGCTTGGCGTGCTGGTAGGGATGTTGATTGGTGTGCTGGTTCGGTATGCGAGCAGTTGGAAACAGCTGGTGCCGCTGGCGCTCTCGCAGCCGTGGCTGCTTGCTATGGCCGGAGTTCTGGCGCTGCTTGCGGCAAGCAAGGTGCTCAGCGCCCCGCACCATCATTCTGGCAAGCTGTAGAGCAAAGACGTAGGTTGCTCCATGAAAGTCATCCTTACCTCACGGCCGTCATTCACGCGAAAGCGGGAATGACGGCCCTCGGGGTAACTTTCATCTTGGCAAGTACACAATTTGCCGAAGCGCGCGCACGCGTTACTACATCAGCAACTTGCGCACCTTCAACAGCGCGGCAATGAATGCATCCACTTCCTCACGCGTGTTGTAGAACGCCAGCGACGCACGCAAGGTGGCCGGCACACCGTAGAACTGCATCAGCGGATGCGCGCAATGATGGCCCGAGCGCACGGCCACGCCTTCCAGGTCGAGCAGCGTGGCCATGTCCATCGCTTGCGCGCCTTCGACCAGGAAGGAGATCACCGGCTCTTTCTCCTTCGCTTCGCCGTAAATGCGTACACCCGGGATCTCACGCAGGCGCTCGGTGGCGTACGTCAGCAGCTCGTACTCCCATGCACGAATCGCTTCGAAGCCGATGGATTGGTAGTAGTCGATCGCGGCGCCTATGCCGGCAAAGCCGGCAATGTTCGGCGTACCCGCCTCGAACTTGTGTGGAGGCTCGGCAAAGGTGGTGCCATCGAAGCGCACTTCGCGAATCATTTCGCCACCGCCGAAGAACGGCGGCATGGCCTGCAGGTGTTCACGCTTTGCCCATAGCCCGCCCGTACCGGTGGGCGCCAGTACCTTGTGCCCGGTAAATGCGTAGAAATCACAACCGATTGCTTGCACATCCACAGGACGATGCGGCAGCGCTTGCGAACCGTCGACGACCAACGGAATGCCGCGTTTGCGGCATTCGCGTGCGATCTCGCGCACCGGGTTCACCGTGCCAAGCACATTGGAAACGTGCGCCACACACGCGAGCTTCACATCCGGCGTAAGCAGTTCGAAGAATTTCTCCACGATCAGTTCACCGTTCTGATCGATCGGCGCAGCTTTCACGATAGCGCCCGTGCGTGCAGCAACAAGCTGCCACGGCACGATGTTGGCATGATGTTCCATCACCGTGGTGACGATTGCGTCACCTGGCTTCAGGCGCGGCAGCGCATAGCTGTACGCCACCAGGTTCATCGATTGTGTGGTGCCGGAGGTAAGAACCACTTCGTTGCGCGAACCGGCATTGATGAAAGCGGCGAGCCTGTCACGCGCATTTTCATAAGCAGCGGTCGCCTCTTCGCCCAGCAGATGCACCGCACGCGCTACGTTTGCGTTGTGCTTGCGATAGTGATCGTCGACCGCCTCAATCACCTGTCGCGGCTTCTGGCTGGTATTGGCGTTGTCGAAATACACCAGTGGCTTGCCGTGCACCGTGCGCGACAGCAGCGGAAAATCCGCGCGCACACGCTGCACATCGAAGTCGACGGAAGGATGGCTGGGCTTGACGGTCATGGTGGCAATCAGGGTAGATGCGCGAGTAGCGCGTCGGAGAAATGGTCGCGCAGGGTTTCGTTGGGGAGCGCGGCGAACACCGCCCGGCAGAACGCCGATGTAAGCAGCGCGCGCGCTTCCGCATTCGGCAAACCGCGCGAACGCAGGTAGAACAACGCACGCTCATCGAGCTGGCCGACCGTGGCGCCGTGCGCAGCCTTCACCTCGTCGGCGTAGATTTCCAATTCCGGCTTGGTATCGATCTCTGCTTGCGCGGATAACAACAGGTTCTTGTTATTGAGGCTGGCATCGCTGCCGTCGGCACCTTCGGCCACCACGATCGCGCCGCGAAACACGCCGCGCGCACGTTCGTCGGCCACGCCGCGCCAGATGGATTCCGAAGCGGTATTGAGCGCCTGATGGCGAATCGATAGCTGGGTGTCGACATGCTGACGTCCACGCAGCACGAACACGCCGCGCGTATCGAGGCGTGCCTGATCACCGCGCAGTTCTGCGTGCAAGTCATGCCGAACCAATGCGCCGCCCAGTTCCAGCACGTGCAGAGTGGCCTGTGACTTCGCGCCCAAGTGCATACTGCCGCGACGGATCAATGTGCTTTCTTCGGCGGCGTTTTGCAGCAACGCATGCTGAAGCTTGGCACCATCGCGCACCACGATATCGCTGACCAGCGTAGCCAGGTGCTTGTGCTGCGCCGTGGCCAGGTGATGCTCGACCAGATCGAGTTCTGCGCCTTCGCCCAGTTCGATCACGTTACGCACGTGCCACGCCGCATCACCTTGCGCAGGCGTGCCAGCAAAACACAGGTGAACCGGCTTACCCACACGCACGCCGGGCGCCACACGCAGCACCACGCCATCGCCGGCCAGCGCCGCATTGAGTCGCGCGAATGCATCACCCGCTTCCCGATAGTGACGACTGAGGGCGAAGCGCAGTGGCTCTGGATCGTTTTCCAATACACGGGAAAGCGGCTGCAGCGACAAACCCGGCGGCAAGGCTTCGAGCCGCGACAGGTCGGCGCGAAACACGCCGTTGACGAACACCAGCCGCGGACCATCGATACCCGGCAAAGTCAGTGCATAGGGATCAACCGGATGCGAAGCCGCCGCTGCATCGCCCAGCGCGAATCGACGCTGGCCGAGCGCGCGCAGCGCAGTGTACTTCCAGGCTTCCGCGCGCGTATCCGGCAACCCGGCCGTGATGAACGCTTCCAGATTTTCGCGCCGTGCTGCATCCAACCATGCCAGACCACTGCCCGGCAGGCGCAGGTTGCCCGCATCACGCAGCGCGTCGATGAAAGGCATGGGTGCCGGTGACTGGCTCATGCACGCGCCTCGTTCGCCAAGGCTGGATCGTGATCGTTGACCCAGGCGTAACCGTGTTCTTCCAGCTTCAGCGCCAGCGTCTTGTCGCCGCTCTCCACGATGCGGCCATCGGCCAGCACATGCACGAAATCCGGCTCGATGTAGTCGAGCAGGCGCTGGTAGTGGGTGATGACAAGGAATGCACGATCCGGCGAACGCAGCGCATTCACACCCTGCGCCACTTGCTTGAGTGCATCAATGTCCAGACCGGAATCGGTCTCGTCCAGAATCGCCAGCTTCGGTTCCAGCACCGCCATCTGGAAGATTTCGTTGCGCTTCTTCTCGCCGCCCGAAAAACCTTCGTTGACGGCGCGATGCAGCAACTCGTCGGAGATCTGCATGATCTTCAGCTTTTCGCGCACGAGCTTGAGGAACTGCATGGAATCCAGCTCCGCTTCACCGCGCTGCTTGCGCTGTGCGTTGAGTGCGGCGCGCAGGAAATACGTGTTGTTCACACCGGGGATTTCCACCGGATACTGGAACGCGAGAAACACACCGGCAGCCGCGCGATCTTCGGGTTCCAGCGCGAGCAGATCGCGTCCTTCGAACGTCACGGAACCGGCCGTGACTTCATAGCCATCGCGGCCGGACAGTACGTTACCCAGCGTCGACTTGCCGGCCCCGTTCGGGCCCATGATGGCGTGCACCTCGCCCGGGTTCACGGTAAGCGTGAGGCCCTTGAGGATGTCCTTGCCCTCGACGCGGGCGTGCAGGTTTTCGATCTTCAGCATGGTTAAAAAGTCACATCAAGGTTGATGAGGTACGACGGTGGGGTGAGCCACCAGATCGGCGCATGACGCGTTATCTCGCTCGCCATAGGCATCGCCGCGTAGAAATTCGCAAAGACGGGCGACGCGTTCGAGCACCAGACCCGTTTGATAAAGATTCCGCGCCATGGGATATGCCGTGCCCGCAGTGCCAGCGGCCCGATCTTGATCGGCGATGGCAAAGTGAGCGGCGACATCCGCGTCGCGATAAGTCAGCCAGCCGCGCTGGGCTTGGCGGACCTTCGTAGTCATGGCCGGAAACGCGGCCCATTTCTTCAGCACCGCTTGATAGGTTGCGTTGAGTTGGTGGTTGGCATCGCTCAGCGCAGCGGCGGAACACTCATCCATGTCGCGCTGGGTATTGGCCTTGGCGCAGTAGCGGTCCACGACCTGCTGATCTGACATGGGTTGGTCGGCGTGTACAGCACCAACCGCACCAAGCAACAGCAAACCAAGCAACATCTTCTCGAGTGCAAGCTCCCTCTCCCCTCCGGGGAGAGGGTTGGGGTGAGGGGCTGCGCTTGCCATAACAGCTGTAGTCATAACGAAAGGTTTTGCCTTTTAATTCTTTAGCTAGGAAGCAACTGTCTCGCGAGGTTGCCCCCTCACCCCAGCCCTCTCCCCGGAGGGGAGAGCGAGTGAGAAGCTGAGGCATCCTTAGCCCACTGCACCTTCCAACGAAACCTCCAGCAGCTTCTTCGCCTCCACCGCAAACTCCATCGGCAGCTCGCGGAACACCTGCTTGCAGAAACCGTCCACGATCATCGACACCGCATCTTCTTCACCAATACCGCGCGAGCGGCAGTAGAAGAGCTGATCGTCCGAAATCTTGGAGGTGGTGGCTTCGTGCTCGACGATTGCCGTGGGATTTTTCACTTCCATATACGGGAAGGTGTGCGCGCCGCATTTCTTGCCGATCAGCAGTGAATCGCACTGCGTGTAGTTGCGCGCGCCTTCAGCGCCCTTCTCCACCTTCACCAGACCGCGATAGCTGTTGGAGCTCTTGCCGGCACTGATGCCCTTGGAAACAATCTTGGATTTGGTGCCTTTGCCGATGTGGATCATCTTGGTGCCGGTGTCGGCTTGCTGGCGATGGTGTGTGAGCGCCACCGAATAGAACTCGCCAACCGAGCGATCGCCGCGCAGCACGCAACTCGGATACTTCCAGGTAATCGCGGAACCCGTTTCGACCTGCGTCCAGGAAATCTTCGAATCGCCGCCGCGGCAATCACCGCGCTTCGTAACGAAGTTGTAGATGCCGCCGCGACCTTCTTCATCGCCCGGATACCAGTTCTGCACGGTGGAATATTTGATCTGCGCTTTTTCGAGCGCGACCAGTTCCACTACCGCGGCGTGCAACTGATTCTCGTCGCGCATCGGCGCGGTGCAGCCCTCGAGGTAGGAAACGTAGGCGCCGTCTTCGGCGATGATCAGCGTGCGCTCGAACTGGCCGGTGTGGCCGGCGTTGATGCGGAAATAGGTCGACAACTCCATCGGGCAACGCACAC
This sequence comes from Dyella acidisoli, assembly GCF_030160295.1. GTDB lineage: Bacteria > Pseudomonadota > Gammaproteobacteria > Xanthomonadales > Rhodanobacteraceae > Dyella_B > Dyella_B acidisoli. The sequence goes on from NZ_BSOB01000046.1 coordinate 381,223, forward strand.
CCTTCGGAATGAACACGAACGAGCCATCAGAGAACACCGCCGAGTTCAGCGCGGCAAAGTAGTTGTCACCGGTCGGCACGACGCTGCCCAGGTACTTCTGTACCAGTTCCGGATATTCGCGGATCGCTTCGCTCATTGAGCAGAAGATCACGCCGGCTTCCGCCAGCTCTTTACGGAAAGTGGTGCCCACGGATACGGAATCGAACACCGCATCCACCGCCACGCCCGCGAGCCTGGCGCGCTCGTGCAGCGGCACACCGAGCTTGTCGTAGGTTTCCAGCAGCTTGGGATCGACCTCGTCGAGCGATTTCGGCTTGTTCTTCGGCGAGGCGTAGTAGCTGATCGCCTGGAAGTCGATCGGCGCAATGCTGAGCTTGGCCCAGTGCGGCGTGGGCATGGTGAGCCAGTGGCGATACGCCTTCAGGCGCCACTCGGTCATCCACTCCGGCTCGCCTTTCAATGCCGACAGCTGGCGCACGATATCTTCCGACAAACCCGGCGGCAGGCTGTCTGTTTCGATGTCGGTGACGAACCCGGCTTCGTAGCGACGGCCGAGCGCGGCGGCGACTTCAGCGTTGTCGCGCAGCACGACGGGGCTATCGTTCTCGATGGTCATGATGCTGTCCTGCCTTTCAATTCGGTAAGCGCCACGGTCGCAACGGGTGACGGCGCGGGATGCAGCATGTCGGCCAAGCTCATCGTGCGCAGCGCGTTGTCGAGTACGTGGTTGATGCGTTGCCAGCTGCCGCGCACGCCGCATTGGGCTTCGCGTTCGCACTGGCCTTCGCCGAGGGTGCATTCGGTCATGCCGAGCGGGCCTTCGATCGCCTCAACGATGTCGGCCACGCTGATCTGCTGCGCGGGCCGCGCCAGGCGATAGCCGCCGTTTACACCGCGGAAGGATTCCACCAGTCCCGCATGCCCCAGCGACTTCAGCAGCTTACTGACGGTAGGCAGTTCCAGATGCGCCTCTTCGGCGATCTGGGCCGTGCTGAGGACGTCGTCGCCAGGATGCGTGGCGATGCAAGTCATCACCACAGTGGCGTAGTCCGTTAGTCGGCTGACACGAAACATGGGGAAAAAGAGACACGGCTTAATTCGTACCGAAATGGTACAGATTAGTGGTTAATGGGTCAAACCTAGCCTGCTCGCCGCCCCGGCGAAGAGTGAGGTCAATTTGCGCCATAACGGTGCAAAGCATGCACCAAATCATTCTTCATCTCGGCCTGACTATCCTCATCCCATCGCCAGAAATGGCGCTCTGGCGGGGCCTGACGCCTCCCGCTCACGCTTGGCACATATTCTGCTGTGACGCAACAAAGCCACCCTCACGGAGCCGTCGCGCATGAAATGGGTTACCGCCATCATCAAACCCTTCACCTTGGACGATGTGCGCGAGGCGCTGGGCGAGGCCGGCGTACAGGGCATGACCGTCACCGAGGTAAAGGGCTTCGGCCGACAGCGCGGACATACCGAGCTGTATCGCGGCGCGGAGTACGTGGTCGACTTCCTGCCCAAGCTGAAGATCGAGATTGCCGTGGCGGATGAGCAGGTCGAGCTGGCCGTCGAGGCCATCATCCGCGCGGCGCGTACCGGCAAGGTGGGCGACGGCAAGATTTTCGTGAGTGACCTGGAACAGGTGATTCGCATCCGTACGCAGGAAGTGGACGCAGATGCGCTTTGACATGCGGGGAAATGGGGAACGGGGGATGACCAAGTATCGACATGTTTTGCGGCTTATCGTCGCCATGCTGGCAGCCGGCTTGGCCGTGCCGGCTTTTGCGCAGGCCACGCCTGCTCCCGTGCTCAACGGCGGCGACACCGCCTGGATGCTCGTCGCCAGCGCATTCGTCTTGATGATGACGATTCCCGGCGTGGCGCTGTTCTACGGCGGCATGGTGCGCGCAAAGAACCTGCTGTCGGTGATGATGCAGTGCCTGGCAATCACCGCCCTGGTAACGGTGCAGTGGATGATCTACGGCTATTCGCTGGCCTTCAGCACCGAAGGCATGCACGCAGGTATTACCAACTGGCATTCGTTTCTCGGCGCCTTCGATCGGGTCATGCTGGCAGGGCTTACGCCTTCCACGCTGTATCAGACCGTGCCGGAAAGCGTGTTTGTGATGTTCCAGCTGACCTTCGCGATCATCACTCCGGCGCTGATCATCGGCGCGTATGCGGAGCGCATGAAGTTCAGCGCCATGTTGTGGTTCAGTGGCTTGTGGCTGACGTTCGTCTACCTGCCGATCGCACACATGGTGTGGAGCGGCCCAGGCTCGCTGCTGGGCGATCTGGGCGTGCTCGATTTCGCCGGCGGCACGGTGGTGCATATCAACGCAGGTATCGCCGGTCTGGTCGCCTGCCTGGTGATCGGCAAGCGCCGCGGCTTTCCGCATACGCATATGCCGCCGCATAACCTGGGCTATACGGTGATCGGCGCGGCCCTGCTGTGGCTGGGTTGGTTTGGTTTCAATGCGGGCTCTGCCGTGGCTGCCAACGGCAACGCCAGCATGGCCATGCTGGTGACCCAGATCGCCACTGCTGCAGCCGTGATCGGCTGGGTGGCGGTGGAGTGGCTCGTGCACAAACGCGCCAGCGTGCTCGGCGCGGCTTCAGGCGCAGTCGCCGGGCTGGTTGCGATCACTCCCGCGGCGGGCACGGCAGGGCCTGGCGGCGCACTGATCATCGGCTTCGCCGCGGGTGCTGCGTGTTTCTTCACCGCAACCAAGCTCAAGCACAAGCTCGGTTACGACGACACACTCGACGTATTCGGCGTGCACGCCATCGCCGGCATCATCGGCGCGCTGCTTACCGGTGTGTTCGCAGCGCCAAAGCTGGGTGGCTTTGGTACGGTGATTTCACCGCTGGCGCAGTTGTGGATCCAGGCGAAAGGCGTGGGCTTCACCATCGTGTGGAGCGGCGTGTTGAGCTGGGTGATCCTGAAGCTGGTGGATCTGACGATCGGCTTGCGCGTGGGGCCCGAGCAGGAACAGGTGGGCCTGGATATCGCCGAGCATGAGGAGCGGGCGTACAACCTGTCTTGATGCTATCTCCCTCCCCTGCTTGCAGGGGAGGGAGCAAATCAATGGTATCGCCGTGATGCGCGCAAGCTCTAAGCTTTGTATGTGTCCGCAACGAATGCCCTCATGCAAAGCATCACCGACCGCGCCGCTGCTCGCCTCACCTGGACGCGCGCAGCACTTGGCGATCATTCGCTAACACTCGAACCTGCCTCCTCCGACGCCAGCTTCCGCAGCTACTGGCGCACGCATTACGACGGACAAAGCTGGATCGTGATGGATTCACCACCCGCGCAGGAAGATCCGCGCCCGTGGCTGAAGATCGGCCAGCAACTCGCCGATGCAGGCTTGCATGTTCCGACTGTGCACGCGCAGGACCTCGAACAAGGCTTTCTGCTGATCGAGGATCTTGGCACGCGGCTTTATCTCAACGAGCTCAACGACCATAACGCCGACGCGCTCTACAGCGATGCCATGGATGCACTGCTGCGCATGCAGACACGCATGGATTACGGCGAATTGCCGCCCTTCGATCACCGTATATTGGCGAGCGGGCTGGAAGTGATGCCTGAATGGTTCCTCGGCCGTCATCTCGGGCACACACCCGAGTGCGGCGAATGGGACGTTCTGAAAGCCGCATTCGGTGTGATCATCCGCAACGCGCAGGAACAACCGCGTTGCTTCGTGCATCGCGATTACCACAGCCGCAACCTGCTGGTGGTGGAACACAATAATCCCGGCATCATCGATTTTCAGGGCGCGCTCGCCGGCCCTATCACGTATGACCTAGCTTCGTTGTTGCGCGATGCTTACATCGTATGGCCGCGCGAACGCGTGGAAGACTGGGTGGAATCCTATCGGCAGCGATTGCACAAGGCTTGTGTGATCGGTGCCGACATCGATTGCGAGCACTTTCTGCGCTGGTTCGACCTCACTGGTTTGCATCGCCACGTGCGCGTGCTGGGCCAGTTCTATCGACTGTGGTATCGCGACGGCAAACCGGGTTATCTCGCAGATGTGCCGCGCGTCTATCACTATGTCATTTCGGTGGCGCGCAGCTATCCCGAATTGACCGACTTCGTAGCGCTGATCGAACGTCACGCGGAAGGACGCGACCTCACCCAGGTAACCCTCGCATGAGGCATGCACTGATCTTTGCCGCCGGCCTGGGCGAACGCATGCGTCCTCTCACTAACCACACGCCCAAGCCGCTACTCACCGTGCGCGGCAAACCGCTGATCGCGTGGCATCTGGAAAAACTTGCATCGATGGGCGTGCATTACGTGGTGATCAACACGTCGCATCTGGCTGAGCAGTTCCCGGAAGTGCTCGGCGATGGTGCGCAATGGGGCTTGCGCATTCGCTACGCGTACGAAGGCCCCACGCCGCTCGAAACCGGCGGCGGCATGCTGCACGCGCTGCCGCTGCTAGGGCCGGAGCCGTTCATTGTGATCAATGGCGACGTGTGGACGGATGCGGATTTCGCTGCGCTGCCAGCGGAGCCTGATGGCGTTGCGCATCTGCTGATGGTGGACAACCCGCCACATCATCCGCAGGGAGATTTTGCGCTGGATGAGCAGGGCAAGTTGCACACCGAAGGCGATCAACGACTCACCTATAGCGGAATCGGTGTTTATCGGCGCGAGCTTTTGAATGATTGGCAAAGCATCATCGGCGATTCAACGAATAACAAGCACCCGTGCTTCAAGCTCGCACCACTATTGCGCGCAGCGATGCAACGGGGCTGGGTGAACGGCAGCCATCATCGGGGCGAATGGACGGATGTAGGTTCGCCTGAAAGGTTGGCAGCGTTGAACGCAGAACGTTCGGATGAAAATGCGTAGTTGGATTGCAAACGCAAACCTCAACCTACGGCGCACCTGACGCAAGCGGCGTAATCGTGACCGGTGAGGGTAATGTGCGTGACGGCACAGCCTCCGCTTGTTCCTGCGAAAGCGCTGCATCCTGGGCTTGCTTGGTCATCATGATGATGCTGATGCGCCGATTGATCGGATCGCTAGGATTGACTTTGTCGAACGGCACTGAAGCCGCCAGCCCCACCACGCGCGCAATCTTTCCTTCTTCAAGGCCAGCATCCAGCAAGGCACGCCGCGCTGCATTGGCGCGATCTGCGGAAAGCTCCCAATTGCTGTACTGGCTGACGCCACTGTACGGCGCATCGTCAGTATGTCCCGAAATACTGACCTTGTTGGGCGCCTGATCGATGAAGCCCGCCAGCTCGTGCAAGATCGCCACGGTATAAGACTTGAGCGTAGCGCTGCCGGTATCGAACATCGGTCGGTTCTGTTTATCTACGATCTGGATGCGCAAGCCTTCGGGCGTGATGTCGAGCAGTAACTGATCCTTGAATGGCTCCAGCGCCTGGCTCTTTTCAATCGCCGCACGCAATTGCTGCATGAGGTTTTCCAGGCGTTCCTTCTCGTGTTCGCGCGCCTGCTTTTCCACGTCCGCGGCATCCGCGCGTGACGCGCGGCGATCCTTGCCCGGGCCGTGCGGGATGTCCATCGCGCCGCCCAGTTTGATCATGCTGTCGCTTGCGCCACCCGGCCCCATTCTGCCTGGCGGCGCCATCGTGGCATTGCCTTGCGCCATGCTGGGATTTTTGAAGTATTCGGCGATCGCTGCGCGCTGCTGGCGCGTGCCCACGCCGAGCAGCCACATGACCAGGAAGAACGCCATCATCGCGGTGACGAAGTCGGCATACGCCACCTTCCACGCACCACCGTGATGACCGTGTTTCTTGCGCCGCGAACGGCGCACCACGATCACCATGTCGCGATCCTGCTCGCTCACGCCGCCGCTCCCGCGCGTGCCGCATCTTTCAGATGATCCTCGAAATCCTGGAAGTTAGGCCGTGCCTGCGGCGACAACGACTTGCGTGCAAACTCCACGGATACCTTTGGGTTATAGCCCCGCAGGGAAGCCAGCAAGGCCACCTTCACGCACTCAAACGCTTTGCCGTCTTCCTGCACGCGGCTTTCCATCGCCGCCGCCAGCGGGCCGACAAAGCCGTAGCACAACAAAATGCCAAGGAAGGTGCCCACCAGCGCGCCGGCAATATGCTCACCAATCTGCGAAGTGTCCCCACCAAGCTGAGACATGGTGGTAACGATGCCGAGCACCGCTGCCACAATACCGAAGCCCGGCAACGCATCTGCCATCTTCATCACGGCCAGCGCAGGTGCTTCCGCTTCGTGATGATGGGTTTCCAATTCCACCTCCAGCAACTGTTCCAGCTCATGCGGATTCATGTTGCCGCCCACCATCAATCGCAGACAGTCAGTGATGAATTCGATCAGGTGATGCTCATTCACCAGGCGAGGATAGGCACCGAAGATCGAGCTCGATTGCGGATCTTCGATGTGCGACTCCAGCGCAAGCAGACCTTGCTTGCGCATCACGCTAAAAATGTCGTACAGCAGTGACAGCAGGTCGACGTAATCCTGCTTGCGATACGTGGGCCCTTTGAACAGCGCGGCCACATTCTGCAACGCACCTTTCACAATCTTCGGCGGGTTGGCCGAGAGGAACGCACCCATCGCGCCGCCACCGATGATCATCAGTTCACTCGGCTGCCATAGCGCAAGAATATGGCCGTGCGAAAGCAGGTAACCGCCCAGGACGCAGGAAAGCACCACCAGGGAACCGATCACGACAAGCATGGGGGGACTCCATTCGGGACGTTAGCGTCCTTCCCTGCTTATCGACCGATGGAGTACAAAATTTAGATCGAAAAGTTTGCGTAATGTGATGCGCATCAAGCGCAAACTGTTGTCATATACGTGCGCACTGCGTCAGTTACGTAACAGCGGATGTAGGCTGGGGTTTGCATCCCAACCTACAAAAAAACGGCCCGGGAGACCGGGCCGTTTTGCATGCACATGACGCGATGAAAATTACGGACGGCGAGCCAGTTCCGGATTTTCCTTGGTCACCGGCATCAGATCCTTCTTCGACACGCCCAGCCACAACAGAATGGGGCTTGCCACGAAGATCGATGACAGCGTACCGACCAGGATGCCGATCAGCATCGTAATCGCGAAACCATGCACCGAGGGACCACCGAAGAAATACAGCGCGGCCATCGCAATACTGGTGAACGTCGAGGTGATGATGGTTCGCGACAGCGTGCTGTTGATCGAACGATTGAGCACTTCTTCCGGATCGGCCTTGCGCGAGGAGCGGAACAGTTCGCGAATACGGTCGAACACCACCACCTTGTCGTTGATCGAATAACCGATCACCGCCAGCACCGAAGCCAGCACGGTCAGGTCGAATTCGCGCTGCACCAACGAGATCACGCCCAGCGTCACCAACACGTCATGCACTTCGGTGGCGAGCGCGGCAATCGCGAAGCGACGTTCGAAACGGATCCACAAATACAGACCGATACCGATGATCACGAAGATCGCGGCGGTAACGCCATCGCTACGCAGCTGTTCGCCCACCTGCGGGCCTACGTAGTTCTTGCCGGCGATCTTGGCATCAGGGCGCGCGGTTTGCAGAGCCTTCGCCACGTCGTTGGAGATCAAATCAAGATTGGGCGATTTACCCTCTTGCAGCACGTAGTGCTTGTCGTCTTTGGGCTGAAAGCGGAGAGACACCTGACGGGTGCCGCCGACGCTCTGCACGACGGCATTCTCGATGCCCCCCTTGTCCAGGGCACTGCGGACATCCTCGACCGATACCGGGTTGTCATAGGTGGCATCCACGCTTACGCCGCCGGTGAAGTCCAGGCCGTAATTCAGACTGCGCGTAGCAAGCAGCACGATCGAGGCCAGCATAAGCAGAACCGCGATGCCAATGCTGACCTTGCGAAGACCCAGGAAATGGACGTTGCTGTTGTGACTAAAAATTTCCATGATCGTCTCCGATTACACCGACAGCGTCTTGAGCTTGCGGCCGCCGTGGATAAGCGCGGTGATCGCATGGGTAACCGTTACCGAGGTGAACATCGAGGTGAGGATACCGATCAGCAGCGTGACGCCGAAGCCCTTGATCGGGCCGGAGCCCATCGTGGTCAGCGCCAGCGCGGCGATAAGGTGGGTGACGTTGGCGTCGAGAATGGTCGCCCAGGCTTTTTCATAACCGGCGCGGATCGCAGCCAACGGCGTGGAGCCGTTGCGCAATTCCTCGCGCACGCGTTCGCAGATCAGCACGTTGGCGTCGATCGCCATACCCAGCGTCAGCACGATACCGGCGATGCCTGGCATGGTCAGCGTCACGCCGATCATCGACATCACCGCCACCAGGATCACCAGGTTGAAGAACAGCGCGACGTCTGCCACCAGACCGAACAGCTTGTAGTAGATCGCAGCTGCCAGCAGCACGAGGCCCAGGCCGAGCAACACGGCCTTCAGGCCCTTCTCGATGTTGTCTTGACCGAGGCTGGGACCGATCACGCCTTCCTGCACGATGTCCATGCGTGCGGCGAGCGAGCCGCCCTTCAGCATCAGCGCCAGTTCCGATGCGGCCTTGGAACTCTGGAGGCCGGTAGTTTGGAACTTGTTGCTGAAGACGCCATTGATGGTGGCGTAATTGATCACCGAATAGGTGGTCTTGGGCGTACGCACTTCCTTGCCGTCGACAATCTTGGTGTCGGTGGTGTTTTCCACGTAAACCACGGCCATCGGCTTGCCGACGTTGTCGCGCGTGAAATCGAGCATCTTCGCCGCGCCTGCCGAGTTCAGCGTGACGCTGACCATCGGCGAGCCGGATTGCGGATCGTTGCCAGACGCAGCATCCACCAGCTCGTCACCGCTAGCGATGATGTTCTTGCTGACCAGGAATGGTTCACCGTGCTGGCCGTAATACAGATGCGCATCCGGCGGCACGTTGCCCGTCTTCGCCGCATCTTGCACGGCGGGGTCACGGGCATCACCCAACCCTGCTACGTACTGCAGAGTAGCCGTGGCGCCAATCACCTTCTTCGCCTCGGCCGGATCTTGCACGCCAGCCAGTTCCACCGAGATGTGGTCTTCGCCTTGCACCTGGATCACCGGCTCGGACACACCTAGCGCGTTGATGCGATTGCTCAGCGTGGCGAGGTTCTGGCGGATCGCATTGACTTGCAGGTCATGCAGCTTGTTCGGTTTGATCGAAGCGTTGAGCGCGAAGCGATCGCCGGTGCTAGCGCCATCCGTCACACCCAGATCGGTGTATTCGGAGGCGATGGCATCGCTGGCCGCGGTGCGATCGGCAGCGGAGCTCAGCATGACGTTCACGCCCTGACCGCGCGTGGCATTGCGCGCTACGGAAATGAAGGGAATCTTCCTGTCCTTCAGCAGCGCAGCAATATCTTGTGTATAGCGATTTTCCTGCCGGTCGACGATGTCGTCCTGGTCAACCGCCATCAGGAAGCGCACGCCACCCTGCAGATCCAGACCCAGCGGCATGGCACGACCGCCGATTGCGGTGAGCCAACGCGGCACGGTGGGCTCGAGGTTGAAGGCGACGGTGTAGCTGTCACCCAGCGTGGCCTTCAGCGCGTCAGCCGCATTCTTCTGCAAGTCACCGTTGGCGAAGCCGATCACGATGTAATCGCCGCGACTGGCATCGTGCTTCAAGCTTTCGTTGACGTAGGGAATCTTGGCGGACTGCAGCGCGGTGATGACCTTCTGCTGCGCGGCCGGATCAAGAGACGTACTCTGGTTGGCCGTTACCTGCACGGCCTGCAATGGCACGTACACGTTCGGCAACCCGTACAAGATGCCCAGCACCAGTACGACGGCGACCAGAAAGTATCTCCAGCGTGGAAAATCACTCATGCCTTGCATCCGGGTGAACCGCGGCGTCTTAGCCGCGGGTAGCGTGAATTAACTAAAGGGAAGGAACGAGCCGCCGCAATTAGGACGACTTCAGCGTGCCCTTCGGCAGCACCTGCTGCACGGCGCTCTTCTGCAGCTTGATCTTCACGTTCGGGGCGATCTCGACCGTGATGAAGGTCTCGCCCACGTCGTCGACGCGGCCAGCGATGCCACCGTTGGTGACCACTTCGTCGCCCTTGGCCAGGCTGGACACCATCTGGCGGTGTTCCTTCTGCCGCTTCATCTGCGGGCGGATCATCATGAAATACATCAGGCCGAACAGCACGATCATCATGATGATCATGGAAATGCCGCCATTGGCAGCACCGCCAGGCGCGGCCTGCGCCAGCACGAAAGTCGTCGGAAGAGTCATCTGCTTATCCCGCAAGTTGTGGCTGCGACTGGAGTTTTTGTCGCAAGCCCAATAAAAAGACGTTGGATTATGCCATGAGAATGGCTCTTTGCGTTCGCCTCCTCTCCCCTCCGGGGAGAGGATTGAGGTGAGGGGTCAACCTCGCCACAGACCTTCGATTTCGTGTCTAAAAACAGCCTGAAAGTTCGCTGTCATTAGCCAAGTTTCACGCAAGATTTGCCCCTCATCCCGTCCCTTTTCCCTCGAAAAAAGGGAAAAGGGAATGTTCTCCCCGAAGGGGAGAGGGAGTTACTCGGCCGCCCCACCCTTTCGCCGGGCATAGAAGTCGGCCACGAACTTCTCCAGCGTCCCTGCCGCAATGGCCTCGCGCAACCCAGCCATCAGGCGCTGGTAGTGGTGCAGGTTGTGGATGGTGGCGAGCTGGCTGCCGAGGATTTCGTTGCAGCGATCCAAATGACGCAGGTACGCGCGGCTGAAGCCTTGGCTGCAGGCGTAGCATTCGCAGCCGTCTTCGATCACGCGAGTGTCGTTGGCGTACTTCGCGTTGCGGATACGCAACGTACCGTGGGACGTGAACAGGAAGCCGTTGCGCGCGTTTCGGGTGGGCATCACGCAGTCGAACATGTCGATGCCGCGTCGGACGGCCTCGACAATATCCTCCGGACGACCGACTCCCATCAGATAGCGCGGCCGATCCTGCGGCAGCATCGGCACGGTGAAATCCAGCGTGTAATTGCGCTCCGCTTCCGGCTCGCCCACCGCCAGTCCGCCGATTGCGTAGCCGTCGAAGCCGATCTGCTTCAACCCTTCGGCTGAGCGCTTGCGCAGGTGTTCGTAAACACCGCCCTGCACAATGCCAAACAGTGCATTGGGGTTGTTCAGATCATTGAATGCGCGACGCGAACGTTCGGCCCAGCGCAAGCTCAGCTCCATCGAATCAGCTGCCACTTTTTCCGTGGCCGGATACGGCGTGCATTCGTCGAAGATCATCGCGATGTCCGAATCCAGCACAGTCTGGATGCGCATCGATTCTTCTGGCGAAAGAAACACCTTGGAGCCATCGACAGGCGAGGCGAACGTCACGCCCTGCTCGGTGATCTTGCGCTTGTGCGCCAGCGAGAACACCTGGAAACCGCCGGAATCGGTGAGGATCGGCGCCTTCCAGCCAATAAAACGGTGCAGACCGCCGAACTCGCCGACGATGTCCAAGCCCGGCCGTAGGAACAGATGGAACGTGTTGCCGAGAATGATCTCCGCCCCCACCTCGACCAGGTCACGTGGCGTCATGGCTTTTACTGAGCCATAGGTACCCACGGGCATGAAGGCCGGGGTTTCCACGGTGCCGCGATCGAAGGTAAGACGGCCGCGCCGCGCGGTGCCGTCAGTGGCGAGGAGGTCGAAGTGCATGGAGGTCATTGGGGAAGTATGGCATTGAACTAGCTCCCTCTCCCCTCCGGAGAGAGGGTTGGGGTGAGGGGCCACCCTCGCAATAAAAGGTGGACCGAAGCGATGCTTCGATTGAATTTCCAGGCAAGCCTTGTCCCCTCACCTCGATCCTCTCCCCGGAGGGGGGAGGAGGAAATGCGCGTGCATCATGAACCCTGCGGCAAGATCAACATCGCATCCCCATACGAGAAAAACCGATACCGCGCCTGCACCGCATGCCGATAAGCCCCCAGCATGAACTCCCTCCCCGCCAAGGCCGACACCAGCATCAAAAGGGTCGATTGCGGCAGATGGAAGTTGGTAATCAATCCGTCGATGCTGGTAATGCGATAGCCGGGGAAGATAAAGATCTGCGTTTCGCCGGCGAACGGGCGTAGCTCGCCGTTCACCGTGGCGCTTTCCAATGCGCGCACCACCGTCGTGCCGACCGCAATCACCCGACCACCTGCGCGGCGCGTGCGATGAATCTGCTCGACCAGCCCCGCGCCGACGTTGAGCCATTCGCGATGCATTTTGTGATGGGAAAGTTCTTCGGTGCGCATGGGCTGGAATGTGCCCGCGCCGACATGCAAGGTCACGTATCCGAAATCCACGCCCATTTCGCGCAGCTGCTTCAGCGATGTCTCGTCGAAATGCAAACCAGCCGTCGGCGCAGCCACCGCGCCCGGCTCGCGCGCATACACCGTCTGGTAGCGCTCCATGTCGCTGGCATCCGCGTGCCGTGAGATGTACGGAGGCAGTGGCATTTCGCCGAGTTTCAGCAGCAAGCGTTCCAGTGGCTCGGGTGATTCGAAGCGCAAATGGAAAAAGCTGTCGTCACGTCCAAGCACCGTGGCATGGCTGCCGTCCGCCAGCACGATCACCGTGCCTTCGCGCGGCTTCTTGCTTACGCCGAGCTGCACAGTGGCTTCATGCGCGCCGGTCACACGCTCGATCAGGATCTCTACCGCGCCGCCGCTTGGCTTCTGCCCATACAAGCGCGCTGGCAGCACACGCGTGTCGTTGAACACGAGCAAATCGCCCTTGCGCAACATGGAAGGCAGGTCGCGAAACATCCGGTCCTGCCATGTATGCGTCGGCACGTTGAGCACCAACAGGCGGCTTGCGCTTCGCTGGGGTAGAGGTGCCTGAGCGATCAGTTCGGGCGGGAGATCGAAGTTGAAATCGGACTTCTTCACGGCGGGAGATTGGCTTGGGATGACGCATTATTGCGCAAATGGGAGCTCACCCGAGCCGGGAGCGCGGAGGCTGTCCAAACGGCAATTCAGGGTGCTCGTCATTCCCGCGCAGCCCGGAATGACTACGATGCGAGAACCAAGCCTTTCGACGGATAAAAAAAAACCGCCTCATCGAGGCGGCGCAAGCTGATCATTCAACCCTTCACGCACAGTACCTGCCGTAGCGTATGCACCACTTCCACCAAGTCAGTCTGCGCAGCCATCACCGCATCGATCGACTTGTACGCCGCAGGTGATTCATCGATCACACCCGCGTCCTTGCGGCATTCGACGTGCGCGGTTGCCTGGCGATGTTGCGACAACGTGATGTTCTGGCGCGCGGCGGTACGACTCATCACACGCCCGGCGCCGTGACTGCAGCTGTGGAAACTTTCCGGGTTGCCCTTGCCACGCACGATGTAGCTGCGTGTGCCCATGCTGCCCGGGATGATCCCCAACTCGCCTTCCCTGGCGCTCACCGCACCTTTACGCGTGACCAGCAGCGATTCACCGCCATGCGTTTCGCGCTGCACATAGTTGTGGTGGCAGTTCACGGCCATCTTCTCCAGTTGGAACTTCGGCAGGCGATGGCGCATTTCGCCCAGTACCCGCTCCAGCATCGCTTCACGGTTGTGCCGGGCGTAGTCCTGCGCCCAAGACACGGCCTCCACGTAATCGTCGAACAGCGGCTCGCCTTCCATGAAGAAGGCTAGATCCTTGTCCGGCAGATGGAAGCCGAGCACGCGATGCGCCAGTTGCTCACGCGCACGCTCGATGAAGTACGTACCGATCAAGTTGCCAGTGCCACGCGAACCGGAGTGCAGCATCACCCACACTGCGTCTGTCTCGTCGAGACAGATTTCGATGAAGTGATTGCCGCCGCCTAGCGTGCCGAGCTGCTTGTCGAGCTTGTCGATGCGAATGTGGCGATGCTTGGCCTTGATCGCTTCCAGACGCTCGTACAGTCCTGACTCAGTCAACCGCGTTTCGATACTGGCTGGCATGCGGTGATGATCGCCGCCACGTCCGTTGCCGACCGGCACGCCACGCTCGATGCTCGAGCGCAGTTGTGCGAGGTTGTCCGGCAGATCCTTCGCACGCAACGTTGTGCGCACCGCGGCCATGCCGCAGCCGATATCCACGCCGACCGCGGCCGGAATGATCGCGCCGCGCGTAGGCACTACCGAACCGACCGTTGCACCTTTGCCGAGGTGCACGTCCGGCATCACCGCCACCCACGGACCGACGAACGGCAACGCGGCGATGTTCTTCAGTTGGCGATGAGCTTGCTCTTCCAGCGGCACGCCGCGCACCCAGCCTTTGATCGGCGTGGCGCTACCTTCGGCATGCAGCAGCTTGTATTGGGATTGCGTTTCCATGATTCATTCTTCCTAGGATCCAGCGCGGCAATTCCCTCTGCCGAACTGGATTTTACTGCTTGAGACTCACTAGCTGCGTCAGCACGCCGTCCAGGCCGCCGAACACGGTGAGCTTGTCGATCTTCTCGGTGACCTTTTCCAAGGACTCCAGCTCCTTCAAGCGCATCAGCGTCGGGCTTTCCTCGATCAGCTTGGCCGTGTTGAGCAAGGAGCGCGTCGCGTTCGCTTCCTCACGACGGCGGATCACGTTGGCTTGGGCCGCCTTCTCCGCCTGCACCACGCTGTTGAGGATCTCTTTCATCTCGCCCGGCAGGATCACGTCCTTCACGCCCACACCAAGCACTTCAAGACCCAGTTCGCTCACGCGACCACGTACGTACGCGAAGATGTCGGCATCCAGTGAGGCCTTGTCGCCGAGCAATTCGTCCAGCGTTTTGGCAGATACCGCCTTGCGCAAGCCGTACTGCAGTTCGCGGTACAAATAATCCCCGTACTTGGCGACTTTGGTACGCGCGGTGACCGGATCGACCACACGCACGCTCGCTGCGAGGTTCACGCGCAGACTTACCTTGTCGCGCGTCAACAGTTCCTGGCCGGACACCTCCATCGACTGCACGCGCAGGTCGATCACCTCGGCCGCCACGTTCTTGCGGAAATTCCAGAACGCATAAGCACCTGGCGTCAATGCGCGCACCAGCTTGCCATCGACGAACAGCAGGCCTGTCGACTCCACTGGCACGTCAACCGTCACGCCCACCTTGGATAGCACGCCAAGCTGACGCAAACGCGCCACCACGTTGGCATCCATCGCCAGAGATTCGGACATCCACACCAGTTGCACTTCGATCTGCACCAATGCATTCCAGTACAGCTTGCGCGTACCCGGCGCCAGCACGTCCTCGAGCTTGCCGTTCTTCAACACCAGGCCAACTTGGTCGGTACCGACGTCGGCCACCAGAAAGTGCTTGGCAAGCTCCTTATCGGTAGACGCCATCAGCACTTCCGCATCGTTGCCGCCATATTCCGGGCGCGCGACGTTGTGCACCACGATCGCCATGCGGTCGAACGGATCGAAGTAGCGATATACACCGGCCGAAAGTACGGCCTGCACTTGACGGTTGCGATACAGCAAACCGCGCTCGCCGTCGCCGATCACGATTTGCTTGATCCATAACATGGGAATACTCCTTCTTCATTTTCCCTTTTCGATCCGCCTGGATAGTCCATCACGCCTTCGAATCGTTAATGCGTGATGGTTGTTTGGATAATCAGAGGCGTAGCAGACCATCCCTCGCG
This sequence comes from Dyella acidisoli, assembly GCF_030160295.1. Classification (GTDB taxonomy): domain Bacteria; phylum Pseudomonadota; class Gammaproteobacteria; order Xanthomonadales; family Rhodanobacteraceae; genus Dyella_B; species Dyella_B acidisoli. Next base: position 396,781 of record NZ_BSOB01000046.1, read on the forward strand.
GGATACGGCTCGAAAATGATTCGCGCCGACAAAACTCAAAAAATGGAAATGCCCCTATACGTATGCAAAGCGGAATATTCGTGCCTCGCTTGTGGAGATAATCCTTTCCGTCGCATCTGTGCGGCATGCCGCATCCGCTGCACTTCGAAGATCATCCGCCCAAGCTTGGGACGGACATCCGGCTATACATCCGCTGCGTGAGCTGGCCGGTCACCATCCTTGGTGATCCATCCCACCTACGCACGGGGCATTCCCTCCTGAAGGGCTTTCGCCCTGGTTGGAGCGGGAGTCGAACCCGCGACACTCGGATTAACAGTCCGATGCTCTACCCATCTGAGCTATCCAGTGGCTCGACGTGCCGGATTCGAACCGGCGGCCAACGGCATCACGTGTCGTTGCTCTACCCTCTGAGCTAACGTCGACTTCTCGCAACACCTTCGCACAAGCTTCGGCATACGCTTGAGGCAAAACCCCGCGCACCGGATGGACTTTTGAACCCATACCGCTGAAACCTGCCGATTTGGTGCTGCGTATTGCCGACTGTTTCCAATCGGCAATTCGTTTGGGCATACACGCCCGAATACTTTTCCTAATCCCGCCTTGCTCGCACCGAAGCACCCAGGTGCAGCGCACATGCGCCTATAGCAGCCGCGCCCTTCGCCACAGCGCGGGCCCGCGCCGGGTGCTTCAGGGCGGAAGAAATCTTCCGGGAGCCGGATTGGTGATCTGTTTTCGCATGACCATCGCTTTGCGAACGCTAAAAACAAAACACCCCCGGGTTTGGCGACCCGAGGGCGTTCGCGTTGCCTCGGGAGATCGGGGTGACCGATCTCCGCGAGCGGATTCGGTCAATGAATGAAGTTCAGGGTGAGCCGATGCTGTTCATCGCGCACACACGGCAGCGCAGCGCGATTTCCGCGCGACGGCAAACCGAATTTGACGACGTGATACAGCATGATTAAACCCTTGAATAAATCGCCGGAGTTGGCGAAGGATGCGAACATTACGTGAGGTTTATTTCCAATGCAAGAAATTTTCGCTAAGAAAATTTCTTATAAAATGATGTGTATATTTCCCCTGCACGTCATTCCTGCGAAAGCGAAAGCGCTTTATAACAGCGAAGCTGGGCAATCCATTTTTTACTTTCGCCTAGGAGCAACATGGATTCCCGCTTTCGCGGGAATGACGTCCGGAGAGTGGGGATGCACAAGGAAAGAACAAAGCGCAACTAGAGCCAACCCTTCTGTCTCGCCAGGCGATACGCCTCAATGCGATTGGCCGCGCCGAGCTTGCCGATCGCCTCGGACAGATAATTACGCACGGTGCCATGCGACAGATTGAGCTTGGTCGCAATATCGCTCGCCGATTGCCCCTCGCCCGCAAGACGCAGTACCTGTCGTTCGCGATCGTTCAAAGGATCGGCTTCCGACCACGCTTCCAGCGCCAACTGCGGATCGATCGATCGGCCACCACGATGCACGATGCGCAACGCTTCAGCGAGGTTTTCCGCAGGCGCGTCCTTCAAGAGGTAACCGGATACACCGGCATCCAGCGCACGGCGCAGAAATCCCGGCCGTGCAAACGTGGTCACGATGATGCACTTCACCGGCAGCTCTTGGCGATGAATGCGCTGCGCCAACTCCAAACCAGTAAGGCCCGGCATTTCGATATCGGTTACCAGCACATCCGGCTTCAATCGCTGCACTTCGCGCCACGCCATTTCACCGTCGGACGCCGAACCCAGCACTTCGATATCCGACTCGAGATTGAGCAAGGCCGACAGCGCACCGCGCACCATCGCCTGATCTTCGGCCAGCAACACGCGAATCATGCAGCGCTCCCCGCATAGCCCTTCTGCGAGGCTCCTTCTGAGCCACCACCTGCCTTTTGTGCGTGCAGCGATACGCTGATCAGCAAGCGCGTGCCGCGACGCGGCGGCGAATCGATCTGCAAGTTTCCTCCGACGGCGCGTATTCGCTCACACATGCCGCTGACACCGTTGCCATGCGTCACAAGGCCACCTTTTCCGTTATCGCTGATCTGCATGTCCAACTTTTCCGTGGTGCGAATAAAACGAACGCTGGCTTCTGTAGCTGCAGCGTGACGATGAATATTGGTCGTGGCTTCGCGGATGACCAGCGCAAGCGTACGTTCGATATCTTGCGGCAGCGCATCGGGCAGGCTGCCGTAATCGAGGTGCACGCCAGACGATTCCAAGAGCAGACGCGCGGAAGCGAGTTCGGCTGCCAGATCGGTGGAACGAATGCCTGTAACCGCGGCGCGCACTTCCGCCAAAGCATGCCGCGCAACGCGCTCGGCTTCCTCCAATTCGCGCCGCGCAGCTGCACTATCGCGATCAAAGAGTTTGCGCGAAAGCTCCAGCTTCAAGGTAATCAGCGATAGCGTATGTCCGAGCAAGTCATGCAGATCGCGTCCAATGCGCTCGCGCTCAGCCGTTGCGGCGAGCCGGCGCACCTCGTCGTGGGAAAGCTTGAGCTCCGCATCTTTTTCGTCGCTGAGCTTCTCCGCGGCGGTTACCAATCCGATGATGAAAGACACCAGCGGAATCGATATCACCGCCTGCCACGGATAGTGTAGAAACCAGGCCTCGACTAAACATGCGGCATTGAGCGCGGTAATCATCAGCAGATACGTGCGGAAGCCCGTCAGGCAGCCGCGCAGCATCACGCAACCGAACACGAAGTACGTGAGTCCACTGGGATACCAGGCCATCAATGCCATAGAAAGCGCATTCATGCCCAGCGCATAGAGCCTGGTGGCTCGCCGCGACGAAACGATGCACTTGGCATAGAGGAACAGGAACACGGGATAGGACACCAGCGTCAATAGCGCCCACGTCCACGTGTAATGATCGAACATCGGCGTAACGAAAATCCACACCGACCACAGCAAATGCACGCCATCGATCCATGGCGACTTGCCTTTGCGTACGCTTCCCGCCGCATACGAATCGGGGGCCGGTCTAAACCAAGCTCGAATTTGCATGATCATGGCTTGTCCCCGAACCCTCGATGTCCACATCCTACTTCAACCGTAGCGCCGCAGCCTGCGCGCAGCGATGAAGAGAAACACGCCCGCAAAACCTAACAGCATGGCGAAATGCATCATCACGCTACCGTGTTCCAACCCCAGCGCTGCCAGCCCAAGCTGATGCAGGTGGTAGGGAGGCCACACCGGCGCAATCTGCTGCACGGCCTTTGGCAACATACCGAGCGGAACCCATAGGCCGGACAGGAACGACATGGGTAGGTAAACAAGGTTCAGCATGCCCGGTGCGCCCTGCCCTTTGATGAAGGTGCCCACCAGCATGCCCAGCGCGCAGAACGGCAATACGCCCAAGATGCCGGTAAGCAACATCAAGGCGACTTGCGGCAAAGACAAAGTGACGTGCCCCAGCGTCAAACCAATGGCGAGCAGCAGCAAAATGACGACCGCTGCGGCCACCATTGCCATCAGCATTTTGCCGAGCAGATAAGCGCCGGGCGGCATCGGCAGAGCACGCTTATACGTGAGCAGGCCACCGTCGCGCTCCAGTGCCAGCGACACGCCGAAGCCGAACAAGCCGGGGCTCATCACGCCGAACACGCCGTAGCTCACCAGCAGATAACGCAAGGTATCGGCGCCCGCGGAACCATTCATGATGACGCCGAACAGCAAATAGAACATGGTGGGAAACAATATGATCGGCAACATGAAGCCCGGTGCACGCATGTAGCGTAGGCATTCGCTGCGTGCCTCGGCCAGATAAGCGCCGATCACTCGCCGTGTACTCATAGCGCTAACAGATGATGCTATCGGTGTAGCGGGTATCGATACGCTGTTCATTACGCGGCCTCCTGTTCTGCGGTTTCTTCGCGTGTGAGTTCGGTGAATGCTTCGGCCAGGCCCGCGCGCTGCACTTCCAGTTCGCTGAGCGCGAGATCGGCATCCAACAGACGTCGCAATACGTTTTCGGGTTCGTTGGTGCTGATACGTAAGCGCGCCCCTTCGCGCTCAGCCGATGCCACTTGCGGCCAGGCCGACACCGCCGCGACATCGAGGTCGGTAACGCAACGAATGCGTGACAGCGGCACATGTGCGCGCAACGCATCGACGCTGCCTTCGCTTAGTACACGCCCTTTGGCCATCACGACGACGCGTTGTGCCAGCGCTTCGGCTTCTTCCAGGTAATGCGTGGTCAGCACCACCGAGCAACCTTCGGCAACCAGCGTGCGCATCGCGTTCCATAGTTTGCGGCGCGCGTCGATATCCATGCCCACCGTCGGCTCGTCGAGAAACAGCAGTTCCGGTCGACCGCACAAAGCCAATGCAAATTGCACCCGCCGCTGCTGACCACCCGACAGCTTGCCGTAAGGCCGCTGCAGCAAATCGGCAATGCCGGCCAGCGCTGCGCTTTCATCCAACGCGCGTGGGTGGGGGTAGTAGCTGGATACCAGCCGCAGTAGTTCACCAACGCGCAATGTCGGCGGCAACATGGCGGATTGCAGCATCACACCGATGCGGCGGCGTGCATCGATCTGCTGCGGATCCATGCCGAACAACTCCACACGGCCCGCATCGGGACGCATCAGGCCAAGCAGCAGACCGATGCTGGTGGTTTTGCCGGCGCCGTTGGGCCCCAACACGGCCAACAGTTCGCCGCGCTGCAACACAAGATCCACGCCGTCGAGCGCGGTAACACCGCCGTAACGCTTTACGACACCGCAAAGACGGGCTACGACATCAGATGAAGTATGCATGGTGGTCCTCCTTGCACTGCAGCGTAGGGACGGCAAGCGCCTTTCTGCAGTTGCTCGCGTCAGCGATCCCGCATGACAGCCGTCATCCTTGGGGGTACCGCCGCCCTTTTCCACCGGGTATCCTGATAGCCCAGCGCCGGCGGTTTCCCCATACACGGCGCAGTGCGAACAGGGCGTATCGCCCGGGCTTTTACGCTTTTCACCGCACGCAACACATCCTGCCGGCCTGCTTCGCGTTGGGTGCGAGGCGCTGTCAGATTCGAGGAGAGTAGTCATGGGTGTCATCGATCAGCTGCGCGAACTGCGCGAATTTGGCGGCAAGCCGCGGACCACTGGCCTGGACGACGCCACTATCGAGCGCATGGCCGCGTTGGACCCGCAACTCACGCAAGCCATTGCCGATGCGGTTGCGCGTCACCGCGAGTTGCGTGGCGAACTCGGCGATTTCCTGAAGCTGGATGAAGCCGAGCAGCTGACGCAGGCGCAACACGACCTGGTGAATTTCTATCCGGACGATGCGATCAATCCGTACCTTCCTGCTGCTGCACGCGGCCCGTGGGTCGTCACGCTGAAGGGTGCGGTGGTGCACGACAATGGCGGCTACGGCATGCTCGGCTTCGGCCACAACAACGCTGCGATCGACGCCGCGCTATCGCGTCCGCAAGTGATGGCCAACGTGATGACGCCGAGCGTGTCGCAGATGCGTTTCTCGCAAGCGATGAAGCGCGAACTCGGCCATCACCGCGGCAACAATCCTTACACGCGCTATCTTTGTCTGAATTCCGGTTCGGAAGGGGTGGGCCTGGCTTGCCGCATCGCCGACGTGAACGCGAAGCTGATGACCGATCCGGGCGCACGCTATGCCGGGCGCACCATCAAGCGCATCGCGGTGAAAGGCGCGTTCCACGGGCGCACCGATCGGCCGGCGCTGTATTCGGATTCCTCGCGTCGCACGTATGTGCAACATCTGGCGAGCTATCGCCACGAAGACACACTGCTTACGGTGGCGCCCTACGACGTCGCGCAACTGGAAGCCGTGTTCGCCGATGCAGACAAGCATGGCTGGTTCATCGAAGCGATGTTCCTGGAACCGGTAATGGGCGAAGGTGATCCGGGTCGTTCGGTGACGCCTGCGTTCTATCAGGCCGCGCGCGAGTTGACCGAATCGCATGGCTCGCTGCTGATGGTCGACTCCATCCAGGCGGGCCTGCGCGCGCACGGCGTGTTGTCGATCATCGACTATCCCGGCTTCGAAAAACTCGCACCGCCGGATATGGAAACATTCTCCAAGGCGCTCAACGCTGGGCAATATCCGCTCTCGGTGCTGGCGGTGGGTGATCGCGTTGCCGGCCTGTATCGCAAGGGCATCTATGGCAACACCATGACTGCCAATCCGCGTGCGCTGGATGTGGCGCTGGCCACGCTGGATCAGCTCACGGATGAAGTGCGCGCCAACATCACCGCCCGCGGCAAGGAGTTCGTCGACAAGCTCAATGTGTTGAAGGACGAACTGGGTGGCCTGATCACCAAGGTGCAAGGCACCGGCCTGCTGTTCTCTTGCGAATTGGCGCCGCAGTTCAAGTGCTACGGCGCAGGCTCCACCGAGGAATACATGCGCGAACGCGGTATTGGCGTGATCCACGGCGGTGCCAACTCGTTGCGCTTTACGCCGCACTTCAAGATCACCGGCGCGGAAGTGGACATGGTGATCGACCATGTACGGCATGCTTTGTTGGAAGGGCCGCGCAAGAGCGAGGCGCAGGCGGCTTGACAGCTTTTTGCCCCCCTCTCACGAAGGGAGAGGGGGCGTCGTAGGTTGGGGTGCAAACCTCAACCTATGAGACTCCTTCGCGGGGAACATAAAGCCCCGCGAAATGTTGATGTTCTCCGTTCCCTACTCCCCCGTTCCCCTCCTCCTTCACACGGCATAGACTGCGCCAGCCGGTACCGCCACCGGTCATCACTTCAGGAGGAAGCATCATGTCCATGCGTTTCAGCCTGCTCGCCGCCAGCGCCGGCCTGGTTTTCGCCACCGCCGCTTTCGCAGCCGCACCGCAAAGCAAACCCCTTTCTTCGTCACAGCAGAAATTGGCCGATTGCAGCCACGCCGCCAAAGGCAAGACCGGCGCCGACTACAAGAGCTCCGTAAGCAGCTGCATGAAAGGCGACAACACTGCCGCCGCCGCCCCTGCCAAGATGACTCAGCAGGAAAAGATGGCCGCATGCAGCAAGGAAAACGCCGGCAAGAAGGGCGCCGACTACAAGAGTGGCGTCAGTGCCTGCCTGAAGGCTCATTGATGCGCTGAACCGACCGGGGCTCACGAACGTTTCAAGGCGCTGCCAGGCATGGCGGCGCCTTTTTCATTTCCGGCTATGCTTGCGGCACTTCACTTCCTTCGCATCGCTGCCGCATGAAGATCATCGAAGTCCGCCATCCTCTGATTCAGCACAAGCTCGGCCTTATGCGCCGCGCCGGCATCAGCACCAAGGAATTTCGCGAACTGGCTTCGGAAGTCGGCTCGCTGCTCACCTACGAGGCCACCAAGGATCTGGAAACCGTCGAAACACAGATCGATGGTTGGGCCGGCCCGGTGCGCGTGCAGCGAATCAAAGGCAAGAAGATCACCATCGTGCCGATCCTGCGCGCAGGCTTAGGGATGCTGCCCGGCGTGCTGGAACTGATTCCCTCGGCAAAGGTGAGCGTGGTAGGTCTTCAACGCGACGAGCAGACGCTGCAGCCGATCACCTATTACGAGAAGCTCACCGGCCGCATGGACGAGCGCATCGCGTTGATCGTCGACCCGATGCTGGCCACCGCCGGCACCTTGGTCGCCACGGTGGACATGCTCAAGGCGGCCGGCTGCAAGCGCATTAAAGGGTTGTTCCTGGTAGCGGCGCCAGAAGGCTTGAAGCACATCGAGGCGACGCATCCGGATGTGGAGATTTACACCGCGGCGATCGATGAGCGGCTCAATGAGCACGGCTACATCCTGCCGGGGCTAGGCGATGCGGGGGACAAGATTTTCGGAACGAAGCAGCTGCCCGCGTGACGCCCCGTAGGTTGAGGTGCAAACCCCAACATCGCCATGTATGAACATTACGGATGTTGGGGTTTGCACCCCAACCTACATCAAGTACGCCGAGCGAAACGATCCGTCGCTTCAATCAACTCGTGCGTAATCCCGGGCTCAAACGCCGAATGCCCCGCATCCTGCACAACACGCAGGTCCGACTCCGGCCATGCACGATGCAGATCCCACGCACTACGCATCGGGCACACCACATCGTAACGGCCTTGCACGATCACCGTCGGAATACGCCGGATGCGATCCACATTACGTAACAGCTGATCATCGTGTTCAAAAAAGCCACCGTGCACGAAGTAGTGGCATTCGATGCGTGCAAATGCGAGGGCGAATTCGTCCTCGCCACTGTTATGAATGTATGCCTCGTCCTGATAGAGGAAACTCGTCGCACCCTCCCACACCGACCAGGCGCGCGCGGCGTCCAGGCGAACCTGCGAATCCGCACTGGTTAGACGCCGATGATAGGCACTCATCAGATCACCACGCTCGACCTCAGGAATCGCAGCGAGAAACGGCTCCCAGGCATCCGGATACAGCGCGTCGCAACCTTTCTGGTAGAACCATTCCAGCTCCCAGCGACGCAGCATGAAGATGCCGCGCAACACCAATTCGGTCACTTTGTCCGGATGCGTTTGCGCATAGGCGAGCGATAGCGTGGAACCCCACGAACCACCGAACACCTGCCAGCGCGCGATGCCGAGATGCTCACGCAGGCGCTCGATATCAGCGACCAGATGCCAGGTGGTGTTGTCTGTCAGCTCTGCATGCGGCGTGGATTTACCACAGCCGCGCTGATCGAAGAGCACGATGCGATAGATCGCCGGATCGAAGAAACGGCGGCATTTGGGATTGGTGCCACCACCCGGGCCGCCATGCAGAAACACCACCGGCTTGCCGTTCGGGTTGCCGCTTTGCTCGTAGTAGAGCGTGTGCAGGTCGGAGACCTTGAGCTGGCCGACATCGTAGGGCTCGATCTCGGGGTACAAGGTACGGCGATGCTGGGACATGGTCTTCGGCAGCCTTAGGTTGGGGAAGGCACATGGTACGGGGGAGTGGTGTGCAACCCAAGCTCGATAAACCTGCGCGAGATTTGACTCCCTCCCCTGTTTGACAGGAGAGGGTTGGGGTGGGGTTGCTTGAGCTTGCTGCGATGTTTGAGTTCACCGCAAGTTTGCTTCACCCCACCCCTACCCTACTACACGTAGAGGAGGGAGCTAGGTAGACGCTCAGGCAAACAACTTACCCGGATTCAAGATCCCGTTCGGATCAAACACCACTTTCACTCCGCGCATCAAGGCGATCTCCGCCGCACTGCGCGTGCTTTCAAGATACGCACGCTTCACCAAGCCAATGCCGTGTTCGGCAGAAATACTGCCGCCGTGACGCTGCAGCGTTTCGGCCAGCAATTTGGTGACATGCTCGCATTGCGCGATGAATTCCGCATCGGCCAGCGAAGCGGGCTTCAGTACATTAATGTGCAGATTGCCATCCCCGATATGGCCAAACCACACGACTTCCATCTGCGGATATTCACGCGTCAGCAACGCTTGTATTTCTTGCAGAAATCCCGGCACGGCGCCGATGCGCACGGAAATATCGTTTTTATAGGGCTTGTGTGCGGCAAGGCTCTCCGTGATGCCTTCGCGCAAACGCCACAGCGCGGCAGCTTGCGCATCGCTTTGCGCCATCACGCCATCGGCGATACATCCCTGCTCGACACCTTGCTCGAACACCGACAATGCTTCTTCCTGTGCGCGTTCGTCCGTGGCATCGAATTCGGTAACCACGTAATACGGATAATCGCCATCGATCGCACGCTGGGCACCGTGTGCCAACACGTGTTTCAGCGCGACATCGGTGAAGAACTCGAATGCCTGCAGCGACAATCGTGCGCGGAACAGCGCAAACACCTGCATCAACGCATCCATGTCCGGCAAGGCCAGAAGCATGACTTGCGAGGCGGGCGGCGGATCAGTGAGGCGCAGCGTCGCTTCCACCACAATGCCGAGCGTGCCTTCCGAGCCGATCATTAATTGCCGTAAGTCATAACCACTGGAGTTTTTGATCAACCCGCGATTGAGATCGAGCAACTCGCCATTGCCGGCCACGACCTTGAGGCCGGCAATCCACTCACGCGTATTGCCATAGCGGATCACTCGGATGCCGCCGGCATTGGTCGCGATATTGCCGCCGATAGAACAGGAACCGCGCGCAGCGAAATCCACCGGGTAGATCAGGTCGTGCTCCCGCGCCACCGTGTGCACGGCCTCCAGCGATATACCGGGCTGCACGGTCAGCGTGCGATCGACCACATCGAAACCCAGCACCCGGTTCATGCGCGCCAGGCTCAGCACCAATTCGCCGTTCGCCGCCACGGCGCCACCGGAGAGGCCTGTGCGGCCGCCGGATGGCACGATGGCCACGTGGTGCTGGTTGGCCCAGCGCACGATGCCCTGCACTTCCTCGATCGACGCCGGCAGCGCGATGGCCAGCGGGGCCGGGGTCCAGCGCCGCGTCCAGTCCCGGCCGTAGTGTTCCAGGTCGCCGGGCTCGGTGAGCAGGCGCAGCTCGGGCAGGCGGCTGGAAAGATCGGCGAGGGCTTGCGGATTCATGGCGGCTCCGGGAGGGAAGCTCCCAGCGTGCCAGTGCCTGCTCTGCACGTCTAGTGCTGCGACGCGACAAAATCTGGCATAGTGTTTGGACATCCAAATACGACGCTCTCATGAAGACTTCGTTCCCCAAGCAAGACATCAAGGTACTGCTGCTCGAAGGTGTGAGCCGTACGGCAGTGGAAACGTTCCAGCGCGCGGGTTACAGCCAGATCGAGTATCACGCCAAATCCTTGCCGGAGGACGAATTGAATGCGCGCATCGCCGATGCGCACATCATCGGCATTCGCTCACGCACGCATCTCACCGCCGACGTACTGGAACACGCCAAGCGTTTGATTGCAGTGGGCTGCTATTGCATCGGCACGAACCAGGTAGATCTCACGGCCGCGGGGCAGCTTGGCATTCCGGTGTTCAATGCGCCCTACTCCAATACGCGCAGCGTGGCGGAACTGGTCATCGCGGAAGCGATCATGCTGTTGCGCGGTATTCCGCAAAAGAACGCGCTATGCCATCGCGGTGGTTGGACCAAATCGGCTGCCGGCAGTTTCGAGGTGCGCGACAAGGTGATCGGCATCGTCGGCTACGGGCACATTGGCACGCAGGTTGGCGTGCTCGCTGAAAGTCTCGGCATGCGCGTGATCTTCCACGATATCGAAGCCAAGCTGTCGCTGGGCAATGCACGCGCTGCTGCCGGCCTGGACGATCTGCTAGAACGATCAGACGTTGTCACGCTGCACGTACCGGAAACGCCTTCCACGAAGCTGATGATCGGCCGCAACGAGCTGTCGAAGATGCGCAACGGCGCCTTGCTGATCAATGCTTCGCGCGGCACGGTGGTGGACATCGATGCACTGGCGGAAGCATTGCGCAACGAACATGTGGGTGGCGCGGCGATCGATGTGTTCCCGGCGGAACCGAAGGGTAATGACGATCCATTCGTGTCGCCGCTGATCGGCATGGACAACGTCATCCTCACTCCGCACATCGGCGGCAGCACGCTCGAAGCGCAGGAGAATATCGGCATCGAAGTGGCCAGCAAGCTGGTGCGCTACAGCGACAACGGCTCGACGCTCTCTGCCGTCAACTTCCCCGAAGTCACTCTGCCTGAACACCCGCGCAGCCGTCGCTTGCTGCACATCCATCGCAACATGCCGGGCGTGCTTTCGCGTATCAACGAACTGTTCTCCGCGGGCAACATGAACATCGACGCGCAGTTCTTGCAGACCAGCGCGGACGTGGGCTATGTCGTGATCGACGTGTCCGCCGATGAACATCAGGCGGCTTCGCTGAAGGAGAAGCTGGCGGCGATTCCTGGCACTCTGCGCGCGCGCGTGCTGTATTGAAGCACTGGCGTCAGGCCCAGGGACCCTAGCTACAAGCCGGGCCTGACCGCCACATACTCAAGAAAACCGCATTTATGCCGATATTTTCTATACCTCGGCGTTTTCTTATGCGGTTTTCCCATGCGTTTTCGGTTTCGTGATTTCCCCATCGCCGCCCGTCTCGGCCTGCTTGGCATCGTGATGCTGGCAGCCACGGTTATCGTCGGTTTCGGCGGCTGGCGCGGGCTCGTCCGCACCCATGATCTGCAGGTTCGTTCCGCCGAAACTGCGGCACAGTTTGCTGCGGCGGTCGATACCGCTCGCGTTGCGCAAGTCGATTTCAAGAAACAAGTGCAGGAGTGGAAAGATCTGCTGCTGCGCGGCGCGGATGCTGAGAAGTTCAAGAAATACCGCGATGCCTTCCTCGCACAGGCGCATGCCGTCGATACCGACCTGGCCACGCTCAAGCATCAAATGGCCGAGCTCGGCCTCGACACAGGCGGCGTGGACAATGCCGTGGCCACGCACGCCGAACTCGGCGAGAAATATCTCGTCGCCATCCAGCATTACGATGCCAAGGACGAAAAGAGCGTGCACGTTGTCGACGGCCTGGTCGCCGGCATTGATCGCGCGCCCACCACGGCCATCGACGCGCTGGTCGCCGGCATGAAGAAAGAGGCCGACGACGCGTCAAAGCGCATCGATACCCAGAGCCGTACGGCATTCAGCGAGGCATGCATGCTGCTGGCCACGGTGGTGTTATGCGCGATGGTCGCGGGAGCTTTGTTAGTCTGGCTGCTGGCTTACAGCATCACCGCGCCACTGGGGCACGCCGTGAAGGTCGCGCAGGCCGTTGCGGAAGGTGATCTCTCTACCGAGGTGATTGCAACGAGCCGCGACGAAACCGGTCGGTTGCTCTCTGCACTGGGCGTGATGAACAAACAACTTCGCAACGTGGTGAGTGTCATTCGCGCGGGCTCCACCGAAATCTCCGCGTCCACCCGGCAGATCGCCGTGGGTAATCAGGATCTCTCAGCGCGCACCAGCGAACAAGCTGCCGCGCTGGAGGAAACATCATCGTCGATGCAGGAATTCACGACCAGCGTGAATACCAACGCGATGCGCGCCCATGAGGCTAGCCGCTTGGCTGAGTCCGCTTCGCACATTGCGCTCCAGAGCGGCGCGGCGATGTCCGAAGCAGTGGATGCCATGACCCAGGTGCAAAACGTGGCAGGCCGCATTACCGAAATCACCGAAACGATGGATCGCATTGCCACGCAGACCCACATTCTCGCGCTCAATGCATCAGTGGAAGCGGCGCGTGCCGGTGAGGCGGGCAAAGGCTTCAACATCGTCGCAGCCGAGGTGCAGGGACTGGCACGCAATTCGCGCACAGCGTCGCGCGAGATCCGCGCCCTCATTGAAGAATCCGTCGCCATCATTGCAAGCGGCACGCAAAGCATCAGCCATGCTGAATCGATGGTTGGCAAATTGCTTAACAGCGTCGACGACGTCACCAAGACGGTGGACGCCATCGCCACGCTGAGCATGGAACAGGCGAGCAGCATCCAGCAGGTGAATCGCGCCGTGCACCAGATGGATGAAGTCACACAAAACAATGCTGCACTGGTGGAGGAAGCAGCTGCCGCAGCCGATACCGTGCAGGTGCGTGCGCGTTCGCTGGTCGAAAGCGTGGAGTTCTTTAAGCTTGGTGGGAAAGAAGCGACCAGCCATTCCACGGCGCCGATGTCGCATCAGGTTGAGTCAAAGCTGCTGTCGCGTCCTCAGTTGGAAGTGGCCTGATCACCATGCACTGTCGTACCTGAGCGTCATTCCAGCAAAGATCCTCGACTGTTCGGGGAAAATTTCTGCGATCAGCAGAAACTCAGCTGCACATTGGCCTTGGAGGCACTGCTTGATGTGCGGCGACTCGAAAACTCACTGAGTGAGCCCCTCTCCCTCCAGGAGAGGAGCCTGCCCCCGACCCGATCGGGGGTGCCGAGAGGCGGGTGGGGGGTTCGGACGAAGCGTGGCGCCCATTTCTCCCGCAAGTTTTGCCATCACGCGCTGATCGTACCCTCACCCCAACCCCTCTCCCGAAGGGAGAGGGGCAGGCGCTGTAAACTTTCCCGGACAGCAGTGAGCGAAGACCGGAATGACGCTGAGGCAAAATCCTGGCTCTATGTGCCTTGTCGAACGCGCTTAACAGTCTTCTTCATGGTAGCCGTACGCTTGCGAGTGGACCTGACGGCGTCATCAGCCGTCACATGCTGCTTGCTCACGCGCTGCTCTTCGCGAAATGCGGCCGCGTAACTTTGCAGTTCTGCCTTCTTTACGCCAGCGGGTACCGCGTCGCGTGCTAGATGCTGTTCCATTCGGCGTAGCAAATCGTAGTCGTGATAATCGCGATACGGTTTTAGGTCGAGATCGTCAGGCACTTTTGTCAGGCGTTCGTCACCAATGCGCTTCACGTATTTCTGCATGAAACGGTCGTAGGCCTTCCAGGTGATGCGCTGTGCGTGCACGGCGGCTTCCTCAGCGCGCGTGGCAATCTGATGGGCGTGCAGGTAGTGCAGGCCGAGTTGATCGATCAAGGTTTTCTCAACTTCCTCATGCAGGATCAAAAAGCGATCCACTTCGACAGTGCGCCCACGGAAAATGAAGGAATTAGGCAGGTGGCGATCGATGTAGATGGTCTTGCCATCCTGGCTGTAGCCGGCAAGATAGGGAATGTCGTGTTTGCGGTCGAACTTCTTCACCCGGCGCAGGATGGCGTCGAGCGCGCGATCCAGCATGAGGGAGGAGATATACCAGTCAGGCGTTTTCAGCTTCTCGTGCGGGGCGTTCGGATGACAGGTGTTCGACTGCATGGCGATGACTCCTGATCTGCGCGGTGGTGCGTTCGCGCGAGACTAGCAGCCGGAAACGAAAAACGGCGCCCGAGGCGCCGCTTGTCGATTTTCTGAATTGGTCGGGGCGGCCGGATTCGAACCGACGACCCTTTGCCCCCCAGGCAAATGCGCTACCAGGCTGCGCTACGCCCCGACTGATCCAGCAAAGATGGAAATTGTAGCAGTACCGGCACGCATGCCGGTAGGTGGGCTCAGCGACGCAACAGCGCCAGCACTTCTTCCAGCTCCATGCGTACCTGACGCACGATTTGGTGCGACATGCTGGCTTCCATCCGGGCCTGCGGGCCTTCCAGGCGCGCACGCGCACCGGTGATGGTGAAGCCTTCGTCGTACAGCAACGAGCGGATCTGCCGGATCATCAGCACGTCGTGGCGCTGATAATAGCGGCGGTTGCCGCGACGCTTGACCGGGTTGAGCGCAGGAAATTCCTGCTCCCAATAGCGCAGCACATGGGGCTTCACGCCGCACAACTCGCTGACCTCACCAATGGTGAAGTAGCGCTTGGCCGGGATGGCGGGCAGCTCGGTGTTATTCCCCTGATCCAGCATAGCCCTCGACTCTCACCTTGAGTTTTTGTCCTGGCCGGAACGTCACCACACGGCGGGCGGAGATGGGGATCTCCTCGCCGGTCTTGGGATTACGCCCCGGTCGCTGGTTCTTCTGCCGCAGGTCGAAGTTGCCGAAGCCGGACAGCTTGACCTGCTCGCCCCTTTCCAAAGCTTCACGGACGACCTCGAAGTAGGCGTCCACGAACTCTTTGGCTTCACGTTTGTTAAGGCCCACCTCGAGGAAGAGGCGCTCTGCCATCTCCGCCTTTGTCAGCGCCGCCATCTTACCCTCGCAATTTCGCCTCGCATGCAGCCTCCAACGCAGACACCGCATTTCGTACGCAGTTGTCCGCGTCGTCGTCAGTAAGGGTGCGTGAAGCGTCCTGCAAAATCAAGCCCATAGCGAGACTCTTTCGGCCCGCTTCGACCCCCTTCCCGCTATAGCGATCGAACAGCCGCAGGTCTGCCAGGGTCGTGCCCAGGGTGGCGCGAACGGCTTGCTCAATCTGTGACCAGCTTACCTGTTCAGGAACGTCAACGGCGATGTCCCGGCGTACGGATGGGAAACGGGGTACCGGCTGAGCCTTTGGCAGACGGCGGCCAAGCAGGGGCTCCAGAGCCAGTTCGAGCACATGCACGTCCGGCCCGAGGTCCAGGACTTTGGCCAAGCGAGGGTGCAGTGCGCCGAGGTAACCGACCGTCTGGCCATCACGTGTAACGCGTGCCGAGCGGCCGGGATGCAGCCACCCAGGTAAGCCATCAGCGTGGACGGCCCAGCGCTGGGGTTCGCCGCCCCATGCAATCAAGGCATCCAGATCGCCCTTGAGGTCGAAGAAATCGAGCGATCGGGCAGCCGCACCCCATTGTTCGGCGCGCGCCGTACCGCAAGCCACCATGGCCAACGCAGGCGTCTCGGTCGGCGCGTCCTTGCTTGCAGCGGCCTCTTCGCTGATGCGGAACGTGCGGCCCAGCTCGAACAGGCGCACCCGCTCCTGTTGGCGGGCACGGTTGTGCGACAACGCCGCGATCAGGCCCGGCAATAGAGATGGACGCATCACGGCCAAGTCCGCCGAAAGCGGATTGGCCAGCGGCACCAACTGCTCAGTCATGCCCCAGCGCTGAAGCACGTCATTACTGATGAAGGCAAGGTTCACCGCTTCGTAGTAGTCGCGCGCCGCCAGTTGCTCGCGCACAGCCAGCTCATTGAGGCGGGCTTCGGGTTCCGCGGCGAGCGTCAGCGCGCCGGCCGGCGTGTGCGTGGGAATGTTTTCATAGCCGTGGATGCGCGCAACCTCTTCGATCAGGTCTTCCTCGCGCTCGATGTCAAAGCGGCGACTAGGCGCGGTGATGTGCCAACCATCCGCCAACGGTTCGACCTTCATGCCGAGCGCCGTGAAGATACGCACGACTTCGTCATCGGCGACGGTCAAGCCAAGCACGCGCGCCAGCCGCGCTCGGCGCAGGAGGATCGGCTTCGGCGACTGCAAGTGTTCCGGCAATGTAACGTCCGTCAGCGGACCGGGGACACCGCCGGCGATCTCAAGGATCAGTCGCGTCGCATATTCGACGGCGATGCCAGGCAGTTCCGGATCGACGCCGCGTTCGAAGCGGTGCGCGGCATCGGTATGCATACCCAGCTTGCGGCTGCGGCCAATGATGGCCGAGGGAATCCAGTGCGCGGCTTCCAGAAAGACGCTGCGCGTGTCGTCAGTGACCCGTGTATCCAATCCCCCCATGATCCCGCCAAGCGCAACGGCACGTTCTCCTCTGCCGCCACGGCTATCGGAAACCACGAGAAAGTCTTCATCCAGCTCGACGGTACGGCCGTCAAGCAACGCGAGTGGTTCGCGCGCACGCGCAGCACGCACGACAATCTCGCCGTCCAGCTTATCTTTGTCGAAGGCATGCATGGGCTGGCCAAGCTCCAGCATGACGTACTGCGTGACGTCGACGAGAAAGCTGATCGGACGCAAGCCACTGCGACGCAACCGCTCGGCCATCCACACGGGTGTTTCGACTTTGGCGTTCACGATGTCGATGACCCGACCCGCAAAGCGGGGCACGCGCGGACCCGCATCGAGCACGACCTTCATCGTGGCATCGCTCTGGACCGGCATCGACGCCCGATCGAGCGGGATCACCTCGCTACCCAGCGCTGCAGCGACATCGAATGCGATACCACGCACGCTGAAGCAATCCGCACGGTTAGGCGTAAGTTTGATTTCGATACTGGCATCCGGCAGACCGAGGTACGTCGCCAACTGCGTTCCAATCGGCGCATCGGCGGGGAGTTCGAGCAGGCCCGACGCATCGGGATCGACGCCCAACTCCTTGGCCGAGCAAAGCATGCCGAACGATTCAACCCCGCGCAGCTTCGCCGCCTTGATCGCGATGCCGCCAGGCAGGTTGGCGCCAACGATTGCCAACGGAGCGACCAGGCCAGCACGGGCATTGGCGGCTCCGCAGACGATCTGGACGACGCCGTTGCCCGTGTCCACTTCACAGACCTGCAAGCGATCGGCCTCTGGGTGTTTCTGAGCGCTAATGATGCGCGCAACGATCACGCCATCAAGTGAGTTGCCCAATGGAGTGACGTCTTCGACCTCCAGGCCGATTGCCGTCAGCGTCGCAGCAAGTTCGTCGCGCGAAGCGCGGGTCGGAACATGGTGACGCAGCCAATTTTCGGAGAATTTCATGCGTATCGATTCCTGCTGCGTTTACGCGAATTGCTTGAGGAAGCGCAGATCGTTCTCGAAGAACGCGCGCAGATCGGAAACGCCATAACGCAGCATGGCGAAACGCTCGACGCCAAGGCCGAAGGCAAAGCCGGTGTAGCGCTCCGGATCGATACCGCAGTTCTGCAGCACGTTCGGATGCACCATGCCGCAGCCAAGTACTTCCAGCCAACGCGTGCTGCCGTCTTCAGCATCCCAGCGGATATCCACTTCGGCCGAGGGCTCGGTGAAAGGGAAATAGCTGGGACGGAAGCGCATTTCGAAATCGCGCTCGAAGAAGGCGCGGATGAATTCGGCCAGCGTGCCTTTCAGATCGGCGAAGCTGGAAGTTTCGTCCACCAGCAAACCCTCGATCTGATGGAACATCGGCGAGTGCGTCTGATCCGAATCGCTGCGATACACCTTGCCCGGCGCGATGATGCGGATCGGGGGTTGCCGGCCTTTCATCGAGCGGATCTGCACCGGCGAGGTATGCGTGCGCAGCAGGCGCCCGTCACCGAAGTAGAACGTGTCGTGCATCGCACGCGCCGGATGATGCGGTGGGAAATTCAACGCCTCGAAGTTGTGCCAGTCGTCTTCGATTTCGGGGCCGTCGGCGCGTTGATAACCGAGGCGCGCGAAAATCGCGGCGATGCGTTCGAGGGCGCGCGTGATCGGATGGATGCCGCCACGTTCGCCGTTGCGACCAGGCATGCTGATGTCGAGTTTCTCTGAAGCAAGGCGATGATCTAGCTCGGCTTGTTCCAGCGTCTGCTTGCGTGCAGCCAGCGCGTCGTTGAGACGTTCCTTCAGACGATTCACTTCAGCACCACGCGCTTTGCGATCTTCAGGCGACAGCGTGCCCAGCGCTTTCAGTGCGGCAGTGACGATGCCGCTCTTGCCAAGCAGACTTACGCGCAACGCGTCGAGCGTGTCGAGCGTGTCGGTCTTGTCGATTTCCGCCAGCGCCTGAGTGGCGCGGGTGTCGAGGTCTTCCATCGATGTGGTCTCGGCTTGGTTCATGTTGATTAGCCTCTCCCTGTCTACCGCATCACAAGACTTCATCTTGCCTTGCCGTTATTCCCGCTTTCGCGGGAATGACGGCACAAAGAAATCACCGCGATGAATAGGTATCTGTGCTTTCTAACAGAAGCTCAAATAAAAACGGGGAGAAGGCTTAAGGCCTTCTCCCCGCTTGATTCACATCATTTCGTCAGTGTTTGACGATCAAGCGGCCAGACTGGCCTTCGCCTTTTCCGCGATGGCCCCAAACGCCTTGATGTCGTGCACGGCGATGTCAGCCAGCACTTTGCGGTCCACCGTGATACCGGCCTTGGCAAGACCGTTGATCAGGCGGCTGTAGGACAGACCGAACTGACGGGCAGCAGCATTGATACGCACGATCCACAGGGCGCGGAACTGGCGCTTCTTCTGCTTGCGGCCGATATAAGCGTATTGACCGGCCTTGATGACGGCCTGGTTGGCAACGCGGAAGACCTTGCGACGGGCGTTGTAGTAGCCCTTCGCACGGCCAATGATTTTCTTATGACGACGACGGGCGGTAACGCCACGCTTTACACGAGCCATGGTTTAGTCCTCCGCCTTAGAGATACGGCAACATGCGTGCTACACCCTTGGTGTCGCAAGCCTTGACGTGGTTGGTGGCGCGCAGGTTGCGCTTACGCTTGGTCGACTTCTTGGTCAGAATGTGCGACTTGAACGCATGACCGGCCTTGAACTTGCCGGACGCGGTCTTGCGAAAACGCTTCGCCGCCGCGCGGTTGGTCTTGATCTTGGGCATTTGAGTGCTCCTTGATGGGGATGCCTGCTCAATGAAGAGCAGCCCCGGTTTCTGACTGATCTGGCGGTGGTCCCTAAAGGCCACGCTTTCCGTCCTGCCATGATCGGTTCACGACCCTTCCTTGCGGGTCGAACCGGCGATTATACGGAGGTTGGTTACTTAAAACCAGCCCAACGTGCAGCATTTGGCCCCTCTCCCCGATGGAGAGAGGGGAAAAACGAGCGGACTTACTTCTTCTTCGGCCCGATCATCATCACCATCTGGCGCCCTTCCAGGCGCGGGAAGGACTCAACCACCCCGGTCTCACCCACATCCTCCTGGATGCGCTTGGCGAGATCCTGGCCGAGGTCCTGGTGGGACATCTCGCGGCCGCGGAAGCGGATGGTGACCTTGACCTTGTCGCCTTCTTCCAGGAAGCGAAGCATGTTGCGCAGCTTGATCTGGTAGTCGCCCACGTCCGTGACCGGACGGAACTTCACTTCCTTGATCTCGACCTGCTTCTGCTTCTTCTTGGCGGCCTGGGCCTTCTTCTGGGCTTCGAACTTGAACTTGCCGTAGTCCATGATTCGACAGACCGGTGGGTCGCCGTTCGGCTGAATCTCGACCAAGTCGAGCCCCGCCTCCTCGGCGGCGCGCAGCGCCTCGTCGCGAGTCAGGATGCCGAGCTGTTCGGAATCCGGTCCAATCACGCGCACGCGAGGTACGCGGATTTCATGGTTGCGGCGGTTACCCTTAGTTTCTGTGGTGGCGATACCACTATCCTCCAGAAGATGTTTCAGTTTGGCCGGACGGCGGCATCAGCGCCGTGTCTCGGTCTCCAGGCGTTCGATGAAGCTGGCCAGCGGCATGCTGCCAAGGTCTTCGCCCGAGCGCGTACGCACAGAAACAGCCCCCGAAGCCTTTTCGCGATCGCCGACCACAAGCAGGTAGGGCACTTTCTGAAGCGTATGTTCGCGGATTTTATAGCCGACCTTTTCGTTGCGCAAATCGGCGTGCACGCGGAAGCCTTTATCGACAAGGGCTTGCGCCACCTCGCGGACATAGTCGGACTGCGCATCTGTAATGCTGAAGACCTGCGCCTGCACCGGCGCCAGCCAGGCGGGCAGATTGCCGGCATGATGCTCGATCAGGATGCCGATGAAGCGTTCCATCGAACCCACGATGGCCCGATGCAGCATCACCGGGTGCCGGCGCTGGCTGTGCTCGTCCACGTATTCGGCGCCTAGACGCTCCGGCATCATGAAATCCACCTGCATGGTGCCGACCTGCCAGGCGCGTCCGATCGAATCCTTCATGTGGTACTCGATCTTCGGGCCATAGAACGCACCTTCGCCCGGCAACTCTTCCCATTGCACACCGGCCGAACGCAGCGCGGCACGCAGGGCGTTCTCGGCGCGATCCCACACGTCGTCGCTGCCGAGGCGCTTGTCGGGACGCATGGCGATCTTCAAGGCAATGTCTTCGAAGCCGAAGTCGGCGTACACCTGCATGGCCTGCTGGTGGAACGCAGTGACCTCCGATTCAATCTGCTCTTCCGTGCAGAAGATGTGACCGTCGTCCTGCGTGAAGGCGCGCACGCGCATGATGCCGTGCAAGGCACCCGAGGGCTCGTTGCGATGGCATCCGCCGAATTCGCCGTAGCGGATCGGCAGGTCACGATAGCTGTGCAGCGACGTGTTGTAGATCTGCACGTGGCCGGGGCAATTCATCGGCTTGAGCGCATACGTGCGCTTTTCCGATTCCGTAAAGAACATGTTTTCCTGGTAGTTGTCCCAGTGGCCGGACTTCTTCCACAGGCTCACATCCATGATCTGCGGGCCGCGCACTTCCCGGTAACCGCTCTTGCGGTACACGCCACGCACGTACTGCTCCACCGTCTGCCAGATGGCCCAGCCATTCGGATGCCAGAACACCATGCCAGGCGCTTCTTCCTGCTGGTGGAACAAGTCCAGCGCCTTGCCGATCTTGCGATGGTCGCGCTTCTCGGCTTCTTCGAGCTGATGCAGGTGGGCTTTCAGATCCTTGTCGTTCAACCACGCTGTACCGTAGATGCGCGTGAGCATCGCGTTGTTGGAATCGCCGCGCCAATAGGCGCCAGCCACCTTCATCAGCTTGAACGCGCGCAGCTTGCCGGTATTGGGTACGTGCGGGCCACGGCACAGGTCCGTGAATTCGCCTTGCGTGTAGAGCGAAAGCTCCTCATTGGACGGAATGCTCTCGATGATCTCGGCCTTATACGCCTCGCCAAGGCCGCGGAAGAACGTGACTGCATCGTCGCGCGACTTCACGCTGCGCGTGACGGGCAGCTGCTCTTTCACGATCGTTTCCATCTCCGCCTCGATCTTCACCAGATCGTCCGGCGTGAAGGGGCGCTCGTAGGCAAAGTCGTAATAGAAGCCGCTGTCGATCACCGGACCGATCGTCACCTGCGCGCCGGGGAACAGGCGCTGCACGGCCTGCGCCAGCAGGTGCGCCGTGGAGTGACGCAGGATCTCGAGCGCTTCGGGGCTTTTCTCAGTGACGATCTCGAGGCTGGCGTTGTGGCCGATGGTGAAGCCGGCGTCTACTAGCTTGCCGTCCACCTTGCCTGCCAAGGTAGCTTTAGCCAATCCGGCGCCAATGGAGGCAGCCACGTCCTGCACCGTGACGGGATGGTCGAAGGGGCGCTTGCTGCCGTCTGGGAGCGTGATTTCGATCATGGAGTTGGATCTCGGAAAAACAAAAGGGCGCCACACGCGCCCTTTTGTGAAAAGACAGGCGTGGCGGAATCAGCGTTGGAAGCTCGTAGTTGCCATGTCGCACACTCGACCGGCGCGTGGGCGCGGGCCACCTTGTCTCTGAATGTTGGGAAACGAACGCTAGTTCAGCGCGGCGGCCGTGTCAATTCAGCTACGGCGACCGAGCTATACAATAGCGACCTCATTCCCAAGGACATCGCGATGCGTGTACTCGTCACCGGCTCGGCTGGCTTCATCGGCGCAGCTCTCACGGAGCGTTTGTTGGCTCGGGGCGATCAGGTCCAAGGCATTGACAACCACAACGACTACTACGATCCATCGTTGAAAGAAGCCCGCCTGGCGCGCTTCGCCAATCACCCGAACTACACCCACCTGCGCGCCGATCTGGCCGATGCCGAAGCGCTGAATCGACTCTTTCGAGAATTCCGGCCAGAACGCGTGGCGAACTTGGCCGCTCAGGCAGGCGTGCGTTATTCGCTTAAGAACCCGCAGGCTTACGCGCAAAGCAATCTGGTCGGTTTCATCAACATTCTGGAGGCTTGCCGGCATCACAAGGTGGAGCACCTGGTCTACGCCTCCTCCAGCTCTGTCTATGGCGCAAACCGCAAACTGCCGTTCGCGGTGGAAGACGCCGTCGACCACCCGGTAAGCCTGTACGCCGCCAGCAAGAAGGCCAACGAGTTGATGGCGCATACCTACAGCCATCTGTACGACCTGCCCACCACTGGCCTGCGCTTCTTCACTGTGTACGGCCCATGGGGGCGCCCGGACATGTCGCCGATCCTGTTTGCCGACCGCATCGTGCGTGGTGAACCGATCGACGTCTTCAACTACGGCAACCACAGCCGCGATTTCACCTACATCGACGACATCGTCGAAGGCGTGATTCGCACGCTGGATCATGTTGCCGAGCCGGATTTGAATTACGACGCGACGCAACCCAACCCTGGCGCGTCGAATGCACCGTATCGCGTCTACAACATCGGCAACGACCAGCCGGTGCAGTTGATGCACTTCATCGAACTGATGGAGCAGAGCCTTGGTCGTACAGTGGAAAAGCGCTTGCTGCCGATGCAACCCGGCGACGTGCCGGATACGTGGGCCGATGTCTCCGCGCTGCGGCGTGATGTGGGTTACACGCCGAATACATCGATCGAGGACGGTGTGGCGAAATTTGTGAAGTGGTATCGGGAATACCACCACATCGCCTGATTGCAGCTCATTCCTCGCGCCCTGCCGTCATTCCTGTTTTCGCGGGATGACGGCCAGGCAAAATTGGCGTATACGCCAGGAACAAATCAGAACGGCTTGGCGATCACCAAGAACACCACACCCAGCAACACCAGTACCGGCAACTCGTTCATCAACCGCAATGTGCGCGACGAAGGCAGCGCCCCACCTTTTTCGCTGCGTTTGAGTAAACGCCCAATCCATACGAAATAAATCAGCAACACGACTACCAGGGTCAGCTTGGCGTCGATCCAGTGCAATGGGCCAGTGACGTTCGGCAAGGCATGAGGAAACACGCGCCAACCTTGCCACAGGGTAAGCCCCAACAAAGACGCGAGGCCAAACAGGTTGTGACCGAAGCCATACAGGCGGCGCCCCATCAAACACAAGCGCGCTTTTACGGCAGCATCCTCACCAGCCTCAGCGATGTTTACCAGAATGCGTGGCAGATAGAACACTGATGACATCCATGCGATCACGAACAGCACATGGAAGCTTTTGATCCAAAGATAAACCATGCGTGGTCAGCCTCTTCGCAGACGAAAAACGGCGCGTAATGCCGTGCGCCGTTGTATCGGCAACTGAAGATATACGCAAGACGGAAAAGCGCGTGGTCACCCAGCAGTGAACTCAAGCCTCAGGCAACGTCAATGCAGCGTGTACCCGTTCGAAAAAAACAACGGCGCAACTTTTCAGTTGCGCCGTTGTGACATCTAGAATTTGGTGGGCGGTACAAGGATCGAACTTGTGACCCCTTCCATGTCAAGGAAGTGCTCTACCGCTGAGCTAACCGCCCATAAGCTCGCCCGGCAAACCGCGCGAGCCGCGTAGTGTAGCGGAAGACCCTATCTAGCGCAAAGCCCGCTCGCGCAGTTGGTGGATGCGGTCGCGCAGCCGGGCAGCCTCCTCGAACTCCAGGTTTTCCGCGTGCTTGCGCATCTCGGCTTCCAACCGCTTGATCATGGCGGCGGCCTGGTCGGCATCCAGGCTCGCATACTCCGCAGCCTGCTCGGCCACTGCAGCAGCGGCGCGACCACGCGAAGCCTTGCCCCGCCCCCGACCGGGCACCTCGCTGCGAGCGCCTTCCATGATGTCGGCAATGCGACGCACCACGGATTGTGGCGTAATGCCCTGCTCCTGGTTCCAGGCCACCTGCTTTTCGCGACGGCGGCTCGTCTCATCCATCGCCGCCTGCATCGAACGAGTCACTTCATCGGCATAGAGAATGGCCTTGCCGCGCACGTTGCGCGCGGCGCGGCCGATGGTCTGGATCAGCGAGCCGGTGGAACGCAGGAAACCTTCCTTGTCGGCATCGAGGATCGCCACAAGCGATACCTCGGGCATGTCCAAACCCTCACGCAGCAGGTTGATGCCCACCAGCACATCGAACTCGCCCAGGCGCAGGTCGCGGATGATCTCCACGCGCTCCACGGTTTCGATGTCCGAGTGCAGATAACGCACCTTTACGTCGTGCTCACTGAGGTACTCGGTAAGGTTCTCCGCCATGCGCTTGGTAAGCGTGGTAACCAGCACGCGATCGCCCATTGCGATGCGCTTTTTCGCCTCGCTGAGCAAATCGTCCACCTGGGTACGCACCGGCCGTACTTCCACTTCCGGGTCGACCAGGCCAGTGGGGCGCACCACCAACTCCACCACCGCATCGCCGGATTTCTCCAACTCGTAATTGCGGGGCGTAGCGGATACGTAAATCGAACGTGGCGCGCGGCGCTCGAATTCCTCGAAGCGCAGCGGGCGATTGTCCATCGCCGACGGCAGACGGAAACCGAACTCCACCAGCGTCTCCTTGCGCGAGCGATCACCCTTGTACATGGCGCCGAGCTGCGGCACGGTGACGTGCGATTCGTCGATGACCAGCAACGCATCCGGCGGCAGATAGTCGAACAGCGTCGGCGGTGGCTCGCCCGGAGCACGACGGGTCAGATGGCGCGAGTAGTTTTCGATACCCTGGCAGTAGCCCACTTCGGCCATCATCTCGATATCGAAGCGTGTGCGCTGATCCAGGCGCTGCGCCTCCACCAGCCGGTTTTGCTGGTACAGCAGCTCCAGACGATCTTTCAGTTCGACCTTGATCGTCTCGATGGCATTGAGCACGCTTTCGCGTGTGCTGGCGTAATGCGTACGCGGATACACGGTGTAGCGCGGCACCTTGCGGATCGTCTCGCCCGTGAGCGGGTCGAACAGCGAAAGATTCTCCACTTCGCCGTCGAACAATTCGATGCGTAACGCCTCAGTTTCCGATTCGGCCGGGAACACGTCGATGACCTCGCCACGCACGCGATAAGTACCGCGACGCAGCTCCATCTCGTTGCGGGTGTACTGCAGCTCAGTAAGTTGGCGGATCAAGGCGCGCTGATCGATGCGCTCGCCGCGCGCAAGAATCAGGCGCAACGAAAGGTAATCTTCTGGGTCGCCGAGACCGTAGATGGCCGAGACAGTGGCCACGATCAACGAATCCTTGCGTGAGAGCAGCGCCTTGGTCGCTGCCAGACGCATCTGCTCGATGTGATCGTTGATCGAGGCATCTTTTTCGATATAGGTATCCGATGCGACCACGTACGCTTCGGGCTGGTAGTAGTCGTAGTAGCTGACGAAGTATTCCACCGCGTTGTGCGGGAAGAATTCCTTGAATTCGCCGTAGAGCTGCGCCGCCAGCGTCTTGTTCGGCGCCAGCACGATGGTGGGTCGTTGCACCTGCGCAACCACGTTGGCAATGGTGAAGGTCTTGCCGGAGCCGGTCACGCCGAGCAGCGTCTGCCCGGCAAGGCCCGACTCGAAGCCCTCGACCAGGCGCGCAATGGCGCTCGGCTGGTCACCGGCGGGCTTGTAGTTGGAAACGAGTTCGAAACGGTCGCGTTCGGTCATAGCGGCTCAGCATGCGGGCGTTTCGGGGATTTTAAACGCCGAGTGCTGACACAACCTGTCAGCAGGGTCTGACGCCAGCCCCACCCTATGGCGGGTTGGTCCGCTGAAGTCGCGGTTTAGCATCAACTAAATGAAATCATGGCATGCCAACGGTCTCACTGAGCACAAAAATAGAGGATTCGGTCTCGCCGAACAGCTGATCGCACTGGCAGTACTGGCCGTGGTGACCGCGATGGCCGTCCCTTCCTTTAACCGGATGCTGATCGGGCACGAGTTACGCGCAGCCCAAAGTGACTACATGGCCGCTTTGCACCATGCGCGCAATCTTGCCGTGAATGAACAGGTACGCACTATTCTTTGTCCCAGCCACGATGCGCTCACGTGCAACGGCGACAACAAATGGCAAGACGGCTGGTTGATCGGACGCGATCCTGACGGTAAGCAAGAGGTAGACGGAAAGCCACTTTACACAGGCGGCAAATACTCAAACTCAATCCGCATCTTAGGCAGCAGCAAGCAGTATTTCTGGTTCAAACCAGATGGCAGTTCCGCTGGCACCTTTCAAAGTCTCGTATTTTGTACACGGGAAACTTCGCCACGTGTTTTGGTAGTGCGCGTAGCCAGGGAAGGACGTATCAGGGCGGCAGCACCTGAGCCGGAGGATGTAGCCAAGTGCGCTTCGGACAACTGATCAGCCGACCATTCATAGCAACACTGGCCGATCCGGCAATTCATCCGGACGTGGCTTGCCATGACTCGGAAAGTGCTTTGCCAGCAACGCATGCACTTGAGTAATGCCATGCAAGGCACCTGCACGCCACTGCCCGGCTGCAAAGTTCTCCCGCATGCCATTGCAGATCGCCACCCACTCTGCCGGCTGCACGCGTCGCGCGATACCGCGGTCCGCAACGATTTCGATGCGATGCTCGGACATCAGCACGTAGATCAGCACGCCGCAGTTATGCTCGGTATCCCACACGCCAAGTTGACCGAACACCTGCCGTGCGCGCGTACCAGCGTCCAGCCCAACCCACACCGCTGGCAACGGTAACCGCGATTCGATCGCAAAACGCACTTCGCCAAGATGGGTGTGCTCGCCATCGGCGATCGCCGCCGTCATATCGTCCAGCAATTCGGGCGAAAAGCGCCGATGCAGTTGGAACCAGCCCTCGAACAGATTCGCGAAGATCCTTTGGCCGCGTGCAGACATGTCACCAGCTCCCTGAGGCGCCGCCGCCACCAAAGCTGCCACCGCCACCACTAAACCCACCGCCGCTACCACCGCCGAAGCCGCCACCACCAAAACCGCCGCCGCCCCAACCACCGAAGCCACCCCAGCCACCGCCGCCGATCGATCGACCCGATCCCCGCGGCAGCAGCATGAACAGGCCGCCGAGAACGCCGCCGAGAATGCCAATGCCCATCGATACCAGCATCCAGAGCAAGGCCCCGATGACCAGCCCGCCCAGCGGCGCTCGCACCAGCGCGGGCGCGCGCCCGAATATGCCGCGCATGACGATCAGCGCAAAAAGCGCCAGAAAGAAAAAGCCTTGCAGATTCTGGCCATGCGCGACCTCGTTACCGCGCACGGGCGGCGGCAACGGCTCGCCATTGACCAATAACGTCAACGCACCGAGCGCATCGCTGATGCCGCCGAAGTAATCGTTGTTGCGAAACTTCGGCGCGAGGTATTCGCGAATAATGCGCGCCGCAGCGGCATCGGGAATTGCACCTTCCAGGCCATACCCCACTTCGATGCGTACCTGACGATCGTTTTTGGCGATGAATAGCAACACGCCATCATCGATACCCTTGCGACCAACCTTGTTCGCTTCGGAAACACGCAGGGAATAATCTTCGATGTCATCAGGCTGTGTGCTGCCGATCATCAGCACGACCAGCTGCGCGCCTTTTTGTTTTTCCAGATTGGCCAGTCGCGCGTCGAGCTGATCAATCTGCTGCGGTGTCAGCGTGGCGGTGAGATCCGTGACGTGCCGCGCCAGCTTGGGCACTGCCGGCTGATCGTCGGCATGCAACGAAGTCCATGGCGATAGCAAGGCTATCGCCAGCGTCATCCAAAGGCGCAGCCAGCGCCGGGTCATATCAGTGTGCCGACGCAGCAGGAGCCGGCGCACCGGTACCGAAATCCACCGTCGGCGCCGTGGAAATCGCCTTCTCGTTCTCTACCGAGAAATTTGGCTTGACCTGATAGCCGAACATCTTGGCGGTGAGGTTGTTGGGGAAGGTGCGGATCAACGAGTTGTATTGCTGCACCGCCTGGATGTAGCGATTGCGTGCAACGGCAATGCGATTCTCAGTGCCTTCCAATTGCGCCTGCAGATTCTGGAATACACCGTTCGCCTTCAAATCGGGATAGCGCTCGCTGACAGCCATCAGTCGCGACAATGCGCCGGTGAGTTGGCCTTGGGCGGCCTGGAATTTCGAAAGCGCTTCAGGATCGTTGGCCAGTTCAGGCGTCACCTGGATGCTGCCTACGCGTGAACGTGCCTCGGTCACTTCGGAAAAAACCTTTTCCTCGTGCGCGGCGTAACCCTTCACGGTATTCACCAGATTCGGCACCAGGTCGGCACGGCGCTGATATTGATTGAGCACTTCGGACCATTGCGCCTTGACCACTTCGTCCTGTTTCTGGATCGCGTTGTAGCCACAACCCGAAAGCATGGACACCAGCAGCAACAGCACCAAGACACGCAGGGTTTTCATTGGAATGCTCCTTTCCCGTAGGCATTCATTGCAGCATTTGACCTGATGGGATGCAATTGCCGCTCAGGCTTGCGCGAATCAAAACCAGCGTGGCCCCAGAATCAGGCCCCAGCACAACACCACCAGCACCAACAGCAGAAACACTGCTGCCGAGCCCATGTCCTTGGCCCGTCCGGCCAGCTCGTGAAATTCAGGACTGACCTTGTCCACAACCGCCTCGATCGCCGAATTGAGCAGCTCTACCGACAGCACCAGGATCACCGGCGATACCAGGGCGATCTTCTCAAGCGCCCCGTTACCCACCCACAGTCCGAGAGGGACAAGGATGACGGTAAGCATAGCTTCCAACCGAAACGACGCCTCGTGCCGCCAGCCCGCACGCAGGCCGCTCATCGACCATCGAAAAGCACGCCACAACTGACGCGGATCACCGCGAAATCCGTTACCGGGCATGGTTAAAAACGCTTACCGACAAGGGAATTACGGCGCTTTTCGGCATAACGGTCGACTCTCCCTGAACGTGGCAACGGGCGCGCCATGATGCCACAAGCCAGCCTAGGCACCGATTTCCCGCAGGATTTTGCTTGCCGCAGTGCAACTTTCGGCTAACGGCGAATCAGGTAGGCTTCGCCGGATGTGCCTCGCCAAGGTCCACAAAAACAAGCCCATTTTGGCTTTGCAGTACACGTAATCCGGAAGCATCCATGGCCATCCAAACCCGATCCGTTTCGCAGACCCGCTCCTTTACCACCGTATTCCTGATCGAAATGTGGGAGCGCTTCGGCTTCTACGGCATGCAGGTGCTGATGGTCACCTTCATGATGAAGAAGCTGGGCTTCGTGGATACCAAGGCCAACCTG
Source organism: Dyella acidisoli (assembly GCF_030160295.1). Classification (GTDB taxonomy): domain Bacteria; phylum Pseudomonadota; class Gammaproteobacteria; order Xanthomonadales; family Rhodanobacteraceae; genus Dyella_B; species Dyella_B acidisoli. The sequence continues at coordinate 426,971 of NZ_BSOB01000046.1, forward strand.
GTCTGGGGTGCCGCGGCGGCGCTTATCTATGCCACGCCGGCGATCGGCGGCTGGGTCGGTGACAAGCTGATCGGCACGCGGCGCACCATGTTGCTCGGCGCAGTCATTCTCGCCATCGGTTACGCGATGCTGTGGATACCCACCGATAACGCCTACATCACTTATCTCTCGCTCGGTGTGATCGTGGTCGGCAATGGTTTCTTCAAACCGAATGCCGGCAACCTGGTACGCAAAATCTACGAAGGCGACGAAACACGCATCGATAGCGCCTTCACCATCTACTACATGGCAGTGAATATCGGCTCGATGATCTCGATGACGGCCACGCCATGGATTCGCGATTACATCGGCAAACGCTATGGTGACGACCTGGGCTGGCACACTGCGTTCGGCGTCTGCTCCATCGGCCTAGTGCTTGGCTTGATCAATTACACGCTGATGAAGCGCACGCTGTCGCACATCGGCTCGCCCAGCGACGATCGTGCGATCGATTTCAAACGAGTGATGGGCGTGATGCTGGCAGCACTAGCCACCGTATTCATTTCCGCTTTCATCCTGCAAAGCGAAACCGTCGCCAAGTGGTGCGTATATGGCGCGGGTATCGTGATCCTCGGCATCTTCATTCACCTGATTCGCAGCAGCCGCCCCAGCGAGCGCGCCGGTTTGACGGCAGCGCTGGTGCTGACGGTACAGACGATCTTTTTCTTCATCTTCTACGCGCAGATGGCGACGTCGCTGAATCTGTTCGCGCAGCGCAATGTTGATCTGTCGTTCTACGTCTTTGGCGTTCACCTGTTCAATTGGATTCCCGAGCAGTACCAGAACTTGAACGCCATCTGGATTGTGCTGCTCAGCCCAGTGCTGGTCTTCATCTACAACTCGCTTGGCAAACTCGGCAAGGATCCGTCGGTGGCGACGAAGTTTGCCTGGGGCTTTGCAGCAGTAGCGCTGGGCTTCTTCATGTATGGCTTCGGTGCGAACGGGGCAGTCAACGGCCAGGTTTCTTCGTGGGTGATGATCTGGGGCTACGGCCTCTATTCGCTGGGCGAGCTGCTGGTGAGCGGCCTGGGCTTGGCGATGATCGCGCGCTACGTGCCCGAACGCATGGGCGGTTTCATGATGGGCGCCTACTACGTGGCGGTGGGCATCTCGCAATACCTCGGCAGCGTGGCAGCCAACATCGCGCACATCCCGGACAACCTCACAGATCCGGTGCAGTCGCTAGCCATCTATACGCACCTGTTCAATGTCCTCGGTTTCGTCGGCATCGGCTGCACGCTTGTCGCTATTGCTGTGTTGCCGCTGATGAACAAGCTTTCGGCTAGCCATTCGGACGCTGCCACTAACTACGAGCCGCTGCCGGCCGTGCGCTCCGAGGAATTCAACACCCCATGACTAGCCTGCGATCCGACGTAATATCGGCGGATCACAGCCACCTCAGCCGGTCATGCCGCAACACCAACTCAAGCAACCCATCGGACCTTTTGCGCTGACACGCACGCTTGCGTGGCTGCGCCTGTGCGCCATCGCCGGTCAGAGCATGGCGGTAATGGTGTGCTCCTGGTGGATGCACATCGACATTCCCACGCTGTCGCTGCTGCTCGGCATCGACCTGCTCGCCGTATTCGCAGTGTTTGCCGCGTGGCGGATCAGTCAGCCCTGGCCGGTGCGCGAATGGGAGGCGGTGTGTCATATCGTCGCGGACACACTGGTGCTGAGTTACTTGCTCTACTTCACTGGCGGCGCCAGGAATCCATTCGTCACGTTGCTGCTAGTACCTATCGCGCTCAGTGCCGCAGCCTTGTCAGTACGCGCCATTCTCGCCGTGGCTGCCGCTGCCGGCGCGGCGTACTTCGTGCTGTTGCTTTGGTTTGTGCCATTGCCGATGAATGAGCTGACGGCCAACGATCATGGCTTCTCGCTGCACGTAGCAGGCATGGGCGTGAACTTCGGCATTACTGCCCTACTGCTTGGCTTCTTCATCAACAGGCTGGCGACTGCGGTGCGCCAGCAGCAACAGGAAGTGCAGCGCGTGCGTGAGCGTGCCTTGCGCGACGAAGGCATCATGGCCATCGCTACACAAGCTGCCGGCGCAGCGCATGAACTGAACACGCCGCTTTCGACCATGCGTACGCTGTTACCGGAACTGCGGCGCGAACATGCCGCCGATGCGACGCTGGACGAAGACCTGGCCTTGCTGGAAGGCCAAGTGGAACGCTGCCGCACCATCCTTCGTGAGATGGTCGCCTTCGGCAAGACACAGCTGTCGCAGGAGTTCGAACGGATCACGCTATCGACTTTCATCCATGGCTGCCTCAAGCGCTTCCAGCTCCTGCGCCCGGAAGCGGAGCTGGAACTGCGCGTGGTGCCACAACTCGATCAGCTTGTGCTTCGCACACCGCCGGGCCTGCGCCATGCCTTGCTCAATCTTCTGAATAACGCGGTCGACGCTTCCGCATTGCGCGACTCAAACAGCGTCACGCTCGAAGTGCGCCGCGACGGAGAGTGGCTTGATTGGATCGTCAGCGACCGCGGCCCGGGCTTCGCCCCCACTGGCGTTCGCGCGGCGCTTGGCGAGAGCGGCAAGCAGAGCGGCCTTGGTATTGGCCTGGCGCTGGCCGAAGCCACCGCCGAAAGGCTGTCTGGCGAACTGATCACCAGGAACACCGAAAACGGCGCGGAAATGTGTCTGCGGCTGCCCTTGTCGACCATCGCCGAGGGTGCGTAGGGCACATTTGTGATGAGCCTGCGTGGCTTTGCCTAGTTCTTGAGATATCCAAACGCGCACACAGGCCTGCTTATCCGGCAAAATAGTCCGGTAAATTCGAGCAGAAGCGGCACATGAATCACCCCATCCCCACCGGCGGCACGCGTCCATTGTTGATCGTGGACGACGACGCCACCTTTGTACGTGTACTCACCCGAGCACTAACCTCGCGCGGTTTCGAAGTGATCACCGCCGGCAACGCCGACGAAGCACGCGCGCTGTCGCAACGTCATCAGCCTCGCCATTGCGTGCTGGATCTGAAACTAGGCGAAGAAAATGGTTTGCGCCTGATCCCGGAATTGCGCGAGTTGGTTCCCGACTTACGCATCCTGCTGCTGACCGGCTACGCCTCCATCGCTACGGCTGTCGAAGCCATCAAGCGCGGCGCGCATGATTACCTCGCCAAGCCGGTCGACGCCGATGCCGTGGTACGAGCGTTGCTCGAAGGAGGCGACACGGTGCCCCAAGGCGAAGACGAGGTCATCGACGCCCCCGAAGCTCCGCTTGCACTACGTCGCCTTGAGTGGGAACACATCCAGCGCGTGCTTACGGAATGCGACGGCAATATTTCCGAAACCGCGCGGCGCCTGGGCATGCATCGCCGCACGCTGCAGCGTAAGTTGAGCAAACACCCAGTGCGCGAGCGACCGAACCAGGGTAGTTAAACGACCCAAGGCTGCGCTATTGCACGCTGATCGCGTCGAGTGCAATACGCAGCTTTGCCGTTGGGGTACCGGGCCGCAATTCCAATTTGCGAAAATAGCCTTCACCAGTGACGCCTGGCACCTCGAACACCCACGTGCGGCAGCCATCATTCGCCATATGGCAACTGCCGACGCGCTTGCCATCAGACCACGCTTCCAACTCCATCGCCATCGACTTTCCGGTGTTCGCGCGATGAAGATTGATTTGCACATTCAACGGCCGCTGTGTGTCGGAGCCATCCGGAACGAACAAGGTCGCCCTATCGTCAAGGCTCATGACACCCTCACCCGTCGCATCCCATCCTTCGGCCACCAACAAACGTCCGTGGCTCGTTTGGGTGAAATCACTCTGAAACGGCAAATTAAACGGCGATGTTGACGCCGTCGCACGCAGATCGATAGCTGAAGACGGCAACGGCGCAGTCCATGCGGGAGCCAGCACGTTCTTGCCATCCAACTGGAACAAGGCGGCACGTGACGCAGGTATGGCGCGTGCTACGGCAAGCTCACGGTCATCCAGCAGGTAAAGTGTGCGTGTGTCCAGATTGCCGCTCAACAGCGCAGTTTGCTGATCGTTGTAGAGCACATGAAATTTGTCCATGTCGATACGCGCCAGTTGCACGGCATCGAAGCCCATGCGCTGGCTGTTCGCATAAAACGCAAGTTGCTCCCAGCCAGAAGGCTTCGCAAGCGGCACGACTCTAAGCGTGGTATAGCGCTGCCCTGCCGTATCCCAGAAAGCGCCATGCAAACCCGGCACCGAATCATTGCGCGCTCGCGCCGCCAACGTTGCATGCAAATTGGCGAAGCCGGGCGCAATATCCAAACACTGCAGAACGATTGCCCCGAACAACACGGCGATTTGCCAGCGCACGGAACACGATTGCAGCAGCACGAATAAGGACGCTACCAGCACGACGTAGTAGCTAGCCCAGAACAAGCGCCCGGTGGATTGCAGCGGCACGCGGGAAAGTGCAGCCCACCATTTCTCCGGCAACGGCATATGCCATTGCAGGCTGCCGATGCCGACATTGCAAGTCACAGCGGCTATCGCCAGCAACAATGCCATCCATAAGAGCGGGCCAGGTATGCGTCGAGTGCGTAAAGCGCGCCGGCGAGCCATCGTTATCACAGCAGCCGACAGGATCAACACCAAGCCGCCCAGGCCGAAATAATTGAAGCCCTCGTATTCGCCTGTAGCCTCGGGAAAATTCAATCCTAGATGCGACCAGCCAGCTCCATTGAAAGGCGCCAGCACGTTCATCTTGTAATAGCCGAAACCTTCGGCCTGCGCGCCGTGGCCTGACACCATGAACAATCCGGCTATCCAGGCGGCGAATACAGCAACAGCGACAACAGAAAGCAGCTCGGACAAAAGCGTTTTGATGCGCGCGTTTGCCGCGTCTGGCCCAGATACACGAAAACGCTGCACCACATCTGCCAGCCAGATCGCCCCAGCCATGGCGAAGAGATAGGCATGCACCGTTATCGCCACAGCCAGCAACAACCCCCAATAGAGCGCTTGGCGCCTGCGATCGGGGCGAAGGCAAAGATAGACCGCGGCAAGCACGATCCAATGGCCAACCAGCGCCATATGCCCGCCAAGCCGCAACAACATCGGCGGTGCGAATACGAAGAACGGCACCCCCAACGCTTTCACCACCGGGTTCTGCGTCGCCAAGCCGAGCAGGCGCCATGCAAACCATGCTTGCAGTACGAAGCAGGCTAGAACCCACAGACCAAAGTATTGGAACGGCTCAGGCAGCCACGATGCCCATGGCTTGAGCAACATCGCCAGCAACGGAATGGAATCGGAGTAGTAAACCGAGGTATGCAGCCCTGCGCCATAAAGCGAATTGGCTCCGGGCGGCCAACCCCATGGGGCATGGCGGTAAAACGCCCAGCCTAGATAGCTCTGCGCGAGGTCACCGTGCGTAAGCCAGTTGACGTTGCCGGGGGCCAGCATCGCACTGCCTGTGATGAGCAGACAGGCCACCACGCCAATCAGGACGGGCATCAGCCACGAATCAAGAGTGCGAGATATCCATCCTGTCCTGTACGCCACGCGCATAACCGCTTTGATGAGGGCGCAAGAGCATTGCACATCGGGAAGGTGGACAACACTTCCGTCATTGCGCCGCTGCGCCAGGCCTTACTCCGTCGAAGATGGCTCCGCTGGCGACGGCTGATGATTCGACGGATCCGGTTCATCGTCGTAGATCGCCACATGCGGTACGCCGTCCGCACCGATCCAGCCACGAAACATACCGTCGGTATTGAACGGCATCGCGATGTTGCCATCCGAATCCAGCGCAATGGCACCGCCATTGCCGCCCATGGATGGAATTTCCTGGTTGATCACTTCGGCAGCGGCGCGCTGTACCGGTTCATCCAGCATCGACACCTTCATGCAGATTTCGTGCGCCGCCACGGTGCGCATGTAGAACTCACCCCAACCGGTGCCTGATACGGCGCACTGCGCATTCGCATAAGTGCCGGCGCCGATGATTGGCGAATCACCTATGCGCCCCCAGCGCTTGTCGGTCATACCACCGGTGGACGTGCCCGCAGCAAGGCGACCCTGGCTATCGAGCGCTACCGCGCCGACGGTGCCGAAATGCTTGGTTATATCTGCACTCGCACGCGCTGGGTCGTTGTGCGGCTTCTTTTCGCTGTCTTCCTTCAATGCTTTCTGTAGCTGCTGCCAGCGTTCCTCGGTACGAAAGTAGGAAGGATCGACCAGCGCGACGCCCTGCTCCTTCGCAAACGCTTCCGCGCCTTCGCCAACCAGCATGACATGCGGCGAATGGTCCATGACCGCACGTGCCAACAGAATGGGATTCTTCACCCGGTGCAAGCCCGCCACCGAACCCGCGCGCAAGCTCTCGCCATCCATCACCGCGGCGTCCATCTCATTCTTGCCGTCATGCGTGAACACCGAACCTTTGCCGGCATTAAACTCGGAATCGTCCTCCAGGGCGACGATGGCCGTCGTCACTGCATCCATCGCAGACTTGCCGGCCCTGAGCTGGGCATAGCCATCTTGTAGTGCCTTGGCCATCGCAGCGCGCACCGCCTTTTCCTTGGCTGGACTCATGTCGCGCTTGATCACGCCGGCGCCACCGTGGATCACCAGTACTGGCGTGGTGGCATGCGTCATGGCGGCGATTCCCAAGGCAGTAAGCGCAACAGACAGACAAAACGGCTTCACGTCGCACCTCTCGCGGTATGGGCCGAGTATAGCCAGCCGTCATGACGTGCTCAGCCGTATGGCACATTGATGACACTCAAAGCCGCATCTTTCGACCTTCGTACAACATGTCCCGTCGTCGATCCGTCGTATCCTAGGGAGCTAATTCCCCCCGCAAGAAAGGCATCCTCATGGAAAAGGTTTATGCAAGCGCAACCAAGGCTCTCGACGGTCTGCTGTTTGATGGCATGACCATTGCTGCAGGCGGCTTTGGTCTTTGCGGCATTCCCGAGAACCTGATCGGCGCCCTGCTCGCCGCCGGTACAAAAGGTTTGACCATCGTCGGCAATAACGCTGGCGTGGATGATTTCGGCATGGGTCCGCTGTTGAAAACACGCCAGGTCAAGCGCGTCTATGCGTCCTATGTAGGAGAGAACAAGGAATTTGAGCGCCAGGTACTGGCCGGCGAGTTGGAATTGCACCTGGTGCCGCAAGGCACGTTGGCGGAAAAGCTGCGCGCTGGGGGTGCTGGCATTCCGGGGTTCTATACACGTACGGCGTTCGGCACCAAGCTGGCCGAGGGTAAGGAAACCAAGCGCTTCGGCGATAAGGAATACGTGCTGGAAGAGGCGATCCATGCCGACGTGTCGATCGTGAAGGCGTGGAAAGCCGACAAACTGGGCAACCTCGTATTCCGCAAGACAGCGCGCAACTTCAATCCGATGATCGCCACCTGCGGCAAGGTGTGCGTGGCCGAAGTGGAAGAACTGGTGGAAGTGGGTGAATTGGAGCCGGATCAGATCCACGTGCCGGGCATCTATGTCGACCGCATCATCAAGGGCGAACACTACGAAAAGCGCATCGAGTTCCGCACCGTTGCCGGCGCCAACACCGGCAAGGAAAGCCCGATTCGTATGGCCATGGCACAGCGCGCAGCGAAGGAATTGCGCGACGGCTTCTACGTGAACCTGGGCATCGGCATTCCCACGCTGGTGGCCAACTTCATTCCGCCGGGCATGGATGTAACGCTGCAATCGGAGAACGGCCTGCTCGGCATCGGCCCGTTCCCGGACGACGCCCACGTTGATCCTGATTTGATCAATGCTGGTAAGCAGACCATCACTGCCCTGCCTGGCTCGAGCTATTTCTCCAGCGCCGAATCGTTCGCGATGATTCGCGGCGGGCATATCGACCTGTCGATTCTCGGCGGCCTGGAAGTGTCCTGCACCGGCGATCTCGCCAACTGGATGGTGCCGGGCAAGATGGTGAAGGGGCCGGGTGGTGCGATGGATCTGGTCAGCGGTGTCAAACGTGTCGTGGTGCTGATGGAACACACCGCGAAAGACGGTTCGCCGAAGATCAAGATGCAGTGCGATCTGCCACTCACCGGCCAGCAGGTGGTGGATCTGATCATCACCGATCTGTGCGTGTTCGAAGTGGCGAAGGGCAAGGGGCTGACGCTGATCGAACTGCAGGAAGGTGTGACGGTGGACGAGGTGAAGGCGAAGACGGGGTGCACGTTCGAGGTGAGTGCGTCACTGCGTTGACGCGCTTTACTCCCTCCCCTACTTCACGTGGGGGAGGGAGCCATTTGCGGCAAGCACGAGTTTGACGCTACGCAGAAACCGGCAACGGTTTCGGAAACCGGATCTCCGCCACATAGCGATTGCCGCCCTGCACATGCAGACTCAGCGGCCACGCAAAACGCTCGCTGATGCGTTGCGCGATGGCGTATTCAAAGCCTCGCTGTCCGGGAGCGGGCGGATGTTCCTGCTCACTACCCGCGATGGCGCTTACGCTCACCATACCGGGCGTCACCGTGACCTGCACGATGCCCTGTCCGGTGTATTGGCTGGCATGTCGAATCAGTTGCCAGCAAAGCACCGCGAATACGCGCGGCGAGCCATGCAGTGCGAATGAAGCCGGCTCTTCCAACTGCAGTTCGATCGGATGGCCGTGCAGCATCTCGCGCGCGTTGGCGAGTTCGTCGCGCAATATGTCGTTCACCACGAAATCCTGCTCGCCCTGGCCGTTGTCGGCTTCGCGCGCCAAGATCAGCAAGGCCTCCACCAGCGCTTCCATTTCCCGCGTGGCGCGACGAATGCGCTGCACGGAACGTTTGCCGAAATCGCTCAGGCCCGCTTCGTCCGACAGCATATCGGTGGACATCTTGATCACCGTGAGCGGGCTGCGCAGTTCGTGGCTGGCGTCGCGGGTGAAGTTGCGCTCGCGTTCGTTGTAACCGGCGATGCGGCTGGCGAAGGTGTGGAAACCGCGCGCCAAGGTAGCGATGTCGCTATCCGTTTGACGCAGGCGCTCGGGCTGGATGGCATCCAGATCGGGCTGCCCTTCTTTCCAGTTACCCACCCATTGCGCCAACGTGCTGACTTGCCGCCAAGCGCGCTCCGTAGCAAGCCAGGTCAGTGCGCTCACGATCACGATCAGCAGCAGCACCGCGGCCGCCGGCGCCACGTTGTAGTAACCCATCAGGCACGCCACCACCACCGCCACGAGTTGCATGCCGAAAATCAGCAGCAACCGGCGTTGAAAGCCGCCGCGCGCGGGCTCGTCGCGCGGCATCGGGGCACCCATTGTCGACATGCAAGTATCGGGTGGTTACGCAATATGACTGATGGGAGCGGTCGCCTCAGTCTCCAGATCGGCCAAGCGATAACCGGCCGAATGAATGGTGTGTAGCAAAGCCCGATCGAACGGTTTGTCGATCACCCGGCGCAAGTTGTAGAGATGCGAACGCAGGGTGTCGGAGTCGGGCAAGGTATCGCCCCAAATTTCCCGCTCGATATCGCGCCGGCTTACCACGCGCGGCGATTCGCGCATCAGGATCGCCAGCAGCTTCAGGCCAATCGGGGAAACGGTCAGCTCCTGCCCAGCCCGGGTCAGGCGCAGGGTGGCGGTGTCCAGGGTCATGTCGCCCACGGTCAGCACTTCGCTGGATACCTGGCGGCGGTCACGGCGGATCAGGGCGCGCAGGCGCGCCTCCAGTTCGCGTACCTCGAAAGGCTTCACCAGGTAGTCGTCGGCGCCGGCTTCCAGGCCGATCAGTTTGTCTTCCAGAGTGTCGCGCGCCGTCAGCATCAGCACGGGGGTGGATTTCTTGGCGTCTCCGCGCAGCTTGCGACATACGTCCAGGCCGTCGATGCCCGGAAGCATCAAATCCAGCACCACCACGTCGTAACTATTGGACACCGCCAGATGTAAACCGCTCACACCATCTTGAGCAAAATCAACGGAATAGCCTCGGCGCTCCAGAAACTCGCCCACCATTTCCGCGATCTGACGGTTGTCTTCCACTAGCAGGATCAGCCCTGCATGCTCGTCACGTGAACTCATGATTCGCCTCGTCGCCGTTACGGTCTTCACATTTGTGAAGACTAACGTTCGGGGTAGTAAGACCGATGTGAAATTCTTTCGACGAATATGTGGTGATGATCCCGTTGCGGTTTGTTCAGGGAGCTATTTGAGCTTATGGAACAGGCTCTTACAGCAGCGGCTTGAGCGTCGGCCATACGTTGTCCAACACCATCGGCTCTCCGGCCGCCACCGGATGCAGACCATCCTCCTGCATCAATGCCGGATTCAAAGCCACGCCATCCAGCAGAAACGGTACCAGCGCGGCGTGCTTTTCCCGGGCGAGATCGGCATAGACCGCACGCAAGCCGTCGCGGTATTGCGGCCCGTAATTCACCGGCATTTCGATACCGAGCAGCAGCACTTTGGCGCCTGCGTGCTGGGCCGCATCGATCATCGCGGCCAGATGAGTGCGCAAATCCGTCAACGGCAGACCGCGCAATCCATCGTTGGCGCCCAGCTCGATCACCACTACACGCGGGTGGTATTGCGCCAGCAGCGCTGGCAGCCGGTTGCGCCCGCTCACCGACGTTTCGCCGCTGATGCTGGCATTGATCACCGTCCAGCCCGGCTCCATCTGTTTGAGACGTACTTCCAGCAGATGCACCCAGCCTGCTTCTACCGGAATGTTGTGCGCGGCGGATAGCGAATCGCCCAGCACGAGCAAATTTTTCGCGGAAACGTTCGGCGTAGACGCCGCCTGCACCACCCCGATACCGAACAACAGCACGAACAGATATAGGAAACGACGCATGAGTGGTGGTTCTCGTCCGGTAGTTGAAAGATCGGGGCTTGAAAAGCATGTTCTCGAAGTTCGCGATGTTAGCAAGTCGGTGAACGGTCCCGAGGGAAGGCTGGATATCCTCAACAACGTAGCCATGCAGGTGAGCGCGGGCGAAAGCTTCGCCATCGTCGGCGCTTCCGGCTCTGGCAAAACCACCCTGCTCGGCCTGCTCGCCGGACTGGACACACCCACCAGCGGCAGCATCCATCTGGACGGCCATGCGCTGGAGCAGCTCGATGAAGAAGCGCGCGCAGACTTACGTCGGCGCCTGGTCGGCTTCGTGTTCCAGTCGTTCCATCTGCTGCCAGCTTTGACCGCCGAACAGAACGTCATGCTGCCACTGGAATTGGAAGGCCATGCTGATGCACGTGAACGCGCACGTGCTGCGCTGGATGCGGTCGAGCTCGGCACGCGGCGCAAGCACTATCCCGCGCAACTTTCCGGCGGCGAGCAACAGCGCGTGGCCATCGCGCGCGCCTTCGTGCATGGACCACGCGTACTTTTCGCGGATGAGCCTACGGGCAATCTGGATCGACGCACCGGACGACATGTGTGCGATCTGTTGTTCGCGCTAAATCGCGATCATCACACGACCTTGATACTTGTCACGCACGATATGCAATTGGCGGAACGATGCATGCGGCGCGCGGAACTGCAGGAAGGTCACTTAGAGTCGCTATCATGAGAATTCTGTTGCTAGCCTTGCGCAGCCTGCGGCGCGAATGGCATCTGCCGGAACTGCGCACGCTCGCGGCGTCGTTGGTGCTAGCGGTGGTGGCGCTCGGTGTCGTGGCCACGCTTGCCACGCGCATGGAACGCGGCGTGCTTGCCAGCGCCGCCGAACTTATCGGTGGTGATGTAGGTGTTTCGGCACCGCAGAACATCCCAGGCAAATTTGCCGTGGCCGGAAGCCAGCGCGGCTTGGCGGTCACCCAGACCGCCAGCTTTCCCAGCGTCGCCTTCGCGCAGCAGCAGAGTCAGCTGCTGGACGTGCTTGCTACCGACTCGGGCTATCCGCTACGCGGCACGTTGCTGATCGCTGATACGAATGGGCGGCAAGTCGTCAGTCATGGACCTGCAGCTGGAACGGTCTATCTCGATCACCGTGCGCTCGTGGCATTGGATCGTCATGTCGGTAATAGCGTGCAGTTGGGTGGCCGCGATCTGCGCATTGCCGGCGAATTGCTGCAACAACCGGACGGCGGCGAACTGGTGGCCATGGCGCCTCGCGCGCTGATGAACCTGGGCGATGCGCAGCAGGCGGGTCTGTTAAGCGTTGGCAGTCGCGCGCGACATAACGTGCTGTTGGCGGGCGAGCCCGCTGCCGTGCAAAGTTGGCGCGCGTGGGCGCAATCCACCACGCTGCCGCAAGGTGGCGAATTGATCACGCCGGAACAGACGCAGGAACGCATGCGCAGCGCATTCGATCGCGCCGGCTCGTTCTTGCGGCTGACGGCGCTGCTCTCTGCATTGCTCTCTGGTGTAGCCATCGCACTGGCATCGCAGCGCTACGCGCGCCGCAAAACCAGTGAAGTGTCGTTGTTGCGCGCGCTCGGCACATCACGTGCGCGAGTGTTTGGCTTGTTGCTCGGCACGATGGGTGGTCTCGCATTGCCAGCTGCTTTGCTCGGCGTGCTGCTGGCATTGCTTCTGGCGCAAGGTGCGTGGATGTTTGCCAGCCAGTTGTTCTCGGGTGTGCCGACGGTATTGCCGATACTGCCCGCCTTCGCCGCGGCCGGCATGGGCATCGCCGTACTGATCGGCTTTGCCTTGCCGCCACTGGTGCGGCTTGCCGATGTGCCGCCGGTGGCGGTGTTTCGCGCCAGCATGGCGCGGCGTATCCGACGCTTCGATGTGCTGTATCTCATTCCTGCCGTGGTGGCGTTGGCGCTGATCTGGAATCTCAGCGGCTCCGCCAAACTTGCTGGCATCCTCGCGGTGAGTTTGCTGGGCGTTGCGCTGTTCGCCGCCCTGCTGGCGGCGTTGCTGCTGTGGACGGTGCGACGCATTGCACCCGGTGGACATCCAGCGCTGCGGCTGGGCATGGCGGCGCTGGCGCGTCGCCGTGGCTTGAGCATCGTGCAGGCGACTGCACTGAGCATGGGCCTTACCGCGCTTCTGCTGCTCGCTGTAGTAGCGCCTGCATTGCTCGATGGCTGGCGCAAGGAATTGCCCACCGATACGCCGAACTGGTTCGTGCTCAACCTGCAGGACGATCAGCGCGACGGTTTCAACAAGGCACTCGCAAGCCTCGACGCCAATCAGCTCAACATGATGCCGCTGGCAGTCGGCAAGCTCACTGCCATCAACGGCCATCCAATCGACACCCTGACATTCAAGGACGAACGCGCGAAAGAGTGGAGCGATCGCCAGTTGCGCCTGTCGTGGGCGAACGATCTGCCTCCATCCAACACAGTGGTCGCTGGCCAATGGTTTGCGCCGCAGCCAGCACAGGCCGAGGTGTCGGTGGATACGATGTGGCGCGACATGTATGCGCTGAAACTCGGCGACATCATGCGCTTCGATGTAGGCGAGGGTCAGATCGACGCCAAAATCACCAGTTTCCGGCATGTGGATTGGACATCTTTCCGCGTGAACTTCTTCCTGCTGATGGATCCGACGCACGCAAACACGCTGCCGCATACCTGGCTGGCCAGTTTCTATTTGCCGCGCGGCCATACCGAAGCCCTGGCTGCGGTTTCCCGCAACTACTCCAACTTGAGCCTGGTGGATGTGGATGCACTGCTCGATCGCGTGCGCGATATCGTGCAACGCGTAACAGGTGCTGTGCGTTGGGTGCTGGGTTTCAGCTTGCTGGCCGGCGCGCTGGTGCTGGCGGCAGCGCTGGCCACCAGCGGGCAGGAACGTCGACACGAAGCAGCCTTGCTGCGCACGTTGGGTGCACGCCGCGGTTTGCTGCGTATCGCCGCGGCATGCGAATTTGCCCTGCTCGGCTTGATTGCCGGCATTACCGCCGCATGCGGCTCGATGGTCGGTGGGTGGTGGCTGGGACGCAGCGTATTCCACATCAAGGATTTCATGCCGCAACCGGTGCCGCTTCTGCTGTCGGCACTCGCTGCGGCGATCGTGGTGATGCTGCTTGGTCTAGCCGGCACGCGGAAAGTCACGCATACGCCGCCGATGCGTTTGTTGCGCGCGGAATGATGCGTTATGCCCCCTCTCCCCTTCGGGGGAGAGGGCTGGGGTGAGGGGCCAACCTCGCCATGAAGTGACTGATACGCAAGATTGTCCCCTCAACCTAACCCTCTCCCCGAAGGGGAGAGGGAATAAATGCATGCGGTACGATGCGCCTTCCTTCCCGACAAGGACCGCACATGTACACGCTCTACTATTCCCCCGGCACCGCCAGCATGGTCGTCCATCTCGCCTTGCTGGAAATCGGCGCACCCTATCAGCTGAAGCTGGTGGACATCGACAACAAAGCGCAATACGACGCCGAGTATCTGAAGCTCAATCCTGGCGCCAAGGTACCGACGCTGCTAATCGATGGCCGAGCGGTGTACGAGTCGGGAGCACTGCTGATCATCCTGGCCGAGCGTCATCCGGAAGCGAAGTTGATCCCACCAGTGGGGACGCCCGAACGCGAGACGTGGTTGCAATGGACGGTATTCCTCAGCAACGCGCTGATGTCGACGTATCGGTTCTGGTTCTATCCGCAGGAACTCGGCCATCAGGAATCGCCGCCGGATATCCGCGCCGCCGTGCAACACAAGATCGAGGGAATCTGGGATCGCCTTGAAGCGCATCTCTCTGCGCATGGTCCCTACATGCTCGGCACCGATTTCTCCGGCGTGGATTTGATGCTCACCATGCTGATGCGTTGGTCGCGCAACATGCCGCGCCCGGCGACCGAATGGTCGGCGCTGAAACGATTGGCCGATAACGTGCGTGCGCGACCAAGCTGGAAGAAGTTGTATGAACTGGAAGGGCTGACGGAGTGGTGAGGCAGTTTTTCTCCCTCTCCCTCCCGGGGAGAGGGCTGGGGTGAGGAGTCAAGGCTTGCCTCAGGCTCCATAAAAGCCACGCTTCGATTTACTTGCACCGCAAGATTGTCCCCTCACCCTAACCCTCTCCCCGGAGGGGAGAGGGAACAGGAATATCGCGCATATCGACGATGACCTCGCAGACATCTACCACCCACACCTGGCTCGACCGTCTCAAGCACGAATGGCTGCTGCTGTTGTTCACTGCGCTTACCGTGCTGCTGGCCTTTGTCGATCCGCAACCGTGGGCGCGCTACCAACGTTGGCTGCAAGTACCCACCTTGTGCGGCTTGCTGGGGCTGATGATCGCGATTCAAGGCATTCGCGACAGCGGGCTGGTGCAACGCTTGGCGGGCATGCTGGTGGCACGCATGCATTCGCTGCGCGGCGTGGGCCTGGTGCTGGTGAGCATGACGGCGGTGTTGTCGATGGTGCTCACCAACGATGTGAGCCTGTTCCTGGTGGTGCCGCTGACGGTGGCGATCGGCGGCATGTCCAATTTGCCGATCCTGCGCTTGGCGGTGCTGGAAGCGCTGGCCGTCAACGCCGGCTCCACGCTCAGTCCGATCGGCAATCCGCAGAATCTGCTGATTTGGCAGCATGCGCAGATTCCTTTCCTGCAATTCGTCGGCAGCCTGCTGCCCGCGTCCGCAGTGATGTTCGTGATGGTCGCCGTGCTCACCTGGTTCTGGCTACCAAAAGAACGTGTGGAACTGCAGGCCGACAAGCTCGATGGGCACCCAATTTCGGTATCGCTGGCAGTGCTGTCCCTGGTCGCACTCGCCATGATGGTACTGATGATGGAACGCGGCTATGCACCGCTTGGTGCGCTGCTGTTGGTGATTCCCTTCGCCTCATTTTCCTGGCGCACGCTTCGGTGCATCGATGGGTGGCTGATGGCGACCTTCGCCGCGATCTTCCTGGGGCTTGGCCATTTCGCCGCGCTGCCGATCGTGGGCCATGCACTCGGCAAGATCGACTTCACCCAGCCACTGGCCCTTTATCTAGGCGGCATCGTGAGCTCACAGCTGATCAGCAATGTGCCGGCCACGGTGTTGCTGCTTGATCGCTCGCCGGATGCGATGGCGTTGGCCGTGGCGGTAAACGTAGGCGGCTTTGGCGTGGTAATCGGCTCGCTGGCGAACCTGATCGCACTCCGCTTGGCAAAACAGCCGCATGGCATGCGGCTGTTTCATGAAGTGTCGATTCCGTTTTTGCTGGTTTGCGCAGCGGTGGTTTATGTCGTGATGCGCTTGCTTGCCTGAGAGCTGAAGCGGCAGCGAATGACGATCAATCGTTGTCGTTCGGCACACTCACCTTGCCGCCAATCTCACTGTGCGTCACGTCACCGCTGCCCTTGGCGGCCACAACCAAATCGCCGCGCACGTCCTTGGCCGTTACATCGCCGGAACCGATGGTGTCCACGTGGACGCTGCCTCCCACATGCTCCAGGGTGACGTCGCCGGAACCAACGTTGCCAATATTGACGCCGTTGCGGACATTGCGCGCTTTCAGATCGCCCGAGCCCACCGAATCGGCACGCACGCTGCCCACGTCGGAAAGTTCAACATCGCCAGAACCCGTCGTCACGGAGACTTCGCCAGCGACATGATCGACATGCAGATCGCCCGAGCCGGTCTGCGCGTCGAGCTGCGCCAGCCCACTCACGTAGGCGTCGCCCGAGCCGGTATTGATACTGACGGGCATGTTGGCAGGCAGTTGCGCCTGCAGGTCCAGATAGGCGTAAGAAACACCAAAGACACGGACATTGAATGTGTTATGTGCGCCGATGTCGATGATGAGCTGATCGCCTTCGCGCCGCGAGGTGACTTGGAGGTTATCCAGCTCGGACTGCGAAGAAGCGCAGGCACGGCCATTGACTTGCAAGCCACTGGCGTTGCCGGTGCCTACCAGGTGCAAGTCCTGACTATGCAATTCGATCTGGACACGACGGATGCCGGCCAGGTCGTCGTGCAGAGTGCGGGGGGCACTGTAGCGACATTCCGAGGCGGCAGCGGTGAGGGGAAGCAAGGCCAGCAGGGCAAGTAGGTAACGCATACGAAAGCTCCGGAGGTGTTCGAATGCTTCAGATGCTTGAAGTGTGAAAAAGGTTGAAACGGGCAGATAGATGAAGATTACCGCTCTTCTGCCTTCGCCCGCTGCCAAAGCGCTTCCTGCTCCATCAGCTCCATCGACTCAAGTGTCTTGCCCGCTCCTGCCGCCAGCTGCTCCATGCGCCGAAAACGGCGCTCGAACTTGGCATTGGCGTGCTTCAACGCGCGCGCGAAATCGACCTTGGCGTGACGCGCCAGATTGACCGCCACGAACAGCACGTCGCCGATCTCATCTTCCAGTCGAGCGGGATCGGCGCCGGCTTCGAACTCGGCGTCAACTTCGGATAGCTCTTCATGCAGCTTGCCGATGACCGGGCGATGATCGGGCCAGTCGAAGCCGACCGTCGCCGCACGCTGCTGCAACTTCAGTGCGCGCTGCCATTCCGGCTGGCCGGGTGAAACACCGGCGAGCACACTGTCGTCGCTGTGCGCGCCTTTCGCAGCGCGCTCGCTGGCTTTGATCTCATCCCAGGCGCGCTTCTGCTCTTCCACGTCCGCGTAAGTGACGTCGCCGAACACGTGTGGATGTCGACGCAGCATTTTCTCGCTGATGGTGTGCGCTACATCGTCGAAATCGAATAGCCCTTGCTCTTTCGCCATCTGCGAGTGAAACACCACCTGCAACAGCAAATCACCCAGTTCATCGCGCAGGTCGTGCCAGTCCTTGCGATCGATGGCATCGGCGACTTCGTAGGCTTCCTCGACGGTATAGGGCGCTATGGTGCTGAAATCCTGCTGCACATCCCACGGACAACCGCGTTCCGGATCGCGTAGGCGCGCCATGATGGCGAGCAGGTCGGCGAGGCTTTGGCGTTTTTCAACCTTCATCGATATCTCTCATTGCCGTTGCCGGGGCGATGGAATCGATAGATTCACGGCAATCCCGCTTCGCGCAGGCGCGCGGGCCAATCGATGCCGGCATCGCCCACGGCGAGGAATTCTGGATTGATCAACGATTCCCCGCGGTTGTAATGCAGCGGTTTGCCGGAGAGATCGAGCACTGCACCACCGGCTTCTTCCAGCACGCATTGTGCAGCGGCGGTATCCCATTCGCTGGTCGGGCCACGGCGCAAGTACACATCCGCTGAGCCACGGGCAATCAGGCAAAACTTCAGCGAGGAGCCAAGCGCATGCAGTTGGTAATCCTCACCCAGCAGACGGCGCAGCGTCGCTTCCGACGAACCACCATGCGAGCGGCTGCCCGCGGCAACCGGTGGATTGGCCAGCGTGCGCGTGGAAATACGTTCCCACTCGGCATCGCGTTGCACTTGCCACCATGCGCCATGTCCGCGCGCGGCGACAAACAGTTCTCCCGTGACCGGTGCCAGCACCACGCCCAGCACGGGATCGCCGTTCTCGATCAAAGCGATGTTGACAGTGAATTCACCGTTGCGCTTGACGAATTCGCGCGTGCCGTCGAGGGGATCGACCAGCCAGTACCGCGACCATTCGCGACGTTGTTCCCACGGCAACTGGCTCGCTTCTTCCGAAACTACCGGCAACACGGGATCAAGCTGCGCCAAGCCGGAAGCGATGACTTTTTGCGCGGCCAGGTCAGCTGCCGTGAGCGGCGACCGATCGCTTTTCATCTCGACGTCGAAATCTTCGCGATAGACGACCATGATGGCGTCGCCGGCAAGTCGCGCCAGCGTGCCGACTTCGAGCAGCAGAGGATGATCGGGCATGATGCTCACTAGATGTGCAAACGTCCGGCAAGGTATTCGCGCGCAAGGAACAGCGCGGCGATGGAGCGGCCTTCGGTGACATCGTCCCGTGAGACCAGGGTGTGCAATTCGGCGAGTTTCCACGGCACGACTTCAAGCGGCTCGGGTTCGTCGCCCTGCAGTCGTTCGGGGTAAAGATCTTGTGCCAGCACCACGTGCGCCATGTGCGTCATGTACGACGGCGACAACGAGAGGTTGTGCAGGATCTTGAGCTTGCGCGCGCCGTAGCCGACTTCTTCCTTCAGCTCGCGATCCGCGCCCTGCTCCACCGTTTCGTCCTGGTCGAGCCGACCTTTGGGCAGGCCCAGTTCGTAACGGTCCACGCCGACGCCGTATTCGCGGACCAGCAGCACGGTTTCATCGTCCAGCATGGGCACGATGATGACCGCGCCCAGGCCCCGCCCTTTGAGCCGCTCATAGGTACGGTGCTGGCCGTTGGAGAATTCCAGATCCACCTGCTCCACATGCAGGAAGCTGCTGGTGGTGGTGTCGCGCGTGGCGTGGATGACGGGGTAGCGAGGCGGCATGGGAAGGGATTGTAACTGGCTTTTGCTCCCTCTCCCCGCCGGGGGAGAGGGCTGGGGTGAGGGGCAACCTTGCGCAATGTCTTGGGCAGCTCGGCTATCGACTGAAACGATTGAGCGCCTGCGCATGAATCGCCGGCGTACCGGCCAACACACTGCGGGTTTCCAGATTCAGCGACTTGCCTTCCAGATCAGTGAATACGCCACCCGCCTCGCGCACGATCACTGCCAGCGCAGCCACGTCGAGAATATTCACATCGGACTCGATCACCAGATCCAGCCCTCCGCGCGCAAGCAGGTGGTAATGGCAGAAATCGCCATAACCGCGGATGCGGTTGCTGTCGCGAATCATCTGGCCCAATGCCTGCCATCGCGCATCGCCCGTAAGCGTCTTGACGTTGCCGGTGGAGATGGACGCCTGCGCCATTTCAGTCGTTGCCGCCACGTGCACGCGCTCGCCGTTGAACCACGTGCCGCCGCCTGCATGAGCCCACATGGTTTCGCCATAGACCGGTGCACTCGATAAACCCAGCACCAGTTCCCCCCGATACATCAGCGCGATTTGAGTGGAGAAAAACGGCGTGCGGCGCACGAAGCTTTTGGTGCCATCCAGTGGATCGACCAACCAGAGCCATTCCGCGCTGTCGTTGTCGAGGCCGAACTCCTCACCGTAGATCGCCGCACCTGGCAGTGCCGGCGCAAGGATGGCGCGAATCGCCTGCTCGGCTTCGCGGTCGGCGATCGTCACCGGCGTAGCGTCGGATTTGATCTCCACATCGACGCCACGACGCCAGTAATGCCTAATCACCTCGGCGGCTGCGTCCGCCGCTTCGCGCGCGGCTTTCAGCGCCGCGCCCCATCGCTGTTCGTTCATCATTGCCTTGCCGCAGGACTCAGTTGTGCCAAACCACCACGATAGCGGAGTTCGAGCGTGCCGTCCGCTGCAGGTGTGCCCAGGCTGCGTAGCCAGCTCAGCACAGCGGGATCATCGTTGCGGGGAATAAGGCGAATTTGCAAATCCCAGCCCAAAGGGCTGAGAGATAGCCGTCCGGACGTCTGTACCGGGCCGCTGCCATTGTCGTTGAGCGTGCCCTGGATGGCGCCCGACTGGCCGGTGACTGCCAGCATCATCGTGCCCAAAGGAACTTCGCCTTGCGCGGTGCGGACTGAAGCCTGCCACCAGTTGCCGGTAGCATCGAGCTGCATCGGCCAAATGCCCTGTAACTGTGCCTGCGGCATCTGCACATCAAGCAGGCCTTGCGGCGCTCCGTGCAGCCACGGTTGCGTGCCGAGCATCGCCATATTCATATGCAGAGTGAGGTCACGCACGTCCATCTGTGTCGAGGAAGGACGATGTATCTGGGCCTTCAGCTGCAGCTGCGGCTGATGGAGGTCCACGCCTACGTGGATATCGCCGAGCAGGGCGCGATGAGAAAGCGTCCAATCGAGGCTACCGAGCGGCGGACCATTCGCAATCGACACTTGCTCAGCCCGGCCCTGCCACAGCGTTCCGCTGACTCCCTCCAAGTGCACGCCACGCAGCTGCGACTGCAACAAGGGCAAGGCCCAGCTTGCCGGAACGAACCATATCAGCGCACCTACAGCAAGCACACCTACCAGAAAAATCGACAACCAACGCTTCATCAGCCTTCCGTCAATGCTTGAGCCCTATCGCGGCTACCCCGATCATAGCCACATGAATCATCAACTCGACGCCAACGCCGCCCTCGCCCAGCGCGATCTCCGCCACATCTGGCACCCCTGCACCCAGATGCACGATCACGAATACGTACCGATGGTGCCGATTGTGCGAGGTGAAGGCGCGTGGCTGATCGACGCGGACGGGCGCCGCTATCTGGATGGCATCAGCTCCTGGTGGACCAATCTGTTCGGCCATGCCAATCCGCGTATCGCCGCGGCGCTGGCCGAACAGGCCCGCACGCTGGAGCACGTGATTTTTGCCGGTTTTACGCATCCGGTCGCGATCGAATTGGCCGAGCGGCTGGTGGACATCACGCCGCAAGGTTTGGAGAAGGTCTTCTTCGCCGACAACGGTTCGGCGGCCATCGAAGTGGCGCTGAAAATGAGCTTCCACTATTGGCTCAACCAGGGACATGGTGAAAAGACGCGATTCATTGCGCTCACCGGCAGTTATCACGGCGAAACGCTTGGTGCCTTGTCGGTCAGCGACGTAGCGCTGTACCGCAAGACCTATGCGCCCTTGCTGCTTACTCCGATACTCGCGCCCTCACCCGATATATACGAAGGTGAACCGGGCGAATCGCCCG
The DNA here is from genome assembly GCF_030160295.1 of Dyella acidisoli. Lineage (GTDB taxonomy): Bacteria > Pseudomonadota > Gammaproteobacteria > Xanthomonadales > Rhodanobacteraceae > Dyella_B > Dyella_B acidisoli. The sequence goes on from NZ_BSOB01000046.1 coordinate 448,439, forward strand.
AACAAATCGCCGCGCGCCGGTTGGAAACCATGCGCGAGCTGCTGGAGCGCCACGCGCAAGAAGCCTGCGCAGTAATCGTGGAGCCATTGGTGCAATGCGCTGGCGGCATGCGCATGTATCACCCGAGTTATCTCAGCGGCCTGCGTGCGTTGTGCGATCAGTATCACGTGCACCTCATCGCTGATGAAATCGCCGTGGGTTTCGGTCGCACCGGCACGATGTTCGCGTGCGAACAGGCCGCTATTGCGCCGGATTTCATGTGCCTGTCCAAGGGGCTGACTGGCGGCACCCTGCCGCTCTCCGCCGTGCTCACCACGCAGCGCATGTATGACGCCTTCTACGCCGAATACAGTGCAGGCAAAGCGTTTCTGCACTCGCACAGCTACACCGGCAATCCGCTTGCATGCCGAGCTGCGCTGGAAACCTTGAACATCTTTCGCGACGAACCGGTGCTGGAACATAACCGGACGCTAACTGCGCATCTTGCCAAGCGACTGGCACCACTACGCGAGCATCCAAACGTGGCTGACGTACGTCAGCACGGCATGATCGCTGCGGTGGAGTTGGTGGCTGACAAGGCAACGCGACGCGCGTTTCCTTCGGAGGAACGGCGCGGCTTGCGCGTCTATTTGCATGGACTGGAACACGGCGCGTTGCTGCGGCCGTTGGGCAACATCATCTACTTCATGCCGCCCTACGTGGTGAGCGAAGACGAGATTGATCATCTCGTGGATGTAGCTAGCGCAGGGATTGCGCGTGCGGTCGTAGCCTGATGCAAATGCCCCTCTCCATCTTCGGGAGAGGGGTTGGGGTGAGGGTGCGATCAACGCGCAAAAACCAAGACTTGCGTGAAAAGTCTAGATCACGCTTCGCCCGAACCCTCATCCGCCCTTCGGGCACCTTCTCCCAAAGGAAGAAGGAAGGGTGCAGCAGCTAATGACCACCGCCGCCGCGAATCGTAACGGCCGGATCCAGTCTCTCCAGCGCTGGCCCAAGCTGGGTTTCGCCAGTGGCATCGATATCCTGCTTGCTATACGAACGGCCCGCGACCGGCAAGCATTCACCCGGCTTGGCCTTGATCAGGCTGCCGGTATCACGGATGCAATTACGATCGCCCGGTTTGAGCGGCGAGCGCGGCACGGTCTTGGCCGGTGCGGACGCTTGCTGATCCGCTTGAGGCGCGCTTTGCGGTGCAGCGAATGCCACGGTCACCATACCAGCCGCCAGAGCTGCGCAAATAACCCGTTTGAACATGGCAAACCTCCTGCTCGCAAATGGGGGAAAAGAGCGAGCTACGTAGGTAAGACCATGCTGATACCAGCTTAGGTTCATCGCAAGGCCTATTTTACTGGAACGCGTTCAGATGGCTGAACAACGATGCGCCTAGCGCTATGCTGGACAACCTGCCATTGATCGAAGCTTATGCGCACCATCCGCATCCACGTCGACCAGCCGCTGACGCCTGCCGCCACACTGAGCTTGCCTGTGCAAGCCGCGGAGCACGTGGCGCGCGTGCTGCGCATGAATGCGGGGGACGCACTAACCGTTTTCAACGGCGATGGCTACGACTACGTAACCACGATCGTGAGCGTCGGCAAGCGCGATGTAGTCGTCCACATCGACGGCTGCGAAGAAGTTGCGAATGAATCACCGCTGCAACTTACGTTGGCGCAAGGTGTTGCGCGTGGCGAGAAGATGGATCTGATCGTGCAGAAAGCCACTGAACTGGGTGTTGCGCGCATCGTGCCCTTGTTTACCGAACGCTCCGAAGTAAAGCTCGATCCCGCCCGCGCGGAAAAACGCCTACAGCATTGGCGCGCGGTGGCTGCCAGTGCGTGCGAGCAAAGCGGTCGCGTACGCCTCCCCGAAGTGATGCCTGCGCAACCACTGCAAACCTGGCTGGAAGGTCTTGCCAATGATGGCGCCCAGCGTCTGGCGTTGCTGCCCGAGGGTACTCAGCGAGCGCGTGAAGTGCGCTTCAGCGAGTCAGGTGGCTTGCTGGTGGTGGGACCCGAAGGCGGCTTAGGCGAGCGCGATGTTGCGGCACTGCGCGAAGCTGGCTTTCGAGGGCTGCAACTAGGGCCGCGCATTTTGCGCACAGAAACTGCGGGATTGGCCGCGCTGGCTGCGTTGCAAGCGTTGCACGGGGATTTGTAGGTTGGGTTAGCCCAGCGTAACCCAACAACAATGGCCTGAAATTGTTGGGTTACGTTGCGCTAACCCAACCTGCATGATCTAGGCAGTAGAAATCAGCTCGCCTGACGCAGCAACTCGGTCACCTCGATCTCGATACCTTCGAGATCCGGAATCACTGCAATGTCATCGCGCACCAGCACCTGCGCTTTCACGCCGCGCGGCAATGGCTTGCCATCATGCGTGGGAATGATCAGCTCGGCGTTGAGTGTGGTCAGGCGCGGGAAACCTTGCGTGACCACCGCAACGAACGGCACGTCGGGATTGTCGCCAAGCGCCTTGAGCACAGCCACACGCACGCTGAGTTCGGTGTCGCCTTCCTCGGCATTGGCCAGCTTGGTGAATGACACCAGCGGCACGCGCCAACCACGCCAAGCAATGCGGCCGAGCAACCACTCAGGGGCGCCGGCAACGGGTTCGGGGGTGGCGAAGGTGATCACTTCGGCCACGGTCGCATTCGGCAGCAGCAGGCGCAGATTGCCTACTGGTACCAGCACGCAGCGGATTTCGCGGGGTAACGGCTGTTCACTCATCGGAAGTCCTCCACCAGCCGCACCGCCAATTCCTGCGGCGAACCGGAAAAGCTGGCCAGGCGTTCGGCCATCACGCCGTTGACCATGTCTGTGTAGTGATCGCTGAAGGCCGCTTCCACCCACACCTGCCCGCCACGATCATGGATGGCTTGTGCGCCAGCCACGGCATCGGTGGCTTGGCCGGCGAACACGATCGCCAGTGCGTCACGCCCAAATACGTTCGCCGCCATCGTGAAGCTGCTGTCGATGGAGGGCAGCATGCCACTGACGTCATCGTTCGCGGCACTGAGTTCCACGCGACCGTCGCGAGTGATGCGCACCTGCTGCCCACGCGGCACCACCACGACTTCGCCATTGCGCGCGCGCATACCCGTAGCGGCAACCTTGATCGGCAAGCTGCAACGTGTGGTCAGTGATGCAATCAACGGTTCCAATGCATCCCGGCTGTGATGCTGGGTGAGCAGGATCGGCATTTTCAGATTGCCCGGCAGTGCGCCGAGGAAAGTCGCCAACGATGCATCGCTGTCACGCGCTGCACCGAGTACGAGCAAGTTCGCGAACGCGGAATCCAGCTCCTGCAGATGCGACTCGACTGGCACGTATTCGTCCTGGGGCGCGATAGCTTCTTCCATCGACACCAGTTCCAGGCTCATACCCGGCTCGACCGGCGACTCGTGTTCCAGAAACTCGACATCGGGTGCCAGATAGTCCGACGCGCTGACTTTCTCGATACCGAACGCCTTATCGCCCGCGGGTGGCGTCGCCGCATGATCATCCTCCGCCATGAAGCCCCATTCCGGTGCGACAGGCGAGGGTGTCTGTTGGGCAAGCGTCGCCTTTTCGATCACCGGCGGGGTGAACTCCTCGTCAAGCGAAGCGAGCGAGAGGTGATCCAGGTTGATGTTGAACGCTGGGGCCTGCATACGCGCCGGCTCCGGTTCAGGTACCGGCGCAGGAGCGAATCCAGGCGACGTCGGAATGTCATCGTGATTGATGTTGAACGTCGGCGCTTCCATCCGAGCCGGTTCCGGTACGGCTGCGGGCGCGAACGCAAGCGAGGTCGGAATGTCATCGTGCGCAACAGGCACGGCGTCGTCATGCCAACTGAAATCGCCGTCGTGCAGCGGCTGCAAATCCTCTTCCGCCTTGAATTTCAGCGAACCGAATTCGTTTTCCGGCTCGTGCGGCGCTTCGTCGGACGCCAGCAGCGCTTCCAATTCAGCCGCCAGTGTTTCGGACGAGGCCGGCGCGGCAGCAACTTCCTCGTGCACCAGCGATGTGTCTACGATGGGTTCGTGCGCCGCGGGAACTTCCGCCACCGGCTCAGGCAGTGGTTCCAGTTCGGGCTCCGGTTCGAGCAGCGGTTCTACAACGGGCAGTGCAGCGGCGGCAGCCAGTGGCTCGGGCTGTGGTTCCACCGCAGCAGGCATCACCGGCGTCACGGGTACTTCCACCGCACGCGCATGCTCTGGGCGCGGCGGATCAATGGTGTCGCTCTTGAGCGTTTTAGCGGCCAGATGGCGCGCCCACCGCGCACGATCCCAGCCGTCCAGGCCACGACTGGCCTGCGCATCGTTGAAGACGACGGGAATGTCGCCGGCAGCGACCAGCTCATAGATCAGGTCAAGCGCGGCGTCGTCCACCGAGTCGTCCAGATTCACCACCAGCACGTTCACGCCGGCTTGCCGCAGTTTCACTACGTCGAAGCTGCTGACCGGACCTTCGTGCGCAATCCGAGCACCGTGCTCGGAAAGTGCGGTGCGCAGATGACTTCCCAACTCCACGTCATCGAACAGCAGCGCTACCGCAACAGCGTTATTGCTCATTCACCGGCTCCTGCGCGTGTTGCTCCAGTACTTCGCTGATTTGAGCCAGCAACTCGGCTTCTTGATACGGCTTGCCGAGATAACGTTCCACACCGATGTCGAAGGCGCGCTGGCGATGCTTTTCGCCGGTACGCGAGGTGATCATGATGATCGGCACGTGGCGCAGGCGCGGATCGGCCTTCATCTGCGTCGCCAGTTCGTAGCCGTCCATGCGCGGCATTTCGATGTCGAGCAGCATCAGATTCGGCACGCGTTCGTGCAGTTTTTCCAACGCGTCGAGGCCGTCCTTCGCGGTTTCCACTTCGTATTCGTGGCGTTCGAGCACGCGGCCGGTGACCTTGCGCATGGTGATCGAGTCGTCGACCACCATCACCAGCGGGCGCAAGCGTTCTTCTTCGATCACCGGCGCGACGGTGGCGTAATGCACGCCTTCGGCCAGGCGCTGTTCGCGACGGGCCAGGCCATGACGCACCAGCGGCGCGAGGTCGAGAATCACCAGCACCGAGCCATCGCCCATGATGGTCGCACCGAGGATGCCGGGCACCGAGCTCACTTGCGGGCCGACCGACTTCACCACGATTTCGCGCGAACCGATCACGGCGTCGACGCGGATGGCGGCACGCAGTTCACCCGAACGAGTCAGCAGCAACGGCAGCTGTTCTTCATCGCCCATGCCTGGGGTCAGGCCAAGCAGGCCGGCCAGGTCGTGGATGGCGTAATCCTCGCCGTTGTAATCGAACTGCGGATTTTCTTCCACCAGACGCTGTGACAGCTCATCTGGACTGATGCGTGCAACACCCTGTACCGAGGTCATCGGGATGGCGAAAGTGGATTCGCCGATGCGCACCAGGATCGCCTGCGTCACCGCGAGGGTGAACGGCAGTCGCAGCACAAAGGTGGTGCCTTCGCCCTGACGCGACTCGATCGCGAGCGAACCGCCCATTGCCTTGATCTCGCTGGCCACCACGTCCATGCCCACGCCGCGGCCGGCGAGCTGGGTGACGGTGCTGGCGGTGGAGAAACCGGTCAGGGTGATCAGCGAGAGCAACTGGTCGTCGAACAAGCGTGTATCAGCGCGAATCAGCCCACGCTCGATCGCACGCTTGCGAATCGCCTCGCGGTCCAGGCCGCGGCCGTCGTCGCTGACGCGGATCACCACCTCGGTGGCTTCGCGCGCCACGCGGATGCGCACTGCGCCCTCTTCCGACTTGCCGGACGCGCGGCGCGCTTCCGGCGTTTCGATACCGTGCGCCACGGCGTTGCGCAGCATGTGCTCGAACGGCGCCTTGATGCGGTCGAGCAGGTTGCGGTCCATTTCACCGTGCGCGCCTTCCACGTACAGCTGCGCGCTCTTGCCTTCTTCTTGCGCGGCCTGACGCAGCGTGCGGCGCAGGTTCGGCACCATGGTGTCGAACGGCAGCATGCGCGTGCGCAACAGACCTTCCTGCAGTTCCGAACTTACGCGGGACTGCTGGATCAGCAGCGTTTCGGCCTGACGGGTGAGATCGTCCAGCATGCTCTGGATCGACACCAAGTCCGACACCGATTCGGCCAGCGCACGTGAGTACTGCTGCAGCTGCGAGAAGCGGTCCAGTTCCAGCGGATCGAACACCGCCATGCCCGCTTCGCGATGCTCGCGCTGGAAGCGCGCGATGATCTGCGCTTCGGTTTCGATTTCGAGCATGCGCAGCTGGCTGCGCAGACGCGATACGGTCTGTTCAAGTTCGACCAGGTTGAAGCGGTAGGCCGAAACCTGCTGCTCCAGACGCGAACGGTAGATCGCTACTTCGCCCGCGTGATTTACCAGGCTGTCCAGCAGTTCCGCACGTACGCGAATCTGTTCCTGCGCGGTGCGGCCTGCTTCTTCGGCCTGCGCGTCGTTTTCCGCGGGCAGCAGCGAAGGCAGTTCCAACGCGCTGACTTCCGGAGCCGGCGCTGCTGCAACGGGCGCAGGAGCGGGCGCTTCGGCAACGGGGGCTTCTTCGGCAACGAGTGCTGACGCTTCATGCGCCTGCGTCTCGTGCACGTCACCGCCCGTCAGGCGCGCGATCATGGCATGCGGATAGGCAATGGCCTTGCCTTGCGATACGCGCTGCACGAGGCCATGCATTTCGTCGAACGCAGCTTCAAGCGTGCCGATCAGCGAACCGGTCTTCTGCGGGTCGATGCCATGCGAATGTTCGAGCAAGCTTTCCAGCGCGTGGCTAAGATCGCCCACCGGTGTGACACCGGCGATGCGCGCGCCACCCTTGAGGGTGTGCAGCGCACGCAGGAGTCCGGCCATGTGTGAAACATCGGTCGGCTCGGCATGCCATTTCGCGAGCGTGCCGTCGGCGTCGTCGAGAATCTCGCGCGCTTCTTCGCTGAAGATTTCCAGCAAATCCGGGTCGATGTGGTTGAAGCTCATCAGCTCGCCGGCCGGCACGCGTTCTGCCGGCTGACGTTCGATCGTTTCCTGTTGCGGTGCTTCAGCGACAACAGGTTCTTCGTGATGCGGCGCCTGTACGACCGGCTCTTCCACCGGCTGCTCGATCTCATGCTCGACGGCTTGATGCTCGATAGCCTGATGATCGACAACTTCGGGCTCGACCACTTCAGGTTGAGCCACTTCTGGCGCAGCCGCTTCCGGCTCGGCCACAGTCGGTTCTTCGAGCATGGTCTCGCTGACGAACGCATGCACGGGTTCTTCGTGCGCCGGTTCTTCCACCGGCTCGTTCGCCGCTTCGAAACCAAAGTCGAGATGATGTTCGATCGCGGCTGGTTCTTCGGCCGCTTCCTCGCTAACAGCGTGGTGACCGGTGTCGAGCGCTTCGAGGCTGGCGAGAAGTTCCGCGAAATCTGCGTCCTGCGCGCTGGGTTCGGGCTCGAGATGCTGCAGCACGGGCTCGGGCTCAGCTTCGCCAGGACCTTCCGCGGCGAGCGCATCGAGCAACTCGGCGGTGTAGTCCTCTCCCGCGATGGCGGGCGATTCGACAAACGGTTCCGCAGTCGTCTCGACCGGCGTTTCAACCGTTGGCTCTTCGGCCGCAATGTGCGCTTGTTCTTCGGGTTCGACCGGCTCGGCCACGCGCACCGGCTCGAACGACACCGGCTCGACGGCGTGCGGCTCGAACACCACGTGCGCCATCTGCGGTTCGGGTTGGTGATCGCGCAGCTCGGTGAGGCGCGTGATCAGCGCGGTCGCATCCGGCAACTGCGGATGTGGCGTGTCGAACTGGGCCATGACTTCATCGACGACGTCGGCACTCTGGCGCAGCAGGCTCAAGCCTTCGAGCGAGAGCGGCTGACCGGCTGCGCGCAAGCGCTTGAGCAGGCTTTCCAACGGCGACAGCAGCTGGATCAGCAGCGGAATGTCGACCATCGCGATGGCGCCATGCAGGGTGTGCACGGCGCGCAACAGACCGTCTTCGACCGGCAGTTCGCCCTTGGCGAAAGTCACTGCATTGCGGATGGTTTGGAGGTACTGCGCCACTTCGCTGCGCAGGATTTCCAACAGCACCGGGTCGACCGGCGGCAGCACCGGCGCTTCCATCGCCATGACGGCGGGAATGACCGGCTCCTCGATCGGCTGTGCAGCAGCAACCGAGTGATCGGTGTGCGTAGCGGTCGGAATCGCATCGGTCGCTACGCGTGGCACGCGGCGGCGTACCACATGCCGCACAGTCTGCGTGCCCGTGGTGAGGAACTGCGCCACATCGGCCTGCTCGCCGGCGGAGAGATGATCGGCAGCCTGCATGATCGCGCTGAGCGGCACGGTCGGCACGGTGCCTTCCTTCAGCATGGAATACAGCTGGGGCAGTGCCTCGATGGCGTGACCGACCAGCGCCTGTACGCCGCTGTGCGCCTGGATGCTGCCGTCCAGCACGCGATTGAGCATGTTCTCCACGCGCCAGGCGAATTCGCCCAGCACGGCGGCGCCGACCAGGCGGCCCGAACCCTTCAGCGTGTGGAACGAACGGCGGATCGACGTGAGCTCGGACAGCTGCGCCGGATCCGTCATCCAGGTCTGCTGCGCATGGCGCAGGTTGCTGATCTCTTCCTGCATTTCCTCCAGGAAGATGTCGCGGATGTCGTCGTCGATGCCTTCGGTGCTGGCCTGGAAGCCGGCCGTGAAGGCCAGCGGATCGACGCCCGAAACCTGTTCCTCGATTTCCTCTTCGATCTCGACCCAGTCGCTACTTTCCTCAGCCGCATGCGTGTACGCGTGCGGTTCGGTTTCGACCAAGTGCAGACCGGTGACGTCGTGCGCAGCCGGTACAGGCGTTTCGCTGCTGCCGACGAAGAGCGCTGTGGCGTCTTCGCCGTGCGCGACCGTGACCGACTCGTTGAGAGCGGGTGCGGATGCGGGTACTGGCGCAGAGACGGCCTCCACCGGCGCAGCTGCCGGTGCGTGTATCTCCGGCGCGCTTTCCGGTGCTTCCTTGGCCTCCGGCGGAGGCCAGTAGCCCAATCCACCCAGGCTGTGCTCGGCGACGTCCAGGACATGTTCGAGCCCACCGCGATGTTCACGCGCAGCTTCGAGGTAATACTCCAATGCGGCGATCGCGTCGGCCAGCTGATCCATCTGCGCACTGCTGGGAATGCGCTTGTCGATGCACAGCTCGTTGCCGATGAAGCGGCCCACGCCTTCGGCGATCTCCGCCGAGCGCGGCGAAGACAGCATGCGCATGGCGCCGGCCACTTCGTCCATCATCGCCGGCAAACCATCGAGCTGTTCGTGCTGCCAGCCGGATTCGACGAACGCGACGATGCCGTTCTTCACCTTGCCGGTGTTGCCCACGGCCTCGTTCATCAGCGTGGCAAGAATGTGCCGCGCCTCGCTGCGCGGCAGCATCGAGACCTTTTGTTCTTCCTCGTGCACGTTGTCCGCGCCAAGGCTTTCGATGTGATCGTCCAGCGACGCTTCCACATAGAGCAATGCGCCGGCCACGTCGAGCAGCGATTCCTCATCGGGACTGCGCATGCGATTGGCGACTTCTTCCAGCACTCGACGCTGTTCGTTCACCACGCGGCGCGGCACGTTCAGCGCGAGCATCCCGAGCGTATCGCCGACGCGTTCCAGCACTTCGGCTTGCGCACCGAGTTGCGCCGGATCGGCATCGTTCTGGCGCAGGAACAGATCCAGCGCTTCCTTCACGCGCAGCAGATCGTCCTTCAGCGCGCGCGCCACGGAGTCGAGCAAGGCGCGGTTATGCCCGGCCATCGACCCGCGAGCATGTTCCAGCTCGGTGGCATCGGGCATCAGGTTGTCGAGGTTGTATGTCTGCGCCAGCAGCGCCATCTGTTGGCTGCGTTGCTTGGACTGCGCCACGATGTACAGCAGCTTGCGCGCCAGATCGTCGGAGTCACCGCCCTGCATGGCGTCTTCGCCCTGCTCGATCAGTTGGCGGATGCTGCGATCGACCTTGCCGATCAGCTGCCGCACGTCGGCGGCGTAGCTCTTGAGCATGCCCTGATCGAGGCCTTCCAGCACACCGGAGGTGATCCACCACAGGCGACGCCCCGGCACGGTGCTACAGCGAGCGCCGATGGCAGCAAGCGTGTTGCGCATGCCGGCGAGTTGCTGCGAGCCACCTTGGCCGCGGAACCAGGCCAGCAATTGCTGCTGGAAGCGCAGGCGCAATTCGTTGATTTCGGTCTTGCGGCGCTGCACGTCGACAGCCGCAGCGGCCACCGGTGCCTGCGGCGGCAGCGGGGTATCCAGATTAGGCGCGAACAGAGCCGCTTCGCTCAGCGCTTCCTGCTCACGGCTGGCGCGCAGTTCGTTCAATAGCGGCAGCAGCACCACCGGTACGTCGCGGTGACCGCTGGAAAGGCGTTCCAGATAATCGGGCAGCTGCATCAGGCCGCGCATCAGCGCGGCATAAGCGTCTTCGCGGTTGCGTACGTGGTCTTCGAGCAGCGAGATGGCGAGTGTCTCCATCTCCTCGGCGACCATCGCGGCGCCATACAGCTCGACCATGCGCAAGGTGCCTTGCACCTGATGCAGGTTCTCGGCGCAGTTGCGCATGACCTGGCGCTCGCCGGGATTGTCCACGTAGGACTCAAGCGCCTGTCGCGCGAGCGCAAGCGTCTCGTCAAGCTCAGGCTTGACCCACTGGAGCGTGGTGAAATCGATGTGGTCTTGAAGTCTCATGCGCCCCCCTCAGCGGCTGCGCTCTTGGCGCTTTGACACAACCGTCGAGGTTGCCCTCTTGTAGATGCCTAATAACACCCGGCCTAATAACAGCAGGTCCAGTAACACCGGTCAGCCCGGCAGCTTGAAGTGCGCCACCGAGCGGCGCAGGTCGCTTGCCAGTTGCGCCAGGTAGCCAATCGATTCGGCCGTTTGGCTTGCGCCTTGCGACGTCTGCGAGGTGATTTCCTGAATCGCATTCATGGATTGGGAAATATCCGTCGCGGCGATCGACTGCTGACGCGCAGCGGCGGAGATGTTTTGAATCAGTGCGGACAAGTCGTGCGATACGCGCTCGATGTCGCCCAGTGCGCTGCCGGCGTCCTCGGCCTTGCGGGCACCTGCCACCACTTCGGCGGTGGTCTGTTCCATCGAGTTCACCGCTTCGTTGGTGTCGGACTGAATCGTCTGCACCAGCGTTTCAATTCGCTTCGTGGCGCTCGCGGAGCGTTCCGCGAGGCGCTGCACTTCGTCCGCCACCACCGCGAAACCGCGGCCCGCTTCACCCGCCGAGGCTGCTTGGATAGCCGCGTTCAAGGCGAGGATGTTGGTCTGTTCGGCAATGTCGTTAATCAGTTCCACGATGGAGCCGATTTCCTGCGAGGATTCACCCAGTCGCTTAATACGCTTGGACGTTTCCTGGATCTGGTCGCGGATCGAGTCCATGCCGGAAATCGTCTCGCGCACCACCTCGGCACCGCGGGAAGCGATTTGCACCGAGCGCTCGGCCACGTCGGCCGATTCGGCGGAATTCTTCGACACATCGTCCATCGACGTCGCGATCTGGTTGATCGCGGTGGTCGCCGTGCTGATGCGGTGCGCCTGCGCTTTCGCGGCGTCGGCCAGATGGCGTGCGGTAGTCTGCGTTTCCTGCGCCGAAGACGACACCTGCTCGGAGGTTTCGTTAATCGTCGTCACCAGGGTGCGCAACTCGTCGATAGCGTAGTTCACCGAGTCGGCGATCGCACCCGTGATGTCTTCGGACACGGTGGTCTTTACGGTCAGGTCACCTTCGGCGAGCGAACCCATTTCGTCCAGCAGGCGCATGATGGCCTCCTGGTTACGCTGGTTGAGTTCGGTACTCTCGCGGAAGCGGCGACGCTGGTCGGTCACCAGTTGGAACACCAGCAAGACGGCGAAGGCCACGGCGCCAAGCGCACCGACCACGCCCCAGCCCACGTTCGGGAACAAACGACGCACGGGAAGCTGGCCAATCTGTTCGGCAAGGTCGTTCGCGCGCAGCAGCACGTTCTGCGAATCCAGCGAAGCCTGGTTGCCGGCGCTCTTCACCACGGCGAGGTTGCTGGCCGCGGCCACGAGCTTGGAGACTGGATCGCTCAGCTTGTCCCAGTCGCCCTGCATCTGCGAAAGAATCTTGCGACCGTTCGCATCGCCCAGCTGCTGCACGCCCATGCTCTGGTTGCCTTGCAGCAAGCCCTTGAGCACTTCGCCGTAGCTCTGCGCGTCGCGCGACAGGCCGTCAGCGGAGGCCTGTGCCGATTCACCACCCTGCAGCACTTCCTGCACGCGGCGGATGATACGGTCGGCCAGCAACATCTGACGCGAAGCGCCAAGCATTTCGTCCGCGCTGCTGCCCTTGCGCTGCTGCAGGATGTTGACCACCTGCTCCATGTTGGAGTTGAGCAGCGGCAACTGCTTGGACAGATCGTCCGCGCGCTGCGTCGAATCGAGCACGACCGCCTTGTTGGAAAGGATCTTGCCGATATCGCCGTCGAGCTGTTTCCACGCATCGGCCAGCTTGCTGACGGAACGGCCGGTGGGCGTGGCGTTCTGGTCGGCATAGGGCTTCATGCCGGTCTTGGTGTCGCCGTTGACCAGGCGCTGTGTGGCCGAATCGATCGCGTCGCGCGCGTTCTCCAGCTCAGCGAACGAATCGGGGTTACCGCCGGAAGCTTCCAGCGCGTACTTGGCCGTCTGCTGCGACAACACCTGGATCTGCGTGGTCAACGCAATCGCCTGGCGGTCTTCGCCGTTCTTGAGGTTGAGTAATACGAAGTCGATCGCCGCGAAGCCGATCGAAACCACCAGCAATACGATGAGGATGGTGTATCCCCTTTCCTTGCCGACGCCCCCTGTAGTGCTCATGATCTTCACCTCATCCGTCTACTGCACCGGCACGCCAACGCGTGCCAGTCAAGAATTTCCGAAGCTCTCGCCCCGCTCCGGGCGCAACCCGTGCCGACAACAACCGCTTCATCAGGCAGCTGCCTGGCGAAAATCGGGTGCACGAACCAACTTGCCCATGCTGAACAGCGCCAGGCGCTGTCCGTCCACTTCCACGCGATCGTCGACGAAACGCGTCAGGCGTGGATCGTCTTCGCGCTCGGCATCGCGGCGTTGTTCCGCGTCCACCGTGCGCTGTCCGAATACTTCATCGACCAGTAGCGCCACGCTGCCGGCACCCTGGCGCACCACCAAGAGGCGTGCGCGCTCGGAATGCAGCGTGCGCTCGCTGAACAGGAAGCGCGCCATGTCCACCACCGGCATCAGGTTGCCGCGCACGTTCGCCACGCCCAGCAGCCACGGCTTGGTACCGGGCACGGGGGTAAGCGTGGGCACGGCCAACAACTCGTTGATCTCTTCGATGGCGCTTACAAACAGGTAGCCGCCGGCGCGATAACCGATGCCACGCCACAGACCGGGCGCTTCGAAACGCTCCTGCGTACCGGACGCGTGCGCCAGTGAAAGCCGTTCGTAGCGGGCCAGGATCTCGAAGGGCGACTGGGCGACTGCTACCGTCATTTCAGGCAGCCTTCGGCAGCAGTTCGTTGATGCATGCCAGCAGGTCCTTCTCATTCACCGGTTTGGTGATGAAGGCCTTGGCGCCCTGCCGCATGCCCCACACACGGTCGGTTTCCATCGACTTGGTGGTGATGATCACGATCGGCACGCTGGCGGTGGCCGGGTCGCGCGTGAGCGTGCGCGTCGCCTGGAAACCGTTCATGCCCGGCATGATGACGTCCATGATGACGAGATCCGGCCGTGTGGCGCGCACGCGCTCGATGCCGTCCTCCGCATTGTTGCAGGAGTCGACGCGATGCCCTGCCCGTTCGAGCATGGTGGAAAACACGCGCACGTCCGTGGGCGAATCGTCGATGATGAGGATGTTGGCCACAGCTCCCCCTTCAGAGCTCTTCTTCACAACCTTTAAACCGTGCTGGCGACATGACGGTGGATGGCACCAAGCAGTTCATCGCGTGTGAACGGCTTGGTGAGGTATTGCTCCGCGCCGACAATGCGGCCACGCGCTTTGTCGAACAAACCGTCCTTCGAGCTCAGCATGATCACCGGCGTCGAACGGAATTGCGGATTGTTCTTGATCAGCGCGCACGTCTGATAGCCATCCAGCCGCGGCATCATGATGTCCACGAAAATGATGGCCGGTTTCTGGTCGGAAATCTTAGCCAACGCCTCGAAGCCGTCGACGGCGGTAAGCACCTCGCATCCTTCTTTCTTGAGCAAGGTTTCCGCCGTGCGGCGGATGGTCTTTGAGTCGTCAATGACCATGACCTTCAGACCAGCCAGGCCGTTCGTAGCTACGTTCAAGTTCACTTAACCCCCCTGCTGCCTGCCCCAGGCTCAGGTATGTCATCCCGCACGCGGCAAACGGCCGCCCGCCGAACGCTGATAAAAAATTCCTGCTGAAACGCTTTTTGGGCGCCCGATCTTTGTCGGGCACTCCGTCGTTGCTGTTTACTGCCTGGGCGGTCTTCCGTCAAGGAAAAAACGTTGTGGCGGGGGCGTTTATCACCAAAATCGCGAACACAAATGTGAAGAAAGACCTATAGAGATACCTTCCTGACAAGAGAGTGTCCCTGCCCGGCCGGGTTTCGCGCACACCACCCTTGTGGCCTCCCAATCACCTCGGCGAACATGCACGCCCCACCCGCTACCGGAACCGCCATGCCCCGTTCGGTCGCTGTGCTGATGGATCCCATCGGCAGCATCAAGATTGCCAAGGACACCACCTTCGCCCTGCTTTTGGAAGCCCAGCGCCGCGGCCACCGGCTGCACTACATGGAACAAGGCGACCTGGCCTTGCGTGATGGCGCACCGTGGGCGCGATTGCGCCCATTGAGTGTGAAGGATGACCCTGCCGGCTGGTACACCCTTGGCGAAGCGCGCTGGACCGATCTGCGCGAAATAGGCACCGTGCTGTTGCGCAAGGATCCGCCGGTCGATGCCCAGTTCGTCTACGACACCCTGGTCATGGACGTGGCCCAACGCGATGGCGTGCAGGTGGTGAACGATCCGCGCGCACTGCGTGACTGCAACGAGAAAGTGTTCGCCATGCACTTCCCGCAGTGCATGGCACCGACCCTGGTGGCACGCGATCCGGCCGAGCTGCGCCGCTTCGTGGCTGAGCACGGCGACGCCGTGCTCAAGCCGCTGGATGGCATGGGCGGACGTGGCATCTTCCGTGTGCAGTCGGGTGACAAGAATCTCAACTCGATGCTGGAAACCCTGCTCGTCGGCGACTCGCACGGCCATGGCCGCCACTTCGCCATGGCGCAGAAATTCATTCCGCAGATCAGTGCGGGCGACAAGCGCATCCTGATGATTGACGGTGAACCGATACCCTACGCACTGGCGCGCATCCCGCAGGGCGACGAATTCCGCGGCAACCTTGCCGCCGGCGGACGCGGCGAAGGCGTGCCGCTTTCCGACCGCGATCGCTGGATCGCGGCCGAGATCGGTCCGGAATTGCGCCGCCGCGGCCTGCGCTTCGTGGGTCTGGACGTGATCGGCGACTACCTGACCGAGATCAACGTCACATCGCCGACCTGCGCGCGCGAACTGGACAAGCAGTTCGGGCTTAATATCGCCGGATTGCTATTTGACGCTCTCGAGACCAGGTCCGCGTGAATGCTGTAGCCCGCCGCCCCGGCGATAACAAGATCGGGGCCACTTTTGTTTTTTCGCTGCTGGTTCACGGCCTGCTGCTGTTCGGCATCGGCGTCAGCTATGTGGTGACGCGTCCGGCCCTGCCCACACTCGACGTGACGCTGGTGAACGTCGCCAACAGCGAGGCGCCGGACAAGGCTGATTTTCTCGCCCAGGCCAACAACAAGGGCGGTGGCGAAAGCGACAAATCGCAACGCCCTTCACAGCCCTTCTCCGGCCTGCTGCCGATGCCCAGCCAGGGCACGGCCGTGCAGCCGGTGCAGGCCGCGACGCCCTCGCCGCAGCAAGCCACTGATCAACGCATGCTCACCACCACTGGGCAAGCCAGCTTCAGCGTCAACAGCGACACTGCCAAGAACGCACGGGATACACCGGACACCACCGCGGATGAAGCCCGCATCGAACAACAAGCCGCGCAGCTCGCCGCGGAATTGCGCCAGCAATCGCAGGCCTATGCGAAGCGGCCGCACAAGAAATTCATCTCCGCCAGCACCAAGGAATACGCCTATGCCGCCTACATGCGCGGCTGGGTGGATCGCATCGAGCGCGTGGGCAATCTGAATTACCCACAGCAAGCCCGCGACCAGCAACTGCACGGCGATGTGATTCTCACCGTGGGCCTGAATCGGGATGGCAGCATCCATGACATCGACGTTACGAAAAGCTCAGGCTACAGCGTCATCGACAAAGCGGCGATCGCGATCGTGAAACTATGCGCGCCGTTCCCGCCGTTGCCACCGGACAGCAAGGAGAAGGTGGACATCCTCTACATCACGCGCACCTGGGAGTTCCAGCCGGGCGACGTGCTCAAGACGCGCTGAACGCATCGCTCCGCGTAGATTGGGATGCAAACCCAAGCATCACCATGCCCGTCGACATCACACAAGCTGCCGCACGCCTCAACCCGTCCCGCTTCCGCCCATGACGGCTTCGTAAAATGCTCCGGCGCATGACGCAATAACAGTGCTGTAACACCGTCGAGCGCGATACTGGCGCATCGGCTGGTACCAGCGATGTTGGGGCTTGCACCCCAACCACCCTATTTGTTTGCCGCAGACGCGACCACGCACAGCGCATACAATGGCCACCATGCAGACCAAGTCTCCCCCGACCCTCGCCGGCCAGTTCCTGATTGCAATGCCCAGCCTGACCGAACCACCGTTCTCGCGCGGCGTAGCTTTCATCTGCCAGCACGATGAGGACGGCGCAGTGGGGCTGCTGGTGAACCAGCTTTCCGAATACCGTTTCGGCGACGTGCTGGCGCAGATGAAGCTCGACTGCAAGGACCCTGAACTCGCCGACGCGCCGGTGCTGATCGGTGGCCCGGTACAGCAGGAGCGCGGCTTCGTACTGCATCGCGAGCACGGCCACTGGGAATCGAGCTATCGCATCAACGCGGACTGGTCGGTGACGACTTCGCGCGACATCCTGGTCGCCATGGCATCGGGTGACGGCCCTCGTCTGGCGCTGATGGCGCTCGGTTACTCGGGCTGGGGTGCCGGTCAGCTCGAGCAGGAACTGAAAGACAACACGTGGCTCACCGCCGAAGCAAGCGAGCGAGTGATCTTCCACACCCCGTTGGAAGAACGCTGGAGCGCCGCCGCCGGACTGGTCGGCATCGACCCGCTGCAACTCCCCGGCTACGCGGGCCACGCATGAGCTGCGTCTTCGGCTTTGACGTCGGCAGCAAGCTTATCGGCGTCGCGGTCGGCAATCGCATCACAGCCAGCGCCCGCGCCATCGCCACCATTCCGATGCGCGACGACATGCCCGACTGGGCGACACTCGATGCCTTGCGCGGTGAATGGTTGCCCGAGAGCTTCGTGGTGGGATTGCCGCTTACACTCGAAGGTGAAGAACAAACCGCCAGCAAACGCGCACGCCGCTTCGCCGAGCGCTTGCACGAGCGCTATAGCATGCCCGTGGATCTGGTGGACGAACGCCACAGTTCGCGCGAAGCCGCGCAGCGTTTCGCCCAAGCACGCTCCGCCGGCTTGAAGCGTCGCCGCGATGCCACACAGCTCGACGCGGAAGCCGCCGCAGTGATTCTCGAACGCTGGTTACATCAAGCCGCATAAGATCCTGATTATGGTCTCGGCGTGGCCCACACCGAGGCCATAATCAGGCTCTAACAACAACAGTCAAAAGACCATCGCCATGATTTCACGCCTGCGCCACCTCACCACCCTGGAAAATCTGTCGCGCGATTGCATTGAGCGACTGCTGGACCGAGCCATCATCATGCGCGACGCCTGCGCACACGGCACGCGCAAGCTGGATCTGCTCAACGGGCGCACCATTCTCAATTTGTTCTTCGAGCCGTCTACGCGCACCCGCACGTCATTCGAGCTGGCCGCACGCCGCCTGGGCGCGGACGTGATCAATTTCGACATCGGCTTTTCCTCCACCGCCAAGGGCGAGGAACTGTTCGACACCTTGCACACGTTGGAAGCGATGCATCTGGACGCCATCATCGTGCGCCACAAAGTGTCGGGCACACCAGACGAACTAGTGCGCCATGCCATGAGCGGTGTGTCGGTGATCAACGCCGGCGACGGCAATCGCGCGCACCCCACGCAAGGCCTGCTCGACGCGTTGACCATCCGCCAGCATCGGCCGGATTTCAGCCAGCTCATCGTGGTGATCTGCGGCGACGTGAAACATTCGCGTGTCGCCCGCTCGGATGTGCATGCCTTCACCCGGCTTGGCGCGCGCGAAGTGCGTCTGTGCGGCCCTGCCTCGCTGATGCCGGACCAGAGCGAATTCCCCGCCTGCAAGTTCTACGACAACTTCGACGATGCCATCGAAGGCGCCGATGTGGCCATCACGCTTCGCCTGCAGAAAGAACGCATGGCCAGCATCGAGCTGCCCGACGAAGCGGCCTATTTTCGTGAATACGGGCTCGACGCCCGCCGCCTGGCCAAGGCCGCGCGCGGTTGCCTGGTGATGCATCCGGGCCCGATCAATCGTGGTATCGAAATTGCCCCCGAAGTCGCCGACGGTCCGCAGTCGCGCATCCTCGAGCAGGTGGGTAACGGCGTGTTCGTGCGCATGGCCGTGCTGGGCGAGATGCTGGCGCGATAAGAGGCCACACTTAGGTTGGGGTGCAAACCCTAACGTCGGCGTACACGCGCACATGGCCATGTTGGGGTTTGCACCCCAACCCACGACCTGTCGCCATCGAAACGGGAAATGGCGCGCTGCAACCACAGCGGCAACACGCCAAAGCAGGCATAATGCTGCGGTTGAACACGACACCCCTGGGGAAGAATATGCGTAGACCCAAGCGCGTGCTGGCGCTGGCGTTCTCCGGCTTGCTGCTGGCCGCCTGCTCGCACAAAGACAAGGATGCCCCCCTGGCCTTCGCGCCGGCGGATACCCCTTACGTGATCGCCAACCTGGACGTGCTGGATGACAGCACGCGCAAGGCCATCCTGGCCCAGGTCGATGCGGAGATGCCCGCGCAAGTCGCACAGATGAAAGCGCAGGCCGACCAGTTGGCCGAGAAAGATCAGGACATGGCGAAATACCTGCGGACTGTTGCCGGCGAATTCGACGGCAACACGGCCGAACAGGTGATCCAGGAAACCGGCCTCAATCCCAAGGGCTACATGGCGCTGTATGGCCTGGGCCTGTCGCCGGTGCTGCGCATGGAGCTGGCAGACGCGAACGCGTTCCAGCAGTTCGTCGCCAAGCTGCAAAATGATTACGGCAAGAAGTTCGATACAGTGACGCTCGGTACGCAGAGCTATCAGCGTTACGTCACGCCGGCTTCGCATGTGCAGTTCATCATTGCCGTGGTCGGCAAGCACGCCGTGATCGCCATGCTGCCGCAGGATGCCGCCCAGCCACTGCTGCGCCAGGCACTGGGCCTCGATCGTCCGGCCAAGAGCGTGCAGGACACGGATCGCCTCACGGACCTGGCCAAGTCCAAGGGCTACGCCAAGTGGGCGGTGGGTGAAATCGACCTGACGCGCTTGCTCCCGCTGTTCGTCAGCGGCCAGGATCCGCTGGCGCAGTCGCTGCAAAAGATGCGCGCAGAAAACGAATCTGCCAAAACCGGCGAACCCGTGACCAACCTGATGCAGGTTGCGCCCAGTTGCTCAGGTGAAGCCGACCGCATTGCCGCGCGCGTGCCCAGGATGAGCGTGGGCTACACCACGCTGGACGAAAAACATCGCGACATGCGATTCGATGTGACACTGGCCAACGACATCGTCAGCGCGTTCAACGGTTTGAAGGTGGAGCTGCCCGGCCTCGGCAGCGACCCCACTGCACCGTTCGAAATGAGCCTGGCGTTGCCAATGCAGCAGATCCGCGCGTTCTGGGGCGCCCAGGCACAAGCGGTCACGGACAAGCCGTTCACTTGCCCCATGCTGGACAACCTCAACGAAACCTTCAGCAGCCTTGGTGACGCCGTGCAGAAGGCTGCGGTACCGCCGATCGGCGATCTGCTCGGTCTGCACGTTGCGGTGGACAGCTACACGCCCAACCCAGGTGGCGGCATGCCGAAGCTCTCCGGCCGCGTGGTGATCGGCACCAACAACCCGGCGGGCTTGCTGGCGATGGCACAGGTCACCAGCCCCATGCTCAACGGCGTGAAACCCACCAGCGATGGCAAGCCCGTCGTACTGCCTGCCCAGCTTACCAATGCGCTGGGCGAATCAGGTTGGGCAGCCATGGCCAACAAGTCCATCGGCATTGCGGTGGGCACTGACGAAGACGGCAAGCTGGCCGACACGATCAAGCAGCAAGGCGGTGACGCCGGCGAGCTGATGCGCGTGCGCCTGGACGGCGACATGTACGCCAACTGGATCACCCTGTTGCAGCAGCGCGCCGAAAACGCCGCCGCCATGGCGGCCACCATGAATCCGGACGACAGCAACCCGCAGAACGATGAGAAGACGGCGATCGCCAACACCAAGGCGCAGTTCGAAGCGATGAAGTCGGAAGCGGCGCGCATCAAGGCGATCGGCATGCGGGTGCAGATGCAGGATCAGGGCCTGGTGATTACGACGCACACAGAGATGAAGTGACGCTTCGTCGCTGAAATCATTAAACGAAAAAGGAGCCGCGAGGCTCCTTTTTTTGGCAAATCCATGCTCTCCAATACGTTCCATCATTACCTCGCCGTCATTCCCGCGAAAGCGGAAAGTTTGCAAAACTAAGCATTGCTCCAACGAAGGGCCATAGTGATGCGCAAACAACCGACGATGAGCCTGGTGGATGGTTTAGTGGTAGGTGGTGGTAACGCCCGCCTGGAACGCATCGACACCTTGATTGACTGGTCCTCGTTGGAGCAAGCGCTGACGCCGCGTGGGACGGCCCGAACGGGTCGTCCGGCGTATCCGGCGTTGATGATGCTGAAGATTCTGTTGCTGCAAAGCTGGTATGGCTTGGGTGATCCGGAGATGGAAGAAGCCCTGGGCGACCGACTGTCGTTTCGGCGCTTTGTGGGACTAAGCCTGGGCGAGAAGGTGCCGGATCATTCGAGCCTGTGTCGGTTTCGCCAAAGCCTGCAAGGGCAAGCCGAAGCGGTGTTTGCGGAAGTGAATCGGCAGTTGGATGCGCATGGATTGATCTTGCGGCGAGGCACGCTCATCGATGCGACCCTGATTCCGGCGGCGGTGAGCGAACCGCCCAAACAGAAAGGCGGTGGACGTTCGGCCACCGATCCGGACGCTGCCTGGACCAAACGCGGCGCGAAGGCGACATTTGGCTACAAGCTGCATGTGGCGGTGGATCGCGATTCGCAGTTGGTGAGGGCGGCGCAGGTGACGCCAGCGAACGTCAACGAGGTATGCATCGGTCACGCCTTGGTGCAAGGGGACGAAGCGGCGGTATGGGCCGATAAAGGTTACGTAGGTCCGGCCATGCGCGAGCGACTGCACGCGGCGAAGATCAAGGATCGCGTGCAACGCCGTGCGGCACGAGGCCGTCCGCTTCGCCGCTGGGAGATCGTGCGTAATCGGCTGATTGGACGCGTGCGTGGTCGAGTTGAAGGGGTGTTTGGAGCGCTGAAGCGATCCTACGGATTGATGCGCATGCGTTACTACGGTTTGGCGCGCAATACAGCCGCGACGTTATTAACCCTGACGGCATGGAATCTGGCGCGAGCGGCGGATCGGATCGCATAGATGACTAACGATGGCGACCTCACGAGGTTGCCATCGTTAAAAGACGGCACGCTATGGGCGCTTGTTTCACAATGTGTCGCGGGTGACTGCATGTGAACAGGCAGGTTTTTCAAACGTCCCGCGAAAGCGGGAATCCACTTTGCTCTGGTGCGAAAAGGCAAATTGAATTCCCGCTTTCGCGGGAATGACGACATCAACATCATGTTATAGCTTGGCTCCTTCCCCTGACGGGAAAGTGAGTTGAGCTACATCAACGCCGCAGGAACCCTCCACCAATCCCATTCTGGTTGGTGCGATCCTCTTCCAGTTCCACACCTTCCAGGCCTTGCGACAGCGTATGCGCATCGCCGCCCTGCGACAGCTTGATGCGCAGGCGCACTTCGTTGGCGCTGTCCGCGTGACGCAGGGCATCTTCGTAGCTGATTTCGCCGGCCTGATACAGCTGCACCAGGCTCTGGTCGAAGGTCATCATGCCGAGGTTGCTGGATTCCTTCATCACTTCCTTGAGCTTGTGAATCTCGCCCTGGCGGATGTAGTCCTGCACCAGCGGCGTGCCCAGCATCACTTCCATCGCCACACGGCGCGCCTTGCCGTCCGGCGTGGGAATCAGCTGCTGCGCGACGATGCCCTTCAGGTTCAAGGACAAATCCATGAACAACTGTTGGCGCCGATCTTCCGCGAAGAAGTGCAGGATGCGGTCGATCGCCTGGTTCGCGTTGTTGGCGTGCAGCGTACATAGGCACAAGTGACCGGTTTCGGCGAAGTTGATCGCGTACTCCATCGTCTCGCGCGTACGCACTTCGCCGATCAGAATCACGTCGGGCGCCTGACGCAGCGTGTTCTTCAGCGCGTTTTCCCAGCTATCGGTATCAATGCCCAGCTCGCGCTGGGTGATGATGCAACCCTCGTGCTTGTGCACGTATTCGATCGGGTCTTCGATGGTGATGATGTGACCGGTCGAATTCTGGTTGCGATAGCCGACCATCGACGCCAGCGAGGTGGATTTACCTGTACCGGTCGCACCCACGAAGATGATGATGCCGCGCTTGGTCATCGCCAGTTGCTTGATGACCGGCGGCAGGCCCAGCTCCTCGATGGTGGGGATCTTCGATTCGATCCGGCGCAGCACCATGCCCACGCAATTGCGCTGATAGAAACACGACACACGGAAACGGCCGACGCCCTGCGCGGAAATCGCGAACTGGCATTCGTGTGTTTTCTCGAACTCTTCACGCTGGTTGGGCGTCATGACGTTGATCACCATGTCGCGCGACTGCTGCGCAGACAGCGGGCTCTGGGTGATCGGCACGACGCGTCCCTGCACTTTCATGGACGGCGGTACGCCGGCCGTGATGAACAGGTCCGACGCCTTCTTGTGGACCATCAACTTCAGGAATGAGGTGAAATCAAATTCGCTCATGGCGGGCTCCCGTAGGGGCGTCCCCTAGTCACTTGAATACTTCTTTGTTCTTCGCATACCCGATCGCCTGCTGCTTCGCGATCAAACCGCGCTTCACCAGGTCGAGCAGGATCTGATCCAGCGTTTGCATGCCGTACTGCTGGCCGGTCTGGATAGAGGAATACATCTGCGCAACCTTGTCCTCGCGGATCAGGTTACGGATGGCAGGGATGCCCACCATGATCTCGTGCGCCGCAATACGGCCGCCGCCGACTTTCTTCAGCAGCGTCTGCGAAATGACCGCACGCAGCGACTCGGACAGCATCGAGCGCACCATCGGCTTTTCGCCGGCCGGGAACACGTCGATGATGCGGTCGATGGTCTTGGCCGCCGAACTGGTGTGCAGGGTGCCGAACACCAAGTGACCGGTTTCCGCGGCGGTGAGCGCCAGGCGGATGGTTTCCAGGTCGCGCAACTCGCCCACCAGGATGTAGTCCGGGTCTTCACGCAGCGCGGAACGAAGCGCTTCGTTGAAGCCGTGCGTATCGCGGTGTACTTCGCGCTGATTCACCAGACACTTCTGCGAGGTATGCACGAATTCGATCGGGTCCTCGACGGTGAGGATGTGCGCGTATTCGTTCTTGTTGATGTGATCGACCATCGCCGCCAGTGTGGTCGACTTGCCCGAACCGGTTGGACCGGTCACCAGGATCAGTCCCTGCGGCTGCTCGATCAGCTCACGGAACACCTTGGGACAACCCAGGTCGTCCAGCGTGAGCACTTCGGAAGGAATGGTACGGAACACCGAACCGGCACCGCGGTTCTGATTGAACGCGTTGACGCGGAAACGCGCGAGGCCGGGAATCTCGAACGAGAAATCGACCTCGAAAAATTCTTCATAGTCGCGGCGCTGCTTGTCCGACATGATGTCGTAGATCAGCGAATGCACCTGCTTATGATCCAGCGCCGGGATGTTGATGCGGCGCACGTCGCCGTCCACGCGGATCATCGGCGGCAAGCCCGCTGACAGATGCAAGTCGGACGCCTTGTTCTTCACCGAGAAGGCAAGCAGTTCGGCGATATCCATCAGTAGTTTCCCCTAGAAACCGATCGTCTTGGTCGAAAGCAGGCCACAATCGGGACGACGGCAGGTCACCCGGACAGATGCATAGGTGCAGTACACCTGCCCCACCATTCCCCCGATCCTTTGCAGCGCCCCCGATACTACTCGCGGGGTGGGGCGGGCAGCCAGTCTTTGGGTGGTCTAATTGCGGGACCGAGCACAGAAAAGCTGGAAACGGGGAATGTGAGGCGTAAGGGAGCGGGTAGCACTTATCCCCAAAGACTTAATTTGGCAAGCGTGAAAGACCGGTTGAACTCTGTCCGCTGTGACTCGCACGTTCTCTGTTCCCCATTCCCCAACGTCCAGTAAGGTATAGACCCGCAAAACCCTGGAACCACCCATACATGACCCGTATCGCATTCATCGGCGGCGGCAACATGGCGCGGAGCCTGATCGGCGGCCTGCTCAAGACCGGCGCACCGGCCGCCAACCTGCGCGTAGCCGAACCCATGGCACAGGCGCGTGAAAGCCTGGGCCGCGATTTCGGCGTCGCCACCTTCGCCGACAACCGGCTGGCCGTGGCCGAAGCCGATGTGCTGGTACTGGCAGTGAAACCGCAGGTGATGCCGGCGATCCATGCCGAACTGCGCGACACCTTGCAACGCAACCGTCCCCTGCTGATCTCCATCGCCGCGGGGGTACGCATCGATCAGTTGGAACGATGGTTCGGCAATCTGCTGCCCATCGTGCGC
Organism: Dyella acidisoli; assembly: GCF_030160295.1. Classification (GTDB taxonomy): domain Bacteria; phylum Pseudomonadota; class Gammaproteobacteria; order Xanthomonadales; family Rhodanobacteraceae; genus Dyella_B; species Dyella_B acidisoli. The sequence goes on from NZ_BSOB01000046.1 coordinate 473,443, forward strand.
TGCATGCCCAATACGCCTGCCTTGATCGGCGCCGGTGCCACCGGGCTATGCGCCAACCTGCGTGTGACACCGCAACAACGGGAGCATGCGCAGCACATCCTGGATGCGGTCGGCATCACGCGCTGGCTCGACGACGAAGCGCTGATGGACACGGTGACCGCGATCTCTGGCTCCGGCCCGGCGTACTTCTTCGCCGTGGTCGAGGCGCTTGAAGACGCTGCCGTGGCGCAAGGCATGCCGCGCGAGACTGCGCGCATCCTTGCCACACAGACATGCCTTGGCGCCGGCCGCATGCTGGTGGAAAGCAACGAAGCGCCCGCCACGCTGCGTCAACGCGTCACCTCGCCTAACGGCACCACCCAGGCTGCGCTGGAAAGCTTCAGCGCCGACCAGCTTCCGCGCGTCGTGGCCCGTGCCGTGGCTGCTGCCACCAAGCGTGGTGCTGAACTTGCCGCCGCGCTGGATAAGGAATGATCCATGTCATATCTGCTCAGCGCCCTCGCATTGCTGGTCCAGGTCGTATTCGGTGCCATCGCCACGCTGTTTCTGGTTCGCTTGCTGGCGGAAGCCAATCGCGCGGACTTCCATAATCCGCTCAGCCAGTTCGTCTACCGTTACACCAATCCGATCCTGGCACCCATTCGCCGCGTGCTGCCGAACTGGCGGCGCATCAACCTGACCGCGTTGCTCATCCTGCTGATTACTTTCGTGGTCGAGCGTACGTTGATTTCCGTGCTGGATGGTTTCCTTCCACCATGGTTGAGCCTGTTGGTGATTTCGCTGGCTGACCTGCTCAGATTCGTGCTCCTGTTCTACATCGTGGTGATCTTCGGCTGGTCCTTACTCAGCATGTTTTCACCCGACACATATCACCCGATGTACCGACTTGCCGGCACCATCGTGCAACCCTTGCTACGCCCGCTGCGTGGCAAGCTAGTAGTGGGGAGCATTGATTTTTCTCCCACTGTGGTCGTGATCGTGTTGCTGCTCGCCATGCGGTTGATTGCTGATCCGCTGTTCGATTTCGGCGCAAGCCTGGCGCGAGGCGGGTGACGCCATCATGCGAAAGCGATGGCTTCTGCTCTGCCTTGGCCTCGTCTTTAGTACGTCGGTGATGTCACAGCAGCAACCGCCCCAGGTCATCCTGCATGGCACAGTCACCACTGAGAGCGGCGAACATCCCGCGTGGTTCACGCTGATGTGCACGCAAGGTTCCGGCGGCGCGTTGTCCTTGCAACTGTCGCTGATGAGCGAAACCGCGCCGGGCTTTCCTTTCGATGCATTTGAAGGGCCACGCGCGCCAGCATCATTTCAACCCAGCGCAGAACTGCGGGCAGGAAACCAGTCCTTCGGGCAGATCGCAGTCTCGGGTTGGTACGGCGGTGATGGTCCGGGCGTATTCGTGTTCGGCATGGCTACAACGCCAGGGCAACACAACGCAGCAGCGAGTGCTGCGATGGCATTGAGCAAACCAGGCATGACGTTTACCTGGATTCAGAACAGCGGCAATGCACAAACACCGCCGCTAGTGGCGCAGTTTGTGCCGGATGCTGCGCAGCGCCGAGAGCTATCCCGCATCGCCGCACCATGCCTACCTCATCATCGTTAATTCGTAGGTTGTTGGGGTGCAAACCCCAAGTATGGTCATGTTGGGGTTTGCACCCTAACCCACGATGGTCATTCCTGCTTACGCACCCAATCGGCAATCACGCCATGAATCGCATCCAGCCCATCGAACAACGCGGCTGGACCGGGCTGCAGAATGATCGGCGATTTGATTTCGTGCAGGTCACCGTTACGCACCGCTGGAATTGCATCCCAGCCTGGTCGTTGCGCCACGCGCTCCGGACGAAAGCGCTTGCCGCACCAGGAGCCGAGAATGATATCCGGTGCGCGCCGCACCACTTCACTGCCATCCGCAAGAATGCGGTACTTGGCCAGCGATTCGCGGGCGAGTTCGGGAAATAGATCGTCGCCGCCGGCAACGCCGATCAACTCGGCCACCCAACGAATGCCGGTGATGATCGGCTCATCCCATTCTTCGAAGTAAACCTTCGGTCGCTTCGGCCACGCTGCAGCGGCGGCACGCACTTCGGCAAGATGCGCTTCGGCACGCTGCGCATAGCGCTCGGCCTTTTCGTGTGCACCCACCATCGCGCCAAGGCGACGGATATAGGCGAGGATGCCTTCCACGCTGCGATGATTGCTGATCCACACTTCGATGCCTGCGTGGATCAGCTCCCGCGCGATATCGGCCTGAATATCGGAAAAGCCGATAACCAGATCCGGTTCAAGCGCAAGGATTTCGCCCAGCTTCGCACTGGTGAACACGGATACCTTCGGCTTCTCCTTGCGTGCGCGTGCCGGGCGCACGGTGAAGCCGGAGATACCGACGATGCGATGTTCTTCACCAAGCGCGTAGAGCACTTCGGTGGGTTCTTCGGTGAGGCAGACGATGCGGTGGGGAAAGGGATCGGACATGGAAATGAGATAGCGCTCGTTGGTCTCTTAGAAGAGCCCGTTGTTTTCAGTGCCCAAGTACCGTCACGGTCACCTTGCGTTGATGCGGGTCTACGCGATGCTCCCACAAGTAAATGCCTTGCCACGTTCCGAGCTGTGGTTTGCCACCGTGTATGGGAAGCGTCAGGCTCACGCCGGTGAGGATGGCGCGTACATGCGAAGGCATGTCGTCAGGCCCTTCGGCGTCGTGCTGGAAGATGGCATCGCCATCGGGCACGGCGCGGGTGAACCAGCGTTCCAGATCGGCGCGCACGGCCGGGTCGGCGTTCTCGCTGATCAGCAGCGAACAGCTGGTATGCGTGGTGAAGATGTTGACGATGCCGGTATGCACGCCGCTGGCCGCTACCAGCTCGACCACCTTCTCGGTGATTTCGCTGAAGCCGCGACCGCGTGTGTGCACGGTAAAGCCGTTCTGCGCGACATGTTCCGCGGGGGTAGCTCGGCTCATAGCGCGCTCCTTGGGATGCTCTGATCTATCAGGGATACAACAATCGGCTGGTCCAGGTCTGGCCGTGGCGGTCCCAGCGCACGCGCTCGTGCAGTCGGAAATTGGCGCCGTACCAGAATTCAATCATGTCGGGCTCCACCACATAACCGCCCCAATGCGGCGGACGCGGTACGTCGCGATCGGCATATTGCCGCTCGTAATGAGCGACACGCTGTTCGAATGTCTCGCGCACGGCCAGCGTTTGCGATTGCAACGAAGCCCATGCGCCAATCTGGCTGCCGCGCGGGCGGCTGGCGAAATAGGCGTCGGATTCCTCCGCTGGGGCCTTACGCGTCAGGCCTTCCACGCGCACCTGCACGCCCTCGCGCAGACGCTTCCAGTGAAAGCACAATGCGACTTGTGGATGGGCGTCGATCTGCACACCTTTGTCGCTCTCGTAATTGGTGAAGAATCGAAACCCGCGCTGATCGGCCCCTTTCAGCAGTACGATGCGCGAGCTGACACGGCCCGCGGCATCCACGCTGGACAAGTTCATTGCAGTAGGCTCAGGATCGCCACTTGCCACGGCCTGATCCAGCAGGGTATTGAAAGTGTCAAGAATCTCGGGTTTGAGCATGGGATGGTCTGTCAGGTCTTGAATCGTAGCCAGCGCACGTCATGATTACGCGATGAAGGATGATGCTAGCACGCAGAACGAGGCCCTCGCCGGCCACCTGCTGGATCATTACGCCGGCCGCATCGCGCGAACGCAGCGGCCGTACGTACTTGGTCTGTCGGGCCTGCAGGGAAGCGGCAAGAGCACTCTTGCACGGGTGATCAAGACCCAGGCCGAACATCGTGGCTGGCCGACCGAGGTATTTTCGCTGGACGACTTCTACTACTCGCGCAGTGAACGCGAGGCGTTGGCCCATCAGGTGCATCCGCTGCTGCGCACGCGCGGCGTTCCAGGTACTCACGAGATCGAACTGCTGCTGTCTGTGCTAGCTGCCCTGCCGCACGCGTCGGACAAATTTCCGGTGAGCTGGCCGCGCTTCGACAAAGGCCGCGACACGCGCACACCGCCCTCACGCTGGCCACGCGCCACCCGCCCGCCACGCTTGGTGGTGCTGGAAGGCTGGGCGCTGGGCCTGAGGCCTCAACTGGAAAGTGCACTTGAAGAACCAGTCAACGAGCTAGAGCGTACCGAAGATTCGGATGGCCGCTGGCGGCATTGGGTGAATAAGCAACTGCGCGCCTATCAGCCACTATGGCGCAAGCTGGACGCCCTGATCGTGCTGCAGGCACCGAACTGGGAAGTAGTGCGCGAATGGCGCAGCGAAACCGAAAAGGAATTGCTGGCGCGCGGCGCGCCGTTGGCGATGGATGCCACGGCCATGAAACGTTTCCTTGCTCATTTCGAGCGACTCAGTCGGCATGCTCTTTCCACCCTGCCCGTGCTGGCCGATACTTGCGTGGAATACGACACGAAGCATCATGTGATGGGCCTCAGTCACAGCTGAAAAACGCCATGCTGCAGGCGCGACACATGCGCGATTTCAGACAAGCCATTTCGGAAATGTTCTATGTGTTCGAACATTCCGCCCTTCCATAATCGATACACAGCAACGTCAAGTGAAAGCGAACTGTCTCGTTGACAGCTTGCCCAAGCTTTTTTTGTCGTTGCAGGCCCGACGGCCCATCCCGCTACACGCATATTAGGACGCTGCGTAATCGCCGAACGATCCATGGCACAGCCGGCAGCGTGACCATAACCCATCATAGCTGCGCATCATGTCCACGAAATTCGTCAACGACTCCTCTCCGTCCAGCGAACGCACTATCCGCGTGGCTATTGCGGACGATCATCCGCTGCTAGTTGCCGGTCTGCTGCATGAATTGCGCGGACAGGCCGACATCCGCATCGTCGGCTCCGCTGCGAATTCCACCGCGTTGATCGAATTGCTGGAAACGCAGACCGTCGACGTGATCATCTCCGACTACGCGATGCCAGGCGGCAGCTATGGCGATGGCATCACGCTGTTTGGCCTGCTGCGGCAACGTTTTCCCAACGTGCGCTTGATCGCGCTCACCATGATGAGCAATGCCGACGTGATCCGTTCGCTGCTTGCGCAGGACGTAACCTGCATCCTGAGCAAAGCCGATCCGCTGGAATACCTCACCACTGCGCTGTATGCCGCGCTCGCCGGCAAGCGTTACCTCTCGCCTGGCATCGAGGCCATCGTGCATCGGCACGGCATTCAGGGCGGCGCATCGATCTCACGTACACGCCATTTGTCCACGCGCGAACTGGAAGTAGTACGTCTGTTCGTATCAGGCCTCACCATCAGCGAAATCGCCGCGCGCCTGCATCGCAGCAAGCAGACGGTAAGCACGCAAAAAATGAGCGCGATGCGCAAGCTCGGTATCAGCCGCGATGCGGATCTCATCAAATACGGCATCGAGGAACACCTGACCTCGCAGAACGCCGAACCGCACGCCGAGCCGAAGCAGATCTAGCTCCGCAAACATTCGGCATACCCATGCCGTGAATCCGGCCAGCAAAGTTCAAAGCCACTGGCTCGAAGCCGAGCATTACTGAGCCGTTTGCTGCCAATGCCCGCAGGCGCAGGTCCGTCAGCAACAGGTGGCGCACCGATCAAAGCGGCAAGATGATCGTAGAGAACGTCCAACGGTAACGGCGTGTTGTCGACGCCTACATAGACGCTCTGCGGATCGTGTAGCGCAAGCAGATGCACGATAGCCGCCGCCGCATCATCGACATGCATGCGATTGGCCCAATGTTGCTGACCGTGCGGCGCGCACGCCTGTCCCGCGCGTATACGATCAACGAGCTGCAGCCGCCCCGGCCCATAAAGGCCAGCTAGACGCAATACCACGGTCTCAACCGGCTGATTCGAAAGCCATTGCTCCGCTTCCCACAACACTTGGCCGCTGAAACCCGGCGGTGCGGGTGGTGTTGCTTCATCTACCCATGCATCGCCATGTTCGCCATACACGCCACTGGAAGAGACGAACAGGACACGCTTCAGTGAAGCCGCGTCCAACGCTTCGAGCACATTGCGCAATCCATCGATATACACCGCTCGGTAAGCCTCCGGCTCTCGTGCCTGCGGTGCCGGCATGTACGCCAATTGGGTGATGCTTGACGGAAGCGCTGTGAGTGTTTCCGGAGAAGCCAGATCCGCCGCCACCCAGCGGATAGCATCATTGTTACCAGGGGGATGGCGCCGCAGCGCATATACCTCGTCGCCCTGCTTCAGCAGCAGGCGCGCCACCCGTTCACCCAGGTCGCCGCAGCCGGCGATCAAAATCCGTTCGGACATCCATTCACCTGCTTGTGCTTGCTACTATCCACGCATGAACCCTTCGTGCAACCTGTTCCTGGTCGGTCCCACCGGCGCTGGCAAGACGTCGATCGGCCGGCAGCTCGCCGTTCGCTACGACCTGCCGTTTCTCGATCTCGACCAGGAAATCGAACGAGTCACCGGCGTTCCCGTCAGCACCATCTTCGATATCGAAGGCGAGGCAGGTTTTCGTCGGCGCGAGCGCGCGTTGCTGGAGGAGTGTAGCGGCCGACGCGGTGTGGTGTTGGCGAGCGGTGCGGGCGCCGTGCTCGATCCGGCCAACCGCCGCACATTGATGGAGCGCGGCTACGTCGTCTGGCTGCAAACCACGGTGCCGGTGCAGTTGCAGCGGCTTGCACTCGACACCTCGCGCCCGTTACTGGCCGATACCGATCGTCAACGCAAATTGGAAGCGATGGCGGAAGCACGCACCTCGCTGTATGAAGAAATCACCGATCTGATCATTCCGCACGGCCACGAACAGGAAGGTGTGGCCGCGGCGAGCGAACGCTGTATCGCCCTTATCGATCGGAACTGGAACCGACAAGCCGCATGAGCACAAGCACAACTACACCATCCGAAACCATTCACGTCACGCTAGGCGAACGCAGCTATCCGGTGTGGATCGGCCGCGGCCTGCTCGACGATCACGCGCGTTGGCGCGCTGCATTACGCGGCAAGCATGCGCTGGTGATCAGCAATCACACGGTGGCGCCGCTCTATTTGGAGCGCGTGGCACGCGGGTTGGATGGTTTGCACTGGTCTTCGTTCCTGCTCGACGACGGTGAAGCGCACAAGAGCTTCGCCAATGTGGGACTCGCGCTCGATGCGCTGTCCACGCTCGGCGCGACGCGCGATGCTTGCGTCGTTGCCCTGGGCGGTGGCGTAGTCGGCGATCTTGCCGGCTTCACCGCGGCCTGCTGGATGCGCGGCATCGACTTCATCCAGATGCCGACTACCTTGCTGTCGATGGTCGACTCTTCGGTGGGTGGCAAGACTGGCGTGAATCTTCCCGCCGGCAAGAATCTGGTTGGCGCCTTTCACCAGCCACGCGCGGTAGTAGCCGATATCGGCACCCTGGATAGCTTGCCCGTGCGCGAATACCGCGCTGGCCTGGCGGAAGTCATCAAGGGCGCAGCGATCGGCGATGAGACCTTCTTCGCATGGCTGGAACAGCATGCCGATGCGCTGGCCGCACGCGACGAAAACGCGCTGGTGCAGGCCATCGCCACCAAGGTGCGTTACAAGGCTGGCGTGGTGGCACGCGATGAAACTGAGCAAGGTGAGCGCGCCCTGCTCAACTTTGGCCACACCTTCGGACATGCATTGGAGACAGCAGGCCACTACACCACGCTGCTGCATGGCGAAGGCGTCGCCGTGGGCATGCTACTGGCCGCACGCCTGTCCGAGCGCCTGGGCATGAGCGCTCAGGCCGATACCTTGCGACTGGAGCGACTGCTGCTCGCTGTCGGTTTGCCGACAGAGGTGCCGTCCGGCTTTGATCCCGAACAACTGCTGGCACTGATGCGGCTGGACAAAAAGAACACCGCCGGCACGCTGCGGTTGATCCTTTGGCGCGGTATTGGCCGGGCAGAGATCGTGTCCGGGGTGAACGAGGCGGAGGTTTTGGCGGTGTTGCGCGAGGCGTGCCATCAACGTTGAGCGGTACCTTTTCCGGCCAATAACCAAGCACCCTCGCTTGCAAGCCCTCCCGCCCTCTAAAATGCCTTACCTTGCGGCCGCTTAGCCGCACCTCTATTCAGGGACGCCATGCGCCTCTATCTGCAAACCATGCCAGCCTCGGCCGAGCCGCCGCGCTATGTTCAGATCGTGCTGGAGCAGGATCTGCTCGGCGGCTGGACGCTGTATCGCGAGTCCGGCACGCAAGGTGGCCGCGCCACACTCAAGCGTGATCAATACCTGGAGCGCGACGAAGCCATCGCCGCCTTCGAAAAAGTGCGCGATGCCCAGCTCAAGCGCGGCTATCGCGTGGTCTTTGCCCAGGGCGTCGAAGGCCCTTACGGACGCCGATAAACAACATGCCTATGCCGTTGAAGAATGATCGCTTCCTGCGCGCGCTGCGCCGCGAACCCGTCGACACCACGCCCGTATGGGTGATGCGCCAAGCTGGCCGTTATCTGCCCGAATACCGCGCCACGCGTGCGAAAGCCGGCAGCTTCATGGCGCTGGCGCAGAATCCGGAACTGGCCTGCGAGGTGACACTGCAGCCGCTGGACCGCTACGAGCTGGACGCGGCCATCCTGTTCTCCGACATCCTCACCATTCCGGATGCCATGGGTCTGGGCCTGTCTTTCGCACACGGCGAAGGTCCACAGTTTGCGCGTCCCGTGCGTACGCGCGCCGAGGTGGAACGCCTTGGCGTCCCGGACATGGAAAGCGAACTGCGCTATGTGATGGATGCCGTCCGCGTCATCCGCCGCGAACTCGCCGGCCGCGTGCCGCTGATCGGTTTTTCCGGTAGCCCATGGACGCTCGCCTGCTACATGGTGGAAGGCGAAGGCTCCCGCGATTTCGCCACCGTCAAGGCGATGTGCTGGAGCGATCCAGCCATGGCGCACATGCTGCTCGAGACGCTCGCGCGTTCGGTTGCTGCGTATCTCAGTGCCCAAGCCGCCGCTGGTGCGCAGGCATTGATGATCTTCGACACCTGGGGCGGCTTACTCGGCCCGGCGGCATTCCGCGAATTCTCGCTGCGCTATTTGTCGCAGGTGGTCGACGTGTTGAAGTCGGATATCCACGCGCGCGACCTACCGCTGATCCTGTTCTCCAAGGGCGCCAACGGACATCTTGCAGAGATGGCGGCCACCGGCTGTGCGGCACTTGGCGTCGACTGGACTATCGATCTCTCCGATGCACGCAAAGCGGTGGACGGCAAGGTGGCGCTGCAAGGCAATCTCGATCCGGCTGTGCTGCGTGCCAGTCCCGAAGTGATTCGCCGCGAAGTGCGCCGTGTGCTCGACAGCTACGGCAATCATCCTGGGCACGTATTCAACCTCGGACACGGCGTGACGCCGGAGGTTGATCCTGAGCACGTGAAGGTGCTGGTGGATGAAGTACACGCGTATAGCCGCATATTGCGCGCTGCTTGAAACCTTTCCCTCTCTTTTCCAAGAAAGGGGTGAGGCAACACGCCAACCTCACGAGAAAAATCGTCGTACCCTCACGGCCGTCATTCCCGCGAAAGCGGGGATCCATCTTGCTCTCAAGCAAAAGCCAAAATGGATTCCCGCTTTCGCGGGAATGACGGCCGTGAGGGTTAGCAGTTCAATGTAGCGATACAGTAAGTGTCGCTGGCGTTGCAGCCGACGAACTGAAACTCACCGCGCTCCCCACCGGCGTCACACCTGCATAGCGAATGTCGCTAGTACCGATGATCAAAGCTAGTTGATTGCCCGGGCCGATTTCCCAATTCGTCGCTTCCAGATTCATGCTGACGGTTTGTGGCACACCTACCGGCACGTTGCGCAACGTATAAGGTTTCCACGTGATCAACTGACCAATGCCGGTACTCGCATTCACGCTATAGAGATACGCGATCAAGGTGAGCTGATTCGCCGTTGGCGTGACTGTTACATGCAACGACGGCATGCCCATCAGATTCTGCGTCTGCGTGAACACCGGCCCGGTCCAAACACTGGCGTTTGACCGATTCACCAAAGCCAGCTCCACAGGCGGCGGCAATTGCAGAAAACCCGTCAGTGCGCCGCTCACCAAGGCCACGCCGGTGGTTGCTGTAGTGAGATAACCGCCCGTAATGCCGTATTGCCAATTGCTGCCCGCACCCGTTGACAAACTGCCGGTAGGAAGAATGCCAAGCCAGCCCTTGGGTTGGGTGAGGCTGTACGTGACAGCACCTTGCTGCACAGCGTTCCAATCCGCGAACGTGCTCCACGTGCCGGCTTGCGATTTCAATTGCACTGGCAACTGCGTGTCGATGCCATTTTGCACACCCTTGAGGTAGTGCTCGAACCAATCGTTCACCGCCGTATAGATTTCGTTGGGAAATCCCATCGCGCCGCCCATCTCGGCAGTGGTGTGATCGCCGTGCGCGAGCAACAACATCTTCGGCCCATTGAGCCGGCTGTAGAAGTTGACGAGCTGGCTAGGCACAAAGAGGCTGTCTTCGAAATCATTTGCCAGCAACACTGCTGGACCGTTTGCGTTGATCGCTGCAATGTCATTGATGGCCGAACGCCCTGGCGTCGCAGAATCATTTTCCACGGTCTGCACCGCGCCATCAAAGTTTAACGCGAGCACATCCGCATTCACCTTCTGCATCAACGTGCCCGGCTTGCCGAGATAACTCGCAAACGACAGCAAGCCAATCGCCTGTGAACTGGCCGTCTGGTTGGCATCCAGCGATGCAAGCAGATCTGCCCACGAACTCAGCGCCGCCACTGCCTTGATGCGCGGATCATGCTCGGCAGCAAGCAGGCTGGTACCTCCGCCGTACGAAATCCCCGAAATGCCGATTTCGTTCGAATCGGCCGGCGTGTTGCTCAATGCCCAATCGATCACCGTGCTTGCATCGCCTACCGTAAGCGGACCATCGATATCGATATAGCCGCATTGGGGACTCAGCGAACAACCCAAGCCGAATCCACGCGAGCTGTAACTGATTACGATGAATCCATCACTGGCGAGCTTGTTAGCTTCGCCCACGTACTCTGTGTCACTTTCACTCCAGCTCGAAGGCATCACTACGAGCGGGAAAGGCCCACTTCCCGAAGGAACCGCGACATAAGCCTGCAGTTGATAGCCATCCGCTGTAGGAATCGAAACCAATGAACCGGGAAGACTTTGAGCTTTCGCCGGCGCATTCACCGCCAACATCGACACCAGCAGGGTAAACACCATAGCAACGTATCGCATATCGCCCTCCGCAGATATGACCGAGACAGAATGTGATTCCCCGCACACGCGTACATGCACACGTGGCAGCGCGCACATGTGCACTCTCGCGAGTGATATCCGCGTGAACGCTTGAGAGAAAAAACTCAGCTATCGAACGGAAGTGACGGTGTATATCGAAAATATTGCACGCCACCCACTTGAACAAAGACGGCCATCCACCTGTCCTCGTTTTGATATTCGCCTAGTGCAAATGCATGCATGCGAATCTGCTTGAAACGCATAAAACGCGCCGACACACTCACATGCCGGCGCGTAGTCATCAGGATGCGCGCATATCTTCCAGTTCCATACCGCGCGTTTCGCGCACGGCGCGCATCACAAACAGGAGTGACACGAAAGCAAACAATGCGTACAAACCGTACGCGAAGCTAAGACCGATCTGCGCCAACCACGGGAACGTGCTGGTGATGACAAAGTTAGCCACCCACTGCGCGGCAGCAGCCACGGCCAGTGCAATCGCACGAATGCTGTTGGGGAACATCTCGCCCAACAACACCCATACCATCGGCCCCCAGCTCAATCCGAAGCACACGACGTAGGCATTCGCTGCCACCAGCGCGATCATTCCCCACGGCGCCGGCAGGCTCATTGCCGCTCCACTGCCGACGGATTGCGAAAAGCACCACGCCATCAAAGCTAAGGTGATGGTCATGCCGGCCGAGCCAATCAACAGCAACGGCTTGCGCCCGATCTTGTCGACCAGCGCGATGGCCACCAGTGTCACCAATACATTGACGATGGATGTGAACACCGTGATCGAAAATGAATCGGCCTCACTGAAACCCACTGAGTGCCACAGCGTCGACGAGTAATAGAAGATCACGTTGATGCCGACGAACTGCTGGAACACCGAAAGCAAAATGCCTACCCATACGATCGGCAGCAGGCCCGCACGCGGACCGCGCAGATCCTTCAACGTGGGACGGTATTCCACCTTCAGGCTGTGGGCGATGTCATTGATCTTCGCATCCAGTGCGTGATCGCTATGCAGATCCAACACTTTCGCCAGCACTACGCGCGCTTCAGCAGGACGTCCACGCGCGACGAGGTAACGCGGCGATTCCGGCACGCCCAGCACGAGCACACCGTAGATCAAGGCCGGCAGCGTGGCGACCAGGAACATCCAGCGCCAAGCCTCCAGGCCAAACCAGAGCTTTCCCGCTGCGCCACCCGCCGTGCTCGCCAGCCATGCATCGCTGAGTAGCGCCACGAAAATGCCGAGCACGATTGCCAACTGCTGCATCGAACCGAGCCGTCCGCGCACATGAGCCGGCGATACTTCGGCGATATACGCCGGTGCAATCACCGAAGCGACACCCACGCCGATACCGCCGATCGCGCGCCAGAACATCAGATCCCACACACCGTGCACAAGCCCGGAACCGATCGCGCACAGCACCAGGAACAACGCGGCCACCTGCATGGTGCGCACGCGTCCAAGGCGATCTGCCAACGGACCCGCATACCACGCGCCCAGTGCAGAACCGAGCAGCGCGCAAGACACTGCGATACCGATCCGTCCCGCGCTCAGGCCGAAACCATGACGCACCGCATCAACCGCGCCATTGATTACCGCGGTGTCGAATCCGAACAGAAAACCGCCGATCGCCGCCGCCGCTGCAATCAGCACGACTCTTGCCGTGGTGCGCCCTTCATCCCCCTGCGCCACACCCGCACTTGTATTGGTATTCATGTGCATATCGATCATGCTCCCCACATGATGGTTCTTCAGTGATGGCCGATTCTGCGCAGGGCGGCTGATCTTGTCCGCCTGAATACGTATGCAGGGCAAGACTGTAGCAGTCTGTGGCCGGAGCAACACCCCTACTACCACTGAAGCGCGAGCACCTCTTTCGCCGAAATCACTTCATGGTGAACAAGCATCACGAAGAAACGGCCGCTACGCCTGCCTGCGGACGTTCAAAGAACCTCTGCACTTCACCAATATCCCGCGTTCGAGGCATCGGCGGCAGGCTGTTGAGGAACAACTTGCCGTAACCCTTGGTCGTCAAACGCGGATCGCAAAGCACCAGTACGCCGCGATCGTGCACGTCACGAATCAGCCGCCCTGCCCCTTGCTTGAGCGCAATCACGGCCGAAGGAACCTGCCACCCCATGAAAGGATTGATGCCCGCCTGCTCCAGCGATTCCAGTCGTGCCTGCAGCACCGGATCGTCCGGCGCGGCAAACGGCAGCTTGTCGATCATCACCACAGACAGCGCTTCGCCGGCCACGTCCACGCCTTCCCAAAAGCTCGCTGCGCCAAGCAGAACGCCATGACCGCTGGCGCGAAAATCCTCCAGCAACTGGTGACGCGGCGCACTGCCCTGCACGAACAGCGGCCAAGGCACGCGATCGGTCAGCAGATCCGCAGCGCGGCGCAATGCGCGGTGCGAGGTGAATAGCAGGAACGCGCGACCGTTGGAGGCTTCCAGCACAGGCAGCGTGGCATCGATCACACGATCGGTGTAATCGCGCATCGCTGGATCGGGAAGACCATCCGGCATGTAACACAAGGCTTGTCGCGCGTAATCGAAAGGACTTTCCAGGCTCAACGTCTGTGGATCGTCTAAGCCCAGCTGACGCGCGAAGTGGTCAAACTGCCCCGCGACTGACAGCGTCGCCGAGGTATGAATCCACGCCGCATGCGTGCGCTCGCGCATCGCACGCAATGGCGCTGCCAGATCCAGCGGCGTGGCATGCAATGCAAACCCGCGTGGAAACAGTTCGTACCAGCGCACGTCCTGCTCGGACGATGTTTCGGCGACGCGATCCAGGCGTTCGCTCAGATGCGCTGCTCGCTCGTGTACGTTCATCAGACCGCGCGAACGTTCGGCTTGCGAAGCCAGCGCATCGGTCAGCGCGGCCAGCACTTCGCTCAGGTCGCGCAGTGAGGAGGACACGCCGTCGCGTCGCAATAGTTCGTGGAATGGTCCGCGTGTTGGCAGTGTGTCGATCGCCAGGCGGAACTTGCGTACCGCTTCCTGCAAGGCTTCCACGGGTTCCAGCACAAGACCCATCGCACCGGTGACGCCATTGCATTCGGCGAGCGCATCCTGCGCCAGTTCGGTGAGCTGCCGTGCGCTGATGCTTTGCGAAAAGAACTGTCCAGCCAGTTCCGGTATCTGATGTGCCTCGTCCAGAATGAAAGCCTGCGCGCCCGGCAGAATTTCACCGAAGCCCTCCTGCTTCAACGCCAGATCGGCGAACAGCAGATGGTGATTCACCACGACCAGATCCGCTTCCTGCGCTTCACGGCGCGCGGTGACCACATGGCAATCGTCGTAGAACGGACATTCGACGCCCAGGCAGTTTTCTGGCGTGGACGTTACGCGCACCCATAACGGTGAATCCTCTGGCACTTCCGCCAGCTCCATGCGATCACCACGACGCGTGCGCGCGGACCACGCGCGGATCGATGCCAATTGCGCGGCCTGGCTGCGCTCCATGCTCGAACCTTCGCGTACCGTCTGATCGAGGCGATACAAGCACAGATAATTGGCACGTCCTTTCAGCAACGCTGTCTTCAGACGCGCACCGAGCACCGAACGCACTTTCGGTATGTCGCGGAAAAAGAGCTGATCCTGCAGCGCCTTCGTGCCAGTGGAAACAATCACCCGCTCGCCCGACAGCATGGCCGGCACCAGGTACGCATACGTTTTGCCCGTGCCCGTGCCCGCTTCGGCAATCAGCGTCTCGCATTCGGCAATGGCGTGCTGCACCGCGTGCGCCATTTCCTGCTGCGCGGGGCGTGGGGCGAAATTCGGCAACTCGCGGGCAAACGGGCCGTCGGCGCCGAGCAGTGCGCCGATGTCGTCGGGGTCGGTCATGCATCCAGTATCTCGCAGCGAGGGTGGCAGAAACTAGCTACCGCTCGCTTTCGTCATACACGATGGCACAACCGCAAGACGTGCTTATGAGCGCTTACGCGGTTTTCAAAGAAACGCCTGACTTATAAGTGCGTGTCATCGAGTGAAATCATTTAAAGGCTGCCTCACGTCGTCATTGCTGGCGCGAGTGACCCGTGAGGTCCACCATAACGCCACCCAACCGGAGATGCGCCATGAACGTCGAACTGCAGATGTTGGCCTGGAGTATCGTGCTTGGCCTGGTCCAGATCGTCATCGCTGTCAGCGGTCTGATCGGAAAGCGGGGCCTGGGCTGGGCCGCTAGCCCACGTGATGCGCAGTTGCCGCCCGTCGTCGGCGTTACGGCAAGACTCGATCGCGCCAGCGCAAATTTCCTCGAAACGTTCGTCTTCTTTGCGGCGGCGGTGCTCGCCGGCTATGTGCTGCAACGTCATTCCGCCATGACCGCCTTGGGAGCGCAGCTTTATTTCTGGGCTCGCCTCATCTACGTGCCTATTTATGCGCTGGGCATTCCTTATCTAAGGACACTGGTCTGGAGCGTCAGCATCGTAGGCATCGTGCTTTTGCTGATGCCTTTGTTGTGACAGGCGATGCCGGTTTCAGCCCGAGAGGCTAGATGGCTACCCCGGCGCATCGACGACGCGGCCGATGCCTTCCGCTTCGATCGCGCTCATTGCCGAGCGCAACGCAAGCGTGTCGCCGTCCCTGCTCACGCCGATGCGGAACAGCAGATCCCCGTCGGCACTGCGCGAGGAGTGGATGGAATCGAGATTGATGCCACGTTGTTCGAATACGGAAAGCAGCGCGCGCAACGAGCCGGGGCGATCCACCGGCAAGAACACACTGATGTAGCGCGGCTCGTGTAGATCGGCGAGCAGATAGCCCAGCCGCTCGAATGCATAACTGCCTTCGGCTATGGCCTGCTCGCCGACATAGGCACGGCTTTGTTCCAGCAAGGTTTCGCGCATGCGATCGCGCGCTTCATCGTCGCCCTGGCGCACCAAGTCACGCAGTGTATCCAGATGTGCTGCCAGGCGTTCCAGCATCGGCGCCACATGCGGGTTTTCGAACTGGATGTCCTGATAGATCGCCGGATTGCTGGCGAGAATGCGGCGTGTCACCGCCACATCCAGTTCATAGCCCACCGAACTGAAAGGGCGGATACCGTCGAGATCGCCGACCGCCGGTGCGAGTTCACGCAACACGGCGCCCTGCGCCATATGCGTGGCATGCACCATGCCTTGCACGAGCGCCATGATGCGATCGTGCTGCTCGGCATCGGCACGCACGCAATCGGCTTCGGTGGCGGCAAGAAAATCTTCGAGCCACGGACGCCATTTATCCAGGCGCGCTTCGCACACCACCATCGAACGGCCACGCAAGGTGGCGGCTTTGGGCGCGGCGCTCATCGGATGCAGGCCGACGACTTCGGCTTGCGAAGTCAGCATGACTGCTACCGGCACGGCTTTGATCGAAGTGATGTCCAGCCAGAGCTGCTCGCGTTCGATGCCAGCCGCCTGGGCGACGTAGTGGCTGATGACGGCGGGTGTCTGGCGGATCGGTGCACAGAAGATCAGTACATCGACGGCTTCGATGAGTGCGCGTTCGGAGAGCGCCGTGTCGCCGCTTGGATCATGGCCGAAGACGTGCAGACCCATGCGGTCTTCGAAAAAGTGACGCAGCCAGCGGCCGTAGGCGCCTTGGCTTCCGACGAGGCCGATCCGTGGCTTATCGTTGGTCATGAGAAGCAATTCCGTAAGGGAGGCGTGCGCAAGATTGTCTTTCCTGTCACGTGATGCACTTACTTTAGCCGTCCGTCATTCCCGCGAAAGTGGAGGCGCTTTTCAACAGCGAAGCTGGTCAATCCAATTTCAAGTATGCATCAGAGCAAGATGGATTCCCGCTTTCGCGGGAATGACGGCCATAAGGGAATGGTGATTTTCATAGCAACCTACCCGGCCGCAAGCTTTCCCGGATAGCAGTAGCGAAGGTCTGAATGACGAGCGACTAGCTCGAACTCAAAGCCGCTGCATACCCGGCTCGCGACATTCGCCCACCCATTTGCTGGCGGACGCAGCTCCCTGCTGATCGTTGGCTTGCAAGCGAATCTCCGCAATGGTCTGCCAATTGCGCGCGCACAGCGGGCCTTGCTTGGAACCCAAGGTCCACGACTGATGCGCAAGCTTTTCGGCAAGCTGGAAGTCGCCCATATAGATCGCGACTTCGGCGCGATCCTGCAGCACATCCGGCGCATCGGGATTGCGCTTCAATGCCATATCGAGCTTCGCGGCAGCAGCCTGATACTGACCGTTGCGCTCATCCTGGCGCGCAGCATCCTGCAGCGCGGTGATGCCCGGGTCGCTGAGCGGGTGCACGTTGATCACTGACTTATCGCGCTCACCGGCAGCACGAATCTCATCCACCATCGCCACGTTGGATTTTCCCGGCGGCGGCTTCGGCGCTTCGGGCGCAGGCTGGGCACAGGCGGCGAGCAGGACACCCGCCAGCGCGGCGAGCAGGAAGGGATGGCGGAGCGAACGGTACGACATGGTCATGCTGGCTACTGATTAGTGACGGTGGTTGGCGTATCGGAGGAAGGCGCAGAGGCGCTCTGGCCGGAGCCGAACAGATTACCGATCTTTTGCCAGAAACACCCCTCCGAATCGGTGGACAGGGTACCGGCGATCACCGGCACCTGCTTGGCGCCCGAACAGGCCGGGTCACTGCGGCGGCCGTCGGAGGGGTTGATCCAGGCCATTTCCAGCCCGTCGCCCGGCGCCGGAGACAGCGGCTGGGTGGGCAGTTTGCGGAACAACTCTTGCCACGCGCGCAAAGCGCCGGTGGAACCCCACAGATGGCTGGGCTTGTTGTCGTCGCGGCCCATCCAGAACACCGCCAGCCGATCGCCGGTGAAACCGGCAAACCAGCTGTCGCGCAGGTCGTTGCTGGTGCCGGTCTTGCCGGCCGTATGCAGGTACGCGAGGCTTCCATCAGCCAGCGACTTGGCCGTGCCGTAAGTGGCCACTTGTTGCATCGCCCAGGTCATCAGTCGTACCGCGGGCTGGTATTCGCCTTTGCCGCTTTCCACTTCGTAGCGCTTGATGGTGCGGCCATTGCCGTCGACCACGCCACTCACTGCCAGCAACGGCAGTGCATGGCCGTCCGACGCGATGTACTGATAAAGCTGCGTCACCTGGATCGGGGCCAGGTCGACCGCGCCGATCAACAGCGAAGGGCCAGGCTGGATCTGGGTCAATCCGAATGAATCGAGAAACGCCTTGACGCGCGGTACGCCCACGGACATGCCGAGGTGAATGGTGGCGAGGTTCCAGGAATTGGCTAGCGCATCGACCATCGGCACCATGCCATGGCTCTGGTTGTCGTCGTTATGCGGCGTCCACCACGTGCCATCGGGCTGCTTCATGCTGATCGGCGAATCGTCCAACTGCGTGGCGAGATTCCAGCGATCGGGCTGCGTCAGGGCCACCAGATAGACGAACGGTTTGATGGTGGAACCGATCGGCCGCTGTGCATCCAGCGCACGATTGAAGCCCTGCTCGTCGGCAAACTTGCTGCCCACGACAGCAAGCACATGGCCGGTCTTGGAATCGGTGACCACCCCCGCGCCCTGCGTATCCTCGCCGCGCTTGCCGAGATTGTTGATCGCGGTGCTGAGCGACTGCTCGGTATAAAGCTGCGTGGCCGGATCGAGCGTGGTGAAGATCGACAGGTTGCCCTGCATCAGCGTGTCTTCATCGAAATCATTGGTGATCTGCTGACGCACCAGTTCCATGAAGGCCGGGAAACGGTTGTGTGGCAATTGACCGTCAGGGATCACGCCTAGCTGTGTCTGCTTCGCGGAGCGGGCCTGTTCTTCCGTGAGCAATCCTGTGCTGGCGAACATATCCAGCACCAGGTTGCGCCGCGCCAATGCACGATCGGGATAACGGCGCGGATCAAGCTGGCTGGGGCCTTTCACCAGACCAATCAGCAAGGCCATTTCCTGCGGGCGCAGATATTCCAGGCGCCGACCGAAATAGAACTCCGCGCCCGCCGCAAAACCGTGCACGGCCTGATTGCCCTGCTGCCCCAGGAACACTTCGTTGACGTACGCCTCGAGAATGCGCGACTTGCTGTAGTGCATCTCCAGCAGGATCGCCATCAGCGCTTCGTTCAACTTGCGCCCCATGGTCTGTTCGCGATTGAGGAACAGATTGCGCACCAGCTGCTGGGTGAGCGTGGACGCACCTTGCACGGCATGGCCTGCGCGCAAGTCAGCGAACAAGGCACGCAGGATCGCGGTGAAGTCGACACCAATGTGATGCTTGAAGTCGCGGTCTTCCACCGCCTGCAAACCGGCGATCAGCAACGGCGGCACGTCGTTCAACTGTACGTAGCTGCGGTCTTCCTGCTTGGCGCCATACACGGTGGCGATGCGTGCAGGATCCAGGTGCACTTCGCTCAACGCCTTGTTCGAGCCCACGTCGGCGACCGATTGCACGACACCGCTGCCCACCGCAACACGAACGTGCTTGGGCAGTTCGCCACCGTCAGGCCCTGCATAGCCACGCGAGGAAATGAAATAGATGCTGCCCTTTTTCGCCCAGCTACCCGGGACATCGCCGTGACCGTCGCTCACGTAGCCGGAGAAGGTGAGTTCCACTTCCAAGGTGTTGGGCGTCATCGGCACGCCGGGCGCGAGGCGCAGCGGCTGCGAGTAGATGCGCGTAGGCACGGCGAAAACAAGATCGTTGAAACGGTTCTGCACGCGCTTGTTGAGGATTAGCGAGTACGGCAGCAGGAACCCGAACAACAGGCCCGTGCAAACCCAGAACGGAATGCGTAGCCAGGGCCAGCACGCGCTTGCGATGGATCGGATGCGGCTCAAAGCGTCCAAAGGGTGTCCAGATGTAGGGAGAGTTGGATCGGCGGTGTCGGGATCATAGGGCTCGCCACCCGGCGGCCGGATGAACGCAGGCCTGTCATAGATGGCACAGGGCGGGCATTTCGGGGGTTTTCACGTGGCCTCTACTCCGCAAAGGCCCCGTGTAGGTTTGCACCTCAACCTACAGCCGCCAGCACTCGGCATCCGGCTGAAACGGCCGTGGTTGCACGCCAAGCAGCCGTGTCACCTCGGTATTGTCGGCAATAAGATCCGCCTCCAGGCGACTCAGCGGCCCCCGCAGTTTGCCTACTCCGCGACTCGCCGTTCGCAACAGCCACGCCGGAAGCGGCAAAGGCACCGTATCGACCGGCAGGCTGCGGCGCACGCGCTGGAACATTTCGCTTACCGGCAGCCGTTCGCCACCGCCGATCGCGAGAACTTTGCCTGCCGCGGCGGCGTTATCCAGCGCCGCGAGCGCAGCGTGGGCCAGATCCTGCGCATGGACGGGCTGGCGCAAGCCGCTGCCGGCCGGGAGTGGAAACACCCGCGTGCGCATCGCACGCTGGGCCATCGGCGTGAGGCTTTTATCCATGCCAGCACCATAAACCAACGTAGGGCGCAGCACTGTCCAGGCACTGCCGTGCTTTTCACAGGCTTCAACCATCACCTTTTCGCTATCGCGAATCAGTTGCGACAGCTCACGCTCCGTATGCACTTCTGAATCGCGCTTGCTGTCTGCGCTCATCGAACTGACCACCACCACGCGCGGCGCATGCGGCAGTTCAACCTGCTGCAACCAGTCGGCAAGATGGTTCAAAGGACCGAAGCTGAAAATGGCCGATATGTCTCCGACCACCGGCACCGCGTCAGGAAGACGGCCGGACAGCCACGTCACGTTTTGCGCCGGGGATTGTGCAGTCCGGCTCAATGCCAAGACCGGCTCATCGCGAGCGGCGAGCAATGGCAGCAAGTAGTGCCCGATCTGGCTGCTGCCGCCAAAGACCAATACCGTCATCGACTTCCCTGCTGCATGCGTGCAATAAGTTCTCGCACGCGCGGATCGTTCGGCAGCAGATTTCGCCCCTGCTCCAGTGACGAGGCCGCGTTGTTGCGATCACCACTGTCAAACTGCTGCTCGGCCTGATCGATCCAGGCGTTAGCCAGGCGCTGGCGTGATATCGACAAGGCCGCATCGCCCGGCTCGAGATTGTCGAGTGCATCGAGCAAGCTGCCGGCTTTCTTGAGATTGCCGGCGCGTAAGGCCTGATTGAATTGCTGCTGCACTGCTCCCGGCAATCCTTGCAGTCCAGCCAGCGCTTCCGGGTTGTTGCCGTCGATGGCGAGCGCGCCGCGATAAAGGTCGTAAGCGCAATCGCCCGGCGGCGACATGATGTCGCCTCGCGCCGTGGCCTGCTTGGCGCGGCTGACCATATCCGCAACCTTGATTTGCTGCTGCCCTGTCAAAGGCGCTTGTTGCGGTGGCGCGATGCCTTCCTCCTGGCCACCCTTGCTAACCGTTGGCGCCTTATTGGTGGTCGCCGTAGTGTTGTCGACAACGGGGAGCTGCGCAGGTGTTTGACCCAAACGCGCCCGCGCTGCAACCAGATCGGCCGATCCCGGCGCGAGCGTTTCGGCCTGATCGAGCAGTTGCTTTGCGTGTTCGGCATCACCGTCATCGATTGCGGCATTCGCTTGCACTACCAGTGCTTGCGCAACTTGCCCAATCCCAGCCTTGGCCTGTGTGTTGTTAGGATCGATCGCCAGCGCCGCCTTGAAATGCGCGAGCGCGGTGTCGTTGCCATCGCCCGCAATGCGGCCGGCACGCAACGCATCATTGCCCTGATTGATGGCATCGGTCAGCGCACCGTTGGCTTGCGCCTGCAGTGCGGAAAGCGACGCGCGCAAGTTAGGCAATTGCGCATAGTTGGGCAGCACAGCCGCGAGACGATCGATGCCGGCGGAAGCGTTGGCGATATCGTTCGCATTCAGTGCTTTCTGGATTTGCGCAGCCATCGCATCGCCGACTTGATCCATGCCATGCCGCGCCACTGCGTTATCTGGCTCTGCTGACAGAACGCGTTGGTAGAGCGCGGCGGCGCCGTCCGGACCATCGAGCTTGTTCTGGCTGAGCGCCTGTTGCGCTTGCGCGACCAAGCTGTCCGTCTGACCCGACGAAACCTGCGCCTTGGCGATGGCCTGCGTAAGGCGATCCACGTCGCTGCCGCCGCCAAGCAATTCGCGAGCATTGGTCAATGCCTGGGATGCTTCGTCGGGCTTGCCTGCTTGCAAGGCGGCATCGGCGCGCGAAATCTCCGCACGCCCCACGTCGTTGAGGCCTTGTCGCGCAGCATCATTATCCGGTTCGAGTGCGCGCGCCGCTTCGAACAGCTCGCGCGCGCTGGTGCCATCGGTGCCATCGAGGTGACCTTGCTGCAAGGCGACCTGCGCCCGATGCAGCACGTCATCGAAATCGGTGCGCGGTACCAGGCTGCGCAAACGGCTCTGGTTGAACCACAAGCCGGCGACCGCCGCCAGCAGCACGGCGATCAAGGTGGGTAGGATCCAGTGGCGCTTTTTATAAGGGTCTTTGTTACTGGATGCGTCACGTCGATAAGCAGGCTCCACCTGAATGCGCGGCAGACCGTCATCCGGCTCGGCAGCCGGATGCGGCCGATCCACCTGGTCCAGGTTGCCCAGTTTCGGTTCGGTTCGGCCGGAATTACTCGGGTCGTTCGGGTCGCGTTTTCTGCCCATGGGTCCTGAGCTAGCGGGTGAATGCGTTCAGCTTAGCATTGCCATGAAGACAGAAACTGACAGCGAAAAGTTGCGTTCAGCGATGCGAAGACACTCTCTTCTCTGCTGGCGGGGAAGAATTGAACTGAGAGCTTCCGCAACCTAACCCGCCCCTACTCTGCGCGCCTCCACCACGTTTGGCAGCACGCCCAGCCGGTCCAGCAGGGTGGAAAGCTGCTCAAAATCCCGCACACGCAGCGTGTAATGCATTTCCACCTCGCCGGTACGCGGAAACAGCCGGCTGCTGGACGCGATGATGCCGACGTTGGCGTTGCTGATCACGCCGACCACGTCCTTTTGCAAGCCTTTGCGATCGTAGCCGTTGAGCTGGATGGTGACCTCATAAGCCTGCGCGTCAGCCCGGCCCCAGCTCACTTCGATCACCCGGTCCGGATCACTCCGCGCCAAACGCACCAAACTCGCGCAATTGGCGCGATGAACGGATACCCCACGCGTGCGCGTGATGAAGCCGCGCACCGGATCGCCGGGCAGCGGCTGACAGCATTTGGCCAGCACCGTAAGGAGATTGCCCACGCCTTCGATGGTGATGGCGCTGTGGTCGAATACGGCCGGACGTGCCGTGGGATGCGGTGCACTCGGCGCAGGTTCGGACGGCTGCTGCGCTTCCTGCAGCACGCGCGCCACCTGCCCCAGGCTGATCTCGCCCAGCGCAAGCGCGACTAACAGTTCGTCTTGCGTCTGCAGATGGAACAGCGCCGGCAACTTGACGAGATCCACCTCCGGCAGTGCCAGCCGTTTCAGTTCACGCTCCAGCAGTGCGCGCCCCGCGGAGAGGTTGGCTTCATGCGCACTGCGGCGGAACCAGGCGCGCACCTTGTCGCGCGCGCGGCTGGTATGCAAATAGCCATGGTGCGGCGATAGCCAGTCGCGGCGAGGCTCAGGCACTTTGGTGGTGAGAATCTCCACGCGATCGCCGCTGTGCGGCTGATGCGTGAGCGGCACGATGCGCCCGTTGACTTTGGCGCCGCGACAGCGATGACCTACTTCAGTATGTACGTGATAGGCGAAATCGAGCACGGTGGCGCCGTGCGGCAAGTCGACCACCTCACCCCTGGGCGTGAGCACGTAGACGCGGTCTTCCAGCAACTCGGTCTGCAACTCGGCAGCCAATTCACCGTCGTCATTGCGCGGCTCGAGCAGCTTGCGTATCCAGGCGATCTTCGCTTCAAAATCCGCATCGCCGCTGCCGCCTTCCTTGTAACGCCAGTGTGCGGCCACGCCCAATTCGTTGGCGCGATGCATCTCGTGTGTGCGGATCTGCACTTCCAGCGTCTTGCCACGCGGGCCGATCACGGCAGTATGCAGCGAGCGATAACCGTTGCTTTTGGGGCGCGCCACGTAGTCGTCGAATTCGCCAGGCAGATGCGGCCACAGTGAGTGCACGATGCCAAGCGCGGCGTAACAATCCGCCACGCTGTCGACCAGGATGCGCACGGCGCGAATGTCATAGAGATCGGAAAACTCCACCGCCTTGCGCTGCATCTTCTTCCAGATGGAATAGATGTGCTTGGGTCGTCCGGCCAGGTCAGCGTGGATGCCCACTTCGCGCAACGCACCACCCAGTTCGGCCAGCGCTTCGCGAATGAAGGTTTCGCGATCGCTGCGGCGTTCGTCCAGCAGCTTGGCGATACGCCGGTAGGTGTCCGGCTGCAGGTAGCGGAAAGCCAGATCTTCCAACTCCCACTTCAACTGCCAGATACCGAGCCGGTTGGCGAGCGGCGACTGGATGTCGCGCGTGAGTCGCGCCAGTTCCTGCCGCTCCTCCTCGGGCAGGCTACTGGCTGCACGCATGCGGGCGAGTTGGCGGGACAGCAGAATGAACACCACGCGTACGTCGCGGATGATCGCCAGCAACAGACGCCGCAGACCTTCGGAACCACCCTGCGGCGGCCGTTGTGCATGCAACGCCCACACGCGCTCCGCGGCCACTTGGCCGGCGACCAGGCGTTGCAATTCGTCCGGCAGCGATGCCTCACGCTGCTCCCACACCAGCGGATGTGTACGTGCGAGCTCAAACCACAACGCGGCAGCCTGAGTCTGCGCATCGCAGCCGAGCATGGCGAGCAGATCCAGCACGTCGCCACACTCGTGTTCGTTCACCCCGTTTTGCGCGCATGCCGCGAGCGCGTCGGCCAGTACGGCGGGCAGCGTGCCCGCTCGTGACTGCCACGCCGCCAGGTGGCTTGCGATAGTGGTGGCGTGAACCATGATGCGCGTCAGGTAGGCATAGCCTGCGTAGGTTGGGTTAGCGCAGCGTAACCCAACAATACCGCCCCGAACATGTTGGGTTACGCTGCACTAACCCAATCTACGATTGGCGGAGGGTTTCGAGTGACTTCGCCAGGCGTTTGGGCGACACCGGCTCGGCCGTCTTCAATTCTTGCGCGAACAGCGATACCCGCCATTCCTCGATCAACCAGCGCAGTTCATCCAAACCGTCGCTACCACCCGCGCGATGGTTGAGGTACTCGCGCCAATACGGCAGCACCTGCAGCATGCGCTGCTGATCCTTGGCCGGATCCTGTCGCAAGCGCTCGGCACGCAAGCGCATGGCTTTCAGGTAGCGCGGGAAGTGCGCAAGTCGCGTAGTCGATAGCTCGCGCAAAAAGCCGGATGCCAGCAACGCATCGAGCTGCTCACGCAGGTCGTCGTAGCTCGCGCGCGCAAAACCGATCAACGGTGGCTGCAGCCAGGGTTTCAGGTCGGCCTGCGCCTCAATGATTGGCTCGGCGAGCTTCAATCGCTCCACCGCCGCAGCGAACAACTCACGTGCCGCATGCGTACGCAACACTTCGAATGACGCGGCACTGCGTACGTTGAGATTCTGCGTTTCCAGCAAATCGGTAAAACCGCCTTCCACCAGGTCTTCGCGCAAGCTATCCACACTGCCCAGCGATGCGTACTTCAAGGACATGGGATTGGAAATCGGCAGACGCCGACGCGCTTGCTTGACCTCGCTGTCAAGCGAGTTGCGCAGCAGACGTTCCACACCTTCGACGTGTGCTGCCTTCGCTTCGTCACGCCGTTCAAATACGCGAAAGGCCACTGCTTCGCCGAGATCGACCAGCGCGGGAAACGCCATCAATCCGCCTTCGGAGCGCACCTGCTCGGGGATTTCCTCAAAATCCCAGCTGGTCACGTCTTCGCGCGTGAGTTCGATATCGGTCTTGCGCGAAAACGCTTCACGCGCCTGCCCTTCCCATTGCGCACGCAATGCGGCGAGATCGCGACCGGTAGCGAGCGTGCGTCCGCTCTCATCGTGCAGGCGGAAGCGCATCGCAAAGTGCGGCGCAAGTTCCACGGGTGCGAATTCGCTCGCTTCGATCTCCACGCCGGTCGTGCGCCGCAGGAATGCAGCAAGCACTTTCGCCAACATCTCATCGCGCGGCGCTTCCGCTTCGACGAAGGCCCGCGCGAAGTCCGGCGCGGGTACGAAGTTGCGGCGCAAGGCCTTGGGCAATCCACGGATCAGCTCCGCCACCTTGTCACCCAGCAAACCAGGCACCAGCCACTCGCAGCGTGCGGCTGGCAGCGCATTGAGCATCGCCAACGGCAAATGCAAGGTGACACCGTCGGCCTCGTCGCCGGGCACGAAACGGTATTCCAAACGATAGCGTTGCGGCGGAATATCGAGCGAAGCGGGAAACGCCTTCGGGTCCAATCCGGCACCGCCCACCATCACGTCATCGATCGACCAGCGCAATGCTGCCTGTTCGGTAGGGCGCGCGTTGCGATACCACGCGTCCAAAGCGCGGCTGCTGGCGATGTCTTCAGGCAATTTTCTGCGAAAGAAATCCACCAGTTCGTCTTCATGGCGGATCAACCCTTCGCGGCGCTGGCGTGCTTCGATGCCGCGTGCGTCTTCCAGCACGCGCTGGTTCGCGCGTATGAAATCCGCACGCGCTTCGATGTCGCCGCGTGCAAGCGCTTCGCGCAGAAAGATATCGTGCGCAAGGGCTGGGTCCTGCTTCTGGAAAGTCACAGGGCGGCGTTCAACCAGCACCAGTCCGAACAGACTGATTTGCTCGTACGCCACCACGGTACCGCGCTTGCGCGACCAATGCGCGTCGCGGCAGGCGCTACGCAGCAGATGCGCGGCTTGCTGTTCGATCCACAATGGTTCGATACGCGCACACATCATGCCCCACACGCGGCCACCGATATCCAGGATTTGCGCGGCGAAGATCCAGTTCGACGGGGTCTTGGCCAGCGCAGAGCCGGGGAAGACTTGGAAGCGGCGTTCGCGGGTGCTGCGGTAGACGCCCTTCTCGTCTTTATTGCCCACCTGCGTGGGAAGACCGGCTAGCAAACTGCGGTGGATGGATTCGTAGCGATGTTCGCTCTCGCTGCCGCCTTCGCTCCCTCTCCCCTCCGGGGAGAGGGTTGGGGTGAGGGGTTGGGGCTTGCCGGAAGACGCATCCCCGCGAGTTTTTTGAGAAGACCTTGCACGCACGTTTGCCGTATCACGCGAGATTGCCCCCTCACCCCGGCCCTCTCCCCGAAGGGGAGAGGGAGAAGTGGTTGCAGCATCCAGCTTCCACCCGAGCTCCTGCGTCACCAGCAACAACTGCCGATGCAGCTCGCGCCACTCGCGCATCCGCAAGAAGCTCAAAAAGTGCCGCGTACACCAATCGCGCAATTTCGACTGCGTCAGTTCCTCATGCACGTGGTCGTACTCACGCCAGAGATTCAACACACCGACGAAATCCGACTTGGGATCGGCAAACGCTGCATGCGCCGCATCCGCCTGCTGGCGCGCATCAGCCGGACGCTCGCGCGGGTCCTGGATGCTGAGAAAGGCCACGACCACCAGCAGCTCGCGCAGACTGCCCAGCTTCTGCGCTTCCACCAACATGCGCGCGAGTTGCACGTCGATGGGTAAACGCGCAAGCGTGCGGCCAATGGGGGTGAGCTGACGCTTGTCGTCGATCGCGCTGATTTCGGCGAGGCGCCGATAGCCATCGGCCACCACACGCGGATCGGGCGATTCAAGGAACGGGAATTCGTCAACCTCGCCCAACTGCAACGACAACATGCGCAGGATCACATTGGCGAGCGACGAACGCAGCAGTTCCGGATCCGTGAAAGCCACACGCGAGGCGTAGTCGGCTTCGTCGTACAAGCGATAGCAGATGCCGGGCCCGACACGACCGCAGCGCCCTTTGCGCTGATCCGCGGCGGCCTGCGAGACCGGCTCCACGTGCAGACGTTCGAGCTGGCTGCGCTGGCTGTAGCGCTTAACGCGTGCGGTACCGGTATCGATCACATAGCGGATGCGCGGCACGGTGAGCGAGGTTTCCGCCACGTTGGTGGCAAGCACCACGCGTCGCTTTGGACCGGGTTTGAACACGCGATCCTGATCGGTGGCGGAAAGACGCGCGTACAACGGCAGGATTTCTGTCTCGCGATATTGGCGGCGCGACAGCATCAAGTGTGCATCGCGGATCTCGCGTTCGCCGGGCATGAAGACCAGCACGTCGCCCTGTGGATCGTCGTGTGTGATTTCGTCCAGCACGGCGGCCACGTGTTCGGCACTGCCCTGCTGTAGCTCGCTGTTGCGCTGGTTGCGGCGCGCAGCCACTTCGTCCACCGAGCGCCAACGCAACTCCACCGGATAGGCACGGCCTTCGACCGAGACAACCGGCGCGTTGCCGAAGTGTTCGGCGAAGCGCGCAGTGTCGATGGTGGCCGAGGTGACGATGATCTTCAGCTCGGACCGCTTCACCGCGAGCCGTTTCAAATAGCCCAGCAGGAAATCGATGTTGAGGCTGCGTTCGTGGGCTTCGTCGATGATCAGCGTGTCGTAGGCGGACAGCCAGGGATCGTTCTGCGTCTCGGCTAGCAAGATGCCGTCGGTCATGAACTTGATCAGGCTCTGCTCGGACACCTGGTCGGTAAAGCGCACCTGAAAACCGACCTTGTCGCCGACTTGGGTGCCCAACTCTTCCGCCACGCGACGCGCTACCGAGCGGGCGGCCAGGCGCCGCGGCTGCGTGCAGCCGATCACACCGGCTTCGCCGCGCCCTGCCGCCAGGCACAGTTTGGGTAGCTGTGTGGTTTTGCCCGAACCGGTTTCGCCCGCGATCACCACGACTTGATGCTCGCGAATCAGCTTCACGATCTCATCGGCACGCGCGGTGATCGGTAGCGATTCGTCCAGGCGAATCTCCGGTTTGCTTTGCGCGCGCTTCTTCCTCCGCTCGGCAGAAGCGGCAATATCGGTGGCCAGCGCTTCCAGCTTGTTCGCATCCGGATGGCGGGACAGGCCGCGCCAACGGCCCAGCAGGCGGCCGAAATCGCGGCTTGAAACCGTGTCCAGCGATTTGCGCAGCGCGCGCAAGCGGGTTTCCGGAGAAGCAGTGGAAGGGGTATCGGGTTTGGGATCACTCATGCAGTCGCACATGATAGCTCGCGACTATCGCCGGCATCTGCTTTATTCATTTCCCCCGTTTCCGGGGCACGGTTAAGCTCAGTATCCAGACTCATAAGATCGGGAACACACGCATGGCCACCAGCATCGGCATTGCCAAGAAAGACCGTGAAGCCATCGCCAAGCAGTTGTCCAAACTGCTGGCCGATACGTACTCGTTGTACTTGAAAACCCACAGTTTCCACTGGAATGTGACCGGCCCGCATTTCAACAGCCTGCACACCATGTTCGAAACCCAATACAACGAACTGTGGCTGGCCGCCGATGAAGTGGCCGAGCGCATCCGAACGCTCGACGTGTTCGCACCCGGTTCCTACAGCCAGTTCGGCAAGCTCACCACCATCAAGGAAGAAGCAGGGGTGCCGGACTGGAAGGAGATGGTGGAGCAGCTCGTCACCGGCCACGAAATCGCCGCCTCCACCGCGCGCGAGGTGATCAAGGCCGCCGATGCGGCCGGTGATGAAGGCACCGTGGACATGGCCACCGGGCGACTCAAGGCGCACGAGAAGACCGCCTGGATGCTGCGTTCGTTGCTGAAGTAAACCTCTATCCCCTCTCTCTCCAAAGGGGGGAGAGAGGGAAAGCCCTGACCTTGCGCTGACCACTCCACTCGCAATTTATTGAGCCCCCCGCCGCGAATTGGTTAAGCTCCACGAGATTAACGCGCCTCGTGAGAGGTGACTTGCGGGGACTTTCTTGAGCGCCACATCCACCCAACCCAAATCCGGGCCATCGATCATCTCTGCCATCTTCTTGGCACTCGTGGTCGCCGCGTTGAACATCGGCCTGTGGTGGTGGGGCAACCGCCCGCACGGTCCCGAGGATTGGCACGGGCAGATCAACGGATTCGCCGTATCGCTATTCCAGCGCTACCAGAACCCGTTCAACCAAAGCTTCCCCAGCGACGATGAGATCGACAGCGACCTGAAGCTCCTGCGCCAGTACACCGGCCGCATTCGTACGTACTCCATGCAGGAGAATCCGCAGGTCTACCGCCTGGCCCAAAAAGAAGGGTTGAAGGTGATGGCCAGTGCGCAAATCGACACCCGGCTGGAGAACAACGAAAAGGAACTGGAAACGCTGATCGCGGTGTCGCGACGCTATCCGGACACGATCGAACGTGTGCTGATAGGCAACGAAGTGCTGTTCCGCAACGATCTGCCCGTCGACAAAATGATCACGTACCTGGATCGGGCGCGTGCGCATATCCGCCAGCCGGTGTCGATCGCGGAGCCGGATTACATCTGGCTGAAGTATCCGGAACTGGCCGATCACGTGGATTACATCACCATCCACCTGTTCCCGTTCTGGAACGGCCTGCCGGTGTCGAGCGACGAACGATATTCGGTGGCGGTCCATGCCGCCGAAGGCGCCTACAACGCCATCAAGGAGCGCTTCCCCAACAAGCACGTAGTGGTGGGCGAAGTGGGCTGGCCCTCCAATGGCGATCGCCGCGAACGCGCTTATCCGTCCATCTCCAACGAAGCCATCTTTGACCGCCAGTGGCTGATCTGGGCCAAGCACAACAACGTCGACTACTACTTGTTTGAAGCCTTCGACCAGCCGTGGAAGGAAGGTCTGGGCGAAGGCCGCACCGGTTCCTACTGGGGCGTGTTCAATGCCGATCGCCAGCCGAAGTTCCCCTTCATCGGCCCAGTAACCGAAGACACCGGCTGGCCGTGGAAGGCGCTGGCGGCGAGCTTGCTGGCGATTGCGCCGATGATCTGGTTCGGCATCCGCTTCAGCCGCTTCAAGCTGACGGGTCGGTTGTTCTTCGACGTACTGATCCAGCTCGCCTGCGGCCTGATCGTGTGGTCGGTGACGCTGCCGTTCAATTTCTACCTGAGCTGGGTGGACTGGAGCATGTTGGTGCTGCTGTTCCCGGCGCAGGTGGCGATCCTGGCGATCCTGCTGATCAACGGTTTCGAATTCACCGAAGTGCTGTGGCGGCGCAAATGGATCCGTCACGCAGACCTGCTGCCGCCTGATCCGGCTGAGAAGCAGCCGTTCGTCTCCATCCACCTGGCCTGCTACAACGAGCCGCCGGAGATGGTGATCATCACGCTCGATTCGCTCGCCGCGCTGGAGTACGAAAACTTCGAAGTGTTGGTGATCGACAACAACACGAAAGATCCAGCAATCTGGAAGCCCGTGCAGGAATACTGCGAGAAGCTGGGACCCAAGTTCCGCTTCTTCCATTTGGAGCCGTGGCCTGGCTTCAAGGCCGGCGCGCTGAACTTCGGCTTGAAGGAAACCAGTCCGCGTGCCGACGTGGTGGCTGTCATCGACGCCGACTACGTGGTGCGTGCGGACTGGCTGAAAGCACTTACCGGCTACTTCCACGATCCGAAGGTAGCGGTGGTGCAGTGCCCGCAGGCGCACCGCGACTTCGAACACAACCCGTTCCGCCGCATGACCGCCTGGGAATACGACGGCTTCTTCCGTATCGGCATGCATCATCGCAACGAGCGCAACGCCATCATCCAGCACGGCACCATGACGATGGTGCGCCGCTCTGCGCTGGAAGGCACCGGCGGCTGGTCGGAATGGACGATCTGCGAAGATGCCGAGCTTGGCCTGCGCCTGATGCATGCCGGCTACGAGCTGGTCTATGTCGATGAGCTGATGGGCAAGGGCCTCACCCCCGCCGACTTCAAGGCGTACAAGAGCCAGCGCTATCGCTGGGCATTCGGCGCGATGCAGATCCTGAAGGGCCGCTGGAGCTGGATGACCAAGAAAGGTCCACTCAGCAGCGGCCAGCGCTTCCACTTCCTCACCGGCTGGTTCAGCTGGTTCGCCGATGCATTGCACCTGCTCTTCACGCTGATGGCGATCTTCTGGACGGCTGGCATGGTCGGCCTGCCACAGATTTTCAGCCTGCCAATGCAGCTGTTCCTGATTCCGATCATCGGCTTCTTCTTCGCCAAGGCGATCTTCGGCGTCGTGCTGTATCGCGCGCGGGTGCCCTGTAGCTGGTACGACACCATCATGGCCTCGCTCGCCAGCATGAGCCTGAGTCACGCGATTGCACGTGGCATTTTGCATGGCCTTACACGGGAGAAGACCTCGTTCGTGGTGACCGCCAAAAGCCGGCGCCTGGGTGGCAGCAACTTCGCTGCGTTCGCGCCGGTGCGTGAAGAAATGCTGATGTTCCTCGCGCTCACGCTGTGCATCATCGGCATGGCAAAGAGTACGGCGGCGCACTTCACCGAAGGGCAGTTGTGGATGTTCATCCTGTCCGCGCAGGCGATTCCGTATATTTCTGCGCTGATCGGTGCGTGGATTGCGCACCGATCCGGCGATAAAGCAGGTTGATTTGTAGGCTGGGATGACAATCCCAGCTTATGGATGCTGAGTGCTGGGATTGCCATCCCAGCGTACGGACAACGGCGCATGTGGCATCGCGAAATTAGGAACAGCCTTAATGCGCGATGCACACCCGGCTCGCTAAGCTGCTTCACTTGCGATACCCCGCTAAGGATGGAACCCTAACGCATGCGCCGGATTCGCTATCTGAGCCTGCTCCCGCTGCTACTTGTTCCCGCGTTGAGCCACGCCGGGGTGCAGCTTGTCGTGGATGGCGTGGACGATCCGCTCAAGACAGCCGTCATCGCAGGCGTGAGTCTTTCCCAGTACGCTTCGCGCGACGTGAGCGAGGCGCAAATCCATCGTCTCTACGAACGCGCCGATAGTGAGGTCGGCAATGCGTTGCGGCCGTACGGCTACTACGATGCGCACGCCACCGGAAAACTCGAGCACGTCGGCAAGGATTGGCGCATCAGTTTGCACGTTGTACCGGGCGATCCGGTCAAGGTTACATCCGTCGATATCCAGCTCGATTCCGCTGCCGCTGCCCTGAAGCCGATCCGCTCGGCAAAACGCGGCGTGGAAAAACTCAAGGGCCAACAGCTGGATGACGCAGCCTACGATTCCGCGCGCGATGCCTTGAACAATGCACTGACTGCTAACGGCTATCTCGACGCCAAGCTCACTCTACGTCGCGTGGAGGTGAATCGTGGCGAACATAGTGCGGCCATCCATCTGGCGTGGGATGTGGGTCGTCGCTATCGCTATGGTGAGGTCAGTTTCGAAGGTTCGCAGTTCCAGCCGCCGTTTCTCGATCGCTACGTCCCGTTCAAGCCCGGCGACTATTTCGACCAGAACCAACTGCTCACCTTGCAGCAGGCGTTGAACGGCGCCGACTACTTCTCCGCTGTCAACGTGATCCCGGAGGTCGACAAGGCAAAGGATGGCGTCGTCGACATCCATGTGCAGTTGGCCCCCGCCAAGCGCAGGATCTACAGCGCGGGTTTGTTCGTGGGAACCGATACGGGCGTCGGTGTGCGCGGTGGCGTGGGATACCGCTGGATAAACCGCTACGGCCATAAATGGACGAACGACATCGTGCTGGCGCAGCGGCTGAAGACGGTGTCCAGCCAGTACACCATTCCATTGACGGGCGACAACCAGCGCAGCTTGAACTTCGGCGTCAACTATCGCGACGCGAACACCGTCACCTCACAATCGCGCACGCTTGAATTCGTCGCCAACGAAAGCGAGCTGTGGCATGAATGGGTGCGCACCGTGGGCGTACATGCCCTCACCGGCACTTTCAGCGTCGGCAAGCGCCCTGATGAACCGGAAAGCACGCCCGGGGTGGAGCATGGCCGCAGCACGCTCATCTATGCGGAGGGCTCGTTGAGTCGCAAGGTGGCGGACAATCTCGACTTCGTCCGTCGCGGTTGGTCGCTGAACTTCGATGTGCGCAGCACGGCAAGCGATCTGTTCTCCACCG
This sequence comes from Dyella acidisoli, assembly GCF_030160295.1. GTDB lineage: Bacteria > Pseudomonadota > Gammaproteobacteria > Xanthomonadales > Rhodanobacteraceae > Dyella_B > Dyella_B acidisoli. The sequence continues at coordinate 507,483 of NZ_BSOB01000046.1, forward strand.
CGCGCTTCAGCGAGATCACAGCCAGCGGCAAATGGATCCGCTCGTTCTGGCGCACCAACCGATTGATCCTGCGCGGCGATGTCGGCCACGTGTGGACCAGCGACTTCCAGGCCTTGCCGCCGCAGCTGCGCTTTTTCGCCGGCGGCGATCAATCCATTCGCGGTTATACCTATCAGGCTGTTGGCCCACAAAACGGCTACGGCCGCGTGATCGGCGGCAATAGCTTGGCCATCGCCAGCGCCACGGTGGAGCACTACTTCACGCCGCGCTGGGGCATCGCCACCTTTGTCGACGCCGGCAATGCCTTCAACGGCACCAATGTTCATCCCAAGATCGGCACGGGCATCGGTGTACGCTGGCGTTCACCGGTGGGCATGATCCGCTTGGATGTAGGCACGCCGATCAACGATGCACAGCACCGTGGCGTGGAGTTGCACTTGGTGATCGGACCCGACTTGTGATGAACACGACACAGCCCGCTCCCCGTCCTCGCCGCCGTTGGCTTCGCGCTATTGGCATTGCGTTACTCGTGTTTTTCGTTCTGCTGGCCAGCAGCCTGTTCTGGCTGCTTTGTACCGGCTCAGGTTTGCGCTTTGCGCTGGCGCAAGCACAAGGTTTCACGCATGGCGCGTTACAGGTGCAGCAAGCAGAAGGTCGGCTGATCGGCCCGATCGACATCGCGCTGCTGCGTTATGACGACGGCAAGGGCACTGACGTCGTTATCACACGCACGCACCTGAATTGGAATCTTGCCGCCCTGCTCTATAAGCAGCTCCACATCATCGACCTTCGTGTAGAGCACGTGGATGTGGCGCTTCCGGCTTCACAAGAACCTTCCTCTTCTTCCAGCAATTTTTCGCTCAAACCGCCGATCGAGATGTTGCTGGATCGCGCGCACGTTGGTCCTGTGACCATCACCGAGCAAGGCAAACCTCTATTTGCTTCCGACCAGCTCGATATCTCTGGTCGCTGGGCCAATAGCGGCATCGATGTGAGCACGTTGACACTGCGTGCACCGGATGGACACGTCGACCTCAATGGCAAGCTCGGCGTCGGCCGGCGCTATCGAGGCAAAGGTCACGCCGAGATCGCGTGGAAAGTGAATGAGGTCGAGTACATCGGCACGCTCAATGCACAGGGTGATGGCCGCAACGCGCAATTGCAGTTGGCCTTGACGCAACCGACGAGCGCGCAGCTGCAGCTTGATGTGGATCAACGCAACAACAATGCATGGACAGCCAAACTCGATGCGCCTGCCTTCAATCCCAAACCTCTACTGGGCAGCAGTTCGCTGACACGTCTTGGCGTAAGCCTGCAAGGCAGCGGAAACCAGCAAGGCGGCACGCTGACTGGTCAGCTCGATCTCAACGACTACCGCGTGCTTCTGCAGCCATTGCAGGCGAGCATCGACAAGGATTTCAAGACATTCACCTTGCAGCAGTTGCAACTGGCTTCACCGCAGATCAAAGGTCAATTGAGTGCCGCCGGCACGATCCATCTCGATGCTCATCCGACCCGTGCGGATCTGATCGTCGATTGGAAGAATCTCGAATTGCCTGCCGACCTGGTTGGCCAGATCCTCGATAGCCAGGGACATCTCGCCGCCAAAGGCAGCGCAGATGCCTATCACGCCGAAGGTGAAGTGACGATTGGTCCACCCGGCAAACCGGCCAAGCTCGCCTTGAACCTGGACGGCACACCGCAGCAGATCCAATTGCATACGTTGAGCCTTCTGCAGCCGCAGGGTCAATTCAGCGCGAACGGTTCGCTGACATGGCAGCCCGATCTCGCCTGGCAATTGCAGGCAACCGCGAACAAATTCGATCCAGGCCAGCTGTTTGTTGGCTGGCAGGGATCGCTCGACGCTGATCTCGCCACACAAGGCAAGTTTGCGCAAAAACAGCCTGACGTCACGCTCGACCTGCGCAAATTGGATGGTCAGTTGCGCCAACGCCATCTGCGCGGCACAGGGCGGCTGCATGTATCGCCCAACCACGTAGTGGATGGCACGCTGGAACTTGCGTCCGGCAGCAGCAGCATCAAACTGCTCGCGCAACCGGGCAGCAGCAACAACGCGAACGTCACCCTGGCCATCGCATCGTTGAACGACTGGCTGCCGCAAGCCACCGGTGCGCTGAATGGCCAGTTCCGCGTACGCGGCAACTATCCTGCACTGGCCGTCAACGGCACGCTGCAAGGTCAATCGGTAGGCTGGGACAAGCAAAGCGTCCATAGCTTGCAGTTGCAGGCAGACGTGCCGGATATCAGCCATCCAGGCGGCAAGCTGGAGCTGGATGCAGCGGGCGCCACTATCAGCGGCCTTGCCTTCAAGCAGATTCACCTCAATGGTCAAGGCACGTCAGCGCAGCATCAGTTGTCGCTTGACGCGCAAGGCCAACCACTGTCCATCTCGCTTGCACTTAGTGGCTCGTTGAAGGCACAGAACTGGAACGGCACGCTTTCCTCGCTCACGCTGGACGTGCAAGGCATGCCACGCTGGCATCAGCAACAAGCGACGCAGCTAGGTTGGAACGACGGTAACGCGAGCATTGGCGATTTATGCCTGACGGCGGGCGAGCCCTTACTTTGTGTCAACGGCAAGCTGGATAAAGCCAGCAACCTCGATGCCGGTTATCGCCTGCACGCCGTACCGCTGACATTGGTGGTCGATGCAGCCGGTGTCACCAACATGCCGGTGAGCGCCGACGGCCTGCTGGAAGGTAGTGGAAAAATTCGGCGCACCAGCGCTGGCGCACTCACCGGTAATGCGTCGATCACCTCATCGCAAGGTCGCATTACCTACAACGAACATCCTGATCAGCCGTTGCTCACCTACAAGGATCTCGCCTTGAATGCTGAGCTGTCGCCTGGCAACCAGCACGCGACTGTGTATGCAGCGCTCAACGGCAATGGACGTATGGATGGGCAAGTTGCTATCACGGGATTACAACAGGTACTCAATGGCCAAGTTAGCCTGCATCTGGACGACCTGGCCTTCATGAGCTTGTTCACCGATACGCTGGCCAACGTCAAAGGCCGTATAAATGGTGACTTCAAACTCGGCGGCACCGTCGCAGAACCGGCTATCACCGGCCAGGCAGGCATTGACGGCTTCGCCGCCGAAATACCCGACGCAGGCTTGAAGTTCACCGATGGACGTCTGGTAGCGACCACCACCGACGCGCGGGAGCTTCGCATCGATGGCAGCGTGCAATCCGGCAAAGGCGCGCTTGCCATCAGCGGCACGGCAGGGCTCGATGCGCAAACACCCACGACGATTACGCTCAAGGGTAACGAAGTCACGGTCATCGACATTCCAGCGGCGAAAGTCGTGCTTACGCCGGATCTGCAGGTTCGCCACGACACACAAGGTCTTCAGGCCACAGGCTCCGTACGTCTGGACAGCGCCGATGTGAATCTCGACAAATTGCCAGGCAGCGGCGTCAACAAGGCATCGCCAGATGTCGTGGTCGTGGATGAGCCTCAACCGGCGGCAAATAGTGGGGCCACGCCCATCAACGCATCGATCAAGGTGGATCTCGGCCAGCGCGCGCATTTGATCGGCATGGGATTGGATGGGCGATTGGGAGGTGTACTTACCGTCGAGGAACGTCCAGGCCGGGCCACCACCGGTCAAGGGCAGGTCACGGTCACTGGCACGTACAAGGCGTACGGGCAGAAGCTGCAGATCCAGCAAGGCCAATTGCTGTTCGCCAGCACGCCGATCGACAACCCAGGCCTCAACATCAAGGCGATCCGCAATCTGCAGCCTAACGCCACTATCAACGAAGGCCAGCAAGTGGGTCTTCAGATCACGGGTACCGCAAAACGCCCCGTCCTTACCGTATTCTCAAACCCGGTGATGGATCAGTCCGACGCGCTTTCCTACATGATCACTGGCAAGCCGCTATCGCAAGTGAGCAGCGGCGGTGAAAGTAATATGGTGAACGCGGCAGCGCAGGCACTCGGCTCGGCGACCGGGAATCTGCTCGCCAAAAGCATCGGCAGCAAGCTCGGCATCGAAGATATCGGCGTAAGCAGCAGCGACGCCTTGAACGGCAATTCTGCTTTCACGGTTGGCAAATATCTTTCGCCGCGGCTCTATCTGAGCTACGGCATCGGATTGTTCGAGCCTGGCCAGGTCATCACCCTTCGCTATCGGCTCAGCCGACGCTGGAGCTTTGAAGCGCAGAACGCCACCGATTTCAATCGAGCCAGCGTCAACTACCGTATCGAGAAGTAGCCTCTATTAGGTTAGGAAGGGGTGACCATCTTAGGTTGCATAAGAGTACACATTCCCTCATGGTCGTCATTCCCGCGAACGCGGGAATCCATGTTCAAAGATGCATCAGAGCACAATGGATTCCCGCTTTCGCGGGAATGACGGCCGTGAGGTATGAGTGGCTTTCATCGCAACTTACCGTTTTACAACTCGTAACGCTGCTCCAGTTCGAAACGGCTCTCCACCGGAGATGCAATCACGTTCTGCTGCACGCAGCCGGGAAAAATATTCACACTCTCGCTCGCGTGATTGTCCGCATTGTAGAGGTACGGCGTATGCGACCAGCAACGGTAACCGAGATCCTTGATCGCCTGCACTTCTGCTTCGACCTGCTCGATACCGGAAAGACGGTAGTAAATGATCGGGCGATGCTTGCGAATCGTTTCCGCAGCGCCCAATAGCAGATCGATCAGGCTGCCCGACAGATTGATCTTGAGCAGATCCAGGCTATCCAGATTGAGGCTGTCGAGCGTGACGACATTGACCATTTCATCCTCCTCGCCATCCGGCACGACACCACCGGGCAGCGACGACAGCACAAGCTGTGCATCCGAGCGAGCCAGCCAATGAGAATGCGTATACACGTTCGTGAGCTGATTGATGGCGACGTTTGCACAAAGCTGCTGGAACGGTAGACGGCGCGGTTCAGCGACATATACCTTGCCCTTTTCGCCCACCGCCCGGGCGAACCAGAGCGTGTGCGCACCGTATTCACCACCGAATTCCAGCACGCTCTGCCCGTCCTGGATCAACCCGCTAAGCAGGTTGAGCTCTTGTTCCGACCATTCGCCGTAACGCTGCAACGAGCGAGCCACCGAGCCTTTGACGGGAACACCTGTCATCATGCCGTAGCGCGTCGACCACAAGCGTGATGAGGATTCCGATGCATTGGCTTTCTTTTGCGTGTTCATGATCAAACCTCTTGAGTATGAAATGAATAGGGGTTCTTGCTAACGCATGGCGCTCGCGATGCTGAGTTGCCGCGTCGCCTGTTGCTGCGCGATTAGCTGCTCTGGCTGAGTGGAAGCGCTGCCCCACTGCCGGCAGGCTTCCTGCCAGGTAGCGAGCAGCGTTGGCGTCGCCCGGCCGTTGCGCCAGGCTTTTTCGCAAAGTTCGGAGGCGCGGGCGAAATCGGCGTTTCGCAAATAAATCTGTGCCATACGTAGCACCGTTTCCGGGTGCTGCACGTGCAGGGCTTCCAAGCGGGTGCTCAAACCGATAGCGACATTGCTTTGCACCGACATGCCCGGCAGGTTCTCGTAAGCCCATTGCACGGCAAGCCGGCATTGCAGGCTTTCGGAGCGAAGATGCAGCTCACCCTCGGCCATGAACGCGTGCATCAATGCATGGGAATACGCTTCTTTGGCCTGCTCGGGCGGTAGTACGTTGCCTCGGGCGAGTGCGGTAAGCGCGACTGCAAGCGCGTTATCGCCACTAGGGACGCGTTTGTAAAGCAGATCGAGCAACGTTTGCGCGGTATCCAGACTCTTCAGGCGCGCACCACCTTCCTCAATCGCGGCACGCTGCCGAAGAATGTCGGCACGACGCCGCTGTGCGACATCAGCGCTCGCTGGAAGCTCGCAAAGGTGCACACATATCGCCTCAGCCTCACTGTACTTTGCGAGTGCCACGTCACCGAACTGGCACTCGGCCAAGAAAATGAGTGCATCGATCCAGACAAGCAATATGGTCGGCTCGCCACCCGCCAAATCTTCCGCATAGCGCGACTGCATACCGCGCAGCGAAAGCAGGCGCGAAGCACCCTTCTGGCGCTTCGCGCGGCGGAGATCGATATCGATGTGGCGCGCGAGCCATGTTGCAGGCCTCTCCACATCGGAAGCCATGCCCAGATCGATCCACTTCCTCGCTTCTTCATAGAGCGATTCGGCTTCGCGATGGTTCGCATTGTCCGCTCGCAACAATAGCGTGCTGACGAGTAGCCACGGCAACGTCAGTGTTTCTGTATCGGGAATGGTTTGCCGCAGCAAACGTTCCCATGCCTCCAGAATGAAGCTCTGTGCCGGCTCGCTGCTCATGCCCATCACGTTAGGCAGTGTGCTGTCGCGCTCGATAAGGAGCGCGGGAATATCTTCACCATCCGGTATTGCAATGGCTTCCAACTGATCGAACAGTTCGGACAGCGGATTGTCTCTGGAGGCACGCACTGAGACATTTTCATTTTCTTCGACGAACCGCACCTCTTCTCCGCCTACGGATTCCAAAGGCAACTCGTCTGCCTCCGGAGTCGCTTGCGCAATATACGCAGACAGGGAAGCGGGGAGAAAGTCGATCGGCGCCGCAGCGTCCCAATGCTCATATCCTTCGTAATCGAGTGCCTGATACGACCATTCCAGCCACGAAAAATCGATACGACCGGTTTCAACATGCGGGGTCTCTGAGGCCGTTACAGCTTCAAACCGTACTGGCGTTGCATCCTCAGATGATCTTTCGCTATTTGGTTGTGGTGATGTCTGCACCGATTGCACAGCCACATCAGTCGCTTCACTACAAGTTTTGCCAAGCGTTTCGACACGCCGCCGGCGATAGTGTGCCGAGCCAGTCCATATCATCGCGATCAAGGCGAGTGCCGCAAGCAGCCAAAACCATGGAAAATCGGATCCTGACCTTTCGTTGGCAGGCCTGACAATGGATGGCAACGGTGCGTTGCTGGTATCCACTTCGCTCGCCCCGGTAAGGGGCGCAACGTCGATAGCCGACGCTGATGACAGCGTTACCGAAACATCACCCACGACGCGATCAATCGCTGCTACTGCTTGCTTGCTGTTGCGTCCACGGGGTGTCGTGTACGCACCGAGGGATGCGTTCACTTGCGCCAGTTCCGTCGATGGTGACGCAGACACAGCTGCTGTATCGAGCGGCGAGTCGTTTTCGGACTTCAGGCCGACTTGCGCCTTAGCCGCAGTTATCGCGAGCGATTCGGAGACAGCAGTTTTTGCATACAACTTCGTCTTGTCCGGCGCGCGGTAACTGCATGCAACCAGCCCCACCAGCAGCGTAAGAATGCTGACACAGCATACGTAGCGATGTCCGATACGAAACGGAAACGCAGCGACCTTGGCCAACATGCGATCAGCATTGTCTTCCGAAGTCATCATCACGCTTCCCCGGGAAATCTACTTGATTACAAGTCACGACGAACGACATTGCACGCAGCGTCGCTCGTGTTCTCGACAGTAGGATTGTTCCGTGATCCAAAGATCGACGGGATAGGAGAAATACGAAACTACGGCCGCCTGGCCTTCTACTTCAGATTCGAAGCAAGCAACTCGTGAAGAATGGTGTTGCGATCTAATCCTTCAGTGCACAGCCGTCGCTTGCTCTCCCGCCGCCGCTTGCGATGTGCGCAAAAACACAGCACCCGCCACAGCCCCCAGCGCGGCGAAACACGCTCCTACCAAAAAGGCCAACTGATAGCCCGACGTCAGCGCCAGCGTGTCCATGCCACCTGCCGCTGTCACACCCTGCGTACGGGCCGCTGCCAAACTCGCCAGCACAGCCAGACCCAGTGAACCACCCATCATGAATGCCGTGTTCACAACGCCTGAGGCCAATCCCGATTCGGATGGCCCTACGTCGTTCATCGCCGCCAGCAAAACAGGATTGAATGCAACGCCAGCGCCGATACCCAGCAGAACCATGCCCGGCAAAATGTCACGCAAGAAGTGGCCATGCTCCGGCGCATTCGCAAACAACAACAAACCACACGCCGCCATGGCGAGACCGACCACCAACGGACGACGGATACCGAAACGCATCACCAGCTTCGCAGACAGCCCAAGCGAAAACACCGCCATGATCAAGTTGGCAGGCAGGAAAGCGAGACCCACTTCCATCGGCCCGTAGCCGAGCACGAGCTGCATATACAACGCGGAAAGAAAAAACCAGGCAAACATCGCCGCCGCCCAAAGCACGCCCACGACGTTGGACACCACCAGATTGCGCAGCCGAAACAGACGTAATGGCATCAGCGGCACGTGCACGCGCGCTTCCAACCACAGGAACACCACCAACAAAGCGACTGCAATCGCCAACTGCCCCACCGTTCTCGACGAAAGCCAGCCAACTTGATTGCCGTTGACGATGGCATACACCGCCAGCATCAACGCGGTGGTCACCGTGATCGCACCCCACACGTCCAAATGTTTGGATGCTGCCGTTCCCGTCGCTGCCGGCAGCAAGCGCAGCGAAGCTACCACCACGCCAATACCGATCGGAAGATTCACCAGAAACACCCAGTGCCAGCTCAAGCTGCTGGTGAGCACGCCGCCGAGCATGGCGCCAAGACTGCCACCGCCTGCGCACACGAAACCGTACACACCCATGGCCTTGGCGCGATCCTGCGGATCCGTAAACAAATCCATGATCAGCGACAACGCCACCGCCGTCACCACCGCACCACCCAAGCCCTGTATGGCGCGCGCGACGACCAGCGCGATCTGCGTGGTGGAAAGCCCGCAGGCGAGCGAAGCCAGCGTGAACGCAGCGATACCGATCAGGAACAGGCGTCGATGCCCGTAGAGATCGCCCAACCTGCCGCCCAACAACAGAAAACCACCGTAGGTGAGCAAATAGGCGTTCACCACCCAGGCAAGCGTGATGTCGCCGAACTTCAGATCCACTTTGATCGAAGGCAAAGCCACGTTAACGATCGTGGTATCGAGCACGATCATCAACACACCCAAGCAAAGCACGATCAAGGCCAGCCAGCGTCGATCGGGATGCATGGAGATATGAGAATGATGTGCGGCCGGCGAATGCGTCATGAGATGCCTTTGAATGCGGATGTGCTCTTTTGGGTACGTCGAACGAGCCATCCTGAAATCGACATCGCAAGATATCACTCTCGCACCGTTGGCGGCCCGCACTTATCGTGTGACGCAGCGATTCCAGCATGAGGCCGCCTGCTCCGGGCGCATGCTGCGCCGCGGTTTGACACGCGTGATTTAGATCGATCAAATTCGGCCTTGGCGTAGCTTCATCACTCGTACGCAATCTACAGGGGTCATCTAATGCCCGGTTTCACTGCTCGCTCTCGGCAGACACTGCTCTTCCTTGCGCTCGCCTTCTGCACCACCATCATCAGCGCAGATGAACATGGGAGCTTCTATACCTCCTTCGAAGCGGGCGAGCCGGCACCGCCAACCAGTGCAGCCAGCGCTGCTTTCAGCATTGAGATCGATGGTGGCCCTTCTGCCGAAAATGCCTATACCGCCAAACCCGGTGTCGGCTTCACTGGCCTGCATTCGCTGCACTACGAAGGTCACTCTGGCGGCAAGCAAGAAGCCGCCCTGTTCGATGTGGATCTGCAGGTGCAAGCAGACACGCAACTGTCGTATCTGTTGTTCCCCTGCATCAGCAAAGGCGATCTGGCCGATCCTTCTACCTATGTTGCCGTCGATCTGGTGTTCGACGACGGCACGCGTCTTTCTGCCAGCCAAGCACAGGATCAGCATCGCATTCCTGCAAACGCTCACGCGCTCGGCACCAGCCGCACGGTTTATGTAAACCAATGGAACAAGCTGACGATCGACCTGGGCAAGGTAGCCGCCGGGCGCCGTGTTCGTCATATCGTGCTGTCGCATGACGGCCCAGCCGGAAAGATCGAAGGTTATCTTGACGATCTGCGCATCGGTCCAGCACCAGCGCCCGCCACAAATGATCGGCCGAGTGACTACGTGAACATCCTGCGTGGTACGAATTCCGGCTTCACGTTCTCGCGCGGCAACAACGTCCCGGCTGTCACGTTGCCGCACGGCTTCAATTTCTGGGCACCCGTAACCGACGCCAGCTCGGATTGGATGTACCAGTATCAGCAGCGTAACGACGCCGACAATCGTCCGCGCATCGAAGCATTCTCGCTCTCGCATGAGCCCAGCCCGTGGATGGGCGATCGGCAGACGTTCCAGCTCATGCCCGCGGCAGCTGCCAGCGGCGCACCCACCGCCAATCGCGAGAAGCGCGCATTGAGCTTCAGCCATGCGAACGAAGTAGCTCACGCGCACTACTACAAGGTGGCATTCGACAACGGCATCATCGGCGAAATCACACCGACTGATCATGCCGCGATGTTCCGCTTCACTTTCCCGAGCAAGCGAGGCCAACTCGTATTCGACAATCGCACGGATCAGGGTGGCATCACGCTCGATGCCGCACATCGCAGTTTCAGCGGTTATTCCGACGTCAAGAGCAAACTTTCGACGGGCGCGACACGCCTGTTCTTCTACGCCGTGGTCGATCAACCGGTCGCCGAAAGCGGGCAGCTCACAGGCGAAGGCCGCGATCACGTCGCAGCATGGTTCGGCTTCGACACGTCGAAAACAAAAACGGTGAATGTACGCATGGCCACGTCACTGCTCAGCCTTGAGCAGGCCAAGCACAACCTGGAACTGGAAATCACACCGCAGGAAAGCTTCGACGACGTGCGCGAGCGCGCGAAAAAGACGTGGGACGAACAACTTGGCATCGTGCAGATACAAGGTGCCAGCCACGATGAACGTGTAACGCTGTATTCCAATCTCTATCGCCTGTTCATGTACCCGAATTCTGCGTACGAGAACACCGGCACAACCAGTGCTCCGGTTTATCGCTACGCAAGCCCCTTCTCACCCGCTATCGAAGAGAACACGCCCACGCAGACGGGTGCGCGCATCGTCGACGGCAAGGTGTTCGTGAACAACGGCTTCTGGGATACCTATCGCACAGCATGGCCCGCTTATGCGCTGTTGATGCCACAACAGGCCGGCACGATGATCGATGGCTTCGTGCAGGAATACCGCGATGGTGGCTGGATCGCGCGTTGGTCATCGCCCGGTTATGCCGACCTGATGGTCGGCACCAGCGCCGACGTCGCTTTCGCCGACGCGTGGCTGAAAGGTGTACACAACTTCGACGTGCAGTCGTTCTATCAAGCTGCCTTGAAAGACGCCACCGTGGTGAGCCCGCTGCAAGGCATCGGCCGCAAAGGCTTGCAGCGCTCGATCTTCAACGGCTACACAGACTATGCGATCAAAGAAGGTTTTTCCTGGTCGATGGACGGCTATATCGCTGATTTCGCGATCGGCAATCTTGCCAGCGCGCTGGCCACGCACCATGGCGAACACGATCCGTATCAATCGCACTATGCGGAAGATGCCGACTACTTCCACGATCGCGCGCTGGATTACGTAAATCTTTTCAATCCTGACATCGGCTTCTTCGTAGCCCGCGATGCGCAAGGCCGCTGGCGTTACACCAAGCAGAACTTCGACCCGCTGCGCTGGGGTGACGATTACACCGAAACGAACGCATGGAACATGGCCTTCCACGCACCGCAGGACGGCGCAGGCCTTGCTGCACTGTATGGCGGACGCGAAGCACTCGGCGCGAAGCTGGATCAATTCTTCACCACACCCGGGATCTATCACGTCGGCGGCTACGGCGAGCCGATCCACGAGATGTTTGAGGCACAAGCCGTGCGCATGGGCCAATACGGCCACAGCAATCAACCATCGCATCACATCATCTATATGTACGACTACGCGGGCGAGCCGTGGAAGACACAGGATAAAGTCCGCGACGTACTATCACGTCTGTACCTGGGCAGCGAGATCGGCCAGGGTTACCTGGGCGACGAGGACAACGGTGAAATGTCCGGCTGGTGGCTGTTCAGTGCCGCCGGTTTCTATCCGCTGCGCATGGGCACGCCTGAGTACGTGATCGGCGCACCGTATTTCCCGCACATGGACATCGCACTGGAAAATGGCAAGCACATCGTGATCAATGCGCCATCCGTGAGCGATGAAAATCGTTACGTACAAAGCCTGCGCGTGAACGGCCAGCCATGGAACAAACTGACCTTGCCGCACGAATTGTTAGCGCAAGGCGCAACGTTGGATTTTGTGATGGGGCCGAAGCCTTCCAACTGGGGCAGTGAAGAGCAGGCATTGCCGCCGTCACTGACTACCAGCGACAAACCCTCCCCCATGCATGATCTTGTGGGACCTGGCCAAGGCGAGCCTGGCGGCTATCCAGCCCTATCCAATCTCAATGCTTTGTTTGATCACACCAGCGATACCGAGGTGCAGCTGCCCGGTTCGCAGGCTGCCGTGAGCTGGCATTTCCCCGAGCCGCGCGCGGTAGCAATGTATACGTTCACCTCGGCCAAGCAAGCGCCGGCACCGTCGAACTGGACGTTGGAAGCTTCCGATGATGGGAAACATTGGAAGGTGCTCGATACGCGCAAGGACGAACATTTTCCGTGGACGCGACAGACGCGGGCTTTCGGCATTCACCAGCCAGGACCTTATGCGTATTACCGGATTCGGTTCGACAATGACGCGCCGAAAGCGTTGGCAGAGATTGCGTTGTTGGGGCGGTGATGCGCGTTACTCCCTCTCCCCTCCGGGGAGAGGGCTGGGGTGAGGGGGCGAACCTCGCGACATGGTTAGTTCCACGCGAGATTCAAGAGAAAATTTTTACGCACCGAAAATCCCCGCATGCCTAACCCCTCACCCTAACCCTCTCCCCGAAGGGCAGAGGGAACTGGTTTTCGGCACGGTATGCAGCTACCCGCACGTCAAAGCAAAAGCGAACGCACCTAGCCCGAAAGTCATGCTCACAAGCCCGCCTAAAGCGGGCTATGTTGGGGAACTCGTTCCTCACATATAAAGGTGATCGCCATGCAGCGATTCAGATGGATTCTCACCGCCGCGATCTTGAGCAGCACGACGGCCATGGCCGCTTTGCCCGCCACGGTGGGTGGTGCGCCAACGGCAAAATCCAGTCACCCGGATATTGGCATCGATTTAAAGGGCGTCGATCACGGCGTGAAACCCGGCGATGACTTTTTCCACTACGCCAACGGCACCTGGGTGAAGACCACGCAGATTCCGGCCGATCGCTCCAGCACGGGGACCTTCCTGCAAGTTTTCCAACTAGCCGAGAAGCAGACGTCCACGCTGATTCGCAACGTTGCACAAGGTCATGCCGCGCCGGGCTCCAACGAGCGCAAGATCGCCGACTACTACGCCGCCTACATGGATGAGGCCAACATCGAAAAACGCGGCCTCACACCGCTGAAGTCGGAATTCGCGCTCATCGATGCGATCAAGACGCGTGATGACCTCGCCAGCGTGCTCGGCAGCCAGATGCGCGCCGACGTCGACCCGATCAATGCCACCAACTTCCAGACCGAGAACTTGTTCGGCCTGTTCGTGACGCAAGGGTTGGAAGATCCCTCGCGCAACATGGCCTATCTGCTGCAAGGCGGTATCGCGATGCCAAGTCGCGATTACTACCTTTCGCAAGACAAAGATATGGTCGAAGCGCGCGCCAAGTACCAGACATACGTGACCTCGTTGCTGAAGCTCGCCGGCACACCGGATGCCGAAGCGCAGGCAAAGGCCATCATTACGCTGGAAACCAAGATCGCGCAGGCGCAGGAAAGCCTGGTCGACAGCCAGGACGTGCATAAAGCCAACAACGTGTGGAACGCGGGTGACTTTGCGCAAAAGGCGCCAGGCTTAAACTGGGATGCCTATTTCAAGGCTGCAAGCCTGGATGGTCAGAAACAGATCGACGTATGGCAGCCATCCGGCATCACAGGCCTCGCCAAGCTGGTGGGTAGCGAATCAATCGATACCTGGAAGCAGTTGCTGCGTTATCACGCCCTGGATCAGGCTGCGCCGCTTTTGCCGAAGGCCTATGCGGACCTCAACTTCCAGTTCTACGGCACCACGCTGCAAGGCACCCCCAAGCAGCGTGAGCGGTGGAAACGTGCTGTCAATGCAACCAACACCGATCTTGGCGACGCAGTGGGCCAGCTCTACGTGAAGCGCTACTTCCCTGCCTCGTCCAAAGCAAAGATCGAAGAACTGGTGAAGAACATCGTGGCGGCCTTCGATCAACGCCTCGATACGCTGGCATGGATGACACCCGCCACGCGTGCGAAGGCCAAGGAGAAGATCGCCACGCTGCGCGTAAGTGTCGGCTATCCGGATACCTGGCGCGATTACAGCTCACTTCAGATCAGCGCCGATGATCCGATCGGTAACCACGAGCGCTCCGTGGCGCAGGAATACAAGCACCAGCTCGCTAAGCTCAGCCAGCCGGTGGACAAAGGCGAATGGTGGATGACGCCGCAGACAGTCAACGCGGTCAATCTACCGCTGCAGAACGCGCTCAACTTCCCGGCCGCCATCCTGCAACCGCCATTCTTCGATCCGAACGCCGATATCGCTGCCAACTATGGTTCGATCGGCGCAATCATCGGTCACGAAATCAGCCACAGCTTCGACAACACCGGCGCCGATTTCGATGCACAAGGCAAGATGGAAAATTGGTGGACGCCTGCGGACGCTGAGCACTTCGAAGCTGCCACGAAGAAACTGGTCAAGCAGTACGACCAATACGAAGCACTACCCGGCCTGCATGTAAGCGGTCAGCAGACGCTGGGCGAGAACATCGCAGACGTCTCCGGCCTCACCGCGTCGTATGCGGCTTATCACGCCTCGCTCGGCGGCAAGCCGGCGCCGGTAATCGACGGCCTCAGCGGTGATCAACGCTTCTTCCTGGCCTTCGGCCAAGCATGGCGCTCGAAGATTCGCGATGCAGCGCAGCGCCAACGGCTTGCCACCGACGTGCACGCACCGGCGGAATTCCGCGCGCTAACCGTGCGCAATATCGACGGCTGGTATGACGCCTTCAACGTGAAATCAGGCGAGAAGCTTTATCTCGCGCCGGACGATCGCGTAAAAATCTGGTAAGCATCAAAACAAGCAGAAAAACAGAAAAAAGCCGCACTCCTTGGAGTGCGGCTTTTTTAATCGGGAACAATACGCTCAAAGAATTTTCAGCAAGCCTACTGAAAAGCACATGAAACGAGGACCTGTCAATACGAAGAACGCTGTCTTTTCCGTAGTACACGTCTTGTTACATTGAGCGCGCAGGGGAAATCTTCCACTACAAACGTAAAGGACACGCATCATGTTCCGCATTAACAGCCGTTTTGCCCGTCAAGCCATCGCTGCTTTCGCCTTGACTGTTGGTGTATCGACCATCTCCTTTGCGCAGACAGCGACGAGCAGCACTCCAGCAACGACCACTTCGACCACGCAAACAAACGGTGCGACGCAGGCTTTGATTGATATCCTCACCTGCACTTACTGCAACGGCGGCGGAAGAATTGTCGCTAAATGAACTCAGCTAACCCATAAGGGATGCGTGAGCGCCAATGTGCCTTTCTTCACTCTCTGGGCGCTCTCAAATAATAGAGCCGTAACACGCACGCCATCCTTTTCTTCTCGAATGCGTAGCTCACCATCGAATAGCCGGATGAGATTTCGTAATTCTCGGAAATCCAGCGCGTCGGCGCCCAATTTCGGCGCCACGCGCTCACGCTCCCCCGCAAGGCTGATATTACGCGCGATCGCCAATTCGCTAAGCACTCCGTCAACACGCAACATAACCCAGCGATGACCCTGCGTACTTCCCTCGCGCATAACCACATCAACGGCAGCGCACGTAAGATCCGAGCTCGTACATACGACGGCCGCGCAAGCAACACGATAGATGGCCGCCTGCATGCTTATCGATAGAATCTCAGAACGCTGTCCGGTTACCCTGAAGTTATACGTCAAACCGGCCTCGCGCAGCACACGCCCAATCGAATCGCGAAGAGCTGCCTGCAACCCTCCCTGCCGCCATGCGCTGGGATACATGCTCTCAGCCAGACGATATATGCGTTGTTGAAGCAGGCTGGCCTGCCTGTCGTAGGCTCTCCTCTCCGTATCTGAGGCGACATGCCGAAGCTTCTCCGAGACATTCAATTGCTCGACTTCCAGTACCCCCAATAATGATTCCATTGCACGCGATGCCTGCTCAAGACGGCGCTCACCAAAATTCAAGCTGTTCTTGGCAGCCTGCTGTGCTTGCAACACATAGGTAGCAACTCCCTCCTTCTGATTACTTTGCGTGGAGATATACGCACCCAGTGCATATAGGCAAGTCACCACTATGACCACATAGGCCTGGACCTGCATCATGTCTTCGTCGGGTTTGCAAACAAAAAGCACGCAGAGGCACGTCACAACAAACGTACTTCCAAGCACTGAAGCACGCCATCCATACCTGAGCGTGAGCCACACAACAGGCAATAGCATGGCTGCGCGCGCCACTTTCCCAACGCCACCCTGATCAACACAACTCAGGGCCAAAAGCCCTCCCATCGATGGCAACACAACCAGAAAAATATCGCGCGCCATGCGATTGACGAGCAATTGCTTCAACTTGAAACGCCATGGCGCCTGCCATTGTTCCAGCCTAGCCAGCAACGCCCACGGCAAAATCGTAATCATGCCTAAATAGTTGCCAAGGAAGTACATGATCGTCCCCACGGCGGGGGCCACATCTTCTACCGGTTGCAACGGCTTGGCAGTTAGATACAGCAGATAGCTGATAAACGCCCAGATCAAGGACAGCAGCAACAGGCATTGCAACAGAGCACCTATGTTGACCAAGCGTCGTGACGGAAACAGCGCCAAACGCTTGCGACACCACCACACTATCGGCATTCCCAAGGCAATAGGCGGTATGGATGCGACTGCTAGCCAAATCCATCCAAGATCCATCCCTTCTCTATGGTTCCACCACGCCAATGGAAAAATCTCGCCTGCGACCAATGCTGGCCAAAAGCGATAAGGCATCAGAAGAAGACATGCGACACGAAGTCCTGACGTAAGCGTCCACTGCGCATCGGAGAATGGTCGCATCGCCAAATAAGCAAGCATGTAACCCACGGCGACGATAATCTGCGTCAGCCACACATTCTCTTGCAATCCCTTTTTCACTTCTCACTCTCCTGCAAAGCAGCCACAACGCGATTTCCTTCACACGCGGTGCGACCCATCACACAACTGCCAAGAAAAGCACGGAATGGTGAAAAACTACGGCATGGCTAAGCCAGACCCTATAAGGGATCATCGAATATGCGTGAAGGCGTTGACGTAAATTCGAACTAGTCAGAGATAACGGCAACGTAAGCGTACTAAGTAGGTTGAGGTGCAAACCCCAACATCCCGATCCTGAAAGACATGGCAATGTTGGGGTTTACACCCCAACTTACGCAGTCAGGTGGCCGTGCGCTTGATACGGCGTTCAGGCGATTCCCAAGCCTTCGATGCCCGCAATAGCTTGCTCATCGAACCCCGCCAATCCGGCGAAGCGGCGTCCGCGTTCGGCGTAGTCGTGGAATTGATCGAAACTCGGTGCACCCGGCGAGAGCAATACAGTGCCGCCTTCAGGTGTGATGATGCGTGCCATTTCTACGGCGTCTGTCAGCTTGTCGACATCACCCATCGGCACGTCCGCCCTTGCAGCGCGCAAGGCAGCGGCGATGCGCGGACCATTCGCGCCTTGCGTGATGACGCGCAAAGCCGTGCGTGACTTCACCGCATCGACGAAGGGCGCCCAGTCCAGGCCGCGATCATGACCACCGACGATCACGGTGACCTCCCTGCCCTGCAAGCTTTCCAACGCAGCGAGCGTGGCTAGTGGTGTCGTGCTGATGGAATCATTGATCCACTGCAAGCCATCGCGTTCGCCCAATGGCTGCAGGCGATGCGGCAATGGATGGAACGAAGCTAGTCCTTGCGCTGCTGCAACGGCGTCGATACCCATCGCTTCCAGCGCGGCGAGCGCTGCACACGCATTGAGTGCGTTGTGTGGCCCAGGCACGGCGATGCGCGCCAAGGGAAACACTTCCGTTTGACCGCGGCGAATAAAACCCTCCACCACGTGCCAGCCCTCGGGTTGTCCGAACAGCAAACGTTGCGAATGCTGGGTTGTCTTCTCCAACAACGAAGGCTGTTGTGCATTCACCAACAGCCGCTGTGCACTGTCGACCAGTTTGAGCTTGTCGGCTACATAACGCTCACGCGAGCCATGCCAGTCGAGATGTTCTTCGTAAAGACTGGTGATCACGCCCAACGCCAACGGACCGGCCTCACTTGTCTGAAAGCTGGACAGTTCGATCGCCCACAAGTCGGCTTGCTGGTCGAGCAGTTCGAGCAAAGGCAAGCCGATATTGCCTGCCAGCGCTGTGCGTACACCCGACGTACGAGCGAGATGCGCAATCAGCGCCGTCGTGGTGCTCTTGCCCTTGGTGCCAGTGACCGCGATCACGCGCGCCTGCGGATTCTCCGCAAACCACAATGCCGTACCGGAAGTGAAACGCGTGCCCTGCGCCTGCGCCGTGACGATGGCCGGCTTGTAAGCGGAAATCCCGGGCGACTTGATAACGAGGTCATAAGCGCTCAGCGCGACAGCATCGGGCTCGCGTGGATAAACGCGCAATGCCGCGTCCAGTGCCTGTGCCTCGGCGGCTTCCGCTTCGCTGCAGTAAAGCGCCAGCGGCAATTCGGGAAGGCGTTTGCGCAAGGCCTGAATGGTCGCGCGTCCTTCGCGCCCGAATCCCCAGATTGCAACACGCTGTCCGGCAAGTTCGGCAATACGCATATCAGCCGATCGCCGCGAGCGCCGCCTGCAAGCGGACCGGTACGCGATGTTCGCCCGAAGCGTGCAGCCACGGCTCCAATGCGAGTTGTGAAACATCGAGCTGCGGCAGAATTTCGCTACGGAAACGCGCCACCAGCGTATCCTCTTGCCATTCCGGGCGTTGGCTCAACGTGTACATCGCTGCACGTGCTTCCGCGCCTTCGCCCACACATTCGAAGGGTTTGTGGTCGTGATACTCAAGCAACGCGTCGAAGCCTGCAGCCTGCGTTTCGTCATCGAGCAAGTTGCGACCAAAGATGGCGAGCAAGCGCGGCTTGGGCAGGAACGGCGCCAGCGCCAGAAACACGAAATGGCACTTCGGACACTGTCCGCACCAGCGATCCGCCGGTTTCGGCCCAAGAATCTTGAAGTTGCGGTTGCAGCTGGAAAACGCGTCGAAATACGGCGTTAGCTTGGCGAATGCTCGCGTGATCGCAAGTTCCGAGTACGGACGCAACAGGGAGCAGTAATCCAGATCCGAGGCAACGTGGGTATGCAGCCAATCGGTAAGCAGTTGCTCGAAAGCGTAGCCCTTGCTCCACTGATGATTTACTTGCTGCCCTTCGTATTCCAGCGTGGCGGCCGAGGCGGAACGCTCGTTGGCGAAGGCAATGCTGTCGAAACCATAGAGCACGGCGGCAACGGCGAGAATCGCCGAGTTCACCGCCGTCACCGGAATATGACCGTTCCAGGCACCGAGCCGGTTCAATTCGAACAAGCCGGGGGCGAGTTCGCGCTGGATATTGAGCATGGGCAAACCGGTGCGCTCCGCACACGCGGCAATCAACGGCGAATTGCCTACCCAAACCGCGGTCGCCTCGCCACCGATCTGCTTGATCGCTTCCACGGCAACGAGCGAATCCTTGCCACCACCGATCGGCACCAGCGTGCGCTTGGGAAGATGCAAGGCAGCTGCCTCCACCTTCCCCGACGGCTCTCCGGAGCGCGGGAACGCAATACGGCCACGCAAGTCCAGGCCATTGCGATAAGCAAATTCGGCCAGGCCGTGCAGGTAGAGTGCCTCGAGCAAATCCGCCGTGGCATCGTCCAGCGGACCATCGGCCACTTCGATCTTCGGTGGCACACCCGCCTTGTAGTAGCTCACACCCGCTATGTAATGCAGCAGCCTGAGCGCGGCATTGAACGCGTGTTTGCGTTCGGGCGTCAGTGCAGGCGGCGCGGGGAAGCGCACCCGCTCGATCAACTCCTCGCCCTGGTCGAAGGCGTAGACCAACTCAGCCACGCCGTCGGCGTAGCTGTGGCGTACGAAGCGGAAGACCTGGGTCAGGCGGGGTTGGATCGGGTGGGTCACTCAGAAACTCCAAACTGTCTTTAACTTTCTCGCGAGGCTGCCCCTCACTTCAACCCTCTCCCCAGAGGGGAGAGGGTGCTGGATATGGCAACTTCGCGCTCTACTCCCTCTCCCCTCCGGGGAGAGGGTTGGGGTGAGGGGCCACACTCGCGAGAGCCTCCAAAATCACCTCAAGCACCGCGTAAGTATTCGTCAAAACATCATTGTTCCAAAATCGCAGCACGCGATAACCAAGTGTCTCTAACCGTTGCGTGCGGTATGCATCCTCTTGCATCTGCTCCGCGTGCTGCCCACCATCCAGTTCGACAATTAATCTCGCATCCGAACAGACGAAATCGACAATATAACGATCAATTTCATGCTGCCGGCGGAACCTGTATCCAGACAGCGGCCGACCACGCAGGTGATACCACATCAATCGCTCTGCATCAGTCATGCTGCCGCGCAAGTCCCGCGCCTTGCGGACATTCATCCGCTTCATCCCTGAGTTCCTTTCTACATCTGGCGAGGTTGACCCCTCACCCCAGCCCTCTCCCCGAAGGGGAGAGGGAGCTAAAGTGCGGCGTCACTCGATGACGATCTCTTCCGCCTCATCCCGCAGATTGTACGGCGAGGACATCACCTTTCCGTAAGCGCCAGCCTGGGCAACCAGCACCACGTCGCCCTCCTGGGCTTCCGGCAGGCGGCGGTCCGAACCGATCACGTCGCCGCTTTCGCAGATCGGGCCGACTACCTGGTAGAGCGCGGTGGCCGGCTCGTCCAGGCGCGTGAGGTTCACAATCTCGTGCCAGGCGTCGTAAAGCGCCGGACGGATCAGGCTGTTCATGCCCGTATCCACGCCGAGATAACGCCACGAACCCTTACCCTTCTGTTGCGTCACGCGAGTGATCAGCACGCCCGCATCAGCGACCAGATAACGTCCCGGCTCCATCCACAACTGGTAATGCGGATAAGCCGCCTTGACCTTGCGCAGCGTTTCTTCGAGCGCTGCGATGTCGAGCTGCGCCTCACCGGGATGCGAAGGCACGCCGAGACCGCCGCCGATATCGAGAAAAGCGACGCTACCGATGCGTTCAGCGATGGTCGCCAGCTGGCTGTACACCTCGCTCCAATGCTTGACGTCGAGAATGCCTGAACCCAGATGCGCATGCAGACCACGCACAGTGACGCCATGCGCATCGGCCAGGCGCAGGAACGCATCGAGCTGATCTACCGGCAAACCGAATTTGCTGCCGCTGCCGCCGGTGCGCACTTTTTCGTGATGGCCCAGGCCGCGCCCAAGATCCAGACGCAGCACGATTTCGCGCCCGCGGAACACATCGCCCCAATGCTCCAACGGATAGAGCGAATCCAGCGACACGGTGGCACGCGTGGTGAATGCCCACGCGTAATCTTCGCGCGGCGCGAAGTTGGGCGTGAACAGCAGCGGCGCCGATTCGGGCACCACTGCCATCACCGCTTTCAGTTCGCCGGGCGACACGCACTCGAAACCGAAACCTTCTTCGGCGAGTGCGCGCAGGATGGCCGGATGCGTATTGGCTTTCACTGCGTAATGCAGGCGATCCACTGCGCCGAGTGTCTTCAGCGCACGCGCCTGCTTGCGCACGGTCGGCAAGTGATAAACGTAGCGCGGCGTAGCTTCAGCACCGAGCGCAAGCAAACGCTCACGCTCTTGCATGCGCCACCAGGCATCGCTTGCGGCAATCGTTTCACCGCTGCCGTATAGGCTTTGCCAGCTCGGCCCGAACAAGGCACTGTCATCGGTACGCAAGGCGCCAGCAGCAATCAGCATTTCGTGCAGGCGTGGCACCAGTTCGTCCACCACGCTCTCGTCGACCACGAAAGTGAGGTTGAGATTGTTGGACGACTGCGAAATCAGGTGCACGCGCAACTGGCCGAACTCCGCCAGCACACCGGACAAGGTATGAAGCATCGAACGCATGCCGCGGCCAACCATGGTGATCGCCGCACACGGCGCAATCACCTTGACGCGGCAAACCTTGGCCAGATCGCTGGCGAGCGCGGCGATGGCATCGGAATCGAGCAGGTTTTCGGTGGGGTCCAGCGAAACGGTGACGTTGGTTTCCGCCGAACTGATCAAGTCCACCGACAAGCCGTGCTGCTTGAAATGCGCAAACACGTCGGCAAGAAAACCGACCTGCTGCCACATGCCCACCGACTCCATCGAAATCAGCGTGATGCCTTTGCGCGCGCTGATCGCTTTGACACTGGGCGCGTGCTCGCGCACTTCCGGACCGATCACGGTGCCTTCAAGTTCCGGACGATTCGTATCCTTGATCAGCATCGGCACACGCGGCTCGCGCAACGGCGAGAGGCAGCGCGGATGCAGCACTTTTGCCCCGGTAGAAGCGATTTCCTGTGCTTCTTCGTAATCAAGTTTCTGCAACAGGCGCGCACCTTGCACCTGGCGTGGATTGGCGGTGAACATGCCAGCCACGTCAGTCCAGATTTCCACGCGTTGCGCTTTGAGCAATGCGCCGAAATACGATGCCGACGTATCCGAACCGCCACGGCCAAGCAGCACGGTGCGGCCTTGCGATTCGCGCGCAATGAAACCTTGGGTTATGAACACTTCGCCCAGCTGCGCCAGACGTTCGTTCAATGCCGGATCGGGTTTCGCCTCGACCATCGCCGAAAGCAGCTTGGTGCGTTCGTTCTGATTCGGCAGCGCCACCGCGGCCAGACACTCGCGCGCATCCAGCCACTGCGTGGGCAGATCCGTATGCGAGAGAAACGCCGCACCCAGCGCACTGGACATCAGCTCGCCGTGCGCCTGCACCAGCGCCGACCACGCGAGCTCACCCATCACCGCCGGACCTTCTTCAGCCAGCTTCGACAGCTCGCGCAAACGCGTGGCCAAGGTATCGGGTACGGACAACTGCATGTGATCGAGCAGATCGTAGTGACGCTGCGCGATCGCTTTGTATGCCTCGATACGTTTGCCTTTATCTTCCTGGGCGCACAGTTGTTTGAGTGCGTCGGTGATGCCGGTCAGCGCGGACACGACCACCAGCACGCGCGCGCCTTCGGCACGACGACTGGCAACGAGTTCGCGGATGTTCTGCCAGCGCGGCAGGGTGGCGACACTGGTGCCGCCAAACTTCATCACGATCCAGGGTGCGCCGGAGGAAAGCGGCGCGGGGGCGTTCGAGGTCACGGTTTCTCTGTCTAGGGTTGCGGGAAAAGTCAATTCCGCCAGTGTTGCAATGCGTCAGCCGGAATGCAACCGAAAATTCGGCATAGCGTTTGGATGGCTAAATGCCGGCGCGTTTTGCCCCCTCTCCCCTCCGGGGAGAGGGTTGGGGTGAGGGGCC
>NZ_BSOB01000046.1:531175-548205 GCF_030160295.1 Dyella acidisoli
CGGCATTACTCAACAAACACAGGAATCTTGCCGATTTTCGCCTGCCACTCGCGCGGCCCCGTCTTGTGCACGGAGGTACCGGCCGAATCCACTGCCACGGTCACCGGCATGTCCTTGACCTCAAATTCGTAGATCGCCTCCATGCCGAGGTCTTCGAACGCCAGCACGCGGCTGGCCTTGATGGCCTTGGATACGAGATAAGCGGCACCGCCCACGGCCATCAGGTACACCGACTGATGCTTTTTGATGGCGTCGATGGCCGTCGGACCACGCTCGGCCTTGCCGACCATGCCAAGCAGGCCGGTCTGCGCCAGCACCTGCTCGGTGAACTTGTCCATGCGGGTGGCGGTGGTGGGGCCGGCGGGGCCAACCACTTCGTCGCGCACTGGATCGACCGGGCCCACGTAGTAGATAAAGCGTCCCTTGAAATCCACCGGCAGCTTTTCGCCCTTATTCAGCATGTCGACCATGCGCTTGTGGGCGGCGTCGCGGCCGGTGAGCAACTTGCCGTTGAGAAGCAGCACTTCGCCGGGCTTCCAGTTGGCCACTTCCTCACGCGTGACCATATCCAGGTTCACGCGACGCCCCTTGGATGAGTCATAGGTGAGCTTGGGCCAATCTTCCAGCGAAGGCGGATCGAGCATCACCGGACCGGAGCCGTCCAGGGTGAAATGCGCGTGGCGAGTGGCGGCGCAGTTCGGGATCAGCGCCACCGGCAGATTCGCGGCGTGGGTGGGGTAATCCTTGACCTTCACGTCGAGCACGGTGGTGAGACCCCCCAGACCCTGCGCGCCGATGCCCAGCGCGTTCACCTTGTCGTACAGCTCCAGGCGCAGTTCCTCGGCACGATTCGACGGGCCGCGGGCGATCAGGTCCTGGATGTCGATCGGCTCCATCAAGGCCTCTTTCGCCAGCAGCATCGCCTTCTCGGCGGTGCCGCCAATGCCGATACCGAGCATGCCCGGCGGGCACCAGCCTGCGCCCATGGTCGGCACGGTCTTGAGCACCCAGTCGACGATGGAGTCGGAGGGATTGAGCATTACAAACTTGGACTTGGCCTCGGAACCACCGCCCTTCGCCGCCACGATCACGTCGACCGTATCGCCAGGAACAATCGAGACGTTGATCACTGCCGGCGTGTTGTCCTTGGTATTGCTGCGCTTGCCGGCCGGATCGGCCAGTACGCTTGCGCGCAATTTGTTGTCCGGATGGTTATAGGCGCGGCGGACACCTTCGTTGACCATGTCCTCCACGCTCATCGTGGCATCCCAGCGCACATTCATGCCGACCTTGAGAAACACCGTCACGATGCCGGTGTCCTGGCACAACGGGCGATGCCCTTCCGCCGACATGCGCGAATTGATCAGGATCTGCGCCATCGCATCCTTGGCCGCCGGCGATTCCTCGCGCTCATAGGCTTTGGCCAGGTTGGTGATGTAGTCGACCGGGTGGTAGTAGCTGATGTACTGGAGGGCGTCAGCGACGGACTGAATCAGATCGTCTTGCTTGATGAGGGTCATGGCGTTGGCTTCGACTGGGGAACGATACCTGGCCATGTATCGGCCAGACACAACGCCCTATTGTGCCCCAATCCGGCCTTGCGGATAAAAAAGCGGCCGCGCAAGGCGGCCGCAAAAGAGTGGAGAACGCCTTGAATCAGAAGCGGTATTCGGCCTGAAGCGAGTACATGCCGATGCGGGTGTTCTTGGTGACGACGTCATTCTCCGGCACGCGATACGTGTCGTAGGCGAGGCCGAGGCTGAAGTTCTTGTTGAAGTTGTAGCCGCCGCCGAAGCCAAAATATTCGCCCGTGCGGGTGACGGCATCGCGACCGAACTGGTTGCCGTAGTCGCTCAGCAAGCGGACTTCGTAAAGGCTGCGGGCGCGGAACCAGCCGGCGCGGGCGTCGACATACCAATGCTCGTCAATGTTGTAGTTGAGGTTTCCGCCAAGCAGCCAACCACGCGTCTGCACCTGGTCACGCTCTGTGCCGACAGAAGGATAGACGACGCGTGCATTGGCATTGCCAAGAAAGCCGTAACCGACTTCCACACCGTAATCCACCACACTGTTCCAGCGATAGCCAACGCGCAATGCGCCAGCCTTACCCGTCTTGCTGAAGCTGTTATCTGCATAGCCCGAGAACGGATTGCTACCGCTGTAGTGCGAAGCACCACCATTGGCGTTGACGAATAAATTGCCGTCACCGGCAAAAGCGGCGGATGAAACCGTGCCCACCGCCAAAGCAGCGGCGATGATTGCGAACTTGCGCATCAGTAAACTCCTTAGAGGTTTTATGGGATTCCGTCGGTCGAACCGCACGAATGGGGAAAGCGGTTTCGAGCGTAAAAATTTTGCAAACGGTAACGAATTGCTTCGCCGATGCCTAAAGAGATTTCTTCTACTTAGGTAGGGTTTTTCTCACGTAATCCGTCTTGCGCAAAACGCAAACACATTCGTACAAATATCTCGATGGTTGCGGACTACATGCACAGGCTCGATGTTTCGTTAGATCGATGAAAGCGCTTGAGAATTCGATGTCTCATGAAATCTTCCATTGCCTACATGCAACTCAGGCACTTCCAGGTTTCGCTTTAGCGCTATAGGCTCCCAATTAGCGGCTCGATGCCGGTCGTCAGGGGAGACGGACGACGTCCGCTGGGAAGAGGAATTTTTCAGCCACATGCGCAACGACTTTCGTGCGGATGAGGCAAAGGTGTTTGCTTCCAGCCTTTGCTACACGTGCGCACACGTCGTTGTGCTCATTCGGGAGGAGCAACATGTTTGCAAAGCTGCATCGCAAGTCGCTTTCGTTGTCCCTTGGCCTGTTGTTGACCGGTGTCAGCGCCGGCGCGTGGGCCGCACAGGCTGCACCTGCTGTGGATGCAGGTGTCGCACCAAGCAATCAAAACGTTCACGTCACACTGTTTCTGAAGCTGCATAACGAAGCAGCACTCGAAAGCTACATTCAAGAAACCGTCACGCCTGGCAGCCCGCACTACCGGCAATTCCTCACTACCAGCCAGTTCGCGCAGCAATACGGCGCCACCGATGCGGAGATCGCTCGCGTACAGTCGTACCTTCGCAGTCAGGGACTGAGCAGTGAAGTGCTACCGAGCCATCTGGCGATTCGCACCAGCGGCACCTTGGCGCAATACGGCAATCTGTTTCAGACGTCTATCCATAATTACGTGTCGCGTGACAACGGACGCAGCTTCCACAAACCGTCCTCGACGCCGCAGCTGCCTTCGGCCATCGCTGACGTGGTAGACGTCGCGACCGGTCTAAGCAACGAGAAGGCCTATCGTCCGCATCACGTTTCGATGCCGGCATTCACTTCATTCGGCGCGGCGAATGCGAAGACGAATGCATTGGCTGCAAAGAGCTCCGGCAGCTCGGGCGGCAATCCCACAGCGTCGGGCGTGCCTGGCCAGTACACGGTGGGTGACGTCGCCAACTTCTACGATATCAATCCGCTCTATCAACGCGGCATCGTCGGCAATGGCTCGACCACCTGCATCGTGACGCTGTCGAACTTCTATCCCAGCGACGCGACTGCTTATTGGTCGGATATTGGTCTCACGACCAAGCCCAATCGCATTACGCTCGTGCCCGTGGATGGTGGTGGAGCCATCGATGGCGGTAGCGGTGAAACTTCCATTGACGTCGAACAAGCGGGCGGCATTGCTCCGTATGCGGACGTGATCGTTTACCACGCACCGAACGCCGGCAACGGGTTCGTCGACGCATTCGCGCAATCGGTCACGGACAACACCTGCGACAGCATCTCCACCAGCTGGGGTTCACCGGAGATCTTCAATTTCGCGGCGCTGAACGTGACCGGAGCAAGCAATACCGATACCACCGATGTCGGCGACCTTCGCGCATTCCACAAGATTTTCCTGGAAGCTGCCGTGCAAGGACAATCGCTGTTCGCCGCATCGGGCGACTCTGGGGCGTATGACACGGTACGCGGTCTGGGCGTCGGTACCGGCGCGGGCCAATTCACGGCGCCACTCACTGTCGATTCGCCAGCCTCCGATCCCTTCATCACTGCAGCCGGCGGCACCACCACACCGTTCAATTATTCATTCGGCACAGGTCCGACCCAATCCATCACACAGGAAAGCGTGTGGGGCTGGGATTATCTGCAGAACTACTTTGACACCTACATCGGCAAGGGTGTGGTGAATCTGTTTTCCTCGGGCGGTGGCGGCGGTGTAAGCGTGTATTGGCATACGCCGTTCTATCAGGCTTTCACGCACGGCATCCGCCGCAGCGAAAAGGATCAATCACTGGTCTACAACGACCCCAGTGCCGGTCCCACTACGCTGCTGAAACTGCCGGGCCATTTCGAAGGCCGCAATGTGCCGGATATTTCGCTGAATGCCGACCCCGAAACGGGCTACGTCTTTGTATCAACCGTTGATGGCGGCCTGGCTTCCGGTGAAGGCGGCACCAGCTTCGTAGCACCTCAGCTCAACGGCATCACCGCGCTGCTGGTGCAGAGCTCGGGCCACCGTATCGGCCTGTGGAATCCGCAGGTGTACTTCCTCCAGGACATCTTCGGCTACGGCTGGTTCTCGCCGTTCAAGAGCGTTCGTGCCGGCGACAACTGGTTCTACTACGGTGCGCCGCACTACAACCAGGGCGCAGGTATCGGTGCGCTGGATGTAGCGAATCTGGATGTGTTCTTGCGTAGCGGCTTTTAAGTTGTGAGTCCATCCCTCCCCCGCTATCGGGGGAGGGATCGGCCTGCTGCCGGTGGCGCAAGCATGCGGCGCGGATGGCTATGATGGTGGACTGTTCCGCAATGTCATACGCCATGTCCTCCAAACGCCGCTTCATGCAGCTCGATGTGTTTTCCCGCCAGCCGATGAAGGGCAATCCCCTCGCAGTCGTCATCGATGGCGATGGCTTGGATGAAGCCACTATGCGTGCGTTTGCACGCTGGACGAATCTCTCCGAAACCGCGTTTCTGCTAACACCCACGACACCGGACGCGGATTATCGCGTGCGCATTTTTACTTCACGTCAAGAATTGCCTTTTGCCGGGCATCCGAGCGTCGGCAGCGCATACGCTGCGATCGAAGCGGGACTCGTCGACAGCAACAAAACGAAGCTGATCCAGCAATGCACAGCCGGACTGTTACCTGTAGCGATCGAACATACCGGCGCCGAGCGCATCATTCACGTGCAAGCACCACCCACCAGGCTGCAAGGCGTCAGCGCCGAAGTACGTCACGCTATTGCTGAAGCGATCGGCATCACGCTGGGTGATGCGCAGGTAGTCTTGGCGGACAATGGTCCGCGTTGGTGGGTGTGCGATCTGCACGAAGCATCGCATGTGCGTGCGCTGAAACCGGATATGCATGCCATCGCGCAGCTGCGCGAGCGCCACGATGCGATGGGTGTCAGCGTATTTGGCCGCGAGCTTTGCGGCCCGGCGCAGATGGCCGTACGTGCCTTCTGCCCAGGGGATGGCCTACCCGAAGATCCAGTCACCGGCAGCGCCAACGCCGCCATCATGGCGTTCCTCGCCGAGCGAAGTGATGCCAGCTATGGCTTGCGCTACCGATCCAGCCAGGGACGTGAAGTGGGATGCGATGGCTACGTTGACGTTGCACGCGATGCGGTAAGTGGAGCCATCACTATCGGTGGTCAATGTGTCTCGGTAATCATCGGCGCGTTTGACCTAGCCGAAGTCCGGTAACCCGTCCTAGAAACTACCCTTCATCGTCGTCCCGGCGAAAGCCGGGATCCAGTGCCTTTATGAGTAGAAGAGGAAGAGCAAAGTCGCTGGGTCCCGGCCTTCGCCGGGACGACGAGCACTCACGCTTGCCGGATCGCCCCACCATTGCCATGCTCTGCCTTTCCACTCCAGGGGCATTCCCATGACGTCACCGGTTACCGGCTATCAGCGCAGCCTTCGTCTGCGGGACGCGGCGTTGGTGGTGGTTGGCGGCATTATCGGTGGCGGCATTTTCCTGAACCCCGGCATCGCGGCGCAGCGCACGGAATCAGGGCTGGCGCTGTTGCTGATGTGGGTGGGTGCCGGTGTGCTGACCTTGATCGGCGCACTGTGCTACGCCGAGTTGGGTGCGCGCCGTCCGCATGCCGGCGGCAGTTACGTGTATCTGCGCGAAGCGTTCGGGCCGCTTGCCGGCTTTCTGTTCGGCTGGACCATGCTGCTGGTGATCTATTCCGGATCCAGCGCGGCGGTCGCGACGATCTTCGCCCGCTACGGTGCTTCAGTGTTTGGCCTTCCGGCGGGCATGGCGACACCGCTGGCGATCGGCGCGCTGGCGATGGTGGCGGTGATCAATCTGTTCGGACTGAAGTTCGGCGTGCAAATGCAGAACTTGTTTACGGTACTGAAGCTGCTAGCCGTTGCTGTGCTCGTGGTTTGTGGATTGTTCCTGGCCGGCGTCGGCAGCGGTACGCCTTGGCTGGCGGCGGACCCTGCACGCGCGGATGTCGGCTTTATGAGCGCATCGCTGCCGGTGCTGTTCGCTTACTCCGGTTTCACCTATCTCAACAACCTTGCCGGTGAAGTGAAGGAGCCGCAGCGCACCCTGCCCCGCGCGCTCTTCCTGGGCATGCTGGGCGTGATTGTTGCGTATGCCCTGGTCAACGTGGCGTATCTGGCCGTGCTTGGCCATGACGGCCTGGCACATAGCAACACACCGGCGGCAGAGGTGATGAACAAAGTGTTCGGCCCGGCCGGTGCCAAGGTGATCGCCATCGGCATCGCCATCTCCACCTTCGGCTTCTGCAACATCACGTTGGTGGCGGGCGCGCGCGTGTTGCAGGTGATGGGATCGGATGGCCTGTTCTTCGCCAGCGTGGGGCGCCTGCATCCGCGTCATCACACGCCGAATCTGGCGCTGATCCTGCTGGTGGGTTGGTCGATCGTGCTCGTGCTGTCGGGCAGCTATGGGCAGTTGCTCGATTACGCCACGTTCGGCGACTGGCTGGCCTGTGCAGTCGGCGTGGCCACGCTGTTCTGGTACCGCCAACGGCAGAAGGGCGACGTGGCATTCCGTGTGCCGGGTTATCCGCTGTTGCCGCTGATCTTCATCGTGACGATCGGGCTGGTGGTGGTGCAAAGCCTGCGTACAAGCTTGGTGAATACAGGTATTGGCGTGGCGATCATGGTGGCTGGCATCCCGGTGTATTTCATCTGGAAGCATTTGTTCAGGCCGGTTCGCACCTAAATTCCGATGGCAATGCCAAAATGGGCGAATAGCTTTAAGGAGACACCCCCAGATGGCGCAAGACCACGCCGCGCTGCCCAGTAAGGCTGCGGACATCACGCCCACCCCGGTCCGCCCCGGCATCGACCTGCAGATCAACGGCGAGGCGTTTCACCATACCGGCGATCCGGAGATGCCCCTGCTGTGGTACCTGCGCGACGTGCTGCGGCTCAACGGCACCAAGTACGGCGGCGAGCACGGCGAAGGCGGCGCGGATCTGGTGTTGGTGAACGGCAAAGCCACGTCCGCCATCAGCGTGACGATGAGCAAGCTGGCCGACAAGAAAATCACCACGGTGGAAGGTCTCACCGACAGGAAAGGTGCAGGGCTGCATCCGCTCCAGCAAGCCTTCATCGACGAGGACGCCATCGGTTGCGGTTACTGCACGCCGGGCTGGCTGATCGCGTCGATGGATCTGTTGAACCGCGTCAAGGATCCCTCCGACAACGATATCGATACCCTGCCCAATCTCTGCCGCTGCGGTTGCCAGACGCGCGTGCGCAAGGCGGTCAAGCGCGCCGCTGCAGCGATGAAGCAAGGAGCAAAGGCATGAGCGGCCAGGTGAAGTTGTCGCGCCGCCGCTTTCTGCAAGTGCTTGCTGGTACCGCGGGTGCATTGATTGTCGGCATTCGCACTGTCCGCGCAGCCACTGCGCAAACACCCCCGGACATGTTGGGCGATGCGCTCTACGACATGGGTGTCTATGTGCGCGTCGATGCGGATGGCACGGTGCTGATCGGTACGCGTGATCCGGAAACCGGCACCGGCGTCGCTACATCGCTCGCTCGCATCATTGCCGATGAAATGGACGCCGATTGGCAGCGCGTACGCGTGCTGCCGCTAGGCCTGGGTGTTGCCGACGACAACGGCAAGCCACGCTGGCTCTACGGCCAGCAAGTGGGCGGCACGGGCAATTCGATGCCACGTGCGTGGCGCGATCTGCGCTCTGCCGGTGCGCTGGCGCGCTGGTTGCTGATCCGCGCCGCCGTGCCGCAACTTGGCGTACCGCCCGAACAGTTGCGCACCGAGCAAGGCGCCGTGATCGCCCCTGACGGCCGCCGCATTGGTTACGGCGAACTTGCGGCCGCCGCCGCGAAGATCGCGCTACCGCCCGGCCCTATCTCGCTGAAAACGCCAGATCGCTACACGCTGATCGGCAAGCCCGCCGGTGACATCGATGCACGCGCCATCGTCACCGGACAAACGCCCTACACGTTCGATCAACATTTCGGCGAGATGCTGGTCGCCGTGCTGGCGCACTGCCCGTGGCCGGATGGCCAGCTCACCGGGCTCGACAGCAGCGCCGCGCTTGCCATCAAGGGCGTGGTGAAAGTGATCGAGCTCAAGCCCGATCCGAAACTGCCGCCGGGCCAAACGGTGATCGCGCCGGCTGTAGCGGTGATCGCCGAAAACACCTGGGTCGCCTTGCAAGGCCAGCGCGCGCTGAAGCTCACGTGGAAGCCGGGCGCAAGCGGCAGCGAAAGCACCGCTGCGCTGGAACAGCAAGCCTCCGCACTGCTCGACAGCGATGCCGCCCCCACCACCCGTGTGCGCGATGACGGCGACGTCGACAAAGCAAAACGCAAAGCCGCCCGCCGCGTCGAAGCCACCTACTACCAGCCCTGGCTGGCACATGCCGCCAGCGAACCAATGAACTGCCTGGTGCGTCTGGACAAGACCAGCGCCACACTCTATGTGCCCACGCAATCACCGCAGCAGGCGTGGACGGTGGTGCAACGCCTGACGGGCTTCGCTCCGGATCAGATCGATATCCGTGTGCCGCGTATCGGCGGCGGTTACGGTCGCCGCCTCGACCACGACTACGTCGCCGAAGCCGTGCTGCTGGCCAAGGAAGTCGACAAGCCGCTGCAACTGTTCTGGCCGCGCGATGAAGACCTCACGCACGACTTCTACCGCTCCGGCAGCGTGCACAAGTTCAGCGCGATCATCGACGCGAAACGGCATGTGCTTGCGTGGAACCAGCGCGTGGCCAGTGCATCGGCGCTGACCAATCGCGGCGTGCCGAGCGATCACGTTTGGACATCCGAAGTCAGCGCAAACCAGTTGCCAGCCGGCTTGGTGCCCAATTACCGCAGTGATTGGTTCGGTCTCGCCTCATCGCTGCCACGCGGTCCGCATCGTGGCATGCCGGATGTAACGAACGCTTTTGCAGTCGGCAGCTTCATCGACGAGATCGCGCATTCGCTCAAGGAAGATCCACTGGTCACGCAGTTGCGCCTGATCGGTGAGCCGCGATTGGTGCCGCTGCAAGGCGGTGGCGCGATCGACACCGCGCGCTTGATCAACGTCTTGAAGCTCGTCGCCGATCGCATCAACTGGAAGGACTGGCTGCATTCGGTGAATGGCCTTGGCATCGCCTGCTGGCACACCGGCGGCGCGTACGTCGCGCATGCGATCGAAGTGTCGATGCAAGGCGAGAAGCTCACCATCGAGCGCGTCGTGTGTGCGGTCGACGTGGGCCGTGTCATCAATCCGATGGGCCTGGAAGGTCAGGTTGCTGGCGCTACGCTGGATGCGCTCTCTACCGCGCTGAATCTCGCCATCACGGTGAAAGACGGCAAAGTGCAGCAAAGCACTTGGAAGGATTATCAACTTGCCAGCATGGCGCAGCTGCCGCGCACAGTCGAAGTGATCACCGTGCCGGGTGAAGGTGATCCGGCCGGTGCGAGCTTCCTTGCCATGCCGACTGTGGCACCCGCGCTCGCCAATGCGGTGTTCCGCGTGAGCGCAGTGCGCGTGCGTCGGTTGCCGTTGATGAAGGAATTGCTGCGGTTGTTGTGATGTTTGCTTTTGCTCCCTCTCCCCTTCGGGGAGAGGGTTGGGGTGAGGGGTCAGCCTAGCCAAGAACTTCAACTTCCCACACCGTCATTCCGGCGAAGGCCGGAATCCAGTTTCAATATGCAGTGCGAAGCACACAAAACCTTTTTATTTAGTGTGCTTCGCACGTCGTATTTGACTGAATTCCGGCCTTCGCCGGAATGACGGTGTGGGAAGACGGGGCTTCTCTGCAAGATTGTCAGCTGCTGTCGCGAGTAACGAAAATCTTGCTAGTGAAACTGATCGCTAGCAGGCACCCACGAACCCGATGTCGATGTCGGCACGCCCACCGGTTTGATCGGCTGCAACGGCTTCACCGGTATCGACGTTGCCGGCGGACAATTCGGCGGCATCGGTCCGCCGCTGACGCGTGCTGCTGCACATTCGGCACTGTTGTCCAGCACCACCGGGGCGGCTGGCGTCGACGTGCTTGCAGCGGGTGCCGCCTCCGTCTTGGGTATCGATGCATTCTGCGTAGGCAGATTGAGTCGATCGTAGATCTTCTGCTCCAGCGGTTGCGCCGGCGGATCGGGATTGTGGCAACCAAACAGCGACGACGGCAGCAACGGCATCACCGTGCACTCGATGCGCACGCCCTTCGGCAAATTGAACGTGTGCTTGACCGTAGTTTTCTCGACCGCATGACGCAAAGCCGTGTCGACGGAACTCTCGCCTTCCGGCGTCCAGTATTTGTCGAAACGCGTCGACTTGTATTTCGGCAGATTCGTGTTGTGCGACATGATTTCCGTATCACCGCGTGGCTTGAGCTGGATGTAGGTGCCATTCGGCGTACCGGGCGTACCGCCGCCCTGCTCACCTGCTGTGTTGTTGCCGGTGCCGATGGATGGCGACGGCTGCGTGCCTTGGCCTGCATTTTCCGAGGGCGACTGGATCACGCCGTTGGGTTGTCCTGGATTGCCCGTTTCGCTGCCTTGTGGCGTGGCGTTGGGAGCGGTGCTTGCACTCGCATTCCCTTCGTTTGCAGCGGCGCTCGATGGCGCCGCGCTCGGTGCAGGCGATGATGTCGACGCCGTTTCTTTCTCATTGCTGGGAGACGTCGAGGGCTTCGCTTCGGTTTGTGGTGTCGTGGGTGTTGGCGAAGGTGCCGCGCTCAATTGCGGACGCAGCGATACCTCCGGTACCGCCAACTTGGGCGCTTCGATGTTCAGTGCCGGCGCCGAAGGTGACACGTTTGGCGCTGGCGCAGCCACCGGCGTAACTGGCACCGACGCGAGCTGCGGGGGCTCCTGTGGACGCGCGACAGGTGCAAGCAGTTGTGGCGACGTGCGCTGCACATTCGGTGTCGCCAACTGCGTGGCGGATGGTTGCAAGTTAACCGTGGGCGCTACCTGCGCCGGCAAAGGAACCGGCTGCAGCGACGGCGAAGGTGGCGCTGCGGTGGCTGGATTCGGCTGGGCCGCGGCGACACTCGGCATGGGTGGTGGAGTCAGCGATGGATTCTCCACTGCGATCTGCGGCGGAGTGATCGTCTGCGCCGATTGCGTGGGTTGAGTGGGCAACGCAACCGACGGCAATGGCGGCATCGGCTGGGTTCCTTCAGGCTGCGCTTTGCGCACAGGCTCGGGCTGGAACTGTGGCGGCACCGGCTGCGGCACTTGCACCGCCTGCAACGACAACGGTGCAGGTGGCAGGCCGGTGGGCGTGGGTTGTTCGATCGGCGGCGCTGACGGTTTCGGCAGTGTGATCGGCGGCAATGGCGCTGTCGGCGCCTGCGCTTTTTCGGCTGCCGGCTGCTTGGTCTGTGCCACTACCGGTTCCTGTTTGGGTACGGGCGCAGGCGGTTGTGTCACCGCAGCTACCGGCGCGGCGGTCGAGGTTTCGTGGGTGACGTGCGTCACTTGGGAAGTGTTGCCGCGATGCGTTGGGCCATGCTCCTTGGGCGGCACGCCACGCACGGGCGGCGGCGGTGGTGGCTGGGGTTTGTTCTGGATCAGGCGCACCAGCAGCGCATTGCCTTTGGGCTCCGGCGGTGGCAGCGGAAGGTCATACGGCGAGCCGAGGATCGCACCTAACAGCACGATCAGGTGCACAAACAGGCTGCCGATAAGCCCCAGCGATTTCAGCAGGCGATCGCGCGGCCGGTCGCGCGTACGCCGCCGATAAACCAACGCCCATGTCGCCGCGTCCCGCGGGGACTTGATCATGACAACCTGTGGTGACGGGCTGGGTTTATCGGGAGGAGACGTTGGCGACATGGGCGCCAGTGTAATGGGCGGCGGGAATTTCTTGATGCGCGAGCGCTTCGCGAATCAGGGGCCAGGGCGTTTCTTCTCCGCATCCACCGCACGCGCCGGCGTATCGACCGGACAACCTTGAGCCAGCGGTTTGCCTGCTCTGTAATCCGCGATGCACGTAGCGAGGTCCGGCTTTGGCAAAGCGT
The DNA here is from genome assembly GCF_030160295.1 of Dyella acidisoli. Taxonomy (GTDB): domain Bacteria; phylum Pseudomonadota; class Gammaproteobacteria; order Xanthomonadales; family Rhodanobacteraceae; genus Dyella_B; species Dyella_B acidisoli. Next base: position 543,671 of record NZ_BSOB01000046.1, read on the forward strand.
TGCCTTTCACCAGTGATGCGGGCGCCATGTTCAAGCGTTCATCGCCATCCGTAGGAGGCGGTGGGTCCGGCGGAATGCCGCAATTCGGCGTCGGTATGCCAAGCACCTTCTGGCACTTAAGGTGAATGCCACCCGGCAGATCCACACTCTTCGAATTGCTTTCGCTGCCATTCAACTTGCGCAGCACGCCAGCCACGAAGGATTCGTGTGGTGGCGGAAAATATTGCTTGAATTGGTTCGGCGCGGATTGATATTGGGCGCCCGCGCGATGCTGCATGATCTGCGCATCCCCTTGCGGCCCATGCTGCACGTAGTCGGCAGAAGGCGCACTCGATGCGCTCGCGGGTAACACGATTTGTCCCGTGCGATCGAACAGCGCAGGGTGCGGTACCGAAGTGGCCGGCGCAGGCGGCGGCGTAGACGATGCGGGCATGCGCAACGTCATGGCGTTCTTCGACACGGGCTCACGTGCCAGAGGCGGTGGCGGTAGCGCGAACGGCGGCGGCGCCTTCGATGGCGCCGAGCTGCGCGTGATAAAGCGCACCTGGATTCCTTGATCAAACTGGACCCGCACCACCTGCGGTGGCATCGGCGTGGCCTTCATCTCGTACCACACCACTGCCACGAACAAGACGTGCAAAACCAGCGCAATCGCCAGCGCCGCCCACAGGCGGCGGTGATCGCGGGGTGGCTTGCGCCAGCGCAGTTCGTGCAGCATGGCGCGGGTGGAGCCATCGAGCGGGGCCAGTCCGCGATGCGATTCCGGGAACCAGCGATGGTGCTCGACCTGATCGGGGCGTTCGATAAGTGGCCTCGGCGGGACGGTATGCGTGTGGGGTCAAACAAAGACCGTGGCTTTTCCGCGCGGTTCCAACACTGATCACACGAGATTAACGGTTGTCGAGGATGCTCTGATCCCGTCTGTCTTCGCACTGCAACTTGACCATCCCGGCCAATGAGAGAAGGCTAGCCCAACAGCAGCAGAAGCCAGCAGGCTCCGCCGCTACCCCGCCATGACCGCCCTGCGTCCTGTACGCAAAGGACGACCATGACGGCCCGCCACTATCTGGCCGCTACATGCGGCTTTTGCAGAGGAGGGTCGCATCGTGTCCTACAACACGGAAAACATCCGCAACGTCGCGCTCGCCGGTCACGCCGGCACAGGCAAGACCACGCTGTTCGAGGCCTTGCTGCAGGCCGGCGGCGCCATTCAGATCGCAGGATCGGTTGAGCGCGGCACCACGCAGTCCGATACGGACCCGCAGGAAAAGGCGCGCGGCCATTCCATCGACAGCTGCATCGCCGGCATCGACCGCAATGCTTGCCACATCAACCTGATCGATACCGCCGGCTATACGGATTTTCGCGGCGGCACGCTTGCTGCGTTCGCTGCGGTAGAAACCGTAGCCGTGGTGGTGAACGCCTCCAACGGGATCGAGCACGGCACGCGCCGAATGATGGAACGCGCCCGCGAGCGCGGCTTGGCCCGTTTGCTGGTGGTCAACAAGATCGATACCGACGGTGCCAATCTGCCGGCGCTGTTGAGTTCGCTGCGCGAGGAATTCGGCAACGAATGCCTGCCGGTCAACTTGCCGGGAGAGCATGCCGGCAAGGTGCTCGATTGCTTTTTTCATCGCGACGGCGCCACGGATTTTTCCTCACTGGCCGAAGCGCACCAGCAAATCCTGGATCAGGTCGTGGAGATCAACGAAACCACCATGGGCGCGTATCTGGATGCCGGCGAAGAGGCGCTCACGTCGGAGCAACTACACGACGCGTTCGAGCAATGCCTGCGCGAAGGCCACTTGGTGCCGATCTGTTTCGTCAGCGCACGCTCCGGCGCGGGCGTGAACGAATTGCTGGATATCTTCGATCGCCTGCTGCCCAACCCGGCCGAGGCCAATCCGCCACCGTTTCGCAATGCGGAGCATCTGCAGATCGAGGTCGACCCCAACCCGAATGCCCACGCAATCGCCGATGTATTCAAGGTGGTGAACGACCCCTTTGTCGGCAAGCTCAGCGTTTTTCGCGTATGGCAAGGCACGGTGCGCCGCGAAAGCCAGCTCTTCATCGATGACAACCGCAAGGCGTTCAAAGTCGGGCACCTGTTTCGCCTGAACGGCAAATCGCACCTGGAAATGGAGCAGGCCATACCCGGCGATATCGCGGCAGTGGCCAAGGTGGACGACATCCATTTCGATGCCGTGCTGCACGACTCGCACGACGAAGACAGCATTCATCTCGACCCGCTGCACTTCCCGCAGCCGATGTTCGGGCTAGCCCTTGTGCCCAAGCATAAAGGGCAGGAACAGAAGCTTTCGCAGGCGCTATGTCGGCTAGCTGAGGAAGATCCCTGCTTCCGCGTGGAACATCACAAAGAGCTCAACGAGACCGTGATCCGCGGCCTTTCCGACCTGCATCTGAAAATCATGCTGGAGCGCATGAATGATCGCTACGGCGTGGAAGTCATTACGCATCCGCCCCGCATCGCTTATCGCGAAACCATTTCCAGCTCCGCCGAGGGTCATCATCGTCACAAAAAGCAGACCGGCGGTGCCGGACAATTCGGTGAAGTGTTTCTGCGCGTCGATCCGCTTGAACGCGGCGCAGGTTTCGAATTCGTCGATGCAGTCAAAGGTGGCGTGATCCCCGGACAATTCATTCCGGCGATCGAGAAAGGCGTGCGGCAGGCGATGGAAAGCGGTGCGGTGGCCGGGTATCCGCTACAGGATTTGCGTGTAACGGTGTACGACGGCAAATACCATCCGGTCGATTCGAAGGAAGTGGCTTTCGTCTCGGCTGGCAAGAAAGCGTTTCTCGATGCGGTCAGCAAAGCGCGGCCGATCGTGCTGGAGCCGATCGTGGACGTGGAAGTGGCCATTCCCGAACCCAGCGTGGGCGACGTTACCGGCGGTCTCGCCAGCAAGCGCGCACGCATCATGGGCACGGACGCCAAGCGTGACGGCGAATTGGTGATCAAAGCGCAGGCGCCGCTGGCCGAACTCACCGACTACCCCACCGAACTCAAAGCCATGACCGGCGGACGCGGTCGCTACAGCCTCGATCTCAGCCATTACGAGCCGGTGCCGCCACCGGTGCAACGCCAGCTTAGCGAGGCGTGGAAACCCAAACTGGACGAAGACTGACAACGTCGCCCGCTTCATGAACCGATCGGCCCGGGCGACCTTGCAGCCACCCGGACCGATCCATACGTACTTTAAAGACACCGCTTGCATCTGCCTGCCAGGCAGGTTCCGAACACCATTCTTATAGGAGGGCCGCATGAGCCGAGCCTTCGTCAAAGACGATGACGGCGATACCCAGGATGTATTGCCCGAATTGCCGATAAGTGCGCATCCCAATTACGTGACGCCGCACGGCGTCGCTGTCCTGCGCCAACGCCTGGCCACCGTCCTTGCGCGATACGATTCGCTCAAGGCCAACGAGCAGGACGCACTTGACCAGCGCAACGAACTTGCAGCGCTTGAACGCGATCTGCGCTATCTCAACGCACGTGTCGCCAGCGCTATCGAAGTGGACATAGCCAAACAACCCCATGACCGCGTCGCGTTTGGCGCCATCGTTACAGTAGACAGTGCTGAGGGCGAGCGGCGCTGGCAGATCGTCGGCGAAGACGAAGCGGATGCCGAGCATGGCCTGGTGAGTTATGTATCGCCACTGGCTACGGCGCTGCTTGGTGCGCGAGTCGGTGATGAAGTGCGTTGGCAGCGGCCCGCGGGGGATATGACGATCGAGGTGTTGCGGATTGATTACGCCGCTTGATCGGTGTTCAACATTGCGCGTATCAACACGCTTGCGAAGAACATCCGTCCGCTGCTTGCTTGATTGGCGTCTCGCCTCAGCTGGGCATGTCGTGGTGTTGTGACATTGCCTGCGGCGCTTCCGGTCGCGGAGCGACCGGGTCACTTTTCTTTGCTGGCCCAAAGAAAAGTAACCCAAAGAAATGGCCTCAAGAGCTCATGGCATTGCATAGGTTACAAGCCTGAAAGATGTCGCCATGCTTTGATCGTTGACGGGCCAAGCTTCCACCACGCCGCTATACCGCGAGGCGTCGAGACGTTGAGGGCTTAAAGCATGCCTGCCCAAAGGCTGAGCTTTGCTGAGATCCGCCCGATCTGCTTTAAGTCCTCAGCGCTTCGACGCCTCGCGGTATAGCGGGGACGTCGAACCATGGGCGGGCAACCTTCGATCTAGCCAGAGACGTTCGGGCTCTTACCTCACCCATGCCGCGAGCCTTTTAGGCCATTTCTTTGGGTTACTTTTCTTTGGGCCAGCAAAGAAAAGTGACTCGGGCCCTTTAGGGGCCGAAAGCGCCGCAGGCAATGGTGGCACTCACGACATGCATAGCTGAGGCGCGACGCCAATCAGGCCCTGCCTGCAGGGGGACGGATTTCGGGAATGCGTAGGAATGCGTAATTACATGGACTCGCCCCCGCGCTAAATAAGGCCTCATGGGCCAGCGGTGGAGAGTAAAACTATCCACCGTTCTGTAACGAGCGAGGGCGAGTCCATGA
>NZ_BSOB01000047.1 GCF_030160295.1 Dyella acidisoli
GCTACCGGTCAGCTCACCGCCCTGACCGATACGTCCAGCGGCGCGAGCTACACCTTCAGCTACAGCAACGGCCAGCTCAGCCAGATCGTGGCCAGCGACGGCGACACGCTGCTCTTCGGCTACAACACCAGCAACCAGCTGATCAGCCTGTCGATCCAGGAAATCCCACCCGGCCAAACGAGCGCCGTGACCCGCCAAGCCGTGAGCTACGGCTACGACAGCCAGGGTCGCTTGAGCACCGTCACGACCACGCTGGCCTCGGACACGGATAGCAGCAGCACCGCCAGCTACACCACGACCTACGCGTACCAGGGCACCACGGACCTGGTCAGCAGCGTCACCCAAAGCGACGGCACCACCGTCAGCTACACCTATACGCAGGATACGCAAGGCGCCTATCAGGTCACCGGCATCACCACGGGTACTGGCAGCGCGGCGCAAGCGCTCACGCTGAGCTACGGCACCAACAGCACCACCGTCACCGATGGCCTCGGCAATACCACCACCTATCAGACCAACGCGCAGGGCCAGCTCACGAGCGTGATCGCCCCCGCGGTCAATGGATCATCGCCCACCACCACGTATACCTACGACGCCAACGGCAACCTCTTAACCCGCACCGATCCGAACGGGGCCATCACCAGCTATAGCTACGATGCCAACGGCAATTTGCTGAGTGT
>NZ_BSOB01000048.1 GCF_030160295.1 Dyella acidisoli
GGCGGTTTCTAAACTCAAGTGCATCACTTGAGTGGAGAAGCGGATGAGGCGGAGGTATGAGCACCTGAGCGCCGAAGAGCGTGGCGCGATCATGGCCATGAAGCATGAGCAGACGAGCGACCGGGCCATTGCCGATGCCCTGGGGCGAGCACAGAGCACCATCACCCGTGAGTTGCGGCGTAATGGCTACAAGGCGTTGAAGGAGTGCGGCCCAATGGGACGCCCACGGATCGCCGGTGGCTACGATGCCACCCGTGCTGGGAGGCGCGCTCATCGTTTACGCCACCAGCCACGAGTAGCGCGCAAGCTGGATCTGCAGGGGCCGTTGTGGTCACGCGTTCATGCTTGGCTGCGCCAACGCTGGTCCCCGGAGCAGATCGCCCGCACACTGCGGGAACGCTACCCCGAGCAAGCGGCGATGCAGGTGTCCCACGAAACCATCTATACCGCGATCTACGCGATGCCGCGGGGCGAGTTGCGCCGCCAGATCGTCGGGCTACTTCGGCAGGCCCGAGGGACGCGCCGACGTACGCGCCAAGGCGACGAAACCCGTGGCCGTTTGCCCGACCTGCCCAGCATTCATCTGCGCCCGCCCGAGGCCAACGAGCGTCTGCTCCCGGGGCATTGGGAAGGGGATCTGATCATCGGCGGCCATAACCGCTCGGCGATCGGCACGCTGGTGTGTCGCTACAGCCTGTTTACGATGCTGGTCAAGGTGGAGGACAGCACCGCACTGGGCGTGTTGGAGGGCTTTGCCCGTACATTCACTCCGTTGCCCGAGGAGCTGCGCAAGACGCTGACCTACGATCAAGGCAAGGAGATGGCCTTGCATCGCACGCTGAGCGCACGGACCGGCCTGGCTATCTATTTCGCCGACCCGCACAGCCCCTGGCAGCGCGGCATCTGCGAAAACACCAACGGCTTGCTACGTCAGTACTTCCCCAAAGGCACAGACCTGTCCGTGCACAGCCAGGCGCAGCTGGACGCCGTTGCGTGGGAGTTCAACACTCGCCCTCGCAAGACACTCGGCTGGCGTTCGCCGGCCGAGGTGTTCTTCGAGCACTACATCCAGGCTCGCGATGGACTGGCGCCAGCTGATGCACTTGGAGGTTGAATCTGCC
>NZ_BSOB01000049.1 GCF_030160295.1 Dyella acidisoli
GGGCCGGGGGTAGTTAAGAAGCCACCTACAGAGAAGGCATCTTCCGGCAGCATCCGTGTCAGACCACCGATATCAGCCATGATGGTTCATCGCAAAGATGCACGCTCGCTCACATCTTCGAACTCAACCATGCCGCGTGGATTACGTCTTGACTTGCCGCATATCCCTCAACATGTCACTCAGCGCGGCGTAAATCGCGGCGCCGTTTTTGTCGATGATGACGACCGTCAACATTATCTAATGCTTCTTGCCGAAAGTGCACGTGATAACGATATGACCTTACATGCCTACGTTCTGATGGGTAATCACGTCCACCTGCTCGTTAGCACTGCACGGCCTGGCGCGCTGTCGGATGCCATGCGTCAGCTTGGGCAAAACTATGTTCCCGCGTTTAATCGCAGGCATCGACGCACTGGCACGCTTTGGGAAGGCCGTTTCAAATCGTGCCTCGTAAGCACAGATCAATATCTGCTTACAGTATATCGATATATTGAACTAAACCCTGTACGAGCTGCGATGGTCCAAGCACCCGAAGACCATCTATGGTCGAGCGTGCACGCAAACCTTGGATTACGAAACGACCCGCTCGTCACACCCCACGACACATTTTTGGCCATGGCCACAGACCCTCAAGAGCGAGCCATGGCGTATCGTTCATGGCTACGCGCAGGAGTAAATGACGATGAAATTTCTTCTATTCGACTGCACTTGAA
>NZ_BSOB01000050.1 GCF_030160295.1 Dyella acidisoli
GCAACGGCAATGGTGTGCTGACGAACGGCACCGTCATCACCACCACGACCTACGACGTGCAGGGTCGTCTCCTGCAAACCAGCACCGAGACCGGTGCCAACCGCACTACCTTGCAGACCACCACCTATGCCTACGACGGCTTGGGACGGCTGCTCAGCACCACTGATCCGCTCAGTAACGTCACCAGCTACGTCTACACCGACAGTGCCAACACGCTCGCCATCACGCAAGCCAATGGCCTGACGACGACGCAGGTACGCACCAGTGCGGGCCAATTGCTCAACCGCACGCAATCGGCCAGCGGCCAAACCAGCCGCATCACGAGCTATCTGTATAACGCCGATGGGCAAGCGATTGCCGTGATCGACCCGGCCGGCAACGTCACCTACACGTTCTACGATGCCGATGGTCGTGTAACCGGCACCATCGATGGGGATGGCAACGTCACGGCCTACAGCTACGATGCTGATGGGCAGGTCCTCCAGACCACGCAGTACGCCACGCCCATCAACCCCTCCGCGTGGCTCAGCAGCGGCGCGCTCACCAGCAGCTATCCGACCAGCCTGCCGGTGCCGACCAGCACGGTGAACGACCGCACCACGACGAGCATCTACAACGCCGCCGGCCAGGTGGTGGCGACGATCGATCCGGCCAATAACGTCACGGTTATTACTTATGACGGTACCGGTCAGGCGGTTGCCACGACCCGTTACGCCACGCCGCTTACGAGTACCCAGCGCAGCAGCTTGGGCACCCCGCCCGCGTTGGTCAACCTGAAGCCTTATCTCTCGGCCAATGCCAATAACCGCGCGACGCTCACGATCTACGACGCCGACGGCCGTGCGGCGGCGACGATCGATGCGCAGGGTTATGTCACCGTCACCACGTACAACGACGCGGGCGAGGCGATACGGCAAACGGCTTACGCGACCGCACTTACCAGTACAGCGTTGAGCAGCCTCGGCGACACGCCCAATCTTGCCGCCGTGCAGAATGCCATCGTTACCAGTACACAGGACCAGACGACGCGCACGTATGACGACGGCGACGGCCGCGTCGTGGCCACGATCGATGCGGACGGCTATCTCACGACGACGTCGTACGACACCACGACGAACACGACCACCACCACGCGCTACGCCACCGCGTTGACCAGCAGCCAGCTGAGTGCGCTGACCGGCAGCGAGAGCGTCGCCACGTTGGTGGGTCTCCTTGGCACGAACACGGCCAGCGAACAAAGCCACGTCACCACCAACGCCGACGGCCAGGTCGCGAGCCGCACCGCGGTCGATGGCACCGTCACCACGTACACCTATAACAGCGTGGGCCAAGTGCTCAGCAGCACGGTGACGCCAGCAAGTGGACAAGGTGCTGCGCGCACCACGAGTGCGACCTACGACGCGTTCGGCGAGACGGTGACCGCGACCGATGCCGCGACGGCGACCACGACCTACGTCTACAACGCGCTCGGTCAACACATCGAAGCGACCGATGCGCTCGGTAACAGCACCTGGACGTATTACGACGCCAACGGCAAGCTGCTGTACACGATTGAGGGCCAGCCGAGCGGCGCGACGCGCAATGCACTCGGCAATGTCTCGGCGTATCAATACAACGCCTTCGGCGAAGTAACGAGCACCACGACGTATGCGGGGCAACTCACGCTCACCACCACCGGCACGAGCAGTGGCGCCACGCTCAACATCGCGACCGCCACCACGGCGCAAGTGACGGCAGCGTTGGCGACCCCGCTTGCCGCACCGAGCGGCGACGCCAATGCAGTCACGCTCACCACCTACACCCTTGATGGCCAGGTCGCGACCGTCACCGACGGCAACGGTTATCAAACGGCCCGCAGCTATGACGCGTTTGGCGACGTCACGCAAGTCCAGCAACAACTTAGTCAGCCGGGCAGTGCACTGACTGCGAGCAATAGCACGATCACCACTTACACCTACGATCAACGTGGCGAGCAGCTCAGCGAGACCGATGGGGTCGGGTCGTCCGTCGCACGTACCGCCTCACAGACCTATGATGCCTTCGGCCGCGTGACCAGCCGTACCGATGGCAATGGCCACACGATCAGTTACACCTACGACGCGCTCGGCCGCCAGATCACGACGAGCTTGACCGTGCAGGGCACCGCCCGCACCACGCAGACGACGTACGACGCCTTCGGCCAGGTGCTGACCGAAACCGATGCGCTCGGAAACACCACCACGTACAGCTACAGCGTGGCCACGCACACCGCGACGGTGACCACGCCCGGTGGCATCACCACCACCACGGTCAAGGATGCCTTGGGCGACACGGTGAGCGTGACCGATGGCGGCGGCAATACCACCACCTACACCTACGATGCCGACGGCCGTCTGCTCACCACCACCGATGCGCTGGGCAACGTCAGCCATCGGCAATACGACGCCGATGGCGCGCTGATCCAGACCACGGATGCCGCCGGTCACGTGGTCACCACCACGTACAACGCCAGCGGCAAGGTGCTCACGCAGACGGTCGATCCCAGTGGCCTCAACCTCGTCACCACCTATGCCTACGACGGCCAAGGCCGCCAACTCAGCATCACCGATCCCACCGGCGCCGTCACCACCTACAGCTACGACGCCGACGGCCAGGTGCTGACCAAGGTCGTGAATGCCGGCACCGGCCAGCTCAACCTCACCACCACCTACAGCTATGACGGCGACGGCAAGACGCTCACCGTGACGCAAGGGGCGGGGACGAGCGCGGCGACCACCACGCAATACGTCTACGACAACCTCGAACGGCTGAGCCAAACGATCGTCAATCCAGGTACCGGCCAGCTCAATCTGACGACGACGTACACCTACGACGCGAACGACAACCTCATCACCCAGACCGACGCCAACGGTAACGTCACGCGTTACGTCTACGACGAGGCGAGCGAACAGGTCTTCACGATCGATCCGACCGGCGCCGTCACGCAAAACACGTATGACACCGACGGTCATCTCACCGCGACGCGCACCATCACCACGGTACTCACCGCCAGCCAGCTGAGTGCACTGGGCACCACCCCGACGATCGCCGCCGTCACCGCCGATCTCACGACCAGCAACTATGACCGCTACACGCAAAGCGTGTACAACGCCGACGGCCAAGTGGTCTACCGCATCAACGGCATCGGCCTCAATCCCACGCAGTACACCTACAACGCCGCTGGCCAGGTGACGCAAACTCGCCAGTACGTCACGGCACTCTCCACCAGCAGCCTGAGCCCCACGGCGACACCGGCCACGGTCGCCAGCTACCTCACCACCAGCGCCAACGATCTGGTCACCACCACCGCCTACAACGCCGACGGCCAGGCGGTGTACAGCATCGATGGCGCCGGGGATGTCACGCAGACGCTCTACGATGCCGCCGGTCGCGTGACGACGACGATCGCCTACGCCACGCCATTGACCAGCACCCAACTGGCGACGCTCGGCAGCACGCCCACGCTCGCGCAGGTCAGTGCGCTGATCACCCCCAGCGCGAACGATCGCGCCAGCATCACGAGTTACGACACGGCGGGCCGCGTGTTGTTCACCGTCAACGCCGCCGGTGCGGTGACACAAACCACCTACGATGCCGATGGCCGCGTCACCAGCACGCATGCCTATGCCACGGCGCTGACCAGCGCTCAGCTCGCCACACTCGGTCATACACCGACACTCGCGCAGATCGCGGCAGTCCTCACAACGACGGCGAACGATGCCATCACGTACACCGTGTACGACGGCGCGGGCGAGGCGCGCTACACGATCGACCCGCTCGGCTACGTGAGCGAGACGCGCTACGACGCGACCGGTCGCGTGATCGAAACCCTGGCCTATGCCAACGCCATCAGCACCACGACCGAAACCAGTGCCCTGCAAGCCGGCGCCGCCTACAGCTGGCTCAGCGGCCAAGTCGGCGGCACCACGGGCAGCAATCCGGACAGCAGCGCCGAAGCCACGCTCATGCTGTACGACGCGGCCGGTCGTCATGCCTTCACCGTGCAGCAGAACGGCACGGTGGGGCAGGTGACCGCCTATGCGTACGACGCCAATGGCAATGTCACCAGCCAGACGGTTTACGGCAACACGCTCACGTTGAGCACCGGATCGTCGTTAAGCGCGCAGCTCACCACGGCCGGTGTCACCACCGCGGTGGCGAGCTTCACCACCAAGGAAACCACCCGCACCGTCTACGACGCCGACAACCGCGCGCTCTACACGATCGATGCGCTCAACAACGTCACCCAGCTGAGCTACGACGGCGTCGGTCGCGTGATCGAGACGCAGCAATACGCCACGGCCATCACGCTGCCGGGCACGATTACCGCCAGCACGATCGCGGCCGCCGTCACGGCTGCCGGGACAACCGGTGTGCGCTTCAGCACCACCAGCTATACCTCGCGCGGGCAGGTGATCAGCACCGCCGATGCGCTGGGCACCAACGCCAGCTATGGCTACAACGCGTTGGGTCAGAAAATCAGTTATACCAATCGCGACGGCGCCGTCTGGACCTACACCTACGACAGTGCGGGCCGGCTGATCCAGACGCAGAGTCCGCAGGTCACAGTGGGCGGCTATGGCAACAGCAATCCGCTCACCAATCAATCGCTTTACACCACCAACACTTACGACGCGTTCGGTGACCTCATCGATGTGAGCCAGGGCTACGGCGCGAGCGCCAGCGCGATCTCTACCATCAGCACCACGAGCTATACCTACGACGCGATGGGGCGGCGCATCCAGACCACCGATGCGCTTAACCACACCACGACCACTACCTATAACGCGCTCGGCCAGGCGGTGGTGGCGAAGGATGCCAACGGCAACCTCACGTACACCGTGTACGACGCCGATGGTCGCGTGCTCGACCGCATCGATGGCAATGGCTACCTCACGGCGACGACGTATGACGCCTACGGCAACGTGCTCAGCACCACGCAGTACGCCACGGCGCTCAACACCAGCGCGATCACGGGCTGGAGTGCGGGCCAGCCACTGAGCGCGGCGCAGGTGCAGCAGGGCCTCGTCACTTCGTCCAACGATCGCACCACGACGACGACCTATAACCAGCTCAACCAAAAGACACAGGTGGTGCTGTCGTCCATCGCGTACGACCTCTCCATGGGTGTACTGGGCGGCAACGTCGCCACCGGCTCGCCAACCACCACTTATACCTACGACGCGTACGGCAACGTGACCAGCTCGTCGCAGTTGGTGCAGGGTGCCTTGACGTCGGGCTCGACTACGACACCCGCGGTGTGGGCCACCACGTACACCTATTACGACGCGCTCAATCGCGCCGTGATGGTCGTGACGCCGACTGGCGCGTACACCAGTCCACAAGGTTACGTCACCACCACGGCGTACAACGCGTTTGGCCAGGTGACCAGCAGCACGCAGTACGCGCAGGCGATCAGCACCGGCAGCATCACCACCACGACGCCACCGGGCTTACCGGCCGCGGCCACGCAAGCCAGTGGCGCCGATCGCACCACCACCACCACCTATGACGCGATCGGCCGGGTGAGCACCGAACTCGACACTGGCGGTTACTACACCACCAGTGGCTCCACGACCAGCTACACCACCGCCAACGTCAGCAACGCCTACACCTACAACGGCGAAAACCAGGTCCTGACCCAAACCCACAACGGTGCCGTGACCACCACCACCTACGACGCACTGGGCCGTGTGCTGACCGTCACCGCTCCGGCTCGTTCGGTGTTGGTGGGCAACTGGCAGTCGATCCTGGAAAGTACGCCCACCGACGACCTCACGACCGCCGCGCTCTATACCAGCGTCAGCCCCGTCACCACCTATGTGTACGACGCGCTCGGCCACGCCGTCAGCACCACGGTCGCGGGCGGTGGTTTGACCCAACAAAGTTACGCCAGCTACAACGCGCTCGGCCAGCTCACGCAAAGTACGGATGCCAACGCAACCTCGCGCACCTTCACCTACGACGCTAACGGCAACGTACTCACGCAGAGCTATACGCTGACCGGCAGCACCACCGTCACCACCACCAACACCTACGATGCGAACAATCAACTGCTGAGCACCGCGGTGCAGCGCAGCGGCGTGAGCCCGTACGACAGCTCTACCCAGCAGAAATACAACGCCTTCGGCGAGGTGATCGCCAAGGGCGATAACAATGGTTTTGAGGCCACCTACACCTACAACGCCGCCGGGCAGCAAAGCAGCGCGCCGGACAGCCACGGTGCGCTGCACACGTATGGCTACGACCTTGTCGGCAACCTGGTGGTCGACCGCAGCACGGTGACCGGCGGCGCCTCTGCCGTATGGACGCACAACACCTATAACCTCAGCGATCAAGTGGTCAGCCAGATCACGCCGGCCACGAACGCTGCAGCAGGCGAAAACAGTGCTTCGGTCAGCCTGAGCTACGACCGCTGGGGCAACGTCACGGCCAAGACGGACGCTAACGGCAATACCACTACGTCCCAGTACGACAGCCAGAACCACCTGATCGAGCAGACCGGCGCAAACGTGTTGGTGGTCTCCGCTTCCGGCGTGTACACGTGGACTAACCCGATCGAAACCTGGGCTTACAACGTCAACGGCGAGCTGCAGCAGCAGACGGACGCGAACGGTAACGCCACGATCTACAGCTACGACGCGGTAGGCAACCAGACTGTGGTGGTGGATGGTACCGGTGCCTACACCTATACCAGCTATGACGCGTTGGGTCGCGCGGTCGCCACGCAAACGCCGCCAGCGCAAACTGCCACCGGCACGGCGGCCAACATCAGCTTCACCGCCTACAACAACCTCAACCAGGTGACAGACCAGGGCTACCTTCAGTTCAATGGTCAGAGCACGCCACGCACGCCAGTGTTGCAGAACCACTACGTGCTCGATGCCAATGGCGATCGTTTGGTTACGTACGATGGTATTGGCAGTGGGTACTGGCAAAAGGGCGATACAGCCAATGCAGCTAAGTACACGACTACCTACACCTACGACAGCCAACATCGCGTTCTCACCAGCACCACGCCGCTCAACGAAACGACCACGTACGTCTACGACGTCAACGGCAACCTGATCCATCAGACGGATGCCGATGGCTATACGCAAAGCTGGACCTACAACTACTTCAAGCAAGTGCAAACGCACACCGACGAAAGCGGTGCGACGTACACCTACACGTATGACGCCAACTCGGGTTTGCTGACGAAGGAAACCAGCAACTGGTCACCCACCGGGCCTAGCAGTTCGATTACCTCCACGCTCACCTTCGGCTACGAAGCCAATGGTGGGCTGGCCAGCTTGACCGAGGCAGTGACCAGCGGCAGCAGCACCGTCACCTCCACCTACGGTTACAGCTACGACGCCAACAGCAATGAAATCCTGTCAACGGTCAGCACGCAGGACGGCGGTGGCAATGCGGTGAGCGGGCAGACCGTGCTCACTTACGACAGCCATAACCGCTTGCGGGAAGCGACTTACGAAAATAGCGCAGGCAACACGGCCACGATGCGCAACGTGTACGTGTACGACGCCGATGGCAATCGCCGTGCCGTCTTCACGCGCAGCGCGTATGGTGCTACGGCTACGCCGATCCCGCTCACCGCCGGTGGCCCGACATTAGGCACGGCTCTGACCGCGCAATCGGTAGCGCCCGGCGGTACGTCTTTGAACTACAGCGTGGTGGGGAGCTTCAGCGATTCGCTTGGTATGGGGCTTACCTACACAGCCAGCGGCATGCCGAGCTGGTTGAGCTTCAACGGTAGCACCGGCACTTTTACCGGCGCGCCGCCGGTCCCTACGGCAGCGAGCAGCTACACCGTCACCGTCACCGCCATGGATGCACTGGGCAACAGTGTCAGCGGCAGTTTCACCGTGACCGTGCCAGCGGTGCAGCCGGTGCTTAGCAGCGCGCCGACGAACCAGACTCTACAGCCGGGCCAGGCGTTGAGCTATCAGGCGCCTGCCGCGACGGATGCGAATGGTTACGCCATCACTTATAGCGCCAGCGGTCTGCCGTCAGGCGTCAGCTTCAATGCGTCCACGCGCACCTTTAGTGGTACGCCACCCGCCGCCGGTAACACGTACACAGTGAGTTACACCGCGACACCGAGCGGTGGTCCCGCCACGACGGCGACGTTCACGATCACGGTGTCCAATGTCGCGCCAACCTTTACGGGCAGCATTGGCACGCAGACAGTGACACCGGGCAGTGCTTGGAGCTATCAGGCACCCACGGCGACCGACGCGAATGGCTATGGCGTCACCTACAGCGCGAGCGGTGTGCCATCGGGTATGACGTTTAATGCTTCGACGCGCACCTTCAGCGGCACGTTGAACACCGGCGGCACCTACACCGTTACATACATCGCAACGGCCACGACAGGTGGGCAGTCTGCTTCGCAGACCTTCAACATCACGGTGCCGTCGCCGACGCCTGTCTTCAGCAGTCAGCCTGCGAACCAAGCCGCCACCGCTACGGCCGGGGGGTGGAGTTACCAAGCGCCCGCCGCAAGCGATCCTGCAGGCTTGAGTGTCAGTTACAGCGCAAGCGGCATGCCATCAGGCATCAGTTTCAACGCATCGACACGTACCTTCAGTGGCACGCCAAGCGCAGCGGGTACCTCCACCATCACGTACACCGCCACGGCCGGCAACGGTGCGGTCGCTTCGACCACCTTCACGCTCACCGTGAATCCGGCTCCGCCACCGGTCTACAACGGCTCAGGCGATATCCAGCTCTCCTGGGGAGGGGGCGGTACCTACACCTGGACGGTGCCGAGCACCATGTTTACCAATCCCATGGGGCGGTCACTCACGTACACCCTGTCTGGCGGTGTTCCGCCCTATACCGCCATGAGCTCGGCAGGCGTTCTGACTTACAACCGTTCCAACCCGTACGCGGTGCGTGCACCGACATCCGTGCTCCCACAATCGGCCCCCGGTGGCAACACCTACTACTACCCGACGTTAACGGTGACCGACCCCGTCGATGGTCAGTCGGTTTCGGTGACGATGAGTATCCTGATCGCCGGTACAGTGAATCCGGCTATCACGGCAGCACCGACGACAACCACGACAACATCCAACCGAACCGCTGCCGTGATGACGCCCGCTGCCACGCCGGCATCGACACCTGCGCCATCGCCTGCTCCGAACATGGTGGCGAACTGGTACACCTACGACGCAGACAGTCGCGTGCTGGTAACCAACGGCAGCTTGCAAAACGGCCAGATCGTCATCACCAGCGGCCTCAACTCAGGCGAGAATGCCTACGATGCCGCCGGCGATCTGGCGATGTACACCACGGTCAATTCATCCAATCAGACGACCAGCCAGAAATACATCTACGACCAGCTCGGCGAAAAAAAGCTCATCGAAACGCAGACGTCGAGCGGCAGCTCGTTCGCCAACTATCAAACGCAAACCTTTGACGCTGACGGTCGTTTGATCAGTACGATCACCTACCAACTGCCAGGCAGCATCGAAGCCGGTACGTACAGCGGTTCGACTGTCAGTTTCAGCGACGCAGGTTGGATCAAGAGCGACGTCATCTACACGTACAACACCGATGGCGAGCTCATAGATCAAAGCGAATACGACGAAGACGGCGCACAAGATCTGATCAACCAGTACCACACCGCCGCGGCCATCCAAAGCAGCACCTACGCCACGCAAGACCAATCGGTGCCGTCGTCGTTGCCCAGCATGGGCAGCGCCACGGACGGCGCGCTGTACCTGTCCACCGACGACAACTACCAGGCTTTCTCCTCCGGTTACGGTTACGACGCGGATGGCAATCTGCTCGGCTACCGCGTCATCACCGGCAGCCAACCCACGGTCGTCAACGGCAGTCCCACGGCCGGCACCACCAACTATCAAAACAGCTACTTGCTGCAGAACGCGGCGCTGCTCAGCAAGACCGTGCAAACCGGTAGTGCCGGTAACCTTACCAATACCAACACGTACAACGACCTGGGTGTGTTGGCCCAAACCAGCGGCACGGTCAATGGCACGTCGCAAACGAACGTCATGGCCTACACCGCGGATGGCCAAGTGCTGCAGAAAACCAACACCCCCAGTGGCAGCGCGTCCAACACGGCCGTCTTCCTATACGCCGGCCAGCAAGGCCTGGGCAGCGTCAACACCGATGGCGCGATCAACGTGCTCGCCACCACGGGCGGCTATACCAACGGCAGCTTGGGCACGCAGAACTACACCGTGGAAGCCGGCGATACGCTGGCGGTGATGGCGTGGAAAATCTACGGCGACAGCAACTACGCCTACATCCTGGCGGAAGCCAATGGCCTGCAAGTCGACAGCCCCTTACCGGTGGGCATGGTGTTGCACATCCCGCAAGTGACCACCACGGCGAATGCGTCTAGCACCTTCCAGCCGTATGCCCAAAACGGGATCGTCAATGGCGGCGCCACAGCGTGTGAAACAACCGCGCAGATCGTGACGGCCTCGATTCAGTCGGTGCTCAATCAGCAATCGGCGTTGGCGCAGACGGTGGCGCAAATCGAGCAACAGCAACAAGCGGCGGCGACCGCGCAGCAGCAAGCGGAGGCGCTGCAGAAGAAACTTTTAGAGGATGCGCAGGCGGTGGCTAACGCCAAAGATCAGGCGGATGCTGCCGATGGGCAGGCGGCACAGGCGCTGCGTCAGGCCAAACAGGTGCAACTGCAAGCAGGCGAGGTCGCGCAGCAGGCTGAGTTGTCATCCGCCTCGCCAAAACCTGAGTCTGCTCAAGACGATCTGTGGGCCCGTGAAATGGCCGGTTGGGGGCAGCCGTCCAAGGCTACAGAAGCTGCCAGCGAAGTGGCGATTTCCGCTTGGTCCCATCGCCCCTCTATAGGGGTGGGTACTGCCGAAGAGGCTAGAGCTGAAGGCAACATGTCGGACGCGGCCCCTCCGCCGGATGGCCTCCAGGGTGAGGACAGTGATGGGATGGCTTTGGTCAATGATCCCGGCGGTGGTAGCACCGTGGTCATCCCCGGTTACAGCCTGGCTACGGCTGGAGCCGGTGTTGGCGACTCAGGTAGCAGCGGATCAACGAGCGATGGGAGCGCGAGTTGGTGGAATGGCGACAATCTGGGTGGGTTGCTGGGAAGCAACAACAACCTGGGCTCTTGGGTTGATGCTTCCACTCAGCAGCAGTTAGGCGATTTGAGCACTGCTTATCAGTCCGATAACGCGCAATACACCAGTTTGAGTGCGCAATACTCCGCCGATCAGTCGCAGGTCGACGATCTTTCGGCGCAGTACACGTCTGATCAAGGGCAGTATCAAAGTGCGAGTGATACGGCACTGCAGTTGCAGGGGCAGGTGAGTGCATCGCAAGTGCAGTTGAGCCAGCAACAGAGCAGCGGCGACAACTTGCCTTCGATTTCGAGTTCGGATTACAGCGTGTCGCCTAATGTGACGATTCAGGCAGGGGCGTTGAGTGATGTGTCGCTGACTTCGTTGAGCGATACGTCTGTATTAACAGCGACTAGTGAAATGGGTTCTGTTCCCTCTTCTGCAGGCGACAATGATTCGCTCGAATGGCGGGCACCGGGTTATGACGGTACCGATACGACAAGTACGGCGGGCGCGAAGACGCTCGGTACTGTGACCGTAAATTCCAGTGACGCTGCGACGGCAGAAACAGGATCTGATCCATCTAGTGATAGTTCTCAAAACGGGGGCGCAGGGGATAGCGGATCAAATGCGGCGTTAGCTCGACCGTGGATGCTCAATGCCTACCTGGGATCTTTGTTAAACCCATTCAGCGGATTGCAATCATCTACGCAGATAAATGAGTCCACGATTGGACCTGTGCCTCAAACCCTTTTGAATAACATTTACAACTACACCCAGGACACTGCATCGGAGCTACAACCCTATGCTCCTGGATCGGCCATGATGTACCGCATGGGCGGTAGCGTACTCAACGGTATGGGCAACGTGTGGGCCTCCTGGTCCGCTCTATGGAACAAGGACGCGAACGGCGGATTGGAGCAGGGTGTCAATCCATTTTCCGGGACTTCTATAATGGGGGTGGATGCCTGGAATGAGCGGTTCAACTCGGCAGCAACTGCTATAACCAGTGGGGTAGGATTGCTGGAAGGCGGCATTGAGGGTGCATTTAGTAGTCTAAAGAGTTTGTTTACGGACTCAGTCGGTGCTGTTCCAGACACAGGAATCTATGGTGCGAGAGGGCCGGTTAGCGGTCGGCCCTTTGATCCTACTCAGGCAGGAGGCCCAATAGAGAATCTCAGCACTGACGGCGTACAGATAACTAACGATGGTGTAGACACTGTTGTCCAGCATCTCTCTCGATTTGGTCAAGATGATGCGAATGACTTTATGATCGACCGCCTAAGTCAGATCGCAAATGGAAATTTAGATCCTACGCAAGTAGATCTAAATTTCTATACTCATGAAATCAGGGAGTTTCAGAGATATTCGAACCTTGGCTGGGAGTCAGGGCAACCTTCAAATCCTGATGAGGCTTACGAACTGTGGAACAATGCTCATACGGCGACTCTCGAAGATTACGGACTTCGAGATGGACAGCTCTATCACCCGGATGCACCTAAATGAACGAAGAAATTAAAAAATCTGTCTTGAAGTTGCTTTCAAGCAAAGACAAGAACTGGACTTGGTACAGTCTGGATAGGGCGCTGTCGAGCACAGGTATGGGTGGCCGTGAGAACATAGCTCGGCTTGCTTCAGAGCTAGCCGGGCAAGGCTTGGTTGAGATAGTGGAGGGCGAGACTGAGTCTATGCCCGTCTATATATTGACTGCGAAAGGCAGGGCGCTAGTAAGCCACCTGTGAAGCAGTAATGTTCTGCGAAAAGGCCCCTTTTGAAGGGGCCTTTTTTGTTCCCATCGAGTAGCCTGATCGCTTTTGTAGTTGAGGAGCAGTACATGGAAAGACGAAAATTTCTTGAAGCCTTCCCACTTGCAGTTGGCGGGGCGATGGCTTTGGGTAGTGGGGACTCATGCGCCCAGGGGATTTCGGGCGATACGGTCTGGCTGGCCAATATTGCAGCACTTCGACTAGCTACCTCTACTACGCTTCCAGACACCTTCTGCCAGTTGCTTGGTTACAGCACAAACGGGGACGGTGGTCAGGGGCTTTTCGTCGTTGGTGCGAATGCAGCGGATAACAATGGCACGATCATCAATGATGCTTCAGGCCGAAGTTGGTATCGAGCAGGTTACGGTAACTGGCGATCGGTCAAATGGTTCGGCGCAACAGGTAACGGTACTACCGACGACACTGTCGCTATTCAAAATGCAATCAATGTCGGTGCCGGCACTGTTTACTTTCCTGCGGGCCACTATGTGACCAGCGCCACATTGGTCGTTAGCACCACAGGCACACAGATTGTTGGGGAATCTAAGGGGGCTGCACAAATTTCACCTACTGCAAGCGTCGACGTTTTTCACTTCAGCAATGTTGGGCTGTGTGGCTTCGCAAGCATGAGTGTCAGTTTTGCCGGCGCGCCAACGGCCGGTGCGGTGTTGAATGTGGATACATGTGGATTCTTTCGTTGTGAGGATTTCTATTTTTACAACTGTTACTACGGCGTCTATGTGAATGGTGTAAATGCACCTTGTTATATACAAACGTTCGACATTGATACCGTCAGTCACATTGGAATTTATTGGAATCAGCCAACGCCCGGTACGAGCAACGGTGGCTTGATCTTCATCGAAAGCGGCACCATCAGCTGCCCTTCTTCCAACGCTGCAACCGGTATTGCCCTGTTTGGTGGCGATACGTGTCGCATGACAAACGTCGATATCCTGCGTCTTGGGACTGGCGTCAACATCAGTCCACCGTCGGGCAATGTTGTCCAATGGGTTTTTGGCGAAAGCGTCGCTGCGGATACCTGTTACTCCAACGGATGGGTGATCAATCCTTCCTCTGGAGGAATCGCTCAAGGTATTCAGCTGGTGAATTGTTGGGGTTCAAGCTGTGCTGCTACGGGCTTCGAGGTGCGAGGCGGTTACAACATCCAATTCACGGCCTGTCGTGCGTTCAATAACGCGTTAGCAGGGTGGCAGTTTGTTGGGAGTGTGGCCCATTTTTCGATGGATGCATGCGTTGCTTCTGGCAATGGAACAACGAGCGCGAATGTGCCGGGCATTTACGTCGGTCCGGGCATTGGTAATTTCTCCATCCGAAATTGCACCGCTGCGCAAGTACAAGGTTTTGGCAATACGCAAAACTTCGGCATCATCGTGGATTCTGGTACGGGCGGTAATTACATGATTGTCAATAACTACACCCACGGGAACGTTGTCTCTGGGGTTAGTGACTATGGCACTGGACCAAATAGGTTGGTTGGCAGCAATTTGACCTAGCAAAGGATTAAGACGGGAACATCATTTTCGCGGAAGCGATTTGCTCTCGGTGAGAAGCGAAAATGGATCCCCGCTTTCGCGGGGATGACGACGCGGTGGGTTAGGCGTCTCGTCAAGCTTGGGGCCGGGAGAAAAAGGCCTGTTCAAATTGCATGAAAAAAGCCGGCTGCTAGGCCGGCTTTTTTAAGAAACATTGGTCGGGGTGACATGATTCGAACATGCGACTTCTACGTCCCGAACGTAGCGCTCTACCAGGCTGAGCTACACCCCGTGGGAGCCGCGTATCTTAACGGGGACGGGTGAGGTTGGCAACAGGCGAGAGCCTGCTCCTGGGGTGGAATTCCTGCCAGTGGCGGGGAAGGGAGACGGTTGCATCTGTTACGCTATTGGGCTGCTGTTCCGCAGCGCTTCCACCCCCAAAGCAGAGGATTCCATGGCGCTTACCCAGGCCCGCACCATGCCCGGCGTGCTCGAGCTTTTGCCGCTCGACCAGATTGCTTTCCAGCGCATGCTCGACGTGATCCGTCGCAACTACGAGCGCTTTGGCTTCCTGCCGGTGGAGACGCCGGTGATCGAGTATTCGGATGTGCTGCTGACCAAGACCGGCGGGGAGACGGAGCGGCAGGTGTATTTTGTACAGTCCACCGGCACGTTAAATGCCCTGGGTAAATGGGTTGAGGAACATGAACGTTCTGAAGCAACCGACAAAGTACCCGAGCTGGCGCTCCGCTTCGATTTGACTGTCCCGCTTGCCCGCTACGTGGCAGAGCACGAGCACGACCTCAGTTTTCCTTTCCGCCGCTATCAGATGCAGCGTGTTTACCGCGGCGAGCGTGCGCAGCGCGGGCGCTTCCGCGAGTTCTACCAGTGCGATATCGACGTGATTGGCAAGGATAGCTTGTCGATCCGTTACGACGCCGAAGTGCCGGCGGTGATCTATAGCGTGTTCCGCGAGCTGAACATTGGCGCGTTCACTATCCAGCTCAATAACCGCAAGCTGATGCGCGGTTATTTCGAGAGCCTGGGCGTGACTGATCCGGAGCAGCAGACGCTGGTGCTGCGCGAGGTGGATAAGCTGGATAAACGCGGCGCTGATTACGTGCGTGAAACGCTGACTGGTGCGGCGTTCGGCATGAGTGCCGAGGCGGCGCAGAAGGTGCTGGATTTCGTGCAGGTGCGTTCCACGTCGTTGCAGGATGCGTTTGCGAAGCTTGATGCGTTGGGTCCTGGTCCTGAAGTGATGGAGCAAGGGCGCTCCGAACTGAAAGAAGTGCTTGGCTTGATTCGCGATTTCGGTGTGCCGGAAACGCATTACGCGTTGAATCTGTCGATCGCGCGTGGCCTGGACTACTACACCGGTACGGTCTACGAGACCACGCTCAACGATCACCCGCAGATCGGCTCGATCTGTTCGGGCGGCCGTTACGAGAATCTGGCGGGGCAGTACACCAAGTCGCATTTGCCGGGCGTGGGTATTTCCATCGGCTTGACGCGTCTTTACTGGCAGTTGCGCGATGCGGGTTTGATCAGCACAGCGCACAGCACGGTGGATGTGCTGGTCACGCAGATGGATGCTGCGCAATTGCCGGCGTATCTGGCGGTGGCGAGCGAGCTGCGTGCGGCCGGCATTGCCACGGAAGTGGTGCTGGAGGGTGGCAAGCTCGGCAAGCA
The DNA here is from genome assembly GCF_030160295.1 of Dyella acidisoli. Classification (GTDB taxonomy): domain Bacteria; phylum Pseudomonadota; class Gammaproteobacteria; order Xanthomonadales; family Rhodanobacteraceae; genus Dyella_B; species Dyella_B acidisoli. Next base: position 16,042 of record NZ_BSOB01000050.1, read on the forward strand.
GTTCAAGTATGCCGATCGCGCGGGTATTCGCTTTGTGCTCGTGCTGGGTGAGGACGAGCTGGCGAAAGGTGTGGTGACGGTGAAGGATTTGCGTCGCGAGGATCAGTTCGAGGTGGCGCGCACGGAGCTCGTGAAAACGCTGCGGGTGGAGTTGGAGCAGGCAGCGGTGATGGGGTGAGGTTGTTGCCTTGCGCCTCAAGCTTCCACTGCCGTCATTCCCGCGAAAGCGGGAATCCATCTTGCCCTTTGTCGCATCCTTAAAATGGATTCCCGCTTTCGCGGGAATGACGGCTCTGAGGGCGAATGAGGTTGCTGCTGCGTGTTGTAGGTCATGGATGAAGAAGAGATGCATGGATGGCTTCAAAGCAACCCGCCGTTTACATCATGGCTAGTGGTGAGCGCGGCACCCTGTACGTCGGTGTGACGGGAAATCTTAGGTTTCGTGTATGGCAACACCGCGAGGGTTTGGGTGGTGGTTTTACCAAGCGGTACGACGTGAAGCGTCTCGTCTGGTTCGAACATCACGCAAACTTCCCCTCCGCTATCACTCGCGAAAAACAACTAAAGAAATGGACTCGCGCATGGAAGCTTCAACTGATCGAGACCGCCAACCCCACATGGCGTGATCTCTGGGAAAATCTGCAGGATTGAATCGTGGTTTTCCGCTTACGCGGTCATGACAACACGTTGGAGCCTTTGTGAACCAAACCATTCTCCTCGACGGTAACAGCCTCAGCCGCCAACAACTCGCTGCTGTGGCGCGTCATGGTTACGGTGTACGACTCGATGCCGAACAACTGGCGCGTGTGCGTCGTACTGCGGATTTTTTGTCGGAGAAGGTCAGCTGCGGCGAGCCGATCTACGGTGTTACTACCGGTTTCGGCAGCAACGCAGACAAGCTCCTTGGCGCGTATCGCCTGCGTGATGAACTGCCGGGCGGCAATCCGCACAAGCCGGAAGGCACGCTGCTGGAAGAGCTGCAGCACAACTTGATCACCACGCACGCCGTATGCGTGGGCAAACCGTTTTCTACGGAAGTAGTTCGCGCGCTGCTGGTGATCCGCATCAATACGCTGATGCGCGGCCATTCCGGCATTCGCGTCGAGACGTTGGAAGCGCTGACGGAGTTGCTCAATCGCGATGTGATTCCGGTGGTGCCGGAGAAGGGTTCGGTGGGTGCAAGCGGAGATTTGGCGCCGCTGTCGCACCTGGCGATCGTGCTGCTTGGCGGCGGCGAGGCCTTCTACAAAGGTGAACGTTTACCGGGTGCGGAAGCGCTTAAGCGCGCCGGCCTCACGCCGATCCGTCTCTCCTTCAAGGAAGGCTTGGCGCTCAACAACGGGACCGCGCAGATGCTCGCCACGGCAGCGCTGGCGCTGGATACGCTGGAATATCTGATCAACGTGGCAGATCTTGCCGCTTCGATGACCCTGGATGCTTTCGCTGGCCGCAGCGGCGCGTTGCGGCCGGAAGTGCATGCGCTGCGCCCGCATCCGGGCCAGGTGCAAGCAGCGGATCATGTGCGTGATCTGCTCACCGGCTCCACGCTGGTCGACATTCCTTATCATTTGGTGCCTCGCTTCCGCCCGTGGAGCGCCGAGGCGTGGAACACACCGGAAGATCAGGCGCTGAGTTTCGATATCGGTTGGGATTGGGTGCCAGCCAATCAGCGTCACGGTCGCGAGGCGTTCTACAGCCGCTTCCTGCCGTTCAAGGGTGGCAAGAAGCATCAGCCGCAGGATGCCTACTGCCTGCGCTGCATGCCGCAGGTGCACGGCGCGGTGCGTGATGCCTGGGCGCAGGCTTGCCGCATCATCGATATTGAATTGAATGCGGTCACCGACAATCCGCTGATCTTCCCGGATAACACCGATGCCACGCACATCGAAGAGCAGGTGATTTCCGCGGGCCACTTCCATGGCATGCCGCTGGCACTGGCGATGAGCTACGTGAAGGCTGCGATTCCGGTGCTGGCATCGATTTCCGAGCGCCGCCTCAACAAGCTGGTCGACCCGGCCACCAACGATGGCCTGCCGGCTTTCCTCACCGGCAACGAAGACGGTACTGATTCCGGCTTCATGATCGTGCAGTACACGGCGGCGGCGTTGGTGAACGATCTGGCCACGCGCGCGCATCCGGCCAGCGTGTATTCGGTGCCGACCAGCGCGAACGCGGAAGATCACGTTTCCATGGGTGCAAACGAAGCACGCCATGTACTGGAAATGACCGAAGACCTCAGTCACGTGCTGGCGCTGGAGTTGTACACCGCGGCACAGGCGTTGGACTACCGTCAGGAAATGCTCAACGCCGCACGCCGCCTTGCTGCGCGTGGTGATTGGCAGGCGTTGGCTTCAAAGGTCACCAATGCGCCGCGTGAAGATCACTCGCACTATGCGCAGTTCGTCGAAGAAGTGAAGCAGCTCACCGCCGCGCTGTCGGAAGTTGGTGAGTTCCACGCGGGTGAAGCCGTGCGCAAGGCATATGAAACCCTGCGCAAGCAGATCAGCTTCATCCACCGTGACCGTGCGATGGATGGCGATGTGCGTACGGTGTGTGAACTGGTACAGCAGAAGGCGTTCGCGGGCGTGTAAAGCCCGGCGCACTGAGGCATGGGTGTCTGCGTAACACGTTGAACAGACAAAACTCGTCGAGTCGTCATTCCGGCCTTCGCCGGAATGGCGGTGAGGCTCTGCCAAGCAACCCCGGCGACACGTAAATACCTATGTCACCGAGTTGAGCGCAGTAACTGGCGTGCGGCCCAGCTCAGCCACAGCAATATCAAGACAATCAGCAGCTTCTGCATCAGGCCATGCGGAAGATTGCGCATGAGCACCTGCAGCCAAAGTGCGACTGTAGCTAACCACGCGAGCAAAAGGCCTGGATAACGACTGACCCCCAAGCGCGGATCACGACGCCAACGGCTGGAAAGCAGCAGCATGCCGAAGCTCAACGTTAGGAAGGTCGACTGTGCCGCCAGTCCATGAATCAACGCGGCCAGGTCTTCATGTGATGTGCCTTTGAATAGCTCGGTCGCCGCCACCACAGGCAGCAACAGCCCTGGTATGGCGAATAACACCAGCGCCAGAGCACTGCGCAATGGCGCAGCGGTTGCTCGATAAGCGGGTACGGCAAACACGATCAGCGCCACGCCCATTAGATAGTAGGTGAGGCGTACGTATGCGCCACCTGGACCAGTGAGGTAGATGCTCAGCGGCACTGCGATGGGATCGAGATCCGTGCGCCAGTACTGCGCGGCGCCGCAGACGGCAGCGAAAGCGATGACTGCGGCAATCATCAGGTAGGCCGCAGGACGAATCACTGGGGAGGCAAGTCCTTTGTTCATGGCATCTCCATGCGTGGCGTGGGGAAGGGCGCCGCCTGCGAATGATACGGTCGTTGAACGCCCCGCATAGATGCCCAGATCACGCCCCGGATGGCGGCTTGCGCAAAACATAACCAGCGTCTAGAATGCGCTCCACTGTGTTAATGCGTTAGTACATTATGAAGCGCCGATCGATCGACCCCGAGACCCCGGAAGAGTCCGCCAGGCTTAGCCTGTGCCGGGCCTTGCTCTCGTTGAAGAACGCTGAGGAAATGAATGCCTTCCTCAACGACTTGTGCACGCCGGCCGAGCTGGAGGTGTTGGTGGATCGCTGGCGGGTGGTGCCGTACCTGCTCGAGGGTGTGTCCTATCGGGAGATTCACGAGCGCACTGCCGTCAGCATCACCACGATCGGGCGGGTCGCGCGCTATCTGAACCAGGGCGCCGGTGGTTATCTCGCGGCGGCTGCGCGCGCTACGCGTGCCCGTACGGCAGCGAAAAGGGCGCGTGCATGAAACCCAGGGATCGTTTGCGTATCGCCATGCAGAAATCCGGCCGGCTGACCGAGCCGGCGCTGGATCTGCTCAATCGCTGTGGCCTTACCTTCCGCCAGAGCCGCGACAAGCTGTTCTGCTTTGGCGAGGGCGAGCCGGTGGATCTGCTGCTGGTTCGTGATGACGATATTCCTGGGCTCATTGCCCAGGGCGTCTGCGATCTCGGCATCGTTGGCCGCAATGTACTCAACGAATTCAAGAACGGGGCTGGCAATGGCGCTGCGTCGCTCACCGAGTGGCGCCCGCTGGGTTTTGGACGCTGCCGTCTGTCGGTCGCCGTGCCGCAGGACATGAACTACAACGGGCCAGAGGATTTGGCAGGCCTGCGCATCGCTACCTCGTATCCCGCACTGCTCGGTACATGGCTGCGGGAGAAGGGCGTGGATGCCGGCGTCATCACCTTGGCCGGCTCAGTTGAAATTGCGCCCAAACTTGGCACGGCTGACGTGATCTGCGATCTCGTGCAAAGCGGCGGCACGCTGGTGGCGAACCAGTTACGCGAAACTGACGTGCTATTGGAAAGTGAGGCTGTGCTGGCCGGTCCGGAAACACTACCGACCGACGAGCGCGGCGATATGGTGGAGCTGCTGCTCAAGCGCCTTGACGGCGTGATCCAGGTACGCGAATCGCGCCTGCTGCTGCTGCAAACCTCGCGCACTTCGCTCGAAGCCGTCACGCGACTGCTGCCGGGCGGCCCGCAGCCGACGCTGCTGCCTGTGGCGGGGCAGCCCGATCAGCTGATGTTGCAGGCGCTTTGTGCCGGCGAAGTGAGTTGGCGGCAATTGGAAGAAATCAAGAAGGCCGGTGCGCGCGAGATGTTCGTGCTTCCGGTCGAAAAAATGCTTGCGTGAGACGTCTCGGCATGAAACGAATCGATTGGAATACATTGAACGAAGCCGAGCGTAACGCGGCACTGGCGCGGCCAGTACAGTCGCGAGCAGAGGAACTGCGTATTGGTGTCGAACGCATCATTGCTGAAGTGCGAGCCAAAGGCGATGTGGCGCTGCGTGAACTTTCCGCACGTTACGATCGCTGCACGCTGGACGTCTTCGAAGTCACTGAAGTGGAGTTCAAAGCGGCCGAAGCCAAACTGACGCCGGAACTGAAAGCGGCGATTCGTGAGGCCGCGGAGCGTATCGAAGCGTTTCATAGCGCAACTGCGCCGCAACCAGTGGGCGTAAACACAGCTGTAGGTGTGCGGGTCGAGCGCATTCTTCGCCCGATTAATCGTGTCGGCTTGTATGTGCCGGCAGGTAGTGCGCCGCTGCCTTCCACCGCATTGATGTTGGGTGTGCCGGCACGCATCGCCGGTTGTCGCGAAGTGGTGCTTTGTTCACCAGCACGTGCAGATGGCACCTGTGATGAAGCCGTGTTGTTCGCCGCGCGTACCGTGGGCGTGCATCGCGTCTTCAAGTTGGGCGGCGCGCAAGCGATTGCGGCCATGGCGTACGGCACCGAAAGCGTGCCTCGCTGCGACAAGCTGTTCGGTCCAGGCAACTCATGGGTCACCGAAGCCAAGTTGCAGGTGTCTTCCGATCCGAATGGCGCGGCCATCGACATGCCGGCCGGCCCTTCGGAAGTGCTGGTCATTGCGGATGCGCACGCCAATCCAGTGTTTGTGGCAGCGGATCTGCTGTCGCAGGCCGAGCATGGGCCGGATTCGCAAGTGGTGTTGGTCAGCCACTCCGCCGAACTGCTCGACAAGGTTGCGGCTGAGGTGGATCGCCAATGCGCGCAACTGCCGCGCGGTGCTATCGCGGAGCAAGCGCTGGCACAGAGCCGATTGGTGGAAGTGAAATCATTGGCGCAGGCGGTGGAAGTGAGCAATCGCTACGCGCCGGAGCACTTGATCCTGCAAGTCAATGGCGCACGCGACTTGGTGTCCAGCATTGAAAGCGCAGGCTCCATCTTCGTCGGTGCATGGACACCCGAATCGGTGGGCGACTACTGCAGCGGCAGCAATCACGTATTGCCGACATATGGTTATGCGCGCAGCTACAGCGGCGTGTCGGTGGCCAGTTATCAGAAGCAGATTACGGTGCAGGAATTGGACCCCAACGGCCTGCGGGCCATCGGGCCGTGTACCGCCACGCTGGCGGCAGCCGAGCAACTCGAAGCGCACAGACGTGCCGTGACGTTGCGCTTGGAAGCTCTTGGAACGCGTTTATGAGTGTGCTCGATTTGGCAAGGCCGGAAATTCGCACGCTGCAGCCGTATTCGTCTGCGCGCATGGAAGCAGGCGGTGGGCAGATCATGCTTAATGCGAACGAATCAGCCTGGGAGCCTGCCGGCGACGTAGGGCTTGGCTGCAACCGTTATCCTGACCCGCAACCGGTTGCGCTATTGCAGGCGCTGGCAAGCCTCTACGGCGTGCGGCGCGAGCAGTTGTTCGTCGGCCGCGGCAGCGACGAAGCGATTGACTTGCTAGTGCGCGCGTTCTGCCGCGCCGGTCAGGATGCAATCGTGATCCAGCCGCCGACGTTCGGCATGTATGCCGTTGGTGCGCGCATTCAGGATGCTGGTGTGATCGAAGTACCGTTGGCGGAGGATTTCAGCCTCGACATTTCCGCTTTGCTCGCGGCGATCACGCCTGCAGTAAAGCTGGTGTTCCTGTGTACGCCCAATAATCCCAGCGGCAAGTCAATATCGCGTGTAGATGTCGAGCGCGTAGCGCAAGCGCTGGCTGGCCGTGCCTTGCTGGTGGTGGACGAGGCATATATCGAGTTTTCCGATCAGGCCAGCGTCGCTGATCTGATCGAGCATTATGAACACCTTGCGGTGCTGCGAACTTTGTCCAAGGCCTGGGCGCTGGCAGGTGCGCGTATTGGAAGCTTGATTGCGAATCCCGAAGTGATCGGACTGATCAGGCGGATCATGCCGCCTTATCCGTTGCCGTTGCCGTGTGTCGCGGCAGCGTTGGCAGCACTGTCACCATCGGGTCAGGATGCTGCGCGCGAACATATTGCTATCGTGCGAGAACAGCGTGCTGTTATGCGCGATGCCCTGGCCGGCGTTGCGGGCGTGCGCGAAGTCCTTCCTTCCGATGCCAACTTCCTGGCCGTGCGTTTCGACGATGCGGGTGCTGTCTATCAGCGCCTGCTGCAGGCGGGGATCGTGGTGCGGGATGTGCGTCGCTACCCCAAGCTGCAGGATGCGTTGCGCATCACTGTGGGCACGCCTGCCGAGAACCAGCGTGTGCTTGCTCTGTTGAATAGTCCGGCTATGGACGGCCGGGTTTTTGCCGATGGATCGGCATAAAGGTAACTAACAAGCATGAGCCGAAAAATATTATTTGTTGATCGGGATGGTTGCCTGATCGAAGAACCTGCTGACGAGCAGATCGACAGCTATGAAAAACTGTCCTTGCTGCCAGGTGTGATGGCCGCGTTGCAGCGCATCGTCGCAGCCGGCTACGAGTTGGTGATGGTTACCAACCAGGATGGATTGGGTACGGATCGTTTTCCGCAAGCGCATTTCGACGGCCCGCACGATTTGCTGATGCGCATCTTCGCTTCGCAAGGCGTGCGCTTTCGCGAAGTGCTCATCGACCGCAGCTTTCCACACGATGGGCTGGATACGCGCAAGCCAGGCATTGGCATGATGCGGCAATATCTGGCCGATGACAGCTGGACGCGCGCAGATTCCGCCATGGTAGGCGATCGGGAGACCGACCTGCAGTTTGCGGCGAATATGGGCGTGCGTGGCTTTCGCGTAGGGCCGAACGGTGTGAGCTGGGAAGAGGTTGCCCATCAACTGCTCGATCGGCCGCGCGTGGCAGAAGTGGTGCGCAACACCAAAGAAACCCGCATCAAGGTGCGCGTGGATTTGGATGCGCAAGCGGAACCGGTAGCGCACACCGGCCTGGGCTTTTTCGATCACATGCTGGAGCAGATCGGCAAGCACGGTGGTTTCGCACTCAGCATCACGTGTGATGGTGATACCGAGATCGATGAGCACCACACCATCGAAGATTGCGCGCTCGCGTTAGGGCAGGCTTTACGCCAGGCTCTGGGCGATAAGCGCGGCATCGGTAGATACGGTTTTACGCTGCCGATGGATGAATCCTTGGCCAGTGCTGCGCTGGATCTGTCGGGCCGCCCGTACTTCGTATTCGAAGGCCAGTTTCCGCGCGAGCGGGTCGGCGACGTGCCGACCGAATTGGTGCCGCATTTCTTTCGTTCCCTGTGCGACACGCTGGGCGCCAACCTTCACCTGACGGTGAAGGGCGACAACGCACACCACATGGTGGAAGGTTGCTTCAAGGTCACCGCGCGTACTTTGCGCCAGGCGATCCGTCGCGAAGGTGATGAACTGCCAAGTACGAAGGGAGCTCTGCAATGAGCGTGGTCCTGGTCGATGCCGGCGGCACCAATATCGGCTCGGTGCGTTATGCGTTACAGCGGCTGGGTGTGGATGCTGCCTTGACCGCCGATGCTGAGCGCATTCGCGGTGCGGACAAAGTCATTCTTCCGGGTGTCGGCGCCGCGGCGCCGGGCATGGCTCGCTTGCGTGAGTTGGAATTGGTCGATGTGATTCGTTCACTCACGCAGCCAGTGCTGGGTGTGTGTTTAGGGATGCAACTGCTGTGTGAGCATTCCGAGGAAAGCGATACGCCGTGTCTGGGGGTGATTCCCGCGCCGGTACGCAGATTCGAAGAAACGCCTGAGCTGTGTGTACCGCATATGGGTTGGAACCAGTTATCACCTGTCAGCCAGCATCCTCTTCTGAAAAATCTGGAAGAGGGCGATTGGGCTTACTTCGTGCACAGCTATGGCGTACCGCTGGGTGATTACACGCTCGTGAGTAGTGATTACGGTGGTGCGTTTTCAGCGGTGATTGCGAGTGGCAATTTTCATGGGATGCAGTTTCATCCGGAGCGCTCGGCGCGGGTTGGGGCTAAGTTGTTGAAGAATTTTCTTGAGCTTTGACAGTGTGAGGAAAATCTCGTTAGTACAAGAGGGTCGTCATTCCCGCGAAAGCGGGAATCCATTTTCAAAGGTGCATCAGAGCAAATGGATTCCCGCTTTCGCGGGAATGACGGCCGGTAAGATTGGGCATTTGCGGGATGCGCATAGCAATAAGAGCAGATCAGAATGAACTTTGAGGTTATCCCCGCCATCGATCTGCGCAACGGGCAGGTAGTGCGTCTGAAGCAAGGCGACTATGCGCAAGAAACCCAGTACGCTGCTGCGCCTCATGAGATCGCCGCCCGCTATGCGCAAGCCGGCGCAGGTTGGCTACACGTGGTGGATCTCGACGGCGCGCGTGCAGGTGACCTCGCCAACCTCAGCGTCATCGAAGCGCTCGCGAAAGCCGGTATGCAAGTGCAGGCTGGCGGCGGCGTGCGGGCGGAAGAAGACATCCTTCGTCTGTTCAAAGTAGGCGTACGTCGCGTGGTCGTGGGTAGCGTTGCCATTCGCGAACCGGAGCGCGTAGCGGAATGGCTGGATAAACACGGCGCAGAGCGCTTCACCATCGCGCTGGATACACGCCGCCGCGACAATAGGTGGACCTTACCCAGCGCTGGCTGGACCGAAGACGAAGCGCGCACGTTGGATGAACTGGCTCCCTGGTATGCAGCGCACGGCGCACGCCATCTGCTGTGCACGGACATCGAGCGCGACGGTATGTTGGCCGGTTTCAACCTTGAGCTTTACCAACACCTGGCGCAGACCGTGCCGCAATTGGCGGTGCAGGCGTCCGGCGGTGTGCGTTCGCTGGAAGACATCCGTGCTGCACGTGCGGCCGGTGCACGCGGTGTGATTCTGGGGCGCGCCTTGCTGGAAGGGCGCTTTACGCTGGAGGATGCATTGGCATGTTGAGTCGCCGCATTATTCCCTGTCTGGACGTGCGTGACGGCAAAGTCGTCAAGGGCGTGCGTTTCCGTGATCACGTGGTGATGGGCGAAATCGTCGATCTGGCTTTGCGTTATCGCGATGAAGGTGCTGACGAGTTGGTGTTCTACGACATCACCGCCAGCCCGGAAGGGCGTAGCGTGGATCGTGGCTGGGTGGAACGCGTGGCGCGGGTGATCGACATACCGTTCTGCGTAGCGGGTGGCATTCGCTCGGTGACGGATGCACGCGAGGTGTTGTACGCCGGGGCGGATAAGGTCTCGATCAATTCGCCGGCGTTGGAGCGCCCGGAGCTGATCGACGAATTGGCCGAGGCTTTCGGTGTGCAGTGCGTGGTCGTCGGTGTCGACTCCATGCGCGATGTGGATGGCGAGTGGCGCGTGCGCCAATACACCGGCGATCCGTCCAAAACGCGCTCGCTGGCGCGGCGTACGATTGATTGGATGGTAGAGGCGCAGCGTCGTGGTGCGGGCGAGATCGTGCTCAACTGCATGGATACCGATGGCGTGCGTCAAGGCTACGATCTGGTGCAGCTTGCTGCAGCACGGGCGGTCTGTACGGTGCCGCTGATCGCTTCAGGCGGGGCGGGAGTTGCGGAGCATTTTCGCGATGCGTTCACGCGTGCTCGTGTTGATGGTGCCTTGGCGGCCAGTGTTTTTCACAGTGGCGCCATTGCCATTCCCGATCTGAAGCGTTATCTCCGGCAGGAAGGGATCGTGATTCGTTTGCAAGAGGCCGTCGGCCATGAGTGAAACAGTAAGCAATTTCGATTCGCTGGATCTCAGCCAGATCGATTGGGCCAAGACGGAAGGATTGGTGCCTGCGATCGTGCAGCACTGGCTGACGGGCGAAGTGTTGATGCTGGGCTATATGGATGAGAGAGCGTTGGCGCTTACGCGAACCAGCAGCAAGGTGACTTTTTTCAGCCGCAGCAAACAGCGCCTATGGACCAAGGGCGAAAGCTCCGGGCATGTGCTGCATTTGAAGTCGATCCGTGTTGATTGCGATGGCGACACCTTGTTGGTGTTGGCCGATCCACACGGGCCGACTTGCCATCTGGGGACGCGTAGTTGTTTCGGCAACGAAGTGCGACCGCCAGTGGGCTTTCTTGCGCAGCTGGATGCGTTGGTGGAAAGCCGCAAGGAGGAATTGCCTGAAGGCAGTTACACCACCAAGTTGTTTCATGGCGGAACGCGGCGGATTGCGCAGAAGGTGGGCGAGGAAGGTGTCGAGACCGCTCTGGCTGCAGTGGCGCAGGGTGATGACGAGCTATTGGGCGAAGCGGCGGATCTGGTGTTTCATCTCACCGTGTTGCTGCGTGCGCGCGGGTTTGGGCTTGGTGATGTCGCGAAGGTTTTGGTGGAACGGCACGGGTAGTGCCTCCACGTCGTCATTCCGGCGAACACCTTCGCCGGAATGACGATGCCGCAAGATTGAGAAAGTAAGGAAATCCCTGTCATTGAGCTGCCGCGCTCGCACTACTCGCCGGCGCAGGCGGCGGCACGAACGGCACAGCAGGCCCCGGCGTCACATCCTTGCGCCACTGCGCAAGCTGCTGTGCGATGCCTGTGCCGATATCGATCTGCGGTTCGGAGGGCGTGAGCTTGTCTTGCTGTTCCCACGTAGCGATATCGCTCTTGGCGAGTTGGAAGGCGTCGACGAAGTTGTCGGTCTTGTTCAGTGCATCGACCAGCCACGCTTTGCCGAAGTAGGTGATGTCGGAATCACTGCCGCAGCCGAACGAACTGCGATCCGTGCGCGCAGCGGTGAGCACCAGCGTGCCTGGACCACGTAGATCCGGTACGAAGCCGCCGGAATAGCAGGCGTTCACGACCACCACTTTCCATTTGAAGGGTCGCTTCTTCAGGATGCCGGCAAGATCGGGTGCGCCGATCTGGTCGAGCGGCAGCGGATCCATATCCACCAGCAGGTTGTGGTCCTCGTCGCCGTGTGAGGTCATGTAGAGCACCAGGATGTCCTGCTCTGGGTTCATCACACTGGCGAGCTGGTCCAGTGAATCTTCCAGATTGCTCCAGCTTGCCAACGGGTGCGCCTGCAAGCTGGTGGGATTGTTTTCAAGCACCAGCGCATGCGCGGTGGGGCCATAGCGCTGGGTAAAAAGTTGCGCCGCGTATTCGGCTTCGTTGCGAAATACGTCTTCGCCGCCGTCGCCCGCGAAAGCCACCAGATAGAGGTTGGGCTTGTCGGCGACGCGTGGAGAGAGTTTGGCCAGCGCTTTACGCACCATGGCTGGCTGCGCGTAGATCACCTGTTCGGGCGAGGGGCCCTGGCTGGGCCAGGTATCGCCGGTTTCGTTGTCTTCTACGTCGCTGCTGGTGGACGAAGGGGCTGGCGCGTTGGCCGTGCTTGACGTTTCGTCGTTATGCGGTGGCCGGTGCCCGGTTATCAGCAACATCAGCAGCACGCCGGCGGCGAAGGAGAGCAGGACGGTCAGGGTCGTGCGCATGGGGGGCTCAGAGCGAGATGGCGTCGAAGCTGGCGTAAGCGGGATGTCTGGGTTCGGGCGGCACTTCCAGCGGCGGTCGTAGCAGCCAACCGGTGTGCAGGCCGGCGGCGCGGGCGGCGTCCAGTTCCTCCACCACGTCAGAGAGAAACAACACGTGCTCTGGACGTTCGCCGATGGCATCCACGATGCGCTCGTAGGAAACCCGCTCTCGTTTGGGACCGGTTTCGGTATCGAAGTAGCCTGAGAGCAGGGGGCTGAGATCCCCAGAGTCGCTGTAGCGGAAGAACAGCTTCTGCGCCTGCACCGAGCCGGAGGAATACACGTACAGGTGCAGCCCCTCGCCACGCCAGGCGTGCAAACGAGCGGCGACTTCGGGGTACATGTGGGAGCGGTATTCGCCGGCCTCGAAGCCTTCCTGCCAGATCATGCCCTGCAGCGCCTTGAGCGCCGTGGACTTGCGGTCTTCGTCGATCCAGCGCAGCAGCATTTCCAGGATGTCTTGCCGGCTCGCTTCGATGATGCCGGCCTCCTTGGCCGCCTCGTGCAGCCAGTGCTGCACTTCGGGCGTGTCGCCGTGCGTCTCGATATAGGCCGGCAGGCGTTTGCGGGCGTAAGGAAACAGCACGTCCTTGACGAAGCTGATCGAGCTGGTGGTTCCTTCGATGTCGGTGACGATGGCGCGGATGACGGTCATGGGAGCCGGAGGGGATAAGGGGCTCCCAAGCTTAGCGTGGGCTTGTGCGGGCGCAAGCGTTTGATTTTACGGGTTGAGGTGTAAATCCCAACATTGCCATGCACATACGGCAGGATGTTGGGGGCTGCGCCCCAACCTATGCCGCGGTTGCCAGCGGCTGCATGCGCGGGAACTGCTGGGCGATATCCGAACCGGTGAAGTTGGCGACCCAGCCTTCCTTGTTGGTGAACAGGCGGATCGCCACGAAGTAGGGCGCCTCGCTCATGTCGAACCAGTGGCGGGTACCGTCCGGTACGCCGATCAGATCGCCCTGCTCGCACAGCACGTCATAAACCTTTTCACCGATGTGCAGCGTGAATTGGCCCGCGCCGGCGACGAAGAAGCGCACTTCGTCTTCGCTGTGAGTGTGTTCGCTGAGGAATTTCTGGCGCAGCGTGGCCCGATCCGGGTGATCCGGTTTCAAGCTGATCACGTCAACGGACTGATAGCCTTCTTCGCGCATCAGGCGATCGATGTCGCTGCGATAAGCGGCGATCACTTCGTCCTGGCTCGCACCGGGCGTGATCGGCTGGTTCGCTTCCCATTGCTCGAAGCGCACGCCCACCTTGGCTAGCTCGCGAGCGATGCCAGCGTGGTCTTCGTGAATCGAAAGCGGGCTGTGCGGATGTTGTTCTTCGAAAATGCGCAAGCGGCTCATGCGTGCAATCTCCTTAGATCTAGTTCGCAGCCGAGAAGGAATTCCAGCGCCTCCAGATGGCGGCGTGCTTCGGCCATGTCATGACCCCACGTATAGATGCCGTGGCCGTTGATCAAGTAGGCATGCAGCGGTTTGCCGGCATCGATCCAGGCATCCACCTGATCCACCAGCTCGGGCATGTGCTGCGTGTTGGGGAACACGGGAATGTCGAGCACGCTTTCGTGCGTGGTATGGCCGCGGATCGCCTTCTGCAGTTCCCAGCCTTCCAGGCGGATCACGCCGTCGTTCGCGAACAAGCGCGAGGCTACGCTTTGCGTGCGCGAATGCGTATGTAACACCACATTCATTTCGGGCCAGCGGCGATATACCTGCGTGTGCAATTCGGTCTCCGCGCTGGGGCGCGCGGTGGTGCCAACGGCTTTGCCATGCATGTCCACCAGCATGATGTCGTCGCGACCGAGCTTGCCTTTGTCACGCCCGGAGATTGTTATTGCGGCGTGATCGGCGTCTACTCGCATCGAGAAATTGCTGCTGGTGGCGGGCGTCCAGCCGTGTTGTGCAAGTTCGCGCGCTGCGTCGGCGATCGCGTCGGCGCGGTCGTAAAACAGCGCGGCGGGAATGGAAGCGGGAAGGTCTTGGCTCATGGCAAATAGACGTCCAAACGGAAGGCGACTATAGCACGGTGGGAAAAGTGCCAAATGCGAGTTATTCGCGAACAGGCTTCGGTGCGTCTCATCACGTTAGGATGCGGACAGCGTCGCCGCAGCTCCCGCGGCGAAAAACAACGATGAGGGTGGTTATGTCAGGACAAGAAAAGATCGAGTCGCGTCGTCGTTTCCTCAAACTCGCCGCGGGCACGGCCACTGCGGCAATGTTGGTGAGCGGGTTGCCACGCGTTGCGCGTGCAGATGATCTGCCGCATGTTTCCGAAGCCGATCCCACTGCGAAGGCGCTGGGTTATGTCGAAGACGCTACGAAGACCACGGACGCCAAGCACAAGCCTGGCGACAACTGCGTCAACTGCCAGTTCTACTCGGGTGCTGCGACCGGTTATGGGCCATGTCAGTTGTTCCCGGGCAAAGCAGTGAGTGCGAAAGGGTGGTGCATCTCGCATACGGCAAAGCAAGCCTGATCGCATCAGCCGCTGTACAAAGGCCGGCCTTGCGCCGGCCTTTTTGTTTGCGCGTGACACGCGCGCATAAAAAAACGCCTGTACGAGACAGGCGTTTATGAAAAGAAACGAAGGGGTGTTGCTGAAAGGTGCTACCCGAACGCGTCAGGTCGAGGAGCTAACTGGCCTGACGCGCCGGGTCGCGATCCGGGGCCCACTGCCAAGTGATCAACCCACGGGCCACTGATGATACTCCGGTTGACGGAAATACGGCGGGCCGAGGCTGGAAATTTGTGGCGCTGAAAATATTTCTTCTTAAAAATCATGAAGATAGAGATAAAATCGAAGGCGCCACATTCAGTTCATTAAAACGGCGTTAGCGTCAAAATCCCGTCTGTTTGGTACAAATCACGGAGATTCACCGGAGATCGCCGGCGTTCCGGGTTTTGCCGACCTATTGGCGATACGCAGGTGACTATGGCGTACTCCATAGGTGAAATAAATCGCAAAGCCAAACAGGGTCCAGGCCACCATCAGCGCCCAGTTGTACCAGCCCATGGTGGCCAGCAGCGCGCCGCAGCTCAGCACGCCGGCGATGCACACGAAGTGCGCCCACGGCACGCGGAAGGTGCGCGGCAACTCCGGCGACGTATAACGCAGTATCAACACACCCACGCACACGGCGGCGAAAGCGATCAGCGTGCCCATGGAGGTAAGGTCGGCCAGCACGCCGAGCGGAAACACCGCGGCTAGCACAGCAATGCCAAAGCCCGTGATCAGCGTGTTCAGGTGCGGCGTGCGATGGCGTGGATGGATACGGCTGAACACCCGTGGCAGCAAGCCATCGCGAGACATGATCATGAAAATGCGCGGCTGCGCGATGATCATCACCAGGATCACCGAAGACAAGCCGATCATCGCGCCGACTTCCACGATCAGACGCAGCCAGCCGAGTTCTGGATGTGCCTTGATGGCGGTGACCACCGGTTCGTCCGTACCGAGTTGCGTATACGAAATCAGGCCTGTCAGCACCGCAGCCATCGCCAGGTACAGCACGGTGCAGATCACCAGCGAGACGAGCGTGCCGAACGGCAGGTCGCGCTGTGGGTTTTTGCACTCCTGAGCAGCAGTGGAGGTGGCCTCGAAGCCGATATAGGCAAAGAACACCATGCCTGCGCCGCGCATGATGCCGGCCCAGCCGTATTTATGGCCGCCCTGAGATTGGGGAATGAAGGGATGCCAGTTGGCTGGATCGATATAGCGATAGCCGGCAATCACTACGACCACGATCAGGCCGACCTTGAGCAGCACCATCAGGAAATTGATACCGGAAGATTCCTTGATGCCGATGTAGCAAACCCAGGTAAGGGCCAGCACGATGGCGACGGCCGGTAGGTTGAACAGAGTCCCGGTGGGGACCAGATGGCCATCCTTGAAGTCGAGTGGGGCACCGGTCAGCACAGCGGGTAGATGAATACCGACATGGTCGAGCAGGCTGGTGAAATAACCGGTCCAGCTCACCGCTACGGCCGATGCGGAGATGGCGTACTCCAGCACCATGTTCCAGCCGATGAACCATGCCACCAGTTCGCCCAGCGTGGCATAGGCATAGGAATAGGAGCTACCCGAAATCGGAATCAGTGTGGCGAATTCGCAATAGCACAGCGCAGTAAAGCCGCTGCAGATCGCCGCAAGAATGAAGGAAATGAGTACCGCTGGCCCAGCGTTCTCCGCCGCCGCCTGGCCGGTCACTACGAAAATACCGGTGCCGATCACAGCGCCGATACCTAATGCGGTAATGCCCCAAGGACCAAGCGTTCGCCGCAGGGCAGGGCCATGCGCGTTTTCGTCTTCGGAAAAATCGGTCTTGCGGGCGAACAACTGTTTGAGCATAAGGCTCCCTGAAATGAAGCCGGCACGGTGTGTTCACCGTGCCGGGCTTGAGTCACTCGGTAACGCGGCGTGCGACCTTAGGCGGGTTCGGTGCCGTTGGCCAGATGGCTCTTGCGATGACCGTAGAGGTAATACACCACCAAGCCGACGATACCCCAGCCGAGGAACACTTCGATTGTTTTCCAAGGCAGATTGACGAACAAGAGCAAACAGCCGACCACGGCGAGCGGGCATACCAGCCATACCATCGGCGTGCGGAAAGGACGCTTGCGCTCCGGCTGCGTCACGCGCAGCACCATCACGCCGATGGCCACCATCATGAAGGCGAACAGCGTACCCGAGTTGGTGATATCAGCGAGCTGGCCGACCGGATAGATCGCACCAAAGAAAGACACGAACAGGCCTGTGATCAGCGTGATCACATGCGGCGTGTGGAAACGCGGGTGGATCTTGGAAAGCGAAGAAGGGAGCAGGCCGTCGCGCGCCATGGTGAAGAAGATGCGTGTCTGACCGTAAGTCATGGTGAGAATCACCGAAGGCAACGCAATGCTTGCTGCGGCGCCGATCACGTCACCCCACCAGTTGTGGTGCAGCAGACGCAGTGCATGCGCCAGCGCTTCCTTGCTGCACACCAGCGCGTCAGACCCTTTGCAAGCAGCTGCCATTTCCGACGTGCCCGGTTGGAGCATCACACCACCGGGACCGGTTACGGGCTGTGCACCCACCGAGCCGATAGCGCCGTAGCTCACCAAGAGATAGTAGATCGTGCAAATGCCAAGCGAGCCGATCAGGCCGATGGGGATGTTGCGATTGGGATTCTTGGTTTCTTCGGCGGCGGTCGAGACCGCATCAAAGCCTACGTAAGCGAAGAAAATGGATGCTGCTGCGCCGAGCACACCAATGCCACCCATCGGGCTGCCCCAGCCATTGGGCGTGAACGGTTGGAAATTCGTATCCTGCACTTTCGGCAAGGCGAGCACGATGAACACGGTCAGCGCGATCACTTTGACAAGAACGAGAATGGCATTGACCTTGGCCGACTTCGACGTGCCGATCACCAACAGGAACGTGACCACCGCACCGATCAGAAAAGCCAGCAGGTTGAAGGTGCCGCCGTCCATCGGACCTGCACGCAGGAACTCGGGCAGTCCAAGTCCGTGACTGGCCAACAAGCCGTTCATGTAACCTGACCAACCGACGCACACCGTACTCGCCGCGATGGTGTATTCCAGAATCAGCGCCCAGCCGACGATCCACGCCATGCCTTCGCCGAGTACGCCATAGGTATAGGTGTAAGCCGAGCCCGCCACCGGAACCATCGAGGCGAGTTCAGCGTAAGCCAGTGCGGCGAGCGTGCAGACGATGGCGGCGATCACGAACGAAACCATCATGCCGGGACCAGCTTTCTGGCCGGCTTCCGCCGTAAGCACGAAAATACCGGTACCGATAATGGCGCCGATGCCGAGCATGGTGAGCTGGAATGCGCCAAGCTGTCGCGTGAGAGCCTTTTTTTCTGCGGTGGCGATGATCTGGTCGAGTGGCTTGACGCGTTTGAATAGCATTAAATGCTCCCCGTGAATGCGGTGCCTCGTTTATCGAAAACGCTGTGGAATCGACCCTAGGGTCGGAGGCATCCGCGAAACATAGCCCAGCGGAGGGCAGAGGTACAAGCTGCATTGCGGATGAATTTGCCGTAGTACGAAGGGCTTGCAGCATGTACGCGCCGTCCGATGGCACTTGTATTAGATAGCGTATTTTGCTGCTTGCATCAGAAGACCATGTTGATGGCGGCCATCGGCGTGACGAATGCACCGTTGTTGCGTCCGGCGAAACTGAATTGCACGCCGCCCACGATGCCGATGCGATCGTTGAAGTTGTATTCGACGGCTGGCGCGAGGCTGTAGACATCGCGTGAGGCGTCGCGGCGTGCGAACTGCGTGGCCGCTTCGCCTTGTCCGATCATGCCTTTCAACTGCGAAGCGGTGTCCCGGCTGTAAGCGAGATCCATCGCCAGCACCCACTGCGGATTGATGCTGTACTCGACCGCAGTGGAAATGCCCAGCGAACTGCCCAGTTGCACGTTGCCGCGGAAATCTTGCGGCGTGCCGTAAGCACTCACGCCGCGTACATCGACACGACTAGGTGGAAGGCTGTAAGAGATGGTGGCGCGAAAACGCATCGGCCTGCCGTTTGGTAGCCACACGTACTGCTGCAACAGCGCGGAAAACGTATCGACGTTGGCGCCATTGCCGATCGCATTCAATGGGTTCTGATCGAGCCGATCGTAGACGCCGGTAGGGAACCGGTGCGAATACGCCAGCGATACGGCCGGATCCTTTTTGTCCGCACCGGGATCTAGCAGCATGTATTGGAGGCCTAGCGACGTATCCGTGGCACCAATGCCATCGGTATGCGCGCCACCGGACATCGCGTGGGCGCCGCCAAGGCCGAGTTGTACTTGGAGACGGTCGGTAACGCCGTAATAGATGGGTATCGACGTTTGCCACTGGCGAGTACTGGGCGTCTGCGCGTGACGGTTGCCCTGTTCGTCGTAATACGCGTTGCTCTGGTAGTACATCAGATAAGGCTCGATCAGCCAGCTCCCTGCTGGAAGTGTCACCGCATTCGAAGTGAGCAGAGGTCCGGTAAAATTGGCGGACGAATCTTGTGCGCTGACCTGGCTCGCGCATAGGGCGGATACGGATGCACAGGCGAGCAGAAAGCCGCGGCGATAATTGGGATGCGTCATCGTATGTGCGCCAATGAGAGACGGAAAATTCAAACTATCGACAGGCTTTCTTTCGATCTATCGAATAACTTTGAAAGTCTCGAATAACACCCATGAAGGACTAAGTTTGATGACGTTGCGAATGTCGCTGGACCGATACATGCAGAACTATGGAGATGACGAGCACGTAGCTGCGTGTAGGCGTTTCCTCGATGAAGCCGAACAGCCTTTTCATCGAGAAACTCTGTTCGGTCATTTCACGGGTTCGGCTTGGCTAGTGGATGGCTGTGGCGAGCGCGTTTTGCTTACACACCACCGCAAGTTGCAGCGGTGGTTGCAATTGGGCGGTCACGCCGATGGCGATAGCGATCTGGCGGCCGTCGCCTTACGCGAAGCGTGTGAGGAATCAGGATTGGTGGACTTGACTGTCGAGTCGGAGATTTTTGACGTGGACTGTCATTGGATTCCGGAGCGCAAAAACGAACCCGGGCATTGGCATTACGACGTGCGCTATGTTGTGCGTACGGGTGGCAGCGAGCAGTTTGTGGTGAGCGATGAGTCGCTGGAACTTGCGTGGATGTCCATTCGTGAACTAGCCGAAGCGCAGGACGCCGATGAATCCTTGCGCCGCATGGCGCGCAAGTGGCTGGCGCGGCGTAGGTTGGGTTAGCGAAGCGCAACCCAACAAAATCGCCTCGAATAGGTTGGGTTACGCTTCGCTAACCCAACCTACAAATGCGCTAGCCGTAGCGTGCAGGTGCGGGATTGAGGTGTCCGCACGCCTTACATGTCCGCGTTTCCCTGGATGCGTAGAACCGATCGAACACCGGCGGAAAATCGGTCTCGATGCTCTGCAGAACGAAATATTCCTCATACAGCTTGTGGTTGCACTTTTCGCAAAACCACAACAAACCATCTTTCTCATGTGGCAGCCGACGGCGCTCGATCACCAGGCCAATTGATTCCGGCATGCGCTGCGGTGAATGCGGTACGCGGGGTGGTAGGTAGAACAGTTCGCCGGCGCGGATGGGGATGTCGCGGGCCACGCCGTCGTCTTGCACTTTCAGCACCATCTCGCCTTCGATCTGGTAGAAGAACTCCGGGCCTTCGTCGTGGTGATAGTCGGTGCGTGCGTTAGGTCCGCCGACGATCATGATGATGAAGTCACCGTCGACGATGCATTTGTTGCCGACCGGTGGTTTCAGCAAGTGACGGTGTTCGCCAATCCAGCGTTGAAGGTCGATAGGTGGCAGCAGGGGCATGCGACGAAGTCCGGCGAAGGCAGGGCGCCACCATAACGCCGCAGCGCCGTTAGAGGGAAGATGCCGCGCCAGCCACCTCGCTCACCGGCAAGAACTGCAGAAACTGCCCGCCGAAGAAGCTTTGCCCGTAATCGATCACCGCTCGCCGGTATTTCTCAGCGGTGAATTCCGCCACCAGGTCAGTGCGTCCAATCATGCTGCCAAACAAACGCTCATAGCTGAGATTCTGGTCGCGCTCCGATAGCGCATTGGAAAGCAGCAGTGGCTGTCCCGCGCTATCTTTACGCTGAGCCAGCAACCACATAGCGATTTCCACGTTGCGGGCGGCGTTGTAGACGCGTTGCGCATCAAGGCCGTCGATGAGATACATCACACGTTTGCCACCGTGCGCGGTAATCAGCATGTCGCCGAGTCCGTAAATGAGTGTGCCGACGCGATCGCCTTTGAAGTTTGGATCGAGCGCCCGTTGCATGGCCTTGGTATCGCGCTCGGTAAGTCCAGGCAGGGCAGTGTGTTGATCGACGGCGTTGCGCACTCGTGCTTCAGCTTCTTCGCGACTGGCTGCGCCGCTTTTTTTCCATTCCGATGGATTGCGCTTGTAGAGCTTGTCCATCAGCAGATACAGCGTATCGAGATTGTTACGAATCTCCAGATTCGCCATGCGGTTGGGGTCGGATTGAATCAGCTGGCCCTTGGAGAGTTTTGCTTCCGGTACGACGTGGCCGTTGACGGGTGGCGTTGGTTTGCAGCCCGCGCAGATGAAGGGCATCAGCGCCAGGAACCATCTCGAGTACTTCTTCATGCCGAATGCGCCTGTCCATGCGCGCATAAAAAATGCGCCGCTCATGGCGGCGCATTGTGTTCGTAGTTTTGCAGCATCCGTATTCGGGGTTCGCCCCACGTTATTGAAGGCGGATGCCGCTGTCGAGGTCAGACTTCCAGCGTGGCCAGATCGCCTTTCTCTTCCAGCCAGCTCTTACGATCGCTGGCGCGTTTTTTGGCCAGCAGCATGTCCATCAGCTTGGCGGTGCCGTCGCTGTCTTCCACGGTGAGCTGTACCAAGCGGCGTGTGTCGGGGTAGATAGTGGATTCACGCAGCTGCGAGGGATTCATCTCGCCCAGGCCCTTGAAGCGGGTCACAGTGATCTGACCTTTCATCTTCTCGCGTTCCACGCGCTGCAGCATGGCCTGCTTTTCGTTTTCATCCAGGCAGTAGAACACCTGCTTGCCGACGTCTACGCGGAACAGCGGCGGCATTGCGACGAACACATGACCTTCGCGCACGAGTGCAGGGAAGTGGCGCAGGAACAGCGCGCTCAGCAGGGTGGCGATGTGCAGACCGTCGGAGTCGGCGTCTGCCAGGATGACTACTTTGCCGTAGCGCAGGCCGCTCAAATCGTCCTTGCCCGGATCGCAGCCGATCGCCACTGCCAGGTTGTGCACTTCTTCCGAGGCCAGCACCGAAGTGGATTCCACTTCCCAGGTGTTGAGGATTTTGCCGCGCAGCGGAAGGATTGCCTGGAATTCTTTGTCGCGCGCCTGCTTGGCACTGCCGCCGGCCGAATCGCCTTCCACCAGGAACAGTTCGGTGCGGGTGAGATCGGTGGCGGTGCAATCGGCAAGCTTGCCGGGCAGGGCAGGGCCTTGCGTGATCTTCTTGCGTACGACCTGCTTGGCGGCTTTCAGGCGCGCGCTGGCGCGTTCGATGGCCAGTTGTGCGATGCGCTCGCCCAGATCGACATGCTGGTTGAGCCAGAGACTGAAGGCGTCGTGCACCACGCTTTCCACCAAGGCGGCAGCGTTGCGCGAGGAAAGACGCTCTTTGGTCTGGCCGGCGAATTGCGGATCTTGCAGTTTGGCGGACAGCACGAACGCCAGCCGCTCCCACACGTCTTCCGGTGCCAGCTTCACGCCTCGCGGGAGCAGGTTGCGGATGTCGCAAAACTCGCGCACCGCATTGGTCAGGCCCGTGCGCAGGCCGTTGACGTGTGTGCCGCCTTGCACGGTGGGAATCAGGTTGACGTAGCTTTCCTGCACCAGTTCGCCTTCCGGCAGCCAGGTGAGGGCGACATCAAGGCCTTCCGTTTCGCGTGTTACGTGATGCACGAACAAATCAGATGGCAGGCAGTCGGCGCCATCGAGTTCACCACGCAGGTAGTCGCGCAGGCCGTCCTCGTAATACCACTCGCTGACTTCGCCGCTCGCTTCGTCGACGAGCTTCACATTGAGGCCGGCGCACAACACCGCCTTGGCCCGCAGCAGATGTTTCAACTTCGGCATCGAAATCTTCGGCGAATCGAAGTATTTCGGATCGGCCCAGAAGCGCACAGTGGTGCCGGTCTTCTTCTTAGGCACGGTGCCGATGGTTTCCAGTGGACTGGCGCGGTCGCCGTCGGCAAACGCCATGCGATATTCGTTGCCGTCGCGGCGGATGGTCACTTCCACCTTGTTAGACAGCGCATTCACCACCGACACGCCCACACCGTGCAGGCCGCCGGAGAAGTTGTAGTTCTTGCCCGAGAATTTGCCGCCTGCGTGCAAGCGGGTAAGGATCAGCTCGACACCGGGGATGCCTTCTTCCGGGTGGATATCCACTGGCATGCCGCGGCCGTCGTCAGTGACTTCGACCGAGCCGTCGGTATGCACCACCACCTCGATCGATTTGGCGTGGCCAGCGAGCGCCTCGTCGACGGAGTTGTCGATCACTTCCTGCGCCAAGTGGTTCGGGCGCGTTGTGTCGGTGTACATGCCCGGCCGGCGCTTGACCGGGTCTAGGCCGGAGAGAACTTCGATGTCGGCGGCGTTATAGCGACTGCTCATGGGAATGTTTGCGAAGAATGTAGACGCGGGAGGATGAGTTGCTGTGCTGGTAAGGTCAAGATGTCGTGCTTTTACTCCCAATCCCCTTCTGGGCGGGGATTGGGCAACTCACAGCGGCGCGCAATGCTTCTCCAGCCACGCCAGATCCGCATCTTCCAGCAAAGGCGACAAGGCTGCACGTACTGTTGCGTGATAATCGTCCAGCCAGGCCCGATCATCCGGACTCAGCAGGCCAGGCTCCAGTGCGCGGCGGTCGAATGGGCACAGAGTGAGGGTTTCGAAGGCGTAAAACTCGCCGAATTCGGTCTGATCGGCTTCAACCACCACGGCGAGATTTTCGTGGCGGATGCCGTGGCGTGCCGGCTTATATAAGCCGGGTTCGATCGAGGTGATCATGCCGGGTTCCAGCGCAACCAGCGTGGCGCCGGAGACCGGCGGTCGAACGCTATGCGGCCCTTCATGCACATTCAGGAAATATCCCACGCCATGACCGGTACCGTGGCCGTAATCCATGCCGGCTGCCCACAGCGGCGCGCGGGCCAATGCATCGAGCTGCGGACCGCTCGCGCCTTTCGGAAAACGGGCCCGCGAGAGCGCAATCATGCCTTTCATGACCAATGTAGCGTCGCGCCGTTGTTCGGAGGTGGTCGGCCCCAGTGCCAGCACGCGAGTGATATCGGTGGTGCCGCCGAGATACTGGCCACCGGAATCGACCAGCAGCAGGCCGTGACGTTGCAAAGTGTTGTGGGCCTGTGGCGTCGCGCGATAGTGCGGCAACGCACCGTTTTCCATATAGCCGGCGATGGTGGCAAAACTTTCGCCAACGAATTCGGGTTGCGCCGAACGCTCATCGCGCAGCAATACGTCGACGTCCAACTCGGTCTGCGTCATGCCGGCGGTGAGGCGCTCTTCCAGTCGACGGAAGGCGCGTACCAAT
Source organism: Dyella acidisoli (assembly GCF_030160295.1). Taxonomy (GTDB): domain Bacteria; phylum Pseudomonadota; class Gammaproteobacteria; order Xanthomonadales; family Rhodanobacteraceae; genus Dyella_B; species Dyella_B acidisoli. Next base: position 40,382 of record NZ_BSOB01000050.1, read on the forward strand.
GCGGCGCCATCGCGACGCATCACTTCGCGGATATGCGCCAGTTCGTTTTCGCTCTTGATTGCTTTGAACGCGGTGGAAGGATTGGGACCTTCGATGCGCTTCACATCGGCGGCGACAGCTTTGAGCACGTCGCTTACAACCCGGCCCGGATCAAACAATAAGGTATCGCTGGCTTTCAACTCGCCAAGGCTGTCGCCCAACGTGGCGTAGTTAGCGATGCGGATGCCGTCGGCACCGAGCGCCGCGACAACATCGTCCTTGAGCTTGTCCCGATCAATGAACAGTGTGGCCTGCCCGGATACCTCCACTAGCAGGTGCGCCAGGAATACGGGATTGCACTCTACATCGCTGCCGCGCAGGTTGGTGAGCCAGGCCACGTCATCCAAGCTGGAGATGAGATGATGCGTGGCGTGTTGCTTGCGCATCGCGTTGCGCAGCTTGTCGAATTTCTCCGCACGCGATGTGCCGGCGTAGTTGAGGGGATGCTCGAACACCGGTGCATGGGGCAGGGCGGGGCGATCGCGCCATGCCATGTCTGGCAAATCCAGGTCGACGCGCAGGGTGGCGCCGGCCGCACCAAGCAGGCGTTCGATCTGTCGCTGCGTCGCCACCGACACGCTATCCCCGGCTACCGCCGCCACATCACCTTGATGCAGATGCTGCTGCAACCAGGTCAGATGTTCGGCTGCTTGCCCAGGACGCTGCTTCATCAACGCAATACCAGTGCCTGCAAGCTGTTGTTCGGCCTGCGAGAAATAGCGCGAATCGGTCCACAGTCCCGCTGCCTTGGCGGTGACCATCAAGATGCCGGCCGAGCCATCGAAGCCGGAAAACCATTCGCGCGCCTTCCAGTGCGCGGGCAGGTATTCGGATAGATGCGGATCGGCGGTCGGCACGATGCAGGCGGCGATGCCGTTCTTGGTCATCGCGTCGCGCAACGCGACAATGCGGGCGGGAATCGGAGTGCTCATTGGCGCTATTGTAGGTTGGGTTAGCGCAGCGTAACCCAACACATTCGAAGCGGCATTGTTGGGTTACGCTGCGCTAACCCAACCTACGAACTTGTCGCGAAGCGTGCGTCGTGATACGCGCGGGACAACTCACTACGACCGGTCCGCGACATTCTGTCTATCCGTCGCGGCAGCTGTCAGGCTAGTCATAACTTGCTGCGGCGCGATATCCTATTTAAGTCGTTCCCCCACGACACCTCCCAATCAGTCCTTCTCAAGAGTCGTTCGTGAACAAGCGTTCCCTCGTCTCCGCCGCGCGCTGGTCGTGCGTAGGTATTGCTGTGCTGTTGCTTAGCGGTTGCAACCTGGAACTCCTTTCGCCCAAGGGCGATATTGGAATGCAGGAAAAGTCGCTGATCCTGATCGCCACGGGCCTGATGTTGCTGGTCGTGGTCCCGGTCATCGCGATGACCTTGATCTTCGCCTGGCGCTATCGCGCCTCCAACACCAAGGCCACGTATGCGCCGAAGTGGTCGCATTCAACCGCGATCGAAGCGGTGGTGTGGACTATTCCGTGCATCATCATCGCTATCCTCGGGACGATCACGTGGCGCACCACGCACGCACTCGATCCGTACAAGCCGCTGGATCATCAGACCAAGCCGATCACCATCCAGGCCGTATCGATGGATTGGAAGTGGGCCTTCATCTATCCGGATTACGGCGTGGCCAGCGTCAACGAACTGGCGATCCCGACCAACGTGCCGGTGCATTTCGAAATCACCTCTGATTCGGTGATGAATGCGTTCTTCATTCCGCAGCTCGGCAGCCAGATCTATGCCATGGCGGGCATGAAGACGCAGCTCAACCTGATCGCGAACCAGCCGGGTACCTACGCCGGCCTGTCGAGCAACTACAGCGGTGCGGGCTTCTCCGACATGCACTTCACCGCGATTGCGACGTCGCAGCAGGGTTTCGAGGATTGGATCAAGAAGGCCAAGGCCAGCTCGGTCAAGCTTGATGATCAGGCCTATCACGCGTTGACGCAGCCGAGCGAGAAAGTGCCGGTGTCGTACTACGGCAACGTCAAGCCGGGCATGTTCGACAGCATCATCAATCAGTACATGGGCGACATGTCCATGGACAAGATCGGTACCACGCCTGCGCAAGCCAGCGCCATTCCCTCGCACAACGATCACGCCAAGGCTTCGGAGTAGGCCATGTTCGGAAAACTTTCTCTATCGGCCATTCCTTTCCATGAGCCGATCATCATGGGCACCCTGCTGATGGTGTGCCTCGGCGGTGCGGCACTGCTCGGCTGGCTCACGTACCAGCGCAAGTGGGGCTATCTGTGGACCGAGTGGTTCACTACGGTGGACCACAAGCGCATCGGCATCATGTACGTCATTCTGGCCTTGGTGATGCTGCTGCGCGGCTTCGCCGACGCCATCATGATGCGTGCCCAGCAGGCGGTCGCCGCGTCGGATGCGGCAGGCTATCTGCCGCCGCATCACTATGATCAGATCTTCACCGCGCACGGTGTGATCATGATCTTCTTCGTGGCCATGCCGTTCGTGGTGGGCCTGATGAACCTGGTGGTGCCGCTGCAGATCGGCGCGCGCGACGTGGCCTATCCGTTCCTGAACTCGCTGAGCTATTGGCTCACCGCCTCAGGCGTGGTGCTGGTGATGATGTCGATGTTCGTGGGCGATTTCGCCGCGACCGGCTGGCTGGCTTATCCGCCGCTGTCGGAGCTGAAATTCAGTCCTACTGTAGGCGTGGATTACTACATCTGGGCTTTGCAGCTATCCGGTCTCGGTACAACGCTTAGTGGCATCAACTTCATCGTGACCATCCTGCGCATGCGCACGCCGGGCATGAAGCTGATGCAGATGCCGGTGTTCACCTGGACGGCGCTGGTCACCAATATCCTGATCGTGGCGGCATTCCCGATATTGACGGTCGCGCTGGCGCTGCTGGCGGCCGACCGCTACCTCGACATGCACTTCTTTACCAATGAGCTTGGCGGCAACGCCATGCTGTACATCAACCTGATCTGGATCTGGGGTCACCCGGAGGTGTACATCCTGATCCTGCCGTGCTTCGGTGTGTTCTCCGAAGTCGTGGCGACGTTCTCCGGCAAGCCGCTGTTCGGCTACAAGTCGATGGTGTATGCCACCGCGGGTATCGGCGTGGCGTCCTTCATTGTGTGGCTGCATCACTTCTTCACCATGGGATCGGGTGCGGACGTAAATGCCTTCTTCGGCATTTCGACGATGATCATTTCGATTCCGACAGGCGTGAAGCTGTTCAACTGGCTGTTCACCATGTACCGCGGCCGCATCCGCTTCAATCTGCCGATGCTGTGGACGGTGGCTTTCATGGTCACCTTCACCATCGGCGGCATGACCGGCGTGCTGCTGGCTGTGCCGGGCGCGGATTTCGTGCTGCACAACAGCCTGTTCCTGATTGCGCACTTCCATAACGTGATCATCGGCGGCGTGGTGTTTGGCGTGTTTGCTGCGATCAATTACTGGTTCCCGAAGGCCTTCGGCTTCAAGCTGGAGGAGCGCTGGGGCAAGGCTTCGTTCTGGTGCTGGGTGGTCGGTTTCTATCTGGCCTTCATGCCGCTGTATGTGCTGGGCCTGATGGGTATGACGCGTCGTATGAATCACTATGCGAACCCTGCTTGGCAGCCATACCTGATCGTGGCAGCCGTCGGCGCCGTCTTCATCGCACTGGGCATCGGCTTCATGCTGCTGCAGTTCGTGGTGAGCATCCGCAATCGCGCTGCGAATCCCGACCTGACGGGCGATCCGTGGGGCGGCCGCACGCTGGAGTGGGCTACCAGCTCGCCGGCGCCGTTCTACAACTTTGCGGTGTTACCGAAGGTGGAAGAACTGGATCAGTTCTGGGCCGACAAGGAACACAAGCGCGCCTACCCGCAGTACGCGCACTACGACGACATCCACATGCCACGCAACACCGGCGCAGGCTTGATCATGGCTGCGTTCGGCACGGTGTTCGGCTTTGCCATGGTGTGGCACATCTGGTGGCTCGCCATCGGCGGTTTGCTCTGCATGATCGGCTCGTTCCTCGTCCGGGCCTTCGACACCGACGTGGATTACTACGTACCGGGTGCCGAGGTGGAGAAGATCGAGCGTACACGTCTGGTGCCGCTGCACAAGCTGATCGAAAACGTGGGCCCGGCATCGGCCGGCGAGAAGGTGGCTTAATCCATGACTGCTATCACTGCTAACCACGGCGCCGTCGTACATGGCGGTGCCCATGACCATGAGCACCACGATGATGGTTCCAAGACCCTGCTAGGGTTCTGGATCTACCTGATGAGCGACTGCCTGATCTTCTCAGGCCTGTTTGCCACCTTCGCCGTGCTGGGGCACTCCACTGCTGGCGGCCCGACCGGTAAGGAGCTGTTCGATCTCAAGTACGTGTTCGGCGAAACCATGCTGCTGCTGATCAGCAGCTTCACCTTCGGCCTGGCCATGCTGAACATGCATGCCGGCCACCGCGGCAAGGTGATCGTCTGGTTGTTTGTTACGTTCTTGTTCGGCGCAGGCTTCGTCGGCATGGAGGTCTACGAATTCCATCACCTGATCGTGGCCGAGCATGCCGGTCCGGACCGTAGCGCATTCCTTTCCGCCTATTTCGGCCTGGTCGGCACGCACGGCCTGCACGTTACCTCCGGCCTTATCTGGCTGGTGGCGATGATGGTCATGGTGGGCAAGTTCGGCCTCAACGATGCCGTGCAGCGCCGTCTGTCCTGCCTGAGCCTGTTCTGGCACTTCCTGGATCTGGTGTGGATCTGCGTGTTCAGTTTTGTCTATCTGTTCGGAGTGCTCTGAGATGTCGAGCCAGCATGGTCATTCTGACGCCCATCAACACAACGCACACGGCAGCCTGAAGAGCTACACCGTAGGTTTTGCGCTGTCGCTGATTCTTACGCTGCTGTCATTCGGTTGCGTGATGAGCGGCGCGGTGCCGCAGCACCTGGTGGTGCCAGGTATCGTGGTGTTCTGCATCGCGCAGTTGCTGGTGCAGTTGGCGTTCTTCCTGCATATGAGCGCCGCGCCAGGGCAGCGCGACAACCTGTCGATCGGTGTCTTCACGCTGCTCATCATCGCCATCGTGGTGGTGGGTTCGCTGTGGGTGATGCACAACATGAATATGTACATGATGCATCCGATGATGCAGTCGACGTCCTCGAGCATCGGCTAAAGCGTGCACGATCCCGCCCAACCCTGTGGGCGGGATCGTGGCTCTTTTTGCATCAGCCGAAAGAATAGCCTCCCTGTACGGGAGGCTTTTTTTATGCGCCGCTTCTTTGCTGTGACGGAGTGTCCGAAATGGATTGCCTGAAGTAAGAAGGGGGACATGTTGCCGGCGAGGTTTTTAACGGCAATTTATTTCAAGGTTTATAGATGCGCGCATAGCATCAACTGCGCGCCGATACTGGCGCGATTCTTACATTACAAGTGCCGCCCGAGCTTGAATGCGCCGGGCGATACGTGTCGCTTTGTCGATGGTCATCCGTTGCTGCAATCGCTTCTCGCCGCACGAGGTGGACGATGGGAATGGATTCGGTTGACGAGTTGCAGACGCGGACTCCGGCGAGTTCGCGCATGGCTGTGCGCCATGAGCTAAGTCTTTCGCATGTGAAACTTTCGCCCTATGCCTATGAAGTAGAGCGCGAAACGATTGCGTGGATGGATGCCTCAGGCCTTATTCCTGATGAGCATTGTCTGGAAAGCGTAAGCAACATGGCGGTGTGGGGATACGCCGGCTTTTCGCATCCCTTTGCCAACAGCGAAGAGCTTTTGCTGTATTCGAAATACATCACTCTATGGTTGCTCTGGGACGATGTGGTGGTGGAAAGAGCAACGGATCTGAGGGCAGTCTTGCATGGCATGGCGAATGCGTTTCGATGGGATAGTGGCGCCTGGCAGGAAAAGGACCTCTATCTGCGTGCTTGGAGGTCGATCGTAGATGGCTACAAAGAATTGGGGGTTTCTCCCGACTATCTGTGCCGACTTAATCGAAAGATGGCCACCTGGGTGAAGACGGTCGCTCGCGAAAATCATTCCGTGTATTCAGCTAGCGTGGTTAATCCATGGTCCCATCTGCGCAGGCGCCTGGTTACGATCGGTGTGATTCCCACCGCGCAGCTCCTCGATCTGGATGTTGGCGACGTGGATCGCCTGCCGACGGCCCGGCGCGTGGTGATGGCAGCATCCGCCATCGTCGCCATCGTGAATGAACTGGTAAGTGTGGAAAAGGATGCGGATCGCGTAAATCTTGTTGCGCTGGTTCAGAACCGGCATCAATGCGATTTTGAATCAGCTTACGACCGGGTGGTTGGCTTGTGCCGCGCGGAGTTGGCGAAACTGTCAACCTTGGTCGATGCACTGCCTGCCGGGCTGCAAGAGTGGGGCGTACTTATGCTTCACATGGCCGAGGGCTTCAGTTACTGGCATTTCGTTTGCCCGCGCTATGACCGGAAGCGTATTGCGTGCTGGATTCCATCCACCGTGCCAAAAGCCGCCGGCTCTCCCGTCGCCGGGGCGGTACCCGTTGTCGTCAGCTGAATCGCTACATGCTGCCGAGCATCAGCCAACTGGGTTTTTGGCAGGCGGAACTGCGCAATTAACCAGGAAGTTTGCATTAAAGCCATGCAAGCATCTCGCGGCAGGGACGATCTGCCGCTAAAATGCTGATTTCCAGCACGGCTGCTTTCCATGACCCCCCTGATTTTTGTCACTGGCGGTGTGGTGTCCTCACTTGGCAAGGGCATCGCAGCGGCGTCGCTTGCGTCCATTCTTGAGGCGCGCGGCCTCTCGGTCACCATGATGAAGCTCGATCCCTACATCAATGTGGATCCAGGCACGATGAGTCCCTTCCAGCACGGCGAGGTCTACGTGACCGACGACGGCGCGGAAACTGACCTGGACCTCGGCCATTACGAGCGCTTCGTCCACACCCGTCTCACCGGCAAAAACTCCATTACTACCGGCAAGATCTACGAATCGGTCATCCGCAAGGAGCGCCGCGGTGACTACCTGGGCGCCACCGTTCAAGTGATCCCGCACATCACCGACGAGATCAAGCACTGCATCCACGAGGCCACCCGCGGCTTCGACGTGGCCCTGGTCGAGATCGGCGGTACGGTGGGCGACATCGAGTCCCAGCCGTTCCTGGAGGCCATCCGCCAGCTGCGCATCGAGCACGGCCCGGAAAAGTGCCTGTTCATGCACCTGACCCTGGTGCCGTACATCAAGGCCGCCGGCGAGATCAAAACCAAGCCAACCCAGCACTCCGTGAAGGAGCTGCGCTCCATCGGTATCCAGCCGGACATCCTGCTGTGCCGCTGCGAGCAGCCGCTGCCCGACAGCGAACGACGCAAGATCGCGCTGTTTACCAACGTTCCGGAGCCAGCCGTTATCAGCGCGGCCGATGTGGACATCATCTACAAGCAGCCGCTGTGGCTGCACCAGCAGGGTCTGGACGACATCGTCGTGAAGAAGATGGGCCTGGACGCCAAACCGGCCGACCTTTCCGGCTGGCAGCGCACGGTCGAGGCGGTTGAGCATCCGAAGGACGAGGTCACCGTCGCCATCGTTGGCAAATACGTGGAGCACAAGGACGCGTACAAGTCCCTGGGTGAAGCGCTGCGTCATGGCGGCATCAAGCAGCAGACGCGTGTGAACCTGAAGTGGATCGACTCCGAGCAGATCGAAGCGGAAGGCGCGGCCAAGGTGCTGAGCGGGGTTGACGCGATCCTGGTGCCTGGCGGTTTTGGCAAGCGCGGCTTCGAGGGCAAGATTCTGGCCGCGAAATACGCTCGCGAGCATGGCGTTCCGTATTTCGGCATCTGCTACGGCATGCATGCAGCGGTGGTGGATTTTGCGCGCAATGTCGCTGGTCTCACCGACGCTGATTCCAGCGAGAACGATCGTCACACGCCGAATCCGGTGATCGGGCTGATCACTGAGTGGACCACGGCGACCGGCGAAGTCGAGCAGCGCAGCGAGCGTTCGGATCTCGGCGGCACGATGCGCCTTGGCGCCCAGGAATGCCGCCTCAAGGCTGGCACTTTGGCGCGCCAGCTCTACGGCCAGGATGTCGTGCGTGAGCGCCATCGCCACCGTTACGAATTCAACAACCGCTATCGCCAATCGTTCGAGGATCTGGGCATGGTGATCTCAGGCAAGTCGATGGACGACCTGCTGGTGGAGATCGTCGAGCTGCCGCTGCAGCAGCACCCGTGGTTCCTCGGTTGCCAGGCGCATCCAGAATTCACCTCTACGCCGCGCGACGGCCACCCGCTGTTCATCGGCTTTGTGCGTGCCGCGCGGGAGTTCAAAGCTGTTCGTGACGGTGAGAAGCTGGCGGCAAAGGAGTCGGTTGCATGAAGTTGTGCGGTTTCGAGGTCGGCCTGGATCAGCCGCTGTTCCTGATTGCCGGCCCTTGCGTGGTGGAATCCGAACAACTGCAGATCGATACAGCCGGCAAGCTGAAGGAAATCACCGGCCGGCTTGGTGTCAACTTCATCTTCAAATCCAGTTTCGACAAGGCCAACCGTTCCTCCGGCAGCAGCTTTCGCGGCCCCGGCATGGAAGAGGGCCTGCGTGTGCTGGCTGAGGTGAAACGCCAGATCGGCGTGCCAGTGCTAACTGATGTGCACGAATACACGCCGATGAATGAAGTGGCTGCGGTGGTGGACGTGCTGCAGACGCCGGCGTTTCTCTGCCGACAGACCGATTTCATCCAGAACGTGGCGCGCGCCGGCAAGCCGGTGAACATCAAGAAAGGCCAGTTTCTCGCGCCGTGGGACATGAAGAACGTGGTGACCAAGGCCAAGGCCGTCGGCAATGACGACATCCTGGTCTGCGAGCGTGGCGCCAGCTTTGGCTACAACAATCTCGTTTCCGACATGCGTTCGCTTAGCGCGATGCGCGAAACCGGTTGCCCGGTGGTGTTCGACGCTACGCATTCGGTGCAGTTGCCGGGCGGGCAGGGCACTAGCTCCGGTGGTCAGCGTGAATTCGTGCCGGTGCTGGCGCGTGCTGCGGTCGCGGTGGGTATTGCTGGCTTGTTCGCGGAAACGCATCCGGATCCGGATAAGGCGCTTAGTGACGGCCCGAATGCATGGCCGTTAGGCAAGATGGAGGCGCTACTGCAGACCTTGCTTGAGCTGGATGCCGTGACTAAGCGGCATGGTTTCCTGGAGCAGCAGATCTAACTCCCTATCCCCCGTCTTTGATAAAGGATGGGGGAGAGGGAACAGTATTTGGCAAGTTCGAAGCACTCGTCATTTTCCAACATAGAACAAGGCACCCCATGACCACAGCCATCACGCACATCCACGCCCGTGAAATCCTCGACTCTCGCGGCAACCCCACGCTCGAAGCAGAAGTGACGCTGGCCGGCGGCGCCTTCGGCCGTGCAGCGGTACCCAGCGGTGCGTCGACCGGTACGCGCGAAGCGGTGGAGCTGCGCGATGGCGATAAATCGCGTTACCTGGGCAAGGGCGTGAAAAAGGCGGTTGGTAACGTCAACGGTGAAATCGCCAATGTGCTGAAGGGCTTCGACGCCGCCGATCAGAAAGGCCTGGACAAGAAGCTGATCGAACTTGACGGTACGCCGAACAAGGGTCGCCTGGGCGCGAACGCGCTGCTCGGTGTATCGATGGCTGCCGCACACGCTGTGGCCGCTTCGCGCCACGAGCCGCTGTGGAAGTACCTCAGCAACGGCAAGCCGGGTGCGCTGCCGGTGCCGATGATGAACATCATCAACGGCGGTGCACACGCCGACAACAACGTCGACGTGCAGGAATTCATGGTGTTGCCGGTTGGCCTGCCGAATTTCGCCGAAGCACTGCGCGCCGGCACCGAAATCTTCCACGCACTCAAGAGCGTGCTGAAGGGCAAGGGCCTCAACACTGCCGTGGGCGATGAAGGCGGTTTTGCGCCGAACCTGCGTTCCAACATCGAAGCGCTCGACACCATCCTCGAAGCGGTGAACAAGAGCGGCTACAAGATCGGCAGCGAGATCCTGCTTGGCCTCGACGTCGCCAGCTCCGAATTCTTCAAAGAAGGCAAGTACGATCTGGAAGGCGAGGGCAAGGTCTACACGCCTGCGCAGTTCGTCGATCTGCTGGCAAGCTGGGCGCAGCAGTATCCGATCGTCACCATCGAAGACGGCATGGCCGAAGGCGACTGGGACGGCTGGAAGCTGCTGACCGATAAGATCGGTAACAAGGTGCAGCTGGTCGGCGACGATCTGTTCGTGACCAATCCGTCGATCTTTCGCGAAGGCATCGACAAGAAAATCGCCAACGCGATCCTGATCAAGGTGAACCAGATCGGCACGCTGTCGGAAACGCTGGAAGCCATCGCCATGGCCGACGCCGCCAAGTACGCCGCGATCGTGTCGCATCGCTCCGGTGAAACCGAAGACACCACCATCTCCGATATTGCCGTCGCCACCACCGCAACGCAGATCAAAACCGGTTCGCTGTGCCGCACCGATCGCGTGGCCAAGTACAACCAGTTGCTGCGCATCGAGGAAGCACTCGGTTCGGCTGCCATCTACGCCGGCCGTAATGCCTTCCCCAGTCTGACCCATTTGCCAGGCTGAGCGAGGTCGCACCTAAAGCCATGTTGCGTTGGGTCGCCTTGATCCTGCTGCTGATGCTGATTGGACTGCAGTTTGAACTGTGGTCCAGTCACGGCGGCATGTCCGAGGTGGCCAGTTTGCGTGCCGCAGTGAAAAAGCAGCAGGACGAGAACGACAAGCTCACTCAACGCAACCAGGCACTCGCGGCAGACGTGAACGATCTCAAGCATGGCGAGCAGGCCGTGGAAGCGCGTGCTCGTGGTGAATTGGGCTTGATCAAGCCGGGCGAGACGTTTTATCAGGTAGTGCCGAAGCCGGCGGCGAGTACGGCTGCGCCAGCAGCTTCCGGCACGAGCAGCGGCAATTGAACACGACAGAATCCGAACTTCCGCGTGCCTATGGCACGCCGCCTTTGACAGGCACACTGCGCAGCACACCCGAAGACTTCCGCGTTGAGGAAATCCTTGGCTACGACGCCGATGGCGAAGGTGAACATGCTTTGCTGTGGGTGGAGAAACGCGAGGCCAATACCGATTGGGTCGCGCGTGAGTTGGCGCGTTTTGCGGGCGTGTCACCGGTGAACGTCGGCTATGCCGGATTGAAGGATCGCCACGCTGTCACGCGGCAGGCTTTCACCGTGCAGTTGCCTGGCAAGGCCGATCCGGATTGGAGCGCGTTCCCGCACGCCGAAGTCAAAGTGCTCGCAAGCACGCGCCACAAGCGCAAGCTCAAGCGCGGGGCCTTGCGTGGCAATCGCTTCGTACTGGTATTGCGCGACGTTCGCGGAGATCGCGAGCGTGCAGAAGAGGTGTTGAACAACATCGCCACGCGTGGCGTACCGAACTATTTCGGAGAACAGCGTTTCGGGCGCGAAGGCGGCAACGTCGCACAGGCGCGGGCGATGTTCGCCGGCCGCCGTGTGGATCGTGACAAGCGTTCTATCCTGCTATCCGCCGCACGCTCGCACATTTTCAACGGTGTGCTGGCTGCGCGGGTAGAGCGTGATGCGTGGGACAAACCTTTGGAAGGAGAAATCTGGTCGCTGGCTGGTTCGCGCTCGTGGTTTGGACCAGAACCATTCGACGATGTGCTTGCCACACGCCTCGCGCAGGGCGATATCCATCCATCGGGGCCGCTGTGGGGGCAGGGTGATTCACCTGCCGGCGGCGCAGCGGGTGAATTGGAGCATGAGGTTTCCGCCGCGTTTAGCGACTTGACCGAGGGCCTTGCCGCAGCACGCATGGATCAGGAACGTCGTCCATTACGCTTGCTTGCAAAAGAGTTTCGCTGGCGCTGGCTTGATGATGAGGCGCTAGAGCTAAGCTTCGAATTGCCCGCTGGCGCCTATGCCACGGTCGTGGCGCGTGAACTGATCGCTTAAATATTCGTGCCTTGGTTGTAAGCGATTGCACCCATGACAGAAGCAACACCCGTGTCAGAGTGCGGTGAATCCGAGTTCGTCAGCGGATCTTACTCAGCTTAATTAGACGACCGCACCAGGGCCGCTACATCGTTGATGAGTGCGCCATGCGTGGTGTGTTGTGCGGTAGAGATGTCGTTGCTGGCGTTGAATGGTCGGCTCCGCGGCAGCCAATAGGGAGCCGTTACATAAAACGGGAGGCGACGGAGTGCTTGCGTGTTGGATACCGGCGTCAACGAAAGATGGATGTTCGAAGGGTTTGTGAATTGGTCAGACGAACCGAGTATCGGAGGGCTGCTTTTCCAGTCGTTGATTTGCGCTTGGTTTGCGACCCGTACATTGGACATATGCGCCGCAGTGGTGGATAGCCCAGGTGTGCTTGTCAAGTTCTGGAAGCTCGTGATGGACTTGCTGGCATCCTGCGCGACGGCTTGAGAAGACAGTGCCAAACCGAAGACTAACCACGCTGCTGCGATGATCTTGCTTCCCATAAGTACCTTCCTTGCGATGCCGTTGGCTGGGTGATTCGTTGTCTGTCGCTCAGCGTCTAGGCTAGCAAAAGATGCCATGTGTGATGGTTGTCCTTTACATGTCATACGGATGCTGTTCATAAGTGAACGACCTTGCTCACGGTGTGGCGGCAGCGTGTGCGACACAGTTGATCAAGCTGACGTCGCATCGTGCGATATGTCCTGGCGCGCATCCACGTAGACCCAGGCTTGCACTCCGGAAGCCAACGTCACGGCGATGCGTTTGTAGTCGTCGACTTCATAGTCATCCGCTTGCGCGAGTTCGGCGTCGGTGATGTCGAAGACGGTGCCACTGACACAATCGTTCGGCTTGCCGGTAAATACCAGGATCGGATGGTGAGTCTTGCCGCTGGTGGCGACCACGTCTGGATCGTCTATCTCGACCTCGGTTTGAACGAAGCCGGTCAGCTGATCGCGATGGCCGGTGAGGATGCGGCCGAAGGTGGCGAGTTGCACGTCTTCCTGCTGGAGCGTGCCGTATGAAAAAAGCTTGGGCATAGAAGGCCATCTATCCTTTCAGCAATACCACTACAGCTCCCGTACCGCCCTGCATGGGACGTGCGGAAGCAAACGCGATCACGTCGTCGCGTCGACGTAGCAGGCGATCCGTCAAAACCTTCAGAACTGGGCCGGACGATTTGGAGCGCAAGCCCTTGCCATGCACGATGCGCACGCAATGGAAGCCACGTTCGGCAGCTTGCGCAAGAAATTCGGCAATGGTGGCTTGCGCCGCCGCAGCGTTCATTTGGTGCAGGTCGATGTCGTCCTGCACGCTGAATTGTCCGCGCTTGAGTTGGCGCAACAGTTTCGGCGGATAGCCGTCGCGCAGGTAGCTAAGTTCTTCACCCACCTCCATCAGGCCGGGGTCGAAAGCCATGTCCAGCAGTTCGCCTGGCACGGCAGCCTCGTCGGCTTCCAGCATGTACGGGTGAGGTTCCGGCTTTGGACTGGCCGGCGGGGGCTCGACGGGGTCGAGTTGGCGTATCTCGCCGATGGCCTCGCGGAACATGCGGCTGTCCTCGTCGCTCACGGTGGCGGGATGGCGGCGTTTCATAGTAGCTATCGTAGCGAATGCGTCGTCGCGACGGTGAAGATGGGATGTATGCAATCCGGCAAAATCGCCGGTGAAACAAACGGTCGGCTAAGTTAGACTCCTAAAACTAGGGTGCGTGCAGCTTATCTGCTGGCCGTGTGCCGGGTAGTCAACCTCTAACGGATCATGATGCGAGTTCTGGTTTCCAATGACGATGGCGTAGATGCGCCGGGTATCCGTGTGCTCGCCGAGCGCCTCGGTGCGGTCGGCCAGGTCACCGTAGTGGCGCCGGACCGCGACCGCTCGGGAGCCAGCAATTCGCTCACCCTCGATGCGCCGATTCGCGTCTCACGCATGGACAACGGTTATTACCGCGTAGTGGGTACGCCTACCGATTGCGTGCATATCGCGCTGGCCGGCATGCTCGATTACGAGCCGGACATCGTCGTCTCAGGCATCAACAACTCCGCCAATCTTGGCGACGACGTGATTTATTCCGGCACCGTGTCGGCGGCGATGGAGGGACGCTTCCTCGGTCTGCCGGCGATCGCCGTGTCGCTGGTCAGCAAAGATCACAAGGGCGAGCATTACGAATCGGCTGCCAAGGCCGTGCTGCTGCTGATGGAGCGCCTGCTGGTCGATCCGCTGCCGGCCGATACCATTCTCAATGTCAACGTGCCGGATCTTCGGTGGGAAGATATCCGCGGTTTCGAAACCACACGCCTTGGCAAGCGCCACCGTTCCGCGCCATGCATCAAGCAGACCGATCCGCGCGGCAAGCCGATCTGGTGGATCGGTCCGGCGGGTGACGTGGACGACGCTGGGCCGGGCACGGATTTCGATGCCGTGCGGCGCGGCTACATTTCGGTCACGCCCATCCATGTCGATCTCACCCGCTTCCAGGCGCTGGAGAAAGTCGGCAGTTGGGTGCGCGCGTTGAGCGACGGCATGAACCAGGAAAACGGTAAGGCTGCATGATTCATCCGTTGCCGCCATCTGCTTTGAAAGGCGAGGGCATGACCTCGCAGCGCGCACGCGACCGGCTCATCGCAAAATTGAAGGAAGAGGGTATTCGCGACCAGCGCGTGCTCGATGTGATGCGTAATCTGCCGCGTCACCACTTCATCGATCAGGCGTTGCATTCGCGCGCTTACGAGAACACTGCACTGCCAATCGGCCACGGGCAAACCATCTCGCAGCCGTGGGTGGTTGCGCGCATGACGGAAGCGTTGCTCGAACCTTTCGATCTCAAATCGGGCCGGCCACAAAAAGTGCTGGAAATCGGCACGGGCTCCGGCTATCAGGCCGTGGTGCTGGCGCAACTGGTGCCGCAGCTTTACACGGTGGAGCGCATCGAGGAATTGCTGCGCCAGGCGCGGCGTCGCTTCCGTCAGCTCGGTCTCGAAAACATCCGCTCTCGCCACGATGACGGCAAGCTCGGTTGGCCCGTCGAGGCTCCGTTCGATGCGATCATCCTCACTGCGGCGGGTGATGCCATTCCCTCTCAGATTCTCGATCAGTTGGCTCCCGACGGTGTGCTGGTTGCACCGGTCGGGTCTCCCAGCAGTCAAACCTTGATCCGCATGCGCGGCGATGGAAAAGGCGATTTCATGCAGGAAGAACTAGCAGCGGTGAGTTTCGTACCTTTGCTGGGTGGTATCGGCTGATGCGGCTCTTTGGAAAGCTTTATGCGCGCGTTCTGGTTTGGGCGCGCGACCGTCGGGCGGTGTATTACCTGTGCGGCCTGAGTTTTGTGGAAGCCTTTATCTTCCCAATCATGCCGGAAGTGATGCTGGCGCCGATGATGCTGGGCAAACGGCATCGGGCGTTTTTCTACGCCAACCTCAGCCTGCTCTTCTCGCTGCTGGGTTCGTTGGTGGGGTACGCGTTGGGGCATTGGGCTTTCCATGCGCTTACGCCACTGCTGCAATCCCTCCATCTGTACGACTCGATCGAGCGTGGCGTGGAAAGCCTGCGCGCGCAGATGAACCAGCATTGGCTGGAACTCTTGCTGGTATTGATGCTCGCCGCGCTGCAGCCGGTGGTGCCGATGAAGTTCGTCACCTGGGCATCGGGCATCGTCGGCGTCCCGGTGATTCCGTTCTTGGTTTGCATTCTGCTTGGGCGCGGAAAGCGTGTTTGGGTGCTGGCTTTGCTGATCCGCCTGTTTGGCGAACGCGCGGAGCGCATTCTGCATAAGCACATCGAGTGGATTGGCTGGGCGGCGCTTATCGTATTAGCGGGCCTTGCCGGGTGGTGGGTGCTGAAGCATTAACGGGCGGCGATGGTTCCGTTTCGATCGCATGAAAACTCCGCGCGACCTCGTTATGCTGGCACGCATGAATGAATGGAAGCGATGGTCCGCACTTGCCGCTATAGCGTTACTCATGACCGGCTGCAGCACGGTGGTGGTGCAGCCGCCAGCGAATGCGCCGGTAGTCACCCCGCGCCCGATGCCGATGCAGCAGCCCGGCACGTACACGGTGACCAAAGGCGACACGCTTTACTCCATCGCATTCCGTAACGGCACCGATTTTCGCGAAGTGGCCAGGTTGAATGGCATCGCACAGCCGTACACGATTTGGCCCGGGCAGGTGTTGAAGCTGCCGGGACGTGGTGCAGGTGCCGAGCCGCTTGCTGCACACGCGTCGCCAGCGGTTGCCGTCGCTAAGGCACCTTCGTCTTCTGTCCCGCCACCGCCGACAACCACAGCGCCGGTGTTCCAGACGGTCGAAGCCACACCTGCGCCGGAGAGGTCACAGTCAGCACCATCACCCGCACACGCAAGCTCTGTGGCCCCCGTTTCCGTGGCGGCCGTGCATCCTGCGCCAGCGCTGCATAACACGGTGGCGCCAGCCGCCGCTGCTCCCAGTAATCCACCGCCAGCAGCAGTGGTAGCGCCGGCGCCACCGGTCGTGGCAAGGACAAGCGGGGGCACGCGCAGCGCGGGCGGCGTGAAATGGCGTTGGCCGGCGTCCGGCCAGATCATCGGACGCTTTCAGTCCAGCGCGGCGATTCCAGGCATCGACATCGCAGGCAAAGAAGGCGATTCCGTGGTTGCCGCCGCTGACGGCACGGTGGTGTACAGCGGTAATGGCTTGGTGGGTTACGGCGAGCTGATCATCATCAAACACAACGACAGCTTCCTCTCCGCGTATGGTCACAACCGCAAGCGGCTGGTCACCGAAGGGCAGCAGGTGAAGGCGGGGCAGCAGATTGCTGAGATGGGCTCGAGCGGCAGTTCGCGCGATGAATTGCAGTTCCAGATCCGCAAAGACGGCAATCCTGTGGATCCGCTCGATTATCTGCCGTCGCGTTGAGTCGTTGTTCCTTCTCCGTGGACGGGAGAGGGAAGCTCAAGCGGCCGGAAGAATGAATGCCGCGACCACGCGCCGCCCTTCACTGGCGAGCAGATCGTAGGTACGCGCAGCGGCGGCGTTGTCCATCACCTCAATCCCCACACCCTTGCGCAGAAAACCCGCCATGAACGCAGCCGGCGGAAACTGTTGACGAGTGCCGGTGCCAAGCAGCACGACTTCGGGCTTTAGTTCGAGCACTGACTCGACATGGTCATCACTCAAGGCCTGGGCATTGTTGACTGGCCACTGTTCTACCGCACGCTGGGGCGAAAGCAGAAAACTCTCGGTCAATTCGCGGTCGACCACGGTGATAGCGCGCTCAGTGACGCGGCGGACGAATAGGTAATCCCCGTGGCGGTCCAGAGAGAGATCCATGACTGCGTCCTCAACGCGGCAGGGCAAGCCGCGGATCGTCCTCATTGCGGCGAAAGAGCACCACGATGTGGCCGATCTCCTGGACGTTCTCCGCTTTAGTGCCGTCGATCAGCACCTGGATCTGCTCCTCGCGCTGCTCTTTGTCACCACCGGACAGCTTCACTTTCACGAGTTCGTGATGTGAGAGCGCCAGATCCAGCTCCTTCACCACCGCCTCGGTGGCGCCTTTGGCGCCGAGCAGAATCACCGGATGGAGGTCGTGTGCGAGGCTTCGCAAGTAGCGTCGCTGCGAGGGAGAAATGGGCATGTATTCAGTCTCAGAGTTACAGCTGGATAATCGTAAAGGGTATCATGTCCATCCCCTGTTCCCGGTCCAATAGCCGACCCATGCCTCGCAGCAAGAGCAGTTCCCGCTGGCTGCGGGAGCATTTCGATGACGTCTATGTCAAAAAGGCCCAAGCCGAGGGCCTGCGTTCGCGCGCGGTGTTCAAGCTGGAAGAGCTGGTCGACCGCGATCATCTGCTGAAGCCTGGCATGCGCGTAGTCGACCTGGGCGCGGCGCCCGGCGGCTGGTCGCAGTTCGTCCGGCAGCGCCTGGGTGATAGTGGTACTGTGGTGGCGCTGGACATCCTGCCGATGCAGGGAATTGCCGGCGTGGATTTCCTGCAAGGCGACTTCCGTGAAGAAACTGTTCTGCGTGCACTGGAAGCACGCTTGGATGGCCAAAAGGTCGATCTTGTGCTGTCGGACATGGCCCCCAATATGAGTGGTGTAGCACTGGCCGATCAGATCCGGGCAATGGATCTGGCGGAACTGGCGCTTGATTTCGGCAGGCACTGGCTCAAACCGGGCGGAGCGTTTCTAATCAAGCTATTCCAGGGAACAGGCTTCGATGATTACTTGCGCACCTTGCGCGCCGAGTTCTCGCGCGTAAGTATGCGTAAACCCAAGGCCTCCCGCGCGCGTTCGCGTGAGGTATATGCGCTGGCCACCGGCTATCGACCGGCTGGCCGGCAAACTGGCGAGACCCGCGCATGAACGAAACATGGAAAACTCTGTTGCTCTGGCTGGTGATCGCGGTGGTTCTGATCACTGTGTTCCAGAGCTTCAATCCGCACGGTGGCGCCTCTTCGGATCTGCCCTATAGCAGCTTCGTACAGAGTGTGGACAGCGGTAATGTCGCCACGGCCAACATCAGCGCCGAAAATCCCGCCACCTTAACCGGCAAACTGAAGGACGGCAGCAACTACCGCACCGTCGCGCCAGTACTCGGCTTCTCCACCAATTCGGTGGTCAAGCAGATGCAGGATAAGAACGTCACCGTCACGCAGGATTCCGGCACCGGGTTCTCGCTGATCGGCCTGTTGGTGAACTGGCTACCGGTGATCCTGATCGTCGGCGTGTTCATCTGGTTCATGCGCCAGATGCAGCAGGGCGGCGGTGGCCGCGGTGCGATGAGCTTTGGTCGTTCGCGTGCGAAGCTGCAAGGTGAAGACCAGGTCAAGGTCAACTTCAGCGACGTCGCAGGTTGCGACGAAGCCAAGGAAGAAGTGGGCGAGCTGGTGGAATTCTTGCGCGATCCGGGCAAGTTCCAGCGCCTCGGCGGCAAGATTCCGCGCGGCGTGCTGATGGTTGGCCCGCCAGGCACCGGTAAAACCTTGCTCGCCAAGGCCATCGCGGGCGAAGCCAAGGTACCGTTCTTCTCGATCTCCGGTTCTGACTTCGTCGAAATGTTCGTCGGCGTGGGCGCTTCGCGCGTACGTGACATGTTCGACCAAGCCAAGAAGCACGCACCGTGCATCATCTTCATCGACGAAATCGATGCCGTGGGCCGTCACCGTGGTGCGGGTCTTGGCGGTGGTCACGATGAGCGCGAACAGACGCTCAATCAGTTGCTGGTGGAAATGGATGGTTTCGAAGGTACCGAAGGCATCATCGTCATTGCTGCCACCAACCGTCCTGACGTGCTCGATCCGGCGCTGCTGCGTCCAGGTCGCTTTGACCGCCAGGTAGTGGTGGGCCTGCCAGACGTGAAGGGTCGCGAGCAGATCCTCAAAGTGCACCTGCGCAAGGTACCGATCGCCAGCGACGTGGACGCGATGGTCATCGCGCGCGGTACACCGGGTTTCTCGGGTGCGGATCTGGCGAACCTCGTCAACGAGGCAGCATTGTTCGCAGCACGCGAGAACGCTCGCGAAGTCCGCATGACTCACATGGACAAGGCGCGCGACAAGATTCTAATGGGTACCGAGCGCCGTTCGATGGCAATGAGCGAGGACGAGAAAAAGCTCACCGCCTATCACGAAGCCGGTCACGCTATCGTTGGTCGCCTGGTGCCGGAGCACGATCCGGTCTACAAGGTTACGATCATTCCGCGCGGCCGTGCGCTGGGTGTCACCATGTACTTGCCGGAAGGCGACAAGTACAGCATGAACAAGACCGCAATCGAATCGCAGCTTTGCTCGCTGTACGGCGGCCGTGTAGCCGAAGAGCTGATCTTCGGTAACGACAAGGTCACCACTGGCGCATCCAACGATATCGAGCGCGCTACCAAGATGGCTCGCAACATGGTTACCAAGTGGGGCCTGTCGAATGAACTCGGCCCAGTAACCTACGGCGAGGAAGAGGACGAAGTTTTCTTGGGTCGTTCAGTCACCCAGCACAAGAACGTTTCGAACGAGACCGCGCGCAAGATCGACGAAGTGGTGCGCGAGATCCTCGACCGCGCGTACGGTCGCAGCAAGCAGTTGCTCACTGAGAACATCGACAAGCTGCACGTCATGGCCGATGCCTTGCTGCAGTATGAAACCATCGATGCGCGCCAGATCGACGACATCATGTCCGGCCGCGTGCCGGGTCCGCCGGCGGATTGGTCCAAGACCTCATCCATGGGGCAGTCGGTGCCACCGCCGCCGCCGCGTGGCGATGCGGGTGCGAAGGTTGGGGATCCAGCCACGCAAAGCCGGATCTGAGTCCGCCAGCCATTCGAGAAAAGCCGCCCCTTGTGGGCGGCTTTTTTATTGGGACATGAAAATTATTTTATCCGGGTGATATTGTTGGTAAAATATTACCCGGGTATTATTTGGTGCCCGACAGGAGTCTGCCTCATGACCGATACGCTGCCACCTATCAGCTATACAAGCTTCCAAGGCCATCGGCGCCTGGCCTCTGGCGCCCCACACGTTGTCGCCTTGGCGGTGAAGCTCGCCGCCGAGCGTGGTGGTTCCAGGCCGGTTCTGATCTTCGATGACAGCACAGGCCGTTCAATCGATTTCGACACGCGTGGAACTGATGACGATGTCGTTGCCCGCTATCGCCCCGTTTCCGCTTGTCAGGGCACCGCAGAGGTAGAACCTGAAGCGCCACGCGGTCGCGGCCGTCCCAAGCTGGGTGTAGTAGCGCGCGAAGTGACCTTGTTGCCGCGACATTGGACATGGTTGGAATCCCAGTCGGGCGGCGCATCCGTCACGCTGCGCAAGCTGGTGGAGGAAGCACGTCGCGCCCATGGCGAAGGCGACAGAGCTCGCGCGGCGCAAGAGCGTGCGTATCACTTCATGTCAGCCATGGCCGGTAACATGCCCGGTTTCGAAGAAGCCACGCGCGCTTTGTTCGCTAACGATCGCACGAAGTTTGGCGAGCTGATCGCCCAGTGGCCCGTCGATGTGCGCGATTACGCCACGCACCTGGCGTTCGCCGATTAAACGGACACGCCCATGACGAACTACTTGGAACCAACCTGGGAAGCAGGGCGTGCCTTCATGGCCAGACGCTGCAAGGCAGCGTCGTAATGCTCAATCTGCTGCGTTTTCATACGTTGGCCGATTATTCGGCGACGCCGGGTTTAGCACCGCCCAACGCCATCAGCAGTGAGGAAGCCTTTCAACGTTACATCGAGCACACGTTGCCGTACTTGCGTGAGAGTGGAGGTGACGTGTTGTTTCTTGGTCATGGCCGTGATTTTCTGATCGGTCCGCCAAACGAACGATGGGATATGGCTATGCTGGTGCGCCAGCAAAGCGTTGCATCCTTCATGGCTTTCACTTCGCATGAAGCTTATCTGGCCGTGATAGGGCATCGCATTGCGGCGTTCGAAGATTCGCGTTTGCTGCCGCTGACACCTGTCGATCCCTGATGTTTGGTGCAAATCCAAAAACGAGCACATCCCTGTGCTCACTGCCACTTCGCGTCCTGGGGAGACGCGTCAAAACGAATAGCGCATGCTGAAGGTCGTCGTGCTCGGCAACCGAACACTGTGGCGGCAAAGTTGAGAGATTGGGGACGCGCAGGTTTGTGATTGCCTCGAGTTGCGGATAGCCGCCTGCATTGCGTACGAATGACTTGCTGCAAGCTGGCGTAAGCATGTGCAAGCGGATACGGCGCGTCTTGAATATTTGAGGCACGACAAATGCATATTTCGGCACAAGCTTGCTGCGCGGTGAAAATGCATCAATGTCTAGAAAGGTTTAGGAGTATTGAGTGCGGAATTCTGCACAATGTGCTTGCTGCTTCGCAGCAGCTAAATGCAGGGGCACTTGCACGAATGTGCAGAAAACTGCTTAAGATGCAGCACCGGACGATGATGTGAAGGTCCGCAGCGTTATCATCCACTTGCTAGCTTGCTTCTTGTCACCATGAAGATTTCTGCCGATGAGCTGGAGCCCTTGTTCGACGTTCTGCCGGATGTCGTGTTTTTTGTGAAAGACACGGAAGGGCGATACACACATGCCAATCTCACTTTGGTGCGCCGTCTTGGTTTGAAACAGCGCAACGAAGTGATTGGCAAAGACGTGACCGAGCTTTTCCCAAGCGCGATGGGCGGTTCCTACGCGGCGCAGGATCAACGTGTGTTGATGGGAGAGGTGATCGAAAATCAGCTGGAAGTGCACATGTTCGCCAACCGCGCGTCGGGATGGTGTCTCACCTGTAAACGTCCATTGCTGATACGCGGCAAGATTGGCGGCGTGATCGGCATTTCACGTGATCTTGGGCTGCCGGATGGGCGTCATCCCGTCTACGATCGACTGAAGCGCGTGCTGACTTATATGCAGGATCACTATGGCGACGCCATCCGCATACCGATGCTGGCCGAGCTGGCGGAACTTTCCGTTGCGCAATTCGAGCGCCATTTCCGTCGCGTATTCCAGCTCACTCCACAGCAGGTACTGATCAAGCTACGCATCGAGGCTGCCATGCGCATGCTGCACACCGACGATAGCGTGGCCTCGATCGGCATTGCGTGCGGTTTCGTCGATCAGAGTGCGTTTGCGCGCCAGTTCAAGGCGACGGTGGGGATGACGCCCAGCGCGTATCGTTCGCTCGTGCAGGCGTAAGTTGGGGTGCAAACCCCAACACGAAGGCCACAAACATGGCGATGTTGGGGTTTGCACCTCTGACTTACGGACTTTAGAGGATATCCAGCACTTTTTCCGGAGGGCGAGCGATTACGGCCTTTCCGTTGGCGACTACGATAGGCCGCTCTATCAGACGCGGATGCTCCACCATAGCCGCAATCAGCGCCTCTTCGCTTAGCGATGAATCATCAAGCCCAAGCTCGCGATATTCATCCTCACCAGCACGCAGCAATTGCCGCGCCGTGATGCCGAGCTGCGACAGCAGCGTTTTCAGCTCAGTGGCGGTGGGTGGCGTTTCGAGATAGTGGACTACCTCGAACGGCTTCCCAGTCTGCTCCACTAAAGCGAGCGCGCTGCGCGATTTTGAGCAGCGGCTGTTGTGATAGATGCGGATCACGCGATAGTTCAGCGATTACCGGAACGACCGCCGCCACCACCACCATGCGGTCGGTTACCGCGTTGCGGACGACCACCTGGACCTGGACGGTTGCCGCCGCGGTTGTTGCGATTGGCGTTGCCGCCACCACTACCGCCGCCGCCGCCGGCATTGAATCCGCCGTAAGGGTTCGTGCCGCCGGAACCGCCTCCGCGACGATTGCCGCGTGCTTGCTGTTGTTGGCCACCGCCATGAGCGCGCCCGCCTTCGCGGTTTTCACCTGCGAACCAGGTGCGTGCGGGAGGCAGTTCCTGGCCGGGACCGATACCGCGCTTCTTCTTGTTGTGGACCTTCTTCTTCTGGCGCTCGGGTGTGGCCACATTGCCGTTCACTTCGCGATTCGGATTTGCGCGGCGGCGCTGCTTGCCATACGCGGGGGCTTCTTCGCGAATGCGGTCAAAGGCGCGCAGTTCGCGTGCTTCGTCGTGATAGCCGCCGCTCCAATTAGCCCCGCCACCTTTTTCGGGACGATATTCCACGACGTTGCGCGGAGCGCGGCGCTGGTGCAGCACCGGGCTCAGCGTCAGCACTGGTTGCGGAGCGCCGAGGCCGGCGCTCTTGCGCAGTTCCTTTACTGCTTCTTCGTTCAGTGTTTCGCAATCGCCACGGCGCAGCATGCGCGGCAGTTCGGTGGCGCCGTAACGGATACGCTTGAGGCGGCTGACAAGGAAGCCTTGCGAATCCCACAGGCGGCGTACTTCGCGGTTGCGTCCTTCGCGGATTACCACACGGAACCAGCTATGGCTGCCGCCGCGGCTGATGATGGCGATCTCGTCGAAGCGGGCAGGGCCGTCTTCCAGTTCTACGCCGGCCTTGAGTTTCTCGATGACTTCATCGGGAACTTCGCCATGCACGCGGCACAGGTATTCGCGTTCCAGGCCGCTACGCGGATGCATCAGCGCATTGGCGAGGTCGCCGTCGGTGGTAAGCAGCAGCAGGCCGGTGGTGTTGATGTCCAGGCGACCCACAGCGACCCAGCGCGCGCCTTTCAATCGCGGCAGCTGTTCGAACACGGTGGGACGGCCTTCGGGATCTTCGCGCGTGGTCACCACACCCTCGGGCTTGTGGTAGACCAGTACTTCAGCATCGTCGCGGTTGTCGGTGGCGACGACGAATTGCTTGCCGTCGATCACGACGCGATCGCCTGCATGGACGCTTGCACCGATGGTGGCGGGGCTGCCGTTCAACTCGACCTCACCGGCCTGGATGCGTTGCTCCAGCATGCGGCGCGAGCCAAGCCCGGCGTTAGCGAGTACTTTGTGCAAGCGCTCTTCGATCTGCGGTGCGTTTTCGGCCGGTGCGGCGCGCTTGAGGCTCAATACGGATTTTTGCGGCGCATTCATGCGCGGTACTCCTCGGTGTCTTGCTCGGCGGTGCCGTGATCGGCATCCGCTGGGTTCGCTGCCTCGTCGGCAGTGGTGGAATGGGTTTCGACGGCAGCGCTCACTTCATTCGTGGGCTCGTCGTGCTCGGGTGCAGCGTGTTGCGAATGGGGCGATGGCTCAGAACTTTCCTGGCCTTCGTCCGAAGGTGATTCGTGAATGTGCGTTTCAGCAGGTGCCGCGTCTGTGGTTTCTTCGCTGGCATGCGGCTCGCCGTGTTCTGTGCTGATGGTTTCTTCTTCTTCTTCTTTGGTCAGTGCTTCGTCACTGGGTGTTTCGCCGTCGATTTCTTCTGCGTCTGGATCAATGGGCAGGTTACGTATCGGCTTGGGCGGGAAGGAATCGTCGTCCAGCCGTAGCTGCGGATCTTCCATGTCGCGGATTTCGGAGAGCGGCGGCAGCTCATCCAGCGATTTCAAATTGAAGTAATCGAGAAAGGCGCGGGTGGTGCCGAACAGCGCAGGTTTGCCAGGTACGTCGCGATGGCCGACGATGCGAATCCATTCGCGTTCCTCCAGCGTCTTGATGATGTTGGAGGACACCACCACGCCGCGGATCTGTTCGATTTCCGGGCGGGTGATCGGCTGCCGGTAGGCGATCAGTGCCAGCGTTTCCAACAGCGCGCGCGAGTAACGGCTGGGTTTTTCCGTCCACATGCGTGAGATCCACGGGTGCACGTCCTGACGCACCTGATAGCGAAAGCCGGAAGCGACTTCTTTCAGCTCTACGCCGCGGCCTTGGCAATCTTCAGCCAGGGCTTCGAGTGCCATGGCGATCTGCGCGCGGTCGACCTCGTCTTCCTCCACGAACAGCTCACCCAGCTGCGCTACGGTCAACGGCTGGCTGGCGGCCATCAGGGCGGCTTCGATAATCGGTTTGAGTTGCTCGATCTGCATGGCCTTAGGATCGGGTATCCATAGCGGTTGCGTTTCTTGTAGGGCTGCGTGTCATTCGCCGCCGGAAGCGGCACTCGGTTCTTCGAACACGTCGTCGCCACCGAAGTCCTCCACCACGGCGGCTTCGCCAGCCGGGGCGACATTGGCCTTCACGTAAATCGGCGCCAACGCTTCTTCCTGCACGATGCTGATCAGAAATTCCTTGGCCAGCTCCAGCATGGCAAGGAAGGTGACCACCACGCCCAGCCTTCCTTCGCTCACATCAAACAGCGACTCAAAGCGGTGGAACTGGGTGTCGTCGAGCCGGCTGAGCAACTCGCCCATGCGCTGGCGCACACTCAGCGCCTCGCGCTTGATGGCGTGGTGCCCAAACAATTCGGCCCGATGCATCACGTCCTTCAGGGCCAGCAGCATTTCCTTCAGATCCAGCGGCGGCGGCAACTTGATCACGTTGCGCTCGCCCGTATCGGCCTGTGCCACCACGGTGTCGCGTTCCAGGCGAGGCAGGGTGTCGATGTCTTCGGCCGCTTTCTTGAAGCGCTCGTACTCTTGCAAGCGGCGCACCAGTTCGGCGCGGGGGTCTTCCTCTACCCCTTCTTCCGATGGCGGCCGCGGCAACAACAGTCGCGATTTGATTTCGGCCAGAATCGCTGCCATCAAAAGGTATTCGGCAGCCAACTCCAGGCGCATCACGTCGCGCATCATATCGATGTATTCCATGTACTGCCGGGTGATCTCGGCGATCGGAATATCGAGAATGTCCAGGTTCTGCCGGCGAATCAGGTACAGCAGAAGATCCAGCGGCCCTTCGAATGCCTCCAGGATGACTTCCAATGCATCCGGTGGAATGTACAGATCCTGCGGCATCTGCAGAATCGGTTCGCCGCGCACGACTGCCAGCGGCATTTCCTGCTGCTGCGGTACCCCGGCGAACGCATTTTGCGTTGCTTCTATTGGCTGAGACTCGGTTGGCTCAGTGCTCATCAATGCATGTCATTGGCCCGCCCGATATGGGCTGGCATTCGTTCTGTTGACGACTCAGAACCCTTTTTTCCGGTACGCAGAAGATTAAGGGTTCATGCCTGGAATGCCCGGTTTCTTGAGGTCATTCCGATAAAGCCACTGTACGGTGCCCAGCCGAGCGTGCGGTTTCCCGCAATTGCTGGCCCTGATGAATCCACATGCGTGGTTCGTGTCAGGCTGACGGCCGCCGGGTGCCGGGTCGGTGAAGATACGATCAGGCAAAAACCGGCGTGACGCCGCTGGCGTCGCCCGCGATTCGTAAAAGGTCGGCTGAGTACATCGGGTGAAGACCATTCCAACCGGGGTTCCCGGCGACCATCCATGCATGGCCCCACGCGCGAGTTACAGATTAACGGCACTGTTGCGGCATGTCCAGCGAACGCTTCAGCTGCGGTAGCGGGTTGTCAAGAAAATGCCTGCGGCAGCGCCGGACAGCAAAAATGCGCCTGTAGGCACCGAAGAGTGGCCTGATTCGCCATTGTTCGAGCTACGGCAGCATGTGACCCTTTGTGTCCGCCGCGAGTCAGCGGGTGCTGGAAACAGACACTATCGCGCACTGAAACGTAGCTGTAGCAGTGGCATGTGGCTTGCTTCATCATATGCGCACATCTGGGGACGCCAGCAGGAATACGCTGGTGCCGACGAGTGACGGAGGAGCCACCGAAAGTGCGGGTTTCATTGCAGCGCAAGTCGGATCTGGGCGTCGCATCGACGGCGTTGAGCGGGTAGGGAGCTAAAAAGCATGAACACAAAACGTGACGATGCCATGGACGGTTCAGGCAAGGACCATCTGCGCCCTGCGCGGATGCGCATCAAGACCACGGTCCTGATGAGCCATGGTGACGAATCGCACCCGACCGACCTGATTGATATTTCAGCGACGGGCGCTCTGGTATTGCGCCCGAACGAATGGTTCGGCAACGCGGGCGAGAGCTGGGTGCTGGATATGATCTTCGGTGATGATCTGCACATTCACCTGGAAGCGAAGGTGGCGCGCGTGTCAGAACGGCATATCGGTTTTGCCTACACGCGTATTCCCGAAGATAAGCAGGTGCCGCTGTGGAATCTGCTTGGTGGCTATGCCGACATTCTGGAGATGTGGCACGACCAATAGGCAGGAATCGTAAACCGTAAAAAACGGGACTTCTCGCCTTTTACGATTTACGACTCCCGATTTGTGAACACTCAGCCCGCTACCGCGGGCTGTTTCTTTTCATCGCGCAATTCACGCCGCAGAATCTTGCCCACGTTGCTCTTGGGCAGCGCGTCCCGGAACTCGATGATCTTCGGACGCTTGTAGCCGGTGAAGTTTTCGCGGCAGAACTCCTTGAGCTGATCCACCGTGAGGCTTGGGTCCTTGCGCACCACGAACAGCTTCACTGCCTCGCCCGAATGTTCGTCGGGCACGCCGATGGCGGCGACCTCGGCTACGCCGGGGTGCTTCATCACCGTATCCTCGATCTCGTTCGGATACACGTTGAAGCCCGACACAAGGATCATGTCCTTCTTGCGGTCGACGATGTACACGTAGCCGTTCGCATCCATCTTGGCGATGTCGCCGGTGTGCAACCAGCGGTCGTCGGTGAGCACCTTGGCGGTTTCGTCGGGGCGCTTCCAATAGCCTTTCATGACTTGCGGGCCGTGCACCATCAGCTCGCCCACTTCGCCAATAGGCAGTGGTTGGTTGTCTTCGGACCAGATCGCCACGTCAGTGGATGAAATCGGCAGACCGATGGAGCCGTTGTATTCCTTCAGGTCCAGCGGATTGATGCAGGCTGCCGGTGATGTTTCAGTAAGTCCGTAAGCTTCGGCCAACGTGCAGCCGGTGACTTTCTTCCAGCGCTCGGCCACGGCGCGCTGTACCGCCATGCCACCGCCCAGGCTCAAGTGCAGATTGGAAAAATCGACACTTTCAAAACCAGGCGTATTGAGCAGTCCGTTGAACAACGTGTTGACGCCGGTAATCACCGAGAAGTGCGAATTGCGCAGTTCCTTCACGAAGGCGGGCATGTCGCGCGGATTGGTGATGAGAATGTTCAAGCCACCCAGGCGCAAGAACACCAGGCCGTTCGCGGTAAGCGAAAAGATGTGGTACAGCGGCAGCGCGGTGATCACGATCTCGCGTTCTTTCGTGAGATTGGCACCGATCCAAGCGCCAGCCTGCATCATGTTCGCCACCATGTTGCCATGGGTGAGCATGGCGCCCTTGGCCACGCCCGTGGTGCCGCCGGTGTACTGCAGGAATGCGATGTCGTCATGCGTGACGGAGGGCTTCGGCGCCTCGTGCTTTGCGCCAGCGGCCAACGCATCCTTGAACCGTACCGCGTGTGGCAGCGAGTACGGTGGCACCATCTTCTTCACGTGCTTGAGCACAAAATTGATCAGCACGCCCTTGGGACCGAGCAGATCGCCGATGCCAGTGGTTACGATGTGCTTGACGTGCGTTTCTGCAACGACTTGCTGCAAGGTGGCCGCGAAGTTGTCCAGCACCACGATCGCCACGGCGCCCGAATCTTCCAGCTGATGCTTGAGTTCGCGTGCCGTGTACATGGGGTTGGTGTTTACCACCACCATGCCGGCGCGAAGCGCGCCAAATAGGGCAATCGGATACTGCAGGATGTTCGGCAGCATGATCGCAACGCGGTCACCCTTGGTGAGCTTCAGCTCCCCGGTGAGGTAAGCGGCGAATTGCTGGCTCAGGGTGTCGACTTCGCGGTAGGTCAGCCGTTTGCCGAAGCTGGAGAAAGCGTCGCGATCGCGGTATCCGTCAAAAGCCTCTTCCAATACCGCCACCACCGACGCGTACTGGTTGATGTCGATTTCTGCGGGAACACCATCCGGATAGTTATTCAGCCACGGACGCTGATTACTCATGTTCGATCCCAAGCTCCTCAAATACATACCGTTGGTGGTGGCCGCGCGCATCGTGCATCATGCGGGCGAAGCATTGGAGCATACGCTAGCGTACAGCGGCAAGCCGCGTCGCAGCGAGCACTCCTTGGGAAAAGCTGCCGGACGATCGACCATGAAATATCTGTACCGTTTTGCGTTTCTGGCCTTGTTGGTGGTGATGGCAACCGGCTGCCACCGCGCGCCGGACGAGGTGCTGATCCGGCAAGCCATCGACAAAGTGGCCCAGGCTACCGAGCAGGTCGACGCTTCTGCGGTGGTCGCCCCATTGACCGATGATTTCGACGGCAATGGCGGCGGGATGACTCGACAGGACATCGGCAATTTGCTGCGGGCGGCGAAATTCCGTAGCGAAACCTTGCATGCCGTGCTGGGTCCGGTGGATGTGCAGCCGCGCGGTGAGCGGTACGTGGCCAGTTTCACCATCACACTGACCAGCGGTGGAAAGTTGTTTCCTTCGGAATTGGGCGTCTACAAAGTGGAAACTGCGTGGCGCAGGGAAGGGCATGATTGGCGCTGTTATAGCGCGACGTGGACGCAGCAGATTTGACGCGAGCAGATATTGCGCTGCCTCCCCTCTCCCGGTGGGAGAGGGGCTTATCCGATCAGGCCGCTTTTTTACCTGCAAGTTGTCGCAACACGTATTGCAAGATGCCACCGTGCCGGAAGAACTCGCGCTCCTTCGGCGTAAGCAGCAGCACCTTCACGGTAAAGGTCTTCTCGCCCTTATCGCTCTTGGCCACCACCTTGGCTTCCTTCGCCTCGCCATCCTGCAAGCCAGTGATCTCGAACGTCTCCTTGCCGGTTAGGCCAAGGGACTTGGCATTCTCGCCATCCTTGAACTGCAGCGGCAGCACTCCCATGCCAACCAGGTTGGAGCGATGGATGCGCTCGAAGCTTTCCGCAATCACGGCTTTTACGCCGAGCAGCAGTGTGCCCTTGGCGGCCCAGTCGCGCGAGGAGCCGGTGCCATATTCCTTGCCGGCAATCACGATGAGCGGTGTTTTGTCCGCCTTGTACTTCATGGCTGCATCGTAGATGGCCAACTGTTCGCCAACCGGCACATACAAGGTGTAACCACCTTCCACGCCATCCAGCATGAGGTTCTTGATGCGGATGTTGGCGAACGTGCCGCGCACCATCACGTCGTCATTGCCGCGGCGGGAGCCGTAGGAGTTGAAATCCTTCGGTTCCACTCCTTTGGAGATCAGGAAGCGGCCGGCTGGGCTGTCTTTCTTGATCGAGCCAGCGGGCGAGATGTGATCAGTAGTGATCGAGTCGCCGAACAAGCCGAGCACGCGCGCACCGTGAATGTCTTCGATCTTGCCCGTCTCCATCGTCATGCCTTCGAAGTAGGGCGGGTTCTTGATGTAAGTAGACTCGCTCCACTTGTAGACCGAACCTTCCGGCGAGGCGATGCTGTTCCAGCGGCTGTCGCCTTTGAACACATCGGCATAGTTCTTGGTGAACATCCCAGGGTTGATCGCACCGGCGATCACATCGGAGATTTCCTTGTTGCTCGGCCAGATGTCTTTGAGGTACACCGGCTTGCCGTCGCTGCCGGTACCGAGCGGATCGCTCGACAGATTCACATCCAGCGAACCGGCCAACGCATAAGCCACCACCAGCGGCGGTGAGGCCAGGTAGTTCATTTTGACTTCCGGATGCACGCGACCTTCGAAGTTGCGGTTACCGGAAAGTACGGACGCCACGGCGAGATCGCCTTCGCCAATGCCCTTGCTGATTTCCTGGGGCAATGGACCCGAGTTACCGATGCAGGTGGTGCAACCGTAGCCGACGATATAGAAGCCGACTTTTTCCAGTTCCTTCAATAAGCCCGTTTTTTCCAGGTAATCGGTGACCACCAGCGAGCCAGGTGCGAGCGAGGTTTTCACCCACGGCTTGGCTTTCAAGCCTTTCTCCGCGGCTTTCTTGGCGAGCAGGCCGGCGCCAAGCATCACCGCTGGATTGGATGTGTTGGTGCATGAGGTAATCGCAGCGATCACCACTGCGCCATCCTGTAGATGAAAGTTTTCGCCATTCATCGATACATGCGGCCCCTTCGCCAGCGCACTGGCGTCATGGCCCACCGCGGTGCCACCGCCTTCGCCGGCAAGGCGCGCTTCAGCGCGTACTTCGCCGCCGTTCTTGCGGTTGGCGGTGAGTGTGGCGAGGCTATCGTGATAGCTCTTCTTTACGTCTTCGAGCAGCACGCGATCCTGCGGACGCTTGGGGCCAGCCAGCGATGGCTTCACATCGGCGAGATTGAGTTCCAATGTGGTGGAGAACTGTGCATGCGGTGTGTTCTCGTCATGCCACAGACCTTGTGCCTGTGCGTAGGCTTTGACCAGCGCGATCTGATCTTCGCTACGACCTGACAGATGCAGGTAGTTGAGCGCTTCCTGGTCGATCGGGAAGATGCCACAGGTTGCGCCGTATTCCGGCGCCATGTTGCCGATGGTGGCGCGATCGGCGAGCGGCAGGTGTCTCAGACCCTCGCCAAAAAACTCCACGAATTTACCCACCACGCCAAGCTTGCGCAGCATCTGCGTGACGGTAAGCACGAGGTCGGTGGCGGTCACGCCTTCCGGCAACCTGCCAATGAGTTTGAAGCCGACCACTTGCGGGATCAGCATCGAAGATGGCTGCCCGAGCATCGCCGCTTCGGCTTCGATACCGCCCACGCCCCATCCCAGCACGCCAAGACCGTTGACCATGGTGGTGTGCGAGTCGGTGCCGAACACAGTGTCGGGATAGGCCCAGTCGGCGCCATCCTTCTGGCCAGTGAACACCACGCGGGCAAGGTGTTCCAGGTTCACCTGGTGCACGATGCCGGTGCGCGGCGGTACCACTTTGAAATTATTGAACGCCTTCTGGCCCCAGCGCAGAAACGAGTAGCGCTCATGATTGCGCTCGAACTCGATCTCGACGTTCTTCTCCAGCGCCGAAGGTGAGCCGTAGGCGTCGACCTGCACGGAGTGGTCGATCACCAATTCTGCGGGTGCGAGCGGGTTGATCTGCTTGGCGTCACCGCCAAGCTTCACCACCGCGTCGCGCATCGCAGCGAGGTCCACGACGCAAGGCACGCCGGTGAAATCCTGCAGCACGACGCGTGCGGGCATGAACGAGATTTCGGTATCCGGCTCGGCCTTGGGATTCCACTTGGCGACCGCTTCGATTTCCTTTTTAGTGACGTTGACGCCGTCCTCATGGCGCAACAGGTTCTCCAGCAGGATCTTCATCGAGTAAGGCAGGTGCTTCAGATCGAACTGCTGGCCGAGCTTAGTAAGGCTGGCGATCTGATACGAGCTGCCGTTGACCTTGAGGGTGTCGCGGGTGGCAAATGAGTCCAGCATGGGGTAGCTCCTGTTGCTTGAAGACTGGCGGACGCACGCGGCGTAGCAGGGGAATGCTAGAACAGCGGACGTTAGGGGAATTGCAAGGAGGCTTGCGTTCCGTCTTGGCGATGCCGCGAAAGTTTGGGCCAATTCGGTAACCGTGCAAGCCACTTTCGAGCGATTTGGCCACGATCACATTGCAAGATTTCGAACGCAGCCGGAAACAGGTTTTCGTTGCTGGGCTTTGGGGGCGGCTGGCAAAATATGCGAGTTCACTGCTCCCTCTCCCCTCCGGGGAGAGGGTTGGGGTGAGGGGATGGGCTTGCCGAAAACTTGATCAATGCTTTGAAGCTTTTGCTCCTTCTCCCTCGCGCCACAAAGCCCATCCGCAAGATTGGCCCCTCACCCTAGCCCTCTCCCCAGAGGGGAGAGGGGACTGGTTCACTGCAACTTGTAGCCTCCCGAACAGGATCCGATCGCATGCTCAACGCCTATCGTCAACATGTCGCCGAGCGCGCTGCGCTGGGCATTTCGCCTCTGCCGCTGTCGGCCCAGCAAACCGCCGACCTGATCGAGCTGTTGAAGAACCCGCCCGCGGGCGAAGAGGCCTTCCTGGTCGATCTGATCACGAACCGTGTGCCGGCCGGTGTGGACGATGCGGCTAAGGTCAAGGCGTCCTACCTCGCCGCCGTGGCATTCGGCACCGAGAAGTGCTCGCTGATCAGCCGCGAGAAAGCGACGGAACTGCTGGGCACCATGCTCGGCGGCTACAACATCCATCCGTTGATCGAACTGCTGGACGATGCGCAAGTGGGCGGTATCGCGGCGGAAGCGCTGAAGAAAACCCTGCTGATATTCGACGCCTTCCACGACGTGAAGGAGAAAGCGGACAAGGGCAACACCAACGCAAAGTCCGTGCTGCAGAGCTGGGCGGATGCCGAATGGTTCACCAGCCGGCCGCAGGTGCCGGAGAGCCTCACCATCACCGTGTTCAAGGTGCCGGGCGAAACTAACACCGACGATCTCTCGCCGGCACCTGATGCCACCACGCGTCCGGACATCCCGCTGCACGCGCTCGCCATGTTGAAGAACAAGCGCGACGGTGCACCGTTCCAGCCGGAAGAAGACGGCAAGCGCGGCCCGATCCAGCTGATCCAGGATCTCAAGCAGAAGGGCCACCTGGTCGCCTACGTGGGTGACGTGGTCGGTACCGGTTCCAGCCGCAAATCAGCGACCAACTCCGTGCTGTGGTGGACCGGCGAAGACATTCCCTTCATTCCTAACAAGCGCTTCGGCGGCGTGTGCCTGGGCAGCAAGATCGCCCCGATCTTCTACAACACGATGGAAGATGCCGGTGCGCTGCCGATCGAGCTGGATGTTTCCAGCATGGACATGGGCGATGTGGTCGAGTTGCGCCCTTATGAAGGCAAGGCGCTGAAGAACGGCCAGGTGATCGCCGAATTCCAGGTGAAGTCCGACGTGCTGTTCGATGAAGTGCGTGCCGGTGGCCGCATTCCGCTGATCATCGGCCGTGGTCTCACCGCCAAGGCGCGCGAAGCGCTGGGCCTGCCGCCGTCCACGCTGTTCCGCCTGCCGCAGAGCCCGGTCGACACCGGCAAGGGCTACACGCTGGCGCAGAAGATGGTCGGCCGTGCTTGCGGTTTGCCAGAAGGCAAGGGCGTGCGTCCAGGTACCTATTGCGAGCCGAAGATGACCTCCGTGGGTTCGCAGGACACCACCGGCCCGATGACGCGCGACGAACTGAAGGATCTGGCGTGCCTTGGTTTCTCCGCTGACCTGGTGATGCAGTCGTTCTGCCACACCGCCGCTTATCCAAAGCCCGTGGACGTGAAGACGCACCATGATCTGCCGGCCTTCATTTCCACCCGCGGCGGTATCAGCCTCCGTCCGGGTGATGGCGTGATCCACTCCTGGCTCAATCGCATGCTGCTGCCCGATACGGTCGGCACCGGCGGCGACAGCCACACCCGCTTCCCGATCGGTATTTCGTTCCCGGCGGGTTCCGGCCTGGTGGCCTTCGCGGCTGCCACGGGCGTGATGCCGCTCGATATGCCCGAATCGGTGCTGGTGCGCTTCAAGGGCGAACTGCAACCGGGTGTCACGCTGCGCGATCTGGTCAATGCGATTCCGCTGTATGCGATCAAGCAGAATCTGCTCACGGTCGCCAAGCAGGGTAAGAAGAACATCTTCTCCGGCCGCATTCTGGAAATCGAAGGCTTGCCGAATCTGAAGGTGGAGCAGGCGTTCGAGCTGTCCGATGCGTCCGCTGAGCGTTCCGCCGCCGGCTGCACGGTGAAGCTCAACAAGGAGCCGATCATCGAATACTTGAACAGCAACATCACGCTGCTGAAGTACATGATCGCGCAGGGCTACCAGGACGCTCGCAGTCTGCAGCGCCGAATCAAGGCAATGGAAGCATGGCTGGCTAATCCACAATTGCTCGACGGCGACAAGGATGCCGACTACGCCGCCGTGATCGAGATCGACCTCAACGACATCCATGAACCGATCGTGGCATGCCCGAACGATCCGGACGACGTCAAGACGCTGTCTGATGTGGCCGGCGCGAAGATCGACGAAGTATTCATCGGTTCGTGCATGACCAACATCGGCCACTTCCGCGCCGCGTCCAAGCTGCTTGAAGGCAAGCGCGACATTCCCACGCGTTTGTGGGTGGCTCCGCCGACCAAGATGGACCAGAAGCAGCTCACTGAGGAAGGTCACTACGGTGTACTCGGCACGGCCGGTGCGCGCATGGAAATGCCGGGCTGCTCGCTGTGCATGGGCAACCAGGCGCAGGCGCGCGAAGGTGCCACGGTGTTCTCCACCTCAACCCGCAACTTCCCGAACCGCCTGGGCAAGAACACCAACGTGTACCTGGGTTCGGCGGAACTCGCCGCGATCTGCTCGCGTCTCGGCCGCATCCCGACCCAGGAGGAATACCTGGCCGACATCGGTGTGATCAACGCGAATGGCGAGAAGATCTATCGCTACATGAACTTCGATCAGATCGCTGATTTCAAGGAAGTGGCGGATACGGTCACTGCGTAAACCGCGAACGATCCCTTCTTTCCCAAGAAGAGATACGAAGCCCGGCCAAGTGCCGGGCTTCGTCGTTTATGCTTTGCCGTGACGTACTTAGGGCCACACGATGATCTCCACCCACCTCTCGGCAGTTTCCTTGCGTGACCTGATTCTTGTGCAGGCCGTGCATCGCCACGGCAGCTTCAACAGCGCCGCGCGTGCCATGCACATCAGCGCGTCGGGCCTCTCGCATCAGGTTCAGAAAGTGGAGCAGGCCCTCGGTGCGCCATTGTTCGAGCGCGGCGGGCGGCGCGTCGTGCCAACGGCAGGCGGGCAACGCCTGCTGGAGCAGATCGATGCGGTATTGCTTGCTGCAGAACATTTGCAGCAAGCAGCGCGTGCCGGTGACACTGCATTCGGCGGTGAACTGCGGCTGGGTGTGTTGGCCACTTTGGGGCCTTATCTGTTGCCGCATCTGATCGAACCGTTCCCACAGCACTTTCCTGGTGCGCGCTTGAGTCTGTCGGAAGGTAAACCGCGAGGGTTGCTGCGTCGATTGCATGAAGGTGAATTAGATGCCGTGCTTGCACCGCCAGCGTCTTCGCTGAGCGGCATCGTGATGTGTCCGCTGTTCTTCGAACCCTGGGAAGTCTTGTTGCGCGCGGATCACGCTTTGGCCGGCAAACGCACGATCTCGATGGATCAGCTCGATGCCAGCCAGGCGATCTTGATGGCGGAAAGCCATGCTGATGACGAAGGCTATGTGCAGGATGTCAGCCTGGAGAGTCTCGCTGCCCTGGTGACGCTACGTGGTGGGCATGCGTTGGTGCCAGCGCTTGCGCATGATCGCTTGGCATCGATGCCGGATATTGTGCTGGCGAAGATCAAGGGCGAGGCGCCAGGGCGGGAGATTGCGCTGTATTGGCGCGAGGCGTCGCCATGGCATGGCGATCTGCAGGCTTTTGCAGAATTGCTGCGCAAGCTGGCCAGACAACGCCCCGGTTTGCACCTTATTGATGCGATGTAACGAGGCCGGGCCGATTGCATGGCGGATGTGCAGCGTCGCAAGCTCTGACGCTGCGTTTTCGACGCAGCGCTGCAGGTTGGGGTGCAAACCCCAACATTGCTATGCATGTGCGCGGTGCCATGTTGGGGTTCGCACCCCAATCTACAAAGTTGTACCGGTCAACAACCCGCGCGCCAACATCGTGCATTGCCGCCGATGCAGCAGCAGTTGCCACTGACGTCCACCGATCTGTCGCCACAGCACTGCCGAACGCACCGCGGCCAACAGACTTGCACGTACCCGTTCGACCAGGGCGGGTTGCTGCAACCATTGCGGATTGCCAGTGACCATCACGCGTGGCCTCAGCGTTGAGAGCGTGGTCGCATACAGCTCAGCCAAGCGGCTGTAAACCTGCGGCGAATTCAGCCCGAAATGATCGACCTGCCGCTTGGCAGAAACGATGCCTTGCTGCAGTTGATCCAGCAGGTCTTTGCGATGGGCCAGGCTGCGTTCGAGGCGCATCACGGTGACCACCATGCGGGTGATCGCCATGTCGCGGCCGTTTTCGTCAAGTTGCCCGATCAGGGTGCGCAGACCCAGACGAATGCCCGATACGTTGCCGTACACCCCGACCACCGACGGTGCATCGATGCGGAACACGCTGGCCAAGCTGGCGTCGAGTGCGAGATCGTCGCAGCGCCCCTCATTGGCGAGCTGGTGGGCGAGGGCGGAAGCCTGGAACAATCCGGCCAGCGCCAGCACCCGTTCCTCGTTGATGGCGAAAGCTTTAAGCACGCTGCGTCATATCCTTTGTAGTTGGGTGGGCAAGGCCGCCATACGCGGCATCGGTGGCTGCGATCACCGCGCCGCCCAGGCATTCCTCACCGGCGTAGAACACCACTGATTGGCCAGGCGTGACAGCTCGCTGTGGTTCGTCGAACCGTACTTCCAGACCGTTATGGTGTATTGACACCATGCAGGCCTGATCGTGCTGTCGGTAACGGGTCTTGGCCGTGCAGCGGAATTCCTTTGCCGACGGCGTACCTGCCACCCAGGTAGGTGTTTCGGCGAGCAGCCGCCGGGACTGCAACCATTCGTTCTCACCGCCCTGGGCCACGTACAGCACGTTGCGGGCGACATCCTTGCCGACCACATACCAGGGCTCGCCGCCGGTATTTTGGCGTCCACCGATCCCCAGGCCATTGCGCTGCCCGAGCGTGTAATACATGACGCCCTGGTGCTCGCCGATCAGACGACCGTCCGGGCTGCGCATCTCGCCAGGACAGGCAGGGATGTATTGGGTCAGAAACTGACGGAAATCGCGCTCGCCGATAAAGCAAATGCCGGTGGAATCCTTCTTGGCGTGCGTGGGCAAGTTCGCCTTGCGCGCCATGTCGCGCACCTGGGATTTCTCGATCTCGCCTACCGGGAACAAAGTGGCGGCGAGTTGTTGCTGGCCCAGCGCATGCAGAAAGTAGGTTTGATCCTTGCCGGCGTCGACCGCGCGCAGCAGTCGGTAGCGTCCGTCCAGGCAGTCCACGCGTGCGTAGTGGCCAGTGGCGATCTTTTCTGCGCCCAAGGCGCGCGCTTCGTCCAGGAAGGTCTTGAACTTGATTTCGCGATTGCAGAGCACGTCCGGGTTGGGCGTGCGTCCCGCGCGGTATTCGGCCAGGAAGTGCTCGAATACACCATCCCAGTACTCGGCGGCGAAATTGCGGGCGTGAAAAGGAATACCCAGGCGGCCGCAGACGGCGACGGCATCCTTGCGGTCCTGGTCGGCGGTGCAGGGGCCGTTACGGTCGTCTTCCTCCCAGTTCTGCATGAAAAGGCCTTCCACTTCGTGGCCGGCTTGTTGCAGCAACAGTGCAGCGACGGAGGAATCGACACCACCTGAAATGCCCAGCATCACTTTCATGACGCATCACTGCCGGGCATCAGGCTGGTGACCACCGACAGCGGTAGTCGCTGACCGGCGAGCCATTCGTCGATGCTCATCAACACCATCGGGCTGCGCAGGCGGTCGCCCAGCGCTGCGATTTCGGCGCGTGTCAGCCACAGCGCGCGACGAATTCCCGCGTCGAGCGGTTGCTGAGGATCGTGGCTCAAGGGCTTGGCCGCAAAGCTGAAACGCACGATGACCTGGCCGTGTTCCTTGCTGCGCCACTGATGCACGCCAATTAAATGGGTCAGTGACACTGTCCAACCGGTTTCTTCACGTGTCTCGCGCACGGCCGCCTGTTGCAGACTCTCGAGGTCGTCCAGATGACCTGCGGGCTGGTTGTAAGCCACGCAGCCGTTGACCTCCTCTTCAACCATCAGGTAGCGGTCGCGGTCTGTTACAACGCAGGCCACTGTCACATGCGGACGCCACACGTCACAGCTTGAGTTATCGGGTGTTGTCATCGTCGGGTCAAAGAACCCTGGGGAGGGGGACTGGAAATGGCGTTATTGTGCCATTACCTCAAGCGCACCCGCCGGGTAGCAAAATAATCCCCAGGCGTATACTTAACTCGAACAGGCCGAATCCATTTTTCAGAGCATGGCGAACGAATCCGATCAAGAACACGGCAGTGGGCATGGGCTCACAGTAGAAGTGTCAAAACCTGAGGTGGCGCGACCGCCGCTGTTTCAGGTGTTGCTGTTGAACGACGATTTCACACCGATGGACTTCGTAGTTGAGGTACTGCGTATGTTCTTTGGCATGGACCAGGAGAAAGCCGTACAGATCATGTTGCACGTACACACTCGCGGTAAGGGTGTGTGCGGGGTGTTCACGCGTGAAGTGGCCGAAACCAAGGTCACCCAGGTGAACGAGTATTCACGTGCCAACCAGCATCCTCTGTTGTGCACGATGGAAAAGGTTTGAGGATCTGTTCAACTTTTCGTCAAGACGGCTCTTGTGCGGAAGATATTGATCAGGTCTTTTTGGCCCCCATCTTGCATCTATCGCGGTGAAGCCGCCCAACATTGCTAGTGGAGTAGGTCCGGATGTTCAGCAAGGATCTCGAAGTCACCATCGGCCAGTGCTACAAGCAGGCCCGCGAACAGCGCCACGAGTTCATGACCGTGGAGCACTTGCTGCTCGCCCTCACGGAAAACCAGTCGGCGTTGGGCGCCCTGCGCGCCTGCGGCGCGGACCTTCCGCGGCTGACCCATGAGCTGGAAAAGATCATCGCCGAGACCGTGCCGGTGCTGCCGCACGGTGACGAACGCGATACGCAGCCCACGTTGGGTTTCCAGCGCGTGCTGCAGCGGGCGGTGTACCACGTGCAGTCTTCCGGCCGTAAGGAAGTCACCGGCGCCAACGTGCTG
Source organism: Dyella acidisoli (assembly GCF_030160295.1). Lineage (GTDB taxonomy): Bacteria > Pseudomonadota > Gammaproteobacteria > Xanthomonadales > Rhodanobacteraceae > Dyella_B > Dyella_B acidisoli. The sequence goes on from NZ_BSOB01000050.1 coordinate 80,384, forward strand.
GTGGCGATCTTCGGTGAAAAGGACTCCCATGCGGTGTATTTCCTGCATCAGCAAGAAATCACGCGCCTGGACGTGGTCAACTACATCTCGCACGGCATCGCCAAGATCGGCGACGAGCCTTCCAGCGGCATCTCCGGCAGCGAGCGCGATGCCGAGGAAGGCAGCGAGGGCAAAGGCAATCCGCTCAGCGAATACGCCAGCAACCTCAACGAACTGGCACTGGAAGGCAAGATCGATCCGCTAATCGGCCGCCAGGACGAAATCGAACGCACCATCCAGGTGCTATGCCGTCGCCGCAAGAACAACCCGCTCTATGTCGGTGAGGCTGGTGTGGGTAAGACAGCGCTAGCCGAAGGTCTGGCCAAGCGCATCGTCGACGGCGAAGTACCGGAGGTGCTGGAAAACGCGACCATCTGGGCGCTGGACTTAGGCGCGCTGGTGGCTGGCACCAAGTATCGCGGCGACTTCGAGAAGCGCCTGAAAGCCGTCATCGGTCAGCTGAAGAAGCAGTCGGGCGCGATTCTCTTTATCGACGAGATTCACACCATCATCGGCGCTGGTTCTGCGTCAGGTGGCACCATGGATGCCAGCAACCTGATCAAGCCCATGCTTGCTTCGGGCGAGTTGCGCTGCATTGGTTCCACGACATTCCAGGAATTCCGCGGCATCTTCGAAAAAGATCGCGCGCTGGCGCGCCGCTTCCAGAAGATCGACGTGGTCGAGCCCAGCGTGGCCGACAGCCTGGAGATCTTGAAGGGTTTGAAGTCGCGCTTCGAGGAACACCACAACGTGTCTTACACGCTGGAAGCGCTGAAGGCCGCAGTGGATCTGTCAGTGAAGCACATTCCCGATCGCCTGCTGCCCGATAAGGCCATTGATGTGATCGACGAGGCCGGCGCACGCCAGCGCTTGCTGCCGATCGAACAGCGCACTGGCAAGGTCGACGTGCCGGAAGTCGAATACATCGTTGCCAAGATGGCGCGTATCCCGGCCAAGCAAGTGTCGGCATCTGATCGCGACGTGCTGAAGAATCTGGAACGCAACCTCAAGATGGTGGTGTTCGGGCAGGATCCGGCGATCGAAGCGCTGGCGGCATCGATCAAGATGGCGCGCTCGGGTCTGGCCGATCCTTCCAAGCCGATCGGCTGCTTCCTGCTCGCCGGCCCCACCGGCGTGGGCAAGACGGAGGTCACGAAGCAGTTGGCCATGCAGCTTGGCATCGAGATGATCCGCTTCGACATGTCCGAGTACATGGAAGCGCATTCGGTGTCGCGTCTTGTGGGTGCGCCTCCGGGTTACGTCGGCTTCGATCAGGGTGGCCTGCTGACGGAGGCCGTCACCAAGCATCCGCATGCCGTGCTGCTGCTGGACGAAATCGAGAAGGCACATCCGGATGTGTTCAACATCCTGCTGCAGGTGATGGACCGCGGCGTGTTAACCGACACCAATGGTCGCGAGGCGAACTTCAAAAACGTGATCGTGGTGATGACCACCAATGCCGGCGCGCAACAGGCTTCGCGCCGCAGCATCGGCTTCGTGAAGCAGAACCACACCATGGATTCGATGGAAGTGATCCGCCGTACCTTCACCCCCGAGTTCCGCAATCGCCTGGATGCGATCATCCAGTTCAACGCGCTGGACTTCGAGCACATCTTGCGGGTGGTCGACAAGTTCCTGATCGAACTGGAATCGCAGCTCAGCGAGAAGCACGTGTCGCTGGACGTCGACGCCGATGCACGCCGCTGGCTGGCCGAGCACGGTTTCGATCCGCAGATGGGAGCTCGCCCGATGGCACGCGTGATCCAGGAGAAGATCAAGCGAGTGCTGGCCGACGAGCTGCTGTTTGGCAAGCTGGCCGAGGGTGGCAAGGTGAGCCTGAGCGTTAAAGAAGGCCAGCTGGCGGTGAACACCGAAGCGGCCGAACCGGTGCCGGCGACGATCTCCTGACGTTGATCGGTCGCCATAATAAAAAAGCCGCGCAGATGCGCGGCTTTTTTATTTGGAAACTTGTCAGGCTCACTTCATGCGGTAGGTAATGCGGCCCTTGGTAAGGTCATAGGGGGTCATTTCCACCTTCACCTTGTCGCCAGTGAGAATGCGAATGTAATGCTTGCGCATGCGGCCGGAGATATGGGCAATCACGACATGGCCATTTTCCAGCTTCACTCGAAACATGGTGTTGGGTAGGGTCTCTACGACCGTACCATCCATTTCAATGACGTCGTCTTTGGCCATGCGTTCCGGGAGGTGTGCGCGGGCCACCATGGCCGCGTAAGCCATCCATTATGCCACGTAACAGGGGCGGGTCAAAGAAATTAGGCTGAGGGATGCTCTGATCTATTCCACGCACCCGTCACCGCACTGTATGCGCGCAGCAGTTTGTCGCAGCGGGGAAGGCAGACTGGCTGTCTGTCGAGACGCTGGGGCAAACTGCTGCGCGCATACAGTGCGGCCCCAACGTGTTGAATTTAATGGCGGGGTGACCTCCAGAAGGCTCGCAGGCTGTGCCGCGTGGCTTGAACAGGCCAGTCTGCCCTGCGCCACGCAACACACCCTGCGGGCCTTCTGGACGTCATGCCGGGTACGTGGAATAGATCAGAGCATCCCTAAGATCCAAACACTCAGGAGAAATGTTCGTCCAGCTTGCGCCGGATCTCCTGTTCAATCATGCCCTTGAGCGGGGAAAACAGCATGCCCAGCTGCGCGCTCACTTGGATTTCATCGCCGCCGATAGCGATCTTGCCGTTGATGCCGGGGCGGTCGAAGCTCAGCGTGCTGTCGTTCTGCCATTGTGTCTGGACCTGGAACTTCTCACGCATGCGCGTGGCAACCTGGTCAATCACGGCGTGTGCTTCGGCAGCGGACAAACGGTGCGGACGGCGGATTTCGATACTGGGCATGGATGCTGCTCTAACAGATTAACTAGGCATGATAAACGCAAATCCTGTCGATATTTTTCATGCATCTGGTAGAGTCGCGCCGTCATATAATTGATCATTTCATGCGCATCGAGTTTCCCCATTCCACCCGAGCGGATTTCCGCTGGAGCCAGCCGGTGTTGCGCATCGGCAGTGACTCCGGCAACGACCTGGTGCTGGGGACTGGCCAAGCTGCGGCGCATCACCTGCAGATCAGTCAAGACAAACGTGGCTGGGTGCTCGATGTGCTGCCGGATGCCAATCGCATTTATGTCAATGCGCGCCCGGTGCGCGAGCGTGCCATCCTGCATCCGGGGGACATGCTTAGCGTAGGCGACTGTCGCATGCTGTTGTGTGCGGATGAAGCACCTGTCGGACGCACATCGCCCGAAACGCCCGCGCAGGAGCGTTGCACCGTGGCACTTCGCGCCGTGGCTGGGCCGCTCTCAGGTCAGGTACTGCCGCTGGCCGATCGGCTGGAATTGGGGTCGCAAGGTCGTGTTCCGCTGGACTTGCCGCAGGGCGAAACGGCCACGCTGACGATTTTCTGGCGTGATGGTCAGTTGCGCATGGAGTCCAGTCAGCCCGCCGATGGGCGTTATCCAGCCCGGGTCAACGGCATCGTCGCGCAGCAGACGGTGCTGCTTCCGGGCGACCAGATTGGCATCGGCATGCACCGCTTTCTGATCGATGCGCCGGGCCTGGAGCGCGAACCGGAAATCGTGCTTCCACCTGAGCCCGCAAACCCCTTGCCGGAAGATGCAGCCGGGCCGCGTGGGGAAGTGTGGTGGCTGATTGCCACCGCAGCGGTGCTGGCCTTAGGCATTGCACTCCTGTTGTTGTTGCACGCGCATTGACGTTTTGTTGCTGCGTCGCGGCATAATGCGGCGATCATTACAAGACGGGAAGCGGTGCGTGAGCAGGGTTTGGAACTTCAGTGCAGGTCCGGCGGCATTGCCCTTGTCGGTGCTTGAACGCGCGCAGCGCGAGCTGCTGGACTGGAACGGCAGTGGCGCTTCGGTAATGGAGCAGTCCCATCGCGGCAAGCGCTTCATCGCCATGGCACAGCAGGTGGAAGCGAATCTGCGCGAGCTGATGGACATCCCGGATGACTATGCTGTGTTGTTCGAGCAAGGCGGGGCTACGCAGCACTTCGCGCAGATTCCCATGAACCTCGCGGTCGAAGGTGACAGCGCCGACTACATCATCACCGGTCATTGGAGCGAAAAAGCCGCCAGCGAGGCGGCGCCCTACGTGCGCGTGAACGTTGCGGCCACCAGCAAGTCTGAAAGCTATCTGCGCATGTCGGCGCGTGAGACATGGAAGCTCGACCCCAACGCTTCGTACGTGCACATCGCCACCAATGAAACCATTCACGGCGTGCAGTTCAAGCAGCCCCCTGATGTGGGCAATGTGCCGCTGGTGGCGGATATGTCGTCGGACATTCTTTCCGGCCCCGTCGATGTGCGCCGCTACGGCCTGATCTATGCCGGCGCGCAGAAGAACATCGGCCCTTCCGGTCTGGTGCTGATCATCATCCGTCGCGATCTGCTCGAACGGCCGACGCGCCCGATGGCAAAGATCTTCCGCTATGTCGAGCACGCCGCCCATGATTCGATGCTCAACACGCCCAACACGTGGGGCTGGTACCTGGCCGGGCTGACTTTCGAATGGCTCAAGGACAACGGCGGTCTTGCCGCGATGGCTGAGCTCAATCGCCAGAAGTCCGAACTGCTCTATTCGACGATCGATGGTTCCGGTGGGTTCTACGCTAACCCTATCGATCCGCCGGTACGGTCGCGCATGAATGTGCCATTCACCCTGCACGATAGCGCACTCGACGCTGCCTTCCTGCAGGAATCGGAGGCCGCGGGTCTACTCGCGCTGAAGGGACACAAAGCACTGGGCGGCATGCGCGCATCGCTGTACAACGCGGTGCCATTGCAGGCCGTGCAAGTGCTGGTGGATTTCATGCACGACTTTGCACGCCGGCATGGCTGATACACTGCCGTACCGAAACGGACATCCTTACGTTTGGACATCCATCGCATGAACGAACCCAAGCTATCGCTGGTGCAGGTGCGTGACCGCATCGACAGCATCGACCGGCAGATCCAGGAGCTGATCTCCGAACGCGCCAACTGGGCCCGCGAAGTGGCCAAGGTGAAAGGCGAGGGGCTTTCGGCGATCGACTATTACCGTCCCGAACGCGAAGCGCATGTGCTGCGTATGGTGGTGGACCGCAACAGCGGCCCACTTTCCGACGCGGAGATGGTGCGATTGTTCCGCGAAATCATGTCTTCCTGCCTGGCGCAGGAAGATCCACTTAAAGTCGGTTATCTCGGTCCCGAAGGCACCTTCAGCGAACAAGCCGTGCGCAAGCATTTCGGTCACGCCGCTTATGGGCTTCCGCTGGGCAGCATCGAGGAAGTGTTTCAGGAAGTTGCTGCCGGTCATGCGGATTTCGGCGTGGTGCCGGTGGAGAATTCCGGGCAGGGCATGATCCAGGTGACACTGGATATGTTCCTCACCTCCGAAGCGCGCATCTGTGGCGAAGTGGAGCTGCGCGTTCACCAATGCCTGCTGTCACAGCGCGACTCGGTTGAAGGCATCAAGCAGGTTTACGGGCATGCGCAGTCGCTGCAACAGTGCAAGACCTGGCTGCGCGTGAACCTGCCGGATGCCGAATGCATCGCCGTGCACAGCAATGCAGAAGGCGCGCGCCTGGCGCGTCATGCTGACGATGCCGCTGCGATTGCCGGCGCTACGGCGGCGAAAGTTTATGGTTTGAAGATCATCGAGCAGGCGATCGAGGATCGCGCCGACAACACCACACGCTTCCTGGTGATCGGTCGCTCGCTGTTTCCACCTTCGGGTAATGACCGCACTTCGCTCTTGATTACGGTCAACGACAAACCGGGCGCGCTCTACGAAATACTGAGTCCGTTCGCCAAACATGGTGTCAGCTTGAATCGCATCGAATCCCGCCCGGCGCATACCGGCAAGTGGCAATACGCTTTCTTTATCGACGTTTCCGGTCACATTGACGACGTACCCCTGCAGGCAGCCTTGAAAGACATGGGGCCACACGCCGCTCAGGTGCGCGTACTCGGCGCCTACCCGGTGGCCTTGCCATGAGTGGTGCGCAGCGTCTGAACTGGGTCAGCCGGCCTGCAACGGCCCTGCGTGGCGACGTGGTAGTGCCCGGCGACAAGTCCGTATCGCATCGTTCGATGATGCTTTCGGGCATCGCAGAAGGTACCTCGTATATTCGCGGTTTTCTGGAAGGTGAAGACACGCGTGCGACCGCTGCCGTACTGGCGCAACTCGGCGTAGCGATCGAAGCGCCTTCTGCCGGCGAGCGCATCGTGCATGGCGTGGGCTTGCATGGTCTGCGTGCTTCGAACCAGCCGCTCGATTGCGGCAACGCCGGTACTGGTATGCGACTGCTAGCGGGTTTGCTTGCCGGACAAGCTTTCGATAGCACCCTGATCGGTGACGAGTCACTTTCCAAGCGTCCGATGCGCCGTGTCACGGATCCGCTCGCAAAGATGGGTGCACAGATCGATACGCAGGATGGCCTGCCGCCGTTGCAAGTGCGTGGTGGCCGTAAGCTGCATGGTATCCGCTACGAACTGCCGGTGGCGAGCGCACAGGTGAAATCCGCGCTGCTGCTTGCAGGACTGTATGCCGAAAGCAGCACCGAAGTGATCGAACCGCATCCCACGCGCGACTACACCGAGCGCATGTTGCAGGCCTTCGGTTGGCCGATCGAATTCTCACCCGGTTACGCCAAGCTTGAAGGCGGTCATCGCTTGCGTGCGACGGATATCGTCGTGCCAGCGGACTTTTCTTCCTCGGCGTTCTTTCTGGTTGCAGCCAGCATCTTGCCCGGCTCCACCTTGCGTTTGCCGGCGGTGGGTTTGAATCCACGTCGCACCGGCTTGCTTGAAGCGCTGCGCTTGATGGGGGCCGATATCAGCATTGAAAACCAGAGCAAAAGCGGCGGAGAAGCCGTGGGCGATCTGATCGTGCGCCATGCGCCGTTGCACGGTATCGAACTGCCCGAAGCGCTTGTACCGGACATGATCGACGAGTTCCCGGCGTTGTTCGTTGCTGCCGCGGTGGCGAAGGGACGTACCGTAATTCGCGGAGCTGCGGAGTTGCGTGTGAAGGAATCGGATCGCATCGCGACGATGGCGGCTGGGTTGCGCGCGCTTGGCGTACGCATCGAGGAAACGCCGGACGGCGCGATCATCGACGGAGGCATCATCAACGGCGGCACAGTGGACAGCCACGGCGACCATCGTATAGCGATGAGTTTTGCGGTAGCGGGCTTGGTGGCGCGTGATGCGATAACGATTGGCGATTGCGCGAATGTGGCTACGTCGTTTCCGGGTTTTTTGGAGTTGGCCAATAGTTGCGGGTTTTCGCTGGGCTAAATCGCCATCTTCCTGAGTGAATCCCTCTCCCTCCTGGAGAGGGTGCCGAGAGGCGGGTGAGGGTGCGGTCGGAGCGTGATGCTGATTTCTTGCGCAAGCCTTTATCATCGCGCGCTGAGCGAACCCTCACCCCAACCCCTCTCCCAGAGGGAGAGGGGCTTTGCTGCGAGTTCTCAATGCCGACCACGCCCAATTTCATCGTCGCTATCCCCGCCCGCTACGGTTCCACCCGCCTTCCAGGCAAGCCGTTACGCCCCATTGCGGGTGTGCCGATGGTGGTACGCGTCGCGCAGCGAGCCCAGCAGGCGGGGGCTTCGCAAGTAGTGGTAGCAACAGACGACGAGCGCATCGCCGATGCTCTGGCCGCGCAAGACGTGGATGTCTGCATGACCCGGAGCGACCACGCATCCGGCAGCGATCGCCTGGCTGAGTGCGCGGCCTACTATGGCTGGTCGCCCGAAACCATCGTGGTGAACCTGCAAGGCGACGAACCTTTCGCCCCCGCAGCGGGCATCCGTGAAGTGGCGCAGGCGCTGGCCGAAGACAATGCGCCGATGGCGACGCTCGCGACGCCGATCACCGATGCGCACGAATTGTTCGATCCCAACGTGGTGAAACTGGTTCGCGCCGCCAACGGCCGTGCGCTGTATTTCAGCCGCGCACCGCTGCCTTGGGCGCGCGATGCCTTCGCAACGGATCGCAATGTGCTGCCGGATGAAATACCTTTTCTAAGGCATATCGGCATCTACGCCTACCGCGCCGGTTTTTTACTGCAATACACCGGCTTATCACACACACTCTTGGAACAGACCGAATCACTGGAACAATTGCGTGTGCTGGAACATGGCTATTCCATCGCTGTTCGCCTAGCGCCGGAGCCATTTCCACCCGGGATCGACACCGAAGCGGATTTGCAGCGTGCCGAAGCATGGATGAGCCGTCGGTGATCGCGCGCAGCATTTTGTTCGTGTGCTTGGGCAATATTTGCCGCTCGCCGTTGGTGGAAACGGTGGCGCGTAAACAGCTAGCCGATGCTGGATTGGACATCGAGGTTGCATCATGCGGCACTGGCAGCTGGCATGTTGGCGAGCAGGCAGATCCGCGCATGCGCGCTGCCGCAGTGAAAGCGGGGTATGAGTTGGAGGCACATCGCGCGCGTCAATTGCACGCCACCGACTTTGACCACTATGACTTGCTGTTGGCGATGGACAGCAACAACCTGCGTGACATGCTGAATGCATCCAGAGAGAAGGCGAGTGATCGTCTGGCTCTGTTCCTGGAATGGGCAGGTGTGACGCCGCTAAGGGATTTCCCAGATCCGTATTACGAAGAGCTCACCGCTTTTACGCAATCCGTCGCCTTGGCCGAGCGCGGCATCCGGGGACTGATCGAGCGACTGCGCACCGGCTGAATTGTTTCAGGGGCAGGGGTTGGAAATCCGCCAAACGGGCTAAAATCGTCCGTATGCAGCCCGCTCCCCTCCAGGCCTTCGACGGCAAGGTCTTCGTCAGCACGCTCACTACGTCTCCCGGCGTCTATCGTTACTTCGACGAGGACGGCGAGCTGTTGTACGTGGGTAAGGCCAGCAACCTCAAGAAACGGGTTGGCAGCTACTTCCTGAAGCCGCGTATGGAGCCGCGTATTGCGGCGATGGTGTCGCAGATCGCTCGCTGCGAAATCACTGTCACGCGCACGGAAGCCGAAGCGCTGCTGCTGGAATCCCAGCTGATCAAGGCGCTGAAGCCGCGCTACAACATCCTGCTGCGCGACGATAAAAGCTACCCATACATTTATCTCTCCGGTGGCGAGGATTACCCGCGCCTGGCGTTCCATCGCGGTGCGCGCAATCAGCCGGGACGCTATTTTGGGCCGTTCCCCAGCGCCTTCGCCGTGCGTGAAAGCCTCAATCTGATGCAGAAGCTGTTCAAGGTGCGGCAGTGCGAGGATAGCTACTTCCGCAACCGCTCGCGGCCGTGCCTGCAATACCAGATTGGTCGCTGCACCGGGCCGTGCGTGGGCTTGATCAGCGCGGAGGATTACCGCAGCGACGTGCGCCACGTGGAGATGTTTCTTGAGGGTCGCGGGAATGCCGTGATCGACGAGCTGGTCGCGTCGATGGAGCAGGCCAGCACCGCGCTGAATTTCGAACGCGCTGCCGCCTTGCGCGACCAGATTGCAACATTGCGCAAACTGCATGCGCAGAACCACGTGCAAGGCGCCACCGCGGACATGGACGTGATTGCCTGTCGCATCGAAGCCGGCATTGCCTGCGTCAGCGTGCTGTTCTTCCGTAACGGCATCAGCCTGGGTACGCGTGATTTCTACCCACGCCTGCCGCTGGATGCAGAACCGGCCGACGTACTGGCGCAGTTCGTGGCGCAGTACTACTTGGATCGTCCGGTGCCGCGCGAAATCATCCTCGGTGAGCCGATCGAAGACGAACAACTGCTGAGCGAGATGCTGACCCAGCAATGCGGTCATGCTGTGGAAATCAAGACACGCGTGCGCGGCGATCGTGCGCAGTTTCTACAGATGGCCGAGCGCAATGCGCAGGCCTCGCTCACTTCGCGTATCGCCAGCCGGCAGACGCTGGGTGCGCGCTTCGATGATCTGCAAAACGTACTCGAGCTGGACGAACCGCCCAAGCGCATCGAGTGTTTTGACATCAGCCACACGCGCGGCGAAGCCACGGTTGCTTCATGCGTAGTATTCGGGCCGGAAGGGCCGGAGAAATCGCATTATCGTCGCTTCAATATCACCGGCATCACGCCTGGCGACGATTACGCAGCCATGCATCAGGCGCTCACCCGCCGTTTCCGCAAAGTGGCGGAAGGCGAGGGCGCACGGCCGGACGTATTGCTGATCGACGGCGGCACCGGCCAAGTGGCGCAAGCACTGGACGTATTGCGGGAACTGGGTATCACCGGTATCGAAGTCGTGGGCGTAGCTAAGGGCCCGGGGCGCCGTGCCGGCGAAGAAACACTGATATTGGCCGGGTCGAATCGTGAAATTCACCCGGGCCCCACGTCGCCTGCGTTGCACTTGGTGGCTGCGGTACGCGACGAGGCCCATCGCTTCGCCATCAGCGGGCACCGCAAGCGTCGCGAAAAAGCGCGCGAGCGCAGCGTCCTCGAGGACGTGCAAGGTGTCGGTGCACGTCGTCGCGCGGCGCTGCTGAAAGCGTTCGGCGGCCTGGCCGGTGTAGAGGCTGCGGGTGTCGAGGAGTTGATGCAGGTCAAAGGCATTGATCGCGGCTTGGCCGAGCGCATCTATGACGCACTCCATGCCTGAACAAGTGCGTTCGTGAGACACTGAACGGAAAAACGGAAAGAGCTCATGCGCATCAATTTGCCGACTTGGCTGACGCTGTTCCGCGTAGCGCTGCTGCCGGTGATGGTGCTGGTGTTCTATCTACCATTTCGCGGCCACAACATCGTCGCCGCCATCGTGTTTACGTTGGCTGGCATTACGGACTGGCTCGACGGTTATCTCGCCCGACGTTTAGAGTTGACGTCCAAATTCGGCGCCTTCCTAGACCCCGTGGCGGACAAGCTGATGGTGGCCGTCACCCTTTTCCTGCTGGTGGCCTCCCACCGCGGCGACTGGTCCGGCATTGTGATGGCTGTGACCTCGGCCGTCATCGTGGGGCGCGAAATCAGTATCTCGGCATTGCGCGAGTGGATGGCGGAGATCGGCATGCGCTCCACAGTGCGCGTGGCCTTCCTAGGCAAGCTGAAAACCGTCATGCAGATGGTGGCCTTGATCGTGCTGATCCTGCAGCACGAAAAAGATGCCGAAGCGTTGCGCCTGTATCACATCGGCGAAGGCTTGCTGGTACTGGCAGGCATACTCACCATCTGGTCCGGTCTGTATTACGTGCGCGCTGCCTGGCCGTCCCTGCGCGACGACGCGCCAGCTGTCGCATCCACGCCCGAGCAGGACCGAAACGCTTGACGGTTTTGTTTCACACGTTAAAATGCGCGGCTCCGATGCGGGAATAGCTCAGTTGGTAGAGCACGACCTTGCCAAGGTCGGGGTCGCGAGTTCGAGTCTCGTTTCCCGCTCCAGTTTTCAGACAAGGCCTCGGCCACACGCCGGGGCCTTGTTGTATCGGCACTTCAAGTATGTGTTGCAAGTAGCTTGAAAGGCTGAAAAAAAGCAGACACGGCTATTCACATTCAACCGGGTTCTGCTATAGTTACACGCTCCGATGCGGGAATAGCTCAGTTGGTAGAGCACGACCTTGCCAAGGTCGGGGTCGCGAGTTCGAGTCTCGTTTCCCGCTCCAGTTTCAAGCAAACCTCGGTGAGCCGGGGTTTTGTTTTTTTAAAGCGGATCCGGACCTGTTATGGTTGCGGTTCAGCGCACTGGCCAGGTGGCAGAGTGGTCATGCAGCGGCCTGCAAAGCCGTGTACGCCGGTTCGATTCCGACCCTGGCCTCCAATGCGAACGCGAAAGTCAGCGCCCTTGTGGCGCTTTCTTTTTGCGTGTACCGGGCAATAACGCACAACTATTTACGTGCGTCTTCACGCTTGCTCAGAAAGACATGTGTCGCGCGTTCGCCCGCCAAGCATTTCGTGCATTCGTACCCGAGCGCATGCGCATCGAGACCGTTCCATAGATGTTCGCCATGGCCGAGCAATAAGGGGCGAACAGCAAGGTGAAGCTCGTCGATCAGACCTGCTTGCAGATATTGGCGCACGGTAGCAACGCCGCCGCCTAGTCGAACGTCGCGTCCACCTGCTGCAGCGATGGCTTGTTCGAGTGCAGCGTGGATGCCTTCGGTGACGAAGAAAAACTCCGTGCCACCTTTCATCTTGAGTGGCGCGCGCGGGTGATGCGTGAGTACGAAGACAGGGGTGTGGTAGGGCGGTTCCTCACCCCACCAGCCGCGCCAACTTTCATCCGGCCACGGGCCGCGCACGGGACCGAACATGTTGCGTCCGATGATCCACGCGCCGATGTTCGCGAAGCCTTGCTCGGCGATACTGTTGTCGATACCCGTTTCGCCGTCGTCAACGCCTTGCATGTGTTTCCACATGTGCGTGTGGAAGAACCACTCCATCAATTCGGGGCCACGAATGCCGAGTGGTTGGTCAAGACTTTGATTAGGGCCGGCGCCGTAGCCGTCGATGGAAGCCGTAAAGCTGCGTACGCACAGTTTGGGCATGAACTTCTCGCTGCTGTGGGATGTGGTCGGGCAGTTTTTTAGTTATCACGATTCAAGTTCGTCCATCGATGGATCACGTCGTCAAGGAAACGTGAAGGAATCAATTGCGCTATTGCGTGGCCGAATTGTCGGTGTTTACACCGGAAAAATTCCCCAACTTATGAACGATTCCCCTGCTACATTCTGGCCTCCGGTAGGCGAACTACCATACCAGGGGAAGCCCATGTCCCGCACTCAAGGAAGCTTTATCCGTAAAGCAGCATTCGCCGCCCTGACTGCTCTTTGCGTGACCTCCATCGCCTCTGCTCAAACGTCGACGCCCGCAACAGGGCTTGGTCAAGCGTGGCCAAACGCTGCAGACGTCAGCGCCAGTCCGAATTACCACGTTTACGTGTTCGTGTTGAACGGAATCAAGTACATCCAGATCAACGATCTGAATGGCACTGTGCATGCCGCGGTCGGTACCGCCAATGGAACGTCGATCGTATTGCCGGTGGGTGTGGATTCGCAGAACGTCGTAACGTCATCGACGACAAATTCGTCTTCGACGGAGACGGTTTATAGCGACAGCAGCACTACGGTGACGGCTACGCCCCAGAGCAATGGGACAAGATTTACCGTGGTTGATACAACGACATGTCCGAGTGGATGCTCAGGCGGCGGCGGTTCTTAAGTAGATGCGGAGGAACTCGTTATTTCACCCACAAGCGCAGCGGAGGGGCAGAGCGCAGTTCTGGCCTCTGCTCCTCCTGCATGGCGTCATGCAGTAGAGCCGTAATCTGAAGATGGCCCGCGGGCATGCGAAGGTGCAGTAGCCCATCGAAAATGTGCACGTGATCGCGCATTTCCGGAATATCCAGCATGCTCGCTCCGAGCTTCGCACCCAAGCGCTTGCGCTCGTCCGAATGGTATACGGCGCTGGCGACACCGGTTTCTTCCAGCACACCTTCCACGCGCAGCACGACCCAACGTTTACCGTGCGTTTCGCCGCCGCGAAGCATGAGATTCACGCGTGTACACGCAAGTCGGGAAGTTACGTAGACGACGGCTTCGCAAGCTGTTCGATAAGTGGCGGTGAGAACGGCAGGTGCCAAGCGGGTAAAGCCGCGCCCGTTGATTTCACAACGATAAGCGATGCCAGCTTCATCCAATGCGCGAGCGATCGTTTCATTGAGTGCAGCGGGTAATCCGCGTTCACGCCATGCCACGGGATGCATGCTTTCCGCCAGGCGATAGACTTGGTTTTGCGTAGCAACGGCTTGCTTGTAGAAAGCATGGCTTTCGATGTTGGGGACGATACGGCGCATCTGATCGAGCAAGCGGCCATTTGTTATGTGCAAAGTCCCGGCCAAATATTCGAGCGCCTGCGAGGTTTGCCGCATACGCTGCTCGCTGAGCTGAAGGCTCTGCCTGGCCAAGCGTTGCACGCTGACTGCGCTGTTTCTTTCCTTTTCTTCTTGTACCAATTGGACGCTTATGCGTGCGCCCAGCGCAAACAGACAGCTGACGCCGATGGCGAGAAATGTCTGTATCGCAAAGGTCTTGGTATCGAAGTCGTCGTAGATGGATATTTCCAGCGAAATGCACGCGATGGCCAGCGGGCCTGCGACGGCAGCGGCGCGCCAGCCATGCTTCAACGTAAGCCAGGCCATAGGAAGGAACATGGCGAGTGGCGCAATTTGCTTGACCTGATCGTTCCCGGCAACGCTCATCCACGTGAGAACGGCAAACGTGGGAACTAGCAACGCGACGGTATCCAGAAACAATCGGCTTGAGAGTATTTGGCCTATCTGCTCACGCAAGTGGCCTTCTCGATAATCGAGTTTCGCCATCAATACCCATGGCACCACAGACAGAATGGCGAGATAGGGTCCCAAGAAGAAGGTGACTGCGCTTATGAGAGCAAACGGCGTGGAGGGGTGTAGTTCTACGGCGTGCGCGGCGGTGCTGTAAATCATCCCGCCTATGGAAACCAGCAATCCGCAAACCAACAGCGCCTTGATATCCACCAAATTCTTCGCGGGAAGCGGAGGCATCCAGGTTCGGCAGGCCCATACGATCGGCATCGCGACCGCAAAGGGAGGAATGGATTTGATGGCTACCCAGGTAGGACCGAGCGAGTCGAGGCACTGGAAAGCTTCGTAGCCGTTCGGCACCGCTTCGCCAAGAAGTAGTGCGGGCCAGAATCGATAAGGAACTAACAGAAGGCAGGCAAGACGCACACCGGCATGAATGGGCCAGTGTGAGCTGGAGTAGGGATGGATAACGAGGTAAAGCAACCCGTAGCCGACCGCGACGCTCAGCTGCAGTAGCCAATCGTTAGTCCACCACCGCTTTCCCATGCGATTTTTTTCCCCTAAAAGAGGTCCACAAATGACTAAAGCGCTGTCTAGTGTTTCCCCGCCAGCTTGGACCAAGAATAAAACAATCTCAGCCGTGAAGCCTGCGTGACCTTTTTAGGAATATCGGCTGCCGACTGTCGTAGTTGAGACGCGCGACACGGGGAGAGGGCTCTGGGAACGCCATGGGGACAGCCGACAAGTAGGACTATAGAAACAATTTCTTGCGAAATTAGCGAGATCAGGGAGCCTTGCCCGCTCCGGGAATAGGGCGGGCGACGACGGTAGAGGCGATTGCTGGGCGAGTTTTCCCACAAAGAGTGCGCTAAGCAAAGGCAGTTAGCCTTTATCCCGAAACGATCAGAGACCAGGGCGGAGATTTACACGTGCGGTTGCTTCGTAAGGATTTGCCAAATGGCCGGGTAGTACCCCCGGTGCATGCATGGCGTCTGAGTGCCTTGGCCTGTGTGGCGTGGCTGGCTGGCTGTGCGACCTATTCGCCGTTGCCGCTGGGCGAGGGGCAGGGGGCGAAGGAGGTGTCGCAGCTCTCCGCCGACACATCGACCATGCCGCTGCCTGAGCTACGCACGCATCGCGTGGACCTTTCCCACGGTATGGACGTCACCGACGTGGCGATCCTGGCGGTTGCCAATAACCCGGATCTGAAGGTGATGCGCGATCAGCTGGGCATTGCGCGCGCGCAAGCCTTTCAGGCGGGGCTGCTGCCCGATCCGCAGATCTCCCTCAACCAGGAATACCTGACGCATCCCATTCCGGGGTTCCGCACATCCTCCGCTTATGGCATCAGCGAGGACATCACCAGCCTGCTGTTGCGCTCCACCCGCAAGGCGGCTGCGAACGCCCAAGCCGATCAGGTGAACCTGGACCTGCTCTGGGCGGAGTGGCGAACCATCGCCCAGGCCCGGCAACTGTTCAATCAGGTGGTGTCCCTGCGCGATCAGCAGCAACGGCTCGCCGCGGAGCAAGCTGCCCTGGTGTCCGTGGATGGCTATGTACGCAAGGCGCTGCAGGACGGCAATCTCACCTACGACGCTGCCAGTGCTGGGTTGAATGCCTATGCCGATGCCAGCAAGCGGCTCTCTGATAACACGGTGCAATTGCACCAGGCGGAGCACGATCTGCGCCTGCTGCTAGGACTTGCGCCGGATGCCCCCCTGGATCTGACCGGCGAGCCATTCCAGACATCGCCCACACCTGATCAGGTGGAAGTCGCATTGGCCAGCCTGCCGCAGCGGCGTCCGGATCTGCTCGCCCTGCAAGCGGGCTACAAAGCGCAGGAAGCCACGCTGCGTGGCGCGATCCGCGCGCAGTTCCCCGCGCTGACGTTCGGCGTTGATCGCCAAAGCGACAACTCCGGCGTGCTTTCCCACGGCATCAACATCGGGTTCACCTTGCCATTGTTCGATCGCAATCGCGGCAACATCGCTATCGAGAAAGCCACGCGGCAACAGCTCAAGGACGACTACGAAAATCGTGTGCTCACCACGCGCAATGACATCAGTCAGTTGATGGCCGACCAGGACACGCTCAGCAAGCAACGCGAGCAATCGAAAGCCCATGCACAGCACCTGGATGAGGCGCGCCGCGCCGCCGAGAGCGCCTGGCAGAAGGGGCTGCTCGACTGGCCGACCTATCTCTCCATTCGCGCGAATGCGCTCGGCGCCGACATGGACGCCATCGCCGCACGCGATCAGCAGTCGCTGCAGGCTATTGCATTGGAAACCTTGCTGGGCAGCACCGACCTCCAACCGTCTTCCGCATCGACATCAAAACCATGAATCGATTTGTCTTTACGCGTGCCGCGCTGGCGGCATTGATGCTTGCTGTGTTGGCCGGGTGCGGCAAGGGCGGCGGCGCCGATGATGAAGAAGCACCGGAAGTGAAGGGCACCGTGCTTGTCACGACGGCATCGCCGGCAAGCCAGACCTTCCACGACACCATCCAGGCCTGGGGTACTGCGGTGGGCGATCCGCACCGCGCCAGTACGATCAGCCTTGGTCACGGTGGTTTAGTGATCGGCCTGTCGGTAGCTGCGGGGCAAACCGTGCAGCGTGGCCAGGCTTTGCTGCGCATAGCGCCCGATCCGGTGGCGCGAAATGCTTTCCTGCAAGCGCAAAGCGCGCTCGATCTGGCCAGTGGCGAACTTAAGCGCACCGAGCAGATGGCGGCACAGCATTTGGCCACGCAATCGCAGGTGGCGACGGCGCGCAAAGCGTTGGACGACGCCAAGGCAGGACTGGAGGCGCAGCGCGCGCTCGGCGGTGGTACTACCGAAGAAGCTGTCAGCGCGCCCGCTGATGGCGTGGTGACGGCGCTCAACGTCAATCTCGGCGATCGCTTCCAGGCGGGCACGGCGTTGTTGACGTTCGCGCCGGCGCAAGCATTGGTCGCACGCCTTGGCGCGCAACCGGAACAAGGTTCTCGCCTCAAAGCAGGTATGTCAGTGGACGTACAAGGCGCTTACGGTGATGGCGAAACCCTGCATGGCCGCCTGGATATGGTCGGTCGTGCCGTTGATGCACAGACGCATTTGCTGCCGCTGCAAGTCAGCTTGCCGCCGGAAGCAGGCAACGTGTTGGTGGCTGGTGCCGCCGTGCAGGCCAATATTGCCACCTCCAACTACACGGCCTGGGCACTCCCGCGCGATGCGGTGTTGCATGACGACAAGGGCGACTATGTGTTCATCGTCGATCATGACAAAGCCAAGCGCGTCGACGTCACGTTGAAGCACCCGGACGGCGATACCGTCGGCGTGCAAGGTTCTCTGGATGCCCAAGCGCGCGTCATCGTGAGCGGTAACTACGAGCTCAACGATGGTGATGCTGTGCGTGAGCACGAGGAATCAGCGAAAGAATCACCGACAGCTGCCAAGGACCAGGAGTCGGCCAAGTGAGTGTTGCCACATGGATGCAGCGCCATTGGCGCTCGCTGCTTTTCCTCGTTGTGATGCTCGCTGCCGGCGGTATTGCCAGCGCGGTGTTCATGCCAGTCGCCATGTTCCCGAACGTGGCGTTTCCGCGCATCATGCTTTCGCTCGATGCTGGCGATCGTCCCGCAGATCAGATGGCAATCGCGGTGACTACGCCGATCGAAACGGCCTTGCGTCGAGTACCCGGTGTGCGAGACATCCGCTCGACCACCAGCCGCGGCAGCGCGGATGTATCGATCAGCTTCGACTGGGGCACCGATATGAGCCGCGCGTTCGGCGATGTCAGCGCCGCCGCCAGCCAGGTGCTGCCCGAATTGCCGGCAGGTACGCAACTCACCACGCGCCGCATGGACCCCAGTTCGTACCCCATGCTGGCCTACAGCCTGCGTTCGCATACGCTGTCGCCCAGCGCGTTGTACGACTTGGCGCAATATCAGTTACGCCCCTTGCTTAGCGGCATTCCCGGCGTAGCACGCATCCAGGTGCAGGGTGGGGAAGTTGCCGAATTCCATGCCGACGTGGATCCGAACCGTCTGCGTGCGCAGGATTTGAGCCTTAGCGATGTGGCGACCGCAGTCAGTCACGCCGCCACCATCGAAGCGATGGGGCACGTCTCCGATCACTACAAGCTCTATCTCTTGCTGGCCCAGAACCAGCCTCGTACGGTGGATGCTTTGCGCCAGGTTGTGGTGCGTGCAGATAGCCATGGCATCGTGCGCCTTGGCGATATCGCCAATGTGACGTTGAGCCACGTGCCGCAGTGGATACGGGTGACTGCCGACGGGCAGGATGCCGTATTGATCCAGATCCTGCAGCAACCCGACGGCAACAGCGTGCAGATCGCGCGTGATGTGAAGCAGCGCCTGCAGGATTACTCCCCCCAAATGCCGGCCGGTGTGGAAATCGCCAACTGGTACGACCAGTCGCAACTCGTCACCGGTTCGGCGAACAGCGTGCGCGACGCAATCCTGATCGGCATCGTGCTTGCGGGCCTGGTGCTGTTTGTTTTTTTGCGCAATACCCGCGTCATTTTCGTCACCATGCTGGTGGTGCCGGCGGTACTGGCCATCACCGTGTTGCTGCTGCACGTGTTGGGCATGAGCTTCAACATGATGACGCTGGGTGGCATGGCCGCTGCGGTGGGCCTGATCATCGACGACGTGATCGTGATGCAGGAACACATCATGCGTCGGCTGCACGGTGCCACGGGGAACGTGAGTGAGCGCATCGGGCGCGCCGCGTGGGAATTCACGCGCCCGCTGACCGGCTCCAGCGGAGCGACCGTAGTCATCTTTTTGCCGCTGGCGTTTCTCACCGGTGTTACCGGTGCGTTCTTCAAAGCACTGTCGCTCACCATGGCCAGCGCGCTGGTGATTTCCTATCTGCTGACCTTGATCGTGGTGCCGTTGCTGTCGGAGCGACTGCTGGACCAGCGTCATATCGCTGATCATTCGGCAACAGGTTTTACGCAGCGTATCAAACATGGGTATGAAAACGTGCTGCAGCGCTGGTTGAAGCGGCCGGTCTGGGTCGTGGTGATCGTGCTGCCGCTGGTGGCGCTCGGCGCGCTGGCCTTCAGCCAAGTGGGTACCGGCTTCATGCCGGCGATGGACGAAGGCGGCTTTACGTTCGACTACCTTTCCAAGCCAGGTACGTCGCTGGAAGAAACGGGACGCCTGCTCAATCAGGTGGAAGCCATCATCCGCGCCAATCCCTATGTGGATACGTATTCGCGCCGCACCGGGTTGCAGCTTGGCGATGCACTGACGGAAGCCAACACCGGCGACATTTTCATCCGTCTGAAGAATGGTTCGCGGCCTTCCACCGAAGAGGTGATGAACGACATCCGCACGGAGGTGGAAGAAAAGGTGCCGGGGCTCGACGTGGAAGTCTCGCAGCTGATCGAAGACATGGTCGGCGATCTGGTCTCTGTGCCGCAGCCAATCGAAATCCAGCTTTACAGTGACAACGCGGATGAGCTCAACGACACGGCGCAGCGCGTGGCCGATGCGCTAGGCAAGATCAACGGCGTCAACGGCGTGCTGCCCGGCATCAACCCCGCGGGTGATGCGCTGGTCATGACGGTGGATCCGGCCAAGGCTGCGCTGCAGGGGCTCGATCCTACGGCAGTCAAGGAACAGGTCGACGCGGCCGTGGAGGGTACCGTCGCCACGCAGCTTCCGACGAACGGCAAGATGGTTGGTGTGCGTGTGCGCTTGCCGGCTTCGTCATACAAACGTCTGGAGCAAGTGGAAGCCCTACCGATTCGTGCGGCGGACGGTCATCTGTTGCCGCTGTCGCAGATAGCAAGCTTGCAGATCGTACAGGGGCAGCCGGAAATCACGCGCAGCAATTTGAAGCGCATGGTGGCTGTCACGGGCCGCATCAGCGGACGCAGCATGGGTGCGGTGATCAACGACGTGAAAGCCATGCTGGCCAAGCAAGGCATGCTGCCCAAGGGCATGTATTACCAGTTAGGTGGCCTGTATCAGCAGCAGCAAGAAGCATTTCGCGGCTTGACCGTGGTGTTGCTCGCTGCGATCGCACTGGTGTTTACGCTGCTGCTGTTTCTCTACGAAAGCTTCCGCGTGGCGCTGGTGATCATGCTGATGCCGTTGTTGGCGATCGGTGCCGTGTTCATGGGGCTGTGGGTGACCGGCATCGAACTCAACATCTCGGCGATGATGGGCATGACCATGATCGTCGGCATCGTTACCGAAGTGGCCATTTTCTATTTCTCCGAACTGGAAGACGTCGCGGCCGACATGCCGTTGCATCAGGCATTGCTGGAAGCGGCACGGCATCGCATGCGCCCGATCCTGATGTCCACCATGGCGGCCATTCTGACTCTGTTGCCGCTGGCGCTGGCGCTGGGTTCCGGCTCGCAGATGCAGCAGCCGCTGGCGGTGGCGATCATTGCCGGCATGCTGGTGCAGGTGCCGCTGGTGTTGCTGGTGATGCCGGTGTTGTATGCGGTGTTGATGCGTGGGCGGAAGACGGCCGCCGCGTCATAAACCAAAACCCCTCTCCCATCGGGAGAGGGGTTGGCTGCGTAGGCCAGAGGGACGCACAACGCACCTACATCCCGCGAAACCGCTGCGCATAACTTGAGCCCACCGGCAACACTTCTTTCCTCTGCTTCAATACCAATTCGAACTTGCCCAGCTCGTTTTTGCGCAAGCGTTCGATCGCTGAAACACGCACCACGATACCGCGTTGCACCTGCCAGAACGTGTCGGGGTCCAGGCCCGCGATCAATTCTTTCAGCGGCGTGCGGATCGCCACTTCACCGCTACCGGTCATGACTCGCACGTATTTCTCATGCGCCTGGAAGTAGATGACTTCGTCGATGTCGAACATGCGCACGCTGTCGCCGACGCTGGCGGTGATCCAGCGAATCTGTGTCGACCGAGTCATCTCCAGGTTCTGTGAGAGCTGCTGGAGCCTCGCGACAAGATCACCCGCGGGTTCGGCAAGACGTTGACGCAATCGTGCGACGCTTTGTTGCAGGCGTGTATCTTGAATGGGTTTCAATAGGTAATCGATGGCGCCGGCCTCGAATGCCTGTATCGCGTATTCGTCATAGGCGGTGGTGAAAACGACCAGACCGCCTGTTTCTGCCACCGCGCAGGCGACGTCCAGTCCGCTCGCTCCCGGCATACGGATATCGAGGAAAGCGACTTGCGGGCGGCATTGCGATACCGCTTCCAGTGCTTCGCTGCCATTTTCGCAGGCAGCGACAAGCTGCAGCTCGGGCCAATACGCGCGCAACTTTGTGCACAAATCTTCCCGTTGCGGGGCTTCGTCTTCGGCGATTAACCCGCGTATCGTCATGTCGGATCCTCGTCGGGTACGCTCAGTATCGCTTCGGTGCCGCCACCAGTGGGACTGCTAAGCGTGAAATGAGCTCGATCGCCATAGCGCGCGACGAGTTGTTCACGCAAGTTGCGTAGTCCGGTTCCGCTGCCGCTACTGGGGCGCAGGCCGATGCCATCGTCGCATACACGTACCCGTATGCGACGCTCTTCATCGCGATCAGCGCGCAAGTTGATATGGCCAGGTCCGGGGCGGGGCTCTACCCCGTGCTTGACGGCATTTTCCACCAGCGTGAGCAATAGCAGTGGCGGGAAACTGCGCTTACGTAATCCACGATCCGCTTCAATCTCGTAATCGAGCCGCAAACCGGTGCGTAAACGCATCAGTTCAAGATAACCCCCACAAAGATCGAGCTGTTGACCGAGCGTGGAAGCCACGCCATCGCCGGTATCGCGTAGTCGTGGAATGATACCGCGCAAATAATCCCCTAGCGTATCGATGGCGTGTTCGGCGAGCGTTGGATCAACGCGCACAAGCGAGCGGATCGATGCCAGCGTATTGAAAAGGAAGTGCGGCTCAACCTGCGCCTGTAACAGTCCAAGCCGCCATTCGGCCTGCTGGCGTTGCTCACGTAAAGGTTGCAGTTCCTTTTCGCGAGTCCAGGCGGCCCATCGGTGACGCTCATCCAGATAGCTCAACCATGCCAGACCGCCGCCAAGCAGGCTGTACAAGCATGCGCGAATAACGATGTTGACCAAACGCGTAACGATGGCGGCGGACGGATCCATTCGCGGAACAACAGACAGTGAGCTGCCCAAATGGCGTAAGACATTGGCGATTTGGGCAGAACCGTACTCGTCTACAGCGAAACTAAGCGCTATGCCGGCTAGCAATGCGAGCATGATCGCCCGGCGCTCGCTGCTTGCGGGCCAGCGCCGGCTTCGCATGATCGTCGCCAGCGCTGGACCCGCACAACAAACCGTCGCGAAGGAGATGAGCAAAGTTGTCGCAACGATTAGACCTGGACGTATATCGCGCGCCATCATCGTGAAGCTCAGCCCGGTGAGCGCACTTAATGTGCCGATGCAGATCCCGAATCGCAGGCTGCGTCCCAGCAGCCAGCGCAGACTGAACACCGGATAGCGGCGATAACGCGACCACCAGCGGGAACTGTTGGTCATCACCGCAGAGGGTAGGGGTAGATCAAGCGAGTAATCCGGTTGCATGGGCTCAGATCTCGATGAAGGGTTGATCAGTGCTTTTCGGCGTGATGACGAACGCCATTCTGAACCAGCGTGAGCGCGACGACTTTATTTTCTTTGCGCTCAAAGTCGATCTCAGCGGCTACCACTTCAAATTTGAATGTGTCGGCCGCGACCGCTTTCAACACCACGCGAGGTTGTCCGGTGGCTTGCGCATAAAGCTGGTGCCCATCGCTGGTGATCGAGATGACGAAACCCGGTGCAAGCGAATAGTCGCCGGTATATGCCTGAAGCTGGGTCGAGTTGGGCGCCAGTGACGCCACAGACTTGGATGAGTCGACTCGCTCTGCGCTAAATGCACCGCCGCCTTGCGTCCAGACAAAACTGTAGCGGCCCTTTGCGTCGCGCTGTGGATGCAGCAAGGCATCGAGTTGAAGCGGATAGAAATCTCCCGCGCTGTCGTAGCCCATCTCGAATTCTGGCTGCCCAGGTACTTGAGCTGTCAGGCCGCTATGACGATGACGCAAGCTGATGTGCATGCCGTTTGCGAATACGTATTCGCCTGCTAGGCCATCAAGCAGAGCATCGGTAGGCGTTGCCGGCTTGCGTGGCGATCCAAGTGGCTCTGCAGGGTCGAGCAGATGCATACCCAATCCCTTACCCAGACCATCCATGGAATTGAGTGCGGTATCGGACAACAACACAACGCCGCGCTGTTTGTCGGGATCGAAGCCGACGAACGAAGAGAAGCCGCCCGTGCCGCCTCCATGGATCACCAGCGAGTGCGGCGACTGATGCGGGACAAGCATCCAGTTCATGCCCATCGCTTTCCCCGATGATTGGGAAACCGGCTGCTGCGTGAGCTTGAGCGCTGGGGTGAGCGGTGTGTCGAGCAGGCCGAGTTCACCCTGCACATAGCGCACCATGTCATCCAGCGTGGCGTGTACGCCGCCGACGCCGGCGAGATTGGTTGGGATGGTCCATGCAGCCGTTGTTTTGCCATTAGGTAGGTGTCCGGCAGCTGCTTTCACGCCGTCAGGCGCTTTGTCGAGATACGCGCTGCGCATACCCAGCGGTTCGAATAGATGCTGCCGCAACAGGCTGTCCATATCCTTGCCGTAGCGGCGGGCCACTGCATCCGACAGCACCATCATGGCGAAATTGGAATATTCGAAATGCGTGCCGGGCACTGCGTTGAGTTTCACGTCGGCCAGTGACGTCAGCACGGTGGATTCGTCCAGGTCCGCATACGGATTGTCTGGATGGCGTATTTGCATGCGCGGCGGCAGCCCAGGCAGGCCTGACGTGTGGGTAACGATATGGCGTAGCAGGATGGGCTGACCGTTGAAGTCCGGAACATTGGTGCCGGAAGGCAGCCAGGACGAAAGCGGATCGTCCAGCGACGCCTTTCCCTGTTCGATCAGCTGTGCCAGCAGGGCCGCCGTCATCGTCTTGCTGACTGAGCCGATTTCGAACGCGCTGTGTTCATCAATGCGTCGATCGTCGGCAGGATCTGCACAAACGCGGGCGCGTGCCACCTGCTTGCCTTCGATCACGGCAGCGGCAACGCAGGCGCCGGTGCGGTCGCCGCGAAGCCGTTGTTCCAGCACATGTTGCAACTGGTCATTGGTCATCGCGGTGGCCGAGCCGGCGTAGAGTGCTGCGGCAATGAGCGAGTAACGTAACGTACGAGCCATGACTTGTTCCCCATCTGAGTGAAGGTTTCAGCCACGATAGGGATGCGCTACGTTTCGCGCCCGGCGATGCGATAAAGCGGGCTTACAAGGTGATGAATGGGTGTTTGTTGGCGACGGAGCGATCAGCCGTGGCGTGCACGCTAGGCGCTGCCCACTTCCGTCGAAGGTGTTGCCTTCACAGCTCGCTTCAACAACCAAGCCAAAATCGGTGGCGTCACCATTGCTGTCAGTAGCGACATCGCCACGATGATCGCGTACATCTGATCGCTGAAAACGCCCGCGGCAAGTCCCAAGCTCGCGATTACCACACCTACTTCGCCACGCGGCACCATGCCGAAGCCGACGATCGAAGCACTTGTGCGACCCAGCGACAGCGAACCCAGGAAGCCACCAAGCAACTTGGACACGATCGCGATCAGCGTCACCACTAGCAGTGCGATTAACGCATCGGCATTGGCGAGTTGATGCAGGTCGATTTTGCTACCGGTGAGCACGAAGAAGAATGGTGTGAGCAGCGCGAGCAACGGCTGGAATTGTTGCTCCAGCGTATGCTGTTGCCGCGTTTCAGATGCAATCATGCCGGCCAAGAAAGCGCCGATGATGGCGGCCAATCCAAACAGCGTGGATACGTAGGCCAACCCCAGGCACAACGCCAGCACGATCAACAACGGCGAATAGACGCTGCGCGGTTTTTCCAGCCAGGTGGAATTCCAGCGCATCACGCGCGTGCCGCCCCAGCCGATCACTGCGATAAAACCGATCGCACCCGCCAGCACCATGATCAGATGCATTGGATCGAAACCTGCGCCGCCCTGCAGCGACACCACCACGCCGAGCAGCAACATCGCCAGGATGTCGTCGATCACGGCCGCGCCGAGAATCACCTTGCTTTCCACACGCTGCAACACGCCCAGTTCCTGCAGCACGCGCGCCGTGATGCCTGCGGACGTGGCCACGAACGCTGCCGCGACGAACAGTGACTTGCCCCAGTCGAAACCGCTGGCATGCGCCCAGAAACCGCCCATGCCGAAAGGAAGCAGTACACCCAGTACGCCGACCAGGAAGGCGGATTTGCCCACCTTCTTCAGATCTTCCAGCCGTGTTTCCAGGCCCACTGAAAACAGGAGCAGCACTACGCCGATCTCGGCCAGCACGTCCAGCGGCGTACCGGGGGCGATCTGCTCGGGGGTGACCCAGCCCATGACCGAAGGGCCAATGACGCAGCCTGCGGCGATCTCGCCGACCACGCCAGGCAGCTTCAGGCGCTGTGCGATCTCAGCGCCGATCTGCGCGGCGACGAACACAATGAAAAGCGCGAACAGAATTTCATTGGCGTGGTGCATGGTCGGAATCCTTCGATCATGAGCATGCCCGACATGCTACCCGCTCATGCGCTGGATGACACGCTGCGGGCTGTAGGCGATATCTTGTCAAGTTTGGCGAATACGCGACTGGCCACCGCGGTAATGACGGCAAGCACGATCACAGTCCAGCGGAACGCCACGACATAAGCGTGGCTGTCCTGACCGTGTAGCAGGGTTTGCATCAGCAGCGTTGCCAGCGCGATGCCGAAGCTCATCGACAAATACTGCGTTGTTGAGGCCATCGACGACGCCATCGATGCATGCTTGATGTCCAGATCGGTGTAGATCAGCGTGTTCATCACGGTGTACTGCATGCCCATGAAACCGCCGTAGACGAACACCAACAAGGCGGTCAGCATCATCGGTGTATGCGGCCCAAGCAGCGCGAACATCGCCAGCAACACTGCGACGATCAGCGTATTGCCGAACAGCAGGCGTCGATAACCCAGCCGGATCAGCATACGATTCACCAGCCATTTTGCGCTGATCGAACCGAGCGCCTGCGGTACCATCATCAAGCCAGCCATGAGCGGCGACCAGCCGCAGCCCACCTGCAAAAACAGCACAATCAGCAGGAACATGCCGCTTACGCCGAGGCGCGTCAGCAGGTTGCCTGACAGCGATACCCACACGCTACGTACACGCAGCAGGCTCAGATCCGCCACCGGATGATCAGTACGGCGGCTATGCCATACGTAGGCCGCGCCGAACGCGATGGCCAGCAGTACCAGAGCGCCCATGGCGCCCCAGCGGATGGTTTCGTCCGATGCGAATTCCGAAGCGGTCAAAAGCAAAGCGGACGATGCGGCAAACAGCAGGAAGCCGAACAGGTCGAAACGGTTGGCCGTATCCAGCCGGTACTCGGGCATTTCGCGCTGATTGAGCCACAGGCCCACGATGCCGACCGGCACATTGAGCAGAAAGATCAGCCGCCAGTTGGTGTATTCCACTAACGCGCCGCCTAGCAACGGCCCGAGCACCGAACCAAGCAGACCGAACGTGGCGACGGTGCTCATGACTTGCACGAAATCGCGCTTGTCGATACTACGCGCCAGCACGTAGCGACCCACTGGCATCAGCGCGGCGCCACCGCAGCCTTGTAGTACTCGCGCTATGACCAGTTCCGGTAGCGTTTGCGAAACACCGCAGAGCAGTGAACCGATGGCGAACACGCCAATGGCAACACCGAATACGCGTCGCGTACCGAAGCGGTCGCACAGCCAGGGGCTGGCCGGAATCAGGATCGCCAGCGTCAGCACATAGCTGGTGAGCGCGCTGCGCATATTCAGCGGCGACTCGTTCAAGGCCGAGGCGATCGCCGGCACCGCGGTGTTGACGATGGTGGAGTCCAGCGCCTGCATGAAGAACGCCGCCGAAACCAGCCAGATCAGGCCGCTGTAGTGTTCGCGTGAGGGGAGGGACGAGGCTGCTTCGTCCGTCATTGCCGTGGCAACGGTGGTGGAGGAAGCGGCTGACGAGGAGGGCATGGACGGTATGATACCTGCTGTGGCAGTTATCTGGCTTAAGAATCACCGACTCCCTTAGAAATTTGTAGGTCGGGGTGCAAACCCCAACGTAGCGGTGTTGATCAGGATGGCGATGTCGGGGTTGGCACCCCAACCTACCGTGGAGGAAGAAGGAATGACACAGCAAATCGTTACACTTCGCGCATGAGCAAACCGTCTGTATCCCCGTCGCTTACCGAACGCGTACAAGACCTACGCACGCGGATCGAACACGCCAACTACCGCTACTTTGTGCTCGACGATCCGGAAATTCCGGATGCCGAGTACGACCGCCTGATGCGCGAGTTGGAATCGCTGGAAACCGAGCATCCGCAGCTCGCCACGCCCGATTCGCCAACGCGCCGCGTGGGAGCACGGGCAACCGGCGGTTTTGCAGAAGTGCGGCATGCCTTGCCGATGCTGTCGCTGAACAACGCTTTCGAGCAGGAAGGCAGCGATGATCGCGAACGTTATCGCGAAGTATCGGAGTTCGAGCGGCGCATCGAGCAGACGCTGGGGCGCAGCAACCCCGTGTTCTCGGTGGAGCCGAAGCTGGACGGCCTGGCGATCAGCCTGCGCTACGAAGATGGCGTATTCGTACAAGGCGCCACGCGCGGCGACGGTGCCGCCGGTGAAGACGTCACCGCCAACTTGCGCACAGTACGCGCCATTCCATTGCGCCTGCGCGGTGAAAACTGGCCGAGCGTGCTGGAAGTGCGCGGTGAAGTGATCATGCTGCACAAGGATTTCGAGGCCTTCAACGTTTACGCGCGCGAGCATGGCGAAAAGCCGTTGGCCAATCCGCGCAATGGTGCAGCCGGTTCGCTGCGACAGCTCGATCCAGCGATTACAGCCAAACGCAAGCTCAGTTTCTTTGCCTACGGCGTGGGCCTGGTCGAAGGCGCGGAACTGCCGTCCGCGCATTCGAAGACCTTGGAGAAACTGCGTGAGTGGGGTTTTCCCGTTTCACCGGAAGTAGACACCGCCAAGGGTTTCGACGGTCTGATCGCGTATTACAAGCGCATCGGCGCCAAGCGCGACAAGCTGCCTTACGACATCGATGGCGTGGTGTACAAGCTGGACGACTCCGTTGGCCAACGCGAAATGGGTTTCGTCGCGCGCGCGCCGCGCTGGGCGATTGCGCACAAATTTCCCGCGCAAGAGCAGAGCACCACGGTCGAAGCGATCGAGATCCAGATCGGCCGCACCGGTGCCGCCACACCGGTGGCGCGTCTTACGCCGGTACAGGTCGCAGGCGTCACCGTTACCAACGCCACGCTACACAACGCTGATCAAGTGGCGCGGCTCGACGTGCGGGTTGGCGACACGGTCATCGTGCGCCGTGCGGGCGATGTCATTCCCGAAGTGCTGCGCGTGGTGCCGGATCGCCGTCCGCCGAAGACGCATCCCTGGCATATGCCCACGCACTGCCCAGTGTGTGGTTCGGCACTGGTGCGGGAAGAGGGCGAAGCCGCATGGCGTTGCTCGGGTGGATTGGTATGTGCAGCACAACGCAAGGAGGCACTGATCCATTTCGCATCGCGTCGCGCTATGGATATCGAAGGCATCGGTGAACGTTTCGTCGATGCATTGGTGGATTTCGGCTATGTGCACACGCCAGCTGATCTCTACAAACTCTCGCTCGATGATTTTCTAGAGATGAAGCGACGCGCCGACGAACGCGACGGCACCACGCCCGAAACGGTGAAGTCCGGCAAGATCGCCACGAAATGGGCGGAGAATCTGATCGAAGGCATCGAGGCCAGTAAAAAGACCACGCTGGCGCGCTTTCTCTACGCGCTCGGCATTGTCCATATTGGCGAAAGCACAGCGAAGACATTAGCAACATGGCTTGGTCGCCTCGAATGGGTGCGCAGCATGCCTGCACCCATCTTGCGCGAGCTGCCTGATATTGGCGCAGAAGTAGCCGGTTCCATTGAGGCCTTCTTCAAGCAGAAGGGCAATCGCGACGTGGTCGACGCCTTGCTGAAAGCAGGCGTGACGCTAAGCGACGAAACTGATCCGTCACCACGCCTGCAACAGAAACTCAACTTGGCCGTGTTGCTGGAGGATGCCGGCATCAACGGCATCGGCCATCGCAACGCCGAACTGCTGGCGTCGCATTTTCCGACCGTTGCCAAATTGCATGGCGGTGGTATCACGCATTGGATCACTGCGGGCTTGTCGCAGAACGCCGCGGCCAGCCTCGATGGCTATCTCTCTGATCGTCATCAGCTGACCGCCTTGCAGGAAGCGGAAACCGCCATGCATCGCTTGCTCGAGGCCATTCCGAAACACGCCAAAGTGGAAAGCCTGCCATTGACCGGCCAGACGGCGGTGCTCACGGGCACATTGTCCAGCTTGGGGCGCGATGAGGCGAAGGAGAAGCTTGAAGCGCTGGGTGCCAAGGTGGCCGGCAGTGTGTCGAAGAAAACCAATTTTGTTGTGGCGGGCGAGGCAGCGGGTTCCAAGCTGGATAAGGCGCAGGAGCTTGGCGTAGAAGTGTGGGATGAAGAGCGCTTGTTGGCGCTGTTCAAGAAGCATGGGCAATGAGCAATAAATAAGGCAACGTCGCTATGGACGCCACCAATAACATCACCCCTTTCCGTCTGCGTCTGCAAGGTCGCGCGAAGCTCTATGCACTGATCCGCAACTTCTTCGCCGATCGCGGCGTACTGGAAGTGGAAACGCCCATCCTTTCCGCGGCAGGCAACACTGATCCCAACATCGAAAGCTTCAACGCGCCTTTTCATGGTCACGTCGATGCGGGTTCGCGTGAACGGTGGCTGCGCACGTCACCGGAATATCCTTTGAAGCGCTTGCTTGCGGATGGCGTGGGCGATTGCTACGAACTGGGACGCGTATTCCGTAATGGCGAAGCAGGGGAGCGGCACAACCCCGAATTCACCATGCTGGAGTGGTACCGCGTCGGCTGGAATCATCGACAGCTGATGGAGGAGGCGATTGCATTGGTCGAAGCTGCGCTGGCGATGGTAGGGCGGCGCGTCGAGGTGGTGATCGAAGGCTACAGGCAGCTGTTTCTTGATGAGCTGGGCCTGGACCCGTTGCATGCCGATATCGAGGAGTTGCGCAAGCCGTTGGCGCAATATGGCATCGAGCCTTCCGGTCTGACCCGCGACGATTGGCTTGATCTGTTGATTACGCACAAGCTGCAGCCGGCGTTTCCGCGTGATCGCATCACGGTGATCCACGATTATCCTGCGAGTCAGAGCGCACTGGCTCGCATTCGCCCCGGTGAACCGCCGCTAGCCGAGCGTTTTGAGCTGTACCTTGGGCCGTACGAACTGGCCAACGGTTATCACGAACTCAACGATGCGGTGGAGCAACGCTCGCGATTCGAGCGGGACAATGCGCGCCGTCGTGAGCGTGGCTTGCGCGAAATGCCGATCGACGAACAACTGCTGGCAGTGTTGGGGCGCATGCCTGATTGCGCAGGCGTGGCGATGGGCATCGAGCGTTTGCTGATGTGCATGGCGGGTACGGACAAGATCGCCGACGTGCTGGCGTTTCCGTTTTCAAAGGCCTAGGAAAACCTAGAGCACCGTAACGACTCCCTCTCCCCTCCGGGGAGAGGGTTGGGGTGAGGGGCCAAGGCTTGCCTCAAACTTCATAAGAGCCGCGCTCTGATTGGCACGTATCGCAAGAGTGCCCCCTCACCCTAGCCCTCTCCCCGGAGGGGAGAGGGGACATGAGTTACCAGCGCAGCAGAATCTTCCCAATATGCGTGCTGCTTTCCATCAACGCATGGGCTTGTGCTGCTTCGTGCGCAGGAAAGACTTCGTGGATGATCGGGCGAAGACGCTTGTCCGCGAACAATGGCCACACACGTTCGTGAAGCTTCTCAGCAATCGCCGCTTTGAAAGCTACGGGGCGTGGTCGCAAGGTGGAGCCGGTGATGCTCAGGCGCCGGTGCATCAGCTTGCGGATATCCAGCTCGGCTTTCATGCCGCCGAGTGTAGCGATGAATACCAGCCTGCCATCGTCGGCGAGTGCATCTATTTCGCGTGGCAGGTAGTCGCCGCCGACCATGTCGAGGATCACATCAACGCCGCGGCCATCTGTCCAGGCTTTCACGCGTTCCACAAAATCTTCAGTACGGTAGTTGATGGCGCGTGCGCCAAGCATTTCGCAAGCGCGGCATTTTTCATCGTTGCCTGCGGTGGCGAACACGGGATGACCCAGAGCGTGCGCAAGCTGGATGGCCGTGACACCGATGCCGCTGGAGCCGCCCTGTACCAGCAGGCTTTCCTTGTTGCCGTCTTCGCGTAGGCCCAGGCGACCGCGATCGAACACGTTGCTCCATACGGTGAAATAATTTTCCGGCAATGAACCGGCTTCCAGCACGCTCAAACCTGCGGGCACGGGAAGGCATTGGCCCAGCGGCGCTACGACATATTGCGCATAGCCGCCGCCCGCGAGCAGCGCGCACACGGCATCGCCCGGTTTAAGCCCGAAAGGATTCCTGCCGCTGAAATCGCCCTCCACCAACTCGCCGGCCACTTCCAACCCAGGCAGGTCGGAAGCGCCGGGCGGTGGGGCATAGTGCCCCTGACGCTGAAAGACATCCGGCCGGTTCACGCCCGATGCGACGACCTTGATCAACACCTCGCCGGTGCCGGGTTGAGGTATCGGACGCTCGACGGGCTGCAAAACTTCCGGACCACCAAAATGCGGGATTTCGATGGCTTGCATGGATGTCATCAGCAGAACTCCTCGGGTTGATTACGGGCTGGTATCTACCAACACCAGTTCGGCATCTTCCAGTGCCTTCACTTCGAGCGAAGTCTCGTCGCGAATCGCCGCACCATCACGCGTATCGAGACGAACGCCGTTCACCTCCACAACGCCCTTGGCCGGCACAAGATAGGCATAGCGCCGTTTGTCCAGCGTGTACTGCGCCGTCTCCCCAGCCTTGAGCGTGGCGCCGAGCACGCGTGCGTTGGTACGCAAGGGCAGGGCATCCGCATCGCCGTCCATGCCGCTGGCCAGGGCTACGAAGCGCCCGGAGCGATCGCCGGCGGGGAAGGGCTTCGTACCCCAGGATGGTGCGCGGCCACGTTCGTCAGGAATGATCCAGATCTGGAAGATGCGCGTGGCGTCCTGTTCCAGGTTGTACTCGCTGTGCATGATGCCGCTCCCTGCGCTCATCACTTGCACGTCGCCGGCCACGGTGCGCCCCTGGTTGCCAAGGTTGTCGCGATGGGTGATCGCGCCTTCACGCACGTAGGTGATGATTTCCATGTCCGCGTGCGGATGCGCGGGAAAACCGGTTTGCGGCGCGATGGTGTCATCGTTCCATACGCGCAGCGCACCCCAGCCCATGCGCTTGGGGTCGCCATAGCTGGCAAATGAGAAGTGATGCTTGGCTTTGAGCCAGCCGTGATCGGCTCCGCCAAGGCTGTCGAATGTGCGCCGTTCGATCATGGGATACCTCACTCGTTTCGGAAGCCGGCAAGATAGGGCCAGCGTTCGCCACAGAGAACAGCCGCCAGAGAAACAGTGTGTTGCTTACTCAACGTTGCCGATGTCCGCTCATTTCGTGGCCTGCATCGTGAGCGAAGGCGCGATGCCAATAGGTGGAGCTGAGCGAAACCAAGGTGACGACCAAAAAGGCTATGGAAAAATTCAGCCGGCTCGGTTCGGTGTTGTGGCTTGCGGCCATGGCGAGCTTGAGGATCAGCGCGCCGCAACACACGCCCACCGACAGCATCAGCTGCTGCAAGGTTGAGTAGAAGCTGTTGGCGGCACTCATGCGATCGGTCGGTACGGCTTCGTAAGCAATGGTGTTGTAGGCGGTGAACTGGATCGACATGATGACGCCGCAGCACACGAGCAAGCCGAACATCAACCAGAACGGCCAATCAGCCTGGAAAAACGCGCAAACGGCGTAACTCAGGCCCGCGAGAACGCCGTTGTAGACCATCACGCGGCGAAACCCGATCCAGCGCAGCAAGCGCGTGGTGACGCCGCGGGCCATCAGCGCACCCAGCGAAATCGCCAGGATCAATTGGCCACTACGCAGTGCAGAGAAGCCAAGTCCGATCTGCAACAACAGCGGTAGCAGAAACGGTTGTGCGCCTTGCGTAATGCGCATCAGCGAACCGGAGATCACCGATAGCCGGAAGGAGTCGATGCGCAGCAAAGTGAGATCCACAGCCGGATGCTCGCGACGCTTGGCATGCAGCACGTAAGCCAGGCACGCCGCGGCGCCGACGGCTACAAGCAGCACTCCGTTGCGCATGTCGGTGTTCTCGCCGAACATTTCCAATCCGAATAGCAGGCATCCAAGTCCGACGCTGCAAAGCGCGAAGCCCAGCCAGTCGAATGGTGCTGGCCGTGCTCCACAATGCACCACCGGAATGTAGCGGCGCACTAGCCAGTAACCCAGCACGCCGATTGGTACGTTGATGTAGAAGATCCAGCGCCAGTCGAGGAATTGGACGATAAAGCCGCCCAGCGGCGGTCCGGCCATGGTGCCGAGCACGGCAGGTATCAGCGTCCACATCATGGATGACACCAGATGTTTACGTTCCACCGTGCGCAGGATGACCAGACGACCCACCGGCGCCATCATCGCGCCACCCGTACCTTGCAGCAGACGCGCCGCTACCATCATCGGCAGGCTGCGAGTGAGCGAGCACAGGATCGAGCCGATGATGAAGACCACGATGGAACTGTTGAACACGCGCTTTGCGCCGAAACGGTCGGCCATGGCGCCGCTCACCGGGATCAGGATGGCCAGCGCGAGTAGATAACTGGTCACGGCCACGCTCATGGCCGGCGCGGAAACACCGAAGTCGCGTGCCATAGTGGGCAAGGCGGTGGCGAGCACGGTGCCGTCGACCTGCTCGAGGAAGATCGCGCAACCGACGATCAAGGAAATGACGCGGTAATCGGGATACGCCGGCTGCACAACCGCCGGTATGTCCAGCTTTTCCTCACTCAACGCGCTCACAAATCGTTACCTGCAATGAGCGCAGCTTGCCGATGCCGCGTGGGCGAATATGCGAGAAGCGCTCGAGATGTGGGCGCATCGGGGTGTGCGCCGCAGCTGTCGCATTATTCGCTGGCGGGGAGATTCGGACAAGCGTGGAGTGCACACGCTTATAACAAGATGTTCCTTAGTGAGCCCCTCTCCCTCCGGGAGAGGGTGCCGAGAGGCGGGTGAGGTTCGGGCGGAGCGCGGTGCTGGGTTCTCGCGCAAGTTTTTTCATCACGCGCTGATCGCACCCTCACCCCAACCCCTCTCCCAGAGGGAGAGGGGCCGCTTCAGGCAAGTGATCAGACGGCTTCGAAAATACCCGCCGCACCCATGCCGGTACCGATGCACATCGTCACCATTCCGTACTTCTGCTTGCGACGGCGAAGGCCGTGCACCAGCGTCGCGGTACGCACGGCACCGGTGGCGCCGAGCGGGTGACCGAGGGCGATAGCGCCACCGAGCGGGTTCACCTTGGTCGGGTCGAGGCCGAGATCGCCGATCACCGCCAGCGCCTGTGCAGCAAACGCTTCGTTAAGTTCGATCCAGTCGAGCTGATCCTGCTTGATGCCGGTTTGCTTGAGCGCCTTCGGAATCGCTTCCTTCGGACCGATGCCCATGATGTCCGGACGCACGCCGGCCACCGAATAGCCCACGAAGCGGGCGAGCGGGGTGAGGCCGTATTCCTTGATCGCCTGTTCGCTGGCCAGCAGCACGGCGGCTGCGCCGTCGGAAGTCTGCGAGGAATTGCCGGCCGTCACGCTGCCGCCGAACTGGCCGTTGCGGAACACCGTCTTCAGCTTGCCCAGGACTTCGGGTGTGCTGCCGGCGCGTGGGCCTTCGTCGGTATCGATCAGGCGACTGTCGGTCTTGATGCCGCGCGTGGCGAGATCGGGGTAGTGGTCATCGAGTTGGAACGGCGTGATCTCGTCCTTGAATTCGCCGGTCTTGATCGCAGCCAGCGCGCGATCGTGGCTTTGCGCGGCGAAGGCGTCCTGCGCTTCGCGCGAAACTTTCCACTGCTTGGCGACGTTCTCCGCGGTAATGCCCATGCCGTAGGCGATGCCGATGTGCTCGTTGTCGAAGATGCCAGGGTTCATCGCCACTTTGTGGCCCATCATCGGCACCATGCTCATGCTTTCGGTGCCGGCGGCGATCATGAGATCCGCCTCGCCCAGGCGGATGCGGTCGGCGGCCTGGGCGACAGCCTGCAAGCCGGACGAGCAGAAGCGATTGATGATGACGCCCGGTACGGTGTCAGGCAGGCCGGCCAGCAGCAGGCCGATACGTGCCACGTTCATGCCTTGCTCGGCTTCCGGCATGGCACAGCCGACGATCACGTCGCCGATGCGATGCGGATCGACGCCCGGCGCTTGCGCCATCACAGCGCGGATCACGTGCGCGAGCAGGTCGTCGGGGCGGGTGTTGCGGAATACGCCGCGCGGCGCCTTGCCGACCGGTGTGCGGGTGGCGGCGACGATGTAGGCGTCTTGCACTTGCTTGGTCATGGTCTTTGCTCCGTGGCGTCGCGCGAATCGCAGCGACGCGCTTTGGTGTGTTCGCCGTCCCGGCGAAGGCCGGGACCCAGTGTCTTTTGTTGATGCGTGCGGAAAGTCGCTGGGCCCCGGCCTTCGCCGGGGCAACGAGCGTTTAGTTCCTCAGCGGTTTGCCGGTTGTCATCGTGTGAGCGATGCGTGCCTGCGTTTTCTCTGTCTGCGCGAGTTCCACAAAGTGCTTGCGCTCCAGATCAAGCAGCCATGCCTCGTCGACGAGTGAACCGCGTTCGATTGCGCCGCCGCACAGCGTGTCGGCAATGCGTGTGGCGATGGCAACGTCGTGCTCGGAAGCGAAATAACCGGCTTGCAGATTGGCGAGCGAAGCTTTGAACGTGGCAGTGCCAACATCACCGGCCACCGGGATGTTGCGTGCGTACAGCGGTGCGCGCCAGCCGCTTTCGGCAAGCGACGAGGCCACTTGCTTGGCGACATAAAGCAATTCGTACGCGTTGAACACCACGATGTCGCTGTCACGCAGCAGGCCCAATTGCTTGGCTTCCAGCGCGCTGCCGGAAACCTTCGCCATTGCCACCGTTTCGAACACTTTCTTCAGAGATTCGAATGGATCGTTGGGATTGCTCTGCGCGGCACGAATGGCCAACTCGTGCAGACCACCGCCCGCAGGCAGCAGGCCCACGCCGGCTTCGACCAGGCCGATATAGCTTTCCAACGAGGCTACTGTGCGCGCCGAATGCATCTGGAATTCGCAACCGCCGCCCAGGCACAGACCACGCACCGCCGACACCACCGGCACCAGCGAGTGCTTGATGCGCATGCTGGTGCGCTGGAAGTTCGCGACCATCGCATCGAATTCCTTGACCTTGCCGGCCTGCAGCAAGCCCAGCGCGCCCTTGAGATCGGCGCCGGCAGAGAACGGCTCGGCGGTCTGCCAGATCACCACCGCTTTGAGCTTTTCTTCCGCGATGCCGATGGCATGCTGGATGCCATCGAGCACATGGTCGTTGACCGTGTTCATCTTGGTCTTGAAGGAGATGATGCCGACACCGTCTTCGCCAAGCGTCCAGAGGCGGACGCCGTCGTTCTCCCACACTGTGGTGCCCTGGTCGAAGCGTTCGCCAAGGATGGCGTCGGGGAACAGCTGGCGCTTGTACACGGGGTGTTGCGAACGCGGCTTGTCGGCGTTGGCGGCGGCTGAGTACGAGCCGCTCTTGCCGTGCACGCCGTTACGGCCGTCAGTGACCCACTTTGGCAGCGGCGCTTTACTCATCGCCTTGCCGGCGTCGATGTCTTCCTGGATCCACTGCGCGACCTGCTGCCAGCCGGCAGCCTGCCAGGTTTCGAACGGACCGAGCTTCCAGCCATAGCCCCAACGGATGGCGAAGTCGACGTCGCGCGCGGTGTCGGCGATGTCGGCCAAGTGATAGGCGGTGTAGTGGAACAGGTCGCGGAAGGTCGCCCAAAGGAACTGGGCTTGCACGTCGCTCGACGCGCGCAGCTTGCCGAACTTCTCGGCCGGGTCCTTGATGGCGAGGATGGCGGACACTTCATCTGAGGCTTTCTGTTCGGACGGGCGGTAGTCGCGCTTGGCGACATCCAACACCACGATGTCCTTACCGGCTTTGCGGTAGAAACCGGCGCCGGTCTTCTGACCCAGCGCGCCTTGTTCGATCAGGCCACTCAGCCACACTGGCGCCTTGAAGTACTCGTGCCACGGATCATTGGCCAGTGTATCGGCCATGGTCTTGATCACGTGCGCCATGGTGTCCAGGCCGACGACGTCGGCCGTGCGATAGGTGGCGCTCTTCGGGCGGCCGACAGCCGGGCCGGTCAGCGCGTCCACGATGTCGAAGCCGAGCTTGAATTGCTCGGTATGGTGCATGGTGGCCAGCATTGAGAATACACCGATGCGGTTGCCGATGAAGTTCGGCGTGTCCTTCGCGTACACCACACCCTTGCCGACGGTGGTGGTGAGGAAGGCTTCCAGGCCTTCGAGCACGCGGGCATCGGTGAGCTTGGTCGGAATCAGCTCGACCAAGTGCATGTAGCGCGGCGGATTGAAGAAGTGCACGCCGGTGAAGCGGTGGCGCATTTCTTCCGGCAGCGCTTCGGCCAAGCCGTTGATGGAAAGGCCAGACGTGTTGCTGGCCAGCACGGCGGTGGGCGAGACGTGCGGCGCGATCTTCTTGTAGAGATCCAGCTTCCAGTCCATCCGCTCGGCGATCGCTTCGATTACCAGGTCCACATCCTTCAGCTGGTCGAGGTCTTCGTCATAGTTGGCTGGGATGATCGCCGCGGCGCGGTTGCTGTCGGCCAGCGGGGCCGGTGACAGCTTTTTGAGGTTCTCGATGGCCTTCAGTGCGATGCCGCTCTTGGGGCCTTCTTTAGAGGGCAGATCGAACAGCACGGTTTCGACGTCGGCATTGGTCAGGTGCGCGGCGATCTGCGCGCCCATGACGCCGGCGCCGAGCACTGCGGCCTTGCGAATGCGCAGTGCGGTCTTGGCTTGGGCCGAACCCGGGGTGTCTGAGTGCGTTCGAGTTAGGTCGTTCATAGGCTTCTCCGTGGTACGAATGCGTAGCAGGTGAATGAAAAGCAGGGTGCGGGAGGCTCATGGCCTCCCGATGACAGAAAGTTCAGGGTGTGCGCAGACCGGCGGCGGCAAAGCGGATCAGGTGCTCGGCGGTTTGTTCGCGATGAATGGTTTCGCTGACGTCGCTCTTGCGCTGGATGATGCCGAAGCCAGACATGGCGTGTGTCAGGGCGCCGGTGACCAGATCGATGCGCCAATACAGCTCTTCCTTGCTCAGGTCCGGTAACAGGCGGGCGAACTCGGCGGTGAATTGCCGCATCACATGGCCATAGTTTTCTGACAAAAACTTGCGGAGGCTGTCATCGTGCTCAGCGAAGGCCCGGGCCAGCACGCGCATGAACAGGCCGCCACCGCCATCGTGGGAAAGATCCAGGGCAGGGCGAATGAAGGCCGACAGCACGTCCTCCAGGGTCGTCTCTGACTGCCCGGTAATGTGCTTGAGAGCCGCCAGGCGGCGCGCATTGAGCTGGTCCAGGCGACGCTTGAAGACCTGCTCGACCAGATGATCCTTGGAACCGAAGTGGTAGTTCACCGCGGCCAGATTGACGCCAGCGGCGGCGGTGAGCTGGCGCAGTGAGGCACCTTCGAACCCACGCTGGGCGAACAAAGATTCGGCTGCGGTGAGGATGCGTTCCTTCGTAGAAGCGGAGCTGTTCACGGGCACGCCTGTCGTATGGTTCAAACGATCGTTTGAGGATACGCGCGGGCGCCTGGAGCAGTCAAACAGTCGTTTGCATGGCGCTCGGGTCGGGGTTGCTTATGGGCTAGAATCTGTCAAACTTTCGTGAGCTAAATCCGCATTCCGATACGTATTTAGTTCTATCTTCCTCTCTGACGTTGTCCCGTCAGGCCGCCCGTTCAACCAGTCCGCATAACCCGGAGCAGACCGCATGGCGCTGGAGCGCACCCTTTCCATTATCAAACCCGATGCCGTTGCTAAAAATGTTGTCGGTGAAATCTACGCACGCTTCGAAAAGGCGGGGCTGAAAGTCGTTGCAGCAAAGATGAAGCATCTTTCGCGTAAAGAGGCAGAAGGCTTCTACGCGGTGCATCGCGAGCGTCCGTTCTTCAACGCGCTGGTGGAATTCATGATCTCCGGCCCGGTGATGATCCAGGTGCTGCAGGGTGATAATGCGGTCCTCAAGAATCGCGAACTGATGGGCGCGACTAATCCGAAGGAAGCTGCACAGGGCACGATCCGCGCCGACTTCGCCGAGTCGATCGATGCGAACGCCGTGCACGGTTCGGATGCTGCCGAAACAGCCGCTGTCGAAATCGCTTATTTCTTCGCGACAACTGAAGTTTTCCCGCGCTAACAGATCAACGCACGTGAACCAGGTGGAAAAAGTCAATCTGCTCGATTTTGATCGCCAGGGCCTGCGCGAATTTTTTGCGCAGCTCGGCGAAAAGCCTTATCGCGCCGAGCAGGTGATGAAGTGGATTTATCACCGCCTGGAAAGCAACTTCGAAAATATGACCGACGTAGGCAAGGCGCTGCGCACCAAGCTCGAAGCTTCGTGCTACGTCGGTCCGCCCAACACGCTGTTCGATAAAGGTGCTGCCGACGGCACGCACAAGTGGCTGTTGGGCATGGATGGTGGCAACGCCGTCGAAGCGGTCTACATTCCCGAGCCCACCCGCGGCACGCTATGCGTGTCTTCGCAGGTGGGCTGCGGTTTGAACTGCCAGTTCTGCTCCACCGCCACGCAGGGCTTCAATCGCAACCTTGCCACCTCCGAAATCATCGGGCAGATGTGGGTGGCGGCGAAGCATCTGGGTAACGTCACGCATCAGAACCGCCGCATCACCAATGTGGTGATGATGGGCATGGGCGAGCCGCTGCTGAATTTCGACAACGTCGTGAAGGCAATGAGCCTGATGCGCGATGATCTCGGCTTCGGTCTGGCTTCCAAGCGCGTCACGCTGTCGACCGCCGGCCTGGTGCCGATGATCGACAAGCTTTCCGAAAGCATCGACGTGTCGCTGGCGGTGTCGTTGCACGCGGCCAACGATGAGCTGCGAACCGAATTGGTGCCACTCAACAAGCGTTTCCCGATCGCCGAACTGATAGCGGCGTGCCAGCGCTGGATCGCGCGCAAGCCGCGGACGTCCATCACGTTCGAATACACGTTGATGAAGGGCGTGAACGATCAACCCGAACACGCGCGCCAGCTCATCAAGCTGATGCGCAAGCTGCCGACCTGCAAGGTCAATCTGATCCCGTTCAATCCATTCCCTGGCACGCGTTTCGAGCGCTCCGATGCGGATACCATTCGCGCATTCCAGACGCAGCTGCTCAACGCAAACATCCTCACCATGCTGCGTCGTACGCGTGGTGACGACATCGACGCTGCATGCGGTCAGCTGAAAGGGCAGGTGCTGGATCGCACGCGTCGTCAGGCCGAATTCCGCAAGCGCTTAGATGAGGGGACTGCTCATGCGGCGTGATCGCATCTTGCTCGGTATCTTTCTGGCCACAATGTTGGCTGGTTGCCACCGGTCGATGACGGCGCCCAACCCGCCCCCCGAACCTTCGCTGCCTACGCAGACCAAAGCGCAGAAAGCAGAGAGCGCTGCGGACGTACATACGCGTCTCGCGCAGCACTACATCGAGATCGGCGATCTCCAGGGCGCGCTAGAGAAGAGCAAGCTCGCGGCGCAGGACGACCCGAATTTCGTTCCGGCGCAGACGGTCATGGCGTACATCTACGAGCGCATCAACGACACGTCGAATGCGGAAGTCCATTACCGCCGGGCAGAGGAACTGCAGCCCGACAAGGGCGATACCAACAACAACCTGGGACAGTTCTTGTGTCGCATCGGCAAGGGGCAGGATGCCATACCGTATTTCGCCAAGGCGCTTGCTGATCCGTTCTACAAGACGCCAGACATGGCCTTGACCAATCAGGGCATGTGCCAGATGCAGATGGGTGACCGTGCAGGCGCTGAGGTCAGTTTGCGCAAGGCGATCCAGCTCAACAAGGACAACGCCAACGCATTACTGCAGCTCGCCCACGTGCTCTACCTCAATCAGGATTACTTTCATGCCAGCGCTTTTCTGCAGCGTCTCGATACGATGGGGCAATTCAATGCCGATTCGCTGAAGCTTGGCTACGACATCGAATCTCGCTTGGGCAACAGGGATGCGGCCCAGAACTACAGCAAACGGCTGCTTAGCCAGTTCCCGGATTCGGAACAGGCCCAGGCCCTCAATTCATCCGTACGCCCATGACTTCCGAGCAGTCCAATCCGGCAACGCATGAGGAGTCTCACTCCGAAGTGCACGCCACGACCGCAGCGAACATGGAACAGAGCGCTGCCGAATTCCGTTTCAACGATGCTCCCGGTTTTGGTTCGCGTCTGCGCGCCGTGCGCGAAGCACGCGGGCTGGATCTGGAAACTTGCGGTCACGCATTGCATCTACCGGTGCGCGTGCTGCGGCAGCTGGAAGGCAGTGACTTCGACGGCATCGACTACCAGGTGTACCTCGGTGGCTATCTCCGTAAATACGGTGGCTATCTCGGGATCGATGAAAGCGAAATCGAAGCGGCCATCGCCAAGTCCCGACCGGCGCAGCCGAAGCTGGTAGCAACTGGGGGCGTCTCACATTCGCGCTATTTGCTGGATCAATACGCCAAGGCTGCTACCTACGTCGTGCTGACTCTGGTGATTGCGGTGCCGACGGTGTGGCTGGGTATGCGCGGGACGCTCTCGCGCGACATGAGTCGCCTGGCTCCGCTCGACGCTACACCCGTCGCGCAGCAGGATGCGCCACCACCGGTGGTGCCGGCTGCTTCGAGCAGCGCCGCCAAGACGGTCGTCGGTACATCAGCGCTGGCCCAAGCAGCAATGCCTGCTACCGCACCCGCTGCAGCCGCATCTGCACCCAATACCGCCGCCACACAGCCCTTGCTGGCCTCGATGGTACCGGTGCCCAATCTCGATACTGACGCGGCAGTTACGCCGCCTCCGGCCAGTAACGTTCCCGCAGCGCCTGTTGGTGCGGGCGCACACAGCCTGACGTTGGAATTGGTCAACGCGAGCTGGGTGGAAGTAGTGGGCAAAGACGGTACTCGTCTGGAATACGGCCTGTTGCAGGCTGGCACCAGCAAGACATACCACAGCGACCAACCGCTCGAAGTGCGACTTGGCAATGCTACGGGGGCTCAGGTGAGCGTCGATGGACAACCGGTGACGCTCGATCCCTATCGCCGTTCCAACATTGCGCATTTCCGCGTCGATATTCAGAACGGCAAGGCCACGCCTGCCGGCGCCTGAGCGCTTGCCGTGCTGTATCGGGTGGGCTTGGTAGCCTTCGTCCCCCTTCGATCGGTTATGCTTGCGCATTGCCCGCCCGCCGGGTGGGCAATGCCGGCTGCCGCTGGACAGCGGTGGCAATCGAACGTCTTTTTTTGACGCCTGACGGCGTTTCTTGCGATACGGTGATTGCATGGCATTCAATGCTTACGACGACTACGAACAGAGCGAACGCGTACAAAAATGGCTGCGGCAGAATGGCCTGTCGATCGCTGTGGGTGTCGTCATCGGCCTGATTGCCATCTTCGGTTACCAGCAGTGGCGCAATCATCGCGTCGGTCATCAGATGCAGGCATCTGGCCTCTATCAGCAACTGCAAGGGGTGATCGACACCGGCAACACCAATGCGGTGGATGTCATCACGCAACAGCTTATGAAGGATTACGCCGACACGCCTTACGCGCTGTTCGCGGTCAGCGACCGTGCGCGTCGGCAGGCGGAAGGCAAGCAGTTCGACAAAGCGCTCGATTCGCTCGCCTGGGCTGAAAAGAACGCACCCAGCGCGGAACTGAAGGCGCTGGTGCAACTGCGCATCGCACACGTGCAAATGGCCAAGGGCAACGCTCAGGAAGCGCTGAATGCGCTGGACCGCATGCCTGCCGCCAGCTATGCCATCGAAAGCCAGGAACTACGCGGCGATGTGCTGGTCAAGCTGGGACGGCGCGATGACGCCCTCAAGGCTTATCAGGCTTCAGTGAGCGCCATGGGGCCGCACGCATCACAAGACAATGAAGTGCAAATGAAAATCGACGATCTGGCCACGGCCGGGAAGCAGGGTGCATGAAACGTTTTTGGCTGATCGTAGTGACGGGTTCGCTGGTGGCGCTGGCGGGCTGTCATTCCTTCAAGAAAGAAAACATCCAGCCGCCGACGCCGCTGGCCAAGGATTTCAAGCCGACCGTGCAGGTCACGCGCGTATGGAAGGATCGTGTCGGCCATGGCGCCGGCATGAGCGGCATCCGCATGCAGCCTACTGTCGCGGACGGTGTGTTGTACGCCGCCAGCACCGATGGTGTGATCGCCGCCTATGACGCCAACAGCGGCAAGAGCCTGTGGGAAAAGAAAACCCGTACGCACGGCTGGTTCGGCTGGGGCGACAAGAAGCGCAAAGACGCGTTCTATTCCGGCGGCCCGGCGGTGGCGGGCGATTTGCTCGTGATCGGCACGCTGGATGGTCACGTTTATGGCTTGAACACGAAGGACGGCAGCGATCGTTGGACCGCCACGCTTCCCTCGGAAGTCGTCGACACGCCCGCCATTGCCGGCGCGCTGACGATCGTGCGCACCCAGGACGGTCGCGTTTACGGCTTGGACAGCGCCACCGGCGAGCGCCGCTGGGTGAACGACCAGGGCAACGTGCCACTGCTCAGCCTGCGTGGCAACGGTCCGTTGCTGATCACCAATGGTGTGGTGTTTTTCGGCAGCGACGACGGCAAGCTGATCGCATTGCGTCAGGACAACGGCGACAAGCTGTGGGAACAGAAGCTCGCCAGCGGTGAAGGTCGTACCGATATCGATCGCATGAGCGACGCTGACGGTGGCATCGTGCTCGATGGCAGCACGCTCTACGCATCGGCTTATCACGGCAACCTTACCGCCGTGGATGGCCCGAGCGGTCGTCCGTTGTGGGCTCGTCCGTTCTCCACCTACACCTCGGTGGTGCTCA
The DNA here is from genome assembly GCF_030160295.1 of Dyella acidisoli. Lineage (GTDB taxonomy): Bacteria > Pseudomonadota > Gammaproteobacteria > Xanthomonadales > Rhodanobacteraceae > Dyella_B > Dyella_B acidisoli. The sequence continues at coordinate 124,877 of NZ_BSOB01000050.1, forward strand.
CGGGCAACAGCTTGTTTGGTGCCAATACCGATTCGCAGGTGTGGGCGTTCGACAAGAGTAGCGGCGCTGACATGTGGAAGAACGACGACCTGAAGTACCGCTGGGTGACTGCGCCGGCCGTGCAGGGCAATTACGTCGTCGTCGGTGATTCCGAAGGCTATGTGCATTGGCTGCAGACCGGTGATGGCGCGCTGGCCGGTCGCGAACGCCTTTCGAAGAAAGCCATCCGTGCACAGCCGGTGGTGGCAGGTGACCTGGTATACATCGAAGATGTACTGGGCCACATCGCCGCTTATCGCGTTGGTGCGAAGTAATCGCTGGAACGATGTTTCGTGCTGCCCGTCATCGCCCTGGTCGGTCGTCCCAACGTCGGTAAATCGACCCTCTTCAACGCGCTAACGCGCAGCCGCGACGCCTTGGTGGCCGATATGCCGGGCGTTACACGTGATCGCCATTACGGCGTGTGCCGCACTGGATCACGCCCGTTCGTGGTGGTCGATACCGGCGGTTTGTCCGGTGTCGAAGAAGGCATCGATGCACTCACCGCGCAACAGGTGCGCCTGGCCATCGATGAAGCGCAGGTGTTGGTGTTCGTCGTCGATGCGCGCGATGGCCTGCTGCCGCAGGATCGCAGCATCCTCGATGAACTGCGTCGCAGCGGCAAACCCATCATCGCTGCAGTCAACAAGACCGACGGCCTGGACGAGCAGAATGCGCTGGCGGAATTCGCAGTATTCGGGATTGCTCAGACCTTGCCGCTGTCTGCCGCGCACAACCGTGGTACCGAGGAGCTGATCGCAGCTGTATTGCCGCGATTGCAGGAAGATGCGCACGAGGAACTCACGCCGGAGGACGAGGGCAGTATCCGCGTCGCCATCGTCGGCCGTCCGAATGCCGGCAAATCCACCTTGATCAATCGCTTGCTCGGCGAAAACAGGCTTATCGTTTCTGATGTCGCCGGCACCACGCGTGATCCGATCCGCGTGCCATTGGAGCGTGACGGGAAGCGTTACACGCTGATCGATACGGCTGGCGTGCGACGCAAATCGAAAGTCGACGAGGGTGTAGAGAAATTCAGCGTCATCAAGACGCTGCAATCGATGGCTGCTGCGCAGGTCGTGGTGGTGATGATCGATGCGCGCGAGAACCTTGCCGACCAGGATCTCACCTTGATCGGTCATGTGGTCGACGAGGGCAGGGCGCTGGTCATCGCCGTCAACAAGTGGGACGACATGGACACCTATGCGCGTGAGCAATGCCAGCGCGCGCTTGAACGTCGTCTCGGCTTTGTCGAATGGGCCAAGCAGGTATTTATCTCGGCGCTGCATGGTTCCGGTTTGCGTGAGCTGATGCGCGCCGTTGTACGCGCACATACCTCGGCCACGCGCGAACTCAGTTCATCCGATCTCACTCGCACGCTCGAACGCGCCTACGAAGGCTATCAGCCACCGCTGGTACGCGGCCATGCGCCGAAGCTGCGATTCGCGCATCCTGGTGGCAACAATCCGCCGACCGTCGTGATCCACGGCAGCCGCACCAAGCACATCGCGCCTGCGTATCGCCGTTACTTGGAAAATTTCTTCCGGCAACGCTACAAGCTGGAAGGCACGCCAATCCGTATCGATTTCCGCGATGGCGAAAATCCCTTTGCGGGCAAAAAGAACGTGCTGACCGAAGCTCAACAGCGCAAGCGGCAGCGCATGATTCGTGAGATTAAGCGGCGGAAGAAGTAAGTCTGGCGCGTGCTCCCTCTGCAGCGATGAGACGAGGGGCCACGTTCGCCTGATATTTGGCAATTCGTAGGTTGGGGCGCAAACCTACCCAAGAGAGGGTGGCTCGTGACGAGCTAAACTACTCAAATGAATCCCCTCGACCGCGAATCCTGGCTCGCCGAACTACGCCAACGCGTACCCGAGCTTTCCCCTGCCGAAGCCCTGCGTAAGCAGGCGCAAGGCGCATTGCTGATCGATGTACGCGAAGACAACGAGCGCGCAACGGGGTCTCCCGCTGGCGCGCTAGCCCTGTCGCGCGGTTTCCTCGAGCTACGCATCGAAAGCCAGGAACCCAGTCGCGAACGTGAAATACTCACCCTATGCGGCAGCGGTGTCCGCTCACTATTCGCCGCCGAAGCTTTACAGCGAATGGGTTATCGCAACGTCGCGTCAGTATCCGGCGGCTTCGAACGCTGGAAGACCGAAGGGTTGCCTATCAGCAGTGCCCAACTCGACACGGATTCGGTAGAACGTTACGCGCGTCAGTTGCGGCTTCCACAAGTAGGCGAGGCCGGGCAGCTCAAACTCACGCAGGCCAGCGTAGTGCTGCTAGGCGCAGGTGGCTTAGGTGCACCTGCCGCGCTCTATCTGGCTACTGCCGGAGTGGGGCGGCTTACCTTGATCGACGACGATCGCGTTGAGCGTTCCAACCTGCACCGCCAAGTCATTCACGCCGATGCGCGCGTCGGTATGCCGAAAACCGAATCGGCTCGCATGACGCTGGCTGCGCTCAATCCACGTGTAAAAGTAGAACTGCATAACGAGCGACTGCGTGCTGACAATGTGGAGCGTTTGCTGCAAGGGCATGATCTGGTGGTAGACGGCGCGGACAATTTTCCCGCGCGCTATCTGCTTGCCGCGTCAACCCGCCGCTTGAACATGCCCATGGTGTATGGCGCGGTCGAACGCTTCACTGGTCAAGTGAGCGTGTTCGACCCGCGGCGCGAGAACTCGCCATGCTACCGCTGCCTTTTCCCCGAACCGCCTGATGCGGCCGACGCCCCGAATTGCAGCGAGGCTGGCGTGCTGGGCGTGCTCCCGGGCATGGTCGGCCTGCTGCAAGCCACCGAGGCGCTGAAACTCATTCTGGGCATCGGTGACCCGCTGGTTGGGCGGCTGCTGTCATTTGATGCCTTGAGCATGCGGTTCCGCGAAACGCGGTTGCCGCGCGATCCGGCATGTCCGGGATGCGGCCCTGATGCGACGTTCCATGGATACGAGGACATCGAGCGGTTCTGCGCTGCGGGCTGAGTGCGAACCTCACCGCAAACCACGTGGTTATTCGGCGATAATGCGCACCTCGCAAGTCAGGACTCCCCATGAGCGCACGCATTCTCGACGGCAAACGCATCGCGCAGGAATTGCTGGATCGCATCGCCAAGCGCGTCAGTGAACGCAAAGCCCAGGGCAAGATGGAGCCCGGCCTGGCCGTGGTGCTGGTGGGGAGCGATGCAGCGTCTTCAGTCTACGTGCGCAACAAGCGCAAGGCCTGCCACCAAGTCGGTTTCCGCTCCTACGACTACGACCTGCCGGCCAGCGCTACGCAGGACGAGCTATTTGCGCTGATCGACAAGCTCAACGCTGATCCAGATGTGCACGGTATCCTCGTGCAATCGCCGTTGCCGGAGCACATCGACGAAGATGCGCTGGTAGACCGCATCGATCCCAACAAGGATGTGGACGGCTTCCAGGCCGTCAACGTAGGGCGCCTTGCGCTACGCCGTTTCGGCCTGCGTCCTTGCACGCCCCGCGGTGTGATGACGCTGCTCGGTCATACCGATCGGCCGGTACGTGGCCAGCATGCAGTGGTGGTCGGTGTTTCCAACCACGTGGGCCGTCCGTTGGCGCTGGAGTTGCTGATCGCCGGCTGCACCACGACATGCTGCCATCGCTTTACTCGTGATCTAGAAACCTATGTGCGGCAGGCCGACATCCTGGTCGTCGCCGTGGGCAAGCCTGGATTGGTGAAGGGTGATTGGATCAAGCCGGGTGCAGTCGTTGTGGACGTGGGCATTAATCGCCTGGACGATGGGCGTCTAGTTGGCGACGTGGATTTCGGCGTGGCTGTCGAGCGCGCAAGCTGGATCACACCCGTACCCGGCGGCGTGGGGCCGATGACCGTCGCTACGCTGATGGAAAACACATTGGAAGCGGCCGAAGCGCGCGACGCCTAAAGCTTTGCACATTGGGGTTTGTATCCCAACCTAAAGGCACCACCCGTCTTGCCGATGAGAAGAAGAAACAAAAAACGCACAAGCAAAACTCGCGCCGAGCCCAACTCCTGCGTATAATCCTCTCTTTGCAGCGGGACTTTTCGCATGCGCATCCTCGCCGAGGCCCTTACTTACGACGACGTTTACCTCGTCCCGGCCCATTCCCAAATCTTGCCGCGCGACGTGGACACCTCCACGCGACTCACGCGGAACCTTCGACTGAACATCCCCATCGTGTCCGCTGCCATGGACACTGTTACCGAAGCCCGGCTCGCCATCACCATGGCGCAGAACGGCGGCATCGGCATCATCCACAAGAACATGACCGCCGAACAGCAGGCCGCCGAAGTGCGCCTGGTGAAGAAATTCGAAGCCGGCGTCATCCGCAGCCCGATCACCGTCACTCCGCACACCTCCATTCGCGATGTGCTCAAGCTCACCCGCGCGCACAACATTTCCGGCGTGCCGGTGGTGGAAGGGGAGCAACTGGTTGGTATCGTCACTAGCCGCGATCTGCGCTTCGAGCGCAAGCACGATGATCCCGTGCGCAACATCATGACGCGCCAGGAAAAGCTGGTCACCGTGAGGGAAGGCGCCAGCCAGGACGAAGTGCTGCAGCTGTTGCACAAGAACCGTATCGAAAAAGTGCTGGTAGTGAACGACGCGTTTCAACTGCGCGGCTTGATCACCGTCAAAGATATCCAGAAAGCCCGCGACAACCCCAACGCTGCCAAGGATGCCCATGAACGTCTGCTGGTTGGTGCTGCCGTCGGCGTGGGCGGCGATACCGAACAGCGCGTCGAAGCATTGGTGGCAGCAGGCGTGGATGTCATCGTGGTGGACACCGCGCACGGTCATTCGCAAGGCGTGATCGAACGCGCTGCCTGGGTGAAGAAAAATTTCCCGCAGGTGCAGTTGATCGCCGGCAACATCGTCACCGGTGATGCCGCGTTGGCGTTGCGCGATGCCGGTGCGGATGCAGTCAAGGTCGGCGTAGGTCCCGGTTCGATTTGCACCACACGTGTGGTTGCCGGCGTAGGCGTACCGCAAATTACCGCCATCGACATGGTGGCGACCGCGCTGAAGGACACCATCCCACTGATCGCCGATGGCGGCATCCGTTACTCGGGTGATATTCCCAAGGCACTGGCTGCCGGTGCTTCCACGGTGATGCTCGGCTCCATGTTCGCCGGCACTGAGGAATCGCCGGGCGAAGTGGAGCTGTTCCAGGGCCGCTCCTACAAGAGCTATCGCGGCATGGGTTCGATCGGCGCGATGGCGCTGGGTTCCAAGGATCGCTACTTCCAGGATGAAGCCGACGCCGACAAGCTGGTGCCGGAAGGCATCGAAGGCCGCGTGCCGTACCGCGGTCCGCTGCGCAACATCATCCACCAGCTGATCGGTGGTCTGCGCGCTTCGATGGGCTATCTCGGCGCGGCGACGATCGAGGATGTGCGCAATAAAGCGCAGTTCGTGAAAGTCACCTCGGCCGGTGTTACCGAAGCGCATCCGCACGATATCCAGATCACGAAGGAAGCGCCGAATTATCGGCTGAATTCGTGATCGTCACGAGCGTTGTATCGCTCGTCGTTGACCAGCTTCGCTGTTGTAAAGCACCTCGGTGCAGACCGGAGTCCAGTTTGATACGCGTGAGAAGCACACAATCAACATTGGTTTTGAGTGCTTCGCACGACGTGTCTTTAGTGGATCCAGGCCTACGCCGGGATGACGCCGAGGCGCTTGTCCGCTTACCCACCACTCTGTGATCTCGCTGCCATGACCAACATCCACAGCGACAAAATCCTCATCCTCGATTTCGGTGCGCAGTACACCCAGTTGATCGCGCGGCGCATCCGCGAAATCGGCGTCTATTGCGAGATCTGGGCCTGGGACCATAATCCCGCCGAGATCGCCGCGTTCGGCGCCAAGGGCATCATTCTCTCCGGCGGTCCGGAGTCCACCACCGAACACGGTGCGCCGAAAGCGCCGCAGGAAGTGTTCGATTCGGGCCTGCCCATTCTCGGCATCTGCTACGGCATGCAGACGATGGCTGCGCAATTGGGTGGTGCTACGGAAGCCGCCGATGCACGCGAATTCGGTCATGCGCGCGTGGACGTAGTCGCCGCGGACAAATTGCTCAACGGCCTCACCGATCACGATTCCTTCCAGGCGCTGGAAGTCTGGATGAGCCACGGCGACCACGTCGCCAAGGCGCCGCCTGATTTCACCGTCACCGCCGTTACCGACCGCATTCCGGTCGCCGCGATGTCGAACGAAACCAAGCGCTGGTACGGCGTGCAGTTCCATCCGGAAGTGACACACACCAAGCAGGGTACGACGCTGCTCAAGCGCTTCGTTGCGGACATCTGCGGTTGCCAGACGCTGTGGACCGCCGCTCACATCATCGACGACCAGATCGCCCGTGTGCGCGAGCAGGTCGGCAAGGATCACGTGCTGCTCGGTCTATCGGGTGGCGTGGATTCATCCGTCGTTGCTGCGCTGTTGCATCGTGCGATCGGCGATCAGCTCACCTGCGTTTTCGTCGATACCGGCCTTTTGCGCTGGCAAGAGGGCGATCAGGTGATGGCCACCATGGCCGAGCACATGGGCGTCAAAGTCATCCGCGTCAACGCCGCCGAGCGCTACTTCAAGGCGTTGGAGGGCGAGGCCGATCCGGAAGCCAAGCGCAAGATCATCGGTCGTCTGTTCGTGGAGATCTTCGACGAAGAATCGGCCAAGGTCACCGCCGCCGGTAGTGGCCAAGTGAAGTGGCTGGCGCAAGGCACCATCTATCCGGACGTGATCGAATCTGCCGGCAGCAAGACCGGCAAGGCCCACGTCATCAAAAGCCACCACAACGTGGGCGGCCTGCCGGAGCACATGAAGCTCAAGCTGGTCGAACCGCTGCGCGAACTGTTCAAGGACGAGGTACGCCGCATCGGGGTGGAACTCGGCCTGCCGCGTGAAATGGTCTACCGCCACCCGTTCCCAGGCCCCGGCTTGGGCGTGCGCATCCTGGGTGAAGTAAAGCCTGAATACGCCGAACTGCTGGCACGCGCCGACGCGATCTTCATCGAGGAACTGCGTAAGGCCGATCTCTACGACAAAGTCAGCCAGGCCTTTGCGGTATTCCTGCCGGTGAAGTCGGTCGGCGTAGTGGGCGATGCGCGTGCCTACGAATGGGTGGTCGCGCTGCGTGCGGTCGAAACCATCGATTTCATGACCGCACACTGGGCCGAGCTGCCGTACGGCTTCCTCGGCACTGTGTCCAATCGCATTATCAATGAGATACGCGGCATTTCTCGTGTGGTTTATGACATAAGCGGCAAGCCGCCAGCCACGATTGAGTGGGAGTGAGTTGAACAGCAAGGGCGCCGCAAGGCGCCCTTGCTGCATTTGGGCGGTTTGATGCTAGGGGCCGCGTTCCAGCTCACGTCCTTGAGGCGGCACAACCACCGGTCCTCATAATCATTTTTGACATTTGTGCTTTAGCCCGCGCGTTCCTTGAGTTCAGGACAACAATCCCGCCACACTTGTCACTCCCACTCTTCGCACGACCGCGCGCACTATCAGCGCATGAACGGCACGCGGAGATGGTCATGAGCACATCGTCGGAAAAGAGTGGGATTCCCGAGACCCTGAAGACGCCACCCGTCGTCTCGCCCCAGGACTGGGAGGCGGCGCGACAAGAGATGCTGGTGAAGGAAAAGGCCTTCACTCACGCCCGCGACAAGCTTGCGGCCGAGCGGCGGCGCATGCCGTGGATGGCCGTGGAGAAGGCGTATTTCTTCGAAGGACCTCATGGCAAAGTCAGCCTGCTCGACCTGTTCGAAGGCCGCCGACAGCTGATCGTCTATCGCGCTTTTTACGAGCCTGGCGTGCATGGCTGGCCTGATTATGCTTGCCGCGGCTGCTCGCTGGGCGCTGACCAGGTCGCGCATCTCGCGCATTTGAACGCGCGCGACACCACGCTGGTCTATGCCTCTCGTGCGCAGCAGCCCGATATTGCCCGCTTAAAAGCGCGGATGGGCTGGGAGATGCCCTGGTACACCATCATCGACAGTTTCGATGCGGATTTTGGCGTGGACGAATGGCATGGCCACAATGTGTTCATCCGCGACGGCGGAAAAATATTTCGCACTTACTTCATCAACAACCGGGGCGACGAAGCGATGGGGACAACCTGGAGCTATCTCGATCTGACTCCGCTCGGTCGCCAGGAAACGTGGGAGGATTCGCCCGAAGGCTACCCTCAGAGCCCACCCTACAAATGGTGGAATTGGCACGACAACTATGTTGCCAATGCGGAGCCCGACAAGAAATGGGTCGAGGTTTCTGAGGCCGGAGAAGCTGCGTTCCGGAAACGCGACTGACTTCGCTCACAGCGTCTAAATACGGAGCTATTCCATGCGACTTGTGAGATTGAGCGCGCCAGCAGGCTTGGAAAATCTCAAACTGGTCGAGGAAGATCCTCCCTCCACGCCAAGGCGCGAGATCAATTGAATTTCCGCCGGCAGCCGGGCAGATCAAGAGGATATGGTTCGCGCATTGACGGCAAATTCCTTAAATCCGCTTATCGACCGCTGTTTTTCACTATCGGAAATCGTTGCCGCGTTTAAGCACTACGAATCTCAGGACCACTTCGGCAAAGTTTGCCTTGAGCTCTAAGTCGGTGCAGCGTTCGCCAGCAAGCGCGAATTTCTGACGGTAGCACTGATGGTGTCGTTCACCCCTCCACGATGGTGCGGGTACGCCAGCACGACCAGTAATAAAGTGCTTGGAAGATAGGGGACGCGCTGGTTGATTTCCTGAGAGTAGGGTGCGTTGGTGGATTTAAAGTTATCTAGGCGATACCTTACTCGGCCCAAGTCCTTACCAAACTGAGATGATGGCGACCCCTCGTTATCCGCCTGCGGTTGTGAGGTGGGTGATGTGTAAGCCTGGCAGGAACATCCGTAAAGCACGCCATGAACGAAACAATTCCGGATAACACTTCGCCGGTCTTTACTCCCGAAGACGAGGCTTACATGCGCCGTGCGCTGCAGCTCGCGGAGCATGCACGCGATGCGGAGAACGAAGTGCCGGTAGGTGCAGTCCTTGTGCAGGATGGACAAATGGTCGGCCTGGGCTGGAACCGCAACATCACGCTGCATGACCCAACGGCGCATGCCGAAATCATGGCTTTACGTGCGGCGGGGGAGAAACTGGCGAATTACCGCATTGTCGGTGCCACGCTCTACGTCACCCTGGAGCCGTGTGCGATGTGCTCGATGGCACTGGTGCATGCGCGTGTGGGGCGCGTCGTTTACGGTACGACCGATCCGAAGACAGGCGCGGCCGGTAGCGTGTTCGATACGCTGATTTCCGATCGCCACAATCACCGCATCGAAGTACAAGGTGGCTTGCTGGCGGAAGAGTCGGCAGCGTTGTTACGCGACTTCTTCCGCGCGCGCCGCTGAGGTGTTCTCGTAGGTTGAGGTTTGCACCCCAACCTACACGAATGCCAGGGCATCCGAGCAAGATCGGTCCACTTTCAGGCTCAGCAACGGATCAGCGCGCGTGCGCCCCAGGTTGACTGCAGCAATCGGTTTACCGGCCTTAGCCGCAGCATGCGCGAAGCGGTAACCGGAAAACACCATCAACGATGATCCGACGACCAGCATGGCGTCGGCCGCTTCAAGCGCCTGCATGGCGGTGGTGATGCGATCGCGTGGCACGTTCTCGCCGAAGAACACCACATCCGGCTTCAGGATGCCGCCGCAATGCGGGCAGGGCGGCACGGTGAATGTGCTGAAATCGTGGCCATCCAGATCTGCGTCGCCATCCGGCGCGTCTCTGGCATCAAGCGCCATCCACTGCGGATTGAGCTCCAACAGGGCTTGCTGCAGCGCATGGCGTGGAGAGCGCTGCTCGCACCTCATGCAACGCACTGTATCCAGCCGTCCGTGCAAATCCACGACCTTGTTATTGCCTGCTTGCTGATGCAGGCCATCCACGTTTTGGGTGAGCAATAACTCCAGCTTGCCCAGCTGTTCCAATCGGGCCAGGGCATGGTGCGTGGGATTCGGCAGCGCTTTGCCAAAACGCCGCCAACCCACCAGGCTGCGCGCCCAATAACGCTTACGCGTGAGTTCCTCGCCCATGAAGGCCTGATAGGTCACCGGTTGCGAGCGCTTCCAGCCGCCGTCGGCATCGCGGTAGTCTGGAATGCCTGAGTCGGTACTGCACCCCGCGCCGGTCAGCACGAACAAGCGACGATGCTGCGCAATGAAGCGCGGCAGGGCGTTGTCTTTCGTTTCGGGGACGGGAGCTTCCACAAACGTCATGGCGATCTCTTTGTGACCGCGACATAGATGGGGCGCCAGTCGGCTTAACACAAGCGAAAATTCCTCGACGCCCGCCAGGGAGCTTCCCTATTGTCTTGTTTGCCGGGTGTAAAATCGTGGCCGAGTCGAGCCATGCAGGCGGTCCGCTGATCGGAGTCATGGCCGACGCATTAACGAAAACGATGCGTCCGGGAAGGGTATTCCACCCAAAGGAGGCATCATGTTCTCGCATATCCTGGTTCCCACGGATGGTTCCGACCAAGCGATGCACGCCGCGCAAATGGGGATCGAACTGGCGCGCTCGCTGGGTGCTCGCATTTACGCATTCCATGTGCTCGCGCCGCTCGCAGCCGTCGCGTATTTTTCCGACGTCATCCAGCATGCCGAGGATTCTTATGTAGACCGCGCGATTACCCGAGCACAGCAGCGCCTTGCCGAAATCGAAGACATGGCAAACAAGGTTGGCGTGACGTGCCACGGTGGATACGCTTTCGATCGCCGGCCTTACGTTGCCATTGTCGGCGCGGCGAAGAAGGAGCATTGCGATTTGATCGTGATGAGCACGCACGGCTACACCACGCTCGATCGCATGTTGCTGGGCAGTGAGACGAACAGGGTATTGGGGTGTTGCGATATTCCTGTGCTGGTGTGTCACTGAGTCTGTCGTAGTTGCTTCATGGTCGTCATTCCCGCTTTCGCGGGAATGATGGCTGTGAGAATTATCACCTGATCATGCTTTCGGCGGATGCGGTTCCGATTTAGACCAACTGGCGGACTTCGATTTCAATTCGCGCCGCAAAGCCCGCACACCGGGCGAATCCGAAAGCTGCGCAACAGCATCCAGGAATATTTGAAAATCCTGGCGCCACCCAAGCTGGTCGGTAAGATCGCTCAAGTGTTTGGCCTGTTCGCCATAGTGCTTCGTGCGTTCTTTCTTCATATCGGCCATTCGACGCGCCTTGCGAAGAAACTCCAGCTGATAGCGAAGTTTCCGTGCACGTCGCCGCCAACGATGCGAGGTGTCTGATGTGCGTTCCAATAACGCTTTTTCCTGCGCCCGCTTCGCTTTGCGCTCGGCTCGTTTAACAGCTTCTTGGGCCCATGCAGGACGGATGCTTTGCCATGGCATGGCGCTCACAGTTGCTGCGATGCGTTGAGCGTCGGTTCGTCGGTGGCGCCAGTTGGGATCATCCTTCAGCGCGTCTTCGAGCAACGCATTGCTGCGCTCATCGAAGGCCTGGATGACTTCGGGCGTGAATCGCGTTTCGTGCGCGGTCGCCAGTAAGTGCGCCGTACGCGCCGCAATGTGCGCATCACGCAATGGCGACAAACTGCGTGCCAATCGCTTCAGGCTGCGATCCAGCGCATCGATCGGACGGTCAGGCGGCAGCAGGGGAAGCAAGCTGCGCAGGCGCCGGCATGCTTTGCGTGCTTGGTGAATGCCTTCCTCCCGTTTCTTGCGCATCGCGAGTGCGCGTTGCAGCAGGCGACACTCCCGGGCCGCCAAGGCGCCGAGAGCAGGTCCCAATGCCGGTAGGTTGTCGCGCTTGGGTTTATTCATCGTCCCAGATGCTCTCCGGGAATGGACGCGTTCCGCTCAGGCTTTCATCATAGCTGGCCGCTGAGTTTCCCGGCAGACGTCGGTGGCGGCAGGTCGCTGCAGCCGGGATACGAGGGATCCGGCCAGACATCCCAGTTGGACTTGGTGACCGGCGCATCGCAGGTCAAACGCTGCACGGCCACGAAATCCTGATGCACCGGCTCGTGCGCGGACTTCTTCCAGTCCCAGCGCTGGATCGCGTAAACGTCGACCAGATAGGCCGGTTGTGTCGGATTCGTATACGTACTCAGGTATTCGACCACCACCCGGTCGCCCAGCGCGGCGGCGTTTTCCTTGCTTAGATGAACATCCGGCGAAGTTGGCGGTATGGCATGCGTACCGGATGTCGCCTTGGGTACGGCGAGATACACGTAACCGTCCACGACGTCGTCCCACTTTACGCCCCTGGGCTGATACGAAATGAATTCCTGCATCAGCACCCGGCGTGGTGCAACACCCGGCTGGCGTGCAAGATCCAGCGCAATCTTCAAGGCGGCCGATTCGTCGATATCGTGGATGCCCCAGCCCAACAGTGCGCAGCCACCGGTATCCGCATTGGCCGCACGCGATGCCAGCAGAGGAGGCAGTTCGTCCACGGGATGGCGAGCGGCCAGTTCCGCCGGCATGTACGCGCGCAGCTGCGCACCTTGCGGCATGTAGTAGCCGAAGAAGTCATGCTCAGCGAGTGCACGGAAATAGGGCGAAGCATGGCCGAAACGATAGGGCAGAATCGCCGGCACCAGCTGTCCCGTGCAACCAGGCAACTGCGATACGAACTGCGCAGACGGGCGCCAAGCCTCTCTGCGCGGTAATTCACGCCCAGGCAGGCGCAGCAAGTAGCTGCCCACCAGCAGCATCGCGAGTGCGGCAAGCGCCATGCTGCCGCGCGTGTATCCGCGCGGCCCGGCTGCATCGTAAAGACGTCCCAGCAGCAACCAAGCGAACGGCACGCAAGTAAGCAGGTTGCGATCCGAGAACGAAGGCGCAACCGCCAGCGACACGCCGATGCCGCAGAGGGTCACGCCGACCAGCACGAAGCCGGCCAGCAACGTTGCCCAGCGCGTGTCATGTTCGTCTTGGACGAAATACGGCTCGCCGACCATCTTCAGCCGAATGCCGAGCAGGATAAGCAGCACGGTCACTATGATCACTTGCCGCTGCATCAATCCGTAGAAGGCAAAGACGGTTTGCTGCCTGAAGAAGCCTGTACTGTTACCAAACCAGAGATTGTGCAGATCCTGCTCGGACGAGTGGATCATCATCTTGTAGTACGCGGCGTTGAGCGCGAGTACCACCAGCCCCGTCACCACCAACGCCGCGCGAATGCGCCATGAGGGCACACTAAGCAACAGGAACGCCAGCACCATGCCCAGCGCCAGCAGCATATAGGCATGCGTAAGGCTGGCGACCAATCCAAGTGCGCTCAGGCCGATCCAGTGTGCGAGGGGGAAATCCGCGCGCGTCCGTACCCTGTGTCGGAAGGCAAGGGCGAGCGACAGCAAACCGGCGGATAGCGCGAAACACAGCGCATAGCTTCGCGTATTTTGCGCTTGATCAAACCAGAATTCGGATACCGAGCCGACTGCACATGCGAAAGCGATAGCTGTGCGGCTTAGCACGCGTCGCGTACCGAACGCGAAGATGGCCACGGATGCTACGGCGAAGATCGCACTGGGCAAACGCAATGCCCATTCCGACAGGCCGGCCAAACGTGTCCACGCGTACAGGAAAAAGTAATAGAGCGGCGGATGCGTATCCGTCAGTGCACGGCGGAACACTTCGCCGAGGCCGCCGTCGTGATGAATCAGATAAACGGTGAACAGCTCATCGATCCACAAGCCGCTGGCGGACAACCCGGCGAAGGCTCCGGCGCAAGCAGTCAGCGCGATCAATCCATAAACAACAGCCTGCCAGCGGGCCGGAGCCCGAAACACTTGATTCACGCACTCGCTCCCGCGTTCACTCCAAAGTAATAGCGGGATTCTGCCAGCAATACGCCAGCCAGGGTGGCGATGGCCCACGGACAGTGCGCGATGCATAGTGCCAGGGCGAAGCAGGTGATCAGCGGAACATCAGTCCAGCGGTTGAGGCAGAACGTCACCCACTGACGATGAAGCTCAGGCGCATTGCGCGGGCGCCGCGAGCGCGGTGTCATCAGCATGGTTATACCGAAGCGGCCAGCCAGGCCGAAGCCCGTCGACAACAGCAGAGTCAGCCACAGCGGCAGCGAAAGCGCTCGCAATGCGCCTAGCGAAAGCCACTGCATGATCAGCGCACTCACCATGCTCATGCCACTCATGAATGCATAGGCGGTAAAACGACCGTGCGTACGCTTTTCGATCAGCAGCGCAATCAGGTCGATGACGACGCGCGTGTCGAGTTTGGATTCACCACCTGCGCGGGCGCGCAGTAGCGTCGGCACCTGCGCGGTGCGCGGTTTTCTCGCACCGGACGCGACCACGTCGATAAGGATCTTGAAGCCGAGTCCAGACAAGTCGCGCCGTACTTGCGTATACCATTCGCGTGTCATCGCGAAGCAGCCGCTCAATGGATCGGCCAGTGGCACACCAAGGGTGACGTCGGTCAGCCAGGTGCCTGCGCGACTGAGCTGGTGGCGCAGGCCCTGCAGGCCCGAATGCGTGCTGTCCAGATAGCGGCTGGCCACGGCGACATCCACGTCCGGATTCGACAGCTTTTCCAGCAGCATGCGGATCAGCGCCGGATCGTGCTGCCCGTCGCCATCCATGATCGCCAGGTAACGGCCCTTGGCCACGTCCCAGCCCTTGATTGCCGCGGAAGAAAGGCCGCTGGCCATGAAGCGGCGCACCAATTGCACCTGCGGGTGCTCGGCGGCGTAGGCGTTCACCACGTCGGCGGTGCGGTTATCGGCAGAGTCGTCCACCACGATGATTTCGTGGCTGATGCCCTGTAGATGCTGATCGAGTTCGCGTAATACCCCGCCAATGGCTTCGAACTCGTCGAGTGTGCAAACGACGAGTGAAAGCATGGGCGCATCCTGCGAAACGAACTCTCCTGAGTGGCTATCGGATCCAGACGCCGGTGTCGCCTTGATCGCTTGAACGTGCAATGTGTCCACGCGCTACCGCCATGACAGAAGCTAACAAAGAGGAAACGTACAGGCCGACGCCCTGTTGACCCTGGCGACGTAACGTGTGTCCTGTAATGGATCTCCCCGTTCGGCGGCGCTGGAAGGCTATCGCGCGCCGATTGTGAGCCAGGATTCTGACAGAAAAGCCGTGAACTGGCCTTTCTTCACAATTAATCCTTTGTTTTCTCAGCTTGTAATGCGACGGATGTCGCATGTTGCGGGCTGCCGCGAGGGGGACTTGCCACGTGGTCTAGTGTCCAACTGGCTGGACCTTGCCTCACCGTCATTCCAGCGAAGGCCGGAATGACGGTGAAGTACGGTAGGGCACCCCAAAAGTGTGTGTGGGTTCGTGTCGCCTAGAAGACGTTACCGACGCTGCCCAACATCAAACAGCTGAAACTCCCGAATCCGCGCCGTGCACGCGCTCGAAAGAATGTTCAGTCGAACCTTGGCCGCGGTCACCGGTGCAAAGCGATCGATCTTCATATGGCCGATCGCTTCGGCTTTCGTAATCGTCATCCAGGCGCCGTTGACCCATGCTTCCACCGCGTACTTCTGCACGCACTGACCGTCGTTCAGCCATTCCATCGTGAGCGCATGATCGAACGTGATGGGCTGCGAGAAATCCACCTCGAGCACAGCGTTGCGCGAACCTTCCTGCGCTGACCAGAACGTGTCTCGATCGCCATCCAGCGCAGCGGTGGTATTCGCATCGGTGAACGTGTGCTTGCGCACCAGATTTTTGTCTGCGCCATAGCGAGCCTGCAGCGCATCACCGAATTCCTTCAAGCGCTTCACGTCTGCGTCGGGCAACAGGCCATGGCGATTCGGCGCCAGGCCCAGCATCAACTGGCCACCGCGGCCCACGCTGTTCTCCCAGATATCCATCAGCTCATCCACGCTCTTGAGCGTCTTGTCGCTGTCTGGATGCCAGAACCACTCCAGCTTGTGCAGGGGCGTATCTACTTCCACCGGACGCCAGCGCAATTCGGCGTGGCGGTCGATTACGTTCCAGTTTTCGCCGCGGATATGACCGTCTTCCTGACCCACCCAGCGGATGTCGCCGTAGCCGAACAACGCCACGTCTGCGAAGACCATCGTGTTGGATTGGTACGTACGCAGTTCTTCCATGTACTTCTTGAAATCGTAGACATGGCCCGCGCTGCCGGCACCGTCCAGCCACCATTCCACCAGCGGTCCGTAGCTCTGCACGAGCTCGTCCATTTGCGCCATATAGAACTTGTCGTAGGCGGCCGAATCCTTGTAGCGCGGTTCATGGCGATCCCATGGTGACAGGTAGATGCCGAAATCCATGTCTTCCTTGCGCACCGCTTCCGAAGTCATCTGCACCAGATTGCCCTTGCCACCCAACCAAGGGCTCGCCTTGACGGAATAGGGGCTTTGCTCCGTGGGCCACAGCGCGAAACCATCATGATGCTTGGCTACCAGCAGCAGGTATTTCGCGCCTGCAGATTTGGCTGCACGCGCCCACTGATCGGGATCCACATGGTCGGGATTGAACACCTTCGGGTCAGCAGTGCCGTCGCCCCATTCGCGATCCAGAAACGTGTTGGTGCCGAAGTGCACGATCACGCCAAATTCGAGATCTTGCCAATGCGTTTGCTGTGGCGAAGGTTTCACGTCGGCGAAGTTCTGCGCGGCGACGTCACCGGTGAAGAAGGAAAGGGCCAGGGCGGCGGCCAGCAGAGCGCGGCGTATCAGCATTGTTGTAGAGCTCGTTTTCTTGTGGGGTTTATCAATCGCGTAATGCTTTTTCTTGCCTCGCCGTCATTCCCGCGAAAGCGGGAATCCATCTTGCTCTTGGACGACAAGCGACAATGGATTCCCGCTTTCGCGGGAATGACGGCCGAAGGAAGAGGGATCGTCATAGTGCATGTTGGTGTAGAGATTTCAGCTACTACGCGAAGGCGATCCGAATTGCAGCGCTTCGGAAATTTCGCCGGTGGCGCGGAGCAGGGCGGCGATCACGTCGTCCATGGTCTGCGCATGTTGTTCGATATAGGGAATGGTGAGCGTGCACACCGCAGCACCGTGCTGCAGTACGGGTGCGGAAAGGTCGGTGACCGCATCCACGACATGGCTCTTTTCGCAGGCATAACCGCGCGTACGTATTTGGCTCACCAGACGAACCAGCTTTTTGCGATCCAGCGCGGGTTCGAAGCGGGCGATCAGATCCAGCCAGCGTTCGCGTGTCTGTTCTTCCTGGAAGGCCAGCAGCACGTGGCCCGACGTGGACTGGGACATCGGGCGACGATGGCCCACGCGCACCACCAGGGCGACCTCACCCGGCGGATCCACGCGTGCCACCACCACGATCTGCTCGCCGGATGGCACCACCAGATGGCAGGCTTGGCCACAGGCGTCCGCCAGCCGGTGCATTACCGGCAGCGCCGTCTCGATGGCGCTCTTGACCGGGGGTTGCTCCATGCCGAGCCGGAACAGCCGGGGTGTGACCGAGTAACCGACATCCCCTTCGCCGCGTGCGATGTAGTCGCGCTCTTCCAGTACCTGCAGCATGCGGAAGATTTCGCCGCGCGAGCGGCCCACGCCTTCAGAAATCTCGGCGATGCTCAACGGTCGATTGGAGCCGGCTAGCAGTTCCAGAATATCCAGCCCCTTGTCGAGCGCAGGCGCACGGTATTTAGGTGTCTGATTCGGCATGGCTTCCCCCTTGTCGATTGGACTGATCGTGCCATCTTGCCCAAACTCCCGATGGCCATGTTGCGGCGCGACTTGTGCTATCAATGAATAGCTGTTTCATATTTGCACAAATGGACGAGGCCGTCACGCGGGGAGGGCCTCGTCCACAGGCCGCGTATGGCGGCCCGGGGCCTATCGTAGGAGAAGCGGGTGGAAGTACAGACTGCAACACAACATTCCCCGATGCCGGTGGTCGGCGCTGAGGAAACGCGCCGCGCCTGGCTACCGCTGGTGCTGATCGTCAGCCTGTTCTTCCTCTGGGGCACGGCGAACAACCTCAATGACGTGCTGATCGCCCAGTTCAAGAAGGCGTTCGTACTCAGCGATTTCCGTGCAGGTTTGGTGCAGAGCGCGTTCTATCTCGGCTACTTCCTGATCGCCATGCCGGCCGGCATCTACATGCGCCGCTTCGGTTACAAGAGCGCGGTGATCTTCGGGCTGGCGCTATACAGCATCGGCGCCTTGCTGTTCTGGCCTGCGGCAGAAATGGCCACTTACGGCATGTTCTTGTTCGCGCTGTTCGTGATCGCCAGCGGCTTGGCCTTTTTGGAAACCTCGGCCAACCCCTTCGTGACCTTGCTGGGCTCGCCGGACACGGCCACGCGTCGCCTCAACTGGGCGCAGGCATTCAATCCCTTGGGTTCGATCACCGGCATTCTGATCGGCCAACACTTCATCTTTTCAGGCGTGGAACACACGCCGGAACAAATCGCAGCGATGAGCCAAGCGGAGCGTGCGGCGTATTACGTCAGCGAAACCCATGCGGTGCAATGGCCGTATCTGGTGATCGGCATCGTAGTGCTGTGCTGGGCGCTGCTGATTCTGGCGACCCGTTTCCCACGGCCGATCACTGCGCACGCCGCCACGGCAAGCGCGGCTGTGGATGGCGGCGTGATGGGCAGATTGCTGCGCGACAAGTCGTTCGTCGGCGCATTGCTGTCGCAGTTTTTCTACGTAGGCGCACAAGTAGGCGTGTGGAGTTACACCATCCGCTACGTGCAGGCCTCCATGCCGGGTACCTCGCATCGTGAAGCCGCCAACTTTCTTACGGCTGAACTGGTGTGCTTCATGCTCGGTCGTTTTGCGGGCGCTGCGCTGATGAAATATGCCGCACCAGTGCGCTTGTTGATGACGTTCGCCGCGATCAACGTGGTGCTGATGCTTTACGCCTTGGCCGTGCCAGGGCTGAGCGGCGCTTGCGCACTGGCCGCCTGCAGCTTCTTCATGTCCGTGATGTATCCGACCATCTTCGCGCTGGGTGTAGCCGGGCGCGGCGATGACGAACGCAAGCTCGGCTCGGCGATGCTGGTGATGACCATCATCGGCGGCGCAGTGCTCACGGCGGCCATGGGCGCCGTATCCGATCATTCCACCATTGCGGATGCTATGGTCGTTCCCGCATTTTGCTTCGCCGTCATCGCCTGGTTCTCATGGCAACGACGCCGCACTGCGGAGAGTGTGGGCTAATGCAGAGCTATTACTACGCACTCGATCTGAAGGACGATGCCGCCGCCATTGCCGAATACGAGCACTGGCACCGGCCTGGCATCATCTGGCCGGAAATCGTTACGTCGATTCGCGCGGCAGGCATCGAAGACATGGAAATCTTCCGTACCGGTAATCGTCTGGTGATGGTAGTGAAGATGGCCGATAACCATGTTCCCTCTGCCAAGCGCGAATCAGAATCCGATGCCAAGACGCAGGATTGGGAACAGCTGATGGATCGCTATCAGCAGCGATTGCCGTGGGCGGAAGCTGGACAGAAGTGGGTGCCGATGGGGCGCATCTTTTCGTTGAAGGAAGCGCTAGCGGTAATCTGATGCTAATCGTAGGTTGGGTTAGCGAAGCGTAACCCAACAATACCGTACGCCAATGTTGGGTTACGCTTTCGCTAACCCAACCTACGGTTTGCGCCAAATGATGTCGGGTGAGATATCGCGCACGTCTTTCTGCCCAGTCAGGGCCATGCTTACGCTGAGTTCGCGACGAATCAGCTCGATAGCCTTGGTCACGCCCGCTTCGCCCATAGCGCCCAGTCCATAGAGAAAGGCTTTGCCGATCAATCCCGCACGTGCGCCGCACGCGAGGGCCTTGAGCAAATCCTGGCCGCTTTGAAGGCCGCTATCGAACAGCACTTGGGTGCGATCGCCGACGGCTTGCACGATAGATGGGAGCACGTCGATAGTGGCGGGGGCGCCATCGAGCTGACGGCCGCCGTGATTGGAAACAACGATGGCGTCAACGCCGTGATCGGCAGCAATGCGTGCATCGCGTGCATCGAGAATGCCTTTGATGATCAGCTTGCCGGGCCATAGCTCACGAATCCATTCCAGGTCCTTCCATTCCAGCGTGGGATCGAACTGGTTGGCGATCCATTGAGCGAGGGTGGTCAGACTGTCGGTGTTATCGATGCGGCCTTGCAGGTTGCCGAACGAGCGGCTCGGTGCGTGCAGCATGCTCCATGCCCAGCGCGGCTTGCTGGCCATGTCGAGGATGTTGCGCAGGGTGATCTTGGGCGGTACCGAAAGGCCGTTCTTGATTTCGCGGTGACGCTGACCCTGGATGGTGAGGTCGGCGGTAAGCATCAAGGCGGAGCATTCGGCCGCCTTGGCGCGCTGGATCAAGTCGCGCGTGAAGCCTCGATCGCGCATTACATAGACCTGAAACCAGAAGGGCTTTGCCACCGCGGCGCGCACCTGTTCGATCGAGCAGATCGACATGGTGCTGAGGCAGAACGGAATACCCGCTTTCTCCGCTGCGCGTGCGCCGAGGATTTCGCCGGCGCCGTGCTGCAATCCGGTAAGCCCGGTTGGCGCGATCGCAAGTGGCATCGACGCCGGTTGGCCGATGATGTCTGTGGCCAGCGAGCGGTTGTCCACGTTGCACATCACGCGTTGACGCAAGGCGATCCGTTCGAACGCGGCGCGATTGGCGCGCAGCGTGACTTCATCGTACGAGCCGCGATCGGCGTATTCGAAAAACGCGCGTGGTACGCGACGCTTTGCAAGTTCGCGCAGATCGGCAACGTTGGTGATGGGCGGGGTCATGGTTTTCGGACCTCAATCGGAGCGTGTTGTCATCCCGGCGAAGGCGTATTGCTGTTCCGGAAAAGTATGCAGCACAAGCCCCTCTCCCTCCGGGAGAGGGGTTGGGGTGAGGGTACGACCAGCGCGTGATAGTAAAACTTGCACGAGAAATCAGCGCCGCGCTTCGCCCGAACCCTCACCCGCCTCTCGGCACCCCCGATCGAGTCGAGGGCAGGCTCCTCTCCCGAAGGGAGAGGGAC
This sequence comes from Dyella acidisoli, assembly GCF_030160295.1. GTDB lineage: Bacteria > Pseudomonadota > Gammaproteobacteria > Xanthomonadales > Rhodanobacteraceae > Dyella_B > Dyella_B acidisoli. Next base: position 145,904 of record NZ_BSOB01000050.1, read on the forward strand.
TCACTCAGGAAGCTTGATGACGGCGAGACATGACTTTCAATCACGCCTTCGCGACATCCACAGGCTCACACCAAACCGGCCCATCCGGATAGCTATATTGCTTCAAGGTATCCGCATGCATCTGCGCCGAGAAACCAGGTGCTTTCGGCGCGATGTAGTGACCGTTGCGAATCACCACCGGATCCACGAAATGCTCGTGCAGGTGGTCGACGAATTCGATCGCGCGATCTTCTTTCTTGCCAGTGATCGCCACGAAATCGGCCATCGCCAGATGCTGCACCAGCTCGCACAGGCCTACACCGCCGGCATGTGGATACACGCGCACGCCATATTTGGCGGCGAGCAGCAAAATGGCGAGGTTTTCATTGACGCCACCAACACGCGCCGCATCGATCTGCACTAAGTCGACAGCGTCAGCCTGGAACAGCTGCTTGAACATGACGCGGTTCTGCGTGTGCTCGCCGGTGGAAATCGGTACAGGTGCTACTGCACGACGGATAGCGGCGTGACCAAGCACGTCGTCCGGGCTGGTCGGTTCCTCCACCCATTCCAGTTGTACGTCGGTCAGGCGCTTCAGCCATGCAATCGCGTCGGGTACGTTCCAGCGCTGATTGGCATCCACCGCGATGGCAATGTCCGGACCCACGGTTTCGCGCGCCAGTCGGCAACGGCGCACGTCATCTTCCACGTTCATGCCCACTTTCAGCTTGATGGTGCGGAAGCCTGCAGCCACGGCTTCGCGCGCCAGGCGCTGCATTTTTTCGTCGGAGTAGCCCAGCCAGCCGGGCGAGGTGGTGTAGGCCGGATAGCCTTCAGCCAGCAACTGCTCGATGCGTTTGGTTTTGCCGGGCGCAGCGGCGTGCAAGATGGCCAGCGCTTCTTCGGGCGTCAGCGCATCGGTGAGATAGCGGAAATCGATGGTGGCGACGATCTCTTCGGGCGTCATCTCGGCGATGAAACGCCACAGCGGCTTGCCAGCGACGCGTGCAGCAAGATCCCACGCGGCATTGACCACCGCGCCGATCGCCATGTGCATCACGCCTTTCTCGGGACCCAGCCAGCGCAGTTGCGAGTCGCCAACCATGCGCATCGAAAAGCCGCCGAGGTCTTCGATCACTTCATTGAGATGAAGCCCGACTACGTGATCGGCCAACGCATCGATGGCGGCTTTCTGCACGTCATTGCCGCGGCCGATGGTAAAGGCGAGGCCGTAGCCGGCCAGACCGGGTTGATCCGTGCGCATCACTACGTACGCAGCGGAATAGTCCGGATCGGGGTTCATCGCATCTGAGCCGTCGAGTTCGCGCGACGTAGGGAAGCGAATATCGTAGGTGTCGAGCGCGGTGATCTTCGTCATCGAGTGATCGTCCTTGCATCCTTGGAATGTGGGAAGCGAGATTTCATGAAGTTATTGATCGTTGTGATGCGCGAGAACGTGCTGGCGCTGCGTGCTCAGTCCGTCGATACCCAGTTCGATGGTGTCGCCGGGACGTAGATACGTCGGCGGCTTCTGGCCAAGACCCACACCTGAGGGCGTGCCGGTACTGATCACGTCGCCGGGCAGCAGCGTCATGTAGCGGCTGATGTAGCTCACCAGCTGCGCTACGCCGAAAATCATCGTGCGCGTGTTGCCGTTCTGGTAGCGGTGTCCGTTCACTTCCAGCCATAGGCTCAAGTTTTGCGGATCGGGTATTTCGTCGGTGGTCACCAGCCATGGACCGATGGGACCGAAGGTGTCGCAGCTTTTGCCTTTCACCCACTGGCCGCCGTGTTCGAGCTGGAATTCGCGCTCGGAAAGATCGTTCACCACCACGTAACCGGCCACATAATCCAACGCCTGTTCCACGCTGACGCTGCGCGCGGTTTCGCCGATCACCACGCCTAGCTCCACTTCCCAGTCGGTCTTGACCGAACCTTGCGGAATGATCACATCGTCATTCGGCCCCATGATGGCGCTGGTGGCCTTCATGAAGAGGATCGGCTGTTCCGGAATCGGCGCGTTGGTTTCAGCCGCGTGCTCGCTGTAGTTCAAGCCGACGCAGATGAACTTGCTTACGTGCGCGACAGGTGCGCCGTAACGCTGCTCGCCGGATACCAGCGGTAAGCTTTGCGGATCGATGGCAGCCAAGCGCGCGCGACCTTCGCGGCTGAGTGCTTGCGTGTCGATGTCGTGGACGACGGAAGACAGATCGCGCAAGGCACCGTCTGCGTCGATAAGGCCGGGCTTCTCTTTGCCAGCCGTGCCATAGCGTACGAGTTTCATGGTGTTCGCTCTTGTACTTCAGTTGGACCAGCCGCCGTCCACGACGTGCACGGTGCCGGTAGTGAAAGCGGATTCATCGGAGGCGAGATAAAGCGCCAACGCGGCGATTTCTTCGGGCTCGCCCAGGCGACCCATCGGCTGGCGCTGGACGAAGCTGCGCCAATTGGCTTCTTCATCGCCGCCCAGTGCACGCACGCGATCGCCGAGCGATGGGGTTTTCACCGTACCTGGGCAGATCGCATTGCAGCGGACGCCGCGCGCAACGAAATCGGCGGCAATCGAACGCGTCAGGCCGATCACTGCCGCCTTGGTCGTGCTGTAAGCGAAGCGATTGGGTACGCCCTTGATGCTGGACGCCACGGAAGACATGTTGATGATGCTGCCCTTGCCGCGTTCAAGCATCCCGGGTAGCACTGCTTTGCACAGCTGGAACATGCTGTCGACGTTGATCGCGAAAGAACGCTGCCAGCTCGCTTCGTCGGTATCCAGGATCGTGCCCGCGTGCACGTAGCCGGCGCAGTTGAACAGCACGTCGAACGGGCCGCTTTCGCGCACCAGCGTCTGGATTTGTTCCACCTTCGTTACGTCGAGCGTGCGGGTGGTAATGGATGCGTGCTCGGCGGCGAGGCTTGCCAGCGCGTCGGCGTTGATGTCGGTGGCAAGCACTTTGGCGCCTTCTTTCGCGAAGGCGAGGGCGGTGGCACGGCCAATACCTGCGCCCGCTGCGGTGATCAATGCATATTTGCCGGAAAGACGCTCAGTCATGGTTTTTCTTCTCCTGATGCGGATTCCCTCTCCCCTCCGGAGAGAGGGTTAGGGTGAGGGGGCGATCTTGCGAGAGAGCCGCTTTTTTGGCGCCACGTTCTGGTGAAGCACCAGGCGAGGTTGGCCCCTCACCCCGACCCTCTCCCCGGAGGGGAGAGGGGGCAAAGCTGTGTAGATCGACATCCAGCGCATAAAAGCGCACGGCATTGGCGGCAAACACATCTGCCTGCGAGCCGGCTGCATAGCGTTCGGTGAGCGTCATGGCTACCTGCAACCAATGCGCGTAATCGGCATGCGTGGTGAGCACCGGCCAATCGCTGCCCCACATCAAGCGCTCGTGGCCGAAGTGCGAAAACAGATCGGCGACATAAGGCTCGATGGCGTCTTCGTGCACCGGTTCGCCCAGCAGCGTGAGCAAGCCGGAAAGCTTGCAGTGCAAAGACGGATGCTGGGCCAGTTCGTCGATCCAACTGGTCCATTGATCGAAGCGACCGTCGCTGATGGAGGGTTTGCCCGCATGGTCGAGCACGATGCTCAACTGCGGATGCCGGCGTAGACGACGCAACAGGGCAGGGAGCTGGCGCATGTCCACCAACGCATCAAAGGTGAGGCCGCAATCCTGGATGCAATCGAAGGCGCGATCGAGCGAAGGCCGTGCCAGCCAATCGAGGTCGGCAAGGTCCTGCGCCATCGGACGCAGTCCGCACAGCAAGCCTTGGCCATCGCGAATCAGTGCATCGATGCGTGTTCCCACATCGGCAGCTTCCATATCGACCCAGCCCACCACCCCAACGACGGATGGATCTTCATGCGCCAGCTCGAACAGATAACGCGTTTCTTCCTCGGTGGGAGCGGCTTGCACCAGCACGCTGTATTGCACGCCGGCAGCCTTGCGTTGTTCGCGAAGATGTTCCGGTAGAAACGCCCGTTGCAGGGATGCCGGTGCCTGTGGAAGCCAGCCATAGTCGCCGCGCGTCGGCTGCCAGTAATGCTGATGGGCGTCGACGATGATCATGGAGTGGGAACTCCCTCCTGCAGCAGGCCTGCATCGTGCAGTGCGTGCCATGCTTCGGCAGGAATGCTTGCTTGCAGGCGTGCGGCGGCCTGGTCGACTTCTGCGATCGAGCGCAGCCCGCATACCACGCTCGCCACCGCCGGGTGCGCCAGCGGAAACTGCAGAGCTGCCGCACCGACATCGGTGCGCGTGCGAGCGAGCACTTCGTAGAACCGTTGCGCACGCGCGATAGTTGCCTCATCGGCGGGCGCGTAGTTGTAGAACTTCCCTGGGCCTTGTGCGCCCCCGAGCAGGCCGGAGTTATACGGTCCCGCCGCCAGAATGGCCACGCCGCCATCTTGCGCGCGCGCCATCACGCGTTGGCTTTGTGCTTGTTCGAACAACGTATACCGTCCGGCCAGCATGATCACGTCGAGTGGAAAGCGCGGCATCACGTCCAGGCATACGTCTTCTTCGTTCACCCCGATGCCGATCGCTTTGCATGCTCCCTGCGCGCGCAGCTCCGCCATGGCAGGCAGTGCTTCGTCCAGCGCCTGGCGCAGGATGGCTGCATGGCTTTCGCCATGCGTGAGCTCGCCTATATCGTGCAGCAGCAGCACGTCGATGTGATCGGTACGCAAACGTTGCAGGCTGGCTTCGAACGAACGCAGCACACCGTCGCGGCTGTAGTCGAAGCGTGCACGATGGCCATCCACGATAAAACCGTCGGCATGACTGTTCTGCTGCGCGTCGTCTTCGATAAGGCGACCGACCTTGGTCGACAGCGTGAAGCTTTCGCGCGGCATTTCGCTCAATGCATCACCGATCCGCGTTTCGCTCAGACCATAACCGTAGTAGGGGGCGGTATCGAAATGCCGGATGCCGCGCTGCCACGCGTGCGTGATGGTGGTGGTAGCAGATGCATCGTCCACCGATTCGTACAGGTTTCCGATCGGCGCGCCGCCGAAGGACAGCTGCGAGGCCAGCCAGGCATGTTTCCGCGTGCTGGCTTCAGCGCCATACGGCTTGGTCGTTGATACCGACATTCGTCCTCACGATGCCCCGCTAAATCACCCTACGGCAAGGCGATTCCGCACTTTTGCCGCCCCGCTTTTGCGCATCATCGCGCATCTTTTCATCTGTGTATATATAAACAATTGATTCATAGGTGCCTTAATTGTCCTGGTGGGCCAATCGAAAAAAGTTGTTGCATTTGGATTTCTCTCGATCTAAAACATATATGAAATTTCATTTCGCTAATGAACATGCTGGCGATCTGGATCGCTTTTGCATGTCGGGTCAGAAATCGGGAAGAGGGGCTGCCGTATGCGGTTTTCGCCAGAAAACACCTGCCAAAAAGCCGTTTCGCCCGGTCTTGCGCTGGCTTCCGGGGCGTGACGGGCATGGCCACGACCGCGTTGCTAAAGGCTTCATCGATTCGCCAACGATCCGTCCTGGCCAACCCGGTCCCCGCAAATAGCTGCGATGACAGCTTTCTGGCCGCCGACATCGGCGGTACGCATGCCCGCCTCGCGTTGATGACACGCGCCACCGGCCAAGCGCCGAAGGTGGCGGCTTACCGAATCTATCGGTGCGCAGATCATCCGCATCTGGAAGACATCATCCGTTGCTTCTGCGTCGAACTGGAGGTGCAGCCGCGCGAACTGGTGCTGGCCTGCGCCGGCTACGTGCATGCCGGTTCGGTGATCAACAAGAACCTTGTGTGGCCGGTGCTTCTGCAAAACATGAAGCAGCAACTGGCGCTGGATCACGTGTGGTTCCTCAACGATCTGCAAGCGCTTGCTTATGCGGTGGGACATGGCGCGGCCGGCAGTGCAGCGGTGTTGAAGGTACCGATGGCGCGCGAAGCGCAGGCGGGCCCCGTTGTCGTGATCGGGCCGGGAACCGGCTTGGGCGCCGCCGTGTGGTTGCCAGGACAACCTGCGCGCGTGATTGCGACCGAAGCCGGCCACACGCAGTTGGCTGCGCGCGTCGGCAGGGAACAACAAGTGCTTGCGCAACTGGCGCAACCGAATACACACGTTTCGTACGAGACAGTGCTGTCAGGTCCCGGCTTGCATCGCATCTATACGGCATTGTGTGCGATCCACGATCGCTATCCGTCGCTGCATCAACCTTCGGCGGTGACGCAGGCTGCGCTTGCGGGTCGCGATGAGATCGCGCACGAAGCGCTCACCTTGTTCTGTGGCTGGCTGGGTTCGTTCGCGGCGGACCTTTCCATGCTCTACGGCGCCACCGGCGGTGTTTATCTCGCGGGTGGCTTTTTATTCCAGATGGTCGAATTCATGCGCAGCAGTCCATTGCTTGAGCGCTTTCTCGACAAAGGCGTGATGCGTCCGTTTTTGCAGAACCTGCCGATTCGCGTGATGGACCACGGCCATCACGGTGTGATGGGCGCAGCCAGCTGGCACTGGAACACGCATATCGATACCGACGCTCGTATGGGAGACGAGCGTAAACCCTGCATCGATTTCAACGATGCAGTTTTTTCGCCAGACCTCTGAGGTTGTTGCGGGGACACTCGGAAAGTCTGGATCAACAAAAACGGCAGTACTTAACTCGGGGAGAGTTAATGATGGTATTCCGCAGGTCTGTTTTAGGGTTGAGCATTCTTATTGGATTGAACCTCGTCGCTGTTGCGCAAGCGCAGGATACGTCGGCATCCACGCAAAGTGCGGCGGGCGAAAACACCGCGAAAACACAAACGCAAACGCAAAAGGAAAAAGCCAAGACATTGCAGACGATCACTGTCACGAGTTATCGCGGTAGCTTGGATAAGGCACTGAACATCAAGCGCGAAGCGGGCGCCATCGTGGATGCCATCAGCGCAGTGGATATCGGTAAGTTCCCCGATACCAATGCAGCCGAATCGCTGTCGCACCTTCCTGGTATCACGGTGGATCGCCAGTTCGGCGAAGGCGAGAAGGTAAGCATCAACGGCACGGATCCGGCGTTGAACCGCGTGCTGCTCAACGGGCAGACCATCGCGTCGGGCGATTGGGGCGGCAACCCCACCGATACCAGTGGCCGCACGTTCAACTACACGCTGCTGTCGCCGGAAATCATCGACCAGATGGAGGTGTACAAATCGCCCGAGTCGCGCATCGATGAAGGCAGCATCGGTGGCACGGTGATCATCCACACCCGCAAGCCTCTCGATTTGCCATCCAACACACTGCGTGGATCGGTGGGCTACAACTACAACGATCGCTCGGGGCAGGGCAATCCGCGTGCATCGCTGCTATACAGCTGGAAGAACAGTAGCGATACGTTCGGCGCACTGGTCTCGGTCACGCACGACAAAGAAAATCTGTCGCGCGCGGGTATTGAGTTCTTCGGCTACACCACCGGTAGCGGCATTCCCAGTACGGCCAGCGCCAGCGGCAGTGGTAACGTCGCGACCGACAAGCTGCCGGTGGGTATCAACAGTTCATACTTTCAGCAGACGCGTGAGCGCAACGGCATCCAAGGCGCGTTGCAGTGGCGTCCGAACGACAAGAACGAATTCAACCTCACCGGCCTTTACATCAAGGGCACGTACAACAACTACAGTGAGTCAGAGTACGTGTGCCCGGGTTGTGGCGATCTGAACAAGATCACCAGCCTTACGCAGAACAATGGCTACATCACTTCTGCGGTGGTATCGGCCAATACCGGCAACGGTCAGCCGTATGCCGAACTGGACGCGAATTATCGCAAGACCCACGTCGATACCAAGAGCCTCAACCTCAAGCACGACTACTACGGCGATCTGTGGACCTTCGAAAGCCAGGTGGGCTACACCAGCGCCACCGGCGGCAAGGATCCAGAGTATTTGATGAAGTATCTGCTGCAGTCGGGCGGTTACAACTTCGCGTATAACGGCGTGAACACCAGCGTCAATTACGACAACGCGAGCGCGAGCAACTGGGGTTTGAAGGCTGGGCAGCAGGCCGGTGGCATCTACTATTCGCGCACTGGCGACCGCGAAGCCTATGCACAGTTCGATGCGACGCGTGATCTGACCTGGGGGCCGTTGAGCTCGCTGCAACTCGGTGCCAAGTACCTTGACCATCACAACAACAGCAATGCTTACGGCAATTCGATCTTCGCGACCAGCGATATTTCGCTGACGCAGTTCAACCCAGGTGGTACGCCGAACGGCCTGTTCAGCGGCCTGGGCGCTAGCGGCAACCTCACCAGCTGGGCGACGGCCGATCTTGGCGACGTGCAGAGCTATCTGAAGTCGCTACCGCAGGGTGCCTACCACATCGACTACGGCTCCTCGTTCGGCGTGCAGGAAGTAACCAAGGACGTGTACGCGCAGCTCAACTTCAAGAGCGACATCGGTCTGCGCGGCAATGTTGGTGTTCGGTATGTCGACACCAAGGACACGGCCGATTACTGGAACAGCACTGACGGCGGCCAGACCTGGGGGCCGGCAACGGCGAACTCCAGCTTCAAGAAACCGCTGCCCAGCTTCAACCTGATCTACGATCTAGCCAGCGACAAGGTGCTGCGCTTCTCTGCTTCGAAGGTGATCGCGCGTCCGCGTTACTCCGATCTTGCCGGTGACTACAGCATCGACGACAGCCAGCACACGGCCAGCGGCGGTAATCCAAACCTGAGGCCATACCAGTCCACCAATTTCGACTTCTCCGCAGAATGGTATTTCGCGCCAACCAGCTTGCTGTCCACGGAGTTCTTCTACCGCCACATCGGCACCTACATCATTTCCAAGACCGACGATGAGGTGCTGTACGACGCCACTACTGGCCAGAGCGCGACCTACAGTGTCACCAGGCCATTCAACGCGGCCAATGCCGACGTTCGCGGCATCTCGCTGCTGTACCAGCAGGACCTTGGCCTTGGCTTTGGTGTGCAGACCAACTTCACCTACGCGCACGCCAACACCACCAACGGCTACAACATGCCGTACCTGTCGCGTGACACGATCAACATCATTCCGTACTACGAGCATGGTCCGTGGTCGGCGCGTGTCAACTACAGCCGGCGTTCGGCCTACTTCACGCAGATCGGTCGCCTGGATTCGGAAGTGTTTGCCGACGCGTACAAGGAACTGGATTTCACTGTGGGCTATCAGGTCAACAATTGGATGGGCGTGACGGCTAGCGCGACCAACCTGCTGGATTCCACGTACTACTGGTACAACGGCGTGAAGTACGCACCGATTGGTATGTACAAGAACGGCCGTACGTTCTCGCTCGGTGTGAACTTCAAGCTATAAGTTTTCGCAGTACCGATCGCGGACAGTGACCTTCCCCTTACTGCCGCGATCGGTTTTTTTTATTGAATGTCCTTATCACTTTGGGGAGGGCGATAGGGACAGTAGGTTGGGGTTTGCATCCCAAACTACGTTGTTTGTCATCGTGCGTGTTGCTGGCATGATGGATCATTCACACCACAGCGGGAGAGGGTCGAGCATGAAACGGTCTTTGTTCTATCTTGGCGTTGCCTTGGCATGTGCAGCAGGTATTGCCACTGCTCAGCAATCTCCCACTGCGCCTACTGCGAAGACTCTTTCTCCCAAGGACGCCGACCTTGCCTGGCAGAAGGCCACCGCCAAGTTTGCGCCGCAGCGCCAGGCGATACTCTCGCGCGTTGCCGAGCATATGAATGACGGGCCGTTCCGCGCAGACTGGACGTCGCTGCAGCAATACAGCGCGCCGCAGTGGTACGACGATGCCAAGTTCGGCATCTTCATTCACTGGGGCGTGTATTCGGTGCCGGCGTTCGGCAGCGAGTGGTATTCGCGCAACATGTATCAGCAGAACATGCCGGATTATGCGCACCACGTAGCCACTTACGGTCCGCAGTCGAAATTCGGCTACAAAGATTTCATTCCCATGTTCAAGGCGGAGCATTTCGATCCGCAAGCTTGGGCAAAATTATTTAAAGAAGCCGGAGCGCGCTACGTCGTGCCGGTAGCGGAGCACCATGACGGCTTCGCCATGTACGACTCGAAGCTCTCGGAATGGACGGCCGCAAAGATGGGGCCGCATCGCGACGTGATCGGTCAGCTGGAAAAGGCCGTGCGCGGCGAGGGGCTGCATTTCGGCGTGTCCTCGCATCGCGCCGAGCACGATTGGTTCTTCGATGGCGGGCGCAAGTTTGATTCCGATGTGAACGATCCGCGCTATGCCGGCCTGTATGGCCCCGCGGAAGCACATTTGGCGAAGAAGGACGAAGACCTCTACAACGACTGGACCTACGTCTCGCAAGTCTGGCTGGATGATTGGCTCGCGCGCACCGCCGAGCTGATCGACAACTATCACCCGGACCTGATCTATTTCGACTGGTGGATCGGCCATCCCACCTTCCGCAACACGTTGCCGAAGATGCTGGCGTACTACTACAACCAGGGTGCGACGCGCGGTGGCGTGGTGGTCAACTACAAGCAGGGTGATTTTGACGAGAATGCCGGCACACTGGATATCGAACGCGGACAGCTTACCGGCATCCAGCAGGCGCATTGGCAGACCGATACTTCTATCAGCAACACCTCTTGGGGTTACATCAAGGGCGATACCTACAAGTCGCCGAAGGAACTCATTCACCTATTGGCGGATGTGGTCAGCAAGAACGGCAACCTGATGCTCAATATCGGCCCGCGTTCGGACGGCACCATTCCGGAAGATGCGCAGAAGATCCTGCTCGCGATGGGCGGCTGGCTGAAGACTAACGGCGATGCGATCTACGGTAGCAAGCCATGGCGGACCTTCGGCGAAGGTCCCACCGAAGTAGTGGGCGGCACCTTCCAGGACACCAAGACCAAGCCGTATACGGCGGAGGATTTCCGTTTCACTACCAAGGACGGCGCGCTATACGCCATCGAGCTTGGTTGGCCGGAAGGCGGCAAGGCGGTGATCCATTCGATCAAGCCGGAAGATCACGTGCGTGCAGTCACCCTTGTGGCGAATGGCAAGCCGGTCGATTGGCAGCAACAGGCGGATGGTCTGCATGTGTCGCTGCCCTCGCAGCCGGTAGGCGACTACGCCTATGTCTACCGCATTGAACTGGCGAAGTGACCATGAAAAAGTTTGCCTGCTTTCTTGCCGCAGCGTTGGCCTGCAGCATGACCTATGCGAAACAGCCAACGGCGCTGTTCTATTTAATGGGCTCACAGAAATCGACCAACTCCTTCGTCGCGCACATCGACAAGATCGGCCTGCTGGTACCGACCTGGTACGGCGTAGACGCTCAGGGCCTGGTGAACGGCGGGCCGAATGCTTATGTGCTCGATCTCGCCAAGCAGCATCGGCTGCCAGTGACACCGATCATTTCCATGTCAGCGGGCCGCAAGGGATTCCACGATCTGCTGCATGACGAAACCGCGAAGCAGCACATGATCGAATCGATGGTGCAGCAAGCGGCCGAGCATGGCTACACGGGTTACCAGTTCGATTTCGAAAGCATCTCCTGGACAGATCGCGATGCTTACACCTTGCTGGTGAAGCAGACGGCTGAAGCGCTGCACAAGCACGGCTTGAAGCTTTCAATTGCCGTGGTGCCCAATGGCCCAGGGCACGCGGGCGCAGGAGAATTCTCCAAATGGATGTGGCAATACTGGCGCGGCGCCTACGATCTGACTGCACTGGGCAAATATGCCGACTTGATCTGCCTGATGACCTACGACCAGCACACCCGCTGGACTGTGCCGGGTCCGGTCGATGGCATGCCGTGGGTGCTCGATCAGCTCAAGTACGCGTTGACGCTGGTGCCCAAGGAAAAACTGTCGCTCGGCATCGCGCTGTATGGCTATCGCTGGTACACCGGTAATCCCGTGCGCGATGACGGCACCGAAGCTTCCAATATCTCGGCCACGTATATCGATGCAGACGAGTCGATGCCGTTGATCCAGGAGCAGAAAGCCCAGGTGCAGTGGGACCCGGTGGAGCACGAGTCCTGGTTCTACTTCTATCGCGACGATATGCGCGAGTGGGTGTTCATGCCTGACGCGCACAGTTTTCGCGATCGCTATGCGGTGGTGAAGCAGTACGATCTGGAGGGGTTCTGCGCGTGGGTGTTGGGTGCGGAAGATCCCAAGGTGTGGGATGAGTTGCCGGTGGTGCAGCATTGAGCTGCAGCTCCCTCTGCCTTCGGGGAGAGGGACACATCTTGCCCGATGTGTGTTTTGCCTCAGCGTCATTCCGGCGAAGGCCGGAATCCAGTTCAAATATGCGTCCGAAGGACACTAAAGCGATTTTGAGTGCTTCGCACAACGTATTGAAACTGGATTGACCAGCTTCGCTGTTATAAAGCGCCTCGGCCTTCGCCGGAATGATGCTGAGGGCATGTAAGGGTTCATACCGAGGACGACGAAGTAGGTTTTCGAACTATGCGTATAGAGCTTCCGTGTCTCGCGATACTCATTGGTGCCTTGTCCGCTGGAACGAGCGTGGCCGTGGCGCAGACCTCCACACCCGACACCCAAGCCGCCGCCCTCGTCGCCAAAATGACCCTGGCTGAAAAAGTCGCCCAACTGCAAAGCGGCGCACCAGCCATTCCGCGCCTTGGCGTTGCCGCCTACGACTGGTGGAGCGAAGGTCTGCACGGCATCGCTCGCAACGGTTACGCCACTGTTTTTCCGCAGGCGATCGGCCTGGCGGCAAGCTGGGATACCGGTCTGCTGCAGCAAGTCGGCACCACCGTATCCACCGAGGCGCGTGCAAAATTCAATGCTATTGGCGCAGGACACGATCATGCGCGCTACCAAGGCCTGACTATCTGGTCGCCCAATATCAATATCTTCCGCGATCCGCGTTGGGGTAGGGGGCAGGAAACCTACGGTGAAGATCCTTATCTCACCGGTCAGCTTGCGGTGAATTTCATTCACGGCATCCAAGGCGACGATCCGGCACATCCACGCGCTATTGCTACGCCCAAGCATCTGGCCGTGCACAGTGGGCCCGAAGCCGGGCGGCACGGCTTCGATGTGGATGTGTCGCCGCACGATTTCGAAGCCACGTATCTGCCTGCATTCCGCGCCGCCATCACCGAGGGGCACGCCGATTCGGTGATGTGCGCGTACAACGCACTGCATGGAACACCAGTGTGCGCCGATAGCGATCTGCTGACCGCGCGTTTGCGTCACGATTGGGGTTTCAGGGGTTTTGTCGTATCCGACTGTGACGCGGTCGATGACATGACCAAGTTCCATTACTTCAAGCCGGACAATGCGCAATCGTCCGCGGCATCCATCCAGGCCGGCACCGATCTCGATTGCGGCGTTGCGTATGCCGATTTGCTCGAAGCGGTGCAAAAGGGCTACGTAAAGGAACCGGTGCTGGATGCTGCGCTCACACGTCTGTTCGCGGCCCGCTATCGTTTGAGCGAATGGGGTAACAATAAGAGTCCTTACGCAACCATTGGTATGGATCAAGTGGATAGTGCCGCGCATCGCAAGCTCGCCTTGCAAGCCGCATTGGAATCCATCGTTTTGTTGAAGAACGAACACGGTGTATTGCCGTTGCGCCAAGGCGCGCACGTGGCAGTAATCGGTCCCAACGCAGATGCGCTGGAAACGCTGGAGGCCAACTATCACGGTACGGCGCGTGCTCCGGTTACGCCGCTGGAAGGTTTGCGTGAGCGCTTTGGTGCGACGCGCGTCCACTACGCGCAGGGCGCATCCCTTGCCGAAGGTGTGCCAGTGCCGATCCCTGAGACCGCATTGCGCACGGCTGAACACGGGAGTGCGGGTCTTACCGGCGAGTATTTCGACAACCTCAATTTCAGTGGCAAGCCTGTTGAGACGCGCACAGACCACGTGATCGATTTCGACTGGGATCACGTCGCGCCGTTTGATAGCTTGCGTGCCGATCGTTACGCCGTGCGCTGGACTGGCGAATGGCTGCCGCCGGCGCCCGGTGATTACACGCTAGCCTTGCACGTGGATCGCTGCTTCGATTGCAACAAGCAGCATGATCCGGTGCGGCTGTATGTCGACGGGAAGAAAGTGCTCGACGACAACGGCGACGATACGCACTTGCAAACTGTGCTGCACGCGAGCGACATCCGACCGCATGCCATTCGTCTCGAATACGTGCACGGCGGCCAAGATCAAGGTGTGCGTCTGCAATGGTTGGCGCCTGCCGATGCGCAGTTGGCCGAAGCCCAAGCAGCAGTGCGCGATGCGGACGCGATGGTGGCGTTTGTCGGTCTTTCGCCCGATGTGGAAGGCGAAGAGCTGAAAATCGATGTGCCCGGCTTCAATGGCGGTGACCGCACGGATATTGGTTTGCCGCAACCACAACAGACTTTGCTCGAACGCGCTGCGGCCAACGGCAAGCCGCTGGTGGTGGTGCTGATGTCTGGTAGTGCCGTTGCGTTGAATTGGGCGAAAGCGCATGCCGATGCGATCGTGACTGCGTGGTACCCAGGTGAGGAAGGCGGCCGCGCCATTGCACAAGTGCTGGCCGGCGATTACAACCCGGGCGGCCGCCTGCCGGTTACCTTCTATCGCTCGACGCGTGATCTGCCGCCATTCGTCAGCTATGCAGCGCAAGGCCGTACCTATCGCTATTTCGAAGGCACGCCGCTTTATCCCTTCGGTTATGGCTTGAGCTACACGCATTTCGCCTATGCCGAACCGCAACTGTCATCCACCAGGTTGGATGCGGGCGAGAAACTCACGGTAAGCGCCATCGTGCGCAACGAGGGTGATCGCGACGGCGATGAAGTAGTACAGGTTTATCTGGATGCACCGGATGATCCGTTGGCGCCGCGACATGCGCTCGTCGGTTTTCAACGCGTGCATCTGGCGGCGAAGGAAAGCCGTCGCGTGAGTTTCGAGCTCACGCCACGACAACTCAACAGTGTCGATGCGGCCGGCGAGCGCGCGGTAAAGGCTGGGCACTATCGCGTGTTTGTCGGCGGTGGTCAGCCTGGTGACACGGAGGGCGTGATGGCGGCGTTCACCATTGGCGGGCATGAGGTATTGCCGAAATGAAGCGTTTCTCGAAAAGCCCATCTCCCTCCGGGGGCGGGGTGTTAATCACGCGCACCTACGTCTTGCAGCTTGCCACAGCATGCGTAATAGGCCTGATGGCGTTGTTGAGCCCATCGAGCTACGCAAACACGTCCATCACCATCGAAGGCAATCATTTCATCCGCGCCGGCAAGCCACACCAAATTATCTCCGGCTCGATGGACTTCCAGCGCATCCCTCGCGCGTACTGGCAGGATCGCCTGCAGAAAGCACGCGCGATGGGTCTGAATGCAATCACTACCTACGTATTCTGGAACGCAGTCGAACCCAAGCCGGGACAATTCGATTTCAGCGACAACAACGACGTAGCCGCGTTTGTACGCATGGCGCAGGCGCAGGGGCTGGACGTGATACTTCGCCCGGGTCCTTATGTCTGCGCAGAATGGGAAGCGGGCGGATTTCCCGCCTGGTTATTTGCCGACCCGCACTTGCACGTGCGCACACAAGATCCGAAATACCTGCAGGCGGTGGAACGTTACTTCCAGCGGCTCGGCAAGGAGCTGGCGCCACTGATGGCCTCGCACGGCGGGCCGATCGTCGCCGTGCAGGTGGAGAACGAGTACGGTTCCTATGGTGACGATCGCGCGTACATGGAGCAGATCCATCAAGCGTTGATTCGTGCCGGTTTCGGTGCGGATCTGATGTTCACGTCCGATGGGGCGGATCTACTAAATAACGACGCATTGTCGGGCGTACTGGCTGTGGTCAATTTCGGCACAGGCGAAGCGAAGGGCGCCTTTGCGAAACTCAAGGCGTTCCGTCCCGATCAACCCAAGATGGCCGGAGAATACTGGGCCGGCTGGTTTGACCACTGGGGTGAGCCGCACGCGCAAACCGATGCCAACGTACAGGCGAAAGAGCTCGCGTGGATGTTGAGCCAGGGGTACTCCGTCAACATCTACATGTTCGAAGGCGGCACCTCGTTTGGCTTCATGAATGGCGCGAATTTCCAGGGCAATCCTTCCGACCATTACGCACCGCAAACCACCAGTTACGACTATGACGCGCCGCTGGACGAAGCGGGCAGGCCCAAGCCGAAGTTCGCAAAGTTTCGTGATGTGATCGCCAAGGCGACCGGCATCAAGCCGACGCCATTGCCGACTCCTACGTCATTCATGGGTGTCCCCGCGTTCACGCTCACCGAGTCGGCGTCGTTGTGGGACAACTTGCCGGAACCGGTGACGACGGAACAGCCACAGCCGATGGAGCAATTCGGCCAAGCGTATGGCTACATTCTTTATCGCACCCAGCTTGCCGGTCCGGTTTCCGGTGAGCTTTACATTGGTGAGGTGCGCGATTACGCCATGGTCTATGTCGATCGCAAACTCATCGGAACAGTGGATCGGCGGCTGAAGCAGGTGAGTTTGCCCATTACCCTGGATGCAGGCCCGCATACGCTCGACATGCTGGTAGAGAACACCGGCCGCATCAATTACGGACCGCATCTAGCCGATGGCCGCGCGGGTCTGGTCGATCCGGTTCTACTCGATGGCAAGGAACTGCATGGCTGGCAGACGTACGCTTTGCCGATGACTTCGCCTGATGCGATCCGCGGCTGGACTACGCAGCCCGTAGCGGGGCCTGCGTTTCATCGCGGCCATTTCAAGATAACGTCGACGGCGGATACGTTTCTGGATGTCGGCGCGTTCAGCAAGGGCTTTGCGTGGGTGAACGGGCGTAACCTCGGGCGTATCTGGGATATCGGTCCGCAGCGTTCGCTGTACCTGCCGGCGCCGTGGCTGGAGCAGGGCGATAACACCGTGGTGGTATTTGATCTGCAGACGACGAAAGACGCTGTAGTGCGCGGTGGTACAAAGCAGTTCTGGTATCGATCAGACGTAAAGACGCCTAAATGATATGAAATACGTCATGCTGTTTAGCGGATGGGCGGTAGGCATCCTGCTGCTGATCTTACCGATAGCTGTCATGGCAAGTGATCCCGTCGTCTTGCGTGAATTCATCGCCGCGGCGCCACCCACGCCACAGAGCCACGCATCCACTATCGTCGAAACACCGGCCGGCCTCGTCGTTGCCTGGTTTGGCGGCAAGCACGAGCGTGATCCCAGCGTAGGCATCTGGTTGTCTCGCCAAGTACATGGCCATTGGAGCGCGCCGGTGGAAGTGGCCAACGGCGTGCAGCCTGGCGGACATCGCGAGCCGACCTGGAACCCGGTGCTGTTTCTGCCACGCCACGGACCACTGATGCTGTTTTACAAGGTTGGGCCTGATCCGCAGCACTGGCGCGGCGTGCTCAAGACATCCGATGACAATGGCGCACGCTGGTCCGCCGCACGTGCATTGCCGGCCGGCGTACTCGGCCCGATCAAGGACAAGCCGGTGCAGCTAGTCAGCGGTAGCATTGTCAGTCCGTCGAGCACGGAGCAGGGGCGCTGGGCGATTCACTTCGAGCTTTCCGCCGACGGCGGCAGCACTTGGCAGACCAGTCAGGCCGTACCCAATCCCGATGCCATCGAAGCGATCCAACCCAGCCTGCTGCCGTGGCGGGATGGCAGGTTGCAGGCGATTGGACGGACCAAGCAGGATCGCCTGTTCTCCATCTGGTCCGTGGACGGCGGACACATATGGTCAGCGTTGAAGTTGCTCGATGTGCCCAATCCCAATTCAGGTATCGACGCCACACTCTTGGCCGACGGTCGTGCCTGCATGGTCTACAACCCGACCACACACGGCAAAGACTGGTGGGATGGCCGCGGCACGCTTGCCGTGGCCCTATCCAGTGACGGTGAGCATTGGAAGCGGGTTCTCACGCTGGAGCAAAGCCCCGGAGCGGAGTTCTCCTACCCCGCGATCATCCAGGCCAAGAGCGGCCTGCTGCATATTACTTATACGTGGAAACGGTTACGCATCGTGCATGTCGTCATCGACCCGGATCGCCTGTGAGGGCATATGAGGTGGATCAGATGAAAAAATATTTCTATTCTGTTGCGTCGCGACTTGCCACGATCTAAATCCTCCATATAAGCTCTTTACGAAAGCAAATATGAAATGGGCGTTTGCCTGTAAAAGATACGACGGTTAGTCCGCGCGCTATCGTGCCGGAGGGGTTATGAGGGGTTTGGTCCAATTAAGTAATAAAGTGGGCACAGCTCGACCGGTAGTAGATACGGGGGCCCGGCGTGCGTGACGATGGCGGCTACGAGCGGTACGGTGACGCGCAAAATGCGTCTGCGACGAATGTGTGCATCGGCAACGAGATGCGCGACGAATCCGCGCTGTCCACACACATGATACAGCGCTCCGACACACAAGATGTTTTCTTGGCGGCAGATGTCGGCGGCACGCATGCACGTATTGGCTTGATCGCGTTTCAGCCTGGGCTTGGTGTTCCGGCCACGCTTGCCTATCGCGTTTATCAGTGCGCGGATTTCGCCAGCTTCGATGCGATCGTGCGCGCCTTCTGCGAAGAGTTCTCGGTAAAGCCCCAACGCCTGGCATTGGCGTGTGCGGGCTTTCTGCACGACGGCGTAGTGGTCAACAACAATCTGCGTTGGCCCATCGTTCCAACTGAATTGGAAAAAGCGCTCGCGCTGAGCGAAGTAAAGGTGCTCAACGATTTTGAGGCGCTGGCTTACGGTACGGCTTATCTGGATCCTGCAAGCGTGATTACGCTGCATGATCCTCGCCGCAGCAAGAGCGCAGAAGAAGGTCCGGTGGTGGTTGTCGGCCCAGGTACTGGGCTTGGCGTGGCAGTGCGTTTACCTGGTACGCCGCCGCAGGTGCTGGCGACCGAAGCCGGACACATCCAGTTGGCGGCACGCGTTGGACGCGAGCAAGCAGTGCTCAGTGAACTGGTGCCGCCGGATACGCATATTCCTTACGACTCGGTGTTGTCGGGGCCGGGCCTGCTGCGCGTGTATCAGGCAGTGTGTCGTCTTGACGATAAGCCGGCCGAATTGCGCGAACCTGCAGCGATCACTGCTGCAGCATGCGCAGGCACGAATGCGCAGGCAGTGGAAACCTTGCAGCTTTTCTGTGGATGGCTCGGCTCTTTCGCCGGCGATCTGGCCATGCTTTATGGCGCGACGGGTGGCATCTATGTCGCTGGTGGTTTTCTGTCGCGCATGACCGATTTCATGGCTAACAGCAGCTTCGTCAGCCGCTTTCTTGATAAGGGCGTGATGCGCCCGTTCCAGCAGACCGTATCCGTGCATGTGGTGGACCATGCGCAGCTCGGCGTGATCGGAGCGGCAAGCTGGTTGATGAATCACGCGCACAACACATTGCAGGACTAACGATTTGCAGAACGGCTTGCAGGACTAACGTGCTGCAGGTGCGACAGCTCACATACCGCATCGGACTGGGAAGACGATGCCGCTATAACCCGACCGGAGGGACGTGCAGATCTTCCATACATGACCGCTGCTTGAAAAACCTAAGCTCCGACGACGCATCGGGAGCGCCCACAACCAGACCCACACATGCCTGCTTCGACTTAACTTGGGGGTCGCGGCGGCAAGAAACACCGCTTTTTACCGGGAGGGGACAAACTATATGAACAGCAATCACGTACGCCGTGGCGTACTGGCCAGTTCACTGGCAATGGCGCTTTTCGCTCCGTATGCGTTCGCGCAGACAACGTCTTCAAGCGATCAGCAGAACACTACGACCGGCAATTCTCAGAATGGTTCACAGAAACCGAAGACGCTGGAAAAGGTGACCGTTACCGGTTCGCTGATTCCGCGCTCGGAAATCGAAGGACCGGCGCCGGTGAACATCATTACTGGCGAACAGATCAAGGCACAGGGCTTCACCACGCTGTGGGAATTCCTCGATTCGCTGCCGCAGCTCGCCGCGCCTGACTTCAACAACCGCATTTCCACTTGGGGCAATACGGCCGTCAACGCGCGCGTGGTGAACCTGCGCAATCTCGGTCCCGATCACAGCCTGCTGCTGATCGACGGTCACCGAGTGGCCGATTATCCGATGCCGGGTAACAACGGCCAGACCACCTTCCAGAACTACAACAATATTCCGGTGGGCATGGTCGATCACGTCGAAGTGCTGGCCTCGGGCGCGTCTTCGATCTACGGTTCGGACGCCGTCGCCGGCGTTATCAACGTGATCCTGAAAAAGAATTATGTTGGCGACGAGATCAAGGTAACGGGCGGTAGCTCGACGCGCGGCGGCCGCGCATATGGCGATTTCCTTTATACAGGCGGTCGCTCCGGTGAAAAATGGAACCTGATGTACAGCTACGAGCACACCAATCGCTCGCCGCTGTGGGGTCGTGATCGCTCCTACACCGACTCGGATGCGGATGCCGGCTATGGCTCCTGGAATCCAAGCCAACGCATGTTCGGCTATAGCAGCTCTGGCGCTTATGGTCTCGTGCTTAACAATGCCGCCGGTAACTTCATTACTCCGCCTCAAGGTGCGTGCGGTCAATTCGGCAACAATTTCAGCCAATATCACGCACTGAGTGTCAGCACGAGCGGTGATCAGGTGCTGCCGGGTGTGACGGATCAAGGTTCTTACTGCAGGCAGAACGCCGTATTCAGTAACTGGGTACTTTCCCCGGGTTACAAGGCCGACAATGCTTTCGTGAGCGGCGAATACCGCTTCACCGACAAGGTTTCGGCATACGGTTCGGTGGGCCTGTGGACCAACACCGGTACCACCAATACGCAGCTGCCGTTCCTGTATCCCTTCGCAAGCAACACTGCGGCCCTGCCGGGAGCGAACGGTACTCAGTTCTACGACCAGACCACCGGCCAGGTCATCACCAACTACATCCGGCAGATAACGCCACAGGAAATCGGCAGCTACGCCAATACCCATGACTATGAAACGAACTGGGACATCCATGCCGGTTTGAAAGGCACGGTGTTCGACGATCGTTTCAACTGGGATTTCAACCTCGGCACCAGCAAATACCTCGTGCACGAGGACTATACGGGCTTGAACGAACAGGGCATGTTCGATTTCTTCTTCGGCCCGCAACTCGGCACCACGACGGTCGGCGGCACTACCATGCCGGTGTATGCGCTCAATTCGCAGCGTTTCTGGAATCCGATCACGCCGGCGCAATACGCCACCTTTGGTGTGAATGGCGAGAACAGCGCTGTTACGTGGATGAACCAGGCAAGCTTCAACTTCGGCGGTGACCTGTTCAACGTGCCGTGGGATGGTCAGCCGATCGGTTTCGCCAGCGTATTCGAAGTCAATCATGAAGGCTTCCATCTGGCGCCCGATCCGCGTGGCAATACCGTCACGTTTGGCGATCCATTCCAGAACCTGATCACGGGTGGTGGTACTCGTACGCGCTATTCGACTGCGTTGGAATTCCGCACACCGGTTTGGGATACGGTGACATGGACGCTTTCCGGCCGTCTCGACAAATACAACGACCACAGCATTGCCAATGTCGCCAAGACATGGGGTACGGGTCTGGAGTGGCGTCCGATTGATGGTCTGCTGCTTCGCGGCAGCTACGGCACCAACTTCCACGCGCCAGACATGCAGGCCATCTACCTGGATGACTCGATCCAGACCGTTGGCGATTACGCGGACCGTCTGCAATGTATCAAGACAGGTGACCACACTTGTGCGGACTACCAGCACAACACCTACTTCCAGTTGTACTCGGGCGGCAGCCGCAATCTGCTGCCGGAAACGGGTCATTCCTGGACCTACGGTTTCGTGTGGGATATCCCGGGCGTGCAGGGGCTTTCGTGGTCCGTTGACTACTGGCACATGGGCATTGCCAATGCGATTCAGTGGATCGGTCTGGATACCGCGCTGACCGATGAGGCAGGCTGCCTTACCGGGCTGCAGGTCAGTGGTGCGCCGTACATCGCCCATCAGTTGGGCTCGGCATACTGCCAAGAGGCCATTGCTAACGTCACGCGCAATGCAAGTGGCCAGATCACCGCTGTGCACGTCGGCCCGATCAACGAAGCTTCTCAGTATGTCAGCGGTATCGACAGCACAGTCACCTACAAGCTGCAGACCGAGCATTGGGGCAACTTCAACTTCGACTTGAACTACACCAACAATCTGGAGTTCAAGCAGCGCACGCTGGCGTCGGATCCGTTGCTCAACACGCGCTACAACTATCCGGCTACCAAGACTGTGGCGAACCTGCATTGGCACAAGGGTGCCTGGGACGCCACCTTGCACGGTGAACGCACCAGCGGCCTTCGTGCGTCCAACTACGGTGGTTGCGAAGCGTTGCCCAATGGCATTCAGCCGGGCCTCGGCGATCCGAACTGCGTGATCTACCTGGGTAGAACCCCGAACTGGGTGATCTTCAGTACGTCGGCCTCGTATGCGATCAACGACAAGGTGAAGGTTGGGCTGAACATCTCGAATATCTTCAACAAGGTTGGTGTGATCACCAGCTACGCCGGCGGTTTCGAGTTCATTCCCACGCAGCAGGGCGCCGACTACACCGGTCGTGAAATATTCGCGACCATTGATTGGAAGATCGACTGATATCCCCTTGCGAGCCCGACCTAAAGCCGGGCTCGCTTTTTTTGATGCAATGGTTTTGCTCGTTAGTGAGAACGCCTGATGCTGAAACCTCTCCTGGCCTGGTGCCTAGGTCTGTCCATCGTCATCGCAAGCACGCAAGCGGTTGCGGAGATCACGATCATTCCGAAACCGCAGCAGATGGAAGCAGGGGAGAGGAGTTACCACCTCGATGCGCAAACAGGCATCGACGCACCAGAAAGGGTGCGCGCTGTGGAGGCAATCGCCTTTCTATGCGAGGCGATCCCCGCATCTTCACTTTTCTGCTGACTGATGAAGCACGTCCCGCAGACGTTGCAGGATTGACGGGCGCGCCTGCGTGCAGGCACCCGATTGGCGCATCGACAGGAAGGCGATGTTTTTGAAACCACACCGGAGGCACGTACAGATCTTCCACATACGGATGTCGCTTGACCCATAAAGCTTCGGCTCGAACGGAGCACTTATAAGCAAGTCTACACATGCCAATTTCGACTCGATTAGAAATCAAGGGTGTCGAGGCGGCAAGCAACAGTTTTTGCCCGGGAGGGGACACTATGCACACCATTCGCGTACGCCGCGGCGTACTTGCTAGTTCTTTGACATTGGCGCTCTTTGCGCCGTATGCCGTTGCACAGACGTCGACGACGTCAGGTAGTGATCAGCAGAAGAGCACGTCTTCCAGCAATTCGCAGCAGAACGGCACGCCGAATGCGAAAGAGCTGAAAACGGTCGTCGTGACCGGTTCGATGATTCCGCGCGTGGAGATCGAGGGACCTGCTCCCGTAGTCTCCCTCACCGGCCAGCAGATCAAGGATCAAGGCTTTACCACGCTTTGGGAATTCCTGGATTCGTTGCCGCAGGTGGGCCAGCAGTCATCGGACCCGTCCGCGTGGGGTTCCAGCTCGGTCAATGCGCGCTCGGTCAATCTGCGTAACGTCGGCCCTGGCTTCAGTCTGCTGATGATCGACGGCCATCGCATCGTGGATTACCCACAGCCGTTGAACAAGCAGAGCAACTTCCAGAACTTCAACAACATTCCCACCGGCATGATCGACCGTGTCGAAGTGCTGGCCTCTGGCTCCTCGTCGATCTACGGCTCGGACGCAGTGGCGGGCGTAATCAACGTGATCCTGAAGAAGAACTACCAGGGTGACGATCTGCAGGTCACTGGTGGCGGCTCCACCCGTGGCGGCCGCGACTATGGCGACGTCAACTTCTTCGGTGGCAAGTCCGGCGAAAACTGGCACGTCCTGTACAACTTTGAGAAGTCCAACCGCACGGCGTTGTGGGGCTCGGATCGTCCCTATCAGGATTCGGTGGCCGATGCGGGTTACGGCTCCTGGAGCCCGGCGTCTCGCATGTTTGGTTACCAGTACGACGCGGCGGGCTCCATTGCCCTCTCCGCACAGAACGCTTCGGGCCAGTACATCACGCCGCCGGCGGGCACCTGCGGGAAGTTCACGAACTCGCAGTTGAGTCATTCGTACAGCGTCACCACCAGTGGCACCCAGATCGCTGGCGTGACCGACAATGGTTACTACTGCTCGCAGCCCACCATGTGGCAGAACTGGGTGCTGACGCCCGGCAGCCGCAGCAACAATGGTTACGTGTCCGGCGAGTATGACTTCAGCAACGGCCTGCAGGCCTATGGTTCGGCGGCCCTGTATGAAACGGTGGGCATCTCCAACACCCAGTTGAACGGTTTCGGCACTGGCGAGTTCTACGACCAGACCACCGGGCAGGTCATCAACCAGGCCATCCGCCAGTTGACCGCAGCGGAAATCGGCCCGTCGAACACCCATGACCGCGAGCAGAACTGGAACCTGCAGGCCGGCCTGCGCGGCACCATGTTCGACAGCAGGTTCAACTGGGATCTGAACCTCAATACCCAGAAGTACACCGTGCGCGAGGACTACACGGGCTACGACCAAAACGCCATGAACAACTTCTTCCTCGGGAAGCAGTTGGGCACGACCACCGACAGCAAGGGCAATAGCATTCCCATTTATGCCATGAACTGGCAGCAGTGGTGGAACCCGATCACGCCGCAGCAATACAACCAGTTCGCGGTCTTCGGCACGAACACTGCGTCGTCGTGGCTGGACCAGGTGCAGTTCCGCATCAACGGCGACCTGTACAAGCTCCCGTGGGCGAGCGAGTCCATCGGTTGGGCGGCAGTGTTGGAAGCGGCACACAACGGTTACCTGCTCTCGCCCGACTCGCGGAGTGCCTTTGCCAACTCGGCTAATTTCCAGAACCCGTTCGGCGCGTATCTCACCGGTGGTGGTACTCGCCAGCGCTATTCGTTTGGTAACGAGTTCCGCGTACCGTTGCTGGATTCGGTGACCTGGACCATCTCCGGCCGCTTGGACAAGTACCATGACGCCAGCCGCGCCGACGTAGCCCGTACCTGGGGCACAGGCCTGGAATACCGTCCGTTTGACGGTCTGCTGGTTCGCGGCAGCTACAACACCAACTTCAAAGCGCCGGACATGCAGGCCATCTACCTGACCGGCTCCTCCTCGCCGGTGGGTTATTACGCCGATCCCTTGCAGTGCATCAACGACATCAAGAATGGCGTGTCGAACAGCACATGGTGTAACTCGGTGCAGCGCTCATCCTCGCAGTACTACACCTTGAACACGAACGGCAGCCGCTTGTTGAAGCCGCAGACCGGCCACTCCTGGACCTATGGTTTCGTGTGGCAGATTCCGGGCGTGCAGGGCCTGTCGGTATCTGCCGACTACTGGCACATGGGTGTGGACAATGCCATCCAGTACCTCAGCGGAGACACCGTGCTGGCCGACGAGGCGGGTTGCCTTACCGGCTACCAGACAAACGGTACATCCGCTTTGTCACCGTACACGGCGCACGTGCGGGGCTCGGCGTATTGCCAGATGGTGACCCAGATGGTTACGCGCAATGCGGCTGGCCAGATCGTCACGGTGAATTCCGGTCCGATCAACGAGGCTTCGTTGTACGTAAGCGGTATCGATGCCTCGCTGGACTACAAGCTGCACACCGACGATTGGGGTGACTTCCGCGCCAATATCAACTACACCGACAACCTCTCGTACAAGCAGCGTGTGCTGGCTTCCGACGAGCTGCAAAACACCCGCTATAACATGGTGGCGAGCAGGATCACGTGGATCGGTAACTGGCACAAAGGCGACTGGGACGTAACCATCTCCGGTGTGCGCGACGGCGGTATGCGTGCCCCGAACTACGGTAGTTGCAATACGCTGCCCAACGGCATCCAGCCAAGCATGATCAATGTGCAGAGTGGCACCGAGACGATTGCTACCGGTGTTTGCCAGGTGACAGTCAATGGCCAGGCTGTAACCGTTGCCGACACCGAGTACACGGGCCATACGCCGGTGTGGATCACGTGGAACGCCGCGGTCGGCTACCAGATCACCTCGAGGGTCAAGGCGAAGCTCACCGTGAACAATATCTTCGACAGGGTCTCGTCGATTCCGTATTACGCCGGTGGCTTCGAGTACGTCACGACCGGGCAGACCGGTAGTGAATACAACGGTCGTGAGATATTCGCGACCATTGATTGGAAGATCGACTGACGTACCAAAGCGAGCCCAGCCAAAAGCTGGGCTCGCTTCTTTCTGATGTAATGCATCGATTCTGCAAGGAGTCCATCTGATGCTGAAACCTCTCTTGGCTTGGTGCCTGGGTCTGTCCATCACCATCGCAAGCACGCAAGTGGTTGCGGAGATCACGATCATTCCGAAACCGCAACAGATGGAAGCAGGGGAGGGGAGCTACCGCCTTGATGCGCAAACAGGCATCGACGCACCGAAAGGCGCGCGCGCGGCGGAGATAACCGCCTTTCTACGCGAGGCGATCCACTCCCAAACGGGTATCGAGCTATCGCGCAGCACGCACGTACACGGGATCGTATTGGCCATTGATCCCACGGTGAATGGCGAGGAAGCCTATCGGCTCTCCGTGACGCCGCGCGGCGTGATCATCCAGGCATCGAGCGACAAAGGCCTGTTCTGGGGTGTGCAGACACTCCGCCAACTGCTGCCGCTGGAACACGGGGCATCGGTACAGATTCCCGCTGTGCATATTGAAGACGCGCCGGTGTTCAGCTATCGCGGATTCATGCTCGATGTCGGCCGGCATTTCTATCCGGTTTCCTTCATCAAGAAACAGCTCGATCTACTGAGCTATTACAAGATCAATACATTTCACTGGCATCTCACTGATGACCAGGGTTGGCGCCTGCAAATCAATCGCTATCCCAAGCTCACCGAAGTCGGTGCGTGGCGCACCGAGACCGACGGCAGCCGTTACGGAGGCTACTACACGCAAGCCGAAGCGCGTGAGGTGGTGGAATATGCGCGGCTGCGCAACGTCACCGTGATTCCCGAAATTGAAATGCCCGGGCACAGCATGGCAGCGCTGGCCGCGTATCCAGAGTTCTCCTGCACGCAACAGCCGCTCACCGTACCCGCCACCTGGGGCGTATTCAAAGATATCTACTGCGTGGGCAACCCCCACACCTTTACGTTCCTGCAGCACGTACTGGATGAGGTCATGACTTTGTTCCCCTCATCGTATGTGCACATCGGCGGTGACGAAGCTCCAAAGGATCGCTGGAAAGCCTGTGACGCCTGCCAGGCACTGATGCGCGAGCAGGGCCTTAAGGACGAAGAGGGGCTGCAGAGCTACTTCGTCAAGCACATGCAGAGCTATGTCGCCGACAAGGGTAAGACCATGGTCGGCTGGGATGAGATTCTGGAGGGCGGTGCGGACAAGAACGCCATCGTGGAAGTCTGGCGCATGTGGTTTGGCAATGACGTTATGCGCAAAGCGCTGCTTAATGGCAATCGCATCATCATGGCGGGGCCGTTCTACCTGGATTCGCCGCTGGACGTGCTGACGGCAAAAAGCATCTATCACACCGATATCACCAAGCCCACCTCGCCGAGCACACAGGGCGACGACGAAGTTTTTGCCGAACATCGCGGACAAATCCTGGGCGGCGAGGCGCCGCTATGGAGCGAACGTGCCAATCCGTACAACGCGGAATCCAAGATTTATCCGCGCATGCTCGCATTCGCGGAAAATCTCTGGACAGGCAAGCACGACGATGCGGCGTATGAGGATTTCGAACAACGCCTGCAGGCGAACTATCGCTGGCTGGATGCGCAAAAGGTGGCCTACGGTCCGGAAGACAAGCTCGTGGCCACTTACACCATTAGCTTCGATGCAACACATGGTGCCTGGCAGTTGCATGCCAAGCGCGGGTTCGACGATCTGCATAACCACTATACGGTCAACGGCGCCGAGCCCACCGCACAATCGCCTTCGTTTGACGATGCCGTAGCCATCTCGCACGCGGGTACTTTGAGGGTAATGCCGTTTCGCAACGGTTTGCGTTACGACAATGCCACCGTTTTTACTCTGGTCGACAATCTGGCCTCAGGCCATCCCATCACCTTCGCGCAGCCGGCCGCGAAGGAATACGCACCAGGTGATGCACTCGTCGATGGCGTCATCGGCAGCACGGATTTTCACGATGGTCGCTGGGCGGCATGGCACGACAGCGATATCGACGCCACCATCGATCTGCAGAAGGATGTAGCCTTCCATACGATCGATGTGGGTTTTCTGTTCGAGCCTAATTCGCGCATCCTGCTTCCAGAGCACGTTGCCTACGAAGTGTCGTCCGATGATCAGCATTGGACGTCGCTCTATAGCGATACCCTGAGCGTTGATCTGGCTGCTCCCGCGCACAAGCAATCGTTGCGCTTTCATTCGGAGCCAGCGATTACCGCTCGATATATCCGTATCAAGGCAACGCAGCACAAAACCGTGCCGGCAGAGTTTCCGAACGGTGCGAAAGATAATTGGTTGTTTGCCGACGAAGTGCTTGTTCAATGAAGACCGCGCATACGTTCCCATGGCGTCGTAACACGATTTGGATGGTGATGTTGGCTGCATGGCACGGCATGTCTGCCATGGCGGCCGGCGCCACGCATAACGTTACACCGCCCGATGCAGCCACCATTGAACAGCAATGGGTTGCGGCCAATCATCCTTATGACGCTGCACGCCAGGCCATTCTGGCGCAGACGCAAAAAACCGCCTGGCAAGGGCCGATGCAGCCGGATTGGCAAAGCCTTACCGGGCATACCACGCCCGAATGGTATCGAGACGCCAAGTTCGGCATCTTCATTCACTGGGGTGTGTATTCGGTCGCCGCGTACAAGGGCGAGTGGTATCCGCGCCACATCTATGAGCGCACGGGCGAATACGCCAACTACTACCAGCATCAGATCACCACCTATGGCCCGATGCCGCAGATGGGCTACAAGGATCTAATTCCTCGGTTCAAGGCCGAGCACTTCGACCCCAATGCATGGGCGGCGCTGTTCCGTGAAGCCGGTGCGCGTTATGTCGTGCCAGTGGCCGAGCATCACGACGGCTTTGCCATGTACGACTCGAAGTTGTCGGATTGGACGGCCGTCAAAATGGGGCCGCATCGCGATGTCATCGGTGCGCTGGCCAAGGCGATTCGTGCGCAAGGTATGAAGCTCGGCTTGTCCTCGCACCGTGCCGAGCATGATTGGTTCTATGAGTTTGGCCGTAGCTTCAATTCCGATGTCAATGATCCTCGCTACGCGGCATTGTATGGACCGGCGCATCCAGGAATATCTGCCAAGGGTGAAGATGGGCAGGAGGTCGACTGGACTTTTGTTTCCGACGCCTATCTCAACGACTGGCTGGCACGTTCATCTGAGATCGTGCAGGACTACCATCCGGACTTCATGTATTTCGATTGGTGGGTCGGGCAGCCGCGCTTTCATCAGGCGTTGGCCGAGTTCGCGGCGTTCTACTACAACCAGGCCGCGACGCGCGGGCAGGGTGTGGTGCTCAGCTACAAGAACAACAGTATGCGGCCCGGCACCGGCATGCTGACTATCGAGCGCGGTCAGGCGGCGGATATTCGCGAACAGCCTTGGCAAACCGAAACCTCGATCAGTCCGGACTCCTGGGGTTATGCCGAAGGCGACACCTACAAGTCGCCGGACGAACTGGTGCAGCTGCTCGCCGATGTGGTGAGCAAGAACGGCAACCTGCTGCTGAACATTGGCCCGAAGGCGGACGGCACCATTCCAGAACAAGCGCAAAACATCCTGCGTGCCATCGGCCAATGGACGCATGCCAATGGCGAGGCCATTTACGGCACGCGTCCGTGGCACCGTTTCGGCGAAGGTCCCACTCAAGTGGCGGCCGGCACCATGCAAGACACCAAGACCAAACCCTATACCGCGGACGACTTCCGTTTCACCACTAAGGATGGACGTCTATACATAATCCAAATGGCGTGGCCATCCTCGGGGCACGCATGGATTCATTCTATTACGCCGTCGATGAAGGTGAAGTCGGTGACCATGCTGGCTAATGGCGCCGCTATTCCCGTCGATCAGCGGGTTGATGGCTTGCATCTGACTTTGCCTGCGCAACCAACTGGCGTGCATGTGTATGTCTATCGCGTGGACATGCAACAAGATGCCTCGGAAACCCTAAGAAAGGGCGGCGACGCGTCCAAGTCATAAACCGTTGCCCATTCTCGCCACAACAACTTGACATCGCATCGGTCGTGAAATGCTTCTTTCGCGGGATTGGAAGATGAATTGAGTCCGAAGCCGTGCGTAGGTTGGGGTGAAAACCCCAGCATTGCGATGTTGGGGTTTGCACACCAACCTACATCTATCTGACCTCAATAGTCATACGTAGCGGTCAATCGCACATAACGCGGCTGCTGGCGAACCACCGCTGATCCATACAGCGGATCTGGCGTGCCAGGTGAAATCTGGTAATACGGATAAGCATTCAAAATCGTCTGTGAGTTGAACAGATTGAACACGTTCAATGACAACGCCAGCTTGCCTGCCGGCACTGACGGAAGGTATGTCAGGCCAACATCCACCTGCTTATACCAAGGCAGCCGATAGGTGCCGGGCGAGGAAGGCTGGCCGCCGCACCAGTGATAGTAGCTGCCGTAGCCATCTGGATCGGTCTGGTTCGGTCCGTAGTAGCCAAGGCAGTTGCGCGGACTGCCGGAAACCAGTTGCACGGTGCCCGACACTAGCCACTGCGGCGTGATCTGGTAATAGCCGAACAGCTTGAGCTGATGGGTGTGGTCGTTGCTCTGCGCGCCGTTGCTGTTCGCCATCAACTCCGGGAAGTCCCAGTCGATACTGGTCGACGCTGCAGTCTGCTGGATATCCGAGCGCAGCTGTCCTTCAGTATCGCCGTAACTGCGCGAGAACACGTAATCGACCTTACCGTACCACTTGCCATCGAACGGATGCTCCAAAAAGGTTTCCAGTGCATAGTATTTGCGCTTCATCTGCGGGAAGCCCATCTCCGCATTGGTCAGCGGAACCTCGCGATAATTTCCTTCTGCATCGATCACAGTGAAAATGTTTTCGCGGCCCGGGTTGATCAGATAACAGCTGTTGGTGGCATTGACTGTGTAGCCAAGGGCTGCTGCCTTGTTCTCGATTGCTTGCACATCGCAATAATCGTCGATCACGTTGCGCAAGATGCGGCGTGTCACTTTGGCGCCATATAGCCACTGATTGTCGATGGCCTTGGTGAAGCCGAGGATAAATTCGTCCTGGTACTCGGATTTCAGGTTCTGTGCCGTTACCGTCCTGGGATCAGGAAGAATTCCGTAGGTGTTGTTGGGCGACACCGCGTTGGAAAAGGCAGTAAGGCCGGCCGGTGTGCCATCTGCAGCAATGCCGCTATAAGTGAAATACTGTTGAGTTGCCACGTAAGCACCCGCAGCATTCAACGCGGGATTGAGTGGCATGCCGAGGTAATAGCGCCCCACATTGCCGTAGACCTTCAGGCTGGCATCGCCGAACACGTCCCAGCTGAAGCCAAGTCGCGGCGCCCACTGTGGCTTGGTCTGGCGGATGTAAGGCTGTGCATCCGCGTTGTAGTCGACGAACTGATCGTTGCGCACGCCAAGCGAGAGCAGCCAGCGGTCACTCACCTGCCACTTGTCCTCGATGTACTGTGCGCGCTGTGCGGAACGTACGCTTGCAATCGAACTGTTGATGTACTGGATGGCGTAGTAGCCCGAGGCGCCGTTGGGATAATTCGCCGGTGCGCCGACGCCGAGGTTGGGGATCAACGCAACACCGGGTGTCGTGGTGTATTCGTAATCCCAGTAGTAGCCAGGGCCGGAGGTCTGGCGCCCTTGGTCGATCGCGCGCGCATTCTGGTTGTCGATACCTAGCGAAATCGAGTGCTGAGCGAGTTGATAAGTGAGATCGACGCGTAGGTTGTTGCTTTCGTTATGGCGGTTGGGGTTGTACAACGAACTCGTCACCTGGCTGTTGCCGATCGGTGTGCCACCGTTCAATAACGGGTTCTGGTTTTGGATATCGGAAAGATAGGTCAGGCTGCCGTTGTAGCTGCCAGGCACGTCGTAGTTATCCAACCGCATCTTGCCGTAGGTGGCCGTCAAGGTAAGGCTGTCGGTGATGTAGCTGGTGAATTTGGCAGTGTAGAGATTGCCGCCGGTCTTCGTGCGGTCGGCGTAGTTGATGAACTGGCCGGGCTGCAACGTGTTGTAGTTGTAACTGTAGATTGAACCTTGCGTCTCCTTGCGGTTCGACGCGCCGGTGATTTCAAGGATGTTGCTGTCGGTGATGTTCCAATCCAGCTTGCCGTACCACTTGGGAAGGGTGTAGTGGTAACGAACGTAAGGTTGCGCGCTGGAAACATTGTTTACCGTTGTGCCGTTTTGCTCAGAAGCCTCAGCAGCAAGAAACAGGAACAGTTTGTCTTTGATAAGCGGGCCGCCGATATATGCATCGTACGTACGTATCCACTCCCGGCTCTTGCTGTTCGGATCGTAGAGATTGCCCGCCACGGGTGATGTAGGCAGTCCGTTGGTGTAGTAGGTATCGGTTTGATTGGCGCGCGCAAAGTCGGGCTCCCACAGTATCTGGCCACCGAAATGCCAGTCGTTGGTGCCACGTTTGCCCACCATGTTGATGACGCCACCGTCAGAACGTCCGTACTGTGCGCTATAGCCACCGGTATAGATTTCCTCCTGTTCGATGGCCCCGTAGGGCAGGCTGAGTCCGCCGAGTCCGCGCTGCGTTTCGGTAACGTTGAAGCCGTTGATGTAATAAGCGTTCTCGCTCGCTGCCGAACCGCCAAAGCTCACCAGTGAATCGCCTGTGGGCCCGGTGTAGCCGCCACTGTTGTTCACTACACCCGGAGCAAGCTGTGCGATGGCTTCGGCCGAGCGTAGCAGTGGCAGCTGTGCAAGCTCTTTGGATGTAATCACGGTGCGCGAGTCGACGCTCGTTACGTCGATGGGTGGTACGGAATTGGCGGTTACCTTGATCGCGCCAAGATCCTTCGCTGCCACTTCGCGGAAAGACACTTCAGTGCCTGTGCCCACGCGCAGATTCACGTTATCGCGCGAATCAACCACAGCGCCGTCGTGTAGCAACGACACGGTATAGACGCCAAGCGGTAATTCCGGTGCGACGTAACGGCCGCGACTATCTACGGGCACCGTGCGCGAGATGCCTGTGCTGCTCTTGATCTGCACAGTCTCACCACCTGTCACGGGCACCTGGCCGAAGATGCTGCCGGTGGTCGACTGTGCGAAGGAAATCGTACTTGCCAACATCAGGCTTGCAGCTATGGCAAAGGCAAGTTTGGGGGACGAAGAAGCAAGCGTGTTCTTTTTCAAAGTGTGGGCTCTCGTATCGCATCGCAGGCAAGCGGCATGCATTTCGTCGCGCACGCAGGGTGGGGAAGCCCCGCAAGCGGCTTGTCTGGATGAAGTGAATCGTGATTTGCGGAATTCGTGTCCGCTGCTTTCGCGTCCCCTGATGTCTCATCGCGCCGACGGAAAGCTGTCTCTATAGATACTTTGCTGCTTTGCAAAAGGAAACGTTTAGATCGATGAGAGATGCGACTGTCGGTATGACGAGGCGCCATAAAGCAAGGCAGGGAGCGTGCACTTGTTGCGCGTCGCTCGAAAACAAATTTGCCGACACGTCCGGTTTTTTTTGTTGCTTTTTTCGTAACGTTACGATAACTTCGGGCCGCCAAAACTCAAGGAGTTACGCCATGGTCGACCCTCGCGACCCGGGCACGATTGCCATGCTGTTCAAGCGGCGGCGTGGACGTCCGTCCACCGGCAAGGCGAAGACGGCTGCCGAGCGCATGCGCGCATACCGCGCACGCCATGTGACGGTGAGAAGCGATGTGCTTCGTTCGGTGATTGCGCAGTGCCAGGAAATTCAGCAGTTGCTGGAAAGCAACCAGGCATTGCGCGATGAACTGGATGCGGCCTACGCGGAAATCACGCGGCTTCGGTCAGGCCAATAGGCAAAAAAAGAGGGCGCCGCTCCGAAGGCGCCCTATCGAGTGAAGTCACACCTGAAATCAGAGTCCGCTGTTGGTGCCACCATGTGCAACGGCTGCGCTGCTTACCAAGCTGCCTAGCGGAACCAGCTGGCTCAGGAAGCGGCTCCATTGGGTGATGGCCGACGCGCCTACCCACACCACGTCACCGGCGCGGACATGGAAGTTGTCTGCCAGCGC
The DNA here is from genome assembly GCF_030160295.1 of Dyella acidisoli. GTDB lineage: Bacteria > Pseudomonadota > Gammaproteobacteria > Xanthomonadales > Rhodanobacteraceae > Dyella_B > Dyella_B acidisoli. Next base: position 180,026 of record NZ_BSOB01000050.1, read on the forward strand.
ATAAGACGCCGGAGAGCGCGCGTAGAGTTGATAAACCGTCGCCGGTTCGTGCGCCAGATCTTTCACGCCGCGGATGACGTAGACCGATTTGCTGCTTGACGTGATCGGATCGAGTCCGCCCGCACGTCCCAGGGCCTGCGTAAGCGTCATGTCGTCGGTTCTGAACGTCATCGCCTGCGGGCGCATCACTTCACCAAGCACGTAGACTTCCTTGGTGTCGTTGTACGACAGGTACAAACGATCGCCAGGCTTCAGATAAATGCGCTGCTCGGACTGCTTACTCAACGTGTTCAGATCGATGTGGTAGTCACGGCCATCGCGAGTGAGTACCAGATCCGAAAGATCCGCATGCGTCAGATCGATACCGGCCGTGCCGACCGCTTGCGAAAGCGTCAGCGGAACGGTGGTGGCCTGTTGTGGATCGGTTTTGGTAAACGCACCCTGAAGCGTAATGAGCTGGCTACCGTAGCTTGTGACGGCCACGTCAACTTGCGGTTTGGGTACGAACTTGGTGAGCCGAGTGGTCAGCTCCTGGCGCAGTTCTTCTACCGTCATGCCCGAAGCTTTGACAGCTCCCACATACGGATAGAACAGCGTGCCATCTGACCGCACCAAGCGGCTATTGGCGCTCGTTTGTTGTTGCGAGCCAGCCGGAGCTGTTAATTCGGGGTGATCCCACACGGTGATGTAAAGCATATCGCCGGGCCCGATGCGATACGGTTCGGGCTGATAGTTCAGCAATTCCGGTGGAACGGTTTTTTCCTCAGTGACGGGCTGGCTTGCCAGCCACTCCGGTGTGATCTGAACCATCTGGACGTGACCCTTCTCCGGGCCGTGCATGGACATGTGTTGTCCGGGAAGGGCGGCGCAGCCGGATACGGCCAGGGTCGTTACGACAGCTGCCAAAACAAACGATGCTTTCATGTGCACTCCACATGTTTTGATGTTGTGCCGCTTGGCATGGAGCACTGGGCGGTTAAAGCGCTGGATATAAATCGGAAATCCTCGAATCGGCCACGTTTGTTTAATTAATTAAGCTCGCGAGGTCGTCGCTGGCGCGTAAATGAACTGTGGTCGAACACGACTTTTTTTCGTCACATGTGTGCACGAAACGTCTCGTGATGCCGAATGTTTTGGAAAATCTATGCGCTTTTGACGAAAGAAGCGCTATACCTTCATCCGATTTTTAGATGATGGGCATGAGCGCGAATGCGCGAAGCGACTTAAAAGCGTTGAAATGTACGACTTAAAGAAAAGAGTAAGGTCTATGGTGTTTTGCAATCGCACAAGCGGCGGGAGTGGTTCCATACGTGTTCAAGCGCATCCTGATCGTCTGCGTAGGCAACATCTGCCGAAGTCCAACGGCGGAATTTATCTTCCGCGACAAGTTGAAGCATCGCGACATCCACATCAGCAGTGCGGGTCTTAAAGCACTGGTGGGCCGCCCTATGGATGATCAAGCAATGCAGATCTTGAAAGAACGAGGCATCGATGCAGCCGGGCATCGTGCGCGCCAGCTCAATGCAACCATGTTGCGTGAGGCTGATCTCGTGCTGGCGATGGAGCGCGATCACCTTGCTGCCACTTCACGGCTGGCGCCGGAGGCAAGCGGCAAAATGTTTCTGCTCGACAAATGGCAGGACGCCGACGATGTCCCCGACCCTTATCGCCAGTCACGACAAGTGTTCGAACACGTCCACGCCATGATTGAGCGCGGCGTCGAGAGCTGGCTTCGCTATCTATGAGTATGAGTATCCTTTTGAGGAGCGGCCTATGACCACCAAGCAGACCTTCGCGGCACGCGACGAAGACATTGATTTGCGTGCAATGCTAGGAACGCTGGTCGATAACAAGTGGCTGATCGCTTCGATCACCATTGTGTTCCTTCTGATAAGCGTGCTGTACGCGGTACTCGCTACGCCGATCTATCAGGCCAGCGCATCCGTGCAGGTTGAGCAGAAAGCGCAAACCTTGCCCGGCATGAGCGATCTCACCGAAACACTCGGTATTTCCACCTCGCAGGCGGTGACCGAAATCCAGCTGCTCACCTCGCGTAAAGTGCTTGGACAGGCCGTCGAGAATCTCAAGCTGGATATCGATGCCAGCCCCAAGCGCTTCCCACTCATCGGCTCCTTCCTTGCGCGGCAATTCGTGGGAGATCATCCGGGTGAAGTGGCTGCGCCAGTTTTCGGCTTGAGCCGGTATGACTGGGGTGGTTCGCAGCTCGATGTCTACCAACTCGATGTGCCCGCCGATCTGCTCGATGAGAAGCTGGCGCTGATCTCCGGTGATCACGGTACTTACACCTTGCAGGATCCGGACGGCAACGTTCTCGTTAGCGGCCACGTCGGCCAGACAGTCGCCGCCAACGGCGTCACCATGCAGGTGCGCGGGCTGCAGGCCAATCCTGGTACGCGCTTCCGCATCGTGCGTCATTCGCACATGGACACCATCGCCGTGCTGCAGAAGAAAATCGATGCGGAGGAGCAGGGTAAGGATTCGGGCATCATCCAGCTCACTTACAACAACATCGATCCAATCCTCGCTACCAATCTGCTTGATCAAGTCACCAATCTGTACGTGCGCCAGAACGTCGACCGCAGCGCGGCCGAAGCGGCCAACAGCCTGCAGTTCGTGCGCGAACAGCTACCGAAAGTGAAGCAGGAGCTGGAACGCGCCACGCAAGCCTTGAACGCGTTCCAGCTCAAGGAGCGTTCGGTCGATCTTTCCATGCAGACGCAATCGTTGCTGGATCAGAACGTATCGATCGATACCAACCTCGACCAGTTGCGCATGCAAATGGCCGAGGTCCAGCGTCACTACACCCCTGAGCATCCGGAATACCACTCGCTGCAACAGCAGATCGGTCAGTTGGAAAGCGAGAAAGGTGCACTGGAACATAAGATTGGCCAGTTGCCGAATACGCAGCAGGAATTGCTCAAGTTGAACCGTGATGTCACCGTCACCAGTCAGACTTACACCAACCTGCTCAACCAGGCGCAACAGCTGGATATCGCGCGTGCCGGTACGGTCGGCAACGTGCGCGTCATCGATCAATCGGCGGTGAATCTGGCCAAGCCGTGGTGGCCGCGTGCGATCTGGGTGATTCCTGGTGGCGCGGTGCTTGGCTTCCTGGTGGCGTTGGCGTTCCTCTACATGCGTCAGCTGCTCAGCCGTGGCGTGGAGGATCCGGTAGCGATCGAGCGCCTGGGTCTGCCGGTCTACGTGTCCATTCCGCTCAGCGATATGCAGCGCAAGGCGGCTGCGATGCGTCTTGGTTATCGCCACACCAGCAACCATCAGCACTTGCTGGCCTTGAATGCGCCCGCTGACCTCGCGACCGAGGCACTGCGCAGTTTGCGTACCAGCCTGCACTTTGCGCGAATGGAAACGAAAAACAACGTACTGATGATTTCCAGTGCCAGCCCTGGCGCGGGCAAGAGCTTCGTGGCGTCCAACCTCGCCGTGGTGATGGCCCAGGCTGGGCAGCGCGTGCTGCTGATCGATGCGGACATGCGCAAAGGCCTCCTGCATCGCATGATCGGTGGCAGACCGGAAAACGGCTTGTCCGAATTGATTTCAGGGCAGGTGCAGATCAGCGACGTGATACGTCCCGTCAACGGCGTGGGTGAGCTGATGTTCATTGCGCGCGGCAAAATTCCGCCGAATCCGTCGGAATTGTTGATGCATGCCAACTTCAATACGCTGCTCGAAACACTTCGGCCGCGCTATGACCTGATCATCATTGACACGCCGCCGGTGCTGGCAGTCACCGATGCGGCAGTGATCGGCAACCACGTCGGCACCAGCTTGCTGGTGGTGCGTTTTGGCATCAACCAGGTACGTGAAATTGCCTTGGCCAAGCAGCGTCTGGAACAGAACCGGGTACCGATCAAGGGTGCGATCTTCAACTTGGTGGAGAAGCGTGCGGCAGGCTACTACGCGTATGCCTATTACGCATACGGGCCGACCAAGGCTTAATCGTCATGGTCATGATGCAAGCACATACACCCCTTTCCTTTCGGGAGAGGGGCTGGGGGTGAGAACTCGAGCGAAATGCGATGCATACGTTACTGTGCAGGTATTTGTTCTCGCGCAGTGATCGCACTCTCACTTCAATCGCTCTCCCAGTGAGAGAAGGGCTTGCACTCACCAAGCCTTGCACTCATCAAGCAAGGAGCCGCTGTTTGAATTCCTCCACGTCCGACATCTCGCTCTTGGGCCGATTGCCGCAAGGATGGCGCCGCGCGCTCGGCGCCATCTCCGTATTGTGGATCGCTACCGCTCTGGGTGCGGTCCTGGCCTTTCTCACGCAAGCGCTGCTCGCGCGCGAACTGGGGCCGGCAGAGTACGGCCTGTTCGCTTCATCGTTGGCTACGGTGACGATGGTGGCGCCTCTGGCGGGCTTTGGCTTGCCGCAGTACTGGCTGCAGGTCTACGGCGTGGAAGGCTGGCAAGGCAATCGCTGGCTGACGACCTCGCTGCGTTTCATCACGGGCAGCACCGTGATGACGCTGAGCCTGGTGGCGGTGTGGTCGTTCGTCGGTGCGCCGTTGGACGCACGGCCACTGCTGCTGCTGTTGCTGCCGATTGTGCTGGGCACACTGGCGGTGAGTCTGATCAGCAGCCAGTTGCGCCTGGAAGAGCGGCATTATTCGATGGCACTGTGGCAGCTGATCACGCCCGGTAGCCGCATGCTGGTGGCTGTGGCACTGCTGATCGTGCCATCGCTCGATGGGCGGTTCGTGGCGATCGGTTTCAGCCTGATTTCGTTGGTGTTTGCCGCATTCGCCTTGCCGCGCCTGTTGGCGATGATGCGCGGCGGCATACAGCTGCATGGACACGGGCCGCGGCCGACTGCGCCGATGGCAGGGCGATCGCCCAGCGTTGCGCGCCTTTGGTCATTGGCCTGGGCTTATGGTCTGGAAGCGACGCTTTATCCGATCTTCTTCCAGATCAGCACGGTGCTGTTGAAATATCTCAATGGCAATGCGCAGGCCGGCATCTTCGGCATCGCACTTGGCGTGATGATGGCGATTTATCTTATCCCGTCCACGGTGTATCAGAAATTCCTGCTATCGAAGCTGCATCGCTGGGCGGTGCATGATCCGCGGAAATTCTGGAAGGTATATCGCCACGGAGCCATCGCGATGCTGGCCTCTGGTGTATTGGTAGCGCTGGTGTTGGTCGTCGTGTCGCCTTGGCTGGTGCCGATCATCTTTGGCGAAAAATATCGGCCGGTCGTGCACGTGCTGACTGTGTTGGCCGTGTGCGTGCCCGTGCGCTTTCTTTCTACGGCTGTCAGCTCGGCCCTGCTCAATGAGCAGCACATGCGCTATCGCGTGGTGGCCATGGGCTTGAGTGCGGTGATGGTTGTGGTGTTTAACGTGATATTGATTCCCAGGTATCACGAGATGGGGGCGGCTATTGCAACGGTGGCAGGAGAAGTGTCGTTGTTGGTGGCGATGTATGGGGGATTGCGCCGGTTCCATGCACGCAGGACTGTGTAGGTTGGGATGCAATCCCTCAACGCCACGAGATGAAACATCCTGGTGCCGCAAAGAAAAACCCTCTCCCGAAGGAGAGGGTTTTGACTTATCCGCAGTAAAGCGCTGATTACTTCATCGGCGATACGGTGTTGTTGTACTGCGTGACATAGCTTGCGGTATCGGCGATGGAAATATCGCGCGGTGCCCAACCCTTACTGAAGATCGACACGCCATGTGCATAGAACCAGGCATCACCGTTGTAGTTGATGGTGTTGTCGAAAATTTTCACGTGGCTGGTATAGGCGGAAATGCTCACGCCAAACAACCAGTTCTGGCTCAGCGTACTGCTCTGGATCGTGATATTGGTCGGGTCGCCGGTGTACACGCCAAAACCCTTGTTATTCTCGGCAGTCACTTTGTACAGCGACACACCGTTCACGCGGTTGTGCACTTCAAGCCCGTTGCCGGCATTGTCCGACAGGGTGGTGTTCTCCAAACGCACCTGCGATACGTCACCCTGCGTTTGCGGCTCGATATCGACGCCAGCCTGCGGTGCGTTTCCCTTGGAACTGGTGAAGCTGCTGTTGACGATGTATACCTGATTCGCCGGTGTAATCGACATTCCTTGGCGGCGATTGCCGGTTGCGCTTACGCCGTTTAGTGTCACCTTGTACGAGGGCACCATGTCTTTACCCCAGCCGAGACCGCCGACCAAGATGCCGTCGCCCCAGCTATCGCTCAGGGAAACATTGTGCAAATACACATTGCTCGAGCCCGATACATTGACGCAATAGCCCCATTGGCCATAGGTACCACGATGCTGGTAGCGCTCGCCGATGATATGGCCACCGACGATCTCGACGTTGTCGGCCTTCCAGATTTTCACCACCCAGTAGCGATCCGAGCTGTTGGGAATGGCCTTGAGATACGTGCTGCTGGACAGTGACAGGCGCGTGTGTGAGCGCAGGCTGATGCCCTTGGTTGCATTGATCATGTATGTGCCATCGGGTACCACGATGGTGCCACCACTGGAGGGTAGTGCATCGACGGCGGCCTGGATGGCGGCGGTATCGTCCGTAGACCCATTACCCGAGGCGCCAAAGCTGCGGACGTCGAGTACGGTGGAGCCGATTGTTTGAGGTGGTGTTGCGTTCCACCAGTTGGTTGCGGATGCCGGCAGAGCGACTGCCGAGAGTGCCAGGGCAGCGGCGGCGGTCGACAGAAGTTTGCGATGAGATGTGAAATTAACAATGCGAAGAGTGAATACGCTTGAGTATGTGCGCGATTTCCCCTGCGCCCCTTTCGGCACTGATTGATTTTTCACCTTGAAAAACGCCTCTTTTTTGTGAATGGCCGGCGTAAGGTGCGTCATTCACTCGTGAAAATGCAAATGTGAAATTATGTTTCGATTCACGGTTGTCAAAATTACGACTTGTGAACAAGGTCTGTCGTAAGCTCCCGCGCCGGTGCGTGGCTTTCACTCTAATTAGTTAATTGAATGGACGTATAGACGTCTATTTGAAGGTGCTGATCGACCTTTTATGGTTTGACGCTGATTAGCGTCTCGCCTCAGCTGGGCCTGTCGTGTTGTTGGGGCATTGCCTGCGGAGCTTTCGGCCCCTAAAGGGCCCGAGTCACTTTTCTTTGCGGGCCCAAAGAAAAGTAACCCAAAGAAATGGCCTAAAAGGCTCACAGCATGGGGAGGCTAAAAGCCTGAACGTGTATGGCTAGATAGGTGGTTGGTCGCCCATGGTTCGACGCTCCCGCTATACCGCGAGGCGTCCAAGCGCTGAGGACTTAAGGCAGATCGGGTAGATCTCGGTAAAGCTCAACTTATCGGTAGGTGCGCTTTAAGCCCTCAATGCTTCGACGCCTCGCGGTATAGCGGCGCGGTAGAAGCTGGGCCCGCCAACGATCAAAGCAAGGCGTCATCCATAAGGCTTGTAAAGGCGTCATCCATAAGGCTTGTAACCGATGCAATGCCATGAGCTTTTCAGGCCATTTCTTTGGGTTACTTTTCTTTGGGCCAGCCAGTACTGTCCGGTTAATCGGCAAATAAAATCAATTGGTTAGCGTCACCGCTCTCGGTAAGTTGT
>NZ_BSOB01000051.1 GCF_030160295.1 Dyella acidisoli
CCACGCTCTTCGGCGCTCAGGTGCTCATACCTCCGCCTCATCCGCTTCTCCACTCAAGTGATGCACTTGAGTTTAGAAACCGCCAACCCAAAGAAATGGCCTGAGAAGCTCGCGGCATGGGTAAGGTAAAAGCCTGAACGTTTCTGGCTAGATAGGTGGTTGATCGCCCATGGTTCAACGCTCCCGCTATACCGCGAGGCGTCGAAGCGCTGAGGACTTAAAGCAGATCGGGCAGATCTCAGCAAAGCTCAACCTGTCGGAGGGCGCGCTTTAAGCCCTCAATGCTTCGACGCCTCGCGGTATAGCGGCGCCGTGGAAGCTTGGCCCGTCAACGACCAAAGCATGGCGATATCTTTCAGGCTTGTAACCTATGCAATGCCATGAGCTCTTGAGGCCATTTCTTTGGGTTACTTTTCTTTGGGCCAGCAAAGAAAAGTGACCCGGTCGCTTCGCGACCGGAAGCGCCGCAGGCAATGGTTCAATCCTCGAAATAACCAGCCGAGGCGAGACACCAATCAGGCCGAAGGGAGAGAGGCACGCATTGCAAACTTCCCTGACAGCAGTGGGCCTTCACCAGAATGACGGTAAGGCACAGCGCTGCCTTATCGAGAAGCGTGCCAATGCTCGATATCGAAATCGCCCATATCCACCTCTCGATAAGGGAGTTAATAGACAGCCGCCTCCCCCAAACCCGGCCAGTAGTTACCCCTGAAACTACGTGACATTCAAAATCCCGGTCCGATAATGACAACCTGATGGCACGCCTTGGCCCTGTTCTGCCAACAAGCGCACATCTCCTGACATGCCGATGGCGCAAATGTTTTGTCCATTCCGGGCCAGCGTGAGGCAAAATTGACACGTGCGAGCCGTACGATATGGCTTGTCTTCAAAATGAAACGTGGTCTTTTCTGACAGCCCGCGCCGTAGGGTTTTATCGGGGGAAAATAAGATGTTCAAAGATTCATTGCGGGCTCGCCTGCTATTGCCTGTGCTCGCGCTGGGCTTGGCGGCAGTTATTGCTACGGCCGCTGCCTTGGCCTTCATTGAAGCAAATCGCGTGCGCACCGAAGCCCAGGCTTCCATTGACAGCCAGACCACCGGACTGAAGAGCCTGTTCGGCGTGACGCATTCGATCATGCTTGAGCGCGTGCACAGCGCCATGCGACTGCTTCGTCAAGAAGGTGAAGAGCAAGGCGCACCCAGCCCCGGCCAACCGATTTCCGTGGGGAGCCGCGAAGCGAATGATTTGGTGCTCGGCGGCAAGCCGCAGGGCAATTCCTTCCAGTTGGTGGACAACGTAACGTCCATCATGGGCGGCACGGCCACGCTCTTTTCCACCACCGGCGACGATTTCGTACGCGTGTCCACCAACGTGAAGAAAGACAACGGCATGCGCGCCATCGGCACCGTGCTCGATCCGCATGGCCCGGTTATTGGAGAGATTCGGCAAGGGCGCAGCTTCTATGGCGTCGTGGATATTCTCGGCTCGCCGTACGTCACTGGCTACGAGCCCATCTACGACCATGCCAATCCCAAGCCGATCGGCATCTGGTACGTGGGCTACAAGACCGACCTGGAGCCGCTGGACAAGGTCATCAGCAACAGCCACGTGCTGGAATCGGGCTTTGTTGCGCTGCTCGACAGCAAGGGAACGCTTCGCTTCCATTCGAAAACCGGCGCAACCGTCGATCCGGCCGTCATGACCAAGATCGTCCAGGAGCAGCCTTCCGATTGGACGGTGCAAAAAAGCGATGTGCCTGACTGGGGCTTCACCTTGGTGGCGGCTTACCCCAATAGCGACATCAACAGCGTGATCGTGCGGCAGACCCTTTGGATCGCCCTGCTCGGACTGCTGATCTGCCTGCTGTTGCTGGGCCTGCAATATGTGTTGATCCAGAGCCGCGTGTTGCAACCCATTCAACGACTGACCGAAGTTGCCGATGCACTGAGCATGGGCAAGTTGAACAACATCATCGAAGAGGTGAAACTCAAAGATGAGATCGGCACGCTGGCCAAAGCCATTGCGCGCCTGTCCAACAGCGTTCGGTTGGCGATGGAACGGCTCAGCAAGCGCTGAGCTTCACGTCAAGATGTACTTCCTGGACTTTGCGGGAAACGAACATGGTTAGCGATTTTCGTCCGTTGATCGAGGTATTGCGTGAGCTGCGTACGCTCATGCAGAAGAAGATGTCTGGTTACTTCTTCATCGCTACCGAGAACAACCATTCGTCAACGATCCTGCTGCGCAACGGCCAGGTGGACGAGGTTACGTTCAGCCGCTATCGCAGCGACGAGGCCGTCAAGCAGCTGGCAAACGTGTCGGCTGCTCGCGCCCGGTTTCAGCCCGGCGCGATTGGTGCGTCGGTCAGCCGAACGCCGCTCGGCGAAGCCGCGTTGCAGTGGCTGCTTGGCGGTTTTGAAAATGACGCAGGCATGCGCCAGCGGACCGCGGCCGTTCCCGAGCAACGCGTTGCGCCCACTGGAGATCCCGCGACGTACCGCGACGCCATCGAGAAAGTGGCCCTTAGCTATTTGGGCCCCATCGCTGGGCTGTTGTGCGATGAAGCGTTTTCCAGTTCGAAGGATCTGGAGCAGATCCTGCAGCAGATCGGCTCGAATCTTTCCACGCCTGAGGAATTCAGGCGTTTCCTGGCGGAAGCGCGAGCAGTGCTGGCGGGTAAGTAATCTGCTCAAAAGCTCGGGCATACAAGTTGCTAGATCAAGCTGGTAGATACTGAGCTCGCTTCAGCGAGCTCTCGGAAGTCCTACTATGGCCCGATGAACACGCCCTCCTCGCCGTCATCGAACGATACCCGTCACGGCAGCTTAGTCTGCGTTGGTCTTGGCATGACCCTGGGTTCGCACCTCACACCGTTGGCGCGCAGTCACATCACGCAAGCAGATGTGGTGTTCGCAGCGCTTTCCGATGGTGTCGTGGAGATGTGGCTGGAACGCATGCATCCGGATGTGCGCAGCCTTCAGTCCTACTACCAGGAGGGCAAGTCGCGCATGAAGACCTACCGCCAATGGGTTGAGGTGATGATGGCGGAGGTGCGCGCCGGCGAGCGTGTTTGCGGGGTGTTTTACGGTCATCCGGGCATTTTTGCCTGGTCACCGCACAAGGCCATCGAAGTCGCGCGCGCGGAAGGTTTTCAGGCGCATATGGAGCCAGGCATTTCTGCCGAAGACTGTCTTTATGCCGATCTGGGCATCGATCCCGGGCGCTTCGGCTGCCAGCATTTCGAGGCCAGCCAGCTGCTTTTTTATGAGCGCCGCATCGATCCCGCCGGCTATCTGGTGTTGTGGCAGGTTGGGTTGGTTGGCGATCGATCGCTGGCGCGCTTTCAAACCGGGCCGGCGTATCGGCAGGTGCTGGTGGATCTGTTGAGTCGCGACTATCCGCTAGACCACGAGGTGATAATCTACCGCGGGGCAACACTACCGATTGAGAAACCGCGCGTCCGCCGCGTCGCTCTGCGCGATCTCCCTCGTATCCAGATCACCGTTGAGGAGACGGTGGTATTGCCGCCAGCAGAAGCCCTGAAGCCGAACCTCGCCATGCAAGAGCGGTTGGAGGCACTGGACAAAGCGGGCGCCTAGGAGTGATGTAAAGGACTCGACCTAGGGGGACGGTCTTTACATAACGATATCCGCCTCTAGGGAAGGCGGGTTTCAGCAGCAAATTTGCAGGTCAAAAAGCGCTGGCGGCAGCAGTCGTCTCGCTTTATCACGCTGACGCCTGGATGACGTCGGCGTATCAGCGTCATCTTGCTGTTCCATGACAAGCAAAGTGGGGGAGGAAACATATGGCAGACACGATCGAATTGCTGGAGGCCATCGGCCAGAACGCATCCTTGCGTTACGCATCGGCCGATGAATTGACACGCATGCTCGAGCAGGAAAAGGCGTCCAAGGGCCTTACGGCTGCAGTGGCGCTTGGTGATTGCGCGCCATTGTTTGCGGAACTCGGGCCTAAGCCGATGAATGCGCCGCAAATTTCTCAGGCTCCCGCCCGCGAGGACGACGAGCCCGAGGAAGAAGAAAACGACATCGATGAGCCGCTGAATATCCGCACGCTCGATCACGGCAAGTCGTTTTCGCCGCACTGACGAAGTCACTATGTCCCGGCTGGCGAGCCGCTTCCGGTTATGGCCTGTAATAGTGGCCATCGCTTGGAGCGTGCTCGCGCAGCCTGGTTATGCTGCCACGTCCATTACAAACGGGGCTGCGTTTCTCGATCAAACGGAAAGCCTGCGCACCACGGATCACCCGCGGTTCGTGCAAATGCTGGCGCAGATTCACCAGGAAGCACCTCGCCTCACCTCAAGAGAGCAATGGCATTTACGTTATCTCGATGCATGGGAAACCATGTTCGAGGGCGACTACACAAAATCCGAAGTGATGCTCCATGAGGTGATTGATCATTCCGGTGATGCCGGCCTTGCTGCAAAGGCATCGGCGCTACTCCTCACCAACCTCGCGGCCAATCGACGCTACGAGGAAGCCTTCGCACTGGCCAATCATGTGACGACCTGGCTGCCCGCGGTGAAGGACCCGCAGGTCCGCTTCATGTTGCTGATGAACCTGTCGCAGATGCTGGACATTGCCGACCAAACCGACTTGGCCATCAAGTACGCACACATGATGGAGGATGCTGTTCCTCCTGGCGAAACGCTGTGCCGTCCTCGCTCTTTGCAAGCTGCAGCGCTTTTCAACGCCAAACATCTGACATCTTCCAGCCCGGAACTGCAGCAGGCCATCGATACCTGCGTAGCCGCCGGGCAACCGATCCTCGCCAACACCATGTGGCTGGTTCTGAGCAGCCTTTACCTGGATGAAAATCAACCTGCCAAGGCGATGGCCCTGCTCGATCGGATCATGCCCAGCATCCGCACCAACCACTACTATCCTCACATGCTGTCAGCGCAGGTGCAGCGGGCACAGGCATACGCAAAGCTGGGGGATGACAGCAACGCGCGGACGGCAGCACTCGCTGCTGTGGCCATGAGTGGCCCCAACGACATCAACGAGTGGCTGAAAGATGACTACGAGGTGCTCTATCAGGTCGAGAAGAGGCAAGGTCATTTGGCCGACGCACTTGCTGCCTACGAGCATTACGTCATCCAGGACAAGGGACATCTCAACGACATCAGTGCTCGAACGCTGGCGTACGCCGCTACCCAGCAACACCTGCTGGTGCAAAAACTCGAAACCGACAGCCTGAGCAAGCAGAACAGCATCCTGCGCCTGCAACAGGCACTGGCCACCAAGGCGGTCGAAACCAGTCGGCTTTACATCGCGCTGCTGCTCGTGGTGCTGGTATCCATCGTGTTCTGGCTGTTCCGGCTCAAGCGTTCGCAGCTTCGCTTCAAACAGCTCTCATGCCTGGATGGGCTTACCGGCATTCTTAATCATCAGCATTTCGTCAGCGAGGCTGCACGCGCGTTGCATTTGCTGGAAAAAAAATCCGGCAGTGCCTGCTTGATATCCATCGACCTGGATTACTTCAAGCAGGTCAACGACACCCACGGCCACGCCATTGGTGATGCCGTGCTCCAACACACCGTAACCATCTGCAAGCAGCATCTGCGCACAAGCGATCTGTTCGGTCGTCTCGGCGGCGAAGAATTCGGCATTCTGCTGGTCGATTGCTCCAGTGACCAAGGCACCGCTATTGCCGATCGCATCCGCAAGGCCATTGAAGCTACACCCGTGGATGTAGACGGTAGCGTTGTATCGTTTTCCGCCAGCTTCGGCGTGGCCTGCACTGATACATCCGGTTACGAACTGCAACGCTTGTGCAGGGAAGCCGACGCCGCGCTCTACAGGGCCAAACGCACCGGGCGCAATCGCGTTATTACCGACGCAGAATGGGCGTTTGACGGAAGCCTGGAAGCGTAAAAGCGACAATGCATAGCTTGGGGTGCAATTTCAGTTTCTGCATCAATTGCTGGGATTGGCATCCCAGCTTACGACATTCGATTGTGCCGAAATCAACATCAAATTTGCTTTAATTCCTCAAGACGCCCCGATGGGTATTGCACAAGCTTGTGCCGCTTACGCTGCCTTGTTCTGACAATGCACGCGATAGCTGGGGAGTAACGACACGAATGTCGCTGCCACGCGGGCCGAAAGCCACCGCGATGGTGATGTTGCGCCCTCTTCTGCATGCAGAAAACGCTGAGGTAGGGTTCCGTGAACTTGCCACGTTGTTGATGTATGTCGAGAGGTTTGCCTCACCACGCCCCGCCTGTTTCTACTTGCAGGAGTAGAAGGAAAGTCGCGTAGGCTGGGATGCACTCCCAGCTTCTGCATCCAATGCTGGGATGGCATCCCGACCTTCGCACTGAGATTTCGACGTTTTTTCGTAGTCGCCGCCGTGGCGACTCTGTTCTTCGAACACGAATGCAGCCGAATCCTTAGTGAGAACACGCCATGGTACTGCCACACTCCATTAGCTCGTGCGATGCGTTCCTTTCGGACATTACGGCGAGCGATGTCCTGCAGGCCATGTTTGATCCGTTGCAAGATGTCGTCTTCAGCATCAAGGATCGACAAGGCCGATATGTACTCATGAGCGAAGCGTGCGTGAAGCGTTGCGGCCTGCATCGCAAGGAAGAAGCGATCGGCAAGACAGCGTTTGCGCTGTTTCCCGAGCCGATGGCGCAGCGCTACGCCCGTCAGGATGAACATGTATTCCAAACCGGCAGACCGATGATCGGCAGTCTTGATTTGACGGTTTACAACGATGGCAGTACGGGCTGGTGTCTCACTACGAAGCAGCCGCTGCGCGATCGCGCCGGGACTATCGTCGGTTTGACGTGCGTTTCGCGCGACCTGGTCGAGCCGAGTCGCGCGCGGATGATCGATAGCGCTTTCGCGGATGCGATCGATCACATGCGCGAGCACTATGCGGAGAAGTTGCGCCTGGAAGATCTGGCGCGGCTGGCGAGTGTTTCAGAGGCGCAGTTCGAGCGGCGAATGAAGCGGGTGTTTCAGCTTTCTGCCGGGCAGTATCTGATCAAGTTGCGCATTAGCGCCGCTGCACGGATGCTGCAGCACAGTGAGGAGCCGATTTCAGGAATTGCGCAACAGGTTGGGTTTTTCGATCAAAGTCTTTTGACGCGTGCGTTTCGTCGGGTGACTGGGATGTCGCCAGGACAGTATCGACGGACTTTTTCGTGATGATCGCGGGGTAGTGTGACGTTCATAGCACTTTTCCACTGAGGAGCAAGGAAGCCAAAGCACACAGGTAAATCCGTCGACTTACACCGTGCTTTTTTCCTATATCGGCATCTCCTGCAGCGGCAGTGTTACTCCCTGGTTACACCACAAGGGAGGGATAGTCATATGAAAATATCGAGATGTACTCCGTGGTTTGCGCTGCTTGCACTCTGCGCAAACGTTTCCGTTGCTCAAACCTGGACACCGTTGACGAACGCGCCGCCGATTGATATCGGCTATATCGCACTCGCCACGGATGGTACGGTTTTGGCGCACGCCAGAACGTATTCTGCTGCTGATTCGCAGTGGTACAAGCTCACGCCCGACATCAATGGCAGTTATGTAAACGGTACGTGGACCCAGATTGCGTCGATGCCGTCGGGATACGCACCCATCGATTTTGCCGGCGGCGTGCTGGCCGATGGCAAGCTGCTCGTGGAGGGTGGCGAATACAACAACGCACAAGACGTCGAGTCGAATCTCGGCGCCATTTACGATCCAGTAGCCAATACTTGGACATCCGTTTCGCCGCCATCAGGCTGGAGCCAGATCGGTGATGCGTCCGGCGTAATACTCGGGAACGGTACGTTCATGATGGGCCAGCAAGGGCTGTACAGCAGCGCGTTGTTCAATGAGTCCACGCTCAGCTGGAGCCTTACCGGCGCCAACAAACCCGATTACAACATCGAGGAGAATTGGATCTTGCTGCCCAACAGCAAGGTGTTGAACGTCGAAACCTACGCCTACTCCAACTACAACGCTACAGGCACCGGGTCCGAGGTTTACGACCCCGCCACCGGACTATGGAGCGATGCTGGAAGCACGCTGGTGCAGCTGTGGGATTCGGCAGCGAATTGCGGCGGTGAAAACTCGGCCACTTACGAGATCGGCCCGATGGTGTTGCGGCCCGATGGAACGGTGTTCGCCACCGGTGCCAACTCGTGCGGCGCCGGCCATACGGCGATCTACGATACGGCGACCAGCACGTGGCGCGCAGGCCCGGATTTTCCCAATGGCCTGGATATCGCCGACGGTCCAGCCGCGGTGGAACCGAACGGCAACGTGCTGATGATGGCCAGCCCCGGCGCCTACCAAACACCATCCACCTTCCTGGAATGGGACGGCAGCAATTTGTCCATCGTGCCGACACCTTCGACGGCGTCCGGTGATTCATCCTGGTACGGCGCGATGCTGGTATTGCCGAACGGTCAGATCCTGTTCTCCGATCTCAGCCAGAACCTTCAGGTATGGACGCCAGCCGGCACGTATCAGCCTGCATGGCAGCCCACGGTGAGTACCGTGTCCACTGCGCTGGCACCCGGCAGCACGTATCCGATTTCCGGCACGCAGTTCAACGGACTGTCGCAAGGTGCCGCCTACGGCGACGATCAGCAGATGGCTAGCAATTATCCGTTGGTGCGCATCGTCAACAATGCCACCGGCCACGTGTTCTATGCCCGCACGCATGGGCATAGCAGCATGGGCGTAGCAACCGGCGGCGCGATCGTGTCTACCAATTTCGATGTGCCCACCAACATCGAAACGGGTGCGAGCGAACTTTATGTCGTCGCCAACGGCATTCCATCCAATCCCGTGGCGGTCACGGTGGGTGGAAGTTCTGGTGGTGGCTCCACGGCAACGCTGAGCCCGCCAGCGATCAACTTCGGCGACGTCGCCGCGAATGGTTACAGCAATTGGCAGGCTTTGACTTTGACCAACAACGGCACCAGCGCCGTGTCGATCAGTAGCGTAACGGTCGACGGAGATGGCTTTAGCGATACGAGCTATTGCAGCGGCTCGCTGGCAGCGGGATCGCAGTGCGTGATCTACGTGTTGTTTCATCCAACGGCCAACGGAACCTTCAACGGTACCGTGACCATTAGCGACAATGCGTCGAACGGCCCGCAAGTAGCCACTTTGAGCGGTACGTCCGGAAGCAGCGGCGGCGGCGGCAACATCAATTTCTCGGGAAACGTCGCCTCGCAAGGTGGATACGCCTACACACCTAACTTCACGAGTGCCACGGGAACGGTGAGCGCGACCTTGAACGTACCGTCAGGGACTAGCTGGCGATTCGTTGCGGACAACGCAACGACCAATCAGGCGGTTGCGGAACAGGATGGTGCCGGCCCGCTGACGATCACTTTCAACGCGGCTTCAGGCGATAACTACAACTTCTTCGTGCAGGCCAGTTCCGGATCGGGTGCATGGTCGGTTGCCGGATCGCATCCGTAGAATTCTGAAGATCATCGCGAACCCAACGCGAGCCGGGCATCTGCCCGGTTCGCGCACAATCATGAGCGTGAACGCCTACTCCATGTCTTCGCCCAGCATCTTGCGCTGGATCTGGTCCAGGTAGGTGTCCAGCTCATGCATGCTCTGGAAGATTTCCTTGATCGGCACGGCCTTCACGATATCGAACACCTTGCGCACTTGCACCTGCGGGTTCAACAGCAGCGTTTGACCATCGCGTGCGCGCATCAGCTTTCGGGCCTTGGCGATGCTGCGCAAGCCTGCGCTGCTGATGTATTCGAGCAACGATAAGTCGAGCACCAGCGTGCTGCCACTTTCCATCTGCTGTAGCACTTTGTCCGCCTCCCGGTCGAATTCACCGAAGGTCAGTGCATCCAGGCGACCTTCCAGGTGCAGCGTGGATTTGTGCGGACTCAATGCATCGATGTGCAGCTTAAAGGCCATGATCGTGCTCCGGGAGATAGGAACAGGCAAAGCGCAGTTGCAGATGATTGCCGTATTCGTCGTAGGTGTAGATCAACTCGCTGGCCATGGCGCGCACGAGGTGGATGCCCAGGCCACCGATCTCTTCCTTATCGGCAATGTCGCCGGTGAGGCTGGGCGAACCTGATTGCAGCGGATCGAAAGGTTCACCGTCATGATTCAGCTCCACCAGGATGGCCTCTTCCACCACCGTGAGGCGCAAACCAATCGTGTCTTCGCGTTCCTGCGAGCGTCCGTGTTGCACCATGTTGACCATCAATTCTTCCAGCACCAGGCGCACGTCGGTGCGCAGGTCGTGCGGCACACTGGCCACGCGCAGGGTTTCTTCGCAACGCCCCAATGTATCGAAGACCTCATGCAGAGCGGCAGGAAAAACCAGTTCGAGCATCGAAGCGCCCTCTTCCAACCCAACGTGATTCCATCGCAACGCCACCAGCGCGATATCGTCGGACTGCCCATGTTCGGCCGAATAGTGCTCGATATCGTCGACCAGAAATTTCACCGGATCGCCATCCCCACCTTCATGATACTGCCCGATCCTGGCGATGATTCGCTCGCCGCCATACGGAATCAATGCAGCGTCGGTGGCTTCGGTTACACCGTCTGTATACATCAGCAAGGTATCGCCCGGCCGCATGCGAACGCGGTGGATGGGATACAACGCGTCTTCGTCCAATCCCAGGGCAGGGCCTGACGCGAGCGGCAACCATTGCGGCGGAACATTCTGGCCCCATCGCACCGGCGGATCGTGGCCCGCACTCGCCATGGCCATGTTTCCACTCACTGCGTCCAGGAAACCGCAGAGCAAGGTGACGAACATGCAATTTTCATTGTTCTTGCATAGCTCACGGTTGAGCAGCTGCAGCAGATGCTGGGGGGATTGCGCGCGCGTCGACATCGCCTTGGCGAGCGTAATGGTGCGCGCCATGAACAGGGCGGCGGGAATGCCCTTGTCCGCCACGTCGCCGATGATCACGCAGAAGCGTTGGCCGGGCAGCATGAAATAGCTATAGAGATCGCCGCCCACGATTCTGGCTGGCTTCAAGGCGGCGAACAGCTCGAAGTTCTGGCAACGCGCATCGAGATAGTGCGGCCCCGGCAGCAGATCTGTTTGTATCTGTTGCGCGATTTCCAGCTCGCTGGACAAGCGCTGTTGCTCGCGCGCGATGCGCGTGAGTTCAACCAAGTGGGCAGCCAGTTCCTGTCGCATCTTGTCGAATGCGCGAGTGAGTCGACCGATCTCGTCCGAACGGTGCACTTTCGGCAGGGCAAAATCCAAGGCGCCGCGAGCGACTAATTCCGCGCCCTCCGCCAACATGCCCAACGGTGTCAGCAGACGCCTGATGATCATCATCGTAAGCAGCGCAAGCAACAGTAACGTAAACGCGCCGGTTACAAGCACCGATAGAAACGCGCGCTGCACCTGTGCATAGATGAGCTCATTGGGCACCACCAGAGCCAGATTCCAATCGGTGCCACGGATCGGCTGGCTGTAGACCCACACATCCCCTTGCTGGTCTTGCAGGTGCAGGCTCGACCAGCCATCGGAAGTGACATTCGCGCGCAAGGTGCCAAGCAAGGGCGAATCGGCCTTTTTCCCGACTAGACCGGGAGTGTCATTGGCCAAGTACATGCCTTCCCAGTCGACCACAAACACATGTGTGCCAGCAGGGACATCCATCGACAACAACACGCTTTGAAGCCAGTCGAGCGTCACGTCCGCATTGACCACACCGATGACCTTGCCATCGACTTGCATCACCGATGAGTAACTGACCAACTGCCGATGACGCGACTGCGATAGGAATGGCGCTTGCCAGCAGCCTCGGTCACAAGCAACGCCCTTCTTGAACCAGGGCGCTTCCCAATAAGGCAGCGGGTCTTTGAGGAGGTCGCGCCGCTCGAGCGAGCCATCGTATTGGCGACTGACGAAGGGCGACTGGCCGGCGCTTTTGACGGCTGGCGTATTGGGAACGAAGGCTGCCGCCAACCCTGCCAGGTCGGCGTTTTCCGCCATGGCATCGCGGATCAGCGACTCTGCATCTCCTGGGCGTGGTCCGATGATGGCGGCCAGCACCCGCGCCGTATTCGTGACCTTGTCCATTCTTTCCTGGATCAGGCTGCTGCCTTGGCTGGCGAGCGCCTCGGATTCCCGATGGGTCTGCTCCAGCAGGCGATGCCCCACCATCCGAAACAACAGGAATCCACTCGCAACGAACACCACGGTTGCGCCGGACAGAACCCACACAGCTAACCGTGAAGCAAGGCTGCGCAATACCATGACTCCCCCAACGTCGTCATAGCCGGGCGTCCGGGTCTTCGAGGCAGGACGGCCGTGAATGGGGGCACGGAATAGATCCGAGCACCCCTAGGAGCCGATAGTAGACCAACAACTCATAGTTGGTACTGCACGCCATCACAGCGCAGACGGCTATACGGCTGCCTGGCCATGACAATGACTTTGGCTAGCGGGAGGGTTTTGATGCCACCTGCAACAGCGGATGCTTGTGCTGCTCCTCCACCAGCTTGCGCCACCACGGCTGCACACTTTCGGCGTAAGTCGGTTCGAAGGGCTCGCCCAGCAGCGGCATCACAAGCCCTTCGGGCGATTTTGCATACAGCACTTCCGCCGGCTCCGCCCACGGATGCATCGCCAGATTGAAGGTGGCCCAATGCACCGGCAGGAAGCGTCCACTGCCCAGTTGCGCCCATGCCTGCAAGGCATTGTCGGGGCCGAGATGGACGTTGCCCCACGAGGGATGGAAGGCGCCCACCTCGATCATCACCAGATCGAAGGGCCCAAGCCGCTGGCCGATTTCCGTAAACAGCGGCGAAAGGCCCGTGTCGCCACTGAAGAACACAGCATGCCGCTCGCCGCGCATCACGAAAGACGACCACAGCGTGCTGTTGCGATCGCTCAAACTACGGCCGGAGAAGTGATGCGATGGTGCGGCGGTGATGGTCAGTCCATTGACGACAGTGGTGCTCTCCCACCAATCGAGTTCGATGATGCGCTCGGGTGGCACGCCCCACGCTTCCAGACGTGCGCCCACACCGAGCGAGGTTACGAACGGCACATTCAAAGCAGCGAGCGCGCGAATGCTGACGTAATCGAGATGATCGTAGTGATCATGCGAAATCACGATCGCATCGAGCGGTGGTAATGCGTTGATCTCAACTGGTACCGGCTGAAAGCGCTTGGGCCCTAGAAACGGAAACGGCGACGCGCGCAGACCCCACACCGGATCGGTGAGCACACGTCGCCCGTCGATTTCCAATAGCACGGTGGAATGGCCCAGCCAGGTCGCGCGCAAACCGGACTGCACGCGTCGCGTCCATGCAGGGCGCGGATCGAGCGATGGCAACGGACGTGAAGGTACACGCTCTGCTTTGCCGCGGAACATGAAGTCCACCAGCGACGGCCTGTCTCCATGCTCGCGCAACGCACTTGCCGGATAGGTGTTGATGAACCCCTCGCCGGCGAATTGCTTGGAGGCACGTACGCGCTCCAGGCGAAGACCGTTGAACTGTGGACCCGACCGTGACATGGACTACCTCTCAGGAGCTTTTGAGACTTGTGTCTGGACAGCCATGTCGCAGCTACGAGTCGGTATGTGTCCTTGAGTGCGGTTATCCAAGGGGCTGTGTGTCTTTCGTTGGGGGGTGCAGAGGATGGATGTAGAGAACTCGCGACACGGTTGCGGTCCGACGCTAGTCGGGTCTCCGCATAGCTGGGTATGTCGTGGTGTTGTGCCATTGCCTGCGGCGCTTTCGGACCCTAAAGGGCCCGAGTCACTTTTCTTTGCTGGCCCAAAGAAAAGTAACCCAAAGAAATGGCCTGAAGAGCTCACAGCATTGCATCGGTTACAAGCCTGAAGGATGTCGCCTTGCTTTGATCGTTGGCGGGCCAAGCTTCCACACCCCCGCTATACCGCGAGGCGTCGAAGCGCTGAGGACTTAAAGCAGATCGGGCAGAGCTCAGCCAAGCTCAACCTGTCGGAGGGCGCGCTTTAAGCCCTCAATGCTTCGACGCCTCGCGGTATAGCGGGGGCGTTGAACCTGAGCGGGCAACCTTCGATCTAGCCATAGACGTTCAGGCTTTTCCCTTCCCTATGCCACGAGCCTGTTAGGCCATTTCTTTGGGTTACTTTTCTTTGGGCCAGCAAAGAAAAGTGACCCGGTCGCTTCGCGACCGGAAGCGCCGCAGGCAATGGTGGCATTCACGACATGCCAGCTGAGGCGAGACGCTAATCAGGCCTGCCAACAATCGCCTTCATTTGCTTAACCACTCCGCTGCTCCGCGTTTCATCAATCACAAATTCAACGAAGCTCGACACCCGACGCGGCAGATTCTTGCGTGCGGGATAATAGATGCAGATATCCCCGCGTTGCGCGAAGTACTGCGGCAGCACACGCTTGAGCTTGCCTTGCTCGATCAGCGGAATTGCATGATGCGCACCAAGCAAGGTGATGCCGCAACCCGCTGCGGCAAGCTCGGCCTGCGCTTCGGTATCCGTCACCATCAGACGTGAGCGCGGCTGGATGACCAGATCCTTTCCCGCACCTTGCAATGTCCATGCTTCGATCCGCCCTTTGGTCGGCGAGCGAAAC
The DNA here is from genome assembly GCF_030160295.1 of Dyella acidisoli. GTDB lineage: Bacteria > Pseudomonadota > Gammaproteobacteria > Xanthomonadales > Rhodanobacteraceae > Dyella_B > Dyella_B acidisoli. The sequence goes on from NZ_BSOB01000051.1 coordinate 14,572, forward strand.
GCGATCAGGGAATGGCTCTCCAGATTTTCAGCACGAAGATCTTTTCCATGCTGAGCCAGATAAGCAGGCGACGCACACAGGATCAGCACCAGTGGCGCGAGCGGCCTGGCAATGATGCTGGAATCGATATCGCGCCGCTGCCCGATTGCGCAGTCGTAACCCTCGGCTATCAGATCCACATGCCGGTTCTCGAAATGAAGGTCGAGACTGATCTCGGGAAAACGCTCTTGAAACCGCTTGAGGCAAGGCACCAGGACGGTGCGACTGAAGGCGACCGGCAACGATACCTTCACGGTTCCCCTGGGTTGGCCTTCCTCCGGCGACAGGCTCGCCAGCGCTTCTTCGATCTGCTGCGCGGGTTGCTGGATGAGCGCATACAAGCGTCGTCCTTCTTCGGTGATCGAAAGCGAGCGTGTGGTGCGTTGAAAGAGCCTGCAACCGAGTGAATCTTCAAACACACCGATCTGCTTGCTGACTGCACCAGGCGTGACACTTAGCACACGCGCTGCAGCGGAAAAACTGCCAAGCTCGTAGACCGTTGTAAACAACTTCAAGACCTTGAACAGGTCGATGGAATCATTGCTGACAGTATTCATTTGTTCCTGTGGCTCACAACAGTTTCGTCGCTGGTTGGCATAGACGCCTATGACAAGCGTGCCGAGAATCAGCGCGATAACGCGGGGGGAACTTAACTGGATTGCCGAATTTCAGTACAGGAGTCAGTGATGGTTGTCGAGTATATCCGCTACAAAGTTCCAGCCACGGAAGCCAAGGCTTTCGAGCAGGATTACGCAAAGGCCGGCGTAATGCTCGCCACATCGCAACACTGCTTGCATTATGAGCTGTCGCGCTGCGTGGATGAGCCTGGCAGCTATGTCATTCGCATCGAATGGGATTCGATAGATGGCCACATGAAGGGATTTCGCGGTAGCGAGGTGTTTCAACGTTTCTTTGCGCTTGTCAGACCTTACGTTCACCAGATCGAAGAGATGCGGCATTACGAGCCGCTCTCGACGGACTAGCCTCTGGATCAACCCTTTCGAATTCATGAATCCATCCGAGTTGCAGATCAATCGCATATGGCAACTGGCTTGCGCCATCGAACCTGATGAGGACCGCGTGCTGGAGTGGTGGCATAACGACGCGCTGGTGGCCTTGGGTGGCCTCAAGCCGTGCGAACTGTTGGAAAGAGGTCTCGGAGACCGGCTCGAAGCGTATTTGACGGCGATTTATGCCGATGCGTTGGAGTAGCGATTTCAAGAACAAAACGATCGTTGTCCAATACGTTAACCGAGTGTGCGATCAAACCTGGCTTGCGATGACGCTTGATCTCGCTCGGTCGTCATTCCGGCGAAGGCCGGAATCCAGTTCAAATGTGTCGTGCGAAGCACTCAACATAAAAGGTGCTGTGTCCTTCGGACGCATATTCAAACTGGATTCCGGCCTTCGCCGGAATGACGGTGAGGTAATTGGGAACGCTGTCGCGAGATTCGCCTCACCCCACCCCAACCCTCCCCCGCAAGCAGGGGAGGGCGTGGTTTTCAGTTACGCGTGTTCATCCGGCTGCTTGCCGTTGAACGAGCTCTGCCAATTTTCCGCAGTGCCTCCCTCAAGCTTCTCCGCCATGAATGCGTTCGCCAACTGAGCAAGCGTGGAGAGCGCATTGCCGCCATCCGCGCCCAAGGCAATCTTCGGCACGATGGCGATCTGGCCTTCGCGCAAGGCATCGGTGAATTGCCGGCCTAGATCATTGATCAATTGCATACGTGCACCTTCACCGGTCAACGCGTCCGCCTTGGCGCGAATCGCACTGGCTTCGGCCTTACCCACTGATTCCGTCGCAGCGGCCTTGCCTTCGCCCACGGCGATCTGGCGTTTGCGTTCAGCCTCGGCATTGATGTTGATCACTTCTGCTTCCTTCGTCGCTGCGGCAATCGCAGCGTCGCCTTCGTTCGTCCTGATCTTGACGTTGATTTCGGACTTGGTGAGTTCAGTCTGGATCTGCGTTCTGGCTTGTGCCTCGCGCAAGGTGCGTTCCTTGATGGCCGCTTGTTGCTGTTGGTCGTAGGTGTCCATCTGTTCCTTCGCCACCTGGCGATCGCGCAACTGGTTGAGGATAGTGTCGATGCGCTGACCCGAAGCGTCACCTGGGTTGCCGTGCGGCGTACCGATCAGCACTTCCTGCAATTCGAGGTTGTAGGCGGCGAAACGCCCTTGCATATCGATGCTTGCCTTTTCCTGGATGGCTGAACGTTCCTGCAGCAGTTCGATCAAGGTTTTGGTTTGTCCGGTGTTCTTGAAGTACGCAGAGACCATCGGATCGAGCGTCTGGTCGACCAGGCGCTTGATGTCGCCGAAACGCTGCACCACCAGTGGTGCCTTGCGGTAGTCGATATGCACGACCACCGACAGCGGCATCAGCGGCTCGAACGCATCCTTGGTGATCAGCGCAACCTCGGAGAGGTTCTCGTCGTATTTGTGCGCATTGGTGATTTCCTTCGACCATTTGAGAATGAAGTTGGTGGTCGGCACGAGTTGGATCTTGCCCGCGTAGGTATTGAAGGCGTATTTGCCCGGCAGCAAGGGTTCCTTCCATACGCCGCGACAACCGTTGTCGACCAGTTCACCATGCGAATACCCATCACCGGAACGGTCCGCACCTGCCTTGCCGAAATACGAAACCACGACGCCCACGCTGCCCACCGGCACGATCGTTTTGCGAATGAACTCCACAGTCCCGAACAAGCGGTTAAGGTAGTAGGTACCTTCCACCAATACCTGGTGCTGGCGACCGCGTCGACCGCCGGCGCGCAGGAAGGCGTTGATGTTCTGGAAGTTGTTGTGGAAAGTCGCTCGGTTGGCAGGGTCATCGCCGACGCGCGGTGCCACGATTTCATCGGGCGGCAGCACCGGACCATCGTGAATGGTCACGACGCCCAGCACGTCCCTCGGGTCTTCGTCCGCGCGTTCGGACTTATCGGTCACACCCGCTACCGATGCATTGCCGCCAATGACGACCGGCATGAAGCCATTACGCTCGCCCAATACGCGACCCATCTGTTCGATGGTGCCCTTCTCTTCATCCGACAACAGCAAGCCATGTACGCGCGCTGCCGTGATGATCGCAAACTGCGCCACGTTGATGGCATGCGTACCCTCACGAATGATCGCGCGTTGCGGACCTTTCTGGCCGCCCGCTTTAAGAAACGCCGCAGCATCTTCCACGCCGGCATCGACAATCGCGCCGAGCGCCTGGCCGTCCGTCAATTCGTTTCCGTCACGCGCGAAGATGTAGCCGAGCTCGCCCTGCGGAATCGTTACCAGATCAACTTTGTGCACACGGAACTGGAACGGAAAGAAGTAATGAAGACCACCGCGTAGAACCTGGGGCTGGAAACCGACTTCGCCTTTCAAGGCAATCAGGCCGTGGGTAAGCGACGGCGCACCCCATAGCCGCTCGACGATGCCAACGCGGTCGTTGGGAATATAAACGATGGCATTGGACGCAAAGATCAATATCACCAGCATGACTACAGTTACTGCAGACGCAATAAGCAAATACATAATTGTGGGTCCCTGTGAGAAATGAACCTGACACGTGGTCAGGGCCGTAATGCAATGCGCCAAGTTGTCCATCGGTGAGCTTGGGCCGAGCTTGGCCGCAACCCGGGCTTGCGCCTGGGCTGAAAGTTGAAAAGCGGTTGAGTGATTACGCGCTAAGGGTGTCGTCGATCACCGGCTCCATCAAGCGAGCCAAGCCGATGCGAATCGTTCGGCGATTGCCAAGTCGTCATAGAAAACGCGATGGATAATGTGCACATGGCGATGACCAGGAGCAAACGCACGCTCAGAGTCGTTCACGCTTCAAGTGTGGGTAGGGGGAAGAGAGATGTGCCTGCTAGCTGAAGGCTAAGGCGTAGCTGTCTTTCGCGGCGCGCCGAAACAAGCAGGACACTGAAAGATGCGGATCATGTTGGCCGGTCGGTTGACCTTGGATGCGCGCATTCTACGCCCGATTTTTTGGGAGTGGTGTGACGTTATAACGTGCGCCTGCGTGGCGTTGCGACGACAATCGTAGGTTCGGTTAGCGCAGCGTAACCCAACAATGCCGCTTCGAATATGTTGGGTTACGCTGCGCTAACCTAACCTACGCCTTACAGCGAAATGTGTCGCACAGGGAAGTCGAAGTACGTGTTTGGATAGGGCTCGTTGTTCAACGTGAAGTGCCACCATTCTGTATCGATCGACACGAAGCCTGCATCGACCATCAACGACTGCAACAGCAGACGATTTGCTTTGGCTTGTGCAGAGATATTTTTGAATGATGGGTGCGATGCCTCGTTGAAGCAGTCGTAACCCGTACCGAAATCCAGGCTGTTATCAGGAACGCGTACAGCCGCCGGTGCGGCACAATCAACCAATGTCGTTTTCCCGTCTACGCTTGGAATGGTGCTGCCAAGCGGCACGATGGTGAGATCGATCGTGCTGCCGCGGCTATGGCCGGAATGGGCAGCGACATAGCCTTCGTCGAACAGGCGATCCTTGGGAACGGCGGGATAGAACTCCGCTTTCATTTTCGCGTCGTTTGGATCAGTCGCCCAATGCGCGAAATCGTCGACGGCGCTTTGTGGGCGATAGCAGTCGTAGGCTTTGAGCGTGAGGCCCATCGGGAGCAGTTTGTCCTCAACCTGTTTCAGCGCAGCGACGGCTGATGCGGTAAGCAGGCATGCGGGTTCTTCGTAGCCGTGAACTTGGCGGCCGACGAAGTTGTGGCTGGAGAAATACCGCATGTCGAATTGCATCTGCGGGATTGTCTTGCTGACGTCCACGATGTCGTGTGGGCGTTGTTTTTCGAGCTTGAAGTTGGTTGGGGCTGCTGCTGCAAAGAAAGAAGCGAATCCAATGGCCATCGCCATGATTGTAACAACGGTGTATTTCTGGCTTTTCATGCTGTGATCCAAGCGCGGCGTTTCTTGCTTGATATCACAAATGATGAAACTCACCCGCCAAGCTACTTAATCTTCAGGGTCGTCATTCCCGCGAAAGCGGGAATGACGACCCTGAAGTATCTACCACACTTCTTCGCAAGATTGACCCCTCACCCCAACCCTCTCCCCGAAGGGGAGAGGGAGAGACGAGTAACATTACTTCCCACTTACCACCAGCAAGGTAAAGCCACTCACCGGCTTGCCCTTCTGCGCAACTTTCGCACCCACGAGGTAAATCGTCTGCGAATCCGCATCGAGCGCCATGGTACGCGCGCTCTTCATGGTGGGCACATCCGCAAGCTTGGTGTACTGATCGGCCGAATCCTGGCGAATCACGTTCAACACGCCCTCTCGGCTGGAGCTGAAGATCTCGTGCCGCTGCGCGTCGTAAGCGGCGGCATCAGGCTCCTTGCTGACGGCAATCTTCGCGACCTGATGGCCATCATTCGCATCGGTGACGATCATCCAACCGTTCGCGCAAACGGAGAACAGCCGCTTGTTCACGCTATCCAGCGCCAAACCAGTGGGACCTTCGCAAGGTGCGAGCGGCCAGGTGTGGAGGACTTTTCCAGCCTTGATGTCGATATGGACCAGTTCGCCTTTGTCTTCGATGTTGACGTACAGATTGCCCTGGCCATCGCTCGTTGCGAATTCGGGATTGCCGTCAAGCGCAATGGTGGCGAGTTCTTTGCCCTGGGCCGGATCGATGACGCTGATGTTGTTGCTGTCGCCATTCATGGCCAGCACGTGCTTGGTGGCCGGTTCATAGATGATGGCGTCGGGGTCCTGGCCGCTTACGGGGATGTGGCTGAGCACCTTGAGCGTGTCCAGGTTGATCACGCTGATGTCATTGCCATGGCCATTGCTTGCATAAGCGCGATGCAGATCCGGCACCAATGCCACACCATGCACGTGTTTCATGCCAGGGATCTCTTGCACCAGCTTGCCGCTGTTCGCATCGACGACCATGACGCGGTCATCGCGGGCAATGAAGAGGCGATGGGCCGATGCATCCAAGGTCACGTAGTCCCAGCCGCCGGTGCCGCCGAGTGCGTACTGCTGAGTCACCTTGTAAGTGCTCGCGCTAGGTTCCGCGCTCCAGGCGGGAGCGCTGAGCAAAGCGGCCACGATCAGAGTCCATGCGATTTTTTTCATAGTGTTTGCCCTTGACGGTTTTTGTAGAGGGAGACCCGACGCTGCCTTGGCATTACGCGTCTTGTCGATGAGGAAAATCCAGCTGTACACGCAAGCCCGGTCCGGCATCACCCAGCGTCAGCACGATATCGTGCAAATCGGCAACTGCAGCAACCAGTGCCAATCCCAAACCACTTCCGCGGGTGCTGCGCGAGGCATCGAGACGCACGAATCGCTTCAGCACCCTGGTTCGCTCCTGCGCAGGAATGCCAGGGCCTGCGTCCTGCATGACGACCTGACATCCTTGCTCTGCAGCGACCAACTTGAGGGTAACGGGTGTTCCGATCGGTGTATGGTGCAAAGCGTTTTCGAGCAGATTGACGAACATCTGCGTGAGCAACAGGGCGTCGCCGCGTACGTTCACGCTGGGCTGTATCTCGGCGCTTAGCACACGCTCCTCGTCTTCCAGCACCGGCCCATAGTCGTCAACCAGACGCGCCAGCAACTGGGACAGATCGATATCCGTGAAGCCTTCTCGCTGCTGTCGGCTTTCCACTTTGGCAATGCGCAGCATCGCGGCAAACGTGTCCAGTACGCTATCGACATCCGCCAGGGCGCGCTCACAGGCGTTGCTGTACCCCTCCAGGCTGGTGGCTTCGTCCATCGCAGCTTCCAGCCGCTGGCGCATATGCGTGAGCGGCGTGCGAAGGTCATGGGCGATGTCATTCGACACCTGGCGCAGACCTTCCACCAGGGTTTGGATGCGCTCGAGCATGCTGTTCAGGGAAACAGCCAGCCGATCGAATTCGTCGCCACGGCCGGTGATCGAAACGCGCGCAGCAAGATCGCCAGCCGCAATGCGAGAGGCCGCTGCGGCAATCGCTTCCACACGGCGCAGATAGCCGCGTGCCGTCACCATGCCACCGGCCAGGGCCAACACGACGGCAGCCAATCCCGCCCAGGTGAAGACGCGTTTCAGCAGGGCATCCAGTTCGTCGACACTCGCCAGATCACGCCCAACCACGAGCGTGCTTCCATCATCCTGTGCAGCGCCGTAGACCAGAATGCGGCGCACCGCATCTTTACCGCTGCGAAGTCCCTCATGCTGCTCGATCGTGCTCCAGCCGACGGCCGGCTCTTCCCGGATATCCCCAACGACCAGCGTGCGGCGGGCGTCGAACAAGCTGTAGTCGTAGGCGCCCCTGGGTACCTGCGCAAGCGATCGTTGTATGGAAGCGGCACGCTGGGCAGGCGGATGGGCAATCACTTCGCCGAACTCGTCGATGATGGTCTGACGCAGTTGATTTTCGATGTAGTGGCGGGCGGCGAACCATGAAACGAGAAAGAGCGTCAAGGCCATCAATGCGAACATCAACGCCTGTATGACAGCCAGTCGAAATGCAGCACTGCGCACCATGCGTGCGCCGACATGGACGTTCAAGCCCAAGGGCATTCAGTGCCCCTGCTTCAGGGATAGCGTGTAGCCTTCGCCTCTCACCGTGCGGATGATGCGCGGACCGAAATCCCGCTCTATCTTGCCGCGAAGCCGGCAGACGTGTGTGTCGACCAGGTTCGTATGCGGCGACGATTGAAAGCCCCATACGTGCTCGAGCAGCATGCTGCGCGTGATGATTTCGCCAGCGTGCAACGCAAAATATTTCAGGAGATCCCATTCACGTGGTTGCAAGTGGATCTGCTTTCCGGCACGAAAAACCCTTTGCATGATCAGGTCGAGTTCCAGATCGCCCAGGCGCAACAGCGTCATCGTGTTCGCATGGGCACTTCGACGGGAGATCGCGTTGAGCCGTGCGATCAGTTCACTCAAAGCGAAGGGCTTGCCTAGATAATCATCTGCACCGGCCTCCATGCCATCGATGCGCGCATCCACATCACCGAGCGCGGTAAGCATGAGCACACGTGCTTGTGTGCCGCAGCTGCGAAGCTTTTTCAGCACGCTCATTCCATCGAGCGCAGGGAGCATCCGGTCGAGCACGATCACATCGTAATCGTGCTCGCAGGCGCGCAGCAGGCCATCCTGGCCATCGCCGCTCTCGTCCACCGCGTGCCCCTTCGCGCGCAGACCCGAGGAGACGTACGTCCTCGTGTCGATATCGTCTTCGACCAGCAAAATTCTCATGACAGCTTTCTCGGGGCGATACGCTTGGCTTGATCACACGATCCAGTGGGCGAGGCTAAGCCACCTCGCCCCGCCCGGTCAAAACTGGAAGCGGATGCCTGTCAGGTACGTCACATCGTAGAACTCGCGCTGGATCGGACGGCTGGGATTTCCCTGGTAGAACGCATGCGGCGTATTCAGCAGGTTCTTGACGGCGAAGTAGATGGACCAATTCGACGGAAATTCATAGCTCGCGTCGAAATCCATCGACGTACGCGAGGCATTGAAGACGTCACTGCTGCGGTCGGTGCCGATCGCGAACAGGTCCGACGAGACCGAGTAGGCGGCCAGGTTCAACGAAAGGCCGTAGCGCTTATAGAACAACGACGCGTTCCAGGTGTTCTTCGACGTGGACGGCAGCAGCGAGTACTCGCCCGGACGGATTTCGAAGCGCGAATCCACCCAGGTGTAGTTGGCGCCGGCGCCCAGGCCCATCAGCCAATCCGGCAAGCCTTGGAACTGCTGGTTCCAGTTCAATTCCAGGCCGCGCGCGTAGGACGGACCGGCGTTCTTGAATGTGTACACGCGCAAGGGCTGCGAGTTGCCTGGGAAGAGGCTGTTGTCGAACGCCTGCGTGGTCTGGATGGGAACGATGTAGTTCGAGATTTCCTTGTCGAACACGCCCACGGACACGATGCCCGCGCCCGGGAGGTACTTCTCGAAGCTCGCATCGACGCTATTGGCGGTCGCCGGCTTGAGGCTGGGGTTGCCCGTCTGGACGATGCCCGAGCCCAGGTCGACCGACAGCGACGGATTGGACTGGTTGAAACCAGGGCGCGCGATGGTGGACGAGTAGGCCACGCGCGCGACCATGTCATCACCCAGGTCGTAGCGGAACTGCAGGCTGGGGAAAACGTTGTGATAGTTGTGCCGGGTGTTGACCGGGTTGGCGAAGGGGCTGCCCGAGGCATCCACGCCGGCCGAGAACGCATTGCTCCGGTCGCGTGTCTCTTCGTAACGCACACCACCGAGGATGCCGAGGTTGCCGTACGTGCCCAGGTATTCACCGTAGCCGGCGTAGATATCTTCGTGCTCGTCCAGGAATTGCTGCTGCGCGCTCAGTATTTCATTTGCGCCGATCGTGCCGTAACCGAAGATCTGCTGCAGCACGCTCGGGGCGATATCCACGCCGTTCTGGTAGATGCCGCCGTAATAACTCTCGTAGCCGCCGTTACCCGTCACCTGCGACATCGGAATCGGCGTGGTAGCGACGTTGTACGGCTGTGAGTTGGTCTGCTTGTGGCGTTGGCGAACGCTGAGGCCAAAATTGAGCGACTGGTCGGACAGGCTGCCCCAGTTCACCGGCGTCTTGGAATTGATGGCGTAGGTCCATTCGCGATCGAAGTTGTAGGCCGTGCTGTTATTGATCGCCGTCAACGTGTAATTGGCCGGATCCAGATAACCGGGCAGGCCAGTGATCGTATACACCGGCACATGGCCCGGCCCGGTATTGTTGTAGGTAATCAAGCCCTGCGCGCCAGCCGGCGCATTGTAAGTAAAGGTGGAGTTGTAGTCGTACGGCTTCTTGTAGGTGCCTTCCACATACGCCACGTGATAGTCAATGCTCGTATCGCCTATCTCGTTCTGGCCGCCCAACATGTAGAAATGCTCTTTGGAAGTTTCCTGCTCGTCGCGCAGCGACTTGGTGATGGCGGTAGAAGAATTCAGCGTATCCTGCAACTGGCCATTCGGCAGGATGGTGGTGTTGCCGTCCGGGAACACGTCGAAGTACTGGCGCTCGTAGTACTCCGTATAACCCGCCTCGAACGCGCGGAAGTACCACTGGTTTTCGTCGTCGAGCTTGTAGCCCATGTCCACCGCATAGCCGTGGCGCTGGCGATGCAGCTCGTAGTCGCGCTGCTCGATGTCGTTCACCGCCTGATACGGATGTGCGCTGTCATTGAAATAGGCGGGCTCTACGTCATCGATGCCGCGCCCATCGTTGTGCTTGGAGGCGGTCACGCTGATCCAGAAATTATTGAAGCGGCCACCGCCGGTGAGCGAGAAGTTGGTCACACCGGTGCCTCGGAGCGGTTCATAACCGCCGCCTACGTCGCCTTCAAGAAAGCTGCCCTGTTCTTCCGGTGCCGTCTTGGGCAGCACTTCGATGGTGCCGCCCAGTGCTTCGGCATCCTGGCTCGGCAGGTTGGACTTGGTGACCTTGATCGCGCCGATGAAGCCGGTGGGAATAGAGTCGAGTGCCACGCCGCGATAGCCACCGAAGGGCGATGCATTGTTGGTGGGCAACAGGCGCACGCCGGCGTACGTCGTGCTGTTCAAGTCCGCATCGAAGCCGCGGATGTTGACGTAACGGCCTTCGCCTTCGTCCGTTTCCAAGGAGATGCCTGGGATGCGCCGCACTGCTTCGGCCGTATTCACGTCCGGCAGAGAGCGAATTTCATCGCCCGTACGTATGTTGATCAGGTTCGGCGCGTTCTGCTGGGTTGCGCGCGCCTCTTCTTCCGTCGTGCGCGGCGCCACGACATGCACGCCTTGCAGATCCTTCACCTTTTTCTTTTCGTTCGCTTCGTCGCTATCGGTTGCCGCCGAGGGTGCGGAAGCACTGGTGTCTGCGGTCGGTCCGTGATCGCCAGCCGAAGGCACGCTTTGGGCCCACACGGCAGCCGGCGCACATAGCGCACCGAGACTCATGGAAATCGCGTAGCAGAGCAACGCCTTGCGTAGAGATGAAGATTGCATGAAACGAGCCTCGATTTGAAAAAAAGCTCCCTTACGGCGCATGTGGGTATGCGTCGATGGGTGATGTCTGGGTGACTCGTTCAAACTAGGCGTCGCGTATGACGGTTCTGTTACTCGGGATTGACGATGCAGTAAGACAGTCCGGCAAAGCGGATTGGCTTCATTAGATTGAATGTTGTTTGCTACGCCTCGACGTGAAGAAGTCGCTGCCATCAACATAGATTCACTTACAACGGCTGGATATTTAAAGCTCGCGACGAAACATCCTGAGTGAACCCCTCTCCCTTCGGGAGAGGAGCTTGCCCTCGACTCGATCGGGGGTGCCGTAAGGCGGGTGAGGGTTCGAACGAAGCGCGATACCCATCTCTCGCGCAAGTCGTCGTGATCGCGCGTTGCTCGCACCCTCACCCCAACCCCTCTCCCGAAGGGAGAGGGGCTCAGTCCACGCGCCGTTTAACACCATGAAGCGATGAGACGTCCAAGTAACGCAGCGCTATCATCCCTTCACTAACCGACGAGGCCGTATGGACCGATTCGCATCGATGGAAACCTTTGTGTGCGTCGTGGAAGCCGGTTCCTTTTCGGCGGCAGCGCGACGGCTCAACGTAGGTCAACCCGCCGTGTCCAAGTCGATCGCGCAATTGGAAGAACGACTTGGCGTGCGGCTGGTGGTGCGCACCACCCGTGGCCTTACACCAACCGAAGCCGGCCAGCAGTATTACGAACGGGCCAAGCGTTCGATAGAGGAAGCCAACGAAGCGGAGCTTGTAGCGCGTGGCGCTGGCAAAGGGCTTAGCGGAAAGCTGCGCGTGTGCGGCGCAGTCACGTTCGCGCGCCTGCACATTGTGCCGCGCCTCAAGCCGTTTCTGGATGCGCATCCTGATCTCAAGATCGATATCGTGCTGGACGATCGGCAGATCGATCTGCTGGAACACGGCATCGACGTAGCGCTGCGCATGGGTGATTTGAGCGATTCCAGCATGACGGCACGACGCCTCGCGCAATCGCGGCGTTTTGCAGTCGCCACGCCGGCCTATCTGAAGACGCATGGGGAACCGAAAACGCCCGCGGAACTCGCACAACATGAAGCGGTGATCTACAGCCCCGGCGGCAATCACACTGCGTGGGATTTCCGGCGCGGCGAAACAGAGATTTCCGTGGCCGTGAACGGGCGCATCCAGGTGACCGCCGCGGAAGGTGTGCGTGCGGCGGTGTTAGCAGATATGGGCATCGCCATCGCATCGGAATGGATGTTCGCATCCGAAATTGAAAACGGCAGGGTCAAGACGCTGCTGAAGGACTGGCAATTGCCTATCATCGACTTGTGGGCGGTGTTTCCGACCGGGCGCATGGTAAGCGCCAAGGCACGCGCCTTCGCTGACTTTGTCGAGGCGATGCTGAAGGACACCGCCTCGACCTAAGGTTTCAAGGTTACGCGATGCTGTAGCGCTGCAGCACCGGTAAAAGTTCTTCCGGCTCCGGCCGATGCGTGTAATCCGGATTGACTTCCGCGTAAACGATGATGCCATCCGGCGCGACGACGTAGCGGGCGGGAATCGGTAGTGTCCAGCTGTCGTCGCCATTGAACGCCGGCAGCTGGTTTTTCAGCTTCTTGTACAGCTCCACCAGGTAGTTCGGCAGCGTATAACGAAGGCCGAAGGCCATGGCGACATCGTTGTGCGGATCGCTGAGGATCGGAAACTCAAGCTGATTGTTGCGCATGGACTTGAGGCTATTCACCGCGATCTGCGGCGATATCGCCACCAGGTTGGCACCCGCTTCATGGATGGCTGGCAGCGTGGCTTGCAGCGCCTTCAATTCGAAATTGCAGTACGGGCACCACACGCCGCGATAGAAGCTGATCACCAGCGGACCTTGCTTGAGCAATTCGGTGGAAGACACCGGCTTGCCGTGTGCATCGTTCAATACGAAAGCTGGCGCCTTGTCGCCCGCCTTGAGTGCGCGTGTTGCCTGACCGGAGGCGATCAGCTCCAGGGTGGCGCGTTCCATGATGGGATGGATTTCCGGTGGTGCGTTGTATGGCGGCTTGCCGGCGCGGAAATCGGCTTTGAAGGCATCGAGTGTGGCTTGAAGAGACATAGCATGGACTCCTGGGTTGGATATGCAGTGGATGTGCTGCCCATCTTGTGGATCCATCGCCGCGGGAAGAACCCGCGGCGTGTGCATATCTCCCATTCCTGCCTGGAATCGCGGCGTTCAACCCTGAGTTGGTAGCGCGCGTACCCGCACTACGTCTTCCTTGAGCAAATAGATCGACACGGCCAGCAGCACCACGTCCTTCATCAGGAATGGAACATTGCCGACCATCGCCGGAAAGCCACCGGCCGATGCGGCCCAGCCATTTGGCATGAAGGGAATGATCGTCACGGTCATCACGAAAGTAATCACCGAACCGGCCGCGCCGAGTATCCCAAGACGCTTGTTCCAGAAGCCCGCCAGGATAAGCGCGCCGAACGTCCATTCGGAAACGCCAAGGAACCAGCTTGCGCCGCGAATGCCGAACACCGGATACATCCATGAAATCAGCGGGCCGTTGCTGATGAAAGGAATCAGTACCTGCGCCTCGTATTCAAACCATTTCTGGTAACCGAAGAAGAAAAAGATGATCACCATGGAAGCGCGGAGCAGGTGGTAATCGAGATCCCTCTTGAGCAGGGCTGAGCTGGCCAGGATGCGAATGAGCGAGTTCATGATGCGGTCCTCTTGAGAATGAGCGAATGGGGTTTGCGTTGCGGTGATGGCACTTTACGCAGCCATGCTGAGCTGGTTAATGTTGCAATCACTCAAATGCATGCTCATTCGTCTCATCGAGGTCCCGCATGTCACCCCCGCTGGATTGGCTAAGCCGCTTGCTCGAGATCGCGCCGGTGCGCGGCGAGCTCGATTTGCGCTGCATGTATGGCGCGCCATGGCGCATCGATCAGAGCGCGTCGGCGCCTGGAGAAATTCCCTATCACGTGGTGCTCGGCGGATCAGCCGTGCTGGAAGATCCAGCTGGTGGCGCGCCACATCAGCTCGCAACAGGCGATATCGTGCTGCTTGCCGATGGCGATGCACACACGCTGCATGACGGCAGCGGCAAGCGAGCGAAACGTTCGCACGAGCGCGCGGTGGCCAACTTGGTCTTCAGCGAAAACGCCGGCAATGGTGCGCGACTGGACATGTTGTGTGGCCGGTTCGTGCTCAGTCCCACGCACGCACGTTTGCTGCGCGAATATCTTCCGACGCGTTTGATTGCGCATTCGGCCGTCCAAACCGGCGACGCGACGTCGACCGGTATGCATCTGTCCAATCTGCTGGCGTTGATGCGTGTGGAATCGGGCGGCGAAAGCCTCGGTGGACGCGCGATGCTCAATGCGCTTTCGACGGCGCTGTTTGCCTTGACGTTGCGCTTTGCCAGCGAATCCGGCGAAGCGCCGGAAGGCTTGCTGGCCCTGGCGGGTTATCCGCGTCTGGCGCCAGCGTTGGATGCGATGCTCCATCATCCCGATCAAGCGTGGACGCTGCCCGCGCTCGCGCAGCTGTGCAATATGTCGCGCGCAACGTTCGTGCGTTTGTTTCAAGAGAAGCTTGGGCGTTCGGCTAGTGATTTGCTGACGGATATCCGCATGACGATGGCGGCGAATGAATTACGCACGTCAGCGGCGTCGACGGGGGCGATTGCGGAGCAGGTGGGGTATCAGTCAGAGGCGGCGTTTCAGCGGGCTTTTAAGCTGCATATGGGCGTGACGCCAGCGGGGTGGCGGCGTGAAGCGCAATAAGCAATCTTGCCGATTATTGCCCCCCTCCCCTACTACACGTAGGGGAGGGGATATTTTCCGGCAGCTTGAAACCAATCGCTCACGCAACTGCCGGAAAATCCAGCGTCGTGTCATTGATGCGATTGAACACGTTGGTAAACGTGATGCCTGCAATCGCCAAACTGATATCCACCAGCTGCGCGTCGTTGTAACCCGCGTTCTTGATCGCAGCGAAATCCGCATCGCTGACCGTGCCACTGCTCTTCACCAGACTGCGCACAAAGCTGACCAGCGCATCACGCTTGGCGTCGCCAGTCGTTTCACCCTTGCGGATCTGCTTCAGCGCATCAGGCTTCAGGCCAGCCATCTTGCCCAGCAGGCTATGAGCGGCTTCACAGTAGTCACAGCCGGTGACAGCGCTGACGGTGAGCTTGATGGTTTCCTGGTCTTGCTTGCTGAGTGTGCCGGCAGCGAGTACGGCATCGGCCTGCAGCATGGCCTTCAACGCGGCTGGGTTAAGTGCGCCGATGGCGGCATAGGTGTTCGGTACGCTGCCGGCGGCTTTCTTGATCTGCGCGTAGACCTCGGCGGTGGCGCCCGTGGCAGTGTCGACGGCGGGGGTATGAATGCGAGACATGGTGGTTGACTCCGTTGGTTGGGGACGGCGTCACTTTACGAGCGGGGCATGCGCCGCTTAATGCCGCTGCGGCTCAGAAACATGCTCGTTCGTCTCAATCGCCCATTTACTTGAAAAACGGGGCCATTCCTGCGAGGACTGACTGCTATGTCCCGGCGCCGGCTACTGGCGGCGCGGTCGACGGCGCACAGTTCGCTCCAGCAACGAACCCATCCACTCGTTTCAGGAGAACGCTCATGAATACCCCCGTCGTATTGGTTACTGGCGCACTCACCGGCATCGGCCGTGCCACGGCCTTCGCTTTCGCGAAAGAAGGTGCGCGCATCGCCGTCAGCGGTCGTCGCGAAGAAGAAGGCCAGGCGCTTGCCAACGAGTTGCGCGCTACCGGCGTGCAAGCGGAATTCATCCGCGCCGACGTGCGCTTTGAAGACGACGTGCGCAAGCTGATCGACCAGATCGTCGCCCGCTTTGGCCGCATTGATGTCGCCGTCAACAATGCCGGCACGGAAGGTCAACTTGGCCCCATCACCGAGCAAACGGTCGAGAACTACGAAGCCACCTTCGCCACCAATGTGCTCGGCACGCTGCTGTCGATGAAGCACGAGATGCGCGTGATGCTCGCGCAAGGTTCCGGCTCAATCGTGAATATCTCTTCGATCGCTGGCAAAGTCGGCATGCCCGGCGCTTCTGTCTATGTGGCTAGCAAGCATGCGGTGGAAGGCATCACCAAGAGCGCCGCGTTGGAAGGTGCCGCAGCGGGCGTACGTGTGAATGCCGTGGCGCCGGGGCCGGTTGCAACCAACATGCTTGATCGCTTCACCGGCGGCAGTGCAGATGTCAAAGCCGGTTTTCTGGATTCCATCCCGGTGAAGCGTGCAGCGGAGATCGATGAGATCGTGCAGACCATTCTGTTCCTGGCCGGCGACAAGTCGCGTTATCTGACCGGCCAGTCGATTGGCGTGGATGGCGGCTATACCGCGCAGTAATCATCCACGTCGTGCAGCCCGTGCTGGTTTGGACTGCGCGCCGACGTACGCTGCGAGATGCTCGCCGGTAAGCGTGGAACGCGCAGCAACCAGATCAGCCGGTTTGCCTTCGAACACGATCTTTCCGCCATCGTGTCCAGCGCCGGGGCCGAGGTCGATGATCCAATCGGCGTGCGCCATCACCGCTGGATGATGCTCGATGACGATGACCGACTTGCCGGCGTCGACAAGCCGGACCAGCAAGCCGAGCAGTTGTTGGATGTCGGCGAGGTGCAGGCCGACGGTCGGTTCGTCGAGCACATAGATGCCGCCCTTCTCTGCCATATAAGTGGCCAGCTTGAGCCGCTGCCGCTCACCGCCGGATAACGTGGTGAGCGGTTGTCCAAGGCTGAGGTAACCAAGGCCGACGTCGACCAGGCCGGACAAGATGGCGTGAGCCGCCGGATTTTTCGCTTTTCCGGAGCCAAAGAATGCTTCGGCTTCGGTTACCGACATCGCAAGCACTTCGCTGATATCGCGTCCGCCGAGCTTGTACTTGAGCACGGATGGCTGGAAGCGCTTGCCTTCGCACTCTTCGCAGGTGGTGGCGACGCCAGCCATCATCGCCAGGTCAGTGTAGATCACGCCGGCTCCGTTGCAGGTGGGACACGCACCCTCGGAGTTCGCGCTGAACAGCGCAGGCTTCACGTTGTTGGCTTTCGCGAACGCGTTGCGGATCGGATCGAGCAAGCCGGTATACGTCGCCGGGTTGCTGCGTCGCGAACCTTTGATGGCGGCTTGGTCGATCGACACGACACCGTCACGCCCCGACACCGAACCATGAATCAGCGAGCTCTTGCCCGATCCGGCCACGCCGGTTACCACCACCAGCACACCGAGCGGGATGTCGACGTTGACGTTCTTGAGGTTGTGGGTGCTGGCACCGCGCACCTTCAGCACCTCGGAAGACGTGCGCACCGACGGCTTCAACGTGGCGCGGTCGTCCAGATGGCGTCCTGTCAACGTGCCGCTGGCGCGCAATCCGTCGACGGTGCCCTCGAACACTACTTCGCCACCGGCGCTGCCAGCGCCAGGCCCGAGATCGACGACGTGATCGGCAATCGCGATGGTCTGCGGTTTGTGCTCCACCACGAGCACGGTGTTGCCCTTGTCGCGCAGACGCAGCAGCAGCTCGTTCATCCGCTGTATGTCGTGTGGGTGCAGGCCAGTGGTGGGCTCATCGAACACGTAGGTGACATCGGTGAGTGAGGAACCCAGATGTCCGATCATCTTTACGCGTTGCGCTTCACCACCCGACAGCGTGCCCGATGGCCGATCGAGTGAGAGATAGCCCAGCCCGATCTCCACGAACGAATCGAGCGTGTGTTGCAGCGCTTGCAGCAGCGGCGCCACCGACGGTTCGCTGAGGTCGCCAACCCATGCAGCCAGATCGCTGATCTGCATCGCGCAGGCATCGGCAATGTTGATCTTCTTGATCTTGGAAGAACGAGCCCCCTCGCTGAGTCGTGTGCCGCCGCATTCGGAACAAGTGGTGAACGTGACCGCCCGATCCACGAACGCGCGGATATGCGGCTGCATCGCTTCCTTGTCCTTGGACAGCATCGACTTCTGGATGCGCGGGATCAGACCCTCATAGGTCATGTTGATGCCCGCGATCTTCATCCGCGTCGGTTCGCGGTGAAGGAAGTCTTGCAGTTCTTTCTTGGTGTATTTGCGGATCGGTTTGTCCGCATCGTAGAAACCCGACGCGGCGTAGAGCCTGAAATTCCAGCCACCCGCTTGATAACCAGGAATGGTGAGTGCGCCTTCGCTGAGTGACTTGCTGTCGTCGTAGAGTTGCGCAAGGTCGATGTCGGTGACCGAGCCCATGCCTTCGCAACGCGGACACATGCCGCCGATGCGGGTGAAGGTTTGTTTCACGGTCTTGCTGGCGCCGCGTTCGACCGTGATCGCACCGACTGCCTTGACCGATGGAACATTGAAGGCGAATGCGCTTGGTGGGCCGACAAACGGCTTGCCGAGTCGACTGAAAAGGATGCGCAACATCGCGTTGGCGTCGGTCACCGTGCCGACGGTGGAGCGTGCATGCGCACCCATCCGTTCCTGGTCGACGATGATTGCGGTGGTCAATCCTTCCAGCACATCGACTTCGGGCCGCGCCAGTGTCGGCATGAAACCCTGCACGAACGCGCTGTAGGTTTCATTGATCAGCCGCTGCGATTCGGCTGCAATGGTGTCGAACACCAGCGAGCTTTTGCCCGAGCCGGAGACACCCGTGAATACGGTCAGCCGACGCTTGGGGATATCGACGTTGACGTCCTTGAGGTTGTTTTCGCGTGCACCGTGCACGCGGATCAGGTCGTGGCTGTCGGCGGTGTGTTGCGCGGGGGATTGCATCCCCTTACTGGTGACCTTGCTCATCGTGTTTCCTTGATCGCTGGGGAATGCCTCATGCCGTCGCCCCGGCGAAGGCCGGGGCCTAGTGTCTTGATTCAGAGCAAAGTCACTGGGTGATTCGCTTCGCTCACCCCTTCGGGGCCGTCCTTCGGACGTTCTCCGCGCTCCGCGCTACGTCCGGCCTTCGCCGGGACGACGAGCTGAGGTTTTTTAGCGCAGCTGTTGAATGCGGATCAGATTTCCCGCCGGATCACGCACCGCGCAGTCACGCACGCCATACGGTTGATCGGTCGGCTCCTGCACGATTTCGACGTCACGGCCTTGCACACGCTCAAACATGCCTTCGAGATCCTTGGTCGCCAGCAGCAGCGCGGCGTAGGTGCCCTTGGCCATCATTTCCGTGATGGTGCGGCGCTCATCGTCGGTGATGCCAGGATAAGCAGCTGGCGGCGCCAGTACGATGGATGTGCCCGGCTGGTTGGGCGGCCCGACGGTGATCCAGCGCATGCCGCCGTAGCCGACGTCGTTGCGTACCTCGAAACCGAGGGTGTCGCGGTAGAAGGCCAGTGAGGCGTCCGGGTCATTGTGAGGGAGGAAGCTTGCGTGAATGGAGATGTCCATGGCGTCAGTCTCAGTGGTGGGTGAAGTCCATGGCGATCAGTCTAGTTCCGGCTCCGTGATCGGCGCTTCTCGATTCCTGATCGGTTTGGTGACCTGCTTCGCCACGCACGACGGGATGCCCTCGATCGCGCGCGCTTCCCGTTCCCGACGCAGATAGGCGCTGGGTGAGATGCCCACCAGTTCGGTGAAGCGCGTGCTGAAGGTGCCCAGCGACGCGCAGCCGACCGCGAAACAAACGTCGGTGACGCTGAGGTCGCCACGGCGCAGCAAAGCCATCGCACGCTCGATGCGCCGCGTCATCAGATACGAGTACGGCGACTCGCCATAGGCGCGCCGGAACTGACGGCTGAGGTGCCCGGCCGACATGTTTGCGCCACGGGCGAGCGCCTCGACATCCAGCGGCTGTTCGTACTCCCGGTCGATCCGGTCACGAACGCGGCGCAGTCGTGCAAGATCGCGCAGGTACTGCGGGGGAGCAGGTTTGCTGGTCATCGGCGGGATCGTGTCACGGAGTGCCGGGGGGCTCAAGCAGGTCAAATAGCATAGATATAGATATCTACAGCCTCGCCGCGAAACATCCTGAGTGAACTCCTCTCCCTTTGGGACTTGATTAGCGTCTCGCCTCAGCTGGGCATGTCGTGTTGTTGGGGCATTGCCTGCGGCGCTTTCGGACGCCATAGGCGCCCGAGTCACTTTTCTTTGCTGGCCCAAAGAAAAGTAACCCAAAGAAATGGCCTAACAAGCTCACAGCATGGGGAAGGGAAAAGCCTGAACGTCTCTGGCTAGATCGAAGGTTGCCCGCCCATGGTTCGACACCCCCGCTATACCGCGAGGCGGCGAAGCGCTGAGGACTTAAAGCCGATCAGGCAGATCTCAGCCAAGCTCAACCTGTCGGAGGGCTCGCTTTAAGCCCTCAATGCTTCGACGCCTCGCGGTATAGCGGCGCGGTGGAAGCTTGGCCCGCCATCGATCAAAGCAAGGCGTCGTCCTGCAGGCTTGTAACCCATGCAATGCTGTGAGCTCTTCAGGCCATTTCTTTGGGTTACTTTTCTTTGGGCCAGCAAAGAAAAGTGACCCGGTCGCTTCGCGACCGGAAGCGCCGCAGGCAATGTCCCAACAAACGACACGCCCAGCTGAGGCGAGACGCTAATCAGGTCCCGAAGGGAGAAGGGCTCAGTTTTTCGATTGAACCAACCCGCCCCAAAGGCGTATGAACAACCATACGAACCAAACCATGCTTGGGGAACAGCCATGCGCAGCAGGCGGGCAGATCAGGCAGGGGGGCCGGGCAGCGTCTCCGTGGACGAGGAAGCTGCCTTGCTCGGGCGTGTGGCGGCCGAAGAAAAGGATGCATTCGAAGCGCTCTATCGCTTGTACAACCCGCGCCTGCAACGTTTCGTGCGCAGCGTGACCAAGCAGCCGGTGCTGGTGGAGGAAATTCTCGACGACACCATGATGGTGGTCTGGCGCAAGGCTTACACCTTCAACCACAGCGCGAAGGTGTCGACGTGGATTTTTGCCATCGCCTATCGCCAAGCATTGAAGGCACTGAAGCGGCTCGGCTCGTGGGAAGAATCCGAGGTCGGCGATTGCGCCGATGCATCGGCGCCTGGTCCCGACGACGCCTTGCAACAGCAGGAATTACGTAAGCATCTGGACGATGCACTCGGCACCTTGTCGCCCGAGCAGCGTGCCGTGATGGAACTCACTTATTACTTCGGTTACGCCTGCCGCGAAATCGCGCAGATCATGGATTGCCCCGTGGATACGGTGAAAACGCGCATGTTCTACGCGCGACGCAAGCTCAAGACGGCGCTGGCGTCGCGCCGGGAGGCCATATGAATGGTCGAGTGATCAAGTTCGAAGGGTCCGTGCATGCAGAAGCCGATCGGCTGCTGCCCTGGTATGTGAACGGCACGCTCGAAGAAGATGAGCGCAGTGAGGTAGAACGCCATCTGGTCGAATGCGCGGAATGCCAGCACGAAGTGGCATGGCTGCGCACCGTGCAGGAGCAGTTCGTCGAACAGGCGGACAAGGACGACGTATCGCCAAAGATGCGGCATCTGTATCGCCGCGTTGCCAAACGCCGTGGCGCATCGTCCACATCTTCGCTGTGGCATCGCCGCGAGAAACGGCTTGCCTGGCTTGCTGCGTTGCAGGTGGCAATCATTCTTGGCTTGAGCGTGGTTGTGTTTCACCAGCAGCAGAACACGTATCGCACATTGAGCGCGCCGGGCAACCAGGACGCGCTGCTGGTGGTGATGTTCGACCCGCACACCCGCGAAGCACAGATGCGCGAGCTGGTACGCGCCAGCCATGCACGCATCGTGGGCGGACCGACGGAAGAAGGTGCCTATGTGCTGCGCGTGCCCGAGACGGCCAGCGCGGCTACGCGCAAGCTGCTGCTTAGCTCCCCGCAGGTGACGTTGGTGGAAGACCTGAGTTCCGGTGGTCATCCATGAGGCACACTTGGGTCATCGCAACGGCACTGTGCACGCTTGGTCTGTGCGTCGCGATACATGCGGAAACACAGCAGCCTTCACAGGTATTAGTGATGCTGCGCGCGGCGCCACCTCATCTTCGCGCCGCGGACGATTACGCCATCACTTATGCTAGCTCGCCCGACGAAGCCGCACGCAAGCGCATCGCACGCGAGCTTGCTCATCAATACGGTTTGCAGCTCGTCGATAGCTGGCCGATGCCGGCACTCGGCGTCGATTGCTTTGTCATGCGGATCGTTTCCGGTACATCCGCAAGCGATATAGCGCAGGCGCTTTCGCACGACACGCGAGTGGAATCGGCCCAACCAAGGCAAACCTTCCACACCTTGGCCAAGGACGATCCGCTTTATGCGCTGCAGCCTACCGCCAAGCGTTGGCACATTGCCGAGTTGCACGCGCTGACCACGGGCAAGAACGTCGCCATCGCCGAGGTGGATAGCGGTGTGGATGCCTCGCAACCCGACCTCGACGGCCAGATCGCCGAGCAGCGCAACTTCGTGGACGACAGCGGTTACCGTGCTGAGCTGCATGGCACCGAGGTGGCAGGAATCATCGTCGCGCGTGAAGGTAATGGTGTCGGCATCGTGGGTGTAGCGCCGCAAGCGCGGCTGCTCGCACTGCGCGCGTGCTGGCAGTTGGCGGACGGTAGTGCAGCATCCGCCTGCGACAGCTTTACGTTGGCGAAAGCCTTGCAGTACGCGCTGGAAAAACACGTACAGATCATCAATCTCAGCCTGACCGGACCGAACGATCGCTTGCTGCAGCGCCTATTGGATGCCGCACTGGCCGGACACGTTACCGTCGTCGGCGCCGTGGACGACACGACGGCTGACGGCGGATTCCCGGCTTCGTATCCGGGTGTGTTGGCGGTGGCGGGCGAACATGCGGACGTGCAGCGCAGCGACGTTTGGCTTGCACCGGCGGAGGACATTCCCACCACGCAACCCGGCGCGCGCTGGAATATGGTCAACGGTTCGTCGTTCGCGGCGGCGGAAGTCAGCGGGCTGGTCGCCTTGCTGCAGGAGCTGTCGCCTGACCTCACGCTGACGCAGCTGCATGACGCCCTGCATGCGAGATCTGCGTTAGGCTTTGCGTCAATGCGGCCCATGACGATCGACGCATGTGCGGCCGTGGCGCAGGTGAGCCATCGTTGTACCTGCGACTGCGGCACAACGCGTGCGTCTTTAGGAGTGCCGCGCCGATGAGTGCGCCTCGTGTTACGAACCGTCGTGGCAGTTCTTGTCGCATTGTTTGCGGTGCAGGCCCGTGCACAGATGACGGGCAGCGCAACCCTTCTTTCCGACTACCGCTTTCGCGGTGCTTCTCTCAGCGATGACCGGCCGGCCGCACAACTGGCGTTCGACTACGACTGGGCCGCGAGCGGCTTGTATGCGGGAGGCATGATGTCCAGCGCACGACTCGATTCACGCCACGCTGTGCAAGCTTTGATTTATGCGGGCTACGCGCATCGTGTGCGGCCGGATTTCAGCTGGGAAACCGGCCTGCGGTACACGCGTTTCAGCGGCCACGAAGCATATGCGTACGCAGAAGCCTATGCAGGCTTCGCGTTCCGGCAACTCGTCGGCCGTCTTTACTATGCACCGAGTTATTTCCATGCCGGTTATCCGGCGTGGTACGCCGAACTCAACGACAGCCATGCGCTGTCAGGGAAATGGTATGCGTTTGCGCATGCAGGTTATCTGCGGCGCGGCGGCGACGTGATGGAGTATCACGCCAGCCGTTTTCGTTCCGATTTTCGGGTCGGCATCGGCCTGGATCTGGCGCCTTACAACGTCCAATTGAGTTGGACCACTACGCGTGGCGCTTCCGATGCCGTTTTTGGTTATCCATCCGCTGCAGGCACTACCCGCAACGCCTGGGTTCTGAGCATCTCGTATGCGTGGTGATGCTATGGGCGTGGGCACTCGTTTGATCTGAATGTTCCGCAAAAAAAGCGCGCGTACTTCCCATGCGCTGCATGGGGAGCAG
Organism: Dyella acidisoli; assembly: GCF_030160295.1. Lineage (GTDB taxonomy): Bacteria > Pseudomonadota > Gammaproteobacteria > Xanthomonadales > Rhodanobacteraceae > Dyella_B > Dyella_B acidisoli. The sequence goes on from NZ_BSOB01000051.1 coordinate 38,462, forward strand.
GGGGATTTACGTTCATCCCTGAGGAGGGAGCTGATATGAGACGTACTCCGTTCAAAAAGAAGCTCGTGCATTCCATCGTTGCGACCTTGGTCGTCGCGGGGGTGGCAACCGGCATCCTGTATTCCAAGGCCGCGGCTGCGCAGAGCGACACTGGCCACGTGCTGATCGCCGATCAGTTCAACAACCGCGTGATCGAAGTGGATCGCAAGACGCACCAGGTGGTGTGGCATTTCGGCAATGGTTCCGACCTGCCCGGCCCGCACAGCGTGGTAGGAACGAATGATGCCGAACGCTTCGGACCGTTCACGCTGATCTCCGGTACCGGCACACCGCCGGGCTTGCCCGGATGTTCCGATACGGTGAACGGCTGTCCGGACAATCGCGTATTCATCGTGGATCCGAACGGCAACATCATCTGGCAGTACGGCCAGGCCGGTGTCGGCGGCGCGGGACCGAACCAGTTGAATACGCCGGTGCAGGCGTTATTCCTGATCAACTTCCCCGGTCATCCGGGGCCGCATGTGTTGATTGCTGACCAGGTGAATGAGCGCATCATCCTGGTGAACCTGCATCATCAGATCGAATGGCAATACGGCACCACCGGCGTGAGCGGGATCGGCCCGAACCAACTCAATAATCCGAATAGCGGGGAGGTGCTCGAAAACGGCCACATCCTGATTGCCGATGAAAACAACAATCGTGCAATCGAGATCAAACCCAACGGCACGATCGTCAACACGTTTACCGCAGGTGGTACGACCAGTGGTGTGGCATTCGCCAGTCGCCTGCCGAACGGCGATACGCTGATCACCGATTCGAACAACAGCCGCATCGTGGAAGTGGACGGCTCTGATCACGTCGTTTGGCAATACTTGACCAATGATCCGTTGGGCAATCCCGCGCCATTGCCCACGCGTGCGGTGCGCCTGCACAACGGCAATACCTTGATCAGCGACCAGTTCAACGATCGCGTGATCGAGGTGACCAAGGCCGGACAGATCGTTTTTCAGCAGGGCGATCTCAATGTACCCGGCGATGGATTCAATCAGCTCAATGGTGCGTATGACGCCAAGCAGATCGGTGACTTCACCGGCTTGACGCCGCCGTTCGATGTGTTCTGACCGACTAGCGCATGAACGATCAAACAAAGCCCCGCCAGCCGGCGGGGCTTCTGTCTGAAGATTGCAAAACCGCTCACAGTCGTCGCAAGGATCGAGAAGGATGCCATTCAGCTGACCCGGTTAGTCTCACCTACACGGCAATACGCCGTATCGACGGCACCACATCGTAGGGCGCTTACGGGGAAAATTTATGAAACGACATCTGCTCGCACTGGCTTTGCTTACTTGCGTGCCCATGGTGATGGTCACCACAGCCGCCGTTGCACAAGACCAGGATCACGATCACGGCTGGGACCACCAGGACGACCATGATCATGGCCACGACCATGACCGCGGACATGATCACGACGATCACGGCTGGCGCGATGACGACCATCACGATCACGGCCATCACTACGGCTGGGACAAGCATTACCACCGCGGCGAATACCTGCCTGACCGCTATCGCGGACGAGAATACTACGTCGAGGATTACAGGACCTACCGTCTGAGCCCACCACCGCCGGGCTATGGCTGGTATCGCAACGACGATGGCGAGTTCGTGCTGGTTGCGGTTGCGACCGGTTTGATCGTGCAGGAATTGCTGGGGCATTGATGCTTCTACCCCCTCTCCCCTTCGGGGAGAGGGTTGGGGTGAGGGGGTGAACCTCGCGAAAGACGCAAATCGAAGCGTCGCTCTTATGAAGATTTGAGCCAGCCTTGCCCCCTCACCCTACCCTCTCCCCGCAGGGGAGAGGGATCAACCTCGCTAGGCCTCACCTATAGCGTTTGTTGCACCAGCACTTCTTCCTGCGCAACCGAAACAGCCACTCGTTCGCTGTTCAACCACTGCAACCATTCGCTAAGCACGATCAACGTCCAGATCGCGCGCGCATGATCGGCGACACGCGACTGGTGCTCGGCAAACAACGCCTGCGCGACGCGAACATCGATACCCACTTCAGCAAGCCCGCCGCTTGAAAGATGCGCTTGCGCCCAATCGCGCAACGGCCCGCGCAACCACGAAGCCAGCGGCACCGACAAGCCACGTTTGCGGCGCGTCACCACGTCTTTGGGCAGATAGTTCAGTGCGTATTGCTTGAGGAACACCTTGGTGGTGAGTCCACGCACGCGTGTTTCCACTGGCAGCGTGGCAGCGAATTCGATGACAGTCTGATCCAGGAACGGCGCGCGGATTTCCACGCCGTGCAGCATGGCGCCGCGATCGGCCTTGGCCATCAACGCATCCGGCAGCGAGTGGCCGAAGTCGTAGCGTTGGATGGTGTCGATCAGGCGTGTCGCGTCGTGCTGTGTATCGTCCGTGGGCGGCGCGATGCCAAGGCGCTGCTGCCACACGGGCGGAATGCTCGCCGTCCACAGCAGGTGCCGCGCCAGCCCATCCAGTTCCTGCCCGCGAATGAAACGCTTGAGCAGGAACGAGAGCGTGACTTTCTTGTCGCTGGTCGGCAGCGATTCAATCGCGCGCTGCGCGAGTGCTTTCACCGGCGGCGGCAAGTTGGCGTAGAGGCTGGCCCAACGCGCGCCGAGATAAGTGGGATAGCCACCGAACAGTTCGTCCGCGCCCTCGCCCGCCAGCAGCAAGCGCACATCCTGCGACGCGCGCTTGGTGACCAGCGACAGCGGAATCCACGCCGGATCGGCCAGCGGTTCGCCATTGGCACTCACCAGTTCGCGCAAGGTGCGCGGAACATCCTGGGCGGAAACGTTCACTTCGATGAAATCGCAACCAAGCTCTTGGGCAAGGTTCGCCGCATGCTGGCCTTCGTCGAACGATTCTTCCGAGAAGCGGATGCAATATGCGGAAATCTTTTTCTCCGGCCGCACGCTACGCGCCACCGCCGTCATCAGCGCGGAATCGATGCCGCCGCTGAGCAGTACGCCGTAATCCACGTCGATGTCGCTCTGCCGCCGAACGGCTTCGCGGAAGATCGGATCGAAGGCCTTCGTCGAGGGCGTGTTTGTGGCTTTTTCCGCGGGGAAATTCCAGTAGTGCTGGTGACGGATGCCGCTGGGTTCGATCACGATCATCTCGCCCGGCGCCACCTTGTGGATGTGCTTGAGCGGGCTGGTCGGTGCCGGGCAGTAGCCCGAGCGCAGATAGTGCGCCAGCCCGGCTGGATCGATCTGCACATCCGGCTGGCAGGCTTTCACCAGCGCAGCCAGCTCCGAGGCGTAGTACACCGTCTGACCGATGATGGCGTAGTACAGATGGCGCTCGCCGGCGCGGTCGCGCGCCAGGATCAATCGTTGATGGCGACCGTCCCACAACGCCAGCGCGAATACGCCCTGCACGTGCTCGAGGAACGAGAGCCCTTTTTCCAGATAAAGCGGCGCCAGCACGGCGACGTCGGTGGTGAGCGTGATGTCGTGCCCGGCTTCGGCGAGCGAGTGGCGCAGTTCGCGGTGATTGTCGATCTCGCCGTTGCAGGCAACGATTACGCCGGCTTCATATTCCAGCAGCGGCGGCTGATGCTGATCCACGCCGCGGATAGCCAGGCGGTTGGTGGCCATGGCCAGGCCGGGCGTCCGCGAAACGAACGCATCGCCGTGTGGTCCGCGGTGCGCCATGGCCTCGAGCATGGTCTTCGCTTTGCGCTCCAGATGTGGCAGCGGATGTCCTGCATCCCGACTCAAGATTCCGCAAATTCCACACATGTAAGGACTCTGATCAATGCCGAGGGCGTCACCTGCCCCAATATGCAGATTGTAATGGATGGGGGGTGTATGGACCGGATAACGGGGCGGTTTTGCCCCCCTCTCACCGGGGGGAGAAGGAGCAAAACGCGGTCAAAGCTCAACCAGCTTCAACACATTCTTCCGCCAGGTACCCAGCTCGGTAACCTTCCCTGAGCACTGTGCCAGCGCTGTATCGGCCGCCTTCGGCCCCAGGTCCGGATCGACCACCACCAGCGCCTTGCCTTCGTTGTGCAAGGCGTGGCACAGCGCCTCGCCGCCGTGCGGCGCCAGCCAGGGAATGCCGTAGACCACCTTGCCCAGGTACATGCGCAGCCCCCACGGGGTGGCCTCTTCGATGGTGTAATCCAGGTCGGTGTTCTCGACAAAGATGATCGCCTTGTAGCGATCGGTTGGCGTGGCCGTGCTCAACTCGCTAGCGGCCTGACGGTTGTCGTTCGAGGAGTGCCAGGCATAGGCAGCGCCACCCTTCACTGCCAGCAACACCACTACCCACGCGGCCAGCAAAAGCTTGTGTTTGGTTTGGCTGAGATCGACGCGATCACGCAGTTCCAGCGCCAACAGCAGCGACAACGGTACGAACAGCGGCAGCATGTACAGCGGCAACCGCGATTGCACCAAGCAGAACAGCACGAAGGGCACCAGGAACCAGAGCGCCAGGAACAGCTCGACGCTGGGCTCGTTCTTGGTGCCTAGACGCACGGCGGAAACCCAACGGCGCAGCACGCGTCCCACCGCGGGCCACCACGGCAGCAGCCCGATCGCCAGCACCGGCACGTAGATCTTGATCCAGCCGAACCACCCCGCATTGCGCTTATGCGCCGCGGTGAACACGCGGTTGTAGACCTCCTGATGCAGGAAGTACTCCAGCAACCCCGCGTAGCGAATCACCACCACCAGGTACCAGGACAGCCCCACCAGCAGGAACAACACAATGCCGCTCAACGGGAAAAAGCGGCCCAATCCGCGCCAGCCATCTCGGCGCACGATGAAAGGAATTGCCGCCAGCAGCGGGATCAAACCCGGCGGCCCCTTGGTGAGAAACGCCAGGCCCCAGCCCAGCCACATCAGCAGCACGTAGCGCTTGCGTCCGCGCTCGTTTTCATCGAACGCCGCACGCAGAAAGCCCAGCATGGCCAGCGCTTCGCACAAGGTGAGAAACGCATCCGTGCTGACGATATTGCCTGCCAGGAACGGCGCCGCCGCGCAGCCGTACACCACGCTCGGCAGCCACGGCTTTTGTGGCACCAGCTGGCGCCCCATCGCATGCAGCACCAGCAGCGTGAGCAAGAACGCCAGCGCGTAGGGAGTACGCACCGCCCAGCTGTTGCGGCCGAACATTTTCACCGAAGCGGCGATCACCCAGTAGGTGGTCGGCGGCTTGGAGAAGTTGACCTCATCGGGGCTGTAAGCCGGCGCCAGATAATTGCCGGTATCGAGCATCTGCAGTGCGGCAACGGTGTAGCGGCCCTCGTCCGGACTCCACAGGCCGCGCGTACCCTGGAAGGCGAAGCCGAGCAGCAGCCCGAAGCAGATCACGAAGATCAGGGACCATCGCGTGGCGCGCATGGTTTCGGGCCGCAAGCGCTGCTCCAAGATGCGGTCGTTCGGCATGTAGGGTTCCGGATTTGAATTCGACATATCGGGCGCTTGCGCCTTGGCAGCGCAAGCTCAGCCGGCGATTGTAAGGGACGGAGGTGGCAGGCGGATTTTTAGCGCTGAGGGATACCCGGAAATAAGCCCCTCTCCCTCCGGGAGAGGGGTTGGGGTGAGGGTGCGATCAGCGCGCAGTGAAAAACACTGTGTAAGCCGTCAGTACCGCGCTTCGCCCGCCCCCTCACCCGCCTCTCGGCACCCCCGATCGGGTCGAGGGCAGGCTCCTCTCCCACAGGGAGAGGGCTCACTTAGGAAGTTCGAGGCAAGCTGTGGCCCCTCACCGCCCCCCTTTCCCCTTGGGAAAAGGAAACGGGTGGATGTTTTCCCCGGAGGAAGGAGGCAGCGCCGCGCTGGCCGCTGATGACGCACCAAACAGATCAGGAAACGCCTTCACCACGTTGGCTGCCGCATCCTGTGCGGAGATATCGCGGGTCGACAACGACGTACTACGCGTGCCATACGGCCCATATACGTTTTCATCGGTCACGCAGAACATGCCGACCGTCGGCACCTGCGAAGCTACGGCCAGATGCATCACGCCGCAGTCGGCGCTGATCATCAGATCCACCGCCGACATCACCGCACCCATGCGGCGAATGTGGCTGGAGTAGTAGCTCGGCCAGCGCGAATCAAGCATCGAGCGACCGTGCGCAGGCACGATCTCCACGAACCGGCTTTGCGGCGAAAGCGCCTGCAGCATGGCGAGGAATTCGTTCCACCACTCTGTTGAATAGCGTTTGTTTCCCGTTGCATCGGCAAAGATGCCAATGGTGCGACCGGCATCATGCGGCGGTGATTCCGCCAGCAAATCGTGGATAAACGCCTTGCCGCTGGCACGCTCGCCTTCGGTAAGCCGAATATCCATCGCTGGAAACGCAAGGCTTTCGTTCTGCGCCTGCAAAGCGTGCCAGCGCACCAGCGCCACCGGACGTCGCGCCATATGCCGCGGCGCCATCGATGACGGCACCACGTGAGTCAGGCCACGTGGTTGCTTTTCCGCATCATCGAAGCCGAGCTTGTAACGCCCACGGAAAATGCGCGCGAGTGTACGGCTGAAACCGGAGCCTACGCAGGGGTCGACGATCAGGTCGTAGTGGGTCTTGCGAATACGCGCGATCAGCGCAAGAAAGCTCACCGGATGCTTGAATCCGCGGCGTGGCAAGCAATACACGTTCTTGACGCTGAAGAACGTGGCGAACACATCGGCGGCCAGCGGGCCTTCCGCCACGATGTCGATTTCCGCACCTTTGTACAGCCGTTCCAGTTCGGCGATCAGCGGTGTCATCAACAGCATGTTGCCGAGCCGATGATTCGGCCGGCACACCAGAATGCGATAAATACCCTGGCGAGGAATGCCGCTGGCAAGCGGATCGGTAGTGAGTGTGCTCAAAGGACACCTGACGGTTTGATTGCTTTGACTGCGTGTTTCAACGTGAGTGATCCATGTTCATCACGCAGTTCCACATCCCTGGCGAGCACGCCGCAGCAGTGTGTCGGTGCTGGCTTAGGCCAGACTTACCGGTATGTTACGGCGTTGTAAGGGGTTCGAGGAGGTTGAGCTGTCGTGCAAGAACCTGCGCCGTCAGCTCACTGAAAGATGTCCGCCGCATTCTGTTCGAACGCCGTCGCGGCACTTGTCATGACAGGTATTGTCGAAACGTTTTGCGTGGCATAGATCGGAACTATCGTTCTTTCGACCGGAGAGGCCGTCCTGAACGTTCTAATCGTCGAAGATTCCATACGTTTGCGCGACTCGCTCGGGCGTGGCCTGGGTGCTTCCGGATTCACCGTGGATACCGCCGCCAACGGCATCGCGGCCTGCCAGCACCTGGATACCTACGAATACGAACTGGTCGTGCTTGATCTGGGCTTGCCCGGCATGGACGGGCTGGGTGTGCTCCGGCATATCCAGGGACGCGCATCGCGTCCACGCGTGCTGGTGCTATCGGCGCGCGACCAGATTTCTGATCGCATCGATGCGCTCAACCGAGGCGCAGACGACTACCTGGTCAAGCCGTTTTCATTCGATGAACTGGTTGCGCGCCTGCATGCGCTCGCGCGCCGTTCGAAAGATGCGCAGACACCCCGTCTAACCGTTGGCAAACTCAGCCTCGATCCCGTCGCGCGCATGGTCCATGTGCAGGGTGAACCGCTGTCGCTCACGCCACGCGAATTTTCCTTGCTCGAACTACTGCTGCGGCATCGCGGCCGGGCGTTTTCGCGCGGCGAGATTCTGGAACGGCTGGCCGGTTGCGAATCCAATGCGTCCGATCGCAGCGTGGAAGTGCTCGTATTTGGTCTGCGGCGCAAGCTCGAACAAGCCGGCATGGACGAACTGGTGCAGACGCGCCGCGGCTTCGGCTACCTGATTCCCAAAGCTTGACACCATGACGATGCCGACCGCTTCCGGCAAACCTGCCATGTCGTTGCGCTTTCGCACCACCTTGCTGGTTATCGCGGCCATCGTGGCGATCCTTGGCACCGCCACGCTAGTAATCGATATCCGCGTCGACAACGAAGTGGCGCAGCGCGCCGACGCCAACTTGCTGGAGCGCGCGCAGGCGCTGGCGGATATTTTCACTACCCAAACCAAGGCCTCTACACAGCCTTTTCCCTCTTATTGGATTCCATCGTTCCTCGCGGACGACGGCACGGTGTATTTCCGCATCGATTGCCGCGGCCAGCACGTCGTGTCGTCTGACCAAGCGGCGCAGCTCGCTTGGCCCGCGCCGGCGCAAGGACAATCCATCGCATTTGCGGACCTCTCCGATCGCCAGCGCACAGATCTGCGTGCCATTGCGCTGCGCTTTTCGGCTGATGCCAATCTCGCGCCGGGCGGCACAGCAGACACATCGGAATGCGTGCTTGGCCTGGCGGTCGACCGCAGCGAAGTGGTGGATTTCCAGCAATCCATGGATCGCATCGAATTCGGTTGCGTCGTGCTGGGCTTACTGGCGGTCGCCGTGCTGACGCCGCTGCTGGTGATGCGCAGCCTGCGCCCGCTATCCGGTTTGGCCGAGGCGATGGAGAAGATCGGCCCCGATACACCGAGCATGCGACTGGCCAGCACGAACATCCGAGAACTGGCGCCGTTGATCACGCACTTCAATCAAGTGCTGTCGCGCATGGAAGAAGGGCTGCAGCGCGAACGCCAATTCGCAAGTGGCGTAGCGCATGAGCTGCGCACACCATTGGCCGAGCTGCGTACCGCCATTGAAGTGGAATTGCGCTACCCCAGCGACCGCGATACGCGCGAACTGCTCATCGATATCGGCGATATCGGCGCAAAGATGGAGCGCATGGTGACGGCACTGTTGTTGCTCACGCGCATCGAAGCCGGCATCGAGCAATTGTCGCTGCAACACGTGGATGTGAGTGCGCTCACACAAGCTTTGATCGAGCGGCATCGACATCGCCTGCAGGAACGCGCATTGAAGCTTGAGGCACACATCGAACCCGGCGTCACATGGATGGCCGATCCCGCGCTGCTCGACGTCGTGCTCGGCAATCTGCTGGGCAACGCCTTTACGTACGCACCCTCTGGCAGCACGGTCGAACTGCGCTGCACGGCGCTTGACTGGTGCGTAAGCAATCCTGCACCGGACCTCACCGGCGAGGACGTTACACGCATGAAGCAACGCTTCTGGCGCAAAGGCAAGGAAGCCGGCGTGCATACCGGCCTTGGGTTGGCGCTGGCCGCTTCGGCGGCACGCGCGCAGTCGTTGCGGATGGAGTTGGTGCTGCGTGACGGGAATTTGCAGGCGAGTGTGCTTGCAACGCCCACGTAGGTTCGGGTGAAAACCCCAACATCACGATGTGTGCATGAATGGCAATGTTGGGGTTTTCACCCCAACCTATACAGCTGTCGCGCAGATCGAGATGACGTTCGCACCCTCAAGGTCGTCATTCCCGCGAAAGCGGGAATCCATCTTCGCTTTTACATCAGAGCAAATGGATTCCCGCTTTCGCGGGAATGACGGCCGTTGAGGTTACGCAGCCGCCTCTCTTATAGAGAGAGGCGGCCACGCACTCAGCGTGTTACAGCACAGGATGAGAGATAGCGCAGGTATTAGTGTCATTCGACCACAGGGTTTGCATCGCAAAGGTGCCTGTCGCCGTCACCACGTTGGCAGAACCGCCGGCCGTGCCTGGTGTGATCCAGGCGCATTCGTCGCCGATTTCCTCGCCGTTGTAACGACTCCGGCTCTGATGATTGGTCCAGCCGCCAGCAGGATTCTGGTCGGTAACGGTTTCGGCGTACTCATGCCCCTCTACGATCGAGAAACCATCCAGCACACCCGCCGAACCGCTATTGACGAAGTTCTCGCCGCAGCTGGTCGTCATGTCGAGCACGTATGGCATGTTGGTAAAGGCGATGTCGCCATAGGGCGAGCTGACGCCTTGGTCGCCGTTGTAGTCGTGCCATGCGCAGAATTGACCACTGGTCGTGTTGAACCCATCCGGGTGCGTGCCTGAAGGCGACAGGATCACGTATTCAACATAACGGTTGGATGCTGCGGTGGTGTTGCCGAAATGCGCCGCTGCATTGATCGCTTCTTGCGCCAACTGCGCACCGGTCGCTTGCGACGGCGACGCAACGGAGTTGTCGTACCAGATGCCCGCGAAAGCCGTACCGCCCGTCGGATAGCCGACTTTCGGCGCACCCGTGGGACAGGATGTGGCACCGGTTCCCACTGTGGAACCATCACAATATTGCGTGACCGTGCCGGACCAGGTTTCGTTGTTGGTGCCCAGCCCCTTGAACAACTTCTGCAGATAGGGCACTGCACCGCTGGCATCGCCGGACAAGGTCATATTGCCGTTGGCATCCGTACCGGCGGTTCCCCACTGGCTACCGTAAACCACCAGATACACCTTGGGCGAGCCGCTGGTAACGCCGATACCGTCGACGCCGCCGCCGTAGGAAAGTGTCTTGGAGCTAGCCCTCAGCGCGGCGGTGGTTTTGTTCTGCGCCTCAAACGCGTTCATGTTGCGCAGGGATTCCCGGGTTGGCACTACGCCATGGCGATAACCATGTCCGTAAGCCGGCGAATAAGGATTGGTGACCGACGAGACATCGCTTGCGGATGCCCCAATGGTGGAGACAGCAAACAAGGCGGACACAGCGATTGCTTTCACCAGACCGCGCTTTGCGTAATCGAACATGTGTTTCCCCTCTGCAGAAATTAAGAAAAGGAAGGTACCCGCCACGGCGTAACACCTGTTGTTCGCGCCGCTTTAGCGGGATCGCACAACGTACACATACGACTGAGTTTGCTTTCGCCGAATACACGCCACCCACGCTTGCCCAAGCGCGAGCCCGGACAGACGACGCATTGAATGGATTGCACGACGAATGTGTTCGCCACTCCCCAATTGGGCGAACGCGCGCACCCTAATCGAATACAAAACAGGAACACAAGGGCACGTGCAACAGACTTCACACATTGCGCACAATGCTGAATGCATGCGCTGTCGGCGCACCATGTTCATTGCAATGAATCAGATCGTTCTAAGTCTGTAAGCCGTGATGTTCGTAGGTTGGGTTACCCCGGACTTGATCCGGGGGTAACCCAACAAATCTCGGCCATTATTGCTGGATTGCGCTGCGCTGACCCAGCCTACGCTTACCATTCCGGTGCTGTCAGCGCGACCTATTTGAAGTGATGCACGAAGCCGATCTTGAACCCACCCGGCAGCCAACTGATGATCAACGGCGAATTGCGCTTCGACGCATAGATACCAAATCCCACGCCGACCCCCGCGCCTACCAGCACGTCGCTCTGCCAATGTCCGCGCGTCTTCACGCGCGCCACGGCGTCATAGGCAGGCAACAACGCCAACGCATACACAACTGGATGATCCGAGCCGTATTCGGCCAAGAAGGGCGTTACCGCTGCGGAAATCGCCGCCACTTCGCCACTGGGAAAACTCTGCGCGTGCGAGCCCTGAAAGAACCGATTTGGATCAGACGTCTGCGACGGACGCTCACGCTGGAACGTGTATTTCATCGCCTCCGTAGTGACGCCGGTGAAGACCATCGCATCCACGGAACGCCAGAGGGTATCGCCGAATTTGTCTTGATCGCCGAACGCGAGCGCACCCAGGCCGACACCGGCAATGGAGCCGTACAAAAGGCCGCTCTGGATGTTGCGATTCCAGACACCCGAGTTGTCGTAGGCCACGCGATGATCGATGCCGAGGAAACCGCCACCTGCCCGCACGTACCCAGGAACCAGGCACGCGATGGACAACACGACCATGGAACGTAACACGCGCACGACGCACATCCGCGTATGCAGGCCGATCCTTGCTGGTGCTTGCGACACTAAGCCTCCAGTCTTTGGATTCGCTTAGCGTCGGGTGAAATTTGCGCTTTGTACCGGCCGCGACGATCTGCACTGACGAAGTTATGCGTGAACATCACATGCTTGTCACGGATTTCATGAAAGCTCATAAGCCAGCGCTCAGCGACGCTTGCAATGCTTCATGCCTTTAAACACCCACCACTCCCCGGTTCCCTTGCATGCTGCTTCGACGTGTACTGCCGTTCGCCTTGTTCATGCTCGCATCTGTGGCTGCTCCTCTCGCGCATGCCGATCTCACCGACGAGATCCAGGTATACGACGACAGCATCAATCATCGCGGCCAATGGGGTCTGGAACTGCATTTGAATACGACGCCCGACGGTCGGTCGACACCCGCCTATCCCGGTGAAATTCCGCCCGATCACGGCTTTCGCACCACCATGGAGTGGTCCTACGGTATTACCGATACGCTTGAGGCCGGGCTCTATCTGCCCTTCCTGCATGACGCTGCTGGTACCAACTATTTCGCCGGACCGCGCGTACGCCTCAAATGGATTCCGCTTAAACCGGCCGAAGGCGGCTCGGGTCCATTCCTCGGCTTGAACGTGGAAATATCCGCCGTAAACGAGCGCCTGGAGCAAGGACGGCCCGCGGTCGAGTTGCGGCCGATCATCGGCTACCGCAGCCCGTTGTGGCTGATCGCCTTCAACCCCGTCGTAGATGCCACGTTTCATCCACGCTACGGCAGCAGCAGTTCCGACTTCGCACCTGCGCTGAAGGTGGCGAGAACCGTGTGGGCCGGAACGGCGCTGGGCGTGGAGTACTACAACGATTTCGGCCGCATCGGCCAGTTCGATCCGGCGCGCAAGCAGAACCAGCAATTGTTTGCTGCGGTGGACGTGACGCGCGGTCTTATCCCTTTCAACTTCGGCATTGGCCGCGGCTTGAACGATGCAAGCGACAAGTGGACGGTGAAGGCGATTCTGGAGATACCGATCTGACGTGAGTCACTGCCAGACGCATGGCTCACTCCTGCCACGCGTCATACGCAAGCTCGCACGCAACGGCGGAAGAAAACGCGCTGCACTCACGCTTTCTTCGACGTATACGACGTGCACCATCCCTTGGCGTTCACTGCCTTCCCTGGAAAAAGCTGGCACGTACCGTAGCCCACATCCGGGCCATGGTAGAACTGGCAGTTCGCGCAGATGCTGCCGGATTTGTACAGCGCGTTGTTCGCGGCACCGGCATCTTCGACGTAATTCATCGCCTTGGCCGTGGGATCGGTAATGGTGAGATGCGGCAAGTCACCCGCGCGTGTGAACAAGGACCAGCCACCCAGACAAGCACCCAGCGCTGTGGCAGCTGTGAGTTGCAGGAACCGGCGGCGCGATTCGAACGTTTCTTCGCGATGCGACATGGCCTTCTCCAAGTGAGATGGAACGATGTCAGGTTACGTACGCGAAGCGCCGTCGGTTTGATCCAAATCAAACGAGCCCGTTCTCCCGCGAAGCAAGCTTTGCCCAACTTCGGTGCTGGGGGAGAAAGATGGTCATCGTACGTACGCTCGTTCGCGCGGCGCGGAATCGCCTGCTGGCCAGCACGACGGCGTTTGTCTTAAGCATGCTGGTATTGCTGCTGTTGTTGTTTCCAACCAGCAGCCGCGCCGTACCGGCATTCGCACGCCAGACGCATCAGCCCTGCACGGCTTGCCACATCGGCGGATTCGGGCCACAGCTCACGCCTTTCGGCCGCCAGTTCAAGCTGATGGGTTACACCCTCAAGGTAGGCAGTGATACCAAGGTGCCGTTGTCGCTGATGGTGGTGGAAACGTACACGCATACGGCAAAGGCGCAAACGTCTCCGCCGGCCAACAACTTCAACACCAACGACAACACCGAGCTGCAGCAGGCTTCGATCTTCGTGGCGGGACGCATTACCGACAACCTCGGCATCCTTGCGCAAGGTACCTATTCGCAGGATGGCGGGCTGCTGGGTTGGGATAACAGCGATCTACGTTATGCGCGCTCCTTTACTTTTAGCGGGAAACCCGCGATCTGGGGGGTGTCGCTCAACAACAATCCCAGTCTGACCGACGTATTCAACACGGCGCCGGCTTGGCAGTTTCCGTACATGTCGCCGAATCTCGCTTTCGGCCCGGTCGCCACGCCGATCTTGATGGGTGGTCTGTCACAACAAGTGGTGGGTCTCAACGCCTATACGCAGTTCAACAATGCTCTATACGTGGAAGCCGGCGCTTATCGTTCGCTGTCACCGGCGTTTCTGCGCGATGTCAATGCGAACTTTACCGGTCGGCTGTCCGGTGTATCGCCCTATGCACGCGTGGCGTACACGTGGAATCTTGCCAATGGCAACGTCGAACTGGGCGGATTCCTGTTCAACGCTGCGCGTGGCCAGGTCGGCATCAATGCACAAGGCAACGCAGTTGCAATGGCCGGACCGACCGACAAGTTCCGTGATCTTGGCGTGGATGCCAGCTACCAGCTGTTGAACGGCAGCAACCATATCGTTACCGCCAACATGCTTTATCTCACGGAGCAGCAGCAGTTGGATGCAACGTATGTAGCGGGTGGTTCGTCCAATCTGCACAACAATCTGCACGCACTCAATGCCAACGTCAGCTACTGGTACAAGAACACCTGGGGCGCAACGCTGGGCGCTTTCGCCGATGACGGCAGCAAGGATTTGACGCTCTACGGCAACAACGGCAGCCCCAATACCAACGGCGGCATCGTGGAGCTGAACTGGAATCCATTCGGGCAAGCCAGCTCCTGGGCACAACCGTACGTCAACGTGCGACTGGGTTTGCAATACACCTGGTACACACGCTTCAACGGGCTCGTGTACAACGTGGACGGTGCAGGCCGGCGGGCAACGGACAACAACACGCTCTATTTCTACGTGTGGCTCGCGTTCTGAACGGCCCCGCGGATGTCTGGCGCGATGCCGCACGCAGCTGCCACATCGCGCTGACTAGCTTGCTGATATCACTATTTACACGGAATTTTTGCAGATGACTTGAGGTGCCCCGCCGGCAAGCGGACGCGATCATGCACTGATCGGCGCTTCAGGCGGATAATGGCGGCGATATCGCCCGAGTACACGCCGCATGGTCGACCCCCGCCATCACTGGGAACAGGTCTACGAGACCAAAACCGCCGATGCGGTCAGCTGGTTCCAGACGCGTCCAAACACGTCGCTGGCGTTCATCGCCGACAGCGGGATAGCGCTGGATGCACCGCTGATCGATGTGGGTGGTGGTGCGTCCACGCTGGTCGACCATCTGCTGGATCTTCGTCACACAGACGTTAGCGTGCTCGACATTTCTTCGCGCGCGCTTGCTCAGACCAAGGCACGCCTGGGTGTTACCAAAGCACGTCGGGTGCATTGGCTGGTGCAAGATGTCACACACTTCGCGCCTACCCGCCGCTACGCGCTGTGGCATGACCGCGCGGTATTGCATTTTTTGACGGACGAGTCGGTCAGGTCGGCGTACGTGGAGGCGGTACGCCGGAGCGTTGCTCCAGGCGGCACGGTGATCTTGGCGACGTTTGCCGCGAACGGTCCTACCCAATGCAGCGGCCTACAAGTGGCACGTTACGACGCCGACGCGTTGAGTGCGCTGTTTGGCAGCGAATTCGAACGCATGGCAGCGGCACGCGACATGCACGTTACGCCATGGGGATCGACTCAGGCATTCACTTATCTGCGTTTGCGTCGACGCGACGACTGAGCCCCCCTCTCCCTTCGGCCTTCGGCCTGATTAGCGTCTCGCCTCAGCTGGGTATGTCGTTTGTTGGGGCATTGCCTGCGGCGCTTTCGGACGCCGTAGGCGCCCGAGTCACTTTTCTTTGCTGGCCCAAAGAAAAGTAACCCAAAGAAATGGCCTAAAAGGCTCACAGCATGGGTAAGGGAAAAGCCTGAACGTGTATGGCTAGATAGGTGATTGGTTGCCCAAGGTTCGACGCTCCCGCTATACCGCGAGGCGTCGAAGCGCTGAGGACTTAAAGCAGATCGGGCGGAGCTCAGCCAAGCTCAACCTGTCGCAGGGCTCGCTTTAAGCCCTCAATGCTTCGACGCCTCGCGGTATAGCGGCGCGGTGGAAGCTTGGCCCGCCATTGATCAAAGCAAGGCGTCATCCTTCAAGCTTGTAACTTCCACTCGCCATGAGCTCTTCAGGCCATTTCTTTGGGTTGGCGGTCTCTAAACTCAAGTGCAACACCCTCTCCCAAAGGAACGTCATGGGTAAGCACTACAGCCACCTGAGCGCGGAAGAGCGTGGCGCGATCATGGTTGGCA
>NZ_BSOB01000052.1 GCF_030160295.1 Dyella acidisoli
ACGTGTCGAATGCTCGAACGCCTGAAGCTGACGTTGGCTTAGTTGATGAAAGAAATGCGTCGTCGATAGGCCGAGTTAACTTGGTTGAGGAACGGGGCGTTCCAGACACAGAAGTTGCGGCGCCTGCAAGAATTAGTAGCCAGCCGTCTTGGTTGCAGCGCTTGAATGCTGGCAACGCCTTCAATGCGGAGCGCGCGTCGGCATACCCATATAATGAGGTCTACATTGAGAGCCCGAACGGTAGTGGGTATACGCGACTAGACTCTTATAACCCTAGCGCTGGCGAGATCGTTTCGCGGAAATTTACTCAGCTTTCGGACATTCAAACCAAAACAGCCGTGGGATACATTAATGAAATCCCAGCCAAATACCCCGTCGGCGCTACGGTTGCCAATGTTCCTTCAAGCGGACCATTGGCTGGGCAGCTTCTTCAAGGTCAGTACATACTTGAAGTTCCTGTTCAGGCCAATCCTGTTCCGCAGGCGGTACTGGATGCTGCTAACAAAGCTGGTGTGCTGATTCGTGATGTAAACGGGACAATTTACTAATGAAGCGAAAGATCTATTTCTGCAAATCGTGGTTTCGCGCGAAGAAGCGCCCCACCGAAAATTGGTCTGAGGAACAAGCTAGGGCCGCTCACGCTGAGGGTCTGCCCTATACAGTGCTTGTGGATTCCGTTGAGCAACCCTATTGCTTTCTTGAGCTGACCAAGAAGGCTGTGGGTGTCGGTTTCCTTGATGACCATTTGCGTGAGTCTTTGACATATGGATTTCAAGAAGTAGAGCCTGGCAAGTTGTTTCTTACGATGGCAACTTATCGTGAATTTGTAGATGATACTGACAAAGTTGCAAGTGGTACGTCATATATGTTCAGTCGCGATGGTTCAGTGTCGATTCGGCGGGAGTTATTTGTTCCCGAACATAAGATTGAGACATCATCATCGGTGGCAGACTTGGCCAAAAATTACAGTGCTATGCCGTCATTCGGCGAGTACGATGATTTGACTCGTTTAGAGCGAAGCTAGGCTTAATGCCGCCAGACGCCCGCTACAAGCGGGCGTTTTGTTGTTCCAAACGAAGCAGTGCCTAATGTGGTTCAGCTCGAAACTCGTGCTGATTACAGGGCGGCCTCGCTAAATCCAAGCCCCAATACCGTCTATCAATACAATGGCTATGAATTCACAACAGATAGCCTTGGACGGCCGGTGAATTCATCTGGGCAGCTTTCACTTGGGAATGGTGGAAATCGCTTCTATGACGACTACCAAATAGGTTACCCGCATAATGCTGATGCGCTTCCTGGAGATGTTGGGTTCCATGCCGGCGGACCCAAAAGGGGCCCCAAAAGGGGCCGGGCCCCAAAAGGGGGCCCAAAAGGGGCCGGGGGTAATTAAATAAGGGATGCGACTCAGCGTGTCTCACTCTTCCTTGTTACGTAAACGCGGTGGACGACCATGCGGCTTTATGGCAACTGGTCGTCCGAGGGTCTTTTCAACCATGGCTTGAAATCGACGATCCCCCAATGCGCGGCCCTGTTTCAAGTGCAGTCGAATAGAAGAAATTTCATCGTCATTTACTCCTGCGCGTAGCCATGAACGATACGCCATGGCTCGCTCTTGAGGGTCTGTGGCCATGGCCAA
>NZ_BSOB01000053.1:0-75002 GCF_030160295.1 Dyella acidisoli
GGACTCGCCCTCGCTCGTTACAGAACGGTGGATAGTTTTACTCTCCACCGCTGGCCCATGAGGCCTTATTTAGCGCGGGGGCGAGTCCATGTAATTACGCGTTAAGCACTGCGAATTCGTAGGTTGGGGTGACGACCCCAACATTGCGATGCATGCAGGTATGGAAATGTTGGGATTTGCACCCAGACCTACGCGTTAAGCGCCACGTGTCACCGAAGGTGTTTGCAATTCGGTACTCCACGGCCGCCGCTGTTGTGGTGCGGTGTATGCCGGCCAAAGCCGGGCATTTTCTCGATGTTTCTTTCGAAATAATCTGGCGAAGTTTCCAGATCTTCCGAGGTCAGGCAAAAGCCAAGGTTGGAGCCGCGCGCCAGATTGGCATCATTTATCGGACGGTAGCGCATGCGTGGCATGCCTTCGGAGTGCCGTTCATGATCCTCGCTGCGGGGACCGAAGCTAAGTGTGCCATCGTCCGGATCTTGCAGGCCTGGTTGCGCGGGGCGCATCGCTATACGGTGATGGCCGAAGCGTGTGTATGTTTTCTTTGCTTGGCTTGTCATGGAGGCACTCCTCCCGTCGAAATTGATACGAAATTACTGCGCACCGGAGTGGCGGGACGGTGAATCGGAAGCTAGGCCGACGTGATGTCGGTGCAGCTGTTCATATATGTGTGAAAGGCTTGCTTTGCGAGCCGCAAGCACACTCACCAGCGCTTGCTACGCATGTTTTTCGCGTTAACGCTCGATAGCTTGTTATGTGACGCGCGGCAGATTTTTGAACATATGTTATGTATGGGAAGCACGTAAGCATCACACAAGCGATGGCATGTTCGCCTTACCCATGGTCGTTTTTATAAGTACGACGAAATTTTGCGAGATCAGCGCAAGAGGTAATGGCATGAGCAGGAAACAGCATGACCCGGATAAGGGCGCTATGAGCGTGCGCGAGGCCGGCCGGAAGGGTGGCGAGGCACGTAAGGAACAATTGGGGCCAGAAGGTTATTCGAAGCTCGGCAAGAAAGGTGGCGCCGCACGCAAGGAAGAGCTTGGTTCGGAAGGCTATTCCGCACTCGGCAAGCAGGGCGGCGAAGCGCGCCGGCAGGAACTGGGGCGTGAAGGGTATGCGGCGCTGGGGAAGAAGGGCGGTATGCGCAGTCGCACATCCGTGGACCGTGCAAAAGGGCAAGGTCCGCACCATTCACAACGATGAACGGCGCGCGTGAACAAGTGAGGCATTCACCGCGGTGAACTGTTCACATGAATGGTTTATCGATGTGGTGGTTGACGGAACCTGCACATTCTTTCCATAGACGGTGTTGGAAGCTTCACGCAGGCAATGCTGCGAGGATGATTTCAGATGCCGCAAACACCACCGGCTTGGGAATCTCCGTTGGCGCGTCCATCGACGTTGCCGCCGCCGCATGGAACCTTGAAGGAATTGCACGAGCTGGCCTCGCGCTGTCACGACTGTCCACTGTGGAAGCATGCGACGCAGACGGTCTTCGGCATAGGGCCGGCGCATGCCGCATGGATGCTGGTCGGTGAGCAGCCAGGGGTGCAGGAAGATGCGGAAGGTGAACCGTTCGTAGGTCCTGCGGGCGCATTGTTGGATCGCGCGCTGCAAGAGAGCGGGCTGGACCGCAACGCGGTGTATCTCACCAATGCGGTGAAGCATTTCAAATACGAGCTGCGAGGCAAGCACCGCCTGCACAAGCGCGCCAACGCGACAGAGCAGGCCGCTTGCCGCGAATGGCTTGCTGCGGAACTGCGAGAGGTGCATCCACAGCGCATTCTGGCCTTGGGCACGATGGCGGCGCAGGCGTTTTTTGGCACGGCGTTCCAACTTACGATGAGTCACGGCCGCTGGTTCCGATTGCCAGGTGGCATCGACGCGATGGCAACGTGGCATCCATCATCAGTGCTGCGCTCAATCAATCGCGATACGCACGATCACCGGTATCAGCAATTGGTGGATGACCTGCGGGCATTTGCAGCGGGGCCGGCGAATGCGCATTCGCCTTCGGTGGTGGGCAGAGGTGTGTAATGTGTAGCTTGGGGTGCAAACCCCAACATCATCATCCATGCATACATCGGGATGTTGGGTTTGCATCCAACCTACAAAGCTTCCGGCTGCAACAGCAGCTTCGCCTTCGCCAATAGATCACCCATGTCGAACGGCTTGATCAATGCTTCCGTGGCGCCGTCCAGCACGCTGTAATCAAGCCATTTGGTATCGGCATAACCGGTCATCAGAATCACGCGCAACGCGGGAAATTGCTTGCGTGCCTGGCAGCACAGTTCGTAACCGTCCATGGTTGGAAGATCGATATCCGACAACAGCAGATTCCATGATGAGCCCGTTGCCAGCATCGCCAGGGCTTGGTCACCCGAAGCGGCTTCGGAAACCTCACAGCCCAGCTGGCGCAGGCGTGCCGCCACGGATTGACGAATGGTTTCGTTGTCTTCTACCACTAACACGCGGAATCCGTGCAGATCAGGCGCGGTCTTGTCTTCTTTCGGTGGTACGGCGTCCAGGATCGCTTGGTCGCAAGGTAGATAAAGCAGCACGGATGTGCCCGCTCCAGGCATGCTGCGGATATCCACCGCGCCACCGTATTGCGTAACAAATCCATAGACCATGGAAAGACCGAGGCCGGTGCCGTGACCTTCCGGCTTGGTGGTGAAGAAAGGCTCGAACGCACGCCGCCGCGTTTCCTCGCTCATGCCGGGGCCGTCGTCGGCAACGGTGATCTCCACATAAACGTTGTGCGTGAGATCAAGCGCAACCTGCACGCTGCTGTCACCGGGCTTGCAGATGCGGCAGGCCATGCTGAGGTGTCCGTGGCCGGCCATGGCATCCCGTGCGTTGACGGCTAGGTTGACCAGCGCGCTTTCCAACTGGCCGCTGTCGCAGGCAAGCGACGGCAAGTCATCCGGAAACGACACATCCAGCGTGATGTCGTCACCCAGTGTGCGATCGAGCAGCTCACGCATCGAACTCAGTACCTTGCTCACGCATGTACGCTGCCCGGGGCTGGTTTGTCGCCGAACCAGCGAAAGCAGGCGTTGCGTAAGGCGGCCGGCACGCAGGGCGGCATCCAGCGATACCGTCACGTGGCGCTTGGCCTGCGCGGCGTGGTGGCGATCCAGGGATAGCGACGCCAGTTCCAGCGAACTGATGATGCCTTGCAGGGCATTATTGAAATCGTGTGCGATGCCGCCGGTGAGATGTCCGATCGCTTCGATCTTCTGCGCGTGCACGATCTGTTCGCGCGCGTCACGCAGGCGGCGTTCGGCAAGGCGCTGCTTGGTTTGATCGTGAATGATCAAGGCAAAACCTAGCAGGGTATCGTCGCTTTCCTGCACCGCTTCGATGATGACTTCGGCCGGAAAGCTTTCGCCATTGGCGCGCCGAAGCTCGCATTCGGCGTTCGCGCGTCCGCTCCGGCTCGCCGATCGCAGAAGATGCCACGGCAGATCGTTTGTGCGTTGCGGTTCATGGAAGAAGGTCGAGAGCGATCGGTTCGCCACCGCCTGGGCCGCGTAGCCGGTCATGCGTTGCGCGCCGAGATTCCAATCCAGTACGTTGCCGCGCAGGTCAAGCATGCAGATCGCGTATTCAGTCACGTCGTTCACGAACAGGCGGAACCGTCGTTCGTATTCACGCAGGCGAAGCTTCAGTCGCTTCTGGGCATGCAGGTCGCGCACGACCATGGCAAAGCCATGCACGCTCTCGTCACTGCCTTTCAGGGCATGCAAGGAAATTTCGACGCGAATGCGCTGGCCATGGTTATGCGGCAACCAGGTTTCCATGCGTGCGGGGTGGTCGGCACTGATGGCATTCAGTGCGGCGTCCAGTAGTTCGGTATCGCGCGATTCTGAATAAAGGCTTGCGTAATGCTTGCCGAGTAGATCCTGCACGTCATGAGTGTTGAACAACGTCTCTCCGGATTGGACGGCTGCAACATATCCGTAGCGATCCAGAATGAGAACAGCGTGATCGACAGGCAACGAATGGGAAGGGCTGTCGTGAAGTAACGCTAGCGGCATGGGAGGGCTCGAGCACGTGAAGCCGGGCGGTCGACCAGCGCTTTGCTCGATTCAATCGAGAGAACGCTGCGTTTTACTCATGCAACAGCAGAGGACGCCACGCATGAACATGGCCGTTGCGCGAGGTTCGAGCCCTCGAAACCCGCACAACGTTGGCTGGCGTGATCGGTGTCAGTGCATCGCACAAACGTCTCAATGAGTGCAAACGTTTTCTGTTGCGACGCCCGCCCGACTACATCCGTATCCGTCGGTACCAGCCCCCTTGGTCCGTTACTGTCAAATCAAGATGATCGTCATTGCGTAATCGTAATGTGAAAAACATACGTATCTACATATAAAAAAATGTCTATTTTCAGGGTTTCTTCACTTTCATCGTCAAAGCGACGTTTCCGCCGCGTCTATTTGACGTTTTTGTGTCGCGCTGTGGATGAGGTCGTTGATATGGCTAGCGCAATGTTTTTTCTCGCTTAGATGCAAGGTTATTCGTCCCGTGGTACATGTCGAGATCGAAAACATGAAAGCAACATCATGATGTGCGCATACATGGCAATGTTGGAGGTTGCCCTCCAACCTACATAGGCGGCAACGACGGCTCCACCGCGTCGGCCACACGTGGCTCCAATTCCTCGGCCATCTTCAAATGCAAATCGAGCGTAGGCAGCGTCGCTTCGGCCAGATGCCGTATTTCGGCATTCGCACTGGTAGCCGCTGCGGTGAACAGGTCGATCGCCTTGCGGTTATCCTGCACGATCACCTCGTCGTAGGCTTGATCGAAAGCATCGCCGCGAAGCGTGCACAATTGCTGCGCCTGTTGCTGCGTTTTCTGGCCCGGTTCCGCCGAAACGTTCACGCGATAACGCCATGCCAAGCTTGCCAGTTTGCGGTTCACCTGAGTCTGGTCATCGATGATGCGCTTGGCCATGTATTGCACGGATGCCGCGGAAGATGTCTTCAAAGCCAGTTGGCTTAGCGCGACTTCGGTGGCCGACACGGTTACGGCTTGGCGCAGAAAGCGTCTGTCTTCCTTGCTGATGTTGTTGTGGATGTGCGCTGGATGGTTGGCGCCGGTTTTCAACTGGTAGTAGATCACTACCACAACGAGCGCAAGAATGCCGGAGAGCAATGTGATCTGAGTCAGGTCCATGGTTCTTATGAAGTTTCGGAAACATCTTCGTGTGCAGTACCGCGGTCGCCCAACTCGGCCATAGGCTTACGGTTGCGGCTGATCTTGCTGCCGCCTTTCTGGCCGGCTTTGCGTGCTTCTTCGGGGGTGAAGCGATGAGCGCGGCCTCTGGCATGGGCGATGCGACCGCCCAAGCTGGCCACTTCTCGGCGCCGGCGCTCATCCATGGCGGCAAAACCCCGAGGAGAAACGTTGCTCTTGTCGTGATCGGACATGACGACACTCGTTACGCACATTGGCAGGGGTGTTGAGTGTTCAACCTCGTGTCTGCGAAGCACGTGAATGTGTGGCAAAGAGGAAGTGAACGCTTTTATTGCCTCAACGTTCACGAAACAGACGCGTGCTTCACCTGCAAAAGCGGATAGTGGTTCGCAATAAAAAATGGAGGCGGACCATGACGACCCTATCCGAGCGGCGCGTGCGGCATCTGGAGCGCCTCTGCGGTCAACTGCTTGCGCAGAATCATCGATTGATCGAACGCAATGCTCAACTGATGATGGAGATCCAGACATTGAATCGTGAAAGCGGCGTAACGCTTCCAGTGAGTAATGTCACGCGCATTCCGCTGTCGCCGCGGCTTCATCCGGTTCGTTGAGATAGGGCGGCGATTGGATGAAGCAATGTCGTAGCGGTGCGCATGACAGCTACATGCACGGCAACTAATGACATTTTCTTGGCAATGGTTTTAAAGAAAGTGCGTGCAAGTCGGTGCGCTTAGGCTGGGAGGTTATGAGTCGGTCGAGATGCATGCTGCATAGTCTTCAGAGCGTATGTTCAGGCGAAGCCGCAGGCGTCCATATCCGGGGGACGCCTGCGGAGGGGTTGATGTTGGGGACGCCCTCTTTTATTTCCGATTGGCGAACAAGCCGTTGAGGCATCCAAATAGCTCGTGCAGGTGCACCGGCTTTTGCAATCGCTGAAGGTGCGCGTAGTTGCGTGGAATGGCGTCGCTGTCGTAGCCGGTGGTCAAGATAATGGGTACGTTGTCGGCTATCAGGCGATCGGCTAGCGGAAACACGCGCTCACCGTTCAAATTCACATCGAGCACAGCGGCATCCGCGTGCGCACCTTCGTCCAGTGCAGTCATGGCGCTGGCGATGTTTGGAAAAGGACCCACCACGCGCACGTCTTCCATCTCGAACGCGGAGCACAGGGCGTCGGCGATCAGGTATTCGTCTTCTACCATGAGCACCGATTTTCCGTTCAGGTGATTGGAATTCATGTACGCACGTTCCCCAAGCAAAGCATCCTATTTACATGCAACTATGCTTAGGCTGCGTGTACGTATTGAGAATTGATGCCCTTTTCCCCAGGCGAGTCGCAGGCTATGCCAGCACCGGTACGGAAATCGAACAGCAAACTCCCTCAGGCATCACTTCGAAGTGAGTTGTTGCCCGGAGCTGATAGGGCAATGCGCGCTCGATCAGTTCACGGCCATAACCCGGCTGCATGGGAATGTCATCGATGTGGATGATGTTCACGCCTGTTTCTCTCCAATGCACGTGAAGAAGCGGTGGCTGCTCCTCGTTTTGTTCCACCTCCCAGCGCACGGTGAGATGCGCGGTCGGGCAGGCAAGCGCACCATATTTCACCGCGTTGACCACCAGTTCGTGGATGGCCAGCGCAAAGGTTTGCAAAGTGGAGGAGCGCAGGCGCACACCCACCGGGCCTTCCAGGGTGATCTGCTTCAGTGACACGGCGTGTGCCGCCAGTTCGGTGCGCAACAGGCCGTCAAACGTGACTTTTTCACCCTGTACCAGGCGCGACAGATAAGCCTGTACGCTGCTGATGGCATCCAGCCGCGAGGAGAACACGTCGGCGAAGCTCTTTAATGTGGTGTGCTTGGACAGCGTGCGGTCGAAAATCACCTGGATCACGCTGAGCAGATTGCGCGTGCGATGCTGCAATTCCGTGTTGAGCACTTGCAGCTGGCCGGTAAGCGCTTCACGCAGGGCATCGCCTGCGTGCGCCCATTCGGCATCCGCGGTATCCAGCAGGCGCCGCGCCAGGTCTTGATGCTGCGCCATCAGCATGATCATGTCCGTTTCGTAGCCCACCTCTGGATGCGTTTCCGTCCAGTAGTGCGCGGTGCGGATAAAGGTGAGCAGGGCGGTGATGTGTTCGAATGATCTGTCGCCCACGGCACGCCGCACGGCGGCGCGTGCTTGCGCCGATCGCGCGGGCACCACGAACATCACCGTGATCGCATCGAGCAGATCCTCTTCGGCTTTGGTTTGTGGTGCGGGAATGTTCGTGGGCTGGGTGTAGTTTTCCAGCCGTGCGAATACCGCCTCCAGTTGTGCAGCGTTGAGTACCGGGCGGCTCAGCAAGGTGTTTACCTGCTCGATGGTTTCCGGCGCGGCACGGGCGTCACCGGCTGGATTGCCTTTGCCGATGAGGAAGCCGACATGTCGAACGATGCAGTAGCGCACCTCGCAGAAGCGCGACAGATGCACGAATAGCCGCTCCTTGAACAGCGATGGCAGTGGGTTGTCGAGATAGGCAGCTTTGGCCTGCGCCCAGAGTTGTTCGGCAAGTTCGGGTGCTGCTTCGGTGGGTGTGAAAAACTGGGGCAGCACGCCGAGGCGTTCCTGGACTTCGCGTTTGAAGCGGCTTTGCGCGCCCGTGCCGCCGGTGGCACGCCAGCGCGCGCGGATGGCCGCGAAAGATAGGAACTCCCGGATGAAGTTCCGACGTGATGACCTCGTCACACTGAGCATCGCCGGTCCGTCAGTCAGTACGCGAATGGTTTTTTGCAGCACGGCGACGAAGGATGGTCGGGGCGAGGCAGGGCTTCTCATTTCTAGTTTTTCTTCGTTACATAGATGGCTGCAACAAAACGAACACAAAAAACTGCAGCAACGACGTCGACGTGCTGTAGGTTTGATAGCCAGCGGAACTATGGCATCCCACATCTCAATGCCGCGCACAAAGATCGTCAGAGGCGGCTTCACATTCCCAGGTGCTGTGAGCGATCTCGCGAATGCGCGCTTACCGCTAAGCGGGCGAGCGCGTGGCTTTCATGGATAGGATTCGGACATCAGCACGGCGACAGGCCATTCGGAGAACAGCGTACGAGCGGGCAAGCCTTGCGCGCCGCCCTGGTACGTTCGGTGAGTAAATAAATCAGAGAAGGTGCACGCGACGTCATCATTGGCACAGGCAATCGCAGTGTCACCCCAGAATTCCTTGCTAACCATCGGGCGATCTTCGTTCACGCCCGCCGCACAAAGCCGTGGTACGGCAACCAGCAAACAGTACCGTTCAAAGCGGCGCATAAAGGCCACGATGTGTTCGCGCCGCCAGCCCATGACATCGAGCGGTTCGTAGCCGGCTCGCGCGAACAACTCCGGCCTGCGTCGGCGCACACGCAGCAGGCGGTGAATCAGCTGTTGCTTGATCACGCCGCTGCGGTAATCGGCCAGCAACTGTTCGGGTAGCAGGTTGCCGTCGAAGGTGGCTTTGCGCGTGTCGTAGTCAACCGGGCGGCGATTGTCCGCATCCCCAAGCGGACATCAACCCGTAAGGAAGCTCCGCACATGTCACCGTATCTTCGATTTAGACCGAGTGGTGTCCTCGCCGATGGCGGGTGGCTCCAAAGTGGAGCCTTCCTGATACTGGAAAGTGATATCATTTTGATATATATCTAGGCTTATCCTACGGAGACCTAGTCATGAACGAGCGCCAAGGATTTTCGATCGCCGGTATTCCATTCATTGTCGGATGGCTTATCGCCATTTTGGTTGGCATCGGTTTGTTGTTCCATGTCGATCCGGCCGCTCTGCCGTCATTGATTGGGGTAGTAGGCATTCCAGCCTTTGTTCTCGCCATCTGGGTGGTCAGAGGCTTCTTCCAGGTGGCTCCCAACGAGGGCCAAGTGTTGCAACTATTTGGCAGCTATGCTGGCACCGTGCGCACAGAGGGCCTACGGTGGACGAACCCTTTCTGCACGCGCCGCCGCGTATCGTTACGTACGCGAAATTTTGAAAGCAGCAAATTGAAGGTCAATGACAACGACGGAAACCCGATCGAAATCGCGGCGGTCATCGTTTGGCAGGTCGTTGACACCGCCGAGGCGACGTTCTGCGTAGATAACTATGAAAACTTTGTGCAAGTTCAAAGCGAGTCCGCGCTTCGTCAAATGGCACAGAGTTATCCCTATGACGGGCATGACGATGGTAAACCGTCGCTCCGCAGCCACGGGGACGAGATTAACAACCATCTACGCGATGAAATTCAGGCGAGGCTCGGTAGGGCCGGTGTGCAGATAAGCGAAGCACGAATTAGTCATCTTGCCTACGCTCAGGAGATCGCACAGGCGATGCTGCAACGCCAACAAGCAGGTGCCATCATTGCTGCGCGTCAGCGCATCGTTGAAGGTGCCGTGGGCATGGTCGGCATGGCACTGGAAAAACTGCGCACTCAGGGGGTGGTTGATCTTGACGAAGAGCGCAAGGCCGCCATGGTCAGCAATTTATTAGTGGTACTGTGCGGCGAACGCGGTACGCAACCAGTTCTCAATACCGGCACGTTGCACAATTGAAGGCGACATGAGCGCCGAAAAAAAAGCCTTTCCACTTCGTATCAACGCAGGTGTCCTTGACGCTATGCAGCGTTGGGCTGATGACGAATTGCGCAGCGTTAATGCGCAAATAGAGTTTGTACTGCGACAGGCGCTCTACAAAAATGGTCGACTGAAAGCGCCCAAGGTAAAACCGATTATTGACGATGATCGCGGCTAGCACCCATGCTCGCAGAAGGTGTATGCATAGATCGGATAATGTTTGCTTCCGACCCGAACCGGCTATCCATTCAGGGGGAATGATGAGTATCGATGGCCACTTGGCAGCTTCACTTGGATTTCCTACAACCAAATACATGGCGGTCGAGCGTGAGCGTCGATGGCTGTGTCGCGCGGTACCTGATGGGATCGAACTCCGAACGGAACGTATAACTGACCTCTACGTAACTGGAGCATGCCTTCGGCTCAGGGAAGCTAGGCCTTTGTCGGGTGGCTCAGCGACTCTTCGTCTAACCCGAAAAGCCGATGTGGATTCGTACACTCGGCTCATTACGACCATTTACTTATCTGAGGAAGAATTCCGAATGCTTTCCACTTCGCTTCCAGGCAAGCGAGTGCATAAGCTTCGACATCGGCTGCCGCGGAAATCCGGCGTTGTAGTGGCGGTCGATGAATTTCAAGGTGAACTCTCCGGGCTTGTCATGGCAGAGGCCGAATTCGAATCGGCTGAACAGCTATCGACCTTTCCAGCGCCGCATTTTTCGAGATTTGAGGTCACGGATGATCCACGATTCACCGGCGGCTCTCTGGCGAGCCATGGCCTCCCCCATAACCTTTCAGAACTTCTTGCCGCGAATGTCAGCTAATCGGTAATGTCCGCAACCCACAGCGGACCTTACCGTTATGGTCGGTTCCAGCGTTTTGTTCAAACCTGATCAGACGTTCAAGTCGAGCAGAATTCGCGGCTATTTTTGCTTCTTTGCCGACCCTTCACCGCACCTAATGGGGCGCCGCCAAAAGCAGCGTGCATCCGTGCGTGCACTTTCCGCCAGCTCTTTGTGCTGGAAGAGCGCCGGGTGCCGAAACTGTTTCGAACTGCTGGTTGGCTCGTAGGTTGGGGTGCAAACCCCAACGTCGCGATGTATGCAGGTATGGCGATGTTGGGGTTTGCACGCCGACCTACATTCTTGGCGTGTACATGGGCGCGAAAAACAGCCCCAAAAATAAAACAGGCCGCCTCAACGGCGGCCCGGTCGGGCATCGGTCATCCATGTTGAGGAGGGGCCCCTCCTCGGCGCCTGACTTCCCGGCGAGCCATTTATCGCATATTGGCTGGCGGCTGTCAGGCCGTTTCACGGTGAATTCACGGAAAAAAGCTGCTTGTCCGTGATCCACTTGTCAATACGGGCCAGGGGATGCTCTGATCTATTCCACGCACCCGTCACCGCACTGTATGCGCGCAGCGGTTTGTCGTAGCGGGGAAGGCAGACTGGCCGTCTGTCGACCAGTCTGCCCTGCGCCGCGCAACACACCCTGCGGGCCTTCTGGACGTCATGCCGGGTACGTGGAATAGATCAGAGCATCCCAAGGTCTGGACGGCAACCCCACATCCATTTATAAGACGGGGCCGCGGCACGGCACGGTCGCCGCGGTCGAGGAGTGGTACGCATTCTGCAATGGATACAAGGATCCCCATGCATTTCGCCAAGGCAAAGGCTTCGTCGTTCCCTTATTTCGTGGCATTGGCCGTCATCCTGGTCAATCTGATTATCGATGCTTCCAGCATCTACCGCGTGCAGCACCTGCCCAGCGTCATGGCAGGGGGTGCCTCGGCGGCGAACATGATGTACGTGATGCTCGGTAGCCAATGGGTGACCATGGTGTTTTCGGCTGCGGTTGGCCTGGGCTACGCGCAATGGTTGATGGATCGGCGCCGGGCGGATCTGCCGTGGTACGCCGTGGTGGGTGTAGCGGTCGCGTATGTCGTGCTTTCGGTCGCCTTGAGTTATGGCTGGTTATCCGTGCAGCGGATGGCGACGGCGCGCATGGGCTTGGTTGGCGTGCAAGTCATGACCATAGTGAGCCTGTTTGTCTATCGCATTAATACGCTCATCGCGGTCATGCTGCCGTTGTGGTTGGCGTATCGCGTTGTGCGAGGGCGCATGGTGTCGCCGGGTGAGATGCGTTGGCGCAGCCTTCTGATCTTCGCGCTGCTGGTATGGGCGTGGCATTTGATGATCGTGCAGCTTGCGCTGCCTTCCGCGCTTGCCGCTGCCAGTGTGTATGGTCTTGATCTCTGGTCGATGGCGCCGTGGATGTATCTGGGCTCTTTTGCGCTCGTGTTGCCGATATGGTTCGCGGCGTTGCTTGCATGGCCTGGATCGATGTCTTCGGCTTATGTGTCGCGTGCTTTGCTTGCCAGCTTCCTGACCACTATCGTCAACATCGTATCCATGCTTTCCGTGGCCTTCGTCGTGGCGGCAGTCGTTTTCCGTCGAGCTGCAGGCGATTCAGCGATGGCAACTGGCGCCGCGCTGGTGGCGGCATTGCTGTGGTTCGTCATAACGCTGCCGCTATGCTGGCTTAGCGTGAAAGCGCTCATGCGTGACGCAACAGGGCGTGCGTCGGTCGAACAAGGTTATCGGCTTGGTGAGGGTTCGGCCTGACGGTATCCGCTCAGGCTGGCCTCGCCGCCACGATCTGCTTCCATAGTTCTCTCGATGCCTGCTGAGGATCGGGCGTTCCACAGATGGCTGACACCACGGCCATGCCGCTTGCACCGGTCGCCCATACGTCGCTGATGTGTTGCTGTTTCAGACCGCCGATGGCGACGGCAGGGACAGGGCAGGCGGCTACGATCCGCGCCAGGCCGGTGAAGCCGATCGGTTGTTCGTGATCGGGTTTGGTGGGCGTGGCGAACACGGGGCCTACGCCCACGTAATCGACCAGTGCCGGATCGACTGCTAGCGCCCCGCTTTCCGAATTCACCGACAGGCCTAGCAGCATGTCGGGGCCAACGCGCGCACGCGCTATTGAGGCGGGCATATCACGCTGGCCGATGTGCAGCGCATCCACTCCGGCTTCGATGGCTGCATCGATATCGTCGTTCATCACGATCAGCGCAGACGTATCGCGCAGTGCTTCTTTCACGTTGCGGGCCAACGCGATGCGTTCGGCTGTCGAAGCGCGTTTGTGTCGCACCTGTACCACGGTAGCGCCGCCGGCTACTGCCAGACGCGCGGTTTCCACCATCGAATGCAACTGGCAAAGATCCGGATCAAGCACCAGATAGAGCGAAAGATCGAAGGTTTTTTTCATGCGGGCATTACCTGCGCTTGCAAGGTATTTCCATCCAGCGCTGCAAGCGCATCGATGAAACGCCATGCGAACGAACCAGGGCCGGCCGCTTGTTGCGCAGCTTGCGAGCCGGCGACACCAAAACAGGCCAGCGCGCTTGCCGTGGCGATCAATGGCGATGCGGGCGCCACGGCCACGAACCCGCCGATCAGGCAGGTGAGGGCGCAGCCCATTGCGGTGACTTTGGGCATCAATGCTGAGCCACCCGCGATGCGCAAGGCGTCGCGTCCATCGGTCACGAAATCCACTTCACCGGTGATGGCCACCACGGCACGCGTGCGTTGCGCCAGAGACGTGGCCGAAGCTTCCGCGCGCTCCACGCTGTCACCGCTATCCACGCCACGTCCGGAACTTGCATTGCCGGCCAGCGCCATGATTTCCGACGCGTTACCGCGAATCACCGTGGGCCGCAATGCGAGCAATTCCTCCACTGCTTTGCTCCGAAACGTGGTGGCGAAATGCGCCACCGGATCGAGCACCCACGGCTTGCCACTTTCGTTGGCGGCTTCTGCCGCGGCACGCATGCCTTCCAGCCAGTGCGAGGAGAGCGTGCCGATATTGATCGTGACGGCGCCAGCTATGCGCGCGAATTCACCGGCTTCCTCGGGTGCATGCACCATCGCAGGGGATGCGCCGGCGGCGAGCAGAACGTTTGCGGCGAAGTTCATCGCCACGTAGTTGGTGATGCAATGGACGAGTGGGGATTCGCGGCGCAGTTGGTCGAGGAGGGCGGCGTAGGTCATGAGGGGGAGCGTAGAAGAGGAGGTTTATTCTATCCTCCACGAGGTTGCCCAAAGGACTTAAGGCTAAATACTCAAGTTAGTGCATTTCAGGTTTTCGCTATACCAATGGGCTGTTCGCCCATTCACGCACTGCCTGCGTGAACAATCTAAGCGCAGTCGGAGGATGTCGGTTCGCAGGATAGTAGAGACACGCACCTGCCAAGGAAGGACTCCAGTTAGGCAGCAAATGAAT
Source organism: Dyella acidisoli (assembly GCF_030160295.1). Taxonomy (GTDB): domain Bacteria; phylum Pseudomonadota; class Gammaproteobacteria; order Xanthomonadales; family Rhodanobacteraceae; genus Dyella_B; species Dyella_B acidisoli. The sequence continues at coordinate 14,087 of NZ_BSOB01000053.1, forward strand.
AAGTCGGCCTGAGGCCAAATGCTCTGCCACAAGGTAGTCGGGAATCCAAGCAATGCCGATACCTGCCAGTGCCGCATCAACCATAAGGTTTGTATTGCCGAGCGTCATCGGACCATCGACATCGACATCAGCGCTTGTGCCGTTACGTTCGAAATTCCAACGATAGAGCGCGCCGCTGAGAAATCGGAAACGGATGCATCGGTGCTTTCTTAGATCCTGTGGTGTCTTGGGTGGCTCATGCTGTGACAGATAGGCCGGTGACGCCACCGCAGCAAGCCGCATATCGGGCCCGAACCGAATGGCAATCATGTCACGTGGCACATCATCGAACAGTCGTATGCCAGCGTCGAAACCATCGGCCACGATATCTATCAATCGCGTGTCTACGACAATCTCGACGTGAATGTCTGGATACGTAGCCAGGAAACCGGGAAGAACGCGCTGAATGAGCGGCCGTGCCCCTGCTTCCGCTGCACTAATCCGTATGGAGCCCGAAGGACGATTGCCTGCTGAACCCACTTCGTTGATCGCATCGTCGAGGTCGGCGATGGCTGGCTGTACGCGACGCAAGAGTTGCTCGCCAGCCTCTGTTAGCGCAACGGCGCGAGTCGTCCGGTTAAAGAGTCGCACATTGATTCGCGCCTCCAGATTTCGCATCGCGTGACTAAGGGCAGATGGCGAAACGCCAAGCTTGCGCGCAGCCGCCCGAAAGCTTCGCTGCTCTGCGATGGCGATGAAAGCAGTCAGTTCGGATAGGCCGGCACGCAACATAGTTGAATTGTACTCAACAACCTATGAAATGCTGGCGATATTGTTGAGTAATTTATAACAAACTACCCTTTCAAGCGTAAATCGCCGACCTCATTGGGGCGCTATCTGCAACGCGTGCCCGCCACACGCCCCCCTCGATTTCAATCAAAACGGTCTTACGGGCTCGACAGCCGCCAACCGTTCGCCTTCGATATTTCTAGAGGACAAGACCATGGAAACAAACAGCCCTACGAGCAACAACATTGAAGGGAAAGTCATCGTGATCACCGGCGCGAGCAGCGGCCTGGGTGCGGCAACTGCACGTTATCTGAGCGCTCGAGGAGCCATCGTCGCGTTGGGCGCACGACGCCTTGACCGTATTCAATCACTGGCGGATGAACTAGTCCGCGGTAACGGCAAGGCTATCGCTCTGGCGACGGATGTCACCCGCCATGAGGAAGTTAAAGCATTGGTCGATACGGCCGTTCAAACCTTCGGGCGCGTGGACGTCATGATCAACAATGCCGGCCTGATGCCACACTCGCCACTTGAGCGACTCAAGATCGACGATTGGAACCAAACTATCGATGTGAATATTAAGGGTGTGCTGTATGGCATTGCCGCAGCGCTTCCGCACATGAAGGAGCGCAAGAGCGGTCACATCATCAATGTTTCGTCCGTTGCGGGCCGTGCCGTCCGACCCGGCAGTGCCGTCTATGCCGCGACTAAGAGCGCCGTGCTGATGCTGTCCGAAGGACTGCGCCAGGAAGTAAAACCCTATGACATCCGCACGACGGTGATCTCACCTGGCGCGGTGGCCACCGATCTCCCAAGCAGCGTCACAGAACCCGACGTCGCCAGCCACATCCAAAAATTCTACGAACAGTACGCGATCCCTGCCGAATCGTTTGCGCGCGCAGTTGCTTTCGCGATCAGTCAGCCACCCGAAGTCGATGTCAACGAAATCCTGTTTCGACCCACGCGGCAGGAGGGCTGAGATCCGCGCACCGTAGGCAGGGCCTTGTATCTACGGGCCATGTCTCATACATCCAACTGGATGTATGCCTCCACTCAGAGCGGACATCACTGCCTGATCAATGTATCGGTCTTCTGATCACATTGCCCTGGTCAAGCTGATCGTCTCCATCGGTATGTGCATATCATGGCAAGCTTATGTCATGACCATCGCAAGAAAGCCAAAGAAACCCCGCACACTCCCACGTTCGTTCTACAACCGCGACCCACTCATCGTCGCGCCCGAGTTGTTGAACAAGGTATTGCTCTGCCACGACGGCCGCGCTGGCCGCATCGTGGAAGTGGAGGCGTATCGCGGCGCAGACGATCCGGCGGCACATTCGTTTCGCGGCCCGACACCGCGCACTGAAGTGATGTTTGGCACACCTGGGCATATGTATGTGTATTTCACCTACGGCATGCACTGGTGTGCCAATACCGTGTGTGGACCGAAGGGAGCGGGCAATGCGGTGTTGATCCGCGCATTGCAGCCGATTGCCGGGCTGGACCTTATGTATGCAGCGCGTCCGCTGGCGAAGAACGACCGTCAGTTGTGCAATGGGCCGGCGTGTCTTACGCAGGCGATGAGCATTACCAAGCTGCAGAACGGTATCGACCTGGTGGGTGGCGATACGTATGCGATGGTCGATGATGGGATGTTGCCGCCGGAGCAGCTGGTGCAAACCACGCGCATCGGACTAACCAAGGCCGTGGATTATCCGTGGCGGTGGTATGTGGGTGACAGCGCGTATGTGTCGAAGAAATGAAGTGTTGTTTTGTCGACCCGCAGCACGCAGAAGTGACCGAAGGTTGGGTTGGCGCAGCGTAACCCAACAGCCGTCGGCCGGAATCGTTGGGTTACGCTGCGCTAACCCAACCTGCGGACCGCATGGTGGCATGCCGGACATGATTCGAGTTGGCCTGAAAAGACAGTCATCGACGCGAACCCTCACGAGCACCCCATGCAAAGGTGCACATGGACTTTACTGACAAGCACGGCGTAACCTCCCGCAAGTGAGTTTTGTCGGTCTAATGGATCGCGGCGGCTGAAGCCGCTGCGAAAGCCGGCGCCAGCAGACGCCGGAAGCAGGGGAAAGGCATGGCAGTAAGTGCACAGGGCAACGTGCTCGTCTTGGACGACGACACGCAGTTGCGGGACGACATGCTGGTGTCTAGGGATGCTCTGATCTATTCCATATCCTCAGCGCTTGATAACAGGCGGGCACGCTGGTGGCGTCTCCCGCTCATGGGATGGCTATTGCTGATTGGGCTGATGTCGCCCATGAAGCTATTGGCAGCGCAGCTTCCGCTCACCATCTATGACCAGAGCAGCGGCCTGACTAGTCTTTCGGTGATTCGCATCTACCAGGACCGCGAAGGTTTTGTCTGGGTAGGTACGGAGAAGGGGCTGTATCGCTTTGACGGCGTGGCCTTCAACCAGATCGGCGCCGAACAGGGGTTTCAGGTTTCCGAGGTAATCAGTTTCGCTGAAGACGCGAAGGGGCGTCTGTGGGCGGGATCGCGGGCAGGCCTGCAACTGCGTGAGAACGAACGCTTCGGCTGGGTGCGTCCAGAAGACAAACCTTTGGTGACCGACCGAGGGCAAACGCTGGCCGCCGACGAAGACGGTGGCATGTGGCTGGTAAGCGGCAATCATCTGCTACGACTTACGTCGGATGCTCAGGGGCATTGGCAGGTCAGCTCACCTTTCAGCAGCGAGCAACTGCGTGACCTTCCCGGACTCAGCAAGGTCAGCGCGGTGTTTCATCGCCACGGCACCACCTGGTTCGGTTGCGGCACTGAGCTATGCAGCCTGCGCGACGGACAACTGCGCCGCTATGGTCCGGGCGCCAATGTTCCGGCGGATAAGTGGCTGGGTTTCCTCAGTGCTAGCGACGGTAGCCTATGGGTGCGTGGCATACATGCCATACGGGTATTGCCGGAAGGTAGCGATGCATTTATCGCGCGCGACATGCCGGCGAACAGCGCGGACGTGGCCGCCTCCAGCATCGATATCGTGCAGGATCGTGAAGGTCGCGTGTTGACGCGCAGTTCGCTTGGCTTGGCGCGCTGGACTGGGCAGCGATGGGAGTTGTTTGGTCCCGACGACGGTTTGCCCGGGGTGGGCGTGTCATCGTTGATCGTGGATCAGGACGACACGGTATGGATCGGTACCTATGGTCGTGGCCTTCTGCATTGGAACAGTCGTGACGCCGTGGAAAATTGGACGGTGGCACAGGGGCTGAGCGGTTCATTGATCTGGTCGGTCACGCGTGCGAGCTCAGGTGCGGTGTGGGTAGCCGACGATTTAGGCGGAAGCGTGATTGCGCCATGGCAGGATCGCGCCCAAGCGTGGCCATTGACGATCGCTCCGCCGCGCCAGACGCGCACCGTGCTGGCCGCAGCGGATGGCTCGCTCTGGTACTTCCTGTTCGATGGACGCGTGTTGCGTTACGAACCCTCCAATGGCGATACCCGTGTGGTGGCAACGTTGCCCTTCCTGGTGCGTGGTGCTTTCCAGGATAGCCATGGGCGACTTTGGGCTTACACCCTTGGAGGACTCTACGAAGTCGATGCACAAAGTGGCCAGATCGAGCGGGCAGCGCCCGGCTTGATTCCCACCTCGATGTGTTCGGATCTGGCAGAGGACGGCGCTGGCCGGTTGTGGCTGGCGTGCAGTTCTGGGGTCTATCGCTATACCGCTGGGCACTGGAGCCATGTGCGCGTCTTGCCGCAGGAAACGCTGGGAGGATTCGAGAGCGTCCAGGTCACACCCGATGGACGGCTCTGGCTGAGTGCGCTGCAACCGGGGTTGCTGGTTGGCAAGGTAAGCGATGCAGAGAGCATCGATCTGACTTCCGTTCCCGATTCGCTGCTCGCGGATTCTCGCGTTTACTTTTTACGCACCGATCATCGCGGGCGCCTCTGGGTGGGCGGCAACAGCGGTGTGGACGTGCTGGACGGAGATCATTGGACGCGCCTGGACGTGCGTGACGGCTTGCTCTGGGACGAAACCAACCACGGCGCGTTCTACGCGGACAAGGATGGATCGGTATGGATAGGCACACCGATAGGTCTTTCTCATTTGCTCAAGCCGGAAGAGTTGCTGACGCCGCGCCAGATTCATCCCAGGCTGGTATCGGCCCAATACGGCAAGCGCGAACTTGATGGGCAGGGACAGCAGGTGGATTTCGACGTGGGCGGCGCACTGGTGCTTCGCTTCGCCGTGCTCGGAAACAGCTCAGGTAGCCCGGTGCGCTTCCGCTACCGTCTATCGAACATCGATCGCGACTGGGTGGAAGCGTCGACGCGGGAGTTGCGTTACGCCTCGCTGCCTCCAGGAAGTTATCGTTTTGAGTTGCAGACCATCGATGAAAACCAGCGCCGACTGTCGGCGCCAATCAGCCTGACATTCACATTGAGCCCACCATGGTGGCGCAGCAGTCCCGCTTACGTGGCTACCGTCTTATTGATCCTGGTTGCCATCGCGCTGGCGTGGCGCTGGCGCGTCCGGCTTCTGGTGAAGCATGCCCAGCGGCTGGAACAAGCCGTGGCGGTACGCACGGGGCAACTGCAGAACGCCATGCGTGCGCGCAGCATGTTGCTGGCACGCATCAGCCATGATCTACGTTCGCCGCTCTCCGGGATCGTTGACTCCGTGCGGCGATGGCGCGAAGGTGATGCGCAGCGAGACTATCCAGGTCTTATCGAAAGCAGCGTTCGCCAACAGCTGGAGCTGATCGACGAGCTGCTGGAATTTTCCAGGGACGAGCTCGCAGATTTGGAGTTGGTGGCGTCACCTGGCTATCTGCATGCGTTTCTGCAAGGTCTGGTCGAACATGCCGCATTGCTCGCCGAGAAGCATCGCAATCGCTTTGAATACCGCCACGCCGAGAATCTGCCCGCACTGATAAAGCTGGATTTCCGGCGACTGCGCCAGGTGTTGATGAATTTGATCGGCAATGCCGCCAAGTTCACGAACGATGGCTACATTCTGTTTACGGTGTCGGCAACATCGCTACAAGAAGGAAGCGTGCAGCTTCATTTCATGATCGAGGACAGTGGGATCGGCATTGAACCCTCCGATCGCGAACATCTGTCGCTGCCGTTTGCGCGAGGTAGTAATGCCGAGCCATACAAGGGCTATGGTCTGGGGTTAGCGATCGTCACGCAGATCCTGGAGCGCATGGACAGCCGCCTGAATATCAGCGCCGCATCCGGCGGCGGGAGCTGTTTCGGTTTTGTGCTGGATGTGCCGTTGGCCGACGAGAGCGAACTGGAACCTGACCTGTTCGAAGACGATGGCATTGCGGGCGAGGTCAACGGTGCGGGTCACACGATCCTGGTGGTCGACGATCATGCGCAGAGTCGAGAAATGCTCTGCGATCTGCTCGATGGTTTTGGTTTCGAGAGCCTTCCCGCTGCCGATGGCGACCAAGCGCTCGCGTTGCTGCAGCAGCAGTCAGTCAGTTTGATCATCACCGACCAAGCCATGCCAGGCATGGATGGCTGGGAGCTACTGCAGAAGGTGCGCCACGATTATCCCGAACTGCCTGTGCTGCTTTATTCGTCGCTGCCACCGCGCCGCGCGGAAGGCTTCGAGGAGTTGAAGTTCAACGATGCGTTGCTTAAGCCGGCTAGTGGGAAGCAGTTGCTGGTTCGCATCAGTCGGTTGCTTGAGCAGCGGTCGGAGCTGAGTGCTTAGGGACACTCTGATTTATTCAACACCGCTGATGAAGCGAGTAGGCTGGGATGAAATCCCAGCATCGGACAAGCAATGAATGCTGGGATTTCATCCAAGCCTACGATACTTACGGCCGTCATTCCCGCGAAAGCGGGAATCCATCTTTGCTTTTTTGCATCAGAGCAAATGGATTCCCGCTTTCGCGGGAATGACGGCCATGAGGAAATACAGATTTTCATGCAACCATACATTGATAGTGAAGCCGCAGCCTTCAATCAAACTTATCGACCGGAGTAATGCCCGGCGGCTGTGCAAGCGCAAGATGCCGTCGCGCGAACTGCACGAAGCTCACGGCGGCTTGGCTCATCGCTCGTTCCTGCAAAGTGAGCGCATGCAGTGGCAGCGGCGGCGGATTGTGCGATTCAAATACCGTGCGCAAGCCGCCTTCCTGCAGATCGGCGTGGCAGAGATAGAGCGGCAGCCGCGCATAACCCATGCCTGCCTTGGCTGCGGCCAGCAAGGTTGACACATTGTTGCTGGTGAAACGCGGAGACGCCCGTCGGCGCGATGCAGACGTTTGTTGCCGTGATGGTGTTGCGACGGCATGGCTGAGATAGTGCTGATCAGGTATCAAATCCGGATGTTCCGGCCGATCTGTTTGCGCTAGCAGTCGTGGGCTGGCGACCAGCACATGGTGCACGCTGCCCAGTGCACGCGCCACGATATCGGCACTGTCAGGCAGTGCATTACCCATGCTGAGCACGACGTCCGCTTGCTGTTCCAGCAAAGCATCGATACCGCTATCGCTCTGCGTGGCGCTGATCCTGGTATTTGGGCGCTGGCGCGAAAATCCTTCCAGCATGCCTTCCAATAAAGGCAGCAAGCGGCTGTCTGCCTGCACGCGTACATGGCCGCCGGGAGAACCTTTCGCCTCGCGGGCGGCGGCCTCCGCGGCCGCTGCGGCCTCACGGATCAAGAGTGCCTGCCGATACACCTGCTCACCGACTGCCGTGACGGAGAAGCGGCGCGCGTTTCTATGCAGGAGCTGAGCGCCCAGCCGTTCCTCCAGCTCGATGATCCGGCGGCTGAGTCGTGACTTGGTGGTACCCGCGCGTTGTGCCGCTGCAGAGAAGCCGCCGGCTTCCACCACCAAAGTCAGCAGATATAAGTCCATCAAATTATCTGGATTGTCCACGTTGCGACATCCCCTTGTAGTCGCCTAGGAGCCTGTCGGGCTTGAGTGGTCGAGGCCGATTTGCAGCCCGGCCAACTCAAGTACGACAGGCTCCTTGTCATGCCATCCACGCCGATAAAGGACGATGGTGGGAAGCGGCGAAAGATTAGTCGCGCTCCGTAGGACGATGTTTTGGAGGAGCTGACATGACCTTTGGGCGACGGGAGTGCCGGGCAGGCTGCTTTATAATGTCGGACAATACGGCTGGCGCCCGCCGCAACAGCCTTGCGATGTCAGGATGTCGGTGAGGGACGAACAGGGCGGTACGATGCTGATGCAGAATTCACCACTTATTTTGGTCATTGACGACCAGCCCGAGGAAATACGCGCGGTCACTGAGTTGTTTCGCAACGAACAACTACGCGTAAGCTTGGCGACGGATATGCGGCAAGGTTACGAGCGCGCGGTGGCGCTGATGCCTGACCTGATTCTGCTGGACGTGCGCATGCCAAATATTGATGGCCTCGCCGGCTGTCGTCTGCTGAAGGAATCGCCGCGGACACGCGACATCCCGATCATCTTTCTTAGCTCTGCAGGTGCGCAGGATGAGCGTCTGGAGGGGTTGCTGCACGGCGCGGTCGATTACGTACTCAAACCATGCCTGCCTGCCGAGGTATTGGCACGCGTACGCATTCACCTTCGATTGGCGCCGCGCAGCGCAGTGCCCGAACCGTCCACGCCGCAGGCATTGCTATCACCAGATGAGGTGATCCTGCGCGCGGCGATGCGCTTTATCGGTGCCAACCTCGCGAAGCTGCCCTCACTGGCTGACATCGCCCACAAAGTAGGGACGCACGACAAGAAGCTCTCAGCCATCTTCCGCGAACACTTGGGTACGACGGTGTTCGCCTGGATCAGGGACGAGCGGCTGCGCCGCGGACGCGAGCTATTGGCTGATTCGCGCATGAGCATGCAGGACATCGCCGAGCAGATCGGCTTCCGCGCCGCCTGCAATTTCACCACGGCTTTCCGCGAGCGCATGGGCGTTACGCCAAGTACCTTCCGACGCGGCCTGCAACAGCGCGCGGAAGAGGCCGCCGATTGAAGGCTCCCTGCTCGAAGCGTGACTCGGACAACAAAAAACTTCCCGCTAAGCCGTCTTGGGACATCCGCTACAGCAAAGCTTTGGGTGTGAAGACACATCGCGCGCGCAAACCACTATTGGCGCAGAACGAAAGCTTTGCTGCGATAGAAACATCGGGTGCACAGTTTTGCCGGAATGACCTTTCGTCACGCACGGCGTGACGCAATTTCCCGAGTTTGTGGCTTTGGTGTCGGCTTTTTCTCACCTAGCATACCGGCACGCGCTGGTAGTTCCCGAGAATGGATTGCGCGTCGTTTGTCGTAGAAGAAGTCACGCGGCTGCGCGGAGCTGCATCGCGCATACGAGCCAATACCGGATGCGTAATGTTCCGGCAGCAAGCACTCAATGAAAGTCCAAGGAGCAGGGGGGATTTCGTTAGCAATTTTCGATTCGCGGACGAATCGGGAAGCGCCAGACGGGATCAGGGCGAGTCAAGCAGGGGTCGCCCGTCGTTAAACCGCACGTCACTCAACTGGCTTTGAGTCCAGCACTTTTTCGCGGCCTTTTTTAGGCCGCGGCGAATGCCGGGCACAAGCCGGAACGGTGCGTTGCGCGTGTGAATTGGATGCGTGCGCGGGTAGGCAAGCAAGCCGCGCTGCGCGTGAAAGAGCTGCCATTCCCCACATTTCGATCAGGTGTAGTGCCATGAATCCTAAGTGCCGCCCGAGCCAGAATCGCCTTGGTTGGCGAGATGCCGCCGTGTCCACCTCCGCCATCACGCCCGAAACCGTTTTACGCAAGCATGTGCTGGGTCGACGTTTTGCCGTGCTATCGCTGTTGGCCACCGCGCTGGGCATGACCGGACTTGCGTATGCAAGCGGTGGTCCGATTGGTGGACAGATTGTCGGTGGCTCGGGGCAGATCCAGCAGATCGGCAACGTCACCACCATTCACCAGAACAGCTCCACGCTGTCGCTGAATTGGCAGAGCTTCAACATCGCGCCCGATCAAACGGTGAACTTCGTGCAACCGGGCAGCGATGCGATTGCGATCAATCGCATCTTCAGCAGTACGCCGAGCGACATTTACGGCCATCTCAACGCCAACGGCCAGGTGTGGCTAATCAATCCGAACGGCGTGTTGTTCGGGCAAAGCGCGCAAGTGAATGTCGGCGGCCTCGTTGCATCCACGTTGGAGTTCGACGACAGTTCGCTCGATTCGAGCAGTCGTCGTTTCAGTGGTTCGGGCAAGGGCAGTGTCGTCAATCGCGGCAGCTTGCACGCAGCGAACGGCGGCTACGTGGCCTTGATCGGCAACCAGGTTTCCAACCAAGGCGTGATCACCGCGCAGCTGGGTACGGTGGCACTCGCTGGCGGCAGCGCCGTCACGCTCACCTTCAGTGGCAATCAGTTGTTGCATCTGCAGGTGGATCAAAGCACGTTGAACAACCTGGCGGAAAACCGTCAGCTGATCGTGGCCGACGGTGGCCGCGTGATCATGACTGCGGGCGCCAAGGATGCCTTGCTCGCCAGCGCAGTGAACAACACCGGCCGCGTGCAGGCGCAGACCGTGCAGAACCATGACGGCACCATCACCCTGCTTGGCGGCATGGAAGCCGGCACGGTGAACGTCGGCGGCACGCTGGATGCAAGCGCACCGAATGGCGGCAAAGGCGGTTCCATCGAAACGTCTGCGGCGAACTTCAATCTCGCCAGCGATGCACATATCACCGCGTCTTCGGCACACGGGCAGGCGGGTACCTGGCTGGTCGATCCTACCGATCTCACTATCGACAGCGCGGCGGCGACGACGATTTCCAACACGCTCAACGGTGGCACCAGCGTCACCGAGCAAACGACAGCAACCGGCGCAAGCGGCGCGGGTGTGCAGTCAGCCGGCGCGGGTGACATCAACGTCAATGCTGCAGTGAGCTGGAGCAATGCGAATGCCACGCTGACCCTGCAGGCGTATCACGGCATCAACGTGAATGCCGCGGTGAACGGTTCCGGCAAGGTGGTGATGGATGCCAGCGGCGCGAATCTCACCATCGCATCGGGTGCATCGATCACCGGTGGTGCGGGCGTAACGCTTGCCACCGGCGCTAACTTCGTCAACAACGCCGGCAGTGCGGCAGTGAGTGCGGGTAGCGCGAACTGGTTGATCTATTCGACCAATCCCTCGCTCGATACCATGGGCGGCCTTACGCCGAATTTCATCCAGTACCACGCGCCGTATCAGACGGCTGCGGCAACGTCAGGCAATGGGTTCCTTTACAGCGTGGCGCCTACGCTGACAGTTTCGGGCCTCACCGGCACCGTGACGAAGACGTATGACGGCACCACCGCCGCGACGCTGAGCGCTTCCAATCTCACCACGAGTGGATTGCTGACGGGCGACAAGATCGCTTCGGCGACCGGTACGTATGCATCGTCCGATGTCGGCAGCGGCATCGCAGTGACCACACCGTCGTCGATCTCCGGTTTCTCCATCACCAATTCGGCCGGCATTCCCATTTACGGTTACGGTTTGCTCGGTTCGGCCACGGCGGATATCGGCAGCATCAGCAAGGCGCTGTTGACGGCCAGCATCGTCGGCAATCCCACCAAGGTATACGACGGTACGACGACCGCCACGCTGAGTTCGTCGAACTATCAGATCAACGGTTTCGTCGCCGGGCAGGGTGCCACGGTGAACCAGCCGAGTTCCGTTGCCTACACGGGTGCGAGCGCCGGCCCGGATACGGTCAACGCGACGTTCACCATCACGAATTTCGTCGCCAACTCCGGCACCAAACTTTCCAACTACACCCTGCCGACGTCCGCGACCGGCGCAGGCACGATCACGCCGGCACCGTTGCTGCTCAGCGGTTTGTTGGCGAACAGCAAGGTGTACGACGGCAGCACTGCGGCCGCGTTGAACCTCGGCAACGTGAGCTTGTACGGGGTGATTTCCTCGGATACCGGCAACGTAACGTTGAACAGCGCCGGCGCCATAGGCCAATTCGCCACGGCTAATGCAGGCAATGGCATTGCGGTGAGCGTCAGTGGTTTCACGCTTGGCGGCACCAAGGCCAGCGACTACCAGATCACTTTCCCGACCAATCTCACGGCCAACATCACGCCGAAAAACCTGACCGTCGGCGGCGTGACGGCTAGCAATAAGGTGTATGACGGCACCACCGCGGATACGCTCAATACCGGCAGTGCCACGCTCAATGGCGTGGTGGGCAGCGATAGCGTTTCGCTCGCGGGTTCTGCTGCCGGTACTTTCAGTCAGTCGGACGTGGGCAACAATCTCGCCGTAAGCGTGAGCGGCCTGAGCCTTACCGGTGCGGCAGCAGGCAATTACACGTTAACGCAGCCGACAGGGCTTGCCGCCAATATCACGCCGCGGCTGCTGACGGTTTCGTTCAACGGTAGTCCTGCGAAAATCTACGACGGCACCGATGCTGCTACGTTGACCAGTTCTGATTTCACCATCAATGGTTTCGTGAGTGGACAGAGTGCGGTGGTTGCGCAGAGCCCGGCGATCTATGCGTCGTCCAATGCTGGTACGGGCATTGGCGTAACGGCCACGTTGCAGCCGTCGGATTTCACACCAGGCTCAGGTACATCGCTGTCGAACTACACGTTCAACAGCGCAGTAACGGGTACGGGAACGATCAATCCGGCACCGCTGTTTGTTTCCATTGTCAACAACCCCACCAAGGTTTACGACGGCACCACCGCTGCCACGCTGACGGCTGGCAATTACACGTGGTCCGGCTTGATCAATGGCCAGAGCATTACTTTCAATGGACCGACGGCAGGTACGTACGATTCGGCCAATGCAGGTATCGAAGGCGTCAGCGCGACGCTGACGAGCGGAAATTTCACCGCGGGATCGGGCACGCTGCTATCGAATTATCTGTTACCCACCTTGGCCACCGGCTTCGGCACGATTACGCCAAGGCCCGTCGGCATCAGCATCAACGCGGCCATCAACGGCAACCCGACCCGGGTGTACGACGGCACCACTGCGATCACCCTCACGCCTTCGCAATTCACGCTTACAGGTTTCGTGAACGGCGACAGCGCGACGGTGAACAAGAATATCAGTGGCACATTCGCTAGCAAGAACGTCGGTTCGCAGCCACTGACCGCGACACTGCAGGAAGTGGATTTCAATTTCTCCGGTACCGACGAGAGCAACTACACCTTCCCCGTGAGTGCATTCGGCACGGGCACCATCACGCCGGCACCGTTGACGGTAAGCCTGATCGGCAATCTTAATAAGGTTTATGACGGCAGCTCTGTTGCACAGTTGACGTCCTCCAACTTCCAGATCAATGGCTTCGTCAGTGGCGAAGGCGCTACCCTCACTCCGACCACATCGTTCAACTACGCCACGGCGAATGCCGGCAGCAGCATCGCCATCAGCGGCACGCTTACTGGTAATAACTACACTGCCAACAGCGGCACGCAGCTGTCCAACTACACGCTGGCTACCTCTGCATCGGGCCTTGGCAACATTAACCAGGCGCCGTTGTTCATCACCGGCGTGTATGCCACCAACAAGGTCTACGACACCACCAACAGCGACACGCTCAATGTGTCCGCCGCCGGACTGGCGGGTCTCGTCGCTTCGGACGTGGGCAACGTCACGCTGGCGACGTCCACATCGGGCACGTTTGCGCAATCGAACGTCGGTAACGGCATCGGGGTGACTGCCAATGGTTTCTCCATTTCCGGTAGCGCCGCGTCCAACTATCTGCTGCAGCCGATCACCGGCCTCGCCGCGAACATCACGCCCAAGGCGCTGACCATCAGCGGCGTCACTGCCACCGACAAGGTTTATGACGGCACCACCAGCGATACGCTCAATGCGGGTAGCGCCACACTCAACGGTGTGTTGGGTAGCGACAACGTCACACTGACCTCGTCAGGGGCTGGCGGTACGTTCAGCACGGCCAACGTTGGCAACAATCTCGACGTGGCCATAGGTGGCTTTGCACTTGGCGGTGCGCAGGCCGGCAACTACACAGTGGTGCAACCTTCCGGGTTGACAGCGAACATCACGCCGCGTCCGCTCACTGCAACGATCACCGGCAGCCCGACCAAAGTCTACGACGGCACCAATTCGGCCACGCTCACTGCGAGCGATTACACCTTGAGCGGTTTTGTGACCGGGCAGGGTGCATCGATTCCGCAGTCCGCTACCGCCAACTACGCCACGCCGAATGCAGGCACCGGCCTGGGTGTGCAGTCCACGCTGGTGGTTTCGGATTTCGTGGCCAACAGCGGCACGCTGCTTTCCAACTACATTCTGCCCACCAGCGCGACCGGCAATAACGGCGTGATCACGCCCTACGTGCTCAATCTCAGCGGTACGCGCGTGTACGACGCCACTACCACCGGCGCCGCTTCCCTGTTCGGCACCAGCGGTGTTGTTACCGGCCTCAATGGCGATCAACTCACGCTGAGCGGCTCGGGCACCGTATCCAGCAAGAACGTAGGGACGTACACGGGCACGTCCCAGTTCAACCTCAACACGTTGTCGATGACTGGCAACGGCTCTGCACTCGCCAGCAACTACACCCTGGTGGGCGGCATCGATACGTTGATCATCACGCCGGCCATTCTCACCGTGTCGGGCACGGTGGCCGCCAACAAGGTGTACAACAACAATACGGTTGCATCGCTCAGTGGTTCGACGCTCAATGGCGTGTTCAGCGGCGACACCGTGACGCTGGGCAACGACACCACCGGCACCTTCGCCACCAAGAACGTGGGCAACGGCATCGCCGTCAGCACCAACATGAGCATCGGCGGCACGGATGCCGGCAACTACATCGTCCAGCAGCCGACCGGTATTGCGGCCGATATCACGCCGCTTGCCATCACGGTGACGGCGACCGGCACGAACCGCCAGTACAACGGTTCGGTGAACGATACCGTCACGCTGGCCGGCACGCTGGCTGGTGATAGCGTCACCATCAACGACACCTCGTCCACTTTCGGTGATGCGAACGTGGGCAACGGCAAGACGGTGACCGTCGGCGGCATCAGTCTGAGTGGCGCGAGCGCGGGCAATTACACGCTTAACAACACCTCTACGACGACCACGGCGGATATCACGCCGAAGATTCTCAACCTCTCCGGCACGCGCGTGTACGACGCGAACACGGATGCCAATGCCAGCCTGTTCGGTAGCAGCGGTGTGATTTCCACCGGTGTCGGCACGGAAACCGTGAACCTTGGCGGTTCAGGCGCGGTGTCGAGCAAGAACGTGGGCAGCTACACGGGTGGCAACTTCAATCTCAGCACGCTGGCATTGAGCAACGGTACGGGCCTGGCCAGCAACTACACGTTGGTGGGCGGCACCGATACGTTGACGATCACCAAGGCGCAGTTGAGCGTCACCGGCACGGTGGCAGCAAACAAGGTGTACGACGGCACTACGGCCGCACTGCTGAGCGGTTCCGTATTGAATGGCGTGCTCGGCAGCGACAACGTCACGCTGGGTAACGACACCAACGGTACGTTCGCCACCAAGAACGTAGGCAACGGCATCGCCGTCAGCACCGGCATGACCGTCAGCGGCTCGGATGCCGGCAACTACACGCTTACGCAGCCGATCGGCATCACCGCCGACATCACTCCGCTGCATATCACTGTTACTGCCACCGGCACCAATCGTCTCTACAACGGCACGGTGAACGATGCAGTGACCCTGGCCGGCACGGTGTCGGGCGATCAAGTCACCATCAATGACACGTCTTCCACCTTTGCCGATGCGAACGTGGGTAACGGCAAAACGGTGACGGTCAGCGGCATCAGCCTGAGCGGCGCCAGCGCAGGCAACTACATTCTCGACAACACCGCGACCACCACCACGGCGAACATCACGCCGGTGATCCTCAACCTCAGCGGCACGCGTGTGTACGACGCCACCACCGGCGCGGGTGGCACGCTGTTCGGCAGCAATGGTGTGATTTCCACGGGCGTCAATGGCGAAACCGTGAACCTCAGCGGTTCGGGCATGGTGTCGAGCAAGAACATCGGCAGCTACACGGGTGCGAACTTCAACCTCAGCACGCTGACGCTGGGCAACGGCACGGGCCTGGCCAGCAACTACACGCTGGTGGGCGGTACCGACTCGTTGACGATCACCCCGGCCACGCTCACCGTCAACGGTACGGTGGCTGGCAACAAGACGTATGACGGTACCACTGCCGCCTCGCTGAGCGGCTCGGTGTTGAATGGCGTGTTTGCCGGCGACAACGTGACGCTGGGCAACGACAGCACCGGCATCTTTGCCAGCAAGAATGCGGGCAACAACATTGCCGTCGGCACCAGCATGACCATCAGCGGCACGGATGCGGGCAACTACATCCTGCAGCAACCGACGGGCGTCAGCGCCAACATCACACCGGTGGTGCTCAATCTCAGCGGCACCCGTGTGTACGACGCCAACACCGATGCCAACGCCAGCTTGTTCGGCACCAGCGGCGTGCTTGCTGGCATCAATGGCGAAACGGTGGACCTCAGCGGTTCGGGCGCCGCATCGAGCAAGAACGTAGGCAGCTACACGGGTGCCAACTTCAACCTCAATACGTTGACGCTAGCCAACGGCACGGGCTTGGCCAGCAACTACACGCTGGTGGGCGGCAGCGATGCGCTGACGATCACGCCTGCCACGCTTATCGTCACGGGTACGGTCGTTGGCACCAAGACCTACGACGGCAACACCACCGCGCAGCTGAGCGGCTCCACGTTGAGTGGTGTGCTGGGCAGCGACAGCGTCACGCTGGGTAATAACAGCACCGGTACGTTTGCTTCGCCGAACGCCGGCACGGGTATTGGTGTGAGCACCGGCATGACCATTGGCGGCGGCGACGCCGGCAACTACGTGCTGCAGCAGCCTGCCGGTCTCACCGGCACCATCAACCCCTATGTGCTCAACCTCAGCGGTACGCGTGTATACGACGCCAACACGGATGCGAACGCTGGCCTGTTCGGCAGCAACGGCGTGCTCAGCGGCGTGAACGGTGAAACGCTGACCTTGAGCGGCAGCGGCGCTGTATCGAGCAAGAACATCGGCAGCTACACGGGTGCGAATTTCAACCTCAACACGCTTTCGCTGACCGGCAACGGTTCCACACTGGTCAGCAACTACACGCTAGCCGGCGGCACCGACACGCTGACGATCACACCGGCCACGCTTACAGTGACCGGCACCGTTGCGGCCAACAAGACCTACGACGGCAACACCACTGCGCAACTCAGCGGCTCTCAGTTGCAGGGCGTGCTGGGCAGCGACAACGTCGTACTGGGTCATGACAGTACCGGTACGTTTGCCTCGCCGAATGCGGGCAACAACATTGCCGTCAGCACCGGTATGACTGTCAGCGGTACCGATGCGGGCAACTACATCATCCAGCAGCCAGGTGGCATCGCCGCCAACATCACGCCCTACGTACTCAATCTCACCGGTACGCGCGTATACGACGCGAACACGGATGCGAACGCCAGCCTGTTCGGCAGCAACGGCGTACTCACCGGTGTGAATGGCGAAACACTCACGCTGGGCGGCAGCGGCACTGTGTCGAGCAAGAATGTGGGCGGTTATACGGGAGCGAATTTCAATCTCAATACGCTGTCGCTGACCGGCAACAGCGGCGCCTTGTCCAGCAACTACACATTGGCAGGCGGCACCGACAATTTGACGATCACGCCGGCCACGCTCACCGTCACCGGCACCACGGTGCAGACCCGTCAATACGACGGCAGCACCACGGCGCAGCTGAGTGGCTCGCAGTTGCAAGGTGTGCTCGGTGGCGATGCGGTTGTCTTGGGTAACGACACCACCGGCACATTCGCGTCGCCCAACGCGGGCAATGGCGTCGCCGTCGGCACTGGCATGACTGTGGGTGGCACAGATGCGGGCAACTATGTGCTCGTGCAGCCCGGCAACCTCACTGGCACCATCACACCGCATGTGCTGGACCTGACCGGCACGCGCGTGTACGACGGCATGACGGACGCCAATGCCGGCCTGTTCGGCAGCAATGGTGTGCTTTCCACCGGTGTCGGCGCCGAAACCGTGAACCTCAGCGGTTCGGGTGTGCTGGCCAGCAAGCATGTGGGCACGCAGTCGTTTGCCAATCTCGGTACGCTGCTGCTAAGCAATGGCTCCGGCTTGGCCAGCAATTACACGCTGGTAGGTGGCACCGATCAGGTGACCGTCACGCCGCTGGCCATCACGGTTAGCGCGAACGGTCAGAACAAGATTTACGACGGCAACACCACGGCCGGCGTCACGCTGGGCAGCAACGGCGTGCTGGCGGGTGACGTGGTGAACTTCAGCGATGGTGCCGCCCACTTCAGTTCGCCGAATGCCGGCAGCAATGTATCGATCGCTGTGACCGGTATTACCGCTTCGGGTGCGGATGCCGGTGACTACAGCTTCAACAGCACGGCCAGCACCAGCGCCAACATTAATCCGTATGTGCTAAGCCTTACGGGCACGCGTGTGTATGACGGCACCACGGGTGCGGGCGCCGACTTGTTCGGCAACGGCGGCGTGCTCACGGGTGTGAATGGCGAAACCGTGACGGTCAGTGGCATAGGCGTGCTCAGTAGTAAGAACGTAGGTTCGCAGCGCGCGTTCGCCAACTTGGGTTCGCTGGTACTGGGCAATGGTACGGGTCTGGCCGGCAACTACACGCTGGCCGGCGGCACCGATTGGGTCAGCATCACGCCGGCTACGTTGACGGTGATCGGTACGACCACCACCAACCGCGTCTACGACGGCACCACTAACGATGCGTTGAACGGCGCAACGTTGAGTGGCGTGTTCGGCAACGACAACGTGGTGCTCGGCAACGATACCGTTGGCCAATTCGGCGACAAGAATGTCGGGAACGGCAAGACAGTCAGCACGGGCATGACCATCAGTGGCAGTGATGTCGGCAACTACATCCTCGTGCAACCTACCGGTTTGATCGCGAATATCACGCCATTGCAGATTGTGGTGATCGCTACCGGCACCAATCGCATGTACAACGGAAAGACGGGTGATGTGATTTCGCTCAGCACCAACGGCGTGCTGGCGGGTGATCAAGTGAGCCTCACGGATACTTCGGCCAATTTCGCCGACCCGTATGTGGGCAACAACAAGACCGTTACCGTGAGTGGCATTGCGGCGGGTGGTGCGAATGCGGCGAATTACTTGATCGTCGATCCCGTCACCACCACCACCGCCAACATCACCAGCGCAGGTTTTGATGGCACCGGCGTGCAGGGCAGTTGGATCGCCCAACTACAGGGGGGGCTGCAGCCGGCTGCCATCGCCACACCGTACGGCTCCAGCGATGCCGATGCGGTGGGCGTGTTCACAGGTAACCAGAAGCTGCGTCATCGCCCGATCGAACGTAACCGCGCGCGTTCGGATTTCCGTACCGGCCTTTCGCTGCAATTCCAGAACGGCGGCGTGCGTCTGCCCTCGGATGCCTCGCCATGAAAACCCATTCCAAGCGGTCCTACTTCCCCGGTGAACTCATGAACAACGTGCCGCATTCGGCGACACCTCGCCTTACCCTGATCTTCGTTGCGCTTGCTGCTGCGCTGTGTGTATCGAACGTGCATGCACAGCACGTCACCCCGCCGCAGACCAACAGCGGCCAGTTATTGCAACAGATGCAACCGCCGCCGCAGCAGCCTTCGTCGAATCTGGATCTCAACATCCAGAAACAGAAGGCTGCGCATTCCGAAGACAACACCAAGTTCTTCGTGCGCTCGATCGAGATCACCGGCAACAGCTTGATCAAGACTGACGCCTTGCATTCGCTAGTGGCATCAGGCGAAGGGCATGAGCTCAGCCTCAACGATCTCGACGATCTCGCCGCGAAGGTCAGCGATTACTATCACGATCACGGCTATCCGCTGGCCACGGCGTACGTGCCCGCGCAAACACTGCGTGAAGGTGTAGTGCGCATTGCGGTGGTCGAAGCACGTTATGGCAAGGTGGAGCTGCAGAACCAGAGTTCCGTCGGCAACTATCCGCTCGGCGCAACCTTGTCGCCGCTGCAAGCGGGGCAACCCGTGCGTGAATACGGACTGGAACGCAGCCTGCTGCTGCTGTCGGACGTGCCCGGCGCCATCGTCAGCTCCGTGATGCGCCCGGGTGAGGCAGAAGGCACGTCGGATCTGATCGTAAACGTGACCGACGCGCCGCGCTACACCGGTACGCTGGGCATGGACGATTACGGTAACGCCTATACCGACCGCGTGCGTTTTTCCGGCACGTTCGACGTCAACGGCTTGTTCCACCAGGGCGATGTGCTGGATTTCAACGGCGTCAGTTCCGGCGGTGGCATGAGTTATGGCCATGTCGGCTATCGCTATCTGCTGACGGGACAGGGCACCACGATTGGCATGGCAGTCTCGGGCCTCACCTACAAGCTGGGCAATGGCCTGTCCGATCTGCATGCACACGGCACCGCCACCACGCAGAGCGTGAACTTGTCGCAGCCCTTCATCCGTAATACGGCGGGCAACCTGTATGCGCAGTTGGAGTTCGATCACAAGCGTCTGCGCGACGACATCGATCTGGCTGGCATCGAAACACATCGCCATTCCAATAGCTGGGTGTTGACCGTGGCGGGTGATCAACGCGATCACACCGGCATCACCAACTTCAATATCAGCGGTACGCATGGTCGCCTGTATGTGGACAACTTCCAGACCTTGTTCGTCGATTACTTTGGTGCACGTACCTCAGGCAGCTACACGAAGATCGATTATTCCGTATCGCGCCTGCAGCAGCTGAATGTCACCAACGCGTTGTACTTCGGTTTCTCCGGGCAGCACGCGAACAAGAACCTGGACACGTCCGAGCAGTTCTATCTTGGCGGGCCCAGCACAGTGCGCGGCTACGATGTGGGCGTGCTGTCCGGCGCGCAGGGCAGCTTGGCCACCCTCGAATACCGCCACGATTTCGCCATCTCGGCATTGCCGGGTCCGTGGCAGGCTTCGGCATTCGTCGACAGCGGCCGCGTGCAGGTCTACAAGCAACCTTTCATTCCTGGCCAGAACAGCGGCCGCCTGAGCAGTGCCGGTATTGGTTTGCATTGGACCGCGCCGCACGATTGGGTGATCGGTACAAGCGTGGCAAAACCGATCGGCAACAAGCCAGAGTTGGCCGGTCCGCATACGGGTACATCAACCCGGTTTTGGTTGCAGGTGCAGAAAGGGTTTTATTGAACCCATAGGTCGGCTGGGTATGATGCTTCGTAGGTTGGGGTGCAAACCCCGACATCGTGATATATGCATGCATGGCGATGTTGGGGTTTGCACCCCAACCTACGTTTGGCCAACGGAGGCAGCACGTCATGAAGCCAGCCTATGGGTGGATCGCAATCCTGTTTCTCTTGGCGTGCGCCGCTCACGCCCAAGCAAACATTGACTGCAGCACCGCCAAAACTGCGAACCCGGCCAATGCCACCTACACCATCGAAGGCGACACCGTGACACTGGTGAATGGCGCACATTCGCAGCCCGCGGCGCCGGGGTCGCATACGGTTCACGAAACTCGCCTGATCAAGGGAATGCAAACCTGCGGTGAATTCGATGGCAAACCGGTGGTGGTCGTGTTGCTTAGCGACGATCCCGGCGGCAGCGGCACATTTATCTACATGGCCGCAGTAGGGCAGGATGGACACAGCTATCCCTCCGTGCTGCTCGGTGATCGCGTGAAGCCGAAGAGCATCGTGGTCGAGAAGGATCTGATCGTAGTCACGTATCTGGATCGCGCCGCGAACGAGCCGATGGCGTCATCGCCGACGATGACGATAGTGCGACGGTTTGGATTGCAGGGCGAGCACCTGGTGGATCAGCCTTAGGTGTTCCACAGCTGTCATCACGGCATTGCCATTGCGACGATATTTCCACCGGGCTTGCCTTCCAGCGCCGCCTTGGCAATCGCCGCATCGCTTTGGGTTGCCGTCGCCAGCACGATCACCGTATCTGACGCACCTTGCGTATCGCGCACGGTGAATCGCAAGGTGTGCACGGCAGCTGCCGGTTGTTTCGCCACGGCTGTTGCGTAACGCGCCAGGCAGCGCGACAAACCGATGTCTTCTACGTCGCAGAAGGCGATGTGTTCGGCGTGCGCAAAAGTGGGTTCGTAGTTGCCATGGCAATACATGGCTGCATCATTCATTGCTGCCTGTTGCGCATCATAAGCAGCATTGTCTGTGCATCCTGCATGTTGCGAGGAAGTGGCGTCCAAGCTTGCCCGGCATTGCGCGGCATTGTCCGGCGAGGTGAGGCATACCGCAGTGATGCCTTGTGCGCCAGGCGCTACTTCAAATGGCGTCAAGCCTGGTGACGGCTTGGGCGCGCGCAGTGGCACAGGACGGATCACAGTGGGAAAGATGGTGCCGGAAATGCGTGCCGCATCCTGCGTGGTTTGAGCCGTTGCGCAGGCGGGAAGGGCAAGCAGAAGCAGACCGACGCGTGCGAAAGCGTTCATGGCTGTTCCTCGATCATCGATAGCTTGTCACTGCACGGTGGACGGTAGTCCAGGCGATGCCCACGATGCGTATCAGCCGTCACAAAACGGCACTAACAAACGCGCATCATCGATTTGCACGATGTCTTTCCAACACACTCCTACCTACGCTGGGGAGTGGTTTTTCTCACACGCACTGGGAGTAGGTGGTAGCTCACATCGCCGAAACATGGTGCTCATCCGATTTTGTGATGGCCGTCCCAAAATGACTTCATCTCGGAGCCGTCATGAGTATTCACAAGCGACATCCTCACTAGACTTCGCTGTTGTTCGCGGTGATTGCCGCGGTGCCGATGACAGGAATCGGCGTCAGTTTCAAATTCCATAACGCAGAGTGGTACTTATCGCAAAACCGGCGGCCCAAAAATAACCAGAACGCTCATGCGCCTATGCATGGCTTCTGATGTGTCCAAAGAAGAACGGCAGCTTTATGCCTTTGATGCATAAAGCCTTGGGAAAAGCGGGTGAAGCGTGCGGGTTGTTATAGCGGATGACCACGAAGTGGTGCGTATTGGTTTGCGCACGATCTTGCAACATAGCGGCGAGGGTTATGAAGTCGTCGGGGAGGCTGCCGGCGGCCCCGAGCTGATCAAGCTGCTGGCCGATACGCCATGCGATCTGGCCATCGTCGATTTCCTGATGCCGGATGAAACCGCAGCGCGCGCGCTGGACGGCGTCGCGCTGCTGCACGAATTGCGCCGGCGTTATCCCACGCTGCCGATCATCGTGCTGACGATGATGCGCAACACCGCCATCTTCCGCACCATGTACCAGGAAGGTGCGAATGCCGTGGTCGAAAAAGGGGCGATCGTCGACGAATTGCTGGTTGCACTGCGAACGGTGCGCAGCGGACGCATCTACGTCAGCAAATACCTCACCCGGCAATTGGCCGGCGACAGCGTAGTGCAACGGCAGGTGGAACGCGGTACGCCGAAGCCGATCCTGTCCAGGCGGGAGGTGGAAGTGATCCGCATGTTCGCTCAAGGGCATAGCGTTACCGAAATCGCTGCGCTTACGCATAAGAGCGTCAAGACCGTAAGCCGGCAGAAACGCAGTGCGATGATGAAGCTGGAGCTGAGCAGCGATAGCCAGCTTTTTGAGTACGTGCGGACGCATGGGTTGGCGGGGTAGTTGTGCATCATCCCAGCTTTCGTTGGGATGACGAATCGTTTGGATGCTTGCATTGCTGCCGGCGAGCTAGCTGCATCACCTATCAATCCCATGATCCACATGACCCATACTCAGAACGTTATGCACGCTGATCATCTCTACACATTTCTTTGACATACATTGAGATTCTTCTTATTTCATTCGATTGAAATGCCGCCTATTCTCCTGACAAGCCTTAATGGCTTGTTGGCTCTCTTCTTCGACAAGCACGCTTTCTGAGCGTGCTTGTTTTAGTGGTTGAGCCTTGAGGCGGCATTCCCTGCAAGGATCGCAAGGTATGCCAGCGTCATGAGATGACAGAGTCGCAACAGGGGTGTCATTCATGCTTACCGCAAAGCATTGTCGTGCGTACAACGCTGCCGTCAGGCAGTCCGGTGCCAATGGCACGCCATACAAACCTCCATCGATCGAGTCTTGACGAAACGCGGCACGTTTGCCGCGCTTCGTGTATTCGCCAGCAAGGCAGTACAAGCACGTACATCTGTAAACCATGGCCATGCCATCACGCGTGGTCGTTTGCAGCAGCCGAATCATCGAATCGAGGGAAGCAGCATGGCGTCATCTGCAGCCGTGGCCGAACGCAAATATTCACTGCCTGGTATCGTTGTCATCCGGCGCATGCTGGAGCTATGCAGCCTGGAAGCGGTCTCCTTGCAGGAGGGCGGTCTTAGCGGTGGCTTTGGCAGTTGCCATTACACAGGCGGCATGTTCGGCAGCGCCGCGATGGATTTCGCCCTGCATGGGCGCTTAGTGCCGCCGCCGGGACATTACCTTTCCTGCTATGTGCATGAAACCGCGCCGGAAAGCTGGTGCGCCGGCATGCCTTTGATCGCGGATACGTTGTTGATCGTGCTGCCCGGTAGTGCATGCGAGTTGATGCTGGGGCCTGGCTCGCGCATCAGCATGGCGTTGGCGCCGCTCCATGGTGGCGTAAAGCGCACCATCGACGCCCATCCGGATTCCTTCGGTTTATCCGGCCGGCAGTTTTCTTTGTTCCATCCAGAAAGTCATGCCGGCACGCCGTGGCGCGCTTTGTATGAAATGTTGTCTGACGGTTTGCTGGGTGAGAACAGCCACGGATTGTCACGGCTGCTGGAAAGCGAAGCGGCGGATTTTCTGATCGACGATCGCGGACTGCGAGCACTGCTCACCAGCGCCGCCTTGGTGCCGCCGTATTCGTTCGGTTACCGCGCGCATTACCCGGCGTTCCGCAAGGCCGTGCAATTCATGCGCGAAAATCTGCAACGCGATATCTATATGGAAGAAGTGGCGGCAACGGCGCAGATCAGCGATCGCAGCCTGCGCCTGGCGTTCGACGATCTCCTTGGCATATCGCCGACGCGCTATCTGACCTTGCTCAGGCTGCATGAAGCCAGTCGCCAGCTTTCCACCCACGGCACGCAGCGGCTGTCGGTGAAGTCGGTGGCGATGAACTGCGGCATCTGGAACCTCTCGCGTTTTGCGGCGAATTATCGGCGGGCGTTTGATGAGCATCCCAGCGATACGCTGATGCGTACGTGCAGCTTTGCTTCGTGATGCTTGCGTCGCCCTTTTGCTCCCTCTCCCCTCTGGGGAAAGGGTTGGGGTGAGGGGGGGGGCAACCTCGCGAGAACTCACATTGCCGTCATGCCCGCGAAAGCGGGCATCCATTTTGCTCTTGGCGATGTTGGTGCATGTCCTGGTGTTGTGACCTTGCCTGCGGCGCTTTCGGAGCTTTCGGACCCTAAAGGGCCCGAGTCACTTTTCTTTGCTGGCCCAAAGAAAAGTAACCCAAAGAAATGGCCTGAGAGGCTCGCGGCACGGGGAAGGGAAAAGCCCGAACGTTTATGGCTAGATAGGTGGTTGGTCGCCCAAGGTTCTACACCCCCGCTATACCGCGAGGCGTCGAAGCCCTGAGGGCTTAAAGCGCGCCTGCCGAGAGGCTGAGCTTTGTCGAGATCTGCCTTAAGTCCTCAGCGCTTCGACGCCTCGCGGTATAGCAGGGTGGTAGAAGCTTGGCCCGCCAACGATCAAGGCAGGGCGACATCCATAAGGCTTGTAACCTCTGCAATGCCATGAGCTCTTGAGGCCATTTCTTTGGTTGGGCCCGCAAAGAAAAGTGACTCGGTCGCTTCGCGACCGAAAGCGCCGCAGGCAATGTCACAACACCACGACATGCCCAGCTGAGGCGAGACGCTATTCAGGTGCAAGCAGGGGAGCGGGCAGGCCGGGCTCTTGCATTGCACTTCAGCTTTGGCGCAAATACCTCCACGGAATACTGGCAAGCCCGAAACACCTGTCCCGGGGGAATCCATGCATAAACTGACGTTGACGGCCATCGTTGCGATGGCACTTGCAGTGGGAGTGCAGGCTAGCGCCCAGGATGCATCGGGCTACTGGGCCGGTGTGCTGAACGATCGCATCCATATTCTTGTGCACGTCACTGCAACAGCAGACGGACGGCATGAAGGCACCATCGAAAATACCGACAACGAATCAGGGCCGCTGCCTTTCAGTGCCATCGATATTCACGGCAACCATTTGCGTCTTGCTGCGGACAAGATTGGTGGTTCCTACGATGGAAACTGGGACGCCCATGAGCAGGCCTGGGTAGGCAGCTGGACCATGCAGGGGCAAACCTTGCCGCTGGTACTCAAGCACACGGCGGCACCCAGCACAGCATCAAAACGCATGGCTCGGCCGCAGGATGAGGCCATCGCCAAAGGCCCGCTTCCGTATCTCCAGGAGAATGTTGTTTTTCCCAACGACGCCGCGCATGTCACTTTGGGCGGCACGCTTACCAAACCCAAGGGAGCGGGGCCTTTTCCTGCCGTTGTCCTTATTTCCGGCACGGGTGCCAATACGCGGGATGAAGTGAGTGCGGGGCACAAGATATTTCTCGTGCTCGCCGATGCGCTGACACGCAAGGGCATTGCCGTGCTTCGTTACGACAAGCGCGGCGTAGGCGAATCTACCGGCGACTTCGGTAGCGCGACCACGGCAGATTTCGCATCGGACGCGAAGGCAGCGGTGGAGTGGTTGAGCAAACGGTCGGACATCGATCATGCGCATATAGGTGTTATGGGGCATTCCGAAGGTGGCGTGATCGCGCCGATGGTTGCGGTGGCCGATCGGAACGTTGCCTTTGTCGTCATGCTTGCAGGGCCTGGAGTGAGGGGCGACAAACTCTTCGTCGAACAGGCCTATGGGGTGGCCTTGGCAAGCGGGACACCGGCCGCTTATGTGGCAAAGCGAAGGGCGTTCGACCAGAAGCTTTATTCGGCCGTGGTTGACGCCAACACGCATGATCAGGAAGTGGATCGCGTGAAGGCTGTTATCGACAGCGGTCTGGCTGAAAAAGTGATCGAGCCCAAAGAGGCGGAGAGCCTGCCAGGCGATGTGATGCGACCCTGGATGGAACAATTCCTCAAGCTTGATCCGGCGATTGCGTTAAAACAGGTCACCGTACCGGTGCTGGCGCTCAACGGTTCGCTGGATCTTGCCGTGCCGGCAAAACTGAATCTGCCCGCGATCCGGCAAGCGCTAAGCGGAAATCGAGATGCAACGGTGATCGAAGTCGCCGGGTTGAATCATCTGTTCCAGACCGCAAAAACCGGCGCACCCAGCGAGTTCGCGCATATCGAAGAGACCGTGGCGCCTTCTGCACTTTCCATGATTACGGACTGGGTGGTTTGTCATACTCATGCACCGTAGGTTGGGCTGCAAACCTTGATATATCCCTACACTTTGGTTTGATGGCTTTAGCAGAAGCTTGAAGCTATCCAAGCTGGTCGTGATCTTTAAGATCGCGTAATCGTCATCCCAGCTTTCGCTGGGACGACGAGCGAAGAACGTCGGATGCCTCAGGAAAACCCTAACATCACGACATGCGCATGCATGATGACGTTGGGGTTTGCATCCCACCCAACGTACAGGCCATTTCCGATTTGGTATGACAATTGCCGAATTTGGCTATATGTCTCGCCGATTTTGTGCATCGATTTCCGCTTCCATCCGCTCCAATTGAGGCGTTGGCATCGACATGGCGCAGGGCGCGCTCATGTGTGCGCAAACTCGGGGGCAGTCATGCATCACATTCGTACCATCGCAAACAGGAACGGCGCGCATGCTGCACGCGTGCGGATAGATACGATGTACCGGAACGGTAATGCCAACGGATGCACATTTCGTGCGCTGAAGGGCATTGCATCGAACGCTCCACCCGAACGCATCGTCGTGTTCCGCTTCACTCGTTGCTGAACCCCTTCCCATTTTCTCCGCATGCCAGGAAGGCGTGTGCCCGCGAATCGACGCGGGCGGCAGACGATCGACTCCACCCCCCGAGTGACGCCTCAGGATCTGTTGCCTGCCGGGAGTTCCCTTTCGATGCGCGCGTGATTCGCAGCAGCGATGTTTTTGATTTTTCCAGCGTCCGTGGAATCGGATTTCGGAGACAGCTATGAACAGGATCTATAGCAAGGTCTGGAATGTTTCGTTGAAGCAGCTTGTGGTGGCTTCGGAATTGGCGACATCGCATGGTGGCGGCGTGATCGATCGACGCTGCCATCGCGCGCTTCCCGCGCGTCGCAGCCTCAGCTTGTGCGTGCTGACGGTATTGATGGCTACGGGAGCATGGAGTGAGCGGGCCGACGCACAAACGGTGAATTGCTCTGCGGCGCCCTACAATTTGTATAGCGGCAGCACGACATGCGTGGGTTATTTGTCCCAGGCCACTGGAGGCGGAGCCACTGCGCTAGGTTATAACGCCAACAGTACAGGAACGAATGCAACGGCCCTTGGCTATCAAGCCATTGCCTCGAATACCAACGCCGTTTATGTGGGGGCGCGTAGCGCTCCAGGCACCGGTGCGACAGGGGAGTCGGCGATTGCCATCGGTACGGATGTCGCCTCTACGGGTTCTGGGGACATTGGTATTGGTGTGGACTCCGTCTCTAGCGGCAACTCGTCGACTGCCGTCGGCCCCGTGGCAAAAGCAACGGGAGACAACAGCGTCGCCATGGGCTCGAATGCCAACGCTTTAGGGACGGGCGCGATCGCACTGGGCAGCGGCACCAATGGTTCGGCATACAACGGGGTAGCTGTTGGTGCGGGAGCCACTGCTGGTGGCGTCAACTCCATTTATCTGGGTGCTCGCACCGCTGCAGGCACAGGATCGACTGGGACATCATCCATTGCCATCGGCACTGACATCACCGCCAACGCCGACTATGCCACCGCCATTGGTTTCCAAACGGTGGGAAGCGGGGCGGCAGCCGTCTCGGTGGGTTATATAGCCAACAGCTCTGGTACGCATGCTATCGCTGTCGGCTTTCAGTCCATTGCCAGCGGCCTCAACTCTGTGTACCTGGGTGCACGTACTGTCACGGGCACGGGTGCAACGGCGGCGGGTGCGGTGGGTATCGGCACGGATGTGACGGCTTCCGGTCCGTCTTCGCTGGCTGCGGGTACAGTCGCCAGCGCCTCAGCGCAGAACGCAGTGGCGTTGGGCGCGGGAGCCATCGCAAGTGGCGTGAGCGCGCTTGGCATGATGAACGGTTCCAACGCCAGTGGTGCAAACGCGATAGCGTTGGGTGGGGCCGATACCGTTGCGGAAGGCGGTGCATCGACACCGGCAGCGGTGTCGGGCGCCGCGGCGTCGGGCATTCGTGCGATTGCGATGGGAGCCGGCGCGAATGCGGGTGGTGCCTCGTCCATCGCCCTCGGTGATTCGGCTCAGACTGGAGCCAACACCGATGCCATTGCCATGGGTACGACCGCAACGGCGTCAGGCGGTAGCGCCATTGCATTGGGTAACACGAGTGTTGCGAGCAATGCCAATACGACCGCGGTTGGCTATCGCACAACGGCTAGCGGAACATATGCCACTGCACTTGGCGCGTCTGCCACGGCGTCAGGCACTGGCGCGATCGCCATCGGCGCCAACAGTCTGCCCTCCGCGTCTGCCAATGCGCTAGGCACTGTGTCGGTGGCCGTCGGCAACCGTGCTTTTGCATACAACACCCAAGATTTGGCGCTTGGGCCTAACGCAGTGACGGGCGTTTCGGGCTCAAGCACGATCACCAATGACACGGCGGTTGGCTATAACACGCAGGCCACGGGTGGTAATGCGTTTGCCGGTGGCAGTGGCTCCACGGCCTTGGCAGCATCGAGCGTTGCAATCGGCAACTCGGCGTCGGTATTGGCTGCCGCCGGTGCCGGTTCGGTGGCGATGGGCAATGCGTCGACGGTCCATTCGGGCATTGGCGCGGTGGCGATTGGTCAGCAGCAATCCGCGTCCGGCAATGGTGCGGTGGCGATTGGTGATCCCAACACCGCCACTGGCAACGGTGCTGTAGCAACCGGTGCGAACGACACAGCCAGCGGCAACGGCGCCGTAGCCATCGGCAACACCAACAATGCAACCGGGCAGGGCGCGGTAGCGCTCGGCAATTCGTCAAATGCCACGGCGGCGAGTGCGCTGGCATTCGGCGATACCGCTAGCGCAAACCAGACCAATGCGATCGCATTGGGTGCTGGTGCTACAGCCGGTACGCAAGCAGGCGATGTAGCGCTGGGCTCAGGTTCAACCACGTCGACGGTGGTGAACACGTCAGGCGTCACGCTAGGTGGCACTGCGTATACCTTTGCTGGCACCAATGCGACCAGCACGGTGAGCATCGGCACCAGTACGTCGCCGCGTACGCTTACCAACGTTGCGGCAGGCCGCATTAGTTCCAGCAGTACAGATGCGATCAATGGTTCGGAGTTGTATGCAACCAACCAGGCGCTGTCGTCGGCGATTGCCAGCGGGGCGATTCACTACTACAGCAATAATGATGGTGGTACGCAGCAGGCGAACTACAACAACAACGGCGCCACGGGTCTGTTCGCTGTGGCAGCGGGTGTTGCCGCCACCGCCGCCGGCAATCAAGCCGTTGCAACAGGCGATGGTGCGAATGCTGCAGCCAACCAATCTATTGCAATAGGCAACGGCACGTTCGCGGGTGGTGCGAGTGGATCAGCGGCCGTGGGTTCGGGTGCGCAGGCCAATGCCACCAATGCGTTGGCGGTGGGTGTGTTCTCCAATGCGTCGGCACAACTCGCTACGGCGGTCGGCCCAGGTGCGAAAGCCTCAGCAGCGAGTGCCACGGGTCTAGGGCAAAACGCTTACGCTACCGGTGCAAGCGCCACAGCGGTGGGCACGTTTGCCAACGCTGTAGGTACGAACGCCGTCGCCGTCGGCGCGGGATCGCTTGCGGCTAATACCTCAGGTGTAGCTATAGGTCTCAATGCCAATGCTACGGGTGCCAGTGCCATCGCATTGGGCGGCACTTCGGTGGCCAATGGTCAGGATGCGATGGCCTTGGGCGCCAACAGCAATGCGGCCGGAGTTAATGCCACTGCTGTCGGCAATGGTTCGCAAGCGTTGGCGGCATCGACAGTGACCTTGGGCGACAGCAATTCGGTGGCCGCGGGTTCGGGCACCGGCTCGATCGCAGGCGGACACAATTCGAAAGTGTTGGCAGGTACCGGCGCTGTAGCATTGGGTGAAAGCCAGACGGCAAATGGCAACGGTGCGGTGGCGATCGGCGATCCGAATACGGTTACCGGCAATGGTGCGGTAGCCGTAGGTGCGAACAACATCGCGAACGGCAACGGTGCTGTCGCGCTGGGTAATACCAACAACGCGACTGGACAAGGCGCTGTTGCACTGGGTATTGCTTCCAATGCAACGGCCGCTAGCGCGCTTGCCTTCGGCGATACCGCTACCGCAAGCCAGGCGCAGTCGATAGCGCTTGGCGCAAACGCCACAGCAGGTGCGCAAGCGGGCGACGTGGCGCTGGGTTCCGGTTCCGCTACGTCAACAGTGGTTAACACGACCACGGCCACCGTGAATGGCGTGACGTATTCGGGCTTCGCGGGCACGAATGCCACGAGCACGATAAGCGTAGGCGCAACAGGCACGCCACGCACAGTCACCAATGTGGCGGCGGGGCGCATCAGTACATCGAGTACCGATGCCATCAACGGTTCGCAGCTATACAGCGTAGCGAACACGTTGGAATCGAACATCACGGCTGCGCAGACGCATGACTACAGCGTCAACAGCACGTCCACGGGTACGGATACCAACTACAACAACGCTGGCGCTACGGGTTCGAATGCGTTGGCTTCTGGCGTAAGCGCTTCCGCTGCGGGAGCGAGCGCTACGGCCGTCGGCAACAGCGCCAACGCCAGCAGCGCGAACAGCGTGGCGCTTGGCAATGGCAGCAAGGCCAGCATTGGTTCTGCCGTGGCGATCGGCAACGGCGCCACAGCGAGTGCGAATACGGGCGACGTGGCACTGGGCTCGGGTTCCAGCACGGTGGCTGTGGTGGCGACCTCGGGCACGACGATCAATGGTACTTCGTACAGCTTCCAGGGCACTTCGCCCACCAGTACGGTGAGCGTAGGTGCTGCGGGCAGCGAGCGCACGATCACCAACGTGGCAGCCGGACGCATCAGCCAGACCAGCACCGATGCGATCAACGGCAGTGAGCTGTACGCAACCAACAGCGCCATCAATACGGTGGGCAGCCAGGTAACGAACCTGGGCAATACCGTGGCGTCTTCGCTTGGCGGCAGCACCACGTACAACAGCAGCACGGGTGCGATCACCACCAACCTGAGCTACGGCGGCAACACGTACAACTCCGTGCAGAACGTGCTGAACCAGATCAACGGTGAAACCAACGGCGGCGGCATCAAGTATTTCCACGCCAATTCGACGTTGGCCGATTCCTCCGCCACGGGCAGCAACAGCGTGGCGATCGGGCCGGTATCCACGGCCGGCGCAACGAATGCGGTGTCGATCGGCAATGGCGCCACGGCGAGTATCAATCCAGGCGATGTGGCGCTGGGTGCCGGATCGGTTACTTCGACCGTGGTGGCCACGGCCGGCGAAACGCTTGCCGGTACCAACTACACCTTCGCCGGCACCACTCCCAGCAGCACGGTCAGCGTGGGCAGCGCAGGCCACGAACGCACCATCACCAATGTGGCGGCGGGTCAGATCAATTCGGGAAGCACGGATGCGATCAACGGTTCGCAGTTGTATGCAACGAATCAGGCGGTCAACAGTCTCAACAATTCGCTGACTACGGTGAACGGTGAATTGACGCATTACTACAGCGTCAACGACGGCGGTACGCAGCAGAGCAACTACACCAACAACGGTGCAACCGGCACGGATTCGCTCGCCGCAGGCGTGAAGGCGTCGGCCACGGCGACGAATGCCACGGCGATCGGCTACAACTCGCAGGCGTTGGCGGCGTCCACCGTGGCGATGGGCGACAGCAACACGGTGGCAGCTGCAGCAGGTACGGGCTCGTTCGCCGGCGGTTATCAATCGCAGGTGCTGGGTGGCACCGGTGCGGTGGCGTTGGGCAATCAGCAGACTGCCAATGGCAACGGCGCGGTGGCGATCGGCGATCCGAACAGTGCATCCGGTACCGGCGCGGTCGCGGTGGGTTCCAACAACGTGGCCAGCGGCAATGGTGCCGTGGCGATCGGCGACAGCAACAACGCGACGGGGCAGGGTGCGGTAGCGTTGGGCAATGCTTCCACTGCGACTGCAGCAAGCGCGCTTGCCTTTGGCGACACAGCAACAGCAAGCCAGGCGCAGTCGATCGCGCTGGGTGCCGGTGCTAATGCTGGTGCACAAGCGGGCGACGTAGCGCTCGGTTCGGGTTCCGTCACGTCGACGGTGGTGAATACGCCGAGTGCCACGATCGCCGGCACCACCTACACTTTTGCCGGCACCAATGCGACGAGCACCGTGAGCATCGGCAGCAGTACATCGCCACGCACGCTTACCCATGTAGCGGCGGGTCAGATCAGCTCTGGCAGCACGGATGCGATCAATGGTTCGCAGCTGTATGCAACGAACCAGGCCGTGGATAGTTTGGCCACCACGGTGACCAACGGTCTGACGCATTACTACAGCACCAACGATGGTGGTACGCAGCAGGCTAACTACAGCAATAACGGTGCGACCGGCACAAACTCGCTGGCTGCCGGTGTGGCAGCGTCTGCATCGGCAACCAACGCAACGTCGGTAGGCGAAAACACGAAGGCGACGATCACCGACAGCGTGGCGTTGGGTTCGCAATCCGTGTCCAACCGTGCGCTTACGCCGGCCAGCGGCACCATTGGCGGCACGATCATTCCGTACAACACAACGGATCGCACGCTGCTTGGTGCCGTATCGGTGGGTAGTTCGACCACGTATCGGCAGATCACCAACGTGGCAGACGGTACGCAATCGAATGACGCGGTGACGGTGCGGCAGTTGACGGGTGCACTGACCTCTTTCTCAACCACAACCACCAAGTACTTCCATGCCAACTCAACGAGCTCTGACTCGCTGGCGGTAGGCAATCAATCCATCGCGGTAGGCCCGAACACCGTTGTGAATGGTGACAACGGCGTAGGCATTGGCAACGGCGCATTGGTGCAGCAAAACGCACCGGGTGGTGTGGCGATCGGCGAGAACGCCACGACGAACTTGCAGGATTCGATTGCGTTAGGCACTAATTCAGTGGCCAGTGGCATCCAGGCGGTGTCGATCGGCGCGGGCAGTTCCACCGTCAATCCGACCGACGTTGCGTTGGGCGCAGGTTCCAGTGCAAAGGCGCAGGCGGGTGACGTGGCGTTGGGCGCGAATTCCGTCACTGCTACGGTAGTGGCGACCACCGGCACAACCATCAACGGCGTGAGTTACACCTTCGCCGGCACCACGCCCACCAGCACGGTGAGCGTAGGCAGCGTCGGCAATGAACGCACTATCACCAACGTCGCGGCGGGTCGCATCAGCGCAACGAGTACGGATGCCGTGAACGGCAGCGAGCTGTATGCCACCAACCAAGCAATCAGCAACATCACCATTGGCGGCAGCGGCATCAAGTATTTCCATGCCAATTCCACCCTGGCTGACTCGAACCCGGTAGGTGCCAATAGCGTGGCGATCGGCCCGGTATCCACCGCCGGTGCAGCCAATGCGGTGTCGATCGGCAACGGTGCAACGGCTAGCGCGAATGCAGGCGACGTCGCGTTGGGCGCAGGTTCCACGACATCGGCAGTGAAGGGCACGAGTAGCGTCACTGTCGGTGGCAATACGTATGCGGTCGCAGGTACGAACCCCACCAGCACGGTGAGCGTGGGCAGTGCCGGCAACGAACGCACCATCACCAATGTGGCGGCGGGGCAAGTGAGTGCGACGAGCACGGATGCGATCAACGGATCGGAGCTGTATGCCACCAACAGCCAAGTGAATGCCAACACCACTGCCATCGCCAATCTGAGCACTACCGTCAACAACATCAGCACCGGTGGCATCAAGTATTACTCGGTGAATTCCACCGGTAATGCATCGTCGGCGACCGGTAACAATGCGGTGGCGGAAGGGCCTTCGTCGACCGCTTCCGGTACGGACAGCACGGCCATTGGCGACGGCTCTACGTCGAGCGGCAACAACTCCGTGGCGTTGGGCGCCAATTCCAACGACGGAGGCCGTTCGAACGTGGTGTCGGTGGGTTCGCCCACCGATCAACGGCAGATCACCAACGTAGCTGCTGGTACGGCGTCTACGGATGCCGTGAACGTGTCGCAGTTGCAGGCGTCACAAGCCGGTTCCGTGCAGTACGACAAGAACAGCGACGGTACGGTGAACTACAGCAGCATCACGGTGGGTCAAGCGGGTACGCCGGCGCAGATCCACAACGTTGCGGCTGGCACGGCGGCCACCGATGTGGCGAACGTAGGTCAGGTCAATGCAGGCGTCCAGACGGCTGAAAACTGGGCGCAGAACTACACCGACCAGAAGTTCGCTGCGATCAATCACGACCTCAATGCGATATCCACGCGTGCGGATGCGGGTGTTGCCGCGGGTATTGCAATGTCCAGCCTGGGTCAGGCCTATCAGCCGAACTTGAGCAGTTTCGGTGTGGGTGTCGGTTCCTATCACGGCGAAGCGGGCGTGGCGGTGGGCTTGTCCACCATCACCGAAAGCGGGCGCTACATCTTCAAGCTGGCTGCTTCATCCAACTCGCGCGGCGATGTGGGTGTTGGCGGCAGCGTCAACGTGGTCTGGTGAGGGCAGGGAGGCGATGAACATGAAACTTTCTTCGACAAGCAAAGCCGTCTTCGTCGCGCTGCTGGCGATGGGTTTGAGCGCCTGCGGCAACGTCAGTCGCAACGTCGCCAAGGATGGTTCCACCGCGCAGGAACTGGTGTGGCCGAAACCGGATGACGTTACGCCCATGCATCGCGGCGGTACCTTTCCAGATATAGCGGTGTTGCGCCAGATGCATGCAGGTTTGAACAAACGGCAGATCTCGCAATTGATCGGCTGGCCGCACTTTGAGGAAGGTGTGTGGGGCGTGCGCGAGTGGAACTACGTGTTCAACTTCCGCGATGGCGATTCCGATCATGTGACGGTATGCCAGTACAAGATCTTGTTTGACGAGAACAAGCTGGCACGCAGTTTTTATTGGAAGCCGGAAGAGTGCGCGCGTTATATGAATCCGCCGCCTCCACCGTTGCCTGTGCCCGCTGCAAAAGCGGAAAAGCAGGAAACTACGCTATCTACGGATGCGCTGTTTGCGTTCGATCGCTATTCGCTCGAGGACATTACGGATGGTGGGCGTACTCAACTCGACGCTTTGGCAGCGCACTTGTTGGGTGAGAAGGATCGCATCGCACACATCAACGTTGTCGGCTATACGGATCGGCTCGGCAGTGATGCGTACAACCAGGTGCTGTCGCAGCGGCGTGCGGAGACAGTGGCGAAGTATCTCGCTGCCAAAGGCGTGCCGGAGGAATTGATCGGGGCAGAAGGGCGCGGGAAGGCCGAGCCGGTGATGCAATGTGCGGATCAGGCGCGAAGCAAGTTGATTGCTTGTCTTGCGCCGAATCGAAGGGTGGTGGTGCGGGTGGATACGCACGACATGTAGTTCCCTCTCTCCTCCGGGAGAGGGATAGGGTGAGGGGCAAACCTCGCTGGATGTTTGCTGGCACCTTATCGTCATTCCGGCGAAGGCCGGAATCCAGTGCTAGTAAGTCGTGCGAAGCACTCAATAAAAAATGTTGAGTCCTTCGGACACATGTTTGAACTGGATTCCGGCCTCCGCCGGAATGACGGAAAGGCAAGATCAAGTGTTACCGCAAAGTCGCCTCATTCCTTCGCTAATGGAAGTAGCGGATGAAGCGGGTCGAACAAGTGGTAGTTGAGTTTTTAGTGGGTCTTTTTTTAAACAGCATTCTCGGGAGCTGAGCATCATGCGCGTCATTACTTGTCTTTCTTTCCTCGCCCTAGCTGCCGTCACAGCCAGCACATTCGGCCAATCCACCGCGCCGGCCCGTCAACCCACGCCGCAGGAATATGCCCAACGCAACCAGCAACTCGAACAGGCTGCTCTGCAGGTGGCTGACTTGGTCGATAAGGGGCAGGAAGGACAGGTGTGGGATGGTGCTTCCACCATCACCAAGCAACTGATCGCTCGCGATGCATTCGTGAAAGGCGTGAACACTGATCGCAAGACGGTGGGAACGCTGGTCACGCGCACGCCGGCTGCGCTTACTTTCAGCGAATCCGATGGCAAGAAACTTCCCTCTGGCTTGTTCGCCAACGTGGCGTTCGCCACGCGCTTTGCCAATGAGAAGCAGCCGGTACGCGAGCTGATTTCGTTTCACTTGGATGGCGACAATGTGTGGCGTGTAACGGGCTACACCTTGCGGTGATGTGTAGCTCTAGACGCGAGCTTCGCTCGCGTCACCCCACCCCAACCCTCCCCTGCACACAGGGGAGGGAGCTAGTACGCGTAAGCGTAAGGTGCATGGTTAAATTTTCCTTCGCCTTAAGCCGAACATGAACTGCCGCTTTCACAGTGTCGGAAGTGGGTCATGACTTGCATCAGCGTTGTGGTTATCGTTCGCCACGCAACATCTTGCGTGGCATCGATAAGGAATAACCATGAGCGTGATCGGCAGGACTTTGGTGAGCGGGGCCACTACCTTGGCTATTGCTTTCTCGTTGCTGACAATTGCCGCGCCGTTGCGCGCGCAATACGACAGGCCATACGACCAAGGTCCGCAAGGCGCGTATTGCGCCAGCAATGACAATCGTTTTGCCCGTTGCCAGGTGCCCTGGCGTGACGCCGAGTTGGTGCAGCAAGCCTCGAAGGTGCGCTGCGTTCGCGATCAGACGTGGGGTTTCGATCGTAACGGTATCTGGGTAGATCACGGTTGCCGTGGTCAATTCGCACCAGCGCGCGGCGGCAATTGGCCGCCCTATGGCCATCCCGGATGGGGTCGTCAACCGATGCAAGTGCGGTGTGAGAGTCGCGGCGGCAGTTATCAGATGTGCCCGGTCGATCTTCGACGTGACGATTCCGTGCGCATGGTCAACCAGCTTTCCGGTGCCGACTGCCGCGAAGGCCGCAGTTGGGGCTGGTCGCGCGACGGCATCTGGGTGGATCGAGGATGCCGCGCCGATTTCGAAGTGGTACGTCGCTAGCGACGTCAGCATGTAGGTTGGGGTGCAAACCCCAACATCGCGATGTATGCATGTAAGGCAACGTTGGGGTTTACACCCCAACGTACACAACTCCAAAACAAAGGGAATTCGTTATGCGTCGTTATGTTGTTATCGCTCTACTGCTGATAAGCGTTGCTGCTCAGGCCATGCCTACCTTGCGCGTGGGCGACAAAGTGCTGTCTGTGGGTGATAGTGCAGCTCGCGTACAGGAATTGCTGGGCCCGCCGGCGGTGCGGACCTATCTCCATCGACAAGATGGCAGCTTGCCGAATGATCAAGTTTCGCAAGGCGAGCAATGGCAATACGTGCAGGAAGGAAAGACAGTGACTGTCACGATCGTTGACGGCAAGGCCACTGACTTTCAGTCACAACCCAACTGATCGCCTGCGAGGCATGTCGATACCGACGCTCGTTACCGAACGCCTGATTCTTCGCGGACTAAGCGAGGATGATGTCGAGGTTTACGAGCGTCATGTTGTTGACTATGAAGTAATCCGGTACCTAGCGGCCACGGTGCCATGGCCGTATCCCGCCGGTGGCGTGCGCACTTTTATTCGCGAGCAGGTGTTGCCGGAACAAGGCCGGGATCGTTGGGTGTGGGGTTTGCATCGCAAAGATGCCGAAGGCGTGATCGGCGCTATCGATTTGTGGCGAAAAGGGCGTCCGGAAAACCGCGGATTCTGGTTGGGGCGCGCGTTTTGGGGTCAGGGATACATGACTGAAGCGGCTTTGCGCGTCAATGATTTTGCATTCGAGCAATTGGGCTTTGACCGGCTGGTGTTTGCCAATGCGGTGGGCAATCGACGCTCGCATGACGTCAAGGCAAGAACCGGGGCCACCTTGATCGGCGTGTTGCCTGGGGCGTTCGTTGATCCTGCGCATACGCAGCAGGAGGTTTGGGAGTTGACCCGGGCGCAGTGGATGGATTGGCGGCAAGCTCATCCGTAGGTTGGGTTAGCGCAGCGTAACCCAACATTTCGACACGGCGTTGTTGGGTTACGCTGCGCTAACCCGACCTACGATTAGCATCCCGCTCCTTGGCAAAGGTAGGGACGGGCATGGAATTTGCTTCATTCATGGCATGACCATGAGCGGGCAAACCATCACCGGCAGCGGCGCACCGAAAGTCGTTTCGCAGCGGGCGATTCTTGTCCTGGGCAGTCTTACCGCTGTCCTGTTGCTAGTCATCTTAACGAGCGATCTGCGCTCGAATCTTCGTGCCCAATGGAACGAGAGCGCCCGACGTGCGAACGAAGTAGCGCTCAGTGCGGCGCAAATGCTACAGGCTCCGCTCCGTATGAGCATCAATGCCCTGATGGTCATCGCCGAGGAATCCCATCACCTTCAACAAACGGTACCGCAGCAGCACGATGCACTCATGCAGAACGTTGTTGCCGCGGTGGTGCGGCGGCAACCTCAGGTTGTCGATGTTGGCTTCGTCGACATAGCCGCCACCGGTGAGGCGCCAGCGCTGCCGCAGGACGGCGGTGTTTGGACATCTTGTGACACAAACCTGCCCTCGATAACCGGCATGCCGTGCTTTGGGGCAGCTGAGAAAAAGCCCGGCCGCGGGATGGTGCTGCCGATCGCTGCACCCGTCGACGGGCACAAATGGGTGGTCGGCAATATCCGGATCGCCGCGTTGGAACGCTATCTCGCATCGGTGCCCCATCCCCGCAGCGTGTCTTTTTTGGTCAAGGGTGGCTACGGGCGAGTCGTCATGCGTGGTGGCAAACCCGCAGCGGTTTCCAACGCTGAATCGGAAATGCCTCGGTGGATGAGGTGGGTGATCGATACGAGTACATTCGCTCCGCTTCGAGCGACGGCACCCGTGGGGAGCTATCCGTTTACCGTTGAGGCGGAGGTGACCAGCCAGGATGCGCTGGCACCCTGGTACCGCCAACTGACTGCCATCGTCATCTTCTATCTGTTCTATCTGGCGGCGTTTATCTGTCTGCTGAGAGTGGTGGCACGCGCCACGGCG
This sequence comes from Dyella acidisoli, assembly GCF_030160295.1. Taxonomy (GTDB): domain Bacteria; phylum Pseudomonadota; class Gammaproteobacteria; order Xanthomonadales; family Rhodanobacteraceae; genus Dyella_B; species Dyella_B acidisoli. Next base: position 54,055 of record NZ_BSOB01000053.1, read on the forward strand.
TTGCAGCACCACTACATCCGGAGCTTGCATGCCAAGTCGGAGGATTTGCGCCTGGCCCAACGGGTAGGGCGAACCGGCATGTGGTCGCTCAGCGATGATGGGCAATGCTTTGAGTATTCCGAAGAAGCCGAAGAATTATTCGGATTGCACAACGGGAAGACGATCACGAGCATCAAGGATGTGCTTGCCATGGTGGTGCCGTCGGATCGCTGGTCGCTGATGCGTCGCGTCAAGGCGGCATGGGTCAGTGGTGCTCGTTTGCACACTGAATTTCGCTTGTACCTCGATAGCGGCGCAGTACGTTACCTCTCAGCGGGTGGCCAGGTCGTAACCGACGAGAGCGGTCTGCGGCGCATGACCGGCACGATTGCGGATGTAACGGAGCAGTGGGAGGCGCGGCGCCTGCAAAAGGAAAGCGAGCATCGGTTCGAAGTGCTATTCGAGCAGAATCCGCTGCCTTTCTGGGTGTTCGATATTGCCTCCTTGCGTATTCTGGAAGTGAATGCAGCAGCGCTGCGTGCGTACGGCTATTCACGTGAAGAATTCCTGGCGATGTCGATTCTGGACCTGCGCGATCCCGGCGATCATCCCACCCTTATCGCGCATGTCGCAGCGCCGCTGGAGGCGAGGCAAGCACGCAAGATTTGGCTCCATCGCACCAAATCAGGTTCTGCCATTAGCGTTCGCATCCATAGTGCCGAGATCATGTTTGCAAATCGCCCGGCTCGCCTGGTGCTGGCTGAGGACATCACTTCACATTTGGCGGATGAGCGCGAGCTGGCGTACCGCGCCTCGCACGACCTTGTTACGGGGCTGCCCAACCAGCATGCATTGATGGAATGGATGGACGTGCGCATCGCCGCCGGATCTTCCTTTGAAGTCGCGTACCTTCAACTGCTGGGTCTGGACGCCATCGGAGACACCTTCGGGATCAACGTATCCACGGGAATTGTGCAGGTGGTCGCGTCGCGTCTTGCCCAGTTGAGCGACGGTCACGGATACCTCACGGCCATTACCCATCAGGCATTTGTATTGGCGGATTCGAATCCCCTGACTGACGCCTTGCTGCACGCAATCGCTGAATGCGTGACCGAGCCGATCTACTACAAAGACACCCAGCACCAGATCAGCATCGTGATTGGCGTTGCCAGCTATCCACGCGATGGCATCCAAAGCGACGCTCTCATCGCGCGTGCTGCATTGGCTGCGCATGCGCATCTCCATAGCGATAAGCCCATCCACCATTTCGAGCCATTGATGGCGCAGCAATCCAGGGAGAAGCTGCATTTTTCGGCGTCCTTGCGGCGAGCCGTGAAACGAAGCGAATTCGAGCTGCATTTCCAACCGATCGCTGATTTTCCCGATATGCATCCGATCGGCCTGGAAGCACTGATTCGTTGGCCGCAGGGCGATGGCAGCTATATTTTTCCGTCGAGCTTCATCCCGGTATGCGAGGAGTCCGGCCTGATCGTGCCGTTAGGGCAATGGGTGCTGGATCAGGCGGCCAAGGCAAGTCGCGAATTACGGGATGCCGGTTTTGGTGACCTGTCGATTGCGGTCAATGTTTCTCCCGCCGAATTGCGCAGCAGCGATCTGATCGCCAACTTGCGCGCGGTTCGCGATACGTACTCGCTTGCCCATAACGCGCTGCGCGTTGAGCTGACGGAAAGCTGCCTGATCGAACATCGGGATAAGGCGATTGCCGTGATGAAACAGCTACGTGCAGACGGGGTTGCCGTCGCGCTCGATGATTTCGGTACGGGATTTTCTGGCCTTTCCTACTTGCGTGACTTGCCCATCGATATGCTGAAAATCGATCAGGCGTTCGTGCGAAATATTGATCGCGACGCACGCTCAGCAACGATCTGCGATGCCATCATCGCTCTCGGTAAAAGCCTGAAAGTCAGCATCGTTGCCGAAGGCATCGAGAGGTATTCGCAATACCGATGGCTGAATAAGCATGGATGCGACGGTGCGCAGGGTTATTACATTGGAAGGCCCGGGAAGCTGTCGGATCTTTTGGCGCAGTGGTCGCGTGCCAAGGATCGCGTGCGGTGAACCGTAGGTTGGGGTGCAAACCTACGGCAGGGCAGCTGGAGGCATGGGCGGAAAGTGCAGCGTGAAACGCGTAAGGTTCGCCGCGCTCTGCGCCGATACCGCTCCTCCATGCAGCTCCATGATGCTCTTCACAATCGACAACCCGAGTCCGGTGGAGTTGGCCGAATCGCTGCGTGAACGGTCCACGCGGTAAAAGCGATCAAACAGTTTGTCCAGATGTTCCGGTTCGATGCCTTTGCCAGGGTTCTCAACACTGACATCCACGCCTTTCTCGGTATTCGCGGCACGCAAGCGAATGGCCTCACCGGAGGGTGTATAGCGCAACGCATTGGATAGCAGGTTGCTCACCGCGCGGCGGAACAAATCGCGATCCGCATAGACGTTGGCCGATGCATTCACTTGAATCGTAACGCCAGCCTCAGCGGAAAGGCCTTCGAAGTAGTCGGCAATGCGCTGCAGTTCCTGTGCAGCATCCAGCACCACGCGTTGCATCGCGAATTGAGGGCTTTCGGCGCGCGCCAGGAACAGCACGTTTTCGATAGTGCGGCTGACGCGGTCGCACTCTTCGATGTTGGAGCCGAGCAACGTTTCGTATTCAGCAATGGAACGATGGCGGTTCAGGGCCACTTCGTTGGCGCCGCGCAGATTGCCCAGGGGGGTGCGCAGGTCGTGCGCCAGATCCACCGTGAACTGCCATACGCGCGCAAAGCCTTGTTCCAGGCGGGCGAGCATTTCATTCAATGACGTGGCCAGCGCGAGCAGTTCGGTTGGAGCATCCTGCAGTGGCATACGCTTGCTCAGCCGCTGAGCGGTAATGGCAGAGGCGCTTTCCGCCATGGCCCTCAGAGGACGCAGCGCGCGACGCACCAGCAGGTAGCTCAGCAATACCGCGACCAGCAAGCCGGCAAGCAGGGAAAGCGATACGTCGCTGCGATACTTGTCGAGCAAGGCCATGCGGTCCGCCAGCGAGCGTGCTACGGCAATGGTCACCGATTCACCGTCTTTCAGCGTGGCCGTCGTGGCTACGCCGCGTATCTCGTTGCCATCATGGTCTTTCCATGACTGGATGCTTTCGGGAACGATGCGCTGGTCTGCAGGAATAGCGGGCTGTGTGGGCAGCTCGTAGCCCAACGGGACATGATCGATCAGAAGACGACCCTCACGATCGATAACGCGCAATCCATTGGCATTGTCGCCCAGCACCAACGCAATCAGCCGATCCTTGTGTGCAATGACATCATCAGGCGACCGCAACTCTTCGGCCAGCCTGCGCAGATGCCGCGCATCCAGCATGATGTTGGTCTGGTCATGGATATAGATGCGTCGTGTCACCGCTTTGAATAGAAGCACGCCTACCACGCTGAAGCAGGCCACCGTAATCACTACAAACGTGATGGTGAGTCGCGCGGTGAGCGACAGGCGCATCATTGATCCTCGTATTCGAGATCGAGCACGTAGCCCATGCCGCGCACCGTGTGGATCAGCTTTACCTCGAAGCCATCGTCGATCTTTGCTCGCAGGCGCCGGATCGCAACTTCCACCACGTTGGTATCGCTGTCGAAATTCATGTCCCACACGAAGGAGGCAATCTGCGTGCGGCTTAGCACTTCGCCACGCCGGCGCGCGAGCAATTGCAGCAGCGAGAATTCGCGCGGAGTGAGATCGACGCGCTGGCCGCCACGTCGTACGCGCCGGCGAATCGCGTCGATCTCCAGATCGCCGATGTGCATGTGCTCCACGTCCCTGGGAGGGCCGCGGCGAAGCAGGGTGCGAATACGGGCCAGCAGTTCCACGAAGGCGAACGGCTTCACCAGATAATCATCGGCGCCCAGTTCCAGGCCGCGAACACGTTCTTCCAGTTCGTCCATCGCAGTAAGAAACAGTACGGGCGTATCGCGCTTGGCTCGCAGGCGCTTCAGCACCTCCCAGCCATCCATGCCGGGCAGCATGATGTCGAGCACGATCAGGGCGTAGTCCTCTTCGAGCGCGTTATGCAGGCCGTCGATGCCGTTAGTGGCGATATCGACGGTGAAGCCGGATTCCTCGAGCCCTTTCTTCAGGTACTCGCCGGCTTTTTTTTCGTCTTCGACAACGAGCAGGCGCATGGGAGTTCTCGACCTTGGATGGAAGAAATCATAGCCCTATGCGCCCATGGCCGCGATTACAGAATCGTCAGCTGCTGACCTGTGTACGTAGACATGAAATCTACATTACCCTCAAGCCGTCATTCCCGCGAAAGCGGGAATCCATCTTGCTCTGATGCATCCTTAAAAGTGGATTCCCGCTTTCGCGGGAATGACGGCCTCTGGGGCGGCTTTCATCACGGCGCGTGCCGTTATGCACCATGTGACTGTTGGGGTTTGCACCCCAACCTAAAAAGTCCCGGCCTATCGCGATTACAGAATCGTCAGCTTCTTGTCAGTGCCCGGCAAGCACCCGGTATCTAGCCTTTGTACATCGTCCGTTCAAAGGCCTGTTAGGCCGGCAAGAGGTTCGACATGTGGATTGTTCACCTGGCATTGCGCCGACCCTACACGTTCATCGTGTTGGCATTGCTGCTCTTCATCATCGGGCCGTTGATGATCCTGCGCACGCCGACTGACATTTTCCCCAACATCAACATCCCGGTACTCAGCATCGTCTGGACCTACAACGGCTTCTCCGCAGATGACATGGCCAACCGGATCACCACGCCGTTCGAGCGCGCGCTGACTTCCGACGTGGACAACATCGAGCACGTCGAATCGCAGACCGTCAATGGCACGGCGGTGATCAAGGTGTATTTCCATCAGGGCGCGGATATCAACCGCGCGATTGCCGAGGCGGTATCCAGCGCGCAGTCGATCATCCGCGTGATGCCGCCTGGCACCTTGCCGCCGCTGGTGATCTCCTACAACGCCTCCACCGTACCGATCCTGCAGTTGGCACTGTCCAGCAAGACGCTGTCCGAGCAACAGCTGTATGACCTGGGCAATAACTTCATCCGCACGCAGCTGGCGACTGTGCAGGGCGCGGCTGTGCCGCTGCCGTTTGGCGGCAAGGTGCGTCAGGTCATGGTGGACATCAATTCGCAGGCCATGCAGGCGCGTGGGTTGTCGCCGCTGGATGTCGTCAATGCGGTCAACGCGCAGAACCTGATTCTTCCCGGCGGCACGGCGAAGATCGGCACGCGGGAATACAACGTCAACATGAATGGCAGTCCGGCCACGGTGGCCGAACTCAATGACATGCCGGTCAAGGCCACGCAGGGCGGCGTGATCTATCTGCGCGATGTGGCCACGGTGCGTGACGGCTTCGCGCCGCAAACCAACATCGTGCGTGTGAACGGCACGCGCTCGGCGCTGCTGCAGGTGGAAAAGAGCGGTGACGCGTCCACGCTGGACATCATCCAGAACGTGAAAAACCTGCTGCCGAAGATCGCTGCAGGCTTGCCCAAGGCACTGCAGATCAAGCCGGTGTCCGATCAGTCGATTTTCGTGAGTTCCGCGGTGGCGGGCGTGGTGCGCGAGGGTGTCATGGCGGCGGGTCTCACGGCCATGATGATCCTGCTGTTCCTGGGCAGTTGGCGCTCGACGCTGATCATTGCCATCACCATTCCGCTGTCCGTGATCACGTCGCTGATTGTGCTATCGGCGCTGGGACAGACCATCAACATCATGACGCTGGGCGGCTTGGCGTTGGCGGTGGGCATTCTGGTTGACGATGCCACGGTGGCGATCGAGGCGATCAGTCATCATCGCGAGTCGGGCAAGAGCTTGATGCAGTCCATCATCGATGCCTCTGCACAAATTGCCTTGCCGACGCTGGTGTCGACGCTTTCCATCTGCATCGTGTTCCTGCCGATGTTCCTGCTGTCGGGCGTGGCGCGCTATCTGTTTGTGCCGCTGGCCGAAGCTGTGGTGTTTGCGATGCTGGCTTCGTATGTCTTCTCGCGCACGCTGATTCCCACGCTGGCGATGTACATGCTCAAGCATGAGAAGCATGGCGATCAACGTGGAGCAGGGCGGTTCCAGGCGCTGCGCCGTTTCCAGCAGCGCTTCGAGCGCGGGTTCGAGTCGCTGCATGGCAAATATCAGGGTGCGCTGCGGATGGCTATTGCACAACCGAAGCGTGTTGCGATCATTTTTGCGATCGCCTGCGGTGGTTCGCTGCTGCTGCTCCCGTTCCTGGGGCGTGATTTCTTCCCCACATCCGACACTGGCGAAATCCGGCTGCACCTGCGCGCGCAAACGGGTACGCGCATCGAAGAGACCGCGCGCCTGGTGGACGAGGTGGAGCAGCACATCCGCACGCTGATTCCGGCCTCCCAGTTGGACACGATGTTGGACAACATCGGCCTGCCGGTCAGCGGCATCAATATGACGTATGACTCCTCGTTGCCGGTGGGTACGTCCGACGCGGATATCCTGATCAGTCTGAAGGCCGACCACAAGCCGACAGAGCAGTATGTGACGTTGCTGCGCGATCGCCTCAATCAGGATTTTCCTGGCGTCACTTTCTCGTTTCTTCCTGCGGACATCATCAGCCAAACACTGGATTTCGGCTTGCCGTCACCGATCGATGTGCAAATCGTGGGTAAGGACAGCACCGGCAACCGTAAAGTGGCAGAAAGCCTGCTGCGTTCCTTGCGCACGGTGCCTGGACTGGTTGATCCACGCATCCAGCAGCCGAATGACGCGCCTTCGATCAACGTGAACGTCGACCGCGTCAAGGCCACCGAAGCAGGCTTCCAGCAGCGCACGATTGCGCAGGATCTGCTGATTGCACTATCGGGCAGTTCACAGACATCACCGAATTTCTGGCTTAACCCAAAGAACGGCGTGAGCTATCCGCTGATGACCGAAACGCCGCAGTACACCATCGATTCGCTGCAGGCGTTGCGCAACATTCCATTGAGCGTCGACTCGGGCGCCAATCCGCAAGGCTTGCCACCGATTCTCGGTTCGCTGAGCAGCCTGTCGCGTGCTTCACAGGATGCAGTGGTGTCGCATTACAACGTGCAGCCGGTGATCGACATCTTTGCTGGTGTGCAGGGTCGTGATCTTGGCTCGGTGTCAGGTGACGTGCAGAAGTTGGTGAAGCAGGCCGAGGCGCAGCTGCCGGCAGGCTCCAGCATCGTTGTGCGCGGCGTGGTGCAGACCATGCAGTCCTCGTTCCAGGGCTTGCTGTTCGGCCTATTGTTCGCTGTGCTCCTGGTGTACGCGCTGATGGTGGTGAATTTCCAGTCGTGGGTGGATCCGCTGGTCATCATCAGCGGTCTGCCAGGCGCATTGGCCGGCATCACCTGGATGCTGTACGTCACGCATACCACCGTGAGCGTGCCGGCTTTGACAGGCGCGATCATGTGCGTGGGCATCGCCACTGCGAACAGCATACTGGTGGTGAGTTTTGCGCGGGAACGCCTGGCGGCGGGTGCAACACCGCTGGAAGCCGCCTTCGATGCAGGCAGTACGCGCTTCCGCCCCGTGCTGATGACGGCGCTGGCCATGCTGATCGGCATGTTGCCCATGTCGCTGGGTCTTGGCGATGGCGGCGAGCAGAACGCACCGCTTGGCCGTGCCGTGATCGGCGGCCTGATGTTCGGCACTGTTGCCACGCTGGTGTTCGTGCCCGCGGCATTCGCGGCCGTGCATCAGTGGCTGCGCGCGCGCAAGGGCACATCAAGTGATGCGTCATCTCTTTCCCTGCCTTCGCCATCGGTTTGATGGGAGCCGAGCCATGAATCGTTCCAAATTCAAGCTAACTATCACTTTAATCGCAGTCGCGGTATGCGCTGCATTCGCCATCGGCGGCCTGCCGCGCTTGATGGCGCGCAACAAGGTCGCGCAACAGACCACTGCTTTGAGCAAGCCTACCGTTTCCGTGATCACACCCACGCGCGCACCCGCGCAACAAATGCTGGTGCTGCCCGGCGATATCCAGGCGTATCAGCGTGCGGGCATTTATGCACGCACCAGCGGCTATCTGAAGGCGTGGCATGCCGATATCGGCACCCATGTGCATAGCGGGCAACTACTGGCTGAGATCGAGGCGCCCGAAGTGGATGCGCAGCTTGAACAGGCACGTTCGGACGCGGCCATGGCAACGGCCAACTATGACATCGCCAAGGTCACTGCAGATCGCTGGGCGGACATGCTGAAGAAGAATGCGGTATCGAAGCAATCCGCCGAAGAAAACATCAGCATCATGAAGGCGAAGCAGGCCACGCTGGCTGCTTCGCTCGCCAATGTGAAGCGGTTGGAGCAATTGCAGTCTTACGAGAAAGTGTATGCGCCGTTCGACGGCGTGATCACCGTACGCAATGTGGACGTCGGTGCATTGATTGATGCAGGCAACAGCGGCCCACCCGCAGCGTTGTTCGAATTGTCTGAAACCGATCGCTTGCGCATTTTCGTGAACGTACCTCAGGACGATGCGCCTTACGTTATCCCTGGCACCAAAGCGCTCTTGAGTTTGTCGCAATATCCCGGTCGTTCGTTTGCCGGCACGGTTGCGCGTACATCTGGTGCCATCGATCCACGCAGCCGCACGCTGCGCGTGGAAGTGGACATGGATAACCCGGATGGAACATTGCTGCCCGGTGCGTTTGCCCAGGTCAGCCTGACGTTGACCAGCTCCAATCCTGGTCTTTCGTTGCCCGCCAATGCCTTGCTGTTCCGCCCGCATGGCGTGCAGGTGGCGGTTGTTGATGCAAGGGGCGTGGTGCAGCTGAAGACGGTAGAGCTCGGGCGCGACTTCGGCACGCGGATGGAAATTCGCAGCGGCCTCAACGGCGATGAGCAAGTGATCGTCAATCCCAATGACGCCATCAGCGCGGGGCAGGCCGTACGCATCAACCCGCATCCAGCCACTTCGGCTTGATCGGTGGAGAGTAGCCATGCATGTACGTAAGCAATCGATGAAGCTGGGCTATCTGTTCGCGGCGGGTTTGAGCATCGCCGCCATGTCGGGTTGCACACCCGGCCCGGCCTACGTGCGGCCTTCTGTCACTGTGCCGACGCATTACAAGGAAAGCACTCCACCAAAGGGCTGGTTAGCAGCACAGCCGGGTGATGCTGCGGATCGTGGTGATTGGTGGAAAGTGTTCGGCGATCCAAAGCTGGATGAACTGGAAGCCCGTGTCGACGTGGGCAACCAGACCATCCAGAAAAGCCTGGCCAATCTTCGGCAGGCGCGTGCGACAATCGGTGTGGCGCGATCGTCGTATTTTCCGCAAGTCACGGCGGGTACCGATGCCAACGTCAATCACACGTCCAAGGATGTAGTAGGGCATGCGCTGGCCGGACGCACCGTGCAGGATTATTCCATGGGTGTGACCGCATCGTGGGAACCTGATCTGTTCGATCGTATTGGCCATGCGGTCGATGCTGCGAAGGCACGCGCACAAGCCAGCGAAGCAGACCTCGCCTCGATCCGTTTGAGCATGCATGCAGAGCTGGCGCTCGATTACGTGGACCTGCGCCAGATCGATGTGGAAGCCGCCTTGCTGAAAAAGCTGGTGGATAACTACGTGCAGGCCAAGAACCTGGTGCAGACGCAATTCGACGGCGGCATTGCTTCCGAATCGGAACTGGCACAGGCGGAGACGCAACTGCAAGTTGCTAAGGCGCAGCTGATCGATCTGGGCGAAGTGCGCGCGCAGCGTGAGCACGCCATGGCGGTGTTGATGGGTGTGCCACCTGCCAATTTCAGCTTGCCGCCGATGGATAAAGCTTTGCCGTTGCCGACGATTCCCGTTGGGGTGCCTTCTACACTGCTACAACGCCGTCCCGATATCGCCGCCGCGGAACGCCGTGTTGCTGCTGCCAATGCCGACGTTGGCGAAGCGACGTCGGCGTTCTTTCCCGACCTGGTGCTTTCCGCAACGGGTGGTCTGGAAGCCTCGCACTTCGCCCAATTGGCGACGTTGCCCAGCCGTTTCTGGGCAATCGGTCCGGCGCTGATCGGCACCTTGTTCGATGGTGGCCGTCGCCATGCGCAATTGTCTGCTGCCGAAGCGACGCGTGATGCCGCGGCAGCGGATTATCGGCAAACCGTGTTGAGTGCATTCCAGGAAGTGGAGGACAACCTCGCTTCGCTGCACGTGCTGGCGGATGAATCGGCGACGCAGCAGCGCGCGGTGGATGCTTCGTCACAGGCTGCCGACTTGGCGATGACCCGTTATCAGGATGGCGCTACGGATTACCTTGAGGTGGTGACAACGCAGAGCGTTAATCTTGCGCAGACGCGTGCGCTGGTGGAGTTGTCGCGGCGACGGTTTGCTGCAGATGTCGGGTTGATCAAAGCGCTTGGTGGAACGTGGTAGGCGTAGGTTGGGGTGCAAACCCCAACATCGTTGTACATGGTCCCGGCTTGCCGTGATCAGCTCCCTCACCTACGTGCAGTAGGGGAGGGTTGGGGGTGGGGTGAAGCAACCTCGCAGCGAATTCAAATAGTGCGGCAAGCTCGTGCAACCCCACCCCTTCCCTGCAAGCAGGGGAGGGAGCAAGCGTGGCTTCAAGCCACCTGCTTCGCCTTCGCCAACTGCTGCCGTATCGGCAAACTGCGAATCCGTTGCCCGGTCGCCGCGAAAATCGCATTGGTCAACGCTGGTGCAACGGGCGGCAAACCCGGTTCGCCCACGCCGCCCATTGGCAGCGAATGATCATCCGCACCAACCAGGTGCACATGAATTTCGCGTGGTGCTTCGTTCATGCGCAGCACCAGGAAGTCATTGAAGTTGGATTGCTCGGCATGGCCGTTCTTGAACGTGATCTCGCCATGCAAGGCCAGGCCAATACCCATGATAACGGCACCTTCCAACTGCGAGCGCACACGTTCCGGATTCACTTGCGGGCCGCAGTCGATGCCGATGTCGACGCGTGGAATGCTCAGCTTGCCATCCGGGCTCACTTCCACCTCGCACGCCACGGCGGTGTAGGTGACGAAGCTGTTATGCGCTGCCAGCCCCAAGCCGCGTCCCTTGGGTAGCGTGCGGCCCCAGTTCGCGGCAGAGGTAACCGTTTCGATCACGCGCTTCAATCGCTTTGTGTCGATCGGATAGAGCGCCGGATCTTCGCCATAGTTGGTGAATTCGATTTGCGAGCTGGGCTGGAACTGGCGATCAGGTCCGATCAGTTCAAGCAGAAAATCGCGATGATCGCGTCCGACCGTGTGCGCCAGTTCCGCCACGAAGCTTTGCACGCCGAACGCATGCGGGATGTTGTACACCGAGCGGAACCAGCCGATGCGCGTATGCGCTTCCACAGCGGGATTTTCGATGCGCACGTTGGGCACGGCGAACGGCAGGTCGATCATGCCCTGGCTCAATTCGAAAGGCTGTTCGTGCGCGACGTCGGGCATGAACGTGGATTGGATCGACGGTGCCGCGGTGCGATGCAACCAGCCGGTGACTTTGCCGGAACCATCCAGTGACGCTTCCAGATGTTCGGCCGACACAGCGTGGAAATAGTCGTTGACGATGTCGTCCTCGCGCGTCCACAACACCTTTACCGGTTTGCCGGTTGCGCGCGAGAGCAGGGCGGCTTCGACTACGTAATCGGGCTTGGATTTGCGCCCGAAACCGCCGCCGAGCAGGGTGACGTTCACTGTGATATTCGCATCCGGAATGCTCAGCGCTTTGACCAGCTCGTTGCGAATTTCCTGCGGTGCCTGTGTGCATGCCCACACTTCGCATTTGTTGTCCGCGAAATTAGCCACCGCGCAAGGCGGTTCCATGGTGGCGTGAGCGAGATGCGGAATGTAGTAGTCCGCGGTGACACGCTTGGCGGCGTTGTTCGAGGCTTGCTCGATGTTGCCATCGTTGCGGGCAACCAGGCCTGGCTTGCGATTGGCCGTTTCCAGTTGTGCGCGATAGGCGACCGAGTCGTAGTTCGCGTTCGGTCCACTGGTCCAGTTGAGCTTCAATTGCTCGCGTGCCTTGATCGCCATCCAGCTGTTTTCGGCGATCACGGCTACGCCACCGAGCGGTTGGAAACCGGATGGCGGCGGCGTGAACGGTACTTCAAGCACCTTCACCACGCCGGGCATTTTCTCCGCGGCACTGCCATCGAACGAAGCGAGTTTGTCGCCATAGACCGGTGGGCGTGCGATCACCGCGTACAGCATGCTGTCCAGACGCGTATCGATGCCGTAATGCGCGCGGCCGGTGACGATGTCGTGGCCGTCGATCAGCCCGGTTTTGTCTTTGCCGATGTAGCGGAATTCATTCGGCGACTTCAACTTCAACGTAGCCGGATCGGGAGCGGGCAGAGCGGCAGCCTTGGCGGCGAGTTCGCCGAAGCCAAGCGTGCGTCTGCTCTTGGTATCGGCCACTTCGTGGATGCCGGCTTTCACTTGCTGCACGTCCACGCCCCATTGCGCAGCAGCAGCCTGCTCCAGCATCACCCGTGCGGCTGCGCCGGCCCGGCGCAAGGCCGCGAAACTCTCGCGCAGGCTGCGCGAACCGTCGGTGTCCTGGTTGCCGTAACGCACTTCATCGCCAGGCGCCTGCCGCACTTTTACGCGCGACCAATCGGCGCCAAGTTCATCGGCCACCACCATCGCCACGCTGGTACGTACACCTTGACCCATTTCCGAGCGGATGCACACCACCGTCACCGTGCCATCCGGTGCGATCTCGACGAACAGGTGCGGATCGTCACGCAGACCATGCTCGGCACCTTCACCACCGTATTGCTTCTTGGCATCCGCTTTGGTCGCAGCAAGCGTGAGCGAGGGCAAGCCGAAGGCCAGCAGCAAACTGCCGGCACCGAAGCCGAGCATGAAAGCGCGACGGCTTTCATTGCAGATCTGCAGATCGTTCTTTTTCATGCCACGCCGCCTTCGCCCGCGGCGAGCTTGATGGCCGCGCGAATACGCGTATACGTGCCGCAACGGCAGATGTTGCCGGACATCGCCGTGTCGATCTCGGCATCGCTGGGATGCGGATTGCTCTTCAGCAATGAAGCGGCCTGCATGATCTGGCCGGCCTGACAGTAGCCGCACTGTGCCACATTCAAGCTCATCCACGCGCGCTGCACCGGATGGTCGCCGTTCGCAGACAAACCCTCGATGGTCGTAACCTGCTTACCCACTGCAGCAACCACCGGCGTGATGCAGGAACGCACTGCTGCGCCGTTCAGATGCACCGTGCACGCACCGCACAAGGCCATGCCGCAACCGAACTTGGTGCCGGTGTAGCCCAGCGTATCGCGCAGGTACCAGAGCAGAGGCATCTCAGGCGGGCCATCGAACTGGTGTTCATGGCCGTTGATACTCAGGGTGAGCATGGCGGACCTCGTCGGGGGCGGGGAGATCAGCACAATATCCCCGGCGCGGCCCGTTGTGGAATGCCATAAGTTGGTGGGTTCTTGCCTGATCCTGCAGGAGGTAGCGTGGATTGGGCTGTAAACCCCAACGCAAGGATGCGCATGGCGATGTTGGGGTTTTTACCCCAATCTACGAGGACTTAGCTCCGAGAGATCATGCAATCTCCTTCTTCATTGCATATCATCTGACCGACTCTTAACTAGGAAAGGGTGCCCATGCGACCGTCTGTTGTGCTCGACATGAAGCGGGCTGCCGTGCGTGAAGCGACAAGTCGCCATCGCACATCGAACCCGCGCGTGTTTGGGTCGGTATTGCATGGTACGGATCGGGACGGCAGCGATCTTGATCTGTTGGTGGATGCGCTGCCCGGTGCAACGCTATTCGACCTGGGTGGTTTGCAAGATGAATTGGAATCGCTGCTCGGTATTCACGTTGATGTGCTGACACCTGGCGACTTGCCGCAGAAGTTCCGGGCGCAGGTGGTGGCGGAAGCGCAGCCGGTATGAGCGAGAGCCGACTGGTCGACTATCTCCATCATATACAGCAAGCTGCGGTGGACGCGTGCAGCTTCGTTGAAGGACTATCCAAGGATGACTTCTTTGCCGACAAGCGCACCCAACAAGCTGTCATCATGAGTCTGGTCATCATTGGGGAAGCCGCGACGAAGGTCATGGATGGCTACGCCGAATTTACCCAGGCGCACTCTGAGGTACCGTGGCGCAGTATGCGCGGTATGCGCAACCGGATTGCCCACGGTTACTTCGATATCAACCTCGATGTGGTATGGAATACCGTGCAAACGGCGTTGCCAGAGCTGCTTAAGCAACTTTCTGCCGTGGGTCCTCGTAGCAAGTGAAAAGGGGGGGGGCAGCCCCAGCGCATGAATGCGCTTACCGCTTACCGATGTTGGGGTTTCAATGGGTGGCAGTGGCGTGAGCGCCCTGCGCGGAGGCAACTGCCGCCGCGGCGTTCACTTGCAGCATGCCGTTGGAGGTTTTGCTGGTTCGTAGCAGGAGATCGTGCACCGCCTGCGCATCCAAGTGCGGAGAAACAGCCAGCAACAAGGCAACGATGCCGCTTACGTGCGCTGCAGACATGGACGAGCCCGACGTGAAGTCGTAGCCGCCACCCGGTTGAGTGGTGAGTATGTCGGTGCCCGGTGCACTCACCACGCCGGTCGGAGCTGGGGTATGACCGCTGACGCGCACGACGATCACACCGGGTGTGTTGTCGGGAAATCCATTCGCGCTTCCGTTCGGCGGTAGCGCCGTGACCACGATGCGACCCTGGTTGAGCAATTGCGCTAGCAGTTTGTCGAGCAGCGGATCGGTTGGGCCACCAAGGCTCAGGTTCACGATGCGCGCGTCGGTATCGATGATGGCGGCGAGCGCCTTGGCCAGCGTAAACGAATTGCAGTGCGCACCAGTATTGGCGGGTGTGTACCAGCATGCCTTGTAGACGCTGAGCACCGACTTGGGCGCGATGCCGACGATGCCTTGATGATTGTCTGCGTCCGCAGCAATCACTCCGGCGACTTCCGTGCCGTGATGATCATGATCGAACGCTTTTTCGTCGCCGTTGACCATGTCGTGCGTGTCGTGGATGCGACCCTGCAGATCAGGGTGAGTCAGGTCAGCGCCGGTGTCGACCACCGCGATATGCACGCCTTCGCCTTGGCTGACGTTGTGTGCGAGCGCGGCATCGGTTTCCACGAAACCGCGTTGCAGATTGACGTAAGGATCGTTGTAGCGGTGGCTATCTTTGGGCGAGATGTTGGAATAGACCGAGTAATCCTGCAGCGGCTGTGCCAACTGCACGCGCTCATCCTTGGCGAGCGTCTTGATCAGGGCATCGCGATCCGTGCCGGCGGGCGTTTCCACCACGATGCAATACACGCCAAGCGACTTGATCGGCCAGCCGACAAGTTCGTGCAGCCCGTAATGCTGTTTCAATTCGCTCAATAGGGAAACTGCCCGCTGGCCGGCACCGTAATAACCGGCAGGTACATAACCCAGCAAACTGGAGCCGGCATGGGTGGTGGGTGGTTCGATCGGATTGGCTACGGCAAGCACGATGTCGCGCTGGCTGTCCATGGAAGATACGGTCGCCTTCTGATGAGAATCCATCTGGCTATCCACAGCGGCCGTGATGGGAGAGAACGCATACGCGCTCAGGCAGGCCATCGCGACAAGTGCAAAGATGCCGTGCTTCATGGCGTGCCGGATACCGGCTCCGCCAGACGAACGCCTCGCGTGCTGCGCAGTTGCTGCAAGGTGTCTTGCGTCTTGGACGTAGCGTTGGCAGGAGCGACCAAGTAGGCGCCCACTTCATTGGGACCACCCACAACTTGCAACTGCAGCGAGTGCAGCAGCGCATTCCATTCGGCCAATGTCATGTTCGCATCGGGTACGACTCGGATAGCGCCTGGCGCAGCCGGCGTGGAGTCCTGGCTGAGTGTCCGATAGGTGGCAGGGGTTTCGCCGCCTGACCAAATTTTAAGCCCCAGGGCACCGATGCCGATGGCTTGCACCAGCACCGCCGCCGCCAAGGCGCGGGTCAGCCAGCCCCCGACTCGCTTGGGTGACGGTTTTTCATCCATGACAGGTGTATCGAGTCGGCCGAGCAGTCGTTGCAATCCGGCTTCGGCATCAACGTCGGTATCCGCAGGAAGCGACATGGCTCGCTGCAGAAGTTGCTGCTGCGCGAACTCCGCACGGCATGCTTCGCATTGCGCCAAATGGTTTGCCAGCCACTCGCTTTGTTTCTTGGTGGCGTTGTGCTGCAAAACCCACGGCATCAGTTCCCATGCGCGCGGACAATCTTGGCTGAAATAGCTTGCTAACATCGTCATGGCACCTATGCTCTTTAGGCTTGCTCTTTTTGGGTGATCGAACGCTCAGCCAAGGCAGGAAGTACATTGCGCAGTTTTACTCGCGCATGAAATAGTCGCGCCTTCACCGTGCCTACCGGGCATTGCATGATGGTGGCGACATCGTCCAAGGTGTGGCCTTCACCGTAAACCAGTTGAACAACGACGCGCTGATCCGTCGACAGGCGTTCCAGTCCTTTGCCCAGCCAATCGCGCAGCTCGCGATCCTCATCGGGATCGGTCGCGGGTATCCGATCTTCTGGAATGTTGCTGTCTTCGATGGGTTCCTCGCCGTGCTGGCGTAATGCCTTGAGCCCGCAACGGTAGGCAATGCCCATGATCCAGGTGGAAACGCGTGAATCGCCGCGAAAATTGCCGGCTTTCTGCCAGGCGATCCAGAAGCAGTCGTTGATCACTTCCTCGATGACTTCGGGACGACGTGTCAGTCGCGACAGGAACCGGCACAAGCGGCCGTGATAGCTGCGGTACAGCGTTGCCAGCGCGGCACGATCGCCCGTCGACATGCGCTGCAGCAGCAGGCGGTCGGCGTCATCTGCGGAATGGTCGGCGTCGTTCATAGGTCGGGTAACCGGATGGCGTCAATTTGCTTGAGGATGCTCTGATCCATTTTGCGTAGGCGGCATGATGTCCAGAAGGCCCGCAGGGTGTGTTGCGCGATGCAGGGAAGACTGGCCGTCTTTTCAAATCGCGCGGCACAGCTTGCGGGCCTTCTGGGCATCCCCCTTCGGGCCGGCCCTGTCTGTCCGCATCTCTTCGGTCCATCGTCTCGGCAGACGGCCAGTCTGCCTTCGCCGATGCCCCCGTGATCTGCGAACAGACAGGGCCGGTGACGCCCACGCAAAATGGATCAGAGCATCCTTAAGTGCCGTTTTGACGCGAAAAGGTTGTCCCTGAATCAAAAAGCCCACGAAATGGTGGCTACCCACGGCGCGGCGGCGCTGCCTTGCCGTCGGATGTCCGGGTCGGTAAATACACGGTCCAACTCGACCCGCCATGACTCATAGCCCCAGCTCAGTCCTACGTGGCCATAGCCGTAGTATGAGCGCATCCGCTCAGAACGGTGGTAGGCATACCAGTTGTAAGCCCCCCCGGAAACGTAGCCCCAGTAACCGCCCGAGCGGGTCAGTGGCTGGGCCACGCCCAGGCCAGCGGAAACAGCGAAGTTTTGCGGCAGCGGCCAGTGGAAATCGACGTCCGCCGCACCTGTTGGCGAGTGATCGCTGCCATGGGTAAGCGTGATCGCCGCTAGCCCAATACTCAGCACGTCCCGGTACATCCAGTTCAACCCGGTTTCGACTCGATCGAACGGCCGCCCCTCGGGATTGCCGGGATAGCCGTAATAGACCACGCCGGCCTGCATGCGCCAGTCATCGGTAAGCGACCAATAGTGCGCCACCTGGGCCATGGCTTCGGAACCATGTCCTGGTGAGCGCGTTTCGGTCGCAGCGGACAAGCCCAGCATCCAGCCGGAGGCGGAGGTCCACGTGACATTGCCCTGCAGTATCGGCGTGACAGGTGAAACAGCCAGGCCGCGATCGATCAGCTGCGAACTCACTGCCACGGCACCGCTGAGCGTGTTGGATTGAGCATGCAAGGGTGCGGTGAACAGGGCCGCCGACAAAGCGGCCAAAGGCAGGCTGCGGAGCAAATGGGTTGCCGTCACGCTACGCGGCTCCCCAATAGCAGTGCTTGGTTGCCTTGGCATTCATCGGAACAACAAGCAACTAAGCACAGCGGCAAATCGCGACACTTTCCCGAGACAGTCTTACGCTGTCGCGAAGATGACGTTTTTGCGGGGCGAACCCCTTGTCCGAAAAGGAGGGCGTGCAGCATGAGCGACTTATAGTCGATCCCTTCGGACAAGGGAATGTCATCAATGCAAGGTATCTAGGTAAGTAACGAGATCATCCAACTGCTTGGAGTCGTCCAGGCCGTCGTATTTCATCTTGGTACCGGGATTGGCTTTCTTGGCCTGTTGAGACAGGTACCAATGCAGCTTGTCTGTGGTCCAGGTCCAACGTGCCTGTTTGAGTGCATCCGAATAGTTGTAATCCGGTGCGGTACCGGCAGGCCGCCCCACGATGCCGAAAAGGCTGGGGCCTTTCTTGTTCTTGCCTTGTTTAGGGCTGTGACATTCAGAGCATTCGGATTTGAATACATCTGCACCTGATGAAGCGTCGCCGGCATGCGCGAAAGGCGATGCCAGCATCCAGCCGAAGAACAGTCCCACCATCGCCGTGCCGCGCAAACACCGGCGCAAAGCTGATTCGATCACTCGCTGACTCCTGTTCGTGCATGTTTATTAGGTCGAAGAAAAAGCCCCTCTCCTCCACGGGGGAGAGGGGATGAAAAACGGCACGCAGGGGATGGGACCTGTTTGCGTGCAGATCGCAAGCGTCATGGCGCTAGAACGCCACGCTGGCAAAAAGCAGGAACGCATTGAAATCTCTCGCGTTGGTCCCCGTACCGTTTGCAGGCACACCAAAGATGTTGGTGCTGCTGCCATTGAACTTGTTGAAGCGGAACCATTCGGCAGCCAGTCGCAAGTTGGCGATGGAGGTAAACGAGTCGTCCTTGCCGAACGGTGTCCAGAACACAGTGAAGGAATTGCTGTTGGTTTCGGGCTGCCCATACGGCACGTAGCGCACGATATCGTGGGTGCCGGTGCTGACCATGTGCGCAATGATCACGCCGTAAGTTTGCTTGAAGACGTAGGTGAGCTGGGCCGTCTGGTCGTGCACCACGCCACGCGGTAGCGCAAACAGTCCGGGTAATGATCCAGCCGGTGTCGTGGCATAACGGCGTCGCTCCATGATGTTCACATAGGCAAACTGGATGATGTTTTCGCGATTGCCCAGAAACTGGTACGTCACGTCATAGCCGAGATCGGTGAGATGCTCGCTTGGACCGCTGCGCGGCAGTTGGCGATCGGTGGTCAACCCGACCAGGCCGGCCGAGAAGAACTGATGCGGGCGCTTCAGCTCCTTCATGTATGCAAAGCGCCCATACACGGTGTTGCTGAGCTTGCCCGGATCACCGCCGAGGGAATAACCCAAGTCGTATTGCATCGAGGTCGGCAGCGAGTTGTACGTGCCTAGTTCGCCGTACCAGTTCTTGTCGTACAACGCATAGACGCTGGCACCAATCACGCGATGAGCCAGCGTGTTGGAGCTGGAAGGATTGAGCAAGCTGCCGGATACGGTTGGCGGACCGTTTTGCATAGACGCCGGCAGTGCATTGATCGGATCGTTGAAACCCGGATCGTTGTTGACGCTGACGCCGACCAGCGCTTCCTTGCCGCCGAGCTTGAGATCCTTGGCAACAAAGCGCAGATCCACATCGCTCAACTGTGTATTGAACTTGTCCTGGCCATTGTTGTTGATCGACACCTTGACGAAGCCGCCCACCTGATCCGAAACGCGTCCAGCCAGATAGATATCGGCCGAACTCAACAGGTTGCTGCTTTTACCGGTGGCTGGCACGGTACGCGTGCCGTTGATCTGCACGGCCGCCGGAATCTTGGTGCCTTTGCCGTCGGTGTCGGTATAGCCATTCATCTTGAAGCGCATGCCGTAAGGCGTCAGCCCTGGCCCATACGAACCGGCATGGCAGTCGGCACAGGCCGAACCGGTTTGCCGGGCATAGGCGGGAACTGCTTGCGCCGTGGTGCAGGCAAACAGAGGAAGCGCAGCCAGGCCATACCACCAAAGCTGCTTCCCGGGCCGGCTCGGCGCGCGGTTGTGCAGAAAAGTGGACATGAAATCTCCTTTTTTTAGTCGTTGGTGGTGAGTCGGTTTTGACGACTTGGCAACATCGCGCGCAGCACGTCATCGCGTACAACAAAGTGGTGCCAGAGCGCTGCGCCGGTATGCAAAAGCACCAGTGCAAGCAGCGTCCAGGCGGCGTCGATGTGCCAGGTTTGCAGCGAATCGGCGAGATCCTCATCCGCACCCACCAGCGTCGGCAGCGTCAGGCCGAACAGGTGCACCGGCCGATCCTGCGCATTGCTCAAGGCCCAGCCGAGCATGGGCAGGGCGAGCATCAAGCCATACAAAGCGATGTGCGTCAGCGCAGCCACCGCACGGACGGCTTTCGGCATGTTGCCGGTAGGTGGCAGTTTTCCGGTCCTGATGCGGATCACGATGCGGACGAAGAACAGCACCAACACGAACAGGCCAAAATGCCGGTGGCCTTCCAGCAGCCATTGCTTCAGCACGCGGCCGCTGACCACTTCATCCCGCAGCAGTATCAGGCCCGCCGCGAAGATCACGCACAGCACGGTAAGCCAGTGGAGCAACACGATTTTTCTTGGGCGCGCCGGTTTGGTTTCGTTCGTTTGTGTCGACGTCATGCTTCCTATCCCCGAACCCCGGTCTGCCTCGTCCGTAGTGCACGGATAAAGCAGGACTTGTGCGCGTGAGTGCGGGGGAGCGAGTGAAAGGTTGCGTCGTCGCTCTTGGTCCCTCTCTCTGGGGGCTGGTTAGCGTCTCGCCTGAGCTGGGCATGTCGTGAGTGCTGCCATTGCCTGCGGCGCTTCCGGTCGCGAAGCGACCGGGTCACTTTTCTTTGCTGGCCCAAAGAAAAGTAACCCAAAGAAATGGCCTGAGAAGCTCGCGGCATGGGTAAGGTAAAAGCCTGAACGTTTCTGGCTAGATAGGTGGTTGATCGCCCATGGTTCAACGCTCCCGCT
>NZ_BSOB01000053.1:75012-101230 GCF_030160295.1 Dyella acidisoli
TCTTTAGGGTCCGAAAGCTCCGAAAGCGCCGCAGGCAATGCCCCAACGCCACGACACACCCAGCTGAGGCGAGACACCAATCAGGTCTCCCCCGAGGAGAGAGGGAGCAACCGCACGTGGAGCTGAAGACACACGGTCCTTTAACGCTTCCAGTACCGGATATTCGTCATCCACGTCGCATAGTGAAGCTGTCCGTCCCCATCCGAGGGAGGTGCACCATGCCTACCGGACGCAACGATTCCCACGACATCAAGCCGAAACAAGCCGAAGCGCCGTACGATCCGCACAAAAAACGCGGGCCGCCGCAACGCCTGGAAGACACCAACGCTGCCGGTGACGCGTTGAACGACACCGGCGAAGACAATCAGCGCCAGAAGGACGAAGAGTGATCACGCCCCGTCGGCAGTGAACCCCACTTTCGCGTGGCTGCCATCGCAGAACGGCTTGTTCTGGCTATGCCCGCAGCGGCACAGGTAGGCGCTGGTGACGCGCGCCACCATGCGGCCGGTGCCGCTGATGATTTCCAGATTGCCGCGCACACGCAGCGGGCCGTTCATTTGCGGATCGATCTGCAGCGGCCCATCGCGTGCGGTCAACTCCTCGTTCGACGTGCCCGTCGGGGGCTCGCCGCTGGCGTTGAATCCCACATCGTGATGCGAGCCATCGCAGAACGGTTTGTTCTTCGACGCACCGCAACGGCACAGCGTGGCGCGAAAACCGGCGGGCTTGCCGCCAAGGCGCAGATCGCCACGAAATGCATAAGGCCCCGCCTCACGCACTGCCGCGAGATTGACGGGTGGAGCAGATTCGTCGGGTCGCCCGTCGCGGCGTTTGTACTGGATGGCGCCGGAAGGGCAGGCATGTGCGATATCCACCAGCCTTTCCGCATCCATCGCATCGGGATAGAGCCATGGCCCTTGCACGTTCGCAAGAAACACCTTCGGCGCACCGGTTACGCAGAAGCGCGCATGGATGCAGCGCTTGGCTTCGAAGCGCAGCGTGAGCTTTTCGCCCTCGACCTGTTCGATACCATCCTCCACGGTCGAAGCGGGTGCAGCTGGAGCCGGTGCAGCAGCAGGTGCAGGCGTCGACGCAACAGCCGACGGTGCAGGGCGGGAAAGGTCGAAGCCTTGCTCGGCCTGTTGCGCAAGATGTTTGAACACCGATGCCGCGGCGATAGTGCGCGGATCACCCGTTGCGGTCAGGCGTTCGGCCGCTTCCGTCAATTGCTGAAAACGCTCAAGGAAAAAGCGGCGTGCGCTGGGGCCAGGCGGTAAGGGGGATGTGTCACGCAAGGTGATGAAGGTGACGCCCGCATGACAGTCCGGATTCGACGGCCCTGCTGGAAGTCGCGCCGCGCGCTCGGCCAACGGTGCCAACGCACGCATCAAGCCAATGCCGAGATCGAGCGACAGGCATTTGTCCGGATCGGGCGCTGGCACTGCATACGTGTAGGCAAGCAGGCGCTGCATCAAACCGTAGGCGGCATTGGCCAGGTCGACGGCAGCGATGGCATCTTCATTTTCCAGCCACACGCGCCCCTCGGGACGCGGTGGACGGCGCAGCACCGGATTGGTGGCGGCAGGGAAGGCTGGCTTGAATGAAGCATCGGCAGCGAGCAAAGCCTGATATTCCGAGCGGATCGCCGCGAAACGCTGGTAATGCGAATTCTCGGTATTTTCCTGTGCACCTTCGCCCTGGGTAATGATGGATTCGAACGCGGCCAACGCTGTCTTCAGACAGATGACTTTGTTCGCGCCGGGCAGCGATACCTCTGCTTTGGATAACTGCAGGGCAGGGTTGCCGCACATGGCACCGGCTTCGCCATGCTTTTCGACCATGCCGCGCAGGCCATTACCCAAGGTTTGATAAAACTCGCCCACCGTCTCGTAGTTGATGCCCATCGGCGTAAGGCGCGGGCCGTTTGCCCCGCGCACGAAGTGGCGCTCGGGCTCGAAGCCTTCGCCATCCGGTTCGGTAGAGTCGGCCGGACGCTCCAGGTAGATGAAGTGCTGCAGCGTCGCCATGTTGAACGGCGCCAGCTTCACCACCACACCGGCAGGCAGATAACCCGGGTCGAGCGGAAAGTTCGAGCGCCCGAGGCGTGGCGCGCCACCCAGCGCCACGGTGATGTTCCACACCGACATCAGATGGCCCATCTCCTCGATGGCCACTTGCAGGATGCTGCGTTTCCAGCGCGTGACCGCTTCGAGTTGCTCTTGCGTGATGCCTTCGTTCACCGACGTCTTCAGCGAGAACGCTGCGTACAGATAGGTGCACATCAAACAGTGTTCGAGTTCTGCTGCTTCGTATAGCGCATGCAGCGCCTGCTCGCGGCTTGGAACGGTATGCGCGGGGGTGTAGCTGACCACGGCTGCTTCCCTCTCGATGTGAGAAGAGAAAGGTACACCGATTGGGATTTTTGTGGCCCTCCCAAAAGTGGGAGTTGTGTTTCGTCTTGAACTACATAATCACGAAAACGAGTTGTCTCTCCAGGGCACAGATATCTACGCAACTTCCGAATTCGTAAAACGCAGCCTCAAGCCAACTCCTCCCCCTGCTTGCAGGGGGAGGAGGGGGTAAGCCCTTGCGGGAAAGCTTCAGGCAAGTACTCACCCCGCCCCAACCCTCCCCTGCAAGCAGGGGAGGGAGCCGTTCCTAGCATTTGTGTACATGTCGATGGCGAAACAGTGAAAGGAGTGGCATCACGCTTAGATAAACATCCCGCCTGATGCTTCGATGCGCTGTCCATTAATCCAGCCGCTTTCCTTCGACAGCAACATTGCCACTGCGCCACCGATGTCATCCGGCAAGCCCACGCGGCCTAGCGCTGTCTGTGAAGCGACGAAGGCATTCACATCCTTGTTGTCGCGCACCACGCCGCCACCGAAGTCGGTTTCAATGGCGCCGGGCGCCAGCGTGTTCACCGCGATGCCGCGTGAGCCCAGTTCCTTGGCGAGGTAACGCGTAAGCACTTCGATCGCGCCTTTCATCGCCGCATAAGCCGAATAGCCAGGCAGTGCGAAGCGGGCCAAGCCGCTGGAGACGTTGACGATGCGTCCGCCATCGGCGATCAATGGCAGCAAGGTTTGAGTAAGGAAGAACGCGCCTTTGAAGTGAACGTTCACCAGTTCGTCGAATTGCGCCTCCGTGGTTTCGGCGAAGTCGGCGTGTACGCCGATGCCGGCGTTGTTGACCAGGTAATCGAAACGATCGCGCTGCCAGTGTTGCTTGAGCGCTTCGTGCAACTGCTCGGCGAAGGCGGCAAAGCTGCTGGCCTTGCCCACGTCCAGCGGCAGGGCGACGGCGCGGCGACCTTGTTGCTTGATCGCATCGACCACGGCTTCCGCCTCGGCCCGATTGGAACGATACGTCAGCACCACGTCAGTGCCGTGTTCGGCGAGCTTCAGCGCCATGCTCTTGCCAAGGCCGCGGCTGCCGCCTGTGATCAGGGCGATCGGGGTGTTCGTGCTGCTCATGGATGTGTCCTCGCTACAAGGTGAAAGGAACCGACGGCGATCAGGATATTGATCTGTACTCTGCGCATAAATCGTCCGATCATGAGTGCTGTGTTCGGAATACGCGAACAATCGGTCAAGGGAGCGGGCGATGAACCGGATCGAGGCGATGCACGTCTTCGTGCGGGTGGCAGAGCTGGCCAGTTTCACCCGGGCGGCCGACAGCCTGGGATTGCCCAAGGCCAGTGCCTCCACCGCCGTACAACATCTGGAAGCACAGCTTGGTACGCAACTATTGCATCGAACCACGCGCCGGGTGCAATTGACGCACGACGGCCAGCGTTTCTACGAACGCTGCAAAGATGTGCTGGCGGACCTGGACGAGTTGAACGCCATGTTCCAACAGGCGCCGCAGGCCTTGAGCGGCCGCCTGCGTGTGGACATGAACAGCAGTGTGGCCAAGCGCGTCATTGCGCAGCTGCCGCAGTTTCTGCGCGAGCATCCTCAGATCCAGGTGGAAATGAGCTGCACCGATCGCCGTGTGGACGTGGTGGCGGAAGGTTTCGATTGCGTGGTGCGCGTTGGCACATTGGCCGATTCCAACCTGATCGTGCGGCCGCTGGGGCAGTACCGCATCGTCAACTGCGCCAGCCCTGCTTATCTGCAGGAATACGGTGCGCCGCAAACGCTCGCAGATCTCGCGCATCACACGTTGATCCACTACGTTGGCACGCTTGGCCAACGTCCGCCCGGCTTCGAATATATGGAAGGCACGGAGTGCCGCTATGTGCCGATGCTGGGCGTGCTTACCGTCAACAGCATCGAAGCGTACGAAAGCGGATGCCTGGCTGGGCTAGGCATCATCCAGGCGCCGCGCGTGGGTATGCAGCCTCTGCTTACCGCTGGGCGTCTGGTGGAAGTGCTGCCGCAATACCAGGCGGAGCCGATGCCGGTATCGTTGTTGTATGCGCAGCGGCGCAACGTATCGGCGCGCGTGCAGGTGTTCATGGCATGGTTGACGAACGTCCTTGCGCCGGGGATCAGCGCATCTTTCATGGATAACGCCTGAATCGTTGGTCCGAGTCGCGGAAAACTGTCATCGCGATTCACTAAGGTACAGCGGTCATTCGCGCACATCGCGCAATGACGTTCCCTTCACACACGAGGCTGCACGTCATGGCGACATCCGGCAACGCGCTGTCCGCGATCAACCACATCGTTGTACTGATGCTGGAGAATCGCTCCTTCGATCACATGCTCGGGTTTCTGTATGCCGATGCAAATAATGTTTCGCCGGCAGGGCAACCGTACGAAGGTTTGACCGGCAAAGAATCGAATCTGGGCGGCGTTGGCGGCAATCCCGTTACCGTATTCAAGATTCAAGCGGGCACCACCAGCACGTATTACATGCCTGGCGCCGATCCTGGCGAGGGCTACGCAGCCACTAATGCACAGTTGTTCGGCAGCAACACTGCGCCGACGCCGCCGGCCGCGAAAAACCAGGGATTTGTCACCAATTTCGCGGCCACCTTGGCCTGGGAATCGAAGAACAAAAGCTATTCGATCCTGCCCGGCACCACGGCCAACGACATCATGGGCATGCACACGCCGGAAACCTTGCCGGTGTTGTCCGCGTTGGCGCGCGGTTTTGCTGTGTGCGATCAATGGTATTGCTCGGCGCCCACCGAAACCTTGCCCAATCGCGCCTTCCTCCATGCGGCAACCTCGCAAGGACACATGGATGACAAGACCAAGAGCTTCACCGCGCCGACGATCTATGGGGCGCTGACCAAGCAGAACATCAGCTGGAAGATCTACGGTTACGATGCCGATCCGCTTACACGCCACTCGTTCAGCGATATCACCAATCTGCCGGACACCTACTTTGGTCTGTTCAAGGACTTCCAGGCCGATGCGGCGAATGGTTCGCTGCCGTCGTATGCGTTCCTGGAGCCAAGCTGGGGTTCAAAGGGCAACAGCCAACATCCCAATTACGATGTCGCGTTGGGCGAGCAGTACATCCACGACTTGTATTACGCGTTGCGCAACAGCCCACAGTGGAACCAGACTCTGTTGATCATCACCTACGATGAGCACGGTGGCTGTTATGACCACGTGCCGCCACCGACGAACGCGGTGCCGCCTGATAATTCCGCCGGCGAATACGGCTTCGATTTCAAGCGCTTTGGTCCGCGTGTACCGACACTGCTGATTTCACCGCTGATTCCGACAGGTACCGTGTTTCGCACATCCGGTGCCACGCCGTTCGATCACACTTCGATTTTGAAAACCGTCCAGCAGCGGTGGGGGCTGTCCGCTTTGACTGCGCGCGATGCGGCGGCTCCCGATGTGAGTGCAGTGCTAAGCCTCAGCACGCCACGTACCGATGATCCGTTGACGGGTGTGGCGGTGCCGGCATCGAAAGGTACGAACCCTTCCGCCAACAAACCTTCGCATCTGCAAGAAGTGTATGCGGATCTCGTTTCGAGCTTGCCGGTGCCCGATGCAGAAGGTGACACGCATCGGCTGCCGCCGCGGTTGGAGACCGATTACGACTACGATCGGTATATCAAGGAACGTGTTGCGGCGTGGAAGGCGAGTCGCAACCATTCATAGTGGTGTCCTTTCAAGGCCGCCATCTTCGTGCAGCAGTTGCTGCCAACAAGCAGCTATTTGCTTCCACTGCCGGATACTTGAGGCTCGCCACAAGATACCTAAGTGAATCCCTCTCCCTCCTGGAGAGGGGCTTAAGTACGTGCTATTCGGTTTTGCCCCAACCTACCCACCCAGGTGCTTGCGCATGAATACGGTTGCCTGAGGATTGTCGTTATAGCGCTCGCAACGTTCGTAACCGCGCCTTTCATACAGCGTGATGGCGGCTTTCAGATCGTCGTAGCTGTCGAGATAGATCCATTCGACGCCCTGGCTGCGGGCAAAGGTTTCCTGGGCGTCGAGTAGCTTGTCGGCGATGTGTTTACCGCGCGCGGCAGGCTTCACGTACAGGCGCTTGCATTCACTGGCACGCCGCAGGTGGGTCAGCTTGCGCAACACGACGCATCCCACCACCTCGTCGCCTAGATAGGCCAGCCATATTCCCGAGGCGGGTGTGTCGATGAGCTTCTGGATGCTGCCGGGTTTGTCCCGCTGCACGACGTGCACGGCTTCGTAGTATTCGCCAAGGATGGCGAGCGCATCATCGTCAACGTCGGTGAGGCGAACGATGCGTGGTGAAGACTGCCGGCCTTCAAGAAGCTTGCGGACACCGGCCAGCGCCGCCGCCATGGTTTCGCGATCGGCCGCGCTCAAGTGGGCAAGCAGGCCGCGGATGTGTGCCATGGATTGTTCGTTTAGGCGCGCGACGGCCTTCTCGCCGGTAGCGGTGAGCATCAGCGGTTTTTCGCGTGCGTCCGTATCGGACGTTACGCGGCGTATGAGTTTGCGGCGGATCAATCCCGACAGCAGCCGGCTCATGTAACCAGCATCAAGCTCAAGTGTTTCCTGCAGCGTGGATGCCGTCACCTTCGGCTGCGCGCTTACCTCGTACAGGATGCGTGCTTCCGCAAGACCGAATTCGCCGTCCAGGTATCGCCGGCTCATCACGCCGAGGCGGGCTGTGTAGAAACGGTTGAATTCACGTATCTCGGCAATCTGCCGAGCGAGCTCTGCTTGCGTCTGTGTGGTGTTCATGACGACCGACTCTAAATCCGTATAGTTGCTTTTGGCAACTATGTGGGAAGTCATGCAAAACCCGCCTTCGGCCTGGGATGGCGTGCGTCAGGATATGGCGCGAAATGTCACGACCAGCACGTCCCGATGGGCTGGTTCGGAAGGATCAAGCGGCGTTACCGGCGTCACGCCATGAAACACGCGTGGATCATGGATCAGCGCTGCATCAAACGGATGGGTAAGGGTGAAATCGCCCAGCGGTTTGCGATCCGGCGTGTGGATGGTGGTGGTGCCGCTGGCGATGTTGTGGCGGTCAATCAGCAATACCAGCACGAAATCCACGCCATCGCGATGACTCCCTTCCGGCGTAGGCTCACCGGCCGCGCCGGCGCTTGCCTCGATGCGGAACTGATGCACTTCGACCTGCCATTGCGCGACGGCAGGGGTCAGCGAGCTGAAGAAGTCGTTGCAGAACGCGAGGATGGTGCGCAGGCTTGCGCTGTTTGCCACGGACACATCGATGGGATCGAACCAGCGTTTGATGTCGCCCTGCAACTGGTTGTATTGCAGCGATTGATAATGCGGCTGATGTGGCATGAGTTCCACGTCATTGCGCGGCGTGGCGGCGTAGGTGGCATGACGGCGGCGACGCAACCTTCCGGTGGCCGCAAGATAAGGATCGGGGCCCAGGTGGTTCCAGCTTTCGGTAAACGCATCCCAGTCGGAGAGTTCGCCTGATGCTTGCAACAGCGGCTGCATGACATCCGCAGTGACGAAGGAGAAGCCGTCGCGCGTGAGAGCGTCGAACAGCGCGGAGACGGGCGAAGCGATGCGGTTTTGCATGTGTGCATTATATAGCTGGGAGCTGGCTGTCCTTCTGCCAAAAAAACTCCTGAGTGAGTCCCTCTCCCTCTGGGAGAGGAGCCTGCCCCCGACTCGATCGGGGGTGCCGAGAGGCGGGTGAGGGTTCGGGCGAAGCGTAATGCCAACTTGTCGTACAAGTCGTTGTGATCGCGCGCTGATCGCACCCTCACCCCAACCCCTCTCCCGGAGGGAGAGGGGCTTGTTTTGTACGCCGTTGGAATATGGCGCTAGCGCGCGCCGAGCATATCGATCTTGGCCAGCCCTTGTGCCTTGGCATCAGCCAGCACTTGCGCCACCGCCTGATAAGCCACGCCATCCGCTGCATCGATTTCCAATGCCGGCGGGTTGCTTTGAGCCGCAGCAATGCTCAGCTGCATGTTGAGCTGATCTTGGCTGACGGGCGTGTCGTTCCAGTACATCGCGCCATCTGCGTGGATAGCCAGATGGATGGGTGTGGATGGTTCGGTAAACGTCTTCGAAGCTTGCGGCAGATCCATGCCGGCTTTGTGGGTGATGACCGGCGAACTGATCATGAAGATGATCAGCAACACCAGCAGTACGTCGACCAGCGGTGTGACGTTGATGCTGGCCATCACGTCACGAGATACACGAGCAGAGAAAGCCATGTCTTCCTCCTAAGCGGGCGTGTTGATATCGATGTGCACCCGGCAGACTGAGGGGGAACCGGGCGAGCCCAGCTTAGCGCTGCGTGTGGCAGCCGGATAGAGCTGCAGCGTTGTGTCTCGGGGGCAGGAGTGCGCGCCGGGCTGTGACGACTTACCGCGTTCTCGTCACCCCGGCGAAGGCCGGGGCCCAGTGACTTTGACGATCCACAAGTCGCTGGGTCCCGGCCTTCGCCGGGACGACGAGTTGAGGCTTCTGCGCGAGTTCTTCGGCGTTCGCGGCGTCGGCGGTCAAGTGCCGGACGCAGTGGTAGAAGACGAAGCACTTGCCGGCTTAGCAGCCTTTTTATGCTCCATGCCGTGATGCGGTTTCAGCGCCTTGTGCTGGAACAGCGCATCGGCCGTTTGCTTTTGCTCGGGCGATAGCACGGCATACAGGTCGCTCCACGCCGATGACAGCTTCTGCATGTCCTCGGCATGCATCTGCGCCAGTTGTGCGTACGATTTCATCACCTCGTCGGCATTCATCGTCGGCATCTTCTGCGAGCGTTGCTGGAAGGCTTCGGAGGCTCTGCTCGCGTTGTTGCGCATCACGCCGGTGTAGGCATTCCACTGGCTCGATTGGGCGTCCGTGATCTGCAGCTGTTCGTGCAGATCGTTGATCTGCTGCTCCACCATGTCTGCACGTTTTTCCGCGTGTGTTTTCGCCGCACTCGCTGCGGCGGAAGACGATGATGTGGATGAAGCTGGCATTGTGCTTTGTGCCAGCGCGCCGCCTGCCAGCAGGGCAAACGACAGGGCGAGCGGTAGGGCAGTCTTGCGAATGGCGTTTTTCATGACAGGAAGCTCCGATTCATGAGTACGGATCGACGACAGCCTGGAAAGCGTTGGCATCAATAGCCGGGCGGCGGCGGTGGGGGCGGATAGTTGTTCTGGTAATAAACCACCCCGGGTGGCGGCGGAGGCGGCGCCTGCGTATAGACCACCGCGCCGGGCGGCGGTGCGGCTGCGTTGGCCGTGGAATTGGCAATCACCGCACCAGCCACCACGCCCAGCAATGCACCGGCGATGAGCGCGCCGCTATCGTTGCCGCGGCGTGGTGGTTCAGGCCGATATGGGCGATGGGGAACGGGCCGCCGGTAACCATAGTCATGGCGTTGCGCCTGTGCCACCGAGGGCGAGGCTGCTACCAGGATGGCGAGCGACGTAGCGGCCGATGCAACGGCCAGTCGTCGATACAACGGATTGCGAGAGGTGCGAGTCATCTACCTACCCTCCTCACTATGCAACGGTTGTCGCATGCATCGGGCCAGCTTCGGATGCTTGCGAAGGTGGACATTGCCGAGGTGGCCGTGACCGACAGCTCTGGCACGTCGCGGCCAAGTACTGCGCACCGGAGTGTATGACAAATCCCGTGCAGGTTTATTCAAGGCCCGGGCGGTTTGAAACAATGGCCGCCTATGCTGGCAGTACCGTTAAGGACCCTCTGATCTATTCCACGCACCCGTCACCGCACTGTATGCGCGCAGCAGTTTGTCGCAGCGGCGAAGGCAAACTGGCTGTCTGTCGAGACGCTGCGGCGAAGTGCTGCGCGCATACAGTGCGGCCCCAACGCATTGATATCCATGAGGGGTGACGTCCAGAAGGCACGCAGGCTGCGCCGCGTGGTTTGAACAGACGGCCACACCCTGCGAGCCTTCTGGACGTCATGCCGGGTACGTGGAATAGATCAGAGGGTCCTTAAATCTTGCTGAGGCGATTGACGCCGTTTCCTGCGGCGGGCAGCCTGACGATTCTTCAACTTGCCACGGAGTACATCATGCGAACAACACGGGTGCATTGGATTTTCGCGCTGGCCGCCGTCGCGGGCGCCGCTCATGCGCAAGCGCCGGCTACGAAGCCTGCAGCCATTGAAGCGTTCGCCAAAGGCGTGCAGATCTACACCTGCAAAGCTGCCAACGGCGGTTATGCATGGACGTTGAAAGCGCCCGACGCCAGCTTGAGCGATGCGAAAGGGCACGCGATTGCAAAGCATTTCGCGGGACCGAGCTGGCAGGCCGAAGATGGCAGCGTGGTGGTGGGTGAGCCCGTGCAGGCGTCGCCATCGCCCGATGCGGGCGCTATCTCGTGGATCGTGTTGCATGCGAAATCGCATACGGGAAGCGGCGAGATGGCGAGCGTGCAGTACATCGTCCGCACGCGCACGGAAGGCGGCGTGGCGCCGGCCACAGGTTGCGATGCCAGTCATGCGGGCACTGAAGTTCGCGTGCCGTATAGCGCGGTCTATCTGTTTTTCAGGGGCTGAAGATCAGTACGACGAACACCGCGAACAGCGAAAGATGCACTGCGCCGTCGAGCATGGTGGTACGTGAGCTGGAGAACGTCATACCGCTCAGCACCAGTGTTGCAATCAGCATCACCATGCTCGACGGGGCCACGCCGAGCAACACGGACTGCCCCGTATACAAGCTGACGGCGAGCACGGCAGGCACGGTAAGCCCCAGCGTGGAAGCCACCGAGCCCAGGCAAAGATTGATCGCGCGAGTCAGTCGATCGGTGCGTGCCGCATTCAGTGCGGAAATGCCTTCCGGGGCGAACACCAGCATGGCGATCACGACACCGCCGAGCGCTTTAGGCGCGCCGGTGGTTGCGATGCCATAGTCGAGCAGCTTCGCCAGGCTCTTTGAAAGAATGATGATCGGCAGGATATGCACCACCAGCAGTCCGAAGTGCAGCAGCAACTTCTTCTTGTCGATCGCCACTTCGCGGTGACGCGCCACTTCCTGTAGCTCGGCCGGCTGCGCATCGGTTGCGACGAAATAGCCGCGATGCCGGCCGGTCTGCAACCACAGGAAGATCCCATACAGGGCCATGGTGAGCAGTGAAAACGCCAAGGCTTGCGGTGGTGCCAGTGAGCCGTCGGGTGTGGACGTGGTGAAGTTCGGCAGCATCAGCGCGATGATCGTGAGTGGAATGATCACCGACAAATAGGCCGACGCGCCTTTCAAGTTGTACGACTGCTCGTAATGGCGGATACCGCCCGTCAGCAGTCCCAATCCCACCACCCCGTTGAGCACGATCATCAGCACCGCGTACATGGTGTCGCGTGCGAGCGTGGCATTGCCTCCTGGACTGAGCATGGCCGCCGAAATCAGCGCCACCTCGATCAGGACGATGGAGAGCGTCAGCACCAACGTACCCAGCGGTTCACCCAGCATCTCCGCCAGGGTTTCCGCTTCGTGCACCACGCCGAAGGCTACCCACACAATCATCAGGAACAGCCAGGCGAATAGCCCAAGCAAGGCGGCCGGGTGGGTGTGGCTGCCGACC
The DNA here is from genome assembly GCF_030160295.1 of Dyella acidisoli. GTDB lineage: Bacteria > Pseudomonadota > Gammaproteobacteria > Xanthomonadales > Rhodanobacteraceae > Dyella_B > Dyella_B acidisoli. Next base: position 86,954 of record NZ_BSOB01000053.1, read on the forward strand.
CATTGCGACCCGAAGATCAGGAAGAGCGCGACGGTGAGCCAGCCGGCCCATGGGCGCGCCATTGTCATGGCTTTTTGCATGCGTGGTCTCGATCCCGGTCTCCCGTGCTGATCGGGATATTACCGAGGCGCTGCACGCCTGCACCAATTTTTGACAGGCCTGTCCCTGTTATTTCAATCCGTCCCCCTTAAGCACTGCCCGGTAGGGAAAGTCAGCTAAGTACAGCGCAAGCGGGCTTCCATCACGTTTTTTGAACCACCCCGGGATATACGCTTGTTTTTGCAGTTCTCACGATGGCTTGCTCCGGGAGCAGGGAACAGGCAGCTACTCGATTTCGATTCACGCAGATTCGCAGCATGACGCGACGTTAGGCGTGACACGGTCTGGAATCAACAGGGCGGCATCTTCAATAAAAATCCACCGAACCACGCATCGCCGCATGGAGGCTACACGATGCCACGATCACCAAGGTTCGATCTTGCCCATGTGCCGCAGCACATCATTCAGCGCGGGCATGATGGCGAGGAATGTTTCCGCACACCGGCCGATTGCCGTTGTTATCTCGCGCAACTGCTGCATGCCAGCCGGCGCTGCGAGTGCAATGTGCATGCCTATGTGCTGATGCGCAATCACGTGCACCTGCTGGTGACGCCAGCGCGTGTGGGCTCGCTCGCGAGCATGATGCAGGCGATTGGCCGCAACTACGTAAGCTACTACAACACTATGTATCGACGTTCGGGCACGTTGTGGGAAGGGCGCTACAAATCCTGCCTGATCGGTGCCGATTACGTGCTCACGTGTCAGCGCTATATCGAGTTGAATCCGGTGCGCGTCGGATGGGTGTCGGAGCCATTGTCCTATCCGTGGTCGAGTTACAGCTGCAATGCGCTGGGTGCAGCGGATCCCGCGGTCGTGCCTCACGCACAGTATCTGGCGCTGGGCCATACATCGGAGCAGCGCGCGCATGGGTATCGCGAGTTGTTCAAGCTGGATATTGATCCAGATGTACTGCGGGACATCCGCGCCTACGTACAGCAGCAGCGCGCGCTCGGCTCACCGGTCTTCCAGATGTGGGTGGAGGCTGCGTTCGGCCGCCATGCCAGGGTGCGGCCGGCGCATCGGCCGCGGAGGCACGTGGAAGCGGTAGAGCGGGGCCTGTAGTGATTGATGCGTACTGCGCTGGAATGATGAGCGTTTCGATGGAGGAAGCTAATCTTCCAACGTTGCCTTCAACCGCAGCAACGCCTGATCCCACTGCTCCGCAATCGCATCCAGCGAACGCCTTGCTTCATCCAATCGCGAGGGTTCGAACTCCCACAAGCGTTCTCGCCCCTGCCGGACGTCGCGCACCAATCCCGCATCGGCCAACACGTGCAGATGCTTGGTGACGGCTTGCCGCGTGATGTCGGTATCGGCGGTGAGTTGGGCGATGGAAAGTGCGCCGCCAGCGCAGAGCAGGGCGATCAGGCGCAGGCGCGTTTCGTCGCCCAACGCTGCGAACACTGGCACAGCTTTGCGCAGCAGCGGATATTTCGTGCCGGCGCCGCGGGTGGAATTAGCGCGTGGCGACATAGGCGTCGATGTTCTTCATCTGCATGTCCCAGCCACCGCTGTTCATGCGGAAGGCTTCCGCGCGACGATGCAGAGGAATCTGGTCGAAACCCGATTCCACCAGGCGCAGCAGCGTGCCGTCGGCGGTTTCTTCCAGTTCGAACGTCACCAGCGTGGTGGCTTCCTGCGAATAGTCCACATTGGGGTCGACAGCGTAGGGATGCCAGCGAAACGACAGCAGGCGTTCCGGCTCGACGCGCACCACCACCACGTTCCAGACCAGATGTTCATAGCCCGGATAAGTGATGTTGCCTGCGCACGGTTCGCCAGCGACGAAGCGCTTGCCTTTCAGCGCTACGCCGAACCATTCGCCGAAGGATTCGGCGTCCGCCAGTGCGCCCCAAACTTTCGAGCGCGGAGCCTTGATGTGGATATGTCGTTCGATGCGATCAGTCGATGTGTTCATGGGCAACCTCCTGGTTGCATATTAGTCGTACCTGGCATGTCATGCAACCAATAGGTTGCTCTTTTATGCCAGCCACTGGCGGAGTGGCTATGCTCGTGGAGGCGGATGTCCGATTCGCCGCAGTTCGTGCGTCATCGAAGTGGGCGGCGCATGGTGCCCGTCTCGACCTCACGGAGAATTCTTATGCAATATCTATTTATCCTCTTTGCCGACCAGAACGCCTGGGGCCGCATGTCCAGCGTGGAGCAGGAACGCGGCGTAGCGGCTTACCGCGCTTACACAGAAGCCTTGAAGGAAGCTGGCGTGTGGGTGGGCTCCAACCGGCTGCAGAACACGAATACGGCCACGACGGTGCGCCTGGTCGATGGCAAATCGCAGGTATTGGATGGGCCGTACGCCGATTCCAAAGAACAGCTCGCCGGCTATTACCTGATCGAAGCACCCGATCTCGATGCGGCGCTCAGCTGGGCTGCGCGCTGTCCTACCGCCAGCCACGGCACGGTTGAAGTGCGGCCGGTCTGGCCTGTGCCGGGAGCGACTTCGGATGTGGCTTCGGCCACTGCTACCGCGGCGTGAACGATGCATTACCCGCGCAAGCCGTTGCCAGCGGTATAGCTCGCCACAGCTACGGCAAGTTGCTCGCCTATCTCGCCGCCGACATGCATGACGTGTCGGCGGCAGAGGACGCCTTGGCCGAAGCCTTCGCCGCCGCGCTGGCGGATTGGCCAGTGCATGGATGCCCGGATAATCCGGAGTCCTGGCTGATGACGGTCGCGCGCCGCAAAGGTATCGATGGCGTACGACGTCGGAGCAGCGGTGAGGCTGCTGCGGTGCAATTGCAGACGATGGCCGAGATGCAGGCCGAATGCATGGAGACGGACGACGAGGAAAATTTTCCCGATCGCCGCCTTGCCCTGCTGTTTGCCTGCGCGCATCCAGCCATCGAGGTGAACATTCGCGCGCCGTTGATGCTGCAGACGGTGCTGGGCCTGGATGCCAAAATCATCGCCTCGGCCTTTCTGGTATCGCCCGAGGCGATGTGCAAACGGCTTGGGCGCGCGAAACAGAAAATCCGCGAGGCGGGCATTCCCTTCGCCATTCCCGAACGTGAAGCATGGGCGGAACGACTGGATGGCGTGCTTGCTGCGGTCTATGCCGCTTATGCGGAGGGATGGAGTGATCCGGGCGATGCCGATCTGCTGCGCCGTGATCTGGTCGAAGAGGCCATCTTCCTCGCCCGCTTGCTGACGGAACTGCTGCCGGAAGAGCCGGAAACCCATGGCCTGCTCGCCGGCATGTTGTACGCCGAAGCGCGCCGGCGCGCGCGCCGCAACGCGCAAGGCGAATATGTGCCATTCGCCGAGCAAAACATGGGGTTGTGGGATACGGTCATGATCGATGAAGCCGAAGTGCTGCTGCAGCGCGCGAGTAGCTTTGGCCGCATAGGCCGCTATCAGCTCGAAGCGGCGCTGCAATCGGCGCATATCGAACGTCGCCGATCTGGTCGTAGCAATTGGATGCCGGAGGTGCAGCTCTATGACGCGCTGTATGCGCTGACGGGTTCTCCCGTTGTGGCGCTCAATCGCGCGCTGGCCATCGCGGAAGTGGAGGGCGTCGAGGCGGCGATTGCCGTGATCAGTGAGCTGTCTAGCGATAAACGGCTCGCTGAGTATCAGCCGTATTGGGCTGCGCGCGCGGCGTTGTTTGCGCGCATGGGCGATGATCGCGAGGCGTTGCATGCTTACGACATGGCGATTGGTCTTGCGCGCGATCCGGCGGTGCGAAGGTTTTTGCAGCGGCGGCAGGATGAGATTGCTGCTATGCGTCGGTATTGATTAATGCTTGCGAGATATTGCTCCCCCCGCTTGCAGGGGAGGGCTGGGGGGTGTCCGAGCTTGCTGCAATGCATGGGTTCACCGCGAGGTTGCTTCACCCCACCTTCTCCGGCTTGCCGGAGGAGAAGAGCAAGTATGCCCCCGACTACACGTAGGGGAGGGGCAATGTACGGCGAGATGACTCACACCGTTCCATGTCTGGCAGAATCCGGACTCTCCGCACCCACGGAAGCCAGTACATGCGTGATGCAGTAACCACTCCGGCCAACTCGCCAGGCCGGGTTCTGTTTGCCAGCCTGATCGGCACCACCATCGAGTTCTTCGATTTCTATATCTACGCCACGGCGGCGGTGCTGGTGTTTCCCAAGCTGTTCTTTCCGGCGGGCGATTCCGCTACGGCAACGCTGCAATCCTTCGCCACCTTCGCGCTGGCCTTTGTCGCGCGGCCGATCGGCTCGGCGCTGTTCGGACACTTCGGTGATCGCATCGGCCGCAAGGCAACACTAGTGGCAGCGTTGCTCACCATGGGCATTTCCACGGTGGTGATCGGCGTGCTTCCCACCTACGCACAAATCGGCTTGGTGGCGCCTCTGCTGCTGGCGCTTTGCCGTTTGGGCCAAGGCCTGGGCCTCGGTGGCGAATGGGGTGGGGCGGTGCTGTTGGCGATTGAAAACGCACCACCAGGCAAACGCGCCTGGTACGGCATGTTTCCGCAACTCGGCGCGCCGCTTGGCTTTCTCGCTGCGACCAGTTTATTCCTGTGGCTGACCGAGAAGATGGGCGATGCCACGTTCTTTGCCTGGGGCTGGCGCGTACCGTTCCTGGCCAGCTCGGTGCTGGTGCTGATCGGGTTATGGATGCGCCTGCGTCTTACCGAAACACCCGCGTTCGCGCGTGCCATGGCGCAGCAGGAGCGGGTGAAGGTGCCGATGTTCAACGTGTTCGCGCATCATCCGCGCGCATTGATTTCGGGAACCTTCGCCGCGCTGGCGACCTTCGTCATCTTCTATCTGATGACGGTGTTCGCGCTGAGCTGGGCGACGTCCAAGCTGGGCTATTCGCGCCAGTCGTTCCTGATCGTGCAGATGGTGGGCGTGTTGTTCTTCGCGTTGCTCATTCCCTTTTCGGCGTGGCTGGCGGACCGTCGCGGTGGCCGCTTCACCATGATCTTGGCTACCGTGCTGATCTTTGCGTTTGGCATCGCCTACGCGCCGCTGTTCGCGCAAAGCGGTTTGTTGTTCATGGTGGTGGGCATGTGTGTCGTCGGCATCACGTACGGGCCATTGGGCACTGTGCTGGCGCAGATCTTTCCCACGGCGGTGCGTTACACCGGTGCGTCGCTGGCATTCAATCTGGCCGGCATCTTTGGCGCGTCGCTGGCGCCGTATCTCGCGACGTGGCTGGCCAAGACGTATGGGTTGGCCTATGTGGGCTACTACCTGTCAGCTGCTGCCGTGCTGACGTTGCTGGCGCTATTGGCCAAGCCGCGCGAAGCGATGTAACGCGCGGTCTCTCTGCGAAAGCAGTGTCGCTGCTCGTCGCCTGATACTTAGGCTCGTCATGAACCATCCTGAGTGAATCCCTCTCCCATCGGGAGAGGGTGCCAAGAGGCGGGTGAGGGTTCGGGCGAAGCGCGATCTGAAATCTCGCGCAAGTCGTTGTGATCGCGCGCTGATCGCACCCTCACCCCAACCCCTCTCCCACGGGGAGAGGGGCTCAGTCTGCGTGTAATTTCAACTCGCCATGCATCAACCACCCGGAGGATGTTGTTCCTCGGGCTTCTTGCGATTTTCCTGCGGTGCCGGATGCGGCCTTTCAGGAGGACGCGCGGACGGAGCGGGACGCGGCGCTGCCGGATGGTATTCCTGCGGAGGCGGCGCGGGGTGATACGCCGGTTGTGTCCGTTCCGGTGCCATTTCGCGTGGTGCTACTTCACGCGGCGGTGGCGCTTCGCGAGGAGCCTGTTCTTCGCGAGGGGCTGCTTCCTCACGTCGTGGCATAGGCGCGGCCTCACGCGGTGCGCCGGCATTCTCAGGGGCGTTTTCAGAGCGGTTGAACGGACGATTTGGCGTCATCGATTCGCGCGCCGGCGCTTCGTTGGGATTTGCATTGGGGTGTGGTGCGAAGCCGGACGAACGCAAGGACTGGCGCTCAGCTGGTTGCGGCCGCGGACCTTCTGCCGCGGATACAGGTGCGTTGTGGGCATGTACTACCTCTGGACCATTAAACGCAGCTGGCCTTGCGGTGGCGGCAATGGTCGGTACGCCATGGTTGTTCGACAAGCGCATTTCCGGATTCTGGCGCGCCATGGTCATGTGTTGTTGCTGAGCGGCTACGGGTGGTGTGTGCTGCTCGTGTGCGAAGGCCATCTGCTGCGCTGTCGGCTGTGCTTGTACGCCACCGTTGCCGCCGTTGTAACTGATGCGATTCACGGTGACGTTGTTGATGACGGTCTTGTTGTACACATTGGTGATGTGCACGTTGTTGATGTTGTTCACGGTACGGTTGTAATAGAAGCCACCTCGATCCCAATGGCCGCCTTCGTAACCTTCGCCGCCGTAGCCGTAGCCGTAGTTGATGCCGCCGTAGAAACCGACCTCGGTTCCCCAATAGCCTTCATGGAATCCATAGATGCCATTACTCCATCCCCAGTAGGCGGGGGTCCAAAGAGCGCCGGTAAACGGTGCCAGCACCCAGGTGCCGGGCACCCAGTAATACTGTCCTTCATCGCTGTCCCACGCCCAGTAACCGGGCGTCCAGATATAGCCGACTGCAGGAATCGGCGGCTGTTCGTAAACCGGCAGAGGCGGTGGTGGTGAGCCGACGGTGATGGATACACCGATAGAAACCTGCGCTTGTGCAGGCATCGCGGTGAGTGCGAATCCTGTGGCAGAGAGTACACATGCGCCAAGCGCCCATGCGCTGCAGCGTGTTGCGGCTTTTCGGATCAAAGCCTGGTGTTTCATGGAAAGCTCCCTCACTTGGCGAAATCGTGTAGGGAACGTAACGCATGCCACGCGATGAAACACCCTGCGGCTCACTCGCTGTTTTTGTTCAATTAATGCAGAAGGACCCCACAAGACGCATCTTTGACACGCAAGCGCTTGTACAGCCTGCTCAATCCGGTAAATAAATCTTGCATGAAAGGCGAAACAGCGATGACTTCGATTTCGCGAAGCTTACGTTTGACGAGAGTGCGACGTGAAAACGGATTGGCGAACGTGTGCACATCTCACGTCACGCAATAATCGGAGTGTCGGGGGCGCATGCGTTGGCTAATGTGACGGTTTTACGAATCAACTTTTTGTGGATGCAATGATGAAGACGGTTCTTGCCGAAACAACCGCACAATCGCCCGTCGACGTTTATGACATCGATGGGCTGAAGGTGGCCGAGGATCTTGATCGCTACGGAGCGACCCTCATTCCCAAACTGCTGCAAGCGGACGAATGCCGCGCATTGGCGACGCTGTACGAAGACGATCGGCGATTTCGCAGCCGCGTCGTCATGGCGCGACACGGATTCGGCAGCGGTGAATACAAGTACTTCTCTTATCCGCTGCCTGCCAGCATCCAGCAACTTCGTACCGCGTTTTATCCTGCGCTGGCGGAGATCGCCAATCGCTGGAACCAGACCATGGGCATCGACGTGCGCTATCCATCAACACATGCGGAATACCTCAGGCGCTGCCACGTGGCCGGTCAGCTGCGTCCCACACCTCTGCTGCTTCGATACGGTGCCGGCGATTACAACTGCCTGCACCAGGATCTTTATGGCGAGCACGTGTTTCCATTGCAGATGGCGATCTTGCTGTCACAGCCCGGCAAGGATTTCACCGGCGGCGAATTCGTATTGACCGAGCAGCGCCCGCGTATGCAGTCGCGGGCGGAAGTGGTGCCGCTACAGCAAGGCGATGCGGTGATCTTCGCGGTCCATCATCGGCCGGTGGAAGGCGCGCGCGGTGTTTATCGGGTGATGATGCGGCATGGCGTGAGCCGTATTCGAACGGGGCAGCGGCATACCTTGGGGATCATCTTTCACGATGCGCAATGAGCTGTTCCGTGCGCGCAGGAAGGCCACAAGCAAAAAAACGCGCTAAGCGCGGTTTTTGTTTCAGGTCTGCGCAGCCGTACGCGGCCGATGATGCATGGGCGGCGGTGAGGAGGGCGCCCGGAACGGCACCACGCCGCGGTCGATCGGCAACTGCGCGTCGCTCAGCATCGCCAGCAGCGTTTCGCCGTAGACCAGTTCGAACGGTTTGCCGGCCACGAACTTCCATGCGTCTTCGGTGTAATCGCCGCATGCGACGATCTTCACCGCTGAAGCCTGGTGGAATTTCATCAGGTTGTGCATCTCGCGCACATCTTTCACCTCGACGTTGCGATGCTGCCAATGCCGGCACTGCACCAGCGTGGTCATGCCATGCTTGCGCAGGATGAGATCCAGGCCGTCGTTGGCATCTGCCTGCGCGGCATGCTCCACGGCATAACCGCGAAAAAGGAAGGCTTGTGCAACGCGTTCTTCGAACGCGCGCCAATGCAGCGTGCATAAATCCGTCAGTTGGTCGCGAACGACCAGGCGGTGCATGCGTTTGCGATAGCCAAGACATGCGGCAATGGCGCAGCCCCAGCAAGCGATCAGGGCCATCCATACCAACACCATGACGTTGGCGCTGTACGTGCCGCGCGCATAGTGAACGCCCAGATAAGCGCTCAAGCCGAGCAGCGCGCCGGCTGCCCAGTGCACCCGAACGTATCGTTCGAGGCGATGTGTTCTGTGCTTCGCCATCAACTCCCCCGAGCTGTGAACGTTGCTTCCGAACCGCTGATCGACCTTAGCGCGGAAGATTCGGGAGATCAGCGTGCAGCGCGGCATTCGGCCGCAGCGCTGTTCTGTCGCGGTGTTACGCCCAGGGACGGCGCTTATTTTGTGCGACGCAGCGGGATTCTGGGTGGGCAGGAGGAGGTGAGGGCCTGCATAAGGCGCCATATTGCCTTACTTGGGACGCTCGAGCGGGAGCGGGCGGTTGCAGGCACGGCCTACATCGCTAAATGAAAACAGCACGGTATTTCCACGGCTTTTTCACGTTGAACGTGACAAACCGGAGTCAGGCCTCGGCACCTGCTTGCACGGGAAGAAACGTCATCATGCGCCCCAAAGTGACCTCGCTAACCGGTAATGTCCGCGTCGACTGGGATGATCCGAAATTGATGTCGCTGTTGGAGCGGAGCGAACGGTGGAGCATCGACAACCGTGGCGGCTTTTCACCCCAAGGCGTGGAAGTCTATTTCGGGTGGAGCGGCTCGGTGGGCAAAACGGCCACCCTGGTATGGGAGCGCGATAACGCCATTGTGCTGGAAACCACTTTTCCGATCGGGCAGGGCGAACAGGTACGCGTGGATAAGCACCTCGGTGATCGCATTCGCACGCTATGGGGTGTGGTGGTGGAGGGACGTGAAGGTTTTCGCGACGAAGACCGCCAGAATGGTATTCATGTCTATTGGCTGAAAGTGCTGAGCAATCCTGCCCAGGCGTTCTAAAGAAGTTCCGCGCTTTGCCGATAAGTAGTCCGAAGCGCCAGTCGTCCAAGAGCGCCCCGTTTTGCTGACGCGGCAAAACGAGCGTGTGGCTGCGCCCTCGCGGGGACCTAGAGTTACATGAGCCACTTCAAGCCCAAGTCCAAAATAACCAGCAATGAAGTGGACTGGAGCAATCCACGCCTCGAGGCGCTGCTGCGCAAGACCGAAGACTGGAAGCTCGATAACCGCGGCAGCTTTCCCGAGCAAGACGTACACGTACACATCGGCTGGGGTGCTAGCACACCGCGTAAGGCAACCTTGGTTTGGGAAAGCGATCGTGTGATGGTGGTGGCTACTCGCTTCCTGATTCCGCAAGGTGAACACGTGCGTCTGGACCGGCTTTACGGCGATGGCATGCGTACCCTGTGGGCGGTGGTGGCGGACGGGCGCGAAGGATTTCGGGAAGAGGACAAGCAGAACGGTGTGTATGTGCATTGGCTGCACATGAGTTGAGGGTACAGCGCAGGTTTGCACCCCAGCCTACGATTCACCCGCAAGCAAATAAAACCCCACCTGCGCCCGCTTCGCGTGCCGCTTCGCTCGCGCTGCCAACGTGGCCAAGGTTTCAGGATGACCGGGGAAGGGTGGTGCAACGCGCACTGCGCCGATCGCTACGGTGGTAAGCGGAAAGAATTGTGTATTGCCATGCCGATCTTCGCCGACGATGCCTTGGCGGGCGATGTCCTCGTCGGCGAACAAACTGCGTGAGCGTTGATTGAACAACTCCACCATATGGCGGCAACGCGCATCCCAGTCATCGCTCTGCAGCACGAGTAGAAAATCATCGCCGCCGATGTGACCAACGAAGTCGCAGCGTGGGTTCACTTGCGTGGTAAGCGTGCCGGCCAGGAGCCGGATCATTTCATCGCCGCGGAAGTAACCGTACTGATCGTTGAACGGCTTGAAGTGATTGAGATCGACATAAGCCACAGTGAACGGAACTTCGGCCCGCAGCAAGCGCGCGACATGCTCGGTGACGGGGATATTCCCAGGCAGGAAGGTCAGCGGATTGGCGTAGCGTGCCGCTTCAATGCGCAGCTCGGTAACGCGACGCACCAGCGATTCGCCGGTGCCCAGGCCCAGATACTGCCCTTCGCGCGTGATCACAAAACCATCGCTGAGATAACGCTGGTCCTGCCCGCGCAAAATATCGGCCATGCTTTCCAGCGACTGGCGCACGTCGCACAACAACGGCGCTTCATGCATGAAAGCAGTGCAGCTTTTGCGGCCGTAAAGTTCGCGTGTGTAGGGTTGGGCCATGCGCTCGCTGAACACGCGTCGGTTGATCAACCCAACCGGGTGGTCGTCCTCCACCACTGCAAGGGCGTGCAATTCTGGCTGCTGCGTGAAGATGGCGATCACGTCATGGTTGGTGTGGTGCGCGGTCAGCGCCGGTGCTTCGATCACCAGGTGGCCCAGGTGCATCGGCCGCTGCGTGACCGGTCCGCGCGGACGAGGCGGCACGGCAATAACGTCTCCGTCCAACGACGCGCGCACGCTGTCGTCGATCGTGTCGATAGTGTGTGGTATCGGCCGGCCAAGCAGGAATCCCTGCGCGAATGGAATGCCGAGTTCGCGCAACATGCGCAGGTCGTCCACATCTTCTACGCCTTCGCCGACCAGATCGGCGCCCAACGTCTCCGCGACCTGGCACAGCGCGCGCACGATGGCGAGGCGTTCGGCGCTCTTGGCCAGGCCGTGGATGAGATAGCGGTCGATCTTCACCACTTCCGGATGAATCTCGTTCCACATCTCGAAGTTGGAATGGCCATTGCCGAAATCGTCCAGCGCGAAGCGCACGCCATGCGCACGCAGGTAGCCTAGCGCATGCGCGAGGCGGGCGGGTTCGTCGACGATGTCACGCTCGGTAAGTTCGATGGTGATGCGGCTCAGATCCATGCCACCGGTGCTGAGTGCAGCGAGCAAATCGTCGGGTTTGATCGACTCCTGCATGAAGGCTTGCGCGCTCAGATTCACCAGTAGACGTCCATGGTTCTTCTGCGCGGCAAACGCGCCGCATACGGTGCGTGCGGCAGTCAGTTCGAATTCGCCCAGGCGACCCTCCGCCCGCGCGAGGTTGAGCAACTCCGGTGTGCTGATATTGCCGAGCGTTTCGGTGGAACGAGCCAAGCCCTCATGCGCGACCACGTCCATCGTGTCCAGCCGGATCAGCGGCTGGAACATCGCCACCAGGCCGCTTTGTGCGCGGTCGAGCAGTGAGGTGAACCGGGCGTGGTCGCGAAATAAGATCATGTGGCAGTCATGCGGTTTCGTCGAGCGCCGATGGCAAACGCATCAGCACTGCATGCGCGAGCGCCTGGAAGTCGTTGTTGAAATCGCTCTGGATGCGGCCGACGTTGGAGATCGGCGCCAAGGTGTCGCCGACCACGGACTGGATGCGCTGGTCTGCCTTCATCAGCGCGGAAGCGCACAGCGCGCCGATGGCAATCAGCAAAACCAAGATGCCGACAAGGCGTAGTAACAGCAGCCGGCGGAGCGTGACGCGAAACAGGCCGGGGATGGGTCGAAGCATGGTGCACCTAGGGGAGGGGATGCCTTCTTGTCGGCGAAAAGCGCTTCGACTTGAGTCGTGGAAATGCTAAAAAATATTATATTTCATATAGTTGACAGAGGCATTTCAGTTTTTAAAGGGATGTGTTTTTTGCGAAACCCTCCTCTGGCAGTCGCTCGAGAAATAATGATGGCTTCAGGCGGCGACTTCGTGTTCGATGGCGCGTTCAATGAACTGATTAAGGCTGATTCCTTCAGCTGCGGCTTTTTCGACAGCAAGAGCGTGCAGTTCAGGACTGATCCTGGCGTTGAACTTCCCTGAGAAGTGGCGATAAGGCTCGATGCCGCGTTCTTTGCACGTATCCAGAAAAACCTGCAGCGACTTGGATCCTTCCTTCTTGAGACTAACGATGTCGCGCGCGTAGAAATCGGCCCCGCCGTTTAACCCGACAAATTCGCCGCGCAACATGTCGGTGTCCTCATCGTAGGAGATGACGGCGCGATGGTCTGCGATGGTGAGAATGTTCATGGCTTGACTCCGTTAGCTTCGAACCACCTGCGGATACTGGCAACTGCGCCTTTATCGGTGTCCGGTGTCGGGTGCGGACGGTGATAGACCTGAACTTGTCCGAACAGAATCACTGCAACTCGGGAGCCTTCTCTTTCCACGATTTCCGCACCTGGCTCAACAAATAGCGCTTCAATGTCACGCCATTGGATGCTGCCCGAGGTGGGTCAGGCGAAGATGGCCTCGAGCGTCTTGGCGTGTTTGCGCTTCATCATGAATGGTACTGAAAAATGGTACCATATCGACGCGCCTGCTTGGCTTCATTCAGCGAAATGGTCTACGACCTGTCCGCCTCTCGCCTCCGCATGCGACAGTGCCTTCTCACGCATTGCCTGCGCCTGCAGTACCAGCGCCAACACGACCGAAGCCATTGCGGCCAGTGCGGCAAAGCCATAGATCGCGTTGTAGCCCATGCCACCGGCTACCCATCCGCCAAGCGGGCCGGTGAGGGCCATGGCCACGTCCATGAATACCGAATACACCCCGAGTGCCGAGCCGCTGCTGTGTGTCGGCACTCGATGCACCGCTTCGGTTCCGAGCGCGGGAAACACCAGCGAAAAACCGAAGCCGGCAATAGCGGCGCCGACGCCCGCCATGGTGGCACTGCTTGCCAGGCAAAGGATGATCAGTCCGATGGCTTCCACTGAAAGCGACACCATCGCTACGCGATAGCCACCCAGTGTGGGAATGGTGCGCGCGAAGACGAAGCGCACGCCTACGAAGACCACGCCGAATACGGTGAGGGTGAGGGCTGCGTTGTCCCAGCCGTGCGCGGCATAGAACAGCGTGATGAAGGTAGCGATGCAGCCAAAGCCGATCGAACCCAGCGCCAGCCCGATGCCGTATGGCACTACGCGCGCGGCGACAGTGCGGAACGGGGCGCGTTCACCGGCGGTAATCATGGTGGCGCGCTTCAGTCGCGCCAATGGGAGTGCGGCGAGCGCCAGCAGCAAGGTGGCAGCACCAATGGCGGCAAAGCCGAAGCGATGCTCGATCAGCACGCCGAGTGGAGCCCCTGCGGCCAGCGCACCGTAAGTGGCGACGCCGTTCCATGAAATCACGCGCGCAGTGTGGCGATGTCCGACCTGGCCCATGCCCCAGGTGATGGCACCGGTGCCGACACAGCTTTCCGCGCAACCGAGGGCAAGGCGTGCAACGAAGATCAATCCCAGGCTGAGCCATGGCAGGTTGCTGGCCAACGCGGCAATCAGCAACAGCGCGCCGCTGGCTGCGCACATCGCAAGGCCCGTCATCACGGTGCGTTTGGGGCCTTTCGTATCGGCCATGCGCCCGACCTGCGGGCGGCTGATGAGCGTCGCTACGTACTGCACGCTGATCGCCAGGCCGGCCAGCATCGCGCCGAAGCCGAGATTCGTGTGCACGAAGCCGGGCAGCACTGCCAGCGATAGACCGATGGTCAGATAGGCGACAAAAGTGAAAGCGACCGTGCTGAGGATGGACCGCAGCACGCCGGACTGGCGACCTTCAATGGTCGCGGAATGGGAGGCATCGGCCATGGGGGATCTGACGGAAAGAATGCCGGATGGCGCCGGTCATTATAGGCCGTCATGGTGCGTTGCGACATGATTCTGTTGGGCCGCAAAAACATGCCCCTCTCCCTTTGGGACCTGATTAGCGTCTCGCCTCAGCTGGGTGTGTGTGGCATTGCCTGCGGCGCTTCCGGTCGCGAAGCGACCGGGTCACTTTTCTTTGCTGGCCCAAAGAAAAGTAACCCAAAGAAATGGCCTGAGAAGCTCGCGGCATGGG
>NZ_BSOB01000053.1:101507-101725 GCF_030160295.1 Dyella acidisoli
CTCGCGGTATAGCGGGGTGGTGGAAGCTTGGCCCGCCAACAATCACAGCAGGGCGTCATCGTTCAAGCTTGTAACTTGGATGCGCCATGAGCTCTTGAGGCCATTTCTTTGGGTCGGCAGATTCAACCTCCAAGTGCATCAGCTGGCGCCAGTCCATCGCGAGCCTGGATGTAGTGCTCGAAGAACACCTCGGCCGGCGAACGCCAGCCGAGTGTCTT
>NZ_BSOB01000054.1:0-1930 GCF_030160295.1 Dyella acidisoli
ACCACGTATACCTACGACGCCAACGGCAACCTCTTAACCCGCACCGATCCGAACGGGGCCATCACCAGCTATAGCTACGATGCCAACGGCAATTTGCTGAGTGTGGAAGACGGTGCCGGTAACACGGTGACCTACACCTATAACGCCGCCGACCAGGTCACCAGCAAAACCACCTACACCGTCGCCGCGCAAGGCCAAGTGGGGCAGAGCGGTTACGTCGCCCCGAGCGGCGCCGAGACCACGTATTACGTCTACACCGCCAATAACCAGCTCGCCTACGCCATCGATCCGCTCGGCGCCGTCACCGAGCACGACTACACCACCGCCAATGGCTTGAGCGAACTCACCACCACGCGCCACTACCTGGGGGCCACCTACAGCCCCAGTAGCAACAGCAACAGCCCGAGCAATCCGCCCACCTTGGCCCAACTGCAGGCGTGGGTGCAGGGCACTGCCGTGCAAACCACGCTCAGCCAAAGCACGCGCACCGACTACACCTACGACGTGCGCGGCCAACTGGCCACACAAACCCAGTACGACACCGTCGACAGCAACGGCAATGGTGTGCTGACGAACGGCACCGTCATCACCACCACGACCTACGACGTGCAGGGTCGTCTCCTGCAAACCAGCACCGAGACCGGTGCCAACCGCACTACCTTGCAGACCACCACCTATGCCTACGACGGCTTGGGACGGCTGCTCAGCACCACTGATCCGCTCAGTAACGTCACCAGCT
This sequence comes from Dyella acidisoli, assembly GCF_030160295.1. Classification (GTDB taxonomy): domain Bacteria; phylum Pseudomonadota; class Gammaproteobacteria; order Xanthomonadales; family Rhodanobacteraceae; genus Dyella_B; species Dyella_B acidisoli. The sequence continues at coordinate 740 of NZ_BSOB01000054.1, forward strand.
ACGTCTATACCGACAGCGCCAACACGCTCGCGATCACGCAGGCGAACGGGCTCACCACCACCCAGGTACGCACCAGTGCGGGCCAATTGCTCAACAGCACGCAATCGGCCAGCGGCCAAACCAGCCGCATCACGAGCTATCTGTATAACGCCGATGGGCAAGCGATCGCGGCGATCGATCCGGCCGGCAACGTCACCTACACGTTTTACGACGCCGATGGCGACGTGACCGGCACGGTGGATGGCGATGGCAACGTCACCGCGACCACCGTCGACGCCGACGGCCAGGTGATCCAGACTACGCAGTACGCCACGCCCGTGAACACCGCCAGTTGGCTCAGCAGTGGCGCGCTCACCAGCAGCTATCCGACCAGCCTGCCGGTACCGACCAGCACGGTGAACGATCGCACCACGACAAGCATCTACAACGCCGCCGGCCAGGTGGTGGCGACGATCGATCCGGCCAATACCGTCACCACGGTGCTGTACGACGGTGCGGGCCATGTCTTGGCTACCACGCAGTACGCCACGCCCCTCACCCCTACACAGCGCAGCACACTCGGCAGCCATCCGACGCTCGCTGCACTGCAGGCCGATCTCACCAGCAACGCCACCAACCGCACCACGCTGACGATCTACGATGCGGACGGCCATGCCGTGGCGACGATCGATGCACTGGGCTACGTCACCGTCACCACGTACAACGACGCCGGCGAAGCGGTACGGCAAACCGCTTACGCCACGGCACTCACGAGTAGCCAGCTCAGCAGCCTGGGCGATACGCCCACGTTAGCCGCGCTGCAAGCCGATCTCACGACCAGTACACAGGACCAGACGACGCGCACGTATGACGACGGCGACGGCCGCGGGGTGGCCACGATCGATGCGGACGGCTATCTCACGACGACGTCGTACGACACCACGACGAACACCACCACGACGACGCGCTACGCGACCGCGCTGACCGGCACGCAGCTCAACGCGCTGACCGGCAGCGAGAGCGTCGCCACGTTGGTGGGTCTCCTTGGCACGAACACCGCCAACGAACAAAGCCACGTCACCACCAATGCCGACGGCCAAGTCGCGAACCGCACCGCGGTCGATGGCACCGTCACCACGTACACCTATAACAGCGTGGGCCAAGTGCTCAGCAGCACGGTGACGCCAGCAAGTGGACAAGGTGCTGCGCGCA
>NZ_BSOB01000054.1:2101-33738 GCF_030160295.1 Dyella acidisoli
TGTCTACAACGCGCTCGGTCAACACATCGAAGCGACCGATGCGCTCGGCAACAGCACCTGGTCGTATTACGACGCCAACGGCAAGGTGCTGTACACGATCCAAGGGCAACCGAGCGGCACGACGCGCAACGCACTCGGCAATGTCACGGCGTATCAATACAACGCCTTCGGTGAGGTGAGCAGCACCACGACGTATGCGGGGCAACTCACGCTCACCACCACCGGCACGAGCAGTGGCGCCACGCTCAACATCGCGACCGCCACCACGGCGCAAGTGACGGCAGCGTTGGCGACCCCGCTTGCCGCACCGAGCGGCGACGCCAATGCAGTCACGCTCACCACCTACACCCTTGATGGCCAGGTGGCGACCGTCACCGACGGCAACGGTTATCAAACGGCCCGCAGCTATGACGCGTTTGGCGACGTCACGCAAGTCCAGCAACAACTCAGTCAGCCGGGCAGTGCACTGACTGCGAGCAATAGCACGATCACCACTTACACCTACGATCAACGTGGCGAGCAGCTCAGCGAGACCGATGGGGTCGGGTCGTCCGTCGCACGTACCGCCTCACAGACCTATGATGCCTTCGGCCGCGTGACCAGCCGTACCGATGGCAACGGCCACACCGTCACATATACCTATGACAACCTCGGTCGTCAGGTCACGACGAGCTTGACCGTGCAAGGCACGGCCCGCACCACGCAAACGACGTACGACGCCTTCGGCCAGGTGCTGACCGAAACCGATGCGCTCGGCAACGTGACGACGTACACGTACACCGTGGCCACGCACACCGCCACCGTGACCACACCGGGCGGCATCACCACCACCACGGTGAAGGATGCGTACGGCGATACCGTGAGCGTGACCGATGGCGGTGGGAACACCACCACCTACACCTACGATGCCGACGGGCGTCTGCTCACCACCACCGATGCGCTGGGCAACGTCAGCCATCGGCAATACGACGTGGATGGCGCGCTGATCCAGACCACGGATGCCGCCGGTCACGTGGTCACCACCACGTACAACGCCAGCGGCAAGGTGCTCACGCAGACGGTCGATCCCAGTGGCCTCAACCTCGTCACCACCTATGCCTACGACGGCCAAGGCCGCCAACTCAGCATCACCGATCCCACCGGCGCCGTCACCACCTACAGCTACGACGCCGACGGCCAGGTGCTGACCAAGGTCGTGAATGCCGGCACCGGCCAGCTCAATCTCACCACCACGTACAGCTACGACGGCGCCGGCAAGACGCTTACGGTAACAACAGGCGCCGGCACCTCCGCGGCGACCACCACGCAATACCTCTACGACAATCTGGAGCGCTTGAGCCAGACGATCGTTGCACCCGGCTCGCTCAACCTCACTACCGCGTACACCTACGACGCCAACAACAACCTCGTCACCCAGACCGACGCCAATGGCAACGTCACGCGCTACGTGTATGACGAAGCCAACGAACTCACCTACACCGTTGACGGTAACGGCTATGCGGTGTGGTATTGGCGCGACGCGGATGGCCGCAACACGGCCACGCATGCGTACAGCACCGCACTGACCACATCGCAGCTGGCCAGCTTGGCAGCAACGCCCACCCTGGCGAACGCCAACACGATCATTCAAGGCTTGCCGAATCTGGCCTCGGACCAGGCGCCGTATCACATCTACAACGCCGACGGACAGCTGATCTACACCATCAACGGCAAGCTGCGTACGGTCGAGCAGTACAGCTACAACGGGGCGGGTCAGCTGACGGCCACGCGCACGTACACCAACGTGTTGGGTGCAGGCGGCCTGGGTACCGGCCAGCCCGTCGCGACGATCGCCGCGATGATCACGGCGAGCAGCAACGACGTGCAAAGCTGGACGGTGTACAACGCCGACGGCCAAGCGATGTTCAACATTGATGGTGCGGGCGATGTCACACAGACCATCTACGATGCGGCCGGTCGGGTTACGCAAACGATCGCGTATGCGACCGCGTTGACCAGCACGCAGCTTGCAGGTCTCGGCAGCACGCCGACGACGGCACAGATCGCTGCGCTCATTACGACGAGTACCAACGACCGCACCACCACGACGAGTTACGACACGGCCGGTCGTGTCGCGTACAGCATCAACGCTAGCGGCGCGGTCACGCAAACCACCTACGATGCCGACGGCCGCGTCACCAGTACACACGCCTACGCCACGACGCTGACCAGCGCGCAGCTCGCCACCCTCGGCCATACACCGACACTGGCGCAGATCGCGGCAGTCCTCACAACGACGGCGAACGATGCCATCACGTACACCGTGTACGACGGCGCGGGCGAGGCGCGCTACACGATCGACCCACTCGGCTACGTGAGCGAGACACGTTACGACGCGACCGGTCGCGTGATCGAAACCCTGGCGTATGCCAACGCCATCAGCACCACGACCGAAACCAGTGCCCTGCAAGCCGGCGCCGCCTACAGCTGGCTCAGCGGCCAAGTCGGCGGCACCACGGGCAGCAATCCGGACAGCAGCGCCGAAGCCACGCTCACGCTGTACGACGCGGCCGGTCGTCATGCCTTCACCGTGCAGCAGAACGGCACGGTGGGGCAGGTGACCGCCTATGCGTACGACGCCAATGGCAATGTCACCAGCCAGACGGTTTACGGCAACACGCTCACGTTGAGCACCGGTTCGTCGTTAAGCGCGCAGCTCACCACGGCCGGTGTCACCACCGCGGTGGCCAGCTTCACCACCAAGGAAACCACCCGCACCGTCTACGACGCCGACAACCGCGCGCTCTACACGATCGATGCGCTCAACAACGTCACGCAAACCACCTACGACGCCTTCGGGCGGGTGACGGAGACGCAGCAGTACGCCACCCCGATCACGCTGCCGGGCACGATCAGCGCGAGCACGATCGCTGCGGCCGTGAACGCGGCCGGCACCACCGGCGCACGGATCACCACCACGACTTACGACGAACGCGGGGATGTGCTGACCATCGGTGATGCGTTGGGTACGAATGCCACGTATACCTACGATGGTCGTGGGCTCAAGACCAGCTACACCAACCGCGATGGGGCGGTCTGGACCTACACCTACGACACCGCCGGCCGGCTAGTTCAGACGCAAAGCCCCTCGGTGACCGTCGGCAGCTACGGCAGCACCGGACAGTTCCAGAGTGCGGCCAATCAATACCTCTATACGACCACCACCTACGACGCCTTCGGCGATGCGGTCGGCACCAGCCAAGGCTACGGTGCGAGCGCCAGTGCGATCACGACGGTCAGCACCACCAGTTACGTCTATGACGCGATGGGTCGACGCATCCAAACCACCGATGCGCTCAACCACATCACGACCACCACGTACAACGCGCTCGGCCAAGCGGTGGTCGCGAAGGATGGCAACGGCAACTTCACGTACACCGTGTACGACGCCGATGGTCGCGTGCTCGACCGCATCGATGGCAACAGCTATATCACGGCTTATACGTACGACGCGTACGGCAACGTACTCAGCACCACGCAGTACGCCACGGCGCTCAATACCAGCGCGATCACGGGGTGGAGTGCAGGACAGCCGTTGACAGCCGCGCAGGTGCAGCAGGGTCTGGTGACATCCAGCGGCAACGACCGCACCACGACCACCACCTACAACCAGCTCAACCAGAAGACGCAGGTGGTGCTGTCGTCCATCGCGTACGACCTCTCCATGGGTGTACTGGGCGGCAACGTCGCCACCGGCTTGCCAACCACCACTTATACCTACGACGCCTACGGCAACGTGACCAGCACGTCGCAGTTGGTGCAGGGCGCCTACACCTCGGGCTCGACCACGACACCCGCCGTGTGGGCCACCACGTACACCTATTACGACGCGCTCAATCGCGCCGTGATGGGAGTGACGCCGACAGGTAGCTATACCAGCCCACAAGGCTACGTCACCACCACGGCGTACAACGCGTTTGGCCAGGTGACCAGCAGCACGCAGTACGCGCAAGCGATCAGCACCAGCAGCATCACCACCACGACGCCACCGGGCTTACCGGCCGCGGCCACGCAAGCCAGTGGCGCCGATCGCACCACCACCACCACCTATGACGCGATCGGCCGGGTGAGCACCGAACTCGACACTGGCGGTTACTACACCACCAGTGGCTCCACGACCAGCTACACCACCGCCAACGTCAGCAACGCCTACACCTACAACGGCGAAAACCAGGTCCTGACCCAAACCCACAACGGTGCCGTGACCACCACCACCTACGACGCACTGGGCCGTGTGCTGACCGTCACCGCACCGGCTCGTTCGGTGTTGGTGAGCAACTGGCAGTCGATCCTGGAAGGTACGCCCGCCGACAACCTGACGACGGCCGCGCTCTACACGAACGTCAGCCCCGTCACCACCTACATCTACGACGCGCAAGGCCATGCGCTGAGCACCAACGTCTCCGCCGGCGGTCTGACTCAGCAGACGTACACCGGCTACAACGCGCTAGGCGAGCAGACCGAAATCTACGATGCCGGCGGCAACGCGCACTACGCCACCTACGATGCCAACGGCAACGTACTCACGCAGAGCTATACGCTGACCGGCAGCACCACCGTCACCACCACGAACACCTACGACGCGAACAATCAGCTGCTGAACACCGCTGTGCAGCGCAGCGGCGTGAGCCCGTACGACAGCTCTACCCAGCAGAAATACAACGCCTTCGGCGAGGTGATCGCCAAGGGCGATAACAATGGCTTTGAGGCGACCTACACCTACAACGCTGCGGGACAGCAAAGCAGCGCGCCGGACAGCCACGGTGCGGTGCACACGTATGGCTACGACCTTGTGGGCAACCTGGTGGTCGACCGCAGCACGGTGACTGGCGGCGCCTCCGCCGTGTGGACGCACAACACCTATAACCTCAGCGATCAAGTGGTCAGCCAGATCACGCCGGCCACGAACGCTGCAGCAGGCGAAAACAGTGCTTCGGTCAGCCTGAGCTACGACCGCTGGGGCAACGTCACGGCCAAGACGGACGCTAACGGCAATACCACTACGTCCCAGTACGACAGCCAGAACCACCTGATCGAGCAGACCGGCGCAAACGTGTTGGTGGTCTCCGCCTCCGGCGTGTACACGTGGACTAACCCGATCGAAACCTGGGCTTACAACGTCAACGGCGAGCTGCAGCAGCAGACGGACGCGAACGGTAACACCACGATCTACAGCTACGACGCAGTTGGCAACCAGACCGTGGTGGTGGATGGTACCGGTGCCTACACCTATACCAGCTATGACGCGTTGGGTCGCGCGGTCGCCACGCAAACGCCACCGGTACAGACCGCGACCGGCACACTCGCCAATATCACCTTCACCGCCTACAACAACCTCAATCAAGTCACAGGCCAGGGCTATTTCCTGCTCAACGCTGCGGGCACGGCGCGCACCCAGGTCGCGCAGGGCAACTACGTCCTCAACGCCAACGGCGATCGGCTGCAATCGACGGATGCACTCGGCAACACCATCACGTACACCTACGACAGTCAGCATCGCGTTCTCACCAGCACCACGCCGCTCAACGAAACGACCACTTACGTTTACAACGTCAACGGCAATCTGATTCACGAGACCGATGCCGACGGCTACTCGCAAAGCTGGGTATACAACTACTTCGGCCAGGTACAAAGTCACGTTGACCAGAGCGGCGCGACGTACACCTACACTTACGACGCAAACTCCGGTCTGATGACTACGGAGACAAGCAACTGGACCGCAACCGGTCCCAGTGCCAACACCACATCTACGTTGACCTACAACTACGAAGCCGGCGGTCAGCTGGCTGGATTGACGGAAGCAGTGACTAGCGGCAGCAGCACCGTCACGTCCACCTACGGTTTTGGCTACGACACCAACGGCAATGAAGTACTGGAAACGATTAGCACTCAGGATGGTGGCGGCAATGCGGTGAAGACACAGATCGTTGCCAGTTACGACAGTCATAGCCGCCTGCAGCAAGTCACCGACGAGAACACGGCCGGTAGCACGCCGGTGGCCACGATGCGTACTGTCTACGTCTACGACGCCGACGGCAATCGTCGCGCTGTCTTTGCGAGTAGTGCTTACGATCCGCAAGGGGCTTCCTCGACGTCGATCGCCGCCACGCCGATTCCGCTGACGACCGGTGCGCCGACGCTCAGCACTGCACTTATCAATCAAACGGTATCTGTAAGTGGTTCTGGCTTTGCAGCCATGAGCTACAGCGTGGCCGGCAGTTTTTCCGATCCGCTTGGCATGGGGTTGACCTACACCGCGACGGGCCTGCCGAGTTGGCTGAGCTTGAACGGCACCACCGGTGTCTTCAGCGGTACGCCACCGGTGCCGACGGCGGCTGGCAGTTACACCGTGACCGTCACCGCCATGGATGTATTGGGACGCAGCGTCAGCAGCAGCTTTACGGTGACTGTGCCGGCGGTGAGTCCCGTGTTCAGCAGCTCGGCGGCGGCGCAGACGGCCATGCTGGCGTCGTCGTTCAGCTATCAAGCACCGGCGGCGACCGATGCCAATGGCTATGGCGTGACGTATAGCGCTACCGGTTTGCCTGCAGGTATCAGCTTCAACGCATCGACACGCACGTTCAGCGGTACAGCGACAACGGTCGGTAGTTACACGGTGACGTATACCGCCACGCCCAGCACTGGTCCCAGTACATCGACGAGCTTCGTCATCACGGTGCCCAGTGCGACGCCTACGTTCACCAGCACCCCCGGCAGTCAAACGGTTTCGCCGGGCACATCATGGAGTTATCAGGCGCCTGCGGCGACCAATCCCAACGGCTACACCATCAGCTACAGCGCCAGTGGCATGCCGCCGGGCATTACCTTCAATGCGTCCACACGTACGTTCAGTGGCACTGCCACCACCGGTGCCGCCTACACGGTGACCTATACGGCCACGTCCAGTGGCGGCGTCTCCGTGAGCACCACGTTCACGATCACGGTGTCGACGGTAGCTCCCGCATTCAGTGGCGGCGTGACCAATCAATCCGTACAGCCAGGGGCCGGCTTCAGTTATCAAGCACCAGCGGCCACGGATGCCAACGGCTACAGCATTACCTACAGTGCCAGCGGCATGCCGAGTGGCATCAGTTTCAACGCATCCACGCGCACCTTCAGCGGATCGTCAACGGCGGCAGGCACGTCTACCGTGACGTATACGGCCACCAGCAGCGCGAATACAAACAACTCCGTCACGTTCACCATCACCGTTGCCGCTGCTACACCGGTGTTCAGCGGTGGCATGAGCAATCAATCGGCGACAGCTACGCTGGCCATGAACAGCTACACCGCTCCGGCTGCCTCGGATGCGAATGGGGTCGGTATCACCTACAGCGCGAGCAACTTGCCGCCAGGCATCAGCTTCAATGCTTCGACGCGTACCTTCAGTGGAACACCGACGACGGCAGGTACGTATACGGTGACTTATACCGCCACGAGTGCGGACGGTCCGTCGGCGTCGGCGACGTTTACTATCGCCGTCGCCGCCGCGTCACCGCCCGTAGTTACGGGTGGTACGGATCAAGCCAATTTTACGTTTAACGTATCCAGTACAGCCCAACCCGTCACCTTCAGTAATCCGATGGGGCGTGCGCTTTCCTATACGCTTACTAACAATAGTGTTCCCGGCCTCAGCATTAATAGTGGGTCGGGTGCTCTTGTTTACACTCCGCCTGCCGGCACCAATAGCAACCAGATAGATACCGTCGTGACCATCACGGCAACGGATCCCGTCGATGGTCTGTCTTATGCGCAAAATGTTAAGGTCATCGTATCGACAGGACACGTCGGTATCAGGTCAGCAGCGACACCATCCACAGCCACGCCAACGCGGGCTGCCACCATGGCAATGGCAGCCACACCGGCAGCTACGCCCGCACCATCTCCCACGCCTAACGTGCAAGCCGACTGGTTCACCTACGACGCCGACAACCGTGTCCTGGTCGCCGATGGCAGCCTGCAAAGCGGTGCGATCGTCGTCAACCAGAACAACACCAACTCCGGTGTGAACGTTTATGACGCGGCTGGCAACGTCATTCAGTACACCTCGATCAACAGCTCCGGTAAGCAGACGATTCAGAAGAACTACTACAACGCGCTCAATCAGCTGTCGATGGTGCAGACCACGGCACCGGGCGGCACCACCTTCGGCGAATACGAAAGCCGTAGCTATGATGCTGATGGGCGTCTGATCCAGGACGTTATCTTCAACGCGCCCGGAAGTACGGAAACGACCACCTCGGGGAACTTCAGCGATGCAGGATGGGTACGTACCGACACCATCTATACCTATAACGCGGATGGTGAGCTGACCGACCAGAGCGAATACGCGGAGAATTCCGCGCAAAACCTGATCGCGAAGTACGGCAGCGGCAGCGCCGTGCAGACCAGCGCTTATGCCACGCAGGACGAGACAGCACCTTCGTCGCTGCCCGCGGTCGGTGCAGCCACCGACGGTGCGTTGTACTTGTACAGCGAGAACAGCTACACGGCTTCCAGTGGCTACGGCTACGATGCCGATGGCAACGTGCTTGGTTATCACACCATCACTGGCGGTAGCGGCACTATTCTCAATGCCACACCGACTGCAGGTACCGTCGGTAACCAGAACGCCTACGTCAAGCAGAACGGCTTGCTGCTAGCCACCACCACGGAGTTGCCCACGTCGAGCAGCAACACCGTTACCACCAACAATACCTATAACGACCTGGGCGAATTGGCTGCCGCGACGGACGTCGTCAATGGCGTCACCCAAACCCAGGATCTGGCTTATACGTCCGGTGGCCGCGTGCTGCAAAAGAGTACTTTGAGCAACGGCGGCACCACGACCACGTACTACGCATCTGTCAACGAAGCGCAATTGGGTAGCGTCGATTCGGCGGGTAACATCGATGTGCTCAGTACCACGGGCGGTTTCAGCAACGGCTCCAGCGGCACGCAGAGTTACACGGTGCAGGCCGGTGACACGCTGCAATCCCTGGCCCAGGCCATCTACGGCGACAGCAACTACTACTACATCTTGGCGCAAGCAAACGGCTTATCCCTGACCGCCACGCTGACCGCTGGCATGGTGCTGCACATCCCGCAGGTCACCACCACGGGCAATGCGTACAACACGTATCAGCCGTATTCGGCAGGCAATGTCATAAGCGGCGGTGCATCGGGCATGGAAACAGTGGCCGCCATGCTCGCCCTGTCGGTCGATGCGATCTTCAATCAGCAATCTGCTATTGCACAGACCGTGGCGCAGGTAGAAGCGCAGGCTGCGCAGGAAGCTGCGATCCAGCAGCAGATGGAGCAGGAGCAGGCAGCAGCAAATAAGGCCAAACAGGCGGCGGAGCAAGAACAACAGTTGGCCGCACAAGCACAGGCCAATGCAGAATCGGCCCAGCAGCAAGCGGCACAGGCGCAGGAAGCGGCCATGCAGGCGGAGCAACAAGCCAAAAATGCGCGGCAGCAAGCTGCCAGCGATACGCAACAGGCTCAGCAGGATCAGCTGCAATCAGCGCAGGATATTGGGCAAGCAAAGCAGGGAGTCGAACAAGCGGTAGCCCAAATCCAGCAAAGCCAGCAAGCCGCGTTTGCCGCCGCTGCGGCCGCGTACGTGGCGAGCAAGTCGCCAGCTGCTCGGGCTGCTCAGGCAGCCCAAGACAATCTGTGGGCCTATGAAATGTCTGGTTGGAATGACTCTGGAGTAGCTGCCGACAAATCACCGAATTACTCCGCCTGGGGAGATAACCCGAGATTGGCGGTGGGTTTGGGCGTAGAAGCTAGAGGTGACAACCCCACCTTATCGGATGCGGCCCCTCCGCCGGATGGCCTGCAGGGTGAGGACAGCGATGGCATTGACGTCGTCAAGATGCCTGGCGGTCCTGGTACTTACAATATCCCCGGTTACAGCCTGGCGACTGGCGGTGATGGTAGTCAACAGAGCGGTGGCTACAGTACCTCTTCGGCGCTGGATAACCTAAATGTGGCTGCTATCTATGGCGACATCAATGCTAATGATGGTGTCTCGTCCGATTACAGCTTGGCGACCGCAGGCGCCGGTGTGGGCGATGATCAAACCGGCGATGCTTCCACTGACTACGGTCTAGGCAGCTTCTTCTCAAGCAATGACCAGTTTGGCAATGTGCTTTCTGGCGACCCGAGTGCGCTGTCCAATTACATGTCGCTCAATCAGCAAGCCGCCGCACTGGATCAGGATGCAAGCAATCTGACCAGTGACTATTCGTCATTGCTGACACAGTCCGGCAATCTGGATGCACAAGCATCGTCACTGCTAACACAGTCCGGCGATCTGACATCGCAATATTCGTCGCTGCTGCAGCAATCCGGTAGTGATCAGACGCAGAGCAGCACAGACCTGGGCAACTACAACACAGCGCAGTCGCAGTATGCGGCGTCGCAGAGTCAGCTTGGTCAGACACAAGGAGCCATCACGCTACTGAACAGTAGTCTAGCGAGTCTCACCAGTGACAGCAGTGGTCTGGCGGCGAACAGCACAAGTGCTGATGTAAGTGGGGGTTCGTCTACGGGAGCATTTCCGTCCGACGCCTTTGTTCAAAATATCATCGACACCTCGCCCTCGACTGCCTATGTGCCAAGCAACACATTGGGTAGTTCGCCTTTCACGATCGGATCTCCGCTTACGCAATCTACGGACGGAGACCCGGTTTACTCTGCAGGATTGGATAACAACGCAGGATCGACATCCGGGGATGCTGGCTCCAACACTACTTCGCTTAGCGGAGTCACTGGCGGTGTAGACACTTCTGCACAAACAGCTGGTGGGTTGAGCCTTCTGACCCTCTTAGGGAATGGGCCGGATAGCGGATCAGCTGCTCTCGTAAACCTGTTCAGTAGTAGCCAATTTCAGAGCTTGATAACTCCGGCCCAAACGATTGGCCCTATACCTGCAACTCTGGCCAGCTCAATCTACGAAGCTAACCAACAAGACATGGGATATCAGCTTGATCAAGTGATGCAAGCGGGGTCGCCCGATGCCGCTCAATCGTTACAAACGGATGGAGCGCTCCAGGCACTCATGCAATATTCTGGAAACGTAATTGCCAGTGCCCAGGCAGTAGCAAACCAAAGTGAAAATGGTGGTTTATTAGTTGGACAGAACCCATTTACTCAAGGAGGGAATACGGGAAATCCCTACGACGTCCTCACCAAGTTCGCTGGTCAATTGGGCTACTTTGCTTTACCTGGAGGTAGTGAGGTTGATGGGAGTTCTTTGATCTTGAATGAGGCCGGTTCAGCAGGTGGGAATGGTTCCTCCGTTGTACTAGACCTGTTTGGCGGAAAAACTTCCCAGGTTCCAGGAGCAATTAATGTGGACCTTGTTGCGCAGGATGGTGTACGAGCATCTGCGCTTCAATTACCGTTCCAGGATGGGGCGGCAAGCCAAATTGTTGCTAGTAATCCTTATATTCCTGGCGGCTCCGGGATGATGGACTATCTTCCCGAAGCCTCACGTGTGCTGCAGCAAGATGGCCAGATATTCATAAATTCCACGGCAAGGAACCCATTTGGTACGTTGCCGGACGCGGAGACTCTTCAGAATTTAGGGCTTGAAGTGGTGCAGGATAGGGGACCCTTGCTACCCCAATTCCAGAATAACGTCTTCCGATTCACGGATGGAAATCCCATACCTTCAAACAGTATGCGCACTACAATTCTTCAGAAAACTGGTGGGAATTGAAATGAGAAGATTCGCTGGATTCTTTGAAAACTTATATTTCACTGAGAGTAGCTTTGGTTCTCCCATTGTCGAGGGAGCGACTATGCGTGTTCCAGTGAAGGGGGTGTTTGCGCTTCGTGGTCACCCTCTTTTGAAAGAGAGTGACGGGCCATATCAGGGGTGGCTCGTGTTTGAAAATGTGATTGATTCGAATCGAACTGTCACCGAATACATTGGCGAATCAAGGGCGACGAAAAATTTTAAAGAGCCTTATGATATTAAGGATGGCCCTTTTCTTCCTCAAGCCACCGGAAGTGCGACGGCTGAGTTCGCGTTTGAGGGGCTTCAGATTGAGCCGCGAGCCTGGATCGATAATTGGATTGTTCGGGCGGGCTCGTTCGAGTTGGTCATTGATAGTGGCGAGCCAGTAGAGTCATTTGACCTAGGCTGAAAGTAAATTGATAAAGAGCCCTCTTTTGAGGGCTCTTTGTTCAAGAAAATGTAAGCGTCGACTACAAAACGGGACCAGCCCACTGAGCGTCTTGATGCAGCAGATATGTTAAAGGGTGTTGGAAGTTCTGGGGCTAGTGATGATTTAGTCTCCCTCGTTGCTCAGGACATTTAACTTGCCTTGTTTTGATCGCCCCGTTTTGCTTGCCGGATCTGAACGACCTGGGCATGGACTGTTCGCCCTTGTTAGCGTCAAAGAGAAGAGGGATGATTGATCGGCCGGGTAGCGCCAGGGATTTATCCAAGAACTTGGCAGTGGTACGGCCCACTGCACTTCAATCGCGTAGGGATCAAGGGGAAGGGGAAACAATGATGAGTATTTGTCGATTCGCGGCCGTCGCGATGACGGTTTTTGCGTGTGCTTTGGTCAGTAGCTGTGCTCAGGACACGCCCAAGTCAGTCTTTCAGAATAGCGAAGAATATGCCAACCGCGTGTTTGTTCCATCCATGCTGAGTGGATCGGTACTGGCCAAGGCAACAGATGGCAAGCCTATGCCCTTCAACAAGATTACGTTCTCGCAATCTGCCAAAGTCATGTATCAGGGAGCACCGGTGGATGTGTCGCATAACGTGACGTACGAAAACGCCGGTAACAGCCTGGTCCGCCAAATCCAAGTCGGTTATATGAATGGTGTCGTCGACGGTCAGTATTTCTCGCTTTCATATCGAGGCCTGGTGGCCTTACGCGAGCTTTATATCAAGCCCACCAGCAAGATGATGCCTTATAAGGGAAGCATCGACTCCATCTCCCAGTTTGATGTTTCCTTTGACCAACCTTCGCTCAACTTGGTCTATCGTTGGGGCTCGAGCAATCCGCATTTTAAAACGGTGGATCGCCGTAGCACCTGTACGTTAGCCAGCAACTATGCTGGGTCAAAGCTGGCCGCGGGGATTGCGGGTGAGGTCAGAGAGTTCGAATGCAAGTACTACAACGACAATGGCGTGCAGGATACAGATACCCACATTGCATATCTGGAAGCCTATGGTGTTGCTGTGGTCAAGAGCGAAGCAAAAACCAGTCTTACGGTTAATTGGACAATTTCCAATTTCAGGGTTGAATAGTCGCTCGCTGCCATGAGGTGCGTACTGGACGCCAATCCCAGCACGCATTGATGCAGTACGATCAACTCATCCGGTCAGCCGATCAGTCAGAAGTACATCTACAACCAGCTCGACGAAAAGATGCTCGTCGAGACACAGATGTCGACCGGCAGTGCGGTTGCCAACTATCAAACACAAACTCTTGAAGCAGGTGGTCGCTTGATGAGTTCGATCACTGATCAATCGTCGGGCAGCACGAACGCCGGTGCCCACAGCGGCTCCACCATTAGTTTCAACAATGCGGGCTGGATCTAGGAAGCCCAACTTCGTGCCGCTTCTGATTGCGCGCTTCTCGGCTTCACGGCATTGGCGGGAAGTAGTCCTCATACAAGCTCCGAGCACTGCATAGCAACACAAGTTGCAGTTTGCGTGGCGATAGATTTCGCACGGACGCACATCCGAAGTTATGAATTGGATCGATCTCACCCATTTGATGTGCGAAGAGCTCTCTCGTTTTTAAGTGTTCATGTGATCGGCAGTACCTGGCATCGGACCCTTTTTCTTTTACAAAGAACTATGTGATCAACACAACGGACGGTCAGTTTCGATGAATTCCGTCTCGTTTTTCAGGCCAGCATAGCGTTGGCATTCGCTGCGTGCTGCCAACGTGTCAATGTCATATTTCTTTCATATGACATTGTCGGTATGCTCGATCTGTCGCAGGCGTCGGATCCTTCGGGGGAGGGGTTTTACGTCTTCTGCTTGCGACAGGGAGAAAAGACTTAGGGCAAGAAACTCGAGGGCTATCGCGGTTGCGAGGAGTTCGCGTGGATCAACGGTTAAGCCGTTATCCGCATGGATAAGTTGTAGCTGCGTCCAGCCTGCTTAGTTGAGAAAGCGCTGAAAGGCGCTTGCTCAGTGACCTTTTGATCCTATTTTTTCTGGGGAGAATGTAATGACGTTTAAGAACTCGTTCGGCATTCGTCGTATTGCCAAGATCGTATCGGTGGCTGGACTTGCTGGCGCGGGGGCGTTCCTGTCCGCGGCTACCGCTTCGACTTACGACATCGCTGCCGACGCACAAGCCCAAGCATTGACGTCCTGGCATGAAACGATGAAGCACACGGCTCCGCCCACAGCGGGCTGCTTCCACGCTTCGTATCCCAGCGTCATTTGGGAAAAAGCCTCATGCGGTACCACCAGCTACCGGTCCGAGCCGCGTGTGAACATGGCGGCGGAGACGGTTGGCAATGGCGCCGACTATGCAGCTGGTACATCTAGCCTGACCAGTTCGGCGACGGGCAGCTTCCCAGTCGTGACGGGTGTGACGAGCGAAACCGGAGCGGGTGGCGCGAACGATTACACGCTCCAACTCAACACCAATCTGGCCAATGGCTCGCCTGCGTGCGCAAGCTATGGCTATTCGAGCTGCCAGGTGTGGGAGCAGTTCATCTACTCCTCCAACTACGGCGGTGCGGGCGCGCAGGCGTTCATACAGAACTGGATGTTCATCCCGAGGCATGCCAAATGCCCGAGCGGGTGGAATCATTACAGCACCTCCTCCTACAACGGCTGCTATAAGAACAGCAGCGCCATAAACTCGGTTACCGTTCCGGCTACTCAGCTTGCGAACATGAAGCTGGCGGGTGTCGTTGCGGCAAACGGCAATGACACGGTGACCTTCACCAATGGCACCAACGCGTATGCGGTGAGCGAACCCGACAGCACGCTTGCTATCGCCGATGTGTGGAACCAGTCGGAGTTCAATATCGTCGGCAATGGCGGCGGTTCGGCGGCTACCTTCAACACGGGTTCGTCGGTCACGGTGAAGGTGCAGGTCAACGATGGCAACACGAACGCGCCAAGCTGCTTGGCCAATGCGGGTTCCACTGGCGAAACCAATAATCTGAACCTTGGCTCGTGCAGCGCTACGGGTGGTACTTCGCCCTATATCCAGTTCACCGAGTCGAACTGATCGCCTCAAGCAACTGCATTGAAGAAGTAGAGGCGCCGAGGGGTTTACGCCCCTCGGCGTTTTTACATGCAGGGTCGGGTTCTCAAGCTTTGAACGTGCACGACAGGCATTTCACGTTGCAAAGCTTGCGCAAAACAAACTGCGATAAGTAGTAAAGGTTTTCATTGACAAACTGAGCATTGTCTTGGCCTTCGCCGTCCGCTACGTTCCCGCAAGTTCGCCGGGGTGATGGCTGGTGAATAGCTTCGTCATGGATTATTCGCGGATTCTTAATATCGTCTTTAGGCGCATTCGACGAAGCTAACTTTAAAGCTGGATGTCACGCAGTACGTCTCGATGAGTGCAATGAACGCCTGATGCGGCGATGCACGCTGGGGAGTGACGTAGCCGCAAGGGGGCTCTTTCGTCCTTTTAAAGCGAGGAAACGACATGTCCGCCTTTTCGAAGCACGGCAAGATCATCGTATTTTCGTCCCTGATCGCCGCGTTGTCCGGTGCTGCGCTTGCGGCTGCTCAGTCGCCGCAACAGCAGAATCCCTATTCGCCTGCCTACGGTCACGAATACCGCCATGGTGTGATTCCCACCATGGAGACCTGGCACGTGATGCAGGCTTATGATTCAGCCAAGCTGGTAAGAACGTCGTCGAAGACACTGTTTTACGGCGGTGGTACCAGCGATTCCGGCTTTGCCAATGCAGCCGTCACCAGCGGTCCTGAAAAGGTGTATCTGGTGTATTACGGTTCGCAGTGGGGCACGCAGGGATCCAGTGGCGGTAACGCAACCTTCTCTAACGATCCGGCGAACGCAGCCCCTTACGTGCAGAACCTGTTCAAGGGTTTGGGCACGGGTGAAGGCTGGTCGACGGTGATGACACAATATTGTGATGGCGCAGCGGTGGCGAAAGGCGCGAGCACGTGCCCCACCGGCGCCAATTTCATACCGTATCCGGTCGGCGGCACCGTTCTGGCAGGTGTGTGGTACGACAACAGCGCACCATCGCCGCAGAAGGCGACGCAGGCACAGTTGGCGCAGGAGGCCCTCAATGCGGCTGCTCATTTCGGGAACACAACGGCTGCGTCCAATCGCTATGTGCAATATGTGATTCTGTCTCCGACCGGAACCAATCCAGATGGCTTCAATGCGGGTGCCAATTTCTGCGCCTGGCATGATTACACGACGTCTACGGCCGGGGATGTTGCGTACACCAACATGCCCTACGTTTACGACGCCGGTGCAAGTTGTGGAGAGAATTTCGTCAATGCGGGTGTGGGTGGTGTCGACGATGGGTTCTCCATCGTGGAAGGCCATGAGTATGCCGAGACGATCACCGATCAATTTCCTTCCGTGGGTTGGGTTACCAAGCGCGGCAGTGAAACCGGTGACGTCTGTGCCTGGATCAGTTCAGGGCAAGGTGCGTCGGGCAACGTGAGCATGAAGACGGGTGTCTTTGCGATGCAGAGTACCTATTCGGATAAGAACGGTGCCTGTGAGTTGACGCTTTAAGTCTTGAATCGATTCTTCGTAGCTGATTAGTCTTCACGGCGCCCGGCAATGCCGGGCGCTGTTCTGTGAGCGCGTGCTGATCGTACCCTCGCCCCAAGCCCCTTTTCCCTCGAAATCTGATCAGCGTCGAGTCTCGGTCTGGCAGTGTTGAGTCTTGTGGAACGCAGATTCGTCGCCCCGGCGAAGGCCGGGGCCCAGCGACTTAAGATGCAAAGACACTAGGCCCCGGCCTTCGCCGGGGCGACGAGTGTGAGGTGAACGGATGAGCTGAGACTCGACGCTAAGCACAACATCTCTTCGTTGCTGTCGTGCGCTCGTGCAGTAGTTATGAATAGAAGTGCCTAACTTTACTTTCTGTGCTAAATGCGATTGTGCGTAATTCGACGTATAAACGGATAAGACATGCACAAATGTATCGGGAGATGTCTTTTCAAGTAGAGGCTCGAAAAGTGTCTTTTGTCGGCAAGTAATCGCGTTCGCGACGAATTGGGCGTCGCTCTATATCAAGATTTGATCTGAGCGCATCGCGAACACCAGCGTCATCAAGGTAGGGATTTTGGTTGCGCGAACGTCTTAGTTGCGGGCTCCTACACGAACATGCTGATTGATTGTCGCGAAGCTTGCGAGCGAAACATACGCGACACATCTCTTAAATATGGACGTCCAATTCCATCCATATTTCTGTAAAGCCGCATTCATATATGTGAGCAAGACTTAACACAGCGCTGTCCAGGGGCGGCGCTCTTCTGTTCCCGATTCCATAAACCTAAATACGCGGCGACCCGCTGCAGGGTCAGCTGCGCGAAGGATATTTCCGCATGTCTGTTCGACAGATCTCGATTCGCATGTCAGGCCTTGCGCTTGCCGTGGTTGCGGCATTACATGGCGCCGTTGCTTTTGCAGGGGATACGACTACTGCCGATACGCCGGCTGCGGCGACCGATGCTAGCGCGGCCGACAAGAACAAGCCCAAGTCGCTGGATGCCATTTCGGTGGTGGCTTCGGGCCAAACGATTCAGGTGCAGAGCGTGTCCAGCGTGGACATTCAAGCGCTGCCGCCGGGCAGCAGTGCGTTCAAGGCGCTGGATCAGCTGCCGGGAGTGAACTTCCAGTCGTCCGATCCGTGGGGCGCGTATGAGTGGTCCACGCAGATCACGCTGCACGGCTTCGACCAGAGTCGCCTGGGCTTTACGTTGGACAATATTCCGCTGGGCAACATGAGCTACGGCGTGACCAATGGTCTGCAAGTTACGCGCGCGATCACTAGTGACAACCTGAGTTCGGTGGAAATTGCGCAGGGCGCTGGCGCGCTGGGTACGCCGTCGAGCACCAATCTGGGCGGTACGGTGCAGTTCTATTCGGCCGATCCGGATGCGGTTGCGGGCGCGCGCGTCAGTCAAGGTGTCGCTTCGGACGACACGTACCGCACCTTCGTGCGCTTGGATAGCGGCGACTTCCACGGCTACTCCATGTACGTGTCGTTTGCTCGCGCCGATACCGGCAAGTGGAAAGGCTACGGCGACCAGCAAGACAACCAGATCAACCTGAAGAGCCTGTATCAATGGGGCGACGGCAATCGCGTCAGCCTGTTCTTCGACAGCTCCAAGCGTAAGGAATACGACTATCAGGATCTGTCGCTGACCAGCCAGCGCGTGCTCGGCTGGAACTACGATTACTGGCAGCCGGATTGGGCGTCGGCGGTGCAGACTGCGTGGGCGATCCAGGGTAAGGGTTCGTACCCGGCTTCGTTGAACGGCCTGCCTGCGGATTACGACAAGGGCGACGTGAATTACTACGCCGGTGGCGGCATTCGTCGTGACAACCTGGTGGGCCTCAGCGGTCAGTTCAATCTGGGCGGCAGCGCTACGTTGAACCTCGGCACGTACTATCACAACGATCGCGGCGAAGGTCAGTGGGCTACGCCGTACGTGGCTTCCTCGGCCACGGTGCCGATCGCCATGCGCACTACCGATTACGGCCTCGATCGCACGGGTGGCACGGCATCGTTGACGTTCAACGTCGCCAACAACGACATCGAAATCGGCACCTGGGTGGAAGATGCGAACACCAACCAGGAGCGCAATTACTTCTACTTGAACGGCCAGTACACGTTCCTCAGCAACTTCTACGATTCCGAGGAACCGTTCGCGCGCGGCTTCTTCCAGAACTACCAGACCACCACGCGCATGGGTTACGTCCAGGACACGCTGCATTTCATGGATGATCGCCTGACCGTGAACTTCGGCACCAAGGCGTTGGACGTGACCACCACGGCCAAGTCGCTGGAGCCGAGCGCGCTTTCTGCCGGCCGCGTTACCGCGCGTGACAACTTCCTGCCGCAAGCTGGTGTGGACTACAAGATCGACGAACACCAGGATGTGTATGCGTCTTACACGAAGAACATGGCCGCGTTCGGCTTCCTGCCGTTCTCGCAGTCGCAGGCTTCGTTCGACAGTGCCAAGGGCAATCTGAAGCCGGAAGAGTCGCAGACCTTCGAGTTCGGCTACCGCGTGCAGGGCAGCGGTTTTGAAGCGTCTGCCGATGCTTACTACACGCACTTCACCAACCGCTTGCTCTCGGTCAGTCCGTGCAGCGCCGTGCAGACCTGCTCGGCGATCATCAACAACGTGGGTTCGGTGAAGAGCAAGGGCTTGGATCTCGCGTTGATCTGGAAGCCGATCGACCACATGCGCTGGTTGAACACGCTGTCGTATGCCAACACCAAGTATGAGGACGACTATCTCAACAACGGTGTGGTCGCCACGTCTGGCAAGTATGTGGTGGGTACGCCGGTGTGGATGTTCACCAGCGCGCTGAACTACAGCATCGCTGGATGGAGCTTCAACGTCGACGGCAAGTACACCGGCCGCCGCTACATCACCTACATCAACGATTCATCGGTACCGGCTTATTGGTTGTTCAATGCGGGCGTGAGTTACGACATCGGTTCGTGGTCGATCCTCAAGGATCTGAGCGTGGGCTTCAACATCACCAACCTCGCCAACAAGCATTACTTCGCGACGACCGGCACCAACGGCTATGTGGCTTCCGATCCGGAAGGCTATAACCAGACGTTGCAGGCAGGTGCGCCGCGTCAGTACTTCTTCAATATCAACGCCAAGTTCTGATCCTGCGTTTCAAACGGGGCTTGCCGCCGCAATGGCGGCGAGCCCGCTATGATCAGCGGACTTGTCTGGAGAGGGACATGACATGTCTGCAGTGTTTTCCACGCATGCGTCGCCGATGTCTGGCCGCAAAGGCGTGTTTGTCGCGCTCGCTGCCGGCGGGGCGATCATCGGTTCGCTTGCCACAAGTGGCGGTGCGGATGCGTGGCATTGGTTGCATTGGGTGTGCAAGCCGCTTGCCACCTTGCTGATTTTTGGGGTGGCGTCGCATGCCATTCGACCGGTGTCGGCGGTGTATCGGCGTCGCATGCTTTTGGGAATCACCTTCTGCCTACTTGGCGACGTATCGCTGATGCTGCCGGAAGATTTGTTTGTGCCGGGCCTGATTGAATTCCTGATCGCACACGCCTGGTTTATCGCGGCATTCAGCAGCGATGTGCGGTTTGCGGCACGCAAGTGGACGTGGCTGGCCTGCCTTGCTTTCGGCGCCGGGATGGCGGCTTTGCTATGGCCCAGCGTGGCCCCGGCGTTACGGATACCGGTGCTCATCTATATAAGCGTGCTGGCCACCATGGCCGGCCAGGCGCTGGGGAGGGCCTCGTGGCTGCGGGTACAAGGTGATGTCCGGGCCGCCTCCGCCCGCCGAGCCGGCGCCGGCGCGCTGTTGTTCATGCTCAGCGACAGCCTGCTGGCGTGGGATCGTTTTCGCGCCGCTTTACCCTGGGCCGCGCTATATATACTGGCGACGTACTACGCGGCGCTGTGGCTGATGGCTCGTTCGGTCGAACGGGATTCCGGCGCACTGACAGGTGGGCAAGGCTGAGATGATTACTCCGGAACGCATCATGGCCTGGGCGATACCGGGCTTCTTTGTACTCATCGGTGTTGAACTATTGGTCGCGAAGTGGCGTGGCCGCGACGTCTACTACAGCAACGATGCGATCAACAGCCTCGGGCTGGGTATGCTTTCGCAGATCGTCGGCGTATTCACCAAACTGTTCGCGATTGGTATCTACGGCTGGTTTGCAACGCACCTGGCGCCATGGACCTTGCCTGCCAACAGCATCTGGGTATGGATAAGCGGGCTGCTGCTTTACGACCTGCTCTACTACTGGCTGCATCGGCTCGGCCACGAAGTAAATGTGCTGTGGGCGGCGCACGTGGTGCATCACCAAAGCGAGAGCTACAACCTCACCACGGCGCTACGGCAGACTGGCAGCGGCTTTCTGCTCGGATGGATCGCCTACCTGCCCATGGCGCTGCTCGGCTATCCCACCGAGGTCTTTGCGGTCGTCGCGCTGATCGATCTGCTTTATCAATTCTGGGTACATACCGAAGTGGTGGGTCGCCTCGGTTGGTTTGATCGGGTGTTTTGCTCACCCTCCAATCACCGCGCGCATCACGCTGTGAACGATCGTTACCTCGATCGTAACTACGGTGGGATTCTTATTATCTGGGATCGAATCTTTGGCAGCTTCGTCGAAGAGAACGATGACGATCCGCCGATCTATGGCACGCGCGCACCGCTGCAAAGCTGGAATCCACTGTGGGCGAACGTGGAAGTGTATTGGGCCATGCTCAAGGACAGCTGGCATGCGCGCAGTTGGTTGGATAAGTTGCGCGTGTGGATCAAGCCGCCGGGTTGGCGGCCTGCGGATGTTGCCGCACGGTTTCCGAAAGCGGAGTTCGATATCGACCATGCGCGCTACAGTCCGTCGATTTCACGGGTGCTGAACATCTATTGCATCGTGCAGTTCGGACTGTTGTTGCTGCTTGGTGTGAATTTTCTTGATGCGGCACCGAAGATGGCGCTTGTGCCAGCGGCAGCTTATGCCGTGTATCTGATGTACAGCCTATGGGCGCTTGGTTTTCTATTGGAAGGGCGCCGCATCGGTGTGTGGTTGGAGTTGTTGCGCACAGCCGGAACCGCCGCGCTGGTGGCGATTAGTGGGCGTTGGTTTGGTGTTGAGCATCTGGATGCACGGATCGCCGTAGCGATAGCAGCAGTGTTCGGAGCCGGTGCGGCACTGTTATTGCTGGTTGCAAGCTATGAGCGGCGTCACGCGGATTCAATTCGGCCGGCGCTTGGTTGATCCCTATTATTCGTCAGCTGTATCGAGTGCCTCACACGGCCGTCATTCCCGCGAAAGCGGGAATCCATCTTGCGCTTGCAGTAACGGCGAAAATGGATTCCCGCTTTCGCGGGAATGACGGCAAGGCAAAGCAGTGTTGCACGAAGCACACACTCATCAAGCCTAAAATTTCACCCGAAACTCCGCCCCATACATACGCGGCGCAGTGATGTAGGCATACGGCGTACCCAGTACCGATTCAGATACGGTACCAAGCCCCATCAGGTAGCGCTGATTGAAGACGTTGTTGACGAACAACCCCACACCCCAGCGTCCGCTGTTGGCCGTCCAATCCACGCGCATGTCCGTGCGCTTCTGCGGCGCATTGAGATTGAAGTTGGTCGGCAGCGAGCATTTCCCCTGGAATACGGAAGCATCATTACAGCGAAGCGGCCCACGGAAGCCGTAGTTGGCGTTAAAGGTAACGTAGCCATTAGCAATGTCATGCCACGTATACGAACCGCTGATTGAATACGAAATCTTCGGTTCGTCGACGGGTTGTCCTGAGACATTCGCATACTCGATCTGGCCGACGGTGCTCACGCCAATCGGCACCTCGGCATGCAGATACGTCGAATCGATATACCCGCCATTGAAGGCAAGCCTTAAGTCATCGATAGGCACCCATTCAACCTGCAGATCCACCCCCTTAGCCGCCTGGTCGGTGTTGCTCACTTGGTACTGCGGCACGCTGAGCCCCTGGCTGGAAGGAATCAGCGTGAGTGTCTGGCGATTGGTGTAGCGGTAGTAGTAGGCCGAAGCGTTCACCAGCAGGTTTTGATCCGGGAACGTGGTTTTGATGCCGGTCTCAAAATTCCACACTTTCTCAGGCGCAAATTCGGCGCCCGGTTCCGTGCCGTCGAAGCCGCCTGCCTTGTAGCCCTTCGCAAGCGAGGCGTAACCCATCATGGTGGGCGTGAACTTGTAATCGAGCACGAAGCGCGGGCTGAGGTCATGCCAGCTCGCGCGCTTCTGCACCAGTTGGTTGACGGAGGTGGCGAAGATTTGGTTCTGGGTAAGAATGTTCAGCAATTGCTGCGCGGTGACTTTGCCGCCGGTCAGCAGTGGCACCAGGTTCAACAATCCCGCAGCCTGCATTTGCGCGAGCGTTGCATCCAGTTGCGGTGCTGAGCGCTGCGGCGTGAACCAGGTGAAATCCTTCACGTCATGCGTAAAGCGCAAGCCGACCGTGAGGTTGAGCTTGTCGTTGAGATGCCAGATGGTGTCGCCATAACCGGCGACCGCGCTGAAGCGGCCGGTGTTGTAGATCGTCTCCGTCCATGGATCGCCGAGCAGGTTGTAGGGCAGGCCGAACGACTGCAGGATCGAATTGAAATAGCCGAAGATCGTGCCGGTGGGCGTGTACTGCTTGCCGATACCTGTGTTGAGCGCGAGCGTGTCGTAGGTGTCGGTATTGACGCGGGCCAGGCTTGTCTGGTCTGCATGCTCCTGGTAGTAGCTGGCGCCGGCTACCCAGTCGAGCAGATCGTTATTGCCGCTGAATTTGAATTCCTGATACCAGGTGTGGCCCGTGCCGATCACACCGGTGTTGAGGTACTCGGTTACCTGCTGCAAGCCGGTACCGTTTTCGATATGCGACATGCTGTAGCTGGTGAAGTTGGTGGTGGAGGTGAAGCTTCCCCAGCTGAAATTGTGGTCGATGGCCAGCGTGGCGTCGTTGTAGTTGCGCTCTTCGCGGCCATCCGTGGCGCTGTTGTAGAACGGCGCGTGGAACGGGTTGTAGAACGTGGCCGGATTGGCGGGAAACGGCGCGCGTTGCTGCAGATCGGTCGACGACATCGGGATCAGGCCCATGTCGATGCGCGAAGGTTGCTTTACGCGATCATGGTCGTAGCTCAGATGCACCTGGGTGTCTGGCGTGATGTTCCAGCGGTAGACGATGCGCGTGCCCCATTCGTCGTCCTTGCCGTAGTGCTGGCCTGTGGCGGCGTCCTTCAGCCAGCCGTTGCTTTGGTTGTCGACGACGCTGATGCGCAGGGCCATGTCCTTGTTCAAAGGAAT
Organism: Dyella acidisoli; assembly: GCF_030160295.1. Lineage (GTDB taxonomy): Bacteria > Pseudomonadota > Gammaproteobacteria > Xanthomonadales > Rhodanobacteraceae > Dyella_B > Dyella_B acidisoli. The sequence continues at coordinate 26,138 of NZ_BSOB01000054.1, forward strand.
GTTGATGCGCGCATCGCCATAACGCTTGCCGTAATTGCCGAAGCGCAGACGCGCATCGCCTTCGAACTTGTCGGTCGGTTCGTTGGTGATGATGGAAATGGCGCCGGCCGCCGTGTTGCGGCCGAACAACGTGCCCTGTGGACCTTTCAGCACTTCGACGCGCGCCACGTCGTTGAAGGCCATCAGCGAGCCGCCATTGCGTGTTTGATACACCCCGTTGATGTAGATACCTACCGCCGAGTCGGTTCCGATGCCGAAGTCGTCGGTTTCGATGCCGCGCAGGCGATAGGTCGGCTGGGTTTCGTCGGTGTTATCGACCACCAGGCCGGGAACGAACAGGTTCATGCGACTGAGATCGGTGGCGGCCACAGCATCGATCTGCTTGGCGGTGACGATGTTCATCGCAATCGGCACGTCCTGCATTTCCTGCGTGCGGCTTTGCGCGGTCACCGTGATCTGTTCGAGCTTGGTGGCGGGTGCTTTCGGAGCTTGCTTTTCCTGTGTGTTGGGCGCAGCAGTCTCCTGTGCCTCAGCGGAGTGAACGACGCCGCCTGACGTGCCGGCAAAAAGCGCACAGGCGATCAGGGAGGCGAGCCTCCTCTTGCGAATTATCATGAATTGTCCCCAGTCATCTATGCGTCGCAGTGGCTGCGTCGAAGGAATCCATCCGTCGGGCAGCAGGGATACGCGCAGGTATGTTCACTTGCCGTGACCACGCATGTATAGGTGCGCCGCAACAAGCGGCGATGCCGCCTTCATAGGCACAGACACGTAGTTCGTCGGGTGTGCAGCGGTGGAAAAGGGATCGGAAAAACTCCTACTTCAGAGCCTGCTCAATACCTCCTCGCAGCCCGCATAGCCACTGAGTGGCCGTCATGCGACCCCACGCGGCTTGACCAGACAGCCAGTCTGGCGCTGCGCCACGCGCGACCACCTGACGACCACTCAGTGGCTATGCGAACTACGTTGAGATATTGAACAGGCTCTACCGAGTTGGAACGCAACGCGGTTTGGTTCATAGTGAGCACCAAGGGCGCCTGGCACGGCATCGTCCATCGATGCCAGTGGTATCTGTAGTTCTCCTTGGAGAATGCTCATGCGATACACACAGTTGTTCGAACGCTACAGAGATGTCGTACTCCTGGTCGCGCGCGTATTGCTGGTAATCCTGTTCGTGGTCTTCGGCTGGGACAAGTTCCTGAATTTTTCGGGCACGGTCAGCTATATGGAATCCGCGGGGTTGCCGTTTGCCACGCTCGCCGCCGCGAGTGCCCTCATCATGGAACTCGTCGTGGGCGTGGCCATCCTGCTCGGTTTCTATACGCGGCCACTGGCCTTGGCTCTCGCCGTGTACACCTTGATCACTGCCTTGATCGGCCACCGCTTCTGGGCGCTGACCGGCGGTCTGCGATTTGACACGGTGATCCACTTCTACAAGAACGTGAGCATCGCCGGCGGACTGTTGCTGCTGTGCCTGAGCGGGCCGGGCAAATATTCGCTGGATAAGCGGTAGGTTGGGTTCAAACCCTAACGTGGCGTGATGTCATGCATGGCGATGTTGGGGTTTGCCCCCCAACCTGCATAAGCTGCAGCGCAGCAAATCAAGCCTTGTCAGATATCTCTTCTGGCAGCCGTGGCGGCTGGCCGCTTTCGCTATGATCGGCGCTTTGCAACCGGGGAGAGCCGCCGATGAGTGTCCTGAGCAGGATGCTGCGCCACAAGTCCGTCGAGCAATTGCAATCTGAAGCGGGCAGGCGTGGTGATTTCCGCCGCGTACTGGGTTTATGGCAGCTCACCGCCATCGGCATCGGCGGCATCATCGGTGTGGGTATTTTCGTGCTGGCGGGGCAGCAGGCGGCGGCGAATGCCGGGCCGGCGGTGGCGCTCAGCTTCATCATTGCGGGTTTCGGCAGCGCGTGCGCTGCACTGTGCTACGCGGAATTCGCCGGGCTGATTCCAGTGACCGGCAGCGCTTACACCTATGGCTACGCAGTGCTTGGCGAATTCGTCGCCTGGACCATTGGCTGGGACCTGTTGCTGGAATACGCGTTGGTTGTTGCGGTAGTGGCGATCGGTTGGTCGGGCTACGTGCAGGTGTTGCTGGGTTCGGTGGGTATCCATTTGCCGGATTGGGCGCAGCAGAGCATGAGCGCGCAGACGATGGAGTACTACCTGCAGCAGGTGTTCGGTGTGCATGGCGCGCAAGCCATTGCAGGCCCCAGCGACGGTCATCGCTTCAATGTCATTGCAGCGGCGGTGTCGCTGCTGGTGGCGGCGTTGCTCACCATTCGTACGGAATGGGGCGCGCGCTTCAATACGCTGGTGGTGACGATCAAGGTGATCGGTGTGTTGCTGGTGGTACTGGTCGGTGCGTTTTATGTGCAAAAGGCAAACTGGCAGCCATTCATTCCCGCACGCATCGCCGATGCGCAAGGCGTTGGGCATTTCGGCTGGGCTGGCGTGCTGACGGGCGCGAGCGTGGTGTTCTTTGCGGTGTTTGGCTACGACACGCTTACCACCGCAGCTGAAGAAGCCAAGCATCCGCAGCGTGATCTGCCGCGCGCGGTGTTGCTCTCACTGGCGGTGGCGATGGTGCTGTATATCGCCGTGTCGTTGGTGCTGACGGGCATTACGCACTACAGCAACCTGGGCGGCGATGCTTCGGTGTCGCAGGCGTTCGCGTCGATTGGCTTGAAGTGGCTGAGCGTGACGATTGCTGTGGCGGCGGTGATCGGCGTTACCAGCGTGCTGTTCGCCTTCATGCTGGGCGCGGCGCGCATCTGGTTTGCGCTGGCGCGCGATGGTTTGTTGCCGACCTGGTTTGCGCATATCCATCCGCGTTTCGGTACGCCGGCGCGGCCTACGGTCATCCTTGGTGTCTTTACTGCATTGGTAGCCGGCCTGTTGCCGATCGGAGAAGTGGCGGAGCTGGTGAACATTGGCACGCTCAGCGCCTTCATCATCATCTGCACTGCAGTGCTGGTGCTGCGCATCCGCAAGCCGCACGTGCAGCGTAGCTTCCGCGCGCCCGCGTTGGCCTTGGTAGCACCGCTGGGTGTGTTGTTTTCGCTGCTGCTGATCTTCGGCGTGCCGTGGTCGGATGCGGATGGCTGGCAGCGCATTGGTGGCTTGCCGTGGATCACGTTCGAGCGCTTCATCATCTGGATGGCGCTGGGGTGTGTGATCTATTTCGGATACGGCATGCGGCATAGCAAGGTGGACAATACCTAACCTTGTGGCTGTCATTCCCCCTTTCGGGGGAATGACGGCCATGTGGGGTTCCCGGACCGAAAGAACTTCCTCTTGCCCAATCCTGGGAGAGGCAGAGCAGCATGACCTCTGGCAGGGGAAGTGACGTAGGGTCTTGGCTCTACCATCGCCGGCAGTCCGCTTGAAAAGCGGTCATCGTTCATCTGCTGTCTTTGCGGGTTGTCCCGTTGGGACGGCGTCTGCCGGAGTCGTCGAGTGAAGTTTCAAACCCTGCGTTTCAGCCTGATCGCTGCTGCCGTGATGGCCGCCTGTTCCCTGTCGGCCGCGGCCGTTGCACAATCGTCGCCCGAATTTTCCGGCGATGTGCCGGCGCCGGTCGATCAGCCTTACGCAGGCACGCTCACGGTGAATGTGGATCTCACCGATGCGGGCAAGCGCATCTTCCGCTCGCACGAAACCATTCCGGTGAAGTCGGGTGCACTCACGCTGTTCTACCCGAAGTGGATTCCCGGCGAGCACGCACCGTCCGGCCCGGTGTCGAACATATCGGGCTTGATCATTCGCGCGAATGGCAAGCAGTTGCCGTGGCGCCGCGACCTGCGCGACATGTTCGCGATCCATCTCGACGTGCCGCAGGATGTGAGCCAGCTCGACCTGGAATTCCAGTTCCTTTCGCCCGGTGAAGGCGAGGGCAGCAACTTCGGTGCAAGCGTGTCCACCTCGCCCGATCTGGTGGACATGGAATTCAACCAGGTGGTGTTCTATCCGGCCGGTTACTACACGCGGCAGATCCAGATTCAACCGTCCGTGCAATTGCCGCAAGGCTGGAAGTTCGGTTCCTCGCTGGAAGTGGATAGCCAATCCGGCAACACCGTGCGCTTCAAGCCGCTGAGCTTCAACAACTTCGTCGATTCCCCGCTGATTGCCGGCGCGAACTTCAATCGTGTCGATCTCACACCCAGCGGCAGCGCACCGGTGTATTTGAACGTGGTAGGCGATGCGGCGAAGGATGTAAAGCTCACTGACAAGCAGCTCGATCAGCAGCGCAAGGTGGTGACGCAAACCAATTTCCTGTTCGGTGCGCATCACTACAACCATTACGACTTCCTGCTCACGCTGTCGGATCACACGGGTCACTTCGGCCTGGAACATCATCAGGCCAGCGACGATCGCCTGCCGGCCAATTTCTTTACCGACGACGATATGCATCTGGTTGCCGCCAGCCTGATGCCGCACGAATTCGTGCATTCCTGGAACGGCAAATTCCGCCGTCCGGCGGATCTGTGGACGCCCAACTTCAACGTGCCGATGCAGGACGACCTGCTGTGGGTGTACGAAGGGTTGACTGATTATTGGTGCGGCATACTCACCGCGCGCGCCAACTTGTGGACACCGGAGCAATATCGCGATTCGATCGCCAACATCGCGGCCGCGATGACCTATCGCACGGGCCGCGCCTGGCGTCCGTTGCAAGATACCGCTGATGCCGCGCCGCTCACCTACTATGGTTCGGAAAGCTGGATCAACTGGATTCGTGATACCGACTTCTATCCCGAAGGCCAGCTGTTGTGGCTCGACGTTGATACCAAGATTCGCGAACTCAGCGGCGGCAAGCATTCGCTGGACGATTTCGCGCGTGCCTTCTACGGCATGGACAACGGTAGCTACGTCACCAAGACCTATACGTTTGATGACGTGATCAGCACGCTCAACCAGGTGCAGCCGTTCGATTGGGCGAAGTTCCTGCGCGACCGCCTGGATTACACCGGCACCGATCTGCCGGAGCACGGCATTGAACGCGGTGGCTGGAAGCTGGTGTTCAACGACAAGGAAAACGGCGAAGAGAAAGCCGCCGCGGGCATCCGGCATGGCGCCGCCAATCTGGCGTATTCGCTTGGGCTGGTCGTCAGTGGCAAGGGCTCGATCGCCGACGTGCAGTGGAATGGTCCCGCGTTCAAGGCTGGCCTGGTGCCGGGCCTGACTATCGTTGCCGTGAACGGCCACGATTTCTCCGCCGACGTGCTGAAGGATGCGGTCACCGCTGCGAAGACGTCGCAGGCGCCGATCGAACTGCTGGTGAAGAACGTGGACGTGTACAGCACCGTGAAGGTCGATTACCACGGTGGCCTGCGTTATCCGCATCTGGAGCGTGCGGATGGCAAGGATCTGATCGGGGCGATCGTGGCGCCGCGGAGTAAGTAATGTAGCTGTTTTGCAAAAGAAAACGACCGCCGTTGGCGGTCGTTTTTATGCGTCAAATATCAAAAGCGGTATTCAATTGAGGCTGAATACGCTGCGACATTGACCCTGTCCCGAAAGGCATCGTCCGGGTGGTTGTATTGAAGACGATAGTTATCGTAATTCAGCGCGAGACTTACATTTCGCGTCACGTCGTAACCCACCCCGACGCCGGCGTACCAACCATTGTTCCAGCTTGTGCGCTTGAGGCTGCTACCGGTCAGGTAGTAGGTATCGGTATTAATGCGCTGAGATCTTAAGTAGCCGCCGTGTGTAGTAACAAAGAATCCCTCATAGAAATTGTATTTTGCATTCACGCCAAGTGTGGCCGCGCGTGAATTCACCGACGTCTCTGCAAACCTGGACGCGCTTTTACGACGTCCCAGATATGCATAACCAAGTTCGGCACCGACGATGTCGTTCCAACGCCACCCAAAACGTATGTTCTGGAAGACGCTGTTGCGGTGTGTGATGTCTGTACGGTACTGGGTCTGGCCGAGATTGCCTGCGACGTAGAAATTGTCGAGTTGGTTTTCGTTGACGTTGCTGCCAATGGTCGAATCGGCCTGTGCGGCAATAGCAGTTATCGGGAGGAGCGCTGTGAGGGCGGCCGCGAGCAGTAACTTTTTCATGGATGCTCCGTGCATTCGTTTTCGTAATTTCTTGTGTGGTGTTTCTGCACGATCTACGTGATCGAAGCAGAACGGAAAATGCTAGCGCAGCAATCGCTTTCGGAAAACGCCTACATCGACGATGCTTATTTGAAGTAGCCAACTCGACGGAACAGTGGCCAGCGTAAGGGCGCCGGATTACGCATGGTCGGCGTATAGGGACGGCTCCCCATCAAGCCCCGCAAAACCCTGCCGATACCTCTTCCAAGGGGACAAACCTAGGTAGGTTATGGGCGGATTCTGGAAACGACTGTTTGCGAGCGAAGAGCCGCCTAAGGAGCGGCCGCGTTTCACCGTCGTCCTGCCGTGGCCGGACGACGCGGAGCCAAAGGCGCCGGTCCCCGCGCTAAGCAGCGCGGCGGTCCAGGACTGGTTCTACCGCCTGGTGCTCGGCATGCCTGGTTCCGAAGTGGTGGAGTGGCGACCGCAGGAACAAGTGATGCTGCGGCGCTTGGACGAGTTGTGCGGTGGCGATCGCTTCGACATTTCTACGTTGCCGCGCCTACCGGAAGTGCTGCCGCAGCTGCTGCGCATGCTCAAGAGCGAGAATTCCGACGGCACCAAGGTCGCCAAGCTGATCGGTCGCGACCCGGTGCTGGTGGGTGAGGTGATGCGGGTCAGCCGCAGCGCGCATTACCGCACGGCCAAGCCGATCACCAGTTTGCAGCACGCTGTGGTGCTGCTAGGCCATGACGGTTTGCGGCAGATGGTCACGCAACACGTGATGAAACCCATCCTGCAGGCGAGCGCCGGCATGCTCGGTCATGCCGCGGGTCAGCGCTTGTGGGATCACGCTGAGCGCTGCGCGCATGCCAGCATGTATCTGGCGCGCGGGCAGGGTGATCCGTTCGAGGCTTATCTGGCCGGCGTGGTATGCAACGCGGGCGTGGGTGCGATGATCCGCGTGCTTGATCAGGAAGCGCCGCCTACGCTGGGCGTTTTCAGCCGCTCCTTCCTTATCGGTTACGTGCATCTGGCCAACCATCTCACCTTGCGCGCGGCCAAGCATTGGGAGTTGCCGCCGAACGTGGTCGAGGCATTGCGCGAACGGCTGGAAGCGCGTTCAAGAGCGCCGGTCACCGAGCTGGGTAATGCGGTGTTGGCGGCCGATCATCTGGCAATGATCCAGATGCTGGCGGAAAGCAACGTGATCGATCGCGCGACGCCACCAGCGTTGCAGCGTGTGGATCGATTGCCGGATGTGCTGGTGGATCGTGCGCAGCAGGAATTGCGGCGGGTGTTTCGATCGCAATGAATACCTTTATGACTCCGATTAATTCCCTCCCCCTGCTTGCATCTGATTAGCGTCTCGCCTCAGTTGGGTATGTCGTGTTGTTGGGGCATTGCCTGCGGCGCTTTCGGACCCTAAAGGGCCCGAGTCACTTTTCTTTGCTGGCCCCAGTACTGTCCGGTTAATCGGCAAATAAAATCAATTGGTTAGCGTCACCGCTCTCGGTAAGTTGTAAATCTCTGTGCCGCAAC
>NZ_BSOB01000055.1 GCF_030160295.1 Dyella acidisoli
TATGTATGGACTCGCCCCCTTCGTCAACCGCTTTTTTCATCCCCGAATGCCGGCTGCATCTATGTATGAGGCCTCACCAAGGTGGCAAGGTGTGCCACGGGCCATCATCGTGTGAGCTCGCGCTAGGCCGATTACGTGAAGACCTCAAGGGCCGGTAGGCTGGTAGGCTTGTCTGCGCGACGGTCTGACCTGGGTTCGAAGATATCCAGCAGCGGTTGAGCGATTCGCTCGGGGAAAAGCGTCAACACGACATAGCCGCCTCCGTGTGATAGTCACCCTCTTGGGTCAGCATGGCCCACACCACGCGCACGTTGTGGTTGGCCACGCGCACCGCCGCGCCTTTTGCACCATGGCGTTCTTGCCAGTGTCGGATGCGGCATGAGAGGGCATCGGTGGCGTCCTTACGCAGGTGTTGCACCAACGAATGAGCCCCTTCCATGAACAAGCTACGTAAATACGCATCACCACGTCGACTCATCTTGCCCAGGTGGGTGCGTCCACCGGTGCTGTGCTGCTCGGGCACCACACCCAAATAGGCAGCGCAGTAGCGACTGTTCTTGAAGCGGGCCGGATCGAGCCCTTTGCCAACGATCGCGGTGGCGGTGATCGGGCCGATACCCGGAATCGTGCACAAACGCCGAGCCGTTGCATCACTGCGAACCCGTGCCTTCAGGCATTCGGCGACCTTGTCGATACGTGCGCTCAGGCTGTGCCATTCGCTCACCCACTCCTCGACCAGCCCTCTCACGGCATCCGGTACGGGGCACGCTCCACGCAAGACCTGATCGGCCAGCGCGTTCAGTGCGGTGGCTCCGCGTCCGGCCGCCCAACCTTGCTCCAGTAGCACGCTGCGCAACTGGTTGCACACCCGCGTGCGTCGGCTCACCCAGCCTGCACGTGCCCGGTGCTGCGCTTGCAGGGCCAACTGCTCCACCGTCTTGACCGGCA
>NZ_BSOB01000056.1 GCF_030160295.1 Dyella acidisoli
CATGGACTCGCCCTCGCTCGTTACAGAACGGTGGATAGTTTTACTCTCCACCGCTGGCCCATGAGGCCTTATTTAGCGCGGGGGCGAGTCCATGTAATTACGAAAGTGCGTGTCGTGCCAACACTGCTTTGGGTGCAGACGAACTCAGGTGACTTCGCTGCCCAAACGCATAGTGATGCCCAACGACGTAGCCAGTTCACGCAGCGGCTCGTTGTCACGGGTCAGCGTCATCCAGCCGGCGTAGCTGCCGTCGTCAGTTTCCCAGGCCCACAAGGTGTAACCGTATGGAGTCAGGCTGTCGTAGGCCGTAGCGAACAGTGACGGCGCATCGACATCGGCATGGAAGTCGTCATCGTCAGGGTCGCCATCCCATTCCACCGACAGATTCCAGCGCGAGGTCAGTTCATCGATCGCCTGCACCAAGGTCCGCGTGTCATCAGCGTCGACACGGAAACCCGAGCGCCAGTCGATCACCTGGCTGATCATCTGAATGGGCTCGATCTCATCCTCATCGGCATGACCTA
>NZ_BSOB01000057.1:0-59753 GCF_030160295.1 Dyella acidisoli
CACACCTTGCCACCTTGGTGAGGCCTCATACATAGATGCAGCCGGCATTCGGGGATGAAAAAAGCGGTTGACGAAGGGGGCGAGTCCATACATAGGCTGGGATGGCAATCCCAGCATCCATAGAACAGGGAAAAGCTGAGATTTGTATCGAGCCAACAAAAACCTTCGACTAGCCTGCGGTTTCACGGCTTCATCACATCACGCGCCGCACTGCACAACAACAACTCGCGCGTTGTCATCTCACCGTCTCGCATTCGCAATCGCAGCACTGCACTGTCTCGCCCTTCTCACAACAACAAGGGTGGATGTATGCAACATGCACGTAGATCGATCTTATTGGGAATGCTTGGGGCAGTTTGTCTGAGCGGTGTGTGCAGCACGCCGGCATTTGCCGCCAACAGCGGCAACCTGCTGGTGAATGGCAATGGCGAAGCGGGCACCTGTACCAACGACTGGTCTGCCGTGAATACGGTGCCGGGCTGGACGGTGACGCAAGGCAATCCGTCGACCGTCTGTTATTCGATCAGCAGCTTCAGCACGCCCGGCAATGCATCGGGCGGCAATGCGTTTATCGCAGATGGCCCTTACGGTGATTCGGCGTTGCGCCAGAACGTGAATGTATCCAGCGCAGCCAGCACCATCGATGGCGGCAACGTCACATTCAACTTGTCGGGCTGGCTCGGTGGTTACACCGTGTACAACGGTCAAGCCGTGCTCACAGCCACCTTCCTCGATGGCAATGGCAATCCGCTCGGCAAACCGGCGCAACTGGCAGGCGTAAACGCATCCGCGCGCGGCGACAGCACCGGCTTCATTGCGAAATCCGCTACCGGCAACGTGCCGGCCGGCACGCGCACGATCTCGGTGCTGCTGCAATTCACCAACACCTCTGCGTCATACAACATCGGCTATGCGGACAATCTCTCGCTGACGCTGTCCACGCCGGTAACGACACCCACGCTGCAAGCGCCGGTATCGCAGGTGCCGTCGTTCGATCACGTGTTCGTGGTGATGATGGAAAACACCAACTACGACGAAGTGATCGGTGACACGACCGATGCCCCCTTCATCAACAGCCTGACCAGCCAGGGCACGCTGCTTTACAACTACAGCGGCGTGTATCACCCCAGCGACGAAAACTATCTGTCGATCGCCGGTGGCGATACGTTTGTAAAAGGCGCGATTTACTTCCCGAACATCAAGGTGACCGCGCAGCATATCGGCGATGAACTCGAAGCCGCCGGCAAATCCTGGAAGGCGTACGAGCAAGGCATGGGCACACCGTGCAACACCAGCAACAACTACGACAGCTACTATGAGCCGGACGACGCGCCGTTCATCAACTTCACCAATATCTCATCGAATCACACGCGCTGCGCGGCGCATCTGTTCGACACCACGCAACTGAATACCGACCTGCAGTCAGTCGGCACTACGCCGAACTTCGCCTGGGTCGCCGCAGACGATTATTACGACGGCGAAGCCTCCGGCGATGGTTCGTCCACCAGCCTGCAGGTGCAAAACGGTTGGTTGCAGCAGACCTTGCAACCGATCTTCAATTCACCCGCGTGGAAGCAGCAGCGTTCGCTGCTTGTGCTCACCTGGGACGAATCGGAATCGTCCGGCACCAACCACGTCGCCACCATCCTGCTTGGCTCGCCAGGTACGGTGCAGAACGGTTACGCCAGCAACGTCAGCTACAACCACTACAGTGTGGGCCGTACCATCGAAAACGCGCTCGGCATTGCACCGCTTACGCACAACGATCAGTACGCGCAGCCGATCAACGACGCCTTCGTTGCCACATCCGCGATCACTACGCCCAGCCTCGCCAGCAGCATGCCAACTGTCACGCAAGGCACTTATGTGCACTTTGATTACGCCACGCCGCTCAATCAGCTCAATAGCGAAAATTGGATCGGCATCTATGCCCAGGGCAGCAGCCCCGGCAATGGCTCGTCCACGAGCTGGCAATACACGCCGAGCGGCAGTGGCACGGCAACGTTCGATACCTCGGGTCTTGCGACGGGCACTTATAACGTTTGGTATTGCTATAACAACGGTTACACGGTGTTAGCCGGGCCGGTTACGCTGACGGTGACCAGTCCGTAATACCACCGCGAAATGCAACCCCTCTCCCGACGGGAGAGGGGTTCGCTCAGGAAATATATGGCGAACAGGATGGTCCTCGCCTCATCGCAAAATGATCTCGACACCGCTATAGCCACGCTATACATGAACGCGCTAGCGAAGGCATGCTGACACTCCACGGATCGGAACCGCCATGCCCACCATCTTCACGCACGCCGCCGTACCCGTTCTGCTCGGTGCAGCCGCAGGCAAGCAACGCATCAGCCGACGCCTGCTATGTGCAGGAGCTATCGCGGCCATGTTGCCGGACATCGATACGCTCGGCTTCAAATTCGGCATCGCCTACGCGGATGCATTCGGTCATCGCGGCGCCTTGCATTCACTGCTGTTTGCGCTCTGTACGGCAACACTCGCCGTGTTGCTGCATCGCCGCCTGCGTACCACCGCCGCACGCGCATTTGCGTTCGTTGGCCTGGCAGCCGTTTCTCATCCGCTGCTGGACATGCTGACCAACGGCGGCCTGGGCATCGCCATCGCCTGGCCACTGACCGCGCAGCGCTACTTCTTCCCCTGGCGGCCGATCCACGTGTCGCCGATCGGCATGCGTTTCTTCAGCATGCACAGCGTACCGCTGATCGCATCGGAACTGCTCTGGGTGTGGTTGCCTATGGGCCTGATATCCCTGGCCTTGTGGCGATGGCGGGTATCCCGCGACCGCCTTCAGTGATCACAGGAGGCGCGCAGGAGTCATGCCATAATGCGCAGCCTTTCAGCCAGCGCAGCCATCATGCCCCGCCGCCTACTCGTCACGCACGCCCTGCCCTATGCCAATGGTCCGCTGCACCTGGGCCATATGCTGGGCTACATCCAGACCGACATCTGGGTTCGCGCGCAGCGCATGATGGGCAACGAGGTCTACTTCGTGGCGGCAGACGATGCTCACGGCACGCCGATCATGCTGGCTGCCGAAAAGGCAGGCATGTCGCCGGAAGCGTTCATCGACGGCATCCGCGCCGGGCATGAAGCCGACTTCGCCGGCTTCCATTTCAGCTACGACAACTACTACACCACGCATTCGGAAGAGAACCGCGAGCTGGCTGAGCAGATTTACACGCGGCTGCGCGACGGCGGCTACATCGCCAAGCGCGACATCCAGCAGTTGTTCGATCCCGAGAAGCAGATGTTCCTGCCGGATCGCTACATCAAGGGCACCTGCCCCAACTGTGGCACGCCGGACCAGTACGGCGACAACTGCGAAAACTGCGGCGCCACCTATGCACCCACGGATCTGCTCAATCCGTATTCGGTGGTGTCGGGCGCCACGCCAGTGCTGCGCGATTCGGAGCACTACTTCTTCGCACTGAGCAAATTCGAATCGCTGCTGCGCAATTGGTTTGCCGGCGGCCTCACCGATGGCAAGCCGGTGGCCAATCCCGGCGTGGTCGCCAAGCTCAAGGAATGGCTGGACGGCGGCCTGAAGGATTGGGACATCTCGCGCGACGCGCCCTACTTCGGCTTTCCCATTCCCGATGCGCCGGGCAAGTTCTTCTACGTGTGGCTGGATGCGCCCGTCGGCTATCTCGCCAGCTTCAAGAATCTGTGCGATCGCACCGGTCTGAAGTTCGACGATTTCCTTAGCGCTGACAGCCACACGGAGATGCACCACTTCATCGGCAAGGACATCATCAACTTCCATGGCCTGTTCTGGCCGGCGATGCTACACGGCGCGCAGTTCCGCACGCCCACTGCGCTGCACGTCAACGGCTACCTCACGGTGAACGGCGCGAAGATGTCCAAATCGCGCGGCACCTTCATCCAGGCGCGCACGTATCTGGACGTCGGACTCAATCCGGAATTCCTGCGCTACTACTTTGCCACCATGCTCAACGATGCGCCGGTGGACGTCGACCTGGATCTGAAGGCCTTCGAGGAACGCGTCAATTCGCACCTGATCGGCAAGTGGGTGAATATCGCCAGCCGTACCGCCGGCTTCGTGCAGAAGTTCTTCAACGGCCGTCTCGCCGCCAGTTTCTCGGAAGAACAGAACGAACTGTGGCGTGCGCTGCTGTCGCACTACGACGACGTGCCCAAGCTGTACGAAAGCGGCGAATTCGCCGAAGTGATGCGCAAATTCGTGCTGATGGCGGATCTGGTCAACGGCCATATCGCCATCAAGGCGCCGTGGACGATGGCGAAGGACGAAGCGCAGCGCGAAGAGCTGCACCAAGTGTGCTCGTTCTCGCTGTCCGCGTTCCGCTTGCTCGGCGGTCTACTCAAGCCCGTGTTGCCCGCCACCGTGGAAGCGGCAGAGAAATTCCTGGCTGCGCCGATCGCCGATTTCGACGCTGCGTGCGCCACGCTGCACAATCACACCATCCACACCTTCGAGCCGTTGCTCTCGCGTATCGATCCCAAGCTGATCGAAGCGATGATCGAAGCCTCGAAGGAATCGCTCGGTTCCACGCCGGAACCCGCAAGCACCACCAAGAAGCCCGCCAAGAAAGACAGCAAACCCATGACCGAAGCCGCTCCCATCGCCACGCAAGAAGCCGCCACCATCAACATCGACGATTTCGCCAAGCTGGACCTGCGCGTCGGCAGGGTGCTGGCGTGCGAGTTTGTGGAAGGCTCGGACAAGCTGCTTCGTTTTGAACTGGATGCCGGCCCGCTCGGCAAGCGCCAGATCTTCTCCGGCATCCGCGCCGCCTATGGCGAGCCGGAGAAGCTGGTGGGGCGCAACGTGGTGTTTATCGCCAACCTTGCCCCGCGCAAGATGCGCTTTGGTTTGTCAGAAGGGATGGTTCTTTCCGCGGGTGATGGTGGTAGCGATCTGTTTTTGTTGGATGCGGATCAGGGCGCGAAGCCCGGCGCAACCGTGCGGTAGTTTTTACTCCCTCTCCCCCGGGGAGAGGGTTGGGGTGAGAGGCCAACCTCGCGACCAGTTTGAAAGATAGAGATCAGGTGTTCACTCACGCTTTGAAATTCATCGCACGCATGTCCCCTCACCCCGACCCTCTCCCCGGAGGGGAGAGGGAGGTTGGCGAATGACCACACTCGCCGACCGCATCGACGCCCTGCTGCCGCAAACGCAATGCGAACAATGCGGCTACCACGGCTGCCGTCCTTACGCGGAAGCGATTGCCAACGGTGAGGCGGAGATCAACCAATGCCCGCCCGGTGGCAGTGAAGGCATCGCCAAGCTGGCTGCCCTGCTCGGCCGCGCACCGCTGCCGTTGAATCCCGAAAATGGCGTGGAAAAACCACGCACATTGGCACGCATCGTCGAGGCCGATTGCATCGGCTGCACCAAATGCATTCAGGTGTGTCCTGTCGATGCCATCATCGGTGCGAACAAGCTGATGCACACAGTCGTTGCGGACGATTGCACCGGATGCGAACGTTGCGTACCAGCTTGTCCGGTCGACTGCATCGTGCTTGAGCCTATGCCATTGGCACAAGCCAATGATCCCGCCCACGCCAATGTGGCACGCGAACATTTTGAACGCCGTGAAGCACGCCTTTCTGCACAACAAGCACAACGCGAGGCGGAATTGATGGCACGCAAGGCACACGTGCACGACGCCAGCCAAAGCGTGCTCGACGCCCTTGCACGCGCAAAAGCCAGGAAACAGGAGCCCAAGCAGTGAAGAAAACGGATGTGGTCGAACTGTTCACTCGCCTGCGCGAACTCAATCCGCATCCCACCACAGAACTGGCCTACACCACGCCATTCGAATTGCTGGTGGCGGTGGTGCTATCTGCACAGGCCACCGACGTCGGCGTGAACAAGGCCACACGCAAGCTCTATCCCGTGGCCAATACGCCGCAGGCTATCCTCAAGCTGGGTGAGGAAAAGCTCAAGCGTTACATCAACACCATTGGCCTGTACAACGCCAAGGCGAAAAACGTCATCGCGCTCTGCCAAATCCTGGTTGATCAGTACGACAGCGAAGTGCCAGACAACCGCGAGGCACTGGAGGCGCTACCGGGCGTCGGACGCAAGACCGCCAACGTCGTGCTCAACACTGCATTTGGCCACGCCACCATCGCCGTCGACACACACATCTTCCGCGTCGCCAACCGTACCGGCCTCGCGCCTGGCAAGGACGTGCGCGCAGTCGAGGATAAGCTGGAAAAAGTAGTGCCGAAGGAGTTCAAGCAGGATGCGCATCACTGGCTGATCTTGCATGGGCGCTACGTGTGCAAAGCACGCAAGCCCGATTGCCCCCAGTGTGTAATCCGCGACTTGTGCGGGTACAAAGACAAGACGCCGACGTAGGTGGGGTGTAAACCTCAACATCGCGATGCTTGGATGGACAGCAATGCTGGGATTTCATCCCAGCCTACAGGGCCGCAAATTCAACATTCTGCCGCATGCATGGCAAGTTGGGGTTTGCACCCCAACCCACGCCGTACAACTAGCTCAGTATCGAATCACCGTTGATATGAGCAAGTCTTATGGACACCCATCCGGGGATCGCCAAAATCTGCATTGGTGCAACTGATCGATTCGCCCGCGCCGACTTCGCGATAGTGCCAGACACCGTCCGCACCGTAAGCCACCAATCCAGTTCCCTGCGAAACCCTACAAATTCCGCCCTCACTCGCACAGGTGGAAAATCCTGTCGGCACGTTGCCTTTACCCCTCGGCGCCAAAGTGCGGACGGAATCCTGCGTGAAGAGTAGCGTCCCGAAACCAACATTGTCGGCATAGGGTGTGCGCCCTTCCGGACGTATGCGCTCAGCAGCTTGCTGAGTGTGGGGTGCTGCCAGGTTCTCGCGGCGAGCATAGTGGTTGTAGACCATCTCGTAGATGGGGCGGAATTGTCCACGGTCAAAACTGGAGATGACGTAGTGCCGATATTTGCCCGTGGTATCGACCATGGGTGTGAATGGCACTTCGTTGCCAAGGTTGTACGATGCAACGTACTCAAAGCCGGCAAGCAGGCGGTTATCGTAGGCAGCGTACAGGTCGAATCCCTGAGCCCAGGCCACTTCGGCCACCTCAGCCAGATTGCCGATACCCAGCTGCGAGTGTGCCTGGTCCCGCCCGCTCTCCTGCGTTTCTCCGAACGCATTGATGACGTAGTGAATCAATGCTCCATCGGATGGGCCGTTGTAGTAGTAGTCGAGCGCGCGATTAAAGAGTTTCCAGTCGTTGGTGAAGACACCGATCGCCATGATGGTCTTCATGCAGCTGGAGTCCCAATTTCCATTGGCGTAAGGTGCGAAATCCTTAATCACCGGATAGAAGACATTGAGGAACATCGTCTCCGCCGCGGCAATGTCTCTGGATGACCAGCCAGCGTTGCTATAACGGAGAAGCTCTGCTGCGGACACGAACTTGAAGCCATTCAGTCCGGCCGCCAAGGGTGCATCGTGACCGCTGATCGATTTCAACGTACTCGACCAAGCGTTGAGAATCTCCATGGCGTTGGCGGCATAACGATGATCGCCGCTCAGCACCCACATAAGCGCCTGCTGATAAGCAGCATCGGCATCGTCGTTGAACTGACCCATGCAAACGGCGCGCGTATCGCGCACAACGTTCGGGCAACTTCCGCCCCGCGTTCTATAGGTTAGCGAAGAAAGAGGATCATTCTTCAACTTAAGGTACGCGCTTGACCACGGCTCTTCGCCTAGATGAGCTTTGATCCGCGCGAGATCGCTTGATGTATGCATCACGCCGGGGTGGACGAATTCGGCTGTGATTGTCGTGGCGGGAGTGAACTCCGAAGTCGCGGCCGAGACCTCGCTTGCGCCGCCACCGCAGGCGGCAAGCGAGACAATGAGCAGCATCCATCGCGATGAAAAGAATGTCTTCATAGGTGAGTAAGTCGTCATGCGTCAGCAGCTTGAATATGTCTGCGCATCAAACGTTTTTCGGTGCGCCAAATACAGGTCCTTAGGGGACATATGCGGGCAGCTGAGATGTGTGTCAGCAAAATCATATATTCCCCATAGCGAGAATTCTCCAATCTTGCGATCTCAGCCCTCCCCTATTTCCAGGGGAGGGCGCCACGCTTCACATTTGTGTAGAAGTGCGTTGTTACGCGGCTTGCCGAAGACCTTCCACGCGCAAGTGCAACGCGTTCCAGTGTGCGCGCAAGAGCAGGAATTTTGAGGAACATCGCCGATCCATCGAGCTGCAGCATCACCGCACCTGGTTCGTTGTGCGCTTCCAGGCCAACTTACAAGCGCGAGGATTGCAGCGCGAGCCGCACTATCGATAGACGAAACCCCATCAACACAGTGGTCAGCAGATCCGTCGCCACGATGGCCAGCGTGAGCGATTTCGCAAAAAGCAAAACGGCGGGACATGCCCGCCGTTTTTCCATCCTTGGGTGGAACTCCCTTCTGATAACTGATTAGAACGGGTAGTAGCGGATGCTCGTGAAGAACATGTTGTCCGACGCGGTCGGCGCATTGCCCTTGCTGTCGGTGAACAGCTGACGGGAGAGATGCGAGAACTGCGTACCGAACTGCACGCGGCCGAACTTACCCTGGTAGAACTTCCAGAAGAAGCCGAACGTTTGTTCCTTGACACTGCGGTTCTGGCCCGTGCAACCGGTGGCTGCACCGTAGATGCCGCAGCTGGCGTTGTTGTAGCCGAGGGCAGCAGCACCGTAACCGAGCGGCAGGCCATTCACGCCAACCGTCTGGTAGCTGTCTTGCTGCTCGCGGCCGCCTTCGACGTAGAAATCCAAGTCGTCGGAGGCATGCCACGTCAGCGTGCCGAGCGCCATGTTTTCCTTCAGCGGATGCGGAGCGCCGCTGGTCGTGTAGGTGATGTCGCTCAGACCGGATGTGCCGTAACGACCAATGCCCTTGCCGCTCATGCCCGAAACCTGGAGGTCCAGTACCTTTGGAACCAGCGGCAGCAGCATGCCGAAGCCAAAGCCGCCGCCGTGCGCGGTCTGGTTGCTGGTGCCGGCCGGACCGCCGTTGGCAGTCGTCGGCGTAACGCGGGTGGTGAACTCGCGCGAAATGCCGAACAGTTCGTAGTGGCCCCAACCCGGATCGGCCGCGAATTTCACGAGGATGTCCGGAATCTGGTTGAGCGACACCGAGTTGAGAGTGTCATACAACGAACCAGCGCCAACCGTGGCGGTCGTGGTCGCATAGCCCTTGGTGCCCGTGCCAGCCGTGGAGCCGATACCGGCCGTCTGCGGGTTTTCAACCGAGATACCCAACCACCACTTCTTGTCCCAATCCTTCACGAGGCGCAGCTGAGTCTGGCGAGCCCAGTTGAAGCCCGCGCCGTACTGTGCGTCGATGGTGGGCGGCAGCACTTCCTTGCCTGGGGTGATACCCACGCTGTCGAGGGTCATCAACGACCAGGCCTGACCGGCCAGCGCATGCAGACCGTAGTCGTTCCAATCGATGCTGGTCCACAACTGGCGGATACGCATGTTGAACGAATTGCTCTCGTTCATGTTCGCCGTCTGGGCGCCACCGAGGAAGTCCGTCTCGTAGTAGCCCGTCACGTGGGTCGAATCGTTGATGTCGCCTTCGGCCTTGATCGACAGGCGGCTCTGGCGCGCGCTGTATACGAACTGATTGTTCTTGGCGTTGGTGACCGGATAGGTGGTGGTGGCGCCGCTGCTCGTATTGATCGGCGCGGTGCTCGTACCACCCATGAACGGAATGGCGGTGAATTTGGTTGCGATGTCATCAGCGGTGTCACGCGAGCGGTACGCCGTTTCAGCCGCGAGGAAGCCGCCGAAGGTCCACTTCACGCCACCGGTGCCACCCAAGATGTCGCCCGTGTGCGTCTGTGCCGCTGCGACCTGCTTTTGCGTAGCCTGCACTTGAGCTTGCGTTGCCTGCACGGATTGCGCGGTTTCAACCTGCGCCTGCTGCGCGGCCTGCTGCTGCGATTCCAGGTCTTGAACCTTCTGCTCCAGAGCTGCGATCTCGGCCTTCATCTGCGCCAGTTCGGACGCACTGACAGACACTTTCTTGTTCGATGTCTGAGCCGACACAGTCGCTGTAACGCTGGTCAAGCCCAAACCGGCAGCGATAGCCACCGTGAGCATCTTGGAACGCATATTGTTGTCTCCGCTTTTATCTATAAGAAACCGCGTGGCACGTAAGTCCAATCCCCTGGAGCGGCCTGCGGGCTGGGCGCATGATCGAGCGGCAGCTTTACCGTTAGATGGATGTTATGTGACAAAACGAAGACAAACCGTACGGTTCGTCATTCAGGGCGGGCGAATTCTTCAGTATGAAACTTACCGTTATGGCTTCCCTACCCTGCGCATGGCTGACGAAAACGCTTTATCGAGCACCGGCATTCCTGCCAATTAAGAAGGCCTCATCCGACGAGCGGCAGTATCGGCAACTGATATGCTTCTCTGATGGAGCAACTCAATAACAGCCTGGCGGCCCGCATGGCCGACCGTTTCCGCGGCTTCCTGCCGGTGATCGTGGACGTAGAGACTGGCGGGTTCGATGCCGAGCGCGATGCTTTGCTGGAAATCGCAGCCGTCACCATCGGCATGGACCAGGAAGGCAAGCTCTACCCTCATCCGGTGGTATCCACTCATGTGGAGCCGTTTCCCGGTGCAAACATTGATCCACGCGCGCTGGAAATCACCGGCATTGATCCGGACAACCCCCTGCGCGGCGCGTTGAACGAACGCGCAGCGCTGGACCATATCTTTCATCCCGTGCGTACGGCGATGCGCACCAACGAATGTCAACGCGCGGTGCTAGTGGGTCATAACGCCGCATTCGATCTGGGTTTTCTCAACGCCGCTGTGCGCCGCGTGGGTCACAAACGCAATCCGTTCCATCCCTTCAGTTGCTTCGATACCGCCACGCTCAGCGGCCTGCTGTACGGCCAAACCGTGTTGAGCAAGGCCGTGCTGGCCGCCGGCTATTCCTTCGATGCAAGCGAAGCGCACTCGGCGGTCTATGACGCCGAGCGGACTGCGTTGTTGTTTTGCCGCATCGTGAACCGATTGCGGTCGTTGGAGTTGTTGGAGCTGGATCGGGTGGGCACCGCGTTGCCTTGACCACGCCGGCGTTGGGAGAGCCCAACCTCCTGCAAAACGCATACATATGTAATGTCATCATTCCCGCGAAAGCACACTGCTGTCCGGGAAAGTTTGCAGCGTGTACCCATCTCCCTTCGGGAGATGGGTTGGGTGAGGATACGATCAGCGCGCCATGGCAAAACTTGCGGGAGAAATCGGCATCACGCTCCGCCCGAACCCTCACCCGCCTCTCGGCACCCCCGATCGAGTCGGGGGCAGGCTCCTCTCCCGGAGGGAGAGGGACTCACTCAGTGAGTTTTTGAGTCGCCTCACATGAAAACGTATCAGTTTTGACAGTTCTTTCCTCAAGTTCTTGCGATTGTCATCAAGCTGACATGTTTGTCTCATCTCATTGCAACACCAAGCCTCTGCAATACACGGGTCGCAGGCACTACTCGCCACTTCCCTCCAAAGGAGCCACTGTGTTGACCTCATTCAAACTTCCGTCCCGCCTCGGCATGATTGCCTTTGCGGTCGCCGCATCGCTGTTCGGCACGACGGTACAGGCCACCGATATCACCGGCGCCGGCTCCAGCTTCGTCTATCCGGTCATCTCCAAATGGTCGGCTGCTTATGCAGAGAAGACGGGGAATCACATCAACTATCAGTCGATCGGTTCCGGCGGCGGCATCGCGCAGATCAAGGCCGGCACGGTGGACTTCGGCGCTTCGGACATGCCGCTCAAGGCAGAAGATCTTGCCAAGTTCGGTCTGGGCCAGTTCCCTGACGTGATCGGCGGCATCGTGCCGGCATTCAACGTGGCCGGCATTGAGCCGGGTGCGCTGGTGCTCGACGGCTCCACGCTGGCCGACATCTACCTGGGCAAGATCACCAGTTGGAACGATCCGGCCATCGCCAAGCTCAACCCCGGCGCGCACCTGCCCAGCTCCAAGATCTATGTCGTGCATCGCTCGGACGGTTCGGGCACCACGTTCAACTTCACCGACTACCTCTCGAAAGTGAGCGCGGACTGGAAGTCGAAGGTGGGTGAAGGCACGGCTGTGCAGTGGCCGACCGGCATCGGCGGCAAGGGCAACGAGGGCGTTTCCGCTTATATCAAGCAGATCCCGAACTCGATCGGCTACGTGGAATACGCATACGCGGTGCAGAACAAGCTCGGCTACGCGAAGATGAAGAACGCCGCCGGCAACGTGGTGGAACCGACCATCGCCAGCTTCCAGGCTGCTGCCAACACGGCCGACTGGAAGAGCGCCAAGGACTTCAACCTGCTGATGACCAACGCTCCGGGCAACGATGCGTGGCCGATCACCGCAACCTCATGGGTGATCATGTACAAGACGCCGAAGAACGCCTCCAACACCAAGGTCTCCTTCGACTTCTTCAAGTTCGCCTATGAACAGGGCCAGGACTCAGCCCGCTCGCTGTACTACGTGCCGCTGCCCGCTTCGCTGGTGCAGCAGATCGAGGCCTACTGGGCCAGCGAGTACAAGAAGTAAGCTGCGCGCTGTCGCCAGGACGGCTGCAGTGTGACTCTGCGACGCGCGCAACGTTTCGTTGCGCGCGTCGTGCTGATTGAAACCCATCGCAGAAAATAACGACACGTATGTCCGCGATAAGTGCCGAACCGATCCCCCGCGATACTGAACATCGTTCGCGCACCGATGCCCGCCACGATTTCATCTTTCGTCTCATCCTGCGTTTCTGCGCGCTACTTGTGCTGGCGGCGCTGCTAGGCGCGGCGCTGGCCACGCTGTGGGGTGGCCGAGATGTGCTCTTCAAGGATGGCCTGCACTTCCTGCTTAGTTCGGAATGGAATCCGGTCGAAAACCAGTTCGGTGCGCTCGCGCCGATCGCCGGTACGTTGATCACTTCACTGATCGCGCTGATGCTTGCGGTGCCGGTGAGCTTCGGCATTGCGTTGTTCCTCACAGAGATCGCTCCAAACTGGATGCGCGGCCCGGTAAGCGCTGCGATCGAATTGCTGGCCGCGATTCCTTCGATCATCTACGGCATGTGGGGCTTGTTTGTCTTCGTGCCTTTCATGTCCAGCATCGAACCAACACTCAACGACACGCTCGGCAACATTCCTGTCATCGGCGCCCTGTTCCAAGGGCCGCCGCTGGGCTTGGGCCTGCTCACCGCGGGCATCGTGCTGGCAGTCATGATCCTGCCGTTCATCTCTTCGGTGATGCGCGAAGTGTTTCAGACGGTGCCCGCGCGACTGAAAGAGTCTTCTTATGCGCTCGGTTCCACCACGTGGGAGGTGGTGTGGGACATCGTGCTTCCATACACCCGCTCGGCGGTGATCGGCGGTATCTTCCTCGGTCTGGGCCGCGCACTCGGTGAAACCATGGCGGTGACTTTTGTGCTGGGCAATTCGTACAACCTCACAGCGTCGCTGCTGATGCCGGGCACGTCGATTTCCTCCAGCATCGCCAATGAGTTCAACGAAGCAACAGAGCTGCATCGCTCCGCGCTGATTGCGCTGGGCTTCCTGCTGTTCGTGGTGACTTTCATCGTGCTGCTGATCGCGCGCTACATGCTGCGCCAGCTCGCGCGCAAGGAGGGTCGCTGATGTCCGCCGTCTATGCACGCCGCCGTGTCGTCAACGTGATTGCGCTCGGGCTCAGTGGGCTGGCCACACTGATCGGCCTGATTTTTCTGGTGTGGATTCTGGAAATAACGGTGCAGCACGGTTTCTCCGCGATGAAACCGGCGCTGTTTACCAAGATTACGGCTTATCAAGCGGACGGCGGGCTCGTCAACGCCATCGTCGGCAGCCTGGAAATGGACCTGATGGCCTTGTTGATCTGTACGCCGATCGGTGTGCTGGCAGGCACCTACTTGGCCGAATATGCCAGCTCTACTCGCCTGGGCGCTTCGATTCGCTTTCTCAACGACATTCTGTTGTCGGCACCGTCGATCGTACTGGGCCTGTTCGTGTACGTGATCGTGGTGTTGCCGATGACGGAACTCACCCATGGGCGCATCAGCTTCTCCGCTTTTGCTGGCAGCGTGGCGCTGGCGCTGATTGGCCTGCCGGTGATCGTGCGCACCACCGACGAAATGCTCCGGCTCGTGCCGGGAACGCTGCGCGAAGCGGCATTGTCGCTCGGCGTTCCGCAATGGAAGCTCACCGTTCAAGTGCTGATGCGTGCAGCCTTCTCGGGCATTCTCACCGGCGTGCTGCTGGCGCTTGCCCGCCTGGCCGGTGAAACTGCACCGCTGCTGTTCACGGCGTTCGGCAACAACTTCATGACTGTGAATCCGCTGAACAAAATGGCCAGCCTGCCGCAGACCATTTATCAATACACAGGTATTGCGGATGCCGCCCTCAATGCGATCGCCTGGGCCGGCGCGCTGTTGATCACCCTGTTCGTGCTGGCGCTGAGCCTGCTGACCCGCATCATGTTTTCGCGCAAGAAGGTGAGTTATGAATGACCTCGCCGCCGCCACCGCGGCTCCCCTGACCGGCGCCTCCCCCGCCAAACTGAAAGTGCGCGACGTGCACTTCTACTACAACGGATTCCATGCGCTGAAAGGCATCAACATGGACATCCCCGAGAAGCAGGTCACCGCGATCATCGGCCCGTCCGGCTGCGGCAAGTCCACCCTGCTGCGCATTTTCAACCGCATCTACGCCATTTATCCGAAGCTGGAAGCGAAAGGCTCGATCGAACTGGACGGCGAGAACATCCTCGATCCGAAGTTCTCGATGAACCGTCTGCGCACCAAGGTCGGCATGGTGTTCCAGAAACCGGTGCCGTTCCCGATGACGATTTTCGAGAACGTGGCCTACGGTATCCGCCACCACGAAAAGCTGTCGCGCGCGGACATGGAAATTCGCGTGGAGCAGGCGCTGCGTAGCGCTGCACTGTGGGACGAAGTGAAAGACAAGCTCAAGCAGAGCGCGCTAGGTTTGTCCGGTGGTCAGCAGCAACGTCTGTGCATTGCGCGCGGCATTGCGCTGCGTCCGGAAGTGTTGCTGCTCGACGAACCCACCTCCGCGCTGGACCCGATCGCCACCGGCCGTATTGAGCAGTTGGTGGAAGAGCTCAAGCACGAATACACCATCGTGATCGTCACCCACAACATGCAACAGGCGGCGCGCTGTTCCGACCGCACCGCGTTCATGTATATGGGCGATTTGATCGAATTCGACAATACGGAAAAGATCTTCACCAAGCCGAGCAAGAAGCAGACCGAGGATTACATCACCGGTCGTTTTGGTTGATCTTTTTTAACTCCCTCTCCTATGGGAGAGGAGTTGGGATGAGGGGCCAATCTCGCGAACACGCCCCTCTCTCACTACAAAATCGCACGAGGCCATCCCATGAGCGGCAGCAGCAAGGAACACATCATCAAGAGTTACGACGACGAACTGCTTCGTCTCACCGGCGAACTGGTTCGCATGGGCGAACTGGCCGTGAGCCAGCTGGAAGCGGCCATCGACGTGGTGGACCGCCGTGACGAGCGCGCCGCCCAGCACGTCGTGAACAACGACGAGGCCATCGACCAGCTGGAGCAGGAAATCAGCCACGACGTAGTGCGCCTGCTAGCTCTGCGCGCACCGATCGCCGGCGACCTGCGCAATGTGTTTGCCGCCCTGCGCATTGCTGCCGACATCGAACGCATCGGCGACTACGCCGCCAACGTAGCCAAGCGCTCCATTCCGCTGTCGATGGCCGCACCGCTGACACCGACCAGCGGCCTGGCACACCTGGCCGAGCTCGCCGCCGAGGAAGTGCGTGAAGTGCTGCGCGCCTACCGGGACCGCGACGCAGAGCTCGCCTATAAGGTGTGGCAGGACGACGTGCAACTGGATGAATCCTATACGGCCTACTTCCGCGAGCTGCTCACCTACATGATGGAAGACCCGCGCGTGATTACGCCGTGCACCCATCTGTTGTTCATGGCCAAGAACATCGAACGCATCGGCGACCATGCCACCAACATCGCCGAGAACGTGTGGTTCCAGGTCAAGGGCGAACCGCTGACGGCGCAGCGCGACAAGCGCGACCTCACGTCGAACCCGGAGCCGGTTAAGTTGGGTAATCGGCCGGATTGATCTCCAGCACGACACTCTATAACCCTCTCGGCCGTCATTCCCGCGAAAGCGGGAATGACGGCTTTGAGGCGTTGGCAACCTTAACTGTATACGTGCATTCTGCGCCAGGGTTCGCGTACGCTCACCGCTTACGCCATCCGCACGGAACCCTTGAGTGACGCCTGCGTCCCACGCCGCCGATCCAACGCTCGCCGAAAAATCCGGTTTCAGCTGGCCCGGCAAGCTCTATGCCCTCATCACCCTGCTCGGCTGCGTATTCGCCTTCATCGGCCTATCCACCAGCAGCCTCTGGGCCGACGAGCTGTTCACCATGCAGGTGGTGGATCATCACCAGGGGCTCGGCGAAGTTTTTCGGCGCGTGCTGGCCGATGTGCATCCACCGCTGTACGACTTCCTGCTCTACGGCTGGATCGAACTTCTCGGCACCAGCGAATCAGTAGTGCGTTTGCTCAGCGCGATCCTCGCCATCCTGAGTATCATCGTATTTGCGCTCGGCACGCGCCGCCGGCTCAGCCCTACCGCCATCGCTTTTGCTTGCGCCGTCGCGACCACATCGCTGTTCTGGTACGAGCAAGCCCAGAACGCGCGCAATTACGCGCTGTCGATCTTCATTTCGTCCGCCCTGCTCGCCGCTGCCATCGATTTTGGCCGACGCACGCGCGCTGGCGAACGTTTCCCTGCGGGAGCATGGCTATGGCTTACCGTGCTCGGTGTCGCCGGCAGCCAAGTACATCCCTACATGCTGCTCATGGTGGGCATGTTGCTGCTGTTCCTGCTGATCACCTCGCGCACGTGGCCGCAACGAATCGGCGTGAGCATTTCGGGCGTGATCGTGCTGGGGCTTTACGCTGGCCTGCTGTGGTTGATGACGCATACCACCAAGCACGATTTCCACGACACATGGTTCAGCAACAGCGCGAAGTTTTTCGGCTCGCATCTGCGTCGTGCGGTCTTCCACTTCATGAGCCGGCAGGCGCTGCTGATCGTAGTGGCCATGCTGCTGGTGCTGTGGCTGCGTCGCGCACGTGTCGTTCAAACCGATACTGACGAGCGGCGCTTAACCAACTGGACCGCTGGCTTGTGCGGCGTCGTATGCATAGGCGTGATTCTCAGCGGCATTGCCGTGTCGCTGCTGGTGGCGCCGTCATTCTCGTATCGCAATGTCCTGGTAAGCGCCCCATTCGGCTGGTTCCTGCTCGCGCGGCTTTATGATGCCGCGACCGCACGGTTGGACACACGCACGACAACAATCGGCGCAGTGGCCATCGTTGTGTTGCTCGGTTCGCAATCGATCGCCCTGATGCGTGGCCGCATGCTGCCTTCCAATGAACCGTGGCGCGCTTCGGCGGCGTATGTGCAGGGGCTGCCGGGTTGTGCCGACGCTACGCTGCCCGTGATCACCTATCCCGGCACCTACGGCACAGGCATGACGCCTGCCGTGCACGCGATGATGGAACGCCATTACTACGGCTACTACTTGCCCGCGTCGTATCACCCCTACGCGTATCTTGCCGACGCATGGCTACACCATGCCGGCGAGTTGACGCCGTCAAACGGCACCTGTCCGGTGGTGGGATGGATCTTGCACGATGTGTCGGACGAAGAACGCGCGCTTGCATTGGCCAAACAGTTCGTCAGCCAACCTGGCGCGGAGAACCATCAAATGGTGGTGCAGGAATTCGTGTCCTACGACCTGAACTGGCTGGCGTGGAAGCCGCAGCCGAGTGCGTTTGTGTTCTTGCGAGCAACGCCGGAGATGGTTAGTCAGCAGGCGTCATTACCTGCGGGAACGGAAGTGGATCGAAAGCATTCACTTGGTGATCGGGTGTTGGTGAGCTTCAACCCGTCAGCCCCGTCTGCAGAGGCTTATGAAGTTCGTCGTTTGCACACAACTACTCCGTAACGGAACCAATCTCGCCGCACCGTCATTCCGGCGAAGGCCGGAATCCAGTCTAAATACGTCGTGCGAAGCACACAAAAACGGTTTTGAGTCCTTTCGGACGCATATTTGAACTGGATTCCGGCCTTCGCCGGAATGACGACAAGGCTCAGTCCAGGACTGCGTAAACCATATAGATAACTATGCCCATGGGATACGCGCACACTCACCAAACCGAAGTCTTATGCCCCGCCTCATGCGCTTCCTTGCGCACCCGTGCACTGCGCGCAATACCGTAGATGCCAATCAGCAACCACGCTACTTCCATGAAAAACGCCGAAGCGTTGAACGAGCCGAACAGCAGCGACAGCATCACGCCGAGCGCGCCCAATACGTTCATCAGCTGATACACCAACCCATTGCCATGCAGCTTATGGGCCTGAAGCGCCAGATAAGCCAACAACATCAACGCAACACCGATGTATCCCGCCCAATCGTGCCAATAGAACGTCATCGCCCACTCCTTTGACGCAATGCTTCGAACAAGACGATACCGGTAGCCACCGATACGTTGAGGCTTTCCATGGTACCCGGCATGGGAATCTTCGCGACGAAATCGCAGGTCTCTCGCGTGAGTCGGCGAATACCTTCGCCTTCACTGCCTAACACCAGCGCCACCGGGCCTTTCAGATCGATGTCGTAGATGGATTGATCGGTATCCCCAGCCAGACCGGTGATCCACACGCCCGCATCCTTCAGGGCGCGCAGCGCACGCGCAAGATTGGTGGCCGCCACCAGGGGCACGCGATCCGCGCCGCCCGCCGAGGCGCGGCGCACGACCGGCGTGATGCCAACAGCGCGGTCCTTCGGCACAACCACTGCCGTCACCTTCGCTGCTGCTGCACTACGCAGGCATGCGCCAAGATTGTGCGGATCGGTGACGCCATCGAGTACCAGCACCAAGGCGTTGCTGCCGGCCTGCTCGATCAATTCGGGCAAATCCTGTTCGCTGGCCAACGCCGGTGCCTGGTAAAGCGCAACCACGCCTTGATGACGCGCTTCGCCCGCCACGCGATCGAGCTGCTCGCGCGGACGATGATGCACGGGAATCTTCAGTGCCTTCGCTTTTTCCGCCAGTTCATTCACGCGGGGATTGCGCTGGCCGTTTTCCACCAGCACTTCGCGCACACGCTCGGCGTCGTTGTTCAACGCGCCTTCCACCGGATTGATACCGACAATCCAATTCTCGCTCATCGTTTACCTTTCGATTTCGGCGCTTTGGTGCCCCGCTTGCTAGGTGACTTGCCGGTGCTAGCCTTGGTTTTGCGCTTACCCGCGGTCTTACTCACAGCCGCTTTCTTGCCCGGCTTGGCCGAGCCGCGTTTCTTCGCACCGGCATTATCGAAGCCCGGCAGTGGCGGTAACGAAGGAAGCGGCTTGCGCCCAGATGCCAAGGAATAACGCTCGCCGCCAGCGGCGTAATCGTAAGCACGCGGCGTGGTCGGCGGCACAAACGCCTGCGGTGCCGGCTCTGGGGCTTTCTTCTTGACCGGCTGCACCATGCGGAAGTCGATCTTGCGATCTTCCAAGCTGGCGCGCAGTACCTGGATACGCACGTGATCGCCCAAGCGGAACTGCAAACCACTGCGTTCGCCCTTCAGCAAATGACGAATGGGATCGAAGTGGTAATAGTCGTTGGACAGTTGGCTGATATGTACCAGACCGGAGACTTTCGACTCTTCCAGTTCCACGAACAGCCCAAACGACGTGACGCCAGTCACCACGCCATCAAACTCTTCGCCAATGTGCTTGGCCATCCACGCACAACGGAAGCGCTCGTCGACGTCGCGCTCGGCCTCCTCCGCACGACGCTCACGCTGCGAACAGTGCACGGCCATGGCCGCCATCGCCGCCTCGGTGTAGTGATAACCGGAAGGCTTGCCACCCTTCAACGCATAACGGATCGCGCGATGGACCAGCAAGTCTGGATAACGGCGAATCGGCGAGGTGAAGTGCGCATAGGCTTCCAACGCCAAGCCGAAGTGACCGCGATTGTCCGGCTGATAGGCCGCCAAGCTCTGCGCGCGCAACAGCACGGACTGGATCAGCTCGCGCTCGGGACGGTCTTTCACCAGACGCAGCACATCAGAAAAGTCAGCGGGCGTGACGTCCTCAACCGGCGGCATGCGCAACTTGAATTCGCGCAGAAACTGCTGCAGGTCTTCGTACTTCTCCGCTGGCGGCGTCTCATGCGCGCGATACAGCGCAGGAATCTTGCGCTTGGAGAGGAACGTCGCCGCCTGCACGTTGGCAGCGATCATGCATTCTTCGATCAGCTTGTGCGCGTCATTGCGTTCCACCGCACCCACGGCCTGTACTTCACCGGTCTGATCGAGGCGGAACTTCACTTCCGGCGTTTCGAAATCGATCGCGCCGCGCCGGCGGCGCTGCTCGACCATCGCCTTGTACAGCGCGTGCAAATTTTCCAATTGCGGCAGTACGTCGGCCACTTCGTGGCGCGCATCGGAATCGTTTAAGCCGATAACCTGCCACACCTTGTCGTAGGTGAGGCGCGCGTGCGAGCGCATCACGGCATCGTAAAACTTGGCCTTGGTGACTTCGCCTTCCGCATCCACCTGCATGTCGCACACCATGCATAGGCGTTCCACTTTCGGATTAAGCGAGCAGATGCCATTAGACAAAGTCTCCGGCAGCATCGGCACGACGAAGCCGGGGAAATACGTGGACGTGCTGCGCTCGTAAGCTTCTTTGTCCAGCGCGCTGTCGACCGGCACGTAGTGCGAGACATCGGCAATCGCCACTACCAGCCGCCACCCGCCACCGCGTCTGGGTTCGGCGTAGACGGCATCATCGAAGTCGCGGGCATCTGCACCATCGATGGTTACCAGCGGCAGCTTGCGCAAATCAACGCGGCCTTCACGCTCGGCAGCGGTGACGTCGAGTTCAACCTCTTCCGCTTCGCGTAGCACTTCCGGCGGCCATTCGTGCGGCAGGTCGTGGCTGGCGATCGCCATGTCCACCAGCAGCGATGGCTGCAGGCGTTCACCCAGCACGCTGCGGATAGTGCCCATCGGACCGCGATAAGCGGTGGGTGGATCAGTGATCTCGGCAACCACGATCTGCCCGGACTGCGCACCACGCTCCTGCCCCGGTGCGATCATCACGTCTTGGTGCAGGCGGCGATCGTCCGGCACCACCAGCGTGACGCCGTTTTCGACCATTACGCGTCCAACCAGCCGCGGCGAGCGTCGCTGCAGCACTTCCACAATGGCGCCCTGCCGCCGTCCGCGGCGATCCACACCGACCACGCTGGCCAGCACACGATCGCCGTGCAACACACTGCGCATCTGGTAAGGCGAAAGATAAAGATCGTCGCCACCCTCGTCCGGCCGCAGGAAACCGTAACCCTCAGCGTTGGC
This sequence comes from Dyella acidisoli, assembly GCF_030160295.1. GTDB lineage: Bacteria > Pseudomonadota > Gammaproteobacteria > Xanthomonadales > Rhodanobacteraceae > Dyella_B > Dyella_B acidisoli. The sequence goes on from NZ_BSOB01000057.1 coordinate 21,481, forward strand.
AAGCACCACGCCGCGGATCAGGTCCAATTTGCGGGCCGGCGCGTAACCGCCCCGGCGACCGAGCAATAACTGGCCGTCGCGCACCATGGCGGTAAGGCGCTTGGTGAGCGCGGCAATGCTGTATTCGTCGTAGAGCTGCAGCGCCTCGGCAATGCGCGCCTGGGTCAGCAGCTCGCCGCGTTCTTCCAGCAACGCGAGGATGGCCTCGCGGCTGGGGATGGGGCGTTCGTAGCGCTGCGCTTCGCGCTCGGCGAAGGGATCGTGCTTACTCCGGGGTGCTTCGCCCCGCCCACGACGCGAGGGCGCCGGAGCATCCTCTGGGGCTTTCCGGGCCTTCGCCGCCTTGCGCGGCACCTTTTCCTTGCTGGGTATGTTTTTCTTGGTCACACCCTAGTATCGCCTCGATGCGTGACTTCGATAAGTAGTTGGATGCACGTGGAACGATCGCAGCAACGATCATGCAGAAATAGTTGACAACACGTCCCCCTCCCCCTACTCTACGCGGCTCGCACAGCCCGAAAGGCTTACGCGACACCTGCCCAGGTGGCGGAATTGGTAGACGCACTAGTTTCAGGTACTAGCGGGTAAAACCGTGGAGGTTCGAGTCCTCTCCTGGGCACCAAATCATCGGATCCAACGCGATCCGGCTAGATTCAAAGAGAACCCCGAAAACACCGTTTTCGGGGTTCTTTGTTTTCCGCATCCCTTGATGCCCTGACGGGAAGCAATGCCCGCGATTTTTTGCGTGCATAAACGTAATGCTCGCGACGGCTTAGCGCTGCATCGTTTGCAACAAAGGCGGCGGATAAATAGCCGTCTTTAGCGCCTCTCCCACACCCAGCCACAGTCAAAGGAGTGAACGTGCACTATCGAATGCTTCGAGTTCTTGCCGTGCTCTTGTTCGTAACAAGCGCCGTGTCGATTGCCAGTCCCATTGCGTCCGCATGCGAGGTTCCTGCTCCAGTAAAGAGCATCGACCCACCCGGTTTCTACGACGACGCGGCAGGTTATGCGCGTGCAGTGCAACCAATGCGCGGCTTCATCGCGAAACTCAACAAAGCGGCGGAGACAGGGGATTGGTCTTGTGCAGTCGATCTTCTGCACGGATGGGCAAGCGCGGACGCACTGATGGGACCGATCGCCGGTTACCAGGGTTATTACGAACGCTCGTGGGCGGGTACAGATTTCGCTTTGGTGATCTTGCGGATGCCCGACTCTGTCAAAGCCGCCAACGCAAGCAAATTCGCCGTGATCAATCCATGGCTTGAACGCATCGCCATCGCCACGCGTGATGCGAACGCGATCAATCATCTGCACAACAATCTCGTTTACTGGGCTGGCTTGAATCTGGTCGCCATCGGCACCGTGACCAACCAGCCGCAACTCATCGATTCGGGATTGATACGCGCACGCGAAGGCATTCGCGATATTGGCCCGAATGGCGCCCTGGAACGGGAAGTGAAGCGCGGCGACCGCGCCCTGCACTATCACACCTTCGCGCTGCTGCCGCTAGTTTTCACGGCGGAACTGGTACAGCGGCGCAATATCGATCTTTACCAGGAAAACGATCACGCCATCGCGCGCCTGGCGAATCTGGTGATCGAAGCAGTGCGCGACCCGAGCAGCTTCGCGAAGATCACACCGATCAAGCAAGATTTGTTTCCGTGGACGTTCCAGGATGAATTGGCATGGGTGGAGCCGTATTACGCACGCACGCGAGATGCACGACTTCCTGCGCTGATCGCACCGCGTCGGCCATTTAGCGAGTGGAGGCTTGGTGGCAATGTCACGGCCGTGTGGGGCGTACCTTTGTCCAATCGTCCATAACGTTTCTACGACGAGGCACGTAGGTTGGGGTGCAAACCCCAACATTGCCATGTGGATTGACATGACGATGTTGGGGTTTGCACCCCAACCTACTTGTCGCATCAACCAAACACGGGACGGAAGAAACTCCGCTCATAACTCAGGACGCATTTGTTCTCGGCAGCAAACGCGAATGCAGCCTGACACTCCGGATCTTGCAGCGAGTCCGAACGATATTTTTCGTATGCAGCGAGGCTCGGAAAAGAAAACAACGCGAGCGCAATGTTGTTGGCGCCTTCGGAAGGTAGGAAGTAGCCATGATGCTTTCCGCCAAACTTCTCGACCAAAGGAATCCACATTTTTGCGTAGGCTTCAAACTCCGAAAGCAAGTTTGGGTCGATAACGTATCGCACGTAGCATGTGATCATAATTTTCGCGCATCGAAGAATGGCACGGCTGGCATCTTAGCTTCACAACTCACGCACGATACGAAACCCTACACGCCCGCTGCGAATACTCGCATCCGCACCTTGGCGATAAGCAGAATTCGCCTGCTCCGGCGAACTGCCCCACGAGCCGCCGCGGATCACGCGAGTACCGCAGCCAGGATTGACCCACGCACTGCCATCCACCGGTGCGCGCACGTAGTTGTCGTGCCAGCAATCTTCCGTCCACTCCGACACGTTGCCATCCATGTCGTAAAGGCCGAAGCCGTTCGGCGCAAAGCTCATCACCGACGCAGGCCCCCAATAGCCATCGCCATAACCTTCGAAGGCGTGGCTCCAGCGGCGCCCGCTGGGTGAACGATCAGCCGAGCCAGTGAGGTTTTCCACCTTGCTTTTCGGCGTGCCACTGCCCCACCAGTAGCGAGTGGTACTGCCCGCACGCAATGCGTATTCGAACTCCGCTTCGCTGGGCAGGCGGAATTTTTTACCGGTGCGCTGGCTTAGCCATTGCACGTAGGCGTGCGCATCGCTCCAGGAAATGTTCACCACCGGCAGATTGTCCGTAGCGGAATGGCCGGCGTAGTCGTCTTCCCAGGTGGCGTTCGAAACGTCGCGCATCACGCCAGTGCGTTCGTCGTAGACGCTCGCACCACCTTGCGCAACGGATTCGGGCTTGTAACCGCTTGCACGCACGAATTCGCGGAACTGCGCCACTGTGATATCCGTCTGCGACAACGCATAGCCCTTGCTCAGATCGACTTCGTGTTGAGGTGCCTGCGAATCGGTACGGCCGGGTTCGTCATCCGGCGCGCCCATCATGAATTTGCCGGTGGGCACTACGACCATAGTGGGCGACTGGCCATTCATATCCACAAAGCGATCGGTGAACACTTGCCCAGGCTTGAAGCTGGAGTACAAGCGCGCATTGGTCAGGCGTACTTCGAATTCGTCAAGGCCAGCCAGTTGCGGGCTGATCGATTGGGCTTGTCCAGCCAGTTGCTTGGCAAGATCAAGATTGCCGCCATCCAGTGCGGAACGTGCTTGCGCCAGTATGTTGGCAGCACGTTGTTGGCGGATGCCGTCGATCTGGTTGCGCACGTCGCGCAGTTGCGGCGAATCGGGTTGGATCGGCGTGGCTTCGGTCATCGACTGCTCGGCGCCGGCAAAATCATTCTGGGCTACCGCGGCTAATGCATGATCGAGTACCACGCGCTGTACTTGCAGAATGCCCTGCGCAGCTACTGCGTTTTGCGGATCGAGCTTCTGTACTTGGCGATACAGCTCAAGCGCGTTATCGCCGGCGGGCTTGTCCACCTTTTCCTGCTGCAGCAAGGTAGCCGCCTGGGCCAACATCGGCCGCACTTGCAGCAGCGTCTTCATGCTGCCTTCCAACGGTGCCACGTCGTTCGCGGTGTTGGGCAGCGCCTTGAGGTTGTCCAGCAGTGTACTCGCTGACCCTGAATCGCCCACGGCGATGTCCTGCGTGATCTGCGCGATCAGATGCGTGCGCACTTGATCCAGCCCCTGTGCCGCAGCGCGGCTATCCGGCTTGAGCTTGAGCGCCTGCTGGTAAAGATCCGCCGCGCTGTTCTTATCGCCCACCATGTGCCCGGCCTGATAAGCCTTGCCCGCACTATCCAGCAGCGCCTTCACTTCGGGCGGATCGGCACTCAGCTGCTCAGGCAGCGCTGCCGGCTTGCGTGACAAGCGTGCGGCGATGACCGCAGTGGGTGCCAGCGTCAACGGCGGGCCGGCGTAGATTTCATCCAGCTCGGAAGGCACCGCCGTGTTCGGGCGAATGGGCGCCGAAGGCGCCGTGCGGCCCACGCCGGGCGTACTTGGGTGGGCCACCTCCTCCGGGCTGACATGAAAAAGCTCGGGAAAAAAGTGATACGTCAGACCAAAGGCCAGCACGAGCACACCGAGCGCGCCGCCGAATGCGCGTTGGCGTTGTACGGTTTCCTTGCTCGGCATGGTGGGCGTTCCGTGGCTGGCCTGCTATGGTTCGCTGCTTACCATATGGCACCATCGATGACGGGGCAATCGCGAGTTGCTTGTTCCGTGATCTCAAGGAACGAACATGCCCCTGCTCTCACCGCCGCCCCAGGCAGATTGGATCGCACAACGCAGCGAACTTGAACAATGGCTGGCCGAGCTGCCGGCCGGTGCAGTGCTCGGCCTCGACACAGAGTTCATGCGTCGCAATACCTTCTATCCTCAATTGGCACTGCTGCAATTGGGCTTGAACGGGCGCTATGCACTGGTCGATCCACTTGCCTTCGACATCGGTACGGCATTGCAGCCACTGGAAAGTGCGAATGTGATCACGCTGATGCACAGCGCCAGCGAAGATCTGGAAACGCTCTCGCCCTGGCTGCCGCAAGGCCCGCGAGTACTGTTCGATACACAGATCGCGGCAGCCTTAGTGGGCATGGGGCTCGGCCTCAGCTATCGCGCGTTGGTGGCGGAACTGGTGGGCGCGGAGCTCGACAAAGGTGAAACGCGCTCGGATTGGCTGCAGCGTCCGCTCACCGCTTCGCAGCGTGATTACGCCACGCTCGACGTGGTGTATCTGGAAAGCATCCATCAACAGCTCACCACGCGCTTGGCGCAACGCGATCGCACTGCGTGGCACGCGGAAGACTGCGAACGGCTCAAGCGCAAGAGCTGCTCGCGCGAAAGCGATCCACAGCCGCAACAGGCCTATAGAGGCGCCGCCGAATGGCCGCGCGAACAACAGGCGCGGCTGCGGCGCATTCTGCTATGGCGCGACGCTACCGCACGGCTGCTGGACAAGCCGCGTCCGTGGCTACTGGAAGACGCCCTTGCCCTCAACATCGCCCAGCAACCCCCTAAGCGTCTTGACGAGCTGGAACAACGCACCGCCGGCCAGCGCGCGCTGCGCTCCCAGCAACGCGCCGAACTGTTCGAACTGCTGCAACCCGCCGTGACCAGCGAAGAGATCGCCAACACCAGCTCCATTCCCCCCATACCGCAAGGCAAGGCCAAACAGGCCCTAGCCGAAATGAAGCAATACGTAGACACCCTGGCCACCCAGCTCGACCTGCCTGCCGGCCTGCTCTGTTCGCGCCGCGTCATGGAGGAATTCGTGGTGACGGCCCAATGGCCAGATGCCCTGGAAGGCTGGCGCCGTGAGGTACTTTTCGACCGCCTCACCGCGCTGCTGCCCAGCTAACACAAGGGCTTGGCGCTACCCCCGCCCCGCTGCTAACATTTGCAGCTCGCGTGGGGCGGTAGCTCAGCTGGGAGAGCGTCGCGTTCGCAATGCGAAGGTCGGGAGTTCGATCCTCCTCCGCTCCACCAATCTCTATCAAACGACAAGGCCACCGCATGCGGTGGCCTTGTCGTTTGTAGAGGCGGCTATGCTTCTCGTGATAAATCGCGCGTGGCTTACCACTGCCCCTCCAGGCCCCAAAGCCAGAATTCGCGGGCCATCCTTGGATAACGAAATCGAAAGTGGACCACGCCCGAAGTCACTTGCTGGACTTGCGAGCTGACGCCGATTTCTTGGGCTTGGGCACCGGCATGAGCGCCGCTGTCTCGAGGATAAGTTGGCGAATCAGGTCTGAGTCGTCTAGAAGCTCGTCGGCAACCAGGTAGTCCTTAGCACCAGGGTAAGGAGGCCGCTGAGGAAGATTTGGCGCCAGCCTTGTTGCAGCCGTGGATGGCTTGACGAAGAGGCTATTGTCACAGGCGAAGGCGACGACTTTTCCGTCAACATAAAAGGCGTACTCGCCAAACATCTTCTTTTGAGTAAGGCGATCACCAAGTGCTACTTGTTCGGTCACGTAGTCGACGAAATCTTGGTTGGTAGCCATGTCTGCATTCAATCTCAAACCAGGGAGCAGAGTGTACTTCCAGTCCCGCATCGCTCAATGAAAGTGCACCCTGAACCCAGGTTCCTTGGTTCTGGTTCGAAGCGTTGCAATTCTTCCGTATATGCCTCCTGACACATTGCGCTCAAACAGTATCTATCAGTACAAATCGTGTGGATTGAAGCGCTGCATCCATACATGCGCCAAAGCCGCGCTCCACCGCCAATCACACCGTTATCCACGTCATTTGCTTTGTAAGGGAGTGCAAGGCCGTGAAGAAAATGCCTGTTGATGCCATCACTTCGATCACATCGCTCGTTAAAGCAGTCGTCGTGAGCACGCTGCTCGCTTCGGCTGTATGTCAGATAGCATCCGCGTCGGATACAGCCGTTCAATCAGCGCCCTCCAATCGGTCGCCGTTCCCGGCGCAAATCCAGCTACAGGTTCCCTTTGCGCCGACTGCGTTCCCCGCGGAAGACGGCGAACATCTTCTGTACGAACTCGATGTCACCAATTTCGAAAATACGCCGATCACGCTCGATCACGTGGATGTACTCGACGCGGCTCAAGCGGATAGGACGCCTCTGGCGAGCTTTGCCGGGTACCCGTTGAATGAGATCGTGCGGATGGCCGGCACGGACGATGTCATGGATATGAGCAACGTGGCGAAACCCGTCAACATCAATGCCGGGGGCACGGCAGTGCTGTTCCTGTCGGTGACACTGCCATCCAAGGCATCCATGCCGGAACACGTCATACAGCGCTTGGCATTTACCAACGGCGAGACTGTCGAAGGATCACTCGTAAGCACGCAAAGCACTCGGTTGAAGGTGCTCGCTGCGCCTGTCGAGGGCACCGATTGGATCGCTGACGATGGTCCAAGCAACGCGTCGGGCAACCACCATCGGCGCGGAATCTTCGTCGTCGACGGAAGGATGACGGTCTCTCGTCGCTTCGCAGTAGATTGGAAACAACTCGAACAAGGGCTGCCGTACCATGGCGACGTTCACGCCGATCGTTCGTACTACGCATACGACAAACCCGTTCTCGCCGTTGCCGGCGCCACCGTCGTGTATGTGCGAGACGGATTGCCCGATAACCCGCCCGGACACAACCGTGATTTTCATCCAGCGCGTCCGGTAACGTTCGACAATGCCGGCGGCAATACCATCGTCCTCGATCTTGGCGATGGACAGTTCGCGCACTACTACCACCTGAAGGCAGGCACTATCCAGGTGAAGAAAGGTCAGCGCGTTCGGGGCGGCGAAGTCATCGCACATATCGGTGCTTCCGGAGACGCGCGCGAACCGCACTTACACTTCGAGGTAACGACGGAGATTCCGTTGCTCGTTGGTGAAGGCATTCCCTATGTGATCGATCACTTCAAGGTTATCGGAGGCGAAGGACATACCTTAGGCCCTCGCAAGAACGAAACGCCGCTCGACGGAATGCTGGTTGATTTTGGTAATGGAAACGTGACTAACTGAGGCTGCACACCACCTTTCGCCTCAACTCGATACCGGCGACGATTCACGTTTAATTTGAACGTGATAGTCAAAACAAACTTGACTCAACATGTCAGCTTCGGGTGCGACTTCAGCCGGTCAACGCAACACATTGCTGAAATCGTTCACCCGGTGTTTCAAAGTTTAGCGTCTGCCGAGGCCGCTCATTTAATCGGCGTGCAACGGCATAGAGCTTAGCCAGCGAGTACACTTCCCGACGGCTTCCCCACCCGCGCCATTACACCCATGTCTACGCACATGTCTGATGCCCGTGCCACATCGCTTACCCCTTTGCTGCTGGCCGTCGGCGTCCTGCTTATCGCCATGGCTTCCTATCAATGCGGTGCGGCGATTGCCAAACATCTCTTCCCGGCCGTAGGTGCGCAGGGCGCAACGGCTTATCGATTGGGACTCGGCGCTTTGGTGTTGCTTGTGCTGCGGCGCCCGTGGCGAACTCGGCAGGATGGCGGCGACTGGCGCGTGCTATGGGGATACGGCCTGTCGATCGGCGTGATGAATCTTGTTTTCTACTTGGCGCTGAAGCGCATTCCTCTGGGCATTGCCGTGGCGTTGGAATTCACGGGGCCATTGGCACTTGCTCTGTTCCATTCACGTCGCTTGTTGGACGCCGTATGGGTGGCACTGGTGGCCATCGGGTTGGTATTGCTGATGCCGCCGGGAAGCACGTCGACGCGACTTGATCCTGTCGGTGTGGGGTACGCGCTTGCTGCGGGCGTGGGTTGGGCGTTGTATATCGTGCTGGGTCAGAAGGCTGGCGCGCAGTATGGGAGCAATGCTGTCGCGTGGGGCACTTCGGTTGCCGCGCTGTTCGCGATGCCCATCGGCATTGCCCACGCAGGGCAGGCATTGTTTTCGCTGCCTCTGCTGCCGCTTGCGTTGGGCTTGGCGATACTCAGCTCTGCCTTGCCTTACACCTTGGAAATGATCGCCATGACGCGTCTTCCGACCCGCACGTTCGGCACGCTACTGAGTTTGGAGCCTGCATTTGCCGCCCTCGCCGGCATGATCTTTCTTGATGAGCATCTGAGCGCGCTGCAATGGTTTGCGATCGCCGCGGTCATCATTGCTTCGGCGGGAACGGTCTTGAGTGCGCGCCAGGTCGTGGCGGAACCTTTACCGACGTGAGCGGCACATCCCTCTCCCGAACGGAGAGGGATTCATTCAAGCTGTTTCCTGACGACCTTTATGCCGTTTCTCACGCATCAACCGATGTTCGGCGCGCTTCTTCAACAGCAACGGCATGATCTCTTCAATGTACTTCTTGGCATGCCCGCGCGTAGACATGAGTAGAAAGCGCTGATGCGCGGCATTAGGTCCAACCAAGGCCTTATGCGCCTTCTTCAACACATGCAGGAAAGCCATCAGTGAAGTGCCGTCGCGCAGCGGCTGGTCGTCGCGCGGATCTGGAGAAGGTATGGCGCTCATGATCCAATCCTTTGCGGGCAATCCGTACGACAGGCGTTTGTGAGTAACGGGAGCAGGTTCTTGGCGTCTTTATCGCGATCGGTCAGCGGATTAAGGCCGAACAGACGCGCCAGCGTCGCAAGCACCGAGCTGTGATCGTAGACAGTATGGTCAACGTGACCACGCGCCACCCATGGCGACACCACGATGGCCGGCACGCGTACACCATAGACGTCGAAGCTAAATCCATTCGTGTTCAAACTGTCATCGGCACCGTCATTCGGCGGCGCTGCATTGCCGGGTTTGACGGAATCGTAGAAACCGCCGTGCTCGTCATAAAGAATCACGAATAGACTGTTTTCCCACAGCGGCGAGTTGCGGATAGCGTTGTAGATGCGTGCCGCAAGTTGATCACCGCCGCTTAAACCATCCATAGGATGCTGTGAGCTGCCGCCCTCGTACGTACTGTGCACTATGTCGCCGTAGCCTGGCTCGATAAAGGTGTAGCTCGCGGTGTAGCCTGCCTTGAGGTCGTCTTCGAAGTGCGACAGATCATCGACATCGAAGAAGCTGATGCCCTTGATGGATGCAACTTGTGGTACGCGCCCGAACGCGGAACCGAATTCATCCTGGTATAGGCGGTATTTGCCCTCGCCCAATGCATCGAAGATCGAGCCGTTCGGGTAGGCGAAACCATCAACAGCTTCCCACTCGCCCATTTCAGCTGAAGTCGGCGAATGATCCAGGCCGGCCGATGAAGCACCATGCAGAAAATACCGGTTCGGCCAGGTCGGGCCCGGCAGCGAGGAGCGCCAGCCGTCGCACAGTACGAACTCGGTCGCCAATTGATAAAGATTCGGCGCCTGCGTGCGGATATCAACGCCACTGATGATCTTGCCCACGTCGGCAGGTTGCGGTGGCGTGCCTTCGTCCTTCGTGGTGGTGTAGTTCGAGACGAAGCCGGAGTTATCGACCGCAGGATAAGCCTGGCCCTTCTGATACTGGGCTCCGGCTCCGCATAGCTGTTCCAGCACGTCGGTGAACTCGTGTCCCGGATCGGTAGGCATTTGGCCGGGTGCGCCGCCGCAGAACGTGTAAGTGGTGCCGTTGCACGCATTGCTGTTCTTGGACGTGGCCGCTGTGATGCCGGGTATGCCCGACAACGCAAACAGATGATCGAATGATCGGTTCTCCAGCATCAGCACGAATACGTGCTGGATGTTGGCTTGGCCTGACGAGGATGCGGTCGTTGCTTCTGCGCTCATGGAGCCTCCCTTCGTTCGACGAGCACTCGAATCACTCTGGCTGCGTTTTCACTGGCTATGCGAGATAAATCACTCCAACTGCGTGCTTTGCTAGGACGCTACCGGAGCAGTTTACTGCGCAGCAACGACAATGCGAGATACCGCTCCCTCCCCTGCTTGCAGGGGAGGGTTGGGGTGGGGTTGTACGAGCTTGCGATGTCTTTCGAATTCAACGCCAGATTGCTTCACCCCACCCCATCCCTCCCCTACTACACGTAGGGGAGGGGGCGCATCCTGATGAACTGAGACTCGACGCTAATCAAGCTACAGGGAGGGCGCAAAACAACCTGCCTGGCACACGCCTAAGCACATTGAAACACCACGGATCGCCTACAGATTCACTCGCACCCAAGGCCGCCAACCATCACCGGCTACCCAACACATCGAGGATCAAACCATGACGGCACAAACCGAAACCGCCATCCTGGCCGGCGGCTGCTTCTGGGGCATGCAGGACCTGCTGCGGCGGTATCCCGGCGTGCTGTCCACGCGCGTGGGCTATACGGGCGGCGACGTGCCCAATGCCACGTACCGCAACCATGGCACGCATGCGGAAGCGATCGAGATCGTGTTTGATCCCAGCCAGATCAGCTATCGCCAGATCCTGGAATTCTTCTTCCAGATCCACGACCCCACCACGAAGAATCGCCAGGGTAACGACATCGGCACCAGCTACCGCTCGGCCATCTTCTATCTCAACGAAGCGCAGGAGCAGGTCGCCGAGGACACCGTGGCCGACCTCGATGCGTCCGGCCTCTGGCCAGGCAAGGCGGTCACTGAGATCGCCCCAGCAGGTCCCTTCTGGCAAGCCGAACCGGAACACCAGGATTACCTGGAACGCTTTCCCAATGGCTACACGTGCCACTTCATTCGGCCGGGATGGAAGCTGCCCAAGCGCAGTTAATCGCAACGGCTATGGTGAGAATGCGCGTCCGCTTTTTCTGGTAACCGATTACGCAAAGAGGACGCGCGCAGTTTCGCAACGCGCATTCACAGGCCCATCACATACCCCTATGGCCTGCTGAATGACGCTTCTTTCGACACGCACTCAATCACTCTTTGAGCGCAGGATGGAAGCTAGATTGCGTTCCACCCAAATCTCACCATTTACCTAGCAAGGGGAAACATCATGCGCAAACTGACTCGTGCCACGCTCGGCATGGTTCTGGGCCTGAGCCTGTCTGGAGTGATCGCAGCCGCGGAGTCGCCGGCTACAGGCTTAGGGCAAGCCTGGCCCAACGCCGTCGACGTAAGCGCAAGCCCTAACTGGCACGTCTACGTGTTCGTCTTGAACGGCATCAAATACGTGCAAGTCAACGATCTCAACGGCAACGTAGTTGGCGCCATCGGAACGGTGGGTGGACAGTTCATTACGTTGCCGATTGGACAGTCGCAGTACGTTTCCACGCCACAGCAGCGTGCGGCGCGCACTATGTCCATCAAGGCAGCGGAACCTACGACGGTCTATCGTGATGGGTCGACGATGATTACGGCTACGCCGATGAGCAGCGGGGTGACTGCGCTTGGTGCCTCAAGGGCGAGCACATGCACAGATCCCGCCGAATGCAGCTACGTCAATTGAAAGTGTGCTAGCACTCCGTCCACTGCCCGGCGGGGCTTATCGCGACGCCGGGCACAATGGGATCGAACAGAAGAATACTGATCTGGTGCCCGGAATGGATAGATCGAGTCCGAGTACATCCCTCGAAGAGAGCCGCTCTATCCCGCACAGCCCGCAAACCTAGACCGCTGGTCGCCCGCACCATCCTTGGAAGCAATTCGTCCCAATGAATGCTTGAAAGCTGTGCCGGAAGACCGCGAAAGCGGATGACAACAAGTGCACCTCGCCGCCCTTGTCTTTCTCCAACACGCACGCGAACTTGAATTTCGCCCATATCCTTTTTCACGCAAACATCCGCAACCGCTTCCCAAATGACGCGATAAATCGTCATACGCAATGTATGCGAAAGCTTGCTCACCGGACCGCGGAAATCGCATGAGTATATCAATCCGGCTTCTCTGAGCACCTGTGCCAACGTGCCTTCGCGCAAGGCGCTAGGAAGCCCTCGTTCTCGTAACGCAAGGGGATAGAGGCTGTCGGCCAAACTACGCAACTGATTCTGTGCGACCAAAGCATGCCGCTGATATCCGCGGTCATCGACGGCAGGCTGAAGATGTCGCAGACGTCCCAGCATCATCGCGAACCCAGCCTGGACACTGTTCTTTATTTGTTCCAGCGCCTGCGACGTCATGCGCAACTGCATCTCACCCAGATAGACGTTGCGCTGCGCCAAGGCGAGTGCGGCATGAACATCAATGCGATCACGTTCAACGTGCTTATCGAGCGAAGCAATGCGCGCCCCCATAATCAACATCGTAGAAATAGCAAAGGCCACGACGGCCTCAGCCTGAATGGTCATCGGATCACGCAGTTCAGGCATCAGCAGCATTACCGCGCAACTTGCTATTGATCCTCCAATCGAGGCACCTTGCCAACCGTGCCGGAACGCCAGCCAGACAACCGGAAGAAACATTGCAACTTGCGCCATTTGTCGCGTCGGCGTGTGCGGTGCCGCACTAAAACCTATCCACAGCAAAAAGGCCATCACGGGAAAACCAAGGCAAATGCTCTCAAATAGCAAACGACTGTTTCCGGCTTTGCTTTGAAGTTCAGGCCAACTTTTGCCGACCATTTTCTGGTAAGCGAGCAATACAAGCGGCGTGACGGTGAGAATACCCAGGTAACCACCGATGAAGTAATCCAACGCCAACTTGTAGTAGTTCACTACGTAGCCAGGTGGCAGATTCTTCATTGTCGAAAATGAACCCAGATTCCGAATATCCAATGCCACCGACGCCAGTAGTGCACAAGCGAGCAGCCTTCCCATATTGATGTGGGTTGCATTTCGGGTGATCGGAGGCCAGCGCTTGCGCACCCAATAGACGAGCGGTGCCACATAGACCATACCCGGAACTACGTTAATGAGCGCCCACGCCATACCCCAGGTGGATGAACAAACATAGCTGAGACCGATGTAGTAGCCCGATTCACCAACGATCAATGCCGGCCAGTAGCGATAGGGAGCAAGCAGGAGGGCTGTTACCCTGAGCCCAGCATTGATTTCCCATTGGGCAAACGAAAACTGCCGAAATAGCGCAGCTAGGATTCCATACCCCAAGGCGACGGCCACGTGGCGAACCCACGCTCTATCCCAAAGTCCCTTCCCCATCGATCACCCCTTATGTTTTTGACCGACTCTCCAGACGCCCGCACGGACGTCTAAACGGCGCGATCATTGGGTTCATGGCGTGAAACCGTGGTGAAGCAGCGCAAGGCCTCGCTGAGCGGAGCCGCGTCATGGCGCACAATGCGCGGCTCGCCACAGCTTTTTTGCGATGCATATCACAGGGATCGGAGCAGGACCGGAAGTGCTCCCTTACGAAATCCGTCCATGCGTCGCCTGTCTCTTTCGACCCATGCGTAAGGAAGATGACAGGTCCAATTGCGGCTAAAATCGTCGGGCGCCCGAACCATCGCTATCGCAGGTTGCGCGACCGGGGTGAGGCAGTCTTCTGATTCATAACAATAAGGACGCGCAACCCACCGTGAGTGCATCCGAGCAACAGCCTCACCTCCCTCCCATCGAACCCGGCCTGATGGTGATCCACGGCAATCGCCAGGAAGACCTGCGCGATCTGCTTTCGGCGTGGCTGCAGCGCACACCGCTGCGGCCGCTGGAAAACGAAGTCATGTTGGTGCAGAGCAACGGCATTGCGCAGTGGCTGAAGCTGGCGCTTGCCCGTCCGATCGAAGCAGGCGGGCTGGGTATAAGCGCAGCGGTGGACATGCAGTTGCCTGGGCGCTTCCTGTGGACGGCCTACCGCACGGTGCTGGGCGAAGCGGCCGTACCGGCGACCTCCCCGTTCGACAAGTCACGCCTGATCTGGCGGCTGCTGCGCTTGTTGCCGCAGCATCTGGACGAGCCGGCCTTTGCCACCCTGCGCGCCTTGCTCGGCGAAGCTGGCGATTGGCGACGATTGCATCGGCTTGCCATGCAGGTAGCGGACCTGTTCGACCAATATCAAGTGTTTCGCGCCGACTGGCTGGACGACTGGGAACATCGCAACGATGTGCTGCGCGACAGCGTTCGCAATCGCGTTGTGGAACTGCCGTCGGCCCAGCGCTGGCAACCCAGGCTGTGGCGACTGCTGCTGGACGACGTGCCGCCAACACAGCGCGATAGCCATCGCGCCGGCATACATCGACGTTTCATGCAGCACATGCAGTCGCCGGATGTGCGCGTAGAAACACTGCCGCGGCGCATCCTGGTATTCGGCATCACGTCGCTGCCGCCGCAGGTGCTGGAAGCGCTTACGGCAGTCGCGCGCTACAGCCAGGTGCTGCTGCTGGTGACCAATCCGTGCCGGCACTATTGGGCTGACATCATCGAAGACCGTGAGCTGCTGCTGGCCGAGCATCGCCGCCACACGCTCAAGCCTGGACTGCCGGCGGAACCGCGCTACGAAGATCTGCATCTGCACGCGAACCCCTTGCTCGCCGCCTGGGGCAAGCAGGGACGCGACTTTATCCGCCAGCTCGACGCGTTCGACCAGCCGGAGCGTTATCGCGATCGCTTTGCCTCCATCAAGCGCAGCATCGATCTGTTTCGGGAGTTCGGCACTGATACGCTACTGCACCAGGTGCAGCAGGCCGTGCTGGAACTAGAACCGGCTCCCGCCGATCCAACGTTGCGCAAGCCATTGACGGAAACCCGCTCGCTACATTTCCATATCGCGCATAGCCCGCAGCGCGAGGTGGAGCTGCTGCACGATCAACTGCTCGCGTTGTTCGAGCAAGCGGCGCGCGAAGGCAAGCCGCTGGCGCCACGCGATGTGATGGTCATGGTGCCGGACATCAGCACATACGCCCCCCACGTGCAGGCTGTCTTTGGCCGCATCGCCGCCGACGATCCGCGCTATCTGCCCTACAGCGTGGCTGATCAGTCAGGCCGCGGCACATCGCCCTTGCTTACCGCGCTGGAACGCCTGCTCCATCTGACCGAATCGCGTTTCACCGCCAGCGACGTGCTGGACCTGCTCGATGTGCCTTCATTGCGTCGCCGCTTCGGCATTGCCGAAGACGATCTGCCGACCTTGCGCCGCTGGATTGCCGAATCCGGCATTCGCTGGGGCCTGGATGGCAAGCAGAAACAAGCGCTGGGTCTGCCACCCGACGAACAGAACAGCTGGCGCTTCGGCCTGCGCCGCATGCTGCTGGGTTACGCCACGGGCGATGGTGCCTCCCTCGACACCATCGCGCCGTATGCGGAAATCGGCGGCCTGGATGCGGCGCTGCTCGGCCCATTGAGTCAGTTGCTCGAAACGCTGGAGCGCTACTGGCAACTGTTCGCCTCAGCCGCTACGCCACTGCAATGGAGCGAGCGTCTGCGTCATCTGCTGCGGGATTACTTCGACCCGCGCGGCGACGAAGACGACGCCCTGCGTATCGATCGCCTGGAAGATGCGCTGGATGACTGGATCGATGCCTGCCAGGACGCGGGATTCACACAACCTGTCCCACTTTCCATCGTGAGCGAAGATTGGCTGCAAGCCATCGACCAGCCGCATCTTTCCCAACGCTTCATGGGCGGCGCGGTGAACTTCGGCACGCTGTTGCCGATGCGCGCCATTCCCTTCCGCGTGGTCTGCCTGCTGGGCATGAACGATGGCGATTATCCGCGCCGCATTTCGCCACCCGATTTCGATCTGATGGCACGCGCTGGCCAACATCGCCCTGGCGATCGCTCGCGTCGCGAAGACGATCGCTATATGTTTCTGGAAGCTCTGCTCTCCGCACGCGATGTGCTGCACATCAGCTGGGTAGGCCATAGTGTGCGCGACAACAGCGAGTTGCCGCCGTCGGTTTTGGTGGGCCAGCTGCGTGATTACCTCTCTGCGGGTTGGCGCGTGCCCAATAGCGCTGCGAACGACGCTGCATCTCGCGAACATTTGCTGCAAGCGATCACCACCGTGCATCCGCTACAAGCGTTCAGTGCGCGCTATTTCGAACATGACCCTGCTACGCCGCTGTTTACCTATGCGGCGGAATGGGCTCATGCGCGACGTGCCACGCCATCTGCGGAACCAACACCGTTACCGCCTTGGCAAACGCAATCCACGCTGGATATAGGCACCCTGCAGCGCTTCCTTGCTCGACCGGCCACCTGCTTCTACAGCGAGCGCTTGAAAGTACGCTTCGAAGCGATCGACACCGGCCTGGACGATGACGAGCCCTTCTCCCTCGATGGATTGGAAAACCACACCGTCACCGAAGCATTGCTGCAGCATGCACTCAACGACGACGAGCACACTGAGCAAGCATTGTTGGACGCCGCACAACGCCTGCGGCAGCAAGGTGTGGTGCCATCCGGCGGATTTGGCTCCTTGACGGTTGATGACATCGGCAGCGATGTACAGCGCATTCTTCGCCGGTGGCAAGCTTCTGTCGCACATTGGTCGGAACACGTTCCGGCGCAAGAGCTGAGGCATGCGCATGACAATCTATCCGTCGAAGGTTGGCTCGACGATGTGCGCCGCAGCGACGACGGAAGCTTGGTTCGCCTGCTTCCTATGGCCGGTCAACTCGGCCAGAGCAAAGCCCTTCGGTACGACCGGCTGCTGCAGCCATGGGTGCTGCAGCTTTTAGCCAACGCACATGGCACGGCCTTTTCCTCCCGCTTTCTTGCACCGGACGCCACCGTGGTACTGAAAGCACTCGATCGCAGCGAAGCCCGTTCACTATTGAATGCCTTGCTGGATGCCTGGCAACAAGGCATGCAAGCACCGTTACCTGCCGCACGCCGCACGGCCTATGCATGGCTGCTTGCGGAACGCGATGGAAAAGAACCGTTCGAAGCTGCGCAAAAGTGCTACGAAGGCAGCGATGCACCCGTCGCACCGCCCGGAGAAATGAGCCGTGAGCCCTGCCTGGCTCGCACCTGGCGCAGCTTTTCCGCATTGCACGCCGACGGCTTCGAGCATTGGCTGCCGCTCTATCGCCCACTGCTCGATACCGCCACATTGGAAGGTGATGCATGAGCGAGATGGCGTCACTCGATCCGCTGCAATTGCCGCTGCAAGGCGTACGGCTGATCGAAGCCAGCGCGGGCACAGGTAAAACCTGGACGCTGGCAGCGTTGTATCTGCGTCTGGTGCTTGGCCATGGTGGCCAACCGGCGCAGTGGCCGGCCCAAATTCTGGTGGTCACCTTCACGCGTGCTGCCACGGCGGAACTGCGCGAACGCATACGCGAACGTCTCGCAACCGCAGCGGCAGCCTTTCGAGGACAGCAGGAAGCCGATGAATTTCTGCAGCGCCTCGTAGCCGAATATACCAACGAGGAAGAACGTACCACCGCCGCACGCCAACTGGATCTGGCCGCGCAATGGATGGACGAGGCCGCCATCTACACCATCCATGGCTGGAGCCAGCGCATGCTGGCGCAGCACGCCTTCGAAGGCAGCGATGCGGTCGACGAAGTGGCCGATGAAAATGCGCGCCTGGCCGAAGCAGTACGCGATTACTGGCGCCGCTTCTATGCACCGCTTGATGAAGCCGAAGCTGCCTGTATTGCCAAACATTGGCGTAGTCCGCAAGCGCTACAGCGCGTGATGCGGCCACTGGTTCGCCAATCCGTGCAGCATGTGCGTATCCAAGGCCGTCCGCTGCCGCAGGTGAACGATTTGGCCGAAACGCTGCGCCAGCATCAAGCGCCTCGACGCGAGGCGGAGCAAGCCGCTCGCGCCTTGTGGCTTCCGGATGCTGATGCGCTCGAATCCCTGCTGCGCACAGCCGTGCAAACCAAGGCGCTGAAGAACAACATCTACATTCCCAAAACCCTCGAACGCGAACTACCTGCACTACGCGAGTGGGCCGAGGGCGCCGAACTCGACCAGAACACGCTTGCTCGCTATACACAGGCAAAGCTCGATAGCTCTGTGAGCAAGGGCAACACCGCGCCGACGCATCCGGCATTCAACGCTGTCCAGCAATTGCTCGATACATGGGAAGCCGAGCCGCCACTGGCACCGCTGCTGCTCGCGCATGCTATTCCGTGGATCGCCGCACACGTCGATCAGATTCGCGAACGCCAGGCCAAGCCCGGTTTCGACGACATGCTGCGCCAGCTCGACACCGCTCTGCAGGGTCCACATGGCACGCAACTGGCAGACAGCATCGCCACGCAGTATCCGGTGGCCTTGATCGACGAATTCCAGGATACCGATCCCCTGCAATGGCGCATTTTCCAGTGCATCTACGCCGAGCGTGCCGGCACTGGTCTGCTGTTGATCGGCGATCCGAAGCAGGCCATCTACGCATTTCGCGGCGCGGACATCCACACATATCTCGCCGCGCGCGAACAGGCGCAATCACCTACCTGGACCCTGACCACCAATTACCGTTCGACGTCGCCACTGGTTGATGCCGTCAACCGGGTATTCCGCCATGCCGATCGATGGCCGCTAGGCGCCTTTGCGTTCGGACATGGTGTGCGTGGATTGCCATTCCAGCCCATTGCAGCAGCCGGCGCGAAGCGCCGCCTGCAGTATGACGCCCGCCCATTGGCCGCGATGCATCTGGAGGTTTTTCCCAGCGACAAGCCGATGGGTATTGGCGCATACATGGATACGGCCGCGGCGCACGCGGCAGCGCACATCGTTGATCTGCTCGACGCCGCGCAAGCCGGGCGCTGCGTATTCGTCGACGAACAACATGCAGAAACCACACTGCGCCCGCGTGACATCGCCGTACTGGTGCGCAACCGACGCGAGGCCGCCTGCATCCGCACCGCGCTTCGGCAGCGCGGCGTCAGCAGTGTCTATCTTTCGGAAAGCGATTCGATCTACGCCACCGAGGAAGCGCCGGACATGCTGCTGTGGCTGCAAGCCTGTGCCATGCCGACTTCCGATCGCACCATGCGCACGGCATTGGCCAGCACTACCATGCAGCGCAGCCTCGCAGAGCTGGATCAACTCAACTACGACGAGGCGTATTGGGAAGCTTGCGGCGACCGTTTTCGCGAACTGCAAAGCGTGTGGCAACGACACGGTGTACTGGCAATGTTGCACAACTTGATGCATGCCTTCGATCTGCCCGCGCGCCTGCTCGCCAAACCGAATGGCGAACGGGTACTGACCAATCTCCAGCACTTGGCGGAACTGCTGCAGCATGCGGCGGCAAATCTGGATGGCGAATATGCGCTGATCCGCTATCTGTCTGCGCAGATCACGCGCGCCAGCGAGGGCGAGGCGGAAACGGCCGAAGAGCACGTGGTACGACTGGAAAGCGAAGCCGATCTGGTCAAAGTCATCACCGTTCACAAGTCGAAAGGTTTGCAGTACCCGGTAGTGATGCTGCCGTTCGTCAGTCGCTTCCAAGATGCCCCCAGAGGCAGCGTGCAACCATGGCACGATGATCAAGGCCGCGCGTGGATCGATCTGCAGCCGGATGACGACGCCAAAAGCCGCATGGCGCGCGAACGCCTGCAGGAAGACTTGCGCTTGTTCTATGTGGCGCTTACCCGTGCCGAACATGCATGCTGGTTGGGCGTGGCCTGCGTGACCGAAGGCCAGAGCCGTAATCCTGGACTGCATCGCGCCGCCTTCGGCTATGTGCTTGCCGGTGGCGACGTCATCGAGCCTAACGATCTACGGACGCGCGTTGAAGCATTGCGCGATGGTTCCAGTGATATTGATATACATATAACCACCGAACCCGCAGGCCTGCGCATGTATCACGCACAGCGCCAGCCGCGCGGTGAACGACAGGCGCGCATCTATACACTGCCGCAACCTGAATCATGGTGGATTGCGAGCTACAGCGCGCTCACTCACGGCGAAGGCGAATCGGCACGACAGGTCGCCCCGGAAACCGCCACGCAAGATGTATTGGCGGAAGTCACGCGCGAATCCACCGAATGGACCGCGCCCGCCATCGATTACGGCATGCACGCGTTTCCGCGTGGTGCAGAAGCCGGCACCTTTTTGCACGACCTGCTGGAATGGATGGCCGAAGCGGGCTTTGCTGCCGTAGCCACTGACACGACAACGCTGGAACAACAAATCGCACGCCGCTGCCAACGGCGCGGATGGCAGGCGTGGATTGCACCGCTCGAGCAATGGCTGCCGGCGTTGCTGCAGACGCCGCTGGCGCTACCTGACGGCAACACACTGGCACTTGCGCAGTTGACCGATCGCACACGCTATCAGGCCGAACTGGAGTTCTGGTTCGAAGCCCATCGCGTCGATACGCAACAGCTCGATCAGCTCGTCACTCGCCATACTCTGGGCGGCCTGCCACGCCCGCTGCTGCCGGCCAACCGCGTCAACGGCATGCTCAAGGGCTTTATCGACCTGATCGTCGAACAGCATGGCCGCTATTACGTGATCGACTACAAATCCAACTGGTTGGGCGATACGTTCGCTGCGTACACACCAGCCGCCATGCGCGATGCCTCGCTGCAGGCACGCTACGATCTGCAATACGCCATCTACACGCTGGCCTTGCATCGCCTGCTGCGTGCGCGCCTGCCGGACTACGACTATGAGCGCCATGTCGGCGGCGTACTGTACTTGTATCTACGCGGCGTGGATCAAACCGGTCACGGCGTACATGCGGAGCGTTTGCCGCTAGCCTTGATCGAAGCGATGGATCGCCTGTTCGCGCAGGAGGCGCATGCACATGTCGCGTGATGCCATGCTTGCGATGCTTGCCGAGGCTGTAGCACGGCGCGTGCTGCGTCCGCTGGATCTGGCTTTCGCGCGGTTTATCGCCGAATGTGATCCGGCTGCAGAAGCCTCCTTGCTGTTACTGGCTGCACTGACAAGCCGGCAGTTGGGCGATGGGCATCCGTGCCTGGATCTGCATGCACTGGATGCACTGGCAGAGGAGCAGACATGGCCAACTGCATGGCTGGAATTGCTTTCTACCGCGCCGGCACCAGAGTCACGACTGGTAGCTAGTGCGGATGGCCAGCCGTCACACGCTCCGCTGGTGCTAGACCGGCATCGACTGTACTTGCGCCGCTATTGGAACTACGAATGCCGTATCGCAGAGAGCATTACGGCACGACTGGATGAAACCATACTGCCTGCAGAAGCCTTGCACGACGAACTGCAGCGCTTGTTTTCCGTGCCGACTGCCGAAGCCATCAACTGGCCGCGTGTAGCGTGTGCGTTGGCGGCACGCGACGCCTTCAGCGTGATCACCGGTGGACCCGGCACCGGCAAAACCACCACCGTGGTGCGTTTACTCGGCCTCTTGCAGACGCTGCAGTTGCGCCAGCACGATGCGCCTTTGCGCATTCGCCTCGCCGCGCCCACTGGCAAAGCCGCCGCCCGTTTGAACGCTTCCATCGCACGGCAAATCGCCTTGCTCGACGTGCAGGAGCACGTGCGCGCTGCTATTCCGCTCGAAGTCGAAACCTTGCATCGCCTGCTTGGCGCGCGTCCAGATACCCGCCACTACGCGTATAACCGCCGGCGACCGTTGCACGTGGACGTGCTGGTGATCGACGAAGCGTCGATGATCGATCTGGAAATGATGGCGGCCGTTCTGGATGCGCTGCCGCCGCATGCGCGCCTG
Organism: Dyella acidisoli; assembly: GCF_030160295.1. Lineage (GTDB taxonomy): Bacteria > Pseudomonadota > Gammaproteobacteria > Xanthomonadales > Rhodanobacteraceae > Dyella_B > Dyella_B acidisoli. The sequence continues at coordinate 43,446 of NZ_BSOB01000057.1, forward strand.
ATCCTGATCGGCGACAAGGATCAGCTTGCCTCGGTGGAAGCCGGTGCCGTGCTGGGTGAATTGGGCCGTCGCGCCGAACAAGGTTGCTACAGCGCAGCCACTGCGCAATGGCTGCGCGCGGCGAGTGGCGACGACGTAGCCGCTTTCGTACGCGACGATGCACAACCGCTCGACCAGCACATTGCCATGTTGCGTAGCAGCCATCGCTTCGACGCTGCAAGCGGTATCGGCCAGCTCGCATCCGCGGTGAATGCGGGCGATGCGACGCTCATGAATGCTTTGCTTGATTCGCCATCTAACGACATTGCCTGGATGTCGTCGGGTGTGAGCGCCGCGCCGATCGCCTCGTGGGCGATCGACGGACTGGCTGACCCATTCACCACACCGCGTGGAAATGACGTACCGCAAGGTTTTCGTTTCTATCTACAACGACTACGGCAACATCGCCCCTACCTCGATGCCGATGATGCCCTGCACCGGCGTTGGGCGCATGACGTGCTGGAAGCGTTCAACCGCTTTCAGGTGTTGTGCGCAGTGCGTCAAGGCCCGGCTGGCACTGAGCGACTGAATCGCGATATCGCCGTCACCCTGCTCGCCGCAGACCTGATTGAATCCGACCGAGGCTGGTACGAAGGCCGGCCGGTCATGATGACCCGCAACGACTACAGCCTCGGCCTGATGAACGGTGACGTTGGCGTTGCCTTGCGCATGCGCGGTGCTGACGGCGAGCGTCGGCTGTATGTGGCTTTCCCGGTAACGCGCGGCGCATCGCCCATATCGTCGCAAGGCGACGATGCACCGGTGCGCTTTGTGCTGCCCTCACGACTGGGCGAGGTGGAAACCGTCTATGCGATGACGGTGCACAAGTCGCAGGGTTCTGAGTTCGAGCACACCGCCCTGGTGTTGCCGGACGATGCGCCTGCCATTCTCACGCGGGAGCTGCTCTATACCGGGATTACGCGTGCAAGGCGGTGGTTGAGCTTGATTGGCACGCAGGCAGCGATCGAGCAAGCGTTGGCGCAGCGGACGCGGCGGTATTCGGGGTTGGGTGAGAGGCTTGTCGCGATGCAGTGCCCTCCCCTGCTTGCAGGGGAGGGCTAGGGTGGGGTGACGCGAGCAACGCTCGCGTCCGGCTACGCCGGGATAGTCGTAAGGCCCTAGTTGAAACATCACCGCAAGATGGCTTCACCCCACCCCAACCCTTCCCTACTACACGTAGGGGAGGGAATACCGCGTCACCGCCACGTAGCTGGCAGCTGCGCAATTACCAACACCTACCGTTCGCGTTCGCCGCGACATCTGTCCCAGATGGCAGCTTCCGTCCGGCGTTGTCAATCGAAAGCGCTCCGCACACGTCGCTCGCTTGCCGATCAATAGGCATGGCCGTCGCGACAAATCCTTGTGCTGCATCGTCCGCTACGCTCAAAACCACGTGGTAATACCCTCGCGATGACACCGCCGGATCGGCAAAACCCAACTTGCCCAAATCCTCCGCGTAGCGGTTGTAAGTGGCATACCAACGCTCCTGCGCCTGTGCGACTGCCATCAGCATCTGATGCGCATCCGTGCGATGCGAACGAATTGTGTAGCGCGCATAAGACTGCGTCGCAATCGCCGCCAGTATGGCAACGATCGCCACCACCACGATCAGCTCCAGCAAGGTAAATCCACGCGAGTGGTCCATTACTTGTCTCCTTTCAGTAATCCGGCGTCAGTACCGACCAGGAACGACGACGCCATAGCGGGCTATCGAGGGAAAGCGGCAAGTCGAGATCACCCTTCCCTCCTTTCAACTTCATGCCCGGCAATACCAACTTGCCGCCACCCATTTGCATCGCCACCGGGAGCGTGCCAATCGCCGTCGGCGGACTTTCCACCAGCGCGCCTGCGTACGAAGTGCCGCCAAGAGCGACGATCGACCGCGCCGCACCCGTTGCTGCATCAATGGCCATGACGGCGCCATCCGGCTGGTCGCCGTTGGGTATCAGCGTGCTTATCAGCACCGTGTTGGTGTTGAACAATGCCGTGGGTGTAGCGACAACGCGTTCGCCTGCCCTGACATTCAGATCAATGCGCCACCCGCCCGCCTTTATCGATACGGGATTCGAAGTGATGTTGCGCACCGTCGCACTACTGCCCGAGGGATCGGTAACCGTGGTCTCAATCAGGGTTTGGGTTGCAAGGCTGTTCGGCGTTACGGTAGCCGGCTGCCCCGTGCTATCGGCCTCGTCACGGATGCCATAGATCGACTGGATGGTCGTATCGGCCTTGTCACCGCTCCCCACATATTTGCCAGTACCGAACACGACGATGAAACGGTTAGTGACCGGATCAGGCATAAGCCGCGGCATCACCGTGATCGGCTGGACGCTTTGCTCAGCGGGTCGATAGGCTAACGTTACTTTCCACTCCGACGGTTTCGGTGACGAGAAATCGAAGCGCCATAGATTGCCGGCTAGATCGCCGGCGAAAGCGACATCATCGATTTGATCGTTGTCGTAGTCGCCCAGAACAGGCGTAGCCAGGCCATAGCTGTGTACGCCATCGATACCTGGTGTCTTGAGTTCAGCAATCACTGCACCCGTCTGCGCATCCAGCACGAACAACGCGCTGTAATCAGGGGGCGTACCGGCTGCCTCCTCGCAACGAAGAGGTTTATCCGGCTTGCTGCAATCGGCGAAGTATCCATTAGGAACCAACACAGCCCAACGACCATTCGCCAGACGCGCAATAGCGGGCTGCCCATAGGTATAACCGAGATCCGCTGGGTTATAAGTATCCCCTGTCTGCGAGGTGCCGGGTGGCGCATCAGCGTCGAATTCCCACAGCACGGTGCGCTCGGGAAATGTCTCGCTTGTCGACGTCGGATCGGTAATGTCCAGCGCGTAAACACCTCGACCGCCGAGCCTTAATCCGCCGATAAGCAGGGTATGCCATTCGGCGCGTCCACGTTCACCGAAAAATACATCGCGCGTAACGGGTGTGGCGTCCACGGTCGGCTGGAATTGAAAACCGTGTGCACGCGTGAGGTTGCCGAGATTGCGATATACCGCACGCGGCACAAAAGCCCATGCCTCATTGCCTGCATTGGGTCCCGCGTTATAGGTCGTGCACCGACTGTCCTTATCTTCCGCATTGCATAGCGGAACAGGCGCATGGAAGGCGTGCAGCATGCCGTCGTTGGCGGCGACATAGAGAAACGGTTTGCGCTCGGCATGTTGGGCTACGAACTGCGCGTAGCTTTGCGCTCCCGCCGCCGCTTCCGGCGCGTTCTTCGGCCACGCATCGAGGTAATTTCCGCCGGGGTAGCCGACATAGACGGTCTGTGCATGAACGATGGCGCCCAGCAGGCTAGTGCGTGTACGCATGCTGCCATCCAGTTCGTGCACACGCCCCCCGCGTAGATATTCGACGCGCGCTTCCAAGGTATCGATGGACTGTTCCGGCGTCGGCGACATCAGGCCTTTTTCTTCCTCAACATCAAAGGATGTCGAGGGTTCAAAGGCGATACCGGAAACTACACCGTCGCCGCTCCTGCGTGCGCTGAGTATCGTCCGACTCGCGGGCGACGTATTTGTGAGCTGCGCGCCAGCGTCCCATATGATCCTGTTGCTCGTGCCATCGGCATTCAAGGCCACCGCTTGCAGCACACCCGACCAGTCGGCGGAATCGTAACCACCCTGGAATGCAAGCGAGCCGCTTCCAAGCACACCACTATTCAAACCAAGCACAGCTAGCGAGGGCACGGCTTGCGAGCGATCCAGCGGCACAGCACTTAGTTCCACCGTACCCGCAAGACTGGGCTGCGCAGCGCTCGCGATGCATGTGCATAGCATGGCAATACATGCCAACCATTTCTGCGCACATCGAAGTTCAAGGCATCGCCGGCGCATCGAACGTACTCTGCACAATACTCACGGTGTTGGCGTTGCCGCCGGTGGCGCGCGCCGTGATGCGATAGATATGAATATCTGCCAGCCCCTGGCCGCCATTGTTGGGACCGGTATTGCCGGACTCGTGCAGTCCGCTCACGCCAGGCGGGCGCTCGGTGCCCAGGTCTTCGATGATGTAGCGTGGGTTTTTCGCCAACTTCGCTGTGGGTTGATCTGGATGATCGGTGTAACCCCAACGCGAAGGTCCCATGTACGCCACGCCGATACCTGATATCCAGCCCGAAGCCGACTGGAATTTCGCGACATCACCCTTCAATGCGTAAGGCGCGCCGTAGGAGCGATACACCACACATCCATCATCCGGCGAAATGGCGTTTTCCGTGCAATGCAAACGCGCGCCAGGTTGCCCTGCCATCGTCCACAGCTTGTATTCCACACCCCGCAACGCTGTTTCCGCACTCATGCGCGATTGCTGTGCATTGCGCAGGCTGCCAGCCATGCGTTCCTGCAACATGGCGTGTTGCGATGCGGTAATAGCGAGCATGCTCATTAGCAGCAGAAAGATGAGTGCCATCAGGAGTGCGAAGCCGCTTTGTGCTCGCACTCCCCATCGAGTTTGCGAAGAACCCTCATACCCGTCGTCCCGGCGAAGGCCGGGACCCAGTGACGTTGCTTTGCAATGTCTTGTCTTGCTAGCAGTCCACATACCTACATCCTTGCTTTAACTTCCTACGGGTTGGCATTACGCACAGCCACCACCGCGGCAAACTCACGTCGCAACATTGGCAACGGAAAACCTTGCTGCAACGGCGTCACCTTTCGACCATCGGCCGTTGGAGCTACAGGCTCAAAGATTCCGTCCACCGCGTAGCTATAGGCCAATTCATCAGGCTTCAGCGAATGCAGCGGCAGTTGCCCATCCATCAGCAGATCCACTTCGATCAGGCTTACTGAGCGCCACAGACATCCTCGATCGTTGCTACCGTGAATCGGCAACGGCACGACAGGACAATCTGCGCGTGTGCTGTTGTCGACCTGCTCAGCGGCGTAATAGCGCACGGCACCGTCAGACTGCTGCACGCCATATCTGAAATCGAGCCGCTCCACGCCGCGCGCGATTTCCTGGGAGCCGCCGTTAACGCGCCGTACTAGAGCGCCAGTGGTGTGCCCCATGCCATCGCCGTTGTCGACCACCTTCAGGAAATAAGTCACGGTCTGCAGATCGCGGCTCACGCTAAATAGCTTAGGTGCCGCCATGTGCTGAAACACATGCGGTTGTACGAAATTGTTGCCAGTGGAAGCGAGCTCTTTGCTGCCCATGCCGGTGGCCGTGAAGACCTGTGCGCTGGAACAATCCGCCAGCATCATCAGCGATTCACTATTCTTGACGTCTTTGGCGGCCACCTCGTTCGACAGTGGATTCATATGGATGCCAACCGAACCATCCGCATGGCTCACCAGCCTGCCGCCTTTTGCACCACCGTCCTGAGCAATGCTCCAACCACCTGCAGGATTGATATAACGCACCGTCAGCACCGAAGCGCCGATCACTCGGCTGTCCACTGACTTGCCCATAACCGGAATGCCGAAACCATTGGGGTTGCGCTTGTTGCTGGGCTCCACCGGCGTGCAGGTGCTTGCCGTGCAATCGTAACCGCGCATGGCCAGGAACGATGGAAAGGAGTACGGCTCGCTCGGTGCCGGTGGATACGCACCACCCCACGGCGTGGTCACGTCGCTCAGTGCGCCCATCAATGCACCCGAATCACTGGCGTAGATAGTCGGTGCACGTAGTTCGTCCAGATAAAGCCCGGCAGCACTGGTGCGCGCCGCGCCGCCCGTGCCGGTGCAGTACTGGGCGCCGGCCATCGCCAAATCGTTCTTGATCTGCGTAATGGCAAAACGCCCCTCTTCCTGCAGGCGCGCGAGCTGTTCCTGCGCTCGACGGCTGTCGGAGGTGGATGCAAACACGGCCACGATGCCAGAACCAACCAACAGGCCCAGCACCATGGCGATCATCAGTTCCACCAGGGACACCCCCGCACAACGCTTCATGGCTGGAACTCCCAGGCGAAGCTTTGCCGTGGCGCATCGACCTCGGTCAGCCGCCGCTCCGCCCAGCTCACGACCATCGAGCAGTTGCCGCCATAGGGCGGACGCAACGGAAGCTGCTCACGCGCCGGTGGATGAGACAAGCCCTCGCTACTGCAGCGGATGCTGGCCTCGACGTGCGGCAGAAAGGTCTTGAGCTGGCTGCTCCAGCGCTGCCGATCGTGCAGCGCCAGTTGCGAGGGCGTGCAGCCGCTCGCGCAATCCTGGGCACTGGTATCCGGGTAGCGTCCGTTGTACTCCCCGTTCCAGACGCCGATGGGATTGGCCTGCATGCGCTCGGCCATGTTCTGAGCGAGAAAAGTCACCTGCGTGCGCAGGTACGCCACCTGATTGGAGCGCGCGGCCAACACCATCAGCCCCGCCGCGCCGAGCAAACCCACGCTGAAAACCAGCATGGCAACCAGCACTTCGATCAAAGTGACGCCTCGTGGACAAGGCGGAAACGGCATCGGCGACTATCTCTCGTAGAACCCGCCTGCACTGTGGCGGCACGGCGTTGCCCAGTCAGTCGGCCGGTGCCCCATCCTGCGGTCCGAATCCCGCCTGCCTGTCAGACCTTGCAGCCTGCGCAGAGCGTCCGTAAACTATGCGGCTCCGCCGGAATAGCTCAGTTGGTAGAGCGGCGCATTCGTAATGCGTAGGTCGTAGGTTCGATTCCTATTTCCGGCACCACCAATACGTTTCAAGTCGTCCCACAACGACCCACGAAACCACCAAAACCCGCAGAAATGCGGGTTTTTTTGTGCCTATGCGTCTCACGGCATCCCATTGCAGCCCGTGCGGTGCGGGGGTATGTTCGGGGGTACAAAGACCCCGTGGGGGTATCTGGCTGGAAATTCGTCATGGCAAGTGACACCGGCAAGCTGACCGTATTGGCGATTAAGGCCGCTAAACCCGGCAAGCACTTCGACGGGGGCGGCCTGTACCTGCATGTGCAGAAAGGTGGTCGCTACTGGCGCATGAAGTATCGCCACAGCGGCAAGGAGAAGCTGCTGGCGCTCGGCGTCTACCCCGAGGTAAGCCTGAGTGAGGCTCGCCAGCGCCGGGACGCTGCCCGCGCCCTACTTCGTGATGGCGATGACCCGGGGGCAATGAAACGTGTGCGCAAGGTGGCTGACAAGGTTGCTGCCTCAAACACCTTTGACGCCATTGCCGCAGAATGGCTGAAGCGACAAAAACCTCGCATGGCCGAAGCGACATTTGCGAAGGCCAAGTGGACGCTAGACGACTTGGTATCACCATGGATAGGTAATCGTCCCATCGCCGAAATCGACGCACCAGAAATGCTACGCGTACTTCGCCGGATAGAAGAACGGGGAGCGCATGAAACTGCACACCGTACCAAGCAGCGTTGCAGCCAAATCTTCCGCTACGCCATCTCCACTGGACGAGCAAAGCACGATCCTACGGGCGATCTGCGCGGGGCATTGGCGCCCGTAGTTACGAAGTCACGTGCAGCGATCACCGATCCACAAGCAGTAGGTGAGCTACTACGCGCCATTGATGGTTATGGCGGCGGGTTGGTTGCACGCTCCGCTTTGAAACTTGCACCATTGGTATTCGTGCGACCGGGTGAGCTTCGCCATGCCGAGTGGGACGAATTTGATTTAGATAGTGCAATGTGGCGTATTCCTGCCGGGAAGATGAAGATGCGCGAGGAACATATCGTCCCCCTGCCATCACAAGCCATAGCCGTGCTTCGTGAACTACACCCATTAACCGGACGTAGTCGTTACGTATTTCCTGGAGAACGTAACGCGAGTCGCCCCATGTCAGAGAACACCGTAAATGCCGCATTGCGGCGTATGGGCTTCGATAAGAACACGATGACCGGCCACGGATTCCGCGCGATGGCTTCCACCTGTTTGAACGAGATGGGATGGAAGCCGGACGTTATCGAACGCCAGCTAGCGCACGCCGAGCGCAACAAGGTTCGTGCCGCCTACAACCGCGCACAGTACCTAGATGAACGCAAGAAAATGATGCAGACATGGGCAAACTATCTGGACTCATTGCGCGATAGCGTGAACAAGGTTGTGCCCATGCGAAAGAAGGCTCAGGGCAATGGTTGAGGAAAAACCGTACGAAATCGAAGATGGAAAGTGCATACCGATGCGCGGAAAAGGCTACGTCGGCACCATCTACGACGAAGCAAGACGCGAATTTGAGCCCATATACAAAGCGCTAGTGCGAGAAGGAAAACTAGTGAGAGGCGAAAAAAAGAAGTTCGCAGACCGTGTTCTTGACAAGCATCCAGACATTAAGAAAATGCGCACCGTATACGATTGGATGAAGCTATGGGATGCCGAATTAGCGAAGGCGAAGATTGAAGAGGGTTGCGCATCCACGTCAACCTGATCGATGGCAGGAACTAGGATTTCAAGGGGTCGATTGGGTTTCATCCCCGGGTTAGTTTTATTCCCACACCCCGCCACATGGCCCCGGAGAGCCGTATGGGAACCCTAGAAATTTCTTCTGTCGTACCCGGCAATTTCATCAAGCTCCTTGAGCTTACTAAGCGCCTTGGCATTTCAAAATCTGAGGTGTTCCGCCGTATCCATGCGGTACCAGAGTTTCCGCAGCCGATTCGCCTTGGGCCTCGTTGCGTCGTCTATAGCTCCGCCGAAGTCGATGCCTACATGGCATCCTGCATCGCCAAGCGCGATCAGCAGCGCGCCGCGTAAGCGCGCTTCCCCTTCACACCATCAGCATCCTTGCGGGCGGCAAGTACTTCGACGCCGCAAGGGAAGGTTTTTACGTGCGCAATGCCACGGAGGCACCTAATGACAAGGAAAGCGGAAATTGTGAACGATCCATATGGATATCATTACGAAAGGAAGTGCTTCCGTGCGCTACTAAGTTATGCGCGAACGTTGCCGAAACTAACGCTAGGTGCGCTACACGAAGCGTTGAACGAATTGGTGGCTGCTGTTGAAAGAGAGTATTTCGACTGCCTATTCGAGTTGAAGTCTAGGGGGCTTGTTGTTTGTAACGAGCATGGTGAAGAAGACCATGTCGCAACACAGATAAGATATCCACGCCTTCGTAAACTGCTTAAGAAGCGACGTGCTGTCAGGGCCCTTCGCGCAGTTTGTGTAGCCAATAGTCGAGGCGACTATGGCACAGATTAACATGTTGCCAATAACCCATCTCAGATCAATTTCACCAACTGATCTTGAGATGTTTCTTAAGCTCGTTCTTCCTGTGGATGGCCCCTATTGGACGCTTGCCTATCAGCATCCCAGTCGCGTCGGCTCAATGTTGCATGCATCATTCACGAGCATTGAGGCTATGGTAGCCAAGTGCAAGGAGCTTGACGCTAGTGGCATGGAAGTATGGCACGCCGTTGCTTCGTATACGCAGCCGACCAAAGAGTCTCGTGGCAGAACAAAAGCCAACGTGGCTCACCTCAAATCCTTCTTTCTTGATATAGACGTTGATCCGCTCAAGCCAGTTAAGGCGTATGCCACCCGCGAGGATGCAGAGCGCGCGCTCACCGAGTTCGTGCGAGTTTTTGGCGAGCCATACCACCTTGCAGTGCATAGCGGTGGTGGGCTGCATGTGTACTGGCTTCTTGATGAAAGCATTTTGCGTGATGAATGGGAGCGCGTCGCACTCAAGTTTCAGGACGCGATTAAGTTGGCTGGACTGCTTGCCGATTCGTCACGCACTACGGATGCAGCATCCCTTTTGCGCCCCGCAGGTACAACTAACAAGAAATCAAAGTATGGTGATAAGGGGCAGCCAGTCGTTGCCTATCGCTCTCGATTTGGCGACATGGCCTTGGAGGAGTTTGAAGAGGCATGCGATCAGCTGCGAAGTAAAAAGTTGGCGATTGAGGGTGTCGAGCCGCCACGAGGAGTGGTAGAAACGGGCGTAACTGTTGCCGCAGCGTGGAAGCCATCTTGGTATGACGAACTGCCTGACGAAGTGAAAGTGCAGACGTTACGATCTATGCTCGAAGCACTTCCTATCGAGCAAACCATCAGTCGAGATGATTGGTTGGCCGTAGGCATGGCGCTAGCCTGTGAAGGCCATCTTTCACACGATATAACGTTCCCGCTATGGGCAAATTGGTCTCAGAGCACGCCCGAAGGTGCTGACAGCTGGCGGGAGGATTCTGAAGAGCAGCAGCGTCGTCGCTACGAAGGTTTCAACCGCTCGGGTGTTGGGGCACTTATTACACGTGCATATAAGGCTGGCTGGTATCCCGGCTTACTTCACAAAAACGATGAAGGGTCAATCGCGCACAATTCAGTAGTTGCGGCACACAAGTCCAGTGGCGAGCGATTCACTATTGAACAAGCAAAGGCTTACCTAAAGGACAATGTGATTTACGTAAGTACTGAAAACACATATATCCATGATGGACTTTCGCTTCCCAAAGAGTCTTTCAATACAGTATTGGGATCGCTTATGCCTCGCACGAAGCGAGGAAACATAATTGATGCCAGCACTCTTGTGAAAGAGGGGGCTGCCGTATTTGCTGACTATGCCGACTACAAGCCGGGTTTTCCTCGTATATTTGCGGACTCCGATAAGCGCGTGGTGGTGAACACATATGAGCCTCTCGATCTAGAGCCGAGCGAAGCCAGCCCCGAGGATATGAAGACGTTTGGGGAATACCTGAATCATCTATCCGGCAACAGCAAGGAGACAAAAGCTGGAATTCGTAGTGTGCTCGTTAAGTACGGCTACCTTTACATGCACCCATCGAAGCGTATTCGTCAGGCCACGGTTCTTGTCGGAAAAGTTGAAGGAAGCGGTAAAAGTACACTCATGCAGACCATACCGACTGCTTTATTTGGAGTCGGCAACGTTCACTGTGTGGAAAATCGCGAGGTAAACTCGAATTTCAATGGTTACGCACAAGGTGCCCGCATCCTAGTTTTTCCTGAGCTATGGTTAGGAAACCGCAGGGATGCCGAAGCGCGAGCTAATGAACTAAAGCCGCTCATATCTGACAACCGAATCTCAGTAACGAAGAAGTTTCGTGAGTCTAAGGGTGTAGATAACGTCACAACGATCTTTGCGAGCAGCAATTACGTTGATGCGGCCTTCTTTGGTTTGTATGACCGCCGCTATCACGTAATTTCAACTGATGCGCCGCAGATGCCACCCGATCTTGCTCGGCGTATCCATGACCTTATCGAAAATCGACCGGGGTCACTTCTTTGGATGGTGCTGAAAATTTGGGAGAAATATGGCGCAGACTTCGATCCTGATGCACCAGCGCCACAGACCAAAGCAAAAAAAGAAATGCTGGAGGCCAACCGTAGTGAATGGGCACAGTGGATGCACGATAGCTTTGAAAGCCGCGCATGGCCATTCAATGGAGACGCTGTAGCAGTTGATGACGTGAAAACTGCAATGGGTGAGCGATTTCGCCCCATGCCTTCCGATGCCGCCATCCGGAACGAACTATCCAATATCGTTACTGGTTCGACACGCATGCAAGCTATGCGCAAGATGGGTGGAAAGAAGACCGAATCGAAGCGTGTCTTCGTTTTGCGAAATATCCAAAGCTGGATTGATGCCGGACCGTCAGCACTCTACGATCACTACGTTGAAACTGTTATCAAATGTCGTTCAGCAACGCCTTAATTAAACGCATCCGTTTCCCTCCCATCGCCAACTAAAGATGCGCCCACGTGGATCAGTGAATATTGATATTTTGCAGGAAATCATCAGTTCTCCGCCCTCTGGCGTAGGCATGCCACCCGCAGTTTGCCAAGTGAAGACGGTATTTTGATTTGGCATTTTGTACACACCGGTTGGCGCGCCCCACGCCATAATCAATTCGTTGATGTCGCCCCCAACCCAACTATTTAATGTGGTCTCAAACTTTTGCCGTCGCTGCGCCATGGCAGTCCGAATTTCATCAGGCGACTTAATCTGTGAAAAGTCAGGTTGCCATGGCGCAGCTTGCGGAACCGTATATTGCTGCTGATTGGTACTTTGCGTAGTTGGTTCAGTTGCGAAAGCTGTTTGCGATGATTGGGATGCAGTTTCCGATGCAACGTTTTGTGCGTATGCCACCTCTCCATACGTGAGAGACAACATGAAAATAGCTGAAGCCAGGACAACTGATTGGCACATGGCTACTCTCCGTAGTTTTCTATAAGTCAGCTACGCCAGTTTGGCGAACGCGCCCCATATCATTGAAGCGAATATACGTTCTAGGGCTGTCTAGAGCATGAGCCGGTAATGATTGCCTTTGTTGTCTTTGCCTTCGCCTTCGCCGGTACCTGCATAAGTCACTTGGTAAACGACATCGATCACCGTACCTTTAGTGCCGACCAATATGCCTGCACCGTTCTGATAGCCGGGACGTGAAATTGAATAGCTAGAACTTGATACGTAGGTGCTGAAGGTTTCGCCGGGGTTGGATGCAACCGCACTTCCGTAGGTAGACGTCTGTACGGCGTTCTGAATCGACTGAGCTTCGCCGGTGAAGGTTTCCCCGGATGCTGTCGGTCCGGCAGTCACGATGCTTTTGCCATCCCTGTTGGTATGCGTAGTGAACGGGATAACCTCGCCAGTAGCGAGGTTGTAAATACGTCCACTGAAAACTCGGTCTGCGGGGACAGTGGAGCAACCAGCCAAAGCCAAAAGCGACGCTATAGTGAACAATGCAATGATCTTACGCATGACACCCTCCGTAGATTGCCAGTATGTACAACTCGTTACATATCAGATGCACCGGCCACGATTTCTACCGTCAGATTGATGCAGGTGCACTTATCCCCTTGCTTGTCTCTTGGTCTGCTAGCGAGACAGTGGCTAAGCCAAGTATAGCTACTAGGTGTAGATGATGTAGGCGTAACCCGAGGCAGTTTATAGCTTGTGTGCCCACTGTCTCAGATAGGTGGGCACCGTGAAACGGTTGAAACCCAAGGCACCCAGTCGAGTTGCCCAGAAGTCGCAGTACCGTGCAGAGTACCGAGCGATCTTTGAAACGCTCCGGGAAACGAGGCTTGAAGCCGGATTGACCCAGATCGACCTAGCCGAACGACTCGGGCGCAGCCAGAACTACGTGAGCCAAGCCGAACTGGGCTACAAGCGGTTGGACGGCTTGCAGCTCTGGGACTGGATGCACGCTTGCAGTAGCGACATGGAGCAGTTCGGGCGAGCCGTAGAAGCTGGGGTGAAGGTTGCGCAACAAGGGGCGACTGAGGCCAAGCCAACCAAGCCCAGCACGAAGAAGGCGAGTAAAGGAGGGGCGCGGGGGATGCCAACAGCGGCATCAAGTAAAGGCTATAGTCCTCATCCCAAAAAGCGATGAAGTGACTTGATCGAGTATGTCGTGCACTCTGCTGACTCGGTTCCGATATAAGTAACTCTACTGTAGAAAGATGATCCGGCTTGGCTCAATTGAAATTGAGTCGTGCCTGCGGGGCATAATATAAATCTTCACCTCTCGCATTAAAGGCCGACGAACATGGGTGACATGTCCAGTATGGATTTTGAAGAATATTGGTATAACGAGGTAGGCCCAAATGATCTTCCGGTTGAAGACTTTGTGCGCGTCGTCGAAATGTGGAGTGGTGAAAAGGCCAAACGAGTTGAACGCTATGCCAAACGAAAAGGAGGCAAGCCTGAGCGAGTTAGTGGACCGCATGCAGAGGTATCTCACGAAACAAAGGATACGATCATGGGAGCGATCACTCCAGATGATCTCAAAGAGGTCGGTTGTGATAATCCCGATGTCTACGTTAATGCTAGGGATGATGACCGTATCGTCCTCGTAAGATCGAGAGCGCATGCACAAAGCAATGGTCGATCGAGGAAGCATGTAACCATGCGTACGGGCCAGAGATGTACTCGGCAACGACTACAAGAACAAGATTAATATTTTGAAGCTCACCACTGCCACCGAACCAGAGGTGTTCGTTTTTATTGAGGTTGAAACAGAATCAGAAAGAGTATTTAGTTTAATTCAGCGCCACACAGATGAATGACAGGTGGCGTACCCCAACTACTCAGTACTGACAAATCGAGTCAGGAAAACCATACCTAGACAGCGCAGCAAGGTACGAGTCATCGCGCATATCATCGCCTCCATCACGGGAGTTGATGACAGCCAAACACAGACAGGGTGCGGCTTGCAGGGCTTGTCATCACTATCATCACTCTTTTTCTAATTCAGTAGAAAAATAAAAGAAAAAGAGAGGCGCGCTCCCACCTGCCGCGCCAGCACGCCGCCAACTGGTGCGCACTTTTTGCTGATGACATGATGACAGCACCACCACGCGAGCCTAAGTTTTTGAAAGGGGCGAAAAATTTTGGGGCTATCACGCATGCGCGTCCCTAGGTGGGCCGCGATGACAGCCGGGGGTGTATTGATGACTCGGTCCACATGGGGGACCTTGACGCTCGATGCAGGCCAGTGCCGGGCGCACCCACTCAAAACGAACTGAGCAAGCCTGCAATGCCATGACTGGCGATCGAAATCTAAGCGGTCTATTAGAGGGGGTATTTATGGGGGTATCTAGTAACTTCTTATATGCATAAATGCAATATAATCAAAAGCTTATATGTTAATTTTCGATTCCTATTTCCGCACCAGCTTGAAAATTGAAAAAGCCCTGGAAATCAAGTTTCCAGGGCTTTTTTTCGTGAATCATGGGTTCCATCGATCACTTCGAGATAATACCAAGCTCTTTCCCCAGGGCATCGTCGACGTCGCAATATGGCTTCGACGCTTCAATTCGGCGATCAAACTGGAAGTAGACCGGTGGCCGCCCAATGCTTCCGTCCTTGTTTTCTTGCAGACGATAAACATCGAAGTGCACAGGTTCAGCGTCAACATACGTCTGCCCGAAATCCCGCTCGGCGATCACCAGCCATGCACCCTGGCTTCTCGATGACGTGAGAAGACGATAGTCGTGAAGCACGCAGTCGGCGCCACCGCTTGTCGTCAACTGCAGGATCTCTGGCTTCCCGCTGTCGCGCGGGAACGCAGGCACGATGTTCAACACGTTGCCGGCCTGGCGGTCGGACGGCCCTTCCATATAGATCGTCGCGACTGAGAAACCGTGCGCGTTGTAGTTCTCCCGGTCAGCGACAATGACGGTGGCCGCGTGCCCATCCAACGTGACATGGTTAAAGCCGTTGGTGAGGGGAACCGGTCGCGCATCTCCAAATTGCCCCGCCAGCGCAGGCTGCGCAACAGCGAAGACCGACGCGCCAACCAACCAAAATGGAAAGATCTTCATGGACATAGCAGTCCATCCTTAGGCGACTATTTATCTATTTAAGGATAACGAGAAGATGGGGCGCATACATGACTAAGGACGACAGCATGACATGGGTCAAGTGGCCACTACCGCCCGGCAGATGGCGCAGATAGCATGATCCAAGCGTAGATCGTCAAAGTTACCGCCCGGCGATAACTCAGGAGAGGAGTGCGGAGATGAGCTACAAGCAGCCCCCGCTCAATCGCGGAGTCAATCCCATGAAGATGAATTGGCTATGGCGATTGATCTGCGAAGTTGGATATGTGGCCGTTGATGATGTCGTAGCTGCGCTGGAGAGAGCGGATATTCAAGTGAATTACGAACGCGCGCAGGGCTGGCTCAAAGCAGAAGGTGAAGACGGTTATTTCCCGCTTACCATTGCAGAGCTGGAGCAGAATTTGCGCGCGCTTCAATCTGTTCGATCTATTTCATTGCAGTCCGAATAGATACGTTGTGCGGTAAGCGCCGTGAATGATCAGGCGGTGACAGCATCGTAATCGACCGGCTCGGCTGGCCACGGTGGCACCACGATCCACAGCACGAAATAAATCAATCCACCAATGCCCGCACCCAGGAACAACAAAAGCCATAGCGCCCGGATCAGCCACGTTGGTGCGCCCATGGCATAAGCGAGGCCGGCGCACACACCACCAAGCCAGGCCGCTTTCTTTACACGTTTGAATGGGCGATCCATGAGTGACGCTCCTGATTGATTGGGCAAGTTCGATCCTATATTGCGCGAATTTGGTCACCAGTGCGGGAAGTCCTGAAAGCCGGGCTTGCAACGGCAGTCAGTGCAACGTTCGTTTAGCGATGAACGTATTGTCTCGATCTATCTACGCCCAGCCACATGCGAAGTGCGCGCCTCTTCACGCAGTCATCACAAATGACTGAACCACGGCTGCTGATCATCACCGTCCTACACGCTGAGAACGGGTGATGGAATGCTAGATTGCGCCTTCCATCGGTGCAGGGTGCACCATCAACCCAAGAAGGGGATCTTGTATGTTGAAGCTCGTCGCTGGTCGCACGTTGTTCGCCACCTTGTTTGCATTGGGTCTCTC
>NZ_BSOB01000057.1:59878-60200 GCF_030160295.1 Dyella acidisoli
GCGCCGACACAAGGCCTCGGCCAGGCTTGGCCAAATGCAACAGATGTCAGCGTCAATCCGCATTACCACGCATACACGTTCGTTGTCGGTGATATCACATACATCCAGGTCAGTGACGCCGCCGGCAGTGCGCAAGGCGAAGTCGGGATATGCACCGATCCGACAATTTTCGGGTCGCAACTCCACTGATGCCGTGGATGGATTAGACAAATTGCGCGTTCCATCGGTGCAGGGTGCACCGTCAACCCAAGAAGGGGATCTTGTATGTCGAAGCTCGTCGCTCGTTGCACGTTGTTCGCCACCTTGTTTGCATTGGGTCTCT
>NZ_BSOB01000057.1:60325-110451 GCF_030160295.1 Dyella acidisoli
CCGACGCAAGGTCTTGGTCAGTCTTGGCCTAATGCAAGGGATGTCAGTCTAAACCCGCACTATCACGCCTATCGCTTCTTGTCGCACGGGATTACCTATATCCAAATCAACGACAGCGTGGGCAACACAATCGGCGCGGTGGCCGACGCAGGCGGCCAATTCATCGTGCTTCCCATCGGTCATGAAGAGTCTGTAGCCACGCCTCAAGAGGCAGCAACGACCAGCAATGTGGCGGCGCCAGCGGGCGCATCCTCGGTCGTCTACAACGACGGCAGCAGCACAGTGACAGCCACACCCATGACCGATGGGACAACGACACTGATCGTATCGATGGATTCGATCTGCACCGACCCAGCAGCCTGCGGCTCGCATAGCCCTTGACGATAGGCTGCTTCCTGAATATGAAAGCCCGGTTTTATCCGGGCTTTTTTTCTAAAGATCCCACATCAACCAGCTGATCTGTCGCCCACCCGGAATCTCGCGTATGCGTGCATAGCCTTCAAAAGCTGCCGCTCTGTCTCGAATGGCCTTGATGCCCATGCCCGTAGTCGTTCGCACGAGGCGAGGTAATAAGTCGTCCCATCGCACATGAGGCAATCGAACAAGGTTGCTCCGGCATACGATGCTGACGACGACCCAGCGTCGACCATCTGCGTCACCGCAACGAACGCGGACGCAGACATCGCTGACATCCCGCTTGCGGCATCCCTCTGCCACCGCTTCACACATCGTTCGATAGATGGCCAGATGCACCGTCGAGGAAAGAGAGCTGACCGGCCCCTTGAATTCGCACCAGTAACGAACGCCTGCATGATCCAACAAGCGTGCCACCGTGCCTTCACGCAATGCAGCGGCCAGTCCGCGTTCACGCCAGACAACGGGATGCAAACTGTCGGAGATACCAAACAGTTGATCCTGTGCGGCCAACGCTACGCGCTGATACCCACCATCGTCGATCGCCGGCTGTAAATGGCGCAGCCGTCCTAGCATCATGGTAAAGCCACCGCGCACTGTTTCCCGCGCCTGCTCCAACGCCTGGGCCGCCATGCGTAGCTGCAGTTCACCAAGATGCACGTTGCGCTGTGCGATCGCCAGTGCAGTGCGCACCTCCTGGCGTTCCCGTTCGGCCTTGCGATCGAGCGCCTCCACGCGCGCTCCCACCAAAAGCATGGTCGAGATGGCAAAGGCGAGAATGACCTCAGCCTGGATAGTCGCGTGGTCGTATTTCTCGGGCATCAGCCAAACCAACGCGAGGCTTGCTACCGTCCCACCTAATGCAGCACCTTGCCAACCGTGACGGAGCGCCAACCAGACTACCGGCATGAACATGAGCACCTGCGCGAGATTGCGCAGATGGGGCTGCGCCAAGCCCACCCAAACTAGAACCGCCAAAATCGGCCCCGTGAAACAAGCGCTCTCCAAAGTGGAGCGACTTTCAGACACTCTCACGACCAGCGTTCGCCAACCGTATTGCCGCACGGCCTCCCTGATGGCCAAAACGGAGGGCGCGACCGTCAAAATGCCCAAAAGATAGCCAAGCACCCACTGCGCGGTGAGATGGTCGTAGTGCATGGGCTGCACGCCCGGCGAATACACCACGGTGGCAAATTGGATTTGATTTAGAACCGTCAACGCAATAGAGACTATGAGCGTGCAGGCCAGCAACATGCCCACGTTCAACTCGCCCAAGTGATTGAACAGATATTTCCGCTGACGAAAGACGTAGACGATCGGCCCACTCAACAAGATGCCCGGAATCAGCTCCAATGCCGACCAGATGACACCGAACGATGTGGCGCACTCGATGGCGATCGGCGCTTGAGTCAGCACTTCCGCAACCGCCATGGCTGGCCAATATCGGTACGGCATCAGCATCAAGATCCCCACACGCAGGCCACAGGCCAAAAGAAAGTGCGGTATGAAAAGATGCTGAAACAGCCATATCGCCGCACCATACGCTGCGACGACCACCAAGTGCTTCCACCAATCCCTTCTCACCCCTAAACGGCTTTCCGCCATCTTCCCCACTCCCCAGTGGTTGTGACGCGTGGAAGTAAATATTCAACGAGCCTTACACGGCAGACCTGACGCGTGGATATAAACGCTACGACGATCCGTGGTTTGTTGTGAAACCCAGGTGAAGCCCTCTCTTGCACCTTGGTCATTGGAAATTCTAGCGCGACTGAACCCGTCAGTGATTTTGTGAAGACCCAAGTGTGACGTGGGTTGTGAAGGCAGGCCTCACACGCAAAGACCCGTCGCTATGGACGGGTCTTTGCATAAGCGCACTTGGTTCGATGGCCGCCGAGTGCGAATGTGGAGAGGTAAATCTAGTTAAGCCTCAACGTTCGCAGTAGCAAGGCGACTCCTGTACGCCGGTTCGGTTTCCACGTAAAGGCCCGACCATGGCTCCAGCACATATCCTTCTACAGGCTCTGCGGAGACGCGGCGGATCTCGGGGTCTTGATCGGCGTTCGCGGGCGTCAGGTCAAGAATCATCGGGTTCATAAGAAACACTCCTCGATTTTCGTCGCGGAAGTCCAGGCTAACGTCAGCGTTGTTCGCATCCGGTTAAAGGGTTTGCACGCATCTGCAAACGGGAAATTTATGAAATCCGCTGTGATAGCCCGCATCTTGGAAAAGATGCTGGTACGCGCAATACACGTCGTCACAAGTCACTTATGAAAAGGACGATAAAGGGCATGCGCGAACAGGGAAACTGAACGCCATGCCCTTGTGGTTCTCTGCAATGAGAATCCATTTGAAGATTTTGTGACAGCGCGTTCCTTGCAAACACCTGCATGACAATGCCGTGTAAATACGCCCTGACGCGGTGCTTACAAATTTAGATGTCTAAATCCAAGTACGGATTGCATCTGGGCTATTCGACATTGCATGGCGTTTTGCGCGTATGAAGTTCTTCGGTGCCCCTGTTGCCCAACACCTTCTACAAATGCTCCGCTTGCACATACTCCAACGGCACCGGCTTCACCTTCGCCGCCCAGATCACGCCCGCTACCAGCAACGCCACGCCAAGCATGGTCTGCCCATTCGGCAACTTTCCGCGCAACACAAAGGCATAGCTCAACGCCGCCAGCGTTTCGAACACGATCAGTTGCCCGGCAATCGCGGTGGGTAGACGCTGGCTGGCTTCGTTCCAGCACGTTGTACCCAGCCAGGAGGCGAGCAAGCCGATCGCCGCCATCAACGCGATGAAAATCCAGGGACGTGGTCCGAACGGCATGGCGAAATGACTGCCGCTGACGCCCATGAACAACCACAGCAACGCATACCCGATCAGTGCCAGCGGCAAAGTGGCAACGCCCTGTGCAGTGGCCCACGTACGAGGGTTGCGTCCGGGATGATGACGCAACCAGTCAGCATTGCGCAGTGGGTACCAGGTCCAGCACGCCATGGCACAAAACGCGAGCAAGGCGCCGATGGCATAACGTGCGAGATCCGCATGCGCCTGCGCGCGCAATGCAACCCATTCGGCATGGTTCACGCAGGCGATGCCGGCGACGATCATCAGCAATGATGGTGCCAGGCGAGCCCATGGCAAGCGGCCATCGCGGCGTGCATTGCGCAAGTTGGCGGCGATCGCAATGACCACTGGCAACGTGCCGATGATCATGGTCGGCAAGGGTGCGCCAGCACGCTGAATTGCACTGGCCAGACACACGTAATAGAGCAAGTTACCGACGGCGGCGAGCTTCAACGCCTCCAGCCAGTCGGCACGGCTGAGCCGGCGTAGCGCGTTGCGATCCAGCCAGGCCAGCGGTAGCGCAATCAGGCCAAAAGCGAGGTAGCGCCCGACCGATTGCAGCGCAGCCGGGTATTCCGGCACCAGCAGAGGGCCGACGAAAACCAGGCCCCACATCAGGCCGGCGACAAGTGCGTAAAGCGTTCCTATCCACATGGTTGGAGTATCGGCGCAATCCGTACTGGAGGTCTTGTACGAGATTGCTATCGCTCCAAGCGGCGTTGGTAGCGTGCGGGAGTGACACCGTAGCGGCGTGCGAAGGCACGGGTGAGATGCGCTTGATCGGTCAACCCCGTGGCAGCGGCCACTTGGGCCGGCGCTTCACCGGCAGCAAGCAAGCGTTTGGCAGCGGACAGGCGGAAGGCCATCAGCATTTGCTGCGGGGTAGCGTGATGGCGTGCTTGGAACTGGCGCAGAAAGTGGAACGGACTGAGTCCGGCCACTGCCGCGAGTTCATCCAGCGTGACGCGTTCGGCCAGGTGCGCTCGCAGGTAGTCGATCACCGGCGCGAAACGCGACGCAGCCTCGGGGCGTGCCGTACGACGCACACGTGCATGACGGCGAAATTCGCTGAGCAACTGTAACAACATACTGTCGAACGCCAGTGGCTCGCGTGCGTGCCACAAGGCATCGAGGAGCACGGTGATGCGCCGCGCACTCACCGTATCCGCCTGCACCGCATCGCCGAACCACCAACCGGGCTCGCCGGTGATTTCATCTACCGCGGCCTGCTCGATGTAGACCATGCGATAACGCCAGCCACCCTCGGTTTCCGCACGACCAGTGTGCAGCTCGTCCGGATTCATCAGCACCAGCGAATCCGGGGGAGCAAGGTGGTCCGCACCGCGGTAGCGAAAGCGCTCTACGCCAGATTCGATGGCCCCCAGCCCAAAGCCATCATGCACGTGCGGTTCGAAGGCGTGACGCACAATATGCGCGCGGTACAGCTCGACGCCAGCACGATGCGACGCGCAGCGGAATTCGGCGATGTCCGCGGGATGGTCGAATAGCTGGGGAACGCCTTGCATGGGCACATGATGGCACAGGAAACAGCGTCACCTTGACTGCTCAGGCAACCCTCTCGATCAGCTACCGCTTGCAGCCTCGTAACCGCTCCGCCTGTACATGACAGCGTTCTGTTTCAACTGCGCCACGCAATCCAATCCCCAGGCTTGAGTATTTCTATATCGACGTGCCGTTGGCGAGCGAAACTGCGCAACTCGTCCACGGCATGGATGTCCTCCGCGTAACCTTCCGCGCCAACCACACCGTAGTGGATGGGCACGACGAGGCGCGCGCCCACTACAACAGATGCCGCTATGGCCTGCTCCGCGGTCATCACGGCAGGCACGTCGGTCACTGGTTTGCGCCAGCTGAACTTCGCTCCATTGATCGGCAGGAAAGCAGCATCGAACGGACCGTACTGACGGCCGATATGCCACCACGCGCCATGCCATAGCGTATCGCCGCAATGAATGATCCGGCGCCCGCCTGCCGTGACGATCCACGACACTTGCGGGTCACCATAGCCATCGACGGCCGGTACAGCGGTGGCAGTGAAGTCGCCAAGCAGCATCGGCTCATACATCGCTGCCGCACGCATCTTCACGCCCGCCACATTGGGAATGCCGGTTTGCGATGCATAGACCAACGTGCCGCTGTCGCCCAGCGCCTGGCGTATCGCCTCCGGATCGCAATGGTCTGGATGCCGATGCGTGACCAGCACGAAGCGATCACCGGATGCGCCACCTACCGGAATCATCGGATCTTTGAGGGCGTCGCCCCAGACGTCCTTGCTGACCAGCGGATCGAGGAAAAGCGAGCCGCTGGGAAGCTGCAGCCGAACACCAGCCCAGGCGAGTTTTTGCGCCCTCAGCGACGGCGCAAGTGCTGGTGTTGGCGCTTGCGCTGCCAGCATGCCGGCTCTGGGCGCAAGCATCGCGCCGGCGGCTATCGCCAACGTGGAACGGAGGAAATCGCGTCGCGTTTTTGTCCGCGCGGAATGCGTAACGCTGGGACGATGCTCATGGAATGTGTTCACTGATATGTATCCTCAATCTGATCGGCGCGACTCTAGTCGCCGCGTGAGGCTTGACATAGAGCGTCGATGCACAGCGAAATGTGCGTCCTATGCACAGCTCGATATCTCTCCCGCCACTGGAAGCGCTGGCCGCGATGCTCGCGGCTGCGCGTCTGGGTTCGTTTTCGGCAGCTGCTGTCGATCTCGGCATCACGCACGGCTCGGTGAGCCGCCGCGTGTATGCGGTGGAGTCGTGGCTAGGCACGCCCGTATTTGTGCGCCATGGTCGCGGCGTGCGCCTGACACCAGCCGGCGAGCATTTTTCGCGGCAGGTCGAATCGGCACTCGCCAAGATCGCTGACGTGGCGGTCGATCTGCGCGCCGCGCGCGCAACACCATCCCGACTGCGCCTAAGTGTGTTGCCTTCTTTTGCACGCCTGTGGCTGATGCCGCGCCTCGCCGAACTGCAACGTGCGTGCCCCGGGCTCATGCTCCAGGTGCTGCCCGAGCATCGCATCGCCAACTTGGACGGCAGCGACGCCGATCTCGCCATCCGTTTCGGCGGCGGCCGCTGGCCCGGCACCGAGGCGCAGTTGTTGATGAAGGAGCGTTTATTCGCTGTAGCAGCGCCAAAACTTGCCAAAACGCTGCGTGACCAGCCTCTCGCCGCCATCCTGGGCGAAGCGCTACTGCACGATTCGGATACCCAGCATTGGCGCTCATGGTGCGAGCAAGCGGGTGTCGCCTATCGGCCGCGCGGTGGTGAGCGACGCTTTGACGACTACGATCTCGTGCTGGCCACGGCCGAAGCGGGCCTCGGTGTCGCGATCGCGCGTTGGCCACTGGCCAAGACTGCGCTGGATTCAGGGCGGCTCGTTCGCGTAGCCGGCCCCGAATTCACCGGAAAGAAAGCCCACTATGTGGTCACGCGCAATGGCGAAACACGCCTGGCAGTACATCAACTGATGAGTGTGCTGATGGCCATGGCTGCGACGTAAACCCACACTTCACGCACCGTCATTGAGAATTTTCTTGAAGTAGGTCAAAAAAGCGTATACGTACCGGATTTCGACCTAGAGCAGCCCGCTGGTGCGCGCGTAGTCGAACAACTGCTGATCGTTGCCGAGACCGAGCTTGGCCATGGCGCTGTGCTTCTGCCAGCTGATGGTCTTCACGCTGCGATGGGTGATGCGCGCAACTTCCGAAACGCTCAGGCCTTGCGCAAGCAGGCGTACCACTTCCGCTTCGCGCACGGACAATGATTGCCCCCGCTTGCCGCCTGCCGACGATGACTCGTTTGCATGGGTGCTGCTGTCCAGCATCTGCTCGCGAAGCTGCTGGCCGATATAAGTACGGCCGGCGCGAACGGTGCGCAAGGCGACGAAAAGCTCGTCGACCATGGAGGCCTTCTCCACCACCGCTTCCACGCCCTCCCGGTACATGGCGCGAAAGATCGCGAGGTTGCGCAGTGTGGTCAGAACCACGATGCGCAGCTTCGAAAAACGACGACGCAATTCGCGCAACAACATCACACCGTCTAGCGCGGCGGTGTCTTCCGGCATCTGGAAGTCGATGATGACTACATCGCACGGCGTATGTGCAAGCAGCTTGAGAAGTTCGCTGCCGCTGGAGGCTTCGCCGACCAGTTCATACCCTTCGCCGCTGTGCTGCAATACGGTGCGCAGGCCGATCCGCACCACTTCATGGCCATCCGCTATTACAACCCGCACGCTCTTTCCCGCCTACCCAGTTTTTCGTGTGAGTGGCCATCTCCCCTTCCGGACATGGCCGCATAAAAGCGGTAAGGAACTTTCGCCTGCATTCAATAAATCGGCGCACGCTGGAGTCTTCCCTGTACTGCGTGCTTGTTGCGCCGATCTCATTCGCACGCAACAGTGCTGCTATCTGATGATTTTTGCCAGCAGCGGCCGTGTTGTCATTTAGTATGACGATAGCCCAGGACAGGAATGACAAACAAGGGGCGAGCGCCGCGTGAAGTTCTTGTCGTCGGCAACAAGTGTTACCGAGCACGGCTTCTTCCATACACGCAACATCAGTGCGTGCGTTGGCGAACAAGCTCGATGCAGCAGTACGTTCGAATCATGCTGAACGTCTAACAGACTTGCCTAATGCTCTTTGCGGCGACATGAGAGATGCATAAAGAAACACGCCATTAACGCGCGAACAAAAAAGCCCGGCTTGCGCCGGGCTTTTCATGCAACGCGTTATCGCGCTTGATTAGTCTTCGCCACCATAGTAGCGCGTGGTGTAAACCACGGTGCGCGTCGTAACGACCGGCGGCGCGCTTTCATATACGACCGTCGGCTGACGATAGACCACTGTCGGCGCCGGCGCGTAGTAAGCCGGCGGCGGTGCTACTGCATTCTCGACCAGACCAGCCACGGCACCAGCGACTACCGCGCCTGCGATCCAGCGCCCACCGCTCCAATAACCACCGCGGTGATGCCAATCGTCATGGTCATGCCAGCCACGGTCATGGTGCCAGCCGCCGCGATCCCAATCGCCGCGTCCCCAACCATCGTGATCGTGTGCCGATGCGGCCAGCGGCGTGGCCACTACCGCTGCAACGGCCAAACCCATCAACATTCGACTGACTGCTACGCACTTGCTCATGACGCACCTCCGTTGGTGTCGGCCCAGATGCTCTGCTCGACGCGCTTAATACGCACTGAAGGTTTTCTTCTCTCTTATGCGACATGGTTCCAACCGCTGACTTGCGTCACACTGCATGATGCAGTGGTGATGGGCGCGTGACGTGCTGCTCTCTTTGCGAAACGGTTCGCTCTTGTTTCGCGCCATTTAGCAATGGCTAATGCATCATGTGGGTGGCGTTCAGCCGTGTCGCCATTCAATGACAGCCATGGAATACAGGGGTGAACGTAATGTTAGATTTAGTGACCGATTGGGGGATTCAAGTATGAGCAAGTTGGTAGTCAAGACGCTTTGCGCGGCGATTACGGTGGCAGCTGTCGCCGGACTGACGGGTTGCGGCCATTCGGCCAATGCCGATCCGGCGCTGGAAGCGCAACAGCAGCAGCAACAGCAGCAGCCCGCGGGTCCGGAGTATGCGCAGGTGGTCAGCGTGACGCCGGTGCACTCTTCGGTGAACAACCCCCATCAGGTCTGCCAGGACGTGGTGGTCAATCACACCACGCCGCCGTCGGACCAGCACAACATTGCGGGCACGGCGATTGGCGCGGTTGCGGGTGGCCTGCTGGGACACATGGTCGGCCATGGCAAGGGCAACACCCTGGCGACGGTGGCTGGCGCAGCGGCGGGTGGTTACGCGGGTAACCGCATCGAGAACGCCCACCACCAGAGCCAGGTGACATCCTCCACCGAGCACGAGTGCAAGACGGTGAACGACACGTCCGACCGCGTCATTGGTTACGACGTGCAGTACGTGTACAACGGTGTGACCCGCACCACGCGCATGGACCACGATCCGGGCAATCGCGTGCAGGTGCAGGAAGGCGTGACTTCGGTGTCAGACGCTCGCTGACATCAGGCGTTACATAAATGAAGAAAGGCGGCGATCGGCAGATCGCCGCCTTTTTTCTTGGCCGCCCCCTCCAGTTGTTGCCTTTGCCATCTGTCCATTTGGGCCAAGTCCAGGGCCCTCCGGATAATTGACGGCGCTGTATATGCCCAGAACATTCGCCAGACACTGCACCATCAGCTACCAAACGGCGAGCGACCATAAAAAAACCTCCCGCGAGCACGGGAGGTTCTGGAACTGCATCGCAGATCAGTGCTTCTGGTTGTAAATGCGCTTGCTGTTGTGGTTCTCGGATCGATTGAGGTTGCGCTGTTCCTGCTTGGTCAGATGACCATTGTGCTTGGCCTCATCCACCGACTCGCGACGAGCAATGTTGGCATCGTGCGCTTCATCGCGCGCAGCCTGCTTCTGCGTCATGGTGCCGTTCTTCAAACCATTGTTGATGCGATCCTGCTGGTTTTCCAGGCGATTATTCACCTCGTTGACACGCGGATGGTTGGGCACATCGGTTTGCGCGAGCACGGTACCGGACGCCATCGCTGCACCGATGACGAAACCGATCATGACGAACTTCGACTTTGCATTCATGGCAAATTCCCTTGAATCAGTTAGCGGACGTTCTTTGGAATTAACCGCCTTGCCGTTCTTTCAACGGAAGCAAGGCGACATATATGCGTCGAGTGGGGTCATCTGTTCTTCGGTCATGCCGATGGTGTCTCCAGCAGCGTCCTGCGCCATCGCGTGCCCCCTCACCTCCCGCAATCGCCATAAACGAGCGCCTGCAAGAGGCGTTGACGCACCTTCCATCCTCAATCAAAACGATTCAGCCGGCGCATAACTTCGAAGCATCAGCCTTTCGATCAGCTGACGGACGCGCACGTATTGGTGCAATGCGCCATCACTTCCTTGGCTATTGCTATCTATACGCAGCAGGAAAAATTGGTGCCCCCGATACGATTCGAACGTACGACCTTCCCCTTAGGAGGGGGACGCTCTATCCAACTGAGCTACGGGGGCGAAAAGGGCCTTGCGCATCGCGAAACGGTGGATGCGCAAGCGCGAAGTATAGGCGATGCGCCACCTTGGCAAGCAAGTCGGGCCAGCCAGCGCAGCTTTTACGATGACGCACCAAGCTTCGTGTGCACGGTAGCTAGCGTTAAGACGAAGTTCCGGCACGTGCCCTGGATAGCCCCGACCCTCTGAACACGCCTGTCAGGACGTGCCTGTTAGAATAGGCGTTTCCCCTCATCCAAGGCGCGCAGACGCCACGTTTCACGGAGCCACGCATGTCCCACGAAATCCTCAAGGCGCTTGGCCTTACCGGCGAGCAGTCGGGTACGTATCTCGGCAATGGCGAGTGGTCCAAGACCACCAGCGCCGGCACGCTGCAGCCCTTGAACCCGGCCACCAACGAGGTGATCGGCACGGTGTACGCCACCAGCGCTGCCGACTACGACATCATCGTCAAGCGCGCACAGGAAGCGTTCAAAGTTTGGCGCACCACTCCAGCCCCCCGCCGCGGTGAAGCCGTGCGTTTGTGTGGCGAAGCACTGCGCAAGCACAAGGATGCGCTGGGTTCTTTGGTCGCGTTGGAAATGGGCAAGATCAAGCCCGAAGGCGACGGCGAAGTGCAAGAGATGATCGACATCGCCGACTTCGCAGTGGGCCAGAGCCGCATGCTGTACGGCTACACCATGCATTCGGAACGCCCCGGCCATCGCATGTACGAGCAGTACCAGCCGCTCGGCCTGGTCGGCATCATCAGCGCATTCAACTTCCCCGTGGCTGTGTGGGCATGGAATGCGATGCTTGCGACGATCTGCGGCGACATCTGCATCTGGAAGCCGTCACCGAAAACGCCACTGTCGGCGATCGCAACGATGAAGATCTGCAACGAAGCGTTGAAGGCTGGCGGCTTCCCGGATCTGTTCTTCCTGTTCAACGACGCCGGCACGGAACTCTCGCAGGCGTTCGTCGACGATCATCGCATTCCGCTGATCAGCTTCACCGGTTCCACCAAGGTGGGTCGCATGGTCGGCGAGCGCGTCGCCAAGCGCATGGGCCGCTCGCTGCTGGAACTGGGTGGCAACAACGCGATCATCGTGGACGAAAGCGCGGACCTGAAGCTGGCGATTCCCGCCATTGTGTTCGGCGCCGTCGGCACTGCGGGCCAGCGCTGCACCACTACGCGTCGCCTGTTCGTGCATGAATCGATCATCGGCGACGTCACCGACAAGCTAATCGCCGCGTACAAGCAGGTGGAGGGCAAGATCGGCGATCCCACGCTGGCGACCACGCTGATGGGCCCGCTCAACAGCAAGGAAGCGGTAACGGCTTACCTCTCCGCAATCGAAAAGGCCAAGGCCAGCGGTGGTGCGGTGCGCACCGGCGGTGAGGCTTTGGCTGATCGCAAGGGCAACTTCGTGTTGCCGGCCATCGTTACAGGCCTGAAGAACAGCGATGAAGTGGTACAGACGGAAACCTTCGCGCCGATTCTCTACGTGATGCCCTTCAAGACGGTCGACGAAGCCATCGAACTGCAGAACAGCGTGCCGCAGGGTTTGTCCTCGTCCATCTTCACGCAGAATCTGAAGGCGGCCGAGCAGTATCTGTCGGCGGCCGGTTCGGATTGCGGCATTGCCAACGTGAACATCGGTACTTCCGGTGCGGAAATCGGTGGCGCGTTCGGTGGCGAGAAGGAAACCGGCGGTGGCCGCGAATCCGGCTCGGATGCGTGGAAGGTGTATATGCGTCGGCAGACCAACACGATCAATTATTCGGATGCGCTGCCGTTGGCACAGGGGATCAAGTTCGACCTGTAAAACGCGTCTCGCGTTGTCACGCCCTCCCCCTCCGGGGGGAGGGCTGGAGTGAAGGGCCAACCTCGCGTGACTGGCGGCAACTACCTCACCGTCATTCCGGCGAAGGCCGGAATCCAGTTTCAATACGTCGTGCGAAGCGCTCAAAATCAACAATGTGTCCTTCGGACGCATCTTTGAACTGGATTCCGGCCTTCGCCGGAATGACGGTGAGGCAAAGATAGACATAGCCTCAAGAGCGTGGATTTCCGCTATCAACCCCTAAAGAGGCATTCATGACCTCGCCAGCAACGCCCTCCCCCTTCAACTTCCACGGCTACCGCATCGTCATCACTGGCGGCAGCAAGGGCATCGGCCGCAGCATGGCGCTGGCCTTCGCAGCATCCGGTGCTGCCGTGTCCATTTGCGCACGCGGACAAACTGCGCTGGACGAAACAGCCGAAGCGATCGCCAGCTACGGCGCTTCCGTGCACAAGCAATCCTGCGACCTGGCCGATGCAGCAGCCATCAATGCCTACATCGAAGACGCCGCGAAAACACTCGGCGGTATCGACGTATTGATCAACAACGCCAGCGGCTACGGCTTCGAAGACAAAGAAGACGACTGGCTAGCAGGCTTCAACATCGACATGATGGCACCCGTGCGCACCTCGCACGCCGCGTTGCCGTATCTATCCACGTCCGCACACGCCAGCATCCTGCACGTCAGCTCCATCGCCGCACTGTATCCACGCCCGAATACGCCACCTTACGGCGCGATGAAAGCGGCACTTTGCCACTACACCACGTCCCAAGCTCTGGCACTCGCTCCGAAGCGCATTCGCGTCAATGCCATCGCGCCGGGCTCCATCGAATTCGAAGGTGGCCTGTGGGATCGCTGCAAACATGAAGACCCAGCACGCTACGCCGCCGTGTTGTCGCAAATTCCGTTTGGCCGCTACGGCACACCGGAAGATGTAGCTCACGCCGCTCTGTTCCTCGCCTCACCATGGGCCGGCTGGATTACGGGAGAAATCCTGTGCGTCGGTGGCGGCCAACAACTGAGCAAATAACAGCCATGAACGATTTGCGCAGCACCGAACGTTTCAGCGACCGCGTTGCGGATTATGTTCGCTATCGCCCAACCTATCCCACAGTCATGATCGACTGGCTGCGCACAGCGCATGGCGTCACACCCGACTGGCGCGTTGCCGACGTCGGCGCAGGCACGGGTATTTCCAGCAAGATGTTTCTCGATGCTGGCCACCACGTGATTGCGGTGGAACCCAATGCAGCGATGCGTGCCGCCGCGGTGGAATGGCTGGGAAACAATTCCAAATTCCAAGCGGTGGATGGCAAAGCCGATGCCACTACGCTGGACGATGGCAGCATCGACCTCATCTCCGTAGCCCAGGCATTCCATTGGTTCGATCCGGAAAACGCGCACCGCGAATTCCACCGCATCCTTCGTCCCGGTGGATTGGCCGCCATCTACTGGAACTCGCGCCGACTCACCGGTACACCGTTCCTTGAAGGCTACGAGGCCCTGCTGCAAACCTACGGCACCGATTACACCAGCGTCTCTGAGCGTTATGGCGACGAACCGCGCATGCGCGACTGGTTCGGCAAGGGTTGGCGCGGCACTGCCAGCTTTGACCATCGCCAGTTGCTGGATTTCGATGCGCTGCGTGGGCGGCTGATGTCTTCTTCTTATGCACCGCAAATCGGCCACCCCAAACATGAGCCGATGATCGAAGCGTTGCACAAGCTTTTCGATGCCTGTGCAGTAGAAGGTCGAGTAAGCTTCGACTACGACACCCGCGTTTACGTTGGCGAGGTTCTTTGATGTATCAGTGGTTGCGCCCGTTGCTGTTCAAGATGGATGCCGAAAAGGCACACGGTCTTACGCTCTATGGCCTGGACGTTGCCTGGCGCAGCGAACTGATGCGCTTCGTCGCCAATCCGCCCGAGGATTTGCCCGTCGAAGCGTTCGGCCTGCATTTTCCCAATCCGGTCGGCTTGGCCGCCGGGTTGGACAAGAACGCAGACCATCTCGATGCATTAGGCGCATTGGGCTTTGGCTTTATCGAAGTAGGCACGGTGACGCCGCGCCCGCAGCTCGGCAACGACCGCCCGCGTCTGTTCCGCTTGCCGCAGCACGAAGCCATCATCAATCGCATGGGCTTCAACAACCAGGGCGTCGATGCGCTGGTGCGCAACGTGCAGGCATCCAGCTATCGTGGTGTGCTTGGCATCAACATCGGCAAGAACAAGGACACGCCCAACGAAAAGGCGGTGGATGATTACCTGTTCTGCCTGGAGCGCGTCTATGCGCATGCCAGCTACATCACCGTCAATATTTCCTCGCCCAACACCAAGGGCCTCCGCGATCTGCAGGAAGAAGCCACGCTTCGCCGTTTCATCGAAACCTTGCGTGAGGCACAGGAACGGCTCGGCTCACAGCAAGGCAAGCGCAAGCCAATGCTGCTGAAAATCGCACCCGATTTGAGCGAAGCCGAGCTGGATAGCATTGCCGAGGTGCTGCTTGCTGCCAACGTGGACGGCGTGATCTGCACCAATACCACCATCGATCACTCATCCATTGCCGGCGATCCGCTCGGCAACGAGGCCGGCGGGCTTTCCGGCCGGCCGCTGCGTACGCGCGCTACGGAAGTGATCAGGGGTATGCATCAACGCCTGGGTGATCGTGTCGCGATCGTTGGCGTGGGCGGTATCCTTGAAGGCGACGATGCAATGGAAAAGCTCAACGCCGGTGCCAAACTGGTGCAGATCTATTCCGGCCTGATCTATCGCGGCCCCGAACTGGTCGCCGAATGCGTCAACGAAATCCGTCGTCAACAGGAAAACCGCGATGGCCGTTGAGCGCGTCGATATGGGCGGCTACACGCTAATCGAGAACGCACCGCTACTGACTCGCAACACTTTGCGCGTCAACGCACGCGCCAAGTTGCTAGCTGAAGTGCGCGATGCATCAAAGCTGCCGGAACTGCTGGATTTTCCCGCCCTCCGCACTGGCCAACTGCTGGTGCTGGGTGAAGGCAGCAACATTCTGCTCACCGGCGATATCGACGGTACCGTGCTGGCGATGGAAACGCGCGGCGTGCATGTGGAGCAGGATGGCGAGATTGCTCGTATCGCCGTAGCTGCCGGCGAACGCTGGGATGATTTCGTGCGCTGGACGCTAGGCCAAGGCTTCGCCGGCCTGGAAAACCTCATTCTTATTCCCGGTACAGTCGGCGCCGCGCCGATCCAGAATATTGGCGCTTACGGCACCGAAGTAGCCGAATTTATCGAAAGCGTGGAAGCGTGGGACCGTATTGAGCGACGCGTAGTCACGCTGGATCGCACCGCCTGCGCCTTCGCTTACCGCGATTCGCTGTTCAAACACGAACCGGATCGCTTCATAGTCACGGCCGTGCGCTTCGCCCTGCCCCGCCAGCACGCACTGCGCATGGATTACGCCGGCATCCGCGAAGAACTGGAACGCATTGGCGTAAGCAACCCGGCACCATTCCACGTAGCCGAAGCAGTCGTACATCTGCGCACGCGCAAGCTGCCAGATCCTGCCGTGATCGGTAACGCCGGCAGTTTTTTCAAAAACCCCATCGTCGATGCAGCTCAGGGCGAAACGCTAAAGCGCGCATTCCCCGAACTGGTCGCATGGCCCGGCAAAGATACACGCTGGAAACTCTCCGCTGCATGGCTAATCGAAACCGCCGGTTTCAAAGGCATGCGCAAAGGCGATGCCGGTATTTCCAACCGGCACGCGCTTGTCTTGGTGAATCACGGCAAAGCCAGCGGGCAGGAATTGTGGGCGTTTGCACAGCACGTGATCGAAGGTGTGCATGCACGCTTCGGAGTGCAGTTGGAACCGGAGCCGATGGTGATCGGTCCGCGCTGAACCATGCAAGCAGCTTCTACGTCCCCGATTGCTGGGATTGCGTCCCAGCCTACGCTCAGTCAGCCGACACCAGCCTTGCGCATCACTTTCCCGACGACTTCCACGCATACTTTTATACGCAACGCAAAAGTCACCGCGAAGTAGGCAACACCATAGGTCGACAGCACGAACAGCGCGGCGACGATGGGACCGTGATCAGGCAAGTAATGCTCGACTACGCACGCAGCCAAAGCTGCGAGGCTTGCCGCCGCCCATAGCTTGGCCATCATCGATACCGTCACGCCGGTTGGCCCGAGTTTCTGATTCATCTTACGGCGTAGCAGATGAAATTCGATCCATCCCGCCACACCCGCGGATGCGGTCAAACCCACTGCACCCCATTGCATGGGAATGCCCAACGCTTTGGGAATGAGCAAGGCGCTAGCCAGACCAAATACAGCGGTAAACGTGAGCCGCACCAAGGCAAAGCGCAGTGGCGTGCGCGTGTCGCGCATGGCGTAGTAAGTGGACGAATATAGGCGGCCGAACGTGGAAGCCAGCAGCCCCACGCCGGAGCCAGCGAGGATCGCCCATACGTACTGCGAATCCTTACTGGTGAACGCGCCGGATTGATACAACGCCGCGACGATCACATTGCCCAGCGCAAAGAATGCCATCGCCGAAGGCACGATGAAGAACGCAATGCGCTCCAGTCCGTTGTTCAAGCGTGCGGAGAGCTTTGCAGCGACTTCTTCATCCACATGATCGCCAGCCATACGCGAGAGCGTAGGCAGTTCCGATGCAGAAACCGCCATGCCAAATAGGCTTACAGGCAACAAATTGATCGACGCGGCGGTCGTCATGCCAGCCACCGCGCCACTGCCCAGCAGCGTGGAAATGGCCTGGTCGACGAAAGCGCTGATCTGCACCACCCCACGCCCTACCGCCACACCCAAGAAACTACCGCCGACCTGCTTCACATGCGGGCTTTGCGTATCGAAACGCAAGCGCAAATTCGGCACGAGTTTCAGTACCGGTCCAAGCTGCACCAGAAATTGCAGCAGACAGCCAAGCACCGTGCCCCACGCCAGGTACACGATCAGCCGATTCGCATCCAGATGATGGAA
Source organism: Dyella acidisoli (assembly GCF_030160295.1). GTDB lineage: Bacteria > Pseudomonadota > Gammaproteobacteria > Xanthomonadales > Rhodanobacteraceae > Dyella_B > Dyella_B acidisoli. Next base: position 77,455 of record NZ_BSOB01000057.1, read on the forward strand.
GACCAGCATCGTCATGATCATGGAGAGATTCCAGATCACCGGCGCCGCGTATGACAGGAAGAACTTATGGTGGCTGTTGAGAATGCCAAGACACCATGCAGACCACACGAGAATGCCGGTGCCAGGGAAAAGAATACGCACGATCAGAATGGTGAGTTCACGCTTCTCACCGGTGTAGCCCGGCGCAATCGCCCATAGCAGATAGGGCGTAGCCAGCACACCCAACGCCACAATAATCGAGATGATCAAAGCAAGAACGGCGAAGATCGCACCGGCCAGGCGATCCGCCTCTTCCTGCTTATGCTGAGCAAGCAGGCGAGCGTAGACGGGAATGAAGGAGGCCGACAGCACACCCTCCCCAAACAGGTTCTGCAAAAAGTTCGGCACACGCAACGCCGCGCTGAAGATATCCGCGGCGTCCGACAGGCCGAAGTAATGCGAGAACACTCGCTGGCGCACCAGGCCGAACAGGCGGCTGCAAAGAATGCCTGCGCCAACCAGCAGGGCGTGGCCGCGGCCTGCGTCTTTTGTCATGGCTGTTTGGGAATAGGAAAACACGAAGAGTAACAAATGCAGCGAACGGCTCCCTCCCCTGCTTGGCAGGGGAGGGCTGCGGTGGGATTGCATGAGCTTGCCGCGAGGTTGGCTTCACCCCACCTCCTCCGGCCTGCCGGAGGAGAAGAGAGCGTATGTTCCCCTACTGCACGTAGGGGAGGGAGCGGATCGCGGCAAGAAGAAACTGCTTCATCATCAACGCGGCTGCCCGTGTTCATCGACTACCAGGTAATGCCGCTCCCCACGCTGCGCATCGAAGTAAACGGCGGTGAGCTGGCCCGTATTCGGATCGACGAATCGCTCGCCCGTATCTTTCCAGCTGGGATCCGGTCCACCACGCAGCAACGGCTTGTAGCGCCAGCGTTCGATCGCCAGCCCCACTACCAGCAGCAAGCCGCCGAAGATCAGCTGCGGCAGCAAAGCCACCATCACACCGGTTAGGACGGCGATGCCCGCACCGACCAGCATCACGCCGCCAAGCACGTACAGCACGACAGGTAACACGCGCATTGCTCAGGTCGGAGGATCAAGCACTACGGCAGTGCCGTAGGCCACGATCTCGCTCATGGTCTGGCCGATTTCGGCCGAATCGAAGCGCATCATCACCACCGCGTTCGCGCCCATCAGCTTGGCGTTGGCGACCAGGCGGTCCAGCGCGTGGCGGCGGGCTTCCTCCAACATGGCCGTGTATTCATGAATCTCGCCGCCGACCAGCGAGCGCAGACCCGCCATGACGTTGCCGCCGATGCCGCGGCTGCGCACTACCACACCGAACACCTGCCCCTTCACCTGGACCACCTGATGGCCGGGAACATTCTCGGTCGTCACCACCAACATAGCCTCGCTCCTTTTTTCGGGGAAAAACTTGCGATGTGCGCACGATACCCTGTCTTTACCTGGTGCGCGCGTGTCTCTTCTGGCACTTCGGCAAATATGCGGCAATGTGGCAACATTCCATGATCTACCGTTGTCCTCAACAAGGATCCCGTACATGACGTCGAGCCCGTTCAAGACATTGGCATGGAGCATATTGCTGGGTGTGGGTCTGGTGAGCGCCAGCATCCCGGCCCGCGCCGACGCGCCCGCGACGTCCAAAGCCGTCGCCAACGATAACAACGTGCTGCACGCCACCCTCGACAACGGCATGCGTGTGGTGATCGTGCGCGAAACGCTGTCGCCGATGGTTACCACGCAGATCACCTATCTAGCTGGCGGCTATCAGACGCCGGATGGTTTCCCCGGTACGGCGCATGCGCTGGAACATATGATGTTCCGCGACAGCAAGGGCATGACCGGCGCCCAGCTCAACGAAATGACCGGCAAGATGGGTGCGGACAACAACGCCTTCACCACCAACGACGCCACGCAGTATTACTTTGTGGCGCCATCGAATTATCTCGACCTGCTGTTGCGCATCGAATCGACGCGCATGAACGGCGCGCTGCTCACCCAGCAGGAGTGGGAACGCGAGCGTGGCGCGATCGAGCAGGAAGTATCGCGCGATATTTCCGAACCGGAATTTCTGGCCTTCCAGAAGGCTGAGCGCATTCTGTATGCGGGCACCGGTTATCAAGACGATCCTCTGGGCACGCGCTCGTCGTTCGGCAAGACCACGGCCACGGACCTACAGAAGTTCTACCAGGATTGGTATACGCCCAACAACGCGCTGCTGGTGATCGTGGGCGATGTAGATCCGCAGCAGACGCTGGCGAAAGTGCGAGAGCTGTTTGACAAGATTCCAAAGCGCACGTCACCTGAGCGCGTGGCCCTGAAGCTGCAGCCCGTAAAACCGGAGACCATTGCCTCCACCACGCCACGCGGCACAGGCTCCGTGCAATTCATGTATCGCATGCCAGGCATGATGGACAAGGACAACGCCGCTGCGCAGGTACTGCTGGATGTACTCACCAATGCGCGCAGTTCATTGTCGGCCCTTGCGGTGCAAGGCAAGGTGCTCAGCACTAATGCGCAACTGCAGCCTTTCAGCTATGGCGGCGTTGGTGTGATCGAAGTGAGCTTTCCCAAAGGTGGCGACGCCAAGAAAGCGCAAGGGGATCTGGAAAGCGTCATCGATGACTTGCTGAAGAACGGCGCACCTGCCGACCTGGTCGAAGCGTCGAAACGTTCGGAAATCGCACAGGCCGAATTCAACAAGAACAGCGCAGTGACGCTCGCCAGCGCGTGGTCGCAGTCCATCGCCTGGATGGGCCTGAATTCACCTGAGGAAGCCGAGGAGCAGATCCGCAACGTCAGCGTGGACGACGTGAACCGTATAGCGCGGCAATATCTGAAGTCGAGCGAGCGCGTGACCGTGGTGCTCACGCCCGACGAGAACGGCAAGCGTCCGCCGGATAGCAGCGGCTTTGGCGGTTCCGAATCCTTCAACAGCAACGATCGTCTGGATGGACCGCTGCCCGATTGGGCCACTGAAAAACTCAGCAAGCTTGAGATGCCGCGCTGGACGCTGGCGCCGGTGGAAATGAAGCTGGATAACGGCATCCGCCTGATCGTGCAACCGGCCAGCATCAGCAAGACCGTCACGGTGATGGGCCACATCGACAACAATCCCAAGTTGCAGGAGCCGTCCGGCAAGGACGGCGTGTCACGCCTCCTCGGCTCGCTGTTCGATTACGGCAGCGCCACACTGGATCGCGATGCATTCCACAAGGCGCTGGACGACATCTCCGCCACCGAAAACGGTGGCACCGATTTCGGCGTGGCCGCGCTCAGCAACCAGTTTGATCGCGCCGTGCAACTGCTGGCCGACAACGAACTGCACCCTGCCCTGCCCAAGGAAGGCTTCGATGTGCAGCAGGAAACGTTGGCACGCGCGCTTGCGGGCGAAATGCAATCGCCGCAGTACAAGATGATGAAGGCACTGCGCGCCGGTTTGCTGCCTGCCGGCGATCCGGATCTGCGCCTGCCCACGCCCGACTCCATCGGGTCGCTAAGCTTGCAGGACGTCAAGGATTATCACGCGAAGACCTATCGCCCCGATCTCACCACCATCGTGGTCGTTGGCGATGTGACGCCCGAACAAGCCAAGGCCACCGTGCAACGCTACTTTGGCCAATGGAAAGCAGAAGGCCCGAAGCCTGATGTGATCTCCAAATCGGTACCCGTGAACCCCACCGGCTACGTGGTGATCGACAACCCGTATGCCTCGCAGGATCAAGTGCTGACGGGCCAGATGCTCGCGCTCACCATGCACAACCCGGACCGCTATGCCTTGCAGTTGGGCAACAACGTCCTCGGTGGCAATGGTTTCGCTTCGCGCTTGATGACCGACATTCGTGTGAAGCACGGTTACGCGTACGGTGCAGGTTCCGGCATGCACTTCGACCGTTCGCGCTCGATCTTCTTCATCCAATACGGTAGCGATCCAGACAAGGTCGCGCCCGTCAATGCGTTGATCCGCCAGAACCTGGTCGACATGCAGACCACGCCGATCAAGCAGAGCGAGCTCGACAACGCGCGCCAGTATGAGATCCGCTCCATTCCCGTGGGCGTCTCAAGCATCAGCAGCATCGCGCGTTCACTGCTCGATTGGGCGTGGCACGGCGAACCATTGAATCAGCCGATGGTGGCAGCCAAGCACTACTTCACGTTGACGCCTGCGCAAGTGCAAGCGGCGTTCAAGAAGTATCTGAAGCCGGAGAGCCTGATGCAGGTGGTGCAGGGGCCGCCGCCGGCGAAGCATTGATACATGTCCATCCCGCTCCCTTGTGCGGAGCGGGATGGACGAGAAAAACATGATCGAATTCCGTGTAAATACACGGATTTACGCACATCTTTGCGCGACGTATACTCCATTTCGTGCTATGGAGGCGTAGGTCATGCATGCCGCCAAAGTTTTCAAAATGTGCAATCCGCAGGCCTCCCGCACGCCAGCTGACCTGGCGCACGAACGCCCAGAAACGTGTGGGCGCCTGCGGAATCACCGGGACACACCACTCGCTCCTCCAATTCTCAGACAAGCATGATCGGAGAACATCATGCGACCTGTCGTCTCGATCATCGTGCCGATATTCAATCGCCCGCACTTTCTGCGCGCTGCGGTCGAGTCGGTCTTCGCACAGACCTTTGGGGATTGGGAGCTGATTCTTGCCGATGATGGCTCCGGCAGCGAAACGGTCGCGTACATGCACCAGCTGCAACAGCAACAACCACGTGTCAGGCTGCTGCGACTCCCGCACCGCGGTAACGTCGCGGCCGTGCGCAACGCTGGGTTGCGTGAGGCGTCCGGCGAATACATCGCTTTTCTGGATACCGATGACGTGTGGGTTCCTACCAAGTTGGAAGCACAGATCGCTTCCCTGCGTGCGAAGAGCGACCGCAAGTGGAGCTACACCGGATTCCGCCTGGTCGACGCATCACTGACCCCCCTGCCCAGGGCACCGCAATTCAGTGCGGCGGATGGCTGGATCATCGATGCCCTGTTGCGTGCAGAGACCACGATCGCACAGTCGAGCGTAGTGGTCCGCCGGGACTTCTTCGATGAGGTAGGCCCGTATGACGAGTCGATGCGATGGTGCAGTGACTACGAGCTTGCGGCGCGCTTCGCGCTACGTGGCGCAGCCGACTGTATCGATCAGCCGCTCGTTATGATCCGACGCCATACAGAGCACTGCTGTGACGATGTGAGTGCCTGCCACGACGTCGTCGTCGCGCTCAAGACGATCCGTCGATACGCCATGGGTGCCCACACCCGGGGGATCTTGCACAGGCGGATCGCCATGGCTTCCGCGTTCCTCGCGAGGAGTCAGGCAGTGTATGGATTCAAGCTATCCGCTCTTGCCACCGTGCTTGGGAGCGCGCACTACTCGTGGCGTTACAGTCAGTGGTGGTTGATCGCGGCGGAAGCGACCGCGCGGGCACTGATTCCAACATCCGCGCAGAACGTCCTGCGCCGGGCGCGTTACGCGCTCAGGCCCCGGCATTCCTGAGCCCCTCATGTCAACAGTACTCGCTCTTTGGCGCTTGCTCGATCATCGTCAGCGGTGGCGGCTGGTCGGGTTGCAACTGCTGTCGGTGGTGATGGCTTTCTGCACGGTCGGTGGCATCGCCTCCGTCGTTCCTTTCTTCACCGCGCTCGCCAATCCGTACATCATCCAACACAACGCGATCCTGCAAGAGATTTTCCGGCGCCTGCAGTTCAGCAGCGAGACTTCGTTCCTGATTGCTTTAGGAGTGGCCTTTGCCGCGATGGTTCTGCTGTCGAATGTCGTGAATCTGTTCGGGCAGCTGGCGATCAATCGGTTTGCTTACCGGGTCGGCGATATGCTCTACGTTCGCCTGTTCCATGGATACCTGCTACGCGACTACGCATTCCATCTGCGCAACAACAGCTCGGTGCTCGCCACCAAGGTACTGCACGAGACCGCGCGCGTGACGTCGGGGCTTCTGCAGCAAGGACTCCTCCTTGTAACGAATGCCATAACGGTGCTCTGCGTCGTCGCCTCTATCGTGTTGCTCAATGCCCCGGTCGCCGTGGCCGTATTTGCGGGGCTGGGCGTGATCTATGCGGTAATCTACGCCTTTGCCCGCGAGCAGTTGCTGCGCAACGGAGAGGCCGCAGGCCGTTATGGCGCCGAGCGGGTCACCACAGTCAATGAGAGTCTGGGCGCCATCAAGGAAATCCTTCTGATGCAAGGTCGCGAGCTGTTCGTGCAGCGATTCGCCCGACAATGCAGAGCGTACTCGCGTGCGTTATTCAGCATCTTTGCTGTCTCGCAGAGTCCGCGATATATCCTCGAATGCGTGACTGTTATTTGCCTCGTTGGTGTCGCCCTGTATTTTCGCAGCCGCGCCGGTGCCGCCGGCCCGTGGGTAGCCCAATTGAGCTTCGTCGGATTTGCCGCATATCGACTGCTACCGTTGCTGCACCAGGCATTTACCGCGGTAGTGAAGATTCGTGCCGACCACCCCGCATTCGTCAGCATCAACCTCGACATGCCCCGCTTTCCGCCTGAGGAGATGCTACCTCCCAGCGAAGCGGAACGAGCGATGTGGCACGGCAGGCCACGCGAGGAAATCCGCTTGCGCGAGGTGTGCTTTCACTATGCAGCCGATCGCCCCGCGGCGATCTTGAACGTCTCGCTCGCTATTCCCGCAGGCTCGGTCGTAGGTTTCATAGGGAGCAACGGTTCCGGCAAGACGACCCTGCTCGATCTGGTCAGTGGATTGCTCGCACCGCAATCGGGATGCATCGAGGTTGACGGAGTGACGCTCGACAACACGAATTGGAACGCGTGGCGCTCCACCATCGCCTATGTCCCACAGCAGGCATTCCTGCTCGATGCGACGTTTGCGGAGAATATCGCGCTGGGTGTCCCCACTGAGCAGATCGAGATCGCACGTGTGGAAACAGCGGTACGGCAGGCGTGCCTGGAGGAGTGCGTGGCAGCCTTTCCCAACGGCCTTCAAGAGCGGCTCGGCGAGCGCGGTAGCCGTTTGAGCGGTGGGCAGCGACAACGGCTAGCCATTGCGCGAGCGCTGTATCGCGATGCTTCAGTGTTGATCATGGATGAAGCGACGAGCGCGCTGGACATTGCCGCCGAAAGCGAGATCGTCGAGATGCTCAACACGTTGAGAGGTGATCGCACCATAATCGTCGTCGCGCATAGAACCCAGTCGTTGCGCTACTGCGATCTGATCTTCGAGCTAGAGGGCGGCAGGATCGCTCGAGACGGAACGTATGGCCAGATCTTGGCGACGCCCAGGGTGTTGGCCTAAGAACGGATTCACGCACGCTGACGCTTTTCCAGATCCGGCAAAAACACCGCCAGCACGCCAATCAACGGCAGATACGCGCACAGCGAATACACGTAGTCGATACCGTGCGCATCCGCCACGCGGCCGAGCACTGCAGCACCGATGCCGCCCATGCCGAACGCAAAACCAAAGAACAATCCGGAGATCATGCCCACGCGCCCCGGAATCAGTTCCTGCGCGTAAACCAGAATGGCCGAGAACGCCGAAGACAAAATCAAACCGATCAGCACGGACAACACGCTCGTCCAGAACAGGTTGGCGTGCGGCAACGCCAGCGTGAACGGTGCGACGCCGAGAATCGAAATCCAGATCACCCACTTGCGCCCTACCCGATCGCCCACCGGCCCGCCTATCAGCGAACCCGCTGCAACGGCGAACAGGAAAATAAACAGATGCATCTGCGCCGCCTGCACGGAAACGCCAAAGGTGTGGATCAAATAGAAAGTGAAGTAGCTACTGATGCTGGCGAGGTAGAAATATTTGGAGAAAATCAGCAACCCCAGCACCAGCAGACACAGGTACACCTTGCCGCGACTCAACGCTTCACCGGCGACATGACGCACCATCTTGCTGCGGCTGACGTGATGCAGTTGATACCAGCGTCCCACCTGCATCAGCACGACCATCGCCAACAAGGCAGCCAGCGAAAACCACGCCACGCTACCGCGCCCGTGCGGCACGATGATCCAGGCTGCCAGCAGCGGTCCAAGCGATGACCCGGTATTGCCACCCACCTGGAACAGCGACTGCGCCAAGCCGTGCTGGCCGCCCGATGCCAAGCGCGCCACGCGCGAGGATTCCGGGTGGAACACGGAAGAACCGGTACCGACCAGCGCAGCGGCCAGCAACAGCACCTGGAAATTCGGCGCCGTAGCCAACAGCAGCAAACCGCAAAGCGTGAAGCCCATGCCCACGGGTAAGGAATAAGGCATCGGCTTGCGATCGGTCACCGTGCCAATCAGCGGCTGCAGCAGCGAAGCGGTGATCTGATAGGTAAGCGTGATCAGGCCCACCTGCCCGAAACTGAGCTGGAAATCGTTCTTCAGCAGCGGATAGATCGCAAGAATCAACGACTGGATCATGTCGTTGAGCAGGTGCGAAAAGCTGATTGCGCCAAGGATGCCGTAATCCGTGCGCGGTGCGGTCGATGGCAGGGAAACCGATTCGGCAGAGTTCTGCATGATTTGGGGGATTGGGGACGGCGAAATTGCCGGTTGCAGGACGCCACCTTAAAGTAGCCTCCTTCGGCCCGCATACACTATCGGGTCAACTTCTGTCGAAATTGGGCCAGACGCAAGGCACGGCATGCGAAACACCCGGGTCATTGGCTACGAAGACATACCGCGCGACGTCGTCGCCACCGGCAACGACTACGCCGCCGGTCACGTCTTGCCGGGTCACGCCCACAAGCGTGGTCAGTGCCTGTACGCCATCACCGGTGTGCTCACCGTCAACACCAGCGAGGGCAGTTGGGTCGTGCCGCCGACGCGTGCTTTGTGGATTCCCCCAGGTGTGACGCATGCGGTGCACATGGGTGGCTTTACGAGCACGCGCAGCGCCTATGTGCTGCCTGAAGTCGCGAAGAAAGCAGGACTTCCCGCACGCTGCACGGTCATCAGTGTGTCGCCCCTGCTGCATGCCCTGCTATCGGAAGCCGTGGATCTTCCGGCCGAATACGCACTCGGCGGACGCGACGATCACTTGATGCAACTGCTCGTAGCAGAAATCGCCCGCATGCCGTCCCTGCCCCTCAGCACGCCGCTACCGCAGGAGCCACGACTCGCCAACCTGTGCCGCGCACTGCTCCAATCACCTTCATTGGACATGGACATCGATACGATGGCGCGGAAGGCTGATATGAGCCGCCGCAGCTTTACACGCCTGTTCCGCGAGCAAACCGGCATGAGCTTCAGCGACTGGCGACAACAGGCCTGCCTGCTCGCCGCGCTGGCACGGCTCGGCCGTGGGCAGCCGGTGACGCGCGTCGCGATGGAGCTCGGCTATAGCAGTACCAGCGCCTTTACCGCCGCATTTCGGCGTACGCTGGGGGCTGCACCCAGTCACTACCTGGCAACCAAAGACCTGTCATGACAGGTCGTTTCTGCGACTGATGTCATAACCATGTCAACGCGCAGCTACACCATGTCAGCACCGTGGCACACTCGACCCAATGACGCCGCCACGGACAATCACCGGAATGATGCATTGATGAGCAAACGCAACGACCAAGACGCCATGTCAGCCGCCAGCGCCACTGCACCCGAAATCGAAGCTGCTCCCGTCGTCGATCTCAATGACAAGGGACACTACATTCACCGAGAACTGTCGCAACTGCAGTTCAACAACAGGGTGCTGGAGCAGGCGCTGGATGAGCGCACGCCGTTGCTTGAACGCTTGAAGTTCCTGCTGATCTTCTCCAGCAACATGGACGAGTTCTTCGAGATCCGCGTGGCCGGCCTCAAGAGCCAGCTTGCCTTCGGTCACGAGATCGTCGGGCCCGACGGCATTCCGCCCAAGCAGGCGTTGACGGAAATCAGCGATATCGCGCACCGCCAAATCGCGCGCCAATACGCCATCCTCAACGAGCGTCTGCTGCCGGAACTTGATCGGTACGGCATCCGCATCGTGCGCCGCGAGAACTGGTCGCCAGCGCAAAAACGCTGGGTGCAGCGCTACTTCCGCCAGGAAGTAGCGCCGATGATGACGCCGATCGGCCTCGACCCCACTCATCCGTTCCCGCTGCTGGTCAACAAGAGCCTCAACTTCATCGTCGAACTGGAAGGCGTAGATGCCTTCGGCCGTGATTCGGGCCTGGCCATTTTGCCAGCGCCGCGCGTGCTTCCGCGCATCATGCGCTTGCCGGAAGACGTGTGCGAAGGCGGCGAAAACTACGTGCTGCTGTCGTCGATCATTCATGCCCATGCGGAGGAACTGTTCCCCGGGATGGAGGTGCTCGGCTGCTACCAATTCCGTCTTACGCGCAACGCCGATCTCACCATCGATCCGGAAGAAATGGACGACCTCGCCCGCGCACTGCGCGGCGAATTGTTCTCGCGCCGCTTCGGCGACGCGGTGCGACTGGAAGTGGCGGACAACTGCCCGAAGAAACTCACCGATTACTTGCTCAAGCAGTTCGGCCTGACCGAGGCGGAACTGTACGAGGTAAACGGCCCGGTGAACCTGACGCGCATGTTCGGCATCATCAATCGCAGCGACAGTCCGCATCTGCAATATCCGCCCTTCGTGCCTGCCATTCCCAAGGCATTGAAGAAAGCGGAAGACCTGTTCCAGGTGATCAACAAGCAAGATGTGTTGCTGCTGCATCCTTTCGAGTCCTTTGCACCGGTGGTCGACCTGGTGCGCCAAGCGGCGAAAGATCCGGCCGTACTGACCATCGAGCAGACGCTGTACCGCACTGGCGCCACCTCCGAAATCGTCGACGCACTCGTGGAAGCCGCACGCGCCGGCAAGGAAGTGATCGCGGTGGTGGAACTGCGCGCGCGTTTCGATGAGGAATCCAACCTCAGCCTGGCCCAGCGTCTGCAGCAAGCCGGCGCAGTGGTGATCTACGGCGTGGTCGACGTGAAGACCCACGCCAAGATGATGCTGATCCAGCGTCGCGAGGGCCAGAAACTGCAGCGCTACGCGCACTTGGGCACCGGCAACTACCACAGCGGCAACGCGCGCCTGTATACCGACTACAGCCTGCTCACTTCTGATGCAGCGCTGTGCGAAGACGTGCACAAACTCTTCAGCCAACTCACCGGCATGGGCAAGCTCCTGAAGATGAAGAAGCTGCTGCATGCGCCGTTCACGCTGAAGAAATCGCTGCTCGAGATGATTGCGAGCGAAACGGCGCACGCCCAAGCTGGCAAGCCGGCGCACATGATCATCAAGATCAACGCACTTACCGATGCGAAGATGATCCGTGCGCTGTACAAAGCCAGCATCGCCGGCGTGAAAGTGGATTTGCTGGTCCGCGGCATGTGCTGTCTGCGTCCAGGCATTCCTGGCGTTTCGAACAACATCCGCGTGTGCTCGATCGTTGGTCGCTTCCTCGAACACAGTCGCGTGTATTGGTTTGCCAATGACGGCGACGAACGCATGTATCTGGCCAGCGCCGACATGATGGAACGCAACCTGGATCGCCGGGTCGAAACCGGCTTCCCGATCGAGGACAAGAAACTGCGCCTGCGCATCCGCAAGGAGCTGGATCTCTACCTCACTGACAACACCACCGCGTGGCAATTGCACACGGACGGCAATTACTCACGCCTGCAACCGAACGACGGGCAACCGGCACACGACGCGCAGCAGCAGTTGTTGGAGAAGTATTGCGGCGCGGGCGCGCCTGCTGCGCCTTGATTGCTGCCCTGCTTTTTTATTCCCTCTCCCCTCGGGGAGAGGGTTGGGGTGAGGGGTCAAGGCTTGCCTGAAGCCTCAAAAAAGCGACGCTACGACTGACCAGCATCGCAAGATTGCCCCCTCACCCTAGCCCTCTCCCCAGAGGGGAGAGGGAACGAAAATCAGTGTGTAGTCGCATCACGCGTGTACGTGCCGCTTCACCCACTCCACGTAACGATCCACAAACCCCTGCAAGAACTTCTTCGTGCTGTCGACACCGACATTGCCCTCGTCGTCGATCAGGCCATCGCTGAATTTCACGAATACCTCAGGCTGCCCCATCAGCGGTACATCCAGATAGGCAAGGATATTGCGCAGGTGCTGCTGCGCCATCGCCGTGCCCGTGCCACCCACGGAAATCCCGATCACCGCTCCCGGTTTATTGGCAAACGCGCTGCTGCCATAGGGGCGCGAGGCAATATCGATGGCATTCTTCAGCACACCCGGAATCGAGCGGTTGTATTCAGGCGTGACGAATAACAAGGCATTCGCAGCCTTGATCTGCGCCTTGAGCTGTTGGCAGACCGGTGGGTAGTCACCGTCGAAATCCTGGTTGTAGAGCGGCAAGTTGTCGATGCGTATGTGCTCGAACGACAGTTCCTCCGGCGCCAGCTTCTCCACCGCCTTCGCCAGTTTGCGGTTGAACGAATCCCTGCGCAGGCTGCCGACCAATACCGCCACCTTGATTGCCGTCATGTCTTTCTCCTGAGGGAAAGTTCGGTAAGTGCGCTTACGGGCATCGGGCAACATGCGCCAACGGTGTGCTATCCAGCGTGAAATGGTGCGAATAGACATATGCCGAAGCGCTGGCACGTGTCATGCATAACAGGGAGACGGGCGTTTTGCTACGCGACAACGCGCCCACAATGGCGGTAACGTTCTTTCAGGGATTGTCCGCGATAGTCAGGGGAGTAGCAGGCCACCAGAAAGCCTGCCAGCCGCGGAGCAACCCATCCAACTAATAAGAAGCGGAAGCGTAGGACCACTTCAAGGATCGGGGGAATTGAGGTGTCGGGGGAGGCTGTGTGCAAACCAGGCCTGTTGCAAAGGTGGCTTTTGGCCGTCTTGCTGTTCTTTTGCGCGCTGCCATCCCCGGTCCAGGCTAGTGGGAGCACCCCGCTGAAGGGGGCTTGGCGCGAAGTGACGCGGAACGACACGCCTGCGTCAGCCTTGGATGCATTCCGACAAGGCGTGTTCAAACCTTTCAATCCTTCGTTGCTGCAGCGGTTTCCGCGCAATGACCTTGGCAGTTGGGTGGTATTGCAGCCGAATGCGGCCGGCGCGGAAGAAGAGCGCGTCCTGTCGATTTATCCCGCCCCACCGGGGTCGGTCACGCTCTATGACGGCCAGAACCATGGCCGCACGCTTGCCATGGACAATGTCGATGGCGCCCTCCATGGCCATGGGCGACTGGCATTTCATCTTCCCGGCGGCCAGGGAACGCCGCGACCGATGCTGCTGAAATTCGAACCCAGCGGCACCCTTGCCGCGCCCGAACACTTCGAACTGCAAAGCCTCGACGACTATCTGCGCGAAGACGCCAACTGGCTGGCCTTTGCCACGGCATGCTTTGCCGTCATGGTGGCGATGGCGCTGATGGCGCTGTGCTTTGCCATCATGCTGCGTGACGTGACCTTTGCCTGGTACACCGGCTACATGCTTTGCTACGTAGTGGTGCAAGGCGTGCAGACCGGCTTTCTATTCCATCCGCTTGGCCTGGGCTGGCTGGCCGGATCGGAAGTGCTGGTGGGCGCGTCGGCAGTAGCGCTGTCGGTATCGTTCGCCGCGCTCTTCATCAGCCGCTTCTGCGACGTCCAGCGTTACGCACCGGCGTTACGCGTGCCTGTGGTGGCATTGGGTTTTGCCATGCCGCTGATCGTGCTGATGCGTTGCACCGGCATTTCCGAGTTGGTGATGATGGCGCAGACACTGGTCAATCCGGTGCTGATCCTGGGCGCACTGCTGTTGCTGCTGACGGCGCTGGTTACGGGCGCAAGAGGTTCGCGGCAGGCATGGTTTTTCCTCGCCGGCTGGACGCCGCTGCTCGTGCTGACCGCATTGACCAGCGCACAAGATACTGGCGCACTGCCGAGTCTCGACTGGCTCAATGACGCCAGCATCGGCATGGGCGCGTTCGAGGCGATCGTGCTGTCGCTGGGCTTGGCCGACCGCGCGCTCACCATGCGGCATGATCGCGACAGCGTGCGCGTGCTGGCCGATCGCGATGCACTCACCAATATCCTCAACCGGCGTGCCTGGTCTGAAGCCGCTACCCTGTTGCTCACTGATGTAGGCAAGTCGGATCGACTCATCGCGCTGTTGTTTTTGGATCTGGATCATTTCAAGGTGCTGAATGATTTGCAGGGCCATGCGGCCGGCGACCGCGCGCTGGTGACCGTAGCCCAGGTACTGAGCAGCGAACTTCGCCCCACCGATCTGCTAGGCCGTTATGGCGGTGAAGAATTCGTCGCCATGCTGCACGACGTGAACCAGGAGCAGGCCATGCAAGTCGCTACGCGCCTATGCCGACGCGTGCATCGTTTGGAAATTCCTGTCGACCAGCAAGATTTGCGGCTGAGCGTGAGCATTGGCCTGGCGATGCGCAGCATGGGCGATACACTCGAATCGATGATCGAGCGTGCGGATCAGGCGATGTATTTCGTGAAGCTCAATGGCCGCAATCATGCGCATGCGTATGAGCGGCGTGCGGAGATGTATGCCAATCGCAATCCGCCCAGACCAGGGAACAGTTAACCACATGGCCGTCATTCCCGCGAAAGCGGGAATGACGGCCATGAGGGTTACGATCCTTCATCAATACATAAGCTTACTTACGATCAGCAAGCTTCTTCGCCGCTGCGACGACTTCTACATCCCCCGGTAGCACCAGGAACGCAGCGCCCGCCAGTGGCGTATAGGTATCCGCGCCCACCACGCGTTCCAGCGGTGTACTGCCGCAACCGCCTTCCACGATGGCAGTGATCACGCCCTCGCCCACACCGGCGCTCTTGCGACCTTCGTCCAGAACGAGAATGTGCTTGGCGTTCTTCGCCTGCTTGGCAATGAAGGCATCGTTGAGCGGAGCAAGCCAACGCAGATCGACCACACGTACTTTCCAGCCCAGTTCTTTTTCGATGGTACGCGCCGAACGCAGGGCCATCGGTACACCGTTGCCGAAGGTGAAAATCACCAGATCGTTGGCCTCATCGTTGTAGACGCGGCCCTCGCCCAACGTCATCGCTTCGCCGGTTGCGGGATAAGTGAACTGCCACTGGCCGTCACCGGCTTCATAGAGATCCTTGGCCATGTACAGCGCGATCGGCTCCAGGTACGCGCACACGCGGCCATCCACTTTCGCCAGCGCCATCATCGTGCGCAGCATGGTGGCGGCATCGTCGCCGCGACTGGGACAACCGACGACGAGACCGGGAATATCGCGCAATGCAGCGATCGAGTTGTCATTGTGGAAGTGACCGCCAAACCCGCGCTGATAGCCGAGCGAGGCCACGCGCATCACCAGCGGATTGCGGTATTGGCCGTTGGAGAAGAACTGCAGCGATGCCGCTTCGCCGCGAATCTGGTCGCAGGCATTGTGAAAATACGCCAGATACTGGATTTCCGGAATCGGCAGCATCCCCATGTTGGCATAGCCTTGCGCAAGCCCGAGGATGACTGTTTCGTCGAGCAAGGTGTTGAACACACGATTGCCCTTGAAGGTTTTGTTCAAACCCTTGGTGACGGTGTACACGCCGCCCTTCTGCGCCACGTCCTCGCCGAACAGCAGCGATTCGGGATACTTCGCCATCAGGTCGTGCAAGGCCTGGTTGATCTGGATGGCCAGATGGCGCGGCGGCTGCTTCTCCGGCAACTTCTCTTCACCGCCGAACACGGCAACGCGTTTGTCCTGATAGTCGGTGCGTTCGGCTTCGGCTTTCACCTGACCCGGTGTGTACGGCGCGAGTGGTGTCATCACTTCGTCCAGGCTTTGCAGCCTGGGGCGGCGATCTGCATCTTCCGCCGCGGCAAAGCAACGCTTGCGCAGGGTTTCGTTCAAGGTGAGAAGTTCGTCCTTCGAATAGAGCCCCGATTCCAAGGCGATCGCAGCGGAACGCAGCAACGGATCGGACGCTTCCACCGCCACCAGTTCTTCGATGCTGCGCCACTCGATTTCGAAATCGGTGCCGGCATGGCCCATGATGCGCGTGGTCTTCAAATGCAGGAACGTGGGCCGACGCGTTTCGCGGCAATGATCCACCGCGCGCTGCACCTGCTCGTAACCGCTGGCCAAGTCCAGGCCATCAGCAAAGAAGTAATCCAGATCATTGCGATGCTGGAAGTTGTTCGCCACCCAACCGCTGGGCGTTTTCACCGAAATGCCGATGCCGTTGTCTTCGCAGACGAACAGCACGGGCGCAGGCAGCTTCTGATAGGCCGTCCATGCTGCAGCGTTGAACGCCGTTTGCGCGGTCGCGTGATTGCTCGAAGCATCGCCGAACGAGCAAATGGCGATGGAATCGTTGGGAATCGGCAAGGTATGTCCGATACGGCGCGCCTGCTCGATGGCGACGGCCGTGCCCAAGGCTTTGGGCAGATGCGAAGCAATGGTGGAAGTCTGCGGCAACACCCACAACGGTTTGCTGCCCCACACCTTGTGACGGCCGCCGGAAGCGGGATCTTCCTTGCTGGCGGCAAACGACAGCGCCGAATCCATCACTGGATCCATGCCCGGCAATTTGCGGAAGCGCTCGGCCATGAAACCGCCCGAGCGGTAATGCAGGAAGGCCGGATCGGTATGACGCGTCAGTCGCGCCACCATGGCATTGCCTTCGTGGCCGGAACTGCCGATGGTGTAGAACACTTTGTTTTGCACGCGCAGCACACGCGCCATCAGATCGAGATGGCGTGAAATCAGCTGCGATTCCAGCAGCTCACGGAAACCGCGTGCATCCAGCGCACTGCCCGGCAGCACGGATTCGTGGTCGCGCGGTTTGGCGCGCACGTCGCCCTGCCAAAGCTGCACGAACTCGGTGAAGTTCTGATCGACGATCTCGGCGCGGTTGAAGCCCTTGTGGCGGGCGGCGATGGGAGTGGCAGACATGATGGTGAAGTTCTCTAGGGTGATCGGTTTGGCGCGCTATGTTTTATAAAGCACGCAGCAGGTCGGCACGCGCAAAGTCTTTGGTGCGACCGAAGCTTTCAAAGATGCGGATTTGTTCGTCGCGTGCAGGAATCGGCACTTCGATGCCCGCGACGCTCACGTGCACGACGTGATTCAAGCGCACAGCTTGCCAGCCGTGCTCACCGTGCAGTTCAAGACCGCCCATGACTTCGAGCGGCATACCGGGAAATTGAAAACGGGCGAAGCACGAACGAAAGCGCTCAGCGCCGGCAGGCGTGTAGGACGTATCCAAGCGCGATGGCCATAACGCGATCAGACGCTGTGCATCCGCAACGCTGGTCAGCAGATCCAGATCGGCCGCCTCTACCGCCGCGCCGGCTAGCGCGGCAGCAGCGCTTCCGATCACCGCCCATTCGTCGCGGCAATGTGTGTGCAGCTGCGGCACGCTGGCCGCAATCACTTCGCACAAGGCCGGACTGAGCTGCATCATGGGCAAAGTCATTCCGGTTTTTGAGAGCGATGACCGCAGCATGCCGACTCGGCGCCATGGTCATTCGATGTGCTCGCGCTCTGCTGTATCGGCGGACACTTGACCGATCCATATGAGCAAAATACGCAGCAATCACCGGGCTTGGGTCGAAGCAACGCCTTGCAGTTCGGGCAATCGTAGAAAAACAGACAAGCATCGACGGGCATGGTTTCTTCTTGCGAGAAACCGCAATGCGGACAGGTGATGACGGATTGCAAAATAGGCTCGCTCACAGTCATGCCTCTCGATTCAACGCATCCCTCGTTTGAGCAACCACTCTTCGCGCGTTTGACCCCAGACTTCCACGGTGACGTCCTGATAGGGCTCCGGCAAGCGGGAATGACGCAGGAATCGGGAACCCAGGCGCTTGGCCAGTGCGATCGACGGGAGGTTGTCCGAGTTGATGGAATGGATGATGTCCGTCCATCCAAGATGCTCGAAACTCCAGTCGATGGCCGCTACTGCACCTTCGTACGCATAGCCTTTGCCCCAGGCTCCGCGCGCCAAGCCCCAACCGACTTCCTTGCCCGGCCAGCCTTCCGGCTGCCAGGGGCCAAGACGGCCGACCCAGTGGCCGGTGGCTTTTTCGATCACCGAAAACATCGAATAACCCTGAATCATCCAGGCACCCGCCAAGGTCAGAAAACCGCGCCACGCGACAGGACGCGATTGCATGCCGCCGATGAAATGCGCAGCCTCTGCATCGGCCATGTTCGCGGCGTAGGCGTCGAAATCCTCGCGGATGGGCGGACGCAGGATCAGGCGTTCGGTTTCGATGATGCGGATATCGTGGATCGACACGGTGCAGTCCTGGTTTTCGTCTCACCTGGAACCTGGCCCCTCTCCCCTCGGGAGAGGGGTTAGGGTGAGGGTACGATCAATGCGCGATAACCACGGCTTGTGCGAAAGGTCGGTATCGCGCTTCGCCCGAACCCTCACCCGCCTCTCGGCACCCTCTCCCAAAGGGAGAGGGGACTCACTAAGCCAGATCGCGCTAGAACGCGTTGATGCCAGTCAACTCGCGGCCAACCACCAGCTGATGCACCGTCTCCGTGCCTTCGTACGTAATCACCGATTCCAGATTCAGCGCATGACGAATCGCCGAATGCTCCACGGTGATGCCGGCGCCGCCGAGCATGTCGCGACAATCGCGCGCGATGTCGATCGCCATGCGCACGTTGTTCCACTTCGCCAGCGATACCTGGGTGGGCTCCATCTTGCCGGCATCCTTCAGGCGCCCAAGTTGCAGCGACAGCAGCTGCGCCATGGTGATGCGGCGGGCCATGTCGGCCAGCTTCAACTGGATCGCCTGATTCGATGCCAGCGGGCGGCCGAACAGCACGCGTTCTTGCGTGTAATCCAGCACTTCCTTCAAGCACGCCTGCGCGGCGCCGATCGGGCCCCAGGTGATGCCGTAACGCGCCTGCGTGAGGCAGCCCAGCGGGCCCTTAAGGCCCTTCACATTCGGCAACCGCTGCGCATCGGGCACGCGCACGTTGTCGAGGAACAGCGCGGAGGTGACCGAGGCGCGCAGGCTCATTTTCTTGTGCACTTCCTGCGCGGTGAAGCCCTTGGTATCGGCAGGAACGATGAAGCCCTGGATGCCGTCATCGGTCTGCGCCCACACGATGGCGATGTGCGCGAGATTGCCGTTGGTGATCCACATCTTCGCGCCATTGATGACCCAGTCGCCGCCGTCTTTCTTGGCGTGAGTCTTCATATTGGCTGGGTCAGAGCCGCCGTGCGGTTCAGTCAGGCCGAAGCAGCCGATGATTTCGCCCGCCGCCATTTTCGGCAGGTATTGCATCTTCTGCTCTTCGTTGCCGTAGGCGTAGATCGGATACATGCACAGCGAGCTCTGCACGGAAGCGAAGCTGCGCAGACCGGAATCGCCACGCTCCAGCTCCTGGCAGATCAAGCCGTAGCTCACGCCGTTCATGCCCGCGCAGCCGTATTTCTCTGGAATGGTGGCGCCTAGCAGGCCGAGATTGGCGATTTCCGGGACCAGTTCCGCCGGGAAACGGCCCTGGTCGAAGCAATCGCCGATGATGGGCAGCACTTTTTCGTCAACGAAACGGCCCACCGTGTCCTGCACCATGCGCTCCTCGTCGGTGAGCAGGGAACGGACGTCATAGAGGTCGAGTGGATTCAAGCGGGCTGCCATAGGAGTTCCAGGAACAGTCGGGGAAGCCCTACATTGTAGCGGGGGCGCCTGAAGGCGGTCATGCCGGGGTGCAACAGGGGCCGTCGACCCGGCGGCAAACAGCGTTCCTCCTAGGGCGCCGTCTCTCAGCTAGGCATGTCGTGGTGGTGGGTATTGCCTGCGGCGCTTCCGGGCCCTTTAGGCTCCGAAAGCTCCGAAAGCGCCGCAGGCAATCCCACAACAACCGCTGATGGTGTTTTCGGTGTCGACATCGACGAAGAGCCCGTCGATGAAATTCCGCTCCTTGCGCATAGGTGCTCCTGTGTCTGGACGGGCGCCATGCTAAGCACCCTGTAATTCAATTGCTCGTACAAACGCATGCGCTTAGTTCTGTTTGATGCGTGGTCAAAAGTAGTAGGCGATGTTTATGTAGACCCGGCCTTTCCAACGGTTGATGCCGCCAGCAGCCAAGCTTTATGCGCAGTTGCTGCCGCCGATGTACGGATCGTTGCGTCCCTCCAGCCATTCGACGTAGACCGAGCGAGAACGATGCCGGTGATCCAGCGTTGCACATCGTGGATTTGCGGATTGGACTTCGTAGAAATCAGCTCGGATCGTGCAACGAAAATTCCTTAGGATTTGTCATTCCCGCCCGGTATCCTGCATGCGGCACATGCAGGAAATCTCAGGTTCCGACTATGGGGACGAGGGAACCCTGCATCTGCTCATGGGCGCCGCGTTCTACCCAGTTGCTTCACACCGGAATTTGCATGGTCAAAGGTATTCTTCTCGGCTTCGCCAGCTTCGCGGCCTACGCGATCAGCGATGCCTTCGTGAAGTCACTGCACGGCTCGGTGCCGCCTTATGAATCGGTGTTCTTTGGGGCCGTGTTCGGGCTCTTTGCCCTGCCCTTCATCATGAGCAAGAACAAGGGAGATCGCTGGCGTGATGTGATCACGGCGCAGCGCCCTTCTTTGTGGTGGGTGCGCGCAGTAGCCGGCGCCTTCGGCAGCATCGCTTCCGTGACGGCGTTCACGCTGCTGCCGATGGCCGAAGTGTTCACGATGATTTTCCTGATGCCGATCTTTGTAACCATCCTCTCGGTGATCTTCTTGAAGGAGCACGTTGGCTGGCGCCGCTGGTCGGCGGTGGTCGTGGGCTTCGCCGGTGTGCTGGTGGTGTTGCGGCCCGGCTTTCGCGCGTTGGGCGTGGGCGACATCGCTGGATTGATATGCGGCCTGTTTGCCGCAGCATCCGTAGTGGCGCTGCGCATGGCCGGCCCGCATGAAAAGCGCATCAGTCTTTATGGTGCCGGCGTAGCCGGCCCGCTGATCATTGCTGGCCTGCTGATGCTGCCGCACTTTCGCTGGCCCAACTTGCACGAATGGTTTCTGCTCGCCGGTTACGGCCTGCTTGCCGCATTGGCCGGTGTGCTGTTGATGTACGCCACTTTGATCGCGCCAGCCAACCGCGTGGCGCCTACGCAATACAGCCAGATGCTATGGGCCATCGGTCTCGGCTATTGGCTGTTCGGCGACAAGCTCGACTGGCCGATGCTGATCGGCATTGTGATGATTCTGGGCGCCGGCCTGTTCACGCTGGTACGCGAAGAAAAAGTGACGCCATGGTGGAGGCGCCAGAAGATCGTGCTAGGCGATTAGGGTTGTAGATCGGGTTAGCGCAGCGTAATCCAACAAAGCCCCATCGAAGCGGCCAACATTGTTGGGTTACGCTGCGCTAACTCAACCTACGCAGCTAAGTTCAAGCTAAGCGGCCATGCGTAATTTCACCCTTAGCCCACACGCATGCGCTATCACTAGGTGGATGCCATCAACAGACCCAAAAACTCTTTTGTGCCAACGTGTTAATACGCTGAGGATTGGCAGGTTCGTGCCGATACATGTCAACCATGTGCGCGACGGTCCGTTAAAGCAGATTCCGACCGTCGCGTTGACGGCCATCAATCGCCTAAATTGCGGGCGGTGCATTTCGATAACTGAAAGCGCTCTTGTAAACTCGGGAGCGGGTATTTGGAGATGGTTATGAGTGCGGATAGCCCGCGAACAGCCGGATACTCTCGTCGCAACCGCGGCGTATGGATCGCAGTGGCGATCGTGGTGGCGGTCATCGCCATAGTGGTATTCCACCTCGTCAACACGAAACCGGCCAGGGTCGGCTCCCCTACTCAGGTCGTGAGCGTGGCCGCCGCGCATCAGGGTGACATGCCGGAGATCATCAACTCGCTCGGCACGGTCACGCCCCTGGCCACCGTCACAGTTCTGCCACAGTTGAGCGGGTACCTCACCGAAGTGGGCTACCAGGAAGGCCAGGATGTAAAGAAAGGCCAGTTCCTGGCTCAGATCGATCCGCGCCAGTACCAGATCAGCAAGCAGCAGGCCGAAGCGCAACTGGCGAAGGACCAGGCCACGCTCGATCAGGCGCGCACCGATCTGGGTCGCTACACGCAGCTCTACCAGAAGAAATCGATCGCCGAACAGACGTACATGGACCAGAAATTTCTGGTCGAGCAAACCGAAGCCGCGGTGAAGGCGGACAAGGCCAACATCGCGCAGTTCGATCTCGATCTCGCTTATTGCCGTATCACTGCGCCAGTGGACGGACGAGTCGGCTTGCGCCTGGTTGATCCAGGCAATTACGTCACGGCGTCTAGTTCAACCGGCATCGTGGTGATCACCACGATGAAACCCACCACCGTGCAATTCACCGTACCGCAGAATTCGCTGGGCAAAGTGCTGGACCGCACCAACGGCGGCGCGAAACTGCCCGTCACGGTCTACAGCAGCGACAACACCAAACAGCTCGCCACCGGCACGCTGTTTGCCATCAGCAACCAGATGACCACCAGCACCGGCACGGTGACGCTGCGTGCGAATTTCCCCAACGAGGACGAAAAGCTTTATCCGAACGAATTCGTCAATGTGCAATTGCTGGTGGATACGCTGCACAACGCTGTGCTGGTACCGACACCGGCCGTGCAAACAGGCGCACCGGGCGACTACGTATTTCTCGTGAATGCCGACGATTCGGTCTCGGTGCACAAGGTGACACTAGGGCCAAGCGATGGCCAATACACCGCCATTCTCTCCGGCCTCTCCCCAGACCAGACGGTCGTCACGGACGGCACGGATCGCTTGAGCGACGGCGCAAAGATCCGCGTTGCGCAAGCGCGGCCCGCAAGCGCAGGCAGTGCGGGCGCACCCGCGCCGTCTTCATCGGCCGGTGCATCGCATGGCAACGCAAGAAGAAAGCACAGCGCCGGTTCGGATGCCGGCTCCGCCTCCTCCGCGTCGTGACGAGCAGCGTGTGAACCAATGAATATCTCCCGCCTGTTCGTACTCAGGCCCGTGGCGACATCGCTGCTGATGATCGCGCTGGTGCTGGTGGGTTTGGTGGCGATGCGTTTTCTGCCCGTGTCGTCCTTGCCCAGCGTCGATTACCCGACCATCCAGGTGCAAACCTTCTACCCGGGCGCGAGCCCGGAAGTGATGGCCACCACGGTGACCGCACCGCTGGAAGTGCAGCTTGGGCAAATTCCCGGCCTCCAACAGATGACGTCGAGCAGCTCCGCCGGCGCATCGATCATCACCTTGCAGTTCAATCTGTCGCTCAATCTCGACATCGCCGAACAGAACGTGCAGGAGGCGCTCAACGCGGCCAACAGTTTGCTGCCCAGCGGTCTGCCTGCACCACCGACCTACGCGAAGGTGAATCCGGCCGATCAACCGATTCTCACGCTGGCCGTCACGTCGAAATCGATGTCGCTGACGCAGCTGCAGGACGTGGCGAACAACCGTCTTGGCACCAAGATTTCTGAAGTATCAGGCGTCGGCCTGGTGACGCCGTCCGGCGGCAACGTGCCGGCCGTGCGCGTGGAAGCCGATCCGCAGAAGCTCGCTTCCTACGGCCTCAACATCGACGATCTGCGCTCGCTGCTGGGCAACGTCAATGTGAGCCAGCCGAAGGGTAACTTCGACGGTCCTGATCTCGACTACACCATCAATGGCAACGACCAGATCCAGGATCCGAAGGATTATCTAGATACGGTGGTTTCCTACCAGAACGGTGCCCCCGTATATCTGCGCGATGTCGCACGCGTTACGCAGTCGGCGCAGAACGTCGAACAAGGCGCGTGGTACAACCAGACCCCCGCGATCATCTTGAACGTACAACGCCAGCCTGGCGCGAACGTGATCGCGACGGTTGACCAGATCAAGCTCATCCTGCCGCAACTGGAATCCACCCTGCCCGCCGGCATGCACGTGGAAATCGTCAACGACAGCACGGGTGTGATCCGTGCGTCGGTTGCCGATGCCGCGTTCGAGCTGATCCTGGCGGTGCTACTGGTGGTGCTGGTGATCTTCGTATTCCTGCGCAACCTGCCAGCCACCATCATCCCCAGCATTTCCGTGCCGGTGTCGTTGATCGGCACGCTGGCAATGATGTACGAGCTCAATTACTCCATCGACAACCTTTCGCTGATGGCATTGATCATTGCCACCGGCTTCGTGGTGGACGACTCGATCGTGATGATCGAGAACATCGTGCGCTATCTGGAGGAAGGCGAAACACCGCTGAATGCGGCGCTGATAGGTGCCGGGCAGATTGGCTTCACCATTCTGTCGTTGACCATTTCATTGATCGCAGTACTGATTCCCTTGCTCTTCATGGGCGGCGTGATCGGGCGGCTATTCAGTGAGTTCGCAGTCACGCTGGCCGTGACTATCGTGATCTCCGGTATCGTGTCGCTCACGCTGGTGCCGATGCTGTGCGCGCGCATTCTGCGGGCGCAGGCCGAGCGCCATCCCAGCCGCTTCGAGCGGATCAGTGAAGGCCTGTTCAACAAGCTGTTGCACTCGTACGAACGCGGCTTACGTTTCGTGATGGAGCATCAGACGGCCACCCTGGCGACCTTCGTGGTGACGCTGGCAATCACCGGGATTTTGTATGTAGTGATTCCGAAGGGCCTGTTCCCGGTGCAGGACGTCGGCGTACTGCAAGGCATCAGCATTGCAGACAACTCCGTCTCCTACAGCACGATGGTGGATCGCCAGGCGCAGCTTGCCGAGGCGATTCTCAAGGACCAGGACGTCATCAATCTCACTTCGTATGTCGGCATCGACGGCACCAACACCACGCTCAACAACGGTCGCTTCCTCATCAACCTGAAGGCGCGCGACGATCGTTCCGAAACCGCCGCCGAGATCGCGCGGCGCATTCAGGACGAAGTGGCGCACGTGCCAGGCATCAAGTTGTATCTGCAGCCGGAACAGGACCTCACGCTCGATACGACCATCTCGCCAAACCAGTACCAGTTCGTGCTGCGCGGCCCCAGCCAACAAGCCTTCCAGCAATACGTGCCGGCGCTGATCGAGCGCATGAAGCAGATCACCTCGATCACCGATGTCACCAGCGACTTGAACAACGAAGGTCTCAGCGTCAATGTCAATGTGAATCGCCAGTTGGCGGCGCGTTTCGGCATTACGCCCGCAACCATCGATAACGCCCTGTACGACGCGCTGGGGCAGCGCATCGTGTCGACCATCTTCAATCAGTCGAATCAGTATCGTGTGATCCTGGTCGCCAAGCCGGAAAAGTTGCCGACGCTGGAATCGCTAGGTGATCTGTACCTACCCAGCCAGACGGCAAGCAACGGCCAGGTACCGCTGAAGGCCATCGCCAAAATCGAGGTGGCCAAGTCGCCGCTGGTGATCAGCCATCTTGCACAGTTTCCATCGGTGACCATCTCTTTCAATCTGGCCAGCGGTGCGTCGCTGAGCAAAGCCGTCACCGAAGTGAATCAGGCCGAGCAGGCGGTGCACCTGCCGCCTTCGATCACCTCGTCGTTCCAGGGCGCGACGCAAGCGTTCCAGGATTCGTTATCCAGCGAGGTATACCTGCTGATCGCGGCGCTGGTAGCGGTCTATATCGTGCTCGGCGTGCTGTATGAAAGCTTCATCCATCCAGTCACGATTCTGTCGACGCTGCCTTCGGCGGGTATCGGCGCACTGCTGGCGCTGATGGTCGCCGGTGCGGATCTGGACATCATCGGCATCATCGGCATCGTGCTCCTGATCGGCATCGTGAAGAAAAACGCGATCATGATCGTGGACTTCGCGCTCGAGGCCGAGCGCGATCACGGCAAGCCGCCCGCAGAGGCGATCTTCGAAGCTTCGTTGCTACGCTTCCGTCCGATCCTGATGACAACGCTGGCGGCGATGCTGGGTGCGCTGCCGATGTTGCTCGGCACCGGCACCGGTTCGGAACTGCGCCGGCCGCTGGGTCTGGCGATCATCGGCGGTCTTACGTTGAGTCAGTTGCTGACGCTGTTCACCACGCCGGTGATCTATCTGTTCTTCGATCGGCTGGCGCAGCGGTTCCAGCGCAAGCCGTCGCTGGCGGCTGGGGATAGCGCGCCGTGACCTGGCGAGAAGCCCACTGCTTTCTTACGTTAGGACGTCCATTTGACCAGATGGGGAATCTTGTCCTGCCGTCATTCCCGCGAAAGCGGGAATCCATTTTGCTCTTTGTGGCATCCCTCAGATGGATTCCCGCTTTCGCGGGAATGACGGCCAGGGGAGTTTCTAGCAAGAGTGTGATGCGGGCGCCGTCATGAACATCTCCGCCCTCTTCATCCGCCGCCCTGTCGCCACCACCCTGCTGGCGATCGCCATTCTGCTTTCTGGCGCATTGGCCTATTTCCGCTTGCCGGTGGCGCCGCTTCCCAACATCACCTATCCGGTGATCGTCGTGCAGGCGAGTATGGCGGGTGCGAGTCCGGAGATCATGGCATCCACCGTGGCCGAACCGCTGGAAAAACGCCTCGGCGCGATCGCCGACGTCACCGAACTCACATCGACCAGCTTCGTCGGGTCAGCGCAGATCGTGGTGCAGTTCGGCCTCAACCGCGACATCAACGGCGCTGCGCGCGACGTGCAAGCGGCGATCCAGGCAGCGCGCGCCGACCTGCCGAGCACGTTGCGCAGCAACCCAAGCTATCGCGAATTCAACCCGGCCGATTCGCCAATCATGGTGCTGGCGCTCACGTCCGACACGCTCACGCGCACGCAGCTTTACGACTCCGCCAATTCGGTGATCCAGCAGCAGTTGTCGCAAGTCGACGGTGTGGGCCAGATCACGCTGGGCGGCAGTGCCCTGCCCTCGGTGCGCGTCGAGCTGGAACCGAACAAGTTGAGCAGCTACGGCATCGGCCTGGAAGATGTGCGCGCATCCATCAGCGCCGCCAACGCGAACAGCGCCAAGGGACACATCGACCAGGACGGCCTGCGCTACGAGGTCACCTCCAACGACCAGATCAACAAAGCCGCGCCGTATCGCGATCTGATCATCGCCTACCGCAATGGCTCACCTGTGCAATTGCGCGATGTCGCGGACGTCGAAGATTCGGCCGAAAATCTCCGCAACATGGGTCTGTACAACGGCAAGCCAGCGGTGCTGGTGATCGTGTATCCCATGCCCGGCAGCAACATCGTCAAGACGGTGGCGCAGATCCGCGGCGTGCTGCCAGCGATCGAAGCCACCCTGCCCAGCAGCATCAAGGTCGGCGTGGCGATCGACCGCTCGGTATCGGTCAACGCGGCCGTGGGTGATACGGAACGCTCGCTGTTCATCGCCGTGCTGCTGGTGATCGGTGTGGTGTTTATATTCCTGCAATCGCCGCGGGCCACGTTGATTCCGTCGGTGGCATTGCCGCTTTCGATCGTTGGCACGTTCGGGCCGATGTACCTGATGGGCTACAGCATCGACAATCTCTCGCTGATGGCGCTCACCATCGGCACCGGCTTCGTGGTGGACGACGCCGTGGTGGTGCTGGAGAACATCGTGCGCCACGTTGAAGCAGGCATGGATGTGCGCGAGGCGGCGCTCAAAGGCAGCGGCGAGGTCGGCTTCACGGTGATCTCGATGAGTCTGTCGCTGATCGCGGTATTCCTGCCGATCCTGCTGATGCCAGGCATCATCGGCCTGCTGTTCCACGAATTCGCCGTAACGCTGTCGATCGCTATCCTGCTTTCGATGGTCATTTCGCTCACCGTCACGCCCACCATGGCCGCGTATCTGTTGCGCCCAGGCGCTGCGATCCATTCCAGGGCGCGTTGGGCGGTGTGGTACGAGGGGCAGTTCGAACGCTTCAAGCAAGCGTATTCGCGTTCTCTATCAGCGGTGCTTGATCGTGCCTGGGTAGTTGGTCTAACGCTGATCGGCCTGATGGTGCTCAACGTATTTCTGTTCAAACTGCTGCCGTCCACGTTCTTTCCGGAACAGGACAACGGCATTCTGATGGGCCAGATCATCGCCGACCAGAGCATCTCTTTCCAGGCGATGGAAAAGAAGCTCGCGCAACTGCAATCGATCGTGCAGAAGGATCCCGCCGTCGCATCGGTGGCCGGGTTCACCGGCGGCCGTGCATTGAATACCGCGAACCTGTTCGTGGAGTTGAAGCCATTGGCGCAACGCAAGCTTTCGGCAGCGCAAGTGGTCGATCGCCTGCGGCCGAAGCTCAATGCGATTTCCGGTGCGAAGCTGTTCCTGCAGGCTGCGCAAGACCTGCACATTGGTGGCCGGCAGTCCGCCTCCGAATACCAGTACACGCTGACCAGCGACGATCCCAACGCGCTGTATACCTGGATACCCAAACTGGTCACGGAGCTGGGCAAATATCGCAGCCAGCTGATCGATGTGAACTCCGATCTGCAGCAAAACGGCCTGCAGACCTTCGTGAACTTCGACCGCTCCACCATGACGCGCTATGGCTTCGTACCCAACCAGATCGACAGCGTGTTGTATGACGCCTTCGGCCAGCGCACCGTGTCCACCGTCTACAACCAGCTCAACCAGTACTACGTCGTGATGGAAGTGGCGCCGAAGTACTGGCAATACCCGCAGATGCTCGATCGCATGTATTTCAGCAAAGCGGCCGGCAATGCTTCTGGCACACAGCAGACGCAGATGTCGTCTAGCACGGTCAAGGGCGTGACGAGCTTTTCGGCGATAGGCGGCTCGGCCGGTACCTCATCGAACACCAATTCGCTCAACGCCGATGCACGCGCGAATCAGCTGACCAACGCCATTTCCAACTCCAAGGGCGGCACGTCGAGCGGCAGCGCGGACAGCACGTCGTCGGAAACCATGGTGCCGTTCCCGGCCATGCTCAGCTACACCAACAACCACACCGCTACGCAGGTGAATCACCAGGGTGGCCTGGTAGCCGGCACGATCTCGTTCAATTTGCCGCCCGGTGGCTCGCTGAGCAATGCCTTGTCCGCGGTGCAGCAAGCCATGCGCGAAATGGGCATGCCCGCATCCATTCACGGTGCTACCGCCGGCGCAGCGCAGGTATATTCGCAATCGATGTCGACCATGCCGCTGCTGATTCTTGCCGCACTCGGCGCGGTTTATATCGTGCTCGGTATTCTGTACGAAAATACGGTGCATCCGATCACGATTCTTTCCACGCTTCCTTCGGCCGGTATCGGCGCCACGCTAGCACTGTTGATCTTCGGCACGCCGTTTTCGGTGATCGCGATGATCGGCATCATCCTGTTGATCGGTATCGTGAAGAAGAACGCGATCATGATGATCGATGTAGCGATCCATCTGCAGCGCGATGAAGGCCATGATTCCGTAAAGGCCATCCACGACGCCGCCGTGGTGCGCCTGCGCCCGATCATGATGACCACCGCGGCCGCGGTACTCGGTGCGGTGCCGTTGGCCGTCGGCATCGGCCAGGGCGCGTCGCTGCGCCAGCCACTCGGCATCACTGTGATGGGCGGACTTATTCTCAGCCAGGTGTTCACCCTGTACACGACACCGGTGATCTATCTCTACCTTGATCGTCTACGCGCACGACTGGCCCGTTGGTCAGCCACGTTGCCGTGGAACCGATCGGACGTGAGTGCATGACTATGAAGACTTTGAATTTAGGATTCACCATCTCGTTGGCACTGCTGCTCGGTGGCTGCATGGTCGGCCCGGACTATCACCGTCCGCAGGTGCCCATGCCTGCGCAGTACAAGGAACTGCCTGGCTGGACCGCAGCCTCGCCTGAAGCGGATGAAGCGACGAAGGGTGATTGGTGGACCGCATTCAACGATCCATTGCTCAACCAGCTTGAGCCGATGGTGTCGGTATCCAACCAGACCGTGCAGCAGGCTTACGCCAACTATCAGCAGGCGCTCGCCGAAGTGCAGGTCGCTCGCGCGTCGCTGTTCCCTACCCTGGGCGTCACCGGTTCGGCCAACAAGCAGCGCAGCGCCAGCAGCAGCGCCCTTTCCAGCAGTTCTTCGCGACGCGCAATCAGCACATCCGGCTCGCTCGAAGGCAGCGTGAGCTGGGCGCCCGATCTGTGGGGCAAGGTGCGGCGTTCGGTCGAAGAAAGCAAAGCCAGCGCGCAAGCCAGTCAGGCTACGCTGGCTAATGCCACGCTGTCCGAACAGGTCGCGCTCGCCAATGCGGTGATCGAGCTGCGCATCACCGATGCCGATATCGACTTGCTGCAAAAGACCGTCGACAACTATGCCGAATCCTTGCGCGTGGTCGAAAACCAGGGCGCCGCGGGCACCACGCCTCCTTCCGACGTGATTACTGCACGCACGCAATGGGAGAGCGCCAAATCGAGCCTGATCGCACTCGGTATCGCGCGTGCGCAGTACGCGCATGCCATCGCCGTGCTGGTCGGCAAGAATCCGGAAGATCTGGATATTCCGCACAGCACGAGCGTGCCGACATTACCGGTGATTCCGGCCGGCATGCCCTCGACGCTGCTGCAGCGCCGCCCCGACATCGCTGTGGCGGAGCGCGAGATGGCGGCGCAGAACGCGGCCATCGGCGTTGCAATCGCGGCCTACTATCCAAATCTGACGCTGTCCGCATCTGACGGTTTCTCGCAAGCGCCGTTGGCCGGACTGCTGCACGTTGCCAATCATGTGTGGTCGCTGGGTGCGGACGTGAGTGAAACTGTGCTCGACTTCGGCGCGCGGCATGGCCAAGTGGCCGCTACCAAAGCCTCTTACGAAGCAGCGGCCGCCAACTATCGCGGCAGTGTGCTGACCGCCTTGCAAGATGTGGAGAACGATCTGTCGAACCTACGTATTCTCGCGCAGCAAGCCGAAGTGCAAGATGCTGTGGTGCGCGACGCTACGCAGGGCGCACAAATCGCACTCAACGAGTATCAGGCCGGCACGGTGGACTACACCACCGCGGCGACTGCGCAGGCTACGCAGCTAAGCGCCCAGCAGAGCGCGCTGAGCATTACGCAACAACAACTGCTCGATACGATATCGTTGATCGGCGACGTGGGCGGCGGCTGGTCGGCCGAAGCATTGAGCACGGGGCAGTCTGCTGATACCAAGGCACGATAAACGTACATCGGTCTACATCATCGTGATAAGCATCCCTCTCCGTTGCGAGAGGGATGCCCATGGACTATTTGCAGCGCAAAGCGAGCGTTTTCTTCGAATCGATGGTATAGCTGCATTTACTCACCTTATCGGACAGTTTTACGTCCAAGGTTTGTCCGTTTGCATATTTGCATCTAACCGTTACATAGCGGCCGGCGTCGTAAACATAACCCAATTGCCAGTACCCGCTGTACTTTCCGGCTTGGTCGGGCACAAGAGTGGCCAGGTCTTCGGGTGCACCATCGAACACATCCACGAAACGCAGGCTAGTGCCCTGCTTGGACGGGCAAACGTCCGACGCCAGTGTTCCGTAGACGGGAAACCATAGGAGGAATGCAAGCAGCAGATAAGAGCAGCGCTTACTCCACGACATAGAATTTGTCTCCGTTGTTCGAGTTTCCATGTGCTCCCCAGCGCAAGACTCGTTCGCCTACAGGCTTCGGACTGGGCGGGGTCACGTACTGATCATAGACCGTAACGCCATGATGCGGATCTTGACTCACATAAATGGCAGCATGCCCTT
Source organism: Dyella acidisoli (assembly GCF_030160295.1). Taxonomy (GTDB): domain Bacteria; phylum Pseudomonadota; class Gammaproteobacteria; order Xanthomonadales; family Rhodanobacteraceae; genus Dyella_B; species Dyella_B acidisoli. The sequence continues at coordinate 108,937 of NZ_BSOB01000057.1, forward strand.
CGTACCTTCCGGAAGCGTTAAAGGTGGCAATGACAGTGCCGGGGGCAATGCTGTTGTTGTTCTTGACGGGCGCGCCCTTCGTCCAATGAGCCGTGGCGGGCAACGAGGGGCATACCCTTTTAACGTAGGAAACGCATTGCCCGCATAGATAAGGGCTCGTTGTTTTATCATCGGGAGGTACGTCCTGGAAGAGAGTGAGCCCGGAGGTCGGGGCACAGATCCACTTTCCAACCGGGGCACTGGGATTATTTCGATAATTTGCGGCTATATAGGGCATGTTTCTTCCTTGATTCCACGTACGGGAGACGAAAGGTCTTGTCCTGGCCGACATCATTGGGCGAGCCAAAGCGCCAACCGCAGCAGCCAGGCAAACAAATAATGCAAAAAAATTCTTACATCGAAAAGGCGTGATACCCCCTTCCTTTTTCCGACACCGTTTAATGCAAGCTACCAGCAAGCATCACACTGTATCGGCTCATCCATTTTCTTCATCACCTTCGATTCCGCATGCACACCGATATCCGCTCTTTCCAGCTTTCCTCCATCGTCGCCGGCCTCTGGCGTCTCACCGAGTGGCATTTGAGCGTGCAGGAACGCGTGCGTTGGATCGAACAGGCGCTGGAACTAGGCATCACGTCGTTCGATCACGCAGATATCTACGGTGATTACCGCGCTGAGGCATTGTTCGGCGAAGCATTGAAAGCCTCGCCTGATTTACGCGGACGCATGCAGTTGGTTACCAAGTGCGGCGTGCGCTTGCGTTCTTCGCAGAAGCCTTATCGCATCAATTATTACGACACTAACGCAGCGTACGTAAGAGCCGAGGTGGAACAATCGCTGCGCAATCTGCACACCGAACAATTGGATCTCGTGCTGATCCATCGCCCTGATTACCTGATGGATGCCACGGCCTTGGCAGAAACGTTCGCCACGCTCAGCCGCGAAGGCAAAGTGGCGCATTGGGGTGTGTCCAATCACAGCGTCAACCAATTTGCGCTATTGCATCAGCATCATCCATTGGTCACCAATCAGGTCGAACTGTCGCCACTGCAGATGGGGGCGCTGGATGACGGCACACTGGATCAAGCGCAGCAGCTTGGTCTGCGTCCGATGATTTGGTCACCGTTGGCGGGTGGACGGTTGTTCAGCGGTGACGACGATCAGACGCAACGCGTACGCACAGAGATGACTGCGATCGCTGCACGTTATGGCATTTCGCTCACCACGCTGGCTTTCGCATGGGTGCTACGGCATCCGTCGCTGCCTTGTCCGATTACGGGAACGAGGCGTATCGATGGTTTGCGCGATGCTGTCGCGGCGTTGAAAGTGCAGCTCGATGTCGAGGACTGGTATGCGATCTGGACGGCGAGCAAAGGGCATTCGGTGCCTTGAACCCGTAGGCTGGGATGCAATCCCAGCCTATGTATGGACTCGCCCCCTTCGTCAACCGCTTTTTTCATCCCCGAATGCCGGCTGCATCTATGTATGAGGCCTCACCAAGGTGGCAAGGTGTGC
>NZ_BSOB01000058.1 GCF_030160295.1 Dyella acidisoli
CACGCTGCGCAACTGGTTGCACACCCGCGTGCGTCGGCTCACCCAGCCTGCACGTGCCCGGTGCTGCGCTTGCAGGGCCAACTGCTCCACCGTCTTGACCGGCACCGCGTGAATGTCGCCATCGTGCATAGCACGCAAGATGGCGCGCGCATCATTGAGGTCGTTCTTCATGCGATGGCCGTGTGCCTTCACGCTGTTGGCCGGCAGAACCTTCACGCGGATGCCACGCGCCAGCAAACGACGGGCCCACGCTTGGGCACCTGGGCCGGTTTCCATGCCCACGCACATCGGCGCATTCAGTCGATCAAGGAAGCTTTCAAAGGCTTTGCGCGAACCAATGCGCCGGTGCCAGCACTCTTGTCCGAACCGATCGGCCGCCACAACTTCGAACACATGCTTGGCCAGATCGATGGCCAACTCAGCCGCTTCATTGGGAGTACGCTGTTTCATGGACTCGCCCTCGCTCGTTACAGAACGGTGGATAGTTTTACTCTCCACCGCTGGCCCATGAGGCCTTATTTAGCGCGGGGGCGAGTCCATGTAATTA
>NZ_BSOB01000059.1 GCF_030160295.1 Dyella acidisoli
AAACATGGCGGTGGGTACGGTCACCACGCTCGGGGCCTGGATTGGTACGGATATCGATAGCGTTGTTGGTAGAAATGGCTTGAACCTGACCAACTATTTCGAAGCCGATACGGAAATACTTGCCAATCAAGTCCAAGGCACCAAAGCCTTCCTCCAGAATCATCCTGTTGATACAACAATCAATGCAGTGACATCGGCATTGAACCGGGCCGCTGAGCTAAGTCAAAGCAACAACATCGGCGACCAGTTCGAATCGGGGGATATCCTTGGTCAGGGCAGCCTCAACACCGTTATGGCGGTGGATGGTGGCGTAGGGGCATTGAAGCTGGGGGTTGCAGGCGCATCTCTGGCAGTCGACGGGTTGAGCCAAGTGGGTGACTTGCTTGGTCAGGTGAAATTGGTGGGGTCGGCAGGTGGTTATAGCGGTCTCAATAACCAGATTGGTGCCGTTGGTGATCTATCGAAGCTTGGGAGTGGCGGTGCGGAAGATGCGGCGGGAGCCGGTAATCTCACAAACGATGCGCAAGCTCCGGCGGCAACGGGAGTAAACGCAGCGTCGGCTACGGGAGATGCAGGGGCGACTGGTGACGTGGGGGCTGCCGAAGCGGTGGCTAGCCAGACGGGCGATGGTTTAAGTGGTGGTGTGAATAGCAGTGCGACGGGAGAATCCATTGCTACAAATGGCAGCAATGAGATTGCTGGGACGGGCGCCGTAGAAGCTGGTGGGCAAGGAGGATTGGGCGAAGTAAATACGACGGCAAGTGGCAGCAATGACGCGACCATTGTTGATGCTGCTTCTGAGAGCAATGCGCCACTTAGTGTTGCCAAGAACGCTGCTCAAGTAAATGAGGAGTTGACTTCCATTGGTAATTCAAGCGTGGATGCGGAGCTTGGAGCTGTCAAGCAAGTGGCTATCGGTGGAGGAGAGCAGTCGCCTAGTGTAGGATCATTGGCGGACGTGTCGAATGCTCGAACGCCTGAAGCTGACGTTGGCTTAGTTGATGAAAGAAATGCGTCGTCGATAGGCCGAGTTAACTTGGTTGAGGAACGGGGCGTTCCA
>NZ_BSOB01000060.1 GCF_030160295.1 Dyella acidisoli
GTCGAAGACGGCGCCGGTAATACGGTCAGCTACACCTATAACGCCGCCGACCAGGTCACCAGCAAAACCACCTACACCGTCGCCGCGCAAGGCCAAGTGGGGCAGAGCGGTTACGTCGCCCCGAGCAGCGCCGAGACCACGTATTACGTCTACACCGCCACGAACCAGCTCGCCTACACCATCGATCCGCTCGGCGCCGTCACCGAGCACGACTACACCACCGCCAATGGCTTGAGCGAACTCACCACCACGCGCCAATACCTGGGGGCCACCTACAGCCCCAGTAGCAACAGCAATAGCCCGAGCAACCCGCCCACCTTGGCCCAACTACAGGCGTGGGTACAAAGCACCGCCGTGCAAACCACGCTCAGCCAAAGCACGCGCACCGACTACACCTACGACGTGCGCGGCCAACTGGCCACGCAGACCCAGTACGACACCGTCGACAGCAACGGCAATGGTGTGCTGACGAACGGCACCGTCATCACCACCACGACCTACGACGTGCAGGGTCGTCTCCTGCAAACCAGCACCGAGACCGGTGCCAACCGC
>NZ_BSOB01000061.1:0-332 GCF_030160295.1 Dyella acidisoli
GCCGGACCTACGTAGCCTTTGTCCGCCCATACCGCCGCTTCGTCCCCTTGCACCAAGGCGTGACCGATGCATACCTCGTTGACGTTCGCTGGCGTCACCTGCGCTGCCCTCACCAACTGCGAATCGCGATCCACCGCCACATGCAGCTTGTAGCCAAATGTCGCCTTCGCGCCGCGTTTGGTCCAGGCAGCGTCCGGATCGGTGGCCGAACGTCCACCGCCTTTCTGCTTGGGCGGTTCGCTCACCGCCGCCGGTATCAAGGTCGCATCGATCAGGGTGCCTCGCCGCAAAATCAAGCCGTGTGCATCCAACTGCCGATTCACTTCCGCAAA
>NZ_BSOB01000061.1:663-292397 GCF_030160295.1 Dyella acidisoli
CATGTCTCTTCATTGGAGCAATGGCTAGTTTTGCAAACTTCCCGCTTTCGCGGGAATGACGGCACAAAAAATATCCCACGAGGTTCCCCCCTCTCCCCAAAGTGGAGAGGGGGGGAATGAGGAGCAGGTTACAACGCTTCCGACGCAAAATCCGCCAACCGCGAACGCTCACCACGCCGCAGTGTGATATGTGCCGAATGCGCCCAGTGCTTGAAGCGATCCACCGCATACGTCAGACCCGACGTCGTTTCCGTGAGGTAAGGCGTATCGATCTGCTCGACATTGCCCAGGCACACGATCTTCGTGCCGGGACCGGCGCGGGTGATCAGCGTCTTCATCTGTTTCGGCGTGAGGTTCTGCGCCTCGTCGATGATCAGATAGCGCGAGAGGAAGGTGCGTCCGCGCATGAAGTTGAGCGAGCGGATCTTGATGCGTGAGGCGAGCAGGTCGTTGGTGGCCTGGCGTCCCCAACTTCCGCCTTCTTCCGGATTGGCGAGCACTTCGAGGTTGTCGGTGAGGGCGCCCATCCACGGCGTCATCTTTTCTTCCTCAGTACCGGGCAGGAAACCGATGTCCTCGCCGACCGATACCGTGGCGCGCGTCATGATGATTTCGCGGTAGCGTTGCTGGTCCATCACTTGCGCAAGACCCGCTGCAAGCGCGAGCAGCGTCTTGCCGGTGCCGGCGGTGCCGAGCAGAGTGATGAAATCCACGTCCGGATCCATCAGTACGTTGAGCGCGAAATTTTGCTCGCGGTTGCGCGCGGCGATGCCCCATACGCTGTGATTGCTGTGGCTGTGATCATCCAGCAGCACCAGCGTGGCGCGCACTTCGTCAACATGCAGGACGCGCAATTCCACGCTGTTCTCGCCGGGCAGGAACAGACACTGGTTTGGATACCAATCTTCGTCCTTGCGCCGGTCAACTTTGTAGAACGTGCGTCCGCGCTCGTTCCAGGATTGCACTTCGGGATGGCGATCCCAGAAGTCTTCCGGCAGTTCGATCGAGCCGGTGTAGAGGAGAGCGAAATCGTCCAGTGCGCGGTCGTTCTCGTAGTCCTCCGCATCGATGCCATAGATCTTGGCCTTGATGCGCAGGTTGATGTCTTTGGTGACCAGTACCACCGGACGGCCCGGATGCTGTTCGACCAGCTCGATCACTGCGGACAGGATCTGGTTGTCCGCCTTGCCATGTCCATTGGCGGTGCGCTGCTGGAAATACAGGCGGCCTACGGCGGTGCCGCGTCGGAGCGAGACGCCCGCAGGATTCTCCAGTTCCAACCCATTGCTGATGCCGTGGCCGTTGCCGCGTTCGATCAGTTCGTTGAGGAAACGGCTGACCTGGCGGCCGTTGCGCGAAACTTCCGAAGCACCTTTTTTCTTTTCGTCCAGTTCCTCCAGAACCGTCATCGGGATGAAGACGTCGTGCTCCTCGAAGCGGAAAAGCGACGTCGGGTCATGCAACAGCACGTTGGTATCGAGGGCGTAGATGCGCTTGCTTCCGGTCATGCGGAAGTAACCTCATGAGGCAGGAGGTGGAAGGAACGTGGCACGTTGGCGAGAGCGTGTGACGTGGAAAATTACCGGGTGGGAATCGCGTCGAGCACCGCCTGCGCATGGCCGGGCACTTTCACGCCCCGCCATTCCGCGGCGAGCTTGCCGTCGGGGTCGATCAGGAAAGTACTGCGCACCACGCCCAGATAGCGCTTCCCGTACAGCACCTTCTCGTGGATCACGTCGAAGGTTTTGCACCAGGTTTCATCGGGGTCGGATACCAGCGGGAAAGGCAATTCCTGCTTGCTGGCAAAATTGGCGTGGGATTTCACCGAATCGCGCGAGACGCCGAGGATTTCGGCATGGCGCTTCTTGAACTTCGGATAGAGGTCGCGAAAGTCTTTCGCTTCGTTGGTGCACCCGGGAGTGCTGTCCTTGGGGTAGAAGTAGACCACTACCCATTGGCCTTTCAGTGAATCGAGTTTCAGCGTACTTCCGTCGCCGGTGACGCCTTGCAGCTTGGGGACTTTCTTGCCTAGTTCGGGCATGGGCTCTCCGCTAGCCAGCTTGGGTATTGCACTTGCTGGGACGGAGACTAGCGCGTGTTATGTGACGGAAACAGCCTTGTCAGATTACGCCAGGCGGAGCATCCTAGAATTTCACCGGATCCATGATGGCATCCAGATTCAGGCCATCGCAGAACTCCAGGAAATCGTCGCGCAAAGCGGCGATATGCAATTTATCCGGCACCCCGATCGTGAACTGCGCCTGGAACATCGCGGCGCCCGTCTGCATGGCCTGATAGCGCATGGAGCTCAGTTGTTCCACGCTGATGTCGTGGCGGCTGAAGAAATCCACGATCTTTACCAGGATACCCGGTCGGTCGGAGGACACCACTTCCACCAGATAGGGCAGCAGATGGCCGCTAGGTTCACGCAGGCTGGTGCGGTAATGCGTGAGGCGCAATTCCTCTTCGCGTGCCAGCTTGGTGAGCGCGGTTTCCAGCTTGGCTACAGCATCCCATGCGCCGCTGGCGAGCAGGGTAAGTGAGGTATCCGCGCCAATGGTCGATACGCGCGCGTCGGAAAGATTGCAGCCCGCATCCGCGATGCGTTTAGCTAGCGCGAGCAGCGGCGTACGCGTGGCCGGCGTCAGCGTCTGGATCAGCAATTGATGGTCGTTGCTAGATCGCGCGGAAAAAGGGTTGGTGGACATGGATGGTGGCGACCCCGCGTCGTGCGGGATGACGACGAACGATACGCCAGCTTACTTGCCCGTCCTGCGAACCCGCAAGTAAGATGACTAGTCTACTTTTCTACCTTTTTGTGCGGAACGCGCCATGAAGATTCACGGAAGCGTCTGCGCCCTGGTTACTCCATTCGGCTCGGATGGGGCGCTCGATCTGGCGGCATTCGGCCGTCTGCTCGACTTCCAGATCGCGGGCGGCACCCAGGCGGTGGTCGTCGCCGGCTCCACCGGCGAAGCCCATATGCTTGAACACGACGAATACGATCGCCTGCTCGGCTTTGCCGTCGAGCATGTTGCCGGTCGTATTCCAGTGATCGCCGGCACCGGCGAGGCCGGTACTGCTAAAACGGTGGCGCTTACGCAGCGAGCCCGCGCGCTCGGTGCAAATGCAGCTTTGGTGGTGGCGCCGTATTACGTGCGCCCCACGCAAGAAGGCTTGCGCCGCCATTTCCTGGAAGTGGCTGATCGCGGTGGCCTGCCGATACTTCTCTACAACGTTCCCTCTCGCACGGCCTGCGACCTGGCGGTGGAAACCACCGCTTTGCTGCGCGAGCATCCCGCCATCATCGGCATCAAGGAAGCGCGCGGCGATGCCGAGCGCATCCAGCACACCGCGGAACTTGTGCGGCCGGATTTCGTCTATCTGTCCGGCGACGATGCCAGTGGGGCGCAGGCCATGCTGGCCGGCGCCGCCGGTGTCATCTCGGTGGTGGCCAACCTGGTGCCCAGGGCTTTCCGAGCATTGTGCGACGCTGCCACTGCGGGCGACCGCGCGGCCACCGCACGTTGCGACGCTGCGCTTGAACCGCTGGTGCTGGCGCTCAACTGCGCGCCGAATCCGATCGCGGTGAAGGCCGGCCTGCCGGAACTGGGGCTGGGCACGGCAACGCCCCGGTTGCCGCTGGTGGAACTAGAACAGGGGCCGGCGCGCGAACAGCTACGCAAGGCCTTGGCGACTCTGGCATCCTTGGCGGATGCCGCTTGATCGGTTGACTCAATTCGGAACACAACGGAATCCATTACATGAAGAAATCTTCCCTCGCCGTCGCCCTGCCGGCCCTGATTCTGACCGGCCTGCTGATTTCGGGCTGCGGCATTTTCCGTTCCGAAAAGGCCTGGCAGACGGCCAAGCAGCAATCGCCGCTGGAAATTCCGCCAGGCATGGACACCCCCAACGCCAGTGCTGCGTTGGTGATCCCGCCGACCGGGGCTAATCATCCGACCGCCAACGGCGCCACCGCGCGCGTGGGCAACGTTCCCAGCACCATCACCGACGGCTTTATCCTGGCTGACAGCGTGGACGAAACCTACCGCCGTGTCGGCGAAGCGTTGAGCAACGGCGAAATCGGCACGCTGCAGAGCCATGACGATGCCGCGCACAGCTACAGCCTCAGCGTGCTGGCTTCCGATCAGCCGGCCGAAAAGCCTGGCTTCTTCGGTCGCATGTTCGGCCGTGGTAGCAGCAGTAGCGCGAGCGGTCCGAGCGTAGCGCCGCGTCAGGTAGTGGTCACCATTGCCGGCAGCGGACAGGGTTCGAGCGAAGTGCGCGCGCAGGGCGATGCAGCAGCAGTGGCCAAGGTCATTGATAGCTTGAAGTCGCGCATGGGCGGCAAGGGCTGATTGCGGTAAGCATCAACGTCACCTCACCGTCATTCCGGCCTTCGCCGGAATGACGGTGAAGCGAGTTAAGCTCGCTGGCAGTGTCAGCAGATCTGGCGTATAGCAGACAACAAAAAAGGCACCAACGCTTTGCGTGGTGCCTTTTTTGTTGTCTGGACTTTTCCGTTACTGCGCTTGATCAGCGCTCAAGCAACTTCAGCTTGTCCGGCTTGCCTTCCCACTCCTTCGCATCTGACAAGGCGTCTTTGCGCACGGTGATCACCGGCCATGCTTCCGCAAGTTCTTTGTTCAGCTTCACGAAGTGTTCCTGCCCAGCGGGAACGTCGTCCTCTGGATAGATCGCATTGATCGGGCATTCGGGCTCGCACAATGTGCAGTCGATGCATTCGTCAGGATTGATCGCGAGGAAGTTGGGGCCTTCGTGGAAAGCGTCGACCGGACAGACTTCGACGCAATCGGTGTATTTGCACTTGATGCAGTTGTCGGTGACGACGAAGGTCATGCTGCGGTATACCTCTGGACCGAAAAACCGATCATAAAACGCCGATCATCTTGGAGGTGGCGCTCCCAACGAGGTTCGAACTCGTGTTCCCGCCTTGAGAGGGCGGTGTCCTAGGCCACTAGACGATGGGAGCGTATTGTTGCGAAGCGCGCTAGTATAGCTGAATCGCCCCGTCCGGCAACGCCTGCAGACGCACCCTCGCATCAGCTCAAGCACTTGCAGGACAATGCTCACGACTGGTTTCGGATGGTCGGAGCATGTCAGGCGTGCTCGGCCAGACATCCGGATTTGGAAACCGCAAGGATTTCGAACGCTTGAATCCCACAGTTAGCCCGCATTTCTCACGCCTCTCCTGCTGCGGCCTCCGATCCGCTCGCTCTGATGCGCGCTGCTCCCTCGGTCGAGCTCGGCATACTGCCAAGTACGCCTCCACTCGCCCTCAGTCCGCATCGCACATCAGATCGGCGTCTCGACACCCTCGCTACGGCGGAGAGGTGTAAGACATGCGGACTGCCAACGACGCCAAGCTCGCCCTGCGCATCATTCCGCGCGAGCAGCACACAATCTCCCGCAAGAACATCAGCAAGGCAGCCTTGCGTGTGCTCTATCGCCTGAACGAAGCCGGCTATAACGCCTACCTGGTCGGCGGCGCCGTGCGCGATCTGCTGCTGGGCGGGCACCCCAAGGATTTCGACGTGGCCACCAACGCCACGCCGGACGAAGTGAAGAAGCTGTTCCGCAACTGCCGCCTCATCGGTCGCCGCTTCCGTCTGGCGCATGTGGTGTACGGCGCTGAGATCATCGAAGTGGCCACCTTCCGTGGCACCAGCGATGAGGAGAGCGAAGGCGATCGTCACATCGTGGACGGCCGCATCGTGCGCGACAACGTCTGGGGCACCGTCGAAGAAGACGCCATGCGCCGAGACTTCCGTGTCAACGCGATGTACTACGACATCAGCGACTTCTCGGTGCGCGACTACGTGGGCGGCATGCAGGATCTGCAGGATCGCGTGCTGCACCTGATCGGCGATCCGGGCACGCGCTACCGCGAAGATCCGGTGCGCATGCTGCGTGCCGCACGTTTGGCTGCCAAGCTCGATTTCCGTATTGATGCTTCTGCGTCCGCGCCGTTCGCAGAGCTGGGACCGCTGCTCAGTGGTGTTGCGCCCGCGCGGTTGTTCGACGAATCGCTGAAAATGTTCCTGGCCGGCCATGGTCGCAAGAGCTTCCGCATGCTTGAAGAAAGCGGCTTGCTCAAGTACATGTTCCCCGCCACGGCGCGTGCGCTGAAGCGTGGTGACAAGGCGTTGCGTTCGCTGATCGAGCGCGGTTTGGAAAACACCGATGCGCGCGTGATCGAGGGTAAGTCGGTCACGCCGGCCTTCCTGTTCGCCGTGCTGCTGTGGGGCGAAGTGCGCGATCTCGCACATACGTGGGCCACGCATGGCAAAGATGCCAACGAAGCATGGGCACGCGCCGCCACGCACGTAGTGGCCGAGCAATGTCAGCGCGTGGCGATTCCGCGCCGTTTCACCATCACGATGGAAGAAATCTGGTCACTGCAGCCACGCTTTGAACAGATCCAACGTAAAAAGGTGTTCCGCCTGCTGACGCATCCACGCTTTCGAGCAGCATTCGATTTTCTGCTGCTGCGCGAAGCAGAATCGCCGGCGATCGGCGAACTCGGCCAGTGGTGGGCGCATGCACAGCAATTGCCGCATGAAACGCTGGCTGCGGCATTGCCGTTGCATCAGGCCAGTACGCCGGGAGAGGTTGAGCCGGTGCGCGCAAGCGCTCCGCGCAAACGCAAGCGTCGCCGCAAACCCGCTGCCGGCAAGTCCGGAGCTGCTTGATGCGCGCCTTCGTGGCGCTGGGCAGCAATCTCGGCGATTCGCAACAACATCTGCTCAATGCCATGGAGGCGTTGGCAGCGTTGCCGCAGACCGAGTTGACGGCTCGTTCGCGCATCTATCGCACGCCGCCCTGGGGCGTGGTGAATCAGCCGGACTTTCTCAATGCCGTGGTGGCGCTTGAAACGCTGCTGGAGCCACACGACTTGCTGGATGCTTTGCTGACCATCGAGCGCGCTGCGGGTCGTCAACGCAACAGCGAGCGTTGGGGACCGCGCACGCTCGATCTGGATTTGTTGCATGTTGCCGGTAGAACCGTCAACGAAGCGCGTTTGAACTTGCCCCATCCGCATATCGCCGACCGGGCCTTTGTGCTATTGCCGTTGCACGATGTCGCGCCCGATCTGGAGATTCCGGGGCAGGGCAACGTGGCGGATCTGTTGCGAGCCGTTGATACACAAGGCTGTCAGCCATTGGCTTGAGTGCTGGCCGTCCCGCGCCGGATAATTGTTCACCGCAACATCGAAGGAACTGCCGTGTACGTGGAAAACGCCAACGCTCCCGTCCGCAAGCCGGTCACCGTGCCGAGCCTGCATGCGATGAAGGCGGAAGGGCGCAAGATCGTGATGCTTACCGCGTACGACGCGAGCTTCGCTGCGCAGTTGGAATACGCCGGCGTGGATATCGCGCTGGTTGGCGATTCGTTGGGGATGGTGGTGCAAGGCCAGCGCAGCACGCTGCCGGTGACACTCGATCAGATGGTCTATCACACCAGCATGGTGGCGCGCGGTTTGTCCGCTACGCTATTGGTTACCGACATGCCGTTCATGGCGGACCGCAACGTCGACTATGCGCTGCAAGCTGGCGCACGCCTGGTGGGCGAAGCGGGCGCTGCCATGGTGAAGATCGAAGGCGCCGCGCCGCACATTCTTGAATCGATCCATGCGTTGACCGAACGCGCCATTCCGGTCTGCGCACACTTGGGTCTCACACCACAGTCCGTACACAAATTCGGCGGCTACAAAGTGCAGGGACGTGAGCACGAAGCGGCGGAGCGCGTGATCAGCGAGGCGCTGGCCGTGCAGCAAGCCGGTGCCGATATCCTGGTACTCGAAGGCGTGCCTACCGCGCTGGGCGAACGTGTTACCAAGGCGCTCAACATACCTGTCATCGGCATCGGTGCTGGCCCGCACTGCGATGGCCAAGTGCTGGTGGTTTACGACATGCTGGGCATTACGCCTGGCAAGCGACCCAAGTTCAGCAAGGATTTCCTTGCCGGTCGCCACTCAGTGCGGGAAGCCATCGCAGCCTATGTCGCCGACGTGCGCAGTGGTGCGTTCCCCGCGGCCGAACACGGTTACAACTGAAGAAGACTTTCTCATGCAAACGCTTCAAGACGCAGCGAGCCTGCGTGCCACCATTCGCGGCTGGCGCGCACAAGGCCACATGGTTGGCTTCGTGCCAACATTGGGCAACCTGCACGCGGGTCATCACTCGCTGGTGAAGCTGGCGCGTGCGCGTGCCGATCGCGTGGTGGCTAGCGTGTTCGTCAATCCAACGCAGTTCGGGCCGAACGAAGATTTCGAGCGCTATCCGCGCACTTTGGCGCAGGATCAGGCTGGGCTCGCCGAATCCGGTTGCGATCTATTGTTCGCGCCGGATGTGGCGACCCTGTATCCGTTTGGCGCAGACAAAAGCGTGAGCCTGCATGTGCCCGAGCTCACCGATACGCTGGAAGGTGCGCATCGGCCCGGCCATTTCGATGGCGTGGCGACGGTGGTGTGCAAGCTGTTCAATCTGGTGCAGCCAGATATCGCCATCTTCGGACAGAAGGATTTCCAGCAACTAAAAGTGATCGAGCGCATGGTGCGCGACCTTTCATTGCCGGTGAAAGTGATGAGCGGCCCCACGCAGCGCGCGGATGACGGGCTGGCGCTCAGCTCACGCAATCAATACCTCTCAGTCAGCGATCGGCAGACGGCGGCGCTGATCTACGAAACCCTGCAGCAGATGCGCGACCTGATCGCCAAGGGGCATGCCCGCAAGGTGGTCGAGCAGGCGGCGGCGTCCAAGCTGGAACGTGCCGGCTTCGTCCCGGATTACGCCGCCATCCGGCGCGCCGAAGACCTCGCCGAGCCGGGTGACGGCGAGCGGGAAGGGCTGGTGGCGTTGATCGCTGCCCGTTTAGGGACCACCCGGCTGATCGATAACCTGTTGTTCGACTAAGAGCCTGTTCAATGTCTCGGCGTGGTTCGCATAACCCCTGAATGGTCGTCAGGTGGTCGCGCGTGGCGCAGCGCCAGACTGGCTGTCTGGTCAAGCCGCGCACGGCCGCATGGCGGCCACTCAGGGGTTATGCGAGCTGCGGGGGATATTGAGCAGGCTCTCGGCTTGTGGGTATTGAACGCCTCTTGGCCATCCCCATGTACCGGCCGGGAGCCGTTGCGGCCATGGCGGCAGCGGCTGGATAATAGCGAGCTATGCAGGCAGTTCCTGCTGGAAAAAGTCATGCACCTGAACATGCTCAAGGCGAAGATCCATCGTGCAACCGTAACCCATGCGGAGCTGCACTATGAAGGCTCGATCGCCATCGATGGCCTGCTGCTAGACGCATCAGGCATCCGCGAATACGAACAGATCCACGCCTGGAACATCAATAACGGCAAGCGCTTCGTCACCTACGCGCTGCGTGCCGAAGAAGGCTCCGGCATCATCTCCGTGAACGGCAGCGCCGCGCACCGTGCGCAGCCGGGTGATTTGGTCATCATTGCGGCCTTCGTCCATCTTGATCAGGCGGAAGTGGAAAAATTCCAGCCGACGCTGGTGTACGTGGACAAGGACAACCGCATCAGCCACACGAATCGCTCGATTCCGAAGCAGATGGCTGCCGCGTAAGCGCGGCGGTTTCACATAGATTGCCATGAGGGTCGCGTTACTCTCATGGCCGTCATTCCCGCGAAAGCGGGAATCTATTTTCAACGGATGTATCAGAGCAAGATGGATTCCCGCTTTCGCGGGAATGACGGCATTTGGGCATTAGCCGTGACGTGCGAGTGCCCACGCCACATGCTCGCGCACAATGGCTGAAGGATGATCTGCGCGTGCCTGCAACGCCATACGCACTTCCTCTGACTTTGGCGCATTTCCCAGCGCCACCGCGATATTGCGTAACCATCCTTCATAACCGGCACGGCGAATCGCCATGCCTTCCGTGCGCTTGAGAAATTCCTCTTCGCTCCATGCGAACAGTTCCACCAGCTTGGCGCCATCCAGGCTGTGCCTCGGCGCGAAGTCCGGTTCCGTGGCGTCTTGCGCGAACTTGTTCCACGGGCAGATCAGCTGGCAATCGTCACAGCCGAAGATACGGTTGCCCATTGGCGCACGCAGCTCCTCGGGGATCGCGCCTTTCAGTTCGATCGTGAGATAGGAAATGCAGCGACGCGCATCCAGGCGATACGGCGCCACGATCGCCTGCGTGGGGCAAATGTCGATGCACTTCCGGCACGTGCCGCAATGCGCGCTGGCCGGTTCGTCCACCGGTAGTGGCAGATTGGTGTACAGCTCGCCGAGGAAAAAGTACGAGCCCGCCTGGCGATGGATCAGCACGGTGTGCTTGCCGATCCAGCCGAGCCCCGCATTGCGTGCCAGCGCTTTTTCCAACACCGGTGCTGAATCGACATAGGCGCGATAACCGAAGTCGCCGACCGCTTCGCGAATGCGCTCGGCCAGTTTCTGCAGGCGATTGCGCATCAGCTTGTGGTAGTCGCGGCCCAGCGCATAACGTGCTACGTAGCCTGCTTCGGCATCGCGCAGCACATCCCAGGCGTGCTGCGTGCCGGGCGGAAGGTAATCCATGCGCACGGAGATCACGCGCTGCGTGCCGGGTTCCAGTTCGTCCGGCCGGCTCCGCTTGGTGCCATGGCGTGCCATGTACTCCATCTCGCCGTGATAGCCATCTTCCAGCCAGTGCTGCAGGTGCTGTTCGTCCTGTTCCAGCGTTACGCCGCTGATGCCCGCTTCCGCAAAGCCGAGCTCGCGCGCCCAGTGCTTGATATCGAGGGCGAGTGCGGCGTAATCAGGAGAGGTTTGCGTGGACATGTGCATAGTCTAATCGCGTCCCTATAATCCGCCGATGCATGCAGACCGCCACCTTCGCGATCTCTACACCGTCGAACAGGTTCGCGCGCTCGATCGGCGCGCCATCGATGATCTGGGCATCAGCGGTTTCGAGCTGATGAACCGGGCAGCCACTGCGACGTTTACTTTTCTGTGTCGGCAATGGCCGCAGGCGCGGCGACTGGTGGTGTTCTGCGGTCCGGGCAATAACGGCGGTGACGGCTATTTGCTAGCCAACTTGGCCTATGCCGCCAACCTGGCTGTCGAAGTGGTGGAACTCAGCGACGCAGCACGCGGCGACGCGGCGCTTGCACGTGATACGTGGCTGCGTAATGCAGGCACTACGCATCGCTGGCATCAGGACGCCTTGCTGCCACAGGCTGACGTATACGTGGATGCGCTCTATGGCACTGGCTTGAACCGCGCGCTCGAGCCTGCCGCTGGCGCGTTGATCGAACGCATCAATGCTTCCGGCGTTCCCATTCTGGCGTTGGATGTCCCATCGGGATTGAACGCGGATACTGGGCATTGCCCAGGTATAGCGATGCGCGCGCAGGCAACCGTGAGCTTCATCGCGGCCAAGCGTGGCCTGTATACCGGGCAAGCCGCCACGAAGACCGGCACGCTGTTCATCGATACGCTTGGGTTGCCGGACATCCTGTGGCAGGGCATGCCTGCCGATGCAGCGCTGCTCGACGCCATGCATCTGGGGCCGCGGTCACGCGATGCGCATAAGGGCGACAGCGGGCACGTGCTGGCGATCGGTGGCGACCATGGCACGGCTGGCGCGATCCGCTTATGCGGTGAAGCGGCGCTACGCGGCGGCGCAGGGCTCGTGAGCGTCGCGACGCGTGCGGAAAATCTGATCGCCTTGAACAGCGCTCGGCCGGAATTGATGGCGCACGGCGTCCATGGTCCGCAGGAATTACAGCCGCTATTGAGTCGCGCCACTGTGCTCGCGGTAGGGCCGGGCCTGGGGCAGGGCGCGTGGGGGCATGCGTTATGGCTCACTGCGCTCGATAGCGGCAAGCCGTTAGTGCTGGATGCCGATGGATTGAATCTGCTTGCGCACGAGCAGCGCCGCTTCACTACACCCGTAGTGCTTACGCCGCATCCGGGTGAGGCAGCCCGATTGCTCGAAAAGAGCAACGCAGAAGTGCAAATGGATCGCTTTGCTGCGGCGCGTGAACTGGCTCAACGCTATGGCGCCGTGGTTGTGCTGAAAGGATCGGGCTCGCTCATCGCTCATCCGGATGGACGTCTAGACGTCTGTACATGGGGCAATCCCGGCATGGGGAGCGGAGGCATGGGCGATCTGCTTACCGGCATCATCGCCGCATTGATGGCCCAAGGTTGCTCGGCGTGGGATGCCGCGCGCATTGGCGTAGGCCTGCATGCGCGCGCCGGCGATGTGGCTGCACGCAAGGGCGAGCGTGGCTTGCTTGCAAGTGATCTGCTTGAGCCGCTGCGCTTGCTCGGCAATGGAATCGAGCATGATTGAAGAGCAATGGGATCTGCCTAACGAAGACGCCACGCGCGGGTTGGGCGCGCAGGTTGCCGGCACACTGGTCGGTGGCCTGGTCATTTATCTGCGTGGTGAACTGGGTGCTGGCAAAACCAGCTTCGCCAGAGCCCTGCTGACGGCGCTGGGGGTAGGTGAGCGCATCAAAAGCCCAACCTACAGCCTGGTCGAGGGCTATCGCACCCGGGATGGTCGTCCCGCCTGGCATCTGGATCTTTACCGCATCGCTGATCCCGGCGAACTCGAATGGCTGGGCCTGGACGCGCTGGCCGAGCCCAACGCCGTCGTGCTGGTGGAGTGGCCCGAGCGTGGCCGGGGTGCATTGCCTGAGGCGGATTTGGAAGTGCACTTGGGCTATCGAGGCGCCGGCCGCCATGCGCGCCTGCAGGCCAAGACCCTGCGCGGCGAACAGGCGCTGACCCACGTGGGTTGAACGCGCCACCTCGTAAGTATCGGTGCCATCAAGGAAAACTGAACAAACAGACGGGCTCGCGCCGGTCTGTAAAATGCGTGGCTTAGGGGCAATAGCTTGACCTGATCTGACAAATGCTGCGCAGGTCATGGAAAATTAAAGGAAAACCTCTTGCATTCAGGAATGTGGTGAGCTTCAATGCGGCACCATGAGGGCCTATCTCACTCGCATTTGTTGGCTTACCGGTACCGCGCTGGTTGCTGCGGCGCCTGGGCTCGCCTTGCAGGCAGCCGAGGTGAAGGACGCTCGCGTCTGGGCCAGTCACGACTACACCCGCGTGGTGTTCGATCTTTCCGGCCCCGCCAAATACAAACTCAGCCAGGACGGCGACCGGATCGTGCTCGAGCTGGCCGACAGCAACGCAGCCGGCAAACTGGCACCTTCTGCGCAGGGTCTGTTCAAGGGACTCGATAGCGCGCCACAAGGTGACGCCCTGCGTTTGACCGCCTCGGTGGCATCGGGCAGCCAGCCCAAGACCTTCCTGCTTGGCCCATCCGGCCAGGCCGGCTACCGGCTGGTGCTGGATCTCTATCCAGGTAACGGCAAACCTTCGACTGCGCCCGCCAAGCCCGAAGCATCTGATGAAGCCGGCGATACCGCGGTGGCATCGAGCAAGCCGGCACCGGCTGCTCCCACTTCCGATGCGACCGACGACAACGCCGATGCCCCGGCTCCCGTGGTGATCAATGCCAGCAGCAAGCTGACCTCACGCAAGGGTGTTACCACGCGCCAGGCGGCGGTGTTGTTGAACAGCCAGCGTCAGGTGATCGTGGCGGTGGACGCCGGGCACGGCGGCAAGGATCAGGGCGCGCATGGCCCCAACGGCGTGCTGGAGAAAGACGTCACACTAGCCGTGGCGCGCGTGCTCGCTGCGCAGATCAATCGCCAGCCAGGCATGAAGGCCATCCTTACGCGCGATGGCGACTACTTCATTCCATTGAAACAGCGCTACGAGATCGCCCGCCAGAACCAGGCCGACTTGTTCGTCGCCGTTCACGCCGATTCGTACCCCGGCAGCGACGCCAAGGGCGCGTCGGTATGGGTGTTGTCGCCGCGCGGCAAGAGTTCGGTGGCCGCGCAGATGCTGGCCGATCGTGAAAACAGTTCCGACCTGATCGGTGGCGTATCGCTGGCGGCGGAGAACGACGGCCTCGCTTCCGTGCTGCTGGATATGCAACAAGGCTGGGCCGTGCAGGCCAGTGAAACGGTGGCCCAGAACGTTCTCAACGCCCTGTCGGCGATCGGGCCGACCCATCGCGGCTACGTGGAGCATGCCAACTTCGTGGTGCTGCGCTCGCCCGACGTGCCCTCGATCTTGGTCGAGACGGCCTTCATCAGCAATCCAACGGAAGAGCGCAAGCTGCGCGATCCCACGCATCAGCAGCAGTTGGCGACGGCGATCATGGATGGCGTGAAGGGCTACTTCATGAGCAGCCCGCCGCCGGGTACTTGGTTTGCAATGGAAGCCGCGCGCCGCAAGGGCATGGTGCCAGCCGGCAGCGATGCGGTGGCCAAGTCGGACACGGTCGTCAGTGCGTCCGAGCCCGCAGATGCCGATGCACGCGACCTGCACCGCGTTGCCACGGGCGAAACCTTGCGCAGCATTGCCAAGCAGTACGGCGTGAGCGTGGACTCACTCAAAAGCGTCAATGGCATCAACAGCAACAGCGTGCGCACCGGCACGATGCTGGTGATTCCCAACAGTTAGGCTTCGTAAGTTGGGTTAGCGCAGCGTAACCCAACATCTTCGAAGCGGCATTGTTGGGTTACGCTGCGCTAACCCAACCAACCTACGGGAAATCCGGATAGTTGAGGGGACGCAGCGCTGCTAAGCTTGCGCCCCATGTCCCGCATCCGTCCGCTCCCCCCCGAGCTCATCAATCAAATTGCCGCTGGTGAAGTGATCGAGCGGCCGTCTTCGGTCGTGAAAGAGCTGGTCGAGAACAGTCTCGATGCCGGTGCTGCGCGCATCGAAGTCGACATCGAATTTGGCGGTGCGCGATTGATTCGCATACGCGACGATGGCGATGGCATTGCTGCCGAGGATCTGCCGCTGGCCGTGGCTTCGCACGCCACCAGCAAGATCGGCAGCTTCGATGATCTTGAGCACGTGGCCAGCATGGGCTTCCGCGGCGAAGCGCTGGCGTCGATGGCGTCGGTAGCGCGCTTTGCGATGACGTCGCGCCTGCGCGGTGCGGACAACGCATTTCGCCTTGAGGTCGACAGCGGTCGCATGCAGGATGTGCGCCCCGCACAGCATCCGCAAGGCACCAGCGTGGAAGTGCGCGACTTGTTCTACAACGTGCCGGCACGGCGCAAATTTCTTCGTGCAGAGCGCACCGAATTTGCGCATATCGACGATCTTCTGAAATCGCTTGCGCTTGCGCGTAGCAGCGTGGAATTTCGCCTGAGCCACAACGGGAAATCGGTGCGCGTGTGGAAAGCGGCGCGCGATGAAAAGTCCATGCTCACGCGCGTGGCGGAAGTGCTCGGCGAATCGTTTCCACAACAAAGCCTGCGCATCGACCACGCATCGGCAGGTATGCGCCTGTCAGGATGGGTGGGATTGCCGACCGCCTCGCGCTCGCAAGCCGATGCGCAATATTTTTACGTGAATGGCCGCCTGGTACGCGATCGCGTCGTGGCGCACGCGGTGCGCCAGGCGTATGCCGATGTGTTGTTTCATGGTCGACATCCTGCTTTCGTGCTTTATCTGGAACTGGATCCAGCCGGCGTGGATGTGAACGTGCATCCGGCCAAAAGCGAAGTGCGCTTTCGCGAACAGCGATTGGTGCATGATTTTCTGTTCCGCACGTTGCACGAAGCGCTTGCGGAAACGCGTGCTGGTCAGCATACGCCGGCGGAGACACCTGCATGGCCATCCAGCGCGGGCGTGGTGTCCGCGGTCGCGCAGGAAGCAAGCCGCCAGGTAAGCAGCTGGCCCAGCAACGCCATGCAAAGTCGTTTGCATCTGGGTGTGCGCGAAGAGCCGCTGGCGGACTATGCGGCTTTGCTCGGCGATGCCGCGGTCGAACAGATGGCGATCGCGCCGCAAGCCATGCCTGCCACCGACGATAGCGAAGCGCCGCCGCTCGGTTATGCGATCGCGCAGCTCAAGACCATTTACATCCTCGCCGAGAATGCGCATGGCCTGGTGCTGGTCGACATGCATGCCGCGCATGAGCGCATTACCTACGAAAAACTGAAAAATGGCCGTGCATGCAGCAATCTTCGCTCGCAGATATTGCTGGTGCCGCTGTCAGTGCCGGTAAGCGCGAAAGAAGCGGCTGCCGCAGAAGAACACGGTGAAGCGCTGTCCGTCTGGGGTCTGGAACTTTCGCGCAGCGGACCTTCCGCCGTCGTCGTGCGGCGTATCCCGGCATTGTTGGAAGGTGCAGACGTTGCCGAACTCACGCGCAGTGTGCTCGGTGAACTCGCGCAGCACGGCAGCTCGCGTCAGTTGCAAGAGCTGGAAAACGAACTGCTCTCCACCATGGCCTGCCACGGTTCGGTGCGCGCAGGTCGGCGTCTCAGCATCCCGGAAATGAATGCGCTGCTGCGCGAAATGGAGGCGACCGAGCGGTCTGGACAATGCAATCATGGCCGCCCTACGTGGGTGCAGCTGGGTATGACCGAACTGGATAAGCTTTTTCTGCGCGGTCGGTAAGTGATGCTTGTTTCCCTGATAAATAGACGTCCATACTGGTGGCTCTTGCATCGAGCGGAGCAAAACCCATGTGGCGTAACGTCCTTGCCGGACTGATCCTAAGTAGTGGAGTGGCCCTCGTGCATGCCGATACCGTTCAATCCAATACCGCGCCTGATGCATACCAGCAGGGCATCGAGAAATGGCGCTCCGAGCGCGTTGGGCGATTGACCGCGCCGGATGGCTGGCTCAGCCTGATCGGGCTGGAATGGCTGCAAGAAGGTGCCAACAAGGTGGGTGCTGCGCCCGATAACGACATCGTCCTGCAGGCCGGTCCCGCCCATCTGGGTGTGATCACGCTGGACAAATCGGGACAGGCGCACATCAAGCTGGCCAAGGACAGCGGTGCGACGGTCGACGGCAAACAGGTGGAGGAAGCCACGTTGGTCGATGACGCACACGTCGCCGGCAATGCATCACCCACCAAGGTCACGTTTGGTACGGCGAGTTTCTTCGTGATCGATCGCGAAGGTCGCAAGGCGTTGCGCGTCAAAGATGCTGACGCTGCCTCGCGCAAGCATTTCCTCGGCATCGACTATTTTCCGATCGATCCGTCGTGGCACATCGTGGCGGATTGGGTGCCGTTCGATCCGCCGCACGATCTCCAGATCGGTTCGGTGATCGGCACGATCGATACGGTAAAGGTTCCGGGCAAAGCGGTGTTCACGCGCGACGGACATACGTACGAGTTGCTGCCGTATCAGGAAGAACCGGGCGGCGAGTTGTTCTTCGTGCTAGCCGATCGCACGTCCGGTCATGAGACCTACGGCGCAGCGCGTTTCCTCTACGCCGCGCTACCGCAGAACGGCAAAGTGGTGCTGGATTTCAACAAGGCCTACAACCCGCCTTGCTCCTTCACGCCGTTTGCGACATGCCCGTTGGCGCCGCCGGAGAATCGTTTGGATTTAAGGATTACTGCGGGTGAGAAGAAGTACCGCGGCGGGCATTGATTCCTGATCTGCTTCCTCCCCTACGTGTAGTAGGGGAGGGTTGGGGTGGGGTGAAGCAATTTCGCCATGAATTCAAATAGCGCGGCAAGCTCGCGCAACCCCACCCCAGCCCTCCCCTGCACGCAGGGGAGGGAGTGCATCTCGCAAAGTTTTTTATTTCCCCACAAACGCAGCTTTGCGTTTTTCAAGAAACGCACTCGTTCCTTCCTTCATATCTTCCGTTGCAAACATCAACGCAAACGCCTGCGTTTCAAACTCCAAGCCCTGATCAATCGATGTTTCACCGCCTTGCAGCACGGTATCCAGAATGCTCGCGGCAGCCAGTGGCGCAGCGGCAGCGAGTTGGTCAGCCAGTGCATTGACGGTTTCATCCAACGCTTCGGGTGCGACCACGCGATTGACCACCCCCAACTCGTAAGCGCGCTGTGCGGTGATAACGCCACCGGTTAGGCACAGTTCGAGTGCTGCACCGCGTCCGGCGAGGCGCAACAGGCGCTGGGTGCCGCCAAAGCCAGGAATCAAACCGAGGTTGATTTCCGGCTGGCCGAACTTGGCTTTCTCGCTGGCGATGCGCAGATGGCAGCACATCGCCAGTTCCATGCCTCCGCCCAGGGCGAAGCCCTGAATGCGCGCGATCACCGGCTTGCCCAGCCGTTCGATGCCGCTCATCAGCCGCTGTCCGGTGCGCGAAAAACTCTGTGCCTGCATCGGCGTGTAGCCATTCATCTCACTGATGTCTGCACCGGCCACGAACGCCTTGTCGCCGGCGCCGGCCAGTACGACAGCCCGTACGGCGTCATCCTGCGCGGCCTGGGTGAACGCCAGGGCCAGCTCGTTCAACGTCTCACGATTGAGCGCATTGAGCTTGTCCGGGCGATTGACGGTGATGGTGCGCACGGCACCGCGATTGCCGATCTCGAGGTTGCGATAGGCCACGATGGACTCCGTATCAACGTAAAACGCGGATTTTAGCAGCGGGAACCTTTGTTGCTCCTGGCTTTCTTAGAGCAGTTCGATGATCCCGCGCGGTTGTCAGATCGTCACGCCAAACCCCTGGCATGGCTGCATCGGACGACCGAACCGCTTAGGATGGCGGCTTTCGCCGTATGCTTAGAGTCCGCCCCATGTCTCCAAGTCATTCGCGCTGGTTCTGTTTACTCGTAAGGCGACCGCTTGCCAAACATGCGGGCCGCAAAGAGTCATTGGGCGGCACTGCACCATGGAGAACGTAATGACCTATACGCGTTGGCTGCTTCCGCTTCTCTTGTTGCCTGCCGTGTCCGCGGCTCAGGCGCAGGGGACGAATGCGCCCAGCCCGTCACAGAAGCAGCCCCCGGTGGTGAAGCTGGACAAGCACAAGCTCTCCTACGCGATCGGCTACCGCATCGGCACGCAATTCGCCGATGGAGATTTCCCGGTGGACATGGCCGTGCTGCAGAAAGCCATCGAGGACGCCTACGCCAAGCGTCCTCCGGCCGTGTCGAAAGAAGACATGTACAACCAGTTGGTCAGCCTGGGCGAGCGCATGCACGAACAGGCCATCACCGAATTCAATCGCATCGCGGCCGACAATGCGAAGAAAAGCGCCGAATACATGACCCATAACGCCACGTTGCAAGGCGTGGTGCAGCTGCCTTCGGGCATCCAGTATTCGGTGATCAAGAAGGGCGACGGCGCGGTCAATCCGGCCATCGACAGCCTGGTTACCGTGAACTATCGCGGCATGCTGATCGACGGTACAGAGTTCGATAGCACCTGGGCTCACGGTGCGCCCGTCACGTTTACCGTGGACAAGGTAATCCGCGGCTGGCAGTACGTGATTCCGCGCATGCACGTGGGCGACCGCTGGAAAGTGGTAATCCCACCCACACTCGCATACGGCGAGCATGGTGCGCTGCCGCGCATTGGACCGAATCAGGCGCTGGTGTTCGATATCGAACTGCTGGATATCAAGCCGCCGAATCCGCAGGCGGCGGGGCCGTGATGTGAAGGCGGGGATTTGGCAATAGGGAACGTGTAGATCGCCTTAAGCAATCCATCCCCGCTCTTTGCATATCCAAGAGAAGTGGGTCGCGATTTGCTCGGCCGCGACATTCACACGTTCCCTGTTCTCTGTTCCCCATTCCCTGCTTCCATTAGCATTGCGGAAGCATGTCGAACTCCTCCCTCCTCCCCCAGCAAGCCATTCTCAGCCCGTGCATCGGCATCTGCCGGCTCGATGCACGCGGTTTTTGCGAAGGCTGTTATCGCACGGGCGATGAAATCGCACGGTGGCGCAGCATGAGCGAGACCGAGCGCTCCCATTACCTGGACGTGGTGCTCCCCGCACGCGAATCCCCATGATGGAAGCCCTGCAGCGTGCCTTGCGTCCGCTGTCACAGCCTCCGGCGCCGCCCGGCTGGAATCACGCGCTGATGACCGAATTGATCGGCGAAATCGAGCGCCGCCCGGCCGCCGTGCTGATCGGTCTGCGCGATGCTAACGAGCCGCATATGATCTTTACGGTGCGCACCGATCATCTCAGCTCGCATGCGGGGCAGGTCGCCTTTCCCGGTGGCAGCGCCGATCCAACGGATGCCGATGCGCTGACCACCGCCCTGCGCGAGAGCGAAGAGGAAATCGGCTTGCATCCCTCGCACGTCACGCCGCTGGGATATCTGGATTGCTTCGAAACCATCAGCGGTTTCTGCATTACCCCGGTGGTGGCACGCATCGCCAACCAGGCGCAGTTTCGACCGGCGCCCGATGAAGTGGCCGAAGTGTTCGAAGTGCCGCTGACGTTTTTCCTGGAACCGTCGAATCTGAAACGCTACCAGATGGATTACCGCGGCCGCCGGCGCGAGATGGTGGAATTCCACTACCAAGGCCATCGCATCTGGGGCGCCACAGCGGCCATATTGCAACACCTTTTGCAGAAGATGGAGCAGGCATGAAAAGCACCTTGATCACTGCCGGGGAACTCGCAGCGCTGCCGTCGGATAGCGTGCTGATCGTCGATTGCCGACACGATCTTGCCGACACCCAAAAAGGCGAGCGCGATTACCGCACGGACCACATTCCAGGCGCAGTCTTCGCAGACTTGGATCACGATCTTTCCGATCTCAGTCGCACACCGCTTGGGTTGGGGCGGCATCCGTTGCCGTCCGAGCAAGCGTTTTCCGCGGTGCTCGCGCGCTGGGGCTGGCAGCCTGGCCTGCAAGTGGTGGCTTACGACGCCGGCACGGGTGCATTGGCCGCGGTACGCCTGTGGTGGTTGCTGCGCTTGTGTGGCGTGCGCGAAGCGGTCGTGCTCGATGGCGGCTACGCAGCGTGGAAGGCGGCGAACTTGCCGATATCACAAGCCATTCCGCAGCGGCAGCCGACGCAGGTGAGCATGCATTACGACGCCAGCCAAGTCGTGCTCGATCACTCCGCTGTCGCCAACACGCCAGATGATCTATTGCTCGATGCACGCGCTGCACCGCGCTATCGCGGTGAAGTGGAGCCAATCGATCGCGTCGCAGGTCACGTGCCGGGCGCAGCGAATCGACCATTTACCGATAACTTGCAAGCCGATGGGCACTTCAAATCACCGGCGGAGCTGAAGCAGGAATTTCGCGCGGTAATCGGTGATCACGCACCAAGCCACGTGGTGCACATGTGTGGCTCGGGTGTTACTGCCTGCCACAATTTGTTAGCAATGGAACATGCGGGGCTGGCGGGTTCGCGCTTGTATGCGCCGTCGTGGAGTGGGTGGATCAGTGATCCGTCGCGGCCGATCGCGAAGGGCTAGTTGTTGCGCCCTCTCCCCTCCGGGGAGAGGGCTGGGGTGAGGGGTAAAGGCTTGCCCAGAATTTCATAAAGGCGACGCTTCGATCGAGCTGTTCGCAAGATTGCCCCCTAACCCTCTCCCCGGAGGGGAGAGGGTACTGATCCGTCCACTCATTTAGCTTTGCTTTTCAACCTATCCACCAACGCCTGCAACGCCACCTGCGTCTGCGGATGGAAGAACGCATCCACAAACGTATCGATCGGCAAGGCGTCGATATCCGCATATGTGCGCGTCAAATCCGCACGCGCAATCTTGCGTGTTTCCAGCATGGCGTGCGAGGGCAGGGCGAGCGTCTCGTTGAGCCAGTGCAACGCGCGCGTGGCGACCTCATCCACAACAGCGAGTTCGTCGACAAAGCCATAGTCCAGGGCTTGAGTAGCTTCGATCAGCGCACCGGAAACCAGCAAGCGTTCCGCGCGATACGCGCCCACTACACGACGCAACGCCATCTGGATGCAATCCGGTGCGATCAATCCCACCTGCACTTCGTTCAAGCCGATGCGATACGGGCCTTGCGCCATCACGCGGTAATCGCAGAACAGCGAAAGCACTGCGCCACCGGCAGGGCTATGCCCAGTGATGGCCGCAACAACCGGCACCGGCAAATGCGCGAGTGCAGCGCAGGTGGCGAAGAATTCGCGCCAGTATTCACGTACACCGGCGCGATCGCGCGTAAGCAGCGCAGGTACGTCCACGCCGGCGGAAAACATGCCTTGTGCGCCGGAGAGCACGACACCGCGCGCACCATCGCGTACGGCTTCTGCCAGTGCCTGCTGCAAAGCGCGCAGAAGATCCAGGTTCAACGCGTTGACCGGCGGGCGTGCCAGCTGGATTTCTACGACAGCATCGTGCTTGATGAGGTTGAGCATGGGCGCTCCAGAAAGAGAGAGTGATCAGGATTGTGGCTGTTCGTCAGCCGTCCAGGTGTAGCGCACAGCATAATCGAGCACGGCCTTGCCGTTGGCAGGCACTTCGACCTTGAATTCCAGCGTGTCGGTCGTTTGCTTGCTTGGTTTTACGCTGGACGAGGTGACTGTCCATTGCCGCCAGCGATTCGGATGCTCGCGCACCGTCACCGTGCGCGCACTGTCGCCGGCATTGGTGAGGGTGATGCGGAAAGCTTCGTCCAGTGCGCGGCCGGCCTTGTCAACGTGGAAACTCGTGCGTTCACGCTTGCCACGCAAATCGAACGCGGTGCCTAGCGTGATGGTGGCATCGCTGCCCTTGGGTGTGTCGTTGATGCGGCCTTCGCCGATGAATTGCGGCACGCCGTTGCGATCGGCAGTCAGCACGCGCAGGTAACCGGCTGGCAGGCTGTCGAAGGCTGAGAAGCGTAGCGTACTGATGATGCTGGTGTTGCTGTCCGTATTAAACGTTTCGTTGAGCATCGGCTGCGGCGGCATCCAGTTGCCGCCATTCTCGTAGAGTGCCGTGCGTTCGCAGCTGAGCGTGCGTGCAGCGTAGAGCGGCACCTGGCTGATGCTGCCATCGGGCAGTTCGACCGGCGCGGGCAGGGTATAGCTGCGGTAATCGCCCACCGTTGACTGTTCGGGCAGGGCTTCGGCCGCAACAGGCGCCGCTGCCGCGCGCATCATCATCGGACGCGGTGCGGAGGTCTTGGCGAAATTGGGTTCACCAGCAATCAGCGTCAAGTTGGTGTCGTGCCAGTCGCGACCACTACGGTTGGCGATGCTGGCGCGCGATTCAAACTGCATGCTGCACGCATTGCCCGCTTGCAAGTTCGCGACATAGGAAGCGCGCCAACCAATACCGGAGGTCGGATAGCTGAGCGTGGCATCAGCCTGGCCGCTGCGCGAGGCATCGACGCGCAGACGCAAACTGGAGCCGGTAGGGAAATTGCCGCCCGCCGTAGTCACTGCCGCATATTGGCGAACCAGCGTTGTGCCATGATCCGTGCTCACCACCAGTCCATCTTCACCGGCGCGTAATAAAGTTCCGCTGGCCAGCGCCTGGCCGTTGTCGCCGAGCACGTTGATACTGCTTCCCGTCAAACCGGTCAAAGCTGCATTGGGACCTTGACCGAGCAATAACCGCTGAGAAATGACTTTTGCCTCGCCGCCCGGAAAACCGAGCGCCATGGCTTCAGCGTCGAGATGATTGGGCAGGTCGCCCAGCACCAGATCGTGCACGCCGGATTGCAATGTAACGTCGCGTCGCTCGCGCACTACGGCATAACCGTCGTTGGCGTCGCTGTCGCCGCTGCTTGCGTACAGGGCGGGGCTGTCGCTGCGATACAACGTCATTGATGCACCATCGGCCGCCCACACAGACGGTATGGTGCACAGCGTGGCGATGGCGATGCTCAGAACGTTTCGGTGCCGGATCGGCATGACGCACTCCTTGGGCGGATGTCGGCGCCGATCATAGCGAGCCGGACGCAGCTTCGTACGTGTCTCTATAGCGGGTCGTTCGTTAGCGCTTCAGGACGGTTGCTTGCCGTGCTGCACGGTGCGACCATCGCCGCCAGCTACCGTTCACCGGCGCGACGCCATCAGCGGGTCGTCGTCGGATGGTTTCAAGGTTGCATGCGCAACGGACTCAAAGGCCGCAAATGGAAGGCTTCTCGCTGAGAGTGGTGCTTGCGGACGATCATCCCGGGATGATCGCAGGCGTCAGGCATGGTCTATCTTCTGCCGTCACCATCCAATTGACCGGCACAGCGGGTAATTCGACCGAATTGTTTCGCATCTTGGATACGGGATGCTGCGATGTGCTCGTTTCGGACTACTCCATGCCGGGCAACGAACACGGCGATGGCATTGCACTGTTTTCGCTGATCCAGCGGCGCTATCCGTCAGTGAAGCTGGTTGTATTGACGATGCTGGACAATCCGGCAGTGCTCAGCGCGTTGCGCAGCCAGGGCATCTCCTGCGTCGTCAGCAAGGCGGATGCGGTCAACTATCTGATTCCCGCCATCCACGCTGCGGCAACGGGGGGCACTTACTATTCGCCTTCCGTCGAGAAAAGCATGCGTATGCGTGACATGGATAGGCGCACGCCTGAGTTGTTGAGTAAGCGAGAGCTGGAGGTACTGCGGCTCTACGCGAGTGGCCTGACCGTCAATGAGATTGCGGAACGCGTGAGCCGCAGCAAAAAGACAATCAGCACCCAGAAAGCGCGCGCTATGCAGAAGCTGGGTATCGAACGCGATGTGGATCTGCTGCGTTATGCGATGGAGAACGGGATTGTTGCTTCGTCGTCGCAGCCGGGTGCGGCGGTGGATGATGCGCCGGAGGATTAGGCGCCTCCGTGATCTCCATGGTCGTCATTCCCGCGAAAGCGGGAATCCATTGTGCTCTGATGCAAGAGCCGAAGGTGGATTCCCGCTTTCGCGGGAATGACGGCCGTGGGGTTATATAGCGACGTGGCGGTGTAAGCGGTGTAGGTTGGGGTGAGCGTATGCGAACCCCAACATCGCCATGCATTGCACCGCGTAGGGGTTCGGCTGCGCCTCACCCCAATCTACGCTACGTCGCCATGCATGGCTGCGCGTCGTTCCAGCACAGACGATGCGTGTTCCGCGAACAGCTGCATGGCGGTTTTCAGGGATTCCCGATCTTTGGAGGCAATCAATGTTTCCATGTTTGCAGCCATATCAGCCGTCTCCATCTCGCGAATCATGGCGAACGATCCACGCAGGGCATGCAGATGATCGCGGACACTTTGCAGATCACCTTTGTCCAGTGCCGTATCTATCGCCCCCACGGATTGCCGCAAGCTTTGCTGTAAAAGCATGTGAATCTTTGCTGGCAACGGTCCGCTGGTCAGATCCACAGGCTTTGGAGCGGTGTCATCCGGCTCCATGACACCAACGAGTCGTCTCAACATGCGATCGATCGTATCGAGCAGAAGAGGTCTGACGAGCACCTCATCCATGCCAACGGCTGCACAACGTTCGTACTCGGAGGGGCTCGCATTGGCCGTCATGGCAACAATGGGAAGCGTCGCCCCTTGGGCACGCAGGTGCTGCGCAAGTGAGCAAGCGCGTTGTCCGCGTTAGCCTGAGTGTTCGCGCCCAGCGCCACGGCTTGCGTACCGTTGGTAAACACATTCGAACCGACTGCGACCGAATACGGCTGGTCCGAGCCCGTTTGGGCGCTGCTGCCAAGTGCGACGGAGTTGTCGGACAACGCAACGGCCTGCAGGCCGACTGCGACTGTGTTGCCACCGCTGGCAATCGAGCTTGAACCCATGGCAATCGCGGTATTGGAAGTCGGATCTGCGCCATTCACGGACGCAATGTTGCTGCCGTGCGTGCCTTCGATGGCAGCCAGTGGGTCGGTCACATCCATGACGCCGATGGAGCCCGCATTGCGCGGAGCCGCGGTGGAGGTGAATTGATTTGCTGCGTATGACGGTGCGTC
This sequence comes from Dyella acidisoli, assembly GCF_030160295.1. Classification (GTDB taxonomy): domain Bacteria; phylum Pseudomonadota; class Gammaproteobacteria; order Xanthomonadales; family Rhodanobacteraceae; genus Dyella_B; species Dyella_B acidisoli. The sequence goes on from NZ_BSOB01000061.1 coordinate 26,339, forward strand.
GGTCGTGTTTTCTTTGCTTTCGACGTCGGCGTCGGTCGTTGTGTCGTAGCTCGCTGCAACCGGCGTATCGGTTACGTCGACGCCGCTGGCCATGGCTGTGCCCATGATGGCTTCGGCCAGCGCCAGTGCGATCAAGCGGCGCATGACAGTGCCTCTTGTGCGCTTCTGTGTGTTGTTGGTCGGAATCGTCGCGATGGTCGTCGACGTGCTCTGGGTCGTGCCGTTTGCCAGGGTCATGATGTGCTCCTCATCAGATCGTTTGGTGATGAGGAAATGCTAGAAACTGCGCGTATTTGGATCAGTCGGCCGGGGACGATTCACGTGGGACTAGTAGTAGTCCTAGTCCGAAATCGTCCGATACCATCGTTGCATGGCCGGTTTGCTGAACAGCATTGCGCTGTTCGTTCATGGTTGATAAGCGGCGTCTCTATGAATCGTCGCCCCGGCGAAGGCCGGGGCCCAGCGACTTTCTACGTGCTTAAAGACACTGGGTCCCGGCCTTCGCCGGGACGACGAATCTGGAATTCTTTTAGTGCTTCTAGCCTTCGTGCGCCACGTTGACCATCCAAGGAATGCCGAACTTATCCACCAGCATGCCGAAGCCATCAGTCCAGAAGGTTTTCTGGAACGGCATGGTGACCTGGCCGCCTTGCGCGAGTGCGTTGAAGCATTTTTCGCCCGAGGCGGCGTCGCTCGCGGAAACGGAGAGGCTGAAGCCGGAGTGGTTGGTCTTCTCCTGTCCAGCTTGGCCGTCCGACATCATGAGATGCGTGCTGCCGATCGCCAGCGAGGCGTGCATGATCTTGTCGGCGACTTCGGGTGACGTCTGGTAGTCCTCACTGGCGGGTGCGTCCTTGAAGCGCATCTTCATGAGTTCCTGCGCGCCAAGTACGCTGCAATAGAACGCGATGGCTTCTTCGCAGCGACCGTCGAAAAAAATGTAGGGCTGAATTTCCATGTGCGCGACTCCGTGGTTGGGAAGGGGGTATTGCTGGCGTGAAGCGCAAGGATTCTACTGAGCCAGGATTGCACGCAATATGTGACAGCTACTGACCTGCAAGTCGGAGAAAGGCGCCACGATCACCCCGAAAGAGACGTGTAACCCTCATGGCCGTCATTCCCGCTTTTGCGGGAATGACGACAAGGTAAGGCGCAGTACTCGTGAAAAACACACTTTTACGTGGACGCGGCATCTTTTATAACCCGCGGCAACGACACTGATTTACCAGTGGCCGGGTCCATCCACACCATCACCACGTTGCCGTCGCAGTAAAGCTTGCTGCTATCGGCGGGATCGATGATGCGATGCGCGACCGTCATGGAGCTGTTACCCAGTCGCGCACAGTACAGTTCGATGTGCACTTCACCGGGCCATTCGATCGGCAGGCGATAATTGAGCGTGCTAGCTGCCATGACAGGCATGGCGTGTTCGTCGGACCATGAACCGGGAAGGTGCTGCAGCCACTGCACGCGCGCTTCTTCCAGATAGGTGAGATAGGTCGAGTTGTTGACGTGATTGAACGCGTCAAGATCGCGCCAGCGCACGCTGATCGCGGCCGTGTAAAGCGGCGAGGGCAGGGAAGCGGAATCGGGTGCCGTAGTCATGAAGCCACTTTGCGTTTGGGTTTGGCGGTTTCGTTTTTGGTTTTGAGCTGCGTCACTTTAGCCGGCTTCAGATGCGAGGCGAGGAAACGGCCGGTGTGCGATCCCACCGTTGCCGCCACGGTTTCCGGCGTGCCGGTTACCAGAATACGCCCGCCGCCGGAGCCACCTTCGGGACCGAGATCCACGATCCAGTCGGCGGTCTTGATCACGTCGAGGTTATGCTCGATTACCACCACTGTGTTGCCCTGGTCGACCAGCTGATGCAGCACGTCGAGCAATTGTTCGATGTCGTGGAAGTGCAGGCCGGTGGTGGGTTCGTCGAGGATGTACAGCGTGCGTCCTGTTTCACGCTTTGATAGTTCCTTCGACAACTTCACGCGCTGCGCTTCACCACCGGACAACGTGGTCGCGCTCTGGCCGAGCTTGATGTAATCCAGGCCCACGGCGCGCAGCGTGTCGAGTTTTCGCGCGATCACCGGTACGTTCTCGAATAGCTTGGCGGCGTCTTCCACCGTCATGTCGAGCACATCGGCAATCGTGTGGCCCTTGTACAGAATTTCCAACGTCTCGCGGTTGTAGCGTTTACCGTGGCAGACATCGCAAGGCACGTAGACGTCCGGCAGGAAGTGCATCTCTACCTTGATCATGCCGTCGCCTTCGCACGCCTCGCAGCGACCACCGCGCACGTTGAAGCTGAAGCGACCGGGCGTGTAGCCGCGCGAGCGCGCTTCCGGCACCTGCGCGAATAGCTCGCGCAGCGGCGTGAACAAACCGGTGTAAGTGGCGGGATTCGAGCGTGGTGTGCGGCCGATCGGCGATTGGTCAATGTCGACGACCTTGTCGAACAGCTCCAGGTTTTCCACCGACTTGTATGCAGCGGGCTGCACGCTGGAGCCGTTTAATTCGGCTGCGGCCAGCGCGAACAGCGTGTCGTTGATCAGCGTGGATTTGCCCGAGCCGGATACGCCGGTAACGCAGGTGAACAAACCCGCGGGAATCGCCAGATCCACGGTCTTAAGGTTGTTGCCGCTGGCACCTTTGAGGTGCAGCCAGGAATCCTTGTCGAGCTGTTCGCGACGCTCTTCCGGCACTTTGATCTCGCGCTTGCCGGACAGGTATTGACCGGTCACCGAACGCGGCGAGGCGAGGATGTCTTTCAGCGAACCTTGCGCGACGATTTCGCCGCCGTGCACGCCCGCGCCGGGGCCGATATCGAGCACGTGATCGGCGGCACGGATCGCATCTTCGTCGTGTTCCACCACGATCACGGTATTGCCGAGATCGCGCAGGCGCGTGAGTGTGCCGAGCAGGCGTTCGTTATCGCGCTGGTGCAGGCCGATCGATGGTTCGTCCAGCACGTACATCACGCCGACCAGGCCGGCGCCGATCTGCGAAGCAAGACGAATGCGCTGTGCTTCGCCACCAGAAAGCGTGTCGGCCTGACGATCGAGCGTGAGGTAGTTCAGGCCCACATCGTTGAGGAAGGAGAGACGTTCGCGGATTTCCTTGACGATCTTCACCGCGATCTCGCCGCGCCAGCCAGCAAGCGTGAGCGTTTCGAAGAAGACCAGCGCATCGTCGATCGAACGTGCTGTCAGTGTAGGCAGCGAGTGGTCAGCCACGAACACGTTGCGCGCCGAGCGATTCAGGCGCTGCCCGTCGCATTCGCGGCAAGGCTGGTCACTGATGTATTTCGCCAGTTCCTCGCGCACCGCCGATGATTCGGTTTCTTTGTAGCGGCGTTCAAGATTCGGCAGGATGCCTTCGAACGCATGCTCGCGCGTGACTTTGCCACCACGCTCGGTGAGGTACTTGAAGGTGATCTTTTCCTTGCCGCTACCGAAAAGGACAGCCTGCTGCACCGCCTTGGGTAGCTTTTGCCACGGCGTGTCCACGTCGAAGTTGTAGTGCTTGGCCAGTGACAGAATCAGCTGGAAGTAATGCGCATTGCGGCGATCCCAGCCGCGGATCGCACCGCTCGCCAACGACAGCTCGGGATGGTGCACCACGCGTTCGGGGGAAAATACCTGGGTCACGCCCAGGCCATCGCAAGTGGGGCAGGCGCCGACCGGCGAGTTGAAGGAGAACAGGCGCGGTTCCAGTTCCGGCAACGAGTAATCGCACACCGGGCAGGAGTAGCGCGAGGAGAACAACTGCTCACTGGCCTTGGCGTCGTCCATGTCGACCACGATGGCCAAGCCGTCACCCAGGCGCAGCGCGGTCTCGAACGATTCAGCCAGGCGCTGCTTGATGTCATCGCGCGGGCGGAAGCGGTCGATCACCGCTTCGATGGTGTGCTTTTGGCGCAGGGTGAGCGGCGGCACGGCATCCAGGTCGTACACGGTGCCGTCGACCCGGGCGCGCACGAAGCCCTGCGCGCGCAATTGCTCGAACACTTGCACGTGCTCGCCCTTGCGCTCGCGGATTACCGGCGCGAGCAGCATGAAGCGTTTTTCCGCATTCAGCGCCAGCGTGGAGTCCACCATCTGGCTCACCGTCTGCGCTTCCAGCGGAATGCCGTGGTCAGGGCAACGCGGTGTGCCCACACGGGCGTAGAGCAGACGCAGGTAATCGTAGACCTCGGTGATGGTGCCTACGGTCGAACGCGGGTTGTGCGAGGTGGATTTCTGCTCGATCGAGATCGCCGGGGAGAGGCCCTCGATATGGTCCACGTCCGGCTTTTCCATCATGGAAAGGAATTGCCGCGCATAGGCCGACAGCGATTCGACGTAACGCCGCTGGCCCTCCGCATAAATGGTGTCGAACGCCAGCGAAGATTTGCCCGAACCGGACAAGCCGGTGATCACGATCAGCCGATCGCGAGGCAGGTCCAGGTCGATGTTCTTGAGGTTGTGCGTGCGCGCGCCGCGGATGCGTATGGTGTCCATCACGCCTGACTATTTGGGGGACCTCGCACTATAACAAGTGGGGGTAGCAAGGCTGTATGACAGCGCTGGAAGCCTGCTGACAGCATGATGTCAGCAGAGTATCTCTAGGCAGCAAACGGACAGGCGACTATGCTCGCCCGCTCGTTCCCGGGTGCGTGACGCGGAGGGTGGTATATGACTGGCAAATGGGTGATAGGCGTGGGGTTGTGCGCAGCATTGGCGGCCGGTCCCGTCTTGGCGGCCCAGCCGTCCGAAGCGCAGGTGCGGGAGCTGATGCAGGTGATGAACGTGCCGGGCCAGTTCACCGTGATGAACAACCAGATGGCCTCGATGATGAGCCAGCAGCTGCCGTGCGTATCGGCCGACTATTGGAAGACCTACATCGACAAGGCCGGCCAGGAACAACTGCTTACGGCGATGATCCCGGCCTATCAGCACCATTTCACTTCCGACGAGGTGGAAGGGTTGATCAAGTTCTATAAATCCCCGCTGGGCCAGAAGCTGGTCGCCCAAATGCCGGCCACCATGACCGAGGCGGCCCAGAGTGGCCAGCAATGGGGCCGCCAGCGCACCTCCGACATGTTCGCGGAGCTGCAGAAGCAGGGGAAATTGGACGCCCAGGGCCGCTGCCCGGGTACCAGTGGGGCTCAGGGACAATAAAGCCCCGCGTTACTGGTTAGTGATTGACCAGAAGGGGGCCTCGTCGCTAAAATCCGCAGTTCGCTGCGCCCGTACGGGTCGCGGCGAACCCAAGAGAATAACGACAGAAGGGCTATTCCCATGAGTTATGCAGTCATCAAGACCGGCGGCAAGCAATACCGCGTTCAGCAGGGCGACGTCCTGCGCGTGGAGCTCTTGAACGCCGAAGAAGGCGCCAGCGTGAAGTTCGACCAGGTGCTGCTGGTCGGTTCCGGTGAAATCATCACCGTAGGCGCTCCCACCGTGGCCGGCGCCACCGTTTCCGCCACCGTGCGCAAGCATGGCCGCGCCGACAAGGTCCGCATCATCAAGTTCCGCCGCCGCAAGCACCACAAGAAGCAGCAGGGACATCGTCAGCATTTCACCGAAGTCGAGATCACGGGCATCAACGCCTGATCCGCCAATCTGGAGTAATCAGTCATGGCACATAAAAAAGGCGTAGGTTCATCCCGCAACGGTCGCGATTCGAACCCGAAATACCTCGGCGTGAAGATCTATGGTGGCCAGGCCATCGAGGCCGGCAACATCATCGTTCGCCAGCGCGGCACCCAGTTCCATCCCGGCACCGGCGTGGGCCTGGGCCGTGACCACACGCTGTATGCGCTGGTCGACGGCAAGGTCGAGTTCAAGGTACGCGGCGAGAACAATCGCAGGTACGTCAACGTCGTCAAGGGCTGAGCCCGTTTCGACGTAAGCGCGAAGGCCCCGCTCCGGCGGGGCTTTTGTTTTATTAGCGGGAATCGTCAATCATCAAAAGCTGGTTCCCGGCCCCTGGCCGTCGTTCCCCGAAAGCGGGAATCCATTTTCGCCTTTCGTCCAAGAGCAAGATGGATTCCCGCTTTCGCGGGAATGACGGCCTTGAGGGGACGATTTACGATTCCCGATTAACGATTTCCGGCACTCAATCATGAAATTCGTCGACGAAGCGATCATCAAAGTTCACGCCGGGGACGGCGGCAACGGCTGCATCAGCTTCCGTCGCGAAAAATTCATTCCGTTCGGTGGCCCGGACGGTGGCGACGGCGGCTTGGGCGGCTCGGTCTGGCTTGTGGCCGACGAGGGCCTCAATACGCTGATCGACTTCCGCCACCAGCGCAGCTTTAAGGCACAGCGCGGCCAGAACGGCATGGGCAGCGACATGTACGGCAAGGGCGGCGAGGACACGACCATCCGCGTGCCGGTCGGTACCGTCGTCACCAACGTAGACACCGACGAAACCATCGGCGACCTCACTGCGCACGGCCAACGCCTGCTGGTGGCACAAGGCGGCAAGGGCGGTCTCGGCAATATCCACTTCAAAAGCTCGGTAAACCGCGCACCGCGCAAGTCCACGCCGGGTACGCCTGGCGAAGTGCGCGAGCTGAAGCTCGAGCTGAAATTGCTGGCGGACGTGGGGCTGCTCGGTTTTCCGAACGCAGGCAAATCCACCTTCATTCGTGCGGTTTCCGCAGCAACGCCGCGCGTGGCGGATTACCCGTTCACCACGCTTCATCCGAATCTGGGCGTGGTCAGCCTGGGTACCGACCAGAGCTTCGTGATTGCCGACATCCCCGGTTTGATCGAAGGCGCCGCGGAAGGTGCGGGCCTCGGTATCCAGTTCCTGCGCCACGTGGCGCGCACGCGCCTGCTGCTGCACATCGTGGATATCGCGCCAATGGACGGTTCCGACGTAGTTGACCAGGTGCACACCATCGAACACGAACTGCAGCAGTTCGATCCAGAATTGCTGCAGCGTACGCGCTGGCTGGTGCTGAACAAAGCTGACGTGCTGCCGGAAGACGAGCGCCAGGCAGTGGCGGAAGACGTCGTCAAGCGTCTGGGCTGGACTCAGCCATGGTTCCTGGTCTCCGCCATCGCGCGCGAGAACACCATGGCCGTGTGCCAGCAGGTGCAGCGCTTCTTCGAGGCGCAACATCAGGCGCATGAAGGGCGCAAAGATATGCTGCCGGGGGATGTACGGCTGCGCGGGGAGTCTTGATCTAGCCTTGCACCAGTTCCCTCTCCCCTCCGGGGAGAGGGTTAGGGTGAGGGGCCAACCTCGCGATAGAGGTTATAACTACGGTTCTTTGGAAAAGCGGCAAGCAGGGCGATGATGGAATTCAAGGCGAGTGTGACCCCTCACCCCCGCCCTCTCCCCGGAGGGGAGAGGGAGTTGTTGGAAGCATGAAGCTCCAAGCCCGTATCGCCACCTATCGCCGCCTGCGCGAAGAAGCACTCTGGCGCCTGCTCGCTGCCGATCACGCGCCGGAAATCATCGGTCTGCTGCAAACCCTCCTGATGGATGGCGAACGCACACTCAGCGCATCCATCCTGTTCGAGCGCCTGCAGCAGCATCTCGACGCTATCAACGCCTCCGACCTGCCGCACGAATTGCCGCGCACCGCGCAGGCCTATGCCGCTGACTGGCTCGCCAAAGGTTTCCTGGAGCGCAGGTTGCCTGAAGGCGCCAGCGAAGAGGAATACGAACTTTCCGCGCAAACCGCTCAAGCAATCCGCTTCGTCAGCAGCCTGGATACGCCGCGCGCCATCGCCACCGAAAGCCGCCTGTCGCTGGTGATCCAGCAACTCGTGCAACTGGCCGAACAGACCGAAACCGATCCCACCACGCGCCTGCAGGCGCTGTATGCCGAGCGCGATCGGCTGGATGCGGAAATCGCGCGGGTCAGCACCGGCAAGGTGGCCGCGCTGGACGGCAAGCGCGCGTTGGAACGCACTCGCGAAGTGATCCAGCTCGCCGACGAACTGGCCGAGGATTTCCGTCGCGTCCGCGATGATTTCGAACGCCTGAACCGCGAATTCCGCGAACGCATCATCGATGACGAAGGTGAGCGCGGCGAAGTGCTCGATCGCCTGTTCGAAGGCGTCGACGTGATCGCCGAAAGCGAAGCCGGCCGCAGCTTCAACGCCTTCTGGAACCTGCTCAACGATATGGAGCAGAGCGCACAACTCGATGCAGCGTTGGAAAACGTGCTGGCGCGCAACTTTGCCAAGAAACTGCAGCGCCACGAGCGGCAGTTCCTGCGCAGCTTCACCGGCACGATGTTGGAGCGAGGTGGCAACGTGCACGAAGTGCTGCAGCATTTCGCGCGCAGCCTGCGCGGCTTCGTACAGAGCCGCGGATATCTGGAACAACGCCGTCTCAATCAATTGCTCAAGCAGGCGCAGGCCGAAGCTTTGCAGCTGCGCGATTCGGTCAGTGCCCGCCAACGCACGCCATATACGCTGCAACTCACCACCAGCCGTCTGCGATCGCTATCGCAGTGGCGGCTGCACGATCCGCGCAACGCTCAGGTCAACGGCAGCATCGTGCGCAGTGAAGGTGCGGCGATTTCGCTGGACAGCGTGAGCGAGCTGGTAGCGCAATCGGAGATCGATTTCCGCAGCCTGCGCCGAAGTCTGCATGAGTTGCTGGCCGAGCACGATCAGCTTTCCATTGCCCAGGTGCTGGATCGCAATCCGGCCGAACAGGGGTTGGGCAGTGTGGTGGGCTATCTCTCGCTGGCGACGCGTCACGGCGTGATCGCCAACAACGAACACGAAGCCGTGAGCTGGAAAGGCGGCGATGGCCATTGGCGTCATGCACGCATCCCTCTGGTATGGTTTTTGAGAAAGAAACGTCATGAATTTGCTTGAAGACGAAACGTTTCCCGTCGAGCCGGAACAGAAGCCTTCGCGGGACAGCACCTTATTCGAAGGCGACACCGGCACGTTGCCGTTGGATGCAAGGCGCGTGCTCTGCCAGCTGTTGAGCGGCCCTAGCGTGGATCAGGGACGGCATAGCCAGCTATGGCCGGCCGTGCTGCGCTATGAATCGAAGCTGCGCTCGCATCTCAACGATTTGTTTCTGGAACTGGTGATCGATCGCGATGCCGGCGTGGCTTTCACGCGCCAGGCCGAAACGGGCGAACTGGAAACACCGGTGCTACTGCGTTCTGCGCCGCTTACATTCATCGAATCGGCGCTGCTGCTGCATCTGCGTCAGCAACTGGCCGAAGCCGATGCGCAAGGTCACCGCGCCGTGGTCGAGGAAGCCGTGCTGATGGATGCCTTGTCGGTTTACGAAAAAAACGTCTCCACGGATCGCGCCGGCTTCAATAAGCGTGTCACGGCCGCCATCGTCAAGCTGAAGGAAAGTCACGTGCTCACCAAGCTGCGCGGCAGCGAGGATCGCTACGAAGTTTCGCCTGCGCTGAAGCTGCTGTTCTCCGCCGAGGATGTACAGGCGCTGGCGCAGATATACCGTCAGCTGCGCGAAGCAGACGAAGTCACGGAAGGGGTTGCAGATGAACGCTAAGCCCAAAGCGGCGCGCAAACAGGCCAAGCACGATACGACGCCCACGCTGTTCATGTCCGACTTGCCCGATCCGCGCGACGAGCAGTTCCGCATGCGTCGTCTACAAGTGTTCAACTGGGGCACTTTCAGCGGCCTGACTGATGTACCCATCGCCGAGCGCGGTTTTCTATTCGTGGGCCGCTCGGGTTCGGGCAAATCCACCTTGCTCGATGCGATGTCGGCCCTTCTAGTGCCGCCTAACCTGGTCGACTTCAATGCCGCCGCGCGCGAAGCCGAACGCAGCGGGCGCGACCGCAATCTGGTTTCCTACGTGCGTGGTGCATGGGCCGATCAGCACGATGGCGAATCTGGCGAGATCGCCACGCAGTATTTGCGCAAGGGCAGCACCTGGTCTGCACTGGTCTTGGAATACCGCAACGCGACGGGCGAAACAGTCAGCCTGATCCGACTGTTCTGGGTCGCCGGCAACAGCTCGGCCGCGGCAGATGTGAAAAAGCATTACATGGTGTGCGAGCGTGCATTCGACGTTGCGAAGGAGCTGCAAGGCTTCGATCTCGACCTGCGCAAGCTCAAGGCACGCCTTGGCGAAGACGTGCATCATTTCGACACCTTCGCCGGCTACGCCGAGCGCTTCCGCCGCCTGCTCGGCATCCACAACGAAATGGCGCTCAAACTGCTGCATAAGACGCAGTCGGCCAAAAATTTGGGCGATCTCAACACCTTCCTGCGTGGTTTCATGCTGGACGAGCCGGAAACCTTCGGGGCAGCGAACCGATTGGTCACTGATTTCGGCGAGCTGGATGCCGCGCACAAGGCCGTGGTGATCGCGCGCGAACAGGTCGATACGTTGGTGCCTGCACGCACTGCGCACGAAACCCTGCTGGCGTTGCGACGTGAAACCAGCGCCTTGCGTGAGCTGCATGTGTGCGTGGACACCTGGCGCGAGCAGCGCCGCCTGGTGCTGCTTGACGAGCGCCTGGCCGAACTGAAGGTGCGCGATGTGGCGCTGGAGGGCGAAATCGCGCAGCGCCGCCAAACGCTGGAAAACCATGATCGCCGCCTCGCCGATCTGGAACAGCAGCGTCGCGAACAAGGTGGCGATCTGATCGATCAGCTCGAGCGCGAACACGAGCAGGTGTCGCGAGAACGCGACGAGCGCATGAAGCGCCGCGACAAAGCGGAAAAGGCCTGCAGCGAGCTTGAGTGGAGCGTACCTTCGACCGCGCAAGGTTTTGCCGAACTGGTTGGCCGCTCGCGTGAATTGCTGGATGGCGCTCGCGACCGCGCTGCCAATCTGGAAGAACGCATGGATGCGTTCAAGCGCGAGCGTGATCAGGCCAGCCAGCGCTTCAGCGCCGTGCGTGCGGAAATCGAAGCGCTCAAGCGCAATCCTTCCAGCATCCCCGCGCCGATCCAGGCGATGCGCGCGCGCTTGTGCAGCGAACTGGGCTGGTCCGAGAACACGCTGCCTTTCGTGGGCGAATTGCTGCAAGTCAAAACCGAGCACGCAGCGTGGCGCGGCGCCATCGAGCGCGTGCTGCACGGCTTTGCGCTATCGCTGCTGGTAGACGAGAGGCATTACGCTGAAGTTTCCAACTGGGTCAACAAGACGCATCTGGGTGGCAAGCTCGTGTATTACCGAGTGGGTCGCGTCGATGCGCTGGGCAATCGTGCGCTGGAATCGCGCTCGCTGGTGCATCGGCTGGATATTCGCGATCACGCGCATCGCGATTGGCTGACCAACGAACTGACGCGGCGCTTCGACTATGCCTGTGTGGATACGCCGGCGGCTTTGCGCAATGCCGATCGCGCCATCACACGCGAAGGCTTGGTCAAGCACAGCGGAGATCGTCACGAAAAGGACGACCGCCGCGCGGTAGACGATCGCCGCAACTGGATACTTGGTTTCGACAACCGCGACAAGCTTGCACTGTTCGAGCGCGAAGGGCAGGAGCTAGCACAGGCGATTGCGCAGACGTCTTCCGAACTGGACAAGCTTAAAGCCGAGCGCGATGCCGATGGCGAACGGCGCATTGCCGCTTCGCAGCTGGCGAATCTGGAATGGGAAGAGATCGACGTAGCGCCCAAGCTGCGCCGTCTGGGTGACATCGAAAACCAGTTGCAGCAATTGCGCGCGGGTGACACCACGCTGCAGGAGATCATGCGGCAGCTCGATACCGAGCGCAGTGTGCGCGAGCGTGTGGCCAAGAATCTGGACGATGCCAAGGCCGAGCGCCTCTCATTGGAAAGAGAGCGCAACAGTTTTGCAAAGCAACGAGAGTCCTGCTTGCCGCTTGCCAACGCCATGTCGCTTTCGCCCGTGCAATCGGAAGCTTTGATGGTGCGCTTGCCGCATCCACCGCTGATGCTGGACAACCTCGATCGCCAGATCAATCAGGTCAAGGATGGCTTGAACCTGGCGCTGACTGACCATGCGACGCAAGACAACGCACTGGTGCAGGCCATCGAGGAATGCTTCCGTACGTTCTGCCGCAAGTGGCCGCAAGACAGTGCCGACTTCACACCCCATATGGATTCGGTGGAAGGCTTCCTCTCGCGCCTGCGCCGCCTGGAGCTGGATGGCCTGCCCAAGCACGAAGCGCGTTTCTTCGAGCTGCTGCAAAGTCAAAGTAAGCAAAACTTGCTGGTGCTGCAGAAACACATGACCGAGGCGCGCAAGTCGATCGGCCAACGCATGGACGAGGTCAACGAAAGCCTGGAGCGCGTGCCGTTCAACCGCGGCACTCTGCTGCAGATCGACCTCACCGACCGCAACTTGCCGGAAGTGCGCGAGTTCCAGCAGCAATTGCGCGAAGTGCTGTCGCACCACCAGACCGAAGACCGTGAGCGCGCCGAAGCGCAGTTCGCCGTGTTACGCCAACTGGTAACCAAACTCGCCGCCGACGATCCCGAACACAGACGCTGGCGCGAGCAGGTGCTGGACGTGCGTCAGCATGTGGAGTTCGTGGGCGTAGAAAAAGATGCCAACACGAAGGATACGGTGGAGGTCTATCGCAGCGGTGCCGGCAAATCCGGTGGTCAGCGCCAGAAGTTGGCTACTACGTGCCTTGCCGCTGCGCTGCGCTATCAGCTTGGTGGCGATGATGGCCATTTGCCTCGCTACGCACCCGTTGTGCTTGACGAAGCCTTCGACAAGGCTGATAACGAATTCACCGCGCTGGCGATGAATATCTTCGAGAACTTTGGCTTCCAGATGGTGGTAGCGACACCTTTGAAATCGGTGATGACGCTGGAGCCCTTCATTGGTGGCGCGTGCTTCGTCGACATTTCGGGGCGCCATGATTCGGGCGTGCTGCTGATCGAGTACGACGAACAGAAAAAGCGGCTGGCCTTGCCCGAAAAAGCACGTCAAGCCGATGCGGGCGCCTGAAGAGCTGCGCAGGCGTCTGCAGGCGCGCTGGCAGAATCAGCGTCGCCATTGGCTGTTGGGTGAGGGAGAGTGGCCGCTGTCATTGAGCATGGAGCCCCCGACCGAAGCGAAAGTATTGGCCGATTGGACGCGCTTTGATGCCTGGCTGGTGCAGTGGCGTGACGTATCAAGTGGTGGCCCTGGCATAGTGCGCTTCGAAGTGCGCACTTGGTCGCGTGTGGGCGAACAAAGCATTCCTTGTGCGTGGCAATTCGCAACTCCGGATGCAGTGGCCGCCGAACTGGGCGAAGCTGCGCGTTGGTCGCAGGCCAGACAGCGCTTCGACACCTTGTCGGCGTGGAAGGTAGATGCCGCCTGGCATGCCGAGCTTGCGCGCCATTTCGACCTGCTGGCCGATCTCGACGATGCGGAATTCCAGCGGTTGTGCAGCGTGGTGGAATGGTTACGACAGCATCCTGCATCTGGCTTTTTTCCGCGTCAGTTGCCGGTTCCAGGTATCGACAGCAAATGGATCGAATCGCGCCGCGCGATCGTGGCGGCGTGGGTCGGTACGTTGCAAGGTTTGGAGACGCAAGGCGATTTCTACGCGATCACCGGCCTGCGTGCCGCACCGGATCGTTTGCGAATGCGATTACTTGATCCAACACTGCGTGCGGCATGCGGTGGTTTGTCTGATATCGAGGCTCCAGCGAGCGAGTTCATTGCCTTGAATCTGCCGGTGCGCCAGGTGTTAATCGTCGAAAACCTCGTGACCGGCCTCGCCTGCGAAGAGCTGTCCGGCACGTTGGTATTCATGCATCGTGGCTATGCGGTGGAGGCGCTCGCCGCACTGCCATGGCTGGCGCAACTGCCGGTGTACTACTGGGGCGATATCGATACGCACGGTTTGGCCATTCTCAGCAGGCTGCGTGGTTACTTGCCGCAGACGCGTTCGCTGATGATGGATGAAGAAACATTGTTGGCGTTCAAGTCGTTGTGGGGCAGGGAAGACAAGCCGCATCCGGCGATGGAGCTTTCGCATCTCTCGGAAGTGGAGCAACGGTTGTATCGCGGGTTACGCGAAGGCGAATACAAGCAGGTGCGGCTGGAGCAGGAGCGTATTGCTTGGGATTGGGCATGGCAGCGCGTATTGCACTCCCTCTCCCCTCAGGGGAGAGGGTTGGGGTGAGGGGTGGATCTTGCAGACGGCCATTCTTTTGCCTCAGCGTCATTCCGGCGAAGGGCGGAATCCAGTTTCAATGACGTTGTGCGAAGCACTCATCCTGTAAATTTGTGTACTACGCACGATTTGAGGCGGATTCCGGCCTTCGCCGGAATGATGCTCAGGAAAACACAACCTGTGCGACATGTATGCAGGCCCTTTATCCTTCATGATGCGATGTCCATGAATTCGAGACACCTATGACCGACCGCCGCGACTTCCTCAAGGCAACTCTCCTCGCCACCTCCGCGCTGGCCCTACCACGCCTCTCTCGTTCTGCCGCAACGCTGGCCGGCTCTGTTCCCGGCAACGTCGGCGCACGCGTCGTCTCCACCTGGGACTTCGGCATCCCCGCCAATCAGGCGGCATGGGCGGTGCTCGGCAAAGGCGGCAAACCGCTGGATGCTGTGGAAAAAGGCGTGATGGTGCCCGAGTCGGATCTGCACAATCACAGCGTCGGTCGTGCGGGTTATCCCGATCGAGACGGCCACGTGACGTTGGACGCCAGCATCATGGATGGCGACGGCCGCTGTGGTGCGGTGGCGGCACTTGAACATATCGGCCACCCGATCAACGTGGCGCGCAAGGTGATGGAGAACACGCCGCACGTGCTGCTGGTCGGCGACGGTGCTTTGGAATTTGCCTTGCAGCAAGGCTTCAAGAAAGAAGATCTGCTTACGCCCGAATCAGAAAAGGCGTGGCACGAATGGCTTAAGCAGGCCAAGTACAAGCCGGTGGCCAACAGCGAGAACATCGATTATCACCGCAGCGTGCAAAACCTGGGGCTGCCCGGCGGCAAGAACAACCACGACACCATCGGCATGCTGGCCGTCGACGCGAACGGACATCTTGCCGGTGCCTGCACCACTAGCGGCATGGCGTGGAAGCTACGCGGGCGCGTGGGTGATAGCCCGATCATTGGCGCGGGTTTGTACGTCGATAACGAAGTGGGCGGGGCGACGTCGACGGGCGTTGGCGAGGAAGTGATCCGTAACGCCGGCAGCTTCCTGGTAGTGGAACTGATGCGTCAGGGCCGCAGTCCGCAAGAGGCCTGCGAAGAAGCCGTACGGCGTATCGTGAAAAAGCGCCCGGATGCGGCGAAAGAATTGCAGGTAGGCTTTCTTGCCTTGCGGCGCGATGGCGAATGTGGCGCCTATGCCATCCAGAAAGGCTTCACCTATGCGGTGTGCGACGTGCAGCAGCAAGATCGTCTGTTAGCTTCGCCCAGCGTTTACCAGACGACGTACTCCTGATGTCTCGACAACCTTTGCTTGAAATTGCGGCCGGCTCGCTGGCGTCGGCCTTGGCCGCGCAGGAAGGCGGCGCTGATCGCGTGGAACTCTGTGGCAGCCTCGCCGAAGGTGGCATCACGCCTTCGTACGGAACGCTGGCCTTGGTGCGCGATCGCGTGCGTATTCCAGTGTATGTGTTGATCCGTCCGCGCGGCGGCGATTTTCTCTACGGCGATGCTGAGTTCGAGATCATGCTGCGCGACGTGGAAGCCTGCGCGCGTGTGGGCTGTGATGGTGTGGTGATCGGCGCGCTGGATGCGGACGGTCATGTTGATTCGCGTTGCCGCGAGCTGGTGAGCGCAGCTGGCAAACTCGGCGTGACGTTTCATCGTGCGATCGATGCCAGTGCGGATTTGAGCCGTTCACTGGAAGACATCATTGCGCTGGGTTGCGAACGCGTGCTTACCTCGGGTGGCGCGGCGAATGCACTGGCTGGCGCTTCGGTCATTGCTGATCTGGTGAAGCAGGCGGGCGAGCGGATCGTGGTGATGGCTGGCGCGGGCATTCGTTCTGCCAATCTGGCTGAAGTGGCGAAACGTACGCAGGCCCACGATTTTCACGGTTCGGCACGTGCCGTGCTGCATTCGGCGATGCGTTATCTCAATCCGGCGTTGTTGGATTTGGCGCCGGATATCGAGCAGAGCAGCGTTGATGAAGTGCGGGCGATGAAAACGCAGCTTGCTGCCTTCTTCTCCCTCTCCCCTTCGGGGAGAGGGTTGGGGTGAGGGGCCAACCTCGAGTCAATGTTTAACAGGGACGTGCTAAGAGCTAGCAACGAGGCAAGATTGCCCCCTCATCCCAGCCCTCTCCCCGAAGGGGAGAGGGAGAAACGAAAAAGCCGGCGTTTCCGGCGGCCTCCCACTCCTCTTGGGAGTGGGAAATTCAGGCACGAAAAAGCCGGCGTTTCCGGCGGCCTCCCACTCCTCTTGGGGGTGGGAAATCCAGGCACGAAAAAGCCGGCGTTTCCGCCGGCTTTTCCACCAACCCTAAATTTGCCAGGCCTTAGGCCAGCTCGTGAATCTTCGCGTTCAGGCGGCTCTTGTGGCGAGCGGCCTTGTTCTTATGGATCAGGCCGCGAGCGGCGTAGCGATCCATCACCGGCTGGGCAACGGCGAAGGCGGCTACAGCAGCAGCCTTGTCCTTGGCCTCGATAGCCTTGACGACCTTGCGCAGGGCGGTGCGGACCATGGAACGGGCACTGATGTTGCGCAGGCGGCGCTGCTCAGACTGGCGCGCGCGCTTCTTCGCGGACTTGATGTTAGCCAAGGTAGGAACTCCGAAGTGAATGCTTGGGCTGGAAAAAGGCGTTAATTATGTCGGTAATTTGCCGATGGGTCAAGCGGTTAAGGGCCGCTGCTTGGTTCCTCTCCCCTCCGGGGGGAGAGGGTTGGGGTGAGGGGGCCAATCTTGCGAGGAGGTCTCGTGCATCCATAAGGTGCGCCAGTAACATCAACATCTTGGCAAGATTGGCCTCTCACCCCGGCCCTTTCCCGGAGGGGAGAGGGAGCAAAGCTTAGGACCTCGCCCCCGCATGAAATCCCCCAGCATGTTACGCGGGCTGCTTTCCTTTAGCAGCATGACCATGGTTTCGCGTGTGCTCGGGCTGCTCAGGGATATTTCGATCAGCCATGTGTTCGGTGCCAACGTGGCTACCGACGCATTCTGGGTAGCGTTCCGCATTCCCAACTTCATGCGCCGCATGTTCGCGGAGGGTTCGTTCTCCACCGCCTTCGTGCCGGTGTTTATGGAAGTGAAGGAGAAGAACAGCCACGCCGAGCTGAAAGAGCTGATGTCGCGGGTGGCCGGTACGCTCGGCGGCGTACTGCTCGTGGTGACAGCGCTGTGCGTGCTGTTCGCTCCGCAAGTCGCAACCGTGTTCACGCCCGGAGCGGTGGAGGAACCACACAAGTTCACGTTGACGGTGGAGCTGTTACGGCTCACGTTTCCGTTCCTGCTTTTCGTCTCACTGACCGCGCTTGCGGGCGGCGCGCTCAACAGCTTCCATCGCTTCGGCTTGCCGGCGCTGACGCCGGTGATTCTCAACCTGTGCATGATCGCTGGCACGTGGTGGCTGTCGCGGCGGTTGCAGACGCCGATCCTGGCGTTGGGTTGGGCGGTGCTTGCCGCAGGCGTGCTGCAGGTGTTGTTCCAGCTCCCCGCGCTACGCGGCCTCGATTTGCTGACGTGGCCGCGCTGGGGTTGGGAGCATCCGCAGGTGAGGCGGATCATGCGGCAGATGGTGCCGACGCTGTTCGGCTCGTCGGTGTCGCAGATCAACCTGTTGTTCGATACGGTGATCGCTTCGCTGCTGATTTCCGGTTCGCAGACGTGGTTGTCGCAGGCTGATCGTTTTCTGGAATTGCCGCTAGGCGTGTTCGGCGTGGCGTTGGGTACGGTGATTCTGCCTTCGCTGTCGCGTCATCACGTAGCGACCGATCACGAGGGTTTTTCCAAAGCGCTGGATTGGGGATTGCGCACGACGCTGTTGATTGCCGTGCCGGCGATGTTCGGCCTGATGCTGCTGGCCGAACCATTGGTTGCCACGCTGTTCCAGAACGGCCAGTTCCGCCCGTTCGACACGCGTATGGCGACGTTATCGGTGACGGCCTTGAGCTTCGGCGTGCCGGCTTATGCACAAGTGAAGGTGCTGCTGCCTGCGTTCTACGCGCGCAAGGACACGCGCACGCCGGTGCGTGCCGGCGTCGCGTCGCTGCTTTCTAACATGCTCCTCAACGGCGTGTTCCTACTTGTGCTTTACGCGCTGTGGGCTCCGTCTGAATTGAAGGCCGGGCCGTTGCTGGATGGTTTGTCCAAAGTCCCTGGTCTGCACCTCGCATTGGGCATGGCAAGTGCGGTGGCGAGCTATATCAACGTGCTGTTGCTTTGGCGCTGGTTGATACGGGCAGATATCTATCAGCGTCAGCCGGGCTGGGGGCGTCATCTGACTAGGTTGGCGCTGGCCTGCGCAGCGATGGTAGGCGTGCTGCTACTAGGTCGCTGGTATTGGCCGGACTGGACGCAACTGCAGGTGATCGGACGCGTCTGGCGACTGGCCTTGCTGGTCGGCGCAGGTGGCGCGACCTATGTCGCGGTGTTGTTTGCCAGCGGCTTTCGTCTGCGCGATTTGCAACATGACTGAACGCTATACTGGTCGGATGATAAAACTGTCCCGGGACGTCGCGGGGCCGTGCCTGGCCCCCGGCGGTAGTGTGGTTGCAGTCGGCGCTTTCGATGGCCTGCACCGCGGCCACCAAGCGTTGCTCAGCGAAGTGCGCCAGCGTGCGCAGGCGCTCGGCTGCACGCCGATCGTGGTGAGCTTCGAGCCGCTGCCGCGAGCGTATTTCTCGAAGGAACCAGTGCCCCGCCTGTCCAGCGTACGCGAAAAACTGCTGGGTTTCGCCGCCGCCGGCATGGAACACACGCTGCTGCTGCGTTTCAACCAGGCGTTGACGGCGATGTCGCCGGAGGATTTCGTACAGCGCGTGCTGATCGATCGGCTCAACGTGCGCGAAGTGTGGGTGGGTGCGGATTTCCGCTTCGGCCACAAGCGCGCTGGCGACGTGGCCATGCTGGAACGCATCGGCAAGGAACGCGGTTTCTCTGCACACACCATGCCGGCCGTGCTGCTGGATGGCGAGCGCGTTTCGGCAAGCCGCGTGCGAGCGTTGCTGGCAGCGGGCAATTTCGGCGCCGTCTCGCCGCTGCTCGGCCGCCCTTTCGTGATCGAGGGCAAGGTGGAATATGGCAACCAGCTTGGCCGTGACCTCGGCTTTCCCACTGCCAATATCCACCTGCGCGACCGCGTGACCCCGGTGCACGGCATCTTCGCCGTGCGCGTGGGGCTGGGCGAGAGCGAGTGCAGTTGGCCGGGCGTGGCCAGCCTGGGAACGCGGCCCACCGTCAACGAAGTGGCCGAGCCGCTGCTGGAAGTGCACCTGTTCGATTTCGAGGGCGATCTCTACGGCCAGCGCATGGCGGTGGAGTTCGTAGCCAAGTTGCGCGATGAGATGAAATTCAACGAACTCGACGCATTGAAGCAGCAAATACGGCATGATGCGCGTTCGGCCCGGGAGATCCTGGGCATGAACCCCGTATTGATCGACGCAAACCAGGCCGCATCATGAGCAGCATCATGTCCAGCTTGCAGATCCCGCCGACGGCAGCCGCCGCGACGATCATTATTATTTGACGAGCACTCGCCGAAGCGCGTGCGCTTGCCGCCGCGCGGCGAGCAGATAGCACGAGGCTTCGGTTCCCCCTTACGGGCATCGAAGCGGAACCCCCGTTAAGACACGGCACCCGAGCGATGACCCAGGACTACAAAAGCACCATCAACCTGCCGCAGACCACCTTCTCGATGCGCGGCGACCTGCCCAAGCGCGAGCCGGGCTGGCTGGCTGAATGGGAAAAGGTAAACCGTTACGCGCAAATCCAGGCCAAGACAGCCGGCCGCCCGATGTTCGTGCTGCACGACGGTCCGCCGTATGCGAACGGCGCCATCCATCTGGGCCACGCGATCAACAAGATCCTCAAGGACGTGGTGGTGAAGTCCAAGCTGTTGGCCGGCTATCACGCGCCTTATGTGCCGGGCTGGGATTGCCACGGCATGCCGATCGAAATCCAGATCGAAAAACAGTTCGGCAAAAACCTGCCCACCAGCGAGGTGATGAGCAAGGCGCGCGCTTATGCGAGCGAGCAGATTGCGAAGCAGAAGGGCGACTTCAAGCGCCTGGGTGTGCTCGGTGAGTGGGATCGTCCTTACCTCACCATGGCGCCGCAGAACGAAGCCGGCGAAATCCGTGCGCTCGCCGAGTTGCTGCGCAAGGGCTATATCTATCGCGGTCTGAAACCGGTCAACTGGTGCTTCGACTGTGGCTCCGCGTTGGCCGAAGCGGAAGTGGAATACGAGGACAAGACCGATATCGCCATCGACGTCGGATTTGCGTTCGACGATCCCGCTGCGGTGGCCAAGGCGTTCGGTCTGGAGAAATTGCCCAAGCCAAACGGCCAGATCGTGATCTGGACCACTACGCCCTGGACGATTCCCGCCAACCAAGCGCTCAACTTGCATCCGGAATTCAGCTACAGCCTGGTCGATACGGCCAAGGGTTTGCTGATCCTCGCCACCGACCGCGTCGAAGAGTGCTTGAAGACGTACGGCGTGGAAGGGCACATCGTGGCTTCGGTGGAAGGCCATGAACTGGGCGATCTGAAATTCCGTCATCCGCTGTATGCGGTCGATCCCGGTTATGCGCGTCTTTCGCCGGTCTATTTTGGTGATTATGTGACGCTGGATACCGGTACCGGCATCGTGCACTCTGCGCCTGCGTACGGCGTGGAAGACTTCCAGTCGTGCAAAGCCTACGGCATGAAAGATGCCGACATCCTCAACCCGGTGATGGGTAACGGCGTCTACGCTTCCTGGCTACCGCTGTTCGGCGGCATGTTCTTGTGGAAGGCCAACCCGAAAATCGCTGAGGCGTTGGATCAGGCCGGTTCGCTGCTGCACCAGAACAAATACCCGCATAGCTACATGCATTGCTGGCGCCACAAGTCGCCGATCATCTATCGCGCCACTTCGCAGTGGTTCGCCGGCATGGATATCACGCCGAAGGACGGCGGCAAGACGTTGCGCGAAACCGCACTGGATGGCGTGGAAGCCACGCAGTTCTTCCCTGCTTGGGGCAAGCAGCGCCTGCACAACATGATCGCCGATCGCCCGGACTGGACGCTGTCGCGTCAGCGCCAATGGGGTGTGCCGATGGCGTTCTTCGTGCATCGCGAAAGCGGCGAATTGCATCCGCGCACGCCGGAGTTGCTGGAGGAAGTTGCCAAGCGTGTTGAGCAGCACGGCATCGAAGCGTGGCAAAGCCTGGACCCGGCCGAACTCCTCGGCGCGGATGCCGAGCATTACGAGAAGAACCGCGACACGCTGGACGTATGGTTCGATTCCGGCACCACGCACTGGCATGTGCTGCGCGGCTCGCACGCGGATGTGCTGCGTTTCCCAGCCGATCTTTATCTGGAAGGTTCCGACCAGCATCGTGGCTGGTTCCATTCCTCGCTGCTCACCGCCGCCATGCTCGACGGCAAGCCGCCCTACAAGCAGTTGCTGACGCACGGCTTCACCGTCGATGCGCAGGGTCGCAAGATGTCCAAGTCGCTGGGCAACGGTATCGAGCCGCAGGACATCATGAACCGCCTGGGCGCAGACATCCTGCGGCTGTGGGTGGCATCGACCGATTATCGCTATGAGATGTCCTTGTCAGAGGAAATCCTCAAGCGTGTGTCGGATATGTATCGCCGCATCCGCAACACCGCGCGCTTCCTGCTCGGCAATCTGGATGGCTTCGATCCAACCAAGCATTTAGTGCCGGTCGAACAGAGCTTGTTGCTTGATCAATGGGCGATAGGCCAAGCCTACGAACTACAGCAAGCGGTTGTCGCTGCCTACGAGCGCTACGACTTCCCCGAGATCGTGCAGCGCGTGCAGAACTTCTGCACCAACGAGATGGGCGCGCTGTACCTCGACATCACCAAGGATCGCCTGTACACCATGCCGACCGAAAGCCTCGGCCGGCGCAGCGCGCAGAGTGCGATGTACCGCATTCTGGAGGCGCTGGTGCGCTGGTTGGCGCCGATTTTGAGCTTCACCGCCGAGGAAATCTGGCAGCACATGCCGGCTGGGCGCGGCGAAAGTGTGCTGTTCGAAACCTGGTACGACGGGCTGGTGAACACGCAAAGCTCGCCGGAGCAGCGACGTTACTGGGCTGATCTGCTTGCGATGCGCGACACCGCATCGCGCGTGTTGGAAGACATGCGCAAGGCGGAAAAGATCGGTGCCGCGCTGGAAGCGAAATTGGTGCTGCATGCTGATCCGGCAACGACTGAGCGCTATGCATCCACTGCGGATGAACTGCGCTTCTTCTTCATCACCTCGGAGCTGAGCTTTGCACCGCTGCAACCGCGTCCGTCGGATGCCACTGCGTTGCAATTCGAAGGTGGTGGAGAGGTGTACGTGGCTGCCAGCGTAAGCGATGCGGCCAAGTGCATCCGCTGCTGGCATCGTCGTGAGGATGTCGGTAGTAATCCAGCGCACCCGGAGATCTGCAGCCGCTGCGTGAGCAACGTGGAAGGGCCGGGCGAACATCGCCAGTGGTTCTGATCTTGCGCGATTTGAACCCTCTCCCCTTCGGGGAGAGGGTAGGGTGAGGGGGTAAGGCTTGCCGTAGCCTTCATCCAAGCGTGTAGGTTGGGGTGTAAACCCCAATACATTGATGCCTCATCGCGCGGTACTGTTGGGGTTTGCACCTCAACCCCCATACAACATTCCGCAAGGTTGTCCCCTCACCCCAGCCCTCTCCCCGGAGGGGAGAGGGAGAAAAGATAGAGAAGGAACACCATGCACCCCAAACCCAACGCACTCCCCTGGCTGCTACTCTCCGCGCTGACGATCGTCCTCGACCAGCTCACTAAGTGGTGGGCGCTCACCGCACTGCAGCCGCCGGGCATGCCGCACGTGGTGATCCCCGGTTTCCTCAACTGGAACCTCGCCTTCAACACGGGCGCCGCCTTCAGCTTCCTGGCGCAGAGCAACGGCTGGCAGCGCTGGTTCTTTGTTGTGCTGGCAGTGGCGATTACCGCCGCGATGGTGGTGTGGCTCACGCGCACGGCGCGGCGCGAGTGGCGCACAGCCTTGCCGTTGTCGCTGGTGATCGGCGGTGCACTGGGCAACCTGATCGACCGCCTGCATGCATCACAGGTGACCGACTTCATCCAGGTCTACTACCACGAGTGGTACTACCCAACGTTCAATGTGGCCGATTGCGGCATCACAGTGGGAGCGGTGCTGTTGATCCTGTTCGGGTTGCGCTCGACGTCAGCCAAGTAGCAGTCCCAACCAGCCTCTAGGGGCGAAAGTGACATAAACAGTCGTCCGTCTCGTCATTGAATGTGATTTTCGTCACATTGTGAACGTGGTCTTCACAATACTGAAATTGTATTACCACCATTATTATTTGTAGATAAAACAATAGGTTGTGCGTAATTTTTACGCCCTCTGCTGGCGTCTTCGTGCACGCCATTCCAAACACAGGCCATCTCCACCCAGTGGCTTGAATCTTGCGTTACTTCTCCCGAGTCAAGGGTGTTCGACGGAGCAGGGGGACTAACGGCTTCACCGAACTTGTTGATGTCACGTCAGACGCGGGGAGCGGCACTGGCGATGGGTAAGTGCGTGCACATGAACATGGCATCCGCAACGCGAGCAGCGACGCTGCAGCGTGCGACGTTGGCGGTGATGATCACGCTGACGTTATGCACGGCGTGCGAAGTGGCGGTCGCGCAAAGCACGCCCGATCACGACGCCTTGCTGATCCAGGCCCGTACCGAGCAATCCACGGGGCGTCGCGTGGAAGCGTTGGCGCATTGCCAGGAAGTGCTGGCGCATTGGCCGAACGATCGCAACGCACAGTTGCTGGCCATCCAACTGCTGTCGGAATTGGGCGGCGCCGCGCGTGCCAGGGAACTGGCTGCGCAACTTTCCCCGTCACTCACCCCGGTCGAGCGCGAAAAGCTACAGGCTGACTTCGCTTCGCATGAAGTGCGCTGGGCCAGGGGCATACCCGCGGATGCCACGCATCCCTACGCGGATGACGACAAAGCCACTGCCGATATCCAGCGCATCGCAGACGATCCCCATGCCCCGGCAGATGTTCGCACGCGCGCACAGTTGGATCAGTTGGTGGCGTTGGATCAGGGCGATCGCGCGCAGGAAGCGATATCCGCATACGCACAATTGAAGCAGCAAGGTGTGCAATTGCCGCCCTATGTGGAGCGTGCAGCGGCCGATGCGTTGGTGCAGCAGCATCAGCCGCGTGAAGCGATTGCGCTGTACGAGGACAGCATTCGTCAAGATCCAGGCCCGTATCCACCGGGCGAAGTCGATCCACATATCAGCCTGGCTTCTGCCTATTTTGATGCAGGCCGCACGCGCGAAGCGCTCGCCACGATCGACAAGCTGGCTGCAGGTGAACCGCGCTGGCTGGATCCGCCTGGCGTTCCTAGTGCTGAGCAGGACCCGGGCAAGGTCGATGCCGACAGTACGGACATCCAATTGCATCAAGACGCCGGCGAGCTGCAGAGCGCCTATCAGCGCCTTGTCGCCATGTGCGCCGAGGCGCCCGGTAATGCGGATTTGCGCCGGCAATTGGCGATGACAGAACTCGCGCGCGGCTGGCCTCAGCGTGCCGCAGAAACCTTGAAAATCGCCGACACGCTCGAAGACGAACACGATGCGGCTGCCAATCTGGACGACGCCGACGTGGCAAGTGCCATGCACGACTACGCCGGTACGCAAGCGGCACTCAATCAAGCACAGCAGCAAGCTGGCCGCAGCGGTCGCGTGCGCGATGCACTGACTGCATGGGACCGGCAGCGCGGCTGGCAATTCGATCTCACGCACGACAACGGCTGGGGCAACAGTCCCGACTACGGCGATCGCGACCAGGAAACGCAGGCGACCTTGGCCAGTCCGTTGATCGACGATCACTGGCGCGTTGTTGCGCTGGCGCGTGCAGCATCCGCTGCATTGCCAGAAGGCCACGTGGAGAGAAACCGCGCCGGCTTGGGCATTCGCGGCTATCTGACGAACCTCGACTTCTACGTGCAGGCGCTACCCGCGGTAGACCACTACGTACGGCGCACAGACGTTGAAGCAGGTGCCAGCTGGGCGATCAGCGATCACTGGTCGGTGGCTGCCGACTGGGCCAGCGCAGGCCAGGACGTTCCTCTGCGCGCACAGCGTTACGGCATCACCGGCAAGACCTTCGGCAGTTCAGTGCAGTGGCGTGCAAGCGAGCTCACGTCCGCACGCCTGGCGGTGTATCGGGATCGCTTCACCGATGGCAACGTACGCAAGGGCTGGCTGGGCGATTTCGTGCAGCGCTTGCATACCGGTCCTAATCTCACGCTGGATGGCGGCGTGGAAATCGGCGGCTCGACCAACAGCGAAAGGAATCGGCCGTATTTCAACCCGGCCTGGGATCGCTCCTACGCACTTACCAGTGCGCTGCAGAACGTGATCTACCAATACGACGACCGCACATGGAGCGAACGTTTCGACGTCGCCGTCGGCCGCTACACCGAACGCAACTACGCCACCGGCTGGATGGCCAGTGCGCGCTACGGGCAAATCTTCCAGGTGCACGCCGGCCTGCGTTTGGGCTGGGGCGTGAGTTGGCACTGGCAACCCTACGACGGCCGACACGAACAGCGTGTCGTGCTGGACGTGTCCTTGCATTGGGGAGAGTAGTGATGCGCTTCGTGCTGCTCGCCTTCGTTCTCTTCGTCGTTGCGCAACTGGTCCGCGCCAACGAATTCGTACCGGATCAATCCGGCTTGATCGTGCTTACCTATCACAACGTGCGCGACGACGTCAGCTTGCAAGACGACCGCGATCCGGACGCCACCAGCACAGATCACCTGATTGCGCATTTCGATTGGTTGAAGGCCAACGGCTACCACGTAGTGAGCCTCGATCAGGTGATCAAAGCGCGTCAGGGGGGAACGCCACTGCCAACGCATGCCGTGCTGCTTACCTTCGACGACGGATTGGAAAGCTTCTACACACGTGTGTATCCCTTGTTGCGTGCTTACGACTATCCGGCCGTCGCCGCCTTGGTCGGTTCGTGGATGGACATGCCAGCCGGCCAGAAAATGCCTTACAACGGCGGCCCCTGCACGCGCGACTGTTTCCTGACCTGGGATCAGGTGAGCGAAATGCAGCATTCCGGCCTAGTGGAATTTGCCTCGCACACCTGGGACTTGCATACGGGCATTCCGGCTAATCCGCAGGGCAACCAATTGCCTGCCGTGGTGAGTCTGCAATACGACAAGCGCACAGCCAGCTATGAAAGCAACGCTGCGTACGTGGCACGCCTGCATCAGGATCTGCACCACAGCGCGGATGAAATCGAGCGTGCAACTGGACATCGGCCGCGCGCCATCGTTTGGCCCTACGGTGCTTACAACCAGATCGCGGTGCAGGTGGCAGCCAGTGAAGGCATGAGCGTTTCGTTCAGTCTGGACGATGCCGTTCCCGTATCACCGGATGATCACACGCTGCCGCGCCTCCTGGTCAGCGGCAACATCAGCGCCAACCGGCTCGCCTGGCTGATCTGCCATCACACACACATCGATCCGGTGCGTGCCGTGCAGGTGGATCTCGATTACGTCTATGACGCTGATCCGGTGCAGCAGGAAAAGAATCTGTCGCACTTGCTCGACCGCATCAAGCGCATGCATCCCAGCGAGGTATGGCTGCAGGCGTACGCCGATCCTAAAGGCGATGGCGTGGCCGAAGCGGTGTATTTCCCCAACCGCCATCTACCCATGCGGGCCGATCTCTACTCGCGTGTTGCATGGCAATTGCGCACGCGTGCACAGGTGCGTGTGTATGCGTGGATGCCGGTGCTGGCCTTCCGCTTCCCGGATGCGCCGAATCTGCCGTCATTGGCCGGCGAGCCGAAGCCAGGCGGTGATCACTATCGCCTCGCACCATGGGACCCGCGTGTGCGGCAGTGGGTGGGCGATGTGTATGAAGATCTCGCCATGCATGGCGACATGGCAGGGCTGCTGTTCTCCGATGACGCTTACATTCGCGACACGGATCAGCTTGGTCCATGGTCGAACAAATCGCCCGCACAACGCACGGCCGCGCTGATCGATTTTACGCACGAACTCACCGCACGTGTACGCCGCTGGCGGCCGTCGGTAAAAACTGCGCGAAACATCTACGCACGCACGATTATCGATCCGAAATCCGAAGCGTGGTTTGCGCAGAGTCTTCCCGCTTTCCTCGCCGGCTACGACATCACCGCGGTGATGGCCATGCCGCAATTGGACAAACACGACGATACGGAAAGCTGGTATCGCACGCTGGTGGCTCGTGTGGCTGCTACAGATCCACATGCGCTGGATGGCACCTTGTTCGAGCTGGCTACACGCGACTGGCGCACGGGCCAAGCGATCACGAATGAAGATATCGATGCACGCTTCCGTCTGCTGCAGATCGAAGGCGCGCGTCATCTCGGCTACTACCCGGACGATTTCATCCAGGATCACCCGCAGCTCGAAGCGGTTCGCCCGGCGATTTCCATCGCTGACTATCCCTATCCGGAGCGATAACGATGAACAGCCACACGCTCCATACGTTGCTTGAGTTCGCTTTCTTCTATCCGTTGGCGATGTCGCTGATCTGGATGAGTGGCGGGTTGATCTACTTCTTTCGTTGGGAACGCAGGGAGCCTTCACGCGTAAAGCCGCCGGCGCTGCCTTCATACCCGCTGGTGTCGTTGATCGTGCCGTGTCACAACGAAAGTGAGCATGTGCGTGAAACACTGCTGCAGCTGGCGAAGCAGACCTATCCATGCTTCGAGATCATCGCGGTGAACGACGGTTCCACTGACGATACCGGCGAGAAGCTCGATCAGTTGATGAAAGAAATACCCGAACTGCGCGTATTGCACCTGGCTACCAATCGCGGCAAGGCCACGGGTTTGCGCGCAGCGGCACTTGCCGCCAAGGGCGATTTTCTGGTGTGCGTTGATGGCGATGCGTTGCTCGATACCTATGCCACGCATTGGCTGGTGATGCACATGCTGGAAAGCCCACGTGTGGGTGCGGTCACCGGTAATCCGCGCATCCGCAATCGCTCCACATTGCTCGGTCGGCTGCAAGTGGGCGAGTTCTCGTCGATCATCGGCCTGATCAAGCGCGCGCAGCGCGTCTATGGACGCATCTTTACCGTCTCGGGTGTGATCTCCGCGTTCCGCAAAGCAGCGCTGCACGATGTCGGCTACTGGAACACCGACATGGTGACCGAAGACATCGACGTAAGCTGGCGTTTGCAGATGCGGCATTGGGAAATCCGTTACGAACCCAACGCGTTGTGCTGGATTCTGATGCCGGAAACGCTGCGCGGTTTGTGGCGGCAACGGCTACGCTGGGCGCAGGGTGGTTCGGAAACGCTGCTGCGTTACGGACCTAAGTTGTTTCGCTGGCGGCAGCGGCGCATGTGGATGGTCGCGCTGGAATATGTCGTGAGCCTGGCATGGTCGTTCGACATGGCGGTGATCGTGCTGCTGTGGTTGCTCGGCTTTGTCTTCCAGCTTCCGCCATCGCTGCACGTTCCCACGTTTGTTCCACAGTGGAACGGTGTAGTGCTGGGCATGATCTGCATGCTGCAATTCCTGATCAGCCTGATGATCGATCGCCGTTACGAAGCGGGCATCGGTCGCAACTACTACTGGATGATCTGGTACCCGTTGGTCTATTGGATGCTGACTACCGCAACGTCCATCGTCGCGTTGCCCAAGGCCATTTTGAAACGCAAGGGCACGTTGGCGATCTGGACCAGTCCTGACAGGGGGATATGATGAAAGCCGAATTCATTATCAACCGACCGCACCGGCAACCGCCGCTGCAACGCACCATGTTCACTCTTATTACGATGGTGGCGTGGACGCTATGGATATCGTTGTGGCTGCCCGTGCTGACCATGATCGCCTGGCTGCTGGGCCTGGAAGACGCTTTCAAGCAACTCGGCCTGATGCATCCCATGCATGCCGCCAACGACTTGAGCATTGTGTTGAGCATTGCCGTGGTGTGTGCGCTGTCGATGGGCTCGTGGTCGCAATACAACCGCTTCCGTTTCGCCGGCAAGCAGCGTCGCCGCGGCAATCGCACGGTGGACATCACCGAGATGGCGCCTGCACTGGCAGCGTCAGTGGAAACGGCGCATCGTCTTCGTGCGGGGAAGCGCTCGGTCATTCACTTCGCGCAGGATGGGTGGATGTTTCTCGACGGCGGCGTCACGTCGGATTAAGTTGACTACGACCCTGCCGGACAAATCCCTAGGTCGCGCGACTTGGCCTAGGGGTCACTCCAAAGGGGAAGGGGAGGGGGGTATGAGGCTGACTTTGGCTGCGCTACTGATCGCGACCGCCTGTGCTGTCTGTTCGCCTATGCCTGCACAGGCCGTCGCGGACGACGGAGTGATTTACGGAGCAGGCAACGCGTCCTGCGGTAGATGGGTTGAAGCGAGGCGGACAAAAGATTTCTTCAACTACACGCCGCTCGTTGATTGGACCCAGGGCTTTATCACCGCTGCCAGCATGGCCGGCTTCCGACTCAAAGAAGCTGACGGAGCTGCCGTTAGAGTTTTCCTCGACGAATACTGCGAACGGAACCCGACCGATAAGATCAACGACGCTGCGTACCATCTAACGATGACGTTGCGGTATTAGTGCGTAGGCTGGGATGAAGACATAGATCGTTTCACCGCTCTCTATATCATCCGAAGGCTGGGGCTGCTCGTCCTGCTCTAGCGCGAGCGTTTACATGCCTATTTGCTACACTCGGCCACACTTTCATGGATAGAGGGTTACTTATGCCGACGGCCGAACAGTTAGCTCAGGCACAGCGGTTTCGACAAGCTTACACGTCCGCCAACTTACCGGAGCGTTTCAACGAAACGGAAGTTCCGAGGGATTTGTGGAGGGGAATGAAAGCCTCACGGTTCGCGGAATTGAACGGCGATATGGAACGGGTCAAGGCCGAATCGCTTGAGGCTCGCATAGAGAGAACTATTCTCTCCGCAGATGGAAAAGTTGCATTCCGATCAGTCGATGTGGAAATCGACATGTCTAGGGGAACTCCTTGGGTTTTGGGCTGCAGCACCATGCGTGGTGGCGGTAAGCATTGGGGGATTTCCTTATTTGACAGAGTTCCCTCCTATGCGCTCAATGATGGCTGGAGACATTTGAAACTCCCTGCTGGTACTCCGATCCCTGAGCCACTGGTGGTTACTCAAGACTCAGCCAAGCAGGGGAAATCTAACCACTACACGATCGCTCCGAAGTGGGACATGCCGCTCGGACTTTATATGGAATGGCTGTCCGTTATGGCAAAGCGCATTACGACATGGACCAATGTATGAGCTCAAATATGCTAAACAAAAATACCCTGCTGCATTCCATACAGTGCGTGGAGGCGATGTCTCGTCTTATGGAGGAATACCTCGCCTCACCTATGGCAACTGATGTCGACCGCGAGGCTTTCGGTGAGCTTTTGATGGATTTCGACAGCGTTGTCGACAATTTGACAACTGTCTATGAAGAAGCGCGAGGCGGTGACGAGCACTTTCCGGCTGCAGAAGAATTGACCGGTGCATTCAGTCAATTTGCGCTGATGCGAAAGTCCTGAGTGATCTGGCTATCCCGGAAGACAACCAAGTTCGCTATCGATACGTTGGCCGCGATGTTGACTAGAACGGGTAACCAAATAAAGACAAAGGCCGCGTAAGCGGCCTTTGATCCATTGCATTGGTACGGTGATAGGTACGGAAAAGCCAGTTCTTATGCGGGGTGCGTGGCATTAAAAGAAATTGCACCCCCAAATGTACCCCCAGAAGTGGTTGGCTTGCTGGTGATCCATGCCTCTACCTCAGCCGCGAGCCATGCAACGGTGCTCCCGTTGGGAGTGAGTGATCGAGGGCGAGGGAACTGGTCCTGCCGCATCCAACGGTAAAGCGTAGCGCGTGATATGCCGACGCGTGCGAGTACGGCTGGCAGACGGAGGAGGGAAGATGTAGGGGTAAGGGCAGCAGCGTGTGTCATCTAATGAGTGTCCGTTGTTGCACGACATGACGACGGCTAATGTGCTGGCCGTGTCGACGTGCTTTCTGTGGGATGTAATGAGAAAGTGGGGGTACCGGGGGTGATCGGTCGTGTGCTGACCGTCTGATACCCCTTCGGAAATTTGCGGCGAACATTTCAGGGGCCGTTTCGCAGGCCATCAGTTCGCGGTTGGATGCCCGGTGTGCTGCGGCAGGGTGACCGCCAGGGCATGGAACGCTCGGTGATTCCTGTTCCAATGGAACACCTGAGACGAAACAGGAAGTGGCTACACAGAGCCGTTCCCTTGAGGATCAGAAGTCGTCGTTCTCGTAGGTCTCGGCGGTCTCTTCCACAAAGTCCCGCGTATCCTGATTGGCCGCTTCAAGCTTCCTTTCGACCTCCAAGATCGTCATGGCAAACCTAACGACCTCTTGGGACGACGCTTTATCCATCAGTGCGCCGATCTTTCTCGCCAACTTCTCGGCTTCGTGCTGTATGTGCTGTTCGGCTGTCATCTTCTCTCTCATATCCTGCCAGCCTGCGCCCGCGTCGCGGACATACCGCCAGCGTGGAAAGTTCGTGCCCGGATCGAGCGCGTCGGGATGCCAGTCCTTCGGGTTCACGTCAGGCAACTTGTGAAGCATGCGGTGGATGGTGCCAACGCTTACGCCGAAACGGCCGGAGACAGAGCGTCTGGATTCACCCTTCGGCAGCTTAGCTGTGCCAGGTTCGGTGATGGCTGCGAGGTACTGCCACGCTGCATCCCGTTGTTGCTCCGGGTGCATCTCTAGTGCTCTGCCGGAACAATTGACCAACTTGGAGATCAGCACGGCCCGTTGGTGGTCCATCGGCATCACTCGGACCGGAATGGTCTCGCGTTTTGCCCGCTGATATGCCACGAGCCGGTGGTGTCCATCGACGACCAACAATTGCCCATCGATATCTGCGGCGAGCAAGGGCTCCAGTTGGACATCTCTGGAAGCCTTCAGAGCTAGTAGTAGCCCTCCGATGCGTTCCTCGCTGCGGTTCTTTATCCGATCCTTCTCTCTATAAGGCACCATACGTGGATCGCGAGGCTGTAGGGCTTCATCGGTCTTCAACTCGGTCAATGGGACATGACGGACCTTGGCGACCTGAAGGCGCTGAAGGGCCTGCTCAATGGTCATCACACCTCTCGCAACTCGGGATGCGTATGGATCAGGTACTTCAACACCTCAGCGTTACTGGTATCGCGCCGAATGCGACTCTCCAGCTTCCGTTGGAAATGCTTGAGCAGGTCGAAGGTCGGCACATCGAAGGCAATGGTGCGGATGTTAAGCGGCTCGCACAGTGCGATAGCTGCTCCGAGATGCATAGGGTCGAAATCAATCATGCGTCTAAGGTCTCTCGTGGTGGTGGGTAGGGACGGATGTGCCCGAAGGACAGGCACGGCAAAGCGCCGGGAGGGTTTCAGCTTTCCTCTCGGTTCTTGGTCAGTCGTGAGTTGCTTTCAGCAGCCGGCTTGCTGGGGCTTTCTATCTAGGTTGGCGGTTATACCCCGTATCACTGGGCATCATTCGGAAGCACTGAGGGGCGGCAGGTCTCATTTCTCCTCTGCTTGTGGTTATACCCCTGGATGTCTTGCGGAACGACATGAAGCGCATGCCCCTCTTGGGGTACTGCAAGGGCCGAAGGTGGCCGCTTAGGACGACGCAAGGCACGTAGTCCATGATCTGACAGGTATGTAGGCATATTCCTACATGCGTTGTGGCGTCGATGCCTGTCACACATTTGCCCGAAGGTCATCACGGATCATTCACGCCCGACGCGGCTATGGTCCGACAATTGACAATGCACGGGTTACAGGGGACTACAGGGGCTTCATTTCGACGCGTCGCGCTGGTGCTTTGCACTGGCTTCCTGTGGGTTATGTTCGCTGCCTCCGCTGCGGTGGGGCGTCCGGTCGAATTGGCTCGGCAGACCCTCGACAACTACAGCGGCGCGAACTGCAGGCTCAGTCAATGACGTTTTCTTCGAGAGTTTCAAGTCAAACGGAATAAGTCGAATCGGTGCAGGTGTATTGCCAGGAGCAACAAATGAAATGGTCTATACGTAAGTGGCTGGTCGTTCTTGCTGGCCTGCTGCTGATAGGGATGTCGTTGGGGGTTTTCGCCAACCATGCGCCCATTTCCTATTTTTCCAGCAGCAATTACCTGCAGGACACGACGAAGGATCGCTATCCGACTGCGATGGCGGCCTTGCAGTCGGGGTGGTACGTAACAAATTACTGCCCGAATGGTGGGTATTACGACGTGCTGCTCGGTGCCGAGCCCGATCCCAATTCACCAGGCAATGGATATGCGGTTGGTGCGCTATGGACGCCGTATTCGAAGCGCCTTGGCTGTGATGGGCATCTGATCGCGAGCGCTCAGTACAATATGGATTCCTACATGGAGCAATGGACAGCTTGCTCTGCGACTACGGTCCAAAGTCGATATCCAGGTTTTCCGTGCACTTCGCCCACTGGAGTCGATCCTGACAAAAGTCGCGGCCGAGTCGTTTCACCCAATTGTGCTTGTGGTGACCCCATCGATCCCGCCACAGGCAACGCGTACCTCATCAAGACCGAATATCGCGGTGTTGGTCCATTTCCCTTGGAAGTCGCCTGGACTTACAACAGCTCCGGCGTCAGCGCCACGACCTCTCCCACAGAACAGATTCTAGGTGCCAACCGGACGCTCAACTACCTTCGTAGCGTGCGCGTCTATAGCCAGTCAGCCAATAACCTTGTGTCGGCATACCTAACCCGCGATGACGGCAAGACGTACATAGCTGACTTCGCCAATGGCGTCTGGACGCTGGATGCTGATGTTGATGGTGCGCTGACCTCAACGCAGGACGACAACGGCAACTTCACAGGCTTCAGCTATCTCAACAACCTCGGTCAGACGGAGGCGTATAGCAGCTCGGGTGATCTGGTGTCGATTACGGATCGAAACGGATTTCAGCAAACGCTGACGCGCAACAGCAAGAATCAAATCACCAGCGCGCAGGACAGTTTGGGGCGTACGTTGGCCTTCGCGTATGACAGTGCGGGCCGCCTGTCGCAGGTCACCCAGCCGGACGGTGGCTTGATCACGTTCGCTTACGACAGCAATAACAACCTCCAAAAGGTCACTTATCCCGACAATAAGTCCATTCAGTACAACTACGGCGAGTCCGCTTATACCTCCGGCGCGACGCTTCCGCACGCACTCACCAGCATTGTGGATGAGAACGGGGTGACCTACGACACCACCACGTATAACAACAATGGGTTGGCGACCGCTAATGCGTTGGTTGGAAACGTTGCTAACTATGCGCTCAGCTACCAGCTATCGCAGTCCGCCGTAACGACGGCAACCATCACCGATCCGCTTGGTGCGACGTCGACGGTCAATTTTCAACCTAGCTTGGGACTGAACCGACCGTTGAAGCAGTCGAGTTCCTGTTCGAACTGCGTCACGCTCACGGATAACTATACCTTTGGAAGTAACGGCCAAGTCGCAACCCATACCGACGGGCGCGGAAACATCGCTTCGTATGCCTACGACAATGCGGCATTGCTTACACAGCGTATTGATGCGCAGAGCAGCTCTGTCCAACGTACTACAGCGTTTACGTGGAACGACACACTTCGCTTACCTTTGACGCGTACTGTCAGCAATGCCAGTGGCGATGTCGTCAACAACTCCCAATGGGTCTACAACAGCATCGGCCAAACGTTGGCTCGCTGCGAGATTGATCCTGCCAACAGCGCTGCCGCCGGCTACGCCTGCTCCAACACTGGCACCGTACCGGCAGGAGTGCGCCGTTGGACTTACAGTTACTGCACGGCCGTTGATACCACGCAATGCCCCATCGTTGGGTTGACGCTAACGGTTACCGGCCCACGTACCGACATCACGCAGACCACCGCCTATAGCTACTACCTGACCAGTAGCGCGACGAACTGCGGTACGCCCGGCGCCGCGTGCCACCAAGCCGGTGATTTGCGTACGGTTACAGATGTCTCGGGCCATGTGACCACCGTCGCTTCCTATGATGCAGATGGTCGTGTTACACGCCTTACCGATCCCAATGGCGTCAACACCGATCTCACCTATACCCCGCGCGGTTGGCTGGCCTCACGTGCTGTGGGCGGTGCACAGACGACCTTGGGCTATACCGCTTACGGTGCTGTACAGACTGTCACTGATCCCGACGGCACCAAGACCACCTACGGTTACGACGCGGCGCATCGTCTGACGAAAATCACCGATGCCCAAGGCAACTATGTCCAATACACGCTCGATGCGGCAGGCAACAAGACCGCCGAACAGGTCTACGACTCCACCGGCACGCTGCATAAGAGCCTGAGCCGTACCTTCAACACGCTGGGTCAGCTCACCAAGGTCATGGACGGCCTCAGCCATACCGTGTTTGACGCCAGCGCCAGCGGAAGCTACGACGCCAACGGCAATCTGATTCAAAGCGCCGATGGCTTGGGCATCCAGCGCCAGATGGGCTATGACGCCCTGAACCGCCTCGTGCAGACCCTCGACAATTACAACGGCACGAACTGACAGGGGCTCGGCCATGGATTACGCAAGGATGTTTTCTGTGCCATCCCAGAACACGGATGGGCAACGTAGCAAACGGGCAGTGAAAGGAGCGGGAAGCATGAGGACGAATGCCAAGACGCGTCGTGGTGGCGTCCCTGAAGGTGCGCTCATTGGTTTGATCTTGGCATTGTCCCTAGTAGGCAACGCCTCGTCAGTGATGGCTCAGACCGCCAACACCAAGACGACCTACACATACGATGCCCTGGACCGCGTCACCCAGGTCACTGATCCCAGCGGTCTGAATACCACCTATCAATACGATGGATTGTCCGACCCGATCAGCATCACCAGCCCGGACAGTGGTGTCACTGCGCGCACCTATGATGCTGCCGGTAACGTGCTGACCGGCACCGATGCCAAGGGCAACACCGTCACCTACACCTATGACGTTCTGAATCGTCGCCTGAGCGCCAGCTACGCCGACAGTACCCAGAACATCACCTATACCTACGATGAGTCCAACAGCATCACGGGCTGTGCCGCGTCGTACCCCATCAATCATCTGACGCGTGTCGTGCAAAACGCCGTCACCACGATCTTCTGCTACAACGGCCAAGGCTTTGTGACCCAGGTCAGCCAGACGGTCAACGGCCACACGGATGTCACGAGCTACGCCCGCAGCCCCGCTGGCAGAATCCTCAACATCACACACCCGAGTGGCAATCAGGTGAACTACACCTATGACGCGAACGGTCGCGTCAGCGGTGTCACCGCCAGCACCGGCAGCGGCACCAGTACGCTGGTCAGCAACGTGACCTATTTGCCGTTTGGGCCAGTCAGCGGCTATACGCTAGGCAATGGTCAGGCGGTCACGCGGACGTACGATGCCAATTACCGCCTGACGGACCTCATCAGTCCGGCGTTTACGCTGCACGTGGCGCGCGACGCGATGGGTGACATCACCGCCATCGGCAACAGCGCGGGTGCCAATCCGGCGACGGAGACGTACAGCTACGACCCACTCTATCGTTTGACGGCGGTTACAGAGGCGGACGGCAGCACGCTTGAAAGCGTCACCTATAACCAAACGGGTGATCGTCTGAGCAAGGCCGGCAGCGGCTTGGCTACTGGTGCGTATAGCTACAACACCAATACCCATCAGCTCACTGCAACGGGCAATGCAGCACGTACGGTGGACGCCAACGGCAACACTACGGCGATATCGCAAGCCGGCAGCACGTATGGGTTCGGTTACAACGCGCAAAACAAGCTGATCTTGGCGCAGCTCAACCAGAGCACGACTGCGACCTACACATACAATGCAGATGACGAGCGCGTAGCGAAAACGGTCGCTGGAACGACAGAGCGCTACAACTATGGGGCAGATAGCCAGCTCTTGAGCGAGTACGGGGCGACCAACCGAGAATACGTCTATCTTGGTGATATCCCTGTAGCCAACCTGGATACGCAAGGCGCCACTACATCGGTCACCTATGTGACTGCTGATCACTTAGGGGCGCCGAGAGCTGTTTCGGATAGCAGCGGTAACACGGTGTGGGCGTGGGCGTATCAAGGCAACCCGTGGGGCGAGCAACAGCCAACCAGCAGCGGCTACACCTATAACCTGCGACTTCCGGGTCAGTATTTCGATTTAGAGACGGGATGGAATTACAACGGTGCACGCTACTACGACTCGGCAACTGGAAGATTTCCGCAACCTGATCCCATTGGTCAAGCAGGTGGTTTGGGGTTGTACGTTTACGGGCTAAACAACCCCTTTATTTACTCAGATCCTGATGGGTTGTCGCCGAATTCGATTTGGGGTGGGACGAATGGCAGCTCAGCAAATCGCACTTGTCCGGGTGTTGGCAAAGGTGGGAAAGATTGTGAAGAGCAGGCAGAAGAAGATGAGGCTATATGTCGAAGCTTGCCGAACACAAATCGCGAGGAAAGTGCGATTCGCCGCAGATGCTGGGCAAGCGTGCAAGAGAGGTTCGGTGCCTGCGAGGCTGGTCGACCACTACCTCCCTTGGTAACCTGGAGCGTGGCTGCACCGGATGCCCAGCCCTCGAATCAGAATCCGAACAATTCGAATCCAAATACGCATACGACACCGGTCTTGCCACTGTTTGAACCAACCCCAATTCCAACTCCGGCCCCAATGCCTATTTTTGAACCGGCTATTCCAATTCTTTGACCTCTGAGTACTGCCCGATGAAGCTCGAAAAAGTTAACAGTGTCATTGCTAAACGAACCCTTCAGGCGAAGGATGGTCGCGAAATTGAAATAATTTTTGGAACGCCCGAAGAATTTCCGGATGGCAAAGACTTCTATTGTCCTTTTCAAGTTATCGGTTTGGGTGATGAAAGGGTTAGATACGCCGGTGGAGTTGATTCCATGCAAGCACTTCTCCTTGCATTGAAAAAGCTCTCCTATTACATCACCTCGCGGGATGAGGTGATGAATGGGGAGGTTCAGTGGCTGGGCGAACCCGATCTTGGGTTATTGCCTGCGTATCAGGATGACCTGGACTGAAAGTAGCGCGGAAATTCAGGCTTTGGGAGATGCATAGAGGAAAATGAGTACATCATCAAATCGCGTCGTCGCTACCCGTAAGCTCGCTTATGCATATAAAGACGATCCAGAAAGAAGGGCCTTCACCGTTTGCATCAACGAACCATATCTTTTGACAGAGGGATCGGTTGACTTTGATTTCGCTGAGGGAACCGCAGGCTGTGCCATAAGCTTCGAAGGTCTCCCTGAAAGGGAGCTGACAGTACACGGAGCGGATTCGGTCCAGGCAATCGAACTTGCAGTAAGCGCGATGGAGGCTTATTTGCGCAGGTTAAGCAAGAAATATGATTTCTACTTCGAGGACGGTGAACCTTATTTTGAAGACTAACGGGCGATAACGATCCTTCATACGCCGGCATGGAAACTGCGTCGAGCAATTTTAGTCACGCTGCAAAGCACCGAATTGGGCGCACCGCGTTTTAAGCCCGCGATCAAAGTAAACACTGCCGCGATTGCTATGCCAATGCCCGTACAGACCAGACACCAGAACACGCCGAGATCAACATGGTCGTTGGAAAAGACTGCGGCGATTGCAGCTGGTGACGGGATCAAAGCCGATACACTAGAAGCGTTGGGCTTTTACACGATGCTGCCGTGAACAATGAAAGACCCGGCGCGGTGGCCGGGTTCGTCGGGTGTGCCTGAAAATGCTAATGAGCGATATCCACTACGCCACCTGACCAGTTGAGGGCAGGAAGCATTTTTCCATCCAGATCCCCCTGCATGTCCCCAATGAAGCAGAGCTTTGCTCCATCAGGTGCGCGCATAACAGCCTCTCGGACTTTATTTCGGAGAGGTGTTTGTCCAATTGCCACTTCTTGCAGTATCAGCGACTGCTGATCGCCCATGGGAAGATTTATCAGGGCTTCAAGCGCAGCGCGTCCGATAAGCGTGAGGTGTGGTTCGCCATCTTGTACGTAACCGCCGGATAGGCAGCAATAAATCTTCTTGGTTTTGAAAGTTACTTCTAAAACCATGAGAGCAATCGGTCTACCTTCCGGTACGCCCATTACAGACTGAATCTCTGCAATGGTCTCCGGTTCCGGTTTTGTACCCCCGATCAATTTGGATGATAGTGACACTGTGCATTCCTTTAGCGTTGCTTGAGGTTCTTAGTGTGCCATCACTACTTTGCTAGCTGCGATCACGACCATACCGCTGGGGCTTTCTATCGAGGTTGGCGGTTATATGCCCCCGAGGAAGCGTATGAGACAGAGTGAGCCGCCTTCGTCCTATGTCGATCTTTTTACCCAGCAGGCATCGTCAAGAGGCGGTGCTTTTCCTTTTCCTCTTATGTTGTGTGTTATATCCACTGACTAGGTATGAGACAGTCTGAGCCGCTTTGCTCCTATGTTTGCAGTTTTACCTGTGCCATCCATGCGAATTCAGTGACAGCCAAAGACCCGCACGAAAGCCACAGCGGCGATTGCGAACATACCGAGCACGGCGGTGGTGGCGATGGTGAATGTCCCAAGGACGACCAAAGGACGCAAGTACGGGTCGCGGAGGGTTCGTTTGACTCCGTTGAACAGGCTCATTCGGAAGTAACCGCATAGTTCAGCGTAGCCTCTCTGGCATGCATCAGATGCCGTACCAGCCACGACTTCCCAGGGCTCAATCCGTGCTCCTCGCCCTCGCAAAGCAATTCGTCTATGGCCGCTAGTGCGGTGAGGGTGAAATCGTTGGCTGCTGTCGTGGTTGCAGCTGCATTTATCACGAATAGGGGTGTGGGTTTCGTTGCAGGCATCTCCAAGAGGATGGGGTCAAGGTCTGTTGTTTGGATGATGGTCATACTTGGCCTCTTTGGGCAGTCGTTAGGTGCCCATGGGGTTCTGAGGGGGGATTGGGGAAAACTACAGATCAGAACAGGCAGACGCGAAAGCAGACGGGTTATCCGACTTTCCGGAAAGGAACGACGCTGGCGCCGTTCTTCAGTCCGTCAAGATAATCCGCCCATGCCTGCATCATGCGGGTGCGCTCCTCTAGGTATTGCGCAGCGTGCGTGTATGCGGCCCGGACCTTGTTCGATTCTGCATGGGCTAGTTGGCGTTCGATTGCGTCGGCGTTCCAGCCCATCTCGTTCAGCCGGGAAGCGGCCATGCTCCTGAAGCCATGGCCGGTCATTTCGTCCTTCGCATAACCTAAGCGCCGTAGGGCGGCATTGACCGTGTTTTCGGACATGGGGCGGCTGTGCGTGCGGATGCTTGGGAAGACATAGCGGCCAGCACCCGTGAGTCCGTGTAACTCTTTCAGCGCACTGATCGCCTGTTTAGACAGCGGCACGATGTGCGGGGCTTTCATCTTCATGCGTTCGCCAGGGATGCGCCAGATTGCACCATCCAGATCGATCTCGCGCCACTCTGCGCAGCGAAGCTCGCCAGGACGAACAAACACGAGCGGGGCCAGCTTCAGAGCACATAGCGTAACGAACTGACCACTGAAGCCATCGATGGCCCGCAGTAGTTCCCCTATGCGAGATGGTTCGGTAATCGTGGCCCGATGGGTGTGTGCTGGGTTGGAGAACAGGCCGCGCAGGCTGGCGGTGATATCGCTGTGTGTTCTCCCTTCAAGCACCGCCCAGCGGAATACTTGTCCGGCAGTGATCTTGGCTCGATGAGCGGTATGTTGCTTACCCGCCGCTTCAACTTTCCGCAGCGCATCCCGAAGCTCAAGGGCTGTAATCTGGGTTATAGGCTGCGAGCCGATTTCAGGAAACAGATAGGATTCAAGTCTCCAACGGTCTTTAGCTGCGGTCGTCTCTGCGGTCTTACCGCGAGCATCGCGCCACGCCATCCAGTCGCGGGCTACTACCTCGAACGTTTCTTCGGCACTGGTAGCGGTTTCAATCCGTTCTGCTTTAGAGGCTTGCTTGGCTGCGCCGGGATCAGTGCCGTTCGCTAGCAGTTTACGCGCGGCGTCACGCTGCTCTCGTGCTTCAGATAGAGAAACCCTTGGGTACACGCCGAACGAAAGGAGCTTCTCCTTTCCTGCGTAGCGATACTTCATCCTCCAATAGCGCGCGCCATCCGGCTTGATCAACAAGTACAGGCCGCCGCTGTCGGAGAGTTTGTAGGCTTTGTTAGAAGGCTTAGCTTTGCGTATCGCTGTATCAGTGAGCACGTGGGGTATCCGCAGTTCCTATTGCGTTGAAAGCCCCAAGACGTTTGGGGGTATCAGCAAATTCTTGCGGAGCCTAACTTGAGCAAGTACCCCCGTAAATACCCCCATGTGACCTGAGCTTGCTTGGTCACTGGTGATATTCGATGAGATAGTTAGATATGAAAAAACCCGCATTTCTGCGGGCTTTTCTGAGATTCAGAGCTGTGTTGATACTGCATGCAACACGCTACTGGTACCGGTGATAGGACTCGAACCTACACGACATCGCTGCCAGTGGATTTTGAGTCCACCGCGTCTACCATTCCGCCACACCGGCAAGTGCGAACGCCTATTATGCCGGTTTCAATTCACCGGGTCGAGACTTAACTTGCGATCCTGGCGCTGATAGCAGTGATCGCCGCCGGCGGGCTGGAACACGGCGCAATGCGTCATGTTGCCGGAGTAGATGTGCAGGCTCACGGCGATGGCGTCGTCGCTGGGGTTGCGGATGGTGTGGTACTCGTGGGGCGGGATCAGGCTGCCGGCGGAGCCGGGGCCAGCCTGGATCGAGCCCACCGGCTGAAAGCAGTACAGCCCATCCTGGCCGCTGGCGGCGGGCAGCTGCTCGTACTGAACCACTTCCAGCGCTCCACTCCAGACGCCTTCCACGCACCACATGCCGCAGTGATCGTGGATGGGTGTGCCTTGGCCGGGTCCCCAGGTCATGGCGACCACGCAGTAGCCGTATTCGTCGCTGTGGTACAGCTCGCGGCGGGCGTAGCGGTTCTCGGCAGTTTCGAACACGCAGGCCGGCAGCTTGATTTCCTGGCTCTGGATCAACTTGCACAGGCTGTTGCGCAGGCTATCGGTGATGGCGGGCGTGGAGCCCTTGGTGACCGCCGCGTCGATGGCCTGGATCAGTTTCTGACAGCCGGGGAATTCAGTGGTGAGCATCGGATATCTCTTCAGAATTACTGCACTCGTCGGAGGCCGGCCTGTTGACGCCGCGATGACGCTTCTCTGCTAGCCTTTCCCAAGCGGCGCCCGAACTGGCCCGCGGGGGGAATCCATGAGTGTGATGGTGATTGTAGCGTACCGCCCGAAGTCGGGGTGCGCGGAGGAGCTGGAGGCTCTGGTTCGCGAGCACGTGCCGTGTTTGCGCGCCCTGGGCTTGGTCACTGACAGGCCCGCGCAGGCCATGCGAGGCCTGGACGGCATCATCGTCGAGGTGTTCGAGTGGAAGGAAGGCGCCATTGAGGATGCCCACAAAAGCTCCCGCGTGGTGGAGCTGTGGGAGCGCTTCGCCAGCGCCTGCGACTATGTGCCGCTGCGTGAATTGCCGGAAGCAGGGAAGATGTTCGCGGAGTTCAGGCCATTGGCGTTGTAGGTTGCCATGAAAGCATGCGTTCCCTAACGGTCGTCATTCCCGCGAAAGCGGGAATCCATGTGCTCCGATACATCCCTGGAAATGGATTCCCGCTTTCGCGGGAATGACGGCTTCTCAGCGGTGACTTTCATTGTGGCCGACGCCCAGTGCTTCATGACTGTAGGGCGCAAATCTCGGCATTGTCAAAGACGTGAAAGAAAACCGCCGATCGCACGGCTGTAGTTCTCGATATCCACGAGAAATGCATCGTGGCCTTGCGGCGAATTCAGGGCCACGAATTCCACGTTCGCGCCAGCTGCCTGTAGCCCTTCGGCAATCTGTTCCTGCTGTTCCAGCGGAAACAGGATGTCGGTGCTGACGCCGATCACCAGCGCCTGTTCGACACGGATACGTTTGAGGCCTTCCATCATGTTGCCGTTGCCGTATTCGGCCATGTCGAACCAATCGCTGGCGCGCGATAAGTACAAATAACTGTTGGGATCGAAGCTGTGCACGAAACGGCGCGCATGCCCTTCGAGGTAGGACTCCACCTGGAATTCGAAACCGAACGGCTGCTCTTCACGTTGCTCGGCATCGAGCCGGATGCGTGCGAAGCGACCGTTCCATTCCATCGCGGAACGGTAAGTGATCACACCGAGCTTGCGCGCGATGCTCATGCCGATATCCGGATAGCGTTCGTGGTCGTAATGCCCGCCGTTCCAGTTGGGATCGAGCCGGATCGCCTCGCGTTGCAGCGAGCGGATCGCAATGGCGAACGGTTGCGCTTGCGGCGCGGTATCCACGCTGATGTGCGTACGCACGCTGTCGGGGTGCAGCACCATGTAGCCCAGCGCGCTCATGCCGCCCATGGAACAGCCGAGCAGGCAACCGAGTTGATCGATCCCCAAACTCTTGACCAGCGCATGCGCCGCGTTAGCGACGTCTTCCAGTGAGAGATCGGGGAAATTCAGGCGATAGGGTTCGCCAGTGGCCGGATCGATCGAAGCAGGGCAGGTGGAGCCCTTGTCGCTGCCCAGCGAATTCATGCAGATCACGAACCAGCGTGTGGTATCGATCGCCTTGCCAGGGCCAAGCATGCCTTCCCACCAGCCATGCGAGGGATCTTCCGTATTGGAGGCGGCGTGTGCGCTGGGCGACAGGCCGGTGAGGATCAGCATCGCGTTGCCGCGCGTGGCGTTCAAACTGCCCCAGGTTTCGTAGGCGACGCGTGCACCATGCAGCGTACCGCCGCGTTTCATCGCGAACGGAGAGGGGAGGTTGAAGTACTTGCGTGCATCGCTCATTACCGGTCCTTGCATGACATTCCGCCTGATGGGCTTCGCACGGGGTGTTTTACTGGATTCTGGTCTGCACCGGAACGAAGGCGAGGAAAATCAGGCATCGCCAACGCTCATATGGCTATGCCAAATGCGCGAACTTCAATTGTGTACTTTGTCGACAAGGATATGGATAGGCGTCTTGCTGTCGACATCGATCACACCGCTATCACCCTCCAAATCGCCGGCTTGCGCGACGGCATTGCCACTGTGGCTGATGCGTGCACCCACCACAACGCGAGGGACTGAGGAGAGTTTCATGGACGGCACCATGCTCATGGCATCGGTCAACGTCACCTTAGCCGGCACCTGCTTTAGCTGATCTGCATCGAGCCGGGTCACAGCGAGCGGCATGGGCGGGCCATCGACCGCGCGGGCATACACGAACAGCGTGTCGCCTTTGGTGAGCTTGAGTCCGAGCTTGGGCGACAGAGTCACCTGCACGTGAAGGGCAGGACCTTGATCGGTGTTGGACGTAGCAACCGCTGTGCTTGAAGCCGCAGCAGGCGCGCTGCCGGCGCGCGCATCGGCGAGGGCGATCTGCTCAGCGACGGCTTGTGCGACGTTGGTGCCGGGCTGCAGCATCGGCTGCAGTTTGCGCCAGGTGGCAGCCGCCTCGGCAAAACGAGCTTGCTGGAAATCACTGATGCCGAGCAGCCACAGTCCGCGCTGATTGTCGGGCTCCAGTTTTACCGCGCGTTCGAGCAAATCGCGCGCGCGATCGCTGATGTGGTGATCCTCGTGCGCCGTCGAATCGGCTTGGGCCCAGCCGACCAGTGCGGTGGTGTTGTCCGGGCTCTGCTTCAACACCTGCCCGTAGGCATCGCGAGCTTCTTCCGGTTGCTGCATTTCCATGTCGGCCTGCGCCAAAAGCATCCAGCCCTGCACATCGTTTGGCTGGGCGGCCAGATGCGCGCGCAATTCATCCAGTGCGTTTTTGACGTCGGTGACTGCCTGGACGCCGTCCAGTGCGGCGGGCGTGCCTACCTGC
Organism: Dyella acidisoli; assembly: GCF_030160295.1. Classification (GTDB taxonomy): domain Bacteria; phylum Pseudomonadota; class Gammaproteobacteria; order Xanthomonadales; family Rhodanobacteraceae; genus Dyella_B; species Dyella_B acidisoli. The sequence continues at coordinate 71,315 of NZ_BSOB01000061.1, forward strand.
CGATACAACAGCACAGCACCCACCGGAACCACCAGCGCAATGCCCAGCATCAGCACGAACACGCTGCGTGGACGGCCGGATCGCCGGCCATGTCGCAACAGTGGCAGCAACAGCAGCGTCAGTGCCGCAGCAATCATCACTGCGGCGGCGATATAGAAAAACGGTTTCACCAATCGTCCCCATTCTCGGTCGGTGCGGTGGGCGTGCCGGCGTGGCTGCGTTTGCGGATGGTGTTGATGACGACGACACCTCCGGCAATCAGGATCAGCAACGGGCCGAACCATAGCAGCCACGTGCGATAGTTGACCGGCGGGTCGTAAAGCACGAAATCGGAGTAGCGCTCCACCAGGTATTGCTTGATTTCGGCGTCGCTCTTGCCCTGCTGCATCAGCTCGAACACCTTGTGGCGCAGATCGCGCGCGAAATCGGCGTTGGAGTCGGCGAGGTTTTCATCCTGGCAAACCAGGCAGCGTAATTCGCTGGTGAGGTGTTGGAAGCGTAGTTCTTCGGCGTGGTCGCGGAAGGGGAGTGGGTCGATGGCTTGGGCAGTGGCGTTGTTTGCGATGAATGCGAGCGCAAACAGCAAGATGGCGGCAATGCTGTGCAGCACCGTGCTCTTGCTCCCTCTCCCCTTCGGGGAGAGGGTTGGGGTGAGGGGCCACGACTTGCCGTGACCTGCATGAAATACCGAATTCTTCTGCGTTGATTTTGAGATAATGACGCGACTTTTTCGCAAGCTCATCCCCTCACCCCGACCCTCTCCACGGAGGGGAGAGGGAGAGGGAGAGGGAGCAGTTCTCGGCGAATTTGCGGGAATCACGGCGCCTCCTTCTGCAACGCCTCGATCGCCGGCTTCAGCTGCTGCGCAATCACATCCGGCGTCAGCGGGCCGATGTGCTTGTAGCGAATCACACCCTTGCCATCGATCAAGAAAGTTTCCGGCGCACCGTACACACCGAAATCAATCGCGGTATGGCCGCTCGTATCGGCGATCACCATGTCGTAGGGATTGCCGTGTTGCGTCAGCCACGCCTTGGCATCGTTGGGATCGTCTTTGTAGTCGTAGCCGATCACCGGTACGCCGAAGTCTTTCGATTCGGTCATCAGCACCGGATGTTCTTCGCCGCACGCAACGCACCAACTGGCGAATACGTTCACCAGATAAGCCTTGCCCAACATCGATGTCTTGCTCACGGTTTGAGCCGGCTCATCCAATTTCGGCAACGCATAAGCGGGTGCAGGCTTGTTGATCAGCGGCGAAGGTACGGCTGTTGGATCGTGTGCGCTGTTCCACCAGATGCCGAAGCCGAGCAATGCCGCCAGCAGCACGAAAGCAAAGAAGGGCAGCAGGCGGCTCATGCCTGCGACTCCTTCAGCGTGACGGTAACGGTCGATACTGCTTCCGACTCTGCTTCACGCTTCAAGCGGAAGCGACGGTCGGCAGCACTGACAAAGCCGCCCAGCATCATGAACAACCCGCCACCCCAGATCCAACGTATGAAAGGCTTGGTGTAAAGACGCAATGCCCATGCGCCTTCGACATGGTTCGGATCCATCGGCTCACCCAGCGCCACGTAGATATCGCGCGTGATACCTGGATCGATGGCCGAAGTGGTTTGCACCTGTTCGCGCGTATATGTGCGTTTCTGCGGATGCATCACGGCCACGGGTGAGCCGTTGCGTGTGACCGTCACTACACCCTGCTGTGCCGTCCAATTCGGGCCGGTGGTTTGTGCGACGCCATCGAATCGGAATTCGTAGCCGCCAATCGTCGCCACTTGTCCAGGTGACAGACGCACATCGCGCGTCACGCTGAGCGATTCGGAAAGCAGCACGCCGATCAGGAAAACCGCCACGCCAAAGTGCGCCAGCAGCATGCCGGCCATCTCGGCGGGATAACGGCGTCCCGCCGGCATTTCGCGCCAGCGCTTGAGCATGTAGAGCACGACACCGGCACCGACCCATACCGCACTCGCGACGCCGGCAATCGCCTTGAGCTGGCCTTGCACAAAAAACGCGGCGATCACTGCACACGCTGCTGCGGCGATGGTTGCACGCACCAAGACTTGCTTGAGTACAGGTAGATCGCTCTTGCCCCAGCGCAGATAAGGGCCGAACGGCAGCAACAGCACCACCGGCAGCATCAGCAGGGGAAACAGCAGGCCGAAATAGGGCGGCCCCACCGAGATCTTGCCCAGGTTCAACGCATCGCCCAGCAATGGGAACAGCGTGCCGAGCAGCACCATGGCTGCCGCGACGGTGAACATCAGGTTGCCGATCAGGATGACGCTTTCGCGTGAGATCAGTGCAAATGCCTTACCGCCAGCCACCTTCGGTGCGCGCAACGCGTACAGCAGCAACGATCCGCCGACCACCAGCGCCAGGAAGCCCAGGATAAACGTGCCGCGCCGTGGATCGGATGCGAACGCGTGCACAGAGGTGAGAATGCCCGAGCGCACCAGGAACGTACCAAGCAGCGACAGCGAGAAAGCGAACAGCGAAAGCAGAATTGTCCACGCGCGCAGCGAGCCGCGCTTCTCTGTCACGGCTTGCGCGTGAATCAATGCGACACCCACCAACCATGGCATGAAGCTGGCGTTCTCCACAGGATCCCAGAACCACCAGCCGCCCCAGCCCAGTTCCGCATACGCCCACCAACTGCCGGCGACGATACCGCAAGAGAGAAAGCCCCAAGCCGCATTCGTCCACGGCCGCGCCCAGCGCACCCACGCCTGCTCTAACGAGCCACCGAGCAAGGCGGCGATGGAAAACGCGAACGCCACCGAGAAGCCCACATAGCCCATGTACAACACAGGCGGATGGAAGGTCATGCCCGGGTCTTGCAGGATGGGATTGAGATCGCCGCCATCCGCCGGCATCGGCATCAGGCGTGCGAACGGATTGGAAGTGAACAAGATGAAGCAGAGAAAGCCGGTCGAGATGATGCCGAGCACGGCAAGCACGCGCGCCAGGAAGGCTTCTGGCAAGCGACGGCTGAACAACACCAGTGCGAGCGTCCATACGTTGAGGATCAACACCCACAACAGCATCGACCCTTCGTGCGCACCCCACACCGCGGCGATGCGGTAATACCACGGCAATTGCAGATTCGAATTGTCGGCGACGTAGAGCACCGAGAAGTCGAAATGCAGAAAGGCCCACACGAGAATCGCAAAAGCCAGCGCAACGAACACGGCTTGTCCGGTGGCTGCCGGCTTTGCGATCGCCATCAAGGCACGATTGCCGCGCCATGCGCCGATCAACGGCAGAACGCTTTGGGCAATCGCCAGGAACAAAGCAAGGATCAGCGCAAGTTGACCGAGTTCGGGCGTCATAACTGCTGCTTGTCCTGATTGGCGGCCTCATCGATGCGCTTGCCGGCATGCGCCTTGGCCATCGCATCCTTCAGCTCTTTCGGCATGTAGGTTTCATCGTGCTTGGCCAGCACTTCGGTGGCGACGAAGCGTGCGCCGTCCATGTGACCGGTGGCGATCACCGATTGGTTTTCGCGGAACAGGTCGGGCAGGATGCCGTTGTATTCCACGGGCATGGCTCCGGCTGCGTCGACCACGGTGAAAGTGACTTTCAGCGAATCGCCACCGCGTTGAATCGAACCTGCTTTCACCATGCCGCCGAGGCGGAACGTCTTGTAGCTGGCGGCATCACCTGCCTGCACCTGGCTAGGGGTGAACAGGTAATTCATGTTCTGCTGAAGTGCGTACACCACCAGCGCTGACGCCACGATCACGGCGACGAGAATGGCGATGACGATGGTGAGGCGGCGTTGACGCGTGGGGTTCATAATGACTCTGCTAACTCAAACCCCCTCTCCCCTCCGGGGAGAGGGCTGGGGTGAGGGGAGATTCTTGCGATGAAACTGATTCGTTAGCGTGCAAGCATCGCAAGGTAGCTCAGCGATAAATAAAAGCATCATGGCAAGCGCGGCCCCTCACCCCAACCCTCTCCCCGGAGGGGAGAGGGGGAAGAGGCGCGCTCTTTGCGCGCGCCCTGTCGCGCCATGCGTGCGCGCAACTCGCGCAACAGGCGACGACGACGGAACTGCGGAGCAAGCCAGTCGATCAACAGCACGATGAAGAAAACGCCGTAAGCCGGCCACACGTAGACCGCATAGCCGCCCATGGCAAGAAATGATTGCAGTGATGCGGCGTTCATCCGCGCACCTCGTTCTCGGCGATCTGCCGCACCCAGTCCTTGCCGCTTTCCAACGCGAGAAGATCCGCGCGCGCGCGGCTGCACAGACTGGCGACGTAATAGAGCTTGGTTGCGACCATCATTGTCAGCAGCGGCCACACCATCCCTGGCGCGATGGTGGAGGGGCCGAGCAACTTGATGGTGGAGCCCTGGTGCAAGGTGTTCCACCAGACCACCGAGAAATGCACGATCGGTACGTTGACGATGCCGATCAGCGCCAGAAAAGCTGCCGTGCGCGCACCTTGCCGGCGATCTTCGAACGAGTGGTATAGCGCAATCACGCCAAGGTACAAAAACAGCAGCACGAGTTCGGAAGTGAGCCGCGCATCCCACGTCCACCACGTGCCCCACATGCGCACGCCCCACAACGAACCGGTCACCAGCGTGATGAAGGTAAACGCGGCGCCGATCGGTGCAGAAGCCATTGCAACCACTTCGGCGAGCTTGATGCGCCACACCAGCGCAATGAATGCGGCAACGCCCATCACCCCATAGATGAACAGACTCATCCAGGCGCTGGGCACGTGGATAAAGATGATGCGGTAGTCATCACCTTGCTGGTAATCCGGTGGCGCCAGCACTAGGCCGCCATACAGCGCGACGAGGCCGAGCAACACTGCAAGCGCGATGGCCCACGGCCGCAACACACCGGCGAAGCGATAGAACACCGGCGGTGAACTCAGCTTGTGCAACCACAGGGGGATCCAGTTGGCCATGGCTACGAATCCAGCGCTATGCGAAGTGCGGCCGCGCAAGCCAGAGGGGCAAGCACCACGGCCAGGACGAGTGCTGCACCCAACCATGCGATGGGGGCGATCCATGGCAACCCTTCCTGGGCGGCTGCCAGTGCCCCGGCGGCGAAGATCACCACCGGCACGCATAGCGGCAGCAGCATCAAGGCAAGCAGCATACCAGAGCGCCGCGTGCCGGCCGTCAGCGCCACCAGAATGCCGCCGAGCAGGCTGAGCAGCGGCGTGGCCAGCAGCAACGCGGCCAGCAGCACGGGCATGACGGCACCCGGCAGGTGCAGCATGCCTGCAAGCAGCGGCGCGATCACGATCAGCGGTAAAGCAGTCGCCAGCCAGTGCGCCAGAATCTTCATACCCATCATCAACGCCAGCGGCTGCGGCGCGAGCATCAGCTGCTCCAGCGAGCCGTCTTCGATATCGCTGCGGAACATCGCATCTAGCGCAAGCAGCATCGCCAACAGCACCGTCACCAACACTGCGCCGCCGGCGATTCGCCGCAGCAGGGCACTCTCTGGGCCGAGCGCGAACGGGAACAGTGATGTGACGATCAAGGCGTACAGCACGGGGAGCATCATGTCGCCGCGCTGACGCCACGCCAGCGTGAGGTCGCGGCGCAGCACCGCCATGCATGCGTGGACGAGGCCAGGACGGCGCGTATCAAGCATGCAAGCGAATCCGCTGCGGTTCGCCGCCGTGGAATTGCACTGCGCCGTGGCTGGTCACCAGGGCTGCGCCGCCGTGCGCGATATGCGCCTCCAGCAAGGCATCGACCAGTTCGATGCCCGAGCGATCCAGGTTGGCGTAGGGTTCGTCCAGCAGCCATAGCGCGGCGGGAATCAGCAACAGCCGTGCGAGCGCCACGCGCTTTTTCTGGCCCGCGGAAAGTTTGCGTACTGGTTCATCTTCGTATCCGGTCAACCCAACCTGCCTGAGTGCACCATCGATGTCGCTTTGGTTGCGATGGCCGTGCAGGCCGATGGTGAACGCCAGGTTTTCGCGCGGACTCAGTTCTGCTTTCAGACCCAGTTGATGACCGAGGAACACGACCTCGCCGCTGCAGCGGTCCCAGGTGAGCGGCTCACCGCGCCATAGCAGTTCGCCTTCTTCCGGACGCAGCAGACCGGTGAGGATCCGCATCAGGGTGGTCTTGCCGCTGCCGTTGTCGCCTTCGATCAGCATGAGTTCGCCTGCAGCAAGGCGAAAATCCAGCGGGCCGAACACGGGTTCGTCCTGGCGGTGGAAACCCAGCGCACGGGCTTCAAGTAGCGGAGTTGTGGCGGGGGCGTCGGTCATCTCCGTCATTGTGGGTAATGCCTATCCGGCTTGTCCACGCGGCGGCTGGTCGCTGCTCAGGCGCAGGCGCGCGTAGCCATCAGCAAGCCCGTGCACATAGGCGTTCTGTTGGAATTGCTGCGCCAGCGCGTCGGTCTCCGCAAGGGAGGGCCCAATGACGAAGAAGCTGGGTTCTCGCCAACCTTTACCCACTCCGATGGCTGGGCGGACGGCGATAGTCGTCAGCAGTCGCCGCAAGGCTGCGAGCAAGGCTTGTTGCGCAGCATGGTTCTGCGCGCGCGATCGCATTTGCGAAAAGGGATTCCACGCCGTGATGAAGGCCCAGGTATGCACGCCGATCAAGTCGCGCAGCGACAAGGGCACCGGCGCATCGATGCCAATCGAAGCCCAGCCGCCCTGAGCCAATCGCACGCGGTAATCCGTGGTGCGATAAGCGGCGATCAGCGCGTTATCCATGACGCAGAGGTGGCAGCGGCGGAAGGGTGGCGTGCAGCGTGGCTACGGCGGCATCCAGCGGCACTTCTTCAACGTTGGTGGAGCCGCGCAGCAATTGCTCCAGCAGCACGTCCTGCGCACGCCCGCGCTCAAAAGCGTAGGCGTAGGGCAGGTGAGTGAAGGTGACCATGCGATAGCGAGCCATGAAATGCTGCGGTGCCCGTTCGGCCAGGCGCGCGCCCAGTTCGCGCTTGGCGAGGTAGCGTGGGTCGGCGACCGAATCGCGCATCTCGATGTAATTTTCCAGCGCCATGGCTGCGATAGCGTCGGCATTCGGCTTGCGGATGCGCTGGAATTCGGCGAACGCATCGGCGGTATCACTACCGGATTCGGCGAGCAGGTCAGCCAGCACCACGGTGTCTTCGAATCCGCAATTCATGCCTTGTCCGTGGAACGGCACGATGGCGTGGGCGGCATCACCAATCAGCAAGGCGCGGCCGTCAATGTGCCAGCGATCAAGGTAGAGCGTGGAGAGGCTGCCGACCGGATGGCCGTCGTAATCTGCGGCAAAGTCGGGGATCAGCGGCAGCAGGTCGGGAAAGTCCTGGCGGAAAAACGCGCTGGCCGCAGTTGCATCCGGCAAGGTATCAAAACTGGGATGCGGGCCATGCGCGGGCAGGAACAGCGTTACGGTGAAGCTGCCTTCGGTATTCGGTAGCGCGATGCACATGTAGCCACCGCGCGGCCAAATATGCAGCGCATGGGGTTCGATCGCGAAATGATCGGCACCGGTTGCCGGCGGAATTTCCAGTTCCTTGTAGCCATGACCGAGCGGTTCTACGCGTTGGCCGAGCGGCTGGTATTCGTTCATCGCTGCACGCAGGGCGGAACCTGCACCGTCGGCGCCGATCAGCACCGATGCATCGTGTTGACGTTGTGTGCCGTTGTCATCGATCAGCGTGATATTGCGCGCATCGAGATCGGCCGTGGCAAGACCCTGCCCGAAATGGAAGGTCACGCCCGCCGCTTCCGCAGCATCGAGCAGCAGCATGTTGAGACCGCCGCGAGATACCGACCAGATTACTTCACTATCGTCCACGCCGTAACGTTGCAAGCCAGAAGTACCGCTGACGGGATGTACCATGCGGCCACGCATCATCACCGCACGTTGCAGCACATCGCCCGCCAAGCCTGCCGTGCGCAGAGCCTGCAAGCCGCGCTCGGCGAGCGCGAGGTTGATGGAACGTCCACCGATGAAACCAGCGAGCCGCGGGTCGGCGCGCTTTTCGAACACTTCAACTTTGAACCCGCGCTTCGCCAAAAGCTGCGCGAGCAACGCGCCTACCAAACCGCCGCCGATCAGGGTGATTGTTTGCTGCGTCATGCTGCGTGCCGTGAGAGGGAGCGCATCACTGTTCCGCAAGTGGGCGTTTACTGCAAGGGTGGTTTGGCTTGCTCCCCTCTCCCGTCGGGAGAGGGGCAGGGGGTGAGGGTTCGGGCGAAGCGTAATGTGGATTTCTTGCGCAAGTGTTCCTCATCGCGCGCTGATCGCACCCTCACCCCAACCCCTCTCCCGAGGGGAGAGGGGCTTGTTCGCGGCTTCGTTCGAGTTTCAAAAACTCATGAAATACCCGCCATTCACCGGCAGATTTGCCCCGGTGATATAGCCGGCATCATCCGCCGTAAGAAACACCACCGCACGCGCGATATCGCCCGGCGTACCAAGCCGTCCCACCGGAATATCCGCCACGATCTGCGCGCGAATTTCCTGCGGCACTGCAGCCACCATCGGCGTATCGCAATAGCCGGGCGACACCGTATTCACCGTGACGCCCTTGCGCGCCGTTTCGCGCGCCAGCGCCATGCTGAAACCGTGCACGCCGGCTTTCGCAGCGGAGTAGTTGGTTTGGCCGAACTGGCCGGTTTGCCCGTTTACCGAACTCAAGTTGACGATGCGACCGAAACCACGTGCTGTCATGCCTTCGACTACATGCCGGCAGGTATTGAACACGCCATCAAGATTCACACGCATCAATTCGTGCCATTGCTGCGGATCCATTTTCCGCAGGCTGGTGTCGCGCGTGATGCCGGCAGCGTTCACCAGGATGTCGACGTGACCGATGTTGCGCTCGATGTGCTCAACGAGCGAGCCACAGGCTTTGAAATCGCTGACGTCGCAGGGTTCGAAACGGATGGTGCCGTTGTGTGCGGAAGTGCTTGCGCGGAAGGTTTCTATGCGGTCACTGCGAGTAGCCAGATCCACCGCAATCACGGCACGTCCTGCTTGGGCGAGTTGAAGGCAGATTTCAGTGCCGATGCCGCCGATGCCGCCGGTGACCAGCGCCACGCGCGAAGCGGACTTTGACAGGCTCATGACAAATTTCCTTCAGCGCATGCCGCGCGGCAGCACGTGTTGTGCTGCAGCGCTATGGGCATGCCCGAACAGGTCAGGGTTTCTTGGCGGGGCCGCGGTTCGCCGTACCTGGCGTGCCCGGCGGGGACGAGGGGGCCGCTTGCGAGGCGGCATCCATGAAGCCGCGTTGCATGTTCTTCCACGCATCCAGGTTACGTTCCGTCAGCTCGTTCAACAGCGCCCAGGGGGTTTGCCCCATCATGCTGTTGAGCTGGTTGCGGAACTGCTGCTGCTGGTCGAGGAACACCTGCAGGCTGCGCTCCAGATACGGCCCCATGAATCCCTGCAGGGAATCGCCATAGAAACGGATGATCTGGCTCAAGAGCTGGGGCGACAACATCGGCTGGCCCTTCTCTTCGTGCTCAGAAATGATCTGCAGCAGCACGGAGCGGGTCAGGTCCTCGCCACTCTTGGCGTCGAGTACCTGGAAGGTTTCGCCATCCAGAACCAGCTGACGGACTTCTTCCAGCGTGATGTAGCTGGAGATCTCCGTGTCGTAGAGCCGACGGTTCGGATACTTCTTGATGATGCGAGTTGTTTGTGCCATGCACACAAACTAGCAGAAGGTATTGCGACGCACCAGTCGGCGTTCAGCTTTTTATGCTGCACCAAAGGGTGCAGCAATCAATGCCCCATGGCGCCGCCGCCGGTACTGCCGAAGGGGGGGCGGGCGAACCAAAGCACCGGAAGCAGCACGATGAACAGAATCGCGCAGCCATAGAAAATGTCGTTAACTGCCAGCGTATAGCCTTCGCGATTGATGATTTGATCGATATAACCCAGCCGTTGTGTCGCACCGAATCCCATGTGCGAAAGCTGCTGGATGTACTGCGAAGCGCCCGGCTGGGCCGGGTTAACGTACTCGGTCAGGTTGGCGTGGTGGGCAATGCCCCGGTGCTGCCACAGCGTCACCATCACCGCGGTGGAAACGCTGGAACCCAGTGTGCGGAAGAAGTTGGACAGCCCCGATGCGCTGGCGATTTCCGCAGCCGGCAGGCCGGAAAGGTAAATCTGGTTCAACGGGATGAAGAAGCACGGGATGGCCAGCCCCATCACGAAGCGCGGCACCACCAGCGTGCCGAAGGACGCGGCACTGTCGAAGGTGGAAAACCAGTACGAGGTGAGGGCGAACACGATGAACGCCCAGCTCACCAGTAAACGCAGATCGACCTTGTGCATGTTGCGCCCGACGATGGGCGACAGCAGGAACGCCAGTACGCCCACCGGCGCAGCCGCGAGGCCGGCCCAGGTGGCGGTGTAGCCCAGCGTGGTCTGCAGCCACAGCGGAAACACCACGTTGATGCCGAAGAAGGCAAACATGCCCAGCGACAGGCTGATCACGCCGACGGTGAAATTGCGTTGCTTGAATAGCGCCAGATCAATCACCGGATGCTTGGCGTGAAGCTCCCATACCACCAGGAAGGTGAGGCACACCAGCGCGATCAGGCCGAGCGTGAGGATCAACGGCGATGCAAACCAGTCGTGATCGTTGCCGTTGTCCAACATGAATTGCAGGCAGCCTACGCCTGCCACGAGCAGCACCAAACCCACCACATCGATCGGAGCCTTCAACGTCTTGGTCTCGCGCTTGTGCAGCAAGGTCCAGGTGACGATGGCGGCCAGAATGCCCACTGGCATGTTGATGTAGAAAATCCACGGCCAGGAGAAATTGTCGGTAATCCAGCCACCCAGGATCGGACCGAAGATCGGCGCGATGACCACCGTCATCGCCCACATCGCCAGTGCAATGCCTTGCTTGTCTTTCGGGTAACTGGAGAGCAGCAAAGTCAGCGATAACGCCACCATCGGGCCGGAGCCTGCGCCTTGCATCAAGCGGCCGAACACCAGCATCGGCATGTTGGTAGCCAGGCCACAGAACATCGAGAACAGCACGAACAGCAGTACCGATGTGACGAAGGTACGCACTTCACCGAAACGGCGCGCTATCCAACCGGTGAGCGGCTGCATGATCGCGCTGGCCAGCGAGTAGGAGCTGATCGCCCAGGTGCCTTCATTCGGACTTACCGCCAGGCTACCGGCGATATGCGGCACGGAGACGTTGACGATGGTCATGTCCAGCACCTCCATGAAGGTGCTGAACGCAACGGCGACCGTCAGCAGGACCAGCGGCGTGCCGTGCAACGGCTTCAGTGGTGTGGCGTTATCGGGTGTGGCAGCCATGGCGGTCTCGCGATCTTGCTCGGTCGTCATTCCCGCGGAAGCGGAGGTGCTCTTCAACAGCGAAAGCTGGTCAATCCATCTTTGACTATCGCTTTAGAGCAAATGGACTCCCGCTTGCGCAGGAATGACGGTATGGAGGTTTCGGAAATGGTGAAGATGCCGGAGCATCACTCGCCAAGATTGGCTTGAATGATCTTCTCCGCTTCCGCATCAGCTTGCGCCGCCACCTCGTCGTACACCGACGTTTGCGCGGCCGGCTGCGCAGGGGCGGAAGCCAGCGCTGGCCCTTTGTCGTTGGTGATGTCGACAGTGACGTCAGTGGAAAGGCCTACGCGTAGCGGATGCTGATCCAGTTCGTTGTTGTCGAGCGCAATGCGCACCGGTACGCGTTGCACCACCTTGATCCAATTGCCGGTGGCGTTCTGCGCGGGCAGCAGCGAGAACACGCTGCCGGTGCCGGCACCCAACCCGATCACTTTGCCGTGATATTCCGCACTGCCGCCGTACAGATCGGTGCTGATCTTCACCGGCTGGCCGATGCGGATGTGGCGCAACTGGTTTTCCTTGAAATTCGCATCGATCCACAGATCATGCAGCGGCACGATCGTCATCAGCTGCTGGCCAGGCACGATGCTGGCGCCAAGCTGCACACTGCGTTGTGCGACGTAGCCGCTGACAGGCGCGACAATGGTATTGCGTTGTGCGGCAATCCACGCCGAGCGGAAGTTCGCGCGGGCCTGCATCACTGACGGGTTGTTGGCGATATCCGTGCCTTCCACTGCCGCACGCGCGGACTTGGCCTGCGCTTTCGCGGCATTCAGCGATGCTTGCGCTTGCGCCACGCTGTCGCGCATATGCTGCACTGTTTCCGGTGATTCGGCTTGCGCGGCTACTAGCGGAATGTGTCGTTTCAAATCGGCTTCAGCCTTGCGCAGATCGACCTCGCGCGCAGCTATCGTGGCGTCGGCTTCGTTCACTGAAGCGTTTTGCTGACGCACCTGACGTACAGCTTGCGCAAGTGCGCTGCTGGTTTGGCGTAGACGGACGTCGGCATCGGTCGGGTCCAGCTTTACCAGCACTTGTCCGGCAGTGACGTGCTGCGTGTCATCGGTAAGAATCGCCACCACCGTACCGGGTACTTGCGAGGAAAGCGCGACCTGATTGCCGCCGACGTAAGCATTGTCGGTCTTCTCGCGTGTGGAAAACACGAAGGTCCACAGCAGGAACCAGCTTACCCCGGCCAGTAAGAAAATCGTGGCCACGATCAGCAACGCTCGGCTGCGCTTGGCAGGGTCCTTTGCGGCAAGTCCGCTGTCGTTGGCGTCCTTGGGAGTGGTGCTCATGGTCAGGGGGCTCCGGCGGGATTTGAAGTGGGAGTAGGGGCGTTAGCGGACTGCACAGTGCGTGCGGCATCCGATCGATAGCCGCCACCCAGCGCCTTGATCAGCGCCAGATCGGTGCTGATGGCCTGGGCTTGCAAGGTGATCGCCTGGTCGCGCTGCTGCAAAACTTGTGCTTGGGCGTTGAGGCTTTCGCGCGCGTCCCTGGTGCCGTGCGCAGCACGTGCTTGTGCTGAGGTGAACAGCGCTTCGTTGGCTTTTACTTGCGCATCCTGCTTTTCGCGGCGTGCAGCGATTTGTTGCGCAGTAACCGTCTGCGTGGCCACATCGCGCGCGGCATTCGTCACGGTGACGTTGTAATCCGCAATGGCAGCATCAAGCTGCGCGCGGCTGGCACCGTAATTCGCCTTCAAGCGACCACCCTCAAAGATCGGCAGGTGCACGGCAGGCGTGATGCCGAACACGCGGCTGCCTGCAGTGAAAAGGTTGCCGAGGTCGCCCTTGCTGCCCGAGGAACCTGCAAAGTGCGGCGCACCCTGATCGGTGCTGGAAAGGCCGGCCATTGCGTTGATGCTGAAATCAGGAAAGTAATCGGCACGAGCCACGTCGGTTTGCTTCAGCGCGGCTTCCACCTGCCAGCGGCTGGCGGCGATATCCGGGCGGCGCGCGATCAGATCCAAGCGTGCATCGTCGGGGAGGCCACCTTCCAGCTCGGGCAATGGATGTGGTGGCAGTGGCGGTAATTCTGCGGGCGATACGTTCACCAGCGCCGCCAGCACGACTTTGCGAAGCTCGATCGAACCTTCCAACGTTGCTTGCATCTGTTGCACGCTGGCGAGCTGACTTTGCGCCTGTTGCACGGTGTCGGGCAGATCTACACCTTGTCGCACGCGCAACTCGGCAATATGCAGCAAGCGTTGTTGTACGGCGACAGCTTGTTCGGAGAGTTGTAGCCGGTTTTGATCGGCCAGCAAGCTGAAATACGCGTCGGCAACGGCGTTCTGGATGGCGAGCACGGCGGCGCTGCGTTCCGCTTCGGCGGCATGTGCCTGATCCAATGCGGCTTCGATTGATGAGCGTTTCTTGCCCCAGAAGTCGAAGTCGTATTCGAGCTGCACGCTCAGGTCGGCCTGGTTGTACCAGTTGAAACCGAGCAAGGACGAAGGGATCAGACTGTGGTCGCTCATGCGCTGACGCGTGAGCTGGCCATTGCCTTTGATGGTAAGGCCGGCCTGCGCAGCAGCAACGCGTACCGATTGCTCAGCCGTCTTCACGCGCGAGCGCGCCTGTTCCAGATCAGGCGACTGCTTCATGACCAGTGCCATCACCTGATCCAATTGTGGATCGTTGTACTTGCGCCACCAATCGGAGGCTGGCCACTCCGCTCCGGCCTGAGTTGGCAATCCGGCCAGCGGCACGTCATCGCGCAGTGCGGGATGCTGAACTTTGGCTGGAATCCAGCAGCCGGCAAGGCTCAGCGCGGCGAGCAATGCTAGGGGACGCAGCCGCGCAACAGTGGGAGACAAAACAGCATTCATGGCGGTTCACCCGCTGTGTGTTCGAGTTGACTAAGGTTATGGGCGAGCTTGCGCAGTAGCCGGTTCAAGCTGCTGCGGTCGGCTTTGCTAAAGCCTTCAAAGATGCATTTCAGGCGCGGAAACATCGTCGGCAGCATCTTCTGCACGAAGCGTTTGCCCGCGGGCGTGATTTGCATAACCACGCGGCGTCGATCCTCGGCACTGGGGCCACGCGTGATAAGCCCGCGCTTGACCAGCGCGTTGGCAATACGCGTCATGTTGGTCGTGCCCAGCGACGTGAACAGACATACCTCGCCCGGTGTGGACGTGCCGTCCGGCCGTGAAAAGAGCGTGATCAAGGTGCGGAATTCGCTGTCGTTGAGTTTGTGCGGGCGAAGCTTGTGTTCAAGCTCCGCCTGCAGGCTCTCACTGATCAGCACCAGCATCCGGCACATCTCGACACCCGTCGGCACGCTAGGAACGAGCTTGCGGACGCCCACAACCCCTTCATCGAGCATCTTGATACGGTCGATTAGAGACATTCCATCAATGCATATTTCACTGGTGAAATAAAATGATGCGCTGCATAGCGGCTGCTTTGCAAGTGTCAGTTGGGCTCGGTGACCTATATGGACCGTAGATTGGGGTGCAAACCCCAGCATCGCTATGTTTGTGGAGGTGGCAATGTTGAGGTTTTCACCCCAACCTACGGATCATTCGGGAATGGCAAACAGGCGCCGCACATTTGCTGTCGTCGAGCTTGCAACGGCTTCCAGCGGTTCTCCGCGAAGAGCGGCAACGTGCTGCAGAACCTCCGCCACATAGGCGGGCTCGTTACGTTCACCGCGATGGGTGGACAAGGGTTGATCGGGTGCGTCGCTTTCGAGCAGCAGGTAGTCGATCGGCATGTTCGCAACGATGCGGCGCAAGCGTTGCGCGCGTTCGTAAGTCACGGGTCCGCCAATGCCAAGATGAAAGCCGAGTTTCCATAGCTGCTCGGCCTGCTGCTGGCTGCCGGCAAAACTGTGCACCACGCCACGCAGGCCGCCAACGCGCCGCAAGGTAGCGATGACTTCGTCCAGGGCCGCGCGCGCGTGCAAGATCACTGGCAAATCGAATTCGCGCGCCAGCGCAAGTTGCTGTCGAAAATATTCACGCTGGTCTTCCACATCTAGGCCTTCGACATGGAAATCCAGGCCGATTTCACCCACGGCGACAGGTCGCCGTGTCGTCAGCCAATGCGACAGTTCGGCAAGATGTTCCGGGCGGTGCATGGGCAGGAACATCGGATGCATGCCATAGGCTGGATGGAGGCCACTGCCTGGTGCGCATAGCGCATGGATGTGCGGCCAGCTGGCGGCATCGACGCCGGGGATCACCTGCAGGCTTACACTTGCGGCACGGGCACGTTCGATCACTGCCTTGCGATCTACATCGAAAGCGGCGTCGTCCAGATGCACATGGCTGTCGGCAAGCGTAAGCATGGCTGTCATGATGCGGCATCCTGGGTCTGTTCTGATAGCTTCGATGCCGGTCTAGCGTCATTCAGCGTATGAGCGCTTCAATGCGCCACATCAAGGCTCGCCGGGCGGCGTTCGCTTGCATATCAAAACACAGGAGGTCGTCGTGAAAAGCAAATTGTTCAATTTCGGTGCGGTGGCGGCAGTGCTGATCGCTATTGCGGGTCTATCGGGTTGCCAGACCCAGCCGACGACTTATCAGACGAGCTATAGCAACCCGGGTTGCCAGAATTGCGGTGTGGTTCAGCAGGTGCAGCAGATCTATATCCAGCAGCAGGGCAGCAACAACAGTGGCCTGGGCACGGTGATCGGTGCGGTGGCTGGTGGTTTGCTCGGCAGCACGGTTGGTCACGGTCGTGGCAATACGGCCGCCATCGTGGGCGGTGCGGTGATTGGTGGCGTGGTAGGCAACAAGGTTGGCCAGGCCAACAGTCAGCCGGCCGGCACCACGCCTGCATGGCAGATCGTCGTGCGCATGGACAACGGTCAGTACGCTACGGTTACGCAGGGTCCCAATCCGGGCGTGCGTCCTGGTGATTACGTCGTGATCAGTAACAACCAGGTCTATCCGCGTTGATATTTAAATAGACGTCTGGACGTCCAAATGAAAAAGGCCCTCTTAAGAGGGCCTTTTTTATGTCACATACGTGCAGATCAGTTGATCGAATAGAACTTGTGATCACCGATGGTGACTGCTCGCTGATTGTGTGACCACGCTGGTGCCACGGTGGCTGTGGCGAAGTGATCCGCATGCGGCACAAAGAAGCGACGCTCATCGACGGGAAGCTGCCAATTGACCAGCGACTTGCCGGCGATATCCCAGGCCTTCTGGAATGCCACGAGGTTGTCGACTTCCTGATTCGGTGGAGTAGTAGAGAGCGCGAATTGATGCGGTGCTTTCACCACATCACACACGGTACCACCCCACTGACCGCGTTCGCGTCGACGCATGGCAACTTCCGCCACGGCCATCTGACCGACCGTGGACTGGCTACGAGCTTCCAGATACACGGTGGTTGCCAGACAAGTCTGGTCTGCGAGCGGTTGGGGCAGTACGGACATCAGCCACAACAACATGGAAAGTTTCATATCTGCCTCCAGTTTGCTGTACGTCCTGCACACATGCGTGCTGGAGCGCCATTGCGGTGGACGGGCGGGCAGGCCGTTCCACCAGGATCTTTTGCCGGCGTCGAAACTTGTGGCGCAGGCAGGTTTGGCCGCTGTAACACGGCAGAATCGATCGACATGTCCGATGCCGACCGGGAAAGCTCTTGGCTATTTACGCTGCGTGCATAAGGCACCTGATTGCAGCGTGTTCGCGCATACGGCGAGTTGTACTCCGGCATTCTTCTTGCCGGGTCGCGCCGATCCGGACCCCTCCGGTTCGTCGCGTATGTCGGCACCCTGTGGGCTGGTGGATGCCGGAAAAAGTTTGGCGGAATCTAGTGGGGCGAGCTGATCTTTGCAAGTGCCTGCCATGTTCGATTCACATTTTGCTCACCATCTTTAACATGGCAAGCATGATGCAAACGTCAAGCAGGCCAAGTGTTTAGCAGTTGTACGTCAATACCTTCATCACTGAGATTTTGTTTGTCGTTCTGTCCGAAACGACCTGCCACTTCGTCGCTTATGACAGCAAGGGCTTCGATACGTTCCGCGTCTGCAATGACATTGAGCAATCGCACGAATTCACTGTTCTCGCGTTGCAGCAATGCGC
Organism: Dyella acidisoli; assembly: GCF_030160295.1. GTDB lineage: Bacteria > Pseudomonadota > Gammaproteobacteria > Xanthomonadales > Rhodanobacteraceae > Dyella_B > Dyella_B acidisoli. The sequence goes on from NZ_BSOB01000061.1 coordinate 88,692, forward strand.
CATCATCAACAGGCTTCGACAACGCAACATGATGCAGATGACGTTTGTTGCCACCGCGATAATGCAGGCGTGCAACGATCTCTTGTCCCGGGTAGCACCCTTTGTCGATGGCGACAGCACCTAAGCGATGCAGCGACAATGCAGGAGGAAGCAATTCGTTCAATACAGCGCTGGGAAGCCATGGCCATCCTTCGCGCAGTTGTTCGAGTTGCCATGTGTTGTCGCTGTTGACGTTTGCACCAAACAACATCGAGTGCGATCCACAGCCGAATCGAATGACATCGTCTTGTACTTCAACATCGTGCAAGGACATCGCAACATCGCCTGCAAGCGAACCTTCAAGAATGCTCAGCTTGACGCGCGAACGAAAGACGAAGCGACGTAACGCATCGACAAAAATAGTTGCATCGCCACCGCGAAGAATCATCAGCAAACGTTCTTCGCTCAACTGGACAAGATGAAACACGTTGCGCACACGCCCTTGTGCGTCGAGCCAACTGCTGAATTGCCAGCGATGATTCGCGAGTGCAGTAACCTGGCTGGCAAATTGGCTTTGCGCGAACGCGATGGCGTCCGGGCCTTCCATTAAAACGACGTGGGCGGTATGAGATGTCGGCATGCGCGAAGGAGTGGGGGCGGCAGGGGCTAGCTGCAAGTGCTTCCTATCTTGCCTGCAACGCCCGGCGCCTGGCGTCAACTGGTTGTGCCGCTATGCCGCAAGTATTACGCTTTTGGCGATACGAACATGCCCGACACGTCCTCCAAGCCTGCAAGCCGTCCCGAACCCGCGAACACGGAACGCGGGGTAACGCCCGTTTCGCCCGTGCCGGGCAAGGAACAGAACGAGCGGCCGGTGCCGGATCCCACGCGCTACGGCGATTGGGAAAAAAACGGACGCTGCATCGACTTCTGAATCCGTTGCGTCATCCGCACCACGGATCAGTGGCGCGGGGTAGCCGATGTGCGGAAGGCGGTGGCGGTGCACGGGTATCAGCGATTCCACTCCAGGATAGCCGCCATGGCAGAGACGCAACGACCGCTTTCACCGCATCTACAGATATATAAGTGGCAAGTGCAGATGGTGACCTCCATCCTGCATCGTGCCACCGGCATTGCCCTGAGCGTGGGCACCCTGATCGTCGTGTGGGGCCTGGTTTCCCTGGCCGCCGGCGAAGATGCGTTCCATCAGTTCAAGATCTGCATGGGCAGCCCGCTCGGCATGATCCTAATGATCGGCTGGACCTGGTCGCTTTTCTACCACCTGTGCAACGGCATCCGTCACTTGGTGCAGGACGCAGGCGCGGGCTATGCCATCGCCCAATTCGTGCGTTCGAGCTGGCTGACGGTGATCGGCAGCCTCGTGCTGACCTTGATCGTCTGGGGCTACGTACTCTCTGCCGGAGGTGCCGCATGAGCGCTAACGCGAAAGATTTGCGGAATCCGCTGAAGCGGGCACGCGGCCTGGGTTCGGCCCAGTCCGGTGTAGGTCACTGGTGGACCCAGCGCACCACCGCCGTCGCCCTGATTGTGTTGGGCGTGTGGTTTGTAATCCTGGTGCTGGGCCTGCTGCACGGTGACTACGCCACCGCGCGCGCTGCGGTGGCCAAGCCGTGGAATGCAGTGCTGCTGATCGCGTTCCTGGTCAGCATGTTCTGGCATGCGGTGCTGGGCCTGCAGGTGGTCATCGAAGATTACGTCCACACCCGCTGGAAGGAAGTCACCCTTCTGGTAGTCATCAAGTTTATCGCCGTGCTGTGCGTGCTGGCCGGCACGCTGGCGGTGCTGCGCATCGCACTGGGAGCCTGAGGTCGATGGAAGCCTACAAAGTTCAGCAGCACAATTACGACGTGATCGTGGTGGGTGCCGGCGGCGCCGGCCTGCGCGCCACGTTCGGTCTGGCCGAAAAGGGCCTCAAGGCCGCGTGCATCACCAAGGTATTCCCGACCCGTTCGCACACGGTGGCGGCGCAGGGCGGTATCGCCGCCGCGCTTGGCAACATGGGCGAAGACGACTGGCGCTTCCACTTCTACGACACCATCAAAGGTTCGGACTGGCTGGGCGACCAGGACGCGATCGAATACATGTGCCGCGAGGCCATTCCTTCGATCCTTGAGCTGGAACACTACGGCGTGCCGTTCTCGCGCACCGACGACGGCCGCATCTATCAGCGTCCGTTCGGTGGCATGACCACGCACTACGGCAAGGGCACCGCACAGCGCACCTGCGCCGCGGCGGACCGCACTGGCCACGCGATCCTGCATACGCTTTATCAGCAGGCGCTGGCGCATGACGCCACGTTCTTCATCGAATACTTCGCGATCGATCTGATCTTCGACGACGAAGGTGTTTGCCGCGGCGTGCTGGCGCTCGACATGAACGAGGGCACCTTGCACCTGTTCCGTGGCCATTCCGTCGTGCTGGCCACGGGCGGTTATGGCCGCGCCTACTTCAGCGCCACCTCTGCGCATACCTGCACGGGCGACGGCGGCGGCATGGTGCTGCGTTCCGGCCTTGCGCTGCAGGATATGGAGTTCGTGCAGTTCCATCCCACCGGCATCTACGGCGCCGGCTGCCTGATTACCGAAGGCGTGCGTGGCGAAGGTGGTTACCTCACCAACGCCAAGGGCGAGCGTTTCATGGAACGCTATGCTCCGAGCGCCAAGGATCTTGCTTCGCGCGACGTGGTCAGCCGTGCAATGACCATGGAGATCCGCGAAGGCCGCGGCGTAGGCGAACACAAGGATCACGTGCATCTGAACCTGATGCACCTCGGTCCGGAAGTGATCCACGAGCGCCTGCCGGGCATCGCCGAATCCGCGCGCATTTTTGCGGGCGTGGATGTCACCAAGGAGCCGATTCCGGTGCTGCCGACTGTGCACTACAACATGGGCGGCATTCCGACCAACTATCACGGCGAAGTCGTACAGAAGAAGGGTGACGACGTCGACGCCGTGGTACCGGGCCTGTTCGCCATCGGCGAGGCTGCGTGCGTATCGGTGCATGGCGCCAATCGTCTCGGCTCCAACTCGCTGCTCGACCTGGTGGTGTTCGGCCGCGCCGTGTCGCATCGTTGCGCTGAAATCGTCAAGCCGGGTCAGGCTCACAAGGATCTGCCATCCAGCGCGTTGGACAAGGCACTGTCGCGCTTCGACGGTCTGCGCCACGCCAATGGCGGTACGCCAACTGCGAAGATTCGCGCCAACATGCAACGCACCATGCAGGATGACGCCGCTGTGTTCCGCACCAGCGAATCGCTGCAGGCGGGCTGCAAGAAAATTTCGCAGGTGTACGACTCTTTCAAGGACGTGCGCGTCAGCGATCGTTCGATGGTGTGGAACTCTGACCTGATCGAAACGCTGGAGTTGTCCAACCTGCTGGGCCAGGCGGTTGCCACGATGTATTCGGCCGAGCAGCGTCACGAAAGCCGCGGTGCGCATGCGCACGAGGACTTCCCTGACCGCGACGACCACAACTGGCAGAAGCACACCATGGCCAGCGTCGATGACGCCGGCAAGGTCAGCTTCGATTTCCGCCCGGTGCACATGTACACCTTGACCAACGAGGTCGAAGTGGTGCCGCCGAAGAAGCGCGTTTACTAAGTACCGACTGGAGAGGCCATCGTGGCAGAGTTCACGCTACCCAAGAATTCCAAGATCCAGCCGGGCAAGCATTATCCGGCGAAGGACGCAAAGAAGCCGCGCACGTTCCGCGTCTATCGCTGGTCGCCGGACGACGGCCAGAACCCGCGCATCGACACGTATGAAGTCGATCTGGCCGCGTGCGGCCCGATGGTTCTGGACGCACTGCTGAAGATCAAGAACGAGATCGATCCTACCCTCACGCTGCGCCGCTCGTGCCGCGAAGGCATTTGCGGTTCGTGCGCGATGAATATCGACGGCACCAATACGCTGGCCTGCACCAGGTCCATCGAGGAATGCGCGTCGGGTGACGTGAAGATCTATCCGCTGCCGCACATGCCGGTAGTGAAGGATCTGGTGCCGGATCTCACGCACTTCTACGCCCAGTTCGCCTCGATTCGTCCGTGGCTACGCACGCAGAGCGCGGCGCCTGATCGCGAGCGTCTGCAGTCGCCGGAAGATCGCAAGAAGCTCGACGGCTTGTACGAGTGCATCCTGTGTGCGTGCTGCTCCACGAGCTGTCCGAGCTACTGGTGGAACGGTGACCGTTACCTGGGCCCGGCGATCCTGCTGCAGGCTTATCGCTGGATCGTCGACTCACGCGACGAAGATACCGGTGCACGCCTGGATGATCTGGAAGATCCGTTCAAGCTGTATCGCTGCCACACCATCATGAACTGCGCACGCACTTGCCCGAAGGGTTTGAATCCGGCGAAGGCGATTGCGGAGATCAAGAAGCTGCTGGTGGCGCGGCGGTCGGCGTGATTGGTCCCTAAGTAAGGTTGGCGTAGCGCCATGTCTGGTTTTACCTCGCCGTCATTCCCGCGCAAGCGGGAATCCATTGCCCGTTTTCGCCAGGGAGCAATATGGATTCCCGCTTGCGCGGGAATGACGGCCTTTAGGTGTACGGGCTGCTCGAAGGGTTAGATAGATGGACGAAGCCCGCCTTAAACGCCTACGTTGGCGCACCCGCCGAGGCACGCGCGAACTCGATGCATTGTTCGGTGGCTGGCTGGAAACCTCGTTTCCCACTGCGGACGCAGCCCTGCAACAGGCCTTCGACGAACTACTCGACGTGCAAGACCCAGACCTGTGGGACTGGGTCATGGGCCACGCCAAGCCACCGCGCGCCGATTGGCAGGCCATCATCGATGACATCCGCACCCGCCATCGGCTTTGAATACCGGCCTTCGCGCTGGGTACCGTACTTGTTCATCGGTATTACGGCGCTTGCTGTGGCGGCTATTCTGGTGTCGGGTGCACCCTTGCCGGTACGCATCGCGCTGGCGTTGGTTTCAATCGTGCTGTGCGTCCACGCCGTTCGTCGCCTGAGGCTGCCGATTTATGCAGTGGGCTGGGCGGGCCGCAGCGGTTGGACGCTGCGTGGCCTGGATGGCGCGGATGATGCGGCAACGCTTGCCTCGTTCCGTGTCATGCGCCAAGTGGTCCTGCTGCGATTGGTCAGCGGGCGCTACGGCAAGCTCACGCTATGGCTGATGCCGGACAACAGCGATGCTGATATTCGCAGGCGTTTGCGTATGCGCCTGGCCGTTTTGGCCAATGACAGCGAGGAGCGTGCGTAGATTGGGGTGCAAACCCCAACATCCGGCATGTACATAGATGGCAATGTTGGGGTTTGCACCCCAACCTACGTCCATGATTTGGGTCAGGTTGCCCACCAAGCCCACTTCGGGCACTCTGCGCGCGCGGCGAGGTCATATGGATTCCGCCGGCCCGCCGCCCACATCCCATACGCGAAACCCCCATGTTCCGACCGCTCGAGCTTTTCATCGGCCTGCGCTACGTCCGTGCCAAACGGCGCAATCAGTTCATTTCCTTCATCTCCACCGTATCCATCGTATGCATCACTATCAGCGTGATGGCGTTGATCACAGTGATGTCGGTGATGAACGGCTTCGATTACCAGCTGCGTTCGCGCATCCTCGGTGCCATTTCCGATGCAACGGTTTCCGGCCTGCCGGGCGAGACGGTGCAGAACTGGCCGTACGCCGTGCAACAGGTGAAAGCCAATTCGCACGTGCGAGGTGCCGCACCTTATGTGGAAATCCAATCCTTCCTGCAGGCGCAGCGTTCTGGCGGCGCAATGGTGCGCGGCATTGATCCTGCGCAGGAACCGAACGTTTCGGACATCAACAAGCACATGGTGGATGGTTCGTTCGATTCGCTTACACCCGATAGCTGGAACATTGTGCTTGGCAAAGATCTCGCGCTGCAGCTTGGCGTGAATGTCGGCGACAAGGTCACCATGGTGGTGCCGGAGCTGCGCGCAACCCCGATGGGGGCGGTTCCGCGTATCCGTGGTTTCCGTGTCAGCGGCATTTTTGAAATGGGCATGGAGGAGTTCGATTCCGGCCTTGGCCTTATCAATATCAGTGATGCCGAAAAGCTGAAAAGCATCGACAGCCCCACCGGCATTCGCCTGAAGCTGGACGATCTGTACAACGCCGGTCCAGTCGCGCGCGAATTGGTCGATACGCTGGGGCAGGTCTACGTGGTGACCACCTGGATGGACAGCCACGCCAACTTCTTCTCTGCCATCTCGATGGAGAAGAACGTGATGTTCATCATCCTCTCGCTGATCATCCTGGTGGCCGTGATCAATTTGATTTCCATGCTGATGATGCTGGTCACCGACAAGCAAGCGGACATCGCCATTTTGCGCACACTTGGTTCGACGCCGCGCAGCATCATGGGCATGTTCATGGTGCAAGGCGTACTGGTGGGTTTTGTCGGCATCGGCTTTGGCGTGGGTTTGGGTTCGCTGCTGTCGTGGCGGTTGCCCGGCATCGTGAAATGGATCGAGCACGTCACGGGCGTCACCTTCCTTTCGCCGGATGTCTATTACATCAGCGAAGTGCCCAGCAGACTCGACTGGCATGACGTGTTGTCGGTATCGCTGGTCACTTTCCTGTTCTCCTTGTTAGCGACGCTCTATCCCGCATGGCGCGCCTCGCGTACGCAACCGGCCCAGGCGCTGCGCTATGAGTAATCCGATGACAAACGCATCCAATGACATCGTGCTGCGCGCCAGCCACGTTGCCAAAATCTACGAGGAAGGCGACCTGCGCACCACGGTGCTTACCAATGTGAATTTCACGCTCAAGCGTGGCGAAACGTTGGCCATCGTCGGTGCATCCGGCTCCGGCAAAAGCACGCTGCTGCACATCATCGGCGGCCTGGATACGCTTACTAACGGTGAAGTGGAAGTGGAGGGGAGCACTCTTTCCAAGCTGTCCGATGCTGAGCGTGGACGGGTTCGTAATCGCTCGCTTGGTTTCATTTACCAGTTCCATCATTTGCTGCCGGAATTCACTGCGCTGGAAAACGTGTGCATGCCGCTGCTTATCCGTGGCGTCGGCATTCCCGAGGCGCAGAAGCAGGCTACGACGCTGTTGGAGCGTGTGGGGCTTGGCAAGCGTCTCGAGCACAAGCCATCAGAGCTTTCCGGCGGCGAACGCCAGCGCTGTGCGGTGGCACGCGCGCTGGTGACGCGCCCCTCTTGCGTCCTGGGCGATGAGCCCACCGGCAATCTCGACGAAGACAACGCCGCGCACGTGTACGAGCTGATGCTGGAATTGAATCGCGAGATCGGCACCAGTTTTATTTTGGTGACGCATGACAGTCGCCTGGCCGCGCGCATGGATCGTACGCTCGAGCTGCATAACGGCGAGTTGCGCGAGAAAGTTTGATACGAAAAGCTCGTCGTCCCGGCGAAAGCCGGGACCTAGTGTCTTTCGCATGTTTGAAGAGCAAAGTCGCTGGGTCCCGGCTTTCGCCGGGACGACGGTAAAGCAAGATTCTTCATCTCGCTACGGGGTTATGTGGGTTGGGCTGAGCGAAAGCGAACTTCAACATCACTTCGTACATCGACACGTTGGGGTTCGGCCTTGCCTCACCCCAACCTACGTCAGCTCCCTACAAGCTCCACTTTTCGCCTGCGCTAGCTTCGCTCCATGGCGGATGGAGCGCGACAATCAAGGAATTGGCCAAGCGCCAAAACAACGGCATTGGCGCTGCTGATCGGCATATCCGCCGTGCAATGGCTTCCCACTCTGCCGCCTCGCTGGCTAATGGGCGTGATGGCGGTGGGTGCATTGATCCTGGCATGGCGCCTGCCGCGCATCCGCTGGTTCGCAATCCTGCTGCTCGGTTTCGCCTGGGCCGCATGGCGTGGCAGTGCCGCCATGGAATCGCGCTTGCCGAGAGCGTGGGAAGGGCAGGATTTTCAGGTCACCGGTCGCGTCGTTGGATTGGCGCAGACGAAGGCCGGGGCGACCAGCGTGCAGTTCCACATCGATCAAGTCACGCGCGACGGACAAGCCGTGCCGTGGCAGGGGCTTGCGCGTATCAGCTGGTACGACACGCCCTCGGCCGAGCCGGAACCATGCTCGCGCTGGCAACTGCTGTTGCGTCTGCGCCGCCCGCGCGGAACGATCAATCCCGGTGGCGCGGATGGCGAACGCAGCGCACTTGCGCGCGATATTGCCGCGGTTGGCTATGTGCGTGATGACCCGGCCAATCAACGCCTGAGCGTAGCGACGTGGTGTCTGGATCGTTTGCGTGGCTCGCTCGCCGAAGGCATCCAGTCACGCGTGAATGATCCGCACGATGCTGCCTTGTTGCGCGCCTTCACCGTAGGCGACACGCGCGGGCTCGAACAGCAGGATTGGGATGTGGCGCGTGCCAACGGGATTTCCCATCTGATCGCCATTTCAGGTTTCCACGTCGGTGTGGCTGCTGTTTTCGGAGCATGGCTTTGCAGTGCGCTTTACTGGCTATGGCCCTCGCTTGCCTTGCGTTATCCGCACGTGCAGACGCAAGCATTGTTCGCGCTGGCTACTGCGTCCGCTTATGGCGCGCTGGCTGGCCTCGGTATGCCCACCTTGCGCACCGTGGCAATGATTGCGGCTTTTGCACTGGCGCGTTGCAGTCGGCGCGCCAGTGGGCCGATGCATGCGCTGGCGCTTGCGTTGATCGCGATATTGCTGGTGAATCCCACGGCGGTGCTGGAAGCCGGATTCTGGCTGTCGTTCATTGGTGTGGCGTTTTTGATTCTTTGCATGGATGCCAAAGGGCGCGGCGTGCGCGCCTTTCTGCGTGAACTGACGCTCGGGCAGCTTGTAATGACCATCGCGCTGTTGCCGCTGACTTTGTGGTTTTTTGGCGAAGCATCGCTAGTTGGTGCCTTGTCCAATCTTGTGGCAGTGCCTTTCGTCAGCTTTGTGATCGTGCCCTGTGCTTTGCTCGGCATGCTCTTGCTGATGCTTTGCCCGCCGCTGGCGACACCCGTACTTTGGCTGGCCGGATGGCTGACGCATGCGCAATGGTGGCTGCTGGAACAAACTGCCACTTGGCCCGGCGCGCATTGGTATCTGCCGGCAGTAAAGCCCTGGGCGCTAGTGTTCGCCACGCTTGGTGCGATCTGGTTATTTGCGCCACGGGGTGTGCCGTTGCGTGCGCTGGGTGCGTTGTTGTTTCTGCCCTTGTTGTGGCCGACGAGGCATCCACCCGATAGCGGTGCATTCCAGGCCTGGGTGCTCGATGTGGGGCAGGGCTTGTCCGTGGTGGTGCGCACGCGAGAGCACGCATTGGTGTACGACACGGGCGCGCGCTATCCCTCGGAATACGACTTGGGTTCGGCGGTTGTCATTCCGTCGCTGTATGCCCTCGGTATCGATCGACTGGACGTGCTGATGGTTAGCCATGCCGACAACGATCATGCAGGCGGCGCCCCCGCAGTGGCAGCGGCTTTCCCGGGCGCGCTGCGCTATTCGGGTGAGCCCGAGCGCATGCACATACCGATGAATCCCTGCGTGGCGGGGCAGCAATGGGAGTGGGATGGCGTACGTTTCCGTGTATTGAATCCTGTCGCTTCCGCATCGAACGCCTCAGCGAACGATCATTCCTGCGTGCTGCTGGTCGAAGGCCATGCAGGGCGTCTGTTGCTTACGGGCGATATCGCCATGGACACCGAACCACACGTTGCCGCAGCGTTGGGACCAGGCCCTAAACCAGTGCTGCAGGTGCCCCACCACGGCAGCAACGGTTCTTCCAGTGCTGACTTTATTGCAGCCTCCAAACCTGAACTGGCGATCGTCTCGGCTGGCTGGCGCAACCGTTTCGGCCATCCGCGCCCAGAGGTCATGCAGCGCTATGCGGCAGCGGGCGTGCCAGTATTCAATACCGCGGTGGACGGCGCCGTTCAGATCGACTTTCCCGCTGCGGGGCCTGCTGAGGTGACCGCACGCTGGCGCTTGCTGCAGCGACGCTACTGGCGGGAGTGATGCTGAGAGCCTCTTTCAATGTTTCCCCGCGGTTCGCATAGCCCCTGAGTGGCCGCCATGCGGCTGCGCGCGGCTTGACCAGACCACCAGTCTGGCGCTGCGCCACGCGCGACCACCTGACGACCACTCAGGGACTATGCGAACCACGTTGAGACATCGAAAAGGCTCTAAGACCGCACGGTAGGCTTTGGCGACGCTGCTATGATGGCGGCTTCCGCAGACGGCAAAAGCCGGGAGTTTTTTGTGGGTGATTTGGGTCAGATTCTGATGGCAGGCGGCTGGGCGATGGCGCCCATCCTGATCTGTTCGGCGGTGGCGTTGGCGATCGTGCTGGAACGGTGCTGGACCTTGCGGCGCAGCTCAGTGCTGCCGCCCGGGTTGGCCCAGGAAGTGCGCGAATGGGCGCGGTCCGATCAGCTCGATCCGGCGCATCTGGAAAAGCTTGGCACCGGTTCGCCGTTGGGTGAATTGCTGGCCGCCGCGCTGGCCGTGCGTCAGCATTCGCGCGACTTGATCAAGGAGCGCATCGAGGATACCGGCCGCCATGTGGTGCATCGCATGGAGCGTTACCTCAACACGCTCGGCACGATCGCGTTGATCGGCCCGCTGCTGGGTCTGTTCGGCACCGTTATCGGCCTGATTCGCATGTTCATGCAGGTCATGGTGGGCGGCATGGCCGATCCCACCAAGATGGCGGGTGGCATCGGCGAGGCGCTGATCTGTACCGCGGCCGGCCTGACGGTGGCGATTCCCGCATACGTGCTGCATCGCTATTTCCGTTCGAAGGTGGCTGGCTACGTGGTGGAGATGGAAAAGCAGGCAACACTGCTGCTGGACGATCTCACGCTTTCCGCACAACCCGCCACGCGTGCTCGTCGTGCGCCACTCGCTGCTGGCGACAAGGCGCCGGTTTAAACCATGCGTATCGGTAACGACCGCCGCAACGATGATTTCGAGATCAACGTCGTATCGTTGATCGACGTGCTGCTCACGCTGCTGATGTTTTTCGTGCTCACCACCACGTTCGTGCAGCACTCGCGCCTGAAGGTGAATCTGCCGCAGGCCAGCGCAGAAGACCGCGACATGCAGCCACCGGCGATCACTGTGATGGTCGATCGCGAGGGGCATTTCTACGTGGGCAGCGATGAAGTGGTGGGCGGCAGCGTGGATACGCTGAAGCAAGCCATCGCGCACGTAGCCGGTGACGACCGCAACCAGACGGTCACTATCCGCGCCGATGCCATGACGGCTCATCAGAACGTGGTCATGGCCATGGACGCGCTGGGCCAGCTCGGCTTTACTCACCTTTCCATCGCCACGACGCCTACGCAGGCGGAAACGGGCAAATGAGCGAAGGCAAAAAGAAGGTTGCGCTGTGGGATGCGGAGAGCCGGCGTACATACAAGCGTCTGCTCGGCTATTCGGTACGCTTCTGGCCTGTAGTGCTGATCACCATCATCGGTTTTGCGGTGGACGGTGGCTGCCTTGCCTTCTTTACCAATAAGCTGCGGCCGATCATCGACGATCTGTTTGCCAAGAAAGATCCGTATCTGATCTTCTGGATGCCGATCTGGATCATTGCGATCTTCGTAGTGCGCGGTGTTGCCACCTTCGTCAGCAATTACGGTATCGGCTACGTTGGGCGCAATGTGGTGCAGTTGATGCAGCGCGATGTGTTCGCTGCCTATCTACGCTTGCCGACGACCTTCTTCGGCAACGAGCATTCCGGCCACCAGATCTCACGCATCACGTACACCAGCGAACAGATCGCTGGCGCTTCCACCGATGCGCTCAAGGTGGCGGTGACGGAGGGTGTGACCGTCATCGGCATGTTCTACGTGATGCTGAGCAATAGCGCGTACCTCACCATTGCGCTGCTGTTGCTCATTCCCGCCATCGTGCTGATCGCTACTGCAGTCAGTCGCCGCTATCGCATGATCAGCCGGCGCATACAAAGCATGATGGGTTCAGTCACGGGGACGGTGGAAGAATCCATCGAAGCGCATCGCGAAATCCGCATTTACGGCGGGCAGCAGCAGGCTGATGAGCGCTTCAAGCAGATTTCCGACCGTGCGCGTTATCTCAACCTCAAGATCATTGCCACAGCAGCCACATCCACTTCAGCCATCCAGACGGTGGGTGCGTTTGCACTGGCGGGCCTGGTGTTCCTGGGATCGCGCCCCTCGGTGATCGGCAGTATTTCACCGGGTGTCTTCATCACCGTGTTAACCGCGATGGGCGGCATGCTGCCGTCGCTGAAGCGTCTGGCTAACGTGCAATCCACCATGCAAACAGGTATCGCTGCGGCGGAAAACCTATTCGCCGTGATCGACCTGCCACCGGAAGTGGATCATGGCACCAAGGTGCTGGAACGCACCAAGGGCGATCTGCGTTTCGAAGACGTGCGCCTGGTCTATCCGCGCGGCGATTTCCAGGCGCTTGTCGGCGTGAATCTGCACTGCGCGCCCGGCACGGTAACCGCGTTGGTGGGGCGTTCTGGCAGCGGCAAGAGCAGCCTCGTAAGTTTACTGCCGCGTTTTAACGCACCGACCAACGGACGTATTCTGCTGGACGGCGAAAATTACGAGTCTTACACGTTGCCTTCGCTGCGCAGACAGATTGCCTGGGTGGGGCAGAGCGTGGTGTTGTCCGACGGCACGGTAGCGGAGAACATCGCCTACGGTGAATTGGCGGATGCCAGCGAACAGGACATCATGGCCGCCGCTGAGGCTGCCAATGCGATGGAATTCATCCAGCGCCTGCCGCAAGGTATTCACAGCCCCATTGGCGAGGGCGGCAACATGCTCTCCGGTGGCCAGCGCCAACGCATCGCGATTGCGCGCGCCATTCTCAAGAACGCGCCGATCCTGGTGCTGGATGAAGCGACCAGTGCGCTCGACACCGAATCCGAGCGTTTGATCCAGCAAGCACTGCAGCGCCTTATGCGCGATCGCACCACGCTGGTGATCGCGCACCGCCTGTCCACTATCGAACATGCTGACCAGATCGCGGTGATGGAGCAGGGACGGATCATCGAGCGCGGCACGCATGCCGAGTTGATGGCGCTGAGTGGTCACTACGCCGCGTTGCATCGCATGCAGTTCAACGAACGTCCCACAGTAGTTGCCGCCGACTGACGATGAGCCTGGCCGATACGCTCCAGGCAGGCTGGTATGAAGGAAAGCCACTGCCGTGGTGGTGCTATCCGTTGTCCAAGCTTTACGGTGCAGTGGTTGCGCTTCGCCAAACGCTGTATCGACACGGCTGGCTGCGAGCGGTACGGCTACCTTGTCCCGTTATCGTGGTCGGCAATCTCACCGCAGGCGGTACGGGGAAAACGCCGCTCACTTTGGCATTGGCCGAAGCATTGCGTGAGCGTGGCTATCATCCCGGCGTAGTGAGTCGTGGTTATGGCGGGACTGCCAGGGAACCGATGCTGCTGGGCGAATCGCCAGATCCGGTTGAAGCCGGTGATGAGCCCTGCGTGATACGCGCCAGCGGTGTCCCTGTGGCGATTGGCCAGGATCGTCCTGCCGCAGCGCAGTTGTTGCTCGATGCCGGTTGCAATGTCGTGATTGCGGACGATGGTCTGCAGCATTACCGATTGGCACGCGATATCGAGATTTGCGTGATCGATGGGGTGCGACGCTTAGGCAATGCGCAGTTGTTACCAGCTGGGCCGCTGCGTGAACCGTTAAGTCGCATGGAGCGCGTGGATTTTCGTATCTGCAACGGTGCTCATCCGCAGAATGGCGAAGTGCCCATGCGCCTCGAAGGTGGTTTGGTGCGTGCACTATCGGATGGACGTGAACAGTCCATCAAAAACTTCGCAGGCAGACGTGTGCACGCGGTGGCTGCCATCGGCAATCCGCAGCGCTTCTTTGCGAGTCTCGCTGAGCAAGGCATGGATGTGATTCCCCATCCCTTTCCCGATCACCATGCCTTTATGCCGGCGGATCTTACGTTTCGCGATGATCTGCCGGTGCTGATGACCGAAAAGGACGCTGTGAAATGCTGGGCATTCGCTCAGCCCCACTGGTGGAGTGTGCCGGTGAAGGCGGAATTACCAGCCAGTTTCTACGACGATTTCTACATACGGCTTGCAGCGAAAGCACGAATGTTGCCGATGGCGTTATCATAGGCGCCATTTCCCGGCGCCATGCCGGTCTTTTCCGCACGAGGTTTTGCATGAGCCTGATCCAGGTACCGGTCTCCTTTGGGGAACTGATCGACAAGATCACGATTCTCGAGATCAAGGCGCGGCAGATTTCCGATCCTGCCAAGCTCGCCAACGTGCACAACGAGCTCAACCTGCTCAATGCCACGTGGGCGAATGACCACGCCTCGCAGTCGGACATCAGCAAGGAACGCGCACGACTGCTTGCCGTGAACGAAGCGTTGTGGGATATCGAAGACCGCATCCGCTTGAAGGAAAAAGCGCAGGCGTTCGATGCCGAATTCATCGAGCTGGCGCGTTCGGTTTATTTCAAGAACGACGAGCGCGCTGCGGTGAAGCGTGAGATCAATCTCAAGCTCGGTTCGCAGCTGGTTGAAGAGAAGTCGTATCAGGATTACCGCGCGACGAAGTGATTTCGTTAGCGTTCCTCGATCACATTGCCTATTTGAAGTGATCGCCTCCGAAGTCGATTCGCGACCGGAGCCGTAGCCTTGCCTGCGTAGACCTTTCCAGAAGACCCGGGACTCCCACTAAACTGGGTGAAACGCCACAGGGGAGGTCGTCGTATGCGCCGATGGAAGGGGTTGTTGGGGCTGCTGTTCGTGGTTTCACCCTTGCTGGCCCAGGACGTCCCTCCTGCGCTGCGCGACTGGCAGGGATGGGTTCTGCACGACGTCCCTCAGCACGGCTGCCCATTTCTGGCCAATAGCCGCCCGGATGCCGGCAGTTACCAGTGCATCTGGCCAGGTCGCCTGAGCATCGACGCAGGCAAGAACGGTGGCCATTTCAGTCTTGACGTGCACGTGGATGCTGCGAGTTGGGTTGGCTTACCCGGGGACGAGCACAGCTGGCCGCAGCAGGTGGTGGTGAACAACAAAGCGTGGCCGGTGTTGAATCGTGATGGGCAGCCAGCGCTAAGGCTGGAACCGGGCGAATACACCATCCAGGGAAACCTGCCGTGGGATGCACGTCCGGCACGCTTACGTGTACCGCTCTCGATTGGATTGGTTTCGCTCAGCGTGGATGGTGGCGCCGTCGATCGCATCGAACGCAATGGTGATCAGCTCACGCTTGGCGAGGCCGCCGCGGCGCAGCGTCAGGCCGATGCACTTTCCGTGCGCGTTTATCGCCATCTGACCGATGGCATGCCCGCGCTGCTGGATACGCAGCTGCAATTGAACGTCACAGGCAGCGCGCGCGAACAAGTGTTGGGCCCAGCGTTACCCAAAGGCTTCATAGCGACTTCACTGGACAGCGATGTACCCGCGCAGTGGGAGCCCGATGGCCGGGTGCGGTTGCAGCTTCGCCCCGGGCAATGGACGGTGCATCTGTCCGCTCGCGCTATCGATACTTTGCGCGAAGTGAGCTTGGCTCCGACTGCTGACGGTATCTGGCCGAAGCAGGAGACTTGGAGCTATAGCGATGATCCGTCGCTGCGCAGCACGCGCGTCGAAGGGCGCGCCACTGATGCCGCGCAAGCGGATGTGCCGGGTGATTGGCGCGAACTTCCGGCCTATGTGCTCGACCAAAACAGTGGTCTGGCCATCGAACAGGGCACGCGCGGCGGTGAAGGCGAGGCAGGTGACCAGATTCATCTTGAGCGCCAAATCTGGCTTGATTTCGATGGCCGCGGTTTCAATGTCAGCGATCACCTTACGGGAACGCTGCCGCGTACGCAGCGTTTGGATGTCGGTGCACCATGGCAACTGCAGCGCGCCTCGCTGCACGATGCGCCCTTGCTGGTGACTGATGCTGGTCAGGGGCGGACGGGTGTCGAGTTGCGCAATACAAATTTGGATCTGCATGCGGGCCTGCGGGTGCCGGATCGCAGTGGATCGTTGCCTAGCGGCGGGTGGCTTGCTTCCCTGGA
Organism: Dyella acidisoli; assembly: GCF_030160295.1. Taxonomy (GTDB): domain Bacteria; phylum Pseudomonadota; class Gammaproteobacteria; order Xanthomonadales; family Rhodanobacteraceae; genus Dyella_B; species Dyella_B acidisoli. The sequence continues at coordinate 104,682 of NZ_BSOB01000061.1, forward strand.
GAACATCGACGCGGTCTTGCATTTGCCCTATGGCTACCGGCTGATCGGTGCGGGCGGCGTGGATCGTTCGCCGGATTCGTGGATTGCGAAGTGGAGTCTGCTGGATCTGTTCGTCGTTGCCTTGATTGCGCTATTGGCGGGACGCTTGCTCGGTTGGCGGTGGGCGGCGGTTGCAGCGATCTTTCTGGTTCTGTCGCAGCACGAGACCGGTGCACCGCGCTGGACCTTGGGTGTAGCGCTGGCTTTCGCTTTACTCATGCGCGCGCTGCCGACGGGACGATTGCGGCAATGGGCGCAGATGGCCAGCTCGCTGGCGCTGGCATTGGCCATCATCTGGACATTGCCCTTTGCGAAGACGCAGTTGGAGGATGCCTTGCATCCGCAATTGGAGGGCAATGGCGCGTATTCCTCCTTGATTGAGCGCATGGCGGCTGTTGGTTATGGCAAAGAGGAGGAGGCAAAGCAGGAAGTAGTTCCTCAAGCGCAAGTGCAGCAATCTGAACCAAGCGCTGCGCCGGCACCGCCCCCACCTCTGCCTCCGCCACCAGTCACTCCTATGCCGGTCGTTCAATCGGCAGCGCCGGCCTCTGGAGCCAGTCGTAATCTGATGACTGTTGCGGTGACGGGTGCCGCGCTACCGGGCTCAACCACCATGCACGAGATGGATAGTCACAGCATTGTCCAAGCGGGTGCGGGTGAGCCGAGTTGGGATGTCGACAACAATTACCGACTGAGCTGGTCGGGACCTGTGACATCTGAGCAAAGCATGCGGCTGGTGATTGCGCCATCCTGGCTGGTTCGGCTGTTGCGTGTAGTGATGCTGGGCCTGTTGGTGGCATTGCTCGGCCGCGTCGCACGCAATTTCTTCATCAAACCATCTGATACGTCATGGCGTATTTGGCGTTTCGGCGGTACGGCGGCAACGTGCCTGTTGCTGGCGAGCTTGCCTCATGTCACGCATGCTCAAGCCATGCCCAGTCCGGATTTGTTGGGGCAACTGCATAGTCGTCTGCTGGAAGCACCCAAATGTGTGCCCGATTGCGCAGTGGTTGCCGCTGCCAATGTACAGGCGAAAGACGACCAAATCGCCATCGAGTTGGAAGTGCATGTCGGCGCGTCAGTGGCACTGCCTTTGCCGCAGATCGACGCAGGCTTGCAACTCCTCAGCGCCAATGTGGATGGTCATGCCAATGCAACGCTCGGCAAGCGCGATGATCAGCTGCTGGTGAGGTTGGAACCTGGCATACACAAGCTTGGTCTGAGCTATCGCGCGCAACCTGTCGACAGCACCACGGTGCATTTTGCATTGCGTCCGCAGTGGTTGGTGTTCAACGGACAGGGATGGTCGCTTGATGGCGTTGATGCAGGGCATTTGCTGGGTGACAGCGTGACACTCAATCGCATCCGCACGGTGGCCGACGGCAAGCCGGCGCCTGTTTCGCAACAGGCGTTTCCCCCGTATGTACGTATCACGCGGGATATCATGCTTGGCGTGGACTGGACTGTGGTCAACACTGTGGAACGGTTGGCACCGAGTGATGGCGGATTCAGTCTCGAATTGCCTTTGTTATCTGGCGAGCATCCGTTGGGTGAAGGTATGCGTGTGCACGACGGGCGCATCGTTGTCACATTCAATGCTGGTCAAAGCGAGGTTAGCTGGACCAGTCGTCTCGATCACGCCGATACCCTGAAAATCACGGCGCCGGCACTGGGCGATCATGCTGAGGCTTGGCAAGTGCACGCATCGCCGATCTGGCATGTGGAGACACAGGGTGTGCCGGTCAGCGATAACGCTGATGGCCTCAGTTTTGAACCGCTGCCGAATGAGACTTTGCAATTGCATGTGAGTCGACCCAAGGCCGTCGACGGTGACAGTCTTGCGTTCGATGCCGCGAATGCCAGCGTGAGCGTGGGTGACCGCGCAACCGAAACGGAACTTGGCCTGCTCACGCGCAGCACACGTGGCGGTGAGCACGCCATTGGTTTGCCGGCAGGTACGGAACTACTCGGCGCCACACGCGACGACGAACAGCTCAGCCTCGCCGTGAAGGATGGCAAGCTAAGCCTGCCGCTTCTGCCGGGCAAGCATCATTACGTCATACGTTTGCGTGAACCTCACGGCATCGGCATGCATGTCGCAACGCCGGCACTTGCCCTGGGTGCGCCATCGGCCAACATCGGACTGGACCTCAAGCTGCCGGAAGATCGCTGGGTGTTGTGGACATGGGGGCCGCGTGTGGGGCCTGCAGTGCTGTATTGGTCGCAACTGATCGTGTTGCTGGTGGCGGCATGGTTCCTGGGGCGTTATGCGCCGACACCGTTGCGCTTTTATCAGTGGCTGTTGCTGGGGCTTGGTTTTTCGGCGTTCGCGTGGAGTGCGTACACGTTCGTAGTGCTGTGGTTGATCATGCTTGGCCTGCGCGCGCGACATGATGCGGCCGTCACCAAGCTCGCGGACATGCGATTCAACCTGGTGCAGGTGTTGTTGGCCTTGGTAACGGTGCTGGCCTTGGCAACGTTGGTGTCTGCCGTACCAAAAGGCTTGCTTGGATTGCCCGACATGCACGTCGCCGGCAACGACTCAAGCGCATGGAATCTGAATTGGTTCGCTGATCAGACCAAGGATGTTTTGCCGCAGGGCGGGGTAGTCACCGTATCGCTGTGGTTCTACAAGGTTGCCATGCTCGCCTGGGCCTTGTGGTTGGCGAATGCGCTTATTGGATGGCTGCGGTGGGGCTTTGATGCCTGGACCAAAGGCGGTTATTGGAAGAAACGGGAGAGGAAGCCTGCCGCGCCGCCGCAGTTGCCGGATGCTCCGGTTACGGAGGCTCCGCGCGATAACTAACAAAAAACTCCGCATTGTCGTTCCGGTGTTTGCCGGGACGACAATGCCGTGCGTTATCAGCTCAGGCTGGATGCCGCCGCCTCAAAGCGCTCGATGACGTCATCGACTTCAATCAAATCCATCACGCCTGGCTTTTCTATCTTCGTTCCCCACGGAATCTCGCTCGCCGGCCTGCCGAAATAGTTGCGTGAAGCAACATCGTATTTGTCGACACACCAGCGGCGGTCGGAATAGGGGCCGGAGCGCGCGGGATTGCTGGCAGCGTGCAGGCCAAGCACTTTCAGTCCCACCGTATTGGCCATATGCATTGGCCCTGAGTCGGGCGTAAGCAGCAGTTGTGCGCGACAGAACATCGCCATCAGTTTCTTCAGCGTGTCTTTGCCGGTAAGGTCTAACGGAGCTTGTTTGCAGAGAGCCAGAATCGCATCGGCCATGCTGCGTTCCATAGGGGAGGGGCCGCCGATCAGCACGACGCGCCAACTGCGTGTGACGGCATAGTCCATGACGGCGGCGTAGCGCTCCGGACGCCAATTACGCAGCGCGTGGCTGGAGGTGGGGCTGACCAGCAACGTGGGTTGGTTGTCCGACCACTGCTGGGCCGCCCATGCGTGTGCTTCATCAGGAACAGGAATATCCCAGCGCACTTCGGTCTGTTTCAGACCAAGCGGCTCGCAAAAGCTTCCGATCGCTTGCAGCACGTGCTCGCCGGTGCGTGCAGGGATACGTTCGTTGATCACCAGACCATGCAAGTCTTTGGAGCGCGCATGGTCGTAACCGATGCGGCGATCGGCTTTGATCCCTAAGCTGAGCAGGTTCGAGCGCAGGGCCACTTGCATCTGCAGCAGTGCACCGAAACGCCGTCCGCGGAGCGCAGCATGGACTTCACGCATGCCGGCCCAACCGGCGCCTTTGTCGAAGGTGACGAACTCCACGCCGGGCAAGTCGCCGACCAGCTTGCGCTCCAGCTTGCCTACGATCCAGGTCAGCGCCGTCTGCGGCCAGGCACGCTGCAACGTGTGGATCAGCGGCACCACGTGGGTGACGTCGCCGATGGCCGAGGTACGCAGCAGGCAGATGGAGGCAGGAGAGGACATGTAGAATCGCCGGACAGTAATCGAGGAACGCCGCAGCACCGATGCACGAGCAACTGCGCCAAGACGCCAAGGGTGCGATTCTGTTCGACGCTACCATGTCGCCACAAGTCGATGGCGCATGGTTCGATGTCGACCATTGGCGGGGGCGGGGGGCGTACAGCACGCAATCCGGTGGACGTGGCGGCGTGGCGATCATCCGCACCCCGGCCGGCGAATGCGTGCTGCGCCATTACCGGCGCGGCGGTATGGTGGCGGCAATGATGGGCGATCGTTACCTGTGGACCGGTGCGAATCGTACGCGCAGTTTCCGTGAATTTCGTTTGATGCAGGCCATGGCGCAGTTGCACTTGCCGGTGCCGCGAGTGGTGGCGGCGCGTTATCGGCGGATAGGGCTTTATTACCAAGCGGATCTCATCACCCAGCGTCTGGCCGATACGCACACGCTGACAGAATGCGTGGCACAAGATCGACTGGATGCCGAGCTGGCCCAAGAAGTGGGTGCGCTGGTGGCGCGATTCCATCGCGCGGGTGTATGGCACGCCGATCTGAACGCGCACAATGTGCTGGTTGCGCCATCGGGACTTTATCTGGTGGATTTCGATCGTGGCCGCATGCGGCCCCTGGAGCCGAGTTGGCGCATGGCAAACCTGCAGCGATTGCGCAGGTCGCTGTTCAAAATTGGTGCGGCTGCGCAGGGTGAGGCGGTGTTCGATCAAACGATCTGGACGCCCCTTATGTACGGCTACGAGCGGACCTTGAGCGCATGAGCTGGCATTTGCATTTTCTTGGTACCGGCGCCGCGCATGCGGTCGAGTTAGGCTCTTCGTCCGCGGTATTGGAGCGCGACGGCAAACCGATGCTGCTGATCGATTGCGGCCCTGACACGCTCGACCGTTACTACGCGGCTTACGCCGAACCGCCGCGCAATGTTTACATCACTCATACGCATATGGACCACGTCGGCGGCTTGGAACGCTTGTTCACCCGTGTGTGGTTCGATGAGGCGCTGCGGGGGAAAACACGGGTGTTCGCGCATGCGGCGCTCGTGCCCTGGCTGCAAACGCGGGTGGCCGACTATCCCGGCGTGCTGGCCGAGGGTGGTGTGAATTATTGGGAGGCATTCCGGCTGGTGCCTTGCTCGCGCGGTTTCTGGTTGGACGGATTCTGGTTTGACGTGTTTGCCACGCGGCATCATCGTCCCGGTACGTCGTTCGGCTTGGCTTTGCATGGCAGCTTTGCGTTCACCGGTGACACGCGTCCCATTCCTGAAGTGTTGGCGCAGTACGCCGATGGAGAGGCGTTGATCGCGCACGATTGTGGGCTCGTCGGGAATCCTTCGCATACCGGTATCGACGATATCGAGCGTGAGTACGACGAAGGGATGCGTGCGCGGTTGGTGCTTTATCACTATGGCAGCAAAGCGGATGGAGAGGCTTTGTCTGCACGCGGGTATCGCATTGCGCGAGCCGGGCAGCGAGTAGCGTTGGTAGATCCATCACCTTTGCGTGCAGATGCTGGATGAGTGCTTGCGGGAGATCCTCTAAGTGAGCCCTCTCCCTTCGGGAGGGGCGAGAGGCGGGTGAGGGTTCGGGCGAAGCGTGATACCAACCTCTTGCCCAAGTCATAACAATCGCGCGTTGATCGCACCCGCACCCCACCCCTCTCCCGAAGGGACAGGGGCTCAAGCGCTCTTGTCCGTTAGACCGCTAACAGTTATTCTTCCGCTTCTTTGTTGGCGTCCAACCAGCAAAGCGGTTTTTGCGTGCGGAGAGGTGTCCGAGTGGTTGAAGGAGCACGCCTGGAAAGTGTGTATACGGCTTATCCCCGTATCGCGGGTTCGAATCCCGCCCTCTCCGCCAGATATTGAAAGATGCGACGGCTTGGAAGCTGGCGCAAAGTTGTAAGAGCACGGATGAGAGAGGGTGGGTGAGAACCCGCTTGGTTCGACAAATTCGTCTGGAACGAATTTGGACAGCCGAAGGCTGGCCCCGTAGCGCGTAGCGCGGAGGGGTGAGGCCCACGGACGGGCCGAACAATCCCGCCCTCTCCGCCAGTTATTTCAATGAACTGGCAGCAGCTTGAAACAATCAAGCTAAGCAGCCAGTTTCAGGGCTTCGATGCCCACCCTATGGTGGCCCCGTCGGTCCCCCCGCGACGATAGTTCGCAAACCCCGCCAGGTCCGGAAGGAAGCAACGGTAGCGGATGATTCGGGTGCCGGGGTGTGGCTGGCGGGGCCGCCGCCTTTTCAGGCAGGCGCTCGACGAGTTCGCATGACTTGCCAACGTGGACTTGGCACAATCGGTCTTTAGGCCCAGACAGCGTTAACGAATGTCCTATCAGGTACTCGCGCGCAAGTGGCGCCCTCGCAAGTTCGCTGAACTCGTTGGGCAGGAGCATGTCGTACGTGCACTCACCAACGCCCTCGACAGCGGGCGTATGCACCATGCCTATCTGTTTACCGGTACACGCGGCGTCGGCAAGACCACTATCGCGCGCATCTTCGCCAAGTCGCTGAACTGCGAGCGCGGCGAATCCGCTGATCCCTGCGGCGAGTGCGCGGTATGCACGGCGGTTGACGCCGGCCGCTTCGTGGATCTCCTGGAAATCGACGCAGCCAGCAACACCGGCGTGGACGATGTACGCGAGGTGATCGAGAACGCCCAGTACGCACCGGCGCGTGGGCGCTTCAAGGTGTATCTGGTGGACGAAGTGCACATGCTCTCCAAGCCAGCCTTCAACGCCTTGCTGAAGACGCTGGAAGAGCCACCGCCGCACGTGAAGTTCCTGCTGGCGACCACCGATCCGCAGAAGCTGCCGGTGACGGTGCTCTCTCGCTGCCTGCGTTTCAACTTGAAGCGCCTGTTGCCGGATCAGATCTCGGGACAGATGCGACACATCCTCGGCGCCGAGCATATCGAATACGAAGATCCGGCCATCGTGGAACTCGCGCGCGCGGCGGATGGTTCGTTGCGCGATGGCCTGTCGCTGTTGGATCAGGCGATCGCCTACGGTGGCGGTTCGCTGAAGGCGAACGAGGTGCGCGCCATGCTGGGCAGCGTCGAACGCGGCCAAGTGCTTGGCCTGCTCGATGCGCTGGCGGCAGGGGACGGACAAGCATTGATGACAGAGTGCGCGCGCATTGCGTCGTTCTCGCCGGATTTCGGCAGCGTGCTGGATGATCTCGCTGCGGCGCTGCATCGCATCCAGCTGATCCAGTTGGTACCTGGTTATCGTCTCGACCCGAATGATGGCGACGATTCGGCTCTGACCAGTCTGGCCGAGCGCATGGCCGCCGAGGACGTGCAGCTCTACTATCAGATCGCCACCACAGGCCGTCGCGACTTGGCACTGGCGCCCGATACGCGCACCGGCTTCGAAATGGCTTTGCTGCGCATGCTGGCGTTTCGTCCGTCTGATGATGCGACCCCTGCGGCAGCTTCGGGTGGTGGGCAGCGTCAGGTTGCACAACCACTGTCGCGTCCGCCGGCGGCCGCTGCTCCAGCAGCAGCGCCCGTGCAAAACGCACGTCCTGCGCCGGCTCCGTATTCGGCACCGCCTGCACCTCAACGGGAAAACATCGCTGCTGCGCCGCCGGTTCAGCGCGTGGCGGCTCCAGGCGGTCTACCTGATTGGGAAGTGTTGATCCAGCGTGCTGATTTGCGTGGCCCGCTTGGTCAGCTTGCGCAGAACTCGGCGTTGCGTGGCAGGGAAGGGCAGACGCTGGTGCTCGCGCTGCAACCGACCCATATGCATCTGGCGGTGGAGCCGATTGTCAGTCAGATCGCCGATCGCCTGAGCGAAGCGATGGGCGAGCCGATTCGCCTGCGTTTCGTCGAGGACAGCCATGGCGCCGCACATACACCTGCGGCTCGCGCGGCCGAGGCACGCAGCGCCGCGCAGTCGGCGGCCGAGGCGTCGATTGAAGGCGACCCGCTGGTGCAGGCACTGAAGCGCGAATTCGGCGCGCGTGTGGTGCCGCAATCCATCAAACCCTTTGAATCCTGATTCTGGAGACGTGTTATGAGAGGACAACTCGGCCAGCTGATGCAGCAGGCGCAGCGCATGCAGGAAGACATGAAGCGCGCACAGGAAGAAATCGCCAAGCTCGAAGTTACCGGCAGCTCCGGCGGTGGCCTGGTTAGTGTAGTGATGACTGGTGCGCACGAAGTGCGTCGCGTGCAGATCGATCGCAAGCTGTTTGCCGATGATCCGGAGATGGCCGAAGACCTTGTTGCCGCCGCGATCAACGATGCGGTGAACAAAGTGGCTGATGCGAGCAAGAACAAACTAGGCGGTTTGACCTCTGGTTTGAATTTGCCGCCTGGGTTCAAGATGCCGTTTTGATTTGTTCCCTCTCCTCCGTGGGGAGAGGGAGTGAAAACATCATGAGCTCATCGCCCTTACTCAACGAACTCATCGAAGCCTTGCGCTGCCTGCCCGGCGTAGGTGGTAAGAGTGCGCAACGCATGGCTTTCCATCTGCTGGAACGCGAGCGCGAACGCGGACTGAAGCTCGCCACCGTGTTGCAACAAGCGATGCAGAAGATCGGCCATTGCTCGCGCTGTCGCAATTTCAGCGAAACGCCGGTGTGTGCGACCTGCGCAAGCAGCAGCCGTGACCGGCACGTGCTGTGCGTGGTGGAATCACCTACCGATTTGGCGGCCATTGAGCAGGCCACCGGTTATCGTGGTCAATACTTCGTGCTGATGGGGCGTTTGTCGCCGTTGGATGGCCTTGGCCCTGAGGAGCTTGGTCTGGGTTTGCTCAGCGAGCGGCTGGCCGAGGGCGAAGTGGAAGAGCTGATCCTCGCCACCAATCCCACTGTGGAAGGTGAGGCGACTGCGCATTATCTTGCCCAGCTCGCGCGTGCCGCCGGCATTCGTCCTACGCGTCTCGCGCATGGCGTGCCGCTGGGTGGCGAGTTGGAATACGTGGATCGCGGCACGCTGGCGCATGCTTTTGGCAGCCGGCAATCCGTAGACTAAACAGGAGAAGCACGTATGGGTGACACCATCTTCGGCAAGATCGTCCGTCGCGAAATCCCCGCCGACATCGTCTATGAAACCGATGATGTACTGGCCTTCAGAGACCTCAACCCGCAGGCTCCAGTACATGTGCTGTTCGTACCCAAGCATGCGATTGCCACGTTGAACGAGGCCACGCCGGCCGATGCCGAATTGATCGGCAAGCTTGTGCTTGCCGCTGCCGACTATGCCAAGCGCGAAGGTTTCGACAAGGACGGCTATCGCACCGTCATCAACTGCAACGAGCATGGCGGCCAAACCGTGTTCCATTTGCATGTGCATCTGCTGGCGGGCCGGCGCATGCATTGGCCGCCGGGCTGATTCGCGACCAAACCGTGCACAAAAAAAGCGCCAGCGTATGCTGGCGCTTTTTTTGTTGAACAAAGATGATCAGCGATGACGTACCACGATCACCGGCGGCGGAGCGTACCAGCCACCCCAGTACGGGCCCCAATACGGACCCGGACCCCAGTAGGGCCCCCAGAACGGGTCGTACCAGCCCGGGCCGTACGGGTAGCCGACCACCATCGGGCGCTTCGGCCACAGGTAAACGACGTTGGCTTCCACGCGCGGGTACGCATAGTCGTAATCACCTACCTTGCGCGTGACGACACCTTGCACGGCGCCGGTAACGGTGATTTCGCGACCGGGCTTGAACACTTCTGGATCGTAGAAGCCGGCGCGGCAGGCGACAAAGCGTCCCTGGGTGTTGCCGTTGCTATTGTCGTGGATCGGGCGGGCTTCATTGTCCAGTGGATGAGCCATGACATAGAAGCAGGTGGATTGCTGACCCGGTTCGGTGCTGATGATGTCGCCACCCCAGCGCACCTGCGTGCCATTGGCGGTGGTGCCACCTTGCTGGACACTCGCCGTGCTGACTGGGGCGAAATTGCCCTGCAGCGGCTGCGGCACTGTGGCGCACGCAGCCAACAGGGCAGAGAGTGCTGCGAGGCTGAGAATTCGGTACAGGGGAGACATGATGTGTTTCTCCATTTGGGGCGGATGCATGCTACATCGTTGCGCCTTGCTTAGACCACGCGGCGCGGTTGGAAATTCCGTACTGCTTGCCTGAAAGTGCGCAAGGATTCATGGGTAGGTTCCAGGGTGGCGTAACGCAGTTCGATATAGCACCTCATCAAATGATCCAGTTCCGCACGTTGACCGGGCAGCGCACGGCAAGCTCGGCGAAGGAAATGCTGCGGCCCTTCGCTGCGTCTGCGTGCAACCCCTGCGTGCGCAAGTTTGCGTTCCAAGGAACGCATGGCCGCGAGAGCGGGGTCGCCTTCCGGTCGACGCCACAACGCCCAGAACAAGCCTGCTGCGCCGAACACGGCCACGCTGATCACCAGCAGTTTCACCAACATGCCGGTGTCCACGTCGCGAACGCCGAACGGCGTCAGCAATCCACGCTGACGTAGTGCGTCAAAACCGACAACGCTTTGGTTCCACCATCGGTTGACGATGTCCCATTGATTGCGGAGCGATTGAAGCGTGCCCGATTTGTACCACGGCAACTGGCCGGCAGCGGCACTGGCAGCACCCATTGAGATGCGTTGCGGACGCACCGCGGCGGTGGGGTCCACGCGTACCCAGCCGCGTCCTTCCAGCCACACCTCGCTCCAGGCATGCGCGTCGGCATTGCGTACCAGCAGGTACTCGCCCAGCTTGTTCCAGAACCCGCCCTGGAAGCCGGTGACCACGCGTGCGGGGACGCCGGCCGCACGCATCAACACGGTAAAAGCAGAGGCGTAGTGCTCGCAAAAACCTTCGCGCGTGTTGAACAGAAAGTCGTCGATAGCGTCGCGTCCCAGTGGCGCCGGCAGCAAGGTGTAGCTGAAGCCTTCGTTGTGGAACATGTTCAAGGCAGCCCGCACGATGGCAGCGTTGTCGCGGCCGTAAAGCTGCCGCCATTGGGCGGCGAGTGCATGGGTGCGTGGATCGAAGCCAGTGGGAAGCTGCAAAGCGTGGATGCGTGTGGTGATGTCGAGGTTCGCCTCGAATCGGTAGCGCACGGCAGAACTGAGTTCGTATTCCCGTACTTCGTCGACCGGCTTGTCCGCAAAGACTTCACCGTCCGCACGTGTTTGCGAATCGGCCGGTGCGCGCAGTGGTACGTCCAGCGTCGGCAGCACGTGCTGGTGCGTGGGCTCCAGACTGATGCGGTAGTTGATTGTGGCACCGGCTTCTACGGGGATGGTTGTCGTAGGCGGACGATCGATCCGCTTCCAGTCCTTGCCGTCGTAATCCCACATGACGAACGCGCGGAAATAGCGCTGCCCCTGGTCCGGTGGCGGGCCGTCGAAGCTTACGCGCATGGCAGCGCTGTCGTCGGTGAGCAGCTCGGTGAAGTCGCTCGGCGACATGTGATCGCTCAGCCCGGTTTTCGCCGTCTGCTCGTTCGATGTGCCCCACAGTGGCGTGCTCAATCGCGGCACGAGCACGAATGCGGTCAACGCCAACGGCAGCGATGCGGCAAGCAAGCCGAAAGCGGGCACCAATTGACGTGGCAGGGAAGGGGATGTTTGCGTGGGTTCAAGCGAACGCCACGTGGTCAAGGCCGGCAGCAAGCCAAGTGCCACCACAGCGGTGGCTACCATGCTTTGCCCGAACAGCAATGCAGCCATCAACAGGAAACAAGCGAAGGCTGCGGCAACGCGCGCATCGCGCGGCGCTTCACTTTCGGTGAGCTTCAACACCAAGAGGCCCGCCGCGAGTGCCGAACCCGGTTCGCGTCCGAACAGATTGCCGTATTCGAGCACGACCGCGCTGACCAGGAACACCAGCATCGGTACTTTCAACCATGCTGGTACACGGCCAGGACGATACCTTCGCTGCCACCAGCGCAGACCGAGCGCCACAAACAGCGAGCCGGTCAACCAGATCGGAAGATGATCCGCATGCACGGCCAGTACGAAGGCGGTGGTCAAGCAAAGCAGATCGAATGTGCGCTCGCTGATCCGCACGTGGGTTTGATGCTTTCGCCAGAAACGCATCATGGCAGCAGTGCCAGTGCGCTCATGCAGCGCGCGTAGTGCGATGGTCCGCCACCGATGCCGATGACTTCACTCGGCAACCACAGGCTCCATTGCCGCCCTTGCGCGAGCGCTTCGCCCGACCAGCGGGCAAGTCGCGCGATACGCGCTTCGTTGTCCAAGCCTCGCATATGTCGCCAATCCAGGCGCCATTCCTGTCGTGCCTCGGGTTGCTCGTAATCCTTCACTAGCAGGTTTTCATGGCGCGCGCTGGCCTTCCATGCCACGTGACGCATGGAATCGCCGCTGCGGTAATCACGCAGCGAAGCGAGGTCTTCGCCTAGATGCAGGCGTTGCCTGCGATGGTCTTCCAGTGGCAAGGTCGGGCCTGGGCCGGCGATTTCCGGTCGCGGCCATACCAGCACCGCGTAGTGCGGGTTCACCCAGCTCCATGCGCGAAACAAACCCATCGGCCAGGTTGTCCATATACGCAATCGCGGAATAGCCAGCCAGCCGCGCTGTTCGGTGGACATGCTGATGGTGACGTCGGTACGACCGTTGACATCGAAAGATTGGGTTGCATCAGCGATATCCAGCCGTACGGCCTGGCGCAAACGCCTGGCTTCGAAATCAAACGTGACGTCGATCGGTTGTCCCGCCATTGCGTGACCAGCGCGCACGCCGCGAATACGCAAACCATTCAAGGTGCGGAACGCCACCAGCATGCTGATCGATGTGGCCGCGCCGAGCAGACAGGTGAGCATCAATCCCGCGTTGTTCGAATAGTTCAAGCTGCCAACCATCATCACCAGCAGCAGCAGCGTGAATGCCACGCCGAAACCGGTGGGTACGATATAGATGCGCCGTCGATGCAACTCGATCGGCAGTTCTTCTTGGCGGCGATGACGGGTGAGCGCCGGCAAACGTTGCTCAGCCCATTGCTGTAGGCGCTGCCACTGCGTGAGTAGTGACACGTTGCCCTCAGTCGACCGCGACTTCGCTCAAGAGAGTGCGAGCCAAGGTATCGCCGTTGGCGCCACGTGATGCCACCAGGCGATGTGCTGCAAGCGGAACGAACAGCGCTTGCAGGTCTTCGGGCAACACGTGGCCACGATCGCTGAGCATGGCCCATGCGCGCGCCGCCGCCAGCAACGAAAGACCGGCGCGAGGTGATAAACCTACGCGGATTTCCGGATGTCGGCGGCTTGCTGCCAGCAAGGCTTGCAGATAATCGAGCAACGCCGGGCTGACCGTGATCGTCTTGGTTTGCCGGTTCAATGCTGTGAGGCTTGCTGCATCCAGTTGCGGCGTGAGGTGTGAGAGCAGGTCGCGTCGATCTGTGCCGATGAGCAGCTCGCGTTCGGCGCTGGCGTCGGGGTAATCCAGTGACACGCGCAGCATGAAGCGGTCGAGTTGCGAATCGGGTAGCGGGAACGTGCCGGCGAGATCCAGCGGATTCTGCGTGGCGACCACGAAGAACGGATCGGGCAGGGCATGCGTTTGTCCATCCACGGTGACTTGCCGCTCGGCCATCGCTTCCAGCAGCGCGCTTTGTGTTTTCGGCGTGGCGCGGTTGATTTCATCCGCCAGCAGCAAGCCGGCGAACACTGGGCCAGGATGAAAGCGGAACTGCCCCGTCTCGCGCTCGTACATGCTGACCCCGATAATGTCGGACGGCAGCAGGTCGCTGGTGAACTGCACGCGTTGGAAATCCAGTGCGAAACTTGCTGCCAGCGCATGCGCCAGCGTGGTCTTGCCGACACCGGGTACGTCTTCCAGCAACAGATGGCCGCCTGCGATCAGGCAGGTAAATGCCAGCTTGACCTGGCGTGCCTTGCCGAGCAGCACTTTGTTGACCTGGGCGATGGCGGCATGAAGACGCTTTTGCAGATTTTCATCACGAAGCGGGGTGATGGCTGACATGGGTTTGTGGAAGCCGAGGACAGATGGGGAAGTCGACGCCAGTGTAGTCGCCAGCCTTGCGCGCTGGCGAGCGGCATTCGTCACGGCATTCTTGTGTCTGCTGCTGGTCAAGCTGGCGCTTGTCTCGACGGTGCAGCCGTTTGGCGATGAAGCGTTCTATTGGCAGGAAAGCCGCCATCTCGCCTGGGGCTATAGCGACCTTCCGCCGCTTACTGCATGGTTGATCTGGCTGGGTGAACAGGTGGCCGGGCATGGCCTTCTAGGTATGCGTTGGCCGTTCCTCGCGCTGGGTAGCGCATTGCCGTGGCTGCTGGTGTGGTTCGGTCGGAGTGCCTTTGATGCGCGCACCGGCTGGCAGGCCGGGCTGCTTTGCCTCGTGCTGCCGCTGGCTGGCAGCTTGGGCGTGATGGCGATGCCGGATGTGCCGCTCACCGTGGCCGGTGCGGTTGCCATGATCGCGCTGCTGCGTGCGATGGATGAAGACCGTCTACGCGATTGGTTATGGCTGGGCATGTCGCTGGCGTGTTGTTGGATGAGCCATTACCGCGCAGCGATGTTTCTGCTGGCCGGACTGTTGCTGTTTTTGCTTACACCGCGAGGTCGTATGCAATGGCAGCGGCCCGGTTTCTGGCTCGCGATGGTGATTGCTGCGGTGGGGCTGGTGCCGCTGGTGATTTCCAATTTGCAGCAGCATGGCGCGGGCGTCATGTTTCAGTTAATCGAGCGCAATCCGTGGCGCTTCCACGCTGATGCGTTGGTGCAGCCACTGGAACAGGCAGTGACCTGCACGCCGCTGCTGTACGCTTGTCTGCTATGGGCAGCGTGGCAATGCTGGCGCCGACGTCAGGCTGGCGGTCCGTGGGATGTGCTTGCCTTGCTGTCGTTGACCTTTGTTGTCATCTATTTCGTTGCAGGGCTATTTGCCGACAACCAGCGTTTTCGGCTGCATTGGCCACTACCGGGCTATTTGCCTTTGCTTGCGGCCTTGCCTGCGTTACTGAGTCAAAAAGAGGGCGTTCGCGTATGGCGCGTGATGGCGGTGTGCGGAGCGGTGCTCGCGTTGGTCGTGCAGTTGGCAGGGTTGCTCTCGGTCTATCCAGGCGCAGCACAGTGGCCTGGCATAGCTCGTGTCGTGCCGATGGCCTTTGTCGGTTGGAAGGAAAGTGCCGACATGGCGAAAACGCAGCTCGCTAAGCAGCCAGCGTTGTTGGTTGCGGACAACTTCATGATGGCAGCGGAGCTCGATTTCCAATTCGATGGCCGGCGCGAGATCTATACGCTCGACAATCCGCTCAACGTGAAATACGGACGTGCACCGCAAGTGGCTTTATGGGGAATGGATGAGGCCGCGCTTCATCGCATACATCCTGGTGCATCTGTTCTGCTTGTGGTCGATGAGTATGCAGCGCGCGGACATGAGCGTGCAGTGTGGCTGGATTCGTTGTGCGAACGCATTCAACATCTTCAGCCGGTGCAGCGATTGCGTTTATTCGAAGGGCGCAAGAGCGTTGCGTTCTATCGTGGACAGGTTGCGAGCGTGATGCTGAAGGATGATGGGCATCTGGATGACTGCGTCGCGTTGCGGAATTACCTGACGCAGTAGGTCGGGGTGCATATCAAGGCACAGCCATGCCCGCATCGCGTAACAACTTGGCCAGCGCAATCAACGGCAATCCGATCAAGGCTGTTGGATCGCTGTTGTCGATGCGCTCGAACAGGCTGATGCCGAGTCCCTCGCATTTGAAACTGCCTGCGCAATCCAGCGGTTGCTCACGCTCGATGTAGCGGCTGATTTCTTCTGGCTGCAACTGACGGAATTGCACCAGGGTGAGATCAATATAGGGATACTGTTGCCCACTATCCGTATCGAACACGCACACGGCAGTGTGGAAAGTAACCGTTCGGCCGGAGCAGGCGCTGAGTTGTGCGTGGGCGCGCTCTACGGAACCTGGTTTTTCCAGCAGTACGCCATCAAGTTCGGCGACCTGGTCGGAACCAATGACCAACGCATCGGCCAGGCCTGCTCCGGCTGCCATGGCTTTGGCGGTAGCCAGCCGGATGGCGCGCACTGCGGGCATTTCGCTGGCCAGTTCGATTTCCTCGGTTCCGGGTGCCCGCTGCTCGAACGCCAAGCCCAGCCGGCGCAGCAGGTCGGCGCGGTAACGGGAGGTGGAGCCGAGCACCAGCCGTCGCTGATGCGTCATGGATGCGTATCCTGGCGAATGTGCTCGCGCATGGCAGCGTCCAGGTCATCCTGGGCTTCACCCAGCGCATCCAGCAGCGGACGCAGACGGTCGCGGGTCTGGCCCATGGCCTGGACGGCAGCGTCCAGCTCGCTCTGGCTGGCGGTGGGCGCACGGTCGCGGATCCAGATGCGCTGCTGCAGCAGGGCGCGCAGGCCGGCATCTACAGCATTGGCAGCTTCCTGCTCGCTGGCGGCGGGCAGATCCGGGTTTATGGACATCACGGCATGGGCCTGCTTGAGCTTGATCCGGCAGGACTTGAGGTCGGCTTCAACCCGGTCGGCCAGCTCCAGCAGGCGCTTGAGGCTTGCGGTGCGTCGATTCATACGGCGCAGCAGCAGGGCGCCCGCCAAGGCGACGACCAATAGAACGACTATGATGGCCAAGCCGATCGTAAGGTAGGTATCCAAGGGGTAGTCGGGCGAGGCTTAGGACGGGTGCAGTCTGCCGCATACGCCCGATTCAGGCAAAGCGACAGCCGAGGCTTTGTGATGGGTTGCGCGGTTGACTTAACCTCCCGGGAAACTTACTATTTCCCGGTTATGTCCGCGACACTGCCAGAGTCTGTGGACGCTTGGCGCATGGTTTCCGCGCGGCGTTCGTTCCAGGGGTCACTGCCCATCGCCGCAATGCCTCGCCTCTGCGAAGCACTGGCGGATGATGCAGGTTTGGCCCAGTACCAGCTCGACTTCGGTCGGGATGAGTTCGGCACTGCCTATGTCGATGTTCGCGTTCAGGCGCCTTTGTCGCTGGTCTGTCAGCGTACGCTCGATCCGTTCATCATGCCCGTCACGGTGGAAAGCCGTCTGGGCTTGATCCGTTCCGAACGCGAGGAAGCCTCGTTGCCGGCGGGATGCGAGCCGTTGCTGATCGCCGAGGACGACAAGCTGAACCCGATCGATGTGATCGAGGACGAACTGTTGTTGGCGCTGCCGCTGGTGCCGGTCAATCCGGACAGTGCGTTGCCCGAAGATGTCACACGCCCGCCGGCGGAACCGATTTCCGCCGAAGAGCGTCCCGATAACCCGTTCGCGGTGTTGCGCGAACTCAAGAAGAAATGATTTAGCTGGAGAAACCATCATGGCTGTTCAAAAGAGCCGCAAGACCCCGTCCACCCGCGGCATGCGTCGCTCGCACGACAAGCTGAGCACCGTGCAGCTGGCCACCGATCCGACCAGCGGCGAAGTGCATCGTCGTCACCACGTGACGGCCGATGGCTACTACCGCGGCAAGAAGGTGATCGACACCAACGTCGCAGCAGTGGAAGAAGACTGATCCATCGAAACCTTTCAGGTTTCGTCAGGCAAGCGGCGCGGCGACGCGCCGCTTTGCGTTCTTAGGAGCCTGTTCGATATCTCAGCGTGGTTCGCCTGGCCTGTGAGTGGCCGTTAGGTGGTCGCGCGTGGCGCGGCGCCATACTCGCTGTCTGATCAAGCTGCGTGCGGCCGCATAGCGGCTACATAATAGGCTAGGAGGGCTGCGGGGAGATATTGAGCAGGCTCTTTATGCGTTTGCGTGGCGCCTATTGAACGGCTCGTCACGGCAACGTAACGTTGCGGTCTTGGTGTTTGGATCACCCACCCGTCAGGCGGATGGCATCGAGCACCTTCGCCCGTTGATGGATATTCAATGACCCAGATCTACGCCCGCATCGTCGGCACCGGCAGCGCTCTGCCGGAGCGCATTCTCACCAACGCCGATCTCGAAAAGTTCGTCGACACCAGCGACGAATGGATTCGCGAACGCACCGGTATCCGCCAGCGCCATGTCGTTGCCGAAGGGGAAACCACGGGTGATCTGGCCACGTTGGCTGCTCAGCGCGCACTCGATGCCGCCGGCGTCAAAGCTTCGGAACTGGATCTGATTGTGCTGGGCACCACCACGCCCGACATCATTTTTCCGTCCACCGCCTGTCTCGTGCAGCACCGTCTCGGCGCGAACGGTTGCGCGGCGTTTGACGTGAATGCTGCGTGCTCCGGTTTCGTTTACGCGTTGGGCATAGCGGACAAATTCATCCGCAGCGGCCAATCGAAGAAGGTGCTGGTGATCGGCGCCGAAACGCTCACTCGCATGGTTCGTTGGGAAGAACGCGAAACCTGCGTACTGTTCGGCGATGGTGCCGGCGCCGTAGTGCTGGAAGCGTCCAGCGAACCGGGTATCTACGCCACCTGCCTGCACGCAGACGGTGGTTACAAAGAATTGCTCTGGAATCCGGTCGGTGTTTCAGTCGGTTTCAAGGATGACGAACCCAACCATGGTGTGCACATCCGCATGTCTGGCCGCGAAGTGTTCAAGGTGGCGGTGAAGACGCTCGACTCGCTGGTCGAGGAAACGCTCAAGGCAGGCGGTATGGATGCTGCGCAACTGGATTGGCTCATTCCGCACCAGGCCAATTTGCGCATCATCGAAGCCACGGCGAAACGTCTGAACATGCCGATGGATCAGGTGATCGTTACTGTCGACAAGCACGCCAATACCTCCGCCGGCTCCGTGCCGCTTGCGCTGGATTTCGCCGTGCGCTCGGGCAAAGTGAAGCGCGGCCAGAATTTGCTGCTGGAAGCCTTTGGCGGCGGCTTTACCTGGGCATCGGCGCTATTGCGCTACTGATCTGTTCGCTACTGTCTTGTCTGCGTCGAAATTGCCGGGACGTCCATACGTCCCGGCTTTTTTTGTCGATAAAAAATAGAATGCGTTCAAGCTTTTAGAGCAGCTGTCATGAATACGGCTGCGCACGGCGCACATTGCTGGCACCATTCACCGTTTCGTTCGTTCACAAGACCTCTCACGCATGAGCCAGAACGTTCCATCACTCGCTTTCGTCTTCCCTGGCCAGGGTTCGCAATCGGTCGGCATGCTCGCCGAACTCGCCGCCGTCCACACCGAGGTGAAATCCACATTCGACGAAGCCTCGCAAGGTGCGGGTATCGATCTGTGGGCGCTCAGTCAACAGGGACCCGAAGATCAGCTCAATCGCACCGAAAACACGCAGCCGGCACTGCTGGCGGCGAGTGTCGCGGTGTGGCGGGTATGGCAGACGCTAGGTGGTGCGCAGCCGGCGCAGTTGTCCGGACACAGCCTGGGTGAATACAGCGCACTGGTTTGCGCGGGAGCCTTGTCGCTGCATGATGCCGCGGCGCTGGTCGCCGAACGTGGTCGCCTGATGCAGGCCGCCGTGCCTGCCGGAGTGGGCGCAATGGCCGCGATTCTCGGTGGCGATGATGCATTGATCGCATCGGTGTGCGAGGACGTTGCGCAAGGGCAGGTCGTGGCACCGGCCAATTACAACTCGCCTGGCCAATTAGTCATTGCCGGTCATGCCGAAGCCGTGGATCGCGCATTGGCGAAACTGGCCGAACAAGGCGTCAAAAAAGCGGTGAAGCTGGCTGTCTCGGTGCCATCGCATACCGCGCTGATGCGCGACGCGGCTGACAAGCTCGGCGAGCGCATGGCATCCATCGCGTGGCAATTGCCTGGCATCCCAGTGGTGCAGAACGCGGAAGCACGCGCCTACAGCACGTTGGAAGACATCCGCGGCGCCCTGCAGCGCCAGTTGTACCTGCCGGTGCGCTGGACCGAATGCGTGCAAACGCTAATTGCTGGCGGTGCCACACGCTTGGTCGAATGTGGTCCGGGCAAGGTACTGGCAGGGTTGATCAAGCGCATCGACAAGAGCGTCGAAGCACGCGCGATCGGTACTTCTGCGGAGCTCGATGCCACGCGCGGCGAATGGGTCTGATTTTTTATCCTTGAACAGCTGCACTGAAGGAACACGAGATGAGCACATTGCAAGGTGAAATCGCATTGGTGACTGGCGCCAGCCGCGGCATCGGTGCCGCGATTGCAGATGAACTGGCGGCCATGGGCGCCACGGTCATCGGCACTGCTACTAGCGAAGCGGGCGCCGCAGCGATTGGTGAGCGTCTTGCGCCGCACGGTGGCCAAGGGCGCGTGCTCAACGTCACCGATGCAGCATCGGTGGATGCGCTGATCGATGACATCACCAAGCAGCGCGGCGCAGTGTCGATCCTGGTCAATAACGCCGGCATCACGCGCGATCAGTTGCTGATGCGCATGCGCGACGAAGACTGGCAGGCCATCCTCGACACCAACCTCACTTCGGTTTATCGCCTGTCCAAAGCAGTGATGCGCGGCATGATGAAGGCCCGCAAGGGCCGCATTATTTCGATTGCGTCGGTGATCGGCCTTACCGGCAATCCGGGCCAGTCCAATTACGCAGCGGCGAAGGCCGGCATCATCGCTTTCTCCAAATCGCTCGCGCGCGAGATCGGTTCGCGCAGCATCACCGTCAACGTGGTGGCGCCGGGCTTCATCGATACCGATATGACCCGTGGCTTGCCGGAAGAATCCAAGCAAGCGCTGCTGGGCCAGATCGCTCTGGGCCGATTCGGCGAAGCCAGCGACATTGCCAAGGCGGTGGGCTTCCTGGCGTCGCCCGCAGCCGCCTATATCACCGGCGAGACGCTGCACGTAAACGGCGGCATGTACATGCCTTGAGCGGGGCTCATACCTCGTCCAGGCTTGAAAAGGACGCAGTCAGCACAAGCTCCAGTCGGGCGACTGCTTGTCCTGTTTGAAATCCGTTAGCGCCACGGGAACCTGCTGCAACCCGAAAGTCGTCATGGAGCCCGTTTTGGGCGACAATCGACGCCTTCGTGCCAAGCGCAACCGTGGCCGACGTTCCTGGCATATAATTGGCGGCTTCGCGGCTTAGCCACTACAATGCCGCAGACTTTGCCGGTCCAAAGGCCGGCAGACAGACCATTTCCCCTTGGGAGGCAAAGGCAACATGAGCACCATCGAAGAACGCGTAAAGAAAATCGTCGTCGAGCAGCTTGGCGTGAAAGAAGATGAGGTCAACCCGAACTCTTCGTTCGTAGACGATCTGGGCGCGGATTCGCTGGACACGGTCGAGCTGGTGATGGCGCTCGAAGAGGAATTCGAAACCGAGATTCCCGACGAAGAAGCCGAGAAGATCACGACCGTGCAGCAGGCCGTCGATTACATCAAGGCCCACACCAAGGAGTGATCCGCGTGGCGGGGCGAAGCACACGCGTCCCATGCCTCCACGTAGTGATATCGGAAGCTGCGCCACCTGGGCGCAGTTTTCGTTTCTGCAATTTGCAACGTCCGATCCCGTATGGTGTGCAGGTCGGCGCGCATCGCGATACGTGGAAAGTGATGCTTGAGAGCTGACCTTTCCCGAACCAGCTAGGAATTCGATCCATGAGCAAACGACGTGTGGTAGTGACCGGCATGGGCATCATTTCGCCGGTCGGCAACGACATCGCCACCGCCTGGAACAACATCCTCAAGGGCGTCAGCGGCATCGGCCAGGTCACGCACTTCGACGCCACGACGTATGCCACGCGCATCGCCGGTCAGGTGCGCGACTTCGATCCGGCGCAATGGATCGCGCCGAAAGAGATCAAGAAGATGGACCCGTTCATCCACTACGGCATCGCTGCTGGCACACAGGCCTTGCGCGATTCCGGGCTGGAAGTGACGGAAGCAAACGCACCGCGCATCGGCGTAGCCGTAGCAGCGGGCATTGGTGGTCTGAACACCATCGAAGACACCTCGATCGAGCTGCATGAGAAGGGGCCGCGCCGCGTGTCGCCGTTCTTCGTGCCTAGTTCGATCATCAACATGGTGTCGGGTCACCTGTCGATCATGTACGGCCTGAAGGGCCCGAACATCGCCTGCGTGACTGCGTGCACCACGGGTACGCACAACATCGGCCTGGCCGCGCGCATGATCCAGTACGGCGATGCGGACGTGATGATCGCCGGCGGCGCCGAGTTCGCCACCACGGGTACAGCCATGGCTGGCTTCTGCTCGGCCAAGGCCATGTCCACGCGCAACGACGACCCGACCAAGGCGAGCCGTCCGTGGGACAAGGATCGTGACGGTTTCGTACTGTCCGACGGCGCTGGCGTGCTGGTGTTGGAGGAATACGAACACGCCAAGGCGCGCGGCGCGAAGATCTATGCCGAGCTGGTTGGCTTCGGCATGAGCGGCGATGCGTATCACATCACCGCACCCAGTGAGGGTGGTGAGGGTGCAGCGCGTTGCATGGATGCCACGCTGCGTGACGGCCAGATCAATCCCACTGATGTGCAGTACATCAATGCGCACGGCACCTCCACGCCGCTTGGCGACCTGGGCGAAGTGCTGGCAGCCAAGAAGGTATTTGGCGATCACGCCTACAAGCTTGCGATGAGTTCGACCAAGTCCACGACGGGCCATCTGCTTGGTGCCGCCGGTGGTGTGGAAGCGATCTTCACCATTCTCGCTATGCGCGATCAGGTATTGCCGCCCACCATCAACCTGGACGAGCCCGGCGAAGGCTGCGATCTGGATTTCGTGCCGCACACCGCGCGCGAGGCGAAGATCGATGTTGCGATTTCTAACTCGTTTGGTTTTGGCGGTACGAACGGTACGTTGGCATTCCGGCGTATCTGAGCAGGGTAGCTCCCTTCCTGGGAGCTGCACTTCTCCTCGCCGTCATTCCTGCTTTCGCGGGAATGACGGCGAGGAAACATCATCGATTCGCGGATACTGAGACCCGTTGCAGTGAACTGCGTGATTCGCACGTTTCCCGGCCGACGCGACCTCCTCGCGCCGGCCGCTGCATTTCCGGAGCGCTACCCCGCTTTGCTGGAAAGCGTGACACGCGGCAGTGCGCATGCGCGCTACGACATCCTGTTCGCCTTCCCGCAATCTACGCTGACGCTCACATCCGACGGCAAGGTGCATGAACCCGACGGGCGCGTGCATGCCGGTCTTTTCCTCGATGCACTCGACACGGCCTGGCGCGCGGAACGTTTACCGCAAGCCACCGATGATGGTCTGCCGTTTCACGGCGGCTGGGTGATGCTGCTTGCGTATGAACTCGCTGCTGAAATTGAGCCCAGGCTGCAGTTGCACCGTTCGGAAACGTTGCCAATAGCATTGGCAGTGCGCTGTCCGGCGGCAATCATCATCGATCATCTGCGCGAGCGCACCATTCTGGTCGCGGAAGCCGATCAAGCTGCCTTGCTCGATGCGATGGAAACCGATCTTGCTGCCACACCGATCATCGGCGAGCTCGCCGCTCCGGCGGCGATCGAAGAAGATGCGCCCTCGCAATTCCTGGATGGTGTCGCGCGCATCCACGAGCATCTGCACGCTGGCGATATATTCCAGGTCAATCTTTCACGCGCATGGCGCGCTCGCTTCGAACGAGCGCCTTCAGCAGGCAGCCTCTATGCCGCCTTGCGTCGCGCCAACCCCGCACCCTTCGCCGGGCTGCTGCAGCAGAAGGAGTGGGCGGTGGTCAGTTCATCGCCAGAGCGCCTGGTCGAAGTACGCAGAGGCATGGCGCAAACGCGCCCCATCGCTGGCACGCGACCGCGGGTAGAAGGCGACGACGATCTGGCGCGCATTCGCGAACTCACCGCGCATCCCAAGGAGCGCGCCGAGCACGTGATGCTGATCGACCTGGAGCGCAACGATCTCGGTCGCGTGTGCAAGCCCGGCACAGTGGAAGTCAACGAGCTGATGGTGGTGGAAAGCTACGCGCACGTGCATCACATCGTGTCGAATGTGCGTGGACGTTTGCGCGAAGGCGTCACGCCTGGGCAGGTGATCGCGGCCACGTTTCCTGGCGGCACCATCACCGGCTGTCCCAAGGTGCGTTGCATGGAAATCATCGCCGCGCTGGAAGACGCGCCACGTGGCGCCTACACCGGTGCGTTGGGCTATCTCGATCGCAACGGCGATCTGGATCTGAATATCCTTATTCGCACGCTCACCTTGCATGGAAATGAAGTGAGCATGCGCGCAGGTGCTGGCATCGTCGCCGATTCCGATGCGGCAAAGGAACTGGACGAAACCCGTGCCAAGGCACGTGGCATGTTGCGTGCGCTCGGAGTGGCCGGCTGATGATGCTGGTCAACGGCCAGCCAAGCGATAGCGTATCTGCGCTCGATCGCGGGCTGAGCTACGGCGATGGTTTGTTCGAAACGATTCGCTTCGAAAACAGCAAGGCGCCGTTGTGGGGCCGGCATATGCAGCGTCTGGCACTCGGTTGCGAGCGTTTGCGCATACCGATGCCGGATGGGGAGCTGCTTCGGCAGGAGGCGCAACAGGTCAGCGCCGGGCTGCGGGAGTTCGTCCTGCGCATTACGTTGACGCGAGGCTTGGGCGAGCGCGGCTATGCACCACCGGCCGTCGCTGCGCCGACGCGTATCGTCGCGGCATTTACGATGCCTACGATATCCAATGCTCTCTACATCCACGGCATTCGCCTGCATCGCTGCAAAACGATGTTGGCCGATCAGCCGCTACTGGCCGGCATCAAGCATCTCAATCGCCTGGAGCAGGTGCTGGCACGTGCCGAATGGAATGATCCCGCGATCGGCGAGGGTCTGGTCTGCGACTATCGCGGCAACGTCGTCTCAGCGACCGCCGCCAATCTGTTCGCCGTTGTCGACGGCAAAGTGGTCACGCCGGCGGTGAATCGTTGCGGCGTGGCCGGTGTGGCCCGCGGCGCCATGCTCGATGCGTTACCGGATTGCCAGGTACGGGATCTCCCGCTGGATGAGGCCCTGAGTGCATCGGAACTCTTCCTCAGTTCCAGCGTTCGCGGCATCCTGCCAGTTCAGGCCGTGGGCGATACCGTGTACGCTCCCGGTCCGGTCGTTCGCGCCATGCAGCAGCATTGGTGCGTGCTAGGTTTCCCGACGGAGCAGGCATGATTCGAGGCGTTACACAAACGGGGCGTGTGCGGTGGCGTCTGCTGCTGTTGATCCTGGTGCTGGCATTCATTGCCGCAGCCGGATGGTTCTGGCGCGACTTCACCCGCTTTGCCGTCACGCCGCTGCGCATCAGCGCCACGGGTGAGAGCGTCGATATCGAACGTGGCACCAGCTTCAAGGACATCGTGCATCAATTGCGCGGGCAGGGGCTGACCACGTCTGCCCCGTTTTATTGGCGACTGTTGGCCGAACGGATGCACGTTGCGGGGCGTCTGCATGCGGGCGAATACGCCCTCACGCCTGGCATCACGCCGGAGCAACTGCTTACGCAGATGGCACAAGGCAAGGTGATGCACCGCGACGTCACCATCGTCGACGGCTGGACGTTCCGCGATGTGCTGCAGGCGCTGGCCAAGGCCGACAAGCTGAAACACGAAACCACCGGTCTCGATGACGCCGCCATCATGCAGAAGATCGGTGCGCCGGGCGAGAAACCCGAAGGGCGCTTTTTGCCGGAAACTTACGCCTATGTAAAGGGCGATAGCGATCTGGATGTATTGCGCCGCGCGCACGACGCTATGGATAAAACGCTGGCGGCACTGTGGGCGCAGCGCGATCCGAAGCTGCCACTGAACTCGCCATACGATGTGCTGATTCTTGCTTCGATTGTCGAGAAGGAAACCGGTCGTGCCGACGAACGTCCACGCATTGCTGGTGTTTTCATCCGCCGCCTGCAGATGAATATGTTGCTGCAGACCGATCCCACTGTGATTTACGGCATGGGCTCCAGCTACACCGGCAACATCCATAAAAGCGATCTGACCACCGATACGCCTTACAACACCTATACGCGGCCCGGTTTGCCACCGACGCCGATTGCCATGCCCGGCAAGCCGGCGATCGAGGCAGCATTGCATCCGGCGTCAGGTGACGCGCTGTACTTCGTGGCGCGCGGCGACGGCACGCACGCGTTTGCCAGCACGCTGGACGAACAGAATCGCAACGTGGCCTGCTATCAATTGAAGCGCTGCCGATGAGCGAACGCGGACGTTTTATCTCACTCGAAGGCGGCGAAGGTGCGGGCAAGAGCACCCTGCTTGCAGGTCTGCATGCGCATCTATTGCAACGAGGTGTGCGCTTGTTGCAAGTGCGTGAACCTGGTGGCACATCGCTGGGCGAGGCGATCCGTTCGATTGTGCTCGATCCTGCGCATCCGGCGATTAGTGCTGAAAGCGAGTTGCTGCTGATGTTCGCCTCGCGCGCGCAATTGGTGCGCGAACGCATTCAGCCTGCACTGGAAGAAGGGCAGTGGGTGCTGTGCGATCGCTATGTGGATGCAAGCTATGCGTATCAAGGTGGCGGGCGCGGCCAGCCAGTAGAGCGTATCGCCGAGTTGGAGCGTTGGGCATGCGCGGGCGTGAAGCCGGATCTCACGCTGCTGCTGGATTTGCCCGTGTCGACGGGCCGCGCCCGTGCTGCAGGTCGAGGCGCCGCCGACCGCATCGAGATCGAAGCCGATGCGTTCTTCGAGCGGGTGCGCCATGCGTATCGCGAGCGTGCGCAGGCTGAACCAGAACGTTTTCGAGTGATCGATGCCAGCCTTTCGCCGGGGCAGGTGCTGCAGGCGGCGATCGCGGCCACGGACCCTTTGTTCGAGGCGAGCTGATGAGCATTCCATCCTGGCACATCGAGCTTTGGTCACGTTTGCAGGCGCGCCGTCAGCGCGATGCCTTGCCGCATGCCTTATTGCTGTGTGGTCCACAGGGACTAGGTAAGCGCGATTTTCTCCGCCGCTTCGTGCGCGGATTGCTATGTCAGCGTCCCGACAACGGCGATGCATGTGGCACGTGCCGTAGCTGCCTGCTATTCGCTGCCGGCACACATCCGGATTACGTAGCGTTGAGCTACGGCTTGCGCAAGGATGGCGTGCAGCGTTCGGAAATCGTGGTTGATCAGATTCGTGAGCTGTCTGCGCGGCTTGCTACAGCAAGCCAGTTTGGCGGTTGGCAGATCGCCAGCATCGATCCCGCGGATGCGATGAACGTTGCGGCGGCAAATGCCTTGCTGAAAACACTGGAAGAACCCGCTTCGCAGACCATGTTGATTCTGGTGGCGGATGCGCCGTGGCGCATGCCTGCCACCATCCGCAGCCGCTGCCAGCGCATCGATTTCCAGTTGCCCCAACAGGACGAATCGCTGGCTTGGTTGCAGGAAGCCGGCGTGCGCGACCCGCAAGCGGCGTTGGCCGCAGCGGGCGGCAATCCAGGGCTTGCACGCATCTGGTCGGAAGAGGGCTCGCTTGCGCAGCGGCAGGAAGTGCGCAAGGACCTTGCCGCGTTGGCCTCCGGCCGTGGCGACGCGATGGCCATGGGCAAGCGCTGGCTTGAGGATGTGCCCGAGCAGCGCCTGTGGTTTGCCGCGCAGGCTGTCGCCGATGAAATGCGCGCGCGCGCTACTGCGCAATCGACGCCGCTCGCCAGCACGCTGGATGGCGAAGACCTGATGGCCTGGTACCACGCTGCCAATCGCACGCGCGAGGCGTTACGCGGTCCATTGCGCGGCGATCTATTGCTGCTGGAGTTGCTGGGGCGCTGGCGCTGATGCCGGGATGGCCCGTTTCAGCGCAGACACGTCTGTTGGTGATCGCACCGCATCCGGATGACGAAACGCTGGGCTGTGGGTTACTGCTGCAGCAAGTGCTAGCAGCCGGAGGCGACGTTCGCATCATCTTGATGACGGACGGAGACAACAATCCCTGGCCGCAGCGTCATCTGGAACGACGCTTGATCATCAATGATGTTGCGCGCCGCCGCTGGGGTGCCAAGCGGCGTGATGAAGTGATGCATGCGCTGAAGCAATTGGGTGTGCCGGCTTCAGCGTTGCATCCTCTCGGTTGGCACGATATGGAAGTGACCCGTCGCCTGAGCGACGATCTAACCGGTTCGATTGCCGCGATTCGCGCAGTGCTGGAGGCGTTCCAGCCCAACCTCGTTTGTGGACCGGCGCTGCGGGACAGTCATCCCGATCATGGTGCAGCGCATGTGCTGGTTAGACTTGCGCTTGCAGGCATGGATCAGGCTCCCGCATTGCTTGCCTATCTGGTGCACGGCGCGGGCGATGCGCCCGATTGTCCGCTGTTGATCGAAGCCGTGGCGGAGCAGCAGCCACGCAAGCTGCAAGCACTGGCTGAACATCGCACCCAGATGACCTTGAGCGGCAAGCGCATGCGTCGCTTGGCGCTTAGTCCCGAGCGCTATATGCAGGTCGATACCCAGGTGGGGGATGGGCGGCTGCCGTGGCGCCCACCCGCGGTTTTGCACCGTTGGTTGCGTTTGCTGGTGGCTACGCCTGCCGGTGTCAGGGACTGGCCGTGGTTGGAGGCTCCGCTGGTGCGCGATGCGGATGGCTCGTTTCGACTGGAAGGGGCGGCGTGCAGGCCCGTTTTCGTGAAGCTGCACCTGGATTGGCCGTCCCCCTGGATCTTCGATCACTGGGGGTGGCGGGAGATAACGACCACTCTCCCTCTTCACGGAGAGGAAGAGATTGGTCCAAAGCTGGGCTGACAGCGCTCACTTTGCCAACTGCACCTTTGCACACCGTGGATGGCGTGGTTAGGATGTACCTCTGTCATTCGCTGATGCCGTCCACATGAACCCGGTCGCCGCCCGTCAGGGCATCATCTCGCTGAAATTCAAGGATACGGCTGCGCTGTACAACGCATACATGCCGTTCCTGAAGCATGGCGGCCTGTTTGCACCCACCGCGCAGCGCTATTCGCTGGGCGACGAAGTGGTTCTGCTGATCAGCCTGATCGACGAAAGCGAGCGCCTGTCCGTCGCCGGCAAGGTGGTGTGGATCACCCCTATCGGCGCACAGGGCAATCGCACGGCCGGCATCGGTGTGCAGTTCAATGATTCCTCCGACGGCGAGGCCGCACGCGGGCGCATCGAAGCATTGCTCGCCGGCGTGCTCAATTCCGAGCGCGCTACTCAAACGATGTAACAACCGTTTGGCGGAGTGGTTCCGCGATGCGCGGCAAGCTGATTGCGCGCAAAAGTAGTCGCGTGTCTTAGCAGAGTTATTGAACGATCCGGCCGCGACTTAGCATTTACTGCTCTTATTGCAAGAAATATCCCATGGTGCGCCACACAAGGCTTGTCGGCCCACCCATGCCCACTGATACAATGTCGCGATTCCCGGGCCTGTCCCGAGGATTCGAGCTCCTGCATCTGCATCCTACAGAGCGGGACAGCCCGCTGAATTGAACTTCCGGACCGTTTGCCCCGACGGCCGCTGATGCACTCATGTGGTGCGGAGGTAAGTTAAACCGTGCTTGCCGAATACTGGCCCGTTCTCCTGTTCCTCGGCGTAGCCGGTGGATTGGGTATCGTCCTCCTGATCATCGGCCTGCTGGCCGGTCCCCGTCGTCCGGAGTCGGAAAAGCTTTCGCCGTACGAGTGCGGCTTCGAAGCCTTCGAGGATGCGCGCATGCAGTTCGACGTGCGCTACTACCTCCTCGCCATCCTCTTCATCATTTTTGATCTGGAAATCGCCTTCCTCTTTCCGTGGGCGGTGGTGTTCCAGCACATCGGCATTGTGGCGCTGATTGAAATGGCGCTGTTCCTCTTGTTGCTGGTGGTCGGTTTTGCTTACGTGTGGAAGAAGGGAGCGCTGGAATGGGAGTGATCTCCTCCATTGATCGGGTGATGCACAACCCGCAGCCGTTGAACCTGGTGGACGATATTTTGCGTCCGGCCGGAGACAACCCCGTCATCCAACGCGGCGTCGTCACGACTTCGGTCGATGCCCTGATGAACTGGGCGCGTACTGGTTCGATGTGGCCGATGACCTTTGGTCTCGCCTGCTGCGCGGTGGAAATGATGCATGCCGGCGCCGCGCGCCTGGACCTGGACCGCTACGGCGTGGTGTTCCGCCCAAGTCCGCGCCAGTCCGACGTGATGATCGTGGCCGGCACGCTGGTCAACAAAATGGCGCCTGCACTGCGCAAGGTCTACGACCAGATGCCCGACCCGAAGTGGGTGATCTCCATGGGCAGCTGCGCGAACGGCGGTGGCTATTACCACTACTCATATTCAGTTGTGCGCGGCTGCGATCGCATCGTGCCGGTGGACATCTACGTGCCGGGCTGCCCGCCCACGGCCGAAGCCTTGATCCACGGCATCTTGCAGTTGCAGAAGAAGATTCGTCGTACCAGCACCATCGCGCGTTCCTAAAAGGCGCAGTCAGTCATGAGTGAAATGCAAACCAACTCGCTGGCCGAGCGGCTTGCCGCGCGATTCGGCGACAAGCTCACCATCTCCGTCAGCCATGGCGCTGTCACGGCGGTGGTTGAAGCAGCCAACTTGCTGGCCGTTGCCACTGCGCTGCGCGATGAAGCCGGCTTTCGCTTTAGCGAGGCGGTCGACCTGTGCGGCGTCGACTACCTCGGCTACGGCCAAACCGAATGGGATACCACCGACGTCTCCGGTAACGGTTTCTCGCGTGGTGTTGAAGGCGAGGCGATCGGCCGCTTCACATGGGCAGATCGTCCGCGCGATGTATCGATCCCCAAGCGCTATGCATCGGTGTTCCACCTGCTATCGATCGAACTTAATCAGCGCTTGCGCGTACGCGTGTTTTGCGATGACAACGATCTGCCCGTAGTGCCCTCGCTCACAGGCCTGTGGCCGGGGCTGGACTGGTTCGAGCGCGAATCGTTCGATCTGTTCGGAATCATCTACGAAGGCCATCCGGATCTGCGTCGAATTCTTACCGACTACGGTTTCGTCGGCCATCCGTTCCGCAAGGACTTCCCGCTGATCGGCAACGTGGAAGTGCGCTACGACCCCGAGCAGAAGCGCGTGATTTACGAACCCGTGTCGATCGAACCGCGTGTGCTGGTGCCGCGCGTGATCCGCGATGACGCCGACTTGATTCAAGCGAAGGCGGAAGCCGCCGACCATTGGCGGGAGAACTGAGCATGGCCGCGCAAGAAATTCGCAATTACACAATGAACTTCGGTCCGCAGCATCCAGCCGCGCACGGCGTGCTGCGTCTGGTGCTGGAAATGGATGGCGAAACCGTCGTTCGCGCCGATCCGCACATCGGTCTGCTTCACCGTGGTACCGAGAAGCTGGCGGAATCCAAGCCGTTCAATCAGTCGATCGGCTACATGGATCGTCTCGACTACGTGTCGATGATGTGCAACGAACACGCCTACGTGCGCGCCATTGAAACCCTGCTGGGTATCGAGGCGCCGGTTCGCGCGCAATACATCCGCACGATGTTCGACGAGATCACCCGCATCCTCAATCACTTGATGTGGGTGGGTTCGAATGCGCTGGACCTTGGTGCGATGGCGGTGTTCCTGTACGCCTTCCGCGAGCGTGAAGAGCTGATGGACTGCTACGAAGCGGTCTCCGGCGCGCGCATGCACGCCACGTACTATCGCCCGGGCGGCGTCTATCGTGATCTGCCAGGCAAGATGTCGCAATACCGCGAATCGCCCTGGCACAAGGGCAATGATCTGAAGCGCTTGAACGCATGGCGCGAAGGTTCCATGCTCGATTACCTCGACGCCTTCACCGCTGACTTCTCGAAGAAGGTCGACGAGTACGAAGAACTGCTCACCGACAACCGCATCTGGAAGCAGCGCACCGTCGGCATCGGCGTGGTGTCGCCCGAAATGGCCCAGCAGTGGGGCATGACCGGCGCCATGCTGCGCGGCTCCGGTATTGCCTGGGATCTGCGCAAGAAGCAGCCCTATGCGAAGTATGCCGATGTGGACTTCGACATCCCGGTCGGTGTCAACGGCGACTGCTACGACCGTTACCTGGTGCGCGTGGAAGAAATGCGCCAGTCCAACCGCATCATCAAGCAATGTGCGGATTGGCTGCGCGCCAATCCGGGCCCGGTGATGGTGGAAAACTTCAAGGTCGCGCCACCCAAGCGCGAGGCCATGAAGGAAGACATGGAAGCGTTGATCCATCACTTCAAATTGTTCACCGAAGGCTACGGCGTGCCGGCGGGCGAAACCTATGCTGCGGTCGAAGCGCCCAAGGGCGAATTCGGTTGCTATCTGGTTTCCGACGGCGCCAACAAGCCATTCCGCGTGCACCTGCGCGCACCGGGCTTTGCCCACCTGTCGTCGATGGACGCCGTCGTACGCGGCCACATGCTGGCTGACGCGGTAGCAGTGATCGGCACCTATGACCTCGTGTTCGGCGAAGTCGATCGCTGAGCCCGGAGGATAAGCACACATGAAAGCCACCGGAAATTACGAGCAGGTCAAGCACATCGATCCGCTCGTCGTGCTCACCGAGCATACGCGTCATCACATCGATCACTGGCTGGGCAAATTCCCGCCGGATCGCAAGCGCTCCGCGCTGATCCAGGCGCTGTTCGCCGCGCAGGAACAAAACCACGGCTACCTCACCGACGAGTTGATCACCGCCGTCGCCAAGTACATCGACGTGCCGGCCGTGTGGGCCTACGAGGTCTCTAGCTTCTACTCGATGCTGGAAACCAAGCCGGTTGGACGCAACAACGTCGCCGTCTGCACCAATATCTCGTGCTGGCTCAACGGCGGTGAAGACCTGCTGCGCCATTGCGAGAAGAAGCTTGGCATCAAGGCAGGCGAAAGCACGTCGGACGGCCGCGTGTACCTGAAGAAAGAAGAAGAGTGCATCGCTGCCTGCGTGTATGCGCCGGCGATGACGGTCAATGGTCACTACCACGAGCGTCTCACGACCGAAAAGGTCGACGAGATTCTTGACGGTCTGAAATAAGGGCAGGGCAATGGCAGTCGGACCCGCACCCCAGGAACACCAGGTCGTCTACACCACGTTGCATTTCGACAAGCCGTGGGCGATGGACAGCTATACACAGGTGGATGGCTACAAGGCGTGGAAGAAAATTCTCGCCGAAAAGCCCGATCCTGCTTCGATCGTTGAGATCGTCAAAAACAGCAACCTGCGCGGCCGCGGCGGCGCGGGCTTCCCCACCGGTTTGAAGTGGTCCTTCATGCCGAAGGGCAACATGCAGAAGTACATCCTCTGCAATTCCGATGAATCGGAGCCTGGCACGGCGAAAGACCGCGACATCCTGCGTTACAACCCGCATTCGGTGATCGAAGGTTTGGCGATCGCGTGTTACGCGACCGGCTCCACCGTGGCGTACAACTACCTGCGCGGTGAATTCCATCACGAGCCCTTTGAGCACTTCGAAGAGGCACTGAAGGAAGCGTATGAAGCCGGCCTGCTCGGCAAGAACATCCAGGGCACCGGCATCGACGTAGACATTTACGGTGCATTGGGCGCCGGTGCTTACATCTGCGGCGAAGAAACTGCGCTGATGGAATCGCTGGAAGGCAAGAAAGGCCAGCCGCGCTTCAAGCCGCCGTTCCCGGCCAATTTCGGCCTGTACGGCAAACCCACCACGATCAACAACACCGAAACCTATGCCTCGGTGCCGGCGATCCTGCGTAACGGCGCCGACTGGTTCTTGAATCTCGGCAAGCCGAACAATGGCGGCCCGAAGATCTTCTCGGTGTCCGGCCACGTCAACAAGCCGGGCAACTTCGAGATTCGCCTCGGCACCTCCTTCAAGGATCTGCTTGAGATGGCCGGCGGTGTGCGCAACGGCAACAAGCTCAAGGCGGTCATTCCCGGCGGCTCCTCGATGAAGGTGCTCAATGCCGAGGAAATGATGTCCGCCACCATGGATTACGACTGCCTGCAGAAGTTGGGTTCAGGCCTCGGCTCCGGTGCCGTGATCGTGATGGACGAGACCACCTGCATGGTGAAGGCGTGCCATCGCATCTCGCAGTTCTATCACGCCGAATCCTGCGGCCAATGCACGCCGTGCCGTGAAGGCACCGGTTGGATGTTCCGCGTGCTGACCCGCATCGTGGAAGGCAAGGGCACGCACGATGACCTGCATCGCCTGAAGGCCATCGCCGGCCAGATCGAGGGCCACACCATCTGCGCATTCGGCGAAGCCGCCGCGTGGCCGGTGCAGGGCTTCCTCGCCAAGTTCTGGAATGAATTCGAATACTACGTGCAGCACGGCCGTTCGATGACCGAAGACCGTCTCGCCGAAACTCGTGGAGTTGCTGCATGAGTGCGCAGCCAGCCAATACCGCGCCCGACGTCGTCAACATCGAGATCGATGGCAAGCCGACGCAGATCCGTAAGGGCGCGATGATCATCGAAGCGGCCGACAACGTCGGTATCGCCATTCCGCGCTTCTGCTATCACCGCAAGCTTCCGATCGCCGCCAACTGCCGCATGTGCTTGGTGGATGTGGAAATGGGCGGTCGCATGATGCCCAAGCCACAGCCGGCCTGCGCCACGCCGGTGGCCGAGGGCATGAAGGTCATTACGCGTTCCGAAAAGGCGCTGAAGTTCCAGCGCGACGTGATGGAATTCCTGCTGATCAACCACCCGCTCGACTGCCCGATCTGCGATCAGGGCGGTGAGTGCGAACTGCAGGACGTCGCGCTCGGTTATGGCCGCAGTGTGTCGCGCTACACCGAGCGCAAGCGCACCATCGCCGATGAAAATCTCGGCTCGCTGGTCGCTACCGAAATGACCCGCTGCATCCAGTGCACGCGTTGCGTGCGCTTCACCAGCGAGATCGCCGGCACGTACGAACTCGGCGGCATGAGCCGTGGCGAGAACCTGCAGATCGGCACCTATATCGGCAAGGCGCTGGAGACCGAACTGTCCGGCAACGTCATCGACGTGTGCCCGGTCGGTGCGCTCACCAACAAACCGTTCCAGTTCAAGGCGCGTGCCTGGGAATTGATCGCCAAGCCGTCCATCAGCTATCACGATGCGCTCGGCTCCAACCTGTGGCTGCACACACGCCGAGGCGAAGTGCTGCGCACGGTGCCGCGCGACAACGAAGCGATCAACGAATGCTGGCTGTCTGATCGCGACCGTTACAGCTATGAAGGCCTGTATGCCGCCGATCGCGTGCATGCGCCGGAAGTGAAGCGCAACGGCCAATGGCAGAAAACTACTTGGGATGACGCACTCGCTGTCGCCGCTGAAGCGTTGAAGAGCGTGCCGGGCAGCGATCTGGGTGTACTGGTGCATCCGAGCACCACCAGCGAGGAAGGCGATCTGTTGGTTCGCTTGGCCCAAGGCTTGGGCAGTGCGCACATCGATCATCGTCTGCGTCAGCTCGACTTCGCTGACAACGCCGCAGCGCAAACCTTCGCCATACCGGTTGCGGACGTAGAGAAGGTGAAGGCGGCATTGCTGGTCGGTTCCGATCTGCGTTACGAAATGCCGCTGCTCAATCACCGCATCCATAAAGCCGTGAAGAAGGGCGCAAAGGTCTACGCCGTCAATCCAGCCGAGTTCAACTTCAATTACAACCTGGCTGGCGAAGCGGTCGTACCGCCGCATTACCTGGTCGATTCGCTGCTGGTGCTGGCCAAGGCTTCGATCGAAGCGGGTGCGTCGCAACCTGGCTTCATCTCCAATGAATCGCTGGCCCCGCTGCAGGTAACCGACAAGGCACGCGAGGCAATCGCTGCGCTCAAGTCCGGTCAGGCCGTGGTGATTCTTGGCGAAGCGGCCATTACGCATCCGCAGGCTTCGTGGTTGCGCGCCGTCGCGCGTTTCATCGCTGACGCCACTGGTGCTGCCTACAACGAATTGCCGGTGGGCGCCAATGCGGTCGGCCTCACAAAGGTCGGCGTGCTGCCGGGCAACGGCGGTTTGAACGTGCAAGCCATGCTGGCACAGCCGCGCAAGGGCTATTTGCTGTACGGCCTGGAATTCCCGCACGACTTTGCCGATGGTGCTGCGGTCAGTCATGCGCTGAGCGGTTCCCAACACGTAGTGGCTTTCAGCGCATTCGCCAACGCGGCGCTGCGCGACGTGGCCGATGTGATCCTGCCGATCGGCCTGCTGCCTGAAATCGAAGGCACGCTAGTGAACGTCGAAGGTCTCCAGCAGCGCGTGGAGGCGGGCTCCAAGGCGCCGGCTGATGCGCGCGCAGGCTGGAAAGTACTGCGTGCATTGGGCGGCCTGATGAAGTTGCCGGGCTTCGAATTCGACGACATTGCTGGTTTGCGCGATGGCATGGTCGAGCGCAAAGCCGCTGCTTCGCAGAACTTGGTGGAGCGCAAGCCGGTGCAGGGCCTGAGCCGCCTCGCCACCTGGCCGATCTATCGCAGCGATGCGGTGGTTCGCCGCGCGAGTTCGCTGCAAGCGCACCCGCTCAATCGCGAAGTGGCTGTGCATTTGAACGCGAACGAGGCACAGCGTCAGGGCTTCGCCGCGGGTGACAAGATCAAGCTTGCAAACGCTGTGCTGCCGCTGGTCATCGATGCGACGGTACCTGATGGTGCCGTGTGGATCGAGGCCGCCCACGATCAGACTGCGACGCTGCCGCCGTACGGCGCGGTCATCACCTTGAGCAAGGCGTAACCCATGGATCAACTTATTCATCAGCTTCTGCTGCCGCTGCTCTACACGCTTTGCGTGGTGCTGCCGCTGGTCATCGGGGTGGCGATGTACGTGTGGTGGGAACGCAAAGTCATCGGCTGGATGCACGTGCGCATGGGGCCCAACCAGGTGGGCCCGGCTGGCTTGCTGCAGGCCTTCGCCGACGTGGTAAAGCTGCTACTGAAAGAAGTGATCCTTCCCACCAATGCGAACAAGGTGCTGTATTACTTAGCGCCGCTGATCGCGCTGGTGCCGGCACTTGCTGCTTGGGCAGTGATTCCGTTCAGCGACAAGGTGGCGCTGTCCAATGCCAACGCCGGACTCCTGTATCTGCTGGCGATGACCTCGCTGGGCGTATACGGCATCATCCTCGCCGGGTGGTCCTCGAACTCGCGTTACGCGTTGCTCGGTGCGATGCGTTCGGCGGCGCAGGTGATCTCGTATGAACTGGCGATGGGTTTGTGCCTGGTCTGTGTGCTGGTGCTGGCTGGCAGTTTGAACCTCACCGACATCGTCAATGCGCAGGCCGGTCACAAAGGCATCTTCGACTGGTTCATGTGGCCGTTGCTGCCGGTGTTCGTCATCTACTTCATTTCCGGTGTGGCTGAAACGAATCGCGCACCGTTCGACGTGGCCGAAGGCGAATCGGAAATCGTGGCCGGTTTCCATGTGGAATATTCGGGTTCGGCGTTCGCGCTGTTCTTCCTGGCCGAATACGCCAACATGATCCTGGTCAGCTTCCTGGCCGCGATCTTGTTCTGCGGCGGCTGGCTGAGCCCGATTCCGGACGCCGTGCCGGTGTTGGGACATACCAGCATCCTGTGGCTGTTTGCCAAGGTGTTCGTGTTCGCCACCTTGTTCCTGTGGTTCCGTGCCACCTTCCCGCGCTATCGCTATGACCAAATCATGCGTCTGGGCTGGAAGGTGCTCATTCCCATCGCCATCGTCTGGGTACTCGTTGCCGGCTGCATGAAGTACTACGGCCTGGTTCACATCGGCACGGGGGGCTGAAAAAAGCCATGTCTCGCGTTACCAACTATTTCAAGAGCCTGCTGCTCATCGAGCTGCTCAAAGGCATGGCGCTGACGCTTCGGTACATGTTCATGCCGAAGTACACGATGCGCTATCCGATGGAGCACATTCCCAAGTCCAACCGCTTCCGCGGCCTGCATGCGCTGCGTCGCTATGCGAACGGTGAGGAACGCTGCATCGCGTGCAAGCTGTGCGAAGCGGTGTGCCCGGCGCTGGCGATCACCATCGATTCCGCGCCGCGTGCCAGCGATGGCCAGCGCCGCACCACGCGTTACGACATCGACCTGTTCAAGTGCATCTACTGTGGCTTCTGCGAAGAAAGCTGCCCGGTGGACTCGATCGTCGAAACGCACATCCACGAATATCACTTCGAACATCGCGGCGAGAACGTGGTGACCAAGCCGCAGTTGCTGGCCATCGGCGATCGCTTCGAGGCGGAGATCGCGGCGGCCCGCGCTCAAGACGCGGCCTATCGTTAGAGCCTATTTAGGATCTCGGCGTGGCCCGCGCCGGATCTGTTTGCTTGACGGGCAAGGAGGAACAAAGGCGTGTATGTCGATACACAACTGAGTGAGGACGCCGCCCGGCGAGCAAACAGCTCCGGCCCGAAGGGTTGCCACGGTGCGTCCGCCATGCGGCAGCGCGCGGCTTGGCTTGCCAGCCAGGCAAGCGCTGCGCCGCGCACCACCACCTGGCGAACGCACCGTGGCAACGCGGGCTACGCCGAGACCCTAAATAGGCTCTCAGGACACTACCGATGATCGATCCGTCCTTGTTCCAACTCGTCTGTTTCTACGCCTTCGCCGCGGTCACCGTGGTGGCGGCGCTTTCGGTGATCACGCTGCGCAATTCGGTGCATGCCGTGCTTGCGCTGGTGCTCACCTTCTTCAGCACGGCCTGCATCTGGATGCTGGCCGAGGCCGAATTCCTCGCCATTGCCTTGATCGTGGTGTACGTCGGCGCGGTGATGGTGTTGTTCTTGTTCGTGGTGATGATGCTCGACATCGACCAGGAAAAGATCCGCGAGGGCTTCGTGAAGTTCCTGCCGGTCGGCTTGATTGTCGCGGTGGTGATGCTGGTGGAAATGCTCGGTCTGATCGGCGTGCGCATGATGCACACGCAGACCATGGGCGAAAACCCAGCGACCGCCGCGGGCATGTCCAACACGCAGTGGCTGGGTATGGCGCTCTACACGCAATACCTGCTGCCGTTCGAAATCGCCGCGTTGATCCTTACGGTGGGCGTCATTGCCGCCGTGGCGCTGACGCTGCGCCATCGCGCCGGCACGCGCAAGCAGCATCCCAGCGAGCAGGTGGCCGTGAAGGCGACCGATCGCGTGCGCATCATCAAGATGGCGGCGGAGCGCCCGGCCGATAGCCAGCCCGCGCCGGCTCAGGAGTCCAAGCCATGATTACGCTTTCGCATTACATCGTGCTGGGTGCGATCCTGTTCTGCGTTTCGGTGGCTGGCCTGTTCATCAACCGCAAGAACGTGATCGTGTTGCTGATGGCGATCGAGCTGATGCTGCTCGCCGTCAACATCAACTTCGTGGCTTTTTCCCGCTTCAGCCACGACGTGGCGGGGCAGGTCTTCGTGTTCTTCATTCTCACCGTGGCCGCGGCGGAATCCGCGATCGGCCTGGCGATCCTGGTGCTGCTGTTCCGTAATCGCAGCACGGTCAACGTCGCCGAAATCGACAGCATGAAGGGTTGAGCATCATGGAACTTTCCTCCTCCATTCTGTTGACTATCGCACTGGCGCCGCTTGTCGGCTGCTTGCTGGCTGGGTTCTTCGGCAAGCAGATCGGCCGCGTCGGCGCGCATAGCGTCACCATCCTCGGCCTGCTGATCTCCTGCGGCCTGTCGTTCTACGTGCTGTACCAGATCACGATGGGTGGCGCGCCGGTCTACAACCACAACGTCTATACGTGGTTCGAGATCGGCAAGTACACCGCCAGCGTGGGTTTCCTTATTGATCGCCTCACCGCCATGATGATGGTGGTGGTCACCTTCGTATCGCTGCTGGTGCACGTGTACACCATCGGCTACATGGCGGATGACGACGGCTACCAGCGCTTCTTCAGCTACATCTCGCTGTTCACCTTCTCGATGTTGATGCTCGTGATGAGCAACAACTTCCTGCAGCTGTTCTTCGGCTGGGAAGCAGTGGGCTTGGTGTCGTATCTGCTGATCGGTTTCTGGTACAAGCGTCCGACGGCCATCTTTGCCAACCTCAAGGCGTTCATCGTCAACCGCGTGGGTGACTTCGGGTTCCTGCTCGGCATCTCGGCGATCCTGTACTTCCTGGGCACTCTGGACTACGCGACCGCAT
Source organism: Dyella acidisoli (assembly GCF_030160295.1). Classification (GTDB taxonomy): domain Bacteria; phylum Pseudomonadota; class Gammaproteobacteria; order Xanthomonadales; family Rhodanobacteraceae; genus Dyella_B; species Dyella_B acidisoli. The sequence continues at coordinate 144,368 of NZ_BSOB01000061.1, forward strand.
TTGCTTCGGCGCCGACGCTCGTGGGCAAGACATTGACGCTCACCCAGAACATTCACTGGGACGCGGCTACGGTGATCTGCATCCTGCTGTTCATTGGTGCCATGGGTAAGTCCGCGCAGGTGCCGCTGCACGTGTGGCTGCCCGATTCGATGGAAGGCCCGACGCCGATCTCCGCGCTGATCCACGCCGCGACGATGGTGACCGCCGGCATCTTCATGGTGGCGCGCATGTCGCCGCTGTACGAGCTGTCGGAAACCGCGCTGAGTGTGGTGCTGGTGATTGGTGCAACGGGCGCGCTGTTCACGGGTTTGATTGGCATCGTGCAGAACGACATCAAGCGCGTGGTGGCGTACTCCACCCTGTCTCAGCTCGGTTACATGACGGTGGCGCTAGGCGTGTCTGCCTATTCCGGTGCCGTGTATCACCTGATGACGCACGCGTTCTTTAAGGCGCTGCTGTTCCTCGGCGCTGGCTCGGTGATCATCGCCATGCACCATGAGCAGGACATGCGCTATATGGGTGGCCTGCGCAAATACATGCCGATTACCTGGATCACGATGTGGGTCGGCGCGCTGGCGCTGTGCGGGGTGCCGTTCTTCTCGGGTTTCTATTCGAAGGACTCGATCATCGATGCCGTGCACGAGTCGCATCGCTGGGGTTCGGGTTACGCATATATCTGCGTGATAGTTGGTGCCTTCGTGACTGCGACTTACACGTTTCGCCAGATGTACATGACTTTCCATGGCAAGGAACGTTTCAAGGTGGTCGAGCATCATGGCCATCACGATGCACATGGCCACGACGATCACCATGACGATCACGGTCATCACGAGCCGGGCGTGCTGCATCATCCGCCGAAGGAGTCGCCGTGGGTCGTGACGCTGCCGTTGATCCTGCTGGCCATTCCGTCGCTATTGGTGGGCCTCTTCACCGTGCAGCCGATGCTGTTCGGCAACTGGTTCGGCGGTGCCATCCATGTGGATGAAGCCAATAACGTGCTCGGCGAAGTCGGCAAAGAATTCCATGGCTCGCTAGCAATGGCGCTGCATGGGTTTACCCAGCTGCCGTTCTTCCTGGTGCTGGCGGCGTTCATCATTACCACTTACATCTATTTGTTTAACCCTTCGCTAGCCGACAAGATCAAGAGCGCACTTAAGCCGCTGTGGACGATCCTCGATCGCAAGTATTGGGTCGACGATATCTACTTTGCGATCTTCGCCCGCGGCGGTGTCGCGTTGGGTCGCATGTTCTGGAAGGGCGGTGATGCCGCCGTGATCGATGGCGTGCTGATCGACGGTTCGGCAAGCCTGGTACAGCGCATCGCCGCGAGCGTGCGCCGTGTCCAGTCCGGTTATCTGTACCACTACGCGTTTGCGATGATCCTCGGCCTGATCCTGCTCCTGGGCGGATATTGGTTCGTCGGGCACTAAAGGGAAGCGAGCTCCATGTTCAATCATTTGCTCAGCCTGCTGATCTGGCTGCCCATCGTCGGCGCAGTGCCCGTGTTGCTGGCCGGTTCCGGCCGTCCCAACGCGGCACGCTGGATCTCGCTGCTGATGGCCATCCTCACCTTCGCCATCAGCCTGTTCCTCATTCCGCAGTACCACCCCGACGTGGCCGGCATGCAGCTAGTCGAGAGCCATCTGTGGATCGAATCGCTCAACGTCCACTACAGCCTCGGTGTCGATGGCATTTCCGTCGCCCTGATCCTGCTGACCACCTTCGTGGGCATTCTGGTGATCGTGGGTGCGTGGGAAGTGATCCAGGACAAGCCGCATCAGTACATGGCTGCCATGCTGGTGCTTGAAGGTCTGATGATCGGCGTGTTCTGCGCCACCGACGCCTTGCTGTTCTACGTGTTCTTCGAGGCGATGCTGATCCCGATGTTCATCCTCATCGGGATCTGGGGTGGTCCACGTCGCGTCTATGCAACGTTGAAGTTCTTCATTTACACCTTCTTCGGCTCGATCTTCATGTTGGTGGGTCTGATCTACCTGTACTTGAAGGCGGGTACGTGGGATCTGCACACGCTGGCGGCCTTGCCGCTGTCGCTGACCGAGCAGAGCTGGCTATTTTTCGCCTTCCTGATCGCGTTCGCGGTGAAAGTGCCGATGGTACCGGTGCATACCTGGTTGCCGGATGCGCACGTGGAAGCACCCACTGGCGGTTCGGTGGTGCTGGCGGCGGTGATGCTGAAGATCGGCGGATACGGTTTCCTGCGTTTCAGCCTGCCGATCGTGCCGGATGCTTCGCATCATTTCGCATGGGTGGTAATCCTGCTCAGCCTGATCGCTGTGGTCTACATCGGCTACGTAGCGCTGGTGCAGGAAGACATGAAGAAGCTGGTGGCGTACTCGTCTGTCGCGCACATGGGCTTCGTAACGCTGGGCATCTTCATCGCCTTCATGCTGGTGCGCGAACAGGGCAATACCGATGCCGCGCGTCTGGGCATGCAGGGTGCGATGGTGCAGATGATCTCGCACGGCTTCGTCTCCGGCGCGATGTTCTCGTGCATCGGCGTGCTGTATGACCGCCTGCATACGCGCCTGATCAAGGACTACGGCGGCGTGATCAACGTGATGCCCTGGTTCGGCTTTTTCTACGTGCTGTTTGCAATGGCCAACTGCGGCCTGCCGGGCACCAGCGGTTTCGTGGGCGAGTTCATGGTGATCCTGTCGAGCTTCAGCGCCAATCCGTGGATCGCGCTGTTCGCTGCTTTCACCCTGATCATCGGTGCGGCTTACACGCTGTATCTGGTCAAGCGCGTGTTGTGGGGTGAAATCACCAATCCGCACGTGGCGGAGATGAAGGACATCAACGGTCGCGAGTGGATCGTGCTGGGCTCTTTCGCTGCGTTGACGCTGTTGATCGGCATTTGGCCCGAACCGCTCACGCACCTGATGGACAACTCGGTGAACCAGCTCGTGCAAGTGCTCGCCATTCACAAGGTTTGATCGAGAACGACCATGCCGACTATCAACGACATTTTGATCATGCTGCCGGAATTTTTTCTGGTAACGGCAGCGTGCGTTCTCCTGCTGGCCGACGCCTTCATGAAGCCGGCCGAGCGTATCTACCTGCACTGGATGTCCATCGGTGTGCTGATCGTGACCGGCTACCTGGTGCTTCGTTATCAGCCAGGCGTGCCGGTGACCGCGTTCAACGGTATGTTCATCCGCGATGGCCTGAGCACGATCCTCAAGCTGTTTGCCTTGCTGTCGACCATCCTGGTCTTCATCTACGGCCGTCCGTACATGGTCGACCGCAAGCTGTTCGTGGGCGAGTTCTACACGCTCATGCTGTTCGCGGTGATCGGCGTGATGCTGCTGGTATCGGCTGGCAACCTGGTGATGATCTACCTTGGCCTGGAACTGCTGACGCTGTCCTCGTATGCGCTGGTGGCGCTGAATCGCGATTCCAGCCTGTCTTCCGAAGCGGCCATCAAGTACTTCGTGTTGGGCGCGTTGTCTTCGGGCATGCTGCTATACGGTATGTCGATGGTGTATGGCGCCACTGGCACGCTGGATCTGGTGCAACTGCATACGGCGATTCCACATAGCGCCATGCCGCACTTGTTGGTGTTCGGCTTGGTGTTCATGGTGATCGGCATTTCGTTCAAGCTCGGCGTCGCACCGTTCCACATGTGGATTCCGGATGTGTATGAAGGTTCTCCTACGGCGGTAACCGCGTTCATCGGCTCGGCTTCCAAGCTGGCCGCGTTCGGCATGGCGTTTCGTCTGCTCGCCACCGGCATGGGCGATTTCTCGCAGCATTGGCAGTTGATGTTGGCTGCGCTCGCGGTGCTGTCGCTCGCGATCGGCAACGTGGTTGCGATCGTGCAGAGCAATCTCAAGCGCCTACTTGCCTACTCGACGATCTCGCACATGGGTTATCTGTTGCTGGGCTTGGTCAACGCAGGCCCTGAAGGTTATTCGGCAGCGATGTTCTACGCGGTGAGTTATGCGCTGATGTCCACCGCGGCTTTCGGTGTGATCCTCGCGCTCAGCCGCACCGGCTTCGAATGCGAAAACATCGACGACTTCAAGGGACTGAATCAGCGCGCGCCGTGGATGGCGTTCCTGATGATGCTTGCGCTGTTCTCGCTGGCAGGTGTGCCGCCGATGTTCGGTTTCTTTGCCAAACTGCTGGTGCTACAGGCTGCCATCCATGCCGGCATGATGTGGCTGGCGATCGTCGGCGCGGTATTCGCCATCATCGGCCTGTACTACTACCTGCGCGTGGTGAAGGTGATGTACTTCGACAAACCGGTGGAAGGTACTGAAGTACGTCTTCAGCCCGATTTCACTTTGCGCCTGACGCTTTCCTTGAACGCGTTGGTGTTGCTTGGTTTGGGCTTGTACTGGGGGCCGTTGCTGAACTGGTGCAGGCAGGCGTTTGTTGGCTGAAGACTGTTCGCTTGCGCGAAGAGCGGAAAAAAAGCGGTAATGGGCTTGCAAGAATTCGGCCATATCGCTAGAATTCTCGGACTCTGATGCGGGGTGGAGCAGTCTGGCAGCTCGTCGGGCTCATAACCCGAAGGTCGCAGGTTCGAATCCTGCCCCCGCTACCATGTTTCGAAGAGCCGGTACTGAAAAGTGCCGGCTTTTTTCGTTTTGCTGAAAGCGTGTTTCACCATCGCGCCCGTAGCGCGAGATTCGCCCCGTAACCGCGAAACACGTTGTTGCCGCCTGTGTCGTAATGAATCGAGCCGAACATTTCGAAATGGCGCCACAGCCATCCTTGCGCACCCAGTTTCACTTCCGCCCAATTACCTCTTTGATTGGAGTGGAACGTCACGTCACCGTCGTCAGTGGGATAGGTGACGCGAGAGTCGGCGATGAATTCGCGCCAGCCATTCACCGTTAGCGAAAAGCCGAGCCGTTGCCACATGTCATCTGCTTGAGCATCCGATGCCGAAGCAAGTCGTAGTCCGATGCGGCCGGCAAGCGAGCGTGCGGGAGCGAACTGCACGGATTCATCCGCATTGCTTGCGCCGTCGATGCTGATGTACTGATAGATCAATTGAGCTTGCGGTTGCCAGGTGATGGTTGGCGACAAAGCATGAGTGCGCCATCCTCCTTCGAGAGATGCCGTGAGTCCGGACGCGCGAGTCGTCAAATCCGGAACATGTTCGCTTGAGGTCGCCCTCACGGCGCTATACCAGGTTCCCTGCAGCACGCCATCGACATAAGCACCCTCGCGGCCGTAATGCGTCCAGAAACCCGCAATGGATCCGCTGTCGAAATGATCCTTGCCGGCGTAGATGCCGTTCGATAGCACGTTGCGATGCGTGACGAAGGCATTGGCGTGACCGAAAGCGCCATAAATGCCTGCATCGTCCCCCACATCGTCGGCGCTGCTGTTCTTGTAGAGATGCGCACCGAGTTGGATGGCCACAAAGTTGTTGTCGAAAGTGGGGCCGCTGCCGGTGACGCCACTGCCGGGCTGTTTGCCGTGCGTGCCGATAATCCGCGCCCATACATCCGGGTCTGCTTGATTCGTAACACCGGTCGACGCAGCGGGCTCAGAGTCGTCGGCCACGCGATCATGCAAGGTACCGACAAGCTCGCGTCCGGCCAACAGCATTGCGGAAGGCAGGGCGACGTTGAGTGAGACTTCCCGATTGTAGATGGGCGTTTCTGGCGGTGTTGGTGTTGGCGCCGGAGTTGGAGTTGGAGTTGGAGTTGGAGTTGGAGTTGGAGTTGGAGTTGGAGTTGGAGTCGGAGTCGGAGTCGGAGTCGGAGTCGGAGTCGGAGTTGGAGTCGGAGTTGGAGTTGGAGTTGGAGTTGGAGTTGGAGTTGGAGTTGGAGTTGGAGTTGGAGTCGGAGTTGGAGTTGGAGTTGGAGTTGGAGTTGGAGTTGGAGTCGGAGTTGGAGTTGGAGTTGGAGTCGGAGTCGGAGTCGGAGTCGGAGTCGGAGTCGGAGCGGGTGTAGGCACCGGCACCGCATCGCGCAGATACCAACTATCCGCTGAACTTCCATCTACAGCACCGCGTAACAAATCGTATTCATAAGGGCCGCTGACAACCGGTGCAGCGAGCGCGAACGCCGCAGGCGTCGTAGTGGCACCATTGATGGCCTGCACGACCAAAATGCCATTCCCCATGACAAGGTCGGGTTGACCGGAGGTGTTGACCTGGAAATAGGTCACGCCATTGGCCGCTCGAGCATTGGCGCCGTCGAGCAGAATCTTGTCCGAAGTGGTTTCCGTATCGCTCAGTTCGGTGTTGATCGCGATGGTGCCTGCGTTGCTGATCAGTGGGCCGGTAATGGCCAGCGTTAAAAACGAAGGTGCCGCAGATTCAAAGGAAATGGTGCCGGCGTTCGATAAAGTGCCATTGATGCGCGAATCGGCCGGCATGAACCAGCGACTGGTGGCGTCGATGCTTAGCTGGTTGACGCCGCGAACCCATCCGGAAAGCGTTGTTTGGTTCGTCAGTGCAACGTTCACCGAAGTGCCGCTGGTGCTAGCGGAATAGAGATTGTTCTGGACGTTGATGTTCCCATAGAGATGGGAGCCGTCCGTGGCATCAAGCACAGCATCGCCCGGCGATCCATTTACATCTTCAACATCCATCACCGTGCCTGTTGCGCCGTAGACCGAAGTGGCGGTGAGTTGGATGTTTGTTGTTCCACCGAAAATATCGATCGCGTTGCCTTGTTGGGTGGACGTCAACGTGCTGTTGCTGATGATTGCGGAATTGATGATGCCAAGGCCTTGCGAATAGGATGAAAGCGCAGTAGCCCTGGCGCCCGTTCCCATCGCAGTGGTGTTGTTCGCGATGATTTCGCCACCGTTGCGCAAAGCCATGGCATTGCCGGTAACGCCATTGGCGGTGATCTCGCTGCCGTTGATGGTCGCCAAGGTGCCGGCATCTTCGGAGTCGACACCCGAGCCCGCGTTCACCACGATCTTGGAATTGACCACATTCACATGCGCGCCGGTGAACACATCGAAGCCGCGCGAATTGAGGCTGGATGTGGCGAATGAAATGTAGTCCGCTTCGACCAAAGTGCCAGCGCCTTTGGCAACAATGCCGGATGCATTGTTGCCACTGGTGCTGATGGTGAAGATGCCCGTGGTGCTGCTGCCGGCCAGATCGATATAGGCACCGTTTTCCGCATCGACGCCGTAGGCTTGATCGCCAAGCGTAAAAATGTTCAACGAATTACCTATGATTGTGCTGGGTGCTCCGGTGGCAGGGTTCGTGCCGGTGGCGTAGAGCACGGTGCCCGCAGGACCAGGAACGGTGGTACTAAAAGCCTGGGGTGAAAGCGTCACACTCTGACCATCGGTAGCGACAACCTCTTGCGCATGGCTGCACGGAAAAAGTTGTGCGATAGCCAAACTCAGCAAACAAGGTGCGGTAATACGGCAGCTGCCAGATCGCTCTGCGCGAGACCGCGGAGTCTTTGGCGCTATAGGTCTATTTATTGCGAGCCCGAAAAGTGCCGTATGTGTGGCGCTATTCGCGCTAATCGAAAAACCATCATGTGACGCAAGCCATTTCCGACGCATAAGTCCCTCCTACCGTCATCATCTTTCGCGATGTTTCTGGTGGTACGGATGTGCCGAAGTTGCTGCAGAATCGACCGGTTCGATTTTGTTGCGCTACCAACTTCCCTTTGTGCGTATGTCGCCGTTGGCGACAACTCCCTTACTTCACATTTTGCGGTGTTGTGGAAGCGGCGTGAACGTTATCGTGCAACGTGAACCCTGGATTTTCTTTCTAAGTCTTGCGCATTTCAGTCGCAAGACGGCGGGATGATACGCGAACGTTGTGCGTGTTTTGCTAGTGAGCGAGCTGACCTGTATACGACCCCATGACCGGCAAACCCGACCGGACGCCGATCTGGGAAATCGATGGGGACATCATCAAGGCTGATTTCAGCAAGGAAAATGCGGCCTTCAGGGACGCCAGGAATTATACCCACTGGGCATTTACGGTCTCTCCGCAGGCCCCTTTACTCTCGAATCCGAGACGGTGAAAAACCGTCACCTGGCGAGGCGCGTTTTTTAAAACAGCTAAGCTCATCAAGCCGGCGGCAGTGACTTTTCTGCTCCCGGCGTTCGCCGGGACGGTGAATCTGGAGTTGATGGGGGCTTGCGTGTAGACAAAACGTCGACATGTGGTTGTCAGCAGCGTTTCTTATTGCGTAGCACCGTCCGCCTCCGTATAATTCACGAACTCTGAAGCGGGTAGAGGCGTACGCGCAGCCTGTTGAGCAGCGCGAAGATGGCCCCGCTACCGGATCTTTCTTGGACAAGAAAGCCTCCTCGCGAGGCTTTTTTGTTGGGCGCAAGGATGCGTACGCGCTTTATCGGGCCATAATTGGCCTGTTGGGCGCGCGGAAAGGTCCCGGATGGAGTCGGGACATCGGCAAGGTAAGGGAATGGGCCGTCGGAGCCCATTTTTTGTTTCTGGCGACGGTAGAGAGTGTGGACACGCAAGCGCTAGCACGACGCTTCACCGAGGTTCTGGCAGATCTGCAGCTGGAATGCATCGGTATTGAATTCAGCCCCTCGCAGGGGCAGAGCACTTTGCGCGTGTATCTCGATACGGAAGGGCGCGAGGTCAACCTCGACGACTGCGAAGCAGCCAGCCGCGAATTGTCGGCACTGCTCGATGTCGAGGATCCGATTCCGGGTCACTACGTACTGGAAGTGTCCTCGCCGGGTATCGATCGACCGCTGTTCACCTCCGAGCAGTTTGCGAAGGTGGTCGGGCAGGAAGTGAAGTTATTGCTGAAAGCACCGCTGGAAGGTCGTCGCCGTTTACGCGGCAAGGTTGTTTCAGTGGAAGGTAGCCGGATCGGTCTAGAGGCTGAAGGCAAGATGTTTGAATTCGAGCACGATGCGGTGGAAAGCGCGCGCATCGTGCCGGATTGGGCAGCGCTCGGTTACGTGCCGCAGCCCAAACCCGGCGGTCGCAAGCCGGGCAATAAGAAAGGTTCCAAATAGTCAATCTGTCGATGGGACGCGAGACGAGCGTCCACGGAGTGGTTGCAATGAGCAAAGAGCTTTTGCTGGTCGTTGATGCGGTTGCCAACGAAAAAGGCGTGTCGCGCGACGTGATCTTCCAGGCCATGGAAGCCGCGTTGGCGTCGGCCGCGAAAAAACGCTATCCGGATGAGGATCCGGATATCCGCGTCTCCATCGACCGCAACTCCGGCGACTATGAAACGTTCCGCCGTTGGGAAGTCATCGCCGACGACGGCGAGATGGAATCACCATTTCACCAGCTGCGTCTGATGGACGCCGAAGACGAACAGCCCGGTGCACAGGTCGGCGATTTCGTCGAGCAACAGATTGAAAACGCCGAATTCGGCCGCATTGCCGCGCAGGCGGCAAAGCAGGTGATCGTGCAGCGCGTGCGCGAAGCCGAGCGCCAGCAAGTGGTCGACGCGTTCAAGGATCGCGTGGGCGAGCTGGTCACCGGTATCGTCAAGCGCGTTGAGCGCGGCAACGTCTACCTTGATCTCGGCGGTAATGCTGAAGCTTTCATCCCGCGCGACAAGACCATTCCGCGTGAATCGCATCGCGTCGGTGACCGTGTGCGCGGCTATCTGCATGAAGTGAAATCCGAAGCGCGCGGTCCGCAGTTGTTCGTGTCACGCGCGGCGCCGGAATTCATGATCGAGCTGTTCAAGCTTGAAGTGCCGGAAGTCGGCCAGGGCCTGGTTGAGATCAAGGGCTGCGCGCGTGATCCGGGTGATCGCGCCAAGATCGCAGTGGTGGCGCACGACAGCCGCACCGACCCCATCGGCGCTTGCATCGGCATGCGCGGCTCGCGCGTGCAGGCGGTGTCGAACGAGCTCAACGGCGAGCGCGTGGACATCATCCTGTGGCACGAGAACCAGGCTCAGTACGTAATCAACGCGATGGCGCCGGCCGAAGTGCAGTCCATTATCATGGATGAAGACAAGCACTCGATGGACATCGCGGTGGCCGAGGACAAGCTCTCGCAGGCCATCGGTCGCGGCGGTCAGAACGTGCGCCTGGCCAGCAAGCTCACTGGCTGGCAGCTCAATGTGATGACCCAGGACCAGGTCGCCGCCAAGAGCGAAGCCGAACAGGAATCCGCTCGCCAGTTGTTCATGGACAAGCTGGAAGTGGACCAGGAAATCGCCAACATCCTCGTGCAGGAAGGTTTCTCCAGTGTCGAGGAAATTGCCTACGTACCGAGCGCGGAGCTTTTGGCCATCGAAGGTTTCGACGAGGACATCGTCGAAGAGCTTCGCGCCCGCGCCCGTGATTCGCTGCTTACGGAAGCGCTGGCAGTCGAAGAAAACCTCGACGAACACCAGCCTTCGCAGGAATTGCTGGATCTGGAAGGCATGGACGAAGTCACCGCATACGCTCTCGCCGAGCGTGGCGTAGGGACGGTGGACGATCTGGCTGACCTCGCGGTCGACGATCTGATCGACATCGACGGCATGGATGAAGATCGTGCTGCGGCACTCATCATGGCGGCGCGTGCGCCGATGATTGCGCGGCTGGAGAAGGGCGGCTAACCGCGGGCGGCAGCGTCCCGGATGGGCGCGCCGGAGGCCGCGAGGTCTCCACCAAGGACGGAGGTGGCCGTGCAAGAACTTGGTTTTGTACGGACGATAAGCGCGGGAACGGCGGAGAAAGAATCACGATGTCGGACGTCACAATCAAACAACTCGCTCAGGTTTTGGGCATGCCCGTTGACCGGCTGCTGACGCAGCTCGGCGAAGCGGGTATGAAATTCTCCAATCCGGAGCAGGTCATCAGCAGCACCGAGAAGGTGAAACTGCTGGGCTTTCTGCGCCGCACGCATGGCAAGGTCGATGCCGCGCCTGAAGCGGACGATTCCTCGCCACGGCAAATCACCCTCAAGCGCCGCAAGATCAGCGAGCTGAAAGTCTCCACGCCGGGCGGCCGCGGCACCTCCAGCAGCGCCAAGACGGTGAATGTGGAAGTGCGCGCCAAGCGCACCTACGTCAAGCGCAGCGTGATCGCCGAGGAAGCGAGCGCGGAGCCAGAGCGCGAAGAAGCCTTGCGCAGGCTGCAGGAGTCCCAGCACCAGCGCGAGCACGAAGAACAGGAGCGCGCCGACGCCGAGCATCGGCGCCAGGAAGAAGCGCGCCAGCGTGCTGAAGAGGAAGCCGCACGGCGCGAAGCCGAGGCGGTCGAGCGTGCACGTCAGGAAGCCGCAGCACGGGCTGCCGCCGAAGCGCAGCAGGCTGCGCAGGTCGAGCAGCAGCAACAGCAACAAACGAGAGTTGTGGAAGAAGAACCGGTGCGTACGCCGGAACCGGCTGAGCCGAAGGAAGAGAAAGTGCCCGAATCACCGGCCGCCGTGCAGCGTATCGATCCCAACTCGTTGGGCATGATCTTGCCGCGCATCCATGAGCCGCGTAAGCGCGAGAAGAAACCCGTTGCAGTGGCGCCCGCTCCGGCCCCTGCGCCCGCCCCGGCCCCCGCACCGAGCAGCGGCGCCGATCGCGGCAAAGTGCGCCACGGCGCCGGTGCCGGCGCCCGTGATCGCGACGATGCCGTGGGTGGCAAGCGTTTCGCCGCAGGCGAACTGCATCTGTCCGAAGCCGACCGCGCGCGCCGTTCCAGCAAGCGCGGCAAGCCCCACAAGGCAGCTTCGCGCGAAACCGGGCGTGGCGGCGCATCGGCGGCGGCCGGTGCGCATGGCTTCTCCAAGCCGACGGCACCGGTGGTGCGCGAGGTGGTGGTGGGCGACGCCAACGTCGTCGCCGAGCTCGCGCAGAAGATGGCGGTCAAGGGCTCCGAGGTGGTCAAGGCCCTGTTCAAGATGGGCGTGATGGCTACCATCAACCAGACCATCGACCGTGACACCGCCATGCTGGTGGTGGAAGAACTTGGCCATAAGGCGGTGGAAGCCAGCGAGCAGGGCGCCGAAGCCGCTTTGGCAGCGCACACGCAAAGCGCCGAATTGGAGGGCGAGCGCGTGTCGCGCCCGCCGGTGGTCACCATCATGGGCCACGTCGACCACGGCAAGACCTCCCTGCTCGACTACATCCGCCGCACCAAGGTGGCTTCGGGCGAAGCCGGTGGTATCACCCAGCACATCGGTGCCTACCATGTGGAAACGCCGAAGGGCGTTATCACGTTCCTGGATACGCCAGGCCACGCCGCTTTCACCTCGATGCGTGCACGCGGCGCACAGTCGACCGATATCGTCGTGCTGGTGGTCGCTGCTGATGACGGCGTGATGCCGCAAACGCAGGAAGCCGTGCAGCACGCACGCGCCGCCAAGGTGCCGTTGATCGTCGCGATCAACAAGATGGACAAATCCGACGCGAACCCGGACCACGTAAAGCAGGGCCTCGGCGTTCTCGAGGTGATCCCGGAAGAATGGGGTGGCGACACGCCATTCGTACCGGTGTCGGCCAAGACTGGTATGGGTATCGACAACCTGCTCGACGCCATTTCGGTGCAGGCCGAAGTGATGGAACTCACTGCGGTGGAAGATGGCCCGGCCTCCGGTGTGGTGATCGAATCCAGTCTGGACCGCGGGCGTGGTCCGGTCGCCACGGTGCTGGTGCAGCAGGGCACGCTCAAGCGCGGCGACTTTGTCGTCTGCGGTATCGAGTACGGCCGCATGCGCGCGCTGATCGATGAAACGGGCAAGACGGTGCAAGAAGCTGGTCCGTCGATTCCTGTTCAGGTGCTTGGCCTCTCCGGCGTGCCGGAAGCGGGCGACGACTTCGTGGTGGTGGCTGATGAGCGCCTGGCTCGCGAAGTGGCGGCCGAACGTCAGTTGAAGCGCCGCGAGACGCGCATGGTCAGCAAGGCCAATCGCCTCGAGGACATTATGGCGCAGATGGGCCAGACGTCCGAGCAGCAGACGCTCAACATCCTCGTCAAGGCCGACGTGCAGGGCTCGGTGCAGGCCTTGCGCGAATCGCTGAGCCAGATCGGCAACGAAAGCGTGAAGGTGAACGTGATCGCTGCCGGCGTTGGCGGCATCACCGAATCTGACGCCACGCTGGCAGCGGCTTCGAAGGCACTGATCATCGGCTTCAACGTGCGCGCCGACGCCTCGGCCCGCAAGGTGATCGATACGGCGGGTCTGGACGTTCGCTACTTCTCGATCATCTATGACGTGATCGATCAGGTGAAGCAGGCAGCTTCCGGTCTGCTCGGCGTGGAAGTGCGCGAGGAAATCATCGGCATCGCCCAGGTGCGCGACGTGTTCCGCAGCTCCAAGTTCGGCGCCGTGGCCGGCTGCATGGTGACGGAAGGCATGGTGAAACGCAGCAAGCCGATCCGCGTGCTGCGCAACAACACCGTGATTTTCCAAGGCGAACTGGAGTCGCTGCGCCGCTTCAAGGATCTGGTCGACGAAGTGCGCAACGGCATGGAATGCGGTATCGCCGTGAAGCAGTACAACGACGTGAAGGTGGGCGATCAGATCGAATGCTTCGAGCGTATCGAAGTCGCCCGCACGCTGTAATCCACGCGACAACTCCCTCTCCCCTTCGGGGAGAGGGTTGGGGTGAGGGGCCAATCTAGCCTCGAACTCGATGACCTCTCATCGTCATTCCGGCCTGCGCCGGAATGACGAACAAGCAATACCTTTCCAGCGAATATTTCTCTGTCACAACGATCATCCGACACATGCCATCCCGTGATTTCAAACGCACTGACCGTGTAGGCGCCGAACTCCGCCGTGAGTTGGGCACGCTGGTGCACGCTGCCGTGCGCGATCACGGTTTGCCGTCGTGCAGCGTGTCCGACGTGGAAGTGACGCGTGACCTGGATTGGGCGACGGTGTGGGTCACCGCACTGTTGCCGCACCAGTCGAAAGAAGCGGTGAAAGCGCTCAACGAACTGGCGATCGAGTTTCGCCGTTCTTTGTCGCGCAGCATGCGCCTGCGCCGCGTGCCGGAACTACGCTTCAAGTACGACGATTCGGTCGATAAGGGTGAGCGCATCGATCAGTTGCTGCGTGAGAGCCCGTTATCGGACTCAGACGGCAGCGACGACTAAATCGCAGCATCTATTTCTCGCCGCTAATCCCGCAACAGCGGGGTGACTTCAAACATTGCCGCGTACCTCATGAGCCGCCGCCGCAAACGTCCCGATACCCGCGATCTGCACGGCATTCTGCTGCTCGACAAACCGTTGGGACTGAGCTCGAACAAAGCCCTGCAGATGGCGATGGCCATTTTGCGAGCGGCCAAGGGGGGGCATACAGGTGCACTCGATCCCCTGGCTACGGGGTTGTTGCCGCTGTGCTTCGGCGAAGGCACCAAGCTGGCGGGCAGCTTGCTTGGTTCGCGCAAAGCCTATCTCGCCGAATGCCGCCTAGGTGTCACTACCACCACGGCGGACCTGGAAGGTGAGGTCGTTGACCAGCGTCCGGTCCCGGCCTTGGACGAAGCCGCCATCGAGGTTGCCCTGAACACATTGCGAGGGCGCATCGTGCAGATACCGCCGGTGTACTCCGCGCTGAAACAAGATGGTGAGCCGCTCTACCTCAAAGCTCGCCGTGGCGAGGCTGTGCAAGCACCGCCACGCGAGGTGGAGATCGACCGGCTGGAACTCGTTTCCCGTACCGAAGACAGCTTGACGCTGCACGTGGAATGCGGCTCGGGCACCTACATCCGCAGTTTGGCGGTGGATTTGGGTGAAAAGTTGGGCTGCGGCGCCCACCTCACAGCCCTGCGGCGCCTGTGGGTGGAGCCTTTCCGTACCCCGACCATGATCACTCTGGACCAACTGCGCGAGGCGGCCGGACAGGGCAATGACGTCGCCGACCGGCTGGTGCTCCCCCTTGCCGCCGGAGTGGCGGATTTGCCGGCACTGCACCTGGATGCCGATGCCGGCCACGCAGTCTCACGGGGGCGTCAGATTGATTGGCCCGCGACCCAGCCGGCTGTGCGTTCGGCGGCTTTCACCAGCGATGGGCGTCTGCTGGCTCTGGTCGATTGTGATGAACAAGGCCGAGTACGCATCCTTAGGGGCTTCAATCTGCCCGCAGTGACTTAACACGTTATGTGATGCTCTTGTTGCAATACACCGGCCCTCGGTACAATAACGCGCTTGATTCAACACTTTCACTCAACTGTCGGAGCTTGCGCAACGTCATCAGGCGGTGACGTTGCGCAAGTTCCGCATCTGTTTTTTTAAGGAAGACACCATGTCCCTCACTGCAGAACAGTCCAGCAAGATCATTGCTGATTTCGGCCACGCGCCGAACGACACCGGCTCCACGGAAGTGCAGGTTGCCCTGCTTTCCGCTCGCATCGAGCACCTCACCGATCATTTCAAGACGCATAAGCAGGATCATCACTCCCGTCGTGGTCTGCTGAAGCTGGTGAACCAGCGCAAGCGCCTGCTCGGCTACCTGAAGGATCGCGACCTGGGTCGCTATCAGAGCCTGATCGAGCGCCTCGGCCTGCGTCGTTGATTTTTGCGCTCATCCATGATCGCAAGATCAAAAAGCAGCCATCCATGGCCGCATTTTTTAAATCAGGACATCCAAAGTGGCGAAAGTAACCAAGTCATTCCAGTACGGTAATCACGAAGTCACACTGGAGACGGGCGAAATCGCCCGCCAGGCTTCAGGCGCCGTCATGGTCAGCATGGGCGGCACCGTGGTGCTGGTCACCGTGGTGGCCGCTGCCAAGGCGAAAGACGGGCAGGATTTCTTCCCGCTCACCGTCGATTACGTCGAGAAGTTCTACTCCGCCGGCCGCATTCCAGGCGGTTTCTTCAAGCGCGAAGGCCGCCCGACCGAGAAGGAGACGCTCACCTCGCGTCTGATCGATCGTCCGGTCCGCCCGCTGTTCCCGGAAGAGTTCAAGAACGAAGTGCAGGTCATCGCCCAGGTGATCTCGCTCAATCCGGAAATCGACGGTGATATTGCCTCCATGATCGGCGCCTCCGCTGCGTTGAGCCTGGCCGGCATTCCGTTCAAGGGCCCGATCGGTGCCGCCCGCGTGGGCTACGCCAACGGCCAGTATCTGCTGAACCCCACGGTCAGCGAGCTCAAGACCTCCGATCTGGACCTGGTCGTCGCAGGCACAGCCAACGCCGTGCTGATGGTGGAATCCGAAGCCAAGCTGCTCAGCGAAGAAGTGATGCTGGGCGCGGTGGTGTACGGCCACCAGCAAATGCAGGTGGTGGTCAATGCCATCAACGCATTTGTCGCCGAAGCTGGCCGCAAGGCGTTCAAGTGGGAAGTGCCCGCACGCAACGATGCGCTGTTCAACGACATCCAGGGCATCCTCGGCGATCGCCTGGAAAAAGCGTTTGCCATCCGTGACAAGCTGGAGCGTCGCGATGCCATTGCTGCGCTGAAGTCCGACATCAAGGCTGGCATCGCCGAAACCGCCGCTTCGCACGGCTGGAGCGACCTCGAAATCAGCAACGCGTTTGCGGAGATCGAATACCGCACCATGCGCGACGGCGTGCTGAAGACCAAGGTGCGCATCGACGGCCGCAAGCTGGACGATATCCGTCCGATCTCCGTGCGCGTGGGCGTGCTGCCGCGTACCCATGGCTCGGCGCTGTTCACTCGCGGCGAAACCCAGGCGCTGGTCGTGGCCACGCTGGGCACCGCACGCGACGCACAGATCATCGATGCGCCGGAAGGCGAGTCGAAGGATCCCTTCCTGTTCCATTACAACTTCCCCCCGTTCTCGGTGGGCGAAGCTGGCCGTTTCGGTGCGCCGAAGCGCCGCGAAATCGGCCACGGCCGTCTCGCTAAGCGTGGCGTGCAGGCGGTGAAGCCGGCGATGGAAGAATTCCCGTACGTCCTTCGCGTGGTCTCTGAGATCACCGAGTCGAACGGTTCGTCCTCCATGGCTTCGGTGTGCGGCTCTTCGCTCGCCCTGATGGACGCCGGCGTGCCGCTGAAAGCTCCGGTGGCGGGTATCGCCATGGGCCTGGTGAAGGAAGGTAGCGACTTCGTCGTGCTGTCCGACATCCTGGGTGACGAAGACCACCTCGGCGACATGGACTTCAAGGTGGCCGGTAGCGCCGAAGGCGTGTCCGCGCTGCAGATGGACATCAAGATCGAAGGTATCACCGAAGAGATCATGAAGTTGGCGTTGGAGCAGGCCAAGCGTGGCCGTCTGCACATCCTCGGCGAAATGGCCAAGGTGATCAGCCAGCCGCGTGCGGAGATGAGCGAATACGCTCCGCGCCTGCTTACCATCAAGATCCATCCGGACAAGATCCGCGAAGTGATCGGTAAGGGCGGTGCAACCATCCGCGCCATCACTGAAGAAACCGGCACGACCATCGACATCAGCGACGACGGCACCGTGGTGATCGCCTCGGTCAACCGCATGGCTGCAGAAGAGGCACGCAAGCGCATCGACCAGATCGTGTCGGACGTGGAACCCGGCCGCATCTACGAAGGCAAGGTCGCCAAGCTGATGGACTTCGGTGCGTTCGTGACGATCCTGCCGGGTAAGGATGGCCTGGTGCACGTTTCGCAGATTTCCAACGAGCGCGTGGAGAAGGTCTCCGACAAGCTCAAGGAAGGCGATATCGTCAAGGTGAAGGTGCTGGAAGTGGATAAGCAGGGCCGTATCCGCCTGTCCATGAAGGCGGTGACCGAAGACGAAGGCGCGAGCGTCTGAGCGCTTTTCTGACAAGCTGAAGATCGAAAACGCCCGCGCTTAGCAGCCGGGCGTTTTCATTTTTGCAAGCTCGTATTTGATAGCATTGCGTTTCACCTCGAGGATGCAGGCATGCCCGACCAGGCGAACGAGTTTATGAAGGACTACCAGGCCTTTGCGCAACAATCCTGGGAGACCTGGATGCGCTATCTGCAACAGCAATCGGGGCAGCCATCCAATCCCTTCGCCGCGGGTTTTGGCATGGGTGCCGCGGCAATGCCACAGGACGATCTGCTGACCCGCAGCTTGGCCAGCCTCAAGACTTACGGCAATTGGCTGCAGCAGGCCGCCGGCGCAGGCCTTGGCCAGACCACCAATCCCTGGCAGCAGCCGGCTGCGATGCAGTCATTCCTGGCCGCGTTCAACCAGCCTTTCACGCAGACGGTAGCGGGCATCGACAGCGCTTCCGCCTTTGGCCTGGATCACCAATGGCAGACTTGGCTGCAAGCCATGCAGCAGGCGGGCATGGCTGGTGGCATGCCAAATCAGATGGCCGCTTTCGGCATTACGCGCGAAATGCAGCTCGACCAGCAAGCGCTGGCCACTGCGATGCAGAACTATGCGCAGATCAACGCACGTTATCAGGGCCTTCTGCAGAAGGTGAACGCGGAAGGTATCGCGCGACTGCAGCAACTGCTGTCCCAGCATGGGGAACCCGGCAAGCAGGTCGAATCGCTGAAGGCGCTATACGACTTGTGGGTCGACGCCATGGAAGAGGCCTATGCCGAAATGGCGCTTTCGCAGGAATTCCGTGAAGTGTTCGGCGCACTGGTGAATGCGCAGATGCAGGTGCGCAAACTGCAACAGCAGCAGACCGAGCAGATGTGTCGCGAACTGGGCATTCCCACCCGCAGTGAAGTGGACAGCCTTGGCAAGCGCGTGCAGCAGTTACGGCGTGAACTCAAAGAAGCGCAAGCGCGCGGGCAGGGCGAAACTGCGGCGGATGATTCACTGGTCGACACCTTGCAGGCCGAAATCGCTACGCTCAAACGCGAGCTGGCGGCGAGCAAGACAACCGCGAAAGTGCGTCCGATCGAAAGCAAGGCCGGCAACGGAAACGGCAAGACGGTCACACCTTCTCAGCGCACAAAAGCCACGCGCTCTGCTGCCGGCAAGCGCAAGTAAGGAACGAGCATGCTGAATCCCTTGCCTATCGATCCGCAGCAAGCCTTCAACGAAATCGCCACTTTCCAGCGCAAACTGGCTGCTGGACTGCAGACCTTGCGTGGCCTCGGAGAGCAGGACTACGCCAATACGCCACGCGAAGCGATATACCGCGAGGACAAGCTCACCGTCTGGCACATGAAGGGCAACCACAAGCCCACCGCCAAGGTGCCGACCCTCATCGTGTACGCGCTGGTCAACACGGTGTGGATGACCGACCTGCAGGAAGACCGGTCGCTGGTGCGCAACCTGCTGGAGCAGGGCGAGGACGTCTACCTGATCGATTGGGGCTATCCCGACGGTGCAGATCGCTGGCTCACGCTCGACGATTACCTCAACGGTTATCTGGATCGTGCCATTGACGCGATCTGCAAACGTCATGACCTGGACGCCATCAACCTGCTTGGCATTTGCCAGGGCGGTACGTTCTCCTTGTGCTACACCGCCATGCACCCGGAGAAGGTGAAGAACCTCGTCACCATGGTGACGCCGGTGGATTTTCGCACCTCCGACAACATGCTTTCGCATTGGGTGCAAAACATGGACGTGGATCTGTTCGTCGATACGCTCGGCAACATTCCGGCGGAGCTGATGAACTGGGTGTACTTGATGCTGAAGCCGCTACGCTTGAATCAGCAGAAGTACGTCAGCATGGTCGATATTCTCGACAATCCGGCGGAACTGAAAAACTTTTTGCGCATGGAGCGCTGGATCTTCGATTCACCTGATCAGGCCGGCGAAGCGTTCCGCGAATTCATCAAAGAATTTTTCCAGCAGAACAAGTTGATCAAAGGCGATTTGCAAATCGGCAAGCAGCCGGTGGATTTGGGGATGATCACCCAGCCAGTGTTCAATATCTACGCCACGCAGGATCACTTGGTCCCGCCGGATGCGTCGCGTGCGCTGCAGAAGCACGTTGGCACTACCGATTACACCGAGCTTGCGTTCAAAGGCGGTCATATCGGCATCTATGTTTCCGGTCGCGCGCAGCGTGAAGTGGCGCCGGCGATTCATCAGTGGCTGCGCCAACGCGGCGCTTAGCTTTTCGCTCCCTTTCATTTTCCGAGAGAGTAGTGATTTACGTATGCCCGTCATTCCCGTTTTAGCGGGAATGACGGGCATTGGTGCACTTTCATGGCAAAACGGTCCTTTCGCGACAACCCCCTTGAAAGGCGCGAGAACCATTGCTGGTAAACTACCGCGATGACCAATCTCTCTTCCGCCCATGACACCATCCGCGCCGTGCAGTGGCGTGGCGATCATCTCCGCCTGCTCGACCAGCGTCTGCTGCCCGCGGAAGAACAATGGCTCGATTGCCGCGATTACGTAGCGGTCATTCATGCCATCAAGGATCTCGCGGTACGCGGCGCGCCGGCTATCGGCATCGCCGCAGCCTGGGGCGTCGTGCTTGCTGCGCAACAAAGCGCGCCGATGGATCAAGCGCTGGCGGAGCTGCGTGCGGCGCGACCGACGGCAGTGAATCTGATGTGGGCGCTAGATCGTATGAAGGCGCACATCGCCGCGGGCGCCGATGCTGCCGCGCTGGAACGTGAAGCGCAAATCATCCAGGACGAAGATCTTGCCGCGAACCGGCACATGGGCGAGCTGGGCGCGGCCCTGATCTTACCGGGCTCCGGCGTGATGACCCATTGCAACACCGGCTCTCTGGCCACCTCCGGCTACGGCACCGCGTTGGGCGTGATCCGTGCCGGTGTCGCAGCCGGGCGCATCGACCATGTCTATGCCGGAGAGACCCGCCCCTGGCAGCAGGGTGCACGACTCACCATGTGGGAACTGGTACGTGATGGCATTCCAGCCAAATTGATTGCCGATTCTGCCGCTTCGCACTTGATGAAGTCTGGCGCCGTGAAGTGGGTGATCGTTGGTGCCGATCGCATTGCCGCCAACGGCGATACCGCCAACAAGATTGGCACGTATCAGCTTGCGATTGCCGCGCGCCATCATGGCGTGAAGTTCATGGTGGTGGCGCCGTCGTCCACCGTGGACATGGCCACTGTGTCCGGTGACGACATCGACATCGAACTGCGCGATGCCGCCGAACTGCTCAGCGTGGCGGGCCGCCGCACTGTGGTCGAAGGCGCGCAAGCCTGGAATCCGGTGTTTGACGTTACGCCCGCTTCGTTGATCGACGCCATCGTCACCGAACGTGGCGTGATCGAACATCCCACCACTGAACGCATGAAGGCCGTGTTCGCCGCATGAGGTTGCGTCATGAAGTGATGTTGTTCGCGATCGGCGGAGCGCTTGGCTTCGTCGTCGACGCCGGCATCGTGCAGAGTCTGGTGACCTTTGCGCACTTCAATCCTTACCTTGGCCGAGTGATTTCCTTCCTCGTCGCAGCCACCGTCACCTGGTGGTGGAACCGCAGCCAGACCTTCGCCGCACGTCATAGCGGACGCTCGCTGATGGTGGAATGGCTGCACTGGATGGCCTTGATGAGCGGCGGCGCAGCGGTGAATTACATCGCCTATGTGGCCTGCCTGATCGCCTTTCCGAGCTGGCATCGATGGCCTGCGCTGGCGGTCGGCGTGGGCTCATTTTTCGCTGCTTTCGTCAATTTCGTGAGCGCTCGGACGCTCCTTTTTAGACGCGCCAAAACAGGCTCCTAACTCATTGATTGGAAAGGTGAAAATCGGGCCTTCCCAAGCGTCACTGTGGTACACTTACGAACTACCGCCTGACCCCCGCCGACAAGCGCCTGAAGCGCATGTCCCGAGGCTCTTATTCGTTACCAGGGAAGCCAATTGATGGCAGAGCTCGCCAAAGAAGTCATTCGCGTCAATATCGAAGACGAAATGCGCCAGAGCTACCTCGATTACGCCATGAGCGTGATCGTGGGACGCGCCCTTCCGGATGTCCGCGATGGTTTGAAGCCCGTGCATCGCCGTGTGCTGTTCGCCATGAACGAGCTCGGCAACGTTTGGAACAAGCCCTACAAGAAATCCGCACGCGTCGTCGGTGACGTGATCGGTAAATACCATCCGCACGGCGACGCCTCTGTTTACGACGCCATCGTGCGCATGGCCCAGCCGTTCTCGCTGCGCTATATGCTGGTGGACGGCCAGGGTAACTTCGGTTCAGTCGATGGCGACAACGCTGCAGCGATGCGTTACACCGAAGTGCGCATGGCGCGCCTTACGCACGAATTGCTGGCGGACATCGACAAGGAAACCGTCGATTTCGGCCCGAACTACGATGAAAGCGAGCAGGAGCCGCTGGTACTGCCCACGCGCGTACCGAACCTGCTGGTGAACGGTTCGGCCGGCATTGCGGTGGGCATGGCCACCAATGTGCCGCCGCACAATCTCACGGAAGTGATTTCCGCAACGATCGCGCTGATCGACAATCCGGAACTCAGCGTCGACGAGCTGATGCAGCATGTGCCGGGCCCGGATTTCCCCACTGCCGGCATCATCAACGGCGCGGCCGGCATCATCGAGGCGTATCGCACCGGCCGAGGCCGCATTCTGGTGCGTGCACGCACCGAGATCGAAACCGAATCCAACGGCCGCGAGACGATCCTCGTCCACGAACTGCCTTACCAGGTGAACAAGGCGCGTCTGATCGAAAAGATCGCTGAGCTGGTGAAGGAAAAGCGACTCGAAGGCATCTCCGAACTGCGCGACGAATCCGACAAGGACGGCATGCGCATCGTCATCGAGATTCGTCGCGATGCGATGGCCGATGTGGTGCTCAATAACCTGTTCCAGCAGACGCAGTTGCAGGTCACCTTCGGCATCAACATGGTGGCGCTGGTCGATGGTCAGCCGCGCACGCTCAACCTCAAGGAAATCCTTGAGGCGTTTATTCGCCATCGTCGCGAAGTCGTCACCCGCCGCACGATTTTCGAACTGCGCAAGGCACGTGCTCGCGCTCATATCTTGGAAGGCCTGACCGTCGCGCTCGCCAACATCGACGAGATGATCGAGCTGATCCGAACGTCCGCTTCGCCGCAGGAAGCGCGTGAGCGCATGGTGGCGCGCAAGTGGCAGCCCGGCATGGTCGCCGCGATGTTGGCGGCCGCCGGTGCGGAAGCCTCGCGTCCGGAAGATTTGGATCCGCGCGATGGTCTGAAGGCCGATGGCTATCAGCTTTCGGACACGCAGGCGCAAGAAATCCTCGCCATGCGCTTGCATCGCCTCACCGGTCTGGAGCAGGAAAAGCTCTCCGACGAATATCGCGAGATTCTCGAGACCATCCGTGGACTGATCCAGATTCTGGAAGATCCTACGCGTCTGCTCGCTGTGATCCGTGACGAGCTCGAAGTGATCAAGTCCGAATTCGGCGATGCGCGCCGCACCGAGATCCAGCCTTCGCAGGAAGATCTCAATGTGCTCGATCTGATTGCGCCGGAAGATGTGGTGGTTACCGTGTCTCACGCCGGTTATGTGAAGCGTCAGCCGGTTAGCATCTATCGCGCACAGCGTCGCGGCGGCAAGGGCCGCTCGGCATCGGCGTTGAAGGAAGAAGATTTCGTCGAACAGTTGTGGGTGGTGAACACGCACGACACGCTGCTCACCTTCACCAGCACCGGCCGCGTTTACTGGCTCAAGGTGTACCAGATGCCGGAAGCCGGCCCGAATGCGCGCGGCAAGCCGATGGTGAACCTGCTGCCGCTCGCCGAAGGCGAGAAGGTGCAGGCAGTGGTGCCCGTCCATGAGTACAGCGCGGATCGCCACGTATTCTTCGCTACCGCACAGGGCACGGTGAAGAAAACGCCACTTACCGAATTTGAGTATCAGCTGCAGAGAGGCAAGATCGCCATCAACCTGGAAGAGGGCGATGCGCTGATTGGCGTCATGCTCACTGACGGTAACAGCGACGTGCTGCTGTTTGCATCCAACGGCAAAGTCGTGCGCTTCGACGAAAGTGAAGTGCGTCCGATGGGTCGTACCGCCACCGGTGTGCGTGGCATGAAGCTCACGGACGAGGCGAAGGTTGTATCGCTGATCGTGGCTCAGGAGGGCGACATCCTCACCGCCACCGAACGCGGCTACGGCAAGCGTACCCAGCTCGAAGAGTTCCCCAAGAAGGGCCGCGGTACGCAGGGTGTCATCGGCATTCAGTGCTCCGAACGCAACGGTGCACTGGTCGCTGCGGCGCAAGTGGCCGACACGCACGAACTGATCCTGATCTCCAATCAGGGCACGCTGGTGCGTACGCGCGCGATGGAAGTGTCGCAGCTTGGCCGCAACACGCAGGGCGTTACGTTGATCCGCCTGCCGGCCGAGGAAGCGTTGGTCAGCGTGGTGCGCGTGGATGCGGATGAAAGCAATGGCGATGACGTCGAGGCGAGCGAAGGTGTTACACCCGCCCCGGATGCGCCGGATGCATCAAGCGATCCGCAGCCGAACGAATAAGTTCGGTATGGCGAAAAAGCCCCGGTTTGTCCGGGGCTTTTTCGTTTTCACTGACGATTGCGCTCAACGGCAATCGCATGCACGACATCACTGGTATACCACGCTGACGACTTTGCTGTCGGGCTTTGCATATTGAGCAAAATAATCCAGCAGATCGCTGGATAGTCGGGCGCGTGACTGGGCCAAGGATTCGATCGTCCTCGTTGTCGCCAAATCGATCGGCGAGAGAACTTCAGTTGCGACCGGTATGGATGTGGACCGCGAGACGGAACCATGGAAGCTGATCACACCACTCGCCGAGAACGTAGTGGCCTGTACCGCCGACGAAAGAGCGCATGCCACAAGCAATGGTACGCATAAGTTCCGAAGTTTCATGATGAATCTCCTGCACGCCCGGCAGACGTGTTGACGCCTCCGTGCGTGCACCGGCTGGGCATGGCCGAGCCGCCGGGTCGATTATGACGCCCTTGCGTCTAATCTGTAGGAGATTTCCTGTTTTGAGTGTGATCTAAATCTCGCCAATTTGTAGGATTCAGCGAGGTGCCACTTCAAGCATTGCTTCGGCTGTCGTCACGCGCAGTTCGCCGGGGCTTTCGATATGAAGCTCTTTCACGATGCCGTTTTCCGCATACAACGCGAAACGGCGCGAACGCATACCCATGCCGTACGCACTGCCGTCCATCTCCAATCCAAGCGATTTGGTGAACGCGCCGTTACCGTCCGCCAGCAACTTGAATCCAGCCGGTACGTGTTGCGAGATGCTCCAGGCTTTCATCACATAAGCATCGTTCACCGCCATGCAATACACCTCTACGCCGCGCGCTTTGAAAGCATCGAAATGTTTGACGTAACCCGGTAGGTGACGTTCCGAGCAAGTGGGTGTGAAGGCGCCGGGTACGCCGAACAGCACGACGTTCCGGCCGGTGAAAAGAGACGCTGTGCTGACGCGCTGGATGTTGGCTTCGCCGTCAATGACAGCGATCTCCAGGTCCGGCAGGGCTTGTCCAATCTGGATAGTCATACGGTCGTCCCTAAGCAACATCAGGCATGGTACCGCCGGGGCCAAGGGCTTGTCGCCTTGAAACTTTCATTCGAGCACTTATGTGGCTGTCAAGCGGCAAATACACCGCAACCCATTCGAGGAAAACAATCATGAATCACAGCCGCCATACCTTCTGGAACACCACGGGTGCATTTCCGGCCGATATTCGTCATGCACTCGAACGCTTCTTCCAAAACGAGGAAAGCGACGGTTCCAACGTAGTGACCAGCCAGTGGGCGCCGCGCGTGGACATCAAGGAAGAAGAGCAGCGTTTTGTGATCTATGCCGATGTGCCCGGCGTGGATCCGGCCAGCATCGAAGTGAACATGGAAAAAGGCATTCTCACCATCAAGGGTGAGCGCGCGATCGAGCAGAGCGAAGCGACCGGCCGCTTCACGCGCGTGGAGCGTGCGCATGGCAAATTCCATCGCCGCTTTGCGCTGCCCGATAGCGCCGATGCCGACAACATCAGTGCTAGCGGTAAGCATGGCGTGCTGGAAATCGTGATCCCGAAGAAGGCGGAAAAGGCGCCACGCCGCATCACCATCCATACGGCGCAGTAATCACCTCTCATTGCATGTTGCATAGACGGCTCGCCGCGGACAATGATCCGCGGCGAGCCGCTTGTGTTGGATCCGAGAGCGTGCTGAATTTGGATTGAGGAAGGGCAGTGGAATTCAAAGACTATTACGAAGTCCTGGGCGTGAAGCCCGATGCCAGCGAGGCCGATATCAAGGCGGCCTATCGCAAGCTTGCGCGCAAATATCATCCGGACAAGAACAAGGACGCCGGTGCGGAAGAAAAATTCAAGGCGGTCAACGAAGCTAACGAAGTATTGCGTGATCCGGAAAAGCGCCGCGCCTACGATCAGCTTCGCGCGGGTGGTTACCGTCCGGGCGAGCAGTTCCGTCCGCCACCCAATTGGGGCCAGGGCCAGGGATTCGATTTCGGCGATGCCGGCAACGGCGACTTCAGCGACTTCTTTGAGAGCCTGTTCGGCCGTGCGTCTGCAGGCGGTCGCCATGCGCCACACACGCGAAGGGGCCGCGACGTGCAAGCCCAGGTACAGATTGACCTGCAAACGGCCTTCAACGGTGGCCGCACTCGGCTGAGCCTGGACGATGGCAGCGGCCAGGATCGTGTGCTGGAAGTGAAGATCCCGGCCGGCATCCAGCCAGGGCGTGTGATTCGCCTGAGCGGCCAAGGCCACCCAGGCGCAGGAGGCGGTCCGAGCGGTGATCTTCTGCTGGAGGTGAGCATCCGTGACGATGCGCGCTTCAAGCTGGACGGCCGCAACGTCTTACACGTTCTGCCGGTCAGCCCCTGGGAGGCGGCGCTGGGGGCCACAGTGCCGGTGCCAACGCTAGCTGGCACAGTAGATTTGCGCATTCCCGCCGGTACGCAGTCAGGTCGCAAACTGCGCCTGAAGGGGCGTGGCATGCCAGGGCAGCCGCCGGGCGATCAGTTGGTGGAGGTGTCGATCAGGGTGCCGCTGCCGGAAAGTGATCCGCAGCGCCAAGCCTATGAGACGCTCCGGTTGCAATTCGCGCAGTACGATCCGCGGCAATGAGCGCGTTTATCAAGCAGGAATTGATCGGGTAGAAACGCAAACGGCGCCTAGAGGGCGCCGTTTGTCTGTATTCGTTTGGACGTGCCATCAGGCAGGCAGCAGTTCCTTCAACACCGCCACCAGTTCTTCTTCCTTGATCGGCTTGGTCACATAGGCTTTTGCACCCTGGCGCATGCCCCACACCTTGTCCGTTTCCTGGTCCTTGGTGGTGACCAATACGATCGGAATATGCGCGGTTTCCGGATCCTTGCTGATCGTGCGTGTGGCCTGGAAGCCATTGAGATTGGGCATGACCACGTCCATCAGGATCAACGCGGGTTTTTCCCGCCTTGCTGCCTCGACACCCGCGGCACCGTCTTCGGCGGTCAGCGTTTCATGGCCGAGCTTCTCGACGATGCGCTTGATACCGAGAAGCTGCGACGGAGAATCGTCGACGATCAGAATGCGTGCCATAAGCTTGGGAATCCCCTAAGTCGTTTCGTTAATTCTAAGTCGCAGCGACGACGCTTCCAAGCGTGACCCGCGTCAAACGTGACCTACGCGCACAATCGTGCGTCCGAAGGAATCGCCTGCCAGCATACGCTCGAACACGTCCGGTAGCTGCTCCAGCGTGATTTCCCGGGTGGCGATCCGGTCAAGATGGCGCGGCTTCCAGTCGCTGGCGAGATGGTGCCATACCTGGTCGCGAATATCGCGGGCGGTGCCGGCGGTAGCAATACCGAGCACGCTGGCGCCGCGAATAATGAATGGCATCACGGTGCTTTCAAAGTTGATGCCACCGGCGTTGCCGCAAATGGCGACATTGCCGTAGGGTACGATCAGCGGCAACAGACCGGCGAGCATCGCACCGCCAACGTTGTCCAGTGCGCCGCCAAAACGGGCCGAATCCATGGGCTTGCCGCTAAAGGTGAGCTGATGGCGATCGATGCATTCGGTTGCGCCGAGACTGCGCAAGAAGTCGAAATGCGCAGCCTTGCCACTGATGGCGTGCACTTCGTAGCCCGCGCGCGTGAAGATATCGATAGCCAGCATGCCCACGCCGCCGCTGGCACCGCTGACTGCGATGGGGCCAAGCGCGGGTGTTTGGCGATTGTCCTGCATGCGCAACAAGGCAAGGGCAGCCGTAAAGCCGGCTGTACCCAGGATCATGCCTTCACGGAGATTCAAGCCGGCTGGCAGCGGAATCGCCCACTGCGAAGGCAGTCGGATGTATTCGCCGTAACCGCCGTCACGCGTTTCAGAAAGGCCGCTGCCAGTGCACAGCACTTTGTCGCCTTCCTTGAACAGCGCATCGGAAGAAGCTACGACGACGCCCGCCGCATCGATGCCACCATTGAGTGGATACTGGCGAAGGATCTTTCCTTTGCCGGTGCCTGCCAATGCGTCTTTGTAATTCACCGACGAGTAGGCCACTTTCACCAGCACTTCGCCCGGACTCAGTGCATCAGCGTGCATGGTTTCGATACCGCCGCGATAACCGTGGGCATCGTTGTGGATGCGAAACGCTTGGAATGTAGTCATGGCGTGCCTCAGGCCTTGATGCTGGAGCTATCGATGCCATGCGGAGCAAGACTGACATCGTAGTGGCTCATCCACTCAAACAATTCGTCGATCGACTCGCCGAACCAAATGCTGTCGCGCCGGCTTTGCGCAACGAACCCTTCGGCGACCATATGGTTCATCATGCTACGCAAATGACCGTAATAGCCGTGCGTGTCGAGAAATCCGCACGGATAGCGATGCAATCCAAGTTGTGCCCATGTGAGCATCTCGAACATTTCGTCCATGGTGCCGAAACCGCCGGGCAGGGCGACGAAGGCATTGGATAATTCGTACATGCGCGTCTTGCGCTGATGCATGGTGTCGACCACAACAAGTTCAGTCAGGCCCTTATGTGCAACTTCGCGGTCGACAAGCTGGCGCGGTATGACGCCAATGACTTTGCCGTCTCCTGCCAGTGCAGCATTCGCGACCGTACCCATTAATCCGACTTTGCCGCCACCGTATACCAGCGTGATATCGCGCCTGGCCAGTTCCAGGCCGAACGCGTGAGCAGTTTCAGCATAGACGGGGTTGTCGCCGCTTTGGGAGCCGCAGTAGACGCAGAGAGCGGTGGGTTGGGGCATGGCCTATATCGCGTGATGGTTGAGTGTGAGCCTTCTCCCTCCGGGAGAAGGTGCCCGAAGGGCGGATGAGGGTGCGATCGAAGCGTGTTGCCAAAGTCGCGCGCGAGCATTTGTTAGCGCGCTTCGCCCGAACCCTCACCCCAACCCCTCTCCCGGCGGGAGAGGGGCCAAAAAAACCGGCCCGCCCATGTCGCCACGAGCGGGCCGTTCTTCATCATGCCATGGTGTTTCAGTTGCCCTTGTGAATCGCGCGCTTGTCCACCGACAGCGCCGCTTCGTGCACGGCTTCCGACAGTGTCGGATGCGCGTGGACGATACGGGCCAGGTCTTCGGCGGAGCCCTTGAACTCCATCGTCACCACGGCCTCGGCGATCAGCTCTGACACGCCTGGGCCGACCATGTGCACGCCGAGCAGGCGATCGGTTTCGGCATGGGCGATCACCTTCACCTGGCCGATGGCCTCGTTCATGGCCACGGCACGACCGATGGCGGCGAAGGGGAAGGTGCCGATCTTGTACGGCACACCGGCGTCCTTCAGTTCCTTTTCGGTCTTGCCGGCCCAGGCAATTTCAGGCTCGGTGTAGATCACCCACGGCACCGTATCGAGGTTGATGTGGCCAGCTTTGCCGGCGATCCACTCGGCCACTGCGACGCCTTCCTCGGAGCCCTTGTGCGCCAGCATCGGCCCGCGCACAGCATCACCGATCGCCCACACGCCGTCCACGCCGGTGTGGTTGTGCTCGTCGACCACGATGCGTCCACGCTCGTCCAGCTTCACGCCGGTGTCGTCGGCCAGCAAGCCTTCGGTATAAGCGCGGCGGCCGACGGCCACCAGCAGCTTGTCGACGGTAAGTTCGTGTGCGCCGTCCTTGTCTTCATAGGACAGCAGCACTTCATTCTTCTTCACCTCGGCCTTGGTGAGCTTGGCGCCGAGTTTGATCGTGAGGCCCTGCTTCTCGAATTCTTTCTTGGCGATCTTGGCGACATCCGCGTCGGCGACCGAGAGGAAATCCGGCAGTGCTTCGAGAATGGTGACGTCGGCGCCAAGGCGCTTCCACACGCTGCCCAGTTCCAGGCCGATCACGCCCGCGCCGATCACGCCCAGGCGCTTCGGCACTTCGTTGATGTCGAGGGCACCGGCATTGTCGATGATGTTCTTGCCGTCGAACTTGGCGAACGGCAGTTCGATCGGCACCGAGCCGGAAGCCAGGATCACGTTGGTGGCGCTGATCGTCTGCTTGCTGCCGTCGTTGCCAGTGATCTCAACATTGTTGCCCTTCAGCAGCTTGCCCTTGCCAAAGAACGGCGTGACCTTGTTGGCCTTGAACAGCTGGCCGATGCCGCCGGTGAACTGCTTGACGATCTTGTCCTTGCGACCGATGAAGGTCGCCATGTCCACCTTGGCATTTTCGACGCTGATGCCATGCGCCGGCAGGTTGTGCGCCAAGTTGTAGTACTGCTTGGACGAGTCGAGCAGCGCTTTGGACGGAATACAGCCCACGTTGAGGCAGGTGCCGCCGAGGGCCTGCTTGCCGTCTTTGCCGACGAAGGCATCGACGCAAGCGGTCTTGAGGCCGAGTTGTGCGGCGCGGATCGCGGCTACGTAGCCTGCTGGACCGGCGCCGATGACGATGACGTCGAATTTGTCGCTCATGGTTTGGGGTTTCCTAGGGAGCGGAATCGTGCCGTATATGGCGGCGCGTAAGGGATTTCGAAAGAGGTTTGCTAGCCGGGGCTGCAGCGAGTGCGCCCCGGCCGGCAGGCAATTACATGCCAAGCAGCATGCGCTGCGGATTTTCCAGTTGGTTCTTGATGTCGACCAGGAACAGCACTGCATCCTTGCCATCGATGATGCGGTGATCGTAAGACAGTGCCAGATACATCATCGGTGCGGCGATCACCTGGCCGTTCTCGACGATTGCACGCTCCTTGATGGTGTGCATGCCGAGAATCGCGCTCTGCGGCGGATTCACGATCGGTGTCGACAACAGCGAACCGAAGGTGCCGCCATTGGTGATGGTGAAGGTGCCGCCCTGCAGATCATCCAGGCCAAGCTTGCCTTCGCGTGCTTTCTTCGCGTAGTTGGCGATACCGCGTTCGACGTCGGCGAAGCTCATGTTCTGCACGTCGCGCAGCACAGGCGTTACCAGACCTTTTTCCGTCGCCACGGCAATGGAGATGTCCTGGTAGCCGTGATAGACGATGTCGTTGCCATCGACCGACGCGTTGATGATGGTGTGACGCTTCAGTGCCTCTGCAGCGGCCTTCACGAAGAAGCTCATGAAGCCAAGCTTCACGCCGTTCGCCTTTTCGAACTGCTCACCCAGCGTCTTGCGCATCTTGGTGACTTCGGCGAGGTTCACTTCGTTGAACGAGGTGAGCATCGCGATGGAATTCTTCGACTGCATCAGGCGCTCGGCGATGCGCGCGCGGATGCGCGTCATCGGCACGCGCTCTTCCGGACGGGCGCCCGGAGTCGGCTGCGCGACAGGTGCGGCGGTAGCGGGAGCACCGCCCTTGCCGTAGTTCACCAGGTCTTCCTTGGTGACGCGGCCGTCGCGGCCGGTGCCGGCGACTTTGGAGACGTCGATCTTCTCTTCGGTGGCGACACGCAGGCCGGCGGGGGAGAGATTTTCCGTGCCCTTGGCGGCAGCCTGCGGAGCAGCGGCGGCGGGAGCAGGCGCAGGTGCGGCAGCAGCCGGAGCAGGTGCGGCCGCAGCGGCCACAGCGCCTTCCTCAATCACCGCGATCACCTGCTGGCTGGTCACCGTGTCGCCGGCCTGGAACTTCAGTTCCTTCAGCACGCCGTCGACCGGCGAGGGCACTTCCAGCACGACCTTGTCGGTTTCCAGGTCGACCAGGTTCTCATCGCGCTTGACCGCATCACCGGCCTTCTTGTGCCAGGTCGCAATAGTGGCGTCGGAGACGGACTCGGGCAGAACGGGGACTTTGACTTCGGTGGACATAGATGATCCTGGGGTTGGTCGCTCATCCGTGAGCGCGAGAATCCTGGATGTTATTCAGCAGAATGATCGTCGCCGATCGGTGCAACCAGCGCCTGTTCGACTAGCGCGGACTGTTCGGCAACGTGATCGTTGAGGTGACCCGCGGCAGGCGCGGGCGAACGCGCGCGACCTGCATAGGAAAGGCTCTGCTTGCTATTTACGCAGGCTTGCAGGTGATGGCGGATCTGGAACCAGGCGCCCTGGTTCATCGGCTCTTCCTGGCACCACACCACTTCCTTGGCGGAAGGGTATTTTTCCAGTTCGGCCGTGACTTCCGGACGCGGGAACGGATAGAGCTGCTCGACGCGCACGATAGCCACATCATTGAGGCCGCGCTTCTCCGAGTCTTCCAGCAGGTCGTAGTAGACCTTGCCGGCGCACAGCACTACGCGCTTGACCTTCTTCGCCGGCAGATCGCGATGCTCGCCGATCACCAACTGGAAGCTGCCGTTGGCGAGCTCGTCCAGCGTGGACACTGCCAGCTTGTGGCGCAGCAGCGACTTGGGCGTCATCACGATCAACGGCTTGCGCACCGGGCGCAGCATCTGGCGGCGGATCATGTGGAAATCCTGCGCCGGCGTGGTCGGCACGCACACTTGCATGTTGTCCAGGGCGCACAACTGCAGGAAGCGCTCCAGGCGTGCAGAAGAGTGCTCCGGACCCTGGCCTTCGTAGCCGTGCGGCAGGAACAGCGCGAGACCGCACAGGCGATCCCACTTCGCTTCGCCAGAGCTGATGAACTGGTCGATCACCACCTGCGCGCCGTTGGCGAAGTCGCCGAACTGCGCTTCCCAGATGTTGAGCGTGTACGGATCGGTGGTGGCGTGGCCGTATTCGAAGCCCATCACTGCTTCTTCGCTGAGCAGCGAGTCAATCACTTCGACATCGGCATCCGGACGCAGCGAAGCGAGTGGTAGATAGGTGTGGCCGTCCTTCTGGTCATGCAGCACGGCATGACGATGGAAGAAGGTGCCGCGTCCCGCGTCTTGGCCGACCATGCGCAGGTTGTGGCCTTCGTCGATCAGCGTGGCGTAGGCAAGGTTTTCGGCGAAGCCCCAGTCGCCCGGCAGTTCGCCAGCGGCCATCTTGCGGCGGTCGTCGTAGATCTTGGCAACGCGTGCGTGCAGCGTTACATCCTTTGGCAGATCCAGAATGCGGCCGGCCAATTCCACCAGCTTCTGCTTGGGCACCGTGGTGTTGCACGGCGCGGACAGCTTGCCGCCGATGAACTGGCTCCAATCCACTTCCACGTCCTTGGTGAGTGACGGATGCAGATCGGTCATGGCCGCGCCCGCTTCGAGGCGGTTGCGGTAATCCTCGGCCAGCTTCTGCGCATCGCCTTCGGCCAGCACGCCTTCCTTCACCAGTTGCTGCGCGTAGAGTTCGCGCGTGGTGGGGCGCTTGCGGATGATCTGGTACATCACCGGCTGCGTGGCGGCCGGTTCGTCCGCTTCGTTGTGGCCGTGGCGGCGGTAGCACACCAGGTCGATCATCACGTCCTTGCGGAACGTCTTGCGGAATTCGTAGGCGAGACGGGTCACCTGGATCACCGCTTCCGGATCGTCGCCGTTCACATGGAACACCGGGCCGTTGATCATCTTGATCACGTCGGTGCAGTACAACGTGGAGCGTGTGTCCTGCGGGTTGGAGGTGGTGAAACCTACCTGGTTGTTCACCACGATGTGCAGCGTGCCGCCGATCTTGAAGCCGCGGGCCTGCGACATGTTGAACAGTTCCATGTTCACGCCCTGGCCGGCCAGCGCGGAGTCGCCATGGATCAGCACAGCGAACGATTTGGTGCGGTCGTTATCGCGACGGCGCACCTGGCGCGCATGCACCGAACCGGCTACCACCGGATTGACGATTTCCAGATGCGAGGGATTGAACGCCAATGCCACATGCACGCCACCCTTGGGCGTGCGCACGTCGGCGGAGAAGCCCATGTGGTACTTCACGTCGCCGGAATGGGCGGGATCGTCTTCGTGATGTTCGAAGATGCCTTCGAATTCGTTGAACAAGGTTTTCGGCGGCTTGCCGAGGATGTTCACCAGCACGTTCAAGCGGCCGCGATGGGCCATGCCGATGACCACGTCGCGGATGCCGTTGTCGCCCGCGGCCTGCACCACGTCGTCCATCATCGGGATCAGGCTGTCGCCGCCTTCCAGCGAGAAGCGCTTCTGGCCCACGTACTTGGTGTGCAGGTAGCGCTCCAGGCCTTCGGCGCCGGTGAGGCTGCCGAGCAGGCGCTGTTTGCTTGCCTTGTCCAGACCGGCGCTGCCATTGGCCTGTTCAAGGCGGGAGTAGAGCCAATTGCGCTGCGTGTGGTCGGAGATGTGCATGAACTCCGCGCCGATGGTGCTGGTGTACACGCGCTTCAAGCGCGCATACAGCTCGCGCAGCTTCATGCGCTGACCACCGCCGGCGAAGTTG
The DNA here is from genome assembly GCF_030160295.1 of Dyella acidisoli. Classification (GTDB taxonomy): domain Bacteria; phylum Pseudomonadota; class Gammaproteobacteria; order Xanthomonadales; family Rhodanobacteraceae; genus Dyella_B; species Dyella_B acidisoli. The sequence continues at coordinate 178,722 of NZ_BSOB01000061.1, forward strand.
CCGCAGTCGAATTCGGTATCCAGGTCGGCGTCCGACAGGCCGTGGAAGGGCAGATCCAGATCGGGGGCGTGTGTCTTGGGGGCGAGGCCGAGCGGGTCGAGGTCGGCGGCGAGATGGCCGCGCGAACGGTAAGCCGTCAGCAGGCGCAGTACACCGGCCTGTTTACGCGCATGCTCATCGCTGGTGGGCGCTGCCGCCGCGTAGCCGGGGCGCTGTTTTTGCGCCGCCTCTATACGCGCAATGGCCGCGGTATGGGAGACGTCTCCCGACTCGCGGCCCTTGAAGGTCTGGAAGTACGTGTTCCACTCGGCTGGCACCGATGCGGGATCGGCCAGCCAGGCGTCATATAACGATTCGACATAATCGGCGTTGCCGCCTGCGAGTTGCGAGGATTCGAAAAACTCGCGGATCAGGTTTGTGCTCACGTCACCACCGGCAGGGAAAGGAAGCCTCAGCGAACCGCCTTGTCGTAGGACCGGTTCGCCGGCGAAAAATCCTGTTAATTATAGCCTGGGGCTTCCGCACTGCGGCAAGCCGACTCAGGCCGCGCAACGTGCCGTATGGTTTGCCGTTCGACGTCCATTACATATAGGCGACAACCGGCTCCCTTCGCTGCAAACAGGGGGAGGGGCTGATACGAGGCTACATCGCGCAACGGCCCTGATTGGGCATGGCTTGCACGGTTTACAAGCCCAGTGGCTGCACCAGGGTGGCGGGTGCGGCACGTTCCCAGATCTGCTCGAACTGCAACAGCAGAGGTGCCAGTCCCGGCCCATCGCGCAGGGCGGCGCGGCCTTCCCAGCTATCGGCGTTCGGCAGAAACAGGTAGCCGGCAGTGTCGTTGAGTAGCCAGGCGCTCGCGTTGGTCTCGCTGCTCTCTTCGTCATTGTCGGATGGCGTGCGGATGCGTATCGCGCTTGGTAGCCGTTGTGCGAGATCTAACAGGCGATGACCCGCGCGCATGGCCGCGGCAGGGTCACCCAGCACAATGCGAATCTCCGCCCCACGTCCGGAGATGGCGATACGCCGTAATTCTGCCAATTCCACCGGACTGCTGAGGGTGGTGGACGTCAACGTTGGCAGATGGATCGCCAGCTTGAAGCGGGCTGCTGCCAGCACCTGCAAGCGCATGGCGGCAACGGCTTCTTGGCCCGACACGGCCAGAGCACCCTCGTTCGGCACAGCGGATGGCGTGTTCACGCGTTGCGTCCTTTTAGACGGCGAAGAATCAGATGTCCATCATTGATCAATGCCAACAGCAGCGCGGTATCTACAGCCGATAGATTGAACGGAGGTGACAACGTGCGTTGCGCACACAACTGCGTAGCCCATGGTGCTGAGGCGGGATACGCATGGCCATTGGCGTAAAGCGTGCAGCGCGAGCCGGTTTGTGCCCAGGCCATGCGCGACCATGGATGGCGCAGCAGCGAAGCGCCGCCGGCCAATTGCTTCATCAGTGCTGCCTCGCTCAGCGGTTTGGCGGGTGCCAGCGGCGTCTGCGCGGTGCGATAGCGGGTGATGAAGCGGCCGAACCAATCGAGCAGTACGGCGTCATCTAAGGTGGCTGCAAGGGGTACGGCGGCTTGCACGCGTTTTAGAGCGGCTTTGTCGATTTCACCTGCGCGCTTGGCGGGTGCGAGGTCCGGATCGGTGTAACGCTGGTCTTCCGACAGATGTTCGGCGAGATAATCGGCAAGATCACCTACTAGTTCTGCCTGCGAAGGCGCACGCATGCCGACGGAGAACGTCATGCAGGGGCCGCCAAAGGCCACCCCGTCGTGGGGGACGCCAGGAGGCAGATAAAGCATGTCACCCGGATCGAGCAGCCATTCATGCGTGGGCTCGAAGTGCTTGAGCTGCTTGAGCTCGACGTCGGTGCGAAATTCCTTCGGCGCGTTCGGATCGGTGCTGATCGCCCAATGCCGCTGTCCGACGCCTTGTAGCAGGAAGACATCGTATTGATCGACGTGTGCGCCGACGCCACCACCGGGCTCGGCATAAGAGATCATCACGTCATCCACGCGCCAGTTCGGCAGGAACTGGAAATGGTCGAGCAGGGCGGCCACGTCCATGTCCCATTTGTCGACGTCCTGCACCAGCAGCGTCCAATTGGCGTTGCCGGTCTTGGCGAAATCGCTTTCCTTGAGCGGACCGGTCTTGACGCGCCAGCGTTCGCGGGCTTCATCGTGCTGGATCAAGCGTGAGAGCGCGCCTTCTTCGCAAGCGAGGCCAGCTAGATCTTCCGGCTCGACCGGTGTGGTGAAATCAGGAAAAGCGTTGCGGATCAACAACGGCCGTTTCTGCCAGTAATCGCGCAGGAACTGTGCGGGCGTCATGCCGAGCGGGAGTTTGGGCGTGCCACACACTTCGATGGGCAGGGGCTTGCGGGAAGAAGGCGAGAGCGTCATAGGGCGGCATTGTATGGAATCCACCTGACGATGGGCGTAGCCTCCGCTGCACCCGTCCATCCGGGGACAACAGGAGGAGAGCATGGCTGCGCTGAAACAGGCTGCACCGAAGTTCCTTGTGTCGTTGATCGTGGGGATAGCAGGGTCGATGGGAGCCGCCTTTGCGGTCGGCGCGGATGAGAACGTGCAAAACCCCACTGCGATATTCGCCGGGCCGCAGCATGACGGCTCGCATGATTTCGATTTCCTCATCGGCGACTGGAAAGCCCATGTGCGCCGCTTGCCGGATCGCCTCAATGGCTCCCATGCCTGGGTGGAGTACGACGGCATTTCCAACCATCATAAGCTGCTCGATACCAACGCCAATTTCGAACAGTTCGAAGTCACCAGCACGGACAAGAAGCAGCACATCAAGGCGCAGACGTTGCGCATGTATAACCCGCAGACGCATCAGTGGATCATTTACGGCTTGGATTTGGATAACGCCGAACTTGATCCCGCTGCTCCCGTCGTGGGGCAGTTCCACGGCAACCGCGGGGAGTTCTTCAACCGCACCATCTGGAACGGACGCGTCGTGCTGGTGCGATGGATGTGGCTCAACGTTTCGCCACACGCGGCGCACATGGAGCAGTCGTTCTCACCCGATGGCAAAAACTGGGAAGTGAACTGGATCTGCGATCTGTCGCGGTAGGTTAGGGTTTACACCGCAACCTACGTGATCACCCCAGCAGGCGATAGAAGTTGTAGATGCCGAGTGCCAGCACGGCGAGGCCAGCCATCAATGTGCATACGCGCGACGGCAATCGCCGCACCAGCCAAGCGCCGAACGGCGCGGCGATCACACCGCCCAGAATCAAACCTAGCACCACGTGCAGCTTGCTCTGTCCGATGCTAAGCAGAAACGTGATGCTGGCCGCCAGGCTTACGATGCACTTGGCCAGATGCACGCTGCCGATCACAAAGCGCGGTTCCTGACCGCGCGCCACCATGGTGGTGACGGTGAGCGCGCTCCATCCGCCACCGCCTGCCGCATCAAGCAACCCTGCAACGAAACCCAGCACGCCTGTGCCGCGCGGTACGTCGGTACGAAGATCCTTGCGTCGCGCGGTGCGAAAAACCAGAAATAAACCCATTACGAGCAGATACGGCGTGAGGAAATAGCGCATCCATATCGGCGACAAATGTGCGAGCACCGTAGCGCCGATAATGGCACCGATCACGCCCGGAATGACCAGCACCAGGAACAACCGACGCCGCACATTGCCCGCCCACCAGTGGCTGAGACCGGAGGCGCCACATGTGAAGGTTTCTGCGTAATGCACACTGGCGCTCGCCATGGCCGGCGGCATACCCAACCCCAGCAACATGCCTGCTGACGTCACGCCATAGGCCATGCCCAGTGCGCCGTCCACGATTTGGGCGAGCGCACCAATGCCGGTGAAGATCAGGAATTCGGAAAGAGGCGCCATGACGCTGGTCGAAGCAGGGCAGATGCCATGATGACAAATGCCGCCCCGCTTTGTCCGGTCCGGCGGGTCAGATCGTCTTTGCCAGATCGGTGGCCAGGCCGATGTAAGTGGCCGGTGTGAGGGCGAGCAGGCGCTGCTTGGCGTCTTCGGGCAATGCGAGGCCGGTGATGAACTCGCGCATCGAATCGCGCGTGATGCCCTGGCCGCGCGTCAGCGCCTTCAACTGCTCGTAAGGTTCGGGCAAACCATAGCGACGCATCACTGTCTGCACGGCCTCGGCCAGGACTTCCCAGCTCGCATCAAGGTCGGTGGCAAGGCGGTCGGCATTCACGTTGAGCTTGCCCAGGCCCTTCTGCAGCGATTCCAGTGCCACCAGCGTGTGGCCGAATGCGGTGCCGAGTGCGCGCAGCACTGTCGAGTCGGTCAGGTCGCGCTGCCAGCGGCTGATCGGCAGCTTTTCGGCGAAATGGCCGAGTAGTGCGTTGGCCAGGCCGAAATTACCCTCGGCGTTTTCGAAGTCGATCGGGTTGACTTTATGCGGCATGGTGGACGAGCCCACTTCGCCCGCCTTCAGCGCTTGCTTGAAATAACCCAAAGAAATGTAGCCCCACACGTCGCGAGCCAGGTCGATCAGGATGATGTTGGCGCGGCGGACGACGTCGCAGTATTCGGCGACGCCGTCATGGGGCTCGATCTGCGTGGTGTACGGGTTGTAATCCAAACCTAGACCGGTCACGAAGCGCTGAGAGAAAGCGCGCCAGTCCACTTCGGGATAGGCGATGGCATGAGCGTTGTAATTGCCCACGGCCCCGTTGATCTTGCCGGGAATTTCCACGTTGGCGAGCTGCTTGCGCTGGCGCTCCAGGCGCGCGACGACGTTGGCCAGTTCCTTGCCCAGCGTGCTAGGCGAAGCGGTCTGCCCATGCGTGCGCGACAGCATCGGCAAATTGGCGTTCGCATGGGCAAGTCCGCGCAGCGTGGTGATGATCTTGTCTAGCCAAGGCAGCAGCACGTGCGTGCGTGCGTCGCGCAGCATCAGTGCGTACGAAAGATTGTTGATGTCCTCGCTGGTGCAGGCGAAATGCACGAATTCCTTGGCTTGCGCCAGCGCTTCGTCGTTGCCGATGCGTTCCTTGATGAAGTACTCGATCGCCTTGACGTCGTGATTGGTGGTGGCTTCGATCGTCTTGATACGCGTGCCGTCGTCAACACTGAAATCGGTGGCGATGGCCTTCAGCCTGGCAACCTGCTCTGCCGTGAAGGCAGGCAGCTCGGCGATACCCTTCTCAGCGGCCAGCGCTAGCAACCATTCGATTTCCACCTGCACGCGACGATGCATCAGGCCGAATTCGCTGAAGATCGGACGCAGCGCTTCGGTCTTGCCGGCGTAGCGGCCGTCCAATGGCGAGAGGGCGGTGAGGGCGTGAGTGGACATCGGGGAGCTTCCGGGAAGATCAGAATCCGGCATTTTACATTGCTCCGCAGTCACCTGAATAAGTCGTCGCCCCGGCGAAGGCCGGGGCCTAGTGACTTTGTTGGCCCCCTTCAAAGACGCTGGGTCCCGGCTTTTGCCGGGACGACGAATCTGGAGTTGGTCAGCGCATCTCTACGTTTGCAGGCTTATAGTCAGGCCGATTTCCACCCGCATGAGGCGAACCATGGCCGACTTCCGCATCGAGCACGACAGCATGGGCGAATTGAAGGTGCCCGCCAAGGCGCTGTACGGCGCACAGACCCAGCGCGCGATCGACAATTTCCCGATCTCAGGCTTGCATCTGCCGCGAGCCTTCATTCGCGCGCTTGGATTGATTAAGGCGGCGGCGGCCGAGGCCAATCTTGCCCTCGGTTATCTGAAGAAAGGGCAGTCGGCGGCGATCCGCAAGGCGGCGCTGGCGGTGGCCGAGGGGCAGTACGACGACCAGTTCCCGATCGATGTATTCCAGACTGGCTCGGGCACCAGCACCAACATGAATGCCAACGAGGTGATCGCGCATCTCGCCGCCAAGGCCGGCAGCAAAGTCCATCCAAACGATCACGTGAATTACGGACAGAGCTCCAATGACGTCGTCCCCACCGCCATCCACGTAAGCGCCGCGCTGACCACGCACGAAGAGCTGCTGCCAGCGCTGAAACATCTCAAGCGTGTGATCGACCGCCGTGCACATGAGTTACGCAACGTGCCCAAGACCGGACGCACGCATTTGATGGACGCCATGCCGGTGACGTTCGGGCAGGAACTGTCGGGCTGGTCGGCGCAGATTGACTCGGCCATTGAACGGATCGGCGATAGCTTAAAGCGCATGCGGCAATTGCCGTTGGGTGGCACGGCAGTGGGAACCGGCATCAACGCCGATCCGAAATTCGGCCCGGCAGTGGCGCGTGAATTGAAGGCACTCACGGATGTCCGCTTTGAATCGGCAGCCAATTATTTCGAAGGCATGGCGGCGCAGGATGCTGCAGTGGAGCTCTCCGGCCAACTGAAAGCGTTGGCCGTGGTGCTGATGAAGATCGCCAATGATCTGCGCTGGATGAATTCCGGTCCGTTGGCTGGATTGGGTGAAATCGAATTGCCGGCGCTGCAGCCGGGTTCATCCATCATGCCCGGCAAAGTCAATCCGGTGATTCCGGAGGCCACCGCGATGGTGGCTGCGCAGGTGATCGGCAATGACGCGACGATTACCGTTGCTGGTCAATCAGGCAATTTCCAGCTCAACGTGATGTTGCCGTTGATTGCGCACAACCTGCTGCAGTCGATCCATATTCTCGCGAACGTGTCGCGGTTGCTGGCGGACAAGGCGATTGATGGTTTTCGTGTGAACACTGAGCGCGTCAATCAGGCTCTGGCGATGAATCCGATTCTGGTTACCGCACTGAATCCGGTGATCGGCTACGAAAAGGGCGCAGCGATCGCCAAGCAGGCTTACAAGGAAAAGCGGCCGATCATGGATGTGGCGCTGGAGCAGTCAGGGCTTTCAAAAGAGGAATTGAAGAAGCTGCTCGATCCACGTGCGCTGACCAAAGGTGGCATTCACGGCGGCGGAGGTGGTGGCGGTTGATGCTTTCGTACTCTCTCATGGCCGTCACGCCCGCTTTCGCGGACATGACGGCCCGCTTTCCCGGCAACCTGTTCAGTCGTCCTTGTCTTTCTTGCAATCGTCCACATCGCTGCCGCTGATGACATTTCCATAAGGCTTGAACGCCGGCAGCGTCGCAGCAAGCTGATCCTGGCTGTTCTTGACGCCGCCAAGGTCGTCGCAGATCTTCATCGCCGCTTCCTTGAGCGGTTTGACCTTGGCGTCGATGTCCTGCTGGATCTTGTCGGGGCTGCCGCTGGCGAGTCGCGTCAGCACACTCTTGGCGGCTTGCTCACCGACCGCAGCCCCGGCTTTGCCGGTGGCGATGCCGTCGGTGAGGATCATCGTGGCGTTGCCGTAGTAAGACTTGAGCAGCTCACGTTGCGCAGCGTTGACTGCAACGTCGCGTTGATCGATGCGCAAATCGCCATTGACAGTGATGACGGCATCAGGCGTGTTGTCGGCGCGCACGGTAACGTCGCCATTGCCGAGATGAATGCTGCCGTGAGACAGCCCGCCGATGTCGCTGTTGATCACCGTGATGCGCCCGTCCGAATGCATGACTGTGATGGAATGATCATCCGAATGATCGCCGCATGCAGTGAGCAGGCTACACAACGCAATGATGCCAACGGAAAGAGAAAAACGACGCATGGCGGCGCTCCTAGTTGTCCTTCATGCATTCATCGATGCTACGGCCGGGGAAGATGCCTCCGTAGGGTTTGAATACCGGAATCTGCGCGGTGAGCTGGTCCTGAACTGCCTTGAGGTTGGCTTCGTCCTGGCACATCTTCAGGGAAAGCTGATGCGTCTGTGAGGACACCTGGTCATCGATCTTCTTCTTTTCGTTTGGGTCGGGTTTGCTGCTCATGGAGTTCTTCAGCGCTTCCACTCCAGCCGCGGCACCAGCTTTGCCCATGCCAAGCGCTTGCTCACGGATGTCCATGACGCCCTGGTAGTACAGCATCAGCAGACCATGTTGCGTTGGAGAGAGCGACACGGCTTTGCCATCGATAGTGAAGTCGCCCGAGGAGCCCAGTGTTGCATTCGGTACCCCGTCGACATGGAGCGTCAATACATCGCTATCCAATGTGATCCTGCCGTTCTTGCCACTGTAGTTGAAGTTAGACATGTCGCAGGCAGCGATGGCGGCACACATGGCCAACAGCACGATCACCCTTTGGTACTTCATGATGTGTCCCCTTCAGATCATGGATCGCCAGATTACGGTCTGACGAGTTTCAGCCTTCGTCGCGCCAGCGGCGGAACCATACAGCGCCGACCAGCATCGCGATACCAGCCACTGCGCCAATCCAGATGTCCGGCGCGGCGAGCACGGCGTAGGAGTTGGACAGGTTGAAGAAGTTGCCGATATTTTCCGGGTTATCACCCAGATGCTGCGCAGCACTGTCATGCAGCCAGCCACCCGGGAATACGCTGAACAGTACACGTGCCACGATCTCGCGCCAGTACCAGTTGCTCTTGAAGCCAGCTGAGCCGAGCAGGTTGAACCAACTGATCATCACGCCAAGCGCCACCGGAATGACCACAGCCCACAAGAACGGCTTGGCTTTGGCCCAGGACGAACACAGCATCAGCCAGCCCACGGTCGGCAAGGCCCACAGCAAATAGAGCGGAATGCTTCCAATCAGGAACCCAACCATCTGGAACGGATGCGCAAGCACCAACAGCGACCACATGCTCACGCCGTGAAACGACAATGTGAGGGTGAACAGCAGCAACATCGCGATGCCAGTAAGCACACCACAGATCACCACGATGACAGGAGCAATAAGCACTGCTGCAATAACTTTGGAAAGCACCGTCGCGGAATCAGAAACCGGCAATGATTTCCAGAACAGGATGCTGCGATCGCGCCGGTCATCGTAGAGCGCGCCAAGGCAGTAGAAAAACACCACGAAGGCGAACACCACGCTGATCAAGAAGCTGGAAGAAAGCATGGCCAGATCAAGCGCGGAGCCCACCTGCTGCATCTGATGGACATCGAGCGACTGAATTTTCGCTGCAAGATCCTGACCCTCCAGCGGACCGAAATGGAAGCCATGACGGGCGCCCAACACTTCTCCGCTGACGATACCCATCATGTTCAACACCAGAAACACAATCCCCGTAATCACTGGCGCCCAGATAAAGCCGCCGCGATGTTCCCAGAATTCGCGCCTGATAAGCCAATAAAGTGTCTTCGCGTTCATGCGTAGGTCCCCTTCATGGTGGCGACGAACAGATCGCTGACCGAAGGCCGGCGGATTTCGCCCAGTGCCCGCAGCTGCGACTGATCGACGCCGTCGAACAGAAAGATGCTCTTGCCGAACACCTGGCGCTCATCCAGCGGTTTGAGCTGGCGTGCGGTCGCGGCCATGTCCGCGCTCACCATCACTTCGGCGAAACGTTCACCCATGGCGTCCATGTCGGTGTTGAGCACGATCCTGCCGTCGCGGATGAACATCAAGTCAGTGAGGATGTGTTCGATCTCCTCGACCTGGTGTGTGGTGACGATGATCGTTTTGTTCTCGTCGAAATAGTCTTCCAGAAGGTTCTGGTAGAACCGCTTGCGATAGAGGATGTCCAGGCCCAGTGTAGGTTCGTCCAGCACCAGTAGCTTGACGTCGATGGCCATCACCAGCGCCAGGTGAAGCTGCACGATCATGCCTTTGGACATCTGCCGTACGCGCTGGTTGGTCGTGAGCTTGGTGCGCGCCAGGAAGGTTTCGCACTTGGCGCGATTGAAGCGCGGGTGCACGTTGGCGACAAAATCGATTGCCTCGTGTACGCGGATCCAGCGAGGCAGCACGGCGACGTCGGCGATGAAACAGACCTCCTCCATCAGCTTGTCGCGCTGTGTGCGCGGGTCCAGGCCCAGCACGTTGAGATGACCCTGGAAGTCGGTAAGACCCAGGATCGCCTTCAGCGCGGTTGTCTTACCGGCGCCGTTGGGGCCGATCAAACCCACGATGCGGCCGGCGGGGATCTGGAAGTTGACGTTGTCCAGCGCAAGCGTGTTCTTGTAGTGCTTGCTCAGACCGTTGGCGGTGACGACCGCATTCATGACGGGTTCTCCGAATCTTTCGGCGCTTCGCGCATCAGGGTTTTCAGGTCCAGCCCCAGGCGCTGCAAGCGTGCATACAGTGCCGGCCATTCTTCGCGCAAAAAGCGCTCGCGTTCGGATTTGAGCAGCGCCTCGCGCGCTCCATCGGTGACGAACATGCCCAACCCCCTCCTTTTCTCGACTAGTTGATCGTCGACCAGTTCCTGGTACGCCTTTGAAACCGTCAGCGGATTGATTTGGAAATCCGCCGCCACCTGGCGTACTGACGGCAGCGGGTCGCCCTCGTTCAAGGCGCCGTCCAGGATCATCGCCACTACGCGTTCGCGTAGTTGGCGATAGATCGGGACGCTGTCGTTCCAGGTGATGGACATGGATTTATTCCTTGCTGATACGGGCGAGCTTGGTGGAGCCAAACGAATAGTAGGGCATGGTCAGCTGCGCTCCGAGCAGGCTTGCACCGCTTTCGACCTTGTTGCTGAGCGGTGAGTTGACGATGGCCAGGCTGGCCGTGGTCAACATGGCGGCGGCGCGCTGGTCTTCGGCAGTGGGGCGCACGTCGACCGCAGGCAAGCTGATCACTTTCATGCCGTTGATCTCGGTAGCGGGGGATTTGGGGGTGTTGGGGCTCAGGGCGATCAGGCTGACCGTGGTGAACAGAACCGCGGCAGTGATGGCGATGGGGTTCGGCGCTTTCATCTCTGCTCTCCTTTGGTGCTCTCGTGGACCGGTGTTGTAGTGAACTATAACACTGTCTTCAAAACCGTCAAGGACGACTTGCTATGACTGATGGCCTAGGGCGTATCGACGGGTCAAAGATGGCGCTGCGTCTGGGTTCCAGGGCGGAAACAAGCGTGCGCGGTATCGGACGAGCCCGGCAGCGGCCGGTGTCAGGGATCGGATCTGACAGGCATCACCCTAGGACCAGGCCCCGCACAGTCGGCTAAAATCGCCGATTCCTTCGAGGAGCACCGACATATGTGGTACGCCATCATCGGTACGGACCGTCCTGGATCACTGGAACGCCGTTTCGCCGCGCGTCCGGCCCATCTGGCGCGCCTGCAGCAGCTGCAGGCGGAAGGGCGGTTGTTGCTGGCTGGGCCGTTTCCCGCCATCGACGCCGAACAACCCGGGCCGGCCGGTTTCACCGGCAGCCTGATCGTGGCTGAATTCTCCTCGCTGGCCCAGGCCGAGCAATGGGCCAAAGCCGATCCCTATGTCGAAGCCGACGTGTACGCCAGCGTGAGCGTCAAACCGTTCCTCAAGGCGCTGCCCGCATGACGACGGCGATGGTCGAGGAAATCCGCCGGCGGCTCGCTGAGGCTTTGCAGCCGATCGAATTGGATGTGGTGGATGAGGGCTACAAGCACGTCGGCCACGCCAATGAAGGGAAGGGGCACTTCCATGTGCGTGTAGTGAGCGCCGCTTTCGCAGGTCAATTACCGATCAAGCGGCATCGTTTGGTGTACGCGGCGCTCGGCGAGCTGATGGATCACGGTATCCACGCGTTGTCGATCGACGCGAAAGCGCCAGAATGAAGCGGATCAATCGCTTGCAACGCAATCCTCGCGTTGCCTGATCGCTCTCTACGCATTGCGGCGCTGTCCCGTGTTTGGCACAGTGACCCGTCGCCCGCCGCAGCGGGCTATCCTCTTTCGAGCTCCTGAATCTGCATGCGCCTAACCACGATCAAACTCGCCGGATTCAAGTCTTTCGTCGACCCTACAACCTTGCACTTGCCCACCAACATGACTGGTGTGGTGGGGCCGAACGGCTGCGGCAAGTCCAACATCATCGACGCTATCCGCTGGGTGATGGGCGAAAGCGCGGCCAGTCGCCTGCGTGGTGATTCGCTGACGGACGTGATCTTTTCAGGTTCCAGCGCACGCAAGCCGGTGGGGCAGGCCACGGTGGAGCTGATCTTCGACAACGCCGACGGCACCATTCAAGGTGAGTACGCCCAATACGCCGAAATATCGGTGAAACGCCAAGTGACACGCGACGGGCAGTCGTCGTACTTCCTCAACGGTGCGCGTTGCCGCCGCCGCGACATCACGGATCTGTTCCTCGGTACCGGTCTCGGGCCGCGCAGCTACTCGATCATCGAGCAGGGCATGATCAGCCAGATCATCGAGGCGCATCCGGAAGAGTTGCGTATGCATCTGGAGGAGGCGGCCGGCATTTCCAAGTACAAGGAGCGCCGCAAGGAAACCGAGAGCCGCATCAAGGCCACGCGCGAAAACCTCGATCGTGTGCGCGATGTGCGCGATGAAGTGGACAAGCAACTCGAACATTTGAACCGTCAGGCGCGTGCTGCCGAACGCTGGAAAGCTTACAAGGAAGAACAAACGCGCAAGGAAGCCGAGCTGCGTGCGCTTGAATACCGTGGGCTCAAGGGCCAACACGATGGTCAAGGGCAGGGCCTTTCCGCTGCAGAAATCGAAATCGAGAAGCGCGTGGCCGAACAGCGCCAGATCGAATCGCAGATCGAAAGCGTGCGTGAGCGGCACATCGAAGCCAGCGAACATTTGAACGAAGTGCAGGCCGAGGTTTACAAGGTCGGCGCCGAGATTGCGCGCGTCGAGCAACAGGTGCGCCATAACAAGGAAACCGCTGAGCGCTTACAGCGCGCGCAGCAAGATGCCGAACGTGAGCACGACGAGCTGGCCTCGCACATCACCACCGATCGCGACCAGGTCGAAACGCTGCGCATGGCTTTGGCCGAAGGCGAGCCGAAGTTGGAAGCCCTGCAGCAAATGCAGGATGAAACCAGCGAAGCCCAGCGCGAAACCGAAACCAAGCTGGCCGACTGGCAGCAGCGCTGGGACACCTACACGCGCACCGCCGGCGAAGCGAGCCGGGCTGCGGAAGTGGAACGTACCAAGCTGGCCTATCTCGATCGCCAGTCAGTGGATCTCTCCAAGCGCAAAGATGCCTTGGAAACCGAGCAGAAGGCCACCGACGTCGATGCGCTGGATGCCGCGGCCGAGCAACTGCACAACGAGCACGATACGCAGCGTGAGCGCGTTGAGTCGCTCGGTGGCATGCTCGATCAGCACAAGCTGGCGTATGAGAAAGTGCTTGACGACGAGCGTCAGGTGCAAGGCTCGCTCAACGATGCGCGTCAACAGTTGCAGACTGCGCGAGGACGCCTGGCGTCGCTCGAAGCTTTGCAACACGCTGCGCTTGGCCAGGAAGAAAGTGCAGCCAGTTCCTGGTTATCGCAATTTGGCCTGGACAAGAACCGTCGTCTCGGCGAAGTGCTGCAGGTTGAAGCGGGTTGGGAAACTGCGGTGGAAACTGTGCTTTCCGGTTTCATCGATAGTGTGCTGGTCGACGGCTCGCACGATCTGGCCAAGGAATTTCCTGGCTTGAGCAATGCCGATGTGGCCTTGCTCGATGCTGCCGAAGGTGGTGCCGCCACCACGGGTACGTTGGCTGCGCATGTGCGTGGCCCGGCGGCCGCCATCACGATGCTTGGCCATGTGCTTACCGCGGAAAACATCGACGAAGCGCATCGCCGCGTTTCGGGCCTGTCCGCATTGGCGCCGTATCAATCGGTGATCACGCGCACTGGCGAATGGCTGGGGCCAGGCTGGGCCAGCGTGCGCCGCGCGCAAGGCAATCAGCTTGGCGTGCTGGCGCGCGAACGCGAGATCCGCATGTTGACCGAGCAGGTCGAATCGCTCGAGGCTCGCATTGAGGAAGCCACTGCGCGCCTCGATGATCTGCGCACTAGCAAGTTCGAGGCAGAGCGCGCACGTGATGATGCGCAGCGCGAGTTGTACAACGCACATCGCCGTCAGTCGGAACTCGCAGGCCAGTTGCAAAGCCATCGCGGCAAAGTGGAAACGGCGCGTGCGCGTGCTGAGAAAGTGGCCGGCGAACTGTCGGTGCTGCTCGAACAGATGGAAGAGCAGCAGATACAGACGCGCGAAGCGCGAGCGCGCCTGGACGAATCCGTCAACAACATGGGCGATCTGGAAGATCAGCGCCGTGAGCTGGAAAACGAACGGCGCGCCTTGCTAGAAGCGCGTGAAGAAGCGCGCATGAACGCGCGAGAGGCTGCCGACCAGGCGCATGCCTTGGCGCTGAGCCTGGAATCGAAGCGTTCCTCGCTCGCCTCGCTGGAACAGGCGCTGGCGCGCATGGAAAACCAGATCCGCCAGATCGAATCGCGTCGCACTGAGATCACCGAACAACTGGCGGCGGGCTCCGATCCGATCGCCGAACTGGAAGCTGAGCGCCAGACGTATCTCGATCAGCGCTTGCTGGTGGATCGCCAGCTGGTGGAAGCGCGTCGTGCGCTGGAAGATTGCGACATCGAGATGCGCAAGCTAGAGCAGCAGCGGCATAACCTGGAACAGGAACTGTCCGGTCTGCGCGAAAGCCTGTCCGAAAAGAAGCTTGCCGCGCAGGCGCTGCAGATGCGCGCCGAACAGCTGGCTGAAGCGATCGCAGCGTCAGGGCTCGATCTTGAAACCCTGCTCAACGAGTTGGCCGAAAACGTCGACGCGGCGCAATGGCGTCAGCAGCTTGCTGACCTCGGGCAGAAGATCGCGCGCCTGGAGCCGGTGAATCTCGCAGCCATCCAAGAGCACGCCGAGCAGAGCGAACGCAAGACGTACCTGGACAACCAGCTCACGGACCTCACTAGCGCGATGGAAACGCTGGAGAACGCCATCAAAAAGATCGACCGCGAAACGCGCCAGCGCTTCAAGGAAACCTTCGATCGCGTCAATGCCGGTGTGCAGGAACTGTTCCCGCGGCTGTTCGGCGGCGGTCATGCTTATCTGGAACTCACCGGCGACGATCTGCTCAGCACTGGCGTGTCGATCATGGCGCGTCCGCCCGGCAAACGCGTCACCAACATCACGCTGCTGTCAGGTGGTGAAAAGGCATTGACCGCGGTGTCGCTAGTGTTCGCAATCTTCGCGCTTAATCCTGCGCCGTTCTGTCTGCTGGACGAGGTGGACGCGCCGCTCGACGAAGCGAATGTCGGCCGCTTCTCAAACATGGTGCGCGAGATGAGCGAAAAGGTGCAGTTCATCTTCGTCTCGCACAACAAGGCCACTATGGAAGCGGCCAGCCAGCTCTGCGGCGTTACGATGCGTGAGCCGGGTGTTTCGCGCTTGGTGCAGGTCGATCTTGCCGAGGCCGCCAAGCTGGCCGGTGCGGCTTGAGGTAGAGGCCACTAGAAGTAAGGATGTTCATCATGCTTGGATCCGAATTGGCTGTTGCGTGGAACCCTTGGGTTGGCATTCCGTTGGCGATCGTCGGCGTGATCGTGCTGTTGCTTGTCTGGTTGTTCGGTGAGCCAAAGAAAGCGCAGGGCAAACGACGCTTGGCACCAGAGCCGACCGCAGAACGGCGTGAGCCTACATTGGGCGGATCGGTCGACGAGCACGAAGCGTTCGGGGGCGACGTGCACGAACGCATGGATCCCCTCTTCCGAGAACCCGAGCCTCAGCAGGGCGAACTGGACGTAAACCTGCGTACGGAACTCGAAAAGCTGGGTGCCGCGTTGGCCGACCAACGGCATGAAACCGTGCATAGTCCCAAGCCAACCGGGCAATCCGCGTCCATTGTGGAAATGCTGCGTTCGCCCTCGCAGCCGGAGTCGGTTCGCATCGCACCCGCCGAACAAACGCCCGTCGCTTCGCCAGTGCCCGCCGCGGCACCGGCCTCTGCTGTTCCGGCGCCTCCTTCTGCGGCACCGTCTCCTCGCATTCCGCCCCGATCCGATCTAGGTAAACGCCCGACGCAAGTTCCGGTTGAGCGCATCGTGAGTTTGTTTGTGATGGCGCGTGAAGGTCAGGCCTTCAACGGTACGGATCTGATTGTCGCGGCGGAAAAAGCCGGCCTGGAATACGGCGATATGGGCATCTACCACCGTCTTGTGGATGGCAAGCGTGAAGCGGGGCCGATCTTCAGCGTGGCCAATATGGTCAAGCCTGGCAGCTTCGACCTGACCCGGCTTGATGCTTTGCGTACGCCCGGCCTGAGCTTCTTCATGACGCTGCCTGGTCCGGTCACGGCGCTGGATGCATGGGATGCCATGTTACCCACTGCACAACGCCTGGCTGAGTTGCTCGACGGCCAGGTGCTGGACGAGGAGCGCAACGCACTGGGTCGCCAACGCATCGCGCATATCCGCGATGAACTACGTGGCTGGGATCGAGAGCACGACGGCGGCGAGATTCGTTTCGGTCGTTGATTCCTCTTCGGTGGGTCATCTTTTCTCCGAAGACCGATTTGCCCTGCCTTTGCCAAAAAAAGAGCGCCCGACTGGGCGCTCAATTTAGAGGGGAGGGGGAGCGAGCCGCTCTATCAGGCAGCTTTGGTCGCCAGAGATCCAATGCTGTCCCGAGCCGAGGCAATCGCCTTCACCTTGTGCTCGGCACTGATGTTCACACCTTCAGCGCGCACGAACTCCACATCGGTGATGCCGATAAAGCCCAGAATCGTGCGCAGGTAGGTTTCCTGGAAATCAAAGCCGGCCGCTGGGCCGCTGGTGTATACGCCGCCGCGGCTGGAGGCCACGATTACGCGCTTGCCGTTGGCCAGACCCTGCGGGCCGTTCTCGGTGTAACGGAAGGTTTGGCCGGCTACCACCACGCGGTCGATCCAAGCTTTGAGCTGGCTGGGAATACCAAAGTTATACATCGGGGCTCCGATGACGATGACATCGGCAGCCTGGAATTCGTCCATCACCTGCTGACCCAACTGAGCCGCGGGGCTTTCGGCATCAAACACCGGAGTCCAATGGGGCAGGGGCTGTGCGGTAAGGTCGCGGTAGGTGATCTGCAGCGAAGGGCCTTCCTGGGCGAGCTGGTCGACAATAGCGGCGCTCAGTTCGCGGGAGACGGAATGTTGGCCCAGCGGGCTGGCATCAAGATGCAAGAGGTTCATGGTCATATCTCATGTCCAAGTCGGGCGGGCCGACGATGGGATTAAAGATATATTCGAAACAAACGCGCGATAAGATAGGGCTTTCGGAACTTATCGTTCCTAAAAGGAAACAGCGATGAACGCCTTGCCAGGGGCCATGCAAGACCTGAACGACCTGTACTTCTTTGCGTCCGTGGTGGAATACGGAGGGTTTTCGGCGGCCGGGCGTTCTTTGGGGGTGCCTAAGTCGAGACTGAGCAAGCGAATCGCCCAGCTGGAAGACCGGCTTGGTGTGCGGCTGCTGCAGCGTACGACACGACGCTTTGTGGTTACCGAGGTGGGTGAGCGTTTCTACGGTCATTGCCGCGCCGTGCTGGAAGAGGCGCGTGCCGCGCAGGAAGCTGTGGACGAACTGCGTGCCGAACCGCGTGGCGTTGTGCGGCTTAGTTGTCCCATTTCGATTGCTCAAACGGTGCTTGCTTACATCCTGCCGGAGTTCATGGCGAAGTACCCGAAGTTGCAAGTGCGGGTGCTCTCGAACAATCGACGCGTCGACCTTATCGGCGAGGGCTACGACTTGGCTATTCGCGTGCGCACCAAGCTCGATACGGATTCCAACATGATCATCCGCAGCTTTGGTCAGGCGCGCATCTTTCCGGTGGCAAGCCCAAGCCTGCTCAAAACGTATGGCCATCCCAAACATCCCGAAGACCTCGCGCGCCTACCGGCTTTGTCGATGCAAGAACACGAGGGTTCACAGATCTGGGAGTTAATCGACGCACAGGGCGAGCGTGTCAGCGTAGAAGTGCAGGCGCGCGTCATCACCGGCGATTTCGCGGTGTTGCTGGAAGCTGCGCGCGCCGGCATCGGTGTTGCCTTGTTGCCGGAGACGGTGTGCGCGCCGGCCATCGCTAACGGTGAGCTGGAGATTCTGTTGCCGGAGTGGAGTGCACCGCAAGGCATCATGCATTTCGTTTATCCCAGTCGTCGCGGCATGATGCCGGGTGTGCGTGCGCTGGTGGATTTTCTGGCGGAGCGCTTGCCGGAAGCTGCCCGCATCAGCCACGAGAAATGCACGCGCCGCCCGCTCCGTGACTTGGAGTCACCCGGCGAGCCTTCCGCCTGACCCGTGCTAGTCTTTGCGTTTAGCCATCCATACTGCTGCCCATGACCGTCGAAACTAAGCTTCCGAAAGTAGGCACCACCATTTTCAGCGTGATGAGTCATCTGGCCGTGCAACACAAGGCCGTGAATCTTGGCCAAGGTTTTCCAGATTTCGAACCGCCGCAGGCGTTGCAGGACGCACTGAGCCATGCCATGGGGAAAGGACTCAACCAATACGCACCGGGCATCGGCACGCCTGCGCTGCGTGAGCAGATCGCGCTGAAGACTGAGCGGCTTTATGGACATAAGCTAAGTCCGGATACCGATATCACCGTCACTTCTGGCGCGACGGAAGCATTGTTCGCAGCCATCGCGGCGGTGGTGCGTGCGGGTGATGAAGTGATCGTGTTCGATCCTGCCTACGATTCGTATGAGCCGGCGATCGATCTGCAAGGCGCGCGCGCAGTGCATATTCCGCTCACCGTGCCGAGTTTTTCAGTCGACTGGCAGCGTGTGCGCGATGCGATCACGCCGCGCACACGCATGATTCTGATCAACAGCCCGCACAATCCTTCCGGCGCCGTGCTGTCTGCGCAGGATCTCGACGAACTGGCAGCGATCGTGCGCGACACGCAAATCATCGTGCTGTCGGACGAGGTTTACGAGCACATCGTTTACGACGGCGCCGCACATCAGAGCGTGCTGCGCCATCCGGAACTGGCGGCGCGCAGCATCGTGGTATCCAGCTTTGGCAAGACATATCACTGCACTGGATGGAAAGTCGGTTACGCGGTGGCGCCGACGAAGCTCTCAGCGGAATTCCGCAAGGTGCACCAGTACCTCACCTTCTGCACGTTCCATCCTGCACAGGTGGCGTTTGCCGAGTTCCTGGCGAGCACGCCGGAGCATTATCTGGAGTTGCCAGCGTTCTATCAGGCCAAGCGCGATCGCTTCCGCAAGCTGCTGGCGCCATCGCGCCTGAAGCTGCTGGATGTGCCTGGCGGCTATTTCCAACTGGTCGACTACTCAGCCATTCGCAACCAGGACGACGTGGCGTTTTGCGAGTGGTTGGTGAAAGAGGGTGGTGTGGCGGCCATTCCGTTGACGCCGTTTTACGAAAAGGCGCCGGGTACACATCTGGTGCGACTGTGCTTCGCTAAAAGCGACGCCACCATGGAAGCTGCGGCGGAGCGTTTATGCAAACTCTGAACGTAACCCTCGTGCAGGGTGCTACGCGCTGGCACGATGCACCTGCCAACCGCGAGTACTACGGTGCGCTGGCGCGTCGCGTGGCAGGGAAGAGCGATCTCGTCGTACTGCCGGAAACGCTGCTTTCCGGCTTCAGCAACGACACGCGAGCCAGTGCGGAAGACATGGATGGCGAAGGTGTGGCGTGGATGCGCGCACTGGCGAGCGAAGTAAACGCCGTCGTTACTGGCAGCTTGGCCATTCGCGAAGGTGACAAGGTCTACAACCGACTAATCTGGGCGCGCCCGGACGGGACGTATGAGCAGTACGATAAGCGCCACCTGTTTCGCATGGCCGGTGAGCACACGCGCTATGGTGGCGGTTCGCAGCGCCTCATCGTTGAACTCAAAGGTTGGCGGATTTTGCCGCAGGTCTGCTACGACCTGCGTTTCCCAGTGTGGCTGCGCAACCACCGGCTGGAATCGGCAGCTGGCGGCATGGATTACGACTTGGCGTTGTTCGTGGCCAATTGGCCCGCACCGAGGCGGCAGCCGTGGCGCACGCTGTTGCGGGCGCGAGCCATTGAAAACCTCGCCTATGTGATCGGTGTGAATCGCGTGGGTGTGGATGGCAACGATCTGCCCTACGCGGGCGATAGTGCGGTAATCGATCCTGTGGGCGAGCCGCTGGTCGAGCTCGGTACGCAGGAGCAAGTGGTTACGGTGGCAATCGATCCCGCACCCTTGCTGCAGCATCGCGAGCGCTTTCCAGCCTGGATGGATGCTGACGAGTTCACGCTCAACGTGGAGTGAGTGGCGTTATCGGGAAGTGGTGCGAGGTGTCCGGCACATGAACACTGTGCTTCAAAAAAACTTCACAAAAGTATTGACGACCGCATCGTCTACCTGAATAATTCCGCTTCTTGCTTCGGCGCATTCCGAATTTCGGGCAGTGACCAAGGTGAAGAAGATTTAAGGTTTAGCCACGCGCCCGTAGCTCAGTTGGATAGAGTACCAGGCTACGAACTTGGTGGTCGGGAGTTCGAATCTCTCCGGGCGCGCCATATTTACAAGACACGGTGTTGGTTTAAGTCGTGTCTTTGCAGGCAAAATATCGCTTGCAAAACCGGACGAAGAAGTCCGGCGTGTTCGATACGGATTGACGGGCCAGAGTGTCACCCGTAGCATTTCAAAGCTCAGGTTGCCAGATCCTGACCGGGTTTCGAAAAAAAACGGGGTATAGCTCAGCCTGGTAGAGCGCCAGCTTTGGGAGCTGGATGTCGTGGGTTCGAATCCCTCTGCCCCGACCAGCAGGTGTTCTGCTTTTAGTCAAGCGCCTGTAGCTCAACCGGATAGAGCATCGGCCTTCTAAGCCGACGGTTGCAGGTTCGATTCCTGTCGGGCGCGCCAGATTCGTGATTACGGTGGGCGTAGCTCAGTTGGTTAGAGTACCGGATTGTGATTCCGGTTGTCGTGGGTTCGAGTCCCATCGTCCACCCCAATTTCAAGTAGTTCTGGGCCGTTAGCTCAGCTGGTAGAGCAGTTGACTCTTAATCAATTGGTCGTAGGTTCGAATCCTACACGGCCCACCAGCTAAACCAGGCACTTAGGGTTCTCCCTGAGTGCCTTTTTCTTTTTTACGGCCTGGCATTTGCTGTTTGTTAGCCGGCTGTCTTCGACTTCGTGATACCCGATGCTTCAGTACGCCCAAGCGGCATCTATCTATTGGAGCTTGCGCGGCCGTCGCTCCGCTCGTGCTTCACGGGCTTGAACTCGGAGCCGTTAACGTTGCCGCCCCTGCTTCGTGCTCGTCTTTTGCTTAATCACCCAACTCGTATAGCGAATTTAATCGCTTGGCCGGGAAGGGCGACGGGGAAGCTCCATTTATATGATAAATAGCCGGACATTCGACTGCGCGCATCTAGTGACGCGGGAAATGTGTGTGCTAACAGGAAGGGGTGTCGTGCGTCCGTCCAACATTGCATTGCTGAGCTTGGGCTTGTCTTTCGCCGCGGCCGTTACTGTCGCTAATGCGGCACCGATGGTCACGCTTGATCGGCACGGTACGTGGGTAAGCGTTGAGGCTTATGGTCCTAATGTCATCCATGTAACGATTGCCGCTGACAAGGCCGAAGCGCTGAAGGCACCGGGCTACGGGATTCTCGCCGACCACGCCGATAATTCGGCTTTCCGTCAAACGAGTGATCAGAGCGGCGACACCTTTGCATCCTCAGCGTTGACCTTGCATGTCGACACAGCGCCGCTGCCGCACACGCCGGGCGTGACAGAGCGGTACTTTGCACCGAATCTGGCACCGGTTCGACTGCAGGTGAAGAACGCCAGGGGCGAAACGATCGTCAACATGACCGGTTGGGAAATGTCGCCGCATGAAGTGGCGGGTGAAGCCACCTATCAAGTTGGTGCTACTTTTTCAGCGCCTGCCGATGAGCACTATTACGGCATGGGTCAGAATCAGGACAGCTTTGGCCCGCTCGATCTGCGCGGCCGTGTCATCGATTGCCAGCACTGGTATGACGCCCCAACAGGCGAAACAGTCTGCGTGCCCTTCATGGTGTCGTCGAAGGGTTACGGCATCATCTGGGACAATCCATCCGATACGCGTTTTGTGGCCGGCATCCGCGGTCGCACGAGTTTCCAATCAAAAGTGGGTGAGCGTGTCAGTTTCTTTGTCGTCACAGGCGACAAACCGGAAGAGATCTATTCGGCTTATGCGCGGGTGACTGGCAAGACGCCGATTCCGCCCAAGGCGGCCTTCGGTCTGATCCAGTCCAAGGCGCGCTATGACAGCCAGGCAGAAGTATTGCGTGTTGCGCGCACATATCGTGAAAAGCACTATCCGCTCGATGTGATGGTTGTCGACTGGTTCTATTGGACGCACATGGGCCAGCTGGATATCAATCCGGCCGAGTTTCCAGATCCCGATGGCATGAACAAACAGCTTCACGACATGGGCATGAAGTCGATCGTGTCGATCTGGCCGCGCTTTGAACGATCCGGGCGTTATTTCAAGGAGCTTGATGCCAAGGGTTACTTCCTGAAGGACAAGGACGGCAAAACAGTCGATGGCTTACCGTTCCGTTCGGACCGTGCAGGCGCTCTCATCGACTCGACCAATCCTGCGGCGCGCAAGTGGTATTGGGAGCATGCGCGCGACAACGTTCTCTCGCACGGCTTCGACTATCCATGGCTTGACGAGACCGAGCCGGATCTGGTGCCAGATGGATATTTCTATTCGATCGGCTCGGGTGACCGTTATCACAACGTTTTCCCGCTGTTGCACGTAGAAGGCGTCGCGCAGGGTATGCGCGCCTGGAAGCCTAGTAAGCGTGTGTTGATTCTTTCCCGTGCGGCTTATCTGGGATCGCAGCGCACGGGTGCGCTCTTTTGGTCATCAGATATCGATCCAACTTGGGAAGCTTTGCAACGTCAGATTCCCACCGGCCTCAACATGACTGCATCCGGCATCGCCTATTGGGGCAATGACATCGGTGGTTGGCAATGGTTACCGCAGACGACCAGCGCCACCAAGCCGCCGTTGCTTGATCCTTCTGATGCACGCGACACAGTGGGTCAGAACAACGATTATCCAGAACTGCTAACGCGCTGGTTCGAGTACGGCACCTTTCTGCCAACCCTGCGTTTGCATGGCGATCGCAAACACACGGAAATCTGGGCTTTCGGTCATCAAGCCGAGGCGATCATGGCGAAGTACGACGCGCTTCGTTATCGCCTGATCCCCTATATCTATAGCCGAGCCAAGACAACGTATGACACGGGTGCACCCTTCATGCGGCCGTTGTGGATGGATTTCCCGAACGATCCCAACGTCGTCAATCTGGGTACGCAATACATGTTCGGTCCAGCCTTCCTGGTGGCGCCTGTCACCGAGCAAGGCCAGACGGAAAAGGATGTTTATCTGCCTGCAGGCAGCGACTGGTACAACTTCTGGACCAACGAAAAGCTGGCAGGTGGACGTTGGGTGAAAGTGGCTGCGCCCATCGATCAAATCCCTGTCTTCGTTCGTGCGGGCTCGATCGTGCCGCTGGGTTCAGACATTCAGTCGACCGCGTCGAAACAGTCGATTGCCGAGATTCGTGTCTATCCCGGCAAGGATGCCGACTTTGCGCTGTATGACGACGACGGCACGTCGTACGGCTATGAAGCGGGTAACAGCTCTACCACCCAACTGCACTGGAACGATGCATCCCGCGCATTGAGTGCGACCGGCGGTGATGACGTGTTCGACAAGACGGTCCCGAAACTCGCCAAGGTGATTGGCAAGTAAGGTCGGAGGGCCAGGCAAAGAGTGTCTGGCCTTCAAGACCCCCTTGTTTCAAGCAACAATGGGGAGGGCAACGTGCAATCCGGATGCATGCGGCTATGGGACAAGAAACACGCTGCGTGTTGGCAGGTCAGATCAACAGCAGTAGCAGATGCTCGCGCAAATCTTGCCGCTGTACGAACATGAGGTCGCACCGGGGATAAGCGCCTTGCCAGTGCAAGGATCGGTCAAGGCGACTCGGTGGCAGCAGCACCTTCGATGTAAAGCGGATCCCTGGATTGCACAGGTCTTCTTCGCCACTCAGCCAACCCGAAACGACTTCACCCACCTGTTGCATAACTATTTCCTTTTGCTACGCAAGAGTTAGAACAGAGAAGGCTGTGTATTACGGCAGCTACAGGTTCCCTCCGCTCCTAAGTCCGAGCCGCTTAGTTGCGTTGAAACACATGGACACGCGGTTTGCCGACAGATTTACGCTCTTGCACGTGGGGCGTTGCGGGCATACCGCAGGTGCCATGCACCGCTGGCGATTCCAGTGTCAATCGCCGGTTGTGCGGCGATTCGCCGTTTCCGCCCGAAAGACGGTGGTGGTTTTTGCGTCGCAGCAACGGGCGAAAGTAGGTGGCACGTGCTTGTGCTGGACCTTCACCGAACCGTAAAATGCATCTCTTTGGCGCAAGGTAGCCATCGCCCCAGGTCGCGGCAGGGCAGGCATTCGACGGTCTTGAGTTGACCCAAGAAAGTCGTTGAGAATCCGCAGCTTAATCCGGCGAACGATGCGAAAGTGGCGGAATTGGTAGACGCACTGGATTTAGGTTCCAGCGGGTAACCCCGTAAGGGTTCGAGTCCCTTCTTTCGCACCATCGGACCTTGAGCTTTTCGTGCAGGCGGCTGGGGCCGCCTGTGGCGCTATCACGGGCCATTACAGGACATTCCAGGAGACGTCATGCAGTTTTCGGTTGAAAACGTCGGCAAGCTCGAGCGCAAGCTCACGGTTAAATTTCCGGCTGAGCGCTTCGAGTCGCAGGTCAGCGCGCGCATCGCTGAGATGAGCCGCACGGTTCGGCTGAAAGGCTTCCGCCCGGGCAAGGTGCCCGCCAATGTGATCCAGCAGCGCTTCGGCGCGCAAGTGCGTGGCGAAGTGCTCTCCGACTTGATCAGCAGCACGCTGCGCGAGGCGTTCGAGAAGGAAAACCTGCGCCCCGTTGCCAACCCGGCCATTAACACCACTGGCCAGCCGGAAAACGGCGAAATCGCCTATACGGCCACTTTCGAGGTGATGCCGGAATTCCCTGAAATCGACGTCGCTGCGCTGGAAATCGCTCGTCCGGTGGCCGAAGTCACCGACGCCGATGTTGAGAAGATGATTGGTACGCTGCGTCAGCAGCGCCGCAGCTTCAATGAAGTCGAGCGTCCCTCCGCCGAGGGCGATTTCGTGATGTTCGAATACGCCGCCGTAACCGGTGACTACCGCTTCCCGGCCGAAGGCCTGGAGCGCGCCGGCAGCGTGTTGGGTTCAGGCACCCTGTTCAAGGCGCTGGATGGCGCGCTCACTGGCCGCAAGGTGGGTGAGTCGTTCGAAGACGACATCGAATTCCCAGCCGATTTCCGTAACGAGCAGCTCGCTGGCAAGACGGCGAAAGTGAACTTCAGCATCGTGAAGGTGCAGGAGCCGAAGCTGCCGGAAGTGGATGCCGAGTTCATCAGCCTGTTCGGCATCGACGATGGCGACATGGATCACTTCCGCAAGGAGGTGCGCGCCAACCTGGAGCGTGAGCTTAAGGCTGCTCTGATGGGCCGCCTGAAGTCTCAGGTTGCCGAGAAGCTGGCCCAGGCACACAGCGAGCTCGAAGTGCCTAACCTGATGGTGCAGGGCGAAGCGCGCAACTTGGCGGCTTCAAGCGTGCCGCGTGGCCAGCAGCCTCCGCCGCAGTTGGTCGACGCCGCTATGCCGGCCGCACGCTTGCGCGTCATCGCTGGTCTCCTCATGGGCGAAATCGCCCGCAAGAAAGAGCTGAAGCTGGATCGCACCCGCTTGGCCGAGCAACTCGCAGCTATCGCCTCAACTTACGAGGAGCCGGAGAAGGTCATTGAACTCTATAACGGCGATCCCCAGTTGATGTCAGGGTTGCAGAACCGCGTCATGGAAGATCAGGTAGCCGAGTGGGTGGCCGAACATGCCAAGACCACCGTGGATAACCTGAGCTTCGACGAAGTGATGCGCCCGGTCGGCGCCTGAGACGATTCGATCAGGGCTGGCTAGCACGCCAGGGCGTAGGGAGAGTGCTTTCCCGCACTTTCCGACGCGCCTGGTTCGACTTATGTCGAATGTGGGTCAGCGCATCGAGCATGCGAAAAATGCTGGATTTGCGGCTGATTTCCATCGGCTTTGCTAGCGAAGGGATTTCCCGACCTGCTAGTCTGGTTTGAGCATACGAATCGCATTCAGTCCCCACTCCGGAGAGTCGCACGCATGGCCATGGACCCGATCCAGAACCTCAACCTTGTGCCGATCGTCGTCGAGCAGACCGCTCGCGGTGAGCGTTCGTATGACATCTACTCACGCTTGCTCAAGGAGCGCGTGATCTTCCTGGTCGGCGAAGTAAACGATCAGGTAGCTAATTTGCTTGTAGCGCAGATGCTGTTTCTTGAGTCGGAAAATCCCGACAAGGACATCCATCTGTACATCAACAGCCCTGGCGGCGCCGTCACCGCGGGCCTCGCCATCTACGACACCATGCAGTTCATCAAGCCCGATGTGAGCACCATGTGCGTCGGTCAGGCATGCAGTGCTGCTTCCCTGTTGTTGATGGCCGGCGCCAAGGGCAAACGTTATTCGCTGCCTAATTCGCGTGTGATGATCCACCAGCCTTCCGGTGGCGCGCGTGGCCAAGCCACGGATATCGAGATCCAGGCTCAGGAAATCCTGTATTTGCGTCGCCGGCTGAACGATATCTACGTCCAGCACACTGGCCAGCCGCTCGATAGGATCGAACGTGATATGGAGCGTGATCGTTTCATGAGTGCTGACCAGGCCAAGGAATACGGTCTGATCGACGCCGTTCTGGACCGTCGCGCCGTCGAAACGGTCAAGTCGGCCTGATTTCAGCCGATTCTCCCTCCACAAACGAGGTTCCGCGTCCGGGTGCGGACTCGGAACCCTGTGCTATTCTCGACCCGTACCGGGATTTTCCAGCAGGATCAAACGAATGACTGACGAGCGGCAGGGCCGTTCCAACGACAGCGGCAAGATTCTTTACTGCTCCTTCTGCGGCAAGAGCCAGCACGAGGTGCGCAAGCTGATCGCGGGTCCATCCGTGTTCATCTGCGATGAGTGCGTGGAGCTGTGCAACGACATCATCCGCGAGGAGCTGGAAGAGAAGGCTGCCTCCGGGCGTAACCAGTTGCCCAAGCCCAAAGAAATCATGGAGACCCTCGATCAGTACGTGGTCGGGCAGACGCGTGCCAAGAAGGCGTTAGCCGTCGCGGTCTACAACCACTACAAGCGGATGGAATCGCGCCAGCGCAGCGACGACATCGAGCTGGGCAAGTCCAACATCTTGCTTATCGGACCGACCGGCTCGGGCAAGACGCTGCTGGCCGAAACGCTAGCGCGCCTGCTCAACGTGCCGTTCACCATCGCCGACGCCACCACGCTGACCGAAGCCGGTTATGTGGGTGAGGACGTCGAAAATATTATCCAGAAGCTGTTGCAGAAGTGCGACTACGACGTCGAAAAGGCGCAGTCGGGTATCGTCTACATCGATGAGATCGACAAGATTTCGCGTAAGAGCGAAAACCCGTCGATCACGCGCGACGTATCTGGTGAAGGTGTGCAGCAGGCGCTGCTCAAGCTGATCGAAGGCACGTTGGCTTCTGTGCCGCCGCAGGGTGGTCGTAAGCATCCGCAGCAGGAATTCCTGCAAGTCGACACGAAGAACATCCTGTTCATTTGCGGTGGCGCGTTCGCTGGTCTGGAAAAGGTCATCCAGCAGCGCTCCGAAACCATCGGCATCGGCTTTGCCGCCGAAGTGCGTTCGAAAGAACGTACGGAAAATCTCGGCAAAGTGCTGTCCGAAGTGGAACCGTCGGACTTGGTACGCTTCGGCCTGATTCCGGAATTCGTCGGACGTTTGCCGGTGGTAGCTACGCTGGATGAGTTGGACGAACCCGCGTTGGTGAAAATCCTTACGGAGCCGCGCAACGCTGTCACCAAACAGTTCCGCAAGCTGTTCGAAATGGAAGGTGTTGAGCTGGAATTCCGTCCGGAAGCTCTCCAAGCCATCGCTCGCAAGGCTCTCAAGCGCAAGACAGGCGCGCGTGGGCTTCGCACAATCCTCGAACAGGTGCTGCTGGATACGATGTACGAGCTTCCTTCATTGGAGCATGTCAGCAAAGTTGTGGTGGATGACGCTGTCATAGAGGGCCAGGCCGAGCCGTATCTCATCTATCGCGGTAACTTGCAGCAACAGGCGCGCATCGGTAGCGAAAGCGGCGACGCAGCCGCCTGATCTTCGCATTCGTGAGACTTTGACGGCCCCGGCGGCTTCCGCCGGGGCCGTATGTTTTTTCCGTTACCTCGCCGGCACTTGTATGCGTTCAGTGATGCCTCCACTTGACGAGTCAGTGGCCTCGGCGCAGTGTCGGGGTCGTCGACCAAGTGACACAGGATGTGCCGCGCGAATTCGGGCCTGTAACAACCGGATCGGTCGATGCTGAAGAGCGGTCAGGATGGCCGTTTGAAGATTCCCCAACCTTATTCGCGAGAGACTCCCTGCGATGGCAAAAAGTGCCGCAATCTCCACTGCTACTGGCGCCGCCCTCGATGTACTGCCGGTGCTTCCACTGCGTGACGTAGTCGTATACCCGCAGATGGTGATTCCGTTGTTTGTGGGGCGCGACAAATCCATGCGTGCGCTGGAACGGGCCATGGAGGGTGAACGGCAGATCCTGCTGGTCGCGCAAAAGAGCCCGGATATCGACGATCCGGCTATCAAGGATCTGCATCAGATCGGTACGCTCGCTGGTGTGCTGCAATTGTTGAAGCTTCCTGATGGCACGGTGAAAGTGCTGGTCGAAGGCCAGGCACGCGTGTCGATTGAGGAATACCAGGACGAGAGCGGCATGCTCACCGCGCGCTCGCGCGTCATCGAGCCGGTCTACAGCATCAAAGAGCGCGAGTTGGATGTTGTGTCGCGTACGCTCGTGTCGCTGTTCGAACAATTGGTCAAACAGAGCCGCAAGCTGCCGCCGGAAGTATTGGCGACACTGTCGGGCATTGATGATCCTTCGCGCCTGGCCGATTCCATCGCCGCGCATCTTTCCGTACGCATGGCGGACAAGCAAAAAGTGCTGGAAACGGCGGATGTCGGTCAGCGCCTTGAGTTACTGATCGGTTTGGTCGACGGCGAAATCGATTTGCAGCAGGTGGAAAAGCGCATCCGCGGCCGCGTGAAGTCGCAGATGGAAAAGAGCCAGCGCGAGTACTACCTCAATGAGCAGATGAAGGCGATCCAGAAGGAGCTGGGTGAGGGCGAAGAAGGCCCGAACGAAATCGAGGAACTGCAAAAGAAGATCGAAGATGCTGGTATGCCCAAGCCCGTGCTGGCAAAGGCACGACAGGAATTTGGCAAGCTGCGGCAGATGTCGCCCATGTCTGCCGAAGCCACGGTGGTGCGCAACTATCTCGACTGGTTGATCGGTGTGCCGTGGAAGAAGCGCAGCAAGGTGCGTAAGGATCTCGCGCTGGCGCAGCAAGTATTGGATGCAGACCACTTCGGCCTGGAGAAGGTGAAGGAACGCATCCTCGAATACCTCGCGGTGCAGCAGCGCGTCAGCAGCATGAAGGGACCGATCCTCTGCCTCGTCGGTCCGCCTGGCGTAGGAAAGACCTCGCTCGGCCAATCGATCGCCAAGGCGACCAACCGAAAATTCGTCCGCATGAGCCTTGGTGGCGTGCGCGATGAAGCGGAAATCCGTGGACATCGCCGCACCTACATCGGTTCGATGCCCGGTCGCATCGTGCAGAACATGAACAAGGTCGGCAGCAAGAATCCGCTCTTCGTGCTGGATGAAATCGACAAGATGTCGATGGATTTCCGTGGCGATCCGTCGTCGGCACTGTTGGAGGTGCTCGATCCTGAGCAGAACCACACGTTCAACGATCACTATCTGGAAGTTGATCTCGATCTTTCCGAAGTGATGTGGATTGCTACCGCGAATTCGCTGAACATTCCCGGTCCGCTTTTGGACCGCATGGAAGTTATCCGCATTCCAGGCTATACCGAAGACGAAAAGCTGGGGATCGCGCAAAAATATTTATTGCCCAAGCAGATCAAGGCCAACGGTTTGAAGCCGGATGAGGTCGCCGTAGACGAAGAGGCAGTGCGCGATATCGTGCGCTACTACACGCGCGAATCGGGTGTGCGCAATCTCGAGCGCGAAATTTCCAAGATCTGCCGCAAGGTGGTGAAGCAACTCACGCTAGGCGAACTGAAAGAAGGCGCAGAGATAGCCAAGGCCGAGAAGAAAAAAGCAAAAGCGACAGTGTCCGGCAAGGTGACAGTGAATTCCGACAACCTTGAAAAATATCTCGGCGTGCGTCGTTTCGATTTCGGCCGCAAGGAGCAGCAGAACGAAGTTGGCCTTGTCACGGGCTTGGCATGGACGCAGGTGGGCGGCGATCTGTTGAGCATCGAAGCATCGATCGTGCCGGGTAAAGGACGACAAGTGCATACCGGCCAGCTTGGTGATGTGATGAAGGAGTCGATCCAGGCCGCTCTGTCGGTCGTGCGCGCGCGCGCAGATCAGCTTGGTATTGATCCGGATTTCCATGAGAAATTCGACCTGCACATTCACGTGCCGGAAGGCGCTACACCGAAGGACGGTCCGAGTGCTGGTATTGCGATGTGCACGGCGCTGGTTTCGGCACTCACTAAGGTACCCGTGCGCTCCGAAGTGGCCATGACTGGCGAAATCACGTTGCGTGGTCGCGTGTTGCCCATTGGCGGCTTGAAAGAAAAGTTGCTCGCGGCGCATCGCGGTGGCATCACCACCGTGATCATTCCGGACGAAAACCGCAAAGATCTGGCCGACATTCCGGAAAACATCACCGGTTCGCTGGATATACATCCGGTGCGTTGGATCGATGAGGTGCTCGACATAGCGCTGGAACGTCCGCTGCAGCCGTTGGTCAAGGAGCAAACAGAAACCACGGCAAAGACTGCCTCAACGAGCGAAACCGTGCCTCAGCACGAGGATGGGGCCGAAACGCCCGCACGTCCGCACTGATTCATCGTTGCATTGAACCTTGCGACAGGCGACACACATCATGTGTCGCCTGTCTTTTCTTGTGACCAACGTTTCTGGATGACCTTTGCTTAGCTTCTGGCCGTGCGCGAATGCGCGCTGCTGAATATCCCGCAATGCGTTGGTATAGCTTGTATTGCGGACCCTTGGGGGCGCTGGTATAAAGGCTCACCGCCATCCTGGGCCTCAAGCCATACACAGCGATGCGGGTCTGCGAGGCCGCGCCCTGCACGATTCCGATGATCCTTTCCCGCGTTGTCCCATCCCAACCGTTCCGCGGGCCGAATACCTGTTTAAGGGAGTAACTCAATGAATAAAACCGATCTGATCAATGCCGTTGCCGAAAAAGCCGAACTGACCAAGGCTGACGCAGGCCGTGCGCTCGAAGCGTTCTTCGAGACCGTGCAGAAGGCTCTGCAGAACGGCGACGACGTCGCGGTCGTCGGCTTTGGCACCTTCACTGTGCGCAGCCGCGCCGCTCGTACCGGCCGCAATCCCCGTACGAACGAGGAGATCAAGATCGCGGCATCCAAAGTCCCGGCCTTCAAGGCTGGTAAGACGCTCAAGGACGCCCTAAACTAAGCGGCCCGATAGGGTCCGGGTGCTTAGCTCAGCGGTAGAGCGTCGCCCTTACAAGGCGAGGGTCGTAGGTTCGATCCCTACAGCACCCACCAGTAATGTGGAGCGGTAGTTCAGTCGGTTAGAATGCTGGCCTGTCACGCCGGAGGTCGCGGGTTCGAGTCCCGTCCGCTCCGCCACGGTTTGCAAGGGCGCCCCCGTGGCGCCCTTGTTGTTTAAGTTACGCGCGGCAACGCGCATACATCATTGCGGAAAGAATCCATGCTGCAGTCATTACGCGACAAGATGCAAGGATGGCCGGCGATAGTCGTGCTGGGGGTTGCCGTATTTGCGATGTCGTTCTTCGGCATTGAAGGCTACTTCAGTTCACACGTTGAAGACTTCGTCGCCAAGATTGGCAAACGCGAAGTCAGCCAGCAGCAGTTCCAAGATACGATCAACCGCATTCGTCAGCAGCAGCGCGCGCAAATGGGCGACCAATTTGACGCGAGCCTGTTCGACAAGCCCGAATTCAAGCAGCAGGTGCTGGACGAGCTAGTCAGTCAACAGTTGCTGCTGCAGGCCAATGAAGACCTTGGCATGCGCGTCTCCGACCAAGCGCTGCGCGACGCGATTGCTGCACAGCCGGCGTTCCAGGTTGACGGCAAATTCGATCCCAACATGTACCGTGCGCAGCTTGCTGGAGCCGGCATCTCGCCGCAGATGTACCAGGATAATTTGCGCACCTCGATGGAAGGCAGTCTGCTGTCTGATGCGATCAGCGGCAGCACGATCGTGACGCCCGCGGACATCGAGCGTTACCTGGAGCTAAGGCTTCAGCGCAGGGACATCCGCTATTTCATCCTGCCGCGCCCCGCGCCGGAGGATAGCCAGGTAACTGACGCGCAAGTGCAAGATTACTACAAGGCACATCAAGCGGATTTCATGAATCCGGAACAGGTGTCGTTGAAGTACGTCGAAGTGAACGGCGCAGATCTGAAGGCGGATACGCAGCCCTCTGAAGACGATCTGAAAAAGCGTTATCAGAACGAGCTCGCTCGCTTCGGTATGCCGGAAGAGCGAGAGGTTTCGCACATCCTGATCAATGTGCCGAAGAACGCAACGCCTGCACAGCAGAAGACCGCGCTGGAGAAGGCCGAAAAGATCGCCGCCGAAGTGACGCCGGCTAATTTCGCCAAACTCGCACAGCAGGATTCGGACGACTTGGGTTCGAAGCTGCAGGGCGGCGACTTGGGCTGGCTGCAGAAAGGTGTAACCAACGCCGCTTTCGATTCGGCCATGTTCGCGTTGCAGAAAGGGCAGGTCTCCAAGCCTGTTCTGTCCGACGAGGGCTATCACATCATCTATCTGCGTGACTTGCGCAGTGGTCAGACCAAGCCGTTCGAACAAGTGCGCGATCAGTTGCTGAAAGAAGCCACGACTGGCGAACTCGACCGCGTTTACAACGAAACCGCGGGTAAGATGACTGACCTGACCTCGCAGAATCCTGGTTCGTTGGAACCGGCAGCGAAGGCACTGAATCTGCAGATCAAGGAGGCGCCGCTGTTTGGCCGTGAAGGCGGTCAGGGCATTGCCTCCAATCCCAAGTTGGTTGCTGCTGCGTTTTCCAATGACGTGCTCGTCGCGGGTAACAATTCCACATTAATCAACCTCGGCAAGAATGATTCCGTCGTAGTGCGCGTGGACAAGCACGTGCCAGCGTCGGTCAAGCCAGTTGCCGAAGTCCATGACGCGATCGTGCAGAAGATTCTCGATCAGCGCATTGCTGACGCGGCAAGCAAGAAAGCTGAGGTGCTGGTGCAGCGCCTGAGCAAGGGCGAGGACCTCGTTGCGTTGGCCAAGGCCGAACACGCCGACCTGCAGAGCGTGAACCAGGCGCAGCGCGTGCAACAGCAGGGCCAGAATGTGCCGCAACCGGTGCTGACGCAAGCGTTCAAGACACCGCATCCCGCCGCTGATGGCAAGCCGCAGTACGCCAATGTCGCGCTGGATCACGGCACATACGCCATCCTGGCCGTGGACAAAGTCGAAGCTGGGGACCTTTCCAAGATGACCGCAGATGATCGCCAACAGCTCTATCGCCAGATGGTGCAGGTGTACGGCGGCATGGAGGCGCAAGGTTTGGTCGACATGCTCAAGGCGAAAGCCAAGGTCGAGATTGCCAAAGAGCGCATGTAATCAAGTGCAGGCGATCTTGCGAAAAGAAAAGGCGGCTCGAAAGGGCCGCCTTTTTCGTTGAATGATTTGCAAGAATTAAACGCCGGTCACGCCCAGGATGTTGTAGTCACATCCGCATAAGCGATTTCACCGGTGATACCCGATGCAAGATCAAGATCGGAGGACAGGAATACCTCAGACATTGACAACCTCGTCGACCGTCACGCTTTGGAGAAGCGATGGGTGCTAATCCACACGGTCGGGCATCGATTGTTCCGCTGCAGCTGGCGACGCTGGCACCAGGCCTTAACGTTTGTCAGGCGAATCGAGCTTGATTACCTGGCCGGGCTTCAACGCTTTGCCGTGCAAATGATTCAGACGCTCAAGCGTACTTACGCTCGTGGAATAACTGCGCGCGATCTGCCACAAGCTTTCGCCGGGCTTCACGACGTGGGTTCTTGCTCGTTGTGGCTTGTCGGCTTCGTCTTGCGAGTTGCTTTCAGGCTGATCTACATAGATGGCCGGTAACGGAGATCGGGCAGACATGCTGGCTGTCATGTCCTGATCGTTGGCAATTTGCATGGCGTTGCGCAGCTGTTCGGCATTGCGATGCGGCATCAATAGATGCCCAGGACCGTTCATGACTAGAAAGTTGTTTTGCAGGGCTGGATTCAGACGCCTGAGGTCGTCAGTTTCCATACCCGCGTGACCCGCGGCAGTGGTCAGCGTCATGCTGCGGTTGACCTCTACCGTTTCCAGATGCTGATCGGCAGGCAACGTGGGCAATTCGACATTGAAGCGCGAGGGATCGCGCACCACGCAGGAAATGGCCAGCAACTTGGTGAGATGTTCGCGTGTAATGCGAGGTACCTGCAGCTTTGGAATGGCTGGCTCATCCGGCGGCAAGCCATGCTGCTGCACTAGTCGCTGCACACCGAATTCGCCGCGATTGTATGCGTAATCGACCAGGCGCCAATCATGCAGCTCGCTGTGATAGTCGTGCAACATGCGCATCACGCCGTCGGTCGAAGCGGATGTATCCAACCGACCGTCGTAACTGTGATCCACATGCAGCCCCATCACACGCGCCGTGCTTTGCACGAGTTGCCACATGCCGGCGGGCAAATTGCGGTGGCCGGGTACGGGCCGATATTGGCTTTCTACCCATGGCAGCAGCACGAATTCACCGGCCACATCGTACTTTTCGGCGGCCTGCTGCACGTAAACGATCTGTGGCAGGGCATCGCTCATTTGCGCTTCGAAGCGTTGTGGGTTTTGCGTGTAGCGGTGTGCCCACACCATGATCTGTGGATCCGCATCGCAGTCCGACATGGCGAAGCTGTCGCGCAGTTTGTCCCACACGTTCGCCGTAGTGATCTCAGGAGTGGTCTGCGGTGCAGGCACTTGCGGTGAGGGCAGGGACGTCGAGGGTGTGGGAACCGGTGGCGGCGTAATGGCCGGAACGTGTGCCGACTTGTTCGCAGGAGGTGTGGCGCACGCAGCAAGCAGCGACGTCAGTGCAACGGGTAGCAGTCGTCGTACGTAACTCATGCGCGGAACACATCCTTGGCAGAGCGCAACGCAGCGAAGCGGGCAACTGGATCGTTGGCAGCACCATGCTGGCGGCACCATTCGATGACGCTTTCGCTGTTGACGCGCAGGAAAGGATTGCAGGCCAATTCGCTCGATAGTGTGGCCGGCACGCTTGGTTGATGATTCGCACGCAGGCGGGCGACTTCGTCCACCCGCTGCTTGAGCGCCGCATTGTTGGGTTCTACGGACTGTGCGAAGCGGCCATTGGCGGAGGTGTACTCATGCGCGCAGCAGACCAGCAGATCACCGGGCAATGAGGCAATGCGCTGCAGCGAGGAGAGCATCTGAGTGGGCGTGCCTTCGAACAGCCGACCGCAGCCCAGGCTGAACAGTGTGTCGCCACAAAGCAGTACACCTTCGCCAACATAAGCGATATGGCTGAGCGTATGCCCCGGCACAGCCATGACTTGGAAGCGCGCGGAAGGTTGACCGAGCACCACAGTGCCGCCGTCTTGTACGCGATGTGTGGCTATCGCAATGCGCGCATCGTCGGGTGCGTAGACGGGCACGTCGTACATGTCGCGCAGCCTGCCCGCACCACCAATATGGTCGTCATGATGATGCGTTAGCAGGATCGCGCACAGCTTGAGCTTGCGAGCGTGCAGGGCGGATTCGACCGGCGAGGCTTCGCCGGGGTCGACGACGATGGCATGGCCGCTGTCGTCGTGCAGCAGCCAGATGTAGTTGTCGGCAAGCGCCGGTAACGGTACGACGTGCAAGGGCGATCTCCGCTCTGTTGCGGACGGCTGGTTCATGCTGCATGGTCACCTTACGGGCCATGTAGACAGACCAGCACATCCTTCGTATCGACTGGCGCAGGCGTCCGGCTTGCGCGAGATCGCCGACTATAAGACCCGAACCGCCCTGGATCGTTAGATAGGCGTTAATCGAAAGATTGTTCGAACGCTGTTGTGCCATGGTTCGTCTTTGTAAAGCCAACCGCTAAACTCTGCCCACATGCTTTTGACAGGCCTCCAGTAGATGCAACAGCGCACCCAGGACATTTATGCAAGTGCGCCGATGCGTAGTCTGTTGGCCGATGAGACGGTCGCCTACATGCCCGACGTGCGCCGCTGCGCAGGGTCCCGGGCCTTGTTGCTCTCCGCGGCGGCGGGCGACGAACCACCGAATCCGCCCTACCTGAGCCAATGGGTCACGCTGCGCCTTGTCGAAGGGCGCTTGTGGGGCGATGTATCCGCTAGCGCCGACGAGCCACTGCCGTTCATGGATGAGGCGTTCGATCTCATTCTGCTGCGCCATGCATTGGAACTGGCCCCGCTGTCCCTGGACGAGATCGTGCGCGTGCTGGCGCCTGGCGGGTTACTGGTTCTGACAGGCGTCAGCCCATTGAGCGGATGGACGCCATGGTGGCTTTGGCGGACGCGTGGCAGCGCCACCCACGCCAAGTCTCCTATTCAACTCGCTGCGCGCCTGCGCCGTTCAGAAGTTTTGGTGGAACGCGTGCAACGTGTAGGCCAGCTGTTGCCGCGGTCTACGGTGGCATCGGGCAAAATATCTGGCTGGCTTGGCGGGGGGTACGTGCTGGTCGCACGCAAAAAGGGTCCGGCAAGCGCGCCGTCCCGCCTGCGTCCCAAGCCCGTCACTGCACCGGTGAGAGCCGGCCTTGCGCCTGGTGCGCGTCGCAGTTCGGTAAGCTGAGTTATTACCCGAAGAACAAGATCAGAGACGGAGCCGAACGAGTGGCAGAAGTGGAAGTGTTTACCGATGGCGCATGCCTCGGCAATCCCGGCCCGGGAGGATGGGCGGCGCTGTTGAGAGCCAAAGGCACCGAACGCATGCTGAGCGGCGGTGAGGCGCAGACCACCAACAACCGCATGGAATTGCTCGCCGCCATCCAGGCGCTCGAAGCACTCAAGCGCCCCTGCAAAGTCGTGCTGACCACCGATTCCCGCTACGTGATGCAAGGCATCGAAGAATGGGTGCCGCGTTGGATCAGCAATGGATGGCGCACTGCTGACAAAAAGCCGGTAAAGAATCAGGATCTCTGGCAACGATTGTCCACTGCTGCCGCGCCTCACCAGATTCGCTGGCAATGGGTGAAA
This sequence comes from Dyella acidisoli, assembly GCF_030160295.1. Lineage (GTDB taxonomy): Bacteria > Pseudomonadota > Gammaproteobacteria > Xanthomonadales > Rhodanobacteraceae > Dyella_B > Dyella_B acidisoli. Next base: position 215,922 of record NZ_BSOB01000061.1, read on the forward strand.
GGCCATAGCGGGCATGATGAAAACGAACGCGTGGATCAGGCGGCACGTGAGCAAGCAGAGCAATTCAGGAAATTGGCATGAGGCAGATTGTTCTAGATACCGAAACCACCGGCTTGGAAGTACGCCAAGGCCATCGCCTGATCGAAATCGCCTGCGTCGAAATGGTCGAGCGCCGGCTTACCGGACGCCATTACCAGACCTATCTCAATCCCGAGCGCGCGATCGATGAAGGCGCGCGTGCAGTTACAGGCATTGAAGACGAGTTTCTGCTCGATAAACCGCGTTTCCAAGAAGTCGTGGATGAATTTCTGGCGTTTATTGATGGCGCGGAGCTGATCATTCACAACGCCGCATTCGACGTCGGCTTTATCGATGCCGAACTCGCGCGAGCAGGTGCCCAATATGGTCGCCTTGCCGATCGCTGCAATGTGCTGGATACGTTGCTCATGGCACGTGAGCGGTATCCAGGGCAGCGCAACAGCCTGGATGCACTGTGCAAACGCCTCGGCGTCGACAATTCCGCACGCGACCTGCACGGCGGCCTGATCGACGCGCAGTTGTTGGCGGACGTCTATCTGGCGATGACGTCCGGGCAGGTGGTGTTGGATCTTGGATTCGAGGGTGGTGCAGAAACCAGTGGGGTTCGCGCTGTGATTGCTCCGCTGGTCCTTGCACGACGGCCGCGTGTGCTGCGCGCCAGCGAGGAAGAAGTTAGCGCCCACTCACAGCGACTCGATGCGTTGGACAAAAGTGCGGGTGGTCAGTCCATATGGCGTAAGCAGGAGTTGGAAGCGTAGCTTGCCTGCCTACGCGAGCACCGAGCGTGCTAGTGAATTCGCGCCAATATGGCCGTGATGTTGTCACTGCCGCCCTCTTCGAGTGCAGCGAGCAGCAGATGGTCGAGACATTCCTGCGCAGCCAGATCGCGGCGGGCGATGATCGCTTCGATGCGACTGTTGTTCACTTCCTCTGTGAGTCCGTCGCTGCAGACCAGAAAACTCATGCCTGCTTCGAGCCGACCTTTCGCCATGCTGATATGCAATTGGTCGAGCGCGGTAATGCCCAGCGCTTGCGTGAGGATATTGCGCTGGGGATGGCGCTTGGCCTGCACTTCATCGATGGCGCCTGCTTCGACTAGCCGCTGCACCAGCGAGTGATCGTGACTGATCTGCCGTAATCCATCTTTCCACTGGTAGATGCGGCTGTCGCCCACCCACACTACTTCGTAGTCCTGTTCGGAAAAACGGATGGCAGCGACAGTAGTGCCCATTGGCAAGGCATCGTCATAGCGTTGGGTGTGTTCCAGCAATCGCGCCGCTGCACTATGCACAGCTTCCGCCAGCGATTTCCCCTTGCGGACCCAATCCACGATGGCATCTCGTGCCAGCGCAGAAGCTACCTCACCGTGCTGATGCCCGCCCATGCCGTCTGCAACCAGAAACAGGCCAAGCGCTGCGTCGGCATAGTAAGTGTCTTCGTTGCGCGTGCGGCGCAAACCGACATGGGTTCCGTGTCCGAATTCGATCATGGGCATCCGCCGGGTGAGTGAGTGCAGCATGCCGGATGTACTGGCGTGGTGCAAAAAGCTCGCGTGCACAACTAACAGTGATGCAAACATTTACAGAGAGGGTGGGATTGTTCGGCCCGTCCATGGGCCTCACCCCTCCGCGCTAAGCGCTCCGGGGCCAGCCTTCGGCTGTCCAAATTCGTTCCAGACGAATTTGTCGAACCATATGGGTTCTCATCGGGCCACCCTCTCCGCCACTCATAAAAAAACGCCCACGAGGGGCGTTTTTTTATGAGTGGCGGAGAGGGTGGGATTCGAACCCACGGTACGCTTACACGTACGCCTGATTTCGAGTCAGGTACATTCGACCACTCTGCCACCTCTCCGAAAAGGTGCGCGTAGGTCTGCGCGAGCCGAACATGATACGTGCTGGACGAGGTTGTGACAACAGGAACAGGGGTTATTGGGGTAGGGAGGCAGGAGCGCTGTCTAGCCGGGCTGCTAGCCGGTGGCTTCGGGGTAGGTAGTGGTGGTCCGGGTCCAGCGATAGCGCCACGTATCGGGAACGCCCGACGATTTCGTTGCGCGGGAAGAAGCCCAGATAGCGTGAGTCCATGCTGTTGTCCCGGTTATCGCCCAGCAGCAGGTAGTGACCGGCAGGGACAACGACCGGGCCGAAATCCCGCGCTTCGCTGGGTCGGTAGAGCGACAGCCGGATGAGGTGTTGCGCGCTGCCCCATTGCTCGACTTCATAGCGGGCCGGGTCTTGCAGATCGTCATGAATGCCATTCACGGTTACCGGCGAATAGTGGGCGGCGACGCCATTGACCAAGAGTACATTGCCGCGCATGGCCACTTCATCGCCGGGAACGCCGATCACGCGCTTGACCAGCCGCTCGTGCGCGGCGTGTGAATCGAGTACGACGATGTCGCCGCGTTGTGGGTCGGCCAAATGGACAAGCGATATATGCGTGAAGGGGACGCGGATGTCGTACGCAGCTTTGTCCACCACGATGCGGTCGCCGATCTGGATGGTCGGTTGCATGGAGCCGGTGGGTACGACGTTCCAGTCGGCGAGGGCGCTGCGGAACATCAGCATGCCGAGCAGGAAAACGAGGGTGCCTTTGTTCTGTGCAAAGAAAGACATTAGGCGGCGCATGGCGTACTCCCGTAGTTGAGGTCTCCTGGTTGGAGTGGACAACCCGAGCGGCGGCTAGTTTCCTGGCACCAAAAATGCCACGGGGCGATGTCGCCATCGCCCCGTGCTTTGCTAACGTGTGCTTATGCCGTGGCTTTCTTCTTCGCCAGCCTCAGCCAGGTATCGACCACGGTATCCGGATTGAGCGATACCGATTCGATGCCCTGATCCATCAGCCACTCGGCCAGATCCGGATGATCGGACGGCCCCTGGCCGCAGATGCCCACGTATTTGCCGCGTGCACGCGCGGTCTTGATCGCCATCGCCAGCAGCTTCTTCACGGCCGGATCGCGCTCGTCGAACAGATGAGCGACCACGCTGGAGTCGCGATCCAGACCCAGTGTGAGCTGGGTGAGGTCGTTGGAGCCGATCGAAAAACCATCGAAGATGTCGAGGAATTCATCCGCAAGCAGCGCGTTGGACGGCAGCTCGCACATCATGATGACCTTCAGTTCATGCTCGCCCTGCTTGAGTCCGTTCTTGGCGAGCACCTCGACCACCTTGCGGCCTTCGTCGAGCGTGCGCACGAACGGAATCATCACCCACACATTGGTGAGCCCCATCACTTCGCGCACGTGCTTGACGGCTTTGCATTCGAGGCCGAACGATTCGGCGAAGCCCGCATCGACGTAACGGCTGGCGCCGCGGTAGCCGATCATCGGGTTTTCTTCGTGCGGCTCATAGCGCTGGCCGCCGAGCAGGTTGGCGTATTCGTTGGATTTGAAATCCGACAGACGCACGATCACCGGTTTGGGGTACACCGACGCGGCAATGGTGGCGATGCCTTCGGCAAGGCGGTCGACATAGAAGCTCACCGGGTCCTTGTAGCCGGCGATGCGTGCGTCGATCCTCGACTTGGTTTCCGCATCCTGCTTACTGTATTCGAGCAGCGCTTTCGGATGCACGCCGATGTGGCTGGCGATGATCATTTCCAGGCGAGCCAAGCCAATGCCTGCATTGGGCAGCATGCCGAAGTCGAATGCACGCTCGGGGTTGGCCACGTTCATCATGATCTTGAGCGGTGCTTCGGGCATGGCGCCAAGATCGGCGGTGACGCGGTCGAACTTCAACTGACCTTCGTAGATGGTGCCGGTATCGCCTTCGGCGCAAGAAACCGTGACCTCGTGTCCATCAGGAATGGCATCAAGTCCATTGCCGGTACCGACCACCGCGGGCACGCCCAGTTCGCGCGCAATGATCGCGGCGTGACAGGTGCGTCCACCGCGGTTGGTGACGATAGCGGAGGCACGTTTCATCACCGGCTCCCAATCCGGATCGGTCATGTCGGCAACCAACACGTCGCCAGGCTGCACCTTGTTCATGTCGGCTAGCGAGCGAATCACGCGTGCCCTGCCGCTGCCGATCTTCTGGCCGATCGCGCGGCCCTCCGCCAGCACCTTGCCTTTTTCATTGAGATGGAAGCGTTCGAGTTGCATCGCGTGCGCGCGCGATTTCACCGTCTCGGGGCGTGCCTGCACGATGTAGAGCTTGCCGGTGTGGCCGTCCTTCGCCCATTCGACGTCCATCGGGCGCTTGTAATGCTGTTCGATCACCAACGCCTGCTTGGCCAGCTCTTGCACGTCTTCGTCGCTAATGCAGAAGCGATTGCGATCAGCGGCGGGCGTTTCTTCGATGCGCACGCGTTCGCCGGGCTTGTTCGAATACACCATTTGCTGTTGCTTGGCGCCGAGGCTGCGGCGCAGTACGGCTGGCTTGCCAGCTTTCAGCGTGGGCTTGAACACGTAAAACTCATCGGGATTGACCGCGCCTTGCACCACCATTTCACCCAGGCCATAGCTGCCAGTGACGAACACGACATCGCGGAAACCCGATTCGGTGTCGAGCGTGAACAGCACGCCCGATGCGCCCACGTCGGAACGCACCATCAGTTGCACGCCGGCGGAAAGGAACACGTCTTCGTGCTTGAAGCCCTGGTGCACGCGATAGGCGATGGCGCGATCGTTGTATAGCGAAGCGAAGACTTCTTTCACCTTGTGCAGCACGTCGTCGATGCCGACCACGTTGAGGAAGGTTTCCTGCTGGCCAGCAAAGGACGCGTCCGGCAGGTCTTCCGCGGTGGCGGAGGAGCGCACGGCGACGGCAATGTTTTCGGCGCCAGCGTCTTTGCACAACTTGGCGTAGGCGTCGCGGATGGCGTTTTCCAGATCGGCGGGCAGGGCGGTGTCGACAATCCAGCCGCGGATTTCCTTGCCGCCCTTGACCAGTTCATCCACGTCATCGACGTCGAGCGTGACCAGGCGATCGGCAATCCGCTTGGAAAGACCGCTCTTTTCGAGGTACTGCTGAAAGGCTTGCGCAGTGGTGGCAAAGCCGCCGGGCACCGACACTCCGAGTTGGGCCAGGTTGCCGATCATCTCGCCGAGCGACGCATTCTTGCCGCCGACTTTGCCAAGGTCGGTCATGCGCAGTTGGTCGAGCCAAAGCACCAGGTCGTTCAAGGGGATCTCCTCAAGAGCTCGCAATGGAAAAAGCGGGGAGCGGCACGGAGCAAAGCCGGCTGCATAAGACTGGTATTGTCCGCTGTCGATGGTGCGCGGCACAAGAAGACCATTGCCGTCATAAGCCGCGCCACCTGCATACCAGTCAGCTCAAAGTCAAGCAAAGACAAGGCTTCGTGCTTGGGTTATGGTGCAAGACAGGAATTCAGATAGCCCACGGACCACGCATGCAACGCTCGGTTTTTTTCATATCCGATTCCACTGGTATTACGGCGGAAACGATCGGGAACAGCATTCTTGCCCAGTTCGAAGGGGTGCGCTTCGAAAAGCACCGTTTACCGTTCATCGACAATCCACAGAAAGCAGAGAGTGCCGCGTTGCGCATCAAGACTCGGTATGCGCAAAGCGGACAGCGGCCGATCGTCGTCAACACCTTGGCCGACCCGGCGTTGTGCGAGATCGTGGCGACCAGTGGCGCGCTGGTGCTGGATGTGTTCGCCCCCTTTATCGGCCCATTGGAAGACGAACTGGGCACGCGTCATTCCGGTGCGGTAAACCGTTCCCATGGTCTAGTGGATTTCGTCAAATACGAGGCGCGCATCAACGCGACCAACTATGCCTTGAGCCATGACGATGGTCTGGCAGTGGATTACGCGCAAGCGGATCTGATACTGGTTGGTGTGTCGCGCTCGGGCAAAACGCCCACGTGCTTGTACATGGCCTTGCATTATGGCGTGTGCGCCGCCAATTACCCCCTCACCGAGGAGGATCTGGAAAAGCTCGAACTCCCGGCGCGTCTGCGCGCTTATAAGAACCGCCTGTTCGGACTCACCATCGAAGCTCAGCGTCTGGCGCAGATCCGCGAAGAGCGACGCCCAGGCAGCCGCTATGCCAACCTCAAGCAATGTCGCTGGGAGTTGGAACAAGCGGATCGGTTGATGCGGCAGGCCAGCATTCCGTATCTCAACACCACGCACGTTTCGATCGAAGAGATCGCGAGCAAAATCCTCGATCAATTCGGTATCGAAAAAACCATGTACTAAGGATGCTCTGACCCATGCTCCGCAGGCACCGCCAGCTCTGTCCATCCACATGCCTTCGGTCCATCGTCTCGACAGACGGTCAGTCTGTCGAGACGATGGTCCTGTGGCCTGCGAACGGACAGAGCTGGTGACACCTACGCAGCATTGATCAGAACATCCAAGGAGACCGTCGCAACCTTATGAGTGCCGTACTCGACCGCCGCACCGCCTTGCTGCCGGGACGCTTCGAGTTCCTGATGGGGCTCTACGCGGAAAATTACCATCGGCTGACGCGCTTGTTCGCGCCACAGCAGTTGGAGCTGGGTGATTACGTCTCGGATATCGATGACGGCCTTCCGGTGCATCTGGTGCTGCAGGAACGCCACCCATACACGCTCGAACTTGAGCTTACGTACGGTTTCGTTGATGCGCAGACCGGCCGTCGGTCACCTTCGGCGCAATTGCGCGTGTACAGCGACGCGCACGTTGCCGAAGCGCTGCATTGCCATCCTGGACGCCATCTTTGGCAGGTATTGGGGCCGTTCCCGCCTGCGCACTCGGTGTTTCAACACCGGTTGCAGATGAACGGTTTCCTCACGCGTTGGCTCGAATATTTGGCGGAGCAGGGACACTCGGCGGGTACGCTCGAACGCGTGCCGTAGGTTGGGGCAAACCCCCGACGTTACCTGTCGACACACATCCCGATGTTGGGGTTTGCGTCCCAACCTACACGCTCGCGGGCGAGATGAGCCTTGATATGTCAGCAGTGGATTTCTGCAGGCAACAAAAAACCCGCGCAAGCGGGCTTCTTGAGAAACAGTGGCGGAGCGGACGGGACTCGAACCCGCGACCTCCGGCGTGACAGGCCAGCATTCTAACCGACTGAACTACCGCTCCACGTTGTACAGCCTTACCAGCAACGAGCTACTAACAACCAACACACTAAGTCCTTTTCCACTCCGCCCGATGATCGGGTGGAAGTGGCGTCCCCACGGGGATTCGAACCCCGGTCGCCACCGTGAAAGGGTGATGTCCTAGGCCTCTAGACGATGGGGACGTATGTGTTGGTGGAGCCAGGCGGGATCGAACCGCCGACCTCCTGCATGCCATGCAGGCGCTCTCCCAGCTGAGCTATGGCCCCGCCGCTGGAAGCACGAAAGAATAGGATGGGTTCTGAATTCCGTCAAGCTCTTTTTAGAAAAAATCATCGCCAATGAACATGTGCGTAGGTGCTGTCTTGCGCAGCAGTATCACCGCATCAGGTTAAGCTGTGATCGAGACATCTCCATGAGCGCGGCATGCACGACATTGGCTTCATTCGCGATCTTGCCTTAGTGATGCTCGTGGCGGGCGCCACGACAATCCTTTTTCAACGTCTGCGGCTGCCAGTGCTTCCCGGTTACATCTTGGCGGGCATGGTGATCGGTCCGCACACGCCAGGTGTGCTGGTGGCCGATCCGCGCGCGATCAGTGACATCTCCAATCTTGGCGTAGTGCTGCTGATGTTTACGCTCGGGCTGGAGTTCAGCGTACGCAAGCTGCGACAAGTGGGTGGCAGCTTGTTGCTGATCACCGTGATCGAAGTGGGTTTCATGTTATGGCTTGGGTATCAGCTCGGTCTGTTGTTTGGCTGGGGTGGTCGGAACGCGTTGTTCATGGGCGGCATCATGGCGCTGTCCTCAACCATGGTGGCTACACGCACGCTGACCGAGAACGGGCTTCGGCAGTGGCCATTCGCACGCCTGGTCGTTGGCATGCTGGTGGCCGAAGACATGTTGACCATCGTGCTGCTTACGCTGCTTACCGCTATCGCCATCAGCGGTACGGTGGAGACGGGGACGGCCTTCAGCGTGGTGGGGCATCTCGGTTTGTTCGTGGTGGCGGGAATGATCGTCGGCCTGCTGCTGTTGCCGCGATTGGTGGATTACGTGGCACGTTTCGATCGCGACGAAACCTTGTTGGTGAGTGTGCTCGGCATCTGTTTCGGTACCAGTCTGCTGGCTGCGTGGTTGGGTTTCAGCGTGGCTCTCGGCGCATTCTTGGCCGGTGCGGTGGTGGCTGAGGCGCACAGCGCCTCGCGTGTGGTGCACCTGGTCGAACCTTTGCGCGACATGTTCGCTGCGCTGTTCTTCGTGGCGATCGGCTTGAAGATCGATCCGGCTCAACTCGCGCATTACGCGCTGCCTGCAGTGTCGATCGCCTTGACCGTAATGCTCGGCAAGAGTCTGGTGTGCAGCGTCGGCATGTTCTTCATCGGCCACGATCTGCGCACGTCACTGCGGGCCGGATTGTGCATGGCGCAGATTGGTGAATTCTCATTCGTGATCGCTGCGCTTGGACTCACCTTGCACGCAGTGGACGATTTCATCTACCCGACTGCGGTCGCAGCTGCGTTGATCTGCATGATCGCCTCGCCTTATCTGCTTCGTTCTGCGGATCTGCTCGTGAGAGTAGGGCAGCGCGCGGTTCCGTTGCCGCTGCGATTGCTGATCAGCAGCTACAGCGTATGGCTGGAAAACCTGCGTCCCGTCAACGAGAACGCCATGCTTGCGCACATGTTCCGCCGGCTGCTTTGGCATATTGCCGTGAACATCGCGCTCGTCGTAACGCTGTTCGTCATCGGTGCTTACGTCAATGCACACAATGCGGTCTGGTTTGATCGCTGGGGATTTGGCAAAGACACGCGTCACTCGGTGATCTGGGCATGTGCTCTGTTTTTCTCATTGCCGTTGTTGATTGCGGTGTATCGCAAGGCCGAAGCCTTGGGGATGCTGCTGGCGGAGTTGGGCATACGCGAGCGCTTTGCCGGTTCCTACACGCAGGCCATTCGGCAGGTTCTTGCGAAACTGATTCCGTTGGCGACGTTACTGGCGCTGGCGCTGCTGGTGGGCGTACTCGGATCCACGATTTTGCCGCCACGCGGTGTGGCGATTTCTCTCGTTGCAGTGTGCGTGCTCCTCGCAGTTATCCTGTGGCGCGGCCTGGTTAAGGTGCATGCGAGGTTGCAAGCAGCATTGCGGGACACGCTGGAAAAGCCTTCATCTCCCCCTAACAAATCAAGTTGAATGAGGTCCTGTGCACATTTGCGATCCTGAACTTTTTGCGAGAGCGAGGGTCCACTGCGAATCGTCGTTGCCAAGACCGGACTTGACACCGCACAATGCGGGGCCAGCCTCCATTTGGGGGGAGGTCCGGCGCGGCACGCCGGCATATCCATGACTAGGGAGTACCAAATGAAGCATTTTCTGCGACCCACGCTGACAGCGGCCGCGCTGGCCATCGCGCTGGGCATGACCGCTGGCGTGCAGGCACAGACGTCCAGCGCTGGTAGCACGAGCGCCACCGGTACGGTTGACAAGATCAAGGCCAGCACCGTGGTCGGCTACGAGTTGGCCGGTTCCGTGCCGCCGATCATGCGTGAAGCCGTGGATCCGGCGACCGTCGCCAAGGCCGTCCAGGACGCACTTTCCGGCAAGAAGCCGCCGATGAGCGAGCAGGAGTTCAACTCCACTGCTCAGGCCTTTGAGGCGCAGCTGCGTAGCAAGGCTAAGTCCGAGTTCGATGCGGCCTCCGCCAAGAACAAGGCAGAAGGCGATGCCTTCCTTGCCAAGAACAAGAGCGCTGCGGGCGTGAAGACCACTGCTTCAGGTTTGCAGTATCAGGTGATCTCGCAAGGTACCGGTGCTCGTCCGGGCCCGAACGACACCGTGAAGGTGAACTACAAGGGCACTTTCGTGAATGGCGAAGTGTTCGACAGCTCTGATAAAAACAATCCGCCAGGGCCGACCGCGATCCCGCTGGCTCGCGTGATCCCGGGTTTCCGCGAAGGTCTGCAGTTGATGCAGGTGGGTGGCCATTACAAGTTCTTCATCGCGCCGAACCTGGCTTATGGTGCAGAACCGAATCGTCCGTTCCCGCCGAACGCCACGTTGATCTTTGACGTCACCCTGGTAAGCACCGGTCCGACGCCGGCCGGCGCAGCGGGTGGCGCTCCTCAAGGTGGTGGCAGCGACGGTAGCAGCGGCCAGTAATCACCGCGCTAGAACGAGCTTGTATGAACGGGGCGCGAACGATTCGCGCCCCGTTTGCTTTACACGGGCTCACACGCCTGTGTCGTTGACATAGGCGTTTCTTTTGGGGCTGTTAGAATCCTCGCCCCTTAACTAAGGCGTTGATCCCCCGCGATGAAAGTCACCATTTTTGGTACCGGTTATGTGGGCTTGGTTACTGGAGCCTGCCTGGCCGAGATGGGCAATCATGTCGTTTGCGTAGATATCGACGAGAACAAAGTAGGGCGCCTGCGTCGTGGCGAAATCCCCATTTTCGAACCGGGCCTCGAGCCGATCGTGCGGCGCAATTACGCCAATGGGCAACTTGAATTCACCACAGATGCGGCATTGGCTGTTGCGCATGCGCAAATCATCTTCATCGCCGTGGGTACGCCGCCGGACGAAGACGGCAGCGCCGATCTGCAATACGTATTGAGTGTGGCTCGATCCGTCGGGCGTCATCTGGATCGCTATGCGGTGATCGTCAATAAATCCACCGTGCCGGTGGGGACAGCCGATCGCGTGCGTGAAGCGGTGGCGGCTGAGCTTGCTGCTCGTGGCGTCGAGATCGAATTCGATGTGGCGTCCAACCCCGAATTCCTGAAAGAAGGTGATGCGGTCGAAGATTGTCTGCGTCCCGACCGTATCGTGATCGGCACTTCAAGCGCACGCGCAATCGCTTTGCTGCGCAAGCTCTATGCGCCCTTCAATCGCAATCATGATCGCACTGTGGTCATGGATGTACGTTCCGCTGAGCTGACCAAATATGCGGCCAACGCCATGCTGGCGACGAAGATCAGCTTCATGAACGAGATCGCCAACATCGCCGAGCGCGTGGGTGCGGACGTGGAGCTGGTGCGCCAAGGGATCGGTTCGGATCCGCGCATCGGTTATCACTTCATCTATCCGGGCGCCGGTTATGGCGGCTCGTGTTTTCCGAAGGACGTGCAGGCCCTGGAGCGCACCGCACGTGCGGTGGGTTACAGCGCGCGTCTGCTCGGAGCGGTGGAGGCGGTCAACCACGATCAGAAGATGAAGCTGTTCGACTTCATTCTCAGTTACTTCAATGGCAACGTGCGTGGGCGCACGATCGCCCTATGGGGCCTGGCGTTCAAGCCCAACACGGACGACATGCGCGAAGCTTCCAGCCGCAGGCTGATGGAGGCGCTATGGGATGCCGGAGCCAACGTACGCGCGTTTGATCCAGAAGCGCGCGAGGAAGTGCACCGCTTGTACGGTGACCGTGGCGATCTGGTGCTGTGCGATAGCGCCTATCAGGCGCTGGACGGCGCGGATGCATTGGCGATCATCACGGAATGGAAGGCATTCCGTAGCCCAGATTTCGCCCGCATTCGCGCGGTACTCAAGGAGCCGGCCATTTTCGATGGGCGTAATATCTACGAACCCGCGGTGGTGGAAGAGGCAGGCTTGGCGTACTACGGGATTGGCCGCGGGCGTAGCGTCGCACGTTCGGAGTAATCATGAGCAGCACCGAGCAGCGTCTTACGGAGCTGGAAGTCCGGCTCGCTTTTATCGATGATGCCGTCCAGGCACTAATCGTGGCTGATGCGGAGCAATCCGTGCGCATCGCCACATTGGAACGCCTGGTCCGCGACCTGCGCGGCGAATTGGAAACTGTGCGCCTCGGACAGGGACACGATCCGCATAGCGAACCGCCGCCGCCGCATTATTGAAACTGCATTACCTAGAAACCGTACCAACGCACCACCGGATTCGATCATGGCCGATTCATTGCGAGATCAGCTCTTGAAGAGCGGCATCGTCAAGCAACTCAAGGACGATAAGCGTCAACAGCAACCTGCGCCCAAGCCGCAGAATTCGTTCGCCAAGGGTAAGCCGCCGCACAAGCCGCGCCCCCCGCGCAGCGACGAGATTGACCTGGGTAAGGCTTACGCGATGCGCGCGCAAACGGAAGCGCAAGAGCGCAAGCGTGCCGAGCAGGAGGCAGCCGAACAGGCGCGTATTAAACGCGAGCGCAAAGCGAAAGTGCAGAAGCTGCTGGAAGGCCAGGCGCTCAACAAGAACGATGTCGATCAAGTGCGCCACTTTGAATACGGCGGCAAGATTCGCCGAGTGCATGTTGATGCAGGACAGCTCGCCGATCTGAATGCCGGCAAGCTGGGCATTGTGCAGAATGCTGGTCGTTATCTACTGGTAACGCAGGCCGTAGCGGAACAGGTGCGCGACGTTGATCCGCATCTGGTGGCGTTGCTGGTGGATCCTGCAGCGGCCGGTGTGGATGAGGATGGCATTCCGGATGATTTGATGTGGTGAGCCGCTTCAAGGCTTGCTTGGTTGCGTAGGTTGGGTGCAAACCCCAACTTCAGCTCCACAAATCGTGAGGTTGGGGTTTGCACCCCAACCTACACATTAAGCACTTTCGTTCTGCGTCAACGCGGCGTTGTCCCACCCATTCTTCGGTAGGAAGCGATCACCGTACCGCTTTGCCAGCATTTCGAGTTTCTGTCGGATTTTCTCGACGCCTTCACTGCGCACGTATTGAATAGGGCCGCCACGGAACGGGGCAAAGCCGGTACCGAAAATCACACCTGCATCGAGCAGGTCTGCATCATCTACGACCTCGTCGCCGAGGCAGGCAACGGCTTCGTTGACCATGGCGAGGATCATTCGATCTTGCAGATCCGGTGGCGGCGTGTAGTCGGGGTCCACTTGAGGCTTCTGCGGCTTGCCTTCCTGCCAAGTGTATAGGCCCTGGCCATCCTTCTTGCCGCGCTTGCCGGCTTCGAGCTTATCTTCCAGCCCCGGTGGTAGCTCCAATCCAAGGAATGGCGCGAGCTCTTTGCCGACCGATGCGCAAACATCGAGGCCCACGGTGTCGGCCAGTTCGATTGGCCCCATCGGCATGCCGAAGATTTTTGCTTCCTTGTCGAGCACGGGTCCTGGCACACCTTCGTTGTAGAGACGCAGTGCCTCGAGCAGGTAGGGCATCAGGATGCGGTTCACCAGAAAGCCCGGCGTGCCTTTCACTGCTACCGGCAATTTGCCGATGGCCTTGCAGAAAGCCATCGCACGCTTTTCGATGGCCGGATCGAGCGCATCGTGGCGCACTACTTCCACGAGTGGCATTTGCGCTACGGGGTTGAAGAAATGCAGACCGAGGAAACGCTGCGGTGCCGTCAAGCGCTTGCGCAATTCGTCCAACGGAATGGATGAAGTATTGGTCGCTAGAACGCCATTGCTATGGCTCAGCTGCGGTTCGATCGTTGCGTACAGCGCTTCTTTTGCTTCGGGGTTTTCGAAGATTGCCTCGATCGCAAGATCAGCCTCTGCAACGCCAGTGCCTTCGACATCGGCGCGCAAGCGACGGCGGGTTTCTTCGACTTTTTCTGGCGCTTTCAGTTTTTTCTCGTACAGCGACTGTGCGCGGTCCAGCGCAGGCTGTATGAATTTCATCTCGCGATCTTGCAGCGTCACATCGAAACCCTTGAACGCTGCCCATGCGGCAATATCGCCGCCCATCACGCCGGCGCCGACCACATGGACGTGGCGAATGCCGGCATCGATGCCGCTACCTTGGCCTTTCAGGCGCTCTTGCAAGAAGAAGATGCGAATGAGGTTGCGCGCTGTGGATGTTTCCGCCAGCTTGGCCACCGAGCGCGCTTCGAGTTTCAGGCGTTGCTGGATATTGCTGCCGCCGCGCTTCCATACATCGATCAGCGCGAACGGTGCGGGGTAGTGTTCCTTGCGCACCTTGGCCGCGGTCTGCTTGATCACCATCGGCGCCAGAATTTGACGCGCCAGCCACGCGTTGGTTGCCCAGGCGGTGGCTCGCTGCGCGAACGGACGCGCATGAGGGTGGCGGAGAAGGGCGCGTGCCTCCGCCATCAATTCGTCCGGACGTGCCAGCCGATCGACCACGCCCAGACCCTTGGCCTTGCGGGCGGAAAGGGCCTTGCCCGTCAGCATCACAGGCAGTGCTTCCACAGCGCCGATCAAACGCGGCAGGCGGGCTGACCCACCCCAGCCCGGGTGGATGCCCAGCATGACCTCGGGCAGCCCGATCCGCGTTTTCTCATCGTCGACGGCAATGCGTTGCCGGCAGGCAAGAATCAGTTCGGTACCACCGCCCATGCAGGCGCCGTGAATAGCGGCAACCGTAGGGCAGGGCAGTCGTGCCAGTGCATCGAAAACGCGCTGGCCGTTTTCGATGTTTTCCAGCACCGTGCCTTGTTTGGCGTATTCAACGAATTCTTTGATGTCCGCACCGACCGCAAAGCCGTTCGCCTTGGCCGAATGGACAATCACCCCAGCGGGCTTCTCGATCGCCAGCCGTTCCACGATCTGCCCGAGCTCGTCCAGCAGCTCGCGGGAAATAGCGTTGACGCTGCTGTGAGCGCGATCCAGGGTAAGGGTAACGATGCCACTGTCATCCAGGCTCGTTTTCCAGTGATTGAAGCGCAATCCTTCGAACATGGGGCTTGGGGAGATGGCCGAGAGGCCCTCACCATACCGTCCCGCAGCGATGATTGCGAGACGTACCATTCGGGACGGTATGTATCGGTATGCCGCATGGATCACGCCTTCGCGTTCCGGCTATTGCGCTTCCCGCACGACCGCGTAACGTACGAGACGCGATCACTTCTCTTTTTGGCGGTATGACTTCCCTGATGGCCCCTGCGCCGCTTGCCGGCAGCGACATTTACGAGCGCATCCTGACTGCGCCCGGGGGATTGGTCGTGCTTGAGCACGTGGACAGCAATGCCGTGATCGAACAGTTTCGCGCCCTTGCTCGCCTCAACGGGCAATCGGTCTACCTGTGGCGACCGGAAAACGGCATGGAGAACCTGCGCGAGGCGCATGCCGTCATTCCTGGCTCGCAGCGCCTGGGCAATGCCTTGCGATATATCCAGCAAAGTATTCATTTCGGTGTCTACCTGCTTTCTCCGTTTCCCCTGCCGCTGGTGCCGACGGACAGTACCCTGCTGCGGCAGCTCGCACGTGCACCGGCCGGTCACGTGCGTCGGGTGGTGCTGCTGGACGCACCGGAAACATTAGTTTCGAGCATCGACGACGTCGCCGTGCGGTTGGGCAGCGCGGCGGATACGATCCAGCGCCCACGCCTGCGTGACGGACGATGGCTGCTGTGAGCGTGACGACCTTTCAAGCTGGCATCTTGCTGGTGGCTTCTCAGCGTGAGCTTCGTCGCGAACTGTTCGACGTGCTTGATCGCGAGGGTCACCCGACCATCCACTCCGCGCGCGACACCACTCATGCAGCCATCCTGCTGGAAGGGCGCGAACCGCTTGCGCTGATCGTGGTGGTTTTCGAGGGCGACGGGCGTGCCAGCTCCACCTTGTGCGAACAGTTGCGCTTGCTGCCTCCATGCGCGGACGTGCCCATCATTGCTGTGTTGGTCGATGACGCGACGATCAGGCCGACGCAATTGCCCTCCGCGATTGGAAGCTGGGTGTATGCATCGCAGATTGGCACGGAGCTGATCGCGCGCTGGCAACAACTGCATAGCGGAAAGCGCATGCCTGTTGCAGAGGCCACCACGAGCGCATCGCCGGTGGTTCCTTTGGTTGCGCCATCGGCATCTTCAGCGAGCGACTACCACTACCGCTTCGTGTTCGAAGAAAACGAAGGCGATTGGCTCATCGTTGATCCGGCCGCCGAGCGTGTAGTGGAAGCAAACCCTGCTTACATACGGCATAGCGGCCTGGCCAATAGCCTGCTGGTCGGTACGCCGTTGCCGGAAGTGCTGATCTTTGAATCGGTCAGCCTGGAAAAGGCACTTTTCGATGCGGATCGAAGCTGGCTCCCGTGCCGGCGCAAGTCGATCCGCGGCCACGATACTGGCGAAGCCAACGTGCGTCGCATGCGTCAAAACGGTCGCGACATGGCTGCGTTGCAGTTTCGCAGCGCCAGCGCCAGTGTGCGTCCAGGGGCCGCCTTGGCGGTATTGGCGCGCTTGTTCTCTGGCACTCACGATGAAGCGATCGTGCCGGAAACAGCGCGACTGCTGCTCGACGAAATGGACCTCGATTACATCGCAGTGTGGTCGGCGCGCCCGGAAGAAAGCAGCGTGCCGGTACAGATCGTGCAGCGCTGGCGAGGTGAGGAGCAAGTCTGGCCCGGTCCGCAATTGCAAAGTTCGTTGCGCCTGGTGCTCAGCGGTCGCGCGTTGATACATCCAAACGATGCCCGTCGTCTCGCCGATGTCGATCCGCTGATCGGTCTATTAGGTCTGCGCGGATTCGTCGGCTTGCCCTTGCTCGACGAACGGCGCAGCGTGCTAGGTGCCTTGCTGGCGGGCAGTCGTCATCCCTTCAGTGAACCCAGCATCGTGGAACCGGTGTTGCATTGCACGGCGGCGCATTTCGCGCATATGCTCGAATTGCGGCGCACGCGCGAGCAGGGGCGCGCCGAAGGCCTGCTGGACGCTCTCACCGGTCTACCCAATCGTCTGCTGTTCAATGATCGCCTCGATACGATCATTCGCGAGGCGAATCGCACCGGTGAAACGTTCGCGGTGCTGTTTGTGGACCTGGACCGCTTCAAGTTCATCAACGACACGCTCGGTCATGCCGTGGGCGACCAAGTGCTGGTTGCTGTGACGCAACGGTTGCGCAGCAGCGTGCGCGCTTCCGATACGGTGGCGCGTTATGCGGGTGACGAATTCACGATCGTGTTGCGTCACATAGTGAAGACCGATGACGTGTTGCGCGTGGCGGAAAAAATCGTGCAGCTGATGGATGCGCCACTGCATCTGGAAGACGGCCCGGAATTGCAAGTGACGGCATCCATCGGTGTCAGCTTCTTCCCGGAAGATGCGCTCGACGCCGAAACGCTGCTCAAACATGCGGACGAAGCGATGTATGCGGCCAAGAGCGCGGGCCGCAACAATTATCGCGTCTATGACGTCAGCCCAGCGCAGGAACAACAGAACGCTGCGCTGAAAGCACGGCTGCGTCATGCCGAAGGCAACGGAGAGTTGCGTGTTTTCTATCAGCCGCAAGTCAATGCGCAAACAGAGGACATCGTCGGCATGGAAGCGCTGCTGCGTTGGGAGCACCCGGAGCTGGGCAACATCGGCCCCGGTTTCTTCATTCCGCTGGCAGAGGAAACCGGGCTGATCGTATCGATCGGCGAATGGGTGCTGCGCACGGCCTGTAAACAAGCCAAAGAATGGGAAGATCGGTTCGGTCTGCGCCTGCGGCTGGGCGTGAATCTCTCCGCGGTACAGCTCATGCAGCCGGACTTGCCGGAGATAGTGGCTGCAGTACTGGAGGAAACGGAACTCGATCCCGGACTACTGGAACTGGAAGTCACCGAAAGCATCAGCATCAAAGCCGCGCCCAACCTGATGGAGAACATGCAGCGGCTGCACAAGCTGGGTTGCCACATCGCCATCGACGATTTCGGTACCGGCGCTGCTTCCCTGGATTATCTGCGCAAGCTGCCCGCCGATCGCATCAAGATCGATCAAAGCTTCGTGCGCAATATTGGTGTCGATCCGGACGATGAGGCGATCGTGCGCGCTACGATTGAAATGGCGCATCGTCTCAAGCGCGGGGTGGTGGCCGAAGGCGTGGAAATCGAGCAGCACCTGCAGTTCCTGCGCGCCAACCACTGCGATGAACTGCAAGGTTACTTGTTCTGCCGGCCCTTGCCGCACCCCACCTTCGAGCGCCTGCTGGGCGAACGTGAGCGGCTCTTGTCCGGACAGGGCCTGTCGGCTGTCACAGCGTAAAACTCTACGCTGGCTTGAGCCACGTACGGATGTCCCCAACTTTAGAATGCCGATAGACTCGACGTTCGCCTGCTGAACTTGCAGGCTCGCAGCCGGTCAGAGCAGCTCATCCATCCGACGGGGAAAGTCCCGGCATGGTCCAGTGACGAAGGAGACGGCCCGGATGGGCGACAACGAACTCGATAGTGCGCTGGTTGAGCGTGTACAAAACGGAGACAAGCGCGCCTTCGATCTGTTGGTGCGCAAATATCAGAACAAGGTCATCAGCCTCATTTCCCGCTACGTACACAACGCAGCCGAATGCGAGGACGTGGCCCAGGAGGCTTTCGTCAGGGCGTGGCGGGCGATCGGCTCGTTCCGCGGCGAGAGTGCTTTCTATACTTGGATGTACAAAATTGCCGTGAACACGGCCAAGAATCACTTGGTGGCCATGGGCCGGCGGCCGCCGACCGACGACATTGCGATCGAAGATGCGGTCTATGTGCCTGGTGCTGACCGCATGCAGGAAAGCGCCACCCCCGAACGCGAATTAATGCGACAAGAAATTGAACAAACGGTATTCGCCACTGTCCAAGCCTTGCCCGAGGAGCTGCGGACAGCCATCACCCTGCGTGAAGTGGAAGGCCTCAGCTACGAAGAGATTGCCGAGGCCATGGGCTGCCCGATCGGTACGGTGCGTTCGCGCATCTTCCGGGCACGTGAGGCGATCGATGAAAAGTTGCGGCCACTTCTCTCAGACCGCGAGGATCGAATGTCATGACTGAAGCCAATATGGAAAATCTTTCCGCAGCCATGGACGGTGAGTTGTCCAGGGAAGAACTGCGCTTCTTGTTGCGCAGGCTCGACCACGATGCGTCGCTGCAGCAGACCTGGGCGCGCTATCACGTGGCGGGCGATGGTCTTCGCCGTCAACTGCCGCTTGTGGCGAGCACCGGTTTCGCAAGTCGCGTGATGATCGCGATCGAAGGCGAACAGGTGACCGGCAAAGCCCCCAGGCGCGATTGGTTGCGGTTGTCATTGGGCGGTGCGATTGCTGCCAGCGTGGCAGTGGCAGCGCTGATGGTTTCGCAGCCGACTGCTCCCGATTCCGAACGTCCGGCCCGTCTTGCTGCTAACAGTGGCACGGCATCGCCGGGTGTTCGCACCAGCGCATCACTCGCCGCTGCCAATGCTGTGCATGCGAGCAACGATTCGCTGGCGGCCGTGCCGTCCTATTTGAGCCCTTATTCGGCCTCGGCATTGAGCCAGCGTGCTTCCGTAACGCTTGGCGAGCCGTCGGATAATCCGCTGTTCCAGCGCTATTCCAGCCAGACATACTCCATTCATGGCTACAAAGCGCTGAACAACCAAGACGGCAGCTACCTGCTGTTGATCGATACGCCACAGGCCCGGCCCGCGGCGCAAGGCGCCCGTTAAGTAGCAGTCTCCGGAAGCGGTGGGCTTGGCCCGCCGTTTCCTGCGCCAGCCGCCGAGGCTTCCCGCTTTCTTCATTATTGTCTCCCCTCTTTCGTTCCGACTTGCGAGTTCTGGCGCGTGAGATGGGGCGTCTAGAACTTGAGGAGGAGTCATGAGTCATTCCCGTCTCGTCAGGAGTCGTCTTTTCAGTGGCCTGCTCGGCTGCGCCTTAGGGGTGGGCGCTATGGCGCCCAGCGCCATGGCCTGGGCGCAGGCTGCTCCAACCGTTGGGGGGCTGCCGGATTTCACAGGCATCGTCGAAAAGAACGCTCCGGCCGTGGTGCACGTGGAAGCCAAGTATTCTGGTCGCACGCCGAAGAGTGCCGGTGGCGCACCCATGCAGGGAATCGATCCGGGACAAGCGGAAATCTTCCGCCGTTTCTTCGGCATGCCCATGATGCCGTCCCCGGAAGAACAGAAACATACGTCGCTGGGATCGGGTTTCATCATCTCCAGTGACGGCTACATCCTCACCAACAATCATGTAGTCGATCACGCGGACGTCGTGACCGTGCGCTTGCAGGATCGCCGTACGTTGACCGCAAAGGTGGTGGGTACTGATCCCACCTATGACATCGCGTTGCTGAAAGTCGATACGGGTGGCAGCCTGCCGACTGTGACTATCGGCGACTCTCGCTTGCTCAAGCCCGGCCAGTGGGTGCTTGCCATCGGTTCGCCATTCGGCTTTGACTACACCGTGACGCAGGGCATCGTGAGTGCAGTGGGTCGCAGCCTCGGTGCAGGCGATCAGCCCAGTACCTCGTTCATCCAGACCGATGTGCCGATCAACCGCGGCAATTCCGGCGGCCCGCTGTTCAACCTGCAAGGGCAGGTGGTGGGCGTGAATTCGCAGATCTATTCGGACACCGGCGGCTACCAGGGCGTTGCGTTCTCGATTCCGATCGATCTGGCGATGAGCGTGGTCGATCAGCTCAAAACCAGGGGCTATGTCACGCGCGGCATGCTGGGCGTGGAGATCAAGCCGGTCGATGAGGACATGGTGAAGGCCCTCAAACTCGATAGCGCGAAGGGCGCTATCGTGGTCAATGTGTCGCCGGACAGCGCCGCGCAGAAGGCGGGCCTGCAATCGGGTGACGTGATCCTTTCTTACAATGATCACGACATCGTTCAAGGAACCGACCTGCCGCCTTTGGTCTCGATGACCAAGCCGGGTTCGACTGTGCCGATCAAGATCCTGCGCGATGGCAAGGAAAAAACCGTCGAAGCTACCATCGGCACCATGCCGCGCGACCAGAACGGCCGCTCCGCACTGGGCAAGGCGGCGCCGAGCAGTGGTTCCGATGCATTTGGCTTGAGCGTGGAAAACGTGGACGCCGCTGCGCGCAGTCAGCTTGGACTGAAGGCAGGCGAGGGCGTGGCCATTGCGAACGTCACCGGCCCGGTGGCCGCCCAGGCCGGTTTGCAGCCGGGTGATGTGATTCTGATGGTCAACCAGAAGAAGGTAAGCAGCGTCGAAGCTTTCCGCGCCGCCACTGCCGGTGTGAAGCCGGGCGACACCGTGTTGCTGCTGGTGCGTCGGGGCGATGCCAACAATTTCATCGCGCTGACCGTTCCCAGCGAGAAGGATCAGTAATCAAGCCTCAAGAAGACCCGCCCGCGTGGCGGGTCTTCATTTATGGGGCCTAGGAGCCAGCCGCACCGCGATGTCATGGGCTGGCGTTCTCAAACCATGCGATAATGACCGGCTAATATCGCCATCCCGGCGATAGCCGGCCTTTCGCATCGCGCGAGGTCGTGAAGCTGACAGCGTGCCCATGGAACTGATCCGCAATTTCTCCATCATCGCCCACATCGATCACGGCAAATCGACACTTGCCGACCGCATCATTCAGATCTGCGGCGGACTTGCCGAGCGCGAGATGGAAGCCCAGGTGCTGGATAGCAACCCGATCGAACGCGAGCGCGGCATCACCATCAAGGCGCAGTCCGTGTCGTTGCCGTATAAGGCGCGGGACGGCAAGACCTACCAACTCAATTTCATCGACACCCCCGGCCATGTCGACTTCTCCTATGAAGTAAGCCGCTCGCTTGCTGCCTGCGAAGGCGCATTGCTGGTGGTGGATGCGGCACAGGGCGTGGAGGCGCAGTCGG
Organism: Dyella acidisoli; assembly: GCF_030160295.1. Lineage (GTDB taxonomy): Bacteria > Pseudomonadota > Gammaproteobacteria > Xanthomonadales > Rhodanobacteraceae > Dyella_B > Dyella_B acidisoli. Next base: position 237,459 of record NZ_BSOB01000061.1, read on the forward strand.
TCGCCAATTGCTACACCGCAGTGGAGCAGGGGCTGGAAGTGGTGCCCGTACTCAATAAGATCGATCTACCCACCGCTGACCCTGAAAAAGTGAAGGGCGAGATCGAGGCCGTGATTGGCATCGATGCCACCGACGCCGTCGCCGTCAGCGCCAAGACCGGCCAGAACGTGGTGGAGGTGCTTGAGGCCATCGTCGCGCGCATTCCGCCGCCGAAGCCGCGCGATACCGATCGCCTGCAGGCATTGATCATCGACTCCTGGTTCGACAACTACCTCGGCGTGGTGTCGCTGGTCCGCGTCATGCAGGGCGAGATCAAGCCCGGTGACAAGCTGCTGGTGATGTCCACCGGCCGCGCGCACGAAGTAAGTGAAGTGGGCGTGTTCACGCCCAAGCGCAAGAAGCTGGATAAGCTCGCCGCTGGCGAAGTGGGCTGGATCACCGCCTCCATCAAGGACGTGCATGGTGCACCGGTGGGCGATACCTTGACCCTGGCCGGCAAACCCGCTTCGCATCCGCTGCCCGGCTTCCAGACCATGCAGCCGCGCGTGTTCGCGGGTCTGTTCCCGGTTGCCGCCGACGATTACCCCGCACTACGCGAAGCGTTGGACAAGCTGCGCCTCAACGATGCGGCGCTGTTCTTCGAGCCCGAAAGCTCCGAAGCGATGGGCTTCGGTTTCCGTTGCGGCTTCCTCGGCATGCTGCACATGGAAATCGTGCAGGAACGCCTGGAGCGCGAATACGACCTGAACCTCATCACCACCGCACCCACGGTGGTATACGAAGTGCTCAAGAGCGACGGCACGGTGCTCAAGCTCGACAATCCCGCACATCTGCCGCCTTCGACGCAGATTGAGGAAATCCGCGAACCGATCATTGTCGCGAACATCCTCACGCCGCCGGATTACATCGGTAACATCATCACGCTGTGCGAAGAGAAGCGCGGTGTGCAACGTTCCATCCAATATCTCGCCACACAGGTGCAGATCAGCTACGAGCTGCCACTGGCCGAAGTGGTGCTGGATTTCTTCGACAAGCTCAAGTCCGTGTCGCGCGGCTACGCGTCCATGGACTACCACCTGGAGCGTTTCGACGCCGGTCCGTTTGTGCGCACTGACGTGCTCATCAACGGCGATCGTGTGGACGCGCTCAGTCTGATCGTGCACCGCAGCCAGGCCGATCGCCGCGGCCGTGACCTGGTTGAGCGCATGAAGGATCTAATTCCGCGCCAGCAGTTCGATGTGGCGATCCAGGCTGCCGTGGGTGCGCAAGTCATTGCGCGTTCGACGGTGAAGGCACTGCGCAAGAACGTGCTCGCCAAGTGCTACGGTGGCGACGTCAGCCGTAAGAAGAAGCTGCTGGAAAAGCAGAAAGAAGGCAAAAAGCGCATGAAGCAGGTCGGTCGGGTCGAGATTCCGCAGGAAGCCTTCCTCGCCGTGCTCAAAGTGGACAAATAGCGGAGCCAACGCATGGATTTTGATTTTTCGGCCATTCTGCTCGCCCTCACCGTACTGTTCGGTGTGGTGTGGGGTCTCGATCGACTGCTTCTCTACAAGCGGCGCAAGGCGCGCTTCGACGCGGCAGGCGAGGAATATCGCGATCCAGCAGCCGTCGATTGGGCTCGCTCGCTGTTTCCCGTGATCTTCGTAGTGCTGCTGCTGCGTTCCTTCGTCGCCGAACCGTTCCGCATTCCCTCCGGTTCGATGATGCCGACGCTGGACGTGGGCGACTTCATCCTGGTCAATAAATTTGCCTACGGTCTGCGCCTGCCGGCTTTCAACAACAAAGTGGTCAGCTTCGGCGAGCCCAAGCGCGGTGACGTGGTGGTGTTTCGTTTTCCTGGCTACATCTGCCAGGACGACAGCGGCAAGACAGTGCGCAGCGGCGACATCACCTGTGCTGATCCGCATGCACCCGTCGCCAGCCAGAACTGGATCAAGCGCGTAGTCGGCCTGCCGGGTGACACCATCGAAGTGCATGACAGCCAGATCGCGATCAACGGCAAGCCGGTGGTCGATACCCAGATCGGCCCGTTCAAGGGCAACCCCCTGCGGCAGGAAGACAACGAACTGCTGTACTACAACGCCACGATCTGGAGCGAGCAACTTGGCCCCGTCAATCACCTGATTGCACGCATGCCGGGGCGTGGTCCGACGCCGCCGATTCCCAATAGCCGCGTGCCGTCGGTCGTTCCGGCGAACTGCTACATCGTGATGGGCGATGACCGCGAGAACAGCGAAGACAGTCGCTGGTGGAGCTGCATGCCGGAGGAAAACCTGGTTGGCAAGGCCTTCATGATCTGGTTCAGCTGGAAGGGTATGAGCACCGGCAACGTGGATTTCCATCGCATCGGTACGGTTATCCATTGATGCTGCGCATACGGTCGCTGGCGGAATCGTGAACGTGTCGCTGGCGATGCGTGCGCGGACCGGGCAAAGTACGCACATGGGGTTTAGCTTCGGAACAGGGGCCGCGCCAGCGGCATAGCGAGGGGACAATGAAATCGAAACAGTCGGGCATCACGTTGATTGGCTTTATCGTGGTGTTGGCCGTGGCCGGTTTCTTCGCCTTCATGGCGATGAAGTTAGTGCCGGCTTATACCGAATACGCGGGCGTGGTCAAAGCCATGAACCAGATCGCCACCCAAGGCGTAGAAGGCCAGACGCTGGATCAGGTTCGCCGCGATCTACTGTTCAAACTCGGCTTCCAATACGTGGACGACGCGACGATCAGCCCCAAGGACATCACCATGGGGCAAGGCCCCAAGGGCAACGAGCTGCGTGTCAGCTATGACAAAGACATACCTTTCATGTACAACATCGACTTCCTGATCCATTTCGAAAAGAGCGTGCCCGTGGCGGGTAATGTCGCTCCACCGCAATAACAGTGGAATTGCCTTATAACTTTCGCGATCCCTCGCTGGCCGCACTTGCTCTGACGCACCGCAGCGCGGGCAAACCCAACAATGAGCGCATGGAGTTTCTCGGCGACGCCCTGCTCGGGGCCATCGTCGCCGAGATGCTCTACGAGACGCACCCCAAAGCTGCCGAAGGCGAAATGTCCCGCCTGCGCGCGCAGTTGGTGAACGGGCAGGCGCTGGCCACGGTGGCGCGAGAACTCGAACTGGGTGATAGCCTGAAGCTCGGTTCCGGCGAGCTCAAGAGTGGCGGCTTCCGGCGCGATTCCATTCTGGCCGACGCGTTCGAAGCATTGGTGGCGGCGGTTTATCTGGACGGTGGTTTCGAGGCCTGCAGGACCGTGGTGCGTACCTTGTTCACCGACCGCGTCGCCGCCTTGCCGCACTCGTCCAAAGACGCAAAGACCCGGCTGCAGGAATGGTTGCAGGCACAAGGCCAGCCCTTACCACATTACGAGCTGGTGTCCACCGAAGGTGAGGAACACGCCCGCGTTTTCGAAGTGAACTGTGTGATTGCCGAGCCGATGGCCGTGACTGCCGCGGGCCGTGGCAGCAGCCGGCGGCTTGCCGAGCAGGATGCCGCCGAAGTGGTTTTGGCCCGCCTTGTCGGCGTCCAGGAAGGGTCGTGATTCACGCGACCTGGCCGCACCGTTTCAATACCTGACTTTTTTGCATGGCGATGCCACCCGAGGTGGCGTTCGCGAGCGAGCGGCGCCATGCTTATACCCGACTACGAAGAGTACCCTCGTACCATGAACGACGAACGCGACGACAACGTCGAGAACGAACTGCCGCATTCGGACTTCCGCTGCGGCTTCGTGGCACTGACCGGCCGGCCGAATGTCGGCAAGTCGACCTTGCTCAATGCATTGATCGGCTTTCGCCTGTCGATCGTCAGCCCGCGTCCGCAGACGACGCGCCATCGCATTCTCGGCATTGCTACCAGCGGAGCCGGGCAAGTTCTCTATGTGGATACGCCGGGTCTGCATCGCGGCGCTAAGCGGGCCATGAACCGCAGCCTCAACCGCGCCGTACATTCCGCATTGAGCGAAGTGGAACTGGCTGTGCAAGTGATTGAAGCCGGGCGTTGGACAGACGAAGACGAAGCGCTCTACGAGGCACTGGCCGAGCAACGCATTCCGCGTCTGCTGGTGATCAATAAAGTCGACCTCAGCAAAGACAAGGCGACGCTGTTGCCGTTCGTGGCCGAACTCTGCGAAAAGCACAGTTTCGAAGCCGTGCATTACGTCAGCGCACTGAAGAGCAAGGGCCTGGACGTGCTCGCGCAAGACATCCTGTCGCGCCTGCCAGTGCGCGCGCCGGTGTTCGGTGAAGACGAGATCACCGATCGCAGCGAACGATTTCTCGCTGCGGAGATGGTGCGCGAGCAACTGATGCTGCGCCTCAATCAGGAGCTGCCATATGCCACCACGGTGGAGATCGAGCAGTTCAATGATCGCCCCGACGGCGTAGCGGAAATCCATGCCGTGATCTGGGTGGAACGCGATGGCCAGAAAGCTATCGTCATCGGTCAAGGTGGCGAACAGCTCAAAGCCATCGGCAGCGCCGCGCGCCGTCATATGGAGCGGATGTTCGATCGCAAGGTCTTCCTGCGGCTGTGGGTGAAGGTGCGTGAGGGCTGGGCGGATGACGAATCGATGTTGAAGCAGTTTGGGTATACCGATTAGTGCGATTGATCCCATACCGACTCTCTTCTGTAACCAGGAGAGGGCGCTAATAGCACGCTCATAAACCCATGCTCATCGAGCAACAGCCCGCGTACGTCCTGCACTCGCGCCCCTACCGCGAAACCTCGCTGCTGCTCGAATGTCTGACACGCGATCACGGACGCCTGGGCGTCGTTGCGCGTGGCGTACGCAGCCAGCGAGGCCGATTGCAGCGCTCGCAATTGGAGCCATTCCAGCCGTTGGTGTTGGATCTGCAAATGCGTGGTGAATTGGCGACTTTGCGGATCGCTGAGTCCACGGCGGTACCGTTACGGCTGCAAGGCGATGCGGGCTTGGCAGGCTTGTATGTCAACGAACTGGTGGTGCGACTCACGGAACGTCAGGACCCGCATCCGGAGCTTTTCCACGCTTACGCGCAGACACTTGCGCGCCTGGCCGCGGGTGAATCCCTCGCGTGGCATTTACGACGTTTCGAACGCGATCTGTTAGCTGCACTTGGTTATGCCTTGCAGCTCGATGCAGATGCGGATACCGGCGAACCTTTGCAGCCGGAAGTGCTGTATGCGTATCGCCCGGAGCACGGTGCTGTGCGATGCAACCCCAACGAGCCGCATGCCTTGTGCGGCGATGATCTGCTTGCGCTGTGTGACGATCGCATGCCCGATGCACAAGGGCTGCATGCGTTGCGCGGCATGATGCGCGAACTGATCCGCTTTCATCTCGGTGGCGTTGAACTGCGTGCATGGCGCGTTTTGCGCGGAGCGCTTACGCGCCGTTAGCCGTATCGGTTCAGACCGGCGATAACGCTTCGATAGTCTGTTGTACCGAACGCCGAAAAGCTGCCAACGGCAACATCGCCCCGCGATGCTCCAGCTTCAAATGCTGTTGCAGCGAAACGATGTTTTCCGACAGCGAAGCCGCACCACAGAACCCGCACGATGAACGCAGCTTGTGCAAGCGCGCTTCCAGCGCCTTGGCATCTGTGTTCAGATCGTCCAGCTCTTCGCAGATGTTCATCAGTTCCTGCCGGAACAGGCCGCGTAGTGCCTGTACCACCGCCGGGGTGCCACTGGTGTTCAAGGCTAGACCGTCGTCCAGCACCGGCAGATTGCGGCGGCCGGATGTGGCCAAGGCGAGTATGTCGCGTAGATCCTGCAGCGTGCATGGCTTGGGCAGCACAGCGTGGAAACCAGCCGCGAGTAGTGTCTGCTGAGCCTCGGCATCCAATTCAGCGCTGCTGGCGACAGCTGGGCTACTTACCGAGCGCGCGTTCTGGTCGTTGCGAAGATAGGTCAGGATTTCGACCGCGCCACCGCCTGGCATCCGGCAATCCAGCACCAGCAAGTCGAAAGGTTCGTCGTGGGTCAGCGTCTGCGCTTCGCCGCCTGAGGTGGCGAGCGCAACGCGCGCGCCGAACTGGCGAAAAGCGTCGCCGAGAAAGCAGCGCGTAGGTGCATCGTCATCGGCCACCAGCACATAAGGCTCGGTAGCGGAAGTGGGCAAGGTGTTGTCTAGCGGGTACGGCATGGTCCTGTGTCCGTATCGTTCAGCTTAGTTTGGCAGAATGATCTCTCCATGTTGTCCTTCCGCCGCCCGCTCGTCGTCTGTGCTTTCTGGACCCTGCTGTGGGCCGCGCCCTCGTGGGCGAGTACTGTCGTGACTGCCAAGCGGATCGACGTGCCAGGGGTAACGCTGCAAGACGTGCGGGCGCAACTCGATCCTGGCGCCACCCAGGATACCGTGCAGATTACCCTGCGTGCAGGCAAGGCGGATATTCCCGGACTCGGCTGGCGCAAAGTCGGCATGACGGTCAGCGGCAACCTGCGCCGCGATGTCCAGCTGCGCTGGGTCTTCGATGGCACCGTGCAGCTCAGCGGCGCACCCGGTGGCGCGTTCGGCAACGGTACGATCAACTGGGTGGTCGATACGTCCGCCAACACGATGGAGGTCGATGCCAGTCAGGGGGCGGCGCACATCAGCGCTGCGTTTCCACTCGATCAGACAACCCATGCGCAGATCAATCTGCGTAACCTGCCAGCAGGTTGGCTGCAAGGCCTGCTGGCAACCGTCTGGCCTGCGCACGTGGCGGGTGGGAAACTCGATGCGGATCTCGCCCTGGATGTACGTGATCAGGGGTTTCAATCTTCCGGCGACATCACCTTTGCCGACCTCAAATACGCAACGCCCGCCGGCAACGTCGCCGGCCAGGGTCTGAATGGGCACGCGCGTTTCTCGCTGGACGCCACCGCGCGTCCGGCACAGTTGTCCTTGAATGGCAGCCTTCACGGCGGCGATCTGCAAATGGGGCCGGTGCTCGCGAAACTTCCATCGCACGAAGTGGTGCTGGATCTCGGCGCCAGCTCCGAGCGGGGCGGCCTCGCCATCAACCATCTGCGCATGGATGATGCGGATGCACTGCAACTGGAAGGCGCGCTGGCGATCGATGCCAAGGGCAATCTGCAGAAACTTCGGCTGGACCATTTCCAAGCCCATTTTCCCACCGCCTACGATCGCTATGGCCAGCCGTGGCTGGACAATCTGATCGAATCGCATCCGCAGATCACCGGGCAACTTGAAGGGCATGTCGACTATGCCGGCGAAAGCTTGAGAAGCTTGGCCTTCCATACAGATGGGCTGGATGTGACCGATGGCACGGGGCAGCTGCAGGCAAACGGGCTGCGCGGCGATCTTGATTGGGCGGCGCAAGGCGAAAAATCGCCCACGACGGTGGCCTGGAATCAATTGACCGTGCATCAGTTTGCATGGAGTGCCATGCAATCGCGCTGGCGCAGTCGCGACGGCATGCTCAGTCTGCAAGCGCCGCTGGAGCTGCCAGTGTGGAAAGGGCAAACCAGAGTGACCAAGTTCGAATGGCGGCCGGCCGCGGCAAAGGCCGAGCGCATTGATTTGGCGGCTAACGTGGAAGGGGTGGACTTGAGTGCCGTCAACCAGGCGCTCGGCTGGACACCGTTTCCAGGCACGCTGGACGGCACTATTTCCGCAGTACGTTGGATAGGCGATCGCTATGCGCTGCAGGGCGCATTGACCGCCAAGGCCTTCGGCGGCACCGCCGCCATCGATCACATCACCGTGCAGCAGCCCTTGAGTACCACACCTATGCTGGGTGGCGATCTAACCCTGCATCAGATCGACCTCGCGCCGTTGTCCGATACTTTCAATTTCGGTGCCATGAGCGGGCACATGGACGGCAGCATTGATGGGCTGCAACTCGTCGGCGGCACGGCGGTGGCTTTCAAGGCATCTCTACTGGCCCAAACTGGCGGGCGCATCAGTCTGCGCGCCGCCAACAACCTTTCTGTCGTTACCGGTGGCAGCCCCGCAAGCGGCCTGCAGGGCGCGGTGATGAAGCTGTTCAAGGCCGCCAGCTACAAGCGCATGGGCCTCGACGTCAGCCTGCAGAACGGTGTTTGCTCCTTGAGCGGACTGGATGGCGATGCCAACGGCTACTCGATCGTCGAAGGCTCCGGCTTGCCGTATATGCACGTCACCGGCACTCAGAACCGGATCGAATGGCCGCTGCTGGTCCGGCGCCTCAAGACGGCTACGCAGGGCGCTGTCGCCGACCGCTAAGAGCCCTGGGTCACGGCTGGTATCATTGGCGGCCAACCGGGCCGGTCTGGCCTATCCTTCCTTTTGTATGCGTTTACCCGGGTCGCCTGCGATCCAGGGATGCTGTTTTCCAAGAGTGCCGATGAAAGAATTCGAAGCCCCCATTACCGATCTGAGTCACGACGGCCGGGGCGTGGCCCGCATCGACGGCAAGACGGTGTTCGTCACCGGTGCTTTGCTCGGCGAGCAGGTGCGTCTGCGTATCCGCAAACGCCATCGCAACTTCGACGAAGCGGAAACCGTTGAAATCCTCACGCGGTCGCCGCACCGGGTTGAGCCGCGCTGCAGCCATTTCGGACAATGCGGCGGCTGTTCGCTGCAGCATCTGGATGCCGCCTCGCAGATCGAAGCAAAGCAGCGCGTCCTGGTCGACAACTTCGCGCGCATCGGCAAGGTGGAACCGGAAAGCTGGCTGCCGCCGCTCACCGACGAAGCCTGGGGCTATCGCCGCAAAGGTCGCCTGTCGGTGCGCGCGGTGGCGAAGAAGGGCCGTGTGCTGGTTGGTTTTCGCGAAGAGAGCAATCCGCGTTTCGTTGCCGACATCACGCATTGCGATGTCGTGCATCCGGCGCTCGGGCCGAAGATCGGTCTGCTGGGCGAGCTGGTAGGCAGCATGGATGCCGCGGCCGATATTGCGCAGATCGAATTCGCGGCTGGGGACGACACCATCGCGCTGGTGTTTCGTCATCTCAAGCCGCTGACCGAAGGCGATCGGGCCAAGTTGGTGGCATTTGCTCAGCAACATGGTTTTGCCATCTATCTGCAACCCGGTGGCGTCAGCAGCGTGCATCCGCTATGGCCGGAACATCCGCGCCTGGCTTTCCGCGTTCCTGCAGGTGAAGGCGTGGAGGATGTGGAACTCGAATTCCAGCCGTTGGATTTCGTGCAAATCAACGCCGGATTGAATCGCCGCATGATGCTGCGCACGATGGAATTGCTCGATCCGCAACCGCAGGATCGCGTGCTGGACCTGTTCTGCGGGCTTGGCAATTTCACGCTGCCATTGGCGCGTCGCGTGGCTGAAGTCACCGGTGTGGAAGGCGAGCATGGTTTGGTAGCACGCGCGGCGGACAATGCTTCGCGCAATGGCCTTGCCAACGCACGTTTCCAAGTCGCCAACTTGTTTGAGGATCAGCGCGGCACCGACTGGGCGCGCAAGCCTTGGGACAAGCTGCTGCTCGATCCGCCGCGTGCCGGTGCGGACAAGGTGCTGGAATATCTGCCGCACAAGGAAACGCGCCGTATCGTTTACGTTTCCTGTCATCCTGCTTCGTTGGCGCGCGATGCTGGCATCCTCGTCCATCAGCATGGCTTTCGCCTGAAGTCGGCCGGCGTGATGGACATGTTCCCGCACACTGCGCATGTGGAATCCATTGCGCTGTTCGAACGTAGGTAAGATGCTCGAATGGCTATCGAAATCGAACGCAAATTCCTGCTCGCCAATGACGACTGGCGCGCTGAAGTGACGTCCAGCATGCGCATCGCGCAAGGTTACCTGGTGGACGTGCGCGCACTGCGCGAAGGCACGGCGCGCGCGTCCGTGCGCGTGCGCATCAGCGGCGAGCGGGCCTGGCTCAACATCAAATCGGTAGAGCTTGGCGTGGCACGCGCCGAATACGAATTGCCGTTGGCGCTTGATGACGCGCAATCCATGCTGGCAACGCTGTGCAACGGTGCGCTTGAAAAAATTCGCCACCATGTCGAAATCGACGGTTGGTTGTTCGAGATCGACGAATTCCTCGGTGCCAACAGCGGCTTGTTTGTCGCGGAAGTGGAGTTGCCTGCAAAGGATGCATCATTTCCGCGCCCGGCTTGGTTGGGGCGCGAAGTGAGCCACCTGGCGCGCTACTACAACGTCAACCTGCTTGAGCATCCTTTCTCCGACTGGAGCGACGACGAGCGCATCGCCTCGGACGTCGTGGCAGGGGAGAGCGTTTGATGCTGCTGATCGGCATCGCCGGCACCGAGCTGCTGTCGCACGAACACGCGTGGCTCACTGCGCCCGGTGTGGCCGGCGTGATTCTGTTTGCGCGCAACTACAAAAGTCGCGAGCAATTGCTCGCATTGACCGAATCCATCCGTTCGATGGCGGGTGAAGATTTCCTGCTCGCAGTCGATCAGGAAGGCGGTCCTGTGCAACGCTTCCGCGAAGACTTCACGCGCTTGCCGGCGCTGGCGAAAATCGGTGTGGTTTACGACCGCGATCCGATCGAAGCCATCGAGCTCGCGCAGGAACACGCCTGGGTGATGGCGAGCGAGCTGCGCGCCAGCGGCGTTGATTTCAGTTTCGCTCCCGTGGCCGATCTGGCGCGCGGCAATGCTGCGATCGGTACGCGTGCGTTCCATGCCGATCCAGATATCGCCGGCGAGCTGATCCACGCCTATGTGCGCGGCATCCATCTGGGCGGTATGGCGGCGGTGCTCAAGCATTTCCCCGGTCATGGCTCGGTGGCCGTCGATACGCACAAGGCGCAGGCGATTGATCCGCGTTCGCTGGATGACATTCGCCGTGACGATCTGCGTCCATTCCTGGAAGGTTTCTCGGCCCATGCCGAGGCCGTGATGATGGCGCATGTGGTGTACCCGGCCGTGGACGATCAGCCTGCCGGCTATTCGCGCCGCTGGATCCAGGACATCTTGCGCAGCGAACTCGGCTTTCAAGGCGCGGTGATCAGCGACGACATCAGCATGGCGGCCGCCGGCGTGGCCGGCGGGGTGGCCGAACGCGTGCACGCGCATCTGCAAGCGGGCTGCGATCTGGTATTGGCCTGTTTCCCCGACGTCGTGGAAGAAGCCATCGCTGCCATGCCCACGCCTTCCGGAGCCAGCATGCAACGCATCGCCGCTTTGCGTGGCGCAGTCGGCTCGACCTGGGCCAGCCTGCTGGACAATCCGCAACGCGATCAATTCGTCGCGCGCGTTACCGCATTGGATCACTAAGGATTTTCGTCATGAGCACATCCTCATCCACCCAGGCCGTCCCTTCCCTGGCGGAAGCATTGACTCGCTCCGACATTCTGTTCAAGCGGGAAGACCTGGACACCGTCATCGCACACTTGGGGCGCGCCGTCGATGCAGCACTCGATGGCGAACGCGCCGTGTTTCTCACCGTGATGAACGGCGCGCTGATGTTCGGCGCACAGCTTGCTTTGTCGATTCGCACCGATCTTGAATTCGACTACGTGCACGCGACACGCTATCGCGGCGCAACCAGCGGCAAAGAGCTGCATTGGCTGCGCGCACCTTCCGCGTCCTTGCAGGGGCGCACCGTGTTGCTGGTGGATGACATTCTGGACGAAGGGCACACCCTCAAGGCGGTGCGCGACGACTGCCTGCTGCGTGGCGCCAAGCGCGTACTGGTCGCCACACTTTGCCGCAAACAGCACGGCCGTTGCGTGGAAGGCATTGAAAGCGATTTCAACGGCGTGGATCTTCCCGACCGTTACGTCTTCGGCTATGGCATGGACTATTACGAGCAAGGCCGTAATCTGCCTGCCATTTACGCGTTGAAAGAATAACCTCGTACTTTTTGGGGCCGTCATTCCCGCGAAAGCAGGTACGCGGGGAGGGCACATGGATGTGCCCGGCTTTGAGGAGCGAGGAATCCATTTTTCAATTACCACCAAAGAGCAACATGGATTCCCGCTTTCGCGGGAATGACGGCTCTGAGGTATTCGCTACAGGAAAAGCGTGATGTCACACCCCATCGACCTCGCCGTGATCGGCGGCAGTGGCTTGTATCAGTTTCCAGGTCTGGAAAATGCCACGCGTCAAAGCGTCGAAACGCCGTATGGCCCGGCGTCCGGCGACGTCGTGATAGGCGATTTCGCCGGCCGGCGCATCGCCTTTCTCGCCCGTCATGGCGAAAGCCACACCTTGCCCCCGCACCGGGTGAACTACCGTGCAAACGTGTGGGCTTTGCATCATCTCGGCGCGCGCCGGGTGATTGGGGTAAATGCCGTTGGCGGTATTCGGCACGACATGGGGCCGCGCGCCATCGTCGTACCGGATCAGATCATCGATTACACGCACGGGCGCTACACGAGTTTTTGCGACGTCGAAGGTGCCGAGGTCAAACACATCGATTTCAGCGAACCCTATACAGCTTCCTTGCGTATCGCCTTGATCAATGCGGGAAAAAAGGCGGGCGTAGCGGTGATAGATGGCGGCTGCTACGGCGCCACCCAGGGACCGCGACTGGAAACCCGTGCGGAAATCGCGCGCATGAAACGCGACGGCTGTGATCTGGTTGGCATGACCGGCATGCCCGAAGCCACATTGGCGCGCGAACTTGAACTGGAATACGCCTGCCTTGCATTGGTTGCCAACTTCGCCGCCGGTTGTGGCGACGAGGCTGAAATCAGCATCGAGGAAATCTTTGCGCACCTGGCGGCGGCGACTGCGGAGGTACCCCCCATCCTTGCGGAATTGCTCAAAAGCTAAGCAACGGGCTGGCCCGGAAATACCCTACCAATCGCACTGCATATTGCGCTTTATATAAAAACATGCAGATACTTTCTCTGTGCCAGGGGCGGCGGACCTAGGGGTAGAGGTGGTTCTCGCAGAGACTTGGTGCATCCAGTCCTTAGATTCAGAGGTTCACGCAAATGCGTTTCGGTACGGTCAAGTGGTTCAACGATGCCAAGGGTTTCGGCTTCATCGCGCCCGAGGACGGTGGGGAGGACGTGTTTGTCCACTTCTCAGCGATTAACTCCAAGGGCTTCCGCAGCCTGCAAGAAGGTCAGCGCGTGAAGTTCGAAGTCACCACGGGTCCGAAAGGTGCCCAGGCTTCCGGTGTTGAAATCGCAAGTTGAGCAAGCCATCGTTGTGACCGCGATTCAAAAAGAAAACCCCGCCTCGGCGGGGTTTTCTTTTTAGACGAGGAAAAATTTTAGATCGATGCAAAGGTGCGTAATCGTTATCGCCTTTTGCTTGCGTGGAGAATGCGATAACTGCCTAAGTAAGCCCCTCGCCCGGAGGGAGAGGGGCATGTTTTCAGAGCCTGATCACGACGAGTCACGCGACAAACTGCAGCCGCGCAAGCTCTGCGTAAAGACCGCCTTCCGCCAACAGACTTTCGTGCGTACCCTGCGCCACGATGCGTCCGCCATCCATCACCACAATGCGATCCGCGCGCTGCACGGTGGCAAGGCGATGGGCGATCACCAGGGTGGTACGGCCTTTCTCCAAACGCTCCAGTGCCTGCTGGATCGCCGCTTCCGATTGAGCGTCCAGTGACGACGTCGCTTCGTCCAAGAGCAACAACGGAGCGTTGCGCAAGATCGCGCGTGCAATGGCGATGCGCTGGCGTTGACCGCCAGAAAGGCGTACGCCACGCTCGCCCAGTTCCGCTTCGTAACCATCCGGCAGCATCTGGATGAAATCGTGCGCCTCGGCCGCGCGGGTGGCTGCACGTACTTCCTCGTCACTGGCGTCTTGGCGGCCGAAGCGAACGTTGTTGGCCGCGGTGCCGCCGAAGATCACCGTCTCCTGGGGTACCAGCGCAATCGCACCACGCAATTCGGGCAGCGTCATGGCGCGCAGATCGATGCCGTCGAAACGGATATGCCCTCGCTGGGGATCGTAGAAACGCAACAGCAAGGCGAACACCGTGCTCTTGCCCGCGCCCGAAGGCCCGACCAGCGCCACCGTTTCGCCTGGCCGGATATCCAGATTGAAACCATGCAGGGCCGGTGCATCCGGGCGGGTGGGGTAGTGGAATTCGACATCCTCAAAACGCAGCGCGCCGCGCACCGGTCGCGGCAAGGCTTGCGGATGCAGCGGATCGGCGATGCTGGCTTCCTCGCCGAACAACTCGCCGATGCGTTCCATCGCACCGGCCGCGCGCAGCACGTCGCCCCACACATCCGAAAGACCCATCATCGAGCCGCCGGAAAGCATGGCGTACACCACGAACTGCGCCAGCACACCGGCTTCCAGACTACCGGCCAGCACATCGCGTGCGCCCACCCATAGCACCAACGTGATCGCACCGAAGAACAGCACGATCACCGCTGCAGTAAGTATCGTGCGCATACCAATGCGGCTGCGCGCAGTAGCCAGCGCGCGTGCAATGGCGCTGCCGTAGCGATCGCTTTCGATGCCCTCGCGTGCATACGCTTTGACGGCCGGCGCCGCGTTGAGCGTTTCGTTGGCGACCGCTGCCGCGTCGGCAAGCCGGTCCTGGCTGGCGCGCGAAAGCTTTTGCACGCGGCGCCCGAAAATCAGTATCGGCAATACCACGGCGGGAATCACCAGTGCGGTCAATCCGGCCAGTCGCGGACTGGTCCAGATCATTGCGACGGTCGCACCCACCAACATCACTGCACTGCGCAACGCCACCGAGATGCCCGAACCCACCAACGCCTGCACCACTTCCGTGTCGGTGCCCAAGCGCGAAATCAGTTCACCCACCCGATTGCGTTCGAAAAAGCCGACATCCAGGCGAATCACGTGCGCATACAATTTCGAGCGCAGCGCGGCGAGCGTGCGCTCGCCCAGCAACGTAATGCAGTAGAAGCGCGCGGCGGTGGCAAACGCCATCACCAAGGCCACGGCAAACAGGCCCAGAAAGCTGCTGTTGATCGCCGTGGTGCTGGAGTTGCGAAAGCCGTGATCGATCATGTGCCGCACTGCCATCGGCAGTACCAGCGTGGCGCTGGAAGAAATGGCCAGAAACACCAGCCATCCCAGCGCCAACACGCGATGCGGCTTCATGAACGGCCATAGCAGCCGGAGGGAACCGATACGGCGAGGGGGCTTGGGATCGTTCGCAGAAGTCGTGCTCATGGAGCCTCGCCGCAGTCAGGACCGATTCGACATGGGGCTTTCGCCAGGCGATTCAATCATTCCAGCGAATATGCCTCACGGCGCCCGCGGCTGATATCCACGATGCGTGCCTTGGCTTCAGCCGCCCGATCGGCAGGAAGGCGCAGATGCAGCGTTACGCCTTCGGCATCGAAGGCCTCCTGTTCGACCTCTGCGCCGAGTTCCTTCAGCCTGGCCTTCATCAGGGTGAGCTCGGCGAAATCGCAATGAAGGCCCAGTCGAGCCATCGCCACGATGGGTGTGCGCTCGGCAAGGCGCAGGCACTCGGCGGCGGTACCGCCGTAGGCGCGCGCCAAGCCGCCAGCGCCGAGCTTGATACCGCCGAACCAGCGCGTAACCACCACCACGACACCGTCGATGCCCTGACCCTCAATGGCCTGCAGGATGGGCCGGCCGGCGGTGCCGCCGGGTTCCCCGTCGTCGTTGAAGCGATAATCCTGGCCGATGCGGTACGCCCAGCAGTTATGCGTGGCCGAGGCGTCGCTGACGTGCTGCACAAACGCCAATGCCTGCTGCGGGGTATCCACGGGCGCAGCCTGGGCGAGGAAGCGGCTTTTGCGAATATCTTCGCTGTGTTGGAAAGGGGCGGTCAGGGTGTGCAACATCGAGCTCATGCTGCAGAGGGTAGGCGAAATCGCTGACTGCAGTCATATCGTGTATGACGACTTACACTACGCTGCCCGCTTTTGATGGGAATGGATGCGCATGCTGCTTCTGTTGTTTCTGCTTTGCGTGATGGGCTATCTGGTCAGCCGTTTTCGCCGCGGCCGTGGCGGCTGGCTGTTTTATGGACTCGCGTTCGTTCTATTCGTGGCCAGCGCCTGTGGGCCGCTGCCAGCCTGGTTGCTCACCCACCTGCAGGCGCCTTATGCGACCCGG
Organism: Dyella acidisoli; assembly: GCF_030160295.1. Lineage (GTDB taxonomy): Bacteria > Pseudomonadota > Gammaproteobacteria > Xanthomonadales > Rhodanobacteraceae > Dyella_B > Dyella_B acidisoli. The sequence continues at coordinate 253,398 of NZ_BSOB01000061.1, forward strand.
CCTGCAGTGACCTGGGCACCGCGCAACGCAATCGTGGTGCTGGGTGTGGGCACATCGCGCGTAGCATTCACCGGGCAGGTCAACCCCACGGTCTTCGCGGGAGGGCGGCTTGCGGAAGGTTATACGCTGTATCGCGCGTGCAAGCAGAGCGGTAACGATTGCAAAGTGATCGTCACTGGCGGTGATCCGTTCCGTAATGGTGTAACGGAAGCAGCTGCGTATGGCGACGTGTTGCTCGGCATGGGCGTGGAGCGTAACGACCTCATGCTCGAAACGCGCAGCATGAATACCTGGCAGAACGCGCAATTCGTGCAGCCCATGCTCACGGCGTACATGCCTCAGCGCGTGGTGCTGGTGACATCCGCCGTGCATATGCGCAGGGCGCAGAAGTATTTCGAGCACTTCGGTATCGATGCGCTACCGGTGCGTGCCGACTACGAGGACGCGCGACTGACGCTGTTCCCGATGGGTTGGAACATGTCGCTGACGGAAGCTGCGTTGCACGAATACGTGGGTGTGTTGACGTATTACATGTACAACGCGTTTGGCTGGAATGCGCCGCCGAGTCGATACGGCGCGCCTTGATTCGTAAGTTGGGGTGCAAACCCCAACATGGTGATGTTAGTTCTCGCGAGGTTGGCCCCTCACCCCAACCCTCTCCCCGAAGGGGAGAGGGGGAAAGGCAACATCACGCGCTCTTCAACGAAGCGATATCAATCACAAAGCGATAGCGCACATCGCTGCTGAGCATCCGCCCGTAAGCCGTGTTGATGTCCTGGATGTTGATCATCTCCACATCCGCACCAATGCCATGCTTCGCACAGAAATCCAGCATCTCCTGCGTTTCCGCTATGCCGCCGATCAACGAACCGGCCAGCGAGCGTCGGCCGAAGATCAATCCACCCGCATGCACCGGCGGGTTAACTGGTTCCACTAAGCCTACCAATACGTGTACGCCATCCAACTTCAGCGTGGCGAGGTAGGGATTGAGGTCGTGCTGATGCGGCACGGTATCCAGAATGAAATCGAAGTGGCCGGCGACGGCTTCCATCTGCTTCGGATCGGTGGACAGCACCACGTGATCGGCGCCCAGTCGGCGCGCTTCCTCTTCCTTGCCGGGCGAGCGGGTAAACAGCGTGACATCCGCGCCCAGCGCCTTGGCGAACTTTAGGCCCATGTGGCCCAGGCCACCGAGCCCGACGATAGCCACCTTGTGACCTTCGCCGATGTTCCAGTGGCGCAGCGGCGACCACGTGGTGATGCCGGCGCACAGCAGCGGCGCGGCAGCTTTCGGATCGACGCCATCGGGCACGCTTAGCACGAACGTGTCGGATACCACGATGCGCTCGGAGTAGCCGCCGTAGGTCGTGAGCCCGTCGCGTCGGTCGACGCTGTTGTAGGTGAAGGTGGGCATTTCGTTGCAGTACTGCTCCAGGCCTTGCGCACAGGCGTCACAGTGCTGGCAGGAGTCGACCATGCAACCTACACCCACCATGTCGCCGACCTTGAAGCGAGTCACCTCGGTGCCCACCGAAGCCACGCGGCCGATGATCTCGTGGCCGGGTACCAGCGGATACCGGCTGCCGCCCCATTCGTTGCGTGCTTGGTGGATGTCGGAATGGCAGACGCCGCAATACAGGATGTCGATCACCACATCGTCCGGTCGCGGGTCGCGGCGTTCGAACTGGTGCGGGGCGAGGGGCGTAGTAGCGGACTGCGCGGCGTAGCCGCGAATGCTGAGGGCCATGCGGTTCTCCAGAAGAAAGGGGGAGAGGAACATCGAGACGGCAAAGTATGCGCAGTGCAGCAAAAGTCCGGTAGCCGAATCCTGCTGGATGCTTGCACGATCCTGCAAAATACCTTGTCAGGTACTCGCCTTGATCTGTAGGAACAGGCAATCTTCAGTTGTTTTTGACAGCCGACTCTCCGCATGAACACTCAGCTCAAGCCGATCGGGATGCCCACCCGCCTCGAGCAAGATTACGAGGAATTGACAGCCATCGTTGAACGATACGCTCAGGCCGAAGGCGTTACTGCCACGGCGTGGCCGGCTTTGTCGTTCTTCAGGGCGGATGCCCCCAGCGATCGTACCTGCGCCATGTACGAGCCCTGCCTGGGCTTGCTGCTCCAAGGCAACAAGGACGTCCTGGTCGGGGAGGAGCGCTTCGAACAGGAATACGGTCATTACCTGATCAATTCCATCGATGTGCCGGTCACTGCCCAGGTGGTACGTGCCTCCCCGCAGGAGCCGTGCCTGTGCATCACCTTGCGGCTTGACCCCGTGCGCATCGGTGAGTGGCTGTCCGAGGTCAAGTTGTCCAAACCTCCCGTGGCCACGGCGCGCGGCTTGGCCTTGAGCACGGTCAATTCGGATGTACTCGACCCCTTGCTGCGCTTGGTGCGCCTGCTCGATTCGCCTGACGATCTGTTGTTGCTGGCGCCGCTGATCGAACGGGAACTGATCTACCGGCTGCTCACCGGTGAGCAGGGCGCACGTCTTGCGCAGATCGTGACCGCAGGCGGGCAGGGGCAACAGATTGCGCGGGCGATCCAATGGCTCCGCCAGCACTACAACAAGCCGCTGCGCATCGCCGAGCTGGCCAGCATGGTGAACATGAGCCCATCGTCGCTGCATCACCACTTCCGCCAGATCACGGCGATGAGTCCGCTGCAGTATCAGAAAGTGCTGCGCCTGCATGAAGCGCGGCGATTGTTGCTGACCGAAGGCTGCGACGTGGCGACGGCTGCGCATCGCGTTGGTTATGAAAGCCCTTCGCAGTTCAGTCGCGAATACAGCCGGCAGCACGGTGCGCCACCGTTGCGGGATGTGATTCGCTTGCGATCGATGGGGCCGCTGGAAACGGTGGCTTGCGTAGAGCTTGATGTCCCCGCATAACTCTCATCGCCGCCATTCCCGCGAAAGCGGGAATCCATTGTCGCCTTTCGCTGAAGAGCAAAATGGATCCCCGCTTTCGCGGGAATGACGGCCAGGAATATTGGGCGGGTTCTAGATCTCCCGCACCACCATCAACCGAATCTCACTCATATCCTCGATCGCATAACGCACACCTTCGCGTCCGACACCGGAAAGCTTCACGCCGCCATACGGCATGTTGTCCACGCGGAAACTCGGTACATCGTTGACGATCACGCCGCCTTGTTCCAGCTCGTTCCATGCGCGCATGGCATGGTCCAGGCGATCGGTGAAGATGCCAGCCTGTAGGCCGTAGTCCGAATCGTTGATCATCGCAAACGCATCATCAATGCGTTCGAACGGCACCAGCAACGCGAACGGACCGAAGGCTTCCATGCGGTTGGCCTTGGCGTCCTTGGGCACGTTCTCCATCAACGTGGCTTCCAGCATGTTGCCCTTGCGCTTGCCGCCGCACAGGATCTTGCCGCCGGCTTGCTGAGCTTCGTTGATCCAGCCTTCCAGGCGTTGCGCAGCGGCCTCGTCGATCATCGGGCCAAGGAACACGTTTTTGTCCTTCGGGTCGCCTGCCTTGAGCTGCTGCACGGCTTGCACCAGACGCTGCTTCAGTTCTTCATAAAGCGATACGTGCGCATAGATACGCTGCACGCTGATGCAGCTCTGTCCGGATTGATAGAACGCGCCGAAGACCAGGCGCTCGATCACGCGGTCCAGATGTGCATGCTGATCCGCGTCCACAATGCAGGCGGCGTTGCCGCCGAGTTCCAGTGTGACTTTCTTGCGACCGGCTCGTGCTTTTAGATCCCAGCCGATCTGTCCTCCGGTAAAGGAAAGCAGTTTCAGGCGCTCGTCTTCGACCAATGGCGTGGCGTGCTTGCCATCCAGCGTCAGCACGGAAAAAGCGCCTTTGGGCAAATCCGTTTCTGCCAACACCTGGCCGATGATCAACGCGCCGATTGGCGTTTTTTCCGAAGGCTTCAACACGAACGGGCAGCCCGCGGCGATCGCCGGCGCAACTTTGTGTGCCACCAGGTTCAACGGGAAATTGAACGGCGTGATGAACGACACAGGCCCCAGCGGCACACGCTGCGTAAAGCCGCGATAGCCATCCAATCGCGAAGCGAGTTCGAGATTGATGGTTTCGCCGTTCACCCGTACCGCTTCTTCTGCTGCGATGCGGAAGGTTTCGATCAGGCGCGTCACTTCGCCGGCTGCATCCTTGATCGGCTTGCCGGCTTCGATACACAGCGCCATGGCCAGTTCGTCGAAACGTTCCTGAAAACGCTTCACGCAATGCTGCAAAACCGCCTGGCGTGCCCACGGTTTGAAGTTCTTCATCGGGCCGGCGGCTTGCACGGCGGCGCGAATGGCTTCTTCGGTGGCTTGTTCGTCCGGCACGGCCACGCGTGTGGCGATTTCACCGCTGTACTTGTCGTACACCTCCATCAGATTGGAGGAGGTGCGCGGTTCGTTGGCCAGGTAATAGGGGTAGGTTTTGTCCAGCATGGTCACTCCTCTGGGATGCTCCGATCCATTCTGCGTAGGTGTCACCGGCCCTGTCTGTTCGCAGATCATAGGGCCATCGGCGAAGGCAGACTGGCCGTCTGTCGAGACGATGGACCGAAGAGATGCGGACAGACAGGGCCGGCCCGAAGGGTGATGTCCAGAAAGCCCGCATGCTGCGCCGCGCGGCTTGAACAGACGGCCAGTCTGCCCTACGCCGCGCAACGCACCCTGCGGGCTTTCTGGACATCATGCCACCTGCGCAGAATGGATCGGAGCATCCCCGACAGCCGCGCTCAGCTTGCGGATTTCTTCGTCGAGCACGCGGTGGTTGTCGGAATAGTCGATGGCAAGATCGATCAGGTGCACGCCGCCCTGATCGAAGGCGCGTTTCAGTGTGGGAAGAAATTCGTCCGCGCTTTCGGGGCGATGCCCGTGCGCGCCATGCGCTTCGGCGAAGCGCACGAAGTCGGGGTTGCCAAACTGCATGCCGTAATCGGTGTATCCCATCTCGGCCTGTTTCCAGCGGATCATGCCGTAGGCGTCGTCGCGCAGCAGCAGAATCACCAGATCAAGCTTGAGACGCACGGCTGTTTCCAGCTCCTGCGCATTCATCATGAAACCGCCGTCGCCACAGATCGCCAGCACCTTGCGATCCGGATACACCATCTTCGCGGCCATCGCCGACGGCAGGCCTGCGCCCATGGTGGCGAGCGCGTTGTCCAACAGGACTGTGTTGGGCTGGCGTGCCTTGTAGTAACGCGCGTACCACAGTTTGTACATGCCGTTGTCCAAGCACAGGATGCCGTCATCGGGCATGAAGCGACGCGTATCGGCAACGATGCGCACCGGATGCATCGGAAAGCGCGCTTCATCGACATATTGGCCGAGTTGTACCTGGAACGCTTCGCGTACTTTGTTGAAGTAACGGAAATCCCAATGCGCCTGCGGATTCAGCGCATCGGTCAACCGCTCTATCGTGTGTGCAATGTCGCCCACCACTTCGATCTGCGGGAAATACACCGTATCCACTTCTGCCGACGAAAAGTTGATGTGAATGACGGTACGCCGTCCGCGCTGCATGAAGAACGGCGGCTTTTCCACCACGTCGTGGCCGACGTTGATGATCACGTCGGCCGCATCGATCGCGCGATGCACGAAATCGCCATCGGAAAGCGCGGCATTGCCAAGCCACAGCGGATGATCCTCGTCCACCACGCCTTTGCCCATCTGCGTGGTGAAAAAGGGCATGCCGAGCTTGTCGATGAAGGCGCGCAACGCGACCGCCGTGCGTTGGCGATTGGCAGCGGCGCCGATCATCAGGATCGGATGCTTCGCATTGCTGATCGCTTCGGCTGCTTGCACCAGCGCTGCATCGTCGGGCGAGGGTCGGCGCGCGTATTCGGTGGGCAGCAGGATGTATTCGTCGACCTTGTCGCGTGCGATGTCTTCGGGTAGTTCCAGGTGCACCGCGCCGGGGCGCTCTTCCTCCGCGCGGCGAAACGCTTCGCGGATGCGCGCAGGAATCGTCGCCGCGGACACGATCTGCCGCGTGTACTTGGTCAGCGGCTGCATCATGTCCACCACGTCGACCAACTGGAACAATCCCTGCTTGTGCATGCGGATAGGCTTCTGGCCGGTGATCATCAGCATCGGCATGGCGCCAAGCTGGGCATAGGCCGCAGCCGTCACCAGGTTGGTGGCGCCCGGCCCCAGCGTGGATAGCGCCACACCCGCCTCACCGGTAAGCCGCCCCCACGTCGCGGCCATGAAGCCCGCGGCCTGCTCGTGACGCGTCAGGATCAGCTTGATGGACGATTCGCGCAGCGCCTCGACCAGATCGAGGTTTTCCTCGCCTGGCACACCGAAGATGCTGCGCACGCCTTCGGCTTCCAAAGCTTTAACGAACAGGGATGCAGCCTTCATGTGCATCGTCTCCATGGAGATAACGGATGCTATATGTACTCCAATGTTCGATTCGTGAGGTGATGCGTTTGATTCGTGGGAAGAATGGATGCCGGCAATGCGCTCTATTCTCTGCCACAGATCTACAAAATTTCCTTACACCCGTCGCCCCGGCGAAGGCCGGGGCCTAGTGACTTGATATAAGGGCAAAGTCGCTGGGTCCCGGCCTTCGCCGGGGCGACGAGTTGAGATTTCTTCAGAAGTTGAACGTGGGCTCAGCCTCAATCCTTGCTTACGCGCAGCGATAGCTCACCGTCAACAAGGCGAGCTTTCAACGGCGTATCCATCGCCACATTCTGCGCTGACCGCAACACCTTGCCATCCGCATCAAACAAGATCGCATAGCCGCGTTCTAGCGTAGCCAGCGGACTCACCGCATGCATTGCGCGAGCGGTCTGCTGCAAATTCAGGCGCTCACGTTCCAGCTTATGCTCGATCATGTGACGCATATGCAACGCATGCTGTTCAAGTCGTTGCTTCAGCAGTGCTAGCCGCTGGCGTGGGTGCTGTGCCAGCAAGCGCGTATATACGCGCTCGAGGCGCACCGTTTTACGTGTTAAATGTGCTTCCCGGCAAGCGAGCAGGCGTCGATGCAATTGCAGCAGGCGATCGCGATCGCGCGCCAGCCGTGCTTGTGGCCGTTGCGCTTGCAAGCGCACCAGCAGATGGTCGATACGCTGGATACGCGCATGCAGCCGACGTTCGTGGATGGCAACGATGCGGCGATTCAATTGCTCCAGATGCCGCCGCAGCGCGAGGATATCTGGTACCAGCAGCTCGGCTGCCGCAGACGGCGTGGGTGCACGCAAGTCGGCGACGAAATCGGAAATGCTGAAATCAATCTCGTGCCCCACCGCGCTGACCACCGGCACGGTGCTGGCGTGAATGGCGCGTGCGACCTGTTCGTCGTTGAACGCCCAGAGGTCTTCCAGCGAACCGCCGCCGCGCGTGAGCAACAACACGTCATAGCGGCCGCTGGCAGATGCCTTGCGCAACATCGACACGATGGCGGGTGGCGCTTCGCGGCCTTGCACGGGTACGGGCAATACTTCCACGTCGACCAGCGGCCAGCGGCGCGACATCACGCTCAACACATCGCGAACGGCGGCGCCGGTAGCCGAAGTGATCACGCCGATGCGGCGCGCGAAACGGGGCAGGGGGCGCTTGCGATCCTGAGCAAACAAACCTTCGGCATCCAACTGCGCCTTCAGTCGTTCAAACTCGCGCTGCAGCGCGCCTTCACCGGCCGGTTCCATGTGCTCAACTACGAGCTGGAATTCGCCGCGCGGTTCGTACAGGCCGACGCGCGCACGCGCCAGCACGTGCATGCCATCGGAAGGCTTGAAACGCAGCCACGCGCTCTTCGGCTTGAACATCGCGCAGCGCACCTGCGCCGCGCTGTCTTTCAAAGTGAAGTACAGATGGCCGGACGCCGGCCGCGCTACGTTCGACAGCTCGCCTTCGATCCATACGAGCGGGAGCGCATCTTCCAGCAGGCCGCGCACCAGTCGGTTGAGCGTACTGGGCGTGAGAATGTGCCGAGGCGGCTGGCCGCCCGCACCTTCGCTGAAGTCGTCGGGCGAATGCATGGAGGCGGGAGACTAGCACGAAAGGCTTGGAGAACATCGCATTGGCGTGCGATGTGCAGGCAATGCGTCATTCATCTTCGCCAAGTGGTTGATGCGCAATGCCGAAGACGCTGAGGCACGCATGGAGCAGGCTGGGAAAGCGCGTCATGCGCCACGGCGCCGAGCGCTGCACTGACCAGGGTTGCTCTCGGCGCAGGTCAATGCAGGGAGAAAAATGTCGGCTAGATGCTTACGACCCGCTGCAAACCTTCAGCGGGACGGTGATCACAGGAATGATCTGACTCAAGTCGAGGGTGATGGATGCACCGCAGGCGATGTTTGTGATGAGGCCGAGCACGGAGGCTGAGGCAGTGGCGGTTGGGCTATTGATCGAGACGATCGGGCTCGGTGAGAGCATTGCGCTGATTGATCCGGAATTTGTAACTATCTGCGCAGTACCGATGCCGAGTACGTTGGTCTTGATGGTGCATGTACCGTCCGGGATGTTGAGCACAAGCGGCGATAAAGTCAGCGAGAAGGCGCCGCCTTGGCAACTGGCCGTTGTAGTTGAAAGGCCGGAGGCATAGGTGAGGGTGCCGTCGCCTTGGGTGGCGCTTATCGTTCCACTGTTGGTATCGATGGTAAGAACGGTGGCGCTTAGGTTTCCTGGAATGTTGCCATTTGCGAGCGAAAGGTTGCCAGAGCAGTTCGCCTGGGCGATGGTCAGCACGCCGTTGTTGTTACTGATCAACTCTGGCGATTGGCAAGTTAATGTTCCGGTAATGTCGGGTGGAAGGGCGCCATTGCAGGTAACGGCGTAACCGGCGCCGCTTGCGCCTACTTGGCACTGCAGTGCAACGGGCGATGCCGCTGCAGTGCGGAACGGGATGGAACTCAGAAGTATGGCCGATGCCATCATGGCTGCGACAACCAGCACACTACGAGTTCTGGCCGAGCTCAATTTGAAGATGGATATACGCTTGAGGCGCAGCTTCATATGTACCTCCTCAATAGGACTACGACTGCGTTAGATGGCCGAGCATAATCGGCGGGTTAACACGCTTCGTAAGACCGCTGGATTATCCCTGGGCGAGTCGAGCGGACTGGCGGATCGCATACGTCGATAGCGTTGTCCTGTCTGCTCGGGCGAAACGTAACCAGGGCTGATTCAACATCCCGTGTATCTGCTGCGAAGAAGAGCAAGACGCAATCCGTCCCCGTTTTTACAGCTGTCGCCTCCTACGTATGGCCGTCACTCCAGCTTTCGCGAAAAGGCGGCCGCTGACGGGAATCACATGTGATCGGTCTCGCGCATCGCATGCAAGCGTCGCACATGTCGCCTACCCACTTCCCTGTTCCATGCTTTCTGGCATCATCGCCCCATGTTGCCAGAGCAGCGTTTTACGGACACTGATGCCTGTGCGCAGCTGATTGTCGAGCGGCTGGGAGCCGACCTGCGCGCAGCGGCGCCATTGGGTCTCGGCAAGCCGCACGGATTGCTCAATGCCCTGTACGGCCTGATGCAGGCCGACACCTGGCGATCGATGACCTTGTACACCGCCTTGTCGCTTACTCGGCCGCGGTCAAAGAGCGGCATGGAAGCACGTTTCCTCGATCCGTTCGTGGAAAGGCATTTCGGCGCTGATTACGTCGATCCGCAATACGCGCTCGATCAGATGCAGAACAAGCTACCCCCGAATGTCGCGGTGCACGAGTTCTATATGCAATCGGGCGCCTTGCTGCATTCGAGCAGCGCGCAGCGCAATTACATCAGCCAAAACTATACGCACGTGGCGCGCGATCTGGTCGTGCAGGACATCAACCTGCTGGTGCAACTTGTCTCGCGCCGCGAAACACCCTCCGGCGTGCGGTATAGCCTGTCGTGCAATCCGGATCTCACGCTGGATTTTCTTGATCGCGTCAAAGCAGCCGGCAAAGCGCGTCCGTTGTGCGTGGCAGTGGTGCATCCTGGTTTGCCATACATCGGGGGCGATGCGGAAGTACCGCAGGATTTCTTCGACGTCGAACTTGCACCGGCATTGTCTCCGCCGCTGTTTGCGCTACCCCGGCTGCCGGTGGATACCATGGAATACGCGCTCGGCCTTCATGCTAGTGCGCTGGTGAAAGACGGTGGTTGCCTACAGATCGGCATCGGTGCTTTATCCGATGCGCTGGTCAAAGGTCTGTTGCTGCGCCATCAGGACAACGTGGCTTGGCGCAAGATTTTGGTGGCGCTCGATCCGCGTGGCGCAACGCACACACTCGGCGGGCGCATCGGTGGCCTGAGCAACTTCAAGACCGGTTTGTACGGCTGCAGCGAAATGATCATGGACGGTCTGATGCAGCTGGCCAAGGCCGGTGTTCTCAAGCGCCGCAGTTGGGACAACCTCGCGTTGGAGCGCGCCGCCGCCGCAGGACGTCTGCCGGATGACGTACCTGGCGGACATTACCTGCGCGGCGCCTTCTTCCTCGGCTCGCGCGAACTGTATGACTGGCTGGAAACCACCGCGGACAGCGATCCGGATGCGATCGACATGTGCCCGGTTTCCAACGTCAACCAGCTCTATGGCGATCATCAGGCGTTGGCTACTTTGCAACGTCGTGGTGCGCGCTTCTTCAACACCTGCATGATGTCGACGCTGCTCGGTGCTGCCGTTTCAGACACGCTGGAAGACGGGCATGTCGTGAGTGGTGTCGGCGGGCAATACAACTTCGTCGCCATGGCGCACGAATTGCCGGATGGGCGATCCGTGCTGCTGCAACGTGCGACCCGCCAGGGCAAGAATGGCGTGGAGACCAATATCCGCTGGCAGTACGGACAAATCACCATTCCCCGCCACCTGCGGGACATTGTGGTGAGCGAGTACGGTGTGGCCGATTTGCGCGGCAAAAGCGACAGCGAATGCGTCGAAGCGATGCTGGCGATCAGCGATGCGCGGTTCATCGATGCGCTGGCGGCAGAGGCCAAATCGCATGGCAAACTCGCTGCGGATTTCAAGATTCCGGAAGTTTGGCGCAAGCATCGCCCTGACATGTTGCACGAAGCATTGGACAAACCGATGCGCAAAGGACTGCTGCCCAAGTTTCCGTTCGGCAGCGATTTCACCGAGGTGGAACAGCGCCTGCTGCCTGCGCTGGAATGGCTGCAATCGTCCAGCACCAGTTGGAAAGGCAGGTGGCGATTGTTCAAAGCGTTGTGGAAGCCGGGCGAAGCCACCGTGGAAGAAGCGGCTGCGCTGGAGCGAATGGCGTTGTCCGCAGCGACCGGGCTGAGCGAACGGCTGCAACGCCGTTTGTTGCAAGCCGCATTGCGGCGACACTCGGTTGGGGGGCAAACCCCAATATCGTGATCGACATGCATGGCCATGTTGGGATTTGCACCGCAACCCACGATCAAAGGTGCACGCGGTGAATTGCGCAAAGCCGCACACCATGTTTCACTCGGCGGATGGCAGAATGCTTGTTCGATAGCGCCACAGGGGGAAACAAGGTCGTGGCCTTGGCATCAGTTCGTGACAGTGTTTGCGCTTATGCGATGACGGGGTACCGCATGCGGGTCGCAGGGACCTATCAACCGATCTTCGCTTGCGAGGGTTGCTTGCAGAGCGTGCGTTGACCGTGAAAAAACTCAGCCCGCAACTGCGCACAGCCGGCACCTATGTGCTGATCTCGGCGATATACATATGGGTGTCCGGACACCTGCTGGGCAGTCTGGTACACGATCCGCACCGCATCGTTTTGTATCAGATTTTGAAAGGCTGGCTGTTCGTCCTGGGTACCGGGCTGCTGTTGTACTGGATGATCGGTCGTACGGTACACCGCTTGGCAGAGGCCAATCAGCGATTGCTCGACAGCCATGAGCAGGCGTTGCGCGTGCTGGTAGGCGCGATGGACATCCGGCACAAGGAGACCCGCGATCACTCCGAACGCGTGGTGCGCATGGCGCTGGGACTCGCACGCATGGCTGGGCTGGAAGGCGATGCCTTGCGCGATATCAAGTTCGGCGCACTGCTGCATGACATCGGCAAGTTGGCCTTGCCGGACGCGATCCTGATCAAGCCGGGCAAACTGGACGAGGATGAAACGCTGCTGATGCGCACGCATCCTCGTCTGGGATACGACATGTTGCAACGGATCGATTTTCTGCACAGCGCCAGTGCCATTCCGTACAGCCATCACGAACGCTGGGACGGCAGCGGTTATCCGCAAGGACTGAAAGGCGAGACGATCCCCGTCGCGGCGCGCATCTTCAGTGTGGTGGACGTGTGGGATGCGTTGAGCTTTCCGCGTGTCTATAAGCCCGCATGGCCGGAAACGGAGGTGTTGCACTATCTGCGTGAAGCCGCGGGCGGGCAGCTCGATCCGCATTTGGTGCAGTTGTTTTTGGACAATTACGCAGAATTGAAAGGGCTTGCACTGAATCCGTAGGTTGGGGTGCAAACCCCAACGGTCATGCAGCATCGTGGCACGCGCCATGATGAACGTTCTTGAAGGGTCGTCATTCCCGCGAAAGCGGGAATCCATTTTCACGGATGCATCAAAGCAAGATGGATTCCCGCTTTCGCGGGAATGACGGCCGTGAGGATTACATGAGGATTATGGGCCGAAGCCGCCGCTTTCCAGAACACGTTGTGCCGGAACGATCGGAATATCCTTCCAACACCGCGCATCAAGTGGCTCAGCAACAAGCACCGAAACCTGCCGCAAAAACACCTCGCGCGGTATTTCCACCGCACCCAGGCCCAGCAAATGCGGATTGCTCACTTGCGCATCGATCAGCGGGCACTCCCAATCACGCAATAGCGCGGCAAGTGCACAGAGCGCAAGCTTCGATCCACCGCTTTCGGCGCTGAACATCGATTCCCCGCAAAACAACCTGCCGGTGGATACGCCATAGATACCTCCAATCAGGCGTTCCTGGTCCCACACTTCCACGCTATGCGCAAAGCCCATGTCGTGCAGTCTGCTGTATGCCTCGATCATGTCTTTGCTGATCCACGTTCCGAACTGGCCCGGGCGTGGCGCGGCACAAGCGTGCATCACCTGCCGGAACGCGCGATCAACGCTGATCTGCCAGGCCTTGTCTTTCAGCGCCCTGCGCAAGCTGCGATTCGGGCGCAGGTCGTCGGTGAGAAACACACAGCGCGGATCGGGGGACCACCACAGGATCGGCTCACCGTCGTTGAACCAGGGAAAGATGCCGTGTGCATACGCGTTGAGCAGCCGCTGCGGCGAGAGATCGCCGCCAAATGCCAGCAATCCATTCGGTTCGACGAGTGCGTGGCGCGGATCGGGAAAGCGGTCCGGAAGGTGATCGTCGAGCCGGTGGAGGCGGATCATAAGGGGCGCTCTGACTGATTCTGCGTGGGCGTCACCGGCCCTGTCTGTTCGCAGACCACAGGGCCGTCGGCGAGGGCAGACTGGCCGTCTGTTGAGACGACGGACCGAAGGGATGCGGACAGACAGGGCCGGCCCCACATTTTGATTTTAAACGACGGGGTGATGTCGAGAAGGCTCGCAGGCTGTGCCGCGCGACTTGAAAAGACGGCCAGTCTTCCCTGCGTCGCGCAACACACCCTGCGAGCCTTCTGGACATCATGCCACCTACGCAGAATCAGTCAGAGCGCCCCTTTGGCGTAAGGGGTGTGATCGAGCAGATCGTCAGCATAAGCGTCCATGCTCTCGCGTTCGTGCGCAAGCGCGCGCCGCACCGCGCTACGAAAGCCCTCATGCAGCAAGTAATGGCGCGAATGCGTACGTACCGGCAAAAAACCGCGCGCCAGCTTATGTTCGCCCTGTGCGCCGGGTTCGAAACGCTGCAGGCCATGCGTGATGGCGTATTCGATGCCCTGGTAGTAGCACAGCTCGAAATGCAGATTCGGCACATCCACGCTTGCACCCCAGTAGCGGCCGTACAAGGTGGTGGCGCTGCGCAGCATCAATGCCATGGCGACGATGTCATCGTTTTGCCACGCCAGCGCGAGTTGCACTGCGTTGCCCAATTCCTTCCGCAAGTATTGGAAGAACGCTTCGGTCAGCGCGGCGTGGTTGCCCTTGGCATCGAACGTGGATGCGTACAGTGCATGCACACGCCGCCAGTGGCGCATGTTCAACTCCGCGCCTCCGACCATCTCGATGCGCAAACCATGCGCGGCTACGTGCTTGCGTTCGTGCCGAATGTTTTTGCGCTTCTTGTGATTAAGCGCGGCAAGAAACGCCTCGAAATCGGCATACCCCTGGTTGTGCCAGTGGAATTGCACATCGCTGCGCGCCATCCAGTCGGAATCGAATGCAGGTAGATCTTCTTCGGCAAGGAAGTTTGCGTGCACGGATGAAAGTTGGAGCCGCTGCGCTTGTTGCTGCATGGCGTCTACCAACACTTCGCGCAATTCGGGATGAGCGCCAACGAGCAAACGCGACCCGGTGATGGGCGAATAGGGCACGGCATTGAGCAGCTTGGGGTAATACTGACCACCCGCCCGTTCCCACGCACTGGCCCAGCTCCAGTCGAACACGAATTCGCCGTGCGAATTACCTTTCAAATACAGCGGTGCGGCGGCGACCAGCGTGCCGTTGCGATAAAGGCCGAGGTGATGGGGTTGCCAGCCCCAATCCGGGCGGATGCAGCCGGTGCGTTCCAGGCCTGCGAGAAAGGCGTGCGAGAGAAACGGGTTGTCGTCGGGGCGCAATGCGTCCCAAGCCGAGGCGGGGATATCGTCGATGCTGTCGTGGAAGCGGGCTTCGAGAGAGGCCAAAGTGATATCAACTCAAGAAGAACTTGCTAAGTGAGCCCCTCTCCCCTCGGGAGAGGGTGCCGACAGGTGGGTGAGGGTTCGGGCGGAGCGTAATGTTGAGTTTTTACACAAGTATTTGCATCGCGTGCTGATCGTACCCTCACCCCAACCCCTCTCCCGAAGGGAGAGGGGCTTTGATATTGCGCATCAACCCTTCGCGTGCTGATCCAACCACCGCTCCGCATCCAGCGCGGCCATGCAGCCAAAACCAGCCGATGTCACAGCCTGCCGATACACATGATCCGCCACGTCGCCCGAAGCAAACACGCCAGGCACCGACGTCATCGTCGCCATGCCTTCCAACCCGCTGCGGATCTTGATGTAGCCGTCGTGCATGTCGAGCTGGCCTTCGAAGATGCCAGTGTTCGGTGTGTGGCCGATCGCCACAAAGAAACCCGTGGCAGCGATATCGCGTGTGACACCACTGTTGATGTCCTTCACACGCACACCGGTCACGCCGGTGTTGTCGCCCAGCACTTCGTCGATGGTGTGGGTCCACACCAGTTCGATCTTGCCGTGGGCGGCTTTCTCGAACAGTTTGTCCTGCATGATTTTTTCGGCGCGCAGCTTGTCGCGGCGATGCACCAGATACACCTTGCGGCAGATGTTGGCCAGGTATAGCGCTTCTTCCACGGCGGTGTTGCCGCCACCGACCACCACCACGTCCTGGTCGCGGAAGAAGAAGCCGTCGCAGGTGGCGCAGGCCGAAACGCCTTTGCCTTTGTAGTGCTCCTCGCTGGAAATCCCCAAGTACTTGGCAGTAGCACCGGTGGCGATGATCAGCGCGTCGCAGGTGTATTCGCCCGAATCACCCTTCAGGCGAAATGGACGCTGCTTGAGATCGGCGGTGTGGATGTGATCGAACACCATCTCGGTTTCGAAGCGCTCGGCGTGTTCGGCCATGCGCTGCATCAGTTCAGGACCTTGCACACCCTTGACGTCGCCAGGCCAATTGTCGACCTCGGTGGTGGTCATCAACTGTCCACCCTGCTGCAGGCCGGTGACCATGGTCGGCTTGAGGTTGGCGCGCGCGGCGTACACCGCGGCGGTGTAACCGGCAGGACCGGAGCCGAGGATCAGCAGGCGGCTATGCTTGGGGGTGGTCATTGCTATAATCCTTAAGGGTTTGCTGGCGATTTATCAGGGCGGTTCTCAATTGTGGAAAGGCCTTCACGGGCCCCTCCAAGGAGTCCGCAAGGATGGGGAAGTCGCAGGGGCTATTCAAGGTTGACTTGCACTGCCCGTTTCTGAACCTGACCTGTGGACGGTGGTGTCTGCGCTGTCGCTATCAGGTCTACACCGCTTGTTACACTGCAACGCGCATTGAGTTATTCGTTCGACATTCCTAAAAGGAAACACACCCCGGTGGCAGCGCGTAGCGCAAATGTACGAAAAGCAAAGGAAAAGACTGGCCTTAGCGAGGAAGTGAAGCGCCGCCTGCGTGAAGCGGGCGCGCTGCTACTGCTGCCGTTGGCGCTGTACCTGCTGGTATGCCTCTTCAGTTACGACGCGGCCGATCCAGGCTGGTCGCACGCTGACACCAGCGGCCATGTGCACAACCTCGGCGGCACCGTCGGCGCCTATTTCGCGGACTTGTTGCGCTATCTGTTCGGTAGCGTGGCGTATTGCTTCCCCTTGTTGCTGCTGTTCCTCGGCGTGCAGGTGCTGCGCAACCACGGCGTGCGCAGCGTGCAGCCGTGGGAGCCTTCCCTGCGCCTGATCGGCTCGGTGTTCTTCTTCATCACCGCGCCAGGGCTGTGCTGGATCATTTTCCGGGACAGCACAATGGCCCCGGAAGGGCCGGGCGGTGTGATCGGTCGCGGAATCGGCCACGGCCTGCTTAGTGCTTTTGGCGAGAAGGGTGCTCCGCTGTTTCTGCTGGCGATCTTCCTCGTCGCGATCACCTTCGCTACCGGGCTGTCCTGGTTCAAGCTGATGGATCTGATCGGGCAGAGCGTGTTGAAGCTCGCCAGCTGGTTCGGCGGCAAGCTCCGTGAGGCGCCGGAAGTGATCGCCGCGCACCAGGCACGCGTTGAGCGTGAAGTGGTGAAGAAGACCGAAGCGATCAAGCAGGCCAAGCGCGAACCCGTACGCATCGAGGCACCCGCCGCACCGGTGGTGAAGAGCGAGCGCGCCCGCGTGGAAACGCAGATCCCGCTGTTCGTCGGCGCGGCGCAGCCGGGCGAACTGCCGCCGCTGTCGCTGCTGGACGAAGCGCCGGAACAGGGTCCGGGTTATTCGGAAGAAACGCTCGAAGTTCTGTCGCGTCAGGTCGAGCTGAAACTGAAAGACTTCAAGATCGAAGCCAAGGTGGTGGGTGTCTATCCCGGCCCCGTGATCACCCGCTTCGAACTGGAGCCTGCAGCAGGCGTGCGCGGCAGCCAGGTGTCGAGCCTGGACAAGGACATCGCACGCGGCCTGTCCGTGGTCAGCGTGCGCGTGGTCGACGTGATTCCCGGCAAGAACGTGATCGGCCTGGAAATTCCGAACGCCAAGAAGCAGATCGTTTATCTCTCTGAGATCCTGCGCTCCGACAAATACGACCAGCAGAAATCGCCGCTCACGCTGGCGCTTGGCAAGGACATCGGCGGCCGTGCGATGGTGGCCGATCTCGCCAAGATGCCGCATCTGCTGGTGGCGGGTACCACCGGTTCCGGTAAGTCCGTCGCGGTGAATGCGATGGTGCTGAGCCTGCTGTACAAGGCCAGTGCCAAAGACGTGCGCATGATCATGATCGACCCGAAGATGCTGGAACTCTCGGTGTACGAGGGCATCCCGCATCTGCTCGCGCCGGTCGTGACGGACATGAAGGAAGCCGCCAACGCGCTGCGCTGGTGCGTGGCCGAAATGGAACGCCGCTACAAGCTGATGGCAGCAGTGGGCGTGCGCAACCTCGCCGGCTTCAACAAGAAGGTGAAGGACGCCGAGAACGCCGGCCAGCCGTTGCTGGATCCGTTGTTCCGCCCGAATCCGGACATGCCCAACCAGGTGGCCGAGCCGCTGGAAACGCTGCCATATATCGTCGTGATCATCGACGAATTTGCCGACATGATGATGATCGTCGGCAAGAAGGTGGAGGAACTCATCGCCCGCCTCGCACAGAAGGCGCGTGCAGCGGGCGTGCACCTGATCCTGGCCACGCAGCGTCCGTCGGTGGACGTGATCACCGGCTTGATCAAGGCGAACATCCCGACGCGTATCGCGTTCCAGGTGTCGAGCAAGATCGACTCGCGCACCATTCTGGATCAGTCTGGCGCGGAAACCTTGCTCGGTCACGGTGACATGCTCTACCTACCGCCCGGCACCGCTACGCCCGATCGCGTGCACGGCGCCTTCGTCGACGACCACGAAGTGCACAACGTGGTCAACTGGCTCAGGGCGCAAGGCGCACCGCAATACATCGAAGGCGTGCTTGAAGAAGTGCAGGCCACCAGCGATGGCAAGTTCATCAACGAATCCGGCCTGCCGCAGGACGGCGAAGAGGGTGGTGATGCCGAGGCACAGCTGTACGACAAAGCCGTGCGCATCGTCACTGAAACGCGCCGTGCATCGATCTCCGGTGTGCAGCGCCATCTGCGCATCGGCTACAACCGCGCTGCGCGTTTGATCGAGCAGATGGAGCAGGAAGGCGTGGTAAGCGCGCCGTTGCACAACGGCAACCGCGAAGTGCTGGCGCCGCCGCCGCCGAAGCACTGAGGCTCGCTAGCCCCCTCCCTCTACGGGAGAGGGGTTGGGGTGAGGGTACGATCGAAGCGTGATTCTGGAGTCTTTCGTGAGGGGTCGTTATCGCGCTCCGCCCGGACCCTCACCCGCCTCTCGGCACCCTCTCCCGGAGGGAGAGGGACTCACTAAGGAAGGTTTCGTCACATCTGCCATTAAGCCTCTTCGCCGCACACTCGCGACATCCGATACATCAGGAACGGGAATCCATGAAACGCCTCCGCTTCGTTGCTTTCTTTGCCTTGCTTGTCTTGCTCGCAAGCAGCATCGTCCAAGCCGCCACCGGCCCAGCCCGCACTCGCCTCGACGCCTTCGCCCAAGGCCTGCACGCCCTCTCCGGTAACTTCAGCCAAACCCTCACCGACCCAAACGGCAAAACCAGCAAGACCAGCAACGGCACGCTGGTGCTGGAAGCGCCGCATCAGTTCCGCTGGGACACGCTGGCGCCGTACAAGCAGACCATCGTCGCCGACGGCAGTCGCGTGTGGCTGTACGACCCGGATCTGGAACAGGTCACCGTGCGTCGTCAGGACACCGAAGAAGCACATAGCCCGCTGACTGTGCTGACCGATCTCTCGCAGCTGGATAAGGAATTCCACGTGGTCGAACAGGGTGAGCACGACGGCCTGGTGTGGCTGCGCCTCACCTCCAATGGGAAAGAACCGCAATTCAGCTACGCCGACCTCGGCTTCGATGCTAACGGCCTGGCGCGCATGCAGTTCAAGGATCAGCTCGGCGCCACCACTGACATTCGCTTCTCCAACTGGAAGCGCAATCCGGCAATCCCGCCGCAGGATTTCAACTTCACACCGCCGAAAGGCGCAGATGTGATCGGCGATCTACCGGAACTCACCACGCAGCCGCTGAAGAACTAAAGCGCGCAACGTGATCCGCCAACTGCCGCGTTGGGCATGGATCGGCGGCGGCCTGCTCGCGCTGGCTGCCGGATGCATCAACGCGGTCGGTTATCTGTGTTTTCGTCATCAGCCGGTGACGCACCTCACCGGCACCAGCACCGTGCTTGGTATCTCGATCGCGCACGGCGATGCGTCGGAAGCCTTGCATTGGGCGACGACCATTGCGGCGTTCCTGATCGGCGCGATGATCAGCGGCTTCATCGTGGAGCAACGCACGCTGCAGCTCGGTCGCCGTTACGGCGTAGTGCTGATGATCGAATCGGCGCTGCTGTTTTCCGCCATGCCCTTGATTCACGGCGGTAGCGATTTGGGCCTCTATCTGGCATCAGCCGCGTGTGGTTTGCAGAACGCGATGGTGAGCACGTATAGCGGCGCGACGCTGCGCACCACGCATCTGTCGGGCATCTTCACGGATCTGGGCATGTATCTCGGCCAACGCTTGCGTGGCTTGAAGGTGGATATGCTTCGCATCCACGTCTGCCTGCTAGTAGCAGGCAATTTCATTCTCGGTGCCACGCTGGGGGCACTGGGTTTTACGTATATCCAGGAACGGGTGTTGCTCGTGCCTGCAGCGCTCACTGGCGTGGTCGGCCTGGGCTATGCGATTTACCGCCATTTTTCCGTGCGGCAGCAGGCTTAGGTTGGGGTGTAAACCCCAACGCTGCTTCGAAACATCCTGAGTGAATCCCTCTCCCGCCGGGAGAGGGTGCCGAGAGGCGGGTGAGGGTTCGGGCGAAGCGTGATAGTAATCTCTCGCGCAAGTCGTTGTGATCGCGCGCTGATCGTACCCTCACCCCAACCCCTCTCCCGAAGGGAGAGGGGCACCTTCTTTCCTACGGATTTTGCAGCACTGGCGCCGCTACCACCGGCTTGGCATTGGGTGTAGCCGACAACCCCAACACGCGCCGCAACTCATCACGTGCAGCGTTGTAATCACTTTGCCACTGCGGATCACGAAGAATCTGCGCCGCAATCACCGTGCCCGCCAACTTGCCAGCTTCCAAATCCGTCGGAAAATGCGCACCCATCACGATGCGATGCTGCGCATAGAGATCGGCACGCGCAAAAATCTCCACACGCTTTTCCGGCAGCATGTTGGCCAACAGCACAGCTGCGCTGTAGCCGAACGTGGCGTGTCCGCTGGGATAGCTCCAATCGTCCGGTTTTTCCTTGGATAAGGGATGCACTTGGTCCGATACCACCGAGGGGCGCGGTCTTTTCCAATACAGCTTGGCGGTTTTCACCGAAGCCTTGTCGAGCGTGGCAACGCGCTCGAAGAAGGCAGCAGTTTTCGGCAGAGCAGCCGGCTGCATGGATGAGCCAAGCACATCAGCAAAGCGGAACACGGAACGCTCCGTGTCCGCTTTGGCCGCCGCCATGTCCTGCGTGCTGCGTGATGCTTGCGTGACCAGCACGATGTTCAGATCGTGCTGAGCCGCAGCCGAACCTGCTGCCGGCGGAGGCGGCAGCAGGTTCGACACTTCAACAACGGCGGGGATGCCGTTGTCGGCCAGTGCGGGCTGGCCGATCAGAAGCAGAGGCAACAACAGCGCGAAACGTTTCATCAGAACAGATCCGCCGAAACGGTGAAGTTGAAGTTGCGGGCCGGGATGGTGAAGTACAGTGGTGTGCCAGCACCACCGGTGGTACCCGCCAACGCGTTGATGGTCGTGTTGTTGAACAGGTTGTTGATCTGCACGCCGATCTTGAAGTCCTTTACATCGGTGATATGCGGATCGAACGTATAGCTGGCGGCAAAGTTGGTCACCGCATAGCCACCGATCGGCGTGTCATCTTCCGCGTTGGCCGTGTAATAGGTTTTGCCGACGAATTTGTCGACCAGCGATGCGTAGATGGGGCCGTTGTTGTAAATGAAGCCCAGCGCAGCAGTCTTGTGCGGTGTATTCGCGTTCCACGCACCATCGGTGGTCTGCATCGCACGGTTGAGCGAGCCATTGGCGTAAACGCTGAAACCAGCGCCCAGCATGTAGGTGCCTTCGAGCTCGATGCCTTTGTAGTGCACACCGCCACCGTTGTAGAACTCGCTGATACCACCGACCTTATGGCTCTGGACGAAGTTGTTGAAGTTGATCTTGTAGATGTCACCCGACAGCGTCAGGCGATCACTGCTCCAGGTCGTGCCGAGCTGGATGTTGGTGGTCTTTTCCGGTGCCACTGCGCTATCGGAAACCGCGGGATTGGGCACATAAAGCAGATTGAGGTTGGGCGCCAGGTAGCCCTTGGCCCACTGGGCGTAGGCGGTCCAGTTCGAGCTGAACGCATAATGGAACGCTGCCGATGGCAGAGTGGCGTTCCAGTCCTTGGAATAAGTCAGCGGGGTTCCCGTCTTCTGGTTCACCGGAGCGTCGATACTGCGCTTGAAGTTGTTGTACTTCACGCCACCCACGAAATAGGCGTTGTCAGTGATGTTCCACTGGTATTCGACAAACGGCTGGATCGTGACCAGCGAGTCATTCATTCGGCGATCCGCCGAAGCCAACTGCAGCGTCGACGCACCCGGATTCACCACGGGATTCAGCTCATTGAGCGTGTCGTCGAATTCATAGAGCCAGCGGATGTCGTCCTGATGGTCGTACCACACGCCGGTGCGTAGTTCACCCGGACCGATTTCCTTGCCCAGGCGGAAGATGTCGCCCCACGAACGGTTCGTGTTGCGCATGTGCTGGCCGGGTACGTCAGTGAGGCTATAGGCGGTGCCGTTGGGCGTTTCGCCATTCGGATCTTCACCGTTGAAGCCGAAGTGGTTATAGCCGTAGGTGTAAGTCTTGTTGTCGATCGTCCAGCCCGAGAACTCCGAATGCAGGCCGATATAGGCCATGTTCGTGTTGATCTTGTCCTCGTTGTAGCGGTAGTAGGCCTGGCTGGTCGGGTCGTTGTTCAACGCGTAATTGATACCGTACTGTGCGATCTGCGCCTTGGTGGCGCCGAACGGCACGTACTGGTTGAGCTTGTTCCACATGGCGGCGAAAGTCAGCGTGGTGTTTTCGCCCAGCGGTTGCACAACCTTGGCGAACACGCTCTGGCGGCGCTGACCGGCATAGGTGAGATAGCCGTCCGACTCGCCGTTCTGCAAATTGATCACCGCGCTGGTGCCGCTGCTAGTGAATTTGCCCGTATCGATGCGTGCACCTTCCACGGCGGTATCCCAGCTGCCAAAGCTGATGTACGGGTTGATGTTGAACTGATCCTTCGGATTGATCGACTCCACCCCGATGGTGCCGCCGAACGTGGCATTACCCAGCGTGCTGGCCGTACCGGGGCCGCGATCGACCACCACGCTGCTGGTTTCCTGATTGGTGAAGTACGAGGTGGAATGGTGCGTGAAGTCGTTGGAGTCCATCCACGGAATGCCATCGAACGTCACGTTGTACTGACCATCCTGGAAGCCGCGAATGGAAACCACCGCCGCTTCCATCAAGCCGGCGCCGTTCGGCGTCACGGTGTAAACGCTGGGCGCGATGGCGGCAACGTCGGTGTAATCGCCGGTGGGTGGGATGTTTTCCTGGATGAACTTGCTGCCGATGATCGATTGCGGCTGTGTGGCAATCGTCGAACCTTGAGTCGGGGCAATGGCGCTTACCGCCGTGTTAGCCGTTACCTGCATGCCGGCCAGGGTTTTGGCATTTTTCGAAGACGTAGTGTCGTCCGTATTCGTATTATCGACGGCGCTGGGACCGCTAACTGCGGTATTGCCGTTATTCGCCACATCCTGGGCGTGGACGGGGGCGGCGATGCTCAGCGCAACACCCAGTGCAAGATAAATCGGCGAGCGGCGGTACAGCGCATGTGTCGATGGCGTCATTGTTTTTTTCCGGTATCGGCTGGGTGAACAAAGTCCGACACCGTAAAGACGCTCTATGACATTTCAGTAACAATTACATTAAATTGACGCATTGGATAATGCGAAAGTAAATACGCTAAGGTTGATCTAAGCTTTGCATTATTCGTGTAATAAAGAGGGCTTCTGAATTAGGCGAAATTAAGCCTGATCTAAGCTATGCCCCATTAGCGCAATAAATGATTTTGAGATAATAATCGGCCAGCTCTCCGAACAGCAAGGGATGTTCCGAAGAAATCGTCGCCCCGGCGAAGGCCGGGGCCCAGTGACTTCCTTAGCGCCTCAAAACGCTGGGTGATCTCCTTCGGAGCCGTCCTTCGGACGTTCTCCGCGGGAGGACATTGCACCGAATGTCCTATCATCCCCCGATGGATCCACGCGACGTACACAGCACCCCGCAACTGTTCGGCAACGACGCGGAAGAACTCAAGCCCCTGGCCGAGCGCATGCGTCCGCGCACCCTCGACGAAATCGTCGGCCAGCAACGCCTGCTTGCGCCGGGCAAGGCACTGCGGCGTGCACTGGAAGCCGGCCGTGTGCACTCGATGGTGCTATGGGGGCCTCCGGGCTGCGGCAAGACCACGCTGGCGCTATTGGTGGCGCGCTACGCCGATGCAGACTTCCGCGCCATTTCCGCCGTGCTTTCCGGCCTGCCGGATGTACGCAAATCGCTGGCCGAAGCCGAAGTCAATTTTGCGCAGGGCAGACGCACGGTGTTGTTCGTCGACGAAGTGCACCGCTTCAACAAAGCGCAGCAGGACGCGTTCCTGCCACACATCGAGCGCGGCGTGATCATCTTCGTCGGCGCTACCACCGAAAACCCATCGTTCGAGTTGAACTCCGCATTGCTTTCGCGCTGTCGCGTGCATGTGCTGGATGCTGTTTCGGTAGACGACATCGTCGCCGCCTTGCAACGCGCACTTGCAGATACCGAACGCGGCTTAGGCGCCTTACAACTCGAAGTCGCCGATTCCGCCTTGCGCCTGATCGCCCAAGCCGCCGATGGCGACGTGCGCCGTGCGCTCACACTGCTGGAAATCGCCGCGGAACTGGCCGATGGCCATATGATCGACGAAACCACACTCGAACAAGTGCTGGCCGATCGCACACGTCGCTTCGACAAAGGCGGCGAGCAGTTCTACGACCAAATCTCCGCACTGCATAAATCCGTGCGCTCCTCCGACCCCGACGCTGCCGTGTACTGGCTGACGCGCATGCTCGACGGCGGCTGCGATCCACTCTATCTCGCACGCCGCATGACACGCATGGCGGTGGAAGACGTCGGCCTAGCCGAACCACGTGCGTGGCGCATGGCATTGGATGCGTGGGACACCTACGAACGCCTCGGCAGCCCCGAAGGCGAACTAGGCCTGGCACAACTCGCCATCTGGCTGGCAATTGCGCCCAAGAGCAACGCCGCATACATGGCCTACAACAAAGCGCGCGAAGTGGTCGGCCAAACCGGCACACTGGAAGTGCCCATGCATCTGCGTAATGCACCCACGCGGTTGATGAAAGGCATGGGCTACGGCAAGGGCTATCAATACGACCACGACGCTGAAGGCGGTATCGCACTCGATCAACAATGTTTGCCGGATGCGTTGGCCGGCACCGAGTTCTACGAACCGGTGGAGCGTGGCTTGGAATTGAAGCTGCGCGAAAAGCTGTTGGCGTTGCGCGAGGCGAGGAAACAAGCGCGCAGAAAGTAGCGCCCTTTCTCCCTCTCCCCTTCGGGGAGAGGGTTGGGGTGAGGGGACAACCTCGCGACAATACCTGTCATCACCTCACCGTCATTCCGGCGAAGGCCGGAATCCACAAAGCACTCCTAACTTTTTATGTTGAGTGCTACGCACATCATGTTCGTACCGGATTCCGGCCTTCGCCGGAATGACGGTGAGGCAGTGCCCGCCATCATCGTGGACGGAGCATCCCAGCCATTTGCACTCCACCCAAACACCGCCTAGATTCCCCTTCACCATCCTCAAAGGGGAGGGCACCACCATGCGCATCCTCATCGCAGCCATTCTCGGCGGCATCGTGATGTTCATCTGGGGCGCGATCGCCCACATGTTCCTAGGACTGGGCAACCCCGGCATCCACCAACCTGCAAACGAAGACATCGTGCTAAGCACCTTGCACGAAGGCCTGGGCACCACACCCGGCGTCTACATCCTGCCCAGCTTCGACCCCAAGCAATGGAACAACCCGGTTGCGCGTGAGGCCTATGCGAAAAAGTCGAGCACCTCGCCCTATGCATGGGTGGTCTACCTGCCGCAAGGCGACGACATGACCGACATGCACCGCCAACTTCCGCGCCAATGGGCCTCGGATACCCTGGCTTCACTGATGTTGGCCTTCGTCATGGGGCTGGCCGCCTTCAGCTTTAGCCAGCGCTTGAGGATAGCGGTGGCGGCAGCCCTGTTCGCTTGGCTCAGCACCCTGGTGCCCTATTGGAACTGGTACCGCTTTCCCGATGCGTTGACCTGGGCCGCGCTGTTCACGCAACTGATCGGCTGGTTGCTGGCCGGCGCCGTCATGGCCTGGTGGATCGGGCGCGGGGAGCGCAAGCCTGCCTGAGCCGATAGCCGGCAAGAGGCCGCCGCGTTGCGACCGCGGCGGCCCGACAGCGATAATCCCGAGTTCTTGCCACACTCCCGGATCCGAACATGCTGGACCCTGCACTGCTGCGTACGCGCCTGGCCGAAACCGCCGCGCGCCTGAAGGAAACCCGAGGCTACACGCTCGACGTGATCGCCGTGGAGGCGCTGGAAAGCCAACGCAAGCAGCTCTCCACCGAGACGCAGGAACTGCAAAACCTGCGCAACACCCGCTCCAAAGCCATCGGCCAGGCCAAAGCCAGGGGTGAAGACGTCGCACCGCTGATGGCCGAAGTCGCCGGCATCGGCGACAAGCTCAAAGCCAACGAACACGCCCTGGCCGACGTGCAAGCCAAGCTGGCGGACATCGCACTGGGCATTCCCAACGTGCCGCACGAATCCGTGCCGCTGGGCAGCGACGAAAACCACAACCAGGAAATCATTCGCTGGGGCACGCCCCGTGGTTTCGATTTCGCGGTGAAAGACCACGTCGATCTCGGCGAACGCCACGGCTGGCTGGATGGCGAAACCGGCGCCAAGCTTTCCGGCGCACGCTTCACCGTCATGCGCGGCCAACTCGCGCAGCTGCATCGCGCACTCGCGCAATTCATGCTCGACCTGCACACCCGCGAACATGCGTACTTGGAATGCAACGTGCCGCTGCTGGTGAACGCCGACACCATGCAAGGCACCGGTCAGTTGCCCAAGTTCGAAGAAGACCTGTTCGCCACGCAAGTAGGTGAGACCAAGCGCTACCTGATTCCCACGGCGGAAGTGTCACTGACCAACCTCGTGCGCGACACCATTCAAGACGCCGATGCACTGCCACTGCGCCTTACCGCACACACACCGTGCTTCCGCGCGGAAGCCGGCAGCTACGGTCGCGACGTGCGCGGCATGATCCGCCAGCACCAATTCGAAAAGGTGGAAATGGTGCAGATCGCGCGTGCCGAGCATTCCTACGCGCAACTCGAAGAAATGGTCGGCCACGCCGAAAAAGTGCTGCAGAAACTGGAACTTCCGTATCGCAAAGTGCTGCTATGCACCGGCGACATGGGCTTCAGCGCCGCCAAGACCTACGACCTGGAAGTGTGGCTACCCAGCCAAAACACCTACCGCGAAATCTCCAGCTGCTCCAACTGCACCGATTTCCAGTCGCGCCGCATGCAAGCCCGCGTACGCAACCCGGAAACCAACAAGCCGGAACTGGTGCACACCCTCAACGGCTCCGGCCTCGCCATCGGTCGTACCCTGATCGCCGTGATGGAGAACTACCAGAACGCCGACGGCTCCATCACCGTGCCCGAAGCACTGCGCCCCTACATGGCAGGCGCGGAGAAAATTGCGTGACCACACCGGCGAGCCGCTCATGGGACAAGGTGGAGTTCTACTCCAGCTACTTCCTTATGATCGTGCTCGCCTCTGTGATCGGCACGCGCTTGAGTTTTGCCAGCGTGTGGCAGATCCCTACGGTCGATCTGGTTTTCAGCATCATCGCCCTCGTGTTGGTGCTGGCCAGTTTCTGGATCGCCCGTAAGCGCCGCAGCTGGCGTTTGTGGATCATCGCCT
This sequence comes from Dyella acidisoli, assembly GCF_030160295.1. Lineage (GTDB taxonomy): Bacteria > Pseudomonadota > Gammaproteobacteria > Xanthomonadales > Rhodanobacteraceae > Dyella_B > Dyella_B acidisoli. The sequence goes on from NZ_BSOB01000061.1 coordinate 280,822, forward strand.
TCGCAACAGCCACGCAGCTATTGCCGATGGTGTTGCGCTATCCCGCCACGTTGTTTCCGCTGCTAGGTGCGTTGATTCCGGTTGGGATCATGGTTTGGGCGCTGGTGTCGCTGTCGAAGAAGGGGCGACATGGCCCGCAAGCACGCGATTCCTGATAGGATTGGCGGCCTTACAAACGAGTCTGCACACACAGATTCGTCACCCCGGCGAAGGCCGGGGCCCAGCGACTTCTTAAGTGTCTGAGACACTGGACTCGCTACAAAACACAGAGAGATGGCTGAGTGGCTTAAGGCAGCAGTCTTGACGCGAAGGCAGGAAGCCGAAGCGAACATCGGCGAAGCCGATGGCCCCGAAGGGGCGGAGGGCAGGATGCCCGGAGTCAAACTGCCGTAGAGGTGCGCAACGCGCACTTGCTTGGAAAGTACAACGGAGAGATGGCCGAGTGGTTTAAGGCAGCAGTCTTGAAAACTGCCGTAGGTGTAAGCCTACCGTGGGTTCGAATCCCACTCTCTCCGCCACCCAATAAAAAAGCGCCCCATGTGGGCGCTTTTTTATTGGGTGGCGGAGAGAGTGGCTTTGATGAGAACCCATACGGTTCGACAAATTTGTCTGGAACAAATTTGGACAGCCGAAGGCTGGTCTTGGAGCTTCTTACGCAGTGGAGTTCGATCCACAGATGGATCGAACAACACCGCATTCCCGACTAGGTTGCTGGTTTTGAGCCAGAAACGAGGGTGCCCAATCAGCTCCGTTGTTGCAATGCCTAGTTCTATGTATACCTAAAACTGGCTAACGGACGCGTCACTGTGAAAGTTGCCGACCATTTCGAGGGTAAAGCAATGAAAGTCTCCAAGGATACGTAATAATGGCGGCTAATCGAAACTAGCGGTATGGGACTTGGTATGGCACTGATCGAAGGCTTTCGCGTGCGTAATTACCGGGCATTGCTCGATGTGACATTGGGCAAGCTCTCCACCGACCAGAAAGGTGCGCCCTTGACGCCGTTTACAGTCGTGATCGGTAAGAACGGCGTCGGCAAGAGCACTTTGTTCGATGCATTTGGCTTTGTCGCCGATTGTCTGAACACTGATGTGGAAGCGGCCTGTGACGCAAAGCAGCGCGGCGGTTTCGAACGCATGCGTTCGCTGGGCACTAATGATCCGATTCAGTTCGATATCTACTATCGAGAAGCGCCCGGGGAGCGCCCCATCACTTACGAATTGGCTATCAATTTGGATGATAGCGGCCGACCTTTCGTAGAGTCTGAGGTTTTGAAGCAGCGCCGAAAAGGGCAGAAACATGGGCGCCCTTATCCATTTCTGCGCCTTCACAGAGGGACTGGAAAGGTATGGGCTGGTGAAGATGCTGTTGAGGTAGAAGGTGGCGAGGAGGATCGTTCGCAGACGCCTGTAGAGCTTACCGATCTTCGACAGCTGGGTATCGCAACACTGGGGACACTAAAGGAGCATCCACGCATAGAGCGCTTTCGCAATTTTCTTAAAGGCTGGTATCTATCGTACTTTCACCCAGATGCTGCTCGTTCCATCCCCTCGGCTGGCGCGCAACGGCATCTAAACGTGCATGGAGATAACATCGGTAATGTCGTGCAATACATGGAGCGGGAACACAAGGATCGTTTCAACATGATCTTGCAGCGCATCGCCTCCAAGATCCCCGGCGTGCAAAGTATCAATACAACAGTGACACAAGACAAGCGTGTGCTTTTGCAGTTCAATGACGGAGCATTTAAAGATCCTTTTTACGCTTCGCAGATGTCCGATGGCACCCTTAAGATCTTTGCTTATCTGCTCTTGATGGAAGACCCCGACCCTCCGCCCTTCATTTGCATCGAGGAGCCGGAGAACGGGTTGTATCACCGTCTGCTCGATTCGTTGGCAAGCGAACTACGAACTCATGCCACGGGTAAGAAGAATGCTCCCCAGATTTTTGTGACTACACACCAACCGTATTTTGTAGACGCGCTAGCACCGAATGAGGTTTGGATTCTGGAGAAGGGCGGCGACGGCTTCTCGACAATCCACCGCGTGTCGGACATCGAACTGGTGCGAAATCTGGTGGATGAAGGACTGCCGTTGGGTGGACTTTGGTACAGCAACTACCTTGATGCGAGGTAAGCATGCACATCGAGGTTCTCGTGGAAGACGCATCTGGCGCTAAGTTGATTGAGTCGCTTCTTCCCAAAGTAATCGGGTCATTTGGCGAGCCTCATACTTGGCGTATTCACGCCTATAAAGGCATTGGGCGTTTGCCGGAAGGATTGTCGAACAGGGCCGATCCAGCAAAACGGGCATTGTTGGATCAATTGCCAAGATTGCTTGTCGGCTACGGAAAAACTCCCGGCATAGACGCGGTCCTAGTTGTGCTGGACACAGATCAGCGTGATTGCAAGGCATTCCTTCAAGAACTTAAGGATGTATTCGGTCGCTGTGATCCCGCGCCGGTCACCATGTTCCGCTTAGCAATCGAAGAAATTGAAGCGTGGCTTCTTGGGGATCGGCAGGCATTGTTGACTGCATACCCTAAGGCCAAGCGCGACGTGCTCGATCGGTATAAGCAAGACGCGGTTTGTGGGACGTGGGAGTTGTTGGCCGATGTGCTTTACCCAGGAGGGAGTGCGGCTGTAAAGAATGTGGGCTGGCCTCTGCCTGGTCAAATCAAGCACGAATGGGCTGAACGAGTCGGACCAAATATGAATATTGATAACAATCTATCTCCTAGTTTTGCCAAATTTCGGGATGGGCTGCGGCGTCTGGTCGCTTTAGCAATAAACGGGACTGGTAGGGCCGGTAAGTAAACGCGACGGAGATAGTTAATCCCCACTGCCGTGGTTGACCGAGTGCAGGCAAGGACCGGCAGATGGGCGGTAGGTTATTGCTCACGGGCGGGCTGTAACAGATCAGGGAAATCGGCGCGTCACCGGCTCGCGCCGATCGGCTTCAGGAGACTACATGGCCGGTCATCTGCAAGGACGAAATGAAGATGACTTCATCGCAGACACCAACGACAAACGCTGGCAATCAGCCCTCGTCAATCACGACGCGAACAAGGGTTCAGGCTAGCAAACGCGTCAAGGGAAGTCTCTCTTACGAGCTTGAAAACCGGCTGAGCCAGCAAGAAGAACGAGAGCGTGTTTGCTACTCGAACGGCTACACCCTTCCGCCACGAGTCAAAGAGCAGTTCATGGCTGCCTTGCTGGCGGACGTGGTAAGTCGGCGCAATTCCGCGCACTCCAAACTTCTCCGCGAGAATATGACAGAAGCCGGTGATGCTCGCCCCGAGGCGACCGTCAAGGCGAACGTGGCTACCCACCATATCGTCCCCAGCCGTGACGAGGAGGCGGCAGGTTCTCGAGACCTGCTCTTTGGCTGGGGAATCGGCATCAACGACGCAGACAATGGGGTGTATCTGCCGCGTTATCGAAAGTCGGAGGTACCTAGTCTGCCGAACGCGGTCAAGCATTCGGAACTGCACACCACGGTCTATCACTACCAAGTCTTTCGTCGCCTGGACCGCGCAGCACAGATCAATGCGACAGATGACAAGATCGGCCGCACGGCATTGAAGACTATGAAGCAAGAGCTGGTCGCTGGCGTCTTTCCCTATAAGTGAGAGGTTTTGTGATGAATGTTTGGGAGATCATCCATCCTCGGATGAACGATGTCGCTCCGCTGGTCAGAACCGCGGAAGACATGCAAAACCCTCAATTCCAAAAACAATTTGGGGGAGACGGTTCGACGCTTCAGTGGACCAGGCGGCCGAAGCTCACCGTGAAAGTGGAGAAGGGCAAGAAGAAACAGAAGCCAAGGGCGGATGTCAGCCCGTTCACGGCACCGGGTATCGTGTTCAACGGCAAGGTGCGCGACGCATTGGGCGGCTTCTTGCGGAAGTTTGGTCAAATCTTGGAGATTGATGTGGATGGCGACGTTGAGTATTACTACAACGTCACGCACGTCGTGCGGTGTGTAGATGAAAGCCGCTCTGAGAAATATCCGGAGGGCACCATTGCGAAAGCAGTGTTTGATGGCTCGGAGCTTCCGGCTGAACCCGTGGTCTTCATTGATCCGCTCATGCGCGGTTCGATCTATCTGAACGATGAGGCTAAGGCGGAATTGGAGTTGTTGATGAAGAAGTCCGACATCACTGGCATCGGCTTTGAGAAAGTGGGCGGCTAAGCAGGCTTGGCTGCGAGACGGTCGCTCAGATGATCAAAAGACAAGTGCTCATGCCAGCCGAGCTAGTCCACGAGATAGCTGGAATTGTTCACAAGGAAGGCTACACATCGTTGATGGATGCATTCCCCAGCGAGCATGTTCAGCCTCCTATCTTTCTCAGCGAAGGAGAAGCGAGTGACCTTGTCGACCTTGTGGTTATCGAAAAGAAGAAGGCTAGGCTAAGATTACCTTATCACGATGATACACATCCGAAATACGACGAAAAGCACGAAGAAGAGTTTGATGACATGCAGATGGGCATATATCAAAAGACCATCTATTACGTCGAGTCGGCCTTCAAAAAAGGAAGCTTTGATCACTTGCTGAAGTGACGGTCGTCGAGACGAAAGAATCTGGGGGTGATAGAGGTTTGTTAGCTGGCTACGACATCTTATCCGGACACGTTCCGTATTCTTCGGTTGGGGATTGGGCTCCAAATCGTTGCGCTATTCAAAATCGGAGGGACGTCGTGACCTCGTCATTCTTTACAGTGCAGACTGGCACGCCATGATCGTTGAACTTGACCGGCGGATCGCGACCGATCTGACGCCTGCATCGGCGCTTAAGTGACCTGATCGACATATCAATTGAGGCCGAGTTATCTGGGCCGCCGTTGGCGAATGCGTCCGGCAAGTCTCACTGAAGCTGGCTATGTAAAAAAGGAGGGGGGAGGCTGAGCTATCCCCTCGTTTTTTTCTCGTTTCGCCGATCAAATCGGAACCCTTGCCCAGCCTGCGGACGGGTAGCGGACGGTTCCTGTGCCGGCCGCGAAGCTAAGGACACCCGCACCGGTTTTGATGCTGAAGTATTGCCATTCGCCGCTTTGATATTTGACGGTGTGCACGATGTCGAATCCGGAGTTGTTGACGGGCTCGGATTCGTCACCGTCCACTTGGCGCTTCTTGAAGACTTGCGTGTAGACGCATCGGTATTCTGTCCCGTCCATCTTCATTTTGTTGAAGGCGATCGCACTGGTGGACAGGATATGCATGTCAACGCGATGCTCATCATTGCCGAGCTGTGCGGGTAGCCAGTCCGAGACGATGCTTTCAGCAACCTGGAATACTTCCAGGTTGCTCCTGTCTTCATCCAGGTCGATGAACTCCTTGAGTTCCCAGCCATTGACTGTGCCATTAGCCGTATTTTCAACAACAACACCAATCGTCGCCGATGGTGGCTGCGGACCACTTGGTGGGATGCTGATGGTTATGCCATTGGGTCCGGCCATATTCGTCACCTCTGTTTTTCTTTTCTCCTCCGGCAAGCTGGAAGAGGCGGTGGGGAAGTGGGCTTGCGGTGAGTTCAAGTTGTGTGGCAAGCGCGTGCAACACCACTCTGACTATTCCCTGTAAGCAGAGCAGGGAACTGTGTATGGCGCAACCAGCGCTACACAGGCCTATTAGACATACGGAACGTCCATCCAACCGCTGCCCTGCGCGTTGTATTGGATGGTGTTGTTGTTCCACCTTGCACTGAGATTGCCGTCCGGCAATTGCACCCAGGTAAGGATGTCCAGGTTCTGCATCAGCGCGGTGAAAAAGTCTTGCACTTGCACCGATTGGTTGTTTTGCCAGAAATCTATGCGCCCCAGGCAAGCGCGAAAATTTCCCTGTGCCTGCATGATGGCGTTGATCTGCCCGGCGACGTTGGAGTCCGGATCGTAGACGGGCGTGCCGTCCTGACTGACCACGGATAAGTGGATCGCCCGAACTGCTTGAGGATCATCCGGATTTTGTTCCACCAACGCGATGCAACTGGTCATGCCGCCGAAATCGATTTCCGGCGCGTTTCCCCAGTAGCGTTCGCCGACCAAAAGAACAGGTGCGGGGCCTGGTGCTTCTTGAATGATGTACGGCATGGTTTCCTCGTCGAAATGAAGATGATGCTGAGGTGGTGTGTGCAGTGCTACGCGCGATAGCCAGCGATATATCGGAGATAGGACTTACTGGCTGTCATCTGTTGAACGGCGCAGCGAGACAGGCGTGAATAAGTCAACGCGATTTTTTTTCTCAAGAAGAGAGGGTCCGGAGGTAACTAAAGCTTGTTAACCCGAACGGGAAGTGGGGTAGCGAAAGCCGAACTTAAATTAGGTGCAAAGTTTGTTGCGAAGGATGGCTTCTTTCCTATTGCCCTCCGCTGATCAGATGGACAAGATGGGGCGCCAATTCTGCCACGTGCACCTTGCTGACAATCAACCTGGGTTTGCGGACTCGCCTCACCTCGTTGTTTTCAACTCGGAAGAAAAAGTGCACCGATCTGAATGTGTGAAGCAAATGTGAATTTAATGCCGCAAAGACTGGTCGCGGATAAGGTGCGACGGTGAAAACGAAGCGGTCGCTGTTTATGCCTGTTTCCAAAGCAGAAGCCACACAAAGTTCGTAAAGCGGGTTCCATTGACCGGAGAGGGTATGTGGCAACCAACACGGAAGAGTGAGAAAGGTAGGGCTATTTCTGAGGCGGTTATTTCCGCCTTCCGCGCAAATGGATTCAGGGGTGTCTCGCTGCTGTATGCCGCAAAGGGATACGCCCCAAGACATTCTTTCACGTACCTTAAGGATATCGTCATGTCGTGCACTTTCTATTCGCGCCGCCGGCGCCTTTTGCCATGCCTTGTCGCTGCGGCTTGTGCATTGACGCTTTGTACGCTGCCTGCGCTCGCTGCACAGACCGACGGGCCACCATCAGCACGAACGGTTGATGTTGTCGACCATGTTTTCGGTGCCACTCTGCACGATCCCTATCGCTGGATGGAGGGTGAGCACAACACCGAATTTCAGCAATGGCTTGCTGCTCAAGGCGACGACACACGCGCCAAGCTCGACGCGCTGCCCACGTTGAAGTCATGGCAGCAAGCGCTGCAAAAGGTAAGTGCTGCGACCGTGGTCTATCGCAACCAGCGCCATGTCGGTGGGAGGTTGTTTTTCATCCGCCAAGCGGCGCAAGGCAATGGAACGTTGATGGTGCGCGAGTTGGATGGCTCCGAGCGAGTGTTGCTCGATCCGGCGACACTTAAGGGCGATAGTGGTCATGCTTCGATCACCGTGTTCAAGCCTTCGCCGGATGGCAGCAAGGTGGCGGTGAACATTGATCACGGTGGCAACGAGATCACCCGCGTGGAAGTGCTGGACGTCAAGAGCGGCAAGCCCACCGGTGACGCAGTTGAACCGGTATGGGGCGAGTTCCCCGTTCAGTGGCTGCCGGATGGCAGCGGTTTCACTTACACCCAACTGGCGCCGCCTGAGCAGCGCACCGGTGGCGATCCGCTGCAGGATATGCGCTCACGCTTCCATCCATTGGGCAAGTTGTCGACTCAGGATCCCATATTGTTGCGAGCAGGTACGGGGCAGGGCGCCAATCCGTCGTTCGCCATTCCAGCCAACCATTTTCCGGTTATCGAATTTTCCACTGATTCGCGCTGGGTATTGGGTGAGGCGCTCAGTGCGCAGGCTGAGCAGCGCTACTGCGTGGCACTGCGATCCGATGCGGTAAAGCCTGATGCAACCTGGCACTGCATCGCCGATGACAACGACGAAGTGCAGGAGGCCGCCATCCACGGCGACACGCTTTATCTCGTTTCTAGCCGTGGACGTTCCAACGGCGAACTGCTCGCCCTGGATCTGTCGCGGCCCAATGCCTCGATCAAGGACGCGCGTTCCATCCTGCCGTTGCAAGACGACGAAATCGTTGTCGGCGTCAGTCTTAACGACACGCAGATGGTTGCGCCGGCACGCGACGCTTTGTACGTGAAAGTGTCAAAGAATGGCATCGACGACATCCGTCGCATCGACTACGCCAGCGGCAAAGTTGAAACCGTGCCGATGCCGCTGTCTGGTGCAGCCTCACTATTCCATGCCGACGACAATGAGGATGGATTCCTGCTCGAACTGCGCAGCTGGACCACGCCGCCGAAGTCCTGGCGCTACGAACCGACAACGCGTGCTTTGCATAGCCTCAATCAGGACGAAGCCAGTCCGGCCGATTACAGCATGATCGAGGCGACCGAGGCCGAGTTGATCAGCAAAGATGGCACGCATGTGCCGTTTACGATCCTGCACCGCAAGGACGCTGCATTGGATGGCAGTCATCGCGCCATTGTGTTCGGCTACGGCAGTTACGGGTTGTCCATCGTGCCGTCGTTCAAGCCTGCTCGGCTGGAGTGGGTCAAGCAAGGCAATATTTTTGCTTACGCGCACGTTCGTGGCGGTGGTGAAAAAGGCGAAGCATGGCATCAGGACGGCAAGGGGCCGAACAAGCACAAAGGCGTGGAAGATTTTGTCGCCGGTGTGGCGCGGCTAAGTGAACTGGGCTACAGCCGACCAGAACGCACTGCGTTGATCTCAGGCAGCGCCGGGGGTCTGTTGATCGGTGGCGCGGTAACAGGTTACCCCGACCACTTTGGCGCCGCGGTGTTTCTGGTCAGCATACTTAACCCGGTGCGCCTGATGCAGGCTCCCAACGGTGCAAACCAGATCGGCGAAATGGGCGACCCGCGCAAGGCTTCGGATTTTCCCTGGATTCTGGCCATGGATCCTTATCAGCAGATCCATCCGCACACCGCCTATCCGGCCGTGATGTTGGACGTAGGCCTCAACGACAGCCGAGTCGCTCCTTGGGAAACCGGTAAGTTCACTGCGCGCTTGCGTGCTGCTGACATTAGCGGAAGGCCGGTGTGGATTCGCACTGACGCTAATGGAGGACATGGCATCCAAAAGTCGCTTGGTGCAGAGGCAGCTGAGTACGCGGACATCTTTGCTTTCTTGGATGCAAAGTTGCCTGGGCGTTGAGTCCTTGGAGAGTCGCGAGTACTTGAGGAAATTGGCAGTCCGCCTTCGACTTTCCGCAGTCTTTGCAAGACTTGGATTCACCAGAGATAGACAATGCGCGACGTCATTGAAGGTGCAATAAGATCAGCCGTCAAATTAATTTTTGAGGTGGTGATTTGGGATTTTGCGCTCTTCCATCTTGGGAAAGTTACGCTACTTGTTTTGACTTTTGGGCGTTATCCGAGTCGCAAGGACTGTGAACGTGTCCCGGGGCGTATCCCCATGATAGGTGTTGCGGTTTTGGTAATAGCATGGTTGGTTATCGCGGTCTTTAACAACTTGCATGGCCAGAAGAGCATGTGATGTTCTCTTTTGAAGTCCGACTTATAGCTGCCACTTCAGCTGACTGACCCGCTTTTTTTGCTTTGTGGTTTCCAAGGTCGCCATGATTTTTCAAATCACCCAGGCGTCATCCCAGCGAAGGCTGGGATCCAGCGTCTTTACTGCCCCAAAGGCACTGGATCCCAGCTTTCGCTGGGATGACGAGCAAAAAAACGCAGCGACGCCGCAGAGTCACGCCTCGCGACTACATGTAGAACAAGGTAAATATCGTTCAAGTCTATGTGGAGATGTAGGTCTTCACTTTTACACGGTGCGAGCATATTCGCGTTCGAATCAGATATTGCGGAGTGGCTGGTTCTTTACTTTCCGGAAAGGACTCACTTCGTAGTCCCGACGGAGCTATCGTCGCTTCTGACCTGCTGAATGAGTGCGGTCGTTTCGTCAATCACCACATCCGGTCGGTCGTAGTGGATGTAGTGTCCGCTCCCCGCTGCAATGACTCGGCGACTCCGCGTGGAAAGCTGAAGGTACGCTGCTTGTTCCCTATCGTGAGCATCGGCCTGCCACAACCAGTCTTTCGGTGTGACGCGCTTTGAAAGAAAGGCTGGTATCGGTCGCTTCGTATCCTGCGAGAGGATCAAGATGGGCAGATTTCCGAAAGGTCCGGTATAAGCCCCCTCCTTGCGGGAATCACCTAAGGCACGATCCTCGCGCACGTATGCGTCCAATTGAGGGTAATAGCACTCGTTGGCTTTGATCCATCCTGCATACGCTTCCAACCCATCGGGTATGGAGTCGCATTCGCCCATCAACCGCGCAATACCTAGCGCCACAGTAGTTTTGACGAATGCGAATTCCGCGCTGCTGTGGTGATCCAGTGCTACGGCGAATGGAGGTTCCGGCAACGGCGTCGGCGTGTAGGCATCGACGAGCACCAGACCAGCGACGTCCTGGGGAAATTTCGACGCATATACGCGTGCGTAGAGCCCGCCGCCGGAATGGCCTATCAGCACGATTGGCGTGGCGATGTTGGCCTTCATCAGCAACGCGTGCAGCTGATCGGCGATATGCACTGCATCGCGTTCGCCTGGCTGCGCGACGCTCCAGCCAAAGCCGGCGCGGTCATAGGAGCACGTGCGTGTAATACGGGATAGGGCAGGCTGTACCTTGCCCCAAACGGTGAAGTCCTCGCCGTGCCCAGATTCAAGCACCAGCGTTGGTGAACCGGTGCCTGTGCAATATAAATGCATGGCATAGCCGTTTGCGTCATAGATGTGGCCGGGTGGCGGGTTGGCCGTGCGGTCGTGGCGGACGGCCAGAAAGTTCCATGTGGCGCCCGAGGCGGCTAGCACCACCAGCATAACGGTCAATCCCATACTCATCAGCCGAACGATGCGCGGCGCGCGACGCCCCTTCGTTTGACGGTGCTCCATACAGTTTTAATGCCCCTGAGTGTTATTGCCACGCCTCGAACGGCGTTGCTCACGACTATAGGTAAGGTTTCAGGGCGTATTACAGTGGCATGCGCCGAACCGGTAGATAGATGCGGCGAACCGTTATTCGGTTCGTTGTTGCATTGAGGTCGGCTTTGTTGCGCGCGCTTTGTGCTGAATTATTAGCAGACTGTTGAGGAATATCTCAGCATTCATCGAGCAAGCGCAGCTATCTTGCGCAGCGGAGAAATTATTGTTTCAAGAGGGCAAAGCCCTTTGTGGTCATCTGAGCAATCAGTTAGGTGCAGGGTAATGGCCGCGGGAAGTGATTGCTGTCCGCTCGGCTGTAATACTCGCAATTGCACCAAACTTTGCGCCTGATAAAACACCCGCACGTACTGTTTACCATCGGCGTGATCACGCCACAGCTCAATGCCAAGTGCTCCGCCTATCGGCGGATCATCATTGGCATAGCCTGGCATTTTGAAATGCAGGCCAAGCACGGAGGCGAGCGCGATGATGTTGTTGTCGCTGCCTACGAGTACGCTCAGTTTCGGTGCATGGTCGTCCTGCAGAAGGTGGATGATGCGTTGGCTCATGACTGAAGCGACACGTTGCGCCATGTAGTGGGGTCGCGCATAGATGTCGAACAGTAATGCATGCAGCTGCGAAAGTTGTTCCAGTTGTGCAGGCGTGACGCGTCCCCAGCCTATGTATGGACTCGCCCCCTTCGTCAACCGCTTTTTTCATCCCCGAATGCCGGCTGCATCTATGTATGAGGCCTCACCAAGGTGGCAAGGTGTGCC
>NZ_BSOB01000062.1 GCF_030160295.1 Dyella acidisoli
TTCATGGACTCGCCCTCGCTCGTTACAGAACGGTGGATAGTTTTACTCTCCACCGCTGGCCCATGAGGCCTTATTTAGCGCGGGGGCGAGTCCATGTAATTACGGGTTGCTTACCCCATGCGGCACATGCCCTGTCGCGACATGCTTGCGCGCAGATTCCACATTCGCCGGCGAGTCATCGAAAAAGATATCTGCGCCAAAAGCATCCAGGAACGGCCCTTTGTCGCGCCCACCGAGAAACAGCGCCTCGTCGATGCGCACACCCCAGCGGCGCAAGGTAAGAATCACGCGCTTATGCGCAGGCGCGGAACGCGCGGTAACCAACGCGGTGCGAATGGGGGAGTTCTCTGCAGGAAACGCCGCCTGAAGGCGATGCACCGCGGTAAGAAAACCGCGGAACGGTCCAACCGACAGCGGCTGTTCGGCCAGCTCGGTTTCGTTGCGATGAAAGGCTTCCAGACCTTCTTCGCGCGAAACACGTTCGCCTTCATCGCCGAAGATCACCGCATCGCCATCGAACGCGATACGCAGCTGCTCGCTGGCACGCGGCGGCGCAGTGGAAGGCAGAATCGTTGCGGCTGCCACGCCCGCCTTCAACGCACGACCAACATCTTCGGCATTGGCTGAAAGAAAAAGATCCGTCTTGAACGGTGCAATGTAGTCGGACGTCGGCGCACCGCTAGTGAATGCCGCACGGCTGATCTCCAACCCGTAATGCTGGATGGAATTGAAAATGCGCAGCCCCGTGTCACCCGAATTGCGCGACAACAGGATGACCTCGACCGGTGGCACGTCACCTGCGAGCTTGTTGAGGCCCAGCAGTTTCTGCACCAGCGGAAACGCCACACCAGGTTGCAGAATCTCGTCCTCGTGTTCGATCTGGAAACCGCGGTAGGCATCCAGCCCTTCCCGTTCGAACAAGGCATGGCTATCACCAAGGTCGAACAACGCGCGCGATGAAATGGCGACGACCAGCTGGTTATCGCCGTTGGTGTTGGAATCCTGAGTGGTTTTGGTCGAGCGTGCCATGAGGATCAATCTAGCGCAAAAGCGTAGGTTGGGGTGCAAACCCCAACCGACATCAGTCCTGCGCGAATTGTTCGTCCAGGATGCGCTGCTCCAGATTGTGCTCCGGATCAAACAGCAGCCGAACACCCTGCTCACGGGACTGACGCACTTCCACCGAGCGCACGTTGCGCACTTCCAGAAAATCCGCGGTGGCACTGACTGGGCGCTTGCCGGGATCGAGTACACGCAGACTCACCAGCGTGCGATGCGGCAGGATTGCGCCACGCCAGCGGCGTGGACGAAACGGACTGATGGGCGTAAGCGCCAGCACGTTGGCGTCCAGCGGAAGAATCGGACCGTGTGCGGAAAGGTTATAGGCGGTGGAGCCGGCGGGCGTGGACACCAGGATGCCGTCGCACACCAGGTTCGGCAGCTTCACAATGCCATTGAGCTTCACTTCGACGTGCGCGGCCTGGTTGGTCTGCCGCAACAGGGATACTTCGTTGAAAGCGAGGGCGTTGCGCGTTTGGCCATCGCCATCGATCGCTTCCATCTCCAACGGAAATAGCTCCGCCGCGTGGGCACGTGCGATGCGTTCGGGGAGCTCATCCAGATGATGCTTGTTCATCAGAAAACCGACGCGTCCCAGCTTCATCCCATATACCGGTATGCCAACTGCGCGATGAGCATGCAAGGTGCGCAGCATGAAACCGTCGCCGCCAAGCGCGACGATCACCTCTGCATCGGCAGCGGGCACGTCGCCATAGCGTTCCACGAGTTTGCGGCGCGCTTGCTGGGCAATGTTGGTTTCGCTGGCGACGAACGCAAGACGCATGGCTTGAGATCCATCTGTTTGCTTAGGCGATCGAGCTTACGATACGTAGCGTGAGCTGACTATGCTTGGGCTCATGCTCCCTCCCCTGCGTGCAGGGGAGGGTTGGGGTGGGGTCGCGTCAGCTTGCCGTATAGCTTGAACTCACCGCGAGGTTGAAGACTTCACCCCACCCCAGCCCTCCCCTACTGCACGTAGGGGAGGGAGCAATGTTCGGCGAGAGTGAACACCACTTATGTCACTGGCACCTGCGCCAACTGCGCCAAACGACGCACCGCCACCGAAGCAATCGGGTAATCCGCATTCTGCGTGAGGATCTCCGCCAGCATGCTGCGGGTGTACTTCAACGTGGCGTCATCGCGGTTGAGCCATGCCTGCACCGGCGACACGTCGCTGCTGCTACCGGTCAACCCCAACACCTGGATCGCCAGCGCGCGATGCTGGTGACTGAGTTCGTCCAGCAGCGAGCCGCGTGCCTGTGCATGCCAATGGCCTTCGACCGGCAACGCTTCGATCTGGCCGCGCAGCCATTCCAGGTCCAGTGCCTGGCCGAGTTCGAAGAACACATTGGCCACCTTGGCGATCGGCTGTCCGGTCTGCCGCGCCACTTCCACCATGTCGAGCATGGCGCGCAATTCCGGAAGCTTCGCCAGACGCAGTGCGAGATCAGTGGGCAGGCCCAAGCCTTCCCATTTCTCCTGGCTGGTGGCGAAGTCGGCTTTGCCGGCCGGTGTCAGCACGTCGGGAAGCGTGGCGCTGAGCTCGGCCACCGCGGACTGATAGCGCTCGACGTTGGCAGCGATTTCCAGCGTGCCGCTCGGGCGGCTGAGCAGCCAGCGCGTGAGATGCCGCAGCTGCGACCAAACCTGCATGATCGCATCGACCTGTGTGCTCTCGGCGACCTTGCTGTCCTGCGCTTCGATCTCGGCCCACAGCTCGCGCGCGCCAAGAATTTCGCGCACTGCTGTATACGCCTTGGCGATCGCTGCCGGTCCCTGCCCCGTGTCTTCCTGCATGCGCATCATGAAAGTGGCGCCCATACGGTTGAGGGTGGAGTTGGTTACCGCGGTGGCGATGATTTCGCGTTTCAGGCGATGGCGCTGCATGTGCGCGGCGTACTTCTCGTGCAACGGACGCGGGAAATAACGCACCAGTTCCTTCGACAGGAACGGATCTTCCGGCACGTCTGAATCCAATAGCTGCTGATACAGACGAATCTTGTCGTACGACAACAGCACTGACAGTTCAGGACGCGTCATGCCCTGGCCGCGCGTCTTGCGATCCGTAAGCTCCGCTTCGCTGGGCAGATTTTCCACCTGGCGATCGAGCAAGCCTTCGCTTTCCAGCGTGCGGATGAAGTGCGCCATCGAGCCAAGACGCTTCACCGACTGACGCTCCATCAGCGTGATGGCTTGGTTCTGGCGATAGTTGTCCCACAGCACTAGATCGCCGACCTCATCCGTCATGACCGCAAGCTGGCGATTGCGATCATCGACGCTCATCTCGCCGCGCTGCACGGCATCGCTGAGCAGGATCTTGATGTTCACCTCGTGGTCGGAGGTGTCCACACCGGCGGAGTTGTCGATGAAGTCGGTATTGAGCAGCACGCCATGCTGCGCAGCCTCGATGCGGCCCTTCTGTGTGAAGCCGAGATTGCCGCCCTCGCCCACGGTTTTGCAACGCAGTTCCGCGCCGTTGATGCGCAGCGCGTTGTTGGCGCGATCGCCCACGTCGCCATGCGTTTCGCTAGCCGCTTTCACGTACGTGCCGATGCCGCCGTTCCAAAGCAGATCCACCGGCGCCTTGAGAATGGCGCTCATCAATTCGTTCGGCGCCATGTGCTGCACATCGGCTCGCAAGCCAAGGGCCGCACGCACTTCCGGCGAAATCGGAATCGACTTCACGCTGCGCGGCCACACTCCGCCGCCGGTGGAGATCAGCGATTTGTCGTAGTCATCCCAGCTCGAACGCGGCAGCTTGAACATGCGTTCCCGCTCGACGAAGGATTTGGCCGTATCGGGTTTGGGATCGAGGAAGATGTGACGATGATCGAACGCGGCCACCATGAGGATGTGCCGCGACAGCAGCATGCCGTTGCCGAACACGTCGCCCGACATGTCGCCGATACCTACGCAGGTGAAATCTTCGCTCTGGCAGTCGCGGCCCAGTGCACGGAAGTGGCGCTTCACCGATTCCCACGCACCCTTGGCGGTGATGCCCATGCCCTTGTGGTCGTAGCCATTCGAGCCGCCGGATGCGAACGCATCGCCCAGCCAGAAGCCGTGTTCGATCGAGATCGCATTGGCGATATCCGAGAACGTAGCCGTGCCCTTGTCGGCCGCCACCACCAGATACGGATCGTCATCGTCGTGACGCACGACATCGTGCGGTGCCACCACCTTGCCCTCCACCAGGTTGTCGGTGATGTCGAGCAGCCCGTTGATGAACAGGCGATAGCAAGCAATGCCTTCCGCCAGCTGTGCATCGCGATCGCCGCCCACCGGCGGATGCTTGACGAAGAAACCGCCCTTCGAACCCACCGGCACGATCACGGTGTTCTTCACCATCTGCGCCTTCACCAGGCCCAGCACTTCAGTGCGGAAGTCTTCACGGCGATCCGACCAGCGCAGACCGCCACGCGCCACCGGGCCGAAGCGCAAATGCACGCCTTCCACGCGTGGCGAGTACACGAAGATCTCGCGATACGGCACCGGCTTGGGCGCGTCCGGCACCTGCTTCGAATCGAACTTGAAGCTGATGTAATGACGATGCGCATCGTCCCATTTCTGATAGAAGCTGGTGCGCAACGTGGCGCGGATCGTATTCATGAAGCTGAGCACGATGCGCTCGTCGTCGAGGCTGGCGACGTCATCCAGCAGCGACTTCAGTGCCTGCCACAGCTCGTGGATCTGCTGGTCGCGCTTCTCGGCCAGCGCCTTGACGATCCCTTCGATCAGCTCCGGCTTGGTCTTCTGAGTCTCGACCGGAATCAACGCCTGCATCTCGCGGCGCAGATCGGCCTGGGCCTTTTCCAGCTCAGCAGCGCCAAGCAGTTCGCGGCGCGGATCAAACTTCGCGCCGAACAGCTCAATCAGGAGCCCGGCAATCGCCGGATAACGATTGAGCGTCTCCTCCATGTAGCTCTGCGAGAACGCGATGCCAACTTGCTGCAGGTACTTGCAGTAGCCGCGCAGCATGGCGACCTGACGCCAGTCGGCCTGCGCCAGCAGCACGAGGTTGTTGAAGCCATCGCTTTCGGCCTGGCCGCGCCACAGTGCCTCGAAACCGCGCTCGAAACGATCGCGCAGATGCGTCAGGTCGAACTTCAGCGAGTGCTTTGTCTTCAGCTCGAAGTCGTGGATGGTGAGCGTGCGGCCTTCGCTTTCCAACGTGTAGACATGCTCGGCCAGCATGCGCACGCCCATGTTTTCCAGCATCGGCAGTGCTTCGGACAGCGGTATTGGCGCGCCGACGTGGATCACCTTGAAACGCAGGCTCTGGTCGCGGGCGTCTTCGTACAGATGCAGGTGAATCGAATCGTCGCTCTTGAGCGTGGTGAGTGCGGTCACGTCCAGCGCAGCTTGTTCCGGCGCCACATCTTCGATGTAGCCCGCCGGCAACAGTTTGCCGAAGCGGTTGAACAACGCCACGCCTTGCGCCTCGCCCACTTGGCCAATCAGGCTGTCGCGCAACCCGTCGTACCAGTTGCGCACGATGTGCTGCAGGCGCGCCTCCAGTTCCTGCACATTGAATTTCGGATGTTCGCCCAAGTGCGGACGCACGGTGACGTGCAGACGCGCCAAGGCGGATTCGCCCATCAGCACGTTGGAATCCAGGCTCTCGCCGTGGAACACGTCGAGCAGCATGGCTTCGATACGCTCGCGCACCGATGTGTTGAAACGCTCGCGCGGCACAAATGCCAGGCAGGTGAAGAAGCGGCCATAGCGATCGCGGCGCACGAACAACCGCGTGCGGGCACGCTGCTGCAACTCCAGGATGCCGGTGGCGGTAGCGAACAGCTCGTCTTCCGTGCTCTGGAACAGCTCTTCCGGCGGCAAGGTTTCCAGGATGTGGCGCAACGCTTTGCCGGAATACGCATCACGCTTCAGGCCCGAGCGCGCCATCACCGCTTCCACGCGCTGACGCACCAGCGGCACGTCCTGCGTACGTGTCATGTAGGCATTGGAGGTGAACAGACCGAGGAAGCGCTGCTCGGAAACCGGTGTGCCGTTGGCGTCGAACTTCAGCACGCCCACGTAATCCATGTTGCCGGCGCGATGCACGTGCGAGCGCGCATTGGTCTTGGTCAGGATAATCGCGTCGTATGAACCGGATTGCGGCAGGTCGTGCGCGGCCAGCGAACGCAAGGAACGCGGCGCTAGCGAGCGCTCGCTCTTGTGCAGAATGCCCAGGCCCGACTCTTCGATGGGACGCAACACTTCGTCGTCGCCGGCTTTCGCCACTTCGTATTCGCGATAGCCCAGGAAGGTGAAATTTTCGTCCGCCAGCCAGCGCAGGAATTCGCTCGCCTCTTGAATTGAAGCCGCATCCAGCGGCAGCTTGCGATTGGGCAGATCCGCTGCAATCGACAGCGCCTTCTCGCCCATGGCACGCCAGTCGCGCACGGCTGCGCGCACATCGTCCAATGCGTCTTCGATACGCTTCTTGAGCTGCGCCTGGATGGTTTCGTCGAGGATGCTGTCCACCTCGAAATGCATCACGGATTCTGGCGCGCCGTTATCGTCGCCAATGCGTTGCAGCTGGCCGCTCGCATCGCGGCTCACCTTCACCACCGGATGCAGCACCAGGTGGATCTGCGAATACTCGGACAGGATCATGCTCGTCGTGTCGACCAGGAACGGCATGTCGTCGGTGATGATTTCCACCGCGCTACGCGCCGTATGCGCCGCGCTGATGACACGTACCGCTGCGCGCTGGGGTGTGCGCTGCTGCAGGAAATCGAGCAACCCGGTGATCACCTGGGCCCACTCGGCGGGCGTGTGCAGGTCGACGTCGGTGCTGGCGATGCGCGCGAAAAAGGCGCCGATAAAAAATTGCGCCTCATCAAGGCGCTTGGTCGGATAACCGCTTTTTTTCAACTCTTCGAATACGACAGACACAAGAGGAATGTCGTTGGCCGCACGGATCGCATTCATGGCTTCTACTTAAGAAGTGGAGATGATGGGGTATGTGGAGCAGAAAGCCTTAAAAGGATACGCTTCGTGTTGCACTGAATCTATCGGCAGCGCAGCAACACGCGTTGTGCAAATCTCTTCCCATTGCGGTGCAGCTCGATCGAATGTCGCTGTTGTGCGTGCGTCATGACCGTCATTTCCGCGCGCGTAGGAACGACGGCCATGAGGGTTTCACTGCACGGTCTGATGAGCCACTGCCCAGCCTTTGCTTTGTTCACAACAAGGCAATCGATCGCCCGTGCCGCAAGTCATCCTCGCGAAAGGCTGGATTCCCGTGAAGAATAAATTGTAAACTGACCGGTATAGTCTTGTTCGGATGTCCGCTTGGCGGGACCATCGACACAGGAAAAGTAAACCCGAATCCTATAAACGTAAGCCTTTCCGGCCGGAACAGCCGGGCGCCGGGCGAGCTACGCCCGTCCACCATCCCGATTTACGCAAGTCATGGAGTTCTCATGAAGTCGACGTCAACGCGCACCCCGGTGCTGTGCCTGAGCCTGCTGGCACTGGCTGCCTGCAGCAGCAAGACGCAAGGTCCGCCCCAGATGCCGCCGCCGACGGTAGGGGTGGTTGAAGCCCAGTCGCAGAACGTGCCGCTGACCAAGGACCTGGTGGGTCGCCTGTCCGCGTATCGCAGTGCCGACGTGCGCGCCCGCGTATCGGGCGTACTGCTCAAGCGCGTCTATACCGAAGGCACGGACGTGAAGCAGGGCCAGTTGCTGTTCCAAATCGATCCGGCAACCTACAAGGCCGCCCTCGCTAACGCCGAGGCATCGCTGGCCTCCGCCCAGGCCAGCTACACCAACGCCCATGTCATCGCCAACCGCGATCGCCAACTGGTGCCGCAGGGCTACATCTCGCACCAGCAGGTGGATACCGATGAGGCCAACGAGCGCTCGGCACAAGCCGCGGTCAGGCAGGCCCAAGCCAACGTGCAGACTGCCCGGGTCAATCTCGGCTACACCGACGTAACTTCTCCGATCGACGGCCGGGCCGGCGAGCAACAGGTGACCGAAGGCGCGATCGTCGGCAATAGCACTACCGATGCGGGCGCCAACGCCACCTTGCTGACCACCGTGGACCAGCTCGACCCGCTGTACGTGAACTTCACCCTTAGCGCCGCCGACCTCGACACGCTGCGCCACGCTCAGGCCAAGGGCAACGTACAGCTGGCTGCGCAGGACAAGACCACAGTGCAGATCACCCTGCCCAGCGGCGCCAAGTACGATCAGCCCGGCACGCTCAACTTCTCCGACACCTCGGTCAATCCGACCACCGGCGCGATCAACCTGCGCGCCGTGGTGCCGAACGCCGACCGCCGCCTGCTACCAGGTATGTACGTCACACTCACCGCCAACATGGGTGCGCTGAACAAGGTGTTCCTGATTCCGCAGGCTGGCATCCAGCGTGATCCCGGCGGCGCCTACGCCCTGGTGGTCGGCAAGGATGGCAACGTCGCGCAGAAGCGCGTTACGGCGGACACCATGCTTGGCCATGACTGGATCGTCAGCAACGGCCTGGACTCGGGTGACCAGGTAATCGTTTCGGGCGTCCAGGGCGTCAAGCCAGGCGCGCCCGCCAAGGCGACCCCGTGGAAGCCTGATCAGGCGCCGGCCGGCCAGGGTCCTGCTGCCGCTGGTCATCAGTAAGGAGAACACTGATGCCGAGTTTCTTTATCGATCGCCCCATTTTTGCTTGGGTGGTCGCCATTCTGATCACCCTGGTCGGCATCATTTCGGTGCTGGGCATGGGTGTGGAGTCCTACCCCAACATCGCGCCGCCACAGGTGACGGTAACGGCCACCTTCCCGGGTGCCAGCGCCCAGACCATGGAAGATACGGTCACCAAGGTGATCGAGCAGCAGCTCACCGGCGTCGATAACCTGCTGTATTTCAGTTCGGCATCGAACTCGAACGGCACATCCACGATCACGCTGAGCTTCGCCACCGGCACCAACCCTGACATCGCGCAGGTGCAGGTGCAGAACAAAGTGTCGCTGGCGCAGCCGCAGTTGCCGGCCGCGGTGACGCAGCAGGGCGTGGTGGTGGCCAAGGCCAACCCGGACTTCCTGATGTTCGTGGGTCTGATCTCCAACAATCCGGAGATCGACAGCAACCGCCTCAGTGACATCGTCGGTTCGCAGGTGATCAACCAGATCGGCCGTATTCCCGGCGTGGGCAGCACCTTCCAGGTGGGCTCCGAGTACGGCATGCGTGTGTGGTTGAACCCGGACAAGATGCAGGGTTACGGCCTTTCGGCTTCCCAGGTGGAAGGCGCGATCTCCGCCCAGAACGTGCAGTTCGCTGCCGGCTCGCTGGGCTCCGATCCCGCCCCCAACGGGCAGAGCTTCACCGCCACGGTGTCGGCCGAGGGGCTGTTCAACACGCCCGAGCAGTTCGGCAACATCATCCTGCGTGCCAATCCGGACGGCACCGTGGTGCGCATGAAGGACATTGCACGCATCGAATTTGGTCCGCAGACCTATGGCTTCGTCTCCACCTGGAGCGGTCAGCCAGTGGGCGGCTTCGGTGTGCAGTTGCTGCCGGGTGCGAACGCGCTGCAAGTGGCCGAGGCCGTGCGCTCGAAGATGGACGAACTGTCCAAGGACTTCCCGCAGGGCGTTACCTGGTTCGCGCCGTACGACAGCACGCCGTTCGTGCGCGTGTCGATCAATGAAGTGGTACACACGCTGATCGAGGCGATCATCCTCGTCTTCTTCGTGATGCTGATCTTCCTGCAGAACATCCGCGCCACGATCATCCCTACTTTGGTGATTCCGGTTGCTCTGCTCGGCACCTTCATCGGCTTGGCTCCAATGGGTTTCACCATCAACCAGCTCACCCTGTTCGGCATGGTGCTGGCTATCGGTATCGTGGTGGACGACGCGATCGTGGTGATCGAGAACGTCGAACGCATCATGACCGAGGAAAACCTGCCTCCGAAGGAAGCCACGCGCAAGGCAATGGGCCAGATCACCGGCGCCATTGTGGCCATCACGGTGGTGTTGGCGGCCGTGTTCGTGCCCTCTGCCCTGCAGCCGGGCGCTACCGGCGTGATCTACAAGCAGTTCGCGCTGACCATCGCAGTATCGATGGGCTTCTCCGCGTTCCTCGCGCTGTCGTTCACCCCTGCACTGTGCGCGACCATCCTCAAGCCCACGCACGAGGAAAAGAAGAACTTCATCTATCGCTGGTTCAACAAGACCTTCGACTGGGTCACGCACACCTATCAAGGTCACATCGGCAGTGCGGCCCGCCACGCTCCTCGCTGGATGATCGTGTTCGCGCTGATCGCCATGCTGGCTGGCTTCCTCTACACCAAGCTACCCACCGGCTTCGTGCCTAACGAAGACCAGGGCTTCGCGTTGGCCATCGTCAGCCTGCCGCCCGGCGCCTCCCTCGAGCGCTCCGAACAGGTCATGAAGGAGGTCAAGGACACGCTGGACCACAGCCCGCTGAAAGATGATTACGTCGGCATGTACCAGATCAGCGGCTTCAGCTTCGTGGGCCGCAGTGAAAATGCCGGCATGGTGTTCATCAAGCTCAAGGACTGGAGCGAGCGCTCGATCACCGCTGATGATTTCATCCGCCAAGCCAACGGCGTGCTGCATTTTGGCATTCGGGACGCGGTCATCTTCGTGGTGAACCTGCCGACCATCCGCGGCCTCAGCCAGTTCGGTGGCCTGGACATGTACCTGCAGGCACGCAACGGCCAGTCGCGCGCCGAGTTGGGTCAGGCCATGGGCATGTTGCTTGGCAAGGCGTCCCAGAGCCCCGTGCTGTTCGGCACCCGGCCGAACATCCTGCCGGATGCACCGCAGTACAACCTCGCCGTGGACCGCGTGCAGTCCGGGGCACTTGGACTGTCGGTAAGTGACGTGTACACCGCCATCCAGCTGATGCTGGCGCCGGTCTACATCAACAACTTCATCTACGAAGACCGCGTGAAGCGCGTGATGGTGCAGGCTGATGCAGCGTATCGCATGGATACGGATGCGCTTAGCCACATCTACACGCCCAGCTCGCTGAGTACCAGCACCACGTCGAGTACATCATCAAGCACGTCGAACAGCACGAACTCGCCGTACGGCCCGTACAACATGATTCCGCTGTCCAGCGTGGTGCATTCCACGTGGAGCATGGCCGCACCCTCGCTCACTCGCTATAACGGCTACCCCGCAATCGAAATCGTGGGTGATTCCAATAAGGGCTACTCCACCGGCCAAGCCATGGGGACCTTGCAGGGCTTTGTGAGCAACGACCTGCCCCACGGCTTCGGCGCTGACTGGACCGGCCAGTCGTACCAGGAACTGCTGGCCGGCAACTCGGCCACGCTGTTGATGATTCTGTCGATCTTCATCGTGTTCCTGTGCTTGTCAGCCCTGTATGAAAGCTGGTCGATTCCGGTGGCGGTGCTGTTGGTCGTGCCCCTGGGCCTCTTGGGCATGGTGCTCGCATCCATGCTGCGCGGCTTTCCGAACGACATCTATTTCAAGATCGGCATGGTGACGGTGATCGGTCTTGCCGCGAAGAACGCGATCCTGATCGTGGAATTCGCGGTAGAGCAGCAGGCCGCAGGCCAGACGCTGTTCAACGCCGTGGTCACCGCGGCCCGCCTGCGACTTCGCCCGATCCTAATGACCTCGATGGCCTTCATCCTGGGCGTGCTGCCGCTGGTGACGTCCACCGGTGCCGGGTCCAACTCCCGCCACGAAATCGGTACCGGCGTGATCGGCGGCATGCTGTTCGCCACCTTCCTCGGCCTGCTGCTGATTCCGGTGTTCTACGTCAGCGTGCGTCGCATGCTTGGCGACAAGATGGACGAAACCACGCACAAGCTGGCTCGCCATGAGCATCAGCAGCCCCTCGATCCGGACCCGACTCGCGGGCATTGAGGCGGAAGCTGAAGCGTCAACGGAAAAGCCCCGGCACTGCCGGGGCTTTTTTTATCGCTGTTTATGTAAGCTGGGGAACCCCAACATCGCGATACTTGCGCGTGTCGAAGCTGGGGCTTGCTCCCCACCCTACATGATCAACGCAAGCCCGTTTCCGCGCGAGCAATCACCAAACGCTGGATCTCGCTAGTGCCTTCGTAGATTTCCGTGATCTTCGCGTCGCGGAAGTAACGCTCCAGTGGCATTTCTTTCGAATAGCCCATGCCACCGTGAATTTGCACCGCCTGATGCGAAATCCACATCGCCGCCTCGGAAGCGACCAGCTTGGCAACGGAGGCTTCAGTGCCGAAACGTCCACCGTTCTTTTCCGCTTCGCCCTTCGCCCACGCAGCACGCAGCGTCAGCAGTGTGGCGGCATCCAGCTTGCACTTCATGTCGGCGATCTTGGCCTGCGTCATCTGGAACGTACCGATCGGCTGACCGAACGCCTTGCGATCGCGCGACCACTGCAGCGTCGCTTCGTATGCAGCGCGTGCGATACCCACCGCCTGCGAAGCGATGCCGATGCGGCCGGCGTCGAGTACGCCCATCGCGATCGAAAAGCCCTTGCCTTCCTCGCCCAGTAGATCGTCCTTCGGGCAGACGTACTCGTTGAGTTCGATTTCACAGGTCGCCGATGCACGGATGCCAAGTTTCGGCTCCGTCTTGCCTGCATGGAACCCAGGGCGCTGCGTATCGATGATGAAAGCCGACACGCCTTTCGCGCCAATGCCCGGCGTGGTGATCGCAAACAGCACGATGTAGCGCGCTACCGGACCGGACGTGATCCAGCTCTTCTTGCCGTTGATTATCCAGTCGCCATCGGCATTCTTCGATGCGCGCGTGTGCATGGCCGAGGCATCCGAACCTGATTGCGGCTCCGTCAGCGCGTATGCACCGATCGCATCGCCCTGCGCAATTGCACGCACATACTTTTGCTTCTGTTCTTCCGTACCGTGCTTGAGGATGCCGTTGCAGAACAGCGAATTGTTCACCGACATGATGGTGGAGGTGGCCGCATCCGCCGCGGCGATCTCGATCACCGCCAGCGCGTAGCCGATCGGATCCAGCCCCGCGCCGCCATATTCATGCGGCACCTCGATGCCCATCAGGCCGAGCTGACCCATTTCGCGAATGTTGTCCAGCGGAAACTCGCCCTTGGCATCGAGTTCGGCCGCCACCGGGACGATGCGCTTCTGCGCGAAATCGCGCGCGATGGACTGGATGGACAACTGGTCTTCGGTGAAACGGAAATCCATGAACGGCTCCCGGGGGATAAGGTGGGGAAAGCCGCTTATTTTAGCTGCGGGGGATGTGCAGGCCTTGCTGCGGGGCAGCAGAGCGCAACGCTAGCCCAAAAATGGATTAAGTAATGGCACTTGAAAGCGCTCGAAATCCCGTGTGTTGCGAGTGACGACCGTCAGCTTATGGACGATTGCCGTAGCAGCGATCATGGCATCTTCATTCGTAGTATCCGACTGCCGATGCATAAGGTTGGCCCAACAGCGGAATGTAGCGACATCCATGGGCAGCACGTTATAGGTCGCAACCACTTGTTCAAGCCACGTCTCAATGATCGTAGCCTTGCTTAGATCCTGTTCGCGCGTGAGTTCAACACCCGCCTGAATTTCGCCCAATGTGACGGCGCTTAAATGCAGATCGGTTTCGCCAATACCTTCAATCCATGCAACGACTGCACCGTGCGGACGCGGTTTGCGCAACTCCGAAACAATATTGGTATCCAGCAAAAACACGCATATCCCCGCTTAGGTCGAAGGCGGTCGGCGACGGTGTGCGCCGCGTTTGGGAAGATCGAAATCTACGCGGCCGACATCAGAGAGAAGCAGCGCCTTTAGCGAAGGACGTGCCGTCTCTACCAGTCGTCGCCATTCGGCAATGGGAATCAGCACTGCGGTTTCCTCACCGCGTCGGGTGATCAGTTGCGCGCCTTCCACAGTGCAAGCATCGAGCAGTTCGCTGAAACGGGCTTTCGCATCTTGTACTGGCCAGGTGTGCATAAGGATCACCCTCAAACTAGTCATGTGACTAGTCTATCATCCCTATCCAGGTCACAGCCCTTCAACCCTTGACGCTTCATCATCTCGCGCCTAACCTTACGCATCTCTCTATCGCGATATAAGGATGCACGATGGATCTGGCCACCGCCTCCAGCGTGTTGCGCCTGCTGGCGGACCCCACTCGCGTACGGCTGTTGGCCCTGCTTGACCGGGAGGAGCTGACCGTGGCCGAGCTGGCTGCGGTACTGCACTTGGCGCAGCCGCGTGTATCCACCCATTTGGCCAAACTGAAAGAAGCCGAGCTGGTGCGCGATCGCCGCGCGGGTGTTTCGGCCTATTACCGTGCCAACAGTGAAGGCGACGAGCGCCAGCACGCCCTGATCCGCTCGTTGCGCGAAAGCATCGACGACGCCCTTCTGCGCGAAGATGCCGCACGTCTGACTGCCGTCCTGGCCCAGCGTGCCAATCAACATGGCTGGGCCGACACGGTGGCCGGCGACATGGAGCGTCATTACTCGCCCGGCCGCACCTGGGAAACGCTCACGCGCTCGCTGCTGCAGTTGCTGGAAACCGGTGATGTGTTGGATATCGCCTCCGGCGACGGCGTCACGGCTGAACTGCTTGCGCCGCATGCACGCTCGATCGTTTGCGTGGATGCCAGCGAACGGGTGGTGGAAGCCGCGGCCAAGCGACTTGCCCCGTTCCGCAACGTGGAAGTGCACTTCGGCGACATGCATGCCTTGACATTGGAAGCCGGGCGCTTCGACCTGGTGTTGATGCTGCACGCGCTTACCTATTCCGAACACCCCGCCAAAGCCGTGGCCGAAGCAGCACGTGTACTGCGATCCGGCGGAAAATTGCTGGCCGCGACGCTGGGCAAACACGATCATCGCGCCGTGGTAGAGCCATTCGACCACCGCAACCTCGGCTTCACCGAGCACGATCTGCGCAAGCTGGCCACACAGGCCAAGCTCGATGTGATCAGTTGCAATCGCCTCAGCCGCGAGCGCAAGGCGCCACATTTCGAAGTGATCAGCTTGCTGGCGCGCAAACCTTAAGGAGCCCTCCAAATGAGCACCCTACCCTGGCGTCATGCCGATCGCGTTGCTTCGTTGGAAGCTGCGCTGCGCGAACGCATCCTGATTCTTGACGGTGGCATGGGCACAATGCTGCAAGGTCATCAACTGGACGAAGCCGGCTTTCGTGGCGAGCGCTTTGCGGAAGGCCGCGACGGCCAGCATGCGCACGCACACGATCACCCGGGCGCGTGCGATCTGAAAGGCAACAACGACCTGCTCACCTTGACCAAGCCGGAGATCATTCGCGGCGTCCACGAAGCTTATCTGGAAGCCGGTGCCGACCTGGTTGAAACCAACACCTTCAACTCCACTCGCATCAGCCAGGCTGATTACCATCTCGAACATCTCGCGTATGAGTTGAATCGCGAAGGCGCCACACTCGCCCGTGCCGCCTGCGATGCGTATACCGCGAAAAATCCAGCCAAACCGCGTTTTGCGATCGGCGTTCTCGGCCCGACCAGCCGCACGGCTTCGCTGTCGCCCGACGTCAACGATCCCGGTTTTCGCAACGTCACGTTCGAAGAATTGGTCGACAACTACACCGAAGCCGCCAGTGGTCTGCTCGATGGTGGTGCCGACATGATCATGGTGGAAACCATCTTCGACACGCTCAACGCCAAGGCGGCACTGTTCGCGTTGAGCGGGCTGTTCCGCACGCGCGGCAGCCGCGTGCCAGTAATGATCTCCGGCACCATCACCGATCGCTCCGGCCGCACGCTATCGGGCCAGACTGCCGAGGCGTTCTATTACTCGGTCAAGCACATCCGTCCGCTTTCTGTAGGCTTGAACTGCGCACTGGGCGCAGCCGATCTGCGCCCGCATGTGCAGACGCTGGCCAATGTTTCCGATTGCTACGTCAGCACACATCCGAATGCTGGCTTGCCCAATGCGTTCGGCGAATATGACGAAACACCGGCGCAGATGGCTGTGGTGATCGGCGGTTTTGCGCGAGATGGGTTGCTCAATATGGTGGGCGGCTGTTGTGGAACGACGCCTGCGCATATCAAGGCGATTGCGGAGGCGGTGAGTAAGTATGCGCCTCGCGCTCTGTCGGTTGAAAAGAAAGAAGCGGCATGAGCAGAAGACTGAGTACCCCGCTCATCTTCATGGTCGTCATTCCCGCGAAAGCGGGAATCCATCTTCGCCTTTTGCATCAGGGCAACATGGATTCCCGCTTTCGCGGGAATGACGGCCTCATAGGCTACCGCTGCTATTCCGCAAGATTCATCCCTCACCCCAACCCTCTCACCTAAGGGAGAGGGAACTGTCCGGCGCAAGATTCCCCTTCATGAACACCACCCGCCACACCCGCCTCTCCGGCCTCGAGCCCCTGGTCATCACACCAGATCTGCTGTTCGTCAACGTCGGCGAACGCACCAACGTCACCGGCTCTGCGCAATTCAAAAAGCTCATCAAGGAAGATCGCTACGAAGAAGCCGTGGAAGTTGCGCGCCAGCAGGTGGCGAACGGTGCGCAGATCATCGACGTGAACATGGACGAAGGATTGATCGATTCGGAAGCCGCCATGACGCGCTTCCTCAATCTGATCGCGGCCGAACCGGACATCGCGCGCGTGCCGGTGATGGTGGACTCGTCCAAATGGAGCGTGATCGAAGCCGGCCTGCGGTGCCTGCAGGGTAAAGGCGTGGTCAATTCCATCTCCATGAAAGAAGGCGAGGACATATTCCTCGAACACGCGCGCAAAGTGCTCGAATACGGCGCCGCCGTCGTGGTGATGGCATTCGACGAGCAAGGCCAGGCCGATACCTGTGAGCGCAAGGTGGAGATCAGTTCGCGCGCCTACAAACTGCTCACCGAAAAGCTGGACTTCCCACCCGAAGACATCATCTTTGACCCCAACATCTTTGCCATCGCTACCGGCATCGAAGAACACAACAACTACGCAGTGGATTTTATCGAAGCCACACGTGAGTTGAAGAAACGCTTTCCGCTTAGCCACGTGTCTGGCGGCGTATCCAACGTCTCATTCTCGTTCCGCGGCAACAACACCGTGCGCGAAGCGATTCACTCCGTGTTCCTGTATCACGCCATCAAAGCCGGCATGGACATGGGCATCGTCAATGCCGGCGCGTTGATGATCTATGACGACGTACCGGAAGAACTGCGCGAGCGCGTAGAAGACGTCGTGCTCAATCTCCGTCCCGACGCGACCGAGCGCCTGCTCGAAATCGCCGACCGCTACAAGGCGAAGAAAGGCGAAACGATCACCGAAAGCCTCGCCTGGCGCGAAAAACCGGTCCACGAACGCCTCGCCCACGCACTCGTGCATGGCATCGACCAGTTCGTTGACGAAGACACCGAAGAAGCACGCCAACAAACCACTCGCCCACTCGACGTGATCGAAGGCCCGCTGATGGCGGGCATGAACATCGTCGGCGACCTGTTCGGCGCCGGCAAAATGTTCTTGCCGCAGGTGGTGAAGTCTGCGCGTGTGATGAAGAAGGCAGTGGCTTATCTGCTGCCGTATATCGAAGAGGAAAAACTGCGCACCGGCGACGCCGGCAAGAACAACGGCACCATCGTGATGGCAACGGTGAAGGGCGACGTACACGACATCGGCAAAAACATTGTCGGCGTAGTGCTCCGCTGCAATAACTTCGAAGTGATCGACCTGGGCGTGATGGTGCCTGCACAAAAGATCCTGGATACCGCGCGCGAACATAACGCCGATCTGATCGGCCTGTCCGGCCTGATCACGCCGTCGCTGGAAGAAATGAGCCAGGTTGCGCGCGAGATGCAGCGCCAGGAGTTTCACATTCCACTGCTAATTGGCGGCGCCACGACTTCGCGCGCGCATACGGCATTAAAGATCGAGCCGCACTACAAAGCTCCAACGGTGTGGGTGAAGGATGCCTCGCGCGCCGTCGGCGTAGCGCAGTCGCTGGTAAGCAAAGAATTGGTTGACAACTTCATGGCGAAGATCCGCGCCGAGTACGCGGATATTCGCGAACGCCACAAGCAGCGTGGCGCCGCCAAGACGTTGGTCCCGCTGGAACACGCACGCAAACAGCGTTTTACCTGCGACTGGGCGAACTACACGCCGCCGCAACCGAACAAACCCGGCATCACCGTGTTCGACGATTACGACTTGGCCGAACTGCGCACGTACATTGATTGGACACCCTTCTTCCAGGCATGGGAATTGGCTGGGCGCTATCCCGCCATTCTTAAAGACGACGTAGTCGGCAAGCAGGCCAGCGAGCTGTTCGCCGATGCCCAGACCATGCTCGATAAAATCATTGCCGAGCGCTGGCTGACGGCCCGCGCAGTGATCGGTTTCTGGCCCGCCTTCAGTACCCGCGATGACATTGAAATCCGGCTGACGGAAGGAACGCGCCACCTTCATCATCTGCGCCAGCAAGCCGAAAAACCCGTAGAGCGCCCGGACTTCTGCCTCGCCGATTTCATCACGCCGAAGGAAGCCGGCAAGCAGGACTGGATCGGTGCGTTCGCCGTGACGGCCGGCATCGGAATCGAAGCGCACGTGGCGCGCTTCGAAGCAGCACATGACGATTACTCCGCCATCCTGCTCAAGGCACTCGCCGACCGCCTTGCCGAAGCCTTCGCCGAGCGCATGCACGAACGCGTGCGTCGCGAGTTCTGGGGCTACCAGCCGGACGAGGCACTGAACAACGAAGCGCTGATCGACGAGCAGTACCGCGGCATCCGCCCTGCTCCTGGCTATCCCGCTTGTCCGGATCACACAGAGAAAGCCACGCTGTTCGAGCTGCTCAACGCCACGCACAACGCCGGCATCCAGCTGACTGACGGCTTTGCGATGTATCCCACTGCAGCCGTTTCCGGCTGGTATTTCTCACACCCGAATAGTCAGTATTTCGTAGTGGGACGTGTCACGCGCGAGCAAGTGGACGATTACGCAAAGCGCAAAGGATGGACGCGCGAGCAAGCAGAGCGTTGGCTGGCGCCTAATCTCGATTACGACCCAGAGTAGGCTGGGGTGACAACCCCAGCCTACCGTCCGCTGACAAACCGGTTACACCTCGCCCCCAACCTCATCCCTTCCGTGATGCCGCAAATGCGTCACCAGGTTGTACACCGATACGAACACCGGGAAGAAGTTGGAAAGAATACCCACCGAATCGTTCTTGCCGAACACAAAGTAGGCCAGCAACAGCGCACTGCCCGTTACCGACATCCACCAGAACGATAGCGGCATCACCACGCGCTTGTATTTGCGCGTGTAATACAACTGCACGAACCAGCGGCCGGTGAACATCAACGTCCCCATGTAGCCGATGACCTTCCACGGTGTTACGTGGAAGTTCTGCAGGGATTGCAGGATGTGCGAGAGATCGAAGTGCATGGGACGCGGCCGGTTGGCAAAGGGGAACGGGGCATTTTAGCCGCCCCGCGGTGTGAGAGCCTGTTCAATATCTCCCCGTGGTTTGCATAGCCCCTGAGTGATTGGGTGGTTGTGCGTGGCACGGCGCCAGACTGTGTCTGATCAAGCCGTGCGGCCGCATGGCGGCCACTCAGAGGCTATGCGAGCCGCGGGGAGATATTGAACGGGCTCTTGGCCTACGAGAAACGCGTCAGCCCCCCGGCTGTTGACGTTCCGCCCCCTAATCCGTATAGTTTCGCGTTCCCGGCGGGCGGTTAGCTCAGCGGTAGAGCACTGCCTTCACACGGCAGGTGTCACAAGTTCGATCCTTGTACCGCCCACCATCCTATTTCAGAAAAACGCCACCTCCCGGGTGGCGTTTTTTTATTGCGACTTGCAACAGATACCCTCTGCCTTTGAGCACCGCCCGCCACTCGGACTGCACACCTTTTTCGATCTGGCCGCAGACACGGCCGCTTTCATTCAGACCGGCTCCCCAATAGCGCTCCAACCCAGCGTGCGCACATGATCTGCGCACGGCCGACGCATCCTCACCACAAAAACAAACCATGCACCGAACGCGATACGTGCAAGACGTTCTTCATGGAACTGACATACCGCATGATCATTCTTGAGGGGTGCGTGATCACCACCATGCCAGACATTTTTCGCGAGAACTCTCGTGAAGAAAATCATTGACGTATCATGCGCGTCCTTTTCAAGCACCCTCTGCAAGGGTGCGCAGCATTGTCTTCTGCCTTTCAGTAAGCATCATGAGCATCCGCAACGCCACCATCGCCATGCGTAAACGCAAAATCGGCCTGTTCGAACAGGAACACGTCGCGTACATGAATGACGGACTGCCACGCCACAACGGCACGCCACGCAAGACCAGGAAAAAGGACGGTGCGCAGCCAAAGAAGACGGCAAGAGCGCTCTGGCAGGACAACTAAGGAAGGTTCGTACTGTTCGTACTGCACGAGGCGATCGTCAAATCAACTCTGCCTCATGCAATAGCTCACCCAGCGTCGACTCGAGCTTCGGCCCGACGAAATGGTCATCCGCCATCCAGTGCAAGGTCGCCAGCAGCGCCGGGTCGGAACTCACCACCAGCGTTCCGCGATCACGACATTCGTTGCCCGCTGTACCGCGGTCGGCCAGATATTTGTTCTGCATTGGGTTCATGAAATCGACCGTAACTGAAGTGCGCAAGCAAGTCATTGCCGCGCGTTGTAGCACCGCTCCTCATAGTGATACGTAGCGTTGTTCGCCTGATGGGCCTCCTGCACCTTTTTGCCCGCGTAACCCCCAGCCACTACACCTCCAGCCGTGGTCAGCACCTTGCCCTTGCCGCTGCCAAACTGATTGCCGAGCAAGCCGCCTGCTGCGGCACCAACCAATGTTCCCGCAATCTGGTGGCTGTCCTTCGGGTGGTCCTGCACCCTAACCCGGTGACATACCTGGTGCGGGCTAGTGGCGGGTGCGCCGCCATTGTCCTGCGCGATGGCCGTGGCCGAGAGCATCAGCCAACCGATCAATCCGAGACTTGCGGTCATTCGCATGTTCATGGGACAGCACCTCTCTTCAGACGAGGTAGCAGTATTATTTTTCGACACGTGTGAGCCAGCCGTAATACCTTTGTTAGCGTATTCAGGCTGGATATTTTCACGCCGTATAGCGTTACCTAGTGCACCGCGCCATTCGCAACGATGGCCGCACGCAGTTCGCGCGATAATTCATCGACGGTGAAAGGCTTGGAAATGAGCCGCACTCCTGCTTCCAGCACACCGTTACGCATGATCGCGTTCCGCGAGTATCCCGTCATGAACAGCACCGTCATATCGGGCCGTGCACCGCGGACGTCGTCGTACAACTCCCTGCCATTGGCGCCCGGCATCACCACGTCAGTCAGCATGACGTCGATCCGGTGATCATTAGCTAGCACCCTGCGTGCCGATTCGGCGTTATCGGCGGCAACCGCTTCGTAGCCTAGGTCCTGCAGCACAGAAACAACGAACGCGCGCACATCGGCATCGTCTTCCACCACCAGCACCTTGCGATGCGGCACGGTGGACGATGGTTCTGCCACAGACAGTCCTGGCTTTTCCTCTTCTTTCGAAGTATCCATCGGCAGATAGAGCTTCACCGTCGTTCCCACGTCAGGCTCGCTGTAGATCTTCACGTGCCCAAGCGATTGCTTGGCAAACCCGTGCACCTGGCTGAGTCCAAGGCCGGTACCCTGCCCCACTTCCTTGGTGGTGAAGAAGGGATCGAAGGCGCGGCTCATTACTTCCGCGGGCATACCGCAACCGGTGTCAGTCATGGCGACCATCACGTATGGGCCTGGCGCCACGCCGTCGTGCGCATCAGCATAAGCACGGTCCAGAAGGACATTGGCAGTTTCGATAGTAAGCTTGCCTACGCCCTTCATCGCGTCACGCGCATTCACCGCCAGGTTGAGAATGGCGCTCTCCAATTGCGGTTTATCGATGAAGGCGCGCCACAGTTCGCCACCTTGCACCGTTTCGATCTGGATGTTCTCGCCGAGCGAGCGACGCAACATCACCGAGACCTCATGCACGCATTGATTGACGTCGACCGATTTGGGCTGCAAGGGTTGCTGGCGCGAAAACGCAAGCAGCCGTTTGGTAAGTTCTGCCGCACGTTGTGCACCGGTCAGGGCATTGTTGGCCAGCGCGCGATGACGGCCTTCGCTTTCGGGCAAACGCCTGATCAGCATTTCCAGGTTGCCGACGATAATGGCGAGCATATTGTTGAAGTCGTGCGCCACGCCACCGGTCAGCTGACCCAACGCCTCCATTTTCTGGGCTTGCCGCAATTGCAATTCCGCTGCTTCGCGTTGCTCGATCTCTTCTCGCAAGGTCTGATTTTTGTCACGCATGTCGTTGGCATAACGGCGCGCCTTCACCACGACCACGAAACCAAGCACGCCTGCGAGCAGCGTCACCAGTATTGTCACTGTCGTGAGAAACGTGCGGTGAAGTGCAGCGACCGCACTGCGGTCATGCAGCATATCCAGCTCAGTACGATCGAAATCAGCGCCCAGATCCTTGATACGACGCATCAGGTTGCGCCCCAGGCTGGCCTTTACCAACCGCATGGCTGCCACTGTATGACCCGCCTGCCGTCGCTCGATGGTGCTGGAAAGCTCGTCCATCTTCGACGCTATCAGCGGATAAAGCGCATCCAGTTGCTTCTGGTGCGCAGGACTTTTTTCAGTGAGCTGGCGCAGCTCACCTTCCAGCACAGGCAGCTGTGTCTTCGCCTTGTCGAACGGTTCGAGGTAGCCGGAATCGCCGGTGAGCAGATACCCGCCTTGTGCCGTTTCGGCTTCCTTCAAGGTGCCAAGCAGCTGCTGGAGGGTTTGCCTGACCTGCATGGAGTGCTCGACCAACCGGTCGGCTCCCATGCTGGATGAGGCGGCGATAATCACCAACGCGCATACGCAAAGCAGCAATGCGAATCCGCCGATGGGCCCCAGGCGAATGCGCACTTGCGCCGATTCGTGCTCCATACGTCAAGCCTTTGATCATACCGGACCGCAGGCTTGCATCCGTGCGCGCTTGTTCCGGATCGTTACGGCGATCCCTGCCAGCAAACCGATGTATCAACGCCATCGACGATGAGTTACGCGTATTCGGTGATAGCTGCCAGCAAGGTTTTGCGATCAAACGGCTTAGGCAGATATGTCATCCACGAGCGCAAACCTTTTTCCGGCGGCTCGCAATCGCCGGACATCACGATCATGGGGCATATGAGCCCTTCCTCGTGCATGGCCATGCCCATTTCGATGCCAGTCATGCCCTGCTTCAGATTCAGGTCGGTGACGATGACACCAATATCGGGGCGTACGGAAGCAACCTGCAACGCTTGCTCGGAACTGCTGGCAGCCACCACTTCGTAACCCGCATCTTCAAGCATGAATGCGGTCACTTCGAGCACATCCCGATTGTCGTCGACGAGCAGAACAGTCTTCATGCCATCCCCACCCGATTCCTCATGCCGTTCCCGGCGATCTGTTGAACCTATTCGGCTTCAACACAACGGATAATGAATATGCATCCAGAATATTCACAATAACGAAAACAAAAATAGACAATGTGAAGCCAAGGTCAAAATGAGCTGATTCGTTCGTCAACGAAAACGCGTTCGCGAGTGAGCGACTTATACCTGTCTAGGTTGGTTCAGCCTTTACCCCCAACGGTGCATTGAAGCGAATAGGCTGGATCGTGTTCGTATTGCTGCTGGCGGGAATCATCTTTGTCGGCGCTTACCGCGCGGCACGCCAACAAGAGGCGCGGTCGCCCACACTCCTTGCGCCACCCTATCGGTGACAACAAGGCTCACCACTATTCGAGCCGTTCGCTGTGACTTTACGCAGCGCGCGGATAGCGTTTCAGCGTTTGCATTTCGTCGAAACCTTCCCGCACCGAAGCGTATGCGCTCTGCACCACCGTGCGCGAAAACCAGGAGAGCCGTCCGTCCTCCAAGGCGCACTCATACTTCGCCTTGACGTGCTCTTCGCCACGCTCCACTTCGTCAACCAACGCACTGTAGCCATAGTCCATCGCGTGACGAAGATTACCGAACACATGGCATGCACGGACCGCAGACGCCCCCTCCACCCGGCGATCATCGCTGATCGCCTCAAGCCGATGCTGCAAGGTCTGTGCAACCTTCCTGCGTTGCGTCGAAAGATCCTCGAACACGGCACGAATGCGTGGATTGCCGATATTGCACGCCACTTTCCGATAGTGTCTGGAGCTTTCCAGTGTCGCACCCACCAGGCCATGGAGGATGCTGACGTCATCATCTGCGTTCATAAGCTTACTCCCCAGGTAGAACATTGCTGGCTTGGTACGCTGATAGTGAATCCACCGCTGTTTAGCAGTGGATTACAAGACGTAAAAATTCTTCTTATAGGCGAAATATCTGCACGTTTTAGCCCTCGCCAAGCGTCATCTTTATCAGCATCTACCTTCGGGAAAGCGCAGCTTTCATCGCAACGTTTCCTTGGGTAATAAGCACCTACTGTTTTTGCAGGATCAAAGACGAAACCGGAAAGCAATTCCTCCTGGCAGGCAGAGAGGAAGACGTTCCTCGCATGTGTACAGATATCTGTACCCCGGGAATGGGGGAGACTCACGTCAGATATCGTTCCAACGCAACAAGGCAGTGCAGCTGAGAGCAACGACGAATGACGCTGCGTTCGGCACGCTAGTGGTAAACGCTAAGACAGTTCCCGCGAATGACGGCCGCCCTCACCCCCATGCAGCCGGGACCATGACATACGATATTTGGAAGCTGCAGATGCTGCGGCGCGTGGTCAAACGTCAACCGACCAACACGTGAAAGTGGGCCGTGGACAGAGGCCGTAGGAAGCAATGATGCCTCCCACGGCCTCATCTCGTTTCGGCACCTGGACCGATATATACGCGCGCCAATCCGCCTCCTCCCCATTCGAGGAAGCGGATCGGCCGCGCTGGCTTTTCGCTTAGTGCGCGGGAGCCGTCGAAGCCGGTGCTGGCGCAGGTGCAGCGCCTGCTGCAGTACCGCTGGCCGGTGGCGTCATGGCGGTGTGCGAAGGCGCCGGTGCTGCGGGAGGCGGATTAGCGGGCGCTGCCGGTGTAGCCGCGGTAGACGAACTGCCTGGCGCAGCCCCGCCGCCATTGTTCGGGTTGTTGCATCCGCCGATGGCCAAGCCAATACAGGCGACTGCGATACCAAGTGCCGTGCGATTCATGATTTTCTCCTGACGTGACATGTGATTTTTCGCGTCTTGGCCGAATGGGCCGTAACCGCCTTCGACTGCTTCTCACGGCCTCGGCCGTGCATCTCACTTAACGATTACCAGCCTCACCTTGATCTCCTTGTATGCAAGGCTTTGTGCAGTAATTGTCAACGTACCGTTGCAAAAACAGAATGAAAGCTAACAAATCGCCCGATTTACCCCGCTAGAAGGGGTTTTAACTGAACGGATACTCATCACGTATGTACCGCTGCCCGTCTGTAAACAAATCGTAACGCCAGATCCGCTCCCCCACGGGCACTGACCTTGTCGCCCCTGATCTGCGGCAGGGGAGCAAACCGTTCCAGGGCTATCGGCACAACACCGAGCGGCAAACCAGGATGTCCACTGTCGGCCTTCTGCATCACGTCGACGGTCAGAAGATGGATCGTATCGATGCAGGACTGATCGAGCTGAGAAAACATGTCGGGATATAAAAATAGAAGTAGACGAATCAGACGCTCTGCTCAGCGTTGCACTCTTCGTGCTCACAACTGCATGGTTTACCTTCCGCGGGCAGTTTGTCGGCCTCAAGGCAGTAATCGCTGCAATACTGCCCTGCTTCTGGCACCTTGCACACGCAAGGTCCGTAGGCGCACTTGTGATCGATCTGCATGCCGAGGGTGCCTCTAATCTACCGGAGCATCTAGCTACAGATGCACAATGCAATGCGGGTAGTTTTTATGAAGTGAAGATGAGATCGCCGCAATGGAGACCGTGGTGCTGGCGCTTTGCGAAAAATTCGGCCCGATCCTGTTGCAGCGTCCACCCAGTCTTCGTTAAGACAAGGAGACGATGGAATCATTTCTGTTGCAGCTTCCGCATGACAGCGAAAAGTTGGCCGATGTAGAACGGAATCACGACCACAGCATTGCTAAAGCTGTGGTGAAAGCAGACCGCAAGCGCACCCCTGAACCCAGGTAATAATCCAGGACACGTAAAACATCCCGGTCACATTTGCTTGCCTTGTTCTTGACATATCCCGTTGCAAGTTAGCCTCGACAGTGTGCAGGCGCCCCATCGTGCCGTTCGCGCAATACCTTTCTTTGCTCGTGCACCAGGATCGCTACGCCACGCGAAACGGCTGTTTCCCAAGTACACCGTGCCCATTTCGTGGGGCAATCATTCAACACAGTAATCGTGCAATTGAACAACGGCTAATGATTTTTCCATCGACCCGGAGGTTCGCACATGACGACCACGCTAGATAAACCCTTGAGGCGCGAAATCGACGTGGAAGGACAGGCTTACACGGTAGTGCTCGATGCCCAAGGCCTCAAGATTACGCGTAAGGCTCACCGCAAAGGCATCGAGCTTAAATGGACCGATATGATCAATGGCGATGCGGGCGCTGCAGAGGCCATGAATGAGTCGGTAGCAGGCGAAGACGGATAGCGATGCGACACGCCAAGCGCCTAAATAAATCCTTTTCCTCTCAGTGGAGGATAGGGGGAGAGCCTATCCTCCACTCGTGCGACTCCGATTTTTGCGAAACCGTTGCTGCAGGCATTTAGCCGAAGCAGACGCTCTGTTCAGTATGCGCAATCGGCACACCAACGGCGTGCACGTCACTCGATGCACCGCCTAGCGCCCATCTATCGACTCCGTCGCCAATCACGTTCGAATTATGCGCATTGTTCTACAGTGCCACCGACGAACGACCTTACGGAGGCACGTCATGGTCGAGCTAGTCGTCGCATGTTTCGATACGCAATTCGAGGCCAATGCCGCCGCTGAAAGGCTATTGTCCCGAGGATTGCAGCGCGAACAGATCGTGCTGAGCTTCGACGAGAGCGTTGATCATTCCGCCTCCAGTTCCAGCGCACCGACCACCGTGGTTTCCAAGGCCAGCCATACCGGGCGCATGGACACCAGTACCGGACGCAAAAAAAGAAAAAGTCTGCCGTCGCTATTGTTTGCATCATCACGCACGCCACCGCTGCCCGATCCGTCCTTGATCGGCCACACCACGCTGATCGTCGAATTGCACGGCGAGATGTCGATGGATGACGCATGCACCTTGCTCGATATCGCAGGCGCAAGCTCTGTCCGTTCGCAGCAACATGCCAAGAAGCCCATCGAGGAAAATCCGGAGATGTGGCCTTCGGTCGGCCACGCATCTCGCGAAGATGTCCAACGCAGTATTGAAGCGGCCAAAGGTGGCGCAACGTTGAGAACGCGCACTCCCGGAAAAACGTGATTACTGCCGTGCTTCCAGGCGCATACCGCGCGGCGTCAACCAGCGCTCCACACCTTCGAACAAGCCTTGCACGACCAGCGCCATGCACGCGGCAGGAATGGCGCCTTCCAGAATCAAACCCGTATCGTCCAGACGGATGCCGGTCACGATAGGTTGCCCGTAGCCGCCCGCGCCAATCAGCGCGCCTAGAGTCGCCGTACCCACATTGATCACAGCAGCCGTCTTGATGCCCGCAAGAATGCTGCGCATCGCCATCGGCAATTCCACGCGGCGCAGCCGCACGCCGCGTGGCAGGCCCAAGGCTGCGGCGGACTCGCGCAGATCCGGCGGAATGCTGGTAAGGCCGGCATAAGTGTTGCGCACGATCGGCAGCAGGCTATACAGAAACAGCGCTGCGATGGCCGGCCACGTGCCGATGCCGAAAAGGGGAATCATGAACACGAACATCGCCAGCGATGGGATGGTCTGCAGCACGCCGCTCAACGCCATGATGAGGTGACCCAGCCGCTTCGTACGCGCCGACCACACACCCAGCGGGATCGCGATCAGCACCGCCGCCATCAGTGAAATCAGCACCAGGCGCAGATGCTCCACCGTACGTAGCCACAGCCGCTTCCACATATTCGCGCCATCGCCATCCGGTTGTACGCCGAGGAAATCCGCCGCTGCAACGGTTTCCTTTTCACCGTGCAGTTTCACCATGGCATTCATTTGACGCATCGCATCCGCACTGATACGCCCGGCGAGGCTCTTCAGCACGTTGACGAAAGCCGGCGAACTGCCTTCCAAATCAAGTCGGTACACATAGACCGCGTCGTAGTGCGGAAAGTAGTGCCGGTCATCATCAAGCGTACGCAGATGGTAGTAAGGGATCTCTGCATCCGTACTGTAGAGATCGATCGCATCCACGGCGCCGCTGGCCAGCGCGCGATACGAGAGCACGTGATCCAGCCCGCGAACCTGCGTTTGCGGCAAGCCATAGCGCTGCCGCAAGCCTGGCCAGCCATCACTGCGAGCCATGAACTCGTTGGAAAAGCCCAAGCGCAATTCGGGATGCGCCGCCAGATCCGAAAGGCTGCGAATGCCCAACTGTTTGGCGCGATCTTCGCGCATGCCGACGGCGTAGGTGTCATCGAAGCCCAACGAATCGGTGATGCCGACGCCGAGCGGCTTTAGCGCAGCGCGCAGGATAGGAATATCCGCATCGGGCGGCACGTTCTTCAGCAGCTCATGTGTGAGTGTGCCGGTGTATTCGGGATACGCATCGATGTCGCCATGCTGAAGCGCACTCCACAAGATGGCAGTACCACCTAACTCGCGCTGATGCACCACCGACACACCCTGCTGCCGCGCCGCCAAGCGCGCCATTTCACCAAGGAGCACCGATTCGGTGAACTGCTTGGAGCCGATGCGCACTGGCGACGCATGCAGCCACGCTGGCATCAGCAGCAACATCATCGTGATAGCTAGCCAAGCGCGCTTCATGATGCAGCTCCACGCAGGGTGCGCTGCGCTTGCACGAAACGTGTCACGAAGGAATCGGCAGGCCGCTGGCACAAATCATCCAGACGGCCATCTTGCACGACCTTGCCATGGCGCATTAATACCAGCCGATCGGCAAACCAGGCCGCTTCGGCCATATCGTGCGTAACCACAATGACCGTCTTGCCGAGCTGGTCGAAGATCGCTTTCAGCTCGTCCTGCAATTCGTGACGCACGATGGGGTCGAGTGCGCCCAACGGTTCGTCCAATAGCAAGGCGTCGGGGTTGAGCATCAATCCGCGCATCAATGCAACGCGTTGGCGTTGGCCGCCCGACAATTCCGCCGGATAACGCTCCAATGCACCTGGCGGCAGATGCGTGAGCCCGGAAAGTTCCTCGGCGCGCTGGCGAATGCGGTCGCGACTCCAACCGAGGTGATGCGGCAACAGCGCGAGATTGCCCAGTGCGGTGAGATGCGGAAACAGGCCGCCTTCCTGGATCACGTAGCCGACGCGCCGGCGCAGCGCCAAGACGTGTGTGGGTCCCAGTACCGATCCATCCACCCATATTTCGCCGCTGTCCGGCCATTCCAGCCCCAGCAATACGCGCAGCAAAGTGGACTTTCCGGAACCGCTGCTGCCAATCAAGGCGGTGTTGCTGCCGGCTGGAAAGCGCAGCGTGACATCGTCCAACGCAGGGATAACGCCGTAGCGTTTGCTGACGCCGCGGAGCTCGAACGCTTCGGTGGAGGCGTTGCTGGTGAATGGCATGCAGGCAACGTATGACGGAGGAGGGAGCTTGAATCTACCAGCCCGAAGGACTTTCCCCAAAAAACACGACTAGCATCGCTAGAAATGCAGGCAAGATGGCAGGCATAACCCGTATGAAAGAAGCTCCGAAGGACGCCAGCGCACCGGATTTCAAGTATCGTGGTATCTGGCCCAGATGCCATTGTGGATACACCAGCTATGGCATCGACCTGATTCACCGATGTCAGCCTCCATAGCTTTCATCAGGTACGTAGGCACTGCAAATTTCTTCCAGCACCTGGTGCGAACGCAGTGAGCATAGTGTGACCACCGAAAGACGCAATGCAGATATTGAATGCCTGCGCGCTATGGCAGTCCTGGGTGTCGCATTCCTTCACCTGCAAGGCAATCTGTTCCATCCGGAACTGTCCTGGCTTCATCGGTTCCTGCAGCATTCCAGCTATTGGTCCGGGGTCGACCTGTTCTTTGCGATTTCCGGCTTCGTGATTGGGCGCAGCCTTTTGCCACCGATGCTAGAACACCAACATCACCTGAGAAATCAATTAAGAACCATCTGGGCTTTTTGGATTCGTCGCGTATGGCGATTGCTTCCGTCTGCCTGGCTATGGCTGATGCTCATTCTCGTAGCAAGTATTTTCTTCAATGAAAGTGGTGTCTTTGGCACTCCACATGCGAATGCGATGGCCGCTTTGGCCGGTATGTTGAATATTGCCAACGCGCGCGGTTTCGGTGGCGCCTTCTTCCAGTATGAAAATGGTGCCAGCTTTGTATATTGGAGCCTGTCACTGGAAGAACAATTCTATTTTCTGTTACCCATACTCGCGCTATGCCTGCGCAAAAGAATTGGCGCGTTGATGATCGTGCTCTTCCTGATTCAGCTTTTTCTTGTTCGCACTCCGCTTTTGATGTCGTTCCGAAACGGCGCCATCGCCCTGGGCGTATTGCTCTCCATCGCGGAATCCGGCATTGCCTATCGCGTTGCCAACCCCAGTTGGCTTCTGCACTTGGGAGGGATGCGTTGGATAGTCCCGCTAATGCTGTTCGGACTGCTTTCGGTGTTGGCCTCCCCGGATTTGCAAAACTGGAGGTGGCGAATCAGTGCCATAGCGGTAGTGTCAGCCACGTTGGTATGGCTAGCCTCCTATGACAGTGACTATTTGTTTCCCACGGGCCGCTTCAAGCAAGCACTCGTTTGGGTCGGCGTCCGATCCTACGCCATCTATCTGATACATATCCCTGCGTATTACTTCATACGCGAAGCCGCATTCCGCCTTGGTATCCAGATAGCCAATGCGGACTTCGCGCATACGGCGCTGCTGTTCATGGCAGCCGTCGCTGTGATGACGGCGCTAGCCGATCTCAACTATCGCGTTATTGAGCGCCCGTTGCGTCGCTACGGCAGATCTCTCGCAAACAGATGCCTGAATCGGAATACGCCACCTATCGTGTTGCCGACACCTTTGCACCCTTCTTGATCAGACAACGGAAAATCCGTACTGATCTTTATCCAGAACACGCTGGCTTCGCGCCATGTGGGCGCCAGCGGCCAGGGCTGTAACGATCCCGGCTCGACCTCTCCGAGGGAGGAGAGGTCGCAAAAAAACGGTGTGTGAAAGATTGATGTTGCATAGCAGCATGTATCCTTACCCCCATGCTCTCCCACGCCACACTTCTCCACTACTGGCGCCGCCTGCGCGGCTCGGATCGTTTCGCCGAATGCCAGCGGGTGCTGCTCGCGCTCGGCGGCGTGATTCTCTATTGCCTTTGGCGCAATCATGCCGCCGCGATGATCCCGGCCATGCTTGGCGTGATCGCCTGTGCGCTGACCGAAACGGAAGACCATTGGCGCAGCCGCCTCACCACCCTGCTGATCACGCTGTTCTGCTTCGCGAGCGTGGCTTTTGCCGTGGAGCGTCTACTGCCCCTTACCCTGCCATTCACCCTGACCCTGGGCGTGATGACTTTCGTGCTGGTGATGCTCGGCTCGATCAGCGCGCGCTACGCAACCATCGCGGGCGGCACGCTGATTTTGGCCGTCTATACGATGATCGGCACCGATCAGCCGCATCCATCTGGATCGTTCTTCATCGAGCCCTTGCAATTGCTGGCCGGCGCCGCTTGGTACGGTGCCCTTTCGCTGCTGTGGAGCGTGCTTTCGCCGCAATTGGCCGTACGCCACGCACTGGCTCGCGTGTTCGATGCGCTCGGCGACTACCTGGAAACCAAGTCCGCGCTATTCACGCCGGTCCACGGCATCGATCGCGATGCGCTGCTTCTCACGTTGGCCATGCAGAACGAGCAAGTGGTGGAAGCCCTCAACGACACGCGCATCGTGTTGATCGACCGCATCGGCATGCGTCGCCCACGCGGCGCCACGGCTGCGCGACTGCAGCTCTACTTCAAAGCGCAGGATATCCACGAACGCGTCAGTTCTTCACATTATCCGTACGCTGAGCTGGCCGAAGCGTTCTATCACAGTGATGTGCTGTTCCGCTGTGAACACATCCTGCGTCTGCAAGCACGCCAGTGCCGTAAACAGGCCCATGCGTTGCGCCTGCGCACCTCGCTCGCGGCGACCACCGACATGAGCGCCGCACACAATGATCTGCGCAACGCCATCTACGCGCTGCGCAGCACGCCGTCGAGTCCCTCCGAACAACTGCTGCGATCGCTCGATGCCCTGCTGCGCAATATCGCGGCCATCCAGTCCCTGCTGGAGAACGACCACACGCCGATGACACTCGATGGCGAAGACGTCGCACTGCAAAATCCCGGCCCGCAATCGTTGTCCGAAGCCTGGGACCGCATCACCATCCAGCTCAGCTCGCGCTCCTCGCGCTTCCGCCATGCAATCCGTCTTTCCATTGCGCTGATGGCCGGGTTCGGCGTGCTGCGCGTCGTGCATCCCCAGCATGGTTATTGGATCTTGCTGACCACGCTGCTGATCTGCCAGCCAAGCTACGGCGCCACGCTTTCCCGCCTGCTGCAACGCGTATCCGGCACGGTGATCGGCGTGGTGATCGGCTGGGCCACGCTGCGATTGCTGCCGGCTGCACCGTGGCAGCTGTTGCTGATCGTGCTGTCTGGCGTGGCGTTCTTCGCGGCGCGGCTGCGGCGATACACCATCGCCACCGCGTCCATCACTCTGTTCGTGGTGCTGTGCTTCAACCAGGCCGGCAATGGCTATGAAGTAATGTGGCCGCGCCTGCTCGATACCCTGAT
The DNA here is from genome assembly GCF_030160295.1 of Dyella acidisoli. Taxonomy (GTDB): domain Bacteria; phylum Pseudomonadota; class Gammaproteobacteria; order Xanthomonadales; family Rhodanobacteraceae; genus Dyella_B; species Dyella_B acidisoli. Next base: position 32,912 of record NZ_BSOB01000062.1, read on the forward strand.
CGGTGCTGCCATCGCCGCGTTGTCGATCTACCTGGTGCTGCCCGACTGGCAAGGGCGTCAACTCGATCAGGTGCTGTCCAACACCCTGCGCAACGACGCGCGCTACTTGCAGCAGATCATTGCGCAATATGTACACGGCAAGCGCGACGACCTCCCCTACCGCATCGCTCGCCGCGAAGCCCACAACGCCGACGCTGCCCTAAGCGGCATGCTCGCCAACATGCTGCGCGAACCCGGCCGACAGCAACGCGGCAACGAAGACCTGCTGCGCTTCCTCACCCTCGCGCACACCATGCTGGGACATATTTCCGCGCTTGGCGCGCATCGCCAGGCCATCGACAGCACCCCGGCCCGCGACACCGTCACGCTTGCCGGCAACCTGATCGTGACCAAGCTGGAACACCTGGCCGACGCCCTGCTCGCCAATATGCCTGCAACAGTGCCGGACAGCGAGGCAGAACAAAGCACGATGCCACATGCGGATGGTGTGCAGGATGAAACAGCGCGGCTAGTGTTGGGGCAGCTTGCGTTGATCTTGACCTTGCGGGATCGCCTGGCGAGTGTGATGAAGGATATGCGCAGTGAATGAGTACTGGAAATGCCGAGCTAAGGCTTGACGTTCCCAGGTTTCACCGCATCCAACCAAGCCCAAGACTCTTCTGCAACGACACGAAATCCTTCAACAGATCAGCCTGCCCCGCGACAAGATTCTGCTGTGCGGAGAACTGCGCTCGCTGCGTATCCAACAGATCGATCAACGAAGACGCACCGGCTTCGTAACGCTGATGCATCAAGTTCGCGGAGCGATCCGCCGATACTTCGATCTGTTGCAGACGCTGCACGCTGTCGCGCTGATGGCCGTAGCGGGACAGCGCATTGTTGGCATCCTGTAACGCGCCGAGCACGGTTTGCGTATAGCGGGCGATGGCTTCGTCACGACTCGCTTCAGCCTGGCGAATGCTGCCGCGCGTGCGCCCGAAATCCAACACATCCCATTGCAGGTAGGGCACCCCCAGCCAGGTGAATGCGCTTTTCCGCGCCAGATGCCCGGGATCGCCGGCGTTGGAACCGATAAAGCCCAGCATCGTCACCTTGGGAAACAGGTCGGCTGTGTGTTCGCCGATCTGCGCGTTGCTGGCGGCAAGCCTGCGCTCGGCAGCGCGGATGTCCGGTCGTTGCTGCAGCATCGTGGCCGGATCGTCGATCGGCACTGACGCCGGCAACGCAGGCAACGGTGCGGGCGTCGACAATTCGCTATCCAGCGCGCCAGGCGCCTGGCCGGTAAGCATCGCGAGCTGATCCAACGATTCGGTGATCTGCTCGTCCAGCGGAATCAGCGTCGCGCGGGTGTTTTCCACCTGCGTGGTCTGTCGCTCGACATCTGCATCGGTGCCGACGCCACGCGCGCGACGCTGTTGTATCAATGCGAGTGTCTGCTGCTGCAGGTCGGCGGACTTATTGGCCAACGCCAAACGCCGCTGCTGATCGCGCAGACCGATATAGGCCTGCGCTACCTCGGCGGCAAGCGTCACCTGCGTATCCGCGAGATCGGCATCCACCGCTTCGGCCTGGGCCGATGCCGTTTCGATGGCGCGGCGCGTGCCGCCGAACAGATCGATTTCCCAGGACGCATCGAAGCCCGCCGAATACAGTTGCAGCGGACCGCCCCCGCTCGACGTATTGGACGATTGCGATGACCGCAAGATGGACACATTCGGCTCACGCATGCGCAACGCCGCCGCATCCGCCGAAGCCGTCGGAAGTTCCTTGGCGCGCTGCTGCAGCAACTGCGCGCGTGATTCGAGCAGGCGCGCCTGTGCGGCATGCAGATCCGAGTTGTGCGCTAGCGCCGCGTCGATCAAGGCATCCAGCTTGGGATCGCCCAGCGTCGTCCACCACTGGCTGGGGGCATGCGTCGTGGTGATACCAGTCACTGGCGTACGCACGAAAGCATTCGCATGGGTCACGTGCGGCGCACCGTGGTAATCGGGGCCGACGGTGCAGCCAGACAACGCTGTGAGCGTGGTGATCAGCACCGCAAGCAAAACACGCGGCGAGCTTATGCCGGTTGTAGACATGTCAAACATCCTCAATGACTCTCGCTCACCGGTGCGTGATAGCGCGGCGTCTTCAGCAACAACGCCAGCGGTATGCAACACGCCAGCGCAACGGCAAGCACGTAAAAGGTTTCCGAAAAAGTCATCACCAGCGCTTGCTGCTGAATCTGTGCCGCAAGCTGGCCGAGCGCGCGCATCTTGGAATACGCGATATCACCCGTGCGCGCGAACCCATTGGCCGCATAGGCTGCCATACGCTCCTGGCCAAGCAGCGAGTTCGCGGTGAGTGACTCGCGTATCGCCGCCACATGAAATGTATTGCGGCGATCGATTACCGTGCCGATGATCGCCAAGCCAATCGAGCCGCCGAGGTTGCGCGCCATGTTGTACACGCCAGCCGCGTCGCCCGCTTCTTCGCGCGATACCGCCGCCATCGAGGCTTGATTCAAGGGCATGAACACCAGCATCTGGCCTGCGCCACGAATCAACTGCGACCACAGGAAATCGTGTCCTACGCTTTGCGCCGTGAGATGGATATCCAACAGGCAACTGGCCACGAAACACAGCAATCCGACGATGGCGAGGATGCGGAAATCAACCTTCGCCAGCAAACGTGGCAGCAAGGGCATCACCAGAAAAGCCGGCACACCGGCTGCCAGCATGATCCAGCCGGATTGTTCCGCGTTGTAGCCTGCGATCAAGCCGAGGAATTGCGGGATCAGATAGATCACCCCGTAAAACACGCCGCCGACCACCGACACGATGAGGATCACGCTGGCATAGCGTGGATTGCGCAACAGGCTCAGGCGCATCACCGGCTTTTTGGCAGTGAACTGCGAGATCGCGATCAACACCATGCCCGCCAGCGACAACAGGCTGAGCCACACGATCATGTTCGATTCGAACCAGCGTTCACGCTGCCCTTCTTCCAGCACCACCGTCAACGAGCTGAGGCCAGCCGACAGCCCAACGATCCCGACCCAGTCCGCCTGCTTCACCGCATCCCAATGCGGACGATCCGACGGCAGGCCGATCAGCAACAGCGCAATCAAGCCCATGCACACCGGCAGATTGATGAAGAAGCACCAGCTCCAGCTGATGTTTTCCGTCAGCCATCCGCCCAGCACTGGGCCGAGCAACGGGCCGAGCAACACGATCAAACCGAAGATGGTCATGCCCACCGGCAACTGCGACATCGGCAAGCGGCTGCGGATGATGGTTTGCCCGGTCGGAATCATCGCGCCGCCGGTCAGTCCTTGGCCGATGCGGCCTATGATCATCGCCGTCAAGGTGTGCGACATGCCGCACATCATCGAAAACAGGATGAAGAGCACCGAACCACCAAGCAGAAAGTTGCGCAGGCCGAACACTCGCGTCAGCCACGCAGCCAGTGGAATGATCACGATTTCCGACATCAGGTATCCGGTGGAAATCCAGGTGCCTTCCGTGCCGGTGGCGCCGATTTCACCCTGGATTTGCGGCAATGCCGAATTGGTGATGGAGATGTCGAGCGTCGCCATCAAGGCGCCCAGCGCGCCCGCCGCCACGGCGACCCAGTCGGCCGCACTGGCGCGTTCCGGATGAGCGGCGGCAGTCTCAGCCACGGCTATTGACCGCCGTGGAAGACGACGCCTGCTCGCCAGGCTCACGCGTATCCACTTCCACCGTCACCGACAAACCGGGCAGCAGCAACTTGCGCGTCTTCTCATCGGTATCGAGGCGGATACGCACCGGCACACGTTGCACGATCTTGGTGAAGTTGCCGGTGGCGTTCTCCGGCGGCAGCAACGCGAATTGCGAACCCGTGCCGGGCGCAAAACTGTCGACCACGCCATGCAGCTCCGTGCCGGACAGCGCATCCACATGCACGCTCGCACCCTGGCCCGCACGCATCCGGCCGATCTGGGTTTCCTTGAAATTGGCGGTGAGGTAGACGCTTTGCACCGGCACGATCGTCATCATGCGCGTGCCCGGTTGCGCATACTGCCCCACGCGCACTGTGCGATCGCCCACCCGGCCCGCCAGTGAACTGCGCACCAACGTATCCTGCAGATCGAGCCGCGCCTGCCGCGCGGACGCCTGCGCCGCTTCCAACTGCGCACGCGCCTGCGCAATCTGCGCATCGAGATCGGCCATTCGCGCCTGCGCCTGATCGAGTGCCGCGGCATCCGCCGCCAGGGTTGCGCGGGCCTGATCGCGATTGCTGGTCAGCACCGACAACTGATCGCCGCTTTCGGCGCCCGTCGTTGCCAGCGGCGCGTAGCGATGCACTTCGTCCTCGGCATGACGGCTACTGATCTGCGCCACCTGCAACTGCGCTTTGGCCTGCTCGATCGCCGCGCGTTGCTGCAGAATGCCGGCCTGCGCGCGCTGGATATCTGCCTGGCGCGCATCGATGGTCGCCTGCGCCTGATCCAGCGTGGCCTGGTATTGACGGCCATCGAGCCGCACCAGCGGATCGCCCGGCTTCACGGCCACGTTGTCACCCACGTATACGTCAGTGACATAGCCGCTGACCTTGGGCGCGACCGTCACGCTGTCCGCCTGCAGATAGGCATCGTCGGTGCTTTGCACGAAGCGACCCACCAGCCACCAGTAACCCAGCGCGAGCACGGCCGCGACGAGCAGCAGCGCGCCAACCGGTAACAAGATGCGCCCGGCGTTCGAGCGGCGCGAGGACGGTGCGGCGGCATCCTTCGATACGGCGCCTGATGGTACGGACATGCCCTAATCCCCAAAATTATTCCGAGTGGAATATTTATTCCGATTGGAATAATTTTGTCAAATGGTATCTTTGGGGAGAAACCCGCAGAGATTTACGAATGAGCCAAGTCAAACGACTTCGCCGCCCGCCAGCCGGCGGCTACGCACGCGGTGACGAAACGCGTGAACGGATCATCGCCGCGGCGGTGACGCTGTTTGGCGAGCGCGGTTTCGCCGGCGCCTCCACCCGTGACATCGCCACCGCCGCGGGCGTAAATGCCCCCGCGCTGCAGTACTACTTCGAAAACAAGGAAGGGCTTTATCAAGCCTGCGCCGAACACATCGCCAACGACTTGAAGGCCCGTTTCGAGCCGGCCATGCGGCAAGCTCGTGATGCACTGAAAAACGAAGCCAGCACGGATGCCTTGATCGAGGCTTTCCTCGGCATCAAGGCAGTGATGCTGGAATCCGTGCTCATGCAACCCTTCGCCTCAAGCCGCCGCCTGTTCGTCGCGCGCGAACTCGCCGACGAGGAACCGCAACTGGCATCCAAACTGCTGCATCGACGCTTGAAACAACCGCTGAACAAAATCAGCGCCGATTTGCTTGCGCGCATCACCGGCGTCGGCCCCAATGATTCGATAACCCGCATCCGGCTACTTACACTGAAAGGCCAGGTGATGCCGTTCTACCACCCGCCTGGCGCATGCCTGGACGTGCTGGGATGGAAGGAAATCGATGCAGCCAAAGGCGAGTTGATCAAGACGACCGTACTCGAGCAGACGCGCGCGTTGTTGCAGGCGTGGCGGGTCTAGAGAACGCCCAAGGACATTTACGCAGGAAGACGTCCATGCTCGGCAAAATCGCTGACATTCATTCGCTCGACCTCAACACCATCGACACCTTGGTCTTTGCCGGTGGCGGCAACCGCTGCTGGTGGCAGATGGGCGCACTGAGCTTTTTGACGGAACGCGGCATGCGCCTGCCCGCGCAGTTGGTAGGAACCAGCGCTGGCGCTGCCGTGGCTACCTCGTTTCTGGTGCAAGGCACCGAGAAAGCGCGGCAAGCCTGCCTGAAACTCTATGCCGGCAACCCAAGGATTTTCGACTGGTCCGCGCTGACGGCATTCAAGCTGAAATTCGCACACCAGCACATCTATCCCGCGTGGGTCGATGCATTCTTGAACGCAGCCACATTCACCACGCTGCGCGACGCATCGTCACGTCTTACCGTGGGCCTTACGCGGCCGGCGCGATGGCTGGGCATGGGTGGCTCCGTCGCCGCGGGCACGCTGGCCTACCTGGTGGACAAATACCTGTGGAACAGCATTCATCCGCGACTTCCCGCATGGCTGGGGCTGCGGCAGGATTTCATGGTTTTAAATGATTGTCCCGATATCGATACGGCGCAGTCGCTGCTCATTGCCGCGGCATCGGCGCCACCGATCATGTCGGCGCGCCCTGCCGGGGGTGCGCACGCCATTGACGGCGGTTATACCGATAACGCGCCGATTCCTGCCCAATCCGATGCGGAACGATCGAAGACTCTGGTGATGCTTACCCGTCACTATCCGAAGCTGCCGCCGCTGTTCACCTGGCAGGGGCGGGCGTATTGGCAGCCGAGCCAACGCATTCCCGTGTCCACCTGGGATTGCACGCCAAAGACAACGGTGGACCAAGCTTACGATCTGGGCACGCAGGATGGTGCATACGCGTTGCGAAGCGGCCTGCTTCGATAAACGCTAAGCCGCCCGTGACAAAACCGTAATAGACATATCTCCCCACCCAGGGGATAGTTACACTAACTGAACACTCACAACTCCGAGGCGCCCAGCCTGCGGTTCCCTCATCGGAATACGGCCTGGCGCCCGTGATCTCTCAAGGATCACCAGGGTGGACGTGGAAACGCGTTCGCCTCCCCGGCTTGGAAAGGAGCACAAACACCATGTCCCCGCTGGCTGACCGATACGGCCGTCGGTTTCCGTATTTGCGGTTATCGGTCATTCCCGCGTGCAACTTCCGTTGCACGTATTGCCTGCCGCACGGCTACCACGCCGATGCGAAGGCGGCTGCGCCACTGTCGCTGCCAGAAATTACGCGCCTGCTGCGCGGGTTCACGGAACTTGGCATGCACAAGCTGCGCATCACGGGTGGCGAGCCCAGTGTGCGGCACGATCTCACCGAGATCCTGCGCACCGCTGCAGCGGTGCCCGGCATTACCAAGCTGGCGATGACCACCAACGGCACCTTGCTCAGCAAACGCCTGCACGAGTGGATGGATGCCGGCCTCAATGCGATCAACGTCAGCGTGGATAGCCTGGACCGAGCGGCGTTCGCGCGCATCACGGGCCATGATCGGTTGGAAGATATCCTGCACGGCGTAGACATGGCACTGGAAGCCGATCTGGCTTCGGTAAAGCTCAACGCCGTCCTGATGCGTGACGTCAACGACCGCGAGTTGCCCACATGGCTGGATTACTTGCGCGACCGGCACATCGGCGTGCGCTTTATCGAACTGATGCAAACCGGCGATAACCTCGCATTCTTCCGCGACCATCATGTGCGTGCGGAAACACTGGAAGCCGAATTGCTGGATGCCGGCTGGCAATTGCTGCCGCGTGCTGCCGATGCAGGCCCCGCACGCGAATACCGCCACGCGGAATACGCCGGCCGAATCGGCATCATCGCGCCCTATTCCAAGGATTTCTGCGCCGGATGCAACCGCCTGCGCGTGACCGCCACCGGCGATCTGCGCCTGTGCCTCTTCGGCGAATTCGGCATCCCGTTGCGTCCGCTTCTGCAGTCGGACGATCAGCTGGAAGAGCTGGTGCGCGCTGTCGGCGGCCAGATCGGCCGCAAGGAACAGGGGCATTTCCTGCACGAAGGCCGCACCGGCATCACACCCCATCTCGCATCCACCGGAGGCTGATTCATGCACGAGCGCGGGGAAAGCGCCCATTTTCATATGGCCGACGTGCGTCGCAAGCGCATTACGGGTCGCCGTGCAGTGGCGGTCGGTGAATTGAGCGCAGGTGCCGATGCATTCACGCAGATCGTCGAACGCCGCTTGCCGAAAGGCGACGCGATGGTGATGGCCGAAATCGCCGGCCTGCAAGGCGCGAAGAACGCCTCGCAGCTGATGCCGCTATGCCATCCACTTCCGCTGGAATACATCGACGTGCGCTGCGAACCCGTTGCTGAGCGCCACGCCATTCGCGTCTATTGCGAAGTGGCGACGTTTGCGCGCACCGGCGTGGAGATGGAAGCGCTCGCCGGTGCCAGTGCGGCGTTGCTCACGCTGTATGACCTCACCAAACCGGTGGAACCGGCGCTTTCCTTTGGCGGTGTGCGGCTGCTGTTCAAGGAAGGCGGCAAGAAAGGGCTGTGGCTGCATCCGGAGGGCATGAGCGACGCCGAGCGCGAACGTTACAAGCCACGCCATGTAGCAAAGCTGGATAACGTCAGTGCCGCGGTCATCACGCTCAGCGACCGCGCCAGCCGCGGCGAATATGCCGATGCATCGGGGCCGGTATTGGTGGAACGCTTGCGCGAACTTGGCGCAAACGTGAGCGACGTCGAGCTGCATCCGGACGAACCTGGACCACTGGCCGAGCGCCTGCGCGAACTTTCCGAACAAGGTGTGCAGCTGATTCTCTGCACCGGCGGAACCGGCCTCGGTCCACGCGATCGCACGCCGGAAGCACTGGCGATCGTGGCAGACCGCCATGTCGACGGTATCGGCGAACTATTCCGCAGCGAAAGCAGCCAGCACACGCCCATGGCCTGGCTGAGTCGCGCGCATGCCGTGCTGATCGGCCATACGTTGGTGATTGCCTTGCCCGGCAGCGCCAAGGCAGTGGCGCAAGGCATGGACATTCTCGCGCCGATTCTCGCGCATGCTCTGAGCATGGCTGCTGGCGGAGGGCATGCATGAGTCAGGAAACGCTCGCCTATGAAGACGCACTGCGGATCGTGCTTGGCGCGAGTACCAGGCTGCCGGCCGAAGATTGCCCGACGCGTGCATGCTTAGGGCGCGTGTTAGCCACGCCCGTCATCAGCGACGCCGACCTGCCTCCGTTTGACAATTCCGCGATGGATGGCTTTGCCTTGTGCGGCAACTCCACCGTCCCTGCCGGCATCGAGCTGGACATCGAAGGCGAACAGGCCGCAGGCGATGGCATTGCGCATGCTCGCAATGGTGCGTGGGAAATCATGACCGGTGCGCGCCTGCCGGATGGGCTCGACCGTGTCATCCCGGTGGAACAAACCGAGCGGCTATCGAGTAAGCGCGTCCGATTGCTTGCGGATGTAGAAACCGGACAAAACGTGCGCAACGCAGGTTCGGACGTGGCGGAGGGTGAAAACGTGCTGGCCGCCGGTACGGTGCTGCAGCCGCAACACTTGATGCTGCTTGCCGCACTCGGTGTAGGAAACGTGTCGGTCGCTGAGCGTCCACGCGTAGCGGTGTTGTGCACCGGTCGCGAACTGATCGACGACCCCGCGCAAATGCTCGCGCCCGGACAAATCCGCAATTCCAACGGGCCATTCCTCGCCGCTCGTTTGCCGCTTGCCGGCGCCGACGTCGTGCACGTGGAAACGGTAGGCGACGATGCCGCCGCGTTCGAGGCAGCCTTGCGCCGCGCGTTGAGCGCCGGCGCAAAAGTCATCGTGACCAGCGGTGCGGTTTCCATGGGCCGCTACGATTTCGTACCGCAGGCGCTGGAACGCCTTGGCGCGCAAACGCTGTTCCATAAGGTGGCCATACGCCCCGGCAAACCACTGCTGTTTGCGAAGTTGCCGGGAGATGTGTTGCTGTTCGGTTTGCCGGGAAATCCGATCGCCGTCGCCGTTGGCCTGCGTTTCTTCGTGGAGCCGGCGCTGCGCGTCATGCTGGGTTTGTCGCAGGAAACGCCGCGCCGCGTACCGCTCAGCAAGCCGTACAGCAAGAAGCCGCGCCTGCGTTTTCATCTCAAAAGCTGCCTGCACATCGACATCCAGGGCCGTCTGGCGCTGGAGGTGCTGGAAGGCCAGGAGTCCTATCGCATCCGTCCGCTGTCCGACGCCAACGCCTGGGCGGTGGTGCCCGCAGATGTCGATGCATTGCCTGCCGGCGCGCTGGTCGACGTCCATGGCGTGGGCCACCTTGAGTTTCCCTTGCCTTGCGAGGGCATCGCATGAAGGTTCACATCAGCTTGTTCGGCGCTTTGCGCGATGCCGATCCGCGCGGCTTCATCGAGCTGGAAGCACCTGAGCCATGCACGATCGGCGAACTGCGCGAATTGTTACGCGATCATTTGCGCGAGCATGCGCCGAACATCAGCGCGGGTTTGATACAACGCTCCGCATTCGCCAGTGAGAATGAGATTCTGCATAACCATCGCGCGTTGCCGGAGAATGGGCAGCTGGCGGTGTTGCCGCCGGTGAGTGGGGGGTGAGTGCGATGCATGATCAACCCTGCCCGATGGCTGACTGTTCCTTGCCGTCATTCCCGCGAAAGCCAGAATCCATTTGCTCTGAGGTAAAGGCAAAGATGGATTCCCGCTTTCGCGGGAATGACGGCAAGGCAAAATATCCTGCTTTCAATGACATCATCTACACGTATGACTGACCTCCACACCGCCGTCATCGACATCTGCGACGGAGTACTGACACCCGCCGACGCCCTCGCCTTCGTATCCGATCCACGCTTCGGTGGCATCGACATGTTCATCGGCAAGGTGCGCGAGCACAACCTCGGCCGTGTCGTCACCGGCATCAGTTACGACTTGTTCGAACCGCTGGCGCTACGCACGTTCGAGGAGATCGGTGAACGCGCGCGCAGAAAATTCGGCGCCCCGATGAAGCTGTATATCGCGCATGCCAAAGGCGAGCTGCGTATCGGCGATATCGCTGTGATCGTCGCCGCCGGCACGCCACATCGCGACGAAGCGTTCAAGGCTTGTCGACTAGCCATCGAAGCAGTCAAACACGAAGCACCGATCTGGAAACAGGAGCACTACATCGACGGCGACAGCGAATGGAGCGAAGGTTGCTCCCTGTGCGAGGAACAGCGTGAAGCCGAAGATGCGGCAAAACGCGGAGCAGCGCATGGGCACGACCACCATCACGGCCGCTAAGTCATTGCCGTGCATCGGCGTGGTGCTGGCCGGCGGGCTTTCCTCCCGCATGGGACGCGATAAAGCATTGTTGCCATGGAACGGGCATCCGTTGATCGAACATCAGATCGCCGTACTGCAGGCCACCGGAGTGCGCGAGGTGAAAGTGAGCGGTGATCGTCCCAACTATCACGGTGTCATCGATCCGGTGCCGCAGGCTGGCCCAGTGGGCGGCATCGCCGGCATCGCGGCGACGTGCGAAGACAGCGAGCTGTTGATCGTTCCGGTCGACATGCCGCAGCTGCAGCCTTCGTTATTGCAGCGCTTGCTCACCGCAGCGAGCACCAGCGGCTGCGTGCGCTTCACCGATCACGTGCTGCCCATGCGTCTACGGCTGGATTCGCATTGCCGCGACGCGCTAGATGCTCTGCTTGCCGCAAACGATAAACGCTACCGCTCCTTGCGCGCACTGCAGGAACGCGTGGGCATACATGAAATCTCCCTGTCTGCTGCCGAAGTCACACAACTGATTGACTGCAATACGGAAGAAACCTGGCGGGAGTTGAACACATGAGAGTGCAACTGGAAGGCCAGAGCCTGCGATTGCGCATCGATGAAGGTGAGCTGGCGCGACTGCTGGATGGTGATTCGGTAGTCAATCGCACCGATCTGCCCGACGGCCATGTCGAGATGCAGCAAATCAGCCTGACACCTCGCATCGATTGGCGGCGCGAGCAAACCGTGTGGCATATCTGTTTGCCAGAGGCCGACGTGCGCGCACTGAGTCAACGCTTGCCTTCGCGCGATGGCTTGCAATTCTCACTCTCGACGCCGCACGGCGATACGTTGGTGATCGTGTTCGATGTGGATGTGCGCGATAGTGCTCGCAAGCGGTTGCATAAATCCTCGGAAGGAGATGCTTCGTGATGAAGTCAGCAATGGTTGCCTTTCTGCGCCGTCGTTCCCGCTTTCGCGGGAATGACGGCAAGGGAAAAGTAGACTTCAAAAGACCCTGCATGGCGTTCTTAGCGCTGGTGTTGAGCATAATGGGGACGACAGCCTTTGCGCAGACCAACCCCGTGTTGCGCATCGCCTACGCCGGCTCCATGGGCGTAGTCATGGACAACGCTGCCGGTCCCGCTTTCACCAAAACTCACCAAGCCACTTATCAAGGCATCGGCCAAGGCTCCTACGCATTGGCACGATTGCTTGCCGCGCATCAACTGCAGGCGGATGTGTTCGTCACCATCACGCCCGGACCCATGGAAGTGCTCAAGCAGGCCGGGTTGGTCATCGGCGCCGTGCCGGTGGCCAGCACACAGATGGTGGTCGTCTACAGTCCGCATAGCCGCTTTGCCGCCGATTTCGCTGCCGCGTCGCGCGGAGAAAAGAAGTGGTACGAGGTGCTAAGCCAACAAGGCGTGCGCCTGGGTCGCACGGATCCGGCGATCGATCCGCAGGGCGCAAACGTGTTGCTGACTCTGCAGTTGGCCGCGGATTACTACCACCAGCCTGATCTGCTGAAAACCATCGCCGGTGCACCGCAGAATCCTTCGCAGATCTTCACTGAGCCGTCCTTGATGTCGAGGCTTGAAGCGGGTCAGATCGATGCAGCCATCGGCTATGCAAGCGCTGCGCAATCGCATCATCTACCGACGATTGCACTGCCCGGCGAGATCAATCTCGGCAATCCGGAGTTGCAGAAGTCGTGGTACGACCGCGCTTCCATTGCGCTGGACAATGGCAAGACATTACGCGTGCAGTCGCTGGTGTTCTATGCCGGCGTGCTGATCAATGCACAGCAGCTTCAGCTTGGGCATGATTTCGTGACTTTCCTGCAAGGGCCGCAAGGACAGGCGCTGTTTCGCGAGCATGGATACAGTGCGCCGCGTGGGAATGGGTTGTGATTGCGTTGATGCGAAACCTCGCGAAAACATTGCACCCTCTCCCCTCCGGGGAGAGGGTTGGGGTGAGGGGCCAAGGCTTGCGGAGAACGTCCGCTGTGTACGTGATGGCCACTAAAGTTTCTATCGCATGATCCAGCATCTGGCGAGGCTGCCCCCTCACCCCAGCCCTCTCCCCGGAGGGGAGAGGGAGTCGTTACGGCAAGCTCGAGAGTTGTACGCATGAGCCATCGTCCAATGCGCCTGCCTGCACTTGCCAGCTTCCTGACGCTACTCCTGCTCGCCGCACCCTTCATCGACCTCGCCTTCGTCACCTCATGGCACAGCTTCGGCTTCACCGAAGGTGACGGGAGCGCCATCGTCGTATCACTTTGCTACAGCCTGCTCGCGCTGATCCTGATCATCGCGCTGGGCACGCCGCTGGCCTGGTGGCTGGCGCGTCATCGCGTGCGCGGTTTGTGGCTGGTCGATGCATTGCTGCTACTCGCCCTGCTCACGCCCCCCCTGGCGATGGGTCTGCTGTTGGCTTCCATCTACGGTCCTTATGGAGCGGCCGGCAGCCTGCTGGAACACGCAGGGTTGGTGCTTACCAATTCCGGCCCTGCATTCGTGCTGGCGCAGTTCTACAGCGCTCTGCCCTATTACGTGATCGCTGCACGCGCCGCGTTTGAAGGCGTGCCGCGCGAATTGGAACAGATCGCGCTTACGCTCGGTCACTCGCCATGGCGCAGTTTTTTGCATGTCAGCTTGCCGCTGGCGCGATTGGGGTTGGCAGCCGCCATTGCACTGGCCTGGGTGCGCGCGCTGGGTGAATTCGGCGCAGTGTTGATCGTGGCGTATTACCCGCAAGGTATTCCGGTAAAGCTGTGGGTGAACTTGCAGAACATCGGCCTCGGCGCGGTGTATCCGTTGCTGTGGGCATTTTTCCTGATCGCCATGCCGCTACCGCTTGTGCTTGGCCTGGCCGCTCGCCGCAGGCACTTGATCTGATGCGTGTCGATTACCATATCGAGCAGCCTATTGCTTTGCATGCCGCCTTCGATGTCGAAGGCTTCACGGTATTACTTGGTACTAGCGGTGAAGGCAAATCGCTGTTGTTGCGCGCCATTGCCGGGCTTACACCGGCGCGCGGTGAACCATTCGACGGAATGGATGCTCAACACCGTGCCGTAGGCTATTTGCCGCAAGGGTATGCGTTGTTTCCCCACCTCAATGCATGGCAGAACGTGGCGTTTGCATTGCGTGGCTCACAGCGGCGAGCACAAGCCATGCAATTGCTGGAGCGCGTGCATATGGCGGAGTTCGCCGAACGCTATCCGGCCACGCTATCGGGCGGACAACAGCAACGCGTGGCATTGGCCCGCGCACTGGCGCGCAGACCGCAGTTGCTGCTGCTGGATGAGCCTACTTCGGCGCTCGATCCCGTCACGCGCGACGACGTCATCGCCGAATTGATCGGCGAAGTGCACGAGTTCGGCATTCCCGCTTTGGCCGTGAGTCATGACCCACACTTGGCCGCCGTTGCGGACCGGTTGGTGTTGATGCATGGGCGACGCGTCATCCAGATCGGTTCACCGGCCGAGGTTTATGCGAATCCGGTGAATGGCGCGGCGGCACGATTGCTTGGGCATCGCAATGTGCATCGCGGGCGGATCGAAGCTGCGAAGCTGGTGTGGCCGGACGGTGGTATGGCCTTTGCCATCGATGGTCGCGTCGGTGCGGATATGAACGTTGATTGGACCATCGATCCGGAGGCGATTCGCGTGGTGGATGTGCGTGATGGTTTGTCGGACGTCATCGATGCATCGATCGAGGTGCGTCAGGTGATCGGACGTGTTACGCAGTTGGGGTTGCGATGCGGGCGTGGGCGACTATGGGTGTCGGTGCCTCAAGATAAGGCGATTCCGGAATCGGTAGCTTTGCAATTACCCGCTGAAGCAATTCGCTGGTGGGAGAGGGATACGTAGGTTGGGGTGCAAACCCCAACATCGCGATGTATGTGTGCATGGCAATGTTGGGGTTTGCACCCCAACCTACAAAAGCTCATGCACGCAGCTTGCTATCAATCTCCACCAACCGCTCAACCCCTTTCTTTGCCAGCGGCTCCAACCCAGCACCACCCGCCGCCAGATGCGCTGCAATCTGCTTGCGCATACCCGGCTCCCAGAACCGCTTCAAATGATCGGCCACACCTGCCGCGCCAACCACCTGATCCGGCTCGGAGGCAAAGTAGCGGCCGATGTCATTGGCCATCGCGACCAGGCGTTCGATATTCATGCAGTAGCTCCTGCAGCGTGAAGCAGCCGCTGCGGGTGAGTGTAGACGACGTAACTGCCCGGTCGCGCAAAACCGACCAGGGTCATACGCGTGCTTTCGGCCAAGTGAATCGCCAGCGCTGTCGGCGCGGAGATCGCGGCCATCAGGGTGATGCCGGCGCTGGCCGCCTTGGTCACCATTTCATAGCTGGCACGGCTGGTGACGAGCAGAAAACCGCGCTCCGCATCGATGTGTGCCTTGACCATCGCGCCAATCAGTTTGTCCAGCGCGTTGTGGCGACCGACGTCTTCGCGCACCAGCACGATGGCGCCGTCGACATCGACCCATGCCGCTGCATGTACTGAACCCGTAGCGCTATTCACCGGTTGCGCAGCCTGCAGTGATTCGAGCGCACGTTGCAACGCAGGTGCTTCGATACGCAACCCAGTGCCTACGGGTGCGGGATGACGCACCGCGTCTTCCAGCATGCGCGCACCGCACAGTCCGCAACCGCTGCGGCCGGGCAACAGGCGTTCGCCACCGTTACCAGCGCGCTGCTCGACTTTATCGGAAGCCACCTGCATCGCCAGTTCGATGCCTTCCAGGCGCGTGCGCACTTCGACGGTTTGCAAGTCCGCGGGCTTTGCCACCAGACCTTCGCTAAGCGAGAAGCCCAGTGCGAAATCTTCCAGGTCCAGCGGCGTCACCATCATCACGGCGAAGGGTACGTCGTTGTAAACCATCGCCACAGGCACTTCTTCGGTGATGGCATCGCTGGTGTATTCGTGTTCGCCGTGCCGATAGCGGTCGACGCGGCGAGTCACGTAGCCAACGCCCTGATCAGGAAGTTTCGGCTGCATCCAGCAACGCCTTCTGCGCTTGAGAAAAGGCTTCGTAACGCTTCTGCCAGGCCGATGGCTGGTTGACGCGCGTTACTTGCACCGCTGTCACCTTGTATTCGGGGCAGTTGGTAGCCCAGTCCGAATTCTCTGTGGTGATGACGTTGGCGCCGGAGCCAGGAAAATGGAAGGTGGTATAGACCACGCCCGGTTGCATGCGCTCGGAAATGCGCGCGCGCAACACGGTTTGGCCGGCACGGCTTTCGATGCCGACCCAATCACCCTCATTGATGCCACGCTCCTCCGCATCATGCGGATGGATTTCCAACCGATCCTCCTCATGCCACGCCACGTTGGCGGTGCGGCGCGTCTGTGCGCCCACGTTGTACTGGCTGAGGATGCGGCCGGTCGTAAGAATCAATGGATGGGTTGCGTTGACCTTTTCCGAGGTCGGCACGTATTCGGTGAGCATGAAGCGGCCCTTGCCGCGCACGAACTCGTCCACGTGCATCACGGGCGTGCCTTCCGGATGCTGTTCATTGCATGGCCACTGGATGGAGCCCAGCTGGTCGATCTTATCGAAGCTCACGCCATGGAACGTGGGTGTGAGCCGCGCGATCTCATCCATGATCTCGGACGGATGCCGGTAGTTCATGGGATACCCCATGGCATTGGCCAGCAGCTGGGTGACCTCCCAATCCGCATAACCGCTCTTGGGCTCCATTACCTTGCACACGCGCGAAATGCGGCGCTCGGCGTTGGTGAAGGTGCCGTCCTTTTCCAGGAACGAACAGCCGGGCAGGAACACGTGCGCGAACTTGGCCGTTTCGTTGAGAAACAGATCCTGCACCACCACGCATTCCATCGCCTCCAGTGCGGCGGTGACGTGCTGCGTATTCGGATCGGATTGCGCGATGTCCTCGCCTTCGATGTACAAACCCTTGAAGCTGCCGTCGATGGCTGCTTCGAACATGTTGGGAATGCGCAGACCCGGTTCGTCGTGCAGATGCACGCCCCAAGCTGCTTCGAACGATGCACGCACGGTAGCATCACCTACGTGGCGATAACCTGGGAATTCATGCGGGAACGAACCCATGTCACACGAACCCTGCACGTTGTTCTGCCCGCGCAGCGGATTCACGCCCACGCCTTCGCGGCCGATGTTGCCGGTAGCCATGGCAAGGTTCGCGATGCCCATTACAGCCGTAGAGCCTTGCGAGTGCTCGGTCACGCCCAGGCCGTAGTAGATGGCCGCGTTGCCACCGGTGGCATACAAGCGTGCTGCGCTACGGATCAGTGCCGCGGGTACACCGGTTTCGGCTTCGGTCGCTTCGGGGCTGTGCTTCTCCAATGCGACGAATGTGCGCCATTTTTCGAAGGCTTCGGGCTCGCAACGTACAGTGACAAAAGCTTCGTCGACCAGCCCTTCGGTCACGATCACGTAAGCCAGCGCATTGAGCACGGCCA
Source organism: Dyella acidisoli (assembly GCF_030160295.1). Taxonomy (GTDB): domain Bacteria; phylum Pseudomonadota; class Gammaproteobacteria; order Xanthomonadales; family Rhodanobacteraceae; genus Dyella_B; species Dyella_B acidisoli. Next base: position 50,232 of record NZ_BSOB01000062.1, read on the forward strand.
CGTTGGTGCCCGGCTTGAGCTTGAGATGGTAATCGGCCGTGATGTGCGGCGTGCGCACCAGATCGATGCGGCGCGGATCGACCACGATCAGCTTGGCACCCGCACGCAGACGACGCTTCATCTGCGAACCGAACACCGGATGCGCGTCGGTGGGATTGGCGCCGATCACCAACACGACGTCGGTGTATTCGATGGAATCGAAATCCTGGGTACCGGCCGACTCGCCCATCGTCGCCTTCAGTCCATAACCGGTAGGCGAATGACAGACGCGCGCACAGGTATCCACATTGTTGTTGCCGAAGCCAGCGCGAACCAGCTTCTGTACCAGATAGGTTTCTTCGTTCGTGCAGCGTGAGGACGTAATGCCGCCGACGGAGAACTTGCCATACGTGCCCTGCAGCCGCTTGAACTCGCTGGCGACATGCGCGATCGCCTCGTCCCAGCTCGCGATGCGCCACGGGTCGGTGATCTTCTTGCGGATCATCGGCGTATTGATGCGATCCGGATGCGTGGCATAGCCGATCGCGAAACGCCCCTTCACACAGGAATGCCCATGATTGGCGTGGCCATCCTTGTTCGGCACCATGCGCACGATTTCCTCACCCTTCATCTCGGCGCGGAAGCTGCAGCCGACGCCGCAATAGGCGCAGGTAGTGATCACGCTATGTTCGGCCTGACCGCGTTCGATCAACGTATTTTCCGACAGCGTGGCGGTGGGGCAAGCCTGCACGCAGGCGCCGCAGGACACGCATTCGGAATCGAGGAAGGCATTGTTCTGGCTGGCCGATACTTTCGATTCGAAGCCGCGCCCTTGAATGGTGAGCGCAAAGGTACCCTGTACTTCCTCGCAGGCGCGCACGCAGCGCGAGCAGACGATGCACTTGGAAGGGTCGAAGGTGAAGTAAGGATTGGATTCGTCCTTAGCCACGAAATGCGGATTGACTTCGCCATCCTTAGTTTTCGCGAAGACATGATTCTCACCGTCGTAGCCGTAACGCACTTCGCGCAAGCCGACGACGCCCGCCATATCCTGCAGTTCGCAATGACCATTGGCGGGACAGGTCAAGCAATCCAGCGGGTGATCAGAGATGTACAGCTCCATCACGCCACGACGGATCTCCGCCAGCTTAGTGGTCTGCGTACTGACCTTCATGCCCTCCGTGACCGGCGTGGTGCACGAAGCGGGATAACCCTTGCGCCCTTCAATCTCCACCAGGCACAAACGGCAGGAACCGAACGCCTCCAGCATGTCGGTGGCGCACAGCTTCGGGATATTGATGCCAGCCTGCGAGGCAGCGCGCATCACGGACGTACCTTCCGGCACGCGAATACTGCGGCCATCGATTTCCAGCGTGACGTGCTTGTCCGTTTTGACAGCGGGCGTACCGCGGTCGATTTCGACGATGGACAGCATGATGAAGCTACCTCCTCAGCGAGACGTAGCCCCTCCCCCCTTCGGGGAGAGGGGTTGGGGTGAGGGGCCAAGGCTTGCCGGAAACACCAACCAAGCAGCTGCCCACACCTACAGAACCTTGCGGCAAGATTTTCCCCTCACCCTACCCTCTCCCCAAAGGGGAGAGGGTTCAAAAGCGAGGGAGCCGAACGGTCAAAATCCTCATGAAAATGATCCAACGCACTCAGCACCGGAAACGGCGCCATGCCACCCAGCGCACATAGCGAGCCGGCCACCATGGTCTGACACAGATCGCGCAACAGCACTTCATTGCGCGCACGCTCCGCCATGTCACCGGCAATGATGCGATCGATCACCTCCACACCACGCGTCGAACCAATACGGCACGGTGTGCATTTGCCGCAGGACTCGATCGCACAGAATTCCATCGCGAAACGCGCCTGTGCGGCCATGTCCACCGTATCGTCGAACACCACTACGCCGCCGTGACCCACCATGCCGCCGATTGCCGCAAAGGCTTCGTAGTCGATCGGCGTATCCAGCTGTGACGCAGGAATATAAGCACCCAACGGACCGCCCACTTGCACGGCGCGCACTGGGCGACCGCTGGCGGTGCCGCCGCCGTACTCCTCGATAAGCTCACGCAGCGTGACGCCGAATGCGCGCTCCACCAATCCCGTCCGCTTCACATTGCCGGCGAGCTGCAACGGCAGCGTGCCACGCGAGCGACCCATGCCGTAATCGCGATAGAACGCTGCACCACGATCAAGAATGATCGGCACGGTCGCCAGCGTGATCACGTTGTTGATCACCGTAGGCTTGCCGAACAATCCCTGGATGGCTGGCAGCGGTGGCTTGAAGCGCACCTGCCCGCGCTTGCCTTCCAGGCTTTCCAGCAATGAGGTTTCCTCACCGCATATGTAAGCGCCGGCGGCCATGCGTACTTCCAGATGGAAGGCTTTGCCGCTACCACAGATATTGTCGCCGAGATAACCACGCGCCTTGGCCGCTTCGATCGCCGCTTCCAACGCGCGCTGCGCATGCGGGTATTCGATGCGTAGATAGATATAACCATGCGTTGCGCCGACGGCCAGTCCTGCGATGCTCATGCCTTCGATCAGCACGAACGGGTCGCCTTCCATGATCATGCGATCGGAGAACGTGCCCGAATCGCCTTCGTCGGCATTGCAGACGATGTATTTCTGATCGGCTGCGGCGTCCAGACAAGTTTTCCATTTGATGCCAGCCGGAAACGCTGCACCACCACGGCCACGCAAGCCGGAATCCGTCACCGCCTGTACGATAGCCGCTGGCTCCATCTTCAAGGCCGCGGCAAGGCCGCGATAACCGTCGTGCGCGAGGTAATCGTCGAGGCTGCGCGGATCGATGATGCCCATGCGTGCGAAGGTAAGGCGCTGCTGGGATTTCAGCCAAGAGATGTCTTCGGTGAGTCCCAACTTCAATACATCTTCGCCACCATGCAGAAAATGGGCGTCAAACAAACCCATCACATCGGTAGGCTGTACTGGACCGTAAGCGACGCGGCCTGCCGATGTTTCCACTTCAACCATCGGTTCCAGCCAGTACAAACCACGCGAACCATTGCGCACGATGCGTACATCTAGATTGCGCGACGCGGCTTCTGCCCCGATGGCCTTGGCAACGGCATCTGCACCCAGCGACAAGGCGCTGGCATCGCGCGGGACGTAGACGGTAATGCTCATTTCGCCTCCGACAGCAGCCAAGCGTCGAAGCTTTCGGGCGTCACGCGGCCCTTCAGTTCATCATCGACCATCATGGCGGGCGAACATGCGCAATTGCCCAGGCAGTAGACGGGCTCCAGCGTCCATGCACCATCCGTCGTGGTTTCGTGAAAATCCACGCCCAGCCGTTGCTTCACGTGTTGCTCCAGTTTCGCTGCACCCATCGACTGGCACGATTCCGCACGACAGAGATAAATGACGCGCTTGCCCGCCGGACGCGTGCGGAAAAAGTGATAGAACGACACTACACCGTGCACGTCAGCGCGTGACAGGTTCATCTCGCGCGCGATCAGCGGAATGACTTCCTCAGGCACGTAGCCCAAGGAAGCCTGTACGCCATGCAGAATGGGAAGTAATGCGCCAGGTTGGTCCTTCAGCCGGGCAGTCACATCGAGTACGGCGTCGCGGACCTTGTCATCGATCGGCGGCAACGATGCGACGTTTTTAGCGGGTTTCATAACAAGTAAGTCCTTACCGGAGGGCTGCCCCCTCCCCTGCTTGGCAGGGGAGGGTTGGGGTGGGGTTGCACGAGCTTGCGGCATAACTCGAATCTATCGCGAGGTCGCTTCACCCCACCCCAGCCCTCCCCTACTGCACGTAGGGGAGGGAGCGGATATCGCACAGCCGAACATCAAAACCATCGAACACCTCAAAACAGCGCGGCAGCCTTGCTAAGCGCAATCCACACGCCGATCAGGAACGGAATGCCAACCAGCGCCCAGGCGACGATACCTACGATGCCAAACCCACCGCGCGCCGCCTGATCGGCGTTCGCCACGACATGAGGCGCTTCGTGCTGCAGCGAGCGCTCGCGTGCCAGTTCCTCTTCGGTCATATGGTGCTCTTCCTTGACCGGCCTGACCATTAAATTGGCGATAAGGCCAACCAGCAGCAAGCCGGCCAGAATGTAGAGCGTGCGGTCATAGACCAGATTCTTGGCGACGCCAGCGTTCAATTGCGCCTCGCGTATTGCCGCGATCAGGAACGGCCCCGCAACGCCCGCCACCGACCACGCCGTCAGCAGGCGGCCGTGAATGGCACCGACCATTTGTGTACCGAAAATGTCTGCCAGGTAAGCCGGCACCGTGGAGAAGCCACCGCCGTACATCGACATGATCACGCACACGGCGATCACGAATACGCCGGCCAAGCCCATATGCCCCAGCGTCGGCAGACTGCAATACAAAAGGATGCCGAGCACGAAGAACACCACATACGTGGTCTTGCGGCCGATGAAGTCGGACGTGGATGCCCAGAAAATGCGGCCAAGGCTGTTGAACAAGCTGATCAGGCCCACCAGGCCGGCCGCCGCAGCAGCGATCGATGCCTTCTGCGCTGTGGTAAGCACCGTGGCTGCATCGACGCCCAGCAAGCGTCCGCCAAACACCTCCTGGAACATCGGGCTGGCCATGGCAAGCACGCCGATGCCTGCTGTCACGTTCATGCACAACACAACCCAGAGCATCCAGAACTGCGGCGTTTTCCATGCACGGTTCAGATGCACGTGCTTGGTGGTGATCAAACTGTTGGTGGAGGCCGGCGCATTCCATCCGGCCGGCTTCCAGCCACTCGGCGGCACCCGAAAACCGAACGCACCCGCCGACATCGCAATGAAATAGAGCACGCCCATCACCATCAACGTGCTAGCCACGCCAGGTACATCACCGTTGGTAAAGCGCGCCATCAAGGCCACCGCGATCGGCGCACCGATCATCGCTCCACCACCGAAACCCATGATCGCGAAACCGGTCGCGAGGCCGCGGCGATCGGGGAACCACTTGATCAGCGTCGACACCGGCGAAATGTAGCCCAACCCCAGGCCAATGCCGCCCAGCACACCGCAACCAACAAACACCAGCCACAACTGATGCATCGATACGCCGATGCCGCCGATCACCAACCCACCACCCCAGCACAGTGCAGAAATGAAACCCGCCTTGCGCGGCCCGGCATGCTCCAGCCATCCACCCCAGATAGCCGCAGAAATGCCAAGCATGGCGATGAAGGTTTCGAAAATATGCGTAACCGCAGGCACCGTCCAATTGCACGATCCTGCAAACAACTGCGCGAAGAAACCGAGATTCGCGCAACTTGCCGCGCCCGGCACGAGCTTGCTCATTGGCAGCCAGAACACGGAAAAACCATAAGCCATGCCGATGCATAGATGGATGGCCAAGGCAGCAGGCGGCACCAGCCAGCGGTTGAAACGCGGCCCTGCAATCGTGCGTTCCCTCGCCAACCAGCCGGACGCCGTTCCCTTCGACGCCCCTGCATCTTCAGATACCACCGTCATACTCCTCTCCCCCGGTTGACTCGACACAACAAACCGATCGCATCGGCGATGCGACGGACTCTAACGCAAAAGCGTGGAATCGATGATTACAGTTGCGAAATTTTGCTGCTGGGCAGCATGACGCTCGCCTATGGCGCTGTAGTGCGGTGTGTCACAGATTGCCGGCCGGAGGTTGCGTGCTTGATGGGGGCTCGCCGAGATCTGCCAAACGGCAGATAACCCGACACCGAGAAGGCACTACGTAAGTTGCGATCCAATTAGTCAGTTTGATCATCGAGTCATGCGAGAAGCACACATCTCGAAATGTTTCTGCCAGCCCACGCATTGCGGCTAAACAGCCCGATGCCTCTCTTTTCGCTTTACCGCCAGCGTTATGCGGAGCTCGCAACCCACTGCATCGGCATAACGCCGCAGGGTAGCCATCGACGGAGCATGTTTGCGACTGCCTGCACTGGCTTCTAACCGCGCAACCGACGCTTGCGCCACACCCATGCGCTCGGCCACATCCGCCTGTGTCAGCTCAGCACGTTGGCGCGCACGCACCAGTTCGGCCAGCGCCGCAAACTCATCAGCCAGCGCATCATAGGCTGACGCAAAAGCGGGTTCCTTGCGCCAACGCTTGCGCGTAGCCTCAACGTTCAGCGCAACCGGCTCGTATTGTTCGCGCGTCATGCCTTGACCTCCTTCAACCTGGCCCGCGCAACGTCCAGGTCATGCGACGGGGTCTTTTCTGTTTTCTTGATGATGGCGTGCAGGATCACGATGCGCCGTCCCACAATTGAGCAATAGAACGCGCGCCCGATGCCTTCGCGCCCTTTTGCTCGAACCTCGAACAAACCCGCTCCCATCGCCCGCGTGTGAGGCATGCCGATGTCCGGGCCAAGTTCCGCCATCACTTCAACAATGCGCAAGAAATTGGCACGCACACCTGACGGCCAGCCCTCTATGTGAGCTGCGACCTTTGCGTTGTAGTAGCTGATTTGCCATGCCACAAATATAACATCCTTGTTATTAATAAAAAGTCTTCGACCAACTCGAAATTGGAGGACAGAGCATGCGCTCACCTATGCCCCTCCCTGCAATCAGGAAAAGGAGCAAGGTGCTGTGGGTAACGGGAGAGGGAGCTTCGCCTCATCGTCATTGCCGCGAGCGGAGATGCTTTCGCGGAAATGACAGCTTCAGGAGGGAGCAAGACTTTTTGCGAGATTGGCCCTCTCCCCGAAGGGAGAGGGGGCTTGCGTGTCGCTACATTAAGGAATGTCGTCCGAATCAGCCGATGCTTCGGCATGAATCTGATTCGCCGCGGGCACAGTGATCGCCTTGATTCCCGCAGCATGCAGATGGGCGTTCAACGTCGCCAAGTCTGCGCCACGAATCGATTGCCATTGCGAGGTCGCTTTGTCGAGATTCGTTTTGAATTGCGCGAACGCCTGCCGCTGCCCATCCGTTGGCGCACGATCAGCACCTTCCAGATCGGAGGCGATGGCGGTGAGCGCATCGTTCATCGCTTCGAGGTTGGTGGACATTTCGCCGTCGCCGGAGACAAGCGGACCGGTTTTCTTGCGGAAAGCTTCGATCTCGTCATGCTGGGATTTGTGGCTGGCGTCGTCGCCGAGTTTTTTCTCGGCTTCATCGAGCTGGTTGCGTACGGCATCCACTTCGCCGTGGGTTTGCCAGACTTGCTGCAACGCTGCACCAACTTCGCGTGAGAAGGCGAGGCCTTCGGTGAGTGCGTTTTGATCGATGGATACGCGCGGGTCTGCCACGACGTTCAGCGGCGCGCGGTAGGACTTGCCGTCGACAGTGAGCACAACCTGGTATTTACCAGGCAGTGCAAGCGGGCCTTCCGGGGTGAGCGGCGTGTCGGAGTCCCACGTGGCTGCGATGCTGTAGCCGTACTGCAAGGCTTGCGGACGCGGATAACGCAGGTTCCACACGAATCGATGCGCACCGGCACTAGTGCCCAGCATTTCCGGTGAGCCTAGCCACCCTTTCTGGAAATAGCGTTCCGCTGGGAGATTTTCTGGCTTGTCAGCGCTGGAGAAATGGCGGACCACTTTGCCGTCGCCATCGAGAATATCCAGCGTGACGGTCTTCGCCGCACTCGCCAATTGATAATCGATGACCGCGCCGGCAGGCGGGTTCTTGCCCAGCGGCTCGTCGGGCGGCAGTGGTGTGTCTTTGTTTTCGTTGGCGCGCACACGCACGGCATCGGCAGGTGTGTAGAGCACGGTCTTGCGTGCACCATCAGCAGTGGCTTGGCGCAATGGCGTAATGTCGTCGAGTATCCAGATCGCCCTGCCCTGCGTGCCAGCAATCAGATCGCTGCCGTGAATTGTCAGATCGCGCACCCAAGCGGTGGGCAGATTGCGTTGCAGCGATTGCCAATGCGCGCCGTCATCGAGCGATACGTAGACGCCACGATCGGTACCAGCAAAGAGCAAACCTTCGCGCTGCGTATCGGTACGCACCACGCTTACGAAATCGTCTTCCGGCAAACCGGCTGAGATATCCGTCCAGGTTTTGCCGTAGTCGTGCGTGCGCCACACGTGCGGACGGAAATCGTCCTGGCGATGGTTATCGACAGCCGCATACGCAGTACCCTGCTGAACCGCGGAAAGATCGAGCGAACTGACGATGCCCCAGTTCGGCAGATCCTTCGGTGTAACGTTCTGCCAGCTCTTGCCGCCATTGCGAGTGAGTTGAATGGAACCGTCATCGGTACCGATCCAGATTTCGTCGTTGGTGAAAGGCGAAGGCGCAATGCTGTAGACCACGCCGTAACCGCAATCGCGCGCTTGCTGCGCAGTGGGATTGCCTTTGCAACCTTCGGTAGCACCTTCCTTCTTCGCGCTAAGGTCGGGGCTGATGACCTCCCAATGCTGACCTTGGTCGGTGGTACGGAACAACACCTGCGCACCAAGATAAAGCGCATAAGGTGCCTTGGCAGAAAACGCGATCGGCGTGATCCACGTGTAGTGGTATTTGAAATCCGTGGGACGCATACCGTAGCTGCTTACCGGCCACGCGGTGACGTTCTGCACGACGCCGGTGCGGCGATCCCAGCGCGATACGCGACCGCCAAGTCCAGAGCCGAACACGATGTTGGGATCGTCCGGATACGGCAGATCGTAATCGCGCTCATCGCCGCCAACCGGGCGCCAGTCGCGATAGGAAAGCGCGCCGTAGTCGCTACGGCTGGCGACACCGACCGTGCCCGAATCCTGCTGCCCGGAATAAATCCAATACGGGAACTGATTGTCGGTGGCGAGGTGATAGAACTGGCCGGTCGGCTGGTTGTACCAACTGCTCCAGGTTTTGCCGCCATTGACGGTAACGACGGCACCTTGATCGCCGGCGGCAATCATGCGTTGCGAATCACGCGGGTCGATCCACAAGAAGTGGTAATCATCGCCGCCCGGTGCACCTTTGAAAATTTCCCAATGCTTGCCGCCATCATCAGAGCGGCGGATGGACTGCCCCGCCGAATAAAGGCGATCGCGGTTCTGCGGATCGACGGTGGTACGGCTGAAGTAATCGTTCGGCAGCCAGGATTCATGGCTTACCGCCTGCCACGTGGTACCGCCGTCGTCGGAACGATACAAGCCACTGTCCTTGCCCGGATCGGCGGAATGCACCACGGCGTACACGCGATTGCCGCTTGTAGTGGCAATACCGATGCGCGCCAGCTGGCCGTTCGGCCAACCGTTGCCACTGATGCGCTTCCAGGTGAGGCCGCCGTCAGTGGATTTATAGAGGCCACTCCCAGGTCCGGCATTCGGCTGGAAGTACGATAGCCACGGATAGTTGCGTACTTGCCACGCCGCGGCGTACACGATGCTCGGATTGGACGGATCAGCGGCCAGATCCACTACGCCCGTATCGGCGTCGACGAACAAGGTTTGCTGCCACGTCTTGCCGCCGTCGGTGGAACGATAAACACCACGTTCCTTGTTCGGACCGAAGTAATGGCCGAGCACGCCAACCAGCAGCGTGTTCGCATCATGTGGATCGACCAGGATGCGGCCGATGTGCTTGCTCTCCGTGAGGCCGATGTGCTGCCACGTTTTGCCGGTGTCATCGGAGCGGTACATGCCGTTGCCGGCTGCCACGTCATAGCGTGCAGCAACTTGACCGGAGCCGGCATAGATCACGTTGGGGTTGGATGGCGCCAAGGTGATTGCACCGATGGATGCAGCCGGCATCGTGTCGAAAGTCGGTTGCCAAGTGCGGCCTGCATCCGTCGTTTTCCACACGCCGCCGCCCGCGGTGCCGATGTAGAACGTGTCGGCCTTACCGGGATCGCCCGCGGCCATGGTGGCCCAGCCGCCACGGAAAGGACCTATTTGACGCCATTCAAGCGCGTTGCTTGCGCTGTTCGGTACCGACGGCGTATCTGCGTGCAACGGTGCAACGCCGGCGAGCAGCAATGCAGTAGTGAAGACTGAGAGACGGAGGAGAGAGCGTACGGACATGGATGACTCCCGCTGCAAAGTTAGTGAACCACCCAAGCTCCTTGATGCTTCCTTGCCGTCATTCCCGCGAAAGCGGGAATCCATGTTGCCCTGATGCAAAAAGCAAAGATGGATTCCCGCTTTCGCGGGAATGACGGCCGGGCAAGATGGAGTCGTTCGGGATTATGTTTAGATAGCTGCCCCAACAGAAACGAATGCTTAGTAACTAAGCGCAAAACCCGTGTACCACGTCCGCCCCACTGCCGGCTCCAGCCCATTCTGCCAAACGCGATCAAAGTACCGCCGATCGCCCAGATTGCTGATACCCGCAAGCAAGCGCAACGAATGATTCAACTGCCAGTCCGACGCCACATCCACCACTGTATATGCTGGAATACGCGCCGGCATATAGGTCAGGCCGCTACCGTAGGCCTGATCGGAATCCTGCCAATATTGCGCCGCGGATGAGACTGCGGTCAGACTCAGCTTGACGCGCTCGTTACGCCAGGTGATACCGGTTTTCAGCAGATAATCCGGCGAGAACGCCGGTGTCTTGCCCACCTGCCCCGCAATGCGGCTTGCGGTGAAGCGCGCGTTGAGCAAGCTGACGTTGACGAAGGCTTCCAGGTGCTGACCCTGCGTGGCGTAATTCGTGGGCGCGAAGAAATCGTAATCGAGCTGCCCCTCAAAGCCGCGGCTGCGCGTGTCGCCCGTGTTCACGTAAACGGTGTCGATCGCGTTGATGTACTGCGTTTCCAGGCGATTGCGGAAGTTGATCCAGAACACGCTCACGTCGTAATACAAGCCGGTGACGGGCGCGCCATGCACACCGGCCTCCCACGATACGGAGTTGGAAAGCTGCGCAGCATGCCCTTGCTGGAGGTTGCTGAAAGGCGGTGCAATGTCGAAGAAGCGCAACGGACGCCAGCCTTGCGACACGTTGAAATAGGTTTCGTTGCCGTGACCAAAATCGTTGCCCAGGCCGAGACCGAACAGCGGCTTATGCCGCGCATCAGCTTCATGGATCAGCGGACGCGAAAGGAATGGCGGACGTACCGTTTCATCCACCGCAACGCGTTCGCGTTCCAGGCGCAAGGACGGCACGATGTGAATGCGATGCGGCAGACGGAATACGTTCTCCGCGAACAACGAAGCATATTGCGAGCTGCGGCGCTGGTTCAGTATCTGTGTACCGCTGTGATCATCACGCGCGACGGCAAGGTCTGGCGTGCTCCACTGGCGGAACGGATCGCTGCCATGGAACAAGACCGTGCCGACCGTGAATGCATTGCCCCGCCCCCAGTTTTTGCGCAGGCGCACATCGGTGCCATAGGTGCGGAAGGCTTCGTCCTGCAGTGTGGTGGTGCTCGGCGGTGCCTGCCCGGGCAGTTGTGCTTTCGCTGCACGGCTGACCAGGTCTTGATAGGTGAACCACAGTTTGGCTTCCAGCGACCAGTGATTGCCGAATTCATGCGTGTGGCCCAGCACGAGTTGATCGCGGTTGACCCAGTCGCGGTTGTACGGCGTGGTCACCGTGCGTGGATCATTCTGCCATTGTGTGTAGCTCAACCGTCCCGGATCGCCGGATACGGCGCTGATGGCATGAAAATCGAACCACCACTGCTGGTGATCATCCGGTTTGTAGGCAAGATACAGATCAGCCTGCCGATTCTGCGAGCCGTCGTTTGCGCGCGTGCCGTCGCTGTGCACATAGCCGGTATCGGCACGGAATGCCCACGCGCCTTGGTTGCGCTCGATCACGTTGTAGCTGGAGAACAAACCGTGCTCGCCCACGACGTTCTCGGTGCTCACCGTAAGTGGCGTACCGGGCGCGGGGCGCTTGGATACCAGATTGATCACCGGCGCCGGCTCAGGCCCGTACAGCAGGCTGGAGCCACCGCGGATGAGTTGCACCTCTGACAAGCTTTGCGTGAGCGGAAAGGCATACAGCGTGGGGAAGCCGATCCAGTCGCCCTCCATCGGGATGCCATCCTGCATCACCAGTACGTATTCCGATTCCTGCGGATTGCCGATGCCGCGATAGTTGAAGTTGAACTGCGTGGGCGTGGGTTGCTCGGAAACCACCACGCCCGGCGTGCGTGCCAGCGCCTGGTTGAGGTTGTTGCCGATCACCGTGGGCTGGCTTTCCAGATGCGTGACCGTGGTTTTCTTGGTCACGGTGATCTTGGGGCCGTCCACCTCCGGCATCTGGTATTGCAGCTTGGCTTTGAGGTATTTGCGCCAATCGTCCGCGTGGACCTTCACCATGGGCAGGTTGGTGGGCTTACGGCTATTGACGCCTTGTTGATCGTCGTCCTGCGCGTAGGCCGAGAGGGAAAGCAGCGAAAGCAACAGGCAAAACGGCAACGCGGCGCGGCGCAACGGCGACATGCGACATCCAGGCAACAGTAGGGCAGCCGTGTTTTATCGCGCATAGGCGCGCGTCTGGCTATATGCCATCGGTTTACCCTTTGGGATGCGTGTCTCTAGCGTTACATTGCAGTGACCGCTCCCTCTCCTTTTGTGCAGCATTGCTCCCTCCCCTGCAAGCAGGGGGAGGAGAATGATGTTCCGAAGAGGGCGAAAAACAACACTCCCCGCAAGAGATACCGCCCCGTGCACCTGCGTCGCCTCGCTTTATTCTCCCTCGGCCTATCCACTGCATTCGCTGCCCACGCCACGGTCGATCCCTCGTTGTACCAGGACCTGCACTGGCGCCTGATTGGCCCCTTCCGTGGCGGCCGTGTGTTGGCCGTCAGCGGCATTCCCGGTGATGACCGGCATTTCTATTTCGGTGCGGTCGACGGTGGCGTGTGGAAAACCAATGATGCCGGCCGTACCTGGCAGCCCATTTTCGACGATCAGCATGTGGGCTCGATCGGCGCGCTTGCGGTGGCGCCCTCACGGCAGGACACGGTTTATGTAGGCACCGGCGAAGCCGACATGCGCTCGGATATCGCACACGGCAACGGCATGTACAAGTCCACCGATGGCGGCAAGCACTGGAGCCGCATCGGCCTGGAAGACAGCCGGCAGATCGGGCGCATCCTGATCGATCCGCACAATCCCGATGTGGTGTACGTGGCTGCGCTTGGCCATGCCTATGGCCCGAATGCAGAGCGCGGCGTATTTCGTTCCACCGACGGCGGCCAGCACTGGGAGAAAGTGCTGTTCAAGGACAACGATACCGGTGCGATCGATCTTGCGTTCAAGCCGGATGATCCGAACACGATCTATGCGTCGCTGTGGCAGACGCGCCGGCCGCCGTGGAGCGTGTATCCGCCGTCGAACGGCCCCGGCAGCGGCCTGTATGTCACGCATGATGGCGGTTCGCATTGGACGCAGGTCCAGGGCAATGGTTTTGCCGCGCATCCCGGGCGCATCGGCCTGGCTACCGCGTTGAGTGAACCGAATCGCGTCTATGCGCTGGTCGATGCCGCAGATGGCGAAGGTGGCCTTTATCGTTCCGACGACGGCGGCGCACATTGGAAGCACGTCACCGATGATCAACGCATCTGGCAGCGCGGCTGGTATTTCAATCGCCTCACTGTGGATCCCAAGAACGCCGATCGCGTGTATGTGATGAACACCATCGTGCTGCGCTCGGATGATGGCGGCAAGCAGTTCATGGCGTTGAAAGGTGATCCCACCGGCGATGATTTCCATGAAATGTGGATCGACCCGACCAACTCGAATCGCCAGATTCTCGGCGTCGACCAAGGCACGCTGATCACGCTCAACGGTGGCGCGACCTGGAGCAGCTGGTACAACCAGCCGACGGCGCAGATCTATCACGTCAGCACTGACAATCGTTTCCCGTATTGGGTGTATGGCGCGCAGCAGGATTCTGGCGCGGTCGCACTGCCCAGCCGCAGTGGCAATAGCGACGGCGTGACCATGCAGCAATTCCACGAGATCACCCCCGGCGGCGAAAGCGACATGATCGCGCCCGATCCGGACGATCACGACATCGTCTACGGTGGCCGTGTAGACAAGCTCGACATGCGTACCGAACAGGTGCGCAGTGTCGATCCCACGCTGGCGTATCCCGCTGCGCATTACCGTGCGGCGTGGACGCTGCCGCTGCAATTCTCCAAGCGCGATCACAAAGTGCTGTATTTCGCGAACCAGCGCCTGTTCCGCACCGCCGATGGCGGTGAACACTGGGCACCGATCAGCCCCGACCTCACTCAACCCGATACCGGCGTGCCGGCCAATCTCGATGCAACGACTGCATCCGACGACAGTCACGTCGACAAGCAACGCGGCGTGATCTACACCATTGCGCCCTCCCCGCTCGATGCAAAAGCCCTGTGGGTAGGCACGGATGACGGACTGGTGTGGCGCACCGACGACGAAGGCGCACACTGGAACAATGTGACGCCGACAGCGTTGACGCCCTGGTCGAAAGTGGGCGGCATCGAGGCCTCGCATTTCGGCGCGGATGTCGCCTATCTCGCCATCGATCGCCATCGCCTGGACGACGATGCGCCCTACATCTATCGCACCACCGATGGCGGCAAGAACTGGACACGCATCGACAACGGCATTCCTGCCGACAGCTTCGTCAACGTGGTGCGTGAAGATCCGGTGCGCAAAGGCCTGCTCTACGCTGGCACCGAGAAAGGCATGTACGTCTCGTTCGACGACGGAGCACATTGGCAAGCGCTGCAGCAGAACCTGCCTTCAACATCCGTGCGCGACATCGACGTACACGAGAATGACCTGGTGATCGCTACGCACGGTCGCGGCTTCTGGATCATGGACAACATGACGGCTCTGCGCCAGACGGATGGCACGAGCACCCAAGCCGTTACGCTGTTCAAGCCCGCCGATGCGTACCGCGTACGCCATCCGATGTTCACGGGCACGCCGATGCCGAAGGATGAACCGCTAGCCGCCAATCCGCCGGATGGCGCGATGATCGACTACGCGTTGCCCGAACACGTGAAGGGTCCGGTCACGCTGACGATCTACGACGCGCAGAACAACAAGGTGCATAGCTTCAGCAGCGATGACAAGCCGCCGATGCTCGACCCCGTCAAGCTTGAGTACGCGCCGGAATGGGTGCCTGTTCCCACGCCGATGCTTACCACGGCCGGCATGCATCGCTTCGTTTGGAACCTGCGTTATGCGTCCAAGGGCGAAAACCAGCCGCGCAAGCGTGCAAAGGATGGCGTGTGGGCGCCGCCCGGTAACTACACGGTGGAGCTTATGGTCGATGGCCGCAGCTACAAGCAGCCGTTAGTCGTGAAGGCCGATCCGCGCGTCACCGTGCCGGTGGCCGCCATGCAGCGCGAATTCGAATTGGCCGGCAAGGTGGAAACCGCTACCGCGCAAGCCTCCAAGGCCAGCGCGGAAGCCAAGCAATTGCTGCAAAGCCTGGATGACAGACAAGCACACGCCAGCGGCGCACTTCATGATCAGATCGCGGCGCTGATTGTGCAGGTTTCGGATATCTCTGGCATGCCGCTGCATGCCGATCCGCGCAACACGATGGGCGTACCGCCGCGTCGCACGGATAGCTTGCGTGCTTTGTCTGAGAACTTTGCAAAGCTGCTGAGCGCGGTGGATGATGCCGATGCCGATCCGAGCGCGGATGCGCAGGCTTCATACACCACGTTGACGCAGACGCTGACCAGCACGCTCACTGAGTGGCAGCAGTTGAAGCAGCATGATTTGGCCGCGCTCAATGACAAATTGAAGGCGGCCGGGCAGAAGGCCATTGCGCTGTAGCGCTCATCACCCCTCTCCCCTCCGGGAGAGGGCTGGGGCGAGAGGACAATCTTGCTGACGTGTTGATTTTTTCGCGCAGGCTGGGATGACAATCCCAGCGCTTTTTGCGGCTTCGTGAATGCTGGGATTGTCATCCCAGCCTACGAGTTAACGCGCGGCCAAGCGCGCCTGCACTTCCGCATAGATCCGCGCACGCTTGGCGGAAAACCAACCCAGCACGCCGGTCACCGGCATCGGCTGCAAACCGGCAAGGCGCGCATGCGCGATGCGCAGCAGATGTGCGCTGTGAAACTCCGCGAACGCCTCGGCAAGCACCGGAATTCGGAATGGCGCTTCCACGAACTCGTCTAACACCGTACTGAGCACCGCCGCAGCGCGCCGTGCGATTTCCGTGTTGGCACGCGTCACCTGCGCATCACCCAGCGGCACCAGATAAGCCCCTTCGATCGCGCACGCGAGTTGATGAAACTCCGTGGCATGCAACGGACGGCAATAGATGGGCGTCTTGGCGCGCGTGAGCAGCCATGCCTGATCCATGCGCGCCAGCGCACCGGAATTGTTGGTCGCGATATCCAGCGCATCGGCGTAGCTGTAGCCGTATTCACTCATCAGCTCAATGGCCAGCTCCTCGCGCACCATTGGCTCGTTGCGGCGGGCACCATCGCGTCCGTACCAGCGAATGTATTCGGGAGTGACTTGAGGGAAGCTGCCACGCGGAGGGCGGTTGAATAACCGCTCTTCCGCTTCGCTATTCAGATGCGGATGCACGGCTTTCATGCCCGAAGCACGCGCAGCGAGCACACGATCCATCAGCACCTCGGCCGAAACCAGCTCATGGTGGTAATCACCGAACAAGCTGTCGTCGTCGACGTGGGCGAAATAGACGAAACGGATATGGCGTACCACGCGCGCGGCACGACGCGCACGCTTGGCCGGGTCGTGCAAGCGGCGCTTCCACGCGCGCCCATCCTGCGCAGAACCATGCGCAGACGGCAGATCGTTGAGCAGCTTGCCCACTTCGCGGTCAGATATGCCAGCCATATGGGCCGCTTGCGGTCCGTCAGTAAGCGAGTTCACGTTATCGCCATCAAATGACCGCGTCGAAAAATCGGATTCACACACACCGGTACCCTCGAACTGCAAGCGCGCGACGACATCTGTCGCGGCGCGGCGACTTGAAAGATCGAACACCTGTAGCGCCCTCGGCGAACGCGATGCAGCCGACTGCCTGCAGCCGGGCCGCAAACGACCCGAGCGCGCGAAGCTCACGCTCCGCCCGCTGCAAGCAGACTGCGAATACCTTCGCGGTGAACGGATCAACCGGTGGGGAAGCCGGTCGATGCCTCAAACTCCTTGCGCCAGGAACAGCCCGGATCGTCCAGCACGCGCACGAATGCGACGTGCAAGATCCGCAAGCATCGAAAGCCGTCGTGAAGTCCGCCGCAAATGCCGAGGAAATTGCTTCGCGGGACTGCACACATCATGCGCTGCACCGTGCCTACGGCCAGCAGGCACACGTGCCCTGGGGAGCGCGCATTATAACGAGACCCACGTCACAAACGTTAAATTCGTGACCTATGGCCCATGCTTTTTTCAAAGCACACGAATGCATACGTATGCATTCGCAAGCATCCGGTTCAATTAATCTGCCGGCGGCCCTTTCAACTCGATCATGTTTCCTTGCGGATCAAAGAGATAAATCGAGGGCCCCTCGCCCATGGCTCCATAGCGACTGCCGATCCCGCCGACGCGCACATCATGCGCTTTCAAGTGAGCCACGATGGCGACTTCGTCGTAGCCCTCCACACTCAGGCACAGATGATCCATGTTGTGCCCCTCCGTGCCCGGTCCCTTGCCGCCCTGGCGCCCGAGCTTGCTGTCGATGCTGACCAGGTCGATCAGCGACTTGCCGGCACGCAGCTGGATCAGGCCTATTTCTTCCTGGCGCCGCTCCACCGTGCAGCCGAGTACGTCGCAGTAGAACGCCAGCATGGTGGGAATGTCGTAGGCACGCAGCACGATGTGGTCGAGGTGCTCGAGGCGGAAAGGTGGTTTGTTCATGATTTTTGCTCTCGCGGACGACCGCCCCCTCTCCCCTTCGGGGAGAGGGTTGGGGTGAGGGGACACGCTCGCGGCAACCATTCTCATCGCCTTGAAGCACCGATTCTAAATTAAGCGCGATGTACAACTTTCAAGGCAAGATTGGCCCCTCACCCTAACCCTCTCCCCAAAGGGGAGAGGGGACTATCGCGTTCCATCGCGAGGTATAATCGTCGCCTTGACGTACACGGTGGGAGAAGCGGGAAAACCCCGCTGCCGAAGGCGCAACGCCCGTAATCGCTCAGGCTCCATACCGCCGTGAACCAAGACTCTGGAGAGACCGGTTGAATCCGGCGCCGAAGGGGCACGAAGCACAGGCACATAAATCCTGGCTTCCAAACTCTCAGGCAAAAGGACAGAGGGGCGCCCCGCGTGCGGCCTGCACGTTTTCTTTGGACGCCTCTGCCAATGACCCAGAACACCTCTCCCTCGCTGCGCGAACTCGAGCATCACGACGCTTTCATCGAGCGCCATATCGGTCCCAACGACGCTGAAATCGCACAGATGCTGCGCGTGATCGGCTACGACTCGCTCGAAGCGATGACCGACGCGATCGTGCCCGGCCAGATCAAATCGAAGCAGCCGCTGGCCATGCCGGAGAGCATCACGGAAGAGGAAGCGCTGGCGAAGATCCGCGTCATCGCGCGCAAGAACAAAGTATTCAAAAATTTCATCGGCCAGGGCTATAACGGCACGCTCACGCCGAACGTCATCCTGCGCAATATTCTTGAGAACCCGGCGTGGTACACGGCCTATACGCCGTATCAGGCGGAGATCTCGCAAGGCCGCATGGAAGCGCTGATCAACTTCCAGACCATGGTGGCTGATCTAACGGGCATGGATATCTCCAACGCCTCGTTGCTGGACGAAGCCACCGCCGCCGCCGAAGCGATGACGCTGGCCAAGCGTTCGGCGAAATCCAAGAGCAACGTGTTCTTCGTTGCCAACGACGTGCATCCGCAAACGCTCGAAGTGCTGCATACGCGCGCCGATGGCGTTGGCATTGAAGTGCACGTGGGTGAACCGTCTGAAGCCTCCAGCTTCGATAGCTTCGGCGTGCTGCTGCAGTACCCGAACACCTACGGCCAGATCCACGACTATCATGCTGTCGCCGATGCCGTGCACGCGCGCGGTGGCATCGTCGCCGTAGCTACCGATCTGCTTGCGCTGACGCTGATCTCTTCGCCAGGCTCGTGGGGCGCGGATATCGTGATCGGCAACAGCCAGCGCTTTGGCGTGCCGTTCGGTTTCGGTGGCCCGCATGCGGCTTATCTTGCCTGCCGTGATGCCTACAAGCGCTCCATGCCGGGCCGTCTGATCGGCGTGTCGCTTGATGCGGAAGGCAAGCCGGCCTACCGCCTCACCTTGCAAACGCGCGAGCAGCACATCCGCCGCGAAAAGGCCACCTCCAACATCTGCACCGCGCAGGTACTGCTGGCCGTGATGGCAAGCATGTACGCGGTGTACCACGGTCCGGATGGCTTGAAGCGCATCGCGCACCGCACGCATCGTTACGCGGCCATCCTCGCCGCCGCACTTCGTCGCGCCGGCATGACGGTGGGCACGGATTTCTTCGATACGCTGCACATCACCAACGTCGATGCCGATGCCATTCACGCCAAGGCCGTAACCCAAGGTATCAACCTGCGCCAGATCCACGGCCAGAGTGTGGGCATCAGCCTGGATGAAACCACCACGCGTGCCGACGTGTTCGCACTCGCACAGCTGTTCGGCGCCGAGATCGTTGATATCGACGAAGCAGACGCCACCACGCAAGATGAACTGCCGGTCGCACTGCTGCGCAAGGAACCTTTCCTGCAACACCCGGTGTTCAACACGCATCACAGCGAGCACGAGCTGCTGCGCTACATGCGCTCGCTGGCCGACAAGGACCTGGCGATGGATCGCACCATGATCCCGCTGGGCAGCTGCACCATGAAGCTCAACGCCACCGCCGAAATGATTCCGGTGACATGGCCGGAATTTGGCGGCATCCATCCGCTCGCGCCCGCCGACCAGACGCAGGGCTACAAGCAGCTGATCGAAGAACTGGAAGCGATGCTGGTGGAATGCACCGGCTACGATGCCGTAAGCCTGCAGCCGAATTCCGGTGCGCAAGGTGAATACGCAGGCTTGCTCGCCATTCGTGCCTATCACCGCTCTCGCGGTGAAGATCAGCGCGATATCTGCCTGATCCCCGAATCCGCACACGGCACCAATCCGGCTTCCGCGCAGATGTGCGGCATGACGGTGGTGGTTACCAAGTGCGACAACAACGGCAACGTCGACGTCGAAGACATTCGCGCGAAGGCGGAGAAATATTCCGATCGCCTCGCCGCGCTGATGATCACCTACCCCTCGACGCACGGCGTGTTCGAGGAAGACGTGGTGCGCATCTGCGAGATCGTGCATCAGCACGGCGGCCAGGTGTACACCGACGGCGCCAACATGAACGCGCTGGTCGGCGTGGCCAAGCCCGGCAAGTGGGGCTCGGATGTTTCACACCTCAACCTGCACAAGACCTTCTGCATTCCGCACGGCGGCGGTGGTCCGGGTGTAGGCCCGTGCGCTGTGAAATCGCATCTCGCTCCTTTCCTGCCACGTACACTCGGCGGTGAAGGCAAAGTCGGCATGGTGAGTGCGGCGAGTTTCGGCAGCGCCAGCATCCTGCCGATCAGCTGGATGTACATCACGCTGATGGGCCGTGAAGGTCTGCGCAAGGCTACGCAAGTGGCGTTGCTCAACGCCAACTACATCGCCAAGCGCCTGACATCGCACTACGAGACGCTGTACACCGGCCGCAACGGCCTCGTGGCACATGAGTGCATTCTCGACCTGCGCCCGCTCAAGGACAGCACCGGCATCAGCGCGGAAGACGTAGCCAAGCGCCTGATCGACTTCGGCTTCCACGCACCGACACTCAGCTTCCCGGTACCCGGCACGCTGATGGTGGAACCCACCGAAAGCGAATCACAGCACGAACTCGACCGCTTCATCGACGCGATGATCCAGATCCGCGATGAAATCCGTGCGATCGAAGACGGCCGTCTGGATCGCGAAGACAATCCGCTCAAGAACGCGCCGCATACCGCCACCATGGTGACCGGCACGGAGTGGACGCACGCCTACCCGCGCGAACTTGCTGCCTTCCCGCTGCCCAGCTTGAAGCTGCAGAAGTACTGGTCGCCGGTCGCGCGCGTGGATAACGTGTACGGCGACAAGAACGTGATGTGCGCGTGCATTCCGATCGATGCATATAAGGAAGAAGCTGAGGTGTAATGGCTTCTGTCATGGCATAAGAAAAAGCCCCGCTTCATGCGGGGCTTTTTTTCTTGCATGACATCGCCGCGCCATACCCATGTATGGTTGGGTTAGCGCAGCGTAACCCAACCATATTGGCGGCGATTTGTTGGGTTACGCTGCGCTAACTCAACCTACGTTTATCAGCGCGCTGCAAGCGATGCCGAACCAGCAAACGAAACGCTGCAGGTAGCACCAACATGGAAAGTAGCGGCGCAGTGAGCATGCCGCCCACCATCGGCGCAGCGATGCGTTGCATGACCTCGGAGCCAGCACCGTGGCCGAGCAGGATGGGAAACAGACCGGCGAGAATCACTGCAACCGTCATCGCCTTGGGACGCACGCGCTGCACAGCACCCTCGCGAATCGCTTCATCCAGTGCATTCGCATCCGCATGAGGATCGCGAGCCAGCCGCTGCTCCCAGGCATGGCGCAAGTACAGCAGCATCACGACGCCGAATTCGGCAGCGACGCCGGCTAAAGCGATAAAGCCGATCATCGTCGCCACCGATACCGAGTGGCCGAGCAACCAGATCAACCATAGTCCACCGACCAGGGCCAGCGGCACACTCGCCATGATCACGGCCGCTTCGCTGGCTTTGCGGAACAACGCGAAGATCAGCGCAAACACGATGGCCAATGCAGCGGGCACGACAAATTGCAGTCGCTGTATTGCACTCACCAGGTATTCGAACTGCCCTGACCAGGCCAGAGTAACGCCGGGTGGCAACTGCACTTGCTTGGCGACCGTGTCCTGCAGATCCGCAACCACTCGACCGAGATCGCTGCTGGCCGTGTCGATATAGACATAGGTGGCAAGCTGGCCGTTCTCGCTTTTCAGCATGGGTGGACCTGGACTCAGACTGAGATCGGCGACCTGGCTCAGCACCAGTTGCGCGCCGTTCGCGGCGACGATGGGCAGATCGCGCAGACTCGCCACCGAATCGCGTTCCTGGCGTGGGTAGCGCAGCACGATCGGATAGCGTTCACGACCCTCGATCACCTCGCCGATCGGATCACCGCCAACCACCGTCGCAATCAACTCCTGCAACTGTTGCTGGCTCAGTCCATAGCGAGCCGCGTCGTCGCGGCGGATGTGCACATCCAGGTAACGGCCGCTGGCCACTCGTTCGGCAATTGCCGAGGTGACGCCCGGAACGTGGCGAGCAACGGTCTCGATGCGATCGGCCACGCTCTGCAGCATCGCGGGATCGGCGCCGAGCACCTTGATGCCGATCGGGCTCTTGATGCCGGTCGCCAACATGTCGATACGATTGCGGATCGGCGGTACGAACAGGTTGGTCAGGCCCGGCACTTTCACTGCACGGTTCAGTTCCTCCTTGAGCTTGTCCATGGTCATGCCCGGCCGCCACTGCGACTTGGGCTTGAAGGTGATCGTGGTCTCGAACATCTCCGTGGGCGCCGGATCAGTAGCGCTTTCAGCGCGACCAGCTTTGCCGAACACATGCTCGACTTCGGGCACGGTTTTGATCATGCGATCCGTAATCTGCAGCAGTTGCGAGGCCTTGCCCACCGACAAGCCCGGCAAGGCAGTCGGCATGTAGAGCAAAGTACCTTCATCCATCGGCGGCATGAATTCGCTGCCCAACTGGTGCAAGGGAATTGCCGCACTGAGCATGAGCAGGCCGGCCAGCGCCAAGGTGAGCTTGGGAAAGCGCAACACCACATCGAGAATGGGCCGATAGATCGCGATCAACATCCGATTCAATGGGTTCTCGCTCTCGCTTCGGATGCGTCCGCGGATCAGCCATCCCATCAGCACCGGCACTAGCGTCACCGCGAGTCCTGCGGCGGCAGCCATCGCATAGGTCTTGGTGAAGGCCAGCGGCTTGAACAGCTTGCCCTCCTGCCCCTGCAGTGCGAACACCGGCACAAAGGAAAGCGCGATGATCAGCAGGCTAACGAATAGCGCAGGCCCCACTTCGGAAGCGGCTTCGGCCATGAGCGTCCAGCGTTCAGCACCTTGAGGTTCCCGTCCGTGGACTTCGCGCCAGTGCTCCAGATGCTTGTGCGCGTTCTCGATCATCACCACCGCCGCATCGACCATCGCGCCGATCGCGATGGCGATACCGCCGAGTGACATCAGATTCGCCGACACGCCCTGCACACTCATCACGATGAAGGCAGTCAGCACGCCCAGTGGCAAAGTCACTACTGCCACCAGCGCGGAGCGCAGGTGCCCGAGGAACAATGCACAGACCAGTGCGACAACGATGAATTCTTCCAGCAGCTTGCCGCGCAGATTTTCTACTGCAGCGTCGATCAATTCGGAGCGGTCGTAGGTGGGCACGATCTCGACACCAGCAGGCAGGCTGCGCCTGAGTTCCTGCAGCCGCGTTTTCACCGCGGCGATGGCTGCCTTCGCGTTCTTGCCCGAGCGCAACACGATTACTCCGCCAGCGACTTCGCCTTGCCCATCGAGCTCGGCGACACCACGACGGAAGCCGGGGCCACGCCGTACTGTGGCCACGTCGCGCAACAGTGTGGGCACACCGTTCGCGTTGGCCATGATGGGCACCTGCTCGAAATCCTGCTGACTGCGCAGGTAGCCTTCGCTGCGCACCATCAATTCGGCCTCGCCCTGCTCGAGCACGGAACCACCATTGGCGCCGTTGGCCGTGCGCACGGCGTCGATCAGTTGCTGCACGGTTATGCCGCGCGCAGCGAGCGCCTGTGGGTCGGGCACGATCTGCCACGTGCGTTCCATGCCGCCCAGGCTTGCCACTTCGGCAACATCAGGCACGGTCTTGAGTTGATAGCGCAGGAACCAATCCTGTAGCGCGCGCAGCTGCCCCAGGTCGTGATGGCCGCTGCGATCGACCAGTGCATATTCGTAGATCCAGCCGAGGCCGGTGGCATCGGGTCCCAGTGCAGGGCTCACGCCGGGCGGCAAGCGATCGCGGACCTGGCTCAGGTATTCGAGCACTCGCGAACGCGCCCAATACAAGTCGGTACTGTCGTCGAACAGGACGTAGACGTAGGAATCGCCGAAGAAGGAATAGCCGCGTACCACTTTGGCGCCAGGCACCGAGAGCATGGTGGTGGCGAGCGGATAGGTCACCTGGTCTTCAACGATTTGCGCAGACTGGCCTGGCCATGGCGTGCGGATGATCACTTGGGTATCGGAAAGATCAGGCAACGCGTCGATCGGCGTGTGCAGCGTTGCGAACACGCCAGCCAGAGCCAATATGGCTGCAGCCAGCAGCACCAGAAGCCGATGCGCGATGGCAGTGCGGATCAGCGCCGCAATCACGGCTGCTCTCCTTTCGGCATCGCGGAAGCGCTGCTCGCTTTCGCAGGCATGTCGTTCATCGGCATGCTCATCGTGCTACCGGCTTCGGCCGGTATGGCTGTATCACTGTTCTTGTCGGTGGACGAAGCCTTTGGATTGCCCAACCGTTCCAGTGCGCCGGACAAGCTCGCTTCGGAATCGATCAGGAACTGGCCGGACACCACGATGCGCTGGCCTTCCTGCAATCCGGCGAGGATCTGCGTATAGCCGTCCGCAGTGCGACCCGTACGCACCACCACCGGATGAAAGTGATTGGCGTCATCGGCCACGATCACACGCGCCTGTTCGCCGGTGGCGATCAAGGCTTCATCGGGGATGACTGGCGTCGCTTCGCCAAGCGCAGGCTTCAACCCGACCTGCACGAACATGCCAGGACTCAAGGCACCGTCCGGATTGGCCAATACGATGCGCGCGCGCTGAGTGCGCGTGCTGCCATCCAGATCGGGCAGCATGGCCTGCACGGTGCCGGCAAAGCGCCGGCCGGGCAGCGCGTTGGTGCTCACCGATACCGGCGTGCCAGAACGCACAGCACCTGCCAGCGCTTGTGGCAACGCAGCTTCAATCCACACCTTGGCCAAGCCGTTAAGCATCATCAAGGTTTGGCCCGCGTTGACGCGCTGGCCTTCGCGCATGTCAATTTGGGTGACGACGCCATCTTGTGGTGCGTGCAAAGTCACACCACCGTTGCTGCCGATGGAGCGGAGGTCATCAGCTTCCATGCCCAGCACCGCGAGCCGCTCGCGCGCAGCGCTTCGCAGGGCTTGCGCATCGGGCGAACGGGTCTGGCCCAATGCTGTGTATTCGGCGACGGCACTGCTCCAGGCCGGCGCGGTCAATTCGGCTAGTGGCGTTCCCTTGAGCACTGAGGAATAAGGCTCACGCACCGCGAGCCGGGTGATGACACCATCGACGCGTGCGCTCACCACGCTGGCCTCGTCGAGATCCCAGGTGATCGTACCGGGCACCTTGATCGCATCATCAAGCACGCGTCGCTCGACCAGGGCGGTACGCACGCCGAGATTCTGCACAGTCGCGGAGTCGATGCGCACACCGCCGCCGCTGTCTTCCTCGCCCGCGTACTTGGGGATCATCTGCATGCCCATCGACGATAAACCGGGTTGGTCGTGGTGCTCTGCAGGAATCATCGGGTCGTACCAGTAGAGCACCCGCTTGCCCGAGGTTTGGCCGGCGGGCATGGCGGCGGAGGTGGCCGACGATGAATGCCACGTGCCAGCGATATAACCGGCCAGAATCAGCATCGAAGCGGCGATTAGCACGAACAGGAAAAGAACGGTGCGCTTCATGGCGTGCTCCCGTCGGGCATCAGATAAGCCAGGGTTGCCCACGCACGGCCGTAATCGGCCAGCATGCGGGCGTAATCGAGGTGATGGTTCAGTTCATCGCGGCGTGCTTCCAGCAAAGGCTGCAGGTCGCCGCCACCTCGATAAGCAGCCAATGCGAGCTTGGCGCGATCGTCAGCCAGCGGCAGCAGTTGTTGCAGATGGCGCTGCACCTCCCTGCCCGTGGCCTGCCATTGCGCCCACGCCGAGCGCACGATCTCAGCTTGTTGTTGGCGGGCGTCTTCATGCTCGGAGCGGACTGCGTCCAGATCAGCTGCGCGTGCTGAGATGCCGCGATCCTGCCGGTTGGTGGTGAACAGAGGCAGGCTAACGCCCACTTGCAGCGTGACCATGTCCGAAAGACCGCGCACGCGCGATCCGTAGCTCACGCTTACGTTCCACTCAGGATGCTTGGCCGCTTGAGCCTCAGCCAACGCCGCTTCCGCGGCGCGCTCACGCCCGGGCCAGTCCAGCAGTTCGCCTTGATCATCAAGATGGGCGAGCAGGGTTTGCTCGTCTTTCGGGGCTTGCGAGAAATCGGGTGGCGCTGCCAACGGCTGGGTCACCGGCGAACCCAGCCAACGGGTCAGGCTCGCCCTGGCCTGCACCTCTCGCGCACGGGCGTCGTCGAAACGGTTTTCCAGATCCAGCGCTTGTGCGCGCACCGCCAGCACATCCGCAGCTGTGCCAGCGCCGCCGCGCAATCGAGCCTTGGCTGCGACCAGATCCACGGCCCACTCGTCACGCAGCATGCCGAGCATGTGCTGCTCCTCGACAGCAGCCCAGGCGGCGACCCAGGCTTGAGCGGTCTGCTGGCGAATGGCGAGATCTGTCATTTGCACCGACGAGGCTGCAACGTCCGCATTCGCGTCGGCCTCGGCGTGCTGGGCTCGACGGAGGCTGCGCGAAGGCAGCACTTGGCTGAAGCCCACGCTGCGCATGGTCATGCTGTCGCCACCGGCCGTGAAGGCGCCGCGCCCCTGAGTAGCAAGGTTGTCGATGCCGGTGATGAGTTGCGGGTCCGGCAGCGCACCGGCGCGGGCGGCTTCTTCGTGCGCCGAAGTCGAACGCTCGCGGCGAGCCTGCAACAAGGGGGCTTGCGCTACCGCGTCACGCGTCGCGGCATCCAACGTCAGATCCGCGACTTGTGGTGCGGCAACGAGTATCGAGATCGGATTGAACAGCACCAGGGCTGCAAGCAGGCCTAGCCGGCGCGCCGCCGGAGCGCGCAACGCTTCGTAAAGGGAAAACATGAGGAACTCCGAACGTAAAACCAGGACAAACCGCGCGCGCAGGCACGGTCAACGATGGTTTGACGATCGGGAGCTAAATCAGCAGCGTGCAGAAGCGCAGCATAGGCGGTGGCTGTGGCCGCTGCTGGACGGGATCAGGTAACGCGATTTGCTCAGGCACGATAGCGACCGTGCCCAATGCGAGCGGAGAAAGAAAAGGAAGAGTCAGCGGCGGTACTGTTGGAACCCGCGCATCGGACTGCGCCGTTTGATGGGGCGCGCAATGTTCGGCGCAGCGCGGATCATTCTGCGTATGCGTTAGGCCGTGCGCCTGGTTTGCTGCCATGTCCGCACACGTGCCGGTCAGCGCCATCGTGCGTTGCGTTTCAGGTAGCGAGCAGGCGTACGCAGCCATCGCTACCTGTTGGAACAACAGGCAAAACAACGCCACCCCGATCCACAGGATGCGACGATGGCGGCGGCGAAGAGGGATGCGCATGGCTGTCGCTACTTTAATCCATTTATGGTTGCATCGTGGGTGATGGATTGCCTGAGGAAGCATTCAAATGGGCTTCCATTCCGCTTCCTTCGTGAACAGGTGATCAAAAGTTACATGCCAGGCACATGCTCGAAAAGACATGGCTATGTTGGGGTTTGCACCTCAACCTGCGCGCCGACATCCGCCTGCACGGGCACGGCGCAATGCAAGCTGGCGCAGATCACACGCAACAGTTCCGTCTCCGTCGGCGTGACCACGCCATCGGCGCGAATGGCGGCAAGCAAACTCTGGATGACGATTTCCTTGGCGACCGGCATCAGGTCATCCAGATCGTCCAGCGCGCGGTCAAATGGTGTTTGCCAGTCCAGCGGCAAGGTTTGCCAGTTGGCGGGGATGCCTGGAAACGCCTGATTCATAGCTAGCAACCAGGCACGGCGAGCCGCTCCGTCGTCGTTGCTGCCATACGTTGCAACAACGGCGCACACCAGTGCCACGCCGTCGCGGCATGCAGGCAGTTTCTTCCGCCCGTCGATGGGCGCGCGGTTTGGCTTCAACGCTTCGAGCAAATGCATGCGCAACAGCCGCACCAGGCAATAGTCGTCGAGGCCGACCAGTGGATCGACGCTGACGACCACGTCGAGCGTTTCCAGCAGAGTCTGCAAACGTCCTTGCGGCAGTTGCTTGAGTGCGGGGAAAGCGAGTGCGACCAACGGCATGCGCGATGCCGGCGGCAAGCTCGCTTTAGCTGCGGCCATCTTGCTTGCAGCGGATTGCACGTCATCACCGAAAGCGTTGGCGATCAGCCGCTTTTGCTTCTCTTGCAGCTCGGCGTGCTCCGACATGGCCAACGCAAGTGACAAGGCAAGCGCGGATTCGGGCTGCCTGGCAGCATCGTCCAAGTGAGTCGGAATCCCTTGCTGCAACGTTGCGGCACGCTCTAAAACTTTGTCTTTCGGCGCGGCAACCTGCGGTGCGGCAGCGGGTTGAGCGGCAAGTACCGCAGCACCGATCTGACCTGGCCACTCCAGCGGTGGCAACACCCGCGTAGCTGCGGGCGTATCGCTGCCGGTTTCCGCTTGCTGCTCCCCGGGCGAGGATGCATGCATCTGCGCTTCCAGCTGCGCCAGTTCGTGTTCGCGAAACCATGGCTCAAGTGTGCGGATACGCTCCAGCAACGGCGGATGCGTAGCGAACCACGCGTTGAAGTCATCCACGTCGCCAAACATCATGTGCGCCACTTCGTGACGGCTGGCTGCTTGCAATCGCGAGCCATCTTCCAGCACAGCGATTTTCTTCAGCGCACCGGCAATACCGCGCGTCTGACGGGTGAACTGCACGGCGGATGCATCGGCAAGTTCTTCTCGAGATCGCGCCACGGCAGCCTGGATCAAGCGGCCGAAGAAATGCCCAATCGAACCGATCGCCAGCAACAGAAGGCCGAACGCGAAACCTCGGCCTCTACCGCCGCCATCATCATCCCTGCTGCTGTAAGACGAGCCAGACCACGCGAGCTGACGACCGATGACGGACAACGCCATGATGCCGAACAACAGTCCCATCAGGCGAATGTTGAGCCGCATGTCGCCATTCAACACATGACTGAATTCATGCGCGATCACACCCTGCAATTCATCGCGGGTCAAATGATCCAGGCATCCTTGCGTAACGCAGATAGCGGCATCGGAAGCCGAATAACCGGCTGCAAACGCATTGATGCCCGGTTCGTCGGGCAAGAAATAAATATCCGGCACAGGCGTACCGGACGCGATAGCCACTTCCTCAATGACATTGCGCAGCTGGCGCATCCGCGGATCTTGCGTGTCGGGAGGCACCGGCTGGCCACCGACCTCCTCGGCCACGGCTTTACCGCCTTCGGAGAGACTACGGATGCGATACCACGCGCAACCCGAGATAAGGCCAAGCACGGCAACCGTACTGATCATGAGCAACGGGGGCGCATGCGGCGCCAGCAGCTTGCCGAAGTGCCGCGAATACCCGAATACCAGCAGCACCACCATGTCCACGGCGAACACGATGGCGAGCACTGCAGCGATAAACAACAGCACCAATACGCGACTGCTGCTGCGTACGCGTGCCTGCTCGGCAAAGAAATCCATCCTGCCCCCTTGGGATGCTCTGATCTATTCCACGTACCCGTCACCGCACTGTATGCGCATCTCGCTGCGTCCCAGCGGTGAAGGCAGACTGGCTGTCTGTCTAGACGCTGGGACGCAGCGAGATGCGCATACAGTGTGGCCCCAACATCTTGATTTTAAATGACGGGGTGACGTCCAGAAGGCCCGCAGACTGCGCCGCGCGGCTTGAACAGACCGCCAGTCTGCCCTGTGCCACGCAACACACCCTGCGGGCCTTCTGGACGTCATGCCGGGTGCGTGGAATAGATCAGATCATCCCTAAGTAGGATCGAAGCGCTAGAGACGAAGTGACCCGATCATCAACTAAACGACACCTTGGGCACTTCGCGGACCGTCGCGTCTTCAACCTGCAACAGTTGTGCAGGCGCAAAGCTGAAACTGTTGGCGACGAAGGAGGATGGAAACACTTCGCGGCGGTTGTTATACGTCATCACCGCGTCGTTATAAGCCTGCCGCGCGAAGGCGACGCGATTTTCCGTGGACGTGAGTTCCTCGGAAAGCTGCATCATGGTCTGGTTGGCTTTCAGATCCGGATAAGCCTCGCTGAGGGCGAACAAGCGCCCCAAGCTCTGGTTCAGACCGTCCTGGGTCGCGGCGAGCTGATCCATCGCTTCGGGATCGCCAGGGTTGCGCTTGGCATCGGCCAGCCCTTTGACAGCGGCGTTGCGCGCCTGGATCACGGCTTCCAGCGTGCCACGCTCGTGCGCGAGATACGCTTTGGCTGTTTCCACCAGGTTGGGAATCAGATCGTGACGGCGCGTGAGTTGCACGTCGATCTGCGCAAAGGCGTTCTTGTAACTGTTACGCGCCGTGACCAGTCCGTTATAGAGCGAGACGATGTACACGACGACCAACACGATCAGTGCCAAAAAGACGAACAAGCCCATCGTATTTCCCCCTGCGGCGTGACTTACGCCGTCATCTGGTCAACCCAGTATCCGACCGTGTTTACCTTGCACAACAGCGTAGCACGGAAAAAAACTCATCCTGTAAAACAGGCATCAATGGCTTTCCTGACTGGCTTCGCCCCGAACGCCCACGAAACCGATCGTCATCCCGGCTTTCGCCGGGATGACGGCAAGGCAAGATTGCGCTTTCCGTTCGCCTCGAATTTGAAGCACGGCCTCGTGTGCTGGGACTACGGGCAAACTTAAGACACAGCTGAAATTCGATTGCTAATCACGCCTGTTTTTCTTCAGCCACGCGTCAACCTCAGGCAAGCGATCCTTGCGCACGCCGATGCGGTACTGAATGCCGGCCACCACGGTATCCGCCACGCGGCGTGAGTCGGATGGGATGTTTGCATGCTCAAACGAACGCAGCTTGTCGAGCATCGCGGGATTGAGCGATGAAGCAGCCAGCCCCGGGTAGTACTCGGTGCGCAAGCCGGCATCGACCAGCTTGTCCATCTGCGCAAGATGCACAACTGCAAAGTCGAAGGCCAAATCGGAATGCTGACGCGCAACCGTGGCAATCATGTTCACACTGTTGGTTGCACCCGGCTCGTCGGTCAAAGCGAGATCGAGGGCGCGCTTGGCGAAAGCCTCGTCGTCGGTGCTGGCCAGCATCGCGTACAAGGCGTCTTTGATCAGCGGCGTCTTTTCCGCCTTCGCTTGCTCATGCAACGCATCCCATGCGTTCGCATCGGCGTGATAAGCCACCACGAACGTAATTGCCTTGCGCAACGCACCTGGCACCGCCGTCGGATCGGACGACTGTGCCGCATAGCGGCGACTTGCTTCGTCCACTACCTGCTTATCGCCAAGCGTGGAGAGCGTAACAATCAACTGTTCACGCAGGATCGGCACCGTTGCCGGCTCATCCGGCTTCGCCGACCAACCGATACGCTGCAGAACTGGTTCGAGCTTTGCGATGGCAAAAGCGCGGAACGGCGCCTGACCCGGATCACCCTCGCGGTAATAGCGGTTCAGTGTACTCAGCTCATCGGAAATCTTGCCCCATAGTGCCGGATCAGCATCGGCCGGCGTGGCTTTGATCAGATCCAACAGCGAAGACAGTGGTTGCAATCCAGCCAAACCCAAGGCGGATGTATCCGCCATCAGGCCGAGCTGGTCGATCGGTGCGAGTTTGGCGTAGCTGGCGCTAAGTTGGGCAAAGGCTTGCGGGCTGTATAAGGTGCGGTAATAACCGCTCTGCCCTGCATTGACCACCACCGGCCCGCAGCCGGGTACGACCAGCGATGCTTTATCTTCAACCAATGTGCTTACCGGTGCATGGCCGGGTGTCTGCGCAATCACCGGCACATGCCAGTGACGCATGATGCGAGTCGCGATGCCTTTGGTGAACTGGCTTTGCGTAAGCTCGAGCGTCGTGTTGCCGTCCTTGCAGGTTTCCGATTCCACACGAATCAGTGGCACACCCGGCTGCAGCGTGAAGTCATGCGCGATGGTGGTGACCGGCTTGTCCGTGACGGTCTCCATGGCATGCCACAGATCGTCCGATACGGTGTTGCCGTAGGCATGATCCCTCATGTAACGACGCACGCCATCACGCCACGCATCTGCGCCGATATAGCCTTCCAGCATGCGAATCACCGATTCACCCTTGGAATAGGTGATGGCGTCGAACGCCTGCTTGGCCTGCTCCACTGTATCCACGTGCTGCACGATGGGGTGCGACGTGACGACAGCATCCAGGCCCATTGCCGCTTCGCGAATATCCACTGTGGACAACTGCACATTCCATTCGGGATGCAGCTTTTCCGTGGTGCGCGTAGCCATCCACGAGGCAAAGCCTTCGTTGAGCCACAGGTCATCCCACCAACGCATCGTTACCAGATCGCCGAACCACTGGTGCGCCATTTCGTGCGCTTCGTCGCTGAACGCCTGGATCTTATCCGCCTGGGTGGAAATAGCGGGGTCCTGCAGCATCGCGTATTCGAAGGTGAAGATCGCACCCCAGTTTTCCATCGCCGCAAAGAATTGGCTGCTGCCCGGCGACGCGACATTGTCGAGCTTGGGCAGCGGATAAGGCGTACCGAAATAATCGTTGTATTCGTGCAGGATGGTCTTGGCCGAATCCAGGGCGAAAGTGGCTTGCGAGGAAAGCCCCTTCTGTGTGACTACGCCGACTTCCGTGCCATCCGATTGAGTTTTTGTACGTTCAAAATCGCCAGCGCCGAAGAACAACAGATACGTGGACATTTTCGGCGACTGCTGGAACGTCACGCGCGTCAGCCCATTCTTGAGATCGACCGTGTTTGCGACCGGCATGTTGCTTACCGCCATCTGGCCGCTGGGCACGGTGGCCGTCAAATCGAACGTTGCCTTATAAGCCGGTTCATCCCACGAAGGAATGAAGCGGCGCGCGTCGGAATTCTCGAACTGCGTGTAGAGCGCGCGTTTGTGCCCCGCCTTGGTGTCGTAATCGATCACGAACAAGCCATAAGCCTGATCCAGGATCTTGCCGGTGTACGCCATGCTCAGGCGATAGCGACCCGCGGGAACAGGCTTGGCGAATGTGAACGTTGCGGTCTGTGCATCCGCATTCGTGGATATCTTCGGCGTGCCGAAAGCCGCCTTACCGGACACGGACGCCAGGCTGGCCGAGGAGAATTTCAGATCGATCGCATTGAGCGTGATGCTGGTTGACGGTTGCAGCACGTCGACCGTCACGGTGGCCTTGCCGTCGAAGCTCAGCGTATCAACGTGCGGAGTTACCGCTACTTCGTAATGCGAAGGCCGCACGTTGCGCGGCAACTGCGTGGTGCCGATGACCTCTGCTCCGGCCGCTGACGATGCGGAGAACACATCGCTGACCGGCACACTGATCAGTGCAAGGGCAATTGCGGAAAACAGAAGGCTGCGCATAGAAATTCCAGTGGGTCTGGTGAGGCCAGCACCGCGTTGTCGATGCTCGATACGCGAAATGATGCGGATTGCCTCAGGCTTCAGACAGCGCCAGAAGTCATGCGGTGTGAGGCTCGGGATACAGCCTCGGGCGGTATGCCCCTCTTCAGGTGACGGGAACCTCGCCTCACCGTCGTCCCGGCGAAAGCCGGGACCCAGTGCCTTTCTACGAGGAAGAGCAAAAGTCGCCGGGACGACGGACCGGAGGCTTTTTACAAGCACCCGAGGGTGGAAGACCGGTTATAGGCGGGCGTCGCCATTGATAGCGATGTATGCAGGCATGGCAATGTTGGGATGCACCCCAACCTGCGCACTACGGGTTGCTTCGCAGCTTCCATGCTGCGAACAAATACTTATGCAGGCGACCACGCCATGTGGTGTCAGGCCCCCTATCCGTGCCCGAATAAAAGAAAGGAACACGTCTTAGGGACCTGACACCCATGCACGTTTACCCTCTATCAGGGCGAATGGCAGAACGTTTCGTAGTGATCGCTGGAGTAGTACTTCTCGTTGATGTAGGTTTTCGAAGCACTGTCGGTCACGAGAAACACCAGCCGGTCGGTCCCGGCACTGCCATCGTCCTGACGAGCCTTGCCTTCGTAATAACCTTGACCACGGCCGGCTCGCGGCAACCTGTTTTCGTTATTGCCGAACGGTTGCACATCAACCCCGTCCCCACCGCACACTCCGGCAGGTGGTTGAATGGCGGTAAGGCAGAATGACATGTCCCGACTCGCATCTCTCACCCTGACAGGCAATCGACCGCATTCGGGAATCGCCGCCGCAAAGGCGACCTGCGCTACGCCAAAAATGGCGATTCCAAGGATGGTGCATCGAACTGCGTGGTTCATGGTTCGCTCCTCGTTGTTGGATGGCTTTGGCCAGCTGTGGCCTTGCCTTAGAACGATGGAGCGACGTGTATGTGAATCACCAACCCGTGCGCAGCGTGTTATGCGAAGGTTCGATGTGGGTTTCGGATGCGCGCACCAACGACAGATCTCCGCGCACTAGCCATATTGCGAAACAGCCGCCAGCTCGTAGCGATTGCGGCCTTTGCTTTTGGCGCGATAAAGCGCGCGGTCGGCTTCATCCAAAAAGATGATCGGATCCAGCTGTGTTTGTTGCGTCTGGGTGGCAATCCCGACGCTCACCGTGACATACCCCAGCGGACAATCCGGATGCGCAATCTGCAAGCGCTCGATGGCATCGATCAACCTGCGCGCCACCTCCTGCGCAGCCTCGGCGCCGGTATCGACCAACACGATGACGAACTCCTCGCCACCATATCGCGCGACCAAATCCCCTGCACGCACCCGACTGCGACTCAACGCCCCGGCTACCTCGACCAGGCAGGCATCGCCCGCGATATGACCGAGGCTATCGTTGTACTGCTTGAAGAAGTCGATATCGATCATCAGCAGCGAGCAATAGCTTCCGGTTCTGCGCCCGTCTTCCAGCGCCTCTTTCAATCGCGTATCGAGCGTCACGCGATTGGCAATGCCGGTGAGCGGATCGCGGCCCACCTGTTGCTCAAGGCGCCACGCACTCAGATCGACAGCGCGCTGCCGATCCATGCTGCGGCTCTGGATGAACGCCACGCGCAACCCGTAGAACAAGACCGCTGAGGAACCCACCAGCAAGCTGGGAACGAAGTTGATCCGCGACGTGCTGATGCCGAGCATCACCACCATCATCGACAGCAGGATTGGCGCGAACGAGGCAATGGTTTGCGATACCGCCAGCGAAGGATGGTACGCACGCAACCAGCGCGGTGGCTGCCGTATGGCCACCAGCACCAGCAGCGCGTGAGGGATGTCGATCAGCGATCCCGCCCACCATGGCAAGCCATGCAATTCTATGCGGTTGTAAACGGCCGCCACGATGGCGTTGACCAGCAGATAGGCACTGGCGGCGTAGTAGAAGAACCGCCAGCGAAAGCTGCGCGCGCCAAACAGACGCAGGATAGCCATCGCGGCGAGTGAAAAATCGATCGCATCCGCCTGGTAGAGCACCACATAGATGCTGGAAGGGTCCGATGCTAACGGCCCACTCAAAAGCTTGGTGAAGAACTGATACACCAACACCGCAACCATGCACGACAGCACCAGGTCCAGCATCGCCACTGTACGCGGCTCGTTCAAGGCGAATGAGCGCGTCACCATGAACATGCATGGGATTACGTACAAGGCGGAGAGAACGGTTGCCAGCGCGGCGAGATATCCGCTTTTGTCACCAAGGATGGTCGCCAACGTATTGGTGCTTGCCCACAGCACCTGCATCGACACCGCCATCGCCAACAGGAGCCACGGCAACCGAATCAGTGACGGGCTGCGCCGGTAGCGCGTAAATACCGACCATACGGCCGTCACCTGCACCGCCAACATGGCCAGTTGCGGCCATACATCCTCGGTGTGGCCGCTCCACTTCGCCAAAGCCAAGTGAGCGATCAACAACAGGACAAGTACCCAGGTGACGCGCAAAAGAACAATTCCTCAAATCAGGATAGGAGCAACAGCACGGCGCCTATGGACAAATTGTGTCACTTCACGGGACGTTCCCCCATAAGGAGCTATTCCTCGTGGCTCAACCCCGTCCTGGATGG
The DNA here is from genome assembly GCF_030160295.1 of Dyella acidisoli. Classification (GTDB taxonomy): domain Bacteria; phylum Pseudomonadota; class Gammaproteobacteria; order Xanthomonadales; family Rhodanobacteraceae; genus Dyella_B; species Dyella_B acidisoli. The sequence goes on from NZ_BSOB01000062.1 coordinate 86,303, forward strand.
CAATGCACCGGTCCAACCCACTTGCCAACCCCAGCGCAGGCAAGCGCCATGCACACATCAAGCAAATTGCAGGCCTAACTTGCAGTGCATCATTCCCGCCTGTGACACAGTGGGCATAACCATTGCATGCATTGGCCTTCGACGGTTGATTAAGTCCATAAAGGAATATCGCCCTGGACTAGTTTTCCGCCACACGCCGCTTCAGCTATCAGGCCCAACAGCGAATCAGGGGGATTCATGTCGTCGATGCAAGCGCTGGAAAACGCTCGCGCCATTGTGGCGCAGGCGGATGCGAAACTGGAAAAGCTGCGGGCCATCGAGCCCTATCTGATCGATCTATCGCTGCGCGAAAACCCGGTCGGCTCCAACATCGGGCAGACGCTCGAGGACAAATTGAAAATTCTGCCGAAGCTGCGCGAATTCGGCTTCAAAAACATCTCGCTCGGCACACTCGACTACGACATGCCGGATGAGTTGGAAGTCGACGACGACTTCATGCGCCAACTGCATAAGCGCGGCGTCGACATGACAGGATGCTTCGCCTTCACGGCGCTCGGCCGTATCGAGCATGGCGTTTTTACGCCAGATCCTTCGCAACGCAAGCTGAAAGACTACGGCGTACCCAACACCGTACATGAGATCTATCTCAGCAAGGACGGCATGTGCGAGTACGGCAAGTATGATCTGGCGACGCTTTGCCGCACCCTGCCCGCCAGCATCCGTTGGTTGCGGGAAAACATTCGTGGCGACCATGGCAGTGCGCCGCGCATTTTCATCAACATCGTCGACGGTTGCGATGCGTTTGCAGGCAATATCGAAGACACCTGCAAGGTGCTGGCGCTGCTGGCTGAGCAACCGATCGAAGGCGTTACCATCGAAGACGATCGCGGCACGTTCCTGCCCTTCCTGGTGGGCGCCTACGTCAAAGTGATCCGCCAATTCCTGCCACCGCCGTTCAAGGTTCTGGTGCATATCCATGGTGGTGCGGGTTATGAAAACGCATCAGTGATCGAAGCGTTGCTCAATGGTGCGGACGGCATATGGGGCGGACTGCCCAAGCGTGCCGCGACCATCGGTCATGCATCGATCGGCGAATTGCTTGCAAATCTTGCGCGCCTGGGCAATCCGCATGTGGAGCGTTACGGCATGGAGCAGTTGCTGCCGCTCGCCACGCATTTGCAGGAGCTGGATGACATGGCGCCGGTGCCGAACGATCTGCCCGTCCTGGGTCACAATGCCTATCGCCTCACATTCAGCGGCTTTCGTCAGAAACGTGATCGCTTCATGGATCTGGTGCCCGAAGCAATCGGCGGAAAGTACGGCTACCGTGTCTGCGCCGTGATCAGCGATCCGGAGGTGATCGCCCGCCGATTGTCGGAAGTGACGGGTCGCACGGTGGATCATTTCCCTGAAAAGGTCACTCGCCAAATGATCTGCCTGATGCGCCGCGACCTGCGCGCAGGGCTGCGCATCGATTACGACAAACCACCGCAACTGCTGCAGCTCTACGAACGTGCTGCGCGGGATTCCGAGCCACGGAATCCACCTTCCGCCGCCGCGGACCATGCGTCCACCGTTTCCTGACGAACTACATAGAGCGATGCCATGAGCGTGATCGAAAGCAAGATGGAGCTGGACAGCGATACCTATAAGACGTTGCTGGAATCGACGCGCGCGATTCCATGGAAAATCGATTGGAACACCATGCAGTTCGCTTACATCGGTCCGCAGATCGAGGACCTGCTGGGCTGGGAGCCGGACAGCTGGATCAGCGTGCAAGATTGGGCCGACCGTATTCATGCCGAAGACCGCGACTGGGCGGTGAATTTCTGCGTAGCGCAATCCAAGGCGGGGGTGGATCACGAAGCCGACTATCGCGCACTGAAGAAGGACGGCGATTACGTATGGATCCGCGATGTAGTGCACGTGGTACGCGATGAAGACGGCTCAGTCGATTCACTGGTTGGCTTCATGTTCGACATCAGCGAACGCAAGCGCACCGAGGAGCAGCTGGCAGCGGCACGCCGCGAGCTGGAAGAACTGTCCTTCAAGGATGGCCTGACGGGCGTTGCCAATCGCCGCCGCTTCGATGTGGTGCTGGAAAACGAGTGGACCAACGCCTGTCGCAACAAGCAACCGCTGTCGCTGCTGATGCTGGATATCGATTTCTTCAAGCAATACAACGACCGCTACGGCCATCTGGACGGCGACCAATGTCTGAAACGCATCGCCAAACTGATCACTGTGGCTGCCGAACGTCCACGCGATTTCGTTGCACGATTCGGCGGAGAAGAGTTTGTCGCCGTATTGCCTGACACCCATCCGAGCGAAGCCTACCGAATCGCTTCCCGCTGCCGCGATCTGATCGCCAGTGAACATATTCCGCATGAGGGCTCCGAAATCAGCCGATACGTAACCGCCAGCATCGGCATTGGCACCATCATTCCCGAATGTAGCGATGAGGCACACGCATTCATCAAGCTGACGGATCAGCGCTTGTATGAAGCGAAGCAGCGTGGACGGAATACGATCGTGAGCGACTAGCGCGTTTTTGATTTAGGTCCAAGCAGACTGTCGCAATCGCCACGAAGATCACATTGCCTCATAGCCGTCATTCCTGCGAAAGCAGGAATCCATTTTCACGGATGCATCGGAGCAAGATGGATTCCCGCTTTCGCGAGAATGACGGCCGGAAGGTTACTTCCATCATGGCAAGTACCGGGCTTTCGTATGATTGTTGGGGTTTGGACCCCAGCCTATGTATGGACTCGCCCCCTTCGTCAACCGCTTTTTTCATCCCCGAATGCCGGCTGCATCTATGTATGAGGCCTCACCAAGGTGGCAAGGTGTGCCACGGGCCATCATCGTGTGAGCTCGCGCTAGGCCGATTACGTGAAGACCTCAAGGGCCGGTAGGCTGGTAGGCTTGTCTGCGCGACGGTCTGACCTGGGTTCGAAGATATCCAGCAGCGGTTGAGCGATTCGCTCGGGGAAAAGCGTCAACACGACATAGCCGCCTCCGTGTGATAGTCACCCTCTTGGGTCAGCATGGCCCACACCACGCGCACGTTGTGGTTGGCCACGCGCACCGCCGCGCCTTTTGCACCATGGCGTTCTTGCCAGTGTCGGATGCGGCATGAGAGGGCATCGGTGGCGTCCTTACGCAGGTGTTGCACCAACGAATGAGCCCCTTCCATGAACAAGCTGCGTAAATACGCATCACCACGTCGACTCATCTTGCCCAGGTGGGTGCGTCCACCGGTGCTGTGCTGCTCGGGCACCACACCCAAATAGGCAGCGCAGTAGCGACTGTTCTTGAAGCGGGCCGGATCGAGCCCTTTGCCAACGATCGCGGTGGCGGTGATCGGGCCGATACCCGGAATCGTGCACAAACGCCGAGCCGTTGCATCACTGCGAACCCGTGCCTTCAGGCATTCGGCGACCTTGTTGATACGTGCGCTCAGGCTGTGCCATTCGCTCACCCACTCCTCGACCAGCCCTCTCACGGCATCCGGTACGGGGCACGCTCCACGCAAGACCTGATCGGCCAGCGCGTTCAGTGCGGTGGCTCCGCGTCCGGCCGCCCAACCTTGCTCCAGTAACACGCTGCGCAACTGGTTGCACACCCGCGTGCGTCGGCTCACCCAGCCTGCACGTGCCCGGTGCTGCGCTTGCAGGGCCAACTGCTCCACCGTCTTGACCGGCA
>NZ_BSOB01000063.1 GCF_030160295.1 Dyella acidisoli
TTTGGGCCCGCAAAGAAAAGTGACCCGGTCGCTTCGCGACCGGAAGCGCCGCAGGCAATGCCACAACAAACGACACACCCAGCTGAGGCGAGACGCTAATCAGGTCCCAAGGGGAGAGCCAGGGTGGGATGACGCGAGCAAAGCCCGCGCCCTGCAGTGCCCAGACAATTGTCGGGCACTGATTAAAGGTCATCGCAAGACAGCTTCACCCCAACCCCAACCCTCCCCTACTACACGTAGGGGAGGGAGAGAAAACCCGCACGCAACCGAAACCGTCCAGCCAAGCACTTACGGGCACATAGCCGCACTCGCTGCAGCTGTCCCACCCTAGATTGAGGCGCTACGGATGCTAAGGATTCAGGTCGGCCACTCCTACTTCCTGCGGTACGACCGGAAACAATGGGAGCGCGGCAAGCCCTATCCCCCGCTTGCGACGATCCAGATCGCCGCGCTGCTGCGGCAGATGGGGCACCGGATCAGCCTGTTCGACGCCATGCTCGCCGAAGGCGTGGAGGACTATGCGGCCACGCTGCACGAGGCAACGCCCGATGTGGTGGTCTTCTACGAAGACAACTTCAACTTCCTGACCAAGATGTGCCTGAGCCGCATGCGTGAAGCGGCCTGCCACATGATCGGCGAAGCACGCGCGCACGGTGCGCGGGTCATCGTGGCCGGCTCCGACGCATCCGACCAGCCAGAGGCCTTTCTCGCTGCAGGCGCGCATGCCGTGCTGATCGGCGAGGGCATCGCGGCGCTGGTCGAATTGATCCAGCGCCTTGAGCGCAATCCGGATATCGACAACGCCAGTTGGGTTTCCGGCATCACCGGTGTCGCTACGTTGGTGAGCGAGCAAACCCATGTCACGCGCATCGGCGTGGTGCCGCCCGATCCGCGGCTGACGCTTCGCCCTGCGTGGGATCTGCTCGACATCGATCGCTATCGCAACTTATGGCACGAACGTCATGGCTATTTCAGCCTCAACATGGCGGCCTCGCGCGGCTGCCCGTTCCGCTGCACATGGTGCGCCAAACCGATCTGGGGCAACCACTACAAACAGCGCAGCGCCGAAGACATGGCTGCGGAGATGACGTACCTGAAACGCACCTTCCAGCCCGATCACATCTGGATGGCCGACGACATCTTCGGTTTCCACGTCGACTGGGTGACGGAATTCGCCGAACACCTGCACGTTGCCGACGGCTCCGTGCCATTCACCATCCAGACGCGTGCCGACCTGATCAGCGAACGCATGGCCGATGCACTGAAGCTGGCTGGCTGTGCGGAAGCGTGGATCGGCGCGGAAAGCGGCAGCCAGCGTGTGCTGGATGCAATGAACAAAGGCACCAAGGTGCCGGAACTGATCGCCGCACGCGAGCGGCTCGGTAGCCATGGCATACGCGTCGGCTTCTTCATCCAGCTCGGCTACCTCGGCGAACAATTGGACGACCTGCTAGCAACACGCGAACTGGTAACGCAGGCTGCGCCGGATGATATCGGCGTGAGCGTTTCCTATCCCCTGCCCGGCACAAAGTTCTACGAACAGGTCAAGGCGCAGCTCGGCAAGAAAACACATTGGGACGACAGCGACGATCTCGCCATGATGTTCCGCGGCGCGTACGACTCGGAGTTCTATCGCAGCGTGCGCAACCTGCTGCACGAACAAGTCACGTTGCAGCAATCGCATCAGACGAAAACACCCGAGCTTTACGACGAAGCATGCGCTGCACTGAATGCGCAATGGGACACGCTGATCGCCAGCGAATACACACACCGTACCGAACACGCCACTTCGCCGATCACCACGATTGCCACGATCGCCACACGCCATGTTGCCACCGCTCAGACTCGTTAAAGCCGGCCTGCGCCGCACCACTGAAACATTGGCCCAGGAGCTGGCCCGGCCGGGCAACCCCGCGCCGGATTGGAATGAACTTGAATGGCAATTGGCGTCGGCAGCCGCTGTCGTACACGGTGTATCGCCGTTGCTTTGCCATTATTCGTCATGGCAAAACCCCGCATGGCGGCGCTTCCTGGAAAGCCAGCGCGAGCACGTCGAATACCGCCATCAGCGCATTGCCGATTTGCTCAGGCGCATCGACGCCGAAGCACGCTCGGTTGGCTTGGCCATGGTTGCGTTGAAAGGCTCCACGCTGCACGCGATCGGGCTCTACGCACCGGGCGAGCGTCCCATGGCTGACATCGATCTACTTGTGCGTGAGGAAGATCGCGAAGCGGCCAGCGTGCTGCTGCAATCGCTGGGTTACGTGGAATCGTTCACGCAATGGAAGCACCGCACGTTCAAGCCCGTCATCGGCGAGCCTGTCGTTTGCCTGGGCGAGCACCGCGATACGCCCATCAACATCGAGCTGCATACGCGTATCCAGGAACGGCTGCCGATCTCCACCGTCGACATCACCGACCGCATCTATCCAAGCCAGCCGTCACCGGGCTTGAACCCTTATCCATCGAACGGCGCCTTGATGAGCCATCTGCTGCTGCATGCCGCAGGCAATCTCTGCGGGCGCAGCATGCGCCTGATTCATCTCAACGATATTTCCCTGCTGGCCACGCGCATGCTGGCCAGCGACTGGCAAGCACTGTGGGATGAACACAACGGTGAATCGCCCTGGTGGGCACTGCCGCCGCTGCGCATGGTGGCGCGCTATTACCCCAATGCCATTCCGCGCGCAGTGCTGGAACGCATCGAACCCGACTGCACGCCTGTGTTGCGTGCGCTATCGCGCAGGCAGACGCTTACGCAGGTATCGTGCTCAGCGTTGTGGCTTAGCGCCTTGCCCGGCATCGAGTGGTCGCGCTCGATGCGCGAGGCTGGGCGTTGCGTGAAGAATCGCCTCAAGCCAACTGAAGAGGCTAAGCAGGAGCGTGCTGACATGGTGCGCACGCAGGTGTGGCTGCAAGGGCAAAGCTGGGTGACGTTGAAGCATAGCCGTCGCCTGCTTACTTGGCTGACCCGGCCTGTGCCGCGGATGGATACGTTGTATGTGGTGCGGGAGGCGTTGGATCACTTCTGAGTACGTAGGTTGGAGTGAAAAGCTCAACAATCATGCGGCATCAAGTCAGTCGCGTGATGAAGGTCACCGCTGGGGGGCGTCATTCCCGCGCAAGCGGGAATCCATTTTCAAGGATGCATCAGAGCAAGATGGATTCCCGCTTGGGCGGGAATGACGACTGTGAGGTAAGAGGGACCTTCACGGCGACCTGCATCAGTACATGGATTGGGGGGCAAACCCCAACCTTGCCATGCACACATACATCACGACGTTGGGGTTTTCACCCCAACCTACGCCAGCAATCCCAAATCCACCAAACGCTCGCGCAGCCCCGCCGGATCACGAAACCACCATCCGTGCATGCCAAGCGCCTCGGCCGTCGCCACATTGCGCGATGAATCATCGATATATAGCGCCGTCGCCGGATCAACCGCATAGCGTTGAAGCAATCGCTGATAAATACGCGGATCAGGCTTCACCAACTGCTCCTCGCCGGATACCACGATGCCTTCGAACCATTGCAGGAACGGATACATCTGCCGCGCGATGGGAAAGGTCTCCTGCGACCAGTTGGTGAGCGCCAGCACGCGCACGCCGCGCGCCTTGAGATCCGCCAACACCGCCACGCTGCCGTCGATCGGGCCGAGCAGCGTTTCTTTCCAGCGCAGGTGGTAGGCGTCGATCAACTCGGCGTGTTCGGGGAAGCGCGCGCGAAGCACGGCCGTGGCTTCGCTCCATGGCCGCCCTGCATCCTGTCGTTCGTTCCACTCGCTGTTGCAGACTTCGCGCAGGAACCATTCCATGCGTTGTTCATCTTCGATCAGCTGGCGATAGAGTTGGCGTGGGTCCCAGCCGATCAAAACGTTGCCGAGGTCGAAGATAACGGTGTTGATAGGCTTGCGCATGCGTGCTCTGAAAGGAATGACTCGTGCGTTGGTGTGTAAATCCCAACGTTGCCATATGTCTACATCGCTATGCGAGATGCAGTTCCCTCCCCTGCTTGCAAGGGGAGGGTTAGGGTGGGGTGGCGCGAGCAAAGCTCGCATCCGGCTTAGGCCGTAATCGTAATGATATACGGCACGATCAAACATCCACGCGAGCTTGCTTCACCCCACCCCAGCCCTCCCCTACTACACGTAGGGGAGGGAGCGCGCATGCCGCCACATCGGCTAGAAACTCAACCGCACGCCTGCACTCGCACGCCATCCACCCGCCACCGCATCAGCCCTGGATGTATGCCCCGCTTCCGCAAACACACTCCAACGCCCGGCTAGCGCAACATGCCCACCTACCGCTACTTCACCTGTCGTGGCACGCCGCGACGGCATCGTCACCGGCACGGAGCCGCCATCGAGCGTAGCGGTAATGTCCGGCCGACTGCCTGCCGTGTGCACCACCGCCACGCGCGTATACACGTCGCCGGTGATTACGGGCGAAAGGAAAAACGTCTTGCCGGCCAGCACACCAGCACGTGACAAAAGGGTGTGGCTCTGATTCACGTCGAACTGGACATCGCTGCTGGCGGTATAGCGGCTGCGGCCGATCGAGCCGTATGCAGCTTGCACTTGCGGTTCGATATAGCCACCCCGCGCACCTTGAAAACGGTAGCCCGCACGCACGGAGACGCTTGCCGCCGTGGAACCGTAGTGGCCGGACGTCGTACCAAACGCATCCGACGATGAATAGTTGTTGCGTAATTGCCCGGCACGCACCACCGCGTCGGCGAACAGGCCTTGGCCGGAATTCCACGTGTTATAGACACCGATCGAATCGTCACGCAAGTCCGCTTTGCCGTCCTGCAGATCGGCGTGCGACTGCGTATGCGTGTAAACCAAACCAATCGCGTCGCGTCCGCCATCGAATGCCAATTGGCGTTCTGCACCGACCGACACATTGACCTGGTTTTGCCGGTAGGTGCGACCATCGCTACTGCTTCCGTTGAAGTCGCTGCCATCTGTATCCACCCACAGGCCGGATACGCTGGAGGCGTCGCTCAAACGCAGCGATTCGCTGTGACGAGACACCGCCTGCTCATCGATCTGCCAAATGTTCGACATGGCGAGCGCTGCATCGCCCGCCACCAGCACACCGGTGGAAGGCGTTACTGCCACCGTGCCGCCGCTCAGCGTGGTAGTGCTGCTGGTCGTGGTTGTTGCGGCTTGCGTCGTCGAACTGCTGCTCGTGCTGGACGCACCGGTACTCGTCACGCTGGATGTACTTGTAGCCGTAGAGCCGCTCGACGTACTTGAAGCACTGGTTCCGCTTGAACTGGTCGAGGTAGACGTGCTGGATGTCCCCGACGTGCCAGACGTATTGCCTGTTGTCGAGCTGGTCGTCGAACCCGTTGTCGAACTGCTCCCCGTACTGGCCGTCGTGCCCACACCCGTAGTGCTGGTACCGTTACCGAGAATATCGATGCCGGTGAGCAAAATCTGCTTGTGATTGGCGCTCAAGCTGACCACAGGCACGTAGGAAAAGCGCACCAGCGCATTCTCATAAGTGGTACCCCATTGGCTGGTCAATCCGGCAACACTCAGGAAGCTCGCCGTGCCACTCGCAGCTGAACTGGCGTCGACGATTACGATCGGGCTCGAAGCCGCGATCGTCACGCCCTTCTGAATCACCGTGGCATTGACCCACGACGTACTGTCGAGCACCGGATCGTAAGCGATGCGAACGTCCTGCTTGCCCTGTGCAGTGAACGACTTGATACCGCTACCGAACACTACCTTGTCCGCCTGCCCGCCACGGATATTGCTGAGCAAGGTAAATACCGCACCATCGGAAAGATTCACGCTGGCGCCGTTGCTACTCGTGCTGCCGACCTGCAGGGTACGCAAGCTGTAGGAAGGCACACTGCCACGCGAGAACGCACCCCAGCTTGCCGCCATGTCGATCGCACTGCCGGAACCAAGAACAAGGCTACCGGAACCGAAATCCGTGGAGAGCGTACCGGTACCGGTGGGAATCCAACTTGCCCCATTCGTAAACGAGAGTTTCGCGATGCCGCTCTGCGTATAGCCAAGCACCAGGCCTTTCAGATACGAGGTGCTGGTATCGAAGTTCAGTGTGGTCGTGCCGTTGTATACGGTGCCGGCGGAATCCGTCACGCTGCCAGTCAATACATCGCCGTCGACGTTTACCGATTGATTGCCTGCCTGATTGGCCGTAACGGTGGCGTTGTTCCCGGTTGTTGCGACGTTCCAGATCGCATATCGGTGTCCCGTTCCGCTGGTGGTTTCAGCGACATCCAGACCGCCCGCAAACGTCACGCTGCCGCCGCTGTTCAGTACGCCATACACGTTGCAAGTCGAGCAACTCGTACTCGCGCGCAATGTTGCTGTCTTGCCGATATTGGTGAATGACACCACACCGTTGTTGTTGATCGCATAGTCTTCGGTGGTCGCCGACACATTGACGTTCGCCGCACCGGCAAAGGTCATGAAGCCGCCCATGCCGTACAGATTGCTCAAGCCGGTAGGGTTGCCGAACGGCACGTAACCAGTGGTATTGGTGACCGATACAGTGAGATCGCCGCCGACATAAGTCCGCGCAGTGCGAAAGGTATTGTCGATGCCGTACGCGGAGCGCGGCCCGTTGGCCGTGATGGAAGCGTTGCCGGAAATCCCCAGATTGCCCTGGTTACGGATGCCCATCACAGTGGACCCGTTCGACGTGGCCGTCAGCAACAGGTTGCCATTGATGGTGAGCTTGGAATTTTGGTTATCGTTGTAGATGCCATGCACGTTGTCGCTGGGCCAGATGCCGTAACCCACCACCGTGGCATTGCCATTGATGACAACGCTGCTGCGCCCGCCGCCGGAGTTATAGATGGCGGCAGTGGACGAGCCGCGCGCCTGTGCGGTGAAGGATGCGTTGCCGTTGAAAGTGACCTGCCCCTGGTATACCCACAATGCCTGCGAATAACCCGGTGTGTGTGTGGTGATGGAAGTCGTGCCGTTGAAGGTGGCCGTGCCCTGGTAGACGCGGACGCCGGTGGCGTCGCTGTTCAAGGTGTCATCCGCTTGCGCGTAGATGGTGCTATTGCCGTTGACGGTAAGGTTGGCACCGCTCTGCACGTTGATCGTATCGACTTCGCCCCAGGACCCAACTGCCGGGCGCTTGGCCGTGAAATCCAACTGCCCCGCGCCGTTCGTGCCTGCTTGCAGAATCACCTTTGGACTGCTGTTCACCAGGTCGACGCTGTAGACGTTGGCGCCGCTGCCCGTCGTGCTGATGCTGTCGCCGCTGGCGAAGCTGTAGACCAGGTTGCCGCTGGTATCCGTGGATTTGCTGTATTGCGTATCGGACGAGGTTCCGGTCAGCGTAGTGGTGTATGTCGTCGGTGCAGACTTCGCCTTGCTGACGGTCAACGCGGCAAAGGTCGCCAGAATCGAAATCGGTATCGCTTTGCGACGCTGGCGCGACCTCAATCGTTTCATCGCCTCGGCATAATTGGCTTCGACAGAAAGCTGCCAGGCATCAGGGAGCTGCGCAAACAGATACGGCTGCCTGCGGTAATACCGCCACAGCTCGATGCTCGATGCGTCGATTTTTTTGCTCACCGTATTGTCCCCTGTATGCGGACGATCACCGCCGGCCGTAGGCCATCGAGCAGTTCGTTCGTAACGCAATGGTGCGCATCTGGGCGGGATTCAGCGATGTCATTTCAGGACATGCGTGCGCACTCTTGACAGAGTTCCCGCGCGAAAGACGTTAGATGTGAAACCAATCACACTGCACCTTTCGGCCGTACGCAATCAATGTACGTTGGGTTACCCCGGACTTGATCCCGGGGTAACCCAACATGTTCCAACGGCATTGTTGGGTTACGCTGCGCTAGCCCAACCTACGCAGATCGCGCGCCAAGCAAACGCTGATATAGCGTTTCGAATAATCGCGCTGTGCAATCGGCATCTTCTTTCATGGCGCAACGCTGCGCTTCGCCAGCCAGCCGCAATCGCAATGCTTCGTCGTCGAGCAGTTTGCGTATCGCCACTGCCAAAGCGACCCAATCGCCTGGCCGTACTGCAAGCGCCGCGGAGGGTGTCCACTCCACAAGATGCCCCACTGCTGTGCCAACAGTCGGCACGCCCGTCACCGCCGCTTCGAGCACAACCAGCGGCCCTGCCTCGTGCAAGGACGACATCACCAGCAAATCGGCTGCTTCCATGAGCGGGCGCAGCTCGCGTTGGGTCTTGAAGCCGAGGAAGCGGACACGCTCTTGCAAGCCAAGCTGGTTGGACATGGCGTGCATCTCACCGCCCAACGTATCGACGCCGACGATATCCATCTGGAAATCCAGGCCTTCCTTGGCCAGTGCCGCCAGCGCACGCAGTAACGTAGGTTGATCCTTTACGCGATTGATGCTCGCGACGTGGATCAAACGCGCTGGTCTTCCGTGCCGCTCACGCGGCGCTGCCTGCGGCCAGACGCGAAGGTCGACACCCAACGGCACGCGTGCCGCCTCCAGGCCCAATACGCGCAGCGACTGGATGATCGGCGCGCTGGCGGCGGTGATGGCATTCGCTCCGCGCAGCACCAGCGCTTCGCGCAGGCGGCCTTTCCATGTACGACGGCCGCCGTAATCGATCTCATGCAATGCAACGAGTTCGCCGCCGGCAATGTGCACCACGCTCGGCACTCGCAGCAATTTGGCCGCGATGACCGCAAAGAGGCCACAGGAGCCGGAGAAGATGGCTTGGATTAGGTCGAAGGGCGCGCGCCGATGCTCGTCGCGAATCGCCGCGATGGCGCGCAAGCGCGTCCATCCATCGCCGATGTTGTGGATCTTCGCACCAGCCTGTTCCCAGTTCGCTGGTTTCGGTTCCTGGCGGAACACGAAAACATGCACCTCATGTCTACGTGCCAAGCGCTCGATCAAAGCAAGGAAGGCGGGGATGACACGGAACTCACCACTGCGGTCCACACCGCCTGGCAGCACCAGGGCGAGTTTCACCGCGCGCCACCTGTATGGTTGTCACGCACTTTCGCATACGCAGTCGCCCACTGTTTCCCTACCGCTGCGAATGAAAGCGACGCGTCGAAATGCGCACGCACTTCGGCTGGCGAGGTTCTTTTGGCCACTGCGCGCAACAGTGCATCGGCCAATCCGGCAGCGTCGCCGTGTCGCCAAAGCTCACCGATGCGGCCACCACCTGTCAGCGTACGAAAGGACGGAATGTCCGTAACGACCGGCACGGCACCGCACGCCATCGCTTCCAGCAAGGCGTAACCGCAGCTTTCAGCACGGCTGCCGGAGACGAACAGATCCGCCGATTGCATCAGGCGCTCGATGCGCGTGTGCGGCACTTTACCCAGCAGATGCACGCGCCCGGTCAACCGCGGATCACGGGCGATGCACTGTTGCACTTCGGCAAGCAAAGGCGCGCTGCCGAAGGCGCACCAGAGTTGCAGTTTGGGAAGCTGCGTTGCGGCCCGTGCAATGCCTTCGAGCACCGTCAGCGGATCTTTGCCTGCGCTCAGATGCCCTACCCACAACACGCACGGATCACCATGCAGCCCGGTTGCGGCACGCGCACGTACGCGATCGCCCAGCGTGAAACGGCATGTGGATTCGGGAATCGAAAACAGCTGCGTCTGCGGACCAAATAGACCGGAGCGGGTAAACGGCTGCGCCAATTCGGCCGCCGTAAACACCACGCCCGTCGCACAGGCGTACCAATATCGCCATTGCGGCCGGCGCCACCAGCGCGGCAGACGGTCCGCGTGATCCTGAAACAGGATCGGCAAACGTGGCAGATGGCGTGAGATGGCAAACGCATCTTCTGCACAAGCCAAGCTATGTACGTGCAATACGTCGGCGCGGATATCATCGAGCAAGGCCGCAAAATCGCGGGCGCGCGTGGCCGCCGTCTTCGTTTCGCTGACGTCGACGAAACGGAAGTCGACACCATTGCGCGTGACCTGCTCTGACTGCTCGGCGACTTGAATGACCGAGACCTGCACCCCGCTGCTTGCGGCGGTTTCCGGAATATCCAACAGCGACGGCCATTGCTGGAACACTTCGTCCGGGGCAAGGCCTTTCGGCGCAGGATGAAAATTGATCTGTGCGACGTGCATCAAAGTCCCGAAACCTGCGGCATGCGCAGCTGCACCAGCCGGTTGGCGAGATCCAGCTCCCACGGCCGATCATAGCGTCGATAGCGATAACGCCAGGTCGCCATCGCACTCAGGCTGCGCTTGGCCCAGGGCGGCGAGCGCATATCCTGCACGGTGGGGAAGCGGCAGCGCAACACGGTGACGAAATCATGGATGCGTTGACGCAGCTTGTCGGTGAGCCAGGGCGCGTCCATGTGGCAGGCATAGTCGACCCATTGTTTCTGCGTCCATTCTTCCGGTGTTTTCGGGAACACGATCGGCTCGCCATGAAGATCATGCAGCGGAGTAGCCGGTCGCTTGGCACGATCTTTCTCGTGTCGGGCATAGTCCGGTAGCGGTGTATAGACGTAGACGACGACTTCTGTTTCCGGATTGATGCGTTTCAACTCGCGAATGAACTCGAAGGTGTGCTCGGTTTCCTCTTCGGTGTTCTCCGGCGGCGCGACCATGAACGACAGCTCCGGAATCACGCCGTGACGCCGGCATAGCTCGACCACTTGATACGTTTGGTCCGGCCGCGTGCCCTTGCGGATTTCCTTCAGCATCTGGCTGCTGGGTGATTCCGCGCCGATATACGCCATTTTCAGCCGGCTTTTGCGCACCAGCTTCCACGAGCTTTCCGATAGCCTCAGCAACGCATCCGCGCGGGCGAAGCACCACCACGGCATTTCCATCTTTGCCATCACTTCAAGCAGCGGAACCATGTCCTCTTCGCGATCGAAGAAGTTGTTGTCGAAGTACAGGATCGAATCGGCTCCCAACCCGTACTTGAGGTAGCTCAAGTCGCGCTCCAGTCTCTCCGCAGCCGGCAATAAAGTCTTGCCGCCGAACATCGCAGCCACCCCGCAGAACGTGCAGCGGAATCGGCAACCGATGGTTGCCTGATGCGCGGCGGTACGCCGGCCAAGATACGTGCGTGCAAGATAGCGGCGCGGATCGCCCAGCTTGTCGTAGGGCAGCACCGCGCCATGGTCGTGCACCGAAAAATGGCGATTCGGGTTGTGCACGATGCTGTCGCCGTTCTTCCACGACAGGCCGCCGATATCGGCCAGTGTGGGCTCAGGCGTGCGCAAGGCATTCAGCAGCTCGGGCAGGCTCTCCTCACCTTGCCCACGGATCGCGTAATCGACATAAGGCGCCGCAAGCGCCGTGTTGGTGTGGAGCGTGGGGAAGTAGCCGCCCCAGACGATGGGCATATCAGGGAAGTGCTCGCGGACGGCTTTCGACACCTCGATCGCCGGTGCAACTTGCGGACCGCCCATGACGGTAACGCCTACCGCGTCGAACCTGTCCTGCTCCATCGTGCGCAACGTTGCGTTGACCAAGTCCCGGTCGACGTTGCCGTCGATGATTTTGCTGCTGCCGTGCTTGTCCAGCGCAGCAGATAGATGCAACAGGGCCAACGGGAAGCGCGCATTGGAGGCACGCGAGGTGATGGTGGGGTTGATCAGTAGTGTGCGAGGTGAGTTATTCATGATTTTTATGCATCGCAAGGAGCAGTTCCTTCTCTCCGGAGGGGAGAAGGAATGGAAAGTCGCCGCAGCCGGAAGACCAACGCCACCGGTACCCGCAGCGCAATAGGATCGAAATGCGCATCGGCAGGAATATCCGCGGGGTCGAGCATCGGCTCCAATACATCCTCGATCACCAACCCAAGCGCCGCGCATGCGGCATGCCAATGGCTGTAAAGATGTTGCGTGTGTTGCACGGCATAGCGTTGGCCATCGGCTCTGAAATCACGCTGCCAGCCAAGCGCCGGCCCGATCGGGTGCACATCGCTGCACAACACGACGCCACCCGGCTTGGTCACCCGATGCAACTCGCGCAAAGCGCCATGCAGATGCTCCAGATGTCCAATCACCAAGCCACAGATAGTGACGTCGGCCCATGCGTCTGGTATCGGCAAAGCGGTCACGCTGCCCTGCGCAAGCCCAATGCCTGCGTTAAACCGGCACGCGGTCAACTCGGCGTACGCACGCCGCAACATGGCATCGGAGAGATCTACACCGATCGCACTCGCTGCACCGCGCCGCAATGCGCGCAGCATGTAACGCCCGCTGCCACAGCCGGCATCCAGCACGTTTTGTCCATGCAGATCGGCCGGCATCAGCGTGAGCATCGCGCGCTCTTCCGCCTGCATCACCGGGTTGTGCGCATGCGCGGGATAATTCGGTGCCCACAAGGCATAAGCTGCGGTAGGCGAAAGTACGGGAGGACGCGACATCAACCGATCCCTCCGCTCATGGCCAGCTTGGGTGCGCGTCGGCTCTGGCCGGCTGCTAATTCCAAGCCTGGCTCAAGCGCCATCAGCGCCGGCTCCGCCAGCGATTTGGCAAGCAGTTTTGGTTTGCCGTCCAGCAGCACCGGCACAGCATCCACACCCGCTTCGGCAAACCACTCGGCGAAATCCGGATCGGTTATGCGCGGCACGCCTTCGCGCAGCACGGCACGAATCTGGCTGCGCTCAATGCCGACCAGGCTGTGCATGGGATCGCCGCCAAGGTCTTCCACGATCACCATGTCTGCGTGCGCACCGGGCGACAGATGTCCGCGCGATGGCATGCGCAGAATCTGCGCGGCCTGTGTCGTAACCAACTGCAAAAGCTGCATGGTGCTGAGTTCGTAGCGATCGATCACACCAGCCAGCTCTTGCAGCAGATCGCGCGCACCGCTCAATCGCGAATCGCTGCCAAGCGCCAGCCTGCCCACCGCACACAAGCGTCGCGGATCGAGCGTGCGACCAAGCAAAGCCAGATTGCTGCCTGGGCACCACACCACTGCAGCACCACGGGCGATCACGCGTTCGATGTCTTGCTCAGACAGTCCAACGCCATGAATCAACACGCTGTTGCTTGCCAAGCAGCCGAATTGATCCAGCAGCGCCAGCTCGGCTTGCGCCACTGCATCCGTGCCTTCGGCCAGATGGATCAACCACGGGTGATCAGGCGGTGTAGCAGCAAAACTTTCCTGCAGCGGCGGACCGTAATCGGGCCAGCCGAGTGCATAGCTCCAGCCGTAATCGCGCAGCAGCGCAATCGGAAAATCATCCTCATCCAGCATTGGGTGCCATGGATCGTGATGCGCTACGCAAGTGATGCCGGCCAGCAGGTTCTTCAGCGCGCCGTGTCGCAACCGCAAGGCCTTGGGCATTTGCAGCGCGGCGACAACCTCAGGGGTGGCGAAATGCGCCTGGAAAGCAGCAATCCAGGCATAGCTGTTCGGGAACGGCGCGTGCGCTGGCAACGGTGGAACGGCATTGACGTGCAGGTGATCGTGCGCGTTGATCAAGCCCGGGAAAATCAGGTGATCGCGCAGATCGACTTGATACGCGGAAGACGCAACGGAGGAAGCGATCCGTCCCGCACTGATCGATACCGTCGCACGCGATACGCCGTCCGACGTTACCGCCGCGGCGTGACACAAACTGGCGTCGGTATGGATTCGCCTGTCCACAGCGTCAACGCCGATGCATGGTGATCAGGAAGTGATCACCCATGTCGCGCAAAAGTGGCCGCGCGCCTAAGCGATCGTCGAGCCGGCCGAGACGTTCGCAACCTTTGCGGTGGCGGCGATAAAACTCCACCAGATACGGCGGCGGCATGAACAAGCTCAGCGCACGGTAATCATCCAGTGCGAAGTGCGGTGCGAATGCACGATAGAACTCGCGCGGCAGGTAATAATGCGTCCAGATGGTATGGCGATTCATGCCCACCGCTGTCGCGCCTCGTGCCGCGCGCACACGCGCACGCTTGAAGCGGCCCTTCATGAGGTAGTAGCCCACCTCCCAGGGACAGATCCGACCGATCACCGAAAATACCAACTTGCCGCCGGGCCGCAGCAGGCGTGCGCATTCGGCTGCGACTGCGCCCAAGTCCGGCGCGCAGTTCAAGGGACCGAAGTTCGAATAGATGCCATCGAACTCCCCTTTCAGCCGGCCGAGCTGATGCACGCCGACGTGCACCGCTTCAACCTGCGCCTCGACGCCTGCCGCGGCAGCACGGTCGTGCGTGCGTTCGATCATGCGCGGCGACCAGTCACTGGCCACCACCTGATAGTCGCGCATGGCAAATTCCACCGCGTCGATACCCGTACCGCAGCCCAGGTCGAGCAGCCGCGAGCCGGGTGGCAAGGCCTTGCACACCGTATCCCACAAGGTGAGACGCATGCGCTGGATCAACTCGTTATTGCCGCGTGGACCGTCGTAATCCGCCGCCACGCTGTCGAAAGCCCGCTGCGTATCGAGCAACTGCGACTCACTCATCGCCCCTGCCCGCTGGCCCGTTCCAAGCTCGTAGGTCCCGCTCACTGCAATCTCCGTTCTGCCGGTATGCGGCACATGCGTGAGTGCTGGCAGGGGGGAATTTGGTTGAATAGTCCAGAGGCTAGGCAAAGCAGTGGGGCGATATGGAGTAGGCTCTACGTCCCTATTTGGGCATCGACAGCGCACCTGGCTGCGCCCAGTCGCCGCTGGGGACCGGAGGAATGCCGCTGTCGTCAATCTGCTCCCGATCCTTCGGCGCTCGTAGGCGGGCCTGCTCCAGCTTCATCGGAGCATGGAGATCGACCTCAGACCTAACGTTTGGTCCAGTATTCGTTTCTTTCATGGGAACTGGCCTTTCTGCCCACTCTTTTACCAGCCTCTGAAGAATAAGTTCTTCAACGTCAAGAATGTGACGCGAATAATGTGCTGGCAGCCCATTCTGTGCCGCCGCAGCTTCTTGGCCGAGTGTCGAAGGGGACTACGGGTTTTAGCTCAGTGGTGACGGCGGCACATATCTTTGCTATCAACGAGCTACTTCCATTGCAGGCACGCCTGAGGGAACACAATGATTGGATCGAAGAGGAAATAGTTACCTGCGCTCCTTACTTGACTACGGACCTGAAAAACAAGACTTACTAACGAAGCTCACATGCCCCAACGGGTTCTTAGCAAATTTAGATGCTTCGTGTTGCTTGGTGAGGGGCGCTGCTGGTAGTACATCAACACGTTATGCCGCGCCGTTTTGTCTCCAGTATCACCAAGCCTCTCCATCCAAGCCCAGCCCTGTTTCTCATCACCTTCGTAGAGCAAATAATAATCAATCAGGCTATTTATCGCTTTTACATCGCCATGCATTGCTCGATCTTCGACTTTCGGCAATTCAGCTTGATTGATCTTATAGCTTTCGCCAGGTGTCGGCGCCTGTGTGTCTTGTGATGCATGTGCGACACACCCAACTGCGCTGACAACGCAAAACACCAGAAGCATGACAGCTTTTGCACCAATAGAAACTCGCCAATTAGTCATAAAAACTCAACCTAGCACCGCTTCTCTGCACAGAGTCAACAGCTGTCAGTTGATATCTCCGCCTAAATCTTTCTCCTCTGATCGGAAATAATTATCCAAGTACAAAGGCACGCCGAATTCAGCCAGTCTTCGCATCAATACAATAGAGAAGGTGGGGCCACCATCAAAGCTTGATTGGAAGTGCCCACACCACCAAATAACATCAGACTTTTTTGCCAATGAGCAGATCAAATCTCTTTTTGGCCAAAGCTCCTCCATGAGTTCCAACAACCCTTCTTCGAGACTTTTCCATTCCCTTGTTACTTCACAATATTTGCCACCGTATGACCACAATGACTCAGTCCATACACTATTTTGTCCGCGCTTCTCCCCTTTCAATCTAGACAAACTTGGAGGAAGTTCGAGAAAGTTAGTTACGGATTCCGGATCCACATCAATACCTGAAACACGCAATTGTATGGAATAGCTATGCACTCTAGTCACCCTTTAAATGTTCCGCATCTATTAAAACAATTCTGAGGCGGCGTTTCCAAGGAAAATTAATATGCGCGCAGCGATCAGCGCTGCTGCTGCAGTTGCTTTCTGTTGAGGAGTAGTTGGATCCTTAATCAAAAACTGGGGTTTGGTTGCACTTTCCGTCAGTTGAACGCGATAGTTACCGATAGCCATCGATCTTGCCCATCCTCATGATGAGGTCACTCTGTAACGGACCCAAGATCCATGCCTCGCCAGCCCCGACTCGATCTCCCCTATATTCCCCAGCACATTGTCCAACGCGGCAACGATAGGCAACCATGCTTCTTCACCGACATCGATCGTATTCGCCACCTTGATGAACTTCGCGAAATTACTCTGCACGAGCATTGCGTTGTACATGCTTACGTTCTAATGACTAATCATGTTCATCTTCTGATGACGCCCACCGACAGTGGACAGATTGCACGAGTCATGCAGGCACTGGGGCGTCGCTATGTACGGTATGTCAATGATCGGTACCGTCGTACGGGCACCTTGTGGGAAGGCCGATACAAGTCGTGCCGGTGGATAACGATTCGTATATTCTGCGCTGTTACCGTTATATCGAATTGAACCCACTTCGAGCGCGAATGGTCGCGATGCCCCAAGACTATTCATGGTCGAGTTTCACCTACAATGCGCTTGGGGCACCTAACCTCCTAGTCCGGCCGCACCCATCATATCTTTCACTTGGCGCCGATTCGACAGAGCGTTGTGACGCGTATCGCACATTCGTGATGTATGCCGCCCCATCCGAAGAACTTGAAGATATTCGGCGACATTTGCAAAGCTGCAAAGCCAGCATGCCTACGGCTCTGAGCGCTTTCGTGCAGCCATTGAGGCCCAACTCGGGCGGCGTGCTGGACCGGCCAGAATCGGAAGGCCAAGAAAGTCGAAGTTACCCGATGAAAGTGCAACCTGACCCCGGTTTCGGTAGACCCCGGTTTCGGTAGGTTGGGGTGAAAACCCCAACATCGCCATGCCCAGCAGAATCAAGGTGTTGAGGTTTACCCGCTAGCTACGAAATCCTTGGCGCCCTGGGTCGATGAGCTATGGGGCGATGGGAGGATATGGAACAACATGCTCTTCACGCCTAATCTCCTTCGGTTGGGAGATTGGACTCCAAATTGCCGTGCGACTCAAAACCGGGGGACGTCGCGGATGTCTGCGCAAATCCCGAATTCGGGATTGACACAAAATCACCTACAGGTGCAGAGTTGTTCGACGTGCGGATTGAGAGCAACTTTCACCGCATCAATGCCATCGTGGCTGACGTCTCAGGGGAAAACATTTTGGCGCACAGAATGGACGTTTCGTCGCAGCACTTCGTTTTGTCGGATTGCCGCAGATTTGCCTCTGACACTGGCTGAGCTCCGCCAGAAAAGACGGTCACCATCACTCATAGCGCGATGCCAGAGCAGCAAGCTCTTGGATGTTGGGCGCTCTCTTACTTCGGCTTCAAACAAGGGAATTGTCATGGCAAAGATTTCGAATCTTTCCAAGTTCTTCAGTCTTGCGCGCGCGGGTGAAAAGGGAGCCAACGCTCCGCTCAATGTGCGGACACCTGCCGCCAAACACACCCAGCGTCGACCGAGTCGAATAAATTCCAAATTGACTATAGCTCTGGTTGGTCTGGTTGCGGTCGCTGGAATCAATAACCAGTTGGTAAGCGTTGCTCATGCCGATGATGCGGTTCCCACGAAAAACAACGATAACGACGGTGGCGGTGGCGGTGGCGGTGTTGGCGGCGTCACCAATGCGCCACCCGTGAATGTGCCTGGCTATATCCCTCCCTCTGTCTACCCTACCCAAATCACGCTGGGCCCCGGACAGGGCTATGTGGGGCCAATAATCGAACCCGTGGGTATGGGCCCGAGTGGCGGTGGTTCTATACATACGCCGGCGAACAAGGCCCCGACAAGCAAAAAGAATCAAAATTCGAACCCCTGCCCAGACAATCAAGGCGATCCCATCATGATGAGCACAGGCAATAAGGCCTTGTCCGTGACGGAGTTTTCGCTGCCCGGCGAGATGGGGCTGAAGTTCGAAAGATTCTATAACTCGAAGAGCTATGGCGGCGAGTTATCCATTGGCGGATGGCAGACAAGTATTGACTTCCACCTATATGGAACGGAGTGCAGTAACGGCGGCGGCTACAGACCCAATTGCGCGCCGGTAACCTTATTACGACCGGACGGTTCCACGTTGAATTTTTCGCTAGTGACGCCAGTGGCGGCAACATCGACGCCAGTGCAAGTAACTGGCCCATTTAATGGCGCTGGCACCGCGTTACTAACCTACAATGCTTCGAACAATACATATGTAGTTCAAGATGAAGATTCCCATGTACTGACCTTCAATAGCTCGGGCGCGTTGCTATCAATTAACGATTTAGCTGGTGTCGGCTGGACTATCACCCACCCCAATTCGTCCACGACCGTTGTCACTCACACAAGCGGCCAGTCCTATACGATCGCTATCACCGGAGGCACAGACGCGCTAGGCGACACTGTACAAACGACGGTGACTGATCCTGCTGGAAACGCGTACGTCTATAACACGACGATTACTGTGGCATCGATTGTGCTTTACAGCAGCTTAGGTCGTATCAATTCAGTAACGTACCCCGGCTCACCAACCACGACTGTTTCCTATACCTACATATCTCCTTCGTCGACGTTGGCGGACCTCTTAACAGGGGTGGCTTATAACGGCATTGCTCATGACGTAACGACTTACGACAGCAGCGGAAATGCCAATTCCACGAGCATGGCAGATGGAACACAAAACACATCCATCGCCTATAGCTCCAATAGCGTAGGCAGAGTGGCGACCGTTACAAATGCACTGGGACACGTCAGCGTCTACCAATACAATTCAAGTGGCCTTTTGGTATCGATCACTGGCGATGCCTCGGCACACTGTACCGCCTCATACGCAAGCGTCACATATGACGCGAACGGCAACATGTCATCTTCAACAGATAACAACGGAAACGTTACTGAATATACCTATGCCAGTAACGGACTGTTGCAGCAAGAAGTAGAAAATCCAGGAGCAAGCCAGCGTGTCACTAACTTTGTCTGGGACACGACTCCGGGCGCAAACAGGCTTTTATCTGTCACTGTTGTTGGCTATCTCGAAACGTCTTACACATACAATGCCCAAGGGAGGTTGGCGTCAATCGCAAAGACAAATTTGTCGAGCAATGGGGTAGCCAATCAAGCCCAAACCACAACATACAGCTATGCACTGTCAGCAAATGGATTGGTAACAAGCAAAACAATAACGCTTCCGTCGCCAAGCAACTCCAATACCATCACTTACAGTTACAACAGCGAGGGCTTTGAGACAAGCGAAACGAATGTATTAGGCCAGTCAACTACTTATAGCAACTTCACTGGCAGAGGCTTACCCCAAACCGTCACAACAGAAAATGGCGATGTAAACAACTACGGTTACAACGCCGGTCGACTCACGACTATTTCTCATACTCACGATGGCGCAACAAATACGGGCTACGTTTACTACGATGCCAATTCGCGTCAGATATCAGAGATCGTACTGTTTGACAACGAAATAACCACCAACAGTTACGACGCCGACTTCAAACTCTTGTCATCCAAATGGACCGGCCCTTCTGGGGCCGTAATCACCAAGGGTTATTCATATGACAACAACGGCGATGTAACGAGCGTTAGTTGGACTCGGCAGGGGGTGAGTGCAGCCGACCTTATTACACATACCTCTTACGACGAGCTTGGACGCCCCATCGTCCAAAGCGGCAACCATGGTCAGAGCCTAACGACCGCATATGATCGGAACGGCAATGTGGCGTCTGTTACTGACGCAGCCGGAAATGTCACGTCGCATAAGTACGACGCGTTTAATCGTCTACAGTCTTCGGTTGACGCAACTGGAAGGTCTACTTCGTACACCTACGACTTGGGCGATAACACCCTTCAGGTCACGGACCCTAGAGGCCTGTCTACAACATATCGCCCTGACGCGTTTGGTGATCTCTGGTCAATAAATAGCCCCGATACTGGTACAACCAGTTATGCCTTTGATGCATTCGGCCGCAGAACATCAAAGACAACAAATGACGGTGTGACAACCACGTACTCATATGACACTCTGAACAGAGTTACGTCGTTCAGTGCTGGGGGAAAAACGATTACCTATGCCTACGATTCCTGCACGTACGGCAAAGGCTATTTGTGTAGCTTCACGGACCCAACTGGCACGACGTCTTATACCTACTACATTGAGGGCACTCTCGCTAGCAAGTCCTGGAGTGACGGCTCGTTGAGCAATTCAACCAGTTACGCTTATGACGGAATGAATCGGTTACTTCAGATATCTGAAGGTGGGATCATCACCGTCAACTACGCCCTGATTGATAATCAAGTTGGCTCGGTAAATCTGAGTTACTACGGACACAGTGCGAATGTGGTTTCTAGCGTCACTTACGATGCAGTTCGACATCCCATTGGCTGGACATACGGAAACGGCGTTCAGAGGAGCCAGGCGTATGACAATGACGGGAGAATCACTTCCATCACGTCAACGATTGGCAGTTCAACGGTTCAAAGCCTGTCCTATGCGTGGGACAGTCTTAATCGCATCACGGGGATCACGAATGGCGCTTACCCCGTGGTTTCGCAAAACTTTACCTACGACAGCCTGTATCGACTGACCGGCATGACTGGGCCAGCACCAGTCACTCTTACATATGATCCAAACGGAAATCGGACTCAACAGGATTGGAAAACAAATGATGCCGTGACCATTTCGAGTTCGAGCAATCAGATGACGGCTCGCGGCACTCACTCGTATACCTACAATGCCAACGGCAGCAGGGCGACAGACACCGTTAGTGGGGTAACAACCACTTACAACTACGACCCATTTGGAAACCTTTCGAGTGCGGGTCGTCCTACGGCCATTAGCAACTGTGAAACAAACGGAACTTGCCCGACATACCCCGCCGGCACCACCGCATACGTTTCCAACGCGCTCGGACAGCGCATCATTGAAGACGGCCCGAATGGCTTTGAGCTATTTAACTATGGGATAGATGGTCAACTCACGGGCGAAAACGTGGTTCCGAGCAGCGGTTCAAGCACATCGAATTATTACGTTTACTTGAACGGTGAACCTGTCGCACTTGTCAACAATGAAAACACACTTTACTACGTGCATGACGACCATCATGGACGTCCTGAAGAGATCACAAACTCAAGCGGCAGTATGGTTTGGCTCGGTTTGAATTATGCGTTCGATCGCTCCATTTTGGTCGAAGGCATTCAAAACGTAGATATTGGTTTGCCTGGCCAGGTTTATGACTCGAACACTGGTAACTGGAGCAATGGATTCCGCGACTACGACTCAAGTAATGGACGGTTTCTGGAGTCTGATCCAATTGGTTTGAGCGGTGGAGTCAATACATATGCCTATGTGGGTGGCGATCCATTGGACAACGTTGATCCTTCAGGGTTAGCCACTATGGTTCTCGTGGGTGGTTCGACTGCTGGCAACCCATTTGGTCATGTTGCTTTGGCGTTCACTGGGCAAGGGGTCTATAGCTACGGAACAGGGACGGCCTTTGGATCAAGCACAACGGACTACTTGGCTAAGCAGGCTACTTATAGGTCTACCACCGCTTACGTTCTAAACACGACGCCTGAACAAGAACAGAAGATGATCGATTACCTACAGAGTAATTACTCTCCTCAATCTGGCGGTAAGTATTCCGTGCTGAGGCATGATTGTGCGACGGCAGCTAATGGCGCGCTATCAGCGGCAGGAATTGGTGATGGCATCATTGACGGAGCTGCGCAGGCAGGAGGTATTTTGCTACCGCAGTTGCCTTCTACGTCAGCGATGATAGCTGCGTCTTATCCCGGCGCATCGATAGTTCAGATACCACAGGGCGGCAGCGCCCCATCATTCCTTGGCTCATTCAATCCAATGGTGCACTGATGCCAGGAACTAAGTTCAAATCGGCAATCGTGATGATTGCCATCGTCGCTGTCGTCGCTGCCTGCTATTACTTATTGAAGCCAAGGCTTATGTCAGACAAAGGATTTCTTGAGATCGCTCAGGCACCAATTTGGTCGGACTTGCAAGGAATAGAATTCCAGCATCGAGCAAAAAGAGATTTGAAGTTACCAGTATTGCTAAAAGGAGCTGTTGATTCTGGCAAATACGATGTACTTGGTGTCGTCGGGAAAAGTTCCCGCACTCCATCCGTATGGATCGTTCTCAACGTGAATGCCGGAGTGAATGGTATTTATGCAATGCCGAGTGACGTGGACTATGCACTTCCTTGCAGCTATCTGCGTGATCTTACCTCCAAAGAGGTGATTGATAGTAAGGTTCGGGTTGCTCTTCAGTCACATTGCATAGAATCTTTGTAAGCCGACAGTGAAATGCAATCGTGATGAGTAAACAGGGCGCGGGTAAAATCATCACGCGCACTCTTGAAGCTGACACGCTGCCGAGTGCCAGCGAGCTGGCTATGCTTGCTCGCTTAGCTTCTATGCCGGACAGCGACATCCCGCCCAATTCACCCGGTACCGAGTGGACGCGGCCAGGTGCCCCTTCGCCCATCATCACGTTCGCGCTTAAGCCGCGCGACTAGCTAGGTGCATCGCTGCATCATGTTTGACTTATCGTTGCATTACCGAGGACGCTTCACCATTCCTACAAGAACCCCTCCTCCAAAGAAAGAGGGGTTCACCATTGCTAGAACTGCCACGTCACATTGCCACGGAATCCCGCATCGACCGCATGCGCAGCGATCTGGCTGTCGTAGGAAATACCCAGCTTCATCGACTTGTTCACTGCGAGGTCGAGTCCGGCATCGACGATCAGCGCATTGCGGGAAATCGGCAGACCTTGCACCGTGAAGGAACCGCCATCCGCGAAGGCCATCGATGCATCCGGCTGCACGTTGCCGAAAGCATGACGCCATCCCAGCGTGGCATGGGCAGTGAATGCGTCACCCTGGAAAATGAAGTGGGTCGCTGAGTGCGCACCCAGCGTCGTGTAGGTGACGGAACGTTGGTTGCCCTGCCCCGTCAACGCCATTGCACCGCCACGTTCCTGGAAGCCATCCGTATCCAGCCGCACGTAGGCGGCTTGGGCAAACGGCTCCAGCGTGGCCTTCTTGTACGTCAGTTGGTAAGCGGCTTCACCGAATACCTCGGTGGTATGCGCGTCGGCGCTGCCGCGTAGATGGTTGGAGACATCCGGTATCGCAACGGTGCGCGTCGTATCCATGGCGTGTTGCGTGTAATCCACGCCTGCGCTCAATCCAAGTGCGCCGAATCGCGTGCCCGCATAGGCACCGAAGTAGCCGTCGTCGCTCGACAGTGACGAACCGCGTTGATTCACGTTGAAGGCGGTTTTCGTATATCCGCTAACCACACCAGCCCGGGTGTTTTCGCCGAACGGCATATCCGCACCAACGAGAAAGCCGCCCAACGTACGCGACATGGCTGCGTCGTTTCCGGTGCTGTCCTGATGTCCCCAGGAACCGACGAATTGTCCCCACCATGTGACACCGTTGGCCTGCGTTTTGGCAGGTTGCGTGGATGCCCCGCCAGCGCCTGACCAGCTGGCATCAGCCTGACGCAAACGCCCGGTCACCGCGTCACGCACGATGCGCGAATCTTCCAGGAACGTGTTTTGTGCGCTGGCGTAGATTTCTCCTGACAACTGATCGGCGGCAGCGCGTATTTGCGCGTCGCTTTGCAAATTGGTCAGCGCGATGAAGGGTGCGCTGGCAACAGACAAACCCTGCACCGCTTCGAGCACGGCCGTCTGGTTGCGCGTTTGCGCGGACGCCACCAACGAGCGCTGCTGTACCACGTCCAGATAGAAATGGTCCGCATCATATTGCGGCACAACCTTTAGCACCGCGCTCAGCGTTGTATCGCCCGCAATCGTGTAAGTACCGCTGAGGCCGCTATTGGCCGTCAGCAAGGTGTAGCGCGAACCGGTCTGAAAAAGCGGTACGGACGACGCCGACGGAACCAGGTCGACGATGGCGCCCGTCGCCAGCGTAGCCGTTCCACCGACCGCGATCTGACTCGACGCACCTGCTTGCGCAAGATTCCACTGCGCCACATACGTAGCACCCGCAGCCTGCGTGTAATTGCCGGCGACATTCAACGTTTGATACGTGCCTCTCGCCGTACCCGGAGCGACGGTGCCAGCCACCATCAGGCCGCCGCCAATGCTGCCGTTACCGAGCAGCGTGCCCGTATCCACCACTGAACCAGCGACCGATCCCTGCAGATTAAGCGCGCCCTGCGGACTGATGCCAGTGAGTCCGCTGTACGTATTGTTGCCGGTGAGCGTTTCCATGCCGTTGGCGACGATCAAGCCACCACCGGTTCCACCGCCGAGGCCGCCATCCGACAATTGTCCGCTAAACGAACCACTGGCTTGCGTGAGTTCAAGCGTACTGCCGCCCAGATAAACCGTACCGGCACCGGAGAGCGATTGGATGCCTACACCGCTCGACGCACGCGAAATGTCGAACGTGCCATCGGCTTGAACGCCGGCCGACGTTGCGATGCTTCCCGGCCCTGCCAGCCCCAGCCAGCCACCCTGCGCGATCACGGTGGCGCCCGTGTACGTATTGGTTCCGCTCAAATTGGCGATGCCGCCAGACGCCACGGTAAACGGGCCGGCACCTGAAATAGTGCCGGCAAGACCCAGCGGCCCCATTGCTGCGGTCACCGTGAAATCGGTCGTAAGCGCCGCATCGGTGACGTAGAACGGCGTGTAGGCCGTTGCCTGGTTCTGCAGGTCATACATCACTGCGTTGTTCATGAAGAACGATACGCCGTACAACGCCGAGCCCGATCCACTGAAAGCATTGCCACCCGGCGTCACCACATTGCTTTGGTCGCCGGTGCTGTCGTCACCAGTGGTGATAGACGTTGGCTTTGAACCAGGCGATGCGCCCGTCATCGTCAGCGTTACGCCACCCACTTCGTTGCCGTTGGCATTGATATGCCCGGCGTTGGTTTCACTGGCCAGCAATCCGTTGTCGTTGAGGTAGATGGTAGGCGTACCCGAATCGAGCAACGTTTGCAGCGTGGCGGTGTATTTGCCGTTGTTCAACGTGTAGTTGAACAGGGTGTCGAACTGCTGTGCTGCGTTCGCGCCGGAAAGGTTGAACGAGCCTTGCGCGCCGCCAACCCATGGCACCACACTGAGAAACTGCGCACGCAAGGCTGGCGTAAGGCCGAGAATGAAGCACGCCTGCCCGCAACCGCCAGGCACGCCAGGCTTGCCATTCGCTTCCACGATATAGCCGGTGGTGGTGAGCATGCCGGGCGGGCCGCCGTTGTCGCCGGGATAAACGAAATCACCCGCGCCAAACGTGCCGTAGTAATGCCCTTCTTCCGGCGCACTGCCCTGGTTGATGAGCTGCTGCCAGGTAAGATCCTGATACAGCGTTACCGTTTGATTCGACGAATTGATGTTCGTCGTGATGGCAGCACCCTGCGTATCGCCACCGGGTGTGTTCGGCGCAAATTGATTCGACGTCATCACCCAATCCAACGCCGCGGCGACAGGCAGGCCTTGCGACGTCGTAGCTCCGTACACCTTGCTGCCCGTTGCCGAGCTGTAGAACTGGATGCTCGAAACCGTAGCGTTCTGCTGCCAATACCCGTAAGTGCCATCTCCATAGGCATACAGATACGGCGAGCTGGTCACCGAGCTGGCCAAATTGGGAAACCACGATACGGAACCACTTCCGCTACCCACATCGATATTGAACGAATCGGAACCCGTATCGAACAAATATTCCTGCGGCGTACCTCCATTGACACCTACGTTGATGCCAAGGCGATAGATGTACGAACTCCCTCCGTTGGATTCCTGGATGATATCCAGCGGGATATCGCTTGCTGCGGCGTAACCATGCGACAACAGACCAACCAGAGCGCACCACAGCGCCCTTTGCTTCAACTTCTTCATTCATCCCCCGATGACATGCAAAAAAAAACAACATCCTGGAGGTTAAGGACGAAAAAGAAGTGAAAAACCCTACCCTGTATGGCCTGACTTATTTCTCGGCCTATCTGCAGAGATAGCGCAAGGAAGCAAATGGCCCGATTTGATATCCCGCCTTACGAGCTGGAAGCATCCACGTAGCCGACGATGCGCGCAGGCGAGCCAACGACGATTGCAAACGGCGGCACCGATTTGGTCACCACGGCACCGGCACCTACCATTGCACTCTCTCCGATGGTGATCCCCGGCAAAATCGTAGCGTTCGCACCGATCGAGGCGCCCTTGCATACGCGGGTCTGAAGGAAGGCAGCCGGTCGCACTCGCGAGCGCGGGAACGGATCGTTGGTGAATGTAGCGTTGGGGCCGATGAAGACGTCGTCCTCGATGCGAATACCGTCCCACAACTGCACACCGGACTTGATGGTCGAGCGGCTGCCAACCTCCACATCGTTTTCGATGAAACAATGGGAGCAGATGTTCACGTCCTCGCCGATGCGCGCACCTTCGAGGATGACGACGTACTGCCACACCCGTGTGCGGGCGCCGATGTGGGGGCTTTGTACGTCGGCGGACGGGTGGATCATGGCCGGGTCGCTCATGAAGTGCTCTTGGGTGCTGAATACGTTTAGCAATGCTTCCAACACATCGCAAACCAGTCCCCTCTCCCCTTTGGGGAGAGGGTTAGGGTGAGGGGCGAAGCTTGCGAGAAACTCATTTGATACGTGCAAGTTTTGCTTTTTTTCTCGCACAGAACCAACTATTGCACGAGATTGGCCCCTCACCCCAGCCCTCTCCCCGAAGGGGAGAGGGAGCGCCGCGACATTGAATTTTCCCGAAGGGCAGTCAGCCCACACCGGAATTACGAAAGCTCCTTCGCCGCAATCCGCGACGTAGCGGCGGAAACTGCAGCACGCCGCCGCAACGCATTCCGGCGCACTGCCGCCAATGTTCCCAGGAACACGCCCAGCACGCCCCCCATGCCCCACATCAGCAAGTGATTAGGAAATACTGGATCTTCCGAGACGTAGACCGGCCACATCAGCGAGGTGTCGTACGTGTAAGTGGTGCTCAAGCGCGCCTCAAGATCGGCGCGCGCTTGCTGCAGGGAGCGGACCTCGTCATTCTTGCTGGTTAGCAAGACGCCCGCGAAATTGTCCTTGCTCTGTGTGGCGACTTGTTGCAGATGATCCCTTTCTGCCGTGGTTTGCTGCAGATCTGTCAGTACTTCGGCAAGGTGCGCGCGTGCGAAATTCAGCTGTGTGGCTTCCGTGCTGCGATGAATGTCCCTCAGCCGCTCGACCGTTGCTTCGGCCAGCTTGCGAGCCATCTCCGGCGAATGCGCACGCACGCTGAGCTTGATCAGCGGACCGGCGTAAGGCAGCGGTTCGATCTTCAGACTATGGCGATAAAGTGCGCCTTCGGGTGTACGCGACCCAATGCCGATGCTCTCTAGTGTTTCGTTCTGGAACGGGATCAGCTTCACGCGCTCCATCACGCGCGCAAACGGTTCGGCCTTGGGATCCTGCCCTGCCGGCACGAAACCGACCTGCCCGATCTGAATCCAGGCGTCGGCTTGCCACTGCGGTTTGGTCACGCGCAGGAAGGTGAAGGTGGCGGCAAGAACCACGATCAGCACAGCCATGAACCAGCGCCATTCGCGCAGCAGGATGCGCCACATATCGATCAAATAGACTTCATCTCGTTGCATAGTTGGCATGCTCGTCTGAAAGATGGGGTAGCGCGTTACGGTTCGGCAGCCATACGGCCAGCACCTGCAGCACCAGGCAAACGGCGATAAAGCCGCCGTTGGTAAAGGTGTAGGCTTGCGGAGCGAACGGCGACATCAGGCACACGTACGCAACGCGCAGAAAAATAAGCAAAGGAAACAGCGCAACCGACGCCTGCAGACGTCGTACGCTCCACGCCAGCAGCGCGTAGAGACCGATGATCGAAAGCATGGCGCCGATGGGACCAAAGGCCATCAGGAACGGAAAGAATTCCGTACCTACGTTGATGTTAGGCGCGTCCAGTGGAATATCCGTGTCTGCTGTGGCAATGGCACCGGCGCCTGGCATCAACTGACTGACCAGGAATGCAGCGTTCGTGTAGTGCTTGGCGAAGATCGCGCCGAAGTTGTATGGGCCAGCGCTGATATAGAGCAGCAGCCACTTCACACCCTGTGGTGAATCACGGTAAGCGTCGCTGAAAGGCAAAGTGACCGTATCCAGCGAACCCGAACGCAGCATGCCCAGCACGGAAAATACGGTACCGCCCAGCACCACCAGAAAGACCACGCGCAGCCAAGGCACACGCTTATGCAAACCCCGGCGCAACAGCAGCACCATGGCGAGTGCAAACAGCGACGCGAAAATGCGATTGCGGTCGATCACCAGCACCGGAAACACCACGCCTACCGTGATCAGCGCCCAGCGCAACCAGCGATTGCGCGCGCACAGCAAGCCGATCGGCGGCAACGTCCAGCACATGTCGGAAATATGCCGGATATGCTCGTGGCCGCCCTCCATCGTGGCGTAGGACGACGGATTGGTAATGAGCGGAATCGGAAACAGCGCAAGATCGAGCAAACAGAAAAGCCCGACCGCTACTGCATAAGCCAGGGCTACGAATGCTTCGCGCGTACCGGCATAGTGATGCTGGCGAAATTGCACCATCAGTGGCAGCCGCGGACCGAACAGAAGGTCGATCAGCAGCACACCCAGCGACGCGGTCGCCAACAGCAACACGCCCTGCAGATAGTCATCCGGCATATCAAAGCTGTACAGCGTCAGCCCGCATGCCAGCAGCACGGGCAGCACCAGATAGGTGGAAGGCAGGCGCAGCAGCCAGCTCATGTCTTCTCCAGCAGCGTACCGATAGGTGGCAGCCTCAGTTTGGACACGGCCAGCAACGCGAGGTACACCAGCATGTGGAACGCCAGCACGAACATGCGCTTCTGCAGGAACGCGATCTTTGCGCAAATGTAATGCGCTTGCGCTTTGAGCAAGGTGCGGTGTGGTTCGTCGAACAGATCCGCGCGGCGCCGCGCCACCTCACATGATTCAGTGAGGTTTACGATACGCGTGGCCGTATGCCGCGTCTTGCTCACGTTATTGCCATGCAGGCGATACGCGCCCACGTGCACGTCGATAAAGCCAAGAGCATCACACGCGGCCACGCGCAAGAAGAAATCCCAATCGTCGATGCGCAACCCTTCCGTCCAGCGGCCGATGGTCTCCAGCGCGCTCTTGTGTAGTAACGCAACGGGACCGCCAATCGCCCACTGGCTGATCACCGCCCGGCGGATACCTTCATCGCTGCTGTACAAACGCTTGTCGGCATGATGCAAATCGCGCATGCCGCTGTCGTGCAACTTGTTGCCGTACTGGTCCACCACAATGGAATCGCCAACCACCGCCCGCTTGGTGGGATGCATTTGCAGATAGCGCACCTGCGCCTCCAGACCGCCCGGTAAAAGGTAGTCATCGCTGGCGCACAGGCGCAGGAACTCGCCTCGCGCACGTGCCGCCAACTCGTTCCAGGCAGCACTGATGCCCCGGTTTTCGCGCTGCACGTACTCCACACGCAGCAAATGGCCCTGCGCCTTGATCCATTCGGCGATCTTTTCCCCGGTGCGGTCGGTGGAGCCATCGTCGATAACCACGATCTCCTTGGCCGGATAGGGATCTTCCAGCACGCTGTCCAGGCAACGCTGCACGAAGCGCTCGTGGTTGTAGGCCGGGATCAACACGGAAACCAGGGGCTTGGCCGCGGCCGGCGTAGTCATCACTTTGGCTGCTGTCGTCATAGCGCCCCCAAATAGCGTCGCGCAACAACCAAGTTGAACGCGAGATAGAACAGGTAATTCACGGCAAAGGCGTACATCGCACCGATCAAACCGAACGACGCGGTGAATACGTAAACCAAGGCCAAGTAGCTCAGTGCGAACACGCATTCAGAAATCACAAACAGCCGCGTCATGGCCTTGGCCAGCATCAGATACGACAGCATGAAGGATGCAATCTTGAGCACATCACCCAGCAGTTGCGGCGCGTACAAGGCGTTCGCGGATGAAAAGTCCGCGCTGAACAACAAGCGTGTCACCCACCCGCGCATCGCGTAGACGAACAGCGCCATGACGACAACAGCCGGCAACAGATAGCGGTAAGCATTGCGCAACTCGTTCGCCAGTGATGCGCGATCATGTGTGGCAGCAAGCTTGGGTAGGTAATAAATGTTGATCGCGGTGGTGAGGAACAGCAGGTAGGCATCCGACACCTTGCTCACCGCCTGCCAATAACCTACCCGCTCCCAGCCAAACTGCAGCGCCAGATGGTTGCGCACGGCGATGTTGATCAGCGGCAACAGCAATGCCGAGGTAAGCGTCATGATCGAGAAGGCAGCGAGCTTCAGGCTCATCTCGCGATCGAAATGCATGCGCAACATCCCGCGCTGGAAATAAGGACTGCGCCGCCAGGCTGGCAGCCCCACCACCAGCAACAACACCTGCCCAGCCACCAGCGCCAACAATGCGCCATACAGATGCAGCCAACGCGACAGCCCCAACGCCAGCACCACACTCAGCACCGAACCAAGCACCTGGATGAAAGCCAGCCGGCGCACATCCATGAAACCGTTGATCACGGCCAATATGTAATTGGCCAACGCAATGCCGAGCTGCGCGACAGCGAGAATGCGGATCAGATTTTCGTAATGCGTATCGCCCAGCAGCCATAGCGAAAGCTGGCGGCTCATCAATAACGCCACACATCCCATCAACACGGAAGCGATGCATGCGTACCACAGCGCCGCGGCCAGCAGCCGCGAAAGCCGTTGCGCATCGTGGCGATATTCCGCCACGTATTTCACGATGCCCGCGCTGATGCCGCCGCCGGCGAGCACCGCCAGCAATGACATCAAGCTCATGAATTGGCCGAGCTTGCCCACCCCTTCTGGTCCGGCCAGCCACGCCACCAGCTTCACGATCACCAACCCCGCCAGCAGACGCGCCGCGGTGGCGATGGTCGAATAGAAGCCGGCGCGCACGATGCTCATGCCGCGGCCTCGAATGTCTGGCAGGCGGCAATCACTCGCTGCACGTCTTCATCGCGCAAGGTCGGCCCGATCGGCAGACTCAGCACTTCGTCGTGCAATTGCTCGGTCAACGGCAAATGCAGTTCATGCAACGCGGGATACGCCGCCTGGCGATGCGGCGGCGTCGGGTAGTGCACCTGGCTATGCACGCCATGCGCCTGCAGATGTCGTTGCAAAGCTTCCCGCTGTGCGCAACGCACAACGAACAGATGCCAAACATGCCGTGCCTCGTCGGCCACCGCCGGCAGGTGGATCAAGGGATGGCTGATGCCTTCGCGATAACGCCGCGCTACGTGGCGACGTTTTGCAATGTCCTCGTCGAGGTATTTCAGCTTCACGCGCAACAACGCAGCCTGCAGTTCGTCCAGGCGCGAATTGATGCCTTGGTAAAGATGCTGGTACTTCACTTCCGAGCCGTAATTGCGCAGCGCAGTGACGCGCGCGGCCAACAGGCTGTCGTTCGTGACGACCGCGCCGCCATCGCCCAGCGCCCCCAGGTTTTTTGCGGGAAAAAAGCTGAAGCCTGCGGCATGTCCCCATGCACCGGCCTTGCGCTCATGGCTTGCCGCGCCATGCGATTGCGCCGCATCCTCGATCAATAGCAATTGATGGCGCTCTGCCAACTCGGTTAAAGCAGCCATGTCGGCGAGTTGACCGTACAAATGCACAGCCATGATCGCGCGCGTGCGTGGACCGATCGCCGCTGCGACACGTATCGGGTCGATATTGAAACTTACCGGATCGGGCTCCACGGGTACCGGCACCAACCCGCTTTCGGTAATGGCGAGAAAGCTGGCAATGAAAGTGTTGGCAGGCACGATCACCTCATCGCCATCGTGCAGTGCGCCCAAGGCCTTGTAGCCGCGCAGGATCAGCGACAGCGCATCCAGGCCGTTGCCCACTCCGATCGCGTGGCGCACACCGCAGTAGTCGGCGAACTCCCGCTCGAACGCCGCAACTTCCTGGCCAAGGATGTACCAGCCCGAGTCAATCACGCGCGCAGCGGCGGCCTTCAGCTCGTCGGCGTGACGCGCGTTGATGTCTTTGAGATTGAGAAAGGGGATGTCCATATCAGGCGTTGCAATCGCTGTTCCACTGAAAAGGCTCGCAGGCGAGCTGCGCATACTCTGGTGCGCTGATAAGGACTAGCCGTTTTGGCATGCAGCCAACTCTCCGCGATACAGGGGGCTTTTCACCTCACTCAGGAATTCGTCGTAGTTGGTGATGTAATCGGTGGGGTCGTACAACTGGTCGGCCAACACCATCAACACGCAGTCGTCGCTGAAGTCGTACATCTCGCGCCACACCATGTTGCCCAATAGGAGACCTTGCGAAGGATCATCAAGCACGACCTCCACCGGCCCCGTGCCATCGTCAAGCAAGAACGTAACCGAGCCGCGCACCGCCACCGCCAGCTGGTTCAAGTGGCGATGCGCATGCTGACCGCGATGCACCTCGTTCTTGGTGGCGAACAGGTAATACACGCGCCGGATATCGAAGGACACGTTGCGATCCTTCTCCAAAGCAATGAGCATGCCGCGCTCATCGCCATGCTGCTGCAACTGGACTCGTTGAATTTGCATGTTGTGGACCGGCCGTCGGCTTCCGTGGATGCGTCATGCAAATGAGTGCCGGGCTGTCAGGAAAAGGTTGTGGTTGTGTTGCTCCCCCTCGGGGTCTGATTGGCGTCTCGCCTCAGCTGGGTATGTCGTGGTGTTGGGGCATTGCCTGCGGCGCTTTCGGAGCTTTCGGTCCCTAAAGGGCCCGAGTCACTTTTCTTTGCTGGCCCAAAGAAAAGTAACCCAAAGAAATGGCCTCAAGAGCTCATGGCATTGCATAAGTTACAAGCTTGAACGATGACGCCCTGCTTTGATCGTTGACGGGCCAAGCCTCCACCGCGCCGCTATACCGCGAGGCGTCGAGACGTTGAGGGCTTAAAGCATGCCTGCCCAAAGGCTGAGCTTTGCTGAGATCCGCCCGATCTGCTTTAAGTCCTCAGCGCTTCGACGCCTCGCGGTATAGCGGGAGCGTTGAACCATGGGCGATCAACCACCTATCTAGCCAGAAACGTTCAGGCTT
>NZ_BSOB01000064.1 GCF_030160295.1 Dyella acidisoli
TAACAGGCTCATGGCATGGGGAAGGGAAAAGCCTGAACGTGTATGGCTAGGTAGGTGGTTGGTCGCCCATGGTTCTATGTCCCCGCTATACCGCGAGGCGTCGAGGCGTTGAGGGCTTAAAGCGCGCCTGCCGACAGGTTGAGCTTGGCTGAGATCTGCCGGATCTGCCTTAAGTCCTCAGCGCTTCGACGCCTCGCGGTATAGCGGCGCGGTGGAAGCTTGGCCCGCCAACGATCAAAGCAGGGCGACATCCATAAGGCTTGTAACTCCTGCAATGCCATGAGCTCTTCAGGCCATTTCTTTGGGTTACTTTTCTTTGGGCCAGCAAAGAAAAGTGACTCGGGCCCTTTAGGGTCCGAAAGCGCCGCAGGCAATGCCCCAACAAACGAGACACCCAGCCGAGGCGAGACGCTAATCAGTCACATGCAGAGAAGAAAACCGCATTTCGCGCAGCTAAGGCATATCGCGAATTAAGCAACCTTTCGCCGCCCAGATCGCACCTACGTCAGACCACCGGCTGCCAAGGACCCGTTCGGCCGCATGACCGCAACCGCCAATCACGTCATTCACGACATCCAAGCCGATCCTTTCGGCGAGCGCTTTTCCAGGCACCTGGCCGTGCACAAGCAACTGCTGGGCGGCAGCTTCTATTTCGAGAGCGCCAGCGAGGCGTTGCTGGATCTGGTCGAGGCAGCGTATGGCGGCTTGCCCCCGCATCGGCTGCCCATCACCGTGCCGGACTTTCGCATCGAGTTGCAATTGGTGCCGCATCGAGACCAGCCTTACATCATCGAGCCACCACAGGTGCAGATGCATTCGGGCGCTGGTGTTCTATGCGGTGTGATCGATGCGTCGAATTACGTGGTGATATCACCGGCGCAGCACCGGGCGCTGGTCGTGGCATCGGAAGACATGCTCGATTTTCCTTACCACCTGCGTTACGAGTTGATCGAGTTTGCCGTGTTCATTCTGGCTACGCGCGGCTTGGGTTTGGTGCCGCTGCATGGTGCATGTGTAGGCAGGAATGGACACGGCCTTTTGCTGCTCGGCGCCAGCGGAGCGGGCAAATCGACGATGGCCTTGCACAGCCTGCTCAATGGGCTGGATTTTCTTTCCGAGGACGCTGTGTTCGTTCATCCGGAAACGCTGTTGGCCACGGGTGTTGCCAACTACGTACATGTGAAACCTGATGCGTTGCGGTTCATCGAACATGAGGCCGCGCGCGATTGGATTGGCAAAGCGCCGGTCATTCGTCGCCGCAGCGGTGTCGAAAAGTTCGAAGCCGATTTGCGGCACAGTCACGGACAGATCGCGGCCTCGCCTTTGAAACTAGTAGGCGCAGTGTTCGTTTCCAGCGAGCAGGAAACGGATCTTGATGCGCTGTTGAGTTTCGTACCCAGCGATGAAATCGCCGCGCGCTTGCATGCCGATCAGCCTTATGCGGCCGGGCAACCGGGGTGGCTGCATTTTCAGCAGAAAATGGTGCAGACCGGCGTGCATGAGTTGCGACGTGGCGAGCATCCGCAAGTATCGATCGAAGCGTTGATGCGGCTTTTGGACAGATTATGAACGCGACGGCGACGCAGCATGGCCACCCGTCATCGACCGCGTTTCTGCACACGCTCAAAGCCGCCAACCTTGCTGCGATGGTTGTCTATATCGTGCTATCCCTGGCCAGTGCACTTGCCGGCAGCGCGGCAGCCGTGTTGCTGGTGCCGTTGGTTCAACCCGAGCATTCTCTTGTGCTGGGTGGCATAACGTTCGGTGTGCAAGGTGGCATCGAAGCGCACGCGGCGATCTTTGTGGCGGTCACCGTGGCCTTCGCACTGTTGCGCTGGCAGGCGGCGCGATTGGCGGCGCGGTTGGCCAGCCGCTATGGCATGAACTTGCGGCGCTCGGTGCATGCGCGTTTGATCGATGCATCTCTGCCTTCATTGGCGGATACCAGCTCTGCCGAAATCGCCAACGTACTTACGTATAACGTCGAGATCATCACGCAGGGCTTCAATGCGCTGCTGCAGTTGCTGGTGGCTGGCATTACTGCGGCCATCAGCCTGGGGCTCGCGTTTTGGGTGTCGC
This sequence comes from Dyella acidisoli, assembly GCF_030160295.1. GTDB lineage: Bacteria > Pseudomonadota > Gammaproteobacteria > Xanthomonadales > Rhodanobacteraceae > Dyella_B > Dyella_B acidisoli. Next base: position 2,080 of record NZ_BSOB01000064.1, read on the forward strand.
CCCCGTTGGCGTTGGCTGCGCCGCTGTTTGCGGTCCTTGCATTGGTCGCATCGCGCATCAACAGTCGCGCACAAGCGGCCGTGAGCCGGCAATACGTGGCGGACCTTACGCGGCTGTTCTGGCACAGCGAGGATTTCCCGCGACGGTTGCGGCACGTGCGCTCGTTTGGGCGCGAAGATGCGGAGAAGAACAGCTACGGCGAAGTCACTGCGCGACTAGGCCGTGGTTATCGGCATCAACTGGATCTGATCGCATCAGCGCGGCTTACTTTGGAACTACTCGCTGCGGCGGGCATCACGGCGATTTTCATGTTGGCTTACCGTCTGCATGGTATCGACCAGGCATCCCTCATTGCGGTCTGTCTGTTGCTTGGGCGGCTATTGCCGTATCTGGTATCGACTCGCCAAAGCTTCCAACAACTGCATTCTGCGGCGCCGGCTTTCGAGCTTTGGCAGCGCTATATGGACCTGAGTGCGGCGCAGCCATCCACTGTGCAAGCATCCACCGCTCACGCAACCAGCACGCTGCGCTTCGAGCATGTACAGCTCGCACCGCCGTTGGCTGCGCTCGACATTCGTGAGGTGTCACTGGTGCCCGGTACGTTGACCCTGGTTTCCGGCGATTCGGGCATCGGCAAAAGCAGCTTGATCGACGTACTGGCCGGCATGATGTGGCCCGGCGCGTTTGCTGCGCGCATAGGACAACGATCGCTCGATTTCGCCGACTATCGCGAGCTGGTGCGCAACGGCGCGTACGTCAGTCAGAGCGTGCGCCCCTGGCAGCACTCCGTACGCGAATGCCTGCTGTGGGCTGTGCCGGAAGCCACGGACGACATGCTGCGTAGTGCGTTGGCAGACGTCGGCCTCGACAAGCGCCTGGCCGGTTCGCGCGACGGTCTGGATACGGCGCTGAACAGTGCTTCCAGCCGCCTTTCCGGCGGTGAGCTGCAGCGACTGCTGCTGGCTCAGGTGTTGCTCCGCCAGCCGTTTATCGCCTTGCTGGACGAGGCTACCAGCGCGCTTGATGCAGCCTCGGAAATCGCGGTGTTATCCGCGCTCAAGCGTCGTTTGCCGGAGACCATCCTGATTGTGGTATCGCATCGCGGCAGCGTGGCGACGGTCGCGGATCAGTGCCTGACCATTGGCAACGATTTCACCGTAAGCCAGCGCACTGCCGGTCATGCACGGGCGGTTCTGAGCGGCGGGCTTGTATAAGTTGTTGCGAATGCATCGCACTCGGATGATCACGGCCGCATGCAGGGCTTGGCTGTAACATGCGCTGCTGCGGCGGCGAATTGGAATATCGCCCCCTTAAGGATGCTCTGATCTATTCCACGCACCCGGCATGACGTCCAGAAGGCCCGCAGGGTGTGTTGCGCGGCACAGGGCAGACTGGCCGTCTGTTCAAGCCGCGCGGCGCAGGCTGCGGGCCTTCTGGACGTCACCCCGTCATTTAAATTCAAGATGTTGGGGCCGCAGTGTATGCGCATTTCGCTGCGTCCCAGCGTCTCGACAGACGGCCAGTCTGCCTTCACCGCTGGGACGCAGCGAAATGCGCATACACTGCGGTGACGGGTACGTGGAATAGATCAGAGCATCCTTAATCCCCACAGAGGCACACCGAAATGAAAAAGCATCTCGCACGGCCGATTGCAGCAGCCATGGTGGCAACGACACTGTTCTTCGCAACAGCCGCTTTCGCCGCACTCGAGCCCGGCGCTCCCGCCCCCGATTTCACGGCCCAGGCCAGTTTGGCCGGTAAGGCTTTCACCTTCTCGCTCAAGGATGCGCTCAAGAAAGGCCCTGTGGTGGTCTACTTCTATCCGTCGGCCTATACCGGCGGCTGCGATATCGAAGCACACACTTTCGCCACGGAGAAAGCCAAGTTTGACGCGGCCGGCGCCACCATCATCGGCGTATCCGCCGACAGTCTGCAGCGCTTGAATGCTTTCTCGTCCGATCCGAGCTACTGCGCTGGCAAATTCCCGGTGGCCTCTGACTCCGACGGCAAAATCGCCGCTTCCTACAACCTTAAAGTGGAAGCAGGCCAGGCCGGTCTGAAGGATGTGCGCGGTGTGGCCATCGACCACGGCTTTATCGAACGCACGACTTTCGTTATCAGCAGCGACGGCAAGATCGTCGCCACGCTTTCTTCGGAAGCGGATCATCTGCATCCGGAAGACCACGTGAAGAAATCGTTGACGATCGTGCAGCACCTGCAGGCGGGGAAGGCGCCGTAAGTCGGGAGCAAGTCGATAGATATTGCGTAAAAGCTGGGCGGCCAAGGCCGCCCAGCTTTTTTTCGACATTCGATAGGAATTTTCGGGTTTTGACTGTCACAAAGCGGGGGAGAGTGGACGACACCGTTCAAATATGCGCTTGACCTCTTGCCGAGCATCCCGACTTTCGAGTTATCCTTTTTACGGGGAAAGGACGGGGAAGAGTTATGGATGCTTCAACAAAGTGGGCGGCTGCCATCGTGGCGGCCGCGGCTATCATGGTGGGCGGTTACGTCGCCTACAGTAAATACGCGCAGAGTCGAGACGGGGAGCAAGCTCATCAGGCGTCGACTTCGCTTCAACAGCAGCCACAGAAAACAGTAGAAACCGACCAGCGTTTGGTTTCGCAAACGCAGCAGCCCGATCCGCGTATCGCTGCCGACGTAGCCGAACTTCGAACCCAGTATCGTCATCTCGCTCCAAACGAGCGTTGCGTGGATGGTGTTGTCATACAGGTGAATGGGGCAACGTATGCGCAGTCCGGTTCCTCTGGCAGGTCGGTGCGTTGTACGGGTAGCTATGCCGAGCGGTAGGTTGGGTTACGCTGCGCTACCCAACCTACGATGAAATCTGCAAATGCCCTGGCTTATTACCAAGTACATCATCACTGCCGCTGTTGTCGTAGTGGTCTCGGAAGTCGCCAAACGCAGCGACAGGGCTGGCGCGCTCTTGGCATCGCTGCCTTTGGTGACCTTGCTCGCGCTGACATGGCTCTACATCGAAAAGCAGTCGGCCGAGAAAATCACCAATCATGCTTGGTATACGTTCTGGTACGTGGTGCCGACGCTGCCGATGTTCCTGGCATTTCCGCGACTCTTCACGCGGTTCGGATTCTGGCCTGCGCTAGGTTTGAGCGCAGTGATTACGGTTGTGTGCTTTGCCTTGTTCGCATGGGCTGTCCGCCCATGGGGCATCAAGTTGATGTGATTCGATCGCGTAGGTTGGGGTGCAAACCTACCATCAAACGACTCACCTCATCCAAGCCACGGCTGGCCGCATAGCGCTGGCTCCTTCGCTGTTCCACGGGCGTAATGGTGCAAACCGTCCCCACCCACGGAGTTGCCCATGAAGCCAGTTTTACCCGCTCTGATGCTTGCCATCATGCTTGCCGTGCCGCTGCACGCCTGGGCTGCAACCAGCGATACGCACGCCGAAGACCAGGCGCAGATCCAACAACTGATCAACCGCTTCAAGAGCGCCATTGTTGCGAAAGACGGCGAGGCCATGCGCAGCATGTTCATGCCAGGCGGATCGTGGTTGCAGGGTCTCGACAATGGATCGCTGGCCACCGTGCGTACGAAGAAGCCCGAAGCTAAGCAATTCGCTCCCGGCAGCTATGAGCAATTCGCGCACTTCATCGAGACGGCTCCGAAGGACAAGGCGATCGAGGAGACGTTCGATAATCTGCACATCGAGACCGATGGCACGGTGGGTACGGTTTACTTTGACTATCGTTTTCTGGTGAACGGCAAGCCGACGAACCATGGCGTGGAAACCTGGCAGCTGGCACACACGGAAGAAGGATGGAAGATCAGCACCATGCTGTATTCCGTCATTCTGGATGACATCCATTGAGGATCGATGTAGGGTGCGACCAGCGTCAGCCGATGGCGGCGCCTGCGCACGGATACCACGATGACGCGTGTTTCGCTGCTTGAGCAACCCACTGGGTTGCCTCTGAAGGTTTCTTTGTTGGCCGCCACGCCCATAGCCCTGTGCATGGGCGTGATGGCACTTCCTGAGCTCGGTCATGCCTATGCGGGTGCGTTTCGCGCCTTCTATGCGTTTTGTTATCTGTGTTGGGTTGCGCCGCTGAGTCTGCTCCAGCGTTTCATGTGGCAACGTGGCGTATCAGCGCGCATCAGTATCCCCGTGCTGCTGGTGGCCACTTACGTGCCCTCGGTGATCAATAACGCATTGGCGCAGGCTGCCGCGGTGCACTGGCATCTGGTTCCAGGCTATGAGTTCCGACGTATCTTTGCCGGATTGGATGGGTGCTGGCTGGCTCTTATCGCTTTCTGCGCCATTCATGCACTGCTGCATCACTACGATGCGCTGCAACGCTCGCGCCGCCGTGAAGCTGAAGCGGTTGCGCTGGCGCGTGAGGCGGAGTTGCGCGCGTTGCAGTATCAGCTGCACCCCCATTTTCTGTTCAACACGCTCAACAGCATTTCAGCCCTGGTAGCCAACGGACGTGGCAGCGATGCCACGCGCATGATCGCTCGCCTGGGTGATCTTCTGCGAGCCACTTTGGAACGCAGCGACCAGCGTGAAGTGACGCTGGCGGAAGAGCTGTCCCTTACCGAGCACTATCTGGATATCGAAAAGGCCCGACTTGGATCGCGCCTGCATGTAACCCAGCGTGTGGGGCCAGGACTGTTACAGACGTTGGTGCCGCCGCTGCTGCTGCAACCCCTGGTGGAGAACGCGATCCGTCATGGCATTGCGCTGCGCACAGAAGGTGGCGCCATGCATCTGCGTATTGAGCGGGAGCAGGATGCGATGATCATTGAACTGCGCAACGATGGTGTGCCCACGCCACCGGATGCACGCGAGCAACGATCGACGGCCATTGGCCTGAACAACATGAGGCAACGTCTGGATGTGCTTTATCCAGGGAGCTACAGCGTGGATTTCGCGGTGAACGGAAAGGGTGCATGTACGATTCGCCTCGCTCTACCGCTTCGGCAAGCCACTCCGGCGACTTTCGCGGAGGCACGCAGCGCATGATGCGAGTGATGGTGGTGGATGACGAGCCACTCGCCCGTGATGGTGTGCGTGCGCGGCTCAACACGCATCAGGACCTGAGTTGGGTGGGTGAAGCGGGGGATGGTGAAACTGCCATGCAGGTGATGGAGAAATTGAGGCCTGATCTGGTGTTCATGGATGTGCAAATGCCAGGCATGAGCGGTATCGATGTGCTGCGTTGCATTGATCCGGAGCGTCGACCACTCGCGATCCTGCTTACAGCGTATGACCACTTCGCCGTGACCGCGTTCGAGCTACCTGCGCTGGATTACCTGCTGAAGCCGATCGACGACCAGCGTTTTCGCGAAGCACTGGACCGGGCTCGCACCGCCATGCGTCACCACCTTAGTGACGAATCTGTCGAGCGTTCGCAAGAGTGGGCCGAGCGATTCACCGTGCGGGTAGGGCAGCGTATCGTCGTTGTCGAGGCCAGCGATATTGATTGGATCGAGGCCAACGACGACTATGCCGGCCTGCACGTCGGTTCGCGTGTGTATTTGCTGCGTGAGCCGCTGCACCAGCTCAGTCTTCGACTGGATCCGCGGCGATTCCTGCGCGTCCATCGTTCCACCATTGTGCGCATCGATCGTATTGCAGAGCTGGAGGCGCTATCCAATCGTGATTGTCTGCTGCGTTTGAAGGATGGCACTCCGTTGCGTGCCAGTCGCACCTATGTTGATCAGCTGCGTGCGGCGCTTGCAGGGGGCTTGGATGTTCGTAGTTCGTAGGTTGGGTTAGCGCAGCGTAATCCAACATATTCGAGCGGTATTGTTGGGTTACGCTGCGCTAACCCAACCTACGATTGTCATCCCAGCCTACGTAGATGCCTTCTGCGCGAGACGTTCGAAGATCAGCGATGGGCGGCCACGATAGATCGCCGTTCTGACTTGCGCATAGCCACACCTTGTTGCGACTCGCACCGACGCAGCGTTATCCGGATCGATCATGCATATGGTGGATGCGGTTGGCCAACGGTCGTCCGCCCACAGCGTTACGGCACGCAATGCTTCGGTCGCATACCCTTTGCCATGCACATGGGGCGAGAGAGCCCATCCGGCTTCGGGAATGCCATCGAGCGGTGGGTCCATGTCGCGCTGATAGTCCGCGAAACCCACTTCGCCGACGAAACGCCCGGTGGCGCGCTCGCGAATCACCCAATAGCCAAAGCCGAGCATCGCCCAATGGCCGATGTAGCGAAGGAGCCGCGCCCATGTTTCTTCCTGGGTGAAAGGCTTGCCGCCAATGAATCGCGTGACGCTTGCATCGGACCACATGGCGAGACTTTCTGCGAAGTCATAACGGGTGTGCGGGCGTAGCACGAGGCGGTCGGTGTCGATTTGCAAATCGGAGTCGGGCATGAGGTTTCCCAAGGAGGTAGCGCGTAGATTGGGGTGAAACCCCCTCAGCAGTCAGGAGGAGTTGTGGCACTCGTGATGATGAAGGGTACCCAAGGTGGCGTCATTCCCGCGAAAGCGGGAATCCACTTCCCAGTGTGCATCAGAGCAACATGGATTCCCGCTTTCGCGGGAATGACGACCATGAGGGAATGCGTACTTTGAAGGTGACCTACGCGGTGACATCACGCATGCAAATGCCCATGCATCGGTCCTTGGCACAGACATTCCCCATCCGCATCGATGGTGCCGAACATGTTGTGCAACAGCGCTTCGCTGGGGCTCCACTCGCCAATCGCAGGATGGATCAGCAAGGCCTTGCGTGCGGTCAGCCTGACGTTAGCCAATGCAGCATCGATCGCCGCGCGTTCGTAGGCTTTTACTGCATGCACCAGTCCGCGCACTTCATCGGGCAGCGGCGCAATCGGCTCAGGCACGATCGAATCGAGGCTGATGCGCGCTGCGGTTTCCACGATGTCGTCGTCCGGAAGATCGGGAAGGGCACCGCGATTGCGTGTGTTCACCACGATGGTGGCGGGCTTGGCACCGGTCAACGCACTCATCACATCGATCGCGATCCGGTGGTAACCCGTCGCGGTGCGGAACGGATCGACCTGCAGGCTTACATCCGGATCGAACGCTGAACCACCTTCTGCTTCCAGCTTCATATAGGAGCCGGAGCGCTGGTTGAGATACGCCGCATAGGTAGCCACTGCGCCATCGCCGTCGCCGGCCGTCAGCCGGCTTTTCAGCGTGTCGATCAGTACCTGATTGAGTTGTTGGATTTCAGCGCCGCGACTTCCGCCTTGCTGCAACTGGTTGTGCAGGGCGCGTCGGCGTTCGTAATAAAAGAACAGGTACTCGGTAGGGATCAGCCGCAGCGAGCGGATCATGTTGAAATCGAACAGCGGTGCAAGATAAAGCTGGCGCAGCAGTTCATCGCTGGTCAGCAATGTGTCCATGACGTCTTGACCACGTACACGCACGCCGCGCACCCAGCCCAAATGGTTGAGGCCAACGTAATCGCATTGCACGTCGCTCAACGGCTCTCCCAGTGCCTTGGCGATGTTGTGGAAAAGCTCGGTGGGGGTGTCGCAGATACCCACCATTTTCACGCGCGAATGACGGGTGACGGCTTGGGTGATCAGGCCGGCGGGATTGGTGAAATTCACCAGCCAGGCGTCGGGGCTCAAACGTTCAACCAGGCGTGCCTGTTCGAGCGCAGCGGGTACGGTGCGTAGCGCCATGGCAACGCCGGCAGGGCCGGTCGTTTCTTGCCCCGGATAACCATGGTCGATCGCAGCACGTTCGTCTGCTGCACGTCCTGCAATACCGCCAACGCGAATGCTGTTCAACACGAAGTGCGCGCCTTCGATGGCATCTTCGGCGGAGGTCGCCGCACGCAAACGCAGCGAACCGCCGGATTTGGCCACGATCGCTTTGCCCAGCTCCACCATGACCGCAAGGCGTTCCTGGTCGGGGTCGTATAGCACCATTTCTGCGGCGCCCAATGCTTCTGTCGCTTCATCGACACCGAAGATCACCAACGGCGCGCGAACACCGCCGCCACCGATCAAGGCAATCTTACGATCCATAGGTTTGCTCATAGATACTCCTCAACAAGAAAGAATCGGGCAGCCCTTCCAGCGCACCGATCTGCGTCGTGCACTGGGCGCCGCAAATGCATGCGCGCCGCAGGCAGTCTTTGGTCGATTCGCCGTTCAACACGCCATCGATAAAACCGGCATCGAAGGCATCGCCGGCGCCGGTCATGTCGATGGCATCGACGTGGGGCGGTGATACGTACAGCAGCTCGCCGTGGACGACAGCTGCCGCGCCTGCGGCGCCCAGCTTGATCACGCTATGTCGGATGCTTATGGAAGAAGCCCAGGCGCGGAATGCTTCGGCGCTCTCGCTGCCGGTCAGCACCTGGGCTTCGGTCTGGTTCGGGAAAAAATAGTCGACGGCGCGGCATGTCCATTGATTGGCTGGATCGCGCAGCCAGTCCGGACTGAAGCCGACATCCAGCGACGTCGTGCATCCGGCCTTGTGCAAGAGTGGAAACAGGCGTTTGGCCAGATCCGCTGCGAGCGGCATGGCGAAATGCACATGCCGGGCGGCGATCAGTTCGGCGCGAGTCGCTACGTCATCCAGCAGTTCGGCCAGGTGACGATTGGCACCCACGTAAGTGTAGAAAGAGCGGTCTTCCGCAGTGGAAACGCTCACTGTCACACCGGTGCCCAGGGCGTCGGAGCGCAAGCCGTCGGTCGATACACCGAAACCTTGCAAGCGTGTTTCGAACCAAGCGCGATCGGCTTCTCCAATCAGCCCGATCAAACGTACGCGGCGTTGCAAACGGGCCAAGGCGCACGCGGTGTTGACCGCGCCGCCGCCGAGTTCGCGCAGGTAATGTTCGGCGTGCACCTCTTCACCCGGTGCAGGCCAGTGTTGAAATCCGCTGAAAACATGATCGGCGTAGATCTCGCCGACCACGACCACATCCCAGCGTTTCATGGTCTCTGAAAAGGCCACGTTTTACGTCTCCATGCGTCAATCATGTAAATAAGCGTGCCGCCCACTATCGCGGCCACTCCGGCCAGGATGTGCCGCCAAGGGCTGGTGCATACGATGTAGAGCCACCCGATCACGCTGATCAGTATCGGCAAGGGATACAGCGGCATGCGAAAGGTGTCCGCATCGCGCCGCTCGTGACGACGCAACAGCACGATGGCCAGACACTGGGCCATGTACTGGAACATGATCTGGATCACCATCAACGACGCGATCAAATCGTCCAGCGACAACATGCATGCCAGCGCCGACGCAGCACCCGTGAATAGCAACGACACAGTAGGGAAGCGACCGCGCGGATGCAGGCGCGCAAACACTCGGAAGAACTGCCCAGATGCAGCGGCGGCAAAAGGCACGCGTGAGTAGCCCAACAAGACAACCAGGGCCGAGCCCCAGCTTGCAAGCAAGATCAACAACACCGCGGTCATGCCGCCCGTTCTGCCGTAGATCGACTGCATGAAATCCGCGACCACTGCCTTGGACTGCGCAGCCTGTTGCCACGGCAGCACGCCAAGTACCGAAAGGTTCAACCCCATGTATAGCAGGGCTACGATCGGAATCGAGGTCAGCACGGCAAGCGGGATCGTGCGCCGAGGTCGTTTGATCTCACCGCCAAGCATGCACACGTTGTTGTAGCCGCCGTAGTCGTAAACGGCGATCAGGCTGACCGCACCAAGACCCAGCCAGAAGCCATGCTTGGGATCGCCACCGGCATGCATGAAGTGCGCGAACACATGCGTATCGAAATGCATCAAGCCGCTTAATACGATCCACACACAAGCGCCGATCACCACTGCAGTGACCAGTAACGAAAGGCGTTGGACCGAATCGACTCTGCGATACAACAGCGCGGTATTGACCAGGCATAGTGCGATGGCTGCGAGTATTTGGCCCTGATGGCCAAGGCTCGGGATCAAAAAGGCCAGATATTGCGCGAAGCCGACCGCTGCAGAACCGATCGACAACGGTGCGGTAAGCACTGTCTGCCAGAGATAAAGAAAACCAAATAGACGTCCAAGACGCTCGCTGCCATAAGCGGTGCGCAAGTAGTGGTACGGTCCGCCGGATTCGGGAATGGTCGAGCCGAGTTCGGCCCACACCATGCCGTCGCACATGCACAGCAACGCACCGGCCAACCAGCCGATCAGCACCATCGGGCCGGCCAGCGCCGAAAGCGCCAGCGGAATGGTGATGAACGGACCCACGCCGATCATGTTCAGCACATTGGCTGAAAGGCCACCCCAGAAACCCATGACACGGGGTGGGGCGGCACTCGGGTCATGTGGTGCTTCGCTTTCGGGCACAGCAATCGACGTCGGCAGCGCTTCAGGGTGATCGCTTGTCGCTCTGGAACGTGGCCGCCATACATTCATCATGCTGTGCCTGCCAGGTTATCTGCGCAGTGCACGGGCGCCGCATGGATTTGATGCAAATCCAGAATCAGGATCTGGTTGTCGCCAGTCGTCAGCCATTCGCTGGGACAGTACAGGCATTGCTGCGGTCCGATATGCCAATAGCGCCCCAAAAGATGACCGTTGACCCATACGTAGCCTTTCGTCCATTCGTGCATGTCGACGTAAACGTCGCCATGTTTTTGCAGTCGAATGGTTGCCTGGAAAAACAGGCCGGGGCGATCCGGGCGGGTGAGCACCGGTTTCAGGTTCGCGATGTAAGCGTCGTCCAGTGGCAGGCCATAGACGTGCCAGTCGTACAGCAGCATGCCATCCAGACGCACGCTTCCAATCAAGCCTTTGCGGTCGCCCAATGGAGGGCCGAAATTAATGTGCCCGAAGCTGTCGACAAGCATGTCCAGCGCCATATCACCCTCGTTGCCGGCATGCCCCAGATGCAGGTCGGGCGATGAATGGAGCCGAGGGTCGCGTACGCGTGAGATAGAACCGCACTCGCTCTGATCGATATGCACGATGGCGTAATCATGCACCCCATCCACGTGCAGAAGATGACCGCGTTTTACGGTCTTGTGATAAACCACCAGCCCCTGGTTCTGCCGCAGCAATTGTTCGTTGCTGGCGGGGGCGTGGGTAGGTACTGGCACGGTGGGCAGGTTGTCCCAGAGCGACGCGAACGGCATGGGCAAAACGTCCGCGAAAGAACCTTTAGGGCAGGGGGCCGGTATGGACGGCAGAGACCCGGCACTCGCGCTGCTCAGGATGTCGCGCAAGACATGATAGGCAGGTGTCGCATCGCCACATTCATCGATGGGTGCGCCGTAGTCGTAACTGGTGATCACCGGTTGGAAGTTGGAGCCGTCGTCATCCGCATTGGCGCCAGCAGTCAGGCCGAAGTTGGTGCCGCCGTGCACCACGTAAAGGTTGAAGGAATAGCCGCCGGCCATGATTTTGCGCAGTGCTTCGGCGCAATCCTTGTGCGCCAGTTCATGCTCGCCCCAATGCGTCAGCCAGCCCGGATAAGTCTCGCCGACCCAGACCGGTTCGTGCTGCGAAAAGTGCAGGCCTGCATGCAGTTGCGGCGGTTCCGCGCCATCCAATCCGAGTGCGGCACCTGGCAGAGAGGCATGTCGACGCTTGAGATCGGGCAAAACATCGCAAACCGAAAACGGCCCATCGATACCGTGTGCTTTCCATAGGTCGCGCACCGTTTCCAGATACCCAACATCGGCCGCGAACGAGGAATACTCGTTCTCTATTTGCAACATCAGGATCGGGCCACCGGCATCGGCCATCAGTGGCGCGATCTTCGGTGCGATAGCTGCAATGTAGCGTTGGACGGCGGCCATGTAATCCGGATCATGCCGATCGCGCAGCTTGATGTTCTTGTCGCGCAACAGATAGGGTGGCAGGCCGCCCATGTCCCATTCACCGCATATATACGGACCAGGACGCAGATAAACCCACATGCCTTCCTGTTGGCAAAGTTTGATGAAGGTAACGAAGTTGCGGCGTTCCGAGGTGAAGTCGAAGACGCCGGGCTCGCGTTCCAGGTAATTCCACATGACATACAGCGCGATGGTATTGAGACCCATTGCCTTGGCCATGCGAATACGATGCTGCCAACACGAAACGGGAATGCGTGAGGGATGCATTTCTCCGCTGCGGATCTGGAATCGCGCGCCATCCAGTACGAAATCGTGGCCTTGCAGGGCGAAGCGGTGCGGCTTGCCGTCTGGAATCGGTGTCATGGTGCTACGCGCACGTTCGTTGTCCGCGGCGAGGATGTGGTGATCCAAGGCCAAGGTGGATAGCAGGGCGAGGCGGATGAATTGGCGGCGTTTCATGTGTAGGGAGCGCTATTCATGCGTGCGCGACATGCAGTTCCCGTCCTACCTGTAGTACGGAAGGGCTGGACTGCCATGAAAGTATGCATTCCCTTACTGCCGTCATGCCCGCGAAAGCGGGCATCCATCTTGCTCTGGTGCATCTTTGAAAATGGATTCCCGCTTTCGCGGGAATGACGGCCCTCTGTGTGGCTTTCATCTTGGCGAATGCCGCGACATTGCGTGATCACCGATCGCATCAAAAGTTGTACTTCACCGTAAGCAACGACGTCATACCGGTATCGACAACGTCGGAGATCGTCAAACTGTTCCGACCTACGTGCGCCCAATAGCTGTAGTTGTCAGCGAGATTGGAGATGGAAAAATCCACCTGCAGACCGTTGTGGAACATGTAGCCTGCGTGAAGGTCGAGTCGCTTGATCGGCCGGATCCACAAGTCGTCCCACGGCGCACCCTGATTCAGGTAGTCGTAGTTCGCCAACCACGCACTGGTGTAGTGATAGCTCAGGTTGAGCGAAAAGCCGTTCTTCTCGTAGAACACTTCCGCGTTCGCCATGAACTTGGGCGCGCTCTGCATTTCTTCGTTATGAAAGCCGGTTGTCCCCAAGTCCACTTTGGTGTTCTGACGGGTAGCGTTGAAGCTGACACCGAGCCCGTCGAACGGTTCAGGAAGAAACTTGAACTTCTGGTGCGTATCCAGTTCGACGCCGTAAACGCGGCCGTTACCGCCATTTTCGGGTGTCTTGTAGAAGGTTGTACCGCCGCCATTGGTGCTGGAGTTGGCCTGTTGGCCACCAGCGTCGTAGATGTAGTGGCTCAGGTGCTTATAGAAGCCGGCCACCGAGGCGTAACCGCCGTTGTTGTTGGTCCACTGGCCGGAGAAGTCGAGGTTGGTAGCTTCGATTGCTTTCAGGCTGGGATTGCCACGCGTAATGGTGGTCACGCCTTGCGAAGTGCTGACTGAAGAACTGCTGCCCAGCTGATAAAGGGAGGGGCGCGTATAGCTTTGCCACAGTCCGACACGATAAATGCTGCCGTCGCTTGGCCGGTAATTCAGGAACACGCTGGGCAACGGTTCGTTATAGACCGTGTGGTTGGTCTGGAAATACCCGAGTATCTCATTGCCTGAACTGTCTTGCGGCACCACCCAGTAGGTGTTTTCGATGCCGGTGTGTTCGAAGCGCAAACCTGGAATGATTTCCAGATTGCCGATGTTGAAGGTGGCTTTGCCATAGATGGCGCTGACCTCCTCCCTGCCGCGCAGGGTGTCACAGTTGTAGTTGTTGGCGTAGAGGCTGTCGCCGCACGTATCCAGGTCGCTGCTCACCAGGTATTGCTGGATCAGATTGCTGACGGCCGATTCGCTGACCTTGGGTGCCTTCCAGTTGTATTGGCCGGGGAAAATCGAGCTGTAGGAGCCGGTGAAGATCCCTAAGTCGCCCAGCGTAGTCACGCCATCGTTGATGCCTGCCGTCGACCAGTCGCGATTGGTGTAGTTGCGCACGCTTTCGGTGAATTTGCCGCCGAACTGGATCGAGGACAGACTGCCGTCGGTAAAGTCATAGCGGAAGTCGACTTTGGCGCCGCCCTTGCGCTGACCGGAATAGATCTTGGTGAGCTCGCCGTCATCGTTGGCGTACAGCCCAGGGATGTTGTTGACCTGCGCCAGCAATGCCGGAGTCAGCTGTGGATAGGGAAAGCCTCCCGCACCGTAACTCATCAACGTACTGCCACTGTAGGCAAAGTTGGTCTGCGAGTATTTGTCTTCGCGACCGTCGATTTCCACGTGGTTCGGGCGATCGTTGTCACCGAAGCTGTAGAACACGTTTGGCGAGATCGTCCAGCCGCCGACAGTCTTGTCGCCGCCAACTTGAAAGGTCGCCAGATCCGCCACTTCCGGGTTGGTCTCGTACCAATAGCGGCTGGCGATGCGCCCGATGTTCGGCGTGTAGACACCGCTGGTGCCGACTTCCTGGTACGTCACATTTCGCGGAATTAACTGCGTGAATGACGTGTCTTCCGTGGTCTGCGCGTAGGCATAGGTCATGCGCAGGTAGGTGCTGAGCGTTTCGTCTACTTTGTAGTCGAACGAGAAATTGCCGCCGTAGCGGCGCTCATAACCCGGCACCACGCCCACGTTCATGCCGGTGCTGCTCAGGTTCTTGGCCGGGTCATAGCCCGCTGCATTGTTGCCGTTCGCATCGGTATGCGCGAATTGCCAGGACCCGTCGTTGTAGGCGCTGGTGGCCGCAGCCTCTTCGCTATTTGCATAGGTGCGGTAGTCGTAATAGGCGCTGGCATACACGCCGAATTGTTTTTCGCTACCGAATTTGGTCTGGAAATCACCGGCAAAACCACCGCCCAGGCCGCTGTTGCCATAATCACGCGCCCGGCTTTCCGAGCGGCCACTGACCGAGACGCTGCCGCTCATGTCCTTGGCGAAATCGAATGCGGACGGCGTACGAAAATCCACGGTGCCGCCGATCGCATCACCATCCATGTCGGCGGTAGAGGTTTTATTCATCACGATGGTCTGCAGGCCGGAAGGCGGCAGCAAACTCAACTGCACGCTGCGGCTGTAAGGCATGCCTTGGGCGACTTCGACACCGTTGATCAAATTGACGTCGTAATCGGCAGGCAGGCCGCGCACTGTGGCGTAGACACCTTCGCCACGCGCAGCACCATCGATGCCAGAGAAATAACCTGAGCCGGTATTCGTGACATTCACGCCGGGAATCAAGCCAAGTGCTTCGGCGACGTTGTGCACGGCGGTGTACTGCAGATCCGCGGCCGACAACACGTTGACGGAGTTGGGGGCATCCATCTGCATGCTGGAAGCATCGTAGCGATTGGCCGCTACGATGAGGCCTTTAAGTTCGGCCACTTTTTTCAGGCTTAGGGTTACCGTGGCCAGGCCGCTGCTACCTACCGTCAGCGGGGTATGGGTCATGGCGAAACCCGCCTGCGAGACGGAGACGGTATAGCTGCCTGCCGGTACGTTTGCAAAAACGAAATTGCCTTCTTTATCCGCCGTGGCCGTGTAACTGGTGCCGTCCAGCGACACGCGTGCATTGGCAACGGGCTGTCCTGAATTCTCTTGTTGCAGATGACCGTGTACGTCGGTCGCCAGAGCAGTCGTCGCTGCGAACGCGGCAACAAAGCCCATCGAGACGGCGATCGCCAATTTTCTACGCTTTAAACCAGCCGTTTTCATTCGGTTTCTCCGATTACAGGATGCGACCGTCCGACGGGCTCTCCCCCCGCTTACGTTCGGTCTTTTTTTGGATATGACGCGATGACGGCGCAATAGGCGATGCACACACCAGGCGACAACCTGCCGTGCAGGTCGTCAGCGTAGTGATGAGATCGGGAACCGGCGTGATCAAACAGCCGGAAAGCGAGTCGTCAGGTCAATAAAAGAGTTTTCACGCGGCGAAGGACGGCGGCGAATAGCCGGCAATGCATTTGCCGCGGGCGCGAAGGGCACTTTTTTTGGCTTGATCACGTACAGAGATCGATTTGCACTGTCCCTTTGCGAAACAGGCACGAAGCACCACCGCGTAAACGCAGCTCGATGAACTTTCAGTTAGGAAACAGCGGTTCATGTCGTACCGTTCCTACCAAGCCATATGAGCGACAGTGGTCCATACAACGGGAGGTCAAAGCCTCGTGGTGACGTGTCCTCTTTCCCCGTTCAGAAGAAGACGTCAATCCGTTTACTACACCAACCTATCATCCACACAGGCCCCTAGGGTTTTACTTCTGGATGTGCTTCAAGTCAACAAGTTTGAAGTGAAGGCATGCAGGATTTTCACGATATCGGTGTCCGCAGTATCAGGTGATTGTCCCTAAATCACCGGGTGAATGAGTCTGATGACAAGCATTTCGAGCGCTATGTATAAAACATTATCACCCCATTGTGACCGCGCCATGGTCGTAGGCAGGGGTGCAAACCCAAGTTTTGCCGCGGTTATGTAGATGGCAATGTCAGGGTTTGTACCCCAGCCTGCGATTGGCGCCGGTGAACTACATCTGGTAACCGGGCTTCTTGTAGAGCTTGCCGAGCGGGTTCTGGATATCCGTGCGATACACCTTTTCAGCCCATTCCGTTGAACGGATTTCCTCAAAAGCCACGGATACGGATTCCTCGCCGTAGCCGAATGCGTCCATGACGTCCTGGGTAATGCGATTTGCCAGGCTCTGCTTCTGCGATTCGCTCTTGCCTGGATAGAGCTTGACGATGACGTGGGGCATGTTTTGTAACCTCGCATTAAAGGGCTTCGGCAAAAACCTTGCGCACCAACTCGATGGCGGTGTTGGCACACGGCCATCCGGCGTAGAACGCCAGATGTGTGATCACCTCGATCAGCTCTTCTTTGGTAACGCCATTCTGGAGTGCAAACTTCAGATGAAACGGCAGTTCGTTGACGCGATAGAGAGCGATCAGCGCAGCAACGGTGATCAGGCTGCGATCGCGCTTGGACAACGCTGTGCGCTCCCATATCTGCCCGAACAGAACCTGCCGCGTAGTGTCGTTGAGGGTAGGGGCGATGTCCGCAAAAGGACCGGCTTTGCTGTCGTTACTCATGGGATGACCTCTGTGCGGCCAGATACTGTTCGTCGGTAACGTGCTCCATCCATTCGACTGCCTTGCCGTCGAGATATTCCTGTACAGCTATGTGCGTCACGGATGTCGTCGTCGTCGCGCCGTGCCAATGACGGTGTCCCGGTGGGCACCAGATCACGTCGCCTGCGTGGATAACCTCGATGGGACCATCTTCGCACTGCGTCCAGCCACAACCGGCCGTCACAATGAGAATTTGGCCAAGCGGATGCGTATGCCATGCCGAGCGCGCTCCCGGTTCAAAAGTCACGCTGGCACATCCCACGCGCGCTGGCCCTGGTGCATTGAAGTACGGATCGATGCGCACATTGCCCGTAAAAAAATCCGCGGGCCCTTTGATCGAGGCCTGCGAGCCATTGCGAATGAGGTGCATGAGCTTGCTCCAAACGAAGGTGATGACTACCTAGTCTGGGTGACTTGATAGCTATTGATTAGATGGAACTATCGGATAGAACATATAAGTCATAGTTATAAATATAGATATCGCCATGGCTCGCCAGAACCTCAACGATTTGCTCGCTTTCACCACGGTTGCGCGCATGCGCAGCTTCACCAAGGCGGCAGCTGATTTGGGCGTAAGCCAGCCGGCGTTGAGTCAAACAATCCGTGGACTTGAAGCCCGACTCGGCGTTCGACTCCTTACCCGCACAACGCGCAGCGTGTCGCTCACCGATGCAGGTGAGCATCTACTGAGCTCGATAGGCAGTCGTCTCGACGAGATCGAGGAGGAATTGGACGCATTGAGCGCGTTGCGGGATAAGCCTGCAGGCACGATACGCATCACCACCGGCGAACCGGCGTTTACTTCCATCTTGTGGCCAAGGCTTCGTCCGTTCTTGCGCAACTATCCGGACATTCGTGTGGAATTCGACGTCAGTTACGAGTTGAAAGATATCGTTGCGAAAAGATTTGACGCTGGCGTGCGCCTGGGCGAGCAGGTGGAGAAAGATATGATCGCCGTCAAGATTGGGCCCGAGGTTCGAATGGCTGCAGTGGCTTCTCCAGCTTATTTTGCAGGCAAAACCAAGCCAAAGAAGCCACAGGAACTCGCCGAGCATCGCTGCATCAATCTACGTCTTCCTACCTACGGAGGGCATTATGCGTGGGAATTCGAGCGCAACCGCAGGGAGATCCACGTTCGGGTGCAAGGGCAGCTCGCTTTTAGCGCAGCACATCATATTGTCGCTGCATCCATCGACGGTTACGGCGTGGCCTTCGTGCCAGAGGACATGGTGTTGGCGCACATCAAAGCAGGACGTCTTGTTCGTATCCTCGAAGATTGGTGTCCGGCTTTTCCGGGTTATCACCTCTACTACCCGAGTCGACGCCAACACTCTCCGGCGTTTTCCTTGCTGGTGGAAGCGTTGCGCTATCGATAGCTACCAACAACAAAGCGCTACGATTCGATCATCCGCAGGTGGGAGGTTAGCGAATCCGCGCACATGGATAGAAGCGTGATTGGCGCCGGGTTTCGCCGATTGGAATTTCGATCAAGAGCTTCGGCGTGTGCAGTGCGATGTTCTAGCCCCTTCGGCTGCGTAGGCTGGAAAGCAATCGTAGATTGGGGTGCAAACCCCAACATCACCATGTATGCATATGTCGCGATGTTGGGGTTTACACCCCAACCTACGTGGCATTCCAACCTGCGCTACATTCGCCTAACTCAGAACAGGTATTTCAAGCTCGCACCCACGCCATAGTCCGGGCTGCCATTGGCGAAGCCGCCAAGCACATACGCCTGCAAGCGCAACTTCTGATTCAACTTGTGATTCCAATAGGCCGTGACTTCGCTTTGCGGGCCACCGTTGGTTGCGATCTTCTGGCGATAGTCGTAATACACGCCGACATCGTCATCGTGGCTCAGTTTGTAGCCGAGGCCGATGTTGGCGTTGAAGCCATTCTTCAGCTGGATGTATTGCGAGCTGCCGTATTTCATCCAGCCCACACCGCCGAATGCGGTCCAGTTGCCGTAGACCTTATATGTGTCCAGCGATGCGCCGTAGTCGTTTTCGCCGGTGCCAAGACCTTTGTTGGCATCGGCGGTGCCGAATTTGACCTTGCCGGTAACGTCAACGCCAAACGTGTGGTCGCTGCTTTGGAATACTTCATAGCCAGCCGAAGCGACGATATCGCCGAGCCCTGATGCTGAACCAGTGCCCGTCGTTGTGGTGGTTGCGGTGCTTCCTGCAGCACCACGGCCGTGACCACGTCCATGAGGATTGCTGTTTTTGACGCGACCGACACCGGGGATCACGTTGCCTGCACCGCTGATGTCCACATAGGGCACCACCAACTTGAAGGTCCAACGGTCCATGTTATAGGTCGCTGTGACAGGAACCGACCAGATGTTGGTGGTGGTGTCGGTGCCATATTTGCCGCTGCTGAAATCCGCGCCGGCTGCAAGGCTGAACTGATCGTCGCCACTGCCAGCCGCATGCGCGGCAGTGGTGCCGAGCAACAGGCCGGCGGTGATCAAAAATGGCTTCTTCAACATCGATGAATTTTCCTTTGAACGTGCGCAATCAGGCACGCAGCCCAGCGATGGGCTGTTCTGCGCGCCAACGGGGTAGAGAAACGAATTAGCCGCCGGGACGA
This sequence comes from Dyella acidisoli, assembly GCF_030160295.1. Taxonomy (GTDB): domain Bacteria; phylum Pseudomonadota; class Gammaproteobacteria; order Xanthomonadales; family Rhodanobacteraceae; genus Dyella_B; species Dyella_B acidisoli. The sequence goes on from NZ_BSOB01000064.1 coordinate 21,546, forward strand.
CCGGCGTGATCAGGACGATCGGGGCGTTCTGGACGCTCGGGCACGTCGACATGCTCAGGACGCTGAGCGATATCCGGCTTGCTTACATGATCAGGATGCGTGTGCGCATCACGGTCCACGATCTCGACACGCGCTACCTGCGTATGCACATGTCCTTCCCCGGCTGCGCTGCCGACAGCTTTCGGCGAACGCATCACATCGCCGAGCTTGAAGCCGAGATTGTTCGCGATCTGCCCCCAGCCTTGTCCTGCAGCACGGGATGCAAGCACACCGTGCAATGAGATTGTGCTGCCGTTAGCAAGCACCAAGGTTCCGCCATTCAATGCCGCGGCGAGTTCAGCCGAGGTGGGGTCGGTGATGCCTTGTTTGGCGAGGCTGGCCTCAGCCAGCGACAAGGCGATACGCACGTTGCCGTAACCCAGTTTGCCCGTGTCCGGTGTGAACGTGGTCGTGGTAGTTGCACCCGTGGCCGAAGTGCTCGTCAACGTAACGGCCGTGCCGTTGTGCAGACCATTGACCAGCGCTTGGGCATTGGCGTTGGAACCGGCAAGGCTCGTGAACTCAGTGGTGAGTCGCGTCGTTTCTTGTGTTGTTGTTGTGCTGGTCGTCGTCGTGGTAGTGGTGGTGCTTGTCTGCGCAAAAGCAGGCAGGGCCGAAGCCGACGCGACGATAATGCTGGCGCAAATCAATCGAAGTGAAAAACGGTGGATACGCATAACCGACTCCCGAAATGCATGTGAAGACCCCCTGTTGATGTGCAAGCAGGTGGTTCCATCACACGCCCACGGTCTTTTCCAATTAAGACTGCCGTTCGGGCTTCGCCAGACACCAAAGTAGTGTTCGGGATGGGGGACGTTCCTGACAAGCCAACCCGAAAGTTTGGTTAAGTGACTGTTGTGTTGCTTATGTGAAGTGCGTCAACTATTCATGTTGCTTGCGCGGGACTGACGACCGAATCGACGGTAATGCGCGCGCATGCTAACCGCTTTTCATGGATTGCTGTGTAAACCGTTACATGCCATATTTTCGCTGTCTTGCAGCTTGCCCGACTCCATGACGACAGCAGGCCGTCGAGCAAGTGCTCTGAGCAGAACTTATTCCATTGGATGGAGAAGTGCCCATGAGTATTACCTTTCATTTTCCCTCGGGCATGGCGCTTCCGGCGCTCATGATAGAGCTGCAATACGAGCTTCCCTGGTTGTTCGATGACGACGCAGTCGTGGGCGATGGCTTCGCCTTTTATTCGCAGGAACCCATCGATACCGCGCTTTGGTTTGCACGAAAAACGTCACCGTCGATACTCGCGGCCGCCAACAAACTGGGTGTGTTTGGCAGTGCGCCGGATGGCTCGCTGTTTGCGTTGTGGCAATCACAGCGAGGCGATTATCCGGTGGTCTGCCTTGGCTCCGAAGGCGGTACCCAAGTGCTGGCCGCAAGCTTTGCGGACTTTTTGAGGCTGCTGGCGATTGGGTACGGCGCCCTGGAAACGGCCGGCGTCTATGACGAACCGCCCGAGGAAGATGCTAGTTCTCCGCTGTTGCGCGATTGGCTCGTGGCCAAAGGATTGGATGTGCCTGGCACGGGCGAGCAGATCGTCAGCGCCGCCGCCCAGGCTCATCCGGACTTCCATGGCTGGTGCGAGGACGCCATACACGGCGTGTTGAACGAAGCCGTGCCGACACCTGCAGCGGACGTTGCGCCTGAGTCCATGGATGGAATGTCGGGGAGTCTTTGGGATCACCTGATCAGCGCAATCGGCAAGCCGTCGAACAGTCCGCAGGTCGTGTCCTTGCTGAGGCGCTTGCAAGCACGGGCGCTAAGCAGCACCCATCCGAATAACCCGGATACGCATGTTGCTGTCCAGGACATGGGCATCGAGATAGAAGCCAGCTGCGCGCTTCATCATCGGCAGTACTGGCCACCGCGAAGGGAAGGGCGGGTTTATGTTTCCTACGTGCATCGAATCCGGTTGAGCCATGATGCCTATGTCGGCCCGCTGCCCATGCTGGAGAACTGGCCGTGGGACGTAGTGACGGAATCGTCGCGGACCTGGCAGTCCCCGGACCGCAGCTTGCGCATCAAGCAAGATTTCGAAGAAGGAACATTGGCGTGCACCCACCTGGCTTTGCCTGAGGAGCGCGCGTACATAACGGCATCACCCGCGTACGAAATTGAGAAGCCGCTGGTGTACGTGGAAGACGCATTCTTCGCAACGTGGTGTGCATTGAACGGATTGTTGGATCCGGAGAAGTTCAACGAAAAGGTGGTGCAACCCTGGCAGAAGCGCACTCAGACTCCGCTTACTTTCCTGCATATCCCCTGCGACAACGTGCTGTGGAGCGGCGACATTCCTGAAACATTCGCTTCGTTCATCAGCGCCTACTACCTTGGATTCTGCGACTCCGAAGAACAGACATGGCGCAGCGATATCAAGCAGGTTTTCGGTTCCAGCAACCATTTCCGCAAGGACACCGACGCGATGACACCGGATAGCTGGGATGCCTATGACCGCATAGCGAAGCGCATCGTATTGCGCTTTACCCAGTGGAAGGTCGGGAAGCTCAAGCGAAGGGAGTGTTGAGGCTTGGTTCCTTTACGCTGGGGCGGCGGCAATGTGCAGTTGGACTTCCGCGATATGAAGTTCGACTGGGCATTCGACTGAACTAACCCACTCGGTGCTTGGCGAGGGAGAGTTTGTAGGCTGGGATGACAATCCCAGCATCACCATGCACGCATACATCGCGATGCTGGGATTGTCATCCCGGCCTACGCACTGACTGTATTCGAGTGACGGGTGGCTGGTACTGGCTACAACCAATGAAACGATGCTACATATGCCGGCGGAAAGCCAGGGTTGCTTTCGACGTCCTACGGCATGTAGCCATAGTGCTACCCGAGTCAAAAGTCCCTTATTCTCGAACTGGAAAAGATGCGTATGACCAATTCGATACAACAGGCCGCACAGAGCATCATTGCCTCGATGCAGCGCGCATATGGTGGGGAATCCACGTTACTTGACGCTGACGAAAGCCATTTCCGGCATCTGGATCTCCGGTTCTATCGTGACTTCCAGGGCCAGCATGAAGCCCAGGGTTTTCGCCATCTGCGCGATGTCGAGGTCGCTGAAATCTCGAATTCGCCCACAACGTTCGTGGCGCGCACCTTTATCCGCAGCATGGTTTCCGCGGATGGCGGAACCGTGGCTTACTACTATCAAGTCAAGCCACGCATGGGGCGCTTAATACGCCATTTGCTGCGCGGCTTGAAGAACGGCCGCTGGCTGGACACGCCGAGGTTCTTTCTTCGCACCCTGAAGACCAAGCACTGTACGGATTACGAGAGCGAATTGAGTAACGGCCATTTCATAACAACCAGCAATGCCCAATCCGCGGGCAATCTTTCGCTGCCATCCACCATCGATAGCGAATTTCATCCTTATGGCACCTCACCCGTAGTGGTGGCCAACCGACATCGTCAGCGCCTTGACGCATATTTTGCATCGGCGCCTGATGTGCGCCCGCGCCTGGTGCGAACGGTAGAAGATTTGACGCAAATGCAACGCAGGATCAAGGCGCAAAAGAACGCGTATCGTGCTGCTGTGAAGTGGGTAACGCAGGCCGATCTGGAAAGAATGTCTTTGGGCAACCCATTGCTGGCTGAGGCCGTATACGAAGAAATACGCAGGCAGTTGGGTGCTGATGGCGGAGAAGGGCGATCGGCAACCATCCAACCATGACGCATCCGATTTATCGGTTCGATGATTTTTGCCTTAATCCTCTTTCCAGGGAGTTGAGCCGAAATGGTGCCCCCGTCGCACTTGCGGCCAACGGATTCGACTGCCTGGTGTATTTAATCGAACACCGTGAGCGTGTTGTTGGAAAGGACGAACTGATTGCCGCGGTGTGGGGTCGGTCCGATATCAGCGATAACGTTCTGGCGCAGACTCTCGTGCGGCTGCGGCGCGCGCTGGGAGACGTTGGCAATGAGCAAGGCTGTATCAAAACCGTGCCACGCGTCGGTTATCGATGGATGCTGGATGTGGCCGTCGAATTCCAGGCTGATTCCGCCGAATCGTTGATGATCGAACGCCATGATCGAGGCGACCCTGGCACCGTCGAGGTTTCCGATCCGCTGCCCGCAGCGAAACCGAAACGACGCTTTTTCGTAGGGGCTTTGCTTTTATTGGTGGCTCTGGGTGGTGTGTATTTGAGTTGGAAGCCTCACCACCACGCGCTGATCCAGCCCGTATTGGATTTCGATCACAGCAATGCGGCGGTGTTGCCCGCCGAGGTGAATGCTCCGGAAGACTCGAAATGGCTGCGCTTGGGATTGATGGACCTGATTGGCGGTGATTTGCGTGCAGCGAAGATTCCCGTCGAAAGCAGCCAGGCCGTACTCGATATGCTCAGTCAGACGGATATGGGCAGCAGCTCGAAGTTTGCTGCATTTACCTTGGTAATCCGTCCGCATGTGACCTTGGACAACAACCTCTGGCATGTCCACCTTGATGCAAGCAGTCCCGATGGCCGCATCTGGCAGGCGGAATCGTCGTCCGACAATGTGCTGAAGGCGGCACGCTCAGCGGACACTCGGCTGCTGGCCCAGATGGGCTTTGTCGCAGAACCCGGCAAGCCGACCACCGATGATGCGAAGGAGGAATATCTCATGCGCATTGACGCGGCAACGTATGCTGGTGCCAGTGAAGTGGTGCGCGAACTGCTCGACAAGGCTCCCTCCACTGTTCGCGAGATGCCCGAATTCGACTACGCCAAAGCCGTATTCCACTGCAACCAAGGGGAGTTTGAGCTTTGCAAGCAGGGGTTGGCCGATCTATTGCAGCGCTTACCTGCTGACAAGCAACCGGTATTACGTGGCAGAGTGCTTGCTCAGCAGTATTACGTCTATTTCCGCGAGCACGATTATGCTGGGGGCGAGGCCGCATTGAGCGAAGCGGTGCAGCTTCTGCAGAAGCAAAAGAACACCACGTATCTGGCGTTCGCTTATGCCCAGCGTGGAGAGATGGAGCTTCTTGACGGAAAACTAGATCAGGCGCAGTCCGACTTCGGGCTCGCCCGCGTCAACTATGCACTGGATGGCTTTACCGTCGGCGCGCTAGACATGGATGCAGCCATGGCGAGACTTTCCATGCAACGTGGGCAATATGCGCAAGCGCTTCCGGTGATACAGCGCGCCTACGACGAGTACCAGCGCATGGGCATGCGACAATTTCTTCCCGATTTGCTGCAGGACATGATCGTCTCGCAAAGAGCGCTGCTGCGATACGCCGACGAACTGGCTATCACTGAGCGCTACTGGCCATTCGAACAGAAGCATTGGGACATCCCGGAAGAAATCACGCGCCACTTGCTGGTGTTCGAGCGAGCGCACGCACTGGCCGACAACGGTCGCACCACCGAGGCAAGCAAGCTGCTGGAGCAGGTGCTTGCGGACATCGAACACGACCCGAATGGCGAACCGGGCTTGCAGGGTTGCGTCGAAACGTTGCTGGCCAAACTCGCGTTGCAGCGGGGCGATATCCAGGCATCCCAAGCCTGGATATCCAAAGCCCTCGGAGGACAGTTGCTGGAAAAGGATCCCGACAAGCGGGATTACGCGGACGCGTGGCTGACAAACGTGATGGTGTTGCAACGTGCCGGCAAGAAGAAGGAACTCCAGGAGGGCATGGCCGCCATGCAGGCATGGGCAGCCAAACAGCCGGCTCAGGACGAATGGATTACCGTTCTGCTTCTGCGTGCGCAAGCGGCCGTAGCGTGGAGCGAAGGCCGTCATGATCAGGCGTTGGAGCAGCTGAAGCTCGCCATGGACAAGGCGGATGCATGGGGTGTGCCTGAACTCATCGTCGACGCAGGCCAGGCTTACGCGCGGGCTTTGCTGGCCGCCGGCAAGGTGGAAGAGGCTTCATCTGTCGGCGGCAAGCTTTCGACGTGGAGCCAGTTGGATTGGCGCGCGGCATGGACGCAGGCGTGCGTGTATCACGCGTTGGGACAGGCACCTTCGTCGGAGCAATACCGGAGCAAAGCGTTGGCGCTTGCGGGCGATCGCGAACTGCCAACGGATGCTTCAATGTTTATTTACTGAGATTTTCAGTCTCAGGTTGGAGTGCAAACCCCAACATTCCCGCGCGCACATAGCATCCCGATGTTGGGCTTTGCACCCCAACCTACGCACCAATGAAAAGTCGTGTCATCGACGCGACGACGCACCACGCTACGACGGACAATGCGGACCGCCGTGCGGCGACCAGCAACGTAAAGCCTACTAAAGCAATCGCGAAATCTTTCCCATCATGCACGGCGCTGATCCACACTGGGTCATAAAGCGCATAAGCCAGCAGCCCGACCACCGCAGCATTCACGCCAGCCAACATTCGGGCCGCTTGATCACGAGACGCTAGTGCGCGCCAGAAAGGCAAAGCCCCTGACACCATGAGCAGTCCGGGCAGAAAAATGGCCAGCAGACTGACCAATGCTCCCAGCGCAGCACCATGTCCGCCCTGGTATTGCTCGCCCAAGAAGGCCGCCAAGGTAAACATCGGGCCGGGTACGGCTTGCGCCGCGCCGTAGCCGGTCAGGAACGTATCGTCACTCACCCAGCCGGGTGCGACGACCGCCTGTTTGAGCAAGGGCAGTACGACGTGGCCTCCGCCAAACACCAGGGCGCCGGTGCGATAGAACGCGCTTGCCATGCGCGCCAAGGGTGGCAGTCCTGACGCGAAGATCAAGGCAAACAAGAGCAGTGCTGCATAAGTACCTATCAGTATCAGCCCTGTTCGTTGCCCATAGTGCAAAGGAAAGATTTCGCCTTGCCGCGAGGTGATTTTTTTGCATAACAGCGGACCCAATGTTGCGCCGCCTGCAACCACCGCAAGTTGCACCGCTGAACCGGAGCTCATCGCGATCAGGCCTGCAGCGACCGCTGCTATCAGTGCACGCGGTGCATCCGGGGTGAGCGTGCGGGTCATCGCAAGAACACCTTGGGCAACGACAGCAACCGCTACCAGTTTCAATCCATGAATCACGCTTTGGCCCCACGCCCCGGTAAGAAAGTGGCTGAGCGTGCCGAACGCAAACAGCAAAACTGCGGAGGGCAGGGTGAACGCGATAAAGGCTGCGATCGCGCCCAACCAGCCGGCACGGAGCAGGCCGATTGAGAAACCAAGCTGGCTGCTGGCCGGGCCCGGTAGAAACTGGCATAACGCGAGCAGTTGCCCGAAGTGTTCTTCGTCCAACCAGCGCCGCCGTTCCACAAACTCCCGATGGAAATAACCCAAGTGAGCGATGGGGCCACCAAACGAGGTCAGGCCGAGTTTGAGGAACGCCGCACCTACTTCCCACGGATTACCTTGGGAAGCGGTCAATGATTGGGATGGTGACGCTGATGCAGATGTCATGCGCACTCAAACAACGCCATGAAACCGAAATCCATATGCAACTGCATATGACAGTGGAAGAGCGACAGCCCGCGCTGATCAGCCGTGAAATCGATATCCATGCTCTGATAACCGCCGAGCATCGCCACGTCCTTGATCACACCGCCGGTGGGCTGACCGGCAATGCGGGTGATTTCGAAACTGTGTCGATGCAGATGCATCGGATGAATATCGTCACTGGCATTATGCATACGCAGTCGGTAGCGCTTGCCGTGTTGCAGATGAAACATCGGTTTCATGGCTTTCATGTCGAAGGCTACGCCGTTGATGGTCCATCGGTTGAAGCCATGATCTGCGGCGTTCTGTTTGGCGAACGTCATCTCGATGATCTCGTCCGGGGTGGCTGGTTTAGCATTCGTTAGCGCAAAGCGCCGATAATCCCAGGCGAATGGTGGCGGCTTGATCCATTGCGGCTTGCCGCGATGGCCCGCGTATTCGACCACGACGCCCATGCCATGGCCGCGATCATCATCGTCGAGATCACCCAGTATCCATGTGCCAGGATGCTTCATGTCGACGATGGCGCTGATGCGTTCGGCAGTGCCGACCCAGAGTACCGGCACCTCGGCCGGGTGGGGCACAGGGTTTCCATCCAGCGCAACCACCTTGAAGGTATGACCAGGCAACGCGAGGCTGCGTATCTCCGTGGCGCTGCCGTTGAGCACGTGGAACAGCACTCGCTCGCCGGGCTTGACGCGAATCGGCTCGCCGGACCCGAGCATGCGGCCATTGATGGCAAAGGCCTGATAGCCCACCTCGTAGCCCTTGGCTTGGCCGCTTGCCAGTGACGCCTTCATCGCCGACTCGCCGCTTTCTTCCAGCGCATGCTCGCGATCAGCGGGACGAAGAAAATCCATGGCCATATCGCCGCCCTTGCTGAAGAAAGGGTCGAACTCCTTGAGGGTCAAAAAAACTTCGCGATCGTAGCTGCCCGGTTCGCGGCGAGGTTCGACGTAAACCGGCCCGACCAGACCGCTGTACTGACCCACGCTCAGATCGCTGCCAGCCACGACATGTGTGTGATAGAAGCGGAATCCCGATGGGCCAGGCACGAACGACAGGCGGCGCATGCCGTGCGGTTGAATGTAGGGCGTGCCTTCTTCGGTCGCGCCATCAACATCCACCGGAACAAATTGCCCGTGCCAGTGCAATTGCTCGGGAATATCCGTGTCGTTGTAGACATCGACCACGACACGCTGCCCTTCTTTGAGGCGAATCAATGGCCCGGGAAATTGGCCGTTGTACGTTGTCGTGGACACGATATGGTCGGGGGCCAGCTCCACCAGGCTGCGCGCGATGCGCAGCGTGTAATCAGCCTTGCCCGGTGGTGCAATGGTTGACATGGCTGCCTGGGCGTCGGCCGTACGCGTCCAGGTGGGCAAACCTCCCGCCAAAGCGGCGAAACCACCAAGTTTCAGGAATTCGCGTCGGTCGATCGACATGAGGCGCTCTCAGAGATTGATGGAGATCAAAGCGGGGTCACTGGTCCATGTCACAAAGCATAGGGTACAGCTGAGTGGCGCCACCGTGATCAGGCGGGGTGGCGTGTCATATGGGAGGGGCCAGGGTTGCGGCAACGTTGCTGACGGTAGGACGAAGCTCTACAGTGTCGAAAAGGCTTGTCGGTAATTTCCCTTCGCAACGAGGTGAAGGCATGGATATTTCCGATCTGCTTGCCAGCATGGCAGCGCAGCGCGCTTCCGATCTTTACCTGAGTCACGGCGCGCCGCCGTTGATGGTGGTTGCGGGTGTGCCGCGCTACGTCGGCGACGCGCCACTCACGCCGATCAACACACATGAGATCGCCTATTCGCTGCTGAGCGACCGTCAGCAGAAGGAATTCGAGTCCACGCTGGAGATGAACCTCGGTATCGCACCGGCGGGCATCGGCCGCTTTCGCGTGAACGTGTATCGGCAGCGCGGTGAGGTGGCGATTGCGATTCGCTACATCACCACCGAAATTCCGGACCTCGATACGCTTCGCTTGCCATCCCGATTGCGCGACCTGGTGATGTTGCCGCGCGGGCTAGTGCTGGTGGTGGGGGCGACCGGCTCGGGCAAATCGACGACGCTGGCTTCCATGCTCGACTATCGCAACAGTAATCGCGGCGGACACATTCTCACCATCGAAGACCCCATCGAATATCTGCATCAGCATCGCAAATCGGTTATCGACCAGCGCGAAGTGGGCATCGATACACTGAGCTACGCCAATGCATTGCGCAATGCCATGCGTGAAGCGCCGCACGTGATCATGATCGGCGAAATTCGTGATCGGGAAACCATGCAGCAAGCGATCTCCTACGCCGAGACAGGTCATTTGTGTCTTTCGACACTGCATGCCAATAACGCCAACCAGACACTCGATCGCATTCTCAATTTCTTTCCCGATACCGCACGGCATCAGTTGCTAATCGATCTGTCTCTCAATCTCAAGGCAGTCGTTTCACAGCGGCTATTGCATGCCGTCGATGGCACCCGTGTTCCCGCAGTGGAGTTGCTGTTGGGCACCGCATATATTTCCGATCTGATCGAGAAGGGCGAGATTGCAACGATTCGCGACGCCATGAAACAGAGCAGCGAGGTCGGCATGCAAACCTTCGACCAGGCGCTCTACGCGCTTTATGCAGCCGGCACGATCAGCTATGCCGAGGCCATCGAACACGCCGACTCCCGCACGGATCTCGCCCTTCAGGTTCGCCTGCAAGGGCCCGCGCCAAAAGAAAGTGCGTCCAGCGTGGTCGAAGGCGTGGATCTTCCGCTGTCCCTGAAATTGGGACGCTGAACAGTATGCGTGGCCTGTGATGTACAGGCAGGTACAAAGGCAGGATGGCAGAGAGGTATTGAACGCTCTCGTAAAAGCTGCACGCGCAGATTGGCAGTCTTTGTCAGGTTTGGGATAGGGTGAGTTGTACGGATGCCCATCGAATTCTTTCATGCACGAGTACAGAAGCCATCAAAGCGCTTCCTTCGCGACTTGATGTCCTATATCGCGGCGTACGCTGCCTAGCCCGTGGTACTCGTCGCTTTCAAAATAGTCCTTCAATTTGACGTCGACGCTGCCGTTGATGCCGTAATCCGTGCTGCCGGCGCTTAGCATGGCGGTCATGGCGCGCAGGATTTGCAGCTCGGGCATCAGCTCTTCCACAAAGAGGAACTGACCGGCCTGGTTGACCTCCAGAAAGTAGACCTCGCCCTCCGGGTCGACGACCAGATCTATGCAGCCGAAGACAATGCCAAGGCGTTGCATCACATTGCGTAGCTTGGCTTCCAGCGAGGCGCTTACGTCGAATAGTTCGATCTGCATGTCCTGATCATGGGAATGCGGGCGCCAGTCGAAGTAGGCGCTGCCGGATGCCTTTCTCATTTGGATGGCAAAGATGTGGCAGCCGATGATGGTTACACGAACGTCGTAGGACTTTTCGATGTAGCGCTGGTAGATGCCAGGGCTCATCGCGATGGCTTGCTCGGGAAGGTCGGTGGCTGCATCCAGCATCACCGCGCTCATTTGATACGTGATTCCTTTGCTGCTGTTGTCCCAGCTTTGCGGATAAAACGTTTTGAAAACGACTCTTCCCCAGCGATCGATCAGCTTTGCTACATCGGTCGCACGATTGCCAAAGATCGTGTCGGGTATAAGCAGCCCGGCTGCGCGCGCTGCTTGCAGTTGCAAGAGCTTGCTTTCGGCATAGTCCGCGGCACGGGGACGGTTAACCCACAAGGTGTTGAGCAAGTCGTCTGCGGCGTCGAATACACTTTTCTGAAAATACTTCCACTGACCTTCGATGAAGCTGCGATCTGCCTCCAGGCAGGGGCCGGCTTCGGGCAGGCGTGGGCGGCGGTACCAAATGGATCGGATTTGCGTGCTATCGATGTGATCTATGGAGACATGATCTTCTGCGTCGTCGACATGAATGGAGAGGCGTGTTGTTGCGTCGACACGAAAGGAGGGGTTGAGCCGATAAGGCACACCGTTGCGCCGCAGCGCCCAGGCGACAGCGGAAGCGTGTGGATCATAGTCCAAGGAAAAAATGAGGACAAAAGCGTTCACAGCGGCTCCCGGTGTTGTTGCATAAAACCGCCACGGTGAACCGTGGCGGCCTGTTATGCAGCGAACTGCAAAAGCAGTTCGAGATAACTGGATAACCGGCTGCTCAGCCGAGATCCGGCCAGTCGGTCGGTAGGTGTCCCGAACGGACAGTGTTTAAAAGCCCGTTCTTCGTCATCGAATCCACATCTTCGGTGCGCATTTCACTGGCCATCATGCGTGCAAAGGGACGTACGATCTCGACGTTTTCGTTATTCATGGGGAATAACCTCCAGTTTGCATTGATGACAAGCGGTCATCACGCTTCCTGCTGTGCAAGAAACTGTTTGATAGCAAGGGCTTTCCGGGCAAAGGTAGGGTTGCCCCGGTGTAGTCGCTTTTGCGAGGGTTTTGTTGACTGACCGACTGTTCCATGTTCGAGCGCTTGTAGTGGTCCCTCACGTGGAGAACGGCTTGCGGCTCTCCAGTTGGTTTGGTCAAACAAATGCTTCCTAGGGATCTTTGCGCTGATTATGTGAGAGTCATGTGAAAATGATCTTCACGTTCTTGCGTTTTTTTGCCCATCACTTCGGTAAAAAAATGCGTTCACGTTGATGCGTTTTCAGGGTGAGTCGTTGGCGACGCCGAGCTGCCAAGAACAGCGAAGCTGGTCAATCTGAGGTGATTAATTAGCTAGTTGCGTGGCGATACGCGTGGCTGAATTTTTTTCGCTGGTATGCGTTTTTTGGCAGTTTTGGAAATTATGTAGATCCCGCTGCCATAGGGGGAGCGATTTATCCATGCATGGAAGACGATCAGCAAACACGCATGCCGCGATGATGGGGAAAACCCTAGCTAGGGAATGGCCTAGTTGGCTCGGGTGATATCGATTTTCATACTTCGCACATGTCGTGAAGCGTTGCATCGCTTCATTACTGATACTCGTTGGCGCCGGGCGTGTTACTGCCAAGGATGGATACAGGACGTTGGCGTAGCGAGATGAGCACAGGCTGATTTGCGACTCCCCAATCTTGATAGAGGGCAAAACCATGACTCACGTCTCCCCCGTTTACGCCGGCACGATCAACCAGATCACCAACAACGGAATCAGCCGCGCGGAAGCCACCGAAATCGTTCGAAATGCGCTGAATGAATTCCAGAACCAAGCTTCTGAACCGCTGATCTCCATGCTTTGCAATGGCGGCGGCAATTCGGGTGGCTGGCTGGAAGCCCTGGCCAAGGCGCTTGGTGACAAGCTGAACCAGGCTGCCAACACGCTGAAGAACAACGCGGGTTCCGTCAATGCGGACAACCCGGGTCAAACCACCCAGTTGAGCGCAGAGGCTGAAGAATTCAGCCAGATGATGGATGCGTTCAACAACGTCATCAAGACGCTTGGACAGTCGCTCGACACGATGGTCCAGAAGCAGTAATAGGCTTTCGAAACCAGAGCCGGGGTACCTCGTTGGTATCCCGGCTTTCACGCGTCTGCAGGTTTCTACACCATGTCCACACATCGTTTGCGCAATGTCTCTTTCTGGGCGGCCACCGCTTTTCTTATGTTGCAGCCCTTGCATGCGCAAGGTGGCGGTCTGAGTGCCGGCGATGTGGACGGTGTCTGTCTTGTGAAAGGATTTAGAACCGGCGTGGGTGGGATGCGTTTGCCCGTTTGGCGACCTTATCTTCTATTGAAAGATGGCACGGCCTATAAGAGCCCGAAGCTGGCGCCCGATAGCCTCGACGTTGCGCAGTCGCGTCAGAGCGAAGCCAGTAGCTGGGGAACATGGACAGGAACGGGGAATGATCGGACCATCAGCATGCCCGGCCAGACCTCGATGACCAGTGCTCAATGCATGCAGCCGGCAGATGCCGGAAAGTCGATACAAGGCAACTACAAGCATGTTGGCGGTGGCGGCAACACCGTTAGCGGTGGCCACGCCTCGTTCATGCGCAGCGATAACTATCGCTTTTATTCCGATGGCCGCTTCATTAGCAGAAGCAGCAGCGGGCTGATAGCGGGGAGTGCCGCGGTCGCTTCTTCCGATGGTACGCGGACGGGGCACTACCGTATCCACGACTATTCGATTGATCTGCGCTACGACGACGGCAGCGAGGCACATCTGTTTTTCTACGCCGATGGCGACCAGCTGTTGCACATCGGCGATGCAGACTATGTTCCGTCGAATTGACCAAACGCCAGGCACGTGGGTCGGGGTGTAAACCCCAACATTGTTATGTGGATCAAGATCGGGATGTTGGGGTTTTCACCCCCACCTGCGCATTGTTAGTCCCTAGGGAAATTCCCAGCTTGGCAAGCTGCTCGACGCAGTGCGTAATCGCTTCCATGGCAAAGATGGATGCCTCTTCACGCTGAAAGAGGCATGGCAACAATCGGCGGGGGCGACTGTTTGCTGATCCATCTGCCGTCTTTTTACGCGGAAGAACAAGGGGCCATCATGGCAACGGATCCAACCCAAAGCGCACCTTCATTGGGCGGCGCTCATGCGTTTCCGTTATCAGCGGGCGGCGACGCTCGCCATGCTGCCAACGATCATGCGTCGATGCGCACAGATGCAGCAGGTCTCGCCTGTGCACAATCGCGAAGAATGCGGCTGCGAGGGATCGGTTATGAAGACATACCCCAACTCAGCCGTCTGTTCGCACAAACCAAGCAGCATCCGCTGCTGATGGCGAGTCCTACGCGCTTTATCGATGTGGCGGCCATCGTTGCTTGTGCCAACAGGATCTATGTCCATACGCCTGGTCTTGGCGTCTGGCGCGCGGATGCACTGGATGGCACGTTTATCGGCCTTTTTTCCCTGGTGCTGATCGAGGGGAGCACCGATGTGGAAATTCACGTACGGTTGACTCCTGAAGCATGGGGGCACTGGTACGCGATCGAGGGAACGCATCTGCTCTGCCGGCAGGCGTTCGACGCGCTCGGTCTGCCGCGCCTGTTTGGCTACTGCCATCCGGATTATCGGCGGATAAGACAGATCATGACGCGTTTCGGTTTTAGCGACTTGGGATTGCGCGAGCACCGCGGTCAAGTCGCCCTTTGCTATGAACTGGACGCGTCAATGTGGCGTGAGCGTGGCCAGCTGGCTGAGACATTAAACTGGCTCTGAAACATCAGAGCTGGTGCACGATCCAGCCAGGTGGCACCGGTGCAACCGGTACCGTGCCGCGAATGGCGACCTGGACAACGTCTTCGGGGGTGCTGTTCGCCTGCTGCCAACGCTGGGCGAGCCGCCCAAGAATGTCGCGGGTATCCTTGGTGTAGGTACCCTCCAACTCGGTTCCCGCTTCCGTTTCGAGCTTACTGGCGTAGAAGCTGCGCAATTGCGGATTGAGTTCGAACAACTTCAGCAGTTTGCGCATCGCATCGGCGTACAGCGCTTTCTCAAGCATGGGCCGCTGAGTCTGTTGGCAGTACCACACGGTGAGATATTCGATCGGCCCGAGCAAACGGCGGCGATTCATGGAGCCTGCTACGTGAGCGGACACATCCTCGGCATCGCTGCGACAGGAACTGCCCCAGGCACTTAGCTGACCACGAGGCAGATCCATTCGTTGCGCGGCGGCGGCAAGCAGATCGGCTATGCACTGCTTGGCGGACGCATCCTCGCTCTCGGCAACAATCAATAGCACCTTCAAAAAGACAGGATACGCGTCGTCACCCAGTTGGCGCACCAAGCGCTTGGTCAGCGCCAGGCGCCGTTCCATGGATGATTCTTGTTGAAGGGTACCCACCAACCGCCGGGTCATTTCCAGCAACGGTTCGGCCAGCGTGTGAAGATCGGCAGACATGCACGCGGCCTATGCCGGGAATCAGTCGAGCGGAGCCAGAATATGGTTGACCAGCTGATCGAGTTGCGAGGTGGGTGAAGCATCAAACACGGCATGCGTGCTCAGCGTGCGCTCGGCGGCGCTGGTGCGTCCCCACACATCAAGCTCCAGCAACTGATTGCCGGTGGCTGCCCTGAGTTCGGCCGAAACACTCTGGCCGACGGGCGCCTGGACCGCCGAGACATCCCCTACGGTGGGAGGCAACAAGTGCGATGTGAGATCGGTAAAGTTCATGGCGCCCGACGTCGATTCCATGCGTATAGCAAGTGTAGGTCTGCTGCCGCGTTGCGCCACCTGGGGGATTCCCTAGGTGGTGGCGGCGGGTAGATCAGAGCATCCTTAACTTGCGCAGGCCATGGCCGCGTAGTTTGTCCATCAGGTGATGCATGGCGGAGCAAAACAAGGACAGTGGCGATCGCACTGAGAAGCCGACCGCCAAGCGGTTGCGCGACGCGCGCAGGGATGGCGACGTCCCTAAAAGCCGTGAGCTGACCAGTACGGTCGTGGTGCTGGCCTGGTTGCTGATGGTGATGATGGGCATGCCCTTGATCCACACGCGATTGAACGAATTATTCGACACCGTCCTCCAAGGTTTGCATCAGCCATTCGACCGTGCTCTGCACAACGTCGGCTGGGCCGCATGTATCGCGTTTCTATGGCTTACTGTGCCGCTTCTATTGGGGGCCATGGCCATTAGCGCGATGGTGGAATTTTTGCAGGTGGGGCCTGTATTCGCGCCCAAAAAATTCAAGCCTGACCTCAGTCGAATGAATCCGACCTCGGGTATTGCGAAGCTGTTTTCACAAGAGAATCTGATTGAAGTGATCAAGGCACTCGCAAAAAGCGCCTTGTTGATCGGCCTGTTCGTGTGGCTGTTGTTTGCCCTTATCGGCCAGTTTGTAAAATTGCCCTATGCACCGCCCGAGGGGATGGGCGATGCGTTGTGGATTGCCGTGAAGCGCTTCGCAACTGGCGTGATCTTTGTGTTCTTTTTCGTCTCGGCATTGGACGTGTTTTATCAGCGTTACGCCTTCACCAAAAAAATGAAGATGAGCCGGCGCGAGATCAAGCAGGAGCTGAAAGAAAACGAAGGCGATCCGATGATCAAGTCGCGCCGCCGTCAGTTGCACCAGGAATGGTCACAGCAAAACACGCTTGCCAGCGTGCGCAAAGCCAGTGTGGTGGTGACCAATCCTACTCATCTGGCGATCGCGATCCGTTACGAACAAGGTGAAGACGATCTGCCGGTGATCGTCGCCAAAGGCGAAGACCATGAAGCAGCGCTGATTCGCCAGGCCGCGGAAGAGGCCGGTGTGCCGATGATGCGCAACGTGAGTCTGGCACGCAGCTTGTATGAGAACGTGGAGGTGGATGAGTATTTGCCTGGTGATTTCTTTGAGGCAGTGGCGGAGTTGTTGCGCTGGGCGGAGTCGATTCGAGCTTCGCGCGACGGTAAGTAGGTTGGGGTGCAAACCCCAACATTGCGAAGCATTTGCCTGATGCTGCTCCCCTCTCTCTCTCTGATCGTATCCTCACTCCCAACCCCTTTCACGACTTCTTGATTAGCGTCTCGCCTCAGCTGGGCATGTCGTGGTGTTGGGGATTGCCTGCGGCGCTTTCGGAGCTTTCGGCCCCTAAAGGGCCCGAGTCACTTTTCTTTGCGGGCCCAAAGAAAAGTAACCCAAAGAAATGGCCTAAAAGGCTCACAGCATGGGGAGGCTAAAAGCCTGAACGTGTATGGCTAGATAGGTGGTTGGTTGCCCAAGGTTCGACGCTCCCGCTATACCGCGAGGCGTCGAAGCGCTGAGGACTTAAAGCAGATCGGGCAGATCTCAGCCGAGCTCAACCTGTCGGAGGGCGGGCTTTAAGCCCTCAATGCTTCGACGCCTCGCGGTATAGCGGCACTGTGGAAGCTTGGCTCGCCAACGATCAAAGCAGGGCGTCATCGTTCAAGCTTGTAACTTATGCAATGCCATGAGCTCTTCAGGCCATTTCTTTGGGTTGGCGGTCTCTAAACTCAAGTGCAACACCCTCTCCCAAAGGAACGTCATGGGTAAGCACTACAGCCACCTGAGCGCGGAAGAGCGTGGCGCGATCATGGTTGGCAAAGCAGGTGGCCAGAGCGCTCGGCAATTGGCGCTCCTGCTTGGGCGCTCCCCCAGTACGATCAGCCGTGAACTAGCCCGCGACGGTCATCTTGAACCGTCTGCCCTGCCGCGCATGGGGCGCCCACGGTTGGCTTACGAGGCACAGCGTGCCGGTCAGCGTGCGCGTCGGTTAAGTCGCAAACCG